>NZ_AP027732.1 GCF_030296615.1 Frondihabitans sucicola | reverse complement strand
GGACGACGTGACGGTGCCGGCGAGGTAGGCCACGAACGCGAACTCGGCGACGGCGGGAGGCACCGAGAGAGGCGCTGCCGTGAGACGGAAGCCGAAGAAGTTGTAGAGGGCCACGAAGCCGCCCATCAGAAGGAAACCCTGCGCGTAGAGCACGAGCTGTCGGGGCGAACGGAGGTTCTGCCCGAGGCGGGCCGAGACCCGAGCGGCCCGGTCGCCGCGGTCGGCCCGGACGAAGCGGCGCGGCCGAGGAGCGAGCCGGACGAAGGCGATCGCCGCTGCGCCGCAGACCAGGGCGACGACGAAGACTCCGAGGCGCCAGCCGGCGACGTTCGCGACGGACCCCGCGATGATCCTGCCGGCGAGTCCGCCCACCGTCGTGCCCGCGACGTAGGTCCCCGCGGCCCGCGCGGTGTCTTTCGCGTGGACCTCCTCGCCCAGGTAGGCCAGCGCGACGGCCGGTGCGCCACCGATCATCAGCCCCTCGAAGAACCGGCCCGTGAGCAGCAGCGGAAACGACGGCGACCAGGGGACGAGCAGACCCAGGATCGTCGCGCCGAGCACGGCGATCGACATGACGCGCAGGCGCCCCCACCGGTCGGACGCGGCCGCCCAGGGCAGGACTCCGATCGCGAGCCCGACGGTGGAGGCCGAGATCACGAGGGCGGAGCTCGACGCGGTCACTCCGAAGCCACGCCCGATCGACGCCAGGACGGCCTGGGGCGAGTAGAGCTGCGCGAACGTGGCGACGCCGACGCAGAACAGGGACGCCAGGAGGAGGCGATAGCGAACCGACCCGCGCTCGTGGCCCAGCCACTCGCCGGACCCGTCGATCACCTCGGCGCGCGTCACGGGGCGTCGGCTCGCTTCATCTCTCCACTGTACGACCGGTGTCCTGGGCCGTTTGCGGTGCGTGCACGGGCCCCGAAGAGGTCGCGATGGCAGGATGAGCCCAGCCGTCTCTGCCGACGGCCGATCTGGAGTGTGCGCGCGTGACAGAGACCCGTTCCCCAGAACCCGCTGTCGAGACGACGGGCGATCATCACCACGGCGGCGGCGCGAGTACCACGGCACTCGCTCTCGCGGCTCTCGGGGTCGTCTTCGGTGACATCGGAACGAGTCCTCTACGCGCTGCGCACGGTGTTCACGATCGACGACGGTGCGGTGAACGCGTCGCGCGAAGACGTCTTCGGTGTCATCTCGATGATGTTCTGGAGCATCACCATCGTCGTGTCCGTGAAGTACGTCCTCGTCCTCATGCGGGCCGACAACAACGGCGAGGGCGGGGTCATGGCGCTGGCCGCCCTGGCCAGGCGCCTCTACTCGAAGCGGCGAGGCGGCGCGGCCATCTTCCTCGTGATCGGCATCGGGGGTCTCTCTTCTACGGCGACTCCGTGATCACCCCCGCCGTGTCGGTGCTCTCCGCGGTCGAGGGCCTCGGGACGGCCGCCCTCCGTCGGACACCTGGTCGTGCCGATCGCAGCGGTGATCCTCGTCCTCCTGTTCCTCGTCCAGCGTTTCGGCACGAGCCGCGTGGGCGCGGCCTTCGGCCCGATCATGCTGCTGTGGTTCGTCGTCATCGCCGTCGCCGGCGTCCCGATGATCGTCAAGCATCCGGACGTGCTCCAGGGGCTCTCGCCCACCTGGGCCATCCTCTTCGTCTTCGCTCACCCGTACATCACGTTCGTCGCGATCGGCGCGGTGGTGCTCGTCATCACCGGCGCCGAGGCGCTCTACGCGGACATGGGCCACTTCGGTCGGATCCCCATCCGCCGCGCCTGGTTCTTCGTCGTCTTCCCGGCCCTCGTCATCAACTACCTCGGACAGGCGGGGCTCGTCCTCAATCAGCCGTCGGCCACGAAAGACCCGTTCTTCCTGCTCTTCCCGGCCCAGCTCCAGCTCCCGGTGGTCGTGCTCGCCACGGCGGCCACGGTGATCGCCAGCCAGGCCGTCATCTCGGGCGCGTTCTCCCTGACGCGCCAGGCGGTGCAGCTCGGTCTCCTGCCGCCACTGACGATCCGTCAGACCTCGAAGAACGAGGGAGGCCAGATCTATCTGCCGGCGGTCAACCTCCTGCTGTTCATCGGCGTCATGGCGATCATGCTGGCCTTCCGATCGTCCGCCGCGCTGACCACCGCGTACGGGGTGTCGGTGACCGGCGCGCTGGTCGTCGACACGCTGCTCCTGCTGCTGGTCGCACGACAGCTCTGGCACTGGCAGACCTGGAAGCTGGTCCTCGCCGCGGTCGTCTTCGGTGGTCTCGAATTGACGTTCCTGGCCGGGAACCTCTCGAAGATCATCCACGGCGGGTGGGTGCCGCTCCTCATCGCGCTGTCCGTCGTCACGGTCATGACGACCTGGCGGCGCGGACGACAGCTCGTCCAGGAGCAGCGCCAGGAGCTCGAGGGATCCCTCGACGACTTCATCGAGCAGGTCAACACGACGCACGTCCCGCGAGTGCAGGGTGTCGCGATCTTCCCGCACCCCAACAAAGACCACCCCGCTCGCGCTCCGGGCGAACGTCGAGCACAATCACGTGATGCACGACCGCGTGATCATCGTCTCCGTGCTCACGGCGAGCGTGCCCCACGTGCCCCACTCCAAGGCGTTCACCCGCGACGACCTCGGCTACACCGACGACGGCATCGAGCACATCACCGTGAAGTTCGGTTTCTCCGATGACCAGGACCTCCCGCACGCCCTCCACGCGGCTTGCCTGAACGAGATCCTGGATCTGGATCCGAAGGACATCGAGGGGGCGTCGTACTTCATCTCGCGGGGCGGCCTGCGATTCCGGCCCGACAGCAAGGGCATGGTGGCGTGGCGCAAGAAGCTCTTCGTCAGCCTCGCCCACAACGCCGCCGACCCGGCCGCGCTCTTCATGCTGCCGCCGCAGCAGACGGTCACGATGGGCAGCGACGTCGAGATCTGACCGTCAGACGGGACGCACGGTTGCTGCGTCACTGCTCCCGCACGAGGGGCCGGGCGAGCCCGCTGACGGTGAGGGTCGGCCAGTCCGCGGCGACCGACAGGACCTCGGGGTCGCCATTCCCGACCAGCACCGTGTCTTCGACCTTGGCACCGGGAACGTTGGGGTTCCACGCGAAAGCCTGGTGACTCACCACGAGGCCGTCCGCCGAGGCGCCGGCTCGAGGATCGCGGCCGTTGTAGCCGGTCGGTCCGCCCTGGTGGTGTCTGGTCCATTCGTCGGCTGCGAATCCCTGTTCGGCGTAGGCGGCCGTCCCCGCCGCGAACACGTCCGAAAGGACGGCGCCCGGACGCGTCGCCGCGAAGAAGGCGTGCTCGACCTCGAAGAGGCGGCGCTGGACATCCTCCTCTTCTGCGGTGGCCGGCGTGAATCGGATCCAGCGCGTGACGTTGGCGATGAGCCCCTGCCGTCGAGCACAGACGACGACCATGGCCACGGCGCCGATCGGCCCCGTCGTCGGCAGCGGGTGGCGGTACGAGAGGCGGTCTCGACCAGCCGCGAGAACGACGAGGGGATCGGCCCCGAGGGCAACCAGACCACCGGCCAGCCGGGCGGCGACCTGGCGTTCGGTGTCGTCCGGTCGAACACCGGCGAGCACCGTCGACATCAGCGCCGCGACCTCCCGGCACAGGCGGCGGTAGCGATCCACCTCGGCCGGAACGAGGGCCGCGCGCGCCGCCTGCAACTCTCCGGCCACCTCGTTTTCGCGCAGGATCTCGTCTCCGAAGGTCGAGCGGAGCGGTGCCAACAGCGGGGCGTCCCACGGAACGGACACCAGGGGGAGGCCGAGCGGCAGTTCTTCGTCTTCGAAGCGGGCGCGTTCGTTCATGAAGATCGGAACCGTGTCGTTCCCGTCGCGGCGGACGACGGCTGCAAGAACGGGCTCGCCGACGAGCGAGACCTGCACCCGCGCGCCGCCGAACAGCCAGCCGAGGACACCGGGTGACGTGAGGACCAGCGTCGAGGTGTTGCGTGCCTCGAGGATCGCTTGGAGCCGAGCGCGCTTGAGCGCGTACTCGCCGGTATCGGGGGTGGTGGTCATGTTCTGCTCCTCGGGGTGGCCGGTGGTGCCGTGCTCCGTCGCACTTCGAGATGAGGGCGATAGTCCACATCGTCGGCCGGCGTCTCGTTCACGATCAGCGAGTGAAGCCGCCTCCACGCCTGTTCGCCGAGCTCGAGAACCGGCACGGAGGCGGTGGTCAGCGGCGGTGTCGTGTAGCGAGCGAGCGGGATGTCGTCGAATCCGGTGACCGAGAGATCCTCCGGAACTCGGACGCCCAGTTCGGCCAGCCCGCTCAGCAGCCCCATCGCCACGAGGTCGTTGAACGCGAGCACCGCGGTGAATCGAGATCCGGCCAGGTCGGCGGCGGCTCGATGTCCGTCTTCGAACGCGGTTCCTCCGTCGACGGTCAGCAGCTCGGCATCAGGGTGGGCCTCGCAGAACGCTGCCAGGCCTCGCAGGCGCGCCGCGTTCGACGCGCTCTCGGGTTTGCCCTGGAGGTATGCCAGCGTGCGATGCCCGAGAGCGTAGAGATGCTCGACGAGGGGGCGGATTCCGGCTTCGTAGTCGGCGGTCACGGTCGGCGCCAGACCGACCGCAGCGGGGCGATTGATCAGGACTGCGGGCATCAACTCGGGCAGGAGATCGGCCAGAAGGGCGGCCGGCATGCGGGGTGCACAGAGGACGATGGCGTCGCAGCGCCGCCGCATCTCCACCGCGAGAATGCCTTCCTCGCTGATCGTCTCGGCGGAGTCCGCGACGAGGATCCGGTAGCCGTCTCTCGCCGCCGCACGGCTCACTCCCTGAAGCATGCTCTGGAAGGTGGGGTTGCCCAGGTCGGGAACGAGGACCGCCACCGTCGTGGTCCTCCCCATCACGAGCGATCGCGCGAGCGGGTTGGGGGCGTAGTTGAGGGCGGCGGCTGCAGCACGGACGCGGTCGGCGATGGCACGGTCCACCGTCGCGTGACCGTTCATCACCCGCGACACCGTCGAGACGGAGACCCCGGCCCGTTCCGCCACGGCGGAGATGGGGGAGGCCTTGCCGGTCGTTCGCGTCATGCGGTCCCTTCGGGCTGTCAGGAAACCCTTCCTCATCATGCAGCATGCTAGCCGCCCCGAGGGCTTGACCCTCCCGAGATGACCTGGTTCACTGACTGAAACAAAGTGAGAAAACGCTTTCTCACACGACCAGGCGACTGGAAGGGTCTCGATGACGACTCGATATGCGCTCATCGGCGCAGGATCACGGGCACGCATGTACGTGGGCGCGCTCACGGGAGAACACGCGAACGCGGGCGACCTCGTCGCTCTGTTCGACGTCAACCCGGGACGGCTCGCGCTGCACGCCGACGCCGTCGAAAAGGCTGGAGCTCCCCGGCCGCTGCTGTCCGGCCCGGATGATCTCGAGCGCGTCATCCGCGAGCAGAACATCGACCGCGTGATCGTCACGTCTCCCGACCGCACCCACGCCGAGATGATCGTGCGGGCGCACGCCGCCGGCGCGGACGTCGTCGTCGAGAAGCCCCTCACGATCGATGTGACCGGAGCCCGCTCGATCGTCGACTCCGTCCAGACGACTGGGCGAGACGTCGTCGTCACCTTCAACTACCGCTACTCGCCGCGCAACACGGCGCTGAAAGAGGTCGTCGCCTCGGGGCGCATCGGCGAGGTCACGAGCGTCCACTTCGAATGGGTGCTCGACACCAATCACGGCGCCGACTACTTCCGCCGCTGGCACAGCGACAAGGCGAACTCGGGCGGCCTCCTGATCCACAAGGCGTCGCACCACTTCGACCTGGTCAACTGGTGGATCGACGACGTGCCGACGCGCGTGTTCGCCAGCGGAGGGCTCCGGTTCTACGGGGCGGAGCAGGCCAGGCGTCGCGGCCTGGGCGATCGACCCGAGCGAGGCACCGTCGACGGCAGCGACCGCGACCCGTTCCTCCTCGACCTTCGGACAGACCCCGATCTCGAGGCGCTCTACCTCGACAACGAGCACTTCGACGGCTACCGGCGCGACCAGGACGTCTTCCGCGACGGCATCACGATCGAAGACAACCTGTCGCTCGTCGTCGACTACGAGAAGGGCGCCAGCATGTCGTACTCGCTGAACGCCCACTCGCCGTGGGAGGGCTACGTCGTGTCGATCAACGGGACGAAGGGACGGGCCGAACTGACGGTCGTCGAGCGGGGATCGGTGCTCGATGCCGACGCCATCGACCCCAGTGCCCGCCCGGAGGGCGACCGAGCCGAGAGCGTCCGACCCCAGCGCGAACGCCTCGTCGTGCAGAACCACTGGGGAGTGGCCGAAGAGATCCCGATCCCGAACGACGGCGGTGCGCACGGCGGCGGCGACGCGCTCCTGCTCCGAGACGTGTTCGACGGCCCGGAGGACGACCCGCTCGGCCGTCCGGCCGGTTGGCTCGACGGACTCCGCTCGGTCGCCGTGGGCATCGCCGGCAACGAGTCGCTCCGTACCGGCCAGGCCGTCCGGGTCGAAGACCTCGGGCTGGGCGTCGACCTGACGAAGTCGCTCGCCGCGGACCGCGTCGCGGTTACGGAAAAGGCATGAGCAGGATCATCGTCACGGGCGGGTCGGGTCGCCTCGGTCGCAGCGTCGCCGACGTGCTCGTCTCCGCCGGCCACGACGTCGTCTCGCTCGACCGTGCTCCCATCGGCACCGACCGCTTCCGCGAGGTGACCGTCGATCTCACCGATCACGCCGCGACGATCGAAGCCTTCGAGGCGATCCGGCCGGAGTCGGTGGTGCACCTCGCTGCGATCGCCGTCCCGTTCAGTGCGCCGGAGGACGTCATCTTCCGCACGAACACGGCCATCGCCTACAACGTCGTCGAGGCCGCCGGTGTCGTCGGAGCCACGCGGCTGCTCGCTGCGAGCTCGCCCACCGTCGTCGGCTACGGCGCCCCGCACGGCTGGCGGCCCGAGTACCTCCCGCTCGACGAAGACCACCCGCTCGCCCCGTGGAACGCCTACTCGCTCTCGAAGCGCGTGATCGAGGAGATCATCGCCATGGCGGTCGTGCGCGACGGGGACGCCGTGCGGTACGGCGTGTTCCGGCCCTGCTTCGTGATCTCCCCCGAGGAGTGGGAGGGCGCACCCACGCAGCAGGGTCACACGGTGCGCGAGCGACTCGATCACCCCGAGCACGCCGCCGTCTCGCTCTTCAACTACGTCGATGCCCGTGACGCGGGCGACTTCGTGGTGGCCTGGCTGCGCGGGGCCGACCGGATTCCCAACGGCTCGACGTTCTTCGTGGGTGCCGCCGACGCCCTCGCGCGGGAGTCGCTCGACACCCTCGTGCCCCGCTACCTGCCCGGGACCGAGTCGCAGGCCGCTTCCCTCGCCTCGTTCGCGCCGGCCTTCTCCTCGAAGCGTGCGGCCGACCTCCTCGGCTGGCGGCCGGTCCGCAGCTGGCGGACCGAATTGTCCGCCGGCGCGCCCTCCGCCCCCTCCGTCTCCGCCGCCCCTCCCGCACCCGCAGAATCGAGTCACGCGTGACCACCGACATCCGTTTCGACGGCATCCTGTTCTTCCCCGTCACCCCGTTCGACCACTCGGGCGCCGTCGACCTCGACCTGCTCGCCGAGCACGTCGCGTCGCGGCTGCCCTTCGGTCCGGGCGGTGTCTTCCCCGCCTGCGGCACCGGTGAGATCCACGCGCTGTCGGTCACCGAAGCCGCAGCCGTCGTCGCGACGACGGTCGACGTCGTCCGCCGCGACACGGATCGCAGGATCCCGGTCGTGGCCGGGGCGGGCGGCTCGCTCGGCACCGCGCTCGAGCTCGCCCGCGCCGCGCAGTCCGCCGGGGCCGACGCCCTCCTCGTGCTCCCGCCCTACCTGGTCACCGGTCCGATCGCCGGCACGATCGCCTACGTCGAGGCCATCGCAGCGGCCACCGAGCTGCCGGTCATCGTCTATCACCGCGGCGGCGCCCGGTTCACGGCCGCTGCCATGGCACACCTCGCGCAGAATCCCAAGGTGATCGGCTTCAAAGACGGAACCGGCGACATCGGACTGGCGCAGGAGATCGCGCTCGCCGTCCGCGCGACCGGCCGCACCGACTTCCAGTTCTTCAACGGGCTCCTCACGGCCGAGCTCACGCAGGGGGCCTACCGCGCTCTCGGCATGCCGCTCTACTCCTCCGCCGCCTTCGCCATGGCTCCGGAGATCGCGAGAGAGCACTACCGCGCGTACAGCGCGGGCGACGAGGATCGCCGTCTGGCCCTCCTCGACGCGTTCTACTCCCCGCTGGTCCGGCTGCGCGACGAGACGCCGGGCTTCGGGGTCTCGCTGATCAAGGCCGGTCTGCGGCTCGGCGGCCTGCCCGTCGGTTCGGTCCGGCCTCCTCTCGTCGACCCGACGGAGGCTCAGCTCGCCGAACTCGAGCGCATCCTGGCCGCGGGTCGGGCGTTCGTCACCGACCACGAGCCGATCCTGCAGCGCCCGTGACGACTCCGCACCCGACCGCGCCGGCGATCACCGGCCTGACCGCCCGGCCGCTCACGCGCGAGCTGGTGCGGCCGTGGGGCGACACCGTCCGCGAGATGCACGTCGTCGAAGTGATCGTGACCGCGGCCGACGGCACGTCGGGCACCGGATTCTCCTGGACGCCGACCATCGGCGCCACGGCGATCATCGCTCTCCTGGAGAACGACATCCGCGACTTCGTGCTCGGCCGGCCCGCCGAGGCGTCGACCCTCTGGCCCGACCTGTGGGCACACCTCCACGAGGCAGGATCGGGCGGACTCACCACGATCGCGATGGCCGGCGTCGATCTCGCGCTCTGGGATCGGGCTGCGACACTCGCCGATCGCCCCCTCGCCGACGCCCTCGGCCGACGACGCGAGTCGGCGCCCGTCTACGGGAGCGGCGTCAACCTGCACTATCCCCTCGACGAGCTGGTCGCGCAGGCCCAGCGGTGGGTCCGCAGCGGCTACACGGGCGCCAAGATCAAAGTGGGCCGGCCGGATCTCGCCGAGGACGTCGACCGCGTCGCCGCCGTCCGCGAGGTCCTCGGGCCCGACCGGCGGCTCATGGTCGACGCGAATCAGCGCTGGGATCTCCCGACCGCGCGGCGGGCCGCGGCCGCCCTGTCGCCGTTCGGGATCGACTGGCTCGAGGAGCCGCTCCGAGCGGACGACACCTGGGGTTACGCGAACCTGCGGGCCTCGATCGACATCCCCGTCGCCCTGGGCGAGAACTGCCACACCGTGCACCGCTTCCGCGATCTCATCGCCGCGTCCGCTGTCGACGTCGTCCAGCCGAACGTGGTCCGGGTCGGCGGGATCACCCCCTATCTCGCGATCGCCGACCTCGCCAGAACCCACTCGCTCACCGTGGCGCCCCACCTCCTGCCGGAGCTCTCGGGGCATCTCGCGCTGGCCGCGCCCGTCGAGACCTGGGTGGAAGACGTCGAGGACGCGTCGTTCGAGCGACTCGGGTTCCTCGCCGAGCCCACCGGCGTCACCCTCGCGGGCGGCCGGCTCCGTGTCGGCGACCGGCCAGGGCTGGGCTTCCGCTTCCACCCCGACAGCATCCCGCGCACCGTCCACTCCTCCGCGCACGAAAGGGCCATCTCATGAGCACGCTCCTCCACGAGACCAGCACCACCGAACTCGAGCGCCTCGTCGCGCTGTCCACGGCAGCCGCCGAGGTGGCCGCCGAGACACCGGACACCGTGCGGGCCGCCTGGCTCGAGGCCGCGGCCGACCGGCTCGACGAGAACGCGCGCGAGCTCGTCCCGCTGGCCGACGAGGAGAGCCACCTCGGCACCCCGCGACTCACCGGAGAGCTGGCACGGACCACTGCGCAGTTGCGCCTCTTCGCGGCCGTACTGCGGGAGGGGTCCTATCTCGAGGCGACCATCGACCACGCCGACGCGGCGGCCGTGCCCCCGCACGGCGACCTCCGCCGCCTTCTCGTCCCGCTCGGGCCCGTCGCCGTGTTCGCCGCGTCGAACTTCCCGTTCGCCTTCTCCGTGGCGGGCGGAGACACGGCCTCGGCGCTCGCCGTCGGCTGCTCGGCCGTCGTGAAGGCCCACCCCGGTCACCCCCGTCTCTCCCGCCGGATCGCCGACCTGGTGAGTGCGGCTCTCGACGCCCAGGGCGCGCCGGCCGGGCTGCTCACCCTGATCGAGGGGCAGGACGCCGGGATCGCCCTGGTCGAGCACCCCGACATCGCCGCGGTCGGTTTCACCGGGTCCGTCACAGGAGGTCGCGCCCTCTTCGACCGCGCCGTGCGACGCAGCGTCCCGATCCCGTTCTACGGCGAACTCGGAAGCGTCAACCCCGTCGTCGTCACGCCCTCCGCGGCAGCGTCTCGCGGCCGCGAACTGGCCGAAGGACTGGCCGGGTCGTTCACGATGGGCGCGGGGCAGTTCTGCACCAAACCCGGCGTCGTCTTCGTGCCCGCCGAGTCGGCGGAGGCGTTCCGCCGCGACCTCGCCGCCGCGGTCCCGTCGCTCGAGGCGCCGCTGCTCACCGAGTCGATCCGCACCGGCTTCCCCGCGGGCTCGCGGCTCTCGCCGCCGACTCCGGGGTGGACGTCGTGTCCGGCGATCCTGCGCAGTCGACCCAGCCCGACTCGGCGACGCCGGTGGTCCTCGAGACCGACGTGGCGTCGATCCTGCTCCGCCCCGACGTCCTGCTCGAAGAGTGCTTCGGGCCGGTCACGCTGCTGGTGCGCTACGGTGACCGCTCCGAGCTGCTGGCCGGTCTCGCCGCCGTCCCGGGGAGCCTCACGGGAACCCTCCACGCCGACGCCGGAGAGATCGTCGACGATCTCGTGGCCGCCCTTCGCGCGAAGGCGGGCCGTCTCCTCTTCGCCGGTTGGCCGACCGGGGTGGCGGTGACCTGGTCGCAGCAGCACGGCGGCCCGTATCCCGCGACGACCTCGATCCACACGTCGGTCGGGACGACGGCCGCGCGCCGGTTCCAGCGGCCGATCGCCTATCAGGACGCCCCGGAGTCGGTGCTTCCGCAGGCTCTCCGAGAGGGCAACCCGCTCGGGATCGTGCGCCGCGTCGACGGTGTCCTCGGGCGCGCCTGAGCATGGCGACAGCACCGGTCGCCGAGGCCGTCTCGCTCGATCACCGGCTCGGTGACGTCGTCGTCCGCCTGGAGTTCGCGGACGACGGTCCGGTTCGGTTGGTCGGCCTCGTGTCGGCCGACGCCTTCGACGCGTCGCGCCCACCCCGGCCCCGCGTCACCCCGCTGGTCGAGCTCTCGTTCGCGGGGAGTCGCACGTGCGTCACAGCCACGGAACCCGCCACCGGAACTACGCGGCGACCTCACGACTGCGCCTCGTGGAGCGCGTCGCCGACGCCCGGAGGCTCTCGGTCACCCAGCGCGATCCTGAGACCGGACTGGTCGTGGTCACCACGATCGAGTCGACAACCCCCACAACCGTCGCCATCGCGAGCCACGTCACCAACGAGGGCGCCGGGCCGGTGGCGGTCGAGTATCTCAGCTCGCTCGTTCTGGGCGGCTTCGCCGAAGCCGTCGAGGCCGACGTCTTCCGGAGACTGCGCGTGCACACCTGTCTGATGGCCTGGACGGCCGAGTACCGCTGGCGCGACGAGTCGCTGGCCGACGTCGGACTCGTCGACGCGGGGATCCCGCACCCCACCAGCTCGACCCGTACCTCGTACTCCTTCGGTGCTCTCGGAAGCTGGTCCACCGGCACCCACTTCCCGCAGGGGGCGGTGCAGGATCGCGAGTCGAGACAGCTCTGGATGTGGCAGCTCGAGCACAACGGGCCGTGGAACGCCGAGCTCGACGACGTGGGACGCGACGTCGCCCTCTCCCTCAGCGGTCCGACCTTCCGCCAGCACCACTGGTCGCAGCAGCTCCTCCCGGGCGAGTCGTTCTCGTCGGTGCGCGCAGTCGTCGCCCCGGTGGTCGGCGACGTCGACGACGGGATCGCCGCGCTGACCGGGCACCGGCGAGCGGCACGCGCGGCCGGGGCGGTCGAGCTGCCGGTGATCGCGAACGACTACATGAACTGTTTGATGGGCGATCCGTCGACCGAGGCCCTCCTGCCGATCATCGAGCGCGCCGCCGCCGTCGGCGCGCGGATCTTCGTCGTCGACGCCGGCTGGTACGCCGACGACGCCGGTTGGTGGTCGACCGTCGGCGAGTGGCGCGAGTCGCGCGCGCGGTTCCCGAACGGTCTCGTCGAGGTGACCCGTCGGATCCGCGATCTCGGCATGATCCCCGGTCTCTGGCTCGAGCCCGAGGTGATGGGTGTCGACTCGTCGGCGCTGGGCGATCTCCCCGACGAGGCGTTCTTCCGCCGCGCGGGCCGGCCGGTCGCCGAACAGGGCCGCTACCACCTCGACTTCCGGCACCCGGCCGTCCGATCGCGCCTCGACGCCGTCGTCGACCGGCTGGTGGCCGAGCACGGCATCGGCTATTTCAAACTCGACTACAACGTCAACATCGGCGAGGGCACGGACGTCGACGCGTCCAGCCTCGGCGCAGGGCTGATCGGCCACGAGCGGGCGTATCTCGCCTGGCTCGAGGCCGTGCGCGAACGCCACCCCGGGCTGCTCCTCGAGAACTGTGCGTCGGGCGGGATGCGGGCCGATCCCGCTCAGCTCGGAGTCACCGACCTGCAGTCGACGAGCGATCAAGAGGACCCGGTCCTGAACGCGATGATCGCGTGCGCCGCCCCGTCGGTCATCGTGCCGGAGCAGGCGGCGGTGTGGTCGTACCCGCAGCCGCACTACTCGGACGACCTCAACGACTTCACGATGATCCAGTCCGTCCTGACGCGAGTGCACCTCGGCGGCCGCCTCGACCTGCTCTCGCCGGCCCAGCTGGCGCGCGTGAAGGCGGCGTTGAGCGTCCACGCGAGCCTCGAGTCGTTCATCCCCGCGGCCGTGCCGTTCTGGCCCCTCGGGCTTCCCGGCTGGCAGGACGAATGGCTCGCGCTCGGCCTGCGCTCCGGGCAGCGGAGCGTGGTCGCGGTGTTCCGACGGGGCGGCACGGCGACGGTGCTCCTGCCGCTCGAGGGCCGAGCGACGATCCTGCACCCGATCGATCGGGGCGCGCGAGTGTCCGAGGAGCCGAACGGCCTCGCCGTGACGGTCCCCGCGACGCCCGGCGCCGTCGTCCTGGACCTCATCGGCTAGGCCGTAGCGCTCGGCCGGCCAGCGGGGCTCGGCCGGCCCGCGGGGCACGGCCGGCCCGCGGCGCTCGGCCGGCGCTCCGCGCTGATCAGCGCGGCGGGCGAAGAAGCCGGAAGGCCCGATCCAAGTGGCCGAGGGCGATGGCCGAGTCGTGTGTCATTCGTGGCGCCGCTTCCCGCGCGGGGCTGCCATCGATGACGGCGCGGCCGATGGCGTCGGTGACGCTCTGGATCACCGAGACGAGAGCCGCGGCGTGCACTCGAGCGACGATGCCGGGAATGCCCGGGTCGGTTTCGGCCAGGGCGTCGGCCAACTCCTCGCCCTGCTGCTCGCGCAGCTCGAGGGCGAAGCGGCGGAGGCCAGCGCTCTGGAGGCACAGGGCCGGGAACTCGCCCTTCGCCAGGGCGGGATCTTCGCCGAGGTAGATGTCGACGTCGATCGACACGAGCGGCCCGAGGGCCTCGGCGGGGCTCTGATCGTCGGATCGCTCGCGGACGGCTCGCGCATAGCGCTCCCGGTAGTCGTCGGCACGGTCCAGCACGAGGTCGGGCTTCGTGGGGAAGTAGTTGTAGACCGTCTGATCGGAGACATTCGAGGCACGGGCCACGTCGGCCATCGACACGGCGTCGAACCCGCGCTCCCCGAAGAGGGCCGCAGCCGTGTCGGCGATGAGTTCGCGCTGCTGCGCCTTCTTCCTCTCGCGAAGCCCCTGCACTTTCGTCATGCACAGAAGCTAGTACAGCCATTTGGGTCGAACAAATGTTAGAGTCACTAAAAGATTTGTTCGGCTCATCATGACGGAGGAAGAGAATGACATCGACACCTGAATCCACGAGATCGGCCGCCCCCAGGGCGTTGATCTCCGGGGCGAGCTTCGCGGGGCTGACGGCCGCCTTCTGGATGCGCCGGCTGGGCTATCGGGTCACCGTCGTCGAAGTGGGCTCCGAGCTGAAGAAGGGCGGCACGCCGGTCGACATCCGCGACGAGACGATCGACATCGTCGATCGGATGGGTCTCCTGGAGGCGATCCGAGACAGGAGTCTGCCGCCGCGGACGGTCGAGTTCACGAACATCGACGGAGGGGTCGACGCGCGCCTCGAGCCCGAACCGGCCGATGCTGGTCGGCCGGTCGACGGGTACGAGATCCCTCGCGACGATCTCCTCGCGATCCTGTTCGCAGCCCTCGAAGACGACGTCGAGGTTCTCTTCGGGAAGTCGATCCACGAGCTCACCGATCTTCCGCAGGCGGTTCGGGCATCGTTCCGGGACGGGTCCGAAGGCGACTTCGAGATCGTGCTGGGCTGCGACGGCAACCACTCCACGGTGCGGAGGCTGCGTTTCGGGCCCGAGGCCGAGTTCAGCACCTTCCTGAACAACTACTTCACCGTCGCGATCGTCGACGAGACGCTCATCGAGCAGGACACCACGCGCATCCTCAGCACGCCCGGCAGGACGCTGATGCTGAACGCGTACGAGAACAAGACCGACATCTCGTTCCTGTTCCACTCGGACGACGAGCTCTCGTACGACTACCGCGACGCTCAGCAGCAGAAGGGCATCGTCCGCGCACGGTTCGCCGATGCCGGCGCCCCGTTCACCGACTTCCTCGACAAAGCGCTGGACGCCGACACCTTCTACTTCGACAAACTCAGTCAGACGAAAATGCCGCACTGGACCTCGGGCCGTGTGGCGTTGGTCGGCGATGCCGGCTACTGCGCGTCTCCTGCCGCGGGGATGGGTGGATCGCTGGCGATCATCGGCGCGACCGCCCTCTTCGACGCCTTCCAGACGGCGGGTGGCGACATCGACGGCGCCTTCCACGAGTACGAACTGAGCCTTCGTCCCGTCGTCGAGCAGATCCAGGCCGCCGCTGTCGATTTCGGGCTGGCCTCGTTCTTCCCCGAGACCGACGCGGCGATCCGCGCCCGCAACGACAGCCTCGCCGCCGGCTAGGCCCGCCCGCCCCCTCTCCTGCCGCCCCCTCCCTCCAGAAATCGAAGGGGATTTTCGCTGGACGCCTGATCCTCCCGCCTGGCGCGCTGCCGCCAGCGAAAATCCCCTTCGATTTCCGGAGGGGCGTTCGACGCGGAACGACCGTCTGCGGGGACGGTCCGCGGCCGCTTGTCAGTCGCGGAGACCGCATGGTCTACTGAGTGCCGAACGGGGAGGTGCGACATGAGCGACATGAGCGACGGGGCGGGCGGATCCCGGTGGAAGTCCTTCTGGAACCACGGGCGCTGGTGGAAGGCGATCGTCCTCGCGGTCGGATATCTGGTGCTCTACGAGGCCGCCTCGTTGTTGATGGGGCCGTTCGTGAAATCCATCGGCGGCCCCGACTCGGTCAGTTACGTGCTCGTCCTTCTGACCGTCCCCATTCTTTTCGGCGGCATCATCCTGGTCGTCTTCGGCGCCACCGTCGGCTGGCTGCGGGGCCTGTTCGCCCGTCAACGCATCGGCGGACGCGGTTGGATGTGGATCGCGGTCATCGTCGTGCTCCTGTTCAACATCCTGCGCCTCGCGAGCATCGACTACTCCACGACCACGGCCGCTTGGGTGCTCACCTGGTTGTTGACCGGTTTGTTGATCGGTTTCGCCGAAGAGGTCCTGACCCGCGGCTACGTCGTGCGGATCATGCGTGAGAGCGGGCATTCCGAGGTGGCGGTCGCGCTGGTGTCAGCGGCCCTGTTCGCCCTGTTGCACTCGGTCAACCTGTTCACCGGGCAGGCGTTCGGGCCCACCCTCGTGCAGGTGGTCTACACGTTCTTCTTCGGCGTCTGCATGTACCTGGCCCTCCGCGTGACGCGCACCCTGATCGCGCCGATCCTGCTGCATGCCAGCACCGACCCGACCATCTTCATGCAGTCGAGGCATCCCGCACCCGGCGCGCTGGCGTCGGTCGCAAGTCTCGGCAACATCGTCGTGATCTTCGTCGGCGTGATCCTGCTCGTCGTCTTCCTCGTGTCGCGGGGGAGCGTGACGCGCGCCGTCGCCGACCCGCCGACGGTCTGACGCCCTTCTGCGCACTCCGCTGCCGTCCCTCCCTCCTTCCTTCCCGAAATCGAAGGGGATTCTCGCTGGCGGCAGCGCTCCAGGCGGCAGGATCGAGCGTCCAGCGAAAATCCCCTTCGATTTCCGGCGGGGCGAGACGGGGCGAGACGGGGAAGGGGGCGGGGCGAGACGGGGCGAGACGGGGCGAGGCGGGGCGGGGGCGGGGAGGGCAGGATCAGCGACCCTCGAGCTGCCGGAGGAGCGCGCGCAGCGTGGCCCGGTCGGCGGCGCCGAGGTGCATGAGGAAACTCTCGTTGACGACGGTCGCCTGACCCCTCGCGGTGGCGAGGAGCGCCGTGCCGGCCGGGGTGAGTTCGACGTACCGCTTGCGCCGGTCGACCTGGTCGGTGCGGCGTCGGATGAGTTCGGTCGACTCGAGACGCCCCAGGATCTCGGTGAGGGTCGCCTTCGTCGTGGAAGACGCGGCGCCGATCGCCGATTGCTCCGAGCCGGGAGACTCGTCGATGGCCCGCAGCACCGCGTACTGCGGTTTCGTGACCGGGATGCCGGCCTCCTGCCACCGGGAGGTGTGCTCTTGGACGATGCGTCGCATCATGTGGAAGAACTCGTCGTGGAGCATCGTGCGCCCTTGCCTTTCGGTGATCCTGCGCCTAGTCTAGTTCGTACACGAACGATTTGAGAAGAGGGCTGCTGTGACCGAGGCGACGACCGGGGTCATCGGAGTCGTCTCTCCGTTCGGCTCCTGGGTTCGTGAGACGGTTCGCGTCGGGGCCCACAACCGGGCGCACTGGGTCGCCCTGCGAGCGGCCCTGTCGATGGGCGTGCCGCTCGTCATCGCCTGGCAGCTCGGGCACCTCGACTGGGTGCTCTTCCTCGCGTTCGGGGCGTTCTCCTCGGTCTTCGGGCGGCACCAGGGCTACCGCGATCGCGCGCGCATGCAGCTCGGCTCGGGCGCCACGATCGTCGCGACCATCACACTCGGCACGGCCGTCGGCGCCGTCGCAGCGGGGTCGCTGCTCGCCGTCGCCGCCATGACGGTCTCGTCGGGCATCGGGCTCCTGCTCTCCCGCAAGAACGGCTGGCTACCGCTCGGCTCGCTGTTCTTCGTCTTCGCCTCGGGCGCCACCTCGTCGATCGCGCAGCCGGTGTCGAACATCCCCGTGGCGTTCGTGCTCTGCGCTCTCGCCGTCCTGTTCTCTGTCGGCCTCGGGCAGCTCGGTCGCTTCACGCCCGCCGGCCGCGCGGGCACCAAGACACCCGGGCCACCCGTTCTGACCTGGCGCGCGCTGCTCGGCGCGCCCGGCGTCCGCGCCGACGCGATCCGGTTCGCCGCCGGGCCGCTCGTCGCCGGAGGCATCGCCACGCTGGTCGGCATCGGGCACCCCTACTGGGCGGCGGTGTCGGCGACCGTTCCCCTGGTCGGCGTCACGCTCGGGGCGCAGCTCACCCGGGCCACGCACCGATTCGTCGGCACGCTCATCGGCGTCGCGGTCGCGCTGCTCATCCTCGAGGCGAATCCGTCGGACGGCGTGATGCTCGCGATCGTCGTCGTGCTGCAGGCGTTCGCCGAACTCTTCGTCCTCCGCAACTACGGCCTCACGGTGATCGGGCTGACACCCCTGGCCCTCCTGCTGTCGCACCTGGCCTCGCCCGTTCCGGTCGCGCAGCTCGCCGGCGACCGCGCGCTCGAGACGACGATCGGCGTGCTCGTGGCCGTCGGCATCGTTCTCGTCACGCGTCTTGCGCACCGCCGTCGGCCGGTCGCCGCGGGCCCCGCGGCCTGACGGCGTCCACCCGGCCCGGCGGCCTGGCGCCCCTCCGACGCCGCGGCCCGACGGCTCCCACTCGACACCGCGGCCTGACGGCTCCCACCCGACGCCGCGGTCTGACGCCTCCCGGCCCCGCGGCCTGACGCCTCTCCGCCGGCCCCGCGGCCCGACGCCAACCGCCGCCCAGACGGCTCGTCAGCGCGCGCTGCGCCGTCGGGGCAGAGGCTGCCCGGCGAACGGGCCCGGAGCGGCGGACTCCCGGTCGACGAGCCGGTTGACGGTCTTCCGGCTCGGCTCCTCGAGCGGTTCGGGTTCGCCTCGCACGGCCGCAACCAGCCGGCGCATCGCGAAGCGGCCTTCCAGCTCCCTGTCGACGGTGACCGTCGAGATGGCGGGGACGGCGAACCTCGAGAGCTCCTGGTCGTCCCAGCCCCACACGCTGAGGTCGTCCGGTACCTTCCAGCCGCGACGCCAGGCCGCGCGGACGACGCCGACGGCGACCTGGTCGCTCGCCGCGAAGATGGCGGTGACGCCGGAGCCGACGGGCAGACCCATGACGGCGTCGAAGCCCGACTGGGCCGACCAGTCGCCGTCGACGATCCCGTACGACGTGAGGCCGAGGCGGTCGATGGTCTCCTGGTAGACGCGTCGGCGATTGCGCGCCGACGTCCAGCGCAGGTCTCCGGCGATGTGGAGGAACGTGCGGTGGCCGAGGCCGGCCAGATGCTCGATGATCTCGGCGGCCGTGTCGCCGTCGGCGAGGTTTCGGAGGGCGCGCATGTCGTCGTCGTACTCGGGGGCGACGACGATCGGCACCGAGCTCGCGCGGCGATCGACCCCGTCGAGCGGCGAGATCGAGAGCACCCCTTCGACCTGGCCCCAGTCGGCGAGTTCGAGCACACGGCCGAGGCGTTCGGCGGCGTCGCCGTCGTAGCCGACCATCTCGACGGTGAATCCTTCTTCGCGCGCCAGCTCGGCGGCGGCGTTGAGGAACTCGGTGGGGTGGAGAGCTCGCCCGCCGGGCAGGACGATGGCGAGGCGCCCGGTGCGCCGGGTGCGCATCGAGCGCGCGATGAGGTTGGGTCGGTAGTCGAGCTCGGCGATGGCGCTCTCGATGCGCGTCTTCGTCGCGGCCTTCAGACCCTCCCCGTTGTCGCGGTAGTACCGCGAGACGGTCTGGTGCGACAGGCCGGCTCTCCGCGCGACGTCGAGGAGGGTCGACCGTTTCGGCGTTCTCCCCGGTGCTCCCTGGGACTCGACGCTCACCTGACCTCCTGCTCGCCCTCCGTATCCTACGGACAGAAAGCGCTTTCCAAAAGTTCTTGACCAAAATAGTGATCGTTCACTATGTTGACGGCAACGGATTCGAAGGAGCATCTCGTGACACAGTCGTCCCCACCCGTCCGCGTCGCCATCGTCGGCGCGGGAGGCATCGCGTCCGGCGCGCATCTGCCGGCGCTCGAGAGCCTCGGAGGGCGCACGACGGTCGTCGCGATCGCCGATCTCGATCAGGATCGCGCCCGCACCGTCGCCGCGAACTGGGGCATCCCCGCGGTCTACGGTGACATCGACGAGATGCTCGAGGGCGTCCACCCCGAGCTGGTCCTCGTCTGCACGCCGCCCGTTGCCCACCGCGACGCCGTCGTCAAGGCGCTCGACGCCGGGGCGTGGGTGCTCTGCGAGAAGCCCCCGACCCTCTCGCTCGCCGAGTACGACGACATCGCCGCGCACGAGGGCGACGCCGGTCCCTACGCCTCCTACGTGTTCCAGCACCGCTTCGGTTCCGCAGCCCAGCGCCTGCGCCGTCAGATCGGCACCGGCGAACTCGGCTCACCGCTGGTCGCCGTCTGCCACACCCTCTGGTACCGCGCGCCGTCGTACTTCGAGGTGCCCTGGCGAGGCAAGTGGGCCACGGAAGGCGGCGGCCCGACGATGGGCCACGGCATCCACCAGATGGATCTCCTGCTCTCGCTGCTCGGCGACTGGACCAGCGTGATCGCGCAGACCGCGACGCTCGAGCGCGACGTCGAGACGGAGGACGTCTCGTTCGCGATCGTCACCTTCGAGTCGGGCGCTGTCGCATCGGTCGTCAACAGCCTGCTCTCGCCCCGGGAGACGAGCTATCTCCGCTTCGACTTCACCGACGCGACGGTCGAGGTCGAGCACCTCTACGGGTACGACAACTCCGACTGGACCTGGACGCCGGCGCCCTCGATCGATCGGGCGGTCAGCGACGCGTGGCCGCCGACCGACGACATCCGCTCGTCGCACGCCGCTCAGTTGACCGCGCTTCTCGACGCCATGGCCGAGGGGAGGCGTCCGCCGTCGAGCGGCGCGGACGGCCGTCGCGTCCTGGAGCTCATCGCGGGCATCTACCGATCGGCAGCGACGGCGGCGCCGGTCGCGCGAACAGACCTCGACGCGAGTGACCCGTTCTACTCGACGATGAGCGGCGCCAGGGAGGAGCGAGCCCATGTCTGAGCGCGGCCTCGCTCGTCGCAACGCCGTCACGGTTCGGCACACGGGCGTGAGTGTCGAGATCGTGGTCGGCGACGTCGCGATCGCCCGGTACGTCTTCGAGCCCGACGCCCCGGCCGCAGAGGCGCCCAAGCCCTACCTGCACCCTCTCCGCACCCTGTCCGGCGCCCCGCTGTCGGTGCATCGGCCCTGGGACCACCGCTGGCACAAGGGCCTCCAGATGACGCTCTCCGAGGTGTCGGGCGAGAACTTCTGGGGTGGGCCGACCTACACGCCGGGGGCCGGCTACGTCTGGAAGGAGAACCTGGGCAGGATCCTGCACACCGGGTTCGACGACGGCGTCACCGCGGCGGACGCGCAGGATCACGACGAGGTCGCCCTCGCGGAGACGCTCGACTGGGTCGCCTCCTCCGGAGAACGCTGGTTCGCCGAGCACCGGCGACAGCGCTTCCACGGCGTCGACGTCGCGCGAGGGCTGTGGGCCTTCGACTTCGACACCTCCCTCGAGAACGTCTCGGGTCGGCGGCTCGACCTCGGAAGCCCCACCACGCTCGGCCGCGAGGCGGCCGGCTACACCGGGCTGTTCTGGCGTGGTCCCCGCTCGTGGACCGGAGCCCGGGTCACGGCGGCCGGAGTGCCGGACGGCGACGACCCGATGGGCGTCGAGTCCGACTGGCTGGCCCTGTCGTCGCAGAACGACGACCGCGACGGCGGCGCGACCGTCCTGGCCATCGCCGGATCGTCGTCGGCCGACGTGCCTCTCGCCTGGTTCGTCCGAGCGGAGCCTTTCGCCGCGATCGCCCCGTCGCCCGCGTTCGGTCGCGAGGTCGCGCTGGAGCCGGGGAGAGGGTGATGCTGCGCCACCGCTTCGTCTTCGTCGATCACGTGTGCGAGCGCACCGAGCTCGACGCCCTCGGACAGGAGTTCGCCCTGTGACCGGCGTCGTGCACTTCCCCGGCTCGACCGCGGTGAGCGATCTCGCGGTCTACGACTGGGAGACCCCCGACGGTCTGCACGGCGGTTCGCCGCACCTCCACACGGTCTCGACCGAGGCGTACGTCGTCCTCGAGGGGGCGGGCGAGCTTCGGACGCTGACGCCGGAGGGCCCGGAGCGCCACGACCTCCGGCCGGGCGTCGTGCTCTGGTTCGCGCCCGGGACGATCCATCGCCTCGTGAACGTCGAAGGGCTGCGGATCCTGACGGTCATGGAGAATGCCGGCCTGCCGGAGGCGGGCGACGCGGTGCTGACCTTCCCGCGGCGCATCGTCGCCGACCCGGAGGCCTACCGGCGCGAAGCCGCTCTGCCCTCCGACGACACGGAGGCGGTCGTCGGCCGAGCGGCCCGAGCCCGCCGCGACCTGGCGCTCGAAGGCTTCGCCGAGTTGGAGGCCGATTTCGACCGGCGCGGATCCGTTGCCCTCGCGGAGTTCTACGACCTCGCCGGTCGACTGGTCGCCCCCGGGTCGCCGACTGGCAGCGCCTCTGGTCGAGTTCGGTCGAGCACGACGCAGAAGCCACCCGCACCCGACTCGACGCCCTCTCGCGCGGCACGGCCGGCCACCTCTCGAGTGCCCGCGTGGTCGTGGCCGACCGCCGCCAAGGACCCGCGCTGTTCGGCATGTGCGGCCGGCTCGGCGTGTGGAAGCACCCCGCCTGAACCACCGAAGAACCGCAGGATCACGACTCAAAGGAGAGCAGATCATGACATCTCGCCATCGACACGCAGCACCCTGCGCGGTGCCGCCCGATCGCCGGGGCAGGCTGAGGTGAGCGCGCTCGGTGAGCTCCGCAACGTGCGGAAGGCTCGCGGCGACGCTGCCGACCGGAAGGCCGACACCCGGGACAACAAGGTCGCGATCCTGTTCCTCGCGCCGTGGCTCGTGGGGCTCATCGGCATCACGCTCGGGCCGGTCCTCGTGTCGCTCTACCTCGCGTTCACGAACTACAACCTCCTCCAGGCGCCGAAGTTCACCGGCCTGGCCAACATCCAGCGGATGCTCGGCGACGAGAGGCTCGCGCACTCGCTGGGCGTGACGTTCGTGTACGTGGCGGTCGGGGTGCCGCTGCAGCTGATGGCGGCGCTCGCTCTCGCGATCCTGCTCGATCGCGGCGTCCGAGGGCTCCCCGTCTACCGCTCGCTCCTCTACCTGCCCTCCCTGCTCGGCGCGAGCGTCGCGATCGCCGTGCTGTGGCGCATCATCTTCGGCTCGAACGGACTCGTCAACGTGGTGCTCGCCCGCTTCGGGATCGACGGGCCGGCGTGGATCGCGGATCCGAAGACGGCGCTCTCGACGCTGATCCTGCTGCACGTCTGGACGTTCGGGGCGCCGATGGTGATCTTCCTCGCGGGCCTCCGCCAGATCCCTCGGGAGTTCTACGAGGCCGCCTCGACCGACGGGGCGTCGCGCTGGCGGCAGTTCCGGTCGATCACACTGCCGCTGCTCAGCCCGATCATCTTCTTCAACCTCGTACTTGGGATCATCGGGGCGTTCCAGTCGTTCACGCAGGCGTTCGTCGTCTCGGGCGGAACGGGAGGGCCGAGCGACTCGACCCTCTTCTACACGCTCTACCTCTACCAACAGGGCTTCGGCAACTTCCAGATGGGCTACGCCTCTGCACTCGCGTGGTTCCTGCTGGTGATCGTCGGAGTGTTCACCGCGCTCAACTTCTGGGCCTCGAAGTTCTGGGTTTTCTACGATGACTGACACCACGACCCGCATCGCCGACATCGTCCCCGAGACCGCGCCGCCGTCGTCCGGGCGAAAGCCCAAGCGACTGCCGGGCACCTCTCGCCGCATCAGCAGCATCCTCAAGCACGCCCTGCTCGTCGTGGTCGCGCTGCTGATGCTCTATCCGGTTCTCTGGATGGTCGTGTCGTCGATCCGGCCGAACTCCGACATCTTCACGCACTCGGGCCTGCTCATCGACACCTTCGACCTGACGCACTATCCCAAGGGCTGGAACGCGCTCAGCATGCAGTTCGGCGGGTACCTGCTGAACTCGCTCATCGTCGTGATCGGCGCGGTCGTCGGCAACCTCGTCTCGTGCTCCCTGGCCGCCTACGCGTTCGCGCGGCTGCGGTTCCGGCTGCGGACGCTGGCCTTCGTCGTGATGCTCGTAACGATCATGCTGCCGATCCACGTGCTGATCGTGCCGCAGTACGTCTTCTACTCGCACCTCGGCTGGCTCAACACCTTCCTGCCCCTGATCGTGCCGAAGTTCCTCGCGACCGACGCGTTCTTCGTGTTCCTGATGGTCCAGTTCATCCGCGGCATCCCGAAGGAGCTCGACGAGGCGGCCAGGATCGACGGTGCCGGCCACGCGCGGATCTTCTTCCAGGTCATGCTCCCGCTGATGGTGCCCGCTCTCGCGACGACGGCGATCTTCACCTTCATCTGGACCTGGAACGACTTCTTCTCCCAGCTCATCTTCGTGACGAAGCCGAGCCTCTACACCGTGCCGGTCGCCCTGCGCTCGTTCGTCGATTCGCAGTCGGCGTCGGACTACGGCGCCCTCTTCGCCATGAGCATCGTCTCGCTCATTCCCGTCTTCCTGGTCTTCCTGTTCGGTCAGCGGTTCCTCCTCCGGGGATCGCCACGACCGGCGGCAAATGACGCACCCGCCCCACCCATCCACCTCACGCAAAGGAACACGATGAGATCCAGAATGCAACGGCGCATCGCAGCGATCACCGCCACCGCCGCCGCCCTCACCCTGCTCGCGACCGGCTGCAGCGGCAGCTCGAACGGCGGCGGCGATCAGCCGGCGCTCTCGAAGGACAAGGTCACCATCAGCCTCAACTGGTGGGGCAATCCCGCTCGCAACTCGAACACCACCAAGGCGATCGCCCTGTTCGAGAAGAAGTACCCGAACATCACGGTCGACCAGTCGAACACCGACTGGAGCGGCTACTGGGACAAACTGGCGACCTCGACAGCGGCCAGCGAGATGCCCGACGTCAACCAGTTCGACCAGCTCTACGTCGCCTCGTACGCCCAGCGCGGTGCGCTCCTCGACCTCTCGACGGTGTCGAACACCCTGAAGTCGAGCGCGCTGCCGAAGAGCGTCGTCGGGACGGGCGAGGTCGGCGGAAAGCTCTACGCCATGCCGGTCGGAGTCACGCCCAACGGCGTGATCATCAACCGGGCGGCGCTCAAGAAGGAGGGCATCGCGATGCCCGACACGGACACCTGGACCTGGAAGCAGTTCGACGATCTCGCGACCGAGGTCACCCAGAAGTCCGGCGGATCCGTCCACGGCCTCGGGCCGTTCGGATCCGACTCGTTCTCGCTCGGCATCTGGGCGCGGCAGCACGGCAACAACGTCTTCGACAGCGCGGGCAAGGTGACGCTGAAGCCGAGCGTGCTCACCTCCTACTGGCAGCAGGAGCTCGACTGGATCGCCGACAAGGCGTCGCCGTCGGCCTCCCACATCGCCGAGGGCGCGAGCTTCACCCTCGAGCAGAACGACCTCTCGACCGGCAAGACCGCCATGGGCTTCATCCCGGCCGGTCAGTTCACGGCCTACAACGCCGCGAACCCCGACGCCGACTTCACCATGGCGAATTGGCCGTCCGGCAGCTCCACCGACAGCGGATTCCAGTACCCGAAGCCGTCGATGTACTGGGCGATCTCGTCGAAGAGCGAGCACCCGGCCGAAGCGGCGCTCCTGGTCAACTTCCTGCTGACGAACAAGGACGCCGGCAAGATCCTCGGCGTCGAGCGCGGTGTGCCGTCGAACCCGGCGATCCAGACCGCCATCACGCCGCAGCTGTCGACCGCAGACAAGTTCAGTCTCGACTTCACCGCCGCCATGGTGAAGAAGTCGGGCAAGGCCCCGGCGATCACTCCGAACGGCGCCAGCGACATCGAGACGATGATGGCCCGCTACAACCAGCAGGTCATCTTCGGCCAGAAGACACCGAAGGCCGCGGCAGCCGCCTTCATCAAGGAGTTGCAGGACAACATCACCAACGCGGGCTGAGCCGGGGCGGAGCGGCCCGCGCCACGACCGCGGGCCGCTCCGCAACTGTCTCGACGTCGAGATACACTGGCGTCGATGGTCACCCCGACGAGCAGCGACTTCTCTCTCCGCAGCATCGCTTTCGCCGCTTACGCCCCCTCGGTCCTGTTCGGGCTGTCGCAGGGCGCCATGCTGCCGGTGATCGCCATCAGCTCGATCGAGCGCGGCGCCGACGAGGCCGTCGCGTCGCTCGTCGTCGCGATGATCGGCATCGGCTCCCTGGTCACGAACATCCCCGCGGGTGCCGTCACGACCCGCTTCGGCGAGCGCCGCTCGATGGTCGGTGCCGCGGCGCTCAGCGCGGTGGGGTTGGCGCTCTGCCTCCTGCCGCTCGGTTTGATCGTCTTCACCCTGGGCGTCCTGCTCGTCGGCGCGGCCTCGAGCGTCTTCCTGCTGGCGCGGCAGTCGTACCTCACCGAAGCGGTTCCGGCCGAGCAGCGGGCGCGAGCTCTGTCCACGCTGGGCGGCGTCCAGCGCATCGGTGTCTTCATCGGCCCGTTCGCGAGCGCGGGGCTGATCCGGCTGGCCGGCATCGACGGGGCCTACCTGCTGGCGCTGGTCGCCATCGCGGGCGCAGGCGTCATCGCCTACACGGTGCCCGATCTGGTGCAGGATCCCCCGCTCCCGGCGAGCGGGCGCCTCGCGTCACGACCCTCACGATGCTCCGCGACCACTGGCGCACCTTCGCCTTCCTGGGTACGGGCATCCTGCTGCTCTCCGCGATCCGCGCGACCCGGCAGGTGGTCGTCCCGCTCTGGGCGCACCACATCGGGCTCGACCCGAGCCAGTCGTCGCTCATCTACGGCATCTCGGGCGCTGTCGACGCCGCCGTGTTCTACCCGGCGGGCTACGTGATGGACCGCTGGGGTCGCAAGTGGATCGCGCTGCCCTGCACCATCGTGATGGGCCTGTCATTCCTGCTCATGCCGCTGACGCACACCTTCCTGGTGCTCACGCTCGTCGCCGTCGTCATGGGTTTCGGGAACGGGATCGGCTCGGGCATTGTCAACACGCTCGGCTCGGATGCGTCCCCCGCGGTCGGGCGTCCCACGTTCCTGGGGCTCTGGCGCGAACTCGCCGACGGCGGAAGCTCTCTCGGTCCGGTGCTGCTGTCGGTCGTGACCGGTGTGGCCGGGCTCGCCCTCGGAATCGTCGTGTCCGGGTTCGTCGGTTTCGCGGCCGCCGCCGCGCTGGGGCGCTGGATTCCGAAACGGCCCCGCGACGCGAGTGGCAGGAGCGGGCGAGGCGCTGCCGGGACGTGATTCGAGATACCCCGAGCGCCTCCGGACGGTAGAGGTGTCGCTTCACCGACGGTCGGCGGCACGTCCATCTCTCGACGCGCCTCGAAAATCGTGGAAAAAATCAGTTTGAGGCTTGACAGTTCGAGTTCTAATGATTAGCTTTCTAATCATGAACGAACCGGAGATCACCTTCACCAGCAATCTCGAGCTGCTCCGGTGGATCGGCTGGGCTCAGCAGCAGGCCGGAATGGACTGGATCCGCGAACGCGGGCTCAGTCACCAGCAGAGCTTCGCCCTGGGCTTCCTCGTCCAGAATCCCGGTTCGATCCAGCGCGACATCGCCGAGATGACCAGGACGACGCCGGCCAGCGTCTCGAGCCTCCTGCAGGGGCTCGAGGCTCGCGGTCTCATCGAACGCCGCACCGAAGGCGGCAACGAGCGCAGCAAGCGCGTCTACGCCACCGAAGCGGGCGTCGAGCTCATCGCGGGCTTCGACACCGCAATGCACGGAGCCGAGGAGACGATCCTCGCCCCCTGAACGAGTCGGAGCGGGCAGCCCTTCACGAGTTGCTCCTCAAGATCACCTCGGTTCTCCCGCAGCCGACCCGCTCGTAACGCCCGCGGCCCAGCCGCCGCCCTTCACCCACCTCTTCCTCGCCGCGCCGGCGTTCGTCGGCGCGCCCTGAAACTCGTCCGGCATCGCCCGGAAAGGAGCACCTCATGAGCACCGCAATCCCCCAGGCCGACACCGTCGGCTCCAACCGCTGGTACCTCGCCTCCGCACCGATGGTGCGCGCTCTCATTCACCTCTGCATCCCGATGGCCGCCGCCATGATCGTCGGCGCGGTCTACAACGTCATCAACGCGGGCTTCATCGGCTCGTTGCACGACCCGATCCTGCTGGCTGCCGTCACCTTCGGTTCTCCGATCCTCGGCCTCGTCATGGCCGTCGGCGGTGTCTTCGGCGTCGGTGGCAGCGCGCTGATCTCCCGCCTCCTCGGAGCTGCCGAGAACGACCCGGCCAAGGCGGCGGAGATCAAACACGTCTCGTCGTTCGCCGTCTGGGGTGCCGTCATCGCGGGGGCCATCGTCGGCGCTGCCGGCCTGATCTTTCTGAGCCCGCTCGTGGCCCTGCTCGGCGCGCACGGCGCCGCGGTGCCCGCGACGAGCGCCTTCGTCGGCGTCATGCTCGCCTTCGTGCCCGTCCTGGCCGCGGCCTTCTGCCTCGAGCAGATCGTCCGAGCCGAAGGAGCGGCACGCCAGGTCATGATCGGACTGATCGCCTCGACCGTCGCCAACCTCGTCTTCGACGTCCTCTTCATCCTGGTGCTCCACTGGGGTGTCGCCGGTGCCGCGCTCGCCGTCGGTCTCTCGAACGTCGTCACGATCGTGTACTTCGTCACCTACCTGACCCGGCACAGCGAGAACGTGAGCCTGGCTCCGAAGTGGTTCACCCTCTCGCCCGCCGTTCTGAAGCCCGTCTTCGGCGTCGGAGTCGGCGAGCTGCTGCAGTCCGCCTTCCTCATCGTCACCTCGCTCGTGCTCAACAATCTGGCCGCGAACTACGGCGACGGTCCGCTCGCGGCCATGGGTGTCGCCGTCCGGATCGCCCAGGTTCCGGAGTTTCTCATCATGGGCGTGACCCTCGGCATCCTGCCGCTGCTCGCCTACTCGTTCGGCAAGGGTGACGCGGCGCGCCTCTCGGCTTCCATCCGCTCGTCCGCGGTGACCGTCGGCGCCATCGCGCTGCTGTTCTCGATCATCGTGTTCGTCTTCCGCGACCAGGTGTTCTCGCTCTTCGTCTCCGACCGGTCGCTCCTCGGCCTCGGCGCGATCATCATCACAGCGCAGCTCGTCTCCATGATCTTCAACGGTTTCACAGGGCTCATCACCTCGCTGTTCCAGGCGACCGGGCGGGCCTTGCCGGCGACCGTCATGTCGGTGACGCAGGGAGTCCTGTTCATCCCGATCGTCATCCTCGCCAACCTCTGGTTCGGGCTCGACGGCATCATCTGGGCCCTGACGGTCAGCGAAGGCCTCGTGCTCGTCGCCGGTCTCGTGATGTGGTTCGCCTCGCGCGGAGCGATCGCCCGCGGCCTCGCCGAGGGCAGCCCGGAGCGCGCCGACGAGGTGCTCGAGGGCGCCGACGCCTGAGCTGCGCCGCCTGTCGTTCCGACGATCCTCCCGAAATCGAAGGGGATTTTCGCCCTCCACCCGCTTCTCGCGCAGAAAACGGGCCGGAGGGCGAAAATCCCCTTCGATTTGTGGGTGGCAGCACCGGCAGCGGCATTCCCCCGCGCTCATCGAGCTCGCCGGCATTCACGGTCTGATCGAGTCGGGCGGCCGCCCGGGCACGGCCGGCGGAAACGGAACCGGCCCGCTTCCGCGTCGTTGCGAAAGTGGGCCGGTCGGCGGGAGAGTGATCATCAGCGGCCCGTTTTGCAGAGCCACCGGTCATGCTCGCCCTGGTGGATTTGATCCCCTGCTAGACCCTAATCCCGACGGAACGGTTTGGTCCATCATCCGGCGGGATGATCCTGCCAGACACGTCAGGGTGAGCGACCGTCAGGTCAGCAGGTGCACGGAGTTGGCGTCTTCCCCGCAGAACACGGCGAGGTGCCGGGGATCCGCCACGGCCAGGATGCCCGGGCCGTCGTTGGCGCGCGCCACCAATTCGGATGCATCGATCACTCGATCGTCGAGCTGGGACGAGTCGGAGAGAATCTCGAAGCGCTGAGGGTCGCCGTGATCTCGGAGAACAGCGGCGAGATCGTCCGACCCGGCCAGGCGGAGGGCCCGGGAGGGCTTCAGGGCCGTGAAGTGGGGCAGCATCAGAACCAGCTTCCGGTGGGATTTCGGCGTGCCCGACTCGATCAGCGTGAGCATGCGCGCTGCGACTCGAGGCTCGACGAATTCGCGGATCGCCTCGGCGATGGTGGGCTGCACGTCGGTCACGCGCCCACGCTAGCCCGGCCGCGGGCGGGCGGGCGGGCTACATGCGGACCAGAACCTTCAGGGCCTCGCGGTCGGCCATGGCCCGGTAGCCGGCGGGGACCTCGTCGATGCCGATCGTGCGGTCGAAGACCCGGCCCGGCTCGATGGTGCCGTCGAGCACGAGCGGGAGGAGCTCGTCGATGTACGCGCGAGCCGGAGCGACGCCGCCCGTCAGGGTGAGGTTGCGCAGGAACTCGTTGCGACCGAACGAGATCATGGGGTCTTGCGGGACCCCGACGCGGCTGATCGCACCACCGTCGCGGACGACGGCGATGGCCGTCTCGACGGCGGCCGGGAGCCCCACGGCCTCCAGGACGACGTGCGCACCGTCACCGCCGGTCAGTTCGAGAACGCGCGCGACGCCCTCCTCGCCGCGTTCCGCGACGACGTGCGTGGCGCCGAACTCGACGCCCAGGTCGGTGCGGTCGGTGTGGCGGCCCAGGAGGATGATCGTGGTCGCGCCGAGCAGCTTGGCCGCGATGACGGCGCTGAGGCCCACCGCGCCGTCGCCGATCACGGCCACCGTCTGACCGCTTTCGACGCGGCCCATCCTGGCGGCGTGGTATCCGGTCGACATGACGTCGGAGAGGCTCAGCAGCGACGGGATCAGGTTCTCGTCGAAGCCGGCCGGCACGACGACGAGCGTGCCGTCGGCGAACGGAACGCGAACGCGCTCGCCCTGCCCGCCGTCGCCGCCGTGGGCGCCACCCCAGTTCGAGCCGTGTCGGCAGGAAGTCTGGAGGCCTTCGCGGCAGAAGTCGCAGACGCCGTCCGACACCACGAACGGCGCGATGACGAAGTCGCCGACCGCGACGTCGGACACCGACGAGCCGACCTCTTCGACGACACCGACGAACTCGTGGCCCATCCGCGATCCGTGGTCGGTGGCCAGCTTCGACGCGTACGGCCAGAGGTCGCTGCCGCAGATGCAGCCGGCGACGACGCGGACGAGGGCGTCGGTGGGCTCGTGGAGGGCAGGATCGGCGACGGTCTCGACGCGCACATCGCCCGCCCCGTACATCAGTGTTGCTCGCATGAAGTGAATGTCCCTTTCGGTCTCGTGACCACCCAACCGGCTCCCGCGGGCGCGTGACAGACCCTACCGTTCGGGGTACTGGGAGAACCTCCCTGTCGGGGGCCCGGTGACGTACGGTGCATCTGTGGACAACAAGAGCGACATTCACGACTTCTTGGCGACGCGACGGGCCCGTCTCACGCCGACGCAGGCGGGGTTGCCGGACTTCGGCGGCAAGAGGCGGGTCCCGGGCCTGCGCCGCGAAGAAGTCGCCATGCTCGCCGGGGTCAGCGTCGACTACTACGTGCGGCTCGAGCGCGGCAACCTCGGCGGGGTGTCGGAGAGCGTGCTGGAGGCGCTCGTCCGTGCCCTTCAGCTCGACGACACCGAGCGGTCCCACCTGTTCGACCTCGCGCGCACGGCCAACGCCACGGTCGGGACCCGCCGCCGTCCGGTGGCCAACCGGGTGCGCCCCGGGGTCCTGCGCCTGCTCGACTCGATCAACGCGCCCGCCTGGGTGAGGAACGGCCGCATGGACGTCCTGGCCGCGAACGCGATGGGCCGTGCGCTCTACTCGCAGGTCTTCGACAGCCCTGTGACGCCGCCGAACACGGCGCGCTTCGCCTTCCTCGACCCGCGCGCACCCGAGTTCTGGCCGGACTGGGACAAGATCGCCGGCGACACGGTTGCGACCCTTCGCAACGAGGCGGGTCGGACCCCGTACGACAAGGGCCTCACGGATCTGATCGGCGAGCTGTCGACGCGCAGCGAGGAGTTCCGGACGCGCTGGGCGGCCCACGACGTCCATCAGCACCGCTCCGGCTGGAAGCGACTGCACCACCCGGTCGTCGGCGACCTCGAGTTGAGCTACGAGGCTCTGCAGCTCGTCACCGACGAGGGGCTCATCCTGCTGTCGTACAGCGCGGAACCCGGCTCGAAGTCTGCCGAGGGCCTCGGTCTCCTGGCCAGCTGGGTCGCCACCGAGGCGCGCGAGCCGCTCGAGCTCGACGCCTGACCGTCGGGCTGCCGGGTTCGTCCCGCCTGCCCGCACACCCGTCCCGTCCCGCCCCGTGCCGCCCCCGCCTCGCCTCGCCCCGCCCCGCCCCGCCTCGCCCCGCTGCGCCCGAAATCGAAGGGGATTCGTGCCGCCGACCGAACATGAGGCCGATCGGGGCGGGTCGGGGCGAAAATCCCCTTCGATTTCGGGAGGCGGGAGGCGGGAGGCGGACGGCGGAGGCGGACGGCGGACGGCGGAGGCGGGGAGGGGAGAGGCTAGTCGCGGGGAGCGGCGGACGTCGCCTTGCCGGAGGCCTGGGCCCGCAGCTCGGCTTCGGCCCGCTCGGCCTCCTCGCCGCTGATGGCCTCGCCTCGCGCGACCATGCCCGACACGTCGGACAGCGGGATGTTCTTCAGGAACAGCGACAGGACGAACGCGATCGCGATGAGCGGGATCAGGTACCAGAACACGGGCGCCAGCGAGTCGGCGTAGGCCGCGACCACGAGGTCGTGGATGGCCGTCGGCAGCTTGTTGAGGGCCGCAGGATCGAGGCTGGACGTCGACGAGGCGGCATCCGACGCTGAGGCTCCCGACTGCGTGAACACGTCGGTCAGCTTGTCGGTCAGGCGCGACGTGAAGATCGCTCCGAACACGGCCACGCCGAGGGCCGAACCGACCTCGCGGAAGTAGTTGTTCGTGCTGGTCGCGGTGCCGACGTCTTTCGGCGGGACGGAGTTCTGGACGACCAGGACGACGACCTGCATGATCGAGCCGAGGCCGGCGCCGAAGACGAACAGGAAGACGCAGATCAGCCAGATCGGGGTGTCGGCCGTCAGGGTCGTCATGAGGAACATGGCGACGCCCACGAGGACCGTGCCGAGGATGGGGAACATCTTGTAGCGACTGGTGCGAGTGATCACCTGACCGGAGATGATCGACATGCCGATCAGTCCGACCATCATCGGGAGCAGCAGGAGACCCGAGGCGGCAGCCGAAGCACCGGACGCCATCTGGAGGAACGTCGGAACGAACGCGAGCGCCGCGAACATGGCGATTCCGAGGACGAAACCGATCGCGGTCGCGATCACGAAGACGCGGTTCTTGAAGAAGGCCAGCGGGATGATGGGGTCCTGTGCCTTGTTCTCGACGAGCACGAAGAGGGTTCCGGCCACCAGGAGAGCGGCGCCGAACATCCATGTCTCGGGCGCACCCCAGCCGTGCTTGGCGTTGCCGCCGAACTCGGTGAAGAAGATGAGGCTCGCCGTCGAGACGGAGAGCAGGATCACGCCGGGGACGTCGATCTTCTTGGTCGCCTTCTTGCTCGGCAGCGTCAGAGTGAACCACGCGATGACGAAGGCGGCGACACCGACCGGGATGTTGATGTAGAAGGCCCAGTTCCAGGTGAGGTGGTCGACGAAGAAGCCGCCGAGGAGGGGCCGCCGACGGCGGCGAGACCGAAGATCCCGCCCAGCGGGCCGAGGTACTTGCCGCGCTCGGAGGCAGGCACGATGTCGGCGATGATGGCCTGCGACAGGATCATTAAGCCGCCGCCGCCGAGGCCCTGGAGGGCGCGGAAGACGACGAAGGTCCAGAAGTCGGTGGAGAAGGCACAGCCGATCGAGGCGAGCGTGAACAGCGCGATCGCCAGGAGGAAGAGGTTGCGGCGGCCGAGGACGTCACCGAACTTGCCGTAGATGGGCATGACGATGGTCGTCGCCAGGAGGTAGGCCGTGGTGATCCAGGCCTGGTTCTCGACGCCGCCGAGCTGGCCGACGATCGTCGGCATGGCGGTCGAGACGATGGTCTGGTCGAGGCTGGAGAGCAGCATGCCGGCGATGAGTGCGGCGAAGATGATCCAGATGCGGCGCTGGGTGAGGATCAGCTGCCCGTCGGCGTTGGACCCGCGCCGGTTGGGGCGGGCCGCCGACGGGGCGGTCTTCTCGGTGGTCATTCGGTGGGCTCCTGGGTGATCGGCGGGACGGGGGTGGGTGCGGGGGTGAACAGGCCGCGTGCCAGGTCGACACGATGGCGGAGGATATCCGCGAAGGGGATCGGGACGCGCCCCTCGGCGCGGAGCGATTCGCGGAGCAGGTCAGGGGCGGAGCCCGCGAAGGGGATCGGGACGCGCCCCTCGGCGCGGAGCGATTCGCGGAGCGGGTCAGGGGCGGAGCCCGCGAAGGGGATCGGGACGCGCCCCTCGGCGCGGAGCGATTCGCGGAGCGGATCAGGGCAGAGCCCGCGAAGGGGATCGGGACATCCGCCTGGCGGAGGTAGGAGTCGATGCTGACCCGCACGAGGGCTTCGAACAGGACCAGTGCGACCTCGGCGGAGACGTGATCCTGAGAGCTGTCGTTCGCCACGACGAGGTCGACGAATCGCTGCTGCTCGGCGCGGCCGGACTGGATCATCGTCGTGATGAGTTTCGGCTCGCGCTGGAGGGCGGTGACGAGATCGTCGATGTCGGACGCGGACGGGCTCATGGCGGCGAAGTGGCCGATGGCGAGGTCGATGAGGTCGTCGGCGAGATCGCGCCGCTCGCCGGGCGCCGCGCGTCTGGCGACGACGAATCGGTCGAGCAGGACCTCGTCGAGGCCGTTCTCGATGCCGAGCACGGCCGACTCTTTCGACGGGAAGTAGTTGAAGAAGGTGCGGCGCGAGATGCCGACCTCGTCGCAGAGCTGCTGCACGGTGAAACCGGCGAGACCCGAGGCTGCGGTGAGTCGCCGCGCGAGGGAGGTCAATGCAGCCCTCGTCCGCAGCTGCTTCGTGATCATGGACTCAGAATTGCACTTTTGCGTCGATGGTGCATCGGACCCTGGTACTACTCGTAACCTGCGCCGTAAATGTTAGGACAAAGGGCTAACGTAGGATTCATGACCGACACGGACCAGAAGACACTGCAGGCTCACACGCTCAACGACGGGCACCGCATCCCGTCGATCGGGTTCGGCAGTTTCCCGCACCACGGCGAGAACTCGACCGAGATGGTGGGCAACGCCCTCGACCTGGGCTATCGCCTCATCGACACCGCCCTCAGCTACAAGAACGAGGGGAGGTCGGCGCCGCCGTCCGCGAGACCAGCGTGCCTCGCGACGAGATCGTCCTCACCTCGAAGCTCGCGGGGCGCCACCACGGTCGCGACGAGGCTCGCGTCGGTGTGACGGAATCGCTGACGAACCTCGGTCTCGCGAAGATCGACCTGTTCCTCATCCATTGGCCGCTCCCCAAGATCGACAAGTACGTCGACAGCTGGAAGACGCTGATCGACCTCCGCGACGAGGGCCTCCTCGGCTCGATCGGCGTCTCGAACTTCACCCCCGAGCACCTGCGCCGCCTGGTCGACGAGACCGGGGTCGTGCCGGCGGTCAACCAGGTCGAGTTGCACCCGTTCTTTCCCCAGGTCGAGCTTCGCGCCGTCCACCAGGAGCTCGGCATCGTGACCGAGGCCTGGAGCCCACTCGGGCGAGGCACCGGTCTGCTCGACGACCCGATCATCGTCGCGGCGTCCGAGAAGCACGCTGTCTCGACCGGTCAGATCGTGCTGCGCTGGCACTACCAGAACGGCGTCGTGCCGATCCCGATGTCGTCGAGCCCCGCTCGCCGCGCGCAGAACCTGGAACTCGGCGGCTTCGAGCTCGACGAGTCGGAGGTCGCAGCGATCTCGAGCCTCGGGCGCGGGCGCATCTGGGGTCAGGACCCGAACGAGCACGAAGAGTTCTAGGGCGTTCTGGGCCGCCATCAGCAGCGCTGACGCAGACGGGCCCGCTCGCCGGACGGCGAACGGGCCCGATCTCGTCGTCGCGCTCTACGCGCGACGCGTGAAGGTCACGTGCGTCACACCCGACGGCGACGAGACCGCCTCGATGTCGAACCGCTCTTCGAGCCCTTCGAGGCCGTCCCACAGGCGCTCGCCACGACCCAGGACGATGGGCACGACGACGACGTGCAGGTGGTCGATCAGGTCGGCGGCCAGGAACTCGCGGACGGTCTCGACGCCGCCGCCGATCCTGATGTCGCTCCCGGGTGCCGCCTCGCGCGCCTTCGCCAGTGCCTCGGCGGGTGACGCGTCGATGAAGTGGAAGGTCGTGCCGCCGTTCATCTCCAGCGATTCGCGCGGGTGGTGCGTCAGGACGAAGACGGGGGTGTGGAAGGGCGGGTCGTCATCCCACCAGCCCTTCCACTCGCTGTTCGCCCACGGGCCGCGTTCGGGGCCGAACTTGTTGCGGCCCATGATCTCGGCGCCGATGCCCTCGGCCCACGAGCCGGCGAACTCTTCGTCGACACCCGAGTCGCCGCCGGGCTGACCCTGCATGCTGCGGAAGGTCGGAGTGCGCATGAACCACTGCATGAGTCGACCGTCGGCGTGGCCGAACGGCGCCTCGAGCGATTGATCGGCGCCCGCTCCGAAACCGTCGAGTGAGACGGCGAAGTTGTGAACTCTGACTTTCGACACGACAGCCTCCCGGGCCTCGTCTCCGATGCGCTACTTGCGCAGCGCGAGGTATTTCTCGATGAGCGACTTGGTCGACGCGTCTTGCGAGTCGATGGCCGCTTGGTCGCCGGCGACGGCCGGGGTGACCTGGAGAGCGAGCTGCTTGCCGAGCTCGACACCCCACTGGTCGAAGGAGTCGATGCCCCAGATGGTGCCTTCGGTGAACACGATGTGCTCGTAGAGCGCGATGAGCTGACCGACGACGCTCGGCGTGAGGGCGGGCGCCAGGATCGACGACGTGGGCCGGTTTCCGCTGAACACACGGGCCGGAACGACGGACTCTTTCGTGCCCTCCGCGCGCACCTCGTCGGCCGTCTTGCCGAATGCGAGCGCTTTGGTCTGGGCGAAGAAGTTGGCCATGAACAGTTCGTGCACGTCTTGGCCGGGTTCGACCGCTGCCCCGTCGCCGGTCTCGTCTTTCAGCGCGTGCGCGGGGTTCGCGACGGCGATGAAGTCGGCCGGAATGAGGCGGGTGCCCTGGTGGATGAGCTGGTAGAACGCGTGCTGGCCATTGGTGCCGGGCTCGCCCCAGAAGATCTCGCCGGTGTCGGTCGTGACCGGCGAGCCGTCCCAGCGGACGCTCTTGCCGTTCGACTCCATCGTGAGCTGCTGGAGGTAGGCGGGGAACCGGTGCAGATACTGCGCGTACGGCAGGACCGCGTGGCTCTGGGCCCCGAGGAAGTTGGAGTACCAGACGTTCAGGAGACCCATGAGGACCGGGACGTTCTGCTCGAGCGGCGCGGTGCGCATGTGCTCGTCGATGGCGTGGAAGCCTGCGAGGAACTCGCGCCAGTTGTCGGGACCGATCGCGATGACGACCGAGGTACCGATGGCGGAGTCGACGGAGTAGCGGCCGCCCACCCAGTCCCAGAAGCCGAACGCGTTCTCGGGGTCGATGCCGAAGGCCTCGACCTTGTCGAGCGCGGTCGACACGGCGACGAAGTGCTTCGCGACCGCGTCTTTGCGGGCGGCGTCGGTGTCGGCGATCGCACCCGAGCCGGCGAGCCGGGCCCAGAGCCACTCGCGTGCGAGGCGCGCGTTGGTGAGGGTCTCGAGCGTGCCGAAGGTCTTGGACGCGACGATGAAGAGCGTGGTCTCAGGATCGAGGTCGGCCGTCTTCTCGTAGACGTCGGTCGGGTCGATGTTGGAGACGAAGCGGGCCTCGAGGCCCGGCTGGACGTAGGGCTTCAGGGCTTCGTAGACCATCACGGGCCCGAGGTCGGAGCCGCCGATGCCGATGTTGACGACGGTCTCGATGCGCTTGCCGGTCACACCGGTCCAGGCGCCGGACCGGACCTGCTCGGCGAAGGCGTAGACCTTGTCGAGGGTCTTGTGGACCTCGGCGTCGACGTCTTCTCCGTCGACGACGAACCCGGTCGGAGGCACGAGACCCTCGGTGCCTTCGGGGCGGCGCAGGGCGGTGTGAAGCACGGCACGATCTTCGGTGACGTTGATGTGCTCGCCCGTGATCATGGCCTGGTAGCGACCCGAGACGTCGGCGTCTTTCGCGACCTGCAGGAGGTGGCCCAGGATCTCTTCGGTCACCAGCCCCTTGGAGAGGTCGACGGTGAGGTCCGCGGCCTGGAACGTGTACCGCTCGGCCCGGTCGGCGTCGGAGGCGAACCAGCCGCGCAGGTCGGGGGAGAAGCCGTCGGCGATGCCGGCGAGCGCCTTCCAGGCGTCGGTCGAGGTGGGGTCAACGGGGGTGGATTCGGTCAAGGGGTCCTCCAGAACGCCTGAACAGTGCAGGGCTCGCGGCTCACGCAACGCTGCGAGGCGGGCCGCCTTCACTCTATTGCTGCGCCCGCGACTGCGGATAATCCTGTCCACAGGTTCGGCGGTGCTCCCGGACCGTCGGCGGCATCCACCCCGCGGCTGCGGGGCGCCGACCGGGACGACCACGGCCCGGGCGCTCAATCGTCGGTGTCGACGGCGTTCGTCACGACGTCGCCGGTGCCGGCGTCGAGGCGGATGCTGTGCTTGGTCCCGGCGGAGTCGATGACGTCGCCCTCCCAGACGGTCTTGCCGAGGTGGTCGTCGAGCCCGAGCTCGGCGACGGAGCCGTCGACCGTCTCGGTCAACGTCGCGGCGGCCTCCCGCGCGGTGACCGTGGCATCGCCGAGGAAGCGCTTGTTCTCGGCCAGGTCGTCGGCGTCGGTCGACTTCGAGGTCGGCCCGGCCGTCACGGTCGTGCCCGCCGCGTCGGTGTGGACCTCGTGCTCCGTGCCGTCGGCGCTGGCGACCAGGATCTCCCACGCGGAGCCGCCGCGTTCGCGTTCGATGGAAAGCAGTCGGCTCGACGGAACGGCGTCGAGAGCGGTGGCCGCCGCGGCGGTGAGAGCCGTGGCGTCGTCGCCCACGGCGCCGGCCGTCGGCCCGGCGGCCGAGGACGCCGAAGAGCTCGAGCCCGCACCCTGACCGTCTGACGGGGAGGAGCAGCCGGCGACCAGGAAGGCGCCCGACAGGGGAAGGAGGAGGGCGAGAGCGGTGCGGCGGACACGGGCGATGTTCGTGGTTTTCGTCATGGAAGAAGGGTGCCCCGCGGGTGCTTAACCCACCCTGAAGCGATCAGGCGGCCGCCGGGAGCGTGACCGCGAACGACGCACCGCCCGACTCGGCGGATGTCACGCTGATGGTTCCACCGTGAGCGCGCGCGACGGCTCGCGCGATCGCGAGGCCGAGGCCGGAGCCGCCACTGTCGCGATCGCGCCCCTCGTCGAGGCGGACGAAGCGGTCGAAGACGCGTTCGCGGTCGGCCGGGGCGATGCCGGGCCCGTCGTCGTCGACCGCGAGAGTCACCGCGGCGTCGGTCGAAGAGAGGTGGAGGTCGACGGTGTGCTCGGCGTGCCGGGCGGCGTTGTCGACGAGGTTCCTGATCAGCGTCGTGAGGAGCCGCTCGTCGCCCGACACCCGGGCCGGCCCGATGCCGGTCGTCGTGACGACGACGCCACCGAGGGCGCGCACCCTGGCAGCCTGGGCGAGGAGGAGGTCGTCGAGATCGACGGGCGCGAGACTGCCGGGGCCGTTCTCGTCGAGGCGGGTCAGTACCAGCAGGGACTCGACGAGGTCGTTCTGCCGGTCGCTTTCTGACAGGACGACGTCGGACAGCTCGGCCAGGCTCGTCGTCTGTGGGTGCAGCCGCGCGAGCTCGGCGTGCTGGCGGATCGTGGCCAGGGGCGACCGCAGCTCGTGCGAGGCGTCGGACACGAACTGCTGCTGCGCGCGCTGCGAGTCTTCGAGCCGCGCCAGCATGCCGTTGAGCGTGCGCGCCAGCCGATCGATCTCGTCGCCGGTGCCCGGCTCGTCGATGCGGGCGTGAAGGTTCGTCGCCCGAACGGATTCGGCATCGACCCGCATCCGTTCGACCGGACGGAGAGCTCTCCCGACGACGATCCAGGCGAGGACGCCCATCAGGACGACGAGGATCGGCAGCGCGCCGAGGAGGAGGCTCCGCACGGTCGCGACGGCGTCGTCGGCGTCGTCGAGCGATCCGCCGACGACCAGCACGGCCTCCCGGTCGGACCCGCCGATCTCGTCGAGGTCGTCGGAGACGAGCAGCCAACGCTCGTCGTCGCGGGTGACGATCGAGCCGTCGTGCTGGGGGAGCGGCGCACCGCCGGCGTCGTCGCCGTGGGCGACGACGGCGCCGTCGTCGTCCTGGAGCTGGACGAGGATGTCGTCGTCGTGCGCGTCGACGACGGAATCGCCCTCGGCTTCGACGCGGCCCGCGAGGGTCTCGAGCGACGTCTCGGCGTTGTTCTGCACGCCGTCGACGAGCGAATGCTCGAGCACGGCGATGAACGCGACGGACCCGGCGCCGCCGAGGACCAGCGCGATGACGACCACCGCCGCCGTCGCACGGAAGCGGATGGAACGACGCCTGGCGTCACGCATCGCCGGCTCTCAGGCGGTACCCGGCCCCGCGCACCGTCTCGATGGTGACGACGCCGAACGCTCGATCGACTTTCTGACGGAGGCGGACGAGGTAGACCTCGACGATGTTCGCGTCGCCGTCGAAATCGTCGTTCCAGACGTTGGCGATCACGTCGCGCTTGGAGACGACCTGGCCGGCGTTTCGAGCGAGGAACTCGAGCACCGAGAACTCGCGGCTGGTGAGGCTGATCTCGGTCTCGCCGCGCCAGGCCCGCCTGCTGCCGGGATCGACGCGCAGATCGCCGACCAGGAGCGAGACGGGGCGCTCGGGTGACCCGCGGCGGACGAGCGCCCGGATCCGCGCGACGAGGACGGGGAACGAGAACGGCTTCGTCACGTAATCGTCGGCACCCGTCTCGAGCGCCTCGACCTGGTCCCATTCGCCGTCTTTGGCGGTGAGCATCAGCACCGGGGTCCAGTTCTTCTCGCTGCGGAGCGTCTGGCAGACCGCCCACCCGCTCATCCCCGGCATCATGAGGTCGAGCAGGATCACGTCGTAGTCGTTCTCGCGAGCCCTCCACAGGCCGTCGACGCCGTCGTTCGCGACGTCGACGGCGAATCCCTCGGCTTCGAGCCCGCGCCGGACGCCCTCGGCCAGGCGCTTCTCGTCGTCGACCACCAGAACCCGCATGGGGTCAGCCTGCCCGAAAAGTGCTGAATCAGGGCTGAAGTCGCTCCACCGGACCGAGGGGTGAGACGCCGAGGCGCCGGCGAATCACGAGGTGATCGGCTCGGAGACGCCGGTGTGGAGCGACGTGGTCGCGGCTTCGGCGATGACCTGCGCCGTGAGGCCGTCGCGCAGGCTCGGAAGGCCCGACTGCAGGGCTCCACCCTTCTCGAGCGACTCGACGAAGGCTCCCAGGGCGGAAGCGTAGGTCGGACGGATCCGCTCGAACCAGCCCGGATGGAGGCCGTCCTCGACGACGCGGCCGTGCGAGTAGCGCGAGACGTGGCCGTCGCGCCGGCGTCGGGCCTCGGCCATGCCGGTCGATCCGACGACCTCGATGCGCTCGTCGTAGCCGTACCCGGTGCGGCGGATGCTGTCGATCTGCACCAGCGCGCCCGACGACAGCGTCAGCGTGACGACCGACGTGTCGACGTCGTCGTGCTCGCGCAGCCGCGGGTCCGACAGGGCCGAACCCGCGGCGAACACCGACACCGGCTCGAGGTCGGCGATCCACCGCGCCAGATCGAAGAAGTGCACCGTCTGGTCGCGCATCTGGCCGCCCGAGACGGCGATGTACTCGAGCGGGGGAGGGACGGACCGCGGGTCGACATCTGTACGAGCTCGACGTCGCCGATCTCGCCCGCCGCGACGATCCTGCGCAGTTCGGCGTAGTCACGGTCGTACCGGCGATTGAAGTCGACCATCACGCGCGCGCCGCGCTCCTCGGCGTAGGCGACGGTCTCGGCCGCGCGGGACAGGTCGAGGTCGATCGGCTTCTCGCAGAGGGCGGCGATGCCTTCTTCGGCGGCACGCCGGACGTGCTCGGCGTGGGTGTCGGTCGACGACGCGATGAACACGGCGTCGATGAGCTCAGGATCGAAGACCTCGTCGAGGAACGCGCCACCCCGGCCCCGAAGCGGCCGGCCAGAGCCGCGGCCCGGGTCGTGTCGACGTCGTAGATCAGGGCGAGGTCGACGCGAGGATCGGCTGCGAGGTTCTCAGCGTGGACGGTGCCGATGAAACCGGCGCCGAGGAGGGCGAAGCGCTGCATGTCGGTGGTCCTTCGTAGAGGAACGGGGCCCACCAGGTTCCCACGAGTCGCGAGCTCGGCGCGCGGCGCGCACGACTCTCTCAGTCGAGCAGGATCGCCTCGATCTGCCCCATCGCGAGAGCCATGCCCTCGCGCATGCCCATCTCGAGCAGTTTCTCGAGCTGATCGAGGCTCTCGAACCGGGTGACGGTGGTCATCCGGGTCTTGGTCGGGTCTCCGTTCAGAGGCTCGAGCGCGACCGAGCTGTGCGTCGTCGGCATCGACTCGTTCGGGACGCCGTCGGGGCCCGAGAAGCCGTCGTCGAACGTGAGCCCGTCTTTCGGTGTGACCGAGGTGAACTGCCACCAGCCACCGGATCGTTCGCCCTCCGGCCCGGTCATGTAGTAGTTCGAGCGCCCGCCGGGCACGGGGTCGTGGTCGACGAAGGTGGCCGGCCAGGTCGGCGGTCCCCACCAGCGCTCGAGCTGCCGCGGGTCGACCCAGAGCTCCCAGACGCGGGTGGGGCTCGCGTCGAACTCGGCCACGAAGGTCAGGGTGAGTTCGTCGGTGTCGATCGTCGAATCGATGGTGGTCATGGTGTCGGTCCTTTCGATGGGGGGTCGTTCTGAGTGGTGGTCTCGTCGTCTTCGGCGAGGAGGGCGTCCATCCTGCTGGCCCTGCCCGCCCAGAGATCTTGGTACTGCCGCAGCAGACGTTCGGCTCGGCCGAGGGTGCCCATGTCGCTGTGCACGATCTGCTCCCGCCCGTGTCGCTGCTTCGTGATGAGGTGCGCGCGCTCGAGCACGGCGACGTGCTTCTGCACCGCGGCGAAGCTCACGTCGTAGGCGCGGGCGAGCGTCGAGACCGATTGCTCTTCGTGGATCACGCGCTGCACGATGTCGCGCCGCGTGGCATCGGCCAGCGCGTGGAAGATCCGATCGATCTCGTCGTTCGTCAGTGTTTCTACAACCATTTGGTTGTACGTTAGCGCTCCGTTTCCGGCGGCGCAAGACCCCTGTCGAAGATCTCCGATCCCCGGCGCTGTGTGTCGCGTATCGGCACCGGCGAGACGACGTCGGCTGAGCCGGAGGCGAGGAGGGGCAGGATTGCGGGAGGACGATCCGAGAGACGAGGGCGCAATGACGGCAACGGGACGGAACACCGCACTGGACGAGGTCGAGACACGGGAGTTCGCCACACCGGGCGGCGTCGTCGTGGGACGAGTCGACGGCGACGTGGTCCGGATGGTCGGGGTGCCGTATGCGCGGGCCGGTCGATTCGAAGCGCCGGAGTCGTTGGCCGGGCCCGCAGGTGCTCCCGGGGATCCTGCGCCCTTCGAGGCTCTCGTCCGGGCGCCGGCGTGCCCGCAGCTGCCGTCCGCGGTGCTCGACGAGCTGCTGCCGGGCGCGGCCGACGGGCTCCTCGGGTCGGAGGACTGCCAGACGCTCACGATCACGGTCCCGTCCGATCTCGGTGCGGACGAGACGGTGCCCGTCATGGTGTGGATCCACGGCGGGTCGTACGTCACGGGTGCCGGCGACGTGCCGCTCTACGACTCCGGGTCGCTCGTGCGAGAGCAGCGGGTCATCGTCGTGAGCGTCACGCACCGTCTCGGTGTACTCGGGTTCTACGGCGACGGGAAGACGGTGCCCGCCAACCTGGGGCTGCTCGACATCGTGGCAGCGCTCGAGTGGGTGCAGCGATCGATCGCAGCCTTCGGAGGGGATCCTGCCCTCGTGACGCTCTTCGGGCAGTCGGCCGGCGGAGACGCTATCTCGCACCTGATGATCAGTGACGGCGCTCGCGGGCTGTTCCGCAGGGTCATCGTGCAGAGCGACCCGCTCGGGCTGATGAGAGGTCGAGGCCCCATGGTCGACGCCATGCTCGCGGCGACCGGAGTGCCTCGAAGCGATGCGACGGTCGACGAACTGCTGGCGTTGCAGCCGGTGGCCGAGAAGGCGGCGCTGCGGTTCGGGCTCAAGGGCGGGATGCCGTTCGGCGTGCAGTACGGGCACGCGCCGTTGCCGCCGGAGGACGAGGCCGCGACTGCCTGGCAGCAGGTCGCGCCCGAGATCGACGTGCTCATCGGAACCATGCGGGAGGAGACGGGCATGTACCTCGCCGTCCTGCCGCCGCTGCGCATCGCGACCGAGCTCCCGATCGTCGGGCGGGCGCTCCGGTGGCTCATCCTTCGCCCGACGACCGACAGGATCTACACCACCGACGCCAAGCGCTTCGCCGCGCGGCACCGGGCAGCCGGGGGCGCGCGACCCGGTACGAGATCCGGTGGTCACCCGCGGGCAGCAGGATCGGCGCGGGGCACGTGGGCGACCTCCCCTGCTGTTCGGCACCGAGGCGGCCTGGACGAAGACGGCGCTCGTGGGGCCGTCGGATTGGCCCGCGGTCGAGCAGCGCGGTCGAGCCCTGCGGAAGGCGTGGGCCGACTTCGCCCGGACCGGCCGGGTCGGCGCGACGAGCTTGCCGGCCTCGGAGGTCGAGTTCTTCCGCGACTGACCGGGACGGCCGCGCCCCGACGGCGAGGTCAGACGAGGGTGATGGTGGCGCCGGCGGCCTCGGCGAGGTCCGCACCGAACAGCGCGCCCGGCGTGAAGGCGCCCGGCTTGCCCTCGCCCCGCAGAAGCCGGAGGGCGACCTCCGCGAAGACGTCGGCCGTGAAGACCCCGGCGTCACCGGTCCGGAGCCAGGCCTCGCTCGTGGTGCCATCTGGCCACTCGGCTTCGGCGTGACCCCAGGTCGCGGTCCGTGCCATCGATCCCTCTTTGAGCTTGATCTTCGCGATCCTGCCCGACAGGAAAGCCGGTGCGCCGGGGATGCGGATCAGCACCCCGAGAATCGGCAGGATCACGCGGCGCACGACGGGGTTGGAGGGCGCGGCCATCGACGCTGCCACGACGGCCTCTGCCCCGCTGGCGCGCCAGGCGGCGAACAGGTCGCCGCTGGCGCCGCCGCCCGTGAAGAGCGAGTCGCCCTCGGGAGTGACGATCGTTCTCGGGTGCGACGCCGTGGCGGAACGGACCAGCGACCCGCCTCGCACCTCTCGTCCGCCGAAGCGAATCACCTCGACGACGCTTCCGGCGAGTGCTGCCCCCAGCGGCCCGGCCGCCAGTGCGAGCGTCGGCAGCGAATCGACTCGCACGCGCGCCGGCCGGGGGCGGCCTTCGCAGAGGCGCAGGATCGCGGCCTCCGTCCCCATCACTCCGTAGCCCGCGCCCTTCACGAGGGTCTGCCCCTTCCGCTTGGCTCGCTCGTCGAGGCCGAAGACGTCTTCGAACCCCGAGAACTCGTTCGAGATGTCGACGTAGTGCGTGCCGTCGGGGAGCGCCTCGGAGACCTGTCGGCTCGTGGTCGCGAAGGGGCCGACGGTGTTGACCACGACCCGCGGGGGATCCTGCGCCAGGCGCCTGAGGTTCTCGTCGAGGGAACCGACGCTGACGCGCGGCCGACCGCCGAGCTCTCCCGCGAGGGCGTCGAGGGTCGAGCGGGACCGCCCCGCGAGAACCAGGTCGACGCCTTCCCGGTCGAGGCGGGCGGCGACGTCGCGACCGGTGCGACCGGTTGCTCCGAGAATCCAGATGTCGTTGGTCATGCGTTCTCACTTCTTCAGCTTGATGACATTGCGTGTCATCACAGTAGTCCTGATGGCACGCAATGTCATCATCTAGACTCGAACCATGGCGCGATGGGAACCCGGGGCTCACGAGCGGCTGCGTCGCGCGGCCCTCGAGCTCTTCGTCGAGCAGGGCTTCGCCGCGACGACGGTCCCGCAGATCACCGCCCGCGCCGGGCTGACCACGCGCACGTTCTTCCGGCACTTCGCCGACAAGCGCGAGGTGCTGTTCGGCGGCGAGGCCGACGTGCCGCAGCTTGCGGCGCGAATGATCGCCGAGGCGCCCGACTTCGAGAACCCGCTCGACGTCATCGCGGCCGCCCTCGACGGCGTCGCCTCTGCCCAGTTCTCCATCGGGCCGGCCGCAGTGCGGCTGCGCAGGACGGTCATCGAGTCCGACGAGGGTCTCCGGGAACGAGAGCTCCGCAAGATGTCGACCCTGTCGACTGCCATCCGCGAGGGATTCGAGGCGCGCGGTGTCGACTCCTCACCGCCGCTCTGACCGCGGAGGTCACCACCACCGTCTTCAGCGTCTCCCTCGAGCGCTGGCTGGCCGGCCCCGACGACGTCGCGCTGGCCGGGCTCCTGCGTGAGACGCTGGCCGCACTCCGGGCGCTCCTCGCCGCCTGACGTCCGGCTGGCGCGCGCCCTGGCGCGCGGCTCGGTCGCGGCGTCGAGGTCGCGGTTGGGCCGCCCGCCCCGTGCTAGCGCCGGGCGGAGCGGCGGTCTCGCGCACCGTTCCGAGATGCGCACGGCGCCCCGATTCGCGGCTCAGGGGGCGCTCTCCGCGCCGAGTGGGCCGCGGAGCGGGTATGTCACCGCCGCTCTCCGCGCCGAGTGAGCCGCGAAGCGCGGTACGTCGCCGCCGCTCTCCGCGCCGAGCCCGCGCTCGGGCCGGGCGAACGGCACGCCTCCGCGATGCGCACGGCGCCCCGATTCGCGGCTCAGGAGGCGCTCTCTGCGCCGAGTGGGCTGCGGAGCGGGTATGTCACAGCCTCGGATCCACCGGCTCCGACTCCAGTGCCAGTACTCCGAACACGGCCTGGTGCACGCGCCACAGGGGCTCGCCGGCGACGAACCGCTCGACGGCTTCGACGCCGAGCGCGTACTCGCGCAGTGCCATCGAGCGTTTGTGTCCGACGTCGCGGTCGCGGAGTCTCGCCAGGTTCTCGGGTTCGAGGTAGTCGGGTCCGTAGATGATCCGCAGGTACTCCGCGCCGCGCACCTTGATCCCGGGCTGAGCCAGCGATTTCGTACCCCGCGTCAGTCCGGCGAGGGGCTTCACGACCATGCCTTCGCCGCCGGCGGCGGTCAGTTGCTCCCACCAGGTCACCGCGGCGGCTTCCGAGTCGGTGGAGGCCAGATCGACCTCGAGACGCCTCGTCGCCCGGACGAACGCGGGATCGGCGGCGACCAGGCGGTCCGCGATCGACAGGTGCCAGGCGTGATCCTGCCCCAGATGGCTCTTCCCCTCGGAGGCGAGCAGTTGGAACGGGGCGAGCTGCACCCCGTCGAGGCCGGACGAAGGTGCGCTGTAGCGGCGGTAGGCGTCGCGGTAGGCGAAGGCGTCGGCGGACCGTCGGCGCGTGCGATCGAGGACCTCCCCGACGTCGGAGCCCCGAGCGGCGGCCCGCTCGAGCACCCGCACGGCCGCCGGTAGGGCGGCCGTGGCGGCGGCTCCGACGCTGGCGTACTGGTCGCGGATCATCGAGCCCGCCTTGAGCGACCACGGCAGCAGCTCGGCGTCGAACAGCAGCCACGACGTCTCGAGTTCGTCCCACAGGCCGGCGGTCGACGCGGCAGCGTCGAGCCGCGCGAGGAACGCGTCGGTCGTCGCCTCGTCGAAGAAGGCTCGGCCGGTGCGCGTGTGGACGGCTCCGCGCCAGCCCTCGGGGGCTCCGAAGGGCGCAGGATCCCGGGTCAGCAGCACGACGGCACGCGACCCCATGTGCTTCTCTTCGCAGATGACGCCGGGCAGGCCGTCTTTGCGGTACGACGCGAACGCCTCCGCGGGATGCTCGAGCAGGGCGCCGGAGGCTGCGGTGTGCGGCGGACTCATCGTCGGCGGCAGGTAGACGAGCCGCCGAGGATCGGTGGCGAAACGGCTCATGACCTCGAGCGCGCCGGCCGCGTTGTCCTCTCGAATCCCGACCTTGCCGAAGACCCGCGTTTCGACGATCTGCTTTCCGAGGACGTCGTCGATCCGGAGCAGCGAGTCGTCCCGCTCGGACCCCGACGAACCACGGAACCCGCGCCCGAGCGGCGCCACCGGCTCGTACCAGACCTGTTCGGCCGGCACGTCGACGACCTCGCGCTCGGGGTAGCGCAGCGCCGACAGCTTGCCGCCGAACACACAGCCGGTGTCGAGGCACATCGTGTTGTTGATCCACTCGGCGTCGAGCGTGGGCGTGTGGCCGTAGAGGACGGTCGCGGTGCCGCGGTACTCGTCGGCCCAGGGCAGCCGCACGGGCAGGCCGTACTCGTCGGTCTCGCCGGTGGTGTCTCCGTAGAGCGCGAACGACCGCACGCGGCCGGAGGCCCGGCCCTGGTACTTCTCGATGAGCCCGGCGTGCACGACGACGAGCTTGCCGTCGTCGAGCACGAGGTGCGACACGAGGTCGTGGCCGAACGTCTCGACCTCGCGGCGGAACTCGTCGGTCTCGCCGGCGAGTTGGGCGAGCGTCTCGGCGAGACCGTGGCTGGTCTGCACCTTCTTGCCCTGCAGCGCGCGGACGAGCTTCGACTCGTGGTTGCCGGGCACCGCGAAGGCGTGCCCGGCGCCGACCATGCCCATCACCAGGCGCAGCACCCCCGGGGTGTCCGGCCCGCGGTCGACGAGGTCGCCGAGGAAGATCGCGCGGCGGCCCTCGGGGTGCGCGGCGTCGATCGGTCGCCCCAGCTCGTCGCGGGTCAGCGAGTACCCGAGCTTCTCGAGCAGTGCTTCGAGCTCGGAGCGGCAGCCGTGCACGTCGCCGATGGCGTCGAACGGCCCGCGCTCTTCGCGTCTGTCGTTGAGGAGCGGTTCGCGGACGAACGAGGCCGAGGCGATCTCGTCGAGCCCGCGCAGCACGTGCACGCGCCGGAATCCCTCCTTGCCGAGGAACTTGAGCGACCGGCGCAGCTGGTCGTGCTGCCGCTTGACGACAGCCGCGCCGAAGTTCCGGTCGGGACGTGCGGCGTTCCGAGCGACGCAGACGCTTTCGGGCACGTCGAGCACCACCGCGACCGGCAGGACGTCGTGCTCCCGAGCCAGCGCGACGAACGAGCGTCGAGCCTCGGCCTGGACGTTCGTGGCGTCGACGACGGTCAGCAGCCCGGCGTCGAGCCGCTTGCCGGCCACGAAGCGGAGCGATTCGAAGGCCGCGGCCGTGGCCGCCTGATCGTTCTCGTCGTTCGACACGAGACCCCGGAAGAAATCGCTCGACAGCGTCTCGAACGGCCCGAAGTGCTCGGCCGCGAAGGTCGACTTGCCCGAGCCGGAGACGCCGACGAGCACGACGAGCGACATGTCGGGGAGGGTGAGGCGAGTCATCGGGCGATCTTTCGGAAGAGGGCGAGCTGGGTGGGGGAGCCGAGGGCAGGATCCACGTCGCCCACGGTCCGGTACTCGACGACGTAGCCCGTGCGCTCCGCCACGCCCGAAGCCCAGGCGGCGAACTCGGCGCGCGACCATTCGAAGCGGTGGTCGGGGTGGCGGAAGGCCCCGGCGGGAAGCGACTCGAAGAGGGCGTTGTAGTCGCCGTTCGGCGTCGTGACGACGACGGACCCCGGCGCGGCCGTCGCGAAGACCGACGCCTCGAGGGCCGGCAGCCGCTCGGGGTCGACGTGTTCGATGACCTCCATCAGCACGATGGCGTCGAGCCCGGCGAGCCGGTCGTCGGTGTAGGTGACCGACGACTGTACGAGACGGATCCTGTCGCGCTGGCGGTCACTCGCCTCGCGGAGGTTCAGGCGGCGCTCGGCCTTCGCGAGGACCCGCGCCGACACGTCGGTGCCGATGAGGGACGTGATCGCAGGATCCGCGGCGAGTCTCGTCAGCAGAGCTCCTTCGCCGCAGCCGACGTCGGCGACGGTGTGTGCGCCGACGTCCGAGAGCGCCTGGAGAACCGCTTCGGCGCGCTGGGGTGCCAGCGGCCGGGGGCGGGAGGCGGTTTCGTCGAGGGGAGTCTCCCCGGATCCTGCGCCCTCGTCCGCTGTGTCGAGGAGCCGTGCCGTCGCGTCGAGCCGGTCGGCGGCATCGTTCACGAGTGACCGCTGGTGCGCGAGGTAGCGTCGCGTGATCAGGTCACGCTCGGGATGGTCGGGCAGCCAGCCCTCGCCCGCGCGCAGCAGCTTGCCGACCTCGTCGTCGGACACCCAGTAGTGCTTCGAGTCGTCGAGCACGGGGAGGAGCACGTAGAGGTGCCGCAGGGCCTCGCTGAGGCGCACCTCGCCGGTGAGCACCAGGTCGACATAGGGGGAGTCGCCCCACTGCGGGAAGGCCGGGTCGAGCGGGATCGGCGTCTCGGTCACTCGCCAGCCGAGCGGCGCGAACAGGCGTGTCACGAGCCCCGCCCGGTCGGAGCCTCGCGCGGGCAGAGCCGCCACGGTGATCTCGAGGGGCAGCGGAGCGGCGGCGAGCTCCGGCAACGTCTCGCTCTTTCCGCCCATGGCCGTGCGGAACACCTGCCCGAGGGCGACGGCGACCATCGACGACGACGCGTACGGGCGATCGTTGACGTAGCGTGCGAGGCTGCCGTCGTCGCTGCCGCGGAACCGCTTGTCGCGCACGAGACCGATCGCGTCGACTTCGAGGAGAAGAGCGACGGTGCAGCGCTCGTCGCTCACCTCCGGGTAGAAGACGTGCGCCGTTCCGACGCTGAGGTCGAACGACTGGGCCCTGTCGGGGTGTTTGCGCAGCAGGTGGCTGAGGTCGGAGGCCTGCGGCGCGGTCGAGGTGACGGTGGCGAGCACGGGTTCCTTTTCGTGTCGGGTGGGCGTTCTTCCCACTCTAGGTGCGTGACGTCCTGTGACGCGGCCCCGCGAACGGACCGCCCGGGAGTGACACGATCGACGCTATGAGCGACTACTTCGACCGTGAGAAAGACAAGACCTACACGAAGGTCTACAAGAAGACGACGCCGGACATCCTGGAGAAGTTCGCCGCTTTCGACGCCGCGGTGTTCCAGGAGCAGGGTCGCGAGATCCCGCTGAAGTACCGCGAGCTCATCGCGCTCGCCGTCGGGATCACGACCCAGTGCGTCTACTGCATCGACGCGCACAGCCAGAACGCCGTCAAGGCCGGAGCCTCCGAAGCGGAGCTCTCCGAGGCGGCCTGGGTGGCGACTGCGATTCGGGCGGGCGGCGGCTACGCACATGGACGACTCGCCTTCAAGCTCGGCGGCGCGTCCGAGCACGGCGCCGAGGGCCACTCGCACTGACACCGCCGTCGTCGGGCTCCGCGGCGGGCCCTGACCGGGCTCGGGACGCTCGTGGACGGCACCGCTAGGATCGCGCCATGGCTGCTCTCTTCTTCGTCATCGGTGCCGTGATCGTCACCATCATCGCGTCGCTGATCTTCGCGCGAGTGCCCGGGCGCTCCGGTGCGGTCACCCGCTCGGACGCCGCCGGCGTCGACGGCGTCGATGGGGGCGAAGACGAGGCCGAGGTCGAAGCCGAAACGGAAGCCGAGGAGGCCGACGTGGCGGACGACGACGACGCCGACGAGCTCCGCGCCGACGACCTGGCACGCGACGACCTGGCGCGCGACGAGGCCGACGCGCAGGTGTCGGCCGACGCCGAAGCGGGCCGCGCCGCCGCCCCCGACAGCCGGCGTCGCAACTCGCCGCACTCGCCGCTCTGAGCGGGCGAGCGGCGCGCGGGCGACGAGTGAGCGGGCGAGGGGTTCGCGGCCGAGGAGGCCGCCCGACCGGCCGACCCGGCAGTCCGCGTCGCCCAGGCCCGTCAAAGCTCGCTCGGTAGACTCGCAGGATGCCCTCCGCCCCGCGCCTGTACGAGATCGACGTGGTCCGGATCCTGACCTTCGCCTGCGTCATCGGCGTCCACACGACGAGTCACACGGCCGCTGCCGACGACGTCGGTCTGTACGGGCTGCTGGCACTGCTGCACTTCACTCGCGAGGTCTTCTTCGCCCTGACGGCGTTCGTTCTCGCCTACAGCTACTTCAGCAGGCCCCGCCCGTTCGTGCGGACCGTTCCGCGACGCCTGCTGCTCGTGGCGGTGCCGTACGTCGCGTGGTCGCTCATCTACTTCGTCTCGAGCAACCTCCGGTCGCCGCACTACACGTTCGGCGAAGCGGTCGTCTCGTTCCTGCAGCACCTGGTCGAGGGCACCGCCTGGTACCACCTCTACTTCCTGCTGGTGACGATGCAGGTCTACGTCCTGTTCCCCGTCTTCCTCTGGATCATCGAGAAGACCAAGGGCCGACACGTCCTGCTGCTGGCGGTCACCGGCGCCTACCAGCTCGTGTTCACCTGGTTCCTCCGCTACTCGCCCGACAGTCTCGGCTGGGTCTCGGAGAACCCGAAGAGCCTCTTCGTCACCTACCTGTTCTTCGTCTTCCTCGGCGCGATCTGCGCCTACCACGCCCGAGACTTCCTCCTCTGGGTGCGAGCGCACCGCCCGCTCATCGGCGTCCTGACCGCGGCGTGCGGGGTGGCGCTGCTCGTGTTCTTCGGTGTCTCCGTGGCGTCGGGCGTCAGCCTGTACCGCTCCGGCACTCCGCTCCAGCCCGTCCTGATGGTGTGGTCGGTGTTCGTCGGTCTGGGCTTCCTGGCCCTGGGCACCTGGTGGTCCGACCGGAGGAACCCCGAGAGCAGGATCGCCCGCGCCGTCACGGTCGTCTCCGACCGCTCGTTCGGCATCTTCCTCGCCCACCCCATGGTCCTCTGGCTTCTCCTGTGGGTCGGCGGCGGCTGGGTTCCCGCCCACGTCCCGAAACCGTGGCTCACGCTCGTGGCGTACGTGGTCGTGGTCCTGCTGGCCTACGTCATCTCGACGGTGGCGCGCCGCACCCCCGCCAGCCTCGCGCTGGCCGGGCGGCCGTTCAAGCGGGCGCCGAAACCTGCTGTCGAACCCGTCTCCGGGTGACCCGCGGCCCCCTAACGGATGGCACCTGAAAGTGGACGCGCGGCCGCCGGCCGACGCTCCATAACCTGAGGACGTGCGCAGGATCCTGCGCTCCCGACCTCCGAAGGGCACGTCCATGCAGCAGAGCACCCGCCTCGTCTCCGGCGTCCCGGCGTATACCTGGGCGCTGGCCACCGTGCTGGCGGCGGTCCTCGCCGCTGTCGGCTTCGTCTCGCTCATCGGCACCCTGCTCGCCCTGGCCTCGGGTGCGACGACCGGTCTCGACGCTGCGATCCTGCCCGTCGTCGTGCTCTTCCTCGGCCTGGTCGGCCTTCCGCTCTGCCGGGTGGCGCTGCCGCGCGTCATGGCTCGCGAGACGGCTGCGGGCTACACGACGGTGCCCTTCTTCTCGGGCGAGCTGCCTCTCGTCGACCCGCGCGACGGCCGCGAGCTCATCGCCGCGGGGGCGCTCGTGCCCCGCAGCTACCGCGTCAGCCTGCGCCCGGCGCGCCGTCACGCGCTGGTCTGAACCGGGCCCGCCGCCCGCCCGACCCGCCCGCCCTGCCCGACCCGCCCGCCCCTCCCGCCCCTCCTTAAATCGAAGGGGATTCTCGCGATTCGGGCTCCGAGCCGCTCGAGGGCTGCCGCAACTCGAGAATCCCCTTCGATTTCGGGAGGGGCTCCCGGGGCGCAGGCGGCGCCCACCTCAGCGGGCGCAGGCGGCGCGCACCACACCACCCGCAGAACCACGTCCTAGGCTCGACGGGTGAGTCAGAACGAAGAAGTCCTAATCCCCGCTCCCGCCTGGTGGACCAAGGCCGTCGTCTACCAGATCTACCCCCGCAGCTTCGCCGACTCCAACGGCGACGGAATCGGCGACCTCGGCGGCATCCGCGCCCACCTCGACCATCTGCAGCAGCTCGGCGTCGACGTCGTCTGGCTGTCGCCGATCTACCGGTCGCCGCAGGCCGACAACGGCTACGACATCAGCGACTACCAAGACATCGACCCCCTGTTCGGCACCCTGGACGAGTTCGACCTCCTGCTCGCCGAGATGCACGAGCGCGGCATCAAGCTCGTGATGGACCTCGTCGTGAACCACACGAGCGACGAGCACGCCTGGTTCGTGGAGGCGAAGCGGGGGCCGGACAGCCCGAAGCGCGACTGGTACGTCTGGCGCGACGGGACCGCTCGCCCGGCGCTGGCCGACGGCACGCCCGCGCCGGTGGAGCCCAATCTCTGGCGCAGCGCCTTCTCCGGTCCGGCCTGGACGAAGCCGGCGGGTGACGACCAGTACTACCTGCACCTCTTCGCCGCCAAGCAGCCCGACCTCAACTGGGAGAACCCGGACGTCCGCGACGCCGTCTTCGACATGATGAACTGGTGGCTCGACCGCGGCGTCGACGGCTTCCGGATGGACGTCATCAACCACATCGCCAAGATCCAGCAGGATCTCCGCGGCGACAGCACCGGCTTCCAGATGGGGCCGCAGATCCACGACTACCTCCAGGAGATGAACCGCCGCGTCTTCGCCGGCCGCGATGCCGACCTCATCACCGTCGGCGAGATGCCCGGCGTCACGGTCGACGACGCGCGCCTCTTCACCGGGGTCGATCGCCTGGAGCTCGACATGGTGTTCCAGTTCGAGCACGTCGGCCTCGACCACGGCCCTGCCTCCAAGTTCGACAACGTCGAGCTGGACCTCCGCGACCTCAAGCGTTCGCTCTCCCGCTGGCAGACCGGCCTCGCCGACCAGGGCTGGAACAGCCTCTACCTCGGCAATCACGACCAGCCGCGCTCGCTCTCGCGCTTCGGGGACGACGGGCAAGCCGACGACGACCGAGCCGACGACGGGCAAGCCGACGACGACCGTTACCGCTACGAGTCCGCGACTCTCCTGGCGACGATCCTGCATCTTCATCGGGGCACGCCGTACGTCTATCAGGGCGACGAGATCGGGATGACCAACGCCGGCTTCCAGCGGATCGACCAGTACCAGGACATCGAGACGCTCAACTGGTTCGCCGAGCAGAAGGCTTCGGGTCGCGACGAAGCCGACCTGCTGGAGATCCTGCGGTTCCGATCCCGCGACAACGCGCGTACGCCCGTCCAGTGGACGCCCGGCGCGCAAGCCGGTTTCACCGAGGGCACCCCGTGGCTCGAGGTGAACCCGAATCACGACACGATCAACGTCGAGACCGACCGTTCCCGGGGCGACAGCTCGGTCTTCGAGTACTACCGTCGGCTGATCGCCCTCCGGCACGAGTCGCCGCTCGTCGCGCTGGGCGAGTTCGCTCTGCTCGAGCCGGAGCACCCGACCCTGTACGCCTTCACCCGCTCCGACGACGACGGTCGTCTGCTCGTCGCGGGCAATTTCTCGGGGTCGGAGCTCGAGGCGCCGCTGCTCCTCGAGGGCCCGTGGGGCGCAGGATCACTGCTGATCGGCAACTACGCGGAGGCGGGCGCCGCAGCCGTGCTCCGCCCGTGGGAAGTGCGCGTCGTTCTCGCCTGACCCGCTCGGCCGATCCACCCGGTCAGCGTCGGTCCAGTCGCGCGAGTGGATCGACGTCGATCGCCTGGACCCGCTCGGCGAGGTCAGGAGTCCGGGCCGCCGCGCAGCGTGATCGCGATCTGGTCGGCGTCGAGCACGGTGAGCGCGCTGCCGAGGACCTCCGCGTCGAAGGTTCCGTCGTCGCGGGCGTCGAGGAGGGCGTTGCGCTGAGCGTCGATCACCGCCATCCGCGTCGCCTTGTCGAAGTGGCCCTCGGCGCCCCGCTCGCTGATCACCTTCTCGCTCGCGGTCCGGAGCACGTCCATCATCTTCGTGCGTTCCTCGAACTCCTCGGACGGGTCGGCGACCGCCGGCTTGAGGAGCTTCACGAACCAGCCGATCGTGCCGCCCTGGATCAACAGGGAGCCTGCCGCCACGGCGAAGGCGATGAAGATCAGCAGGTTGCGGTGAGGGACGCCCTGCGCGGGGAGAGTCTGCGCCGCGGCCAGCGTGACCGCACCGCGCATGCCGGCCCAGATCAGCACGGTGCCTTCCTTCCAGCCGAGGGGGCCTTCAGGTAGTACTCGATGTCGGCCAGCCCGCGGACGAGACGCGTCGTGAACTGGCTGAGTCGCCCGGGATCCTGCTCGGCCCGCTCGAATCGGTCGCGGCCGCCCGGCGGACCTTTCTCGTCGCCCTGGATCATCGGCTCGCCCTTGTCGAGGCGATCCTTCATCGTCGCGAAGCGGTCCTTCGCTTCGGTGTACCGGCGCGCCCGTGCCGTGAGACCGCGCATGAGGAGCCCCACGTAGACGGCGCGGACCAGCAGCGTCACGACGAAGGCGCCCGCGGCGATGACGGCCGCGGCGACGATGCCGATCGAGTCGTGCTGGAGATCCTGCACGATCCCGGACATCTGCAGCCCCATCATGAGGAACAGGGCGCCCTCCAGGACCAGCTCGACCGTGCGCCAGTTCTGCGCGTCGGAGAGTCGGTGCTCGGGGGTCAGGACGCGAGGCGCACCGCGCCCGGTGACCAGGCCGGCGACGACGGCGGCGACCAGACCGCTGGCCTGCAGGGCCTCAGCCGGGAGGGACGCCACGAAGGGGACGGCGAAGCCGATGACGGTGTTGACCGTCGCGTCGCTGACCCGGGCCCGGACCCAGAGGTTGACCTTGCCGACCAGGAAGCCGATACCGACGGCGATGAGGACCGAGTAGACGAAGTTGCCCGCCGCACCCCAGAACGAGAACGACAGGGCGGCCGCCGAGATGGCGGCCTTGAGCAGCACGAGGGCCGTCGCGTCGTTGAGCAGCGATTCCCCCTCGAGGATCGACACGGCCCGCGGTGAGACGCCGATCTTCTTGATGATCGACGTCGCCACCGCGTCGGTCGGGCTGATGACGGCGCCGAGGGCGATTCCCCAGGGCAGCGGCAGCCCTGGAATCGCCCAGGAGAAGAACAGCCCCAGGATCACGGCGCTCGCGATCACGAGGACGACCGAGAGCCCGCCGATGGCTGCGAACTCGCGGCGGAAGTTCATCGCCGGCATCGACACCGACGACGAGTAGAGCAGGGGAGGCAGGACGCCGAGGAGCAGGAGTTCGGGATTCGACTGGAAATTCGGGATCATCGGGATCAGACCGACCCCGATGCCGATCACGACGAGGAGGAGTGGTGTCGCCACGCCCACCTTCGGACCGAACGCCGTCGCGGCGGCGATGGCCAGGACGGCGATCACCAGGACGGCGATCACCTCGATCATCAGCTCTGTCATGTGCCACCCCTTCCGGCAGGCCTGCCCGACCGACCCAGGCTAGCGACAGCGACCGGTCCGGCGCAGGCGGCTCCGCCCTCAGGCGCTGAGGTCGTCGATCACGTCGGCTCCGGCGGCGCGCGTGCGGGCCGCGAAGCCGTCGGCGGCAGCCGTGGGGACGCGGGCCAGCGTGCCGTCCTCCTGCTCGTCGAGCCGGATCAGCCCCATGCGCCGGAGGTAGGGCGACTTCGACGCGGTGCTCGACGAGCGCGCCTCGACCAGGCCGTCGTCGACCTGGAACTCCTCGACGTTGCGGCCTCCGGAGGCGAAGGACCAGTCGACGAAGTCGAAGACCGGCCACCAGGTGTAGCCGCGCACGTCGACCCCCTCCGCCACGAGCGCCCGGACCGCGTCGATCGACGCGTCGACCCATGCCGCTCGCACGTCGTCGTCGCCTTCGATGCTCGTCTCGGTGACGACGAGCGGCAGCCGGTAGCGCTCGGCGAACGTGCGCAGCGTCGCCGCGAGCCCCTCCGCCCAGCGGTTCGTCGCGACCTGCGACACCTGGCCCTCGGCGTCGACGAGAGTGCGCGGCGAGAGGTCCGGGTAGTAGTTGACGCCCATCAGATCGATTCGCGCAGGATCCCGGGTCAGTCGGTCCAGGCGCTCGGCGGTGGCTCCCTGGCTGACCAGCCAGTCGTAGAGCTCGTGTTCGGGAGTAACCCGTCCGAGCAGCAGGTCGGTCGGCAGAGTGCCGATCGACTCGAGGTGGGTGGCGAGGTCGCCCAGGTGCGGGGCCCCTGCGGCGTACAGGGCCGATGCCTCGACGTGCACGACGACCGCCTCCGGGTTCGCCGCGCGGATGGCTTCGATCGAGCGCGCCATTCCTTCGACGATCCCCAGGACGACGGTGGCCCAGCCGTCCCAGCCCGTGAGGGCAGGCGGCCAGACTCCGCGGAGACCGCAGAACGAGGCCGTGGTCACCGGCTCGTTGAGGGGCGTGATGTGGTCGACCAGGCCGCGGTAGCGCTCGGCGAAGGCTCCGGCGAACTCCGCGACGGCGTCGGGATAGCGCGGGTCGGCGAACGAGTCGTCGAGCCAGGTCGGGGTGCCGTAGTGCACCAGGTCGGCTATCACGGTCAGCCCGAGGTCTTCGGTCGCGTACGCGAGGCGTTCGTCGAGGACCGCCCAGTCGAACTCGTGCGGTGCCGTGTGGACGCGTGGCCAATTGACGCCGTAGCGCAGAGCCGTGACGCCGAGTTCCTGCACCGTGTCGAGGTCGCTCCGCCAGTGCAGCGAGTGCTCCGTCAGGTCGTACTCGTCGAGCGCCTCCATGGCGAAGCGCGCGGGCGGGTAGACGCAGGTGTCTTCGATGCCGGCCACCCAGGTCAGGGTGCCGCGCTCGAACGCCGCGCTCACTTCAGACCCGTCGTGGCGACTCCGGCGACGAAGTACTTCTGAGCGAAGAAGAAGCCGAGCGCGATGGGCAGCAGTGAGATGGTGGCACCCGCGAGCAGGACGGCGTGATCGGTGACGTGCTGACCGCCGAAGAGAGTGAGCCCGGCCGGCAGCGTCAGCATGGTCGGCGAACTGGTCACGACGAGCGGCCAGAGCAGATCGTTCCAGAGATTCATGAAGTTCAGGATCGCGACGGTGGCGAGAGCGGGTTTGGCCAGCGGGAGGATGACCTGCCAGTAGATCCGGACGTGCCCGGCGCCGTCGATCCTGGCCGCCTCGTCGAGCTCCGCGGGGATGCTGATGAAGAACTGGCGCAGCAGGAAGATGCCGAAGGCGCTCGTCGCCCGCGGGACGATCAGCCCCTGGTAGGTGTTCAGCCAACCGAAGTGGAACAGCTCGATGAACACGGGGATCAGCGTCACCTGGAACGGCACCATCAGGGTCGCGATCACGAGGACGAACGCGACGTTCCGGCCCCGGAAGCGCAGACGCGCCAGGGCGTAGGCGCACATCGAGTCGAACAGCAGACAGGCCGCCGTGGTCACGCCCGCGAAGACGAACGAGTTGACCAGCAGGCGGACGAAGGGCAGCTGCTGCCAGACGCCGATGTAGCCGTGCAGGGTCCAGCTGGTCGGGAACAGGCTCGCCGGGTTGTGGAACAGGTCGGACTCGCTCCGGAACGAGCCGGACACCATCCAGACGAAGGGGACGAGAGCGACCACGACTCCGATGCCGAGCAGGATCCACTTGAACACGGCGGCCAGCGTGGCCGACGGCTTGGCCGGTCGGCGACGGGCGACGGAGACGTCAGTCGACATCGTTGTACCTGAACACTTTCAGTTGGAGGGCGGAGATCAGCATGATGATCGCGAACAGCACCCACGAGATCGCCGACGCGTAGCCGGTCTGGAAGTTCACGAAGCCGTCCCGGTAGAGCAGGTTCACGAGCGTGTCCGTGTGGAAGACGGGTCCGCCGTCGGTCATCACGTAGACGAGGTCGAAGACCTGCAGCGACTGGATCGTCAGGATCATGGTCGTGAACAGCATCGTCGGACGGATGCTCGGGATCGTGATGAAGCGGGTGAGCTGCCAGGTGCCGGCGCCGTCGAGTCGGCCGGCCTCGTAGCGTTCCTGCGGAACGCCCTTCAGGCCGGCGACGAACAGGATCATCGCGAAGCCGACGTTCTTCCAGATGTCGACGAAGATCACCGAGGGGAGGGCCAGCGACGTCGACTGGAGCCAGTGGACGGGCGTGATTCCGAACACCTGCGACAGGCCGCCGACGAGTCCGATGTCGGGGTCGAGCAGGAACTTCCAGACGAGCCCGATCGAGACGAGCGAGACGATCGTCGGGAAGAAGAAGATCGACCGCACGAGCCGCGTGATCAGCGTGTCGCGGAGGAGCAGGAGCCCCGTGCCGAGACCGAGGGCGAGGAGCAGGACGACGGACACCACGGTGAAGACGATCGTGATCCCGAGGGCGTTCCAGAACTGGGGATCCTGGAAGAGCTTGGCGTAGTTGCCGAAGCCGACGAACTGCTGAGACACCGCTCCGATGGTCCAGTCGAAGAAGCTGTAGTAGAGCGACTGCAGGATCGGGAACAGGACGAAGACGCCGAGGATGAGGATGCTCGGGGCCATGAACAGCCACGCGGGCTGGAAGCGGATCCGGCGCCGACGCGGAGGCGCGACTCTGGTGGGGGCGGGCCGCGCCCCGCCCGCGCGAGGCGGGACGGAGCGCGGTCGGCGGTCTCGGTCGACATCAGGAGGAGCAGCCCGTCAGCGCGTCGATGGTCTTCCCGGTCGTCTCGGTCGAGGACGACACCGATTTGCCGCGCGTGATCTCGCCGATCAGCGGGACGTAGCCGTTGGAGTCGACCTGGGTCGCGTTCGGGACGTGCGGGAGGTAGAGACGGGAGTCGGGCACCTGGGAGGCGAACACGGACACGGTCGGGTCGGCCTTGAGCTTCGCGTCGTCGCTCAGGTCCGTGCGCAGCGGCGGGAATCCGGTCTGAAGGAGAACTTCTGCTGGACCGACTTGCTGGTCCAGTAGGCGAGGAACTCCTGCGCCTGCTTCGGGTACTTCGTCTTGGCCGAGATCGCGAGCGGTGCCGTCGAGCCGAGCGTCACGCTCGAACCGTCGACGCCGACGGGGATCGTCGCGATGCCGAGGTCGATTCCGGCCGCCTTGTAGCCCGGCGCAGCCCACGGGCCGTTCATCTCCATCGCGGCCTTGCCGGCCGAGAAGAGGAGTCGGCTTCGGCTCCGGTGAGACCGACGGGGGCGATCTTGTCCTTCACCACCAGGTCGCTCCAGGTCGACAGGCTCTTCTGCCCGGCAGCCGTCTGGAGAACGCTGCAGTTCTTGCCGTCGACGATGTCACCGCCGGACAGCCACTGCAGGATCGGCCACATCTGGATGGTCTGGTTGTCGGCGAGGGCGAGCCCGTACTGCTTCTGCCCCTTGTCGAGGGTGAGCTTCTGGGCGTCCTCCTGGAACTCCGCGACCGTGGTCGGCGCCGTGGTGATCCCGGCCGCCGCGAACTTCTTCTTGTTGTAGTAGAGGCTCAGCGTGGCGAAGTTGGCCGGGATGGCGTAGAGCTTGCCGTTGTAGGTGAACTCCTCGACCGTGCCGGGAGCGAGCTTCGACGTGTTGATCTTCGAGTCGCCGCTGCCGGTGTTCGTCAGCGGGAGGACCGAGTTGGTCTTGACGTACTGGGCGATGGCGTTCGGGTCGGAGCTCGGGGCGGCGATGTCGGGGCCCTGACCGGTGAGCCAGGCCGAGGGCAGTTTCTGGCCGATGGTGTCCCACGGCTGAACGGTCATCGTGACGTGGATGTCGGGGTGGGAGGCGTTGAAGTCCTTGACGATGGTGGCGTAGCCGGGGCGGTCGCCTCCGGTGAAGCCGGTCCAGACGCTGAGGTCGACTTTTCCTCCGCTGCCGGAGGCGCTGCTGCCGCCGGAACAGGCCGTCAGGGCGACGAGCGAGGCCGCTACGCCGAGCACGACGAAGGGGGATGTGACTTTCATGGGTGACTCTCCTTTGAGTGGGTGGTGCGGGTGGTGCTGTGGGCGCGTTCGAGAAGGACGATCGGTGGTGATCAGGCGGCCGGGCAGCCGCAGGAATCGCGCACGACGAGGTCGACGGGAAGGGTGAGGCGGTCCGGGCTGCCGCCCGAGCCGTCGATCACGCGGAAGAGTCGTTCGGTGGCCCGGCGTGCCATGTCCTCGGCGGGCGCCCGCATCGTGGTGATGCCGGGCGTGGTCACCCGCGACAGGCCGAAGTCGTCGAAGCCGACGATCGAGACGTCTCCGGGAACGCTCCGGCCCGCGGCCTTGAGGGCCTGCAGGCCGCCGAACGCCATGTCGTCGTTCGCGAAGACGATGCCGTCGACCCCGGTTCCTCGGCCGAGGAGCGACTCGACCGCCTGCCGGCCGGCGGCTTCGCTGAAGTCGCCTTCGAGCAGCCGGCCGTGCGCCCGACCGCCGCTCGCCTCGATGGCGTCGAGGAAGCCGATCCTGCGATCGATTCCCGTCTGGTGGTCGAGCGGACCGGTGACGTGCACCAGCTCCGTCCGGCCGTGCACGTCGAGGAGGTGCTCCGTCGCTCGCCGGCTGGCCGCGACGTCGTCGATTCCGACGGAGACGGCATCGGGCAGATAGGGGAAGTTGCCGATCAGCACCACGGGCAGGCCGCTGGCGACGAGCGCTTCGAGCCCGGGGTCGGTGACGGCCGCGCTCGTGACGATCGCGCCGTCGGCGCTCCGGGAGCGGACGACGCGCTGATAGGCGGCGACGTCGCCCGCCTCTTCGGTCGTGGTCGACAGGATCACCTGGACGTCGCGGGCGTTCGCGGCCGCGGAGATCCCGGTGAGCACGTGCATGAAGTAGCTGTGGCCGAGGACGTGCTGCGAGGTGTCCGGCACGATCAGCGCGACGGCCCCGGACCGCTGATTGCGGAGCGCGCGGCCCGCCGAGCTGGGGACGTAGCCGAGTTCGGCGGCGGCCTCGCGGATGGCTTGACGGGTCTTCTCGCTGATCCTGCCGTGACCGCCGAGGGCCATCGAGGCGGCCGACGACGTGACTCCGACGCGCTCGGCGACGTCCTTGAGCGTGACCGAGGGGCGGCCCGACGAGGTGCGCGTGTTCCGGGGCATCCTGGTCTCCTTCGTCCTGCGCTTCATCGTTAAAGCGACTGAACAGAGTTCTACGTGCTTAATCGATAAAGCACAACACCGACTTTTCGGGCGGTCGGACCGGCTCTCAGAAGGGACTACCGTGGACGGTGAATTCGAGCGAAGACGACGAACCCACGCCTTGACAGCTCCCGGGTTCTCTTTCGCCTCACCAGCAGCGAAAGGATCGCCGATGCCACTCCCGCACGTCGTCATCATCGGAGGCGGCTTCGCCGGCGTCTCCACCCTGAAGGCCCTGAAAGACGCGCCGGTTCGAGTGACGCTCATCGATCGCCACATCTACAACATGTTCCAGCCGCTCATGTACCAGGTGGCCACCGGCGGGCTGAATGCCGGCGACGTCACCTACTTCCTGCGGAGCCTGCGCACCACGCAGCCGAACGCGAACTTCCAGCACGGCCTGCTGAAGAAGATCGACGTCGAGGCGAAGACCATCATGCTGGCCGACGGCGAGGTCATCGCCTTCGACGCCCTCGTCCTGGCCAACGGCGTCAACACCAACTACTTCGGCACGCCCGGCGCCAAAGAGTTCTCGAAGTCGATGTACTCGCGCTCGCAGGCCCTGCGCATCCGCGACGAGCTCTTCACGCAGCTCGAGAAGGCCGCCCTCCGCGAGGACACCTCCGAAGTCCGCGTCGTCATCGTCGGCGGCGGCTCCACCGGTGTCGAGATGGCCGGCGCGCTCGCCGAGCTGCGCGACCAGGCGCTCGTCGCCGCGTACCCCGAGATCGACCGCAAGAGCATCACGATCACCCTCGTTCACCGCAGCGGCGAACTCCTCAAGCCGTTCGCGCCGCGCCTGCGGCGATACGCCGCCTCCAGCCTCCGCAAGCGAGGCGTCACTCTCCGGCTCAACACCGGCGTCGAAGAGGTTCTCGAGCACGGCGTCAAGGTCAAGGGCGGCGAGACGATCCCCGCCGAACTGGTGATCTGGGCGACCGGAGTCACCGCGCACGGCGAGGTCAACGAGTGGGGCCTCGAGCAGGGGCAGGGCGGCCGGATCCTGGTCGGGTCCGATCTCCGGGTCAAGGGCACCGACAACGTCTTCGCGGTCGGCGACATCGCGCTCACCCCGAAGCCCCTCGACCAGCTGGCCCAGCCCGCCCTGCAGGGCGGCGTCCACGTAGCTCAGCAGATCCAGCGGATCCTCGAGGGCAAACCCACGCACGTCTTCAAGTACCACGACCGCGGCACCATGGCGACGATCGGGCGCCACGCTGCGGTGGCCCAGCTGCGCGGGGGCATCACCCTCACCGGGGTCCCCGCCTGGTACACCTGGATCGTCATCCACATCTACAGCCTGCTCGGCAACAGCAACCGCGTCACGACCATGGCGCACTTCATCTCCCGTTACGCCTGGTTCGCCTATCGGAAGGCCGTGCCGATCGTCGGCGACGTGCGGCCCGTCCGCAAGAACGGCGACCGCGTCGAGGAGATCCCCGCCACCACCGACTCGCGAGGCTGAGACACCCGCTGCCCGTCGTCGTGCGCAAGCCGTCGCTCGCTTTCGCGTTCGACGGTCAGGTGCGCATCGCTAACGCGGCCGAGGGCATTCCAGGCTGCTGCTCCGGTTGTCGCTCCGCCGAACGATCGTGTGGTCGGCCATCAGCTCACCGCAGACGGGGCACGCAGGATCCGCGGGCGGCACGTACGGACCCTCGGGGTGCCCCGCACCGAGCGATGCCGGCCCCGCGATCGGGTACAGGAAGCGGTTGACGCGACCCCAGAACCCCCGCGCGTTCTCGTACGGATTCGTGGCACCTCTGCTGCGGTCATTTACTTTGTGCACGAAGTAATAGTGTACGCGTTAAGCTGACGGGGTGGAAGATCCCCTCGCTCTCGACCGGCAGGTCTGTTTCGCGCTCGCCGCCGCCAGCCGCAGTGTCATCGGCCTCTACCGGCCGGTGCTCGAGCCGCTCGGCCTCACGCATCCGCAGTACCTGGTGATGCTGGCGCTGTGGGAGCACGACCCCCGGCCACGCGGCGCAGCGGGCGCTCTCCGCGCCGAAGGGCCCGGGGGCCGGTACGACCCCGGCTCTGCGAGTGCGTGACCTCGGCGACGCCCTCCTGCTCGATTCGGCCACCCTGAGCCCCCTCCTCAAGCGGCTGGAGGCCGCGGGCCTGCTGACACGCCTCCGCAACCCCGACGACGAGCGCTCCCTCGACGTCGCCCTCACCGACGACGGCGTCGCACTCCGTCAGCAGGCCCTCGCGGTGCCCGGCCAGATCGTGGAACGCCTCGGTCTCCCGATCGCTCAGCTCGAACGGGTTCGCGACGAGCTCACGATCCTGCTCGATGCCTCCCGCCCACGCTCAGGTGACGCCGATGCTCCCAAGGCCCCCTTGATCTCCGAGTCTCTCTAGTCCGCGGACGGGAGTGGTGCCCGACACCGGGGGCGGAGCGGGCAGGCGTACGGTATGGACAGGATCACGACAGGGCAGGATCACGACGCGGCAGGAGCGCACATGGCAGACGACATCGAGGTGGGCTACGTGGCGTACACGCTGTCGGCCGACTACCTGGCCACGGTCGGAGCCGACTTCGACAGTGAGGCGATCGACGACGCGATCCTGAAGGAACTCAATCGGCTCGTGCCGTGGGGCGTCAGCGTTCACCGCAACGGCAAGGCCTTTGCAACCCCCGAGGCAGTGGAGACGGCCAGGGCCATCGACTGGGACGACCTGCTGGGACGGGTCGACGTCGATCAGATCCTGGCCGACAACGGTCGCTAGCGCCCGCCCATCAGAACAGCGTGGGCTCGGGCGGACCCGTCTCGGCGGGCGCCTTGCGCTTGCCGTGCAACGCGAACAGGTCGCCTGTGGCGGCGTCGGGCACCGGAAGCCCGTGCTTGCGCAAGGAGGCGTGGGCGCGCTGGTAGAAGCTCTGCCGGTACCACTTCGCCGCGTGGGTTCCTTCGGAGTAGATGCGACGGTAGCCGGCGAGCAGATCGGGCCGTTCGCGCTCGATCCAGGCGAGGTACAGCTCTTTGACGCCCGGCTGCAGGTAGAGGAGCGTCGGCAGCACGTTCGTCACCCCGGCGTCGGCCAGTGCGGCCATGAGGTCGTCGATCTGTGATGCCGAGTCGGTGAGCCCGGGCAGCAGCGGTGCGGCGAAGACCGTGCAGTCGAGGCCGGCCGCGCGGATGGCGCGCACGGTCTCGAGGCGTGCCGTGGCGGACGGCGTGCCGGGCTCGATCGAATGCTGCAGGTCGTCGTCGAGCACGGCGATCGACAGGCCGAGTTGCACGGTGACGCGCTCGGACGCCCGCTGGAGGCGTTCGAGGTCGCGCCGGATCAGCGTGCCCTTGGTCAGGATCGAGAAGGGCACCCCTGCATCGGCCAGTGCGTCGATGATCTCGGGCATGAGCGCGTAGCGCCCTCGGCCCGCTGGTAGGGGTCGGTGTTGGTGCCGAGGGCGACGCGCTCTGGGAGCGCGCGCTTGTGGGCGAGCTCGTGGCGGAGCACCTCGGCCACGTTGGTCTTGACGACGATCTGCGTCTCGAAGTCGCCGCCGAGCCCCATGCCGAGGTGCTCGTGCGTCGGGCGCGCGTAGCAGTAGACGCAGGCGTGCGTGCAGCCTCGGTAGGGGTTGATGGTCCACTCGCCGGGGAGCATCCTGGCCGTGTCGGGAACGTGGTTGAGGGCCGACTTCGCCAGCACCTCGTGGAACGTGATGCCCTGGAACTCGGGTGTGCGCACACTCTGCACCAGGTTGCTCACCCGGTCGAGCCCCGGCAGCGCGCCGGGCTCGCGCGCGTCGACCTTCTGCCCGGCCCACCGCATGTTCGTCTGCTGCTCGCTCACGCCGCCGACCCTACGTGGCGCCACCGACATCTTCGTCCTGCTGGCGGGCCCGCGCAGGCGCGGGCGCGTCTGCGTCGACCCGCCCACACCTTCGGCGACCCGCCGACCCCCGCCGTCCCGCGGTACGACGCACCCGCGCGGCCCGCAGGCCGAACCGCTAGCGTCTACCTCACAGGGCCGGGACACTCCCGGCCGAGAGGAGGCGCCACGTGTTCGAAGCGGAGAACCTACGCGATTGGATCGGTCTGGCCGTCGTCGACCAGGACGAAGACAAAGTCGGCACGCTCGAGAGCATCTACTTCGACACCGCGACCGACAGGCCGGCGTTCGCGACCGTGCAGATGGGGATCCTCGGCCGTCAGAAGCTCGTGTTCGTGCCGCTGGAGGGCGCCGTCGTCGCCCCGAAGCACCTCAAGGTGACGTCCGGCAAGAAGAAGATCAAGGACGCCCCGTTCATCGCGACCGACGGCGAGCTCGAGGCCGCCGACGAGCCGGCCATCTTCACCTACTACGAGCTGCCGTACCAGACCGGTTCGGGTGGCGAGCGTCGCCTCGGCCGTCGCTAGGGCGTGTCTCTCACACGACCTCCGGCCACGTGGGAGACACACCCTAGCCCGCACCAGCCCGCCGAGTGCGCACATCGCCGCCCACCGAAGAGGTGAGCGGCGATGTGCGCACGACGAAGGGGGTGGGAGGGCCGGTCAGCCCGTGTTCTGGAGGCCGGCCGCGATCCCGTTGACGCTCAGCAGGAGCAGGCGGTGGTCGGCGTCGGCCGGGTCGCTCTCCACGGCGCGCCGGATTCCCCGCAGGGCGCGCAGCTGCAGCAGCGACAGGGCGTCGACGTACGGGCTCCGCAGGCGGACGGCCCGGCTCAGCACCGGCCGCCCTCCCAGCACGTCGGTCGACCCGCTCGTCGCGAGGACCCACGTGCGTGTCAACGCCATCTCGTCGAGCACCAGCGCGCTGAGATCGGCGCGATCGGCCAGGGCGAGGTACTGCTTCGCGATGGTGTCGTCGGTCTTCGCGAGCGACATCTCGACGTTCTTGATCATCGCGGCGAACAGCGGCCACGAGGCGTAGGCCTCGCGCAGGATCTCGACGTCGCCGATGGCCGCGAGAGCCGAGCCGAGTCCGTACCAGCCGGCCAGGTTGATTCGCGCCTGCGACCACGCGAACACCCAGGGGATCGCGCGGAGGTCTTCGAGCGACTCGACCGAGAGACCGCGGCGGGCCGGGCGGGAGCCGAGGGCCAGCAGCCCGATCTCCTCCATCGGCGTGACGGCGGCGAACCACTGGGCGAAGCCGTCCGCTTTGACGAGGGTGAAGAAGCGCTCGCGCGACACCTCGTCCATCGTCTGTGCCAGGGAGGCGAACCGCGTGGCGGCCGAGGCGTTGAGGGTCTCGTTCGACGGGCTCGACGCCATCAGCGTCGCCGCGGCCATCTGCTCGATGTGCCGCGCCGCGATGGTCTTGTTCCCGTACTGCGCGAAGATGACCTCGCCCTGCTCGGTGATCTTGAAGCGCCCGTCGACCGACCCGGGAGGCTGGGCCATGACGGCCTCGTTGGCCGGCCCGCCGCCCCGGCCCATGGCGCCGCCGCGGCCGTGGAAGAGGGTCAGCTCGATGTCGTTCTCGGCCGCCCAGTCGGCGATGCGCGCCTGCGCGTCGTAGAGGGCGAACGTCGCCGAGACCGGCCCGACGTCTTTCGAGGAGTCGGAGTAGCCCAGCATGACCTCGAGCTTCCGGCCGGTCGCCGCCAGCCGACTTCGGACGTGAGCCGTCTCGACGGCCTCGCCGAGGATCCTGGTGCTGGCGGTGAGGTCGGCGAAGGTCTCGAAGAGCGGGATCACGTCGAGGACGGGAGCCTCCTCGGCCGAGCCGAGAGCGATCTCGGCCAGCGCGAAGACGTTCTCGATGTCTTCGGACGACTGGGTGAACGACACGATGTAGCGGGACGCGGCACGGCGCCCGTAGCGGTCTTGAAGGCTCTTGACGGTGCGGAACACGTCGAGCACCTCGACGGTCATCGGGCTGAGCTCGCCGCCGGCGCGCACCTCGGCCAGGGCGGTGCGGTGCACCTGCGAGTGCTGGCGCACCTCGAGCTCGGCCAGGTGGAACCCGAACGTCTCGACCTGCCAGACGAGGTTCTGCAGTTCGCCGTTGGCCGCGCGATGCGCCCCGGCCGCGCGGAGGAGTCCTGCACCGTGTTCAGGTCGAACAGGAGTTCGTCGGGCGAGGAGTAGGCGAGGGGGCATCGCCGCGTCGGGTCGCATCGATCCGGGCCGCGACGAAGAGCAGGACGCGGCGGTGGGACTCCTGAGGGGACCGGATGCCGATCCGGGAGGCCAGATCGCCGTCGAGAGCGCGCTGCGTGTCGGCGAGCGCCGCGAGAGCCGGGCTGGCCGGGGTGTCGTCTTCGTCGAGGGTCAGCGTTCCGCCGACGCGCGACGTGGCGCGGGAGAGACCCAGCAGGACGTGCTCGGCGGCGATTTCGGCCGCGGCCCTGGTCACCTCGGCGGTCACGTGCGGGTTGCCGTCCCGGTCACCGCCGATCCAGCTCGACAGGCGCAGGAACGCCGGGGCGACGGCCGGATTGACACCGGCCTGGCCGCCCTGGAGGCGGTCGTCGAGCAGGCGGTAGACGCGCGGGACGACCTCGAACAGAGTCTGGTCGAACACGTTCATCGCGGTGCGGACCTCGTCGAGCGGGGTCGGCCGGGTGGTGCGGATCGGGGAGGTGCGCCAGAGCGTGTCGATCTCTTCGAGGAGTCGGCGCTCGGTGTCGTCCCGGGCCACGTCGTTGACGGCGGCGTCGCGCTCTTCGAGGAGATCGCTGATCCTGCGGATGCCCGAGGCGACGGCACGGCGTCGAGCCTCGGTCGGGTGGGCGGTGAGGACGGGGTGGAAGCGGAGGTTCTGCAGACGCTCGGCCGCCGCGTCGGCGCCGACCTCGTCGGTGAGCACGGCCAGGGTGGCGGGCAGCGAGTCGGAGGCGTCCGAGGCGTCGGAGCCGCGGCGCTTGAGCACGCGAACCCGGTGGTGTTCCTCGGCGAGGTTCGACAGGTGGAAGTAGCACGTGAACGCGCGCGCGACCTCTTCGGCCCTCGCCTGGTCGAGGGAGTCGACCTGGGCCTGCGCCTGCTCGACGGAGGCGTCGCCCTCGCCCTCGTAGGCGCCGATCACGGCGAGGCGCACCCGTTCGACGTCGCGGAACAGCTCTTCGCCGCCGGACTCGGTGAGGACGCGACCGAGCAGGTTGCCGAGATAGCTGACGTCTTCGCGGAGATCGGCGTCGACGGCCTCGCGGATGTCGCTGCGTGTCGAGCCCTCCGCCCACCGGGCCCCGTCGAACGTGGTCATGACAGCTTCTTCCGGAGCAGGCGAGAGTTCACCCTCAATAGCTACCACGAGAAGACCGCGCCGACCTATTCGCGTTACCTGGCGGAAATCGAAGGGGCTCTCGACGGACGCCCTGCGATCGCGATGAAACAGTCTGGCCGGCGAGAATCCCCTTCGATTTCGGGAGGGGGAGGGGGAGGGGGACGCGGAGGGAGGGCAGGGGGCAGAGGGCTAGCGCAGGCGCCCCAGCACCTTCCGCACGATGGCGTCCTTCCGCGGCGTGAACGGCGGGTAGGCGATCCGCAGGGTGTCCGGGCGCAGCGGCTTGGCGAGGACCGCCTTCTCGTGGCTGAAGGTCAGGAGCCCGCGTTCGCCGTGATACGCGCCCATGCCGCTGCGGCCGACGCCTCCGAACGGCAGACCGGCGACCGAGAGGTGCGCGGAGGGGACGCCGAACGCGACCGCTCCCGATGTCGTCCCGGTGATGATCCTGCGCCTCGCCCGGGCGGAGGAGGTGAACGCGTAGAGCGCGAGCGGCGCCGGCCCCGACCTGATCACCCGCAGGGCCTCGTCGAGACCCGACACCTCGACGATCGGCAGGATCGGCCCGAAGATCTCGCCCTGCATGACGGGATCGTCGAGCGAGACGCCGGTGAGGACGGTCGGCGCGATGTACCTCGTGGCGGCGTCGGATCCGATGCCCGCGGGGACCAACCCGACGAGGCGAAAGAACGCCGCGTCGTTGACGATGCGCCCGTACGAGTCGCTCGCGGCGGGGTCGGCGCCGTAGAACTCGCGGATGGCCGTGGCCAGCAGCGGCTCCAGACGCCGGGCGACGGCAGGGGTCGTGAGCAGGTAGTCGGGGGCGACGCAGGTCTGGCCCGCGTTCATGAACTTGCCCCACGCGATCCTGCGCGCCGCGATCTCGAGGTCGACGGTGTCGTCGACCCAGACCGGCGACTTGCCGCCGAGCTCGAGGGTCGCCGGGGTGAGCTGCGCGGCCGCCGCTGCGGCGACGATCCGGCCGACGCGCTCGCCGCCGGTGAAGAAGATGTGGTCGAAGTGCTCCTCGAGCAGCGACGTCGTCTCGGTCGCTCCCCCTCGACGACCGACACGGCCGCAGGATCGAGGGCACCGCGTACCAGCCTGGCGAGCGTCGCGGACGTGGCCGGGGCCAGCTCGCTCGGTTTGAGAACGACGGCGTTTCCGGCGGCGAGGGCCGCCACGAGCGGGTTGAGCAGGAGCTGGACGGGATAGTTCCACGGGGCGATGATCAGGACGACTCCGAGCGGCTCCCGCACGATCCTCGCCGTCGCCGGAGCGATCAGGAGCGGCACGGGCTGCTTCTTCGGCCTCAGCCACGAGCGCAGGTGTCTGAGGGCGACGTCGATCTCCGAGAGCACCACGTTGATCTCGGTGAGCAGGGCCTCGTCGGGGTGCTTGCGGAGGTCGTCGAACAGGGCGCGCTCGATCTCGGCCGAGTTGTCGATCAGCATCCGCCGCAGGGCCTTCAGCTGCCCGAGCCGAAAGGCGAGCGGCTTGGTGGCGCCCCGGTCGTAGGTCGCGCGGAGATCGGCGACCACCTTCGTCACGTCGGTCATCGTGTGCTCCTCGCGGCAGGTCTTCCGGGATGCCCCCACCCGGAGGATACTGCGAGCCAGGTTCAGCGCAACGAGGCGCATCGAGGCAGGAGACCCTGTGCAGAATCCGACCGACAGCGACTACGTCGACGTCCTGATCGTGGGGGCGGGCATCTCGGGGATCGGTGCCGGCTACCGGCTCCAGACCGAGTTGCCCCACAAGACGTACGCCATCCTGGAGGCGCGCGAGCGCAGCGGTGGCACCTGGGACCTCTTTCGCTACCCCGGTGTCCGCAGCGACTCGGACGCCTTCACGCTCAGCTATCCGTTCCGGCCGTGGCGGGCCGAGGCGTCGATGGCGCAGGGGGACGAGATCCTGTCGTACATCCGCGACACCGCCGAGGAGTTCGGCATCGACGACAGGATCCGCTTCGGGCACCGGGTGCTCGGTGCCTCCTGGTCGAGCACCGACTCCGTGTGGCGGGTCCGGGTCGCGACAGCCGACGGTGAGCGCGTGCTCGAGTCGGCTTTCCTTTACGTGTGCAGCGGCTACTACGACTACGACGCGCCCTACGACCCCGAGCTGCCCGGTGTCGGCGACTTCGCCGGCTCGGTCGTGCACCCGCAGCACTGGCCGGACGACCTCGATCTCTCGGGCCGGAAGGTCGTCGTCGTCGGCAGCGGAGCGACGGCCATGAGCCTCATCCCTGCGCTCGCCGACCGGGCGGGCGCCGTGACGCTCCTCCAGCGCACTCCGTCGTACGTGTTCTCGCAGCCGCAGTTCGACGGGCTCGCGGACGCCCTGCGCGACCACCTGCCGGCGCAGGCCGCCCACACCGCGGTGCGCTGGAAGAACGCCCTCCTGCAGATCGTCCTGTTCCAGCTCTGCCGCCGAGTGCCGTGGGCGGCGAGGCTGCTGTTCCGGCACGGGGCGAAGGCGAACCTCCCTGCGAGCGTCGATCCCGCGACGCACTTCGCTCCGCCGTACCAGCCGTGGGACCAGCGGGTCTGCATCGTTCCGGACAACGACCTCTTCCATGTTCTCGCCGACCAGCGCGCCGAGATCGTGACGGACACCATCGAGCGTTTCGTGCCGGAGGGGATCCGGCTCAGCTCGGGCCGCACTCTCGAGGCCGACCTCGTCGTGACCGCGACGGGCCTGCAGATCCTGACCGCCGGAGGGATTCGGATCGACGTCGACGGCGAGTCGGTCGATCTCGGCGAACGCTGGTTCTACAAGGGTCTGCTGGTGTCGGGCGTGCCCAACTTCGCGCTCTGCATCGGGTACACCAACGCCAGCTGGAACCTTCGCTCCGATCTGTCGACGCGCTATCTCTGCCGCCTGCTCGCTCATCTCGATCGGAGCGGCTTCACGACCTGCGTCCCCGCCGCTCCACCGGACGGTGTCGAGCCTCTGCCGCTGATCGATCTGAAAGCGGGCTACGTCACGCGCTCGGCGCACCTGCTTCCGCACCGGGCCGCGCGGGATCCCTGGCGCATGAAGCAGAACTACCTCCGCGACTTCGTGTCGCTGCGGGTGTCCCGTCTCGACGACAGGATGGCGTTCGGTCGCGTCCCCGTGAGGCCGGGCCGACGGGCCGCCGAGAGCGTGACAGCGGGCGAGCAGGCGCCGAAGCGCGCGACGGAGGAGAAGGTCAGCGCCGCGGCGCGTTGAGCCAGGGGCGCAGCACGCGCGTGGCCAAGGGGAGCACCCAGTAGGCCATGATCGGCGTCAGGGTCAACGTCGTGATGAGAACGCGGGGCAGGATCGCGAGGCCGGTCCAGCCGGGGATCAGCAGCGTCGTCGCGTAGGTGAAGGCGAGGTTGACGGGGAAGAAGCCGACCCAGATGCTCGTCGCCTGCTTCCAGCGCGGCGGTGGCGCCTGGATGGCGGATCCTGCGCCGTTCTCGGCCGAGTCGAACCACCCCTCGATCCCTGTGCGCTTCACGACGCGCGACTCGACCACGAGGTCTCGGCCCTCGGCGAGCCAGGTCTGTCGCTCGCTCGACTGCTCCCACTCGTCGAGCAGTTCGCGGTCGGCGAAGCGGTAGAGCATGTGCCACTCCTCGCTGGCGCCGTGCGAGCGAACCCACCCCGAGCCGAGGAATCCGGGGTAGCGGTTGGCCAGGTTGACCCCGGCCTGCACCCAGCGGGTGACCTCCGGGATGCGCTCGGGCTGCACGATGCGGGTGATGGACACGGTGACGGGAAGGGCTCCGGATGCTTGTGGCCTCTCGGGGGCGTTCCGCGTCTCTTCTGGAGACATCCCAGAAGTATCGCCGATGGCTGTTACGGCGTGGTTTCGTCCGAGCCGGGCGCCGTCGCACCGGCACCGGACACCCGGGAGCGGCGCGCACAGCCAGACCAGGGCTCCCGAGCAGTAATCTCGGAGGCATGCAGGATCCACGCAGTGACGAGGTCGATCTCCTCATCGACGCGTGGGCCGGGCAATTACCCGAGACCGACTTCTCACCGCTCGACGTGATGTCGAGGCTGCGCCGGATCTCGCTGCAGCTCAATGCGATCCGCGCCACCGCCTTCCGCAGCGCCGACCTGGCGATCTGGGAGTTCGACGTGCTCGCGGCACTGCGCCGCGCGGGCGAGCCGTTCCAGATGAGTCCCGCACAGCTCGTGCGAGTGACGATGGTGACCAGCGGCACGCTCACGAACCGGCTCGACCTGCTCGAAGAGCGCGTGCTCGTCGAGCGCCGCAAGAACCCGGTCGACGGTCGCGGGGTCCTCGTCTGCATGACCGACGTCGGTCGTGAACTGGTCGACCGGGCCATGCTCGCGCTCGTCGCCTACGAAGAGGAACAGCTCGCGCCCCTCACGCAGCAGGAGCGCGCCCAGCTCATCGAGCTGCTCCGACGCCTCGGGAGTGCCATCCACCTGGGCGAACCCGCCTGACGCCAGGAGCCGGTACTCACAGCAATGCGGAGACGTCCTCGAGAGTCTTGCGCAGGATCTGCTCCATCTCGTCGAATTCGGCCTGACCGGAGATGAGCGGGGGCGCCACCTGGATGACGGGGTTCACGCGGTCGTCGGGCCGGCAGTAGAGGCCGTTGTCCATCAGGGCGTCGGGCAGGTACTGCTTGATCAAGAACTCCCGCTCGGCCGCGTCGAAGGTCTGCTTCGACGCCTTGTCCTTCACGAGCTCGATGCCCCAGAAGTAGCCGTCGCCGCGCACGTCGCCCACGATCGGCAGGTCGAGCAGCTTGCCGAGCGTGGAGCCGAGCGCACCCTCGTTGTCGAGCACGCGCTGGTTGAGGCCCTCGCGCTCGAAGATGTCGAGGTTGACCAGCGAGATGGCCGCCGACACGGGGTGGCCACCGAACGTGTAGCCGTGCGGGAAGAAGTTCTTGCCCTCGAGGAAGGGCGCCATCACGCGCTCGTTCGCGATCATCGCGCCGATCGGGCCGTAGCCGCTCGACATGCCCTTGGCGCAGGTGATGATGTCGGGCTCGTACCCGAACTTCTCGCAGGCGAAGGTGGTGCCGTGCCGGCCGAAGGCGCAGATGACCTCGTCGGAGACGAGCAGCACGTCATACGTGTCGCAGATCTCTCGGACCCGCTGAAAGTAACCGGGCGGGGGAGTGAAGCAGCCACCCGAGTTCTGCACGGGCTCGAGGACCACCGCCGCGACGGTGTCCGGCCCCTCCTGGAGAATCGCCTCCTCGATGCGGTTGGCGGCCCAGAGCCCGAACGCCACCGGGTCGTCGCCGTGCTCCGGCGCGCGATAGAAGTCGGTGTTGGCGGCGCGGAACCCGCCGGGCGTCAGGGGCTCGAACGCCTGCTTCATCGCCGGGAGGCCGGTGATGGCGAGGGCGCCCTGCGTGGTGCCGTGGTACGCGGACATGCGCGAGATGACCTTGTGCTTCATCGGTTTGCCGGTGAGCTTGAAGTACTGCTTGGCGACCTTCCAGGCGCTCTCGACGGCTTCTCCGCCGCCGGAGGTGAAGAACACGCGGTTGAGGGTGCCCGGGGCTTCGTGGGCGAGGCGCTCGGCGAGCCGGATGACCGGCTCGGTCGTCATGCCCCAGTTCGGGAAGAAGGCGAGCTTCTTGGCCTGCTCCGCCGCGGCCGCGGCGAGTTCCTCGCGGCCGTGGCCCGCCTGGACGACGAACAGGCCGGAGAGCCCGTCGAGGATCTTCTGCCCCTTGTCGTCGTAGAGGTAGACGCCTTCGGCATGGTCGATGACTCGTGCGGGTCGCTCCTGCAGTGGCGCCATCCGGGAGAAGTGCATCCACAGGTGGTCGCGACTCGCGGCCTGCAGCGGGGAGAACCCGGGTGAAGTCTCTGTCGTCACGTTCGCAGTGGTCGTCATGAACAAATGCTGCCCCCGATGCGCCAGGAGGTAAATGACGAAGTGGAGCCGCGTGGCTCTGCTAGTGCCGATCCGGCAGGATCACCAGGCTCAGGTAGTGACGGAGCGCCGCAGCCACATCGACCTCGCCCGGCTCCATCAGCCACTGCAGCTGCACACCGTCCCAGAGGGCGACGAGGCCGGCGCCGGCGAGGTCGGGGTCGACGCCGGACCGCAGTCGGCCCGCTTGCTGCAGGGCACGGAACTGCTCGCCGAACGACGCGCGCGTTCGCCGGAACCGCCCGGAGAAATACGCGTGCGCAGGATGCTCGGGCGACGTCGACTCGGCGCACAGCGTCGTGTAGAGCTCGATGATCCCCGGGGTGCCGGCGTTGTGACTCGCCTGGGCGCTCAGCCCCTCGTCGAGCGCCAGCCCGTCTTTGATGTCGTCGCCCCGCAGGTCGCGGTCGGCGAGCACGGCGAGAAGCAGGTCCTCCTTCGCTGGGAAGTGGTGGAGCACCGCGGACTGGCTGATGCCGCAGCGGTCGGCGACCTCCTGCAGGCTGCCCGACCGGTACCCGTGCGACGCGAAGACGTCGCGGGCGGCGGCGATGATGGCTGCGCGCCGCTCGGCCGTCTTCGCGTAGGGGCCGCGCGCGCCGGTCGCTCGGGGGACATGAAAGCAGTGTAGTCACTCTCCTTTCGTGGTAGCGTCGGCGACGCCCCGGCCCCTCGGAGCAGAGCACCGATCGAAGGAGATCCTCCGTATGAGCAGCACCCCCGCCTACGTCACCGACATCGTCCCCGGCACCGGTCGACGATCGTCGGCGCGGTCGTGGCTGCACTCCGATGCGGCGCGGCTCGACCTCTCGGGCGACTGGGCGTTCCGCCTGCTGCCGCACGCCGCGGGCGATCTCGAGTTCGTCGACCCTGCCACCGGCGTCGACGGCTGGGACACCCTCGCCGTGCCGTCGCACTGGGTGCTGGGCCACGACGGGCGCTACGGCTCGCCGATCTACACCAACGTGCAGTATCCGTTCCCGGTCGACCCGCCGTTCGTCCCCGACGCCAACCCGACCGGTGACCACCGCCGCGAGTTCGAGGTGCCCGCGTCGTTCGTCGAGTCCGAGCGTCAACTGCTCCAGTTCGACGGCGTCGAGTCGACCTACCGCGTCTGGCTCAACGGCGTCGAGGTCGGCGTGGGCGCCGAGCCGGCTGGCGCAGGAATTCGACGTGACCGGGATCCTGCGCGAGGGCACCAACACCGTCGCCGTGCGCGTGCACCAGTGGTCGGCTGCCAGCTATCTCGAAGATCAGGACCAGTGGTGGCTGCCCGGGATCTTCCGCGAGGTCACCGTGCAGGCCAGGCCGGCCGGCGGCCTCGACGACGTCTGGCTGCGGACGGGCTGGGCGAGCGGGGCGGCGACCCTCGACCCCGAGATCACGGCGAGCGATGCGGCGTTCCCGGTGCGCCTGCGCATCGACGAGCTCGGCATCGACGTCACCTGGAACGACGCGTCCGCGATCCTGCCCCTCGTCGTTCCGGGTGCCGAGCCGTGGTCAGCGGAGTCGCCGCGGCTCTACGAGGCGGTCGTCACGTCCAGCGGCGAGGCGGTCACGCAGCGCATCGGCTTCAGGACCGTCCGGATCGAGGGCGACCTCCTGCTGGCGAACGACCGCCGACTCGTGTTCCACGGCATGAACCGCCACGAGGCGCACCCCGATCGCGGTCGCGTCTTCGACGAGGTGCACGCCCGTGAAGACCTCGCGCGGATGAAGCGATTCAACGTGAACGCGATCCGCACGAGCCACTACCCGCCGCACCCGCGCCTGCTCGACCTCGCCGACGAACTCGGGCTCTGGGTGGTCCTCGAGTGCGACCTCGAGACGCACGGCTTCGAGGTCGGCGACTGGGTGGGCAACCCCAGCGACGATCCGCGGTTCCGCGACGTCTACCTCGATCGGATCGAGCGCACCGTCGAACGCGACAAGAACCACGCTTCGATCGTGCTGTGGTCGCTCGGCAACGAGTCGGGCACCGGCGAGAACCTGGCGGCGATGGCCGCGTGGGTCCACGACCGCGACCCGTCCCGTCCCGTGCACTACGAGGGCGACTACGCCGGACGCTACACCGACGTCTACTCGCGGATGTACTCGAGCGTTCCCGAGACCGAGTCCATCGGTCAGGAGTCCGGAGCACTCCTGATGGCCGCGACCGCCGCGGAGTCCGCGCGACTGCGCACCAAGCCGTTCCTGCTCTGCGAGTACGTGCACGCCATGGGCAACGGCCCAGGCGCCATCGACCAGTACGAGGACCTCGTCGACCGCTACCCGCGGCTGCACGGCGGATTCGTCTGGGAGTGGAGAGACCACGGCATCCGCACCCATGCTCCCTCCGGCGACGAGTTCTTCGGGTACGGCGGCGACTTCGACGAGGTCGTGCACGATGGCAACTTCGTCATGGACGGCATGATCCTCAGCGACGACACCCCGACACCCGGCCTGCACGAGTACGCCGCCGTCGTGGCGCCGTTCCGCTTCGCCTTCGCGGACGGTTCGGTGACCGTGTCGAACCACCGCCACTCGAGCGACTCGGCCGATGTCGAGTTCGTCTGGCGGCGCGAGCGCGACGGCGTCGTCGTGTCGGAGGGCGTGCTCGAGGTCGCTCCCGTCGCCGCCGGAGCAAGTCGTCTCGTGCCGCTACCGGAGCAGGGACACGAGCGAGGCACAGGATCCGAGACCTGGCTGACCCTCGAGGCCCGCCTCCGCGAGGCGGCACCGTGGGCAGAGGCCGGCCACGTGCTGGCCTTCGGTCAGACCCGCGTGGGTGCTGCGACGACGCGCACGACGCGGCGCCGCGGCCCGGTGACCGACGACGTGCCGGCGACTTTCGACGTCGGCCCGGCGCGCTTCCAGGCGGGTCGTCTCGTGGCGCTCGCCGGCCGCAGTGTGGAGGGGCCGTCGCTCGCCCTCTTCCGTGCGCCGACCGACAACGACTCGCTCGCGTCCCGCGGCTCGTACGACCTCGAGGGCACCGCTGTCGATCGGGGCAACGGCGTCGAGGCCCCGCCGCTGGCCGACCTGTGGCGCGCCGCCGGGCTCGATCGTCTGACCGCGCGCGTGATCAGCGTCCGTGCGGGCGACGATGCACTCGTCACGCTCACCCGGCACGGCGCTGCCGCCTCGCGCGACACCGTGACCTCCGAGACGACCTGGCAGCGGTCGGGTGACGACGTGCTCCTCACGATCACTCTGACGCCGTCGCGCGGCTGGGACCTCGTCTGGCCGCGCCTCGGCGTCCGGCTGGACCTGCCCGGTTCGGTCGACCGAGCATCGTGGTTCGGGACGGGCCCGCTCGAGTCGTATCCCGACAGCCGTCGCGCCGCCCGCGTCGGACGCTTCGACTCGGCGATCGACGACCTCTCGGCGGACTACGCCCGCCCGCAGGAGACCGGGCACCGGTCCGACCTCCGCAGTCTGGCGCTGTCCGACGCGGGCGCAGCCTGGCTGCGGATCGACGCCATTGCGGACGAGCAGGGCCGACTGCCCGGCTTCACCCTCTCGCGTCACACGGCCGAGCAGATCGCCGGCGCGGGGCACCCCTACGAGCTCCCCGCAAGCGACGCGACGTACCTCTACCTCGACGCGGCCCAGAACGGTCTCGGATCCCGGGCCTGCGGGGTCGACGTCTGGCCGGAGTTCGCGTTGCGCCCGGAGGCGCGCACCCTGCGCTTCAGCCTCTCCGCCGTCTGAGGCGGGTGTGGGCGGGCCGGTTCGGCCCGCCCGCCCCGGCCCGCGTCGGCGCGCCCTCACCCTTGCAGCCGTGCGAGGCTCGTCCTAGTCTCGGTGCGGAACGAGAAGCGATGCCGCTCCGTGGCGCGGCATGAGAAGGCGGCTTTCGGACGAGGTGGGTGGCACGCGAGCTGTGCCGTCCTCTCCGGGGGTACCCCGGGGGACGAAGATCGAGCAGAACCAGACACCGCAGGAGGCCCAGCGCGCTGCGCGCGCCCGCCCTCCCGCACAGACCGACGAGTCGTCCGGAAGCCGCCACGCTCTCGTCGGCACTCGCGGGAGCGCTCCGGCTCCGGTCGTCGCGGCTGCGCTGGCCGACGCGTTCCTCGCCGCACCGGCGTGGGACGTCCGCGGCCTGACCGACGCCGGGTTCGACGCCGTGGGCCCGGGGCGCCGGTTCGTGACGCTGGCGGTGTCCGGGATCCTGCTCGCCCTGCCTCGGCCGACGGTCGACTCCCCGCGGCTCCTCGCCGCCTCGATCGCCGCCCTGCCCGGATTCGCTCGGGCCGTGGAGCGCAGCGGAGCCCGTGAGCCGATCAGGATCGTCAGTCGTCGCGTCGTGCCGACCGCCTCGGTGGGGCGCGACATCCGAGTCGACACGGTCGCCGACCTGGCGCAGCTGCTCGGGGTCACGATCGGACGCCTGGAGTGGTTCGCCGACACCAAGGGCTGGAATCGCCGTGCACCGGAGGGCCCGCTGCAGCACTACCGGTACGAGTGGCGCCGGCGGCCGGGCCGGACACCGCGCCTCCTGGAGGTGCCGCTCGACCGGCTGCGGACGATCCAGCGGACCGTGCTGGACGAGCTGCTCGTGCAGCTGCCCGTGCACGACGCCGCCCACGGTTTCGTGCGCGGCAGGACTGCCGTCAGCGGTGCGGCACTCCACACGGGTCGCGACGTCGTGCTGGCCCTCGACCTCGTCTCGTTCTTCGCGGCCGTCCCCGCAGGGCGGATCTACGGGATCTTCCGCGCGGCCGGCCTTCCCGAGGCGGTGGCGCATCTGCTCACCGGAGTCTGCACGCACGCGGTCCCGTCCGCGGTGCTCGCGCGCATGCCCGACGGCGGAACGATCGACGAGCGGTTCCGGCTGCGCACGAGCCTGAGCATCCCCCATCTGCCTCAGGGAGCCCCGACCTCGCCCGCTCTCGCCAACCTCAGCCTGAACCGCCTCGACCGGCGTCTCGCCGGGCTCGCCGGGAGCGTCGACGCGACCTACACCCGGTACGCCGACGATCTCGCCTTCAGTGGCGACGCTCCGTTGGCTTCGCGCGTGCGGGCCGTCCTGCGCGGCGTCGAGGCCATCGTGGTCGACGAGGGCCACCGTCTCAACACGGCCAAGACCCGGGTCCGTCGGCAGGGGGTCCGGCAGACGGTCACCGGCATCGTCGTGAACGGCACGACCAGCCCCGGCCGCGCCGAGTACGACCGCCTCAAGGCGATCCTCCACAACTGCGTCGCTCGGGGGCCGGCCTCGCAGAACCGCGAGGATCATCCTGAGTTCCGTCTGCACCTGCTCGGCCGGATCGCCTGGTTCGAGCAGGTCCACCCCGAGCGCGGCGCGGGGCTGCGGGCCGAGTTCGAGCGGATCGCGTGGTGAGAAGCGCCCCGATCGGGAAACTGGGCGAAAGGGCTTCTGTCGCTTAGCCTGGAGGGATGACCTTGGATACGGCACCCGGGCCGGTGCTGGCCGACACGAAGTCCGCCATCGACGCCGCGGCTCGCTCCATCGCGACGTCCACCGGGCTCACGGCCATCACCCTCCGTCGCGTCGCGTCGATCTCGGGCCTTGCCCCGGCCGACATCGCCACGCGTGAGCCGTCGATGGGGGCGCTGGCAGGTCGCACGTTCGCCGAGCTGGCGCGGGCCGAGTACGAGCGGATCTCCGCCGAACTCGGCGCCGTCGACGACGACCTCCGGTTCCTGTCGCTCCTCATCGACGCCATGATGACGACGCAGCACAGCCTCTCGAAGACGATCTGGGCCGATGCCTGGAGCGTCGGGCGGCACAACCAGTTCGTCGCCAAGGCCGCTCGCGACAGCATGGTCCTCTGGCAAGATTTTCTGGTCAGCCGGCTCACGAACGGCTCCGGCTCGGGGGCCTACACGGTTCTCGACCCCGAGCTCGCAGCCCAGCAGTTCTTCGCGATGATCGACAGCACGACCGCCTACGCCCTGGTCGACTACCTCGACGACGCCGCTCGGCTGCGCCTCGTCGCCAGCACTCTGGAGAGCTCGCTCGGCCTGCCCTTCGGCACCCTCTGCGCGCAGCTCGCGTAGGCCCTCGCAGAACAGGCGCTTTTACGCGGAACAGGTGAACGAGTTCGCCCGTTCCGCAGAAAAACGCCTGTGTCCCGCGCGAGGCGGAGCGCTACTGTCGGCACATGGCGCAGACACCCTCGGCAACTTCATCGACGGCGACTACCGCGAAGCGACCGGCGACGACACCTTCGACCTCATCGACCCGGCCACCGAGGAGGTCTACGGCACGTCCCCGGTGTCCGACGCGGCCACGGTCGACCGCGCGTTCCAGGCGGCTTCGAAAGCGTTCGAGACCTGGGGCGAGACGACGCCCGGCGAACGGCAGCTGGCTCTGTTCCGGATCGCCGACGCGATGGAGGCGCGAGCCGACGAGTTCGCCGACCTCGAGTCGCTCGACACGGGCAAGCCGCGCGCATCGCTCGTCGCGGACGAGATCCTGCTGAGCGTCGACCAGATCCGCTTCTTCGCCGGAGAGGCCCGCCATCTGCAGGGGATGAGCGCCGGTGAGTACCTGAAGGATCACACGTCGTTCATCCGTCGCGAGCCGATCGGTGTCGTCGGTCAGGTCACCCCGTGGAACTACCCGCTCAACATGGCCGTCTGGAAGTTCGCCCCCGCGCTCGCCGCCGGCAACACGACCGTGCTGAAGCCCAGCGACACCACGCCCTCGTCGACGCTCCTGCTCGCCGAGATCGCTGCCGAGTTCCTTCCCGCCGGCGTGCTCAACGTCGTCACCGGCGACCGCACGACCGGCGCGGCGATGATCGCTCACCCGATTCCGCAGCTCGTGTCGATCACGGGCTCCGTGCGCGCCGGCATGGCCGTCGCGAAAGCGGCCGCGGACGACCTCAAGCGCGTGCATCTCGAGCTGGGCGGCAAGGCGCCGGTGATCGTGTTCGACGACGCCGACATCCCGTCGGCCGTCGCCGGCATCGTGGCCGCGGGATTCTTCAACGCCGGTCAGGACTGCACCGCCGCGACCCGGCTGCTCGTCCAGGAGGGGATCCACGACGAGTTCGTGCAGGCTCTCGCCGCGTACGCCCGCGAGAACGCCCGCACGGGTGCGCCGAACGATCCTGCCGCGTTCTTCGGTCCCGTGAACAACGCCGACCAGCTCGCCCAGGTGCAGGGCTTCCTCGACCGGCTCCCGGATCGCGCGCGCGTCGATCTCGGCGGCCACCGCCAGGGCACGTCCGGCTACTTCCACGAGGCGACCATCGTCTCCGGGCTCCAGCAGGACGACGACGCCGTGCAGAACGAGATCTTCGGCCCGGTCATCACGGTGCAGAAGTTCCGCGACGAGGCCGAGGCCCTGCGCTGGGCGAACGGCGTCCAGTACGGCCTGGCCTCCAGCGTCTGGACCACGGACCACGGCCGCGCGATGCGCCTGTCGAAACGGCTCGACTTCGGCTGCGTCTGGATCAACACGCACATCCCCATCGTCGCCGAGATGCCGCACGGCGGCTTCAAGCACTCCGGCTACGGCAAGGACCTCTCGTCGTACGGTTTCGAGGACTACACGCGCGTCAAGCACGTGATGTCGTACATCGGCTGAGGCCGTGTTCGACCGCTTCCTCGAGCTGCTCGACGCCGTGCCCGTCCCCGACGACGCCGAGTTCCTCTACGACGAGTCGACGCCGGGCGGAGCCCTGCGGCGGCGCAACCTCCTGAGCTGCTTCGAAACCCTCCAGCGCGCAGGATCCCGCCTCCTGCTCGTCGGGGAAGCCCCCGGCTGGCGCGGTGCGACGATCACGGGCATCCCGTTCATGAGCGTTCGCGAGCTGGAGGCGCGGCCGGGGCTCCTCACCGGCGCCCCCGAGGGCGAGGGGTTCGAGGTGCCGCCGGATCCTGCGGCTCTCTGGGAAGCCTCGTCGCGGGTGGTCTGGAAGACGCTCTCGGGATGGAGCGGCCCCGTCCCTGTCTCGTGGCCGGTGTACCCCCACCACCCCTTCGTCGCCGGTGATCGCCACACCAACCGGACGCCTCGGCCGGCCGAGGTCCGCGCCGGCGCACCCGTGGTCCTGGAACTCATTCGCGCGCTCGGCGATCCGCGCGTCGTCGCCGTCGGACGGAAGGCGCAGGGAGCCCTCGCTGCCGCGGGCGTGGCCGCCGAAGCGGTCCGTCACCCCGCCCAGGGCGGAGCGGCGCTGTTCGAACAGCAGGTGCGGGCCCTCGACGTCGACCCGACCGAACGGGAGAACGGCCCGGGACTGGCATAGAGCTCAGTCGGGCGGGCCGTTCTTGTCTGAATGTACCCCGAGCGGTAGCTGTCGGCAAGGGTGTCGTCCTTCAGGACGATTTCTCTCGATTAGCTCGCGTCTCGTTTCCGGATCGCGACGAGCCCGTCTACCGTAAGCACGTGACCAGTCGCACCGCACCCCGAATCATCGGCGCCCTGATCGGTTTCGTCGGACTGTCCGTCGTGGCCGGTCTCCTCGCTGCGATGCTCGTCGTGCCCTCGCTCTCGGTCGCCGGGGAAGGTCTGGTGACGGCCGCCGACACCTTCAACGCCCTGCCCAGCTACCTCAAGATCACCCAGCCCGCCCAGGCGTCGGCGATCTACGCCAAGCAGGGCAAGCAAGACGTCAAGATCGCCACGTTCTACGTGCAGAACCGCACCGACGTCGCTCTCGACCAGATCTCGAAGGTCATGACGCAGGCCGCGGTCGACACCGAAGACCCGCGTTTCTACAAGGAGGGGGCGATCGACGTGCAGGGCACCGTCCGTGGCGCCCTCGCGACGACTCTCGGCCACGACGTGCAGGGCGGGTCGTCGATCACGCAGCAGTACGTCAAGAACGTGCTGGTGCAGCGCTGCGCCCAGGAGTACGACCTCAACACGCCCGCAGGCAAGGTCGATGCGAACAAGTGCTACGACCAGGTGACGGCGACGACGCCCGCTCGCAAGCTGCGCGAGATGCGCTACGCGATCGGCGTGCAGAAGAAGTACTCCAAAGACGACATCCTGCGCAGCTACCTCAACCTGGTCGGCTTCGGCGGCACCATCTACGGCATCCAGGCCGCCTCCGAGTACTACTTCGGCGTCCCCGCCAAGAGCCTCAGCCTCGTCCAGGCGGCGACGCTGACGGCGATCATCAACAACCCGGCGAACCTCAGGATCGACCACCCCAGCGACGCGAAGAACGGCAAGGCCAATGGCTACGCGCTGACCAAGGCCCGACGCGACTACGTCCTGCGCAGCATGCACAAGGCCGGTGACATCACCGCCGCCCAGCTGAACGAAGGTCAGCGCACCCCGATCCAGCCCAGGATCACGCAGCAGTCCAACGGCTGCGCGTCGGCCGCGAAGTACGACGCCGGCTACTTCTGCAAGTACGTCGAGCTGTCGATCGCCTCCGATCCCAGCTTCGGCAAGACCGCGGCCGACCGCATCGCGACCCTGACCGAGGGCGGTCTGTCGATCCACACGACGCTGAACCTCGACCTCCAGAAGACCTCGCAGCAGGCCGTCAGCGCGTACATGCCCACGTCGGTCCCCGGGATGAACGTCGGCGCCTCCAGTACCGCCGTCGAGCCCGGGAGCGGCCGGATCATCACGATGGTGCAGAACACGACGTTCAACGAGGTCAAGACCTCCGACCCGGGTTCGACCAGCGTCAACTACAACTCCGACTACAGTCTCGGAGGGTCTCAGGGCTTCCAGACGGGGTCGTCGTTCAAGGCCTTCACGCTGGCCGCCTGGCTCGAGGCGGGGCACACGCTCAACCAGACGGTGAGCACCACCGAGCACCACTTCATGGACGCCGAGTTCACCAACTCCTGCGTGGGAATGGCCAACGACCCGTGGCCGGTCTCCAACGCCGACCCGGCGCCCGCGTCGATGACGGTGCTCGCTGCGACGGCCGACTCGGTCAACACGGCTTTCGCCCAGATGGGCAAGCAGCTCGACCTCTGCAACATCAAAGACGTCGCCTACGGGATGGGCATCCACCCGGCCGACCCCGCGGCCAACGGGTTCACCATCGTGCCGCCGATGATCCTGGGCACGAACTACATCGCCCCGCTGACCATGGCCACCGCCTATGCCGGAATGGCCAACCACGGCGTGGTCTGCACGCCGATCGCGATCGACAGCATCACCGACGCGACCGGCAAGTCGCTTCCGGTCAGCAAGACCAAGTGCACGCAGGGCATGCCGCAAGACATCGCGGCCGGTGTCGACTACGCGCTGCAGAACGTCCTGAAGCCCGGTGGCACCGGTGCCAACGCCAACCCCAACGACGGCGTGCCGATCATCGCGAAGACGGGCACCACCGACGCGGCCGTCCAGAACTGGCTGGTCACGTCGACCACTCGCATCGCCCAGGCGACCTGGGTCGGGAACATCTCGGGCAAGGTCGGCTTCTACAACGCCTACGTGAACGGCGTCAACGGCTACCAGCTGAAGTTCGGCATGGACAAGATCATCATCGCCGCCCTCAACGCGGCCTATCACGGTGGCGACGCGTTCCCGGCACCTCCGCAGTCCGAGATCGGCTACGTGCAGCGTCCGGTCATCAAGGGCCACTCGTCGGGCTCCAAAGACTCCGACTCGAAATCGGGCAAGACCAGCGGCACCAATTCGGGCGGCATCTCGGGCGGCCCCAAGAACGGCACGCCGGGCAAGCAGTAGCCCCGAGGTCCGCTCGTCGCGGAGCGGCTTCGGCAGCCGTCAGGGGCGGCGGAGGGCCCGCAGGTACCGACGTCGAGCGACGAGCTGGGCGATGCGCAGGAGTGGGTACAGGGTGCGCCAGGGTTGCTGCTCGGCCGGACGCGTGAGGGAGCGGACCGTGAGCCGCACGACCGCGCCCGTGCGGTGGACGACGAAGGCCTCTTCGCCGTCGACGGGATGCCCCGGCAGGGTGCGATAGGCGAAGCCCACGCGGTCCGGGCGCTCGACGACGCCGACCACCTCGACGGGCTCGACGACGGTGATGCCGGCGACGGCGGCCGTGATGCGCAGCCGGCGGCCGGCCTCGACCCGGGCGTCGTCGTCGACGGTGAAGCCGCTCCGCGTCTTGACCTCCCAGCGCAGCACGCCGTCGGTCGCCCGTCGCCACGCCTCGTCGCCGGAGCCGATGACGGCCGACACCTCCGAGCGACGGAAGCGCCGGTTCGTCGCGGGCCAGACGCCGAGCTCAGGGCTCGTGTCGGCGTGATCCTGCCCCCGGTTCATCCTGCGATCATCGCAGGTCTCGCTCGACGGGACCGGGTCAGACGACGAAGGCCGCCTCCGCCGCGGCACCGCGGCGCCCGGGACCGGCGTCTGCGGTGCCCACCGCCGCCCAGGCGGCGGCGAGGCGACCGATGCCCTCGGTGAGGGTCGGGATCGGCGCGGTGAACGGAATCCTGATGTTCCGCTCGAAGGCCCCGTCGATGCCGAACCGGGAACCCGACGTGATCGTCACGCCGCGCCCTCGCGCCGACAGCACGAGGGCGGAGCTGAGCGGTGCTCCCAGGCCGACCCAGAGAGCCAGGCCCCCGTGGACGTCGGGGACCTCCCAGGCCGGCAGCAGCTCGCGCAGGAGCGAGACCGCGTGGTCGCGCCCGACGCCGAGCTGAGCGGCGCGCTGACGCAGCAGGCGGGGCATCTCGGGCAGGATCTCGGTCGCCATGAGCTGATCGACGACGGAGTTGCCCATGTCGGCGGCCGGTCTGGCCAATGCGAACCGCTCGATCAGGTGACGGTCCGCCCGGATCCAGCCGATGCGCAGCCCGCTCCAGACCGTCTTGCTGACCGATCCGACCGTGATCAGCGAGGCACCGTGACTCGGAAACGCCGCGAACGGCGTCGTGGTGCCCGGTCGATCGATGTCGAGCTCCGCCGTCGTCTCGTCGACCAGCAGGGGAGTCCCGGTTCGGGACGAGGCCCGGAGGAGGCGCTCGCGGTCGGCGTCGGCGAGGCTCGACCCGGTCGGATTGTGGAAGTCGGGCATCAGATAGACCAGCGACGGCCGCGCGTCGCGCATGGTGTCTTCGAGGTGCCGGGCGTCGGTACCCCGCGGGGTGAGCGGGCTCGCGACGAGTCGCGCTCCCGCTGAGAGGAAGGCGTCGAGGGCGTGGGGGTAGCCGGGGGTCTCGACGACGACGCGGTCGGCTCGGCCGAGCAGGGTTCTCGCGACGAGCGCGATCGCGTGCTGCGCCCCCAGCGTGATCAGGATGTTCTCCGGGCTGGTCGGCGCGCCGCGCTCGGTGAAGCGCGCCGCGATCCTCTCGCGGAGTTCCGGCAGGCCGAAGAGGTCGATGCCACCGGTCGCCATCCGCTCGGGGAGGTGCTGAAGGGCGCGGGCCGCGAACGTCGGCAGCTCGGTCCAGGCGGGCGGGGTGCCCTTGCTGAAGTCGATCTCGAGGGGAAGCGCCGTGTCGTCGTGCGCGCTCGTCGGGGGCAGCGCCAGCACGCTGCCGGAGCCCTGGACGCTGTACAGGATTCCTCGCTCGCGCAATCGGCGGTAGGCCGAGACGATCGTCGTGCGGCTCACCCCGAGGGCCGCTGCGATCTCACGTTCGGCCGGCAGGCGGGTGCCCGACCGGATGCGGCCGTCGATCAGGAGCAGCCGAAGCTTCTCGGCCAGTTCTGCGTGGGCCCGGCCTCCGTGGCGCCATTCGCCGAGCAGCGCCGTGAGCGCGTGCGTCCCGAGAGCGAACGGAGCCTGGACGGTGGCAGTCATGCGACCACTTTAGGCAGATTGGAGCTTTTTCGGGCTGCTCGGGAGAGATTGGATCAGAACATGCACCCATTGGATCTCTGGCTCGTGACCATTCTCCTCGTCGGCGGCATCGTCGTGGTCTGCGGGATCGGCGTCGTCGCCGCCGTGCTGCGCGACGGTTATCGCCGCGTGCCGGATCGCTCGCCGAAGGATCGCATCCGCGGAGATCTCTAGGGTGCGGTCGAGCGTCAGCGCCGCAGGGTCTCGGCCGGGTACTCCGCGAAGCGGGCGACGTAGGCGGATGAGAACCTGCCCGAGTGGGAGAAGCCCCAGCGACGAGCCACGGCTGCGACCGTCGTCTCGGTCGGAGCCGCCTCCAGCAGCTCGTCGCGCACCTGGTCGAGGCGCACTCCGCGCAGGTACTCCGTGGGCGTCATCCCGAGCTGCCGACTGAACGCGTGCTGCAGGCCGCGCAGGCTCAGCCCCGCCACCTCGGCGATCCCGGTCGTCGTCAGCGGTTGCTCGGGGTTCGCGTGGATGTAGTCGATCGCCGTGGCGAGCCGGCCACTGCTCGGCGGGAGGAGGAGCACACCGCGTCGCGGGCCGTCGAACGAGAAGGTGTCGAGGAGCGCGTTGGCCGCGAGGGCGTTCGCCTCGGCGCGCAGGAGACTGCCGGTCGTGTTGCCGAGGATCGACCCTGCGACGCCCGCGATCGTGTCGCGCCAGCGTCGCAGGGCGGTCGGATCGGGGAGCTCCGCGTGGTTGAAGTGCAGCCTGGCCGTCTCGGCACCGATTCGCTCGGCCGCGAGACGCTCGAGGTAGGGGCCGCTGAACTGCACGAGGTTCTGCGTGGCGTCGTCGAATCGGAACGCGTACCGGCGGCCGGTCGGGAACATCGACGGCTGCCCGACGCCGACGCTCAGCTCGTCGCGGCCGATGTCCATGACTCCTCGGCCGGACGTGAGCCACGCCACGACGTATTCGCCCTCGGGCTGCACGGTCCCTCGGATCGAGGCGTTCAGCTGCGACGTGCGGAGGGTGACGTCCTGGTCGCCCTTCGCCGTGTAGCGATAGGAGAACGACGACTCGGTCTTGGTGAGGTGGAGCCCTGCTCCGTTGTAGCCGGTGGTGTAGAGCTCGATCGCCTCGTCCATGTCACCCCCTGGCTGTGGAAGTCGACGGAGAGGCCGGCTTCGCTGCCATCAGGGGTGGTGTTCTCGTCGTGCGTCGTGCTCATCGGGGGCATTCTCGCACGCGATCTGATCGGTTCGGAATCCCTCGCGGTGAGGAGTTTTCCCTGCTAGAGCGGACATACTGGCAGCACGTACCCCTTCTGGAAAGAGGACAGCATGTCGAACGAGACGCCGAACGGCGAGCCCGAGCCCACCAAGCGCCCTGACCGCCCCGCCTACGGCGAATACGCCCCCGCCGGCTCTCAGCAGCCCACGGCGCCCGCCGCTCAACCCGCCGAGAGCACCGGCTCCGCAGCCGAGTCGCTCGGCGGCGTCGGTGCCTTCGTCGGCGGCAGCTATCCGCAGGTCGTCGCGACCTTCACCAAGTACGAAGACGCCCAGAAGGCCGTCGACCACCTGAGCGACGAGGGCTTCCCCGTCGAGAACGTCTCGATCGTCGGGCACGACATCCGCACCGTCGAGAACGTCTCCGGGCGGCTCACCAACGGCCGCGCCGCCAGTCGAGGGCTGATCAGCGGCATCTGGTTCGGGCTGGCGATCGGTCTCCTGCTCGGTTTCTTCGTGCCGGGAGTGAACTGGATCGGCGTCGTCATCGGCGGCATCGTTTTCGGAGCCATCTGGGGCGCCCTGTTCGGCTTCCTCGGCCACGCGGCCACTCGCGGCCAGCGAGACTTCGCGTCGGTCAAGACGATGGAGGCCGGGCGCTACGAGGTGCTCGTCCGCGGAGAATTCGCCACCAAGGCCACCCAGCTGCTGAACGAGAGCGTCTACAAATAAAGGTTGAGTCGACTCCGCTCATCTTTTTCGGAACGCCGGGAATGGATCGGAACCGCCAGCGTTAACTTGAGTCATAGGCACTCAAGTTTCCCCAGGAGGTTCCTTTGCCTGACAACTTCACCCCCGCAGATTCCGGTGACTCGTCCTTCGACGAGATCCTCGCGCGTCTGCTGAACAACCAGGGGGCGGCATCGTTCGGTCGCCCCGTCGACATCGGGCGGCTGCTCAGCCGTCGCACCCACGAACTCGTGGCTGCGGCGGCCGAGTTCGCCGTCTCCCACGGCCACTCCGAGGTCGACGCGCTGCACCTGCTACGCGTGCTCATCGACCGGTCGCCCGCAAGCGACCTGGTCGCCTTCTCGGGTGCCGATCGCGACGCCCTCGTGGCCGCCATCGAGGGACGTCTGCCCGGCGCCTCGGCAGACGCTCCCGCGCGCCCCGGGCTGACCCCGGCGGCACAGCGCGTTCTGCTCGAGGCGGCTCAGGCCGCCCGCGCGTTCGGGTCGACCTACGTCGATCCCGAGCACGTCATGTTCGCCCTCGTCGTCAACCAGGACAGCCTTCTCGGCCAGCTCCTCGCCGCCCACGGCATCACGCCCGAGGCGATGCAGTCGTTCGCGCAGGGTGGTCGCCCCGCGACGGCCGGCGCTGCGGGTGCCCCGGGCCAGGCGGGCGAGCCCCAGTCCGAGACCCCGACCCTCGACAGCTACAGCACCGACCTCACGGCCCTCGCCCGCGACGGCGGCATCGACCCCGTGATCGGCCGCGCCGACGAGATCGAGCAGGCCGTCGAGATCCTGCTCCGCCGCACCAAGAACAACCCGGTGCTGATCGGCGAGCCCGGTGTCGGCAAGACCGCCATCGTCGAGGGCCTCGCCCAGCGCATCGCTTCGGGCGACGTGCCCGAGTCGCTGCGCGGCAAGCGAGTGGTCTCGCTCGACCTGCCCGGCATGGTCGCCGGCACCCGCTTCCGCGGCGACTTCGAGGAGCGCCTCACCAAGACCATGGACGAGATCTCGGCCCACAAAGACGAGCTGATCGTCTTCGTCGACGAGCTCCACTCGGTGGTGGGCGCCGGATCGGGCGGCGACGGCGGCATGGACGCCGGCAACATCCTGAAGCCCCGCCTGGCCCGAGGCGACCTGCACCTCATCGGCGCGACGACCCTGTCCGAGTACCGTCGCGTCGAGAAGGACGCCGCCCTCGAACGGCGCTTCCAGCCCGTCCAGGTGCCGGAGCCTTCCGTCCCCGACGCCGTGCAGATCCTGACCGGCCTCGCTCCCCGCTACGAGGAGCACCACTCGGTCACGTACTCGCCCGAGGCGCTTCACGCCGCGGTCGAACTCTCGCACCGCTACCTGACCGACCGGTTCCTTCCCGACAAGGCCATCGACCTGATCGACCAGGCCGGAGCACGTCGCCGGCTCCGCCTCGGCTCGACGATCGACCTCGCCGCTCTCCAGAGCGAGCTGGCCGATCTCGAGTCGCAGAAGAATCTGGCCGTCGGAAGCGAACGGTACGAGGAGGCCTCCGAACTCCGCGACCGCATGGTCGAGGTGGAGCAGCGTCTGGAAGCGGCCACGTCGCATCCTGCGCCCCTCGCCACGAGCGACGACGCCGTCATCTCCGAGAACGACATCGCCGAGATGATCTCTCGCGCCACCGGAATCCCGGCCGCGCGGCTCACCGAGGGCGACCGCTCGCGGCTCGCAGCTCTCGAGGGTGAGCTGCACGAGCGCGTGATCGGGCAGGACGATGCCGTCACGGCGATCGCCAAGGCGGTGCGCCGCTCGCGGACCGGCCTGGGCGACCAGCGTCGTCCGACCGGCAGCTTCCTGTTCCTCGGCCCCACCGGCGTCGGCAAGACCGAGCTGGCCAAGGCGCTCGCCGGGTCGCTGTTCGGAGACGAGTCGGCGATGCTGCGCTTCGACATGTCGGAGTTCGGCGAGCGTCACACCGTCTCGCGCCTCGTCGGCGCCCCTCCCGGATATGTCGGTTACGACGAGGCCGGTCAGCTGACCGAGCGCGTCCGCCGGAACCCGTACTCGGTGATCCTGCTCGACGAGATCGAGAAGGCCCACCCCGACGTGTTCAACTTGCTGCTGCAGGTGCTCGACGACGGGCGTCTCACCGACGGACAGGGCCGCACGGTCGACTTCCGCAACACGGTGGTCATCATGACCTCGAACCTGGGGTCGGAGTTCCTCGCCTCTCGCAGCGGCGCTCTCGGGTTCGTCGGCGGCGCGCCGATGGGCTCGGACGGTTCCGGCGACGCGGGCAACGGCTTCGGCTCGGAGAAGGCGCTGCGCGACCGCGTCATGGGCAAGCTGCGCGAGGCGATGCGGCCCGAGTTCCTCAACCGCATCGACGAGATCGTGCTGTTCCGCAAGCTCGACCGGTCTCAGCTCGCTTCGATCGTGTCGCTCATGCTGCACGAGACCAGCGCCAGGCTCGACCTGCACGGAATCGGCTTCACGGCCACGTCCGAGGCCATCGACTGGCTGGCGGAGAACGGCTACGAGCCCGAGTACGGCGCTCGCCCGCTGCGTCGTCTGATCCAGCGCGAGGTGGATGACCGCATCGCGAGCCTGATGGTCGAGGGTTCCCTCGCCTCGGGTGAGGGGATCCTGCTCGACGTCGTCGACGGTCGGATGTCGGCGGTCGTGCAAGCCCCGGTGCTCGTCTCCTAGAGAGACGCTCCCCGGGTCGACCTCGCGCTGAACCCCGCTAACGACACTTCGCTCTCGTCCACGGACGAGAGCGAAGTGTCGTTAGCGGGGTTCCGCCGTCAGCCGGCGAGCACGCCCGCGTAGATCGGACTGTCGGCCGGTGCCACGGCGAGCGCGGCTTTCACGTCGGTGCTCCACTGGTCGACGAGCACCTCGGACAGCCCGTTCTCGAGACCGTCGAGAGCGATCCCGGCGACATCGCGCGGGTCGACCATCGGGCCGTCGTAACCGGCCATGATGTCCGTGTCGGCGGCTCCCAGGTGCACACCGGTCACGAGCGTTCCGCGCGCGGCGAGCTCGAGGCGGATGCCGTTCGTGAGGCTCCACTCGGCGGCCTTCGCCGCGCTGTAGGCGTTGGCTCCCGGGGTCGAGAACCAGGACAGGGCCGAGAGCACGTTCAGGATCGCGCCGCCGCCGTTCCGCTCCAGGATCGGCGCGAACGCGCGGACCATGGAGAGCGTGCCGAAGTAGTGCGTGTCCATTTCGAGCTTGATCGCGGCCAGGTCGCCGGTGAGCAGGTCGCTGCCGGTCGCGATGCCCGCGTTGTTGATCAGCAGGGTGACGTCCTGCGCGGCGGCGGCGGCCGCGTCGATCGACGCCTGGTCGGTGATGTCGAGCGGCAGGACGCTGACGCCGGGCAGGTCGACGAGCTCGGGGCGGCGGGCCGTCGCGTAGACCTTCGCGGCGCCGCGTTCGAGCAGCACCTCGACGAAGTGGCGGCCGATGCCGCGGTTGGATCCGGTGACGAGGGCGGTCTGGCCTTCGAGCTTCATGGTGTTCTCCTTCTGGGGTTGACGACGTTCAGCGTACGAATCCTTTCGAGGAACAGTCGATGCTCTCCCGGATCACTTCCATAGCCGTTTGTTGCAGAGAGGGGTCGGGCACGATCCTGCGGGCTATTGTCGAGGCATGGATCTCTTGGCCGACGTTCTCAGCGTGTCCGGTGTCCGCGGCACCCTCGGGGCCCGCATCGAGGCGACCGAGTCCTGGGGCGTCTGGTGGACCGACATCCCCGGCGCCGCGTTCTACGCGGTCACGGCCGGGACCGCCTGGCTCGGCATCCCGGGCGACGAGCCGCGACAGTTGATGCCCGGCGACGTGGTGCTGCTGCCTCGGGGCGCGGGGCACAGCCTGACCAGCGCGCCGGACGCCGTCGCGCACTCCTGCGACGCCACGCTGGCCGCCGAGGCACGACGCACCGGAACAGTGCTGCGCTTCGGAGACGGCGAGGTGCAGACGCACATCCTCGGCGCCGCCTACGAGCACGACCCCGCCGTGTCGACGCAGGTGCTCGCTCTGCTGCCCGACGTCGTCCACCTCCGCGCCGACAACGGCGGCGGCTGCCTCGACGACACCGTTCGTCTGCTCGCCAGAGAGCTCGCCCATCCCCAGGTCGCCGCTGCCGTCGTCATGAACAGCCTGGTGAACATCCTGCTCGTCCAGCTGCTTCGCGTGTGGCTGGTCACGCGACCCGCGCCGACAGAGCCATCGTGGCTCGGCGTGCTGGGCGACCCGCTGATGACCGACGCCCTCACGCTGATCCATCAGGATCCCGCGCGCGCCTGGACCACGTCGATGCTCGCCGGCGAGCTCAACGTCTCTCGGGCCACGCTCTCCCGCCGCTTCGTCTCGGTGGTGGGGGAGGGCCCCGGTGCCTACCTCACCCGCTGGCGGATGGATCTGGCGGCCCTGCGGTTGCGCGACAGCGACGAGACGCTCGAATCCGTGGCCGCCACGGTCGGCTACACGTCGGTCTACGCCTTCAGCCGGGCGTTCAGCCGCGCTCGCGGGCAGTCGCCGGGTCGATTCCGTGTCGCCGCCCGTGCCGCTGCGCGCGAGGTCGCCGCGTAGGCACCTCCGCCGAGACCGCGGTTGCGATCGCAGTTCCACCGGTCCCCGTGTGGCCACGCTCGGCCGAACGGCGATTTCGGGCAGGGTGAAGACACGCCCTAGGCTCGCATCACCACCCGAACCACCCGAGGAGCGCTACCGATGCCGACCCCCGCGACCCCCGTCGATCCTGCGTTCGGATCGGCCTTCGTCGTCGGCGAAGCGCTCATCGACATCGTCGTCGACGGTGACAGCACGGTCGAGCACCCCGGCGGCAGCCCTCTCAACGTCGCCTACGGCCTGTCGCGGCTCGGCGTCTCGACGACGCTCCGTGCCGAGATCGGGCAGGATCCGCGGGGTCGAGCCCTCGAAGAGCACCTGGCCGCCGGCGGGGTCGTCCTCGATCCCGCGTCTCGCAGCGCCGATCGCACCTCGACCGCCGTCGCCACGATCCAGCCCGACCGGCACGCCGAGTACGAGTTCGACCTGTCGTGGGCGCCCGGTCCGATCGTTCCGCCGGCCGGCGTCGCGCTCGTGCACACGGGATCGATCGCATCGGTGCTGCGACCGGGAAGCGACGACGTCCTGCGCTTGTTCATCGCCTCGCAGGAGAGCGTGTTGTTGAGCTTCGACCCGAACGTGCGGCCCGGGGTGACGCCCGCGCGCGACGAGGTGCTCGCGGCGGTCGACGCACTCGCGGCCGTCGCGCACGTCGTGAAGATGAGCGACGAGGACGCCGCGTGGCTGCACCCCGACCTGTCGCTCGGCGCGGTCGTCGATCGTTACCTCGCCGCGGGCGCCGCGCTCGTGGCCATCACGCGCGGTGCCGACGGCGCGCTCGTCGCCACGAGCGACGACCGCCTGTCGCTGGCGTCGCTTCCGGTCGAGGTCGTCGACACGATCGGCGCCGGAGACGCCTTCATGTCGGGGCTCCTCTTCGCGCTGCTGTCGCGCGGGCTGGCCGGCGTCGTACAATCCGGCGCCCTGTCGCGCCCCGACCTCGAGGCGGTCGCTGCCACCGCTCTGGCGAGCGCTCGCGTCACCGTGTCGCGAGCGGGCGCCAACCCGCCCACGCCCTCCGAACTCGCTCGGCTCGCCCGGTAGGCGCCCGCTCCGCCCGCTCACAGACGATCGCCTGGCGTCCGCGGATCGACGTCGACCGTGTCGATCGTCGGTGGCGGCTCAGCCGAGGAGGCGATGAACGAACGAGCCCGACGGGTGATTCCGGCCCAGTCGCGCGCGGCGATGAGCGCGGGGGTGACCACGCTCGATCCTGCCGTCACCGCGTAGGCGCCCGCCTCGAGGAAGGCGCGCGCGTTGCCCTCGTCGATGCCGCCGGACGCGATCAGCCGGACGCCGGGAAGAGGGCCGCGCAGGTGTGAGAAGTACCTGGGCCCGCAGGTCTCGGCGGGGAAGATCTTGACGGCGGCGGCGCCGTGCTCGAGGGCGGAGAGCACTTCTGACGGCGTGAAGGCGCCCATGGCCAGCGGGATGCCGGCGTCGCGGGCGGCTGCTCCGACGGCGGGCACGATGCCCGGGGTCACGAGGAAGCGGGCGCCGGCGGCGATCGCGGAGTCGGCCTGCGCCGCGGTCAGCACGGTGCCGACCCCGATCTCGGCGTCGGGAGACGAAGCCACGGCGGCACGCACGTGACGCTCGACGTCGGGCGTGGTGAACGTGAACTCGATGCCGCGGATGCCGCCGTCGACGAGCGCGCGCACGAGCGCCTCCGTGTCGGGGATGCTGTCGGCGCGGACGACCACGACGGCGCGATCCTGACCGATGGCATCGAGAGGGCCTGCGGGCGTCTCGGCGGGGCTCGGGGAGTAGGCGTCATCGTCTCGTTCTCGTTCTTCCGATCAGGTTGCGCAGGAAGCAACGCGCATTGCATAAGGTGTTCGAGCAGGTTACCCTCCTGATCGTGAACTCCGCAAAGGTCGCCAGTGTCGGCGAAGCCCTGACCGTGCTCGTCCCCCGGGTGCCAGGCGCCCTCGAGTCCTCCGAGACCTTCGTCCGCAGCGTCGGCGGCGCAGAGCTCAACGTCGCGGTCGGGCTGGCCTCGCGGGGCGTTCCGGCCGCGCTGCTCACGCGCGTCGGCGACGACGGGTTCGGGCGCCACCTCGTGGCCGAAGCCGCCGAGCACGGCGTCGACGTCTCCGCCGTCGAGATCGACCCGGTCAGGCCCACCGGCCTCTACGTCAAAGAGGTCGGGGCAGGATCCCCGCACCCGTTCGACCTCGGCGCCGCGCGAAGCCGCATGCACTACTACCGGGCCGGATCGGCGGGCAGTGCCCTGTCGCCCGCCTACCTCCGGCGGCCCGAGGTCCGCGCCGTGCTCGACGCGGTCGAGCTGGTGCACCTGACGGGCATCACGCCCGCGCTGTCCGCGAGCGCGTACGAGCTCTGCCTCGCCGTGATGGCCGAGCCGCGCGTCGGCGGACGACGGGTGAGTTTCGACCTGAACTGGCGGCCGGCGCTCTGGGCGGGCCGAGAGGCCGAAGGGGTGCGGGCGCTCGACACCCTCTCGAGAGCGGCCGACGTCGTGCTGCTCGGCGTCTCGGAGGCGCGGACCGTGTTCGGGACGGACGATCCGGCCGAGCTCCGCGCGGAGCTGCGGGAGCCTCGGATCCTGGTGCTCAAGAACGACGAGAACGCGGCCACCGCGTTCGACGGCGAGACTCGGTTCGACGTGCCGGCACTGACGGTCGACGTGGTGGAGGCGATCGGCGCCGGTGACGCGTTCGCCGCGGGGTTCCTCGGCGCGCTCGTGTCGGGTCGGGACGTCCGCACGGCGGTCGAGGAGGCTCATCGGCTCGCGGTCGTCGCGCTGTCGTCGCACGGTGATCACGTCGGCGCTGCGCCGACCGCGCCGTAGCCTTGACCCCATGAGCCAGAGCCTCGCCCGCGCCCTCCAGCTGCTGCAGGCGCTCGAGGACGGCCCGCGGTCGCTCGACGAGTTGGCGGCCGGAGCGGAGGTTCACAAGACGACCGTGCTCCGGCTGCTGCGAACCCTCGAAGCCGACCGGTTCGTCGTGCACGACGAGGCCCACCGGTACCAGCTCGGGAGCCGCGTGTTCGAGCTCGCCAACGCGGCGCTCTCCCAGCGCGACGTGCGCCAGATCGCGCGCCGCCACCTGGAACTCCTCAACGAGGCGACGGGGCAGACCGTCCATCTCGCCACTCGCGAGGGCGACGAGGTGGTCTACATCGACAAGCTCGACGCTCCGCAGGGGTGCGGATGTACTCGCGCGTAGGGCTCCGGGCGCCGATCCACTGCACGGCCGTGGGCAAGGTGCTCGCCGCCGACCTGCCGTCGCCGGCGCAGGAACGCCTGCTCTCACGCCTCGACTACCAGCGCTTCACCGACCGAACCCTCGTTTCCGCCTCGGCCCTCGCTTCAGAGCTCGAGCTCGTCGCGACGCAGGGCCACGCGGAAGATCACGAGGAGCACGAGTCGTTCATCAACTGCGTCGGTGCGCCGATTCGCGACGGCACGGGCCGCGCGGTCGCAGCGCTCTCGGTGTCGGTCCCCACCCTGTCGCTCGACCACGCGGGTGTCCTCGCGCTGCTGCCCCAGGTCCGGTCGGCCGCCGCAGCCGTCTCGCGTGACCTCGGCTGGGCACCGACGTAGGTCCGCGCGTTACGGGGCGGTGGCCGTCCGCCTCAGCAGGGGACCTTGATGGCGCCGGTGCCGGTGGAGACGGCCACGGGTGCGAGCGTCGGAGCTCCGGCGCCGACCCCGCGCGGTCGACGCACGCCGAGGGTGATCAGCAGGATCGCGCCGGCGGCGGCGATGACTCCGGCCATCGCGAAGTCGAAGCCGAGGCCGAAGCTCGAGACGGCGACGCCGCCGACGATCGATCCGGCGGCGATCGACAGCTGGATCGTCGTGACGAAAAGCGCAAGGCTGCTCTCGGACGCGGACGGCGAAGCCTTCGCCATCCAGGTCTGCATGCCGAGCGGCAGAGCACCCCACACGAATCCCCAGACGACGAGCAGGACGAAGACGCCCGGCACCGACCAGGCCAGGAAGGGCAGCGCGATGACCGCGCCGGCGAGCACGAACTTCGCGACGCCGAGCGTGCCGAGCAGATTGCGGCTGAGGGTCACGCCGGCGAGGAAGTTGCCGGCTATGCCGGCGACACCGAAGACCAGCAGCGCGAGCGTGATCGTCGACCCGTCGACGCGGACGACGTCCTCCAGATACGGAGCGACGTAGGTGTAGGCGGCGAACTGCGCGAGGAAGACGAACGCCGTGCCGATGAGTCCGACGCGCGCGCGCGAGATCGTGAGCAGGGCGCCGAGGGTGGCGAACCGGACGCGCGCGAGCGACGGGATCCGCGGGAGCATCGCGATCTGGCCGACCAGGGCGATCACGCCCAGGACGGCCCCGATCAGGAAGGCCACCCGCCAGGTCGACACCGAAGCGACGAATGCGCCGAGCGGCAGGCTGACGACGGTCGCCACCGAGACGCCGGCGGTGATGAACGAGGTCGCTCGGATCACGGCGGGCTCGGCGACCAGGCGACCGGCGAGTCCGGCCCCGATGGCCCAGAAGCCGCCGATGCCGATCCCCAGGAGGATCCGGGCGGCGACCAGCACCTCGAAGGTCGGCGCGAAGGCCCCGATGACGTCCGCGACGATGAGCAGGATCGTGAGCGACCAGAGGACGATGCGCCGGTCCAGGCGCGAGGTGAGAACCGTCACCACCGGTGCGGCGACGGCACCGGCGAGGCCCGTGGCGACCACCATCAGCCCGGCCGTCCCGATGGTGACGTGAAGGTCGGCGGCGATCGACGGCAGAAGCCCGATGGGCAGGAATTCGGAGAGCACCAGCACGAAGGAGCCGAGCGCCACCGAGAGCACGCCGAGCCAACCGCGACGTTCAGAGGTCTGTGTCATGAAGTGACCCAAGCGGCGTCGGGTCGTTTCCATTCCCGGCTCGCCGGGAGAGGGCTCAGAGCCCGTCGATCTCGTCGTCGGTCAGGCCGATGGCACGCAGGTAGTCGGTCACGGAGCCGAACTCGGACTCGACGTGCCGCACCACGTGCACAGCCGTCTCGGGGACGCACCGCTGCATGGTCGTGGTCCGCTCGAGATCCTGCGACTCCTCTCGCTCGCGGGCGAACCGGTCGGCCAGCCGCGGGCCGGTCTCGGCGTAGTCGGCTCCGATCCGATCGAGGTCGGCGCCCCAGAGCCGCGCGAGGAGCATGCTCACGACCCCCGTGCGGTCTTTGCCTGCCGAGCAGCACACGAGGACGTCGCCGGGCGCGGCGGCCGCGATCGCACGGAACACCTCGGCGATCGTGGCACGGTGGCGCCAGAGCCAGTCGGTGTACTGGTCTTCGAGGCTGATCGCGTCGGCGGCCGCCTCGGAGACCGAGGGGTCGAACAGCGGCACGCGGCGATAGCCGGGCAGCGAGCGCAAGGGATGCTCCACGGCTGCGATCTCGTCGTCGCGCCGCAGGTCGACCACGGTCGCGAGCGACGCCGGGTAGACAGAGGCCGGCAGCGCCTCGGTGTTCGCGCGCAGGACGGTGCGGGTTCGGCCCCGCTGGAACCCGGCGCCGCCGACCTCCCGCAGGTTGGTGAGTGTGGACGTCGTCGTCATCGTCCAAGCTAAGCAGATGGCTCGCGAGTGGCGAGGTCGGGCACCCGACGAGGATGACGTGTCTCCGGCCGGAGCGGTCCGAAGACGACAAAGGTGAATGGCTGTCAACCCGTGGTCTTACTGACAATTGTTTGATACTTTGTGGCCGTGCCCACGACGCGGATCAGGGCCGTGGGCTGACGTCCTTCGGGCCGTCGCGGTGGGGCGGCCGTCAGCGCGGCCGCCCCACCGCACCTCCCCCGTCCGGCTTTTCTGAGCCGGCCGTTTCCGGTCGGGCCTACGGTGGTGCGCATGGATCCACGGTCGCGGCGGAGTCGCGACCGACTCACGTCCGCAGTCGTAGAGTTCGCGGCGTCCGGCCGCCTCGACGACGTCAGCGTCTCCGAGCTCGCCCGAGCCGCCGGCGTCACGCGTGACACCTTCTACCGTCACGCGTCCTCCGTCACCGACCTCCTGGCCATCGCCCTGCAGGAGCGGCTGGCGGCAGACTTCGAGATGTATGTCTCCACCTTCCCCCTCGCTCCCAACTGGTGCAGACCCTGGCGCGCGCAGAGGTCGATCTGCTGCGGCACATCAAGAGCCTCGGCGTCGTCTATCGCACCGCCCTGTCCGGGCAGAACGCCGCGCCGGTGCGTCGAGCCCTCGTCTCGTTCCTGCAGGCCAACCTCGAGACGGCCCTGCGGGAGTATCCGGAGATCGCGCCCCTCCCGGCCGAGGAGCTCGACGACCGGGCGGTGTCGATGATCGCGGCCTATGCGGCCTCGGGCACCGTCGGAGCCATCGAGGCGTGGCTCGCCGCCGGCGATCTCGGCGACGTCGGGCAGGCCAGCAGGATCGTCGCAGCCGGTGCTCCCACCTGGTGGGCGCGCGCCACCGGCCGGATGGCGTGAGGCCACCATGCGCAACCTTGCCGCCGCCACTGGAATTCCTGGACTCGGGCTCTTAGAATCGCTGTGGAAGCATCGAGGGTTCCTGCCGGGATCCCCTCGATCGACCGTCCCGGAGTCATCAGCCACTCTCGTTTCCCGCCGCCGTCCGAAGTCCGAACGGTCCGCACGAGAAAGGCCGGCCCATGAGCGAACTCACCATCGAATTCGTCGTTCGAGATCGCACGGGCGCCGTCGCGGCCGTCGTCACCTCCGGCGGTGTCATCGACGCCGAGTTCGCCTCCGAACAGATCGCCCGCGGTGAAGCGCTCTACTTCGCCGGTCCCGACTCCTACGTGCGCGCCCGGGTGCGCTCGATCCCGGCCCTCGGCGGCCCGTACCTCTACGCCAACTGGGACGGCACGCGGCGCAACAACCTGCACGACCTCGCCCGAGGGCTCAAACGCATCGACGTCCGCGGGGTCGTCCACCGCGACAGCGCCCACCGCGGCGAATGGATCGCCCGTCTGATGGGGCGGGCCAAGGCCTACCTCGCGGCGTAGCCGGTCTCCCGGTCGTCGGGCGCCCGCCCGTCGACGGTGCGAGATCCGGCCCGCCCCGGCTAGTCTTGACGCATGTCGGTCTTCGCGGTCTTCCTCGCCATCGTCGCCGGGCTCATGGCTCTGGCGCTGATCGCCCTCTTCGTGACGCTCGTCGTGCTCGCCATCCGCTCCCGCAATCGGGCGCCGCGCGCGATGCTCTACCGCAACGACTGACCGCCGACGGGCTTCCTCGGCCCGTTCGGCGCGCGCCGCCCATCCGCAGGCGGACGACGCACGCCGTTGATCGACCGCCGACTCAGATGCGGTTCGCCTTGGCGAGGTTCTCGACGAGTTCCTGCTTGTTCTGCCGGACCACGTAGGCGGGGCGGTCGCGCTCCACGCGCCAGCTGTCGGCCAGCGGGCCGACGTTGACGGTGTCGAAGCCGAACTCGTCGTAGAGCTTCGTGACGAAGTCGGCGGCGTCGGCGAAGTCACTCGATGTCGCGAGCGCCCGGCGGTCGTCGGCACCCGCGGGCTTGCCGTCCGTCGTGATGTCGTCCGACTTGATGTGGTTGAAACCCTTCGCCACGCGACTCGTGGGCAGGTGGCGCTGAAGCATCTCCGAAACGGTGTCCTCGCCCGCGTCGAGCGCATCGATGTGCCCGTCGCGCTCGAAGTAGTAGTTGTTCGTGTCGATGACGATCTTGCCGGCGAGAGGCTCGACCGGGAGATCGTTCACGGCCTTCAGGGGCACGGTCACGACGACGACGTCACCCGCCGTACCCGCCTCCGCAGAGGTCGCCGCCACAGCCTTCGGACCGAGGTCGGCGACGAGGTCCTGAAGTGTCTCGGGGCCACGAGAATTGCTGATCACGACGTCATAGCCAGCGGTGATGGCTGCCCGAGCGACTTGGCTGCCGATGTGTCCTGCTCCGATGATTCCTAGTGTTGTCATACCTGATTCAACAGCCGGGGCCGCGTGGCATTTCCAGGTTCGAGTGAGAGGTGCCTGAGTGCCCGGCACGGAGGGGATTCCCAGGCGCAGAATTTGAGAACCGCCGAGGGGCCGCCTATGTTGGACGACCGTGCCTCCCTCGGGAGGACGACATGCACGGCGCTGCACTTCGCCCCCGGCTGCCCAGCCTGCAGCGCCGACCTGACCTCTATCGGCAGGGGTGGGCAGCGACTCGCGACCCGACACCGGGCCGCATCGGCGACCCCGTGGAGCAGTGACCACAATGAGCAATACCCAAAGCAACCGCAGGATCCGCCACCCCCGTGCCCTCGTCGGAGGTGCGGCCCTCGTCGCCCTCACGGCAGGAGGCATCGGCCTCGCCGCGGCTCCGGCCAATGCGGCTCCCGAGTCGACCTGGGACGCCCTGGCATCGTGTGAATCCGGCGGTAACTGGGCCATCAACACCGGTAATGGCTACTCCGGCGGACTGCAGTTCAGCCAGAGCACCTGGGCCGCCAATGGCGGCACCGGCTCGCCGGCTGCAGCCAGCAAGGCCACGCAGATCTCGGTCGCCGAGCGCGTCCTCGCTTCGCAGGGCTGGGGCGCCTGGCCGGCCTGCTCGGCGAAGCTCGGCCTCTCGGGGACGTCCTCCGCCGCTGCCGCCCCGGCGGCGCCCGCAGCTCCGGCGGCGCCTGCCGCTCCTGCTGCGGCCCCGGCGGCACCCGCGGCGCCCACGGCCACGAGCCGCCCGGCACCCGTCGCGACCAGCGGTAAGACGTACACGATCGCTTCCGGCGACACCCTGGCGACGATCGCATCGAAGCTGCGCGTGAGCGGTGGCTGGGAGAAGCTCGCCGCCGCGAACACGACGACGGTCAGCAACCCGAACCTGATCTTCCCCGGTCAGAAGCTGCAGCTGCCTGCGTAGAACCCCCACGCCCTGGCCCGTTCTGTCGGCTCCGTCAACGGAGTCCCGACGGGGCGGGCCAGTCCGCGTTCACGGAGCGGTCGACCACGTGAGAGACGCGCCTAGGGTGTGTCTCTCACGTGGCCGGAGGTCGTGTGTGGTCTGGTCTCGTGAGCTGCAAGGCGGGTGACGCAGGAGGCCGCCCGCGGCCTTCAAGGAACCCGCCGCCGCAGATTGCGCGATCCAGGGCACACACGGCCCGCGGTGAAGTGAGAGACAGACCCTAGTGCCGGTGCTTCCAGAGGTACGGGAGGAAGAAGGCGAGGTTGGCGCTGCCCCCGATCGACGAGCGCATGATCACCTCGGTCTCGCGATCGAACGCCTCAGCGGCTTCGGGGTCCTCCGGTCGCTCCGCGTTCTCCGTGGTCTCCGGCAGGGAGGAACACTGCTCGATGAGCAGCCTCGTCTCCCGTCGTGCCTCGCGGACGAACCGTCGTGTGTCGTGATCCATTGGTCTTCGTCGCCTCTCTGCGCCGCTTCCCTGAGCGCCGACACCACTGTCGGCAACCACGCCAAATCTACACCTGTTGTGTGAATCTCGCTCGTGTTCTGCGGGAACATCCGAGCCGGCGGCACGCGCTCTAGGGTGAAGGCATGGAGTTCTCGGGGAGCATCTCGCCGGACCATCCGGCGCCGCCGTCGGTCGACGAGGTGAGTCGGGTCTTCACGGTGCCGCTGATGACGCTGGCCGCGCAGTCGGCGCTCACAGAACTCGGTGTCGGCACGATGAGCGGATCGAGCAACGGCGAGGCCGCCGTCCTCGAGGTCGTGAGCATCTCGTTCACGCTGTGGCGGAACCCGGCCGACCCGGAGGATCCTGCGAACCTGGCCGAGTTGAGCGAGGAACAGCAACGGGCGGTCGACCTGGTGCCGACGACGCCGCTTCCGGCGTGGATGGTCGAGCGTCTCCGACTGATGAGGTACCCGATGTTGTGGGAGGCCGTGCAGACCACGCGCGAGAGCGGCGAAGGCCGAGAGACCGTCGAGGCCGTGCTCGTCGGCCACGTCAATCACATCGTGACGAACTCGTTTCGCGACGAACGGGTTCGCGGTGATTTTCCGGGAGAGCTCGACTCTCCGGTCACCGAGAAGCACATCGAGCGCGTGCCGGTCGTGGTCGACGGCATGGAGGTACCCGGGGTTCGCATCGACACCGATCCCGACGTCTTCGGACTCGGCGTGGCGCTCGAGGGCAGGATCGCGACGGCAGTCGTGGCGCGCGAATTCCTTCCGCGGGTCACGCTCGCGTTCGAGACGCGCCTCGAGCACGCCTGACCATCAGGCTCCGACGACCTCGACGCCGGCGTCGCGCGCCACCCGCGCGAGCGTCGTGTCGAACGTCGCCACTGCCCCGCTGGTTTTCACGGCAAGGTGGAGGACGACGGCGTCGGGCATTCTGAGCCGGCTCTCGGCCCGGAGCCGGGCGATGTCGCGCGCCTCGTCGGCCGAGACCCCGACGACCTCGACGCCGATCGCCGAGAGGGAGTCGAGCGATGCGCCGTCTCGACCGTGGCGTGTCGGGTGGACGAGGGCTTCGGCGACCGTCAGGACACTGGCTCGCAGCTCCTCGGCGACCTGCGACTCGAGCAGGTCGAGAGCGGAGCGGTGGGAGTCGTCGCGCTGATCGAGGTACGCGATGAGGACGTTCGCGTCGAGGACGATCACTCGGCCCACTCGCCCTTCAGGCTGTCGGCGGCATCGGGCGGAAAGGCGCCTGTCGCAGCTCCGGCGTTCGCGCGGATCGCCTCTCGGCGTGAGGCGAGGACGCTCGCGCGACGCTCTTCGAGCTCCCCGCCGCTCCACTCGATGATGCGGCGCAGGAGCGCGGCGCGGTCGTTCTGAAGCTCGGGCCAGGTGAACCGGGCGAGGTCGATGGCGTGCGCGACAGCTGCCGTCTCGGTCACGGTGAAGCGATGCAGGGTGGTGGCCATCGAGCGAGTGTAGCACTTGCGTCAGGTGCAGCACCTGACCCGGGTGCTGTCATTTGCCGGCCACCCGGGGGATTCGGCGATCGGCGACCACCAGCAGCACCACGGCGAGTCCGAGGGCGCCGAGCACCCAGGCGAGCGAGTGCAGACCCGCGTCGGTGGCCCTCGAGCCGAACGTCAGGCCGATGAGGCTGGACGAGAAGATCGCGCCGAGGTAGGCGAACGTGCGGTACAGGCCGGCCGCCACCGCGATGTCCTCCGCCGAGGTCTGGACGTACAGGGCCGCCTGGTTGGCGAACCCGCTGAAGCCGTTGGCGAAGCCGAGCAGAAGCGACATCCCGACCAGCACCAGCACGCTCGAGGAGCCGGTCACGAAAAGGGCGACCACGGCCGTCAGGACCAGCGCCACACCGGCGAGCACCAGCGGCGTACGCACCCAGCCGCGCCCCGAGACGATGCGCGCGAGGACGAGGCTCAGGCCCGAGAGGGGCAGCAGGATCAGCCCGACCTGCGTGGCGCTGAGGCCGCGCCCCTGTTCCATCCACTGACTGGTGCCGTAGAGCGAGACGTAGATGCCGAGGCCGACCAGCGTCTGGCGGAGATAGGTGCGCTGCAGCGGGAAATTGCCCGCGAGCATGCGTACCGCGATCAGGGGCTGGCGGCGCGCAGCTCCCAGAGGACCAGCGCGGCGCCCAACCCGACGACCACGGCCAGGAGCCACCAGATCGGCGATGCGAGATCGGTGAAGAAGACGAGCAGGCTGACGATGGTGCCCGCGAACAGCAGGATCCCGGGGATGTCGATGGCCCGCACGATTCTGCCCGCCCCTCCGCGTTCGAGCGGCTGGTCCTTGGCCACGCCGATCCAGGTCGAGGTGAACGTGATGATCGCCAGGGGGACGTTGACGAAGAACAGGGCTCGCCAGCCGAAGGCGCCGGCCAGCACCCCGCCGAGCGGAAGGCCGACGACGGTGGTCACCTGGCTGGCGATCGAGAAGTTGCCGAGGACACGGCTCGGCACGCCGGTGCCCGAGGCGTCCGCCCGCTTGCGCACCAGGGCCATGGCGGTCGGGTACGCGGCCGAGGTGCCGACGCCGATCAGAGCCCTCGAGAGCAGCAGGAACCCGAAGCTGGGCGCGAAGGCACCGATCGCCCCGGCGACGACCAGGATCACCGCGCCCGACAGGAATACCCGTCGCGGCCCGAACAGCGTGGACAGTTTGCCCATCGTGGGCTGCATGACGGCGCTGCAGAGGTAGAGCACCGAGATGAGCGTCGCCGTCTTGCCGGGGCCGGTGTGGAAGTCGACGCCGATGCCGACCAGGCCCGTGGCCAGCATGGAGCTGTTGATCGGGTTCAGGGTCGACCCGAGCAGCAGCGGAGCGGTGAACCGCCAGCCGAACGGCCTGTCGGTCGCGGGCGCGGTCGCGGGCTCGTCGAGGGTCGTGTCGGGCGCCGCAGTGTCGGCCGTCACCGGTGGCTCGTCGCCAGGAGCGCGAGGACGTCGGCCGTGGTGCCGGTCTCGGCCATTCGGGGGAACACGTTCTGAACGCTGTGGTCGTGCGTCGCGAGATCGCGGTCGGTGATCGCGTCGGTCACGACGACGACGTTGTAGCCGAGTTCGTGGGCGTGACGAGCGGTGGACTCGACTCCGCTGCCGGTCGCGATGCCCGTGATGACGACCTGCGTGACACCGGCGGCCCGCAGGATCGCGTCGAGGTCGGTGCTCGAGAACGCACCGGCCGTGACCTTGGTCACCCGGATGTCGTCGTCCTGCGCTCCGAGCTCGGGCACGAGCTCGGCGAAGTCGTCGGGCAGGCCCGCGGAGTCGAAGGAGCCCCGGTCGGTGCGGCCCGCCGGAGCGCCGGCGACGTTCACCAGGGCGACGGGAAGGCCGCGCTCGCGGAAGGCGTCGGCGAGGGTTCTGGTGCGTTCGAGGAGGCGATCGGCGGGGTGGGCCAGCGGGAGGCGGACGATTCCCGCCTGGAGGTCGATGACGAGGAGGGCGGTGCGCGGGTCGAGGGTGGTGATGGGCATGGGAGGGTTCCTTTCGGGAGCGCCGAGGCGCGGTGAGGAGACCTCGGTCGAGGTCGGGGCGAGGCGGGGAGGGAGAGCGGTCAGGGGGCTTCGGCGACTCGCCGGAGGAGGGCGATGGCGTCGGCGAGCCGGCGCCGATCGCCCGCGTCGAAGGTGGTCTCGATGAGGTGCGCCAGGAAGTCTTCTTTCGCGAGACGACCGGACGCGATCTGACGGCGGGCCTCGTCGCTGAGGGAGAGGACGCTCTTGCGGCCGTCGCGGGGGTCGGACGACTTCTCGACGTAACCGGAATCGAGGAGGACGGCGACGATGGTTCCCATCGACTGCGGCGTCATTCCGCGCGCCTTGGCCAGCTCGGTGCTCGTCGCCGGCCCGCCGCTTTCGAGGAGGGAGACCACGGCGAGTTGCGAGTGCGTCAGATCGCTGCCGGGTGTCTGCTCGCGGAGTCGCCTCGTGACCTTGCCCACGGCGACGCGGAGGTCGGTTGCGAGCTGAGCGGTGTCGTCGTGAGCCATGACTTCACCGTATCACTTATTAAGGCAACTGAACAGTTGTCTTAATATCTGGCGTCAGCGATGCTCGCCGCGCGCCGATAGGGTGAAGGGATGTTCGTCGACATGCCAGAGGCCGACCTGCGTCAGTACCGCAGCAGCCAGTCCGATCCTTCCGATTTCGACTCCTTCTGGGCGGAGACTCTCGCGAGTACCCGACGCTTCGACCTCGCCGTCGAAGTAATCCCGGTCGACACGGGGCTGAAGACCCTCGACGTGTTCGACGTGACCTTTTCGGGTTACGAGGGCCAGCGCGTCAAGGCGTGGCTGCGGGTTCCCCACGACGCGACCGGGCCCCTTGCGACGATCGTGCAGTTCCAGGGCTACGGCGGAGGCCGCGCGCGTCCGCTCGACGACCTCCTCTGGGCGTCCGCCGGCTACGCCCACCTGCTGGTCGACACCCGTGGTCAAGGGTCGGCCTGGGGCGGAGGCGGAACCCCCGACCCCGACGGCTCCGGGCCGGCGTATCCGGGGTTCATGACGCGCGGAATCGACAGTCGAGAGACCTATTACTACCGCCGAGTGTTCACCGACGCCGTTCGAGCCGTCGAAGCGGCGCGGTCGCTCGACGTCGTCGACGAGAACCGTGTCTCGGTGCTCGGCGGGAGCCAGGGCGGCGGCATCACGCTCGCCGTGGCCGGCCTCGTCGAGGGGCTCGTCGGGGTGTTCCCGCGCGTGCCGTTCCTCTGCGACTTCCCGCGGTCGACGGTGTTCACCGACAGCTCGCCCTACAAGGAGATCGGCAACTACCTCGCCGTGCACCGGGAGAAGGCGGTGGCCGTGCACGAGGTCCTGCCCTACTTCGACGGCGTCAACTTCTCCCGGCGCGCGACCGCTCCCGCCTGGTTCACGACCGCGTTGATGGACAACACCTGTCCGCCATCGACGGTCTTCGGCGCGTTCAACGAGTACCGTGGCGAGAAGGAGATCACCGTCTGGCCGTACAACGGTCACGAAGGCGGCGGTGTCTACGACGACGAGGCGACCCTCGCCATCCTCAACGGAATGGATAACTGATGTCGTTCACGGTCCTGCTCGAATTCCAGCTCAAGGACGGCGTCGAGAACGCCCCCGAGATCCTTCGCGAGGTGCTCGCCCAGACGGGGGCGTTCGCGGGGAACGAGGGGCTCGAGGTCTTGATCGACGACGACGACGCGTCGAAGCTGATCGTCGTCGAGAAGTGGGCGTCGGTCGACGCGCGCAACGCGTACGTCGCCTGGCGGGCCACTCCGGAGGGGCGAACCGTCTCGGCGAGCTGATGGCCGCCGCTCCGACGTTCCGCACCTTCGCCGAGACTATCCCGCTGAGCTGACTCAGCGAGCGCCGAGCGCGGTCACCGGGTGAGCGCGTCGACGAGGCCCGGGAACTTCTCGTCGAGCTCGACTCGGCGCAGCTGGATGCAGTGCGTCCGCCCTTCGACGAGCGTGCGGGTCAGGCCCGACTCCCGCAAGATCTTGAAGTGGTGCGACATCGTCGACTTGGTGACGTCGACCCCCCAGTCGTCGACCGTCTTGGGGTGGGCTTCGCCGTCGGCCAGGACTCCGACGATGTGGAGCCGGATCGGATCGGCGACGGCGCGCAGGACCTCGACGAGTTCGACGTCGTCCATGGCGGGAATCGGGTAGTCGGTCACGATCCTCCACAAATTGTTCGACAATCATCGAACTATCGGCTAACTTAACCGTATGACGGTTATCGAACAATCATACTCGTCGCGCGTGGTCACCGTGCGACTCGGGCTCCTGGCGGGGGTCTCTTCGTCGTCGGCACCAACGCCTTCGTCATCGCGGGGCTCCTGCCCCAGATCGCCGAGGGGCTGAATACGACGGTGTCGCGGGTCGGCTACTCCATCACCCTCTACGCGATCATCGTCGCGGTCGCGTCTCCGGTGCTCTCGATCCTGCTGGCGCGTCTCGACCGCACTCTTCTCATGGCCGCGGGGCTGGCGACCATCGCCGTCGGCACCGGCGTGACGGTCTTCGCCACGACCATCGACGTCTTCGACGTCGGCCGTGTCCTCGCGGCACTCGGCGGTGCGGCTCTCGTTCCCGCGGCCACGGCCGCAGCGCCGTCGATGCTGCCGCCCGCGCAGCGCGGGCGGGCCCTCGCGATCGCGGGCCTCGGCTTCACCCTGGCCACCGCGATCGGATCGCCCTCGGCACCGCGCTCGCCGGGGTCGGCGGCTGGCGGCTCCCGCTGGGGGTTCTCGCCGCTCTCGGCGCGGTCCTCGCCGTGGTCATCGCCGCCGTGGTCCGCGGCGTCCCGCTCGGGCCGGTCTCCGGGCTCCGCGCCCGCCTCGGCGCCCTGCGAGACGGGCGGGCCCTGGCCACCCTCGGCGCGGCGCTCTTCCTCACGGCGGCGTTCAACGTCGTCTACATCTTCTCGGCGCCGGTGACCGCGCGGGCGACCGGTGGTTCGAGCGGGCTCCTCGCGATCCTGCTGCTCCTCTACGGCGTCGGCGGCATCGTCGGCACGAACCTGTCCGGGCGGCTCACGGATCGACTCGGGAGTCGCGCCATCGTGGGGCTCGGTCTTGGAGCGGAGGTCGTCGTCCTGGCGATCATGCCGCTCGTGGAATGGTCGTTCGTGATCCTGGCAGTCGTGTTCTTCGTCTGGGGCGTCGTCGCCTTCGCGGTGGTGGTCCCGGTGCAGCACCGACTCGTGGGCATCGATCCGGCGAACGCCGGGATCGCGCTCTCCTGGTATTCGACCGCCATGTACGTCGGTATCGCCCTCGCGCCCGTGATCGGGTCCGTCGTCCTCGGCGGGGCCGCCGGACTCCCGGGCCGAGCTGCGGTGCCCTCGTCGGGGCGGCGCTCGCCGTCGTCGCCCTCGTCGTGTTCCTCCTCGGGTACCGGAACCGGCCGCGTACGCTCGAGGCGTGAGCGAGCTCGAATCCCCCGCATTCGCCGACGTGGCCGTCTGGCCCTGCGGATCGTCGCCTGGGTCGTCGTCGTCCTCCTGGTGCTCGTCGCCGGCTTCCTGGTCTGGGCGCACATCGTCCTGCAGGGCGACCGGACGGCGGCGCTCAAGGTCTGGCGCGACGACCGGGTCAGCGTGCGTGATGTCGGAGACAGCGTGATCCTGCGACCGACCGGCGCCTCGAACGGCGCGGGCATCGTCTTCATCCCGGGGGCGAAGGTCGATCCGTACGCCTACCTGGCGACGTTCGACGGGGTGGCGGCGGCGGGGACCACGGTGGTCATCACGAAGCCGACCCTCAACCTGGCGTTCTTCGACACGAGGCCGCTCAGTCGTTTCGAGAAGCATGCGCCCGGGGTGACGACCTGGGCCGTCGGCGGGCACTCCCTCGGCGGCGTGCGGGCCTGCCAGCTCGCGACGACGCCGGGAACGGCGGGGCTTCTGCTGCTCGGCAGCTACTGCGCCAACGACCTGTCGACGTCGAAGCTCGACGTCCTCAGCCTCTCGGGCACGCGTGACGGCCTCTCGACCCCGGCGAAGATCGCCGCGGCGAGACACCTGCTGCCGTCCTCGGCCACGATGGTGGCCATTCGCGGCGCGGACCACGCCCAGTTCGGCGCCTACGGCAAGCAGCCGGGCGACAACCCGGCCACCGTCTCCCCGGCGCACACCGACCGGATCATCACCGCCCAGGTGTCGCGCTGGGTGGCTTCGCTCGGGTGATTGCCGCCCGCGCCGCCGGCGGACAGGACGTCCTGGCCGTGGTGATCGCCGCGGGAGTTCTCTGACCGCTCGGCCGGCACGTCTTTCGGGCGCGGTGTCGATCTGAGACGATTCCGTTCGACGCTGGAGTGAAGGCGTCACCGCGACGCCGCGACGAAGGGGCCGACCGTGCAGCGAGACGACGTGCAGCGACTGATCGACGAGGTGTGGCGCTCGGACGCCGCCCGCATCGTCGGCGCGCTCGCTCGTTCGGTTCGCGACGTCGGGCTGGCGGAAGACCTGGCGCAGGAGGCGGTCGCCGAGGCTCTGGAGCGCTGGCCCGACACCGGGGCGCCGCACAACCCCGCCGCGTGGCTGACGACGGTCGCCAAGCGCCGGGCGATCGACCACTGGCGGAGGCAGGCGCGCCTCGACGAGCGCCACGCAGTTCTCGCCCACGAGCTCGAGACCGAGCAGCGGCTGGGCTCGACGTCGGGGAGCCGAGCGACCCCCTCGCCGATCCCGATCTCATCGACGACGACATCCTGCGCCTCGTGTTCGTGGCCTGCCACCCGGTGCTGTCGCGCGAGGCGCAGATCGTCCTGACCCTCCGGGTCGTCGCCGGGCTCTCCACCATCGAGATCGCCCGAGCCGTCCTCGCGCCCGTGGCAACCGTGCAGCAGCGCATCGTCCGGGCGAAGAAGACCCTCCGCGCGGCACGCGTCCCCTTCGAGGTGCCGTCGCGCGACGAGTACCCGGCTCGCCTGGCTTCGGCGCTCGGAGTCGTCTACCTCCTCTTCAACGAGGGCTACGTCGCCACCTCCGGTGACGCCTGGTACCGAGCCGACCTGGCCGACGAGGCGAGACGCCTGGGCAGGATCCTGCAGCACCTCGTCCCCCGCGAGCCGGAGGCGCACGCGCTCGTCGCCCTCATGGAACTCCAGGCCTCCCGGTTCGCCGCTCGAGTCTCGGACGACGGGGCGGTGATCCTGCTCGCGGACCAGGACCGCACCCGCTGGGACGCCGAGGCGATCACCCGAGGGAGGGCGGCGCTCGCGCGATCGGACGACCTCGGCGAAGGTCGCGGACCGTACGCCCTCCAGGCTGCCATCGCCGAGGTCCACGCGACCGCGACGACCGCCGAGGCCACCCGGTGGGACGACATCGTCGTGCTGTACGACGCCCTCGCGGCACTCACCGGGTCGCCCGTCGTCGAACTCAATCGCGCCGTCGCCGTGTCGATGGCGACGGGCCCGGCGACCGCTCTCCGGCTGGTCGACGGGCTGGCCGAGAGCGCCGCGCTGACAGGCTACGCGCCCTTCTTCGCCGTCCGCGGCGATCTGCTGGCGCGGCTCGGGCGTCCCGATGCCGCGCGCACCGCCTTCCTGGCGGCAGCCGACCTGACCGCCAACGGGCGGGAGCGCGACGCGCTGCTCGCCCGCGCCGACGTCGCCCCGCCCGCACGAAAGGACCCCCGATGAAGTACCTGCTGCTGATCCACAACACCGCCGCCGGAGACGCGTCGCTCGAGTCTCACCTGGGCGAACCCGGAGATCGAGACCAGGCCCATGCCCGGCTGTGCGCCGAGCTCAGTGCCTCCGGCGAGTTGCTCGACACCTCGGCCCTCGAGTACGACCGGACGCTCGTCCGCGGAGGCGCCGACGGACCACGAGCCGTCACCGACGGCCCGTTCACCGAGGCGCGCGAGATCGTCGGCGGGTATTACCTCGTCGACGTCGCGAGCCTCGACCGCGCCGTCGAGATCGCCGGCCGCTTCGTCGAGAGCCGGTTCGCTCCCGTCGAGATCAGGGCTCTGGCCTGAGATCGAACACTCCACCGAAACCACGAGAGGATCCACCGTGCGCTACCTGTTCTTCATCTGCACCGACCCCGAGGCACCCGCCTACGATCCCGCCGACGACGACATCGAGGTCTGGGTCGCCGACAACGACCGGCGCGGGATCTCGCGAGGCGGAAATCGCCTGCGGCCACCGGAGACGGCGAAGACCGTCCGCAAGCGGGACGGCGAGGTGATCGTCACCGACGGCCCGTTCGCGGAGACCAAGGAGTGGGTGGCCGGCTACGACCTGCTCGAGTGCGAGTCGCTCGAGGAGGCGCTGGAGATCGCGTCGCGCCACCCGATGGCGCGCTACGGGCGTGTCGAGGTTCGCGCCGAGTGGCCCTTCGAGGCCGCACCCTGATGGCGTGGGCGGGCGGGAGCAGGAGCGGGCGGGGCGGCGCCGACCCGCCTGCGACTGCGTGAAACCGCCCGCGCCGGAGCGACTCCGTCGGCCACCGCGCGCGGACGGGCTCAGACGGCGGTCGAGGCGCGCACGACGAGCTCGGGCTGATACACGATGTGCTGCGGCTCGTCGGGCGGGCCGTCGGACGACTCGGCGAGAAGGAGCTCCAGGCCGGTGCGGCCGATGAGGCCCGACGGCTGCCGCACCGACGACAGCGGCACGACGGTCGCCTGGGCGAACGCGATGTCGTCGTAACCGATGAGGGCGATCTCGTCGGGCACGCGGATGCCGCCCAGGATCCCGAGCCCCTGCAGGACGCCCACCGCCACGAGGTCGTTGGCGCAGAAGATGCCGTCGGGTCGATCGCCCGGAGTCCGCGCCGCGAGCTCGGCTCCGGCCCGACGGCCCTCGAGCACGGTGAGGTCGCTGGTGGCGACCACCTCGATGGAGCCGCCGGCCGTGGCCTCGACGGCGCTGTGCGCGCCGAAGAGTCGATCGGACACCTGGCGGATCGAGCGGGGGCCGCCGACGAAGGCGAGCCGGCGACGGCCGATGTCGAGCAGGTGCTGGGCCGCGATCCTGCCCCCGGAGACGTCGTCGACCGATACCGACGAGAACGACGTGCCCCGCGCCGCCCGGTCGACGAGGACGGCGGGGATGCCCCGATCGCGGAGGCGCTCGAGTCGGGCGACCTGCTCGCCGAAGGGCGAGATCAGGACACCGCTCACCCGCTGCGTCTCGAAGAGGTCGAGGTAGGCCGCCTCGCGACGGAGGTCGTTGCCCGAATTGCCGAGCAGGATCGAGAGGCCGTCGGCGGCCGCGCGGTCTTCGGCTCCTCGGGCGAGGTCGGTGAAGAACGGGTTGCCCGCGTCGAGGACGATGAGGCCGAAGCTGTGGCTGCGGCCGGCCCGGAGCTGCCTGGCCGCGTCGTTGCGCACGAAGCCTAGTTTGTCGATGGCGTCGTGGACGCGCTGGACCGAGCTCGGCGAGACCTTCTCGGGGCGATTGAGGACGTTGGAGACCGTGCCGACGGACACCCCGGCGAGGGCGGCGACGTCGCGGACGCTGACGGTTGCCACGGTGGGTCCTCTCAGGTCGGCGATGTTCGGGTGGGGGCGCTGATGCGCGGACCTTCGCTGATTATGCCCGGTTCGGCCTCTGCCGCAGTACTCATCGCCCGGACACCGTGTAACGATTCATCAGAGGTCGGAGATTTCTCTGGACGGCGCTGTCGGAGCGGACTAGCATGAAACGATTCATTGACAACGAGACAGGAAATGGAAATGACTTCCTTCGCCGACATCGCGCCCGCCCTCGAGCGGCAGGCCATCGAGCTTCCGAGCTGGGCCTTCGGTAACTCCGGCACGCGCTTCAAGGTCTTCGGCACGCCGGGCACACCGCGCAGCCCCGAGGAGAAGATCGCCGACGCCGCCAAGGTCCACGAGCTCACCGGGCTCGCCCCCGCCGTCGCGCTCCACATCCCGTGGGATCTCGTCGACGACTGGGCGGCGCTGCGCGCCTACGCGAACGGGCTCGGCGTCGAGCTCGGCACGGTCAACTCGAACACGTTCCAAGACGACGAGTACAAGTTCGGAAGCCTCGCCCACTCGGACGCCGCCGTCCGCCGCAAGGCGATCGACCACCACCTCCGCTGTCTCGAGATCATGACGGCGACCGGGTCCCGCGACCTCAAGATCTGGTTGGCCGACGGCACCAACTACCCCGGTCAGGACAGCCTGCGCGCCCGCCAGGACAACCTCGCCACGTCGCTGCAGGAGATCTACGCACAGCTCGGCGACGACCAGCGCCTCGTACTCGAGTACAAGTTCTTCGAGCCGGCGTTTTATCACACGGACGTCCCCGACTGGGGCACCAGCTTCGCCCAGGTCTCGGCGCTGGGGCCGAAGGCGTACACGTGCCTCGACACCGGCCACCACGCGCCGGGCACGAACATCGAGTTCATCGTCATGCAGCTGCTGCGTCTCGGCAAGCTCGGCTCCTTCGACTTCAACTCGCGCTTCTACGCCGACGACGACCTGATCGTGGGGGCGGCCGACCCGTTCCAGCTGTTCCGCATCCTGTTCGAGGTGATCAACGGCGGCGGCCTCGATGTCGACTCGCCGGTGCAGTTCATGCTCGACCAGTGCCACAACGTCGAAGACAAGATCCCGGGTCAGATCCGCTCGGTGTTGAACGTCCAGGAGATGACCGCGCGCGCCCTGCTCGTCGACCGTCCTGCTCTGGCTGCGGCGCAGGCCGCTCACGACGTCCTCGGCGCCAACGGCGTGCTGATGGACGCCTTCTACACCGATGTCCGCCCCGCTCTGGCCGACTGGCGCGAGGGGCGCGGACTCCCGGCCGACCCGATGAAGGCGTACGCCGAGTCGGGGCATCAGGAGAAGCTCGCCGCCGAGCGCGTGGGCGGCAAGCAGCTGAGCTGGAGCGCCTGACCGATGACCACCTCCACGCACACGAACACGGCGCACGACCTGATCGCCCGCTCGAACCGTCTCGGCGCCGACCCGGCGAACACCAACTACGCGGGCGGCAACACGTCGGCCAAGGGCACGGGGATCGATCCGGTGACCGGCGAGCCCGTCGAGCTCCTCTGGGTGAAGGGCTCCGGCGGCGACCTGGGCACGCTGACCGAGAGCGGCCTGGCCGTGCTCCGCCTCGACCGCCTCCGCGCCCTCGCGAACGTCTATCCGGGGGTCGACCGCGAAGACGAGATGGTCGCGGCCTTCGACTACACCCTGCACGGAAAGGGCGGCGCCGCGCCCTCGATCGACACCGCGATGCACGGGCTGGTCGACGCCGCGCACGTCGACCACCTCCACCCCGACTCGGGAATCGCCATCGCCACGTCGGCGGACGGCGAGGCCCTCACGAGCACGATCTTCGGTGACAAGGTCGTGTGGGTGCCGTGGCGTCGACCGGGCTGGCAGCTCGGTCAGGACATCGCCGACATCAGGGCGGCTCACCCCGACGCCATCGGCACGATTCTCGGCGGCCACGGCATCACGGCCTGGGGCGACACGTCCGAGCAGGCCGAGGCGAACTCCCTCTGGATCATCGAGACCGCCGCGGCGTACATCGCCGAGCACGGGAGTCCCGAACCGTTCGGCCCCGACCTGCCGGGCTACGAGCGCCTGTCCTCCGGGGAACGGCGCGAGAAGGCCGCCGCCCTGGCTCCCGTCCTCCGCGGGCTGGTCTCGACCGACCGCGCACAGGTCGGGCACTTCACCGACGACCAGCGCGTCCTGGACTTCCTCGGGAGCACCGAGCACCGGCGGCTCGCGGCCCTCGGCACGTCGTGCCCCGACCACTTCCTGCGCACCAAGGTCAAGCCTCTCGTGCTCGACCTGCCGGCGACGGCCTCCGTCGAGGAGTCCCTGGAGCGACTCAAAGTGCTGCACGAGGAGTACCGCGCCGACTACAAGGCGTACTACGACCGCTACGCGACGAGCGATTCGCCGGCGATCCGCGGGCAGGATCCTGCGATCGTCCTCATTCCGGGCGTCGGCATGTTCTCGTACGGGGCCGACAAGCAGACCGCCCGGGTCGCGGGTGAGTTCTACGTCAACGCGATCAACGTGATGCGCGGTGCCGAGGCCATCTCGACCTACGCGCCGATCGACGAGTCGGAGAAGTTCCGGATCGAGTACTGGGCGCTCGAAGAAGCCAAACTGCAGCGCCGCCCGAAGCCGAAGCCCCTCGCCGGTCGCATCGCCCTCGTCACCGGCGCCGCCAGCGGCATCGGCAAAGCCATCGCCACGCGGCTCGCCGGGGAGGGGCGGTCGTCGCCATCGCCGACCTCGACCTGGAGAAGGCACAAGCCGCCGCCGCCGAGTTGGGCTCGACCGACGTGGCGATCGGCGTGCAGGCGAACGTCACCAGCGAGGACGAGATCGCCGCCGGCATCCAGGAGGTCCTGCTCGCGTTCGGCGGTCTCGACCTCGTCGTCAACAACGCCGGACTGTCGCTGTCCAAGAGCCTGCTCGAGACGACCGTCGCCGACTGGGACCTCCAGCACAACGTGATGGCCAAGGGGTCGTTCCTCGTCTCCCGAGCCGCGGCGAAGGTGCTGATCGACCAGCAACTGGGCGGAGACATCATCTACATCTCGTCGAAGAACTCCGTCTTCGCCGGACCGAACAACATCGCCTACTCGGCCACGAAGGCCGACCAGGCGCACCAGGTGCGGCTGCTCGCAGCCGAACTCGGCGAGTACGGCGTCAAGGTCAACGGCATCAACCCCGACGGGGTGGTGCGCGGCTCCGGCATCTTCGCCGGGGGCTGGGGTGCCAAGCGCGCCGCGGTCTACGGGGTGCCGGAGGAGGAGCTCGGCGCGTACTACGCGCAGCGCACCCTGCTCAAGCGCGAGGTGCTGCCCGAGAACGTGGCGAACGCCGTGTTCGTGCTGACGGCGGGCGACCTGTCGCACACGACCGGGCTGCACATCCCCGTCGACGCGGGCGTCGCCGCCGCGTTCCTGCGGTAGGCGTCGTGACCACCTCCGTCGCCGCCGTCGACCTCGGAGCGACGAGCGGCCGGGTCATCCTCGGCGTCGTCTCCCCGAACGACGTGCGTCTGCAGCACGTGGCGCGGTTCCCGAACCGGCCGGTGACCGTGCCCGAGGGCTCGGGCAGCACCGGCTTGCACTGGGACATCCTCGGGTTGTGGGCCGCCATCGGCGAGGGGCTCGCCCAGGCGAGCCGGATCGATCCTGAAATCGCCTCCATCGGAGTCGACTCCTGGGCGGTCGACTACGGGCTGCTGCGACAGGGCAGGCTGATCGGGCTGCCGTACCACTACCGCGACGACCGGAACGCGGCTGCCGTGCCCGCCGTGCACGCTGCACTCCCGGCGGACGAGCTCTACCGGCGGACCGGGCTGGCGCACCTGCCGTTCAACACCGTGTTCCAGCTCGCCGCCGACCGAGACGCCGGCACGCTGGGCCTCGCCGACCGCGCTCTGCTCGTGCCCGACCTGATCGGGCGCTGGCTGACCGGCGTCGAGGTCACCGAGCGGACGAACGCGTCGACCACGGGGATGCTGTCGCCGGTGAGCGGCGGGTGGGATCCTGCGATCCTCTCCGCCGTCGGCGTCCCACCCGGCCTCTTCGCACCTCTCGTCGACCCCGGCACCACGATCGGCGCACTCCTCCCGTCGCTCGCCCCGGCGCTCGGCGGCGGCCGCGCCATCCCCGTGACGACTGTCGGCTCGCACGACACGGCCTCGGCCGTGGTCGGCGTGCCCCTCGACGACGAGCACTCCGCCTACATCTCGAGCGGGACCTGGTCGCTGGTCGGGCTCGAGGTCGCGAAGCCGATCGTGACCCCGCCGGCGAGACAGGCGAACTTCACCAACGAGGGCGGCGTCGACGGGAGGGTCCGATTCCTCAAGAACATCTCGGGGCTGTGGCTGCTGAGCGAGTCGATGCGCACCTGGGACGCAGCAGCCTCCGACGCATCGCGCTCCAGCGATCTCGCGTCACTGCTGGCCGCCGCCGCATCGGTCTCCGGTGAAGTGGCCGTCTTCGATGCGGCCGACGAGCGGTTCACACCCCCGGGAGACATGCCGCTCAGGATCCACGAGTGGTGCGTCGAACACGACGTGGAACCCCCTCGACCCGGGCCGAGATCGTCCGCAGCATCCTCGAATCGCTCGCCGCGGCGTACGCGCGCACCCTCGACGAGGCGGAGACGCTGTCGGGTCGCAGGATCACGACGGTGCACGTCGTCGGGGGAGGCTCGCAGAACGAACTGCTCTGCCGGCTCACCGCCGACCGCACCGGGCGCACCGTCCTCGCCGGGCCCGTCGAGGCCACCGCCATCGGCAACGTGCTGGTGCAGGCGCGGGCCGCCGGCCTCGTGACCGGCAGCCTCGAGTCGCTGCGCGCCCTCGTGCGGGCGGCCTACCCGCCCGTGCGGTACGAGCCGTCCCTGCGCTGAGCGGTCGCTCCGCTCGGAGCTGCCCGCCGTCCGTCCCTCTCTTCTGCCCTACCCCTGCAGAAATCGAAGGGGATTTTCGCCCGACGGCCCGTTTCGCCGCATGGCGACGGGCCGCCGCCGAAAATCCCCTTCGATTTCTGGAGGGCGGGCGGAGGGTGGCGGGACGGAGGGGCGGGCGGGACGGAGGCGCGCGCGGCGCTAGCTCCGTGCCCGGGGCGCCAGGCGCTCCAGCTGGGTGACGTGGCTCGGGGTGAGCTCCTCGAGCGAGTGGGCCCCGAGCAGCTTCATGGTGCGCGTGATCTCATCCGACAGGATCGCGATCATCCGGTCGACACCGGCTCGACCGCCGGCCATCAGGCCGTACAGGTAGGCGCGGCCGACCAGGGTGAACGAGGCGCCGAGCGCGATCGAGGCGACGATGTCGGCGCCGTTCATGATTCCGGTGTCGACGATGACGTCGAGATCCTGCCCCACTTCGCGAACCACCGACGGCAGCAGGTGGAACGGGATCGGCGCCCGGTCGAGCTGGCGCCCGCCGTGGTTCGACAGCACGATGCCGTCGACGCCGAAGTCGGCGAACTTCTTCGCGTCTTCCACGCTCTGCACGCCCTTGATCGCGAGTTTTCCTGGCCAGAGCTCGCGGATCACCTTGAGGTCGTCGAAGCTGATCGTCGGGTCCATCGCGGCGTCGAGCAGCTCGCCGACCGTTCCGCCGGTCGACGACAGCGAGGCGAATTCGAGTTTGGGAGTGGTCAGGAAGTCGATCCACCACCACGGGCGCGGGATCGCGTTCAGGACGGTGCCGGGGGTGAGCTGCGGCGGTATCGAGAACCCGTTGCGCTTGTCGCGGAGGCGAGCGCCCGCCACCGGTGTGTCGACGGTGAAGAAGAGCGTCTCGAATCCTGCCGCGGCGGCGCGCTCGACGAGCCCGTAGGAGATCTCGCGCTCCCGCATGACGTAGAGCTGGAACCAGTTGCGGCCGTCGGGATTCGTGGCCTTCACCGCCTCGATCGAGGTGGTTCCGAGGGTGGAGAGCGAGAAGGGGATCCCGGCGGCGTTGGCGGCGCCGGCGCCGGCCGTCTCGCCCTCGGTCTGCATCAGTCGCGTGAAACCGGTCGGCGCGATCCCGAACGGCTGCTTCGACGTCTCGCCGAAGACGGTCGCAGTCGTGTCGACCTCGGCCACGTCGCGCAGCACCTGCGGGTGGAACTCCACGTCTTCGAACGCCTGGCGCGCCCGCGTGATCGAGATCTCGCCCTCGGCGGATCCGTCGGTGTAGTCGAACGCAGCCTTCGGCGTGCGGCGCTTGGCGATCGAGCGCAGGTCGGCGATCGTGAGGGCGGATTGCAGGCGGTTGCGCTTGAAGTCGAGGTCGGGCTTCTTGAACTGCATGTACTCGAGAAGCTCTTGGGGCTTCGGGAACTGTCGCTGCGTCATTGCGGTGCCTTCCGGTCGTGGTGGAGCGTGGCCGCATCGACGTGCGCGAGCAGTCGATCGCGGGAGGTCTGGATGTGCTCGCGGACGAGCCGGGAGGCGACGGCAGGATCACCGGCGACCACCGCCTCGAGGATGTGCGCGTGCTGGGCCGCGATGTCGGCCGGAGGCCAGAGGGCGTTCGCCTGCACCTGGCCGATGCAGAGCTCGATCTCGCCCATGAGGCTCTCGTGCATCCGGGTCAGGCGGGGCTCGACTGCGCCGTGACGAGAGCGCGGTGGAACGCGATGTCGTCGGCGGCGAACGGCGCGTCGTCGGGGGCGGTCGCGAGGGCGCGGTTGTGCAGGATCGCGTCGGGCGGCACGGAACCGCGGGTGGCCAGCGCCGAGAGGGCGGCCCCCTCGACCAGTGCGCGGTTGTCGTAGAGGTCGACGATGTCGGGCCGACTCAGGGTCGGCACGCGCGCACCGCGGTTCGCCTCTCGCCGGAGCAGGCCGGCCCGCACGAGCTGGTCAATGGCGATGCGGGCCGTGGGGCGGGAGATGCCGAAGCGCGCGGCGACGGCTGCTTCGGTGACGGCGTCGCCGGGGTGGATGTGCACGGCCAGGACGTCGGAACGAAGTGCCTCGGCGACAGCCGCCGGCACCCGTGCAACCTCGTTGTCGTCCATTGTCTGACAATCTAGCGCATTGCTAGACAATCGGCGACTGATGGGCACCGCGAAATGGCCCCTTCTGTCGCCCGCCCGCGAGGGACGCGACAGAACGGGCCATCCGGGCGAGGTCTAAGGCGTGTCTCCCTCGTGGAACCCGTGCACGTCCTTCGGGGTGACGAAGAGCTGCACGGTGGTCGAACTCGAAGCGTCGTTCAGCTTGGTGGTGTCGATCGCGAGGTACTGACCGTCGTCCTGCGTGCCATCCGGCAGGATCTTCGCGTGCAGCGTGTACGGGGCGGCCGCGTTGGCCACGCCGTCGATCCCGAAGTCGTTGTCGTTCGAGACGATCAGCGTCTTGCCGCCGTCGGTCGTCGCGACGCCCTCGACCTTGTCGTGGCCGAAGAATCCGCCGGTCGGGTCGAGTTTCGTGAGGAGGCCGCCGAGGTCGACGTCGAGCTTCTTCGTGGTGGGGGTGATGCCGACGCCGGCGAGGGCGGCGGTCGCCGTCGCGGTGTCGCTGTCGCCGGCGAACGCCTCGATCGACTGGTGCTCGGACCCGACGAGGAGCCCGCCCTTCGCGGCGTCGTAGGTCGTACCGGCGACGCGAGACGACGGCCCGACGTCGGTGGCCTTGGCGAGGTCGATCTCGTAGAGGTTCTTGAACGCGTCCGGCTCGAAGGCCCCGTCGCGCTCGTCGACGACGAACCTCGTGCTCGACAGCGCCGTGATCTCGCTGACCGCGCCGGAGTTCTTCGCAGGATCCGTGAGCAGGTAGAGGTACTCGTGCGTCGCGCGGGTGCGCAGGTCGTAGGTCACGATCCGCAGCGGGGCGACCTTGGCGGGCTTCGCCGTGAGGTCGGGTGTCTGAAGCGCCGACTGCATGATGCCGACCAGTGTCTTGCCGTCCGGCGTGACGGTCAGGCCTTCCATGCCCTTGTTCGGCACGCGCTGGGCCAGCTCTTTGGGCAGCGTTCCGTCGAACGGCGACAGGCGGCCGATCTGCCGGCCGGTGTGGTCGAAGTGGGTGATGTACGGGCCGTACTCGTCGGAGACCCAGAAGGTGCCGTCCTTCAGAGCCACGAGGCCCTCGGAGTCGTAGCCGTAGGGGCTCTTCGGCTGGACCGTACCGTTCAGGTCTTCGATCGTCTCGCCCGTCGATGCCTCCGTGCTGACGAGGCCGTTGTACCCGTGGCCGTTCGCCGCCCGCAGCGGAATCTTCCTCTCCAGGACGGCCTTCGTGCCGACCAGCCTGAACTTTCCGATCGCAGGATCGAAGGAGGGCAACGGTTCGACCTTGGTCGTTCCGTCCGGGGCCGTGACGTTCGGCCCGCGGTCGGTCAGACCGTAGAACTCCGTGGTCGAGCCGGGCACAGGCGTGAACGACGAGCCGTACGCGCCGCCGGTGATCTTCACTCCACCGATGGTGGCCAGCGGTTTCAGCTCGGTGCTGTAGAGCTTCACGGCGTCGTTCGTCGTGTAGTCGAACGAGTCGACGCCCGTGAAGCCGGGGTCCGGCACGTAGGTGAATGAGCCGTCCTGCCGGAACGACAGGGTGCCGTGCTTGGTGGTCGTGTGCGACACGATGGTCGCGGAGCCCGAGTCGTTGTCGAGCACGCTTCCGCGCGACGAGAGCCTCGTGCCGGCCGTGACCAGGTAGGAGTCCCCCTTCGCCACGGCGGGGCCTCCGTGGCCCGAACCCGGGTGGGCGAAGGCGGTCCCGGCGGTGCCCAGCGTCAGGGCCAGGCCTCCCGCGACGATCGAGACGGCTAGGACGTGGCGACGTGGCATGAGATCCCCTTCGAGCGGTGTGTGCGACCGCCGTGAGTGTGCCCGGCCCCGGTGAATGGATCGTTAACGGCAGCGATCCACTGGCCCAGTGCCGATCCGCCCTAGGTCGTCGCGTCGGCGTCGACCTCCGTGCGGTCGACGGAGATGGTGGGGATCGACGCGGTGACGACCGAACCGTCGGCGCGGAGCATGCCGCGCAGGTCACTCGTCGTCGGCGGAGCGGACTCGAGGCGGGGACCCTGGTTGCTCAGGGCCACGGTGACCGGGGTGCCGAAGGCGATCTCGACCTTCTCGTGGTGGACGTGCACCGTGACCGACGTGCCCTCCTCGATGGTGAAAGTGATGTCGTGCTGGGTGACGTCGACCCGCAGGCGGCTGCCCTTGATGGTCATCCGGTAGCTCAGGCGCTCCCAGTCTTCGGGGAGGCGCGGGTTGAACGTGATCCGGCCGGAGTGGTCGCGCATGCCGCCGAAGCCGAAGGCCAGAGCGCTCCAGATGCCGCCGGTCGACGCCACGTGGACGCCGTCGGAGGTGTTGTGGTGCAGATCGGCCAGGTCGACGAACAGCGACGACAGGAAGTAGTCGCGGGCGAGCTTGTGGTGCCCCACCTCGGCGGCGATGATCGACTGCACGACGGCCGACAGCGTGGAGTCGCCCGTCGTCAGCGCGTCGTAGTACTCGAAGTCGCGGCGCTTCTCGGCCGGCGTGAACTCGTCGCCCTGGAGGAACAGCGCCAGCACGACATCGGCCTGCTTCAGAACCTGGAAGCGGTAGATGACCAGGGGGTGGTAGTGCAGGAGCAGAGGGCGCTTCGACGCCGGGGTCGAGTCGAGGTCCCAGAGCTCTTTGTCGAGGAACTGCGCGTCTTGCGGGTGGATGCCGCGGTGAGGATCGAAGGGGATCTCCATCGCGTCCGCTGCTGCGCGCCAGCCGCGGATCTCGTGCTCCTGCAGGCCGACCCGCTGCACCATGCGCTCGTAGGCCACCGGGTCGTTCGCGAAGAGCTCTTCGCAGATGCGGACGGCGCTCCAGAGGTTGGCCCTCGCCATCACGTTCGTGTAGAGGTTGTCGTCGACGACCGTCGTGTATTCGTCGGGGCCGGTCACACCGTCGATGTGGAACTTCTGGTCGCCGTTCGACCGCCAGAAGCCGAGGTCGGCCCAGAGGCGCGCGGTCTCGACCAGGATGTCGACGGCGCCTCGGGCGAGGAAGTCTTCGTCTCCGGTGGCGGCCACGTACTGCATCAGCGCGTGCACGATGTCGGCGTCGATGTGGTACTGGGCGGTGCCGGCCGCGTAGTACGCGCTCGACTCGAGTCCGTTGATCGTGCGCCAGGGGAAGAGGGCTCCGCGCTGGTTCAGCTCGGTGGCGCGGTCGCGAGCGGCGTCGAGCATGCCGTGGCGGAAGCGCAGGGCGTTCCGGGCCACGTTCGGCGCCGTGTAGCTGAGGAACGGCAGGACGTAGATCTCGGTGTCCCAGAAGTAGTGGCCGCCGTAGCCGGAGCCGGTGACCCCCTTCGCGGCGACACCGGAGCCGTCGGTCCGCGCCGTCGACTGCGCCAGCTGGAAGAGGTTCCAGCGGATCGCCTGCTGCAGGATCGGGTGCCCGGCGAGCTCGACGTCGCTGCGGACCCAGAAGTCGTCGAGCCAGGCCCGCTGGTCGTCGAAGATCTCTTCGACCGGGGTCTCGCGCGCGCGGTCGAGGGTTCGATCGCAGCGGTCGGCGAGTTCGCGCGGGGGACGCCGCGCGAGGAGTGGTACGTGATCGTCTTCACGAAGCGGACCGACTGACCGGCCTTCGCCTTGATGCGGTAGACGTGCTTGGCGATGTCGTCGTCGATCTGCGACGACTGCTGCCACTCGTTCTCCGTCTCGAGGGCGTGCTCGGCCCCGACGGCGACCGTCATGCCCGAGTTCGTCGCCTGGTAGCCCAGCACGTAGCGGGTGCCGAGCACCTTCTTGATCTTCGGCTGCAGCACGCGCTCGGAGAACGACTCGGCCTTGCGAGGGTCGAACGTCGCGGCGGCGCGCATTCCCGCGTGGTACTCGTCGCCGAGGTCTTGGCGGTTGAGGATCTGCGACGAGATGAGCACCGAGGCGTCGGCGTCGAGCACGGTCACTTCGTAGTCGATCACGGCGAGGTGGCGATCGGTGAACGAGACCAGGCGGCGGCTCTTCACGAGGACCCGCTTGCCGGACGGCGTGCGCCACTCGATCTCGCGGAGGAGGTAGCCGTCGCGGAAGTCGAGGCGGCGCGTGTAGGCGAGGATGTCGGCCTCGGCGAGGACGAAGGGCTCGTCGTCGACGTAGAGCCGGATCACCTTGGCGTCGGGCACGTTGACGATGGTCTGCCCGACGCGCGCGAAGCCGAACGCCTCTTCGGCGTGACGGATCTGCCAGGTCTCGTGGAAGCCGTTGATGAAGGTGCCGTACGAGTGCCCCCGCGGCCCTCGTCGAGGTTGCCACGGAAGCCGAGGTAGCCGTTGCCGACGGCGAACACCGTCTCGGCGACGCCCTGGTCGTCGGGCGCGAACTCGGTCTCGACCAGCGACCACTCGTCGACGGGGAACCGGTTGCGGTCGAGGGGATCTTCGGTGATGACGGTCATGCGGAGTGCTCCGGTGCTGTGGCGGTCTGTGCTGTGGGGGAGTCGGCGACGGTTCGGGGGTGACGCCGCCTGCGCCCGGCTGTCTGTCGAGCGCGTCGACGATCTCGCCGAGGTCGCCGACCACGAAGTCTGCCCCGTTGTCGAGGAGAGCGGCAGCCCCCACTCCGCGGTCCACGCCGATCACGAGCCCGAAGTCTCCGCGCCGACCGGCCTCGACGCCGGATTGGGCGTCTTCGACGACGATGCACTGCTGCGCCGTCAGCCCCAGGCGCTCTGCGCCGGCGAGGTAGGTGTCGGGTGCCGGCTTGCCGGGCAGGTGCGCGGCGGCCGCCACGAGGCCGTCGACCACGTGCTCGAAGCGGTCGCTCAGCCCGGCTGCTGCGAGCACGGCGACGGCGTTTCGCGAGCTCGACACGACGGCCACCCGGTAGCCCTCGTCGATGGCGCGGTCGAGGAAGGCCACCGACCCGGGGTACGGCGTAACGCCATTCTCGTGGAGCTCGGCGGCGAAGACGCTGTTCTTGCGGTTGCCGAGACCGCAGACGGTCTCGAGGTCGGGCGGGTCGTCGGGCGTCCCCTCGGGCAGGGCGATGCCCCGCGAGGCGAGCATGTCGCGGACTCCGTCGTAGCGGGGCTTGCCGTCGATGTGCTCGAAGTAGTCGTCTTCGGTGTACGGGCGGTCGTCGCCGCGGGAGCGCAGGTAGTCGGAGAACAATCGCGCCCAGGCGCGCATGTGCACCTCGGCTGTCGGTGTGAGCACGCCGTCGAGGTCGAACAGCAGCCCGGAAAGGGCGGGAAGGCGCGAAGGATCGCGGAGGACAGTGGTGGTCACGAAGCCGGGGAATCCCTTCGAGAGCGATGTGCTCGATACCGAGCGGTGTGTGCTTTCGCGCGGAACGGCTGTGGCCCGCAGCGTGGTCTCGGCTTCGCCGGGCAACGCCTGCGTCAAGTCTGGCACGCTCCGTGGCCGCTCACTAGTGCACCGGTCGGTCAGGGGCGGTAGCCGGCACCGGCCCGCGCGAATCGGCCCGCCAGGTCGGTGAACGCCGCCGCCAGCTCGGGCGGCCCGACGACCTCGACGTCGGCGTCGAACCGCCCGATCGTGGCGGCCAGGCCCGCCCACGACCAGGCGCCGACGCGGAGCCGACAGCGCTCCGGACCGAGCTCCTCGAGGGTGGCCGTGGGCAGGTACTCGGCCACCTCGCGAGCGGGCAGATGCAGGATCACGTCGCCCCGGCACGGCCAGGCATCCTCCGACTCGCTGCCCTTGAACCGGGCGGCCACGAACGTGCGCACATCGCCGCCGGGCAGGTCGCGCGGGGAGAACCGCCTCCCGGTCGGCGTGCGGGGCGTCATCCGGTCCACGCGGAAGATGCGCCAGTCGGAGCGGTCGAGATCCCAGGCGACGAGGTACCAGCGCCCGCCTCGCGCGACGAGATGATGCGGTTCGGTCTGGCGCGGCGGCAAGGGAGCGCGGGCGTCGGGGCTCTCGCTCGGCTCGGGCGACGCGTAGTCGAAGCGAAGGATCACCTCCGCCCGGACGGCCGAGCTGACGGCCAGGAGGACGTCGGGGTCGATCGGCAGGGGCGGGCGCGACGAGTCCGTCACGGCGGTGAACCGGAGGGCGTCGACCCGCTGCCGCAGACGCGCCGGCAGGACCTGGCGGACGGCGGCGAGAGCACGGAGGGCGGGCTCCTCGAGGCCGGATCCTGCGCCACTCGCGGCCTGGAGCGCAACGGCCAGAGCGATCGCCTGGTCGTCGTCGAAGAGGAGCGGCGGAAGCTCGGCGCCCGCATCGAGCCGGTAGCCGCCGTCAGGGCCCTTGATCGCGCGGATGCGGTAGCCGAGCTCGCGCAGTCGGTCGACGTCGCGTCTCACCGTGCGCTCGGAGATGGCGAGGCGTTCGGCGAGGGCGCGCGCCGGCCAGTCGCGGCGGGCCTGGAGGAGGGACAGCACTACGAGCATTCGGGACGATTTCGCCATGACTCCAGTGTCGCCGAAGAAGCGGACGTTATCTGACCGCTTCTCTTGCGATCGTTGTCAGGTGCCCGAAACCGGGCGTGACCGTCCGAAGGAGAACCTCCCATGTCTGCATCCCTGACCCCGCACCTCAACTTCCGTGGCGACGCCCGTGCGGCGCTCGACTTCTACCGCTCCGTGTTCGGCGGGGACGTGGTCATCGTGACCTACGCCGATGCCCAGGCGGTGCAGGATCCCGCCCAGGCCGACCAGGTCATGTTCGGCCAGGTCGAGGCTCCGAGCGGCGTCCGCGTCATGGCCTACGACGTGCAGAGCGCCCTGCCCTACGACCAGGGCGTCAACTCCTCTACCTGTCGGTCCGCTGCGAGACCGCCGACGAGATCACCACCTTCTGGCAGGGGCTCTCGGTCGGTGCCGAGATCGAGCAGGATCTCGGTCCGTCGGGCTGGTCGTCGCTCTACGGCAAACTGCGCGACCGCTTCGGCGTCGTGTGGGTGCTCGACGTCGTCGCCGAGCCCACTGCCTGACTCGTTGCCCCCTGATTGCCGCCGCCTCACCCGCCCCGCCGAGATGGCCTGTTCTGTCGCGTTGCGCGAGCTCCGCCGACAGAACGGGCCACCTCGATCGTCGGTGTCACGCTCGGGAGCGAGCGCGCGCGCGGAGGGTCGTGGTAATCGGGACCCGCTTTCCGTACTGGATAACGCCGTGCTGAAAGGCGGCAATGGCGAAGCGTAAGAGCAACGCGCTCAGGACGAAGAGTTCCACCGCCACGAGAACGGCCTCCCACCAGGTGAGACCGCCAGCGGCGTTTCGGAGCAGCGCGGTAGCGGCTGCGAAGAATGGAAGGTAAGTCATCACACTCGCGACGGGGCTCAGAGGATCGACGATGATGCTCGTCACGAGATAGAGCGGCGCGATCGTGGCGATCATGACCACGCTGCAGAACGGAGCCGCATCCTTTGCCGAAGGCATCATGGCTCCGATCGTGACGAGGGCGCTGGTCATGAGCAGGAGGCCTCCGAGAAGGATCATGATGCCGAGCACCATTCGCGTTGGATCGAATACCAGGGGGCCGAGTTCGAGTCCAGCGAAGGTCTCGCCGACATCGCTGACTGCGAGTAGAGCCAGAGAAGGTATGGCGATTACGCAGATCTGAACGAGGCCGACGATGGCGAGGGCCGCAAGTTTCGCCCGGATGAGAGTTTTGGCCGTGATGCTCACCAGGAGGATCTCCGAGATCCTGGTCTCTTTCTCCTCGACGGTCGTGTAGAGGATCTGATTACCGAGCAGTGCGACGACCAGGACGAGCACGAGGACCAGGAAGGCGGGTGGCAGCATCGAGCCGATACCCGAGGCGAGTCGGCCGTCGTCATAAGCGAAAAGGTGGGTCGCGACACCCGAGCGGATCTCGCGCACAACCTCGGGCGACCCCACCCGGAGGTCGATGCTGTCGTCGAATACGGCCCGAGCTAGCTTCTGGTAGGAGCCATTGAGGAAGACCCCCTGTCTTGAGCGTAGATCGCCACCTCGTAGCCGGGACTCTTGCCGCTGTAGACGAAGAAGGCATCGAGGAGGCCGTCTTTCACCCGCTCGATACCTGCTGCTTCGTCGCTCATCAACGAACCGTGGTGCGCTGCCGCGACCTGCTCCGAAATGAGACCTGGTGGCGCGACGTAGTCGAAGTCGAGTGACTGGGATGAAGACGCTTCGCTGGAAGCGGCGGACGACCACGCCACGACGAGGCCTATCACGCCGAACAGAACAGGCAAGAGGATCGCAGCGATCCAGAACTGCGGTTTTCGGAACGTCCTGACGATTTCGAATTGGACAACGGCACCAAAACCTGTTCGCGTCACGCGGCATCCTCCGAGTACAGGCGAACGAAGATTTCTTGCATGCTCGTCTTCTGTGGTTCGAAACGCGCGACACGGCTACCCGTGGCGACGAGTTCGCTCAGGATGTCTCGATCGGGTGCGCCGGATCGAGGAATCAATCGATAGAGGTCTCCTTGCCTGGATTCCACCGAGAAAGTCGTCGACTCGCTGATGACATCGGCCGAGCGTACGAGTATTCGGCGTGAACCGAAGGCTGCTTGGATTTCGGCGATGGTGCCATGCGCCTTCGCCACACCGTCGCGAAGAACGAGTGCTCGCTGGCAGAGGCGCTCGATTTCTTCCATGTGATGCGTCACGAGGATCACGCCCGATCCGCGCGCCTGGCACTCCACGACGAGGTCCATCAGGAGTTGCCTGTTGATGGGGTCGAGCCCCTTCGTCGGTTCGTCGAGCACGAGGAGGTGGGGCTCATTCATGATGGCGATACCGAGCTGAACCTTCTGATGCTGTCCGCCTGAGAGTTTGTCGAGCCGGGAGCGCTGCTTGTCGCCCAGCCCGACGCGCTCCAGGTAGGACACGGCCTCCTTCCGTGCTCGGACGCGATCGAGGCCCTTGAGATGACCGAAGTAGCTCATGACGTCGAGTACTCGTTCTTTGCGGTACAGACCCCTCTCTTCGGGCAGGTAGCCGACGCGTGTGGAATTCCGCGGAGAGAACGGCGAGCCGGCTATCAACGCCCTTCCGGATGTGGGTCTCATGGTCCCGAGCAGGCACCGAAGTGTCGTCGTTTTACCGGAGCCGTTGCTACCGGCCAGGGCCAGCGTTTCGCCGGCGTCGACGGCGAAGGACAGATTGTCGATGATCCGTTTCGGGCCGACCATCACTTCGAGATCCCCTACATGAACCAGCATATTATCCTCAAGTGTAATATCCAAACAGACTAGTCGGTTTCGGATGTGATCCGCAACGCCACCCGGGTCCTGGGAAGGGTTCGACCGCCGAGGCGTTAACTCAGGAGGTCGCCCCAACCGGGTGACGCAGCAGAGAGGGAACACCCGATGACGACCGAACTTCTTCCCGCACAGGACGCCGGCACCTTCGACCTGGGCGGCGACCTGACGGTCAACCGCCTGGGCTACGGAACCATGCAGCTGACCGGTGCCGGTGTCTGGGGCGACCCCAAGGATCCCGCCGAGGCGGTGCGCGTGCTCCGCCGTGCGCTCGAGCTGGGCGTCAACTTCATCGACACCGCCGACTCGTACGGCCCCGCTGTCGCCGAACCGCTGATCGCCAAGGCTCTCAAGCCGTACGCCGACGACCTCGTGATCGCCACCAAGGGCGGGCTGACGCGATCCGGGCCGAACGAGTGGCCGCCGGTCGGGCGCCCCGAGTATCTCCGCCAGCAGACCGAGATGAGCCTGCGGTGGCTCGGCGTCGACCGGATCGACCTCTACCAGCTCCACCGCGTCGACCCCGCGGTGCCGCTCGACGACCAGGTCGGCGAGCTCAAGAAGCTGCAGGACGAGGGCAAGATCCGGCACATCGGCCTGAGCGAGGTCTCGGTCGAGCAGCTTCAGGCCGCACAGAAGGTGGCCACGATCGTGTCGGTGCAGAACCTCTACAACCTGACCAACCGGGCCTCCGAGGAGCTCCTCGACTACTCGACCGAGAACGGCATCGCGTTCATCCCGTGGTTCCCGCTCGCCACCGGCAAGCTGACGCGTGAGGGCAGCCCCTTGACCGAGCTGGCTCAGAAGAAGAACGCGACCCCCGCTCAGCTCGCGCTGGCGTGGCTGCTGAAGCGGTCGCCGGTCATGCTGCCGATTCCCGGAACCTCGACCGTGGAGCACCTGGAAGACAACATGCGCGGGGCTCAGATCGAGCTGACCGACGACGAGTTCACCGAACTGTCGGCCATCGCCTGACCCGTCACCCGCGAGGCTGCCGCGTTCGCGCGCGGTAGTCTTGCGGCCGTGACGGATATGAGTTTGAGGCTGCCCACCAGGCGATTCCAGGCGGTCCTGAACCTGGGGCCGAAGGCGGCCGCGCAGGTTCCGCCGCCCGTGTCACTGGGCAAACCCGATCTGTTCGGCGACTGGGACGACGAGACCGGTCAGTCGAGCCTCGCCGTGGAGTTCGCCAGTGGCCAGCTCCATCTCGAGACCGTCGACGGCGGCATCGACTACCACTTCCACCGGGGCACCGGTGACGACACGGATCGCAGCCCGTGGCCGAAGAGCGTCACCGAGCCGGTGCTCACCTGGGCGTCGTTGCTGTTGGCCGACTTCCACCTCCGCATGCCCGACCTCCTCGAAGACCTCGAAGAGGCCGCCGCGTGGCATGACGAGGGGTACGAGTTGTACGTCTGCGAGGTCGAGGAGCCCACGCATCTCGACCTCATCACGGTCGACATCGAGGGGGAGCTGCTGACGCTTCCGTGGCTCGGCTCCGGCCACGTCGATCACGAGCACATCGACGGCGACAACCACCCGATCGCGCTGCTCTGGACGGCTGCGGAGGGCGCCCCCGACCTCGCCATCGCCGAGGCGCGCCTGGATCCTGCGACCGAGCTTCCCGTCACCAGCGCCCGCCCGGGCATCGACTGGGACGAGGTCGGCATGCCCGCCGACGAGGTCCTCTCGTGGCTCGAGGGAATCTACCTCAATCACCACGTGCTGCCCGACGCCGTCGGAACCCTCCTGAGCGCCGCGCTCGAACGGATGGGCGGCGTTGCGGGCGTCGCGCACCAGACCCTGTAGCTCTCGCGCGCGACGCCCCGGTTCGCCTACGGAACGATCACGGCCCGTCCGCGGATGGAGCCGCTCGCCAGATCGGCGTAGGCCCGAGGCCCCTCGTCGAGCGAGTACTGCTGGATCTCCACGTCGACCTTGCCCGCGCGAGCCAGATCGAGGATCTCGATGAGCTCGTTGCGGTATCCCCAGTACGGAATCCGGACGGCCACGTCGTAGTTGATCGAGCCGAAGCCGAAGGCGACGTCTCCGCCGCCGATTCCGACGACCGTGACGTCGGCCTCGATGCCGGCGACCGAGACGGCCAGCGGAATCGTCGGCGCGGCGCCGACGAAGTCGAAGACGGCGTTCGCGCCGAGGCCGCCCGTGATCTCCAGGATCTTCCCGGCGGCGTCCTCGTCGCTGAGGAGGGTGATGTCGGCGCCGACGTGCTTCGCGAGCTCGAGCTTCTCGTCGTTCACGTCGAGCACGATCACGGTGGCACCGGACAGGGCCTTCAGGATCTGGATCCCCACGTGTCCGAGACCGCCGGAACCGATCACGACGGCGTAGGTTCCGGCACCGAGCTTCGGGAGCGAGCGCTTGATGGCGTGGTACGGGGTGAGGCCGGCGTCGGTGAGGGAGACGTTCTTGATCGGATCGAGGTCTCCGAGCGGAACGAGGTGGCGAGCGTCGTCGACGATCATGTACTCGGCCATCGAGCCGTCGGTCCCGAGGCCGGGAGGGGTGATGCCGAGCGCCTGAGCGTTGGTGCAGTAGTTCTCATGGCCCTGCGAGCAGTTGTGGCAGTAGCCGCAGCCCCACGGTCCGTAGACGGCGACGGCGTCTCCGACTTTCAGCCCGCCGGCGCCCGCGCCTTCGCCGAGCTCGTGGATGATGCCCGCGCCCTCGTGCCCGAGGGTCATCGGGAGCGGGTAGCCGGCGGCGGTGTACTCCTCCTCGGACAGGCCCATGACGTAGTCGTCCGAGTGGCAGACGCCTCCCGCTGTGACCTTCAGGAGGATCTGGCCGGGCCCAGGTTTCGGGATCGGGATGTCGACGACCTCGGGTGCTTCACCGACGGCCACGTAGCGCAGAGCTTTCATTGTTCTTCCTTGTCTGTCCGCGGAACCGGCGGTCGGCCACATTCATATAACCGACACATGTCGCACAGTTCCGATAGGCCCATTATGCGCCGCGTGCCCGTGTCGGGGATGCGCGGCTTGCCCATCGGCCGTGTGATCGACGGAGTGTCGGCGACTCGGAAATAGTTGTAGCGACAACTAATTGATGGTAGCCTCGGTGACATGTCCACGAACGCTGCCGACCTGCTCGCCGCCGACACCTCCATGGGCGCGGTCACCCTTCGGGTCGCCGACCTCGAGGCCATGACCGCCTACTATCGCGACGCGGTGACGCTCACGCTGCTGGCGCAAGAGCCCGAGCGCACCATCCTGGGGCGCGGGGCCGTACCGATCGTGATCCTGGAGCACGCGCCCGAGCTCAAGCACGCCGGGCCGCGCGAAGCGGGGTTGTTCCACACGGCGATCCTGTTCGAGACCGAGGCCGACCTCGCGACGGCCGTGTACGGCGTCGCCGCCCGCTACCCGCAGTCGTTCACCGGCAGTGCCGATCACCTCGTCAGCAAGGCCTTCTACTTCACCGACCCCGAGGGCAACGGCATCGAGCTCTACTGGGATCGCTCGCGAACCGAGTGGAGCTGGACCCACGGGCAGATCGACATGGCGACGCTGGCTCTCGATCCGAACGCGTTCCTGCAGGAGAACCTCTCCGAGGCCGCCCTCGCGGGCGCGAACGGACGACCGGCCAGCGTCGGTCACGTGCACCTCAGCGTCGGCGACGTGCCCAGCGCGCGGCGGTTCTACGTGGAGCAGCTCGGCTTCGAGACGACCACGATGTTCGGCACCCAGGCTCTCTTCGTCAGCGCCGGCGGCTATCACCACCACATGGCGATGAACACCTGGAACAGTGCTGGCGCCGGTCGACGTCAGCTCGCCCTCGGCCTGGGGCTCGTCCGCATCGAGGTGCCGACGCCCGACGACCTCGGTGCCCTCGAAGAGCGCCTGACGCACCACCGGATCGCGACGCGCGACGACGGCCGCATCGCCTCGTTCGACGACCCGTGGTCGAACCGGATCGAGGTCTCGGTCAAGCCCTGACGTGCAGAGGTCGGGCCGCTAATATGCCGCCATGGGCATCCGCGAAGAACAGCGTCGCCGGACGGTGCGCACGATCTTGGAGGCGGCCGGCCTCGAGTTCGAGATCAAGGGGTACGAGTCGTCGTCGTACGGTTCGATCGCGGCACGCGCCGGTGTCGCCAAGAGTCTGGTGAGCTACCACTTCGCCACGAAGGCCGACATCGCCGCGCAGGTCGTGGCCGAGGCCTTCCCGGGAGGGACCTTCCTCTCGACCGAGCCGTCCCCGGGCGGGCCGCTCGCCGACATCCTCGAGTCGACCGCCGTCGTCGCCCGGGCGTTCAGCACGAACCCCTCGCGCGAGCGGCACTTCGGCTGGTCAACGAACACAAGCTGGACGATCCTGCCGCACCTCGGGCCTACGTCGGCTGGGTCGCCCGTCTCGCCGACGACCTCCGTCGTGCTGCCGGCCAGGGCCTCGTCCCGCTCGGCATCGACACGCATCGCGAGGCGCTCGTCCTGGTCGGAACCTTCGTCGGTCTGCGCTACGTCACCGACACGATGGACGAACGCGACCTCTTCTGGGAGCTCGCCGTCCTGTCGCTCCGGCAGCGGCTGATCTTCCTGGGCGCCGACGAGGCAGCGCTGCCTCGCCTGGCCGAGCTCGGGGGCTGAGCCGGCCTCGATCAGCGGGCCGGCCCGAGCCTAGACGTGCGTGTTGCTCGTCCAGATCGCCGTGCCGCCCTTGTTGCGGAGGACGAGGGTGCCGTCCGACTGCATCGTCAGGTAGCAGCCCGCGCCGGCGTGGTAGGTGTTCGTGTTCCAGCGGGCTTTATGGGCCGAGTCGTACAGCACGAGGTTGCCGTCGGTCTGCAGGATGAGCGTCGCACCCTTGAGGCCGTTCGTGTGGGTGTTGAACTTCGCCTTGCCGCCGATGTAGACGACGAAGTTGCCGTCCGTCTGCATGATGGCCTGCAGGAGCCCGGTGGGGTCGTGCAAGAACTGCCCGCCCTTCAGCGTGGTGTTCGACAGCAGGGTCGACGACCCCGAGGCGCCGTTGTGCCAGACGACACCGCGCGACGTGACGACCTGGAGGTCGCCGTTCGACTGGAGGACGGCTTTCGGGCTGGAGCCCGCACCGTTCGTCCCGGTGTTCCAGAGGGCCTTGTTGGCCTTCGAGTACACGACGAAGTTGCCGTCGGCCTGCATCTCGAGTCGAGCACCGGGATTGTGTTGCGTGGCGGTCTGCCAGATCCAGCGGCCGTTGCCGTAGACGACGAGGTTGCCGTCGGTCTGCATGATGAGCTGGTACTGGCCGTTGGACGACTCGATCGACTTGCCCGGCTGGAGACTCTTGGCACCTTGCAGGGTGGATCCGGCGTCGGGGCCGGCGGTCGAGATCGGAGTGCCGCCGCCGCGCGCCAGCAGCGTCAGGGACGCGGCGGTTCCGTTGAACACGTCGGAGTCGCCCGGGAACGGACCGGTCGAGGACCACTGCCAGAAGTTCCACTTCGACCAGCTGGCGCCCAGGGTGGCCGGCTTGGACGAGGAGGTCGTCGTCGTCGGATACTGCGCGACGAAGAACGGGTTGGCGGAGAAGGCCTTGCTGCTGCCGGTGCAGGTGTTCCACCAGTTCGCCGTCGCGTAGATGGCAGGACGCGTGCCGACCTTGGCGAGGACCGTGTTGGAGAAGTCGCTGATCCACTTCACCATGGCCGACTGGCTGAGCCCCCAGCAGGTGCCGTTGTAGCCGTACTCGACGTCGAGCAGCGGCGGCAGCGTGCGACCGTCCGGTGACCAGCCGCCGCCGTGGGCGACGAAGTAGGTGGCCTGCGCGGTGCCGGTCGAGGTGTTGGGCGTCGCGAAGTGGTAGGCGCCGCGGACCATGCCGGCGGCGTAAGAGCCGTTGTACTGCGAGGCGAACTGGCTGCTCTGGTAGCCCGTACCTTCGGTGGCCTTCACGTAGGCGAACCGGGCGCCCTGACTGTACAGGGTCTTCCAGTTGATGCCCGTCTGGTACGCGCTCACATCGAGGCCCTTGAGACCCGCCGGCCACGTCTTGGTGGCTGCGACCTTGGCCTGTGCGAGCGACTTCAGCTTGGGCACGGCCGCAGCGGCAGGGTCGGAGGACGGGATCGTCGACCCCATCGAGTGGTTGCCGGCCGCGTTCTGGGCCGCGAGGGACGGGTCGTCGGCGGACGTGTCGACGCCGGTGCTCGCGCTGGGAGCGGGGGTGGGAGTGGCGGCTGCGCTCGGCGACGCGCTCGGCGTGGCAGACGCGGAGGCGCTGGGCGAGGCTGTGGCACCGGGCGAGGCGCTGACGGTCGGCGAGGCGCTGACGGTCGGCGTCGGCGCGGCCGTCGCCGCGGACGCCGGCGAGGCCAGGTGCGTCGTGCCGACCGCAAGAGCCGTGGCGATCGCCAAGGCCGCCCCTGCGGTCACAGCGGAACGGATGATCGAAGTCATGGGTCTCCCTGAGCCGGCGTGGGCACACCCCTAGTGCGACCCGGCCGGACTCACCGAGGCTAACCAGTGGGGGACACGATGTACACCCCCGAACGAGTCCCATGGGTCACACGAGTCCCATTCGTCACACGACTGAATAAGCCCTGACCGGGGCTTTTCCTGGCTCAGGCGCGTCGCGCAAGAATTCCGGACTCGAGCCCGAGAGCCTGCTCCAGAGCGCGTCTGACGAGCTGGTTCCGCTCTTTCGGGGTGCGATACGACACGAGGGCGTAGGCGGTCGTGCTGTCCACGAGAGCGAAGAGTTCGAGGGCGACCAGGTCGGGCTCGGTCGTGCGGACGCTCCCCTCGGCAACGGCGGCGAGCAGGATCTCGCGAGCGTACGAATGCCACGAATCCATCGATTCGCGGGCGGCGCGAGCGAGCAGGGGCATGCGGCGCCCGAGGCTCCAGGCGTCGGCCCAGATCGTCGACAGCGCGTCGCGCTCCGGGTCGAGAAGGGTCGTGACGAGCCGGTCGAGCCGGTCGAGGCCGGTCGGCGCGTCATCGACGAGAGCGCGGACCTCGGTGAGCTCGACCGCCACCACGTGACGGAAGGTCGAGGCGGTGAGCTCTTCCATCGAGGGCTCGTAGTGGGCGACGAGCCCGGAAGCGACGTTCATGGAGGAGGCGATGGAGCGGAGGCTGAGTGCGGCGAGTCCGTCACCGAGGGCCAGGTCGCGGGCGGTCTGCGCGACCTCCTCGCGCCGTTCATCGGGGCGTCGGCGTCGGCGGGGCTCTCCGGTGCTGGTCGTCACGGTAGGAATGCTAGCCGGATCCGGTCTTCCCGAGGGCTGGCGTGGGCGAATAGTTGATCGTATGATCAATAAATGACGACGCGTCCGCGTCACGACCGAGGAGGCTCGCCGTGCAACTCATCACCGCTCCCGTCCCGTCCGCTCCGCTCCGGGTCCCGACCGGAGTGAACGATCCCGGTGTCCGCGAGCCCCTTCGCATCGGCCTCGTTCAGATGAGCTGGCTGCCCGACCCGCGGGAGCACGTGGCGGAACTCCGCGAGGGCATCCGTCTCGCCGCGTCCGCGGGCGCCGCCGCCGTCTTCCTTCCGGAGCTGACGCTGCGTCGCTACCCGGGAGATCAGCCGGCAGCCGGAGTGCCGAAGGACGACGCCGAAGAGCTGGAGTCCGGCCCGACGTTCACCTTCGCCGCCGAGGCCGCGCGCGACTTCGGGGTGTTCGTGCACGCTTCGCTGTACGAGCGTCCGGCCCACGACGACGATCCGGACGATCCGCGTGGCTACAACACGGCGATCCTGCTCGACCCGGAGGGCCACCTCGTGGGGCGCACGCGAAAGACCCACATCCCGATCAGCGCCGGCTACTACGAAGACACCTTCTTCCGGCCGGGCGGCGACGCCGACCCGCACCCCGTGTACTCCGCTCCGGGGCTCGGCGCGCGCGTCGGGCTGCCCACCTGCTGGGACGAGTGGTTCCCCGAGCTGTCGAGGGCCTACGGGCTGGCCGGCGCCGAGCTGCTGGCGTACCCGACGGCGATCGGCTCCGAGCCGACCTTCCCCGACTTCGACACCCGCGACATCTGGCGCCACGTCATCACGGCGAACGGCATCACCAGCGGTCTCTTCATGGTCGTGCCCAATCGCTGGGGCGACGAAGGCGACATCACCTTCTACGGGTCGTCGTTCATCTCCGACCCGTTCGGCAGGATCCTCGTGGAGGCTCCCCGCGACGCCTCGGCCGTTCTCGTGGCGTCGCTCGACATCGCGCAGCGCGACGAGTGGCTGAAGCTGTTCCCGTTCTACGTGACCAGGCGACCCGACCAGTACCAGGCCCTCGTGGCGCCCGTCGACGAGGAGCGCGACGGCTACGGAGCCGTGGCGGCGGCTGCCGCTGCCGCAGCCGGACTCGGCGGGGGTGTCGCATGACCGCGTGGCGCATGCCCGCCGAGACGGCCCCGCACGAGCGCACGTGGATGGCCTTCCCGCGCGACGGCTACACCCTCGGCGACGATCACGCCTCCGCCGAGGAGGCCCGCGCCGCGTGGGCGGCCGTGGCCCACGCCGTCGCCGAGTTCGAACCCGTCACGATGGTCGTCGACCCCTCGGCCCGCGACGACGCCCGACGACACCTGTCGGCCGCGATCGAGGTGGTCGAGGCTCCCCTCGACGACTTCTGGATCCGCGACTCCGGCCCGACGTTCGTCCTGCCCTCGCCAGGGGCGCCACCGGCGCTTCACGCCCGGGGCTCGGTGCGGTGGACTGGATCTTCAACGGCTGGGGCGCCCAGAGCTGGGCGTCCTGGGGCGCCGACCGGGAGATCGGGGCGTTCGTCGCCTCGCGCGCCGGAGCGAGCATCCTGCCCTCCCTGCTGGTCAACGAGGGCGGCGCCATCCACGTCGACGGACTCGGGACGGTGCTCGTCACCGAGACCGTGCAACTCGACCCGGGCCGGAATCCGCACGCCGACAGGGCTCGGGTGGAGGTCGAGCTGGCCCGCACGATCGGGGCGACGCACGTCATCTGGCTGCCTCGCGGCCTCACTCGTGACTACGACGAGTTCGGCACGCGGGGCCATGTCGACATGGTGGCGACGATCGCGTCGCCCGGTGTGCTGCTGCTGCACTCCCAGGAGGACCCTGCGCACCCCGACCACGCCGTGACCGCTTCGCTCCGCGCCTTCTTCGAGCGACAGCAGGATGCCACGGGGCGGGCGTTCGAGATCGTGGAGCTCCCGGCGCCCGCGGAGCTCCGCGACGAGCGCGGGTTCGTCGATCACAGCTACGTCAACCACCTCGTCGTCAACGGCGGTGTGATCGCCTGCGGTTTCGGTCAGCCCGCCTCCGATGAGCGGGCGGCCGCCATCCTGGCGTCGGTGTACCCGGGCCGACGTGTCGTCACGGTGGATGCCCGACCGATCTTCGCGCGGGGTGGCGGTATTCACTGCATCACGCAGCAGCAGCCGGCCGTCGGGGCCTGACGATCCGCTGATTCGACGTGGATCCACGCGAGATCGTGGATCGAGGTCGAGTCGGCGGATCGACGGCCCGCGAGTCGTCAGTGAGCGGCGGCGACCACGTCGGCGAAGATCTCGCTGCCGAGCCGGTGCCCCATTCGGATCGCGCCGTCGACGTGCTGGTAGCCCAGGCCGGCGACGTCGCTGGAACCGAAGCGGATCGGGCCGACGGGCAGGTGCTGGTCGGCCCCGTAGCGGGTGAGGCCGCCGAGGTCGTAGCTGGCCGCGTAGGCGCCCTGGGTCCACTCCTCGGCCGCCCAGTCGCTCTCGTAGTAGACGGCGGGATTCTCCGCCTGTGGCCCGTAGTAGGTGGCAAGGGACGCCAGGATCTTCGCGCGGCGCTCGTCGGCGTCGAGCGCGAGCACCCTGTCGGCCTTCTCGTCGCTCACGAATCCGACGAGGGTGCCGCGGGACTCGCCGTGGTTGCTGTTGTCGTACGCCTCGTGCACCAGCTGGTACGGGCTGAACGCCGTGCCGGAGAGCCCGGCTTCGCGCCAGAACGGTGTCTCGTAGGTGGCGTGGACCTTGATCACGAGGCCGAGCGACAGGTGTTGGTGAAGCTGGTGGCGCCGGCGCGGCAGCGGGGATCGTAGGAGATGCGCCCGTAGAGGTTCGGCGGGACGGCGACCAGTGCGCGCTTGGCCTCGACGCGCAGGGTGTCGGTGATCGCGACGACGCCGCTCTCGTTCCATTCGAGGGTGCGGACCGCCTGCTCGAGCGTGACCCGGTCGCCGAGACTCTCCGAGAGGGCGAGTGGCACGCTCTGGAGCCCGCCGACCACTCGGCGGTCGAGGATGAAGTCGGCGTCGACGAGGTTCGAGAAACTGCCGGCGCTCGCCGCCATGAGAAGGGCCTGCAGGGTCGAGAACGCGTGAGCGGGCTTGGTGAGCATGGCATCGGCGATGAAGAGGGCGATGTTGTCGCGGGCCTCTTCGTCGTCGGACTGCGTGATCAGCCACTCCTTGAACGAGACCGAGTCGAGTTCGCGGGCCCTCGGGTGCTCCCAGGGGGCGTCGGGATCGGTCTGGGCGGTGAGCTCGTCCATCACGCCGATGAGGCGCTCGATCTCGCTCTCCGTGGTCGGTGTCGCGGGGAAGATGTCACCGGTGAATCGCTTGGCCGCACCGTCGCGGCCGACGTAGACGCTGTCACCCGTGCGGAAGCGCTCGTAGGTCGCCAGCCCGAGCTCGTCGAGGGTCGCCAACAGGGCCGTCTGGTCGGGCGAGACCCACTGGCCGCCGATCTCGAACATCTGGCCGTCGATGGAATTGGTCCAGAGTCGGCCGCCGACCCGGTCGCGGGCCTCGAGAACCACGACCGACAGGCCGGCCTTCACGAGATCGCTGGCCGCGGTGAGGCCGGTGGCTCCGGCTCCGATGATGACGACGTCAGCGGTGAGTGTCGTGGTCTCGGACATTGTGGACACCTTTACTTGTTGAGCTCGGGGATGATGACGGGCGGGCTGGTTGCTGGTCGGACAGACCGCGCTTGACGTGGCGGGAGCGCGGGCGGGCGGAGCGAAGCGTCGTCAGTGCGCGCTCATGACGTGCTTGATCCGGGTGTAGTCGTCGACGGAATAGGCGGACAGGTCTTTCCCGTAGCCGGACTGTTTGAACCCGCCGTGGGGCATCTCGGCCGCGAGCGGGATGTGGGTGTTTATCCAGACGCATCCGAAGTCGAGATCGCGAGCGAAGCGCTCGGCCGTCGTGTGGTCGGTGGTCCACACGCTGGAGGCGAGGGCGTACCGGACGCCGTTCGCGAGCTCGAGCGCTTCGTCGTCGGTGTCGAAGGCCTGCACCGTGAGCACCGGGCCGAAGGTCTCGTCTTGGACGATCGGGTCGTCTTGACGCACGTCGGCGACGATCGTCGGCGCGTAGAAGAAGCCGGTGTCGCCGACGCGGAATCCGCCGGTGCGCACCGTGGCGTGCTCGGGCAGACCGTCGACGGCGGCGACGACCTGAGCGAAGTGCCTGGCGTTGTTGAGAGGGCCGTAGAAGGCATCTTCGACATCGCCGGTGATCGTGTTCTCGGCGGCCGTGACCAGCGCGTCGACGAAGGCGTCGTGGACGTCGCGGTGCACGATGACGCGCGTGGCGGCGGTGCAGTCTTGCCCGGCGTTGAAGAACGCGGCCTGCGTGACGGCCTCGGCGGTCGCGGTCAGGTCGACGTCCGGGAACACGACGACGGGAGCCTTGCCGCCCAGCTCGAGGTGGACGCGCTTGAGCCCTTCGGCACCGGAGGTCGCCACGGCTCGCCCCGCGCGAACGCTGCCCGTGATCGCCACGAGGCCCGGAGTCGGGTGCTCCGTCAGCAGGGCACCTGTCGACGCGTCGCCGAGGACGACGTTGAAGACTCCGTCCGGTAGGACGCCGCGGGTCAGCTCGGCCAGGACCAGGGTGGACTCGGGAGTGGTGTCGCTCGGCTTGAGCACGATCGTGTTGCCGGCGGCGAGGGCCGGCCCGATTTTCCAGAGGGCCATCATCAGCGGGTAGTTCCAGGGCGTCACCTGCGCCACGACGCCGATGGGCTCGCGCCGAACCGACGAGGTCAGACCTTCGAGGAACTCGCCGGAGGCGAGGCCTGTCGCCTGCCGGGCGGCCCCGGCGAAGAAGCGCAGCTGATCGGCGCCGACGGCGACCTCTTCGGACGCGATCAGGGCCTTCGGCTGCCCGGTGTTGCGGTGCTGGGCTTCGACCAGGCGGTCGGACCCTGCTTCGAGGGCGTCGGCCAGCGCGAGGAGCGCCTTCTGGCGACCGCTCGGCGTCGTGCGCTTCCAGGCCGGGAACGCCGCCTCGGCTGCGGCCATGGCCGCGTCGACGTCGGAGCCGTCGGACACGGGCGAGGTTGCGACGACCGCTTCGGTGCGCGGGTCGACGACGTCGAGCGTCGCCTCGCCGTGGGCCGCGACGAACTGGCCGCCGATGAAGTTCTGCAGGATCTCGTGGGGCATGGTCGTGCTCTCTCAGCTCGCGGGAATCAGCGTGTAGGTGGTGTCGAGGTATTCGTGGATGCCTTCGAGGCCGCCCTCTCGACCGAGGCCGGACGACTTCACGCCGCCGAAGGGGGCGGCGGCGTTGGAGACGACGCCCGTGTTGAGACCGAGCATGCCGGAGCGGAGGCTGTCGACGAGTCGGTGCCCGCGCGCCAGGTCGCGAGTGAACGCGTAGGACACGAGACCGAACTCGGTGTCGTTGGCCAGCCGCACTCCCTCGTCTTCGGTCTCGAACGTCGTGATCGCTGCGACGGGGCCGAAGATCTCTTCGCGCAGGAGGCGGGTGCCGGGCTGGATGCCGGTCAGCACGGTCGGCGCGAAGAAGGTGCCGGGGCCGTCGATCGCGCTTCCGCCGGTGACGATCGTCGCCCCGCGGGAAGTGGCGTCGTCGACGAGCTCGGCGTTCTTCTCCACGGCGGCGGCATTGATGAGGGGGCCGATCGACACGCCGTCGTCGGTGCCGCGCCCGACGCCCAGTTCGCGGACCTTGGCGGTGAGCCGTGAGGCGAACTCGTTGGCGACGGACGCGTGGACGAAGAAGCGGTTCGCCGCGGTGCAGGCTTCACCGATGTTGCGGAATTTGGCGAGCATGGCGCCGGCGACGGCAGCCTCGATGTCGGCGTCGTCGAAGACCAGGAAGGGGGCGTTGCCGCCGAGCTCCATCGACGTGCGCAGCACGTTGTCGGCCGCCTGCTTGAGCAGGACCTTGCCCACCGGCGTCGACCCGGTGAAACTCACCTTGCGCAGCCTCGGGTCGGCCATCAGTGCCGAGCCGACTCCCGACGAATCGGTGGTCGTGACGATGTTGACGACCCCGTCGGGAACGCCCGCCTCGAGCAGCAACGAGCCGAGGAAGAGGCTCGTGAGCGGGGTGAGCTCGGCCGGCTTGAGGACGACGGTGCACCCGGCCGCCAAGGCTGGTGCGATCTTGCGCGTCGCCATGGCGAGCGGGAAGTTCCACGGCGTGATGAGAAGGCACGGCCCCACGGGCCGGTGCGACACGATGGCCGTGCCCGTGCCCTCGGGGTTCCGGCCGTAGCGGCCCGAGATGCGGACCGCCTCTTCGGAGAACCAGCGCAGGAACTCGGCCCCGTAGGTGACCTCGCCTCGAGCTTCGGGAAGGGACTTGCCCATCTCGATCGTCATGAGGACGGCGAGGTCCTCCTGGTGCTCGATGGCGAGGTCGAAGGCGCGACGGAGGATCTCGCCCCGCTTGCGCGGCGCGGTGGCGGCCCAGTCGGCCGCGGCCGCGTCGGCGGCGTCGAGCGCGGCGATGCCGTCGGCCGGGGTGCCGTCGGCGACCTGGGCCAGTTCGTCGCCGGTGGCGGGGTCGATGACGGCGAAGGTGCTGCCGCTCTGAGCCGGACGCCAGACACCGTTGATGAGGAGGTCGGTCGGCACCGAGGTGAGGATCTGCTGCTCTCGAGAAGCGGTGATGGTCATGCTGCCTCCAGGGCGTGCGCCACGACGTCGAGGCCGTCGTGGAGTAAGGCGTCGTTGATGGACAGGGGCGGAAGGAATCGGATGACGTTGCCGAACGTACCGCAGGTCAGCAGCACCACGCCGTTATCGTGACTGTGCTTGGCGACCGCCGCCGTGAGGGCTGCGTCGGGCTCGCCGGTGAGCGGATCGACGAGCTCGATGGCGATCATGGCGCCGCGACCGCGGACATCACCGATGCGAGGGTCGCGCGACTGGAGGTCGGTGAGCCGCGCCTTCATGAGTGTCTCGATCTCGCCGGCGCGCTCGATGAGACCGTCGTGCTCGTAGGCCTCGATCGCCGCCAGCGCGGCAGCGCAGGCGACCGGGTTTCCGCCGTAGGTGCCGCCGAGGCCGCCCACGTGCGGGGCGTCCATGATCTCTGCCCGCCCTGTGACCGCCGACAGGGGAAGGCCGCCGGCGATGCCTTTGGCCGTCGCGATGAGGTCGGGGACGATGCCCTCGTGCTCGCTGGCGAACATCGCGCCCGTCCGGGCGAAGCCGGTCTGGACCTCGTCGGCGATGAAGACGACCCCGTTCTCGGTCGCCCACGCGGAGAGCGCGCTGAGGAACCCGGGTGCGGGCACGATGAAGCCGCCCTCGCCCTGGATCGGCTCGATGATGACGGCGGCCACGGAAGCGGCACCGACCTGCTTCTCGATCATCGCGATGGCCTCGCGGGCGGCCTCGTCGCCGCTCAGGCCGTCGCGGTACGGGTAGGAGAGCGGTGCTCGGTAGATCTCGGGCGCGAACGGACCGAAACCCGACTTGTAGGGCATCGCCTTGGCCGTGAGCGCCATCGTGAGGTTGGTTCGGCCGTGATATGCGTGGTCGAACGCGATCACGGCGGGCCGCCCGGTGTAGGAGCGGGCGATCTTGACGGCGTTCTCGACGGCCTCCGCACCCGTGTTGAACAGAGCCGTGCGCTTGTCGTGGTCGCCGGGCGTGAGACGATTCAGGGCTTCGGCGACGTCGACGTAGGAGTCGTAGCCCGTGATCATGAAGCACGTGTGGGTGTACCGCTCGACCTGCTGCTGCACCGCCGTGACGACGCCGGGAGCGGCGTTGCCGACACCGGTGACCGCGATGCCGGTGCCGAAGTCGATGAAGCTGTTGCCGTCGACGTCGACGAGGACGCCGCCGCCGGCCGCGTCGGTGAAGACCGGCAGGCTGATTCCGACACCGCGGGCGACGGCACTCGACTTGCGCGCGAGGAGCTCCCGGGAACGGGGGCCGGGGATCTCGGTGACGAGGCGTCGGCGCTGGGGCAGGCCGGGCCCGCCCGTCGTCTGGCCGGGAACGTAGGGCCCTGCGTCGCTGGAATCGACGATCGTCACGGTGGCCTCCTCAGGGGTGCTGATCAGGGTGGTGCAGAACGGATAGACGCCAATGTAGGGAGTGCACGACACGCGAGGTATGCCGTTTTGGCAATCTGTGGATAGATCGCGGCCCAAGCGGCAATTGGGGATAACCTTCGACGGTGCAGTCGATGACGTCCCCCACGGTCCGCGGCCTTCTCGGCGACTCCGTGCTCCGCTTGATCCCGCGACTCACGGGGCGAGGCCTGGACACGGCGATCGACTGGGTGCACAGCTCCGATCTGAACGACCCCACGCCCTTCCTCAGTGGCGACACGATGCTGCTCACCACCGGCACGCAGTTCCCGCAGGAGGACGACGACGAGTACTACCGCGCCTACGTCGATCGGCTGGTGGCGGCGGGCGTCGTGGCCGTCGGCTTCGGCCTCGAGGTCATCCGCGAGGGGACCCCGGCGTCCCTGGTCCAAGCCTGCGAGGAACGCGAGGTCACCCTGGTCGAGGTTCCCCTCGAGGTCCCGTTCATCGCACTGATCCGCTGGGTCGCCGACCGCATCTCGGCCCTCGAGCGCGAACGCGACGCCTGGACCCTGCGGGCGCAGCGCGCCGTCTCGGTCGCGGCACTCACGACCGGCACGCTCGTCGCCGTGGCGCGGGCTCTGGCCGAACAGGTCCAGGGTGCCATCGTGATCCTGTCGTCCACGGGCGACGTCCTCCTCGAGGAGCGCACGTCCGAGATCGCCCTCGCGCCTCTCGAGGAGGAGGGCCGCAAGATCCTCGGCCGCGGTTCGCGCGCCAGCGTCGACGTCGCGCTCCCCGGCTGGTCCGGGTTCGCGACCGCGCAGACCCTTGGGCCCCGAGGTGCGCTCCGCGGCGCGATGGGCGTCGCCGGAGCGGGACACAACGACGTCGCCATGCAGGCGGTGGTGACGAGCGCGGTCGCGATCGCGGAGGTGCTCCTGCGCTACGGAGACTCCGAGCGCCACCTCGAGCAGCGCCTCGGCTCCGTGATCGTGCGATTGCTCCTCGACAGCCAAGTGGGCGGCGCGGCCGCCGTCTCGGCCGAGTTCCAGGACGACCTCCCCGAGGCCCTCCGCGTCGGGATCCTGTCGCCTCCCGCCGAGCTTCCGGCCGCGGCCCGTGGCCGCCTGATCGACGCGGTGACTCGCGGTCGGCTGGCGTTCGTCGACGACCGTGGCGATCGGATCGTCGTCGTGATCGACGCGGCGTCGACGGAGCGGTTCCTCGGCGTGGTCGCGCAGGTGCCGGGAATCGGCGAACTCGCCGTCGGGCTGTCAGCGGTCCTGGCACCCGTCGAGGCCTCGGCCGGCCTCGCTCAGGCGGCGCGCGTGCTCTCGCAGAATCCCGGTCCGGGGCTCAACGTCTTCGGGGAGTCCGCGGGCGGTCTCCTCGACGACCTCTGGTCGCCGGCGGCCGAGAACCTCGCGAAGAAGCGTCTCGCCGTCCTGGCCGACGAAACGGGCGACCTCGTGGTCTGTTCGCGACTGTGGCTCGCGCACAACGGGCACTGGGAGTCGGCGGCCCGGGAGGCCGGACTCCACCGCCACACCCTCAAGGCCAGGATCGCGCGAGTCGGCTCTCTGCTCCAGCTCGACCTCGACGAATTCTCCGGCCGCGCTGAGCTCTGGGCCCTTCTGGAGGCCTCTCGATCCTGAGCCATTCCCTTTCGGCACTCAATGCCATATCGTCGGATATGACACGGGTGTCGCCGATCGCGCCGACTCCCGGCAGAAGAATCGGAGAGTCATCATGGGAATGCTAGAAGGCAAAGTCGCCCTCATCACGGGCGGATCCAGGGGTCAGGGCCGAGCGCACGCCGTGCGGAGCGCACAGGAGGGTGCCGACATCGTCATCCTCGACATCGCCGACCAGATCGCGAGCGTCGACTACACGATGGGTCGTCAGGAGGATCTCGATGAGACCGTGCGTCAGGTCGAGGCGCTCGACCGGCGGATCATCGCCATCAAGGGCGATGTACGCAAGCAGTCCGACCTCGACGGCGCCGTCGAACGAGGCGTCGCGGAGTTCGGCAAGATCGACATCCTGATCGCCAACGCCGGCATCTGGACTCAGGCGCCGTTCTGGGAACTGTCGGAGGAGTCGTGGGACGACATGATCGCCGTCAACCTCACCGGCGTCTGGAAGGCCGCGAAAGCGGTCGCGCCCCACATGATCGAGCGCCAGAGCGGCTCCATCGTCATGACGAGTTCGATCAACGGCCTCGAGCCCGGCATCAACTACGCCCACTACGTGGCGGCCAAGCACGGCGTCATCGGACTGATGAAGAACGTCGCGCTCGAACTGGCTCCGTACGGCATCCGCTGCAACTCGATCAACCCCGGCGCCATCAAGACGCCGATGACCGACCACCAGGGCGCCTGGGACATGTTCGCCGGCCACCCCGGCGGCACCGAGGCGGACATGATCGAGGGCGGCTACCACTTCGGCGCCCTCAAGGGAACGACGTTCCTGCCTCCGGAAGCCATCGCCGACACGGCCGTCTACCTCAACTCGGCGCTCGCGTCGAACGTCACCGGGGTGACGATCCCGGTCGACGCGGGGCACATGATCCTGACCGGGGTCAACGCCAACCCGGTCAAGTAGGGGCCGATCGAGCGGGGTCGGCCCGGTCGGCCGGCCCCGCTCAGTCGCGCCGGGTGATGTGCGGCAGCACGGCCCGGAGGGATCGGCCCTTCGCGGCGGACCACCACACGCCCGCGCCGTAGGCGAGGTCGTCGAGGCGCCTGGCCAGGCCGAACCGGACGGGGTCGAGGTCGGGTCGGAGACGCGCCCACTCGATGCCGGCGTCGACGACGGCCGAGACGAGCAGAGCGCGCCGGATCCGCGCCGAGAAGACGCTGAGGACGACTGCGACCGGCCACCAGTGCCGGACGAGGAGCGCCGTCGTCTGCACCAGCGACGACCCGACTCCGTTCGCGGTCAGGCGGGCGGCCTGCCGAACGGGTCGATCGCTGCGCCGGAGTTTTCGCGACACGCGCCAGACCGTCACGAGGGTCATTCCCAGGGCCACCGGCAGCGACCAGCGGCGCTGTGCGAGGAGGGCCGCGATGACGCCGACGTTCCAGGGCGCGAGGACCGCCGGAGCGACGTCGGCTCCGTGCCGCACGGCCAGCGGGTGCGCGGAGCTGCCGTAGAAGGCCTTCCGGCCGAGCCAGGCGATCACGCGCTGCCGGTGCTCGTGCCACACGGCCGCCGCGGGTTCGTAGCGGACGCGCCATCCGGCATCGGCGAGCCGCCAGATGAGGTCGACGTCTTCCCCTCGCGCATCTCGGCACTGAACCCGGCGCCGAGGGCTGTGGTCCTGCCGATGAGGAAGGCCGCGGGAACCCAGGAGACGGGCGACCGCTGGCGGACGAGGGCCGGATGCTCGCCCAGATCGAGCGAGGACCTCGCCTGTTCGTACCGCCCGACCCAGTTCAGCCCGGTGTCGTCGCGGAGTCCGTGCACGCGCGGCGCCACGAGGGCGACGCGGGGATCGGCGAAATGCGCGAGCATCGTCGGCACCGTCTGGTCGTCGAGCACGAGGTCGGTGTCGGCGAAGGCGGCGAATGCCGTCGTGACGTGGCCGAGACCGACGTTGCGCGCACGGGCCGGACCCCCGTTGACATCGAGCGGGAGGAACTCGGCGCCGTGGCGTTCGGCGACCGCGACGATGGCTTCGCGGTCGGGCGAGACGTCGTCGACGACGAGGGCGCGCGAGCCGGTCGGCAGGCTCGCCAGGAGCCGGTCGAGAGCATCCGGCCGGCCGTAGACAGGGATCACGAAGGTGACCTCGTGCACCGGCGGGGGAGTGAGCGTGGAGACGATCGGCTCGGCCATCGCGGCGTCGAGGAGACGGTCGGCGAGGGCGCGGGTCGCGGGATCCTGCACGGTGAGGGTGCGATCGGCGAGCAGCCGCCCCGCCGCGGGCTTGAGGTAGAGGACCCGCGTGGGCGAACCGCCGATCAGGGTCGTACCGGAGTCCTCCACCCGGACCGCGTGGCCGAGGCGCACCGCGAAACCGATCGGCAGCCCGCCCCCGGGGGAGGTGCCGGCAGGGCTTCGGCCGCCGGCCGATCAGAAGTACTGCGCACCCTGATCGATGCTCAGGTGTTCGGCCGTGATGAGACGCGCGTCGTCGGAGGCGAGGAAGGCCACGGCGTTCGCGATGTCCTCGGCCTCGGCGGAGTAGGTGGGGAGGAACGGGGTTCCCATGCCGGCGAGCGGGGGTTGCTCTCGTTGGTATGGGTGATCGCTGCGATCATGTCGCCGGATCCCATGGGCGTGTTGACCGCTCCCGGGTGGACGCTGTTGACGCGGATGTTGTGCTTGCCCAGTTCGGCGGCGAAGGCGCGAGTCATTCCGGTGACGGCGTGCTTGCTCGCCGTGTAGTGAACCATGAACGGCTGCATCTTCTTGCCCGCGTACGAACTCGTCAGGATGATCGATCCGCCGCCCGCCGTCACGAGGTGGGGCGCGCCGACCATGACCGTGTTCCAGGTTCCGACGACGTTGATGTCCATCGTGGTCTGGAACATGTCGGGGGTCGTTTCGTCCCACGTGGCGGGGATGCAGATGCCGGCGTTGCCGACGACGACGTCGAGCCTGCCGAGGTTGGCGACCGAGGCATCGACGAAAGCGCGCATCTTCTCGAGATCGCGGGTGTCGCACTGCTCGAACAGGATTCGCCGGTCGAGTTCTTCGACGAGTCTCACCGTCTCGTCGACGTCGGCCATGGTCGGCGAGTCGTACGGGACGAGCGGAAGCGGTCCGGCGATGTCGACGGCGATGATGTCGGCCCCCTCCGAGGCCAGTTTGACGGCGTGGGCGCGGCCCTGGCCGCGTGCAGCACCGGTGATGAAGGCGACTTTGCCCTCGAGGCGTCCGGTCATGATGTTCTCCTAGGGAATCGTGGTGACGGGTGGTGGTGCGGTGGTCGCCAGGCGTCGGACGACGCCGTCGACCATGGTTGCGAGGAACTCGCGGCCCTGAGCGGCAGAGGCGCCGGTCGGATCGCCCAAAATTCCGTTCGGCGAGACGGCCCGAACACCGGAACGCGTCATGAGCGGCAGGATCTCTTCGAGCGGCGCGGATTCGCCGGGCTCGGCGAGGTCGATCCGGACGTCGCCCGGCCGGAGGTGCAGCATGAGGGAGGTCTCGGTCAGGCCGGCGTGGGCGTCGCCGCCGGGCAGGACGCACGGAGCCCAGTCGACGTCGTGCCCTTCGGCTCGCATCTCGGCCACGACCCGGCGCACCGTTACGACGTTGCCGCCGTGGCCGTTCACGAAGACGACGCGCCCCGCCCAGAGGTCGAGGGAGCGCACCGTCTCGACGAGGAGTGCGTGGAGCGCGTCGTGGCCGATCGAGATCGTCCCGGGGAAGTCGGCGTGCTCGCCGCTGGCCCCGAACGCGATGGTGGGCGCGACCACGACCTGCCCGGGCAACGTCTCGGCGACGCCCGTGGCGACGGCGCGCGCGACGACGCTGTCGGTGTGGAACGGCAGGTGCGGCCCGTGCTGCTCGGTCGACCCGGTGGGGACGAGGACAAGCGGCGATTCGGGCACCTCGGGCCACGTGGCCGAGGCCAGTTCGGTCCAGCCGGTGAGTGGGGCGGCCATGGACGTGACGCTACCCGATCGGGTTCTTCGTCCGCGGGGTCGTCTTCGTCGCGCGGGGGCGCCCGCCGGCCGTGGCGGCGGCGAGAGCCGACCCTCCCAGCGTGCGGGTGAAGCCGTCGGGGATGACGAGGTCGTCGGCCGAGAGCTCGTGGACGGAAGCGTGCCCGGTGCCCAGCACGGCGGAGTCGAGACCGCCCTTCAGGATGTCGAGGACGTTCTCGACACCGGCCTGGCCGTTCGCGGCGAGGCCCCACAGGTACGCGCGCCCGATGAGGACGGCGCGTGCGCCCAGGGCCAGCGCCTTCGCGACGTCGCCGCCACGGCGAATGCCGCCGTCGAGGAGGACCTCGATCTGGCCGTCGACCGCTTCGACGACCGACGGCAGCATGCGGATCGTGCCCGGCGTCGAGTCGAGGTTGTTGCCGCCGTGGTTCGACACGGAGATGGCGTTCACACCGGCGTCGACGGCTCTTCGCGCATCGTCGACGCGGCTCACGCCCTTGAGGATGAACGGGCCGCCCCACTCCTTGGCGAGCCAGGCGACGTCCTCCCAGGTGGGCGGGGGTGTCTGCATCCACTCGTAGTACGCGCCGAAGAACGTCGGCGCCGGGCCGTCCGGCGGCTGGAGGTTGGGCGTCGTCAGGTCGGGAAGGGTGCGCTCCTTCGCGTAGCGCAGCAGCCACGACGGGTGAGGCAGGACGTTCGGCGCGAACTTCACCATCGTCTTCAGGTCGAGCTTGTCGGGGATGGCCGGGCTGCCCCAGTCGCGACCGTTCGAGAACGACCAGTCGAGGGTCGAGATGAGCGCCTTCGCACCGGCGGCCCGTGCGCGATCCATTCGCTGGATCATCTGGTCTCGCGTGCCCGTCCAGTACATCTGGAAGAAGGTGTTGGGGTTCGCCTTGGCGACCTCTTCGATCGGTTTGCTCGCGAACGAGCTGAGGCCCATGATCGTGCCCCGTGCTGCCGCGGCTCTCGCGACGGCCACTTCGCCGTCGGGGTGGACCGCCTGGACACCGGTGGGCGAGATGATCACGGGGAAGTCGATCGGGATCCCGAGCACGGTCGTCGACAGGTCGCGGTTCGCCTTGTGCCCCGCGACGTGCGGCGCGAAGCCCAGCTCGGAGAACGCCCCGATGTTGTCGTCGATCGTCAGGCCGCGCTCGGAGCCCGCGACGAGTGCCCCGTAGACCGAACTGGGAAGCTGCTTCTTGGCTCGGCGCTGAGCTTCCGCCACTGTCTCGAACCACGGATTCCTGGCCATCGGACCCTCACTCTCGTTCGTGCACCGCGGCTGCACCGCCGTGTGCTCCGTTCATTATGGCACCGAGTGCCACAGGGGGAAGGGGGACTTCCCGGTCAGTTCCGGAACAGGGCGCTGAGGGCGGGGGCGATGTCGTGATGCGTCCGGACCGGCCGGAACGAGCCGCGTCCGATCCTGGCCAGCTCGTGTCCGAGCTCGACGTCCTTCTCGCCGCTGGTGTCGAGCAGCACGTCGAGGCGGGGCAGCAGAGCGGCGAGAGGTCGCGGGTCGGGCCCGGCGTTGTGGACACAGTCGGAGAGCAGGATCACGCGCGCATCCCGCTGCGGGACCCCGGCCAGCTGGCTCGCGGCGATCGTGAGCGGAAACCCGACGTTGGTCAGGCCCCGGGCGGGGATGCGCAGCATCTGGTCGAGCAGTGCCATCGGATCGATTCTCCGGCCGAGCTCGAGCAGCACCGCTGCGTCCGACCAGAAGGCGATCACTCCGAGCGCGTCCTGGTCGAGTTCCGCAGCCAGAGCCCCGACCGTGGCCGCCGCCGTCCGGATCCGCTCTCCCTTCATCGAGCCCGAGACGTCGACGGCCAGCACGACGGAGCGCTTCGTCCTGACGCGCTCGCGGACGACGATGTCGTCGTCCTCCGGCATCGGCTTCTCGGCGAGGACCTCCAGGGTCGCGTCGAGATCGATCTCGTCGCTGCCCTCGGCGTAGGGAAGGCTGGCCACGTCGCCCGCGCCTCTGCGCGCCGTGCGGTCGGCCTTCGGCTTCGGGACGGAGAGCCGGGCTGCGATCGCTCGCGCGCGCTCGCGGACGCCGGGTTCCGCCTCGGCCGGATCCTCCTCGAGCGGCACCAGATCGGCGGGGTCGTCCGTGAATCCCGCGCCGGAGCCCTGCGGACGCTTCGCCGCTTTGCCCGATCTGCCGGGTTGCGGCCGCAGCGCGAGGCCACCCGGGCCCGCGACGGCGTCGAACACCGTGGGATCCTGGTCCAGCCGCTTCGGCCTGCGTGCCAGAGGCCTGGCCGGCTCCGGGCGCGACTTCGCCTCGCGGCGGATCGGGGAGTCGGCCTCGACGGCTCTTCAGCCGGGCTCGGCTCGTGCGGGCTCGAGCACGAAGCGGTCCTCCCAGATCTCCCGGAGCACGCGCTCCGCCGTGGTCTCGGCTGCCTCGTCGAGATGGATGCGGCCCGACAGCGACACGACCATCGCGTCGAAGAAGGTCTCGGGGTAGCGATCGTCGTCCGGGTCGGCGAGGTCGCGCAGGGCGGAGAGCTCGTCGGTGATCAGGGCGCAGTCGATCGCGCCACGCACGCTGCTGCCCTGTCGGACGTCGGGGTGGCTGCGAGTCGCCCGGGTCACCGCGACGGCGTCGCCGACGATGCGGTCGCCGAGACGCCCCACGAGTCGAGACCGGAGCCGCACGATCCCCGCCTCCGCCTCGGCGTCCTGGTACCCGACGACGATGCGGTTGAGGCGGTCGCTGACACTCGTGGAGAGTCTCGTCGTGCCGACGTTGTCGAACGGGTTCATCGACGCGATCACCCGGAAGGTCGGCGCCGCCGTGATGAGGCCCACGCGCGGCACCTCGATGCGCCGGTCGGCCATGGCCGTGAGCAGGGTGTTGAGAGTGTCCTCCGGTGCCCGGTTGAACTCCTCGATGTAGAGGAATCCGCCGTTCTCCATCGCCAGGGCGAGGGGACCGGGTACGAACGTGTCCGCGCTGTAGTCCTCCTTGAGCACCCGAGCGGGATTGTGGTGACCGACGAGTTTCGCCGCGGTGAGATCGGCGTTGCCCTCGACGAAGAACAGCGGGATGCCCCACTCCTCGGTGATCGCCTTGAGCATCGTCGTCTTGCTCGTGCCCGGCGGTCCCTCGAGGACGAGGTCGCGGCCGGCTCCGACCGCGGCCAGGGCGAGTTCGAGCTCGCGCTCGCGACCGACCAGGTGCCGTGCGATGCGACCTCGGGTCTCGCTCCCGCGCCGATCCGTGGTCGACTGGCCCTCCACCGTCACAGTTGACCGCCGGCGTCGACGACGTGCGTGGTGCCGGTCACGTAGCGGCCCGAGTCCCCGACCAGGTACAGCACGGCGTTGGAGATGTCGATCGGCTCGACACCCGCGATCGGAAGCTTGTTCAGGGTCAGGGCGGCGACCTCGAAGTCGGCGCGGGTCGGGGTCGCAAGGTCGGGCCGGAACAGCTTGTAGGTCGGCTCGTTCAGGATCATGTCGGTGTTGACGGTCGTCGGGTGGATGGTGTTCACGCGGATGCTCTGGGGAGCGAGCTCGACCGCGAGCACGCGCATGAGACCGACGAGTCCGGCCTTCGCTGCCGAGTAGTGCGCCGTGTTCGCGTTGGCGATCAGAGCCGCCAGCGAGCTCGTGATGACGACCGCTCCACCGCGGCCGCCGGAGACGATGTGCGGGACCGCCGCCTTGACGGTGTGCCACTGCCCGGTCAGATTGACGTCGATCATCGTCTGCCAGGTCTCCTCGTCCATCTCGAGGGTCGGCGCCGGGGTCGAGATCCCGGCCTGCGACACGACGATGTCGAGGCGGCCGAGGTCGGCGACTCCCTGGTCGACCGCCGTCTTGAGCCCGGCGTAGTCGCGGATGTCCACTTCGGAGGCGATGATCCTGCGATCCAGCGCCTCGACCTGGCGGACCGTCTCTTGGAGGTCCTCGGACGTGGCTCCGGGATACGGGACCGTGTCGACCTGCTTGCACACGTCGATGGCGATGATGTCGGCGCCCTCCTTGGCCAGGGTGATCGCGTGGCTCCGGCCCTGTCCGCGGGCGGCGCCGGTGATGAAGGCGACTTTGCCGTCGAGCTGTCCCATGGGGTGTCCTTTCGGGTTGAGCCGGGGTACCGGTGGGTGACCGGTACCCCGGTGCAGTGCTCTTTACAGCTGTTCGCCGGCGTCCACCGGCAGGGTGACGCCGGTGACGTAGCGGGCCTCGTCGGAGGCGAGCCACAGCACGGCGTTCGAGATGTCGACCGGCTCGACCCACGGAATCGGCAGCTTGTTGAGTGCGCCGAAGCGCGCGCCCAGGGTTTCCTTGGTCCGCTCGGCTTCCGGCAGGTCCGGGGCGAAGAGCGCGTAGGTCGCCGAGTTCTGGATCATGTCGGTGTTGACGCTCGTCGGGTGGACGCTGTTCACGCGGATCATGTCGGGTGCGAGCTCGATCGCCAGGGTGCGCATCAGCCCCACGACGCCGTGTTTGGCGGCGACGTAGTGACCGATGTTCTCCATGCCCTCGAGCCCCGCCGTCGAGCTGGTCAGGACGATCGACCCGCCCCTGCCTCCGGCGCGGATGTGAGGGATGGCCGCCTTGGCGGCGTGCCAGACGCCGGTCAGGTTGACGTCGATCATGTCGCGGAAGACCTGCTCCTCCAGGTCGGCGAGGCTGCCGAAACTGAAGATGCCGGCATTGGCCGAGACGATGTCGAGGCGGCCGAGCTGGGCGACCCCGTCGTCGACCGCGGCCTTGACCTGGTCGAAGTCGCGGACGTCGGCTTTCGTCGCGACGATCCGGCGGTCGAGTGCTTCGATCTGCCGAACGGTCTCTTCGAGATCCGACGGCTGCGACATCGCGTACGGCACGGAGTCGATCTGGCCGGTGAGGTCGATGGCGATGATGTCGGCGCCCTCCTGGGCGAGCCGCAGCGCGTGGCTGCGCCCCTGGCCTCTCGCCGCGCCCGTGACGAACGCGACCTTTCCTTCTACACGCCCCATCGCGTGCTCCTTTCTCTGATCGTCCCGGCTGGGGACGAGGTCTATTTGATGGTGTAGCCCGCGTCGATCTTCAGCTCGGTGCCGGTGACGTACCGCGCCTCGTCGGAGGCGAGGAACAGCACGGCGTTCGAGATGTCGACGGGGTCGACCCACGGGATCGGCAGCGCGTTGGTCGAGGCGAAGACCTCCGCCGCCTGCTCCCGGGTCGGGTGGGCGACATCGGGCAGGAAGAGCTTCCAGGCCGCCTCGTTCAGGATCATGTCGGTCGCCACCCCGGTCGGGTGCACCGTGTTGACTCGCACGCTGTACTGCGCGAGCTCGAGGGCGAGCGTGCGCATGATGCCCACCACCGCGTGCTTGCTGGCGGTGTACGCGGCGACGTTCGGCGTGCCCTTGAGACCGGCCGTCGAACTCGTGAGGATCAACGACCCGCCCGTCCCCTGGTCGATCAGGTGCGGGATGACGGCCTTGCAGGTGTGCCAGACGCCGGTCTCGTTGATGTCGATGACGTCCTGCCAGTCCTGCTCCGTCACCTCCTGCGTCTTGTCGCCGAAGGCGAAGACTCCGGCGTTCGCCGAGACGATGTCGACGTGGCCGAGCTGGGCCACCCCGTCGTCGAGCGCGGCCTTCAGCGCGTCGTAGTCGCGGACGTCGGCCTTCGTGGCGACGATCCTGCGGTCGAGAGCCTCGATCTGGCGGACCGTCTCGGCGAGGTCCTCCTCGGTCGCTCCCGGGTAGTAGCGCTCGATGCTGGGGATGCCCTCGGCGATGTCGACGGCGATGATGTCCGCGCCCTCCTGGGCGAGCCGGATTGCGTGCGAGCGGCCTTGCCCGCGGGCCGCACCGGTGATGAATGCGACCTTCCCTTCTACACGTCCCATGGCGTGCTCCTTTCGTGGGTGGCTAGAGCGTGATCGCGGTGATCACTTGAGGAAGCAGCCGGCGTCCACCGGCAGGGGCACGCCGGTGACGTACCGCGCCTCGTCGGAGGCGAGGAAGAGGACGGCGTTCGAGATGTCGACGGCTTCGACCCACGGGATCGGCAGCGTGTTGGTCGCCTGCGAGGCCGGGGCGAAGTCTTCCCGGGTCGGATTCTCGAGGTTCGGGGCGAAGAGTCTGTAGGTCGCCTCGTTCATGATCATGTCGGTGTCGACCTGGGTCGGGTGGATGCTGTTGACCCGGATCATGTCCGGCGCGAGTTCGATGGCCAGGGTGCGCATCAGCCCGACGACGCCGTGTTTGGCCGAGACGTAGTGCGCGATGTTCGCGTACCCCTTGATGCCCGCCTCGGAGCTCGTGAGGATGATCGCGCCACCCCGTCCTCCCGCCTTGAGGTGGGGGATGGCCGCCTTCGCGGTGTGCCAGACACCGGTGAGGTTGGTGTCGATCATGTTCTGCCACATGTCTTCGGTGAGTTCGTCGGTCGGTGCCATCTGGGTCGAGATTCCGGCGTTGGCCGAGACGATGTCGAGTCGCCCGAGTTCGGCGACTCCGTCGTCGAGGGCTTTCTTCAACCCCTCGTAGTCGCGGACGTCGGCCTTACTGGCGACGATCCGCCGGTCGAGGGCTTCGACCTGGCGAACCGTCTCGTCGAGGTCCTCCTGCGTGGCCGCCGCGTACGGGGCCCCGGGGATCGCCTCGAGGAGGTCGACGGCGATGATGTCGGCGCCCTCCTGGGCGAGCCGGATCGCGTGCGACCGCCCCTGTCCTCGCGCCGCTCCCGTGATGAATGCCACTTTTCCTTCTACACGCCCCATCGCGTGCTCCTTTCTCTCCTCCGGGCGGCGTCTCCGCCGGGAAGGCGAAAGGCCCGGCGCAAGCCGAGCCTCTCGTCAGTACTGGGTGCCGTCGACGAGCGCCGGCCGGAGAGCGCGGCTCCGCCCGTCGTCGCGGACGGCTCGGGTGCTCACCGCCGCAGTCCGTTCGACACGCTTCATCGCGTGTTCCTTCTCTCTTTTCGAGTCGCCGACCAGGGCGCCCGGAGGCGCCCTCGTGACGACGTGCTGGTGGTGCCGGTGGTGGTGCTGCTGCTGCTGCTGCTGCAGGTCAGGGAGCGCGGAAGCCCGCCAGGGGTCTTCGGCGCACTCGCTGACCGGTGGCTTCGAGACCGGGATCGGAGCGAAGTCGGCCAGCGGGTCTTCGGCGCAGGCGCTGACCGGCGGCGCAGTCAGATCGGACTTCAGGCCGAGGGCGATGTAGACCTTGCCCGACTTCGACTGCTTCGTGGTGCGGTGCGAGTGGTCGACTCCCGACTTCGGCAGCGCGTTCTTCTCGTCTTTGATCTTGAGCAGCGCCTCTTCGCCGTACCCCTGCACGCACTCCGGGTCGGGCCCGTCGAGGGGAGACCGGTGAAGAACTTGGCCGCCATGCAGCCGCCCTTGCAGGTGCTGAAGAACTGGCAGGACGCGCAGGCGCCGCCCGACTGCGGCTGGCGCAGGCGGGTGAAGAGCTCCGAGTGCTTCCAGATCTCCTCGAAGCCGCCCTCGGACCGGATGTTCCCGGCCTTGAAGTCGTCGTGGATCATGAACGGGCAGGCGTAGACGTCGCCGACAGGATCGATCAGGCAGACCACGCGACCTGCGCCGCACATGTTGAGACCGGGGAGAGCGTCTCCGTAGGCCGACAGGTGGAAGAACGAGTCTCCGGTCAGAACGTTGTCGCCGTGCGCCACGAGCCAGTCGTAGAGCTCGCGCTGCTGTTCCTTCGTCGGGTGCAGTTCGTCCCACACGTCTGCGCCTCGGCCCGAGGGGCGCAGTCGCGTCAGGCGGAGCTGGGCGCCGTAGGTGTCGGCGATCTCCTTGAACTGGTCGAGCTGCGAGATGTTCTGGCTGGTGCAGACCACCGACAGCTTGAAGTTCTTGAAGCCCGCCTCGGACAGGTTCTTCATGGCGGTGATGGCCGTGGCGTACGAGCCGGGACCGCGCACGTAGTCGTTGACCTCGGGGGTCGCTCCGTCCATCGAGATCTGGATGTCGAGGTAGTCGTTGGTGGCGATGCGAGCAGCGACCTCGGGGGTGATCTTGACGCCGTTGGTCGAGAACTTGACGCCCACGTCGTGGGAGGTGGCGTAGTCGATGAGCTCCCAGAAGTCGGGGCGGACCGTCGGCTCGCCGCCACCGATGTTGACGTAGAAGACCTGCATCTTCTGGAACTCGTCGATCACCGCCTTGGCCTCGTCGGTGGTGAGCTCGCGGGGATCCCGGCGCCCGGAGCTCGAGAGGCAGTGCACGCACGACAGGTTGCAGGCGTACGTCAGCTCCCAGGTGAGGCAGATCGGGGCATCGAGGCCGAACTCGAACAGGTCGACGAGACGCTGAGGTTGCGGCGGCGGCGCCGCCACGACGGGGGCGGAGAACGAGGTGGAGGGGAGAACCGTGGTCATGGGGTCCTTTCGACGACCATCGACGAACGCTCCAGGGTGCCGAGGGCGCTGGAGTACTTGGCGAGGTCGGAATCGGCGATGCCGGCGGCCGTGCACGCGGCGCGAGCCGTCGGGGAGTCACCGAGCGACTGAACGACCGTGAGGAGAGTGCGGTCTTTCAGGAAGGAGAGTTTTCGCGTGCCGAAGTGATACAGCAACGCTCCGAAGGGCTCTGGACGGACGGAGACCTGCGGATGGAGATCCCAGGCTCGGTCGAGATCCATGACGGCGACCGACGGCCTAGTAGACGCCGCACATGCCGTCGATCGAGATCTCCTCGACCAGACTGTCGTCTTCGATCAAACCTGCGGCGCTCGAATCGACCTGTGCGTCGGTTTCGATCTGCGATGAAATGCTGTCCATGTCATGCTCCTCACGACAATCATTGGCGTTCCGTGGAGTCTTTCCGCGATGGCACTTACACTAATGGCACCCAGTGCCGATGGGAAGAGTAAAAAGTGGAAGTTGAAGAAAGCTCGTCGGGAGACGCTCCCCGGATCGGGCGGCAGCCGGCGACTTCCAACGCGCAGCTGAGCCACCTCGGCCTTCAGCTCTTCATCGAGCGAGGCTTCGACGCGACGACGATCGACGACATCGCCTCCGCGGCCGGGATCGGGCGCCGCACCTTCTTCCGGTACTTCTCGTCGAAGAACGATCTGCCCTGGGGCGACTTCGACACCATGATCGCGTCGATGCGCGCCTACCTCTTCGCCCTCCCCCGGACGTCCCGGTGCGCGACGCCCTTCGCGCCGCGGTCATCGAGTTCAATCGGTTCCCCGAAGACGAGTTCCTCTATCACCGCCAGCGGATGGACCTCCTGCTGAACGTGCCGTCCCTCGTCGCGCACTCCGCCCTGCGCTACGCGTCGTGGCGACAGGCGATCGCCGATTTCGTCGCCGAGCGCACCGGCCTCGACCCCGAAGACCTCGTGCCCCAGACCGTCGGTTGGGCCATGCTGTCCGCGTCGCTCGCTGCCTACGAGCAGTGGCTGCGGCACGACGACGCCGACCTGCTCGAGCTTCTCGGCAGGTCGCTCCGACTGATCGCGAACGGCTTCGACCTCACCGACGTCTCCCTCACCCGAGGCGATACGGCTCCGGGAGGCGCTCTCGAGTGAAGTACGACGTGATCGTCGTCGGGGCGGGTGCCGCCGGCGCCCCGCTGGCGGCGCGTCTGTCCGAAGACCCCGAGCGGTCGGTGCTCCTCCTCGAGGCGGGACCCACCCCCGAGACGACGGCGGGATTCCCGCGAGAACTCCTCGACTCCGGCACCGTGCAGGGCGCCATGCCAGGTCATCCCGACAACTGGTCGTTCCTCGGTCACCTCACCCCGGCCCTCCCGTACGTCGTCGCGCGCGGCAGGATCCTGGGCGGCTCGTCCAGCATCAACGGTGCCTACTTCATCCGCGCGCGCCGCTCCGATTTCGACCGCTGGTCGGCGGACGGCAGCGACGCCTGGGCCTGGGACGCCGTCCTGCCGTTCTACCGGAAGCTCGAGAACGACCTCCAGTTCGGCGACTCGCCGGAGCACGGCTCGTCCGGTCCGGTCACGATCTCGCGTCCTCCTCAAGACCACCCGGCGACCGTCGCGTTCGGTCGGGCCGCCGCCGAGCTGGGCTTCCCCGAGGAGCCGGACAAGAACGCTCAGGGTGCACCGGGGCACGGGCCGGTGCCGATGAACTCCGTCGACGGGCTCCGCCTCAACACCGGCATCGCCTACATCAATCCCGTTCGCGACCGGCCGAACCTCACCGTGCAGGGCGGCACCTATGTGCGGCGCGTCGTCTTCGACGGCACCCGAGCCAGCGGCGTGGAGATCTCTCGCGCCGGTGCCGTCTCCCTCGTCGAAGCCGACGAGATCGTCCTGTCGGCCGGCGGGGTGAAGTCGCCCCACCTGCTGCTCGTCTCCGGCGTCGGGCCCCGCGACGAGCTGGAGGCGCACGGCGTCCGGGTCGTGCACGATCTGCCGGGCGTCGGCAAAGACTTCAGCGATCACCCCGAGATCAACGTCGGATGGCAGCCCAAGCGCGACATCGTCGACGCGTCGAGCAGGCAGTCGATGGCCGACTGCCTCAATTTCACCGCCGCAGGATCGGCATCGGAGGGCGACCTCGAGATCCTGCCCATGATCAAGCCCACCGGCTATCTGCTGACCGGAAGCGCCCAGAGCACGAGCGGGGGATCCTTGCCGCCCTGCGGCACCCGCGCGCCTGGATCGCGGCCCTCCGTGGCGTCTCGCTCCGCCGCTTCTTCCAGCAGGTCGTCCACCGCGACGATCTGACCTTCATCGTCGCCGTGCAGCAGGAGACGTCCAGGGGTGCGATCACCCTCGAGTCCGCCGACCCCGAGATTCAGCCGCGCATCGACTACCACTACCTCGACACCGACGACGACCGCACCCGGATGCGCGAGGCCGTCCGCACCACCGTCGCCCTCCTGCGGACCGAGGCCTACAAACACCTGTTCCGGCGGCTGACCGAGCTGACCGACGAGATCCTCGACGACGACGAACTGCTCGACACCTGGATGCTCGGCCACCTCGGCACGGCGATCCACCTCTGCGGAAGCGCGTCCCTCGGGCCCGCGAGCGATCCGGGCGCGGTCGTCGACCAGTACGGCCGCGTGCACGGCGTGACGGGTCTCCGGGTCGCCGACACGTCGATCCTGCCCACGACACCGTCGCGCGGCCCGGCCGCGACGGCCGTCCTGATCGGCGAGCTGGTCGCCGCCTTCATCCGACGCGGCGACTGACGTCGGACGGCCGACCGGCACGGGCGCTGCGCTCCGCCGCCCGCCCGCGGCGGCCGAGCAGGCTTCTTCGAGCAGTTCGCACCAGGGTGGCGCTGTGGCGCTGCGGCGCCGACCGGAGAGCGCCTCCGGGTCACCGGATCCCGTCGCGCTCGCGGCATCCGCAGAGCGATGTAGGCGCGCCGCCTCGAATCACTCTGACGGAGGATCGCGCCGTCGCCGAGAGCGGCCTAACGTGAAGCCAGCCCAGACGGGCGTGAAGATCGGGGAGAGATGCGAGTCATGGCATACAAGGGGGCGGTGGCCGGCGTGATCGCGGTCGCGGCCGTGATCCTGATCGCCGGGTGCACCGCGACGACGACGCCGCCGCCGACGAAGACCACTTCCCGCGCGGATCCGGCCCCCAGCGCCACGGCGCCGACCGGCGATGCGTCGAGCCCGGCGACGGTGATGTTCCCCACCGACTGCAAAGCCCTCATCGCAGGGCTGGCGTCGGCCACGTCCTTCGCGACGACGCCGCTCGAGAGCCCGCCGCGACCCGCGCCGACGTCGGCGCTCACGCCCGCGATCGTGAAAAGTGGCAAATCGCTCCTGTGCATCTGGCGGGATCCGCGCGCCGACATCTCGGGGATCTCGATCGAATTCGAGACGGTCGCGCCCGCCGCCGCGGCCACCGGGCTCCGCGCCCTCCCCGCGAAGGGCTTCACCTGCGCCGGCGTCCTCAGCGGACAGCGCTGCCAGAAGATCTCGACGGAACCCGAACACGGCACGCAGGTCGGTGACACCTACTTCGTCCGCGGTGCGACGGGCATCAGGATCCAGCAGACGAACGTGCCGACGAAGGGTCTCCTGGAGGACGTCGTCGGCCGCGTCTTCTGACGCTCCGCTCGTCCGCCCCGCCCCAACCGCTCCGCCCCGCCCGCTCCGCCCCGCTCCGACACGCCTCGAAATCGAAGGGGATTCTCGCCTGCGAGACCCGAACGGTGGGATCGCAGGGGTGTCGACCGAGAATCCCCTTCGATTTCTGGAGGGCTAGAGCCAGCGCGCGAAGGTCGCGAATGCTCGGCTGAAGGCCCAGGTCGGCTGGTCGACGCCCGAACAGGCGTTCGCGCCCGTCGTGCCGGGGCACGAACCGTTGTCGCGTTCGAGGGCCCAGAAGGCGATCGAGCCGATGCCGGCGCCGCGGGCCCAGGCGACGAACGCCTTCGCCTGCGAGACGGTCAGCGTCTCGGCGGGGCCGTAGTCGTCGACGCCGATCATCTGCGTGACGCCGACCTGCTGCCAGAGGGCGCGATTCGACAGCCGAGGCGAGATGGTCGCCCGCAACTGAGTGGTCAGGGCCGTCGCGGCCGTCTCGGCGTCCTTCGCCATGTCGTGGGTGAGGCCGTCGTAGTAGTCGAAGGTCATGATGTTGACGGTGGTGATCGCGGCGCCCTCGGCGGCGGCGGACTGCAGCACCGCGAGCCCCGACGGGGCGAGGCCCTGCGGAGTGGAGGGCAGCGTGTAGCTGAACGCGACGCGGCGGTGCGTCTTCGCCGCCCACTTCTCGACCTCGCCGATCGCCTGGTTGCGTCGCTGGATGCCCGCGGCGTCGTTGAGCGAATCGGCTTCGATGTCGAAGTCGAGGCGCTGCACCTTGTAGGTCGTCACGACGTTCTCGTAGGCGAGAGCGATCTTGTGCACGTCGGTGCAGCTGTCGGCGATCTCGGTTCCGGTGGTGTCGGCCGAGTAACCGCCGAACGAGGGGATCACGTCGCCGCCTCGCAGCCGGATCGTGCCGATCGCCACCCCGTAGGTCGACGCGGCGACGGGTGCGGCCGGGTCGCCGGCCCAGTCGACGGTGCAAGATCCTGCGCTGGGCGTCTGCAGGAACGCCAGCGTCAGGTCTTTCGAGCCGGACTGCTTCGAGACGGCCGCGAGATCGGAGACGGCCGTCACATCGACGTAGGGAGCCGAGAAGTGCGTCGGCAGAGGCAGGGCGGGCAGGATCGGCACGGGGCGGGCGCCGTGTGCGGCCGTGGCCGCCTGCGCGGGGGCGGCCAGACCCAGGATGGCGAGGGCGGCGACGGCGACGGTGCCGGCCGCGAGAGGGAGTCGTTTCATTGCGTGACCTTTCGACCGGGTGGATCTCAGGGGAGGATTCGTGATTCGCGGCGGAGTTTGTTAGTGTTCTTTACAAACCCGTCACGAAAACTCTATTCGCGCTGATATCGGGGGACAAGGCGGCAAAAAGGGGGACGCGCGCAGCGTGCGCCTAGAGTGCAGTTCTCGAGCGTGCTCGGGCGTGCGGCTCAGGAGCCGATGGTCGAGGCGCGGATGACCAGGGTCGGCTCGATCGCGAGAGAGGCCGGGCGCCCGGAGGCGATCAGCTCGAGGAGGGCCTGACCGGCCAACCGGCCCAGCTCTTCGAGGCGGAGGTTGACGGTGGTGAGGGGTGGGCGGCTCGCGAGGGCCATCACGTTCCAGTCGTCGAAGCCCGTGACCGCGATGTCGCCCGGCACCGACTTGCCGAGCTCGCGGAGGCGATCGCAGACGCCTCGCGCGATCTGGTCCGAGCCGCAGGCGATCGCGTCGAGGTCGGGCGAGCGTCGCAGCAGCAGATCGACCGACTGTCGGCCCCACTGCTCCGACCAGTCGCCGTACAGCGGATCGCCCTCGAGCGCTGCGCCGAGGTGGGCGGCGGCGGCGGAGGCGCGCGACGAAGCGGCGGCGTGCCGCCTCGGACCCGAGACGTAGGCAACCTTCGAGCGGCCGAGCGACAGCAGGTGGTCGGCCAGGATCTCCGCTCCGCGGGCATCGTCCAGAGAGATCGAGACGTCGCTCGGATCGGTCGACGGCGTGAAGGCGTAGACGACGGGGATAGCGACGTCGATGGGTGGTCGCGGGTCGGAGGAGCGGCCTGTGACGATGATGCCGTCGACCCGCCGCGACGTCAGGGAGCGGATGTAGTGCTGCTCGCGCACGGAGTCGTCGCGGGTGTCGCACATGAGGACGGCGAGCTGCCCCGCGCTGAGGACGTCTTCGGCGCCGAGCATGACCGGGATGGTGAATCGCCCGAACGAGTCGGTCGTGATCATGCCCACCGTGTAACTGCGACCGGACGAGAGGGCGCGACCCCGAGCGTCCATGACGAAGCCGAGCTTCTGAGCGGCCTCCCGCACCCGCGCGCGCGTCTCGTCGCGCAACTGCCCGGTGTCGTTCAGGGCCTTCGAGGCGGTGCCGATCGAGACCCCCGCCAGCGCGGCGACGTCCGTGATGCGCACCACGGAGGCTGCCTGGTCTTGGCTCACGGCAACCTCCTTTCCGGTGGGAAGAGCAGGATCCCGCAGCCCCTGTCCTCCCCAGAAGCATATAGCCAGAGGTTTTCCACAGTTGCCATTCGGGGCTTGTGCCTTTCGTCGTCGCGGCATACATTGAGTCCAGAAAACGTATTCCGCTTTTTCCGAACCGCCCTGTGACCCCACACGAAGTGAGGGCTCGGGCAGGTTCGGTCGCTTGCAAAGGAGCAGCATGTCTGCAACGACGCCGTCACCACAGAGTCTTTCAGGAGCGGAGCAAACCCTGGGCGCTCCCCGGCGGGCACAGCCGGTCGAACCGAGCGCGAACGCCGCAGCGGCGCTCCGGCCGCTCGAAGCGGGGGCCGCTCACCTCACGTCGGGGTTCTGGTCCGTCCGGCAGCAGCGCAACGGGGCCGCCGCCATCCGCGAGGCCTACGACCTCCTCGAGACGGCAGGCAACTTCGCCAATCTCCGCATCGCCGCCGGCCTCGAGTCGGGTGACGCTCGGGGGCCGATCTTCATGGACAGCGACGTGTACAAGTGGCTCGAGGCGCTCGCCTTCGAGTACGGCAGAGTCCCGTCCGACGACCTGCTCGAGCTTCAACGTGAGGTCACCGCCCTCGTCGCGTCGGCCCAGGCCGACGACGGCTACCTCGACTCCGTGCAACAGATCCAGGGCGGTGTCGCAGGTCGCTACACCGACCTCCCGTGGAGCCACGAGATGTACTGCGCCGGCCACCTGTTCCAGGCGGCGGTCGCCCAGGTCCGCGCGACCGGCGACACCGGTCTCCTCGACGTCGCGATCAAGCTCGCCGACCACCTCGACGCCACGTTCGGCCCCGCCAAGCGGCGCGACGTCGACGGCCACCCCGTCGTCGAGATGGGGCTCGTCGAGCTCTACCGCGTGACCGACGAGCGGCGCTACCTCGATCTCGCCGCCCACTTCGTGGAGGCTCGGGGTCGCGGCTACACGGCCGGTCGAGGCAAAGAGGCGACTTACTTCTCCGACCGGGTCCCGGTGCGCGAGGCGACGACCGTCGAGGGTCACGCGGTCCGCTCCGTCTACCTGGGTGCCGGTGCGACCGATGTGGCTCTCGAGCTCGGCGACGCCGAGCTGCTGTCGGCCCTCGAGACCCAGTTCGCCTCCATGATGTCGTCGAAGGCGTTCATCACGGGCGGCCTCGGCGCCCGCTGGGACTGGGAGGCGTTCGGCGACCCGTACGAACTCCCGACCGACCGGGGCTACGCCGAGTCGTGCGCAGCCATCGGCGGCGTGCAGTGGGCGTGGCGGCTCCTCCTCGCCACCGGCAGACCCGTCTACGCCGACGCCATCGAACGCTTCCTCTACAACGCCTTCCTCCCCGGCGTCTCGCTGGCCGGCACCGAGTACTTCTACGTCAACCCGCTCCAGCTCCGCGATCACGCCCACGCCGACGAGAACCGCTCTCCGGCGCACGGACGCCGAGGCTGGTTCGACTGCGCGTGCTGCCCGCCCAACATCATGCGCACCTTCGCGAGCCTCGACGCCTATCTGGCCACGACGAAAGACGGTGGTCTCCAACTGCACCAGTACGCCTCGGGCGAGTTCGCATTCGACGGGGGTTCGGTCCGGGTCGAGACCGACTACCCGTGGAGCGGCGCGATCGGCGTCACCGTGACCGAGACGACGGGCACCTGGACTCTCGACGTCCGGATTCCGGCGTGGTCCGACACGGCGGTCCTCACGGTGAACGGCGAGCCCGTCGCCACCAGGGCCGGGGAGTACGCCCGCATCGAGCGCGAGTTCGCCGTGGGCGACGTGATCCTGCTCGAGCTCGACATGGCAGCGCACCTGTACGCGGCCGACTCGCGGATCGACTCCTCGCGAGGTTCCGTGGCGATCGAGCGCGGCCCCCTCGTCTACGCGGTAGAGCACAGCGACAACCCCGGCGTCGCCGTCGACGACGTCCTGCTCGAGGTCGACGCAGCGATCGACGTGAAGCGCCGCGACGACCTGCTCGACGGCATCGACACCCTCGAGCTCTCGGCGTCCTGGCCGTCCGACCACGTCGAGACGGCCTGGCCGTACCAGCGGCTCGACAACACTCCCAACGGCGTGGGCTACCCGGGGGCGAACCCCACGGTCGAGCCTCGTGATCCTGCCCCCGTCACCCTGACCGCGATCCCGTACTACGCCTGGGCCAACCGAGAGATCGGCCCCATGCGCGTGTGGGTCCCGACCCTCTAGCGCCATGGCTGTCAACAGACGCACGTTCCTGGCCGGCGGGATCATGGGCGCCGCGGCCGTCGCGCTCGCCGGTTGCGCGGGTGCGCTCCCGCAGATCGACTCCGGCTCCAGCAGCTTCTCGCGCAAGGCGACCGGTACGGTCAACGTCTGGTGTCGAGCCGCGACGCAGACCGGCCTCGTGTCGCTGGTCAGTTCGTTCAACGCGTCACACAGCGATCTGAAGGTCACTCTGACGCCGATCCCCGACGCCCAGTACGTCACGAAGCTGGCGACGGCGATCCGCGGCGGCCAGCCACCGGACGTCGTCGACATGGACGACATCAATTCCGTGCTGTTCGCCTACCGCGACGTCTTCGCCGACCTGACCGACGTGGTGAAGGCGCTTCCGTACTACGACTCGCTGTCGACCGGTCACCTCGACCTGGTGAAGCAGAAGGGCAAGATCTTCGGTCTGCCGTACCTCGCCGACAACTCGATGCTCTACTACAACATCGACCTGCTGAAGAAGGCCGACGTCGATCCCGACTCGCTGTCGACCGGTTTCGACGGGCTCCTGGCTGCGGCGAAGAAGCTGCAGAGGCTCGGCGGCGACATCCACGCGTGGAGTCTCTCGGGGGCGGCAGCCGGCATCCTGGGGTTCACGGTCCAGCCCAACATCTGGGCCACCGGCACCGACATGCAGCTCGGCACCCTCGGCAAGCAGACGGGGCACATCGTCGGAAACGACGCTCTCGAGCAGACGCTGGCGTTCTACCGGCAGCTCTGGACCGACAAGCTGGTCTCGTCGAACGCCTACAGCGACGCCGGGACGGCCTGGGGCGCCGACTTCCGCACCGGCACGGTGGGCATGATCCCGACCTCCTGGGGTGCCGTGTCAGCGGCCCCGCCCGCGATGATCAAGAAGATGGGCGCCGTGCTCCTGCCCGGTCCGACCGGGGGTGCCGCCTTCTTCGACGGCGGCGACAACATGTGCATCCCCAACGGCGCGTCCAACGCGTCGGGCGGCTGGGAGTTCATGAAGTTCGCCACCGCGACGGCGACCCAGTCGGCGTTGCCCGCGGGAGGCTACTTCCCCGTGCGCTCCGACGTGCTGACCCCGGCCTACGAGAAGAAGTACCCGCTGTCGGTCCTGCCTCTGAAGAACCTCGACAAGGGCTACGCGCCGCAGACGCTCGCGTACAACCTGCTCTACAACCAGACGTCGAGCCCGTTCCTCGCCCTGTTCCGCGAGGCCGTGTTCGGCGACGGGGTCACCACCGCGATGAAGAACGCCCAGCCCGTCTGGGATCGAATCCTCGACCAGGCCCAGGCCTAGGTCGACCTGCACGAGGAGGTGCATCGGTGTCATCGACAACCCTGAGGTCGCGCGCGAGAGCCGAGCGACCGGGCGCACCAGCGCCCGAGAACAAACCCAGAGCATCGCTCACCCACCCGCCCCGGATCGGGCTGGCCCTGGTCAGCCCCGCGCTCGCCTTCGTGATCGTGTTCGTGGTCGCTCCTCTGGTGATCGCGATCTACATCTCGCTGACCAACTGGCCGCTGATCGGCAGCTACCATTTCGTCGGGCTCCTGAACTACCTTCACCTGTTCCAAGACCCGACCTTCGTCCAGTCGATCCTGTACACGCTCCTCTACACCGCCATCGTCACCGTTCCGATCCTGGCGCTGGGCTATTTCCTGGCCGTCCTGGTGCGGTCGAGGCGACGCGGGGCGACGCTGCTCCGCACGCTCTTCTTCCTGCCGTACGTCGTCGGCCTCACGACGCTCAGCTTCACGCTGGTCCTCGAGGCCCAGCCGAACTCCGGCCTGGTCAACGTCCTGCTCAAGCTGCTCCACATCACCGACGGTTCCACGGCCTGGCTGGTGAACGGTCCGCTCGCGACCGGGCTCATCTGCGTGTTCGTCGTCTGGGCGGTGTCGGGGCTCACGATGGTGCTGGTCATGAGTGCCATGCAGGGCATCCCCGACGAGGTGTACGAGGCCGCCTCGCTCGAGGGAGCCACCTGGTGGCAGCAGGAGCGCCTCATCACCATGCCGATCATCAAGAACACGATCGCCCTGAGCGTCATCATCTCGGTGACCGGTTCGCTCCTCGCCTTCACGCAGTTCTACATCCTGACGCAGGGCGGCCCCGGCACCGAGACCCAGACCATCGTCGGCTACATCTACAACCGAGCCTTCGTGCAGCTCCAGCTGGGTGCCGCCACGGCCGAGGCCTTCGCGCTGATCGTCGTCATCGCTCTGGTGACGGCCTTCCAGTTCTGGGCTCTCCGAGACAAAGACTGAGAGGCGACGCCACCATGACCACCGCAGCCACGAACCCTGCCGGCTCCCTCGCCGGGCGCGTCGTCGAGACGACGCCCGACGGGGCGGCAGCCGCCTCGAACCGCAATCCCAAGCACCACCAGGGCAGTGTCAACCACCCCCGCGACACCCGGGTGAAGCGGACCCTCTTCGTGATCGCCGGTGTCGGGTCGGCGCTGATCTTCGCCGTCCCGCTGCTGATCGCGATCCTGCGCGCCTTCCAGCCGAACGACGTGATCGTCGCGGCGCCGACCTGGGCCTCGTTCTGGAACTTCGGCTTCGCGAACTTCAAGGCGATCTTCAGCCCGTCTCAGCACCTGCTGAGCGGGCTCGTGAACAGCCTGATCGTGTCCATCTCGACGGCCGTGATCGCGGCCGTCGTCTCGACCCTCGCCGGCTACGGTCTGTCGAAGTTCCGATTCCGCGGCTCCAAGTTCTTCTTCGGCCTCATCCTGCTGACGATGATGGTGCCGTTCCAGGCCATCCTCACGCCGCTCTACCTGCAGCTCAATGCGATGCACCTGACGGATTCGCTGGTGGGCCTGATTCTCTTCTACGTGACGGTGAACCTCCCTTTCGGCACCTTCGTGATGCGGAACGCCTTCGACGCGATCCCCGACGAGCTCGAAGACTCGGCGCTCGTCGACGGGGCCAGCCGCACGCGCGTGCTGCTCTCCGTCCTGAGGCCGCTGTTGCTCCCGGGCGCGGCGACGGCGGCTCTGTACGCCTTCCTCGCGGCATGGACGGAGTTCCTCGGGGCGCTCACCTTCCTCACCCGGGAGAGCCTCTACACGCTGCCCGTCGCCCTGCTCAACCTCCAGACCGGCGCGTACGGTCAGATCAACTACGGCACGCTGGTCGCCGGATCCGTCGTCGCGATGATCCCCTGCATCGCGCTCTACGTCGGGCTCCAGCGCTTCTACGTCGCCGGGCTGTCGTCGGGAGCCCTGAAGGGATAGAGCGCCGGCACACCGGCCGTGCGCCACCGATCGATGCGAGGTCGTTAGTTCGCGGACGGGTCGCCGGTGCGAAGATCGCTCCATGAGGCAGCGGACGGCGGCGATCGCGGCGGGCGGCGCCGCCCTCGTGATCCTGGGAGTGCTGGTGGGTTCGCAACTCACCCACCAGCAGACCGCCTGCTCGGCGGTCGGCCACGTCGAGACGATCCAGGTGAACGTCACCGGCGACGCGGCGGCAGTCGACGGCGTCACCCTGTGCGCGGCGGCCGGCTGTTCCCTCCCGGCGGGGGTCGAGCCGACACCCGACCCGACGACCGGTGTCACGAACGGTCCGCCGTTCGGAGCTCGACGGGTGAGCGGCACGGAGTGGCTCTTCACCGTCAGCGGCCCGCGGCCGGGGCAGGTCACAGCGACCGCGGTCGACTCCGCGCGGCGCGCCCTGGCGACGAAGAGCTACGACCTGAGGTGGTCACGGGCCGAGCCGGAGTCCGCGTGTGAACTCTCGCTGAAGGCGCCGCCCCTGTCGCTGCCGGTCCCCCCGAGCTGAGCGCCCCCGGTGCGGGACTCGGTGCAGAGCGCCGGCCGAGCGGGGAGCGACCGGCCGAGGAAGCGGCGACTGGCGAGCCGGCAGCGACCGGCCGAGGAGGCGGCGCCCCCTACTGCGTCGGCAGGTGCTTCCTCGACGACACCAGCACGAGCACCCACGAGACGACGGCGAGTCCGACGAGCACCGTGAGGATGGCGGTCACGGGGGCGAAGACGGCCACGGCGGCGATCACGGCGGGTGCGAGGAAGCCCGCGTAGGCGACGGCGTAGAAGACGCCGGTCAGGCCGGCGAGGTCGCGCGATCCCGCGATCGTCTGGACCTCCTGCAGCCCCGAGACGAGGCCGATGCCCATCCCGAAGCCGATGATGACGTTCGCGGCGAGTCCGAGCCAGATCGATTGGGCCAGGATCGAGACGATCACGACCACGAGGCCCGCGGCGATCAGGACGACCATGAGGGCGAGACCGCGCGCGCTGGTCGCGGAGTGGATGCGGCGCGCCAGCGGCTGAAACGCCGACGAGACGCCGAGCGCGACGACGGTCGCAGCGGTCGCGAACACGAGCCCCCACTGCCCTGTGGCCCCGCGGAGTTGCGTCGGCAGGTAGCCGTAGCCGACGGCCGCACCGACGAAGATCCACGGCGCCGCGACGACGACCACGCGCACAAATCTTCTGTGCGAGGCGGACGGGATGCGGAGCTGTCGCCACCACGGACCGGTCAGGCCTCCGTTCGCGGAGGTCTCGGGGGCGCGGGCGACGATCACGAAGAACGGGATCGTGACGGCGATGTGGATGAGGAACGGCAGGATCTCGGGGATCGGGCCCCACTGGGCGATCAGCCCGGCCACGAGCGCCCCGGCGCCGGAGCCGAGCGTGAACGCGAGCGAAGCGCGCCGGGCGCCCGAGGCCCGATCGGCCGTCGGGTCGTGCGGGGCCTGCGACAGCTCTTTGATCCAGCTGTTGCCGACCGCCATGGCGACGCCCACGGTCGCGCCGGAGAAGAGCCGCCCGACCAGGAGGAACTCCGGGCCGAGGCCGCCGAACGCCAGGAGCCCGCTCCCGATCACGGCTGAGACGAGCCCGGCCATCATGATCGGCTTGCGGCCGTGTCGGTCCGAGAGCGACCCCGCCACGAGCAGCGCGGGCGCGAGGCCCAGGACGTAGACGCCGAGGAAGGCGTTCACGAGCACCGGCGTGTAGTGCTGCCGGTTCTCGTACATCAGCAGGAGCGGGCTGAACTGGTTGCCGCCCCACGACATCGCGAAGACGGCGCCCCAGAGCAGCGCCCAGGACGGGGCGCGACGCCGGTGCGGACCCGCGGCGGACGAGACTGCGCGGAGCGACCCGGTGTCGGGGGCCGTGTCGACCGCCGTCACAGCAGACCGCGCAGGACATCGACGTGGCGGGCGAGCGCAGCGGCGTACGCCGACGGGTCGCGGGCTTCGATCGCCGCCGCCAGCTCTCGGTGGTCGTCGAGGGAGGTCGCGAGGTGCGATGGCTGGATGCGCATGAGGTGGTGGCGCAGACGCTGCGCCCGGTCGCGGAGCAGGCGCGTGAAGTGGGCGGCGATCGGGTTGTGCGACGCCGCGACGACGGCCGTGTGGAACGCGTCGTCGGCGTCGACGAACCCGTCGATGTCGCCGCTTTCGATGCAGGACTCCTGGACGGCGAGGAGATCGCGCAGGATCGGGCCCAGCGTCTCGGGATCCTGCTCGATCGCGCGGCGCGCCGCCGTCGCTTCGATGGCCTCGCGCATCTCGACGACGTCGTCGGCTTCGCTGGGCGACATGGGCCGGACGACGGCGCCCTTCCGGGACTCGAGGGTCAGCAGCTCTTCGGCCGCCAGCCGCAGGAAGGCCTCGTGGACCGGCGTTCGGCTGAGGCCGAGTTCGTGGCACACGGTGGTCTCGCTCAGGGACGACCCGCCCGGGAGCTCACCGCGGATGATGCGGAGCTTCGTCTCGGCGTAGGCGCGTTCGGCGGCAGGCAGCTCGGAGGTCGGCGCAATCGGAGTGGTCGTCACACCTCGATCCTACCCTTGCATGCATCGATGCATGCAACACGTGACGCCGCGTGCGGGGTCGCTCTAACGGGCCACCGCACTGACCCGCAGGTAGTCGAACGTCGACGTGAACCCCGAGCCGCCGAGCGAGATCAGCCCGATCCGCGGTGTCGATCCCAGCGCGGCCGTCCAGGTGCCGCCCTTGTCGAAGTGGCGCCCGTCGACGCTGGTGGAGGCCGTGTAGGTCTGCGTCGAGCCGACGACCCGGTGCACGATCCGGAGCGTCGTCGCCGAGCCGACCGGGCCGACGACCTGGTTGCCGTAGTTCGGTGATCCGGCGGGCACGGGCGTCACCTCCTTGCCGAACTCGGTCTGGCGCGTGTCGAAGATCGAGTTCGAGGTCAGGCGCACGTAGTTGCCGTCGTCGCCGTAGACGACCAGGCCTCCCTGCACGTAGTTCGTGCCGTCGCCGGTCGCCGGGGTGTTCACCGCCACTCGCGTCTCGACGACGTAGTCGCCGCGCGGAGCCCTCTCGGTCAGGACGGACGCGAGGGGTGTCGTCGGCGGATGGATGTCGGCGTCCTGCGTCTGCCAGCGGAAGGCCCCTCCTCCGACGCTGAACGTGGACGCGGCAGGCCGGCGAGTCCACGACAGTGAGGACGGCAGTGCCCTGCCGGAGAAGTCCGTCGACAGCGCCGAGATCGTGCGGCCGGGCCGTACGTCCGGTTGCCAGCGGGGTGGTACGTCGCGCGCTCGCCGGGCTGCGCCGCAGGCCGGGCTGGGCGGTGTCGGACGGTCCTGCGCCGCCCCGGACGGCCGGCCAGCCGCTCCGCCAGTCGAGCGGGTCGATCAGCGCCGGTCGCTTCGTGTAGCCGGGCTGGCCCGCGTAGTACGGGTCCGTCTGATCGACCGCGTGGTAGATGATCCAGTCCTGGCGGGCGAAGTCGGTGACGACGGTGTTGTGCCCGGTCCCGACGAAGCGGTTGCCGTTCTGCGCGAGCAGCGGCGTACCGCCGACGCGCGTCGACAGAATCGAGACGCCGTCCCGGTCGAGGAACGGCCCGAGCGGACTACGCGACCGGGCGACGAACACTCCGTATCCGGTCAGGGAGCCGTTGCAACAGTTCGTCGCCGACCCGAGGAAGTACCACCAGCCGTCGTGCTGCATCAGATATGCGCCCTCGTACCGGTTGTCGATCGCGATCGGCCTTTCGGTCGTCGGCTGCGAGCGGAGACCGTCGGCGGTCAGCTTCCGGACGTTGATCCCGCCGAAGTAGCTTCCGAAGTACACGTAGGACGACCCGCGCCAGGTGATCACCTCGGGGTCGAACTCCCACCGTTTCCCGGTGCCGTCGGCGGCCTCCTGCGGGGCGACGACCGGGCCGCCCGAGTCGGTCCACGGCCCGGCAGGGCTCGAACTCGTCGCGACGCCGACGGCCGAGCCGCCGCCGGTCGTGGCACCGTCGGCTCCGGGAGTGTCCGACGCGGCGTAGTACATCAGGTAGCGGTGATCCCGATAGACGACGTCGGGGGCCCAGATCCCGTTGGCTGCTCCGACCCAGGCCGGTTTCGTAGCCGGGGTGAAGGCGTCGCCGACGTACGTCCAGTGCGTCAGGTCGGTGGACCGGTAGGTCGGGACGATGTGGCTGACCAGGCTGCCGTCGGGATTCTTCTCGGTGGCGGTGAGGGCGTCCGAGGTGCAGTACAGGTACCAGGTCGTGTCGGCCTTCGGTCCGGTGGTCGGCCCGCCGTGGATCGCCGTCGGGTCGGCGCAGCTCGCGGCGGTCTGGCCGTCGGGCAGGGCGAGCGCCATCGGGTTCGTGTGGGAGGGGGCCCGGGCCGGAGCGGGCGACGCGACCGGCCCCGCCGGCGCCGCCGCCGCCGGGAGTGCCGGTGTTGCCAGCAGGACGGCTGCCGCCACGGCGGCGAGCAGGATCCTGCCGCCCTTGCCCTTGTGATCGTTGCGCACGTGCGTCTCGCTCTCTCGTCTTCGAGGAGGTCCGTCGGGCGGGGTGCCCCGACGCGCCCGAGGCTACGCGCCCGACGGTCGAAGCGTGCGGCTGCTTCGCGTCAGGGACGGCCGCACGCCGAGCGAGGCCCTAGGACGGACCCTCATCGGACTGACCGGCGAGCAGTGCCCGGGCCGTGCTCTCGTCGAGGATGAGGTCGGTGATCAGGTGTGCCGCCAGCGCCCCGCGCAACCCGGCGACCTTCGACGTGCCGGCGACGACGCAGACGCGGCGCGGCGCTCGGCGGATCGTCGCGAAGTCGGGCCCGGAAGCGCGCCGGTTGAGCGTGATGTCGCTCGACGAGCCGTCTTCGCGGAAGAACACCGTGGCGACGTCGCCGACGACGCCGTCGTGCAGCAGACTCTCGTGGTCGGTTCGCTCGAGGTAGCCGCCCGAGTAGACGTGGCTCGGCACGAGCGCGTCGGCCGCCCCGATGCCGAACAGCACGACGTCCATCGACTCCTGGAGCTCGAGCACGCGCTTGGTGCTGCGCTCGCGCCACAGCGCGATCTTGGTGTCGGGGTCGTCGAAGAACGCGGGAACCGGGAACTGCTGCACCTGCGCCCCGAACGCATCGCCGAAGCGGCGCAGGATCTCGCTCGCGTAGACGATGCCCGTCGTCCGCGTGTTGGCCGCGCCGTTGAGCTGCACGACCATCGACCCGTGGGTCGCCTTCGGGACGAGGTATCGGCTGATGGCGCTGACGGTGGAGCCCCAGGCGACGCCGATGACCATGTTGGAGTCGACGAACTGGGTGAGAATCCGTGCAGCCGAGAGGGCCACCCGGTCGAGGCGGTCGACGTCGGTCGTCTGATCGGGGACCGGGACGACGTGCGCGACGACGTTGAATCGGCGGTGCAGCGCGTCGCTCACCACGGTCGCCTGGTCGAGCGGCGACTTGATCTGGATGTCGACGAGCCCGGTTTCGCGGGCGTAGCTCAGGAGGCGCGAGACGGACGAGCGCGAGGTGCCGAGTTCGCGCGCGATGGCCTCCATCGTCAGATCTTGGAGGTAGTAGAGGTGCGATGCGCGCAGGGCGTCCTGGGTCCTGTCGCTGTGCTGGAACTCGATCGTCATCGACGCGGCCTCCGGTCTCACCTACACGTGCACATATGTGCACGGGGGTTGACCGCCCACGCGCACGGGTCAAGTATGGCATTACCGACACACCAACGACAGTGAAAGCGACAGGCCAGTGACTCCGTCGAAGAAGACACACGAGACAAGCGACATCCGCGCCAACGTGACCCGCATCAGCGAGCGTCCCGACGCCAAGGTCCTGATCATCGGCGGCGGCATCAACGGCATCGCCACCTTCCGCGACCTCTCCCTCCAGGGGGTCGACGTCGTGCTGGTCGAGCGCAACGACTACGCCTCCGGCGCATCCGCCGCGTCGAGCCACATGATTCACGGCGGCATCCGCTACCTCGAGAACGGCGAGTTCCGCCTCGTCCGCGAATCCGTCGAAGAGCGCAACGGTCTGCTGAAGATCGCTCCCCACTACGTCAAGCCGTTGCAGACGACGATGCCGATCTTCTCCACCTTCTCCGGCATCCTCAACGCGCCGCTGCGCATGCTCACGCACAAGCAGCGCTCGACGAAAGAGCGCGGCGCGCTGCTGATCCAGATCGGCATGACCCTGTACGACTCCTTCTCGCGCGACGGCGGCAGCGTGCCCAAACACGTCTTCCGCACGCGGAAGGCCGCGCTTCGCGACATGCCCGCGCTCAACAAGGGCATCAAGTACACCGGCACCTACTACGACGCGTCGGTCCACGAGCCCGAGCGCCTCGCCCTCGATGTCCTGAAAGACGGCCTGGCCGCCGGATCCGGCGAGGGGTCCGCGGCGACGGCTCGCAGCGCCAACTACGTCGAGGCCGTCGGGGCCAAAGAGGGCGGCGTCCTCCTCCGCGACGTCGTCTCGGGCACCGAGTTCGTCTTCGCCGCCGACGTCGTCATCAACGCCTCCGGCCCCTGGACCGACCTCACCAACGAGTTCCTCGGCACCACGTCGCAGTACATGGGCGGCACCAAGGGCTCGCACATCGTCGTCGACAGCCCCGAACTGCTCAAGGCGACCAACGGGCGCGAGCTGTTCTTCGAGAACAACGACGGCCGCATCGTCCTGATCTACCCGCTCAAGGGCCGGGTGCTCATCGGCACGACCGACCTCGAGGCCGACATGTCGAAGCCGGCGATCTGCACTGAAGAAGAAGTCGACTATTTCTTCGACCTGGTCAAGCACGTGTTCCCGAAGATCACGATCACCCGCAGCGAGATCGTGTACCGCTACTCGGGCGTCCGCCCGCTGCCGAAGCACGACGACCTCGCGGCCGGCTTCGTGTCGCGCGACTACCGCATCGTCGAGACCAGCGTCGCGGCCCTGCCGAAGTCGAAGGTGCTGTCGCTCGTCGGCGGCAAGTGGACCACCTTCCGCGCCCTGTCGACGCACCTGTCGACCGAGGCCACCACGCGCCTCGGCGTCGCGCGCACCATCGACACCGCAGGCATGCCGATCGGTGGAGGCAAAGACTTCCCCGTGCTGCCGGGCGACCGCGCCCGCTGGATCACCGACCACCTGAACGGCCTCGAGCGCGACCAGGTCGACCGTCTCCTGACCCGCTACGGGACCCGCGCGGAAGACGTCATCCAGACCCTCCTCGACCAGCCGTCCGAGCCCCTCGCGAGCGACTCCGACTTCACGGCAGCCGAGATCGCGTACTTCGCCGAGCACGAAGACGCCGTGCACCTCGTCGACGTCGTCCTGCGCCGCACCAACCTCGCCTTCGTCGGCGGCGTGACCATCGAGCTCCTCACCGAGCTCGCGGGGATCCTGCAGAGCTCGCTGGGCTGGAGCGACGAGGTTCGCGACTCCGAGATCGAGAACACCACCTCGATCCTGGCGACGTACCACGGCGTCGAGGTCGGGTCGCAGCACGTCCCGGCCGCAGCTCCGGCCGCTGCGCCCGTCGAGGCCGAGAGCCCCGTCACGGCTGCTGCGTCGGGTTCCGCGCAGGCGTAGTGTCACTGGCCGCGCCCAGCGCGTCGCCCCCGACTGCGGCCCCGCCGCCGAGCTCCCGCGAGAGGCTCTGCGGCGGGGCCGCTTCGGTGTGTGCGGGGTCCCGGCGCGCACGGCGCCGCCGCCGCGCCGCGCCCCGCCGCGCCTAGTCCCGCCCCGCCTCGCGGCGGTGCGGCGCTACGCGCTGAGTCGGCCGGTCAAGCGCGAGTGGAACGCCGCACTGCGATCGTCGAGGCCCTCGAACACGACCGTCGAACCGACCGCGCGGTACTTCGCCTCGATCGAGTCGAGCGAGGCGACGGTCGAGGCGTCCCAGATCTGCGCCCGGGTGAAGTCGACCACGACGGTCGCCGGATCGTCGTGATACGAGAACCGCTCGACCAGGTCGTTGCTCGATCCGAAGAAGAGCGGCCCCTGCACCTCGTAGTGCACCGCGTCTTCCTCCGGCGTCACCACCCGCACCACGCGGATGACATGGGCCACGCGCCGGGCGAACAACACCATCGCCAGGACGACGCCGACCAGCACGCCGAGAGCGAGGTTGTTCGACACGACGACCACGACCACGGTGACGCCCATCACGATCGTCTCGGGCACGGGCATCCTGCGCAGGGTCGACGGTCTCACGCTGTGCCAGTCGACGGTCGTGATCGCGACGATCATCATCACGGCCGCCAGGGCCACCATCGGGATCTGCGCCATGACCCCCGACAGGCCGGTCACGAGCACCAGCAGGAACAGCCCGGCGACGACGGTCGAGATGCGGGTGCGGGCGCCTCCGGTCTTCACGTTGAGGATGGTCTGCCCGATCATGGCGCAGCCGGCGATGCCGCCGTAGAACCCGGCGGCGATGTTCGCGACGCCGAGCGCCCACGACTCCCGCCCCTTGTGCGACGGCGTCTCGGTGAGGTCGTCGACGAGCTTGGCCGTGAGCAGCGTCTCCATGAGTCCGACGAAGGCGACGCTGACCGCCGTGGGGGCGATGATCGTGAGCGTGTCCAGATCGAGGGGGACGAGCAGCCGCGTGAAGCCGGGCAGGCCGCCGCCGAGCGGGCCCTCGTCGCCGACGTCCGGCACGCCCACGTGACCCAGGATGACGATGGCCGTCACCAGCACGATCGCGACGAGCGGTGCGGGCACGACCTTCGTGAACCGGGGCAGCAGGATCACGATGACGAGCGTCAGGCCGAACAGCGCGTAGGCGATCCACGGCACCCCGATCACGTGCCGCACCTGCGCGGTGAAGATGAGCACTCCGAGGGCGTTGACGAAGCCGATCATGACGCTGCGGGGGATGAAGCGCATCAGGCGGGCGAGCCCCGTCGTTCCGAAGACGATCTGCACCACGCCGGCCAGGACGACGGTCGGCAGCACGTACCTCACCCCGTGCTCGTGGACGAGCGGAGCGATGACGAGCGCGACGGACCCGGCCGCGGCCGTCACGACACCAGGCCGACCGCCGAGGAAGGACATGACGAGTGCCAGCACGATCGACGCGACGAGGCTGACCAGCGGATCGACGCCCGCGACGACCGAGAACGAGATCACCTCGGGCACGAGCGCCAGCGTCGTGACGATGCCCGCCAGCGCCTCGCGGGTCAGCAGGCGCGGCGAACGCAGGGCCGAGAGGACCGTGACGGGGGTGGGGAGCGTGAGCGCGATGGTCCGATTTTAGCGACACGTGCCGCTCTCCCCGGCCCCGTGGTGCCCAGCCCGTCGGCGGGCGAGCCCTAGGCGCGCACGTGCATCCGCTCGCCCTGCCGACCGAACAGGCTGAGGAACTCGACCGCGTTCGAGTCGGCCCGCCCGAACCAGTGCGGGGTCTGGGTGTCGAACTCCGCCGCCTCGCCGGGCGCGAGCACCAGATCGCGCGAACCGAGGACGAGTCGCAGGCGGCCGCGGATGACGTACATCCACTCGTGTCCCTCGTGGGTCCGTGGGTCGGGGACCGATCGGTCGGACCCGGCCGCCAGGACGTTCTTGAAGACCTGCATCCCCGAAGCGCCGCGCGAGAGCGGCAGGATCGTCATGCCGTGGTGGCGAACGGGCTTGATGTGGATGCGGGGGTCGCCGGTGGCGGGAGCTCCGACGAGGTCGTCGAGGGGCACCCCGTGCGCTTGAGCCAGGGGCAGCAGCAGCTCGAGGGTCGGCCGCCGGCCACCCGACTCGAGCCTCGACAGGGTGCTCACCGAGATGCCGGTCTCGGAGGCGAGCTCCGCGAGGGTGACCTCGCGCTTCTGCCGGAGCGCTCGCAGCCGCGGACCGACGCCGGCCAGGATCTCGTCGTTTGCCATGTCGGCAAGTCTAGTTGCTGGATCCTGCGCTGGCTGGTCACGATTGGGGCATGACAATCGAAACGGGAACGAATCAGGTCGACGTCGTGATCGTCGGCGGGGGAGCGGCGGGCCTCAGCGCCGCCGTCACGCTCGGGCGTGCGAGGCGGAGCACGGTGGTCGTCGACGCGGGAGAACCCCGCAATGCGCCGGCCGACGGGGTGCAGGGCTTCGTGACGCGCGACGGCATGTCGCCGGCCGAGTTCGTCCGCACGGGGCGGGCGGAGGCCTCCGCGTACGGGGTGCGGTTCGTCGACGACAGCGTGGTCGGCGTCTACGGATCGCTCGAGGCGGGCTTCGACGTCGAGACCGCGACAGGAGCCGTCCTCCGCGCCCGGCGCCTGATCGTGACGTCGGGGCTGGTCGACGTGCTGCCGTCGATCCCGGGTCTGCGCGAGCACTGGGGTCGCGGCGTCGTGCACTGCCCGTACTGCCACGGCTGGGAGATCCGCGACCGGGCCGTCGGCGTCGTGGGCGTCGACGGCTTCGCCGTGCACCAGGCCCTGCTCTTCCGGCAGTGGACCGACCGGGTCACGCTGCTGCTGCACGACGGACCCGATCTCTCGCCGGAAGACCTCGACAAGCTCGAAGCGCGCAGGATCGAGGTCGTCACCGGTCCGATCGAGTCGGTACGCGGCGCGGCCTCCCGCCTGACCGGGGTCACGATGTCGGACGGGCATCACGTGCCCCTCGAGGCTCTCGCCGTCGCGCCGGGCTTCCGGGTGCGCGCCGAGTTCCTCCGCCCCGTCGGCCTCCTGCCGACCCCGCATCCGCTCCGGCCGGGCACCCGCCTCGACGCCGACCCCACCGGCCGGACCGCGGTCGCAGGTGTCTGGGCCGCCGGCAACGTGGCGGAACCGATGCAGCAGGTCGTCATGGCCGCGGCCTCCGGCGTCACCGCCGCTGCCGCCGTCAATGCCGACCTGATCGACGCGGAGACGGCCGCGGCGGTCGCGGCCGGGCGTGCTGCCGCGTCCGTCGCCGAGTCGCGCTGAACGGCCCGCCGCGGTCGGCCGGTGCCGGTGCCGGTGCCGGTGCCGGCGCGGGCGTCCGAGTCAGGGGGCGGCGGGCGGCACCGGTTCGGAGGAGGAGGCCGAGGGGACCGAGGAGGCCGAGGCCAGCGCAGCGAGGTCGATGTCGAGGAGCTGCTGCAGCCGCTCGCCGCGCTGCGAGTCGTAGTCTCCGTCGGGGACCACGACGTCGTTCTCCACGTGGTTGATGATCGTCGAGCCGATGTCGTTCCAGGCGCGGTCGCGTGCGGCCGTCACGATCTCGTCGATGTAGGCCGCATCGTCGGCGAGCACGTCGAGTCTCGTCGCGATGGTCGTGTAGATGGTCTCGCGGGAGGCCAGCGCGTTGTTGTCGTCGGCCCGGTAGTCGAACTGGTGCCGAGACCGACCGCGCGACTTCAGAGCCTTCGTGCGCGTCTCGACCATCCGGGTCGCGAGGTCCCGTTGTTCGCGGGTGAGGTGGGCGAGCTCGTCGCGCACGGCCCTCCGGGTCTCGTCGCGATCGAAGGTCTCCTGCTCTCGGAGCGCCCGCACGATGATCCTGTTGGCCACGGCGATGCTCGCCGCCGACCGAGCGATCAGGAGTCCGTCGGCGATGGCGCCCTCGACCAGGCTGGGGTCGACCGTCTCGGCCTCGAGGGCTGCGCGCTTGGACTTCGATCTCACCACCCTTCGAACCTAGCGCCCGCAGCCCGCCCGCCGTCACCGGTCGGAGAACCCACAGCCGAATCCCGAGGTCGCGCCCGGGTCGACGCGCGCCCGGCCCGCGACGAACGGCGCACTGCCACCTGAAGGAGGGATGGACGGACCGGGACGCGCAACGTACCGTTGCCGAGGTCGGGGGACACGATGTCGGGGGACACAGGGGTAAACGGGTTCGCGTATTCGGCGCGTTCCTGCGAGATGCGATCAGGGCGAGGGCACAACCATGGGTTCACGGGCGAGCACACGGAAGACGAAGAAGACGACCACACGGCGAGGCGTGGCCGGCGCCCTGCTCGCCGGAGCACTGGTCGCCACCGGTGGCATCGTGGCGGTCCCGGCGCTGACGGCTCAACCGGCTCAGGCGGCGACCGGGCTCGCGGTCAAGCTCGCCTGGTCGAAGAACTTCGGGATCGCAGGCAAGCCGGTCGCGAAGTCGTCGCCGATGGTGGCGACGCTCGACAGCAAAGGCTCCTCCGTACTGATCGGCGACCGTGCCGGTTACGAGCGCGCCTTCCACCTCAGCGACGGGACGAACGTCAGCGGCTGGCCGGTCTCGACCGGCGGCATCCCCGTCGACTCGACGGCGTCGGTCCTCGGCTCCGGGTCGACGGCGCGGGTCTTCTTCGGCGAGGGCAATTCGGGATCGCCGACGCGAGGCGGCTACCGAGCCATCACGGCCGCCGGGCACCTCGCCTGGTCGGTCAAGCCCGCCGGGCAGCCCGGCAAGGCGGCCACCGTCGGCGTCATGACCGGCCTGGCGATCGGCAACATGCAGTCCAACGCCAGCGTCATCGGCGGTGCGATGGGCCAGACGCAGGATCTCATCGACGCCGCGACCGGCAAGGTCGGCCGGGGGTTCCCCTGGTTCGAGGCCGACACCAACTTCACGACCCCGGCCGTCTCCGACCTGGGCATCGGTGGCCGCGACGTGATCGTCGAAGGGGCGACTCCACCGCGGGAGTCGCGTTCGGCAAGCGCTACAAGAACGGCGGCCACCTGCGGATCCTGAAGTCCACCGGCAATGCCGGCACGGGCAATCAGGGGGTGGTCTGCGGTGCTCGTACGACACCACGCAGGTCGTGCAGAGCTCGCCGGCCGTCGGTACCTTCCTCTCGTCCGGGCGCTGGGGCATCGTCGCCGGCACCGGGACCTACTGGAAGGGGGCCTCTGACACCAACAAGCTGATGGCCTTCGACCGGAACTGCTACCTGAACTGGAAGGACGACCTCCACGGCATCTCCGACTCGAGCCCGGCGCTCGCCGACGTGAAGGGCACCGGCCAGAACTGGATCGTCCAGGCCGGGCGGGTCAGCAACGCCTCGAGCATCGTGTACGCGATCGACGGTGCCACCGGTCACGCCACCTGGCGCGTCACCGTCCCGGGCGGCGTGTACGGCGGCATCAGCACGGCCGACCTCACCGGGCTGGGCTACCAGGACGTCATCGTCCCGACCGTCACCGGCACCTACATCATCGACGGACGCTCGGGGAAGATCGTGCTCAAGGTCGGTGCGGGCTACGGGTTCCAGAACAACGCCCTCGTGACGAACGACCCCAACGGAGCCATCGGCCTCACGCTGGCCGGCTACGACGGCAAGAACCGCGGGGTCCTCTTCCACTACCAGTTCACGAACGCCGGCGCCAAGGGAGCCAACGTCAACAAGAAGGGTGCCTGGCCGATGTTCCACCACGACCCCAAACTGACCGGCGACGCCAACACGCCCCTCGCGGCCAAGCCCTGACCCGGGCGCCTGCTCGGCGGGCCCGGCTCGGCCCGGGCGCCGGCTCGGCGGGCCCGGCTCGGCCGCCGGGTCGGCGCGTCACCGCGGTGTCCGTGATTGGCACTCGACGGCCCCCGCGTGGCAGTCGCGACAGCGGCAGCCGGGCGGGGGTTTCGCCTATCGTCGGGGCATGCCGATCGTTCCCGACACGAAGAACTGGACCTGGGTTCTCGAAGCCCCTGCACCGACTGCGGTTACGACGCCACGGCGGTCGTCTTCCGCGACGTCCCGCGCCTCGTTCGCGCCAACGCCGCAGCGTGGCCCGCGCGCGTGTCCGAGCCCGACGTACGGCAGCGGCCCGACGACTCCACCTGGTCGCCGCTGGAGTACGGAGCCCACGTGCGCGACGTGTTCCGCGTGTTCGACGGCCGACTCGCTCTCATGCTGAACGAAGACGCACCCACCTTCGAGAACTGGGACCAGGACGCCACCGCCGTCGACGACGACTACGCGGCGCAGGATCCCCGGGCGGTCGCCCGCGAACTCACCGTCGCGGCCGAGTCCGTTGCCCGGGCCTTCGAGAGCGTCGACGACTCGCAGCTCGGCCGCACCGGTCTCCGCTCGGACGGGAGCGGTTTCACGGTGGAGACCCTGGCCCTGTACTTCGTGCACGACCCGATCCACCACCTGCACGACGTCACGCGCTGACGGCGGATGTGCTGAAGGCGGGCGCGCCGACGGTGGGCGCGCTGACGGTGGGCGCGCTGACGCTGCGCGCGCTGACGCTGCGCGCGCCGACGCTGCGCGCGCCGACGGCGGGTGCACCGACGGCGCATGCGCTCGGGGTCGGCGCTACAGCGTGAACCGCGCCTCTGGCCGGTCGTCGAGCCCCGCCTGAAGCCGGGCCCGCATGTCGGTCGACATCTCGGGCAGGTCGTCGACCTCGAACCACCGCGCTTCGGTGTTCTCCCCGTCGGCCGGGAAGGGCGTGCCCGACACGTAGTCGCACCGGAACGTCAGGTCGAGGTACTGGCTCTCGTCGCCGTTCGCGTAGACGATCGGCTCGGTCACGTCGACCAGCACGAGCCGGACGGGACGCGCCTCGACGTCGGCCTCCTCGAGCACTTCGCGCGCGGCGGCGGTCGCCGGGTTCTCGCCCGGGTCGATGATGCCCGTGACCGGTGTCCAGGCGCCGTTGTCGGATCTCCGCACCAGCAGCACCTCCGATCCGCGGACGACCACGGCCGTGATGCCCGAGAGCCAGAGCGGCGCCGTGCCGATCTTCGAGCGGAGAGCGAGGACGAAGTCGGGGGTGGCCACCACGGCAGGCTAGCAAGTACCGGGCCCTCGGGCGTGCCCTAGGGTCGAAACATGCCCGATGACAGCAGCCTCTCTGTCGCCGTCGCGCTCGACGTCCACGACGGCTGGCCGCCCGTGCCGAGCGAGCCCCTGCTCGTGCATCCGAGCGGCGACGGCTTCGTCGTCGATCAGACGCCCGCGTTCGCCCTCGACCTCTCGCTCGGCGACACCGTTGCGGCGAGCCGAGGCGCCGACGGAACCCTGCGGTTCGAGCGCAGGATCACCGCCGGCGGGCATCGCAGCTTCCGCATCATCTCGCTCGCGGGCTCCGACCTCGTCGAGCCCGTCCTCGAGAGGCTCGGCACCCTGGGGGCGAGCGTCACGCCGTCCGGCTTCCCGCAGCTCTGGTGCGTCGACGTCCCGCCCCGCGCCCCTGAGCCCGCCGTCCGTGCCGCCCTCGAGGAGGCGGCTTCGCGAGGCGTGCTGGAGTTCGAGGATCCGCGGACGCCGTGATCCTGAGCCGTCGCTGCTGGTGACGTCGCGGCCGTCGGTGCCGTTCTTCACGTTCTTCGCGGTTGCTCGCAGTCGTTCGCGGTCGCTCCGGTCGCTCCGGTCGTTCGCGGTCGCTCGCGGTCGCGACCGGAAGCCCGTGCGCCGCGGGCCGGAAACACCCGCGAACTGGGGGTGTGTCGCCCCGGACGGGGGCCTCCCTGTCCTCCCTCGAGGGGCCACCATTGCTGTGGGCCCGACGGGCGGGCCTGTGGGTCCGTCGGGCGGACCCGCGTCGGGCCCATGGACGGGCCAGGGGAGTTCCATCGTGACGATCGTCAATCCGTCGGCCAGCGACGCACTTCGGGAAATCGAGCTGCCGCTCACGAGCATCCGCTGCGGCAACGGCCGCGGCGTCCCCTGCGGCGCTACTCGATGCTCGACTCGACCCTCCTGCTCACGGCCGTCCAGACCATCATCATCGCCGCGCTCCTGCCGCTCGACGCCACGGCCAAGATCATCGCGCTGGCGGCCGGCGTCGTCTTCACCCTCGTCGCCGCCGTCGTCAGCTACCGCCGCTCGGTGCGGACCCGCGCGATCCGCGACGAGCGCGCCCAGATCATCCGCTGGTTGGCCATCCACTCCGGTCTCGACCACCGCAGCCGGCTGGCGCTCGCCTGGGCCGAACCGCAGGAGATCGGCGAGGGGCAGTACGAGTTCCGCACGCTGCACAACGGCAGGATGCTGTCGCTCATCGTCGATCTGGACATCCAGGTCGCCTCGTTCGCCACTCTCTAGCCGGCGCGGCGCCCGCTGAGTCGGAGCCCGCTCGCTCGCGGCCGTCGTCCCCTGCACCGGCAGGGTGTGGCGGCTGATTCACGTCGTGGCGCGGCGTCAGCTGGGCTCGAGGTCGCGGCCCGGGCGGCGCACGCGCACGCGGTGGGCCAGAAGGGCGGCGACGACGGCCACGAACACCTCGATCGTCCACCAGAGGTAGTCGCCCGTGACGAGGCGTCGGACGGCGTCGAGCGTCAGAAGGCTCCCGATGACGACGAGGGCGACGTAGATCGTGATCCTGCCTGCCTTCATGGCCTTCCCCTCCCGGGTTCCCCTCGGAACCTCCGTTGCCACTCTAAGGTGGCGCGACACGGCCCGGAATCCCCAGAACGGGCGGTGCCACGAGGGGGAGACCCGCCGGAGAGGGCCTCGCCACCGCCTAGAATCGAGCCGTCCACCAGCGACGACGGAACGAGAGGCCGAATGCGCGACACGAACGGCTCCAGCGTGTCCCGGCCGTGCCGTTCCGGGTTCCCGAGGGTCCGCCCGTGCGACTGATCGCGCGGCTCCGCGACGACGTCGGGGCGGCGAGAGCCGGCGATCCTGCCGCCCGAGGGGCCCTCGAGATCGTCCTCGTCTACTCCGGTCTGCACGCCGTCTGGGCGTACCGGGTCACCAACCGCCTCTGGCGCGCCCGCCCCTTCCCCGGCGCCCGGCTGCTGGCCCGCGTGCTGTCGCAGGTCGCCCGGTCGCTCACGGGCATCGAGATCCACCCCGGAGCGACGATCGGGCGGCGCCTCTTCATCGACCACGGCATGGGTGTCGTGATCGGCGAGACCGCCGTCGTCGGCGACGACGTGCTGATCTACCACGGCGTCACGCTCGGCGGCCGCGGGCCGGGCCCGGGCGGCCGGCGCCATCCGTCGATCGGCGACCGCGTCGAGATCGGTGCCGGCGCCGCCGTGCTCGGCTCCGTGACGGTCGGCTCCGACGCCCGCGTCGGGGCGGGCGCCGTGGTCACCCGCGACGTCGCCCCGGGTGCCACCGTCGTCGGCGTGCCTGCCCGGCCCCTCTAGCCCCGAGCGGCGCGCTGCGCACGTGCCGCTCGCTATCGCGTTGGCGCCGCGCGCGCTGGTTGGCACCGCGCCCCCTGGTTGGCACCACAGCCCCTGGCAACCTCCGGCCGGCACCAGGCCCCTGGTTGGCACCGCGCCCCCTGGGTGGCACCACGGCCCCTGGCAGCCTCCGGCCGGCACCACGCGCCCTGGTTGGCACCGCGCCCCCTGGTTGGCACCACAGCCCCTGGCAACCTCCGGCCGGCACCACGCGCCCTGGTTGGCACCAAGCGCGCGCTCGGTGCCAACCAGGGGCGTGGTGCCAGGGCCGCAAGCTCTCCTCCCCAGGACGACGGCGCCCGGCGCGTCGTCCACAGTTCCTTCGCGGCGTGCCGCCGAGAGCCGTCTGCGCGCCACGCTTGACGCATGCCGGAACCGAACATCCTCCGTACGCTTCCAAGCGACCGCCGCCACAACGATGCGCTCCACCGCGGGGCGCGACGTGATGAGCTCATTCGCCTCCACACCGCGGCCTATGTCGAGGCTGCGGCGTTCGCTTCCTCACGCCTCGTCAGCAGCACGTCCTGCAGGTCCGCGCCACCGTGGCGCGCCTTCGCCCGCGGGTCGTGGTCTCGCACGCATCGGCGGCGGCGCTGCATCGTCTCCCCAGCCTCGGGCCCCAGCCATCACGCGTGCACGTCATCGATCCAGCCCGCCGGAGAACACAGTCCTGGCCCGGAGTCGTCAAACACGCGGGAGGCCTGAGCCCGAACGACGTGGTCGAGATCGGAGGGATTCGCGTCACCTCGTTGGCCCGAACCGGCGCCGACATCGCGTTGAGCGCGCCACGCGCCGACGCCGTCACGATCCTCGACTGCATCCTTGCTCGCTGCGGCGGCGACTCCTCGGCTGTCGCGGCCAGCCTCGGCGAACGGCCTCGGGCCCGGGCAGCGAAGGCGGCCGCTCGTGCCCTGGCTTTCGCCTCGCCGCAGTCACAGTCGCCCGGCGAATCCTTCGCTCGGGTCGTCCTCGACGAGATCGGAGCGCCAGAACCCGTCCTGCAAAGACCGTTCTTCGACGAGCGGGGCGCGATCGGCGAGGTCGACTTCTGGTTCGATGCGCAGGGGGCCATGCTGGAATTCGACGGCGTCGTGAAATACACCGAGGCGCGTTACCTCGGTCGTCTGACACCGGCCGAGGTGGTGGTCAGAGAAAAGAGACGCGAAGACCGGATACGCCGTCGACCAGAGGTGCGCGGGTTCACGCGCTGCGACTGGCGCGATCTGCACGAACCCCGCAGGCTCGCCAAGCTCCTCGGGGGCGTCGGGGTCCCACTCCTGCGACCGCCGTGACCGAGTGCAGAGGCGAGCGCGCGCAGCGCGCAGCGCGCGTCGCCCGAGTCCGAGTCCGAGTCCGAGCCCGAGCCCGAGCCCGAGTCCGAGCCCGAGTCCGCGCCCGGTCGCTCTTAGCGTTCTCAGCAATTTGTTACCAGCAATTCCAAGGGTCACAGAGTTCACTGTCGGGATGGCCACGACGACCCTGACACAGCCGGCGACCACCAACCCCAAGCCGACCCAGCCCAAGGCGGGAGCCCGCGTGCTCCCGCTCGACGGGCTCCGCACCCTCGCCATTATCGGCGTGGTGCTCTACCACCTGCACGTGCCGGGCTTCTCCGGCGGCTTCGTGGGCGTCAACGTGTTCTTCGTGCTGTCGGGGTACCTCATCACCTCGCTCCTGCTCAAGGAGCAGCGCCAGACCGGCACGATCCGGCTCGGGCGGTTCTGGGTGCGCCGGGTCCTCCGGCTCTACCCGACCCTGCTGGTGGTCGTGCTCGCCGCCGTCACCCTGTGGCCGCTGGTCGGCGACTACACCTACAACGATCTCGACGCCTGGCCCGCCGCCTTCGTCGCGCTCACCTACACCGGCAACTTCGCCCGCGCCTACGCGCACCTGTCGCAGGGCGTCTTCGCCCCCGGCTGGAGCCTGGCCATGGAGGAGCAGTTCTACCTCGTCTGGCCGCCTATCCTGTCTTTCCTGCTGTGGAAGGGTTTCCGGCGTCGGTCCCTCGCGTGGTTCGGCGCCGCGGCGGTCGTGGCATCCTGCGCTCTCGCGTTTTTCCTCTATGCCACGCCCAAGGGCATCGCGACCCCCGACATCTACTTCAGCCCGGTCGCGAACGTCGCCCCGCTGATGATGGGCTGCGTGCTGGCGCTCGCCCTCACCCACGAGCGGGCACGAGCCTTCTTCGCGGGCAGGATCGGGAGCACCTCGGCCTGGGTGGGCTTCGTCGGGATCGTCCTCATCGCGATCCTGATCGGCAATTCGCGTCTGATCGGCGACGACTGGAAGAACGAGCCGAGCTTCTTCGGCCTCGTGCTGCCGGCGGTCGGCCTTGCGACCACCCTGCTGATCGCTGGCGTCGTGTCGCGCCCCACGCTCGTGGGGTCGTTCCTGGGCGTGCGACCGCTCGCCTGGTTCGGGCGCAACGTGTCGTACTCCCTGTACCTCTGGCACATGATCGTCATGGCCCTGCTCGACCCGTTCGTGGCGGGCCTCACCGGCAAGTTCGTGATGCTCGGAGCGGCGATGCTGGTTGCGGTCGGCAGCCACTTCGTGATCGAGAAACCCTTCCTGACCATCAAGAAGCGGTTCGAACCCTCATCCTGGTCCGTCGAGCGGAAAATGCCGGCCGAACAGGCGCTGACGCTGGAGGCGAAACAGGAGTCGACAAATCAGACTTCTGTGCAATCGTTGAAGGTGTGACGACCAGCACGCCCCTCGACCTCAGCTCTCTCCGCAGCGATTTCCCCGGCCTCCAGCAGGAGGTGAACGGCTTCCCGCTCGCGTACCTCGACACGGGCGCAACGGCTCAACGTCCGGTCGTCGTCCTCGACGCCGAGCGCCGGTTCCTGGAGGAGACCAACGCTGCCGTCCACCGCGGGGCCCACACGCTCGCCGCCCTCGCGACCGAGGCCTACGAAGACGCCCGGGAGACGGTCGCCCGCTTCGTCGGAGCCTCGTCCGCCGACGAGGTCGTCTGGACGTCGAACGCGACCGACGCCCTCAACCTGGTGGCCTACGGCATCGGCAACGCGACCCTCGGTCGCGGCGGCCCCGCGGCCGAACGCTTCGTGCTGGCACCCGGCGACGAGATCGTCGTCACCGAGGCCGAGCACCACGCCAATCTCGTGCCCTGGCAAGAGTTGGCCGCCCGCACCGGCGCCACCTTCCGCTACGTGCCCGTCCGCGACGACGGCACGTGGACAATCGACGACGCCGCGGCGGTCGTCTCCGACCGCACGAAGATCTTCGCTTTCGCGCACGTCTCCAACGTCACCGGTTTCGTCGCCCCGGTCGAGCAGCTCGTCGAGCTCGCCCACGATCACGGCGCGCTGGTGGTGCTCGACGCCTGCCAGTCGGCGCCGCACCGCCCGCTCGACTTCACGGCCCTCGGCGTCGACTTCGCGGCGTTCTCCGCGCACAAGATGCTCGGCCCGACCGGGCTTGGGGTGCTCTGGGGCCGCAGGGAGCTCCTCGACGCCCTGCCCCCTTCCGCACCGGCGGGTCGATGATCACGACCGTGACGATGGAGAAGACCGACTTCCTGCCGGCGCCGCAGCGCTTCGAGGCCGGCACCCAGCCGGTGTCGCAGGCGGTGGCGTTCGGCGAGGCGATCCGCTACCTCGAGGCCGTCGGCCTGCCCGCCATCGAAGCCCACGAGGAGCGGCTCGCCGAGCGACTGGTCAGCGGGCTGTCGGTGATCCCCGGCATCCGTGTCGTCGGGCCGCCCGCCGGCGTGTCGCGCTCGGGTCTGGCGAGCTTCGACGTCGCAGGCGCCCACGCCCACGACGTCGGGCAGTATCTCGACGCGCAGGGCATCGCCGTGCGGGTCGGCCACCACTGCGCCCAGCCGCTCCACCGCAGGCTCGGGCTCACCGCCACCACGCGGGCGTCGACCTACCTCTACTCGACCGACGACGAGGTCGACCGCCTGCTGGCCGGCGTCGCCGAGGTTCGCGCCTACTTCGGGGTGGCCTGATGCCCGACGCACTCGCAGGCCTCTACCAGCAGGTCATCCTCGATCACGCGAAGGCGCGCACGGGCGACGGCCCCCTCGACGGCGCCGACGCCGAGCACTACGAACGCAATCCCACCTGCGGGGACGAGATCACTGTCCGCGTCGCCCTCGACCCCGACACGGGCACGATCACGACGCTGGCTTGGCAGGGCGACGGCTGCAGCATCTCGATGGCGTCGGCATCGGTGTTGGCAGAGCTGGCACCGGGCCTGACGCTGGCCGAGCTCGCCGAGCGCACCGATGCGTTCCGCGCCATGATGCGCTCCAAGGGCGCCGGCGAGCCCGACGAAGACCTCCTCGGTGACGCCGTGGCCTTCCAGGGCGTCTCGAAGTTCGTGATGCGGGTCAAGTGCGCCATGCTCTCGTGGGTGGCCGCGGAGGCGTGTTCGACGCAGCTGGCCGCTCGGGCGTAGGGAGCGCGTGGCCGCAGTCGGTAGCGTCGTCGATGACAGTCCGACACGAAAGGCCTCCCGATGAGCTCCTCTGAATCCTCCGTCGTCATCGTGGGCGGTGGTGCGGCGGCAGTGTTCGCGACCTTCGCGCTGCGCGACCGGTCCGCAGCCCTCGGCCTCCCGGCCCTGCACGTCACTGTCGTCGGGCGGGAGCCCGTCGTCGGACGCGGCCTCGCCTACGGCCGCGCCGAGCCGCACCACCGCCTGAACAGCCCCGCCGGCAAGATGAGCCTCTCGGCCACCGACGACGAGGCGTTCCTGCGCTGGCTCGACCGCGCCGGCTGGCGGGACGTCGACGGGACGCCCGCCGATGCCGGTTCGTACGTGCCGCGCCGCGTCTTCGGCGACTACGTCGAGTCGCAGTTCGCGGGGCTGCTCGCGTCGTCGCCGACCGAGGTGACTTTTCTGCAGGGCGAGGTCGTCGGGATCCTGCCGTCGTCCGCCGGGGTGACGGTCGCGTTGGCCGACGGTTCGTCGTTGACCGCGGAAAGCGCGGTGCTCGCCCTCGGCAACCCCGCACCCGGCACCGTCGCGACGGGGGCCGCGCGCTCCCTCGACGACCCCTGGGCGCCGGGCGCACTCGACGGGGTCACCGCGTCCGACCGGGTCCTCCTGGTCGGCACCGGCCTGACCATGATCGACGTGGCGACGTCTCTCGCGCGACGCATGCCGGGAGTCCGACTGACCGCGACGAGCCGTCGCCTCCTGCTTCCCGCCGTGCACTTGCCCGAGCCTGCGGCGGCCGGGCCGGGGTTGGGCGACGAGGTCGCGACCCTCGGCGAGATGATCTCCGCGTTCGGCGCTCAGCTCCGGGCGGCGAAGGGCGCAGGATCCCCGTGGCAGGCCGTGCTCGACGGCGTGCGCCCGCAGGTCCAGACTCTGTGGCAGAGGCTGTCCGTCGCCGATCGGCGGCGGTTCCTCGACCACGTCGCGCGGCGCTGGGACGTCCACCGTCACCGGATGGCGCAGGCGGTCTGGGCCGAGGTGTCGGCCTTGATCGAGTCGGGCGCCCTGACGCTGTCGCCGAGTGTCGCCGGAACGTCGTTCGACGTCGCGATCAACTGCACCGGCCCCGCTTCGGTTGCGTCTCGGGGCTGGAGTCGGCTCGTGGACGCCCTCCTCGACGCCGGCCTCGTCGCTCCCGACCCGACGGGCATCGGCTTCGACACCGACGCCTCCGGCGCCCTGGTCGACTCGTCGGGGGTGCCCTCCGACCGTCTTTTCGCGATCGGCGCGGCGCTCAAGGGCGCGCTCTGGGAGACCGTCGCCATCCCCGAGGTGCGGCAGCTCGCCTACCGGATCGCCGACCGCCTGGCGTCGCCCGAAGACAGGCGCTTTTACGCAGAACAGGCGATCTAGTTCGCCTGTTCGACGTAAAAGCGCCTGCTTCTGGTCAGGAGGGCGGCGCGATGTGCGCGTTGAGGCGGCGTGTGGCCTCCTGCAGCACTCGGCGCGCAGCGGCGAGGTCGGCCGGATCGGCGCCGCCGAAGGCCACCGACGACGAGATGGCGATCGGATCGGGGAGCTCGCTCCACAGGGCCCGGCCGGCGTCGGTGATGCGGAGCACGCGCTGCCGCTGGTCGGTGGCGTCGGCCTCCTGCGTCACGAGCCCCTTGCGCACGAGAGCCGTCACGATTCCGCTCAGGGTCGCCCGCTCGAGTTCGAGAAGCTGGCCGAGGTCGCGCTGCAGGGTGGGCCCGTAGGTCACGAGCTGGTGGAGCACGTACCACTGCGTCCGGCCGATGTCGTAGGGGCGCAGGGTCGACTCGATCAGCGCGCGGGACGTCAGGTAGTACTTCTTCGCCCAGCCGCCGACCGAGTCGCTGTGGTCTTCCGATTCGTCAGGCACCCGACATGGTTACCACGGAATGGTGGTGTCCTCCCAGCGCGTGAAGGTGCCGGTCGGGCCGTCCTTGCCGAGGAGCGCGACCCGCACGACCTCGCGGGATCCGTCCTCGATCGATTCGGTTCCGGCGAAGTTGTTGAGGGCCGTGCTGGTGAACGCCGGCGAGACGAGGTTGATCTTGATGTCGGTCCCCTCCAGTTCGATCATCATCGCCAGCGTCATGGCGTTCTCCGCCGCCTTCGAGGCCGGATACACGGGGCCGTATATCGAGTGGTACGGGTACGTCGGATCGGCGTTGGCGGTCAACGAGCCGACACCGCTCGAGACGTTGACGATGCGGGCGTCCACGCCCTTGCGGAGCAGGGGCAGCATCGCCTGGTAGACCGCGACGACGCCGAAGACGTTGACGTCCCAGACGGCCCGGATCTCGTCGAGCGACGCGGTGCTCGCCTTCGATCGACTCGCGTTCTCCTCGGGGTCCGGTCGCCGCCACCCACGTTCGAGATGCCGGCGTTGTTGACGAGCAGGTCGAGGCGGCCGAACTCCGCGTCGACGAATGCGGCCGCAGCGGCGATCGAGGCAGGATCGGTGACGTCGATCTGGACGGCGCGGGCTCCCGCCCCGATCTCGGCTGCGGCCTCCTCGCCGCGACCGAGATCGCGCGACCCGACGAGCACGGTCACCCCGTGCTCGGCCAGCTCTGTGGCGACCTGCTTGCCGACGCCCTGGTTGGCTCCGGTGATCAATGCGATGCGTTCAGGCATGGTGTCTTTCCCCTTCTCCGGGCCGAATAGCCCATTCGTTTGGTACCAAACGAGTATCGTCAGGTACCAAACGAAATGTCAAGGGATGACTTCTCCCTCTCGTCATGGGACCGCGGACCCTCTTGAGGCTCGTGCCGAATGCCGCTAGAGTTGCTGTTTATGACAGCGTTGTCATACCAATGAAGGGGTTCTTCACATGAAGATGTCCACACGCCTGATCACGGCGCTCGGATTGTCCTCGGTTCTCTGCCTGGGCTTGATCACGGCCCCGGCGTACGCAACCGCGGGCACGGGATCGCGCGCGGTCACGGCCGCCGCTGCCGATGCCGGCCGACACGGCGGCGGCGGTCACTCGACCGTGACCGGCGCCGTCGCGCCGCCCACCCGCGCCACGGCCGCGGCCGTTGCTCACGACGGGACGGCTCAGGCGTACTACCAGGCGCTGCTGCGCCACACGCGCTGGGCCGAGACCCAGTACGACCCGGCCAAGGGCATCTATAAGCTCGCCGATCAGAACTTCGCGGTCGTGCTGGGCAACGCCGTCCTCCTGACCCGCGGCGACTACGACGCGAAGGCCGCGGGGATCGACAAGGCGACGCTGCGACAGCACACTCTGGCGACGATCGCGCACTACGCCGCGTCGAACCGGCTGGCCGGCGGCACGGAGTGGGGCAAGACGCTGTTCTGGGACTCGACGTTCGAGTCGTACTTCACGCTGGCGGCTCACCTCCTCTGGACCGAGCTCGATCAGCAGACCCGGGACGACGTCGACGCGATCACCAGCGGCCAGGCCGCCTACAACACCGGGCTCGGCACGGCCGACGACCCGGCTTCGGGCAGCTGGACGCCGAACGGGCTGACGGGCGGGTCCCGCGGCGACACGAAGCTCGAAGAGATGGGCGTGTACGCGCAGGGGATCGCCCCCGGCATCGCCTGGGCAGGAAAGGACGACCCCAGCGATGCCTGGAGGACGGCCTTCGGCACCTGGAGCCGCAACGAATCCGGGCTTCCCGCCGCCGATCAGGCGAACCCGACGAAGGTCGACGGCGTGCCCGTCTCCGACAACACCGCCGGGAACCTCCACGACACCTTCATCGTCGAGAATCACGGCTCGTTCGGGCCTCACTACCAGGAGGAGTTGTGGCGCACCTCAGGGCGCAATTCGATCCAGTTCCTCCTCTCCGGAACGAAGATGCCCGAGGTCCTGACCGAGCAGCCGAACGGCGACGAGCTCTGGAAGACGATTCTCAGCGTGATGAGCGACGCCGGTGAACCGCTGATGCCCATGGTGGAAGACCGCGAACACCTCTACGGGCGCGACGTGATCCCGCTCGCGTTCCTGTCGCAGGTGCAGGGCGATCGGTATGCGGCGACGGCGGAGAACGCGCTGGCCAAGCGCCTCGCTCCGTACCAGGCCTATGCGCCGGCGGACCGGCTGACGAAGTTCTCGGGGAGGCGAAGTACGAACCTGAGGCGCGAGCCGAAGTCGCGATCAGCTATCTGCTGCACGAGTGGCGCCTGTCGACCGGTCACCAGGTCAAGGCCGCGTCGACCGACCAGCTGTACGCCGCGGCCGGCGGGGCAACGGATCACGGCAGCGACGTCGGCCTCGTCAACGACCAGACCCAGAACGCCTGGGCCGGTGCGGTGAGCAAGCCCGGCTTCACGAAGTTCGCCTGGCAACCCGAGCACGACGACTGGCTGCTCAACATCGGGGGTACGACGCCCGTCTTCCTCCCGAGCACGACGCAGGCCGTGCAGAACCGCTACGCGGAGACCTACTCGCAGCTGCGCGACGGCTTCGACGCGTCGGCGAGCCTGTTCGCGACGAACTCGGGCTACGCCGGCATGACGACTCTGCCCACGGGCACGGTCGTGTACGCCACCTCGGGCACCGCCGCCGGCGAGGGTCGTCTGACCGTGAACAATCTGACCATGCCGGGCGTGCCCGGTCTCGACGGTGACCGGAGCTACACCTCTGCCGAGGGGACGAAGACCCTCGAGGCGGCCGACACGGCACCGGCGACGCCCCCGCCTGCGGGAGTCACCCGCGTGGACAAGCTGACCTTCCCGGCGACGACGGCCCGGCACGTGCGGATGCTCGGAGTGACCGGGCAGCCGACGTACGGCTACTCGCTCTTCGAGCTCGAGGCGGGAAGCGGAACGGCCAACGCCGCGCTCGGCAAACCGGTGACCGCCTCGTCCGCGGATCCCGCGTATCCCGCCGCCAAGGTGACCGACGGCGACTACACCACCCGCTGGGCGGTGTCACGGGCCGATCGCACCCGCGGCGACTCGTCGGTCGCCGTCGATCTCGGCGCGCCGACCCAGCTCGACCACGTCGACCTCTACTGGGAGGCGTCGGCGGGCAGCGCCTACCGCGTGCAGACCTCCCTGGACGGCGTGACCTGGACCGACGTCGCCAGCTACGGCCTCGACGGCGTCGACAGCACCGGCAACTGGCTGTCGATCGACGGTGAGGCTGGGCTGGTCGTGCGCGGCTCGACGAACCCGATCACCGTGCGTGCCGACCAGGTCGTCCTGTCGGACGGGCCCGCCAGCGGCAGCGCGGGCATGGTCGTCGAAGGCTACGCGGGTGCCGACGCGAAGGCGACGAAGCGGCTCGCCGACCGGCCAGGCGTCGTGACGTCGCAGAAGGCGTTGGCCGCGAGCGACGCCGACGGCTACCTCAGCCTGTTCAACCTGTCCGGCGATCCCGTCGCCGGGACGGTTCAGGTACCGAAGCGCGGCGACTCCCTCGCCCTGTACCCGGGCACGCAGACGGCGACCGCGAGCGGAGTGACCTATGCCGCGAGCGTGCCTGCGGCGGGCGCGGCGGTCGAGCCGACGAGGTTCACCGTGTCCGCTCGCCACGGCGGCGGCGTGCCGGCCGGCCTGGTGTTCCGCGTCGAAGATGCTCAGCATCTCACGGTGACGGCGCCGAAGGGCGTGCGCCCGGTCGACCTGAACATCGCGCAGGTCGGCACTCGCACCACGCTGCATGTGACCGCTTCGCCGGGCAGGACGAGCCAGGTGTCGACGCGATCCGGCGAGGCGTATCCGATCGCCGACCTCGCGCTGGGGCGCACCACGTTCCCGACGAGCCCGCTCCCCGCGGGCATGAGTGATCCCGGCTTCGCCGTCGACGGCAACGACTCGACGGTGTGGACCCCTGGATCCACCGGTGCGTCGAACGCTCACGGAGACTCGAGCGCGAGCGGCCGGATGGTGGTCGACCTCGGGTCGCCGCAACGGGTCGCCTCGGTCGCCACGAAGTGGTCCGGTGGCACGCCGCGCGACGTCACGGTGTCGGTCAGCAGCGACGGCCTCACCTACACGCCGGTCAACGGTACCGATCGTGGACACCACGGCGGCGGTGACGGTGCCTCGGACGTGGGAGTTCACGCCGTGACCCGCTACGTCGCCGTGACGGTCTCGGGAGGCACGCGACACTCCGGGCTGGAGACGCTGACGGTCCGTCCGGAGTAGGGCGGGCGCCCGAGGCAGAGGCCGTGAGGCTCCTCGTGCGAGTGACGACCGAGTCGCGTCCTACGCGAATCCGTCGCTCAGCACGGGGGCCCCGGCGCGCTGCCGCTCGAGGAAGAGCACGATCGACGCGGCGACCGAGCGTCGCTCCTCACCGCCGAGCACGCCGTGTCCGCCGCGCTGGACGATCCTGACCGCTCCGAAGGGAAGCTGGGTGGCCCAGTTGGCGGCGTCCGCGATGTCGGTGATCGGGTCCGTGTCGCCGTGGAAGAAGAGCACCGGCTGCAGGACGTCGCGGGCTTTCGGCAGCGCGATGCCGCGCGGGATCGTCACACCGCGGGACGCCGGCGTGACGACGTTGGCCAGCACGAGGGCGGCGAGCCCCACCGGGCGGGTGGCGGCGATGTCGGCGGCCAGAGTGGCGCCGACCCCGGAGCCGATGAGCACGTGGGGGCGCTCGGTCGTCGTGTCCTGCACGATCCGGAGCGCCGTCGATCGCGCGGCGACCGGGTCGACGGCGACGTCGGCGACCAGCGCCACCGAGAAGCCCGACAGCAGCAGATGATCGGTGAGATGGTCGAGGTCGCCGTCGGGAGCACCGCCGCCGAGCAGCACGGCGGTTCCGCGCGGCGCCTCCGCGGGGAGCGGATCGAGTCGAACGGCTGGTCTGTCACCGTTCGATCCTGCGCGCCTCAGCGCCTTTTCGGGGCGACGTGACGTTTCGTGACGCCGCTCACTGCCAGTCGAGGGTGCCCTCGAGGTGGCCGGGCTCGTCGAGCCGGGCGTGCCGCAGCCAGACGTCGTCGTCGGCAAGAGCGAGCAGCGACACCGAGAGCGACGCGTAGTGGTGGCCGTCGATGACGTCGCTGCGGAACAGGGCCTCGGGGTCGTCGGTCGGCAGGGACGAGCTGGTGCGCAGGATCGCGAGCCAGTCACCCCACGAACCCGACCCGAGCGATCCGGACGGCCGCTCCGCTCGGCGGAACTCGGGGAGCCAACGGAGTTCGCGGGGGACGGAGGCCACATCGGGCCCCTCGTGGGTGATCATGTGGACGCCCGGCGGCAGTGCTTGCGTCTGCACCGCGGTTCCGTCCCAGCGGGTGAAGGTCACGCCTGAGGCGTCGGCCGAGACGAGGTTGTAGGCGCGGGTCGCAGGATGCTCGGGCCCGGTCGGCGCGCCGGTCACCGCTGCGAGCGGCAGAGTGCCGCGCGAGGTGTAGCCGCCGGTCGGCTCCGCGAACTGCTCGTGCCGGTTCAGCACGACCGAGGCCCGCGGCGGGTTCTGGTTCGTCGCCAGCCAGGCGCCCCCTGCCTCCCGATCGCGCACGCCCCTGACCGTCTCGCCGAGTTCCGGCCACCAGGCGGCGGGGGATCCCAGGGGCGGTCGACCGCTTCGTCGCGGAGACCGAGGAGAACGACGGGCCAGGCGGCCTCGGGGTCGAAGCTCACGATGACGGTGCACACTCGGACAGGATAGAGGCGCGGGCTGCACGGTCCGCCCATACACGAGGAGCACCATGGCCGAAAGGCTCACCGTCGTCGTCGGCATCTCGGGCGGCATCGCCGCGTACAAGGCGGTCGGAGTCGTCCGGCTCCTGGTCAAGGCCGGTCACGACGTCCACGTCGTCCCGACGGAGGCCGCCCTGAAGTTCGTGGGGCTGCCGACGCTCGAGGCGATCAGCCGGAACCCCGTCACCGCTTCGCTGTACGACGACGTCGCCGCGGTCCGCCACGTCGCGCTCGGACAGAAGGCCGACCTCGTCGTCATCGCTCCGGCGACCGCTCACACGCTCGCGAAGCTCGCGACCGGGCTCGCCGACGACCTCCTCGGCACGACGGTCCTCGCGACCAGGGCGCCGGTCGTCGTGGCGCCCGCGATGCACACCGAGATGTGGGCCAATGCCGCGACGGCGACCAACGTGGCGACGCTGCGCTCGCGGGGCATCGTGTTCGTCGGACCGGACTCCGGGGCGCTCACCGGCGCCGACAGCGGGGTCGGGCGGATGAGCGAACCCGAGGCGATCGTGGCTGCCGCGCTGGCCGCCGTGGCAGAACCGGTGGCGACCGTTCGCGATCTCGCCGGGCTCGAGGTGGTGGTATCGGCCGGCGGAACACGCGAACCTCTCGACCCGGTGCGGTTTCTGGGCAACCGCTCCAGCGGCAAGCAGGGTGTCGCCCTGGCGCGAGCCGCCGCCGACCGCGGGGCGCACGTGACCCTCGTAGCGGCCCACCTCGAGGTGGAGACCGAGGGACTGACCGTGGTGAGGGTCGAGACCGCATCGGAGTTGGCGCTGGCCGTCGAGAGCGCGGCCGAGGTCGCCGACGTGGTGGTGATGGCTGCCGCTGTGGCCGACTACCGGCCGGCGACGGTCTCGGAGGCGAAGATCAAGAAGGACGACAACGGCGACGCCCTGACGCTGCACCTGGTCAAGAATCCGGATATCTTGCAGGGCCTGGCCGCGCTCGGCCGCGAAGGGCTGACGGTCGTCGGCTTCGCGGCCGAGACGGCGCCGTCGCGCGACGAGCTGCTCGAACTCGGTCGCCGCAAGGCCCGTCGCAAGGGCGCCGACCTGCTCGTCGTCAACTCGGTCGGCTGGGCCGCCGGCTTCGGGACCGACGACAACGCCGTCATCCTGCTCGACTCCTCGGGCACGATCGTGGGCGAGGCCGAGGGCTCGAAGCGACAGGTTGCCGACGTCGTCCTCGACCACGTGATCGCGCTCCGCTCCTAGGAGTCGAGCAGGAGGACCGGGCGGCCGGACGGGAGGTCACGGGGAGGGTCGGCCGCGCTCGATCTCGCGCGTGCGGTACTCGCGGAGGGCGCGGAGGTGGACCGAGGCCCAGGAGCGGAACGGCCGCCAGGCGTCGGTGATCTCGGCGACGGGACGGTCGTCGCCGTACTGCTCGACGAGTTCGGCGCTGAGACGGCCCTCGTTCTGCGGCACGACGTCGGGGGCGTTGGCGCCTCGGATGACGACGAGTTCGGCCGCGAAGGGGCCGAGGCCGAGGACCCCGCGAACGCGCTCGAGGGCCTCGGCTGGTGACAGGGCGCGAAGTGCCGCTCCGTCGAGGACACCGTCGAGCGCCGCCTCGGCCACCGCGTGGAGGTACTCCTCTTTGCGGCCGGGCAGATCGAGCGTCAGCCCCCGGAGCGTTGCGGGGGAGGGAAGGCCCCGTCGTCGCCGTGGCGGGCGACGAGGTCGTTTCGCATCGAGGCGGCCTGCCGGATCCGCACGCGCTGCGACAGCACGGACCAGGCGGCGGCCTCGTAGGGCGAGTGGAAGCCGCACGGTCGAAGGCCGGGCAGACGCCGCTGCGCGTCGGCGATCACAGGATCGCGACGCCCCACCTCGGGCCAGCCGCGGGCGTCGACGTCGAGCGACAGGACCCTCGCGACCTGCGTCGCAGCCGCCTCGAGGTCGCCCGACCCGTCGAGCGTGAGCGTCGCGGTGCCGTCGTGCTGCGTGACCGTGACGGCGACGCGCTGCCAGTCGGATTCGGCCACGAACACCGTGCCCAGCTCGCCCGAGCCGGGTTGCTCGCCGAGGGCCGCGGGCGCGAACCCCTCCCAGAAGGCTTTGCTCGTCTCGAGCGACCAGGGGCCCCGAACGTCGAGCGTCGTCGTGTGCACCGTCATGCCGCAAGCCTCTCACCGGCCTCCGACAGACCGGTCGCCGTGCTCCCTCCCGATTACGACGCCTTCTCACCGCACGTCACGACCGGTGGCTGCGGCCTACGCGGGCGTGACGGAGCCGGCTGGGGTGACCGCGTCCAGCGCGCGGCCCAGGTCGCCGATGAGGTCCTGAACGTCTTCGAGGCCGATGGAGAGCCGGATCGTGGCGCGCGAGAAGCCTGCGTCGACGAGCTGCTCGGCGGTGAGGTGGCTGTGGGTGGTCGTGGCCGGCTGGATCACGAGACTCCGGACGTCGCCGATGTTGGCGACGAGGGAGAAGACCTCGAGCGAGTCGATGACGGTCTCGACCGCGTCCTCCCCGGCGAAGACGTCGAACGAGAACACCGCTCCCGCTCCTCGCGGAAGGTAACGGGCTGCGAGCTCGTGGTACGGGCTGGACACGAGTCCCGGGTGGTTGACCTTCGAGACGGCGGGATGCCCGGCGAGGAACTCCGCGATGGCGAGGGCCGACGCGGTCTGTCGCGTGACGCGAAGGTCGAGCGTCTCGATGCCCTGCAGGATCTGGAAACTGTTGAACGGTGAGAGCGATGGGCCGAGGTCGTGCACCCACTTGGTCTTCGCGTAGATGAGGAAGGCGCTCCTGTCGCGGCCGAAACGCTCCCACAGCACGACGCCGCCGACTCGCTTGTACGGCTCGGTGAACTGCGGCCACTTCTGCGGCTCGGCACCGAAGTCGAAGGTGCCGAGGTCGACGATCACGCCGGCGATCGAAGAGCCGTGCCCGCCGAGGAACTTCGTGGCGGAATGCACGACGAAGTCGGCGCCGAAGTCTTTCGGGCGCTGCAGCACGGGAGTGGCGAGGGTGCTGTCGATGACGAGCGGCACACCGGCCTCGTGAGCGATCGCCGCCACCTCCGTCATCGGCAGCACCGTCGCGGTCGGGTTGCCGATCCCCTCGGCGAAGAAGGCCCTCGTCTCCGGTCGCACGGCGGCGCGCCAGGCGTCGAGGTCGTCCTGGTCGACGAGGGTGACGTCGATGCCGAAGTCGGCGAAGGCGTCGGTCAGCAGGTCGATGGTGCCGCCGTAGAGCTGCGCCGGCGCGACGATGTGCTGACCGGTGCGGACGAGGGACAGCAGGGTGGTCGCGACGGCGGCCTGCCCCGAGGCCGTGCCGAGCGCGGCGACGCCGCCCTCGAGGGCGGCCATCCGCCGCTCGAACACGCTCTGGGTCGGATTGCCGTTGCGGCTGTAGAGGTTGCCGGTCTTCTCGAGGGCGAAGAGGGCCTTGGCGGTCGCGAGGTCGTCGAACTCGTAGGCGGCCGTCTGGAAGATCGGCGTCGCCACGGTGTTCTGGACGGTCCGCGGGATCACGCCACCGTGGACCTGGTTCGTGGCGATCCGGGGAACGGCGGGCTCGTCGGGCGTCTGGTCTCGATCGGTCACGACTTCGAGTCTGCCCGTCCGTGCACCGGGGGCAGCCGGGCGACGGTTGCAATTCGTAACAAAGGCGCACTCGTTCGCCTTGGCGCCGCGCCGTGCTGACGCACGGCCCGGTTCCTCCACAAACTCTCACCTGTCGCTTACTCTGAGCCGCGGGGCCCGAAAGCCGAGGGCACCCCGGAACGATGGGGCCACATGGCAGACGACGAGACCACCGACGTCGTCGCGCCGACGGCGCAGGTGAAACACGGGCGGCTCCCGACCTCCAAGCCCCTCGCGAACGCGTTCCGTCTGATCGGGATCGTCGTGGCTGTCGCGGTCGTATCGTCGCTGTCGGTCGTCGCCTACGCGGCGCACGACGTCGTGGCCACCGCGAAGCCCCTCGTGCACATCCCCCAGCTGCCCGGGCACACGGCGACACCGATCCCCTCCCCTCCGCAGGGCGAGAGCGTCGGCGAGGTGAACATGCTGCTGATCGGAACGGACACCCGCTCCGGCCAGGGGGACTTCGCCGATCCTGCCAATCAGGAGGCGAGTTCCGGCGTCGGCAACAACGACGTCAACATCCTCATCCACATCTCCCGCGACCACAGCAACATCTCGGTCATCAGCTTCCCGCGCGACCTGGAGATCCCGATCCCCTCCTGTCCGACGGCATCCGGCACCTCGTACGCGTCCGACAAGGCGATGCTGAACACCGCCCTCGGTCGCGGGGGAGACGAGGCGCACGGTCTCGCCTGCGCGGTGCTGACCATCGAGAAGCTCACCGGCCTGGTCATCCCGTACGCGGCCAGTGTCACCTTCGACGGCACGAGCGCGATCTCGACGGCCATCGGGGAGTCCACGTCTGCCTCGCGACGCCGATCGTCGACGACAACGTCACGCCGCCACTCGACCTCGCTGCGGGGCAGCAGACGCTCGTGGGGCCGGAGGCGCTGTCGTTCCTCCGCAGCCGTCACGGCGTCGGCGACGGCAGCGATCTCGGCCGCATCAGCAACCAGCAGGTCTTCATGTCGTCGCTGGCCAGGCAGCTCGTCTCGGGCGGCACGCTCGGCGACCCGTTCAAGCTCTACCGACTGGCGAAGGCGGCGGCGGCGAACATGCGCCTCTCCGACACGCTCGACACGCAGGCGCTGCTCGGCATCTTCCAGGCGGTCCGGACGGTCGGCCTGTCGAACATGGTCTTCGCCCAGTACCCGACCGGGCAGGATCCCGACGACGTCAATCGCGTGGTCCCGAATGAGTACGCGGCGGCGCAGCTGAACGCCGCCCTCGTGGCCGACAAGCCGCTGACGCTGTCCGGCACGACCGGCGACGGCTCCGAGTCCGATCCGACCGGCTCGGCGACGACACCCCCGAGCACTCCCGCGACGGGTGGGGCGACCGCGCCCACCACGACGACACCTCCGGGAGGAGCCACTTCGACGGTGACTCTGCCGCCGTCGGTGACCGGGCAGACGGCCGCCGAGAAGACCTGTTCGCGCAAACTGCAGTAACCGCGAGTCACCCGGGCAGCGCGCGTTCCGGCAGTCTCCTAGGATCGACGCGACCCCGTCCCCCGCGAAAGGTGACCTTCGTGACCGTCTCGAGTCCTCGCATCCTGCGCTCCCGTGCTCGCCGCTCTCTCGTCGCCGTGGCCGCGGCGCTGGCCCTCGTGGGGCTGAGCGCCTGCTCGTCCGGGGGCGCTGCGACCTCCGGCTCCAGCAGCGGTGGGCTCGACACCGTCACGGCCGGTAAATTCACCGTCGCAACGGGACAGCCCGCCTACTCGCCGTGGGTCGTCGACAACAAGCCGGAGAACGGCAAGGGCTTCGAGTCGGCTGTCGCCTACGCCGTCGCCAAGCAGCTCGGTTACACGAAGAGCGATGTCGTCTGGACCAGGACCACGTTCGACGCCGCGATCGCGCCGGGTCCGAAAGACTTCGACGTCAACCTCCAGCAGTTCAGCGTGACGACCGATCGCAAGAAAGCGGTCGACTTCTCGTCGCCGTACTACAAGACGTCTCAGGCCCTCGTGACGACGGCGAAGTCGAAGGCCGCCGGGCTCACCACGGCCGCCGAACTGAAGAAGGTCACGATCGGCGTCGCCGCCGGCACCACGAGTCTGAGCGTCGTCGAGAAGGAGCTCGGCACCACCCCGAAGATCTTCAACTCGAACGACGACGCCGTCCTCGCCCTGAAGAGCGGTCAGGTCGATGCGATCGCCGTCGACCTGCCGACGGCGTTCTACCTGGCCGACTCCGAGCTCACCGGAGGCAAGGTCGTCGGCCAGTTCGCCGACACGAGCGGCGGCGACGAGTTCGCCTTCGTCCTGTCGAAAGGGTCGACGCTCACGAAGAAGGTCTCCGCCGCCGTCGACGCCCTCCAGAAGAGCGGCGAGCTCGAGACGATCACGCACAAGTGGCTCTCGGCGGCCGTGGCCGTGCCCGTCATCCAGTAGTGACCCAGCCCTCAGGCACCACCGTCAGCGCCGTCGAGCGGGAGCGGCGCGCGTACCGGCGCGGCCGTCAGCGCCGATCCGCCCTGGTGAGCGCCGTCAGCACCGTCGTCGTGGCGGTGATCGTCTGGCTCGGTGTCGTCAACACGCCGGGCTGGGCGTCCGTTCAGAAGTCGTTCTTCGACCCGCACACGGCGTTCACCTCGTTCCCCGCGATCCTGCTCGGCCTCTGGCTCAACGTCCGGGTGCTGTTCTTCGCGTCGATCGGCGTGGCGGTGTTTGCCACCTTCCTCGCGGTGATCCGCACCCTGCGCGGCGCCGTCTTCGCCCCGCTGCGTTGGCTCGCCTCCGGCTACACCGATCTGTTCCGCGGTCTGCCGGTGATCATCGTGCTCTACCTGGTCGGCTTCGGCGTCCCGGCGCTCGGGGTCTTCCCGCGGCTGCCCGCCGAGGTCTGGGGCACGCTCGCGCTGATCCTGACCTACTCGGCCTACGTGTCGGAGGTCCTCCGCGCCGGCATGGAGGCGGTCCATCCGTCGCAGCGCCTGGCAGCGCGGTCGCTCGGGCTTTCGCACGCGCAGACGCTGCGCCTCGTCGTGCTGCCGCAGGGCGTGCGCAAGGTGACCCCGGCGCTCGTGAACGATTTCGTGTCGATGCAGAAGGACGTCGGCCTGATCTCGATCCTGGGCGCCGTCGACGCGGTCCGGAGCGCCCAGATCGACGTCGCGACGACCTACAACTTCACCCCGTACGTGATCGCGGGTCTGCTCTTCGTCGTGATCAGCCTTCCGCTGATCAGGCTCACCGACTGGCTGGAGGCGCGTCAGCGCCGCCGCGAGCAGATCGGGGGAACCGTGTGACGACCGCGCAGGATCCACAGACCCCGCCCGTCCTCGAGATCCGCGGCCTCGTGAAGTCGTTCGGAGACGCCCCCGTCCTCCGCGGCATCGACCTCTCGATCGCCCGCCACGAGTGCGTCGCGGTGATCGGCGCGTCGGGATCGGGCAAGTCGACCCTGCTGAAGTCGGTCAATCTGCTCGAGCAGGTCGACGACGGCCAGATCTTCCTCCAGGGAGAGGACATCACCGACCCGCGCGTGCCCGTCGACGCCACCCGGGCCAGGATCGGCGTCGTCTTCCAGCAGTTCAACCGGTTCCCGCACCTGAACGTGCTCGACAACGTGACTCTGGCGGCGAGAAAGGTGCACGGGCAGTCCCGGGGCACGGCCACGGCCACCGCGCTGCGCTGGCTCGAGCGGATCGGGCTGGCCGACAAGGTCGGCGACTATCCCGACCGGCTCTCCGGCGGGCAGCAGCAGCGCGTCGCGATCGTCCGGGCCATCGCCAGCGACCCCGAGCTGCTCCTCCTCGACGAGATCACCAGCGCGCTCGATCCGCAGCTGGTGGGGGAGGTTCTCGACCTCGTCGCCGATCTCAAGCGAGCGGGATCCACCATCCTCATGACCACGCACGAGATGGGGTTCGCTCGCCGCGTGGCCGACCATGTCGTGTTCCTGTCCGGCGGAGTCATCGTCGAGCAGGGTCCTCCCGAGCTGGTCCTCGGCGATCCTCAGGAGCCCGAGACGCGAGCGTTCCTCGCGCGGGTTCACCCCGACTGAATCCGGCGATCCCTACCGAGTGCCGGTTCTGGCACCAGAACCGGTGCGGGCCGGGCGGTAGGCGGAACGGAGCGGGCGGACGCGGTCGGCGGCGTCCGCGGTGAGGGCCCGGTGACGTGCCAGCCAGACGATGTCCCGTCCGAAGGACTCGACGAGGAGCCCGAGCGCCACGGCGACGACGATCGCGGCGGCGCCGTCCGGGAGGAGTCCCGAGGCGGCGATCGCCAGGGCCACCCCTGGCTCGCCGCGGCGACCTTGCGCCAGAAGCGGAACGGCAGGGCACCGCGCAACCGGGGCAGGATCCAGCCCGCCGCGACGAAGACGTAGCGCATCAGCCCGATCGCCAGAACCCACGCTCCCAACCGAGGCGCGACCGCGACGCTGAGGACGAGCAGGAGGAAGGCGTCGACCTCCATGTCGAACCGGGCTCCGAGCTCGGTCGCGGTGCCCGTCCGGCGGGCCACCCACCCGTCGACCGCGTCCAGCGCAAGGGCCGGGACGAGGACGATCTCGAGGAGGCCCTGCGGCACGGGTGAGAAGAACGAGGCGACGATCAGTCCCGTGATCAGGCCGACCAGCGTCGCCCGCGCGGAGGTGACGACGTTGGCCGCGCCGAAGCGGCGTGCGCGCCGACGCCGAAGGCCGCGCAGGAGCAGGGCTGCCGTCACCACGAGGTAGCCGGCGATCGCCCCGAAGCCGATGATCATGGATCCGAACGTCATGTGAACCCTCCCCGGTCCTGTTTCGTGTCCCCGTTGAGGACGCACGGTTAACACGCTGACCGTGGCCCGAAGGTTCACTGCGAGGAGACGAAGCCATGGACGAGGCCACGGCCTTCTGGGTGGAGCGGCCCGGCGTCGGAGCTCTGAAAGCGCAGAGGCTGCCCGAGCCGGGCGAGCGGGACGTCGTCGTGCGCACGATGCACTCGGCCGTGAGCCGCGGCACCGAGACGACGGTCTTCACCGGGCACGTTCCGGCGAGCGAGCGGGAGAGGATGCGGGCGCCGTTCCAGGAGGGCGAGTTCGGCGGACCGGTCAAGTACGGCTACCTCAACGTCGGCCGGGTCGTCGAGGGGCCGCAATCCCTCCGCGGGCGCGTCGTGTTCACGCTCTATCCGCACCAGTCGGCGTTCGTCGTCCCCGCCGACGCCGTCGTGCCCGTGCCGGACGGCGTGCCAGCCCGCCGCGCCGTGCTGGCGGGTGCCGTGGAGACGGCGGTGAACGTGCTCTGGGACGCCGCACCGCTCGTCGGCGACCGGATCACGGTCATCGGTGCAGGCATGATCGGCTGCTGCATCGCTCGACTGGCGCAGGCCCTCCCCGGCTCGGACGTGATCCTGATCGACACCGACGAGTCGCGTCGCGCGATCGCGAGCCGCCTCGGCGCGGGATTCGCGACCTCGAACGCCGCGACGGGGCGCGACGTGGTGATCAATGCCAGCGGATCCGCCGACGGGCTGCAGCTCGCGCTCGAGCTCGCGGTGACGGAGGGGAGGTGATCGAGGCCGGCTGGTACGGCGACCGACCGGCGACGCTGATGCTCGGCGCCGACTTCCACTCGCGGAGGCTCACGATCCGCTCGAGCCAGGTCGGCCGGGTGCCGCCTCGGCGGAGCAGCAGCAGGACCACGCGGGACAGGCTCGGGATCGCCCTGGCGCTGCTTCGTGATCCGGCCTTCGACTCCCTGCTCACGGCGCGTTCGTCGTGGCGGGAACTGCCCGAGGTCATGACCCGCATGACCGACGGGTCGAGCACCGACCTCTGCCACACGATCGACTGGGAGGACTCCTGATGCCCTATTCGGTGACGGTCCGCGACCACCTGATGATCGCCCACAGCTTTGCGGGCGAGACCTTCGGGCCGGCGCAGCGCCTGCACGGGGCGACCTTCGTGGTCGACGCCGGCTTCGGAGCGGACGAGCTGGACGAAGACGGAGTGGTCGTCGACATCGGCTGGGCGTCGCGTGCCGTCGCCGAGATCACCGGGTCGCTGAGCTATCGCAACCTCGACGAGGACCCGCGGTTCACCGGCCTCAACACGACGACCGAGCGCCTCTGCGCGTTCGTGGCCGACCGCCTCGCCGAGGCTCTGGCCGAGCAGCCCGCCCCCGTGTCCGGTGGCGTCACGTCGATCACGGTCACGCTCCACGAGTCCCACATCGCGTGGGCGACCTACTCGAGGTCGCTGTGAGCGACTCCGGCGAGCTCGTGGTCCGCTTCGTCGTGCCGGGCTTCGTCGACGACGACGAGCGAGTCAGCGGTGGGAACGTCTACGACAGGCGCCTGCGCGACGGCCTCCGGGGCCTCGGTCTCGAGGTGGTCCTGCTGCCGCTTCCCGTGTCGGGCGCGACGGAGCTTCCTGGCGCCCTGTCGCTCCTGCCCGACGATGCCCTCGTCCTGGTCGACGGTCTCCTCGCCGTCGCCGTCGCCGCCGCGGAGGCGCTGACGGCCGAGTCGTCACGGCTCCGTCTGGTTCTGCTGGCACACATGGTCGCCAGCCGTCTCATCGAGGGCGACGAGGGAGGGCAGAGCGCCGTCGCCCGCGAGAGAGCGGTGCTTGCGGCGGCGTGGCGGATCATCGCGACGAGCCGGTGGACGCGCTCCGAGCTGATCACGCTCGGGGCCGACCCCGAGAGAGTCGTCGTCGCTCCGCCGGGCACGGACAGCGCCGATGCGTCGACCGGCTCCGAGAGCGGTGCTGCGCGGCTCCTCTGCGTCGGTGCGATCGCCCCGCACAAGGGGCAGGACGTCGTCGTCGAGGCGCTGGCCGAGCTCGCCTCCGTGCCGGGCTGGACCTGCGAGTTCGTCGGATCGCTGACGGCCGAGCCCGCCTTCGCCGCGAGGCTCGAGGCCGAGGTGACCGCGCGGGGGATGGCCGACCGGATCTCCTTCACCGGCGTCGCGGTGGGCGCCACGCTGGACGCCGCCTTCGCCGAGGCCGACCTCGTCATCGCCGCCTCTCGCGTGGAGAGCTACGGCATGGCTGTGGCCGAGGCCCTGGCGCGAGCGATCCCCGTGCTGACCACGGATGCCGGGGGCTCTCGGAGGCGGTCGCGCACTCGTCCGCCGGAATCTCCGTACCGGCGGGCGACAGCGAGGCGCTCGCCGACGCCCTCCGGCGCTGGCTGACCGATTCCGACCGGCGCGAGAGCCTCCGGTCGGCCGCGCGTCGCGAGCGCGGCCGCGCTCGGCCGTGGACCGTCACCGCGGGCATCGTCGCCGCGGCCCTCCGCGACGCCGCGCGCGACGAGAGGGTTCTCCGATGACCGGCTTCCTCCCCGTCAGCAGCGCCTGGCTCGAACGTCGTGAAGCCGAGGACGCCAGGGCCCGCTCGACGGAGCTCGCGCGTCACGCCGCCGATCTCCTCGGCGATCGCCGCGTCGTCGTCCACGATCTCGGAAGCGGCACCGGGGCCATGATGCGGTGGCTCGCCCCCTGCTCCCCGGGCAGCAGAGCTGGGTGCTGCACGATTGGAACGACGCGCTCACCCGACTCGCTCTCGAAGGCGATCCGCCGACAGGGAGGGACGGCCACCCCGTCTCCCTCCGCTCGAGCACGGGATCTCTCGCGGACATCGGCGCGGACGACCTCGCCGGCGCCGGCCTGGTCACGGCGTCGGCCCTCCTCGACGTGCTGACGTTCGACGAGGTGAGCGCGATCGTCCGGGCGTGCGTCGAGGTGGGCACGCCGGCCCTCTTCGGCCTCAGCGTGACCGGCCGGATCGAGCTCGATCCGCCCGACGCTCGTGACCGCGTGATCGAGGCCGCGTTCAACGCGCACCAGCAGCGCTCCGAGCAGGGACGCGGACTTCTGGGACCGACCGGCGCGTCGGTCGCTCGGAATCTGTTCGAGACCGCGGGCTGGCAGGTCGCTTCGGCGGACACCTTCTGGCGGCTGGGCCCGCGCGAGCCCGAGCTGCTCGACGAATGGTTCACGGGGTGGGTCGGAGCCGCGGTGGAGCAGGATCCGGCGCTGAGGGCCGACCGAGCGAGCTACGTCGCGCGGCGCGAGCTCCAGGCATCTCGAGGCGAGCTGTTCGCCGTGGTGCACCACCTCGACGTCTTGGCCTCGCCGCGATGACCGCCGTCGCACCGTCGGGCGGGATCGCCGGCGCCATCCGGTCGAGGGGCCTTCGCCGTGTGGTCCAGCTCGTCGTCGCCCTCGCGATCCTGACCGCGGTCGTGCTCCGCCTCGGCACCGGGCCGTTCCTGCACGGCGTGATGAGCATCGATCTCGCCGCCCTGGTCGCGGCGCTCGCCCTGAACGCCGTGGCCACGGGAGCCGCCGCCTGGCGCTGGACCGTGCTGGCCGGGCGATTCGGAGCCGGCCTGAGGTGGACGACGGCCGTGGCCCTGTACTACCGATCCCAGTTCGTGAACTCGGTCCTGCCCGGCGGCGTCCTCGGCGATGTCGGTCGTGCCATCGGTCACGGTCGTCGTGTCGGTGATCCCGCGGCGGCTGCGCGGGCCGTGGTCGTCGAACGCACGGCAGGGCAGCTCGTCCAGCTCGCCCTGACGACGATCGTCCTGGCGGTCGTCGGGATCCGGTACGCCGCGTCCCTGCTCCAGGTGGTCGGCGTGGCTGCCGCCGCGCTCGCCGCCGCCGCAGTGGTGGTCGTCTGCAGCTCGCGCGTTCGCGCGAGGGTCGTCCGCGAGCTCTCCATCGCCGGCGCCGCGCTGGCTTCCCCGTCGGTGGTCGTCACCGCGATCGTCAGCTCGGTGATCGTCGTCGGCTGCCACGTGTCGGTGTTCGCCATCGCCTCGGCGGCCGTCGGTGCGAGCCCGACGCCGTCGACGCTCCTGACCCTCGCCGTCGTGATCCTGATGGCGTCGTCCCTTCCGCTCAACGTCGGCGGCTGGGGGCTGCGCGAGGGAGCGGCCGGCTGGGCGTTCGCCGCGGCGGGTCTCGGCGCGTCGTCCGGCGTCGCCGCCTCGACCCTGTTCGGCGTGCTCGCGATCGTCGGCGTCGTCCCCGGTGCCGTCGCGACCGTCCTGCTCCATCGTCCCCGAAAGGAAGCACCGTGATCGAACGCCTCTTCGTCACCCTGAGCGCCGCCGTCTCCCTGGACGGCTATCTCGACACGGCGGATCCTCCCCGGCTCCTCCTCTCGAATCCGGCCGACCTGGATCGCGTGGACTCCGTTCGCGCCGAGCAGGACGCGATCCTGGTCGGCGCGCGCACGGTGCGGCTCGACAACCCCCGCCTGCTCGTCCGGAGCGCCGTCCGGCAGAGTCGTCGCCGGGTTGCGGGGCGCTCCGGGTCGCCCTGGAAGGTGACCGCGACGCGGACGGGAGACCTCGATCCGGAATCGGCCTTCTTCACCGAGGGCGACGCCGTCCGGCTCGTGTACTGCCCGGGCTCCGAGGCCCGACGGATCAGGCGGAGGCTCGGCTCGTCGGCGCTCGTCGTCGGGCTCGGTGCGGAGCTGACCATGGCGGACCTCGCCGCCGACCTGGCCGATCGTGGCGCGCGTCGGCTGCTCGTCGAGGGGGAAGCAGCGTGCTCACCCAGTTCTTGACCGCGGACCTCGTCGACGAACTGCACCTGGTGTTGGCGCCGTTGCTCGTCGGCGACCACCGGGCTCCGCGGTTCGTCGGCGACGGGTCGTTCCCGTGGAACGAGGCGAGGCGCGCTCGCCTCGCCGAGTCCAGGACGATCGGCGACGTGGTGCTGCTGCGGTACGCCCTCTCGAACCGGTTGCCCGATGCCGTGCCGGTCGCGGGCGAAGCGCGCCGGGACGACTCGGAGTCGATGCGGCCCGTCCCGGCGAGGCTGCCGTGAGTCGGCGGACGACCGGGCGAGGTCGCAGAGGCCGTGTCGTCGACCCCGCGAGGACCGCGGTCTCGGCAGTCGTGCTCGGCGCCGCGGTACTGTCGCCCGGACTCGTCGCCTCGGGATCGCCCGCCGCGCTCCTGCGCGTGCCGCTCGAGGCGGCGGCCGCGCTGCTCGTGTTGGCCGTACTGCCGTGGCGACCGGTCCGCCGTGTCGCGGCCGGCGTCCTCGCGCTCCTCTTCGTGCTGACGATCCTCAGTGCGGCCCTCGACCGTGGATTCACCAGCACGGTGGGAATCCGTTTCAACCCGATCACCGGCTGGCCGGAGCTACGGGACGGTTTCGGGGTTCTTCGTGACTCGACCGGATCGACAGCCGCGTTCGGGATCCTGATCGCCCTCGTCCTCGCCTCCGTCGCGGCGACGATCGTGATCGGGCTGTCACTGCTCCGTCTCGACGGGGTGGGGCGCCGTCACCGCCGACAGGCCGCCTTCGGGGCCGGGGCCGTCGTCGCCGCCTGGGCGGTCGTCGGGCTGGTCGGCGCGCAGGTCGTTCCTGGACAGCCGATCGCGGCGACGGACGCGATCGGCACGATCGTCTCGCGCTCCGACCAGGCCGCCGGGACGGCGCACAGCGAGGCGGCCTTCGACGGCGCGCAGGCGAAGGATCCCTTCTCCGCCGTTCCGTCGAGTGACCTCCTGGCCGGACTCACGGGGAAGGACGTCATCGTGGCGTTCATCGAGAGCTACGGCCAGGTCGCGGTCCAGAACTCCTCGTTCTCGCCCGGAGTCGATCGCGTCCTGAAACAGGGCGACGCTCAGCTGGCCGCCGACGGCTATTCGGAGCGGAGCGCTTTCCTGACCTCTCCGACCTTCGGCGGGATCAGCTGGTTGGCCCATTCCACCCTGCAGACGGGACAGTGGATCGACTCGCAGCAGCGGTACGACAAGGTCACCTCCGGCAGCCGGTTCACGCTCAGCGATGCGTTCGGGAAGGCGGGGTGGCGGACGCTCAGCGACGTCCCGTCCGACTCGAAGCCGTGGCCGGTCGGCAAATCGTTCTACCACTTCGGCACCGAGCTGAACTCCGAGAACGTGGGGTACCGAGGCCCCCGTTTCAGCTACGCGAAGATCCCCGACCAGTACACGTGGTCGTACCTCCAGAAGACCGAGCTCTCGAAGCCGCACACGCCGCTGATGGCGGAGGTGGACTTCGTGTCGTCGCACACTCCCTGGACCCCGCTGCCGCACCTGGTCCCGTGGCCCGCGATCGGTGACGGGAGCGTGTTCGACCCTCAGCCGGCCGAGGGGCTCGCGCCGAAGACCGTCTGGCAGGATCCGCATCACGTGCAGCAGCTGTACGGCCAGTCGATCGAGTACTCGATGAGCTCGCTGTTCTCGTTCGTCCACACCTTCGACGACCCGAACCTCGTCCTCGTGGTGCTCGGCGACCACCAGCCGGCCACGGAGGTGAGCGGGGAAGGGGCGAACCACGACGTGCCGATCAGCATCATCTCGAAGGATCCCGGCGTCCTGGACCGCATCTCGTCGTGGAACTGGCAGCCGAGCATGCTGCCCTCTCCCAGCGCCCCGGTCTGGCGGATGGACGACTTCCGGGATCGGTTCCTGACCGCATACGACCGTGCGAGGGTCCGCCGACCGTGAGTGAACCGCGGATGCGTTCGTCTCGTGTCCTGAGTGAAGGTCTCCACCGACGGCGACCGGAAGAGGAAGCAGGAACTCGAATGAACGGAAACACTCAGATCATCGCCCGGATCATGCGCATCGTCAGCGCCGTCCTCCTCCTCGCGGTGGGCGTGATCCACCTCTTCCTGGTCTTCGACGGCGTCGGGGGCCTTCTCGGGGTGCTCTTCGTCCTGAACGGGATCGCGGGCGTCGTCCTGGCGATCGCGGTGGCCGTCCTTCGCGCTCGGCTCCTGCGGGTCGCCGTGATCCTGAGCCTGCTGTTCCTGATCGCCAGCTTCCTGTCGATCGTCTTCGCGTTGACCGTCGGCCTGTTCGGAATCACCGAGACGTGGAGCTACACGCTCGTCCCGGAGACCGTCGTGATCGAGGCCGTGGGCATCGTGGTCACCGCCCTCACGACGGTCCTGGTGTTCCGCGGGGAGCGAGCGGCGCGCACAGCGGTCTGAGCGGGCGTCACTCCTCGTCGTCGATCACCAGCGTGTCGTCGACGATCTTGAGGGACTCGTAGACGTACAGCGACTGCTCGTAGTCGCCGTGATACGAAGAGCCGCCGAAGTCTTCGGTGTACTTCATGTCGACGGTGCCGCCCGAGCCGGTGACCTGGACGCCGCCCGAGTAGCTGAGCGAGACCTTCAGCGTCGGCATCCTGGTGACCTTGTAGGTCACGCCGGTGGCGTCCGATCCTGGTCCGTAGAAGGGGCAGGACGCATCGAGCGTGGCCTTCGTCGACTTCGCGCAGGTCGTGATCAGGTCGCGGACCACCTTCTCGGCGTCCGTGGTGAGCCGGGGGTCGCGGTCGCCTCGAACTGCACGCTCTGCCCGAGCAGGCTGTCGCCCGACACCGTGACCTTCTGGGACTTCGCAGTGACGTAGGCGGACCCGGTGACCGAGAGGTCGTACGTGCCCGGGTACGCGGCGAGAGTGAGAGTGCCGTCGTTCGACGTGCCGACCTTCGTGCCGCCCGCGGTGACGTCGGCGTCGCCCAGGGCGCCATCGGTCGTGACGTCGATCTTGCCGGTGAGCGCGCTGCTGACGGCCCACGTGTCGTGGACCAGCCAGGTCGTCCCCGTGCGGGTGAGTCGCAGGGACGTCTCGTGCGATTTGCCGCCCTGGCGATAGTCGACCGCGACCGTCGCGAGGTCGCCCGAGACGGTCGCCTTGCCGATCGCCACGTGGCCGATCCGATCGGTGGCGGCGCCGAAGACCTTGTTCGTCAGCATTCCCTTGCCGGTTCCGGTGGCACCCGACAGCTTCCCGGCGGTCTCGGCGTCGCCCTTGCTCAGCGCGTCGAGATAGGACTCGGCGGCGTGACCCGGACCGTAGACGGTCGAGCGGAGGGCCGACGCGGTGATCGAGCCGCCGACGACCACGACGACGACGATTCCGGCGGCGATGAGCGAACGCACCAGGATCGTGCGCGCCCGGGGCGACATCGGCGCGGCCGCTGCGAAGGGTTCGGCGGGTCGGCCGGCGGCGTCGGCAGCGCCGACGCCCGTCGCGGTGGCTGCTGGCGTCGGCGCCCACGCGGGAGCCCCCGCGGGAGTCTCGGCGGCAGGCCCGGCGGGAGCCTCCGCGCGGCCCACCACGGCGTCCCGACCGACGACGCGGCCGGCGAAGCGCAGCAGCCCGGGAGGGGCGAACGGTACGACCCGCGGAGCAACGAAGCGGGCCACGGCTTCGATCGCGGCTCCCCAGGCGGCCAGGACGGCGATGCTCCACGGCGTCACACCGGCCGAACCGGAGCCACCGATCGCCGCGATCTGCACCGAGAAGACGACCGTTCCGAGCACGAGCAGCAGGAGCCCGGCACCGGCATAGGCGAGGACCGAAGCGATCCAGTCGACGGTGGTGCGGTTGCGAGTCGTGCGGCGGAGGGCGAGCGCCAGCCCGGCGGCGAACGCCGTCAGGACGACCAGCACCACGAGCAGCCACGCCCACACCGATCCGGCGGAGAAGACGGTGAGGGTGCCCGCCGGCGACGCGGTGTTGCCGATGGTGGAAGCCAGGGATCCCGCCGACTCCGACAGCGAGGCGCCACCGAGGAAGCCGAGGGCCGTACCGAGCACCGCGATGTTGCCGAGCACGAGCGGGTAGGCGGCGCCACCCGACGGGCGTGCGATCAGCCCGTAGACGACGACCGCGATCGCGACGACGGCCAGGACGACACCGAGGTGCACCGTCGCGACACGGACGGTGCCGAGCACGCGGGTCGCGGTCGGGTGGAGCCCCGCGAGCCAGCTCGGGCGAGCTGCGAGGGCGACGGCGGACCCGACGACGAGGGCCACGATCACCGCCACGGCGTTCACGGCCGTGATGCCGCCGATGTCGAGGCCGGACGAGTCGGGGAGACGGATCGCCAGCGCCAGACCGACGAGCACGGTCACCGCGGCGAGGGTCGCGCCGGTGATCACGGACACGATGCCGTTCTGGACGAGGTCGAGGCGACGGCTGCGGAACAGGCGGACCCCGAACACGATCGCGAGGAGCTGCGCTGCGGCGACGAGGACGGGCACGAAGCCGAAGTGGATCGAGCCGCTGACCGTCTGCAGGATGGTGACGCTGCCGTGGACGGAGAGGCGACCGAGGTCGCCGAGCACGACGAGCTGCGCGGGGGCGCCCAGGATCACGGTCACGGCCGTCACGAGGTCGGACACCGACGGAACCGCGCTCGAGTCGCCTCCGAGGGAGTCGCCGCCGCTGGAAGCCGCCCCGTGCGTTCCCGCCACGACGAACGCGGTGGTGAGCAGGAGGGAGATGACGGCGACGAGGTAGGCGACGACGAAAGCGCCGACACCGGTCAGGGCGGCGGTGACCCAGTCGATCGGACGGAGCGAGCCCGCGGCGCGCTGAAACCTGTTCTGGCCGGCCGGTGCCGGTGCCGGTGCCGGTGCCGGGGCCGGAGACGGGGCCGGACCGGACGCGGCGGGAGCCGGGAAGGGCTGGGGCTGGGGCTGGATGGGCGGCGGTGGGCCGACGGTGTCGCTCATGGTGTCCTCTCGAGCCGAGGTCACCTGGCGATCGTCACGCCTCGCCCCCCGACGATGCGCCCAGTGTAGCCGAACCTGTGATCCACCTGTGTGCGCCGCCGTCGCACGGCGTCACGGAGAGCCGGTCACCGCCCCGGGGTGTTCGTGTCGAACTCGGGGCGCTGCAGGATCCTAGACCACCAGGTCCCGAGGACGACCGCGTCGGGATCCTGCGCCTCGAGGCGCGCTCGCAGTGTCGCGACGCGCTCGGCACGCGGGGCGGCGGCCGGGGGAGCGCTCTCGGGGAGCGTCTCGTTCCGCTGGAGGGCGGCCAGCCGCGCTCGCGCCTCGGCGACCGTCATCTTCGGGGCGACGGGCGGGCGGTCGCCGAGGTAGAAGACGCGGAACGCTTCCAGGAACGCCTCCGTGGAGTCGAGGTTCGCGTTGAGCGGCGTCGGGTTCGCGCCCGAGGGGTCGACGATCAGCACCCGGCCGTCTCCCGTCGTGACGATCCGCTCGGCGTCGGGGCTCCACACGTGCCCCACGACCGTGGCCGGCTTCCCGTCGACGACCTGCGTTCGGTCGGGCCCGTCGTACAACTCGATCCCGAACCGCGCGTCGCTCACCATCCTCGGAGCGTAGCGCCCTGTGCTCGCCGCTCCGAGCCGCGGGCGTGAACGCGTGTGACGAGGGAACTGGCGCGCGAGACGAAACGGGAGGATCGTGTCGGCATGGCCGGAGACAGCTACGACACCGATACCGACGAATATACGTCGAGCATCCGCGGCGAGCGCACCAGCATCAAGTGGACGCGCTATGCGCCTGCGGTCCTGCCCCTGTTCGTCGCCGAGATGGACTACGGCATCGCGCCCGAGATCGCCGACGAGCCTCGTCGCGCGGATCCGGTCCTCCGACCTCGGCTATCTCGACGGGCCCGGCCCGCTCGCACCGGCGTTCTCCGCCTTCGCCGATCGGCGCTGGGGCTGGAAGGTCGACCCGGCGCGCATCCACCTGGCGACCGACGTCAGTGTCGGCATCGTCGAGACCCTCCGGCTCGCCCTCCCCGACGGCGGGCGCGTCGCCATCACGCCGCCGGTCTACCCGCCGTTCTTCGAACTGGTCGAGGAGGCCCGCGCCGAGATCGCCGAGGTCCCGCTCCTCGAGACCTGGGGCACCTGGAGCCTCGACCTCCCGGGCCTCGAGGCCGCTTTCGCCGCCGGCGCCGGCGTGTTCCTGCTCTGCAATCCCCACAATCCCGTCGGCCTGGTCCACGACCGGCAGACGCTCGAGGCGCTCGCCGACCTGGCCGCCCGGTACGACGTGCTGGTCGTCAGCGACGAGATCCACGGGCCGCTGACGCATCCGGGCGTGCGCTTCGAGCCGTTCGCGCCGATCGCCGAGGCCAGGGGAGCCCGGTCGGTCGTGGTGACCTCCGCGAGCAAGGGCTGGAACCTCGCCGGGGTCAAGTGCTCCATCGTCGTCGCGGGCGACGACCGCACGGCCGAGCTGCTCGACCGGCTGAACGACGAGGTCGCCTGCCGCACCAGCATCCTGGGCCTGCACGCCAACGTCCGCGCGCTGAGCTGTACCGACTGGCTCGACGACGCCATCGACAAGATCGTCGCCAACGACCGCCTCCTGTCGCAGCTTCTCACCGAGCACCTCCCGGGAGTCGTCTACCATCGGCCGCGCGCCGGGTACCTCGCCTGGCTGGACTTCCGGGGGATCGGCCTGGGCGACGATCCTGCTCTGCCCCTCCGCGAGCACGCGTACGTCGCCCTCAACTCCGGCCTCGGCTTCGGCGACCAGGGCCGCGGCTTCGCCCGTCTCAATCTCGCCTGTTCGCCCGACACCCTGCGCGAGGCGGTCACCAGGATCGCGTCCGCCTATCCCGCGAGCATGCAGGGGTCCCTGGTCTGGCGCGTCGCCTGACCGCACGGTTCAGCGTGTCGCGCGCCGGCTGGCGCTCTACCCTCCGAAGGCCGCCGGATAGGGGTACTCGGCCGAGCGGCCCTGGAAGGTGAGGATCGCGTCGTTTCGGATGCGACCGTCCTCGATCTCGATGGCCCGGTGGATCGTCTCGGACGCCGACCACGACGACGAGCCCTCCATGACGGTCCGGAGGAACGGCATCAGAGCCTCGCTGATCTCCCAGGTCGTCGAGTTCCAGAGCAGCGAGGGGCTGTGGTCGACGGCGTAGTAGTTGGTCGAGTCGCCGACGGTGAACATCGGCTCGGCGAACGACGTCGCCCGGGCCCAGCTGAACCCCATGCCCTCGTCGATCGACACGTCGACGATCAGGCTGCCCGGGCGGAAGGCGTCGAGGTCGTCCGTGCGGAGATACGTCAGCGGCGCGTTCGGATCTTGGAGGGTGCAGTTCACGACGATGTCGCTCTCGGCCAGGTACGGCGCGAGCGGCACCGGACCGTCCTCCGAGTGGACCGTGCTGTCGAAGGGTGCCTCGGCGTCGTGCTCGAAGGTGATGATGTCGACCGACGGGATCGGCGAGCCGACGGCGGCGATCCCGCGGTTGGTGAGCACCCGCACGTCGTGGATGCCGTGGGCGTTGAGGGCGGTCACCGCTCCGCGCGCCGTCGCGCCGAAGCCGATCACCACGGCGCTGAGCCGGCGGCCGTAGTCGCCGGTGGAACCGCAGAGCTGCAGCGCATGCAGCACGGAGCAGTACCCCGCCAGCTCGTTGTTCTTGTGGAACACGTGCAGCCCGAACCCGCCGTCCGCCTGCCAGTGGTTCATGGCCTCCCACGCGATCAGGGTGAGGCGTTTGTCGATGGCGAGCTGCGTGATCCTGCGATCCTGCACGCAGTGCGGCCACCCCAGAGCACCTGGCCGTCGCGGAGGTCTTCGAGATCGGACGCCTGCGGCTTGGGCAGGAGGACGACGTCGGCGAGCGCGATGATGGCGTCGCGGTCGGCCATCGCGCCGACCAGGGGCTCGAGCTCGGAGTCACGGATGCCGAAGCGAGTGCCGTAGCCGCGCTCGAGGATCATGTTCGCCCGGAGGTCGGCGTCGATGCGCTCGAGGTGGGTGGGGTGGATCGGCAGGCGTCTTTCGTCGGCCTTGCGCGACGTGGCCAGCACGCCGAGGCGCAGCAGGCCGGGCGCGGAATTCGATTCGCTCATACTGGACTCTAAGCGCGGTCGAGGCGGGCCCGCTCCTCCTGTCGAGCCGCACAGCGAATCCACCGGTTGCCGAAAGCGTCCGTTCGGCGCGGTGCGATGGACTTCTCCGAGTGAGCACGACCGCAGCCATCCCCGTCCAGAGGCCGGCCTCGAAGGGGATCGTCGCTCCGCGGCTCGGCCGTCGCAGGGGCGACCGCAGGATCACGTCGGGTCTCGGTCTGTTCGCCGCACTGGTGTCGTTCGCGGGTTCCTGGATCCCGTCCTTCTGGGGGACGAGGCCGCCAGCATCCTGTCGGCCGAGCGACCGCTGCCCAGCCTGTTCCGGATGCTCGGCCACGTCGACGCGGTACACGGCGCCTACTACCTGGGTCTCCACTTCTGGATCCAGGTGTTCGGGGCGTCCCCCGCGTCGGTGCGGCTTCCGTCGGCGCTGGCCAGCGGGGTCCTCGTCGTCGGGGTCTCCGTGCTCGTGCGCCGGCTCGGGACGCGGCGTCTGGCAGTCGTCTCCTCGCTGGTGGTCGCGATCCTGCCTCGTGTCACGTCCTTCGGTGAGGAGGCCAGGTCGTACGCGTTCGGCGCGATGATCGCCGTCTGGCTCCTCGTGCTCGTGGTCCGGCTGGCCGAGCGGCCGATGGCCGGGATGCGCTGGTGGATGCTCTATTCGATGCTGCTGGCGGCCGGTATCTACACGTTCCTCTACGTCGGGCTGCTGATCGCCGTCCACGCCGTCGTGCTGCTGGCGGCGCGGGTTCCTCGCTCGACCCTCGCGCGCTGGGCGAAGGCGACCGGGGTCGGGATCGTGCTGGCCGCGCCCGTGCTCGTGTACGGGCTGGCGCAGCACGGCCAGGTGTCCTTTCTGGCGGCGCGCGACTCCGTCACACCGACGTCCGTGCTGGTTTCGACCTGGTTCGGCAGCGTCCCGCTCGCCGTCGCCGGCTGGGTCATGATCGGGGTCGCCGCGGTCTTCGTCGCGGCCGATCTGCTCCGCGGCCGGAGCTTCGCCGCACGGGGCGCCCGGCCGGTCTCGCTGACGACGCTCGCCCTGGCGTGGCTGCTGGTGCCTCTCGGGATCCTGCTGCTCGGCAATGTCGCCGTGGCCGATTTCAGCCCCCGCTACCTGTCGTCTTCGGCGCCGGCCGCGGGGATACTGGTCGCCACCGGGATCGTCCGACTGGCAGGGCTGCTCGCGGACTCACGACGGGGATCCCTCGTCGCCTCGATGCTCGGGCTGGCGCTGGTGGCGGGCCTCGCGGCACCCGTCTTCGCGGCGCAGCGGACGCCGTACGCCAAGAACGGCACCGGCTGGCAGTCCGTCAGCCAGGTGGTGGGCGCGCATGCGACCCCGGGCGACGCCGTCGTCTTCGACGAGTCGACCGGTCCGTCGCGGCGGACGCGCCTGGCGGCCCTCACCTACCCCGACGGATTCCGAGGGCTCAACGATGTCACGCTGAAGACCTCCTTCGTCGACTCCGACTGGTGGTACTCCGACGCCTACCCGGTCGAGCAGGCTCTCGCGAAGGGACGGTTCGACGGCGTCACGAGGGTGTGGGTCGTCGAGGACGGCGGTGACGACTACGGACTGGCCGAGCTTCGAGCGGCCGGCTTCACGGTCGCGGAGAGCTACTCGGCCCACCGCTCGCGCATTCTCGAACTGACGCGCTAGAGACGGATGCTGCGGTCGACGACAGCCGCGGCCACGTCGGAGAGCCGGCGCCGGTTGGAGCGGGAGTAGTCGCGGATCAGCTTGAACGCGTCGTCCATGTCGACGTCGCGCGTGTAGGAGACGATCCCCTTCGCCTGTTCGATGATGACGCGGCTGTCGAGGGCTCGTTGCAGCTGATCGCGCGCCACGTCGGTCTGCCGAACGGCGCGCTCCTGGAGGATGCTGATCGTGGCGACGTCGGCCAGGGCCTGAACGGCGCTCGCGTCGTCGGGGTTCAAAGCGCCCGGCGCCTCGCGGAACAGGTTCAGCGAGCCCAGGGCGGTGTCGCGCAGGCGCAGCGGCACGGCGTCGACGGCCGCGTAGCCCGACTCGGTGGAGCGGGCGGCGAAGGTCGGCCACCGGTCGGCGATCTGCTCCACGTCGGACACCGAGACGGCCCGCCCCGTCGAGTAGGCCTCGACGCAGGGCCCCTCGCCGGCGCCGAGCTGCAGGAGCCCGATGAGGTGGCTGCGCTCGCTCGTGGAGGCGATGACCTCGAGTTCGCCTGCGCCGTTGTCGAGCATGATGCCGGCGTCGGTCGCGTCGAAGAGCACCACGCAGCGCTCGACCAGGATCTGGAGCAGATCGATCGTGTCGAAGCCCACCACGAGCGTGTCGGCGAGGGTGACGAACGTGTCGAGCAGTTGGGCCTCGCGAGTCGAGCCGGTCACGACGTCATCCTACGCAGGGCCCTCTGGCCGTCTGCGGGAGTCATTCGCTGAAGTCCAGTCGTCGGCCGACGACGTCGGCCGCGACCTCTCGCAGCGGCGTCGACGTGGCGAAGGCGTGTCCGCGCAAGACGAGAAGGGCGTCCTCGACGGTGATGTCGAGCTGCGCCGAGACCATCCCGGAGGCCTGGTGCACCTCGCGACGGGAGAAGGAGTCGACCTGGTCGTCGACCGCGGTGTCCATCGCGCGAATGGCTCGGTGCAGGACGTGGCGAGCGGCGAGCCCGGCCAGGGCCGAGGCGTCGTCGACGTCGTCGCTGCTCAGGGCCGTGGCCTCGTCGGCGTAGAGGTCGACCGCGCCCAGGCCGAGCCTGCCGTACGCGAGTGGGAACGCGAAGACGGCTTCGAGCCCCGTCTCGCGGAGGGCGGACGAGGCGATCGGCCAGCGCTCGTTCGCGGAGCGTTGCAAGTCGTGCGCGAGGACGGGCTCGCGCGAGATCAGGGCATCCCAGCAGGGGCCCTCGCCGAGGTCGATCTGGATCTCGTCGAGCCGGGCCGCCCGCGCGTCGCTCGCGCAGACGGTGGCCGAGCCGAGCGGATCGCCGAGCGTCGAGACGGCCGCTCCGGCCACCGGCAGAGCCCGTAGGAAGGGACCGCAGAGGTCTGTCGAGCCGACTTTCCGGCTCGACAGCGACTGCAGGGCAGACAGGAACACCGCGCGATCACTCACCCCTGAAGAGTAGCCCTCGAGCGGTGTCCGGAGCTCCTCGCTAGAGCTCGACGACCTCGAACTCGAGCAGGTCGGCCCCGGTCGCGACGGGCTTCGGTGCGCCGTCGCCACCGTGGTGCGACGCCGCCGCGGCGTCGGCGGGCGTGCCGTGCGGGGCGGCGCCGTGGGCTGACCCGCCGTGCGCGGCCTTGGCGCCGTTCGCCGCCCAGTCCTGGAAGCTCTCCTCGGTGTCCCACGTCGTCACGACGAAGTAGCGATCGTCGCCCTTCACCGGGCGGAGCAGCTGGAATCCCTCGAAGCCCTTCGAGCCGTCGACCGAGTGCTTGCGAGCGGCGAAGCGCTTCTCGAGCTCGGCGCCGTGGCCTTCGGGGACGTGGATGGCGTTGATCTTGACGACGGACATCGCTCTCTCTTTCGTTGACGACGGGTGTTCGCTGACGAGGCTAGCGGCGAAGCCTGTCAGCTCATCGAGTCGGGGATGCGGTCGCGGTCGTACGTGATGTCGGTGTACCCGTGCGGCTTCGGCGTGCCGTCCTGGTGCATGTTGACGAAGACGATCTTGTCGATGGTGAGGATGCTGTGCCGCGTCACCATGTTGCGCACCTCGGCTCGCATCGTGAGGGAGGTGCGCCCGAAGTGGGTCGCACGCAGGCCCATCTCGATCAGGTCGCCCTGCTTGGCGCTCGAGACGAAGTTGATCTCGGAGATGTACTTCGTCACGACGAATCCGTTGCCGAGCTGCAGGATCGCGTAGATCGCCGCCTCCTCGTCGATCCAGCGCAGCAGGCTGCCGCCGAAGAGCGACCCGTTCGCGTTCAGGTCCTCCGGGCGCACCCACTTGCGGGTCCGGAAGTTGATCGACTCCGAATCGTCCCCGGGTATTTGTTCTGACATGGGTCTCACGATAGGGGAGCATGCAGGATCCGCGACCCGCGTTACGTCGGGAGCACCCTCCGCGGGCCGGTGCCGTCCGTGCCCAGCTCGTCGTCGGGGTTGAGGAGCGAGCAGGTGCCCAGCGACAGGCAGCCGCAGCCGATGCAGTCGGACAGCTGGTCTCGCATCCTGGTCAGCGTCTCGATCCTGCTCTCCACGTGGGCGTTCCAGGCGTGGGAGATGCGCTGCCAGTCGTCGCGCGAGGGGGACGGTCGGTCGGGAGCTCGGCGAAGATCGTGGCGATGTCGCTGAGCGGGATGCCGAACTGGACGCCGAGGCGGACCATCGAGACGCGCCGGAGGGTGTGGCGCGGAAACATCCGCGTGCCGCCCACGGTCCGGGTCGAGTAGACGAGGCCCTTGCCCTCGTAGAAGCGGATCGTCGGAACCGAGGCGCCGGAGCGCTTGGCGACTTCACCGATCGTGAGGACATCGACGGACTTCTTTGTCAAATGGCGTCCAATCTGGGAGTTGGCTTGACCTCAAGCGCACTTGAGATCCTACGCTTGACCTGAATCCGCACAACACGGAAATTTCGACAGAAAGCGACTGAACGTGGCTGAATACACTCTTCCCGACCTGCCCTACGACTACGCGGCACTCGCCCCGCACATCTCGGCCCAGATCACCGAGCTGCACCATGACAAGCACCACCAGACCTACGTCACCGGTGCGAACACGGCGCTGGCGCAGATCGCGGAAGCTCGCGAGTCCGGCAACCTGGCGAACATCAACAAGCTCGAGAAAGACCTGGCGTTCAACCTCGGCGGCCACGTGAACCACTCCATCTGGTGGACGATCCTCAGCCCCGACGGCGGCGACAAGCCCACCGGCGACCTCGCGAGCGCGATCGACGACCAGTTCGGGTCGTTCGACAAGTTCGTCGCGCAGTTCACCGCCGTGGCCCTCGGCGTGCAGGGCTCCGGCTGGGCCGTCCTGGCGTACGACGTCATCGGCCAGAACCTCACCACGTTCCAGCTGTTCGACCAGCAGGGCAACATCCCGTTCGGCCTCGTGCCGCTGCTGCTGCTCGACGTCTGGGAGCACGCCTACTACCTCGACTACAAGAACGTCCGCGCCGACTACGTCAAGGCCTTCTGGAACGTCGTCAACTGGGAGAACGTCCAGGCCCGGTTCGCTGCCGCCACGTCGAAGACCCAGGGGCTCCTGGTCCTCTGAGGCGGAAGGCCCGCCCGAGAAGCGCCCGTCACCTTGCGGTGGCGGGCGCTTCGGCGATCCCGCTGGTCGCGGCGCCGGGGCGGCGGAGTCAGCCGACCTCCTCGGCTAGGGCGACGATGATCCCCGACGGGCCGCGAAGATAGCAGAGCCGGAAGACGCCCTCGTAGTCGGCGACGCGGCCCAGCACCTCCGCTCCGTGCGGGCGCAGCCGCTCGAGCGTGGCGTCGAGGTCGTCGACGGCGAACATGACGCGGTGCTGGCCGATGGTGTTGGGCGGCGGATCCTGGGGCCGGGCGGCCGGAGCGGGCGACGAGAAGGTGCTCAGCTCGAGTTTGCCGTGGCCATCGGGAGTGCGCACCATCGCGATCTCGCTCCTGACGCCTGCGAGTCCGACCGTGTCGTCCGCCCAGGGTCCCTCGATCGTCGTCCTGCCCTCGAGCTCCATGCCGAGCTCGAGGAAGAAGGCGACGGCCGCGTCGAGGTCGTCGACGACGACGCCCACGTTGTCCATGCGCTGAATGGCCACGGTCTCTCCGCTCTCTCGCCTGCCGAGGTGTTCCACCGCGCATGCTACTCACGCCCGCGGTGGCGCGAACGCCTGGCGGAGTTCCCGAAGGCCGCGTGCGTCGCGAGCGCCGGAGAGGGCGACCTTGCGGTAGTCGGCAGTGCAAGGTACCTTGTAGTGCATGACAGCCGACGTGGCGACTCAGCTCCGCAAGGGAGTGGTCGAATACTGCGTGCTCGGGCTGCTCGCTCGCGAACCGATGTACGGCTGGCAGCTGTCCGAGCGGCTCGTCTCGGCGGGCATGATCGCGAGCATCGGCACGCTCTATCCGATCCTGTCACGCCTGCGCGGTCAGGGGCTCGCAACCGCCTACGACGAGGCCTCGGCTGCCGGCCCCGTCCGAAAGTACTACCGCCTGACCGCAGCCGGCACGGCTCAGCTCGACGCCTTTCGGCGCCAGTGGGGTCCGTTCACCGCCACGGTTCAGCAACTCGTCGGAGAGGACGAATCATGACCGACACCACCCCGAAGAACGTCACCGACTACCTGGCCCGGCTCCAGACCGAGCTGGCCGACGTCCCGCCGGAGGTGAGCACCGACATCGTGGCCGGCATCCGCGAAGAGCTCCAGGGTCTCGACCAGACCGAATCCGAAGCCCGCATCGCCACTCTCGGCGACCCGGCGTTCATCGCCGCTGAGGCCCGAGCGGCCAGTCCGACCCCGGTGTCAGAAACCACCGCCCCCGGGCGGACGCTGTCGATCGCCGCGGTGCTCGTGCTCATCCTCGGGTCGATCGTCGTGCCGGGAGTCGGTGCCCTGGTCGGCCTGGTCTGGGTGAGCATCGCGAGGGCCTGGTCGCGCACCGAGAAGCTCGTCGCGTGGCTCGTGCCGATCGCCGTCGCCATCGTCGTGATCGTCGTCCTGCTGATCCTGGCGGCCTCTGACCACTCCGCGAACGGGTCGCACCTCAGCTTCCTGCTCGCGTACCTCGTGTTCCCGATCGAGGGCATCGTGCTCGCCGTCCGCGCGCGCGGTCGCGGTTGGCGCGCACGCGCCTGACCCAGGGTCGGGGCTCCGGTGCGGCGCGGCGACGCGTCGGTGGACGGCCCCGCCGTCACGCCGACAGCCCGACTCCCGGATCCGCTTCGGCCAGGCCGCGCCGGATCGCCCTCCGCTTCGCCTGGGCCACCGGATCCGCCACGAGGTTCGCCGCCCACAGCCGCTGCGTGTAGGGATGCTGCGGATGCTGGGTGACCTGAACCGCCGAACCCGTCTCGACGATCTCGCCCTGGCTCATGACCGCGACGCGATGCGAGATGTGCCGCACGACCGCGAGGTCGTGGGAGATGAACAGGTAGGCGACGCCGGTCCGCTCCTGGATCTCGAACAGGAGGTCCAGCACCCTCAGCTGCGTCGTGAGATCGAGAGCGGACACGGGCTCGTCGCAGACGATCAGCTTCGGATCGAGTGCCAGTGCTCGAGCGATGGCGACGCGCTGGCGTTGGCCGCCGGAGAACTCCTCGAGTAACGGTCGAGCGAGTCCGTCGGCATCGCGACGCGATCCAGGAGCTCTCTGACCTGGGTACCCGCCTGCTTCGACGGCATGCCCTGCGCGATCAGCGGTTCGGTGAGGATGTTCCGAATCGTCATCGCCGGATTCAGAGACGCGTACGGGTCCTGGAAGACGACCTGCAGGTTCGGCGCGATGGCACGTCGTTCGCGCGGCGAGGCGCGCGTGATGTCGGAGCCGAGAAAGCGGATCGTCCCACCGGACACGGGGGCGAGGCCGAGAACGGCACGGCCCAGAGTCGTCTTGCCGGAGCCGGACTCTCCAACGAGGCCGAGGGTCTCACCGGCGTCGATTCGCACGTCGACGTCCTTCAGCACCTCTTTCGTCGAACGCCCCCGGCCGTAGCTGACCCTGAGCCCCTTCACGTCGAGTACCGGTTCAGACACGGGCGCTCTCCTCTCGAGAGGGTGACTCGGTTTTCGGTTCCGCCTCGTCGAGGAGCGAGTCGAGGAGGGTCTTCGTGTACTCGTGGCTCGGCCGCTTGAGGACGTCGCCGACGTCGCCCGTTTCGACGATCTCGCCCTCGCGCATGACGATGACCCGGTCGCACAGGTCGGCGACCACGCCGAGGTTGTGGGTGACGATCAGGACGCCCATCCGGAATTCCTGCTGGAGATCGCGCAGGAGGTCGAGGACTTCGGCCTGGACGGTGACGTCCAGGGCCGTGGTCGGCTCGTCGGCGATCAGCAGCTTCGGCTTGCACGCGATCGCGGCCGCGATCAGGACGCGCTGGGCCATGCCGCCAGAGATCTCGTGCGGATACGAGCGGAAGGTCCGTCGGGGATCGCGGATGCCCACCTTCTCGAGCATGTCCAGCGCCAGGCTGGTCGCCTCGCGTCGGCCGAGGTCCGTCTGGACGCGGATGCCCTCGACGATCTGTGGCCCGACGCGGAACGACGGGTCGAGGTTCGACATCGGCTCCTGGGGGACGTAGGCCATCTGCGCGCCCCGGAACCGGGACAGCTCGCGCTCCGATCGCCCGAGCAACTCGTGACCGTCGAGCCGAATGCTGCCACCGATGACGATTGCGCTCTCGGGCAGCAGTCCCAGAGCGGAGAAGACCGTCTGCGTCTTGCCCGACCCCGACTCGCCGACCAGGCCGAGCACCTCGCCGGTTCGGACCTGGAACGACACGCCTCGGATGACGGAACGCAGGGAGTCGCCGTTGCGGTAGCCGACGCGCAGGTCGGAGACGTCGAGGAGCGCATCGGAGCGTTCCGTCGGGGCGCTGCCTCCGGCCTCGCGATCCTGTTCGCGGATGCCCGCGTGCCGGAGCGCCTCGGCGACCTCCCTGCGGCGAGCCCGAGCGCTCGGCTTGATGTACGTGCCTTCCATGGCATCGCGCATCGCGTTGCCGAGGATCACGAAGCTCGCCATGACGAGCCCGAGGGTGAGTCCCGGCCAGATCAGCTGCCACGGTGCGATGTAGTAGTTGCCGAAGGCGTCGTTGAGGATGCTGCCCCAGCTCGCCTTGCTGCTGTCGCCGAGTCCGAGGAAGTCGAGCCCAGCCGAGACCGCGAGCGCTCCGCCGGCGAGGAACGCGGCCAGGATCACGATCGGTCCTCGGATTGCCAGAAGCACGTGCCGCCCTACGATCCGGAGGTTCGACAGCCCGGAGACCCGCGCGGCGTCGACGTACGGTTCGTTCCGGACGTTCCTTGTCAGACTCCGTACGAGGTAGAAGATGCCTGTCGACGACAGCACGCCGAGCGCCGCCATCGCGACGGGCATCGAGATGTCGATCAGCGTGTACAGCGCGATGAGCAGAATGATGCCGGGCACGGCGATCAGGACGCCGAAGACCCACGTGCAGACGGTGTCGATGATGCCGCCGAAGTACCCGGCCACGAGACCGAAGGCGGTGCCCAGGCCGACGGCGATCGACGTCAGGATCAGGCTGGCCAGGATTGCGTCGCGAGTGCCCGCGATCAGCTCGGACAGGATGTCCCGGCCGAACTTGTCTCCGCCGAGGAGGTACTCGGTGGTGAACGGTGCCGCATTCGTGAGCTGGATCTGGACACGTTCCGGCGGGAACGGCAGGATCCACGGCTCGATCACGGCGACGACGGCCGCGAGGGTGAGGATGATCATCGCGGCCGCTGCCAGGGGTTGCGCAGAAGCTGCTTGAAGACTCCTCGGCGGGCCATCGGCGGCTGCGAGGTCGTCAGGAGGACGTCGGCGGTCATCGGATCCTCACCTTCGGGTTGAGGAATCCGTTCAGGACGTCCGTGGCGAGATTGACGACGACCACGACGATCACCATGTACATGACCGTTCCGAGGACGACCGGTGCGTCGCCCTGCTGGCCGGCTGACACGGAGATCGAACCGAGACCGGGCAGGGCGAAGATCCGTTCCACGATGACGGCTCCACCGAGGAGCGAGATGACCTGGAGGGACAGGACGGTCAGCATCGGTGGTGCTGCATTCCGAAGGGCGTGTTTCAGGACGATCGATCGACTGGAGATTCCGCGGGAGCGAATGGTTCGGATGTAGTCCTGCTGCAGGACGTCCAGCATCGTCCCGCGAATCTGGGCCGCGACGAAGGCGACCGCACCGAGCGCGATGGCGAGCGCCGGCAGGATCATCGTCGAGAACCACCCCGTCGGCGAGACGCTGAGCGGCACGTAACCGGTCGCCGGCACGAGCCGCAGCACGAGCCCGAAGACGATGGCCAGGATCAGTGCGAGCCAGTATCCGGGCACCGCTTGGACCACGACCGTCAGCACCTGGAGACCCCGGTCGAGCACCCCGCCGCGGGTGGCCGCGAGGACACCCAGCGGCACCCCGATGACGATGGTGATGATCAGGCTCATCACGACGAGACTGAGGGTCACCGGCAGGCGGTTCGCCAGGATGCCGAGAACGGACTGGTCGGAGTCGAAGGAGAAGCCGAGGCTCCCGTGGAGGAGATCTCCCAGCCATTCCAGGTACTGCACGTGCAGCGGACGCAGGAGCCCGAGTGATCCTGCCGTGCGGTGCACCTGTTCGGCGCTCGCGTTCACCGGCAGGAAGTGGCGCGCGAGCGCGTCACCTCCGCGGGCGTGGAAGAGGGCGTAGGTGAGAGCGGTCACGGAGAGGAAGACGACGACGCCGGCGCCGAGCCGTCGCAGGACGTAGACGATCACCGTGGGCCTCCCCGCAACGTGCGAGGGAGGTCTGCGATTGGGCTGCTCATGCGATCACTTCGCTGTCTGGATGTCGTACATGGACACCCAGTCGGCGTACTGCGGGGCATTGACCTTCACGTCGGTGGTCGACGCCCAGATCGTGGCCGGGGTGGCCCAGACGACCCACCAAGCGTCGTCGAGCTGCAGCTTTCCGAGGGCGTCGGTGGCCTTGGCTGCCTGCGCCGGTGTCCCGGCGTTGATCTGGCCGAGGAGCGACACGGCCTTGGGGTCGCTGTTGTGCCACGGATTCCAGAAGAAGCTCGGGTCGGCTGTATCGGCGGTCTGGCTGAACGGCAGGCCGAGCGTTGCGACCGGATACTTGCCGCCGGAGAAGGCTCCGACCCAGGTGTCGTCGTTGAACGCTTGGAAGGTGACTCGGATGCCGATGTCGCCGAGAGCCTGCTTGATGTAGGACTGGACGCTGCCGGTGATCGGCTCGTACGTCGGCAGTGTGAGAGCGAAGCCGTTCGGATAGCCCGCCTCGCTCAGGAGTTTCTTGGCGCCCTTGGGGTCGTAGGCGTACTTGTTCGCCTCGTCGGACTGGTAGCCCGGGGTTCCCTCCTGGAACGGCTGGCTGCTGGGCTTGGCGTAGCCGGCGTAGATCGACTTGACCATGGCCTTGCGGTCGAACGCCATGTTCATCGCCTGCCGCACGCGAACGTCGCCGAGCGGCTTCAGGATCTTGCCCGCTCGATCGCCGAGGATCATTCCGGCGGTGCCCGAGTAGAACTGGTTGAGCGTGAACCCGGAGCCCTTCGCGTCGGCCGCGGTCGTCGCACCCACGGGCGCCACGTCGATCTGACCGCTCTTGAGCGCGTTGATCCTGGACGTCTCGTCGGACAACAGTTTGACCGAGACCTTGTCGTACGGGAAGTGCTTCGCGTCCCAGTAGTGCGGGTTGCGCGAGAAAGCGTACGTCGCTCCGGAGGTCGTGCCCTTCTTCTCCAACCGGTAGGGGCCGGACGAGTCCGGCTCGTCGGCGAATTTCTTGGGGTCCTTGAGAGTGTCCGTCGACACGATCGGCATCGCGAAGAGCGAGAGCATGACGTTCTGATCGGCGTGCGACTGGTGGACGACGAGCGTCTGGTCGCCGGTGACGTCGACACCGGTGATCGAACTGAAGAAGGCGCCGTTGTCTTTCGCCCACAGGATGTTGGCCTTGATCACGTCGGCGTCGATCGCCGAACCGTCCGCGAAGGTGAGGCCCTTGCGGAGCGTGATGCTGAGAACGGTGTTGCCCGTGTTGTACGAGTATGTGGCCGCGCGCGCGTGGTAACCCGAGGTGTCGTGACTGAAGAGGAAGTCGTAGACCAGCGACGTGGCCATCCGATCCTGGCTGCTGGGGCTGAACGAGAAGCTGGTGTCGTCGACTCCGACGCTCACCTCTTTCTTCGTGCTCGCGCTGGTGGTCGAGGAACATCCGCTGAGCACGAGTGCGCCGGATGCGAGGACGGCGCAGGCCGCGAGGAGTCGTACGCGCCGGTTCGGGCGCCTGAGGAGACTTGCCGTGTACATGGAGCTTCCTTCCACTTCATTGTGATGGGGCGAGCTGGTGACGGGGTTCACCATGCTGCGGTGTCCGGCGGGAGCCGGGGCGGTGTTCAGTTCGATCGGGTGACGAGAAGGATCCAGAGCGCGGAGCTGGGGGCGGGAGGGAGTCGCCACTCCCCGCTCGCCGAGACGAAGCCGGAAGAGGCTGCGAGCGATCGACCGGAGCGCGGGTCGAACCACGAGGCGTCGTAGGCAGCGTTTTCGAGGCCTCTGATGACACCGTTGGTCGCGAGCGCGCTGGGGTGGGCGAGAGCGACGACGTAGGTGTCGTGGGCGATCGTCGCCACGTAGTGACCGTCTTCGAGGACGCCCCAGGCGGGGTCGTCGAACCGGGGTTCCAGGCGCCACCAGTCCAAGGACTCGTAGAACGTCCGAAGGAGACCGAGCTGGGTTCCGGCTGGTTTGGAGACGCTGTCGAACCACCATGAGTAGCGCTCGGGGAGCTCGTAGTCCGTGCCGAAGTCGGCCGCCTCACCCGGTCGGGAGTAGACGTCGTTCCAGATGCCGGAGGCTCCGTAGCCGTAGCCGAAGAGCCCGAGCTGAAACGCGTTGTACCCGGCTGCCACGGCTCCGGCGTCGTCCGTCCAGAAGCCGTCGTACCGCGTCTCGTAGACGACCGAGGGCTTCGGCGACGGCTGCTCCCAGAAGTCGCGGATGGCCGCGGTGTTCCAGGTGTCGACCTGTGCTCCGAAGGCGTGATGGAAACTGTGGTCCTTCCAACTCGACGTCGACGCCGTGGCCGACGCCGTGTTCTCCATGTGGGGCATGATGACGTGGCCGTAGTCGTCGTTCTGCTCGATCGCACGCCCGACGGCGAACCAGACCTCCAACGCGTCGGCTGAGTACTGGTGGTACATGTCCGGGTCGATCTCCTGACCGATGGTCCAGATGACGGGGTAGCTGCCGTACCTCGCGACCCAGTACCGGGCCATGCGCGCCATGAACGCGGCCGTGAAGATCTCGGGGTGCTTGACCGGGTCGAGCACCCAGGTGATCTGGGCGTTGGCGTGGACGAGGCCCTGCTCGGCGATGTATCGGAACTTGCGGTCGAGGTTCCGGAAGCCGGGGAGGTCGAACTCGTCGAAGCCCGTCGTCAGGTTCGCGACGTGCTCCTCGTCGGCGGCATCGTGGGGGCGAGGGTCGTCCGCGTGAGGCTGCCAGATCGGCTCCGACTGGTACACGGTGAAGCCTTGCCCGACTCGGACGTCGACCAGGTGGCGGAACTGCGAGTCGACACCGGGTGCGTTGGAGGTCTCGAACCGCTCGTGCGGCAGGATCCAGTGCGTGTCGCCCAAGTAGAAGAACGGGGTCGAATCCGCGTATTCGAAATGGCGGCCCGACGGCGCCACCCGCAGAAAGCCTCGCCGGTAGATTTCGAGCCCACCTGCGTACGGGAGGGCTCGAACGATCTCCGTGACGCCCTCGAGCCCCGGATCGGCCACGCTCGAGGACGTGACCATCGCCCAGTCGCCGGGGCCGGTCGGAGCGAAGCGGATCCGCCAGATCCCATCGCCGTCCCAGAACGCCGGGCGACGGATCGTTCGGCCGTCGTCCGAGGTGAAGACCGCGTCCACGTCGATCTCCGTCGGGTCCGGGTGATCCTGCTCGGCGGTCACCTCGATCTCGATCGTCATCCAGGTCTCGACGGTCCGTGGAGACGGATGGGGGAGTCGCGGCGTCATCGCACTTCCTCGGATCCGGATGCGGACACCGGCTCGAGAGGCTCACGGCCTTCGTCCTCGGCGTCGAGAACGCGATCGGTCGCATCCGCGTTCTCGACCGGCCCGAACACCTCGAGCACCTGTCGGAGGAAGCCGTCTCCGTGGTGCGTGTCGGGCAGGAGCATGGATCCCTCGGACCATTCGTTCCAGGCGTTGATCGTGACGATGGGGTGCGGAGTCGGGTGTTCGCTCACGAATCGGCGGGCACGGCGCAATCCCTCGCCGAATTCTTCCGGAGTGGAGTCCCACACCGGATACGCAGGATAGTCGCCGGGAACGAACGGCACTGCGGGGGCCAGGCGAGGGGAGGAATCCCATCCGACGGTGACGTTGGGGTGGAAGGGGACGGCGAGGCGGCCGGCGTAGTCCTCGTACTCGTCGAAGGCCGATTCGCGCAGAGCCGCCATGTCGGCTCGGGGGAAGTCGAACTCGGCGATCTCCGCGTGGTGCACCCAGACGTACGACGTGACGGACGAGAAGCCGAGCGAGGGGACCAGATCGACGGGGTCGACGTCCGTCGACTCGGAGCCGATGGTCGCGACCGAGCGCGGGAGGAGGTCGACGCCCCAGATGACGGCGTCGAGGTGTACGCCGGCGAAACCGGCCGCTCGGGCGAGGTCGTCGAACCACCGGAGGGCATCGTGGGTCTCGTCGATACCTCCGAGCCCGGTCACGAGGTTGCCGATCTCGTAGATGGAGAACCACGGTTTGCCCTCGACCCTGTAGTAGTTCGGCTGCGTGAAGTAATTCTGGACGACGTGTCGCGCCATCCTTTCGAATGCCGCTCGGTCGATGGCGCCGTCGCGCAACCGACGTGGCCTCTCGTCGGACGACACGGAGAGCGGGAAGATGTCGACGAGTTCGTGGTTGGCCCACATCAGAGCGATCGTGACGTCGGAGCTGTTCTCGGCCGCGAGCAGCCCCCGGTCGAGTGCCGCGTTGAGGTAGTGGCCGTCGTCGTACCAGTAGAAGTCGACGAGGAAACCGTCCACTCCGTGAGAGCGCGCGAGACTGATCTGCTCCGAGGCGATCTCGGGGTCGGACTCGTCGAAGTAGCCTGCCGCGGGCTGCCGTGGCTGCCGGTGCCCGTCGAAGCGCGGTGTGGCCGACTTCACCAGCTGCCATTCGTCCCACGCGTCGCCGAACCAGGAGGCGTTTCGCGGATCCTTATGCCAATCCGGGAAGTAGTAGGCGAACACCTTCGGTCGCTGCGTCACTGGCTTTCTCTCTTCTCTTCGGTGAGCGGTGAACCAGTTCACTTTTGCTTGGAAAGCCTGCGGTGAACCGATTCACTAGTGATCCTGCTCCGCTCGGGTGAGACTGTCAAGGTTCTCAGGAGTCGAGTGTGCGTCCGGGGTGGAGTTACGCGGACTCGCGAATGACGAGTACCGGCGTGAATCGGGCAATCTCGGTCTCCTCCGGTGCTCGCAGCGCCATCTCGGCGGCGAGATGACCGAGCTCGTAGCCGGGCTGTCTGATCGTGGTGAGCTGAACCGGCGCCGTCGAAGCGCCCTCGATATCGTCGTAGCCGACGATGGCGATGTCCTCCGGCACGCGCAGGCCCGCCCGCAGTGCTTCGAACTCGAGCGCCAGTGCGAGGACGTCGTTTGCGCACACCACCGCAGTCGGACCCGGCCGCGCGTCGAGGATTTGCCGCGCTGCTGCGGAGCGATCCACCGGAAGGTTGCTGGCGGCGTCGTACCGGACGAGGCGAGCGGGATCCACGCCGAACTCTTCGGCTGCCGCGTGGCAGCCCGCGAGACGTCCGGAGATCTGCCGTTCTGCAGCGGGGCCGCCGAAGTATGCGATGTCGCGGTGGCCGCCCTCGAGGAGATGCGTCATGGCCAGTCGGCCCCCGTGCACATCGTCCACGACGACGGCGGAGTGGCCTGTCGCGGAGTCGCCGAGACCGAGGCCGACGACGTGCGAGCCCGACTCTCGCAGGAAGGCCAGCTGTTGGCCGCTCGATGCGGAGGGCACGACGATGGTGGCTCGCACGCGGAGTTCGGCGAGGGTGCGCGCGTAGTGCCGCTCGAGATCCTGTCGGCCTCCCGTATTGCACGTCACGACGACGTGGTCGTGTTGCACGGCGACGTCTTCGATCCCGCGCAGGACCTCGGCGAAGTAGGGGTTTCCGCTGTCGGGGACGAGGAACGCGATGACGCGGCTCCTGGCGCCGCGCATGACTCGGACTGCCGTGTTGGGGACGAACCGCAGGTCTTCGATGGCCGATTCGATCCGCAGCCTGGTGGGCTCGGCGATCGGCTTTCGATTGTTCAGGTAGTTCGAGATGGTCCCGACGGAAACCCCGGCTCGATGCGCGACCTCGCGGACGGTTGGACGTTCAGGCACGGTTCCCCTCTGCGACTGATTACGGCACGCCTGTTCTGCGACGCCTGACACCGAGAGCATGTCACGGTCGTCGGCGCGACACGATCGTCACGGCCCTCCGGGAGGCGGGTTTTCCCGTGCAGGAGGGGCTGGTTCACCGTCGAGTTCCCGTCGGCGGCCGACGCGCCCGACCGTCTGAAGCCCGTCCGCCACGAACAGCGCTTGTAGGGGCCGTTCCCGAGCCGGAGCCCTTGACCGATCACGTTTGTTAGTGTTCAATCAGTCACATGACGAAGCCAGAGGTCCGGAGCCGCGGGGTCAGGTCGACGGCCGAGGCTCAGCGGGTTCGGATCCTCGCCCGCGCGGTCGAGGTGTTCGCCCGCTCCGGGTATCGGGCCACGCCCGTGACCGATGTCGCGCTCGAGGCGAACGTCTCGACCGCCTACGTGTTCCGGCTGTTCGACGGCAAGCTCGGCCTCTTCGTGGCCGCGGTCGACGAGTGCTACGAGCGCATCGCCGCCGCCATGACGGCCGGTGCCGAGAAGAGCGCCGGCACCGGCTCGGCCGAGCTGCTCGATGCGATGTCGACGGCCTACGTCGCGCTGATCCACGATCGCAGCCTGATCGCGCTCCAGGTGCACGCGCAGAGCGCCTGTGACGTCCCCGAGATCCAGGAGGCCGTGCGGCGGGGCATCGCGAAGGTCGTCCGCACGGTGTCGGCCGCGTCGGGCGCGGATGACGATGCCGTCCAGCGTTTCCTGGCGTACGGCCAACTGTGCCACCTGATCGTCCAGGCAGGGCTCGGCGACGTCGACTCGTCCTGGGCTCGTCTCGTCGATCACGGGATCCGTCACGACTGACCGCGGCCGGTGTCCGCTCTTTTTCATGTCCACACAAGTGACTGTCCAGTCACAAACAACAAGATGGGAACCTCTCATGACAGCGTCACCCGAGTCCACCACCCGCGTCGTCCTCCCCGGTCTCGTTGAGCCGTCCGGGCTGGAGGTCGGCACCGCGCCGATTCCCGCACCCGGCCCCGGGCAGCTCCTCGTCCGCGTCGAGGCGACCGGAATCTCCTTCGCCGAGCAGTCGATGCGCAAGGGCCGCTACTTCGGGCAGCCGGACTTCCCGTTCACGCCGGGGTACGACCTCGTCGGGCGTGTCCTCGAGGTGGGGCAGGGCGCCGACTCGCAGCTGGTCGGTCGCCGCGTGGCGACGCTGACCAAGACCGGCGCCTGGGCCGGGCAGACCGTCGTCGAGGCGCGCGACAGCGTCGTCGTGCCCGACGGGGTCAGCCCGGAGGACGCCGAGACGGTCGTCGTCAACGGCGTCACCGCCTGGCAGATGCTGCATCGTGCGGCGCGGGTGAAACCCGGTCAGACCGTCCTCCTGTTCGGGGCGAACGGAGGCGTCGGAGGGATCCTGATCCAACTCGCGCAGGATCACGGCGTCCGCGTCATCGGGGCCGCGTCGCCTCGCCACCACGACGCGCTTCGAGCGGCCGGCGTGATCCCGGTCGACTACGCCGACCCGGACCTCGCGGCCCGCGTCCGAGAACTCGCGCCGGCCGGAGTCGACGCGGTCTTCGACAACGTCGGCGGCGACACGACGCGCACGGCCTTCTCCCTGCTGGCGCGGGGCGGCACCCTGGTCACCTATTCGATCATCAGCGTCGTCGGAGGCCCCGGAGGTCTCCTCCTCCCGTTCGCCACGGCGATCGGTCAGGCGCTGCTCTGGTCGGCCCTCCCCAACGGAAAGCGGGCCACGTTCTACGACCTGTGGGCCGGCCACCGGTTCCGCCCGGCCCGGTTCCGCCGGCACCTCGAGGCGGACCTCGGCCGTCTCTTCGAGCTCCTCCGGGACGGCACCGTCACCGCCAACATCGCCGCGCGGTTCCCGCTCACGGAGGTCGTGGCGGCGATGGAACTGGCGGAGTCGCGCACTCTCAACGGGAAGGTGATCCTGCTCCCGTGATCCGCGTCGGGCCGTCTGGCGTCCGCGACGCGGGCGAAGCGGCCTTGACCGCGGCATACGATGCGCCTACTGTACCGGTGTACATGAACAGTGAACGGTTCGGGGCAGAGTGCAGATCATCGTGTCGACGACGAGCGGCGTGCCGCTGTACGAGCAGATCAAGACGCAGGTCCGCGCCGCGATCCACGGCGGAGACCTCCGCGACGGGGCGCTGCTGCCGTCGCTCCGACAGCTCGCGGCGCAGCTGCGGGTCAGCATCATCACGGTGACGCGCGCCTACAACGACCTCGTCGCCGAGGGGCTCGTCGCCAACGAGCACGGCCGAGGGTTCGCCGTGCTTCCCGTCGACCGGGCGGTCGCGACAGCGGCTCTGCAGGAGCGGGTCGATCGAGGCATCGACGAGGTGGTCACGGCGGCCAGAGCGGCCCAGGTCAGCCGAGACGACCTCCTGAGGAGAGTGGAACGACAATGGAATCAGGAATGACCGACGACGCCGTCGTGATCCGGCAGCTCTCGATCCGGCGCGACTCGTTCGCGCTCCGCGACGTCGACCTTAGCGTTCCGACCGGGTACGTCACGGGGCTCGTCGGGCCGAACGGGGCCGGCAAGACGACGCTCCTCAAGAGCGTCCTCGGCCTCCTCGCCCCGGACACCGGCGACGTGACCGTGCTGGGCGATGCCGCGGGCGGCGATGCCGTCAACAATCGCGTCGGCGTCGTCCTCGATCGCATCTCGGCCGCGCCCGAATGGCGCGTCCGGTCGGTCGGGCGCCGGATCGGACGTCTCTACCATCGCTGGGACGAAACCTTCTTCCGGACTCTCGTCGCCCGGTTCGGCCTCCCGGAGCGGAACCGTGTCGACGCGCTCTCGCGCGGCCAGACCGTGAAGCTGTCGCTCGCCATGGCGCTCGCGAGACGCCCCGAGCTCCTCGTCCTCGACGAGCCCACGAGCGGGCTCGACCCGGTGGCTCGTCGGGAGCTCGCCGACATCGTCCGCGAGTTCATGCTCGATCCGGGGCACACCGTCCTGTTCTCCACGCACATCACCGCAGAGCTGGACGACCTGGCCGACCGGATCATCGTCGTGAACGACGGCACGGTCGCCTACGACGGAATGCTCCACGAGCTCCACGAGCGGTTCGCGGTCGCGCGCGGTTCCGGTGCTCTCTCCGAGCGCGCCCGCGCGTCGGGCATCGGCCTCCTCTCGGATTCGAGCGGCGGCTACGAGGTCCTCATCCGGTCGGCGGACACCGCGCTGTTCGACGCCGACGTCGTCATCGACGACGCCTCGACGGACGACGTGGTGGTGCACTTCGCCGAGCAGGCCAGGGTTCGCGGCGACCAGCGGGGACTGGTGCGGGCATGATCGCCACGTTCGTCCGCTTCGACATCGGCAACGTCGCCACCACGCAGGCCCGCCGAGTGCTCATCCCGCTCCTGTTCATCCTGGTCGTCGGGGCCGCGCCCCGTGCCCGGAGCGTCGATCGTGGTCGGCGCGGTCGTCGCCGCGGCCTCGGTGTCGTATCCCTTCCAGGCCGACGAACGGGGCGTGCTCGACACGCTCTACGCGACGAGCTCGATCTCGCGGCGCGACGTGGTCCTGGGGCGGTACGCGATGCTCCTCGTCCTGTCGGCCGTCTACGTCGGCCTCGGGTTCGTCGTCTCGGTCGTTGCCGGAGCGGCCCGCCACCACGGGTTCGGCTGGCCGCTGACCGCGGTGATGCTCCTGATCGCGTTCGGTGTCGTCGTCGTGTGCGTGGCCGTCCAACTGCCCTGGTTCTTCGCCCTCGGATTCACGCGCGCTCGGCCGATGATGTTCCTCCCGGTCGCCGCGCTCAGCGTGGGGGCTTCGTGGCGGCGCAGGCCGGCGTGCTCGACGGCACCTCTGCGGTGGCCGTCGGCAGTGCGCCCGGTGGGGCGCTCACCGTGGTCGTCCTGGTTCTCGGGGTGGCGCTGGTCGGTGCTTCGGCGGCGGTCGCGGTCGCCCTCTACCGGCGCCGAGAACTCTGACCGACCGAAGGCCGGAGATCCTCCCGCGGAGCGCACCCTCGGCTACTGTTCGAGGCGTGTCGGTTCTCGGGGTCGTGGTCGGGCTCGCCCGCGAGACTCGCGGCGACCTGCCGGCGGCTCTCGTCTCCCTGTTCCTGAACCCGCTCGTCGGGCTCCTGGCGCATCCGCGCGTCGCGACGTCGTCGCCCGCCAACATGTCGGCGCCGACGGCTCTCCCGCAGGAGACTCTCGTCGAGATCGCCCGGACCATGAGGCGTGAACTCCCCGGGGTGGTCGTGCGCCGGCGCCTCTTCTGGCGCTACACGGCCGTCTGGCGAGCACCCCGCTGAGGCCGGTGGGCGCCCCGGCCTGCCGACGAGTCAGTCGCCGACGAGCCGTCCACCGGCTCCGACGACCCGGACGTCGACGTCGGCGGCGGCGAACTCCGCCAGCGACGACACGGACGCCTCGGAGTCGGTGACGAGCACCCACCCGCGCGGCAGTCGGGCGCGCGCGTGGAAGAGCTCGCGGCCGAGCTTGGACGAGTCGGCGAGGACGTAGACGGTGTCGGCGCGTCGGCACATGAGCTCTTTGAGCCGGGTCTGCTGGAGGTCGGCCTCGCAGATCTCTCCGCCGCCGACCGTGGTCACCCCGTCCGCTCCGAGGAAGACGCTGTCGAAGGTCAACCGTTCGAGGGCCGCTTCCGTGAGCGGGCCGACGAAGCCGCTGGACGTCTGCCGGAGGGTTCCCCGAGGCACTCGACGTGCAGCAGATCGCTCTCGGCCAGTTCGACGACGACCGCGACCGACGTGGTCGCCACCGTGAGCGAGATGTCCGAGCGGATCTCTCGGGCGAGGGCGGCCACGGACGAACCGGCGTCGAGCAGGATCGTCTCGCCGTCGCGGAGGAGGCTCCGCGCGTACCGGGCGATGGCCGCCTTCGCCTCGGCCTGCTCGTGGTTCCGCTGGCTGAGGGACGACTCGCCGCCGGTGGGGTTGATCGCCATGGCCCCGCCGTAGGTGCGGGCGATCTTGCCGTCGGCGGTGAGGATCGCGAGGTCGCGCCTTATCGTCGAGGCGGTGACGTCGAAGCGCGCCGACAGCTCTTCGACGCTCGCGAGCCCCGAGGTGTGTGCGAGTTCGACGATGTCGAGCCGTCTGGCCGTGGCGCCACCGCTCATGCGGCGACCGGCCTCGGAGACATCTCGACGGCCTGGCGGAGCGCCTCGATCATGCTGCCGACGCCGACGGTGCCGGTGCCTGCGATGTCGAAGGCCGTGCCGTGGTCGACCGAGGTGCGGATGACGGGCAGGCCGACGGTGATGTTGACTCCGGCTTCGATGCCGAGAACCTTGACGGGACCGTGTCCCTGGTCGTGATACATGGCCACGATCAGATCGTAGTCACCCCGGCCGCCGAGGAAGAACGCCGTGTCGGCGGGGAGCGGACCGGCCACGAGCATCCCCTCGGCCTGCAGGATCTCGATGGCCGGCGTGATCTTCTCGGCTTCTTCCCCGTATCCGAACAGACCGTTCTCGCCGGCGTGCGGGTTGATCGCGCAGACGCCGATCCGCGGGTTCTCGACGCCCGCCCGGCGGAGGGCCTCCCAGCCGCGGCGGACCGTCCGTTCCACGAGGCCGGGCTCGATCTTGGCGATCGCGTCGATGAGGCCGATGTGCGTCGTGACGTGGATGACCTTGATCTTGGGGGTGGACAGCATCATCGAGACCTCGCCGACGCCCATGAAGTGGGCGAGGAGCTCGGTGTGCCCGGGGAAGACGTGTCCGGCTTCGTGCAGCGCGGCCTTGTTGAGCGGAGCCGTGCAGATGCCCTGGACCTTGCCGGCCATCCCGAGCTCGCTGGCGATGCGGACGTAGTGGAATGCGGCGTTGCCGGCCTCCGCCGACACCTGTCCCCACGGCAGGTCCGTCGACAGCAGGTGCGGATCGATCACGTTGATGCGGCCGGGGACGAAGACGCCCTCGGACGGGTCGTTCACCTCGACGACCTCGACGGTGATCCCGAGCGCCTCGGCGCCGAGGCGCAGCCGGTGCGCGTCTCCGATCACCACCGGACGCGCGTCCCGGTAGGCGGCCTCGTCGACCAGCGCTCCGACGGTGATCTCGGGTCCGACACCGGCCCCGTCACCCATGGTGACGGCGATGTAGGGGCGGTTGTCGCTGGCGGCGGCGGGCACGGTGTCCATGGGGTCTCCTGGAGTCGGGGGAACGGGAAGGCTGGGCGGGCGAAGCTCGGAGACGCGTGCCACGAGCTTGACGAGGACGTCCGGGCCACCGAAGCTTCCCGGCTTGGTGGCCACGAGACGGCCGTCGGAGGCGCGGCAGACGACCGCGCCGTGTTCGACCTGCCCCAGCGGGGTCAGGGAGTCGATGCCCAGGTGGTCGAGCACGACCCGGGCCGTTTCGCCACCGGTCATGACGAGATCGAGGCCGGGATCGCGTCCGAGCACTCGGGAGACGACCTCGCGAATCGATCGGAGGGCGTCGCGCGGATCGGCGCGTCGGGCGCTTCGCAGGGCGAGCGCCGCGGGTGATCCCCGGTGCAGCGCGGCGGAGAGGCGACGCGACGTGCCGTCGATCCCGCTTGCTCCGTCACCCGGGTCGAGGTCGACGACCTCGACTCCCGACGCTCGGAGGGCAGCCGCGTGCCGCTCGGCCGGCGCCGATCCGGAGCCGATCACGACGAGGGGCCCGGTGTGGCCGGCCGGCGTCGGTCGAGAGTGAGAGGGGTGTCGCCGGGGAGGTTCCCGGCCCCGGGGGCGTGGTGCCTGGCGACGGCGGCGGCCAGCGCTGCGGTCCCGACGAAGGCGACGGGACGATCACGGGCAGCTTCGAGAGCGAGGGAGTCGGCGGCGGCGACGGTGGCCAGAAGGTCGGCGTCGTTCTCGCCGTCGACCACCGCGGCTCCGCCGGCGACCAGGCCGCTCCGGAGCGCGGCCGCGAGCTCAGGGCCGCGGACGATGTCGAGGCCGATGTGGCTCGACCCGGCGAGCCCGAGGGCCTCGGCGACCGATCGAGGCGCCGGCCGTCGTTCGAGTCGCCAGTGCGACGACTCGTGCAACGGTGCACCGTCAGCGAGGGGAGACCTCCGACGACGCTCCTGCCGAGAGCGGGAAGCGCCCCGGCGACGACGAGGTCGAATCCCGCCGCACGAAGGGCCGAGACTTCGGCCGCGATGTTGCCGCGCCAGAGCGAGTCGATCTTCTTGACCACCACATCGCGCGTTACGCGCAGATTTTTCGGATCGGAGACGCGCGCGGTCGCATCGAGGTGCGCACGCACGGCGGCCTGGGCCTCGGCGGCGTCGAGGCCGCGCGAATCGGTGTCGATCACGGTGACAGCGATCGTGGCCGGCTCGCTCGCGAGGTGCGATCCAGCCTGCCCGGCGAGCCGGACGACCACGGCGAAACCGCGCAGCCGGAACTGCTCGGCAGTCTCGGCGGCGCCGGAGAGGTCGTCGGCGATGACGGTGATCATGAGGCCATCCTGTCACGTCTGCGTGATTCGCGCCATTCTTATTGCGCGAAACACGCAGCCGTGCCACAGTGGTCCACGGAGCCCGCTCGTGGGCCCACGACTCGACGTACGAGAGGTCAACGATGACCGTTCCCTTTGCGGACCACCAGGTGTCCCGGCGCAGCCTCCTCCGATGGGGTGCAGCGGCCGGCGCCTTCGTCGCCGTGACTTCGCTCACGGCCTGTGCCGGCCCGACCGGGCTTCCCGGAAAGGGCACGCTCACGCTCGCCCTGAACCGGTCGCTCGTGAGCCTGGACAACAAGCTGAACCAGTTCGATGCGGCCGTGACCGTTCAACGGGCCGTCCGCCAGGGCCTGACCGAGATCGGGCCCGACATCACACCGCGACTCGTGCTCGCCGACCGGTTCGAGCTGACAGCGCCCACGCAGTGGACGGTGCACCTGCGGCCCGGCATCCGCTACTCCGACGGGACCCCGGTCACCGTGGAGGACGTCGCGACGGCTCTCGAGATGTACTCGAAGGTGCAGGGCGGGTTCGTCGCCAGCTTCTTCCCGGAGTTCCCGACGGTCGGCAAGATCGACGACAGCACCTTCACGCTCGACACGAAGAAGCCGCTGCCCGTGCTGGACGCGCTCATGGCCAACATCCTCATCACCCCGGCGGCCGCCAACAAGCCGGCGGAGCTGCAGGGCGGCGTCGGCAGCGGCCCCTTCCTGGTGACGAAGTTCAATCGCGGCGCGGGGACGTACAGTCTCCGCCGCAACGAGAACTACTGGGGCGAGGCGGCGGGTGTCGACCGGGTCGAGGTCCAGTTCCTCGCGGAGGAGTCGAGCCGCGTCATCGCTCTGCGGAGCGGCGCGGTCGACGTCATCGACTCCATCACGCCCGACTCCGCCACGCAGCTCCAGGGACTTCCCAACATCACGATCCAGCGCGCTTCCGCTCTTCGGATGAATCAGATCTTCTTCAACTTCCGAAAACCCGCCGGGCATCCGTTGGCCAACGCGAAGGTCCGCGAGGCGCTGACCATGGCCGTCGACGGACACGCGCTGGTCCACGACGTCCTCGTCGGCAGCGTCATCCAGGCCGACGGCGTCGTGCCGCCGAGCACCAAGGGCTATGTCAAGACCGGGGAGTACGTCTACGACCCGGCCGAAGCGCGCCGCCGTCTCGCGTCGCTCGGGGCCACGGGCCTCACGCTGAAGATCATCTGGGAGACCGGTGAGTTCGCCAGCGACGCCTCGATCATGGAGGCTCTCGCGGAGATGTTCGGCCAGGTCGGCGTCAAGACGACCCTGCAGGAATTCGAGGCCGGCGGCGACATCTCGACCTGGCGCCAGGGCAGGGGCGGCGAGTGGGACCTGCTCGGCAACGGCTTCGGCGGTCCGACCGGCCAGGCGATCAACGTGCTGCAGGGCATGTACGCGGGCACGGCCGAGAAGGAGCGCACGCGCGACACCTACCAGGGCTACGTGCAGCCCGCCGTGGCATCGCTGATCGCCCAGGCCTCGAGCGAACCCGACGAGAAAGCTCGAGACGCCATCGTCGTCAAGGCTCAGCAGGCCGCCTGGGACACCTGGCCGTGCGTGTGGCAGTTCGTCCCCAAATCGATTCTCGCGCGCAGAACCCGCGTGCAGGATCTCGCGCTCAGCGACTCCAATTCGTACCCGCTCACCGACGTGCACCTGGAGGGCTGACGCATGACCTACATCGTCAAACGACTCGGGCAGGGCGTCCTCACGGTCTTCCTCACCGTCTCGACCGTCTTCATCCTGATCCGACTGGCACCCGGCAACCCGGCAGTCGCCTACGCGGGTCCTCTCGCCACGAGCGCCCAGCTCGCCCAGGTGCGGAAGCAGTTCGGACTCGATCAACCGCTGATCGTCCAGTACGGCACCTTCATCAGGCAGCTCCTGAGCGGCAACCTCGGAACGTCGTACTCGTTCCAGGCGCCGGCGATCCAGGTCGTCCTCGAGCGGCTCCCGTTCACTCTGACGCTCGCCTTCGCGTCGATCCTGCTCGCGGCGATCGTCTCCATCCCGCTCGGTGTGTGGATGGCCCGTCGAACCGACACCAAGAAGGAGCTCGGCGTCAACGTCGTGTCGATCGCCGGGCAGTCGATGCCGGACTTCTGGACGGGGATCCTGCTTCTCAGCGTCTTCGCGGTGGTCTTTCCGATCCTGCCGGCGTCGGGCTTCGCCACCTGGGCGGGCCTCGTCCTCCCGACGGTGACCGTGGCCATCCTCCAGGTCGCGCTGATCTCGCGGCTCGTCCGGCGCGAGATGGCCGCCAACCTCGCGGCGCCCTATCTGACGATCGCCCGATCCCGCGGCGTCTCGGAGCGGGCGCTGACCTGGAAGTACGCGATGGGCAACTCGGCGATCCCGGTCTTCACCGCCCTCGGAACCCGGTTCGCCGCGATGCTCAACGGCGTCGTCGTCGTCGAGGTCGTCTTCGGGTGGCCGGGTGTGGGATCCCTCATCGTCCGGGCCCTCGCCACTCGCGACTACCCGCTCATCCAGGCCACGGTGCTCATCACGGCTCTCCTCGCGGTCGCCGTGCAGCTCGTGGTCGACCTGGCCTACCCCCTCCTCGATCCCCGCGTGCGACTCGGAAAGGCGAGTGCCTCATGAGCACCCCCAGCGTCACCCTCGGTTCCGGCCCCCACGGGTCCGACACCCCTTCGGCTCGGGCGAGCACTCTCGACCGCCGCCGCATCAAGCGGTCGGAGGCGGCACGACGCCGTTCCGCCTCGCGGCTCAAACTGTGGATCGGGGCCATCAGCGCCCTGGTCGTGATCATCCCGATCCTCCTCGCGCAGCTGCTCCCGCTCCCGGATCCCAATGCGCAGGATCTCGGCAACCGCCTCGAAGCACCGTTCTCGGCCGGCCACCTGTTCGGCACCGACCAGCTCGGACGCGACCTCCTCTCGCGCGTGCTGCACGGCGGCCAGATCTCGCTGACCATCGGCATCCTGGCCGTGATCGTGTCGGGCCTGATCGGAGTCGTCCTCGGATCGATCGCCGGCTTCTACGGAAAATGGGTCGACGTCGTCATCTCGCGCCTGCTGGAGGCGCAGATGTCGCTCCCGCTGCTGATGATGCTCCTGCTCGTGGTCGCGCTCTTCGGCCCCAGCATCCCGGTGATCACCTTCGTGATCGCCATCGCCCAGTGGCCGGAAGTCGCGCGGCTGACGAGATCCCTGGTGCTGGTCGAGCGCGAGAAGCCGTACGTCGCGGCGGCCCGGACCCTCGGTCTGCACCGGATGCTGATCCTGCTCCGCCACGTCGTCCCCAACGTCTTCAAACAGGCCAGCCTCGTGATCCTGCTGCTGCTCGCGCAGGCCGTCCTGCTCGAGAGCGCCCTGAGCTTCCTCGGCGCCGGACCCCAGCGGCCGTTCGCCACCTGGGGCCGGATCATCTCGGACGGACAGGACTACGTCACGACGGCGTGGTGGATGGTGACGGTCCCCGGCATCTTCATCGTGCTGCTCGTCATCGGCGTCAACCTCCTCGGTGACGGGCTGCGCGACCGGCCACGCCGGACGAAGGGCCTCGTCGCCCTCCTCTCGAAGGGAAAGAACCGTTGACCGACACCGAACGACTCCTCGACGTCGAGGACCTCACGATCGAGCTGATCACCACGAGCGGCATCGTCCGCGCCGTGGACGGCGTCTCGCTCCACATCGATCGCGGCGAGACCGTGACGATCATCGGCGAGTCGGGTTCCGGCAAGTCGACGACCGCCATGGGGATCCTCCAGCTGCTGCCGGACGACCTCGCCGTGCTCACCGGGAAGGTCTCGATCACCGGGCTCGACGTCCTCGGCGACCGCCGTGCCATCCGGAAGATCCGCGGCCGCACGACGGCTCTCATCCCGCAGGATCCGATGACCGCGCTCAGCCCCGTGCACACCATCGGCGGGCAGCTCGGCGAGGCGATCAGGATCGCGGGTGCGGCCTCCGGGCGCACCGCCGTGCAGGCCCGGGCCGTCCGCCTGCTCGAACAGGTGCACATCCCGGAGCCGACGGCGGTCCTTGCGAAGTTCCCGCACCAGCTCTCCGGCGGCATGCTCCAGCGCGTGCTCATCGCCGCCGCCCTCGCGTGCGAACCGCAGCTCCTCGTGGCCGACGAGCCGACCTCGGCGCTCGACGTGACCGTGCAGGCCGGAATCCTCGACCTGCTGCTCGAGCTGCAGGAGCAGCGGGGCATCGGGATCCTGATGATCACCCACGATCTCGGGGTCGCGCGCCTCGTCTCCGACCGCATCCACGTGATGAAGGACGGAACCTTCGTCGAGTCGGGTGACGTCCGCCAGATCGTGGAGAACCCGCGCGAGGAGTACACCAAGAACCTGCTCGGGGCCGTCCCGACGCTGGGCGACTGGGACGAGACGATCGCCCACGCCGTCGACACCCTCTCGGCCCCCGCGCACGACAAGGAGCACGAGCGTGCCTGAACCGATCCTCTCCGTCCAGAACCTCACCGTCGACTACGGCGTCAAGGGCGGCACCACGCGTGCCGTCGACGACGTGTCGTTCGACGTGCCTCGAGGCGGGACCCTCGCCATCGTCGGCGAATCGGGCTGCGGGAAGTCGACGATCGCCAAAGCGGTCATGAGGCTGCTCGAGCCGACGTCGGGCCGGATCCTGCTCAACGGGACCGATCTCGCGCACCTCTCCGAGCGTCGCCTGCGGCCCCTTCGCCGCACGTTCCAGATGGTCTTCCAGGATCCGTACGGCTCGCTCGACCCTCATCTGACCGCGAGCGAGATCGTCGGCGAGCCGCTCCGGCAGCAGGGCGTCCGGTCGTCGAGCGAGCGCAGGGTCGAGGCCGCACGCCTGATCGACCGGGTCGGCCTGCCGTCGACCGCCCTCGAGCGTCGCCCGTCCGAGTTCTCCGGCGGCCAGCGCCAGCGGATCGGAATCGCCAGAGCTCTCGCGTCCAAGCCGGAGCTGCTGATCTGCGACGAGGCGACGAGCGCCCTCGACGTCTCGGTGCAGGCGCAGGTGCTGGCTCTCCTGCGCGAGATCCAGCGAGACACCGGGCTCACCTACGTCGTCATCTCGCACAACCTCGGTGTCGTCCAGGAGATCAGCGACACGGTCATGGTGATGCGCCGGGGTGCCGTGGTCGAGACCGGCGAGACGGGCGACGTCCTCACCGCGCCGACGGCCGACTACACGAGACGACTGCGACGTGCGGCCCTGGACCCCGCCGGCATGCGTGGACTGAAACCCCGCTACCTGGTCTCCTCGCTGGCTCTGGGGGAGGCGTCGTGACCGTCGCCGAAGGCACCGCGGAGGCGACGCGACCCGCGGTCGTCCCCGCGCTGGTCCTGGGCACGATGACCTTCGCCGACACCGTCGACGAGCAGGGCGCTCGCCGCATGCTCGACGTCGCGCTCGACGCGGGGATCACCGAGATCGACACGGCCAACGCGTACGCCGGCGGGGCCACGGAGGAGCTGCTCCGGACCCTTCTCGACGGGAGACGGGATCGCGTCCGTCTGGCCTCGAAGGCCGGGATGCCGCATCCCGACGCGGGCTCCGCCGGCCCCCTGTCCTCCTCCGCCCTGCGGGCCTCGGTCGAGGGCAGCCTCCGACGCCTCGGCACGGACCGCCTCGACCTCTTCTACCTGCACCAGCCCGATCGGCGGACCCCGCTCGGGGAGACGCTCGGAGCCATCGCCGAACTCGTCTCCGAAGGCAAGATCCTGTCACTCGGCGTCTCGAACTTCGCCGCCTGGCAGATCGCCGACGTCGAGCGCGAGGCAGCCGTCGCCGGGGCGCCCACCCCTGTCGTCGCGCAGCAGCTCTACAACCTCGTCGCCCGCCGGATCGAGGAGGAGTACCTCGAGTTCGCCAGCACGCACCGGATCGACACGATGGTCTACAACCCGCTCGGGGAGGACTCCTCACCGGTCGGCACCGCTTCGCGGAGGCGCCGTCCGACGGGCGCTTCGGCGACTCACGACTGGCAGCGATGTATACGCAGCGGTACTGGAACGAGCAGCTGTTCGACGCGATCGACCGGATGAACGCGCTCGCCGGCGATGCGGGGATCCCGCTCGTCGAAGCGGCCCTGCGCTGGGTGGCCTACCGGCCCGGAGTGACGAGCATCCTGCTCGGAGGGTCGCGCGAGTCTCAGGTCTCGGCCAACATCGAGACCATCCGCCGCGGACCGCTCCCCGCCGATCTCGTGCAGGCCCTCGACGACGTCGGCTCAGGGCTTCGCGGCCCGATGCCCGCCTACAACCGCTGACCGACCCACCTCAGAAAGCAGAACCCATGACTTCCCCCGTCGCCACCGAATTCGCCCGAGCGATCCGAGCCCGTGAGCGCATCGTCGGCTACTGGATCACCCTCGATTCACCGCCGTCGACGGAGCGCATCGCGCGCCTCGGCTACGACTACGTCTGCCTCGACGCGCAGCACGGCCTGTTCGGCTACTCGGGCATGCTGGGCGGCCTGACAGCCATCGACGCGGGTGCTACCTCCGTCGGGCTGGTCCGCGTCGAGGCGAACGACATCACGCCGATCGGCAAGGCTCTCGATGCCGGCGCCTCGGGCATCATCGTTCCGCTCGTCGACAGTGCCGCCGACGCCGCGTCCGCCGTCGCCAGCGCGAAGTACCCGCCGGTGGGGCGCCGCTCCTACGGCCCGATGCGCTCGACCCTGCGGGTCGGTCCCGTTCCGGCCGAGGCGAACGACACCACGCTCGTCTTCGCCATGATCGAGACCCCCGAGGGACTCGCGAACGTCGAGGCGATCGCGGCGACCCCGGGGCTCGACGGCGTCTACGTCGGCCCGTCCGATCTCGCGATCGCCGTCGGGGCCGCGTTCCCGGGCGATCCCGCCGTCGAGACCGAGTTCGAGGCGGCGCTCGTCCGGGTCGCGGCCGCGGCAGCCGCCGCAGGAGTCGCCGCGGGAATCCACACGCCTCACGGCGACGTGGCCGCACGCCGCCTCGGCGAGGGCTACACGTTCGCGACCGTCGCGGGCGACCTCAACCACCTGGAGCAGGCCGCCGCCGACCACCTGACGAGGGCGCGGGCCGGCGCGTAGGGCGTGCGGCCGATCCGGCAGCTCGACGGCCGTCGCTTCCGAGGCCGCCCGGGACGTCTTCGGACGCAACATTCGCCGATCCGGCCGGCATCGCGTCCGAAGATTGCTGGTATGACCATCGGAACCCACGCCGCCGTCGACCTGCACGACATCGAAGCGCCCGACGGCGCGGAACGCATCGAGGCGGTGGACGCCGAGACCCGCGCCGTGCTGGGCACAATCGACGCGGCCGCTCCGGGAGAACGACTCACCCGACTCGCCGCTCCCGGCGAGGTCGACGTCGTGGCGCCGGACATCGCGGTCGTCGGCGCCGACGTGACGCGCACGCTGCTCGAGAACGTGGTCGTGCGCGCCACGGCGCGCTACGCGTCCGGTGTGATCCTCGACACGGCCGGCGCGTCCGACGGACTTCGTCTCCTGCTGAGAGAGCTCGGTTTCCGGCCCGAGACCAGCCGCGGACCGGCCGTGTTCATCCGCGACCTGACGCTCGCCGCCGACGGGACCCGCAGCCGCGTTCTCGACAACCCCGCGCTGGCCTCCCTCAACGGGCACCACGCGCGCTTCGCGGAGCGCCGCGGCGAGATCGTCCGCTACCAGCCCGATGTGTCGCCGTGGACGGGGTTCCCGGACGCGCCCACCGCAATCGACTGGGTCGATGCCGCAGCGCTCCTGGGTTCGGGCGCCTTCGCCGGTGTCGGAGCGGGCGCGACCCTTCCCGAGGGATGGACGGAGCTCGAGGGCGGCGGCGGCTTCCAGCTCACGGGCGAAGCGGTCGAGGGGCGGCCGGATCCCGAGGCCGTCGAGCTCACGCCGGACGACGTCCCCGACATCCTCGACCTCGTCGCCCACGCCAAACCCGGGCCATACCTGCCCCGCACGATCGAGCTCGGTCGCTACGTCGGCTTCCGCGAGGACGGCCGTCTCATCGCCCTGGCCGGAGAACGCCTTCACCCGCCGGGATGGACCGAGATCAGCGCCGTCTCCACGGATGCGCAGCACCGGGGGCGCGGATTGGCGACCCGGCTCGTGCTCGACGTGGTCCACGGCATCCGGCAGCGCGGCGATCTCCCGCTCCTGCACGCCGCGGCGACCAACACCGGCGCCGTCCGCCTGTACGAGCACCTCGGCTTCCGTCAGCGCAAGCGACCGGCGCTTCGCTTCGTGCGGGTTCCCTGACTCCTTCTCCTTCTTCTCTGCTGTCGTGACCTACTTCTGACATGGCTGGTCGGACTTTTGTTTGACACTCGTCAAAAGCCTCGGTTAGATCGACTCGGGAGAGATCCTGAACCGCTAGGGAGTTCCATGGAGCACACGCCTCTGCGCGTCGCCATCGTCGGCACGGGCATGATCGGTGCGGTGCACAGACGGGCCGCGCGCGATGCCGGAGCGGACGTCGTGGGAGTCCTGGGATCCTCGCCGAGCCGCTCCGCCGACTTCGCCGAGCGCTGGGGCACGGCCTCCGCTTACGGCTCGTTCGAGCAGGTCCTCGCCGATCGTCCGGACGTCGTCCAGATCTGCACTCCCAACGGCAGCCATCACGACTACGCCCTTCGCGCGATCCGCGCCGGACTCAACGTCGTGTGCGAGAAACCCCTGGCGATCACGGCTTCCGAGGCGCTCGAGCTCGTGGAGGCCGTCGAGGCCGCCGGCGTCGTCGCGACCATCCCTTTCGCCTACCGCTACCACCCGCTGGTCCGCGAGCTCCGGGCCCGCCGCATCGCCGGCGAGTTCGGCGACATCCACCTGGTGCACGGGTCGTACCTTCAAGACTGGCTGCTCGATCCGCTGGCCTCGTCGTGGCGCGTCGACGCCGCTCTCGGCGGCCCCTCGCGGGCGTTCGCCGACGTCGGCTCCCACTGGTGCGACCTCGCAGAGTTCATCTCGGGCGAGCGCTTCACGGCGGTCAGCGCGGTCACCACGATCGCGTATCCGACCCGCCCGGCTCCGAGCGGGCCGTCGTTCGGGGGAGCAGGATCATCGGCCGACGCCCCTCGACTCGAGGTCACCACCGAAGACACCGCCACCGCCACCTTCCGTACCGCCTCCGGCGGCGTCGGCAACACCGTGATCTCGCAGGTCTCGGCCGGCCGCAAGAACCGGCTCTGGGTCGAGGTCGACGGGTCGCGCGGCTCGGCGGTCTTCGACCAGGAGGCTCCGGAGACGGTGTGGCTCGGGCACGACCGGGGGTCGACGATCCTCAACCGCGGCGAGGGCGACGTCTCGTCCGACCAGGCGCGCCTCAACCTCGTGCCGGCCGGGCACCCGATGGGCTACCGCGACGCCTTCTCGGCCTTCCTCGCCGACACCTACGCGGCCGTGCGCGGCGAGGCGCCCGACGGGCTGCCGACCTTCGCCGACGGGCTTCGTGCCGCGCGCATCATCGACGCCGTCCTCGAGAGCGCGTCGTCGTCGTCCTGGGTCGACATCCAGGAGGACTGACTCCCCATCCGCACCTCGGCGCCGAGTGACCGCCGATGCGGTCGGGTCGCCCCTCAGACGTGCTCGACGTGCTCGTGCTGCTGGTGCGTCTCGGGCTCGAGCTGGAACGTCGAGTGCTCGATCTGCACGGCGAAGTGTTCGAGCACGCAGTTCTGAAGGTCGTCGAGGATCCGGGGCGCGTGACCGTCCTCGAAGCAGCCCTGCTCGATCACGACGTGCGCGCTGATGATGGGGAGCCCGGTGGCGATCTGAGACGCGTGCAGATCGTGGATGCTGCGCACGTGCGGCAGTTCGAGCATGTGCGTGCGGACGGCGTCGAGGTCGAGGCCCTTCGGCGTCGACTCGAGCAGCACTCCGGTCGTCTCGCGCAGGAGAGCGATGGTGCGGGGAACGATCAGCACCGAGATGACCATGCCGGCCACGGCGTCGGCCTGCAGCCAGCCGGTGGCGCTGATCACGAGGGCGCCGACGATGACGGCGACCGAGCCCAGCGCGTCGTTGACGACTTCGAGGAAGGCCGCGCGCAGGTTGAGGTTGTGATCGCGGGAGGCCGAGAGCACCGCGATCGAGACGACGTTGCCGACCAGGCCGATCAGACCGAAGACGAGCAGCGACCCGGACGGCACCGACGGCGGCGCGAACAGGCGCTGGATCCCTTCGACGAACGCGTAGATGCCGACGGCCAGGAGCACCGTCGCCTGTCCGAGCGCGGCCAGCACCTCGGCGCGGCGGTAGCCCCAGGTACGGGAGGAGGTCGCCGGTCGCCGGATCAGCCACGCGGCCACGAGAGCGGCGGTGAGGCCGCCGACGTCGGTGAGCATGTGGCCGGCGTCGACCAGCAGCGAGAGGCTGTCGGTGACGACGGCGCCGACGATCTCGGCGACGAGGATGAGCGAGGTGATGCCGAGGGCGATGCCGAGGCGCGCGGTCGACGACGACGGACCGGCGTGATCGTGCGACATCTCAGACCTCTTGCGCGTCGTGCAGCAGATCGAGGGTGACCCGGAGGGCTCCGGCCTCGACCTGACCGGGGGCGCTCGCCTCGCCCACCGACCCGAAGGTCGCGCAGGATCCGAAGGTCTCGCCGGCGAGGCGACTCACGACGCCCAGCGGACCCATCGACATCGTCATGGCGGGTCGGGACGACTTCTCGGCGAAGACCTCGGTGGCCTGAAGCAGCGTGAGCACGTCGGAGGGGCCTCCGGCATGACGGCGATCTTGACGATGTCGGCGCCGAGATCCTGCTGGAGCGTGAGCCGTGCCACGATCTGCTCGAGCGGAGGCGTGTGCTCGAAGTCGTGCGACGACATGATGACGGCGATGCCCAGCTCGTGGGCGCCGTTGACCAGGCGTTCGAGCGAGCCCAGCTCGGTGAACATCTCGACGTCGAGCGCGTCGATGGCCCCGGAGCGGGCGGCCAGCAGCAGGAGGCGCTCGTAGTCGCCCGGTTCGATATCGCGCTTGCCGCCCTCGGGCTTCGAGCGGAACGTGAAGAGCAGCGGCGTCGCGGGGAGAGCCCTCGCGCACGGTCTCGATGGCGCGGAGCACCTCGTCGTGGTCGTCGACGGCGTCGAAGTGGTCGATGCGGAGCTCGACGAGGTCGACGATGTCGACGTCGAGCGCGGCGGTGCCCTCGCGAAGGGCGTCGACGGTGTTGCCGGTCAGCGGCACGCAGATCTTCGGGCGGCCCGTTCCGAACTCGACGCCGCGAATCACTGCGGGGCGGAAGGTCTCGGTCACGACTGCGAGGTTACCCGTATCCGCGCGCAGCGAGTGCTCCGGCGACCTACTCGGGCAGCCCGACGGCCTCGCGCATCGCCGCGCGGATGGTCGCCTCGTCGGGCAGCGGCTCGTCCTGCGCGCGCCCGGTGAAGAGTCGGATCTGCCCGATCGCCTGCTCCAGGAGCATGTCCAGTCCGCTGACCGCAGCGCCTCCCGCGTCCTCCCAGCCGGCGGCGAGCGGGCTCGGCCAGGGGTCGTAGGCGACGTCGAGCAGGACCGCTTCGGGCGACGACGGGAGGACGGGCGGCAACGCGACTCCGCCGGGCAGCGTGCTGATGACGAAGTCGAGCGGCTCCGCGTCGTCCAGGGAGTCGAGCCCGCTGACCTCGAGCGTCACCCCGAGCCGGTCGGCGAGCTGGGTGAGCGCACCGGCCTTCGCGGGGTCGCGCAGGAACACCGAGCAGCGGGTCGCGCCCAGGTCGGCTGCGGCGGCCAGAGCGGAGACGGCCGTCGCGCCGCCGCCGATGATGGCGGCGTGCTCGTGGCGGACGTCGTGCCCGCGCTCGATGGCGCGCACGATGCCGTCGACGTCGGTGTTGTGTCCGGCGAGGGTGCGCCTCCCGTCACGGGAGGACAGCACGAGCGTGTTGGCGACTCCGAGGCTCTCGACCAGCGGCGAGGCCTCGTCGAGGAGCGGGACGACCTCGCGCTTCAGCGGCATGGTGAGGCTCAGGCCGATCCAACTGTCGTCGAGGTTCTCGACGAAGGCCTGCAGGCCGCCGCTGGACACGTCGGCAAGCCCGTACTCGTAGTCGAGCCCGAGCAGGCGGTAGGCCGTGCTCTGCAGCACGGGCGACAGCGAGTGGGCGATGGGCGAGCCGAGTACAGCGAGATGGTGCACGAGCCCACCCTATTGCCTGTCCCGAAATCGAAGGGGATTCGCCCAGCCGGCCTGCACGCATGCGGATCGCGGGGCCTTCCGCCGAAAATCCCCTTCGATTTCCGGGGGGGAGACGGTCAGGGCTGGCGGAGGACCCGCGACATGCGGCGCAGGGTCAGCCGCGCCTCGGGGATCCACGGGGCTCCGGGGAAGACGTGGAAGCCGCCGCGCGTGACCCGGAGTTCCGTGAGGCCGCCGGTGCGCAGGATCCTGCGGGTCAGCTCTTCGGCGTCGGCGTAGAGGAGGTCGTGGTCGCCCTGGTACGTGTGGACCGGCGGCAGCCCGGAGAGGTCGCCGAAGAGCGGGCTGACGATCGGGTCGCGCGGGTCGAGGTCGCCGGCCCACAGCCGGCCGGCGGCTGCGAGGCCCGGGGCGCCGAGCATGTGGTCGAGGGGGCGAGGGCTCCGACGCCCGGGTTCGTCATGGTGACGTCGACCCAGGGGGAGACGAGCAGGATCCCCAGGGGTTGCGCGAGCCCGCGGTCGCGGTAGCGCTGACCCTGTCCGAGCGCCAGGCCACCGCCCGCCGAATCGCCGGCCAGATAAATGCGGGGGCCGAATTCGGCGACGGCCTCGTCGTAGACCTTCTCGAGCCACTCGGACGCCTCGGTGGCCGTGTGCTCCGGTGCCAGACCGTAGAGCGGGACGTCGACGCTGACTCCGCTCAGCGCGACGAGCCGTGCCAGGATGCCCCAGTGCGCCCCGATCATCGGGAAGGTGTAACAGCCGCCGTGCGTGTAGATCAGGTGGTTGCCGGTAGCCCGTCGGTGGGGAGTGAGCCGGATCACGCGGCGTCCGTCGACCAGGCGCTCGTCGACGTGGGCGACCCGCTTGACCCCCGGCTGACCGGTGCGGGGTTCCCGCGCTTCTCGATCGCCTTCAGCAGGGAGCCCTCGCTGGTGGTCGTCCGCCTGCGGAGCACGAGCAGCCGGCGCGTGGCGGTCAGCAGGAGCGACATGGTCCGACCCTAGGGCATGCCTACGGCTGTCGGACGGAGCCTGCGGTCTCCTCGGTCACAGGACCGGCACCGCTTCGTCCGTCGTCGTGATCCTGCGCCCGGTCGGCGCCTTCGCACCGGTCGAGCCGGTCGCGAGCGCGTCGAGGGCCTGCTCGAGGTCGGCGATCAGGTCGTCGGCGTCCTCGAGGCCGACCGAGAGGCGCACCAGGCCGTCGGTGATTCCGGCGCTCTCGCGCTCCTCGCGCGGAAGTCGGTGGTGTGTCGTCGTCGAGGGGTGCAGGATCAACGACCGGACGTCACCGATGTGCGTCATGCGGGTGAACACCTCGACGCTGTCGATCACCGCCCTGGCTGCCGGCTTTCCGGCGGCGAGGGTGAAGGCGAAGACGCTTCCGGCGCCGCGCGGCAGGTACTTCTGAGCCAGCGCGTACGAGGGGTTCGATTCGAGGCCCGGGTAGTCGACCGACTCCACCTCGGGGCGCGACTCGAGCCAGCGGGCGATCGCGAGGGCGTTGCTCGCGTGCCGCTCGAGGCGCAGGGAGAGCGTCTCGAGTCCCTGCTGCAGGAGGAACGCGTTGAAGGGCGACAGGCTGGGTCCGAGACGGGACGCGATGACCCCGCGGGTGAAGGCGAAGTACGCCTGCTTGCCGAACTTCTCGGTGAAGCTCGGCCCGTCGGCGCCGTCGACCGACTCGGCCAGGTGCGGGAAGAGGTCGGGTCGGGCTGCCCAGTCGAAGCGTCCGGCGTCGACGACCACGCCGCCGAGCGAGGCGCCCTGCCCGGCGAGGAACTTCGATGCCGAGTGCACCACGATGTCGGCCCCGAAGTCGATGGGGCGGAACAGGTACGGGGTCGGCACGGTGCTGTCGATCGCGAACGGAAGGCCGTGCTCGTGCGCGAGGCCCGCGATGGCCTCGAAGTCGATCAGGTCGTTCTTCGGGTTCGGGATCGCCTCGCCGTACAGCAGCCGCGTCGCCGGGCGGATCTTCGCCCGCCACTCGTCGAGGTCGAGTGGGTCTTCGATGAACTCCACCTCGATGCCGAACCGCCCGAAGTTGTCGCGGAAGAGGGAACGCGTGCCCTCGTAGATGCTCGGGGCGGACAGGAAGTGATCGCCCGCTTTCAGCACCCCGAGGAGTCCGACCGTGACGGCGGCCTGACCGCTGCCGACCAGGATCGCGCCGGTGCCGCCTTCGAGGTGTGCGATCTTCTTCTCGACGGCGGCGTTCGTCGGGTTGTTGATGCGCGAGTAGACGTAGCCGGCCTCCGTGCCTGCGAAGCGCGCCTCGGCGTGGTCGAAGTCGTCGAACACGAATCCGGCGCTCAGGTAGATGGGGGTGATGCGGGCACCGAACTCTCCTTCCGGGCCTGCGCCGGCGTGGATCTGATCGGTACTGAAGCCTGTCATCGGGCGGACCTTTCCCGTTCGGAGACGGAGAGCGAGACGGACACGGAGTCCGTGTCGGGGTGCGGGGAGTCGGGGTGGGTCTCGGCGAAGCGACCGCGCAGCGTCCTCTCGCCGTATTCGCGGCGGAACAGCCCGCGATCGGTCAGGATCGGAATCACGTGGTCGACGATCTCCTCGAGCCCGGTGGGGAAGCGGTCGATCATCAGGTTGAAGCCGTCGGCCGCGCCGGCCAGGAACCACTGCTCGATCGAGTCGGCCACCTGCTCGGGCGTGCCCACGACGATCCGCGCGCCGTACCCGCCGAAGGCGCGCACGAGGTCGCGCACCGAGGTGTTGTTCTCCCGGACCCAGCGGACGACGGTGCGGCGGTAGCCGAGCGACTTCGAGTAGGACGCCTCGTCGATGGTGCGGTCGAGCACGTGGTCCGGGACGGGGCGAGCAGGATCGAGCGTGGTCACGTCCACGTCGAGGTACGAGCCGAGGGTCGCCTCGGCGTAGCCCTCGGGAGCGAGCTCCTCGAGCCTGTCGTAGAGCGCGGTCGCCTCTCGCTCGGTGCTGCCCAGCACCACCGACAGGCCGGGCACGACCTTCACCGAGTCGGGGTGACGGCCGATGCGGGCTGCCGCGTCGCGGAGCGCCAGGCGGTTCTGGACCGCCGCGTCGAGGGTGAGCTCCACGCTGAAGACGCCCTCGGCGAAGCGGGCGGCGAGATCGCGTCCCTGGTCGGAGCCTCCGGCCTGGAAGACGACGGGGTGCCCCTGAGCCGACGGCGGCTGGTCGAGCCGCGCGTGCACCTCGAGCTGGTCGCCGACGTGGTCGACCGTGGCGCCGGATCCTGCGCTCCTCCAGAGCCGCGTGACGACGTCGACGAACTCCGCCGCCCTGGCGTACCGGCTGGGGCGGTCGGGGTTGCCGTCGAGACCGAAGTTGCCCGAGACGGCCGGGTTGTAGGTCGTCACGGCGTTCCACGCCAGCCGCCCGCCCGTGACGAGGTCGAGCGACAGCAGTCGCTCCGCCAGTTCGACGGGGTCGTTGTACGTGGTCGACGCGGTGCCGACGAGTCCGAGGTGCTCGGTCGCCTGTGCGATCGACTGCAGGGCGGTGAAGGGCTCGAGCAGGCCGAGGGCGCGGAGGTTGGGGTTTCCGGCGCTGGGGTTGTCGGCGAAGAAGACGGCGTCGAGCCGCCCGCGCTCGGCGATACGGCCCAGGTTCTGCCAGAAATCGGGGCCGATCAGATCGGCGGGCGCGACGTCCTGTACGCGCCAGGCGGCAGGCCGCTGGCCGAAGCCCTGCAGGTTGACGCCGAGGACGAGCTGATTGCCGGGGCTCATGAGCGGACTCCCTGCGGGGTCGGTGCCGCGGCGGGGAACGCCGGGGAAAGCCCGGAGATGTCGGCGCTGCGCGGCGGCAGGCCGAGTGCGGCGCGGAGTGACGGCGCCGGAGGTGCCGTCGACGCCGGCCGGGCCTCGAGCACCGCCTCGACTGCCGCGGCCCACTCGCCGCTGCGCAGACGGACGACGACGCCGTCGGACACGGTCGACAGGTCGCGCCTCACGCCCGCGACGTCGGTGAGGAGGTATTCGGGCAGGACCGGTGTCTGCGACAGGTGCCGGACGATCGCGGCGTCCGCCTGGGCGGGCACGTCACCGCCGCCACGCGACGGGTCGACCGCCCACCACAGCACGGGCGGGAGCCCCTGAACGCTGGACGGGGTGCCGAGGCCGCCGCGCACCGGCCAACGGCCCTCGTGATCGGCTCGGCGCAGGAGCTCGGAACGAGCGAACAGCCCCGTCGCTCGGTCGCCGACGAGGGATTCGCGCGCGAATGTGCCCCACAGCGTCGTGACGAGATCGGCGTACTCGGCGACGTCGTCGCGGGTGACATCGCCCGCCCAGTGCGTCTGGCGCGCGTGAGGCGTCGCGACCGGGGCGGGATCCAGCAGCAGGCCGGCGAAACCGCCGGTCAGGCTGTCGATCGAGAGGAGCCGTCTGGCGAGGTTGTAGGGGTGGTCGCGGTCGGGGTCGGCCGCGACGACCACCCCGAGGTCTCGGTGGAGCCGGGCCACCTCGCCGGCCGCCACCGAGGGCTCGACGCGGCGTGGCGACGACGGGTCGCGGTGCCCGAGCACGACGAACGAGACGCCGTGCGCGACGAGGCGGGCCAGCGCTGCGCGGGCGGTGGTGCCGACGCCGGTGCTTCGCGGGGCGACGGCCTCGAGCACTGCCTCGTCGTCGAGCAGGAGGCCGATGGCCGGAAACCGTGTCGTGTCGGTCACTTCGTGTCACCCTCCTCGTGGTCGCGACCGCTCCGCCGATCGTGTCGGCGGCGGTGGCTTCCATGCTGCCTTCTTCCGGGCGAAGGGAACCCCGGGCGACTCCGAGTTACTCCCCGTGTCACGTGCGTCCGAGAATGACGACGACGAGCGGGGAGAAAAAGTACTAGGTCTAAATGACCTTAAGGGTTAGAGTCAATCTGACCTTAAGCCGAGAGAGGCACCCGTGACCGAGCAGCACCCGATGGCAGTATCGCCTGGCGGCGTCGGCGTGCCACCGGCGCTCGCCGTGTCGACGGTGATCTTCTCGCTGATGGCGTCCGACTCGACGGGCCGCATGGCCCTGCACATCCCGCTGGTCCGCCGCATCCGCGAGCCGTACCGCGGGCTCTGGGCCCTCCCCGGCGGCCCGCTCGGCGCCGACGAAGACCTCTCGGAGGCGGCCAGGCGCCACCTCCTCGACACGACGGCGCTCTCGCCGACGTACCTCGAGCAGCTCTACGCCTTCGGCGCGCGAGGTCGTTCCCTCGCCGAGCGCGTCGTCTCCATCGTCTACTGGGCTCTCGTCTCGCGATCCAACGCCGTCGAGGGGCCGGCCAACGCTCTGGTGCAGGGTGACCCCAACGTGTGCTGGTTCGACGCCGACGATCTCCCGCCGCTAGCGTTCGACCACGGCACGATCGTCGACTACGCCCTCTGGCGCCTCCGCACGAAGATGGAGTACAGCCGCATCGCGGGCGCCTTCATCGGCTCGACCTTCACGCTCAGCCAGCTCCGCGAGGTCCACGAGGCCGTCCTCGGTCGCGAGCTCGACCCGGCCAACTTCCGTCGCATGGTCGAGTCGAGCGACGCCGTCGTGCCGACCGGCGAGTACCTCACCGGCACCAAGCACCGGCCACCGCGGCTCTACCGGTACAACTCCGCCATCGACCCCGACCCGAGCCCTCTCGCCCGAGCCTGACCAGCACGACCGTCACGACAGAAAGCCGGAAGCCATGACCTCCGTCGACACCACGATCCGTCGCATCACCAACGGTGAAGCGCCGGGCGACGTCTGCACCACCGACCTCCGGGAGGCGCCGTGGACATTCGACGTCGGCATTCCCTCCTACGGCCCGGGCTCGTCGATGTTCGACGCGATCCCGCAGAGCTCGCCGCTGCAGGGCGAGATCCCGCTCGAGTACCGCGAGGCCTCGGCCGACGAACTGCACCGGCGAATCCTCGCGGCGAAAGAGATCCTGGGCGACCGGGTCCTGATGCTCGGCCACTTCTACCAGCGCGACGAGGTCGTCCAGTACGCCGACTACGTGGGCGACTCCTTCCAACTCGCCGTGAAGGCGAAGGCGTCGCCTTCGGCCGAAGCGATCGTGTTCTGCGGCGTGCACTTCATGGCCGAGACCGCCGACCTGCTCTCGACGCCCGAGCAGGCCGTGATCCTGCCGAACCTGGCCGCGGGATGCTCGATGGCCGACATGGCCGACATCGACAGCGTCGAGGCCGCCTGGGAGCAGCTCGAAGGGCTCTACGGCGACATGGAGGCGAAAGACGCCGACGGCCTCGTGCCCGTGATCCCGGTGACGTACATGAACTCCGCCGCCGACCTCAAGGGCTTCTGCGGGCGTCACGGCGGCATCGTCTGCACCTCGTCCAACGCCGAGACCGTGCTCGAGTGGGCGTTCGCCCGCGGGCGCCGCGTGCTGTTCTTCCCCGACCAGCACCTCGGCCGCAACACGGCGAAGGCCATGGGCGTCCCCCTCGAGCGCATGCCGATGTGGAACCCGCGCAAGGCGTTCGGCGGCAACGACGCCGAGGCCCTCGACGAGGCCAAGGTCATCCTCTGGAACGGCTTCTGCTCGGTCCACAAGCGCTTCACCGTCGACCAGATCGCGAGAGCACGGGCCGAGTATCCCGACGTGCGGGTCATCGTCCACCCCGAGTGCCCGATGCCCGTCGTCGACGCCGCCGACTCCTCCGGTTCGACCGACTTCATCGTCAAGGCGATCCAGGCCGCGCCCGCAGGATCGACCTTCGCCATCGGAACCGAGATCAACCTCGTCCAGAGACTGGCCGCCGAGTACCCGCAGCACACGATCTTCTGCCTCGACTCGGTCGTCTGCCCCTGCTCGACGATGTACCGGATCCACCCGGGGTACATCGCCTGGGCCCTCGAGGCCCTGATCGGCACCGCCGACCGTCCGGGCGAGGTGCTGAACCGCATCACGGTCACCGACGACGTCGCGGAGCCCGCCCGCCTGGCGCTCGAGCGCATGCTCGCCGCCAAACCGAACCACACGGTGTCGGTCTGATGCAGGTGCCTCGCGACATCCTCGTCGTCGGATCGGGGCTCGGCGGATTGACCGCCGCGCTCCGGGCCGACGCGCTCGGCCACAGAGTCACGCTGGTGACGAAGGGCGCCCTCGACGACAGCAACTCGCGCTACGCCCAGGGAGGCATCGCAGCGGCGGTCTTCGACGACGACACGGTCGACCTGCACGTCGAAGACACTCTCGTGGCCGGCGCCGGCGTGTCCGTCCTCGCGGCGGTCCGAGCGCTCTGCGAAGACGGTCCCCTCCGCATCCACGACCTCGTGCGCTGGGGCGTGCTGTTCGACCGAGCGGCACCCGGACCGGCCGGTCCGACGCCGCCCGCGCCGCCCACGGGCCCCACCGGTCCCACCGGTCCCACCGGTCCCGGGGGCTGGGCTCGCGGGCTCGAGGCGGCGCACAGCCGGGCCCGGGTGCTGCACGCCGGCGGTGACGCCACCGGGCGCGCGATCGTCGAGGCGCTCATCCAGCGCCTTCGCTCTTCGCGGGTCCGCATCGTCGAGCACGCCTTCGTCACCGAGTTGGTCGTCTCGACCTCGGGGAACCCCGCGTGGTCGGCGTCGAGCTGCTGCTCGACCCGAGAGCGGGGCGCACGCTCCTGCGCGCCGACGCCGTCGTCCTCGCGACGGGCGGTGCCGGTCAGCTCTACGAGTTCACCACGAACCCCGCGGGCGCGACCGGTGACGGCCTCGCCGCCGCCTGGCGCGCGGGAGCGCGGGTCGACGACCTCGAGTTCTACCAGTTCCACCCGACGGCGCTCGCGGTGCCCGGCAGCTTCCTCGTGTCGGAGGCGGTGCGGGGCGAAGGCGCCGTCCTGCTCGACGCCGCTGGCCGCCGCTTCCTGGCCGGTGTCGATCGGCGCGCCGAGCTGGCGCCGCGCGACATCGTCGCACGGGGCATCGCCGACCAGATGAAACGGCAGGCCGGTCTTCCGGTGCTGCTCGATGCCACGGCCATCGGCCGAGAGACGCTCGAGTCCCGTTTCCCGACCATCACCGCGGCGACTCGCGCGGCCGGCCTCGACTGGGCCGTCGACCCGATCCCGGTCACCCCGGCGGCCCACTATTTCATGGGTGGCGTGAGCACAGACCTCTTGGGCCGCACGTCGCTGCCCGGGCTGTACGCGGTGGGCGAGGTCGCCTCGACCGGCGTCCACGGCGCCAACCGGCTCGCCTCCAACTCTCTGCTCGAGGCCGCCGTCTTCGGCTGGCGGGCGATCGAGGCGATCGGCGCCGACGAGCTGCCCGACACCGAGAGCCGGGGTGGCGAGACGCCGGATGCGGTCTCCGGCGACGGTCCCGTGATCAGGCGCTCCGATCTCCAGCGGCTGATGTGGGACGCCGCGGGCGTCGAGCGCAGCGGCGCTCGGCTGGCACTCGCCGCCGAGAGCCTCGCCGCGGCGGGGCGCCCGACCGCCGACACCGTCGAAGCACTCGAGACCGCCAACCTCCTCGACGTCGCGCGCCTCGTGGTGAAGGGCGCCCTGGCCCGCGAGGAGTCGCGCGGCGCGCACTTCCGCTCCGACTTCCCCGTCCCCGACGAAGAATTCGCCCGCGCGTTGTCGTGGGCACGAGAGGTTCCCGAACATGCTCACCGATGACGCCATCACCGAAGTCGTCCGCGCCGCCCTCCGCGAGGACGCGCCCTGGGGCGACGTCACCAGCGAGGCGCTGATCCCGGCCGAGGCCACGGCCACGGCGTCCGTCGTCGCCCGGGAGGACGGCGTCCTCAGCGGCGTCCGCGTGCTGCTGGCGGTGGCCCGCGAGGTCGACCCGCTCGTCGAGGTCGAGGTGCTCTCGGCCGACGGATCGCCTTTCTCGGCGGGGGAGACGCTGGCCGTCCTTCGCGGATCGGCGCGGTCGATCCTGCGGGCCGAGCGCATCGCCCTCAACCTCCTGCAGCGACTCTCCGGCATCGCCACGCTGACCGCGCGCTACGTGGCCCTCACCGACGGGACTTCGGCCCAGATCGTCGACACCCGCAAGACGACTCCCGGGCTTCGCGCTCTCGAGCGCGACGCGGTCGTCGCCGGAGGCGGACGAAACCACCGGTTCTCGCTGAGCGACGCCGTCCTCGTCAAGGACAACCACCTCGCGATCCTGCTCGCCCAGGGCCTGACCACGACCGAGGCGCTCGTCGCGATGAAGGCGAAGCTGTCGCACACGACGCACGTCGAGGTGGAGGTCGACCGTCTCGATCAGATCGAAGACGTCCTCGCCGCCGGGATCGACACGATCATGCTCGACAACTTCGCGCCGGACGACCTAGTGAAAGGCGTCGCCCAGGTGGCCGGCCGCGCGCTCGTCGAGGCGTCCGGCGGAGTGAACCTCGACACCGTCGCGGCGATCGCGCGATCCGGTGTCGATCTCATCTCGGTCGGAGCGCTGACGCACAGCGTTCGGTCGCTCGATCTCGGGCTCGACGTGGCGATCGACGTGCGCTCGGGGCGGCGCGCCGGATTCGCCACCGGCTTCGCCGCGGTCTGACGCAGCGGTCGTGCTCTATCTCGACGCCGCCGCCACCTCCCCCGTCCGCCGCGAGGCGCTCGAGGCGATGTGGCCCTACCTGACGGGCGACTTCGGCAACCCGTCGAGCCACCACACGGTAGGCGAGTCCGCCGCCCGCGCACTCGCCACCGCGCGCGCCCGGGTCGCCGACTGGTTGGGCGGCCGGCCCGGCGAGGTCGTCTTCACAGCCGGCGGCACCGAGGCGAACAATCTCGCGATCAAGGGCATCGCGCTCGGCGACCCGCGAGGACGCCACCTCGTCACGAGCAGGATCGAGCACGAGGCCGTTCTCGAGTCCGTCGACTACCTCGTGCGGCTCCACGGGTTCGAGGTGTCGTACGTGTCGCTCGACCCGGCCGGCGAGGTCACGCCCGCCGCGCTCCAGGCGGTGCTGCGGCCCGACACGACGCTCGTCACGCTCGCCCACGCCAACAACGAGATCGGGACGGTGCAGGATCTCGCGGCCCTCACGGCCGTGAGCGCTGCTCTGGGGATCCCGTTCCACAGCGACGCCGTGCAGACCGCGGGCTGGCTGCCGACCCGGGTGCACGAGCTCGGGGTCCAGGCACTGAGTCTCTCGGGTCACAAGGTCGGCGCGCCCAAGGGGATCGGAGCACTTTTCGTCGCGGGGCGGCTACCGCTGGAGCCCCTGATCCACGGCGGCGGTCAGGAGCGCGGGAGGCGTTCCGGCACGGAGAACGTGGCCGGCGCCGTGGCGCTCGGGGTCGCCGTCGGTCTCGCGGAGGCGTCCCGCGAGGTCCGAGCCGCCGCAGCCACCGTCGCGCGCGACGCGTTCGTGGCCGAGGTGCTGAGGCGGGTGCCGCTCGCTCGGCTCACCGGGGCGGGCGTCGGACCTGCGCGGGGTGCCTCGCCCGTGCCGGCTCGCTCGCCCGCACGCCTGCCCGCCAACGCGTCGTTCGTCTTCCCCGGGACGAGCGGCGAGGCGATCCTGCTCGAACTCGAACGGCGCGGCATCGTCTCGTCGAGCGGCTCGGCCTGCGCGGCCGGGAGCGACGAGCCGTCGCACGTCCTGACGGCCCTCGGCTACCCGCCGGATGTGGCGCAGACCGCCGTCCGCTTCACCTGGCAGGCCGATGTCACGGCCGAGCAGCTCGGCCCCGTGGCCGTCGCCCTGCAAGAGTCCGTCGCCGCCCTCGGCACCCTCCGAGAGGGGCCCAGCGGCGGCGCGTAGCGTCGAGGGCGTGACGGATCAGCGCTTCATCGGACGGATCGCCGGGGTCGGCACGACGTCCGGCACCCGGTTCGTGGTGGGCATGTGGCGCGAGTCACCGCTCGGCGGCATCACCGACGTGATGGTCGAGACCCCCGAGGGGCGCAGGATCCTGCTCGCCCCCTCCGTCGAGGCGGCCGACTTCATCGCCGCGACGTACACGTTCGACGAGGTGCGGGTACTCGACGTCGCCTGGCGGAAGATCGCCGGCGGCCTCCGCGTGACGGCGGGCAGCGCGCCCGTCCGGACGGCGTCCACCGGTTCTGCGCCCGTCGGTGCCCCGCCGGTCGGCAGCCCGCCCGCCGCCGACGTCCTCGACCTGCGGCTCGCCGTCGGACCCGTCTCGGCGCTCGGCATGCTGCTGCGCGCGGTGCCGCGAGGGCTCGCCACACGGCCGGGCTGGCTGCGGCTGATCGACCCGGTGGCGCGGATCCTGGTGCCCGGCTCGGCCACGGCAGGCACCGCGGGCGGAGGCCGCCGCGAGTTCTACGGGGTGACTCTCGCCCGGCGCGTGTCGTCGCTCGAGGCGCGCTTCGAGGGGCAGGATCTCGGGGCCCTCGCTCGCCTCTGGCCACCCGTTCGCTTCGGCTTCGGCTCTGCCCCCGCCGCCCCGAGCCTCGTCGATGTCACCACCACCATCCGGTGATCCCGATCCGCCCGGGTCGTCGCTCCTCGCGGCGACAGGTGTAGAAACAGGGCATGACTCTGCGGTGGTACAGCATCGTCGTCGACAGCCACGACGTGAAAGCCCAAGCGGCCTGGTGGGCGGAGACGCTCTCCTGGCCGATCGTGTACGACGCGGATGACGAGGTCGTCATCTCACCGCCGTTCGCGCCCGAGCTCCCGAAGCCCGAGACGCCGGCCGTCGAGCGCTGGCCGGGGTTCGTCTTCGTGCCGGTGCCCGAGGAGAAGACGCTCAAGAACCGGCTGCACATCGACCTGGCGCCCGGTCCCGACGACGATCAGAAGGCCGACGTCGACGCCCTCCTGGCCCGCGGTGCGACGCTGGCCGACGTCGGGCAGGGGCCCGACGTGCGCTGGGTGGTGCTGCGCGACCCGGAGGGCAACGAGTTCTGCGTCCTGTCTCCCCGGGAGTAGTTCCTCCGAGGTCGGTCGTGCCCAGATGACAGCCCGGAGCGGTCGGTCAGGCGGGGATCGAGCCGATCGTGAACGAGAACTCTCCCACGCCGGAGACGCCGCCGCTCACGACGTCGCCGGGCACGACCGGGCCGACGCCCGAGGGCGTGCCGGTGAAGAGGAGGTCGCCCGGTTCGAGGGCCCAGGCGCGGGAGGCGGCCGCCACGATGTCGGCGACGGGCCAGATCAGCTCGCGCAGGTCGCCGTCCTGCTGCACGGTGCCGTTGACGGCGAGCCAGATGCGCCCGTTCGACACCGACGGCACGGCCGCCGCCGGCACGACGGGCGTGACCGGTGCGGACGCGTCGAACCCCTTGGCGACGTCCCACGGTCGCCGGGTGTCTTTCGCCTGCTGCTGGAGGTCGCGCCTCGTGAGGTCGACCCCGACCGCGTAACCCCAGACGTGGTCGAGCGCGGCGGCCGGGTCGATCGAGGTGCCGCCGGCGCCGATCGCGACGACGAGTTCGATCTCGTACTCGAGCTGCGCCGTGAGGGTCGGGTACGGCACGGTGCCGGAGGCCGGCAGGATCGCGTCGGCGGGCTTCGCGAAGAAGAATGGCGGCTCACGATCCGGGTCGCTGCCCATCTCCCGCGCGTGGTCGGCGTAGTTGCGGCCGACGCAGAGGATCCTCCGCACGGGGAACAGCTCGTCGGAGTCGGCGATGCCGAGCGACGGGGTCGGGGCCGGCGGGAACACGAATGACACGGCACGGGCCTTTCAGAGGGTGCGGACGGGGGAGCCGTCGAGGAAGGCCAGCACGTCTTCGACGGCCTGGCCGAAGAAGGTGGCGTAGACCTCGCGCGTCACGTAGCCGATGTGGGGGAGCAGGATCACGTTCGAGAGCTTCCGGAGCGGGTCGGACGCCGGCAGCGGCTCGACGTCGTAGACGTCCAGGGCGGCACCGGCGAGCGTGTCGACCATCAGCGCCATCAGAAGCGCCTCCGAGTCGACGATCGGCCCGCGCGAGGTGTTGACGAGGAACGCGCCGTCTTTCACGAGCGCGAGCTCTTCCGCTCCGATCAGGCCGCGGGTGTCCTCGGTCAGCGGAACGTGCACGGAGACGAAGTCGGAGGTCTCGAAGAGCTCCTCCTTGTCGACGGCCGTGACACCGTGCGAGGCGGCTCGCTCCGGCGTGAGGTTCGGGCTCCAGGCGACGACCTCCATGCGGAACGCCAACGCGAGCTCTGCGACCCAGGCGCCCTGCTTGCCGAGCCCGACGAGACCCAGCCTCTTGCCCTCGAGGCGCACGCCGATCGTGTGCTGCCAGCCGCCCTCGTGCATGCTGCGGTCTTCCGCGATGACGTTTCTCGCCAGATTCAGGATCATCGCCATCGTCAGCTCGGCCACCTCGCGCCCCGACCCCTGTGTTCCCGACACCACGACGCCCTGGGCCGCGGCGGCAGCCACGTCGATGGATGCGTTCTGCATCCCGGTGGTGACCAGGAGCTTCAGTTTCGGGAGCCGGGCCAGCACGGCGGCGGGGAAAGCCGTGCGCTCGCGCATCGCGACGACGACCTCGCTGTCGGCGAGGCGCTCGACCAGGGCGTCCTCCGCGTCGATGTGCTCCGTCTCGACGTCGATCTCGTACGTGGTCGAGACGCGAGACCACTCGGCCGAGGTGAGGGCGACCGACTGGTAGTCGTCGAGGATCGTCAGACGCGCAGGCATGCCGAAAGGCTACAGGCGTCGGTCGGGAACACCGGGGCCGCTCCCGGTGTTGCGTCCTGCATGACCACTGCACTCTCGATCCTGGATCTCGCCCCCATCGCCCCCGGAGAGACGGTGGCGCAGAGCTTCGAGAACAGCGTCGCCCTGGCCCGCGCGGGCGAGGCGAACGGCTACGAGCGCGTCTGGTACGCCGAGCACCACAACATGGCGACGATCGCGTCGAGCGCCACGAGCGTGCTGATCGGGCACGTCGCGGGCAAGACCTCGACGATCCGTCTCGGAGCCGGTGGCATCATGCTGCCCAACCACGCGCCGCTCACGATCGCCGAGCAGTTCGGCACCCTCGCGTCGCTGTACCCGGGCAGGATCGACCTCGGCCTGGGTCGCGCTCCCGGCAGCGACCAGGTCACCATGCACGCCATGCGCCGTGACGCCATGTCGGCGGAGTCCTTCCCCCAAGACGTCCTCGAGCTGCAGGCCTACCTCGGCGACGAGTCGCGGGTCGCGGGAGTCAGCGCGACGCCCGGCCGCGGAACCCACGTGCCCCTCTACATTCTGGGGTCCTCGATGTTCGGGGCTCAGCTGGCGGCCGCGTACGGCCTGCCCTACGCGTTCGCCTCGCACTTCGCGCCTGACACCCTGCACCAGGCCGTCGAGTTCTACCGTCGCGAGTTCACGCCGTCCGAGCAGCTCTCGGCGCCGCACGTGATCGCCGGCGTGAACGTCGTCGCCGCCGACTCGCACGACGACGCCCAAGCGCAGTTCGACGACATGCGACGCACGCGCGTCCGCGGCATGATCTCGCGGACGCCCTCGTCGCCCGAGTACACCGACGAACAGATCGACATCTTCCTGACGACGCAGAACGGTCGCCAGATCGCCAACATGATGAAGTACGCCGCCGTCGGCACGCCGGACGAGGTCGCCTCCTATCTCGCCTGGTTCGCGGAAGACGCGCAGGCCGACGAGCTGATCGTCGCGCACCAGTCGCCGCTCATCGCGGACCGTCTCCGGTCCGTCGAGTTGACGGCGTCCTCCTTCCGGGGTGCCTCGGTCTGATCCGAGACCCCCGAAGCGCTCGGCGGGCCGGTCGCGACCGCTCGGCGGGCCGTGACGGCCGGTCTGTGGAACCGTTCGTGGTGGCGCGCGGGACGCGCGGTCGTCGGCGCTAGGGTGGCGGCATGAGCGACCGTCAGTTCGAGGCAGCCCCGGGCGATTCCGCGATCGTCGCGGTCGACATCGGCGGTACGACCATCAAGGGAGCCGCCTTCGGTCCCAGCGGGATCGTCCTCGAACGGGCGACGGTGCCGACCTTCGGCGCGGAGGGCTCGCCGCTCGCGGCCACGGTCGAGCTCATCGGCAAGCTGGCCGACGCCGTGTCCGCCGGCGGCCACCGCCTCACCGGCATCGGCGTCGCCTCGCCGGGGCTGGTCGACAGCGTTCGCGGCTCGGTGATCTTCGCCGCGAACCTGGGCTGGACCGACGTGGCGATCGTCGATCTCCTCGCCGAGCGCTTCGGAGTCCCCGTCGCCCTAGAACACGACGGCCGGGCCGCTGCCCGCGCCGAGCGGGCCGCGCGCGTCGCTGCGGGGCGTGACGGCGACGACTTCGTCTTCGTGCCGATCGGCACCGGGATCTCGGCCGCGATCGTCACCGGCGGTGTGTTCGTGACCGGGGCGACCGGCGGTGCGGGCGAGTTCGGCCACGTCCCCGTCGTTCCCGACGGGGAGCTGTGCACCTGCGGACAGCGCGGCTGCGTCGAGGTGTACGCCTCGGCCAGCGCCATCGCGCGCCGGTACCGCGCCGCCGGGGTGTCCTCCCGGGCGGGGCCCGCGAGATCACGGCCGCCCTCGACTCCGACCCCGTCGCTGCCGCGATCTGGCGCGATGCCGTCGAGGCTCTCGCGGTCGGGCTGACCGGTCTCGCCGCCGTGCTCGACCCGAGCGCCATCGTCATCGGCGGCGGGCTGGGCGAGGCCGGCGACCGTCTGCTCGTACCGCTGCGCGAGGGGATCGCGTCACGCCTCGGCTGGCGCTCTCCGCCGCGCGTCGAGCAGTCCCTCGTCGGGGACGGCGCCGGACTCATCGGCGCCTCCCTCCTCCTCGAGCCTCCGCTTCTCTCCGGTGCGAGGGGGCTCTCGTGAAGGACGGTGCGCCGACCATCGGCCTCATCGGAGCGGGCGGAATCGCCCACGCCCACCTGCCGGGCCTTCTGCGCATCGGTGCGCGCGTGGTCGTCTACTCCCCGGTGGGAGCCGACGACCTGGTGGCGCAGCACGGGGGCGAGGTCGCGGACACCCTCGACGACCTCCTCGCCGTGGCCGACTTCGTCGACGTCGCGACCCCCACGCACACCCATCACGACATCGTGAAGAGGGCCGTCGCCCGTGGCAAGAACGTCATCTCCGAGAAGCCGCTGGCGCGCACCGACGCCGATGCCCGCGACCTCGTCGAGAGCGCGGCCGCCCGAGGCGTCCAGCTCTACCCGGCGCACGTGGTCCGCTACTTCCCGGAGTACGTCCGGCTCAAAGAAGCTGTCGATGCGGGGCTTCTCGGCGAGCTCGCCGTGCTGCGCTTCTCCCGATCCGGCTCGTTCCCCACCCGGACGCGCTGGTTCGGCGACCGCTCCCTGTCGGGCGGGATCATCATGGACCAGATGATCCACGACCTCGATATCGCCCGGTGGGTGGCCGGCGAGGTCGTCCGCGTGTCCGCCGTCTCGATCCGCCGCGACGAAGGAGCCCATCCGGTCGAGGCGGCGCACGTCCTGCTGACCCACGCGTCCGGTGCCATCAGCCACGTCGCCGGGACCTGGGGTCCGCCGCACCTGCGTTTCGCGACCGAGTACTCCGTCACCGGCACCCGGGGAACCCTCGCTCATTCCTCGCTCGCCGAGCAGAACTACACCGCCGACCTCGAGTCGCCCGAGGCGGCCGACGGGCTGCTGCCGCCGATCGATCCGGCAGAGAGTCCCTACTACCTCGAGCTGCGCGACTTCGCGTCAGCGTTCGCGGGCGGCCCGGCGCCGCGCGTGAGCGCCCACGACGGGCTCGTCGCCGTCGCACTGGCCAACGCGGCGCTGACCTCGCTCGACACCGGCCAGCCGGTCGACCTCCCCGAGTTCCCCGACGGCGCGGTGCACTGAATGATCGAGCCGGATCGCGCCCTGCGCGTCGCCGTGATGTCGTTCGCTCACACCCACGCCATCGGGTATCTGACGGCCCTCCGTGACCTCCCGGGCGTGGAGGTGCGCGGGTCCGATCCGGACGGTTCTCCGGCGTCGCCCGAGGCTTCCTCGGCGACCTCCGCGGTCGCGAGCTCGCGGATCGTCTCGGGGTCGGCTACGCCGACAGCTACGACGACCTCCTCGCCTGGCGCCCCGACGCGGTGATCGTCACCAGTGAGAACGCCAGGCACCGCGAGCTGGTCGAGCTGGCCGCTTCCGCGGGTGCCGCGATCCTCTGCGAGAAGCCGCTCGCCACCACCTGGGCGGACGGCATCGCCATGCGCGACGCCGTCGAGCGCGCCGGGGTGACGCTGATGATGGCGTTCCCCGTCCGATTCGCCAGCGCCTTCGAGCGCTTACGGGCCGCGTACGAAGGCGGAGCCCTCGGCGACGTCTTCGCGATCCGGGGAGCAACAACGGGATGCTGCCCCTGTCGCGCGACTGGTTCACCGACCCGGAGCTCGCGGGCGGCGGCGCGATCGTCGACCACGTCGTGCACATCGCCGACCTGCTCGACGCCCTGCGCGGGGTTCCCGTCGCGTCGGTCACCGCCGTCGCCAACAGCACGCTGCACACGTCGCGCGCGAAGGCCGAGACGTCCGGACTCGTGACGCTCACCTACGCCGACGGGGTCATCGCCGCGATCGATTGCTCGTGGAGTCGACCCGACACCTCGCCCATCTGGGGAGGCCTGACGCTGTCGGTCGCCGGAACCTCCGGCACCGTCGACGTCGACTTCTTCGGGCCGAGCGTCCGCGGGATCGACGCTGCGACCGGAGCCGCGCGGATCCTGCCCTACGGGCCGAACTTCGACGAGGCGATGATCGCGACGTTCCTCGACGCCGTGCGCGCGGGCGCTCGGCCTCAACCCGACATCGCGGTCGGGCTGCGCACGCTGGCCGTCGTGCTCGGGGCGCAGGAGTCCGTCCGCACCGGTGCGACGGTCGACGTCCGGTCGCCGTAGCGCCCGCGTCGGCTCCTCCCGACGCCGGATCCGGTGTCGAAAACGTTCCGCGTCAGGGTCAGACGACCGCGGGCTCGGGCGTCGACCAACCGAGTTCGGCGCCGACGGCGTGGACAGCTTCGAGCAGGCGGGCGTTGAACGCGACACCCAGCTGGTTCGGGACCGTGACCAGCACGGTGTCGGCGGCCGCGACGGCGGCATCCTGGGCGAGTTCCTCGACGAGCTTCTCCGGTTCGCCGATGAACGACCGGCCGAATCTCGCGAGGTCGGGACCGTCGATCCTGCCGACCTGGTCGTGCGAGTCGACCTCTGCGCGCAGACCGAAGTAGTGGCGCGACTCGTCGTCGATGAGGGGCAGGATGCTCCTGCTCACCGACACGCGCGGCTCGCGCTCCCATCCGGCCTTCCGCCAGGCGTCGCGGTAGAGCGCGATCTGCTCGGCCTGCAGCTCGTCGAACGGCACCCCGGTGTCTTCGATGAGGAGCGTCGACGACTGCAGGTTCATGCCCTGCTCGGCCACCCAGGTGGCGGTGGCGCGGGTGCCGGACCCCCACCAGATGCGGTCGCGGAGGCCCGGCGACTGGGGCAGGATCGGCAGGTAGCCGTCCGATCCGGTCATCTGCCTGTTCGCGCGGGTCACGCCGGCTCCCTCGATCGCAGCCAGGAACACCGCGGCGTGCTGACGCGCCAGGTCGGCGTCCGTGTCGCCGTCGGCGGGGACGTAGCCGAACGACTCGTAGCCGGCCTGGGCGGTCTCGGGTGATCCGCGGCTCACACCGAGCTGGAGTCGTCCGGAGCTGATGAGGTCGGCGGCGGCGGCCTCCTCGGCCATGTACAGCGGATTCTCGTACCTCATGTCGATCACGCCGGTGCCGAGCTCGATCGTCTTGGTGCGGGCGCCCATCGCGGCGAGCAGGGGGAAGGGCGAGGCGAGCTGCCGGGCGAAGTGGTGCACGCGGACATAGGCGCCCGCGATGCCGATCTCCTCGGCGGCCTCGGCCAGCTCGATGGTCTGGTTCAGCACGTCGCCGGCGCTGCGGGTCCTCGACCCGGGGACGTCCTGCCAGTGCCCGAACGAGAGGAATCCGATGCGTTTCATGTCTGCTGCAACCGTCGTGATCCTGCCCCCATTCCCGTTTGCATACAAATGCATCGACCTGCCCGCCCCGCCCGGCCCTGCCCGCCCTGCCCGCCCTGCTCGCCCCGCCCGCCCTGCCCGGCCCTGCCCGCCCCGCCCGCCCTGCCCTGCCCGCCCTGCCCGCCCTGCCCGCCCGCCCTGCCCGCCCCGCCCCGCCCTCGCCCGAAATCGAAGGGGATTTTCGCCCGCACCCCCTCCGTCCGGCTCCGCACCCTCGCCGGATCGAGAATCCCCTTCGATTTCGGGCCCGGGGGCAGAGGTGCGGTCGGGCGGGGCCCGGGGGCAGAGGTAGGGGCGGGCGGGGCCGAGGCCCGGGGCGGAACCACCGGCAAACTTCACGCGTCGGAAACGCAGGATCACGCGTGCGCTCGCTACGCTCCGAGCATGAGCAGTCCCGAAGTGCGGGTTCCGGCCACCGCGTCCAGCGCGGAACCGACGGTGCGCGTCGGGGGCCGCTTCCTGGTCGGCTTCGGCGGTGCCTGGCTCGGCCTGTGGATGGCGCAGCTCGCGCCGCTGCAGGTGCTCCTCCCGACGCAGGTCAGCGCGACGACGGGGGTGTCGGCCGCCTCGCTCGACTGGATCCCCACGGTCGTGGCCTTCGGGATCGTCGCCGGCGTGGGCGGCGCGCTCGCTGTCGTCGCCTACCCGATCGCCGGGGCGCTGTCCGACCGCACGGTCTCGCGGTTCGGCCGGCGCCGGCCGTGGATCGCCGGCGGGGTGCTGATGTTCGCCGTGGCGCTCGCGCTGCTCGGGCTGCAGCACGATCTCGTGACCGAGACGGTGCTCTGGGCCCTGGCGGTGATCGGTTTCTGTGCCGCGTCGGCCGCCCTCACCGCCGTGGTCAGCGATCAGGTCCCCGCTCCGCAGCGCGGCGTGGTCTCGACCTGGGTGGCCGCGCCGAACGCCATCGGCACCGTTCTCGGCGTCGTGCTCGTCGGCCTCGTCTTCACCGGGCAGTCGACCGGGTACCTGGTGATCGCGATCCTGCTGGTCGTCTTCTGTGCTCCGTTCGTCGTGCGCCTGCGCGACGCTCCGCTGAGCCGCGCCGACCGCGATGCCGTCCTGCAGGCCCATCGCGTGAGCGGCCGGGGCCGGAGCCTCCGACTGCGGGAGTTCCCCGACTTCGGCTGGGCTCTGGCCTCGCGGATCCTCATCTACCTCGGCAACGCCCTCGGGACCGCCCTGCTGCTCTACTACTTCGGGTTCGCGCTGCACATCGGCGATCCGGAGGACTTCCTCGTCACGGCCGTCCTGATCTACGTGGCCGTCACGCTGGTGGTGGCGGTCTTCGGCGGGGCCCTGTCGGATCGCCTCGACCTGCGGAGGCCGTTCGTCGTGGTCGGCGGGATCGCGCAGGGTGTGGCGGCGCTGCTGCTCGCGCTCCTCCCGTCGCCGACGACGGCGCTCGTCGGGGCGGCGCTGCTGGGCCTGGGCTGGGGGTCTTCCTGTCGGTCGATCAGGCTCTCACCACCGGCGTCCTGCCCGATGCGACGTCCCGCGGCCGCCACCTCGGCGTCATGAACATCGCCGTGGCGGTGCCGCAGAACATCGGGCCGCTGGTCGGGGCCCTGGTCGTCGCGTCGACCGGCGGCTTCGTCTGGTTGTTCGTCCTCTCCGGGGCGGCGGCCATCGCCGGAGCGCTCTGCGTGCTGCGGGTGCGCTCCGTCCGCTAGGGCGTGACTCTCCTTTCACCGTGGGCCGTGTGTGCCGTGGGTCGTGCGCTCGCTCAGGCGCGAAGCGCGTGCAGCGTCACGAGCCGGACGACCTCCGGCAGTTCCCGTGCCAGCGCGCGTCCGACGACGGCGGCGTAGAGGCCGGACAGCGGCCCGGTGATGAGCAGCCCGTGGGTCACCGACAGCCCAGCGGGGGTCTCCGCCAGGGAGTGCAGGATCTCGAGGCGCCCGCCGGGCAGCGCGATCGCGAGGTCCATCGCCGCGTGGTGCTCGACGCGCGTGAAGGTGAATCGCTGCGCCGGTGATCCGGCGCTCTTCACGTGACCGGTCTCGCCCGCTGCGACCTGTCCGTCGAAGACGGCCCACTCGGTGCCGGGGTCGTCGGGGGCCCAGTCGGCGGCGGTGGTCCAGCGCGTCCAGACGGACTCGGGCGAGGCGGTCGTGAGGCGGGTGTGCGAGGCCTGGAAGGTCACGGCGCCACCTCGGCAAAGGGGCGAAGGGCCCGCAGGATCTCGCGAGCCGCGCGTTCGCCCGACCGCACGGCGCCGTCCATGAATCCGGTCCACGCCTCGGCGGTCTCCGTCCCGGCCCAGTGCAGCGGACCGACGGGTTCGCGCAGGTACGGCGCCGTCGAGACGACCGTGCCCACGGCGGGCGCTGCGGTCGGCCCGCCTCCGGTCCACGCCTCGGCGGCCCAGAGCTGGTCGGTGAAGCCGAGCGGCGTCAGCGCCTTCTCGCCGAAGACCTCCGCGAACGACGACAGCGCCTGGATCCGGCGCTCCGCGGGAGGCAGGGCGTCCCAGTGCCTGGCGTGGTCGCCTCCGATGAAGCCGAGCAGGATGCCTCGCGAGCCGTCGTGCGGCGACGCGTCGAACGTGATCGTGACCGGCCCGGTGTCGGCCAGAGCCTGCCCGCTCAGCCCGGCGTCTCGCCAGAACGGCTGCTCGTAGACGGCGTACGCCTTCGAGAGGATGCCCTGCGGCCAGCGCTGGGTGAGCGCGGAGTACGGGGTCGGGAGGGCGGGGGAGAAGGCGATCCGCGCGCGGAGGGCAGGCGGCACGGCGAGCACGACCCGTGCGGCACGGAAGCGCGCCGGGCCCGCGGTCACCACCGCGCCGTCATCGGTCCAGTCGACGGCGGTCACCGGTGTCGCGAGGCGGACGCGGTCGCCCAGCTCGGCGGCCATGCGGGCCGAGACCTGCCAGGAGCCCTGCCGGAAATGCTCTTCTTGGGCGCCGCCGGCGGTGTCGAGCATTCGGCTGATGCCCCCGGCCATGGCGATGTAGCGGAGCACCTGCAGGAACGAGATCTCGCCCGGCTCGCAGCCCCAGGTCGTCCCCGAGACGATACTCATCAGCGTGTGCGAGCTCGGCAGAGCGTGGATCGAGCGGAGCCACGACGTGAGCGAGTGGGAGTCCCATTTCGCCGCGTGCGGAGAACGCTCCGGGTGGGCGGTGTCGATGCCGCGTCCGAGGCGATCGATCTCGAACTGGATCCGCCCGATGTCGGCGAGGCCGATGGGCCCGATCGGCGGGATGGTGCCGCGGTAGTGCTTGATGGCTCCGCGCCAACTGATCACGTTCGAGCCGGCGTCGAAGGTGGCGAATCGGTCGAGGCCGAGCTCGTCGGCCAGCGCGATGATGCGATCCTGAGTAGGCCCGACGAAGGTGCCCCCGAGGTCGACCAGGGAGCCTTCGACCTCGCGGGCCTTGGTGCGCCCGCCGACCCGATCGCTCGCCTCCGCGACGACGACCGCGAGGCCGCGGGCGGTCAGGGCACGGGCCGCCGTGAGACCTGCGAGGCCGGCGCCGACGACCACCACGTCGACCCTCTCGACCCCGTGACCGGGGGCTTCGCCGGCGTAGTCCGGCAGCGGTACGGGATCGGTCGACGTCATCGGTGCCTTCTTGGGCTCAGTTGGCGGGTGCGTGTCGCTGGTCGTCGAAGCGGCGCCGGACGTGCCCGGCGGAGTTGAGAGCGCGGCGGGCACTGAGGTCGGGTTGCGCGTCGGTGCCCTCCACCGTCATGCCCGACGACGTCGCCAGGCTCGCGAGGGCTTCGTCGACCCGCACCAGCGCGTGCACGCGATAGCTCAGCAGGATGTCGTCGGCGCTGTCGGTGAGAGTGCCGTCGAGGTCGGCCAGGAGCGCCGCGGAGCTCTGCCACACACCGCCGTTCGCGCCGGCGACGGCCTCGCTCAGAGCGGTGACCGACCTGACCATGACCGAGACGATCTCGCTCAGGCGTTCGGCCTTCTCGCCGTCGATCGTGTCGTTGCGCTCGCCGCGGTACGCGATGCCGCTGAGGCTTCCCGCGACCCCGCGGAGCACGGTCAGCAGCTGGTCGTCGCGACGCGATCCGCCGCCCGTCGGGAATCGCACCATGGGCTTGAGCACGGCCTCGAGCTGATAGGTCGCCTGATCGACGGCTCGCGACGCGGTGCGCAGTCGCGCGGCCGCGTCGGCGCCGCCCTCGAGGGCGCTGGCCGACTCGAGGAAGGAGCGCACGGTGGCGAGGTGCCGGAGCACGGCCCGCTTGATCATGACGCCGGTCGCGACGGGCAGGATCACGAGGCTGACGCCGACGCCGATCAGCGCCCCGAGCAGGTTCTCGGCGAGGCGGTAGACGATCAGCGTGTCGGTGAACTGGCCGGAGTAGGCGTACACCTGGCACAGCGTCACGACGAGGCCGACGACCCAGAAGACGTACGACCTCGTGAAGCCGTACATGCCGAGGGTCAGGGACACGATCACGATGGCCAAGGTCCACCACACGTGGGTCGTGCCGAGGAGGTCGACGAGCGCGATCCCGATCACGCCGCCGATGACCGTGCCGATGCCGCGGCTGGCCACCTTGCGCAGCCGGTCGTGGGTGGAGTTGGTGCCGGCGAGCACGATCATGACGCCGATCACGGCCCAGTAGAACCGCTGCCCGTCGACGAGGAACGCCAGCGGCTCGGCGATGGCGACGGCCACGGCCGCCTGGATCGCGGTGCGCAGCGGCGGCGAGACGCGGACCCGACGCCACGGGCCCGACATCCCGCCCCCGGCGATCTCGGCGTCGAGGATGGGCCCGGCGCCGGCGGGCCGGCCGCCCACCAGGACGACGGGAGACTGGAACGGCACCCCTTCGCCGCTCGTGGGCAGCGTCTTTCGGAGGGAGCTCCAGCCGGCTGAGGAGCTCGCGAGGTCGGACAGGAGCAGTGCCGTGCGATTGACCGCGTGCGCCCAGCGGGGATCGGTCGCGACGATCGGCTCGGAGTCTGCCCAGGCCAGCAGTTCGGCGGCGGCACGGTCACCGGCGCGCCCCGACTCGTCGAGGACGAGCTCGATGGCCGCGGCGATCCGGGCCCGGACGGGAGCGGGTGTGTCGCCCTGGGCGAGATCGACCGCGACGCGGGCCAGGCCGTCGACCGTCTGCTCGATGTCGAACAGCAGCGTGTGCAGCTGCTCGGCCCGCACACCGGTCGGGCCCGAGCCGGGTTTCGCCAGGAGGCCGTCGGTGATGAGCGAAGCCTCGTGCGACTGCCGCCGCCGACGCTGCAGAGTCGCCGCGTCGCGCTCGGAGTTCGAATCGGCAGGCGCCTCGAGGAGGGTGGCGGCGGCTTCGAGGACGCGGGTCTGCCGGCCGACGAAGGCGCGGCGGGCCCTGGACAGCGAGCGGTAGGCGTTGGGATGGAACAGGATCGAGCGGATCGCGATGGTCGCCGCCATCGACATCGTGAAGATCAGCGCGAGCGAGGGGAACGACGCCAGGGGCAGCGGCAGGAGGAGCCCGCAGAGGTACGCCGCGAACAGCCCGCCGCCGAAGTCGCCGGCCCAGACCCCGAACCGCGACGAGTAGAACTGCACGAACAGCAGGAGGACGATGAGGACGAGTTCGAGGACACGGAACTCGCGCAGCGCGATGCTGCAGAACAGGGCCAGTACGAAGGGGACGAGCAGCGCTGCCGACCGGGCGGCCACCCGCGACGCCTTCTCGTCGACGACGACGAAGCAGGTCAGGAACGCGGGGAGCGCCCCGAGCATGAGACCGACGACCGGCGGAAGCCCGAAGAGGCCCGCGATGGCGAAGCCCGCCGCCATGCCCGCCGGCACGCAGAACAGCACGCGGCCACCGGCGAGGAGCTTCACCAGGCCGATGTCGCTCATGAGGACGCGGTCCCACAGGCCGATGGTTCGACGACGACCCCCAGCGTTCGCAGTCGCGACCGGCTTCGCCTCGTCGGCCTGTGTTCCCGTCGCCATGCGCCGCTGTGTCCTTCCCGTCGGATCGATTCTACCGTCCGGTCGTTACCGCCCGGTTACGCGCCCGCGGCGATGAGTCACCGACAGCTGTCGTCGAATCGCGCTCAAGGGGCGTCCACGGCTTCGTAGGCGTCCCACATGGCCGCGTAGCGCCCGCCCGCCTCGACGAGGGCCTCGTGCGTCCCGAGCTCGACGAGCCGGCCGCCGTCGAGGACACCGATGCGGTCGGCGGCGCGCGCCGTCTGAAGGCGGTGCGCGATGACGACGGTCGTACGGCCCTCCGCGACATTCTGCATCGCTTCGGTGACGCGCGCCTCGGTCAGGAGGTCGAGGTTGGAGGTGGCTTCGTCGAGAAGCAGGATCGCAGGATCGACCAGCTCGGCTCGAGCCAGCGCGATCAGCTGACGATGCCCCGCCGAGAGCGAGCGCCCGCGCTCCGACAACTCGTGGAGGTAGCCGCCGGGCAGCTCGCTGACGAACTCGTGCGCTCCGACCGCCCTGGCGGCAGCCTCCACCTCCGCGTCCGTCGCCGCTGCGCGCCCGTAGGCGATGTTGTCGCGGATGGTGCCGGTGAACAGGAAGGCCTCCTGCGGCACGTAGCCGAGCTGCGTGCGGAAGCCGTGGAGGTCGAGGTCGCGCACGTCGTGGCCGTCGACGAGGACGGCGCCCTCGTCGGGGTCGTAGAAGCGGGCGAGCAGCTTCATGATCGTCGACTTGCCCGCGCCCGTCTCGCCCACGAGGGCGACCGTCTCGCCCGGTTCGACGGTCAACTCGATGTCGTGCAGAGCCTCCGGAGGCTTCGCCGGGAGCTCGTCGGCGATCACGATCGAGCGCACGTCGGACGGCCCTCGACGCTCGGCCGAGCCACCCGGCACGACGACCGCCGGATAGGAGAACCGCACGCCCGAGAGATGGAGCGCGCCGGTGAGCCGCTCGGGTCGCGTGGCATCCTGCCGCTCGGGAGTCAACGTCTCGAGGGCCATCAGCTGACTGATCCGCGACACCGAGACGCGCGTCTGCTGCCAGGAGTCGAACACCTGTGAGAGCTGCTGGATGGGGGAGAAGAACATGTCGATGTAGAGCAGGAAGGCGATCAGCGCACCCGAGGTGAGATGCCCCGACGCGATCAGCGTGGCACCCACGCCGAGGACGATGACGTCGGCGATGCCGGACAGGAACTGGACGAACGGAAAGTACGTCGCGACCAGTCGCTGGGCCGCGATCCGCGAGTCGAGGTAGCGGCGCCCGAGACCGTGGAAGTGCTCCATGGTCACCGACTCGTGGACGAACGCCTGCGACTCGCGCACGCCGGAGAGACTCTCCTGGAAGTCGGCGTTGACGATCGCGATGCGCTCCCGAGCCTCGTCGTAGAGGCGCGACGAGCGGCTGCGGAACCAGACCGTCGCCGCGGCCAGCGGCACGACGACCGACAGCGTGAGGAGACCGAGCTCCGTATCGATCGCCACGAGCGCGACCCCGACCCCGACGAAGGTGACGATCGAGACGAGCGCGGAGAGGAGTCCGTTCTGGATCAGCGACTCGAACTGGTCGACGTCGGTGGTCATCCTGGTCATCACGCGGCCGGCCATCTCGCGCTCGTAGAAGTCGAGCGAGAGTCGCTGCAACTGCGCGAAGATGCGGATGCGGAGGCTGAGCATGATGCGCTGAGCGGCACGCCCCGTCACGAAGGTCTCGGCCATTCCGTCGGCGAGGTCGGCGAGCGTGACGAGAAGGAACGCGCCGGCGGCCGCGAACAGGACGATCTCGGAGCCTTTCTGGACGCCGCCGTCGATGCCGGTCTTGACCAGATACGGACCGATCAGACCCGCGACCGCGTCGATGATGACGAAGACGAGGCCGAGCAGGAGGGGCTTTCGGAACTCGCGCAGGATCGTCCCGAGCGAGAAGTCGCGATCCTGCGTGGTCTCCCGGTCGAGGTCGATGGCGGGTTTGTCGCGGATAGGCCCGAGAGCCGCCACTCGCGCGAGCAGCTCGGGAGTGGCAGCGAAGAACGACGCCATGCCTCGGCCGCCGCCCCTGCCGCCACCGCCTCCGAGGCCCATGCCCAACCCACCGGCCGGGCTCGCGGCGCGCGGGCGTCCGGCGCCGCCCGGCGACTCCTGATCCCAGGCGCTCACGGTGGTGCCGCCCGAGGTCGCCCTGGCCAGGGCGTCGATGTCGCCGACCGCCCGGAGGGCAGCGGTGTCGTCGGTCTCGTCGTCGTCGAGCCCCGTGATGAGGGCGCGGTAGACGGCACTCGACGCCACCAGCTCGTCGTGGGTGCCCTCGTCGACCACGCGGCCGTGCTCGAGCACGACGATGCGGTCGGCCAGGTGCAGAGTCGACTCGCGGTGCGCGATGAGCAGAACGGTGCGTCCTTCCAGCTCGCCGCGCAGGGCCTCGTGGATCGACTGCTCGGTCGAGGCGTCGATGGCGCTCGTGGCGTCGTCGAGGATCAGGATGCGGGGATCGGACAGAATCGCGCGGGCCAGCGCGATCCGCTGCCGCTGGCCGCCCGAGAGGCTGAGTCCGCGCTCGCCGACGACCGTGTCGTAGCCCCGCGGCAGAGCCTCGATGAACCCGGTCGCCCGGGCGACGGACGCGGCGTGCCGGATCTCGTCCGGGGTGGCATCCGGACGGCCGTAGGCGATGTTCGCTCCGACCGTGTCGGAGAACAGGAAGCTCTCTTCGAAGACCATCCCGATGCCGCTCCGGAGGGAGTGCAGGGTGACGGCGCGCAGGTCGTGCCCGTCGACCAGCACGCGCCCGTGCTCCGGATCGGCGAAACGGGCGACCAGCTGCGCCACGGTCGACTTGCCGCTGCCGCTCGGGCCGACCAGGGCGACACGCTCGCCGGCTCGGATGTGCAGGTCGAGCCCGTCGAGCGCGAGGTGCTCTGTTCCGTAGCCGAAGCTGACGCCCTCGAACGAGACGTCGCCCCGGAGATGCCCGAGGCCGGTGGCGTCGTCGGCGTCGCGGATCGCGGGCTCCCGGTCGATGAGCTGGAAGATGCGTTCGACACCGACCTGGGCCTGCTGGCCGATGGCGATGACCACGGCGAGCTGCCGTGCCGGCGCCATGAGGGCGGCCACGTAGGAGGTGAAGGCGAGGAAGGTGCCGATCGTGATGGTGCCGTGGAGGGCCAGCCAGCCGCCGAGGGCCAGGATGGCGACCTGGCCGAGGGTCGGGATCGCCTCGAGGATCGGCTGGAATCGCGACTGGATCCGCACGGAGCGCATCTGCGCCCCGTACACGCCGCCGGCGACGCCGGCCATCTTCTCGACCTCACGCCTCTCCCGGCCGAAGGCCTTGACGACGCGGACGCCGTTGACGTCCTCGTCGACGATCTGAGCGACGTCGCCCTCTTTCTGCTGGGCGTCCCACGTGGCGGGGAACACCTTGGAGCGCATCCGGTACGAGACGATCACCAGAGCCGGCACCATCACCAGGCTGACCAGCGCCAGGACGGGCGCCAGCGTGAACATCACGATGATCGACAGGATCATCAGGGTCAGGTTGCCGCTCATGATCGGAAGCATGTTGAGCAGGCCCTGCACGAGTGCGGAGTCGGAGTTGGCCCGGCTGACGAGCTGCCCCGTCGACATGCGGTCGAGGGAGGCCGCGTCCATGCGCTGGAGGTGGTCGTGCATGTCGTTGCGGAGGTCGTTCTGCACCTCCAGGGCGACCCGGCCGCCGCGGTAGCGCCGCAGGTAGGTGAAGCCGAAGGTGAGCGCGGCCAGCGCGATCAGCAGCACGAGCCAGGGGACGAGCGGGGAGGTCTTCGCGACGATCACGCCGTCGACGATCTGGCGCGCGACGAGCGGGACGAGCACCTGGCAGAGGCTGCCGAAGAGGGCGGCGACGAGCGAGATGACCACGCTGCGACGGTGGCGCAGCATGTAGCGCCAGAGCCGGCGGACCCAGCCCTCCGTTGTCGGGGCGGTGGTGCCTGCGGTGGGCTCTGCGGTCGTAGCTGCGCCGGCGGCCCCGCCGCTGCCGGTCTCGGATGCGGGCGGCGTCACGCGTCGACCCTCCGCTCGCGCTCCTGCATGGCCTGCTCGACGGCGTCGCCGAGGGACGCGAGCGAGGCGATCACCCCGGCGGGATCGCCCGTGCGATCCGCGAGGAGTTCGAGCTGGCGCGCCATCCTGCCTTCCATTCGGGCGAACAGCTCGGCACCCTCCTCGCTGATCGCCAGCGAGGTCGCTCGAGCATCCCCTTCGACGGCGTTGCGCAGGATCAGCCCGCGCTTGTGGAGCGAGTCGACCGTCGCGCTGATGGCCGGCTTGCCCACCGCCAGGCGGTTGGCGAGGCGCGACGCGCGCTCCTCACCCGACGAGATGGCCGCGAGCACGCGGTAGTCGGCGAAGCTGAGCCCGTCGGACGCGCGCTCGACCACGCGGGAGGCTCGGGCGAGCGCGCGGACAGCGCGGATGAGGGACGTCTGATCGGCCATGGGCCCACTCTACGCCGATGGTTCGCCCCTCGAACTACCTGTCACCTCAGATGAACAGTGCGACCCCGCGGGCGATGACCACGCCGAGAAGGACGAACCCGGTGAACGAGGAGACCGAGATCAGGATCTTGGCGCGGCTGGTGAGCGGCATCGTCGCGGTGGGTGTGAAGGCGATCGAGTTCGCCAGGGCGAGCGTGAGGTAGTCGACGAACGACGGCAGGAAGGTCGCGGGTTCGGCCTCCTGCGGGAACCGGAAGTCGGGATGGTCGTGCTCGTCGACGCCGACGGCCCGCCGTGCGATCGGCCCGCCGCGGTCGAGCTGCCAGAACACCAGGCCGTACGCGATGACGCCCACCACCCAGATCTGGAGGGCGCCGAGCAGAAGGCGCGGCGCCGTATCGGTCGTGGAGCCGACGAGCTGCACCACGAGGAGACCGAGCGCCACGATCTGTGCCGCAACGAGGAAGAACGACTGCCCGATGCCGAGCGTTCGCGCCCAGCGGGACGAGTGGCGGAGGCGGATGGGGTTCACCCACAGGCGCGGCAGCAGAAGCGCGACGGCCACGACGGCCACGCCGAAGCGAAGCCACGCGGGAATGACGCCGGGCAGGAAGGCGTAGAGGAGCAGGGCCAGGAGCAGCGCCACCATCGCCGACGCGCGGTTCTCGGCCCGCGCTCGTCGTTGAAGGGTGCTCACGTCGGTCAGTGTAAGGGCCTCGGGCGCCGCCGGTCCGCCACCGTCGCGAGGCGTCACGCCGTCGGTCTCCCCGGAGCCCGGTTTCGTGGGCCAGGAGGCGCTCTCCGCGCCGAGTGGGTCGCGAAAGGGCACAAATTACACAGCGGGAGAGAAGACCACGCTGCCGTTGTGGCCCCCGAAGCCGAAGCTGTTCGAGAGCACCGGGCCGGGCTCCCACGAGCGGCCCTCGGTGGGGATGTCGAGGTCGATCGCTTCGTCCTGGTGCTCGAGGTTGGCGGTCGGCGGGATCGTCTTGTTCTTGATCGTGAGTGCGACGGCGACGGCCTCGACGGCGCCGGCGGCCCCGAACGAGTGGCCGGTCACGCCCTTGATGCTGGTGACGACCGGGCGGTTCGTCGTGAAGACTCGCGCGACCGCTTCGCTCTCTGCGGCGTCGTTGAGGCCGGTGGACGTGCCGTGCGCGTTGATGTGCGAGATCTGGGCCGGCTCGAGCCCTGCGTCGTCGAGGGCGAGGCGCATGGTGCGCTCGGCGCCGGTGCCGTGGGGAGCCGGCGCGGTGACGTGGTAGGCGTCGGCCGTCGAGGCGGCGCCGTCGATCGTCATGTAGATGTGCGCGCCGCGGGCGACGGCGTCGTCGAACGGCTCGAGGATCAGGATGCCGGACGCCTCGGACGCGGCGAGCCCGTCGCGGTCGCGGTCGAAGGGGCGGGCGACCCCGGTCTTCGAGAGCGCGCGCATGTTGGCGAAGCCGGCGAGGCAGACCGGGGTGAGGCTGGAATCGGTGCCGCCGGCGACCACGATGTCGGCGGTGCCCTGGGCGATCATGCGGGCGCCGGCGGCGATTCCGTCGGTGCCGGCGGCGCAGGCCGTGCTGATGGTCGTCGCCACGCCGCGAAGACCGTAGCGGATGCTCAGAGCGCCGGCGGGGGCGTTCGGCATCACCATCGGCACCAGGTGGGGCGACACCATGCGCTCGCCCTTGCGGTCGAGGACCAGGATCTGCTCGGCCAGTGTCTGGACGCCGCCCATGCCCGTGCCGAGGGACACGGCCACGCGGTCGTGGTCGATGCCGTCGATCAGCTCGCCGGTGTCGCTCGTCGACGGATTCGGCGCGTCGGGGTCGATCTTGAGCAGGCCCGCGTCGCGGAGGGCCTCGTCGGCGGCCACGACGGCCATCCGGGTGACCATGTCGGAGTTCTTGGCGTTCTTGTGGCTCATGAGGCGTCTCGCGTCGAGTTGCTCCTCGTCGACACGGCGGACCGCAAGCGGTTCGGCGGGTTCGAAGAGGCTCTTCCAGAAGGCGTCCACGCCGATTCCGTACGGCGTGACGACGCCGATCCCGGTCACGGCGACTCGTCGGTTCTGCAGGGGCTTCATGCGTGGTTCTCCTTGAATCGTGCCTGGTTCGAGTCGGCCGCCATCCATTCAACACTGGAGGAGTCGACCAAAGGGCGTGGAGAAGTCCAACAAACGGGGCTCGGTTTTGTCGCCTCCCGGGCAAGTCCCGCCGGAGCTCGGATCCAGCTGTCGGGTAAACGGGTGCAAGATTCTTGTATGGACATGTCTTCTCGAGGGGTTCTCTGATGGTCGCACCGCTGATCAAGGCGTTCGGCGCTCTCGTCGTCGGCACACCGGTGGCCCTCGCGCTGGGGCTCACGGCGCGCTCGCTCCGGAAGCAGGAAGATGCGGCCGTTCCCGTCCTCGCCGGGCAGGAGTCCCCGCTCGTCGTGACCGTCTTCAGCAACTACCTCGACAAGAAGACACACGAGCACCTCGCGCCGACGTCGTTCAAGAAGGGCTACGTCGTCTACGACGTGCGCGTCGAGAACCGTACCGACCACGTCGTCAAGGGCGTTCACGTCGAGCTCCTGGCCGGCTCCGACGACGTCTCGGGCCACGTCCGGCTGGGCGACGTCCCGCCGCGCGGCCACTCGGTCTTCGCGGCGAAGAAGCCGTGGAACCAGGCGTTCGAGCACTACCGAAGCAGCGAGACCGACGCGCCCCGAGCGATCCTGACCTGGAAGACCGCCGTCGGCCGTCGGCGCGTGATCCTGCCCCTGGCGATTCGTCGCGTGCTCGGAGAGACGCCGAGCGACATCCGTCGTCGGCGTCGCGAGAAGGCTCCGGTCGTCGCTCGCGTCATGAGCTGAGTCGCTCGCCCGTCCGATGTGGGCGGGCTGCCGGAGGTCTCGGCCGGTCGCCGCAGACCCGCCCGCGCCTGCGGGGACCCGCCCACGCAGCGGAACCGGGGATCAGTCTCGCTTTCGGCGGAGCGCCGTGATGAGCATCAGGCTCGCCACGAGCACGATCGCCGCGCCGAGCAGCCAGATCGGCGATTCTCCTGTGACGACGGCTCTCACCGCGCCCACGACGAGGACGACCGCTGCCAGGGCCGCCAGCAGGCTCAGGAGCAGCTGGCGAAGGGGTGGGAGCGGTCGTGCATCCGCTCAGTGTGACCGAGCGGGACCGCTCCGGATAGACGGCAGAACGGGGGACCGAAGCCCCCGTTCCGCCGCGCGTCGTGGCGGTGCTAGTGCGCCGGGACCGGCTCTCGGTCGTCCGACGAACCCGTGTCGCCGTGATCCTGCGCCTCGATCTCGGTCTGTGTCGAGGCGGGCACCACCGCGATCGAACCGGTGGACAGGTTCTCGGCGGCCCCGCGGTCGAGTGTCGTCGCGAGCGGCACCTCTTTCACGAAGAGCAGCAGCACCGCGGCCAGCAGGACGAGCGGCACCATGATCAGGAAGATCGGGGTGAGCGCGTCGGCGTAGGCGCCGATGACGACGTCGTGCAGGGCGGTCGGGAGCTTCTTGACCAGGGCGGGCGTCAGGGAGTCGGTGCCACCGGTCGCGCTGCCCGAGCCGGCGGGAAGCCGTTCGGCCAGCAGCGAGGTGAGCTTCGTGACGAACAGGCTCCCGACCACCGCGGCGCCGAGCGAGGCGCCGATCTGGCGGAAGTAGTTGTTCGACGCGGTCGCCGTGCCGACCTCGCGGAGCGGGAAGGTGTTCTGCACGATGAGGGTGAGGATCTGCATCGCGAGGCCGAGACCGATGCCCATCAGGGCGAAGTAGACGCACATGACGAACAGGGGCGTGGTCGCCGTCATCGTGCTCATGAGCGCCAGGGCGCCCGCTGTGATGACCATGCCGACGACCGGGAAGAACTTGTAGCGCCCGGTCTTGGACACGATCTGCCCGGAGACGACCGAGGTGACGAGCAGGCCGGCCATCATCGGGATGAGGAGGAAGCCGGCCTGGGTCGCGTTCGACCCGGTGACCATCTGCAGGAACGTCGGGATGTAGGCGATCGAGCCGAACATCGCGATGCCGACCACCAGGGTTGCAGCGGTGGTGAAGACGAAGTTCGACTGCCTGAACAGGTGCAGCGGCATGATCGGCTCGGCGGTCTTGCGCTCGACGAGCACGAAGGCGACGCCCGACACGGCGAGGAGGGCGAAGAGGCCCAGGATCTGCGGCGAGATCCAGTCGTACTGGTTGCCGCCCCAGGTGGTCGCGAGGACGAGGCTGGTCGAGGCGAAGGCGAGCAGGATCATGCCCCAGAGGTCGATCTTCGGCTTGCCCTGGTCGCGGCGCTTCGGCAGCTTCAGGAAGAACACGGCGCTCGCGATGGCGAGCAGGCCGAGCGGGACGTTCATCCAGAACGCCCAGCGCCAGCCGATGCCGTCGGTGAAGAACCCGCCGAGCAGGGGGCCGGCGACGCTCGAGAAGGCGAAGACGCCGCCCATGACGCCCATGTACTTGCCGCGCTCGCGGGCCGGCACGACGTCGGCGATGATCGCCTGGGCCAGGATCATCAGGCCACCGCCACCGAGGCCTTCGATCGCGCGGCCGGTGATGAGGGTGCCCATGTTCGTCGCGAGACCGCCGACGATCGATCCGAGGATGAAGATCGCGATGGCGACGATGAAGATGTTCTTGCGGCCGAGGAGGTCGCCGAGTTTGCCGTACACGGGCAGCACGATGGTCTCGGCGAGGATGTAGGCCGTGGTGACCCAGAGCTGAAGGTTCACGCCGTGCAGGTCACCGACGATGGTCGGCAGGGCGGTGGAGAAGATCGTCTGGTCGAGGGATGCGAGAAGCATCGTCACCATGAGGCCGGCGAAGACGAGCAGGATGCCCCGTCTTCCCGACCCGGTGTCGACACCCTTCGCGGGGGTGGTTGCGACGGAGGTCATGAGATTCTTTCGAGGAGAGAGCGGACCAGCGCGGTGGCGCGTGGCTGGATGGTGTCGGTCGGCGCGGATGCGCCTTCGTCGACCCACTGTTTGACGACGGAGCGGACGGCTCCGCCGCACAGGCTGAGGAGCACTTCGGCCTCCGCGCGGTCGGCCGGAGAGCCGTCGTTGCGCAGGACCGTGCCGACCGCCGAGACGAGCTCGTCGATCATGCGGGTCATCTGAACGACGTGCCGCCCGAACAGGTGCGGGTGGCGACGCAGGACCTCGACCCGCTGCTCGTGCAGCGCCGCGCCCTCGATCGAGGGACTGAGCAGCGACGTCAGGAGCGCGACGGTCGACTCGACGATGTCGGCGCCGTCGTGATGGGCGAGGTGTTCGGCCAGGAAGTCGGGCGTGAGCTCGGCATCTCTGATGCCGAGGATCGCGTCTTCTTTCGTGTCGAAGTAGTTGAAGAACGTGCGGGACGACACGTCCGCCGTGGCGCTGATCGAATCGACGGTCGTGTGTTCGATGCCGTCTCGGAGGACGAGCGTGACGGCGGCCGTTTCGAGGCGGCGGCGGGTCTCTTCGCGTTTTCGGTCGCGCAGACCCGGTTGTTCGGGAACCATGGACCAATTCTTGCTCGCACTGCAAATTTACGCAAGTGAAAACGTGCAGTTGTGCAAATTCATAGGTTCCGCGTCATCGCGCGACCCGGCCTACGGCGTGGGGTCGGGAGACGGGGTGTCGGTGGGCTCGGGCGAGGAGGAGTCGGAGGGGGCCGGCGTCGGGGTCGGCGTCGAAGAAGACGTCGGGCTCGGGGTCGCGGTGGGACTGGGCTTCGGGGTCGGCGTCGGAGTGGGCTTCGGCTTCGGACGGGCCGGTGTGGCGAACTTCGCTGCGGCGGCGATGTTCAGCTGGCCGAGCCCGGTCACGAAGTCGTATCCCTTGGTGGTCTTCAGGCTCGAGTCGGTGTCGAGGGTCACGGTGTACGAGTTGTGGCCGTCGGAGTAGGCGAGCGCCACCTTCTTCGCCCGCGGAAGGACGTCCGCGAAGGCCGACGGCGTCGACTTCGCCACCGAGTACAGCGCCGGGTTCGCGAAGCCCACGACGGCCTTGGTCTGCTGCTGCACGGTGGCGACCAGCGCCGCCGTGATCGGAGTCGCGAGCGAGGTTCCGCCGGCGACTCCGAGTCCGAAAGCGTGCGTGGCGAGTGTCGTCTCGTTGGAAATCGGGTGATAGCCGATCAAAAAGCCCGTGAACGGGTCGGCCAGGGCGGCGACGTCGGGCACCGCGCGGCGGCCCGCCGCGACGGACGTCGGGATGACGCTCTTCTGATACCAGGGCTCCGTGAAGGCCGCGATCCGGCTCCGCCCGCCGCCCGCCCCGCCGGCGAACAGCGTGCCGGGGAGGTTGCTGTGGTACCGGAGAGTGCGGTGCGCGCCGGGGACGATCTGGTCGAGGGTGTTCCCCCAGCCCATGGTGAAGGCGGTGGAATTCGTCTTGGTCAGGCCGACGCTGGTGCCTCCGACCGCGGTCACCCACGGGGACGACGCGGGGAAGTCCGCCTGGTAGGTGCCGGTGTTGGCGCGCTCGTCGCCGTCGTCGCCGCTGGCGAAGTAGAGGCCGATGCCTTCGCCCGCTGCTTGGAGCTGAAGGTTCACCTCGCCCTGGACGTAGTCCTTCGAACCGCTCGAGCTGGGCTCGCCGACGCTGCCGTAGCTGTTGCTGACGATGGTGGCGAGACCCTTGTCGAGGATGCGCGAGAGAGCCACGTCGGTTCCGGCGCCGCAGTCGGTGGCGCCGACGTAGAGGATCGTCGCCTTCGGGGCCACGGCGTGCACGGCCTCGACGTCGAGAGTCTGCTCGCCCTGCCAGCCGCTCGGGTTGCCGCAGGCCTTCTTGTCGGTGAAGGTCGTCTTGCTGGGCGACAGGTCGACGTACTGCGAGGCGGTGAGCGTGGGCTCACCGACGCGGCGCGAGTACGTGTCGACGTCGGTTCGCATGGTCGGGGAGTCGTAGGCGTCGACGATGGCGACGGTCTGGCCGGAGCCCGACGAGGCCGAGGTCTTGTAGATGGAGCGGATCTGCTTCGGCGTGTACCCGCAGTTCGCCGTCGAGATCCTGGTGGTGCCGTAGGTGGAGGGGACGGTGGCCAGATGCTGGCTCAGATAGCTCGAGCACGGAGTCTTGACCGTCACGGAGGCCGGGGCCGACAGGGCAGGCGTCAGGAGGGACCTCAGCGACGAGAGGGTCGAGCCGGCGGACCTCGCCGAACCCGCCTGCGACGTGCTGGCCGGCTTGGTGAGGAGGCGACCCTGGTCGAGCGTCAGCCCGGAGATCGTCTTGCCCGCGGAGGTGGCGAGAGACGGTGTCGTCGCCGGGGCGATGAGATCCTGCCCGTCGACGCTGTAGGTGCGGAGGCTGGTGCTGAAGGCTTTCTGGATAGCTGCCACCGTGCCGCGGAAGACGATGTACTGGCGACCGGCCGGCTGGCCCGTGATCGTGAGGCCGCGCCCGCGGAGCATCGAGACGGTGGACGAGTACGTCGACTGCGTCGGGGCGTAGGCGGCGATCCACTGCGCAGGCGTGAGGTACTGGCGGTAGCCCGCACTCGCCGGATCGGAGACGGACTTGGCGAGAGCGGTGGCCCCGGCCTGGTTCCGGAGCGCGAGGAAGGCCTCGCCCTGCACCACGGTCGTGCTCGACGGCGATCCCGTCGCATTCGCCTTCTTCGCCCAGGTGGGGAGGGACCCGGTGTAGCTCACCCGAGTCGCGGCCTCCGCGCTGCCCGCTCCGACGAGGCTGGCCCCCGAGAGGACGACCGCCACGGCGGCCACGGTCGCGAACGTCTGGAGAGCGCGATGATGCACGGATCGAGCGGTCATGGAGCGGGTCCTTTCCCCTGTGGTGAAGGGGCGGCCCCCACCCGAGAAACTACGGGCAGGATCGCGGGCGAGACAGTCCCCACAACTGGGTCCACGCCGGAATCGCGCTTCGAGCACCGTCTCATCACCAGGGATGAAATCGACGCGGTCGTCGCGTCTCCCACCGCCCTCGGCCCTACCGTCGAGGCATGGAAGCAACCTCTCGCGTCATCGGACGCCGGACCGCCCTGCTGCTGGGGGCGCTCCGGCAGGCCCTCGCCCCGCTCGCCGGAGCGCTGTACCTTCTCCTCTGGATCCTCGCCGAGGTCCATCGCAGCGACCTCCCGCAGAACATCGAGCTGTTCACGCTCTTCGCGGTCGCCGTCGGTCTCTCGGTCTGGATGCCGCGCACGGCCATGGGGCTGCTGCTGGCGATCGGGTTCCTCCAGGCGCTGCACCTCGTCCGTCCGCCCGACGAGACGACCTGGCCGACGGCCGCCGCGGTCGCGTACGTCGCGTTCTTCGTCGGTCTCTTCGGCCGCTCCGGCACGCGCTGGCTCGCGCTGCCGGTGATCGCCGTGGCTTCGGCGACCTTCGGGTGGGTCACGGCGATTCCCACGGCCGCCGAGCCGGATCGCTGGGGATCCTGGGTCTCGAGCTCACTCGGTCCGCGTCACGACGCGGTCCTGCTCGCCCTGTCCGCCTTCGGCGTGGGGGTGCTCGCCTGGCTGCTCGGGATCGGCATCGGCTGGATCCTGGGGCGCGTCCGGCTCGACGTCGAGAAGACGTCCACGGCGCTGGAGAAGGCCGACCTCGAGCTGCGCCTGTCCGAGGACCGCGCCCGGATCTCGCGCGACGTGCACGACTCGTTGGCGCACTCCTCGCCGTGATCGTCTCGCAGGCCCAGGGAGCTCGGGCGCTCGACGTCACGAGACCCGGCGTCGCGGCGGAAGCGCTGTCGACGGTCACGGATGTCGCGAGAACGGCTCTCGTCGACGTGCGCATGCTGGTCGAGCGGATCCAGGCCGAGGGCGACGGGACCGCTCCTGCCGCGAGCCTGGCCGACGTGCCGGATCTCGTCGACCAGATGCGGTCGCTGGGGATGCGGATCGACCTGTCGATCTCGGGTCAGCAGACCGTCGCGCTCACGGAGGCTCAGCAGGTCGCCGTCTACCGGATCGTCCAGGAGAGCCTGACCAACGCCCTGAAGCACGCGGGCACCGCATCGCACGTGACCGTGGGGCTCGAGGGAGAACGCACCGGGCTGAGTCTCGAAGTCGCCTCCGAGGGCGACCGGCCGCTCGTCGAGAAGTCCGGCCGGGGAATCGGCATCGCGGGCATGAAGGAACGGGCCCGTCTCGCGGGCGGGTGGCTCCGCGCCGCCCACACCGGTCGTCTCGACGGCCCCGGCGTCTCGCGGTTCGTCGTCACCGCCTTCGTTCCGGCGGTCGGCCTGTCGGCCGGAGGGGCGCAGGATGTCTGAGCCCACCGTCCCGATCCGGGTCGCCGTCGTCGACGACCAGCGTCTGTTCTCCTCCGGCATGGCCATGCTCGTCGAATCACAGCCCGACCTCGTCTGCGTCGGCACCGCGACGAACGGCCAGCAGGCCATCGCACTGGTCGAGCAGGAGGGTCCCGACGTGATCCTGATGGATCTCAGGATGCCCGTGATCAACGGCCTCGAGGCCACGAGGTTGATCCTCGAGCAGGCGCCGCCCGACGGCCCGCCCCGGATCGTCGCGCTGACGACGATCCGCCGCGACGAAGCCGTGTACTCGGCTCTGGCCGCCGGCGCTGTCGCCTTCCTCACGAAGGACGCCGAGCCGGAGATCGTGCTGGCGACCATCCGCGCGGCTCACGCCGGGGCCGCCTTCCCGACCGAGTCGAGCGCGGTCGACCTCGTGCGCGAGTTCGCCGCGCCCGCCGCCTCGCCGGTGCCCTCCGACGTCCTCCACGACCTCACGGGCCGCGAGCGCGAGATCTTCTCGCTCGTCGCCCGCGGGCTCAGCAACGCCGAGATCGCCGAGAGCGAGTTCGTCAGCGAGGCGACGGTCAAGTCGCACGTGCGATCGCTGCTCTCGAAGCTCGGCCTGCGCAGCCGCATCCAGGTCGTCATCTTCGCCTACGAGAACGCCCTCGTCGGCGCCTGAAAGGAATCCCGTGAAGAACCCGTTCGCCCTCTTCGGGCACCAGTGGATCGCCAAGACCGCGACCCTCGTGGTCGTGGTGGCCGGTACCGCCGCGGTCGTCGTCTCCAACGTCCCGCAGCCCGTGGACCGGACCCTGAGTCATCTCCCCGCCGAGGACGTCGCATCGTGGGCGATGCCGCTCGACCGCTACCTGCTCGTGGACACGCACAAGAGCGACTATGCGAACGACCTGCTCGTGGGGAAGTGCCTCGCGGCTCGCGGTATCGACTGGGACGTTCCCTGGCAGGGGCCTCTGGCCTTTCCCGCCGACGGAGACTTCTCCGTCTCCAGGCCGCTGGCGAGCCACGCGGCGGCCGAGCGGGGGTATCACGGTGCGGCAGAGGACGGACTCTCCACGTATCTGTGGCATCGCTTCTCCACGCAGCCGCCGCTGACCGGCCACCGCGGGGCCGCCGTCGATTCGTGCATCCGATCCGTCCGACGGACCGATCTTCCGATCACGGCCGTGGACGGCCGCGCCCAGGAGGCGGGAGTCCGCGCCGTACAGCTCGCGAACCGGGCCTACGACGCGGCCGGACGCGAATCGGCCGTGATCGCGGCGGCGCGGCGCTGGCGATCCTGCCTGGCACCGGCTTACGACACCGCGCTCGCACCGGCGCAGTCGCAGTCGCCGTCGTCGACCGTGCCGTCCTCGCCCGCAGAGATGCCCTCGACGGCGATCCGGCAGACGTTCTCCACCGAGGTCTCGTCGAGCCCGGTCACCAGCGCCGAGACGACTCTGGCGGTGAAGGACGCGGCGTGCCAGACCTCGTCCGGCTATCGCGCGGCCCTCTACGACGCCGAGTACCGCCTCCAGTCGAAGGTCACGGCCGACGACGCGGCCGTCTTCGCCGCGGCCACGGTCGACCAGCGGGCGTACGACCGCCGGCTCGACCGGATCATCGCGGGGAACCTGCCGGCGAAGCCGCGCACCTGACCGTCCGGACGGACGAACGAAGCGGCGCCCACCCCGAGGGGTGGGCGCCGCTGTCGTGTGTCGAGGAGCCGTTACGCGGCGAACGCGAGTTCGCGCAGCTGCACGTCGTGCGCCTGCAGGATGGTCCGCGAGGGCTCGTCGCGCCAGCCGCGGCCGGGGATGACCCAGCCCTCGGCGCCGGAAGCGACGACGTGGGCGCCAGGGGCCACGTGGCCGCCGAGCTCGGTGCGGGCGATACGGACGACGAACTCGCGCTGGGCCTCGTCGGCGACGACGAACTCCACGAGGTTGTCATGGGTGAGGACGGGAGCCGTCGTGACGGTCCCGTCGATGGTGATGAGGGAAATGGTATTGTTCATGGTGCTGTCTTTCGATGCTGTGCGGCGAGTTCGTACGGGCGAAGGCCTCGTGCGGTTCGCACACGCCGTGTATCGACGTGCTGGATGAGGTCGTTCTGGTGAAGAACGGACCTGCGTGACTCGTTCGGAATGCGCCCTACAGGGAGAGCGGTACGAGTGGGTGGCCAAACTCGGATCTTCATTGGATCAGGGTCTGACGTCGGCATTCGAGCGAATAGATGGTTCGCTCTCAGAAAGCCAACGGTAAGACTATCACGAGCATTTTTCCAGGTCAAATGCGGAATGCCACTCACTTTGGGGGTGTCGAGCCCTCCGCCCACCGACCGAGTGGGGGATACCCCTAGCGTTCGTCGTGATCCGTCGAGGTCGGTTCTCGCGTCGACAGGAGGTCGACGACGGCGGCGTAGGTGGCGCGCATGTCGATCGTGCGGTCGTGCAGCCACTGGAGCTGGATTCCGTCGCTGACCGCGGTCAGCACCCGCGCGAACACGTCCGGATCGACGTCGCTGCGGACGGTTCCGGTCGATTGCCGCGCGCGGAGATCCGCCGCCAGGTTCTTCTCGAGGTCCGCGTAGCGCTCGGCGATGTAGTCGTGACCCGGATGCTCGTCCGACTCCGATTCGACGACGAGCCGAGAGAAGAGCTCGACGAGGCCGGGGACCTCGCGGTTGTGCTGCGCCGCGAACTCGAGGGCCGAGACGGCGTCGTCGTCGGCCGAGACGAGGCTGCTCACGTCGGCTTCGTCGCGCTCCTTCAGGACCTCGACCAGGAGTCCCTCCCGCGAGTCGAAGTAGTGCAGCACGCCGGCCTTGGTCAGGCCGACCGAGTCGGCGATCTCCTGCAACGACGAGTTGCGGTAGCCGCGTTCGGAGATCACGGTGAGGGCCGCCGCGAGGATCTCGCGCCTCTTCGCATCGCCCTTGGCGTACCGGCGGGTCGGGGCGTCATTGGTCACGCGGCCACGGTACCGCAGGGGCGCCGCGAACTTACCTACCGAAGGTAGGTTTTAGTGGTATCCTCGGGGAGCGCTCCAAGGACGGCGCGCGCCACCGACGGCGGTGGTACTCAGCACGAAAGGCACTCCATGTCGTACGACAGCGAAGAAGAAACCGCCCGTCTCGAAGAGCTCGTCGGCCGCTTGACCCTCGAGGAGAAGGTCCAGCTGCTCACCGGTCGAGACTTCTGGAACACGTGGCCCCTCGAGAAGATCGGTCTGCGCAAGATCCTGTTCTCGGACGGCCCGTCCGGAGTCCGCGGCGAGGTCTGGGACGAACGGTCCCCGTCGCTCAATCTCCCCTCGGCGACGGCGCTGTCGTCGTCGTGGGACACCAAGATCGCCGCGCGCTACGGCGCCGCGTCCGCCGTCGAGGCTCGTCGCAAGGGGGTCGACGCCGTGCTCGGCCCGACCATCAACCTGCACCGCTCGCCCCTCGGTGGCCGGCACTTCGAAGCCTTCTCCGAAGACCCGACGCTCACGGCCGAGCTGGCCGCCGCCTATGTCGCGGGCGTCCAGGAGAACGGCGTCGGCGCGACCCCCAAGCACTACATCGCGAACGACTTTGAGACCGACCGCTTCACCGCCTCCACCGAGGTCTCGGAGCGCGCCCTCCGCGAGCTCTACCTCCTCGCCTTCGAGAAGACCATCACCGAGTCGCACGCGTGGCTCGTCATGTCGTCGTACAACTCGATCAACGGCATCACCGCGACCGAGAACGAGCTGCTCGAGACACCGCTCAACTCCGAGTGGGGCTTCGACGGAGTGGTCATCAGCGACTGGACCGCGGTGCGCTCGATCGAGAGCGCCAAGCACTCACAGGATCTCGTCATGCCCGGCCCGGACGGCCCCTGGGGCGCTGCTCTGGTCGAAGCGGTCGAAGCGGGCGCGGTGTCGCAGGAGGCGGTCGATCGCAAGGTGGTGCGGATCCTGCGCCTCGCTGCTCGCGTGGGCGCCCTCGAGGGTTTCGCGCCCGTCCAGTCCGCCCCGGTGACCGTCGAAGACGGTGTCGCGTTCGCCCGCGAAGCGGAGGCGGCCGGCAGTGTCCTGCTCACGAACGACGGCGTCCTCCCGCTGGAGGCGGCGTCCCTGACCACCGTGGCGCTGATCGGGCACAACGCCCTCCAAGCGCGCACCCAGGGCGGGGGCAGCGCCACCGTCCTGCCCGAGAAGGTCGTCTCGCCGCTCGAGGGCATCACGAACGCGCTTCCCGGTGCTCGCGTCACCTACTCGATCGGCGCCGTCGTTCAGGAGGGCATCGCCGAGCTGCCGCTCGAGACGATCGTCAACCCGTCGACCGGTGAGCCCGGCATGCTGGTCCGCTTCCTCGACGAACGCGGAGACGAGCTGTTCCGTGAGGACCGCCGCGGCACCGCCCTCGTCTACTTCGGCGGCGACGCTCCGATCGACACCTCGCACGTCGCCGAGCTGACGACCACATGGACGCCGACGACGACGGGCGAAGCGCTCCTGGGCTTCGCCGCCGTCGGCCACGGCCGCATCGTCATCGACGGCGCCCTCGTCCGCGAAGAGACGTCGGGAGCCGCCGCCGGCACGGATCTCGGCGCTTCCCTGCTGGCACCGCCGTCGATCGTCGCGCCCGTCCAAGTCACGGCCGGCACACCCGTCGCCGTGAAGATCGAGTTCGACATGAAGTCCCGCGACGCGTCGATGGTGGGCGTCTGGAGCATCACCGTGGGCACCGAGGCCGACAGCTCGAACCCCGAGGGGCTGATCGCCGAGGCCGCGGCAGCCGCCGGCGACGCCGACCTCGCCATCGTCGTGGTCGGCACCAACTCTCGCGTCGAGTCCGAGGGCTTCGACCGGACGGATCTCGACCTCCCCGGCCGCCAGGACGACCTCGTCCGGGCCGTGCTCGCAGCCAACCCGAACACGATCGTCGTCGTGAACGCGGGCTCGCCCGTCGTCATGCCCTGGCGGGACGACGTCCGAGCGCTCCTCCTGACGTACTTCGGCGGGCAGGAGTACGGCAACGCGCTGTCCGACCTGCTGTTCGGCGCGGCCGAGCCGGGCGGGAGACTCCCCACGACGTGGCCTGCGGCCCTCGCCGACGTGCCGGTGCTCGACGTCACGCCGAAAGACGGAGTCGTCGCGTACGACGAGGGCATCCACATCGGCTACAAGGCCTGGTTGCGCTCGGGAGCGGTGCCGGCGTTCGAATTCGGTCACGGCCTGGGCTACACCACCTGGGAGCTCTCCGACCTGGCGGTCTCCGAGTCTCTCTCGACCTCCGCCCCCGCGTCGGTGTCCCTGACCGCGACGAACACAGGATCACGACCCGGCAAGCAGGTCGTGCAGGTCTATCTGGCGCGTCCCCAGACCGCGATCGAGCGACCCGAGCGCTGGCTCGCAGGCTTCGCCACCGTCGAGCTCGCCGCCGGCGCCTCGACCGTCGTCGAGGTGGCGCTCCCGGCCCGGGCGTTCGCCCACTGGGACGCGGGCTGGCAGTACGAGACGGGCGCGTTCGAGGTGCACGTCGGTACCTCGGTCACCCGGACTCCGCTGTCCGGGACGGTCGATTTCGTCTCGCAGGACGCCCTGGTCTGACCCGTTCTCCGGGAGCCCCGGTGTCGTCCTCGGACGGCACCGGGGCTCCCGCGTTAACAGCGTGTGAAGTCACGTGCGAATGTCGGTGGTCAGGGGAATACTGACCCGACGACGACGTTCGCTTCTGTACTGCTCCATGATCACCGTGAGGAACACTTCTTTGTCGAACGACACCACGACGGCACCCGCTGTCACCGCTGACTCCCGGGGCGCCTCGACGGCGCCCGCGCACGACCCCGACGCCGCGCGCAACCGCCTCGTCCTCGGGCTGCTCCTCGTCTCCGCCTTCGTGGTGATCCTGAACGAGACCATCATGAGCGTGGCGCTGCCCACGCTCATCATCGACCTCAAGATCTCCGCCGCGACGGCTCAGTGGCTCACCACGGGCTTCCTGCTCACGATGGCTGTCGTCATCCCGGTCACGGGCTTCCTGCTCCAGCGTTTCAACACGCGCCCCGTCTTCATCCTGGCGATGTCGCTGTTCAGCGCCGGCACGCTGGTGGCTGCCATCGCCCCCGGCTTCCCGGTTCTGCTGGTCGCGCGCGTCATCCAGGCGAGCGGCACGGCGATCATGATGCCGCTCTTGATGACGACGGCGATGACCTTGGTCGCTCCGGCGGCCCGGGGCCGCGTCATGGGCAACATCTCGATCGTCATCTCGGTGGCTCCGGCCATCGGGCCGACGATCTCCGGGCTGATCCTGAGCGCGCTCAGCTGGCGCTTCATGTTCGTCATCGTCCTCCCGATCGCCGTTGCCGCGCTGATCCTGGGCTCGATCAAGATGAAGAACGTCACCGTGCCGCGCAAGGTGCCGCTCGACGTGCTCTCGGTCATCCTGTCGGCCTTCGCCTTCGCGGGCCTGCTCTACGGGCTGTCATCGGTGGGCGAAGCCGCCTCGGGTTCCGACCAGCCCGTCACGCCGCTGGTTCCTGTGATCGTCGGCCTGGTCGCGCTCGCGCTGTTCGTCCTGCGCCAGACTCGGCTCGCGAAGAGCAAGCTGCCGCTGCTCGACCTGCGCACGTTCCTGTCGCGCACCTTCTCGATCTCGATCGCGATGATCGCGGTCTCGAGCATCGCGCTGTTCGGCTCGCTGATCATCCTGCCCATCTACATGCAGACGGTGCTCGGCTTCAACACGCTGACGACGGGACTCCTGCTCCTGCCCGGTGGCATCGTGATGGGCGTCCTGGCGCCGTTCGTCGGCCGCGTGTACGACCGCATCGGGCCGACGGCGCTGCTCGTGGTGGGCTCGATCCTCGTCAGCGGCGCACTCTGGGCGATGGCGATGGTCTTCCGCGTCGACACGCCGGCGTACATGATCCCGGTCATTCACATCGTGCTCAGCATCGGGCTCTCCATGACCTTCACACCGCTGTTCACGGCGTCGCTCGGTGCTGTGAAGCCGGAGCTCTACTCGCACGGCAGCGCGATCCTCAACACCGTGCAGCAGGTCGCCGCCGGTCTCGGCACGGCCCTGTTCGTGACGCTTCTGGCGACCGGGACCGCCAGCCGCATCGCGGCGGGCGCCAGCCAGGTCGACGCGACCATGACCGGCGTGCAGACGGCGTTCCTGGCCGGGGCGATCATCTCGCTGTTCACCATCGTGGCGAGCTTCTTCGTGCGCAAGCCGGCCGCTGTCGACGGTGCCCCGGCGCCCGTCGGCGGTCACTGACCTCCGCCCGTCGGCGGTGGCGGGTGCCGGGCCGGTGAATGCCGGGCCGGCTGGTCGCCGTGCCGCAGAGGGTGCGTCCTGGGCTTGGGGAATGGCAACCGAGCGCGTCGGCACGATGACCGAAGACTATGTCAAGGTCATCTGGAAGGCGCACGAGTGGTCGGGTGAGGGGCTCACGACCACTGAGCTCGCAGCCACCCTGGGGGTCGCGCCGTCGAGCGTGTCCGGCAACCTCAAGAAGCTCGCCCGCGACGGATTCCTCGACTACGAGCCGTACGGTCGCGCGACGCTGACCGCCTCGGGGCGGGCGGTTGCCGTCCAGGTCGTCCGGCGGCACCGCTTGCTCGAGACCTACCTGGTGGAGCACTTCGGCTACGCCTGGGACGAAGTCCACGACGAAGCCGAAGTACTCGAGCACGCCGTCTCCGATCGCCTCCTCGGCCGCATCGACGAAGAGCTCGGCTTCCCCGACCACGATCCGCACGGCGACCCGATCCCGCGCGCGGACGGCACCATCACGCACCCGTCCGGCCGGCGGCTGCACGAGCTGGCCGCTGGGTCGTCCGGCGACGTGGTCCGGGTGAGCGATCACGATCCTGCGCTGTTGAGGTTCCTCGGCACGCTGTCGATCCGCGTCGGCAGCCGAGTGCGTGTCGTCGAGCACCACGGCTTCGCGGGGAGCCTCCGCCTCGAACTGCTCGATTCCGCGGGAGGCTCGGTCGCCGCCACCGAGCTCGCGACCGTCGCCGCCAACGCCATCTGGGTGACGCCTGTCGCCTGACGGCTGCGGGACGCAGGCCGACGACGAACACCGCTACCGGGCGGACGCGTTTTCGAGCTCGCGGACCCGCTCGGCCGGGCCGTCGGCGATCGTGCCGGCTCGACGGAACGGTGCGCTGAGCGTCGGCAGGATGGCGCGCCGGTGGAGGACGAGCGCGACGGCCGCGACGACGATGTGGATCGTGCTCAGCACGTAGCGCCCCGTCTCGTCGGTGACGAAGAACTGCACGGCGAAGAGGGCGACGAGCGCGACCGCGGCCCAGCGGTTGAAGCGCAGAGCGATGATGATGGCGACACCCATCACGGTCTGCGACGCGGTGAGCACGAACTCCTCCACCTGGCGACCGTCGAGCGGCAGGGCGGTGCCGCCGCCGCCGAAGAAGTGCGCGATCGGCAGCGAGCCGACGAGGAGGGTCCACTGGTTGATCTTCGAGGCGATCAGGGTGCCGATGGCGGCGGCACCCTGGCCGCGGAGGGCGAACAGCACGGCGACGATGAACTCCGGCGCCTCGCTGGCGAGGGGAGCGAGCCACTGCACGAGGAAGTAGCTGTCGACGCCCAGCGCCGAACCCGACTTCACCAGGGAATCGGCGAACGGCTCGGCGGACGACAGGATGATCGCCGCCGACACGACGAACATCGACACGAACGTGATCTTCCGGGCCCGGGCCGGGAGGTTCGCGATGTGTGCGGCGGTGCCGACGAACTCGTCGTCTTCGTCGTGGTCGTTGGCCGCACGGCCGGCCTTCCAGAGGAAGGCGGCGAAGATCGCGATCAGCAGGATCCCGAACCAGATCGCGATCTGGCCGGTGAGAGGAATGAAGAAAGCCAGGACCGCGACGAGGGCGAGCACCCCGACGTCGAGTCGCGACGAGCCGGGAAGATCGAGCACGCGCGGGAGTGACTTTCCGCTGGCGCCACGAGCGGCGGCGGCCTTCCTGGCGACGAAGAGCGCGACGAAGACGACCAGGGGCCAGCCGAAGCCGAGCAGCAGTCGGTTGGAGCCGGTCATGTTGGCGGCGGCGAACTGCTCGTAGGCGGGGTCGGAGCCGGAGCGGAACGCGTAGTAGAGGTCGACGGCGTACTCGGGCAGCACCGCGATGAGGGCCAGGATCGCGATCGCGAGGGCGCCCGAGATGTCTTTCTGGGCCGCTTCGGCGGCCCAGGCCAGCATGAACGACGCGGCCACGACGGCGCCGCCGAAGACGAACAGGTCGAGCACCGGGTTGGGCGCAAAACCGGTGATGCGGAAGGCGATTGCCGGGCCGGCGACGGCGAGGCAGAGGACGATGCGCCGGATCAGGGGTGCGGGCAGAAACGCGCGCGGGCGAATGGAAGAGGAAAGGGACATGCGGACGTGCCTTCGGTCGGGGTCGAAGTCGTCCGGGCAGGGAGGAACTTCGGCCGTGGGGGCCGAAGGTCTCGTTCGCCTGCCGCTGTCTCGCCTGCAGGAGGTGCGCCGGGCTGGTCGTCGTGACCGCCAGTATGTCGACTCACCGTTTGGGAACTACTCCCCTTCGATTTCTCAAGCCTGGCACGCTCGTCAGCCGCCGCACCAGCTTTTCGGGAGCCCGAAATCGACATCACGTGTCGCCGTATTCGGCGGAGAGGGAATGCGTTGCGCCTGTCCGGCGATGTCCGGCAGGCGCAGTGCCATGCCCTAGGGGCCCCACCCTCTCCCGAAATCGAAGGGGATTTTCGTCCGACGACCGCCGCATCGCAGCGAAACCCGTGCGGGCGGAAGGATCCCCTTCGATTTCCGGCAGGGGTCAGGCGGCGATGACCGCCTCCTCCTCGCGCGTCGAGACCCGCTCGTCGGCGAGACGGACCCGGCGACGGCTCAGCAGGTGCGTCAGCAGCGTCAGTCCCAGCCCGACGGCGGCCCAGAGGCCGAGGCGCAGGATGTCGAGGCCGAAGGCGTGTCCTGGGAAGTACTGGATCGTCTGTGCCGCGTCGAGCCAGGCCGCGCCGTTCCAGAAGGTGTTGAGCCCGGCGAAGAACCCCGGCATCAGGTGGACGGCGAAGATCCCGCCGGACGAGGTGAAGTTGAGCATCACGAACATCAGGGTCAGGGCGGCCGTCGTCCAGTGGCGCAGGATCGGGTGAAGGCCGACTCCGATCAGGATGATCGCCAGCGAGTAGAGCCAGCCGACCGTCCAGATGCCCCAGACGTGGCCGTCGATCACGTGGAAGATCGGGCCGGCGACGGTCATAGCGATCCCCGCGACGACGCCCGACATGACGACCGAGGTGATGATCGACCAGCGGATGCCGAGGCGCGCGGCGAAGGCGGCGACGGCCGCGGCGGTGGCGTACGACCCGACGCTGAGCCCGACGAGCAGGAAGAAGAGCCCCTGGCCGGTCGAGTCGTGGGTGCCGGACGGGACGACGTCGACGACCGTGAAGGGCAGCTTCTCGGAGTAGGCGATCGGCAGGAAGACCTTCTCGGCGACGTTGGCGCTCGTCTCGGAGGCCGCCGTCGAGACGAGAAGGGTGGCTGAGGTCGCCGTGGGCAGATACGCGGCGGTGAGCGTGCGGTTCTCGATCAGGGTGCGCGCCCGCGCCTCGGTGTCGACGGTGCGCACGGAGAGGGCGCCGGGATCCTGATCGCTCAGCGTCTGCGCGAAGACCTGCGTCTGAGCGCTCGTCCCGACCACGGCGACGGGCAGGTCGTGCGGTGTCGGCTGGTGGAAGGCGCCGAGATACGCCATCGACATGCCGACGGCCAGGAAGAGCGGCACGAGGACCGCGAGGCCGAAGGCGCGGAAGACGGCCGCCGGAGTGCCGAGAAGGGTGCGCGGCCCCGGCCTCGTGGCAGGGAGCTGGCGGTGACTGCCCGCGTGATCCTGCTGCTCGGGAGCCGGTGCGGGGCGGAGTGCCACCTGCTGCAGGGATCGGGTGGGGGACGTGTCTGTGGTCACCACGGGCCTTTCGCGTGATTGGGGGAAGACGTTAGTGTTGCATTATGCAACATGGAGAAAGCGTACACCCGATCGATAAACTCCTCGGCATGGAGTCCGGTCGCCAGCAGCGGATGGGAGTCGTCTACACGCAGATGGAGACGATCTCGAGGCGCGCCGTCGCTCGCAACCGGCGGGCGTCCGCTCCGCTGACGGTCGTCCAGCACACGCTGCTGACCTTCATCGCCGCAACGCGCGACTGCCGGGCCATCGACATCGCCCACTCGATGCGGCTCAACCGATCGACCGTCTCCCGACAGGTCGGCGACCTGCAGGAGCTGGGGCTGGTCGAGATCGCGACCGCGCCCGTTCCGGGAACGAGCCGCGGGCAGATCCTGGTGCTCTCCCCGCGGGGACGAGAGCTCCTCGAGTCGTCGACGCGCGCCAACCAGCGCGAGCTCGAGCGGCGTCTCGCCGACTGGAGCGACGACGAGATCGACCGCCTCGCCAGGGGGCTGCAGCGCTTCAACGCGGTCGACGACGCGTGACGCCGGCGACGGGTCGCCCGTCGCCACCATCTCGCTCCCGGGCGTTCTCGCTACTGTCGTTCGGGTAGGTGGCGGCCCCGGTCGCCGAGACGGACGACTCGGGAGCGGGTGAGGCGGTGCACACCACCCTGTCGTTCCGCCTGTTCGGAATCCTCCGGCTCATCGCAGCCGCCGTCGGCATCGTGGCGCTCGTCGCCAACTTCCAATACGTGCTCGGCTTCTCGACGTTCGCGACGGTCAACTACTTCAGCTACTTCACGCAGCAGAGCAACCTGGTGAACGTCGTCATCCTCGTGGTGTCGGGCGTCCTGACCTTTCGGGGTCGTAGCGACCCTCGGTGGTTCGCGGCGCTGCACGCGATCGTGACCTGCTACGTCATGGTGTCGGGGATCGTGTTCGCCGTGATCGTGTCGCAGTCGGCGAGCCACCACTACTCGCTGGCGTTCCCGCCCTCGAGTCAAGTGCTCCACTTCTGGCTGGCCGGCTACGTGCTGCTCGACTGGGTGTTCGCGCCGGGCCGGACGCCCGTGCGGTGGCGGACGCTGTGGCTGGTGCTCGTCTACCCGCTGGTCTGGGGCTTCTTCACGCTCGATCGCGGGCGTGACGTGCGCTGGTACCCGTACTTCTTCCTCGATCCTGCGCAGGTCAGCCCGAGGCAGTTCGCCCTCTACAACGGGATCGTCCTCGTGATCTTCCTCGCCGTCCTCTGCGGACTGATCGGCCTCAGTCGACTCCGGCCGTCGCACCTGCTGCGGCACCGGATCGCGAGCCCTCCGGCTCACGGAGCCGGGCTCGACGACGGTGTCGGTGTCGGCGACGCGGTCGACGGGGCGAGATCGAAGTAGGACGAGATGCTCGCCACGGCGGCGGCGACCGCTTCGCCGTCTCCGAGCTTCCCGATCTTCGTCGCCGCCGAGCCACCGGTCAGGGCGACCAGGATCGGCGAACCGGTCGCCGGCTCGAGATTGAGCCAGATCTTGTAGGTGGCCGAGTCGTCGAGCACCGCCCAGACGGTCGCGTCGCTCGACCAGAGCTTCTCGTCGAAGCGCAACCACAGGACGTCCTGGACGCCCACGCCGAGCGCGTCGATCGAGGCCAGCTGCGCTGCCGGAAGGGCCGGGACGAAGACGATCTTCTTCTTCTTGAGCACGCCGAGGGGAATGGTCGAGACCACCCGATCGGCCGAGAGCGATTCGCCGGTGACGAAGCGAAGCCCGATGCCCTGGTTGCCGTAGTCGATCTGGGTGACGTTGCTGCCGCGCAGCACGTCGAGGTCTTTCAGCTGGGCGGTGACGTAGTCGCCGAAGCCTTCGGTCACGAGGTGAGCGCCCTGGGGGAGCGGCTCCTCGTCGAGGACGCGTGCCGAGAGCGCGCTCGGGCCGGCTCCGAAGCGGGCAGGCAGAGCGTCCGTGAGGAGGAACGCCAGGCGGTCGGCATCGGAGACGCCGGTCGCGTCTGCCGTCGTGCCGAGTCGCGCGGCAGCGCCCGATCCGGTCAGCGCCGAGCTCACCGTGACCTCCTGGGACTGCCTCTCCGCCCACGCGTAGGCGCTCGCCAGCGCGGTCGTGATCGCAGCGGTGGTCGGCAGCGGGCTCGTCCGTCCGTCGAGGCTGGCGGTTCCGGAGGCGGCGAGCTCGACCGTGCTGACCCCCTCGGCGGCGAGGAGGGACTCGAACGCCGACGCCCCGTCGCCGAACAGCGTCGAGACCCCGAGCTGCACCTCGATGGGCCAGTCGTCCGACTCGTACGACGCGATCCTGCCCCCGACCCGGTGACGGGCCTCGACGACGACGACGTCGAAGCCCTGATCGGCCAGAGCGCGGGCAGCCGTCGCTCCGGCCATGCCGGCGCCGATGACCGCGATGCGCTCGCCGGAGCCCGCCACGGCGGCCACCTGCGCCGCGGCCGCGAGACCGGAGGCGTGAGCGCCCATCACGGTGCCGGGGTCGGTCTCGGCGACCGCCTCGCCGGCGAAGAAGACCTTGTCGTCGAGGGGTGTGCGGAGGGTGGACCGGTCGTCGTCGGTCGAGTCGGCGGTCAGGAAGCTCGACGAGCCGTAGGCGTAGGGGTCGGTGCCCCACGTGCTGCGTCGGAACGCGCTCGGCTTCGGCCCGGTGGCCGTCGGGGTGGGCGTCGGCGTCGGTGAGGGGCTGCGGGTGGCCGTCGCACTCGGCTTCGGCGCAGGATCGGTGCAGGCCGACAACAGCAGGACGCCCGCTCCGCTGAGGGAGCCCGTCAGGAAGAGCCGCCGGCTGATGGACATGGTCTTGTCATTGTGTCAGCCCTGGCCCGAGCGGGGCCGGGAGGCGAGGTGCACGTCTGTCGGCGGCACCCTCTACTCTGGCAATCCAGACGTTCGAGGCACCGCGACGACGACGAGGCTGCGACGACGAGGCTGCGACGACGACGAGGCTGCGATGACCAGGAGGCCGCGATGACGACCCAGGCGCCACCCGGTCACGCGCCGAGCCCCGCGACCACCGCCCGCGTCGTCACGCTGCTCGGCCCGGCGCTCGTCGCGGGTGTCGCCTACCTCGATCCGGGCAACGTCGCCAGCAACATGACGGCGGGCGCGCTGTTCGGCTACCTGCTCGTCTGGGTGGTCATCGCCGGCAACGCGACGGCGTGGCTCATCCAGTACCTCTCCGCCAAACTCGGCATCGCCACCGGCGCCAGCCTTCCCGAGCTCCTCGGCCGCCGTCTCTCGCAGCGCTGGGTGCGGCGCGCTTTCTGGCTCCAGGCCGAGATCGTCGCCATGGCCACCGACATCGCCGAGGTGATCGGCGGCGCCATCGCCCTGGGCCTGCTCTTCGATCTCCCGCTCATCGTCGGCGGCCTGATCACCGGCGTCATCTCGCTCTGTCTGCTGCTGCTCCAGAGCCGCGGCCGCGCTCAGGTCTTCGAGCGGATCATCACGGCGATGGTCGTGCTCATCGCGATCGGCTTCTGCGCGGGGCTCGTGGCCGCGCCGCCCGAGTGGGCTGGCGTCGCATCGGGGCTCGTCCCGCAGTTCGACGGCTCCCGATCGGTGCTGCTGGCGGTCTCGATCCTGGGTGCCACGATCATGCCGCACGCCATCTACGCGCACTCGGCTCTGGCGCGCGACAGATTCGCGGGCTCCTCCACGCGCCGCGGCTGCTGCTGCGGGCGACGAAGATCGACGTGACCGTGGCGCTCGTCGTCGCGGGAACCGTCAACGTCGCGATCCTGCTCGTCGCCGCCGGCACCCTACGCGGCGTCTCCGGCACCGACACCCTCGAGGGGGCCTACGCCGCGCTGCTGACCCACCTCGGCCCGGTCATCGCGACGCTCTTCGCGATCGGGCTCTTGGCCTCCGGCCTTGCTTCGACCTCGGTCGGCGCCTACGCGGGGTCTGAGATCATGCACGGCCTGCTGAACGTCCGTGTCCCGATCCTCTATCGCCGGATCGTCACGCTGCTGCCGGCGCTGGCTCTTTTGGCCTTCGGCGCCGACCCCACCGCCGCGCTCGTGCTGAGTCAGGTCGTCCTGTCGTTCGGCATCCCGTTCGCCCTCGTACCGCTCGTGCTGTTCACGGCGTCGCGCGCCACGATGGGCGACCTGCGCAACCGCTGGCACACGACCGCGCTGGCCGCCGTGGCAGCCGTCGCCCTGATCACGCTCAATGTCGTGCTGCTGGTGCTGGTCTTCTGATCCTGCCCGGCGTGTTCGCTGACAGGTGTCGCCCGGGTCGGGGCCGCGGCATCATACAACGCTTTTATCGGGTAGAATGATAAGACTGCCGAGATGATGCCCGGCATTGGTCTACGCACTCAAATCAAAAGAACATGAGGCACTACTAGATGATTTTCGAAGTAGGGGAGACCGTCGTGTACCCCCACCACGGCGCTGCAACCATCACCGCGGTCAAAACCCGCACCATCAAAGGCGTCGAGAAGAAATACATCACCCTCAACGTCCACGCCAGCGATCTGATGATCGAGTTGCCGGTCGACAACGTCGATCTGGTCGGTGTCCGCGACGTGATCGACGCCAAGGGCGTCGAGGCGGTGTTCGAGGTTCTGCGCAGCGACCACGTCGAAGAGCCGGGCAACTGGTCGCGCCGCTTCAAGGCGAACACCGAGAAGATGGGTTCCGGCAGCGTCTACAGCGTCAGCGAGGTCGTCCGCGACCTCTGGCGTCGCGACCAAGACAGCGGCGTGTCGGCCGGTGAGAAGCGGATGCTCCTCAAGGCCCGCCAGGTCCTGATCTCCGAGCTCGCGCTCGCCCAGAAGTCCACCGACGAAGAGGCTTCGGCCGTCCTCGACGAGGTGCTGGCGGCCGTCACCGTCTAGCGGCTCTGTTCCTCTCTGCTCCACGACTCAGGCAGGTTCCCTCGGGAGCCTGCCTTCGTCGTGTGCGGCGGCGCCACGAGAGGAGTCTGGGTGAGGGGCTCCTCGTTCGGGGGCAGGATCCGGCCCGAAGTCCTCGCGAAGCGACCGCACCCCGACGCGCCCGACGGCGTGCGACCGGGCCCCGATCCTCCGGCCCCGACGCGGCGGGGGTCGGCACGGCGACCGCGCGACGCGCGCCACCACAGGGCTTGACGCCGTAGTACATCGTTGTACATACTTTCACTACAACGATGTAACCAAGGAGAATCCCCATGCCTCACGCCCGCCTCAGCCTCGACCCCGCCTTCGTCGTGGCGCCGGTCTCCCGCAAGACGTTCGGTACCTTCGTCGAGCACCTTGGTCGCTGCGTTTACGGCGGCATCCACGACCCGGGGCACCCGACCGCCGACGAAGACGGCTTCCGCGGCGACGTGCTGCAGTACGTCCGCGACCTCGGCATCTCGACCGTGCGCTACCCGGGCGGCAACTTCGTGTCGGGGTACCGCTGGGAGGACGGCGTCGGGCCGGTCGACGAGCGACCCGTACGCAAAGACCTCGCCTGGCACTCCACCGAGCCGAACACCGTGGGGCTCGACGAGTTCATGAAGTGGGCCAGGAAGGCCGAGGTCGAGCCGATGATGGCGGTGAACCTCGGGACTCGCGGCGTGCAGGAGGCCATCGACCTCCTCGACTACGCCAACGGCGAGGGCGGGTCGTTCCACTCCGACCTCCGCAAGGAGAACGGCGCGGAAGAGCCCTACGGCATCAAGATGTGGTGCCTCGGAAACGAGATGGACGGCCCGTGGCAGATCGGCCACAAGACGGCGAAGGAGTACGGCCGTCTCGCAGCCGAGACCGCCCGGGCGATGAGGCTCATCGATCCTGATCTCACCCTCGTCGCCTGCGGAAGCTCCGGCTCGGCGATGCCGACGTTCGGTACCTGGGAGCGCGAGGTGCTCGAGGAGGCCTACGACGAGGTCGACCTGATCTCGATGCACGCCTACTACTGGGAGAAGGACGGCGACCTGGCCAGCTTCCTCGCGTCGGGTGTCGAGATGGACCACTTCATCGAGGACGTCATCGCGAGCGTCGACCACGTTCGGGCCGCCAAGAAGGCGACCAAGCGCATCAATATCTCGTTCGACGAGTGGAACGTCTGGTACCTCGACGGCGAGGCGTCGAAGAACCCCGAGACGGAATGGCCGGTCGCCCCGGTCCTGCTCGAAGACCAGTACAGCGTCGCCGACGCGGTGGTCGTCGGCAGCCTGCTCATCTCGCTTCTGAAGCACAGCGACCGCGTCGTGTCCGCCAGCCTGGCCCAGCTCGTCAACGTCATCGCCCCGATCATGACGGAGACCGGCGGGCGCAGCTGGAAGCAGACGACCTACCACCCGTTCGCGCAGGCCTCGAAGTTCGCGCAGGGCGACGTTCTCCGCGGCGAGATCCAGGCGCCGACCTACGAGACGGCGAAGTACGGCGAGGTTCCGGCGATCGACGCCGTCGCCACGCACGACGCAGCCACCGGCGACGTGGCCGTGTTCGCGGTCAACCGTTCGCTGACCGAGTCGATCGCGATCGACTTCGACACGAGGTCCTTCGGGGCGGGCGAGAAGGCGTTGAACCTCGTGGAGGCGACCACCCTGCACAATCCCGACCCGTATCTCACGGTGACGGTCGACACGGCCGACTCCGTGGCGCCCGAGGCGAACGGCGACACGAGCTGGGAGGGCAGCGTCCTGACGGTGATCCTGCCGCCCCTCTCCTGGAACGTGGTGCGCCTGGCCGAGCAGTAGGCCCCCGCCGTGCCCGCGACCATGCACGACGTTGCGGCGCTGGCCCGCGTCTCCGTCAAGACGGTCTCGAACTACTTCAACGGCTACCCGTACATGCGCGCCGAGACCAGGGCGCGCATCGAACGGGCGGTCGACGAGCTCGGGTATCGGCTCAACGTCACCGCGCGCAGCCTCCGTCGCGGGAGCACGGGGATGATCTCGCTGATCGTGCCGGAGCTCGACCAGGCCTACTTCGCCGAGCTCGCGCAGGAGGTCATCGACGTCGCCGCGACGTTCGGCCTGACGGTGCTCGTCGAGACGACCTCCGGCGATCGCGATCGTGAGCTGGAGGCGCTCTCGGGCCTGCATCGGCAGCTGATCGACGGCGCCATCTTCGATCCGCTGGCGCTCGGGCCGTCCGATGCCCCGCAGCTCGGCGGCGGGTTGCCGCTCGTCATCCTCGGCGAGCGGCAGTTCGAGGGCCTGGCCGACCACGTCCTGATCGCCGACGAGGAGGTCGCCCACCGCGCCGTCAGCCACCTCGTCGAGATCGGGAGGCGCAGGATCCTGCTGCTCGGCGCCGGTTCTCCCGGCACCCACACGGCGATCCTCCGTCGTCGGGGGAGCGAGGCGGCGCTGGCCGAGGCAGGGCTCCCCGTCGACGGCGACCTGGTCGTCTCGACCGACGGCTGGACGCGCGACGCGGGCGCCGCCGCGACCGCGCGGGCTCTCGACGACGGACGACGTTTCGACGCGGTTTTCGGGTTCAACGACGCTCTCGCTCTCGGAGCGCAGTGGGTGCTCCTCGAACGAGGTCTCGCGGTCCCGGGCGACGTCGCCGTGATCGGCGTCGACGACACCCGCGATGCCCGGTTCGCGCACCCGACACTCACGACGATGTCGCCGGGGCGGGCTCAGATCGCTCGGCGCGCGGTCGAACTGCTGGTGAGCAGGATCAGAGAGCCCGAGACCGAGAACGGGTTCGCGTCGGTCACGGCTGACTTCGAACTCATCGTGCGCGACTCGACCGTCGCGCCCGGTACCCTGAATTCGACCCCCTGAGAAAGACGAATCCGATGACGACCACCCCCTCTCCGGCGAGCAGACGACGCTCGTCCACGGTTCCTACCGCGCCGAGATCGCAGCCGTCGGGGCCAGCCTCCGCAGCCTCACCTTCGACGGGCGCAATCTGGTCGTGCCGTTCGACGAAGACGCGATCCGGCCGGTCTACCGCGGAGCGATCCTGGCCCCGTGGCCCAACCGCGTCGTCGACGGCCGGTACGAGTTCGACGGCGCGGAGCACCAGCTGCCGCTGACGGAACCCGATCGCGGGCACGCTCTGCACGGCCTGCTCGTCTGGGCCAGGTGGCACGTCGCATCGTCCACCTCGGCGTCGGTCCGGCTCGAGGCGGAGGTCGTCCCCAGCGACGGCTACCCGTTCGCCCTGGACGTGGCCGTCACCTATGCCCTGGACGACGGCGGCCTCACGACCACCGTCGACGCGACGAACGCAGGATCGAAGGCGGCTCCCTACGGCACGGCACCTCACCCCTATCTCAGTGCGGGTCCCGGTCGCGTCGACGACTGGACCCTCACCCTCCCCGCGGCCGACTACCTCGAGGTCACCGAGGAGCGGCTGATCCCGGTCGCCACACACCCCGTCGCCACTCACCGAGACTTCGACTTCCGTTCGGCTAAACCGATCGGCGACCTCTTCCTCGACCACGCCTTCACCGGTCTCGAGCGCGACGGCGGCACGTCGACGGTGACCGTCACGGCCCCTGGCGGCACCGGAGTCGCGATGTCGTGGGGCACCGAGCTGCCGTGGGTGCAGGTGCACACCGCCGACCGCCCCGAACCGGAGCTCGACCGACTCGGCCTCGCCGTCGAGCCGATGACCTGCCCGCCGGACGCGTTCTCGAGCGGCACCGACCTCGTCCGACTCGAGCCCGGCCAGGCGCACACGGCTGCATGGACGATCTCGGCCCTCTGACCCGCCTCGATCCACGCGTTCCGCGTCGATCCACGTGCGTGGCTGGATCGACGTGGAGTGCCTGGATCGCCGATCAGCGGCCTGCGTTGTAGTGCTGCTGCACCTGCGCCGCGGTGAGCACGGTCGAATAGACCGACGCGAAGCGCATGCTCCCGGTGAAGTAGGGGTTCGATCCGGAGCCGGTCCAGGCGGTGATGCTGTCGTAGCCGATCCGCCAGTAGCCGGTGTTGGTCTGCGCCAGGTTGTAGCTCGCGTTCACGGCGACCTGCGCGCCGTCGACGTACAGGGTCATCCCGGTCGAGGACGAGAAGGTGGCGACGACCTGGTGCCAGGCGTTGTCGGTGTACGAGGCTGTGCTGGAGATCGTCTTGTACGTTCCGTTGTACGTGCCGAAGACCAGCTGCCCGGCCGTGTTGAGGTAGATGTGGCGATCGTAGGTCGAGGAGGCGCCGGTCAGGGCGTTGCCGAAACCGATGAGGCGTCCGGAGGCCGTGGAGGTCTTGAACCACACCTCTTCGCTGAAGGTCTGCGGGTTGGTCTGCTGCGTGGCGCTCGAGACGTAGCTGGAGGTGCCGTTGAGCACGTACGCGCCGCCGGTGTCCCTCGGGCAGGCGAGGGGCGTCGTGGCCGAGGTGGTCATGGTGCCGCGGTATGTTCCGGGCATCGTTCCGGTGTCGGTGTCGGCGGCGGTCGTCGACCCGGACGCCTCGTTCAGGGGAAGCGTGAAGAGCGAGCTGCTCCTGTCTCCGGCGAGAGCGCCGGCGCAGGTGAAGTACGGCGCCGTGGCGGCGGTGTCGCCCGTGTTCGCGACCTTGGCGACGAAGGCCGCGGACGATCCGGGTGCGAGAGCCGCGACGAGAGCCAGGGTTCCGGCGGCGACGAGGGCGACGACGGCTGCGGTGCGGATGATCACGCGACGTCGTCCTCGTCGGGGGTCGACGGAAGACCGACGATGAAGGTCCAGAGGAGAGGGATCGCGCAGATCGCCCCGAAAAGGATCCACTCGGGAAGAGTCAGGTGCAGCGCGGACGACAGGCTGTAGTGCCCCATGTCGACCGTCGACGGGACGGACACGGTTCCGACCTGCCCGGCGACGAGGTCGACCGTCGTACCGCCCTTGGCCGTCACGCTGATCGGCAGCAGACCGGTCGAGACGATCTGCGCCTCGGCGCCGTGCGCGGTACCGGTGGTCGTGAGCACGACGAGGCTCACGAACGGGCGGAGTACGTACACGGTGAGCGACAGGAGCATCGAGAAGCCGAGGATGCGGTACGACATGCGTCGCGCGGCATTGCCGAACAGCCGGGTGGCGAGGAGCACGAAGACGGTGCCGACGAGCAGGATCGGGAGGGCACGGATCAGCCAGCCGACGGCGGGCAGGATCGTGGTCGCCTGACCGATGAGGTCTTTCTGGCCGAGCGCCCAGGGGTCGGTCGCTCCGTTGATGTCGCCGCGGGTGGCGATGCCGCGCGGCGTGATGCCGACGATGCGGTGGGTGTAGACGGCCTTGGGCTCCGTCGGCGGGTGGAAGGTGATGACGTCGCCGACGCGGAGGTCGTTCGTCGTGACCGGCGTGGTCAGCACGAGGGTGCCGACCGGGGCGACGGTTCCCATGGAGGGGGTCTCGACGATGAACCAGCGTCCGCCCTGCGACTGGAAGAGGAGCGCGAGGACGACGAGCGCCGTGGCGACGGCGGCGCCCGACCAGATCGCGATCGACTGTCCGACGTGACGCCCGGGGCGGCGTGGACGCAGGGGAGCCCCGACCGGGATGTCGATGACGGGCTGGGCCGCCGCGACCGGCGTCGCGGCCTGCTGCGTGGTGTCCGTCATGCTGTGACTCCGGTCGGGGCCTGGGGCCCTGGGTGGGCCATCGGGTGATCGGGCGGGACCGCGGGTTGTTGCGGTCCCGACCGAGGGGCGGGTGGGGCGGGTGGAGCGGCGGTGCGGGTGGTGCGGCGGTGCGGGTGGTGCGGCGGTGCGGGTGGAGCGGCGGTGCGGGTGGTGCTGGGTGCCGGTGCGGCGGGATCCTGCCGGTATCAGCTGGTGTAGGTCCAGGTGAGGGGCAGCGACGCGGCGAGGCCCTGGTAGGTGTTGCCGGCGGTGGAGGCGAGGGTGACGGCGAAGCTGAAGCCCGTGGTGGCGCCGGCAGCGACGGTGGGGAGGCTGATGGCGCCGCCCGAGGCGAGTCCGGCGAGCGTGCCGGAGTAGATCGTCGTGTTCGGGCTGGCCGTCGTGTTGGTGATGACGACGGTCATCTTCGCGCAGAGGTCGGTGGCGGTGCCGTTGAGGGCGCCGTTGGCCGTCTGGGTGCAGGTGGTGCCGGGAGTGAGCGTGAAGGTGTTGGCGGTGACCGAGCCGGTGTTCTTGATGGTGATCGGGGTGGTGACGGTCTGGCCGGGGACCATCGTGGTCGAGCCGCCGAACTTGTTGATGCCGCCGCAGGTCGCCGTGTTCGTGGAGACCGTGCCGCCGTCGGTGGAGGAGCAGGTGACGGTGGCGCCGGAGTTCTGCTCCTGCATGGTCAAGGCGCCCGACGCGGCCGTGTTGGTCGTGTTCTGGATGCTGGCGACGAAGCCCGACAGCGTGCCGGACATCGAGACGGAGAGCAGGACCGCCCCGAGGACGCCGGTGGCGATCGCGAGAGGAGCGAAACGGAGACGCTTGGCTTTCGCGGCGTGGTTGCTGCTGGACATTCGTGAACCCCTTGTTCGGTAGATGCGGTTATCGGCCTGAGTGAGCCGCTTGATCAGTAGTCTTTAGGAGTGAGTGGATTACTCACTTGTGAAGCTACTCAATGATGGGGATTCTTTGCCATCGACCGAAACCCCCACTAGTGGGGCAAAACCGAAGGGCCTCGGTGCTGCGAACATGGACCTACGAACACACGTGTGCGCGTCGATCCGACGCGCATCTCGATTCCGCCCTTTCCGAACATCTCCCAGAAGGAGACCCCTCCGTGTCCTCAGACCCCACGAGCCTCGCGGTGAGTGACCCCGGTGCCTCCGACGGCGTCCAGCTCACCGGTGACACGCCCGTCGTCCGCGAGGTGGCGCACGCCATGTCCGACGCCGACGCCGCGCACCGTCGGCTGCGGAGCGTCTTCGCGAGCAGCGTCGGACTGAGCCCGCTCGAGTTCAACGCGCTCATGCGGATCGGCGAGGGCGACGAGCCGACGCCCAAGGCGCTGGCCGCCTACCTCGACATCACGACCGGCGCCGTCACCGCGATGACCGATCGTCTCGTCGGCGCCGGTCTGGTGGAGCGCACGCCGAACCCGAACGACCGTCGCAGCCTGCTGCTCTCGCTCACCGTGACCGGCAATCGGGCCCGCGACACGATGTATGCGCAGTACTACGACGCGATCGCCCGAGCCCTGCAGGCCGCCCCCGAGCTCGAGGCCGGTGACATCACGGCCCTCCTCGAGCGCACCGCGGAAGCGATCACCGAGACCGCCGACGCCATCGAAGAGGCACCGAGCATTCGCGGGGCTCGCTGAGGCCGGCCTGCCGAACGACACGAAGGCGCCTCCCGAAGTCGATTCGGGAGGCGCCTTCGCTCGCTCTCGCGAGCGGTCAGAAGTCGCCGATCACCTTCGTGCCGGCCTTCAGGCCGAGGGCCGCGGCGACGTCCGACGGAAGCGACGAGGCGATGCCGACCGAGCCCTTCAGAGCCGTGGCCATCGACGCGATCGGTAGGACGCCCGTCGTCTCGCCGTTCTTCCAGGACGTGTTCTTGGCCTGGGCCAGCGAAGCGACGTCGTTGAACTGCTTGACGGTGTGGTTGTCTCCGGCACCCCAGCCGACCAGGATCGACTGCGAACTCGTCAGATGCTGGTTGAACAGATTGCCCGTGATGGTGACCTGCATGGCGTCCATCGGGATGTTCGTGACGCCGTCGAGACCGTAGATCTGGTAGAGGCCGCCGCTGCCGAAGGCGTTGTTGGCGATCGTGACGTTCTTGACGATCCAGGTCAGGGTCGAGTCGGGCAGCGGCCTGCGGGGGTCGTGTCCGGTGATGGCTGTGTTGGCCTGACGGCGCTGGTCTTGCGCGAGCTTGACGCCGAACTGTCGGTTGTTGCCGATGTCGTTGTTGTAGATCTGCACGTTCGCCGTGTTGTACACGATGACGCCGATCTTGTTGTTGTTGAGCTGGTTGCCGGCCACGATGATGTGGTCGGACAGCTCGGTCAGGATGCCGTCGACCGTGTTGTCGCTCGAGGTGCTGTTCACGATCGACCCGTCGTACACCGACTCGTCGAACCAGATGCCGGTGCCCGTGTTGCGGCTGGCGTCGATGTTGGAGACGGTGACGCCGCGCGAGCGCGTGACCTTCACACCGCCGGCGACCGGCTGCGCATTGAACTGCTGGCTGTTGTTGCCGGTGACGACGGAGTTCTCGATCGCGAGACCGTAGGAGGCGTTGGCCCCGATTCCCAGGAGACCGCTGCTCGTCACCGTCAGGTGATCGAGGACCGCTGCGTCGTTCTCGACGTTGATGCCGATCATGGCGTTGTTCTGGATCACGAGGTTGCGAGCGACGTCACCGGTGCTGCTGAGGCGCACCGCACCCTTGTCGAGGTACGAGGTGCCGTAGTTTCGCACCCCGAAGCCCTGGAGCACGGTGTTCGGCGACTGGACCTTGATGGCCTGGGGCAGGTTGCTGATCCGGACGGTGTGGCCGGACGGGTCGCTGCCGAGGATCACCTTGCCGCTCTTGGCGTCGGGGTAGAAGGTCCCTGACGTGACCGCCGCTGCCGAGCCGACCTGCGTGAGCTGTGCTCCGTCGAAGAAGACCTGGTCGGGACGCGAGGCGTAGGGCTTCGCCGAGGCGACGAAGAACGGGTTGTCCTGGATCCCGTCCATCACGCCGGACGGGAAGTAGTTCCAGTTCGTGTTCCAGGTGGCACCGGACCTGGACCACGAGGACACCTGCTGCGAGCCGTCGAACCACACGGCCTCACCCGGATAGGACTGGATCGTGAGGGACTTGGCCTTGGGCACGGTGACGGACTCGTTGTAGGTGCCGGCGCGCAAGACGATGGTCGCGCCGGTCGCCGCCTTGGAGATCGCGGTGGCCAGGGTCTTCAGCGGCGCCGCCACGGTGCCGGCGGACGAGTCGCTTCCCGAGGGAGACACCACGATCGCTTTGGAGGGCACCGCGTAGTTCGTCCCACCGACGGCGACGGATCCGCGACTCGGCGCCGTCGGATCGACCGGAGAGCTGGGCGCCGTCGTGGCCGGCGGTGTCGGCGCCGTCGTGGTCGCGGGAGGAGTCGGAGCCGACGTGCTGGGCTTGGGCGTCGGCGTGGGGCTGCTCGACGCGGGAGGCGTGGTCGCGGCCGTGCTCGGGTTCTTCGTGACGGTGACGTCGTCGAGCGTGGTGGTGAGCGCAGCGGAGTTGCTGCCGCTGGAGTACTGCCACAGGCCGACCCGGCCCGCGGTCGTGATCCGTGCCGACGACGAGTCCTTGACCGTGAGCTGCCAGGAGGGCATCGCCGCCCCGACGCGAGCGGCGCGCCCGCGGATGGACACGGGCGAGGTGCCGGTGACCTGGAACTCGGTGGCGATCCGGGTCGCCGGCGCGTACGTGCCGGGAAGCGTCACACGACCGAGGTTCACCTCGCCGCTCTTGGTCACGCGCGACACGGCGAGGACCGCCGTGCCCTTGGCCGAGAGCTCGAGACGGCCCCGGTAGGAGGCGTTCGTCTGCCGGCGGATCTCGAAGGCGGAGTAGAGGGTGGCGGCCTTGGTCGGAAGGCCGATGGTGCCGGTCACGTCGGTGTCGAGGACGGAGACGCTCGTCAGCTGCGTGGAGGCCGACGTGCCTTTGGCCAGACCGGAGATGACGCCGTGGCCGGCGGAGACGGTCGCCCGCGCTCCGGAGCGGACCGAGGTCGACCAGGCGCCGCCCTTCGTGGCGGAGCCCCACCCGGACGAGACGGTGCGGGTGAAGGAGTCGCTGGCCACCGTGACGGGGGCCGCGGTGGCGAGCTGAGCGGGAATGACGGCAGCCAGAAGGACTCCGGCGGCGATGCCCGCGACGGCGGGGAGTCGGATTCGGCGTCGCGAGGCGGCGTGGCGTGGCGCAGGAGAAGTCACCCTGGGGTGGTCCTTTCGTCGGGCGGAGCGTCGGACGGCGGTGTTCTGGGTGACACGGAGACGTGCATGTCCCCAGAACGGGGGTCAGAGGGGATACGAAAGTGTAACCCGATCTTTACCAAAACTCTGGCGTTTCCTTGAATTCATTGATAGCCCCCGACAAGGTGTGGGCTGTTTGGGGGACAGAATTACCGGTTGCAGGGCCCGAACACTCGCTTAGAGTGTCTCCATGAACTCGGCCCCGGCACTCGTCGCGCACGACCGCACGACCCCCGCAGCTTTCCGCGCGACGGGCAGTGTCGATGCTCCTGCGCAGGCTCCGGTGATCGTCAAGCTGATCGCCGCCGTGTCCATCGTCGTCGTGGCGATGCAGATCGTCCTCCCGCAGGGCGTCGAGGTCGGCTACATCGTCGCCGCGCTCCTCATGCCGCTGTGGATTCCGGCCGTGCGCCGCTTCCGCGGCATGCCGGTGCTGATGCTGCTGGGAGTGGCGGCGGTCGGCGCCGGCCTCTGGCTCCGGGTCGCCAATGCGGACGACCACGCGGTCGACACCTCGATCGCCACCAGCACGACGGTTCTGCTCATCGGTGCGATCCTCTCGATCGGGCTCCTCCTCTGGACCCGCACCCTCTTCTCCGTCTCGACGGTCGCGCTCCTCTTCGGCGTCGGCCTCTTCCTGGGCATCTCGCCGTCGGCTGCGCAGTTCGCGTCGAATCCCTACAAGTTCGGATTCGCCATTCCCCTGGCCGTCGTGCTCCTCGCTCTCGCGAAGCTCTCCCGGCGCTGGTGGGTCGAGCTGATCGTGGTCCTGGTGCTCTCCGGTCTGTCGGCCGCCAACGACGCGCGAGCGACCTTCGCGCTCCTCCTGCTCGCGGCCATCCTGCTGCTCGCCCAGCTGCCGGTCTTCCGGGTCGGGCATCGAGGGTCCGCCTCGCTGGTGGCACTCGGCATCGTCGTGGTCGGCATCGTGGTCTACAACCTCGGCACGGCTCTCGTCCTCTCCGGCCTCCTCGGGCAGTCGACCACGGAGCGATCGCTGGCGCAGGTCAACGCTTCCGGCTCACTCGTGCTCGGCGGACGACCCGAGCTCGGCGCCACCATCGCGCTGATCGGGCAGAAGGTCTGGGGCTTCGGCGCGGGCGTCTCCCCGTCGCCGTCGGAGGTCGTCACGGCCAAGGAGGGCATGAAGGCCATCGGCTACGACCCCAACAACGGCTACGTCGAGCGCTACATGTTCGGCGGCCACGTCGAGCTGCACTCGGTCTTCGGCGACCTGTGGGCTCAGACCGGTGTGATCGGACTGGCCTTCGTGTTCGTAGCGGCCGTCCTGATGATCTACGGTCTGACCCGCAACATCGCCGACGGCCTGGCCGCGGGAGTCCTGCTGTACGTGGTCGCCAAATCGCTCTGGGATCTCGCGTTCAGCCCGTTCTTCAGCGCCGAGCCGCTGTTCGTGCTGGCGATCGGTCTGGTGGCCATCCCGGTCACACGCGGCGCGGGTCAGCGGGTGTACTCGATCACCGAGTCCATCGGCCCGATCAGGCGCGCGGCCCGGTGGAAGCCCTCTCGGGCGAAGACCGCCGCGTCGCTCTCGGACGAAGCCGCCGGATAGTCGGTCGGTCGCACCACCCAGACGGTGTCGACCGTCGCCAGTCGCGCGGTCGAGGCGGACAGCTCGGCGGAGAGCCCGCGCAGACTCGAGTTCGCGGTGGGCGAGACCCGCAGGGTGAGGTCGGTCAGGCCGGAGAACGCGTCGGGGTAGGCGACGGCGACGTTCCTGGTGGTCCGTTCGACCCGCGACGCCGTGGTCGCGTCGAGCGGCGCGAAGTAGACGCCGTCGCCCCGGTGGGCGTGCCGGTCGACGTAGGCCGCGGTCTGCGACCAGTCGGTGCCGCTCTTGCCGGTCGACTCGCGCTGGGAGAGGTAGATGGGGGCGGCGAGCACGACGATCAGAGCCACGGCGGCGATTCGGAGCCACAGGCGTGGCAGCGCACCGATCCCCAGCGCGATCAGCAGTGCGGCCGCGGGGGCGCAGAACGTGAAGTAGCGCGGGTTGTAGAGCGGCGACACCGCCAGCGAATACAGGCCGACGAGTGCGGTCGGCAGGAGGAGCCACGGCACCAGGATCCAGACGCTGCGCCAGGTGCTCCGGCGTAGGGCCGAGATCACGCCGGTGACGATCAGCAGCCAGCCCACCAGCGCCAGCGCGAGCGATGCGAGCGACCACAGCGAGTGTCCGTCGCTCGAGGATGCGACCCGGGTCGGCGTCTGCCCGAGGAACCACTGGTTGACGACGGCCTGCCGCAGCAGCGTCGACGCGGAGACGGCGTTGTCGCCGAGCTGACCCCGCTGCCCGAGCGATTCCAGCACCACGGGCGACGCGAGCACGATCCCGCCTGCGGCCGCCGCGAGCCACAGGCCGAGCGAGCTACTCCTGCGCCTCTCGATGATCAGAAGCGCTGTGGCGTGGGCCACGACCAGGAGGGCCAGGTAGATGTTCACGGCGGTGCCGAGAGCGATCAGGACGCCGTAGGCGAACCACCAGCGCTTCCGGCCGCGGAGGGCCACGAGCAGGATCACGGTCGCCCAGACGGCGACAGCGGCGCTCGGCCCGAAGGAGCGCGCTTCGATGCCCATCCAGGTGATGCGGGGGAGCACGGCCGCGACGAGACCGGCCGCGACGGCGACGTCGGCCCGGCCGAGAGCCCGGGCGAGCGCCCAGACCCCGACCACCACGAGGCCGGTGGCGATGGCACTTGGAAGGCGCAGGGAGAACGCGCTGTAGCCGAAGGCGCCCGCCCAGAAATGGATGAAGAAGTAGTAGGCGGCGTGGACCGCGTCGATGTGGTGCACGAGGGACCAGAGCTGCGCGGTGCTGCGCCGGGCTGCCGAGATCGTGGCGGCCTCGTCGGTCCAGAGCGAGACGTTCCACGAACCGAGCAGCGACAGGAGGGTTCCGAGGAGCCCGAGCGCGACGGGGACGCCGACGGGCGACGCACCGGGGATCACCCTCGGGACGGCCGGGTCGGCTCTTCGGGAAGCGACGCGCGGTGATGACGTGGTCAAGGTCCGGTGATAATAGCAGTCGGTCGCGTTCGCGCCCATGATCCGAGAGGACTCGCATGAGCGTCTCCCGCCGCACCCTCATCACCGTCGCAGCCATCGTCGTCGGCGTCGCCCTCGTCGTGGTGCTCGTCGTCGTCGGCGTCAGCCGTGGGAACGACACGACCACGGCGTCTCCGACATCCTCGGCGACCTACTCGTCGGCGCCCACCGTCCGCCCGTCGGTCACTCCCGGCGCGGGCTCGGCGACGGTCACACCGACGGAGAAGCCGGCCGCCGGCACCCAGGACGTACCGGGCAGCACCCTCCGCCACCGCCGACTCCGGCACCGCGTCGGGTCAGGCGCAGAAGCCGGTCGGGTTGTCCTCGACCGCGAAGCTCACCTCCGAGGTCGACGTGGCTCTGAAGGGCGTCGCGGCGGTCTCCGGCAAGGGCGACGGCGTCGGCGAGGTGTCCGGTCCGTCGCTGCGCTTCACGGTGACGATCGCCAACCACTCGAGCAAGCTCCTCGACCTGTCGTCGACGGTCGTCTCGGTCACGTACGGCTCCGACGACACCCCGTCCAACGAGCTGGTCTCGAATCGCAAGGCGTTCGCCCCGACCGTCGCCGCGGGCGCGACGGGCCAGGCGACCTACACGTTCCCGATCCCGGTCGCGCAGCGATCCGACGTCCGGATCACGGTCGACTACGGGGTCTCGATCCCGAGCGTGGTCTTCGCGGGCAAGGCTCCGGCCTGAGCCGACCGTCACCGGCCGAGGGGGCGTTTCCGGGGGTGAGCATTCCACCCCCGTTTGGGGGTGTGCTCCCCGACCTGCGGTCACCTATAGTCGTCCCAGGCTGTGACACCCGAATTTCACAGCGCGCGTGAACCCGAAACTCACGCAAAACTCACGTGGGACTCCCGACCCACGGCTTACCCGAATTGTTAGAGGCACCCCATGGAGAGATCCGTGTCGTCGCGCCTGCGCGTTCCGAGCATCGCCGCCGCCGCCGTCATCGTCCTGAGCAGTTTCGCCCTGGGCGTGCCGGCTCACGCGGACACGAACCCCACGAACCCGGCTGACCCGGCCACGCCGACGACTGTCACGGCCGACGCCCTGCCGACACCGCAGATCAACGGCGTCGTCTGGTCGCAGGCCATCGTGGGCAACACGGTCTACGCCGGTGGGCAGTTCACCACGGCCCAGCCGGCCGGTGCCGCCTCGGGGGTGAACACCGTCGCACGGACGAACATCCTCTCCTACAACCTGACGACCGGCGTGCTGAACACGTCGTTCAACCCGCAGCTCAACGGTGTGGTGCGCGCGATCACGGCTTCGCCCGACGGGTCGCGGATCTACGTCGGTGGCGCCTTCACCACCGTCAACGGCGCCAACGCGTACCGCGTGGCGGCTCTCGATCCCACGAGCGGCGCGATGCTCTCCGGGTTCGCCCCGACCATCAACTCCACCGTCAACGCGATCGCGGTCTCCGGGTCGACCGTGTACCTCGGAGGTGTCTTCTCCAGCGTCAACAAGGAGACCCACAACAAGGTCGTGGCCCTCACCACGGCAGGCAAGAACGTCACGCCGTTCACGGCCAGTGCGGCGGGCGGCGACGTTGCAGCCCTCGCGGTCTCTCCCGACGGCACGCACATCGTCATCGGCGGCAGCTTCACCTCGCTGAACGGCTCGTCGAACCCCGGCTACGGTCTCGGCTCCGTCGACCCGACCGGAGCGCTCCAGCCCTTCGCAGCCAACAACGTCGTTCGCGACGCCGACACCAGTTCGGGAATCACCTCGCTGGTCGGCGACGCGTCCGGTGTCTACGGCTCCGGCTACACCTTCGGCCCCGGCACTCTCGAGGGCTCCTTCCACGCGGACTGGTCGACCGGCAACATCACCTGGGTCGAGGACTGCCACGGTGACTCCTACTCGATCGCTGTCAGCGACAACGCCGAGTACCTCGCCGGCCACCCGCACTACTGCGGCAACATCGGCGGCTTCCCGCAGACCGACCCTCAGCCCAACTGGACCTTCCACCGCGCGATCGCCTTCAGCAAGGCGGCCACGCAGACGATCACGGCCGACCCGTACGGCTACACGAACTGGGCGGGCACGCCCGCGCCGAGCCTGCTGAACTGGTACCCCGAGTTCAACACCGGCACCTTCACCGGAAAGACGCAGGGCCCCTGGAGCGTCGCGGCGAACTCCCAGTACGTCGTCTACGGCGGCGAGTTCACGACGGTCAACGGCGTGCGGCAGCAGGGTCTGACCCGCTTCGCCATCCCCTCGATCGCGCCGAAGAAGATGGGCCCCCAGGCCTCGGGTGCGCAGTTCACCCCGAGTGCGGTTTCGCTCACGTCGGGAACCGTGCGCCTCAGCTGGGCCGCGAACTCCGACCCCGACAACTCGACCCTGACCTACAACGTGTACCGCAACGGCAACATGACCACGCCGGTCTACACGACCAAGGCCGACTCGTCCATCTGGAAGAAGCCCGCCATGGGCTTCACGGACACCGGCCTGACCCCGGGACCAGCTACACGTACCGGCTGCGGGCGACCGACCCGGACGGCAACACCGTCCTCGGCGACAACGTCAGCGTCACGGTCACGAACAAGCAGCCGTCGACGTACACGACCACCGTGCTGAACCAGGGCGCGTCGTCCTTCTGGCGCCTCGACGAGGCCAGCGGCACGACCGTCTACGACGCGGCCGGCTACAACGACCAGGTCGCCGGAGCGGGCGTCACCCGCGGCACCGCGGGAGCGACCGTCGACGGTGACACCGCATCGACGTTCGACGGCAGCTCCACCGGCTTCTCCTCGACCCAGTCGTCCGTCCCCGGACCGCAGACGTTCTCGGTCGAGGCGTGGGTCAAGACGACCTCCACCTCGGGCGGCAAGATCGTCGGCTTCGGCAACTCGCCGACCGGCACGTCCTCCTCGTACGACCGCCACCTCTACCTCGACCCGAGCGGCAAGGCGAACTTCGGCGTCTACGACGGCAACACCGAGGTGCTGAGCAGCCCCACGGCCATCAACGACGGCCAGTGGCACCAGCTGATCGGCACGCTGAGCTCGTCGGGCATGCAGTTCTTCGTGGACGGCAAGCGCGTCGGCACGGCTCCGAACATCACCACGGCCCAGGATTACACCGGCTACTGGCGGATCGGCGGCGACTCGTCCTGGAACGGCAGCAACTTCCTGTCCGGCTCCATCGACGACGTCTCGGTGTACCCGACGGCGCTGACGCAGACGCAGGCGAACAACCAGTACGTCGCCGCCGGCTACGCCTCGCAGTTGAACAGCGCGCCGACCGACAACTACGGCAGCCGCGTCTTCAGCGACAACCCGTACCTCTACTACCGTCTCGGTGACGCCAGCGGTGCCACGACGGCCAAGGACTCGAGCCTCTCGGGGACCGCCGGCGTCTACACCGGTGGCGTCACGCAGGGCGCGGCGGGGGCGATCGCGGGCACGACCGACACGGCCGCGACCTTCGACGGATCGTCGGGCCAGGTCGACAGCACGCAGTCGTACAACGACCCCGAGGTCTACTCGATCGAGGCGTGGTTCAAGACGACGACGACGACCGGCGGCAAGATCGTCGGGTTCGGCAACAGCCAGACCGGCACCTCGAGCGCCTACGACCGTCACGTCTACATGCAGGACAACGGCCAGCTCGTCTTCGGCACGTACACCGGGCAGACGAACACGATCACGACCCCCGGTTCGTACAACGACGGCACCTGGCACCAGGTGGTCGCGTCCCAGTCGTCCGACGGCCTCAAGCTCTACGTCGACGGCGTCCTCCAGGGCACCAACCCGACCACGCAGGCGCAGGCCTACACGGGCTACTGGAAGATCGGCGGCGACAACACCTGGAGCTCCTCCAGCGCGTACTTCGCCGGCTCGATCGACGACGTCTCCATCTACGACAAGGCGCTCAGCGCTTCGACGGTGAGCGACCACTTCGCCCTCGGGGGCGCCGGTGCGACGAACCAGCCGCCGACGGCGTCGTTCACCTCCGCGGTGACCGACCTCTCGGCCGCCTTCGACGCGTCCGCCTCGGCGGACGCCGACGGGAGCGTGGCCTCCTACGCCTGGGACTTCGGTGACGGCTCGACCGGCACCGGCAAGACCCCGACACACGCCTACACGACGCCGGGAACCAAGACGGTGACCCTCACGGTCACCGACGACAAGGGAGCCACCGGCGTCACGTCGAGCCAGGTCGTGGTGACCGCGCCGCACGTCAACGTCGTGCCGACCGCGTCGTTCACGTCGACCGCGACCGGATTGTCCAGCGCCTTCGACGCCTCGGCGTCGGCGGACTCCGACGGCACGATCGCCTCGTACGCCTGGGACTTCGGTGACGGGACCACGGGCTCCGGGGTCTCCCCGACGCACGCCTATGCGGCCGGCGGCACCTACGCCGTCAAGCTGACCGTGACCGACAACGACGGCGGCACCGGGGTCTCGACCTCGAGCGTCACCGTCACGCCGCCGCACGTGAACGTCGCACCCTCCGCCGTGATCGCCTCGACGGTCAGCAACCTGAAGGTCTCGGTCGACGGCACGGGGTCCTCGGATTCCGACGGCACCGTGGCCTCCTACGCCTGGGACTTCGGTGACGGCAGCTCGGCCACGACGGCTACGGCCGATCACACGTACCTCGCGGCAGGCACGTACACGGTCACGCTCACGGTGACGGACAACGACGGCGCGACCGGCGTCGCCACGAAGACCGTCACGGTGGCGCCGCCCGCCAATGTGCCTCCCACCGCGTCCTTCACCGCAGGATCGAACGCGCTCGCGCTCTCGGTCGACGCCTCGGCGTCGGCGGACTCCGACGGCACCGTCGCCTCCTACGCCTGGAACTTCGGTGACAGCGGCACGGCCACGGGCAAGACGGCGACGCACACGTACACCGCGGCCGGCTCGTACACGGTCTCGCTGACCGTGACGGACAACCAGGGAGCGACGGCGACGACGACGCAGCAGGTCACCGTCGTGAAGGCGCCCAACGTCGCTCCGACCGCGTCGTTCACCTCCTCGACGAGCAACCTGGCGCTGAGCGTGAACGGCACGACCTCGGCGGACTCCGACGGCACCGTGGCCTCCTACGCCTGGAACTTCGGTGACGGCGGCACGGCGACGACCGCCACGGCGAATCACACCTACGCAGCCGCGGGCACGTACACCGTCACGCTGACGGTGACCGACAACGACGGTGCCACCGGGGCCCAGAGTCAGCAGGTCACTGTCGCGGCTCCGGCCAACCAGGCTCCGACGGCGGCCTTCACGTCCACCGTGACCGGCCTCACGGCGGCTCTCGACGGCTCGGGTTCGGCAGACGCGGACGGCACGATCGCGTCCTACGCCTGGAACTTCGGCGACGGAGCCACGGCGACCGGCAAGACGACCAGCCACGCGTACACGGCGGCCGGGACGTACACCGTCGGCCTCACGGTGACCGACAACTCCGGCGCCACCAACACGAAGACCGCCACGGTCACCGTGACGGCTCCCGCGGCCACGCCGTTCGCCCTCGACGCCTTCGGGCGCACCGTGAGCAACGGCTGGGGAACGGCGGACGTCGGAGGAGCCTGGACCAGGATCGGCTCGGCCTCGGCCCTCTCGGTCGCGTCCGGTTCCGGCAAGGTCTCGCTCTCCGGAGCGGGTGCCCAGGCCGGTGCCGAGTTGGCCGGCGTCAAGCAGACCGACACCGACTACCGACTCCAGTTCAGCCTCGACAAGGCGGCGACCGGCGGCGGAACCTACATCACGGCCACCGGGCGCAAGATCTCGACGAACAACGAGTACCGCGCCACCGTGCGGCTGCTCAGCACCGGAGGCGCGACGGTCAACCTGAGCGCGTTCCCGAACTCGTCGACCTCGATCGCCCTGACCAAGGACACGACGGTGCCGCTGACGGTCACCCCGGGATCCTCGATCAGCATGAGGCTCCAGGTGACCGGCACAAGCCCGACGACGATCCGGGCGAAAGTCTGGGCCACCGGAACGGCCGAGCCGACCGCGTGGACGGTCAGTGCGACCGACTCGTCCTCGTCTCTGCAGACCGCCGGCGACGTCGGAGTCCTGGCCTACGAGTCCGGCTCGTCGACCAACGGCGCGCAGGTCGTGAGCTTCCAGCAGCTGAGCGCCTTCAAGCCGTGACGCGGCGGGGATCGTCAGAACACCGGGTCCGCGGGGAGGGCCGCACGTTCATCGTGCAGCAGTCCTTCCCGCGGCCCCGGCCGACGACGAACCCGTACCTCGTGATGCTCGCCAGGAGCGTCGCCGCCCAGCCGGGCGTCGAGCTCAGGACCTTCTCCTGGCGGGCGGCTCTCACCAGGCGAGCGGACGTCTTCCACGTGCACTGGCCCGAGATCCTGGTCTCGGGTCAGAGCCCGCTCAAGAAGCTCGTCCGGCAGGTGCTCACGCTGCTGCTGGTCGCGAAGCTGGCCGCCACTCGCACCCCGATCGTGCGCACGCTGCACAATCTCGAACGGCCCTCCGGCATCTCCCGGCGCGAGCGGATCCTGCTCGGACTCATCGAGCGAAGGACCACGCTGTGGATCCGGCTCAACGACGAGACGCCGGAGCAGCCGGGCCGTAGCTACGAGCTGATTCCGCACGGTCACTACCGCGACTGGTTCGAGAGCTACGCGAAGCCCGCGGCCGAGCCCGGCAGGGTCGGGTTCGTCGGCCTCATCCGCCGCTACAAGGGCGTCGAAGAGCTCCTCCAGGTCTTCCGCTCGGTACCCGGGCCGTCCACTCTCCACGTAGCGGGTCGGCCGTCGACTCCTGAACTCGCCGGGCGCCTGACCGACCTCGCCGACGCCGACGAACGCGTCAGTCTCGATCTGCGGTTCCTCGACGACGCCGACCTCGTGACGAACGTGCGGAAGGCCTCGCTGGTGGTTCTCCCCTATCGCGAGATGCACAACTCGGGCGGCGTTCTCACCGCGCTGTCCCTCGACCGCCCCGTTCTGGTTCCGTCGAATCCGGTCACCGAGCGCCTCGCCGAGGAGACCGGTCCCGGCTGGGTGCACCGGTACGACGGCGACCTCGACGCGAACGACATCGAACGCGCTCTGGCCGAGGTGTCGACCGCGGGTCGCGGCGACCACCCCGATCTCTCCGAGCGGGACTGGGACGACGCCGGTCGCCGACACGTGGACGCCTATCGGCGCGCCGTGGCCGTCCTGCGCGGGGGCGGGCCGCGATGACGACGACGGAGACGCCCCCGGTCCGCTCGGGCGGCATGCGCGCGGTCGGGTCGACGGCGATCATCAAGGTGCTGGTCATGGGGCTCTCCGGCATCCTCGGGATCCTGACCAGCCGCGTGATCCTGCACTCGTTCGGCACAGACGCGTACGCGCAGTACGGACTGCTCTCCAGCTTCCCGACGCTCCTCCCGTTCGCCGACCTCGGAATCGCGGCGGTGATCATCAACGAGGTCGCAGGATCGAAGTCCCCGCGCACCGACGACGCCGTGCGCCGGACGATCGTCACCGCCCTGCGAACCCTGATGATCTCCGGCGGCATCATGGTCGTCGTCGCGATCGTCATCACCGTGTTCGGCTGGTGGCCCCTGCTGCTCGGCAAGGGGCTGATGGGCGGCGGCAACCTCACCGCGGGGCTGTGCCTGGTGATCTTCGGGATCGCGGTGCCCTTGACGGTCGGGCAGCGGATCCTGGTCGGACTGAAGAAGACGAACGTCCAGGTCGCCAGTCAGGCGATCGTCGCCCCGTTCATGCTGCTCGTCATCAGCGCTCTGGCCATGCTGGCGATTCCGGCCGGGACGTTCCTCTCGATCGTCTCCTACGTCGGGAACGCGCTGCTGTCGGTGCTCTGCCTCTGGATCGCTTCCCGGGCGCTGTCGCCCCAGATCGGGCAGGCCTTCCGGCTCGTCTTCAAAGTGCGGGCGTACAAGAGCGTCGCTGTGCTGGGGCTCGCCTGGCCGATGCTCGTCCAGACGCTCGCCCAGCCCATCGCCTTCCAGACCGACCGGATCCTGCTCAGTCACGTCGGCACCTCGCACGACCTCGCTCAGTACAACCTCGCCTCCCAGCTCTTCGGACTCGTCCTTCAGACGATCGCCGCCGCCGGTGTCGCGCTCTGGCCGATCTACGCCGGGCACCGAGCCGCCGGGAGGATCGAGTCGCCGACCAAGCCGACGTTCTGGTTCCTCGGGGAGGGCTCGCGGTCGGGGGATCCTCGCGCTGCTGTCTCCGTGGCTCGTCGACTTCATCGCCGGCGACAAGATCGAGCTGTCGCCGGTCCTGGTGATCTCCTTCGTGGCGTACGTCGCCCTGCAGGCGGCGAAATACCCCATCGGCATGTACATGACCGACAAGGCCGGACTGAAGTTCCAGGTGGTGCCGAGCCTGCTGATGATCCCGCTCAACCTCGGCGTGTCCTGGCTCCTCATCGCCCCCTTCGGTGCGGCGGGCCCGATCATCGGGTCGGCTCTCACGGTCCTGGTCCTCCAGATGTTCCCCAACCTCTGGTACGTCTCGAAGGATCTCGCGCGTCGTCGCGCCGAGCGCGCTGCTGAGCTGCGCGGGGCCGACACGCTGATCGACTAGGCAGCCGCCCGCTCCGCAGAAGCGTCAGGCTCGCCTGCGGCGCTCGAGTTCCGCGTCGGCGAGTTTGAGTCCTGCCCGGTGGGCGCGGAACCCCACGACGAGCGTCTGCGGCGAGGTCACGAACTGGCGTCGCCCACCCTGCAGCAGGATCTCCCAGGCCACGCGACGCGACACCGCGCGCCAGCGCACCAGGTCGTCGTCGGGCAGGTGCTTGGCCGCGTAGAGCAGCCGGTTGCGGATGTTGTGGAAGTAGTAGACCAACGATTTCGCCTCGCCGGAGACGACGAGACCGCCGCCCTTCTGAGTGCCGCCCTCCGCGTGGACGATCGCGACGTCGTCCAGGACCGCCAGCGCGCCGCCGGCGGCCGTCACGCGCTGCGACAGGTCGACGTCCTCCCAGTAGAGGAAGTAGTCCTCGTCGAAGCCGCCTGAGCTCTGCCACAGGGCGTCGGAGAGAACGAGACACGCCCCGCTCAGCCACGGCTGGATTCGGGCGTCGGCGCCCGGCGCGCGGCGGCGACGAGACCGGATCCTGCCGTCGTCCAGGTACAGATCGGACCCGTCGAACCAGACCGACCCGTCGGGACGCAGGATGCGCGGTGCCGCCATCGTGTCGGGATGCTCCCGCGAGTGGTCGAGCAGCCGGCGAAGGGCGTCGACGTCGACGACGGCATCGGGATTGAGCAACAGGTGGTGCTTCGCTCCGAGCTCGGCGGCCCGAGCGACACCGCGATTCATGCCGCCGCCGAACCCCTCGTTCCGCTCCGGCAGCACCACGCTCCAACGCTCGACGGCGGCGAGAGCGATGACCGCCTGGCGCTCGGCCGCCTCGCTGAAGTTGTCGACGACCACGACCCGGACCCCCGCCGCGGCCCGCGACAGCGGCGCGAGGTTCACCGCCAGGAGGTCGCTCGACCCGTAGTTCACGACGACGATGGACAGCTCGTCGAACTCGTTCATCTCGTCTCCCCTGCGGCGTCGCGACGCCCGCGATAATGGGCACTGTGACGCCACCCGAAACCAGACTGACGATCGCCGTCCTCACGTTCCGCCGCCCCGACGACCTGGCAGTGGTCCTGCCCGCGCTGATCGACCAGGCTCGGCAGGTCGCCGACCTCGTCTCGGCCCGCGTGCTGGTCGTCGACAATGATCCCCAGGCGTCCGCCAGAGCCGCGGTGGAGGCGGTCGGAGACTCCGTCGACGACGTCGCGGTCGTCTACGTCTCCGAGACGACGCCCGGCATAGCCGCCGGCCGCAATCGCGCCCTCGACGAGTCGTCTGGCGCCGACTTCCTGGTGTTCATCGACGACGACGAGCGGCCCTCGGCGTCCTGGCTGCGTGAACTCGTCCGATTGCAGGGCGAGCGCGGTGCCGAGGCCGTGGTCGGTCCGGTGGTCTCGGAGTTCGCCGCGACACCCGACCCGTGGATCACGGCGGGTGACTTCTTCGTGCGGCGTCGCCTGGCGACGGGCACGGCGGTCGAGGTGGCCGCGACGAACAACCTCCTGCTCGACCTCGCGTTCGTACGCCGTCACGGCCTGGCGTTCGACCGCGATCTCGGAGCGTTCGGAGGCGAGGACACCCTCTTCACGCGGCAGATCGTGGCGCGGGGCGGAGCGATTCTCTGGTGCGCCGAAGCCCAGGTCACCGATGTCGTCCCCCTCAAGCGACTGACGCGGCGCTGGGTGACGCAGCGCGCCTTCTCCAGCGGCAATGGCTGGAGTCTCACGTCGCTGCTCCTCACGCGTGCTCCGGCCGGGCGTGTGCGTCTCCGCCTGACGCTGACGGCCCAGGGGGCCGTGCGCGTGGCAGGCGGAATCGCCAGGGTCGCCCGTGGCGTCGTCACGCGGAGTCTGCGCGACCGCGCCAAGGGCGTCCGCACGATTGCGCGCGGTGCCGGCATGGTGAGCGGGGCGTGGGGCTACGCGTACCAGGAGTACCGCAGGCCCTGACGCTCCGGCCGAGCCGAGCGCTCGCGGGGTCACGCGCTCAACGGACGCCGACGCTGTCGGCCGTCGCCGACTCGTTCTCGGCCCTCGTCGGGCGAGGGGCGCCGACGGAGGGGCGGGCTTCGCCGTGGCCGGGATGGCCGTCACGCCGCGAGTCTTGTCGAGTCGCGCCTGGGTGAGGACGATGCCGAGGATCGGTGCCTTGGCGCCCAGCAGGGAGTCGAGGCCGCGGAGGAGCTGCTTGCGGTTGGTCGAGCGGCTGCGAGCGGTGACGACCGTGCCGTCGGTCAGGTGGCCCAGGGTCAGCGCGTCGGCGAAGTCGAGCACGGAGGCGGCCTGCACGAGGACGAAGTCGTACTGCTCGACCGCCGCGGCGACGAGGTCGGCCATGTCGGTCGACCCGAGCGCGAAGTGCGGGTTCGAGTGTCCGGCTCCGGCGGTGAGCAGCGACACGCCGTCACTCCAGGGCTGCACCGCGTCGTCGAGGAGGACGCTGCCGTCGAGGACGTCCGTGAGGCCGGCGCCGCCGGTGAGCCCGGCGCGGACGGCGAGGGACGGCGACCGGAGGTCGGCGTCGATGACCAGCACGCGCAGGGACCGTTCGGCGACGGCCAGGGCCACGTCGAGGGCGATCTCGGTGCCCACGACGCCCCGGGAGGAGGAGGTGAGCGTGATCGACCGGATGGAGCGGCCGTTCCCGGCGAAGCGCAGGGTGGCGCCGATGCGTCGGAAGTCTTCGGCGAGGGCGGTGTCCGGCTCGTCGCGGAGCGCCACGTGGTCGGTGTGACCGCGGCGGACCGCGCCGATGACCGGGACGGCGCTGAGCGCCTCGACGTCGTCGACCGTGCGGATGCGCGTGTCGAACAGCAGGCGCCCGATGGCGTAGAGAATGCCGACGACGAGGCCGATCAGCGCGGCCGTGATCTCGATCAGGTGGCGATTCGGACCGGTGGCGCTCGCCGGAACCAGGGCGGGCGCGACGATCGAGATGGCGATCGGCGCGCGGCCGGTGGACGACGTCGGGGCGAGGTCGGTCGCGACGGTGCGCAGGGAGCGGGCGACGGCGTTGGAGATGTCCGCGGCGCGCTGAGCGGAGGCGTCCGTGACCGTGATGTTGACGAAGACCGTGTTGAGCGGCGTCTGCGCGTTGATCTGGCGGGCCAGTTTCGTGGGAGTCGTGTCGAGGTTCAACTCGGCGATCACCGGCGTGAGGACGGAGGACGTCGTGGCCAGTGCGGAGTACGACTGCACGAGGTTCTGCGTGAAGGTGGAGCCCTGCACGAGGTCGCTGCCGCTGTTCGCGCCGTTCGACGCGACGAAGAGGCTCGACTGCGCCTTGTACGAGTCGGGCAGCGTCGAGGCGTAGCCGACGCCGACGATGCCTCCCACGATCGCGAGTGCGACGATGACGATCCAGCTCTTACGAAGAGCCTTCCAATAGTCGTTCGGGTCCATCGGAGGGGCTTCCATTCCTGATCAAGGTGGGCCGAGGGCGGTTCACCGGGAGATTCGGGCTCCCGGGCCGTGTGTCGCCTCGCGTGCACCCACCGGCACTGCCGCAGCGATTCGTTCAGCCTATGTGGTTTCGGCGAGGCCGAGGGAGGGGAGACCGAACCTCGGTGTGCCCCCAAACCAGGGGACACGGCGTGTCCCCTGGTTCAACCGATGACTCGTCCCGGAGCGACGGCCGTCTCCGGGAGTCTCGGTGCGCGCTTGCGCGCCAGGGCCGCCGGCGGCTCGTAGAGGTAGCGCAGCGGTGTCTTCGCGAGGATCGCGTGCAGCCGGAGAGTGAGGAAGACGGCGATGCCGGCGATCACGGGCGGCAGGATCATCGCGAACGGCGTCAGGGCACCCAGCAGCGGTGTCTCGTGGATGACGAACACGATGGCCAGGATGATCGGCGTGTGAGCGAGGTAGATGGGCAGCGTCTGCTGGCCGATCCTGCCCAGGAATCTCACCGGCATCAAGAACCGGCTGAGGGCGATCCCGCCGAGGACCCCGGCGATCGAGTTGAGGAAGTACGCGCCGGGCACGTGACCCAGGTCGAACACCCCGAGCACGATCGAGATGATCGCCCAGACGACGAGGGCCGCCGCGAGGATCACCTGGTTCCTCGTGTTCCCGTAGCGCACGATCCACTCGCGCAGGTACAGACCGCCGATGAAGAACATGTAGTACTTGGCGCTGCCCTCCCAGCCGTCGTTGATCCCCGGCCAGCCCATGAGCGCCACGAAGCCGATCGCGGCGGCGACGGCGATCTGGATGCGGGAGTCGATCCTGCGGGTCGCGCGGGCGACGACGAAGAAGATGGCCAGCGACCAGATGAACCAGAGCTCGTAGATCGGCATGACGGGCGACAGGATCAGGCCGATGGCCGTGTCGCGCACCCCGCAGCATTTGTCCTGCATGACGAGGCCCAGCTGGAAGAAAATCGCGCCGATGGTCTCCCAGATGAGGAACACCCAGACGAACAGGAGAACCTTCGACCGGAGCAGGTCACCCCAGGAGGCGCGCAGCCATTTGGGCGCGAAGATGCCGGAGAGGGTGAAGAACAGCGGCATCCGGAGGGATGCGAGGGTGTTGTCGACGGTCGACCACCACTCGACGTGGAAGCCGGCTCCGAGGAGCCAGTTGGTGGTGTGGAAGAGCGTGACGAGCAGGATCGCGATGCCGCGACCGGTGTCGATCCAGGGGATCCGGCCGGTGACGGCGCGCGGGGCAGCGGCGACGTGAGACACGAGTGGCCTTTCGGGTCAAGGACACAGGGATGAACATTCGGGTATTCATCCCGATGAGAGCGTAGAGCCCTCCGGCCGTCACCGCTAGTCTGTCGGATGACCGGGTTCCCGAATTCTCGGTCGCCTCATCGGCCCGAGACGGTGACACATGGCTACTGCAGTTAACGCGAGCTCCCCCGCAACGAAGATCCGCGAGACCTGGATCGACGTCGCGAAGGGGATGGCGATCATCCTCGTCGCGCTCTTCCACTCCATCATCTTCCCCGCGGAACTCCACCTCGCGGGGCCGTGGGAGACCCCGGCGACCCTGCTCGACACCTTCCGGATGCCGCTGTTCTTCTTCACGGCGGGCATGTTCGCTCAGAAGGCGATCTCGAGATCGTTCCCCGAGCTCTTCTGGTCTCGGATGGCCCGGCTGATCTGGCTCTTCGTGCTGTGGTGCGTCATCTGGTTCGTCGCGTTCCAGTTCATCCCGCTCGTGGGAGAGGGGCAGAGCGCCCCGACGGCCCTCTCGCTGGCCCTGTCGCTCGTCTGGCCCAACGAGAGCACCTGGTTCATCTACGGCCTGGCCGTGTACTTCGCCCTGGCGTGGGTGATCAAGCCGCTCCCGATCGGCGTCCAGTTGGCGATCGGTTTCGTGATCGTCGAGCTCTTCGGCACCAAGCTGATCGATTCCCCGAACGGCGCCCTCGACAAGATGGGCATGTACTTCCTGTACTTCCTGCTCGCGACGAAGGTCTCGCCGATGGTGCGGGCGTGGGCTCCCCGCGCGACCTGGCGTTTCACGATCCTGGCCTTCGTGTTCTATTTCGCGGCCGCGGTCTCGAGCGCGAAGTTCGACTTCCTCACGGCCCCGGTCGTCCGCGTCGTCGTCAGCCTCCTGGCCATCACCGCGGGATGCTCGCTGGCCATCATGCTGAGTCGGCTGCCCGCCTTCGGCTGGCTGCGGCTGCTCGGGCAGAACACGCTGCAGGTGTACCTCGTGCACTTCTACCCGATCCTGCTCGGGGTCGCCCTGCTCGCCCCGGTGGCGAGCTCGCTCCACGTCCTCGCGCCGATCGTGCCGCCGATCTTCACCGCCGTCGCGATCCTGGTCTCGCTCGGCGTCCACTCGCTGACCAAGCGCGCCACCTGGCTCTGGGGCCTGCCCGAACCCCTGGCCCGGCTCGGCCGCCGACTTCAACAGCCGCGCGCCAGCCGGGTCGCCACCCCGGTGCCGCCCGCCGCGGGCGGGGTGGAATCCCTCGGCTGACGGCATCGGCCGCGCAGGACGGCGTCGGGAGGCCGGGCGGGACCGCTAGCGGAACAGAGCCTGCCCGATGTACTCCCCGGCCCGCGGGGCCGGCGGAACGGCGAAGACCGCCGACCCGATGTGCGAGATGTACTCGTTGAGCCGGTCGGATGAGCCGAGCCGGGTCTGGATCCGGGTGAAGTGCTCCGGGTCGTTCATGTACGCCGTGAACAGCAGCCCGGCGTCGAGCTGTCCGTACTGGTTGAGGCCGTCGGTGTAGTTGTAGGGGCGGCGCAGGATCTTGACCCCGCCGTGGTGCTCGTGGGCCGCGAGGGACACGTGGGATCGCGGGTCGATCTTCAGCTCGCCACCGGCCTTCGCGTGGAAGTCGGGAGTGGTGTGCTCGCTGCCGCCCGAGAGCGGCGCGCCGTCGACCTTGGTGCGCCCGAAGACGCGCTGCTGGTCGCTGATGACGTCGGCGTCCCAGATCTCGATGTTCATCTCGATCTTCCGCACGACCTGGTAGGTGCCGCCCGCCATCCAGCCGGCGGAGTCGCCGAGCCAGACGAACTCGTCGTAGTCGGCGTCCGAGGTGATGTTGCGGGTGCCGTCCTTGAAGCCCATCAGGTTGCGCGGCGTCGTCTGGTTCTTGCCCGCGGAGGCGCGTCCGAACCCGAGGACGGTCCAGCGCACGGTCGCCGTGCCTCTGGCCATGCGGGCGAGGTCGCGGATGGCGTGATAGGCCACCTGAGGATCGTCGGCGCACGCCTGGAGCGAGAGGTCGCCGCCGGTCGTCGCGGCCGCGAGGTTGTCGCTCGGCAGGTCGGGGATCTGGGCCAGATGCGCCGGCTTCTTGTTCGCGAGTCCGAACCGGCCGTCGAAGATCCCCGGGCCGAGGCCGACCGTGACGGTCAACGAGGCGGGGCCGAGGTCGAGCGCCTCGCCGGTGTCGGCGCCGACCCCCGCGCCGTGCGCGGGGAGACGCTGCCGATGGTCTTGCCGGCCTGCAGTTGCGCGATCGCGGCCGACCAGCGGGCGAGCAGCACCTGCAGGTCGGCGGTGAGCGTCGAGGACATGTCGAAGGTCATCAGCACGCAGTAGCGCTGGGGAACCGTCCGGATGCCGCCCTGGGGCTGCTTCGTGGCCTCGGCGTAGAACGGGTGGCTCGCCGACAGATCGATGTCCTCGCCGGGCGGCGGCGCCGACGCCGCCTGCGCTGCGAGAGACCCTCCGATGCCCGCGAGGGCGCCGACGCCGGCAGCGGCAGCGAGCCCGCCGCCGAACAGGGCCCTCCGAGAGACGCCGGACGGCGCCGGCGCGGGGACGTGTTCCCCGGAGCCGGCGCCGTCGTCGTGACGATCTTCCGTCACGCCGTGGCGACCTTCTCGGCCAGCTGCGCCAGAGGATCCTGCAGCGCCTGGATCTGCTGCGAGATCGTGTTCGCGTCCGCGGCCTTGGCGGCGGCGTCGTACGTGATGTAGCCACCGAGGCCGGAGGCGTCGCGGTACTTGTCGAGCAGAGCGTCGGTCGCGGCGAACTGCGTGACGATCCGCTTCGTGATCGCCGGGTCGAGCTTGGTCAGGCCCGGGCGCATGTAGGCGAAGGCCTCTTCGGCGCCCTCGACGTTGGCGGCGAGGTCGACGAGGTCGATGTGACTGAAGGCCTCCTCCTCGCCGGTGACCTTCTCGGACTGGACCTCTTCGAGGAGACCGGCGGCACCGTTCGCGAGGTCCTCCGGCTTGTAACCGAGCTTCGGCACGAGCGTGTTGAGCTCCTTGACGTTCGCGGTCAGCTCGGCCGCGAGCGACTTGGTGGACGCCGTGATCTTGCCGGCCTGGAAGAGGTCGCGCTCGACGGCGTGGTAACCGTGCCAGCCGACGGCCGGGTCGAGGTTGGAGGCTCGCATGTCGATCAGGTAGTCGAGGTTCCCGGCGTTGTCGGTCGCCTTGTGACCGGGCTTGATGAACCCGTCGACGTCGCTCTCGACTCGCTCGTAGTAGGGGCGGGCCTTCGCGTACGCGGTCTGGGCTGCCGTGAGATCGCCCGAGTCGACCGCGGTCTGAAGGGCCTCGGTCGTGTCGACCATGGTCGAGACCTGATCGTTGACGTAGGTCGCGTACTGCTTGGCACCGGTGCGCAGCAGCGTCGCGGCCGAACTGTTCGAGGCGCTCGCGGCCTTGCCGGTGACGGTGAAGTCGGTGAGCTCCTTGGTGGCTCCGGGGCAGTACACCTGGTACTTGCCGCCGCCGAGGGTCACCGTGAACTTCGCCGCGGCGAGACCGGGAGCGAGGTTCTCCTTCTCGCCGAGGATCTTCTGCTCCTGGAGGAGTTCGACCTCGGTGATGCCCGTCGACGACTTGTTCGTGACCGTGAAGGTCACGGGGCCCGCAGGAACCTTCTGGGTCGACACGGCGCACGAGTCGCTGCCGTCGCCGGTCAGAGTGATCTTCACGTGGTTCACGCCTCCCGACGAGGCGTCCGCGGCGGGACCGCCGCCGGTCGAGCAGCCCGCGAGGGCGAGAGCGGTCGCGGTGGCGATCGCACCGATGAGGAGGACGGATCTGGTCCGGGTTGGCTTCGGGTCACCGAACGGCATAGCTGGAGCTCCTAGTGGTGTCGCCCTGATCGGACACCGAGTCGTCAGGGGTGGGGGTGGGGGATTCGGAAGGCTGTGATTCGAGGGAGGCGCGGCGGCGGTCGCGCACGAGGAGCGCCGCCTGCCAGAGGGCCGCGATGCCGAGAGCGATCGGCAGCCAGGCGTTCCAGACGCGCAACTCGGAGGTGGTTGTCTTCGCCGCGCGGACGTCGAGCGCGATCGAGTCGACGCGGGCGGAGGGGACCGACCAGGTCGAGTCACCGCTGCCGGACGCGGCGTCGACGGAGTAGGAGCGCGAGGTCGTCAGCCCGCCGCCGGAGATGGTCAGGACGGTCCGCTCGGTGCGCTTCGTGTCGAGGATGCCGCCGCCCACGCTCCACAGGGTCGTCGTGGCCGTCGTCGACCAGCGAGCCGCGTAGGGGCCGGGCTGCGTGTCGGGCGAGATGCCGACCGGAATCCGCGCGAACAGGGAGACGAGGTCGTCGACGGTGACCGTGGACGGCCGGTCGGCGGTGGGCACTTCTGCGGTCGTCCGCCAGCGATCAGCGCTCACCCCGGCGTGCTCGCCCGTGCTGTGGGCCGAGGCGGGGAACGCCACGCGGACCTTCTGATCGCCGGTCACCCGCAGGTCTGCGCGCTGGCCGGTCACCGTGGCGGCGGCCTGGGCCGTCCCGGATCCGCTCGAGACGGCCAGCGTGCCGGGCGCCGCCACGGACGGACCGTGCACCGCCACGGCCAGCACGATGGCCGCGACCGCGAACGAGGCCGCGAAGACGGCGCGTACCCGGGGATGCCCGCGCGCGTGGGACGCCAGGCGCGAGGCCAGATCGACAGGAGGAGCACGGGCACGAGATAGCAGAACCAGCCGAGCACCTCGACGAGGCGCGGATCGGGCTGGATGCCGAGGACGCCGGTGATCAGGGCGCCGAGCACTGTTCCGTTGGGCGCGAGCCAGCTGAGGTCGACGGTGCGCTGCTGGCCGATCTGGATCCAGCCCGCCTCGTGCGCCGTGCGCAGAGCGGTCATGACGAGGCCCGCGGCGACGAACACCAGGAACACGCCGGTGCCGGTGAAGAACTTGGCCAGATTGAGGCGGACGCCGCCGGTGTAGAGGCCGAACCCGATCGCGACGGCTGCGGCGACTCCGATGACGGCGCCGAGGGCGGCGAGACCCGTGTCGGACGAGGCCTGGAAGGTCGCCAGCAGGAAGACGGAGGTCTCGAAGCCTTCTTTCAGTACCGCGAGGAAGGCCATGCCGGCCAGAGCCCAGGCCGTGCCGCGGTTCGTCGCGGCGGTCGCCTCGGCCTCGAGGTCGCCCTTGAGATCGCGAGCGTGCTTCCGCATCCAGACGATCATCGTCGTGACGAATACGACGGCCACCGCGCCGATGATCGCCTCCATCCCCTCCTGCTCGGCCTGCGGGAGAGCCTGCTCGACGAGGTCGAGGACGACGCCGACCGCGACGCTGAGGAAGACGGCCACGCCGACTCCGAGCCACATGGGCCACAGGGGAATGCGGTTGCGTGTGAGGAACGCTGCGATGATGCCGACGATGAGCGTGGCTTCGAGGCCTTCACGGAGGCCGATCACGAGGGTTGCGAGCATGACGTTTCTCTAGCCGGGCGGACTTCGCTCCGGAGATGGGGCATCGGGCGCGCCCGATGGAGGAAGGTAAGGCAAACCTTACATGTGCTGCCCGGCGGTTAGGAAGCCCTTATCTCGACGCCGAACGACCCGCCCCCAACCATCCGGGGCGGGTCGTCCTCCAGCTGCTCGCGGTGACCTGAGAGCCGCCCTACCCCTCCTCGATGTCCGAGAACAGGATCCGCACACCGCCGGTCGCGAGTCCGAACGCGTTCGGGAACAGGGCTCCCGCCTGCTCGGTGGCGACGGCGGCGCTCGCCGAGTCGTAGTCGGCGAAGTAGAGGTCGACGCTCCGGTAGGCGGGGGTGGGTGTGCCGTCCTCCTTGGGCCAGACCTTGCTGGTCTCGACCTTCGTGATGCCCGGAAGCGCCTTGGCGAGAGCGAGGTTCTCGGCGTAGCCGGCCTCGAACGCCTCCGGGTCCGTCGGGTTGTCGTAGATGAAGGTGATCTTGGTCGGCATGGGGCGCCTTTCGTCAGGAGTCGGAGTCGCTCTGGTCGAGCTTTTCCAGGTGTACTCCCGCAACCAGGGTCGCGTCGAGGTCGTCCGAGTGACGAATCCGTGTCTCGAGACCCGCTTCGGCGAGCAGCTCGCGCGTCGCCTCTGCCTGCCGCACGCTCGTCTCGATCACGAGGAGTCCGCCCGGCCTCAGCCAGTCGGTGGCGGCCGCGGCGACCCGCGCCTGGATCCGGAGGCCGTCCACCCCGCCGTCGAGAGCGCTGCCCGGCTCGTGCAGTCTCGCCTCCTGCGGCATGAAGGTGATCTCGTCCGTGGGCACGTACGGGGCGTTGGCCAGGATGACGTCGAAGCGGCCGAGGAGCGCGGTCGGAACGGCGTCGAAGAGGTCGCCCTCGAAGACGCGCTCGGGGTGCGCGAGGTTCGAACGGGCGCAGGCGGTGGCAGCCGGCTCGATGTCGGTGGCGAACACGGCGGCGTCCGGCAGGGCGTCCTCGACGGCGGCCCCGGCGGCGCCGGAGCCGCAGCAGAGGTCGAGGACGATCGGGGCCGTCGAGCCCGCGCCGGCCAGGTGCGCGAGGGCGGTCTCGACGAGGAACGTCGTGCGCAGGCGCGGCACGAACACCCCCGGCTCGACCCGGATGCGGAGACCCCGGAACTCCGCCCAGCCGAGCACCTGCTCGAGCGGGCTGCCCGCGAGACGGTCGGAGAGCATCCTGCCCAGGTCCCGCCCCGTGGCAGCGGCCTCCCGCAGCAGGCCGGCTTCGTCCTCGGCGAAGACGCTGCCGCCCGCGCGCAGCGCGCGGACCAGGTCGTCGTCGGTCGCACAGGTCAGCTCGATGCTCCTTCGGTGTCGATCGTGGGCAAGGCTCGTCGGGCGACATCTTCGTCTCCCGTTCCCTCAACCCTGGCACGATGGGCCCATGACAGGCGATCCCGCACGTCGCGACCGCGCTCTCGGCTCGCTCACCGGCCTCGCGATCGGCGACGCCCTCGGAATGCCGACGCAGTCGATGTCCCTGCGCGAGATCCGAGCCGACTACGGCCGCATCACCGACTTCGTGGATGCCTCGCCGAACCAGCGCATCGCGCACGGGATGCGCGCCGCGACCGTCACCGACGACACCGAGCAGGCGATCCTCGTCGCCCGGCTGCTCATCGACGGCGGAGGCCACATCGACCCGCGCGAGTTCGCCGACCGCCTGGTCGAGTGGGAGCGCGCGATGGAGGCGCGAGGATCCCTCGATCTGCTCGGGCCCAGCACCAAAGCGGCGGTCGGCAGGATCCTGCGCGGCGTACCCGTCTCGGAGGCCGGGTCGGGCGGCACCACCAACGGCGCGGCGATGCGCATCGCTCCGGTGGGCATCGCGACTCCGCCCGGAGACACGTCGTCGCTGGTGGACGCCGTCGTGGCGGCGAGCTCGGTGACGCACAACACGGGGCTCGGGATCGCGGGTGCCGCAGCCGTCGCGGCGGCCGTGAGCGCCGGCATCGACGGGGCGAGCCGCGAGGAGGCCGTCGACGCAGCCGTCGAGGCCGCGCGCGAGGGAGCGGGCCGCGGCGTCTGGGTGGCCGGCGGCGACATCGCGGCGCGCATCGAGTGGGCCCGGTCGTGGCTGCCGCGGGTGCCGGCGGAGGCGCGCCTCGAAGCCCTCTTCGACGTGGTCGGGACCTCGGTCGCGTCCCAGGAGTCGGTGGTGGCCGCGGTCGCACTCGCCTCTCTGGACCAGGATCCGTGGACGACCCTCGGCCAGGCGGCCAGCGTGGGCGGCGACACCGACACGATCGGAGCGATGGCGGGTGCGATCCTCGGGGCCGTGTTCGGCACGGCGGTCTGGCCCGGCGCCGCCGTGACCCGCATCGACCGCGTCAACGGGTTCGATCTCGCCGCCCTCGCCGACGGGCTCCTGGAACTGCGCGACGGGAGCGGGGTGCGCGAGTGACGCGACTCGTCCACACCGGCAACGTCATCATCGACATCGCCCTGGCCGTCGACGCGCTTCCGGAGCGCGGGGAGACGCGCTCGCGTCCTCCTCGGCGATCACGGCCGGAGGAGCGTTCAACACCCTCGTCGCCGCACGCCGCGACGGACTCGACGCCGTCCACGTCGGCGCGCGCGGCACCGGAGGGTTCGCCGATGTCGCCGCCGCCGCGCTGCGCGACGCCGGGATACCGGCCCTCGGGCCCGTGTACGACGTCGACACCGGCTACTCGGTCGTGCTGGTCGACCCGAGTGGCGAACGGACCTTCGTCACGCACGTGGGCGCCGAGGCGCGCCTGACCCGGCAGGATCTCGACGCCGTCGCCCTCGAAGCGGGCGACCTCGTCGTCGTCTCCGGCTACAGCCTCGCCCACTCGCCGCGGACCCTGCCCGGGTGGGTGGCCGGTCTCGGCCCCGAGGTGAGGGTCGTGTTCGACCCGTCGCCGCTCGTGGCGAGCCTCGACGACTCAGCTCTCGCGGCCGTCCTCGCTCGCACCGACGTGCTGACGGCCAATGCCCGCGAGGCTCACCTGCTGCTGGCCCGTCTTCCGAGCGGCGAGGGGACGCGGACCGCGGCCGGCCCCCGGCCCGAGGTCGACCCGCTGCCCTTCGACGGCGGGCGGGCCGGGAGCGACGCGACGCGTCTGGCCGCGCGAGCGCGGCCGGGAGCGGCGGTCGTCGTGCGTGACGGCGCCGACGGGTGCTGGGTGGCGGAGCACGGCGCCCCGTCTGCGGAACGGATACCGGGTTTCCCGAGTCGCGTCCTCGACACGACCGGGGCGGGCGACGCCCACTGCGGGGTGCTGTGCGCAGGCCTGGCACGCGGAGGCTCGCTCACCGCAGCAGCCCGGCGCGCGAATGCGGCCGCGTCGATCGCGGTGGGACGCCGGGGCCCGGCCACCGCGCCGACGGCTGTCGAGATCGAGGCGCTCCTGGCCCTCGTAGCCGACCCGGCGTGATCCTGCTCCGGGCTGTTCCTGCTCGTGTCGGCGGGCATCGGACGTCCCGAGTGAGCGTGCACATAGACTCACGGCGTGGCCAACATCTTCGACGTCGCGTCTGAAGCCGGCGTCTCGCACCAGACGGTGTCGCGCGTCGTGAACGGCGACCCGAACGTGCGGCCGGCGACCCGCGCCAAGGTCGACGAGGCCATCGCCAAGCTCAACTACCGGCCGAGCGCCGCGGCGCGCGCCCTGGCAAGCCGCAAGACCCGCGCCCTCGGCCTCATCTCGACCGGCGGCCCCCTGTTCGGGCCGTCCAGCATCATGCAGGGGTTCGACGGGGCCGCGCGCCAGGCCGGCTACCAGGTGTCGATCGCGACCCTGCCCCCTCCGACGCCGAGACGATGCGCACCGGGATGCGCGCCGCCGTCGACGCTCTCCTCGGGCAGAACGTCGAGGCCATCGTGCTGATCGCGCCCGACTCCGGCGCCATCGAAGCCGTGCAGGCCGTCGACATCCGGGTGCCGCTCGTCACCGCCGACTCGACGGCCCACGACGGCCTCGTCTCGGTGTCGCTCGATCAGTTCTCCGGCGCCGTGCTCGCGACCGAGCATCTCGCGTCCCTGGGGCACACCTCGATCGTCCACGTCGGCGGCCCGGCCGAGTGGACCGACGCCCGTGAGCGCGAGCGCGGCTGGCGTTCGGCCCTCGACTCCCTCGGGCTCGAGAGCCCCGCCGTGCTGCGCGGCGACTGGACGCCGGAGTCCGGCTACCGCATCGGCCTTGAACTCGCCGAGTCCCCCGACCTCACCGCCGTCTTCTGCGCCAACGACCAGATGGCGCTGGGAGTTCTGCACGCGTTCGCGGAGCGCAGGATCGAGGTGCCCGCCCGGGTGAGCATCACCGGTTTCGACGACGTGCCCGAGGCCGCCCACTACTTCCCGCCGCTCACCACCGTCCGCCAAGACTTCTCCGCGCTCGGCCGCCAGATCATGGCGACCGTCGAGTCGCTGCTCGCCGGCGGCGCGGCCGACGTGGGCCGGGTCGCCGCGCCCACCCTCGTCGTCCGCTCCAGCACGGCGCGCCGTCGTTCCTGACCGGCTCTGCCCCGCCCCGGCCTCCGCCCTCCCGCCTACCCGCCCACCCCCTCCCCTCCCGAAATCGAAGGGGATTTTCGTCGCGCGCTCGACGTCGCGCGGCGGAACGCACCCTGCGGCGAAAATCCCCTTCGATTTCCGGCGGGTAGGTGCGGGTAGGTGCTGGTTAGGTGCCGGGGAGGTGCCGGGTAGGCGGCGGGCGGGTGACCGGGGAGGCACCAGCGCATCCGCCGGGCTTGGCATGTGAGCGCTCACATGGCACACTGGGGGCGCACGACTCTTCGACGACAAGGACGTCCTCATGACCACCCCCACCGACGCCGACGCCGTGGCCCGCCTCGCGCGGGTCATCGCCGACGGCCGCGCCACCCTCGGCATCGAGTTCGGCTCGACCCGCATCAAGGCCTGCCTCGTCGACGAGCGCAACGTCACCATCGCCTCGGGCAGCCACGAGTGGGAGAACGAGTTCGTCGACGGCCGCTGGACCTACTCGGTCGAGGCCGTCCGGGCCGGTCTCCAGGCGAGCTACGCCGATCTCGTCGCCGACGTGAAGACGACTTTCGGCGTGGTCCCCGACCGGTTCGGCGCCATCGGGATCTCCGCCATGATGCACGGCTACATCGCCTGCGACACCCGAGGCGAGCTCCTCGTCCCGTTCCGCACCTGGCGCAACTCGTCGACCGGCCCGGCCGCCGCCGAACTCAGCGAGGCTTTCGACTTCAACATCCCGCTCCGCTGGTCGGTGGCGCACCTGTACCAGGCGGTGCTCGACGACGAGCCCCACGTCGCGCAGATCGCCTCGTTGACGACCCTCGCGGGCTACGTCCACCGGGCCCTCACCGGGCGCGACGTCCTGGGCGTCGGCGACGCCTCGGGCATGTTCCCCATCGATCCCGCGACGCGCGACTACGACGAGCGCATGCTCGGTGTCGCGCAGGATCTCCTCGCGAAACGAGCCCCCGACCTCACGCTCGCGAACCTGCTTCCGGACGTCCTCGTCGCGGGCCGGGGCGCCGGTGAGCTGACCGCCGACGGGGCCGCTCTGCTCGATCCGACCGGTGCGCTCCAGGCCGGTGTGCCGTTCTGCCCGCCGGAAGGCGATGCCGGAACGGGCATGGTCGCGACCAACTCGGTCGCTCGCCGCACGGGCAACGTGAGCGTCGGCACGAGCATCTTCGCCATGGTCGTCCTCGACGCGCCCCTGCGGCGCGTGCACCCCGAGCTCGACGTCGTCACCACCCCCGCCGGAGATGCGGTCGCCATGGTGCACTGCAACAACGGCGCGAGCGAGCTGGCGGCCTGGGCTCGCGTGTTCGGGCGGTTCAGCGAAGCGACGGGTTCGGCGGTCGGGATGGACGACGTGTACGCGACCCTCCTCGACGAAGCCGTGAAGGGCGATCCCGACGCCGGTGGTCTCCTGGCCTACAACTACCTCGCGGGCGAGCCGGTGACCGGGGTCGACGACGGGCGCCCCCTGTTCGTGCGCACGCCCGCGAGCCGCTTCACGCTCGGCAATCTGATCCGAGCCGAGGTGTACGCCGCGTTCGCCACTCTCAGCATCGGCATGGAGGCGCTGGCCGACGAAGAGGTCCGCGTCGATCGCCTCCTGGCCCACGGGGGCTCTTCCGCACTCCGGGTGCGGCCCAGCAGCTGCTGGCAGCCGCCCTGCGCGTTCCGATCTCGGTCGAGAGCACCGCCGGCGAGGGCGGCGCCTGGGGCATCGCCGTGCTCGCCTCCTTCCTCCGTTCGTCGTCGTCGACGTCGCTGTCGGAGTTCCTGACCGGCGAGGTCTTCGACGAGGGCGCAGCCGTGACGGTCGCGCCGACGCCGTCCGACCTCGACGGCTTCGCCGCCTACCTCGACCGCTACCGGCTGGCGCTGCCCCTCCAGCGGGCTGCTGCCGATGCCACCCCGACCACCTCGAAAGAAGGCGCCACAGCATGACCGAGCCCATCGGATCCTGGTCCCCAGAAGTCGAGATCGCCATCCAGCAGACGAGGCAGCGGGTCGCGCAGCTCCACTCCGAGCTGACGAAGTACGGGCTCGTCATCTGGACGGGAGGCAACGTCTCGGGTCGCGTGCCCGGCGCCGACCTCTTCGTCATCAAGCCGAGCGGCGTCGACTACGACGACCTCACCCCCGAGAACCAGATCCTCTGCGACCTCGAGGGCATCGTCATCGCAGGATCGCCGGGAAGCGACAAGTCCCCGTCGTCCGACACCGCGGCCCACGCCTACGTCTACCGGAACATGCCCGCCGTCGGGGGAGTCGTGCACACGCACTCCACCTACGCCACCGCCTGGGCCGCCAGGGGTGAGGCGATCCCGTGCGTCATCACGGCCATGGCCGACGAGTTCGGCGGTGAGATCCCCGTGGGCCCGTTCGCGATCATCGGCGACGACTCGATCGGCCGCGGCGTCGTCGCGACCCTCACCGGTCATCGCTCGCGCGCCGTCCTGATGCAGAACCACGGCGTCTTCACCATCGGCAAGGACGCCCGCGACGCCGTCAAGGCCGCCGTCATGGCCGAGGACGTGGCGCGCACCGTCCACATCTCGCGCCAGCTCGGCGACCCGCTGCCCATCCCGAGCGAGAGCATCGACGCTCTCTTCGACCGCTACCAGAACGTCTACGGGCAGAGCGAAGCTCTGCCCCGGCACAGCAGTGCGGACGGCGCCGCGGCGCCGGATGCCCACTCGACAGGAGAAACCCCATGACGCTCACCACCTCACTGGACCACTTCGAGGTCTGGTTCCTCACCGGCTCGCAAGGCCTCTACGGCGAAGAGACCCTCCGCCAGGTCGCTTCGCAGTCGAAGCAGATCGCCGACGCCCTCGAAGCGAATCCAGGCATTCCCGTGAAGATCGTCTGGAAGCCGGTCCTCACCGACTCCGACGCGATCCGCAGGCTCGCTCTCGAGGTCAACGCCCGCGACGACGTCATCGGCGTGACCGCGTGGATGCACACCTTCAGCCCCGCCAAGATGTGGATCAAGGGGCTCGACGCGCTCCAGAAGCCGCTGCTGCACTTCCACACGCAGGCGAACGTCGAGCTGCCCTGGGCCGAGATCGACTTCGACTTCATGAACCTCAACCAGGCCGCCCACGGCGACCGCGAGTTCGGCTACATCCAGTCGCGCCTCGGCGTCGCCCGCAAGACCGTCGTCGGGCATCACTCCGACCCTCGCGTCGTCTCGCAGATCGCCACCTGGACCCGCGCCGCCGCCGGCTGGGCGGCGACGCGCGACCTCAAGCTGGCGCGCTTCGGCGACAACATGCGCAACGTCGCCGTCACGGAGGGCGACAAGACCGAGGCCGAGCACGTGTTCGGCGTCTCGGTCAACACCTGGGGCGTGAACGAGCTGGCCGAGGCGGTCGCCTCGGCTTCGTCGGCCGATGTCGACGCGCTCGTGCAGGTGTACGTCGACTCGTACGACGTCGTGCCTTCCCTCCTGCCGGGGGTGACCGCCACCAGTCGCTGCGCGACGGTGCCGCCATCGAACTGGGGCTCCGCTCGTTCCTCGAGGCAGGCGACTTCGGCGCCTTCACGACCAACTTCGAAGACCTCGGCGCTCTCAAGCAGCTCCCGGGTCTCGCCGTGCAGCGCCTGATGGCCGAGGGCTACGGCTTCGGCGCCGAGGGCGACTGGAAGACGGCCGTCCTGGTGCGGGCCGCCAACGTCATGGGAGCCGGCCTGCCCGGCGGTGCGTCCCTGATGGAGGACTACACCTACGACCTGACCCCGGGCGCGGAGAAGATCCTCGGGGCGCACATGCTCGAGGTCTCGCCCACGCTCACTGCCGCCAAGCCGACGCTGGAGATCCACGCCCTGGGGATCGGCGGCAAGGACGACCCGGTCCGCTTGGTCTTCACCGCCGATCCTGGGCCCGCCGTCGTCGTGGCGCTCTCCGACATGCGCGATCGCTTCCGGCTGACCGCCAACGTCGTCGACGTCGTCCCGCCGACCGCCGCGCTGCCGAACCTCCCCGTCGGCCGCGCCGTCTGGGAGCCCCGGCCCTCGTTCGCCGTCTCCGCGGAGGCCTGGCTGACCGCCGGCGCCGCGCACCACACCGTCATGAGCACGGCCGTCGGCCTCGAGGCGTTCGAAGACTTCGCGCTCATGGCCGGCACCGAGCTGCTGATCATCGACGAAGAGACGCGCCTACGCGAGTTCCGCCGCGAGGTGCAGTGGAACGCCGCCTACTACCGCCTCGCTCGCGGCCTCTAGCCGGGTTCCCCTCCCCAGGGCCGATCCGGGCGACTCCTTCCCCAGGGCGGGTCCCGGGCGCAGGATCCCACGCAGGTCGCGTGGCATCCTGCGCCCCATGTCGTCCGATGACCTGCCGCCACTTCACCGCGCGTCGTCGGCCGCCGCGACGCGGTCGGTCCACCGCGCTGCGGGCCGGGGAGAACTCGTCCGGGTGCGCTCGGGAGCGTTCGTGGAGCGTTCGGCCTGGGAGGCGCTCGACGGCACGCAGCGCTACCGTCTCCTGGTTCGCGCCGCGGTGCCGTCGCTCGGTGCGCGACTCGTGGTCTCGCACGAGTCGGCGTTGGCCCTTCACGGTCGGTCCCTTCTGCGCGCCTGGCCGGCGGACGTCCACGTCACCGACGCTCGGCGAGAGCGCGGCCAGGCCTGGGCGGGAGTCGTCAAGCACGCAGCGGCCCTGACGCCTGACGACCTCGTCGTGATCGACGGCACGATGGCGACGAGCCTGACCCGCACCTGTGTCGACATCGCGCTCACGCGAGGCTTCGACGTGGCGGTCGCGTGTGCCGACGAATGCCTGCGGCGTACGCCGACCTCGACGCCTCTTCTGCTGGCCAAGCTCGCCGAGCGGCCGCACGCGCGGGGACGCATCGCGGCGGCGGCAGCGGCTCTGTCGTTCGCGTCGGGGCTGTCGGACTCCGGCGGAGAATCGTGGTGCCGTTGCCGGCTCCACGAGCTGGGGGCACCCGTCCCGGTCTTGCAGCAGTCGTTCTGGGACAGGCAGGGGCGCATCGGCTCGGTCGACTTCTGGTTCGAGGAGCACGGCGTGATCGTCGAGTTCGACGGCGATCAGAAGTATCTCGCGTCCCGCTACGCGAACGGTCGCAGCGCGTCGGAGGTCGTTCTGCACGAGCGGCGCCGCGAACGCCGGCTGCTGGCCGTGCCCGCAGTGCGGACGGTGGTGCGGGTCGATTGGAGCGATCTGGTGGCCCCGTGGCGCCTCCGGGTCCTGCTCGTCGATTCGGGCCTTCCGGTGAGGTGACCATCTCCCACGATTCGGACGTGAAACCACTGCCGGCAATGGTTTCACGTCCGAATCGTGGGAGAAGGTCAGCCGCCGTGGAACTGCGGGATGATCAGGTAGAGCGCGAAGAGCACGGCGGCTGCTCCGACGGCGATGCAGGCCCAGGCAGCGATCGAGCGCGGCATCGAGCGCGGCCCGGAGCGCCCGCCGGCCGGCGCACCCTCCAGCTCCCCGTCGGCGAGCAGTCGCAGCCCGAGCGAGAACGCCAGCACCACCACGGCGGTCGCGGCCAGCGCCACGAGGAAGACGACGACGAAAGCGCCCCAGTCGACTCCGAGGAACATCAGCGCACCTCCCCGGCGAGGGCGGCGTCCGACGCAGCGGGGGCAGTCGACGAGCCGGCGACGTCGGCGGCCGAGATCGGTTTGCGGCGCGCCAGCGTGTAGAAGGTGACACCGCCCGCGACCGCCAGGACGGCGACCACGACGAGGCCGACCGTCGACGTGGACGCGATGAACGCGGCGACTCCGCCCACGAGCGCAGCGGCGGGCAGGGTGACCACCCAGCCCGTCGCGATCCTGCCCACGACGCCCCAGTGCACGATCGCGAGCCGCTTGCCGAGCCCGGCCCCGATGACCGAGCCGGAGGTCACCTGCGTCGTCGAGAGGGCGAAACCGAGATGGGACGAGATCAGGATCGTCGCGGCCGACGCCGTTTCGGCGGCGAAACCCTGCGGAGACTGGACGTCGGTGATGTTCTTGCCGACCGTCTTCATGATCCGCCAGCCGCCGACGTACGTGCCGAGGCCGATGGCGAGCCCGCAGGCCAGGATCACCCACAGGGAGGGCCCCGTGCCGGAACCCTGGTATCCGGCGGCGATGAGGGTCAGCGTGATGACGCCCATGGTCTTCTGGGCGTCGTTGGTGCCGTGCGCGAGCGAGACCAGCGAAGCGGAGACCGTCTGGCCGTAGCGAAAGCCGCGCTCGGAGCCCCGAGCCCGGGCGTTGCGGGTCATCCGGTAGGCGGCGAACGTGGCGACGAGGGCGACGGATCCTGCGACCAGCGGCGACACGACGGCCGGCACGACGATCTTCGACAGGACCACGCCGAAGTCGACCGAGCCGACGCCCGCTCCGATCACCGCTGCCCCGATCAGGCCGCCGAACAGCGCGTGGGTGGACGACGAGGGGAGTCCGAGGTACCAGGTGGTGAGATTCCAGAGGACTGCGCCGACCAGCCCGGCGAAGATCATGACCGGCGTGATGTCGACGCCGCCCGGGCCCTCCTTGATGATGCCGTTCGACACCGTCTTGGCGACCTCGGTCGAGATGAACGCCCCGACCAGGTTGAGGACCGCCGAGATGAGCACGGCGACCTTCGGCTTGAGGGCACCGGTCGCGACCGAGGTGGCCATCGCATTGGCGGTGTCGTGGAAGCCGTTGGTGAAGTCGAAGACGAGTGCGACGACGATGACGAGGGTCACCGTGATGAGCACGTCCATGGGCAGCTCCTTCCACTAGCGCCCGACGCGGTGAGCCCGAGCAGTGCGGCGAAGCTAACTCCGACCGCTTAACGGCGGGTTAACCGTCGTGGTCGAGGGGCCCAGGCAAGGGTCAGGGAAGGCCGCAGAAATTGTCTAAGCTCGAAGCCGTGCACGTGCGTTCGTCGACCCTCCCCAGCGGAGGTGCGACGCGGGTGCACGTCGAGGCCACCGCAGGTCAGCGCTGGCACGCCTTCCGCCAAGATCCCCGCGTTCTCTGGAGCGGCCTCGCCGCGGTCCACATCGCCGTCTTCCTCTTGATGCTGCCCATGATGCTGCGCGGCGAGCTCGGGGGCGACCTGCCCGTCTACCTGCACTGGACCACCGAGGCCTTCCAGGGCGGCACGTGGCCGGTCTTCGACTACGACTGGGTCTATCCCGCGGGAGCCCTGGTCCCCGTGCTGCTGCCGGGCGTCCTCGGCGCGAACCTCTACGGCGTCGTGTGGCTCGTGCTCATCGCCGCGGCGAATGCGGTGGCGCTGCAGGCGCTGATCCGCCGGGGGCGTCTGCTGCGCAACCAGACGGCTGCCGGCTGGTGGGTGCTCACCGTCGGAGTCTTGTGTCCGGTCGACCTCCTGCGGATCGAAGGGTTCACCGCCCCGATGGTCGTCGTCGGCATGCTGTTCCTCGGCTCGAGGCCCCGCATCGCCGGTCTGCTGCTCGCCGCCGCCACCTGGATCAAGGTCTGGCCGGCCGCCGTCATCGTCGCGGTGATCGTGGCGTCGACCAAGCGCTGGATCGTGATCCTGACCGGACTCGCCACGAGTGTCGGAGTCTCCCTGGTGGTGGTGCTGGGCGGCGGCGCCTCGCACCTCACCTCGTTCGTCAACCAGCAGAACGGTCGTCCGCTCCAGATCGAGGCACCGCTGTCGACACCGTGGCTGTGGATGTCGATGTTCCAGGTTCCCGGGGCGCGGCTCTTCCACGACTCGGCGCTGATCACCGAGGAGGTCACCGGGCCCGGTGACGCGTGGATGGTCGCCAACGGAACCTGGGTGATGTTCGGGGTCATGGCGGCCCTCGTGGTCCTGCTCGCGATCGCGACCCACCGCCTGTCGGCGCTCGTCCACCCGATGGGCAAAGAGGTCGACCTCGTGCTCGTGGGGGCGCTCGGCCTCGCGACGGCGTTCATCGTCTTCAACAAGGTGGGGTCGCCCCAGTACATGCTCTGGCTGACGCCGATCGTCGCCGTCGGGCTGGTCCTCCGACCGCCCGACTGGAAGACTCCCGCGCTTCTGATGCTGGCGGTCGCCATCCTCACCACGCTCGTGTTCCCGACCTTCTACTTCGCGCTCATCGCTCTCCACCCGCTCGTGCTGATCCTGCTCGCGGCGCGGAACATCCTGCTCCTCGTCGTGCTCGGATGGTCGGTCGCGAAGCTGTGTCACGCGGCGTTCGTGCGGCCTGCGGTTCCGCTCGGCACACGGCCGTTCGGCGAGCCGGTGCGCAGCACGAGCTACTGAGTCGGCGCGACGGCGTCCGCCGGGTGGCCCGGTGAGAGCGCCGGACTAGGCGGCGTTCGCGCCCGCGACGGCTCCGGCCGAGGCGGAAGCCGTGGCAGCCGCGGCAAGCGCCCGCTCGAGGTCGGCGCGGAGGTCGCGAACGCTCTCGAGACCGACCGACAGCCGGATCGTGCCGGGCGTGATTCCCCGGGACAGCCGCTCGTCTTCGGTCAGGTGGCCGTGGATCGTCGAGCCGGTGTGGATCGCGAGTGTCCGTACGTCGCCGAGGTGGGTCATCTTGCTGATCAGCTGCAGCGAGTCGATGAACGCGCGAGCCGCCTCGCGTCCGCCGGCGAGTTCGAACGTGACGACGGCGCCGGCCCCCTGCGGGAGGTACTTCTGCGCCCGCGCGTACGACGCGTCGGAGACCAGACCCGGATAGGCCACGTGGGCGACCTCGTCGTGGTGTTCCAGCCACTGGGCCAGCGCAAGCGAGTTCGCGACGTGTCGGTCCATCCGGAGCGACAGCGTCTCGATTCCCTGCAGCAGGAGGAACGCGCTGGTCGCCGGCAGGGTCGGGCCGTAGTCGAGGGCCGTGACGCTCTTGAGGTAGCTGAGGAACGCGAAGCGACCGAAGCGTTCGACGAACGACGCGACGCCGCGGTTGCTCGCGACGGCGATGTTCGGGAACCGCGCGCTCTGCGACGACCAGTCGAACGTGCCTGAGTCGATCACGACGCCGCCGATGACGGCACCGTGACCGGAGAGCCACTTCGACGTCGAGTGGATCACGATGTCGGCGCCGTGCTCGATGGGACGGTTCAGGTAGGGGGTGGCGACCGTGTTGTCGACGACGAGGGGGAACCCGCCCGCGTGGGCGATCCCGGCGAGGCGCTCGAGGTCGACGACGTCGTTCTTCGGGTTGGGGATCGTCTCGGTGAACAGCGCCTTGGTGGTCGGTCGGATCGCGCGCTTCCAGACGTCGTCCGGAGCGTCGGCGGAGATCAGCTCGACCTCGACGCCCTGGCGCGCGAAGCTGTTGGAGAAGAGCGTGCGTGTGCCCTCGTAGAGGCTGTCGGTGGCGAGCACGTGGTCGCCCGCGACGACGAGACTGTTGAGGGTGGCGGCGATCGCCGCGGTGCCGCTCGAGGTCAGGAGGCCGCCGATGCCGCCCTCGAGGTCGGCGAGGCGCCGGGCCACGGCGGCGTTCGTGGGGTTGTCCGTGCGCGAGTAGGCCTGGCCCTCGACGGTGCCGTTGAAGCGGCCCTCGCCGTCGTCGAACGAGTCGAAGACGAATCCGGCGGTCTGGTAGACGGGGCTCAGCCGAGCGCCGAAGTCCGAATCGAGTTTCGTGCCCGCATGGATCTGACGGGTGTCGAAGTCGAACTCGGAGGAGGTCATGGCGGTTTCTCGGCTTTCTGGCGGTCACGCTGACCGGCGGGTAGTGGTCAACGAAGGCTAACCGAGCGACCTGCGCGCCGACAGCGCGCCGTCACACGGGTACACAAAGGGCGGGCAGGATCACGACGGCCTGGCCCGGCCGAGGGGCACGCGCGCGGACCGGGCCCTCAGCCGGCCGTGAACTCCGGCTGGGCGGCGAGCCGAGCGTGGAACGTCTCGAGCGGCCCCTCGTAGTAGGCCGTCAGCGCCTCCGCGGTCGCGTCGGGGTCGCGCCGCGACGCCGCCTCGATGGTGCTCAGCAGCGTGGCGTCGATCTCGCCGGAGGGCAGCAGCTCGGAGTACTGGCCCATGACGCGCAGCAGGTGCGGGCGCAACCGCTGGATCGTGCGTTGCAGCGGACCGTTGTCGAGGGCGTCGAGGAAGACCTGGAAGAAGCCGTTCGACGCCTTTCCGGTGAAGATGGCCTCGGGATCGACGCGGCCGCTGCCGAGACTCGTCGACCAGTCCGTCAGGATCGCCAGGTGCGCGTCCGTCAGGACGGGCGTCGCGTAGCGGGCGGCGAAGAGGTACAGCGCCCGCGCGGTGTCCTGCGTCTGGAGGTAGCGCACCAGGTCGATCGACGTGACGCGGGTGTAGAGGTTGGGAACCGTCTCGACGAGCCCGAGCTGGGTCAGACGCAGGAGAGCGGTCCGGACGGTGGCGCGCGAGAAGCCCAGCTGGCCGGCGAGTTCGATGTCGTGGATGCGTTGTCCGCCGGCCAACCGCCCCCGGACGATGTCGTCCTGGAGTCGGTCGTAGACGTCGTCGGTCAGGAGTCGACGGGCGGGCTGGATGGCCGCCTGAGAGCCCGGGCTACTGTTCGGAACCGGCACCGTGGCTCCCCTCGTAGTCGCTGAAGCCGTGGAAGCCGGTCATCTCCTGCGTGTAGGCGCGCATCGGGCCGGAGAGGAAGGCGCGCATGCCCGCTTCGAAGCCAGTGACGTCGTGGTCGCGGCAGCGCCGGATCAGTTCGATGAAGTACAGGTGGATCGGCTCCGTCTTCATGAAGCCCTTGTACCGGTTCACGCCGAGTTGAAGCAGCGGGTCGTGCACCCGGATGCTGTCGAGCAGCACCTGGTTCGAGCAGTGCTGGACGATCACCCCGACGAAACCGTCGATCGGCGTCGGGCCGGGCGGGAAGTCTTTGGCCTGGGTCGTGCGCAGTGTCTCGTTCAGGGCTTCGAGAATCGGCAGCTGATCGGGCGGGAAATCGAGGATGCCCCAGTGCATGGCCCGGGTCACGAGGGTCGCCCAGACGGACGCGCTCTCGGCGTAGAGGCGCGGGGAGATCTGCGCCACCTTCGTGAAGCGGTTCGGCGACATCTCGACGACGCCGAGGTCGGCCAGTTGCGTGAGGGCTTCGCGGATCGGCGCGCGCGACGTGCCGAGCCAGGCGATGAGTTCGTCGTCACGGAGGCGTTCGCCGGGTTTCAGGGTGCCGTCGAGGATGGCGCGCAGGATCTGGCCGTGGATGCGTTCGCGCAGCAGCGTGCGCGAATTCGTGTCGTCGGCCATGCACCATCCCCTCGCGGCCCGGTGCCGCTGGCGCACCGGAAGCCCTGGAAATCGTACACGTACCGGTCGGTACGTTTCTTTCTGAGACGGCGGCCTCCGGCGTCGACAGTCGAGACACATTCCGACATGCGCGGTCGTCGGCTGAGGAACGAAAAGAAAGGGCGGGAGTCTCTTACCCGAATAAAGAGCTCCCGCCACCGCCGGATCAGTGGCGTAATCAAGATACTAATCAGATCACCGACCGAGCAGCAACATCTGAGGAAAACATTCTTGCCGGGATGTTCGCCTCGATCGGGCGTTGCGCAGCCGGTGATCCTGCGTGCCGGACCGGCTCAGACGCCGACGGCGGCGACGCTCGCGAGGAGCAGGATCGGTCGGTGATCCGACTTGCCCTGGGGGAGCGACAGCACGCTGGCGATCTGCATGCCCATGGTGGTGGCGAAGTCGAAGTGGCCGCGGAAGCCCGAGCGGGCGTAGGTGGGCTCTTCGGTGATGGAGAGTTCATAGCCCGTCTTCAGCAGGTGCCTGCGGAGTCCCTGCCGGAACCAGGGGTAGTTGAAGTCGCCCACCATCACGGTCGGAACGCCGTCGGCGAGCTCGTTGAGCTTCTCGTGCGCGAGCCCGATCTGCTTGCGTCGGAGAGAGTTCGACGCTGTGAGAGGCGCCGCGTGGAAGTCGGCGACGATGAGCTCGTGACCCGTCTGCCGGTCACGCAGTCTCGCAGCGAGCAGACGCTCGTGGGCGGGCGCCATCACGCGGTCGTGCATCGACTTCATGAGAGCGAACAGGCTCGTCCCGAGAAGTTCGAAGCGCTCTTCGCTGTAGTAGAGCGCGAGCCCGAGGCGGTTGGTCTTCGTCGACGCCGCCAGGGTCAGGCCGTTGATCTCGTCGGGGATGTCGGTGCTGTCGCACTCCTGCAGGCAGAGGACGTCCATCGCGTGAGCGTCGACGAGAGCGGTCAACTCGCCGATCGCGAGGTGCTCGCGAAGGTTGTAGCTGACAATTCTCAAATCGGATTCCATGAGCACATTGTCGTCCGTCCTGGCGCTCTCGGCGTTCAGGAACCCTCCGGAGTTAATCGAACCGTCACAGAACCGCGCGGCACGACAGACTTGTCACGTGCAGATCGACGACCTGGTCCAGCGTGTCCGAGCGATCCAGAAGAAGAGAGCAGGATCCCGGGTCCTGCTCGGAATCGCGGGCGAACCCGGGGGCGGGAAGAGCACGGTCGCGGCCGCCCTCGCTGCGGCGCTGGGCGACGCCGTGGTCGTCCCGATGGACGGGTTCCACCTGGCAGGCGCCGAACTGGTACGCCTGGGACGCGCCGACAGGAAGGGGGCCATCGACACGTTCGACGCTCACGGCTACCTGGCGCTGCTGGAACGCCTGCGCGCGCCCGTTGCGGGCGAGGGCGTCTATGCCCCGGCGTACCTCCGCGAGGTCGAGGAGAGCATCGGGTCGTCGATCCTGGTCGATCCCGCGATCCCCGTCGTGATCAGCGAGGGCAATTACCTGCTCGTCGACCGGGACCCCTGGCCGCGGGTGCGGGCTGCCTTCGACGAGGTGTGGTTCGTCGACACGCCCCGAGACCTGCGGCTCGAGTGGCTGGTGGCGCGCCACATCGCCTTCGGCAAACCGCCGGAGCAGGCGACGGCCTGGGCGAACGGGCCCGACGAGCGCAACGCTTCGCTCGTGCGCACCACCCGCGACCGCGCCGACCTCGTCGTCGACGCCTCGGCCCTCTGGCCGGCGCGGGCTGGGGATTCCGGCCCGGAATCCCGGTGACTCTCCGCCGCCTCGAGCATGTCGGGTGCATCGGTCGTCTCGGAGAGGCGCTCGAGAGCGAGGGGTTCTCTCGGGTCAGGCCGCGTCGGGCCCCGCGACGGCGAGGACGACGCCGCACTTGTCGCCGAAGGCGACGTTCATCAGCTCGTCGGCGTCGGCGTCCGTGCCGAAGGTCGACGGCAGTTCGATGCCGAGCAGCACGCTCATGAGCATTCCGTAGCCCAGGAACTGCTGCACGTCTACGGGCTCGAAGTGCGCCTCGTCGCGCAAAAACGTGTAGATGCCGACGAACCCCTTGCGCGCGGCCGCCCCGATCACCGGGTCGTTGCCCGAGACGAAGGCGTGCAGCAGGGTGCGGTGGAGCCCGACCGATCCGACCAGGTCGACGAAGGCGGTGCCGAGTCGCTGCGTCAGCTTCGATCCGTCACCAGGATCGGGGAGCGCGGCCCGGAAGGCGACGAACAGCGTCTGCAGTGCGCGGTCGAGCACTTCGAGGAACAACTGCTCTTTCGTACCGAACATGCGCACGACGTAGGGCTGGCTGATGCCGGCCGCCTGCGCGATCTGGTCGGTCGTCGTGCCGTGGTAGCCGCGCTGAGCGAAGAGCTCGGTGGCGGCCGCGAGGATGAGGTCGCGTCGCTGCGCAGCGGGCATCCGGGCTGCCGTCGCAGCCGGTGCCGAACTTTTCTTGATGGCCATGCTTGACATGTTATCAGTCGATTACTACGGTCTAGTAATCATCCGATTACAACAATTCGATTCTTCCGAAGGAGCCGTCGTGTCCACTCGCTCGAACGCTCGTCGCATTCCCGTCTGGCTGGCCATGGTCGCCGCCTCACTGCCCATGTTCATGGCCACCCTCGACAACCTCGTCGTCACCAGCGCGCTGCCCGTCATCCACGAGAAGCTCGGCTCCTCGGTCGAGAGCCTGCAGTGGATCACCAACGCCTACACGCTGTCGTTCGCGGCCCTGATGCTCCTCGCCGTGAGCCTCGGCGACCGCTTCGGCCGTCGTCGCCTCTTCGTCTTCGGCATCGTCCTCTTCACGCTGGCCAGCGCGTTCGCGGCACTCAGCACGTCGACGTCCGCGCTCATCGCCGCCCGAGCGCTCGAAGGCGCCGGCGCGGCCGCCATCATGCCGCTGTCGCTCACGCTGCTCGTCGGAGCCGTGTCGGCGAAGTCTCGCCCGCTCGCCATCGGCATCTGGGGCGGCGTCTCGGGGCTCGGCGTGGCGCTCGGCCCGTTGATCGGCGGAGCCGTCGTCGAGGGCTGGAGCTGGGAGTCGATCTTCTGGATCAACGTCCCCGTCGGGATCATCGCCATTCCGCTGGCGCTCGCCGCCCTTCCGAACAGCTTCGGCGAGCGGGTGCGGGCCGACCTCCTCGGAGTCCTGCTGGCCGGTCTCGGGATCCTGGGCTTCGTCTTCGGGATCGTCCGGGGCAACGATGCGGGCTGGAGCAGCTTCCAGGTGCTCGGCTCGCTGATCGCCGGCGCCCTCCTCATCGCCGGCTTCCTGGTCCGTGAATCACTGACCGCCGCGCCGCTGCTGCCTCTGCGGCTGTTCCGCGACCGGAGCTTCTCGCTCGCCAACCTCGTCGGCATGACCTTCAGCTTCGGCTCGTTCGGGGCGGTCTTCATCCTGATCCAGTTCCTGCAGGTTGTGCAGGGGAAGACCCCGTTGGAGGCGGGCGTCGCGACGATGCCCTGGACTCTCGCGCCGATGGTCGTGGCGCCGCTCACCGGCCTCTTCGTGCCCCGGGTCGGAACCCGCGCGCTGATCGTGGCCGGGATGGTCCTGCTCTCGGGTGGCCTCTTCGAGATCGCCCTGACCATGACCGCCGACGTCGCGTACCTGACGATGCTCCCCGGCTTCCTACTCGCCGGGATCGGCATGGGCCTCGTCTTCGCGCCGATTTCGACGGCGGTGCTGGTCAACATGGCGCCGGACGACCACGCCAAGGCCTCGGGGACGAACTCGACCCTGCGTGAGATCGGCGTCGCACTCGGCATCGCCGTTCTGACGGCGGTCTTCACGGGCGCCGGAGGACAGCTCACACCCACCGGGTACGTGTCGGCGGCGGTGCCTGCCGTCGTCGTCGGGGCCAGCGTGCTCCTCGGGTCGGCGGTCCTGGCGCTGTTCCTTCCGTCCGGCATCGTGCGCCGCGCCCCGGCCCTCGACCCCGACGCCGTCTCGCCGGAGGCGGAGCTGGTGGCTGCTCCCTAGCGCGTCGTCTCGCGACCGCGAGCGGCTCTCGACCACGCGTGTGCGGGGTCGAGGGTCGCTTTCGTGGTGGTCGTGGTCGTCGTGGTCGTGGTCGTGGTCGTGGTGGCGGCGGTGGCGGCGGTGGTGGTGGGCTTGGTCGTGGTGGTGGTCGCCGCCCCGGCCCCGGCGGCGGTGGTCGTGGTCGTGGTCGCGGTCGTGTCCGATTCGTGGTCGCGGTCAGCGGTCACCGGAGTCCAGCGGTCGCGGTCAGCGGAGTTCAGCGGGAGGGGTGGCCGGGTCGGAGGCCCCGGGCAATCGCCGTTGCATCCACGCCGTCGAGTGCCAGGCGCCGAGCTTCCAGCCGATCTCGGGGTAGGTGGCCACCCGTTCGAACCCGAGCGACTCGTGGAGGCCGACGCTGGCCTCGTTCGGCAGGGTCATGCATGCCATCGCGATGCGGAACCCGCGGTCGACCAGCCGGGGGAACAGCGCTCCGTAGAGCGCGCGACCGCCTCCTCGCCGCCCCTCGCCACCCGCCAGGTAGACGCTGACCTCGGCGGCCCAGCGATAGGCAGCCCGCTTTGCGAACGGGCCGGCGTAGGCGTACCCGAGCACGCGCTGATCCTGTTCGTCTTCAAGGACCAGCCAGGCGTGAGCGGCTTGCGCAGCGGTGATCCTGCTGCGCATCTCGTCGGTGGAGGGCACCTCTTCTTCGAACGTGATCGCCGTGGACTCGACGTACGGGGCGTAGACGTCGCGGCATCGCGCGGCGTCGTGCTCGGTGGCATCGCGGACCAGGAAGCTCGACATGGCACCATAGTAGCCACAGTGAGTCGTATAGTGACAGTCATGACCGATGTCGATGCCCTCACCGCTTCGCTCGCCGCAGCTCTCGCCGACGCCCGACTCGCGCACGACCTCAGCGTCAGCGCGCTCGCCGAATGCTCGGGCGTCTCGCGCGCCATGATCGGCAAGATCGAGCGTGGCGACGTGCAGCCGACGGCGGCGTTGCTCGGTCGCCTGACGGCCGCCCTCGGGATGACGCTGTCCGAGCTGATCGCCCGGGCGGAGGGGCAGAGCGCCTCAGGCAGGATCTCGACGCGCGCCGATCAGTCGGTCTCGCAGGATCCCGAGACGGGGTACCGGCGGCGGGCCGTGTCGCCGGGGGCCGGGGGCGCGATCGAACTCGTCGAGGTCGACCTCCCCGCCGGCGTCAGGATCGCGTACCCGGCCGACTCCTACGCCTTCACCCACCACCAGATCTGGGTGCTCGAGGGCAGCCTCCGGTTCGACGAGGGCGACGTCACGCACCGGCTCGAGGCGGGCGACTGTCTGCAGCTCGGTGCCCCGGCGCCCTGCGCGTACGAGAACGAGACGGCGGCGCCCTGTCGCTACCTCGTGGCGCTCGCGCGTCGCGGCGCCTGACGCCCGCGGTCTCGCTCGCGTCGTTTGGTGCCTGCGCTGTGCGCGTGGTGTCTGCGCCGTGCGGCTGGCGCCTGTGCCGTGTGGCTGGCGCCTGCGCCGTGTGGGCGGGCTGCGGTTGCTGTCGGCGGGTGCGCGGGCACCCGCCCACTGCCGCCCGGACCCGCCGACGTGCCCGCGCTGCCTCCGGCCGACGGCGAGCGGCACGCCTCGGGCGTCCCCCGCGGGTGGGTGCCTCTGTGGTGTGGGCGGGCTGCGGTTGCTGTCGGCGGGCGCGCGGGCACCCGCCCACTGCCGCCCACGCCCGCCGACTCCTGCCGGCACCGCCCGCGCCCGCCGGCACCGCCCGCACTCGCCGGCACCTGCCCGCACCGCCCGCACCTGCCCATTACCGCCCGCACTAGCCGACAGCCGCCCGCACACGCCCGCCAGCGGCCCCGACCCGCCGACTCCTGCCCGCAGCAGCCGCCCCGCACCCACGACCCCGAGCCCGCCGACGCCCGCACCGACGCGCAAGCGCCCCGCGGCGTGCGACAGAATGTTCCGTGTGAACGAACTCCCTGCCCTGACCGTCGAGCACGTCGACTGGAACGATCCCCGAGCCGAAGCCCTCCGCCACTCGATGGAGGTCGAGATGGACGCGCGGTACGCCGACAAGCAGAACGCGCTCTCTCCCGCCGAGCAGGAAGAACTGGAGCGATCACTGGCCGTCGATCCGGGGAAGGTGTTCGTCACGGTGCTGGTGAGCGATGCGGACGGAGTTCCCGTCGGGCACGCCGCGCTGAAAGACCTTCGCGGCGACTGGGAGATGAAGCGCGTAATCGTCGACGCGTCGCGCCGCGGGGCAGGCATCGGCGCGCTGCTGATGACCGAGCTCGCGAAGGCCGCCCGCGCGGGAGGCGCTCGCCGCATCATCCTGCAGACCGGCGATCGCCAGCCCGAGGCCGTGCGCCTCTACGAGCGTTCCGGCTACACGCCGATCCCGATCTACGAGCCCTACGCGTCGACGATCCCGTTCTCGCTCTGCTACGAGCTCGTCCTGTAGCTGTGCCTCGCAGCGCTCGCGGGAGCCGCTGCCCCAGCCGGCTAGCCGCTCTGCCGGATCATCGACACGACGATCGCCACGATCACCGGCACCATCAGCAGGAACGTGATGGGGGTTCGTGCCGGTTCTTGATCTGCGCACCCCGGGTGATGAGGCCGAACCCGGCGACAAGGGGCAGGAGTGACAACTTCGCCTCGAGCAGGACCAGCACCAGGGATGCTCCGGCAAGCACGAGAGCCGCGACGCAGCGCACGAAGACGACGTCGAATCGGATGCGTCCGGGACGGCTCCCGGTGTCGTTGCTCATTTGACCTCTTTTTTCGTCTGACGTAACCAGCCGGCGGCGAGTGGAGTGACGACCCACAGGAGCAGCGAGCAGAGCGCCGAACCGAGCCCGATCGTATTGTCGAAGCGCGCGAGCCACGTCCACTGCGGATTGGCAAGCCACTGGCTGAAAGCAAGACTGGAGATCCATGGCGCGACGGTCGTAAAGTGCGCACCGATGGTCACGTCGTAGGTGATGGGAAGCAGCATCGTCATGACGATGGCGAGCGGAGTGTTCAGGACTAGCGAGCCGATTGCAACGCCCGAGAGTGAAGCCGCGATTGAAATTGCCAGGATGGACCACGCGGTCTGGCGGAGATCGTCCAAATCCGTCTGCGAGGCTTCCGCTGGATCAAGGCAGACGAAGACAGCGGCCGAGATCACCACTGTCACTGCCACGGTTGAGAGAACCAGGAGTAACGCCGCCAACGCTCGTGCCGCGAATATCTGGTGCCTCCGCGGCACGAGGGCGAACGTCGTCACGGCAGATCGTTGAGTCCAATCCGAGGTCACGGCGAGGATTGCCAGAACGGGCAGGAGCAACGGCAAGGGCAGGACCGCGGCGGCGAGGAACTCACTCAGTGTCGGCGACGTGCTCAAGGACAGAAGTGCCGCACCGGTACTGAGGGCGACAAACACCAGCAGCAAGGTCCGAGATGCACGGGTGTCGATGCATTTACGAAGCTCGACTCGGACTAACCGCCACTTCATGAAGCACTCTCGCTCGCGAGCAATGGCAGGAGGTCGCTCCCGGTTGCGCCCGTGTATTCGCCGGAAGTCGTTTCTCGGAACGCTTGCTCCAGAGTGTGCTCTTCCGGGGTCAGGAGCGAAAGTGGGACTCCGGCGGCGCATGCCGCTTGGCCCACGTGTTCGGGTGAGCCGTATGCGAGCAGGGCTCTCCCACCTGACGTCGGCTTGAACGGGACAGCCCGCAGAGTCAGGGCGTGAGAAAGACCTTGCAGATCTGCGGCCGAGACGCGAGTGACTGGCTGGTGACTCTGCTCGTCGAGGAGTGAGAGTGACGCGTGACCGCGGTCGATTACGATGACGCGGGACGTTGCGGCTTGGATCTCCGAGAGCTGGTGGCTGGAGATAAGAACGGTACCGCTACTCGCAGCGTAGCCGAGCAAGAATTCGCGCAACCACAGGATGCCTTCGGGATCCAGACCGTTGGCGGGTTCGTCGAGCACGAGGTATCGGGGTGAACCGAGCAATGCAATCGCAAGGCCCAGGCGCTGGCGCATTCCGAGCGAAAGCGCGCCCACGTTCTTTCGTCGCACGGAGTCGAGACCGACCGCAGCGAGGCAGGTCCTGGTTCGGTCGCCGGAAATACCCATCGTGAGAGCTGCCAGTGTTGCAGTCTCCTGGACCGATCTCCCCGGATGCTGAGCGCTCGCGTCGATGAGAACACCGACTGTTCGGCCTGGTTCGGGAAGCATGCGGAAGGGGATTCCGTCGAAGGTCGCTGTTCCTGACGTCGCCAGTACGTGTCCGACGATCATTCGAATGGTCGTCGATTTGCCGGAGCCGTTGGGGCCGACAAACCCGGTGATAGTGCCTCGCGGGCACATGAACGTAGCTTGGTCGACGACTGTTTTGGGGCCGTATGACTTGGTCAATCCATCGACGACCAGCCCTGAATCATCTGTTTGCTGTGGAGGAGTCTTCTGCATCATGGCTTTCGGGGAGGTGGGATGGCGGGGAGGCGGGGTGACGCTCTCCACTTGCTGCAGACGAAGCAGACGACGTCGCAGGGGATGCTGCCGCGACGCTGTTCGGTGTGACGGCGGTGGCGGATGTGGATACACCGAGCACGCCCATCGAAGCCAGGACGACGACCGCGATTGCGCTCTGTCTCAGGTTCCGGCGATTATTCTTGCGTTGCATTTCAGTACCGTTCGATTCTCGAGCGGCAGTAGTTCTGCCGATCGGGATGCCTCAGCAGTTGCAGCTGACCGAGGCAGGGCAGGACGCTCGACAGAGCGTCCTACCCGTCGTCAGTTTGGCGAACCGAAAGATAAAATGTCAAACAGGAGCCCGATACTCTGCGGCAATATTTCCAGGCGTGATGGCTGAGACCCCTCGAGAGACGCCGCCGGGCGGCGTCCAACGCACAGGCGACTTACGCCCGCCCGCGGCTGTGAGCAGGAGGCAGCGGCGGCAACGCCCGACGCGACAGCCACGCCTCGAAGAGGTCGGGCAGCTCCTGGTCGCCCGACACCTCGACGGCGAGCAGCACGAAGTCGGCCGTCGTCGCGACGGCGTGGCGGTGCCGAGAGGTCCACGAGCGCAGGATCGCGAAGAACACGTCGTCGCCGACCGTCGCCCGGAGCGCCGCGAGGGTGAGCGCCCCGCGCTTGTAGACGCGGTCGTCGAACATGTCGTCCGGCCCCGGGTCGCCGACCACGAGATCCTGCGGGAGTCGGGCGAGTCGGGCGTGGGCGGCAGCGGCGTGGCGCTCCGCTGAGGTGCCACCCGATGCCTCGGACCAGAGCCACTCCGAGTAGCAGGCGAACCCTTCGTTGAGCCAGATGTCACCCCAGTTCGACAGGCCGACGCTGTTGCCGAACCACTGGTGGGCGAGTTCGTGGGCGACGAGCCGCTCGGCTCCGGAGCGGCCGTCGGCGTGATTCGCCCCGAAGATCGCCATGCCCTGGGCCTCGAGCGGGATCTCGAGGTCGTCCTCGGTGACGACGACCGTGTAGCCCTCGAACGGGTACGGACCGAACAGCGACTCGAAGCACGTCATCATTTCGGGTAGCGACCCGAAGTCGTGTCCGATGCGTGACCGCAGCGCGGGCGGCCCGGCGAGAACTCCGGGAACCCCGGCCAGTACGGCGGGCACCAGCTCGTAGCGGCCGATCTGCACGGTGGCGAGGTAGGTGGAGGTGGGTTCCTTCTGGACGTACTCCCACGTGGTCCTGCCCGACCTGGTCGTGCGGTGCGAGAGGAGCCCGTTGCAGACGACGGCGTACGGCTGCTCGGTGGTGACGCGGATGCGGTAAGGGGCCTTGTCGCCCGGATCGTCGTTGCAGGGGAACCAGGTGGGGGCGCCGCTCGGCTGAGCCGCCACGATCACGCCGTCGGTCAGCTCTTCCCAGCCGACGGTTCCCCAGACGCTGTTGCGGGGCGCGGGTGACCCGGAGTAGTCCACGACCGTGACGAACTCCTCGCCCGCTTCGATCGTCTCCGCGGGCGTGACGACGAGCTTGGCGGTCGACTGCGTGTAGCGGGACGCCTTCGTGCCGTCGACTCTCACCTTCGACGCCCGCAGCCGGGTCAGGTCGAAGGAGAACCGGGTGAGGTCGGCGGTCGCGATCGCCCGGATCGTCGCGGTGCCGTCGAGTCGGTTCGTGGCCACCCGATAGGCGAGCTCCAGGTCGTACGAGAGCGTGCGGTAGCCGGCGTTTCCGCTGTCGGGCAGGTAGGGCCCGACCATCAGGACGTCGCGCCGGCGTGGTAGTCGGCGAACCGCACCTCGCGCCACGGGCCGATCGGGTTTCCCGACCAGCGGCTCCCGACCGGGACTCCTCGCCGCGCATCACGAGCGATGCGGGGCCGACGGTCGCGTGCGAGCCGATCGTGGCAGCCGGCAGGACGACGCTGTGGGGGCCGAGCGTCGAGCCGGCGCCGAGGGTGACGGTGTCCATGCTCATGATTCGATCATGAAAGAGGTGCGTCTGCACGACGCAGCCCCGATTGACCGTGGAAGCGTCGCCGAGGCGGACCAGGTCGGCCTCGGGGAGCCAGTAGCTGTCGGTCCAGACGCCGCGTCCGATGGAGGCGCCGAGGAGCGCAGCCACCAGACCAAAGCAGGGGTCCCCGCGGCCGCCTGGGCGAACCACGGCGCCGCGCACAGCTCGATGAAGACGTCGGCGACCTCGCTCCGCCAGACGAACGACGACCAGAGCGGCTTCTCGGAGACCGTGATCCTGCCGATCAGGGCCCATTTCGCGACGGTCGAGACCGAGGCCGCGACGGCGCCGACGACGAGCATGACGGGTCCCGAGAGCAGGATCGTCCATCCCGGGCCGATCGCGGACGTCATGGCGAGGAGCGCGAAGGCGAGGAGCGTCCCGATCAGGCAGGTCACCACCACCGGGACGAATCGACCGAGCTCCCAGAGGATCCGTGCGGTGCGGATGGCGGCCGGCGGACGGAAGGTGAGCGCTTCGTCCGTCACGGCGACGGTCCGGCGGAGGCGCACCGCGGGCGAGCCCAGCCACGACGAGCCCGGCTTCGACGTGCGGGGTGCCGCCGAGAGCACGGCGACCAGACCGTCGCGCGGGACCGCGTGGCCGGGGCCGGTCATGCCCGAGTTGCCGAGGAACGCCCGTTCGCCGATCTCGGCGCGCGCCACGCGGAGGTATCCGCCACCGAGCTCGTAGGAGGCGACCAGGGTGTCGTCGGCGAGGAACGCCCCGTCGCGAATGGTCGTCATCGACGGCAGCAGTAGCACCGTCGAGGCTTCGACGTCGCGTCCGACGCGGGCGCCGAGCAGCCGGAGCCAGACGGGTGTGAACAGGCTCGAGTAGAGCGGGAAGAGAAACGTGCGCGCGAGGTCGAGCAGCCGTTCGGTGCTCCAGACCTGCCAGCCGACCCGCGACCGCACGGGAGAGGTTCCCTCGGCGACGCCAAGCGCGAGCAGCCGGACGAACGCGACCACGAGGACGGCCGCGGTGAAGCCGGTCAGCAGGATCCCGGGGACGAGCAGCGCCAGCGCCCTCCAGAACGCGTCGCCGAGCGTCGCTGAGCCGGCCATCCCGGTGGCGAGTACCGCTCCGCCGGCGGCGATCGACGCGACCGGGATCAGCGACAGCACGACGGACGAGAGGCCGTAGGCGACGAGCCAGCGGCGAGCGGCCGCGGGGCGCGAGGCCGGCCACCAGGTGCGGTTCTTCCCCTGTCGGGCTGCGGGGGATCCTGCCCACTCCTGCCCCGAGCGCACCCGGCCGAAGACCGCGGAGCCCGGCGCGACCGACGCGTTCTTGCCGATCCTGGTTCCCGGCAGCAGCGTCGAGCGCATGCCCACCGTGGATCCTGCGCCGATCCTGATCGCCCCGATGCGCACGGTGTCGCCGTCGATCCAGTAGCCGGACAAATCGACCTCGGGTTCGATGGAGGCGCCGCGGCCGATTCGGAGCATCCCGGTGACCGGGGGCAGCGCGTGGAGGTCGACGTCGGGCCCGATCCTGGCGCCGAGGGCTCTGGCGTAGTAGCTCACCCAGGGGGCGCCGGCGAGGCCGACCGCGCCGATCTGGTGCGCGATCTGCTCGGCGAGCCAGAGTCGCAGGTGCACGCCGCCGCCGCGCGGGTGGTCGCCGGCCGTCACCCCGGCGAGCAGGATCCTCGCGCTCACGACCGAGATCGCCATGCGACCGAACGGAGTGACGACCACGACGAGGAGCGGGAGCAGCAGCCAGAGCGAGACCACGGGCAGCGCGGTCAGGCCGGCGGCGTGCAGGATGCTCGAGGCCGTGAGCGCGTACGTCACCCAGCGAGCTCCGCTCAGGACGTGCAGGGGGATGCCGAGCAGCGTCTGCAGCCACTGCATCCGCAGCGGGGTCGGGCTGCTGCGGTGGTAGTCGTCGCTCGGCGTGGCGGCCGATCCCGCTCGGAGCGCGAGCGCGTCGACCATGGCGCCGAAGCGCGGGTGGGCGTAGATCTCGGCGACCGTGAACTCGGGGTCGCGCTGCCGGATTCTCGCGACGAGCTGCGCCGCGGCGAGCGATCCGCCGCCGAGGTCGAAGAAGTTCGCGGCCGAGTCGTCGACGGGGAGCCCGAGCACCGCCTGCCAGTCGGCCGCCAGGATCACCTCGTCGGGCGTCATCCCGCCGGATGCCTCGTCGACTCCCGTCGGCGGCAGCGGCCACGGAAGGGCGTCGCGGTCGATCTTGCCGGAGGTCTTCGTCGGGAGGTCGCCCTCGACCAGCGCGAGCAGCGGCACGAGGGCCGCGGGCAGCTCCTCGCGAAGGCGGGCCACGGCCGTCGCGCGGTCGAAGCCCGCGGCGCCCTGCACCGCCAGGTAGCCGACGAGGACCTGGTTGCCGGCGTCGGTCGTCCGCACCGCGGCAGCGGTTCCGCCGACGCCCGGCAGAGCGAGCAGGGCCGCCTCGATCTCGCCGAGCTCGATCCGCCGCCCGCCGACTTTCACCTGGTCGTCGACGCGACCCTGGAAGACCAGGCCGTCTCGTTCGAAGCGCACGAGGTCACCCGAGCGGTAGGCGCGCTCCCAGCCGAGTCCTTCGTGCGGCGCGTATTTCTCGGCGTCCTTGGCAGGGTCGAGGTAGCGCGCCAGGCCGACCCCGCCGATAATGAGCTCGCCCACCTCGCCGTCGGCGACGGGGTGGCCGGACGCGTCGACGACCGCGGCGTCCCAGCCGTCGAGCGGCAGGCCGATGCGCACCGCCTCGCCCGGGAAGACGCGCGCGCCGGTCGTGACGACCGTGGCCTCGGTCGGGCCGTAGGTGTTCCAGACCTCGCGGCCCTCGGTGGCCACCCGGTCGATGATCTCCGGGGGCAGTGCCTCGCCGCCGAAGATGAGCAGGCGCACGCTCTCGAGGGCCTCGGCCGGCCAGAGACCGGCCAGGGTCGGCACGGTCGACACGACGGTGATGCCGTGCAGGACGAGCCAGGGTCCGAGGTCCGCTCCGCTCCGCACGAGCGACCGCGGCGCCGGCACCAGGCAGGCGCCGCTCCGCCAGGCGAGCCACATCTCCTCGCAGGAGGCGTCGAACGCCACGCTGAGGCCGGCGAGCACGCGGTCGCCCGGCCCGAGCGGGCCGCCCTCACCGGTGCCGTCGGAGAGCGTCGAGTCTCCGGCGAGGAACAGGCGCGCCTCCGCGTCGGCGAACGCGGCGGCCGAGCGGTGACTCGCGGCGACGCCCTTGGGCGTGCCCGTCGACCCCGAGGTGAAGATGATCCACGCGTCGTCGTCGGGCTGCGCCAGGGCGGGCAGGATCACGGACGACGGGTTGGACCCGGACGCCGCCGCCGCGAGCAGCTCGACGGACCCCCGTCGCGGACGAGTACCCCCGAATCCCCGACGACTCCCACCACCCCCGCCTCCGAGAACACGAGTGCGGCGCGCTCCTCCGGATCGTCGGCGTCGACCGGGACGTACGCGGCGCCCGCGGCCAGCACCCCGAGGATGACCACGTAGAGCGAGCGGTCGCCGGACGGCATCCTGACGCCGACCCGGTCGCCTCGCCCGACTCCTGCCGCTCCCAGCGCCGAGGCGACGGACCGAACGCGGATGGCCAGCTCGCGGTAGCTCAGCGCCCCCTGCTCGTCCTCGAGCGCGGACGCCTCCGGGTGCTCGGCGACGGTGGCGTTCAACACGTCGATCAGAGTGCGGGGCGCGGGCGTCCGGGCGGACCCTCGGAGGAGGCCGGGCGTCGGTTCAGGCGAAGGGCTCATCGGCGCCGCACCCTAGCGGACGGCCGTGACGCGTCGGTGAACAGCGCCACCGCACCCCGCAGTCCCGACGGGAGTGACAGGTCGTGCACCCGTTCGTCGTCGGCGCGCAGGGTCGTCATGGCGCGGGTGAGCCCCTCGCCGGAGGCCTTCAGGAGCGCCTCCTTGCGCACCCAGGTGCGCAACAGGTCGTCGGAGGACTCGCCCGGCGCCAGCAGCGAGTCGCGGAGCGGGGCGAGTCGCTCGTGATCCTGCGCCGCTTCGAGATCGATGCCGAGTTCGCCGGTGTCTCCGATGGCCAGCGCCGCCCAGCCTCCACTTCGAGAGAGGCTGAATCGGGGGCCTCGCGCGACGAACGGCTTGCCGTGCGGTTCTCCGCACGCCGAGCAGGGCCCGCGCAGGATCACGACGTCCCGCGGGATCACGCCCGTCGCCTCGCCGAGCAGCCGCCGCAGCCACGCGTGCGCCGCGACGTACCGACGCCGGTCGGTCGCGCTCCGCAGCGCGGCAGCCCTCGCCCGTTCGCCCGGGTCGAGTGTCTCTGCCGCCGCCTCGCCTGCCGCCGCGACGCCTGCCGCGTCGCCGACCGCCGCGTCGCCTGCCGCGTCGCCGACCGCCGCGTCGCCTGCCGCGTCGCCGAACGGCGCGGACTCGGACGCCGCGTCGAGATCGATCAGCTCGACCCGCACCCCGTCCGGCACCATTCCCCGACGGTACCGTCTCGCGCCCCGCGCGTGTCCACCCGCAGGACCAGGTCATGCCACCTCTGGGAGGATGATCCTGCGCCCGGGCCGCTCTACCGTGGACGGGTGACTCCACTCGACCCGCGCCCACTGCGCCGCTCCACCGTCGCCGCGTCCTGGACGACCGGTCTCGTCGCCGCGGCCGTCGTGATCCTGGGCAGCCTCCTGGTGGGTGGTCTGTCGAGCTTCGGGCAGCAGCTCCTGCCGTCGTGGGTCACCTCGCTGAGCAACTCGGCGGGCGGCTGGAGCATGTTCGCCTTCCTGCTCGTCTGGCTGTCGCGGGCGAAGCCGGTGCTCGGCGCGATCCTCGGGCTCGTGGCCTTCGAGGCCATGGTCGAGGCCTACGGCTTCGTCAGCGGGCTGCGCGGCTTCTTCTTCTCGGCGCCGTTCTCGTCCCGGTGGACCGTGATCGGTCTCGCGGCGGGCCCCGTCATCGGCCTGGCTGCGAGCCTGACCCGGCACGGCGGCCGCCTCTGGCGCGTCCTCGGCGTCGCCTGCCTCAGCGTCGTGCTGATGGTCGAGGGCGGTTACGGCCTGATCGCCCTCCTCGGGTCGACGAGCCCCGTGTACTGGACCATCGAACTCGTGGCGGGCGCCGCCTTTCTTTCGGCGGCTCTCGTGCGGCGCGGGCGCGCCTGACCCGTATCGTTCACCCGGGCGGGGCATCCTGCCCTCATGCCCCTGATCGACAACGGCGTGTACGTCGCCGGAAAACGCATCGAGAACCCGAGAAGCCTCGACGAGACCTACCGGCTGATGCATGCCCACGCGGGCATGGGCTGGATCGGTCTGTATCGCCCGAGCCCCGACGAGGTCCGCTCCGTCGCCCACGAGTTCGACCTCCACCCGCTCGCCGTCGAGGATGCACTGCTCGGCCATCAGCGCGCGAAGCTCGAGCGCTACGACGAGATCCTCTTCGCGGTGCTGCGACCGGCCAGGTACGTCGACGCCGAGGAGGTCGTCGAGTTCGGTGAGCTGCACATCTTCCTCGGGCCCGAGTTCGTGGTCACGATCCGGCACGCGGAGTCGCCCGACCTGATGAAGGTCCGTCAGCGCATGGAGGCCAACCCGGATCTCCTCGCCCAGGGTCCGGAAGCGGTGCTGTACGCCATCCTCGACCAGGTGGTCGACGAGTACGAGCCCGTCATCGCGGGGCTCGAGAACGACATCGACGAGATCGAGAACGACCTCTTCGATCACGAGAGCTCCGGCCTGTCCGAGCGCATCTACAACCTCTCGCGCGAGGTCATCAACTTCCAGCGGGCCGTCGTGCCGCTGGTGAAGATGCTGGAGAACCTCCAGCGCGGCTCGGAGAAGTACGGCGTCGACGTCGAGCTGCAGCGCAGCCTCCGCGACGTGCTCGACCACACGCTCCTGATCGTGGAGCGGGTCGGATCGTTCCGCTCGATCCTCGACAACGCCCTGACCGTCCACGCGACGATCGTCACCCGGAGGCAGACCGACCAGAGCATCCAGCAGAACGAAGAGGTCAAGAAGATCTCGTCGTGGGCGGCGATCCTGTTCACCCCGACCCTCATCGCGTCGATCTACGGCATGAACTTCAGGAACATGCCCGAGCTCAACTGGGAGTTCGGCTACCCGTTCGCGATCCTGCTCATGATCGCCGCCGGCTTCGGGCTGTACTGGGTCTTCAAGCGCCGCAAGTGGCTCTGACCGGCCCGTGACGCCCCGGGCGGGACCAATTTGCGCAGGGCTCTGGTCAGCGGGGGCAAACGGGACTACCTTGTGCCCCTAAGAGGGGCCACCCGACCCCTCGGACACGTGTTGCCGTCATCTGGGAGCGGCAGCGATCACCCACCGTGTCGTCTGCTCTGCAGTGCCCAGAAGGGAACACCGATGTTCGACAAACGCTTCATCAGCAACGCGATCAACCGGAGCGCCGAGAGTTCGCTCGATCGCCGCCGCTTCCTCACGGCGGCCGGAGTCACGGGAGTCGGGGCCGGCGTCGCCGTCCTCGCGTCCGGGGCCCCCGCCTTCGCCTCCACGAAGGCCGCCGACGCCAAGGCCGCGGCCGACGCCGGCGAGGTCTCCGACGCGGCGATCCTCAACTTCGCGCTCAACCTCGAGTACCTCGAAGCGGAGTTCTACCTCCGGGCCGTCACCGGCGTGGGCCTCCCGTCGTCGATGATCGACGGAATCGACCCGCAGGGCGGTGTCGTCGGCGGTTCCAAGGTGCCCTTCAAGACGGGGGCGATCAAGTCGATCGCCACCGAGATCGCGGCCGACGAGAAGGCTCACGTCGCCTTCCTGCGCGGCGCGCTCGGCGGCGCCAAGGTCTCGCGGCCCGCCATCGATCTCAAGGCCAGCTTCAACGCTGCGGCCACGGCCGCCGGCCTGATCAAGGCCGGGCAGACCTTCGACCCGTTCGCGAGCGAGGAGAACTTCCTCCTCGGCGCGTTCATCTTCGAGGACGTCGGAGTGACCGCCTACAAGGGCGCGGCGCCGCTCATCACGAACAAGACCTACCTCGGGGCGGCCGCCGGCATTCTCGCGGTCGAGGCCTACCACGCGGGCATCATCCGCGACAGGATCCTCGACAAGGGGCTGTACCACCAGGCGGACGCCATCTCGGTGGCGCGCGACAGCCTCGACGGGTCGACGCACGACGACCAGGGCGTCGTCGTCAACAACGTGATCAGCCTGGTGCCGACGGACGCCAACAGCATCGCCTTCGGCCGGACGACCGAGCGCGTGCTGAACATCGTCTACCTGACCCCGAACCAGATCGACCACGGCGGCTTCTACCCCGCGGGCGTGAACGGAGCGATCGTCGCCAGCGGCAACCCGGGCAGCCCCACCTCGTAGGTCACCCCCGGCGGGCAGGATCGCGGGCGGCCCGTCCTGCGATCCTGCCCTGCCCGGGTCGGCACCCATATCACGTTCTTGCGTGATGTTGCTGGGTTCTTGCAGGGCGCAGTAGGGTGACGGCATGTCCCGCAGACTGGCCGAAGTAGCCCGAAAAGTCGGTGTGTCCGAAGCGACCGTGAGCCGCGTGCTGAACGGCAAGCCCGGTGTCTCCGACGCGACGCGCCAGCAGGTGCTGACCGCTCTCGACGTGCTCGGCTACGAGCGCCCCACCAAGCTGCGCGGTGAGCGGGCCCGGCTGGTCGGGCTGGTGCTTCCCGAGCTGCAGAACCCCATCTTCCCGGCGTTCGGCGAGGTGCTGAGTGTCGGGCTCGCGCAGAACGGCTATACGCCGGTGCTCTGCACCCAGACCGTGGGCGGGGTCTCCGAGGCCGACTACATCGAGCTGCTCCTCCAGCAGCGGGTGTCCGGCGTGATCTTCGCCGGAGGCGACTACCAGCGCGCCGAGACCCCGCACGACCACTACGAGCGGCTCGCCGACCTGCACCTGCCGACCGTCTTCATCAACGCCCCCGTCGACGGTCTCGGCTTCGCCACGGTCAGTTGCGACGACGCCGTGGCGGCCGAACTGAGCGTGCGGCACCTGCTGCAACTCGGCCACACGAGCATCGGCTTCGTCGTGGGGCCCAGCGACCACGTGCCGTCCCGGCGCAAGCTCGCGGCGGCACGGCGCGTTCTCGCCGAGGCCGGAGCCGCCCCCGCGGTCGTCGCGGAGTCGGGCTACTCTCTCGAGGCCGGCCAGGCGGCGGCCACCCGACTCTTCGCACAGGGCGTCACGGCCGTCGTCTGCGCCAGCGATCCCCTCGCCCTCGGCGCCGTGCGCGCTGCGCGGAGGGCCGGGCTGAGCGTCCCGGGCGACGTGTCGGTGATCGGCTTCGACGATTCGGCGCTGATGAACTGCACCGAGCCGCCCCTCACGACGGCCCGCCAGCCGATCGAGCCGATGGGCCGCATGGCGGTCGAGCTGCTTCTCGCGCAGATCAACGGCACCGAGCGCCCGGCCGATGAATTCCTCTTCGAGCCGGAACTGGTCGTCCGCTCGTCGACGGGACGACTGAAAGAACCCGCAACAATTTTGTAACGAAATTACGCGCAAATGTGCGCAAGTTGCTTGCAATAACTTACTCGTTGCGTCATTTGTCTTACTTCCTTACGTTCAACAGCGTGATCAAAGACGACACGCAGGACGACCTGCACCACGCCGCCCGTCAGGCCGACACCACCTCGGCCGACGCCCGACTCGACGTGGCCCCCACACCTCTGACCGACCCCACCTGGTGGCGTCACGCCGCCATCTACCAGATCTACGTGCGCAGCTTCGCCGACGGGAACGGCGACGGCATCGGCGACCTCCGCGGCGTGCGCGACCGCCTGCCCTACCTGAAGCGCCTCGGCGTCGACGCCATCTGGTTCACGCCCTGGTACGACTCGCCGTTGAAGGACGGCGGCTACGACGTGGCCGACTACCGCCGCATCAACCCGCAGTTCGGCGAAGTTGAGGAGGCGGAGGCGCTCATCCGTGAGGCTCTCGACCTCGGCATCCGCACGATCATCGACGTGGTTCCGAACCACGTCAGCGACCGTCACGAGTGGTTCCGGCAGGCACTGACCGCCGGCCCCGGCAGCCCCGAGCGCGAGCGCTTCTGGTTCCGCGACGGGCGCGGCGAGAACGGCGAACGGATGCCGAACGAATGGCCGTCCAGCTTCTCGGGCGACACCTGGACGCGGACAACCGACCCCGACGGCACCCCGGGTCAGTGGTACCTCCACCTGTTCACTCCCGAGCAGCCCGACCTCAACTGGAACCACCCCGACGTCCGGCGCGAGCACGAGGACGTCCTGAAATTCTGGTTCGACCGCGGCGTCGGCGGCGTGCGCATCGACTCCGCCGCGCTGGTGGTCAAAGACCCGGCCCTCCCGGAGATCGACGCCGATCGCGTCTACGCGTCCGGCGAGCACCCCAACCTGGATCGCGACGAGCTCCACGACATCTACCGCTCCTGGCGCGCGGTCGCCGACTCCTACGAGGGCACCCGGGTGCTCGTCGGCGAGATCTGGCTGGCCGACCTCGACCGGTTCGCGCTCTACCTCCGGCCCGACGAACTGCACACCGCCTTCAACTTCGACTTCATGAACCGCCCGTGGCGGGCGCAGGATCTGCGGGAGGCCATCACGGGAACCCTCGGCGCGCACGCCCCGGTCGGCGCCCCCTCGACGTGGGTCCTGTCCAACCACGACATCACGCGACCCGTGACCCGCTACGGCCGCGAGGACAGCTCGTTCGATTTCGCCAAGAAGCGCTTCGGCACGCCCACCGACCTCGCCGTCGGAACGCGCCGCGCCCGCGCCGCCGCGCTGCTGACCACCGCCCTGCCCGGCTCGCTCTACCTCTACCAGGGCGACGAGCTCGGCCTCCCCGAGGTCGAGGACATCCCGCTCGAGCGCCTCGACGACCCGATGCACTTCCGCTCCGGCGGCGTCGACCCGGGGCGCGACGGCTGCCGCGTCCCGCTGCCCTGGTCGGGCACGACGGCGCCCTTCGGCTTCAGCCCGGCGGGGGCGGCTAGCGAGCCCTGGCTGCCGCAGCCGGCGGTCTTCCGGAGCCTGACCGTGGAGAAGCAGGAGCAGGATCCCGAGTCCATGCTCTCGCTCTACCGCCGGGCGCTGCACCTGCGCGCGACCGAGTCGTCCCTGATCGGCGAGGAGTTCGCCTGGGTGACCGCGGCGACCGACGTCGTGGCCTTCCGCCGAGGCGACCTCGTCGTGGTGACCAATCTCGGCGCGGAGGCGGTCTCGCTGCCCGAGCACTCCGCGATCCTGCTCTCGTCCTCCCCGCTGGACGGCGATCTCCTGCCGTCCGACACCACCGTCTGGCTCCGAACCCGGGCCTGACCCGACACCATCACCCTGCAGTTCCGACCACCACACAGAAAGACACTGACAATGAAGTCATCCCTCAAAGCGATCGCAGCGGCCACCGTGCTGTTCGCGGCGGTCGGCACCCTCTCCGGGTGCGCGTCGTCGTCCACGAGCGGGTCGTCCGCCCACGGCAAGACGACAATCGTCGTCGCGATCGACGCGGGCCTGAAGAAGCCCGCGCAGGACGCGTTCAACGCGCAGGTCAAGCTCTTCGAGAAGGCCAACCCCACCATCACGGTGAAGAGCCGCGAGTACACCTGGACGGGCACCACCTTCTCGGCCGAGCTCGCCGGCGGCACGCTTCCGGACGTGTTCACGATCCCGTTCACCGACGGTCGCTCGCTCATCGAGCAGAAGCAGGTCGCCGACATCTCGTCGCTCGTCAAGGCCCTTCCCTACGCGTCGAAGTTCAACCCCGCCGTCGTCAAGAACGGCGAGGACGCCTCCGGCAACATTCAGGCCGTCCCGATCGCCGCGTACGGCCAGGCGCTCCACTACAACCGCACCCTGTTCACCAAGGCGGGTCTCGACCCCGACAAGCCGCCGACCACCTGGGCCGAGGTCCGCTCCGACGCCAAGGCCATCGCCGACAAGACCGGTGAGGCCGGCTACGCCACGATGACGCAGTCGAACACCGGCGGCTGGATCCTCACCAGCGCCGCCTACGCGCTGGGCGGCCGGGCCGAGACGAAGAGCGGCAAGAAGTTCACCGCCACCGTCGACACCAAACCGTTCAAGAAGGCCCTCACCGACCTCAAGACGATGCGCTGGACCGACGACTCGATGGGAGGCAACTTCCTCTACGACTGGAACGGCATCAACCAGGACTTCGCCGCGGGCAAGATCGGCATGTACATCTCGGGCGGCGGCAACTACGGCTCGCTCGTCTCGCAGAACGCCATCAAGCCGGCCGATTACGGCGAGACCGTCGTCCCCCTCGAGGGCAAGGACGCCGGGGCTCTCGGCGGCGGCACGCTCGCCGTCGTCAGCGCGAAGGCGGACGACGCGGCCAAGAAGGCCAGCGTCAAGTGGATCGACTTCTACTACATGTCGACACTGATCACCAAGAGCGACGCCGTCCGCGACGCAAAGACCCAGGCCGCCTCGCAGCAGCCGGTCGGCGCACCGCAGGTGCCCGTCTTCGACCAGAAGACGTACAAGGAGACGCAGGACTGGATCAAGAGCTACGTCAACGTTCCCGTCGACCAGATGAAGCCGTACGTCTCGCAGGAGTTCGACCAGGCGATCATCCCCGAGCCGGCCTCGCAGACGCAGGCGCTCTACGGTGCTCTCGACCCGGTCGTGCAGGCGGTGCTGACCGACAAGAACGCGAACGTCGACCAGCTGCTGTCGCAGGCGAACACGTCGATCCAGCAGATCCTGGACAAGTGATCGCATGACCACCCTCGAGAACAGGCCGTCGACGGCGACGCCGACCAGGTCGGCCGCCAGGCGCAGGACACCCGTGACGTGGCTGCGCGGCGGAGGCCTCGGCAACCTCGTGTTCCTCCTGCCCCTGCTGCTGGTCTTCGGCCTGTTCTCGTGGTGGCCGATCATCCGCGCTGCCGTCATGAGCGTGCAGACGACGAACCTGGTGACCGCACCGGTCTTCGTCGGCTGGGCGAACTTCTCCCACGTGCTGCACGACCCGCTGCTCGGGACGGCGATCGTCAACACCATCTGGTTCGCCGTCCTGGCGCTGATCTTCGGCTATCCGCTCCCGCTGATCATGGCCGTCCTGATGAGCGAGGTCCGCAAGGCCAAGGGCCTGTACTCGGCCCTCGCCTACCTCCCGGTCGTCGTCCCGCCGGTGGTCAGCGTCCTGCTCTGGAAGTTCTTCTACGACGGGAGCGCCACCGGTGTGTTCAACACCATTCTCGGCTGGGTGGGGATCCCGCCCCAGCCGTGGCTCCAGAACGCCGGGACGGCGATGCCCTCGCTGGTGCTCGAAGCCACCTGGGCGGCGGCCGGCGGCACCGTGATCATCTACCTCGCGGCGCTGCTCAGTGTGCCGCCCGAGCTCTACGACGCGGCCGAGGTCGACGGCGCGAGCGTCTGGGGCAAGATCTGGCACGTGACGCTGCCGCAGCTGCGCGGCATCCTGTTCGTCACGCTGATCCTGCAGATCATCGGCACCGCCCAGGTGTTCCTCGAGCCCTACCTGTTCACCGGCGGCGGCCCGAACCACGCCACGCTTACCGTCCTGCTGCTGATCTACCAGTACGCGTTCCAGAACTCGACCGGCGGTGACTACGGGTCGGCGACGGCCCTGAGCATCATGCTCGCCGTCGTACTCGGGATCCTGTCGGTGCTGTACTTCCGCCTCACGAAACGCTGGAGCGTCTGATGACCCTCACCTCTCCCACCCTGCCCGAGACACAGGATCCTGCCGCCCTCGTCGCCACCGAGACCCCTGTCGCCCTCGGTGGCCGGCGGCCCCGCCGCCGGTCGAAGCCCGAAGAGCAGCAGGATCGCGGGATCGTCAGCGTCGCCGACTGGCGCCGCGCCCGCATCCGCCGCCCGCTCCGGGTCCTCCACGGGCTGCTGCTCGCGGGACTCGTCGTTCTGGGTCTCGGCCCGATGCTCTGGCTCGCCAAGTCGGCCGTGACCCCGACGCAGGACACCCTGCGCACGCCGCTGGCGCTGTTTCCGCACGGGATCGACTGGGCGAACCTGGCCACGGCCTGGTCGACCGTGCACATCGACCTCTACTTCGGCAACACGGTGATCATCGCGGCGGGCTCCTGGTTCGTCCAGCTGCTGGTCGCGACCACGGGTGGCTACGCGCTGAGCGTTCTGCGGCCGAAGTACGCGTGGGTCGTCGAAGCGCTCGTGCTGTCGACCCTGTTCGTCCCCGCGATCGTGCTGCTGGTGCCGCTCTACCTGACCGTGCTGAACCCGCCGCTCCTCCACACGTCGCTGATCAACACGTTCTGGGCCGTCTGGCTGCCTGCGGGGGCGAACGCCTTCAACATCCTGCTGGTCAAGCGGTTCTTCGACAGCCTGCCGCGCGAGGTGTTCGAGGCCGCGCGAACCGACGGCGCCGGGACCTTCCGGCTGTTCTGGTCGATCGTGCTGCCGATGTCGAAGCCGATCCTCGGCGTGGTGTCGGTGTTCGCCATCATCGCGTCGTGGAAGGACTTCCTCTGGCCCCTGCTCGTGCTGCCGAATCCTGCGCTCCAGCCGCTGTCCGTGCGTCTGCCGAGCATCCAGTCCACCACCGAGCTCGACGTCTTCCTGGCGGCCCTCGCCATCTCGACGCTCATCCCCGTGGTGCTGTTCCTCGTCTTCCAGCGGGTCTTCCTCCGCTCCGCCGGCCTCGGTGGCGCGGTCAAGGGCTGACCCGGGTGACCCGCTCTCCGCGATCGCGAGCGAACGTCGTCTTCTGGCCCTATGGTCTTCCTGCGACCCACCTTCGTTCGCTGGCACGCGCCGGCCTCCTGCTCCTGTCGGCTAGGATCCTCGTTCTCGGAGGTGGTCTCGTGTCGGCGGCGCAGGCGGCGCCGCTGCCGTTCGCGATCACGTCGCTGCGGGCTGGCGACACAGTGCTGATCGGCTCGTCGCCCGTGGCCGGGACGGGGCAGCCGGGGCAGAGCATCGACGTGACGCTCGACGGTGCGGCGAGCCCGATCGGCTACGCGACCGTGAACGACGACGGCTCCTGGAATGCCAACGTCTTCGTGCGTGCTTCGGCGGTCGGACCGCACACTCTGACTGCCACGACGGAGGGGACGCCGGCGGAATCGACCCAGGTCGCCGTCGTCGTGTCGGCGACCGCGACGTCGCAACGCCTCGTCGTGACGTCGCCGGCGGACCACGCGCGCGTTCCGTCGCGCACCGTGACGTTCACCGGCACAGCTCCGGCAGGATCGCGAGTGCTTCCGTCGGGTGACGAGCTGGGCGCCGTCGCCGAGATCGCCGTCGGGTCCGCCGGAACGTGGTCTTTCACGGCGACCTTCCCGGTGCTGTCGCAGAACGCCGTGCTCACGTCGACCGAGGTGACCTTCGGCGGCCCCGACTCCGACGGCACCGTCTTCGTGCCTCGCTTGGTCACGGTCGCGCTTCCGGCTGCGGCGCCGGCTCCGGTCATCGTCTCGCCCGCTGCGGGCGCCACGGTCGCCACGCCGGCAGGATCGCACGTCTCGGTCAGCGGGACCGCCACCGGTGGCCCCGCGGTCGCCGTGTTCTTCCTCCCGGTCGACGCGGCTGCGAAGGCCTACGCGAACCAGCAGCCCGGCTCCATCGAGGCCACTGGCATCGTCGTGGCCGGCGGCGCCTGGACGGCCACCACGCCGCTCGCGCCGGGTGTCTGGACGGCCGACGCCGAGCTGCTGTCCGCCGCCGACGCCCACGCATCCACGACGCAGATCCTGTCGCTGCCTTCTGCGGCTCGGCAGTTCACGCTCGTCGCCGGTGCGGCGGTGCCGCCGTCGTCCGCGCCGACGCCGACCCCTTCGGCGTCCGCTTCCCCTTCCGACCCCACCGCCACCGGCACGGCGACGTCCGGCGAGCTGGCGTTCACGGGGTCGTCGCCTGCCCTGCCCGTCGCTGCCGGCGTCCTGCTCCTCCTCGCCGGCTTCGCGCTCGTCTTCCTACGTCGTCGCGCTCGCGTTCGCTCCTGACACCGCAAACGCCGCCGACACCGGCGATGTCCGGTGTCGGCCGGCGTTCCCGGTGTCGCCGCGCCGCGCCCTCGCCGGCCCAGAAGCACGCGGGAGATCGCCGGTCGTGATCCTGCTTCGAGGCGCTAGTACGCGCTGACGGATGTACCGCTGACGCGAATCCCGAACTCGCCAGAGGCGTGTACTGGTCCTGCCACCGCCTTGTAGGTCAGGCGGGCCCACGCGGGGCCTCCGGAATTCTGAGTCGCTCGGGCGATTCCTTTCGGATTGGGGAGACTGCACGATCCGAGACCGTTAGCGCACGTAGCACTGCGAAGGTTAATAACTGTTGGTCGATTCACCCTGACTAGAAGGTCGATTTGCAGGACGCCTTTTGCTTGCCGGTGTCTGCGACTTCGTCCTCCGGCGAATGATCAACCGCCGCGCATTCATGATCACGCCCGCGGCGACCGCCACGACCACCAGTACACCGATAGCTCCTGCAAGAAGAATCTCGTTTCCAAACATGTTGAATATCATACTGACAAAGGAGTCACGCGGGTCTAGGACGGCGGACAGGCAGGGGTAGCCCGAAGCCCGAGGCGCTCCGAGGGCCACGCTGCAGCCGCCGTACCAGCGAGGAGCCGGCAAGGCGAGCGTCGCCGCGCCGCGGATGGGTGAGACGGGTGGCGAAACGGGTCACCGAGGTGAAGATATTTGCCACGGCGCGCACGGAATCGTCATCAGGCCGCCGAATCCCTTCGTGATGCTGCCAGTCCGCGCAAAAAATGCGCGCCATGCACAAATGCCGACTTGACGTGCCTCGTTCGGGGGTGATCCGATACGACCACCGTAATTCATAGCGGATTCCCACCCAGTCCTTATCGGAGGCATACGTGCGTGGTTCTACATCCCGATCCCGTCCCATCATCGTCGCCGGAGTGGCGGCCGCGGCCCTAGCCGGTCTCACCGGCTTGTCCGCGCCGGCCAACGCCGCTCCCGCGCACCACGTGTTACCCAACAGCGCCCCCATTGGCTGGGCCATGCGAAGAAGGTCGCGAACCAGGCGTCCACGACCAAGGTGAGCTTCGGGATCCTGCTGAACCTGCGCAACGCCGCAGCAGCCCAGGCGCAGGTCCAGGCCGTCTCCGACCCGTCCAGCGCGTCGTACGGCAAGTTCCTCACGAACAAGCAGTTCAATGCGAGCTACGCTCCCGCCGCGTCTGACGTCAAGGCCGTCCAGGGCTGGCTGAAGTCGCAGGGCTTCGCCGTCGGGCAGACGCTGCCGAGCGGTCAGTACGTCAAGGCCTCCGGTACCACGGCGCAGGTCGAGAAGACCTTCAGCACGACGCTCGCCAAGTACTCGTACCAGGGCAAGACCGTGCAGACCAACACGACCGACCTGTCGCTGCCCTCGGGCACGTCCGCCGAGATCGTCGGCGCCGTCAACGGCGTCGTCGGCCTCGACCAGGCGAGCACGCTCAAGAAGCCGGCCGACACCGAACCCGGACCGGGTGTCGGTTCGCGCACGGGCGTCCAGCCCTGCTCGGCCTACTACGGCCAGAAGACGGCCACCGCTCAGCCGGCCGTGGGCGGCAAGAAGCAGCCCTACGCGGTCTGCGGCTACGGCCCCCAGCAGCTGCAGGGCGCCTACGGCGTCTCGTCGCAGCTCAAGAAGGGCATCGACGGCAAGGGCGTGACCGTGGTCATCACCGACGCGTACGCGTCGCCGACGATCCTCCAGGACGCCCAGAAGTACAGCAAGGTTCACGGGCAGCCGCAGTTCAAGAACGGCCAGTTCAGCCAGATCACGCCCTCGTCGAGCGGCTACTCGAACACCGACCTGTGCGGAGCTTCCGGCTGGTACGGCGAAGAGACACTCGACGTCGAAGCCGTGCACGCCATGGCTCCGGGCGCGAAGGTCGTCTACGTCGGCGGTGCCGACTGCGTGACCGGTCTCGACGAGGCCTGGGCGGCGTCGATCGACAACCACTATGGCGACATCATCACCAACTCGTGGTCGGACGGAGTCGACGACCTCGCCGACCTCGGCCAGTCGTACATCGACTTCTACACGCAGTACTCGACCGAGGCGGCTCTCACGGGCATCACGGTGAACTTCTCCACCGGTGACAACGGCGACGCAACCGCCGGCGGCACCGACCTCGCGGCGAAGACCCTCGGGTTCCCCGCCGACCTTCCCCTGGTGACCGGCGTGGGCGGAACGAGCGTCCAGATCGGCAACAAGGACCAGTGGCTCGGCGAATACGGCTGGCAGAACGCCTACTCGCAGCTCAGCGGCAACACCTGGTCGCCGCTCCCCGGCGTCTACAGCTCGGGCGGAACCGGTGGTACCAGCCAGCTGTTCGCTCAGCCGTGGTACCAGCGCGGGATCGTCCCCGACTCCATCTCGAAGGCGTACGGCACGGCCGACCCGATGAGGACGCTGCCCGACATCTCCATGGCGGGTGACCCCAACACCGGCATGGTCGTCGGTCAGACGCAGGAGTTCCCGGACGGCACCTACTGGGACCAGTACCGCATCGGCGGCACGAGCCTCTCGTCGCCCCTGATGGCGGGCGTCCTCGCCGTGGCCGAGCAGTCGGCTCACAAGAAGTTCGGTTTCGCCAACCCGCTGTACTACCAGCTGGCCGCGACCCCGGCACTCCACGACATCGTCGCTCCCAGCGCGAAGTCGCCGGTGTACCAGGTGCGGACCGACTTCGTGAACGGCCTCGACAAGACGGACGGCCTGAAGTACCAGCTTCAGACGATCGACACCCAGTCGTCGACGATCCACTCGAAGAAGGGCTACGACGACGAGACCGGCGTCGGAACCCCGAGCGGAGCGGCGTTCTTCAAGGCCATCGCGAAACTGAAGTAGCACCACCGGATCACGACGGAGCGCGGCGTCCCCTCGGGGCGCCGCGCTTCTCGTCTGCCCGTAGGCTGGTTCGATGCTCACACGACGAGACGCCGCCCTCCGGCTCGACATCCCCCTCGAGATGGCGACCAGGCACGGACTCCCGTCGCGGATGACCGAGCACGAGCTCGAGGCGATCGAGCAGGATCCACCCGCGTGGCTGATCCAGTCGCGGGCCAATCGCACCGGAAAGAAGAAGGTGTGGGTGCACCTCGAGTGCGTCGTCTGCGGCTTCGCGGAAGACGCCAGGCCGAAGAAGTGGTGGCCCGACTGGACCTACCTGTCGTGCGACTACCACTCGCCGGAGCAGGTCCCCGAGCCGACCGCGGGATTCGCCCGCCACGAGGTCGACGGAATCGGGAGCCGCTTCGTCGCTATGGTCGACGAGCGACCGTAGCCGATCCGCCCTACTCGGTGGCGGCGTCGGCCTTCGCGATGCCGTCGGCTTCCGCCGCCTTGCGCTTCGCGATCGCGTCGCGCTCGTGGACCAGGGACTCGATGGTCGCCTGGTCGAGGAAGTCGATGAAGGGGTTCGTCTGGCCGGTCTTGGCCTCGACGATGTTGGCGTAGGCCGAAGCCGCGCTGCGGAGCTCCGCAGCCGCCCGCCCGGCCTTCTTGAGGGGAACGGGCTTCAGCCCGACGATCTGCGCGTGCTTTTCGAGAGCCTTCGTCAGATCTTTCAGGGCGGTATCGATTTTCTTCGTCACGTCCTCATTCTGGCGGCAAAAAGCGGGATCGCAAACCACTCCCGAGCCGTCGCGATCCTGGAATTTCGTTTCAGGATTTCGCTCGTCATGAAACCAACATCCGTCGTTAACCTTCGCGCGGCGCCCCGTTCACGATGGCTGCCTAGCGTCTGTCGCGTGATGAAAAATCGTTCCGGAACGACGCTCGTCCCGGCAGAATCGACCGAGTCGTCCACCCCCGCTGCTCCGACCGGCATCCGGGAGCGGATCCGAGCCGCGCTGCCGTCGTTCTCGCCCGCCGAGCGGCGCGTCGCCGACGCCGTCCTGCGCGATGCGATGGCCGTGATCCACCTCTCGGTCTCCGAGCTGGCAGCCCTCGCCGAGACCTCGCCGGCCACCGTCGTGCGCCTCTGCGCCAGCGTCGGACTGCGCGGCTATCAAGACCTCAAGATCCGGCTCGCGAGCGAGTCCATCCCGAACGACCAGCGACTTCTCGGCGACATCACAGCCGACGACACCGTGTCCGACGTTGCGCACAAGGTCATGGACGCGACGGCCAGGGCCGTGTCGCAGGCGTCGCGCACCCTCGACGCGGCAGCCCTCGACCGCATCGTCGACGCCCTCATCGGTGCCCGCCGCGTCGTCTTCGGCGCTGTCGGCACATCGGCGCCGCTCGCTCTCGACACCGCCTACCGGCTGGTCACCCTGGGCATCGACGCGAGCTTCGCCCCGGACGTCCACACGCAGCACGTCACCGCGCGCATGATGGGCGCAGGTGATGTGTTCTTCGCCATCAGCCACACCGGGTCGACCTTCGAGACCTTGGCGACGGCCCGCGCGGCCCAGTCCGCCGGGGCGACCACCGTCGCCCTGACCAGCTTCTCCCGCTCGCCGCTCACCGAGCTCAGCGACCTCAGCGTCGTCGCCGGCAGCGCCGAGACCGCCTACCGCGTGGAGGCGATGGCCTCCAGGATCGTGCACCTCTCCGTGCTCGACGCCCTCTTCGTCAGCGTCTCCCGCCGCAGTGCCACGAGCACCGCCCACCTCGCCCTCACCGAAGACGTGCTCATCGAGCACCGCATCTGACCCCCTCCGCACCCTTCCTAAGGATTCCCATGCCCGAAAACACCCTCACCGGTCGCGTCGAGTACCGCGACGGCAGCCCGGCGCCCCGCGTCGTCGTCTCCACCGGCGCCGTGAACACGGTCACCGACGACGACGGCCGGTTCTCCCTCCTCCGCCAGGCCGTCGAAGGCTCCTTCGTCGTCCTGACCCGTCCCACCGGCTTCACGGCGGCGCCGTGGTGGCAGCGCACCCCCGAAGACGACGGCGAGATCGTCTTCGTCCTCGACGCCGAGCCCCAGTCGCTGCCCTACACGTTCGTGCACCTCACCGACACGCACATGACCGTGCAGAGCTACCTCGACGGTCAGGGCGAGGGCTTCGGTCTCTACCGCGAGGGCAGCCTGCCGGCGCAGCTCACCGACTTCCTCGCGCGTCTGGACGCGCTCGCCCCCGAAGCCCAGAGCATCATGATCACCGGTGATCTCGTCGACCACGGCCTGGCCGAGGAGTACGAGGCCTACGTCGAGGTGCTGGCGTCGAGCCCGGTGCCGACGCACGTCATCCCCGGCAACCACGATCACATGAACGGTCACCACGGCAGCCTCGTCAGCCGCAACGACTACCTGACCAACACGGGCACCCCGGAGCTCTACGAGCGTTACCTCGGTCCGCGCTGGTACAGCTTCGACGTCGCGGGCCTGCACGTCGTCGCCCTCGACTGGCACACGCACGAGCTCGGTCTCGACCACGAGACGCAGAACGCCTGGGTGAAAGCCGACCTGGCCCGACTCGAGGTCGGGAGTCCGTACATCCTGCTCTTCCACGACCAACCCAACTTCTCCATCGTCGACGAGCTGCCGTGGCGGCCGGTCGCGGCGTTCTCCGGGCACTGGCACACCAGCCGCGTCGTCGAGGTCGACGGAACCCTGCACGTCAACAGCCCGACGAGCTTCTTCGCCAGCCTCGACTACTCGCCGCCGGCATTCCGGCGGGTCACCTGGGACGGCAGCAGGATCACGATGAAGACGCAGACGCTGCTGTCGGTGCCGGCCCCGAGCGCCCTCACCGACGTGAGTCGTTCGACCTTCGCCGCGTCGACGGGGACGTCGACCGACGAGCATGTCCTCTGGCAGGCCGGGCTCGCCGGAGCCGGTCATCGGCAGCGCGTCAGTGTTCAGGGAGACGTCGTCTTCGCCGGCGGCCAGATCGAGGATCGAGCGGCCGGGAGCGTCGAAGCGTTCGACCTGGCCACCGGGGAGCTGCTCTGGCGCACTCCGACCTCCAGCGCCGTCAAGACGACCCCCGCTCCGGCCGGCGACGTCGTCCTCGCCGCCGAGGTCTCGGGCGACCTGACCGCCCTCGATGCGCGCTCGGGCGAGGTCGTCTGGCGTCTTCCGTCGTCCGACCCGCTGCGCCGTTTCGCCTGGGGCGCCCCGACGGTGGCCTCGGGCATGGTCTACCTCGGCGACCAGTCCGACCTCCGCGCCGTCGACGTCGCGACCGGCGAGGTGATCTGGCGTCGGACCGACCTCAGCCCGCACCACAACCTCGTCAACCACGCGGCACCGCTGATCGTCGACGAGCTGCTGGTGATGGGCTTCTGGCCGACACCCGCCAGTCCGATCGGCCTCGACGCTCGCACCGGCGAGTCGGTCTGGGAACGCGAGCCGCAGGCGACCGACACGTTCTTCGAGCTCAAGCGCCTGCTGATCATGGGAACCGCCGCCTTCGATCCGGCGACGGACGCCGTCCTGATGCCGGCCCACGGCCACACCACCGTCGTCGACCGCGCCACGGGTCGCACCCGCTGGGTCCAGCCGCACGAAGGCGGCTTCAGCCCCGCGACGCCGCTCGTCACCGATCTCGGCTATGTGGTCACCGTCACCGGCAGGGGCATCAGGATGCTGGACAGGACGACGGGAGAGACGCTCTGGAACGCGGACATCACCGGCGACGCCCCGTTCCCGATGGCGTCGTACACCAAGACGCCGCACCCCGTGATCGCACCGCCGAGCCTCGTCGGCGACGAGCCTCGTCCTGCCCGGCCTGGACGGCGTGATCCGGCGGTTCTCCCTGGAGGGGGCCGAGCTCGGGACGACGCAGCTGGCGTCGTCGATCGCGGCCGGGCTGCTGCACACCACGGACTCCCGGGGCGTCGAGCGGCTGCTCGCCGTGGGCGTCGACGGCAACGTCATCGCGCTCTCGTCGGCGGTCGCCGGGGAGCCGTGCGCTCCCCGAGCGCGACACTGCAGGGGGTCGTCTCGTGACGGCCACCGAGACGGAGCTGTCGGCACCGCCGCGGGCTGCCGCACCCTCGCTCGGGGAGCCGCCGGTTCGGACCGTCCGTCGCCGGAACCGGGGTCGCTCGCCCCTCGTGCCGATCCTGTTCCTCCTGCCCGCCGGCCTCTGCATCACCGTCTTCGTCGTGGCACCGGCCGTGCTGTCGCTGATCGGCAGCTTCTTCTCGATCCCGCTCGCGGGAGGCTCCTGGGGCTTCGTCGGCTTCGCGAACTTCTCGCGCGTCCTGACCGATCCGACGGTTCAGCAGGCCATCGGCAACACGGTGTTCTACTCCGTGATCACGATCATCCCCAGCCTCGTGATCGGCCTGGGTCTCGCGCTGCTGGCCGAGTCCGTGACGCGGGGGCGGGCGCTGATCCGCACCGCTCTGTTCCTGCCGCTGACCGCCAACCTCGTCGCCATGGCGGTGGTCTTCGACTACATCTTCGCTTTCCAGGGCGGCGTCGTGAATCAGCTGCTCGGCATCGTGGGCGTCGGCAGCGTCAACTGGCTCGGCGACACGAGCACCTCGCTCGTGACGGTGGCGCTGGTGGGCGTCTGGCGCGCGGCGTCCTTCGCCATGATGATCTTCTTCGCCGGCTTCGCGACGGTGCCCGGCACCATCAACGAGGCCGCTCGCGCCGAGGGGATCCGCGGGTTCGCCAAGCTCACTCGACTGACCCTGCCGATCATGAAGCCGACCGTCGTGTTCGCCAGCGTCGTGACGATCCTGGGCTCGGTCCAGGTGTTCGACACCATCAACGTGATGACCGAGGGCGGCCCGCAGGGGTCCAGCGAGACGATTCTCACCGAGACGTGGAAGCTGGGCTTCAGCTACTACGACCTCGGTTCGGCCTCGGCGCTGTCGTTCCTCCTGCTCGTCGTGCTGGTCGGCATCGGTCTGCTCCAGCGCCGAGTCCTGGCCGGGAGCGCGCGATGAACGCCCGTGTTCTGCACGCGTCGCGCTGGATCCTGATCGCCGTCGCCGTGGTCGTCTCCCTCTTCCCGTTCGTCTGGATGGTCCGCACGTCGCTCGCTCCCGCCGCGGACGTCGCGAGCGGCCGGTTCTGGCTCTCCAGCTTCGACTTCGGCAATTTCGCCCGGGCCTGGACGAAGGCGGACCTCGGTCAGTCGGTGGCGACGGGGATCATCGTCACCCTCTCGATCGTGCTACTCCAGCTCGTCACCTGCGTCCCCGCCGCGTACGTCCTGGCCAAGGTGCCGTTTCGCGGTCGGAACGTCGCCCTCGGCGTCGTGCTCGGCTGCCTCCTGGTGCCGACGCAGGTGACGCTCATCCCGCTCTTCATCGGGGTGAATCTCGCGGGCCTCGCCGACAGCCTGCCCGGCCTGGTGGTGCCGTTCATGACGAGCGCGTTCGGGATCTTCCTGCTGCGCCAGCAGATGATGTCGATCCCCGACGGCCTCCTGGAAGCGGCCCGCACCGACGGGCTGGGGCATTTCCAGACGCTCCGCCGCGTGGTCGTCCCGATGGCCGGCCCCGGAATCGCGGCCTTCAGCGTGTTCTCCGTCTTCACACACTGGAACGACTACATGTGGCCCCTCCTCATCGCGAGGAGTCCCTCGACCATCACCCCGCCTCTCGCGCTGGCGATCTTCCAGCAGGGCGACACCGGGTTCGACTACCCCGCGCTGGCCGCCGGAGCGGTCATCGTCACGGCGCCCGTCGTGATCCTGTTCCTCGTCGCGCAACGCCGGTTCGTGCAGGGCATGAGCGGCGCCGAGATCCCCGGCTGAGTCCTCTTTCTTCCTCCCCTCCACCCCACCTCTCACTCACCCCTTTTGGAGACACCCCCATGCGTTTTTCGAAGAAGATCGTCGCCGCGGCAGGCGTCCTCGCGGCCGGCAGCCTCGCCCTGACCGGCTGCTCGGCCTCCTCCGCAGCCAGCCCGGGCTCCGGATCCACGGTCGCCTCGGCCGCCGACATCGCACGCTGCTCACCGGCGAAGACCACGTTGAACGTCACGTTCGGTCTGCAGGCCTCCGAGCAGATGAAGGTCGCCGTCGCGGCCCTCACGAAGAAGTATCCCGGGCTGACGGTCAACGCCACCCCGCAGTCGACAGCCGACTACGGCGACCTGACCAAGACCATCGTCGGCGACATCGCCGTCGGCAAGCGCCCCGACGTCATCATGACCGGCCTCGGACAGCTCAAGTTCTGGGTCGACACCTACAAGCCCGCCCCGATCGACGTCGACGCGCTCGACTCGACCTACCAGAAGCAGTTCCTCACCGCCGGAACCGTCGACGGCACCGTCTACGCGGCCCCGTCGCAGATCTCGGCACCCGTGCTCCTCGTCAACCAGAAGGCGTTGACGGCTGCGGGGGTGGCAAGGCGTCCGACATCAGATCGGAAGCGGATCTCGTCGAAGCGGCGGCCCTCGTGACGAAGAGCACCGGCAAGCCGTCGGTGAGCATTCCGACCGACAGCCTCTCGGACTGGTTCTCGCAGGCGTTCGTCCAGGGGTCGGGCGGGACCTTCGTCAGCAAGGACGGCTCCGCCGGCTTCGGCTCGAAGACGGGAGTCAAGGCGCTCTCCATCTGGCAGGACCTCAAGAAGCAGAACCTCGAGCAGGGCATCGGGAGCCTCGACGCCATGGCCTCGTTCGAGGCGGGCAAGACGCCGTTCCTCGTCTACACGACGTCGGTCATCGCCTCCATCCAGAAGGCGGTCGGATCGAAGTTCGATTGGGACGCCGTCGATCTGCCGAGTCTCACCGGCACCGCCCGGGGTGCGCTGCCCGCCGGCGGCAACGGCTGGATCGTCCTGAGCCAGAAGTCGTGCGCCGCGGCGTTCTCGAACGCTCTGGTGGCCGACCTCCTCTCGCCCGCCGGTTCCGCGGCGGCCAGTGGCACGTCGTACAGCTATATCCCGGTCGACCAAACCGCCGGGAAGCAGCTCCTGTCGTCGTCCTCCGCGACGAAGCAGCTCACCTACGCGTGGAGCTACGACAAGAAGCTCTCGCCCTGGGGTGGATTCGACGGGAAGGACACGTCGCAGGTGAACGACCTCATCAAGACCATGGCGCAGAAAGTGCAGTCGGGCTCCGACACGGCTCAGACCGTCAAGCAGACCGTGACGTCGATCGACGCCATCGTCGGGAAGGAGTAGCGCCGTGGCAACCGTCGAACTGCACGGAATCCGTAAGAGCTACGCCGGGGGCGTGATCGCGTTGGACGGCGTCGACCTGACCGTCGGCGACGGCGAGAACGTCGCGATCCTGGGGCCGTCGGGTTCCGGAAAATCGACCCTGCTCAGGATCGTCGCGGGGCTCGAGGACCAGGACGCCGGCAGCGTCCGCTTCAGCGGCGTCGACCAGGACGGCGTGGCGCCGCACGAGCGCGATGCGGCCATCGTGTTCCAGCACTTCGCGCTCTACCCGCACCTCACGGCTCGCGAGAACATCACCTTGGGGCTGCGGCACGGGCTCGGACTCTCGAAGCAGGAGGCGGCCGCTCGCGCGACCGACATCGCGCGGCGGATGCAGGTGGAGGCGCTGCTCGAGCGCAAGCCGAAGGAGATGTCGGGCGGGCAGCGACAGCGCATCGCGCTGGCCAGGGCGCTCGCGCGCAAGAGCGGCATCGTGCTGCTGGACGAGCCCCTCTCGGGCCTCGACGCGCAACTGCACGCGGTGCTCCGGCTGGAGATCGCCTCGCTGCTGCGCTCGATCGGAGCGACCGGGATCAACGTCACGCACGACCAGCTCGACGCGATGGCGATGGCGGATCGCATCGCCGTGATCAACCACGGGCGACTCGAGCAGGTCGGCACGCCGGACGAGCTCTATGCGGCACCCGCCTCGCTCTTCGTCGCCTCCTTCATCGGCACTCCGCCGATGAACCTGCTCGATGTCGACGACGCCGGTGGCCACAGCGCCTTCGGCAGCGTGCGCGGATCGGCCTCTTCGGTCGCGGGGCAGCTCACGGTGGGGGTCAGACCGGAGCACCTGCGACTCGACCCGGATCCTTCGGCCTGGTGCCTGTCGGGGCGAGTCGCGCTCGTCGAGCCGACGGGAGCCGACCGCGTCGTGCAGGTGGTGACGCCGTCCGGGGCGGCCGTGGCGTTCCGCAGCAGCCTCGACCGCACCCCGCGGATCGGCGAGACGGTGACGGTCGGTGCCGCAGCCGGCGACGTGCACGTCTACTCGCGAGGTTCGGGCCTGCGGCTCGGCGACGCGATGTCGTCCGGCCTCTCGGTGCAGGCGACCTCGGTGGTCGCCGCGTGACGGTCGTGGACCGGACACGCCCCGATCCGCTCGAGGTCGGGGGCTCGGAGGCGATGGTGCTGTTCGACTGGAACGGCACCGTCGTGACCGACGACGACCGGGCCCGGGAGGCCCTCGGTGCGGCGCTGGTGCGACAGGGCCTGCCGGAGGTGTCGAGGGCCGACTTCCCGGCGACGTTCCGGCTGCCGATGGGGGAGATGTTCCGAGACCTCGGTGTACCGTCGCCTCTCCTCGGGCAGGCCGAGGACGACTGGAACTGCTACATGGCGGCCCACCGGACGAGCCTCCGAGCGGGCACGGCACCGGCCCTTTCGGCCCTGTCTGCCGCGGGGGTCTGGCTCGGTGTCGTCTCGGCTGCGGCCCGGGCGGCCGTCGAGTTCGACCTCTCGTCGCTGGGAGTGCCGCGGCTGTTCGACTCCGTCGAAGCTCCGGTCGCCGACAAGGTCGCCGCTCTGACCGGCCACCGCGGGCGACGCCGACGCGCGTTCTACGTCGGCGACACCGCGTACGACATGCGCTCGGCGGTCGCGGCCGGTTACGTGCCGATCGCCGTCCGCGGCGGGTACGCGCCGGTCACGGTGCTCGAAGAGGCCGGTGCGATCCACGTGGTCGACTCGATCGTCGAGGTCGCGGAGATCGTGCTGGGCGCCCGGTAGCGCACCTCAGGCTCGCTGCTTCGTCCTGGCCCGGGCGACGAGCAGCACCAGGAACGACAGCACCGCCAGCCCGATGATCAGCGCCACGAGATAGAGCGTCACCCCGAAGGCGCCGCCGACGGCCTTCGGGTTGTAGAAGGGATACGGGTAGAAGGCGGTGATGGCGCCGCGCACCAGCGAGTAGACGCTGTAGGCGATGGGGAACACCAGCCCGACGAGCGCCGTGACGAATCGGAAGCGCACCGACGGCGGAAGGATGATCCAGTCGACCAGGACCACGACGGGCATCAGCATGTGGACGACCACGTTCACCCAGGGGATGACGTCGCCGACGTCCGTTCCGGCGAGGAGGATGTTGAACACGAGGCCGACGAACACCATGTCGACGGTGTTGCAGAAGCGGACGATCTCCCATCCGCGAGTCGACGGGGTTCCTCGCAGGAGGCGGACGGCGCCGATCACGAGCACGACGATCGCGATGAGATTGCCGAGGTTCGTGAAGTACGAGAAGAAGTTGACGATGCTGTAGTGCTTCGACAGGGTCACCCCGAACTGGCTGATCACGGCGACCAGGCCGAAGGCGGCGAACACGAGTCGGTAGACGGCCATGATCTGAGGGGTCCGGGTCATGGCACGAATCTACCGGCTCGCCGCCGGACCGGTCAGTAGGGCGCGACCCCCGAGCGATCGATGAACGTTCCGGTCGGGCCGTCCGCGCCACGCAGCGCCAGCTCGACGATCGCGTCGGTTCCCTCGGTCACCGTCTGGTGGCCCGAGTTGCCGTTCAGGTCGGTGGCCGTGTAGCCGGGGTCGGCCGCGTTGATCCGAACGTCGGGCAGCGCCTTGGCGTACTGCACCGTGAGCATCGTGACAGCCGACTTCGACGAGGTGTACAGCGGCGCGATCACCTGCGACTCGACGCGCGAGGGGTCGTGGACGGCCTCGAACGAGCCGAGACCGCTCGTGACGTTGACCACGGTGGGATTCTCGGAGGAACGCAGGATCGGCAGGAACGCGTTCATCGTGCGAACGACGCCGAGCACGTTGGTCGAGAACACGGCGAGGGCGTCGTCGCCGGTGAGGTCGGCGGCGTCCTTCTGCGGCCCGGTGATGCCGGCGTTGTTGATGAGGACGTCGAGGCCGCCCTGGGCGGACACGGTGGCGGCGGCGGAGGCGACCGAGGCGTCGTCGGTCACGTCGAGCTGGACGAAGCGAGCGCCGAGCTCGTCGGCGGCCTTCTGGCCGCGGGCGGAGTCGCGGGCTCCGATCCAGACGGTGTGCCCGGCCTCGAGCAGTCGGCGAGCGGTTTCGTAGCCGAGGCCCTTGTTGGCGCCGGTGATGAGTGTTGTTGTCATGTCTCGATCCTGCGCTCGCGGCCTGGGCGCGAGAAGGCCCGCCTCCTCCCTAGGACGCCCAGTACCAGGCAGGATCACGTCGCCCGGCTCACAATGGACAGATGCCTTCCACACACGGAGAACTCGCGACCCTGCTGAAGTCGTGGCGGGCGCAGCTCTCGCCGCTCGACGTCGGGCTGCCGTCCGGGCCGCAGCGGCGGGCAGTCGGCCTCCGCCGAGAGGAACTCGCCCAGCTCGCCGGACTGTCCGTCGACTACGTCGTGCGACTCGAGCAGGGCAGAGCGCGCAACCCGTCCGACCAGGTCGTCGCGTCACTCGCGCGGGCCCTGCAGCTCGGCGACGAGGAGCGCGACCACCTCTTCCGAGTCGCGGGCCTCCTGCCGCCCGGGGCCGGTGAGGTTCCGCGGCACATTCCCCCGGGCGTGCAGCGGCTCGTGGCGAGGCTGGGGGAGTCGCCGATAGCCGTCTTCACGGCGTCCTGGGACCTCCTGGCCTGGAGCCCGCTCTGGGGCGCGCTGATCGGCGAGCCCGACGACGTCTTCGGGCCGGAGCGCAATCTTCTGCGCTCGACGTTCGGCATCGCGGGCAGCGGCGTCACGCGCGTCGGCCGTCCCGGTCAGACGGGCGGAATCGAGCACTTCGAGGAGTCGCTCGCCGCCGACCTCCGCCGGGTGACGGGACGCTACCCGGACGACGCCTCCGTGCGTCGACTCGTCGACGACCTGCTCGCCGGAAGCGGGCGTTTCCGGGAGCTCTGGGCCGTGGGGTGCGTCGCCGAGCACGTCTCCGAGCGCAAGACGGTGTCGCATCCGCTCGTCGGCGACCTCGAGGTCGACTGCGACGTCTTCACGGTCGCCGGTTCCGACCTGCGCATCGTCGCCTACACCGTCGCCTCGGGAACGCCGGAAGCCGAGAAGCTGGACTTCCTGCGCGTCTCAGCGGTGGCTGCCACCGCGTCGGCCGTCGGCGGCGGGGTGTAGTCGGCGCCGGCGCGTCGGCGCCGACCCGCCCGGGCCTGCTCGAACCCGCCGACGCCGACGGGCTACGAGACGCGGACGGGCAGGTTGGCCTCGACCAGGGCGACGAACTCGTCGGCGGCGGGGCTCTCCTGGGGACGCACCCGAGCGACGACCGTGCCGCCGGGCGCGACGAGGTACTTCTCGAAGTTCCAGGCCACGTCTCCGGCCTCGCCCTGCGAGTCGGTCGTCTGCGTGAGCTCCTGGTAGACGGGGTGGCGGTTCTCACCGTTGACCTCGATCTTGCCGAACACCGGGAAGTCGACGCCGTACGTGGCCACGCAGAACGCCTGGATCTCGTCATTCGTGCCGGGCTCCTGCCCGTTGAACTGGTTGCACGGGAAGCCGACGACCTGGAGGCCCTGATCGCGGTACTTCTCCTGGAGCTGCTGGAGGTCGCCGTACTGGGGCGTGAGGCCGCAGCGGCTGGCGACGTTGACGACGAGCAGCAGCTTGTCGTCATAGGCGCCGAGGCTCGTGATGTCGCCGGACGCGGTTTCGACGGGGAGGTCGTAGAGGCTCATGGGCTCAAGCGTACGACGAAGCCCGACCCGGCGACAGGTGTCGCCGAGCCGGGCTCAGGGTTCGCGCAGGTGCTGCTGGGGCGCCGTTCGCTAGGCGTCGCGGCGCTTGACCATGACCAGCGCGACGATGCCGCTGAGGACGACCCAGCCGATCATCACGAGGAGCCCCTGGGTCTGGTCGAGGGTGACCAGGCCGTCTTTGATGCTGGACGTGCCCGACCCGTAGGCGAACATCTGCCCGCCGGCGTTCGAGGGAGGAAGGTCGTCACGTTCTTGGCCCAGGTGGCGTTGGTGATACCGACGACGATGCTCATGCCGATGTTGGCGACGAAGAGCAGGCCGATGCCGGCCGCGATACCACCGGCGCTGGTGCGGATGATCGCACCGATGAACATCGCGAGCAGCCCGGCGAGAGCGAGGAATCCCGCGCCGCCGACGAGGGCGAGCCAGAACGTGCCGTTCGACCAGTCGATCGAGATGTTCGACGACGAGTCGAGGAACGGCGAGGCGACGAGGGCCGAGACGATCAAGGAGACGAAGCCGACCACGAAGGTCACGACGCCGAAGATGAGCCCCTTGCCGAAGATCGCGCCGAGACGGCGCGGGTCGGCCGTGAAGGTCGACTTGATCATGCCCGTGCCGTACTCGCCGGTGATCATCAGAGCGCCGAGGACGGCGGAGATGAGCACGGTGAAGTTGAGGCCCAGCGTCACGACGGTCGTGGCAGCGCTCATGCCCGCCTCACCCGCCGTGGCTGCCCCGGGCCCCGGGTCGTGCTGGTGCCGACACCGGCGCTCGCGATGAGGAGTGCGAAGCCGACGTTGAGCACCAGGATCAACAGGTAGCACCAGAACGTCGAGCGCAGGCTGCGGAGTTTGATCCACTCGGAGCGGAGGATGCCGACGAAGGTGAGGCGCGACAGGGGGCGTGGCTGCGCGCGGGGGCGGTTGCGGTTGCGGTTGTCATCGAACGACCTCCGGGGTCGGGGCGGCGGTCGCCGTGTCGCGGTACTCGACCTCGTCAGCCGTCAGAGCCATGTAGGCGTCTTCGAGCGAACCGTCGAGCGGGGTGAGTTCGTGCAGGACGACGCCGGCCGAGGCCGCGATCTCGCCGATGCGCGAGGAGGGCAGGCCGTGGACCTCGAGGAGGTCGGCGGCGGTACCGGTGACGCTGACCTCGGGTGAGGTGAGCAGCGGGGTGAGCTGAGCGGCGTGTGGAGTGCGGACGCGAACGCCGTCGCCCTTCGCGCGAGCCATGATCGTGTCGACCGACTCGTCGGCGATGACCCGGCCTCGGCCCAGGACGATGATGTGGTCGGCGGTCTGCGCCATCTCGCTCATCAGGTGCGAGGAGAGGAAGACCGTGCGGCCTTCGCGCGCCAGGTGCCGCGCCAGGTTGCGAACCCAGACGACACCCTCGGGGTCGAGGCCGTTGACCGGCTCGTCGAGGATGAGGGTCGCCGGGTCGCCGAGCAGGGCGGCGGCGATGCCGAGGCGCTGGCCCATTCCGAGCGAGAAGCCGCCGACGCGTTTCTTGGCGACCGACTCGAGGCCGGTCAGCGCGATGACCTCGTCGACGCGCTTCTTGCCGATGCCGTGCGTGGCGCCCATGGCGAGCAGGTGGTCGAAGGCGCTGCGGCCCCGGTGAACCGCCTTCGCGTCGAGCAGGACGCCGACCTCGCGGAGGGGCGCTGCGTGCTCGGAGTAGTGGCGGCCGTTGACCGTGACGTCGCCGGACGTGGCGCGGTCGAGGCCGACGATGAGTCGCATCGTGGTCGACTTGCCGGCACCGTTCGGGCCGAGGAAGCCGGTGACGAGACCGGGCTTGACGTCGAAGGACACCTTGTCGAGGGCGGTGCGCTCGCCGTAGCGCTTCGTGAGATTCTCTGCGTGGATCATGCTGTTCGCTCCATGACCCCCAACCTACGAAGGCGCGCTCCGGTGGTCATCGTCCCCAGGTACCACCCGGGGGCTCCCAGGTCTCGTGATTCGGCCCGTCGACCTCAACCGACCGGCTCGCCACCGCACGCGCGCGGGGAGCGCAGGATCAGCGCTGGGGCCTCACGAAGTGGCCGTCGGCGAAGTCGCGGGGCGAGCGATCCTGCATCACGAAGTGCTGCTTCTTTCCGGTGGCGGTGTACGGCAGCTCCGGCACGAACGAGTAGAAGCGGGGCCGCTTGAAGTCGGCGAGATCGACCGACGCGTGGCAGTGTGCCTCGAGCTCATCGGCCGCCGCCTGCTCGTTCTCGAGCTGGCCAGGGCGCCTGACGACGTAGGCGACGACGACCTGGCCCCACTCGGTGTCGGAGAGGCCGCAGACGATCGAGTCGGCGACGCCGGGGTGCGACGCCAAGGTCTCTTCGACCTGCACGGGATGCACGTTCTCGCCGCCGGAGATGATCATGTCGTCTTTGCGACCGACGACGGTGATGACCTCGTCCTCGTTCCAGGTGGCGAGGTCGCCCGCGAAGAACCAGCCGTTCCGGAACTTCTTGGCGTCTTCTTCGGGATTGCCGCGGTAGGTGTAGCCCGACTTGATCGAGCGGACGGCCACCTCGCCGATCTCCTTGCCGTCGGTGGCGACCTGGTCGGTCGGGTCGCCGGGCCCGGTGCTCGGACGGCGACGACGACCACGTCGTCGTCGATCGAAGCCCTCCCCGCGGCGCCCGCGTAGGTGGTGAGCTCGTCGCCGGGGAGGAAGGTGTTCCAGAACGCCTCGGTCGTGCCGTAGCCGTTCGAGATGTTGGGCGTGAGCACCTTCTGGTACCGCAGCGCGGCAGTGCGCTCGAACGGAGCGCCCATCGTCACGATGCCCTTGAGCGTCGCGAGGTCGCGGGGTTTGGCCTCCTGCTCGTCGGCGAGGCGCTCGAGGTTGGTCGGGGCGCCGATCACGTAGGTGACGCCCTGCTGCTCCACGAGGTCCATGACGAGGCCCGCGTCGAAGCGCGGCAGGGTGACGGCTTCGGCACCGACGTAGAAGACCGTGTTGGGGCCGGCGCAGTAGGCGCCGCCCCGGTGGAACCACGGCGACATGTTCATCGTCTTGTCTTTCGGCGTGAGCGACATGTTGATGATCACGTCGTGCGCCGTCAGCACCTCGTTGAGGCTGGTGAGCGGCACGGCCTTGGGGCGCCCCGTGGTGCCCGAGGTGTAGAGACGGGTCGTCTCGTCCCAGGTGGAGGCGTCTTCCGGCGCCGTGAACGACGGCGCACCCTCGACCAGGAGGTCGGGGAAGCGCAGGACGCCGTCGAGGCCCGCCAGGTCGTCGTCGCCGACGGCGACGAGCACCGGTGGGCGGAAGTCGGACAGTTCGAGCGCTGCGGCGATGAGCGAGGCGTCGGCCGCCTCGAAGAAGAACACCGCGGGTCGCGAGTCGTCGAGGATGAACGCGGTCTCACCCGGTGCGAGCCGGAAGTTCATCGGAGACCCCACGGCGCGGAGCCCCTGCGTGGCGACGTACAGGAACGCGAACTCGGGACGGTTCATGAGCTGGTAGCAGACGACGTCGCCGGTGCCGACGCCGTGGGCCCGCAGCCCGGCCGCGAGCTGGCCCGTGGTCTCGCCGAGCTCGCGGTACGTCCAACTGCGGCCCGTCTCGGAATCGGTGAGGGCCGTCCGGCTCGCGTAGCGGTGGATGTTGCGCTCGATGCCGTTCGCGTACGTGTAGTGGTGCTCGAACACGCCCTTGAGAACGGTGGGGTCGTAGTCGCTGTTGGTCTGAGCGGCGCCGGACGTCGGCACGTGGTCGGTGGTGGTGGTCAAGTGAAGCCCCTTCTTCGAGGCGCGCACCCAGCGTGGCGTCTCTCCCGGATGACGTGAGAACCTCTCAGGAGACTACGTCAGTCATCGCTTCCCCCACATTTCCGTATTCGGGGGCATCCGTCGAGAGGGCTAGCCCGTCTTCCCGGGAAGTCGATCGTCGGCCTCGTCGTGCTCGAGGAAGTCGTCGTAGGTCGGCCCCGCATCGACGGGCGGCTTCTTCGGTCGCTCCGCCGGCGGGAGGCCGACGGGTCCGTGAGCCGCGACGCGCCCGTGCTTGCCGAGGTGCCCGACCTGCGCCGGTGGCACGCGCGGATCGCGGGAGTACCTGCTGGTCATCGTGAGCCCGAACCTTCCCCCTCAGGAGCCTGGACCTGTTCCATGAGATGAGAATGTCAGAACGGGGCGTGCCTGCAAAGTCTCGCGAAGGGGTTGACTCGGGAGAAGATCACCCGCTATCGAGTCGGCCTGACCGCTCAGGCGGCCGGAGCGAGGAACGCCCCTGCGGCAGACGCGAGGTACCCCGGGTCGTCCGAGCCGCAGAGCTCGCGAGCCGAGTGCATCGAAAGGAGCGGGACGCCGACGTCGATGGTGCGGATGCCGAGTCGCGTCGCCGTGAGCGGGCCGATGGTGGAGCCGCACGGCACCGCGTTGTTCGAGACGAAGGTCTGGAACGGAACACCCGCCTGTTCGCAGGATCGCGCCCACTCGGCCGATCCTGGACCATCGGTGGCGTAGCGCTGCTGAGCATTGATCTTGAGCAGCGGCCCACCGTTCGGCACCGGGTGGTTGGCCGGGTCGTGACGCTCCGGGTAGTTGGGGTGGACGGCGTGGCCCGCGTCCGACGAGAGGCACCAGGACGCGGCGAACGCGCGCATCCGATCGGAGTCGTCGGCGTCGTGACCCGCGCTGATCCTGCGCAGGACGTCGGCCAGGAACGGCCCGCTGGCGCCCGACACGGTCGCCGAGCCGACCTCTTCGTGGTCGAAGGCGGCGAAGACGGCGATCGAGGAGCTCTCGAGCAGCGCGGCGGCGCCGTCGATCAGGGCGGTGAGGCCGGCGTGGACGCTGGTGAGGTTGTCCATGCGGCCGCTCGCGAACAGCTCGCCGTCGAAGCCGAGCAGCGAGGGCGCCGCCGTGTCGGCCACCAGGACGTCGTGGCCTCGGACGTCCCGTCGATCGACCCCGGCCGACGCCGCGAGCGAGGCCAGGATGTCGTGGCCCGAGTGCCCGGCGAGTCCGACGATCGGGTGCAGGTGCCGCTGCGGATCGAGCTTGAGGCCCTCCGCGTTGACGCCGCGGTCGAGGTGCACCGCGAGCTGCGGGAAACGCAGCACCGGGCCGGTACGCACGAGGTGCACGGCGCCGTCGCTCGTGACCAGTCGGCCGGCGAACTCGAGATCGCGATCGAGCCACGAGTTGAACAGCGGGCCGCCGTAGACCTCGACGCCCGCCTGCTGCCACCCGAAGCTGCCCGTGTCGGGGTTCGGCTTGAGCTTGAACGAAGGGGAGTCGGTGTGTGCCCCGACGATGCGGAACGGCGTGAGCGCCGACTGCGACTCGGGCTGCACCCAGGCGATGACCGCCCCGTCTCGGACGACGTACCGGAGGCCCGGACCGCTCGGCCAGGCCTCGCGCTCGTCCAGGCCGGTGAACCCGGCCTCGTCGAGCCGCCTGGCCGCCTCCGCGGCGGCGTGGTACGAGGTCGGAGACGCCGTGACGAACGAGGCGAAGGAGGCGAGGTGGGGATTCTGGTCGAGAGTCATCCCGTCAAGACTGCCACGCCGGGGCGGCGTCAGACGAGGCGGAGCGCGGGACGACGGGCCGGCGCCTGGTGCCCGACGAACTGCGAGCGGGAGTCGTTGAGGCTCGCGCAGTAGGCGCGGGGTCGATCCGGATCGGCGAAGCTCACTTCGAAGAGACCCGCGACGCGCCGAAGGCGGCCGAGGAAGGCGCCGGGAGCCGCAGGATCGACGCGGCGGTCGTAGATCGTCCAGCGGTCGCGCCCGATGCAGAAGAAGTGCACGTCCGACTCGGACGCGATCGGGCCCCGGACCCCGTCCGGCCGTTCCACGAGCCTCAGCTGTGCCGTCATGCGATCAGAGTAGGCGTCGCGCGTTAACACCGGGCCAACATGACCTGTCGCGTCGCCGAGTGTTTCAGGCGGATGCGGACGGGCAGTGGACCTCGAGGAAGGTGCGGATCAGGTCGGTGACCTCGTCGACGGGCAGGAGGGAGGAGCCGTGATCCTGCCCGATCAGCTCGAAGAAGCTGGCGTGGGCCATCCGCCTGGCGGCCTCCTGCGACTGGCGGAAGCGGTCGGGGTCGTCGGTGCCGGCCAGGAGAAGCGTCGGGACCGCGATCGTCGCGGCGCCGTCGATGCCGAGGGGGATGCCGCTTCGATTCCCTCGAAGTACGCCCGCAGAGCGACGGGGTCGTTCTGGCGGAAGGCCAGAGCCGTGGCGGCATCGATCTCGCGTCCCCGGTACTCGCCCCAGGCGGTGACGAAGGCGTCCATGCCACCGGAGTCGAGGGCTTCGCGCCAGGTCGGGAAGAAGGTGAGACCGATCTTGTCGGTCATGGCCTCGAACGAGCCGCCGATCGTGGTGAGGGTCAGGAGCCGTTCCGGGGTCGCGGAGGCCATGCGGAGGCCGATCCTGGCGCCGATCGAATAGCCGACGTAGTGGACGGGCCCGCTGCCGACGTCGTCCAGGACCGCCTCGACGTCGCCGATGAAACACTCGGGTCGGTACGCGGCGGCCTCGTGCGGTTTGCCGCTCCGGCCGTGGCCGCGCAGATCGAGGGCGATGACCGTGAAGTCGCGCTCGAGGTCGCGGAGGTAGCCCAGCCCCCGCCAGGTGCCCTTCGACAGCCCTGACCCGTGAACGAGGAGCAGCGGATCGCCGTCGCCGCCCGTCTCGTAGGCGATCTCGGTTCCGTCGTCGGGGTTACGGGTGGTCGAGCGCATGACACCATTCTGGCGAACACCGGGAGGACATCGGCGCTCTCCCCGTGCCGCGTGCCAGCATGGGCGGATGATCCTGGGATATTCGGCAAACCAGATCCGCCAGGCGGAGGCTCCCCACCTGGAGGCGGGCGAGCCGTTGATGGAGAGGGCCGCTGCCGGGCTGGCAGCCGAGATCCGAACGGTTCTGGCCGGTCGCGGATCCGAGCCCGGCACGATCCTGGTGCTCGCCGGATCCGGCGACAACGGTGGTGACGCCCTCTTCGCGTCGGCCGCCCTGGCATCGACGGGGGTGAACGTGCGTGTGGTCACCACCGGCGATCGCGTGCACGAGCAGGGGCTCGCTGCGGCCGAGGCCGCGGGGGCCTTCGTCGCCGAGCGAGACGCGGAGCCCGAGTCGGAAGCCTTCGCCGAGCTTCTCGAGGGCGTCGACGTCGTCGTCGACGGGATCCTCGGGATCGGTTCCGGGGCTGATCCGGCGCTGCGCGGTCGCGCGAGGCGCGTCGTCGAGGCCGTGCGCCCGCGCGTGCTGATGCGGATGATGGGTGCGTCGTCCGTCGTGGCGGTCGACCTGCCGTCCGGCATCGGTTCGGACGACGGCTCGGTGCCCGACCCGGTCGTGCTGCCCGCGCTCGTGACCGTCACGTTCGGCGCCGCAAAGGCGGGCCTGCTGCTGCAACCGGCCGCGGGCCTCGTCGGCCGCCTGGTCGTCGTCGACATCGGCATCGCGGACGACCTCGAGGGCGTCGAGCCGCTGGCCCGGCTCGACGGCTGATCCTGCCGCGCCTGCCTGCCCCTGCCCCCTGCCCCCCCCGAAATCGAAGGGGATTTTCGCGCTGAGGCCCTATAAGCGGCTTGGGCGGCCCGGCTGGACGAGAATCCCCTTCGATTTCGGGAGGGCTACTTCCGCACGACGGAGAGGGGCTGCGTGATCGACTCCAGACCTTTGCGCTCGGCGTCCACCCCGAAGATCGCGGCGATCACCCCGCCGAGGATCATGATGCCGGCACCGAGGTAGTACCCGATGGTCAGGGGGCCGCGGTCGGTGCCGTCGCCGACCAGGATGCCGTAGATGAGCGGTGCGACCGAGCCGAAGATCTGGGCCAGAGCGAAGAAGTACGAGATCGCCTGGCTCCGGATCTCGAGGGGAAGATCTCGGACACCGTCAGGTAGGCGCTCGAGGCGCCGGCCGAGGCGAAGAAGAAGGCGACGCACCAGAAGATCGTCTGCGTCGTCGCGGTGAGCAGGTCGGCGCTGAACAGCGCGGCCGAGACCGCGAGGACCACACCGGCGATCACGTAGGTGCTGAAGATCATCTTCCGTCGCCCGATGGAGTCGAACAGGGGGCCGAGAACCAGGGGGCCAACCAGGTTTCCGATGGCGAAGGGGAAGAAGTAGAACTGCACGTTGCTCGAGTTCAGGTGGTAGAAGTTCGTCAGCACCAGCGCGTAGGTGAAGAAGATCGCGTTGTAGAGGAACGACTGCGTGATCATCATGGTCGCGCCGACCAACGTGCGCTTCGGATACTGCCGGAAGAGCACGTGCAGGATCGTGCGGAACGGGATGCTGTCGGTCGCCTTGACCTCCATGGCGAGTCGCTCGTCGACGGGCTCGATGACCCCTCCCTCGCGCGTCACGCGCCCCTCGATGTCGTCGACGGTGGCCTCTGCCTCTTTCTGGCGCCCGTGCGTCATCAGCCACCGCGGACTCTCGGGGATGTTCCGGCGCAGGAAGATGATGAGGATACCGAGGACCGGGCCGATGAAGAAGGCGAGGCGCCAGCCGACGTTGACCGCGAAGATGTCGTGGTTCAGGAAGAAGAAGTTGGTGGCGGCACCGAGGGCGGCTCCACCCCAGTAGGTTCCGTTGATCGCGATGTCGACGCGACCGCGGTACTTGGCGGGGATCAGCTCGTCGATCGCCGAGTTGATGGCGGCGTACTCGCCGCCGATGCCGAGGCCGGCGACGAAGCGCATCGCGAACAGGAACCAGACGGCGGGGGAGAGACCGGCGAGACCCGACCCGACCAGGTAGATGATCAGGGTCAGGATGAAGAGCTTCCGCCGACCCAACTTGTCGGAGAGCCGTCCGAAGACGAGTGCACCGACCACCTGCCCGACGAGGTAGGTCGTGCCCAGGGCCCCGACCTGACCCGACGACATGTGGAACTCTTCGGAGAAGCCGTTCGACGCGACGATCTGGATCTCGAGTCCGTCGAGCACCCACGAGATCCCGAGTCCGACGATGATCGACCAATGGAACCTGGTCCAGGGGAGGCGGTCCATCCTGGCCGGAACCAGGCTCATGACCTTGCCGGGATTGTCTGTCGTCGATGTCATTCGGGTCGTCCCTCCGCAGTTTTCACGGCGTGCCCGGCAACGATTCACATCGTGCAAGGTCGCGCGACGTGCACGGTAGTCCCGAGGCGGGCTCGAATGTCCGTCGGAGTGCGAGGCGGGTCAGCGGCTCGGATCGGGTGCCGCTCGGTTGGTGGTGGACCGAGAGGACGCCGGGCGCACCGAAGGCCCCGCCGACCGAAGTCGAGCGGGGCCTCCAGTGATGCCTCTGAGACCGAGTGCTAGTCGGCGAGGATGGTGTAGAGCGCGCGGCGCAGCTCGTCGACCTTGGCGGTCGCCAGCTTGCGCTGCTCGGGGGTTGCGTCGAAGGCGAACTGCTTGATCACGCCGGCGAGCTTGACGGCGCTGCCGATGAACTCGTCGTGGCGGGGATCGATCGGCGCCTCGGCGTCGCTCCAGGCCTTGGCGATCTCGTCGGCGTGAGCCGCAACATAGGTCGTGCCCGCCTCGGTGAGCTCGAAGGTCGACTGGCGGCCCTCGCCGGCGGCGGCGATGAGGCCTTCGTCGACGAGCTGCTGCAGTGTGGGGTAGACCGAGCCGGGGCTCGGACGCCAGGTGCCGTCGGTGCGCTCGGCGATGGTCTTCATGAGGCCGTAGCCGTTGGCCGCCTCTTCGCCCAGGAGCGACAGGATCGCGAGGCGGACGTCGCCCTTGCGAGCGCGGCCGCGGCCACCGCGGCCCATGCCGGGGCCGAAGCCTGCGCCGAAGCCGGGACCGAAGCCGCCGCCGAAGCCTGCGCCGCCGCGGCCCGCACCGCGGCCCATGCCGGGGCCGAAGCCGGGGCCGAAGCCGCGGCCACGGCCGAAGGGGCCGAATTCGCCGCGCTGCGGCTGGTCGTGGTGGTTGCGCTGAGGACGTTCTGAGAAGTGGTTGTCGTAGTGGGTACCCATGGGGTACTCCTTTCGTAGGAGTTGTGGATTGTGGGGGCGGCGGGCCGATCGGCCGGGCCGCTCGCGCCGTTCGATGGTTCGTGTCGATGTGTCGGCATGTTCCGTTCGGCGATAGCTCAAAGATATATCGTGATAGTTCGCTATGTCAAGCCTGCGCGCACAAATCTTTTCGCCGAGATCCTGCGCTCGCCGTTTCGCCGCCTGTCAGACTGGGGTGATGGCCGCGAACTCCTCCACCGAAGTGACCGTCACCAGCATCGACGCGGGTGAGGTCTCGGTCCGGGTGAGCACGATCGGCCAGGGCGGCACGCGGCCCTTCGTGCTCGTGCCTGGCATCGGCGTCGCCAGCAACTACTTCGAACGGCTCGCCCCCAACCTGAACGAGTTCGGTCCGGTGCACGCCCTCGACCTGCCGGGCTTCGCGGGAGTCCCGCACCCGGACGACGCCATGACGATCCGGCAGTACGCGGATCTCGTCGGGCTCGTGATCGACCGGCTCGAACTCGACGATCCGGTCGTCGTCGGCCACTCCATGGGCACGCAGGTCGTGGTCGACCTGGTCGCCCGCCGCGAGGAGCTGAGCACGCTGGTGCTGATCGGGCCGGTCATCAACCCGCGCGAGCGGCGCATCGGGCTTCAAGCCGTCCGCTTCCTGCAGGCGGCCGCCCACGAGCCCGGGCGGGTGAAGCTGCTGGCGCTCACGGCGTATCTGTTCTGCGGTCCGAAATGGTTCTCGCGGATCCTGCCCAAGATGATGCGGTTCCCGATCGAGCGAGCCCTTCCGCACGTGAAGGCCGACACGCTCGTGATCCGGGGCGAGTTCGACGCGGTCGCTCCGCGCGACTGGGTGAAACAGGTCGGCGAACTGCTGCCGTCGTCGAGGCTCTGGGAGATCCCGGGGGCGGGGCACTCGGTCATGCACGCGCACGCCGAGGAGGTCGCCAAGCTCTGCGTCGAGCACGCCGAACAGCCCCTCGAGTACGACGAGGGCGGGGTGCTGCGAAGCTTCCGGCACGCCGGCGACGGGCGCGAGGGCGAAGACTACAAGCCGACGCCGGCCACCTTCTTCTCCGCGGTGAAGGGGCGGGCGACCGAGGCGCTCGGGATGCTGCGGCACGACGACGGGCTCATCGCCGACGGCAAGACCGAGCACGCCGAGGCGATGCAGGAGGCGCACGACCGCGTCGAGGACGAGTAGCCCTCCTCTCCTCCTCCTCTCCTCCCGAAATCGAAGAGGATTCTCCTGGCGGCGACGGTGTTCTGCGGCGGAACGGGGTGCTGGTCGAAAATCCCCTTCGATTTCGGGAGGGGCGGGCGGGCTTCGGGACCGGGCGGGGCGGGGCGGGCTGCGGGGCGCCGGGCGGGCAGGCGCGCTAGTGGTAGTTCGACGGCCAGGCGAAGGCGGGCTGCGGGTGCGTCGGCACGCCGGCGGGAGCGACGACGAGGTCGATGTCGTCGAGGTCGCGCAGGCGGATCGACGCGGGGTCGCCGGCCCTGCGGACGCCGTCGACGTACACGGTCAGCGTCTCGCCGATGTCGCCGCCCCGGGAGCCCACGTGGCGGGCGTCGAGACGCACGTTCCACTCGGTGAAGAACTGCCCCAGGGTGAAGTCACGCTCGACGGGCGACTCGATGTGGATGATCCCGGACGTGTTGTGCGTGTGCAACGCGGTGGCGAAGCCGTGCTTCTCGTCGAGGCCGATCTGGCCGGGCACGATTTCGGCGCGGCCGTCGACGGTGATGTCGAGGTGCGTGTGGATGTGCTCGGCGAGCTTGGCCCCGTACACGTTCGGCAGGTGGGCCGCGTCCGCACGCGCGTGCCGCTCGGCGCCGGTGGGGGCCGGCCACGGAGGGTCGGCGGCTGCTCCGTGGGCGAGGGAGGTCGAGGTCGCGCGTTCGTGGGCGACGAAGCCCGCGGCGAGAGCCCCGACGACGAGCAGGATCGCGAGGAGCAGCGACGTGAGGACCGCCGGCGTCAGGGGCCCGCGGGAGCGTGTGTTCGGTCGTTTCGAGCTGGGCGCTGAACCGCGCGGGGGGATCGTCACGGCCGGGTCAGCGATCGACGCCGAGGAGGAGCGGGATGAGCAGTCCGGCGATCCAGACGGCCACGAAGACGCCGCAGGCGAGGATGATCCAGAACGTGCGGCGTCGCGTCGGATGACCGGGTTCGCCGCCCCACATGGCTGCCCGCTGGACGACGGTGTGGGCTTCGAAGACGACCTTCGACACGTCGGCGTCGTCGCGGTCGAGCTTGCCGTCGTGATCGAGTGCGACGATGCGTTCGGCCTCGGGCAGCGTCATCCGGACGACGCTGCGGCGGGGGCGGTGGGGCATGCTCTCAGCGTGCCACGACGGGCTCGCCGCCGCCGCACCCTGCCCGAAATCGACGGGGATTCTGCGCTGGGCGACGGCGGCACGGGGCTGGACGGGGTGTCGGCGGAGAATCCCCTTCGATTTCGGGAGGGGGGCTTGGTGCCCGGTGGCCCGCCGGCCGAGACGAGGCGACTCAGTTGGGGGTGACGCCGAAGGCCCGCGCCAGGCGCTCGATCTTTTGCGCCCGACCGAGGCGGGGAGGTCGCTGCCGTCACGGATGATCCGGCCGCGGCTCTCGAAGTCGGCGAGGAAGTCGCGCGCCCAGGCCGTGTCGGACGGCGTCGGGCTGATGACCTCGTTGATGACCGGCAACTGCTCGATGTCGAGGCAGAGCTTGCCGGTGAGGCCGAGGGCCACTGCGACGGAGGACTGCTCGCGCAGGACGCCGTGGCTGGACCCGACGGTGGGTCCGTCGATGGGCCCGGGAAGGTTGCCGATGCGCGACGCGACGACGAGGCGGGAGCGCGGGTAGGCCATGGCCATGTCGTCGCTCGAGGTGCCGGTGTCACGGCGGTAGTCGCCCGAGCCGAACGCGAGGCGGAAGGCGCCGCGCGCGCTGGCGATGGTGGGGGAGGTCTCGATGCCGAGCGCCGACTCGACGAGGGCCAGGACGGGCTTGGCGCCGTGCAGGCGGTCGAAGGTCTCGGTCACGTGCTCGCCTGCCTCGGTCTTGGCGAGCATCACGCCAAGAAGGCCGGGCAGGCCGACGAGGGCGTCCACGTCGTCCGACCAGAAGTCGGTCGAGCGGTCGTTGATACGGACCCACGCCTGGCCGCCGCCGGAGAGCCAGGTCACGACGTCGTCGCGAGCCGCGGGTTTGCGAGCCGGATCGACGGCGTCCTCGATGTCGAGGACGATCTGGTCGGCGCGGGAGCCGGCCGCCGCATCGAAGGAGTCGGGGCGGGTGCCGGGGACCAGGAGCCAGGAGCGGGCGATCTCGGCGTCGGGGCGCGGGCGGTCGGTTGCCGGGATGCTGGGTGCGTTGCTCATGGAACCTCATGCTCGTCGTCGTCGATCGGTGTCTCCACGCTAGTGGCCGACGCCGCGTGTGACGTCCGTGCGACGTCGGTGGTTTTCGGAGGGTCGCGGTACGGGCTCGTCACCGGGCGGCGGGGGAGCCGGGTTCCGGCCCCCTGTGGGGGTACTGTCCGCGTGAAGACCGATCACGAGGAGCCATCATGACGGACCCGAACACGCCCGCACACCCCGTGTCGCCGAACGACCCCGGCATCGATGAGGCGGCCCGAGGCCGCGGCGTCGACGACTCCGGGTCAGCGGCCGATCCCGGGGCCGAAGACGCCGTTCGTGAGGCGCCGGAGTTCGGCGAGCCGACGGCTTCCGAGGGCGAGGAGTCGCCCGCCGGCAGCGATCGCACGGGCGAGACACCGCCCGACTTCGGCGATTCGGAGCCGGTCGACGCCACGCCCGACGTCACGGAGCCTGCGGCCACGGAGACGTTCCGGGAGTCGACCACCGAGGGCGCGCAGGATGCTCCGGCCGGCGCTGCCGAGGAACCGCTCGGAACCGAGGCTCCCGCGGCTTCGTCCCCCGCTCCCGCGTGGAGTGCCAGCGTCAGGCCGACCTCCTCGGACGCGCCGGCGAGCCCTCGCGAGTCCGCTGCGACTGAGCCCGCAGCTGCCGCCGAGCCGACTGCCGCTGGGCCTGCTGCCGCCGAGCCCGCTGCCGCTGGGTCGCCTGCTGCCCCCGACGCCAGCCAGGACGGCGCGGCGACGAGTGGCGTGCCGCCTCTCTCCCAGCCCTCGACGACGGCCGGGTCTGCGACCGCGGCCGCGTCGACCGGGGCCCTCCACGACGACAGCGCCCTGCGCGCAGCCGAGGCCGCCCGCGCGGGTGAGCCCCTGGATCCTGCGACCGAGCGGATGCCCGCCGCGACTTCTTCCGAGACGGGAGACCTGGACGACACCCGCATCACTCAGGGCCCGGCAGGCCGCTCGACGTCCGCCTGGACACCGCCGCCCGCTCCCGCGTCACCCACGGAATTCGCTCCGCCGGTCACCGGCGCGACCCCGACTCCGTACGCCCCGCCCACCCAGGCGATGCCGACCTCGGCCACCACGCCGATCACCAGCACGACGCCGCTCACGAATCTCGGGGCTTCTCCGGCCGAGAGCCTCGGCTTCACGGACGGGATCGCGGGCGGGGACGACGGCTTCACGCCGGAGGAGCTCGCGCAGCGCCGCTCGTTCCGCGACGAGATGGCCTTCCGGCAGAAGCAGGAGTTCGCCGGGATCAACTTCGGGTCGGGCTTCTTCGGCTGGCTCGCCGCCGTCGGGCTCGCCGGGCTCCTCTACGTCATCGCCGGCGGCATCGCCGTCGCCTCGGGACTCGCGCAGTCGTCCGTCCTGGACGGAACCAGCACCAAGGTCACTTCCTCGGCTCGGTGTTCGACACCAAGACGCTGCAGATCACGGCGCTCGTGGTGTTCCTCGTGATCCTGTTCCTGTCGTACTTCGTCGGCGGTTTCGTCGCGGCTCGGATGGCCCGGTTCTCCGGGCTCAAGCAGGGCCTCGCGGTCTGGCTCTGGGGTCTCGTCATGTCGATCATCGCGGCGGTCGTGATCGTCGTCGTCGCCAGTCAGAACCACACCGCGACCGTGTTCCAGGGCAGCGGCGCCGGTCTGAAGCTGAGCGATTTCACAAGCGTCGAAGCGCTCGTCTCGGAGGGGCTGATCGTAGTCCTGTCGCTGGGCGGTGCCCTCGTCGGCGGTCTGGCCGGCCTCGGCTACCACCGGAAGATCGACCGCTTCGGGCTCGAAAGCGTCTGACCCGCACCGAGATCGCCGTTCGGCCCGTCCTCCTTCGCGGAGGGCGGGCCGAACGGCGATCTCGGTGCCGCGGCCCTGGCGGGCCGGTCGCCCAGGCCGCACGCGTTGCCGGAGGGTCGGCCGCCGCTAACCGAAGTACTGAATGCTCGCCGGGGCGTCGAGACCGGCGATGAGGTGCACGTACACCTGCCAGACGTCGTCGAACAGCACCTCGCGGGCGATGTGCTGGTCGTACCACGCGGCCAGTTCGGCCCGGCCGACGCCGTCGGCGACGGGAACCAGCTGGGTGAGCGCGGCCTCGTCGCCGCGGTGGCGCGTGATCCGACGCCCGAGCAGGAGCCCGTCTCGTGCTCGACGAACCACATCTCGTCGGGGGAGTCGACCACCCCGACCACGTCGACGACTCCGAACGTCGAGCCCGGCTGCGGGCCGACGACACTGGTGCCGACGTGGGCGGACACGACGTGGGCGCGCGCCGCCTCGTTGGGCGGAAGGCTGGTGTCGAGACCGGCCGCGGCGTCTCGGACGGCGCGCTCGGAGGCCTCGCGGATCCGGTCGCGGTTGGCGTGGCAGACGACCGCCACGTCGCGCATCCAGGTCTCGAGCCGCGCGATCTGATCGGGCAGCAGGGGTGCGACGGTGATCGTGCTCGCCGTGAAGACGCCGATCTCGGGGAGGTTCTCCCATTCGAGCAGGAGGCGCGAGAACGTTCCGGCGCGGGGCATCAGCAGGAGGCGACTCGAGACGGGGGTCGCGGCGAAGTGGAGTTCCGGTTCGACCAGCAGCCCCTCGATGTCGACCGCGGCGCCGAAGGCGACGTCGGGCAGCAGCAGGCCGACGGTGAGCTCGCGCCAGCGAGCCGTGTGGCTCTCGGTCGGCGTCATGGGCGAAGCAGGTGCGGCAGGACGAAGACGGCGAAGAGGAAGAACGCGCAGGCCGCTCCGAACACGATCCAGGTGGACTTCGGAAGGGTCGTCTGGCCCGACGCCTCGCGCTTCGAGAGGCGACGGTGGCGTGCGACGCCCTGCACCACGATCAGCAGGATCACGGCGGCCACGAGCAGAGCGACGATCAGGAAGTTCACGGCGTCCACTATCGCAGGTCGCGGCTCCGGCCCCGCTGACCTCCGAGCACGCGTTCCGGCACGATCGATCGGCGTCCGGCGGGAAGAATCCTCTGCGCCCGGGATTTTCTTCGCTACTGTGAAGGTGCGTCTCGGCTGGTTACCGGGCGTTCTGCGTCGATGAGGACGAATCGACCGTCCTTCTCCTGATCCGAGTGGCGAGTGATGAGAATCCTCTCGGCGTCGACATGCCCCCGATCCTCTCCCCGGCCACGTGCCCGGAGAGATCGGGGGCATGTTCGTCTCCGACCCGTTCCTCCGACCTCGCGGAGGAGTAAAACGAGAGTAACTCGCGTAATCGGATCAGGTATGCGAGAAGCGGCGCGGACCCTGAGGGTCCGCGCCGCTGTGGTGGTGCGGGTGTCGACGAGCGGTCAGGCGCGCGGACGGTCGAAGCGCTGGCCGGCCGGGTTCGACCCGAGGATCGTCATGATCAGGACGATGATCCAGCCGACGATCGGGATGAAGATCAGGAAGAAGAACGGCCCCGCGAGGTTCGCGTCGTGAAGGCGACGCCAGGTGACGGCAAGGCCGGGAACGATGATCGCCAGACCGATGATGATGGAGATGATGCCGACGACGACCGCGCCGGCGCTCGGCGACGTGGACGAGACGCTCCCCGACTGCGTCGCCATGACGGAGCCATAGCCACCGGAGACCGACGAGATGATGTTCAGGACGACGGAGAGGATGCCGTAGGCGAGGGCGACCCACCAGTACTCGCTGCGGCTCGCGCGACCGGAGAAGTCGGCGTATTTCTTGAAGAATCGGCGGAGTGCCCCGCCGAACGAAATGCCGTACCACGGGGCCCAGATCGGAGGTTCTCCGGCGGGCTGCGTCGGTTGCTCCTGGTAGGCGGGCGGGGGAGGAAAGGATGACATCGGTTACTCCTTGACGGTGATGGAGGACGCTACGCCCGAGTGGCCCACGTCCCTGTGATCGGTCCGAGCCTAGGGGAAAGCGGTGACTTCGCCCGGGATGTCGGTGGCGCGGAGTACACCGGTGCCATGAGCGATCCCACCCAGCCCCACGACAACCTCGACCTCGTCCCTCTGGCGGGCAGCGAACGCCCCGCTGCGCCCGGGGTCCAGCCGGCGGCGACGCCCTCTCGAGCGACCAGGCGATCGAGGCCACGGTCGTCCTCCGTCGCAAGAATCCCGTCGATCTCGACGCGGTCACCGCCGGCGCCGTCGATGCCGCCGCGTACGTCCGAGACCACGGCGCCGACCCCGAAGACATCGCCCTCGTCACGAAGACGCTGGAGGGAGCCGGCCTGACGATCGTCGAGAGCGACGCGGCGACGCGCCGGGTCCGGGTCTCCGGCGCGGCCGGCGTCGTCGGCGCTGTCTTCGGCACCGAACTCGAGGCGGTGTCCAGCGAGGCTCCGGCGCCCGCGGGCGTCGCCGGATCGCGCGTCGAGCACCGGCAGCGCTCGGGTGGCCTCAGCATTCCGCGGGCGCTCGACGGTGTCGTCACCGCCGTTCTCGGGCTCGACGACCGCCCCCAGGCTCGGGCGCAGTTCCGCATCGCCCCGGCCGAGGCGACCACGGTGAGCTTCACCCCCGTCGCGCTCGGGCAGCTCTACGAGTTCCCCGCGGGCACGGACGGCACCGGTCAGACGGTCGCCGTCATCGAGCTCGGCGGCGGTTTCGCCCAGAGCGACCTCGACGCCTACTTCGGCCCGCTGGGCGTGGGGTCACCGAGCGTCACCGCGGTCGGGGTCGACGGGGCGGCCAACCAGCCGGGTGGCGACCCGTCCGGCGCCGACGGCGAGGTCCTCCTCGACATCGAGGTCATCGGCGCTCTCGCCCCGAAGGCCGACATCGTCGTCTACTTCGCCCCGAACACCGACGCCGGGTTCGTCGATGCGATCGCCGCGGCGGCGCACGCGACGCCGACCCCCACCGCGATGAGCATCAGCTGGGGTCAGAGCGAAGACCAGTGGACGACTCAGGCGCGGGCGGCCCTCGACGACGCCCTCGTCGACGCCGCGGCCCTCGGGGTCACCGTCACGGCGGCCTCGGGCGACAACGGCAGCACCGACGGTGCGACCGACGGAAAACAGCACGTCGACTTCCCTGCCTCGAGTCCGCACCTGCTCGCCTGCGGCGGCACGAGCATTCAGGCGACCGCCGGAGCCATCTCGAGCGAGACGGTCTGGAACAACGGAGCGGGGCGCGGCGCCACCGGCGGCGGGATCAGCGACACGTTCGCGGCCCCGACCTGGCAGACGTCGGCCGGGGTTCCGCCGACGGGCGAGCAGAGCGGCCGAGGCGTTCCCGACGTGGCCGGCAACGCGGATCCTGCGACCGGCTACGAGGTACTCGTCGACGGCAAGCGTTCCGTCATCGGCGGAACGAGCGCGGTCGCACCCCTGTGGGCCGCACTCGCAGCACGCCTGTCGCAGTCGCTGGGAGCCCCGGTCGGACTCCTCGGGCCGAGGCTCTACCCCTCGGGTCGGCGTTTCGCGACATCACCTCCGGCGACAACGGCGCCTTTCGGGCGGGCCCCGGATGGGACGCCTGCACCGGTCTCGGCTCGCCGAACGGCACGTCGCTCCTGGCAGCCCTGCGCGGGTGAGCGGTGCCGTGCGGCATTCGTCCAGCGGCGGCTGTCAGGTGTGACCGGGTCCGGCCGATAACCTGACCAGGACACAGAACGGAGAGGCCATGGACGACGGCACCTCTCCGGCGACGACCGAACCCGAACCGTCTGCCGGCACCCAGCCGAGGTTTTCCGCTTCGCCGCTTCGGCGTGCCGCGACGATCTACGACGTCGCCAAGGTGGCGCGCGTGTCGCATCAGACCGTGAGCCGGTTCTTGAAGGGCTACCAGGGCATCCGGCCCGAGACGCGAGACCGGGTCGAGCGGGCTCTTCGCGAGCTCGACTACCGTCCCAACCTCACGGCGCGCTCTCTCGCCACCTCACGGTCGCACCGCATCGGAGCGCTCACGCACGAGATCGAGCAGGTCGGCCCGGGCAAGATCCTGCAGGGCGCGAGCCGCGGCGCCCGTGAGGCGGGGTACCTCCTCGACATCGTGAGCTTCGATCCCCTGAACGAGAGCGACATCCAGCGCGCTCTCCGGATCGCCGATTCGAGCGACCTCGCCGGGATCATCGCCTTCGCCTCCACGGACGGGGTGATCGAGGCCTTCTCCGGGGCGGGCTTCTCCGTGCCGTGGTTCATCGCCGGAGAAGACGACGACAGCATCGGCGAGCACGAGGTGACCAGGAACGGTCAGGGCGTCCGGATGCTGGTCGATCACCTCGCCGACCTCGGGCACGTCCGGCTGCTTCAGATCGCGGGCCCGGAGGCGTGGATCTCGGCGCGAAACCGCCGCTTGGCCTTCGACGTCGCCACGGTGGCACGCGGGCTCCGGGAGGTCGCAACGCGGTTCGGCGACTGGTCGCCCGAATCCGGTTATCGAGCGGCTCTCGACCTGCCGCTCGATCAGGGGGCCACGGCCCTCGTCGTCGCCAACGATCAGATGGCGCTGGGGGCGATGCGCGCGCTCACCGAGCGGGGGCTGTCCATTCCCCGCGACATGAGCGTCGTCGGCTTCGACGACATCCCCGAGGCGCCGTACTTCCAGCCGCCGCTCACCACGGTCAGCCTCGACTTCGACCTCCAGGGGCGCCTCTCCTTCCTCCAGATCCTCGAACTGATCGAGGGTCCCACCGCCCAGGCGTCGAAGCTGCCGTATCAGTTCAGCCCGCAACTGGTCGTGCGAGCCTCGACGGCTCCACCCCTGCGCTGACGCACCCGAGCGCTCGCCTCCGGTAACAGTTCGGCATCGCCTCTTGTGACCGGTAACAAAAACGGGCTATGGTCCATCTCGACACAGATGTTACCGCTAACACGGTCGAACGATGGAGTTCCCGCACGATGCCCACGCAACCCGCCGCCACTCCTCCGGCAGCGACCTCTTCCGCCCTCCCCTCCTCCGAGCCCGCATTCTCCACAGCGCCCTCGCGGGTGCTCTTCGGTGCCGCGTACTACGCCGAGTACCAACTCAGCGATCGACTCGACGTCGATCTCGACCTGATGGTCGAGGCCGGCTTCACGGTGATCCGAGTCGGCGAGTCGGTGTGGTCGACCTGGGAACCCCGAGACGGCGAGTTCGATCTCGAGTGGCTGCGCCCGGTGCTCGACGGCGCCCACGCGCGCGGCATCTCGGTCATCCTCGGCACTCCGACATACGCGGTCCCACCGTGGCTGCAGCAGAGCCATCCCGAGATCGCCGCGGAGGTGAAGACCGGGCAGCCGACGCCGTGGGGAGCTCGTCAGGAGGTCGACTACAGCCACCCGGCGTTCCTGTTCCACGCCGAGCGCGTGATTCGCGCGATCATCGCCCGTTACGCCGAGCATCCTGCCGTCATCGGCTTCCAGGTCGACAACGAGCCGGGCATGCTGCTGTTCCACAACCCGTCGACGTTCCGACGATTCGTACGGCACCTGAAGGCGAAGTACGGCACGGTCGAGGAACTCAACGCGCAGTGGGGGCTGGTCTACTGGTCCCATCGCATCGCCGACTGGTCCGAGCTCTGGACGCCGGACGGGAACGCCCAGCCGCAGTACGACCTCGCCTGGCGCCAGTTCCAGGCGCAGGTCACGACGGAGTTCATCGGCTGGCAGGCCGACATCGTCCGCGAGTACAGCAGGCCCGACCAGTTCGTCACGACCTGCATCGCGTATCCCCGACCCGCGCTCGACGACGAGAAGCTCGTCTCTCGCCTCGACATTACCGCGGGCAACCCCTACTACGGCATGCAGGACCACCTCTCCCTGGATCACGTGAAGGAGGTGCCGACTCCCTGGACCTCCACGGGCGTCGCGGGTCTCTTCCGTCAGGCCGACCGTCTCTTCTCCTCGAATCAGCAGCGCTTCCTCGTCACGGAGACGAACGCCTGGTCGATCGGCGGCGCGACCCAGAACTATCCGCCCTACCCCGGTCAGCTGATGCAGTCGGCGTTCGCGCTCATCGCGCGCGGCGCCGCCCAGATCGAGTACTGGCACTGGCACACGCTGCACTTCGGAACCGAGACGTACTGGGGCGGAGTCCTGCCTCACAGCCAGGTGCCGGGCCGTGTCTACCGGGAGGTGGCCGAGATCGGAGCCGCGCTCAAGCAGATCGGCACCGAACTCGACGGGTACGAGCCGGACGCCGACGTGGCGATCCTATGGTCGACCTCGAGCCGATTCGCCTTCGATTTCACACCGCCGCTGAACACGGACGGTCAGAACGGCCGCCGCGACAGCTACCAGCACATCGTCGACGCGTTCCACGCCGGAGTCGTCGGAGCCGGCGCGCAGGCGAGGATCCTGCACGTCGACCAGGCGTCCGCCCTCGGCGCGGCGGCTCTCGCCGAAAGATTCCCGGTGCTGATCGCTCCCGCGGTCTACATCGCGACCGACGCCGAGCTCGACCTCCTGGCCGCCTACGCCGAGGCCGGCGGCCACCTGATCGTCGGGATCCGGACCGGCTACGCCGACGAGGAGGCCCGCGCCCGCCTGGCGGTCGCCCCCGACAAGCTGCACGCTCCGGCGGGAGTCTGGTACGAGGAGTTCACCAACCTCGACGCCGACCTCGCGCTCACGGCCGAGAACGGCTTCGACCTCAGCCCCGGGGCCCTCGCGACCGACTGGGCGGACGGCCTGATCGTCGGGGCCGCAGGGACCGGTGACGCCGGAGGGGCCGAAGGGGTCGGCGACACCGGAGACACCGGGACTGCCGACGTCCTGGCCCGGTACGAGCACCCCGCCTTCGGGCGGTTCCCCGCGATCACCACGGCCAGCGCAGGATCCGGCCGCATCACCTACGTGGGCACGGTCCCGAACGCCGACCTCGCCGCCGACATCGTGCGCTTCGCCGTTCCGTCGCCCATCGCCGGCGCCTGGTCCCGCGGAGCGACCGTCACGGTCGCGTCGGGTTCGCTGCCCGGCGGCGCTCGGGCGTGGTTCGTGCAGAACTGGTCGGCCCTTCCGTCCGAGGTGACGGTGCCGCTCGACGTGAGCGACCTGACCTCCCTAGACCCCGTCCGGCACCCCGCCGGCACCCTGATCTCCCTGGAACCGTGGTCCTCCCTGGCCCTGGTCGACGGGTGAGTTCGTCCGTCACAGCCGATCGACGAACCCGAACATGAAGGAAAATCCAATGAGGAAGAACGCACCGAGAACAGCAGTGGCGCTGGGCACCGGCCTCCTTGCTGTGGCCCTGGTCCTGTCCGGCTGCTCCGCCTCCGGCGGCACCGGCGGTACCGGCGGAACGACGAAGACGGTCTCCCAGGCCGACATCGACAAGGCGATGGACACACCCACGACCCTGACCTTCTGGTCGTGGGTTCCCGACATCAAGAACGAGGTGGCCCTCTTCGAGAAGAAGTACCCGAAGGTGAAGGTCAAGCTCGAGAACGTCGGCCAGGGGCCCCGCACTACCAGAAGATCCGCACGGCGCTGAAGGCCGGCAAGGGGCTCCGGACGTCGCGCAGATCGAGTACCAGTACATCCCCTCGTTCACGGTGACCGACAGCCTCCTGAACATCGCGCCGTACGGGGCGTCCAAGCTGAGCGACGAGTACACGCCGTGGGTGTGGAACCAGGTCAAACAGGGTTCCAACGTCTGGGCGATCCCGCAGGACGCCGGGCCCATGGGCAACCTGTTCCGCACCGACATCCTCAAGAAGGCGGGCATCACGACGCCCCCGGCGACGTGGGACGAGTACGCGACCGAAGCGGCGACCGTCAAGTCGAAGACCGGCGCGTACATGTCCAACCTGGCGTCGAACGACGCCGGTCAGTTCCTCGGTCTCCTCTGGCAGGCGGGCGTCAAGCCCTTCGGCTACGACGGAGACAAGGGCGTGAAGGTGGCGGTCGACAGTGCCGACGCGAAGAAAGTCGCCGACTACTGGCAGAAGCTGATCGACAACGGCAGCATCTCGACCGATCCGGACTTCACCGACGACTGGTACCAGGGACTCGCCAACGGCAAGTACGCCGGGTGGTTGACCGCAGCGTGGGGTCCGTCGTTCCTGCAGGGCACGGCGGCGAAGACCTCCGGTCTCTGGAATGCCGCCGCACTGCCGCAGTACTCCACGTCGGCGAAAGTCTCGGGCAACTGGGGCGGGTCGAGCGACGCGGTTCTGAAGACGTCGAAGAACCCGATCGCGGCCTACGAGTTCGCGAAGTTCATCAACAACGACACCGAGTCGACGCTGCAGTTCGCGAACAAGCAGTTCCTGTTCCCGACCTCGACCAAGACGCTCGAGAGCAGCGCCTTCACCGATGAGAAGGCGGCGTTCTACGGCGGTCAGCAGGTCAACAAGCAGTTCGCCGCGATCTCCGCGACGGTCGACACCAAGTTCCAGTGGCTGCCCTACATGGACTACGCCTACTCGAGCTACAACGAGACCGTCGGCAAGGCGCTGGCGAACAAGACGAGCCTCTCGGACGGCCTCGACGCCTGGCAGAAGGATCTCGTCACCTACGGAACCCAGCAGGGTTTCTCGGTCAACAAGTAGCGGCGCCGGCGGCGGGCCGAGTGGCCCGCCGCCTCGTCACCCGGAACGAAGGAGTTTCCATGACGCAGTCCGTCGTCGCACCCGCGCGGGTGCGACCCACAAGCGTGAAGCCGCCGAAGAAGCGCAACGCGAACCAGCGGCGGCAGAACAGGGCGGCGTACATCTTCGTCGCACCGTTCCTGCTCGTGTTCGTGCTGATGCTCCTGGTGCCGCTGTTCTACTCGGGCTATCTCAGCCTCTTCGCGACCCGCCTCGTCGGCGGCTCGCAGTTCGCGGGTCTCACCAACTACATCCGCGCCTTCACCGACCCGGCCTTCCTGTCCGGCGTCGGTCGCATGGGGTTGTTCCTCATCATCCAGGTGCCGATCATGCTCGCCCTCGCCCTGTTCTTCGCCCTCGCCATCGACTCGGGGCGCGTGAAGGGCGCGGGGGCCATCCGGCTCCTGATCTTCATCCCGTACGCGGTTCCGGGCGTCGTGGCGACGCTCATGTGGGGCTACATCTACGGCAACGACTTCGGTCCGATCTCGCAGGTCTTCCGCGCCATCGGCTTCGCGCCGCCCGACCTGCTCTCGGCCGGTACCATCCTCGGTTCGATCATGAACATCGTCACGTGGGAGTTCATCGGCTACAACATGATCATCATGTACGCGGCTCTCCGCTCGATCCCGACGGAGCTGTACGAAGCGGCCGAGATCGACGGCGCCGGTCAGTTCCGGATCGCGTGGAGCATCAAGATCCCGGCCATCCGCCCCGCGATCATGCTGACGGTGATCTTCTCGATCATCGGCACCTTCCAGACCTTCAACGAGCCGAGCCTGCTGCACGGTCTCGCCCCGAACGTCATCGACAACGCGTACACGCCGAACTACTACGCCTACAACCTCGCGTTCACGAACCAGGACGTGAACTACGCGGCTGCCATCGCCTTCCTCCTCGGAATCGTCATCGCCGTCGTCTCCTACGTCGTCCAGCTGTCGACGCAGCGAAGGGAAACCAAGAACTCATGACCACGACAACATCGGGCGCGCCCGTCGCGCCGGCCTCTCAGGTCTCCCTCGACGCGAAGGGCCTCGCGAAGGTCAGGAAGGTGAAGCCGTACAACCCGGAGAAGCGTCGCTCGAAACTGCTGACGGCCCTCCTCTGGCTCTGCGGCCTCTACTTCGTGCTGCCGATCCTCTGGCTGGTGATCGCGTCCACCAAGGACAATGCCGACCTCTTCTCCACCTTCGGCTACTGGTTCGGCGCGAAGTTCTCCCTCTGGGAGAACCTCAAGGACGTCTTCACGACGGGCAACGGGATCTATCTGCACTGGGCGCTCAACACGGTCGTCTATGCCCTGGTCAGTGCCGTCGGGGCCTCGTTCCTGGCCACGATGGCCGGTTACGCGTTCGCGAAGTACCGCTTCCCGGGCGCCAAGATCATGTTCAGCGTCGTCCTGGGTGCCATCATGATCCCGTTGACGGCGCTCGCGCTGCCGACGTACCTGATCTTCAGCCACTTCGGGATCACGAACACGCCGATCGCCGTCATCGTGCCGTCGCTGGTGAGTCCGTTCGGGGTCTTCCTGATGCGGGTCTACGCGGCCGATGCGATCCCCGACTCCATGATCGAGGCAGCGAGGGTCGACGGCGCGAGCGAGGGCCGCATCTTCTTCCAGGTCGGTCTTCGCCTGCTGGGCCCCGGGATCGTGACGGTGTTCCTCTTCGCTCTGGTCGCGACGTGGAACAACTACTTCCTGCCGCTGATCATGCTCAACTCCTCGAACCTCTACCCGCTGACGGTGGGGCTCGCGCAGCAGCAGGCGACGAGCGCCGGCGGCGGCGGATCGCAGGCGCTGTTCTCGACGGTCATCACCGGTTCGCTGGTGTCGATCGTCCCGCTCATCGTCGCATTCCTCTTCCTCCAGCGGTACTGGCAGACCGGCCTCGCCTCGGGCAGCGTGAAGGAGTGAGCGCTCTGCTGGGGTCGTCGTTCGCCTACGGCGGCGACTACAACCCCGAGCAGTGGTCTGCCGGAGTCTGGCGGGAAGACGTCTCGCTCATGAACCGCGCGGGGGTCAATCTGGTCTCGGTGGGGATCTTCTCCTGGGCGAGGATCGAGCCGCGCGACGGCGAGTTCGACTTCGCGTGGCTCGACGAGGTGCTCGACCTGCTGCACGCCGGGGAGTCCGGGTCGATTTGGCGACCGCGACCGCGTCGCCGCCGCCCTGGCTCGCCCTGAAGCACCCCGAGATGCTGCCCGTGACGGTCGAGGGCGTCGTCCTGTCGTCCGGAAGCCGTCAGGCGTACTGCCCGTCGTCGCCCGTCTACCGCCGCTACGCCGCGCGTCTGGTGTCGGCGATCGTCGCGCGGTACGCCGCCCACCCGGCGCTCGACCTGTGGCACGTCAACAACGAGTACGGCTGCCACGTGAGTCACTGCTACTGCGACGCGTCCGCGGCGGCGTTCCGGCGCTGGCTCGCCGATCGCTACGAGACGGTCGAGGCCCTCAACGAGGCGTGGGGAACCGCCTTCTGGTCGCAGCGATACGACTCGTTCGACGAGATCCTGCCTCCGCGGGCCGCACCGACCTTCCGGAATCCGACGCAGCTCCTCGATTTCGACCGCTTCTCCGCGAACGAGCTGCTCGAGTGCTATCGCGCCGAGGTGGCGATCATCCGCGCCTCCTCCGACGTGCCGGTCACGACCAACTTCATGGGGTTCTTCAAGGGCGCCGACTACTGGGCCTGGGCTCGGGAGGTCGACGTGGTGTCGGACGACTCGTACCCGGATCCTGCCGACCCGGTCTCCCCGGTCTACGCGGCGATGCAGCGGGATCTCCTGCGCTCCGTCGGTAGTGGGCGCCCGTGGCTGCTCATGGAGCAGTCGCCGGGGGCCGTCAACTGGCGCGAGCGGAACGCCGCGAAGGCGCCCGGGCAGATGCGCGCCTGGTCGTACCAGTGCGTCGGCCGAGGCGCGGACGGAATCCTGTTCTTCCAGTGGCGCCAGGCGAAGGCCGGGGCCGAGAAGTTCCACGCCGGCATGCTGCCCCACGGAGGAACCGACACCCGGGTCTTCCGCGAGGTCGAGTCCCTCGGCGCGGAACTCGCGGCCCTCTCGTCGGCGGGCCTCGTCGGCGAACGGGTCGAGGCCGACGTCGCGATCGTCTTCGACTGGGACAGCTGGTGGGCACTCGAGCAGGAGGCCGCGCCGGCTCGTCTCTCGTACGTCGAGGGGTGTTCGCCTGGTACCGGGCGCTCGCCTCGGCCGGGGTGACGGTCGACTTCACGACGCCGACCAGCGACCTCTCGCCCTATCGGGCCGTGATCGTTCCCGAGCTGATCGCGGCCTCCGACGAGCAGCTCGAGGCCCTCGACGCGTACGTGGCGCTCGGTGGCACGCTGGTCGCGACGTTCCAGACGGCGATCACCGACGAGAACCTGCACGTTCGGCTCGGAGGCTACCTCGGCACCCTTCGCGAGACGCTCGGGCTGTGGGTGGAGGAGTTCGCGCCACCGGCGGCACCCGACCTGGCCGCAGCGGGCGGCCGCACGCCCCCTCCGCTCGGACTGCGCGGCGACTCGATCGGCGGAACCGGCGCCGCCGTGCTCTGGGGCGAATACCTGCGCCTCGAATCGGCGGAGGCCACGGCGTGGTTCGACGGCGGGGTGCTCGACGGGCAGCCGGCGATCACCCGCAACGACAGAGGTGCCGGAACCGCGTGGTACGTGGCGACCCAGCCCGACGACGACACCCTGCTCCGCTTCGTCGAGACGGTGCTGTCGACTCTCGAGGTGGAACGCCTGCCCCGGGTTCCCGGCGTCGAGTTCGTGCGGCGCGGCTCTCACCTCGTGGCGATCAACCACGGTCCCGAGCGCGTCGCTCTCGAGCTGACCGGGACAGACGTCCTGACGGGTGCCGACGCCTCGGGTCTGGTGCTCGAGTCGCAGGGCGTGGCCGTCGTCGCCCGAGTCCAGGCGGGTGCGGTTCGAAGCTAGTCCTCGCCGATGTCCTCGTACCAGATGTCCTGATGGGCGGCGATGTAGTCGCCCATCAGGGCGATGAGCGCAGGATCCGCGAGAGTGGTGACGTCCGTGCCGTTCTCGCGCAGCCAGTCCTCGCCCCCGAAGAAGTTCTGCGCCTCGCCGATCACGACGCGGCCGATGCCGAACTGCCGAACCAGGCCGGAGCAGTACCAGCACGGTGAGAGGGTGGTCACCATCGTGGTCCGGCGGTAGCTGCGCTGTCGGCCGGCAGCCAGGAACGCGGCCGTCTCGCCGTGCAGCGCGGGGTTGCCGTCCTGCACCCGGCGATTGTGACCCGAGCCGAGGAGTCGGCCGTCCTCGTCGAACAGGGCCGCGCCGATAGGGATGCCGCCGGTCGCGAGGCCGCGCTCGGCCTCGGTTCGGGCCACCGCCAGTTTGTCGGCGTCGGTCGGATACACCTTCTCGCGGGTCCGGTTCACGCGACGTCGTCGGCGGCGTCGATCCCCACCGGCACCTCGGCGCCCGGCGCCCCGAGAGGCCCGCCGAGCTTCGGTCTGAACGCCGCGAAGAGGGCCCAGTAGACCAGGCCCGCGAGGAGGAAACCGACCAGGGGCGTCAGGTCGCGGCCCTCGGACGTCGCGCTGACTCCGGACAGCGGCCCGTGGAACTGCGTCTGGTTGGAGAACAGCCAGATCGAGAGCGCGGCCCCGATGACGAACGCGATGATGCCCGCCGGATTCTTGTAGCGGGCGCGATCCGACAGGAGCTGCGCGATGGAGGTGCCGCGGCGGAGGATCCGGTCCATCAGGACGATCCCGAGCCACGGGGCGATCCAGTACGCGATGACCAGGAGGAAGTTCTCGTAGGTGCTGCCCGCGTTCGGCAGGGCGCTCCACGCGATGAAGAAGCCGATGATGCCGAAGCCGAGGGCGACGATGGCGCGGCGCAGGGCGAACGGGATCTTGACGCCGGCGGCGAGGAACGACATGGCGCCCGAGTAGATGTTCAGCGCGTTGGCGGCGATGGCCCCGACGGCGATGGCCACGAGGGTGAAGTCGCGGATCACGGTCGGCATCGACGCGACGAACGACGTGGTCGGGTCGTCGGGGTTGAAGCCGGCGATGGTCGCGGCCGCAGCGCCGGCCGCCATCAGGACGAGGCAGGAGACGAAGTTGCCGAGCCCGGCCGCCCAGCCGATGATCCTGGTGCGCGTCGCGGCGGGCAGGTAGCGGCTGTAGTCGGAGGCGTACGGGTTCCAGCCGGCGGCGTAACCGAACGCGGCGGCGGCGGTCAGCGTGAAACCGCCGAAGCTCCAGCCGCCGCCTTTCGGGGTGTAGCCGAAGTCCGCGTGCACGAAGATCGTGATCGTCGCGACCAGGAAGATGATTCCGAGGACGTAGGCGGCGTAACGCTCGAACACCTGCACGAAGTTGTGTCCGACGAATGCGACCGCGACCTCGATGACGACGATGATCAGCAGCGCGAGGACGGTGGGCATGCCGGTCAGGGACGACAGCGCCAGGGCGCCGCTGACCGAGTTGACGGCGAACCAGCCGAGGCCGGCCATCACCGTGTTGAGCGCGGCGGGGAGGATGTTGCCCCGGTAGCCGAACGCCGTCCGGCTCAGCACGAGCTGCGCGAGGCCCTCGCGCGGCCCCCAGGTCGACAGGATGCCCTGCGTGAGAGCGCCGAGAGCGCAGCCGAGGGCGAGCGCGAGCATGGCGCGTCCGAAGTCGAGCCCGAAGAACGCGACGGCGATGACGCCGACGAAGATCGTCGCGAACTCGAGGTTCGGAGACGTCCAGGTGGCGAAGAGCTGCCACGGGGAGCCGTGTCGACTCGTTGCCGGAATCGCTTCGATACCGCCGGATTCGATGGCGGTGGGGCGGGTGCGCGGGGCGTCGACGATGGCCATTCCGTCAGGGTATTGCGCGTTCCGTGCTCGAAACGCAATCCTGCGCTTCACGCAATGTTCTTTTACCTGGCCGAAACACAGCCTGGCCGCGGACGGGTCGTCGGGCCTAGCATCCAGGGCATGCCTGATCCTCGCCCCTCGACCCTGCTCATCCTCGGTGCCTCGGGGGACCTCGCCGCCCGGCTCCTCATGCCGGGGCTCGGCATGCTCCTCGCCCACGAGCCGAAGCGGCGCGTGCAGCTGATCGGGTCGGGCGTCGAAGACCTCACCGATGCCGAGTGGAAGAAGCGCGTGAAGAGCTCGTTCGACAGCGAGGGCGCCAAGGGCCCCGCCGTGACGGCCACGCTCAAGAACACGAAGTACATCAAGGCCGATGTGACGGCCAAGGCCGACCTCGAAGGGCTTCTCGCAGCGTGTGACAACCCGCCGGCTCTCTACTTCGCCCTGCCGCCGGCGATCACCGAGAAGGCCTGCGCCCAGCTCGCGAAGATCGAGTTGCCCGACAAGACCTCGCTGGCGCTCGAGAAGCCCTTCGGCACCGACGAGCGCAGCGCGAAGCGCCTCAACACCCTGCTTCTCACGATCGTGCCGGAGAGCAGGATCCACCGCGTCGACCACTTCCTCGGCCGATCCACGGTGCTCAACCTCCTCGGCCTCCGTTTCGCCAACCGCCTGATCGAGCCGATGCTCTCGAACCGCGACGTGGAGAGCATCGAGATCGTCTACGACGAACAGCTCGCCCTCGAGAACCGCGCCAGGTACTACGACCACGCCGGGGCGCTCGTCGACATGATCCAGAGCCACCTCCTGCAGGTGATGGCGGTCCTCGTCATGGAGGCGCCGGCGACCCTGCGCGCGGAAGACGTGCGCGACCAGAAGCAGCTGGCGCTTCGCGCGACGCACCTCTGGAACGACGACCCGTCGACCAGCCGCCGAGCTCGCTACTCGGCAGGATCGGTCGCCGGCAGGAAGCTTCCCGCGTACAAAAACGAGGACGGCGTGGATCCTGCTCTCGGCACCGAGACGCTGGCCGAGGTCGTCGTCGAAGTGCGCAACATGCGGTGGGCGGGCGTGCCGATCCTGATGCGCTCCGGCAAGGCCCTGGCCTCGCATCGGCGCGAGATCATCGTCACCTTCAAAGCGCCGAGTCACGTGCCCCCGGAGTTCAAGACGCTCAAGACGGCCGATCGCCTCCGCATCTGCATCGCCCCCGACGAGATGTCGCTCGAGCTCAACGTGAACGGTCCGGGCGATCCCTACGTGATCGATCGGGCAACCCTCAAGGCCGACTTCAACCCGGGAGACCTGCCCGCGTACGGCGAGGTCCTCCAGGGCATCCTCGACGGCGATGCGACCCTCTCCGTGCGCGGCGACGCGGCGGTCGAGGGCTGGCGGATCGTCGCGCCGGTGCTCAAGGCGTGGAAGAGCGGCACGGTGCCCCTCGACGAATACCCCGCCGGCTCGAACGGCCCGAAGTCGTGGCCGACCGGCGCCGCGGAGGCGACTCCCGCCAAGCGCTGAGAGGAAGTCCGGCACGCTGCGCACGAGACGACGCCGGCGGAGACCGACAGTCTTATCCGATTCATATGGTGCGGCAAGGCGACGCACAGGGCCTGGTTCGACTGTCGAACCATGTCACGCTCCCGAACGACGTGGGCCGTCGTCGCCCTGGCCGTCGTCATCGTCCTGCTCGCAGTCGGTGCCTGGTATCTCATCGCTCCGAAGTCGACCTCGGCCTCCTCCGGAACCCAGCTCACCTCCACCGTCCAGCAGGGCGTCGTCTCGAGCGCCGTCACCGCCACCGGCAACATCGCACCGGTCAGCGAGTCGAACCCGGCGTTCGCCGTGTCCGGCACGGTCAAGACGATCGACGTCAGGCTCGGGCAGACGGTCAAGGTCGGCCAGAAGCTCGGAACCCTCGATCCCGCCGCCCTCCAGGCGACTCTCGCCACGGCCCAGACCGCGCTCGCCGACGACCAGACGATCCTGGCGAATGCCGAGACCGCGTTGACGACGGCGCAGGATGGCACGGCGACGACCGCGACCGGCGGCGGCTCCGGGCAGTCCGGCTCGTCGTCCTCGGGCGCGCAGTCCGTCGACAGCGCCGAGCAGACCGTCCTGAGCGACCAGCAGAAGGTCGCCGCCGACCAGGCCGCCGTCAGCACCGACCAGCAGAACGTCGACGACACCACCCTGACGTCGCCGGCCGCAGGCCTCGTCGTTGCGATCGGCGGTACGGTCGGCCAGTCGAGCGGGTCGGGCAGCTCGTCCGGAGGATCGTCGAGCTCGAACGATTCGACGGCAGGATCCGCGAGCACGAGCACCGGCACGAGCAGCTCGGCCGCCTCGTCTTCGTCGACCTCCGGTACCGGGTTCGTCACCATCGCGAACACCTCGAAGATGACCGTCACGACGGCCGTGGCCGAGGCCGACATCGCCGACGTCGCCGTCGGCCAGGCAGCCGCCGTCACGTTCCCCGCGCTGTCGGGCACGACCGCCGCGGCAAAGGTGACCGCCATCGCTCCCACCGGCACCACGAGCAACTCGATCGTGACCTACTCGACCACGATCACCCTCGACACCGTACCGACGGGTCTCCGCATCGGGCAGACGGCCGACGTGTCGATCACGACCAAGACGTCCGGCTCGGACGCTCTCTACATTCCGGCGGCGGCGATCACGACCAGTAACGGAACCTCCACTGTGAAGGTGGTGGCCGACGGGAAGACCTCGGCGGTCGCGGTGAAGACCGGGGTCGTCGGCACCCAGGGCACCGAGATCACGTCCGGGCTGAAGGCCGGTGAAACGATCGTGCTCGGGACCGTCAGCGCCTCGACGGGGACCGGCACCGGCACCGGCACCACGACGGGGACGGGGCGCCGCGGCTTCGGGGGCGGCGCAGGCACCGGCACCGGGACGGGCGGCTTCGGCGGCGGAACCGGTACGGGGACGGGCACGGGGACGGGCGGCCTCGGCGGCGGAACCGGCACCGGCGGAGGCACCCGCTGATGTCCGACCCCACGGTGGCTCTCCCCCGCTCCCGGGCATCGCGGCGGCCCCGGCCATCGAACTCCTCGACGTGCACCAGGTCTACGGCGCCGGGGAGGGCGCGGTCTTCGCCCTCCGCGGCGTCGACCTCGCCGTGGGAGTCGGAGAGTACGTCGCGATCATGGGCCCCTCGGGATCCGGCAAATCGACCCTGATGAACGTGCTCGGCTGCCTCGACGTCCCCTCGGCCGGGCGCTACCTCCTCGACGGGACGGACGTCGGCACCCTCGGCGAGAACGAGCTGGCCCGGGTGCGCAACCGGGCGCTCGGGTTCGTCTTCCAGTCGTTCAACCTCGTGCCGCGCATGACGGCGCAGCAGAACGTCGAGCTTCCGCTCGTCTACGCGGGCGTGTCCCGGCGCGAACGACGCGAACGAGCCCTGGACGCCCTCGCGGGAGTGGGGCTGGCGGATCGCGCCGACCACCGTCCGCAGGCCCTGTCCGGTGGGCAGCAGCAGCGGGTCGCGATCGCGCGGGCCCTGGTGACCTCACCGACGCTGATCCTGGCCGATGAACCGACGGGCAACCTCGACAGCGTCTCGACCGGGGAGATCCTCGACATCTTCGACTCGCTCGCGGCAGACGGCCGCACCATCGTCATCATCACTCACGAGGAGCACGTCGCCGAGCGCAGCCACCGGGTGCTGACGATCGCCGACGGCAGGATCATCCACGACCGGCCGCTCTCGGACCGTCGCCTGGCGGCGGGGGCGCGCTCGTGAGGTTCGGCGAGGTGCTGCTCTCGGGGCTGCAGGGCGTTCTGTCGAACAAACTCCGCTCGATCCTGACCCTGCTCGGGGTCCTGATCGGTGTCGGCGCCGTGATCCTGCTGCTCGCCGTCGGCAACGGCTCCGCTCAGCAGGTCGCGGCCTCGATCGACTCGCTCGGGACGAACACGCTGACGGTCCGGGCGACCGGAGGCCAGGGCTCCGGCACGTCGCAGCAGATCACGACCGAGACGAGCTCTCAGCTCGCGAACGCGGGCCTCGGGCACGTCTCGAGCGTCGTGCCCGAGGCGACCACGACTCAGACGGTGTCGTCGACGAACGCCTCGGAGACGGACATCAGCATCATCGGCACGACGCCCGACTACTTCACCGTGACCACCGCCACCGTCGCCGAGGGGACGGCATTCACCACGAGCGACGTGACCAGCGGCGCGCGCGACGCCGTGGTCGGCCAGACTCTGGCGACGGAGCTGTTCCCGACCGGCACCGCCCTCGGTCGGTCGATCTCGGTCGACGGGTCGCCGTTCACCGTCACCGGGATCCTCTCGGAGCAGTCCAGCACGGGCTTCACCGACCCGAACTCCGAGCTGATCGCGCCGATCACCCGGGTGCAGGAGTCGTTCAGCGGTTACGGCGCCGTGTCGAGCCTGCTCGTCGCGGCGAAGTCGTCGGGCGACGTCACGGCGGCGGAGGACGAGACGACCATCGAGTTGAACCAGCTGCTCGGGGCCACGACCGCCGACGAGCCGTTCACGGTGTCGAGCGCGAGCACCCTCCTCGCCACGCAGGCGGCCAGCGCGAAGAGCTTCACCGTCCTCCTCGGCGTGGTCGCGGCGATCAGTCTCCTGGTGGGCGGGATCGGAGTGACCAACGTCATGCTCGTGACCGTCACCGAACGCACCCGCGAGATCGGCATCCGCAAGGCGTTGGGCGCGACGAGGCCGGCGATCCTCGGCCAGTTCCTGGTGGAGGCCGCGATGCTCACGCTGATCGGCGGGATCCTCGGCGTCGTGCTGGCAGTCATCGGAGCGCAGTTCACGATCGACGGGACGACACCGGTGATCCTGGGCTTCTCGATTCCGCTCGCCCTCGGCGTCTCCGTCGCGATCGGCGTGTTCTTCGGCGTCTACCCGGCGGCGCGCGCAGCCGCCATGCGCCCGATTCAGGCGCTCCGTTCGATCTGACCGCGCTTCTTCGCCCTCCCGTTCCTCTCACGAAAGGCTCTCGCATGAGCAACGACGTCACTCCTCCCACTCCCGAGCAGGTTCCGTACCCGGCGCCCACCGGTGCCCCCGCCGCGGGCGGTGGCCCTGGTTCGCCCGGCCGACGCACCGCGAAGTGGCTGCTTCCCACGCTGGGCGCAGTGGTCGCCATCGGCATCGGCCTGGTCGGCGGCATCGCGATCGGCCAGCACACGGCCTCGTCGTCCCAGGCGTCGAGCGGAAGCGGGCGCCAGTTCGGGGGCTTCGGCGCGGGGGCACCGGCGGCGGCACCGGTGGCGGCGAGCTCCCGGGGCGCGGGACAGCCACCGCCGGTACGGGCGGCTTCGCGGGCGGCGGCTTCACCTCGGGAACCATCGTCTCGGTCTCCGGATCGAAAGTCGTCGTCAAGACCGCTGCCGGACAGCAGGTGACGATCGACACGACGTCCGGCACCAAGGTGACCAGGTCGGCCACGTCAAGCGTCGGCGCGCTGAAGTCCGGCGAGACGATCACGGCCATCGGCACGGCCGGCAGCGGCGGCGACATCAGCGCCACGACGATCTCGGAGGGCACGGCGCTGCGAGGCGGCTTCGGTCGCGGCGCCGGCGCCGGCGCCGGCGCCGGCGCCAAGTAGCCTTCTCCCGAAAAACGGACGTGAAACCACAGCGGGCAGTGGTTTCACGTCCGTTTTTCGGGAGAAGCACTCGGTGGGTGCAGCCGCCAGAATGGTCGCATGGTCTTCGACAGCACTGCCTCTCTCGGCGACACGTCGCCCCTTCCCACCGCACTCGTCACGGGAGCGACCCGCGGCATCGGACGAGCCATCGCCCTCGACCTCGGCCGCACCCACCACGTGATCCTGGCCGGGCGCGATCAGGCCGCGCTCGACGCGCTGGCCGCAGAGCTGACCTCCGCGTCGACCTGGGCCGTCGAGCTGGCCGGCGACGAGCCGCTCGACGGCTTCCTGTCGTCCGTGCCGGAGGGCGGCCTGGACGTCGTCGTGCATTCGGCCGGCGTCGAAGACGGCGGTGCCGTGGCCGACACGAGCCGCGCAGTGTGGCGCTCCGTCTACGAGGTCAACGTCGTCGCGGTGGCCGAGGTGACCCGGCTGGCGCTGCCGGCGCTCCGGAAGGCCGAGGGCACCGTGATCCTGATCAATTCCGGTTCCGGGTTCGCGGCCGGTCCGGGCGGCGGCGTCTACGCGGCCAGCAAGTTCGCGCTGCGGGCGCTCGCCGACGCACTCCGCGAAGAGGAGCGCGCGAACGGCGTGCGGGTCAGCTCGGTGCACCCCGGGCGGACCGACAGCGACATGCAGCGCGGGCTCGTGGCCAAGCAGGGCGGGGAGTACGACACCGACCTCTACCTCGCTGCCCACGACATCGCCGACGCGGTGCGGCTCGTCGTCGACCTCCCGCACACTGCCGTCGCCGAGGTCGTCTCGGTGCGTCCGCTGCGGAAGGTCTGACCCGTGGTCGTCCCTGTCCCGTCGAGCTTCCTGATCCTGCACGGTTACGAGAACCATCGGCCGGCCGGGCACTGGCAGCGCTGGCTGTCACTGGAGCTGACCGCGCGCGGGCACGACGTGCGGTACCCGCAGCTGCCCGACGCCGACCACCCCGACCTCGAACTCTGGCGGACGGCCGCTCTGGCCAACCTCGCGACGCTCACCGAGGGCACGATCACGGTCATCGCCCACAGCGCGTCGGCGATGCTCTGGCTGCGCGAGCAGTCGGGAGGCTCGCGGCCGCGGGTCGACCGCGTCGTGCTGGTCTCGCCACCGGAAGCGTCGATCGTCGGAGAGATCGCGGCCGTGCGCGAGTTCGCCTGGACGCCGAGCGAGCAGGATCACGAGACCCCGCTCGACCTCGGAGCGAGCGACGCTCTCGTCGTCTTCGGCACCGGCGACGACTTCGCCCCGCACGGCGCAGCGGGCATCGCCCCGTTCGTCGCCGCGCGCACCGTCGACCTCGAGGGCGCCGGGCACATCACCCCGGCGACCGGCTTCGGACCGTGGCCCGAGATGCTCGCGTGGTGCGAAGGGCTGCCGGCGTTCGGAGCCTGAAACGCCTCACTGCGTTTTTCGGATGTACCCGCCGGTGAGAGGGGCAACAACACCGCACCGCACTGTGACAGCGTTGTCTTCGCTGAAGGTACAGCACTTCGCGTCGATTTCACCAATCGTCGCGCGGGGAGTAACGTCCCCCGTCGGACCGCTGGTGTTGCTCACTGCAACACCTCTTGCCGACGACGTTCTGGAGACGCCTATGACTACGACCGCCCTCGCTGGAGCTGCCGACATCAGCATCAGACTCGACCTCAGCTGGGTCGACTACCTGATGCTCATCGTCTACTTCGGAGTCGTGATCAGCATCGGCTTCATCGCTCGCTCGCGGGTCCGCACGTCGATGGACTTCTTCCTGTCGGGCCGGTCGATGCCCGCCTGGATCACCGGCCTCGCCTTCGTGTCGGCGAACCTCGGCGCCACCGAGATCCTCGGCATGGCGGCCAACGGTGCGCAGATCGGCGTCGCGACGCTGCACTACTACCTCGTGGGCGCCGTGCCCGCGATGGTGTTCCTCGGACTCGTGATGATGCCGTTCTACTACGGATCGAAGGTCCGGAGCATCCCGGAGTTCATGCTCCGTCGCTTCGGCAAGGCTCCGCACGCCGTCAACTCGTTCGCCTTCGCGATCTCGAACGTGCTGATCGCCGGCATCAACCTCTACGCCATGGCGATCGTGATCGAGGCCATGCTCGGCTGGCCCGAGTGGGTCGCCATCGTCGTCTCGGCCGCGTTCGTCCTCGTCTACATCACCCTCGGCGGCCTCTCGAGCGCGATCTACAACGAGGTCATGCAGTTCTTCGTGATCATCGCCGGTCTCGTGCCCCTGACGATCGTCGGACTCCACCGCGTCGGCGGCTGGGGCGGCCTGAAAGACGCCTTCGCCAAGACCGACTCGGTCAAGCACCTGTCGGCCTGGGCCGGAACCGGAATCGGCAACGTCACCAACCCGATCGGCGCCAACTGGCTCGCCATCGTCCTCGGCCTGGGCTTCGTGCTCGGCTTCGGGTACTGGACGACGAACTTCACCGAGGTGCAGCGCGCCTTCAGCGCCAAGAACATGTCGGCCGCTCGCCGCACCCCGCTGGTCGCCGCGTTCCCCAAGCTGTTCATCCCGTTCATCGTCGTGGTGCCCGGACTCATCGGCGCCGCCGTCCTCGGCAACCAGCTCGCCGGTACCTCCGACGCGACGCACCTGTCGTACAACGACGTCATCCCCAAGCTGATCCAGATGTACCTGCCGGAGGGCGTCCTCGGCGTCGCCGTGACGGGGCTCCTCGCCAGCTTCATGGCGGGCATGGCGGCCAACGTGTCGAGCTTCAACACGGTGTTCACCTACGACATCTGGCAGCGCTACATCAAGCCGAAGATGAGCGACCAGCACTACCTCCGGGTGGGCCGCTACGTGACGATCATCGGCGTCCTGATCGGAATCGCGACCGCGTTCATCGCGGCAGGCGCCGGCAACATCATGACGTACATGCAGACGCTGTTCTCGTTCTTCAACGCGCCACTGTTCGCCGTGTTCATCCTCGGGCTGCTCTGGAAACGGATGAGCCCGGCGGCCGCGCTGTGGTCGTACCTCGCCGGAATCGCGGCGCCGACCATCGTCTGGATCGCCTACCTCAACGACCCGTCGCTCTTCGCCACAGGGACCGCCGAGACGCTCTACGGCGCGATCATCTCGTTCGTCACCGTGCTGGTCGTCGGCGTGATCGTGACGATGTTCACGAAGCCGAAGGACGTCTCGGAACTGAAGGGGCTGGTCTACGGCGTCGGCAAGATCGACATGTCGATGGACGCCGTCGTGGGCGACACCGCCTGGTACCGCTCGCCCGTCCTGCTCGGAACCGTCGCGCTGATCCTGTGCGTCGTCCTCTACCTGCCGTTCGTCTGAGTTCGTCCTAGAAGGAGATCGGATCATGACCGAAACCACCACCACCCCGGACGCCGCCGAGCGCGCGCGCCTGGTCCGCTCCACTCGCCGGTTCGACCTGCGTCGACTCCTCGGCGGGCTGTTCCTGCTCTACGGCATCATCTGCACGATCCTGGGGATCGTCCACGGCTCCTCCGACCTGAAGCAGACCGGTGGCATCGCCATCAACCTCTGGGCCGGCATCGGCATGATCGTGCTGGCGCTGCTGTTCTTTCTCTGGGATCGCCTGGCCCCGGTTCCCGAGGAGGACATCCTGGGCAACCTCGACCGCGAGGCGGACGAGAAGGCGGCCGGCGAGGGAAAGCAGCTCGGCTGACCCCGGGGTGCCGCAAAACGTTTCCCGGACATATCCACCGGCCGCGGCCGGTCTGATTGTCCGGGAAACGTTTTGCGGCGGCTGGGGCGGGGCGGCTGGGGCGGGGCGGCTGGGGCGCGCTAGCTGACGTGGACGTCGGGCCGGCGCGCACGGTCGTGCTCGGCCCGGCGCAGCACCTCGCGCGTGACCGGGGCGACCTCGCCGACGCCCGTCACGAGGAACTTGAACATGTTCGAGATCGGGCTGCCCTCGGTCCATTCGAAGTAGATGTCGGGCTTGACCCCGGTGACGTCGCGGATTTCGAGCAGGATCGTCGCGATCGTGTTGGGGACGTTGCCGCTGCGCACCTTCAGGACGCGGTAGCCATGCTTGGTGACACCGGTGACCTCGAGGTCCTCTTCGAAGTTCGACGAGTCGCCCGGGTACACCTCGAGGAAGATGATCGGCGATCGCATCGGGATGCCGCTGGCCTTGCGTTCGTCGGCCAATTTCGTCTTGTACTCGAGGCGTGAGCCGTCGTCGGGCTCGTTCGACACGATCCGGATGGCACCGTACTCGTCGGCGTCCTCCTGGAGGTACGCCAGGGCTTCGTCGTCGAGGGACACGCTCGTCGCCCGCAGCTGGAACGACCGACGGACTCGCGACAGGATCGACACGACGAAGATGCCGACGATGAAGAGCGCGGCGATGCGGACGCCCTCCGGACGCTCGATGATGTTGAGCACCGTCGTGTAGCCGAAGACGGCCACCGCGGCGGCGAAACCGACCGTGCGTTTCGGCTGTTTCTTGCGGAGGGCCGACAGGAACACGGCGACGGAGGCCGACGTGATCAACACGAGCACGCCGGTGGCGTACGCGCCGCCCTGTTTGTCGACGTCGGCCTGGAACAGGATCGTGATCAGGAAGCCGATGGCGGTGAACACCAGGACCAGCGGACGGACCGCGGCGGCCCACTGCGGAGCCATGCCGTAGCGCGGGAGGTAGCGGGGCACCAGGTTGAGCAGGCCGGCCAGGGCGGACGCCCCCGCGAACCACAGGATGAAGATCGTCGAGACGTCGTAGACGGTGCCGAAGCCGTTGCCGAGGTACTGGTGCGCCAGATAGGCGAGCGCGCGGCCGTTGGCGGGGCCGCCCGACTGGAAGTCTTTCTGCGGGATCAGCAGGGTGGTCGCCACGCTCGACGTGATGAGGAAGCAGCTCATGATGATCGCCGCCGTGGTGAGCAGCCTCTTGGCGCCCCGGATCCGGCCCAGGGGCTTGTCGGGAGTGTCGGTGTCGTCGCCGGTGATCTGCGGCATGACGGCCACGCCGGTCTCGAACCCGGAGAGGCCCAGGGCCAGCTTCGGGAAGACCAGGAGCGAGATGCCGATGATCGCGAGCGGATTGCTGTGCTGGGTCGTGAGCGCCGACCACCAGTCGCCGACGAGCTGTGGGTGGCCGGCGACGTGGCCGAGTGCCGTGGCGATGACGACGGCGTTGAGCACCAGGTAGACCCCGACGAGCACCACTGCGATGCCGATCGCCTCCTTGAAGCCGCGGAGGAACACGACGGCGAGCAGCGCGATGAGGAACAGCGTGAGCGGGATCTGGGCGCCGTGGAACCACGGCGGGGCGTACGGGTTCTCGACGGCGTGGGCCGTGGCGTCGGCTGCGGACAGGGTCACCGTGATCATGAAGTCGGTGGCGGCGAATCCGAGGAGCACCAGGACGAAGAGCTTGCCGCCCCACCAGGGCAGCAGCCGCTCGAGCATCGCGATCGAGCCGGAACCCTTGAAGCTCTCGCGGGCCACGCGACGATAGACGGGTAGGGCGCCCAGGATCGTGAGGAGCACCAGGACGATCGTCGCGAACGGGGAGAGCAGGCCGGCAGCCACTGCGGCGATGGCGGGCTGGTAGCCGAGCGTGGAGAAGTAGTCGACACCGGTGAGGCACATGACCCGCCACCACGAGTGGGTCTTCTCGACCGCGCGGGCGTGCGGACCGGGGTGGTTCCCGATGCGATCGGTCGCGCCCTCGAGCATCCAGGCGCGAAGGCCCCTCGCCGCGCCTTCGGTCGCTGGCCCTGTTCGAGTGCGTCGGTGGCGCCCGTGCGGTCGGTGGTGGTCACGGGATAGTTCTACTCGCTTCGCGGGGGCCTGAAGACCAGGCCGGGCGGATCGTCGGTCAGGACCAGACGCCGGACGTGCCTCGGCGGTGGCTGCCGACGAGATGCGTGTCGACGATGCCCACGGCCTCCATCAGCGCGTGCATGGTCGTCGGGCCGACGAACCGGAACCCCTTCGCCTTCAGAGCCTTCGAGAGCGCGACCGATTCGGGCGAGGTGATCGGGACGTCGGCGAAGGTCAGGGGCTCGGGCGTGGTCTCGGGGCGGAACGACCAGATGAAGTCGGCGAGACCGCCCTCGTCGCGCAGCGCGACCGTCGCCCTGGCGTTGTCGATCGTCGCGTCGACCTTCCGCCCGTTGCGCACGATCGAGGCATCGGTCATGAGCCGGGCCCGATCGGCGTCGTCGAACCGCGCCACGGCGTCGGGGTCGAAATCGCGGAATGCCGCCCGGAACGCGGGGCGCTTCTTCAGGATCGTCGACCACGACAGCCCGGATTGGAAGGCTTCGAGACTGAGCCTCTCGAAGAGGCCTCGCTCGTCGCGGACGGGCATGCCCCACTCGGTGTCGTAATAGGTCTGCAGAAGCGGATCGGTCGCCGCCCACCGGGGCCTGGCCAGGCCGTCGTCGCCCGTGACGATGTCGTCTTCCGTGTTCATGGGGGAAGCGTATGGCCGCCCTCCGACAGACGATTTGACCGCCGGGCCGATCCGGGAGTGTACTTACGTCATGCTCGAGGCGGGGACGACTGCGACGACGACGACCTCGCGACCGCCGGCCAGCCCGGCGGCTCCGACCGCAGCGGCCGCCACGCGCATCGACCTGCACCAGCACCTCCTGCCACCCGCCTTCCTCGACGCCCTGCGCAGTCGAACGGTCGTCCCGCGCCTGATCGACGAGTGGACGCTCCTCACCGAGGGGAGTCGCCCTACTCCGTGAATCCGGCGGCGCACAACGTCGAGAAACGGCGGATGCGCGAGCTCGCCGAAGGCAAGGGCCACGTCCTGGTGTCGCTCCCGGGCAACCTCCGCGTCGAAGACCTGCCGCCCGACGACGCCCGCGACCTCATCGCCATCTGGCACCGGTCGGCCCTCGCCCTCGGAGACCCGTTCCGCGTCTGGGCGGCGACGCCGGTCGTCGAGTTCGATCTCGCCGGGCTGGAGGAGATCCTGGCGCACGAGCGTGTCGTAGGGCTCCAGGTTCCCGCGACCCACCTCGCGACCCTCTCCGGCCTCGAACGGTTGAAACCGGTTCTGGCTCTCGTCGAGGAGGCCCGCAAGCCGGTCCTCGTGCACCCGCGCCACGTCGTCGCAGCTCCGAATCACGGCGTCGCGACCTCCGACACCCTGCCGAGGGCGGAGCAGCTCAAGGCCGCGTGGTCGACCTGGAACGAGGGCGGGCGCATGCAGCACCCCGCGCTCCGCATCGCCTTCATCGCCCTGGCCGGGCTCGCCCCGCTCGCGCTCGCGGCGGCTTCGTCGCGTGGCGGCAGGCAGCCCAAGACCGACCCCAACGTCTTCTACGAGACCAGCGCCTACGACGAGCGCGCGATCGACGCCATGGCCAGGATCGTCGGGGTCGGCCCCTCGTGCACGGCTCCGATCGGCCCTTCCGACAGCCGCGTGATCCTGAGCTGGGTCGCGTGTTCAATCACGCCGTCTTCTCGGCGAACCCGCGCGCGTTGCTCACCGGGCAGTCCGGTTAGGGTGTGTCTCCCACGTCGCCGCAGATCGCGCGATCCAGGACACACACGGCCCGCGGCGACGTGAGAGACACACCCTAGGTCGCGGCTCCGACTAGACGATGTCGAACGAGCTCGCCCCGGTTGGTTCGGCGTCTGCGACCTCGACGGCATCGACTCGAGCGCTCGGGGCGCCGCCGTCGCGAAACCAGCCGACCAGCCGCTCGACGGCTTCGGCCGGTCCCTCGACGACGGCCTCGACGCTGCCGTCGGCGCGATTCGTCACGGTGCCCACGATGCCGAGGCGACTCGCCTCGCGCACGGTCCAGTACCGGAACCCGACCCCCTGCACGAGTCCTCGGACGACGACGCGTCTGGCGACGGTGCCTGCCACGCCTACTTGCTGACCGTCGACATGTCCGGGTACCGGTCGCCCCTGGGCTCCGCGATCGCGTCGAGCGACGCCACCTGGTCCGCCGAGAGCGAGACGGCGTCTGCCGCAACGTTCTCCTCCAGGTAGGCGAGGCGCTTGGTGCCGGGGATCGGCACGATGTCGTCCCCTTTGGCGAGGAGCCAGGCGAGTGCGACCTGCCCGGGCGTGGCGCCGAGGTCGTGAGCGACCGCATCGACCGCCTCGACGATCGCGATGTTCGCGGACAGGTTGTCGCCTTGGAATCGCGGGTTGAACCGACGGAAATCGTCTTCGTCGAGCTCGTCGACATTGCGGATCGTGCCGGTGAGGAAGCCGCGGCCGAGCGGCGAGTAGGGCACGAAGCCGATGCCGAGCTCGCGGACGGTCGGCAGGATCTCCGCCTCCGGTTCGCGCGACCACAGCGAGTACTCGGTCTGGAGGGCCGTGATCGGGTGGACGGCGTGAGCTCGCCGGATCGTCGCCGGGGCCGCCTCCGAGAGGCCGAGGTGCCGCACCTTGCCCGCTGCGACGAGCTCGGCCATGGCTCCGACCGTGTCTTCGATCGGCACCTGCGTGTCGACGCGGTGCTGGTAGTAGAGGTCGATGTAGTCGATGCCCAGGCGCTCGAGCGATCCGTCGACCGACTTGGCCACGTAGTCGGGGCGGCCGTCGATCGGGCGGTTCTTCCGAACCTCGGGATCGGTCACGTTTCCGAACTTCGTCGCGACGACGACGCCGTCCCGCTTTCCGGCGAGGGCCCGGCCGAGCAGCTTCTCGTTGGTGAAAGGACCGTACATGTCGGCCGTGTCGAACAGGGTGACGCCGAGATCGATGGCCCGGTGGATCACGCGGATCGATTCGGCGTCATCGGTGCCGCTGCCCGTATAGAACGCAGACATGCCCATGCAGCCGAGGCCGATTCGCGCGACGGCGAGGCCTGCGTCACCCGTTCCCAGAGTGGAGTGCTTCATGAGCCGAACCTACTCCCGCGAGGCGGTTCAGCGGCGGGCGCGCAGGCGTGCTCTCACGACGAGGCCGGCACCGCCGAGGGCGAGCAGGACTCCCAGACCGATCGGCCCCGCGGGCGAGGACCCCGTCATGGCCAGCTCGGGCACCGAGGGGTCGGCGGCCGTCGTCACGCTCGGAGTGGTCGTCGGAGTCGGCGTGGGCGTCGAGGTCACCGGGGGAGGGGTCTGCACCAGGGGAGCGTCGAGCGATCCGCTGGCGGCAGGTGCCGTGAACCTGATGGGCTGGTCCGTGGCGTCGCCGATCACGGCCGTGTAGCGCTGGGACGGAAACAGGTCGGCGGTGAACGCGCCGGCGTCGTCGGTGGTGACCGTCGTCGCGGGCAGGTCGCCGGCGTCCGGCGTGAACACCACGGTCTCATTGCTGGCCGGTTCTCCGGTGTCGGTCTCGATCGTGCCGGTCACTGCCACCGTGGGAGCCGTGAATGCGAAGTCGAGTCCCGGCGTGTCGGCGTCGAGCGTGTCGAAGGCCAGCGGGTCGAGTGCGGTCGCGCCCGGGGGCGTCTCGGCGGACACCGTGTAGCCGCTGGTCGAGACGAGCCCCGGCAGGCTCCAGGTGCCGTCGTCGGCAGTGGTCGGACTGCCGACGACCGCGCCGGAGGCGTCGCGGACGGTCAGCTGGATGCCGCCCGTCGGGGTGCCGTCGACGGTGACCGTCCCCGACGGGGAGAACGTCTTGGTGGCGAACCAGGTCTGGTAGACGGGAAGTCCCTTGCGCTCCTGGTAGCTGATCGTCAGCGTCTTGAGCGAGACGTTCGGGCTGAACCAGCCCGAGGCGCCCTCGGTGTCGTCGCCGGCGGTGTTGCCCCGGAGCACTCCCGTGGCGGGGAACCAGGTCGGGAGGTCGTTCAGGTTCGCGGCGTCGCAGGACGGGCCGCCCGCCTGGTGGCAGTAGTTGTAGACGCCTTGGAAGCCGAGATCCGAGACGGGCACGGCCGATCCGTCGGCGGCGGTGGCCGAGACGGTGGCCTGGTCGGCGTCGATGTCGCCGAGCACGAACGACCAGCCGCTCGCGGGGGTCGGGGTCGCGAAGGTGTAGGTCGTGATCGCGGGCGAGGTCGGGTTGTCGGCGTTGGGCCGCTGGTTGAGGTACGGGCGCCCCTTGCTCGACCCGTAGACCGCTCCGACCGGGGTGCCGGCGGACTGCCAGGTGGAGGCTCCGCTCACGACGGTGGCCTGTCGTGACGTGCTGGTGAAGCTCGTCGCGGGGAAGCCGCCGGGGAGCGTCATCGTGCCGGTGTAGGCACGGGCGGCCCCGTCGACGGAAAAAGTACCCCAGGTGTTCGCCTCGGCGGCCGAGGCGGGACCGACGGAGGGCCCGGTCAGCGCGAGCGCGAGGCCGGCGGCGAGGATCCCGGCGGCGGCGGCGACGACTCGGCGTCGCGACCTCCAGGCACGGCTCATGGCTGCGGACATGACGAGACCTCCCCTGCGAACGACTGTGTGGACCGAGGATAAGTCACATCAGTCACATCTGTCACGCGTCGAGGAGGTCTGGGTTCGGAGCGGAACCCGAAGGTCAGCGCTTCTTGACCTTTGCGACGATGTCCTCAGAGTAGCTGGAGGTAGAGCCCTTCGCCTTCTTGTCGGCCCTCTTCTCCTTGAGCGTGCGAGCCGCCGGCTTGGCGTTGTCCTTGCGTGCGGATTTCTCGGCCATGGTGGTGCCTTCCGTTTTCGGAACCACTCGGTTCCGTGGGCCCCGAGGTTACGCGGGTCCTCGGCCGCCATGGGGTCGCGCAGGCGGATTGGCAGCTTCGCGGCGCGTCGGTGGTTCATGGGACAGTGAGGGCATGGACGACGCAGAGCTCGTGCTGCGCCGCCTGGCGTCGCAGGCGGTCACCGGCGAGAGACATTCGACGATCGAGGCCGCCGCGGCGGCGCAGCTCGCGACGCAGGCGCAAGACTTCCACGGGGCCAAGTGGGCACTTGCCCTCCGGTCGACGGGGAGGAGGCCGACGTCGACGCCGCGCTGACCAGCGGTGCCGTGGTGCGCAGCTGGCCCATGCGCGGCACCCTGATGATGATGGCGCGAGCCGACTCGCGCTGGCTCACCGAGTTGCTCGCACCTCGGTCGTTCGCGGCCAGCGCGGGTGTCTGGCGGGCGGCCGGCCTCGTCGAGCGCGACTTCGACCGTGCGGCCGCCGCGGCCCGCGACGTCCTGGGAGACGGGGCGGCCCTCTCTCGTGCGGCGCTCCTCGCCGCGTTCGAGGCGAGGGGCGTCGAGACCGGTGGCGGTCGCGGCTCGCACCTCATCCGCCGGATCGCGGGCGAGGGCACGATCGTCTTCGGTCCGCCGCGCGGCACCGAGCAGACGTTCGCCCTCCTCGACGAGTGGGTGCCCGAAGCCGAGAGCCTCGAGCGGGACGACGCGCTGGAGCGGCTGGCCGAGCGGTACGTCGCGGGGCACGGTCCGGCAACGGCTCACGACCTCGCCTGGTGGAGCGGGCTCACGGTGTCCGACGCACGGCGGGCGGTGGCCCTCGCGGGCGACGCGCTCGTGGAGGTGCCCGGCGGCCTGCTGGTGAGCGCGGATGATCCTGCGCCGGTGTCGGCCCGTCGCACCGACGTCCGCCTGCTGCCCCCGTTCGACGAGCTTCTGCTGGGCTACCGCGACCGCACCGCGTCGCTCGCCACCGAGAACGTCGCGCGCGTCGTCCCCTACTCGAACGGGTTGTTCAGCCCGACGCTCACCGTCGACGGCCGGGTCGTCGGCGTCTGGCGCCGCGCCCTCGGCGGTTCGCGCGACCGGCCGACGGTCGAGGTCTCGGTCGAGCCGTTCGCGCCCCTCGCCCGCTCGACGCTCGCGTCGACCGAGCGGCGCGCCGCCGAGTACGCGCGCTACCTCGGCAGAGGGCTCGCATTCTCGGTCGCGGCGTGATCCGACGCCGCGTGGCGTGAGCGGTGCGGCTTGGACGGCCACCAGAACGCGTCGCCGGTGAGGAACACCAGCGCGGGTACGAGCACGGTCCGCACCACGAGGGTGTCGAGCAGGACGCCGATGCAGACGATCACGCCGACCTGCGTCAGAGCGACGACGGGCAGCACGCCGAGCACGGCGAACACGGAGGCGAGCAGGATCCCCGCGCTGGTGATGACGGCTCCGGTCGAGGCGAGGGCCCGGATCATGCCCTGCCGGGTTCCGTGCCCTCCGGTCTCTTCGCGGGCCCTGGTGGTCAAGAAGATGTTGTAGTCGACCCCCAGGGCCACGAGGAACAGGAAGGCGAACAGTGTCACGCTCGTGTCGAGCGCCGGGAAGCCCAGGAGGTGGGTGAACGCGAACGTCGAGACTCCGAGCGCCGCGAAGAACGTGGCGAGCACGCTCGCGATGAGCAGGACGGGAGCGACCAGCGATCTCAGCAGGAGCGCGAGCACGGCGAACACGATGGCCAGGATGATCGGGATCACGAGATCCTGATCGTGCGCGGACGCGTTCTGCGTGTCGAGGGCGGTCGCGTCGGTGCCGCCGACCAGCGTCTTCGCCAGGGGTCCGCCGGCGTCGGCGTACGCGCTGCGAAGGCGGTCTATGGTCGCGAAGGCGGCATCGCTCTCGGGCTCGGCCTTCAGCGAGACCGCGATGTTCGTCAGCCCGTCGTGCGCCTCTCCGGCGGTCGCCGACGAGACACCCGTCGTCGACCTGGCCACGGCCGTCGCGCGGTCCGCGACGGCGGTCGTGGCCAGCACCGTGGTCTGGCTGGTCAGCCCGGCCGAGAACGACCGGTCGATCACCTTCTGCGCCGAGACGCTGGCGGGGTTTCCGAGCAGCTGTGCCGTCTGAGACAGGCCGACGGCGTAGCCCGACAGGCCGAGGGTCAGGACGGCCAGCCCGGCGACGGCGGCGACCGTCACGACGACGGGGCGCGCGGCGACGCGGCGACCCAGCCCCGCCCAGAATCCGTGGGCCTCCGCCTCGGTGAGGCTCCCCGCTCCGGCAGGATCGGAGGCGGCGCCGGCCGGCCTCGGGACGAAAGGCCAGAACAGCCCGCGACCGCAGACCGCCAACGCGGCGGGAAGGGCGATCAGGGCGAACAGGATCGCGACCACGACGCCGACGGCGCACGCGAATCCGAGGGCTCGGTTGTTCGAGAGCGACGCGAAGAGCAGGGTGATCAGGCTGAGAGCGACCGTGCCGCCGCTCGCGGCAATCGCCGGTCCGGCGCTCGTGTAGGCCGTGCGCATGGCCCGGAAGCGGTCGTCGGTGCGCGTGAGTTCCTCGCGGTAGCGGGCGACGAGCAGGAGGGCGTAGTTGGTGCCCGCGCCGAAGACGAGCACGGAGAGGATGCCGGAGATGGAGGCGTCGATGGTGAGCCCGAGAGGCTCGGCGAGGGCTTTGACGACCTTCCCGGCGAGGCCGTCGGCGGCGCCGACCACGGCGAGCGGGACGATCCAGAGCACGGGGCTGCGGTAGGTGATGATGAGGAGCGCGGCGACCACGATCACGGTGACCAGCAGGAGCCGGAAGTCGGCGCCGGCGAACGAGTTGGAGACGTCGTCCTGGAACCCGACCGGCCCCGTGAGCTGAGCGGTGAGGCCCGCCGGGAGGTCGGTGGACGCCGTGCTGCGGAGGGTCGTGGCCGTTTTCGCGACGTCGTCGGCGACGGCCTTGCTCGACAGCGGAACGGCGAGGATCGCGGCGGTGCCGTCGTCGCTGAACTGGGGACGCACCACCTGCGGCGCCGTCGACTCGGCCGCTAGGGCTGTGGCGCGATCGGCGACAGCCGAGCGGTCGGCGCTGGTCAGTGCCCGATCTCCCCGATCGAAGACCACGATGCCGACGGTGGTGTCGGCCGACGGGAACTGCTTGAGCAGCTCCGTCACCTTGGCCGATTCGGCGGACGCCGGCAGACCCGAGGCCGGATACGAGTCGCTCTTGCCTGCGGGCAGGAACGCGAAGAGCAGCGCCACCGCGACGGCGGTGAGCCCGAGGACGAGCCACGAGGTGCGACGGGAACGGAAGGCGGCGGAGAGGGCGCGGATGATGATTCCTTAGTGAATAGATCTCTTAGTCACTAAGAGTTGTACCCGGTTCCGGTAGATTCTGCAACGAGGAGAACCGATGCCCACCACACCCGAAGACGCCCGGCGCCGCCTGCGCGCCGAGATCGTCACGCGCCTCCAGGTCCTCACGACGGAGTCCCGCCACGTCGCCCAGGCGTTCTCGCAGACGCAGAATCTCGCCCACACCGACCTCGACGCGCTCCTGTTCGTCATGCACGAGGAAGCCGCGGGGACCCCGGCGACCCCGGGCCGCATCGCCGACGCCCTCGGGCTCACCTCGGGCGCGGTGACCGGCGTGATCGACCGCCTGGTCAGGGCCGGTCACGTCGAACGTCGACGCGACGAGCACGACCGCCGGATCGTCCGCGTCCACTACAGCGAGCACGCCCAGCGCGTCGCGCGCGGCTTCTTCGCCCCGCTCGGCCGACTGACCGACGACGTCATGGCCGGCTACACGGCCGACGAGCTCGACGTGGTCACGCGGTTCCTCGGCGACATGGGAGTCGCGATGGGGGAGCAGGCCCGCACCGCCTCGGAGCCCGATCCAGCCGCACCGCTCAGCTGAGGGCTGCCGTCACCGTTCGGCGGCGGCGCTCGCGGCAGGAGTCAGCACTCGATGACGTTGACGGCCAAGCCCGCAGCCGAGGTCTCCTTGTAGTTCGACGACATGTCTCGACCCGTCTGACGCATGGTCTCGATGACCGTGTCGAGGCTGACGAAGTGCGCGCCGTCGCCGAGCAGAGCGAGCCGGGTCGCCGAGACGGCCGTACCGGCGGCGATGGCATTCCGTTCGATGCACGGCACCTGGACGAATCCGCCGACCGGGTCGCAGGTCAGGCCGAGGTGGTGTTCCATCGCGATCTCGGCCGCGTTCTCGATCTGGTGCGGAGTGCCACCCAGCACGGCGGTGAGTCCGGCGGCGGCCATGGACGCCGCGGTGCCGACCTCGCCCTGGCATCCCGCTTCGGCTCCCGAGATCGAGGCGTTGCGCTTGTAGAGCGACCCGACAGCGGCTGCCGTGAGCAGGTAGTCGCGCAGGATCGCCGCGCGCGAGACCCCGAGGAAACGCAGGGCGTACAGGCCCACGGCGGGGATGATGCCCGCGGCGCCGTTCGTCGGCGCAGTCACCACGCGGCCGCCGCCGGCGTTCTCCTCGTTGACGGCGAGCGCGAAGGCCTGCAACCACTGCGCCGCCGTGTCGGGAGCCTCGGGCTGAGCCCGCAGCTTGGCGGCGACGTCGGCGGCGCGGCGGGGCACCTTCATCCAGCCCGGGAGCACACCCTCGCCGGCAAGGCCGTTCTCGATGCACGACTCCATGGCCGACCACCGTTGCTCGAGCCCGCGTTCGACGGCGTCGACGCCGGCGAGCGCGCACTCGTTGGTCCAGGCGATGTCGGCGATGGACAGGCCGTCGCGGTCGCACACGGCGAGGAGGTCTGCCGCCGTGTCGAAGCCTAGCGGAGCCTCCTGCTCGGGCAGGGCGCGATCCGGTTCGCCCTCCCGGACGACGAAACCGCCGCCCACCGAGAAGAAGACCTGCCTGACCAGGCTTGCTCCCGCCGCGTCGAACAGCTCGAAGCTCAGGGCATTGGGGTGCTGGGGCAGCCGTGTGAGGGGAGCCAGCACGAGGTCGCCTCGGGTGTACGCGACGTCGAGCTCGCCGGCGAGCGGCAGCGATCCGGCGGCTTCGATCCGCCCGACGAGACCGCGGACGATCGCCGGGTCGCAGGTCTCCGGCTCGAGGCCTTGCAGCCCTGCCAGCACCGCGTCGGGCGTCCCGTGTCCGAGTCCGGTCGCGGCGAGCGACCCGTAGAGGGTCACGCGAATCCGGTCGATCGCCGACGGTGCGCAGGATGCCACGGCTTCTCGGGCGAAGGATCTCGCGGCCCGCATCGGACCGACCGTGTGCGACGACGACGGCCCGATCCCCACCGAGAACAGATCGAGAGCGGAGACGTACTGCGTGGAACTCATGCGACCGAGGCTACGCCGCGCGGACGCGGCGGCCGAACGATGGGGTGCCGACCGGTGGGTCGAGCCTCGAACCATCGGCTACCGCCTTCGCAACGTCACCACGAGATGCAGCAGGGGAACAGCGGCCGCCGCCAGGAGAATCCAGCCGAGCACCTCGTCGGTCGGGCGCGTCAGCACGCCTCCGACGAGAAGGGCGGCGAACACGATTGCCGATCCGAGTCGGTTGACCGAGCGCTCGACGGAGCGCAGGCTCCGGTCGACCTCCGGGGTGCGGACGGCGAGTTGGCCACGCTCGATGCGTGAGGCGAGTTCGTCCATCCTCCGGGGGAGTCGGGCGATGGTGGCTCCGAGAGCAAGCGCCTGCTGCGGCAGGTCGCGGAGCGCATCCTGGCCATTGGAACTCAGGATGGTGCGCGCGAACGGGTCGACGGCGTCCCACATGTTGAAATCGCGATCGAGGGCGCTCGTCACTCCCGACACGAGGGAGATGGTGCGGATCAAAAGGAGGAAGCTCTCGGGCAGTTGGAAGGGCAGACCGCGAATCGTCTCCCCGAACTGGCGGCCGAAGGCCTCCAGCTCTCGCGGATCGATGGTCTGTATCTCGGCGATTCCCATGCCGCCGAATCGTTCGAAGAGCGCGGTCATGGCGCGTTCGAGTTCTTCCGTGTCGGCCGTCGACAGGAGCACTCCGAGCTCTTCGAGCGAGGCGACCAGGGCTCGGCTGTCCCGCCCGACGGCGGCGAGGATGAAGTTTCGCAGGCCGGCACGGAGTTCGTCGGAGATTTCGCCCATCATTCCGAAGTCGACGAAGGTCAGGCGCCACTTCTCACCGGTGTCTGACTCCGAGCCGTCAGGGAGCGGGGTGACGAAGATGTTTCCCGGATGCGGGTCGGCGTGGAAGAACCCGGAGACGAAGATCTGCTGGAACGTCACGCGAGCCAACTGGTTGGCGACGGCCGCGGAGTCGATGCCCGCCCGCGTGAGCGCCTCGACATCCGAAATCTTGATCGCGGTCACATCGGAGAGTGTCAACGCCCGGAGGGAACTGCGCTCCCACACCACGACAGGCGCTCCCACCAGTGGGTCGTCGGCGAAATCGTCGGCGAAGCGCTCGGCGTTGCCGGCCTCGTGCAGGTAGTTGATCTCCTCCAGGCTCGTCGCAGCGAATTCCTCGACGAGCGCGGGTGCGTCGGCCCGTTTCGACACGAGGCGTACGCGCGACAACCAGCGGGCGATGCGGCGAAGCGCTGCGAGGTCGACGGCGACGATCTCGTCGATGCCCGGCCGCTGGACTTTGACGATCACGTCGTCGAAGCCGAGGTCGGCACCGAGAGTGGGTGACAAGCGCGCGCGATGCGCCTGGCCGAGGAGGCCGCGGCGAGAGGCACCTCGTCGAAGGAGGCGTAGGCGTATGCCAACGGCATCCCGAGTTCGGCTTCGGTCTGCTCACGAATCCTGTCGAATGGCTCCGCGGCGACCTCGTCCTGGAGCCCCTCGAGCTCCCGCGTGATTTCGGGCGGCAGGATGTCGAGTCGCGCGGAGAGGAACTGGCCGACCTTGATCATGAGCCCGCCGAGGTCGATCGCGAGGGCCCGGAACCGGCTGGCGAGGTGCTGCAGTCTCGCGGTCCGTCCGCGAGCGGAGAATCGGCGGAGGCCGATGCGCGGGAGGAAGAGTTCGTACCACCAGGCCTGCGCCAGGAAGATCGCCGCGAACCGCACGATTTTTCGGTAGCGCGCTCGGGATGCTCGGCTTGTCTGCGGCGCAGAAGGCGTGCCGCCGGCCTGCGGCATGCTCTCAGTCCTCGGCAAGGATCGCGTAGAGCTTGCGGCGCGCGTCGTCGACGATGGAGATCGCGCGTTCGGACTGATGGGGAGTCCCGGTCTGCGCGACCTGGGCGAGCGCTTGGGCGAGCGAGACGCCGGACTTCGTCAGGGCAATGGCACTCGGGCGGCCGTGATCGCGTGGCTTCTCCTGCGGATGCTCCGTGACGGTCGCTTCCGCGGCGGCGCGGCGTCCGGCCTCGGTCAGCGTGTAGACCTTGCGCTCACCGACCTGCGCACCCTCGACGAGCTGTTCGTCGACGAGCAACTGGAGGGTGGGGTACACGGATCCTGGGCTCGGTGTCCACGTTCCGCCGGAGCGAGCCTCGACCGCACGGATGAGCTGGTAGCCGTGCATCGGCTCGTCGCTGAGCTCTCTCAGAATGGCCGCGCGAATGTCGCGCGGTTCTCTGCGGTCGTTGTCGTTGCCCGTCGTGGTGGTGGGGGCGAATCTCTCCCGAAGACTGTCGAGCGCCTTCCGCAGGTCGAAATCGGGGAGGAAGATGCGCGCATGGCTAGGTGTCCTTTCGGGACCGACGACAACGCTTGACGATACATCGCTCCCCTGCCGGATCCTGAACGAGGTCGCGCAGATCCGATCCCCCTCGTGACCTCAAGGCCGCATCGCAGCGGGCCGACGGGAGTGCCCGAGGTTCGGCTGTCGAGTCGGAGTTCGAGGCCCCGGTGAGCACCGGCGGCTGACGCTCCGCGGCTCGTGGACGGCGACGCCGTCGACCGTCGCCATGGTCTGGGACCTCGTGCGGACGGGTGTGCTCGATCTCGAGGCGTTCACGATTCTGCCCGCGCAGCTCGACGATCCCGATGCCGCGATCGAACTCGCCGCCCGTACCTCGGGGCTGGACTACGTCGTGCTGGTGCCGTGAGGCGTGTCTCCCACTTCACCGCGGGCCGCGTGGGAGACCCGCCCTGGCGACGTTACTCGCGCGTCCACATCTGCACGCCGGCGGCGCCGGTCGGTGCAATGTTGGCGATCGCGGCGAGGTCGTCCTCCGTCAGCGCCACGTCGGCGGCGCCGACGTTCTGCGCGACGCGGTCAGCGTTCTTCGAGCCGGGGATCGGAACGATGTAGGGCCGCTCGGCCAGGAGCCACGCGATCGAGAGCTGCGAGAGGGAGATCCCCTTGCCGGCGGCGAACTCCGCCAGCGCATCGGCGGTCGCCTTGTTCTCGTCGAAGTGCTCGGGCGCCCACCACGGGTGCAGGTGCCGCATGTCGTCGGCGTCGTACTCGGCACGAGGTCGGACGGCGCCGCTCAGGAACCCGCGGGCGAGCGGCGAGTAGGCGACGAGTCCGATACCGAGCTCCTCGAGCACCGGGAAGAAGAGTTCGGAGTCCCGTGCGAACAGCGAGTACTCCGTCTGGAGGACCGAGATCGGGTGAACGGCGTGCGCTGCCCGGAGCCGCTCGGGCGACGTGTTCGACAGGCCGAGGTACTTCACCTTGCCGGCGTCGACGTACTCGTGCATGACGCCGACGACGTCCTCGATCGGGACCTCGGGATCGTCGATGTGCTGGTAGAGGAGGTCGATCGAGTCGACGTTCAGGTTGCGGAGACTGGTGTCGACGACCTCGCGGATGTGGTCGAGCTGCGAGTTCGGCCGGTAGGTCTCCGGCGTGAATCCGAACTTCGTGGCGATGGTCACCTCGTCGCGGATCGGGGCCAGGGCGGAACCGAGGAGACGTTCTCCGGTGCCCCAGCCGTAGAGCTCGGCCGTGTCGAAGTGCGTGACACCGAGTTCGTGCGCACGGCGGATAGCGGCGATCGACTCCGTGTCGTCCGAGGCTCCGTAGGCGTAGGCGGTCCCCATCGCGCCGTAGCCGATCGCGGAGGCGGTCAGGCCCTGCGTGCCGAGTGTGCGCTGCTGCATAGTCGTCATCCTTTCGTGGCGTTCGTCCTGAACGCTCGACGACACTCTACGCCCAAACTGTCAGACTCTGACAAGTGCGGCTTGCTACGCTGCCTGCATGGACACACAGACCGCGTCGCCAGGAGGCCTCCGGGCGATCACCCGCGACGCCGTCCGCACGCACCTGTCGGAACTCGCGATCGACCTGTTCACCGAGCACGGCTTCGACAATGTCACCGTCGAGCAGATCGCTGCTGCCGCGGGCATCTCGGCACGCAGCGTGCACCGGTACTTCCCGGCGAAGGAAGACCTGGTCGTCGGCGACCCCACGGCGTATGGCTCGGTCGTCCGCGACGCGTTCCTCGCCCGCTCGACGGACGAATCCGTTCTGTCATCTCTCCGCGCCGCATTCACGGTGCTGCTCGACCACGGTGGCCAGGACATCCGAGGCAAGGCCGCGCTCTGCGTCATGACGAGTGTCCCGGCTCTCCGCGCGCGCAACCACGAGAAGCACCTTCTCTGGGCTTCGCTGCTGACTCCGGTCGTCGCGGCTCGACTCCGGGGCTCCGACGCCGAGCTCCGAGCGCAGGTCCTCGTGCAGACGGCGCTCGCGTGCTTCGACGTCGCTCTCACCGCGTGGGTGGTGCCAGGGGAGCAGCGGACTCCTGCCGAGCTCCTCGGAGTCGCCTTCGCTGCGCTACCGTCGCACGGCCCGACTCCTCCGTGAGCCGCGCGGCGACGGAGAACTCATCGGCCGGCTCCGCGACGGTCGGCACCAGCAGGAACGTTCCGGAGTCGCCTGAGTCGGTCGCCGCGCGCCCTCGTCGCTACTGAGCGCGGTGAACGTAGAGGTCGCGGAGCAGCGCGATCTCCGCTCCGTGGTGCAGGATCTCCTGGTTCTCCCACCATGCGATCGTCAGAAAGGTCTCGTCGGCGTCGCTGCCGTACGGGTAGCTGCTCAGCCCGGTCCGGTCGTAGTCGGACTCATCGACACCGATCAGCACCCGGCGCCAGTCGGCGGCAGCCTCGCGGAACCTGGCGACGGCGCCGGCCGCATCGGGACACGACTCGTACGTCGCGCGATCGAACGTCCGATCGCCCCCGAGATGGTTCGACCGGCCCGACAGGGTTTCGGAGAGGTGGTCGAGTCGCCACGCGATCGTCGTGAGCGGGGGTGGCCACGGGCTCTCGGGGGCACCGTCGCGCCCCCACTCTCCAGCGCCGATGAGCTTCGTCGCGCCCGGACCGGGACCGTCGGTGCGCTTCCGCACCGACCAGCACGCGGCCACCGGCTCCCAGAGGTACTCGGCGTCCGTCAGCGCCGGGACCTCGACATCGTTCCCGTCGCCCGAATTGCTGGTGGGCCCCGCCAGCCGGGACTCGAGGCGTTCCGTCGCCCAGTCGTACTGTTCGAGGAGCGGTTGGAGGCGCTCGTTGGTCGTCATGGCGTGGAGCCTAGGCCTGGCGCGGAGCCGACGGGCGCCGGGGCACGCCGGAAGAGCCGTCGCCGGCGAACCGGTCCGCTAGCGAACGCTCCGCAGCCCGGCGCGAATCTCATCGACCAGGATCCCGGGCTGCTCGAGAGCAGCGAAATGCCCACCCTTGTCGGCCTCGCCGTAGTGAATGAGGTCGGTGTACGTGTCTTCGATCCAGCTGCGGGGGAGGAGGGGGATGTCGCGCGGGAACACCGTCACCGCGACCGGCAGCGCGAGCGTGGGACCGGCGAGGCTGCCCGAGCTGTTCTCCCAGTAGATGCGGCCCGACGACGCGGCACTGTTCGTGAACCAGTACAGCGAGATCGCGTCGAGCATGTCGTCGGTGCTGAGCGCATCCTCGGCCAGCCCGTCGTTGTCGGTCTTCGATTGGAACTTCTCGTAGATCCAGGCTGCCTGGCCCGCGGGAGAATCCGCGAGAGCGAATCCGACCGTCTGGGGTTTCGTGGACTGGAGGTGGTTCGATCCGCCGAGATACCCGGTGTAGAGGGCGAGGGTGTCGACTGCGCGGCGCTCGTCGGATGACAGCGTGTCGGGGATCTGCGCGGGGAAGGCGTACTGCGTGTTCAGGTGGATTCCGAGAAGGCCCTCGGGCTGCATGGCGCCGAGAGCGGTGGTGATGACGGCTCCCCAGTCACCGCCCTGGGCGGCCCACCGCTCGTAGCCGAGGCGTGTCATGAGTTCACCCCAGGCGCGGGCGACGCGTGACACGTTCCATCCCGTCTCCGTCGGTTTACCGGAGAAGCCGAATCCGGGGACCGACGGAACGACGACGTCGAAGGAGTCCTCCGCATGTCCGCCGAACGCCTCCGGGTCGGTCAGCGGGCCGATCATTTTCAGGAACTCGACGAACGATCCCGGCCAGCCGTGGGTCAGGATGAGCGGCAGCGCGTTCGGGTTCTTCGATCTCACGTGGATGAAGTGGATGTCGACGCCGTCGATCGGCGTCACGAACTGGGGCAGAGCGTTGAGCTCACGCTCGAATCGGCGCCAGTCGTACTCTCGCTCCCAGTGAGCCACGAGGGCCTTGGCATTCTCCACGCGCACGCCCTGCGACCAGTCGGCGACGGTCTCCGGATCCGGCCATCTGGTGTGCGCGAGTCGTCGCTTCAGGTCGTCGATGTCGGCGTCGGGAACGGCGACCTCGAAGGGGCGGATGAGGGTCGCGGATGCCGGGTCGGCTGCGGTCATGGTCTGTCCTCCGGTTGGGTGTGACGCGGTGCAACGATCCATTGCACACGTGTGTGCAATGCACACGGTTGTGCACCCTACGCCGTTGCACACAGTTGTGCAATGATTGGCCGATGCAGACCGGATCCGCCCGTGCAGGCGCCGCGGACGACACGCGGAGGCGCATCCTCGACGGCGCTCTCGAAGCCCTCGGTCGAGACCCGGATGCGGGTATGGGCGAGATCGCCTCCGCGGTGGGGGTGGTCCGCCGCACGGTCTACGGCTACTTCCCCACGCGCGCCGACCTCGTGCGGACCCTCGCCCGTCAGGCCGTCGACGAAATCGCAGCCGTCCTCTCCGAGATCAACGCCTCCGCCGGATCACCGGAACGAGTCTGGGTCGACTTCCTCGCGCGCCTCTGGCCACTGGCGCACCGCTACCGAGTGCTGGTGGCACTCCGTCGCGGAGAATACGGTCACGAGATCCACGCTCTCCTGGAGCCGGTCGACCAGTCCCTCGCCGACCTCGTGCAGAGGGGGCAGGACGCCGAAGTCTTCGGCCGGCACCTCCCCGCACCGGTTCTCAGTCAAATCGCCTTCTCCGCCGTCTTTGCCGTCGCGGACAGCAGCCTCCCCGACGCCCTCATCGGCGCCGACGCCGCAACGGTCACGAGCCTTCTCGTCCTGGGAGTTCCCGACGCTCGCGCACGGGCGCTCGCGGAGGGTCACGCGTGACCCGTGTCACGCGACCAGCCCGGTCCGCGGAGGATTCGACGGTCGAACGCATCGCAACGCGGGTCGAGGGTCTCGTCATGTCAGGCACTCGCCTCGTCGCCGTCGACGGTCCATCGGGCTCGGGCAAGAGCACGCTCGCCGGTCCGCTGGCGGATCGGCTGCGAGCGCCTCTCGTCCCGATCGACGACTTCGTCTCCTGGAACGACTTCGCCGGCTGGTGGCCCAGGTTCGAGGCTCAGGTCCTCGAGCCCCTCCTGACCGGACACGACGCCGTGTATCAGCAGCGGGACTGGAAAGGGGACGAGTTCGGTGACCGCCTCGGGCCTTGGCGACGAGTTCCCGCGTCCCCCGTGGTCGTCATCGAAGGAGTCACCTCATCGCGCAGGGCCGTTGCCGATCGGCTGGCGTGCAGCGTCTGGGTCGAGGCGCCCGCCGCGGTTCGCCTCGAGCGCGGGCTGGCTCGAGACGGTGAGGATCACCGGGAGGTGTGGCAGAAGTGGATGGTCGAAGAGGCCGTGTTCTTCGAGCGGGACGGAACCCGCTCGCGGGCCGATTTCACCACCTCGGGAGGTGCCGACGCCTCATCGTGAACACGGCCGCCCGCCTGTTCCGCCCGTGATCACCGACCGGTTCCGCAGAGAGCCCGCCCTCGAGTGACTCAGCGGGCCAGGAGTCGCTCGACGGCGCCGGCGGTGAAGGCAGGATCGGCAGACACCGGCTGCCCGTCGAGCGTCACGACCGGAGCGATCTGGCGACCGCTCGACGCCAGCCAGAGGGCATCGGCACCGCGAAGCTCGTCGACCGTGAAGGCGCGGTACTCCACCGAGGCTCCGCGGGCCTGCGCATCGGCGAAGAACGCGCCCTGCGTGGTCCCCTCGAGTACGCCGAGCGACGGAGGTGTCGTCACGTAGGCGCCGTCGATCAGGGCGATGACCGTCGAGTTCGGACCCTCGAGCACGAAGCCGTCGGTCGACACGAAGATCACGTCGTCGGCACCGCGCCGGGCCGCCTCGCGGAGCGCCGCCTTGTTGATCGCGTACGAGAGCGTCTTGGCCCCCTGCAAGAGCCACGGCGACGTCTCGGCCACGTCGCTGCGGTAACCGCGATCGAGGGTGACGACGGCGATCCCCGCTTCCCGCTCGCGGTCGTAGTGTCCGGCGTCGAAGCAGTAGACCCACCCGGTCGCCGAGTCGCCGTCCTCGATGCCGCGGGTGAGGATCACCTTGACCAGCAGTTCGGAGCCGACCGTGGCCGATCCTGCGAGCTCGATGCTGCGCAGGATCGCGGCACGCCAGACATCGAGGTCGGGTGCCGGCAGGTCGAGCATGGCCGCCGACTTCGCCAGGCGCGCGAGGTGGGGTTCGAGGGCCTGCGCGCGACCGTCGATCACGCCGATGCTCTCGAAGATGCCGTCACCGCGCGTGACTCCCAGGTCGAGAACGGAGACCTGCGGTGCGGAGGGGTCCTGCTCGTCGACGGAGACGACCCCGGAGGCGTCGTGGAGCAGCATCAGCAGAACGGGAAGTGTCATGGGTCGACGGTACCGTTCTCGCATGGCGAAGACGAAGAAGGGCCTCGAGGCGCCGCGCGTCGACGAGGCGGATCCCCGAGACCTGACCGATGCTCCGGCCGAAGAGCTCCGCTCGCGCGAGTCGCACGATGCCGAGCGCTACGACGGCGGCGATCTCACCGAGTACGACCTCGAGGGGTCGACTTTCTCCGAGTGCGTCTTCGAGGGCATCACGTTCGGAGCCACGCGCCTCCGCGGCAGTCGTTTCGTCGAGTCGGTGTTCGTCGATCCGTTCGCCCCCGAGTTCTCGGCGGCGCGGACGACGTGGCGCACCGTCCGGGTCGACCGGCCGCGGTGGGGTTCTGCCGAGCTCTTCGACGCCGAACTCGAGTCGGTCCGCCTCTCCGGCGGCAAGATCGACTTCCTCAACCTGCGCGGGTCGACGCTCCGAGACGTCGTCATCGAGAACTGCGCGATCGGCGAACTCGATCTCGGGGGCGTTCGCGCCACGCGAGTGGCCCTGGTCGACTGCCGCGTCGGAACACTCGACGTCACCTCGGCCGAACTGTCGTCCGTCGACCTCCGCACCACGACCTTCGATCGCATCGACGGCATCCCCGGCCTGCGCGGCGCGATCATCGACGACCAACAGTTGACCCTCCTGGCACCGCTCTTCGCGGCTCAGCACGGCGTGATCGTCGAGTGATCCGGCCCGGGTGCCCCACGAGCCGCAGAGAGCCGGGCCCGGCGGGGCATCGCGGGCGGCGCAATGTCAACGGACGTAACGCTTAAGCCACTCGAATCGAACCGGTGATAGTTTCTAGAACAAGCAACGCGCTCCGGGGTCAGTGAGATTCTGAACCGGCGGTATAGTCCGCGACCCGCTTCGAACGCCCCGACTTCACGGTCGGAGGCGAGACGAGTGGCTGAACTGGTGTGATTCCAGTACCGACGGTGAAAGTCCGGATAGGAGGCAGCGCGTGCCCACGCGTACGAGTTATTCCTCAGCGTGTGGGCGGCGGCCGTCGGCCGACCCTTCCCCGGAGCTCTCGAAGAGCGAAACCGGAGAACGACATGGCAAGCCGCATCACGCGCAGCCGCACACCCCACGAGCCCACCACGCGGGCGGTGAGCTGACGTGTTCACGGGAATCATCGAAGAACTCGGCCGCGTGGACCGGATCGTCGACAACGGAGACTCCGTTCGTCTGACCGTCCACGGCCCGCTCGCCGTCGAGGGAGTCCACCACGGCGACTCCGTCTCCGTCAGCGGCGTGTGTCTCACGGTCGTTGCGAGCGACACCGAGTCCTTCACGGCGGACGTCATGAAGCAGACGCTCATCATGTCGACGATCGGCGATCTCGTGGCCGGATCACCGGTCAACCTCGAGCGCGCCGCTCGCGTCGGCGACCGCCTCGGTGGCCACATCGTCCAGGGGCACGTCGACGGCACGGCGACCCTCCTCGAGATCCACCCCGGCGACGCCTGGCGCCGACTTCGCTTCCGTCTCTCCGACGATCTGTCTCCGCTCCTCGTCGACAAGGGCTCGATCACGCTCGAGGGCGTCAGCCTCACGGTCAGCGACATCAGCGAAGCGGGTGCTGACGAGGGCTGGTTCGAGGTGTCGCTGATCCCCGAGACGCTCGCCGCCACCACCCTCGGCGTCAAGGAGGTCGGCGACAGCGTCAACGTCGAGACCGACGTGATCGCCCGACACGTCCGCAGGATGCTCCGCCTCGACGAAGTCGCGACCGCGGCTCTCGACGCCTCGCCGATCGCGACGGTCGACCTGTGATGACGGCGACGGTGGCGAACACGGTCGAGGCGGCCCTCGAGCACCTGCGGCTCGGGCGCCCCGTGATCGTGGCCGACGACGAGTCGCGCGAGAACGAGGGCGACATCATCCTGTCCGCAGAGCTCGCGACCCAGCAGTGGCTGGCCTGGCTGGTCCGCTACTCGTCCGGCTTCGTCTGCGCCCCGATGACCGCTGAGATCGCGGACCGGCTCGACCTGCCGCCCATGGTCGCGCACAACGAAGACACGCGCGGGACGGCCTACACGGTCAGCGTCGATGCTGCGGCGGGGGTGACGACGGGCATCAGCGCCCACGACCGGGCACACACCCTGCGCGTCCTTGCCGACCCCGCGTCGGTGCGTGCCGATCTCCACCGGCCCGGGCACGTCCTGCCGCTTCGAGCCGTTCCCGGCGGCGTTCGTGCGCGCAACGGACACACCGAGGCGGCGGTCGACCTCATGATCGCGGCATCGCTTCGCCCCGTGGGAGTCATCAGCGAGATCGTGGCCGACGACGGCGAGATGATGCGCTTCCCCGAGCTGCTCCGCTTCGGAGACCGTGAGGGTGTCCCGGTGATCACGATCGCGCAGCTCATCGCCTGGCTCGACGAGCACGCGCCGGCGACCACGACCGGGTCGGCGTCGCCGGCACGAACACCGACAACAGCGGCAGCCTCGACGGCCGCGTCCACAGAAGGAGCGACCGCATGAGCGGCGAAGGAGCACCCGAGACCACCTCGATCGACGGAACCGGCGTTCGCGTCACCGTCGTGGCGGGCACCTGGCACACCGTCATCGCCGAGGGCCTCCTCGCGGGGGCGCTGCGCTCGCTCGACGCGATGAACGCCAGCGTCACGGTCATCCGCGTCCCCGGGAGCTTCGAGCTTCCCGTCGTCGCCAAGGCCGCCCTCGAGAACGGGGCCGACGCCGTCGTGGCGCTCGGCGTCATCATCCGCGGAGGGACACCGCACTTCGACTTCGTCTCCGACGCCGCCACCGCCGGGCTCACCCGCGTCGCCCTCGACACCGGCAAACCGGTCGGGTTCGGTGTGCTCACCCTCGACGACGAGCAGCAGGGTCTGGATCGCGCAGGCCTCGAAGGCTCGAAAGAAGACAAAGGCGACGAGGCGGCGTCGGCCGCCGTGCAGACGGTGCTGACCCTGCGGGCGCTCGGTGCCGCCGCCCTCCTCGCCTAAGCCAGCACTTCGGCGAAGAAGTCCTTCATGGCCACCCAGGATCGCCGATTCGCGGTCTCCTGGAAGGCGGCACCGTGCTCCGGCGAGTTCGTGCCGGGGACCGCGAACGCGTGCAGGGCTCCGGAGTAGCTGACGACCTGCCAGTCGTCGGCGCCCGCGGTTCGCAGCTCGTCCTCGAAGGCGGTCACGGAGTCGGGCGGTACTACGGGGTCGTCCGCTCCGGTCAGGACCAGCACGGGCGCGGTGACACTGCCGGGTTCGGCTGGGGCACCTGTCCGCAGATTGCCGTGGAACGACACCACACCGGCCACGTCCGCGCCCGACCTCGCCACCTCGAGTGCGCCGGAGCCGCCGAAGCAATACCCCATCACGGCGATCCGCGAGGAGTCGACGCCGGGCTCGGCCCGCAGCCGCTCCAGGTTGGCCAGGGCCCGCGCGCGGAAGAGGTCGACGTCGCCATAGAATCTCCCGGCCAGCGCCCCGGCCTCGTCGCCGTCGGCCGGCTGCGAGTCGACGCCGTAGATGTCGCCGGCGAGGGCGACGTAGCCGAGTCGCGCGAGCATCTCGGCTCGAACCTTCACGTGGTCGGTCATTCCGAACCAGTCGTGCAGGACGAGCACGCCGGGTCGAGCGGGGCCGTCGTCGCCGGGGCGCGCGACGTACCCCTCGAGTTCGGTGTCGCCGGCCGTGAACGAGACGGTTTCGGAGGTCACCGGCGCTTCGGGGACGGAGGCCAGGAGATCACGGAGTGCTGGGGTGAGAGTGTCGGGAGTCATCGTCTGCGACGTTACTCCGAGGAGTCTCGGATCGAGCGGATGACGGCCGTCGGGCGGTCAGGCCTGGCTGACCGCCGACTCTCCCGGAGACGCTTCGGGAGGAAGGGGCCCACCCGAGAGCAATCGGGTCACGGCCTCCTGGACGACGATGGCGCGGCGCTCCGTGTCGCCCAGGTGCACGTTGGTGGTCACCGGTGTCACGAACCACGCGAGCACCAGCCCGAACGACATCGTCAGCACCTCGTCGGGCCGCCAGTCGGTCGCGATGAGGCCTTCCGCCTGCGCCTGGCGGACGCCGTCGCGTCGGGCCTCGAGTTCGGCGTGGTCGACGACACCGGGGCTGGCCAGCGTCACACCCTCGATCTGACCCCAGAGGAGCAGGCGTGCGTCGTCGACGTGCTCGGAGAAGTGCAGGTAGAGCCGTGAGGCCCAGCCGGGCAGATCACGAGCGTCGAGGGGAACGGCCGCGACCCAGCGATCGATGCTCGCGCCCAGAGCGGCGTCGAAGAGTTCGCGTTTGGTCTTGAAGTGCGCGTACAGGCGCTCCTTGCTGGCCTCGGCAGAGCGGGCGATCGTGTCGATCCGCGCCCCGGCCAATCCGCGCTCGGCGAATTCGGTGTGGGCTGCGAGCAGGATGCGCTCGCGGGGCGGTGTCTCTCGGCGTGCCATTTTCCGAGTGTATGGCTGCGGGAGCGTACGGCGGAAGGGCGGGCCGAAAGAGCTGGTTCGGTCCGACGTCGCGTCAGCGCGCTGCTCGCGTCATCGGGATGTGCACGAGGCCGTCCTCGACGAAATCCTCGCCGGAGCGTTCGAAACCGTAGCGGCCGTACCAGCCCTCGAGACGCTCCTGAGCGTCGAGGTGGATCGCGCGACCCCCGCACTCGTCGACCGCTCTCTGCATCAGGACGCCCGCGAAGCCTCGCCCGCGAGCCGCCTGGGCCGTCGCCACACGACCGATCCGGCGGTCCTCGCCGTCGTGGAGAAGCCGGAGCGTCGCCGCCACGTCGTCGTCATCAGTCGACCAGAACTGGCGGGCCGTCGGCTCGACGTCGCGGCCGTCGAGCTCGGGGTAGGCGCAACCCTGCTCGACCACGAACACATCCACGCGCAGACGCAGGATCTCGTAGAGGACGACGGGATCGAGGTCGGAGGTGAGCGATTCCTGGTGCGTGACCGTCATCCTTCGACAGTAGCGTTCCGGGGTCCGGCGGCCGACTCGGGTGACTGGCGGGTGAACGACGCCCTCTGGACGGATGGTTCTGCTGCTCTGACCGGGGCAGCGGCGCTCGGTCGTGGTGCGCTGGTAAGCGGTCTTCGCCGAGGGCCCGTCGAACATCGTCGTCGTTCCGAACCCTGTCCGCCATGCCCCGAACCTCACCCACTCTCATCAGCCTGCCGAAAGCGGAGACCACCTCGCGCGTCCTGGTCTTCGGCGACGTGCTCGACGACATCATCGTGATGCCGGCCAAGCGTCCGACCACCAACACGGACACCGACGCCAGGATCCGGCATCGGGCCGGCGGTTCGGCGGCCAATACGGCGGCGTGGCTGGGGACTCTCGGCATCGGCACCGACTTCGTGGGCCGAGTCGGGGTCGGCGATGTGCAGCGGCACACGCAGCTGCTGGCCGATGCCGGCGTGGTCCCGCATCTGAGCCACGCCACCAGCGAGCACACGGGCACCGTCGTCATCACGGTCGAGGGAGCCCACCGCACGATGCTGACCGATCGGGGTGCGAGCGCCGGCCTCGTCCTCGACAAGATCACGGACGAGCTCCTGCGCGGAGTCGCGGCGGTTCACCTCACCGGTTACACCGTGGTCACCTCGCGGAGTCCGGTCGCCTACCGGAGACTCGTGAGCAGGATCCGCGCCGCCGGAGCGCTGGTGTCGATCGATCCCGCGTCGTCGGGTTTCATCGCCGACTACGGTCCGCAGGCTTTCCTGGACATCGTCGAGGGAGCCGACCTGTTCTTTCCGAGCCTCGACGAGGGCCGCCTGCTCAGCGGTGAGGAGGAGCCGGAGGATGTCGTTCGAGCCCTTGCGGCCCGGTTCGGCGTCGTAGCCCTCGCCCTCCCCGACGGATCGTCCGTCGCCGGGCGGCGAACCGGCAAGCTCGTCCACTCGCCGCCGGTCGCGTCGCGCTTCGTCGACCCGATCGGCGTGGGTGACGCGTTCAGCGCGGGTTTCCTGTGCGCGTGGCTTCAATCGCCGAGCCTCGCGATGGCCAGCCGGAAGGGCGTGAAGGCCGCGGCCCTGGCTCTGGGCGTCGTGGGCGGCCGGCCCGCGCGGTAGCCCGGGCGGTAGACGGCGCCCTAGCCGAGCCGTTCGGTGCGGACGGTGAGCGTCTGGATGCGCGGAGGCAGCTCGGGAGTCAGACGGATTTCGACGCGGAGCCGGCCGGAGCGGCCGGGAAGCCGCCAGACCAGGTGTGACGGGGCGAGGGACTCTTCACCGGAGTCGACGTCGATCGGGACCAGCGGCGATCGTGGACCCGTCGGACGTTCACCGGCCGCGGCGAACGCCGTACCACTGCCGTCGAAGCCGCCGATCTCGTCGATCGCCCGAGCCCAGGCGGCGCGGCGATGCGTGAACGGGACATCGAGCTCGACGTTCTCGGAGACCGTGTCGGCCGGCAGCGTGGCCCCGTGGAGGGCGCTCTCGACGAGCGCTTTGGCGGTGACGACCTCGGGCCACACAGCTGGGACGGGTTCGGCGGAGAGATCGTGCAGGATCCCGTGCAGTGCGGTCGCGGCGGGAACGGAGACCTGGGCGTAGGTCGCGTTCTCGAACGCGACCACGCCGATGCCGGAAGCAGGGTGCCAGCGCATGTGCGCCGAGAAGCCCGGGTAGCCACCGGAGTGCGAGACGATCTCGCCGAGGCCAGGCTGCTGCTCGACGAAGAGACCGAAGCCGTAGCCGCTGGGCTGAGCCGCGAGAGCCGGGACGAATCGGTACTGCTGCTGCAGTTCGCGCCGCGACGCGCGCGACAGGATGCCGTCGTGGTCACCCGGTGCGCGTGATCCTGCGGAGGGTGCCTCCGATTCGTCGCCGGCCGGATCGAAGGCGGACGCGAGCCAGCGCGCCCACCGCGAGAGATCGGTGACCGTGCTGAACAGGCCGCCGATCGACGAGAATCCGCCCGGGCCGGAGAACGGCAGCGGCTGCCACGCGTCGTCGAGGAATCGGTGCCCGATGGCGAGGCGGTCGTCGTCGCCGTTCGGGCGCTCGAAGCCGGTCGACTCGAGGCCGAGAGGGCGCAGGATCGTCTCGCTGACGACCTCGCGGTAAGGGCGCCCCGCCGCGATGGTCACCACCCGGCCCAGCAGCGCGTAGCCGAGGTTCGAGTAGGCGAACCGGGTGCCTGGCACGCTGTCGAACCGGAGTCCTCGCCCCAGGAGGGTGTCGAGTTCTCGGTCGGTGATCGGCTCTTGGCGGTCGCCCCAGGGGTCGTCGGTCGGCAGGCCGGCCGACATGGTGAGGAGCATGCGGACAGTCGGGATCGGCGAATCGGCCGTGGGCAGCGTCACGTCGCCGAACGCCGGAACGAAATCGGTGACGGGTGCGTCGAGGTCGAGCGCGCCGGCGTCGCGGAGGGCGAGCAGCGCGGTGGCGGTGAAGCTCTTCGTGCAGGACGCGATGCGGTAGATCGTGTCGGCGGTGGGCGCTGCCCCGGCGACGTCGCCGGTGGAGCCCGTGTGAACGAGGCCGTCGCGCGTGAACACCCCGTAGGCCGCGCTCGGGGCGCGCTTTTCGGCCACGCGCGCCCGGAAGAGGGAGTCGACGCCGCTGACCGCGGCCCGAAGATCGGAGGGGTCGATGGTCACGCGAGCCCGGCCTTTCGTCGCATGGTGTCGTACGAGTCGAGTGCGCGCCGACGCGACTCCTTGAGGTCGACGATCGGCTCCGGATAGTCGTCGGTGCCGAACTCGGGCACCCAGCGACCGACGTACTCGTGCTGCTTGTCGAACTTGTCGGCTTGTAGTTCGGGGTTGAAGACGCGGAAGTACGGCGCCGCGTCGGCGCCTGACCCGGCGACCCACTGCCAGTTGCCCGGATTGTTCGCTTCGTCGGCGTCGACCAGGGTGTCCCAGAACCACTGCTCACCGAGGCGCCAGTCGATCAGGAGATTCTTGATGAGAAAACTGGCGACGACCATCCGCACGCGATTGTGCATCACCCCGGTCTGCCAGAGCTCGCGCATGCCCGCGTCGACAAGAGGGATGCCCGTGCGGCCCTCCTGCCAGGCGCGAAGGACGTCGGCCTCGGGCTCGTGCCACTCGAACTCGTCGAACTCGGGCCGGTAGTTGGCGGTGGCGAGGTCGGGGTTGGCGAAGAGCACGACGTGGTTGAACTCGCGCCAGATCACCTGGCGGAGGAAAGCCCCCACCTGCCCCTTCGCGTTCTGCGGGACGTTGCCGCGCAGGCGGTGCCAGACCTGGAAGGGGCTGATCTCGCCGAAGCGGAGGAACGGGGAGAGGTGGCTCGTCGTGTCGTCGGCCGGGAAGTCGCGGTCGGCGTAGTCGGCGAGATCGTCGCGGATGAACGCCTCGAGGGTGCGGTGCGCCCCTTCTCCCCGGGCTCCCACCGGTCGCGGAGCCCGCCCGCCCAGTCGGGGCGAGAGGGCTCGAGAGCCCAGGAGTCGAGGTCGTCGCTCGGGAGGGCCGTCGCGGGGGAGGGGATGTCGCTCGGCGCTGGGAAGGGGTGTCGAGGCTCGGGCTGCTCGAGACAGGCGCGATAGAACGGCGTGAAGACCTTGAACGGGGTGCCCTGGCCGGTCTGAACCGTCCAGGGCTCGAACAGCAGGCTGCCCTGGAAGCTGCTCACGTCGAGCTCACGATCGCGGAGCGACGACTTGAGAGCCGCGTCGGCGTCGCGCGCCGCCTTGCCGTACCGGCGGTTCCAGAACACGGCGTCGGCGCCCGACTCGTCGACGAGGGAGGGAATGACATCGGCCGCCGCGCCGCGACGGAGGGTCAGACGTGCGCCGCGTCGCTCGAGTTCGGCGGACAGAGCGGCGAGGCTCTGATGCAACCACCAGCGGGAGGCGCCCCCGAGCGGGCGGATTGCGGTGGTCTCGTCGTCGAGGACATAGGCCACGACGACCTCGCCCCCGCGCTGGATCGCGTGGTGCAGTGCTGGATTGTCGGCCACGCGAAGGTCGTCGCGCAGCCAGACCAGGGTTCGGGAGACCACTCAGCGGCCGGCCACGAGAGGGTCGGCGGTCGATCCGGACGGTGCGACCGCGCTGTCGTCGGTCTCGTCGTCGCTCAGAACCGGGCACGCCTCGGCCTCGGGAACGTCGGCGATCGTCGGGCCCAGGCGGAGCTTGGTGCAGAGCGCCATGAGCTGTTCGAGCTCGTCGTGGTCGAGGGTGCCGCCCACGCGGCGCGAGATCGCTTCGGCGTGACGCACGGCCGTGCTGCGGAAGATGTCGGAGCCGAGTGGGGTCATGGCGACGATGATGCCGCGGCCGTCGCCGGGGTCGCTCAGTTTCTCGACGACGCCCTTGGTGGTGAGCCTGTCGACGAGACGGCTGATGCTCGGCTGCGTGAGGAGGAGGTGCTGTGTCAGCTCTTTGAGGCGGGCGCGCCGCTCGGGCTGGTTCGACAGGTTGAACAGGACGTCGTACTCGTTGAAGGAGATCTCACCCGTCGGGAAACAGGCGGTCAGCTCGCGCATGATGGTGACCTGAGCTCGGAAGAGCGACTCCCAAGCGCTGACGGCCAGACTCTTCTGGCTCGTCCCCTTGTCTTTCATTGCTGCTCCTCGCCGGATGACTGGCCACCAGTCTACGAACGACGTCCGACAAAAGACCGATTAACGGACTGAGGGCCGGTCGCAGAGGCTAGCGACCGACCCTCTCCCTTGCACCAAGAGTGTCCTGCAATCACATTCCACTGACGTTGCCACAGCAAACAACTTCAGTGACAACAATCTATAACGGCTTGGTAACGGGGTCTAGTTACCGAATCGTTATTTTGCTGAGAAGAAACCGAAAGGATCGTTGCCGTTCCCGATGACGGGGGACAGCCTGTCCCTCTGTCGGGGGACACCGTGATCCTGCTCGCCACAAATCGAAGGGGATTTTCGCCGCTTGCTGCCGCGATCCCTTTCGGGACGGGTCGCCGGCGAAAATCCCCTTCGATATCGGGAGGGGGATCAGAAGACGTCGGGGCTGGGTGTCGAAGCCTGGCGGATCGACACGTCGGCGTGGCGGTCGAACCGGTAGCCCACGCCACGGACGGTGCGCACGATGTCCTCGAAGGCGCCGAGCTTCGAGCGGAGGCGGCGCACGTGGACGTCGATGGTGCGCTCGTTCGGTACCTCGTCGTCGCCGGCCGACCAGAGGCTCGAGATGAGCTCGGCGCGGTCGATGGTACGACCCTCGCGGAGCACGAGGTACTGCAGCAGCTCGAACTCCTTGTAGGTGAGCGGGGCGACGTCGCCGTCGAGGAGGAGGCGCTTCCGCGAGATGTCGACGACGACTCCGCCGCGGGCGCCCGGCTCCTCGTCGACCTCGGTGTGGCGGTGCTTCGCGAGGGCGGCAGGATCCTGCAGCGCGAGTCGGACGACGTCGACGTCGCGTCCGCCTGCACCTTCGGGGGCCAGGGCGACGGCCGCGTGCGTTTCGGCGGCCGGGGCGAGCTGGGCGGTGAGGGCGCGGAGCTGCGAGACGATCTCGCCGAGACTGGTGCCCGCATCGGCGGCCTTCAGCTCGTCGATGCCGACGTAGAGGACGAAGCCGCGGGCTTCGGTGCCGGCCGGGACGGCACGGAGGCGAGGTGATGTCGCCGGCTGTTCGGGGGCGACGGCGGTGAGGTGGCGCTGGGCCGGGGCCTGAATGGTTGTGGTGCTGGTGGTCTGGGTATCGAAAGCGAGAGACATGGAAGTGGAGTCCTTGGGACGTGGGGAGATCCGTTCGTCCGCCAACTCGACTTCAGGTGCGCTGTCGAGTGCGGAGAAGGAACGCGATTCTCCGGTGTGTGCCGCGAGGCTCGCACGTTCGAGCGGAATGAGGCCCAGGAACGTGGAACGGGATGGGATGCGCCGCCGGGGTGTTGGCGGACGATGCATCCGGAGTCAGTCGCCTCGATCAAGGATGTGATCGAGACGATGCGATCGGCAGGGCAGCTGTATCAGGCCTGCGGACCAGCGGAGACTCGGCGGGTCAGGTGCCGGTCAGGCACACATTCGACAACACATGACTGCGTCGGTCGGCATCATCATGCCGGCTCGCTCCACGAGACCTCGGGAGGTGCGCGTCGTCGAAACGACACCGGCCTCCTGGGCGATCGGGGCGTGCGTGTGAGCAGTCATGAGTCCGATTGTGTCGCAGGAGTTGATGCCGTGTCAACCAACACCCGTTGTTTCCCGGTCGCGGTTCTTCGATCGTGCGCACGGGACGGCCGATCGTGACCGGCGAGTCGTGTACGACCACGGCGCTCGCGGGAGGGGCGGCGCGACCGGGGCGGTGGCGGCGGAGGGGAGGTCAGGCCAGGCCGTAGAGGCGGTCGCCGGCATCGCCGAGACCGGGCACGATGTAGCCCTGATCGTTGAGGCGCTCGTCGACGGCGCCGAGCACGATCGTCACCTCGCGCCCGTGCATGGCCTTCTCGACCGCGGCCAGGCCCTCGGGCGATGCGAGGATGCAGACGGCGGTCACGTCGACGGCACCGCGCGCGAGCAGGAAGTCGATGGCGGCGATCAGCGAGCCGCCGGTGGCGAGCATCGGGTCGAGCACGAAGCACTGCCGGTTCGACAGGTCGTCGGGCAGACGCTCGGCGTACGTGGTCGGCTCGAGCGTCTCTTCGTCGCGCATCATGCCGAGGAACCCGACCTCGGCGCTCGGCACGAGCTTCGTCATGCCCTCGAGCATGCCGAGGCCGGCGCGCAGGATCGGCACGACCAGCGGACGAGGCTTGGAGATGGCCAGACCCGTCGTCGGGCCGACCGGCGTCTCGATGTCGACGGGCTCGGTGCGGACGGTGCGCGTCGCCTCGTAGGCGAGCAGCGTGACCAGCTCTTCGGTCAGCGCGCGGAACGTCGGAGACTTCGTCTCGCGATCACGGAGCACCGTCAACTTGTGGGTGATGAGGGGTGGTCCGCAACGTGCACTCGCATAGGCTCAAAGCTAGCGGAGTCGAGCCGAGGAGGTGTGCCGCGTGCCACGCATGCCCGAGGAGTTCGACGCGTGGATGGGCGTGGCACTCGACGAGGCAGCGCTGTGCCAGGCATCCGGCGACGTCCCGGTCGGGGCGATCGTCCTCGATCCTGCGGGCCTCGTGATCGGCCGCGGGCACAACGAACGCGAGAAGCTGCAGGATCCCACGGCCCACGCCGAGGTCCTCGCCCTGCGCGACGCCGCGGCGGCCCTGGGCGACTGGCACCTGACCGGCTGCACGCTCGTGGTCACGCTCGAGCCGTGCCCGATGTGTGCCGGGGCGATTCTCGCTGCGCGGGTGCCCCGCGTCGTCTTCGGGGCGTGGGACGAGAAGGCGGGGGCGTCCGGGAGTGTGTACGACATCCTGCGGGATCGTCGCCTGCCCCATCGGGCCGAGGTGTACGCCGGCGTCCGCGGGCCGGAGTGCGCTGCCCTTCTCGACGACTTCTTCACCGCCCGCCGCTAGGCCGACAGAGACTGCCGTAACCCGTTTTGCGGACATTTCAACTCGCCGCGGCACGTCGAGATGTCCGCAAAACGCGTTACGGCAGCCCCCGCTAGTCGACGGAGCGGACGACGATGGCCTCGGTCGTGGGCTGCGGCGAACCGGGCTCCACCCAGACGTCGGGCTCGACGTAGATCACGCGGGCCAGAGGCACCGCAGCGCGCACCCGCGCCTCGACCGAGTTGATCGACGCCGCGACGTCGGCCAGCAGCTGCTTTCCGCCCATCGCGACCTTCACGGCGACGAGCAGTTCGTCGGGGCCGAGGTAGAGCGTCTTCATGTGGATGATCGACTCGACTTCGGGCCCTGCCGTGATCGCGTTCCTGATGGCGGCGGTGTCCTCGCTCGAGGCGCCCTCGCCGACGAGGAGGCTCTTGGTCTCGACACCGAGGATGATGGCGACCAGGATCAGCAGGACCCCGATCAGAACCGTTCCGAGCGCGTCGAACAGGCTGTTGCCGGTCAGCACGGTGAGGCCGACGCCGATGAACGCGAGCACGAGGCCGGTGAGGGCGGCGGTGTCCTCGAGCAGGAGCACGGGCAGCTCGGGCGCCTTGGCGCGGCGGATGAAGCGGAACCAGCCCTGGTCGCCCTTGTGCGGTCGGGCTTCGCGCAGGGCCGTGCGGAGGGAGAAACCCTCGAGGCCCATCGCGATGACGAGGACCACGAGGGGAAGCCAGGCGTTCTCGAGCTCGTGCGGGTGCTGGATCTTTCCGATGCCCTCGTAGAGGAGAAGACACCGCCGATGGAGAACAGGATGATCGAGACCACGAACGCGTAGACGTAGCGCTCGCGACCGTATCCGAAGGGGTGCTCCTCGTCGGCGGCCTTGCGGGCCTTGCGACCACCCAGCAGCAGGAGCAGCTGGTTGGCGGAGTCGGCGATCGAGTGGACGCCCTCCGCGAGCATCGACGCGGAACCCGAGACGGCCCAGGCGATGATCTTCACCAGGGCGATGCCGAGGTTGGCGCCCAGCGCCGCGAGGATCGCCTTCGTTCCGTGCCCGCCGTGCCCCGTGGCTTCGGCGGGGACGCCTGAGTGATCGGAACCGTCGGCACCGGTGATTTCGGTCATGAGCTTCTCTCGTCCTTTCGCGGGCGGAACCCCTGCGCCCCGTTCGCTGCCGCCAATCCTAGGATGGACGAATGACCACGACCCTCCCCGCGACAGCAATTCTCGGAGCCGGTTCGATGGGGGCGCGATCCTGCACGGCCTCCTCCGCCCCGACGTCACCGTCGAGGGCGGCATCCGCGTCACGAACCGAACCGAGGCCAAGGCCGCGCCCCTCCGCCACGGCAGTGTCACCTCCCTGGCGACCGAGGCCGATCCCGCCGCGAACGCCTCGGCCGTGACCGGCGCGAAGATCGTCCTCATCGGCGTCAAGCCGTACATGGTCGTCGACCTTCTCCGCGAGATCGCCCCGGTGCTCGAAGCCGGGACGATCGTCGTCAGCCTCGCTGCCGGCATCACGATCGCCGCGATGGAGGAGGCCCTTCCGGATCACGTCGCGGTCCTGCGTTCCATGCCGAACACGCCGTCCGTCGTCGGCCTCGGCGTGACCGGCCTCGCCGCCGGAACCCGCTCCTCCGACGCCGACCTCGCCGTGGCGCGGAGCCTGTTCGCCTGTGTCGGCGACGTCGTCACGATTCCGGAGGACAAGATCGATGCGCTGTCGACCATCTCCGGATCCGGCCCCGCCTACGTCTTCTACCTGATCGAGGAGTGGACGCGCACCGCGGTCGACCTCGGCTTCAGCGAGCACCAGGCCGCCGTCCTGGTGCAGGGCACTTTTCGCGGGGCGTCCGAACTGCTCGCGAACGACGTCATCGCGCCCGACGAGCTCCGCCGCCGGGTGACGAGCCCGGGCGGCACCACCGAGAAGGCCGTCGAGGTGCTGCAGGCGGCCGACTTGAAGGGTCTGTTCGACCGGGCCTCCGCGGCCGCTCTCGCCCGCGCAACGGAGATCGCGAGCGAGTAGCTCCGTACCGCGCGCGACGCGGCCGCGACCCGAGCGCGAGACCGGCGCGCGACGGGCGCTGCGTCGGCGGCGCTATGACTCGAGGGCCGAGAAGCGTTCGAGATCGACCTCGGTGCCGCTGACGATGATGAGGTCGTGGTCGCCCACCACCGTCTCGGGGCGTGCCTCCTGGAACGCGCCTCCCGGGCTCTTCACCCCGACGATGGTGACCCCGAACTTGGGCAGCACCGTGCACTCGCCGAGGCTCTGACCACGCACCGACTTCGGCGGGTACATCTTGACGATCGAGAACTCGTCGTCGAACTCGATGTAGTCGAGCATCCGGCCGGAGACCAGGTGGGCGACGCGCTCGCCGGCCTCCGCCTCCGGGTAGATCACGTGCGTGGCGCCGATCCTGGTCAGGATCTTGCCGTGCGACTTCGAGACGGCCTTCGCCCAGATCTGCGGCACCTCGAGGTCGACGAGGTTCGCCGTGATGAGCACGCTGGCCTCGAGCGAGGAACCGACGCCGACCACCGCGATGGCGAAGTCGGCCGCCCCGATCTGACGAAGGGCGTCGATGTCGCGGGCGTCCGCCTGGACCGCGTGGGTGACTCGATCGGCCCATTTCTGAACCAGTGAGACGTCCGTGTCGACGACGAGCACGTCTCGATCCTGCCGCTCGAGCTGACCCGCCGTCGCAGCGCCGAACCGCCCGAGGCCGATGACGAGGACCGGCGCGTCGTGGGGGATTCGCTCAGCCAACGATGGGCCTTTCTTCGGGGCGTGTGAACAGCTGCCGCCGCTGGCTGTTGGCCAGGGCCACGGCGAGTGTCACTGTACCAACGCGGCCCATCCACATCGTGACGGCCAGCACGTACTTCGCGCTGTCCGGGAGCGATTCGGTCAGACCCGTCGACAAGCCGCAGGTCGCGAAGGCCGAGATCACCTCGAAGAGGACATGCGACAGAGAGGCCTTCGTGATCTGCAGGATCACGATGGTCGCCACGGCCACGATCGTCGCGCCCCAGAGGGCCACGCTCACCGACAGGCGCAGGACGTCGGACGGGATCCTGCGTCCGAACGCCTCCATGCTCTGCTTGCCCCGGGCCTCCGCGAACGCCGCCAGGAACAGCACCGCCAGCGTGGTCACCTTGAGGCCTCCCGCCGTGGACGCGGAACCGCCTCCGATGAACATGAGCATGTCGGTGACGAGCAGGCTCGAGTCGTGCAGGTGCGCGATGTCGATCGTCGAGAAGCCGCCGGACCTCGACATCGTGCTCAGGAAGAGCGACTCGAAGATCGTGGTGCCGGCGTCCTTCGCGCCGAAGGTCCGCGGGTTGTCGAACTCGAGGACGATGTAGAGGACGGTTCCGGCGGCCAGCAGGATCGCGGTCGTCACGAGCGTGAGCTTCACGTGGAGCGACCAGCGCCGCGGGTGCAGCGGATTGCGCGTGATGGCGTAGATGACCGGGAAGCCGATGCTGCCGAGGAACACCGCGACCATCAGCAGACCCAGGAAGAAGAAGTCGCCCTCGAACGGCGCGAGGCCCGCCGCGTTCGGGGTGAACCCCGTGTTGGTGAAGGCCATCGCCGCGTAGTAGAAGCCGTCGAAGACGGCGTCCTTCCAGGGATGCCGTCGATCAGCAGGCGCGGGACGAGCAGGATCCCGATCACCAGCTCGATCGCGAGGGCGCTGACGGCGACCGTGGTCAGGAGCCCGCCCACCTCGCCGAGCCGGACGGCCTGCCCCTCGGGGACCGGCCCGGCGTGCGCTCGGAGCGGATTCGAGTCGCTCGCGGCCATCAGCCGGGATCGCAGTCTGAGCCGGCGGGAGACGACCAGGCCGAGGATCGACGCCACCGTGAGCACGCCGATCGCGCCGATCTGCACGCCGACGAAGATGACGACGTGGCCGAAGAGCGACCAGTGCGTGGCCATGTCGACCGTCGCCAGACCGGTCACACAGATGACGGACACGGCGGAGAAGAGGAGTCGGCCACCGGGGTGATCTCGCCGTCGGCCGAACTGATCGGGAGCATGAAGATCGCCGTGAAGAGCAGGATCAGCGTCGTGAAGATCAGGATCGCGAAGCGCGCCGGAGACTTGCGGCTCGCGTCGTCGATCGCCTCTCGCAGCCGCGCCAGCGGACGAGTGGGGCGGCGACCCGACGCCGACGGTCTCAGAAGAGGTGGTGCTGACGCCACCCGACCTCCCCGTACCTCTGACGAATTCACCCGAAAACCGTCATGGTACTCCGGGCCATCCATCAGTAGCCTTGCGCGTATGGCCGACATCTTCACCGTGATCGCCGACCCCACTCGTCGAGAGCTCCTGAGAGTCCTCCTGCTGCGCCGCCCAGGCGAGATCAGCGTCGGAGAGCTGGTGACCGCGCTCGGGCTGAGCCAGCCGACCGTGTCGAAGCACCTCCGAGTCCTGCGCGACTCCGGTCTGGTCCGCGTGCGAGAAAAGGGGCAGCACCGCTACTACAGCGTCGATGCCGAACCCCTCACCGAGGTCCAGGAGTGGCTGAGTCCGTTCGTGGTCGCCCCCGCGTCCGCGGGCGCCCAGCTCGCCGCCGTGCCCGCTCGCGGTCCGGGCGTCTCGATGCCGGCGCCGCTCCGCCGCGCGGCGGAGAACCTGCCCGACGTCGGCGACGTCGGCACCACCCTGGGCCGTGTCGTCGCCGGCGCGCAGAGCCGCATCCCCGGCCCCATCAAGAAGCGACTCGGGCACCGCGAACAGGGGTGACGCGGCAGCTTGCCAGCGAGTCACATGCGCCCCTAAAGTAGCCACGGGGCACACGAGTAACACTCAGCCGGTCCCAAGTCGCCGGTTCACACCGCGTTGGTCGACAGCGCAGGTGAGCCCGGCCCGAACCCGAGGCAGGATCATGTCGGACGACCTGACAGACGTTCGCTTTCTCACGGTGGCGGAAGTCGCCGACATGATGCGCGTGTCCAAGATGACCGTGTACCGCATGGTCCACTCCGGCGAGCTGCCCGCGATCCGCTTCGGACGTTCGTTCCGCGTCCCGGATTCCGCTGTCGCGGCGGTTCTGCGCGGCGGCATCGCCGACGTCGGCTGATCCTGCTGCCCCGGTTCGTCTTTCCAGGCCGACCCCGGTAGACTCCACCAAGGTATTTTTCCGCGGTTCTTTGAAATGGACCCGGTTCGTAAAGGTCCTGTTCAAAAATCTGTGAGGTGCCCTATGGGTTCTGTTATCAAGAAGCGTCGCAAGCGCATGGCGAAGAAGAAGCACCGCAAGCTGCTTCGTAAGACGCGTCACCAGCGCCGCAACAAGAAGTAGGCAAACAAAAACGGTCGGCACCCTTCGGTTGCCGGCCGTTTTTGTCTTCTTCCTTCCGTGGTGGTCTGGCGCCTCGCGTGCTCGGGGTGGCACCTGCGCTCTCTGGCTGCGACGGAGACTCGGGGCGCGAGATCGCGGTGTGGCCGCGCCACCGGCGGCACAGGCAGCCCCCGCGCCACCGGCGCGACCGGCAGGCCCACTCGCGACCTCAGCGCGACTCGGCCGGCGGTGGAGGCGCGCAGTACTCTGGGGGAGTGCCCGTGCCCCACATCACCCTGCTGACCAAGCCCGGCTGCCACCTCTGCGATGACGCGCGGGAGGCGCTCGAGGCGGTGCTCGACGAAGTCGAGTTCGCGGGGGCCCGCGACTACGACGAGCTGTCGATCCTCGACGACCAGTCGCTCGCCGACGAATACTCGGAAGAGATCCCCGTCGTCCTCATCGACGGCCGCGTCCACACCATCTGGCGTGTCGAACCGGACCGGCTTCGCACGGCCCTCCGCGCGGCCGCGCCCCACCCGCCGCACGGCGCCTGACCCGCCCCGGGCCGGCCCACCCTGCCGCACGGTGCCCCACCCTGCCGCACATCGCCTGACCCGCCGCAGGCATCTGTCGGCCGCGGCGCGGTGCCGGAGGAACGAAATCCGCCCTCCCGCAGAAGCCGGAGGGCGGATTTCGTGAGGTCGCTGCGGAGCTACGGAGTGTCTCTCACTTCACCGCGGGTCGTGCGTCGCCAGGATCGCGCGGCGGCGGGTTCTGTGAAGGCCGCGGGCGACCTCCGGCGGAGGGGGAGACGCACCCTAGGGTTCCAGTCGCGTGGGCCCGCGGAAGAGGTACGTCGTCTCACGGAGGTTCGCCAGGTGCAGCATCAGCATCAGCACGCGCGAGAGTCCCATGCCGAACCCGCCGTGCGCCGGGACGCCGTAGCGGAAGAAGTCGAGGTACCCCGACAGCTCTTCTGGCTCGAGCCCCTTCGAGCGGGCCTGCTCTTCGAGGATCTCGACGCGGTGCTCGCGCTGAGCACCGGTGGAGATCTCGACGCCGTTGAAGATGAGGTCGTAGCTGTTGGTCAGCGACGGGTCGTCGGCGTGACGCATGTGATAGAAGGGCCGGATGCTCGAGGCGTAGTCGGTCAGGAACACGAATTCGTGACCGTACGTCTCTTTGACGTAGGCCGCGATCTGGCGCTCGCCCTCGGGGTCCATGTCGTCGTCGGCGCGCGGAACCTCGTACCCGCGCGAGGCCACGATCTCTTTGGCCTCGGCCAGGGGAATGCGCGGGAACGGGATGGTCGGCACGACGAGCTCGAAGCCGAACAATGCCTCGATCTCAGCGCCGTGCTTGTCTTTCACGGCCTGGAAACCGGCGACCAGAAGCTCTTCGTGGAGCTTCATGACGTCTTCGTGCGAGTCGATCCAGCTGATCTCGGAGTCGACGGACGTGAACTCGGTGGCGTGGCGGCTGGTGAAGCTGGGGTCGGCGCGGAACGCGGGCCCGACCTCGAAGATCTTGCCGAAGCCGGCCGACTGGGCCATCTGCTTGAAGAACTGCGGGCTCTGCGAGAGGAACGCGGACCCCTCGAAGTAGTCGACGCGGAACAGCTCGGCCTTCGACTCACTCGCCGACGCCATCAGCTTGGGCGTGTGGATCTCGACGAAGTCGTTCTCGACCCAGTAGGTGCGCCAGGCGTGCTCGAGAGTCGTCTGGATCTTGAAGATGAGGGCGTTCTTGGGCACGCGGAGGTCGAGGAACCGCCAGTCCATCCGCTTGTCGATGCCGGAGTCGTCGGCGATGGGCGTCTCGGGGATCGCGATCGTCGTCACGTCGAGGGTCTCGAGCTTGATCTCGACGCCGCCGAGCTTGACGCGCTCGTCGTGCTTCAGGTCGCCGGTCGCCGTGAGGAACGAGCCCTGCGAGAGCGAGGTGATGGTGCCGGACACGTCGGTCGCGACGATCGCGCCGTCGGCGTCCGTCGCCCGCGGGTTGACGAGCTGGACGGCGCCGGTCTCGTCGCGGAGCACGACGAACTGCACCTTCTTCTGATCGCGCACCGTCTCGACCCACCCGGACACCGAAACGGGCCCGTCGGAGGAAGAAGCGAGGTCTTTGATGAGAGTGCGGTTGGTCACGCTGCCCGAGTTTACAGAGAGCGGAGGTTCTCTCGGCACCGAGAGACCCTCACCCTGTGGAAAAGCCAGGTGGGAGGTGTGCGCGGTCGCGCAATCTACACTGGAATGCGTGCCCGCAGACCAGATCCACCTCGTCCGTCACGGCGAGGTCGAAAACCCGGAGGGCGTCCTGTACGGACGCATCGAGGGGTTCGGTCTGTCGACCCTCGGCCACCGCATGGCCAAGGCCTCGGCCGACTTCCTCCGCGCCGAAGCCGCGCCGGTGCGAGCTCTCGTCGCCAGCCCGCTCCAGCGCACGCAGGAGTCGGCTGCGCCCTGGGCCGCCGACTTCGGTCTCGAGGTCCAGACCGACGAGCGACTGATCGAGCCCACCAACAAGTACGAAGGGCGCCGCGGCGACTTCAAGAAGTCGCTCGTGCGCCCGGCCGAGTGGCCGTGGATCGTCAACCCTCTCAAGCCCAGCTGGGGCGAGGCCTACGTGAGCATCGCCGCTCGCATGCTCGCCGCGGTCGACTCGGCCTGGCGCAGCGTCGACGACGGCGACGTCGTCCTCGTCAGTCACCAACTCCCGATCTGGATGGTCCACCGCAGCCTTCTCGGCCAGCGGCTCTTCCACGATCCTCGCAGGAGGCGATGCACGCTCTCGAGCATCACCACCCTCGCTCGTCGCGGTGACGCGTTCGTCGAGGTCGACTATCGCGAGCCCGCTCGCGCCCTGCAATCCACTGCCGTCGACACTGGAGCCGTGTGAAAACCGCCCGATTCAAGAACCTCGTCCGCTTCGCCGTGATGGGAGCCGTCGTGGCTGTCGCCGTCACCGGATGCTCCAGCAACAACCTCCTCTCGCAGTACCAGAGCGGAGACAACAAGAACTACATCTCCGGCGATGGCACGGTCACCGAGATCAAACCGGCGGACCGATCGAACAGCGTCGAGTTCACCGCGAAGACCGATCAGGGCACGTCGATCTCGCGCAAGACGTACAACGGCCGCGTCGTCGTCCTCAACTTCTGGTACGCCTCCTGCCCGCCCTGCCGGGTCGAGGCGCCCGACCTCGCGTCGCTGAGTAAGAAATACGACTCGCAGGGCGTTCAGTTCATCGGCGTGAACGTGCGCGACGAGGCCGACACAGCCCGCGCATTCGATCGCTCGTTCACGATGCCGTACCCCTCGGTCGTCGACGCGACCGACGCCAAGGTCCAACTGGCGCTCGCTGGTCAGCGCGGGCCCAACGCGACCCCGACGACGATGGTCCTCGACCAGAAGGGGCGTGTCGCCGCCCGCGTCCTCGGTCAAGTGAACAAGAGCGTCCTCGACACCCTGATAGCCGACACCCTCAAAGAGGGCAAGTAGGTGTACGCCGACAACCCGTTCTTCCAGGCGGTCACGAGCGGCCAGATGGCGGTGGCCCTTCCGGTCGCCGTCCTCGCCGGCATCATCTCGTTCATCTCGCCGTGCGTCCTTCCGCTCGTCCCCGGCTACCTCGGCTACGTCGGCGGGCTGACCGGAAACGCGCAGGATGCCAGGGGGCGCCGGATCGATCGGGGTCGCGTGGTCCTCGGCGTCGTCCTGTTCGTCCTCGGCTTCACCGTCGTCTTCGTCGCCCTCAACACGGCAGCCGGAGCCCTCGGTTTCTGGTTCCTCGAGTGGCGGTCGCTCATCACGCGTCTGATGGGCATCGTCGTGATCCTGATGGGTCTCGTCTTCATCGGCAACTTCCCGTTCTTCCAGCGGTCCGCGAAGCTCTCCATCAGCCCGAAGACCGGCCTGATCGGGGCGCCCCTGCTCGGCCTCGTCTTCGGACTCGGCTGGAGCCCGTGCCTCGGGCCGACCCTGTCCGCCATCACGGCGCTGTCCTACAACTCCGGCTCCGCCTGGCAGGGCCTCCTGCTCGGTCTCTTCTACTGCGTCGGGCTCGGCGTGCCGTTCCTCCTCGTGGCTCTCGGACTCGGCTGGATGTCGCGGTCCATCGCATTCGTCAAAAGGCACATCCGTGCCGTCAACCTTCTCGGAGGCAGCCTTCTCGTGCTCATCGGTGTTCTCATGGTCGCCGGGGTCTGGACCGACCTCATGTCGCGCCTGGGGGCGGTGATCGCGAACTATGGCACCGTCGTCTGACGACAAGAACGGCCGCGATCGGTCGACGAAGAACGGCGTGCAGTCGCCTCCGGAGGCGCCCGACGCCGATCGCACCGACGAGAACGCCGATCCGCTTCGGCCACAAGACCACATCGACTACGTCCCGCCGACGACCGCGGCGGGCGGCGCCGGAGGTGGCGACGACGGGATCACGCAGCCCCGGCTGGGCTTCTTCGGCTACGTCCGCTTCTTCTGGCGGCAGCTCACCAGCATGCGGACCGCGCTGTTCCTCCTCATGCTGCTGGCGCTCGCCGCGGTGCCCGGCTCCCTCGTGCCGCAGACGACCTCCGACCCCAACGGTGTCGCGCAGTACAAGGCCGACCACCCCGAGCTCTATCCGATCCTGCACAAGCTCGGGCTTTTCGACACCTTCTCGACCCCGTGGTTCTCGGCCGTCTACCTGCTGCTCTTCGTCTCGCTGATCGGCTGCATCATCCCGCGGGTGAAGCACCACCTCGAGGCCCTGCGCTCGGCGCCGCCGAAGACCCCGGCGCGGCTGACGCGCCTCGCCGGATTCCAGTCGCACCCGCTGAAGCACGACCTTGCGGGAGGAAGGCTCCCGCGTCCGCCGAGATCGCGATCAGCACCGCCCGCGCGCAGCTGCGGCGAGCCGGCTACCGCACCAAGGTCTACGGTGACTCGGTCAGCGCCGAACGCGGCTATCTCCGCGAGACGGGCAACCTCGTGTTCCACATCGCGCTTCTGGGTGTCCTGATCACCGTCGGCATCGGCGGAGGCTTCGGCTATACCGGCCAGCGCGTCGTCGTCGAGGGGCAGACCTTCTCGAACAACCTCGGTTCGTACGACTCCTTCAACCCGGGGCGCTTCTTCCGCGACACCAATCTGGTGCCCTACAACATCAAGATCGACAAGTTCACGGCGAAGTACGAGACGAAGATCGCCGACGCGCTCGGCACCCCGATCGATTACCAGGCCGACGTGACCGAGCAAGTCCAGGGCAAAACGGCGAAGAGCACGAAGCTGCGGGTCAACGATCCCCTCGAGATCGGCGGTACCCAGGTCTACCTCCTCGGCAACGGCTACGCGGTCGACGTGACGGTGCGCGACGGGCAAGGGAACATCGCCTTCAAGGACAGCGTCCCATTCCTGCCGCAAGACTCCAACCTGACGTCGCTGGGCGTCATCAAGGTGCCGGACGCCCTGCCGACGCAGCTCGGCATGATCGGCTTCTTCTACCCGAGCGCCACGTCGCTCGGGACCGGCGCCCTGACGTCGAACTACCCCGACACCATCAACCCGAAGCTCACCCTCGACGTCTACTCGGGCAACCTCGGGCTCAACGACGGTGTGCCGCGCTCGGTCTACAACCTCGACCTCGACGGGCTCAAGCCCATCGCGAGCACGCCGAAGGCCGGGTCGGCGCAGCCTCTCGAGGCGCCCCTGGTGCTGAAGCCGGGGCAGACGGCCACGCTGCCCGACGGCCTGGGCTCGGTCCAGTTCAACGGCGTCAAGCGATTCGTGTCGCTCGACGTGCACCACGATCCCTCGCAGGTCTACGTGCTGGTGTTCGCGATCCTGATCGTCCTCGGTCTCCTGACCGGCCTGTTCGTCCCTCGGCGCCGAGTCTGGGTCAAGGCCGTCCAGGGCGACGACGGCCTCCGTCTGGAGTACGCGGGCCTGGCTCGCGGCGAAGATCCCACCCTCGAACGCGCGGTCGACGACCTCGCCAAAAAACATCTGTCCACCCTGGGGTCTCCCGTGAGCTCCGACCGACGTAAGGTGTCCTCGTGAGCCCTGCTGACCTTTCGACCTACTGCCTCTATGCCGCCTACTCGGCCATCGGCATCTACGTGATTTCGTTCATCGCCTTCGCGCTCGACCTGGCCAAGCGGTCCGGCGACGCACAGGTGGCGGCCACGGCGGCGCTCAAGGCGCAGGCCAGGCAGCTCACCGGCCAGGCGCAGGCCGAAGCCGCGGGTTCCGTCGCCTCGGTCGGCGGATCCTCCTCCGGAGGTGTCGCGGTCCTCGAGCGCACCGACGTACCCGTCTTCGACGCACCGCAGCGCCGCTCGTCGAAGTTCGAGCGCATCGGTATGTCGATGATGACCCTCGGTCTCCTCGTCCACATCGTCTCGGTCGTCCTCCGCGGTCTCGCAGCGGGGCGGGTGCCCTGGGCCAACATGTTCGAGTTCGGCCTCACCGGCACCGCGCTGATCGTCGCCGTCTTCCTGATCGTCAACCTGCTGGTCGACCTCCGCTACCTGGGCGCCTACGTGATGGGCCTCAACCTCATCCTGCTCGGCGTCGCCGTCGTCAACTTCTACGTCGCGGTCAGCCCGCTCGTCCCGGCTCTCCAGTCGTACTGGCTCGTCATCCACGTCTTCGTGGCCTGCCTCGGTACGGCGTTCTTCGCGATCGCCGGCGGCCTGTCCGCTGCGCAGATCGTGCAGGCGCGGCGCGAGACGTCCAAGAACGCGGGGATCAAGCTCTTCGACACGCTGCCCGGGGCCGATCGGCTCGAAGACCTCGCCTACCGCATCGCTCTGGTCGGCTTCGTCCTCTGGACCTTCACCCTCATCGCCGGCGCCGTCTGGGCGGAGAAGGCGTGGGGCCGCTACTGGGGCTGGGACACGAAGGAAGTCTGGACCTTCATCATCTGGGTCATCTACGCCGGCTACATCCACGCTCGCGCGACGCGCGGCTGGCGCGGCGCCCGGTCGTCCTGGCTGTCGATCGTCGGCTTCGCCGCGGTCATGTTCAACTTCTCGGTCGTCAACCTCTTCTTCAAGGGGCTGCACGCCTACTCGGGGCTGTAGACCGGCCGGTCCGGCTCCGGTCGCTACCCATGGGTGATCGCCCTCCCGCCATCGACGACGTCGCCCGGCTCGCGGGAGTGTCGGTCACGACGGTCTCGCGGGTTCTCAACGGCTCCGCGCAGGTCAGCGATCGACGTCGTGCGGCGACGCTCAAGGCCATCGAGACCCTCGGCTACCGGCCGAACGAGACGGCTCGAGCTCTCGCCTCGGGCCGCAGCCGGGTCATCGCCGTCCTGACGGGCGATACGACGCTCTACGGGTTCGCCTCCGCGATCCAGGGCATCGAAGACGCCGCCCTCGAACACGGTGTGTTGGTCACGGTGGCCCGCGTGCGAGAGCCTCGGCGAAGGGCGATCCGAAGGCTCGTCGACATCCTGCTCACGCAGCCCCTCGGAGGCGTGATCGGAATCGAGTTCGAGTCGTCGGTCTCGACCGCCCTCGGCATGCTGCCGCCGTCGCTGACCGCGGTGAGCGCCTCGCTGGTCGGAACCCACCTGTCGGGTCTCCCGCACAGCCACATGGACGACGAGTCCGGGGGCAGGATCGCGACGGAGCACCTCCTCGGGCTCGGCCACGAGACCGTCCACCACCTCGCGGTCGACTACCCCACCGTCTCCGGTCACGGCCGGACCTACGGCTACCTGGCCGCCCTGGCAGCGGCCGGCGCGCGCGTGCCGACCATCGAGCAGGTGACCTGGGAGCCCGGCTCCGCGGAGGCGGCGGCGGCCCGGCTCCTCGACGACGGCGCCACGGCGCTCTTCTGTTTCAACGACGAGCTCGCGCTGGGCGCCGTGCGCGCGGTGCGGGCGCGCGGTCTCGACGTGCCCCGCGACGTCAGCGTCGTCGGGTTCGACGACGTCCCGGTCGCGAGCGTGTCGTCTCCGTCGCTCACGAGCGTGCGGATGGACTTCCGCGGTCTCGGCGAAGCCGCGTACGGACTGCTGCGATCGATCACCGGTGCGGGGTCGCTCGTGTCGTCGCCCGATGTCGAGCTGCCCGCGTCGCTGGTCGTCCGCGAGAGCTCGGGTCCGCCGGCGCGCACCTGACGGCGCGCGCGGCCCCGTGCGGGCGTAGGCGGGAGGGAGCAGGCGTCGGCGGGTCGCCGGCGTCCCGCCCGAACCTGCCTCAGCCCGCCGAACCGCCGCCGAACCGCCGCCGCCGGCTAGTGGGCCGGGCCGAGCAGCACGGCGAGCAGCGCTGCGGCGCCGCCGACGATGAAGATCAGCGTTCCGAGCTGCATGGTGCGCGTCTTGTTGCGATCGGCGATGGGCACGCTCACCTCGAGGATGGGGCAGCCCGACCAGCCGATGAGGCCGACGCTCAGGGCCACGAGCCCGGCGCCGATCCACCACAGCGTGGCCAGACCGGTCGACAGCACCGACGGGCGCCAGCCGGAGGAGAGGAGCAGACCGAGCACCACGGCGATCGCGGCGACGACGCCGACGAACCAGATCGTGCCGGTCCACATGATGCGTTCGACGTTCTTCTCGGGGGTCATCAGATCATGAGTCACCCGACGATTCTCCTCCCGTGGCTGGCGTTCGTTGACCAAAGTCAACCGTGTTGCGCGACTCGCCCGTGGCGTCCGCCACCGCTCTCGCCCGCGTCAGCCGAGCCGGTACATGCGCGCGGCGGCGACGCCGGTCGGCGCGCTCAGCCGAAGCCCGGTCGCCGAGGCCGCGGTGGCCCAGGCGGCTCCGACCCCGAGTGGCGGATACACCTGGTCGACGGTCGACGCGGCGACGCCGCCGAGGTGAGGCAGGTCCAGGTCGACCGTCTCGTCGGCCCACTCCTGCCGCCACGCGATGACGTAGGTCGATCCGGCTTCCGACGCGGTGGCCGGGACCTCGAACGCCACCGTCACCCAGCCGTCGTCGTAGGAGGGCAGACCGGTCGGGAATCGCGGCGTCGAGCGCGCGAGCTCGTGCCGCGTCGCCTTGTGCGCGGCGACGCCGGCGGCGACCAGGTCGAGTCGGTGCCGGTCCATGCCGCTGAGGACGCCGGCCTGATAGAGCCGCCCCGCCAGACCCGTGCAGGTCGTGAACACGATGCGCTCGTCGTCCATGTCGGGCTGCGGATACGACCAGTTCCCGGCCTGCTCGGGAAGGACGTGGGCGAGAGCGCCGACGGCGATGACCGGGTAGAGCAGCGGATCCTGCTGGTCCGAGGTCGACTGCAGCTGCAGGGTGCCGAGCATCCCGAAGTCGCTTCGCATGGCGCCGGATCCGCAGTTCTCGAGCACCAGCGTCGGGTGCCGGTCGAGCACGTCGTTCAGCCAGGCGAGGAGCGCCCGGTTGTGGTCGAGCAGGCCTGCCCCGACGGACGGGGCGTCGTGGTCGGTGCCGGCGCCGGGCGTGACGTTGTAGTCGAGCTTGAAGAACCCGACGCCGAACTCCGACACGAGACGGTCGACGGCTTCGTCGAGGTGCGCGCGGGCGGCCTCCGATCGCAGGTCGAGCAGGAACCTCTCGTGCTCGCGGATCCGCACGCCGCCGCGCTGGAGGAAAGCGGAGTCGGGCAGGGACGACGCCGCCGCCGACGTGACGCCGACCACCTCCGGTTCCAGCCAGAGGCCGGGGACCATGCCGCGGTCGCGGATGCGGTCGAGAACGGAGCCCAGCCCGGACGGGAAGCGCAGGGTCGACGGTTTCCAGTCGCCGACGCTCGCCCACCAGCCGGCCGTGTCGTCGTACCACCCGGCGTCGATGCAGAAGTAGTCGGCACCGACGGCCGCCGCCGCGTCGATCAGCGGAAGCAGCTTGCCCTCGGTCGGGTCGCCCTCGAGGGTGTTCATGTAGTCGTTGAAGATCACCGGCAACGTCTCGTTCTGCGGGTTCGCGCGTCGGGTGGCTCGCCGTGCCGCAGTGAGGTTGCCGAACGCGTCGTCGAGGGAGGCGCCGACGGAGAACGTCACGGGCACCGTCGTGAACGGCGCGTCTCCCGACAGCGTGATCGACCACTGGTGCAGTGTGTCGGTCGGCCCGAGGACAGCGACGTAGGCTCCGTCGTGCGAGTGGTCTCCGCGGGGCGGCCCGAACGGCACGTCGCTGCGCAGTCGATCCTCGAGCGGGACTCCGCCGGCGCCCCAGGCCGGGAGCTCGCCGAGCTCGAAGGTCCACGCCCCGTTGTGCTCGATCTGCCAGGCCAGCGTCGCGCCGGTCGCCCGGTTCCGGGCGGCTCCGATCGGGTTGGCGATCCCCGACGACCAGGTGCTGAGGCTCGAGATCGCCAGCCTGTTGCGAGACGTCTCGCCGCGGGCCGTGGCATCGGTCCGGGCCAGTCCGGGGAGCGGAGCGGCTGCGAGACCCAGCGGTTCTCGGCCGACCAGGCGCTGTCGGCGTGCCACAGGTCGACGTCGTTGGGGGCGTCGGACACCACCGCCCCGGTCGCGAAGCTCGTCACGGCCCAGACAGGAAGCGGAGCACTGCCCTCGCGCACGTCCACCGTGGTCGTGGTCCTGACCGCGCGAACGCCGGCGACGGCCTCGAACACGCTCACGGCGACCAGGCCGGACTCCGGGTCCTCCTGGGTGATCTCGAGTCGCTCGACGCCGTCGGTCGTCGACGTCTCGGCACCCTGGAATCGCAGTCGGGCACCGAGCGCGGTTCCGTCGTAGCGGTAGCTGTTGTTGCTGCGGCCGTGGGCCGGGGACAGCACCTCGACGAGCGGCTGGAGAGGCACTCGGCGATCGCCCTCGCGGAGAGGAAGGCCGGCTTCTCGGATCGCCACGAGCCGCACGGGCGAGTCGATGTCGTCCTCGAAGAAGAGGCGGATGAGGTCGTTGCCCCACTCCAGCGAGAGGCGGGCGGAGGAGTCGACAACGGTCACGAGAGCGTCCCTGCTGGTGGTGAAGTGGGGTTCGCAAGCGACTGTACTGCTGATGCTGTGGTTTTTGGAAGCGGTTCCATTCACGGCTCTCCGGTCGCCGCTCGAGAACGCGCCAGCTGCTCGTAGCAGGCACGGACGCGATCCAGCCACCACGCTCGGCGCTCGGCCGGTGCTGCAGTGCGACGCAGGAGATCGACGTCGACGTCGATTCGACGGACGTCGACCGTTCCCTCGGAGGGCAGCAGCGGCTCTGTGGTGACGTCCGACGTGAGCATCGCGGCAGTGCCGAGACCGCACGCGTACGGCAGCTCCGGAACCGAGGCGGCGAGGAAGGCACCCATGCTGAGCCCGACGGAGGTGTCGATCGCGCTCGAGACGACCACGGGGAGTCCCGCCTCCCGGACGATGCCGAGCGCCGGCGTGATTCCGCCGAGCGGCTGGGCCTTGACCACGAGGAGGTCGGCCGCGCCGGCCCGGGCGACCGCCAGCGGGTCGGCGGCCTTGCGCACGCTCTCGTCGGCGGCGACCGGCGTCGACAGGCCTTCGTCGGCGATCCTGCGTCGGACCTCCGCGAGCTCGGGCACGGTCGCCACGGGCTGCTCGACGTACTCGAGGTCGGACGGCGCCAGGGCTCGGAGGGCCGCGAGCGTCTCGTCGACCGACCAGTGCATGTTGGCGTCGACGCGCACGCGGCCCTCGGCCCCGACGAAAGCGCGGGCCGCCGCCACTCTCGCCACGTCGTCGGCGAGGGTCTGGCCGGGCTCCGCCACCTTGACCTTGACCGTGCGGCAACCGGGGTACCGGCGCAGTATCTCGGGCACGTGGCCGGCCGCAACCGCCGGAAGCGTCGCGTTGACGTCGACCCGCTCGCGCAACGGCCGGGGCTCGGGCCCCCAGCCGAAGTCGATCGTCGCAGCGAGCCACGCGGACGCCTCGGCGGCCCCGTACTCGAGGAACGGGCTGAACTCGGTCCAGCCGTTCGGCCCCTCGACGAGGAACGCCTCGCGCACCTCGACGCCCCGGAAACGGTTGCGGAGGGGGAGCGCGACGACGTGAGCGTCGCGGAGGAGATCGTCGAGAGCGGGGAGGGCTGGTCCGTCGGGGAGCATTCTCCGAGTCTTCCACCAGCGCCCTCTCGATAGGCTTGCAGGCATGCCTGACTCCGTCTCCGACCTGTTCGATCCGACCGAGTGGCGGGAGGCCACCGGGGCGGGTGAGCTGACCGACATCACGTACCATCACGATGTCCGCGGGCAGGTGGCCAGGATCGCGTTCGACCGGCCGGAGATCCGCAACGCGTTCCGCCCGAAGACGGTCGACGAGCTCTACCGCGCTCTCGACGACGCCCGGCTGAATCCCGCGATCGGCGTGGTCCTGCTCACCGGCAACGGCCCGAGCCCGAAAGACGGCGGGTGGGCGTTCTGCTCCGGGGGCGACCAGCGCATCCGGGGGCGCGACGGGTACCGCTACGAGGGCGACGAGGCCCTGAAACCCGATCCCGCTCGCAACGGCCGACTGCACATCCTCGAGGTGCAGCGCCTCATCCGCACCATGCCCAAGGTGGTCATCTGCGTGGTTCCGGGTTGGGCCGCCGGCGGTGGCCACTCGCTCCACGCGGTCTGCGACCTCACGATCGCGAGCCGCGAGCACGGCACGTTCAAGCAGACCGACGCCGACGTGGGGTCGTTCGACGGCGGCTACGGCAGCGCCTACTACGCCAGGCAGATCGGGCAGAAGCTCGCCCGCGAGGTGTTCTTCCTCGCGCAGGAGTACTCGGCCGAGCGCGCCTACGAGATGGGCGCGGTCAACGCCGTCGTCGACCACGCCGAACTCGAGACGGAGGCCCTGCGCTGGGCGCGCATCATCATGACGAAGTCGCCGACGTCGATCCGCATGCTCAAGTTCGCCTTCAACGCGGCCGACGACGGCATGACGGGGCTGCAGGTCTTCGCGGGCGAGGCCACTCGTCTCGCTTACGGCACCGACGAGGCCGTCGAAGGCCGCGACTCGTTCCTCCAGAAGCGCGAACCCGACTGGGCGCCGTATCCCTGGCAGGTCTGACGACCCCGTGAAAGAGCTGCTGACCGTCGATGCGGGCGACCCGGCCGACGTTCTGAGGGCGCTGCGCGACGGACTCTCGGGAGGGCCCGCGATCCTGCCGTTCCCGCCCGGAGCGCCGGCCCCCGACCCTCCGCGCCAGGTCGAGAAGAAGATCGCCCTCGTCATCGAGACGAGCGGTTCGACGGGGCACGCGAAACGCGTCGCGCTCTCGTCCGCGGCCCTGCTCGCCGGGGCGGCGGCCGCCGACTCCGCCCTCGCCGGCCCGGGCCAGTGGGTTCTCGCTCTGCCGGCGCACTACGTCGCGGGCACCAACGTGCTGGTGAGGTCCATCGCCGCGTCGACCGAGCCCGTGATCCTGCCTCCCGGTCATTTCGATCCCGCGGCCTTCGTCGCGGCCGCCGAGTCACTGACCCACGCGGTCCGCTACACCTCGCTGGTGCCGGCCCAGCTCACGAGTCTGCTCGACCTGGCCTCGACCGACGAGGCCTCCGCGACGGTCCTGCGTCGATTCGACGCCGTGCTCGTGGGCGGACAGGCCACGCCCGCCACGTTGCTCGAACGGGCGACGCGGTCGGGAATCCACGTGGTGCGCACGTACGGGTCCAGCGAGACCTGCGGCGGCTGCGTGTACGACGGAGTTCCGGTCGGTGTCACGCGCGCGGCCGTCGTCGACGGCCAGCTCGAGCTCTCGGGCCCGACACTGGCCGAGTACTACCTGGCCGACCCGGCCCGGACGGAGGCGGCCTTCGTCGTGCGCGACGGGGTTCGCTGGTACCGCACCGGCGACGCGGGCACGGTCTCCGCCGACGGCGTGGTGGCCGTCACCGGGCGCCTCGACGACGTCATCGTCTCGGGCGGCCTGAAAGTGTCGCTGGGACTCGTCGAGCGGGCCGTCCGCGAGCTGCCCGGGTTCGAGTCGGCCGTCGTCGTGCGAGCCCGCTCGGAGCGGTGGGGAGAGGTGCCGGTCGTCGTGGCCGTGGCGCCCCTCCTCTCTCTCGCAGAGGTGCGCGAGGCCGTGGCCGCGGTCGCGGGTCGCGCTGCGGCACCGGACGCGCTCGTCGCCGTCGACGCGCTTCCCCTCCTCGCCAGCGGCAAGCCCGACCGCCAGGCGCTGACCCGGCTCGTCGCCCCGCGCTGATCCTGCTCTCGCTCTCCCTTCTGCTCCTTCTCCCTCCTCCGCTCCTCTGCCCTCCCGAAATCGAAGGGGATTTTCGTCCCGACCCCTGGCAGGCCCGTGAATGCGCCGCCCGGCGGAGAATCCCCTTCGATTTCCGCCGACTAAACTCGTCGGGTGGCCACCAGCAGAACCAAAAGCTCCAGAAGCAGCAAGAAGAGCGGCAGGCCCGGCGGACGCCCGGGCAAGACCCCGGTTCGCAAAGCGACCGTCTCCGACTGGATCTCCGGTGCCCGTCCCCGCACCCTGACGCTCGCCGTCGCTCCCGTCGCCCTCGGTAGTGCCGCTGCCAGCGAGACGAACCGCTTCGACTGGCCCCTCGCGGTGCTGTGCCTCGTGGTGGCACTCTTCCTGCAGATCGGCGTCAACTACGCCAACGACTACTCCGACGGCATCCGCGGCACCGACAAGTACCGCGTCGGCCCGGCCCGCCTCACCGGCGGCGGCGTCGCGAACCCCAGGATCGTGCGCAACGTGTCGTTCGCGTCGTTCGCGGTGGCGGCCGCCGCCGGCATCGCCGTCATCGTCATCACCCAGTTCTGGTGGATGGCGCTCGTCGGCGCGGCCTGCGTCGTCGCCGCCTGGTTCTACACCGGCGGCAAGCGCCCCTACGGCTACAACGCGATGGGCGAGATCTTCGTCTTCGTCTTCTTCGGCCTCGTCGCGACGCTCGGCACCGAGTTCGTCCAGCGACACCAGCTGTCCGAGGCGGGCTGGATCATGGCGATCATGATCGGCCTCTTCTCCTGCGGTGTCCTGATGATCAACAACATCCGCGACATCGACCAGGATCGACAGGCGGGCAAGCGGACACTCGCCGTGGTGCTCGGTCAGCGGCTTTCGCGCGTCGTGTACGCGCTGTTCCTCGGCCTCCCGTACGTGCTGCTGGTGTACTTCGCGTTCCTCTACTTCGGCGCCGGCTACGTCTACTTCTCGGCGATCCTCACAGCGCCCGCCATCCTGATCGGGGTGACGGCGAAGACCCCGCCCGAGATGATCCTGGCGCTGAAGCTGTCGTCGTTCTCCGCCCTGCTGTTCTCGCTGGCGCTCGCCGCAGTGCTGTTCTTCCTGCTGTAGCTCGGCCGGCACCATGCGCTCGCGGGCGCGTGCCTGCCGGTGTCGGCGGGTGCTGGCGGCTGTGGGCGCGTGCGCGCGCACCCGCCGACAGCCGCGAGAGCCCGCCGACGCAGACCGGCACGCCCGGTCGCAGCGCACCGCGGCGGAGAAGGCCCGGCGAGCCGAGCTAGTCGTCTTCGGCGGGCGGAGCCTGACGGCGCGGCGCCGGCCGCACCGTGGCGCCGGAGCCGTCGAGGACGGAGTCTTCGAGGTCGGCATCGTCGTCGCGCTCGGGAGCGGCGCGGCGCTTGACGATGGTGTCGGCGACGCCGCGGCGCAGGTTGCCGAAGAAGATGTACGAGATCAGCAGGGCCAGCACGGCCGCGAAGACGGCCGCCAGATACACGTTGAGCGGCGTCAGCCGGAGCACCAAGAAGAGCACGACGAAGATGCCGATCCGGGGCAGCGTGTAGAAGAGGGTTGCTTTCACGTCAGGCAGTCTAAGCGAGCCGCCTGGGGGCGTCACGCGAGCCGTCGGGGGCGTGGATCGAGCCGCCCGGGGGCGTGAACGAGTCGGAACCGGAGGGGCATCGCGCCCCGAGCGACGCACAGGGAGCGAGCCTAGAGTGCAGCCATGGTCAAAGGGCTCTTCATCCTGATCGTGGCTGCGGTCGCGTTCGTGATCTACGCCCTGATCGATTGCCTGTTCACCGAGCGTTACCGTTTCCGGGCCCTGAACAAGCCGATCTGGGCGCTGGTCATCGTGATCCTGCCTCTCGTCGGGGCCCTCCTCTGGTTCGGACTCGGTCGCCGGAGTCGCGGGGCGTCGAATCGACGGGTCGTCGCTCCCGACGACGACCCCGATTTCCTGGGCGAGCGGTCTGCTCCGATGAGCGCCAGCGACCGTGAGTCCGTCGACGAGCGCATCCGCCGTCTCGAGCAGGAGCTGGCAGAACACGACGACGACGGGCCGACTGGCAAACTGAAGTAGTGCCATTCCTTCCTGCTCCGTCCGGTAGCCCGGCCACCGATTTCTCCGTCGTCCTGCTCGCCGAACTCGAGCGCGCCGGTGTCCGCGACGTGGTCCTGAGCCCGGGGTCGCGCTCGCAGGCGCTCGCCCTGGCCGCCGTCGAGTTCGAGCGGCAGGGCCGGCTCCGCCTCCACGTCCGGCTCGACGAGCGCTCCAACGGGTTCTTGGCACTCGGCCTCGCGGTCGAGCAGGAGTGCCTACCGCGGTCGTCACGACGTCGGGAACGGCCGTCGCGAATCTGCATCCGGCGGTGCTCGAGGCCCACCACTCGGGAGTCCCGCTGATCCTGCTCACGGCTGATCGACCCGCCGAGCTCCGGGGCATCGGCTCGAACCAGACCACGCACCAGCCCGCGCTGTTCGGCGAGTCGCTGCGCCTCCTCCGAGACGTCGAGGCGCCCGCCGACAGCGGCGTCGACGGCGACTCCGTGCGGACGCTGGTCCGCGAGGCGATGTCGGCCGCGCTGGGGCATTCGGCGTCGCCCGGGCGTCCGGCCGCACCGGGCCCGGTCCAGATCAACGTGGCCTTCCGTGAGCCGCTCTCGGCTCCGATCACGACGCTGCCCGACCGTGACGAGAAGAGTGCAGGATCCCAGGGCGGCGCAGCGCTCGAGCACGCACCGATCCCGGTGTCCGCCACGATCGCCCTCGCGGTCGACGCCGAGCCGGCCACCGTGGTCATCGCCGGTCACGCCGCCGGGCCCCGTGCCGAAGAGGTGGCCCGCCTGCTGGGGGCGCCCCTCGTCGCCGAGGTGTCGAGCGGCGCGCGCTTCGGCCCGAACCTCGTGCCCCACTACCGCGAGCTCCTCGACGCTCCCGAGTTCGGCGGCCGGGTCGCCCGCGCCATCGTCTTCGGCCACCCCACGCTCACCCGGCAGGTTCCGGCGCTGTTGAAGCGAGCCGGGGTCGAGGTGGTCGTCGTGCGCGGCGCGGTTCCCGAGGCCTACGACCCGTCTCGGGCTTCGACCGTGGTCGAGGGGGTGTCCGTGACCGAGGAGGCGGCACCCGACGGGCCCGCCGCCGCCGACCGTCCGCACCGCGCCTGGGTCGGCTCCTGGGTGCACACCGGCCGCTCGCTGGTCGTCGACGACGACGTGGCGCCCGATCCCGAGGCGGCGGTCTCCGGCGACCCGGCGGTGCGCGCCGCCTTCCTTCGTGGCGAGGTCGACGTGATCCGGCGTCCCGTGACGCGGAGCTCCTCGTCGAAGCGCTCTGGCGCGTCACCTGGCCGCACGACCGTCTGGTCCTCGGAGCCTCGCGCCTGATCCGCGAGGCCGACGTCGTCGTGCCGGGCAAGAAGATCGGCGTTCACGCCAATCGCGGGCTCGCGGGCATCGACGGCACCGTCGCGACGGCGACCGGCATCGGCCTGGCCTCGCAGGCGGGCGGGACGACGGGCCCCCGCGACCTCCAGTGGGGAGACGGCGAGCGGGGGATCACGCGTGTCCTCGTCGGCGACCTCACGCTGCTGCACGACGCCGGCTCCCTGCTGTTCGGCGACGGCGAGGCGAAGCCCCGGCTTCAGGTGATCGTCGGCAACGACGACGGGGGCACGATCTTCGACGGGCTCGAGGTCGCCCAGGCGGCGCCCGCCGACGCCATGACGCGCGTGCAGTTGACCCCGCAGCACGTACCGCTCGAAACGCTGGCAGCGGCGTACGGCTGGGAGTACGTCCTGGCCGGCACGCGGGGCGCCCTCGAGCAGGCTCTGGTCGGGTCGGCCGGCCCGGTGCTCATCGAGGTGCCGCTGGCCCGCTGATCCCGCTCTCCTCCCACCGTGGTCGTGCACAACCCGCCGCACACTGCCGGATTCGGCGGTCAGCTGCGCACGACCGACGACGTGCAGGCAGGAGGAAAGGGAGGGCGGGAGGAAGGGCACCGGTGAGGAATAGAGTCGCCTCATGGCCAAGACCTGGAAGATCGAACCGACCGAATCGCTCCGCGCCACGACAGACGTGAGCCTCAGAGACATCGACACCTCCGCCACGCCGGGGTTCGACGGCGACAAGAAGTACGGCGCTCAGGCGCTCGCGGCCGGTGCCGAGCACCTGTCAGAACTCCAGGAGAAGTTGTTCGCCGATTCGCGGGCGGCCGGCGGCACGAAGAGCGTCCTCCTCGTCCTCCAGGCGATGGACACCGCGGGCAAGGGCGGGATCGTGAGGCACGTCGTGGGCGCGGTCGACCCGCAGGGCATCGCTCACCACGCCTTCAAGGCTCCGACCGAGGAGGAACTCGCGCACGACTTCCTCTGGCGCATCCGCAACGAGCTGCCCGGCGTCGGCATGATCGGGGTGTTCGATCGATCGCACTACGAAGACGTCCTGGTCGCCCGGGTCCGGTCACTCGTCTCCGCGGACACCATCGAGAAGCGCTACGACCAGATCGTCGAGTTCGAGCGAGAGCTCGAAGCAGCCGGAACGACCGTCATCAAGGTGATGCTGCACATCTCGTACGACGAGCAGAAGGCGCGCTTGGCGGAGCGACTCGAGCGTCCCGACAAGTTCTGGAAGTACAACCCGAGCGACATCGACGAGCGGAACCTCTGGTCCGACTACCAGGAGGCCTACGAGACCGCGATCCGCCGCACGTCGACCGAGACGGCACCGTGGTTCGTCGTGCCCGCCGATCGCAAGTGGTACGCCCGGGTCGCCGTGCAGCGCCTGGTCATCAACGCCCTCGAGGGGCTCGACCTCGACTGGCCGCCCGCCGATTTCGACGTCGCCACGGAGAAGACCCGCCTGGCGGCCAGCTGACGTCGTCGTTCGTCGTGCGCGAACGACCGCCGAATCGGAAGCGGAGCGGCACGTTGCGCACGACGAAGGTCAGCCCAGGGCGTCGGCGACGGGCATGAACTTCATCGTGGTCTCGGCGACCTCGCGCTCGGGCACCGAGTCGGCCACGATCCCGGCGCCGGCGAAGGCCCGGACGCGACTGCCGGTCACCTGGGCGCAGCGGAGCGCGATCGCCCACTCGCCGTCGCCGTCGGCCCCGACCCAGCCCACCGGCCCGGCATAGCGGCCCCGGTCGAACGGCTCGAGCCGCCGGATGACGCGGAGGGCGTCGGCGGTCGGCGTCCCGGCCACCGCAGCGGTGGGATGCAGCGAATCGATCAGGTCGAGCGAACTCGCGCCATCGGTCAGGTGGCCGCGCACGTCGGTCGCCAGGTGCCACAGGTTGGGCAGCTTCAGAGTGAACGGCGTCTCGGCCGTCATGACGTCGCCGGCGTGCGCTTCGAGAGAGAGCAGCAGGCTGCGGAGCGCGAACGCGTGCTCGTCGAGGTCTTTCTGCGAGGTGGCCAGGGCGAGAGCCGCTTCGGCGTCCGAGCGGGCGTCGGTGCCGCGCCCCATGCTGCCTGCGAGGACTCGGGCCGTCAGTTCGCCGCCCTCGCTCCTGATGAGCGTCTCGGGGCTGGACCCGATGAGACCGTCGACGGCGAAGGTGAAGGTGTCGGGATAGCCGAAGGCGAGGTCGCGGGCGATGACGCGGAGGTCGGTGCCCTCGGGCAGCTCGGCGTCGAGGGGACGCGCGAGCACGACCTTGCTCACCTCGCCACCCTCGATGGCGACCACGGCGTCGGCGACCGCGGCCGCGTAGTCGGCGGCGGCGAAGTCGGGTTCGGTCAGGACGAGGTGGACGTCGGGGCCGAGGAGTCGCGTCGCTCGAAGTCGGCGCCGTCGACCCGCGTGATCCAGTCGACACCGCTGCGGCGCCCGATGACGATCTTCGGGACGATCAGCACGCTGGCGTCGGCCGAGTCGTCGGCGAACGCGAACGAGCCGAACGCGACCAGGCCGGTGCCTGCGAGACGCAGCGGGTCGTCGACGACGGCCGCGGACGAGATCCTGCGCCACGCGTCGGCGGCCTCGCGCATCCGACCCGGCCCGCGGAACTCCAGCCGGAGGGCGGTTCCGATGCCCGCGATGCCGTCACCGCGCCGGACGAACAGCAGCGGATCGTGTGGATCGATATGTGCCAGGAGAGGCATGATGTCGTCGATGCGGGTCGTCTCGACGTGGAGTTCCGGGTCTTTCACCGGGCCATCGTATCGACGCGGGATGCGAGGCCCCGGTCGGTTGCGTCCGGTTCACCTGGGCGTTCGTCGTGCATCGCCTGATCGGCAGCCGCACTCGGGTGGGGTGGAGATCGAGCCGGTAGGATCGCAGCCGTGACCAAGGCCGATATGAACAAGCAGCCGAGTGAGGTTGCCTCCATGTTCGACGGGGTGGCCGCGCACTACGACGTGACCAACGACATCCTGTCGGCCGGCAACGCCGTGCTGTGGCGGATCGCGACCGTCAAAGCGATCAAGGCCGGCCCCGGCGAGAAGGTCCTCGACATCGCCGCCGGCACCGGCACGTCGTCCGCGGCGATCGCCAAGGGCGGTGCCACCGTCACCGCACTCGACTTCTCGGCGGGCATGGTCGAGGTCGGTCGCAAGCGGCAGCCGCACCTCGAGTTCATCGTCGGCGACGCCGAGCAGCTGCCGTTCGACGACGACGAGTTCGACGCCGTCACCATCTCGTTCGGCCTCCGCAACGTCAATCGACCCAAGGTCGCGCTGGCCGAGATGTACCGCGTGCTCAAGCCCGGGGGCGACTCGTGATCTGCGAGTTCTCGACGCCTCCGATCGCGGGCCTCCGCTTGGGCTACCAGGCCTACCTGCGGCACGTCCTCCCGGGCATCGCCAAGGTCACGTCGAGCAACTCGCCCGCCTACACGTACCTCGCCGAATCGATCGAGAAGTGGCCCGAGCAGCAGGTCCTGAGCCAGTGGCTTCGCGGCGCCGGATTCACGCGCGTCGCCTACCGCAACCTCACGGCCGGTATCGTCGCCCTGCACCGAGGGCGCAAGCCCGCCACCGCCTCGCGCCGTCCCTCGTCGGCCGCCGGCGCCTGACCCGTCCCCGATCTAAGGTGATTCCGTGAACCCCAGCGCACCACCGGCACGACGTGGCAGCGGCCTGAGCTCGTCGTTGGGGCTGGCTGAGAAACTCTTCTCCTCGGCGTCCGAGCGACGCTTCGTCGCCGCCATCGACGCCGGTCTCGACCGAGTCGAAGAGGGGCTCCTCGTCGAGATGGCCTTCGGTGACGACCTCGCCGACGTCACGAGTCGCTACCTCCTGTCGGCCGGGGGCAAGCGCATCCGACCGACCCTCGCCCTGCTCATCTCGCAGCTCGGCGACGGCGCCACCGACGCGGTCGTCGCCGCCGCGCAGGCCGTCGAGATCACCCACCTGGCCTCGCTCTACCACGACGACGTGATGGACGAAGCGACGATGCGCCGCGGAGTCCCGAGCGCGCAGTCCCGCTGGGGCAACAACGTCGCGATCCTGACCGGCGACCTGCTCTTCGCCCGAGCGTCGACCATCGTGGCCGATCTCGGTCACGATGCGATAAAGCTCCAGGCCCAGACCTTCGAGCGGCTCTGCCTCGGTCAGTTGCACGAGACCATCGGCCCTCGCGAGGGCGACGACCCGATCGACCACTACCTCGACGTCCTCAGCGACAAGACCGGCTCTCTCATCTCCATGTCGGCCAAGGTCGGCGTCATGTTCTCGGGAGCCCCTCGCGAATACCTGGGCCCCGTCGCGTCGTTCGGCGAGAAGATCGGCGTCGCGTTCCAGCTGGTCGACGACGTCATCGACCTGTCGCCTCAGCCCGAGGAGACCGGCAAGCGAGCCGGCACCGACCTCCTGGCCGGCGTCGAGACGCTGCCGCTGATGTACCTCCGCCGCGAAGCCCAGACCGACGTCGACTCGGCCGCTCTGCTGAGCGAGATCGAGGCGAACGTCCGCGCCGCGACCGCGGGCGGCCAGGTCGACGAGGCCGACCTCGCCGAGACGGTGCGTCAGCTGCGCGAGCACGACGTCACCCGCCGCACCCACGACGAGGCCCGCCGCTGGGCGACGGCCGCGGTCGACGCCCTCGGACCGCTGCCGCACGGCCCGGTCAAGAAGGCCCTCACCCGTTTCGCCGAGCGCGTGGTCGAGCGGTCGTCCTGACCGCCGGCTCCGAACCCTCGGCACGCAGTACCTGAAATCAACCACCACAGAGAGTGACCACTACGTGACAACGTTGCGCCTGGCCATCGTCGGAGCCGGCCCCGCCGGTATCTACGCCGCAGACATCATCCTCAAGGCCGAACGGCAATTCGACGTCTCGATCGACCTCTTCGAGCAGTTGCCCGCCCCGTACGGACTGGTCCGCTACGGCGTCGCCCCCGACCACCCCCGCATCAAGGGCATCATCACCGCGCTGCGCGACGTGCTCGACCGCGGCGACATCCGCATCTTCGGCAACGTCCGCTACGGCGTCGACATCACGCTCGACGACCTCAAGAAGCACTACAACGCCGTGATCTTCTCCACCGGCGCGATCAGAGACGCCGATCTCGACATCCCCGGCATCGACCTCGAGGGCAGCTACGGCGCCGCCGACTTCGTCAGCTGGTTCGACGGTCACCCCGACGTGCCGCGCACCTGGCCGCTCGAAGCGCAGTCCGTCGGCGTGATCGGCGTCGGGAACGTCGCGCTCGACGTCTCGCGCATCCTGGCCAAGCACGCCGACGACCTCCTGCCCACCGAGATCCCCGCCAACGTCTACGAGGGTCTCAAGGCGTCTCCCGTGACCGACGTGCACGTCTTCGGGCGTCGCGGTCCTGCTCAGGTGAAGTTCACCCCGCTCGAGCTCCGCGAGCTCGGCGAGATGAACGACGTCGACATGATCGTCCACGACGAAGACTTCGACTACGACGAGGCGTCCAAGACGGCCATCGCCACCAACAAGCAGGTCTTCGTCATCGACAAGGTGCTGAACCAGTGGCGTCAGCGGTCCGTGGGCGAAGCCTCCCGACGACTGCACCTGCACTTCTATGCCAAGCCCGTGCGCCTCGAGGGCACCGACGGTCGCGTGACCGGCTTCACCTACGAGCGCACCCGCCCCGACGGTGCGGGCGGCGTCGAGGGCACGGGCGAGCTCCGCACCGTCGAGCTCCAGGCCCTCTACCGCGCCGTCGGCTACTTCGGCTCGCCGCTCGACGGCATCCCGTTCGACGAGAAGCGCGGCGTCATCCCGAACCACGAGGGGCAGGTGCTCGACGACTCCGACCACGTCGTACCGGGCGTCTACGCGACGGGCTGGATCAAGCGCGGACCGGTCGGCCTCATCGGCCACACCAAGAGCGACGCCATGGAGACCGTGCAGCACGTCCTGAACGACCAGGCGAACTGGTGGGCGCCGACCTCGCCCTCTCCCGAGAGCGTCGACGAACTGCTCGCCTCCCGCGGCGTGGAGTACACCGACCTCGAGGGCTGGCACCGCCTCGACCAGCACGAACTGGCGCTCGGCGAGCCCGAGGGTCGCGTGCGCATCAAGGTCGTTCCGCGCGACGAGATGGTGAAGGTCTCGCGCGGCGAGTGACCTCCCTCGTGCGATGAGTTCCGGCCGATGACCTCCACCCGATGACCTCCACCCGATGACTTCCGCCGCGTCGACGCCCTCCGGGAGCGGCCCCGGCCGCCTGGTCGGCATCGACGCGGCGCGCGGGCTCGCGCTGCTCGGCATGTTCACCGCCCACCTGACGAACGTCCAGCAGATCCTCGACTGGGGCGAGCCGGGCACCTGGTGGGTGGTGGCGGCGGGGCGCTCGTCGGTGCTGTTCGCCGTCCTGGCCGGAGTGTCGCTGGCCCTCGTGACCGGGCGGGATCACCCGCTGCGCGGCCCGGCTCTCACCGGAGCGAGGCGCAGGATCACCGTCCGCGGCATCCTCATCGCGGTCCTCGGGCTCGGGCTGATCCTGCTCGAGACGCCCGTTGCCGTCATTCTGCCCACGTACGGGATTCTGTTCGTGGTGCTCCTCCCTGCGCTGTCGTGGCGACGTGCCGCCCTGCTGTGGTCCGCCGGTGCCCTCGCTGTGATCGCGCTCCCCGTCTTCGCCGTCACCGCTGTCGCGCTCGGTGACGCCGGCTCGACAGTGCACCAGGTGTTGCTGTCGTACCCGCCGGTGACGTTCGCCGCCTATCTCCTCGTCGGCCTGGCGGTGGGGCGGAGCGACCTCCGTTCGCGGCGCGTGCTGGCAAGGCTGGCGGGCGGAGGCGCCGCTCTCGCCGTGGCGGCGTACGCCGCGGGGAGGCGGTGACCCCCGGCGGCGTTCTCTTCACCGGTGCGGGGTCGGCGCGCCTGCGCGACGTGGTGTTCGCCTCCGAGCCGCACTCGTCGACGCTGGTGGACATGGTCGGGTCGGCCGGTGTGGCGCTCGCGGTGATCGGCGTGTGCGGCGTGCTGGCACGGCAGTGGCGGTCGCGGCTCGCGGCGACCCCGGCTCCCGGTGCCGTCGGAGTCGCGCCATCCCGCTCGGTCGCGTCCGACGAACAGCGCCGCGGCGGCGTTTCTCGGCCCGGCACGGGTGCCGGGGCGCCCCGGAGGGCCGGGCTGCCACTCCGGCTCCTGGCAGGCGTCGGCGCCATGCCGCTCACGGTGTACACCGCGCATCTGCTCGTGATCGCCGTGCTCTCCCACTCGGGCTTCCTGGCGTCGCTGACGGCGGTCGGCGAGGCCGGCGTCCTGGTCGCTTTCGTCGCGGGATCCTGCGCCCTCGCCGCCGCCTGGCGCGGACGCCCCGGCCCGCTCGAGCGCTTCGTCGCCGCCGTCGCCCGGCGTGTGTCGGCCTGGCCGAGTCGATCCCCTCGCTCGGCGTCGATCCGCTGACGTTCTGGGATCCGCGCCGGCCGAGGGGATCGGCCCGCGTCGATCGACGCTACTGAACTGCAGACGTCAGCCGCGCGACGTTGTCGAGCACCTTCGACGGCAGGGACCTCCGCAGCCACTCGTCGAGCAGGAGCTCGCGGCTGAGCGCACGGTAGGTCGCCTCGATCTCGCGGAGCTTGTTGACGAACCGGCGCCCGCGGATCATTACCGAGATCTCGAGATTGAGGCTGAAGGAGCGCATGTCCATGTTGCTCGAACCGATCACGGAGACGTCGCTGTCGATGGTGAAGTGCTTCGCGTGCAGAACGGTGGGGGAGGGGTAGAGGAAGATGCGTACACCCGCCCGGAGCAGCGCCTCGTAGTACGACCGCTGCGCGTGGTAGACGACGGGCTGGTCGCCGATCTCGCTGACGAAGAGCTGCACCTCGAGCCCCCGCTGGGCGGCGGTGGTGATGGCGTAGAGCATCGACTCGTCGGGCACGAAGTACGGACTCGTGATGATGATGCGCTCGCGGGCGTTGTAGAGAAGCGTGTTGAACAGCCGCAGGTTGTTCTCGCCGTCGAACCCCGGCCCCGACGGAACCACCTGGCAGTCGAGCATGTCGGGCTTTTCGGGGCCGGTGACGGGATCGGCCTCGCGGAGGAGGAGCTCGTCGGTCTCGCTGTACCAGTCCGTGACGAAGAGGGCGTTGATGCCCGCGACGATCGGCCCTTCGAATCGCACCATCAGGTCTTTCCACGCCAGGTGGCGGCGCCGGTTGCGGAGCCGCTGGTAGCCGCGGTCGATCATGTTCTGGGAGCCGGTGAAAGCGACGAGTCCGTCGATCACGAGCAGCTTGCGGTGGTTGCGGAGATCGGGCCGCTGGAACTTGCCGCGAAGGGGCTGGATCGGCAGCATCAACTGCCACTGCACGCCGATCTTGTCGAGGCGCCTGCGGGTGGCCCGATAGCCGGGGTAGCCGCGGCTGGCGATGTGATCCATGAGAAGCCGGACCGTCACACCACGGCGCCTGGCCGCTTCGAGCGCCTGGAAGAACGGCTCGCTCGTCGAGTCGAGACTCGTGATGTAGAACTCCGCGTGGACCCAGCGCTTCGCCTCGTGGACGGCCGCGGTCATCGACTCGATCGACTCGTCGTACTCGTCGAAGATCTCGGCTTCGTTGCCACCGACGAGCGGCATGGCGCCGAGATGCTGGTTGAGTTCCACCGCGCCGTCGAGCCAGCTCGGCCAGTGGTTGTCGCGGTGAACGCGCTCGATCCCCTGCGTGGTCTCGAGGATGTAGCGGTTGATCTCCTGCTGCTTCTCGCGCCGGCGCCTGGGCAGATGCGAACTGCCGAGGAGCAGGAAGAGGATGAACCCGGCGTAGGGGATGAGGAAGATCGCCAGCAACCAGGCGGTCGCCGTCTGCGGGCGCCGGTTGATCGGCACGTAGATGACCGCGAACACCCGGATGAGGATGTCGACGACCACCCCCGCGATGCTGAAGGCGGGAGCGACCCACGGTGCCCAGTGCACCGGTTACCTCGCTCGCACGGCGGTGCGGCTAACGGAAGTTGACGAACTGGAGCGACACGTCGAGGTCGGCGCCCTTGAGGAGGGCCATGGTCGCCTGGAGGTCGTCGCGGCTCTTCGACTGCACGCGGAGCTCATCGCCCTGGATCTGGCTCTTGACGCTCTTGGGGCCCTCGTCGCGGATCAACTTGTTGATCTTCTTGGCGTGCTCCTGGTCGATTCCGTCTTTCATCGAGACCTCGATGCGGAACTCCTTGCCGCTGGCGTAGGGATCGCCCGCGTCGATGCTCTTCAACGAGATGCCGCGCTTGATGAGCTTCGACTCGTAGACGTCGAGCACCGCCTTCGCACGCTCTTCGGTGTTGGCCTTGATCAACACCTTCTCGCCGCTCTGTTCGATGGACGCGCCGACGTTCTTGAAGTCGTAGCGCTGCTCGACCTCTTTGTGTGCCTGGTTGAGCGCGTTGGCGGCCTCCATCGAGTCGACCTTGCTGACCACGTCGAATGAACTGTCTGCCATGCCCGCCAGCCTACCGGGGATGGACCGACGCGCACCGTGGTCGTCGGGAGCTCGCCGAGGCTGTATTGTTGACGGGCGCCTTCGGTTGACGAACATCTCGGGGCGCATGGCAAGTTACCCAAGCGGCCAAAGGGATCTGACTGTAAATCAGCCGTCTTAGACTTCGGGGGTTCGAATCCCTCACTTGCCACCCGCTCGAAGGGCCCCGCGCATCCGTGCTGCGGGGCCCTTCGTCGTTCGAAGGAGCCCCATGGCGCACGAAGACCTCCTGGCGACCGCCCGTTCGATCGCTCGCGAGGCGGGCGTGCTGGCGGCACGCCGCCGGGCCGAGGGCGTCGAGGTGGCCGACCGCAAGTCGAGCGAGGTCGACATCGTGACGTTCGCCGATCGCGAGGTCGAGGCTCTGATCCGGCGCCGACTGGCAGAAGAGCGTCCCGGCGACGGTTTCTTCGGCGAAGAGAGCGGTGCGTCCGAGTCGACGACCGGGCTCACCTGGATCGTCGATCCGATCGACGGAACCGTCAACTTCCTCTACGGCATCCCGATGTACGCGGTCAGCATCGCGGTCGTCGAGGGCGAACCCGACCCGCTCCGGTGGCACGCGCTGGCGGCGTGCGTCTTCAACCCGGCGTCCGGCGAGGAGTACACGGCCACGCGCGGCGGTGGCGCCTTCCTCGACGGCGGCGCCATCGCCGTGTCGACGCCCGCCTCTCTCTCGCAGGCGCTCCTGGCCACCGGATTCGCCTACGACCCCGCTCGCCGCGTCGAGCAGGGCACTCGGCTGGCCGGCCTGCTCGGTCGAGTCCGTGACATCCGCAGGATCGGCGCCGCCTCGCTCGACCTCTGCTACGTCGCGGCCGGGCGTCTCGACGCCTACCTCGAGCGGGGCCTCCAGCCCTGGGATCACGCGGCCGGCGTCCTGATCGCCGAGGAGGCCGGCGCGGTGGTCATGACGCCGGCCGGAGCCCAGGCGAGCCGCGACCTGACCTTCGTCTCGTCGCCCGCGGTCTCGGCCGAACTGGGCGCGGCGATCGCCGAGACGGGGTACTAGAGCGCAGGATCGGCGGTGGAGACAACGAGCTACGGCGTTCGTATGCAAATATCACTTCTTTCGGTCTCGCTCGACATTCGCTACACTTGAAGAGTCGTCGCCCCTATGGGCCCGGTCTTACCGTCTCGAGACCGGCGACAGCCACCTACCAGTGACCGACAGTGCGACGTGGTGCCCGGGTGACCGGCACACGGCGCGAACGAGGTCGACGACACTCGTGTCGTGGGTAACACGTGTGCCGCGAACACCTGAGCGTCGACGAACACCTGAGCGTCGACGGGCACCGGAGCGTCGACAGACACACCAGCACGGCAGCACCAAGCAGCACCGACCAGCAGCACAGCCCCGACCAGCACGCCCCCGACCCCGAGGACTCCACTCCGTGACGACGCTCCACCCCGCCGCCGATTCCGAGGGCGACGCCGTCCGCGCGTCCGACGACCCGACGGCCGAGGCAGCGCGGTCTTCCGCGGCATCGGTGCCGCTCACCCGTCGTGAAGCCCGGGCTCTCGAGCGTGCTGAGGCCGGACAACGCGAGGTCGCCGCAGCAGCCCTTCAGGTCGACTCCTCGTTCGTCGTCAACCCCGTCGCCACCGAACCACTGCTCGGTCCGGCTCGCCTGCCTGGCCGCCGCGACCTTCGTGCCGCCGAACGCGCCGGCCGCCGCGCCTCAGCCGCCGCGAGCTCCGTGCGCCCCGCGAAACCGACGAGCTCGGCGCCTCGTCGCGCCTCGGCCGGCACCCTCCGCCGCAGCTCGGCACCCGGCGTCACCGGGCGTCCGAGCGGCACCCCCGCCGGTGCCGCAGAGAAGCGCCGCGCCACCGCCGGCTCTCCTGCCGCACCCCGCCGCACCGTCGTGCAGCGCACCACCCGGTTCGGCGTCCTGGGAGCCATGCTCTTCGTCGGGGCGACGATCGTCTCGACGTCCGTCCCCGCCAACGCCTACTACGTCGACACCCCCGAGCACGTCGCCGTGAAGCTCGCCGCGGCTGCCGAATCGGGCACCACGGTCGGCGGTGCCGTCGACACCCGCGGGCAGAAGTTCGTCGCCTCGCGCGCCGCCAGCGCCGAAGACCTCGACCGCGACGGCTACTCCGTCACGTCCAAGACGCAGGCCATCAAGAACACCAGCTCCGGCACCTTCAGCAACGACCCGACCTCCGCGGTGCAGTGGCCGTTCGCCGTCGGTGTCCCGATCTCCAGCGGCTTCGGCGCGCGGCAGGTCGCCAACTGTGGCTTCTGCTCCACGTTCCACGAGGGCCTCGACTTCATCCCGGGCGCGGGGTCGCCGATCCAGATCGTCGCCGACGGCACCGTCTCGAAGGTCGACCAGGGCAGCGGCGCGCTCGGCTACAACGTGTGGATCGAGCACACCATCGGCGGCAAGAAAGTCACCAGCGTCTACGCGCACATGCTGGCCGGTTCGATCAAGGTCACTCAGGGTCAGCAGGTGAAGGTCGGGCAGATCGTCGGCCTTGTCGGCTCGACCGGCAACAGCACCGGTGCGCACCTCCACTTCGAGATCCACATCGACGGGGTCCCGGTCGATCCTTACCCCTGGCTCGAGGCCAACGCCGGCTCCTGAGGCCACGGATCGCTCGCGCGACCGGCGACATCCGGCAGCACCAGCTGCGCAGCCAGACCGTCGCGTCACTAGCTGCGCAGCCAGACCGTCGCGTCGCTCGGGAGGGCCGCTCCGTCCAGGGGCACCGTCGACAGGAGCTCCTCGGCGACGGGCAGCTCGACCGGGATCGCGCCGGTGTTCGCGATGACGGTGACGTCGCCGTTACGGAACGCCACGACCTCGGGGCCGTAGCCGCTCAGCCACTCGACCGAGCCCGAACCCAGCGCCAGACGCGAGCGCGTGTCGAGCGCGAGCCGGTACAGCTCGAGGGTCGACGAGGGGTCTCCGGTCTCGGTGTCGCGGGCGTAGGCTCCCCAGTCGGCCGGCTGCGGCAACCACGACTCGCCCGTGGTGTTGAAGCCGAAGGCCGGTGACGCGGCTTCCCAGGGGAGCGGGACGCGGCAGCCGTCGCGACCGTAACGCTCGCCCCTGGTGCGGAACCAAGTGGGATCCTGCCTGGCTTCGTCCGGAAGGTCGATGGCCTCGGGCAGGCCGAGCTCCTCGCCCTGGTAGAGGTAGGCCGACCCGGGGAGTGCGAGCATCACAGCGCTCGCGGCCCGCGCCCTGGCCAGGCCGATCGCTCGGTCGGGGAGCCCCTTGCTCTTCGGGCCGATCCCGGCTCCCTGCGGGTTGTCGGCGGTGAGCGCCAGGCGTGACGCGTGACGGACGACGTCGTGATTGGAGAGCACCCAGGTCGACGGAGCACCGACCGACGAGAACACCTCGATCGAGGCATCGATCACGCGCCGGATCGACGAGGCTGACCAGCCGCTCTCGAGGTACGAGAAGTTGAACGCCTGCTGCATCTCGTCGGGTCGCACCCAGTTCGCGAGCTTCGCCAGCGGCTCGACCCAGGCCTCGGCTACCAGGATGCGCTCGCCCGGATAGGAGTCGAGGACTTTTCGCCAGGACCGGTAGATCTCGTGCACGCCGTCCTGTGCCCAGTACGGCGGCGTCTCGCCCTCGTTCTGGCCGCCACCCATGCTGCCGCCGTCTGCGGGAGGCGTGTAGTCGGGGAGCCCGGCCTTCTTGATCATCCCGTGCGCGACGTCGACCCGGAAGCCGTCGACGCCGCGGTCGAGCCAGAACCGGAGGACGCCGAGGAACTGCTCGCGCACCCACTCGCTCGTCCAGTCGAAGTCGGGCTGGGACGAGTCGAACAGGTGGAGGTACCACTGGCCGGGTGTCCCGTCGGCTTCGGTCACGCGACTCCAGGCGTCGCCGCCGAAGACCGACTTCCAGTTGTTGGGCGGCAGTTCACCGTTCGACCCGCGGCCGTCGCGGAACAGGTAGTGCGAGCGCTCGACCGAGCCCGGCCCCGCCTCGAGGGCGGCCTGGAACCAGGGGTGGGCGCTGGAGGAGTGGTTCGGCACGATGTCGACGATGACTCGGAGTCCGAGGGCGGTGGCCTTGGCGCGGAGGGCGTCGAAATCGGCGAGGGTCCCGAACAGCGGGTCCACGTCGCAGTAGTCGGCGACGTCGTAGCCCGCGTCCTTCTGCGGTGACGTGTAGAAGGGTGACAGCCACACGGCATCCACGCCGAGATCGGCCAGGGAGTCGAGGCGCCGCGTGATGCCCGGCAGGTCGCCGATCCCGTCGCCGTCGCTGTCGGCGAAGGAGCGCGGGTAGATCTGGTAGATCACCGCGGTGCGCCACCACTCCGAGTCGGCTTCGACCACGGTCGCCAGTTCGGCGTCGAGGTCGGTGTCTGCGGAGGAGTCGGTGTCTGCGGAGGAGTCGAGGGGGTCGGTCGGCTGGGCGGTCTCGTCGAGGGACATGCCTGAAACGATACGACAGCGCGGCCTCTCGGCAATGCGCTTTCGGCGGGTGCGGCAGCGCCCGTCTTCGGATCGGATAACGTGGTTGTTCTCGACCAGATGGGCTCACCCTGAATCTCCTCCCCGATCTCTTCCCCGACGACGCGACGCCCTTCCCGCTCGCGCTCGGCACGAACGTCTTCGGCTGGACCGTGGGGGCGCCGACGGCACTCGAGATCCTCGACGAGTTCACGGCCGACGGCGGCCGAGTGATCGACACCGCGGACGTCTACTCGGCCTGGCTGCCGGGCAACTCCGGCGGCGAGTCCGAAACCATCATCGGGCGATGGCTGGCCCGCCCCGGCAATCGGGATCGCGTCGTCGTCAGCACCAAGGCCGGGCAGCATCCGGATGCGCCGGGGCTGAGCCGGGCGAGTATCCGCGCGGCCGTCGAGGCATCTCTCCAGAGGCTCCGCACCGACCGCATCGACCTCTACTTCGCGCACTTCGACGACGACCAGACACCGCTCGACGAGACGGTCGCGGCGTTCAGCGAGCTCGTCGACGAAGGCAAGATCCGCTACCCCGCCGCCTCGAACTACACCGGCGCCCGGCTCCGCCAGGCGCTGGCGATCGCCGACAGCGAGAACCTCCACCCGTTCGCCGCCGTCCAGACGGGCTACAACCTGGTCCGCCGCGACGAGTACGAACAGGACGTCGCGCCGATCGTCGATCACTTCGGTCTCGCGGTCCTGCCGCATTCTTCGCTCGCAAGCGGCTTCCTCACCGGCAAGTACCGCGATCTCACGAACCGCGGCGACTCCCCGCGGGGCAGCCGCGCTCTGAGCTACCTCACGCCGCAGAACATCGCCACTCTCGAGGTGATGGACGGGATCGCCGATCGCTACGGCGTCTCGAACGCGGCCGTGGCCGTGGCCTGGCTGGCGTCCCGCGCCAACGTCGTGGGAGCCCTGGCCAGCGCCCGCTCGATAGGGCAGCTCGACGGTCTGCTGTCGGCTGCTCGCGTCCGGCTCGACGAGGGCGACCTCGCTGCCCTGTCTCGGGTCTCGGCCCCGTCGCAGGGGTGAGTCCGCGGCTCGGCCGGGCGCGACGATCCTGGCTCTCGGGTCGATCGACGCGTTTCCGGAATCCTCCGAGCCCGTCGGTGTTGTCTTGACAAGCAACCCGACTCTCGAACTCTCAAGGAGCACCTCCATGACCCACGCCCCCGCGTCCCGCTCGGTGACAGCGACCTCAGCGTCTTCCCGATCAATCTCGGTGGCAACGTCTTCGGCTGGACCGCCGACGAAGAGACGTCGTTCGCCGTCCTCGACGCGTACGTCGCAGCAGGCGGCAACTTCATCGACACGGCCGACATGTACTCGATGTGGGTTCCCGGCAACTCGGGCGGCGACTCGGAGGCCATCATCGGCCGGTGGATGACGTCGCGCGGCAACCGCGACGACCTCGTCATCGCGACGAAGGTCGGCCAGTTGACCGGCCTCGAAGGCACGTCCCGCGACATCGTCCGTCGGGCCGTCGACGACTCCCTGCGCCGTCTCGACACCGATCGGATCGACCTGTACTACGCGCACGTCGACTTCGCCGACCGTCCGGTCGAGGAGGCCGTCGAGGCTCTCGACGAACAGGTTCAGCTCGGCAAGGTGCGAACCATCGGCGCCTCGAACTTCTCCGGCCAGCGGCTCGAGCAGGCACTGCGCTTCTCCGAGTCGGAGAACCTCTCGAAGTACGTCGCGATCCAGAACAAGTACAGCCTCGTCGAGCGTCACGACGTCGAGGTCGGTGCCGGCGGCCCGACGGTCGTCGAGGTCGCACTCGCCGAGAACGTCTCCGTGCTGCCGTACTCGTCGCTCGCCAGCGGCTTCCTCACCGGGAAGTATCGCGACGGCGTCTCCGTCGACAGCCCGCGCGCGGGTGGTGCGTCGGCCTACCTCGACGATCGAGGGCGCAGGATCCTGGCCGAACTCGACCGGATCTCCCAGGCCCACGCCACGTCGGTGTCTGCGGTGTCTCTCGCCTGGCTCCTGGCGCAGCCGTCCGTCGCAGCCCCCGTGGCCAGTGCCCGTAACCTCGAGCAGCTTCCCGACCTGATCGCCGCCGCGACGCTCGAGCTGGCCGCCGACGAGGTGGCTGCCCTGTCGGCTGCGTCGTCGTCCGTCCCCGCGTAATCGGTGCCGATCCACTGGTTCGACGTCGATCCACTCCTGCGAGTGGATCGACGTCGCGCGAGGAGATCGTTGCTCGGCGGGTCACGTGTCATGAGGGGCCGCCGAGTCCTGCTATTCTCGTCTGGTGCCATTCTGCGGCCGAAAACATTCGGCCGAGAGTCATGGTCACGCCCCCTTAGCTCATTGGTAGAGCACTTCCTTGGTAAGGAAGAGGTAGTGGGTCCGATTCCCACAGGGGGCTCGTTCCTCCGAACGACACTGAAGGCACGCTCACGCGGCCGGCAGTCGAGCGAGAGAGGCACTGGCCGGCTCAGCCGGTGTGCGGCGGGGTAGCTCAGTTGGTTAGAGCACACGGCTCATAATCGTGGTGTCGCGGGTTCGAGTCCCGCCCTCGCTACAACAGGCCCGGAAGATCAATGATCTCCGGGCCTTTTTGTACTTCCGACGAGATATGAGCCATCGAGCCCCGCGTAAACCCCGCACTTTGAAATCAGCCAGTGATCGCAGCCAGGGCGACGGCGGCTCTCTTGCCGCCCGTGTTCTTGCTCATGTACACGTCTTGGGTCAGAGAGGGATTCTCGTGGCCGAGGTACTCCGCAATTTCCCGTGCAGTGAGGCCCGCCTGGTCAAGAGCGGTGGCTACCGTCTTGCGAAAGCTGTGTGTCGTGACGTCAGGGAACCCGAGACGCCCACGGGCTTCACGCCAGTCCCTCGCCGTGTTCCGTGGGTCCCTCACGTGGCCCAGCACGGTCGGAAAAACGAGATCATGATCAGTGTGCGGCGACCGTTTGTCGCGCAGCCTGAGGACAGCAAGCAGGGGCGAGGGAAGGGCTATGGTCCTGACCCCCGCCTTCGTTTTGGGATGGTCCTGGATGATCAGCCCCACGCCCGTCGCCCGCACCACATTTGCCCGGATTGAGGCGGTCCCTTTCGCGAGATCGAGAGCATCCCAGCGCAGTCCGCAGACCTCACCGACTCGGCAGCCGGTGTTGGCCAGGAAAATGATGAGGTCTGCCTGATCGAGTTCCTCGAGTCTCTCGTCGAGCTTCACGGCAGAGATGAGCTTCGGCAGCACGTCGAGGGGGATAGCTTCCGCCCCGCCCCCAGCCGCGCGATGTGTCCCACCTCGCGCACGGGGTTGACCCGAACCGCGTCCGCTCGGGCCGCCAAGCCAAGCATGCCGCTGAGGACGGCGCGGCAGGCCTTGGCCGCACCCGGTCCGTTCTTCTCGGTCACTGCCCGGATGAAAGCGTCGAGGCGCTGTGTCGTCGCCTCATGGACGCCGAGGTCGCCAATAGCCGGGATGATCAGGTGCCGAATGGTCTGGCGGTACGTCTCGACGGTGCGGGGAGCCCGGCTGGATTTGGAGTCGAGGAATCGAACGGCCAGATCGGAGAGCCGGGTCTCCCTCTTTATCTCCCCGCGTGCAGACAGATCGAGTTTGGTCATGGCCTCTTGGAGAGCCCGCCGCGCCTTCGGGCCCGTTTCAGCGGTCCTCTCAACCTGACGCAAACTCCCGTCGTCAAAGCGGTAGCGGGCACGAGCCCGAAAGCGCTCGGGCGCGAGCTGCTGCACCAAGATTGTGCCGTGCGCCGACAATGGTGTGCGGGGCCTAGCCATCCAGCTCTCCAATCGCCGGTCGGATTGCCAGTCCTGTTTTGGGGTCAAGCGGCGGCGTCGCAAAGCGTCCTCGGAGACTGCGCCGACCATCTTGGCCGTAGTCGATCTCCGCATTGGCGGCGATGATGTTGACGACCACGCGTCTGACCTCGTCGAGACGCCGCTCAAACCGGGGCGAAAGTCGACTGAGCTTCGACATTTGCCCGGGCCACCTAGCGTCTTGTTCTCGCGCCGCAAGGGCTGTGCGGTAAGCGGCTACTACGGTCTCTTGTGCTTCCTCAAGGCCTTCTTCGGACACATCGGGGGCGCTGACCGACCACGGTTCGTAGGCCTCGGTCTCGCCTGAATAGGAGGCCTCCTGGTCGAGAGGTTCGCCACCCATGAGAAGGTTCGAAATGAATTTAGCGCGCTCGACCTGAACTTCCGACTCGATTAGAGCCTCCAGGAAGCTGCTCAAGTCGCTGCTGAAACCGCCATTTCTAAACCCGCTCGGACCGTAGAGCGTCGCGGCGCGAGCGTACTCGATGGCGCTTACCTCCCTAAGCCGTCCGGTACTTAAACCGGGCGTATCGAGTGGAGCCCAGGGGGAGGAGGTGTCGATCATGAGCGCAAGGGGTGAGATTCCGAGCGCGTCGCAAATCTTCATGACCTCCGACAAGGGAGGGTCAGCCTTACGTCCAGTCTCGATGTTCGTTATCACGGCGCGCGTGATGGTTGGATCGTCGATTTTCTTCGCTAGGCCCGCGGCGGAAAATCGACGCCTGATGCGGAACTCGGCCAGTCGACGGCCCAAAGGGGTTTGAGAATACTCGCGGGGCTCACGGGGCATGCGAACACCTTACCTTTCAATTGCATCACGGTGCGACAACTTCCCTCAACGTGTGCTAGCTTCCTTTTGCGGCCAACTGCTTCACGGTGAGGCAGCCGCAGAGGGAGAAATATGACGCTCGTCACCGGGGCTAAGAGCCCGCCGATCCGCCACGTCGAGGACCTTCCCGACTGGCCCGATCGCTCGCAACTCAGCGAGTACACCGGAATCGCCGTCCAGACACTTGCCCGATGGGCAGTCGAGGGCAAAGGCCCGCGCATCACAAAACTCGGGGGAACTGCCGTTCGCTACGCGAAGGCCGATGTTCTGGAGTGGCTCGCTCAGCAGATGGCTGCCTCGGCATGAGCGGCGACGAGCACGAGATCGCGGTCTTAGAGGGCGCTGTGCTCACATGCACGTGCGGCCACGTCGTCACGGCTACGTCTCCGTGGGCGGCGCTCATGGCCGGTTCGCAGCATGCCCAACAGGCCGAAGACAAGGATGCCCCCGAGGTGCTTGAACACCGCGGAGGCGAAGACCAGAACTCCAACTGCCAGGAAGAAGTCATGACCTCAATACACGACAGTACTAGCGCAACCGCGAGTGTCCTATCGATACCCTGTTCCAAGCCCGGCTGCATCGGCGGGACGAGGTTCCACGAGGGCCCACATGAGCCCCTGCACTCGACCGAGGGCACGACCGCCGACGACGGAACCTGGTCCGTCCAGTCGCACAGCGTCGGCTCCGGAGAGTGGCGGACCCACACCGAGGCTCCCGAGGATCAGGCCCCAGACGAGACCGAAGCGCTCGTAGTCGCCATGCTCGACGAGTCCATGCAGGTTCGTGGACTGAACGAGGCCATCCGGGGCGAGAGCACCCGTCAGCCCGTGCCCCTCCCACGCAATCGAGTCAGCGCGCAGCTCTCCACGTCGAGCGTCAACATCCTCTCGTGTCGACACCCCACGGAAACCGACACGATCGTCACTCTGATGCAGACACGGAACGACGTGGTGAGCCTTCTCCCGTCGGAGGGCCGTCTGCTCGCCGTGGCACTCCTGCGGAACGTCCAGGAGGTTGAGCACCGCAGCGCTCTTAGCAACGGCACGGGAGCCCGCCCGAAGCTCGGGTGGAGCTAGTGGCAGAGCCCGAGGCGCGCTGTGAAGAGCATGTGGGCGAGCTTTACCCGCCCCGCTGTGACGACTGCGAGCAGGCCCAGCGCGCCGAGGTCACACCCCGGCCTGTCCGGCGGCGCGTGGCACGTCGTCGCCGTGGAGGGGGAGTTCGTGACCTGGACCAAGCTTTCTGACGACTTCGGAGACGACAACTGGTCGTTGTCCGATGCCGCCTTCCGACTCCACACCGAGGCTCTCATCTGGTCCAACCGCAAACTCCTCGACATGGTGATCCCCAAAGAGGACGTGGCCCGGTTCGCTAAACGTCCCGAGGCCGTCGAGGAACTGCTCGAAGCGGGTTGGTGGGAGGACGACGGCGACACGTATGCGGTCGTCCACCACGCCACCTACCAGCGCCTCAAGGAGGACGTCCTCAAACAACAGCGCGCGAACACCCGCAACGGCAAGAAGGGGGACGACCGCCCCGCGAGCAGGCGCAGGACATCGCAAGCGAATCGCTAACCGAATCGCCTGGCCGCAAGGAAAGCAAATCGGTAAGCGAGTCGGCAAGCGATTCGCCAACCGAAAGGGACAGGCCAGGTCAAGCCTTTACGAAGGAGGTTTCTCCAGAGCGGGGAGCAGACACGGCACCCCCGGATGCGCCGCGAGGGACAGTCCGTGTAGCCGACCCCGACGGGCTCGTTCCCGTGGTGGAGAGGCACGTGGAGAAGGTCGGCAACAAAGTGCAGTTGAGGCGGACCGCTTGATGGGCGCTCTCCTCGACTGGCCAACGCGGGAGCCCGGTCGCCCCTACCGGTGGGTGCTCTCACTGGACGACGACCGACCAGCGGTCTCTTGCCTGGAGCACCGCGGGCAGACGACAGACCGTCTGGGTGTGTGCGCCTACTGCGTGTCAGCCTGGCGCGCCGACCTCCTCGCAGACCCCTACGAGTGGACTGTCTGCGTATCCTGCGGATTCCCGCTCCACCCCGTCGTCGAGGCAGAGGGCCGGGACACGTGCCCCACGTGCGACCTGACCCTCGCCCCGCCCGCCGCATGACCTGATTTACCAGCTCCCCGGAAGACATCTCAGCGGGAAAAATATTTCGCCCGACGTTCGCCCGAACAGCCGCCCGAGCGCGGCACATCACCCCAGACTTGAAATGGAAGACACCATGACCACCGCCACACCCACCCCTCAGCCCGGAGTCGACGACACGGAGCCCGAGGGCACCGCAGCGGCTACCACAGTCCCGGAGCCGGACGAGACCCCCGAGAAAGAACGACGCCAGAAGAACCCGAACGCCGAGGCCGCAGCGCGCCGCACACAGCTCCGCGATGTCGAGGCCGAGCGCGACAGCCTCCTGGCGCAGCGGAGCAACGACCGACGCCAGCTCGTCGAGAACCTCCTCGACTCGGAGACCGACCTCCGAGGGGACGGCTCCGCCCCCAAGCGGCTCAACAAGACCGCCGACCTGTGGGAGTTCCTCAAGGGCACGCCCGACCAGTTCTACGACGACGAAGGCAACCTCGACAAGACGGCCCTGGCCGACTTTATCGACGCTGGGACCGAAGACCGCGACTACCTTCTCAAGCCCGCCCGATACACGGGCATGTCGGCCGCGCAAGCGACGGCCTCGATGGCACCGCGCGGCGGCCTGGCCAACATGGCTACGGGTGCGCCCACCTGGGGCAACGCACTGAATCCCCGACAGCCGTAGTCGAGCACCCTCGTAGCAACCCTTTCGGGCGTCCCGTGTGTTAATCTCGGGACGCCCGATCGTCTTGAGTCTGTGACTCGACGACCGCCAGCAGAGAGGCCCTGAGGGCCACCCGCCGCAGCATGCGCCGCGCGGAGCACACCCCCACATCCCTCACCCCTCTCCTGGAGTTCCCATTGCCTTTCAACAACAACGCCGGTCTCAAGTCCTTCATCGGCATCAACGAGACCGGTGAGCTGCTCATCGAGCCGATCACTGCCGAGTCCAAGGCCTTCGCCGTAACGACGGTCGTCACCACCAAGGGCGTTACCTACCGCATCCCCAAGATCACCCAGGACCCGTCCGCCGCGTGGGTCGCTGAGTCGCAGGAGATTCCGCTCAGCGAGGCCACCGGTGGTGAGGTCATCGTCACCCCCACCAAAATCGCAGCCCTGTCGAGCACGAGCAACGAGCTGGCCAACGACTCCGACCCGCAGGCTCTCCAAGCCGTCGGTGACGGCATCGGCCGCGACATCGCCCGGAAGATCGACCTCGCGTTCTTCGGAGCGGCACCCGTCGACAGCCCCGTGCAGCAGGGAGGCCTGGAGTCCGCCGCTCACTCGATCCTCGTGGCCGACCCGACAGCGAGCCTTGACCCGTACGTGGACGCCATGTCCATCGCGGACGGCCTCGGCGTCGCCATCGACGTGTTCGTGGTCGACCCGCAGACCGGTACCGCCCTGGCCAAGATGAAGTCGTCGGACGGGTCCAACCAGCCTCTCCTGTCGCCTACGGCCAACAACGGCACCCTCCGAACCATCCACGGCGTGCCCTACATCGTGTCGCCGTTCGTCCTCCCTGGTACCGCGTGGGGCATCCCCAAGTCGCGCGCCTTCACGATCCTGCGTGAGGACACCTCGATCACGATCGACAGTTCCGTACTCTTCACCTCCGACCGCGTCGCCATCCGCGGCGTCGCCCGCGTCGGCTTCGGCTTCCCCCAGCCCGAGGCGATTATCAAGATCAAGGCAGGCGGCTAACCACCCCTGCACCAAACCGCGGGTGGCCTGGTCAGCCGCAAGTCGGTCTCACATCCTGGGTGGGATGTGAACGACACCCGCCGTCCGTCACCACGGGAGCCTTCCGGTCCCAGGGTGACGGACACTCGGACCGGGTATCCGCCCTCACTTAGTCGTTGGTCAGCGGATACCCGGTCACCCACACCACGACCGACCCCAGCGCCGAGGTCACCACCGCCTCACACAGGCGACAGGAACCCGCCCTGACACCCGCGGGCGGGCATCGTCGAACCGCACACAGCTACACGCCGACCACAGCAAGGCCAGGACCACCACGGGAACCACGCACGGGGCCGCCCCACCCGCCCCCGGTACCTATACATAGATCGCTGCGCGGTCTGCATCTCTCTCCGCGCGAGAGTCTGGGACTTGAAACAGGGGAGAAATGACCATCTGCCTGACTTGCAACACCCCGATCCAGACGGCCGCTCGAATCGGCCGGCCCCGCCGCTACTGCTCCACGCGTTGCCGCAAGACAGCGGAATTGAGCCTCCGTCGTGCCGTCTCCGCCGTTGCCAGGGCGGAGCGCCAAGAGCGCGACTGGAGCACGTCCTGGACGGTCGCGGAGCGCGACCGGGCCAGAGCTGCCCTGATAGCGCTCCGCAAACGAATCACGCCGCCCACCGATCCGCTCTGAAAGGCCCCTCATGAGCCCTCGCCGCCTCTTCACTGGCCCGCCCCTCGCCCACGTCCTGGACGACACCACCGGCAAGCTTCTCACCTCCGCCGCGAACCTGCCCGCCCGAGCGTGGGCACCGCTAGAGGACGGCACGCCACGCGACCCCGCCGCCGACCTCGCCGCGCAGGCGGGCCTTGTCGTGCCCGTCTTCGATTGGGAGTCGACGACGACGAGAGCTGATGAGGCCACCGTCGTCGAACGCCTCGCTAACCCGTCGCCGGGCGAGCGCCGCAGCACACCCGTGCCCGGCATGCGCGTCCTCACGACCGTGCCCTTCACCGGATCGCCGGGCCTGCTCACGAGCCGCCCCTCGCTGCACTACATCGGCGGATTCGACACCACCGTCACCGTCAGCGGGCGGGCCGTCGTCATCGACACCAGCGGGCGGCACGTCTTCGCCGCCACCGTCGAGGCCCACGTCGCCCGCGTCCACGCTGACCTCGACCGCTACCTCAACAGCACCTCTACCGACCTCGCAGAGTGGCGCACAAGCCTCGCCACGGCTCTCCGCTGGGAAGTCGACGCCCGTGCCACGTTCCTCGCAGAACTCAGCGCCCTGACAGCCGCTATCGCCACCCGCTAACGGGCACCAAACCGACTCATTCAATGCCGACGCGGTAGACGTCGGCCTGACGACGCAACTCCGCCGCGATTTCGTGCGGTGTCGCAGCACGACCCGGCGCGGCCACCGTGCCCAAGTACCGAGCCGCCATAACCACCTCGGCCGCGTGGTCCAACACGATCGCCGCCAAAGTCCCGACATGCACATCGCCTGCAACCGCAACGACTCCATCACGGCCCGTCGGATCACACGTTACGCGCGCCTCGACGCTGAGCTGGGCGACGAGCGAATCAGTCAGGACCATGACCCGACGCTATCGCGTCGGCCGCGGTCGTCCGATGGATAGCTATTTCAGCCCGAACGTGTTTGCTACGCGTTTCGGCGTACTGAGAGACATCATTGGGACGTGAGCAAACCCGACGAGACACTCTTCACCGCGCACGCGAACGCTGGCCTCGCGAACCAAATCCAGTACCGCGAGCATTGGACGAGCGAACGGCTCGTAGGTACCGGCTACGCCGATGCTGCCCATCGCCTCGAAGCCTCCTTCAACGACGAACCATGGGACGACGTCATGCTCCTGCCGTTTCTGTTCGTGTGGCGACAAGCGATCGAAATCCAGATCAAGGCAAACATTCGAGACCTCGCAACGTTGCGACGCGAGCAGGGCGAGACCGACGAGAGACTCTGGCGTAAGACCGTCGACAAGCGTCTCCAGTTCAAGCTGGGCCACAACATGGCGGGCCTAATCGCAGAGCACGACGAGCACATCGCTGCCTTGAGGCTGGAGGTCATCCCCGAGCCCGTCGCCGAGACCCTGAAGTTACTCGCTGCCCTCGATAACGGCGGCACTGGATTCCGCTACGCCGGGGTACTCACGGTCCCGAGCATCACTCTCGACTTCCGCACGCTCTCGGCGGCACTCGATGAGGCATACGAACTGCTCACGGTCGTCATTGACGCGGCCACTCACGGCGAGGGCGTCTGACCCTAGAGAAGAACTCCCCGACTGACACGTTGTCGGCGTTCATGAGTAGAGAATCGCGAGGAGGGTCGCCACATATGAGCAGACTGCCCCGAGGAAGATGAGACCGACGTTGCTCAGATTCGACTCGACGATCAGTTCCAGCACGCGGACAATCGTGAGGTCGCCCGCCGCGTTGCGAGACGAATAGTCCCAATTCGGTACTACCAACTCCTCCGCCAAGAAGAGCCGAGCATATTTTTCATTCACGACCTCGCCGTCGTAATCCTGGCCGAGGCGGGCACGCTCTTGCCCTTGCTCATTCGCCCAACTCTCTCGGATCGCGGCGATACGCTCAGAGTCGTGGCGAGCTTTCTTAATGGCTCTCCGGCCAGAATGGTAGGCGCGCACGGCACCCGTAACGGGAAGAACTAGACCCCCGGTCGCAAGGGCAATGAGGATGAACTGGAAGGCCACTAGCCGATAATGACAGTTCGACGCTCGCCGCGCTGGCATCTCATAGGGTGTGCCCATGACTAATCAAGACGTCACTCTCTGGATTCAGGCCATAGCCGTCGTCGTAGCCGTCGGGGCGTCGATTGTGGCTCTGGAGGTCTCGCGCCGCGAGCGCAAGAACAGCCGCGACATTGCCGTCAAGGATCGGGCTTCCGCACTGAGTCAGGCGCGCCTCATGTTCGAGCTGGACGCTCTTGCCGGGCTGCTGGAGAACAATAACCGGGGAGGTAGCACCGACCCGGCCGAGAGCAAACGCCTCGGCGCAGAGGCCCTCACACTTATCGGCCTGATTGGTCGAGACCGACTCCCGCGGCAGTGGGATCGACGCATTGCCCACGACGACGCGGGCCTACAGGCCAAACTCGACGCCCCCGAGTCTCCCGACAATCCGGCCTATATTAAGGACGCGATCGAGACGCAGCTCGCGGTCAATCAAGTCGTTCGTGAGATTCGCGCCGAAGTCGAACGAGGCTAACCGTCTTGCGACCCTCAGAAAAACCCGCATAAACCCCGCAGATTCAGAGGAACAAGCTGGACCACCTAGGAAACAGCATTCCCTTGATCCAGACGTAAGCGGTAGGTGCGGGCAGTCAGCGGAAACTCCCGATATAGGAGCGCCGATAATCGTGGTGTCGCGGGTTCGAGTCCCGCCCTCGCTACAGACGTCGAAACGGCTCGGCCCTCCAGGGCCGGGCCGTTTCGTCGTCTGTCGGGTGGGCGGATCGAGAAGCCGCTCGTGGGCCCACGCCGGGCAGTCCGCGGCTTGCCGGAGCGAAGCGGAGGCATGGTGCGGCGGCTCGGTGGGGAGTCGAGTCCCGCTTTCGCTACATGTAAGGCCCTCTGACCTGGGGTTTCTCCAGGCGGAGGGCCTTCTCTTGTTGAGATGCTCTGTCTTTGTCGCTCAGAACGACGCTCAAGCCTTCGTGAAAGCTCTGGTGCGCTCATCGATGACTCCTCAAACCGCTGACTCCGGAGCATCTTCGCCGGCTACCGCGACGACTTCACGCTCGACGAACTCTTCGGCTCCATGTTCGGGCGTGAAGCACCCGGCGACGCCAACTAGCGGCAGGTCCTCACGGTGGTGGCGGCGAGCATCGACGCTGAGGTGTTCGAGGCGCTGGAGGATCTCGCCGATAGGAGCGACGGCGCAGTGCGCGTCGTGAGCTTCCGCGAGTTCGAAGACGGCGACGAGGTTCCTGTGCAGACGAAGCGGCTCGTCTAGCCGGGCGTGCTGAGATAAGAGCCGCGCCCCCGTGAGGGTGAAGGGGGCTGGTCGAGCTCTGAGTACCGTCCCCGCGGTACCAAATTAGGTACCAGCGTTCTAGACTCCTGTCATGCCTTCGCTCAACGTCACGTTCACAGAAGCCGAGCTCGAAGAGATCCGCACAGCTTCGGCTGAGACATCCCTGAAGTCCTACGTGCACGACCAGGCCCTGAGCGCCGCGCGGAATCGCAAGGCTCTGGTGGCTCAGCTGGCGCAGCAGGTCGCGGCTACGTCCGCGGAGCTGAACGCACGTCTCGCGTGACGACGTACTTCCTTGACCGCGACGATGTGCTGACCGCTGGCTCGGCGGCCTTCGGTGGCACATTGGCCGTCCGCGACTTCGGGCTTCTCGACGCCGCGGTGGCTCGGCCGCGCACGAGCGTCTTCGGCATCGACGCGTATGCGGACCTCTGGCTGAAGGCCGCCGCGTTGCTGCACTCGTTGGCACGCAATCACGCTCTCGTCGACGGCAACAAGCGCACGGCGTGGGCGGCGGCGTGGGTGTTCCTCGGTGTCAACGGCGTGACGCTTGATCCGGGCTTCGACGTCGACGCGGCGTACGACTTCGTGGTCGACGCCGCAACCGGTGCCCTTGAGGTAGACGACATTGCGCGAGCGCTGGAGTCGTTCGCCTCCTGAACGAGTCCGCCTCGCGGGTCTGGCGAAAAGACAGACCCCCGACACCCGTGAGGGTGAAAGGGGTCTTGTCGTTGACGGGCGGTCGAAGAACGCGCGCGGATCAAGCGCGGTGGCGCCGCTCCATGATCTGGCCGGTCACGACAACGGCTTCGGCTTCGACGCACAGCTGGAAGTCATCTGCGATGCGGTGGGTCTCCTGAGGGTCGTCGCGCTCCCAGTCGCCGTCATCGGTGGCGAGGCCGACGAGCGCTGCGAAGTGAAGCCGCTCGATACGGTGCTCGACTTGAATGACGCGCAGCGGGCCCAGCAACATCTCCGACGCCATGTTGGCACCGTCGACTACGACGGCTTCGTTGGCGGGTGGCTCCGTCCGGTCTGGTCGCCGGACAACGGCGATGGAAGGACCGGTGAAGCCGCGCGAGGGCGGATTCAACTGGTCGTCGCAACACCTCGATCGTGGAGGTGTTCAGAGTTGTCCAAGAACGACTCGAGTGCGATGACGAGCGAGGCTGTCGAGCCGGTTCGGCGTCAGCGGCGTGCAGACAGGGCGTTGCGGCCTCCAGCAGGCCGGTAGCGGCCCCAAGGGCAGCGAAAACGAGCGTGCTTACGGGAAGTCCCAACAGGAGGAGCCCGCACACCATTGCCGGCGCCACCGACAGTCAGGTCAGAGTCGGCGGGTCGATCGGGTCCGATTGCCTCGATCGTGAAGGCGACGTCCATCCCCAGCACCACGGAGCGCTCGATCTGTCTGACTTCAAACGAACCCCGTGGGCTTGCTGACGGGGATGCCCTGCCAGGGCACCCGTCACGCGACCGCTGCGGTGCTCTCGACCGGCGGTCGGATGAAGATCGCGGCGACCGCGGCTACGAGGATGACTGCTCCCGCGACGATGAAGCTGGTTTGCGCGCCGCTGACGAAGTGCGTCCGGTTGGCGATGAGGACGCCGAAGACGGCGATGGCTACGGCGCCGCCGACCTGGCGGAAGGTGTTTAAGACGGCACTGGCCGTGCCGGACCGTTCGGCTGGGACGCTGGCGAGGACGACGGAGGTGACGGGCGGCATGGCCACGGAGCCGCCGGCTCCGGTGAAGATCGACCCGATGAGGACCGCCCACGGAGACCCGAGCGGGGCCGTGAGGATCAGGATGACGAGACCCATGACCATCGTGAGCAGGCCGAAGACGATGGGCACGCGGGCGCCATGACGGTTGGCAAGGGTGCCGCTGATCATGTTGCCGCAGACGCTGAAAGCCGCGGACGGCAGGAACACGAGGCCCGCGAGGAGGGGCGACATGCCGAGGTGCTGCTGTAAAAACAGGCTGTTCACGAAGACGGTGCCGAAGTTGCCGACCATGAAGGCGAAGCCGACGAGCAGCGCGATGCGCATGCCCCGGGGGCGGAAGAGTGGCAAAGGCATCATCGGGTTCCGGATACGCGCTTGAATCGCGAGAAACGCCACCAGGCCAACGGCAGCCACCGCGAACGCGCCAATCACCACGGGAGAGGCGAACCCGAGAGAGCCACCTTCGATGAGACCGAAGACGAGACCGCTTAGGGTCGCGAGGGCGGCGATCTGGCCGCCCCAGTCGAATCGGGTCGGGCGAGCGGCGGACTTCTGGACCGAGCGCAGGAGAACGAGCATGACGACGCAGACCGGCAGGTTGATGGCGAAGACCAGTCGCCAGTCGATCGTGGTAAGGGCGCCACCCAGCACAGGCCCGACGGCTCCGGCGACAGCACCGCCGACGGCCCAGATACCAAGGGCGTGTGCCCGTTCCTTCGGGTCCTGGTAGGCCTCGCGGATGAGCGCCATCGAGGCCGGAAGCATGATCGCGGCCGCCGAGCCCTGCACGACACGGGCAAAGATGAGGACACCGAGGAACGGTGCGACTGCGCACCCGATGGACGCGGTAAGAAACCCCGCGATACCCCACCCGAGCGCCCTCTTCGCCCCGATCCGGTCGGAGAGGTTTCCCGCGAAGAGCAGCAACGAGGCGAACATCAGCGTGTAGGCGTCGATGACCCACTGCAGGCCGGAGGTGCTGCCGCCGAGGTCACGGCCGATCCTGGTCAGTGCGACGTTCACGATGAGAATGTCGAGCGTGATAAGGAAGAACCCAAGCGACGCAAGCGCCAGGGTGCGGCCCGCGCGCGTCGTCGAAGCCGTCGTCGTGAAAGTCATGCCGCCAGCATGACCCGGATTTTTCCCGGAAGGGTGCCCTGACGAAGGGTGTACTGGCAGGGCATTCCACCAGCGACGGCGCGCTCGTACGCTCGAGCCATGGACAATTCCGACGAGGTGCGCGAGTTCCTCACGACCCGCAGGGCGAACGTGACTCCTGCGCAGGTAGAGCTGCCGAGCGGGCCGAACCGGCGCGTGCCCGGCCTTCGGCGTACCGAAGTAGCACTGCTCGCCGGTGTCAGCGTCGAGTACTACTCCCGTCTCGAGCGGGGCAGCCTCGCCGGCGCCTCCGACGGCGTCCTGCACTCTCTGGCGCAGGCCCTGCTGCTGAACGACGACGAGCGGGCGCACCTATTCGACCTGGCCAAGACGGCGAACGCGTCACCGATCTCTTCCAAGCGTCGCGCCGCGAAGGCGCAGAACGTGCGTCCGAGCCTGCAGTTCATCCTCGACGCCATCACGGGAGGCCCCGCCTTCGTGCGAAACGGGCGGCTCGACATCCTGGCCTCGAACGCGCTCGGGAAAGCCGTCTACGCGGACCTCTACGACAGTGCCGAGGCGACCTTGCCCGGCAAGCCCATGAACCTCGCCCGGCACTGCTTCCTCGACCCCGACCGCGCCGACCGCTTCTACCCCGACTGGGGTATCGCCGCCGACCAGACCGTTGCGATCCTCCGCACCGAAGCAGGCAAGGACCCGTACGACAAAGACCTGCAAGATCTGATCGGCGAGCTGTCGACCCGCAGCGACGCGTTTCGTGCCCGTTGGGGCGTGCACGACGTCCGCCGTCACGCGAGCGGGATGAAGCACTTCATCCACCCACTCGTCGGGCCGCTGGACATGATCTTCGAAGGCACGGAACTGGTCGCCGACCCCGGCCTCAACCTCATGATCTACACCGCCGCGCCAGGCACCCCGACCGCCGAGGCTCTGAGCCTGCTGGCGTCGTGGGCAGCGACGCCGCCCACTTCCGCCGCCTCCGCGGCGGCCGACCTCACGAATGAAAATAACTCATGAAACTCCAACCGATGAAACCCACCGCCAAGAACCCCGCCACGCAGTTCACCGGTGACGTCTGGGTCGACATGATCGGCGTTCCTCAAGACGACGGTCAGCGCGCGAGCACCGCACGAGTGCACTTCTCACCCGGAGCCCGCAGCAACTGGCACTCCCACGGCCTCGGTCAGACGATCCACGTCACCGAAGGCATCGCCTGGATCCAGGCACGCGGCGGAGAAATCCTCGAGGTCCACCCCGGCCAGACCGTCTACACGGCCCCGGGCGAAGAACACTGGCACGGCGCCAGCCCGGACGCCTTCATGGAGCACCTCGTCATGATGGACATCCCCGACGACCCGTCGACCGCGACGACCTGGCTCGAGCCCGTCACCGACGACGAGTACCGCCGCCCGTAAGTAACCCACCCTCTCGATCACGCGACGAAGCAGGCGGGGATGCCTCGTGCATTCTGCGCCGGCTCTATCGTCGCGCCCCTGTGAAAGGAACACCTCCGTGCGAGGAGCAGTACTGCATGCCCCCGGCGACGTCCGCGTCGAAGACCGCGACCGCCCCACCCTCCAAGAACCGTCCGACGCGATCATCAGGCTCTCCGCGACCTGCGTCTGCGGGTCCGACCTCTGGCCCTGGCGCGGCGTCGAAACCTCTGACCAGCCGATGCCGATGGGTCACGAATACGTCGGCGTCGTCGATGAGATCGGCTCCGAGGTCACGAACGTCAAGGTCGGCGACTTCGTCGTCGGGTCGTTCTGGTCGTCCGACAACACCTGCGAGATCTGTCAGGCCGGCTACCAGTCGCACTGCGTGCACCGCACCCTGATGGGCACCATCGGCACGCAGGCCGAATACGCCCGCATCCCGCTCGCCGACGGCACCCTCGTCGCGACGCCCGAGATGCCGGCGCCTGACAAGATCCCGTCGCTGATGGCCGCCTCGGACGTGCTCGGTACCGGCTGGTACGGCGCGGTCGCGGCGGAAGCCGGCCCCGGCAAGACAGTCGTCGTCGTGGGCGACGGAGCCGTGGGGCTGCTCGCCGTCCTCGCGGCGTCGCAGCTCGGTGCCTCCCGGATCATCGCCATGAGCCGCCACGAATCACGACAGAAGCTGGCCCGCGAGTTCGGCGCGACCGACATCGTCACGGAGCGCGGCGACGAGGGCGTGGTGAAGATCAAAGAACTCACCGACGGGCTCGGTGCGCACTCGGTCGTCGAAGCGGTCGGCACGCAAGAGTCGATGCTCCAGGCCCTCAACTCGACCCGCGCGGGCGGCCACGTCGGCTTCGTCGGCGTCTCCCACGACGTGTCGCTCTCGGGAGACCTGCTGTTCATGTCGGGCGTGCACCTGCACGGCGGACCTGCCCCCGTCCGGCAGTACCTTCCCGAGCTGATCGATCTCATCTGGACCGACAAGATCAACCCCGGCAAGGTCTTCGACCTCGAGGTGTCTCTCGACGACATCGCCGACGGCTATAAGGCCATGGACGAGCGCCGCGCGATCAAGGCCCTGGTGCGATTCTGATGCGGCCCCTCACCGACACCGACCCGGAATTCGCCGCCTTCTACGAGAACTTCGCCGAACGCGAGACGCTGAGCCATTCGTCACTCGAACCCCGAGACCGCCACGTCTACCGGCTCGCTGCGACGATCGCGGTCGGCGCCGTCACCGAGTTCCACGCGTTGTTAGGTGCAGCGCTCGATACCGGTGTGGCCCCCATCCAGGCGAAGGAACTCGTCTACCAGGCGGTTGCCTATGTCGGCTTCGCCCGCGTGTCCGACTTCCTGACGGCCACCAACGAGGTGCTGACTGCGCGCGGCGTCGAGCTGCCGCTGGCCGGCCAGTCGAGCACGACGCGTGAGACCCGCCTCGAGGTAGGCACGGCGAGGCAGAAGGAGATCGTCGGAAACGAGGCCGTCGACGGCATGTACGCGAACGCTCCTGCTGACGCCCTGCATTTCCAGGAGTTCCTTTCGGGCAACTGCTTCGGCGACTATTACACGCGAACGGGCTTCGACGTGAAGAAGCGCGAACTCATCACCTTCGCCCTGCTCGCCGCCCTCGGCGGCGCGGACGACCAGGTCAAGGGACACGTCATCGCCAACCTGAACGTCGGCAACACCCGCGGCGACCTGCTCGACGTGCTGACCGTGCTCGTGCCCTCCATCGGCTACCCGCGCACCCTCAACGCGCTCGCCCAGGTCAACACGGCGGCACCCGCCTCGTGACCTCGACCGCCGCGACCAGCTCGACGTCCGCGCCGGCGAAGGAGCGCCTGCCCTTCGTGGTGCCGCTCCTCGCCGTCGGGACGTTTTTGATGTGCACGAGTGCGTACATCGTCGCGGGGCTCCTGCAGCAGATCTCAACCGGGCTCGACGTCAACGTGGCGCAAGTGGGGCTGCTGATCACGGCGTTCGCGATCGGGATGGTCGTCGGTGCGCCTGTCATGGCGGTCGCCACCCTGCGCCTGCCGCGCCGGTCGACACTGGTGATCGCGCTCGTGGTCTTCGCCCTCGGGCATGTAATCGCTGCCCTCAGTGCGAGCTTTGCGATCGTGCTGGTCGCTCGCGTGCTGACCGCGGTCGCGACCGGGGCGTTCTGGTCGGTGGCCTCGGTCGTCGCGACCACCGCCGCCGGTCCCACCAGGAGCTCGCGAGCGCTCGGCGTGATGATGAGCGGTGTCGGACTCGCAACCGTCGCCGGGGTTCCCCTCGGGCCACTCGCCGGCCAGCTGATCGGCTGGCGCGGCGCGTTCTGGGGCCTCGCCGTTCTGGCAGCTGTCGCCGCGGTCATCATCCACCGCTTCGCGCCCGCCGATGAAGACCGTGCACCGCAATCGGCCGTGGCCGAACTTCAGGCGCTGGCCCACGGGAAGACCTGGCTGCTCGTCGCCGCCACTGTCCTGATCACCGGCGCCTACATGGGCGCCTTCAGCTACCTGACCCCGCTGGCGACGGAACGCACGGGGCTTCCCGAGCGGTCGGTGCCGATCGTGCTGGTCTGCTTCGGTATCGGCGCGGTCATCGGTACGAACCTGGCCGGACGCTTCGCCGACCGACGCCCCCTTACGACCTTGGTGTCGGCGGCCGTCGGAGTCGCAGCCGTGCTGGGTCTCCTGTTCGGGCTCTCCGTCTTCGTTGTTCCGACGATTGTGCTCGTAATCCTGCTCGGCATCGTAGGGATGGCCGTCCCTCCGGTGGCCACCGGGCTCGCTGTTCGGTTCGCTCCATCGGCTCCGACCCTTGCCGCGGCCCTTTCGGTGGCAGCGTTCAACGGCGGGACTGCGATCGCGTCGTGGCTCGAGAGCGAAGCCCTCGACGGCCCCCTCGGGGTCACCGCGCCTGAAGTGATCGGCCTGGTCATGGTCGTCCTTGGCCTCATCCCGCTCGGTGTCCTGGCGCTGCGCCGCGCGACCGCTGCACACACCTCTCACGCCTGAACGACCGTCGTGAAAGAGGCACGGTCGAGGCGCTCCGGCAGGTGCAAAACGGGTTCTTTGACAAAGGCCGAATTACGGACGGGAAGCTCCTCCGTGCAGATTCGAGCGGGGTCGAAACCCATGTGCCGCTCGCGACGGCGGCAAGCGAGTGGCTGCGGGTCCTCAGGAATAGCCAGCATGGCTACGACAAAACGCCCACGGCGGACCGGGCGGCAGACGCCCCTTGCGAAGCCGCCCGAACGGAGGGAAACTACTTCCCAAAGGCTGACTCAACTCTCCCGAGAGCGACAGCCCGTCCCCCCACTTTCGACGAGGTCTGATTCCGGTTCGACGGTGGGAAGCGAGAAAGGCCCTCCGTTCACGCGTCTTCGGAGCGTGTCAGAGGGCCTTTTGCCCGTTCCTGAGCCCCCGTCGGCGCCCGGCGCTAGCATGACGCATGGTCGCCATCCGTTCCCTCGAGACCGCGGTCCCGCAGAACGTCGTCCGCCAAGACGCGCTCCGCGATCTGTTCGCCTCCCAGCCCGCTTTCGGCCGCCTGGGCAAGCGCCTCGTCACCGCCGCCTTCGACGCGTCGGCCATCGAGACCCGTCACACCGTGCTCGACGAGCTCGTTCCCGGTGCCGGCCCCGAGCATCCTGCGTTCCTCGAACCGGGTGCAGCCGCCCCGGGCACCGGCGCCCGGAACGCGGCGTACGTCGCTCACGCCGGGCCGCTCGCCCTCGAGGCGGCTCGAAAGACCTTGGCGAGCAGCGGGGCGCAGGATCTCACCGCGCAAGACGTCACGCACGTCATCACCGTCTCGTGCACCGGCTTCTCGGCGCCCGGCGTCGACCTGGCCGTCGCGCAGGGTCTCCGTCTCGCCCCATCGACGCAGCGTCTGCACCTGGGCTTCATGGGCTGCTACGCCGCCTTCCCGGCTCTTCGAGCCGCTCAGCAGTTCTGTCTCGCCGACCCCGCCGCGGTCGTCCTCGTCGTCTGCGTCGAGCTGTGCTCGCTGCATCTCCACGTCACCGACGACACCGACACCATCGTCGCGAACTCGGTGTTCGCCGACGGAGCCGCGGCCGCCCTCGTGACGGCCCGCCCGGCTCCGGTCGGAACACCCCTTCTGGAGCTCGACGCCTTCGAGAGCGCGCTGGTCCCCGAGGGCGAGAGCGAGATGGCCTGGACCATCGGCGACCAGGGGTTCGACATGGTGCTCTCCACCTACGTGCCGAGGCTCCTGGAGCAGAACATCGGCGAGATCCTGAAGCCCCTGCTCGCGCGCGATGCGCGCCTCGACGGTCGCGCACCCGCATCGGTCGACCGCTGGGCCGTCCACCCGGGCGGCCGCAGCATCCTCGACCGGGTGCAGACGGCGCTCGAGCTCTCGGAGGGGCAGCTCGCCGACTCGCGCGACGTCCTCCGCGAGTACGGCAACATGTCGAGCGCCACGATCCTGTTCGTCCTGCGCCGCATTCTGCTGGGGGCCGTCGACGGCCCCGAGCGCGTCGCGGCTCTCGCCTTCGGCCCCGGACTCACCGTCGAGTCGGCGCTGATGACCCTGAGGCGCCAGCCCGCGACGATCGCCGCACCGCGACGTCCGGCCGTCCACCGTCAGCCCGTCCGCCAGCCGACGTCGTGACCGCCCCGGTCGACGGCAAGAAAGCCCCTCCCGCGCGAGGACGCGTCGATCTGCGTCGACGCGAGACGACCAGCCTCGAGCTGATGGACGACCCGGAGTGCGATCAGAGCGCCCTCGAAGCCACCTACGGCCACTTCGACCTCGTCAACCGTCTCGTCGCGGGCTGGCGCACGGTCTACCGGCGCAGGATCCTGCCCCTCGCGAAGGCCTCGCGCGAACCCCTGACCGTGCTCGACGTCGGCTCGGGCGGCGGTGACGTCGCCCGAGCCCTGGCCGGGTGGTCGGCGGCCGACGGCCACCCCCTGCAGATCACGGCGATCGACCCGGACCCCCGCGCCTTCGACTACGCGTCCGGACGGCCGCAGGTGCCCCAGGTGACCTTCGAGCGGACGGCGAGTCGCACGCTCGTCGAAGCCGGGCGAACCTTCGACCTCGTCGTGTCGAACCACGTGCTCCACCACCTCGACCCCGAGGCGTTCGGCGCGCTGCTGCACGACAGTGAACGTCTTGCCCGGAAGCTCGTGCTCCACAACGACATCGCGCGCGGGCGGGTCGCCTACGCGGCGTACGGGGTGGCGACGGCGGCGACGTTCCGGGGCTCGTTCATCCACCACGACGGTCTCCTGTCGATCCGGCGCAGCTATCGTCGGTCCGAGCTCGCCGCCGCCGTGCCGAGCGGGTGGCTGGTGGTGCCGCAGTGGCCGTTCCGGCTGCTGCTCACCCACGAATCCGGTGAGACTCCCGGGGGCGCTCGTGCGTGACGTCGTCATCGTCGGCGGCGGGCCGGTGGGCATGTTCCTCGCGGCTCTGCTCGCCGAGCGGGGTCTCGACGTCGCCGTCTGGGAGAAGCGCGTCTCGCCCTCGGCGCTGTCGCGCGCCATCGGCGTCCATCCGCCCGCCCTGGAGGCGTTCTCGCGCGTCGGTGTCGCCGACGACGTGGTGGGGGAGGCGGTGCACATCAGCCGCGGCGTCGCGAAGAGCGCCGGCCGCACCCTCGGCGCCGTGTCGTTCGCAGGAGTCTCGGCGGAGTTCCCCTTCGTGGCGTCCCTCCCTCAGCACCGCACCGAGGCCATCATCAGCGCCCGGCTCGAGGCCCTGAACCCGCAGGCTCTGCAGCGTGGCGTCGAACTGCGGGGGATCGACGACGTCGACCCCGGCCACGTCCGGCTCCACGGACGCTCCGGAGGGCACGACGTGTTCGAGCTGGCGCGCTTCGTGGTCGGAGCCGACGGCGCTCGCAGCGCGGTTCGCTCCCTGCTGCGGATCCCGGCGACCCTGAAGATCTACGACGACCCCTTCGTGATGGGCGACTTCCGCGACGACACGGGCGACGCGGACGACGCCGTGATCCACCTCGAGGCCGGGGAGTGGTCGAGTCGTTCCCGCTGCCCGGTGGCCTGCGGCGTTTCGTCGTGCACACCGGTGAGCCGATGGTGCGTCCGACCGCCGACATGCTCGCCGAACTGATCGGCGGGAGGATCGGGAGCCGGGTCGATCCCACGAGCAACTCGATGCTGAGCGCGTTCGTCACCCGTCGGCGACTGGCCGAGCGGATGGTGGTCGGCCGCGTGATCCTGATCGGCGATTCCGCGCACGAGATCAGCCCGATCGGTGGACAGGGCATGAACTTGGGCTGGCTCGACGCCGCCGAGCTGGCGCCGCTCCTCACCGGGGCCGTCGGTCGCGATCGCATCGACAGGAAAGCCCTCGACGACTTCGAGGTCCGCCGGATGCGCGTGGCCAAGCGAGCAGCGCGGCAGGCCGAGGCGAACATGGCGATGGGGCGACCCGCGGGCAGCATCCGCCGGGCGACTCGCGACGCCGGGTTCGGACTCGTGCTGGCGACCCCGGCCAAGCGCCTGCTGGCTCGGTCCTATTCGATGACCTGGAGCTGATCCTGCTCGTCGAAGGGGCCGCTACGACGCCAGGCGGGTTCCGCTGAGCACCAGCTCGACCGCGATCACGAGCGAGGCCAGGATCACGAGACGGAACAGCAGTCTCCCGGGAGGGCGGGTCGAGACGAGCCACACGCCCCACGCTGCAATGGCCAGCGACACGACGAGGCCGATCACCGACGCGAGCGTCACGGTCGTCCCCGGATGTGCCACGAGCGGCCCGACGAGGACGAGGAGCGCGGCGACGACGAGAGCTCCGAAGGCGACCAGGCCCGAGATCCGGGCGCCGAGTCGGTGGGGCAGGCCCCTCACGGAGGTCGCTGCGTCGTCGGCCAGGTCGGGCAGGACGTTCGTGAAGTGGATCGACACCCCGAACACGGCGCCGACGAGCACCGCCCACGGCGCGGGCGGCACGCCCTCCTGACCGGCGAGGGTGATGACGGCGGGGAGCAGCCCGAAGCTCACGATGAACGGCAGCACGGACGCCGGCGTCCGTTTGAGGCCCACGTTGTAGGCCCAGCCGGAGAGGATCAGCACGGCGTGCGCGATCGCCGCGGCGGGCCCGAGGGCGATCGAGACGGCGAGTCCGATCACGAGGGTCGAGACGGCGGCGCGCCGCACATCCGCCACCGGAACGAGGCCCTGCGCGACCGGCTTGTCGGTGCGCCCCGTGGCGGAGTCGCGCCCCGCGTCGATCCAGTCGTTGGAGAATCCGATCGAGAGCTGACCGAGCAGGATCGCGAGGGCGATCACCAGGATCCGCGCGACCGGGTACCCGAGGGAGGCCGCCAGCAGCCCCGACAGGACGGTGACAGCGAGCGTCGGCCCAGGGTGCGACGAGAGCGCGAGATACCGGGCTCTGTTCAGCATCGTCCCAGCCTAGGGCGTGTCTCTCGACTCGCCTGCGGTCAATCGAGAGACACGCCCCAGGGGTGGGCGGGGCGCGAACGCACCGACGTGCCGTTAACGAGGCGGTGTGCCCCGACCGAGTCGCTCGGGCGGAGCACACCTGGTACCCGGACGGCGCCGCACCCTTGGATGCTCGTAGGCATCCTCGGCGGATCAGAACCAGGGTCGTTCTTCGGCGTCATCTGAACGGGCACTCACGTCGAGTTACCATCCCAGACGTGAGCGCGATACTACGCCGTGAAATGTCTCCTGAGAAGGGGTCGCCCCGTTCGATTCCCGCCGATTTCCGGCGTCACGATCACCACGTCCTAGACTTGCCCGCGTGTCTGTGAACCCCGAGCTCCAGGGGCGGTCCTTCCCGTCCGTGAGTCCCTATCTCGTCGGTCGCGAGAAGATCCGCGAGTTCGCTCGCGCGACGTCGTCGACGAGCCGCCTGTCCCTCGATCCGGAGGCCGCGCGCGCCGCCGGCTTCCGCGATGTCGTGGCTCCGCCGACGTTCGCGATCGTCGTGCAGGAGGCCACCCTCCAGCAGCTCCTCGCCGCTCCCGACGCCGGCATCGACTTCGCGCGCGTCGTGCACGGCGACCAGCGGTTCAGCTACTCGCGGCCGATCGTCGCAGGCGACGAACTGACCGCGACCCTGACCGTGGCGAGCGTCAAGTCGCTGGGCGGCCACTCGATGGTCACCGCCGAGTCGGTCATGGTCGACGGTGAGGGCGAGCACGTCGTCACGACCACCTCGACCCTCGTCGTCCGGGGCGACGAATGAGCGCCGCGGTCGCCGGCCTCGAGGTCGGGCAGATCGTCGCGGAGCAGGACTTCACGCTGACGCGCGACTCGCTCGTGCGCTACGCCGGAGCCTCGGGCGACTTCAACCCGATCCACTACCGCGACGACGTCGCCGCCTCGGTCGGCCTCCCCGGGGTGCTCGCCCACGGCATGTTGACCATGGGCACGGCGGTGCAGCCGGTCGTCTCCTGGCTCGAGGGCGACGCCGTCCCCGCCGGAGGGTGGGTCTCCGACTACCAGGTGCGGTTCACGCGACCGGTCGTCGTCGATCCTGCTCACGGCGCCGTCCTGACCGTCACCGCGAAGGTCGGCCAGGTCGACCCCGAGGCGAACACGGCCCGCGTCGACCTCACCGTGACCTTCGAAGGCGCGACCGTCCTGGGCAAGGCTCAGGTGCGCGTGGCCTGGGCGTGACGAAGCTCTCCGAGCTCACCACGATGCAGGTCGGCGGAACGCCTGCCCGCCTCGTGGAGGCCACGACGCACGACGAGCTCCTCACCCTGGCCCGCGAGGCGTTCGTCGCCGAAGAGCCCTGGTTCGTCCTCGGCGGAGGGTCCAACCTCGTCGCATCCGACGAGGGCTTCCCCGGCACGGTGATCCACGTCGCGACCCGAGGGGTCGACGTCCTCGACGCGGCCGAGGGCGAGGTGCGCCTCCGCGTCGCCGCGGGCGAACCGTGGGACGAACTGGTCGCGCTCACCGTCTCCCGCGGCTGGTCGGGCATCGAAGCGCTGAGCGGCATCCCCGGTTCCGTCGGGGCGGCCCCGGTCCAGAACATCGGCGCGTACGGCCAGGAGGTCTCCGAGACCGTCGTCAGCGTCGACTTCCTCGACGCCGACACGGCAGAGTTCCTCCGCATCCCGCGCGCGAACCTGGGCCTCGACTACCGGACCAGCGTGTTCAAGCCGGGGCTCACGGATCCTGCGCGCCTCGGGGTCATCACGGCCGTCGAGTTCCTCCTCGCCGACGGCGGGGAGTGTCGGCCCCGGTGGCCTTCGGGCAGCTCGCCACCGCCCTCGACGTGCCGCTCGGCGCCCGGGTGGCGCTCGCCGACGTGCGCGCCCGCGTGCTCGACCTGCGCGCGTCGAAAGGAATGGTCCTCGATCCTGCCGATCGCGACACCGCCTCGAGCGGCTCGTTCTTCACCAATCCGATCGTGCCTCGCGAAGCCCTCGAAGGAGTCCCGGCCGACGCACCGCGGTGGGAGACCCAGGCGGAACCGCAGGATCGCGTGGTCCCGCTGGGCGAGAAACCCGCGCCTCCGCCCACCTTCACCCCCGGGCCGGTGAAGCTCAGTGCCGCTTGGCTCATCGAGCACGCCGGCATCGCGCGCGGGTTCCACCTGCCCGGCTCGGGCGCGGCGATCTCGACCAAGCACACCCTCGCCATCACGAACCGGGGCGGCGCCACGGCCGACGAGGTCGCCGAACTGGCCCGCTACGTGCAGAGCCGGGTGGCGGCGGAGTTCGGTGTGGTCCTTCACCCCGAACCGATCCTCCTCGGCCTCACCCTCTGAGCGCGGCGCCCGGGGGCGCGATCTGCGGCGTTGTCGTCCTTGCGAATGGCTCCGCCATACGCGGCGTCCTCCGCCTGGCAGCTCACGCCTCCGGGCGCCGCGCTGAGCGGTGGGGCGATCTGCGGCGTTGTCGTCCTTGCGAATGGCTCCGCCATACGCGGCGTCCTCCGCCTTGCAGCTCACGCCTCCGGGCGCCGCGCTGAGCGGTGGGGCGGTCTGCGGCGTTGTCGTCCTTGCGAATGGCTCCGCCATACGCGGCGTCCTCCGCCTTGCAGCTCACGCCTCCGGGCGCCGCGCTGAGCGGTGGGGCGGTCTGCGGCGTTGTCGTCCTTGCGAATGGCTCCGCCATACGCGGCGTCCTCCGCCTTGCAGCTCACGCCTCCGGGCGCCGCGCTGAGCGGTGGGGCGGTCTGCGGCGTTGTCGTCCTTGCGAATGGCTCCGCCATGCGCGGCGTCCTCCGCCTTGCAGCTCACGCCTCCGGGCGCCGCGCTGAGCGGGGAGCGCGGTGCGGCGTCATGGCAGATCGCGCCCCCGGGCGCCGCGCTAGGCGAAGAGGCGTTGGAGGCGGTGGACGCCTTCGAGGAGCGCGTCGTCACCCAGCGCATACGACAGCCGCAGGTAGCCGCTCGGCCCGAAGGCCTCCCCGGGCACCGTCGCGACCTCGGCCTGGTCGAGGATGAGGTCGGCGAGTTCGAGGCTCGTCGTGGGGGTGACCCCACCCCACTCCCGGCCCAGGAGGCCGGTGACGTCGGGGTAGACGTAGAAGGCGCCCTGGGGTGTCGGCGTCACGACGCCGGGGATCGTGTTGAGCTCGGCCACGATGGTCTTGCGGCGTGCGTCGAAGGCCTGACGCATGGTCTCGACCGAGTCTTGTGGGCCGGTCAACGCGGCGAGGGCAGCGCGCTGCGAGATGTTCGACACGTTCGACGAGAGGTGCGACTGGAGGTTCGACGCCGCTTTGGTGACGTCGGCGGGCGCCACCATCCAGCCGACCCGCCAGCCGGTCATGGCGTAGGTCTTGGCGACGCCGTTGACCAGGATCGCGGTGTCGAGCAGCTCGGGAACGGCCTGCGTGATCGAGACGGCCTTGACGCCGTCGTAGACGAGGTTCTGGTAGATCTCGTCGGTGATCACCCAGATGCCGTGCTCCAGCGCCCACTCGCCGATGGCGCGGGTCTGCTCTTCGGAGTAGACGGCGCCGGTCGGGTTCGACGGCGAGACGAACAGCAGGACCTTCGTGCGGGCCGTGCGCGCGGCCTCGAGCTGGTCGACCGTGACGAGGTAGCCCTGGTCGGCGCCGGCGAAGACGTCGACGGGGACGCCGCCGGCGAGCTTCACGGCCTCGGGGTACGTGGTCCAGTACGGGGTGGGCAGGATCACCTCGTCGCCGTCGTCGACGATCGCGGCGAACGACTGGTAGACGGCCTGCTTGCCGCCGTTGGTGACGATGACCTGCGACGCCGTCACGTGGGTGCCGCTGTCGCGCAGGGTCTTCTGCGCGATCGCCTCGCGGAGGTCGGGGAGTCCGGCGGCCGGCGTGTAGCGATGGTTCTTCGGGTCGCGAGCGGCGACGACCGCCGCTTCGACGATGTGCTCGGGCGTGGCGAAGTTCGGTTCGCCCGCGGCGTAGCTGATGACGTGCTTGCCTTCGGCCTGGAGAGCCTTCGCCTTCGCATCGACCTTGAGCGTCGCCGATTCCGCAATCGCGGCGATGCGAGTGGAGAGGCGGGGAAGACGGACACGGGAGTCGGCGCTGTTCACCCGCACAGCCTAACGGGAGGCTTCGCCGTGTGACACGGGGCGACATGCCGAGCCCGGCGCCCAACTTTACTTGCCCAGGTGGGTCACCTACACTTGTCTGCGGTGGTGGAATCCACCAAGCTTTTCTCTGCCCTGCGAAGGTAGCGGGGCGAAGTTCGTGCCGAAAGGCCGGGGGTTCCGGTATCCAAAGGGCGGTGGCTCAATTGGTAGAGCAGCGGTCTCCAAAACCGCAGGTTGCAGGTTCAAGTCCTGTCCGCCCTGCAGCCCGCTTCGTGCAGACGTACGAATTGGACGAAGGCCCTGGCGCTCAACAGAACTCCAGGCCGAAGCTCGGAAGGTAAGTACGACAGTGGCGAGAAAAGACGTAGACGTTCCCAGCGAGGACGTCGTCGCGATCGCGAGAGCCGACGGTGCAGCGCGCCGCGGTCGTTTTGCGCGCATCGCGCTCTTCCTGCGCCAGGTCATCAACGAGCTCAAGAAGGTCGTCACCCCGACCCGCAAAGAGCTGGTCAGCTACACGCTCGTCGTGTTGGTCTTCGTCGTCATCATGATGGCGCTCGTGTTCGGCCTCGACACGCTGTTCGGCTTCCTCGTCCAGTACGTGTTCGGTAACGGCGTCAATGCGAGCTAGTGAGCTGTCGGTCGCCTTCCTCGCGGCCTGACCCACCTGCCCACCCGATCACGACCCCGGGCGTCCCACTCCACGAGGCGACCCGCCCCATTCCACCGAAAGAAGAACCCTTGCCGAAGAACGAGCGCGACGACATCGATCTCGCCACCGCCGCCGAGCAGTCCTCCGAGGTCGAAGAGGTCCAAGAGGGCTCGACGCAGACGGCCGACGAGCTGTCCGTCGACTCCGCCGAGCACGAGGCCCTCGAGGTCGACGACGAGTCCGGTGCGTCCGACGTCGTCAACCTCGACGAGCTGCTCGACAGTCTCGACGAGGCGAAAGACGAGCAGGCCGACGCGGTCGTCGACGATGCTCTCGACATCGACTCCAGCGACGAGGCCGAAGCGGCCGTCGAGGCGACCGAAGACGAAGCCGAAGAGGTGGCAGAAGACCTCCAGGCCGAGGGCGACGCCGCGGGCGCGTTCGACGCCGTCTCCGACATCGAGGCCGCCGAGACCGACGCGGCCGATGCCGAAGAAGAAGAAGAGACCGAGGTCGACCCGTACGAGGCCTTCCGCTACGAGCTCCGCGGCAAGCCGGGCAAGTGGTACGTCATCCACTCCTACGCCGGGTTCGAGCGTCGCGTGAAGCAGAACATCGAGAACCGCATGGTCTCGCTCACGATGGAAGACTTCATCTACCAGGTCGAGGTCCCGATGGAGGACGTCGTCGAGATCAAGAACGGTCAGCGCAAGCTCGTCACGCGCGTTCGCATCCCCGGTTACGTCCTCGTCCGCATGGACCTCAACGAAGACAGCTGGTCGGTCGTCCGTCACACCCCCGGTGTCACCGGCTTCGTGGGCAACGCCCACAACCCGACGCCGCTGCGCTTCGAGGAGGCCTTCAACATGCTGAAGAGCCTCGTCCAGGTGCAGGAGGCCGCACCGGCCGCCAAGGGCGGAGCGAAGGGTGGCAAGGCCGCCCAGCGGGTCATCCCCGCAGAGGTCGACTTCGAGATCGGCGAGACGATCACGATCAAGGAGGGCTCGTTCGCAGGACTTCCCGGAACGATCAACGAGATCAAGCCCGAATCGGGTAAGCTCACGGTGCTCGTTTCGCTGTTCGAGCGCGAGACGCCGGTCGAGCTGAGCTTCGACCAGGTCACCAAGCTCTGAGCCGATTGCGACCGGTTCCCGCCGGGCCGCACCACAGCTTTTCACACCACCGGATTTCGGGTCATCCCAGTCCGGGAGAGCACGTTGCAACCGCAACGAGTTCGAACCCATAAAGAAGGAAAACAACATGGCACCGAAAAAGAAGGTCACGGGTCTGATCAAGCTTCAGATCAACGCCGGCGCCGCGAACCCCGCCCCGCCCATCGGCCCGGCCCTGGGTCAGCACGGCGTGAACATCATGGAGTTCTGCAAGGCGTACAACGCCGCGACCGAGTCGCAGCGCGGCAACGTCGTCCCCGTCGAGATCACCGTCTACGAAGACCGTTCGTTCACGTTCATCCTCAAGACGCCCCCGGCCGCCGAGCTCATCAAGAAGGCCGCCGGTCTCGCCAAGGGTTCCGCCACGCCGCACACCGTCAAGGTGGGCAAGCTGACGCAGGAGCAGGTCCGCGAGATCGCCACCGCCAAGCAGGCCGACCTCAACGCCAACGACATCGACGCTGCGGCGAAGATCATCGCCGGCACCGCTCGTTCCATGGGCATCACCGTCGACGCGTAGGCCTCACCGCCCACTCGCACGACACCCCCCAAGACATCCAGTGGGAGAGCCGGCCAGGCTCGTTACCACGCTCTCGAAATCAGGAGATTTCACATGGCTCAGAAGTCAAAGGCGTACCGCGCCGCTGCCGAGAAGATCGAGGCAGGCAAGTTCTACAGCACCAGCGAGGCCGTCGCCGTCGCTCGTGAGACCGGTTCCAAGAAGTTCGACTCGACCGTCGAGGTCGCGCTGAAGCTCGGCGTCGACCCGCGCAAGGCCGACCAGATGGTGCGCGGCACCGTCATCCTGCCCCACGGCACCGGCAAGACCGCTCGCGTCATCGTCTTCGCGACGGGCGCTGCGGCCGAGGCCGCCATCGCTGCCGGCGCCGACGAGGTCGGCGGCGACGAGCTCATCGAGAAGGTCGCCGGCGGCTACACGTCGTTCGACTCGGCCGTCTCGACGCCCGAGCTCATGGGCAAGGTCGGTCGTCTCGGTAAGGTTCTCGGCCCCCGCGGCCTCATGCCGAACCCGAAGACCGGCACCGTCACCCCGAACGTCGCTCAGGCCGTGAACGACATCAAGGGCGGCAAGATCGAGTTCCGCGTCGACAAGCACGCCAACGTGCACTTCGTCATCGGAAAGGCCGGCTTCTCCGAAGAGCAGCTCAACGCCAACCTCGACACCGCTCTCGACGAGGTCACGCGCCTCAAGCCGTCCTCCTCCAAGGGCCGCTACATCACCAAGGGCACCGTCTCGACCACCTTCGGTCCTGGCATCCCCCTCGACGTCAACGCTCTGTAGCCTCCGGTAGGCGCCACCGTTCGACGGCGGCGCTCGGGTGGGCCTCAAGGCTTGCACGAAGGGCCCGCACCTCACGAGGTGCGGGCCCTTCGTCGTCCCCGAAGACTGCCGATCCGGCGATCAGTCCTCGGCGATCTTGAGCACCAGCTTTCCCCGGGTGTGTCCGCGCTCGAGAAGGCGGTGCGCATCCGCGACGTCTTCGAGGTCGTAGACGTCGTCGACGTACACGCTGACGTCGCCGGAGTCGAGCAGTCGGGCGATGATGGCCAGGCACGTGGCATCCGGCGCCATCGCGTAGTCGGTGAACCGGACGCCCGCGGCCGTCGCGCTGTCGTCGAGTCCGGCCATGTCTCCGACGGGCACGTGCACCAGCAGGCCGCCCGGGCGGATCACGTCGAGCGAACGGCTCGCGACGTCGGCATCGTCGACGAGGTTGATCACCACGTCGACCTGCGAGACCTCGCTCTCGAAGCGGTGCGTGGTGTGATCGATCACCTGGGTCGCACCGAGTTGCCGCAGCCAGCTGGCGTTGCGCGGTGATCCGGTCGTGATGACGTGCGCTCCGAAGTAGGCGGCGAACTGGACGGCGAAGTGGCCCACGCCGCCGGCACCCGCCTGGATCAGGATGCGCTGGCCCTCGTGCGCTTTCGCGACGTCGACGACGAGACCCCACGCGGTGAGGGCGGCGAGGGGCACACCGGCGGCCTCCAGGTGCGAGAGGGACTTCGGCTTGCGAGCCACCTGGAGCGCCGGGACACTGACGTATTCCGCGTAGGCGCCGGGTGATCGCGGGACGGAGGCGACGCCGTAGACCTCGTATCCCGGCTTCAGCGGGTGAGCCGCATACGGGCTCTCGACGACGACTCCGCTGAAGTCGCAACCCAGGACCGCCGGTAGCTCCGGTGAGCCGCATCGTCCTGCCAGGCCCTTGCGCGCCTCGACATCGAACGGGTTCACGCCGGCGGCGACCACCCGGATGAGGACCTCGGAGCCCTGGCGCCCCGGCGTCGGGATGTCCGCCGGCGTCAGGACGTCCGGGCCGCCGTTCTCGGTGATCACCACGGCGCGCATCGTGCTGGTCATCGCCGGACTTTCGGTCGTCGTCGTCATCGAGCTCTCCATCGTCGATTCGTGCGGCTGTCGGGTCAGGCGCCTTTGCTCCTCTCAGTAAAGGCGGACGATGAGTCCGCTGTGTTTCAGGGGTGTCACTGCTCGGGAAACTATCCATCTGCTCGGTACCCTCGGGCGTGTGAGACAACTCTTCGCACTTCTCCGCGTGGCTGCGGCCGTGGCAATCATCGTGGCCATCACGGCCCAGTGGATCGAGAGCCAGAACGATCCCGGCTACCGCTTCGTGAACTTCTTCGGGTATTTCACGATCCAGAGCAACATCTTCGTCGGCGCGGTCTTCCTCGTCGCGGCGGCGTATGGGCTGCGTTCCCGCTCGCAGCCGGGATGGCTGACCGTCGCCCACGCCGCGACCATCACGTACATCGCGACGACCGGAGTGGTCTACAACCTCCTGCTGGCCAACGGCCCGCTCGGCGATTTCAACGTGGCCTGGTCGAACAACATCCTCCACCGCGTGATCCCCGTCGTGGCCGTCCTCCAGTGGATCCTGTTCGGAGACCGCTCGTCGATCGCGTGGAAGAGGCTCTGGTACTTCCTGATCTACCCGGTGATCTGGCTCATCGTGATCCTGCTCCGGGGCCAGGACTTCGTGCCGTACCCGTTCTTGAACGTCGTCACGATCGGCGCCGGCTCCGTGACGCTCTACTGCATCGCGATCACGGCGTTCGTCGTCGGAATGTCGGCGCTCGTGATCTGGGTCAGCCGCCTGCGGATCCTGCGCCCCGACTCCGACCTGCCTCGTCAGGAGCGGGCGAGCGTCTCCAGCACCTGATCGGCGAGGTTCACCAGCTGGTGGATCTCGTTGTCGTCGCGCTCGACCCACTGGCACTCCGGCGGGCCGGCGAGTGGGACGAAGTCGACGTGCTGTTCCCACACGACGAGGGTGCGCTCGGCACCGAGGACGTACTGCTGCCACCAGACCTGACGGAGGTACGAGCGCGGGATGCTTCGCCAGGCCTTCGACGTCGTCTTGATCTCGCAGAGCACCACGGTGCCGTCGGAACGCTCGGCGACGCCGTCGGGTGTGGCCAGATGGAGCTTCTGGCCCTGCGCATGGAAGAGGAGGCTGCTCGGCTCGATGGCGTGGTTGCGGCTCACCCAGCGAGCGATCACGGGCTCACGGGCCCGACCGTGGTCGGTGTAGTCGTTGCCGCGGAAGCCGTTGCCGTAGAGCTTGTCGAGCACGACGGCCTGGACGGCTGCCGCGCTCGACAGCCGGGCCACGTCGGTGGCGGTGATGCCGCGGCTCCGAGCCCGGAGCCACGCGACGCGATCGGTCGAGTCGGCGAGCACGCGTTGCCTGTGGTTGAGGGTGGGCTCAGCCGGTTCGTCCCACAGGGAGAGGGTCGGCTGAACGAGGGTCACCCGACCATTGTCTCTCGACGAAAGGCGATCGAGGGGCAGATTCAGGAGGAGGCGGCGAGCGTGTCGAGGCCGGACGGCGACAGCGCGTAGTGAATGGCCAGCATGCTGGCGCCGAGGATCGCGGAGTCGTCGCCCGCCCGCGAGGCCACGATGGTGAGGTGTTCGGTCGAGAGCGGCATCGAGCGCGAGTAGACGACTTCGCGGACCCCCGCGAGCAGATGCTCGCCGGCCTCCGCCATCGACCCCCCGATGGCGATCACCGACGGGTTGATGAGGCTGACGCAGGTCGTGAGTACCTCGCCGATGTCGCGCCCTGCCTGCCGGACGGCCCGCACGGCGTCGATGTCGCCGCCGCGGACGAGTTCGATCACGTCGGATCCGGATGCCGCCTCGACGCCCTCGCGACGCAGACCGGCGGCGATCGCCGGCCCGGAGGCGACGGCCTCGAGGCAGCCGGTGTTGCCGCAGCGGCAGGCGATGCCCGCACCTCGCGAGACGGGGATGTGGCCGATGTCGCCGGCGATGCCCTGCGCGCCGCGCTGGAGCTGCCCGCCCGAGATGATGCCGGAGCCGATTCCGGTGGCGACCTTGAGGAAGAAGAGGTGATCGACGTCCGGCCACGAGTGCTGACGCTCGCCCAGGGCCATGATGTTGACGTCGTTGTCGACGAACACGGGGACGTCGATGTGCTGCTGCACCCAGCCCGGCACGTCGAAGGCGTCCCAGCCGGGCATGATCGGCGGGTTGACCGGGCGGCCGGTGGAGAATTCGACCGGCCCGGGCAGGCCGATGCCGGCGGCGATGAGGTCGCGACGGGTCTTTCCGAGCTCGGCGAGCAGCGCGTCGGCGTGCTCGATCATCCAGCCCAGCACGTGTTCGGGGCCGAGGCCGATCTCGAGCTCTTCGCGGTGGCTCAGGAGCTCGGCGCCCATGAGATCGCTGATCGCGACGTGCGCGTGGCTCGCGCCGAGGTCGGCGGCCAGGACGACTCGCGAAGACGGGCGAAGCGCGACCCGGGACGGCGGCCGGCCGCCGGTCGACACGGCGTCGGCCACGGGCCCGATGAGGCCCAGGTCGGTGAGCGAGTCGAGGCGGAGGCCGATGGTGGATCGCGCGAGACCGGTCAGGGCGGCGAGCTCGGCTCGGGTGCGCGGTCGTCCGTCTCGCAGGAGCTGGAAGAGGTCGCCCGCCCCCGTCGTGCCGAGGACAGACGTGCGCATCGCGTCTGACATGAGAGGAGTTAACCACAGCTTCAGCTCCCGGGAGGAGAAAGCTGTCGAGCGTCTTGCATCTTTTGCTTGCGCCTCGACAGAAGTGGCCATAGGGTGAGTGTCGGTCGACGGCGACCCCCTCGGGTCGCCACCGCAAACGTCGCTCGATGAGGAGACAAACAGGTGTCAACCGTCCCACCTTCGGTTCAGCTCTATACGGTCCGGTCGGCCATCGCCGACGATCTCCCGGGTACCCTCGCCCGGCTCGCAGCCCTCGGCTTCACGAAGGTCGAGCCATGGGGTTTCGTCGAGCGCGTCGACGAGTACGCCGAACTGCTTCCCGCCTCCGGTCTTTCGGCTCCCAGCGCTCACGCGGGCCTCGTCGCCGCCGCAGCGAAAGACGAGCTCGACCCGATCTTCGCCGCGGCCAAGCGGCTCGGGGTCTCGACGATCATCGACCCCCACATCGATGAGACGCGCTGGATCACGAGAGAAGACGTCGAGAGCATCGCTCGCGACCTCGGGTCCGTCGCCGACCGCGCGGCCGAGCATGATCTGAGCGTCGGCTACCACAACCACGCCTTCGAGCTGGAGAACCTCATCGACGGCGTGCCCGCTCTCGAGATCCTGGCCGGGGCCCTGCCGGCCGGAGTCGTCCTGGAGGTCGACACCTACTGGGCGGAGGTGGGCGGCGTCGACGCGCCCGAGCTGCTCGCGCGCCTCGGCGATCGTGTCCAGTTCCTCCACGTCAAGGACGGCCCGAAGACCAAGAACGACAAGGAGCAGGTCGCAGTCGGGCGAGGCGTCCTGCCCATCCGCGACATCCTCCGCGCCGCGCCACAGGCGCTGCCCGTCATCGAGCTCGACGACCACGAGGGCGACATCTTCACCGCCCTCGAAGAGAGCCTCGCCTTCCTCGAGAAGATTCGCGCCTGAACCACCGGGCTCGTCTCTGAGCATCCGTCTTTCGTCATCCTCGGATGGCGAAACACAATCGACTACTTACGAAACTTTCGTGCTCGATTGGTGCCACCTCATCGAATAACGATGGGATAACCGCAGCAAATTGTCGTTGACTTCGCCGGATCGTTCGGTGAAGATGATGCCAGCAAGTGGTTGACGGGGCCGTCGGCGGCCAAAAGAAGCCGCCCGAAGCCCGAAAGTTTCACTGCAACACAGTTCTTATTCAAAGAGGAATAGGCGTCAGCAAAGCTGCTGGGGCCGGAAGGACACCGACCATGCCAACCAAGATCACGACTTCCGCCTTCTCCCGCCGAGCTTTCCTCGGCGGCGCGGCGGGAGTCTCGGCCGTAGCCCTCCTGGCTGCCTGCACCTCCGGCGGCGGCGGCAAGGGATCCAGCTCCAAGACTCTGAAGTTCTGGAACATGCCCTGGGGCAACACGACCTTCAACACGCTCGACAAGCAGATCGCCGTCGCCTACAAGCCGGCCAGCGGCCTCCCCAAGTCGACCTACCAGGTCATCCAGTGGGCCAACTTCACCCAGACCTTCTCGTCAGCGATCGCCTCGAACACCGGGCCCGCCGTCTCCTCCGGCGGTGGTACGCAGGCTTTCCAGTACGCGGCGCAGGGCAAGATCGCTTACGCCGACGACCTTCTCGACAGCTGGAAGAAGAACGGGATCTACGACGACTTCCTCCCCGGTCTGGTCGACACGATGAAGACCAAGAACGGCTACGCGGCCGTCCCCTACAACCTCGACATGCGCGTGTCGTGGTACTCGAAGTCGCTCCTCGCGAAGGCGGGCGTCCAGCCCCCACCGACTGGCAGAGCTACCTCGACGTCTGTGCCGCGCTCAAGAAGATCGGCGTCTACGGCTGGGGTCAGGGCTCCGGCTCCGGCAACTTCACCGGCTCGCACATCATGGTCAGCTTCATGATCAACAACGGCGGCGGCCTCTTCGACGAGAACCAGAAGGCCAACTGCGTCACGAGCGCCAACATCGAGGCCATGGACTTCATGCTCGAACTGGTGAAGAAGGGCTACACCGACCCCGCGTCCGCCACGTACACGAGCGCCAACGTCCAGGCTCAGTGGAAGGCGAAGAAGTTCGGCTTCGGCTGGGACGGCGCGGCCCTCGACCAGAACGTCGGCGGCTCGGCCATCGGCGACCTCCTGGTCGGCGACCCGCTGACGGGCCCCTCGGGCAAGAAGGGCGCGCTCTTCTTCCCGAACAACATCATGATGTACAAGAACACCCCCTCGCAGAAAGACAGCGAGGCGTTCCTGACGTACTACTACAAGAACATGTCCCCGCTGTGGACCAAGAGCACTGGCATCGGTCTCCCCGTCCTCAAGTCGATCGCCGACACCGCCGGCTTCAAGGCCAACGCCAACGCCGTCAAGGTCATCAACGACTGGCAGCCCATCTCGAAGACCTGGGCCGCTCCCGGCGGGGACGCACTGTTCGAGGGTGTCACGGCCGTCGACGGCACGCCGGCGATGACCAACTTCACGCAGTCGATCCTCGGCGGCAAGGTCACCTCGAAAGAGGCGCTGACCACCCTGCAGAACGCCATCAAGGCGTCCTGATCCCCGTGCGGCGTGGCCGTTCATCCCAGTCCGTCACGAAGGAGTGAAGCATGTCGGTCTCTAGCGTCGCTGAGAATTTGAGGCGTGCCCGGCGTGGGGTCGGTGTTTCCGGCTCTGGGTCGGGCGCGCCTCGTCCGGTGCGTAAGTCGAAGCGGTTCACGCCGCGGACGTGGACGTTGTTGGCGTTCGCGTTGCCGTCGTTGGTCTTGTTGTTGTTGATCAATTTGTATCCGGTGATCTACGCGTTCATTCAGTCTCTGCATAACGGGACCTTGTTGGACTCGGGGCCGTTCGTGGGGTTGAAGAACTACACGGACATTTTGACTCAGGCGTCGTTCTGGAACGCGGCGTTGTTCACGTTGGTCTTCACGATCGTGGGTGTGTTCGGGTCGTGGATCGTGGGCCTGGCGTTGTCGTTGTTGTTGCGCACGCATATTCCGGCGAATGGTTTGTTCAAGGTGTTGTTGTTGTTGCCGTGGATCGTTCCGGTGGTGGTGTCGGCGACGTCGTGGAACTGGTTGGTCGCGACGCCGCAGTCGCCGTTGCCGATCCTGTTCGCGCATCTCGGTTTCGGGAACGTGTTGTTCCTCGCGGATCCGACGCTGGCGAAGATCGTCGTGTGCGTTTTCAAGGTGTGGATCTCGTTCCCGTTCATGATGATGATGATGTCGTCGGCGTTGGCGTCGGTGGATACCAATGTGTACGAGGCGGCGAAGGTCGATGGTGCCAGTAATTGGCAGGGTTTCCGGTTCATCACGATGCCGATGATCGCCCGGACCACGTTCGTGTCGTGGATCTTGATGACGATTTTCTGCGTGAATGATTTCCCGACGATCTTCTTGCTGACCGGTGGTGGTCCGGTGAACGCGACTCAGTCGTTGGTCGTGTTGGCGTATCTGACCGTGTTCCAGAACTTCCAGACCGGCCCTGGCATCGCGATCGCGTTCGTCATGACGCTCGTGTTGGTCATCATCTCGGTGGTTTTGTACCGCCAGATCCGAAAGGTGAACGTCGAATGAGCACGCTCAGTGTCCGACGCGCTCGCGTCAAAGACCAGGCCGCTGGTTCGGTCACGGCGACTCGTCGCCGTACTCAGACCGAGCAGCGCAAGCGCGGCGGGTGGTGGCGTTTCGCGCTGATCGTCGTCATCACGGCGTTGGTGTTGGTTCCGATCATCGCCGTCGTGGGGTTGTCGTTCCAGCCCTCGCTGGGGTCGACGGTGAAGGGGAACTTCACGCTGGAGAATTACTCGTCGATCTTCACGCAGACCGCGGTGGTGACCTGGTTGACGAACAGTCTCACGGTCACGGTGGTCACGGTCGTCATCGCGGTCGCTGTCGCCGCTCCGGCCGGGTATGTGTTGTCGCGGGCACGGAACAAGCTCGTGTCGGGGTATTCGCTGGTGTTGTTCGTGGTCCAGTCGTTGCCGGTCGTGTCCGCGGTGATTCCGTTGTTCATCCTGTTCGCGAAGTTCAATCTCGTCGACAACCTCGTCGGTGTCACGATCATCTATGTCGGTTCGACGATGTCGGTCGCGATCTGGATGATGGCGGCGTATTACGACTCGATCCCGATCGCTCTCGAGGAGGCGGCCTGGATGGATGGTGCTTCCTTGTTCGGGTCCTTCACCCGTATCGTGCTGCGCAACTCTCTCCCGGGTATTTTGTCGACGGCGATCTTCGCGTTCCTGCTCGCGTGGAATGATTACTTGATCGCTTTGGTGTTCTTGCGTTCCGACCCGAATTACACGCTGCCGGTCGGGCTCGAGACGTTCTTCCAGCAGAACGCGACGAACTGGGGTCTCGTCATGGCCGTCGCGGTCGTGATGATGCTGCCCCCGATCATCCTGTTCTCGTTCCTGAACCGGTACTTCTCGGTCGGCGGAATCGGCGGCTCGCTTGCCGGACGTTGATCTCACCCCGACCAAGAGGGCCCTCGTGGTCCGCGGCGGCTGGGACGGACACCAGCCTGTCGAAGCCACCGACCTGTTCGTCCCGTTCCTGAAGGAGAACGGTTACGAGGTCAGGATCGAGGAGTCCCCGGCGATCTACACCGACGGCGACTACCTCGACACCGTCGACCTCATCGTCCAGTCGGTGACGATGTCCACCATCGAGAAGGAGGAGTTCGAAGGACTCCGCCTGGCCGTCGAGAACGGCACCGGCCTCGGTGGCTGGCACGGCGGAATCGCCGACTCCTATCGCAACAACTCCGACTACCTGCACATGATCGGCGGCCAGTTCGCGACGCACCCGGGAAAAGCTCCCGAGGAGCGGATCGGCGAGCAGTCCGACAACTACGTGCCCTACACGGTGCATATGACGGACGCGGCGGCGACGCATCCGATCACGGAGGGCATCGGCGACTTCGAGCTGACCACCGAGCAGTACTGGGTGCTTCACGACGACTACATCGACGTGCTGGCCACGACGACGCAGGCGGTGCGGCCGTGGGACCCTGGAACCGCGAAGTCACCTCGCCCGCGATCTGGACCAGGCAGTGGGGTGCGGGGCGGATCTTCGTCTCGACGCCCGGGCACCACGTCGACATCCTCGAAGACACCAACGTCCGCACCATCATCGAAAGGGGCTGCTGTGGGCGTCCCGCTGAAAGTCGGCATCATCGGAGTCGGCAAGATCTCCGAGCAGTACTTCGCGAGCTTCCCGAAGCTGCCCGGGCTCCACCTGACGGCGGTGGCCGACATCGACGCTGCCCGCACGAAGCAGGTCGCCGACGAGCAGGGCGTCGCGGCGCTCACCGTCGACGAACTGCTCGCGGATCCTGCCATCGATGCGATCGTGAACCTCACCATCCCGGCGGCGCACGTCGAGGTCGGCACGCGGGCCCTGAAGGCCGGCAAGCACGTCTTCGCCGAGAAGCCGCTCGGCCTCTCGCCCGAGGAGGCTCTGCCGATGCTCGAACTCGCCGACGAGAAGGGGCTCCGCGTCGGAAGCGCACCCGACACCGTGCTCGGCACCGGCATCCAGACCGCGCGCCAGGTGCTCGACAGCGGGGCCATCGGCGATCCCGTCGCGGCTCAGGTCCACTGGTCGGCCCCGGGTCACGAGCGCTGGCACCCGTCGCCGCTGTTCTACTACCAGCCGGGAGGCGGGCCTCTCTTCGACATGGCGCCCTACTACCTGACCAGCCTGGTGACGCTGTTCGGTCCGATCGCGCGCGTCTCGGGGCTCGCGACGAGGTCGACCCGGGAGCGCAAGGTCGAGACCGGGCCTCTCGAAGGGACGGCGATCCCGGTCGACGTCGACACGCACGTCAGTGCCCTGCTCGAGCACGCCTCGGGCGTCACCTCGACCGTCACCGTGAGCTTCGAGGTGTGGGCGACCCGGTCGCCGCTGTTCGAGGTCTACGGCACGAAGGGCACGCTGGCGGTTCCCGACCCGAACCGCTTCTCGGACCCCGTCGAGATCTCGACCAGCGACGCGCCCGAGTTCACCGAAGTGCCGGTCTCGGCCGGCTACGACGATGCCGGTCGCGGCTACGGACTCGCCGACATGGCGCGAGCCATCGAGACCGACCGCCCGCACCGGGCCTCCGGCCGGCTCGCCTTCCACGTCCTCGAGGCGATGGACGCGATCCTGCGTTCCAGCGACGAGAAGCGCGTGGTGGAACTGACCAGTACCGTCGAGCGGCCCGACCCCGTGCCGCACGGGGCGAACCCCGAAACCTGGTAGGCCGAGCGACACCGATCGGCGCGACGAAGCGGCGGAGGGGTGACCACTAACATGACGACTGTGTCGGACGGGTCGCGAAATCAGGGAGCGGAATCGCGCGCCAAGCTCTCCGACGTGGCAGCGCGGGCCGGGGTGTCGATCGCGACCGTCTCGAAGGTTCTCAACGGTCGCGAGGGGTCTCCCTCGACACGCGCAATCGTGTCTCGGGGATCCTGCGCGAGGAACGCTACAACCGTCGGAACACGACGCAGAGCCCGGCGCGACTGCTCGAGCTCGTCTGCGAGGCGGTCGACAGCCCGTGGATGGTCGAGGTCGTCATCGGCATCGACCGCGTGGCCCGTGAGAACGGAATGAGCCTCGTCGTCACCGGCATGAAAGATCGCCGTGAGCGCGACCCGAGCTGGATCGAGGGCGTGCTGCAGCGGAAACCGGCCGGCGTGATCCTGGTGATCGCCGACATCTCCAAGCTCAACCAGCACCAGCTGCGCAGCCACAACATCCCGTTCGTCATCGTCGATCCGGAGGGCGATCCGGCACCCGACGTGCCGGCCATCGGCTCGGCCAACTGGATGGGCGGCTTTCTGGCGACCCGTCACCTCATCGAACTCGGTCACCGCAGGATCGCGACGCTGGCCGGCCCCTTCGACTTCCTCGCCGCCACCGCGCGCCTGTCCGGCTACCGGGCCGCTCTCGCCGGTGCCGGCATCGCCGAGACGCCCGGATACTCGCCGCACGGCGACTTCAGCCACGAGTCGGGAGCGGCCGAGGCGACCCGTCTGCTCGGGCGCGACGACCGGCCGACGGCCATCTTCGCGGCGAGCGACATGCAGGCTCTCGGCGCTTACGAGGCTGCGCGCACGCTGGGCCTGGCGATCCCCGACGACCTCTCCGTCGTCGGCTACGACGACCTCCAGGTGGCGAAGTGGACCGGCCCGCCGCTGACCACCGTCCGGCAGCCGCTCACCGAGATGGCGGAGGAGGCCACGCGCCTCGTTCTGCGTCTTCGCGCCGAGCCCCAGCTGAAGTCGACGCGGCTGGAACTCGCCACGAGCCTGATCGTGCGAGGCAGCACCGCGAAGGTCGCGGGTTCGTAGCGGTGGCGCGGAACCTCCTGCCGAGACAGTCGTCGCGGATCCTGCTGGTCGATGCCTCGACCGGGTCGACCGAGGTCGTCTTCGAGAGCGCCACGGTGCTCGTCGAGGCCCCGAACTGGACCCCGGACGGCCGGGAGCTCGTCGTCAACGCCGACGGCCTGCTCTGGCGGCTGCCGGTGTCGGGCGGCCGGCTCACTCCTGTGCCGATGCCGGGCGTGCCGGAGATCAACAACGACCACGTCCTCGCCCCGTCGGGCGGGTTCGCCTACGTGAGCGGGAGAGACGGACACCTGTACGAGGTCCCCTGGCCGGCGGCGAGGTGCGCAGGATCACGAGAGACCATCCGGATCGGCCCTACAAGCACTACCTCCACGGTGTCTCGTCCGACGGCAGCACGCTCGCCGTGATCGTCGGATCGGTGCCCACCAGCACCTCGAGCCCCGCCGAGTGGCGGACCGACGTGGCCCTCGTCTCCGTCCTCGACGGAGCGACGACGTTCGTCACCTCCGACGAGCACGCCGACGACGGAGCCGAGTTCTCCTTCGACGACGAGTGGCTCTGGTTCACCACCGAGCGGTTCACGTCGGCGCCGGGTCACGCCCAGCTCGCTCGGGTGAGGCCCGACGGACGGGACCTGGCGCGCGTCGTCGACAGCGACACCGTCGACTGGTTCCCGCACCCGTCGCCCGACGGAGCGGCGCTCGTCTACCTCGCCTACTCGGCGGGCACGCTGGGCCACCCGGAGAACCGCGACGTCGCTCTCCGGATCCTGCGCCTCGACGACGGAGACCCCGACCCGTCGAGCGCACGCGACCTGCTGCGGCTCTTCGGCGGGCAGGGCACGCTGAACGTGGCGGGATGGGCCCCCGACTCGCGCCGCTTCGCCTGCGTCGACTACCCCCTGGCCTGATGCCGGCGATGCGCGGATCGCGGGTGCCTTTCGTGACGGCTCCCGATCCGCGCACCACCGCGCGCATCACGCCTCTTTGACGGCGCCGCCCTTGAGGTAGAGGCGCCGCTCGGCGCGACGGGCCACCGACGAGTCGTGGGTGACCAGAATGAAGGTCAGGCCGCGGTCGCGCCACTGACCCTCCAGCAGCTCCATGATCTCGTCGCGGGTGGTCTCGTCGAGGCTGCCGGTGGGTTCGTCGGCCAGGAGCACCTGCGGCTCCTTGACGAGGGCCCGGGCGATGGCGACGCGCTGTTGCTGGCCGCCGGAGAGCTCGGCCGGCAGGTGGTCGCCGCGCTCGCCGAGCCCGACCGATTCGAGTGCCGCCGCCGCCTTGCTTTTCTGGTCGTCTCGGGGAGCGGCGAGCGGGCGAACGCCGTCTCCACGTTCTCCAGGGCGGTGAGGGTGGGGATGAGGTTGAAGCTCTGGAAGACGAAGCCGATCTCCTGGGCGCGGATGTCGGCCAGCTTCGAATCCCCGAGCGAGGAGACCTGCTTGCCGCCGAGCACCACGGAGCCCGAGGTGGGCTTGTCGAGGGCGCCGAGCATCTGGAGGAGGGTCGACTTCCCGCCGCCGGTGGGACCCTGGATCGCGACCATCTGACCGGTCGGGATCTCGAGACTCACCTTGTTGAGGGCGGTGACGGTGCGTTTCTTCTGGACGTAGGTCTTGGTGACGTCGTCGAGCGTGTACATGGGATCCGTTCGTTCGTGGCGGGTGGGTGGGGAGCGCGGCTACGCCACGCTGCGGAGGGCCTCGGCGGGTCGGAGGCGGGAGGCGCGCCAGCCGCCGATCGCTCCGGCGAGCAGCCCGCCGAGGACGGCGAGGGCCACCGCGATCACGATGATGGTGACGGCGACGGGGGCGTGCAGGCTGACCTCGGTCGCGGTGGACGCGACCCGAGCGCCGAAGCGCGCCGCGGACTCCGCGCCGCCTTCGGGAGCGGTGCCGCCCCCTGCGCCTCCCGGAGCGGCACCGGCGGGAGCGCCCGCACCCGCCGTGGTGGTGGCCGCTCCACCGGACAGGGTCGGTGCGATCAGGTTGATCACGACGATCCCGATGAGACCGACGACCACGCCGGCGACACCGCCGATCAGCCCCTGGACGAACGACTCGCCGGCCACCTGACGGACGATGCGTCCGTTCGACCAGCCGATGGCCTTGAGCGTTCCGAACTCGCGCGTGCGCCGCGTGACACCGGAGACGGTGAACAGGATCGCGATGAGGAAGGCCGCTGCGAGGACGATCAGCGACAGCCAGGTGCCCAGGTTCGAGACGAGGCTCGAGGCCGTCGACAGCGATCCGGAGACGCTCGAGGCCAGGTCGGCCTCGGTGGAGACGGTCGCCTTCGGAAGGGCCTTCTCGAGGGCGGTCTTGACACTCGCCACGTCGTTCGCGGAGTCGGCGCTGACGTAGACGGTGCTGATCTTGCCGGTCAGGCTCGACGCCTTCTGCGCCGTGTCGAGGGGCATGTACAGGTTCGACGCGGTCGTCGACGAGGACGAGGTCGAGGCGACGATGCCGATGATGGAGAAGGTCGTGCTGCCGATCTTCTTCGTGCCGCCCACCTTCAGGCTGTTGGTCTTCGCGTAGGCCTTGTCGACGATCAGCACGTTCTTGCCGGCGTCGGCCGCCGTGAAGGTGCGGCCTGAGCTGAGCGAGACGCTGGTCAGCGGACCGACCGCGTCGGCCGTGACACCGACGCCGGTGACCGTGGTCGAGTCGAAGCTGAACGAGCCACCGCCGAAGCCGCCGCCCTGGCCGCCGGCGGGAGCCTCGGCCGAACCGGAGCCGCCCGTGCCCGTGCCCCCGGTGCCGGTGCCGGTGCCCGTGCCGGATGGCGTCTGCGTGCGGCTCGTCGTCCCCGAGAAGTCGTTGAGCTGCAAGGAGAGCGTCGCGGCCGCCGATTTCACCCCGGTCGTCTTCTTCACCGTGTCGAGTTGACTGGCCGCGAACGTGGCGGTCCCGCGCGCCGCCGTCAAGCTGCTCTGCGAGAGGGCGGTGCTGTTGCCGCTCGTCGATCCGCCGCCGGAGCCGAACGTGAACGTCGGGCGGCCGCCGTTCGTCGTCGCGCTCTGCGTCTGGCTGATCGTGATGTCGGTGCCGACGCCGTAGACCGACTCGAGTACGGTCGACTGCGCTGCCTTCACACCGCCGGCGACCGAGTTGACGATGATGACGAGCGCGATGGCCAGGGCCATGCCTGTCGCGATGATGGCCGTCTGTTTGCGCCGATTGCTGAGCTCGCGGAACAGATAGGTCAAGAACATGGGTCTCCTCTAGTGGGTGCGTGAACGGGAAAGGGGCGAAGGGGGACGGGCGCCGACGGCCCGACAGTGCTGAACCCTAGAAATGACGGCTATGCCCGTGCTCTCGCGACGTTCTCAATCCCCTATGAGGCATTTCCCGGGTTTCCTCATCAGGTCGTCACAGGGGGCTCATAGAAAACGGCAGATACTTGGAAAGGTGACCACTTCAGCTCCCATCACCGCTCCCGCCGCGCCGCGGCTCACCCGCGCCGACGGCTCGCCTCTTCGCGTTCTCGTCGTCGACGACGAGAACAGCCTCACCGATCTCCTCTCCATGGCCCTCCGCTACGAGGGATGGGACGTCAAGGCGGCCGCCGACGGCCAGTCGGCTCTCACCCAGGCGCGTGAGTTCAAGCCCGACGCCATCGTGCTCGACGTGATGCTCCCCGACATCGACGGGCTCCAGGTGCTCGGCCGCCTGCGCTCCGGTGGCGACGACACGCCGATCCTGTTCCTCACCGCCAAGGACGCCGTCGAAGACCGCGTCACGGGTCTCACGGCCGGCGGCGACGACTACGTCACGAAGCCGTTCAGCCTCGAAGAGGTCGTCGCACGCCTCCGCGGCCTCATCCGCCGCTCCGCCGCCCTGGTCTCGGAAGGCGGCGACTCGCGAATCACGGTCGGCGACCTGGTCCTCGACGAGGAGAGCTACGAGGTCAACCGCAACGGCCGCGAGATCGAGCTGACCGCGACCGAGTTCGAGCTGCTGCGCTTCCTCATGCGCAACCCCCGCCGCGTCCTCTCGAAGGCGCAGATCCTCGACCGCGTCTGGAGCTACGACTTCGGTGGCAAATCCAGCGTCGTCGAGATCTACATCTCCTACCTGCGCAAGAAGATCGACGCCGGTGAAGAACCCATGATCCACACCGTCCGCGGCGTGGGATACGTGATCAAGCCCGTCGCATGAGCCAGCACCACCCGGCCGCCGCAGTTCGGGGCTGGGCACGCACCTGGAGCGGTCCTCTGACCCTCCGTCGCCGACTGGTCCTCAGCATCGTCGCGCTCGCGGCCCTGCTCGCGATCGTGATCGGTGCTCTCAGCGTGCTCGTCCTGCAGCGGGTCCTCGAGCAGCAGCTCGACAACCAGGTCCAGTCGAGCCTCGGACGCTTCACGAACCAGCTCGTGCCCAGCGGAATGAGTCTCGGCAACGACGGTGGCCGGGGCCAGCTCACGAACACGATCGAGGTGGCGGCGACGGGCAGCCAGCAGATCCAGCTTCGCGTGAGCGAAGACGGTCCGGAGGTCAGGATCGCCAAGTCCATCGGCGATCGACTCCTGACCATTCCGGCGACCGGTGTCGACGGCACACCCACGACCATCAACCTCGGCGGATCGCTGGGCAGCTATCGCGCGAAGGCCAGCACGCTGAGCATCAACACCGGCACCGGCGTCGCCACCATCCACGTCGTCGTCGCTCTCCCGCGCACGAGCGTCACCGGCCCCGTCGCCAAGCTCATCGCCAGCATCGCGATCATCGCCGCCGCCGGTATCGCGGTCTCGATCTTCTTCGCGCTCCTGACCGTCCAGTACGCGCTGCGCCCTCTGCAGCGCATGGCCGAGACCGCGTCGCGTGTCGCCGAGATGCCGCTCGATCGCGGCGAGGTGGCGCTCGACGCTCGCGTGCCCGAAGAAGACATCGACACCCGCACCGAGGTCGGCCGCGTCGGCGCGGCCATGAACCGCATGCTCGGTCACGTCTCCCACGCGCTCACGGCCCGCCAGCAGTCCGAGAACAAGGTGCGGCAGTTCGTCGCCGACGCCTCGCACGAGCTCCGTACACCGCTCGCCTCCGTGCGCGGCTACGCCGAACTCACCCGACGCATGGGCAAAGACCTTCCCGAAGACGTCGTCTACGCCATGGGCAGGATCGAGTCGGAGTCGGTTCGAATGACCTCCCTCGTCGAAGAGCTGCTTCTGCTCGCGCGGCTCGACGAAGGAACCGACCTCATCAAGAAGGAGGTCGACCTGACGCGGATCGTCCTCGACGCGGTGCACGACACGGGGGTGCAGGACTCGACCCATCAGTTCGAGGTCTCCGTGCCCGAAAAACCCATCACGCTGCTCGGCGACCCGATGCGCCTGCACCAGGTCGTCGCGAACCTGCTGGGCAACACTCGCACGCACACGCCCGACGGCACCGAGGTCTGGGTCACCCTCGAACGCGACGACGAGTCTCACGAGGCGGTGGTGACGGTGTCCGACAACGGGCCAGGGATCGATCCTGCGGTCATGCCCGTCCTGTTCGAACGCTTTGCGCGGGCCGACAGCTCCCGGTCTCGCAAGGCCGGATCCACCGGCCTCGGCCTCGCGATCGTGCAGGCGGTCGTGAACTCCCACGGCGGCACGGTGACCGCGTCGAACGGCGACCCCGGCGCGATCTTCACCGTGCGGCTGCCGCTCGAGCGTGCACCCCAGGGCCAGCCGGTCCCGCTCCCGGCCCCCGAGCCCGTCCCCGCGCAGTAGCCGGGCCGGTGTCGGCGGGCTGCGGCAGGCAAGGGCGCGCCTGCGGCGGCGCGCCCGCACCTGCGGCAGCCCGCCCACGCCGGCGGCGACCGCCGAGTTGCGGGGCAGGGGCTCGTCGCCTACACTGATCGAAGCCCAAGACCGCTGGTTGTCGGCGTGCGCTCGCAAGAGCATCACACCGGCCGAAGGTTCTCTTCCGAGAGACGTCCCGCGCAGGTGTGTGAAGCCAGTTCTGCAAAGACAAGCTCCGTGCATCCGCGCGGAGCTTTTTCGTGCAGAGGTCCCGGGGGCTACCGGCACCACACACGTTAGGAGCGACATGGCGAACAAGGAAGCTTCGGTCGCCGAGCTCACGGACTCGTTCCGCGACTCGACCGCCGTCCTGCTCACCGAGTACCGCGGGCTCACCGTTGCACAGCTCAAGCAGCTGCGCACCGGTATCAAGGAGCACGCCACCTACGCCGTCGTGAAGAACACGCTCACCAAGATCGCGGCGAACAACGCCGGCATCAGCTCCTTCGATGCCGAGCTCGTTGGCCCTTCCGCTATCGCTTTCGTCCACGGAGACCCTGTCGCCGTTGCCAAGAGCCTGCGTGACTTCGCCAAGGCGAACCCTCAGCTCGTGGTGAAGGGCGGTTACTTCGACGGTAACCCCCTGACCGCGTCCGAGGTCAACCAGCTCGCCGATCTCGAGTCGCGGGAGGTGCTGCTGGGCAAGCTGGCCGGCGCCTTCAAGGCCTCGCTGTTCGGTGCGGCTTACCTCTTCCAGGCGCCGCTGTCCAAGACCGTTCGCACGGTCGAGGCACTGCGCGAGAAGCAGGAATCCGCAGCGTAAGTAGCTGCAGTATTCGCATCACCACCATTTTTTCAGCTAGACAACAAGGAGAAACAACATGGCAAAGCTCAGCCAGGACGACCTGATCGAGGCTTTCAAGGAGCTCACGCTCATCGAGCTCAGCGACTTCGTCAAGAAGTTCGAAGAGGTCTTCGAGGTCACCGCTGCGGCCCCCGTCGCCGCTGCCGGTGCCGCCGGCCCCGCCGCTCCGGCCGAAGAGGTCGAGGAGAAGGACTCGTTCGACGTCGTCCTCGAGGCCGCCGGTGACAAGAAGATCCAGGTCATCAAGGAGGTCCGCGCGCTCACGAGCCTCGGTCTCGGCGAGGCCAAGGCCGTCGTCGACGGCGCCCCCGGCGTCGTCATCGAGGGTGCGAACAAGGAAGCCGCCGAGAAGGCCAAGGCTCAGCTCGAGGCCGCCGGCGCCACGGTGACCCTCAAGTAGTCCAAGCCACACCACGAAGAAGCCCCCGGCCGTCTGGTCGGGGGCTTCTTCTGTTCCACGCGGGAGCTCTCTGCCGCTCAGTCCTCGTCGGCCAACCCCAACTGCGCCGCTCGCGCGATCGCCTCGCGCCGATTCGTCGCCGACAGCTTGCGGTAGATGCTGCGCACGTGGCTCTTGACCGTGTTGACGGAGATGAACAGCTCACCGCCGATCTGGCTGAGGGTCGCTCCGGTGGCCAGGTGCCGCACGATCACGAGCTCCCGCTCGCTGAGCGGGTCGGCCAGCGGGTGCGTCTCGGTGCGCGGCGTCACGTGCATGCGCTCGATGAGGGCCGCGACGACGGCGGGCTGCGTGCGGTCCGCCGCGCGCGCCAGCAACCGCTCCAGGACCTCGGTCGGCAGCATCCTGAACGGCCAGCTCACCCCGTTGATCGCCGCGACGAGGAGCGCTCGGTCGAAGGCGATCGACGAGGCGACCAGATCGCCGAGATCCTGGTGCGCTGCTGCCTCGACGGCGTAGATCTGCGCCATCGACCGCGTCGAGTGCAGGTCGGCGAGGTCGAGGCACTCGGCCAGGGCGTCCAGGGCCGCCTGCGGGTCGCCGAGCGTGAACGAGGCCAGAGCCAGGATGCGACTCGGGCAGGGGGCATGGTGCTGCCCGGGGTCGATGGCCAGGATCGCGCGGCGGGACTGCTCGACCTCGCCGAGGTTCCTCATCGACTCGGCGCGCAGGATCCGGGTCTCCCGATCGAGGACGAGCTGCCCGCTGAAGCCCGCGAGCAGACGCGTGACGCGCCCGAGCAGGTCGAGCGCTTCGATCCAGGCCCCGGTCGCATGCTTGCCCAGGGCCTCGGAGTAGAGGGCGTGCGCCTCCCAGTCGCTGTTCCGGGTCGCGATCCGGACGTCCCGGAGCGTCGTGTCGACGTCCGCCCCGCCGCTCTCCCGCTCGATCAGGAGGAGGTAGCGCGTGATCTGCGTGAGCGCCGCGAAGGTGGACCGGAGGAGGTCGGTGCCCTCGGCGTGCTGGACGGCGAGGTCGACCTGGCGTTCGGCCCCGGCGAAGTCGCCGAGTTGGAGTGACACGTAGGCGAGCGCTGAGTGGCACTCGACGCGCTCGGCGGGGAGAGGTGTTCGTCGGCGAGCCCCTCGGCGAGCGACAGGGCGAAGAGGGCCTGGTCGAACTCGCCGAGGTGGATGCGGACGAGCCCGAGCTGCAGCGAGAACGACGCGCTGAGGTCGATCCTGCCGCCGACGTCGTCGGAGAGGTCCTGCTCGAGGAGGCTGCGAACCGCCTCGAGGTGCTCGCGCGCCTTCACCTGGTCGCCGAGCGTCCTGAGCGTCGTCGCGAGCTGGATCAGATAGCCGGCGCGGATGTCGAGCGGCGTCTGGGGGTCGGCTCGGATGCTCTTGTCGACGGCCCGGAGCCACGGCAGGGCTGCGCTGCGGCTCGTCGATCCGATCGACCGGTGGCTGGCCGCCACGGCCAGCAGGATCCGCGGCCGGTGGCTCCATTCCGATTCCGGAACGCTGCGGACGGCGTCGCGAAGCCGCGCACCCTGGATGGGTGCGATCTGCGGCCACATGGTCTCGATGGTGTCGAGAAGCGAACGATGGTCGAGTTCTAGTGCCGTCGAGTTTTCGGGGTCGACAGTCGTGTCATTTCGGGATTTCACGCTTTTACCTCTGCCGCATCGGGTAGTTCCCCGGTCGGGACGGGGAATGCGGACCACCACATCATAAACTGAGATTTCTTCTTCATCCCGCCTTTTCCGAAGTCGACCACAACTGGGGGCACGCTCGCGGGCCTACAGTGAAGCCGTGAGCAGGATGGATCAGGTGGCCTCCGGCGGGGGCATGCGAGGTGGCGGCGGTGGTCGCGGCGGGCGGGTGTCGGCAGCCGATGCCCGAGCCCAGAAGGCCGCCAACGCGAACGCCCCGAAGATCCCCGATCTGGTCGACCGCATCAAGAGCCTGTTCTCCCCGCACAAGACCGCGCTCGTCATCACCGTGATCCTCGTGCTCGTGGGTGCGGCCATCAGCGTCCTGCCGCCTCTGCTCACCCAGCAGGCCTTCGACAAAGGGCTGTTCCCGAAGGGCGGCCCGAACGTTCCCGTCCTCTACCGGCTCGTCGGTGCGATGGTGGGTCTCTGGATCCTGTCGGCCGCGATCGGCGTCTGGCAGACCTACCTGACCGCGACGGTCGGCAACAAGGTGATGGGTGCGCTCCGCATCAGACTCTTCGGCCACCTGCAGCGCATGGAGCTCTCGTTCTTCACCCGCACCAAGACGGGCGTGATCCAGTCGCGCCTGCAGAACGACGTCGGAGGTGTCGCCAGCGTCCTCAGCAACACCATCTCGAGCGTGCTCGGCAACACCGTCACGGTGATCGCCGCCTTCGTGGCCATGCTGCTGCTGAGCTGGCAGATGACAGTGGTCGCCGTGATCCTGCTTCCGATCCTCGTGATCGCGCAGCGCAAGGTCGGTCAGGTCCGAGCCCGCATCGCGACCCTGACGCAGGAGTCGCTGAGCGACATGACCGCGATCACGCAGGAGACGCTGAGCGTGTCGGGGATCCTGCTCGCGAAGAGCTTCAACCAGCAGCGCACGGAGATCGAGCGGTACGCGTCCGAGAACCGCACCCAGATCGGCCTGCAGGTGCGTCAGCAGATGAGCGGCCAGTGGTTCTTCGCCACGGTGCAGATCTTCCTGTCGATCATCCCGGCCGCCATCTACGTCGTGGCGGCGTACCTGATCCAGGGCGGGATCCCGATCACGGCCGGAACGATCGTCGCCTTCACGACAGTCCAGGCCCGGCTCACGTTCCCCCTGATGGCGCTCCTGCGCGTCGCGCTCGACATCCAGACGTCGGGCGCGCTGTTCGCCCGCATCTTCGAGTACCTCGACCTGCACCCGGCGATCCGCGACCCGAAGGAGCCTCAGACGATGAACCACAGTGCCCTCGGCCGCGTCGAGTTCGACGACGTCTCGTTCGCCTACCCGGACGCCGAGCCCGGGGCGAAGACTCTCGACGGGCTCACCTTCGACATCGAACCGGGGCAGTTCGCCGCTTTCGTCGGTCCGTCCGGGGCCGGGAAGACGACCGTGTCGTACCTCATCCCGCGGTTCTACGAGGTGTCGGGCGGGAGCGTTCGTTTCGCAGGCGTCGACGTGCGGAAGATCGGCCAGGAGGATCTCGTCGCCAACATCGGGATCGTGAGTCAAGAGACCTACCTCTTCCACGCCACGATCGGTGACAACCTGCGGTATGCCCGGCCCGACGCCACGCAGGCGCAGATCGAGGACGCCGCTCGGCAGGCCAACATCCACGAGACGATCGCCTCGTTCCCTCTGGGGTACGACACCGTGGTGGGCGAGCGCGGCTATCGTCTCTCCGGTGGTGAGAAGCAGCGGATCGCCATCGCTCGCGTGCTGCTGAAAGATCCGGCCGTCCTCGTGCTCGACGAGGCCACGAGCGCGCTCGACTCCGTCTCCGAGCGCATCGTCCAGACCGCCCTCGACACGGCTGCCCGCGGCCGCACCACGATCTCGATCGCGCACCGGCTCTCGACCGTGCGCGGCGCCGACGTGATCTTCGTCGTCAAGGCGGGCAGGATCGTCGAACGCGGCACCCACGACGAGCTCGTCGCCCTGGGTGGCCTCTACACGGAGCTCTACGAGCAGCAGGCCGCCGTAGCGAGCTGAGGCGCCTCTCGGGGTACGTGCTGCTGTCCGATTTTCGACCCCTGGTGCACGAGTGACCCGTGTGGTAATTGTTGACTCTGGGACGGTGAGTTCCCCTCACTGACAGCGTCCCGCGGGAGCACGCGCGTGAGCCAGGAATCCTCCGACGTCGTCACCTCGGTCCCGAAGCGAAGATTTCGGTGGCGGGCGTTCCTCGGTCGAGGCAGCCTCGACATCCAGTCGAAGCTCCTCGTCATGCTCCTCGCCGTGAGCATCCTCGCCACGCTGGTGATCGGCGCCATCGGCTACGTGAACGGTCGTAATTCCCTGCAGGACGCCGCGTTCCAGCAGGTCACGAACCTCCGGGAGTCGCGCACCTCCGAACTCAAGCGCACGCTTCAGGGCATCGAGCAGGCCGTGGTCCTCGACAGCCGGAACCAGAGCGCCATCGAATCGACCGCGGCCTTCACGAAGGGGTTCGACGCCCTCCAGGGCACGCCGGTGTCGGCCGACGAGACGACGGCGCTGTCGAAGTACTACTCCGACTCGTTCGCTCCCGCGCTCGAGAAGCAGAGCGGCGAGACGACCGACCCGAAGCTCTTCGAACCGACGACCAACCCGCAGGCCTACCTGCAGACCCACTACACGGTGCCGTACAACGGCGACTACGACGAGGCGATCAAGACCGACGATGCCGGTGACGGAAGCGCCTGGTCGGCCGCCCACGCGAAGTTCCACGACTACTACCGGGAGCTCGTGTACCAGCTGGGCTACGAGGACGTCCTGCTGCTCGACACCAAGGGCAACGTCGTCTACTCGGCCTACTCGGGCGTCGACCTCGGCACCAACGTCACCACCGGCCCCTACTCGAAGTCGAATCTGGCGACCGTCTACAACGAGTCGCTGCGCTCCAACTCGGTCGATTCCGCGCAGGTGGCCGATTACGCGGCCTACCAGCCCTCGCTCGATGCCCCGACGGCGTGGGTCGCGTCGCCCGTCGGCTCCGGGTCGAGCGTTCTCGGCGTCCTGGCCGTCCAGATTCCGAGCGCGACGATCGACGACGTCATGACGGGCAACCAGGGCTGGAAGGGCGACGGACTCGGAGACACGGGCGAGTCGTACATCGCCGGCCCCGACAAGCTCATGCGGTCGACGTCCCGCGAGCTGATCCAGCATCCCAAGCAGTTCGAGAAGGACGCCGTCGCGGCCGGGACGTCGACGGCCACAGCGAAACGCGAGGTCGCGACGAAGAGCAGCATCCTGCTGCAGACGGTCAACACGACGGCGGTCGATCGCGGGTTGAAGGGACAGAAGGGGACAGCCGTCGACACCGACTACCTCGGGCATCAGGCCCTTGTCGCGTACGCGCCACTCGGCCTCAACGGTCTCAACTACGTGGTGGTCGCCAAGGTCGACGCCTCCGAGGCCTTCGCGCCGGTGGACGTCTTCACGCGCAATCTCTTCCTGTCGATGGCGGCGATCATCGTCGTGGTCACCCTCCTGTCGCTCCTGCTCGCCCAAGTCTTCGTGAGACCGGTGCGAAAACTGCAGACGGCCGTCAACCGGGTCAGTGCCGGCGAGATCGGGGTGGAGGTCGAGACCCGTTCGGGTGACGAGTTCGGCGACCTCGGCAACTCGTTCAACGACATGAACCGAAGCCTCAAGCTGAAGCAGGATCTCCTCGACGAGCAGAAGGCGGAGAACGACCGTCTGCTGCTCACCCTGATGCCGGCCGAGGTGGCGCGTCGCTACAAGGAGGGCGAGGAGACGATCGCCGAGGACCACACCGACGTCTCGGTCTCGTTCGCCGACGTGGTCGGATTCGACGAGTTCGCCAGGACGAAGGCGTCGGGTGAGTCGCTGCTCCTGCTGAACGGCCTCTGGAAGTCGTTCGACGACGCCGCGGCGCGGCTCGGCGTCGAGAAGGTGCGGTCGACGCAGCGGGGGTATCTCGCGAGCTGCGGCATGACGGTGCCCCGGGTCGACAACGCTCGCCGGATCGTCGACTTCACTCTCGAGCAGCAGGCGATCGTCGAGCGCTTCAACGGCGTGAACGGCACCAAACTGTCGCTCCGGGCCGGCATCGACTCCGGTGTCGTGACCAGCGGCCTGATCGGCCGGAGCAGCATGGTCTACGACATGTGGGGCGACGCCGTCAGCCTCGCCTACCGGGTGCAGGGCACCGGGCGCGTGCCCGGCATCTACGCGACGCAGCGTGTCGTCGACAAGCTCGGCGACACGGTCCCCTTCACGGAGGCCGGTTCGGTCGACACGCAGTCCGGTTCGCAGCAGGTGTTCCTGATCGGCGGTGAGTGAGCGTGCTGACCCTCTGGCAGCAGCCCTGGTTCTGGCCCGCCGTGGCGGTGGTCGTCGGTCTGCCGGTGATCCTGATCGTCCTGACCGAGGTCGGGTCGAATCTCGAGCGCCGCGGCAACCCCGGGTACAAGCTCGTGCGTCTCGCCCGAAACTTCGTCGTGCCGAGCGCGGCCGTCGCAGTCCTGCTCGCCGAGGTCACCAAGTCGGTCGGATCCGCCGACTTCACCTGGGCGAAGCTGTTCACGACGTTGTTCGGGTTCTTGGCCATCCTGTTCATCCTGAACGCCTTCAATCTGGCCCTGTTCACGAACGCCGAGTCCGGATCCTGGCGCGAGCGCCTCCCGTCGATCTTCGTCGACATCGCGCGAATCATCATGATCGCCATCGGACTCGCCATCCTGTTCCAGGTCGTCTGGGGCACCGACGTGGGTGGCTTGTTCACCGCGCTCGGCGTCACGTCGATCGTGCTGGGGCTCGCGCTTCAGGGTGCCATCGGCAGCGTGGTGTCCGGTCTGCTGCTGCTCTTCGAGCAGCCGTTCCGCCTCGGCGACTTCCTCGAGGCGGGCGGCACCCGCGGCCGAGTCATCGAGGTCAACTGGCGCGCGGTCCACATCGACACCGGCAACGGCGTTCAGATCATCCCGAACGCGTCCCTGGCAGGATCCTCGTTCACGAATCTCAGCCGCGGAGACGGCGGCTACACGGTCACGACGAAGGTCGGCTTCACCACCGACGATCCACCGGCCGAGGTCGTCGCCCTCTTGGTCGGCGTGGCGCGCGGGCTCCCCGGGATCCTGCCGAACACGCAGCCGGTCGCCGTTCCCGTGGGCGGCGCCGACTTCGAGCTGTCCTTCGAGGTGCGCGGTCCGGCAGCGGAAGGCGACGCCCTCGCGGTCTTCCGCGGTCGGCTCTGGTACGCCGCGCGGCGCGCGAACCTCGGGCTCGACGGCGACACCACCGACGCGTTCGTGACCCCGGAGCGCACCGCCGACGCCGTCCGCGAGATCGCTCCGCTGCTGCACCTGGCCGGCGACGACGCGGCCGCCCTGGAGCCCGTCGTGCGACTGCAGCGGTTCGCAGCGGGGGAGACCATCCTCGACGTCGGAGTCGTCCCGACCTCCATCCTGTTCGTTCTCCGCGGCGTCGTGAATCTCGCCATCCCCTTGGCCGACGGAGGGCTGCTGCCGGTGGCGCGGGTCGAGGCCGGCGACTACCTCGGCCAGACGGCCCTCACCCGCGAAGCTCTGATCACGTCGTCGATCGCCCTGACGGAAGTCGCCGTCCTGAGGGTTCCGGTCGAGAGCCTCGACGGTCTGGTGCGCGCACGACCCCGCCTCGCCCGGGAGTTCGGCGAGGTGATCGAGCGACGGCGTCAGCAGGTCAGCGAGACGGTCGCGGCGGCCCCGGAGCTCGCGGCCACGACGGTCCTCCCCGGCCTGACCCCGTAGCACCGTCAGGGGCGGTCGATACACTCGCGGGGTGAAGTACGCAGGCTCTGTCGTCGATCTCGTCGGCAACACCCCACTCGTCAAACTCAATCGCGTCACCGAGGGCATCAGCGCGACCGTCCTGGTGAAGGTCGAGTACCTGAACCCCGGAGGGTCGAGCAAAGACCGCATCGCCACCCGGATCATCGACGCGGCAGAACGCGAGGGCCTCCTGAAACCCGGGGGCACCATCGTCGAGCCGACCAGTGGCAACACCGGTGTCGGGCTCGCGCTCGTCGCCCAGCAACGGGGCTACCGCTGCGTGTTCGTCCTGCCCGACAAGGTCGGCGAAGACAAACGGAACGTCCTCACCGCCTACGGCGCCGAGATCGTCGTCACGCCGACGGCTGTCGCTCCCGAGAGCCCGGAGTCGTACTACAGCGTCTCCGACCGCCTCGTCCGCGAGATCCCTGGTGCCTTCAAGCCCAACCAGTACGAGAACCCGAACGGTCCCCTGAGCCACTACGAGACCACGGGGCCCGAGATCTGGCGCGACACGGAGGGGCGGATCACGCACTTCGTCGCCGGGGTCGGCACCGGCGGCACGATCAGCGGCACCGGGCGCTATCTCAAAGAGGTCTCCGAGGGGCGCGTGCAGAACATCGGAGCCGACCCGGAGGGCAGCGTCTACTCCGGTGGCAGCGGCCGCCCGTATCTCGTCGAGGGAGTGGGTGAAGACTTCTGGCCCGGAGCCTACGACGGCAGCGTCGTCGACCGGATCATCGCGGTGTCCGACGCCCGCTCGTTCGAGCTGACCAGGCGCCTCGCCCGCGAGGAGGGCCTGCTCGTCGGAGGTTCGAGCGGCATGGCCGTCGCGGCAGCCCTCGACGTCGCCCGTGAACTCGGTCCCGACGACGTGGTCGTGGTCCTGCTCCCCGACAGCGGCCGCGGCTATCTCGGCAAGATCTTCAACGACCGCTGGATGCGCTCGTACGGTTTCAGCGAGGTCGGCGACGAGCAGACGGTGTCCGACCTGATCGCCTCCAAGAACGGTTCGCTGCCCGATCTCGTGCACGCGCACCCGTCCGACACGGTGCGCGACGTCGTGCAGATCATGGCCAGGTACGGCGTCTCCCAGATGCCGGTGCTGTCGGCCGAGCCTCCCGTCGTCATGGGCGAGGTCGTCGGTGCCGTCGAGGAGAAGACCCTCCTCGAGCAGGTGTTCTCCGGGGCCGCCCTGATGACCGACGCGATCGAGAAGTTCACCGGGGCTCCGCTCGATCTGATCGGGCTCAACGAATCGGTCTCACAGGCGCGCCGCTCCCTCGAGAAGAACGACGCCCTGCTCGTGACCTCCGACGGAAAGCCCGCCGCCGTCCTGACTCGGCACGATCTCCTCGCGTTCCTGTCGGAATGATCGCCTCCTCCCCTGAATTGAGCTTCACGTGACCCACAACTTCGAGACCCGCGCCATCCACGACGGACAAGCGTTCGATCCCACCACCGGCGCGGTCGTCCCGCCGATCTACCAGACGTCGACCTTCGTGCAAGACGGCATCGGCGGTTTCCGTGGCGGCTACGAGTACGGCCGCTCGGCCAACCCGACGCGCGACTCCCTCCAGACCGTGCTGGCCAGCCTCGAGGGCGGCTCCGCGGCCTTCAGCTTCGCGTCCGGGCTCGCGGCCGAAGACGCCCTCCTCCGGGCGGTCCTGACTCCCGGATCGCGCGTGATCATGGGCAACGACGTCTACGGCGGCACCCACCGCCTGGTCAGCCGCGTCTGGGGCCCGTGGGGAGTGGCCCTCGAGACCGTCGACATGAGCGACCTCGACGCCGTCCGGGCTGCGGCTCGCCCTGGCGAGACCACCGTCCTCTGGGTCGAGACTCCGTCGAATCCCCTCATGAAGATCAGTGACATCGCTGCGCTGGCCGAAATCGGCCACGCGGCAGGGGCGCTCGTCGTGGTCGACAACACCTTCGCGTCGCCGTACGTGCAGCAGCCGATCGCCCTGGGGGCAGACGTCGTCGTGCACTCGACCACCAAGTACCTCGGCGGCCACTCCGACACCCTCGGGGGCGCGCTCGTCGTGAACGATGACGCCCTGGCCGAGAAGGTCGGCTTCGTGCAGTTCGGAGTCGGAGCCGTGTCGGCGCCCATGGAGGCCTGGCTCACCGTGCGAGGCATCAAGACCCTGGGAGTCCGGATCGATCGACACTCCGAGAACGCCCAGGCGATCGCGGAGGCCGTCGTCTCGCATCCGGCCGTCGAAGACGTCTACTACCCGGGTCTGCCGAGCCATCCGGGGCACGAGCTGGCTGCTCGGCAGATGAGGCGCTTCGGCGGGATGCTCTCCGTCGCGGTTCGAGGAGGCGGTGCCGCGGCGCGCCTGTTCGCCGAGTCGACCGAGGTCTTCCAACTCGCCGAATCGCTCGGCGGTGTCGAGTCGCTGATCGGCTACCCCTCCGAGATGACCCACGCCTCCGTTCGAGGCACGGAACTCGAGGTTCCCGACACGATCGTGCGCCTGTCCGTCGGCATCGAGTCGATCGACGACCTGCTCGCGGACGTCGTTCAGGCCTTGGATCGCGTGCACGGGGCGTGATATCCGGAACATCGGATCATCTCGCGCTCGAAGTGGGTTGATTTTCCAGGCCTAACGAGTACCGTGTGAGAAATATCGGGTATTGAAGCCCTGGTAGTTCTGAGCTATTCTTGCAGTGTCATATTTTACATTGCAGGAGAAGTTCATGAGCGTCCTCACGCGACCCGACGTCACCACGGCTCACCCCACCTTTCGCAGCGGCGATTCAGCTACCTCCGGGGTCAAACGCGCCATCGATCTGCTGGGCTCCGGCCTCGGGCTGATCCTGCTCCTTCCTCTTCTGGTCGTCGTCGCCCTCCTCGTCGCCGTGACGAGCCGGGGAGGTGCGCTGTACCGACAGACCCGCGTCGGTCTCGACGGCCAGACGTTCTCGATGGTCAAGTTCCGCACGATGCGCTCCGACTCCGAAGATCACCTGGCCCGCCTCAAAGAAGGAGCTGAGCGTGACGGGCCGCTGTTCAAGTTGGTCGACGATCCGCGGATCACGCCCGTCGGGCGCATTCTGCGGCGCTTCTCCATCGATGAGCTGCCTCAGCTCTGGAACGTCCTGCGGGGCGACATGAGCCTCGTGGGTCCGCGCCCTGCACTGCCGTGCGAGGTCGACGAATACTGCCCGCGTGCGCTCCGGCGACTCGAGGCGACCCCGGGTATGACGGGCGCCTGGCAGGTCGGCGGTCGCAGCACCCTGGGCTGGCAGGCCGGCCTCGACCTCGACCTGCACTACGTCCAGCACTGGAGCCTCCGCTACGACGCCGTCCTTCTGGTCAAGACCGTGCGCGCTGTCATCACTCCGATCGGGGCCTACTGATGCGCTCCGCGATCACGGGAGAACGGCGCACTGCTTCCCGGCAGCGTCGCCGTCGAGGTCGGCGATTCCGGGCCGCGGGCATCGCTCTCGGCGTGGTGGTGCTGCTCATCGGCGGAATCGTCGGGGGCGGCGCCCTCCTGCTGCACAACATCGTCGGGCGCAATCTCACGACGCTTCCGGCCGCCGACGTCTTCCCTGCTGAGAAGGGCCGACCGGCTCCATCCACCGGCGCGAAGAACATCCTTCTGCTCGGCTCCGACTCCCGTCAGAAGACCGCCGACCACGACCTCGAGAGTGCCGGGTCGCAGCGGGCCGACACGATGATGCTGGTGCACGTCGCCGCCGATCGCAGTCACGTCTCGGTCATGTCGGTCATGCGCGACCTGTACGTGCCCGTGCCCGGTCACGGCACGGCCAAGATCAACTCGTCACTCGCTTGGGGCGGCACCCCTTGGCGATCCAGACCCTCGAAGACCTCCTCGGCGCCCGGATCGATCACGTGGCAATCATCGACTTCGCAGGGCTGTCAGACATGACCACGATGCTCGGCGGCGTCACCGTCGACAACCCGCAGGCGTTCACGGCCTCGCGCGGCAGCGACCGCTTCTTTCCGGCCGGGTCCATCACTCTCGAGGGAGAACGAGCCCTCACCTTCGTCCGTGAGCGCTACGCCTTCCCCACGGGCGACTACCAGCGCGTCGCCAACCAGCAACTCCTTCTCAAGGGCATCCTCAGTCGCCTCCTCAGCCGCGACGTCCTCGCCGATCCTCGCGCGCTGGCCGACTTCTCGTCCGCGACGTCGAAGAACCTCACCGTCGACTCGAAGCTCACGTCAACGGCGATGGCGTCGCTCGCTTACAGCCTGCGGGGCGTCGACCTGTCGAACATCTCGTTCTTCACGATGCCGACAGGCGGCACTGCGACCATCGATGGTCAATCGATCGTGAAGCTCGATCCGTCCGCCACGGACAGGCTGCGCACCGCACTCACGACCGACCGGCTCGCCGCCTTCGAGAAGACCCTGCCCTAGGGTTTGTGTCTCCCACGTGGCCTCCGGCGAAGTGAGAGACACTCCCTAGTCCCACCAGGCCGGGAGCAGCAGCAGGATGTTGTCGACCAGGGTCTTCCGGCTCGCCCGCTTTCCGGTGAGCCAGTTCTCGATGACACCCACGAGCCCGTGGGCGACGAAGCCCGCCGCGAGGGGCTTCGACAGACCCTCGGGGAGATCACTCGTCGCGTACAGCTCGAAGTGCGTGCGCGACGACTCCTCGAAGTGCCGGGCGAGCACGCGGTGCGTCGAGGCGTCCAGCGGATCGGGCAGGGCCAACCGGTAGATGTCGCGGTACTTCACGATGTGATCGACGACTCGCTCCATGCCCTTGCGAGTCACCTCGGCCGGAGACGCGGCCCCCGCGTCTCGAGCAGCGAAATCATCGGCCCGGATGCTGTCGAGCTCCGGAGTGAGGACGTCGGTGAGCAGTGCCCCGGGCGACGTGGCGTGGCTGTAGAACGTCGCGCGGTTGATTCCGGCGGCGCGCGTGACGTCGGCGACCGTGATCGACGACACGGGCGAAGTCGAAGCCAGCTCGACGATCGCCGTGTGAAGCGCCTTCGTCGTCTGGACGATGCGTGCGTCGACCATACTTCCTCCTGTTGCCTGATTCGTCCCCCGAGCCTAGACCGCCCGAGTCGTCTCACGGCGCAGCTGCGGGATGGCCCCTTGCGGAGGCCCCCGGCGCCGACACTAGGCTGGTTATGCGACGACCGTCGAGTTGTCGCGAATCCCTCTTTCCCCTCCCACCTGCTCCGATCACGAGCAGGGGGTCCTTCTCGTGCGCCGCGCCGCACGCCCGCGCAGGCGGGTCCTCAGCAAAGGAATTCCGTGACCATCGTCGTGCACCCGGGTGACTCTCTCACCCGGCGCCAACGCCTCGTCTACGTCGTCGTCCTCGGAGCGCTGACCGCTCTCGGTCCGGCGACCATCGACCTCTACCTGCCCGCCTTCCCCTCGCTCGAAGGCGATTTCGGCGTGAGCACCGGAGTGATCCAGCTCACGCTGACGGCGACGACGATCGGATTCGCGCTCGGGCAGCTCCTGGTCGGTCCCTGGAGCGACAAGGTCGGCCGCCGGGTGCCGTTGATCGTGGCCAGCACCGTCCATGTCTGCGCCAGCGTCGGCGCGGCGACCGCGCCGAGCATCGAGATCCTCGGACTCTTCCGCGTCTTGCAGGGCATGGGGGCCGCGGCCGGGGGTGTCGTGGCGATGGCCCTGGTACGCGACCTCTTCGGCGGCAAGCCCCTCGTGAAGATGCTGTCGCGACTGGCCCTGGTGAACGGCCTCGCGCCGATCCTGGCTCCCGTCATCGGATCACAGCTCCTCCGCTTCACCAGCTGGCGCGGCATCTTCGTGTTCCTGGCGGCCTACGGCATCTTCGTGGTGCTCGCCGCCGTCTTCTTCATCGTCGAGACCCTTCCGAGGGAGCGTCGAGCCGCATCGGGCCACTCGACCCTCGGCCAGCGCTATCGGGTGCTGTTCGGCGACCGCATCTTCGTCGGCGTCGCCGTGATCGGGGCGATGGTCTTCTCGGGGCTCTTCGCCTACCTCTCGTCGTCGTCGTTCCTCTTCCAGCAGGTCTACGGAATGAGCGCGCAGCAGTACGGGCTCCTCTTCGCCGTCAACTCGCTCGGCATCGTGATCGGGGTCCAGGTGTCGTCGCGACTCGCGCAGCGCTACGGCCCGCAGTGGATCCTGGCCGGATCGACCAGCGTCATGATCTGCGCTGCGGCGGTGATCGTGCTGCTCGACACACTGCAGCTCGGGCTGGTCGGCGTGCTGGTGCCGCTGTGGTTCTTCATCGCTTCCTGCGGCTTCTCGTTCCCGCAGGTGCAGGTTCTGGCCCTCGCCAACCACGGGAAGGAGGCGGGGACGGCGGCGTCGCTGCTGGGCGCGCTCAACTTCGGCCTCGCCGGGCTCATCTCGCCGGTGGTGGGCTTCATCGGGGTGAGCACGGCCGCTCCGATGGGGGCGGTGATGATCTGCACGACCGCCGTCGCGATCCTGAGCCTGTGGCTCCTGGTCCGGCCGAAGAGCGTTCCCGCGCTCGGGCACTGACTCCGGTCGCAGGATGCTCGCTGCCGGTACCGTGGGCGAATGACGCCACGCCCACTCGGCTCCGATGAACGTCGGCTCGCCGGACGGGTGCAGCGGCGCTGGCCTCTCGTGAGCGCGGTCGGCGCTCTCGGCCTCGCTCTGCTGCTCGGTGCCGTCATCGCCGGCCGAGGCGGCCGCCTGTCGATCGACACGGAGTGGATGGCCGAGCTCGTCGAGCACCGCGCTCCGTTCTGGCAGGTGCCGGCCCTGGTCATGAACTTCGTCGGCGGGGGCTGGTTCGGGGTGTTCGCCGTACCCGTCGGGATCGGCGTCGCGCTGCTGCTGGCCCGGAAGCCGTGGGCGACGCTGTACTTCGTCGCGGCGTCCGTCGCGAGCGCGGGAGTGGTGCAACTGCTGAAGCAGCTCTTCGGGCGGGCCCGGCCGGAGGACATCCTGGTGGTCAGCGACTACGGGTCGTTCCCGTCGGGACACGTGGCGAACGCGGCGACCATCGCGGTGGCGCTGGGCGTGATCCTGCGCCGTTCGTGGGTGTGGGCCGCCGGAGTCGTGTACACCCTGCTCATGATCGCCAGCCGCACGTACCTCGGTGCGCATTGGCTGACCGACACGCTCGGCGGCGTCCTCGTCGGAGCGGGGGTGGCGGTCGTGCTGTGGGCTCCGTTCGCCCTGCGCCTCCTGGCCGAACGACATCAGCGAGAAAATCTCACGCAGGCGGCGCGCGACTCCTAGGGTGAAGACATGAGCGACGCAGTCGACAAAGCCAGGGCCGATGCCGAAGCGGCGGTCGCCGCCGCGAAGAAGGCGCAGGAAGACGCAGAAGCAGCTCTGGCACACGCCCAGCAACTGGCTGCAGAGGCAGCCGTTGCCGCCGAAGCCGCGGCCGAGCAGGCGAGCGCCGCCGCTGCCGACGAGCCGACGGCTCCAGCCGCCCCACCGGCTCCAGCCGCCTCGTCGGCGCGCGCCGCGACGGACGGACCGCTCGGAGTCGACGACGTCGCTGCCATTCGCGCCGGCTACGCGTTCTCGGGTGCTGCTCTCGAGATGGGCGGGCTCGTGAACGGAGAAGCCCTCGCCGACGTTCCGGTGCGGATTCCGCTGGCGATGCTCAACCGCCACGGCCTGGTCGCGGGCGCCACCGGAACCGGCAAGACGAAGACGCTCCAGGTGCTCGCGGAGCAGCTGTCGGCGGCCGGGGTCCCGGTGTTCGCGGCCGACGTCAAAGGCGACCTGTCAGGCATCGCGACGCCCGGAGAGCCGAACGACAAGCTGCTCGAGCGCACCCGAGGCATCGGCCAGGACTGGTCGCCGCAGGCCGCTCCGACGGAGTACTTCGCTCTCGGCGGCAAGGGCACCGGTATTCCCGTGCGGGCCACCGTGTCGGGGTTCGGTCCACTCCTGCTCAGCAAAGTGCTCGGCCTGAACGACACGCAGGAGTCGAGCCTCGGTCTCGTCTTCCACTACGCCGAGAAGGCCGGGCTTCCGCTGCTCGACCTCAGCGATCTCCGCAGCGTTCTGACGTACCTCATCAGCGATGGCGGAAAGGGCGAGCTCACCGACCTGGGCGGGCTCAGCTCGCAGACGGTGGGAGTGATCCTGCGCGAGCTGATCACCTTCGCCGACCAGGGAGCCGACGAATTCTTCGGGGAGCCGGAGATCGACACGGCGGAGTTCTTACGGACCGCCCCGGACGGGCGCGGCATCGTCAGCCTGCTCGAGCTGCCCGGGGTCGCGACGCAGCCCGCGCTCTTCTCGACCTTCCTGATGTGGATGCTCGCCGACCTGTACAACGACCTGCCCGAGGTCGGCGACCTCGACAAGCCCAAGCTGGTGTTCTTCTTCGACGAGGCCCACCTGCTCTTCCGCGACGCTTCGAAAGACTTCCTGGCGTCGATCACGCAGACGGTCCGGCTGATCCGGTCGAAAGGCGTCGGCATCGTCTTCGTCACGCAGACGCCGAAGGACGTCCCGAGCGAGGTGCTCGCGCAGCTCGGCTCGCGCGTGCAGCACCAGCTGCGCGCGTTCACGCCCGACGACGCCAAGGCGCTGAAGGCGACCGTGTCGACGTACCCGTCGAGCGGTTACGACCTCGGTCAGGTGCTGCAGTCGCTGGCCACCGGTGAGGCGATCGTCACCGTCATGAACGAGAAGGGTGCGCCGAGCCCCGTCGCGTGGACGCGTCTGCGGGCTCCGCGCGGGTCGATGTCGCCCACTCCGCAGCCGGACATGGATGCCGCCGTGGCAGCCAGCCCGCTGCTGGCCAGGTACGGCACGGCGATCGATCGGGAGTCGGCTCGCGAGATCCTGACGGCCAAGCTGGAGGGTGCGGCGGCGGTCGAACGAGAGAAGGCCGACGCCAAGGCACGCGACGACGCTGCGGCGCTCGCCGAGAAGGAAGCTGCGGCCAAGCAGAAGGCGGCCGCGGCCCTCGAGAAGGCCGCTCGGACAGCCGACGCGCAAGCAGCCAAGGAGCGCGCCAAGATCCAGGCCGAGTACGAGAAGCAGCAGCGCGAATTCGAACGGGCCGAGAAGGCGCAGCGCGCTGCCGCCGCGCGCGCCAAGCCGCGCACGACGGCGCGCTCTGGCTCGAGGGCGTCCGGCGCGAGCGGGTCGATGATCGAGGACATCCTGGGATCGAAGTCGAGCCAGAAGATCGTCGCGGACGTCGCGAAGGGGATCTTCGGAACGCTTTTGCGCCGGCGCTGAGACCGCCGAGGCGCGAGCCGGGTCAGGCGGTGCCGACGACGCGCTCCAGCGTGAGGACGACGAGCACCAGCAGGATCGCGACGCTGAGGGTCGCCACCACGACGAGGGGCCGGCTGAGGTACCAGCCGCGGGCTGTCGGGAACGCCCGGTAGTACTCGCGGCGAGACAGCGGAGTCGGGTCGACCGTCGTCTGCACCTCGAGCGCGTCGGCGATGAGCTGAATGTCTTCGTCGGTCCAGAACAGGGCGTTCATGCCGAGCACTCGGCGTCCCATCGCGTCGACTCCGAGCAGCTGGGTCAGGGCCTCCGTGGAGCCCGTGCGGTAGACGCGGTTGAGGAAGACGCGGTCGAGGCGCGACCTCTCGACGGACACCCGGGGAGAAGCATCCTGCGCTTCACGAAGTGGGTGCGGGTCACGGCCGTGAACACGCGCCGGAAGCGGACGTAGACGACGAAGAAGGCGATGGTGACGAGAGCCTCGATCGCGATGACCAGCGGCTCGGCGCTCGACCGGTGCGTCAGATAGGTGACGACGGCGAAGACCGGCAGAAGGCTGAACGCGCCGGAGAGAAGGGCCGTGCGCCCGAGCGCTTGGATCGGCGTCACGTGCGTCTCGGTTTCGGTGCGGCTCGTTCCGCTCGGCATCGCTCGGTTCCCCCTAGAACATGGCAGGAGCACGTCGCCTCCTCCACCCCTGGGGAGGCACCTGTGCTGGGCATCACTGTACTGGTTCGCGCGGGGGAGCAGACAGCCCCGTTCGGGTGGTATCCGACTCTCGGGTATGTTTTCGGTCGCCGAGCGATGTCCGCGGCTTCGGAGAGCCGACACGGGGCGTAACACGCCGATGGTCAGCCGTCAGAGTTGCCGAAGATCTCGTCGCGGAGTCGATCGATCTCGCGGCGATCGCGTTTCGTCGGTCGGCCGGAGCCGCGGTCGCGGACGGGCACGAAGGCGATCTCCTCGCGCGGCGGCGGCGGGGGAGTGAGGTCGGTCAGCGCGGTCGCCGCGATCGGGGCTCCGACGCGTTTCACGAGCAGCTTGCGGACGACGACGATCCGGTCGAAGCCGCCTTCGCGCGCGCGGATCTCGTCGCCTTCTCGCACCGTTTGCGCGGCCTTGACCCGCTCTCCGTTGACCCGGACGTGGCCGGCGCGGCACGCGGCCGTCGCTGCCGAGCGCGTCTTGTAGAGGCGTACGGCCCAGAGCCACGCGTCGACGCGTGCGGACGTCAGCTCAGCCATGCCACGAGCCTACGCGGCCCCTTCCCCGCCCTGTCCTGTCCTGTCCTGTCCTGTCCTGTCCTGTCCTGTCCTGTCCTGTCCCCGGGCGCGCGAAGCGCCGCCCGTCCGTCCCTCCCTGGGCGCGCGAAGCGCCGCCCGTTGGTCCCTCCCTGGGCGCGCGAAGCGCCGCCCGTCCGTCCCTCCTAGGGCGCGCGAAGCGCCGCCCCACCCCGCCGGCGTCCCAGGGCGCGCGAAGCGCCGCCCGTCCGTCCGTCCGGCGTCCCAGGGCGCGCGAAGCGCCGCCCCACCCCGTCGTCGCCGAATCGCGGCGTGCCAAGCCCCTGTCGTCGACCTCCTGCCACGGAGCGAAGCGACCCGAACAGGCACGGCGAGAAATGGCCCTGCTCGGTTGCGTCAGCAACCGAACAGGGCCAACCCATGTCGAGCGGAGAATGGGGGATTCGAACCCCCGAGGGCGTAAACCCAACACGCTTTCCAAGCGTGCGCCATAGGCCACTAGGCGAATTCTCCAGTGATCGTCTCCCCGAGGGGCGGCGTTCGACCTAGAGAACTCTAGCGGGTCGCGGCCCGCATGACGAACCGAGCATGTAAGGACAACCGCAGGCGTCTCGGAGCTTGCGGTCATACAGTTGTCAGCGTGTCGACACGCATCTACATCACGTCCGCCGAGGGCCACACCGGGAAGTCCACGATCGCTCTCGGGGTGCTCGACACGCTCAGTCATGAGCTCGGCCGTGTCGGTGTCTTCCGTCCGGTTGCGCGCTCGACGAGCGAACCCGATTACGTGCTGCAGCTCCTGCTTGCTCACGACGGTGTCGACCTGGCCTACGACGACTGCATCGGCGTCACGTACGACGACGTGCACGCCGATCCGGATGCCGCTCTCGCCACGATCGTCGGTCGGTTCGCCGCGGTCGAGCGCCAATGCGACGCCGTCGTCATCGTCGGGTCCGACTACACCGACGTGGGCAGCCCGACGGAGCTGTCGTTCAATGCGCGGATCGCAGCCAATCTCGGCGCGCCGGTCCTGCTGGTCCTCGGCGGCCGCACGGCTGACGGTGCCCGACCGCGTACCGGAGCCGACATGCGGCAGGTCGCCGAGCTCACGACCACCGAGCTGCGCACCGAGCACGCGGGTCTCGTGGCGGTCGTGGCCAACCGTGTCGAGCCCGAGCTCCTCGGCGAGGTCGTCTCCGGCATCGGCGAGGCGCTCGATGCGTCCGTCGGCGGCCGTGTCCCGGTGTGGGCGATTCCCGAAGACCGCGTGCTCGTCTCGCCGACGCTCCGCGCGGTGATGGAGGCCACCCACGCGAAGTTGCTGCGCGGCGACGAGGCTCTGCTCGATCGCGAGGCCGTCGGCGTCGTCGTCGCGGCCATGTCGATGGAGAATGTCCTTCCTCGCCTCACGGAGGGTGCGGTGGTGGTCGTCCCGGGCGATCGCTCCGACGTCCTGGTCGCCACGGTCCTCGCCCACGCCTCCGACACCTTCCCCTCGTTGTCGGGCATCGTCCTGAACGGCGGATTCGATCTCGCGCCCCAGGTGGTCCGTTTGATCGGTGGACTCGGGAGCGCCCTGCCGATCCTGTGGTCCGAACTCGGCACGTACGACACGGCGCTCACGATCACGCAGACCCGGGGCCGCCTCGCGGCCGAGTCGTCGCGCAAGTACGACCTGGCCCTGTCGCTGTTCGAGAAGTCGGTCGACGGCTCGGAGCTCCTGCGACTGCTGCAGGTGAGCCCGTCGTCGGTGGTGACCCCGCTGATGTTCGAGTACCAGCTGCTCGATCGGGCTCGAAGCATCCAGAAGCACATCGTGCTGCCCGAGGGCGACGACGACAGGATCCTGCGCGCCGCCTCGTCGCTGTTGCAGCGGGGTGTCGCTCGCTTGACGCTGCTCGGCAACGAGGCGAGCGTTCGCGGCCGGGGCGCCGAGCTGGGGCTCGATCTGAGCGACGCAGCCGTCCTCGACCCGAACGACCACGATCTCCAGGTGCGGTTCGCGACGGAGTACGCGAAGCTCCGCGCCCACAAGGGCACCACCATCGAGATGGCGATGGACACCGTCACCGACGTGTCGTACTTCGGCACCATGATGGTCAAGCTCGGTCTGGCCGACGGCATGGTCTCCGGTGCGAAGCACACGACGGCGCACACGATCCGGCCCTCGTTCGAGGTCATCAAGACGTCGCCGGGCGTCGGTGTCGTCTCGAGCGTGTTCCTGATGGCGCTCGCCGACCGCGTGCTCGTCTACGGCGACTGCGCCGTGATCCCCGACCCGACGGCCGAGCAGCTGGCCGACATCGCGATCTCGTCGGCCCAGACGGCTCAGCAGTTCGGAATCGAGCCCAGGATCGCGATGCTCAGCTACTCGACGGGAACCTCCGGCTCCGGCGCCGACGTCGAGAAGGTCCGCGAGGCAACCGCCCTGGTCCGAGAGCGCCGCCCCGACCTCCTCGTCGAGGGGCCGATCCAGTACGACGCCGCCGCCGACCCCACCGTGGCCGCCGCCAAGATGCCCGACTCCGAGGTGGCCGGTCGAGCCACCGTCTTCATCTTCCCCGACCTCAACACGGGCAACAACACCTACAAAGCCGTTCAACGGAGTGCCGGAGCCGTCGCGATCGGGCCGATCCTGCAGGGTCTTCGCAAGCCCATCAACGACCTTTCGCGCGGCGCCCTCGTCAGCGACATCGTCAACACCGTTGCGATCACAGCCATCCAGGCCGGGATCGAGCCCGCGACCGACGCAACCGGCTCGCCCGCGGCCGTCACCCCGGAGACGGGCACCCCCTCCGAAGGAGCATCCCTGTGAGCGCAGTCCTCGTCGTCAATTCCGGTTCGTCGTCGTTCAAGTACCAGCTGATCGAGCTGGAGGGCGAGAAGACGCTCGCGTCCGGACTCGTGGAGCGCATCGGCGAGGAGACAGGATCGACGAAGCACAAGAACGCGCTCACCGGCGACGAGACCTCGAACGATTCCACACCGATTCCGGATCACGCGGCCGGGTTCGCGGCGATGCTCACGGCGTTCGACGAGCACGGGCCCTCGTTCGACGAGCACCCGCTGATCGCGGTGGGTCACAGGGTGGTCCACGGCGGCTCGGAATTCGACCGCGCGACCGTCGTGACCGACGCCGTCGAGCGCGCCATCGACAAGCTGTCGGCCCTGGCGCCGCTGCACAACCCGGCGAACCTCCAGGGCATCAGGGCCGCACGCAAGGCCTTCCCGGACGCCCCGCAGGTCGCCGTCTTCGACACGGCCTTCCACCAGACCCTGGCCCCGGCGGCCTACACCTACGCCATCGACGACGACCTGGCGAAGAAGCACCAGGTGCGCCGGTACGGGTTCCACGGCACGTCGCACAAGTACGTCTCCTCAGCGGCCGCCGACTTCCTGGGCAAGCCGCTCGCCGAACTCAAGATGATCGTGCTGCACATCGGCAACGGCGCCTCCGCCACCGCGATCGAAGGCGGCCGCAGCATCGAGACCTCGATGGGCCTCACGCCACTCGAAGGCCTCGTGATGGGGACGAGGTCGGGCGACGTCGATCCTGCTGTCGTCTTCCATCTCCACCGCGAGGCCGGGCTCTCGTTCGACGAGCTCGAGACGATGCTCAACAAGAACAGCGGCCTTCTCGGCCTCACCGGCAACGGCGACATGCGCGACGTGCAGGATGCCGCATCCAAGGGCGACGAGGTCGCCGAAGCGGCGCTCGCGGTCTATCGGCACCGGATCCGGCACTACGTCGGCGCGTACGTCGCGCAGCTCGGCGGCCTCGACGCGGTCGTCTTCACGGCCGGCGTGGGGGAGAACAACGCCCTGCTTCGCAGACGCACGCTGCTCGGGCTCGAGTTCCTGGGCATCACCATCGACGACGACCGCAACGAACTCGCCTCCCGCGAGGCGCGCTACATCTCGCGCGACGGCGCGCCGGTAGCGGTCCTGGTCGTCCCGACCGACGAAGAGCTCGAGATCGCGCGCCAGGCCGCCGCGCTGGTCTGACTGCCGGGCCCTTCTCGCCGCCTCGCGTCTCCTGCCCGTTCTCCGGCTCGCACGCCTGCCCGGCTGCTCGCCTGCCCGCCGTCCCCTCGCCTGCCCGCCTGCCCGCCCGCCCTCCCGTCGCCTGCCCGCCGTCCCGTCGCCTGCCCGCCGTCCCGAAATCGAAGGGGATTTTCACGCGACGGCCCTCCGATCCGCATGAGCAGCTGCGCAGCGCGAAAATCCCCTTCGATTTCTGGCGGGGCGGGGCGGGGCTAGTAGCGGATGGCCGTCAAAGCGTCGCTGATCTCCAGCTCACCCGAGACCACCTCGAACTGCGTCTTCACAGCGACACCCTCGGTGAGGGCAGTGGCGACGATCGCAGCGACATCGGCGCGCGGGATGCTGCCGCCCTCGAGCCGCGCACCAACAGCGACCAGGCCCGTCGGCGCGTCATCGGTCAGGGCACCCGGCCGGACGATGGTCCAGTCGAGAGCATCCCTCGCCCGCACGTCGGCGTCCGCCTCGCTCTTCGCCCGAAGATAGACCTGGAAGACATCATCGTCAGCCGCCGGAAGCTCGGCCCGTGCCGCGTCGAACTCATCGGTGTGCATCGCCGAGACCATCACATAACGCGAAACACCCGCCCGCTCGGCAGCATCCGCCAGCAGGATCGCGCCGTCACGGTCGATCGTGAGCTTCCGTTCCGCCCCGCTCGAGCCCCCGCCACCCGCAGCGAACACCACGGCGTCAGCTCCGTCGAGATGACCGGCAAGAGCAGCGACATCGGTGTGCTCGAGGTCGAGAACCAGGGCGCGCGCGCCCACCTGCTCAAGATCTCTCACCTGATCGGGATTCCGGACGATGCCGACCGGGTCGTGGCCGGCATCCGACAGAAGGCGTTCGAGGAGCAGGGCGATCTGGCCGTGGCCACCGGCGATGACGATTCTCATGGACACATCCAATCGCGTCGTCCTGCACGCGTCATGGGTGTCGAAACCACCACGGAAAACCGGCTAAAGTAGACGACGGCTCCCCACGTGGCGCCACCCAGGCCAACTCCCCCAGGGCAGAAATGCAGCAAGGGTAACCGGGCTCTGGCGGGTGCGTGGGGGGTCTTTGTCGTCTGCGGGGGCGGACGACCGCGTCGGCCCGGCTTCGCCGTGTCTGTGGCCGGATCGCTTCGCGATCGGCGGGGCGGGTGCGTGAGGGGTCTTTGTCGTCTGCAGGGGCGGACGACCGCGTCGGCCCGGCTTCGCCGTGTCTGTGGCCGGATCGCTGCGCGATCGGCGGGGCGGGTGCGTGGGGGTCTTTGTCGTCTGCGGGGGCGGACGACCGCGTCGGCCCGGCTTCGCCGTGTCTGTGGCCGGATCGCTTCGCGATCGGCGGGGCGGGAAGCTGCGGGATCGGCGGGGCGGGAAGCTGCGCGATCGGCGGGGCGAGGGAGGGCCGGCAGCGGCGGCGCAGCACAGGCGCGAGAGCGGGGCGTGCGAGCAGAGAGCGGCGAGTCCTCCACAAGGAGGACGGCACTCGTATTGGGGGTACAAACACGGAATAACACTGGATACGCGGGCCCGGTTTCTGCCTATGATGACGGCAGTACGAACCGGCGCCCCTCACCACGGTGTCGGTCTTCCCCTCGGGAAAGGAACGCGACCGTGACGTCGCAGATCAGGATCAGGCTCATCTCTTCGCAGCGCACTCGTGCGCGCCGCTCGGCCCGAGGCGCGCCGCACAGACCCTAGAGGTCGTGCCTCAGCGATCGGCGGATCAGGCGCCGACCAACACGACCCCGCAAGACCTGCGGGATGCGCGCCTCACCACCGCGCGTCCCGCACTCCCGTCGTCGCCCACGACCGACGGCCGCGGGGAGCATCCGCACGACGCGCCAGTCGCGTAGCTGCACCCTCCCCGCACCACGCACCGCCGTCGAGTCTCACCAGCTCGGCACGCAAGCCTCAGCCGCCGGCCTCACCAGCCGGGCCGAGCTGCGAGCACCCTGCATTTCGCACCTCCCGGCCGAGCCTCACCAGCTCGGCCGAGCGTCACCCTCCGACCCACCACCGGAGGTTCTTTCGGATCAGTGACGGGCACCGCCCGTCAGAAAGAGGCACCTCATGCACCGCCAGAGGATCAGGACCACAACCGCTTCGTTTCTCGGGCGCCACCTGCTGCTGAAGTTCGGCGCCGCCACCGTCGTGGGCGCGGTCATCGCCGCTTCGGCCATCGTGCCCGCGCAGGCCGCGACCGGCGACGTGAGCGAGGCAGAGGGATCGCTGCTCTCGGGTTCGGGCATCGTCGACCTCGACACCGTCGCTCAACTCGGCAGTGCGTACTCGGCTTCCACCGCCGGCGGCAGCATGGGTGTCGTCGCGAATCCTCTTGATCTCACCGCGGTGAACGCTCTGGGCGTCAACCTCGGCAACGGTGTGCGGTTGCTCGGCAACAACGGTCTCCTGACCCTCGGCGTCGCCGGCCAGTACGCGAACAGCTCTGCCACGAAGTCCACGGCCTCCGCGGGTGTCGTCGGCTCCGACGGCAGCATCGCCGTCGGCTCGGGCACTCCCGGCAATGCCTCGTCCCTCAACCTGACGCCGCTGCTCAGCCGCGTCGGCGCCACCGCAGCAGTCGCCAGCGCTGCACAGCTCGACATCGGCGCCCTCGCATCCCAGATCACCGCCACGCGCGGTGCCACCGTGTCGACGACGTCCTCCTACGGAATCGCCAGCGCTGACTTCACCGTCACGAGCCCTGCCGTCGGCGCCCTCAACACGTCCCTGCAGACCACGGTGAATCAGGTCGGCTCCGATCTCAACAACCTGACGTCGAACACGGGTGCCCTGAACGGTGTCGTGACCGGCACCACCGGTGGTCTCACCAGCGCCATCAACACCCTCGGTCTCGGGGTCCTGAGCCTCAACGGAACGAGCCTGACCGCGAGCATCAGCGGGCTGAACCTGTCGGCCGTCACCGCGCCGATCCTGGCGCAGACCTACACGTCGGGGCCCGTGACGATCAACCCCTCCACGGGCAAGATCGTCATCGATCTCAACACCCTCCAGGCACTCAACGGGCAACCCGCCAACACGAAGCTGCTGTCGACCGCAGCGCTTCAGAGCATCGTCACCGGCGCGATCCAGGACATTCTCGTCACACAGCTCCCCGCCGCTCTCAACACGGCCGTGGTCGCCGCGATCGGCGCCGCGACGATCAACGCCACCCTGACCGCCAAGGTCTCGCTCCTCGGCGGCAACGTCGCCACCCTCAAGGTCGACATCGCGACGACGCTCGGCAATCTCCTGAAGCCGACCGGTCGCGCGCCTCTGACCATCTCCGCAACCATCACCCCGCTCTTCCTCGGTGGTCTGAGCGTCAGCAGCGCCATCCTCAACCCGCTTCTGCAGCCCGTCATCGACAACACCCTCGCCCCGCTCCTCGCCGGAGTGTTCTCGCCGACCGTCAACGGCGTCACGGCCACCCTCGCGGCGGTCACGACGCCGGTGAATGCCACGCTCGGCGCCCTGACCGGCATCCTGAACCAGCTCGTGTCCGTGACCGTCAACGCGCAGGATTCGGCAGGATTCCAGGACGCGCGCGGCACGGACGCCGGCTCGAAGTCCGTCCATGCCCTTCAGCTCAGCATCCTCCCGCTGCTCGATGCGGCGACAGTGAACCTGGCCACGTCGACCGTCAACGCGACGACGGTTGCTCCGCTCGTGATCGCGACGCCCACGGCGAATCAGCAGTTCACCGTCGCCACGTCGTCCTCCACCAGGTCCGTCACCGTCACCGGCTCGGGGAGCCCGGCGCCGCCGTCGCGGTCGACCTCGGTTCGGGCCGCACCGGTACGGCGACGGTCGGAACGGACGGGAACTGGGCCACGACGATCGCCGGAGTCGGGGTGGGCTCCGTCACCGCGACCGCCACCCAGAGGTTCGGCGGGGTCACCTCGGCGGCGGTCACCCGGCCGTTCAGCGTCGTGGCACAGCAGCCCCTCACGATCACGTCGCCCACCGCGGGACGCACCTTCACGGTCGTGTCCTCGTCGTCGACCACTCCCATCACCATCGCCGGGACCGCGACCCCCGGGGCTGCCATCGCGCTCGACCTGGGGTCCGACCTGACCGGTTCCGCCACGGCCGACTCCTCCGGAAACTGGACCACCCAGGTCGTCGGCGTCGGAGTCGGCAGCTACACGGTGAGCGCCACTCAGACGTCCGGCGGAGTCGTCTCGGCGGCCGTTGCACGACCCTTCTCGGTGGTGGCCGGAGCTCCGCTCACGGTGATCACTCCGACCGACGGCACCCGGGTCGTCGTACCCGGTGACGACTCGACGACGACGGTCACCGTCACCGGCACCGCCCAGCCGGGCGCCGGGGTCACCGCCGATCTCGGTTCGGGTCTGAACGGCACGGCGACGGCCGCCGGTGACGGCAGCTACAGCATCCCGGTGGCCGGCGTGGCAGTCGGCGACTACACCGTCTCCGTCACCCAGAGCGTCGGCGGCACCACGTCGACCGCGATCACCCGGTCGCTGACCGTTGCGGCCTCGGCCCCGCTGGTCATCCAGGCTCCGGCGGCCGGAGCCCGGATCCGAGTGGCCGGTCCCTTGGCGACCACGCCGGTGACCGTGTCCGGTACGGCCGAGCGCGGAGCGACGGTCACCGTGCAGCTCGCCCCCGGCGTCTCGAAGACCGTCACGGCCGACGCCGACTCCGGTGCCTGGAACGCGACCTTCGCCAACGTCGGTGTGGCCGGCTATACGGCCAGCGCGACCCAGACGGTCGCCGGCACGTCATCGCCGACTCAGACCCGGGCGTTCTCCGTCGTCGCAGGCGCCGACGTCGTGATCACGGCGCCGGGGGCCGGCGCGACGCGCACCGTGGCCGACCCCACGTCGGTGACCCCCGTGACGGTGACCGGAACGGCTGAACCCGGCGCCTCGGTGGCCGTCTCTCTCGACGGAAGCCACCAAGCCGAAGCCGAAGCCGACGCCGTCACCGGCGGCTGGTCGCACACGTTCGCCGGGATCCCCGTCGGCGACTTCACGATCACGGCCGCGCAGACCGTCGGCGGAACGACGTCCGTTCCCGTGTCGCGGCCGTACTCGATCGTCGCGGGTGCGCCGGTCGTCGTCACGGCGCCGACTCCGGGCGTCGACGTGGTCGCAGCGGATGAGAACGCCTCGGCCACGGTCACCGTGTCGGGAACGTCCCAACCCAACGCGGACATCGCGGTCGATCTGGGCGACGGCCTCGCCGCGACGACGACCGCCGACGACACCGGTGCCTGGTCGGTCCCGGTCACGGACGTTCCGGTCGGCACCCGTGACATCAACGTCACCGAGACCGTCGGCGGGACCGTGTCGCCACCGGTCACGCAGCAGGTCACGGTGTCCGCCGCGCTCCCGCTCGTCATCCAGAGCCCCGCCACCAATGCCACGGTCACCGTCTTCGGCGACGACGGCACCGCGACCGTCGCCGTCTCGGGGACCGCTCAGCCCGGTGCCTCGGTCACCGTGTCCCTGGGCCTCGGCCTCGATGCGACGACCAGGGCGTCCGCCACGGGTGCGTGGGCGGTCAGCATTCCCGGTGTCGGAGTCGGCCCCCACTCGCTGAGCGCGAGCCAGACCGTCAACGGCGGCACGTCCGATCCGGTCACCCAGCCGTTCACCGTGGTGTCCGGCGGAGCAATCGTCATCCAGGCCCCGGCCGACGGCACGTCCTACCTCGTCGCCGACGACGGAGCCACGCGGCAGACGACGACCATCTCGGGAATGGCGACAGGCGGCGCATCCGTCCTGGTCGACCTCGGTGACGGACTCACCGAGACCACGGCGGCGGCCGCCGACGGCACCTGGCACGTCGACTTCCTGAATCTGCCCACGGCGACGTACACGGTCGACGCCACGCAGACCGTTGCCGGGACCGGGTCCGAGGCCGCAACGCCCACGACCTTCAGCATCAAGGCCGGCGACCCGGTCGTCGTCACGGCGCCCGCGGTCGGCACCACCGTCACGGTGGCGAGCGACACGTCTCCCGTCTCCGTCGGCATCTCCGGCTCTGCTCAGCCCGGTGCGACGGTGACAGTCGACCTCGGCGCCGCGGGGACGAAGACCGCCGTGGCAGGATCCGACGGCACCTGGTCGGTCACGGCCACCGACCTTCTGCCCGACACGTACACCGCCTCGGTGACGCAGACGTTCGGCGGCAGCACCTCGGCCCCCGCCACCCGCTCCTTCGTCGTCGCGGCCGCCGGCACCGGTTTCGCCGTCCAGGCCCCGATCGACGGATCGACGATCCTCGTCGCAGACGCCTCGGGCACGCAGTCGATTCCCGTGAGCGGCGAAGGCGAGCCCTTCGCAACGGTCCAGGTGACCCTCGGCACCGCGACGAAGACGGTCCAGGTCGCCCTCAATGGGACCTGGTCGACCTCCTTCCCCGCGATCGGAGTGGGCTCGCACACGATCAGGTCCACCGAGACGCTCAACGGGTCGACCGCGGGCCCGATCGACCGCACCATCACGATCAGCGCGGCCGATCCGGTCACCATCACGGCTCCGGCGGACGACTCGACGACCGTCGTGGCCGGTCCGGCGGCCACCTCCGACGTGACCGTCAGCGGCCATGCCGCAGCCGGAGCGGACATCGCCATCGACCTCGGCGACGGGCACACCGGCACGGCCACCGCGACCGGGGCGGGAGCCTGGTCGATCCCTCTGACCGGCCTCCCGGTCGGGACGTACACGATCGCCGCCACCCAGACCGTCGACGGCACCACGTCCGCTCCCGTCACGTCGGCCTTCTCGATCGTGGCCGGTGCTCCCGTGGTCATCGTCGCCCCCGTCGACGGCAGCCGCGTGACGGTCGCCGACGGCGACGCGCTCGCGACCCTGCCCGTGTCCGGAAACGGGCAGCCCGGGGCCGACATCGTGGTCTCCGTCGGGGGCCGGACCGCTCCGGCGACGGTTCTGGCCGACGGCACCTGGTCGACGACGGTGGCAGGCGTGCCGGTCGGAGACCAGACGGTCTCGGTCGTCCAGACGGTCGGGGCCACGACGTCGCTGCCGGTCACGGCAGCCGTCAAAGTGGCTCCCGGAGCGCCCGTGACCATCGCGGCGCCCGCCGCGAACGAGAACGTGCCTGTCGCCGACACGACGTCGCGAACCGACATCCCGGCTTCGGGCACGTCGCAACCGGGTGCCGAACTCACCCTGACCCTGAACGGCGCAGCGGCCGGCACCACTACGGCGGATGCCAGCGGCAACTGGTCGACGACTCTCACGGACGTCGGGCCGGGTTCGTACGTGCTGCGTGCCACGCAGACCGTGGACGCCACGACCTCCGTTCCCGTGGCCAGATCTTTCAACGTCGTCCTCGCCGACGCCGTGACCATCGACTCCCCGTCCACCGGCGCCACCTACGTCGTCGCTCGAGACACGTCGACGACCTCCGTCACGGTCACCGGCACGGCAGAGCCCGGCGCGACGGTCACCGGCCAGCTCGGCGGCGGCATCGCCGCCAGCGGAACCGCCGATGCGGACGGCAACTACAGCCTGACGCTCGAGAGCGTCCCGACCGGTCCGCAGACCATCTCCGTGAAAGAGACCGTCAACGGGACGACCTCGCCGACCGCCGTCGCGGTGGACGTGGTCGTGAAGGCCGCAGACCCGATCGTCCTCTCGGCTCCCGTCGCGGGAGTCCCGGTCGGCGTCTCCACCGCCGGCAGCACCGCCGACGTCCCCATCGCGGGCACCGCCCAGCCGGGCGCCTCCGTCTCCGTCGATCTCGGCGGCGATCTCACGGCCGCCGCCACGGCAGGCCAAGACGGCGCCTGGTCGACGGTCGTCGAGAACGTGCCGGTCGGCGATCACACGATCTCGGTGACGCAACTCGTGGACGGTCACCCGACGTCGCCGGTGACGCAGGATCTCGTGGTGCGCGTGGCCGCCCCCGTCGCCATCGCCGTCCCGGCCGACGGTTCGGAGCTGGCCGTGGCCCTGCCGACGGGAACCCGTTCGGTCACCTCCGGCTCTGCCGAGCCGAACACCGAGGTGCGAGTGTCGCTCGACGGCGGAACGCCCGTCGTCGTGACGTCGACGGCGGCCGGCGCCTGGACGACTCCCGCCTTCGCGGGGGTCGAGGTCGGCTCCCACACCATCTCGGCCAGAGAGCTCCTGGCGGACGTCCTGACGCCGGCCGTCGAGTCCGACTTCGTCGTCGCGGTCGCTCCGGCGGCAGCGATCACGACTCCGCAGAGCGGCCAGGTCGTGCAGGTCGCCACCGGTCAGACCGCGTCCGTTCCCGTCTCGGGAACGGGCAGCCCGGGAGCGTCCGTCTCGGTGGTCCTCGACGGCGACACCGCCGGCACTGTCACGGCCGTCGTCGCTGCCGACGGCTCGTGGTCGACGCCGAGCTTCAGCGGCCTCGTGGCCGGCGGTCACGCGCTCGTCGCCACGCAGTCGGTGAACGGTGTGCTCCAGGCTCCGGTGTCCGTCGACTTCTCGGTCGTCCAGACGGCGAATCCGGTCGACCCGGTGGTCGTCGGCAGTCCCACGGCCGGCGCGGTCGTCCCCGACGTCGACGGGGACGGTCTCGTCGACATCCCGGTTTCGGGAACCGGCGAGCCGCAGTCCACCATCACGGTCAGCGCCGGCCCCGACTCCTCCAGCACGACGACCGTCGGTGAGGACGGCACGTGGTCGACCACGGTGGGCGACGTCCCGGTCGGGTCCGTGACCATCGTGGTCACGCAGACCACCGGTGGCGACGTCACCGGGTCCGACTCCGTGCAGGTCACCGCGGCGACCGTCACTCCCGCCACCATCACCGCACCGACGCCGGGCACGCCGATCGCGGTCTCCGACTCGACGGCGACAGCAGACGTCACGGTGTCGGGCACGGGGCAGAAGGGCGCCGCCATCACGGTCAGCCTCGGCGTCGGCCTCACGGCCACGGCCACGGTCGGCACCGACGGAACCTGGTCGGTCACGGCCGACGACGTTCCGGCCGGTGACCGGACGATCTCCGTGGTCGAGACCTCGAACGGCGCGATCCTACCGGCCGTCACGCAGCCGCTCCGCATCGTCGTCGCCCAGCCGGTGGTCGTGACCAGGCCGGCCGACGGCGCGACGGTCACCGTCCCGACGTCGACCTCGACGACCACGATTCCCGTGAGCGGCTCCGCTCAGCCGGGAGCGGTCGTGTCGATCGTGCTCGACGGCGGGACGCCGAAGCAGGTCACCACCGACAGCGACGGCACCTGGTCGACCAGCTTCGCGGGAGTCACCCCGGGGATCACACGATCGCCGCCTCGCAGACACTCGCCGACGGTGCGACCGCACCCGTCGAATCCGGCGTGACGGTCCGCGTCGCGTCCTCCGCGGTGATCACCTCGCCCCAGGCGGGCCAGCAGTACCAGGTCGCCTCCGGTGCGAGCACACCGGTCGTCGTGAGCGGTACCGGTGAGCCCGGTGCGCGGGTCTCGGTGACTCTCGACGGGTCGGGCGCCACGACGGCGACCGTGAGCGCGCAGGGATCCTGGACCATCACGTTCGCCGCCGTCGGCGCTGGCGACCACACGGTGACCGCCGTCCAGACGGTGGGCACCACGAAGCAGCCGGCGACGAGTGCCGACTTCACGGTGGCCACGACCGCCGATCCCGCGGCGCAGCTCACCATCACGAGCCCCGCTTCCGGGCAGAGTATCCGCGACGTCGACGGTGACGGCACCTTCGACGTCCCGGTCACCGGAACTGGTCAGCCCGGATCCACCATCACGGTCGACCTCGGCGCGGGCATCTCGCGGACGACGACCGTCGCGACCGACGGCACGTGGTCGACGACGGTGACCTCCGTCCCCGACGGTCCGCGCACGGTCGTGGTGACGCAGACCACGGGCGGGACCACCACAGGTTCGGCGGCGGTCCAGATCACCGGTTCACGGGCCGACCCGGTCGTCATCACGTCGCCCACAGCGGGTCAGGTCTTCGGCGGTGGCGTCGCCGGAGTCACGAACGTCATCGTCACCGGCACGGCCGAGCCCGGCTCCGCGGTGAAGCTGTCGGTCGACGGGGGCGCCGTCAAGACCGCCACCGCTGCGGCGGACGGCAGCTGGACCATCCTGCTCGACGGGGTCGTGAAGGGCACGCACACCCTGCGTGCCACGGAGACCGTCGGGACGGCCACCTCGGCGCCGGTGTCGACCGTCTTCGCGGTCGTGGCGGTCCCGGCCGGCGGAGGGGTCGTCGTCACGTCGCCCACCGAGGGCGCGTTGATCATCGACGTCAACAGCGATGGAACCGAGAACGTCACCGTCACCGGTGTGGGAACTCCGGGAGCCCTGATCTCGGTCGATCTCGACGGAGTCCGAATCCTGACGACGACCGTGCTGCCCGACGGGACCTGGAGCGTGCGCTACCTGGCGCTCGCAGCGGGCGAGCATTCCTTCATCGCGTCGCAGACCGTGGCCGGCGTCACCACGAGCGCCCCGGAGAACGCCTTCTCGATCCAGGACGTCGCACCCCTCACCGTCGTCTCGCCGCTCCCGGGGGCGTCGTTCACCGCAGGGGTCGACGGCCGCTCCAGCGTGCCGATCTCCGGGACGGCCCAGCCGGGAGCGATCGTGACGATCACACTCGACGGCGGCACGAGCAAGACGGTCACGGCCGACGCCGACGGCGATTGGACGCTGACGTTCACCGGACTCGTTCCCGGCACCCACAGCTTCGTGGGCACCGAGACCGTGAGTGGATTCACTTCGGGTCCGGCCGCGACGGCTTTCGTCGTCGTCCAGGGCCCCACCACGCCGGGCGGCGGCGGAACCGGCCCCGGCGACCCCGGTGACGGCGGCGGAACCGGCCCCGGCACCGGACCTGGAACGGGTACCGGCGCAGGCACGGGAACCGGCACCGGAACGGGTACCGGCGCAGGCACGGGTACCGGCACCGGAACGGGAATCGCCGTCCCCGCAGGCACGGGCAGCACGACGACGCCGACCTCGGTCGTCGGCGGAGTGCTCGCCTTCACAGGCTCGACCGTCCTTCCCTGGATGGTCGTGGGCGCAGGCCTCTTCGCACTGGGACTCGGGATGTTGGGTGCATCCCGGGGTCTGAGCAGGATCAGGGCGGGGAAACGCTAGCGCCACCAGGAGCGGTCCCTTCCTTTCGGGTGTGAAGGGGCCGCTCCGTTCTCCAGTACTTCCAGAGGGTGATCGGAAGACACGCACGCGGGCACGGTCGCGAGGGCGGATTCGCCTGACACCTCTCGCCGCCGGCACGGTCGCCGTGACCGGCGTGCTGCTTCGCACCTCCGCCACGTGGACGGATCATTCCCACCTCGCGCTCGAGGGCCCGGGCGGCGGCCCGCTGACCTCGTCGTCCTTCGGCATCGAGCAGGGGTCGCTCGACCCGGACGGCACGGCGGGGCCGTGGGTGGGCGGCGGTGCGACGGAGGCCGGGGCGCAGGATCGCGCGGTGGTGCCGTCGGAGCCGGGACCACAGCGGCGAGCACGGGGTTGCTCGCCTCGACGGGGTCGCGGGTCGCCGTGCCGACGGCGGTCGGCCTCGGTCTGGCTGCGGGTGGACTGATCCGGGTGCTGCGTCGTCGACGCCGGCGTCGATCGTCCGATCGGCCATGACCTCGTCTCTCCGGGAGGGCGCAGGCGAGCGTCGCTAGCTGCAGGTCGGCAGCATGCCGAGGAGGGCAGTGACCGTGCGGGTCTGCTTCGCCGTCGTCGACGTCGAACCGAGATTCGACCGGATCGTGTAGACGAAGGTCGTCAGACCCCCGAGAGACACCAGTGGGGGAGCGACGTCGACCGTGCGCGTCGCTCCTGACGGGATCGCCGTCGTGGTGCCGTTGCTCGTATTCGTGATGACGAACGACGTCGGAGCCCAGGTCGAGGCGGGAACGGTCCAGGCGAAACGGATCTGCCCGTTGACGATCGAGCAGGTGAAGGTGTCGGGAGGGGGCACGGAACCGGCCGTGAACGTCCCGGTGGCACCGCCCGGGTCGGTGAACGCGGCGAGGGTGCCGGTGGTGTGCAGGCCCGTCGCGGACTCGGCGACGAGGAGCAGGGCGACGAGGCCGAGGGCGCCGCCACGGGCCCGCACACTCGACGGACGCGGGAGGGCTGACGGCCCCGACGGCCCGGACGGCCCGGGCGCGGCACCGGCGTCGAGGCCGACTGCAGCGGCCGCCAGACGACGGGCGTCGTACGCCGAGGTGAGTGCGCCGGCGGTCCAGGAGGGGTCTCCGTAGCGCGGTGGCGAGCAGTCGCACGAGGACCGCCCTCGGACGGAGAACCGTTCTCGCGACGCGTGCCGGCGTGATCCTGCCCGTTGTCCCCACTGTGATCGGTCGGGTCGGGGTGATCGGCACCGCCGTCGTGGGTCTTCGGGGTCGAGTCGGGGCGGTCGCGGAGCAGTCGCTTGTCGAGTGGCGGGCGAAACCCGACCACGGCCAGGACCCCGAAGAGGGCGCCGATGGGAAGGACCACCTGCGGCTTCGACGCCGCCTGCAGCACGAAGCCGAGCCGCGCCGTCGACCAGAAGACACGATCGACGCTGCGCGTGACGACCGGAACCGGGTCGGCCTCGGCGTTGGCGTCGCCCTTGACGATCAGGGAGAACCGGCCGTCGCCCGCGGGCTTCTCGGAGACCAGCCGGTGCGTGACACGCTGGCCGTCGGCGCGGATCACACTCACGATGTCGCCGGAGTGGAGGTCGGCGGCCGGTGTGGTGCGGGCCAGCGCCAGGGCTCCGGTCGGGATCTGGGGCGACATCGACCCGGAGCGGAACACGAGCGGCGTGACGCCGAAGAAGAGAGCTGCGGCCGCCACGACGAGGCAGGTGACGCCGACGGCCGAACCCAGCCAGAGCACGATCTCGCGGATCACGACCGCGGCGCGATAGCCGCGGCTGGCTCGTCCGGCTTCGGATGTTCGCGGACTCACGATCGTTCACCACCTCGGACGGGGAAGAGGCGGGCGGCGGTCGCAGGCTCCACCCGAATGGAGTCTGTCGGGCCGCCACCCGCTAGTCCCGGCGTGGCCGGGACCGCAGTGGCCGGAAGAAGGCCGAAGGTTCAGGAGGACGTTGCCGTGAAGGAGACGGTCGCGACCGTCGATTTGCCCTGGACCCCGGTCGGCGCGCTCGAGGGGAGCGTGACCTGGAAGCAGAGGTTCTCGGTGGCGCCGGCCGCCAGGGCGCGCCCGGTGATCGCAGGGGCGGCGCTCAACGTCGCGGTCGGGGAGATGTTGGTGGCGGGAACGGCTGCCGCGGCCGCGAACGTGGTCGCGTTGCAGGTCGTCGCGGTTCCCAGCGACACGATCGACCAGGTGAGGTTCGCGTTCAGTGCCGGGCTGTCGCTCCCGTTCGTCGACGCGGTCGTGAAGCCGTAGGTGAAGGCCACGGTGCCGTTGTTGAGGACGGGAAGGTTCGCGTAGATCGTCGTGCCGGGCGTGGCGTTGGCCATCGACAGCGACGTCAGTGCGGCGGTGCCGTCTTGGCCGTTCAGCTTGAGGTCGATCGTGCCGGTGCTGAAATTGCCGGTCACCGCCCCGGTGTCCGACCACGCGGCGAGCGTGGCGACGGTGCCGAGACCGACGACGGCGCCCAGGGCGAGGACGGCGCGGACCTTGCCCGATCGGGACTGTCTCGGCCGGCGAGGGCCGGAGCTTCCGTGCGGCTGTGTCGTCGAGGTTGCTGCAGTGGCGTCGTGGGACGCCGAGGGTGCGGTCATCGCTTCTCCTGATCCTTGGCCGGACGCCCGGTGGGGGAGCGGGCCTGGTGAGAGCCCGCACGGTGGTTGGCCGCGTCCGGTGTGTGCCCTGAGAGTACTCCGAGCGGTTCGGATCGGTAAAGGGGATCCGGCGCCGGGATCGACCACCGGTCGGCTCCTCGGAGAACGGGAGTGTCGGCGGCTCCGACTACTCTTTGGATGTGGTCACTGCTCTGTATCGCCGTTACCGGCCCGAAAACTTCGCCGAGCTCATCGGGCAGACTCAGGTGACCGATCCGCTGCGCACGGCCCTCCGCACCAATCGCGTCAACCACGCCTACCTTTTCAGCGGCCCGCGGGGCTGCGGTAAGACGACCTCCGCACGAATTCTCGCTCGCTGCCTCAACTGCGCCGAGGGTCCGACCGACACTCCGTGCGGCGTCTGCCCGAGCTGCGTCGAGCTCTCGCGCGACGGTTCCGGGTCGCTCGACGTCATCGAGATCGACGCCGCCAGCCACAACGGCGTCGACGACGCCCGAGACCTCCGCGATCGCGCGATCTTCGCGCCCGCTCGCGATCGCTACAAGATCTTCATCCTCGACGAGGCTCACATGGTCACGCCGCAGGGGTTCAACGCCCTGCTCAAGATCGTCGAAGAGCCACCGGAGCACGTCAAGTTCATCTTCGCGACGACCGAGCCCGACAAGGTCATCGGCACGATCCGCTCGCGCACGCACCACTACCCGTTCCGCCTCGTTCCGCCGGCCCAGATGCTCGACTACGTCGGCCAGCTCTGCGAGACGGAAGGCGTCCGGGCGGCTCCGGGCGTCCTGCCCCTCGTCGTCCGGGCCGGCGGCGGTTCCGTGCGCGACACGCTCTCGCTTCTCGACCAGTTGATGGCCGGGTCCGAGGGCGGTGAGATCGAGTACGAGCGAGCCGTGGCGCTCCTCGGCTACACGCACGCCTCGCTCCTCGACGCGGTCGTCGACGCTCTCGGCGACCACGACGGCGCGGAGGCCTTCGCGGCGGTCGATCGCGTCATCCAAACGGGTCAAGATCCGCGCCGATTCGTCGAAGACCTTCTCGAGCGCCTGCGCGACCTCATCGTCGTGGGCGCCACGACGGAGGGGGCCGCGGCCGTTCTCCGCGGCATCACCCCCGAAGAGCTCGAGCACCTGGTCCGCCAGGCGCACGCCTTCGGTGCGGCAGAGCTGTCGCGCTCCGCCGACGTCGTCAACCGCGCCCTCACCGACATGACCGGGGCGACGTCGCCTCGGCTCCACCTCGAGCTCATGATCGCGCGGGTGCTCGTTCCCGAAAGCGACGAGTCGGGCCGTGGGGCCTTGGCGCGCGTCGAGCGCCTCGAGCGTCGTGTCGGCGTCGCGGGCGACACCGGTGCCTCGAGTGCTTCTGTCGCCGCTTCGGTTGACTCCACCGCCGCCCGGCACCAGCCCGCCACCAGAGAACCCGCCGTGCCTCCGTCGTCGTCCTCGCCCGCCGCCGCCGCCGACGCCTGGGCGGCTCAGGCGCCTGCTGCCGCCGCTGCCGCCCCCGCGGCGACTTCCGCGTCGGCACCGGCCGGCGCACCGGCTTCCGCCGGTTCGCCGGAGCCCGCTCCGCCCGCCGCCGCGCACTCCACGGCGTGGGCCCAGACGCCCGACACAATCACTCCGGCCGCGCCGGCAGGCCCCGTCTCGCTTCAGCAGATGCGCGACACGTGGCCCGAGATCCTCGAGGTGCTCGAGCGCGACAAGCTCTCGGCCTGGATGGTCGTCATGACCGCCACGGTGCGCACCTTCGACGACGACGTCCTGACCCTCAGCTTTCCGAGCCACAACGACGTCGAAACATTCAAGCGCCCGGTCGGCTCCGGCGAGGGGGTCAGCGAGCACCTCCGACGCGCGATCCAGCAGCTGCTCGGCATTCGCGTGAAGTACATCGCGCGCGTCGAGCGTCCCGAAGAGGGCGGTGCGGCCCCCGGGCCTTCGGCAACCTCGACCGCGCCGACGCCATCGGCCGAGACGGCGCCTGCTCCCGCCGCGACCCGCCCCACGCCGTCACCCTCCGCCGAGGCTTCGCCGACCCCCGAGGTTCCGCGCGACTCCGCGACCGAGGCTGCCGCGTCTCCGGCCGTCGCGCCCGCGCCCGCTGCCTCTCCGGCGCCCACACCGGCGTCTGCCGCTTCGCCCGTGTCTGCGGCTTCGCCCGCACCTGCCGCACCTGCCGCGGCCCCGAGCCAGGCAGACCGGCCGCCCGCCCAGCAGTCGTCCCCGACGACCGCTCGCTCGACGGCGCCGGCCGCGCCCACGACCGGCTGGGACGTCGCGCCGATTCCCCAGTCGGCACCGCCCGAGCCCGACGAGCCCGAGTACATCACCGAAGAGCCGCCCGACGGCGTACCCGAGGCCGACCTCGATCCTGCGCCCTCCGCTCTTCCTGGTAAGGCCCCGGTCGCCCCGGCGGGCACCGATGTCGGGACCGGTACCGCCGAGGCCGCAGCCACGACCGCGGCGACGCCCGTCGCGCCTCGGGCAGCGCCTCGCACGCCACCCCGTGCCGGTGGCAGTGTGCCGCAGAACTCCCGCTACGGTGAGGCGGTCGTGCGCGAGATCCTCAACGCACAGTTCATGCACGAGGAGACCATCGCGCCGCGGGTCACGCCGCAGTCCGGCCCACCGACGACCGGAAGTGACTGACCGTGTACGAAGGCATCGTCCAAGATCTGATCGACGAATTCGGCAGGCTCCCCGGCATCGGGCCGAAGTCCGCCCAGCGCATCGCGTTCCACATCCTGCAGTCCGAGAACTTCGACACCAGCCGTCTCGCCGAGCTCCTCATCGACGTCAAGACGAAGGTTCGGTTCTGCGACATCTGCGGAAACGTCACCGAGGAGGAGACGTGCTCGATCTGTCGCGACCCGCGCCGCTCTCCGGCCACCATCTGCGTCGTAGAAGAGGCCAAAGACGTGCAGGCGATCGAACGCACGCGTGAGTTCCGGGGCTGTACCACGTGCTCGGCGGCGCGATCAGCCCGATCGACGGCATCGGTCCCGACGACCTCCGCATTCGACAGCTCGTCACGCGCCTCGCCGACGACACCGTCAAAGAGGTCATCATCGCCACCGACCCCAACCTCGAGGGCGAGGCCACCGCGACCTACCTCTCGCGCATGCTCTCGCCGTTCGGACTCCGCGTCACGCGCCTCGCCTCCGGTCTCCCCGTCGGCGGTGACCTCGAATACGCCGACGAAGTCACCCTCGGCCGCGCCTTCGAGGGCCGTCGCGTCGTCAGCGAGTAGGCCGCCTCGGGTGACCTGACGCGTTTCGGCAAGAGCAACGCGTCGCGGCGCTGTGACGTCGTCCGGTAGTCGTCGGTTTGCTGATGCGTTGTCCACAGATTGCGTCGGGGCCCCCTGCGACCGGCGCGCGATCGGCACGCTGTCGGCATGGAACCTTTCGAGACCGGCCCTGATCACCTCCTCCGGGCGTCCGACTCGGTGCGCGCGGGTCGACACGACCGGGCACGTCGACCTCGGGCGGAGCGCGGCGACCTCGCCGGCCCGCGGCCCGGCGTCGTCGTCCCGAGCGAGGTCTGGCGTGGCGCCGAAGCGCGCGAGCGGCACCTCCTCCGCGCGAGGGCGGCCGCTCCGCGTCTGGGGCTCGCCGCCGCGTTCTCGCACTCGACCGCGGCAGCCCTCCACGGGTGGGCGAGCCTGTCTCCGGGGTCCGACCTCGTCGACGTGACGGATCCCTCCGTTCTGCGCAGCCGCCGAGGCGCGACGGCGCGGGTGCACGCGTTCGCTCTCTCCGACGACGACACGGCCCACGTGGCCGGGCTGCCCGTGACGCGTGCCGGCCGGACCGCCGTCGATCTTGCTTCGGCGCTGCCGTTCCGCGACGCCGTCGTGGCGCTCGACAGCGCTCTTGCGGTGCCGCGCAGGGGCACTCCGGTGCACGGGCCAAGACAGTCCTGCAGCTCGACGAATTCGACGAGGCCCTCGAGCGACGCTCGCCGGTCCGGGCTCATCGACAGGTCGCGCGCGCTCGGGAGTTCGCCGACGGATGCTCCGGCTCACCGGGTGAGTCGCTGAGCCGCGTCATGTTCCTCGAACTCGGCTGGCCGCGGCCGGTTCTCCAGCAAGCCTTCTTCGAGAACGGCGTCACGATCGGCGAAGTGGACTTCTGGTGGCCGGAGTTCGGGCTCGTGGGAGAGTTCGACGGCTACGTCCCGTATTCGCGCGGCGAGATGGTGCGCGGCCGCACGCCCGGGGAAGCCGCCGTCGACGAACGGCGACGAGAGGATCGGCTGCGCGCGCACCGCGACGTCCGTGGTTTCGCCCGGTGGATGTGGTCCGATCTGGCGCAGACGGGGCGGCTGGAGTCGATTCTCCGAGCGGCGGCGAGAAAGTGAGCCGCATCGGCCGAAGGAACGCGACGCGGCGCTGAGACGTCGACCGATACGAGTCGGTTTGCGGGCGAGGAGGGGCACGTAACGCGCCGGAAACGTCCAATAGAATTGCCCGCACGGCGGAGACGAGTCCGCCCCTACCCCCGGGAGCAACGCGCGTGGCCTTGATCGTGCAGAAATTCGGCGGATCATCCGTTGCCGACCCCGAAAGCATCAAGCGGGTGGCCAAGCGCATCGTCGAGACGCGCAAAGCCGGCAACGAGGTCGTCGTCGCCGTCTCCGCCATGGGCGACACGACCGACGAACTCCTCGATCTCGCCGCCAAGGTCACCCCCATGCCGGGCGGACGCGAGCTCGACATGCTCCTCACGGCGGGCGAGCGCATCAGCATGGCGCTCCTGTCGATGGCGATCCGCGGCCTCGGCGTCGAGGCGCGCTCGTACACGGGCAGCCAGGCCGGCATGATCACCGACGCCCAGCACGGCAAGGCGCGCATCGTCGATGTCACGCCCGGCCGAGTCCGCGAGGCGCTCGACCAGGGTGCCGTCGCCATCGTCGCGGGCTTCCAGGGCTTCAACCGCAGCACGGGCGACATCACCACGCTCGGCCGCGGCGGTTCCGACACGACGGCCGTCGCGCTCGCCGCGGCGCTCAGCGCCGACGTCTGTGAGATCTACACCGACGTCGACGGAATCTTCACGGCCGACCCGCGCGTTGTCCCCAGAGCGAAGAAGCTCGACCGCATCACGAGCGAAGAGATGCTCGAGCTCGCGGCGGCCGGGTCGAAGGTGCTGTACATCCGGGCCGTCGAGTACGCCAGACGCCACGGCGTCACGCTGCACGTCCGCTCCTCGTTCAACAACAACGAGGGCACACTGGTCGTCAACCCGAAAGAGGAGAACACGTGGAAGAGCCGATCATCGCGGGCATCGCCGGCGATCTGAGCGAGGGCAAGATCACGGTCGTCGGCGTGCCCGACAAGCCGGGCAAGGCCGCCCTGATCTTCCGCACGGTCGCCAAGACCGGTGCCAACATCGACATGATCGTGCAGAACGTGTCAGCGGCGGCTACGAGCCTGACCGACATCTCGTTCACCCTGCCGAAGTCCGAGGGCGGGGTCGTCATGCAGGCCCTGCAGTCCGAGCGTGACGAGATCGAGTTCTCCGAGCTGCTCTACGACGACCAGATCGGCAAGCTGGCCCTGGTCGGTGCCGGCATGCGCACCAACGCGGGCGTCACGGCGAAGCTCTTCACAGCGCTGTTCGAGGCGGGCATCAACATCGAGATGATCTCCACCAGCGAGATCCGCATCAGCGTCGTCACCCGCGCCGACATCCTCAACGACGCGATGCGCGTCGTCCACTCGGCGTTCGGCCTCGACGCCGACCAGCTGGCCGTCGTCCACGGCGGCACCGGCCGCTGACCGCGGCCCCCACGCGACTCGAACACGAACACGAACAGGCAGGATCACGAAATGGCTGAAGGACTCCGCGTAGGCGTCGTGGGCGCGACGGGCCAGGTCGGTGCCGTCATGCGCCGTCTCCTCGAAGAACGCGACTTCCCGATCTCCGAGATCCGCTTCTTCGCGACCGCCCGCTCGGCCGGCACCACGCTGTCCTTCCGCGGGGAGGAGGTCGTCGTCGAGAACAGCGAGACCGCTGATCCTGCCGGTCTCGACATCGCCCTCTTCTCCGCCGGGGCGACCGGTTCACGCGCTCTCGCACCGACGTTCGCCGCCGCCGGCGTCCTCGTGATCGACAACTCCAGCGCCTGGCGAATGGATCCCGAGGTCCCGCTCGTCGTGAGCGAGGTCAACCCCCACGCCATCGACCAGGCCGTCAAGGGCATCATCGCCAACCCGAACTGCACCACCATGGCCGCCATGCCCGTGCTGAAGGTGCTCGACACGGAAGCCGGGCTCGAGCGCCTCATCGTCAGCACCTACCAGGCCGTTTCGGGGAGCGGTCTGTCCGGTGCAGAAGAGCTCCGCTCGCAGGCGGTCGCTGCTGCGTCGCAGGATCTCCTCGGACTGGTCCACGACGGAGCAAGCGTCACCTTCCCCGACCCGGTCAACTACGTCGCGCCGATCGCCTTCGACGTCATCCCGTTCGCCGGCAACCTCGTCGACGACGGGTGGGGCGAGACCGACGAGGAGAAGAAGCTCCGCAACGAGAGCCGTAAGATCCTCGAACGCCCCGGGCTCCTCGTCAGCGGCACCTGTGTTCGGGTTCCGGTCTTCACCGGGCACTCGCTGTCGATCAACGCCGAGTTCTCGTCCGAGCTGACCGCCGCGCGAGCCGCGGAGCTGCTCGCCGACGCTCCCGGCGTCGTCCTGACCGAGGTTCCGACTCCGCTCAAGGCTGCCGGCAACGACCCGAGCTACGTGGGCCGCATCCGCCAAGACGAGGGGTTCCCGGCAACCGCGGTATCGCCCTGTTCATCTCGAACGACAACCTCCGCAAGGGTGCTGCCCTGAACGCCGTGCAGATCGCCGAGATCGTCGCGCAGAAGCGCCTCGCCACCGTCTGACGTCGCGCGCGTCGACCCGCGCGCCGAGGGCTGCGGCCGCGTGGGCCGCGCACCGACGCGCACCCAGGTGAGCCGTCCTCACGACGCTCGGCGTCGAGCGATCCTGCGAAAGGAATGACGCGCGCGGCATAGAATCGTCGAGTGACTGCTGCAACGGAGCCAATCGACGTCGCCCTGATCGGCGGCGGAATCATGAGTGCGACCCTCGGTGCGCTGCTGAAGCAGCTTCAGCCCGACTGGTCGATCCGCGTCTACGAAGCGCTCAACGACGTCGCTCAAGAGAGCAGCAATCCCTGGAACAACGCGGGCACGGGCCACTCCGCCCTCTGCGAGCTCAACTACACCCCCGAGAAGGCCGACGGCTCGATCGACATCTCGAGCGCCGTCAAGGTGAACGAGCAGTTCCAGGTCTCGCGACAGTTCTGGTCGTACCTCATCGACGAGGGCGCGCTGCCCGAGCCCGACCGGTTCATCAACTCGACTCCGCACATGAGCTTCGTCTGGGGCAGGGACAACGTCGAGTACCTCCGCAAGCGGCACGCAGCGCTCGACGGTCACCCGCTGTTCCGCGGCATGGAGTTCAGCGACGACCCGTCGACGATCGCCGAGTGGGCTCCCGCACTCGTCGCCGGTCGACCCAAGGGTGAGCCGATCGCGGCCACCCACATCCTTGCCGGAACCGACGTCGACTTCGGCTCTCTGACTCGCAACCTCCTCGGCTACCTCACGTCGAACGGGGTCGAGCTGAACCTCGGCCACCAGGTCACCGACCTCCGACGGGGGCGCGACCGTGCCTGGACCATCTCGATGAAGCGGGGCGCCACGGGTGAGCTCGTCGAGGTGCGCGCGAAGTTCGTCTTCGTGGGCGCGGGCGGCGGCGCGCTGCACCTGCTGCAGAAGTCGGGCATCCCCGAGATCAAGGGTTTCGGCGGCTTCCCGGTCAGCGGCGAGTTCCTTCGCACCGACAACCTCGAGGTCGTCGCCAAGCACCAGGCCAAGGTCTACGGCAAGGCGTCCGTCGGCGCCCCGCCGATGTCGGTGCCACACCTCGACACTCGGGTCGTCGACGGCTCGGCGAGCCTCATGTTCGGCCCCTACGCCGGCTTCAGCCCCAAGTTCCTCAAGAGCGGCTCGTACCTCGACCTGTTCCGGTCGATCAAGCTGCACAACCTGTATCCGATGATCCGGGTGGGTTTGTCGAACTTCGACCTCATCAAGTACCTGGTGAGCCAGCTCGCCGCCTCCAAGCGCACCAAGTTCGACGCGCTTCGCGAGTTCATGCCGGACGCCGATCCCAAAGACTGGTACAAGATCACCGCGGGCCAGCGGGTCCAGGTCATCAAGAAGGATGCCGCCAAGGGAGGCGTCCTCCAGTTCGGCACCGAGGTCGTCACGGCGAAAGACGGCTCCATCGCGGGGCTCCTCGGCGCATCGCCCGGTGCTTCGACGGCGGTGCCGATCATGCTCACCGTGCTCGACCGGTGCTTCCCGACGAAGAAGGCCGAGTGGGCCGACAAGCTTCGCGCCATGATCCCGACGGTCGGCGAGCCGCTCGCGGCCGACGAGGCCAAGGCGGCCGCCACCATGGGCGCGACAGCAGACACCCTCGGCATTCACGCCTGAGTCGTTCAGCGCCTCGGCGTCGCGCCGCTGAGGCGCTGGCTCTGATCCGTTCGACGAGGAGGCAGGCTTCCATGCCTCGTGGCTGATCGCGGGAGGCCCTCGGCGTCGGACGTCACATTCCGTTTGCGGCGCTATGATCCCTGAGGACAGCATTCGGGGCACAAATCGAGTGATCCGAGCGGTTCGTCCGTGTCTTGTCCCCTGATATCGGGGTACACGAGGGCCTTCCGATTTGCCATACTTCGGAGAGAGTCATCGTCAGATCGACGCCGGAACGAAGGAGGACGCGTGCTGCTCGGGCTACCCAGTCACCTCGCTCCCCAGAGTTCAGCTCGCGCGATCGCCCGTTCGTGTCACGCCATCGCCACCGTTCTCCTCGTCGCGGCGACGGTGCTCCTCATCGCCCAGCAGCTGGTCACGCCCAGTCTGATCCTGTGGCCCGCGCTGCTCGCGCTCGTGCCGATGCTGGTGCTGCTCGTGATCGTCGAACGGGTGCGGTCGACCGTCTCGACGATCGCCTATCTCGTGATCGGTGCCGCCGCCGTCTACGTGTATGCCGTGACGGTCCTGTCGCAGATCAGCATCGTCAACTCCTCCGATGCGTTCTCCGTTTCGCTCCCCAAGCTCGCTCTCGTGATGGTGGGCGGCAGCGGCCTCTACGCTCGCCGAGGTCCGCTCTGGGCCACCTTCGGCCTGGTCGCCGGCGAGTTGGCAACCCAGATCGCGACCTTCCAGACCGGGGCCCAGCACAAGATCGACGTCACGACTCTCCTCGGCTACATCCTCATCGTCGCGACGATGGGTGGTTCCTTGGTGGCTCGAGACCGAGCGCGCCGCGTGCAGCCCAACCTCCATCTCGCCGCTCGCGACGAGCAGATCTCGCTCGTGCGTCACGACATCGAGCAGCAGGCCTCCGCGCTCGTGCACGACACCGTCCTCAGCCACCTCGCGGCCATCTCGATGGCCGCACCGGGCCGACTCGACGCCGACCTCGCCGGGGCAATGGAACGCGACCTGGCGAGACTCATCGGCCAGGAGTGGCTCCACGAGGCCGAAGCCGACGTCACGGCGGTCCAGGGCGACTGGGAGGCCAGTGAGCTCTATCGCGCAGTCGACCGGGCGATCGAGCAGGGCCTCGACGTGGTCGTCACGGGCGACGTCGCCGCGGTGGCACGTCTCGCCCCCGCCACGAGCAAAGCCCTCGCCCTCGCCGTCGCACAGTGCCTCACGAACGTCCTCATCCACTCCGGTACCCAGCAGGCCGAACTGGTGCTGTTCGGCTCCGACACCGACGTCTCCGTCATGGTGATCGACAACGGGGTCGGCTTCACCGAGAGCGAGACTCCGGGCGACAGGCTCGGCGTCAAGAACTCGATCCGGGCCAGGATCACGCGGGTCGGTGGCACGGTCCAGATCTGGTCGTCACCCGGCAGCGGTACGTCCGTCATGATCGGCCTCCCCGCAGGCACGGACCGCACCGGCGGAGCCGTCGCCCGCGACGACGACCTGCGCGGACGCAGGGCCGACGACACCCCTCGGGCGAAACCGTTCGAGAAGGATCGGAAGACGCCGCGTGAGCGATCGCGAAGCCACCGCTCAACAGACCGATCCGCTGGGTGCGCTCAATCAGAGGCCGATCACGCTCGTCATCGGCATCTTCGCCGTCGCTCTGGCACTCGGGCGCACCATCTTCTCGCACGACCCGGGCACCGTGCTGCCGCTGGCCGTCCTCGCCATCGTCTTCGTGGCCATCGCGGCTGCCGTCGTGGTCGTCTCCTCGAGCCCGTTGCGCGCGCCGTTCACCCGGGCGAGCTTCGTCGTGATCCTGGTCTCCGGAATCCTGGGCCTCGTCGCCGAGAGCGCCTCCGCCTACGGTCACGACGTCATGATCCGCGACGACTGGGGGAGTGCGGCTCTGGGCCTCCTGCTGCTCGCCTGCGCCCCCTATCGCCCCGGGCGAGAACTGGTCGTCGGCACCGTCGCCGCTGCCGTCGCCGTGGCCGCCGTCGTCGTGGTCGAGGCGCCGTTCTTCTCCACCCGGGTGCCGACGATCGTGTTCGTCGGGGTCGGTGTGACCCCGGTCCTGGCGCTCGGAGTCGGGAGCGCCGTCTACGCGCTGACTTTCGTCACCCTCGTCCAGCAGTGGCTCTCGAGGGCCGCGGTCCTCACCCGGGAGAGCGCGCAGGAGATGCGGCCGGGGATCGCGCGATCGGTGCAGCAGGATCGCGTCACCGGGCTGAACCGCGACGTCGTCCCGTTCTTCACGGACCTGGTGGAGCGCGGCGAGGTGACCGACGACGACAGGGCCCGTGCCGGTCAGGTCGCGACGCTCATCCGCCAGCGCATCGTCGCTGAGAGCGATCGGAGCTGGCTGGAGCAGATCCTGCTCGATCTCTGTCCGAACGGCCAGGCCGGAACCGTCGTCGACCGTGCCGATCTCGCGTCTCACATGACCGGCGATCAGCGCACGGCGGTCAGGGCCGTCATCCAGGCGATGGCGTCCGACCAGTCGGCCAGGACCCCGAGTCTCGGCATCGTCCTGCACGACGATCACCCGCTCGTGAGAGCTCTCATCCGTATCGAGTCGACGTCAGCCGATGTCGCCGTCCGCCAACGTTATGCCCCCTATTTCGCCGTCCTCCGCATCCTGTTCCACGACCTCCAGGTCGACGTGAACGGATCCTTCCTGACACTAAGGTTTTCTTATGACCAGCACTGACCCGAACGGTAGCCACACCCTCCGATCGAGTTCATCTCGGCCCATGCCGGTCGCCTCGTGGAACTCCGTGTCACCCGAGACGCCTGCGACTCGACGCGTGCGCCTGGCGATCCTCGACGACCACGAGGTCCTGCTCGACAGCCTCTCGAGCTGGATCAACGTGAACGCGTACGACTTCGATCTCGTCCTCACCGCGCACACCTGGCTGCAGCTCGTGCACAGCGACAACTTCCCGACCGACCTGGTCTTCCTCGACTTCCAGCTCAAGGAGCCCGTGTCGATCGAAGCGCGCGTGCGCACCTGCCGCGCCGCGGGGGCGAAGGTCGTCGTGCTGTCCAGCCTCGACACGCGTGAGTCGCGTGAACGCGCCCTCGACGCCGGCGCCTCCGCGTTCCTCTCGAAGGCCCTGCCGATGCGCGAGGTGATGGACGCCGCCCGCCAGGTCATGGGTGTCGCCCGCGACAACGCTCCGCAGCGCGACTGGCGTCCGCTTCCGGTGGGGGCGTCCAACCAGAGTCGTCCGAAGCTCAGCGCCGGCGAGGCGGAGGCCTTCCGCCTGTATGTGTCGGGCTTCAGCACCAACGAGGTCGCGCAGCAGATGAACGTCCAGTACGAGACGGCCAAGACCTACCTGCGCCGCGTCCGCGAGAAGTACGCCAAGGCCAACCGCCCGGCGTCGAAGAAGGCCGAGCTCATTCGACGCGCGGCAGAAGACGGCTACCTGCAGTAGAGCTGGCGTCCGCGCTGGTGCTGTGCTGCGTGCGGGGCGTGAGGTGGCCCGTTCTGTCGCGTGAGCGCGCCTGTGGCGACAGCTGAGGCCATCTCGCCGCGCGTCCGAGGCGTGCGGCATTGCGTGCGGCGTTGGGCGCGGCGCGTGAGGTGGCCCGTTCTGTCGCGTGAGCGCGGCTGTGGCGACAGCTGCGGCCATCTCGCCGCGCGAGACTGCGCTCCCGCTGCCGCCGAGCGTGACACGCGGGTCGAAGTGCGATCTCGGCGGACAAGAGGACCCGGCGTCCTGCAATAAGCTCGCCGGGTGGCAAAACTCTATTTCCGCTACGGGGCGATGAACAGCGGCAAGAGCACGTCGCTGCTTCAGGCCGCCTACAACTACGAAGAGCGCCATCAGCGCGTCCTCCTCGCCAAGCCCGACACCGACACCAAGGGCGACGACCAGATCGTCTCGCGGCTGGGCGTGACGCGGTCGACCGATCTCCTCGTGAGGCCCGGCGACGACGTGCTGGCCGTTTTCGCGGCCGCACGGTCGCGTGTGCTCGAGAGCACGGGCCAAGATGTCGCCTGCCTCCTCATCGACGAGGTGCAGTTCCTCGAGCCGTCGCAGGTCGACGACCTCCTGCGGATTGCCGTGCTCGAGAACATTCCTGTTCTGGCATATGGAATCCGCACCGATTTCCGCACCGCTGCGTTCCCGGGCGCCGCTCGGCTGTTCGAAGTGGCCCACTCGCTCGAAGAGCTCAAGACGATCTGCCGCTGCGGGCGCAAGGCCATGTTCAACGCGCGCCTCATCGACGGACGCTACGTCTTCGACGGCGATCAGGTGGCCATCGACGGTGAGCTCGTATCGTACGAGGCGCTCTGCGCCGTCTGCTACCTCGAGGAGTCCGGCGGCGCGCTCCGGTAGGTCCCGCCGTTCTCACGCCGCTTCCTCGAACACCTGTCTGCCCGCCGTCCTGGCTTCCTCGTGCGCGGCTTGCCGCTCACTTTCCAGCCGGCCGTCAGTGCCCGACGACGAACGATGCGCGGTGCCGGCTCGACTAGTGAACCTGGACCTCGACGTGACCCTGCGCGTCGACGACCGTCACCTGCGCGACGGTCGACGTCCCGCCGGTGATCGTCACCGTGCAGGGAAACGTGACGCTCACCTGGATCGGCTCGGTCGCGGGGCAGACCACGCCGGTCGGCGCCGCCTTGAGCGTTGCCGCGTAGGCCGCTCCGATGGCGGTCTGTGCCTGGGCCTGCGAGTACACGGAGGTGCCGTCACCCTGCAGGACGGCAACAACGGGCGCGGTCGTCGGCGACCCGGACGAGCCGTGCGAGCTCGATCCCGCCGCTGAGCTCCCGTTGTCGGTGGTCGGCGCGCGTCCGATCGGCTGGATTCCTCCGGTCGCCAGGGCGAGGCCCGTCTCCGTGCCTTGGGCGAGGAGCGCGACGGAGCAGAGGATGATCCCGGCGATCGCGCGCCGGACTCCGACCGGGATGAAGCCCTGCTCCTCCCAGCGCCGGGCCCTGCGGTATCCCACGATGCTGCAGACGAGGCCGGCGACGGTCCATAAGGACCAGACCACGTAGATCCGGTCGGTGGCGATCGTCGCCCCCACGACGAGGACGACGATCAGAGCGCTCAGGATCCCGAGGGCCAGACCATTCCGGGCCGGCCGGTTGATCGCCTTGTCGACGGTCATCCGCAGCGTCTGCTGACCGAACCGAGCCGCCGGGGGACCTGGCCGTACCCGGAGGGGAGAGGCCCGGCACGCCGGGGACGATCGCGTATCCGGGAGTGAAGGTCGGGGCCGGGACGTTGGCCGCCCACGCCGGAGGGACGGTGAAGCCGACGGGGCTGACCGGTGCTCCGGGGGTCTTAGCTGCTGCCAGCGGGTTGACCGGGCGGTAGACGGCTTGTGCCGGCGGCGTCGGTAGAGCGGCTTGCCTGGCTGTCGCCGACGGCGCTGGCTGCAGCGGCGGCATGCGTTGCTGCGCGTCGGGCAGAGCCTGCTGGGCGTGGGCGTGGGCGTGGGGCTGGGCGTGGGCCTGGACCTGAGTCGGTGCCTGAGTCGGGGCCGGGGCCGCCGCTTGGGGCGCGAGGCTCGCGGAGGGCTGCGGCGTGGCGGCGCGGCCCTGCGCGAACGGGCCGGCTGCTGTCGTGGGAGCCGAGATCGATGCGGAGGCGTCTGCACCGGAAGCCGCGCCGGCAGCCGCACTGCCGGCGGCGGCGCGCGTCGGGACGGCAGCAGCCTGCTCACGAAGACTGCGGCGCGTGGGGAGTGCTTGCGTCGCTAGCGCGGCGATTTGGCCCGCAGCGCTCTCAGAGCCTCGGGCGGCCCTCGGAGGTGAGGCTGAGGGATCTCCCGCGCGGGCGGATCCTGCGGCCTCTGGGGGCCGTTCCGGCAGAATTACGGAGGTCCAGTGGGCGCCATCCCACCAGCGGTAGGCGGCGGCGGCGCTGGGGTCGGTGTACCACCCGGCTGCGGGCGCGCCCGTCGTCTCGTCGGCCATGCGTGTCCCCCTGATCTGCACTCACCCTACGAACTCGTGCGCGTCTGCCGACATCCCCAGTCCAGGTCACGCTGTCCTTTCCCAGAGAGGTGTGTGGAGCGGCTCCGACCGAGTTGGCCAGACTCGAAGCCTCCAGGGCGTGTTGCTAGATGAACTCGGTTTGGTCCGGGGCGACCGGGCAGACTGGGAGCATGGTTGTTCAGCCGGTTCTCCGGGGGACGGGGGCACGCCGTTCCTGGCGGTCCGTCCTGGTTATCGCAGCGGCGGGTATCGCCGTCGCTTTCCCGGTGTCCGTGTGGGTGGCGCTCGTCGTGATCGCGCTGGTCATCGCGGCCGGGTTCGTCGCGTCCCGCAATCATGATGTTGCTTTCGTCGACGCGGCGGTCGCCGTCGCGCTTTTGTGGTTACTGATCCGCCTACCGGTTGTCGGGATCTGGCCCGTGTCTCCGGGTCTCGCAATCCTGGGGGCGTTCCTGTTTGCGATCACCCAACATCGAGTCCGAGGCTGGCACGCGTGGTTCCGCATCGGTCACATCGATGCGGTGAGTTGGCTGGTCATCGTGGGTGTCGTCGTCATCACGGTTGCGTCGTTGGTCACGTGGGAGTCACTGACTGGTGGGACCCTACCTGCTGCTTACGAAGACTCGATTGGCTCCGTCCCGGCCCCGTTGGCTGTTGCCCTCGTCGTCGTGTTCCTCGTTCTCAACGGGGCAGTCGAAGACACATTGTGGAGCGGGCTCCTCCTGAGTGCGAGCAAACTCACCCTCCCGGCGGCCGTCGCGGTCGTGCTAACTTCGGCCTCATTTGCAGCCGCTCACTTGCATGGAGTTCCGAGTGGTCCAATCGGGGTCGGGATGGTGCTGTTGTGGGGGCTCGCCTTGAGCTACCTGCGGATCCGGACCCACGGGATGCTTGCCACCTACCTGGCACACGTCGCAGCCGACGTCACTATCGCCGTCGTGCTCGGCGCGTTCTCATCAAGGTGATGGTTGACTGCTTGTCCTGGACCGTGTGCGCCCAAAGCAGAGCAGCCGCGACGCGAAGGCCTGCGTGGTAGTTCCGAGCGGTCTTGTCGGAACGCATCGCGATGCCCCGCCATCGCTTGAGCCGGTTGAAGCACCGCTCGACGACGTTGCGCCCCTTGTACTCGGCGGCGTCGAACTTGATCGGTCGGCCGCGTCGTTTGCGTCGGTGAGCGATCTGGTCGTCCCTCTCGGGAATCGTGACCTTGATGTCGCGCGCCCTGAGCCCGGCCCGGTTGAACCTGGACAGGTAGCCCTTGTCCGCGAGTAGCCGGTCTGGTTTCGTCCAGGGTCGTCCCGCCGTGGGGACACGGATTTGCCTGACCGCAAGGGGAAGCATGATCGTGTCGGCGACCTGCCCGCCGGTGAGAACGAATCCCGGCGGGCGGCCCCTCCCGTCGCAGACGAGATGCGTTTTCGTCGTCAGCCCGCCGCGGGACCGGGCGATGGCGTGATCGGCTGGCTCGGGTCTGGAATTGTTGTAGTTTTCACGGATCCCTTTTGGAGCCTGGGCAGCGTGGCCGCGTGTTGATGCACGCGGGAATCGTCGAATCGACGCCCCCAGTCCACGCCATAAGGTGACCGAAAAAATCGCCAGGCCCGGAAGGTCTAACCATTCGCGCCGCCCGAAGGGCGGGCCATAAGGGGAACGAAAAATTGGCCAGACCTGAAAGGTCTAGCCATTCGCGCCGCCCAACGGGCGGGCCATAAGGGGAACGAAAAAATGGCTGAACCCATAGGGCTCAACCATTCGCGCCGCCCGAAGGGCGGGTCATAAGGGGAACGAAAAATTGGCCAGACCTGAAAGGTCTAGCCAATTCTTTCGTCGGGGTAGCGGGATTCGAACCCACGACCTCCTCGTCCCGAACGAGGCGCGCTACCAAGCTGCGCCACACCCCGATGGTGTGTTGGCTGCTCCGTCCGCTGGCGGCTGGAGCAACCCCACTATCCTAGCCGATCTTTTCGGCGGTGAGTGTCACGAGCACGGCCTCGGGGCGGCAGGCGAACCGGAATGGCGCGTAGATGGAGGTGCCGAGTCCGGCGGAGACTTCGAGCCAGGCGGATTTGAACGCGTGGTTCCAGAGGCTCAGCCCGGCGACCTGTTTGCGGGGGATGTCGCAGTTGGTCACGAGCGCGCCGTAGCCTGGCACGCAGACTTGGCCGCCGTGGGTGTGGCCCGCGAAGATCAGATCTGCTCCGTTGGTGGTGAACGAGTTGAGGACTCGCTGGTAGGGGGCGTGGGTCAGCGCGATGCTGACGGCTTCCGGCCCGTCTTCGTCCTGCCAGCCGACGTTCTCGCGGAGGTCGTCGAGGGCCCCGGGGATGCGTTCCAGGCGGGCCCAGCCGCGGTGGGCGTCGTTCACGCCGAAGAACTCGAGCCGGGAGCCTTTGAGTTCGAGGGCTCGGGCCGTGTTGTTGAGGCCGAGCCAGCTCAGCCCTTCGAAGTAGGCGGTGAGACGCTCGTTGTCGAGTTCTTGCGGCACCGAGTGAGCCTGCGACGGCCCGGTGAAGTAGGTGAAGGGGCTCTTGAACTTCGGCGCGACGTAGTCGTTCGAGCCGTGCACGAAGACACCCGGCACGTCGCGGAACGGTTCGAGTGCGTACTCGATCGCGTCGTAGGCGTCGATGTGGCCGAGGTTGTCGCCCGTGTTCACGATCAGGTCGGGTTCGAGCACGGCGAGGCCGCGGATCCACTCCTGCTTCTCGGTCTGCCACGGCGCCATGTGGATGTCGGAGAGATGCAGGATCGTGAGGGGACGGGATCCTGCGGGCAGGATCGCGAGGTTCTCGCGTCTCACCGTGAACCGGTTGCGCTCGACGAACGTGCCGTAGGCGAAGGCACCCGCCGCGGCGGCCCCGGCCACGGTGGCCAGGGCCGCCGCGACGTCGGAGCCGCGGGGCGTGGTGGTGCGGGTCACGAGCAGTTCCCGGGATCCTTGCCGTCTTTGCCGCCGCCGACGGTCAGCGTGATCGCGGCATCCTTCGCCGCGGAGCTGTTGCCGTCGGGGCTCTGCGTGAAGACCTTGCACTCGTTGTCGGCTTTGCTCTGCGTGTATTTGACCGAGATCTTGGACGTGTCGAAGCCGGCGCCTTGCAGGTCGCCGCTGGCGTCTTTCAGGGATTTTCCGGTGACCGTCGGAACCTTGGTCGCGCCCGAGCCGTCGCTCGTGTAGACGGTGACGGTGGATCCCTTCGGCACGAGGCTGCCGCCGGCCGGTGACGTCGCGGTGACTTGACCGGCTGGGGCCGCCGATGGCTGAGTGCCGCCGTTGCTGTAGGTCAGGCCGACGCCGCTGAGCAGGCTCTGGGCCGAATCGACGGTGGAGCCGACCGTCGTCGGAACGTTGACGCCGGAACCCGTCTGCAGATTGCCGGAGGGTGCCGGGAAGTCGGTGCCCTTGTAGACGGTGTTGTTGACGGCCTGCACCTGTTTGAAGAGCTGGGTTCGGCTCTGGGACATCAGGCCGCCGGTCACGGGACTCGTCACCTGCCGCAGGCTGTGCCGCGCACCCGAGGTGTCTCCCATCCAGGTGACCGTGGTCAGGGCCGTGGTCGAGCCGTTCAGCCAGATCTGGTCGGCGTCGTCGGTGGTGCCGGTCTTGCCGAACTCGGGCTGCGAGTCGGGCAGGCCGCCGGCGGCCGTGCCGTACTGGAAGACGCCCTGGAGGGCCTGGATGGCCGTCGCGGCGACGTCGGGGTCGATGACCTGCTTGCAGCTCTTGGGCTGACCGGTGACGGTCTTTCCGTCGGGGAGTGTCGCCTTGTCGACGACGATCGTCGAGCAGTAGACGCCCTTGTTGGCGACGGCGGCGTAGGCGGCGGCCATCGTCAGAGGGGCGACGTTCGTGGTCCCGAGCACGGACGAAGGGCCGACGTCAGGTGCATTGCCCGATGCCGAGTGGACGCCGAGACTCTCGGCCACCCCGCGGATGTCCTGGAGGTCGAGCTGCTGGGCCATGCTCACGAACGCGACGTTCACCGATTCGGCGGTGGCCACCTTCACGTTCATGTAGCCGCTGATGTACCCCTCGTCGTTCTTGGGGTTGTAGCCCTGCGGGAAGGAGCCGTCGATGGTGCTGATCGTCTGCCCGCCCGACGTCATGGTCGGGAACGGTCTCTTCGTGGCGTTGACCAGCTCGTTGAGGCCGTGCCCCTTGTCGAGCCAGTCGAGCAGCGTGAACAGCTTGTACGTCGATCCGGCCTGGAACCCGGAGCTGCTGCCGTACTTCTTGTCGACCGAGTAGTTGAGGTAGGTGTTCGGACCCGTCGGAGACGATGACGCGTTGGTGGTGAGGTTCTTGTTCTGCGTCATCACCACGACGCGACCCGTGCCGGGCTCGACCGAGTCGACCACACCTCCGAGCGGAAACGCAGAGAACGACGCGGGGGCGTATTGGTCGATCTTGCCTTTGGCGCTCGCCGTGAGATCGAGATTCAGCGTCGTGTAGAGCTTGTACCCGCCGGTGTTCCACGCCTTGGTGCGGGCGCTGGCGGTGTCGCCGAGGAACCCGTAGCTCTTGATCATGTCGGGCGATGTGACGTAGTCGCAGAACTGCTGGGCTCCCGGCCACGTGACGGCGGCGCAGCCCTGCGTGGCAGGCGTCAGATGCACGTACTTCGACGGGGACTGCGCCACGGCCGAATCGAGGTCCGCCTTCTTGATGTACCCCTGCGCGTTCATGCTCTTCAGGATCACGTTGCGGCGTGCGACGTTCGCGTCGTAGTTCTTCGGCGTGGACAGGTCGCGGCTCTCGGGATACTGCACGATCGCGATGAGGCTGGCGGCCTCGACGGGCGTCAGGTCGGCGGCGCTCTTGTTGTAGTAGTGCTGCGCGGCCGCCTGCACGCCGTAGGCCTGGTCGCCGAAGTAGGCGATGTTCAGGTAGGCGAGCAGGATCTCGTCCTTGGTGTATTTCTTCTCGAGACCGATCGCGAGTTTCATCTCCTGCAGCTTGCGGGAGATGGTGACCTCTTTGGCGTCCTTGATGAAGGCGGCCTGCTTCTTGGGGTCTTTGATGTCTTGAGCCTGCGCGAGCTTGATGTTGCGCACCAACTGCATCGTCAGTGTCGAGCCACCACCGGAGTCGCCGAGGCCGCCGCCGGCGACCGAACCGACACCCGCACGAACGAGTGAGGTGAGGTCGACGCCGCCGTGCTGGTAGAAGCGCTTGTCTTCACCGGCGACGACCGCGTGCTTGAGGTTCTCGGAGACCTCGTTCCACTTCAGGTTGACGCGGTTCTGCGAGTAGATGGTCGCGAACGGCACCTGTTTGCCGCCGTGCGTGGCGTAGAGCGTGTTGCGCTGCTGGAGCTGGCCGATGGCGATGTACTCGGGCAGACCTTCGAAGATGCCGATCGACGACGACGCGGTGACACTGCTCACCGCGAGTGCAGGCGTCACACCGATTGTGACGAGCAGACCGGCGAGGGCGCTGAAGCCGACGAAGCCGAAGACGGCTCCGAGCACAGACGTAGGCCTCTTTTTTGGGCAGACATAGGATCAGGGTAAGTGATCGACCACCGCAACTGACTGAACGGACGCCGAATATGGTCCTCTGGGAGTACTTCACAGCCCCCTCATCGTGCACAACACGACCGCGATCCTGAACAATTTCGGGTCGGAGGGGTGGGAACTCGTCCAGGTGCTCCAGGGCCCGGAGGGCGGCCTCGTCGCCTACCTCAAACGTCCCGTGCAGGCCGCCTGATGGGTGCCATCGACGCCCGTCTCACCGAACTCGGCCTCACCATCCCCGACGTAGCGACCCCCGCGGGCGCCTACGTTCCCGCCGTCGTCTCCGGAGGCTACGTCTACACGTCGGGGCAGCTGCCCTTCATCGGCGGCAGCCTTCCCGCCACGGGCAAGGTCGGCCGAGACGTCACCCCAGAAGAGGCGCAGGATCTCGCGAAGCAGTCCGCGCTCAACGCTCTGGCCGCGGCCCGCTCGGTGCTCGGCGGCGACCTGGACCGCGTCGTGAAGGTGGTCAAGGTGACCGGCTTCGTGGCCTCGGATCCGGCTTTCACCGGTCAGCCCGGTGTCATCAACGGCGCCTCGAACGTCCTGGGCGAGATCTTCGGCGAAAAGGGTGTCCACGCGCGCAGCGCGGTCGGTGTCGCGGTGCTTCCGCTCGACTCGCCGGTCGAGGTGGAGATCATCCTCGAGGTGGAGTAGCCCGCTCGCACGAAAGCGCCGGTCGACGAGTCGACCGGCGCTTTCGTGTGCTGCGGGTCAGCCCACCTGCGCGTGGATGATGCTCATCACCTGCGTGTCGGCCAGCGTCGTCGTGTCGCCGATCTCGCGGCCCTCGGCGACGTCGCGCAGAAGGCGCCGCATGATCTTGCCGGAGCGCGTCTTCGGCAGTTCCGCCACGATGAACACGGTCTTCGGCTTGGCGATCGCCCCGATCTCGTGCGCGACGTGGTTACGGAGCGCCGCCGTGGCATCCTGCGGGCTCATCGTCTCGGCCTGGGAGGCGCGCAGGATCACGAAGGCGACGACGGACTGCCCCGTCGTCTCGTCCGCGGCACCGACGACCGCAGCCTCTGCCACGATCGGGTGCGAGACGAGCGCGGATTCGATCTCGGCGGTGGAGAGACGGTGCCCGGACACGTTCATGACGTCGTCGACCCGGCCCAGGAGCCAGATGTCACCGTCCTCGTCTTTGCGGGCGCCGTCGCCGGCGAAGTAGTACCCCTTGGTCTGGAACTTCTCCCAGTAGGTCTCCTTGTAGCGGTCGGGGTCGCCCCAGATGCCGCGGAGCATCGACGGCCACGGCTCGGTGACGACGAGCAGCCCGCCTTCGCCGTTGCCGACCGGTTCACCCTGATCGTCGACGACGTCGATCGAGACTCCCGGCAGGGGCACCTGCGCCGACCCGGGTTTGAGCGTCGTGACGCCGGGCAGAGCGGAGATCATGATCGAACCCGTCTCGGTCTGCCACCAGGTGTCGACGATGGGAGTGCTGCCACCGCCGATGACGTCGCGGTACCAGACCCAGGCTTCGGGGTTGATGGGCTCGCCGACACTTCCGAGTAGGCGGAGCGATGACAGGTCGCGCGCGGCGGGGATCTGCCGCCCGGCCTTCATGAAGCCTCGGATCGCCGTCGGTGCGGCGTAGAACAGGCTCACCTTGTACTTCTCGATGACGTCCCACCAGCGTCCGGGCTCGGGGAGTCGGGCGTGCCCTCGTAGATGACCTGGGTCGCCCCGTTGGCGAGCGGCCCGTAGACGACGTAGGTGTGGCCGGTGATCCAGCCGATGTCGGCGGTCGACCAGTAGACGTCGGACTCCGGCTTGAGGTCGAAGACGTTCTTGTGCGTGTACGCGGCACCCGTGAGGTAGCCGCCGGAGGTGTGCAGGATGCCCTTGGGCTTCCCGGTCGTGCCCGATGTGTAGAGGATGAAGAGGGGTGCTCGGATTCGAACGCCTCCGCTTCGTGATCCTCGGCCGCCTCGGCCATGAGGTCGTGCCACCAGAGGTCGCGGCCGTCGACCCACGCCACGTCGTTCTCGCCGCGTTTGACGACGACGACGCTCTCGACGGTGGTGGTGTCGTGGCGACCGCCTGCCAGCGCCTCGTCGACGGCCGGCTTGAGCGGCGACACGGCGCCCTTCCGCCAGCCGCCGTCGGCCGTGATGACGACCTTGGCACCGGCGTCTTCCACGCGGGCGTGGATGCTCTCGGCGCTGAAGCCGCCGAAGACGACCGAGTGGATCGCACCGATGCGGGCGACCGCGAGCATCGAGACGATCGCCTCCGGGATGAGCGGGAGGTAGATGACGACACGATCGCCCGCTCGGACGCCGAGACCCAGCAGCATGTTGGCCGCTTTCTTGACCTCGGCGGTCAGCTCGGCGTAGGTGAGGGTACGGCTGTCGCCCGGCTCACCCTCCCAGTGGATCGCGACGCGCTCGCCATTGCCCTGCTCGACGTGGCGGTCGAGGCAGTTGTAGGCGACGTTCAGGCGACCATCGGCGAACCACTTGGCGAAGGGCGGGTTCGACCAGTCGAGGACATCGGTGAACGGCCTCTGCCAGGTCAGCAGGTCTTTGGCCTGCGCGGCCCAGAAACCCAACCGGTCGGCTTTCGCGGCGTCGTAGAGATCCGTGGTGGCCGTGGCGTTCGCTGCGAACTCGTCACTGGGGGAGAACCGACGCGTCTCCGTGAGGAGGTTGTCGATGTTGTCGGGCATGGTCGTCCTTTCGCGTCGTTGCGAGATGGCGCAGTGCTGGATGACCGCGCGGCGGTGGCGTGCGTTCGGAACATTACTCCGGGCGGCGGACGCAGCCGGATGCGTGACGTAAACAGACTTGGGGAGAGCGGGTTGCAGTTCCTTGCGCGAAGGCTTCTTTGGGGTACACTCGTTCGAGTCGGATTCGTTCCGACAAGCAACGCCCCCGATTCCCCCAATCGAGCGTTGCTGTGGCGGCACCCGTTCCCCCAACTGGTGCCGCCCCTCTCGTTTAACGGCCTTCGCGGGCTCGCCGAGCCCCACACCTGTCCGTTATTTCACTGGACGCCGGGTCAATCATCCTGTCCTCCACAGGGCCGACATCCCCGCCGTTTCGGCGAAGGGGTGTGCAGAACTGTCTACCTCGAGCCGTTCGTGCCTACCGTCGAGCATGATCTCAGCCACGCACTCCGGCCAGCCGTCGATGCCCCAGCGATTCACCTCCGATCCACGACCGCCCTTCGTCCCGTCGGCGCTCGCCGCCGACTCCTCGCGACGGGGTACGCGGGCGTCGATCGGGGTACGCTCCGGGCCGACGCGATCGGTCCCTCCGCAGTTCGGTCCCCTCGCGCGTCTGCTCGAAGAGCCAGGCGTCACCGATGTCTTCGTCAACGCCACCGGCGAAGTCTGGGCCGATCGAGGTGAGGGCCCGAGTCTGGTCCGCGCGCTCCACCTCGACACGCCGAGCGCACGCACACTGGCGACTTCTCTCGTGGCACTCGGCGGCAGGCACGTCGACGAGGCGACGCCGTGCGCCGATGTCAGACTCTCCGACGGCATCCGCGTCCACGTGGTGCTGCCTCCGATCTCGCGGGGCGGCCCGCTGATCTCGATCCGTGCCCCGAGCGTCGTCCGCCTCTCACTGGACGACCTCGAAGCAGCGGGCCTTTTCCGGGACGTGTCGCGAGAGCGGGTCCTGCGCCATGTCCGGGCGCGCACGAACCTGCTCATCACCGGTGCAGGCGGGAGCGGCAAGACCACGCTGCTGGCCGCTCTGCTCGGAGCCGCCTCACACGCCGAGCGGATCGTCACGATCGAAGACGTCTCCGAACTCCGTGTCGACCACCCGCACGTCGTCGGTCTCGAGACGCGGCAGGCCAACCTCGAAGGCGCCGGCCTGGTCGATCTGGCCCGGCTGGTTCGCGAGGCTCTCCGCATGCGTCCCGACCGTCTCGTGGTGGGCGAGTGTCGTGGTGAAGAGATCCGCGAGCTCCTCGGCGCGCTCAACACCGGTCACGACGGCGGTGCGGGCACCCTGCACGCGAACGGGCTCGAGACGGTGCCTGCGAGGCTCGAAGCGCTCGGCGCGCTCGCTGGGCTGTCTCCGGAGGCGCTCGCGCGGCAGGCGGTCAGCGCGTTCGGCGCCGTGGTGCATCTGGCTCAGACCCCCGAAGGGCGCAGGATCACGGGTCTGGCCGGCCTCGCCGTCGGAAGCGACGGTCGGCTGCAGGTCGATGCCGGCGCCGGTCGCCGAGAAGACGCCGGCGCGACTCCACCGACGAGCTCCTCGTGAAGGTGCCGTTTCGAGGTCGGCGACGCGTCGCCGCGCCTGGTTCGAGCGCGGGAACGCTCGAGAGACTGGCCGTTCTCCTGGAAGCCGGCGTCGCTCCCGCCGCCGCCTGGGCTCATCTGGCAGCAGCGAGTCGTGACGCGGCGGAGGAGCAGCTCCTGAGGGGCGTCGCAGAGGCGCTCGCTCGGGGCGAGCCGGGGGCTCCCGCCCTGGCGGGCGCGCTCGCCGCCCCGGAGACGGACGAGACGGTGGCCCGCGCCGAATGGCAGCAGGCCGCCGCCGCCTGGGAGGTCTCGGAGATCAGCGGCGCACCGCTGGCGGCCTGTCTCCGCTCGAGCGCCGAGGCGGCCAGAGCCCTCGCTCAGGCGCGCCGCGAGGCCGACGTCGCCCTGAGCGGTCCGGTCGCGACCTCGAAGGTCGTGCTCGCGCTTCCCGTCGCGGGCCTGCTGATCGGCGTCCTCCTCGGTTTCGACACGCTGCTCGTCCTCGTCACGACCCCGCTGGGCTGGGCCCTGGTGGCCTCCGCAGCGGGGCTCGTCGCGGCTGCGCGCTCATGGAACGCGCGGCTCGTGGCCCGGGCCGCGCCGCCGCCCGGGGTCCCCGGCCTCGACCTCGAGCTGCTCGCCGTCGCCCTGTCGGCGGGCGGCTCCTGGGGTAACGCCCGTCGCCTCGTCGCCGAGGCGCTCGGGACGCACTGTCCGGAAAGCGCTCTCGACACTCCGGCCTCCGAGATCGACTCGCTCGTCGAGCTGTCGCAGCGAGCCGGAGTCCCCGGTGCAGCGCTCCTGCGGTCGGCGGCGGCCGAGCGCCGACGCGACGCCCGCGCCGCCGCCGCGATGGCCGCCGAGCGACTCGGGGTGGTGCTGATGCTCCCGCTCGGGGTCTGCGTCCTCCCCGCCTTCCTCCTCGTCGGCGTCGTGCCGCTATTCGTCGCACTCCTCTCCTCCACAGGCTGGTCGTCGTGACCCGTTGTCCACCGATCGGTCCAGGCCGGCGTGGGCCGCTGCCGTCCCGCGAAGACTGGTACTCCCTCAGCAGAAAGGCTCTCGATGTTTCCCCCTCTCCTCTTCTCTCGCTTCCACCGCGTTCCTCGCCTCCGTCGCAGGTTCAGCGACTCCTCGGTCCGGTCTCGCCGGCGGCTTGGCGACACGCCCCTCGGCGGGCGGCTGCTGTCCGACGAGGGGGCAGCCACTGCCGAGTACGCGATCGTGATCATGGCGGGTGTCTCCTTCGCCGGGGTGCTCGTCACGATCCTGCGCTCCGGCCAGATCCAGTCGGTGCTCACCGATCTGGTCAACCGTGCGCTCACGGTCGGATGACCGTGAGCGCCTCCGGCGTCCGTGGGCGGCCGACGCAGGCACTGTCACGGCCGAGTTCGCTGTCGTCCTTCCTGCGGTTCTCCTCGTCGTCGCGGCCGCGCTCGGGGTCCTCGGCCTGGCGACCGACGCGATCCGGCTGGCCGACGCCGCCGGGGTGGCGGCCCGGGCGGCCGGTCGCGGCGACGACGCGCTGATGGGCGCGGCGGTGGCAGCCCTCTCCCCGGGAGCAAGCGTCGAGGTCACACGCGGCGCCCTCGTCTGCGTTCGATTGACGCTCTCCGCGAACCTCGGGCCGCTGTCGCGTGCCGTCCCCCTGTCGGCTCAGAGCTGCGCACCCGAGGCGGGAGGGTGACCGCGCCGCTCCGCGCGCGGAAGGCGTGCTCCCGTCGGGCTCGAGACGACTCGGGCACCATCACGGTGCTGGCGGCGGCCATCGTCGGCGCGGTCACAGCGACCACACTCGCCATCGCCACGGCCGCCGGTGTCCTCGTCGAGCGGCATCGCCTGGGGGCAGGGGCCGACGCCGCGGCGCTCGCCGCCGCCGACGTCGCTTCCGGAGTCGTCCCGGGCTCGCCGTGCGAAGTCGCGACCACCGTCGCGGCGGCCAATCGAGCCCGGATCGTGACCTGCGAGACAGAGGGGAGCAGTGCGACCGTGGCCGTCTCCTCCCGGGTCGGTCCGTTCGTCATCACAGTGGCTGCGACGGCCGGGCAACCTCGGTCGCCGCCGAGCCCGCGCACTGCTTCTTCCAAGAAATGAGGAGCGAGACACCGGCCTTGTGTGTGTATGGTGTGCCTGTCGGGTGCACCGACATCGTGCGATCTCACCGATCGTCGGGGCAACGAGGCCGTCGGGCACCGGTCCTCATCGTGGGCCGACCGTCGGTCGAGAACACGTCATCAAGCCGCCTGCGCAGTTCGCAGGCAGTCCTTATCACCATCCAAGGAGTCCCGTGCCAGGCACGAAGAAACTGGTCATCGTCGAGTCGCCTGCCAAGGCGAAAACGATCGGTCAGTATCTGGGCAGCGGATACGAGGTGCTGGCGTCCGTCGGCCACATCCGCGACCTCGTCGAGCCCAAGAACCTCCCGCCCGAGCTCAAGAAGGGCTCGCTCGGCAAGTTCTCCGTCGACGTCGAGAACGGCTTCGAGCCCTACTACGTCGTCTCCGACGCCAAGAAGAAGACCGTCGCCGACCTCAAGCGCGCCCTGAAGAACGCCGACGAGCTCTACCTCGCAACAGATGAGGACCGCGAGGGCGAGGCCATCGCGTGGCACCTGCTGCAAGAGTTGAAGCCGAAGGTCCCCGTCAAGCGGATGGTCTTCCACGAGATCACCAAGGACGCCATCCAGAAGGCCCAGGAGAACACCCGCGAGCTCGACACCGCGCTCGTCGACGCCCAAGAGACGCGTCGCATCCTCGACCGCCTGTACGGCTACGAGGTGTCGCCCGTCCTCTGGCGCAAGGTCGGCCCCGGCCTCTCCGCCGGTCGCGTGCAGTCCGCGGCGACGCGCCTCGTCGTCGACCGGGAGCGCGAGCGCCTGGCCTTCGTCTCGGCCAGCTACTGGGATCTCAGCGCGATCTTCTCCCCGACGACCGACCGTCTGCCCTTCCCGTCGCGCCTCGTGCGGGTCAACGGGTCGCGGATCGCCACCGGGCGCGACTTCGACGACCGCGGAAAACTCAAGGGCGACGCCGTCTCCCTCGACGCCACCAACGCCCAAGCGCTCGCGACCGCGCTGTACGAGCCCAGCGTGGGCGTCGTCGTGCAGTCCGTCGAGTCGAAGCCGTACACGAGGCGCCCGGCGGCGCCGTTCACCACCTCGACGCTGCAGCAGGAGGCCGCTCGCAAGCTGCGCTTCTCTGCCAGGCAGACCATGAGCGTGGCGCAGTCTCTCTACGAGAACGGCTACATCACCTACATGCGAACCGACTCGCCGTCGCTCTCGCAGCAGGCGATCGACGCGGCGCGCTCGCAGGCGTCGAAGCTCTACGGTGCCGAGACCATTCCCGAGAAGGCACGCCTGTACTCGGGCAAGAGCAAGAACGCCCAAGAGGCGCACGAGGCCATCCGCCCGTCGGGTGACACCTTCAAGACGCCCTCGCAGCTCGAAGGCACTCTCCGCGGCAACGACTGGAAGCTCTACGACCTCATCTGGAAGCGAACAGTCGCCTCGCAGATGGCCGACGCCAAGGGCTCGACCGCCTCCGTGGTCGTCGCCGCCACGACCGCCCAGGCCGTCGAGGGGATCGACGCAGGATCCCGCGGCTCCGGGCAGGCGGGTACCCTCGCGGAGTTCGTCGCCACCGGTACCGTGATCACCTTCCGCGGTTTCCTCGCGGCCTACGAAGAGGGCCAGGACGAAGAGCGCCACGCCGACGCGGCTCCGGCCGACGCGAAGCTGCCTCCGCTCACCGAAGGTCAGACGCTGTCGATCGACGACGTGGAGGCCAAGGGGCACGACACCAGCGCTCCGCCGCGCTACACCGAGGCGAGCCTCGTGAAGACCCTCGAAGAGCTCGGCATCGGTCGTCCGTCGACCTACGCCGCGATCATGTCCACCATCGTCGATCGCGGCTACGTCACGCCGCGCGGCACGGCTCTCGTCCCCAACTGGATCGCGTTCTCCGTCGTGCGCCTGCTCGAGGACTACTTCGGCGACCTCGTCGAATACGACTTCACCGCCAGCATGGAAGACGACCTCGACCTCATCGCCGGCGGCGAAGCCGACCGCGTCGACTGGCTCAACGGCTTCTACTTCGGCAACGACACCCACCGAGGGCTGCGCAAGGTCATCGACAACCTCGGCGAGATCGACGCGCGCGACATCAACTCGATCTCGCTCGGCGAAGGGCTGACGCTCCGCATCGGCCGCTACGGGCCCTATCTCGAGGCTCCGGGCGACGACCCCGAGACCCCCAGGCGCGTCAACGTTCCCGAAGACATGGCCCCCGACGAGCTCACGCCGCAGCGCGCGCGCGAACTGATCGACGCCCCCGTCATCGGCGACCGCGTGCTGGGCCTGAACCCCGACTCGGGCAAGGAGGTCATCGCCAAGGACGGTCGCTTCGGCCCTTACGTGACCGAGCGACCCGTCGAGGTCGTCTCCGACATCGCCGTCGACAGCGAGACGGGCGAGATCCTGGAAGCGGCACCGGCCGGAGCCGAGACGGGGACGACCCTCACGAAGGCCCCGCCGAAGAAGAAGGCCCCGGCCAAGAAGGCGGCGCTCCCGAAAGAGCGCACCGCCTCCCTGTTCAAGTCGATGGACGTCGACTCGATCGACCTCGCGACCGCGCTACGCCTTCTCGATCTCCCTCGCACCGTCGGGCTCGACCCCGAGTCGGGCGACGAGATCCAGGCACAGAACGGTCGCTACGGCCCCTACCTCAAGAAGGGCGCCGACACCCGATCCCTGACGAGCGAAGACCAGATCTTCGACATCGATCTCGCCGGAGCCCTCGAGCTCTACGCGCAGCCCAAGTACGGCGCCCGGCGCGCCTCGAGTGCCCTCAAGGACTTCGACGCTCCCGATCCGGTCAGCGGCAAGGCGATCAAGATCAAGGACGGCCGTTTCGGCGCCTACGTCACCGACGGCGAGACCAACGCGACCATCCCGCGCGGTGAGACCGTCGAGGAGGTCGACTTCGATCGCGCCGTGCAGTTGATCGCCGACAAGCGAGCCAAGGGCCCGGCCAAGAAACCCGCGGCCAAGAAGGCCCCGGCGAAGAAGCCGGCCGCCAAGAAGCCCGCCGCCAAGAAGCCTGCGGCAGCCAAGGCGACCACCACGGCCAAGAAGGCGGTCGCTCGCAAGGCACCCGCCAAGAAGACCGGCAACCCCTCGACGTCGGCCGGCACGACGGCGACCGAGTCCGAGTAGTGGCCGGCCTCTTCATCACGCTCGAAGGGGAGACGGCGCCGGAAAATCGACGCAGGCGGCGCTTCTCGAGTCCTGGCTGGTCGAGGGCTCCCACCCGGTCGTGCGCACGCGCGAACCGGGTGGCACCGATCTCGGAGTCGAGATCCGCGGAATGGTCCTCCACCGCCGCGGCCACATCGCTCCCCGCGCCGAGGCCCTGCTCTACGCCGCCGATCGCGCGCACCATGTGGCGACCGTCGTGCGTCCGGCGCTCGAGCGGGGCGACGTCGTCCTGCAAGACCGCTATCTCGACTCCTCGGTGGCGTACCAGGGAGCAGGGCGCGTGCTCGGAGCAGACGAGGTCCGTACCCTCTCGCTCTGGGCGACGGAAGGTCTCCTGCCCGACCTCACGATCCTGCTGGATCTCGACGAGGCGTCGAGCCGCGCGCGCCTCGACACCTCGCGCACCGAGTACGACCGGCTCGAGGCCGAAGCGTCCGACTTCCACGCCCGCGTGCGTCAGGGCTTCCTGACCCTGGCCGGGGCCGAGCCGGAGCGCTTTCTCGTGATCGACGCCACCCTGCCTCCCGACGAGATCGCCGCCGCGATCCGCTCCCGCGTCGCGACTATGCTGGGCTGACCATGGGCGTCTGGGATCACCTCACCGGGCAGGCCGAAGCCATTCGATCGCTTCGAGCGGCTGCCAGTACGGCGCCCGGCAACGTGGCCATGTCGCACTCGTGGCTGATCACCGGGCCCCCGGGGTCCGGTCGGTCCAACCTGGCCTACGCGTTCGCTGCGGCACTGCTGTCCCGCGGACCCGACGACGAAGACCTCACGGTCCGCCAGGTGCAGGCGCGCACGCACCCCGACCTCGCCGTCCTGAGCACCGAGATGGTGATCATCAAGATGGACGAGGTCCGAGAGCTCGTGAAGGCGTCGCAGTTCTCGCCCTCGGTCGGCCGGTACCGCGTCGTCGTCATCGAAGACGCCGACCGCATGACGGAGCGCACGTCGAACGTCCTGCTCAAAGCCCTCGAAGAGCCTCCGCCTCGCACCGTGTGGATCCTCTGCGCGCCCAGCGAGGCCGATCTGATCCCGACCATCCGCTCACGGGTCCGGAGCGTCCGGCTCCGTGTCCCATCGGTCGCCGACGTGGCCGAGCTCCTGCGCGAGCGAGACGGCGTCGACCCGGCGACCGCCGAGGTCGCAGCCCGCGAGGCGCAGAGCCACATCGGTATGGCGCACCGTCTGGCCACCGATCCCGACGCCCGCGCCCGCCGCCGGCAGACACTCGAGACGGCGCTGGCGATCCGATCCGTCTCCGATGCCGTCGTCGCTGCCGCCACGCTGCTCGCGGTGGCCGGCGAAGACGCCAAGGCCATCACGCTCGAGCGTGACGCCGAAGAACGCGAGAGCGCCCTCCGCTCTCTCGGCGTCGCCCCCGGCGGAACCGTCCCGCCCGCCCTTCGCGCTCAGCTCCGGGCACTCGAAGACGACCAGAAGCGCCGCGCGACTCGAAGCCTCCGCGACGGAATCGACCGGATCCTCGTCGATCTCCTCTCGCTCTACCGCGACATCCTGCTCCTCCAGCTCGGAGTCAGCGAAGAGCCGATCAACCAGAGCATCCGGCACGACCTCGACACCGCTGCGGCAGCGGCGACACCGGCGACGACCCTCCGGGTCATGGACGCCATCACGACGGCCAGGACCCGCATCGACGGCAACGTGGCACCGGCTCTCGCCCTCGAAGCGATGCTCATCGCAGTCAGCCGACACCCCGTTCGATAAGCCAGGATGTATCCATGACCGACGACGTCTCCCCGCCCGGCCTCCGCGAACGCAAACGACTCGCCACGCGACGAGCCATCCAGGTCGCGGTGCTGCGCCTGGTTCGGCAGCTCGGCTACGACGCCGTGACCGTCGACATGATCAGCCGCGACGCGGACGTCTCCGCCAGAACCTTCTTCAACTACTTCCCGTCCAAAGAAGACGCCGTCGTCGGCGATCCCCCGATCCTGCCGGAGGGAGACGAGCTGCGGCCGTTCCTCGAGGGGAGCGGCCGGGGCCGGATCCTCCACGACGTCGTCGACCTCATCGAGATCGCGACCGAAGCCAACATCACCGATCGCGAGCTGGTCCGCTGGCGCCGCGAGGTCCTCCGCGAACACCCCGAGCTCTTCGCCCGCCGCACGGCCAGCATGCAGCAGTTCGAAGCGCAGCTCGGCGACGCCATTCGCCAGCGTCTCGAACGCGACGACCCCGAGCTGGCTGCCGACCCCGAACGCCTCGCCAGCGACGCGCAGCTCACCACCCTCGTCGTCATGGCCGCGCTGCGACACGGCTGGGCGGAATGGGTCGAACAGAAGAACGAGAACCCCGGCGACGACGTCGGAACGACGCTTCGCGGGCACCTCGACTCGAGCTTCGAGCGGATGCGTCGGCTGGTGTCACGAGACGCTCCCGACATCGGGTAATGTATCTGACTGTGCGTTCTGGCCCCGGCCCGAAACCACGCCGCCTTAGCTCAGTCGGTAGAGCGTCTCACTCGTAATGAGAAGGTCGTCGGTTCGATTCCGACAGGCGGCTCCGCGATTCCGTTCTCGGAGTCTTCTCCCCTCACGCTACGGCCTTCTCGCACCGGTCCCGACCGGTGGAGAAGCCGTTCCGGTGTCGCGAGGGTGCCGTCTTCGTCCGCACGGTAACGAAATGCCGCAGATGCGGATGATCTGCCCGTCTGGTTCCGCAGATCGCGCTACGGTCGAACAATGATCACTCGGACCCCCGCCGCATCGCGGCTCTCGTCGCCGCCTGTGCGAGCGTCGCTCTGCTCGCCTCAGCCTGCTCGTCCGACGGGGGCGACAGCGCTTCCAGCTCGTCCCCGAAACCGACCAGCACGCTGACCCGGGGCAGCGGCGACGTCACGGTCCTGTACGCGGGTTCGCTCGTCGACCTCATGGAGAAGACGGTCGGGCCCGCCTACGACAAGGCCACCGGTTTCACGTTCCAGGGGCAGGGCGCGGGCTCCGGAGCCCTCGCCACCCAGATCAAGGGCAAGACCGTCAAGGCCGACGTCTTCGTCAGCGCCAGCCCGAAGGTCAACCAGACGCTCGAGGGGTCGGCGAACGGCAACTGGGTGTCCTGGTACGCCAGCTTCGCCTCGTCCAACCTCGTGATCGGCATCAACCCGAAGTCGAGTTTCGCCGCCGACCTCACATCCAAGCCCTGGTACGACGTCGTCGGCGAGTCCGGCTTCAAGCTCGGATCGACCGATGCCCTCACCGACCCGAAGGGCGCGTTGAGCGTCACGGCCCTCGAGAACGCCGCGAAGAGCGAGAACAAGCCGGAGCTGGCCACGATCGCGAAGTCGTACGACAACGTCCAGCCCGAGGAGTCCCTCGTCGGTCGTCTGCAAGCCGGACAGCTGGACGCCGCGTTCTTCTACGCGTCCGAGGCCAAGGCCGCCGATCTCACGACGATCCCGCTCACGGGTCAGGATCTCAAGGCGACCTACACCGTCACCAAGCTGGCCGGTGCGCCCAACTCGAAGGGCGCCGACGCCTTCATCCAGTACTTGCTCGGCAAAGAGGGCAAGGCCGACATGAAGAAGTTCGGCTACGACCTGATCTCGCCCGCCGACGTGAGCGGCACCGGCGTCCCCACGGCGCTCGAGAGCGTCCTTGGTCGGTAGAGCCCTCTAGGCTGAGCGAGATGTCACGCAGTCCGCTCACGTACCTGGGCGGGCTGCTCGCGCTCTACCTCCTGGTGCCGATCGCGGCGTTCGTGGTCCGGTTCGCCGTCTCGGACGATCGCGGGTTCGAAGCCCCGGGGCTGGCCTCCGCCTTCTGGACCTCGATCGCCAGTGCCAGCATCTCGACGGCCATCATCGTCGTGCTCGGTGTCCCGCTGGCCTTTGCGCTGGCGCGGTCGACGAGCTGGCTGAGCCGCGCGGTCGGCGTCCTGGTGCAATTGCCGTTGGCGCTGCCGCCCGTGATGAGCGGCATCGTCCTGATCTACATCGTCGGGCCGTACACGTGGCTCGGTGAGCTGTTCGGCGGTGAGCTGACAGGAACTCTCACCGGCATCGTCATCGCTCAGACCTTCGTCGCATCGCCCTTCCTGGTGATCGCCGCGCGCAGTGCCTTCGCCGCGCTCGATCCTGCGCTCGACGATCTGGCGGCGACTCTCGGGCACCGGCCCCTCGCCCGCTTTCTCCGGGTCGCGCTGCCGGCCGCCTCGTCGGGAATCGGGGCGGGGATCCTGCTCACCTGGCTGCGCGCCCTCGGAGAATACGGCGCGACGGTCTTGCTGTCGTATCACCCGTACTCCCTCCCGGTCTTCACGAGCGTCCAGTTCCAGAGCTCCGGGATCCCCGGCACCCAGGCGCCGACGGCCCTGGCCCTCGCGATTGCGATCGTGGCGGTCGTCGTCGGCCTGATCCGCCGTCCGCGGCGAAAAGCGACGAGCGCAGGATCCCGGGGCACCCGGCGTGCCCCGACGATCGTCCCGACCGAACCCCGCGCCGCCCTCCCGACCCCCGTCTCGTTCGCGCTCGACGCGCGCGTCGGGGGCTTCCACCTCGAGGTGGCGCATCGGGCGGGGGCGCACCGGATCGCGATCCTGGGGCCGTCCGGGTCAGGCAAGTCGATGACCCTCCGCGCTCTCGCCGGTCTGCTGGGAGACCGGGCAGGGTCCGTGGCGCTCGCGGGCGAGGACGTCACGGACGTCTCCACCGAGTCGCGGCACGTCGGCTACGTCGCCCAGGGCGGTGCGCTGCTGCCCGGCCGTACGGTCAGGCAGCAGGTCGGCTTCGGCGTCGGCACCGACCCGGCGGTCGCTGCCTGGTGGCTCTCGACACTGCACCTCGACGGCCTCGACGACAGGCTGCCGGAGCAGCTCTCCGGCGGGCAGCGGCAGCGCGTGGCGCTCGCTTCGGCCCTCAGCCGAGAGCCCCGGGTCGTCCTGCTCGACGAACCGTTCTCCGCCCTCGACGCCCCGGTGCGCGAGGAGTTGCGACGAGAGGTGCGGCGTCTGCAGCGCGAGACCGGGCTGTCGACCGTACTCGTCACGCACGACCCGGAGGAAGCTGCCCTCCTGGCCGACGAGATCCTCGTGATCGAGGGCGGAAAGATCCTGCAGTCCGGAACCCGGGGCGAGGTCTACGGGCGGCCCGCGTCGCCCGAGGTCGCCCGCCTGCTCGGGATTCCCAACCTGCTGCGCGGCGTGGTCACGTCGCACGGTGCCTTCGAGACCTCGGGAACCACGGTTCCGGCACCCGACCACGGGCTGCCCGTCGGTTCGCCGGTGCTCTGGAGCGTCCGACCGGAGCGGCTGAGGGTCGTCCGGGCCGTACCATCGGGGGCAGCAGGATCGGAGGCGCAGGCCGGGGTCGCGGCCACCGTCACCGACGTGGTCGACCTGGGCACCTCGACCACCGTGACCGTGCGGGTCGGCGAGGGGACCGAGCTCCGCGCGCACACCACCGACGTGGTCGAGCTCGCCGTGGGCGAGGCGGCGCGCGTGCGCTGGGATCCTGCCGCTCTCTCGGTGTGGGCGGATGCCGCCGCGGGGCGCCCCTGAGTCGTGACAGGCTGGTGAGCGTGAACAGCAAGCGGATCGTCGTCGTCGGATCAGCCAACCAGGACTACCTGGTGCGGGTGTCGCACCGTCCGGGCGGCGGCGAGACGACGATCGCGAGGCGCCTGGTCAAGCAGCCCGGCGGCAAGGGAGCCAACCAGGCCGTGGCGGCAGCTCGGCTCGGCGGCGCCGTGCACTTCGTCGGCGCGGTCGGCCGGGACGACGACGGGGCCAGCATTCTCCGGTCGCTCCAGAAAGACGGCGCCTCGGTCGACGACGTCCGCATCGTGGACGGCGTTCCGACCGGCCTCGCGCTCATCCTCGTCGACGACGCGGGGGAGAACTCCATCACCGTCGTCTCGGGTGCGAACGAGACGGTCACGGCCGACCGTGCTGCGGTCGTGGTCCGGCGGCTCGCCTCGTCCGGCGCGATCGTCGTGCTGCAGGGAGAGCTGCCGGTCGACGTGCTCGAGGAGACCGCGCGCGCCGCGTCGGCCGTCGGAGCGCGCGTGATCCTGAACCTCGCCCCCTATCGGGAGGTCGCCGCCGACGTCCTGGCCGTCGCCGACCCGGTGGTCCTGAACGAGACCGAGACCTCGCAGCTTCTCGGCGAGAGGGTGTCCGGGGTCGACGCGGCGCGGGGCGCCCTCGAGAAGGTGCAGTCGAACGCCAGGTCGGTCGTGATCACGCTCGGCGCGCAGGGAGCCGTCTGGACGGTCTCCGACCGACCCGAGGGCGGGGTGGGTCCCGACGACCCGAAACCGCACGTGGCAGCCGCCGAGACGACCGACGTCGTCGACACGACGGGCGCCGGAGACGCGTTCGTCGGAGCGCTCGCCTTCGCGCTGTCGGTCTCGGACGATCTCGGGCGCGCCGTCGAGCTCGGCACCCGCGCCGGAACCTTCGCGATCCGCGGCGTCGGCGCGCAGTCGTCGTATGCCCGCGCTGCCGACCTCGGGCTCACCGCGGGTTCTTAGGCTCGACGTCGAACGATCGGCGATGGACGACGTGCGGGACTGGTAGACAAGTGGAATGAGTCTTCGCTGGGGAATTCTGGGCACGGGCGGCATCGCCGCGACCTTCGTCGGCGATCTGCAGGGCGCGGGGTTCACCGTGTCCGCGGTCGGTGCACGCAAGACGGAGACCTCGCGAGAGTTCGCCGACCGGTTCGGCATCGCGGTGGCCCACGGCAGCTACGCCGAGCTCGTGGCCGACCCCGGCGTCGATGTCGTCTACGTCGCGACGCCGCATGTGTTCCACAGGGAGCAGGCTCTGCTCGCGATCGCCGCGGGCAAACACGTCCTGGTCGAAAAGCCCTTCACCGTCAACGCGGACGAGGCACGCGAGATCTTCACCGCGGCCGAACGGGCCGGGGTCGTCGCCCTCGAGGCGATGTGGACGAGATTCCTGCCGCAGAATCAGCGTCTGCGCGAGATCCTGCGATCGGGGCTCATCGGCGAACGTCGCCTGTTCACGGGCACCCACGCGCAGAGTCTTCCGACCGATCCCCGACACCGCATCAACGACCCGGCGCTCGGGGGCGGCGCGCTCCTCGACCTCGGCGTGTACCCGGTCGCCTTCGCGCTCGACGTCCTGGGCACGCCGACCGGTGTGCAGGCGAGCGCGGTGCTGAGCGATCAGGGCGTCGACGCGCGCGTAGCGGCCGTGCTCGAACACGAGGGGGTGCACGCTCGCTGATCTACGCGGCCCTCGACCTGCGAATGCCCAACTCGGCCCGCATCGACGGGACCGACGGTCGGATCGAAATCGCCCCCAGCTTCTTCGAAGCGGGACGATTCACGGTCTTCGACAACGACGGTCGCGTCATCGACCAGTACGAATCCGACGAGCACGGGCTCCGAGGCATGCAGCACCAGGCCCACGAACTGGAGCGCGTCGTGTCCGACGGGTGGGGCGCCGACGCCCCGCTGACACCCGCCGACACCATCGCGGTCGCGTCGACGATGGACGAGATCCGGCGCCTCGTCGGCGTGACCTATCCGGGCGAGAGCGCGTCATCCTGAGCCGCCGCTGGCGTCCGCGCCGGACTTTCGTAGGATGGTCCGGATGACTTCCGACGATCAGGCGCCCTCCCGCGGCCTCGGCGCGCGTGCCGGCGCCTTCCTGCGCAGCCACCCGCGAGCCTCCGCACTCACCGGAGGGGCTCTCGTTCTCGTGCTGTTCGGCGGTGGCGCGGTGGCCGCAGGAGCCGCGACCCGCCCTGCTCCGTCGTCGTCCGCAAGCGCCGGCGCAGCCTCGACCCCGTCGTCGTCCGCCACGGCCAGCCGATCGGCAGCCCCCAAGCCGTCCGCCTCGCCCTCCGCGGCCGCACGGGCCGTCCCGAGCACGATTCCCAGCGCAGCACCGCTCCGCACCTGCACGGTGGCGGCCGCTGCGGCCGACTCCCGGTTGGGTACGTTCGAGGGCACCGTCGTCGACTCGGCCACCGGTGCCACGCTGTTCGATCGCAGCGGCTCCACGCCGGCTCGCACCGGAAGCGTCATGAAGACGCTCACGACGGCCGTCGCCCTGTCCGTCCTCGGGCCCGACTACCGATTCACCACGAAGGTCACCGGAACCGGCGGCACCATCGCCCTCGTCGGTGGCGGGGACGCGACGCTGAGCGCGACCCCTGCCGGAGCAGAGAGCCTGTACACGGGCGCACCCAAACTCGCCACCCTGGCGGCACAGGTCAAAGCCAAGATGGGCAGCACCCCGGTGACGACCATCGACCTCGACGACACCTTCTGGAACGACTCCGACCGGTACGACCCGTCCTGGCCCGTCAGTGAGCGCACGATCGGCTACCAACCCGAGGTCGTCGCCCTCATGGTCGACGGCGATCGCGCCAACCCGGCGCTCGAGACGTCGCCGCGCAGCACCGACCCCGTGGGGCGCGCGGGCGACGCCTTCCGAAAGGCTCTCGTCGCCGCCGGCGTCGCGGGGGCCTCGAACGCCGCCATCACGCGCGGGGCGACGACGAGCACCACGGTGCTGGGTCAGGTTCAGTCACAGCCGATCTCGACGCTGATCGGCCAGATGATCCCCAACAGCGACAACACGCTCGCCGAGATGATGGCGCGGGTGTCGTCCAAGGTGTCCGGGAACAACGGCTCGGCCGCCTCGCTGACCAGCGTCTACCAGGCAGCGCTCAAGAAGACCTACGGTCTCGACGCCTCGACCATCAAGATCGTCGACGGATCGGGCGAGAGTGCCAACAACGGCGTGCCGTCCGCCCTCGAAGCGCAGCTGATGCTCAAGGTGCTGGCGCGGAGCAACTCACTCGGTCTCCTCTACGACTCCCTGCCCATCTCGGGCCAGACCGGCACCCTCGCCGCGCGATTCACCGGCGCGAACGCGATCGCGCGCGGAGCGGTCCACGCGAAGACCGGCTGGATCGACAGCGCCTACACGTTGGCGGGCGTCATCGATGCCAAAGACGGCACCAAGCTGACGTTCGCCTTCTACGCGATCGGCAACGTGTCGGGCACGGCCCGGGAGGCCCTCGATACGCTGTCGACCGCCGTCTACTCCTGCGGGGCGAACCTCTCGAATCAGTGACGGCCCTGAGAAGATGGGTCGCATGACCCGCGCGCTCTTCATCGTCGACGTCCAGAACGACTTCACCGAGGGCGGCGCGCTCGGGGTCGACGGCGGGGCGGCCGTGGCCGCCGGTGTGACCGCACTGCTGCGAGCGGCGCCCGAGACGTATGACGTGGTCGTGGCCTCCCGCGACTGGCACCACGGCGACGACGACAACGACGGGCACTTCGCGACCGACGCCGATCCCGATTTCGTCTCGACCTGGCCGCCGCACTGCGTCGCCGGTACCGCCGGCGCGGAATACCACCCTGCTCTCGACACGAGCGACGTCGACGTCCACGTGCGGAAGGGCATGGGGGTGCCGGCCTACTCGCTGTTCGAGGGCGTCAGCGACACCGGCGAGCACGTGGTCGCCCTGCTCGACCGCCTCGGCGTCGACGACATCGACGTCGTCGGCATCGCCACCGACTACTGCGTGCGCGCAACGGCCCTCGACGCCGTGAGCGCCGGGCGCACCGTCCGCGTGCTGCAGGATCTCGTCGCCGGAGTGGCTCCCGCGTCGAGCGTCGCCGCCCTCGACGAACTGCGGGCCGCCGGGGTCGTTGTCGCGTAGGTCGCGGCGGTGGTCTCGCTCTCGTTCGAGCCAGGCCTGCCGGGCATGCCGCTGTCGTTCCTGCCGCCGGCGCGCCGCGCGCCTCTGCACCGTCGCGCGTCTCAGCGCGCCGCGCGCTTCTGCACTGCCGCGCGCCTCTGCACTGCCGCGCGTCTCAGCGCGCCGCGGCTCTGCACCACCCCGCACCTCTGCCCCGCGCCGCCCCGCACCTCTGCCGCAAGCCCGGCCGACGTCGCCGCTCGGCGCTGGCAGGCGCGGCACGAAGGGCTCGACCGCGATCTCGCCGAACCCGGCACGGGACCCGATGGAGCCGGCCGGCGACGCGCTACACCAGCAGCTGGTGCTTGGCCAGGTCTTTGTAGAGAGGCGTGGAGACGACGAGCTCGGAGTGGGTGCCGACGCCGATGACGCGGCCCTGTTCGAGCACGACGATCTGGTCGGAGTCGACCACCGTCGAGAGGCGGTGCGCGATGACGATGAGCGTGCGGTTCTCGGCGACGGCGTCGATGGCCTCGCGCAGGCGCTGCTCGTTGATGCCGTCGAGCGACGACGTCGACTCGTCGAGCAGCAGGATCGGCGGCGCGGCCAGCAGGGTGCGCGCGATCGCGAGACGCTGCTTCTCGCCGCCGGAGAGCATGACGCCGTCTTCGCCGACCTGCGCGTCGAGGCCGTGGTCGCCGCGCTCGAGCACACCGGTGAGGTTGACGGCCTCGAGGACGCGACGGCAGTCGTCGTCGGTAGCGCCGGGCGTGCCGAGGACGAGGTTGTCGCGAATCGTGCCGGCCAGGACGGGGGCGTCTTGCTCGACGTAGCCGATCTGGGCCCGCAGCTCGGCGCGGTCGAGCGCGCGGATGTCGGTGCCGCCGAGCCGGATCACGCCGGCCGTGGGGTCGTAGAACCGTTCGATGAGGGCGAGGATGGTCGACTTGCCCGCGCCGGACGGACCGACGAGGGCTGTGCGCTTGCCGCGCTGCACGTCGAAGCTCACACCGCGGAGGACGGTCATGTCGTCGTCGCGACCCGGCGTGGGCGCTGGAGCGGCGACGGCTCCGCCCAGGGCATCAGCGGACACGTCGTCGCTCGGGGTGCGGCCGGATAGACGAACTCGACGTCTTCGAAGCGGATGGCGGCGGACGCCGTTTCGCCGACGGTGGCGGACGCACCCAGGGCGGCGGCAGCGCGTGTGTCGTCGTCGGTCTCGCTGGGAAGGTCGATGATCTCTTGGATGCGGCCGAGGGCGCCCAGGGCCGAGTTGACACTCGTGACGGCGCCGAAGGCATTGCCGAGCGGCATGATCATGAGGAACAGGAACAGGATGAACGACACCAGCTGAGCGATCGTGTCGGAGCCGGATGCGACGCGGAACCCGCCGACACCGAGGACGACGAGGAACGACACCTGCATGGCGACGCTCGCGATCGGCACGACGACGGCCGACGCGCTGGCGACCTCGAGGCCGCGGTCGTACGCGCCTTCGATGTCGGAATCGATGGTCGTGATCTCGCGCTCGGTGGCGCCGGCGGCCCGGACGGTGCGGATGGACGAGATCGAGCGCTCGACGGCCGCGGTCAGGTCGCCGACCTTGCGCTGGGCGCGCTGGCTGGCGACGCGGATGCGGCGCGAGAGGGCGACGACCACGACGACGGAGGCTGCCACGACCAGGACGGTGAGGCCGAGCAGCACCGGGTCGATGAGCGCCATGCCGACGATGGCACCGACGAACGTCAGCGAGCCGCCGATGGCGTCGACGAGCCCCTGCGTGAGGACCGCGCGGAGCAGCGTCGTGTCGGAGCCGACGCGGGAGACGAGGTCGCCCGTGCGCCGGGCGTCGAACTCGCTGATCGGCAGGTGCAGCATGCGGGCCACCAGGCGGCGCCGACTCGACAGGACGACAGCCTCGCCGGTGCGCTGCAGAAGGTAGTGCTGGAAGCCGCTCAGCAGGCCCGAGATGACGACGAGCGCGACGAGAGCCACCACGAGCGTGCCGAGCGGTTTGTTGTTCTGCACGAAGCCGATGACCTGCTGCACCAGCAGCGGCTGCGCCAGCGACGCGGCGGCTCCCAGGACGCTCAGCACGATGATGACGACGAGCATCCGCTTGTGCTCGAAGAGGTAGGGGAGCAGCTGCGTGAACTTCGCGCGCGGCCCCTCGGGGATGGGACGGCCGTTGCGGTCGAGCTTCGGCGGCCGCACGCGTTTCTGCCGCTTCGAGGAGCGGCCGCCCAAAGCGCCTGCCCCCGCTGGGGACGCCTGGGGCGAAGCCGGGTCGGAGGCGGGCCGGGTGGTGGTGTCGGAGCTCATGTCGTCCTTTGAGGCGTGGTGATCCTGCGCCCTCGATTTTAGACGCGCGAGGCTGGGCGACGAGCAAGCCCCCGACGCCTGTGGAGAACACGCGTCGAGGGGCTTGGTGGGGAGAACCGGCTAGTTGAGGTTCTCCGAGTAGTCGACGTCGCGCGTCTCGCGGCTCAAGAACAGGGCGACGAGCGTGATGAGGGCCATCGCCGACAGGTAGAGGCCGACCAGCCAGGTGCTGCCTTCGGCGGCCTTCCACAGGGCGACGGCGATGAACGGGGCGACCGCGGCACCGAGGATGCTCGACACGTTGTAGCTGATGGCGGAGCCCGTGTAGCGGACGTTGGCGGGGAACAGCTCGGGCAGAACGGCACCCATCGGGCCGAAGGTGAGACCCATCAGGATGAAGCCGAGGATCAGCAGCCCCTGGGCTCCGGCGAATCCGGCGGAGAAGAGCGGGGTGAACAGGAACCCGAACACCAGGATGCCCGCGGTCACGGCCAGCAGCATCTTGCGGCGCCCGAAACGCTCGGCCAGCGGCCCGGAGACGAGCGTGAAGATTCCGAAGAAGGCGACGCCGATGATCAGCATCAGGAGGAACTTCTCGCGCGTGTACCCGAGGCCACCGACCGGAGCCGCCGTCGGCGTCGTTCCGTAGGTCAGGGTGAACGTCGTCATCAGGTAGAAGAGCGTGTACGTGGCCAACATGATGAACGTGCCCAGGATGAGCTGGCGCCAGCTGGTCCGGAAGACGCGGCCGAGCGGCAGCTTCGACACGTTGCCGGTCTCGACCACCTTGGTGAAGGCCGGCGTCTCGACGAGCTTGAAGCGCGCGTAGAGGCCGATGGCCACCAGGATCGCGCTGCCGAGGAACGGGATCCGCCAACCCCAGGTGGCGAACGCGCTCGTCGACATCGTGACGTTCAGGATGAGGAAGAGGCCGTTGGCGATCATGAAGCCGATCGGCGCCCCCAGCTGCGGGAAGGTGCCGTAGATCGCGCGGCGGCCCTCGGGCGCGTTCTCGGTCGCCAGGAGCGCTGCACCGCTCCACTCGCCGCCGAGGCCGAAGCCCTGGGCGAAGCGCAGGATCACGAGGAACGTCGGGGCGAGGACGTGCCACCCGGAGACGGTCGACGCCGGTAGCACGCCGATGAGGAACGTCGCGATGCCCATGGTCAGGAGGGACGCGATCAGGGTGTTCTTGCGGCCGATCCGGTCGCCGAAGTGCCCGAAGACGATCGATCCGACCGGACGCGCGATGAAGGCCACGCCGAATACCGCGAACGAGGCGAGGAGGGCGACGGTGGGGTCGGCGTTGGCGAAGAAGAGCGTGGGGAAGACGAGGACGGCCGCGGTCGCGTAGACGTAGAAGTCGTAGAACTCGATCGAGGTGCCGATGAGGCTCGCGACGATCACTCGCGAGCGAGAGTTCGTGGGGGTGGGACTGTTCGTCGCCGGAGCGACGGTGGTGGTCGACATGGGGATTGTTCTCCGAGAACGGACGCACGCGAGGACGTGTGCTGGATGGTGGGGATCTCGGGGAGGCGTCGCAGGGTGATGCGGGCGCTTCCGCACCGCATCGCTGCCACCGGGAAGTGATCGATCGCTTGTGACGATCCGTCCGTCATGTTACAGCACGACGTCCGGATGCGACACGCCCGGATGAACAGCAGGTGTCGCCGGAACGCGAATCAGCCGACGGCGTCGAAGCCGGTGTCGAGCTCGCCGGGCAGCTGGTGCCCCATGCGATCGCGCTTGGTGTCGAGGTACGCCTCGTTGAACGCGCCGACGCCGACGACGAGCGGGACCATCTCTGCGACGTCGATGCCGTGCGCCGTGAGTTGGTCGCGTTTGTCGGGGTTGTTCGTGAGGAGGCGGACGGACTCGATGCCGAGATCGCGCAGGATGTCGGCGGCCGCGGTGTACTCGCGGGCGTCTGCGGGCAACCCCAGCGCGAGGTTGGCGTCGAGGGTGTCGAGCCCCTCCTCCTGCAGCTTGTAGGCGCGCAGCTTGTTGATGAGGCCGATGCCACGGCCCTCGTGGCCCCGTAGGTAGATGACGACGCCGCCGTGGTTGTGGATGGTGTCGAGCGCAGCGTCGAGCTGCGGGCCGCACTCGCACTTGAGCGAGCCGAAGGCTTCGCCGGTCAGGCACTCCGAGTGGACGCGCACGAGAGCTCCGTCGACGGGGCGCCCCGAGACGATGGCGATGTGGTCGGCCCCGGTGTCGAGGTCGCGGTAGGCGCGCATGCGGAACGTGCCGTGCGTCGTGGGCACGGTGGTTTCGACCTCGAAGGACACGTGCGGTCGCACGGCTGGGGTGTCGGTCATGAGGAGCTCCCGCTCTGAGTGCGGGCGAGGATCGCGAGATCGTCGCCGAGGGGGTGACCGACACCACGCGGAGGCGATGCTGGTCGTCGATCGTGTCTACTCCGATGTCGCCGAGAGCGAGCCGAGGGCCGCCGATCAGAGTCGGAGCGAGGTAGACGAGGAGGTCGTCGGCGAGGCCGCGTCGCACGAACTCGGAGGCGACGGTGGGGCCGCCCTCGACGAACACGCTGCGGACCTCGTCGTCGTAGAGGCTTGTGAGCACCGCGGTGAGGTCGCGCGTGCGGGTCTCGACGGCTCCGCCAGGGTGGCGCAGGATGCTGGACCCGGCCGGGACCGGGCGCTCACCGACGATCACGGGCCGCGGCTGATGCGGAAGCAGTTCGCCGCCGTCGCCCCGGGCGGTCAGACTCGGGTCGTCGGCCAGCACGGTGCCGGTGCCGACCAGGATCACGTCGTGCCGGGCACGCTGCTCGTGGACGTGCTGTCGGGCGGCGGTGCCGGTGATCCACCGGCTGGTCCCGTCGGCCGCCGCGGCGCGCCCGTCGAGGCTCGAGGCCCACTTGACCGTGACGAACGGTCTGCCGAGGCGCTCGGCGATCAGCCAGCGACGCAGGAATTCGGAGACCTCGTCGGCCAGAAGGCCCGACTCGACCGCGACCCCGGCCTCCGCGAGACGCTCGGCGCCTCCGGACGAGTGTTCGCCCGGGTCGTCGACGGAGAACACGACGCGGCTGATGCCCGCGTCGATCAGGGCCTGGCTGCACGGGCCCGTCCGGCCCTGGTGGTTGCACGGTTCGAGCGTGACGATCGCCGTCAGCCCGCGCGCCGCGCCCGGTGCGAGTTTCGACAGCGCGTCGACTTCGGCGTGCGGCGTACCGGCCCCGCGATGCCACCCCTCGGCAGCCACAGAACCGTCGGGGCGCAGGATCACGCACCCCACCTGCGGATTGACGCCCGTCGCGGGCCCGTGCCCGGCCAGCGAGAGCGCGTGGCGCATGGCCCGCTCGTCGCGGTCGGAGGCGCTGCTGGGGTTCACGGGGGCTCTTTCGGATGGGCGAAGACGGGATGGCGCCTTCCGACCCTAGCCAACGCGCCACAGCGTGACGTATTCCGACCGTGTCGCGTCACGAAGGCTTCACGAGGCGAGGCGTCAGGCGGCGCGCATCGACTCCGCCGGCCAGCCGGGTTTGACGGAGCGGTCGTCGTCGCGGCCGAGCCTCGCCTTCCAGCAGTCGGGGTGGCCGTGGTCTCGATCCGGCTGGAGGCCGGGACCCTGGCCGGTGTAGGTGAAACCCGAGCGTCGAGCCACCCCCGCGGATGCCAGGTTGCCGACGTAGCCCTCCCACACGATGTCGTCGAGACCCTCGTCGAAGGCCCAGTCGGCGACGAGACGCACGGCCTCGGTCATCAGCCCGAGACCGCGCAGCTCGGCCGAGATCCAGAACCCGATGTCGCGGTGCTGCAGGCGGATGCTGATCATCCCGACCAGAAGGGTCGACCCGGGCAGCCGAAGGCCCCAGGTGTATTCGCGACCGGTCAGCCAGCCGCGTTCGACGATCTGAGACACGAAGAACTGTGCGTCTTGAAACGTGTAAGGGACGGGAACGGTCGTGAACGTCTGCAGCTGTTCGTCTTGGCAGCAGTCGTAGATGGCGACGGTGTCGGCCGTTCTGGGCACCTCGAGGCGCAGCCGGGGCGACTCGAGGACGAAGGGCTGCATCGCGGCTCAGCGGACCTTGCGCACGAAGCCGACGCGGTCGTAGACCGTTTCGAGAGTCTTGCTCGCGATCTCGTCGGCCCGATCGGCGTTGGCCGAGAGCACTCGGTCGAGTTCGGCGGGGTCGTCGAGCAGTTCGAGGGTGCGCTGACGGATGGGCGTGAACGCCTCGACGACCGCCTCGGCGACCTCCTTCTTGAGATCGCCGTAGCCGCGCCCGACGAACTGCTCTTCGAGCGTCGGCACGGTCTGGCCCGAGAACGCGGAGAGGATCGTCAGGAGATTCGACACCCCGGCCTTCTCGCCGCGGTCGAAGCGGATCTCGCGCCCGGTGTCGGTGACGGCGCTCTTGATCTTCTTGGCGGTCTTCGACGGCTCGTCGAGGAGCCAGATCAACCCCGCGTCGGAGGCTGCCGACTTGCTCATCTTGGACTCCGGGTTCTGGAGGTCGTAGATGCGCGCGGTCTCTTTGAGGATGTAGGGCTGCGGCACGGTGAACGTCTTGCCGAAACGCGAGTTGAAGCGGTTCGCCAGGTCGCGCGTGAGCTCGACGTGCTGCTTCTGATCGTCGCCGACCGGCACCAGCTCGGTGTTGTACAGCAGGATGTCGGCCGCCATGAGCATCGGATAGGTGAACAGCCCGACCGAGGCCGACTCCGCCCCTGCTTGGCGGACTTGTCTTTGAACTGGGTCATCCGGCTGGCCTCGCCGAAGCCGGTGATCGTGTTCAGGACCCAGGCGAGCTCGGCGTGGGCCGGGACCTGCGACTGGATGAACAGGATCGACTTCGCCGGGTCGATACCGCCGGCGATGTACTGGGCCGCGGTGCGACGCGTTGTCTCGCGCAAGACAGCAGGATCTTGCGGAACCGTGATGGCGTGGAGGTCGACGACGCAGTAGAGCGCGTCGTGAGTGTCTTGCAGGTCGACCCACTGCTGAAGGGCGCCGATGTAGTTGCCGGCGTGCAGGGAGTCTGCGGAGGGTTGCATGCCCGAGAAGAGGCGGGGGAGTGACATGGGGTTCCTAGCGAAAGAAGAAGTGCTGAGAGAAAAGGGCTAGATGTCGTAGTCGACGACCACGGGGGTGTGGTCGGACCATCGCTTGTCGTACGACTCGGCGCGATCGACCGCGTAGTGCTTGACGCGCTCGGCGAGTGCGGGCGTCGCCATCTGGTAGTCGATGCGCCAACCGGTGTCGTTGTCGAAGGCGGCCCCGCGCCAGGACCACCAGGTGTAGGCCCCTCGACGTCGCCGGCCTCCCGGCGACCGACGTCCACCCAGCCGAGGCCCTTGCCGGTCGAACCGTCGACGCCCTCGACCTTTTTGCCCGCGGGGCCGAAGAAGCGGTCGAAGTAGGCGCGTTCGCGAGGCAGGAAGCCGGCGCGCTTGACGTTGCCCTTCCAGTTCTTGATGTCGAGGGGGTGTGGCCGACGTTGAGGTCGCCCACGACGACGGCGAGCTCGTTGTGCTTCTCGAGCTGCGGAAGGCGTCGTGACATCGCGTCGAGGAACTTCCATTTCTCGTCTTGCTTGGGGAGTCCGCTTCGCCCGAGTGCACGTAGGTGCTGACGACCGTGACGATCGTGCCGTCGACGTCGTAGTCGGCCTCGAGCCAGCGGCCCGCGCTGTCGAATGTCTTGGCGCCCAGGTCGACGCGGTGGATCTCGGCCTTCTTGCGGCTCGCGAGCGCGACTCCCGCGCGGCCCTTGGCCGTGGCCTCGTCGTGCAGAATGTTCCACTCGGGGCCGAGCAGGCCCTCGATGTCGTCGGTCGACGCCCGGACCTCTTGAATGGCGAGGATGTCGACGTCTCGCCCGTCGAGCCACGCCCCCATGCCCTTGCGGTAGGCGGCGCGGATGCCGTTCGTGTTGATGGACGCGAGGCGGAGACGTGAACCCATGCCTAAAACCCTACTGGCGTGTACCGACACCTCGGCCTTCGGCGCCGGAATGGTCGCGGTGAGATGGAGTGAGGGCGGCCGTACTAGGCGGCGTCGTGGTCGGTGGTGAGGAACTCCACGAGCGAGTCGGCGGTGGTCTCGGCGTCGTCGCCCGACACGGTCAGGACGACCTCGTCGCCGGTGTTCACCCCGAGGCCGAGGAGGCCGAGGATGCTCGACGCGTTCACGGTCTTGTCGCCCTTTCCGATGGTCACGGACTGGCCGGACGCGGTGACGGTCTGGACGAAGAGCGACGCGGGCCGCGCGTGCAGCCCGGAGGACGAGGCGACGGTGACGGTGCGGGTGGCTTCGGACATGGTGCTGCTCCTCTGAGGTAAAGCGATTGATGGGGGAGGCGGTGGTCAGTTCCGGCCGGGCCAGAAGACCTCGGTGCCGGCTCCTTCCACCTCTCGGACGAGGTCGAGGTTGACGGCGGGGTCGGTGATGATCGTATCGATAGCCGCTATCGGGGCGACCCGTCCGAACTCCTCGCGGCCGAACTTGGTGTGGTCGGCCAGGAGGATACTTCTGCGGGCCGATTTGATGAGCGACGACTTGACCGCCGCCTCGGCGATGTTGTGCGTGGTGAGGCCGCGCTCGGGCGTGATGCCTCCGACACTGATGAACGCCGTGTCGACCGACACCATGCCGACGAGCTGGTGCGTCCACGTGCCGACCCCGGCGAGGGAGTCGCGCCGGATGCTTCCGCCCAGCAGGTGGAGGTCGATGCCCGGCTTGCTGGCTACGGCCATGGCGACGGGGAGGAGTGGGTGACGACCGTCAGCCCGCGATCTCCGGGCAGCATCTGGGCGAGCAGGATCGTCGAGGTGCCCGCGTCGATGATGATCGATCCGTTCTCGGGGATCTCGTCGACCGCGGCCTGCGCGATGACCATCTTCTCGGCCGTGTTGATGCCACCGCGGTCGCCGACGCCGGGGTGGAAGGTGATCCGCTCCACCGGGATCGCTCCGCCGTGGGCCCGTCGGACGAGGCCCCGTCGTTCGAGGCTCGTGAGGTCACGACGAATGGTCTCCGGGGTGACTTCGAGCAGTTCCGCGAGATCTCTGACGTCGACTCGCCCGTGCTGTCGTGCCTCCTCGACGATTCGGAGGTGGCGTTCTGGAGCGTACATCGGTCCTCATCAATGAGAAGTGGGCATTTTGGAAGCTCTTTTGGGCAATCCAAGCGCAAACAAAAGTCTGTTGGTGCATTTTTAGCTCTGAATTTGTTTGTTTGTCAATTCAGATCGTTGTATGGTCTGTGCAGCGCCTCGTGCGCCCTTGACACGCAGAAGCACACAGAACTGAACCGAACGAGCCAAGATGAAGGAGTCTCGGATGCCTGAACTGCCCGGTGTAGGAGTCGGTCGTGGAACCGCGAGCGGTCCTGTGCTCCGCATGGCAGCCCCGCTCGGCGAACCCGACGCCACGCCTCTCGAGGGAGACGCCGCGGCGGCCAAGGCGCAGGTGGGCGAGGCGCTCGCCGTCGTCGCCGCCGACCTCGGCAAGCGCGGCGCGGCAGCCGGCGGCGATGCCCAGGCGGTCCTCGAGGCTCAGGCGCTGATGGCGCAGGATCCCTCGATCCTCGACGACGTGCACGCGCAGATCGACTCGGGCACCAACCCCGAGCGCGCGGTGTTCAACGCCTTCAAGTCGTTCCAGGACATCCTGGCCGGCATGGGCGGCTACATGGGAGAACGTGCCGCCGACCTCGGCGACGTCGCCCAGCGCATCATCGCCCAGCTGCGCGGAGTCCACGCCCCGGGCGTCCCCGAGTCGGACACCCCCTTCATTCTGGTCGCTCGCGACCTCGCGCCCGCCGACACGGCGCTGCTCGATCTCGACAAGGTGCTGGCCCTCGTCACGCGAGACGGCGGTCCGACCTCGCACACCGCGATCCTGGCGCGAGCCAAGGGCATCACCGCGATCGTGGGCGTGACGGACGCGGACGACCTCGTCGACGGCGCCGTCGTCATCGTCGACGCCGGAGCCGGCGTCGTGATCACCGACCCGACCGACGCGCAGATCGACGAGGCGGACCGCAAGCGGGCCGAGCGACTCGCGGCGGTCAACGCCCCGCTGACGCCGGGCGCCCTGAAAGACGGCACGCTGGTCCCGCTGCTCGCCAACGTCGGATCGCCGAACGACGGCCCGGCCGCGGTCGCCGCCGGCGCCGAGGGCGTCGGCCTCTTCCGCACCGAGTTCCTGTTCCTCGACTCGCCCTACGCGCCCGACGTGGCGACGCAGAAGGCGTCCTACGTCGCCCTGCTGAAGGAGTTCCCCGGCAAGAAGGTCGTCGTCCGAGCTCTCGACGCCGGGGCCGACAAGCCACTGCCGTTCCTGACCGACAAGGATGAAGAGAACCCCGCGCTCGGCCGCCGAGGTCTCCGCGCGCTCCGTCACCACGAGGAGATCCTGCGCGATCAGTTGACGGCGCTCGCTCAGGCAGACGCCGAGACCGAAGCCGACCTGTGGGTCATGGCTCCGATGGTCGCCGACCTCGAAGAGACCGAGTACTTCGTCGGCCTCGCCCGCGAGCTGGGAATCCGCACCGCCGGCGTCATGGCGGAGGTGCCCTCGGTCGCGCTGATGGCCGACCAGGTGCTGGCCGCGGCCGACTTCGTGTCGATCGGAACGAACGACCTCACCCAGTACACGATGGCGGCCGACCGCATGCTCGGCACCGTGGCGTCCTATCAAGATCCCTGGCACCCTGCCGTCCTCCGCCTCGTGGCCCAGCTCGGCGACGCGGGCCGGGCCGTCGGCAAGGGAGTCGGCATCTGCGGCGAGGCCGCGTCCGACCCGCTCCTCGCCGTCGTGCTCGTCGGGCTCGGCGCCACCACGCTCTCCATGACCCCCGCCGCCCTGGCCGACGTCCGCGCCGAGCTGAAGAACCACACGCTCGACGAGGCGCGCGCCATGGCTCAGGCGGCGCTCGCCGCCACCTCGGCCGCTGCCGCTCGCGCTGCATCGTCCTCCGTGTCCCTGTAACAGTCCTCCCTCCCCGCACAACCCACCTCAGAAGAAAGATCTCGAAAATGACAACGACGTCTGTTGGCGCCCCGGCCAAGGACAGCGAAGGCGCACGCGTTCGCATCCAGCGGTTCGGTGCCTTTCTCTCCGGCATGGTCATGCCCAACATCGCGATCTTCATCGCGTGGGGCTTCATCACCGCCTTCTTCATCCAGACCGGCTGGACGCCCGTCGGCATCCTCGGTGGCTTCGGCACGACCGGCGGGGTGGCCAACATCGGCCTCGTCGGGCCGATCATCACCTACCTGATCCCGCTGGCGATCGCCTTCCAGGGTGGGCGGATGGTCTACGACGTCCGCGGTGCCGTCGTCGGAGCCGTCTTCACCATGGGCGTCATCGTCGGTGCGAACGGCACCACGATGATCCTCGGCGCCATGATCTGTGGCCCGCTCGGCGCCTACCTGATCAAGCAGATCGACAAGCTCTGGGACGGCAAGATCCGACCCGGATTCGAGATGCTGGTCAACAACTACGCGGCCGGCATCCTCGGCTTCGGTCTCGCCCTGATCGGCTTCTTCTGGCTCGCGCCGCTGTTCAAGCTGATCGCCACCGGCCTCGGCCACGCGGTCGAGGCGCTGATCAACGTGCACCTGCTGCCGCTGGCGAGCATCATCATCGAGCCGGCGAAGATCCTGTTCCTCAACAACGCGATCAACCACGGTGTCCTCGACCAGCTGGGTGTCCAGCAGGTCCAGCAGACCGGCAAGTCGATCTTCTTCCTGCTCGAGGCGAACCCCGGCCCCGGTCTCGGCATCCTGCTCGCCTTCACGTTCTTCGGCATCGGCGCGTCGCGTGCCTCGGCTCCCGGCGCGATCATCATCCAGTTCTTCGGTGGCATCCACGAGATCTACTTCCCCTTCGTGCTGCAGAAGCCGATCCTGCTCATCGCCGTCATCCTCGGCGGCGCCACGGGTGTCGGTACCAACGTCGCCTTCAACTCGGGTCTCGTCGCTCCGGCCTCGCCGGGTTCGATCATCGCGGTGCTCGCGCAGACCTCGCGTGACAGCTACGTGGGCGTGATCCTGTCGGTCATCCTCTCGGCGGCCGTCTCGGGCGTCGTGGCCTCGCTCCTGCTCATCGCCAGCCGCAAGCGCGACCTGGCCGCGGGTGGCGGCGACATGGCCGACGCTCTCGCCAAGATGCAGGGCATGAAGGGGCGCGACGCCAACGCCGCGACCACCGGCCTGCTCGGCAACAACGCTCCCGCGACCGAGTCCGAGGCCGAGTCGACCTTCGGCGGAACGGGTGTCGCCGGTGGCGGCGCCGGTGCCACGACGGCCACCCGCATCGACAACATCGTGTTCGCCTGCGACGCCGGCATGGGGTCCAGTGCGATGGGTGCCAGCGTGTTGCGCAACAAGATCAAGAAGGCCGGCATCGAAGGGGTCACGGTCGTCAACAAGTCGATCGCCAACCTCACCGGTGACGAAGAGCTGATCATCACCCACAAAGATCTCACCGACCGTGCCAGGCAGAAGAGCCCCAACGCTCAGCACGTCTCCGTCGACAACTTCATGAACTCGCCGAAGTACGACGAGGTCGTCGAAGAGATCTCCCACCAGAACTGACCAGAAAGTAGCATCAGGCCATGACCAATCCCGTCCTCCAGAAGAGCCAGATCCGCGCCGAAGGCACAGCCACCACGAAGTTGGAGGCGATGCGCGAGGCCACTGACATCCTTGTGGAGGCGGGGTCGGTCACGGCCGAGTACCTGCCCGCGATGATCGAGCGTGAGAAGAGCGTCTCGACGTACATGGGCAACTTCCTCGCCATCCCGCACGGCACCAACGAGGCGAAAGACGCGATCCTGGCGTCCGCGCTCTCGTTCGTGCGCTACTCCACGCCGATCGACTGGGACGGAAACCCGGTCTACTTCGTCGTCGGCATAGCGGGCATCGAGAACGAGCACCTCGAGATCCTGTCGAAGATCGCCATCATCTTCTCCGACGACGACCAGGTGCAGGCCCTGCGCGACGCCGCGGGGGTCGACGAGATCTTCCAGCAGCTCGAAGACGTCAACGAATGAGCGTCGCCGTCCACTTCGGCGCCGGCAACATCGGGCGCGGATTCGTGGGGCTGCTGCTCCACGAGGCCGGGTACGACGTCGTCTTCTCCGACGTCAACGCCGAGCTGATCGACGACCTGTCGGCCGCATCGTCTTACACCGTCCACGAGGTCGGACAGGGGGCGCAGGATCACGTCGTCACGCGCTTCTCGGCCCTCAACTCGGCCGCCGACCCCGACGCGGTCGTGGCTGCGGTGGCATCGGCCGACGTGGTCACCTGCGCGGTCGGTCCGAACGTCCTCCGCTTCATCGCCCCCGCGATCGCCCAGGGGCTGACCGCCCGCGACGCGTCGCTATCGCCGGTGGCGGTGATGGCCTGCGAGAACGCGATCAACGCCACCGACCGCCTCGAGGAGTTCATCGTGTCCGCCCTTCCCGGCGGAGTCGACGATCCTGCCCTCGCCAAGGCGATCTTCGCGAACACGGCCGTCGACCGCATCGTCCCGGCCCAGGCGCCGGGTCAGGGGCTGGACGTCACCGTCGAGACCTACTTCGAGTGGGCCATCGATCGCACGCCGTTCCACGGCGCCGAGCCGACGATCCCCGGCGTGCACTGGGTCGACGGCCTCGAGGCGTCCATCGAGCGCAAGCTCTTCACGGTCAACACGGGGCATGCGACGACGGCTTACCACGGCTTCCTCGCGGGAGCCGACAAGATCTCCGACGCCATCGCGCTGCCCGCCGTGCGCGAGAAGGTCGAGGCGGTGCTCGCCGAGACGAGCGCCTACCTGATCGCCAAGCACGAACTGAACGCGCAGGATCACGCCGCCTACGTCACGGCGATCCTGGGCCGCTTCGAGAACGTCGGCCTGCCCGACACCGTGACGCGCGTGGGGCGCCAGCCGCTCCGCAAGCTCTCTCGCGACGAGCGCTTCGTGTCGCCCGGCGCCGCGATCGCCGAACAGGGCACCGAGCCCACCGCGATCCTCGACGCGATGGGTGCCGCGCTCCGCTTCGACGTGTCGGACGACGAGCAGAGCGTCGAGCTCCAGGCGCTGCTGGCCGATGCGAGCCGCACCGATGTCGATCTCGCCACGGCCATCACCGGTCTCGACGAGTCGCACCCGCTGATCGTGCCCTTCGTCGAGCGGATCTCCGCCGCCCGCGCGTAGCATCCCGCCGCCCCCGGGCAGCACTCCGTGCCTTCACCCGAAAATCGGACAGAACACCGCGAATAATCGTGGTGTTTTGTCCGATTCTTGGTGCGGAGCGGATCAGGCGGCGGCGAGCCGCGACCGCACGAGGTCGCCGATGATGCCGTACACCCCCGCCTCGAGCGCCAGGAGCGCAGCCGACGACTCCTCGCGGGCGGCCAGCAGCGGCTGGTCGGGGTCGAGCGCGTCGGCACCGTCGACCGCGGGGAGGAGGCGTCGCGCGACGGCCTCGCCGTGGAGTCTGAGCAGGGTCGCCAGGCGGTGCGGCTCGAGCACGTCGGCGACCACGGCTCGCAGGACCCGGCGACCGACGCCCTCGGCGAGATCGCGGGTGAGCGGACCGGCGGGATCCTGTTGGGCGAGCGCGAGCGAGGCCTGGAGCTCGACGCTGGCGAACACGCCTGGCCACCCCCAGGCGTCGGCCAGCACGTCGTAGGGCGCGCTGACCGGGCGTGCGGCGCTGGGACGTTCCGCGAGCCAGCCGAGCGCGTAGCGGGCACTGCGCGGGTGTCGGAGCAGGTCGTTGGCGTACGACTCGTCGCTCGGAACGGCTCCCAGAGCGCCGGGGGAGAACGGCGTGGCCGGGTTGTCGTAGACGCGGCGATCGAAGTTGAACCGCGAGGTGAAGGCGCCGTCACGGGTGAGCTCGAGGGTCATCGACAGCCAGCTGCCGCGCTCGGGCGTCGCCATGGCGACGCGCAACTCGTCGCCGAGGGCGTCGATGTCGGCCGGGAGCGGGTGCTCGCGGGGGTGACCGGTCAGGTCGAGGGTCTCCAGTCGCGCGATCCTGGTCCCGTCGATGGAGGACCAGAACAGGGTTCCCTCCGCCCAGTCGGTGCCGTCGAGTGATCGGGCGAGGGAAGCCGCCATGCGCGCCTGCACCGGCAGGCCGGCCTCGAGCGCGGGGTCGGAGGGGCGGTCGGCGATCTCGGGGTCCACGGCAGGGCCTCTCGGGACAGGAACGGGAACAAAGGGAGCGAGCGACCCGGTGGTGAATTCGGGAGTCTCTCAGAGCCTACTCAGATAGGCCAGGAGGCGACCGGACGGAGTTGTATGGCGACGTGGGCACACCGATACGCCATCCCCTGGTCGACGAGATCACCGAGCGTGTCGTCCGAGTGGAGAGCCGGGCGACCGTCGTCCGCCTGAGCGCCCCCTTCGTCGATTTCCTCTCGCGTCCGGTGCTCGCGGGGCGTCGCGTGGCCCTGGTCACGCCCGAGTCCTCACGTCTCACGATCGGGCTGCGCTCAGCGCTCGTGGCAGCCGGTGGCGTCTGGGCGGTCACGACTCCGACCGGCTACCGCGACGGCATCACCGGCGTCGATCACCGGACCCTCGACGAAGCCGTCGCCGCCCCGGAGCCCTCGCTCGACCCCGAAGCCTCGCCCGACGCGCTCCCCGCGACCGTGAGCCCCGCCGTGAGCGTGACGACGCAGTTGAGCATCGACGTCACGCTCCTGCACACCGCAGCGCAGGAGGCCGTCCTCGGAGGCGCCCTCGAAGCGATGGGACTGGCCATCGGCGGCTACCACCCGCGTGCCTGGGGAGGCAGCGAACCGCTCGAGAAAGCCTGGGACACCTGGGCGATGACGCAGGATGCCAGGCATCGCGCTCCCGAACCGTCCCGCTACCTCGTCGAGGGGAGCGCTTCTCCGCCGCCGTCACGGCGCGCGTCACCGCCCGGGGCATCGAGGAGACGATCGCGCTGACCGCCGACGTGCCGGGCGGCACGGAGGGCCTCGACGCGGCCATCGCGCGGCTCGGCGAAGCGCTCGGTGCCCTGACGCGGACCTCGCTGCCCACCTTCGCCCTCGTGCTCGCGCGCGAGGGGAGCCCGACCGCTGTTTCCGCCCGGTGACCTACCCGCCGCCGAATCCGGTCGTGCTGCTCATCGGGGCGCCGTCCGTGCGCAGGCTCGACTTGCACGAGCAGATCTTCGCCGCCGAGCAGGACGTCGTCGTCGTCGGACGGCCCGCCGGGCCCGCCTACCTTCTGCCCCTCGGCGACGCGCAGCACTCGGGCTGGGACGCTCTTCACGACGCGCTCGACTCGGTCGGGTCGGAGCGCCTCACCACGCTCGTCGAGCCGCCGCTGCTCCAGGCCTGGGAAGACGATCTTCACGGAGACCTCGACCGGCACGGTGAACCGCACCCGCACGACACCACGCCGCAAGCGCCAGACGCAGCCGGAAGCGGTGAGCCCGATGCCTCGTGAGATCACCATCCTCTCGAGCGAGGACCACGACCTGTACGCGCTCGCCCACGCGGCCGAGGGGATCGCCGGCGCGGCGTCCGTCCGAGAGATCGACGACGGAGCCGCCGTCCAGGTGCTGCGCGAAGACGGCGTCAGCCTGCTGACCGTCTACGCGCCCCGCCAACTGCACACCTACGGCGAGATCGAGCGGCTGCTGCCCGACGCTCCCGACGTCACCCTTCCCACCTGGTGGAGCGACGCATTCGCGCCGTGGGGTGAGGTGGGGGAGGCCGGTGTCAGCATTGCCCTTCGCCTGGCCCTCGGGTTGGGGGCTGTCTGCCTCGTGGAGGATTGAGCGCCGAGCCCCTTCTGCCCCAAAACGTTTCCCGGACAATTCACCCTGCCGCGGCAGGGTGAATTGTCCGGGAAACGTCTTACGGCAGAGCGTCAGGAGTGACGACTAGGGGCGGCCTCGCAGCACGGCGGCCTTGACCTCCGCGATGGCCTGGGTGACCTGGATGCCACGAGGGCAGGCCTCGGTGCAGTTGAAGGTGGTGCGGCAGCGCCAGACGCCCTCTTTGTCGTTGAGGATGTCGAGGCGGACCTCGGAGGCCTCGTCGCGCGAGTCGAAGATGAAGCGGTGCGCGTTGACGATGGCGGCCGGACCGAAGTACTGGCCGTCGGTCCAGAACACGGGGCACGACGAGGTGCACGCCGCGCAGAGGATGCACTTGGTGGTGTCGTCGAAGCGAGCACGCTGCTCGACGCTCTGCAGACGCTCCTTGTCGGGCTTCGACGACGCCTGGAGGAACGGCTGCACCTCACGGAACGAGGCGAAGAAGGGCTCCATGTTGACGACGAGGTCTTTCTCCAGGGGAAGACCCTTGATCGCCTCGACGTAGACCGGCTTCTCGATGTCGAGGTCTTTCATCAGCGTCTTGCAGGCCAGTCGGTTGCGCCCGTTGATGCGCATGGCGTCGGAACCGCAGACACCGTGAGCGCAGGATCGACGGAAGGTCAGCGAGCCGTCCTGCTCCCACTTGATCTGGTGCAGTGCGTCGAGCACGCGGTCGGTCGGCAGCATCTCGACCGAGAACTCCTGCCAGCGCGGCTCGGTGTCGACGTCCGGGTCGAAGCGGCGGATCATCAACGTCGCGGTGAACTTCTGGATGGCGTCGGCGGCGGCCGGGCGCTCTTCGAGAACAGTGCTCATCTCAGTACTTCCGTTCCATCGGCTGGTAGTTCGTGATGACGACCGGCTTGGTCGAGAGCTTGATGTGGTCGCCGGCGTCGGCGGAGTGGGCGTCGCCGGTGAGGTACGCCATCGTGTGGACGAGCCACTTCTCGTCGTCGCGCTTCGGGAAGTCCTCGCGGAAGTGCCCGCCTCGGCTCTCCTCGCGCGACAGCGCCGAGTAGATGACGACTTCGGCGAGGTCGAGCAGGAAGCCCAGCTCGATCGCCTCGAGCAGGTCGGTGTTGAACCGCTTGCCCTTGTCCTGCACCGAGATGTTCTTGTAGCGCTCGCGCAGGTCGCCGATGACTTCGGTGACCTGGTTGAGGGTCTCCGCGGTGCGGAACACCTGCGCGTTCGTGTCCATCGACTCCTGCAGCTCGCGCCGGAGGGTCGAGATGCGCTCGGTGCCGGTGGCCGTCGAGACCTGGTGGATGAGGCCCTGGACGAACTCCGCGGCGTCGTCCGGGAGCGGGACGAAGTCGGCCGTCTGGACGTACGCGACCGCGTTGTCGCCGGCGCGCTTGCCGAAGACGTTGATGTCGAGCAGCGAGTTCGTGCCGAGGCGGTTGGAGCCGTGCACGCTCACGCAGGCGCACTCGCCCGCGGCGTAGAGGCCGGGCACGACGGTGTCGTTGTCTTGCAGCACCTCGGCCTTCACGTTGGTCGGGATGCCGCCCATCGCGTAGTGCGCCGTCGGCAGCACGGGCACCGGCTCGGTGTAGGGCTCGACGCCGAGGTAGGTGCGGGCGAACTCGGTGATGTCGGGCAGCTTGGCGTCGATCACCTCGGGAGAGAGGTGGGTGATGTCGAGGTACAGGTAATCCTTGTTCGGGCCGGCGCCGCGACCCTCGCGGATCTCCGTTCGCATGCAGCGGGCGACGATGTCGCGCGGCGCGAGGTCTTTGATCGTGGGGGCGTAGCGCTCCATGAAGCGTTCGCCCTCGCTGTTGCGGAGGATCGCCCCCTCGCCTCGGGCGGCCTCCGAGAGCAGGATCCCGAGCCCGGCGAGTCCGGTCGGGTGGAACTGGAAGAACTCCATGTCTTCGAGGGGAAGGCCCTTGCGCCAGATGATCCCGACGCCGTCACCGGTGAGGGTGTGCGCGTTGGAGGTCGTCTTGTAGATCTTGCCGAAACCGCCGGTCGCGAAGATGACGGCTTTGCCCTGGAAGACGTGCAGTTCGCCGGTCGCCAGCTCGTAGGCGACGACGCCGGCCGGGCGCTTCTGGCCGTCGACCTCGCCCATGATGAGGTCGAGCACGTAGAACTCGTTGAAGAAGTTGATGCCGAGCTTCACGCAGTTCTGGTACAGCGTCTGCAGGATCATGTGTCCGGTGCGGTCGGCCGCGTAGCAGGCCCGGCGCACGGGGTTCTTGCCGTGCTCGGCGGTGTGCCCGCCGAACCGGCGCTGGTCGATCTTGCCCTCCGGCGTGCGGTTGAACGGCAGGCCCATGTTCTCGAGTTCGAGGACGGCGGTGATGGCCTCTTTGGCGAGGATCTCGGCGGCATCCTGATCGACGAGGTAGTCGCCGCCCTTGACCGTGTCGAAGGTGTGCCACTCCCAGTTGTCCTCCTCGACGTTGGCGAGCGCGGCGGCCATGCCGCCCTGCGCTGCTCCGGTGTGCGAGCGCGTCGGGTAGAGCTTGGAGATGACCGCCGTCGAGGCGCCGGGCCCTGCCTGGATGGCGGCGCGCATGCCGGCACCGCCGGCACCGACGATGACGACGTCGTGCTGGTGGTAGTGGACGCCGTCGACGGTCTTCGTCGGGACGGTGGAGGAATCGGGGATGTCAGACACGGGAACTTTCCGGTGGGTCGTGATGCGAGAGGGGTGACGAACGGTGCCGGGGCTACTGCGCCGGGCAGAACGACGGGAGCTGCGACTGCAGGGCTCCTGAGGGGCACGGGTCGAACGTGTAGATGACCAGGGTGCCGAGCACGATCAGCACGATGCTGGACGCGAGGAGGGCGACGAGCATGATCCGGCGCAGCGTCGAGTTGGACACGTAGTCGTTGACGATGGTCCGCATGCCGTTCGAGCCGTGGATCAGCGCGAGCCAGAGCATGAGGGTGTCCCAGATCTGCCAGAACGGGCTCGCCCACTTGCCGGCCACGAACGCGAAGTCGACGGCTTTGACGCCACCCTCGTCGGCGATCAGGTTGGTGAAGAGGTGCCCGAAGATGAGCACGATCAGCAGGACTCCGCTGCCGCGCATGTAGAGCCAGGCCCACTTCTCCCAGTTGGTGCTGCGCCGGGAGACGCGCGCTGATCGGGGTGCTTCGACGGTTTCCGTGGTCATGATCAGAACTCCGAGAGGATGACGCCGATTTGGCGAGGGAGGAAGCCGGCCATGAGGATCACCCAGACCACGAGGACGAGCCAGAACATCAGGCGCTGACGCTTGGGACCGCCACCCCAGAAGTCGATCAGGATGATGCGGATGCCGTTGAGCGCGTGGAACATGATGGCGGCGACGAGCGCCGCTTCGCCGATGCCCATGATCGGCTGCTTGTACGTGTCGATGACAGCGTTGTACGCCCTCGGGCTCACGCGCAGGAGGGCGGAGTCGAGGATGTGCACGAGCAGGAAGAAGTAGATCGCGACGCCGGTGATGCGGTGCAGCACCCACGACCACATGCCTTCGCGGCCTCGATAGAGCGTGCCTTGGAAGCGACTCGGTCGCGGACGTGGGACGTTCGGTGCGGGTAGGACCCCTGTCGTCTGCTCGGCCATGAGCAACCCTCCAGGTGAATCGGGGTGTGTTCTCAGAACGTGACCATCCTAGGCATCCTCCCAGGTTGACGCCTCGAAGGCGGACCTAACTATCTCGATCCCGAGAGACCGGGCGGGGGCTCGGAAACCCCGGCCGTTACGGGGATCTGGCGGGTCAGGACGGAGCGATAGTGCCCGAGGAGTTCGTCGCCGAGCGCCTCCCAGGTGCGGCCCACGACGGCACGTCTTCCGGCCTCGCCGAAGCGCACCCGGAGACGTGGGTCGTCGACCAGCGCGAGCACTCCGCGGCGCAGCGAGCGGGACTGGTGCGGGTCGAACAGGAAGCCGTCGACACCGTGTTCGACCAGATCGAGCGGGCCGCCGACCGCGGGGGCGACGACCGGGAGCCCGGCGGCGTGCGCCTCCTGCAGGGTCTGGCCGAAGGTCTCCGTCGTGCCCGTGTGCACGAAGACGTCCAGGGCGGCGTAGGCGGTCGCGAGCTCCTCGCCGCGGAGGGCGCCGAGGAAGACCGGATCGAGCGCGGACAGCTTGCGGGCCAGCCCCTGGCGCGCGGGACCGTCACCGACGAGCACGAGGCGGAGCCCGCGGATCCTGCGCAGTGCCTGGAGGCGTTCCAGCTCCTTCTCGGGAGCCAGGCGACCGACGTAGCCGACGGCGACCTCGTCCGGCGCTGCGAGGCGGGCTCGCAGGATCCGGGTCGCTTCGTCCGAACGCCGGTTCGGGTGGTAGAGCGCGCTGTCGACACCTCGGCCCCAGGTGGCGATCCGCTCGACGCCGATCCGCTCGAGATCGCGGCGGGAGGACTCGGACGGGACCAGCGTGAGGGTCGCGCCCGCGTGGATCCTGCGGATCATCTTCCACACCAGGGCGGCGCCGGCCGTTCCGAAGCCGTTGCCGCGCGCGTACTTCGCCATGTCCGTCTGGAAGACCGCCACGCTCGGGATTCCGAGGCGGCTCGCCGCCGTGATGGCCTGTGCTCCGAGGATGAACGGCGAGGCTGCGTGGATCACGTCCGGAGCGAAGCCGGCGAGCAGGCCGGACAGCTGCGGCCCCGGGATACCCACCGGGAACTGCCGGTAACCGACGGACGGCATGCGGTGGACCGGGAACCCGGCGAAGTGCGTCGGCCCCCTGCCGTCCGGGGCGACGATCATCGCCTCGTGTCCCCGGGCCCGGAGCTGCTCCACCACCCGGCAGACGCTCGTCGTGACCCCGTTCAGAGTCGGGAGAAAGCTCTCGGTCACGATGGCAACTCGCATCGGATCCCCTCCGTCGCTCGAGCCGAGACTAGGGATCCGGCGTGACGCGCGAGTGGCCGGTACGTGTCGAGTCCGTGCACCCGGCGGGGGCAGGGCGTCCGAGCCGATTTCCCGGGGTGCCGCCAGTAGGGTGTCGGCATGACGACAGCACGTGAGAGCCTCGACCGGTTCTACAGCATCATCCCGGCCGGCGGGATCGGGTCGCGCCTGTGGCCGCTCAGCCGCGCCGACGCCCCCAAGTTCCTGCACGACCTCACCGGCAGCGGCTCGACGCTCCTGCGCGGCACCTGGGATCGTCTCGCGCCGATCAACGGAGAGCAGCGCATCATGGTCGTCACCGGCCGCTCGCACCGCGCCGCCGTCGAAGCGCAGCTCCCGGCGCTCGACGACCACAACGTCGTGCTCGAGAGCGAGCCGAAAGACTCCACCGCCGCCATCGGTCTCGCCGCGGCCATCCTCGTCAAGCGCGAGCCCGACGTCATCATCGGATCGTTCGCGGCCGACCACGTCATCGCCGACCAGCGCGGATTCGTGCGCGCCGTCCACGAGGCGATCGCTGCCGCCGACGCGGGCTACATCGCCACCATCGGCATCACGCCGACGGAGCCGGCGATCGGGTTCGGCTACATCCACTGCGGCAAGCCGCTCGACATCGACGCTGCTCCTCACGCGAAGGCCGTCACCTCGTTCGTGGAGAAGCCCGAGCTGGAGACCGCCGAGGCGTATCTCCGCGACGGCAACTATCTCTGGAACGGCGGCATGTTCATCTCGCGCGCCGACGTGCTCCTGAAGCAGCTCGGCGAGACGCGCCCCGAGCTGCTCGCCGGTCTCCTCGAGCTGGCCGACGCGTGGGACACCTCCGCGCGCGGCGCGGTCGTCGACCGCATCTGGCCGAACCTCGAGAAGATCGCCATCGACTACACGGTGGCCGAGCCCGCTGCCGCTCAGGGGCGCCTCGCCGTGATCCCGGGCGACTTCGACTGGGACGACGTCGGCGACTTCGCCTCCATCGCCAAGCTGCACTCGAAGGGCCGAGCGTCGGATCTCGCCATCCTGGGCGAGAATGCGCGCGTTCTGGCCGACTCGTCCAGCGGCATCGTCGTCAGCCAGGGCGATCGCCTGATCTCCCTGATCGGCGTCACGGACATCGTCGTGGTCGACACCCCCGACGCCCTTCTGGTCACCACCAGCGCCAACGCCCAACGCGTCAAGAGCGTCGTCGACGCGCTGAAGCTCTCCGGTCGCAACGACGTCCTCTGATCCGAGGGGCAGGATCCCGCCCGCTCTCTAGCAGATCGGACGTAACGGCGCTGTTTCGTGATTGTCGCGAAGCGGTAACGCTTCGAGACCATCTCGGCGCCGGGTCAAATACTCCTCGTAACTTTGGGTAACCTCCATGACATAGTGCCCAGCGGACGATGCTGGACCGACTCTTGGAGGACACTTTGACTATCTCTGCGCGGAAGGCCGTTCTGGCCGGCCTTGCCATCGTGGGAGCCACGGCGATGCTCGCCGGCTGTGGCACGGCACCCTCGGCGACCAGCACGAAGACGAGCGCGAAGTCGAGCTACGTTCCGTGCATGGTCTCCGACGCCGGCGGCTTCGACGACAAGTCGTTCAACCAGCTCGGTCTCGACGGGCTCAAGGAGGGCGCGAGCGCGATCGGCGCCACCCCGAAGTCGGTCGAGTCGGCCGACCAGACCGTCTACGCCTCGAACATCTCGAGCCTCGTGAACCAGAAGTGCAACCTGATCATCACGGTCGGGTTCCTTCTCGCCGATGCGACCAAGGCGGCTGCCGCGGCCAACCCGAGCATCGACTTCGCGACGATCGACGACGCGTCGACCACGGCCGACAACGTGCGCCCGATCACCTTCAACACCTCGGAGGCCGCATTCCTCGGCGGCTATGCGGCCGCCAGCTACTCGAAGTCCGGCGTCGTCGGCACCTTCGGTGGTGCGCAGATCCCGACCGTCACGATCTTCATGGACGGATTCGCCGACGGCGTCGCCTACTACAACCAGCAGAAGAGCAAGGACGTCAAGCTGGTCGGCTGGAACGAGAAGACCCAGAAGGGCGTCTTCACCGGCGGCTTCGACGCCGGAACGGCTGCGAAGCAGTCCGCGCAGACGCTGCTCGACCAGAACGCCGACGTCATCATGCCCGTCGGTGGGCCGATCTACCAGAGCGCTGCACAGGCGGTCAAGGCGAAGAACGCCTCGACCGGCGACGGCATCACGCTGGTCGGCGTCGACTCCGACACCTACCAGACCGACCCGGCGAACAAGGCCCTCTTCCTGACGAGCGTCGAGAAGGGCATCGCCCCGGCCACGAAGGCCGTCGTCGAAGACGCCGCCAAGGGGAACTTCACGAAGACCCCGTACGTCGGCACCCTGAAGAACGACGGCGTCGGCCTGGCTCCGTTCCACGACTACACCAGCAAGATCGACTCGGGTCTCCCCGCCGAGCTCAAGAAGATCAAGGCCGGCATCATCGACGGGTCGATCACGGTCGACTCGCCCGCGTCGCTGACCAAGTAGCACTCCTGCGAAGGGCCCGGAGCGACTAACGTCGCTTCGGGCCCTCCGCCCTGTTCCGAACCCGAGAGGGAGTCCACCCGATGAAGCTCGAACTCCAGGGCATCACCAAACGCTTCGGCGCTCTCACCGCCAACGATCACATCAGCCTCACTGTCGAGCCTGGTGAGATCCACGCCCTGCTGGGTGAGAACGGCGCCGGCAAGTCCACCCTGATGAACGTCCTCTACGGCCTGTACCAGGCCGACGAGGGCGACATCCTGCTCGACGACGTCGTCCAGCACTTCGCCGGCCCGGGCGACGCCATGGCCGCGGGCATCGGCATGGTGCACCAGCACTTCATGCTCGTGCCGGTGTTCACGGTGGCCGAGAACGTCATGCTCGGCAACGAAGAGACGGGCTTCGGTGGTCGACTCGACCTGCCGGGCGCACGCGCCAAGGTCCGCGAGATCTCGAAGCGATTCGGCTTCGACGTCGATCCCGACGCGATCGTCGAAGAGCTGCCCGTCGGCGTGCAGCAGCGCGTCGAGATCATCAAGGCGCTCTCGCGCGATGCGAAGGTGCTCGTGTTCGACGAGCCGACCGCCGTGCTCACGCCGCAAGAAACAGACGAGCTGATGGCGATCATGCGCCAGCTGCGCGACGCGGGCACCGCCATCGTCTTCATCACGCACAAGCTCCGTGAGGTCCGCGAAGTGGCCAGCAGGATCACCGTCATCCGGCTCGGCAAGGTCGTCGGCGAGGCCTCTCCCACGGCTTCCAACGCCGAGCTCGCTTCGCTCATGGTCGGCCGTTCCGTCGAGCTCACCGTGCAGAAGGCTCCTGCCACCCCGGGCGCGGCCGCCCTCGTGGTCGAGGGCCTGAGGGTCATCGACGCGATCGGGCAGATCGTCGTCGACGACGTCTCGTTCGAGGTCCGCCGCGGCGAGATCCTCGCGATCGCCGGGGTCCAGGGCAACGGGCAGACGGAGCTGACCGAGGCGCTTCTGGGGCTCCAGGCGCGCGTCGAGGGGACGATCTCGCTCGACGGCAGATCCATCACGGGTCTGAGCGTCCGCAAGGTGCTCGACTCCGGCGTGGGCTTCGTGCCGGAGGACCGCACCGAAGACGGTCTCGTCGGTGAATTCACGATCGCCGAGAACCTCATGCTCGACCGCTCGTACGCCGGTCCCTTCGTGTCGAGGGGCTGGCTGAAGCTGATCGACCTGGCGAAGTTCGCCGGCGACAAGGTCGCGGAGTTCGACGTCCGCAGCCAGGGCATCGCGACTCCGGTCGGCCGCCTCTCCGGCGGAAACCAGCAGAAGGTCGTCCTCGCCCGAGAGCTGTCCCGCGACCTGCGCCTCTTCGTGGCCGCGCAGCCCACCCGAGGCATCGACGTCGGCTCGATCGAGTTCGTCCACAAGCGCATCGTGGCCACCCGAGACGAAGGCGTCCCGGTCATCGTGGTGTCGACGGAACTGGACGAGGTCGTCGCCCTGGCCGATCGCATCGCCGTGATGTACCGCGGGTCGATCATCGGAATCGTGCCGGCCGACACGCCTCGCGACGTCCTCGGTCTGATGATGGCCGGCGAGGTCCCACCCGAATATCAGCAGTCGCACGAACAGGAGCAACTCGCATGAGCGAGACCTCACCCACGCCACCCGGAGACACCGGGCTGGTCGAGTCCGAGGGAGCCGTGCAGACGACGCCCGAGGCGCCGCGAGAGTCGCGAGACGACCGGGCCTCCGGGATCCTGCGCGAGATCGTCTCCGGCAACGCGATGATCTCGGTCCTGGCCGTCGTGCTCGCCCTCGTGCTGAGCGGGATCCTGATCGCCGTCACCGACCCGACGGTGCAGTCGACGGCCGGGTACTTCTTCGCCAAGCCGAGCGACATGCTGAGTGCGGTGTGGCACTCCGTGTCGGTCGCCTACAGTTCCCTCTTCCAGGGCGCCATCATCAACTTCCAGGCGGTCGGCTTCCTCGCCGGCATCGCACCGCTGGCCAGCACCATCAACTTCGCGATGCCGCTGATCGTGGCCGGGCTCGGGGTCGCGCTGGCGTTCCGCGCGGGCATGTTCAACATCGGCGGCCAGGGGCAGATCCTGATCGGCGCGGCCTTCGCCGGCTGGGTCGGCTTCTCGTTCCACCTGCCGCTGGCCATCCACCTGCCGCTGGCGATCATCGCCGGCATCGCGGGCGGAGCCTTCTGGGGTGCCCTCGTCGGATTCCTGAAGGCACGGACGGGAGCGCACGAGGTGATCGTCACGATCATGCTCAACTACGTCGCCCTCTACCTGATCTCGTTCATGCTGCGCACCCCGGGCTGCTCCAGGCCAAGGGCTCGACGAACCCGCAGTCGCCGGCGACGCTGCCATCCGCGATCCTGCCCAGGCTCTTCGGGGTGCACTTCCCGGTGAGCGTCGGGTTCCTCGTGGTCATCGCGGCGACGATCTTCGTCGCCTGGCTCCTGAACCGATCGAGCCTCGGCTTCCGATTCCGCGCCGTCGGCGAGAACCCGCACGCGGCCCGCACGGCCGGGATCAACGTCAAGAACGTCTACGTGTACGCGATGCTGATCTCGGGCGCCCTGATCGGAATCGCCGGAGCCACGCAGGTACTCGGCACGCTCACGACCGGGTTCTCCTCGGGCATCGACGCGGGCATCGGCTTCGACGCGATCACGGTGGCACTGCTCGGACGCTCGCGCCCCTGGGGCGTCTTCGGAGCCGGTCTGCTCTTCGGCGCGCTGAAGGCGGGCGGCTACGCCATGCAGGCCGCGAACGGCGTGCCGATCGACATCGTGCTCGTCGTGCAGTCCCTCATCGTGCTGTTCGTGGCGGCCCCGCCGCTCGTGCGCACGATCTTCCGCATCCCTGCGCCGGGCCCGCGCCAGAAGCGAGTCCGACGCACCAACTCGAAGACGGCGGTGGTGACCAAGTGAGCGTCCTGACTCCCGATGTGGCCGTTCCGGCGGCCCCGACTCCCGGACTGACCATCACGCGCAGCCGGTCGTGGAAGGCGCCGATCGCCCTCGCGGCGTTCACGGTGCTGGCGATCCTGCTCTTCTTCGTCGCCGGCCGCAGCGGTCACTCGACCTTCCGCCTGTCGACGTCGACCGACTTCGTCAAGCTGCCGAACGCGGTCCTGCCGACTCACGGCACCGGCGTCGTCGTCACGATCGTCCTGGCGCTGATCACCCTCTTCGCCGCCTACCGCACTCTCGGCTACAAGAAGACGCCGATCTGGCTCATCGCGCTGTTCGGCGTCCTGTTCCTGGTCGGATTCCTCTCCTGGGCGGGCGCGAACAACTCGATCCTGGTGCCCGGTCTCCTGATCGGCTCGCTGAGCCTCTCGACACCGCTCATCTTCGGTGCCCTCGGCGGCGTCATCTCGGAGCGCGTCGGCGTCGTCAACGTCGCCATCGAAGGACAGCTGCTCGGCGGCGCCTTCGTGTCCGCGGTCGTCGCCAGCATCACCGGCTCGCTCTGGATCGGTCTCGTCAGCGCCATGATCGCCGGGGCGCTGGTGTCGATGGTGCTCGCGGTCTTCAGCATCCGCTACCTGGTCGACCAGGTCATCGTCGGCGTGGTCCTGAACGTGCTCGTGACCGGTCTGACGAGCTTCCTCTACTCGGAGGTGCTGACCAATTCGCCGGGTCTCAACAAGGGCCTCCTCTTCTCGCCGTTCGACATCCCTGTGCTGTCGAGGATCCCGCTGATCGGGCCGCTGCTCTTCCAGCAGAACGTCGTCGTGTACCTGATGTACGTCGCGATCGCCGCCGTGTGGTTCGGGCTGTTCAAGACGCGCTGGGGCCTGCGCCTCCGTGCCGTCGGCGAGCACCCGCAGGCGGCCGACACCGTTGGCATCCGAGTCAATGCCACACGCTTCTGGAACGTCTCCCTGGCCGGCGCCATCGCCGGGCTCGGAGGCGCGTTCTTCACCCTGGGGGACCTCGGCGAATTCCAGAAGACGATGACCGCCGGCGCCGGGTACATCGCCCTCGCTGCCGTCATCTTCGGTCGCTGGGATCCGATCCGGGCGACGCTGGCGGCCCTCCTGTTCGGCTTCGCCAGCAACCTGCAGAACGTCCTGAGCGTCGTCGGGTCACCGGTGCCGAGCGAGTTCATGCTGATGCTGCCGTACGTCGTGACGATCCTCGCCGTGGCGGGCCTCGTCGGCCAGTCGCGCGGCCCGGCCGCCTCCGGCAAGCCCTACATCAAGTCATGACCACCGTCGACTGGGGTCTTCTCCGCGCCACGGCCACGGCGGCCATGGAGAAGGCCTACGTGCCCTACTCCCGGTTCCCGGTGGGCGCCGCCGCGCTCACGGACGACGGCAGGATCGTCTCGGGCTGCAACGTCGAGAACGCGTCGTACGGTCTCACGCTGTGTGCCGAGTGCTCCCTCGTGTCCGACCTCGTCATGGGCGGTGGCGGCCACCTCGTCGCCTTCGCCTGCGTCGACGGCAACGGCGGAGTCCTCATGCCGTGCGGCCGCTGCCGTCAGCTGCTCTACGAGCACTCGGCGGAGGGCATGGTGCTCGACACCGTGTCCGGCTTCAAGACCATCGACGAGGTGATCCCGGACGCCTTCGGGCCTCGTCAACTCGACGCCTACCGCGCGTCGCAGCCGTGACCCGGCGTGACCCGGTCGTGATCCTGCGCCCGGCTTTTACGAACCTCTGGAGACATCTGTGAGTACCACCCCGCTTCCTCGGTCGAACCGTTCGACACCGTCGACCTGATCCGCGTCAAGCGGTCCTCCGGCGCTCTGTCGACCGAGCAGATCGACTGGCTGATCGACGCCTACACGCGCGGCTACGTCGGTGACGAGCAGATGGCCGCTCTGACGATGGCGATCTTCCTCAACGGCATGGAGAGACGCGAGATCCGCGACCTGACGCTCGCCATGATCGCCTCCGGCTCGACCATGGACTTCTCGTCGCTGTCGAAGACGACCGTCGACAAGCACTCGACCGGGGAGTCGGCGACAAGATCACCCTCCCGTTGGCGCCGCTCGTCGCGTCGTTCGGCGTCGCCGTGCCGCAGCTCTCCGGCCGTGGTCTCGGCCACACCGGCGGAACGCTCGACAAACTCGAGTCGATCCCCGGCTGGCAGGCATCGATCTCGAACGAGCGGATGCGCGAGATCCTCGACGAGGTCGGAGCCGTGGTGTGCGCCGCCGGGTCGGGCCTCGCGCCGGCCGACGGCAAGCTGTACGCGCTGCGCGACATCACCGGAACCGTCGAGGCGATCCCCTGATCGCCTCGTCGATCATGTCCAAGAAGATCGCCGAAGGCACGGCGGCGCTCGTGCTCGACGTCAAGTTCGGGTCCGGCGCCTTCATCCAGGACATCGCGGCCTCGCGCGAGCTGGCACGCACGATGGTCGACCTCGGCAAAGACGCGGGCGTCACCACCTCGGCGCTCCTGACCGACATGAACACGCCTCTCGGCCTCACCATCGGCAACGCGCTCGAGGTGCGGGAGTCGCTCGAGACGCTCGCCGGAGGCGGTCCGGCCGACATCCGCGAGCTCACGGTCGCGCTCGCGCGCGAGATGCTCGCCCTGGCCGGGCAGCCGGATGCCGACGTCGAGGCGGCCCTCGACGACGGTCGCGCGATGGACACCTGGCGGGCCATGATCTCCGCCCAGGGCGGCGATCCGTCGGCTCCGCTTCCGACGGCTCCTGAGACGCACGTGGTGCCGGCACCGTCGTCGGGCTACCTCGTCACGCAAGAAGCGCTGCCCTTCGGCATCGGTGCCTGGCGACTCGGCGCGGGGCGCGCGCGGAAGCAGGATCCCGTGGTCGCCTCGGCCGGGATCGAGCTGCATGCGAAGCCGGGCGATCGCGTCACGGAGGGGCAGCCGCTGTTCACTCTCCACGCCGAGGATCCGTCGCGGTTCGCCCGCGCCCTCGAGGCCGTCGAGGGCGCCTGGGCCATCGGCGATTCGGCGCCCGCCGTCGGACCGCGGGTCGTGGAGCGAATCTCCTAAGTTCTCTCCGGCTGCTTGTGGCCCGCATCCAGATTGATGCTTCGTCCTCCTAGTAGGTTTGAGTCATGAGTGCACCGGATCAGGAATATCGCCTGCCCAACGGAGGGCCGAGCATCGCGGCGCTCCCGAAGGTCTCCTCCACGATCACCTCGACGGCGGCCTCCGACCGTCGACGATCATCGAGCTGGCCGGCGAAGCCGGGATCTCCTTCCGGCGTCGTCTCCCGCCGAGCTCGACGCGTGGTTCGTGTCCCAGAGCAACTCCGGCTCGCTCGTCGACTACCTCAAGACCTTCGACGTGACCATCGCCGTCATGCAGACGGCTTCCGCGCTCAAGCGGGTCGCGCACGAGTTCGTGCTCGATCTGGCTGCCGACGGCGTCATCCACGGCGAGGTGCGCTGGGCGCCCGAGCAGCACCTTCAGCAGGGCCTCACGCTCGACGAGACGGTCTCGGCCGTTCAGAGCGGCATCGACGACGCGATCACCGATCTCGCCGAGCGCGGCCACGAGATCACCGTCGGCCAGCTGGTCACCGCCATGCGTCACGCCGACCGCTCGCTCGAGATCGCCGAACTGGCACTGCGTCACCGTGAGAACGGCGTCATCGGCTTCGACATCGCCGGTGCCGAACTCGGGTTCCCGCCGTCCAACCACCAGCCCGCCTTCGACCTCCTGGCGCGCGAGTTCTTCCCCGTCACCGTCCACGCCGGCGAAGCCGACGGCCTCGACAGCATCAAGAGCGCCCTCTTCGACGGAAGAACCCTCCGCCTCGGCCACGGCGTGCGACTCGCCGAAGACGTCAGTGTGATCGACCGCGACGGCGACCACACCACGGTCGGGCTCGGGCCGATCGCCGCCTGGGTGCGCGACCGCGAGATCGCGCTCGAGCTTTCGCCGTCGTCGAACCTGCAGACCGGTGCCATCCAGCAGTGGGGCACCGAGGTCTACGATCACCCCTTCGACCTGCTCTACCAGCTCGGATTCCGCGTCACGGTCAACACCGACAACCGGCTGATGAGCGCCACCAGCATCAGCCGTGAGCTCTCCCTGCTGGCCCAGGCGTTCGACTACGACCTGGCCGACCTCGAGACCTTCCAGCTCAACGCCGCCGCGGCGTCGTTCCTGCCCCTCGAAGATCGCGAAGACCTGGCCGACCGCATCGTGGCGGGGTTCGAGAAGGCCTGATCATGACCCTCCCTCCGCTCCCCGACGAAGCCATCGTGATCGGCGCTGCCGCCGCCGATTGGCGCGCGGCCGTGCGGGCGGCGGGGGCAGCGCTCACCGCGTCGGGCGCCGCCAAGCCGGGGTACTCCGACGCCATGGTCCGCATGATCGAAGAGCACGGTCCCTACGTCGTGATCGCTCCCGGGCTCGCTCTCGCACACGCCCGGCCCGACGACCAGGTGCTCGACAACGGGCTCGCCGTCGTCACCCTCGCCTCGCCGGTCTCCTTCGGTCACCCCCACAACGACCCGGTGAGCGTTGTCCTCGGCCTCGCGGTCGAGTCCGTCGGGGGTCACCTCGAGTCGATCGCCGACATCGCCAACGTGTTCAACGACTCCACGGTGATCGGAGCGCTCGCCGCTGCATCGACGCCCGACGAGGTCCGGAGCCTGATGGGCGTTGCATCGACCGGAGAGGTCGCCTGATGAAGATCGTCACCATCTGCGGAGCCGGTATCGGCTCCAGCGGCATCCTCAAGGTCAACGCCGAGCGCGTCCTGGCCAAGCTCGACATCGAGGCCGATGTCGTCGCAGCCGACATCGGGAGCGTTCGCGCCGTCGCCGAAGACGCGCAGGTGATCCTCACCTCGGCCGAGTTCGTCGACGCCATCGGCCCGACGTTCGCCGACGTCATCGTCATCGTCAACCACTTCGACCAGCAAGAGCTGGCAGAGAAGCTCGAGCGCGCGCTGGGCTGATGCGCGCCGGCCGGGGCCGGCCGGGGGCCGGCCCGACGGGGTTGCGGCCGCACCGACCCCGCCGACGGTCGGCCCGCTGCAGCTACCGGAGCAGGGCCCGCACCCCGGCGTCGAGATCGGCGACCACAGCGTCGGCGGCGCGGCGGCGTGCGGCGGGAGCGCCGGAGGTGCTCCAGGCGTCGATGTAGACCTTGAGCTTCGGCTCGGTGCCGCTCGGGCGCACGATCACCCGGGAGCCGTCGTGCGTGTCGTCGCCCGAGAGCCAGAAGCGAAGGATGTCGCCGGGCGGGAACTGCTCGAATCCGGGCTCGAAGTCGTCGAGCCTCTCGACCGGGTGCCCACCGATCGAGTCGGGCGGCGTGGAGCGGAGGGCCGTCGTGATCCGAGGGATCTCGGCCAGATCGGAGACCCGGAGCGACACCTGTGACGAAGCGAACGCGCCGAATCGCTCGTCGAAATCGCGCAGGTGCTGCTCGAGCGAGGAGCCCGACGTCGCCAGTTCGGCCGCGAGGGCCAGGATGTCGACCGCCGCCGAGATGCCGTCTTTGTCGCGGACCTTGGCGGGATCGACCAGGTAGCCCAGGGCCTCTTCGTAGCCGAACACGAGACCCTCGACGCGCGACACCCACTTGAAGCCGGTGAGGGTGTCGGCGTACGGAAGGCCGTAGGCGTCGGCGACTGCCTGCAGAGCGGGGAGGAGACGATGCTCGCCGCAAGGGTCCCGGAGCCGCCCTCGCGTGTCACGCGTTCCGCTGCGCGCCAGCCCAGGATGGCGCCGACCTCGTTTCCTGAGAGGCGGTGCCACGCCGCGCCGTCATCAGAGCCGGAATCGCCTGTGGGAGCCGCGCCTGCCTCGGGCCTCGCCGGTGACGGGATCGCGACGGCAAGTCGGTCGGCGTCGGGGTCGTTCGCGATGATCAGATCGGCCCCGACGCGGATCGCCGTGGCGTACGAGAGATCCATCGCACCGGGCTCTTCGGGATTGGGGAAGGCCACGGTCGGGAAAGCAGGATCGGGGGCGACCTGTTCGGCGACGGGAATCGGCTCCGTGAAGCCCGCAGTCGCGAACACTCGGCGAGCGACCTCCCACCCGACCCCGTGCATCGCCGTGTAGACGACGCGGGGCTGGAGCGAACGACCGGTCGGGGAGCCGGCGACCGCCGCCGTGAGCCGTACGTAATCGGTGACGAGATCGTCGCCGGCCGTGACGTAGTCGTCGGAGCGGGGAAGATCGAGCACGGACCCCTCGGCGACCTTGCCGATGAGCGCGGCGATCTCGCCGTCGACCGGGCCGACGATCTGCGAGCCGCTGTCGGCACCGCCGAGATAGACCTTGTAGCCGTTGTCGCGGGGAGGGTTGTGGCTGGCCGTCACCATGACCCCCGCGCTGGCGTCGAGATGGCGGACGGCGAAGGCGAGGACCGGAGTGGGCAGTGCCCGCGGCAGCAGCGTCGCGGCCACGCCGGCTGCCGCCATGATCTCAGCCGTGTCGCGGGCGAAGACGTCGCTGTTCTTGCGCCCGTCGTAGCCGATGACGATGGACGGCCCCGCGGCGTGACCGGTCGCGGAGTCCGTGGCCTCGGGAGAGGAGCCGGCGGGGTCGGGAGAGGATGCGCGCGACAGCAGGAACGCCGCGAAGCCCGCCGCGGCCTGGGCCACGAGGACGCGGTTCATGCGCGTGGATCCGGCGCCCAATTCGCCGCGGAGACCTGCGGTGCCGAATTCGAGTCGCCCGTCGAAGCGACCGGCCAGGTCGTCGATCGCCGCGTGGTCGCCGTCTTCGGCCGCCGAAAGCAGCCCGCGCAACTCGTCGCGCGTCTCGTCGTCGGGATCTTGGGCCGCCCAGGCCTCGGCGCGGGAGCGGAGGTCGGCGGGAAGAACGTGATCGCTCACAGGGCCGCCACCACGCGCGCGAGGAGATCGCTGATCACGGGCTCGGCGTCGCGGCCGGCCTGAAGGACCTCGGCGTGACTGAGCGGTGTCTTCTGGATGCCGGCAGCGAGGTTGGTGATCAAGGAGAAACCGAGGATCTCCATGCCGGCCTGGCGCGCGGCGATGGCCTCGAGGCTGGTCGACATGCCCACGATGTGCCCGCCGATGGCCTTCGCCATCTGCACCTCGGCCGGCGTTTCGTAGTGCGGGCCTCTGAACTGCGTGTACACGCCCTCGTCGAGGCTCGGATCGATGCTGCGGGCGAGGTCGCGCAAGCGCTTCGAGTAGAGGTCGGTGAGGTCGATGAATGTGGCACCCTCGAGCGGCGAGTCGGCGGTGAGGTTGATGTGGTCGCTGATGAGGACGGGGGAACCGGGTTTCCATGTCTCTTTGATGCCGCCGGCGCCGTTGGTCAGGATCATGGTCTTCGCGCCTGTGGCGGCCGCAGTGCGGACGCTGTGCACGACCCGTCGGACCCCGTAGCCCTCGTAGTAGTGCGTTCGCGCACCGATGACGAGAGCGTGCCGACCGTCGGCCAGCTCGATGCTGCGAAGCGAGCCGGAGTGCCCGACGACCGCGGACGCGGTGAAGCCCGTGATCTCGGAGGCGGGGATCTCGGCGACGGTGTCGCCCAGGAGCTCGGCGGCCTTGCCCCAGCCGCTGCCGAGCGTGAGGGCGATGTCGTGGTGGGCGACGCCGGTGGCGCGCGCAATCTCGTCGGCGGCGGTCGCTGCGATCTCGAACGGGTCGGCAGCGGGGTCGTCGAGAGGATTCGTGGGGGTCGAAGACATGCGATCCACTCTAGGGGCGGCCGAGGACGCTGAGTGCGCTCATCCACAGCGCCGAGTGCCCACTCACAGGCTCGAGTGCCCACTCACAGGCGCGCGCCCCAACGATAATGAGCACATGAGCTACGAGTTCGAGCGCAAACACCGCATCGCCATCGTCGGCGGCGGCCCGGGCGGGTACGAGGCCGCGCTGAGTGGCGCTCAGCTCGGGGCCGACGTGACTCTGGTCGAGGGCGTCGGCGTCGGCGGTTCGGCCGTCATCACCGACGTCGTGCCGTCCAAGGCGCTCATCGCGGTCGCCGAGGCGAGCAATGCCATCGGCGAGGCGGCCGACCTCGGCGTCCAGTTCTTCACGCGAGGCGAGAACGCGCGACCCGTGCGACCCGAGGTCGCGGTGAACCTGCAGGCCGTCAACGAGCGGCTCGTCCGACTCGCAAGGCAGCAGTCGGAGGACATGCGCGCGCAACTGATCAGGGCGGGCGTCCGCATCGTCTCGGGCGTGGGGCGCCTCGCCGGGCCCGGAACGATCGTCGTGTCCACGGTCGGAGTCTCCGAGACCGGGCGCGCTTCGGTCGGAACCGACTTCGACCGGATCGAAGCCGACACCCTCGTCGTCAGCGTGGGAGCCCGCCCCCGCGAGCTCGATTCCGCGAAGCCCGATGGCGAGCGGATCCTGACCTGGACTCAGCTCTACACGCTGAAGGCCGTCCCGGAGCACCTGATCGTCGTCGGATCCGGGGTCACCGGTGCCGAGTTCGCCAGCGCCTACACCGCCCTCGGCTCGAGGGTCACGCTCATCTCGAGCCGCGACCAGGTGCTGCCCGGGCAAGACGCCGACGCCGCACGAGTCATCGAGGACGTCTTCACGCGCAACGGCATGACCGTCCTGTCGAAATCGCGTGCCGCCTCGGTCGAGCGCACCGAGGACGGCGTCGTGGCGACCCTCTCGGACGGGCGCAGGATCGAGGGCAGCCACTGTCTCCTCGCCGTCGGCTCGGTCCCGAACACGTCGGGTATCGGCCTGGAGGAGTCCGGGATCCAGCTCACCGAATCGGGCCACATCCGTGTCAATCGCGTGGCACGCACCTCGATCCCGGCCGTGTACGCCGCCGGTGACTGCAGCGACTTCCTTCCCCTCGCCTCGGTGGCCTCGATGCAGGGCCGCACGGCCGTCTTCCACGCCATGGGTGACGCGGTCACGCCGATCGAGCTCCGGAACGTCACCTCGAACATCTTCACGCAACCGGAGATCGCCACCGTCGGCTGGACCCAGCAGCAGATCGAGGACGGAATCGCCCAGGGCGAGATCTACAAGCTGCCCCTGGCCTCCAACCCGCGCGCGAAGATGATGGGTATCCGCGACGGCTTCGTGAAGATCTTCGCCCGTACGGGCTCCGGCACCGTCATCGGCGGCGTCATCGTGGCCCCGAACGCGTCCGAGCTGGTGTTCCCGCTCGCGCTGGCCGTCGAGCACCGTCTCACCGTCGACCAGGTCGCACGCGCTTTCACCGTCTACCCCTCGCTCTCCGGCAGCATCGCCGACGCCGCTCGCGCGATGCACATCGTCAACTGACGCCGGTTCTCCACAGGGCAGGATCCACGGACCCGTTCTCCACAGTTGGCTTTCGTCGCCCCGGTGTCGCCGCCGGCCCCGCCATCCTCGAGGCATGGGACCACTGCAGGCGGCATTTCAGACGGGCGGGGGATTCGCGACGTACCCGCAACTCTGCGCAGAGGGTGCGACGTCGCGGTCGCTCCGGCGGCTGGTCTGCGACGGTCGGATTCTGAGGTTGCGGAGGGGTGTCTACGCGCTGCCGGGCGCTTCCGGCAGCGGAATGGTCGCCGTTCGGCTCGGCGCACGACTGGCGGGCGTCAGTGCGGCGGAGAGCTTCGGCCTCTGGGGCGGGTGGGACGAACGGCTGACGGTGTGCGCGCCGAAGAACTCCTCCACGGCGGGCCGGCCCGCACCGGCCCGTGGGGCGGTAATCGGTGAACTCGGTCCTCGCGTGCACTCGACCGACGATCCGCGCGATTCGGCGTGGTGTTGGCGCGTCGCGCTCGATCGTTGCCTCCTGCAGACGCTTCGCTGGAGCGACGAGGAGACGGCGATCGCGGTCGTCGACACGGCGCTCACCGCCAAGGTGATCGACAGGGAGAGCTCCTCGCCCGCACCGAACATCTGCCGCGAGAGGGCTCGCTCGTCCGTCGTACGCGGGCAGGGTCAGCGTCCGGCGTCGAGTCGATCTTCCGCCAGCGAATCGAATCGACGGGGCTGCTCCTGACGCAGCAGCCGAAGATCGACGGTATTGGTCTCGTCGATTTCCGCGTCGACGGAACACGGGTGCTCATCGAGGTCGGCGGCTATCGGTTCCCCTCGACACCGCAGAAGGTCGCAGACGACCGCCGGCGAGATGCCGAGGCTCGACTGCGGGGCTACGTCCCGCTCCGATTCACCGCGTTACAGGTTCACGACCGGTGGGAGTGGGTCGAGAGTGTGGTGCTGGGAGTCCTGGGGTGAAAGGCTCCTGTGGTGACAGGGCGTCCTCTGTCAGCGACCGACATGCGACACCACTTCCGCGAGGTGCCCGGCGGGCCGGCGGCCCGGCTGCCCGGTGGCCCGGCGGAGCTGCGCAGGGCACCGGACGCGCGTCGCGCGACGCAGAACGTGACCGAGGGTCAGTCGCCGATGGAGAGCAGGACGTGCCCCGACGAGACGGTCGAGCCGACGGTGGCGTCGATCCCCGAGACGGTGCCGTCGCGGTGGGCCGACACGGGCTGCTCCATCTTCATGGCCTCGAGCACGAGCACCAGGTCGCCCTTGACGACCTTCTGCCCCTCTTCGACGGCCAGCTTGACGACCGTCGCCTGCATGGGCGCTGTCACGGAGTTGCCCGTGGCACCGGCGCCCGCTCGGCTGCCCGACGAGCGGCGGCGTTGCGGGGCGGCCGGGGCGACGGCGCGCGAGCCCAGCGTGGCGGGGAGGGTGACCTCGATGCGTTTGCCGTCGACTTCGACGACGACCGTGCTGCGCTCGGGAGCTACGCGGGGTGCCTCGGCCTCGCCGCTCCAGGGCTCGATGGTGTTGTCGAACTCGGTCTCGATCCAGCGGGTGTAGATCGAGAACGGCTTGCCGTCGGCCGGCGCGAAGGCCGGGTCGACGACGATGGCGCGATGGAAGGGCAGAACCGTGGGCAGGCCCGCGATCTCGAACTCGTCGAGGGCGCGACGGGCGCGCTCGAGCGCGTCTTCGCGCGTGGCACCGGTCACGACGAGCTTGGCGAGGAGCGAGTCGAACGATCCGGAGATCTCGTCGCCGGCCTGCACTCCGCTGTCGATGCGCACGCCGGGCCCGCCCGGGGCCTTGAAGACGTGGATCGGGCCGGGCGCCGGGAAGAAGTTGCGGCCGGCGTCTTCGCCGTTGATCCGGAACTCGAACGAGTGGCCTTCGGCGATCGGGTCGTCGTAGTCGAGCACGCCGCCCTCGGCGAGACGGAACTGCTCGCGGACCAGGTCGATGCCGGTGACCTCTTCGGAGACCGTGTGCTCCACCTGGAGGCGCGTGTTGACCTCGAGGAACGAGACGGTGCCGTCCTGGCCGATCAAGAACTCGCAGGTGCCGGCGCCGACGTAGCCGACCTCGCGGAGGATCGCCTTCGACGCGGCGTAGAGCGCGGTCTCCTGCGGCTCGGTCAGGAAAGGGGCAGGTGCCTCTTCGACGAGCTTCTGGTGGCGGCGCTGCAGAGAGCAGTCGCGGGTCGAGATGACGACGACGTTGCCGTGCTCGTCGGCGAGGCACTGGGTCTCGACGTGACGCGGCTTGTCGAGGTACTTCTCGACGAAGCACTCGCCGCGACCGAAGGCGGCGATCGCCTCTCGGGTCGCGGAGTCGAACAGCTCGGGGATCTCCTCGCGCGTTCTGGCCACCTTCAGGCCGCGGCCGCCGCCTCCGAAGGCCGCCTTGATGGCGACGGGAAGACCGAACTGGTCGACGAACTCGAGCACCTCGTCGGCGCCCGAGACGGGGTTCAGGGTTCCCGGGGCGAGCGGGGCCCCGACGCGCTCGGCGATGTGGCGGGCCGAGACCTTGTCGCCCAGCTGCTCGATGGCGTCCGGTGACGGGCCGATCCAGATCAGGCCGGCGTCGATGACCGCGCGGGCGAACTCGGCGTTCTCGGCGAGGAAGCCGTAGCCGGGGTGCACGGCGTCGGCTCCCGAGCGGCGGGCCACCGACAAGATCTTGTCGATCACCAGATAGGTGTCTGCGCTGGTGGTTCCGTCGAGCGAGTAGGCCTCGTCGGCGAGGCGGGCGTGGAGGGCATCTCGGTCTTGGTCGGCGTAGACCGCGACGGAGGCGATGGAGCTGTCTCGCGCGGCGCGGATGACCCGGACGGCGATCTCTCCACGGTTGGCGATGAGCACCTTGGTAATACGCGGCATGAGAACCAAGCCTACGGGCCCGACCTCACTGCCCTTTGGCTGCCCCGCACAAAACCCTCCCGCACCGCGAGAGGTGCTCTACAAGGGAGGGTCGTATGACACTACAAACCCCGTGCAGCAGGGGAGTTCCAGAGCTGATTCCACTCGATACCGAAATGCTCGGAGAAGAGGCGCCGGAGCACCGGGACCGACAAGCCGACCACCGCGCTCGGGGTTCCGACGATGTTGGTGATGAACGCGCCGGCGAGACCGTCGATCGTGAAGGCCCCCGCGACCTCCAGGGGTTCGCCGGAAGCCACGTAGTGGGCGATCTCGGAGTCGCTCAGGTCGTCGGCGAAGGTCAGCTCGGCCGAGGCCGTGGCCGAGTGGCCCGCGTGCGGTCGTCCTCCTCGGTGATCGATCAGGTGATGCCCCGAGAACAGCACCCCCGACCCGACCCTGGCCATCTGCCGCCACCGCTGGGTGGCCACGACGGGGTCGTGGGGTTTGCCCAGCACCTCCCCCTCGATCTCGAAGGCCGAGTCTCCTCCCAGCACGAAGCCGTCGATCGGTTCGCCGTCGACCAGGCTCCCGATCACGGCCTCCGCCTTGGCGCGGGCGAGAAGGGCCACAGTCTCGGTGGCCGAGAGGGGGCGCCCGAGGATCAACGCCTCTTGCGCCACCGCCTCGTCCTCGTCGACGCCGGGGGAGATCAGGATCGGCTCGACGCCGGCCGCGCGGAGCAGCGAGAGGCGGGCCGGGCTGGTGCTGGCGAGGTAGAGGCGCACGGTCATGGGCCCAGCCTGGCAGAAGAGTCGCGGGTGATCCCAGCGTGCCTGCGGATGCTCCGGCGGGCCGCTCCGCCGTGTCCATGCGTCACACTGGAGCCATGGGTGACATGCAGGGCCACGACGTCGAACTCGACGTCACCTCCATCGCGCACGGCGGCATCTCCGTCGCGCGACTCGACGGTCGTGTCGTCTTCGTGACCGACGCGATCCCCGGCGAGAAGGTCGTTGCGCGCATCACCGACGATCGTAAGAAGTCGTTCTGGCGAGCCGACACCGTCTCCGTCCTGGAGCCGTCGGAGCATCGGCAGGCCCACGTGTGGTCGGCGGCGTCGATCGATCGTGATCCTGCTCGGCGCGCCGGCGGAGCCGAGTTCGGGCACATCGAGCTCTCTCACCAGCGCGAGCTGAAGCGCCAGGTGCTCGTCGACGCTCTCACGCGCATGGGGAAGGTCGACGAGGAGACGACGAAGGGCATCACCGTCGAGGCGCTCGACGGCGACGACGACCTCTCCGGTACGCGATGGCGCACCAGGATCCGGCTGCACGTCGACGAGGCCGGCCGACCCGGGCCGTATGCGGCTCGTTCGCACACCGTCGTCGCCGTCGACGACCTGCCGCTGGCGACGGAGGCCGTCGAGGCCGCGGCCCCGCTCGAGCAGCTCTTCGCGGGCGAGGAGCAGATCGACGTGCTGGCGCCGAGCGACGGCGGCGCTCGCCTCATCGTGGGGAGCCAGGCCAGGACGACCGTGGTCGAACGAGTAGGCGACCGCGAGTTCCGCCTCGACGACGGCGGGTTCTGGCAGGTGCACCGCCTTGCCGCCGGCACCCTGACCGCAGCGGTGCAAGACCTCATCGACCCCGAGCGGTTCGATCCTCGGGCGATGAACCTCGACCTGTACGGCGGAGTCGGGCTGCTCGCCGCCGCCGTCGGCGACCGCTTCGGCCAGGCCACGCGTATCACCAGCGTCGAGAGCGACACCCGCGCCACGGACCACGCCGCCGAGAACCTCGCCGAGTGGATCGGCGCCGCGGCGGTCACCGGTCGGGTCGAGCGCTGGATCACCGAGCTCGCCACGACCTCGTCACCGGGCGAGCGGCAGCGCCTCCGCGACGCGACCGTCGTCCTCGACCCTCCCCGCTCGGGGGCTGGCAGGGAGGTCGTCGAACGGATAGCGTCCATCGAGCCGGCCCAGATCGTCTACGTCGCCTGCGACCCCGTCGCTCTGGCTCGCGACATCGCGCTCTTCGCGGAGCGTGGGTACCAGCTCCAAGACCTCCGGGCCTTCGATCTGTTCCCCAATACGCACCATCTTGAAACAGTGGTGCGCCTGAGCCGTTAGGCGCCTCCCGGCCCAGTAAGATTTGGGCTGTGACGCCCGGGGATCAGGGCCCCGACGCGCCCATCGAACGAAGGATGATCGTGCCAGAATCCACGACCGAAGCCAGCGGTGCCAACCCGGCGAACCCGAGCACCGAGCCCGCGAGTGCCGCGCCCGGCAGCACCCGCTCCGTGCGCGTCGCCATCGTCGACGACCACGAGTCCGTCCGGCTCGGCATTCAGGCCGCGTGCCAGAACGAGGGCTTCGACGTCATCCTCACCGCCGCCGGCGTTCAGGAGTTCGTCGACAATCTGGCCGGCCGCGAGGTCGACGTCGTGGTCCTCGACCTGTCGCTCGGCGACGGTTCGACCGTGACCGAGAACGTGAAGCGCGTCCAGGCCACCGGTTCGGCGGTCCTCGTCCACAGCATCGCCGACCGAGTCGCCAGCGTGCGCGAGGCGCTCGCCGCCGGCGCCGCCGGGGTCATCCCCAAGTCGTCCGCGACCAAGACCGTCATGGCCGCCGTCGCGACGGTCGCCCGCGGCGACGTCCTCAACAACCTCGAGTGGGCCAGCGCGATCGACGCCGACCGCGACTTCGCCAAGGCTCAGCTGGGGCGGCGCGAGCGCGAGATCCTGCACCTCTACGCTTCGGGCCTTCCGCTCAAGCTCGCCGCGCAGCAGCTCGGCATCGGGTACTCGACCGCCCGCGAATACCTCGACCGCATCCGCGTGAAGTACGTCGAGGTCGGTCGCCCGGCTCCCACCAAGGTCGACCTGCTCCGCCGGGCCGTCGAAGACGGCATCCTCCCGGGCCTCGACGCGGACGGCGGCGATGGCCGCTGACGGAGCCTCGTCCGTTCCAACCTTCCGACCGAGGCAGACACGCAATCCGATCAGCGGGCCGCTGCTCGACAAGATCTTCGCGCGCGCTCTGGCCGCCCTCGGTGTGGTCTTCGGCCTCCAGGCCGTTCCGTTCGTCATCGCTCAGCAGCCGAGCATGCAGGTCGCCTGGGGCTGGATCATCTCCATCGCCATCTTCGGCGGCTTCATCGCCATCGGCCTCGCCAGTACCGTCATGCGCGGTGTCGAGACCGCGGCGGCCTTCGTCGCCATCTCCTTCCTGGTCGCACTGATCACCTGGCCGTTGGCCGTTCAAGATCCGACCCACGTGCAACCCCAGGTGCCGTGGCTCTGGTACCTCGTCACCGTCGCCACCTCGGCGGCTGCCGTCGCCTTCTCCCTCTGGGTCGCGACCGGCTACCTCTTCCTCGCTCCCGTCATCTACGGGCTGATCCGGATCACGCCCTCCGGCGGCGGGGTCGAGCCGCTCCGAGCCGCGCTCGACGCGTCGTACTCGATCATCCTGGGCGGGGCCGTCCTGATCCTCATCACGCTCCTCCGGCAGGCCTCCATGTCGGTCGACACGGCGCAGAACATGGCCGTGGCCCGCTATTCCAGCGCCATTCGTGAGCACGCCACCGAACTCGAGCGGGTCCAGGTCGACGCGATCGTGCACGACAGCGTCCTGACGACCTTCATCTCGGCGTCTCGAGCCTTCTCGCCCGACGAGCGAGCACTGGCCACGACGATGGCGCGCAACGCGATGTCGCACCTCACGACGGCTGCGAGCGTGACCCCGTTCGACGAGTCGTCGACGAGCCTCACCTCGATGCGCGAGCGCATTCAGGTGCTCGTGGCCAACCTCGGCGCCGACGTCGAGGTGCGCGCCAAGGGGCTCGACGACCACGTGATCCCGGCGAATGCGGCCGAGGCGCTCTACTCCGCGGCCGTCCAGGCCATCGTCAACAGCGTTCAGCACGCCGGCGGGGACGACGTCTCGCGCTGGGTGAGCGTCAACTGGGCGCGAGAGATGGTCACCGTGGAGGTCGGCGACACCGGCTCCGGGTTCAACCCGGCCGCCGTGCCCGGCGAACGGCTCGGCGTGCGCGTGTCGATCACCGAGCGGCTGGCCAACGCCGGCGGCGAAGCCTCGATCCACACGAAAACCGGATCGGGCACCGTCATCCGACTCACCTGGCCCCGCGCCGTCCCACGCCCGCAGGCCGTTCGGACGCACGTCGTGGAGGACGAAGAATGAACGTCAAGCTGCCCCGCTGGCTCCCCATCGGGCTCGCCGCCCTCTTCTCGCTCTACCACCTGCTGCTGGCCGCCGTCTCGCTCGACATGCCGACTCACGCGGGGCCGGTCGTCGTCACGATGGTGCTGTACGCGATCGCCACGGCCCTGGTCCTGTACCCGACGAAGTCCCGCAACCTCACCCTGCCGGTCTGGATGGCCTGCGTCGCCCTGGCGGTGGCCGTCATCCTGCCGCTGGTCGTCGCGTCGCAGCTCGACCCGCATCGCACGGGCGGCAACGGATACGCGACCTGGTACGTGGCCGCCGTCGGCACGCTCATGGTCATCGTCTCGACCCGGCGTCGCCACGGCTTCGCCTGGTTCGGCGTCGGGTTCCTGGTGGTCCACTCCGTCATCTGGAGCGGAAACTTCGCCGAACTGGCGAGTCTCGGCGTCGTCGGCAGCGTGAGCTGGGTGGGTATCTCGCACGCCCTCCAGGCGACTCTGGCCCGGGCCAGTCGCGATACCCGCGAGTTCATCCGAGCCGAGCAGGAGGCCGCCGACTGGCAGGCCGCCCAAGAGGCGCACGTGAACGAGCGGCAGTTCCGCCTGCTGCAGACGGGGCGCACCGCGCGGCCGATGCTGCAGCGAATCGTGGCGACCGGCGGCGATCTCTCGCCCGAAGAACGTCAGGAGTGCCTGAACCTCGAGGGCGCCATCCGCGACGAGATCCGTGGCCGCCGGCTCCTCAGCGACGACGTCCGCCGAGAGGTCATGGCGGCGCGCCGGCGAGGCACGATCGTCAGCCTGCTCGACGAAGGCGGCATCGACGATCTCGACGACGTCGAACTCGAGCGCGTCCACCGCGAGTTGGCCGATGCCATCCGTGATGCAGCGGCCGACCGGCTGATCATCCGGACGGTCTCCGCAGGATCCGAGTACGCGGTCACCGTCGTCGGGCTCAGTTCCGAAGACCTCGAGTCGAGCGCCCTCGGCTCCAGCACCGCGGCCGACGACGACTTCGACGACGAGGACGAAGACGACGGAGAAGACGAGGTCAGCCTCTGGCTGCAGATCCCGCGCTCGAAGGTCGCGTCCGAGCACGTCGACGCCTGACCTGCCGCCGAGGTGCATTTCGACCTGGAATGTCCCCCATTCGAGTGTCGTGACGCATACGAAACGCCGGGGGATCCCCACAACGGGGGGCATCGGGGGCTCGTGACCGACTGTTTTTGCACCCCGTTGTCCCCCTAAATGACGACTTTTGGCGGGCCTCCCAGGGCAGCATTATTACTAGTGCTAGGTGTCTCTCTCAGAGTTACACCACCGAACGAGGGTCAACTAGGGTAAGCGGGCCCATCATCGTTCGGGGGCGAGTCGGGGCGACATTCGGGTTGTCGCCCCGACTCGGGGATTTTGCGAAGGGCCGGACTGGGTGTCCGGCCCTTCTGCAATCCCGGCCCTTCTAGAGGTGCCAGCGAGGTCCCTGTCGCGCGGTTCTGTCCGGCCTCGGCGTGGCTCGCCTCAGCGCGGCCGCAGGACAGCGCCGTAACCGTCCGCGGTCACGACACCGCGTCTCCGGTGAGAGCGGTTCAGCCCGCGTGTCGGCTCCACTGGCCGGGTCCGACCGTGATGGCGCCGCGCAAGCCGCGGCGGCTCTCCTCCCAGGCAGAGATCACCTGCGGAGCCTTCTGAGCGGCCGCCTCGGCTGCTCGCTCGGCCTCCAGCGAGGCCAGGACGGCTGTGACCGCCGCGACCTCGGCCGGAGTCGGGTTGCCCGAGAGCACCCTGATCGTCGGCGTGTCCCCGTCGCTCTGAGGGGGAGGGCGTGTCGCCCGCTCACAGCGGGATGTTCCCGTGCTTCTTGGACGGCAGCGACGCCCGCTTCGTGCGGAGCGCCCGGAGCGCTTTGATGACTGCGACGCGGGTGGCGGCCGGTTCGACGATGCCGTCGAGCTCACCGCGCTCGGCCGCGAGGAACGGCGATGCGACGTTGTACGTGTAGTCGTTGGCGAGCTTGGTGCGCACCGCGTGGACGTCTTCGCCGGCATCGGTGGCGCGCTTGATCTCGGAGCGGTAGAGGATGTTGACGGCTCCTTGCCCGCCCATGACCGCGATCTCGGCGGTGGGCCAGGCGAGGTTGATGTCGGCACCGAGCTGCTTCGACCCCATGACGATGTAGGCCCCGCCGTACGCCTTGCGCGCGATGACCGTGACGAGCGGCACGGTCGCCTCGGCGTACGCGTAGAGGAGCTTGGCGCCGCGGCGGATGATGCCCGTCCACTCCTGGTCGGTGCCGGGAAGGAAGCCGGGGGTGTCGACGAGGGTGAGGATCGGGATCGAGAACGCGTCGCAGAAGCGCACGAACCGTGCCGCCTTCTCACCGGCGTCGATGTTGAGAGTGCCCGCCATCACGTTCGGCTGGTTCGCGATGATGCCGACCGAGCGGCCTTCGATGCGACCGAGGCCGATCACGATGTTGGGGGAGAACAGGGGCTGCACCTCGAGGAAGTCGCCGTCGTCGACGATGTGCTCGATCACCGTGAGCATGTCGTACGGCTGGTTGGGCGAGTCGGGGATGAGCGTGTTCAGCTGCCGGTCGGCGTCGGTGGTCTCCATCTCGGGCGCGACGTCGTAGACGGGCGGATCGGTCAGGTTGTTGTCGGGGATGAACCCGAGGAGCGTCGCGACGTAGTCGAGTGCGTCGTCTTCGTCGGCGGCCAGGTAGTGCGAGACACCGGAGATCTTGTTGTGGGTGAGCGCTCCGCCGAGTTCTTCGAAACCGACGTCTTCGCCGGTCACCGTCTTGATCACGTCGGGGCCGGTGACGAACATCTGACTGGTCTTGTCGACCATGATGACGAAGTCGGTGAGAGCGGGCGAGTACACGGCCCCGCCCGCGGCCGGGCCCATGATGATCGAGATCTGCGGGATGACGCCCGACGATTTGGTGTTGAGCCGGAAGATCTCGCCGTACTTGCCGAGGGCCACGACGCCCTCCTGGATGCGTGCCCCGCCGGAGTCGAGCATGCCGATGATCGGCACGCCGGTGCGCAGCGCCAGCTCCATGATCTTGACGATCTTCTCGCCGGCCACCTCGCCCAGGGAGCCGCCGAAGGTCGTGAAGTCTTGCGAGTAGACGGCGACCTGCCGGCCACCGATCGTTCCTGTACCCGTGACGACGGAATCGCCGTAGGGGCGCTTGGCGTCCATCCCGAACGCCGTGGTGCGGTGGCGGACGTACTCGTCGATCTCGACGAACGACCCTGCATCGAGCAGTTGCTCGATCCGCTCGCGGGCGGTCTTCTTGCCTCGGGCGTGCTGCTTCTCGAGGGCGACGGCTTCTGGCGCGTCCACTGCTTCGTGGTAGCGCTGCTTCAGGTCGGCAAGCTTGCTCGCGGTGGTCGCGGGTACGGGCTGGGTGGGCTCTTCAGTCACGCCGACCACTCTACTAACCGCGCCAGGAGGCCCCCGGCGCTTCGTCGCTCGTCGTGCGCAAATGACCGCCGAACGAGAAAATGAGCGGCGAGTTGCGCACGACGAAGGTGGCCGGCGTCCGGCACCGGTAGCGTCGTGGCGTGTCCACCCGCCGCGCCGCCCGCCGAACCCGCCTGGGGTGGGAGGTTCTCGGGGTCCTGCTCGCCGCTTCGTCCTCCGTCGTCGCCCTCGCGCACGGCCTGGCCGGGGCCAAGCGCAGCCTGCTCCTCGACGACGGAGACTCGGTGCTGCTGCCGCTGATGCTGCGATCGATCGAGCGAGGCGAGCCCTTCGAATGGGGCATGTCGCCGGTCCTGTTCGCTTTTCCCGAGCTGCCGCTGTACGCCGCCTCGGCGGCCGTCACCGGCACCGTCGCGGCAGCACTCCTCCTCAACGGCGTGCTCAACGTCGTCCTGCTCTACGCCCTGCTGCGGTACGCCGCGGGCCGCGTGATCCGGACGCGACCGGAGCAGGATCCCGCCCTCGTCGTGATCCGGCCGGTCGCTGCCGCCGTCCTGGGCGTGTTCGTCGTCGTGGCACTGAGCCTCCTCGAGAGCCGTCCGGGCGGGAACACCGGCGAGATCGCCTCGCTCTACCTGACCACGACCTACTACTCGGGCACGGTGATGGCGCTGGTCGCGACGGTGGGACTCGTCGCGCACCTGGCCGGCCCGCTCGACGGACGAGGGCGCAGGATCCTGCTGCCCGCCCTCGGCATCGGGCTCATCGCAGCCGTGTCGACCCTGTCCAACCCGCTCTTCGTCCTCTGGGTGACGGCGCCGCTGGTCGCGGCGCTCGCCGTGCTGTCGTTCGTGCGCTGGCGCGCCCGGATCCGTGACCCCTGGTGGCGGCCGTCCGCCACCGCGCTGGCGCTGCTGGCCGGTTCGGCGGTGGGCTATCTCGCGCGGCACCCGCTGCAGCGCTTCATCATCGCCGACAAGAACGAGTACTTCCGCTGGGGGAGGAAGACCTGAGCCTGCGTTTCGGGGCCGACACGGTGCGTGCCCTCGTCGCGACGCCGGGCGGGCTGGTCGAGGCGGTCGTGGCCGCGGTGCTGCTGCTCGGGTCGCTGGTCGCGGGCGTCCTCGCGGTCGGGAGGCGAGGTACGGGTCCGGTGGCGCTCGTGGCGCTCTTCGGCGGCTTCACGGTGATCCTGCTGCCCCTTGCGCTGCTGGTCACCGGGAGCATCTCGACACGGTATGCCCTGCCGCTGCTGTTCTCCCCGGTCCTGGTGCTGGTCGTCGGGGTGGCCGTCGCCCCGGTTCGGGCGCTCCCGAAGGCGCGGGGGCGCAGGATCGTCGCGTCGCTGATCGCCCTGGGCACCCTCGTCGTCGTGGGCGTCACCGTCCCAGCGGGAGTCGCGGTGGCTCGCGAGGCCGCCGGCCCGGGCTACTCCGCCGCGACCTGTCTCACCGACTGGTCCCGGGGCAAGCACGTCACGGGTGTCGCCCAGTTCTGGACCGGACGTGGGCTCCAGGCCTACGGCGGCGGCAGCGTCGACCTGCTGCAGGTCAACTTCGACTTCAGCGTCTATCCGTGGCTGGTGAACCTGGCCTCCTACAGGAACGCCCGGGTAAGTTACGTGGTCGTGGCGACGGCGGGAGACGCGGCCGGCCACACCGACTATTGGGGAGACGACTTGACGAACCTGGGAGCCCCGCGCGACATCGTCGACTGCGGCAGCTACGACATCTACGACTTCCGCGGTCTGCCGGCAGCCGACGTCCTCACCGAGAAGGTCGACGCGTCCGCCGCCGTGCAGGCGGCGTTCCGAGGGTTCGGCTGGTGAGCGGCGGCGACCTGTTCCCGCTCGCATCGGCCGAGTCGAGCGACTTCGACTACCGCGAGAGCACCGGTTCGACGAACGCCGACCTGGTGGCGGAAGCCGCCCAGAAGGGCGACTTCGCCGTCATCGCGTCCCTCGGCCAGACGGCAGGGCGCGGACGGCTCGACCGCGCCTGGTCGGCACCGGTCGGCGAGATGCTCGCGGCCAGCGTGCTGCTCCGCACGCGGACCGCATCCGGAGCGCTCCTGCCCGTCGAGGCCTGGGGCTGGTATCCCCTGATCGCCGGTGGCGCCCTCCGCGCGGCGATCGACGATCTCCTGCCCGATCGCGAGGTCACGCTCAAGTGGCCGAACGACGTGCAGATCGGCGGGCAGAAGGTCTCCGGGCTCCTCGCCGACCTCGTCACCGTCGACGGCGTCCCCGACGCGGTCGTCATGGGCTCGGGCATCAACCTGACCATCGCCGCCGAGAACCTGCCGACGCCGACGTCGACGTCTCTGACGCTCGAAGGCGCGACCGGCACGGCGGCCGAGATCGGCGACCGCGTGTTCACGGCGTACCTCAAAAACCTGCGCGCGCTCGTCGAGCGCCTCGCGGCGTCGGGAGGAGACACGTCCGGCATCCGCGACACGGTCGTCGCCGTGTGCGACACCGTCGGTCGCCGCGTGCGGGTCGAGCTTCCGGACGGCGAGAACCGCTACGGCACGGCGACCGGCCTCGACGAGGCCGGCCGACTCCTCGTCCTGCAGGATGACGTTGACACCGAGTTCGCTGTCGCTGCCGGAGACGTGACGCACCTGAGGTATGAATGACGCATGTCGACCGTTGATCGCGGCGGGGCTCCGTACGAGGCTCCCGAGCCGGTATCCGAAGAGGTGATCGCTCGGCTGCGCCCGCACGCGCGCGTGCTCTTCTGGCCGTCGCTCGCGCTGATCGTCATCTTCGGCCTCGCCGGATTCTTCAACGGGCGTCTGCCGGAGGCCTGGCAGAACCAGGCGGTGCTGGTCGCGGCCCTCGTCCTCGTGATCCTGCTCTGGGTCTTCCCGCTGCTCGCCTGGCTCGGGCGCCACTACACGATCACCACGCGGCGCATCATCATTCGACGCGGGCTCTTCGTCCGCACCCGCCAAGAGTTGATGCACACGCGCGGCTATGACCTGACCGTCCGGAAGAACGGGGCCCAGTCGCTCTTCGGATCGGGCGACGTGTTGATCAACACCGGCCTCGACCGGCCGGTCGTGCTCTGGGACGTCCCGAGCGCCGACCTGGTGCAGTCGACCCTGCACGACCTCATGGAGGAGAACATCAGTGCCGTCGCACGCATGCGACAGCAGGAGCAGTCGGCGCCTTCCGAGGGATCGACGCTCTGGAACGGCAACTGAGGTCCGAGGCGGGGCTCAGGGAGGCGCGAGCCATCTTCCGTTAGGGTCGTCTCGTGCGAATCTCTGTCATCGGATGTGGGTACCTCGGCGCCGTTCACGCGGCTTGCATGGCTGAACTGGGCCACGACGTCGTCGGCATCGACGTCGACCAGCACAAGGTCGACGAGCTCGGAGCCGGGCGGGCGCCGTTCTTCGAGCCCGGCCTTCCCGAGGTGCTGACCAAGGCCCTCGAGACCGGTCGGCTCCGCTTCACGACCGACATGAGCGCCGCCGCCGAGGCCACCGTGCACTTCGTCGCCGTCGGCACGCCGCAGACCAAAGGCAGCTTCAACGCCGACCTCACCTACGTCGACGCCGCCATCGACGGCCTCCTCCCGTTCCTGAGCGAGGGCGACCTCGTGGTCGGCAAGTCGACGGTCCCCGTCGGAACCGCGGCTCGCCTCGCCGGCCTCGTCGAGGGCGCAAAATCCGGCGCCACGCTCGCCTGGAACCCCGAGTTCCTGCGCGAGGGCTTCGCCGTCCAAGACACCGTCTCGCCCGATCGCTTCGTCTACGGCGTGCCCTCCGGCGACGCCGGCGCCGCTGCCACGGCCGTGCTCGACGAGGTGTACGCCACCGCGCTGGCCACGGGGACGCCGCGCATCGTCACGGACTACGCCACCGCAGAGCTCGTCAAGGTCTCGGCCAACGCGTTCCTCGCCACCAAGATCTCGTTCATCAACGCCATGGCCGAGGTCGCCGAAGCGACCGGCGCCGACGTCACACAGCTCGCCGACGCGATCGGTCACGACGCCCGCATCGGCCGCAAGTTCCTCAACGCCGGCCTCGGCTTCGGCGGCGGCTGCCTGCCGAAAGACATCCGCGCCTTCCGCGCGCGCGGCGACGAGCTCGGCCTGCACGACACCCTGTCGTTTCTGGGCGAGGTCGACGCGATCAACCTCCGCCGGCGTGAGCGCGTCGTCACGCTGACCCGCGAATTGGTCGGCGACCTCGACGGTGCCACGATCGGCGTGCTCGGCCTGGCCTTCAAGCCGAACTCCGACGACGTCCGCGACTCACCGGCTCTCGACGTCGTCACGAAGCTCGTCGAGGCCGGTGCCACCGTCACGGCCTTCGACCCCGAGGCGAACGAGACGGCTACGCGCAGCCTTCCCACCCTCACGACCTCCGAGACCGCCGAAGACGCCGTTCGCGGCGCCGACGCCGTCCTCGTACTCACGGAATGGAAAGAGTTCCGTGAGCTCGACCCCGCGGCCGTCGCGACCCTCGTCGCCCACAAACGCGTCGTCGACGGCCGCAACTGCCTCGACGCCGTCGCCTGGCGGGCCGCGGGCTTCGAGGTCCGCGGCCTGGGCCGCCCGTAGCGTCCAGGCGACACCAACAGCACCACGACGAAAGACAGGCTCATGGCACTCACGGTCGGTGTGATCGGTGGTGGGCAGCTCGCCCGGATGATGGTTCCGCCCGCGGTCGGGCTCGGCCTCGAGATCCGCGTGCTGGCCGAGAACGAAGGATCCTCGGCGCGACTCGCCGCCACCGAGGTGGGCGACTACCACGACGCCGCGACGGTGCTCGCGTTCGCTCGCGACGTCGACGTCATCACCTTCGACCACGAGCACGTGCCGCAAGACGTGCTGCAGGCTCTCGTCGACGCCGGCGTCTCGGTCCAGCCGTCGCCCAGCGCGCTGTTCGTGGCCCAAGACAAACTCGTGATGCGCGAACGACTGACCGAGCTCGGTCTGCCGGTGCCCGACTGGGCGCGCCTCGAGACGGCCGCCGACCTCGATGCCTTCCTCGCCGACCACGGGGGCCGTGTCGTCGTCAAGACGGCCCGCGGCGGTTACGACGGCAAGGGTGTCCGCGTCGTGACGTCTTCTGGTCAGGTCGCCGATTGGTTCGCCGGCCTCTCGGAGGGCAACACCGGCGGCGCGCTCCTGGCCGAAGAGCTCGTCGAGTTCCGCCGCGAACTCGCACAGTCGGTCGCGAGGCGCCCGAGCGGAGAGATCGTGGCCTGGCCCGTCGTCGAGTCGATCCAACGAGACGGCGTCTGCGCCGAGGTGATCGCTCCCGCTCCGGGATCGGCCGGCAGGATCGCCGACATGGCCGAGCAGATCGCTCGAACGGTCGCCTCCGAGCTGGGCGTCACCGGCGTGCTGGCCGTCGAGCTCTTCGAGACGACCGACGACCGCGTCCTGATCAACGAGCTCGCGATGCGCCCGCACAACACCGGCCACTGGTCGATCGACGGGTCGACGACAAGCCAGTTCGAGCAGCACCTCCGGGCCGTCCTCGACCTGCCGCTCGGCGACACGGGTCTCCACGACGAGTGGAGCGTCATGGTCAACGTGCTCGGCGGCCCGGTCACCGGAACCATCGCCGACCGTCTGCCGGCCGCGATGGCCGATCAGCCGAGCGTCAAGATCCACGACTACGGCAAGGATCCCCGTCCCGGCCGCAAGGTCGGTCACGTGACGGCCGGCGGAGACGACCTCGACGAGGTCGTGTTCCGGGCGCGCGCCGCTGCCGAGTTCTTCGCCGGCTAGAAGCTACCCTGACTGCGTGCTGCCAGAAAACGAACAAGACGTCGTGCCCGCTGCCGCTTCGGAGGCTTCTCCGCGGGTCGCCCTCGTGATGGGCTCCGACTCCGACTGGGCGACGATGAAGTCGGCGTCCGACATCCTGACCGAGTTCGGCATCCCCTTCGAGGTCGAGGTCGTCTCGGCACACCGCACCCCCGACAAGATGATCGCCTTCGGGCGCGAGGCCGCCGGGCGCGGCATCCGCGTCATCATCGCCGGTGCGGGCGGTGCGGCTCACCTCCCCGGCATGCTCGCCTCCGTGACCACTCTTCCCGTCATCGGGGTGCCCGTCGCCCTCGTGAAACTCGACGGCCTCGACTCGCTGCTCTCGATCGTCCAGATGCCGGCGGGGATCCCGGTCGCCACGGTCTCGATCGGCGGTGCCGCGAACGCGGGGCTGTTGGCCGCGCGCATTCTGGGCGCCTCCGATCCTGCGATCTCGTCGCGCCTGGCCGAGTACGCCCAGAGCCTGGCCGAACTCGTCGAGGAGAAGAACGTCGCCCTGAAACGAGCCCTGTGACTGCAGCCACACCCGTCCGGAACCCGGACACCCGGTCACTCGCCGTGATGACGCGGCGGGCCTGGTGGCTCGTCGTCCTCAATGTCCTGATCCCGGGATCCGCGCAGGCCCTCGCGGGCAACCGGCGCCTCGGCCGCTGGGGGCTCGCATCGACCCTGGTCTTCTGGGCCCTGATCGTCGTCTCGCTCGTCTCGGTCATCGTCGCGCACTCGCTGCTCTTCGACATCGCCACGAACACGATCGCCCTTACGATCGTCCAAGTCTTCCTCACCTACTACGCGGTGCTCTGGGTCGTCCTGACCATCGACACCCTCCGGCTGGTCCGGTTCGTCAGCCTCGCGCCCCTGGGCCGCGGGCTCGTCGCCGCGCTGGCCGTGGTCGTCCTCGTGGGCACGGCCGGAACCGCTGCCTACGGGTCGTATCTCTCCGGCGTGCAGCACGGTCTCCTCGACACCCTCTTCTCCTCCAAGAAAGACGTCGCAGCGCCCGTCGACGGCCGGTACAACGTCCTGCTTCTCGGTGGCGACGCCGGCGCCGACCGCACGGGATTGCGCCCGGACAGCATGTCGGTGGCGTCGATCGACGCGGCGACCGGCAAGACGACCATCATCGGGATCCCGCGCAACCTCTACAACGCTCCGTTCCGCAAGGGGTCGCCGCTCTACGGTCCGTACCCCGACGGGTACACCTGCGGCGACGACTGCCTGGTGAGCTTCCTCTACACGTACGGCGAGGAGCATCCCGAGCTCTATCCGAACGCTGCCAAAGAGGGATCGAATTCGGGCATCGAAGCGGAGCGCGACGCGATCGAGGGCATCACCGGCCTGAAGATCCAGTACTACGCGCTGATCGACATGGGCGGCTTCGTCGACCTCATCAACGCCCTCGGCGGCATCACCGTCGACGTGCCCTACCGGATCCCGATCAACGGCGGCATCGACGCAGCGGGCCAGCCGATCAACGTCGACGGCTGGATCGAGCCCGGCGTGCAGCATCTGGACGGCTACCACGCGCTCTGGTTCGCCCGGGCCCGACACGGCACCGACGACTACCACCGAATGGCGCGGCAGCGCACCGTCGAGCAGGCGGTGCTGAAACAGTTCACGCCCGCGAAGGTGCTGTCGAAGTTCCAGGCGGTCGCCAGCGCCGGAACCCAGGTCGTGAAGACCGACATCCCGCAGGGCACCCTGTCGGAGTTCGTGTCGCTCGCGCTCAAGGCCCGGTCGCAGCCGATCACCGACCTCGAGATCGTGCCGCCGACCTACGACAATGTGCACCCCGACTTCGCTGCCATCCGCGCTGCGGTGAAGAAAGCCACTGCGTCGGCGCCGACGGGCTAGGGTCGCGCCAGCCGACTACAGGTCGGCGTGCAGTTGCCAGACCTTCTCGGCGGAGTCGCGCCAGCTGAACGCGCGAGCGCGGTCGAGACCGGCGACGCCGAGACGGGTCGAGAGCTCGACGTCGTTGACGACCTGGTACATCGCCTGCGCGAGGCGCTCGGGATAGCCCGCGCGGTCGTCGCGGGCCACGACCACGCCGGCACCCGCGGCGACCTCGATCAACGCGGGAGCGTCGGAGTGGACGACCGGCGTGCCGAAGCTCAGCGCCTCGACGATCGGCAGCCCGAAGCCTTCGGCGAGCGACGGGAAGACAAAGACGGCCGCGCGCTGGAGCAGGACGGCCAGGGTCGAGTCGGGAACGTGCCCCAGCACGCGCACGCGGTCGGTGGCGAGGCCCATGCGCGCGACGACCTCCTCGATGCGGACGTCGCCCCAGCCCTCGGACCCCACGATGAGGAGGGGGATGTCGGGCGCGTCAGGGTGCGCCATGGCCTCGATCAACGGTTCGAGGCCCTTGCGCGGCTCGAGGGTTCCGACGCTCAGCGCGTACTTCTCGGGCAGCGCCAGGGTGTCGGCGATGGCGTCGGCGTCGTCGGGAAGCGTGACGTCGGGGCTCACCGCGCCGCCGATCACTCGGAGACGGTCGCCGAAGTCGAAGCGCTCGGAGAGTTCGGACGCGACGGTGTGGGTCGGGACCACCACGGCGTCGGCGAACTTGAAGGCCCGCTTGGTCATGGCCTTGTGCCAGCGCACGCCCTGCGCAGTCAGGGTCTCGGGGTGGGTCCACGGCACCGTGTCGTGAATGGTGACAGCGGTCTGGGTCGCGGGATCGAGCGACCGGTCGTGCTTGTAGAGCGGCGTCATGAGGCTCGTGCCGTGGACCATGCCCCTGCCGGGCAGACCGAGCAGGCCCGCCTGCCAGGCGAGCGACAGCTCGCGTCGCCCCAGCACCGACCGGTACAGGCTCGCGAGCCCGGGCAGCTTGTCTTCGAGCCGGTCGTAGTCCTCCTGCGGATGCGCAGCGACGATCCCCTCGACATCGCAACCGCGCGGAGCGCAGGCGATGATCTGACGGGTCAGCTCTTCGGTATAGCGTCCTACCCCGCCCGGAACGGGCGCGAGGATCTGGTCAACGACTACTCGCAGCGTCATCATGATCGAATACTCCTGTGCCGGCGGCCTCGGTCAGCGCTTCGTGCCAAGGGCGCATGGCATCGAGACCCGCTCGCTGCCACGCGTCGTGACCGAGAACACTGAAGCTCGGTCGAGGCGCCGGCCTGACGAACTGGGAGCTGTCGGTCGGCTTGACCCTATCAGGATCGAGCCCCGCCACCTTGAACACCGCCTGAGCGAAATCGAACCATGTCGCTCGACCCGAATTCGTGCCGTGGTACACGCCGGCCGGGGCGTCTGCGTCGACGAGTGCGACGATCTGTGCTGCCAGGTCGGAGGTCCACGTGGGTTGGCCGATCTGATCGTCGACGACGGTGACGGTGTCGTTGGTCGCGGCGAGCCGGAGCATGGTCGAGGCGAAATTCGGACCGTGCCGCCCGTAGAGCCACGCGGTCCGGACGACGTAGGTGCCGTCGGGGTTCGCCGCGAGAGCGAGGCGTTCTCCGGCCGCCTTGGTCCGGCCGTAGGCGTTCAGGGGGTCGAGGGGCGTCTCTTCGCCGTACGGCAGGGTCGCGGTGCCGTCGAACACGTAGTCGGTCGAGACCGTGACGAGCTTGGCGCCCTGCGCCGCCGTCGCCTCGGCCAGGAGACCGACCGCGGCGCCGTTGACGGCGAGGGCCTCGTCTTCGTGCGTCTCGGCGTCGTCGACCCTCGTGTAGGCCGCGGCATTGATGACGACGTCATGGCCCTCGACAGCGGCCAGCACGGCGCCGCGGTCGGTGACGTCCAGGTCGGCTCGCCCGAGCAGAGTCACATCTCGCCCGAAGAGCGCTTCGACGAGGTCGGAGCCGAGCATTCCGCGGGCTCCGGTGACGAGGTAGCGCTGCCCCTGCGCTGCGCTCATACCAGCGCCGCGCGCTCTTTCAGGGTTCCCACCAGGTGCGGTTGTCGCGGTACCACTGGACGACGTCGGCCAGCCCCTGCGTGAACGGTACCTGGGGTTCGTAGCCGAGTTCGGTGCGGATCTTCGAGATGTCGACGGAGTAGCGCAGGTCGTGGCCGAGGCGATCCTGCACCCGGTCGACAAAGGACCAGTCTTTGCCGGTGGCGTCGAGCAGCAGCTGGGTGAGCTCTTTGTTGGTGAGCTCGGTGCCGCCGCCGATGTTGTAGATCTCGCCGGCGCGGCCGTTGACGAGCACCAGCGCGATGCCGCGCGTGTGGTCGTCGACGTGGAGCCAGTCGCGGATGTTGTCGCCCTCGCCGTAGAGCGGGACGTGCTTGTCGTCGATGAGGTTCGTGACGAACAGCGGGATGACCTTCTCGGGGAAGTGGTAGGGCCCGTAGTTGTTGGAGCAGCGCGTGATGGAGACGTTGAGGCCGTGGGTGCGGTGGTAGCTGCGGGCGAGCAGGTCGCTGCCGGCCTTGGACGCCGAGTAGGGCGAGTTCGGTTCGAGGGGACGGTCTTCTGCCCATGACCCTTCGGCGATCGAGCCGTAGACCTCGTCGGTGGAGACGTGCACGAAGCGCTGGAGGTTGTTGCGGAGGGCCGCGTCGAGCAGCTGCTGGGTGCCCAGCACGTTGGTCTCGACGAAGATCGAGGCGTCGCGCACGGAGCGGTCGACGTGCGACTCGGCGGCGAAGTGGACGACCGCGTCGATTTCGGGGAAGAGGGTGTCGAGAAGGGCTGCGTCGCGGATGTCGCCCTCGACGAATCGGTATCGGGGCGAGTCGGCGACCGATGCGAGGTTCTCGAGGTTGCCCGAGTAGGTGAGGGCGTCGAGGACGGTGACGTCGGCGCCCTCGAGGCCGGGGTAGGCGTCTTCGAGGGTGCGTCGGACGAAATTGGAGCCGATGAAACCGGCACCGCCGGTGACGAGGATGCGCATGATGTGATCTTTCTCCGTTCGCGGGCGTGACCACGATGCTACCGGCAGCTCAGGGGGCGCTCCAGCGGCGTGATCCGGCACACCGTGTGTCAGCTGGGCACCGCGAAGACATCGACCTCGAAGTGCAGGGTGTCCTTCACCCGCAGCGACGCCGACCACCGGCCCCACTGGAGCGTCTGGTAGCCGCCCGTGGCGGCTGTCGTGTCGAAGAGCTCGCCCTCTTTCGCCGGGAGTCCGAGGGCGGTCAGCGTGCAGCGAGCGGTGACCGCGTCGACGTCGGTCGGCTCTCCGTGCGGCTGGCTCGCCAGGGCGAGGGCGACCTTGTCGCCGAGCTCAACGCCGTCGTCATCGGGGAACAGCCCGCAGGACGCCAGAGCCGAGATGAGCGCGCCCGTCGCGGACCGATTCGAGGCGGCAGCCCTCGTCGGTGACGGGTGAGGCATCACTCCGGTGGAGACCACCGAGCAGCCCGCGACGAACGTCAGGGCGATCAGGATCGCCGTCACGGGAAGGATTCGCCTCATCGCGATCTCCACTCATCGGGTGAAGGAAATCCTAGGCCTCCTCCCCGCGGTGCGTCTGCCACCCGCGGGGGTGAACAATGGAGTCATGAAGACGACGACGTTGACGAACACGACCACCCCCGCCTCCAACATCATCCTGGGCCTGATGCGGATCGAGCCCCTGACCGACGACGAGATCCGCGCTCTGGTGGGGGAGGCCCGCGACGCCGGCATCAACTTCTTCGACCATGCCGACGTGTACGGCACGCCGCTGCACGAGTGCGAACGCCGCTTCGGCGAAGCCATCACGTTCAGCCCGGCCGAGCGCGAGCAGGTCATCGTTCAGTCGAAGGTCGGCCTGGCCGACGGCTACTGGGACTTCTCGACCGAGCACATCCTCGAGTCCGTCGACGAGTCGCTCGCCGCCCTCCAGCTCGAGCACCTCGACATCCTGCTGCTCCACCGCCCCGACGCCCTCGTCGAGCCCGACGAGGTCGCTGCCGCCTTCGACGCTCTGAAGGCCAGCGGAAAAGTGACGAACTTCGGTGTCTCGAACCACACGCCGATGCAGGTCGAGCTGCTGAAGCGATCGGTCTCGCAGCCGCTCATCGTCAACCAGGTGCAGCTCAGCATCACGCACGCCAACCTGATCACGGCGGGGGTCGCCGCGAACATGGCCGGGCTCGACCAGTCGATCGATCGCGACAACGGGATCCTCGACTACTCGCGCCTCAACGACATCACCCTGCAGGCCTGGTCGCCTTTCCAGAAGGGCTTCTTCGACGGCGTGTTCCTGGGCGACCGCGAGGCGTACGGCGAACTGAACGACGTGATCGACGAGCTGTCCGCCAAATACGACGTGAAGCCCGAAGCGATCGCGGTGGCGTGGATCACGCGGCACCCCGCCGGCATGCAGGTCGTGTTGGGCACCACGAACCGCGAGCGCGTCAGGGCGTCTGCGGCCGGCTCTGACCTGCCCCTCACGCGGCAGGAGTGGTACCGCCTGTTCACGGCCGCCGGGCACATCCTGCCCTAGCGGCGCCCCCGATTTACGGGTTCACCGTCGATCCGCTCGAGCGAGCGGACCGACGGCGAACCCGTGGATCGTCAGTGCTCCGAAACCTCGAGAAGAGCCAGGATCTCGTCGGTTGTGCCCGTCTCGCCGAGGCGCGGGAAGATCCTCGTGACGCTGTTCTCGTGTGCCTCGGCGCTCATGTCGGTCATGGCGTCGGTGGCGAGAGCGACGTGGAATCCGGCCTCGTGCGCTTGCCGGGCCGTCGACTCGACGCCCGCCGTGGTGGCGATGCCCGTGACGACCACCTGGGTGACGCCGAGGCTCCTGAGGTGGGTCTCGAGGTCGGTGCGCGTGAAGGCGCCCCAGGTGCGCTTCGTGACGACGTGGTCGGACTCCCTCCGGTCGAGTCGCGCCACGAAGCCCGTCGGGTCGGCGGGCGGCTCCGCGCTCGCCGCTGGGCGGGGCGCACCCTCCGTCCGGCCGGGAGCGCGACCGTCGACGTTCACGAGGACGACCGGGAGCCCCCTGGCGCGGAACGCGTCGAGGAGTCGACGACTGTTCTCGACGACGACGTCAGCGCTGTGCGGGGCGACGGGAATCGTCGTCACGCTGTTCTGGAGATCGACGACGATGAGGGCGGTGGTGGGATCGAGGGTGCTGAGGGTCATGATTCCGGTTTAGCGCACTTCTCCTCGTTCTCCTCGGGCACCGAGCCGGTCGATGCCTCCACCCAGAACTCGTCGACGGCGTCACCGTGTTCGAACACGAAGCCGTGGCGGGCATAGAGCCGCCGAGCCGCGCTGCCGCGCAGGACGTCGAGACGGAACGGCCGTGCGTCGCGGTGCGTCGACAGAATCGCCTCGAGCACGGCGCCGCCGAGGCCGTGACCCTGGTGCTCGGTGGCGAGGTAGAAGTGCTCGATCCACTGGGAGTCCTGCTCGGGTCTCACGGCGATGAGACCGACGGGCTCGTCGTCGACGCAGACGACGGTGGTATTGCCGGGGAGTAGCCGTCGAGGAAGCGGGAGCGCACGCGCGCAGGATCGAAGCGCCCCAGCCTCTCGAGGTCGGGACGCATCACGACGGCGCGCAGCTCCGCCATCCACCCGGCGTCGTCGGGCGTGGCAGGACGGAGGCGGAAGGCCTCGGAGGGCATCGTCCCTAGGCCCGGATGAAGACCGACCGCAGCCAGCGGGTGATCCGCGGCGTCCGCGACGCGGCCAGCAGAGCGGCGCGGCGACGGAGGGTCGCCCGCTTGGGATACATGGTGAGCCCGGCGGCGGCGCCGATGTCGATGAGTCGCGACCAGCGGCGGCGAAGGGTCTCGACGTCGATCCTGCTGGCGCTCATGACGTGCAGCGCCTCGACGACCGACTCGACCGTGTGAGAGGCGACGCGATGGTCGGCGTACTCGCGGCTGAGGCGCCTCACGGCCTCCTCCTGGCTACCGGCCACGCGCCGAGCCCACCGGGCGTCGCGCGGCATGTCGGCGTCGACCACCACGAGCCGCGGCGCGAGCTCGTTGAGGCGCAGCAGGCGGCTGAGGCTCGTGACGGCACCGGCGCCGACCACGACGTCGAAGACCTCGCGGGCCGTCGAGATGTCGCGCACGGTCGCCGACGGGATGGCGGCCTTCGCCGCGGCCAGCCGGCTGCGGGGCACGAGCACGGTGAGGGCGATGCCCTCGTGGAGGCCGACTGCGATCCGTTCGGCCCACGGCAGGGCCTCCGCCGTGGCCTCGGGCGTGACCTCGATCGCGATCCTGCTGGTGTGATCTCCCGGGAGGAACGCGTCGGCGAACCGGTCGACCGGGTCGCGGCCGACGTGCTGGTACAGCTGCAGCGCGCCGACGTAGTGCGGGTAGCGCTCGATGAGCACCTTCTCGTGGGCGAAGCGGAGCGAGGGGCCGCGATCGCCGGAGAAGCTCGTCGAACCGGTGTGGAAGACCAGGGCGCGGTTCGCGAGCAGGGAGGCGTACCCGTGCTCGTTGATGCGGAGGCAGAAGTCGTTCTCTTCGCCGTAGCCGGGCGAGAAGCGCTCGTCGAAGAGCCCGTAGCGGTCGATCAGCTCGCGTCGGATCAGGAAGCAGAAGCCCATGGCGACGGGCGCGATCGTGAACCGGGGAAGGAGGGGCGCGACGGCGGCGTGGACGGCGCTCGTGCGCGACAGGGTCATCGGGGCGTGGAGGTTGCGTCGCAGGTGCGGGATCGTCGCGATCGTGGCGTTGTTGCTGCGCGGGGCGACGACCCCGTGCGTCTCGGAGAGGTCGAGCACGGCCGCCATCTCGTCGAGGAAGCCGGCGGTGACGACGGTGTCGCTGTTGAGCAGCATGACGTCGTTGCCCGAGTGGTCGAGGTTGAGCACGACGTTGTTGCAGTTGCCGAGGAACCCGAGGTTGAGGTCGTTGCGGTGGTATTCGAAGCCGCGATGGCCGTCGATCTGCCGCAGCACGGCCGTTTCGATGACGTCGGCGTTCGGCCCGGCGTCGTTGGCGAGGATCACGCGGTCGATGCCGAAGTCGACGTGCTGGATCAGCGAGCGGAGACAGGCGAGGAGCCCGTCGAGGTCGTCGTAGATGGGCACCACGATCGTCACGGGACGCCGTTCGACCGTCGTCGACGACGCGTCGTGCCCCGGATGTTCCCCCGCCGACGTCATCGTCCGAGAATCCTCCGGGTCGCGACGCCCGGGCGGCGCAGGATCCGCCCGACGAGGCCGGAGCGCGTCCGCAGGCGCGACGCGAGGAGCCCGGCCGCCATCCGGGCGGTCGTCGCTCCCAGGGAGGCGTAGTCGCCCGGCAGTGCGAACCAGTACCGCGAGATCTCGGGCAGCTTGTACGCCGGCTGCCCGACCAGACCCTCGAGGCGCGTGATCGCCGCCTCCTGGGAGAATTCGCTGCCGAGCACCCGCTCGACGCTCGCTCTGGCCGCGTGGCCGTGGGCCTCGGCGAGCCCGGGCGTGGTGGCGTAGACGGCGAGAGCGTCGGCGAGTTCGCGGGGCGAGTCGGGATCGAAGAGCGAACCGGTCACGCCCGGTTCGACGAGTTCGGCGCTGCCACCGGTGTTCGACGCGACGACGGGTCGTCCCGCCATCAGATATTCGAGTGTGGTCCGCCCGAACGCCTCCACCGTCGACGGGGTGACGCAGACGTCGGCGGCTTCGACGTAGGGGTACGGGTTCGCCTGCTCGCCCGCGAACGTGACGCGGTCGGCGACGCCCAGGGCCGTCGCGCGATCGCGGAGTTCGAGGTCGTAGCCGGGCGTCTTCCAGGATCCGACAAGGCAGAGCGAGGCGTCGATGCCGTCGGCCTTGAGCAGGCCCAAGGCGTCGATCGCGCGGAACTGCCCCTTGCCCGGCTCGACGCGCCCGACCACGGTGATCTTCAGCCCCGGGGAGCTCTGCGGGAACGGGGTGGAAGCGGGAGCCTGCGCGGCTCGCTCGGTGACGAAGCCGGCGTCGACCGACGGGTAGACCACCGAGATCTTCTCCGGGTCGACCGCGGACGCGACGTGGTTCTTGAGCGCGAGGGAATTGGTGAAGACGGCTTCCGACAGGAGTCCGATGTCGGCGAGAGTGCGTCGGCGGCCCTCTTGGAACTTCAGGTCGTGGTCGAGATCGCCGTATTCGCGGACGAACCACGCGTGGGGGAGACCGAGAGTCTTCGCGGCGAAGGCGGCCCACGGTGCGACCAGCGTGTTCGTGACGACGAGGTCGGGCTTCAGCCGCTCGAGCTCGTCGATCATCGCTCCGACGGCCTGATAGTCGGCAGCAGCGAACGTCGTCCGCTCGGCGACGGGCGCCGGCTGCGGGCTGGGCAGCGCCCACCCGCGGAAACGGAAGGCGCGGTACTTCCAGCCGCGCTCGTCGAGCGCCTTCGTGAAGAGCCCGGTCGGAGCCTTGGTGAAGAAGAACGGCTCGAAATCAGGGTTCTTCGCAGCCCAATCGTCGACCAATTTCAACAGCGACCGCTCGGCGCCACCGAGATTCACGGGCGCCGTGCTGTGATTGCTGAAGATGACTCGCACCGGTCGAGCCTACAAGGCCCGTCCCGATACCACGTCCCTTTATGGATACGACCACATCGAGATGGCGCCCGGCTGAACGGTGTGTGAACCTCGAGACGGCCGTAAGCATGTGAGAATGGTTCGTCCCCTTAAGAGATGCCTGCCCGAAGGCTCTCACTTCCCGGAGTTTCTTGATGACCTACATGACCGACCTGGTCTCGTCGCGCGAACTGCTGGCGAACCTCACCGCGCGAGAGGTCAAGGGCAAGTACCGTCGCACGGTGTTCGGCCAGCTCTGGTCGCTCATCAATCCGCTCGCGACGATGCTGATCTACACGATCGTCTACTCGTTCATCTTCAAGGCGCGGCTCGAGGTCGGCGACCCCAGCGGTCTGCACTTCTACCCTCTCTGGCTGATGTGCGGTCTGCTGCCGTGGATCTTCTTCCGTTCCGTGCTGAACGCCGGCATGTCGTCGATCGTGGCGAACGGGTCCCTGATCAAGAAGGTCTACTTCCCGCGGATGAACCTGCCGCTCGCCACCGTCGGGGCGCACGGCTTCACGTGGATGATCGAGATGGCCTTCCTCGTCGTCGTCCTCGCCTGCTTCGGCTCCTTCATCTGGCCGTGGATCCCCGTGGTCGCGTTCTTCATGGTGATGCTGGCCGCGTTCGCCACGGGGCTCGCGCTCATGCTCGCGATCGTCAACGTGCACTTCCGCGACATGCAGCACCTGATCGGCATCGCCCTTCAGATGTGGATGTACCTCACGCCGATCATCTACCCGCTCACGCTGGTGCAGAACGCGGCCGACAAGGCCAACAAGCCGTGGATCCTGCACCTCTACAAATTGAACCCGATGGAGCGTTTCTCCACCGTCTTCCGGAACCTCATGTACGACAACCGCTGGCCCCATTGGAGTGACTCGTTGGCCTGCATCCTTCTGGCCGCCGTCTCTCTGGCGCTGGGCTATTTCGTCTTTTCCCGGAACGAGAAGAAGTTGGCGGAACTCCTGTGAGCAATGTCGCCGTCTCCGTCGACCACGTGTCGAAGAGCTTCCGGATGTACTCCGAGCGCAACGACTCGCTGAAGAGCACCGTGATGCGCCGTAAGAAGTCGGTTCACGAAGACTTCTGGGCGCTGAAAGACATCTCGTTCGAGGTGCCGCAGGGCAAGACCTTCGGTCTCATCGGGCGCAACGGGTCGGGCAAGTCGACCCTTCTGAAGTGCCTCGCCAAGATCCTGTGGCCCGAGTCGGGGTCGATCACCGCCAACGGCAAGCAGGCGTCACTGCTCGAGGTCGGCTCCGGGTTCCACCCCGAGCTGACGGGTCGCGAGAACGTCTTCCTGAACGGGTCGATCCTCGGCATGACGCGCAAGGAGGTCACCCGCAAGTTCGACGAGATCGTGTCGTTCTCCGGCGTGGGCCACTTCATCGACCAGCCGGTCAAGAACTACTCGTCGGGCATGTACGTGCGCCTCGGATTCTCTGTGGCCATCGCGGTGACGCCCGACATCCTCGTCGTCGACGAGGTGCTCTCGGTCGGCGATGCGACATTCCAGAAGCGCTGCCGCACCAAGTTCGCCGAGATGAAGGGCGAGGGCCGCACGGTGATCCTCGTCTCCCACTCGATGAACACGGTGAAAGAGATGTGCGACGAGGTCGCCTGGCTCGATTCCGGCGAGCTGCAGACCATCGGGCCGGCGCAAGAGGTCATCGACGCTTATCAGCTGACCGTCTGAGACTCCTGCTTCTTCGGCTCGCCGTCGTCTGATCGCTCCAGCTCTCGGCTGATGACCCGCCGAAGCATCGGCATGAACGGCCGTTCGACGAGATAGTGCACAAGCGCGGCCAAGACGAGTGCTGTCGCGGCAGCGACCAGGGCGGCGACCCACCAGTGAGTATGGGGCGCGAGGTGCTGAATTATGACGTACCCGATCTCCTCGTGAAGGAGATAGAGCGGATACGTCAGGCTGCCGGCGATCGTCAGAACTCGCCATCGCCACCGTTTGAGAGGGGTCAGCACAACGAGTGCCACGATGGCGAAGCAGCCGACGGTGACCAGCCACGTCGTGGTCGACGAGAGGTGGAGGCCCGTGGTCGAGAAGATGGAGCTGGCAGCGTTTGCGCCTGCGGTCGGCACGGTCATCAGGACGTTGGCCGCTAGGAGCAACCAGGCAATGACCGTTGACCCGTTTCGCACGATGAGATAGAGAAGCATCCCACCCGCGAAAAGTCCGGCGTACGGCGCGACCAGGATGATACGGAGAAGGTGCGAATTGTTCTCAAAGGCCAGGAGCGAGAGAACCGGCCACACTCCTGCGAAGATGAGGATTCGCTTCGTCGTAATGCCGACCACGAGGAAGACCCCAATGAGGATATAGAAGCGCATCTCGGCCCACAGCGTCCAATACACGCCATCGACCTCGGGAACGCCGACCACGCTTTGAAGCATCGTCAGATTGACAGCGACCTGGCCCGCCGTGATCTTCACCGTCCCGAAGAGGACCAGGACGGCGGCCGTGATGATCACGCTGACCCAATAGGCCGGGTACAGGCGAGAGATGCGCGAGGCGACGAAGGCTGGTAAAGGGCGCCCCCACGCGCTCATCAGGATCACGAAGCCGCTGACGACGAAGAAGAGATCGACTCCGAAATAGCCGAATTTCGTCACACGCACGAGGCCAGGCGCAATGCTCGAGATCGGCTCGGGCCAGGACGAGGTCGTTCTCGCCGTGTAGTGGAACGCGACCACGGCCGCGGCAGCAATGAACCTGACGGCATCGAGGGCCGCGTAACGCGGGCGTCCGACTTCGCTCGGTTTACGAGGCCGGAATACCGCGGGCGAGAGCTCGACCATTTAAAAGATCCATCCGGCCCGTGCGGGCCCAGTCAGTGTCACGCCTGGCGGCCTTCCGGCAGACGGCTGTGATCCAGATCGATGACGCGTGGCTCAATGAGGCGAGGACCACCGTCGAGAGCCCGCATCGCTTGTACGACTCGTTCGGAATTGTTTTCATCGCGCGTTGGAAAGCTGCTGGCGACTCGCTCGCGATAGGGCTCTTGCAATTCGAAATCGTGGGCCGCGGATTCTTCGAGTGCGTCCAGGGTGCCATTGACACTGTTCGTTACGGGACCGTACCCGTCTCGGGCGTAGTCGAAGTACCCACGTCGACCGATGTGGAGCCCGTTGAAGAACTCGTCGGCGTCGAATTGGAAGTAGGCGACGGGGACACCGAGGTAGGAGCCCTCGAATGCGAGCGACGAATAATCGCTGATGATGAACCGTGCGCGGGCCAAGACGTCCTGCACATTCTCTTCGGCGAAGCTCAGGAGTCTCACGTGGGGAGGGACGGAGAAGTCTTCGAGATGCGGTCGCATGTTGGGATGGGGCATGAAAACGATGTGTTTGCCTGCGGCGTCGGCGATGGCCTTCAGTCGAGGTGACTGAACAAGCTCTTTGTATTTCTGCGCATAGACGCTTTCATTGAAGTTCACGCCCTTCGACCGGCGGTTGGAGCCGGGGAGTGCCGGCCCCAGAAGCATTTGACGCCACGTCGGCAGGATGACGATGGCATCTATCCCTTCGGGAGGTTGCGCTGAGCGCTTTCTCAAGAGCGAATCGTGTCGAGGGAAGCCGGTCATCACGACTTCCTTGTCGCTGAACTTGTAGGGGCCGGGGCCCGCGATGGACTGCTTCTCCGCGGGGGTGACGGTCACGAAGAGATCGATCGGCTTGATGTTGAGCCATCGCGAGAGATCATCCTTCGTGATGCCGTGCTGGAGGAACGTGTAGTGGAATCGAGGAAGACCGTAGCGGCGCCAGTCAAGTGGCCGCACCACGTAGTGGTCGATGTGTGACGACGCCAAATGATCAGCGCTCAGAATCAGGAGTTTCCACTCGCGGGAGCCGTAGGCGACGAGGCGGAAGCCCTCCGCCTGGAGGCGTTGCCAGTCGTCCGTGTCTTTTTCGATGACGAACCAGGCGTTGATCTCGGGGTGGTGCGTTCGGACGTGACGGTAGAGGTGCTCCGCGTTGTCGTTCGCATCGGTGTTACGGTCCATGAAAACCCAGGCATGGGAAAACTTGTTCTGGACTCCTCCCGAGTGGAGTCGCACCCCCAACCACCAGTCGAGCACCGAGGGCTTCGCGAAGCGCTTCTTCCCCGAGTCCACCGTCGACCGGAGACTGGCGGAGAGACGGTCTTTGATTCGTTCGCTGGGTTTCGCGTACCGCTCGCGGGTTCTCTTGCGTTGAGCCTCGATGACGGGATTGAGCTGCTTGAAGGTCAGGTGCTCGGGATTGCCCCACTGATCCGTTCGCGAAATGTAGAGCTGTCGTCCGGCCACGTGGACGGCGGTTCGTTGCCCTCGCGCGAGCCATAGATGGCGGCGGCGCATGAGGGTTCGTCCGTAGAAGTTGAAGTCTTGGATCGTCGAGTGCTCGGGCGTTACTGCGACTCCATCGACTACGAGCCGCTCCGGGAGAGGGGGCCCGCAAACACGTAGCTCAGGTGGACCTGCTGGCGGGCTTCGTCGACTTCCATGATCCGGACGTACTCGGGTTCACGAGACTCACTCGAGTAGCCGAAGAGCAGGGTCTCTTTGATGATGAAATCGACGCCCATGAGGTCGAAGGTCCGGATGGCGTCTTTGCTGATGAGTGAGAGGATCTCGCCGACCAGCGCATGAAACTCATCGAAGCGGTCCGCGGGTGCCGCAGCCGTCAACGACCGGATGGCCATCTCGTTCTTGAAGTACCAGATGAGGTCGTAGAGCACGACGTTTTCGAGCCACCGGGGCACTGGCCCCAGCAGGGCGGCCTCTCGGAGGAGGCTCAAGAATCCGAGGCGGAGCAGGGTCGTGTATTTCTCCGGCTTGATTTGACTGCTCTGGATGAGTGACGAGCCGTCCTGTCTCGTCCTGTAGAAATACTTCGCAGACGCCATAATGCCGAGGAGGTGAGTGTCCGTCTGGAGGAAGAACCGGGATATGAAGTGGCCATCCTCAAAGTTGGGCTGCACCCGCTCATCGAATCGGAGTCCCGACGAACGCAGATCCGACACGCGGACAAACGTGGTTCCTCCGCTGATCTGTACGGTCGGCTCGACGAGAAGATCGACGACGCGGCTTCCCTTGTTGAACTTGGCCCTCAGTGCGTGGGAGTTCTTGTACTCCTTCGTGCTCTCGTCGAGGATCATGAGGTGGGACGCGAGGACAGCCATGTCCGGTCGCGCATGAAGCGTGATGAACTTCTCGACCTCTTCGAAGTAGCGGCTGTCCAGCACATCGTCTGGGTCGGCGAAGGTCACCCAGGCGCCCGTGACAAGCTCGAGTCCGGCATTTCTGGCGGCGGCTGCGCCTCCATTGGTCTGCTCGATGTAGCGCACGTGAGACTCGCGGCCCGCGGCCCACGATCCGACGAGCTCACCACTGCGGTCGGTCGAGCCGTCGTTGACGAAGATGAGTTCAACCGACTCGATGCCAATGGTCTGCGCCTCGAGCGAAGCGAGGAATTCAGGTAGATATTTGGCGACGTTGTAGGTCGCGATGACGACTGAGACGACGAACGAAGGAGCCTGGGTCACCGCGCCGTCAGCCACAGGTCACACTTTTCGGGAGAGTCGTCCGACCCCACATAGGACCATCTTTCTTGTGCATCTCGGGTGATCGTGCCTGTCGAGATTATCAGCATGGTGAGGAGGCCTCTGCTTGCCGGTCATTAGGAGCGCCAGCCTCGGCGCTGCGTCCAACGGGCCGCGGGCCGCCGTCGAGCGCACGCATGGCCTGGAACACACGTTCGGAACTGTGCTCGTCGCGAGTGACGAATGCGGCACCGGCACGAGCCCGATAGATATCCTCGGACGAGAAGTCGACGGCACCGATTCTCTCGATGGCTGCTTCCACCCCTTGACGTCCGTAGCAACCGGACCAAAACCGTCTCGCGCGTAGTCGAAGGTTCCGCGACGACCGACGTGAGTGCCATCGAAGAACGATTCGCTGTCGAATTGGAAGTAGATCACCGGAACGTCGAGGAACGCGGCGTCGAAGGCGAGGGAGGAGTAGTCGGTCACGAATCCCGCTGCCCGAGCGAGAACGTCCTGCACGTTGTTCGTGGCGAAGTCGAGGATGTCGACGTGAGGGGGCAGGTCGAAGTCGGCGAGATACGGGCGAATATTGGGATGGGGCATGAACGCGAGTCTCTTGCCCGAGCGTGCTGCGAGTCCCTGCAGCTTCGACGAACGAAGGAGTGCCTGATAGTTGGACGCGAACTCGCTCGTCATGAACATTGGGTTCTTCGCGCGTTCATTGGAGCCTGCGGCCTGTTCGCCTGCGAGCTTCTTTCGCCAGGTCGGCATTACCACGATCAGATCGCGCTCACTGGACGCGGCCCGCTTCCGAAGCAGCGCGTCGTGACGGGGAAATCCCGTCAAGAGCACCTCGCGGTCGGAGAAGACGTACTGACCGGTCCCCGCAATCGTGTCGCGCTCCTGCGGCGTGACCGTGACGAACAGCTCTACCGGCTTGGTGTTGACCCAGCGGGAGATGTCGTAGTTCGTCACCCCGTGCTGCAAGAACGTGAACTTGAACCGGCGCTTTCCGTAGCGATCTTCTCGGAAGGGGTCGACGACGTACTGGTCGATGTGGGAGGAGGCGAGGTGTTCCGCATGGAACAGGAGGAGGTACCAGTCGAACGACCCGTATTCCACGAGTCGGAAACCTTCGGCCTGCAGCCGGTTCCAATCTCGCGAGGTTCGTTCGAGGACGAACCAGGAGTTGATTTCGGGGTGCGTCTTCGAGACGTGGCGATAGAGGTGTTCGGCGTTGTCGTTGGCGTCGGTGTCTCGGTCCATGAAGACCCAGGCGTCGGCGAACCGTTCGCGCGTCTTCTTCGAGCGAAGGGCCCACTCCAGCTTGCGGTCGAAACGATTGTCGGGCCGGAGGGCCTCGCGGGCGAGGCGGAGTCGGGCCTCCGCCTTCAGACGCAGGCGTTGTCCGATCGACTGATCGCCCGCCTCGAAGCGCTCGAGGCCGCCCTCTCGCTGGGTGAGGATGAATGGTCGCAGTTGCCGGAACGTGAGGACTTCGAGCGGTACGAGGCGCTGTTCGATGTCGATGGGCAGGCGGCGTCCGTCGACGGTGACGCTCGTCGCCTCACCCCGGCGGAGCCAGACATGCCTCTGGCGCACGAGCGCACGGCCGAAGAAGACGAAATCTTGAATCGTCTCGTATTCGGGTTCGACGGGGCGTCCGTCGACGGTGAAGAGCTCGTCCGGCAGGTCCCCGGTGAACCAGTAGCTCAGGGCGACGAGCTGGTGTGTCTCGTCGACGCGGTCGAGAGACGCTGTCTCGCTGCGATAGGAGGGGTCGCGATAACCGACCGTGAGCGCCAGCTTGATGGCCTCCTCCACCCACATGACGCTGAAGGCATAAATGGAGTCGGCCGACAAGATCGAAGCGACCTCGCCGACGAGTTCGTGGAACTCGTCGAAGACCTCCTCCGGCGCAGCCGCGGTCGGGGAGAAGATGCCGCGCTCATCCTTGAAGTACCAGAAGAGGTCGTAGAGCACGAGGTTTTCGAGCCACCGCGGAACGCCGCCCTTCGACTGGGCCAGTCGCAGGAGATCGAGGTGCCCGTACCGGGGGACACTGGTGTATTTCTCCGGGCGGTTGAAGTAGGTCTGCATGAGGCTGGAGCCGTCGGAGCGGATCCGGTAGTGATACTTGGCCGACGACATGAGCCCCAGCACGTGCCCGCCGGTCTGGAGCAGGTAGCGGCCGATGAAGTGGGCGTCTTCGAAGACCGGCCTCACGCGGCCGTCGAATGCAACCCCGGCGGATCGAATCGCGTCGACCCGGAAGAAGGCGGAGTTGACGCTCATCTGGATGACGGGCTCGAGCTCGAGGTCGACGATCCGGGACTTCTTTCCGAACTTGGCGCGAAGCGGATGCGTGTCGGTCAGCGCGCCGTCGTCGGTGAGACGCATCTGGTGGGCGGCGAGGAGGGCGATGTCGCCACCGCCGTGGAGCTCGATGAACTTCACCACTTCGTCGAAGTATCGGTCGTCCAGGACGTCGTCGGGATCGGCGAAGGTGACCCAGTCGGCATCGACGCTCGGCAGCCCCGCATTGCGGGCAGCGGCGACCCACTGATTCTCCTGCGTGATGATTGTCACGTGGGCTTCGCGCCCCGAAGCCCAGGCGCGCAGGATCGAGAGACCGTCATCGGTCGACCCGTCATCCACGAACACGAGCTGCACGTGTTCGATACCGATCGTCTGGCGCTGGAGCGAAGCCAGGAAATCGGGAAGGTAGCGGGCGACGTTGTACGTCGCGATGACAGCGGCGACGGTGAAAGGCTTCTCGGTCATGGGTGCCGCCGACTTTATCAGCCGACCGACAGCGGGCCCGTCTCGGTCAGCTCACCCTTTTCGCGGGCACGTGGAGGCTGGCGTCGATCAGGTTGTGGTCGGACGGAACGGTGGTCATCTGCTTCCCGTTCGTTCCGACCGGAATGTAGTTGTTCGTGAACTGGTCGCTTCCCTGGAAGCCCTGGGTCAGGATGTAGTCGATCCGCTGGCCGTCGCCGTTCGGGTCGCCTGGCTGCTTGACCGGCGGGAGCGAGTCGTTGTAGGTCGACCGCGTCGTCCCGTGACGAGCGAGCGCCGCCGACGAGTCGTAGAAGCCTCCGCGGATGAGGGTCGGCTGAGCTCCATCGGTGCGGCCTTCGGGATAGCGGTTGTCGTTGAAATCGCCACCGAGGATCACGGGCAGTTTGCTCGTGTTCACCGCTGCCAGCGCCTTGAGCAGTTCGGCGGAATCCTGGCCGAGCTGGTTCTTGCGCGTGTTCTTGTTCGTCGTCGTGGGGATCCCGTAGTGCGCGGCGACCACGATGAACGTGGTCTTCGTGGCGTCCTTGGACTGGAGCTCGGCCCACGGCGTGTTGAGGTCGGGTGAGCCGGCCGGCTGACTGTAGTCGTGGATTCCTCGGAGCCACCCCTTGCCGACGAGCGTGTACTTCGCCGGGTTGTAGTAGATGCGGTTGCCCTGATTGGGCTTGCTCGGCGCCGTACCGGTGTCGGTGAGCGTGAGGTTCGCCAGACGTTTGTCGAGGTCGAGGTAGATCTCGTTCCAGCCCGTCTTGCTGTTGTTGTCGGCGTCGCCGCTCGCCTCGAGGGCGGTCAGGACGTCGATTTTCTGGGCGGTGACGTTCTGGGCGACCAACGGGCCGCGGGTGGGCCACTTCGGAGTACCGGACTTCTCACATCCACCGCACTCCACGTTGTAGCTCCCGAACTTCACAGGCAGAGCCGACTTGTCGGGTGCGACCGGAGTCGGCCAGGCGACGACCTGCTTCGAGTCGCGCGTGTGCGTGGACGGTTTGATCGTGCTCCTGGCCTCGACGTGCGCGTAGATCGGGTTGCCGTAGGCCGTCTTGGTCAGGTTGGCGTCGCTCCCGGTGATCGTCCGCGATTTCGTGACCGGGTCGAACGCCGAGAACCAGGCGCTCGTCGATGGCGCCCAGTAGTCGGGGCGGCGGTTCGGGTTGGGGCCGGCGGAGGAGACGACGCGGTAGTCGGTCGCGTAGGGCGCCGCGCCCCAGGTGACGGTGACGCCGTTGCTGGCGGGCTTCGCGGCGACGGAGGAGAAGAGGCCGGTGTATCCCGGCGTGAGCGAGAACGACATGGTGGTCGAGTACGCGCCGACCGACTTGCCCTTCACGGCGCGCACGACGGCGTAGTAGGTGTGGCCGGGCTGAATGCCGGTCAGATTCGCCGCTGCGCCGGTGGTGTTCCGATAGGTCGCCGACGTGAAGGACTTCGACGTCGAGTACTTCGCCGTGTACGTGACGCCGGCCATGGCCTTCCACTTGATCAGCACGGTCTTTGCAGCCCAGTTCTGGGTGCTCGACACGAGGCCGCTCACGCGCGCCGGAGCGCTCGCCGCCTGGGCAGGGGTGATGGCGATCGCGACGAGCGCGCTGGCCAGAGCCAGCGTCACGGAGGCGCGGCGAATGACATGGAGCATCTATGAACCCGATTTCAGTAGATGAAGAATGTGCTGAGCCCTGAGCCTAAAGAGAATGACGGGGGTACGCCAGAACCTCGAACGGGGTACAGCGCCGCCCGGGGCGCCGATGCGACAGAATCGAACGCGAACGCCCGCACCGCCCACCGAGGAGAATCCCATCGACACCGCACCGCTCGTCAGCGTCGTCATTCCCGCACGCGACGTCGAGCCCTGGATCGACGAGCTCCTCGCGAGCGTCCTCGCGCAAGGAGGCGACGAACTCCAAGTGGTGGTGGTCGACGACCATTCGACGGACGGCACCGGTGAGCGTCTGGCCGAGCACGCGAGACGAGACGGCAGGATCCTGCACCACGTCGCCGACACCACCGGAGCCGCAGCCGCACGCAACACGGGTGTCGGCCTGGCGACCGGGCGCTACCTCGTCTTCGCCGACGCCGACGACCTGGTCCCGCGAGGTGCGTACGCGGCGCTGGTCGCGACCCTCGAGTCGAGCGGCTCGGACTTCGCCATCGGCGACCACCTCAAGTTCTCGCCGACGTCGACGTGGAGCCCGACCGCGCGCTGGTACCCCTTCGACACGCATGTCGTCGGAGCGAAGCCCGTCGACCTCCCGTCGCTGGTGAGCGGGCGCGCGGCGTGGAACCGCATGTTCCGGCGTTCGTTCTGGGACGACCACTCGCTGGCCTTTCCCGAGATCGCCCGCACCGACGACATCCTGCCGATGACCCGTGCGTTCACCCTGGCGACCGCCATCGACGTGGTACCCGACTGCGTGTACCTCTACCGCGATCGCCCCGGGTCGACGTCCATGACCGCCGGTACGCCCCCGAGATCGCGGCCCGCCTCTACTTCGAGCAGGAGCTGGCCTGCGCGGGCCGCGTGGCCGCGCTGGGCGACCCCGGCGTCACCCAGCAGTACTCCCGACTCGTTTTCGACGCCGACGGCTGGGTGCACCTCAGCGGCTACCTCACGCAGCTGGCGGCGGGTCAGGCGGCCGACCCTGCGGTGCTCGGTGCGTTCGCGGAGCTCGTAGCCGCCGTGCCGCGCGACGGGTTCGAGACGGCCACGGCCGATCGGCGCGCGCTCGTCGCCCTCGTCGAGGCGGGCAGGATCGACGAGGCCCGGCAGCTCGCGGTGGCCGCGGCAGCGGCGAGATCCTCCCGACAGTTCGATGCGGCGGGCCTGCGCGCCTGGGCGGAGGCTCTCGTCGCCCTCGACGAGAGCGGTGCAGGCGGGCTGGACGTCGGGGCCCTGCTGGTCGACGGGCCGCTCACGGCCCTGGCGAACGACGCGGCCCTCGCCGAGGTCGCTGCTCTCGAGACGACGGTGACGGCGCTCGCGGCGACCGCCTCGGTCACGGCCCTCGATGGTTCGACGGTGGAATCAGTGATCCTGCGCTGGATGCTGTCCGCCGTGCGGTCGGGCGAGGCCGCGGCCGTCCGTCGCGTGTCGCTGGTTCGCCGGGCCGTGCCTCTGGTCGTCGACACCGTCGATGCGACACCGTCGACGTTGGCGCTCTCCGGGCCGCTGCCCTGGCCCGAGGGAGTCGAAGGCGCGAGCCTCGCGCTGCAGGGTGAGACGGAGACCTCGCTCGACCTCGTCGTCGACGGTGATCGCTGGCACGCACGCATCTCGACGAACGATCTGCCGGCGCCCGGGCGCTATGCCGTCGTGGTGCGCTTCACGGCTGGGCCGTCGATCGAATCGCAGGATCACGCCGTCGTGACGGCTCGCATGCCTCTGCCTCCGCTTCCCGCAGACCACGAGCTCCAGCCGCTCAGCGATCGCGCACGTGGCTGGGTGTTCCTCGTCGATCGTCGCGCTCCCGCCCTGCGCGGGCTTCTCGGGCGAGTCGCCTCTCGCCTGCGGCGCTGATCGGCGCGGCCGGTAGTCGGCAGGGCCTAATCCGTCAGCTCTCGTGCAGGGCGACGACAGCAGCGACGACCGGCGCGTGGCGATCGGTGAAGTCGTCATCCCAGCGCTCGTGCAGATGCTGCGTGGCCATCCGGAATGCCAGCGCGCGCAGCAGCAACTGGCGCCACTCCGCGATGCCGTGGTCGTCGGCGAGACCGACGAGGTCGTAGCCGTGCCAGCAGGCGGCATCCGCCACCGCGATCGCCGCCCCGAGGCCCGGCGGTCGCCAGTACGGCGCCCAGTCGATGATCGCCGGGTGCCGTCCGGCCGAGAACAGCACGTTGCCGAGGAGGTCGCCGTGGATGATCCGGGAGCGGGCTTCGACGGGCCGGAATTCCTCCGCCACCTGGCGCAGCAGCTCGTGTCGGGGGAGACGGTCTTCCTCCCAGGCCATCCGGTCGGCACGGCTCCACAGGTCGGTCGACGCTGAGATGAACGCCGGTGGAGTCGTCACCGCGATCGCTCGCTGGAACGCCAGCCCGGCTCGCACGACGTCGTCGACGCGCGCCGGATCAGCGTCTCCGGGAATCCACTCCAGAGCCTCCCAGCCGTCGCGAACCCACGCGCCCTCCGCGGTGCGAAGAGGCCGGGGCACGGTGAAGTCGTCGGACTCCGCGAGCACCGACAGCGTCTCGGACTTCCAGGTCGCTTCGTCCTCCTCGCCGGCCGGGCGCAGCACGACGTTGCCCGCGCGCCACGTGAGGCCGCGGCCCCCGGCCAGAAGTTCGGGCACAGCCGCCGCGCCGAACGCGCGAAGCACGTCCGCCGTCGGCCGTTCGCCCCGGCGCCCCGTGTCGCCGGGCGCCTCCGTGGGCGGAGTCACCCGAGACCGAGCGATCGGGCGAGGACGGCCTGCTGCACGGGCAGCAGGGTGGCCTTGAAGGCGTAGCCGACGAAGGCGGGGCTCGCGAGGGCGTCGAGGCCGACTTCGCGTCCTCGCTGGAACGGGGGACACGGCGCGAGTTGCACGCCGGAGGGAGCTCGGTCGAGGAGGGCGCCGGTGATCCTGAACGCCTCGAGTTCTTCTCCGTGCGCACCGGGAGAATCGGTCAGGATCACGTCGGCCCGGGCGACCGCGGACGGCAGGTCGTCGGTCCAGGCGACGCCCGCGGTGGCGAGGCGTTCTGGGCAGCACTGTACGAGGTCGAGGTCGAAGGCCCGAGCGGCCTCGGCCCAGGCGCGGGCGATGTTCCCGTCCGCCCCGACGAAGAGGAACCGGAGTCGCCGCGGATCGCGAGTCTGCGCCAGAGCGTAGAGGTCGGAGAGGACTTCGCAGGGGTGGTTGTCGTCGGTCATCGCGTTGACGATCGGGATGGCGTCGGACTCGGCCAGGCCCTCGAGGACACGAAGGTCGGGGTGCCGGACGACCAGGACGTCGACCCACGCGGCCAAGTATCCGGCGACGTCGTCGAGGGACTCGGGCTTGTCGAGAGTCTCGGGCGGGAACGAGATCGGCTGAAGGCCCATCAAAGCTGCGCCGCGCTCGAAGGACACGCGGGTGCGGAGACTGGTCGCCGGAAAGAACAGCGCTGCCGCCCCGGTGGTCGTGGGGCCCGCGCCCTGCCGGTAGGCATCGGCCAGCTCGAAGAGGGCCCCGAGGTCGTCCGGCCGCAAATCGTCGAGTCGGAGGAGGTGCCGCATCCGTCCACGATAGGGCGAGGCTCCGTTCCGCAGTGCGGAGGGCGCGCACCTGCGCTGTCGCCTATTTCTCCCAGGCGGTGGTGAGGGGAGGCCGCGGGCGGCCTGCTCCTCGTGCAGGAGCTCCTCGACGAGAGCCCGTTTGCCGGCCGTGTACTGCTTGCCGTCGGTCGCCGACGACGCCAGAGCGACCTTCAGCTCGGCGTAGCGACGCCTGGCCGATTCGTCGTGGAGGAGCTTGTCTCGGAACAGGCGCTGGTTGCACGTGTCCCACTGGTCGTCCGCGAACACGTGCAGGAGGTGGCTGCGCTCCGAACCCGCGCTCTTCACGAAGACGGCGTGGTTCTTCGGGCCGGCGGTGTGCGGACGGTACCCGAGGGCGTCGATCGCGTCGTGCAGCGAGAACGGGTCGACGCCCGGGGCCGCCCGAGCGGCGATGTCGATGATCGGCTTCGCGACCAACCCGGGAACCGCCGTGCTGCCGATGTGCTCGATCGCCGTGATCCTGGCCCCGAGGGCGGCCAGGAGGTCGGCCGCCGCGCTCCGGTACTGCCGCGGCCAGTCCGGGTCGGAAGAGCCGACGGTGACCATGGTGCCGGCGATCTGCTCGCCGGTGAACGGCTGCGCGATGCCGCGCTCGACGGCTGCGGGCCGGCCCCGGCCGGCGAGCCACTCCGCATGCGTGATGACGTAGTCGACGACGCCCTGCGCAGAGCCCTCGACGGCGCCGACGGCTCCTTCCCCGCGGGTCGCGACGTGCCTCATGCCGAGGCGGCTCATGACGGCCCTCGACGCCGTGTTGACCGCCATCGTCTCGGCGAAGATCTTCGGCAGGTCGAGCCGGCGGAAGCCGTGGTCGAGCAGCGCCGCCGCGCCCTCCGAAGCCAGCCCCCGACCCCAGAAGGCCGGGAGAAGGCGGTAACCCACCTCGGCGGGTCCTCGCGCGTCGTCCGGCGTCGCTTCGAGCAGCCACCAGCCGGCGAACTCTCCGTCGACGAAGCCCGCCCAGAAGCCGAGGCCGTCCTTCGCCGACGCGAGACGTTCGGTGTGGCGGCGTTCGACCTCGTCACGGCCGCGGGGAACCCCTCGCCGAGGTAGCGCATGACGCTCGGGTCCGCGTCGAGAGCCACCTCGAAGTCGAGGTGATCGTCGCTCAGCGGGACGAGCGAGAGTCGAGCCGTTGCGAGGGCGTCCTGGATCATCGCCCCACTCTGGCAGGTCGCCCCGACGTGTCGCTTCGGGCGCGCGCTGCGGAAGTCGGAGAACCGCAGCCGGTGCTATCGTCGCCGTCAATCGGCGGTGGGCCGCCGGACGGCTTTCGGAGCCGATCGGACGAAAGCGGAGGTGCGCCGTGGGCGTGACGGGAATCGGCGGAGTCTTCTTCCGCAGCGTCGATCCGGAGGCGAGGGCGGCGTGGTACCGGGACCACCTCGGGATCGAAGCGGGCGCCGACCGCGTCTGGAGCCAGGAGGCGGGCACGACCGTGTTCGCTCCGTTCCCTGCCGAGAGCGACTACTTCGCCGAGAACCAGTCGTTCATGCTCGATCTCCGCGTCACCGACCTCGACGAGCTCGTCGCGAGGCTGGAATCCGAAGGGATCGCCGTCGAGCGTCGGCCCGAGTGGGATGCCGGAGGTTTCGGGCGGTTCGCGCGCATCCACGATCCCGAGGGACTGCCGATCGAGCTGTGGGAGTCGGCGGGCTGACACCCATAGGCCGCCCGTCGCCGCGGCTACTCAGCGCAGTCGCTGGGCGCGTCCTGCAGCGCCGAGGATCCCGAGGAGGAGGACCAGGATCCCGACGGCGACCAGGGCCACGACTCCGGCGCCCGAGGGCCCGAGGCCGTTCACCCACGAGGTGAACGCGTGGCGGTTCGCGGGCGTCGACAGCACCACCATCGACACGACTCCGAAGGCGCAGAACAGGGCGCCCCAGACCACGCCGGCCCAGCGGATGCGGGGCGTCGACGATTCGTGGGAGACGGTGCCGGAGGTGGGCATCGGTCGGGTGGCGGCGGTGTCGGGCGCCGTCGGGTCGTCGGCTGGATTCGTCGGCTGGGTCTCGTCGGTCATGGCGGGGACCTCTCTGGTCGGTGTGGCCGGGCGGCGGTGTCAGGGGCCGGCGGGGGTGTCAGAAGGAGAAGGTGAACGACGGAAGGCCGTCGAAGAGGGACGTGTCGAAGGCTCGTCCGGTGAGCAGGAGCACGGTGACGAGGGTGAGCGCGATCGCGACGAAGGCGAGGAAGCCGCTGCGGCGTCGAAGGAGACCGGCGACGACCATCGAGAGACCGACCACCCCGGTGGCAGCGGCGAATCCGAACGCGGTCTGGAAGTCGCGGATGCCGAGGGCGCTCCAGGCGATCGACGACGCCAGGGCACCCACGATCACCGCGACGCCGAGCGACATGGCGACGAAGGGCCCGCTGGTCCGCGGGTTGGCCAGGCGGTCGAGTCGAGCTCGCTCGAGAGCCTCGGCCTGGAGGCGGGCCGACTCGGCCGTGCGCTGCTCGCGGAGATCGCGCGAGAGGTCGGCCTGCTGCCGCTTCCACTGGTCGTACTGCAGCTTCCACTCGGCCTGACGCGCGCGCCAGTCGTCGACGACGCCGGGCGCGGCACCCTGCATCGGGGGCATCGGCGCCGTCGGGGGACAGTGGGCGCGAAGCCGGCCGTGTTCGGGCCGGTCTCCTGACCCGTTCCGGGGAACGCAGGATCCTGGGTCGCCTTCTCCCCGGAGGGCCCTGCCCACCCGGAGGCGCCCCAGCCGCCCGCCCTGCGCGAGGCCCAGACGACCAGCAGCACGATCGCGGCGACGACGACGGCGCTCCAGAACACCTTTCCGAGCGACTCCGGCCAGCCCGACGAGCCGCCGAACGGCCACCCCGCGACCCACCAGACGCCTTGAGCGATGGGGAGGAACGCGAAGAGGACGAAGACGATGACTCCGACGGTCGCGGCGTCGAAGACGCCCCGGATGAGGCTCTCGAGGTGGATCCTGCCCGCGGCGTCGGGCAGCAGCAGCCAGGCCAGGGCATAGAGGAGGAACGCCGGGCCGCCGAGGAGGGCGACCACCACGGCGATCCCGCGCACGATGATCGGGTCGATGCCGAATCGCGCGGCGAGACCGCCGCAGACGCCGCCGATCCAGGCGTCGCCGCGGCTCACACCGAGTCGGCGGACCCAGTCGAAGAAGCCTTGGCCGGGTGCTGTGGCGGGCCGAGGCGAGGCGGTGGGAGGAGTGTTCTCTGACATGCTCCGATGGTGGCGCGTGCTCGGAGGTCGCCGCTATCAGGTATCGCCCTGAGCCGACCCTGAGATCCGTCCCTCCGGGCTGTCGGGGGCGCACGAGGATGGTTGGATGCTCTGGTGAGCACAACGGCAGGGTCGGGCGCGCGGGCGCCGGGGGCGCGCAGGATGACGCGTCCGCGCGACTGCGCTGTCAGCGGCGTCAGCGAAGGGCTCGCCGAGCACCTCGGCTGGTCGGTGGCGGGGGTGCGCTGGGCGTTCGCGCTGTCCAACCTCGCCGGCGGGGCCGGGATCCTGCTCTACCTGTGGCTGTGGGCTCTGACTCCGCTGCGCACGCCGGAGGGCCGCGACTCGGCCTCCGCCGAGGCGCCGGTGCAGCGGCGTGTTCCCGTCCCGACGCTGCTCGTGGACCTCGCAGCGGCGCTGGCGGTGCTGTCGTTCGTGGCCATCCTGCTCACCGGGTCGACGTCGATCCTGGCTCTCACCGTTCCTCTCGTCATCGCTCTCGCGCTGGGTTCGATCGCCTGGTCGCGCTACGTCGACGTGCCTCTCGATCCTGAGGCGATCCGAACGGCCTTCCTGCAACGCGTCGGCGTGGGCTGCGGCCTTGTCGTCCTCGCGTTCCTGGTCGCCCTGATCTCACTGCAGCCGGGGGCCGGGTGGCTCTGGTTGCTCGTCGTCGTGACCGCGGCGTCGGCGGCGGCCGTCGCGATCGGCCCGGAGGCGCTGACGCTCCGCCGCCAGACGGCGGCTCGGCGCACGGAACAGGTGCGCGACGAACAGCGAGCCGAGATGGCGGCCCACCTGCACGACTCGGTGCTGCAGACCCTCGCGCTGATCCAGAACCGCGCCGGAGCGTCGAGCGAGGTCGCCCGGATCGCGCGAGCGCAGGAGCGCGAGCTGCGCGATTGGCTCTACGCCGGAGCCCAGGCGGTCGAGCGCGACCTGGCGGCCGATCTCCGCGACTTCGCGGCGGCCCTCGAACTCGACTACCCGGTGCGGATCGAGGTCGTCGTCGTGGGGGAGACCTCCGAACTCGGCACCGGCGAGGTGGCGGCGGCGGCGCGGGAGTCGATGCTGAACGCTGCGCGGCACGCCGGAGGCGACGTCTCCGTCTATCTGGAGAGCGCGGCGCGCTCGGTCGACGTGTTCGTTCGAGACCGTGGCGCAGGTTTCGCTCTCGACGACGTCCCGGAGGACCGCCTCGGGGTCCGGGAGTCGATAATGGGGCGGATGAGGCGAGCCGGCGGCGCGGCGAGGGTGCGTCCGGGCGCCGGAGGAATCGGCACCGAGGTGCACCTCCACCTGGAGCGGAGCGAGGACGAATGAGCGACCAGCACGACAGCGAGATCTCGGTCGTGATCGTCGACGACCACTCCATCTTCCGCTCGGGCCTCCGAGCCGACCTCGATCCTGACCTTCGTGTCCTGGCCGAGGCGGCCGACGTCGACTCCGCGGTGGAGGCCATCGTGGCCGAGACGCCCACGGTGGTCCTGCTCGACGTGCACCTCCCCGGTGGCGCCGGGGGTGGCGGTGCCGAGGTTCTCCGGCGGACGGCCGGTCGCTGCCCGTCCACGAGGTTCCTCGCCCTGAGCGTGTCGGATTCCGCCGAAGACGTGGTCGGAGTGATTCGAGGCGGTGCGCGCGGCTACATCACCAAGGGCAGCTCGGGGGCCGAGGTCAGTGCTGCGGTTCGGGCCGTCGCGGGCGGTGACGCGGTGTTCTCGCCCCGGCTGGCGGGGTTCGTGCTCGACGCCTTCGGTGCGGCGGCCGGCGAGCAGGCGGAGGCCGTCGACGAGCTCGACCGGCTCTCGGCGCGCGAGCGCGAGGTGATGCGCCTGATCGCGCGCGGCTACGCGTACAAGGAGGTCGCCACCGAGCTGTTCATCTCGGTGAAGACCGTCGAGACGCACGTCTCGAGCGTGCTTCGCAAACTGCAGCTCTCGTCGCGGCACGAGCTGACCGCCTGGGCGCTCGAACGCCGCCTGCTCTGACCGCGCGGCGCCGTCAGAGGCTGTCGGGGTCGAGATTCAGCGTCGTCGAGGCGTACAGGTACTGCTGGTCGCCGAAGACCTCGAGATTCGCGTTCAACCAGATGAGGTCTTCGGTCGAGATCCCGAAGCGCGCGGCCACCTCGGCCGTGGTGTCGCCCGTGGCGACGCGGTACTGCTTCGGTGTGCCCCTGGCCGTCGTGGCGGTGAGAGCGCCGGCGGCATAGGGCCGCGTTCCGTGGTCGACGGGATGCACGTTCGACTGGCGCACCGGGATAGACCACCGGATGGACGTGACGGCGAGGACCTTGTTCGGCCCGATCTCGGTCGGGACGCCGCTCTCGGAGGGCGCCGACGAGTAGGTCACGAGCGTGCCGAGGTACGACGGCTGGCCCGATCCGCCGAGCGAGGCCGTCGAGGTGGGTGCGGCCGTGGTCGTCGGACCGCCGAGTCGGTGGTCGCCGACGCCGTGGTAGGTCAGCCCGTCGCCGACTTTCGGTGCGATGTCGATGAGGGTCGCCGACACGGGCACGGGCAGGGTGGACGTGAAGCCCGAGTACTGGGCCGAGTAGGTGTTGTCGCCGTCGGCGACCATGCGGTAGTGGAAGTGGATGCTGCCCTTCGGTGACGCGACGTCGCCTTCGGCCACGACGGTTCCGCGCGGCACGGCCGTCAGCGTGGGCCGCGGCACGGGCGTCGCGACGGGTTCGGGCGTGGCCGGTCGCGAGTTCGCGGGATCCGGGGCGACGGGCTCAGCGGACGCCGAGCCGCTCTCAGGACCGGGGTCGGCGGAGGCGGACGCCGAGTCGGACGCGGTCGCCGTCGGGCGTGCGGACGCGGAATGGTGCCGCTTCGAGATCGAGTCGGCCCCGTGGCCGATAGAGATACACCCGGTGAGCAGGATCACGACGGCACCGGCCAGACCGACCGCCGCGAGTCCGCGTCGCCGAACCGACCTCGGCAGTGAATTGGCTCGGCTTCGAGCCCGCGTGTGAGACATCTTTCCCCCGAAAAGGAATCCTAACCGCTGGCCGCAGCACTTTTCATCGCGCTTTCGCGGCCAGAAGCGGTGCGTCGGCTTCGTGCTCGGCGGCGGGCGCCACGCCCTGGACGGCCACGAGGGCCGCACCTCAACGGCGTCGCTGCCGCAGGTTCGCGGGGAGGAGGCCTCCTCCGGTTCATCGCTCGTCGTCAGCTCTCGTCTCAGGGCGATGAGACCGTCACGGAGCCGGGTCTTCACTGTCCCGACCTTGATCCCCAGTCGCTCGGCCACCGCGGCTTGGTCCAGGTACTCGTCGTGGACGAGTTCGATCACGCGGCGTTGGGCCGGTGTGATGCGCTCCATCGCGCGACGGACGCGTTGATATTCGAGCGATGTCTCGACGGTCTCTGCCACGTGATCGAACGGCTGTTCCCTGTCGCGGATACCGACGGTGAGATCGCGGTCGCGCGACGCCTGCGAGGCGCGCACCCGGTCGATGGCCCGGCGTCGCGCGAGCGTGAAGATGACCGTCGTCGCGTGGCCCTTGGCCGAGTCGAACCGGGGCGCGTGCTGCCAGACCTCCAGGTACACCTCCTGGGCGACCTCTTCGGACTGCGCAGGATCCCTCAGGACGGCCGTGATGATGCCCAGAACCCGCGGAATGGTGCAGTCGTACAGGGCAGCGAACGCGACCTGGTCTCCTGATGCACTTCTCGCGAGGAAGTCGTCAGTCGAGTCCGCGGTCGCGGCTGGGTGGCCCTGCACCGTCATGTGATCCTGTCGTCGTCGGCAGGGTCTGGGCCGGAAGGGGAAACGAGCGGCGGAGATTCGCCCGTCGGGTGGACTTGCGTCCGTCAGGTGGACTGTACGCGCCGGTGGGAGAAAAGGGCCCCGGGTCACGGAAGGGTAACGAAGAGAGTCCGTTCCAATCGTTCTGGGGGTGGTGGCGAACACAGTGCATCGGGCAAAGGCCCACCGGACGTGTCTGGAACGTTCACCAATCGTCCATCAAAGGAACAGATCATGCGCACCATCTCCAAAGCCGGAATCAGCTTCGCCGCCGCGGGACTTCTCATCGCGGGAGCCGCCGGGATCGGGACAGCCGCGACCGCGGCCCCGTCCGTGCACCTCGCCGCGTCGTCGGCGAAGATCCCCGCCCCCGTCGCCGCGGTCCCCGAGATCTTCGGCGGCAACACGGGCGTCGCTCTCGACAGCAACTTCCTCGCCGCGTTGAAGAGCCTCGGGCTGACCCCGTCGGTCGACGGCACCGCGACCCTGACCGACGGCACCATCAAGTTCCCGATCACGGGCGGCTCGGTCGCGTACTGGTCCCCGAAGGGCGACTACCGCCCCTACGTCCAGGGCATCCTCGAGCACGACGGGTCGGGCCTGAACCTGACCGCGGGTTCCACGAAGGTCACCCTGGCGAACTTCACCGTGAACCCGGGCAACTCGAAGCTCTACGGTGACGTGCTCGTCAACGGGAAGGTCGCCGTCACGCAGGCGTACCTGTTCTCCCTCCACGGCGGCACCCTGAAGCCCCTCCAGGTCCAGGGCAACGACGCGATCCTGACCGGGACCACCGTGCACGTGTCCCCCGACGCCGCGAAGCTGCTGAACTCCACGTTCAAGACCGACGCCGTCAAGGCCGGCCTCCTCGTCGGAACCGCCACCATCACCGCCCAGATCGCGCAGTAACCCTCGCCCCGAAGCGGCCGGGAGGGCCCACGCTGAAAGCGTGGGCCCTCCCGGTTCGTGTCCGGGGTTTTGGACGGCTCCGGGCAACCCGATGGGACCCGCCACACGCCCCGCGTGCGGCGGGTTTCTCGCGTCCGGATGGGACCCGCCACACGCCCCGCGTGCGGCGGGTTTCTCGCGTCCGCGGCCGGCACCTCGTCGGGCCGAGACGAGACGCGCTACGTCAGCCGCGGCGCGGTACCGACCGACGCGTCAACCGAGACGCGCGTCGAGCAGATCCGCGTAGCGCTCGGAGAGCGCGTACGGCGCCAGGCGGTGCGAGAATGCCGCAGCGGCCTCTCGGGGAAGCTCGAACGTCGTCGGAGAGCCGAGTAGGTCGGCGAGACTCTCGACCGGCCGCGCCGGATCGAACCACGCGATCCATTCCTCGCCACCGAAGGCACGCCGCAGATGGACCTCGTCGGGCAGCACGACCGGCAACCCGAACGTCGCCGCCAGGTGGAGCGTGCCCGAGTTCAGAACCCGGCGGTACGGCAGCACGGCGACGTCGGCCGCGCGGAACCACCGCTGCACGTCGGCGTCGTCCACGTGCTCGTAGTGCGTGATCACCCGGACCCCGTCTGGCAGCAGCGCCTCGATGGCCGCCCGGTCGTCGTCACCGGCGCGGCCGGCCAGCAGCAGGACCGGCGGCCGCGGAGAAGCCAGGGCGACGGCCGACAGCAGAGCGTCGAGCCCCTTGTAGGGCCGCAGTTGCCCGAAGAACAGGATCGCGTGCTCGCCCTCCGCGAGGCCGAAGCGACTCCGGGCGTCGCCGCGATCGACCTGGGACGGGTACACGCCCTGGTAGCTGGGGTGCGGGATCACGACGATCTTCCGGGCGTCGAGGGCGTAGAACGGCGCCGCGACCTCGGCCACGTCGTCGGTCATGGTGTGGATGACGTCGGCCCGCTCGGCGAGGTAGCGGCAGAGCTCGAGCTCGATCGCCTCGTGCCGCACGTCGTGCGGCACCACGTTGTGGAGCGTCCACAGCACTCGTGCGCCGCGGGATGCCGCCCCGTCGACCGCGGTCCGGAAGCGCGCGGCGCGCGTGGCGGCCTCGTCCGCGGAGGAGGCGCGCTGGACGATCGGCGCCGTCCAGTGGAGATGCAGCGCGTCTCCTGATCCGAGCTGCGCCGCCGTGCGTTCGAGGCCCTCGAGCGACGTCGACTCGACGAACTCGTAGCCTCGGGCCCGCGCGGCGAGAGTCAGGAGAGTGATGTACGGGTTGTCGTCGTAGGCGGGGAACACCCCGACGCGGGCGCGGACCTTCACCGCTTCGCCAGCGCCTCGAGCACGAGCGCCTCGACGTCGGAGGGGGTCGACGGAGCTCGGACGATCCCTCCGGGGCCCGCGTGCAGCGCGAACGCCGCCGTCGCGAGCGGGTCGGCGACCCCGGCCGGATCCCAGAGCACGTTCACGGCCCCTGGCTGCGGTACGAACCGGTCGGCGTCGATCAGCGCCACGGCCACGTCGTCCAGGGAGCAGGACGACCGGTAGAACGCGTCCGGCTCGTCCAGCACGACCTCCTGGCCCCGTTTTCTCAGCGAGGCGGCGAGTTCGCCGGCCCTCTCTCGGAGTCCGGGCGACACCTTGAGGGCCCACCGCAGCGACGGGCGCCCCGCCCACGGACCGTCTGCGACGACCCGATCCGGCCGGAGCACGACGGGCTGCGACGACCGCACCATGACGTCGTGTCCTTTGGGCTCACCTGCCGAGACCCCGGCGAACACGAAGCCGGCTGCCGAGTAGCGCCCCGGTTCGGAAGCCGGATAGCTGCCCTGCCAGCGTTCGTCGAAGATCCTGCGATTCGTGATCCTGGCGTCGTCCCGTCCCGGCGACTTGCTCTCGTGATGGATCACGACGGAGTCGAGCGCGACCGCGAAGTGCGCTTCGCCGGACTCGGCGGACGCCAGGGCGCGGAGGCAGAGGTCGACGTCTTCGAGGCCGTTGGCGAACACCGGGTCGAATCCGCGCCAGCGGATCAGGTCGGCCGCCCGGAAGGCTGCGGCGGCCGCGGTGATGGCTGAGAAGGCCGTCTGGGCCGCCCGGTCGACGTCGGCGCGGGGGTGCCCGGCGAGGAAGTGCCACGGCAGAACCTTGTCGCCACCGAACACGGTGCCGGCGGCCTGCACGGTGCCCTCGGGGTAGAGGAGCAGGGGCTGCGCCCCGAGGCAGTCAGGATCGTCCAGCTCGCGCAGCAGCGGAGCGAGCCATCCCGCCTGCACCTCGGTGTCGTTGTTGAGCATGACGACGACGGAGCCGGTGGTGGCGGCGAGTCCGACGTCGCTGCCCAGGGCGAAGTTCAGGTTTCGGTCTTGTCGGAGGACCCGCACGCGCGCTTCGTCGCCGAACCAGGCGGTGAGAATCGCCGAGACGCTCCGCTGCGAAGCGTTGTCGACGACGACCACCTCGACGTCCGGGCCGCTCGCCGCGGACGCCAGGACGGCCTCGATGGCCCGGAGGGTCATTCGCCACTCGCGGTAGACCGGCATGACCACGGAGACCAGGTCTGCGCGGCGCGCCGCTGCCGACGACTCCAGGCCCTCCCAGTCGATCAGCTGCCGGGCGACGGCGACCTCCTGCCAGGAAGCGCCCTCGCGCGACGAGAGCCGCTGCGGGTCGAACGTGTTGTCGTAGTCGACCGAGAGGTGGTCGACGTAGGCCGGCACTCCGCTGCGCGACGCCAGCCGCAGGACGAACTCGTAGTCGATCCAGCGTTTCAGGCTCGTGTCGAACGGGGCGATGTCGGCGACGGCGACCGCCGAGACGACCAGCGCGTTGAGGTCGATGAAGTTTCCGGCGAGGAGATCGTCGAGAGTGCCGGGTTCGCCACGGAAGGTCTCCTGCGACTCCGCCGCGGCGTCGGCGGTGTTGTTCAGGCCGACCATGCGCAGCCCCGTGTACACGGCGGGGGAGTCGCCCTGCAGGAGGGCGGCGACGGCGATCTCGAGGTGGCTGGGGCGCCAGGTGTTGTCGGAGTCGAGGAAGGCGATGTACGACCCCGTGACATTCGCCAGACCGGTGTTGCGCGCCGCAGCGGCCCCGGCGGGATCCTGCGCGATGCTCGTGATTCGCGGCTCGGACGCCGTCAATCGCGCGAGGACTTCTGGCGTGTCGTCGGTGGAGCCGTCGTCGACGACGATCAACTGCCACGCCGTGTAGGTCTGAGCGACGACGGAGGCGATCGCCTGCTCGAGCCTGCCGGCCCGGTCGTGGGTCGGAAGGATGATAGAGACCACGGGCTTCTCGGCGTCGAGCCGCGCCAGGCCTGCGGAGTACGTCTCTCTGGCCTGCTCGAGGTCGGGGCCGCCCCATGTTTTCCGGTAGCGGCGCCGGGTGCGACGCTGGGCGGCGGCGAAGCGGCGGGCCGTGTCGAGGGCGCGGGCGCGCTGGTCGGCCCAGGTGGGAGCCGGGCCGGGCCGGCTCTCGGGCACGGGCATCGGCGTCGCGGCGGTCGCGTGCGCGAGGAAGTGTCGGAGAGCGTCGAGCGGCGTGGAGGGACGGGACGACGAGTCGACGGACGCGGCGTAGACGGCCGAGTCGAACACCGGCGACGTGGCGACGAGGTCGCCCGACTCCTGGTGGAGGAAGTCGTACCAGCTCATGCGCTCGTCGGGCTGCCGGTCGTGGAGCCACTCCGGTTCGATCAGGGGAGACAGGGAGAGGCCACGGCTGCCGTCGTTGAGCACGTAGAACTCGATCGCCTCCGCGTCGGAAGCGAACGTGCGACCGACCAGGATCTCGAAGTACTCGCGGTCGAGGACGCCGAATTCGCCGATCCGCCTCGCCCAGCGCAGCAGCCGGTCGTTGACGGTCAGCGGGGCGGGCGCAGGGCGGAATCGCTTGGCGACGGCGCGCAGGGCAGAGCCGGGGCGGCGACTCCGGTCGTCGGTCACTTGCGGCGTCCGGGCAGGCGAGGGGCGAGACGCGCGATCTTCTCGCCGGTGCGGAAGGTGCGGCTGGCCCGGAGATCGGCGATCTCGGTGCGCAGGCGCTCCACCTCGGCACCCGACTCGGGGCCGGCCGCGTCGAGGGTCACGTCGGCCAGGTGGAGGTCGGCCCAGCGAGCGTCGAGAGCATCGACCCGGGCGCCGACGGGCTCGGCCAGCGCGTCCGTGAGCGAGAGCGCGGCGCTCGCCCAGTCGCCGTCGATGCTGACGGCGCTGTGACGATCGAGGGTGGTCGCCACGTCTCGGGCGCGGGCCCGGAAGGCGGCGTCGGTCCAGGGTGCCGAGGCCGACGGCCGAGGATCTGGAGCAAGCGACACCAGCACCGACGAGCGTCGGTGGGCTCTCACCAGGGCGCGCGGGGTCGTGAAGCCGTCGACCAGGATCGTCGCCGTGACGATGTCGTCGTCGTTCGTGGTGGTCGCCACGGAGGTGTCGTCGGCGGGCACTGCATCGTCGACCACGGCCGAGTCGACCACGGCCGAGTCGACCACGTCAGCGTCGACCACGACCTCGCGCGTCCAGGACGATCCGGGGAACGCGGCGAGGAAGCTCGGGACGGCTGTCGCCACGACCTCGGCGGGTGCGTCTCGCAGATCGAGTGAGATCCGCGGACGCGACCCGGCCCGCGGAACGAGCACATCGGAGAACCGGTCGGCCGGGGCGACGTCGTGCCGGAGGAACGACTGCACCGCCTCGCCGTAGAACGGATAGCGCCGCTCGAGCTCGCGCTGGTGGGACGTGCGAAGCGTGTTGCGCCGGGCGCCGACGAAACTCTTCGATCCCGAGTGGAAGACCAGCGCGCGGTTCGCCATCGTCGAGACGTAGCCCTGTCTGCCGATGCGCAGGCAGTAGTCGTTCTCTTCGCCGTAGCCGGGAGCGAAGGCGTCGTCGAACAGACCGAAGCGGCGGATCAGCGTACGCCGGGTCAGGAAGCAGAAGCCCATGGCGACCGGAGGGGAGTACCAGCGGGGGAGCCGGCCGGAGAGCGCCTCGAACACCTCGGTCGTGCGCTCGAACGTGCGATCGCCCCCGGCGCTGAGACGGAACGGGAAGCTCGCGATCGTGGCGTTGTTGCTGCGCGCCGTGACGACGCCGATGTCGTCCTGCGCGTAGAGCACCTCGAGCATCTCGTCGACGAAGCCCGGAGTCGGCACCGTGTCGCTGTTGAGCAGGAGCACGTCGCGGTCGGACGTGTCGAGTTCGTTCACCGCGCGGTTGCAGGTGCCGACGAAGCCGAGGTTCTCGTCGTTCCGGGCGTAGGTGACGCCCGACACCCCGTCGATCATGCCGAGAAGTGCGTTCTCGATCTCGTCGGCGTCCGGGCCGCAGTCGTTGACGAGCAGGATCCGGTGCCGGGTGAGGTCGAGGTGTCGAAGCAGCGCCCCGAGGCACTCGCGCAACGAGTCGAGGTCGCCGTAGACCGGGACGACGACCACGACGCCCGGTCCCGTGGTGGTAGTGGCGGTCATGCGTCCTTCTCCAGGTCGTGGGCGAGATGGGCGACGGCGTCGTCGAGCGAGCCGCCCAGCGTGCCCGGCGCGAGGTCGAGGTAGCCGGTCGGCCCCGCGCCGGCAGCACGGCGGACGGCCTCGGCGACGGCTTCGCCCAGACTCACCGGGTCGGCTGGCACGGCCGCGATGTTCGGGTGCAGGTGGGCGCGCGTGCCGGCGAACTCATTCGTCACGACCTGAGCCCCCGAGATCGCGCCGTCGAACGGCGGGTGGCTCGGATGCGGGCTCAGTTGGAGCGACAGCACGACGTTACGCGAGGCGATGAATCGGAAATAGGCGTCCCACGGCAGGGTTCCGACACTCTCGAGCTTCAGCCCGTGCCCGAGGTCGACGTCGCGGTGCACCTCGCCCGCCGAGGCGAATTCGAGTGCGATTCCCTCCCCTGGAGCCGGTCGGCCGCGATCTGCAGCGCCGAGACGCCGATCCTGAAGAGGTTGCGGTGTTTCGACGGGCGGCCGTAGAACAGCACACGGGTCACGTCGTCGTGCGTGCGCTCGGATGCGACGCGGCGCAGCAGCTCGAGGTCGAAGTGGGGTGAGAAGGTCGCGGCGTCGGGCACCTCGACCCCCTCCTCGCGGAGAAGGTACTGCTGGAGCGGCTTCGAGTTCACGAGCAGGCGGAATCCTGCCCGATAGGTCGCCCTGGCGAGCGCGAACTCGGTCGACCAGGGGCTGAACCCGGGCTCGTAGTCTTGGACGAGGTAAGCGACCCGGGAGCGGTCGATCACACCCGCGGTCGCGGCGACGTCGATGGCGTGAGCCGTCTTCCAGTGCGTCGCGAGCCAGACGTCGCGCTCGCCGAACGTGGTGCGCAGGATCTCCTCGCGGGCGACGACCTCGAAGGTCACGCCCTCGAAGCGCTCGCGCAGCACCGCGGCGGCGGCTTTCGACGAGTTGCCGGGCGTCGTCCACGACACCATGACGACCCGGACCGGCAGGCCCAGCTCGCCGGCCAACGAGACCCCCACCGACACGGCGGTCTGGATTCCTGCGAAGGCCGCGCCCTCGCGCACTTCGCCGAGCACGATGTTGACGTGCCGGCCGGGGCCCGAGTGGCCGATGCCGGAAAGGGCGAGGCTCGTCTCGACCAGCCCCCGGAAAGGGCGGGCGCTTCGCGGCGACTGCTTGGCCTCGCGGGCCTCGATGCTGTGGCTGCCGACCCCCACGGTGTTGAGGCGCTCGCGGATCGTGTTCCGGTAGATGTCGTCGCGCGCGTAACGGGCGTTGACGCGGACGAGGTCCGCCAGAAGGCGGCGGATCTTGGTGGTGTTCATGAAGGAAACTGCTCCGGGATCAGCAGGGCACTACCGCCCCGACGGCCGCATTCGGCTCCCTTCGAGCCTAGCGCGGCCCCTTGCTAGGCTCAGCGGGTGCAGATTCGCGAATTGACGATCCCGGGGGCGTGGGAGTTCACGCCGAAGCAGCACGGCGACGACAGAGGTGTCTTCTTCGAGCAGTACCGCTACGAGACCCTCGAAGAGACGGTCGGCCACCCTCTCACGCTCAAGCAGACGAACACGTCGGTGTCGGTGCGCGGTGTCGCGCGGGGCATCCACTACGCGCTCGTCCCGCCGAGCCAGGCCAAGTACGTCTCCGCTCCCCGAGGAGCCTTCATCGACTTCGTGATCGACATCCGCACCGGCTCGCCCACCTTCGGCCAATGGGACAGCGTCCTGATCGACGACGTGGACCGCCGGGCGGTCTACCTGTCGGAGGGGCTCGGCCACGCGATCGTCGCCCTGACCGAGGGCGCCACGGTCAACTACCTCGTCTCCGAGGTGTTCAACCCGGAGCGCGAGAAGGGGCTCAGCGTCACCGACCCCGAGATCGGCCTGGTCTTCCCGTCCGACCTCGGAGAGCCGCTCCTCTCGCCGAAAGACGTCGCCGCCCCGACCCTGGCCGAGGCTGCGGAGCAGGGCCTGCTGCCCTCCTACGACGAGTGCCTCGCCTACTACGAATCGCTGCGCACGCAGCGGGCGGAGGTCTAGACCATGCGCGGGATCATCCTGGCCGGCGGCTCCGGCACCCGGCTCTACCCCATCACCAAGGGCATCTCGAAGCAGCTGATGCCGATCTACGACAAGCCGATGGTCTACTACCCCCTCTCGACGCTGATGTCGGCCGGCATCCGGGAGATCCTGATCATCACGACTCCCGAAGACGAGCCGTCGTTCCGTCGCCTCCTCGGCGACGGAAGCGATCTCGGCGTCGAGCTCTCCTACGCGGTCCAGCCGTCGCCGGACGGCCTCGCGCAGGCGTTCATCATCGGCGAGGAGTTCATCGGCGACGAGAAGGTCGCCCTGGTACTCGGCGACAACATCTTCCACGGCGTCGGCCTCGGAACGAATCTGCGGGCGAACACCGACCCCGACGGCGGCGTGATCTTCGCGTACCACGTGGCCGATCCGCGGCGGTACGGCGTCGTCGAGTTCGACGACGACTTCAAGGCCGTCTCGATCGAAGAGAAGCCCGAGCACCCCAAGAGCAACTACGTGGTGCCCGGCCTCTACTTCTACGACAACCGGGTCGTCGAGATCGCCAAGAACATCGAGCCGAGCCCGCGCGGAGAGCTCGAGATCACCGCCATCAACGAGCGGTATCTCTCGGAGGGCAAACTCCAGGTGCAGGTCCTCGAGCGGGGAACCGCCTGGCTCGACACCGGCACGCACGAATCGATGATGCAGGCGTCCGAGTACGTCCGGGTGATCGAGCACCGGCAGGGCTTCAAGGTCGGCTGCGTGGAGGAGATCGCCTGGCGCCGCGGCTGGATCGACGACGCCCGGCTGGCCGCGCTCGCCGCGCCGCTCGTCAAGAGCGGCTACGGCGAGTACCTCCGGGGTCTCCTGGCCTAGCGCGAACACCCTGCGCGCACGGCGCTGGTGACCCGATGCGGGTCAGCGGGCCTGCGAGCCCGCCTGAGCCGAACGCGCCAGGGCGAGGCGTCGTCGAGACGCCACTCCCGCTCCGATCGCGGCCAGGAGGACGTCGCCGAGGGTCATCATGGCGCGGCTGAGCACGGCGAGGCTGGTGGCCGCGCCGGGAACCCCGCCGACTCCGCTGAGCAGCAGGAGGAGGACGCCTTCGCGCGCGCCCAGGCCCGCGGGGGCGATGATGACGAGGAAGCCGACGAGCCAGGCGATCGCGTACGACCCCATCGCCAGAGCGAAGAGCCCGGCGCCGTGCGCGCCGAAGGCGCGCAGCAGGAGGGTCGCCTGGGCGCCGTACGCGACCCACATCAGAGCGGACCAGCAGAACGCGCTGATGGTGCCGGTCCAGGTCAACCGCCCGAGGTCGTCGGGGCGGCGGAGGAGCCTCAGCGCGAGATGCACGAGGCGCCCGAGGACCGGCGGGGTCAACAGGACGAGACCGACCAGGGCGAAGATGAAAAGCCACCAGTAGGTGCGGAGCCCGTCGCTGGACGAGAGCAGGAGGCCGACGACTCCCACCACGGCGCTGGTGACCATGCCGATGAGCATCGACGTGATCGCGGCCAGAGCGCTGGGGCTCCTGGCGATGCCGTAGGCGCGCCCGAGTTCGGCCTGCGAGGCGATGGACCAGACGCCGCCCGGGATGTACTTGCCGAGCTGGCCGACGAAGAAGATCGAGACCGCTGCCGGCAGGCGCACGGGGGAGCCGAGGGCGGCCATGACGGACTTCCACGACAGCATGTTGCTGATCAGCGCGACGAGCGTGAAGACGACCGCCAGGACGCCCGTCGCGACGTCGATCTGCGAGAGGCCGTGGGCGATGCTGGAACGCTCGCGCACGACTCCGATGACGAGGAGAGCGAGCGCGACCACCCCGAAGAAGATCTTCGCGTAGAAGATCACGGAGGCTCGGCCCGACCTTCTGGTCGGTGTCGGTGTCGGCGTGCTCGTCGTCACGGGGCTCCTCGCTGTCTGGTCGGCAACAGCCTCACGGCCGGCCACGAACTCGAACCACGGGAGCGGCCCGTAAGATCGGTGGCGAACACCTACCGCCCTCGCACCGGACCTAGGAGGCTGCTGTCGGCCCAGCTGCTCAGCCGGGCCGAGTGCAACATTATGTCGATTCCCACCCCGAAGCCAACTCTGCTCGTAGCCACATCGACCCTCCCCGCGCGAGCCGGCGACGGCACTCCAGGATTCGTCCTCGATCTCGCGAAGGCCGTTTCCGGCGACTTCGACGTGGTGATAGTGGCCCCGATGGTCGGACGGGCGGCGCGGCACGAGGTCATCGACGGCGTGACCATCCACCGGTACTCCTACTTCCCTCGCCGCTTCCAAGATCTGGCGGACGGGGCGATCGTCGAGAACCTCCGGGCGAAGCGCTCACGCTGGGTCCAGGTGCCCTTCTTCTTCGCCGCCATGGCGTTCGCCCTACGCCGCGCCAACAAGCGCTACGCGCCCGCGCTCGCGCATCTGCACTGGATCATCCCGCAGGGCATCGTCGGCAGCGCCGTCCTCGGCGACCTGCCCCGCGTGGTCACGACGCTCGGCGGCGATCTCTACGCCCTCCAGGGCGGCGCGCCGACGCGTCTGAAGCGTCGCGTGATCCGGGGTGCCCGCTTCGTCACCTGCATGAGCGCCGACATGGCGGTCGAGCTCGAGAAGCTCGGCGCCAGGTCCGATCAGGTGCGGGTCATTCCCATGGGCGTCGACGTCGGGCCGGTCGAGCGCGCCGTCGAGAGCACACCCCGTGAGTCGGGTCGGCTCCTCTTCGTCGGTCGGCTCGTCGAGAAGAAGGGCGCCGCCGTCCTGCTCGACGCGCTCGCGCTTCTCCCCGCCGACGAGTCGCGCAGTGTCATCGTCGTCGGCGACGGACCCCTGCGCGGGCGCCTCGAGGCCCAGGCCGGCCCCGAGGTGGAGTTCGTCGGGCAGCGCGGTCGCGACGACCTGGCGCGGGAGTATGCAATGGCCTCCGTCGCCCTCTACCCCTCCGTCCCCGCCTCGAACGGCGACCGCGACGGCCTGCCCGTCGCCCTGCTGGAGGCGATGACGGCGGGTTGCGTCGTGATCGCCTCGCGCGCGCCGGGCATCGTCGACGTGATCGTCGACGGGGTCAACGGGCTGCTGGTCGAGCCCGGCGACGCCACCGCCCTGGCGAACGCCGTGAGCAGGGTCGAAGGTGACGCCGCGCTTCGCGAACGCCTCGGCTCGGCCGCTCGCGAGACGGCCCGCGACTACTCGGTCGAGGCCGTCTCGGCGAAGTACCGCGACATCCTGGGGCGAACGCTGCACGGCTGACGGCGAGTGCCGGGCGTGCCGCGCGGCCCGACGATCACTCCGCTCGGTGAGCTTTTCGGATGATCGATCCGGCCCGCACGCGGAGGCCGAGCTTCACGGCAATCCGGACGGGTGCCCACAGAAGGCCGGGGTGCGTCTTGGCGATGTACGTGTACGCGCTGCGGTGATGCGCCCGGACCATCACGTCGGCGACCTTCTCGGTGCTGGCTCCGCCGATGTGTACGACGACGGCATCCGGCACGAAGATGTTCCGCCACCCGGCCAGCGCCATTCGTCGGCCGAGATCGACATCTTCGAAATACATGAAGAAGTCGTCGTCGAAGCCACCCACCGACTCGAAGGCCCCCGCCGCACCAGGAGGAAGGCTCCCGAGAGCCAGCCGACCTCGGAGGGGAGCTCGCGTTCGAGACGTCGCGCTGCTGGTAGCGCCTGGTCCAGGGATTCGTGGGCCAGATGCCCGAGAAGAGCGCGTGCCCGATGCCGGTCCGGATCGCGGGCAGAGCGCGGGCCGACGGATAGATGCTGCCGTCGGGCTCGACGACGCGGGGCCCCAGGACTCCGGCGTCGGGGTGCGACGCAGCGGCTTCGAGGAGAGTCGCGATGGCGCCGGGGGTGACCTGCGTGTCGGGGTTGCAGACGAGGATCCAGTCGACGGCGGTGTCGACATGGGTCATTCCGAGGTTGGCAGCGGCGCCGTAGCCGATGTTGCCGGGCGAGTGGACGAGCTCGACGTGGTCGTGCGCGTGCGCGGCCGCCTCCGGCGCGCCGTCGGTCGACCCGTTGTCGACGACGATCACGCGGCCGGGCGGGAACGCTTCGCTGCGGAGGGAGCCGATGAACGCCTCCAGCGTGTCACCAGGGGAGAACGTGATCGTGATGACGGCGACATCGCCGGACGCCGTCACGGGCGCACCCGCCTGGCGCTCTCGAAAGCGCGGACGTGGTCGGCGGCCGAGCGTTCCCACGTGAAGGTCGCGGCGCGGGCCGGCCCGTCGAGACCCCGCTCGGTGCGGGTACGGCTGTCGAGCAGGATGCCTCGGATCGCCTCCACGAGGGACGACCGGGTCGGCTCGGCGTAGAAGGCGACGTCGCCGCCCACTTCGGGGAGGGCGAGGCGCTTCGTCGTGAGGACGGCGGTGCCGCAGGCCATCGCTTCGAGCAGCGGCAGCCCGAAGCCTTCACCGTCGCTCGGATACGCGATCAGATCCGCTCCCGAGAGGAAGCCGGGCAGGTCGCCGTCGTCGAGGAAACCGGTCCACTGCACCCGGGGGCGTGCGTCTTCGCACGGAGGAGCTCGACGGCCTCGTCGTCCCATCCCGCGCCGCCCGCGATGAGGAGCCGCCAGCCGGCCAGGCGCTCGTCGTCGGTGGCCTCGAGGAAGGCTTCGACGAGCGGAACGACGTTCTTCCGCGGTTCGATCGTGCCGACGAACCCGACGTACGGACCGCGGCCCGTGAAGGACGACACGGCGCGGGCCTGGTCGGAGGCTCCCCGCGGGCGAAACCGCTCGGCGTCGATGCCGTGATACGCGACGACAGCGCCGGGCAGGGGCTTTCGGGTGGCGCGACGGACCTCCTCGAGAGTCGCCTCGCTCGGCGCGATGCACACGGCGGCGCGTCGAACGGACACGCGGGTCCACGTGCGGAAGAAGGTGCGCTTCAGGCGCGAGTGCAGATGCGGGTGCGAGAAGAAGGTGGCGTCGTGCAGGGTCACCGCGATGGGCACCCGGGAGGCGAGCGGCACGGTGTAGTGCGGAGCGAGCAGGACGTCGACGGCGAGCCTCGAGGCCAGACGGCCGAGGCCCAGCTGCTCCCAGATCAGCCGCCCGGGTACGGAGCGGGCCCAGCCGGGAACGACTTCGACGCGGGCTCGAGGTGCCTTCTCGGCCCACAGGTCGGCGTCTCTCCGCTGGGACGCCACCACGAGCTCGACGTCGTCGCGCTCGGCGAGAGCGGGGATCAGGTTGAGCAGGTAGCGGCCGACGCCCCCGGCGTTCGTGGGGATCGACGTGGCGTCGACCAGGACTCGGATGCTCACACAGAGACGGTACCGTCCCCAGCCCGTGGTCCTTGCCAGGCAGCTCCGACAGTCGCGCATCGGACGGCTGCCGGCAAAGCGCCCCGGCTAAGATGACTGGCGTCGCGCCGGGGTGAGACCAGCGCGCGGCGCGCCGTGGCCCGCTAACCAGGAGAACTCATCAGCCAAGTAGCTCAACCCGCGCTCGCCGATCGGTCCGTCCGGTTGTCAGCCCGGATGACCACGATCGGCGCGTGGGTCCTCCCCGTCGTGCTGGTGCTCATCAGCATCCTGACCCAGTTCCTTGCGGCGCGGTCTCGTCAGTCGCCGGTGTTCTCCGACGACGAGATCGGCTATCTGGCCAACTCGATCGTCATGTCGGGCTTCGGCTCCATCCCCCATCTCTCCGGGCAGAGCTACTACCCGGGCTGGAGCGTCGTCCTCGTGCCCCTCTGGTGGGTGCTGCAGGATCCATCCCGCGTCTATCGCGCCGCCCTGATCATGTCGGCGCTGGCCGCGCTGGCCTCCCTTCCCTTCTACGCCCTGATCGCGCGCCGGTTCGGCACCGCCTGGCCCACCGCCGTCAGTGCCGCAGCCATCATCACTCTCCTGCCGGCCATCACGCAGATGTCGGGGTTTGCGCTCGCCGAGAACTTTCTCGGACTCATGGTCGCCGTGTGCGGCTGGGCGGCGGTCCGGGCGTTCCAGCGCCCGACGCCGGTCGCATTCGTCATCCTCGGGGCGGCGTCGGCCTACGCCTTCTTCAGCCATGGTCGACTCGTCGGGCTCGTGGGGGCGTCGATCCTGTGGGGCGTCTTCCTCCTCGTCAAGAAGCAGTGGGCCAACGCGATCAGCCTGCTGGCGAGCTCGATCATCCTCTCGGGAGTGCTCTTCCTGGTCTACCGGTCGGTCACGCGCTCTCTCTACCCGATGGTGGGCAAGCGCGAGGTCAAAGGCATCCTGAGCATCTTTCACCAGAACCCGGCGGGCTTCCTCGTGGCGACGTCAGGACAGGTCTGGTACCACCTCGCGGCTAGTCTGGGCTTGGTCGTGATCGGCGTGGTCTTCCTGGTCCTCAAAGGTCGCCTCGAGTGGAAGACCCGCACGTTCGGGGCCGCTACGTGGATCTTGATCGCCGCTCTGGCTCTCGAGGTCGTGACCGCGGTATACGTCGGCCCGGCAGTCACGTCGTCACCGTTCCGGCTCGACACCTACACCTACGGCCGCTACTTCCAACCGATGGCGTCCCTGCTCAGTCTCTTCGGAATCCTCGCCGCTCTGGGCGGTGTTCGGGGCAAGATCCGGCGAACCGCACTCCTCGCGACGATGCTGGCCATGGCGGCCTACGTCGTCGTCGGTCTTCGCGTCCTGCCCGACATCATCGAAAACAAAGGCGGCATCTGGCTGGCCATCAATGTGGCCGGACTCACGCAGTTCGACTGGCCCAACGTGACGGCAGCGCACTCGACACCGCTCGTCGCGGCCACGCTGGCGGCGGCCATCGGCTGCTTCTTCCTCATGCGACCACGTTCGGCGGCGACTGTCCTGGTCGTGCTCGGCGGCTACTTCGCCGTCGCGTCGAACGTCGCGCAGGTGCGCACCATGCGACCGGTTTTCGGTGGCTTCAACAACGCGTTCGTCCTCCAGAACTACGTGGCGCAGTATCCGCACGACTCGGTCTCGTTCGATACCGGCGGCGATGAATTCGGCGTGAGTCGCAACATCTACGCGTATCTCCTGGAACCCCGGCCCGTGAAGATTATCGACACGAGCAAGACGAAGCAGTTGCCGACGACCGATCTGGTCATCACCCGCCGCGACTGGCCGGCCGGCAAGGCAGCCGGAGCAGAATTGATCGCGAGCGACAGTTTCCAGAACAACGGACTCTGGCTGATGCCCAAGGCACAGAAGTGATGGTCGCGGGGGTTGCTTGTCCGGCTCGCGCGAGGGACTCGGAGGGAAGACGATGACGACCGGCGACACGGGCCACGACGGCAGCACGGGGCCGGACGCCTCGAGAGAAGAGCTTTTCGCTGAGATCGAGCGACTGCGAGCCGAGGTGGCAGCCCTCGAAGCCGCGCAGGTCGAGCGCTGGACCGATTTCGTCGCCAATACGCGATCCGAGATCCTCGCTCATCGCGCGCTCGTGACCGACATGCGAGGCACACTCTCGTGGCGGATCACCAAACCGATCCGCGGAATCCGTGGCCTCGGCGCGCGCGGTCTGGGGCGCAAGTGAGCCACGTCGCGTCGGGCCACGAGCGCGTCCGCGCCGCTTTCGCACAGCGAGCTGCGGCGCTCGCTGCAACTCTTCTCGGGACAGGCCCGGTCGAGGTGCCGGTATACGACGCGCCCCTCGATGCTTTGGCGTCCGGGGACAACGGCTCCGTGGCTCTCGCCCGAGTCGTCGATCGCCTCGTCTCGGGGCGTCGCACGGATGAGCTGTGGCTCACGCTGACAGTACTCACGACGGTCTTCCCGTCGGAGACGCTGCTTCTCGAAGCCCGGCGGAACCTCGCCACCCTCGCGCGCGCCGACTTCTTCGTGTGGCTCCTCGCGGAGACGGCCCAGGTCGCCTACGAGCGCGGTCGCGGAGAGCGTTTCGCAGAGGTCCTCGAAGACAAAGTCGTGGCCGAGGTCGACGGATGCGCCCGGTCGAATCGAAACACGGGCATCCAGAGAGTTGTTCGCGAGACCATGAGTCGTTGGTACGGCCGCTTCCCGGTCCGGCTCGTCGCGTGGAACGACCGCTCCAACGCCTTTCAAGACCTCACGGCCGCGCAGCGAGTCCGAGTCCTCCAGTGGGGCAAGGTCGAACCCGATGCGGAGATCGATCGTGACCTCGACGACAACATCTCGCCGATCTTGGTCCCTTGGCGCTGCCGCATCATCCTGCCGGAGGTCTGCACCCGGGGCCAGAGTGCCGTCTACGAATCGATCGGTCGGTACTCGGGCAACACCATCAGTGCCATCGGCTACGACTGCATCCCTCTGGTGAGCCCCGAAGCGCTTCCTCCGCCCGGCGGAACCGACTTCTTGCACTACCTCAGGGTTCTTCGAGAAGCCGAGGTCGTCTCGCCGATTAGCAGGGCCGCAACGGCTGAGTTCGACGGCTTCTTCTCGGCGGTGGCCGCACAGAACCGACCCACACCGCGGGTGGTCGAGTGCGAGCTCGCTGCAGATGCTCCGCCCTCGACGCCGGGTTCCCTCGGCCTGGGCCGCTCGTTGTCCACGCCGCTTCTCGTCGCCGTCGGCACTCACGAACCGCGCAAGAACCATCTTGCGATTCTTCAGGCTTCGGAGATCCTCTGGCGAGAAGGGCTCGAGTTCGAGGTCATGTTCCTCGGTGGAGCAGGCTTCGGCACGTCCTTCGATACTCGACTGGAAGAGCTCATCGCACTGGGGCGACCGGTCTCGGCGCGACGTGGCGTGAGCGACGACTTCCTGTGGAGCGCCTATCGCGAGGCGGCATTCACCCTTTTCCCGTCGCTGCACGAGGGCTACGGCCTGCCGGTCGCGGAGTCCATCGCCTGTGGCACCCCCGTCATCACGACGGACTACGGCAGTACCCTGGAGATCGCGGAACGGGGCGGCGCCCTGGTCATCGATCCCCGCTCGGACGCCGCACTCGTCACCGCAATGAGAGACCTTCTCTCGGGCGGTGAGGCACTGGCGAAGCTTTCCGCCGAGTGTCGCGCGGCGAGACTCCGGACCTGGGACGACTATTCCGACGAACTCTGGGCCGTCCTGACCGCGGGCGCGACCCTCGGAGCCTTCGCATGACCACCGCAGACCCCTCGACGACCTCGCGCCCCGCTCTGTTCTCCGCCGTCGCTGCGCGCCTCGACCTGATCGTCAGGAGCCTCGGTCGCCCGGACCGCCCGCTCACCGTCCTTGATCCGAGCGCGGGTGACGGGCGAAACAACAGGGATTCGCCATCGGCGGAGCCGTCCGCGGCCGTGCGGCGCAGGCTCGTCGCTCTCGTGAGGGCCCTCAAACCCCACGAGCACTGGTTCCTCGCCGCCGTCGTTACGGCGACCCTGCCGCACGCCTTGTTCGTCGACGAGATCACCCGAGCCGTCGACCTCTCCGACTTCGATCGCGCCGCCGACCTCCTCATCGCCGCGGCGGAGTCGGAGGGCTCAGCGACGCTACCCGTCGTCCGCGTCGTGGAAGACGCCGTGCTCCTCGATGTCCAGGGTCTCCTCGGAACGGACGGCCTCGGCGACAGCCGACGAGTGGCGGAAGAGATAAGGGCCTCTGCCCCCGAGGGCGTCGTGTCGGTGACGTGGTCCGCTGCATACGGCTCCCTTGTCGAAGCGAGCGACGGTTCGCCCTCTTCGTCACGCGACCGTGATCCTGCGGGCACCGTGATCGTGCCGCTGCGCGGCGTCTATCTCCTCCCCGACGTGTGCGATCAACCGACCAGGGCGTCGAAGGTCATGTCGCTCGCCTCGGGATCGTCGACCGCGACCATGTCCATCGGCTATGGCCTCGGCCCTCTCCTCGACGTGGAGCTCTACGACAAGTGGCCCGATGAACCGGCCGATGACCCCCGGCGTTTCAGCTGGCATCTGGCGGCGGTTCGCGTCATGGACCGTGTCGTCACCGTCTCGTCCACGGCGTACCGTGAACTGGCCGGATGGAAGTCGATGCTGCCGGCGCTTGGAGTACCCGGTCCGACCCTCGTCGAGGGAGCACTGGGGCTCGACGCAGTCGAGATCGGCCCCGCCGACGAACGGCCCCGGATCGTTCTCGCGGGGGCCGACGCCGTGACGGCCGACTTCGAAACAGTCGTGCACGCCCTATCGCTGGTCGGTGCATCAGAGGGTGACGGTGCGAGTCTCGGATCCAAGCCCCTCGAGGTCGTGCGCATCTCCGCTCCCGCGGAGTCCTCCGACGGAAGCCGTGACCCGTTCCTCCGAACGGCCGTCATCGGTCACGAGACGAGTTTTCGGGTCCGTGCGTCCGACATCATCGTAAGCATGGCTCCGTACTCGAGTCACGACGTCGCCGTCGAATCCCTCCTGGCTGCCGGCCTGCGGGGTGTTATCGCCCGGACGGGATTCGGCGCGGAGCTCCAGGAGCGCTGGTCGTGCGTCACAGTGACGCAGCGCGACGAACTCGCGCTGGCCGATGCGATCGCTTCGGCGGCTGCGTTGCCCGTGCCGGCACAGGTCTCGACGGATGCCTCCTGGAAGCGCTTCACCGATCTCGTCTGGTCGTCGGCCGCCCGTCTCTGAGCGCGCGCACCGTGGGAGAAGACGGAGAGCCCGTCAGCTCTGGCCGAGGTCGTGACTCACCATGGCCGCAACGACCTCGGCGAAACCCTTCGTGGGCGACCAGCCCAGCGCGTTCCTGAGACGGCTGGAGTCTCCCCGCAGCTCCGTGGCGTCGACGGGTCGGACGAAGGCTGGGTCGACTCGGACGAGGTGCTCCCACTCGTCGATGCCGGCCGCGGAGAACGCGGCGGCGACGAAGTCGCGGATGGTGTGCGACTCGCCGGTCGCGACGATGTAGTCGGACGCGAAGTCGGAGTCACCCACGAGGGCCAGAGCTTCCGCGTAGTCGGGCGCCCAGCCCCAGTCTCTCCGCGCATCGAGGTTGCCGAGCACGAGTTCGTCCTGCTCGCCGCGCGTGATCCTGGCGACGCCTGCGGTGATCTTGCGCGTGACGAAGGCCTCGGGACGACGAGGAGACTCGTGGTTGTAGAGGATCACGCTCGAGGCGCGGAGACCGGCGGCACGATAGGCGCCGACCAGTGCGTGGCCGTAGGCCTTCGAGGCGCCGTAGGGATTCACCGGTCGGATCGGGGTCGACTCCGTCTGGGGTGACTCGTCGGCCGCTCCGAACAGTTCGGCGCTCGACGCCTGCACGAATCCGCGCAAGGCACCGGAATCGGCGGGCGGCAGCGCGCTCACCGCATCGAGAAGGTTCGCCACGGCGGCGCCGTTGAGCAGGGCCGTCTCGATCGGCTTCTGCCACGACGCGGCGACCGACGACAGCGCTGCGAGGTTGAAGAGCGTGTCGGGGGCGACGGCGGCGACGACGGCGGCCGTCGCGGGGAAGTCGGCGAGGTCGGCCTGGTGCACCGTCACCGGCGCCGGAACGATGGGATCGCGCGTGTCTTCACGCTGGACACCGTGCACCTCCCACCCGCGGGCGAGGAGGTTCTCGGCGAGGTAGCTCCCGGTCTGGCCGGAGACGCCCGTGATCAGTGCGCGTGGCATCGTGCGTGCTCCCGGACTCGTCCGCCTGCTACTTGCCGGCCTTGGCCTTCTCGATCTCGAGGTCGGAGTCGACCATCTTCTTCACGAGGCCGTCGAACGACAGGGTCGGCTTCCATTCGAGAGCCTCGGTCGCCTTGGTCGAATCGCCGATGAGGAGGTCGACCTCGGCGGGGCGGAAGAACTGCGGATCTTGGTAGACGTGCTTCTCCCAGTCGCTGATGCCGACGTGGTTGAAAGCGATGTCGAGGTACTCGCGCACCTCGTGAGTCTCACCCGTCGAGATGACGTAGTCGTCGGCGGTCTCCTGCTGCAGCATGCGCCACATGGCCTCGACGTAGTCGCCGGCGAAACCCCAGTCGCGTTTCGCGTCGATGTTGCCGAGGGTGAGCTTCTCCTGCAGGCCGAGGGCGATACGAGCCACAGCGATGGAGATCTTGCGGGTGACGAACTCCGGGCCACGCAGCGGGGACTCGTGGTTGAACAGCACACCGGAGGAGGCGTGCATGCCGTACGACTCGCGGTAGTTGATGGTCATGTAGTGGCCGTAGACCTTGGCGACGCCGTAGGGGAGCGCGGCCACAGGAGAGTGGTCTCTTTCTGCGGCACCTCTTGTACGCGGCCGAACATCTCGGAGGACGAAGCCTGGTAGAAGCGCACCTTCTCGATGTCGTCGCCGGCGTAGAGGCGGATCGCCTCGAGGATGTTCAGGACGCCGAGGCCGGTCACCTGGCTGGTCAGCTGAGCGTTCTCCCACGAGTACGCCACGAACGAGATCGCGCCCAGGTTGTAGACCTCGTCGGGCTTCGAGGCGTTCAGCGCACGGAGGAGACTCGACTGATCGAGCAGGTCGCCCGTCAGGATCTTCACCTCCGGCGCCCACTCTTCGATGATCTGACGCTTCGGGTTGTTCTGGCCGCGGACCAGGCCGTACACCTCATACCCTTTCGAGAGGAGAAGGCGGCTGAGGTACATGCCGTCTTGACCCGTGACTCCGGTGATGAGGGCGCGCTTCGTCAATTCAAATTCCTTAGGTTCCTCGGCGTTTTCCGACACGTCACTATAGCCCGGCCACCCTGTCGGCCCGCCCGAACACGCGCCTGGTCAGTGGAGCTGAGCGCCGTCCAGGAAGAGCGTCGAACCCACCGTGTCCTCATAGACTTCGAACTTCAGACTCGTGTGGCCCGTCTTCGCGATCGGGAGCTCGATCGCCACTCGCTGCCACGTGGCGCCGGCCGTGAACGAGGTGCTGGTCGCCTCGGTCGTCCCGCCCAGCGCCCAGAGGGCGAGGCGTCCCTTGAACGCGGCGCCGGACGCCGACCGCACCCAGATCTCGGCCGAGTAGGTCTCGCCGGGAGCCGGCGCCATGGTTCGCGACTGCGAGATGGAGTAGGCAGCCTTCGGCGTGTTGGTCGCCCCGAGGGACACCCCGTTCTGGGCCGTCACGGCTGTGGCGGAGGCCGGGTACGACACCAGGTTCATCGTGGAGACCGCCCGGTTCCAGCCCGTGGTCTGTCCCGCCTCGAACGAACCCGCCGTGAGGAGGTTGTTGGACACCGACGCCTGGTCGAGCCAGAGGCTCGCGGTGGCCGCCGTCGTCGAGAGGTAGACCTCCGCCTTCAGCTGTGACGGGCGTATCGCGCCGATGTCGAGAGTCGTCTCGACCTTGGTCCAGGTGCTGCCGACGGTGAAGGGCACGGTGCTCCGGATGTTCGACGATCCGCCGAGCCCCCAGAGCGCGAGGCTGCCGGTGAACGGCTTCGAGGTGCTGGAGCGGAGATAGACGCTGAAGGTCCAGCGCTGGCCCGAGGCCGTCGATTGCTTGACCGTCTGCGAGAAACTCCGGCCGGCGACAGGCGTGTTAGCCGCCGCGAACCAGGAGCCCTGCCGAGCAGTCGTCTGCTTGTAGATCTGCTGGTTCATCGCGCCGTTGCCCGGGCCCCAGCCCGCGAAGCTGCCTTCGAAGGACGGGTTCGCCAACTTGTTCTGGAGCACGGGAGCGGTGCCGAACGTCAGAGAGGTGTTGTCGACCCAGAGGTTCGCGCCTGTCGTGTTCATATTGATGTCGAGCCGGATCGTCCCGTGGTCCGATGTGCGCACCGGAAGGGTGACGGTGACGAGGGTCCACGTGCCGGTCACCGAGAAATTCGTTACGGCCTGCTCGGTCGTCCCTCCGAGCCCCCAGAGCGACAGTCGGCCGGAGAACGGCGTCGCGGTGGCGGACCGCACCCAGACGCTCGCGATCGCCTGCTCCCCGACCCGCGTGGTGCGGGTGACGTCCTGGGTCAGGGCGGAGCCCTTCTGCTGGGTGTTGATGACCATGTAGTCGATGCCGGACTGCGCGTGCGCGGGGTCGACGGCGATCGAGCGGTTGCTGGTGCCGACGCTGCGCGTCCAGCCGGCGACCGAGCCGCCTTCGAAGGACGACGACTTGAACCAGTTCGAGGGATTGCCGAACCAATCCGCGAAGTACAGGTAGAAGTTGCGGTTGCCGTACGCGCCACAGCTCGCCGACCCGTATCCGGCTGCCAGGGAGGCCGCGTTCGGTGTGTAGGGCGTGTAGTTGTAGAGACTCGCCGTCGCCTGGTTCTGGATGTAGACGGAGGCCGAGCCGCAGGCGGCGCTCGGACTGTACTGGATGATGTTGTTCACGCCCGATCGGTATCGGAACGACATCGGATTCTTGGCGTAGACCTGGAACTGTCTGGCGGCGCTGTAGAGCTGGTTGAAGAAGCCGTAGTAGCGCGAGTCGCACGCCGCGGTGTCCGGGCAGGCGAAGCCGGTGGCGATCGTGTACGCACCGGACGACGGGCCCGTCGAGGTGACCAGGCCCTCTTCCTTCTGCAGGGTGACCAGCAGGACCTGGGGGTTGATACCGCAGGCCTTGGACACCTTCGAGAGGATGGTGGCCGCTGTCTCGCTCGCAGCCCCCGTGTATTTCGAGCAGTAGGCGTTGGCCGCGCGAGTGCTCGTGGTCTGACGGTAGTCCTTGAGGCACGTGCGCCCCGACGTGCACGTCGTCACCTTGCTCGCGAGGAACGCCTGGATCTGAGCCGCCGACATCGTGCCGGTGTCGTTGAAGGCCTGGTCGGAGATGATGTTGCCCGCCTGGAAGAGGGACGCGTCGGCGGCTGTGGCCTTCTGGGCCGGGACGGCGACGTCGAACGCGACCGTCAGGGCGCCCGCGACGAGAGCCACCGGGAGAAGCAGCGCAGCCAGTCGCGAGAGACGACGTCGCATCAGAGGGTCACCTGCATCGCGGCGGACGTTCCGGAAGCGCGGAGGGACGAGTAGGCGATGATCAGGCTCCAGGTGCCGTGGACGAATCGGGGCGAAGTGAGTGCCATGGCGCCGCAGTCGGTCGAGGTCGGACCGGGCGAGGCCGAAAAGCGTTGCGTGACGGTGGAGTCGCCGCGCGAGGCCGTGACCGTGCAGGTACCGCCCGTGTCGACCAGGCCGTTCACTCCGGCGCCGAGAGTCAGGGTGGAGCCGGAGAAGGCGTAGTAGCTGAGAAGAGGAGTGACCTTCTTCACGGCTGTGGCGGGTGTCGACGGGGTAGCGCTGGGACGCGTCGGTGTCGTGGATGCCGGATCGGACGCAGCGGGTCGCGGGTTGACCGCCGTGCTTGTCGGTGGAACGCCGGGGGCTGTCGAGGCAGCGCCGGTCGACGTCGCCGACGGACGCGGCGAACTCGCAGCCGAGCTGTCACGCGTCGCCACGGCGTGCGCGGCGACGCCGATTCCTGCCCCGACGACCACGACGGCCCCGACGATCCAGATCGCAGTGGATTTGCGGTTCATGCTTCCCTAGCTTCGATGCCCGTCTCCCGAAAGACAGGGTCCTCACCACGGTATGGTGTTCTCTCGAACTCTCGACACCCCCGTGCGGGGCGAGAGGGCGCTTCCGAGATCAGAAGAAGGATCCATACGTGTCACTTTCCGAGCCGCAGAGCGACCCTCAGAACATCCCGGAGGGCGGGGCCGCCCAGAGTGCAGAGGACGACCTGAACGAGCTCCGCGAAGCCGTCCTCGACGACTGGCTCCGGGTGACCTCGAGCGTGACGGATGCCGTTCGCGAGATGCAGTCGACCCTGTCCTGGCGGATCACGAGGCCTCTGCGCCTGGTCCGCATGGTCCAGCGCAAGGTCGACGAATTCGGCGTCGTTCCGGCCGCCCAACTCTCCGCGGCCGCCATCGCCAAGCGACTGGGGCGTTGATGCCGCGAGTCGATACGACCGAGCTGCAGCGCGCCCTCCGGGCGCGACTGGTCAGAGTGGCCGCGACCCTCGGCGTCACAGTGGGCGACACGTCCACCGCCGCCGAAGTCCTCGACACCCTCAGCCGTTCCGTGGCTTCGTCGCACGACGACCGCCAGGTCTGGCTCCTGCACATCGGCATCACCGGCATCTTCCCCGAACCGGACGACCTCGCCCGCCTCTCGCGGGCACTGGTGCTGTCGACGCCCGCGACCGCGATGATCAGCGCCCTCGAGGGCACGATCCAGGCAGGATCACGGTCGTTCTCGGCGCTCCGCAGCATCGAGATCGTGACGGGCGAGGTGCTCGTCGACGTCGACTTCTGCGCGCGCTGGGAGCACAACACCGGCATCCAGCGCGTCGTCCGGCACACCGTGCCCGAATGGCAGGACGACCCGGATCGTCCGCACCGCCTCGTCGCCTGGACCGTCGACAATTCCGGCTACGTTCCTCTCACCGAGCGCCAGCGCGACCGCGTCCTGCACTGGAACGATCGCCGCTTCGAGAAGGTCGTCGACGACCCGGTGACCAACGCCGAGCTCGAGACCGCGGCGATCCTCGTGCCGTGGGAGTCCACCCTCCTTCTCGCCGAGGTCCCGGCCGACGGCGTCTGCCCCGAGATCGCGTGCCTCGCCGCCGACTCTCCGAACACCGTCTCCGCCATCGGCTACGACGCGATTCCGCTGATCAGCGCCGACACGCTTCCCAACGCCGAATCGGAGCGGTTCGCGCACTACCTGAGCGTCGTCAAGCACGTCGACGTCGTCGCCGGCATCAGCGAGTCGGCGTCCGACGAGTTCCGCGGTTTCGTCGACATGTTGCCCAGTCAAGGCGTCGAGGGTCCGAGCGTCGTCGCCGTGTCGTTGGCGACGGAAGTCTCCGAGATCGCCCGGCGCGCCGTGGCCAGCGTCGTCGTCGACCCGAAAGAACCGCCGATCATCCTGTCCGTCGGCAGCCACGAGCCGCGGAAGAATCAGGACGCAGCGCTCTTCGCCGCCGAGGTCCTCTTCCGCGAGGGTCACGACTTCCGAATCGTCTTCATCGGCGGAGGGAGCCGACAGGCGACCTACCGGTTCGATCGAAAGGTCGCCGAGCTGCGAAAGGAGGGCATGCGCGTCGAGTCACACCGCAGACTCGGCGACGAAGACCTGTGGTCGTTCTTCGCGCGGGCGCGATTCTCGGTCTTCGCTTCGCTCCACGAAGGCTTCGGCCTCCCCGTGGCGGAGTCCCTCGCGTTCGGGACCCCCGTGTTGACGAGCGACTTCGGCAGTCTCGACGAAGTCGCCGCCGCCGGTGGCTGCCTCCAGGTCGATCCGCGTGATGACGAGCAGATCGTCGCCGCCATGCGGACACTCCTGACCGATGACGTCGCGTTGAGCGGTCTGCGCCGCGAGATCGAGGGCCAGACCCAGAAAACCTGGAAGACCTACGCCGACGAGCTCTGGCAGGCCGCCGTCGTCCCCCTGGCCCCGGCCGCCGCCTCCGCAACAGAAAGCCTCCGATGACGACCATGACGATCCCCGGCCTCGCCGTCCTCGGTCGCCCTGCAGCCGATGCAGCCCTTCGGGTCGCCGCGACGGCGCTCCTCGGTGCGGCCGACGGCTGGAAGCGAAGTAAGGGTGCCCGACTGGTCGACGAGGTGTCGACAGCTCTGGGCGCCCCGGACGACTCGGTGTCCTACCTTCTCCTCGCGTGTCTCGAGCGTCGGATCCCGACCTCCTCCGAGATCCTCGACTTCACCCGGGACTGGCGCCTGCAGGGGCTGCGAAAACCCCTTCGGGCGAGCTGGTCGCGCGCCGCGGCGACACCGGTCCCGGCGCAGGCGGGCGAGGTGGTCGTCGACTCGGGGATCGTCATCGATGTGACCGACACCGGTCGCAGCCGGTTCACCACCGGAATCCAGCGCGTGTCTCGCGCGACGATCACCCGGTGGGCCCGAGACCACGACGTGAGTCTCGTCTCCTGGACCCTCAACGGAGCGCGACTCGTCGGCTCGAGCGACGACGAGATCTCCCGGGTCATTCTCGATGACGCCGTCCGCGACCGCATCGTCCAACACCGTGACGCTTTCGTCGTCCCCTTTCGCGCGACGTTCGTGCTTCCCGAGATCACGACGGAATCGAAGCGGACCTGGAACATCCACACGATCGCGCGTTTCAGCCGGAGTCGCTCGACGGCCATCGGGTTCGACTGCATCCCGGTGACGACCTCCGAGACCAGCGGGCCCGGCATGCCGGGTGCTTTCTCCAAGTACCTCGCCGCTTTGTCGGCTTTCGACGCCGTGGGCGCCATCTCGTCCGCCGCGGCCACCGAATACGGCGGCTGGCGGCGGATGCTCGGAGGCACGGGTCTCGAAGGTCCTCGGGTCGAGACCATCGCACTGCCCTGGCAGACGGGTGACGTGGCGGACGACGTCGTCGAGAGCACCCGCCGCGAGCTCGGCCTCGACGACGGCCTCCCGATCGTTCTCGCCGTCGGCAGTCACGAGCCGCGGAAGAACCACCTCAATCTCCTCGCCGCCGCCGAGCTCAACTGGCGTCGGGGGCACGACTTCCATCTCGTCCTGGTCGGCGGCAACGCCTGGGGCGACGGAGAGTTCAAGACGATGGTCGCCAATCTGCGACGGGTGGGCAGACGCATCTCGCTCCTCTCCGGCGTCAGCGACGAGATCGTCTGGAGCCTCTACCGGCTCGCCCGATTCTCGGTGTTCTGCAGCATCAACGAGGGGTTCGGCCTGCCCGTCGTCGAGTCCCTCGCGAGCGGGACGCCGGTGCTGACGAGCGACTTCGGCAGCATGCGCGATCTCGGTGAAGACAACGGTGCGGTTCTCGTGTCGCCGCATGACATCGCGGCGATGGCCATGTCGATCGGGGCCCTCCTGACGGACGATGCCCTGGTGTCCCGGCTGGCGCAGCAGGCCGACAGTCTCGAGCACCCGAGCTGGGACGACTACGCCGACGCGATGTGGAGCCTGGCGACCGAGTAACCCCTCGAGGTCGGCCTCCCCTCGGCCGGGTCGCCTACGAGTCGCGGGGCGCGGTCTGCAGGGCGGCGACGGTGCGGCGCACGCCCTCCTCCAGGGACGTGAGAGAGCGGGCGTCGACCTGCGTGAGCTGCGTCGAACGGAACCGCAGGTCGAGCGCCTGGTAGACCGCGGCAGGATCATGGCCCGAAACGATGTCCAGCGAGCGGTCCATGACCTTCTCGAGCATCGCGATGATGCCGCTGATCGAGACACCCTCCTGCGCCGCGAAGATCTTGAGCAGGCTGCTGCCCGCCTCGAGGTCCTCGACGAGGTCGACGGCGTCGACGATCATGGCGCCGGCATCGTCGACGAAGAGGTAGTCCCTCACGGTGTGCAGGGGCACGTAGATGTTCGAAGGGCGTCCGTCGAGACGCGCCGCTGCCAGCTGTGAGATGAGGCCCTGAGGCTTGGCGATGTTCTGGCCGGGGCCGTAGAGGTTCGAGATGCGTCCGATGAGGAGGCGGTGGCCCGAGGACGCGGCGAAGTCGCGGAAGGTGTCCTCGAGGCGAAGCTTCCCCCGGCCGTACGGCGCCAGAGGAGCGGTCTCGGAGTCTTCGCTGAAGGGCGGCGCCGGATTGCCGGCGTAGGTCGCTCCGGCGGAGGACGCGAAGAACAGGGTTCCGCTGGTCCCGGACGGCAGGACGCGCTCGATCTCGGCCAGGGTCGCCTCGACGACGCGCTGCTCGGTCTCGAACTCGGCCTCACCCGTCGCGACGACGCCGGTTCCGGCGGTCCAGTAGAGGGACCACTCGGACCCGGGGCCGCTCTCGACGAGGTGAAGGACGGCTTCGGCGATGACGGCGGGCACGGCGGCGGAGTCGTCCCACGGCACCGCGACGCGATGCACCCGTCGATCTCGGGCGGTGAGTTCGCGCACGAGAGCGCCGCCGAGAAGACCACCTGAACCGACGACGAGACTACGGGTTCCAGACACGAGTGCCGACTGTAGCAGGTCAGTTCGACCGGCCGAGGGCCTTCCTAGCGGCCCGACGGACGGGGTTGGATTCGAACTGGTCGACACGCCGCCGCAGCGCGTTCGCCGTCTCTCCGAGCTCGCGGTGTTGCGCCCGAAGGTGCGCAAGCTCGTCCCGCAGTCGGAGCAGCTCGGCCTGCGTGACCTCGGCGAGGGCCTGCCTCCGCGCGGCGAGGTCGAGGGTGTCTTGCGTGTGCCTCTGACGGTCGTCGGCGAACGCCAGGCGCTCGAACGCCCATCGCTCGAACTCGGCTTCGAGACCGGTGAACACGACGGACGGCTCGTCGTTGCGCGACGCCGGTCGCTCGGCGACACCGAATTCGGCGACGGGCGCCAGGCCGGGTGCGTCTGCCGACGCTTCGGGCAACCGCTCGAGGACTTCGGCCCAGCGCTCCTGGAAGAGTTCGAGCGCGCGGCTGGACAGGAAGTCGCGGTAGTAGGTGCTCGAACCCGCGGTGGACAGCCCGGATGAGTGAACCGCGACCGCCGACGGCTCGACGACGACCCGGTGCCCGGCGAGGTGGAGCCGGAACTGCAGGTCGACGTCTTCGTAGTAGGCCGGCTCGTACCGCTTGTCGAACCCTCCCACGGCGGCGACGGCGGAGCGTCGCAGCAAGAGCGCGGCACCGGAGCCGTAGTCGACGTCGTGCGTGACGAGGAGTCCTGCTTCGCGGGCCGCCTCGACGGTGAGTCCGCCGGCGATCGGGTGCGTCGCACCGTGGGCGACGACTCGACAGCCGGCCTCCTGGATGGTTCCGTCGTCGTTCAGCAGCAGACTGGACACCGCGGCGATGGTCTCATCGGCCTCGGCCGCGCCGACCAGTGCTTGGAGCCAGCCGGCCTCGGGGACGGCGTCGTCGTTCAACAGCACGACGTAGTCGGTGTCGACGGCATCGATGCCCAGCGTGCAGCCGCCGCCGTAGCCGAGGTTCGTCTCGGACACGAGCAGGCGGTCGGGCGCGCTTCGACGCGCGGCCTCCTGGACGGCCTCGGGAGCACCGTTCACCACGACGACGACCTCCAGCAAGAAGTCGCCCTCTTGCGACCGAACCGCACGGACACAGCGTTCGAGCTCCTCGACCAGCCGCCAGGCCAGGATCACGACACTGACGGAGCGAGGAGGAGCGGACGTCATGTGGGGCCACCATTTCGATGCATCGGGGCCACCGAATCCGCGGCCAGTGGCAGTGTAGCGGTGGCTCGCAGCATGTTCCGAGGGCACCGCGCCGGGTTGCTGGCGAGCTCCAGGCATGACTCTGGCATAATAAACCGCGCCCGATCCAGCCCGCCCGTTTACCCGCCTCGCGCTCGTCGAGTCCGGGTTCCGGTTCCAGCGGGGGAGTCGGGCGAGATTGAGGAGTCCGGTGACTACCACTGCTGCACAAGAACGCATCCGCCGACTGGAGAAGCTTCCCTTCGTGGCGGCGGGCGCTCCCGACGCGACGCTGCTCGGCGGCTTCTGGGGTGGCGTCCGCGACGTCATCACGCACAGGAGCCTGCTCGACCTGCTGATCCGGCGCGAGCTCAAGGCCCGCTACAAAGACTCCAGCCTCGGCTTCGTCTGGTCGTTCATCCGGCCGCTGACGATGCTCCTCATCTACTACGTGGCCATCGGGCAGTTCCTCGGTGCCGCCCGTAACGTGCCGCAGTACGCGATCTTCGTCTACTCGGGTCTCACGATCTGGGGCCTCTACAACGAGATCGTCGCGGGATCGACGATGAGCATCCTGGCGAACGCGGGGTTGATCAAGAAGGTCTACGTTCCCCGCGAGCTGTTCCCGCTCGCCTCGATCGGCTCCGCCCTGTTCAACTTCGGCATCCAGATGATCGTCCTGCTGGGCGCCATCCTCGTGACGGGGCAGTTCCCCCTCAGCTGGAACCTCCTCTACGCGCTCGCCGCGGTCGTCATGGTGGTCACGTACGGCGTGGCCCTGGCACTGCTGCTGTCGGCGTTCAACGTCTACCTCCGCGACATCCAGTACCTCGTCGAGGTGGCACTGCTGATCTTCTTCTGGGCATCGCCCATCGTCTACTCCTGGACCCAGGTCCAGACGGTCGCGAAGAACCACGCCTGGGTGGCCGACGTCTACCTGCTCAACCCCATGTCGAACGCGATCCTGGCGTTCCAGAAAGGCATGTGGGAGGCCGGCAGCAAGATCAACGTCCTCAAGGGCGCCGACGGCAAGAACCACGCCGTCCCGCCCGTCGACTGGCCCGCCCACCTCGAGTTCCGGCTGCTGGTGCTCTTCGTGATCGGGCTCGCGCTCGTCTACGTGGCTCAGCGTGTCTTCGCCCGCCTGCAGGGCAACTTCGCGCAGGAGATCTGAGAATGAGCAACGTTCCCGTCATCACGATGAACGAGGTCTCCAAGCGGTTCATCATCCGTAAGGAGAAGTCGCTCAAGGAGCGCCTGGTCAACTTCGGCCGATCGCGCAAGCACAAAGAAGACTTCTGGGCCCTCCGCGACCTGACACTCGACATCGAGGCCGGTACCACCGTCGGCCTGATCGGCGCGAACGGCTCCGGCAAGTCGACGCTGCTCAAGGTCATCGGCGGCATCATCCAGCCGACGAAGGGCACCGTGCGCCGCCGCGGCCAGCTCGCTGCTCTCCTCGAGCTCGGCGCCGGATTCCACCCCGACCTGACGGGGCGCGAGAACGTCTTCCTGAACGGCGCGATCCTGGGGCTCTCTCAGAAGCAGATCGAAGGGTACTTCGACTCGATCGTCGACTTCAGCGAGATCCGCGACTTCATCGACACGCAGGTGAAGTTCTACTCGTCCGGCATGTACGTGCGACTCGCCTTCGCGATCGCCATCCACGTCGATCCCGACGTCCTGCTCGTCGACGAGGTCCTGGCCGTCGGCGACGAGCCGTTCCAGAAGAAGTGCCTCGACAAGATCAAGGAGTTCCAGCAGGAGGGGCGCACCATCGTGCTCGTCACGCACGACCTCACCACGGTCGAAGAGATGTGCGACCGCGCCATCGTCCTCTCCCACGGCCAGGTCATCTTCGACGGCGGCTCCGTCGACGGTGTCGCGGCGCTCCGCGCCAATTTCGCCACGCAGTAGCGCGAGCCGCTGCAGCAGTCCTCCCGATCCGAACATCCGAAAGGTCCTCGTGAAGGTCTTCGTCCAGGTTCCGTGCCTCAACGAGGAGACGACGCTCCCCGCCGTTCTCGAGAGCATCCCCAAATCGATCCCGGGCGTCGACGAACTCCACGTTCTCGTCATCGACGACGGCTCGACCGATCGAACCGTGGAGGTCGCCAGGGCCCACGGCGTGACCCACTTCGTGCACCACGTGCGCAATCAGGGCCTGGCCCGCTCGTTCCGTGACGGCGTGCACTACGCGCTGAGCCAGGGCGCCGACATCGTCGTCAACACCGATGGCGACAACCAGTACCCGCAGTCGATGATCCCCGAGCTCCTGGCTCCGGTGATCGCGGGCGAGGCGGACATCGCCATCGGCGACCGCCAGACGCATCTCATCGAGCACTTCTCGCCGTTCAAGAAGCGCATGCAGAAATTCGGGAGCCAGGTGGTGAACGTCGCGGCCGAGACGAACCTGCCCGACGCCGCCTCCGGCTTCCGCGCCTACAGCCGCGAGGCACTCATCAAGCTCAACGTCGTCACCCAGTTCAGCTACTGCATGGAAACGATCATCCAGGCCGGCAACAAGCGCATGAAGATCGCCAGCGTGCCGGTCACGACCAACGCCAAGACCCGTGAGTCGCGCCTGTTCGGCTCGATGGGGGAGCACATGCTCCAGTCGGGCAAGGCGATCGTGCGCAGCTACTTCATGTTCAAGCCGCTGGCGTTCTTCATCTGGCTCGGCGTCTTCTTCGGCGTGGTCGGGCTGATCCCGTTCGTCCGCTACGCCATCCTCATCGCCGCGAACTCCGGCGGCAACCACCTGCAGTCCCTGATCATCGGCATCTTCCTGTTGGTCGCGGCCGTCCTCTCGTTCGCTTTGGCCGTCATCGCCGATCTTCTCCGCACCAACCGGATCCTCCAGGAGGAGACACTCGAGCGGTTGAAAGAGATCCAGTACGGTTTCACCCGCGCAGACCGGTGACAGTGGCAGAAGCGCAGGCTCCGGTGTCGCGCCCGATCTCCGTGGTGAGCCGTCTCCCCGAGCGGATCCTTCAGATCCTGGTGGGCGTCTTCCTCGCCACGTCGTCCATGGCGGCGTTCGGCGTCTACAAGCCCTACACCGTGCTGCCTCTGATCGTCGTGTTCTGCGCCCTCTGCTGGCGGTTCCTGCCGATCGACCTGGAGCCGAGCGTGGTCCGGGCCCGGAGCGCCGCGGTCGCCGTGGGGGCTGCGATCGTCTGGACGATCGTCCAGGTGCCGTTCGCGACGCAGTACATCGTGGCGAGTCGTGACCCCGGCATCTACACGAACCTCGGCGCGTGGCTCGCTCGCACGGGCGCGACGGCCATCGACGTCTCGCAGGCCGTGAAGGCCGCGTCCGGCATCGCGGGCGTGAGCGGTGCGCCCGGGATCTTCGGGTACGAGAGCGACCTGAACGTGCGCCTTCAGGGGGAGCGGATTCCCGTCCCTTCTGGCTCTCGGCTACTGGGCCGCCGGGGTGAACGGGCTGGTCGTCGTCAACATCGTCCTCGGCGGCGTGGCCCTCCTCGCCGTCTACACCGTCGCTCGACGTCTCCTGGGCCCCGTGTGGTCACTTCTGCCGTCGACGATTCTCGGTGTCTCGATGCCGATGGTCTACTTCTCGCGCGGCACGTACACCGAAGTCGTGAGTCTGGCGCTGTTCTTCGCCGCGATCACCTGGCTCTGGAGCGCCTTCCGCACCGGGCGCCGACAGGAGTTCTTCTTCGCCGGAGTGCTGGCCGGAGCGACGAGTGAGACCCGGATCGACGGTGTGCTCGGAGTGGCCGCGATGGTCGTCGCGTTCCTGCTCGTCATCCTGGGAATCGCTCGGCCACGCCTCTCGATCCCTCTGGGTCGGGCCTTCGCGCTGTTCGCTCTTCCCGCCGTCGTCATCACCGCGTTCAGCGTCTACGACTTCGAGACCAACTTCCACACCTACGTGACCGATCTCGGCTCGCAGACCAAAGCGCTCTGGGTGCTGTTCGCCCTCGTGACGGTCCTGACGGCGGTCGTCCTCCTCGTCCAGCGCGTTGTCGCTTCCAGCCGTGGCGGGCGTCCCGCACCCTTCCTCCTCGGCGGTGAACTCGGTGACCGCGGCGCCACGGGCCTCGGCACCGTCCTCGGCGCGATCGTGCCGCTCACCTTCGCCTTCTGGGCCGTGCGCCCGGCTCTCTTCCACGTGCACGGTGGCAACTCGCCGAGCGTCCAGGCTGTCGTCGAAGGCCTTCAGCGCGCGGCCGGAGCGCCGGTCGACGGCACCCGCACCTACGACGAGTGGTCCCTGTACTGGTTCGTCTGGTACTTCGGGCTGCCTTTCCTCCTGGCCGCCGGCATCGGCCTCGGCCTCCTCGTCCGCCGGGCCGTCGCGCGACACGAGCCCGGGCTCCTCGTGCTCACCGCGCTCACCTTCGCGGTCTCGCTGCTCTACCTCGACAAGATGTCGATCACGCCAGACCAGAGTTGGGCCTTCCGGCGGGCTCTTCCGCTGATCGCCCCCGGCTTCGTGATCGCCTCTGTAGAGCCGATCCGGCTCCTGGCCGGACGCGTGAAGAAGCGTTCCGTTCGCTTCGGGCGTCTCGTCGCAGCCATGTGCATCGTCCTCGTCGTCGGCGGAACCGTCTCGGCCTGGACCCCGCGCACTTTCGGCACGATCAACGGCAACGGTCAGGCTGCCGAGATCTCGGCCATCTGCTCTCGGCTCGGCGACGCCAAAGACGTCGTCCTCGTCAACCTCGGCCCGGATCCGTACGGGCTCGGTCTCAAGACCTTCTGCGGCGTCGACGTCGTGATGGTCTCGACCGGGCCGGTCACCTCCGCGTCCACGGCGGCGACGACCGCGCACCTCAAGGAGCTCGCCACGCGACTCGATCCGGGGACGCCCGTGGTGACGTCCAACGAATCGACCGTGCCCTGGCAGAAGGACGATCCGACTCCTCTCGTGACGGCGCACGTGAAGTTCTGGACCTCCCGGCTCATCGGTGCCCCGAACGAGATCAGCGAGTCGTCGCGTACCACGTGGATCGGCACTCTCACGGCCGACGGAACCGTGGCCGATCGATGACGCCCGGCGAGAGGTGACGCCCGCCGAGAGGTGACGCCCGGTCCGCCGCCCGCCGTGCGGGCGTGCGGTTCAGCGCGGGTCGGGGAGGTCGCTGCCGCTGTGCTCGAAGTGCGGCAGCCGCAGGCGCCAGGAGCGCTTGCGGGCCGTGATCGTGGCGATGGCGACGAACAGCATGAGGTTCGACTCGAACAGCACGTAGCTCTCGGCCATGGCCGTCACGGCGATCAGGATCAGCACGAGCGCCGGCCACACGTACGCCACGATCGGGTGGTCGGACGCCGTCAGCCAGGCGCGCACGAAGGCGAGGCCTCCGGCGGCGAGGAGGAGCACGAGGCCAATCAGGCCGACCTGGAGCCAGGTGTCGAAGAAAGCGCCGAGCCCTGTCTCGGAGGGTTTTCCGCCGGTCGTGAGGATGGTGAAGGGGAAGACGTCGTTCTGCCAGGCGCCCGTGAATCCCCACCCGGCGATCGAGTGCAGATCGATCAGGCTCCGCATGTCGGTCCAGAGCCGGAGCCGGGTCTCGACGTCGGAGGTGGCGCCGATCGTCGTCCAGAGGCGGTCGCGGGCGAAGAACGCGAGGGCGCCTCCGATCACCACGAGCACGAGGAGGACGGTCTGCATCACGGATTTCCGCTCGCGGGGCGCCCTGCGGATGCTGCGCAGCGCGATCGCCGCCACGACGAGCGCGAGCACGGCGATCGACGTGACCGGGGACGACGCGAACACGAGCGTCAGGAGGGCCAGGACGCCGGAGGCGATGGCCGTGCCCTGCGTGATCGACCGGGTCATCCACTCGACGGCGAAGGTGATCAGGGCCAGAGCCGCCAGAAAGCCGAGGAAGTTGCGCGTGCCTCCCACGCCCTGGATGGGCCCGCCCTCCGCGAGCCGGCCCTGGATGCCGAGGAAAGAGATCGGCTGGTCGATCAGCAGGCCGCTGAGGACCTCGAGCGAGAGCGAGATGGTGAGCAGGATCCGCAGGGCGTCGCCGGTGGCCCGGATGACCTGCACCAGGTCGCGCCCGAGTGCGAGATACATGCCGAGGGCCCCGAACGCCAGAGCGTAGAAGACGCCGCCGACGGTGACCCAGGTGTACTGGCTCCAGAAGACGCTGACGCCGAGGAACCCGAACAGGCCCAGAAGCGAAATCGGCAGGATGCCTCGCCATTCGATCCGGTGTCGTGCGCCGAGCAGCGACAGCGAGGCGAGCACCACCAGGGTGGCCAGGACGGCGATCGAGCCGGGCCAGCCGATCAGGGCCCGCACCGTGTGGATGCCGAGGGCGTAGAGCAGGATCGCGACGGTGAGCGACTGACTGAAGGTGCCGCCGGCCGAGAATCCGATCCAGGCCGAGAGGTACCGCCGCGGCGGATCACGCCTCGCGTCGGGAATCGTCACGCCTCATTGTGACAGGTGAGCTGGCGAAGGAGACGCCGCATCGCCCGGCAAGCCTGCGTCCGAGCGGAGTCGTGGCAGCCTGTCGGGATGACCTACCTGCCCGCGGACGTCGCCCGAACCCGCATGCCTGCGGCCGAGGTGCGACGCCGCCGGCCGACCGCGAGAGGTGGCGAGATCCTCGCCGGCGTGCTGATCGCGATCCTGCTCGCCCTGGTCGCGAGGCTGCGCCTTCCGCCCGAGGTCCGGGCCACGGTCTGGGCCGAGGACGGCCGAGTCTTCCTTCACGAACGCTACGACCTCGGCGTCTTCGGGAGCCTGTTCCACCCGTATCAGGGCTACTTGCAGTTCGTGCCCCGGATCCTCACCGACATCGCGACCGCCGTGTCGCCTCTCGACCACTTCGCCACGACGGTCACCGCGCTGGTCTGCACGGCGTCCGGGATCGTCGCTTGCCTCGTGTTCTGGTGCAGCCGCGACGTCGTGTCGTCGCCGTGGTCTCGCGCCGCGCTCGCGTCGATCACGGTTCTGGTGCCGGCGCTGCCGATCGAGGTGCTGGGCAACATGGCCAACTTCCACTGGCTGCTCCTCTGGCTGACGCCCTGGCTGCTGCTCTTCCGCCCGCGGGCGTGGTGGCAGTCCGGGGTGGTGGCCGTGATCCTGCTGGCCTGCGCCCTGTCGGAGATCCAGGTGGCGCTGTTCCTGCCGCTCGTGCTCTTCTCCCTGCGCCGTCCGAAATCGTGGCCGGTGTCGGCGGCGCTCGTCGTCGGTGTGGCGGCCCAGATTGCGGCGCTGGCGACTCATGCGCGCACGAGGCCGGAGCGGAGTCCGTTGACGGCGCTCGATGTCATCCGCGGCTATCTCGAAAGCGTCGTCCTCCCGATCGCCAACCCCTCCGCGAACTGGGTCGGGGCCAGGGTCACCCAGTTCGGCTGGTGGATCGGGCTGCTCGCCCTCATCCCGTTCCTCGTCGCGGCGGTCATCCTGGTGCTCCGCACCCGCGGTTTCGACTTCGTCGCGATCGGAGCGGTCGCGGCGGGGGCGACCGTCCCCTGGGTCGCCGGAGCGCTCGTCAATGCCGACCACTACGTGCAGTTCGACCACTACACGCCGGCGGAGGAGCTCCACGGCCGAATCCTCCGCTACGGGGTGGTCCCGGCCATGTTCCTGATCGCTCTCGTCGTGCTCGCGGCCGATCGTCTGCTCCGGGCGAAGGGCCGTGCCGCGGTGACCGTCGGGGTGGTCGCCCTCGCGTTGACGTTCTGCGCTCAAGCCGTGCACGTGCACGTCGAGTCGCACCGACGGGACGGTGGCCCGCTCTGGACCACCGGCGTCGCCGCCGCGACGACGAGCTGCGAGTCGGGTGCGCAGGCCGCCTCGATCCCGGAGGCTCCCTCCTGGAAGACCGATCTGAGCTGCGCGGTGGTCCTCGACCGCTAAGGCGCGACGGGGGCGGCCACGTCGGAGCGCGCGACCTCGGGTGTGGTCCACCACCGGAAGTTGTCGGCGCGCGTCGACAGGCAGATCGTGACCAGGAGTGCCCAGCCCCACTCCACGTTCAGCCTCGACTCCGCGAGACCGTGCACGAGCAGGGTCGCGAGGAGCAGCAGAGGGAGCAGATCGAGCGAGTTCCACGGGGCCGGTCGCCCGACACCGAGCATGCGACGGTCGGTCGCCCACCACCACGACCGGGAGGCCGTCGTCACGAGGACCGCGAGGAAGAGCCCCAGGCCGATGAAGCCGAGCTGGAACCACACGTCGAGGTAGGCGTTGTGCGCCTGGAGGTAGACGACGCCCTTGCGGTGCGCGAGGTCGGCGAAGGGCGAGAGGTACGGCTGCCACCAGCCGGTCCAGCCCCAGCCGACCACGGGCCGCTCGACCGCGAGCCTCACGACGTCCCTCCAGATCGTCACGCGACCGGTGAGGTCTTCGCTCTTGCCGAGGACGTGCAGGATCGTGCCGCGGCCGACCGTCACCACGAGGGCGACCAGGGCGGCCAGCACGAGGGCGCCGACGGCCACGACCCAGCGGCGGCCGAGCGGGATCCTGCGCGCAGCGACGGCGAAGCCGAAGACGATGGCGCAGACGACGAGGCAGGCGACGACGGTCGACGAACGGGTGAGGCCCAGGGCCAGGATCGACGCGACGAGGCCGAGCCACGCCTCGCGCCTCGAGATCACCCGCGCGTGCGCCTGCACGGCCGTGACGATCAGGGCGAGCAGCGCGAAGATCGCCAGCAGGTTGCTGTTGCCGGGCAGGCCCTGGATCTGGCCCCCGGTGAAGAGGTTGTCACGGGTCCAGTTGAACGCGGCCGGGTAGCTGCTCGCCGAGCAGTCGACGTAGACCGGGCAGAACGGGTGCCGCACGAAGATCGACACGACGAGCTCGAACAGGAGCGAGAGCACGACGATGGAACGCAGGGCACGCCCGAGGGCCTTCACGATGCCGGGCCACGACACGGTCGACACGATGGCGACCGGGGCGACGGTCGTCATGAGCTGTGTTCCGATCCCGAGGAGGGACCCGCTGCGATAGTCGGACCAGATCAGCGAAGCGATCATCCAGGCGAGGAGAAGTCCGAGCAGGATCGGCAGACGGCCCGCCTTGATCGGATGCCTCACGACGAGCACGACCGACCAGGCCACCATGGCGAGGCAGATCGCGCCCCAGCCCCACCAGCCGATCGAATTCCGTAGGGCGTCGCCGAAGAACAGCACGAGGAACACGAACGTGGCGAAGGTGGTCCGCTCGGTTGCCGGACGCTTCGCCCCGGAGTCGACGCGGGGGAGGGCTCGGGCGACGGACATGCGACCAGGCTAGACGACGGAGGTGCCAGGGAGTCTCGCGCCCGAGGCGAAGCGGTACGGGTCCAGCGGCCGGTTGATACCTTGGGGGCATGTTCCTTGCCATCACCAACGTTCCGCGCGACTACGCGTGGGGTTCCACGGAGGCGATCTCCACCCTCCTCGGCCGAACCCCGTCGGGCCGCCCGGAGGCCGAGCTGTGGCTCGGCGCCCACCCGGGGTCGCCCAGCGTCGTCGTCAATCCCGCCGTCGTCGACGGCGCAGACACGCTCGCCGACTGGATCGCCGCTCAGCCCGATCGCGCCCTCGGCCAGGGGAAGCGTCACCTGCCGTTCCTGATGAAGGTGTTGGCCGCCGCGGCACCCTCTCGATCCAGGCCCACCCCACGCCGCAGCAGGCCCGCGAAGGCTTCGACCGCGAGAATCGCGCCGGCGTCCCGCTCGTGGCGACCGAGCGCAACTACAAGGATCCTTTTCCGAAGCCCGAGATCATCTACGCGCTGAGCGACACCTTCGACGCCCTGTGCGGTTTCCGGCCGCTGGACGACACGCGAGCCGACCTCGCGGCCCTCGACGACGGTTTGGGGCACCTGGATGCCCTCCGCGAGCACCTGGACGAGTCGCTCGAGGCCACAGTCGCCTGGCTCTTCGAGGGCGACGACGCGGCCGCGACCATCGAAGCGGTCAGCGGCTCGGCGACGGCCCTCGTCGCTGCGACCGACGTCGAGGTGTCGCCGACCATCGCGACCGTCGAGCAACTGGCCGAACTCTATCCGGGCGACCCGGGCGTCGTGATCGCGCTCCTCCTCAACCGGGTGACCCTGGCGAAGGGCGAGGCGCTCTTCCTCCCCGCCGGAAACATCCACGCCTATCTCGGCGGCCTCGGCATCGAGCTCATGGCGCCGTCCGACAACGTCCTGCGCGGTGGTCTCACGCCCAAGCACGTCGACGTCCCCGAACTGCTTCGCGTGCTCGACTTCGAACCGCTGCCCCTGCCGTACCTGCGGCCGACCGTCGCCGGCGCGGGCGTCGAGCGGTTCGACCCCGACGACGTCGGCTTCGCGCTGTTGCACGTCGTGCCGGGGGATCAGGGCGCCGTCGTCTCGCTCGGCGGCCCGTCGATCGTCCTCGTCACGAAGGGCGAGCTGCACCTCAAGGGTCAAGACGGCAACATCCGGCTCTCGCAGGGAGAGTCGGTCTACGTCACGCCCGACGAATGGCGGCTGGCCGTCACCGGCACCGGCGAGGCCTTCGTCGCGACCAGCGCCTAGTTCTCCGCCGCCGCCCCTCCCCGTCCTCTGCCCCGCACCACCCCACCCTGCCCGCCCCTCCTTGCCCGCTCCCGAAATCCCGCCCCACCATGCCCGCCCCACCCTGCCCGCCCCTCCCGAAATCGAAGGGGATTCTTCTGCGGGCCGACGGTTCACGCGGCAAAACGGGGTGTCGGCCGAAAATCCCCTTCGATTTCGGACGGGGGAGGGAGAGGGGAGGGGGCGGGGCGGGGTCGGGGGCAGCGTGAGGGGGAGGCGGCAGGCGAGCCGAGTGCAGCGGGCGGGGACGCTAGGCGAGCTGGCGCTCGCCGAAGGCCCGACGGTACGCCGTCGGAGTGGTCTGGAGCACCCGCGAGAAGTGGTGCCGCAGCACCGCCGCCGAGCCGAAGCCGGTGGCCGCTGCAATCGCCTCGAGCGTGTCGTCGGTCTCTTCGAGCAGGTTCTGCGCGCGGAGCAGTCGCTGGCGGTTGAGCCACGCCCCCGGTGTCGTCCCGACGTCGGCACGGAACCGCCTGGCGAAGGTCCGCGGCGACATCAGTGCTCGGCGGGCCAGTTCGTCGACGGTCAGGTCGCGGTCGAGGTTCTCGATCATCCAGTCCATGACGCTCGCGAGCGAGTCGGAGCAGCGCTCGGCGATGGGCGCACCGATGAACTGCGCCTGCCCGCCGTCGCGCTGCGCCGGGATGACCATGCGCCGGGCGATGGCGTTCGCCGCGCCCACTCCGAGCTCTCGGCGCACGAGGTGAAGGCATGCGTCGATCCCGGCCGAGGTGCCTGCGCTCGTCACGAGGGTCCCCTCGTCGACGTAGAGCACGTCGGGGTCGACCGTCACGGCCGGGTGGAGTCGTCTCAGGGCGTCGGCATGCATCCAGTGGGTCGACGCCCGGCGACCGTCGAGCAGCCCCGTCGCCGCCAGGACGAACGCGCCGCTGCAGATGCTGAGGATCGTCGCGCCGTTCGCGTGCGCCCGTCGCAGGAACTCGAGGTACGCAGGATCCACCTCTCCCGTGCCATGAGCGGGAACGACGACCAGGTCGACCCCGTCGGCCTCGTCGAGACCGTTGTCGATCACCATGTCGAAACCGAGGCTCGTCCGGACCGGGCCGGGGTGCGCCGTCACGACGCGGAAGTCGAAGACCGGCCCGCCCGTGTCGCGGCGGTCGATGCCGAACACCTCACAGGCGACCCCGAATTCGAACGGCGGGAGGCCCTCGATGGCGAGGACGGCGACGGAGTGCAGCATGGGAGTCCTTCCGTGCTGGCGGTTGTTTGACGTGCATCCAGATACTGCCAGTGTTGTTCTCCGCCCCGCAAGGGCTTCCGCAAGGGCCGCGGCCCGACGGAGATCATCCGCCGGACCACGTTAGGTTGGCTGCATGGCATGGTTGGTCACCGGCGGCGCCGGGTACATCGGTTCACACGTGGTTCGAGCACTCGCTCAGGAGGGGCTGGAGCCGGTCGTGCTCGACGATCTGTCGTCGGGTTTCGAGTCGTTCGTGCCGGAGGGCGTCCCCTTCGTCCGCGGCACGATCCTCGACGCCGGCCTGGTCGAAAGGGCGATCGACGAGCACGGGGTGACCGGCGTCGTTCACGTCGCGGGCTACAAGTACGCCGGCGTCTCCGTGCAGCGACCTCTGCACACCTACGAGCAGAACGTCACGGGCACGGGCGTCCTGCTCGGGGCGATGGCGGATCGGGGCGTCGACCGGATCGTGTTCTCGTCGAGCGCTGCCGTCTACGGCACGCCGCCGACGGCCACGGTCACGGAAGACACGCCGAAGAACCCCGAGTCTCCGTACGGAGAGTCGAAACTGATCGGCGAGTGGCTGCTCCGCGATCAGGGAGTCGCTGTCGGGCTGCGTCACACGAGCCTCCGTTACTTCAACGTCGTCGGCTCGGGCCAGAGCGACCTCTACGACGCGAGTCCGCACAACCTGTTCCCGCTCGTCTTCCAGGCGCTGCTCGAGGGCCGGACGCCGAAGATCAACGGTGACGACTACGACACCCCCGACGGCACCTGCGTGCGCGACTACGTCCACGTCGCCGACCTCGCCGTCTCGCACGCCGCGGCTGCGAAGCGCCTCGACGCCGGCGACACGCTCGAGACCGCCTACAACCTCGGCTCCGGCGAAGGCGTCTCGGTGAAGCAGATCATGGACGCCATGGCGGACGCCACGGGAATCGCGTTCACCCCCGAGGTCGCGCCGCGACGCCCGGGGATCCCGCGCGGATCGTCGCCGAAGGCGTCCTGGCGGGCCGCGATCTCGACTGGAAGATGCGGCACTCGCTGCTCGAGATGGTGTCCAGCGCCTGGGAGGCGCGCAGGGCCGCGGAGTAACCGGCGGCGTCCGCGCAGGATCACGGGCGAGCACATCCAGGGAGGACCGAACGATGCGTCGGTCCTCCTTTTGTCCCCCGACCGACACGCCCGACCGGCAAATCACCCTCAGTCGGGGGTCGAGGGTTTTATGATGCCCGACTTGACGTATCGGTAGTTACACGGGTGTAATTACAGGTATCGCGACCGCCGGGGGAGCGACTTGCAACGAGGGGAGATGCGCATTGGCCATCCAAGACCGCAGCGCCCACGAGAACCCAGCCCACGACACCTTCGGGGCGGGCGAAGGCACTGACTTCTACGACGCCGGCTCTGGAGCCGGCCGTGCAGGCCACATCGGCGCCGGGGTTCCCGACGACTGGCACGTCGATCCCGTTCTCCTCGGTGTTCCCGGGGTGCGGAAGGTCGTCGAAGACGAAGACAGCCAGCTCGCCTGGCAGGCCGACTCACTGTGCGCCCAGACCGACCCCGAGGCGTTCTTCCCCGAAAAGGAGGCTCGACCCGCGACGCCAAGAAGATCTGCGCATCCTGCGACGTCCGCGCGCAGTGCCTCGAGTACGCGCTGCAGAACGACGAGCGCTTCGGCATCTGGGGTGGGCTCAGCGAGCGCGAGCGTCGCAAACTCCGCAAGCGCGCGTAGCCCTGCCGCCAGAACGTCGACGTACCCCGATTCGTTTCTATGAATCGCTGCGGCGCGCGGGGCTGATCCCCGTTCCGCCTCCCGCGGGCGCTTAGAGTCACCCTCGTCATGCAGCCGAGAGTCACAGCGATCCTCGCCGCCCCGGGAGGGGCGGCCTCCCTCGACAGAACCCTCGAGGGTCTGTCGCGCCAGACGCGACCCCCGGAGGCTCTGGTCGTCGTCGACACCGGAGGGCCGGATTCGCCTGCGGGACGCCTCTCGCTCAGCGGTGCGGCGCAGCTGATCTCGGCTCCCGCCGGCACCGGCCTGGGCGCCGCCGTCGCCCACGCGCTGCGCGCCATCGGACCCGCCGCCGTCGGTACCGAGGACGACGAGTGGCTGTGGATCCTGGGTGAGGACAACGCCCCGGAGGACGCCGCCCTCGAAGAACTGATGGCCACCGTCGAGGTGGCCCCGTCGGTCGCCATCGCCGGCCCCAAGCTGATGCGCTGGGAAGACCCAGGCGTCATCGCCGAGTTCGGCGAGACCATGACCCGCTTCGGTGCCTCGGTCGCCCTGATCGCCGGTGAACTCGATCAGGCTCAGCACGACGTGCAGGCGGACGTCCTGGGTGTCGCCGCCGGCGGAATGCTCGTGCGGCGGAGCGTCTGGCAGTCGCTCGGCGGCTTCGATCCCGGTCTGCCCCACATCGATGCGTCCCTCGACTTCTCGACGCGCGCCCGCCTAGCAGGGCACCGAGTCGTCCTCGTTCCGTCCGCGCGCGTGCTGAGCAAGGGACACCCCGAAGACTTCGGCCGTTCCGAGGGCGGTCACGCGCGCCGATCCAGGCTGCGTCGGGCAGCGCAGTTGCACCGTCGCCTCGTCTACGCGCCGGCTGCGGCGCTGCCGTTCCACTGGCTGAGTCTCGTGCCCCTCGCGATCCTGCGCTCCATCTGGCATCTCCTGGCCAAGAATCCAGGTGCCGCGATCGGTGAGTTCCGCACCGCGTTCTCGGTCGCGTTCGGCCGATCGCACGTCTCGGCCGCCCGAGTGAACCTCGCACGATCGAAGAAGCTGCGCTGGCGGGTCGTTCGTCCGCTGCGCGCGACCTGGGCCCAACTTCGGGAACGCCGGGTCAACGAGCGCGACGCACGTCTGGCCGGTGTGGAGGACACCGCTGAGCCCAAGGCGAGCTTCATCGGCGCTGGGGGACTCTGGATCACGCTTCTCGCGGCCGTCGTCGGAATCGTCGCCTTCTTCCCCTTCTGAACTCGCCCGTTGTCACCGGCGGCGGCCTGCTGCCGGTCAGCACGACGCTCGGCTCTCTCTGGCAGTCCGTGGGGTACGGCTGGCACGACATCGGCACCGGCTTCGTCGGGCCATCGGACCCGTTCACGGGTCTCGTCGCCGTCCTCGGGTCGATCACCTTCTGGTCGCCGTCCACCGCGATCGTCCTGTTCTTCTTCGTCGCTCTGCCCGTCTCGGCGATCGGCGCCTGGCTGGCGGCGCGCCGCGTCACGAATCGGCACTGGGTTCCGGCCGTCGCGGCGCTCGTCTACTCCGTGTCGCCGCCCGTGCTCTCCGCCCTTCAGACAGGACACCTCGGCGCCGTCATCACCCACGTGGCGCTGCCGTTCCTCGTCCTCGCCATGGTCTCGTCCCACCGCTCCTGGGCGGCGGGCGCCACGGCATCGATCCTGTTCGCCGTCGTCGCCGCGGCGACGCCGTCGCTCATCCCGGCCCTCGTGATCGGCTGGCTGGCCGCGATGGCGACCCGTCCTCGCGGAACCCACCGCATGCTCGGGATCCCCGTGCCCGCGATCGCCCTGTTCGTCCCGCTGGCGATCGCCCAGATCTCGCGCGGCACCTGGTGGGCCGTGTTCGCCGATCCCGGCGTTCCGACGCGCTCCGCGGCCGCCTCGCCTCTGCAGCTCGCCCTCGGCTCGCCCGAGACGGGTCTCAACGGCTGGACCGACCTCGTGGCCACCGTCGGAATCACCGGCTCGACCATGGCGATCGTGATCGTCCTCGCCATGCTCCCTCTCGGGATCCTGGCCGCCCTCTCGGTGTTCGCCCCGTCGCGCGGCGCGGCTGTCGCCTGCCTGGCGGTGGCTCTGCTCGGCTACGCGTCGGCGGTGGGCGCCACGCACCTCGAGATCACCGGTGTCGGCAGCAGCACGACGGGGGTCTGGGCGGGAAGCGGCCTCAGCCTCTATTTCGCGGGCCTCATCGGTGCCGCGAGCATCACACTCGACCGCATCCCACGCTTCACGCCGCCGTTCGGCTTCCTACTCGGCGTCGTCGGCATCGCGGCCTCGGTTCCGCTGATCCTCGCGACGCTCATGGGGACGGCGACGATCGTGCCGTCGTCCGGCAGGATCCTGTCGGCGTACGTCACCGCCGAGGCCGTTGCAAAACCCGACGTCGGCACGCTGGTGCTCTCCCCGCAACCCGACGGCAGCCTCGCCGTGTCGCTCCAGCGAGGGCAGGGGAGACGCTCGACCAGCAGTCCACGCTCGATTCCACCCAGCAGCAGCTCTCGTCGTCGACTCGTGACCTCACCGTCCTCGCCGGCAACCTGGTCAGCCGAAGCGGATTCGATCCGAAGCGGGATCTCTCCGAGCTCGGGGTCGGATTCGTGCTGCTCGGGTCGACGAAAGACGACGGTCCGGCCGGCGACCTCGAGCAGCGCGCCAGCGGAGCCCTCGACGGCAACGCCCTGTTCCTGCCCGTCGGCAAGACCACGAGCGGTCAGCTCTGGCGCTACGTCGACGCCAAGGAGCGCACGACTCAGAACCCTGCCGGGGGCCCTGCGCCCGATCATCCTGATCACCTGGGCCATCGTGTTCGGATCCGCGCTCCTCCTGGCGATCCCGACCACACCGCGCCGCCGCCGCGCCCGCCCGGGCAAGCCGGAGGCCGAGCAGCCGGCGACGACCTTCGACGAGGAGCGAGATGACTAGGCGAAAATACGTCAGCACCGGCGTCCGCGCCGCGATCGGCGTCGTGACCCTCGCCATCGGGGCGGGCGTGATCGCCGCCGCAACGGCCCTTCCCCTCCCGTCGTTCAGCGAGACGCCCGCCGGCCGGGTCGTCACCCCGGTCGCACTCGACCAGCAGCGGGTCTGCTCCGGGTCCCTCCTCCGCCTCGCCGGGCAGAGCGGCGATTCAGCGACCAGCGTGTCGGCGACCGGCTCGGCGTCGACGGTCACCGGCGCCGGCGACGGCGACGCCCCCGAGGTGTCGACGCTCAAGGGGCCGGGCGGAACCCGTTCGAAGCCCCTTCTGATCACCGCCGCGGCGAAGGGGTCCACGACCGTGCCGCTCGTCGCCGGTGCTCAGAGCCAGGACGCGCAGTCCACCGACCTCACCGGGTTCGCGGCGTCGCCGTGCTCCGAGCCGACGAGCTCGAGCTGGCTCGTCGGCGGTTCCACCGAGACCGGGCGCACCACCCTGATCGATCTGGTCAACCCGACCGACGTCAACTCGACCGTCGACCTCGCCGTCTACGGCGAGAGCGGAAAGGTCAACGGACCCGGGCTGGAAGGAATCGTCGTCGCACCCAACAGCGAGAAGGCGGTCCCCCTCTCCGGGTTCGCGACCGGGCTCGCCTCGCCCGTCGTGCACGTCACCAGCCGCGGCGGCCAGATCACCGCCAATCTGCAGGTCGGTGTCGTCCGCACCCTCGAGCCGGGCGGTGCGGACACCGTCAGCGCGGCGGCCGGGCCCTCGAAGCGCCAGACGATTCCCGGCATCATCGTGCGCGACAGCGATGCGGTCACCAGCAAGTCGGGCCAGGACGGCTACGACGACCTGACCACGATCCTGCGGGCTTTCGTGCCGGGCACGGGCAACGCCGACCTGACCATCCAGCTCCGCACGCCGACCGGGAACGGCGCCACGTTCTCGGTCACTGCCCAGGCCGGGCAGGTCACCGACGTGCCCCTCGACGGTCTGCCGAACGGGCAGTACACGGCGACGATCGCGGCTTCGGTGCCGGTGGTGGCGGGCGTGCGATCGTCGAGCGTGTCGAAGGGCGGCGCGATCGACCTCGCCTGGGTGGGAGCGGCCCCCGCACTCGCCGGATCGACGATGCTGGCCGTCGCCCAGGGGCCGGACGCCACCCTGACGCTCGCGAACCCGACGACCAAGGCCATCTCCGCCCGCTTGCAGAGCATCGGCGGCACGCCGACGACGCTCACCGTTCCGGCCGGGGCTTCGCTCACCCAGAAGCTCAGCACGGGGTCCGTGGGCACGCTGACGAAGGCGAACGGGCTCAGGGCGGCAGTCAGCTACAGCGCCTCGGGCAGGATCGCGGCGTACGCGCTCTTCTCGCCGACGGCCGTGTCGACGCCGGTGAAGGTCTATCCCTGACCTACGCGTCGGACGGCGCCCGAGCCGCGGTGGCCGGCGCCTGAACCGGGGTGGACGGCGCCTGAGCCGGGGTGGCCGGCGCTTTTCAGTGGTCGCGGTACCTGTCGGGCGCGAGATCCCACGGGTCCTTGCCGAGGAGGTCTCCGACCGCTCTGAACACGTACCCTTCGACGGCCGCGCGATGCAGCCACTCCGCGTCGCCCGCCTGCCGGGACTCGTGCTGACGCGCGAGTCGCTCGATCGGCAGTCGGTAGAGCACGATGCGGCGGCGCACCGGGTCGACGTGCCACCGCTCGAAGGTGCGGTCGGCGGCCCCGTGGGGGAGACCTGCGACCTCGAAGACGACGTCGTCGAGTTCGTCCGGCCACAACTCGCGGAGGTACTGGGCGGCACCGGCCACGATGTCGTCGAAGAGATCGCTGCGGGTGCGGAGGAACGGGAGGTGCGGCCCCGTCGCCGACGAGCGCAGACCTCGGCCGTGCCGGTCGCGGAAGCCCGCTCGACCGCTGGTGCGAACTCGAGGAGACCTGGCCATGCGCTCATGGTAGTCGGCCCGACAGCTCGACGACCCGTGATCCCCACCTCGCCGTCGCCGGTACGGCGTGCCGGATTCCCGCGCGGCCGGGCTTAGGCTCATCGGAGATGAACGGGCGACCCTGCAGCAAGGTCACGTGCCAGAACGAGGCCGTGGCCACTCTGACGTACGACTACGCCGACTCGATGGCCGTCGTGGGCCCGCTGGCCGTCACGGCCGAGCCGCACGGGTACGACCTCTGCGCGCGGCACGCCGAGCGACTCTCCGCTCCGCAGGGATGGCAGGTCGTTCGCCATGTAGTTTTGGGGAATGACTTCTGATTCGCCCGTAGACCTCACCGCCTTCGTCAAGACGTACGACGTTCGAGGTCTGGTCGGCTCCCAGCTCACGCCCGAGGTCGTCGAAGCCTTCGGAGCGGCGTTCGCCGACGAGATCGGCTCGTCCGCTCCCGAGATCGTCGTCGGTCACGACATGCGCGACTCCTCACCCGAGTTCGCCGCAGCCTTCTCGCGCGGCGTGACCGCCCGCGGCACGAACGTGACCCTGCTGGGGCTGTGCTCGACCGACGAGACCTACTTCGCGTCCGGGTCGCGCAACGCACCCGCCGCGATGTTCACCGCCAGCCACAACCCCGCCACCTACAACGGCATCAAGTTCTCCCGCGCGGGCGCGCAGGGCATCAGCCTCGACACGGGGCTCTCGTCGATCCGCGACCGAGCTTCGGCCTTCCTCACCGACGGCGTCACAGCCGTCGACGAATCCGGTGAGGTCACTCCCTTCGACGCGCTGCCGTCGTACGCGGCGTACCTGCGCTCCCTGGTCGACCTGTCGGCGATCCGGCCGATCACGATCGTCGTCGACGCGGGCAACGGCATGGGCGGTCTGACCGTTCCCGCCGTCCTCGGCACCGCGGCCGGCCTGCCCGAGCTGCCTATCGAGATCATCCCCTCTACTTCGAGCTCGACGGCTCGTTCCCCAACCACGAGGCGAACCCGCTCGAGCCCAAGAACCTCGTCGATCTGCAGAAGGCCGTCGTCGAGCACGGCGCCGACCTCGGGCTCGCCTTCGACGGCGACGCCGACCGCTGCTTCGTGGTCGACGAGAAGGGCGACGCCGTCACGCCGTCCGCCGTCGCGGCCATCGTCGCGGTTCGCGAGATCGCGCGCGTCCGAGCCGCCTCGCCCGAGGAGCACATCAACGTGATCCACAATCTCATCACCTCGCGGTCCGTCCCCGAGGCCATCGAGGCTGCCGGCGCCACCCCCGTCCGTACCCGCGTCGGCCACTCGCTGATCAAAGACGAGATGAAGGCCTCCGGCGCCATCTTCGGCGGCGAGCACTCGGCGCACTACTACTTCCGCGACTTCTGGGGTGCCGACAACGGCATGCTCGCGGCGCTGCACGTCCTCGCCGAGTTCGGCTCCGGCAGCGCGCCCCTGTCCGAGCTCACCGACCGCTACACGCCGTACTCGGCGTCCGGCGAGATCAACTCGACCGTCACCGACGTCCCCGCCGCCTACGCCCGCATCGTCGAGGCCTACACCGGCCGGGGTGAGTTCGACGAGCTCGACGGGCTCACCGTGTCGGGCACGAGCGACGACGGCGCGTTCTGGTGGTTCAACGTCCGGCCGTCCAACACCGAGCCGCTGCTGCGGTTGAACGCCGAGGCCGCGACTCCCGCCGGCATGCAGCGCGTCCGCGACGCCGTCCTGGAGCTCATCCGCGCGTAGTCCTGCTTCACCGAAGGCCCATCGTCTCGACGGTGGGCCTTCGTCGTGCGCCCAGCCCAGCCCCGCCCGTCCGCCCCGTCCCTCCCAGCCCCGCCCCGCTCGATCCCGCCCCTCCCCGCCCGATCCCGCCCCTCCCGATCCCGCCCCGCCCGATCCCGCCCCTCCCGAAATCGAAGGGGATTTTCAGCCGGCACCCCGTTTTGCCCCATAACCCTGCGCCGCAAGCGAGGATCCCCTTCGATTTCGGGAGGGGGTGGCGTGGGATACGGGGTGGGGGTATAGTCATTACCCCCTGGGGGTATTCAAGAGGACGGCAGGATCATGGAACAGCACGACCACGCGGCGCACGTCGGCTACTCCGGCGACAAAGACCAGATCATCAAGCGGCTGAAACGCGCCGAGGGTCAGGTTCGCGGCCTGCAGCGCATGGTCGAAGACGACACCTACTGCATCGACATCCTCACCCAGGTGTCGGCCGCGACGAAGGCGCTCGAGACCGTCGCCCTCCAGCTCCTCGACGACCACCTGGCGCACTGCGTCACCGAGGCGGCGCAGCAGGGCGGCGACGTCGCCGAGCAGAAGGTCCGCGAGGCCTCTGCCGCGATCGCGCGCCTCGTGCGCTCCTAGATCCTGCGCCGCGCGTCCGCCCCTCGACCTCCACGAAAGGCACACCATGTCCACTGCGACCTACCTCATCGACGGAATGACCTGCGAGCACTGCGTGAACGCCGTCACCACCGAGCTCGGTGCGCTGGGCGGCGTGGAACGCGTGGCCGTCGATCTGAAACCCGGGGCCTCGAGCGCTGTCACGGTGACCAGCGTCGCGCCTCTCGATCCTGCCCTCGTCGATGCGGCCGTCGACGAGGCCGGCTACGCGGTGCACTCGTGACCGCGGTCAGCGACGAGCGTCGGGGCGACGAGCGCAGGATCGTCGATCTCACCATCGAGGGGATGACCTGCGCGAGCTGCGCCCAGCGCGTCGAACGGAAGCTCAACAAGATCCCGGGGGCAACGGCGTCCGTCAACCTGGCGACGGAGCGAGCCCGCGTGGAACTGCCGCCCTCCGCCGGCGACGAGCTCGCCCTCGCCGCGGTCTCGGCGGCGGGCTACCGCGCGACCGTGCGGCCTGTGGCCGGGTCCGCGACCTCTGCGCGGGCAGCGACTTCGGCCCCCGCTGGGCCTGCGGCCTTGCGGCCTGTGGCCCGGTCCTCGGCCTCTGCGCGGGCAGCGACTTCTGCCCCGCTCTCGCGCCGGTCGCCGGTCGGCCTGACGCGGCGCTGCGCGACCCGGCCCAGCGCGACCTGGCCGACCGCGACCACGCCGACCACGACCACGTCGACCACGACCACGACCACACCGACCACGACCACGACCACACCGACCACGAACACGCCGACACCGGGCACGCCGCGCACGACCACGCGGACGACCACGCCGCGCACGACCACGCGGACGACCACGCCGGGCACGACCACGGTTCCGCCGACGGCCTCCGCCAGCGCCTCGTCGTGTCGGCCGTGCTGACCGTGCCCGTGTTCGCCCTGTCGATGATCCCGGCGATCCAGTTCACCAACTGGCAGTGGCTGGCCTTCGCTCTGGCGAGCCCGGTCGCCGTCTGGGGAGCCTGGCCTTTCCACCGAACGGCCGTCACCCAGGCGCGTCACCTCGGTGTCGGGATGGACACCCTGATCAGCCTCGGCGTGATCGCCGCGTACGGCTGGTCGATCTACGCCCTGTTCTTCGGCGGTGCCGGAATGCCGGGCATGCACATGACTCTGCAGCTGTTCGGCCGACCCGACGCGGGGGCGCAGGACGTCTACCTCGAGGTGGCGAGCACGGTGACGGTGTTCCTCCTCGCCGGGCGGTACCTCGAGGCGAAGGCGAGGGTGCGCTCCGGTGCGGCTCTGCACGCGCTCCTCGAGCTCGGCGCCCTCGAGGCCACGCTCGTCCGCGACGGTCGGGAGGAGCGCGTAGCGGTGTCGTCCCTGGTGGTGGGCGACGTGTTCGTCGTACGCCCGGGCGAGAAGATCGCGACCGACGGCGTCGTCACGCGAGGCTCGGCCGCCGTCGACGCGAGTCTGCTGACCGGCGAGTCGGTGCCGATCGAGGTATCCGAGGGCGACGACGTCTCGGGGGCACGCTGAACGCCGGCGGCCACCTGACGGTGCGCGCCACGAGGGTCGGCTCCGAGACGCAGCTGTCGCACATCGCCCGGCTCGTCGAGGAGGCGCAGACCGGCAAGGCTCAGGTGCAGCGTCTCGCCGACCGGATCTCCGGGATCTTCGTCCCCGTCGTGATCCTGCTCTCGGTCGCGACCTTCGTCGGCTGGCTCGCGACCGGGCACTCGCTCACGCTCGCTATCACCGCCGCTGTGGCCACGGTCATCATCGCCTGCCCCTGCGCACTCGGGCTCGCCACACCGACGGCCCTCCTCGTCGGGACGGGCGCGGGCGCGACCCGCGGCATCCTGATCCGTGGGCCGCAAGTGCTCGAGCAGGCCGGCAAAGTCGACACCGTCGTGCTCGACAAGACGGGAACGCTCACGACGGGCGAGATGCGCGTCACCGACGTCGTCGTGGCCCCTGGCGAGTCGAGGGAGGCGGTCCTCGCCTCCGTTGCGGCTCTCGAATCGCTCTCGGAGCACCCCGTCGGGCGAGCCATCGCCCGGACGGTCGCTCCCGCCGCCGAGGCCGCCCTTCGGGTCGGGGCCTTCGAGACGCACGGGGGCTCGGGGTGCACGGCCTCGTCGACGGAAGCCTCGTCGTGGCGGGGCGTCGCTCGTGGCTCGCCGACTCCTGGGGCATCGCCCTCGACGGCGGCCTGGCGGCGGCGATCGACGAGGCGGAGGGCGCAGGATCCACGGCCGTCGTCGTCGTCATCGACGGCCGGGCCCGCGCTGTCGTCGCGGTCGGCGACACCCTGCGTGCGACCAGCAGGGACGGTGTCGCCCGCCTCGTGGCCCGCGGCCTCACGCCGGTGCTGCTGACGGGGGACAACGACGGTGCGGCCGCCCGGGTCGCGGCCGCCGTCGGCATCGAGCGCGTCATCGCCGGTGTGCTGCCGGGCGGCAAGCTCGACGCGGTCCGCGCGCTGCAACGCGACGGTCACGTCGTCGCCATGGTCGGTGACGGGGTCAACGACGCTGCCGCCCTCGCCGGAGCCGACCTCGGCATCGCGCTCGGCGGCGGCACGGATGCGGCCATCGAGGCGAGCGACATCACCCTGGTGCGCGACGACCTCAGGCTCGTGGCCGACTCCCTGGCCCTGTCGCAGCGCACCCTGCGCGTGATCCGGAGCAACCTGTTCTGGGCTTTCGCCTACAACGTCGCCGCGCTGCCGATCGCGATCCTCGGCCTGCTGAACCCCGTGGTGTCCGGCCTGGCGATGGCGCTCTCGTCCCTGATCGTGGTCGGCAACAGCCTGCGCCTCCGTAGGGCCTGACCCCGCCCAGGCTCCGGCCCGCCCCCGCCTCCGGCCCGGCCCGCCCGCCCACGGTGGTCGTGCGCAACATGCCGCTCACCTTCGGCAATCGTCGTCATTTGCGCACGACGGCCGGGAGGACGGCCGGCGGGCCGGACGGGATGCGAGAATGAGGGCATGTCAGTCGCCACCGCCGCAGCCTTCTCCTTTCGAGTCAAAGACCTCACCCTCGCCGAGTCCGGCCGTCACCAGTTGCGCCTGGCCGAGAACGAGATGCCCGGGCTGATGGCCCTGCGCGCGGAGTTCGGCGAGTCGAAGCCTCTCAAGGGCGCGCGGATCGCAGGATCCCTCCACATGACCGTGCAGACGGCCGTGCTCATCGAGACTCTCGTGACGCTCGGCGCCGAGGTGCGCTGGGCGAGCTGCAACATCTTCTCGACCCAAGACGAGGCGGCCGCCGCCGTCGTCGTCGGGCCGAACGGCACGCCCGAGGCGCCCGCAGGCGTTCCCGTCTTCGCGTGGAAGGGCGAAACCCTCGAAGAGTACTGGTGGTGCGCCGCCCAGATCTTCGACTGGAGTGCGGAGGCCGCAGCAACCGGGGCCGACTTCACGGGCCCCAACCTCATCCTCGACGACGGGGGCGACGCCACGATGCTCGTCCACAAGGGGCGCGAGTTCGAAGAGGCCGGGGCCGTTCCGGCCGACTCCGGCGACGACTCCCACGAGTACAAGGTCATCCTCGACCTGCTTCGCGCCTCCCTCGCCGAGTCGAGCGACCGGTACACGACCATCGGCTCCGAGATCCTCGGGGTCACCGAAGAGACCACCACGGGCGTCCACCGCCTGTACGAGCTCGCCCGCGACAACGCCCTGCTCTTTCCGGCGATCAACGTCAACGACTCCGTCACCAAGTCGAAGTTCGACAACAAGTACGGCATTCGTCACTCCCTGCCCGACGGGCTCAACCGCGCCACCGACGTCCTGATCGGCGGCAAGGTCTGCTTCGTGGCCGGCTACGGCGATGTCGGAAAGGGCGCCGCGGAGGCGCTCAAGGGCCAGGGCGCGCGCGTCATCGTGAGCGAGGTCGACCCGATCAACGCGCTGCAGGCGGCGATGGACGGGTTCCAGGTCGCCACGCTGTCGAGCGTCGTCGACCAGATCGACATCCTGGTCACGGGTACCGGCAACCTCAACGTCGTCACGGTCGACGATCTGGTGGGTCTCAAGCACCTGGCGATCGTGGCGAACGTCGGCCACTTCGACAACGAGATCGACATGGCCGGCCTCGAGGCCCTCGAGGGCGCCGAGCGCATCGAGATCAAGCCTCAGGTGCACGAGTGGCGGCTCCCCACCGGCCGCAGCATCCTGGTGCTCTCGGAGGGGCGGCTGATGAACCTCGGCAACGCCACCGGCCACCCTTCGTTCGTCATGAGCAACTCGTTCACGAACCAGGTGCTGGCGCAGATCGAACTGTTCACGAAGCAGTCCGAGTACCCGACCGGCGTCTACGTCCTGCCGAAACACCTCGACGAGAAGGTCGCCCGCCTCCACCTCGACGCCCTCGGGGTCGAGCTCACCACGCTGACTCCCGAGCAGGCCGCCTACATCGGGGTTCCGGTCGAGGGGCCCTACAAGCTCGATCACTACCGGTACTGACCCTCGCCACGCGGCGCCCTGCTGCGCCGCGCGGTGCTGGTGCCGACGGGTCTCCGGCCGGCGCGGTCGGCCCAGGGCAGGCCGAAGGGCATGCCCTAGGGTCGTTGCGTGACCGAACTGCTGCCGCCGTCCGCCGGGTTCTCGGCGACCGCCCTCGCTCTCTCGCTCGAGCCGCTGCCCTCTGCACAGCTGCTGGCCGGCCTCGTCGACGCCGGCGACGTCAAGACCGGCGTCGTCGAACTCGGCGCCGTGGGCGGGGTCTCCTTCGGGCTGTGGGAGCACACCGCGGGGGTGTCGACCGACGTCGAAGCCGACGAGGTCTTCGTGGTCGTGTCAGGGCGCGGGCGCGTGGAGATCGCAGGGTCGGCCGACGAGCCGGCCACCGTGATCCTGCTCGAACCGGGAACGATTGCGCGCCTGGCCGCAGGATCCCGGACGATCTGGACCATCGAGGAGCCCCTGCGCAAGGTGTGGTTCGCCGGCTGACCTCGCCGTGCCGTCCGTGAGTCGTCTCTCCGCGTCGGACGGCTCGATGCGATCAGCGGCGGGGAAACCCCTGCGGGAGTCCGTGCAGGGCGGGCTCCAGCCGGGCGAGAACAGCGGCCTCGCCCTGGAGCGCCCGCAGTTCGCGGTCGCGGCGCACCGCCGACACCGCGGCGACGAAGGTCTCGGGATCGGACGCCGGAAGCGGTGACACGTAGCGCGAGGCCTCCGCGGCGAGCCCGGCCGCCACGCGCATCCTGCTCTCCGGCGTCAGCCGTGGTGCCTGCTGGAGGAAGGCCGAGAGCCTGCGCGCCAGAGAGTCCGGGAGTCGGGCGACATCGGCGACCTCCGACCAGCGTGCCAGGGCCACCGGCACTCCGTAGACGGCACGGCTCTCTTTGGGGGCGCGCTCGTTGAGCGCGTAGGTGCCGGCCATCAGATCGCCGAGGCGCCTCGATCGACCGTTCAGCAGCGCGACCACGACGGCGATTCCGCCCGTGGTCATCACGATCTCGAGCAGCCCGACCAGGGCGCGGGTGAACGCGTGCCGGAACCCGATGGCTCCGCCGTCGAGGCGGACGACGCGCGCGCCGACCGCCAGCTTGCCGAGCGACTTGCCCTGCGTGGCGGTCTCGATCGCCGTGGGAGCCACGATCAGGCAGAGGACGATGACGGCGACGACGAGCGCCGTGGCGGTCGAGCCGTCGACGATTCCGCGGGACGCCGCCAGCGACACGACGATCAGGAGTCCGATGAGACCGAGGAAGTACACCACGTAGTCGATGACGACTCCGGCGAGGCGCAGCACGAAGCTCGCCGGCCTCACGTCGAGCCCCACGGCCTCGCCGGTGACGAGCTCGTCGTCGTCGGCCACGAACGCGTCGAACGCGGGCGGTGCTTCTCGGAGCGCGCGATGATCCGGCATGACAGTATCTAAGCAGAATGGACCTCGACGCCTACACGCAAGCCCACTCCGCCGACTGGGGCGAGCTCGACGCGCTCTCGAAGCGTCGCCGTTACTCCGGCCCCGAGGCCGATCGCCTCGTCGAGCTCTACCAGTCCGGCGCAGCCCAGCTCTCGGCCATCAAATCGACGGCAGGATCGAGCGCCACGGGCGAGCGTCTCAGCCTCTCCCTCTCGAGGGCGCGGCTCCGATTCACGGGAGCCGGTCGCAACCTCGCCGGCCAGATTCCCGCCTTCTTCGCGGCCCAGCTCCCGGCGGCGCTCTACCGCGTGCGCTGGCTGTCGCTCGCGGTCGCCGCGGTGACGGCCATCGTCGCGATCCTGTTCGCGGTCTGGGCCGCCTCGAGTCCTGCCGTTCTCGCGAACTTCGGCAGCCCCGAGTTCCGCAAGCAGTTCGCCACGCACGATTTCGTCGACTACTACTCGGACAACGCGCCGTCGTCGTTCACCGGCCAGGTCTGGACGAACAACGCATTCATCGCGGCGCAGAGCGTCGCCTTCGGCATCACGGGCGTCTACCCGGCCTACCTGCTCCTCACCAACGCCCAGAACGTGGGCATGAGCGCGGGAGTGCTGGCCGACGAGGGGCGCCTTCCGTACTTCTTCCTCTACATCGCGCCGCACGGGCAGCTCGAGCTCTACAGCCTCTTCGTCAGCATGGCCGCGGGCCTGATGATCTTCTGGGCGTGGATCGCGCCCGGCGCCCGCACTCGCGGACAGGCCCTGGCCGAAGACGGCCGCGCGCTGATCAGCATCGCGGTCGGGCTCGTCGTGTCGCTTCTCGTGTCGGGCGTCATCGAGGGGTTCGTCACGCGGCAGCCGTGGCCGTGGCCGATCAAGATCGGCATCGGGACGGTGGCCCTGGCCGCGTTCGTCTTCTACCAGTGGGTGATCGGCGGGCGGGCGTTCCGGGCCGGGCAGACCGGCGACCTCGACGAATTCGAGGCGGGATCCCGGCAGCTCGTCGCCGGCTGACCCCGACGTCTTCGCCGTGCGCGGGCGACAGCAGCAGGGACGCCCGATCCGCGTCCTCGCGGCAACCGGGGCCGAGACGGGCGACTACAGGCGGCCCGCGGCCTTGAGGGCGAGGTAGTGGTCGGCCAGGGTGGGCGGCAGGTCGGCGGGGAGCCCGTCACGACGTCGGCGCCGAGCTGCCGCAGAGCCGCCGACACGCGCGCGATGTCGAGCAACGCGCGTTCCGCCGAGGCGGCCCGATAGACCTGCTCGCGTGACGACCGCTCGTGGGCCGCTTCGGAGAGGGCAGGATCGACGACGCTCGCGACCACGACGAGGTGGCGAGCCGTCAGCTGGGGCACGGCAGCGAGCAGGTTGCGGGCCGCGCCGGGTGCGTCGAGAGTGGTGGCCAGGACGATCAGGGAGCGCTGCGTGGTGATCGCCCTCACCAGGGCGGGCACGGCGGTCCAGTCCGTCTCGACCAGGTCGGGGTCGATCGGCGCCATCGTGGTCACCATCGACGACAGCAGGGCCGCCCCGCTCGCGCCCTGCACCCTCCCGCGCACGCGCCGGTCGACGATGGCCAGGTCGACCCGGTCGCCCGCCCGAGACGCCAGCGCCCCCAGGAGCAGGGCCGATTCGAAGGCGGTGTCGAGGCGGGGTTCGTCGCCGATCCTCGCGGCGGAGGTCCGCCCGGAGTCGATGACGACGACGACCCGCCGGTCGCGTTCGGGGCGCCAGGTCCGGACGACGAGGTCTTGGCGGCGAGCCGTCGCCCGCCAGTCGATGGACCGGACGTCGTCGCCGCGGACGTACTCGCGCAGACTGTCGAACTCGGTGCCCTGACCGCGGATCATGACGCTCGTGCGCCCGTCCAGCTCGCGCAGACGAGCGAGTCGCGACGGGAGGTGCTTACGCGACGAGAACCGGGGCAGCACCCGCACGGCGCCGGGCAGTGGATGCGTCGCCTGCCGGCCGCCGAGTCGCAGCGGGCCGTAGGCGCGGACGGTGACGGCGGACGCGGTTCGCTCACCGCGACGGAACGGGGTGAGGGTGGTGGAGGTGACCGACTGGCGACCTGGCGCGACGGACACGCGGAACCGCCGGGGCGAGGCTCCGGCCGACGGCTGCCAGGCGTCGCGAGCGACCCCGTGCATCCTGCGCCTTCCGGTGTTGGCCAGCGTGAGGCGTGCCTCGGCGGACTCGCCGAGTCGGATCGCGGCCGGCAGCTCACGCGAGAGGCGCACGGCCCGCGGCGACGCGGCGAGGAGGGCGTCGGTGACGAGGAGGAGCAGGCAGAGCAGGAGCCAGCCGGCCAGAACGAGCGGGTTCGAGGTCGCGACGATCGGCACGACGCCGACGGCGACGAGCAGCACGAACCATCCGGTGACGACCATCGTCAGATCGGCACTCTGACCTGCTGCAGGACCGAGCGCAGGATCCCGTCGGCGTCGACCCCTTCGAGCTCGGCCTCCGGGCGGAGCTGCAGGCGGTGCCGCAGCACGGGAAGCGCCATCGCCTGAACGTGGTCGGGAGTGATGTGGTCCTGTCCGGTGAGCCACGCCCACGCCTTCGAGGCCGCGAGGAGAGCGGTGGATCCGCGGGGGCTGACCCCGATCTTGACGGAGGGGCTCTCGCGCGTGGCGCGGGACAGGTCGACGAGGTACGCCAGGACGTCCGGCCCGACTCCGACCCGCTGGACGGCGGCCTGCGCCTCGGCGAGCTCGGCAGCGCCGAGCACGGGCGTCACGCCGGCCGCCGTGAGGTCGCGGGGCGAGAATCCGGCAGCGTGCCGACGGAGGACCTCGATCTCGGCGGCGCGTTCGGGCAGCTCGAGGGTCAGCTTCATCAGGAAACGGTCGAGCTGGGCCTCGGGAAGCGTGTAGGTGCCCTCGTATTCGACCGGGTTCATGGTGGCTGCCACGAGGAACGGCACCGGAAGGCGCCTGGAGACTCCGTCGACCGAGACCTGGCGCTCCTCCATGGCTTCGAGGAGCGCCGACTGCGTCTTCGGGGAGTCCGGTTGATCTCGTCGGCCAGCAGGATGTTCGTGAACACCGGCCCCTCGCGGAACTCGAACTCGCCCGCCTTCGAGTCGTAGACGAGCGAGCCCGTGATGTCGCCCGGCATCAGATCGGGCGTGAACTGAACGCGGGTCGTCTCGAGGCTGAGAGCGTGGCTCAGGGCGCGCACGAGAAGGGTCTTCGCCACACCCGGCACGCCCTCGAGGAGCGCGTGTCCGCCGGCCAGGAGGGTGACGATCAGGCCGGACACGGCGCTGTCCTGCCCGACGACGGCCTTGCCGACCTCGTCGCGGACTCGCGAGAACGACAGCTGAAGATCTGTTGTCATGGATGGTTCTCCGTTGTAGGGGGTGGTCATCGGGGCTTCGACGCTCGACCGACGGCTGCCTCAAGGTCGCGGAGGCTGTCGCTCAGCGCGAGCAGGTGGCGGTCATCCTGCGGATCGGCGTCGACCAGCACGTGCCGGAGCTCGCGCGGATCGACCCCGAGCAGGTCGGCGGTGCGGAACACGACCTCGTCGACTCCGGCTCCGCGACTCAACCCGAGTGCTCCGGCCAGTCGGCCGAGCGTGCCGATCCGCACCTGGTCGAGGGCGTGCATCCTGCTGGCCCCGCGTTCGTAGAGGCGGGCGCGCCCTTCCATCGTCTCGGTGGAGCGCACGACGACCGGGAGGTTCTCGACGACGAGAGGGCCGAGGCGACGTCCTCGCCAGACGGCTGCCGCCACGGCCGCCGCCGCGAGGAGCGCGATCGACGGAGTCACCCAGCCGGGCGTCAGGGAGGCCAAAGTCCCGGAGCCCTTGGGGAGGTCGTCGATCGACGGGAGATACCAGACCAGCGTCGGGTGGTCGCCGAGCAGGGCGAGCGCGAAGGCGGCGTTGTCGTCGTCGGCGATGCCGCCGTTGGTCAGGGCCGTCGAGGTTCCGACGACGGTCGTCGTGTGGTCGCCGTCGTCCGGCGCGATCTGCACCAGGCCGAAGCCGCCGCCCGACGTGGCAGGCAGACAGCGCACGGCGCGCGGGGAGGTCGTGGTGTAGCGGGATCCGTCACCCGTGATCCTGCTCGACTGCGCGAGAGCGGGAGGTCGCAGCGCGGCGCGAGCGAGCCGTCGAGCCCGGCCGAGCCGAGAGTGACGCCGGGGGCCAGGGCATCGAGAGCCGTTTGGTCGGGCTGGACGACGACGGTGTGCGTCGACGCCGCAGCCAACCGCTTCCACTGACCGCCGGTGAGATACGGCCCGGCGTCGTAGGCGACGACGGTTGTGCCGGCAGGATTCGCAGCGGCCGCCCGCCGTGTCTCGGCCAGCGTCGTCGTGGTGACGACGCGAATGCCGTGCTGTCGGAGCACGGTCACCACGGCCTTCGCCCCGCTCTGCGCCGTGCTCGTCGGCCCGAGGGCGCTGCCGCCACGCCCCGCGAGCCCGGCGAGAGCCAGCCCGGCCACCAGGACGACGACCGCTATCACCCCGATGACGATCCAGAAGCGGCCGCTGGCGAGCGAGCGCGCCAGGCGCTCGGCTGCCGTGGGCCCGGTCTTCGCCGGACGCTCGCGCGTGTCGACCGTCATGCGGACGCACCCGACACGAGGCTCTCGGACGAATTCGCGGCGGTGCCCTCGAGCTCGCGGTCGAGGTCGCGCACGCGCTCGAACTCGGCCCCGCTGCCGGGGCGCTCGAGGTACCGGACCGCATCGAAGGCCTCGGAGGCGAGCAGGATCCGCGCCCCCTGCCGATCGAAGACCGCTGCGGCCCGCACGGCGAACGCGTGCGCTGTGGTGCCGGGCGCCGTCTGGACGAGTCCGCGCTCGGAGAGCGAGCGAGCCAGCGCCCGATACGTCTCGACGATGGCCGTGGCGTAGTCGCCTCCGGCCGCGGCGCGCGCCGCCGAAGCTCGGAGGTCTCGGGCCGGTCGCGAGTCGTCGTCGCCGAACAGGGCGGTCTCGGCGGCACCGCGCCGGTTCAGGCGCGGGACGCCGTAGACGACGAAGACGACGACGATCACGGCGACCACGACGACCAGCAGGACGATGAGGGCGATGGCCGGAGTGCCGGACACGTTTCCGAACGTCAGCGAGGAGACCCAGTCCCAGAAGCCCTGGGCGAGACGGTCGAAGAAGCCGGGCTTGGACGACTGGTACTCGCCCTTGGCGAGCTCGTCGACGAGCCAGCGCCTGGCCTGGTCCGCGGACGGGTGAAGGGGGCGCTCACGGGCGCGGTGATCCGTCGGTGGGCGGCGGCGTCCGGTGGCCGGGAGGCGGATAGCCGGGGCCCGGGGGAAGCCGGGAGGCGGATATCCGGGACCGGGGCCACCGCCGGGCTGCGACGGGCCGGGCCCCCGCCGGGGCCCGCCACGAACGGCTCGGGAGTGCGGTACGGGTCGGGCAGCGGCGTGACCCCGGCCGAACGCAGCTCCACGTAGCGGAGCAGTTCGAGGTCGAGCCCTTCGCGCCGGATCCGCAGGTCGATGTAGAGCAGCGCGACCGTCGACGACTGGATCACCGCGCCGATGGCCGAGATGAGGACGGTGATCAGGTTGCCGATCAGGGTGACGACCACGAACGTCACGATCTGGCCGGTGTCCGACACCGACCCGTTCGGCTGCAGGAGTCCGCCGCCGATCTGGGCGATGAACGACACGGGGGCGCTGGCCACGTTCGACGCGGTCGACACGATCACGGCGACCAGGGCGATGATGCCGAAGACACGCCAGAAACTGAACGTCGTGAGATGCCAGGATCGCGCGATGGCCCGCCGCACGGTCGACCGCTCGAGAAGGAGGATGCTCGGCACGAGGGCCGTCTTGGTGCCGATCCACACGGCGACGACGATGATGCCGAAGAATCCGACGACGCCGATCAGGACGCCGATGACCGTGCCCGCTCGCCCGCCGAGGACGACCAGGAGCGTGATCACACCGCCGAGCACGCCGACACCCACGATCCCAGCGGCCAGAAGCAGCAGCACCCAGCCGATCAAGGCCCAGATCCGGCCGCGTGCCTGACGCAGGAGACCGCGCAGGCGCATCTTCTCGCCCACGACCTGGTGCGACGTCTCGAGGACGAAGACGCCCTGCAGGATCGCCTGGACCGCGATGGACAGGAACAGCGGAACGATCAGGAGGGCTCCGGCGCCCGCGATCGTCCCGGGAACGATCGCGTCGCGATCCTGCGGAAGGGCCCCGGAGATTCGGCTGTAGGCGAAGAAGGCGGCACCGGCGGTGATGCCGGCCGTGACGAGGAAGGAGGCGAGGTTGAACAGCAGCGACGTGCCGAGGGTGGTGCGGGGGTTGCGGCGGAAGACGCGGAAGGCGGCCCCGAGGATGTCGCCGAGCGTGAGTGGCCGCAGCGGGACCAGCCCGGGTTTCGGCGGCGGAGCCCAGCCGGGAGCGCCCGCGCCCCACGGCTGCTGCGGGGCGCCGTCCTGCAAAGAGGACCGCCGAACGGCGGCGCGACGGGCGGCGGTGTCTGTGCGGAGCGCGGGGGAGACGCGTGTGGCCCCGATGGCTCGCTGCCGGGAACGGCTCCGCCCGGAGCAGCCCATCCTGCGCCGGCGCCGGTCGAGCCGCCGCCACCCGAGGGTCGGTCGTTCGAGGGCCGGTCGTTCGATGGCCTGTCGGTCATGCTTCCCCCGGCGTTCATCGTCGCGTGCGTCCCGAACAGGACATTTCAGTGTTCCACATGAGCCCCGCGCCAGGCCACCCGCGAAAGCGGGGCGCGGATTTCGGAGGCGTGTTCGCTAGTGTGAGGAGACCCGCGCCGCCCGGTGCGGGTGCTTACCTGTGGAGACCATGACCCCGCGCATCCTGGTGGTAGACGACGATCCTGCCCTTGCCGAGATGATCGGCATCGTGCTTCGCGCCGACGGCTTCGAGCCGTCCTTCTGTGGCGACGGAGCCGCGGCACTCGACGCCTTCCACGAAACCCAACCCGATCTCGTCCTGCTCGACCTCATGCTCCCGGGCCTCGACGGCATCGAGGTCTGCCGTCTCGTGCGCGCCGAGAGCGGTGTGCCCATCATCATGCTGACCGCCAAGAGCGACACCACCGACGTGGTGCGAGGCCTCGAGTCGGGCGCCGACGACTACGTCGTCAAGCCGTTCAACCCCAAAGAGCTCGTGGCCAGGATCCGCACCCGCCTCCGCCCGTCGTCCGAGTCGACGAGCGACGCGCTCACCGTCGGCGACCTCACCCTCGACGTGGCCGCCCACGAGGTCCGGCGAGGTGACGACGTCATCAACCTGACCCCGCTCGAGTTCGAGCTCCTGCTCGCCCTCGCGTCGAAACCGCAGCAGGTCTTCACGCGCGAGATGCTTCTCGAGCAGGTCTGGGGCTACCACTACAAGGCAGACACCCGCCTGGTCAACGTGCACGTGCAGCGTCTGCGCGCCAAGGTGGAGCACGATCCGGACAACCCGCGCATCGTCAGCACCGTGCGCGGAGTCGGCTACCGAGCCGGCGCGAGCGTCTAGCTTCCCGTGCGCCCGATCCCGTGGCGAATCTGGCTGAGGCGCCTCCTCGGCCTGTGGCGTTCGTCGCTGGAGTTCCGCACGATCGCCATCACGGTGATCCTGTCGTCGATCGCCGTGACGGTCATCGGCGCGTCGATCTCGATCAGCATCGGCAACAACGTGTACGAGCAGCGTCGGCAGCAGATCGAATCGGAGTCGCAGCGGGCCACCCAGTTGGCGCAGAACATCTTCGACTCCGCGACCGCCACCGAGGACAACAACCAGGTCGAGCTCGACTCCCTCCAGAACCAGGCGCAGTCGGCGATCCTCTCCTCGACGTCGAGCCCGGGCGGAACGAGCATCGCGATCCTGCGAACCCCCGGCCAGACCACCGCGCAGACCATCCAGAACATCGCCAGCCCCGATTTCCCCAACTCCGTCATCTCGAAGGAGATGCGGTCGTCGGTCGGCTCCGAGACCGAGAAACTGCACCTGCAGGCGGTCTCGTTGACGACGAGCAGCGGGCGCTCGCCGGGGATCGCCGTCGGGTCGACGCTGCAGGTGCCGACGGCCGGGCAGTACGAGCTCTACCTCGTCTACGACCTGAGCGACGCGCAGAAGACCCTCGACTTCATGCAGCAGACCCTCGCCATCGGTTCCATAGCCCTCGTCCTGCTCATCGCGGTGATCACCTACGTCGTGGTCAGGCTCGTCGTCGGTCCGATCCGGATTGCGGCGGAGACGAGCCAGAAGATCGCCGCCGGCCACCTCGAAGAGCGCATCCCCGAGGCGGGCGCCGACGTCATCGCGACCCTCGGCCGCTCGTTCAACGGGATGGCCGACGCCATGCAGCGTCAGATCGAACAGCTGGCCGACCTGTCGCGCATGCAGCAGCGCTTCGTCTCGGACGTCTCGCACGAGCTCCGGACGCCGCTCACGACCATCCGGCTGGCCGGCGACATGCTCTACGACAACCGCGAGACCTTCGACGCACCTGCCGCCCGCACCGCCGAGCTGCTGCACACCCAGGTCGACCGCTTCGAGCTCCTGCTGGCCGATCTCCTCGAGATCTCCCGTTTCGACGCCGGCGCCGTCGAGCTCGAGACCGAGCCGGTCCCGATCGTGCGGCTCGTCGAGCAGAGCGTCGACGAGTTCTATCCCCTCGCCGAGGAGCGGGCAGCAGGATCACCGTCGACGCCCGAGGCGGGTACTTCGAGGCCGACATCGACCCTCGGCGGGTGCGCAGGATCCTGCGGAACCTTCTCGGCAACGCGATCGAGCACGGCGAGGGGCGTCCGATCGGGGTGGTGATCGACAGCAACGCGTCCGCGGTGGCGATCGCCGTCGACGACGAGGGTGCGGGCATGACGGCTCAGGACGCCGAGCGCGTGTTCGACCGATTCTGGCGCGCCGACCCGTCACGCAAACGGACCATCGGGGGAACGGGGCTCGGGCTCTCGATCAGCCGCGAAGACGCCGCGCTGCACGGCGGACACCTCGAGGTGTGGTCGTCGCCGGGCGTGGGCACCCGCTTCGTGGTCACCCTTCCCCGACGCCGGGGAGCTACCATCACGTCGTCACCCATCCCCGTCGACCAGCGTGAAGGAGGCGACGAATGAGAGTGCCCTCTCCGAGCGCCTCCGCTCTCGACGCCTGCCTTTACGGCGAGTACGGGCCGTCGCCGTCGTCGCCGCGGTCGCGGTGGCGCTCGTCGGGTGCGCGAGCATCCCGTCGACCGGAGGCGTCCAGACCGGTGACCCGATCACCAGCAAGGTGCAGAGCGACATCGAGTACCTTCCGTCCGGACCGGTGGCCGGGAGCGACCAGGAGCGGATCCTGCGCGGCTTCGTCGCCGCCGGCACCGGCTCCCAGAGCGACTACGCCGTGGCGCGCGAGTACCTGTCGAAGTCGTTCTCCAAGAAGTGGAATCCCCGGGCCGGCGTGATCGTCCGGCAGGGGTCGGGAACCTTCCGGTCGGTGTCCGACAGCCAGGCGACGTTCACGGTGCAGAGCGCGGCGACGGTCGACGCCGAGGGGCACTACACCGAGTCGCAGCCTTCGACGTCGACGAACCTGAGCTTCAAGTTCGTGAAGGAGTCGGGCCAGTGGCGACTCAGCTATGCGCCGGACGGCATTCAGCTCTCGACGGCGAACTTCGATCTCGTCTTCCGGCCGCACGCCGTGTACTTCTTCGACCCGACCTACTCCTACCTGGTTCCCGACCAACGCTGGTTCCTCGCGCGGACGTCGACGACGACCAGGATCGTCTCCGCTCTTCTGGCCGGCCCCTCCACCTGGCTGCGCGGTGCCGTCGTGTCCGCGTTCCCCGAGGGCACGCAGCTCTCTCTCGACTCGGTGACGGTCGCGTCCGGCACGGCCAAGGTCGACCTGAGCGGTGACGCGCTGTCGGCCGACTCGACCGCGCGGATCCGCATGCACGCGCAACTCCTGGCGAGCCTCTCCACGGTCGCGACGGTGAACGCCGTCGACATCAACGTCGAGGGGAACGCCCTCTCGATTCCCTCCGGCTCGCAGCCGAGCGTCAATCCGACGGTCGACGCGAGGCCGCTCGTCATCGCGAAGGGTCAGTTCGGCTTCGCGAGCCCCACGACCGTGTCGCCGATCCCGGGCCTCACCAAGTCGGTCACCTCGCTCAAGCCCACGTCGGTCGAGCTCTCCACCAAGCAGAACGTCGCCGCCGTCGGCACGGCCGCCGGCGTCTACGCGGTCAAAGACGACGGCATCGCGCGCAAGGTCGACTCCCGCTCCGATCTGGCCGCCCCGTCGCTCGACGACCTCGGCTACGTCTGGAGCGCCAAGGTCGACCAGCCGCGCTCTCTCACGGCTTTCACCCTCGACGGAGTCGCCCACCCCCTCACTACGTCGCTTCCCGCCGACGAGAGTCTCGTGGCGTTCAAGGTGTCGCGAGACGGCACGCGGGTGGTGCTCCTCCTCAACGCCGACGGCACCACCAAGCTGCTCGTCGCCGCCGTCATCCGCGACAGCAAACACGTGCCGGTCAAACTCGGCGACCCCCTCGAGCTCACTCCGCCGAGCGGCAACCCCGTCGCGGTGACGTGGGTCGACGAGCTGACGGTCGCGACCCTCTCCACCAACGACGCCGGCGACTCGCTCGTGGCCGAACAGGACGTCGGCGGTGAGACCACCGACCTCGGTCGGCCGACCGGCACCGGGGTCGACATCGTCGGCGGCAACGGGGCCGACCGCGTGCGCGTTCTGACCGCCACCGGCAGCCTGCTCGAACCCCGAGGAAACGGCTGGGAGGACACCGGCGTCTCGGCCGACCTCCTCGCGACACAGCGGTGAGACCTGTGGAGAACGTCTCGTTCTCCACAGATGTCGGATTCCCAGGGCCACGCAGGATCATCCCGCGTCACGATCGAGGGCATGTCCCGCTCGACTCCACAGGCCTCCCGCGCGTCGGCTTCGCGTCTCCCACCCGCCGTCCTCTCCGCGCTGCGCTCCGCCCTCGCGCTGGTCGCGCCGTGCGACTGTGCCGGCTGCGGCGCGCCCGACCTCGAACTCTGCGGCGTCTGTCGCGAGCGGCTGCGGGGCGAGCCGGTCGTGACCGCTCTCCCGGACGGCACACCGCTCGTGTCGGCGCTGGTGTACGACGGCGCGGTGCGCGAGGTCGTCCTCGCCTTCAAGCAGGCCGGGCGGTACCGGCTTGCCCGCGAGCTCGGGCCAGCCCTCGGGGCGGCGCTGGGGGAGGTGCGCGCGGTCGCCGGAGCCGCGGGTGCGGGAGCCGTCGCCGGGGCGAGCGCCGGCTGCGTCGGCGATGCGCCCGGGCCGTCGCCGATCGCCGTGCTGGCGGTGCCCTCGTCGCGCGCCGGCCGCAGGCGACGCGGCTACGACCCCGTCGACCTCCTCGTCCGGGCGGCGGGGGCCGTCCCTGCGCGGCCGGGGCTCTCGATCCTGCGCTCTGCGGCTCTTCGGGGTTCGGGATCGCAGAAGTCGAGGACCCGGAGCGCCCGGTTCTCCGCACGTGTCGGGTCGATGCGCTGTCCCGCGTACTGGGCAGGCCGGCGGGTGGTCGTCGTCGACGACGTGGCCACCTCGGGCGCGACGCTGGGGGAGGCCGTGCGCGCCGCACGTGCCGCCGGTGCCGACGTCGTCGCCGCGTGCTGTCTGGCAGCCACGCCGCTCGTGTCTGCGAAAGTGCCATGATTCGCATGCGAGCCCGCACGGTGCCGGGTGGGAGCCCGGTGCGCAGGCGTCCAATCGGTGAACATCACGTGACACGACCTCCGCTACGTGGCTACGGTGGCCTCACAGGGCGTGAAAGCAATACCGCCTACCAGAATGGCGGCACGCCGGAGTGGCTGGGAGAACGTCATGGAAATTTCCGTAACGGGTCGAAACGTCGGTATCACCGATCGGTTCCGCGAATATGCCACCGAGAAAGCCGACAAGGTGGCCGCACTCGCCACCAGGGCTCTGGCGCTCGAGATCAAGGTCTCGCGCCACAACGAGAAATCAGCGGGCGGATCCGGCGACGACCGGGTCGAACTTACGCTGATCGGCCCCGGCCCGCTGGTCCGCGCAGAGTCGAGCGGATCCGACAAGTACGTCGCCTTCGACCTGGCGATCGGGCGACTCGTCGAGCGAGTCCGTCGAGCGAAAGATCGATCGAAGGTGCACCGCGGCCAGCACCGGCCGACGTCGCTGCACGAGGCCTCGGCCGACGACTTCCGCGGCACCGGCATCGTCCCCGCCGACGCCGAGACGCTCGAGCAGGTGCGCACCGGCGCCGTCGGCGTCGTCACGGCCGACGGCGAGCAGGCCGAAGACGCCTACTGCCCGGTGGTCATCCGCAAGAAGGTCTTCGCATCGACCCCGATGACCGTCGACGACGCCCTCTATTACATGGAGCTCGTCGGTCACGACTTCTACCTGTTCACCGACTCCGAGACGGGTCGCCCGAGCGTCGTCTACCGGCGAAAGGGCTGGGACTACGGCGTCATCGGTCTGGACGACACCGCCCCCGTGCACCAGGAGACCGAGATGGCGATCCGGGGCGGCCTCGTCAGCTGAGTCGGAGAAGACGCCCTGGGAGGCAGTCGGGCATTCGCTTGGCCGCCTCTCAGGGCGTCGGCCAGTAGGCTTGCTAAAATCACGGGCTGGTAACAGCAACACCAGTACCAGTTCCAAACACAGTGGGAGTTCCGGTGGCCAACGTTCTCGAGAAAGTCCTTCGCGTCGGCGAAGGCCGCACTCTTCGCAAGCTGAAGGCGTACGCCAAGGCGGTCGGCGACCTCGAAGAAGACTTCAAGTCGCTCACCGACGAAGAGCTGCACTCCGAGACGGCAGACCTGCGCGAGCGCTACGCCGGTGGGGAGTCGCTCGACGACCTCCTCCCCGAAGCGTTCGCCGCGGTCCGCGAAGCCGCGACCCGCACGCTCGGGATGCGTCACTTCGACGTCCAGCTCATGGGCGGCGCGGCGCTCCACCTCGGCAACATCGCCGAGATGAAGACCGGTGAGGGCAAGACGCTCGTCGCGACCACGGCCGCGTACCTCAACGCCATCGCCTCGCGCGGCGTCCACGTCATCACGGTCAACGACTTCCTCGCGAGCTACCAGTCCGAGCTCATGGGCCGCGTGTTCCGCGCCCTCGGCATGACCACCGGCTGCATCCTCGCCGGCCAGTCGCCCGCCGAGCGTCGCGAGATGTACGCCGCCGACATCACGTACGGCACCAACAACGAGTTCGGCTTCGACTATCTCCGCGACAACATGGCCTGGCAGGCCAGCGACATGGTGCAGCGCGGCCACTTCTTCGCCATCGTCGACGAGGTCGACTCGATCCTCATCGACGAGGCTCGCACGCCGCTCATCATCTCCGGTCCGTCATCCGGCGAGGCCAACCGGTGGTTCGCCGAGTTCGCCACCCTGGCGCGTCGGCTCCAGCCCGAGATCGACTACGAGGTCGACGAGAAGAAGCGCACGGTCGGCGTCCTCGAGCCCGGCATCGAGAAGGTCGAAGACTACCTCGGCATCGACAACCTCTACGAGTCGGCCAACACTCCTCTGATCTCGTTCCTCAACAACGCGATCAAGGCCGACGCTCTGTTCAAGCGCGACAAAGACTACGTCGTCATCAACGGCGAGGTGCTGATCGTCGACGAGCACACCGGCCGCATCCTTTCAGGGCGTCGCTACAACGAGGGCATCCACCAGGCCATCGAGGCCAAGGAAGGCGTCGAGGTCAAGGCCGAGAACCAGACCCTCGCCACGGTCACGCTGCAGAACTACTTCCGTCTCTACAAGAAGATCTCGGGCATGACCGGTACGGCCGAGACCGAGGCCGCCGAGTTCATGAGCACCTACAAGCTCGGCGTCGTCGCGATCCCGACCAACAAGCCGATGCAGCGCAAAGACCAGACCGACCTCGTCTACAAGAACGAGACGGCGAAGTTCGAGCAGGTCGCCGAAGACATCGCCGAGCGGAACGAGAAGGGCCAGCCCGTCCTCGTCGGCACGACGAGCGTCGAGAAGAGCGAGTACCTCTCCAAGCTGCTCGCCAAGAAGGGCATCAAGCACGAGGTCCTGAACGCGAAGAACCACGCTCGCGAAGCAGCCATCGTCGCTCAGGCCGGCCGTCTCGGTTCCGTCACCGTCGCCACGAACATGGCCGGTCGAGGCACCGACATCATGCTCGGGGGCAACGCCGAGTTCCTCGCCGTCGCCGAGATGAACAGCCGCGGCCTGAGCCCGGTCGAGACTCCCGACGAGTACGAAGCGGCCTGGGACGACGTCTTCGCCGACCAGAAGGCCGCCGTCGCCGAGGAGGCCGACAAGGTCATCGAGGCGGGCGGGCTCTACGTCCTCGGCACGGAGCGCCACGAGTCGCGCCGCATCGACAACCAGCTGCGAGGCCGCAGCGGCCGTCAGGGCGACCCGGGCGAGAGCCGCTTCTACCTGTCGCTCACCGACGACCTCATGCGCCTGTTCAACTCCGGTGCGGCCGAGAACCTCATGGGTCGCGGCAGCGTCCCCGACGACCTCGCGATCGAGAACAAGATCGTCGGTCGGGCCATCCGGTCGGCGCAGTCGCAGGTCGAGGGTCGCAACGCCGAGATCCGCAAGAACGTCCTCAAGTACGACGACGTCCTGAACCGCCAGCGCGAGGCCATCTACTCCGACCGCCGCCACATCCTCGAGGGCGACGACCTCAAAGACCGCACCGAGGCCTTCCTCGACGACGTCATCAACGAGGTCATCGATTCCCACACGGGCGAAGGCAACCCCGACGAGTGGGACCTCGACGCGATGTGGACCGAGTTGGGCACCCTGTTCCCGATCTCCATCACGATCGACGAGGTCATCACCGAGGCCGGTTCCAAGGGCAAGGCGACCCGCGAGTTCCTCTCGAAAGAGATCCTCTCCGACGCCCGGGTGGCCTACGAAGCTCGCGAGGAATCGCTCGGCGACTCGGCCATGCGTGAACTGGAGCGCAAGGTCGTCCTCTCGGTCATCGACCGCCGCTGGCGTGATCACCTCTACGAGATGGACTACCTGAAAGACGGCATCGGCCTGCGAGCCATGGCTCAGCGCGACCCTCTCGTCGAGTACCAGCGCGAGGGCTTCGCCCTGTTCCAGAACATGATGGGCGCCATCCGCGAAGAGAGCATCGGCTTCCTCTTCAACCTCGAAGTCGAAGTGCAGAGCCAGGTCGGCCACGAAGGCCACGACCACGGCCCGATCATCGCCGCCAAGGGCCTCGGCGAGGGCGAGAACGCCGACGCCGTCCTCAACTTCTCCGCTCCCAACACGGAGGGCGAGGTCGAGGTCCGCGACCAGAGCGGCCACCTCGAGAAGGCGGAGACAGCTCGCGCTCAGCGCCAGCAGCAACTCGTCGAGGAGAACGCCGACCCCGAGATCGCGGCAGCCCGAGCCACCTCCGGCTCGACCGAGGCCTCGGGTGGCGACGGCCAGCCCGCCAAGCGCGGAGCCTTCGGCCAGACGACCACCGCCGCGGCTCCGCCGGTGAACCGTGCCGAGCGTCGCTCGCAGGGTAAGCGCAAGTAGTTTCCCCGCAGCACGCAAAGGCCCCGTCGCACCTCGTGTGCGGCGGGGCCTTTGCGTGGGCCGTGGGCCGGGCGCGTGTTCGCCGAGATCGCAGGTCGGCCGGCCTCTGAGGCCAGGCGGAGGCCGACCTGCGACCTCGGGCCCGGACGGCGTGCCGGCGCGTGCGTGCCCGGACGGCGTGCCGGCGCGTGCGCGCCGCCCCGTTCGGCCGAGCCCGGCACACCGGACCGTGTCGGCACGGGAGCGGCGCCGGGTGGGGAGTGTCGCCCGGGCCGATCACCACAGACCGCGCGCGGCAGCGGCGGCTCAGAGCACGTGGACCGCGGTCGCGCGCCAGCGGCTGCCGAACGACTCGAGGCGCAGGGCGACCGCGCGGCTGCGCGCGCGCCCGTGGATCACGACGACGGCCTCGGCGACGCCCGTGTCGGGCTCGGTGATCCGTACGGTGCCGACGGTGAACGACGGGCGCTGCGGCGACTCACCCCGCGCGCTCCGCGCTCGAGTCGCCAGAACCACTCGCTTGAGCAGGTGGCGGTAGACGTCGTCGGTGACCCAGCGGGCGATCTGCTCGATCTCGCGGGCCCCGGCCAGGATCTCGAAGACGCAGCGCGCGAGATTCGTGGCGAGGGGCGCAGGATCCGGCAGCTCCCGCCCGGCATCTGCCCGGGGCGCCTGACCGGGATCGGCGGCGACCCCGGTCGTGCTGCCCGGCGGCGGCACGGCTCGTAGCGGCGACTCTGCGCGCGGGGGAGGGACGGAGGTGTCGATGCGCCTGGGCGCAGCGGAGGACGGGGTCATGTCGACTGCTCTCGCTCGTGTACGGAAGGAGCGTCCCGTTCTGACGGGCACCCGAGGCGCCGATGTCAAAGGGGCTTAGCATCAACATATGACATTCTGAAGCAGCGACACACGGGATACGGACGGATCTGTGGACAAGTGCCCCTAATCCACGTCCGGCTGGTTAGCGGGAGGTGGGATCCTGCGCCCTTGAGGATCGATCTCGGTGATGCTGCCGAAGTCGAAGCCGTTCCAGAGGGCTGAGCGGCGGGACTCCTCGTACTTCGCTTCGAGGAACCCGTCGAGCACGCTCTGCTCGACGCGCCACTCGTCGTAGGGGCCGACGCGGATGGCCGGGAGCTCGCCGCTGCCGACCATCGACTCGACGTCCTCGATGGTGAGGCTCAGCATCGCGGCGACCTCGGCGACGACCAGGAACCGTCGAGGCGGGGGCGCACTGGGAGCGGGGGACATACGTCGATTATCGGCCCGGGCGCGGCGCGGTGTCCCGTATCGGCGACGCGAGTCCCCGGGCGCGGCGGTTAGGCTGAACGACGTGTCGACGCTCAGTGATCTCGTTCTCGCCCAAGGCCGCTCCAGTGAGGCCGATGTCGAGTGGCTGCACCTCCTCGTCGGCGACTGGCAGCTCTTGGCCGACCTCGCGTTCGCCGACATGGTGCTCTGGGTGCCCACCGACTCCGGCAGTTTCGTGGCCGTGGCTCACGCCCGCCCGTCGAGCTCGGCCACCCTTTTCTACCGCGACTTCGTCGGGCACGAGGTGCGTCCCGAGTGGCGTGCGCAGATCGGGCAGGCGTTCGACACCGCCCAGATCGTCGACTCGGCGGCTCCCGACTGGTACGAGGAGACACCCACGCGCGTCCGGGCCGTCCCGGTTCTTCGCCGACTCGGTGCCAGTCGACCCGACATCAGCGAGCACCCGATCGCCGTCATCACGCGGCACACCAACCTCAGCGAGGCGCGGACTCCGAGCCGGCAGGAGCTGACCTTCAACCAGTGCGCCAACGACTTGTTCGCGATGATCGCGGCCGGCGACTTCCCCGACCTCGGTGCCCCGACCGGGCCGCGGCGCGGTGCTCCCCGCGCCTCCGACGGCCTCCTGCGACTCGACGTCGACGGCACGGTCGTCTTCGCCAGCCCCAACGGTCTCTCGGCCTTCAACCGCATGGGGTTCCTCGGTGAGCTCGAGGGGAGTCGCTCGCGGAGGTCACCACGAACCTCCTGTCGGGCAAACTGGTCGTCGACGAGTCGCTGCCGCTGGTCGTGACGGGCCGTGCTCCGTGGCGCACCGACGTCGAGGCCAAGGGCGTCACCGTGTCACTGCGTGCGATCCGCTGCGCGACCGAGGCGAGCGGGTCGGCGCCATCGTGCTGTGCCGCGACGTCACCGAGCTCCGGCACCAGGAGCGCGAGCTCATCACGAAAGACGCGACGATCCGCGAGATCCACCACCGCGTCAAGAACAACCTGCAGACCGTGGCGTCCCTGCTGCGCATCCAGGCCCGTCGCACGCAGACCGACGTGGCGCGCGACGCCCTCAACCAGGCCATGCGCCGTGTCGCGTCGATCGCCGTGGTGCACGACACGCTGTCGGAGGGCCTCAATCAGAACGTCGACTTCGACACCGTCTTCGAGCGGGTCCTGCTGCTCATCGCGGAGGTCGCGTCGTCGCACAACACCACGGTGCGGCCGAAGTTCACCGGCAGTTTCGGCACGCTGCCCAGCGAGTACGCGACGCCGCTCGCGCTCGCTCTGACAGAACTCGTCACGAACGCGGTCGAGCACGGCCTCGACGGCCGCGACGGGGATGTCGACATCATCGCCGAGCGCACCGACGAGCAGCTCACGGTCAAGGTGCGCGACAACGGGATCGGCCTGCCCGAGGGCAAAGTCGGCTCCGGGCTCGGGACGCAGATCGTGCGCACCCTCATCCAGGGCGAGCTCTCGGGCACCATCGATTGGCACACGCTGGTCGGGTCGGGCACCGAGGTGACGATCGACGTGCCGCTCCGCTGGGCGAAGCAGCCGGCCTAGGGGACTCGCCCGTCGGCCTCCGGCTTCAGGCCTTCAGCGTTTTGGCGAGTGGGCCGAGTTGTCCGCCTCAGGTGGCAGCCGCGTGCATTTCGGCCCACTCGGCGTTCGCGTCGGCATCGCGCTGCGGGCAGAGCTCAGCGGCTCGACGGCGCACGGGGCCACAGACCGGGGCCGGCGACAGGCGCCTCGACGCCATGCGCACGCTGACCGGCGACGGCGCACTCCGACACCCCGGTACGTCCACAGCACACACGAAGGGCGCGCCCCGCACGGTCGCCCGTGCCGGAACGCGCCCCCGGCGCTGCAAGCCCCGAGGGGCCGCTGTGATCGTATGAAGTTGTCGAGCGGAGCTGTCTGCCGGAGCCGAAGCTAGCTGGCGCGGCGGGCCCGAGCGGCGCGGCGCTTGAGGGCGCGGCGCTCGTCTTCGCTGAGGCCACCCCAGACGCCGGAGTCTTGCGACGTCTCGAGAGCGTACTGAAGGCACGTCTCGGTGACGGTGCAGCGTGCACAAACCGCCTTCGCCTTGTCGATCTGATCGACGGCCGGCCCGGTGTTCCCGACAGGGAAGAAGAGCTCCGGGTCTGCAGTCAGGCAGGCGGCCTTGTCACGCCAATCCATCTATGGGTACTCCTTAAATGCTGAACCGCACAGCAAAGTGCCAGGGTTCCGGTGGGGGAAAGAAAAGAATTCGGGAGGCACGCACGGCAATGTGCGCGTCACTTCGACCTCGAATATGGTCGCATACTGGTGTGACCAAATCAAGGGTTAAGGGAGGACTGTGAGCGTGTCGGAGTCAACGGGCGGTCGAGCGGACGACGCAGCGGGGCGACAGGTGTCGCGGCGACGCCCAGGCCTGCTCTGGCTCCTGATTGTGCTGCTGACGGGCGAGTTCTTGCTCATGGTCGTCGTCTCGATCGCCTTGATCGCTCAGGTCTTCACGGCGCACGCCGATTCTCTCGCCGCGGGGCTGGCGATCCTGGTGCTCGCTCTCGTCGCCACGGTCTGGCTCGGCTTCATCGTGGTCGCAGCCTGGAACGGCAAGGCCTGGATGCGCGGAGCCTCGATCGTCTGGCAGGTGCTCATGTTCGCTGTCGGAATCGGCTGCTTCCAGGGCCTCACCGCGACCCCCGCCGTGGGCTGGGCACTGGTGGTGCCGGCCGTGCTGATCGTCGTACTGCTCGTGTCGCCGCCCGTCGTGACCGCCACGACGAACCGCGACTGACCCGAGACTCTCGAGCCGCCCTCAGGCGTCGAGGCCCAGCTTCTTGCGGAGCGATTTGACGTGGCCCGTGGCCTTCACGTTGTAGAGCGGGAGCTCGACCGTGCCGTCTTCGCCGACGACGATCGTCGAGCGGATCACGCCGGTGACCGTCTTGCCGTAGAGCGACTTCTCGCCGTACGCCGCGTACTCGGTGTGAACCGTCAGGTCGGGGTCGCTCAGCAGCGGGAAATTCAGACCCTGTTCGTCGCGGAACTTCTGCAGCGCGGGGGCCTCGTCTTTGGAGACGCCCAGCACCTGGTAACCAGCCGATTTCAGCGAGTTGATGTTGTCGCGGAAGTCGCACGCCTCGGTGGTGCAGCCCGGAGTCGACGCCGCCGGATAGAAGTACACGATGACCTTCTCGCCGCGGTAATCACTCAGCGACACCGCCTTGCCGGTCTCGTCGGGCAGGGTGAAGTCGGGTGCGGAAGCACCCTTCTCGAGGCGATCGGACATGGTTCTCCTTCGGTGCCGGGACGCGTTCAAGAGGCGTCAGATCTCATGCTAATGTTGTTCCTCGGTTGCGGAACTCGAGTTTCCACAGGCCACGCACCTCTAGCTCAATTGGCAGAGCAACTGACTCTTAATCAGTGGGTTCTCGGTTCAAGTCCGAGGGGTGCACAGCAAGGCCCGATCCCGTGCGGATCGGGCCTTCGTCGTCTCGCGGCCGTGATTCTCGGCCAGGGGAAACCCCGCGGATCGATTCTGAGGCCCCGATGGCTGCCGTGCTGGAGCGGCTGGGCCCCTACGTGGTTCCAGCAACGTCGCTGCGTCGCTCGACGAAGATGTTGTCCCGCCACTGCCCCGCCCACGGGCCGAAGCTCATCCGGCCGATGCGTTCCCGGATGCCGACTTCTCGGAACCCGTGAGCGGCATGAAGAGCGAGGCTCGCGAGGTTCTCAGGGAAGATCGCGGATTGGATCATCCATACTCCGGCCGCTTCCGATGCGGTGACGAAGTCCGCCAGGAGCAGGTGCCCCACTCCGGAACCGCGGGCGGCCTCGGCGACATAGACGGAGTGCTCGATGACACCCCGATACACCGGTCGAGACGACGTCTGCGGGGCCGCGACCCACCCGATGAGCTCGCCTTTTGCATCGGTGGCGACGAGGCGGAGGTCGGGGATCTTGCCGCTGTCGAACTCGGCCCAGGAGGGGGCCCTGTCCTGGAAGGTCGCGTTGCCGGTTGCGATCCCCTCGGCATAGATGCCTTCGACGGCCGGCCAGTCGGCCGCGGTCATGGCCCTGGTGTGGATGGTTTCTCTCACGAGCAGCAGGAAGATCCGCTTCCGGAGGAGCAGACGCCGGTTTCGGGGAGGGTGAGCTGCACGATGCGGGCGGAGTCGTGGTTGCCGGCGAGTTCGTCAGCAAGGGAGCGCACCTGCTCATAGCCGGTGAGCATGAGGAACGTCGGGGCTCGGCCATAGGACTTCATCCCGGCGATGAAGAAGTTCGGTTCCGGTTGCGTCAACTCCGCGACGCCATGGGGAGGCACGGTTCCGCAGGAGTGAACGTTCGGGTCGATCAGCGGCGCCAACGCTCGAGGCGCTTCCACGATGTCATCCAGCGACAGGCGGATCTCCCGCAGGATCGAGAGGTCGGGGCGGAAGCCCGTCGCGGCCACGACGACGTCGCCGCGCAGCTCGAACGGCTCCCCGTCGCGACGGCCCGTCAGCAGGGCACCGTCGCCGTCGGGCCGTGCATCGTCGATCTCGAAGGAGTCGACCAGCTCCACGACGCCGTGGCGAACGAGGTCCTGAGTGGTAGTGCCCAGTCGTCCGCGCGCCTCCAGACCATCGGCACCGTCGCCGAAGACCCGGACCGGGTTGGCGTTGCGAACCACCCAGACGATCTCCGTCGCCGGCTCCGTGTCTTTCACCTTCGCCAGGGCGAGGAGCGTGTTCGCGGCCGAGTGACCGGCGCCGACGACGATGACGCGGTGGCCTGCGAATCGGTCGCGCTCGGCACCGAGAACATCTGGCATCGCATTCGCCAGCCAGCTCGCGTCATCCGCGTCCGCGTTCCAGCCGGAGGAGAGGAGCCCGTTCGCTTCCGAGAGGGTTCCGGAGGTGTCGATGACGGCACGGGCGAGAAGGGACTCGGGGCCGGTCGGCGTCGAGACTCGGAGGAGGAACGGGACGTCGGCGCGGCCCTGGGAGCGGGTTTTGTCCATTCCCTGCCGGGACACCGCGTCGACCTTCGACGAATAGCGGATCACAGCCGAGAGAGCCGGGGTCTGGGCGAGGGGGAGCAGGTACTCCGTGACGACGTCAGAACCCAACGGCAGGATCGTGGCCCCGGGAGCGTCCCAGCCGACCGCATCAAGGAGTCGACCCGCGGCCGGGTCGACGACTTCGGCCCAGGGCGAGAACAGGCGCACGTGGCCCCACGACGACACCCCGCTGCCGGCGGTTTCGCCGGATTCCAGGACCAGGACGTCCAGACCCCTCTCGAGGAGATGTGCCGCCGCGGCAAGGCCGACGGGTCCGGCACCGATCACGGCGACCGGGAGGCCGACCAGGCGGGATGCATCGTGCCGTGCAGGCACCGTCAGTGTCATCGTCACGACAGCACCTCGTCGGCCTCGGCCGGAAGAAGTTCTGCCAGGAGCGCCTGGACGCGGCCTCGGATGTCGTCGCGGATCGGCCGCACCTCGTCGAGGGTCTTACCGGCCGGGTCGACCAGTTCCCAGTCCTCGTATCTCGTCCCGGGGAAGACGGGACACGCGTCGCCGCAGCCCATCGTGATCACCACGTCGGACTCACGGACCTGGTCTGTCGTCAACAGCTGGGGCACGTTGCCGGTGATGTCGATCCCTTCCTCGGCCATGACGGCGACCGCGACGGGATTGATCGCGCTGCCGGGCTCGGACCCGCCGGACATCACGTCGACTCGGCCCCCGGAAAGTCCTTTCATGAATCCGGCGGCCATCTGGGACCGGCCGGCGTTATGAACACACACGAAAAGCACTGTCGGCTTCTTGGTCATCACCACTCCAGGCATTGACGAACATCGATGCCTTGAGTGTGGATCAAGACATCGACAACTGTCAATGTCTGGGGAGACTGGTGTCATGCCGGTCACCGAACTGCTTCCTCTCACCGATGTCACGGCCTGCTGTGCGCCCCTCACCAGAGAGCCGCTCGGTGCCGCCGACGCCGAAGCGCTCGCGAAGACCCTGAAGGCTCTCGCCGATCCCGCCCGGCTACGCCTGATCTCGATGGTCGCCGCGCATGACGGGCACGAAGCCTGCGTCTGCGATCTCATCGAACCACTCGGCCTCAGCCAGCCGACGGTCTCACATCACCTCAAAATCCTCGTCGACGCGGGGCTCCTGAGCCGCGACAAGCGAGGTGTTTGGGCCTACTACGCCCTCGTCCCCGGAGCACTCGACGCCGTTGCCGCTGTCTTCGCGACCGTCTGATTTTTCTCGCCCGGCAGGAACAGGTGAAGACCTGCTTCGAGTCGGCGTTCGCGGACGCCGAGCTCAGCTGCCGGTTCGCGCGCCGTTCCGTGAGGGGCAGCCCGCGGACCTGCGAAGAGAACGCCTCGAGACGGAGGGGCTCGGGGCAGCCCACCTCCACGGGTCGGTTCGGGCGACAACCTGGTGATGGAATCACGGCCGGCAGACGTCCGCCTGCGGGCATCCTCATGGCGCGTGTCGATTTTGTGCTTGCCGTCGTCGCCGACAAGGGCGGCCCCGTCGCTGATGGGTGAGATCTACCGCCGGAACTCGACGATGACGTAGGTGCCGATCGACGGGATGACGACGGATGTCTCCCCAGACTCCGAGGCAGTGATCTCCAGCTCGAGCGGCGTCGCCTGGCCCGGGGCGTAGAGTGCCGCCCGAGTCGGAGCAGAAGGGAGCGCGACCTCGACCCTCACGTCGAGGGCCGATGGCGTGATGCCCGCTTCGACGTCGTAGTCGTAGTTGACGATGTGCAGCGTCACGACGTCGTCCGCGGGATGCTGAAGATTGACCGCTCCGTGGGGAAGCGTCGTCAGCGTCACCTGCGGCGGTGCCAACCGGAGCTCATCGATCGATGCGCCCCGCTCCAGATTCTTTACGGAGACAGTGTTCTCGTGGTTCGTGATGTCGTCCGCGCCCGGTCCGCCGATCTCGCCGACCACGACGAGTCGCCCGCCGTCGTCGGCGTAGTCCACCAGTGCCTTCACCTGCACGGCCGTCAGCGAACTGCAGCCGGGGAGGACGATCTCGGAGTACCGCGCGAGACGGGCCGCCGAGACGTCGTCTTCGCGAAGGACGCCGTCGTGGAAGACGGCCACGTCGAACGGGCGCTGGGACAGTGCGATGGCACTGGCGACTCGCTGAAAGGGGAGCGCCTGGGGACCTGTCTCACCGACTTCCGGGTAGTTGTCCTTACTGCCGTGGGGGCGCCCTGGACCTGCCACACGTTCTCGATGAAATTGCTGTCGGTCGAGTAGACGATCAGGGTCGTGTTGGCAGTGCGACGGGCAAAGAGGTCCTCGTGGTCGGCCAGGAAGTTCTGGATCTCGACCGTCTCCTCGTGGGGTGCCCAAACGGCATCCTTGATGACGCTGCCCATCCACGCCCCGTAGGGCACCGACATGTTCACCCCCAGAGCGGCAGCCTCGTAGAGCATGACGCGGAACCGGTCGAAGTCTTTGCCTCGGTTCATCCGGGGAAGAAGCTCGGGCATGACGCCGTCGTAGGGATTTGTGCTGATGGCGACCGGCTTGTCGCCGCCGAACGCCGCGATGTACCGCATCCAGGCGGGTTGCGAATACAACGTGTGGCGCTGCTCCGGAACCAGGATGTCGACCATCTCGGCCAGCGGATCGTGCCAGGTCGCACCGTCGTAGAGGTTCGACGAGACGAGAACCGTGCGGCCCTTGCTCGCGGCGTAGTCGCGGACGTAGTCGGAGAGCTCCTTGAAGTTCGACGCCTGCTGCTTCTGCATGAATCGCATGTAGAGGCGCGCGACCACTCCTTCGTCGCCCTCGGCTTTGAGGTTGACCCAGTCGACACCGCGCGCGAGGAGCCACTCGCCGTAGTGGAACGATCCGAGGTCGCCGACGGAGGCTGGAACGGAGGAGGGGTCGAGGGCTGCGAGATACGCGGTGAATCCGGTGACGTTGTCGTAGCTGAAGGACCCGCCGTAGGCGAGGGCTGCCAGCGGGCTGTCCGGCTCGTCGAATTGGATGCCGTCGACTCCCGCGTCGACATGGATCCGGACGATCGCCTTCAGGTACTCGCGCCAGACCGGATTGCCGATGTCCATGTAGTGGCACTGCTGCTCGAGTTCGGGCACTTCGAGCCAGGTCGCGTGTTGTGCGTTCCCGTGGATGTCGCGTGATGCGCACTCCTCCCAGAGGTCGGTGACCCTCTCGCCGCGACTGTTCGTCAGGCCCTCCGGGAAGTACTTCTCGAAGGGAGCCCAAAGTTTCGGGTAGCGGTTCTGCGTGAACTCTCGCAGGCCGAGCCACCCCGGCTTGCCCACTCCGCGAAGCTCGTTCATGGCGAGGATCTCGTCCTCGGCGTCGTTCAGTTCGACGGGGAATTCCCATCCCTGCGTGGAGAAAATCACACTGAATGCTTTGACTCCGCGCTTGCGGCACTCGTCGAGGAACTCCGAGTCCTTGAGGAATCCGTACTGGCGGTAGCGGGCCGGGATCGGCGCCGAGGCTTCGTCCTCGAGATATGCGAGAGAGATCGGGCCGCCGCCGAGCGACGGCCACGTGATGAGCGTCGCCCGATATTCAGCGAAGTCCTCGACCATTTTCAGGCGTCGTGGCGGGAGGCTCGGGTGGTAGTTGTGCCCGCGCGAGAACCAGCCCTGTGCGTAGACGCCGCGTTCCATCGTCATCGATGTTTTCCGTTCTGAGAGAAGTGGTGAGAAGGTCTCGCTCGCAGCTCAGCCGCGGGTCGCGCCATCGAGGAGCGAGAGTTTGAAGTAGCGCATGAAGGGCGCGACGAGGACGACGGGGATCACGAGGGTGATGACACCGGCAGCGAGCACAGGGCCCCAGCTGGGCAGCTGCACCGTCCCCTGCAGGGAGGAGAGGGAGAGCTGCAGGACCCAGTTCGATGGACTCCGCAGGACGGCAAGAGGCAGGAAGAGCGACTGCCACTGCGAGATGAAGAGCACGATCGCGGAAGTGACCATGAGCGGACGGGACAGGGGCAGGTAGATCCGAAGCAGGATCGTGCCGAGCCCGGCCCCGTCGAGCATCGCCGCTTCACGGAGGTCCTTCGGAATGCCTCGATAGAACTGCCGGAACATGAAGACGATGAATCCGTTCGCGACGGTGGGCAGGATGACGGCCGCTAGGGTGTCGACGAGATTCAGCTTCTGGACGATGGAGAGGATCGGGATGACGATCGCCTCGAACGGCACCATGAAGGTGATCAGCGTCAGCGTGAAGATGACGTTCGAACCCGGGAAGTCGAAGTACGCGAACGTGAATCCGGCCAGCAGGTTGATGATCGTGCCCACAACGAGCGTGACCGCGCACACGATGAGGGTGTTGATCAGGGCTTGCGGAAAGTACGAGCCGGCCGCGAAAAGCGTCTTGTAGCCGCTCCAGTCGGGGTTGTAGGGGATGAACGCCTTGAGAGCGAAGGGACTCCAGTCGCGGAACACCCCACCGCCTGTCGGGCTTCGGAACGAGGTGACGATCATCAGCCAGATGGGGATCACGTACACGAGGACCAGCAGGACCAACCACGTGTGTGCGGCGATCTGGGTGCTGCGTCTACGCATTGTCACTCCTCATGAGTCGGAACTGAACGGCGGCCACGACGGCGATGAGCGCGAGGAGGATGACGACGATGGCGTTCGCGTTCCCCGGCTGGCCGTAGCGCAGGACATCCTGCGCCGCCTGGTACATCAGGAAGTTGGTGGCGCTGCCGGGTCCGCCCTGGGTGAGCAGCTGCGCCGGCACGAAGACGACGAGACCGGCAGTCGAGAGCACCACGCTTGCGAGAAGCAGGGTCCTCTTCATGAGGGGCATGGTGATCGACCAGAAGGTGCGGAACGGCCCGGCGCCGTCGATGGCGGCCGCCTCGAACACCTCGGTGCTGAAAGAACGGAGGGAAGACAGGAAGACGAGGGTCCAAAACCCGCGTTGGACCAGACCGCCATGGCAACGAGGACGTAGAGGGCCTGGTGCGTGCTCTCATAGAACCCCTGGTTGGGGAGACCGATCTGCTTGAAGATGCCGTCGACGGCTCCGCTCGACGGGTCGAACAACGCCTGCCAGAGGATGACCACCACCGGGGGAGCAAGCGTCAGCGGGATGATCAGGACCAGCTGATAGGCGCCCGCACCGTGACGCACCGCTTTGAGGGCCAGGGCCGTGGCGACGCTGACCGCGATGATCAGCACCGTGGACAGGAACGCGTACCAGATGGTCACGACCAGCGACTTCAGCGTGGCCGGATCAGTCAGGACGTTCTCGAAGTTCCGGAGGGAGAACGACGTGATCTGACCGCTCGACGCGAGCAGCGGTGGCTGAAGACTGATCAGGACCGCCCAGACGAACGGGAGAAGGGAGAACACGGCGAGGAAGAGACCCACGGGCAGGATCAGCCAGTACGGCACGCTCCCGTGGCGGAGGGCAGGCCCGTTCTCGGACAGGTGGATCCGGCTGTGCTTGGTCGCAGGCGCGGCCTGCGGTGGAGCGGGCGGGTCAGCCCGCCGTGTCACGGTCGTGGTCATGGGAATCTCCTTCGTTGCGCGCGGGGGCTGCCGGGGTGGTCCGCGGATCAGGCGCGGACCACCTCGGTCGCTACTGGAACTGCTTGAGGTCGCGGTCCACGGTCGACGTCATCGAGGTCACGGCCTGCTGCGGCGTCTCCGCTCCGACGCGAACGTTCTTGAGCGCATCGGATATAGCCGTGAACTCGGTCGCGTTCGACGGGCTGATCATGGGCTTCTGCGGCCAGTGCTGCTCCTGCCAGGCGCCGAGCACTTTCACCGACTCGGGGAACGTCTTGTACTTCGGCGACGTCGACATGGCAGCGAGCTGGGTCTTGAGGATCGGGATCGCGGCGAAGTAGTCGCCGTTGATCAGCGTGTCCTGCGCGGTTGGATTCGTCAGCGCGAACTTGAGGAACTCGGCCGCCTCCTTCTTGTGCTGTGACTTGGCGTTGAGGGCCCACGCGATTCCTGTCGACTGGACGACCTTCTTGCCTCCCGCGAAGGACGGCTCGGCAGCAGCGTCGCAGCTGAACTTCACCTGCGCGCAGACGTTGTAGCCACCGATGTGGGTCAGCGCGAAGGCCGATTTCCCGGCCTGGAACTGGTCGTTCGTCCAGGTCGGATTCGTGATCTGCGACACGTCGTCGGCGAAGAACGCCTTCCACTTCGTCATCAGGTCGACCCACGGCTTCTGGTCGAGGTACCCCTTGACCTTGAGGCCGTCCGGGCTGCTCGCCTTGCCTCCGAGTTGCTGAGCCATCGGCACGTCCGGCCAAGCCTCGTCGGCCGGGAAGAGCAGGCCCGTCTCGCCGGTCGTCGCGTGGACTTTCTTCGCCGCTGCGAGAACGTCCTCCCAGGTCCAGACGCCGCTCGTCGTCGCCGACAGCCCGTCTGCTTTGAGCGTGGGCGGTGGCGTGACACCCGCTTTCTTGAGGAGGTCGAGATTGACGGCGAGGTACATGGTCGAGTTGTCCATCGGGATCGCCAGGAACTGGCCGTCCGACGTCGTCTCGTTGGCGACGAGGTGCGGATCGACCTTGGCCAGGTCGGACTTCGAGAAGTACGGGCTCAGGGAACTGATCCAGCCCTGCTTGTACCACTGGTACTCGTACCCGACCTCGGTGGTGACGACGTCGAGCGAAGGGTCACCCTGGCCGAGTCGCAGGATCGATCCCTGCTCGGCATTGTCGCCGGTGGCCGGCTCGAACTTCACAGTGATGTTCGGGTGTGCCTTCTCGAAGAGCGCGATGATCTTCTTCTGCGTGATCTGGTTGGCGGGGCCGGAGTCGCCGACCATCGAGATCTGGACCTTGCCGCCGGCCTGATTCGATGAACTCGAACAGGCGCTGAGCAAAGCTATCGGGAGCACGGCTGCGAGGGCCAGTGCCAGGTACCTCTTGCGTCTTTGCATGAGTTTTCATCCTCTTCGCTTGATGCAACTTCGCTGTCGCTCATGGGCCACGGGACCCATGAGTGGTCAAGCTAGCACCGAGATCGATACGTATCAAGACATTTTTTTATACGTACCAAATCTGCCGTTTTTCCCCTAGGCTCCCGTCAATGACCTCGACGTCGGACGGTGTCCGACACGAAGCAACGGTGCTGGCGGATGCGAGATCACGAACGCGTCCCGCCGCGAACGGGAGAAACCATGAACAACGAAACACGAGCCGCTCTCTCGGCGGCGGTCGACGAGGCCGGTGGGATCCTCGCGCTCGACGCCGCCCTGGTCGCCCGCGATTGGATCGCAGGCGGCAAGCGCCTGGGGCTGCCAGACGAGCAGTACGACGTCGGGGAGCGTGGCATGATCTCGGAACGCTGGTTGGCGTCGACGACGCACGCCGACAACGCCACCGGTCCCGCTGACGAAGGCATCAGTTCGATCCGAACCGGCTCCGGCCACAGGATCAGTCTCGCGGAAGCAGTCGAAGCGGCTCCCGACCGTCTCCTCGGCACCGACTACGCCCGCACACACTCGGGTCTCGGCCGTCTCGCCAAGATCTACGATTTCGACTCTCGAATTCCGTTCCACATCCATCCGCCGCTCGAGATCGCGCAGCGCGTGGGGCGGAACTCGAAGGATGAAGCGTGCTACTTCCCCTCGGGGGTTCCGCTCGGTCCGCATCCCGAGAGTTTCCTCGGCCTGCATCCCGGCTCGAGCCGCACCGAGGTCATGGCAGAGCTGACCGACGAACTGGAGTCGTGGGACTCCGACCGGATCCTGGCGCAATCCCAGGCCTTCCTCAATCAGCCCGAGGACGGCTTCTACGTCCCTTCGGGTCTCCTCCATGCCCCCGGCACGGCACTGACCATCGAGATCCAGGAGGACTCCGACACCATGGCGATGCTCCAGGGCGTGAACGACGGCCGGCTCGTCGACAAACGACTTCTGTACAAGGACGTCAGCGACGCGGATCGCGATGCGCACGGGCCGAAGGCGATTCTGGAGTGGGTCGATTGGGAGGCCAACCTCGATCCTTACTTCTACAGCAGGCATCACATCTCGCCGGTCGTCTTTGCGGAATCGGACGAGTTCGAGGAGGCCTGGATCCTCTACGGGTCGCCGAAATTCAGCGGCAAGAGACTCGTCGTGCGGCCCGGCGGCAGCGTGACGACTGCGGAACGCGGCGTCTTCAGCCTGCTCGCCTGGCGTGGAACGGGAACCGTGGGAGGCATGCCCGTGACGGGAGGTCGACCGGATCACGACGAACTCCTCGTGGTTCACGACCGGGCTGTCGAACCGATCACCTATGCCAACACGGGAGAGACCGACCTCACGATCATCAAGTTCTTCGGCCCGGACATCAATCCGGACGCGCCACGGCCGGGCACGGTGAGCCATGGAACGCTCGAACGCGCCTGATCGGGAGCGAGCGCTTGCCGACTCCGACGGGCGCCGCCCGGCTACGATCGCCGAGGATAAGATCGCGTCCGGAAGACCACGCGCAGGGAGAGGGGCGTCCGTGAAGAACGACGACTCGGTCCCCGAGGCGGGCGCCGTTGTCGTCCCCGACAAGAGTCACGTCACCACGCGCGACATCGCGGCAGCAGCGGGCGTCTCACAGGCCACTGTTTCGAACGCCCTCAACCGTCCGGACCTCGTCGCTCCTGCAACGTTGGAGCGCATCGAGGCGGTGATGCGGAAGACCGGTTTCGTCGTCAACTCGTTCGCGCGCGGGCTCCGAATGGGCCGGGCGAAGACGCTGGGCGTCATCGTCCTGGACCTGTCCAACCCGTTCTGGGGAGAGGTCACCAAGGGCATCGAGGCGGCGGCGAGCGAGCACCACTATTCCGTCCTCATCGGAGCCTCGGGCGAGCGACGCGAGAAAGAGCGCGAGCTTCTTCAGCTCTTCGAAGAGCACCGGGTGGAGGGAATCCTCGTCTCGAGTGTCGATGCCGGGTCGGAGGCCATCAGCGCGCTCGTCGAGCGCGGCACGAAGATCGTCCTTCTCGACCAGAACGGGCCGAACTCGACCTACTCCGGTGTCGCGTTCGACCACCTTCGCGGAGCACACATGGTCGCGACCCACCTGGTCGAGCAGGGCCACCGTAGTTTTGCTTTCATCAACGGTCCGCATTCCGTGCCGTGGTGCCTCGCGCGCTCGGAGGGTTTCATCGAAGGCTTGACCGAAGCGGGGCTGGACCCTGCCGCTGTCCTCACCGAGCTCACCATCGACACCATGACGGCACAGGACGCCGAGCCGGCCGTCGAGCAGCTTCTCGCGCTCTCCGCGCGGCCCTCCGCGATCTTCTGCGTCAACGACGTCGTAGCGCTGGGTGTCCTCAAGGAGCTCACCAACCGGGGCGTCCATGTTCCGGCCGACCTCTCGATCGTCGGCTTCGACGACAGCAGCTTCTCCTCACTGCTGTCTCCCGCGCTGACCACCGTTCGGCAACTGCCATACGAGCTGGGCAAACGCGCCGCCGAGATGGCCATCACGGCCGATCCATCGAGTCTCCCCGAGACCGAGATGTTCCAGCCCGAGCTCGTGCGCAGGGATTCCGTCGCGTCCCTCTCCTAGACGAGGTCGAGGAATTCACCCTGTCGCTCTCGCAGCCCGCCTTCACGGGCCTTCGCACGAGCCCGAACGAACGCCGATTCCGGCACAGGAGCGGACGACGGGAGATCTCGGGTGACTTGCCTGTCGGACGTAACGCCTGGAGGTCCAGCGGACATTCTCAAGTGTGAAGCAAAGTGAAGACGACGAAACAGCCCTGTGGGGCCGAGCGAAGGCCAACGACGGCAACGCGTTTAGCCTGTTGTTCGACTTGCACCACGGCCGCGTTTACCGACGGGCCTACGGCCTCGTCGGAAACACGCACGACGCCGAAGACGCGACCGCGTCGGCATTTTTCGAGCTGTGGCGAAAACGTCGGAACGTCAACCTCGTCGCTGGCTCGGTTCTTCCGTGGCTCCTCGTCACCACGATCAATTCTTGCCGGAACATCAACCGTTCCGCCGCCCGCTACAGGCGCTTCCTCGGATCGTTGCCACGCGACGAACAAGCAAGCCTCGGCACTGACGTCGAAGACCTCGAAACCAGGCAACGCCTGGCCGCGTCACTGCAACGACTCTCCGTCGTCGACGGCGCCCTGTTCGTCCTCACCGCTCTCGAGGACGTCCCGATCTGGCAGGCCGCCGAAACGGTCGGCCTGAAACCCGCGACCGCCCGCGTTCGGTTGCACCGCGCTCGAGTACGCCTCCGCGACGACCTCCACGACCTCAACCCCACGATTCGCGCTACCACTGAAGGGGCACTCTGATGCAGAACTCCGACATGAACCCCTCGGCCGCCGATGCCATCCGTGCTGAGCTGTCCGCCATCGGCACCAAAGGCAGCTACCTTCAGCGCCGTCAGCGCAGGGGCCGCGCGGTCGTCGCGCTGGCCGGCCTCGTCGTGATCGCTGGCGCGACGACTGGAGCTGCGATCGCCGCAATTAACCTTCCCGGCAGCACCACGACCGCGCCTCTCGGAACAGTCACCAATGCCACCGGAACCGGCCCCGCCTTCGTCGACCTGGGGCCGGTCCCTAAGCAGGCCGGCTCCGTCATGGTCACCATTACCTGTCTCAACGACGTCGGAACAGTCATCGTCGCAACCACAACGCCGGGCGGTGGCGAGGGCGTCGCCTGCGCAGGCGGCCGGGGCCGTCCCATCAAGGTTCGAGACGCTCAACTGCCCGCCGCCGGCAGCACGGAGATCGGCATCGCGTCATCGCCCACGACCAAGTGGAAAGTCACAGCCCAGTACGCCAGCTCCGCAACTAGCCCTTGGGGCGTCAACGCGAGTGGGCAGACCTACGGCGTAGAGAACCAGCACGGTCACCCCGACCTCGTGCCCGCCACCGCGGACAACGGCAAGAAGGGGTACGTGTTCTGGCAGGAGTCGATGGGGGCGGAGAAGACGACCACCTTCGACGTCTACGAGTCCGACGGGAAAACGGTCATCGGCCACACCTCAGTCGAAGTCGGCACAGGCGCGGGCGCCAGCGTCCCCCTCGACCCCCGGCTGTTCCCGACCGACATCGCCACACCGACCCCCGAGAACTAACGAGGAGAGCCCTGCCAAAGAACGCCACATCCGCCCCGAGGACATCACCCTTCCACCCACGCATCCCCTCGACCTCACCGCTTGGCCCACTGTCCAGAACGGCGACGGTTGCTCGCACCCGCTTCGACTCCCGTCCAGGATGTGAGGCATAACCGGGTTAGGTCGGCCGGCGAGCCCAGAGGCCCGAACAACGGCGAGGACCGTCCTGCAGGAGCTGCATGGGTCCGCCTGGCCTTCACCAGGGTGCAACCGTGATTCTTCTCAGCGAGACCGTGCCGGCCGGCCCAGGGCGGTGGTTAGGCTGAACGGGTGCAGGACGAGACCCCACCACGCCCGGCCGAGGGCGCCAGCAAGCAGCGGATCCTGCGCGCCGCCATCCGCGAATTCGAGACGTACGGCTACGCCGGTGCCCGTGTCGACCGTATTGCGGAGGCCGCCGAAGCCAACAAGCAGCTCGTGTACCGCCACTTCGGCAGCAAAGAGAAGCTTTACGACGCCGTCTTCAGCCACCTGACCGCTCAACTGCGCGATTTCGGCACGCGCGCCAGCAAAGCCGGTGTGCCCTACACCGACTGGTTCGTGCCGGCCGAGGGCGAGGAGCCCGATGAAAACATGGCGCAGACGACGTGGACGAGACTGTTGACGTGGGAAGGCTTGGCTCCGTCGACTCGCGACACCGGACTGCTCACGATGCTTCGCGAGAACTACGCCATCCAGGCGCGAGAGCTGCGGTCCGATCCGAGAGCTCAGGCGGCGCTGACGAGATTTCCCGCGCACCTTCTCGTCGCGCTCGTGATCGCGGCCGATCACCTGCCGTTCGCCACTCCCTCGGTTTTCGCGGCGCTGCTCGACAAGGAGGCCGCGACGCATCAGGACGTCGTCGACTGGTTCGAGTTCGTGAAGGAACTCTTGAGCGCGGTAGGCCCGGCGCCCGACGTCGCAGAGCCCCCTCCGAGTCCTAGGCGTCACGAGAGAGCGAAGTTCGGCAGCGTCACCTCCTCGGTCACGTAGGTGAAGACGACGTGCACGGCTGCTCCGACTCTCGCGGCTTCGGGTTCGTCGACGAGGCGCGTGATCATGATCGGACCTTCCTCGAGAGCCACCTGCACGACGGTGAACGGAACGTCGGGAAAGTTCGGATTCAGCGACCTGCGGTAGACGACGTAACTGTAGATGGTTCCGTCGCCCGAGAGATCGACCCACGTCGATGCGAGCGAGAGGCAGCGGGGGCACTGCTCGGCGGGAGCCCACCTGATGAACCCGCAGTCGGCACATTGCTGCATCGACAGCCGATGCTCGCGCGCGGCCGCCCAGTAGGGTGCCGCCAGGGCATCGGTGACGTCAGGCAGGGCGTTCGTCGCGACGGCCATCAGGCACGCACCAGGATCGACGACGCCGCCTTCACGAAAGCCTGAGTCGACGCGTAGAGGGCGACTCGGGCATTGTCGATCTGCCGCTCGCCGGCCTCGCCGCGCAATTGCCGCACGGCCTCGACGATGTGGAGCCAGCCCCACATGTACGCCTCAGACAGCTGTCCGCCGTTCGTGTTCACGGGGAGATCGCCTCCAGGATAGGTGTGCTTTTCATCGAGCCAGTCGCCGATGTCACCGGGATGGGCGAAGCCGTAGTACGACAGCATCTGCAACGGCCACACGGCCGTCGGATCCTGCACGTAGACGGCGTCGACCTCCGAGCGATCGATGCCGGCGTTCTCCCAGATGCGCTGCCCGACAGGCGCGATCCAGGGGCGAAGGAAGTTGTCACCGTAGTAGTCCGGGCTGGCACCGCTCTCGGCCATGCCCGCCAAAATGACAGGCTTGTCGGTGAACTCGTACGCCTTCTCCTCCGTCGTCACGATGTAGGCCACTCCTCCGTCGGAGATCATCGTGATGTCGGCTCGTCGTAGCGGTTCGACCAGGTAGGGCTGCGCCATGTAGTCGTCGTGCGTCAGCGGCTGTGTGAAGATCGAGATCGGATTCTTCTGAGCCCAGGCTCGCTGTGAGACGGCGATGTGCGCCAGCTGCTCCTCGGTGGTCCCGTAGAGGTGTCGCCACCGCTGGAAGGCCATTCCCGCTTCTCCCGCGATGTGGGTGAACCCGTAGGGCGTTGTGAAGGCGCTGGCTCCGAGGGCCATGTTGCCGAACGGATACCGATTGGTGCGCTGGTTCGTGCCGTAGGTCAGAGCCACGACGTCGGCGAGGCCGGCGTCGAGCACGAACTGCGCCTGGTGCAGCGAGAAGTTGCAGGTGCCGTAGTGCAACGAGGTCGAGTAGTCGAGCTGGAGCCCCGCCAGAGGTGCCACCTCGCTGTCCATGCCGTCGCCGTGAAGCTGCTTGCAGCTGATCAGGCCGTTGATGCGGTCTTTGGTGATGCCGATGCTGTCGATCGCGTTTCCCAGCGCCTCGACAGCGAGACTGGCGGCGGATCGGCCCGGGTGTTCGCCCTGCATCGTCTGGCCCGTGGCGACGATTGCCAGACGGCGTCCTGGTGCTGTCATCAGATGACTCCCTCTTTCTTCAGTTTTGCGATCTCGGTCGACGTGAGCCCGAGGATTCCCCGAGGATGGCCTCGTTGTCTTCGCCGTACCCTGGCGCCCCGCGGTTCGTGCGGCCGCCTGCATACGGTGGCGTGGCGCTCATTTTCACCGGGGACTCGTAGACCGGCCAGCGGCCGATCTTGGTGCCGGTGACCTCGGTCAACCAGTCCAAGTGCTTCAGCTGGGGGTCGTGGTCGTACCGGTCCTCGGCATTCTGTGCCACTCCGGCTCGGATGTCGGACGCCTGCAGGGTCGCCATGAGCTCGGCGGCGTCGTATCCGGCCGTCCACTCCCCGACGAGCTGGTCGAGAGCCGCTCGATTCGCAGCGCGCGTCTCGGGGGATGTGAACCGTGCGTCGTCGAGCCAGTCGCCGTGCCCGGCGACATGGGCCAACCGCTCCCACTCCTCCTGAGTGAAGACGCTGATCGCGATCCAGCGGTCGTCACCGCGACACGGGTACAGGGCGTGAGGGCCGGCCGTCGATGCAAAGGGCGAGACGTTTCCTTGGCGACGGAACTCTCGGCCGTTGACCTGCCAGTCCAGCAGGGTCGGCCCGATGAGCGAGATACCGGCCTCCACCTGCGAGGCGTCGATGTGCTGCCCCTTCCCCGTGACTTCACGGTGGTACAGCGCGGCGAGGATGGCCTGAGCGTAGCCGTAGGCGCCGATCCAGTCGAGGAACGAATAGCCCCAGCCCGCCGGGGCGAACGGCTCCGGGAGCCCGCTCATCTCCGACATCCCGGCGAACGCCGCAGCGACCGGGCCGACGGTGCGGAATCGGCCGTACGTGCCGTAGCTGCCCATGCCCGACTGCTGCACGTAGATGATGTCGTCGTTCAGCTCGCGCAGGCGGTCGTAGCCGAGGCCCCATTTGTCGAGGACTCCGGGCGAGAAACCCTCGGTCACGACGTCGCTTCGGCGCACGAGCTCGCGCGCGATCTCGAGCCCCTCGGGGTGAGTCACGTTGAGCGACAGGCCGAGCTTGCCCGGGTTCTTGTTGTTGAACTGGCCGCCCTTGTCGGGGTCGGTCACGGGCGGCAGGGGCCCTGTCGCCCGATCGCGTGCGTCACGACCGCCGACCGGGGACATGGCACCCAGCCGCGTGTCGGGGTGCGTGTACCACTCGACCTTCAGCGTCTCCGCTCCGAAGGAGGTGAGGATGCGGGTTCCGCCGGCCGAGGCGAGGAACCAGGCGAAGTCCAGGATCCGGATGTCGCTGAGCGCGAAGGGCTTGGCGTGGGGCGAGTCGAGCAGTCTCGGCCTCGTGTGAACAGTCGAGGGTGCCGGCGTGTGCGGCGTCGAGAGGATCTGCTCGGTGTGCTGGCCGAGGTGCGGGGCGCGGGATCCGGCTCGCCACGGATTCTCGCTGGAGCGCCATTTGCTCACGGGGTAGAGAAGTTGTCTTCCGAGCTCGGGATGCTCGACCCGGTCGAACGTTCCGCGCTTCTGCCAGTGTTCGTCGTAGGCGTTCTCGTGCGGACGACGCAGCGGCACCCACATGAGCCCTTCGGCCTGCGCCTCGCGCCAGGGCAGGTCGGCGTAGGTGAACGCCTCGACCATCCGGCGCGCGGCGTCCTGACCGGCGATCGCCTTCGGATTCGCCGCGAAGGCGCCGGGGATAGGACGTCCCGTCGCCGACATGTCCTCGTCGGGCGACTCCGGGATCGGGGCTGTGGCCATGCCGTACTTGTGAGCGAAGTCGATGGTCTTCTCCGCGTCCTTCGGGTTCACCGAAAAGGTGGCGACCCAGCGACCGTCTTTCGTCTGAGCGATCGTCTTGCGGTAGTCGGGCGCCGCCGCCGCGTGCCTGCAGGTCTGCCGGTGGATCTCGACTCGTCTCATCGCCCATTCCATGACGTCGATCTCGGTGCTCTTCGACACCGCTTCGTGGATGGCGATCGAGATCGTCTGGCCGTCGCCACTGCGAAGGCGGTGGATGAGGGCGACCTCGATTCCGTAGAGAAGCTGCTCTCCGGTGATGTGGTACGCGTGCAAGAGTTGCGGCACCACCGGCGGCAGGTCGTAGTGAAGACCCGGTTGTGGGTCGTAGCCGCAGCACATGGCGACACCGCCGAGGGCGAGGTGGACGAGATCGGAGCCCAGGTGGTCGGACCAGGGACCGTCGTCGCCGAAGGGCGTCACCCGGGCGTGGACGAGCCGGGGCCACCTAGCCCGCACTTCCTCCGGACTCAATTCCAACACGTCGGGGCTGTCGCGCGAGACGGACTGGAGGAGCACGTCGGCCGATTCGAGCAGGCCGTAGAGCGACTCGCGCCCGGAGGGGGTGGTCAGGTCGAGAACCACCGACTTCTTGCCGCGGTTGTAGTGCCAGAAGTGCAAGGACGAGTCCGGGCCCTCCTCGTCGGCGACGTGCGGTGCCATGCGCCGGGTCGCCTGGCCCTCGGGCGGCTCGACCTTGACGACCTCGGCGCCGAGGCCGGCAAGCTGCAAGCCGACGTATTCAGCGGTGACGTCGGCGATCTCGATGACTCGAAGACCGTCGAACACGGGTTTTTTGGTGGCGGCGTCCTCCGCCGGTTCGGTATGGCTCACAAGGGCCTTCCTGGTTGGTTGTACGGCCTGGCGACTAGCGTTCGGCGTCGGTCTGCGGCGATCAGGTCTGTCGAGATCCGGCCCGCTAGTAAGGCTCGTGCTGCGTGAACACACGACGTGGGTTGTCGATGAGCATCTGATCGATGTCCTTCTGCGGCACTCCTGCGTCGTAAAGCCGCGGCAGCACCTCTTCGCTGAGATACGTGTAGTGCCAGGTGGCTCGACTCGGATCGGCCTGACGCTGCTCGCGCGTGATGCTGTCGGACCGAACGTGGGTGTCGTGGCCGAGCACCACTCGGTCTGCGTGCCCTCGCTTGCAGAGCTCGATGATCACGTCTATGCGCTGCCCGAGGGTGATGCTTCCTCCCCGACCGCCTCGCCGATGCCGAGGCGGTCGAGACCGACGGTGGAGCCGGCTTCGATCAGTCGCTCGGCGTACGACAGATCGACGAGGTCGCCGACGTGGCCGATGATCACCCGCGAAAGATCGACGCCTTCCTCACGGAAGATCCTCTGCTGCGCGAGACCCTGCTCGCTGTGCGCCGCCGCGTGTGTCGAGATCGGCACTCCCGTTCGCCGATGCACGCGAGCGGTGGCACGCAGGAGGAGATCGAGGTCGTCAGTGACGCCGAAGCTGTCGGTCGCGACCTTCAAGGCGGCCGGCCGGATGCCGGTGTCGTCGATCCCCTCCTCGATCTCTCGGGTGAGGAATCGTTCGATGAAGCCCGGTGTGCGCGCTTCGTTGACGAGAAAAAGGTCGGCAGATCTCGATATGTGTAGATGCCGGTTGCCGCGATGATGCGCAGGCTCGTCTTCTCGGCGATGCGCTTGATGCGGCGGATGTTGCGGCCGAGGCCGAAGACGGTGAGGTCGAGGATCGTGTCGATGCCGCTCGCCTTCAGCTCGTCGAGTTCGCCGACGGCTTGAGCGACGACGGCGTCCTCGTCCCAGGGGTACTCGTCGCGGATCTCGGCGTTGAGGGTGAAGACGTGCTCGTGCATGAGCGTATGCCCGAGCGAGTCGGCGTCGACCGGGCCGAGGACGGTGTTGACAAAGGTGCCATGATCGTCTCTCCCTACGCCGACTTCGTCGCGGAAAGCGTGCGACCAGACGTCTCCGACTTCCGGAGGAAGATGATCACGGTCAGAGCGATGGCGACCGCGAAGCCGGCAATGAGGTAGAACACCGCCTGCGTATTGCCGCCGCCGAGCAACGCGCCGAAGACGATCGGCACGATGCCTGCTGCGAGCCGCCCCCAGGCACTTGCGAACGAGGCGCTGAAGGCGCGGATCTCGCTGGGGAACAGTTCGGGTATCCACTGCTGGAAGAGGTTGGCTGTGTCAGCGGAGTACTGGTAGACGGCCATGAGCGTCAGGATGAGCCCGGCGAATCCTGCACCCAGGCCGATCACGAACGCCATCGTGAGGGCGGTGGCGAAATACAGCGCCATGGATCCCAGCATCGCGGCCACCCGCGGAATCCTGTCGGCGGTCAGCGCGATGGTCAGACGCCCGAGAATGGAGGCCGCATTCAGCAGGACGACAGCGAGGATCGTCTTCTGTAAGGGATAGCCGAAGACCGACATGATGATCGTCGGCACGAATACCGTCCACCCGTAGCTCGGGCCGATCGTCAGCAGGTAGATGAGACAGGCCCCGATCGTGCGGATCGTATAGCGGCGCTGGAACAGCTCCCGCAGGTTTGCCCAGATGCTCCGCTCCGCAGCCTCTTCGACCGAGTCGGCCTCGGTGTCGAGATCGTCTGCCGAGGTGAGGCTCGCTCCCAGGCGATTGGCCGACGCGATCGCCTCGGCGAACCGGCCGCGTTTGGCGAGCCACCGTGGAGATTCGGGGACGAGCCATCGAACCGCCAGCGCCAGGACGGCGGGAATGATCGCGAGGAAGAACAGCGTGCGCCAGCCGCCTACAGGGAGCACGGCTCCGCCCACGATCGTGGCGAGAAGTGCCCCGAGGGGCCAACTCACGCCGATCATCCCCATGAGGAATCCACGTCGTTTCGCCGGAGCGATCTCGGCGAGGTAGGCGAGGTCGACCGGGATCATGGCGCCGGCGAAGATGCCGACGAGGACCCGCAGAGCGATGAACGTCGGCACGTCCTGCGCCAGACCGCCGAGGCAGGTGAAGAGCGCCATGCCGATGACGGTGATGACCATCACCATGCGGCGCCCCAGCAGGTCGCTCAAGAACCCGAGCCCGAGGGCGCCGACGATCATGCCCCAGAAGATCGCGCTGCCGATGACACCGGCGGTGGCTCCGTCGAGATGCCACTCGGCGACGATGGACGGCAGCGCCAGCGACAGGATCGTCGTGTCGAACGCGTCGAAGAAGAAGCCGAAGATCGTCGCGAGGATCGCCCAGAAGTGCGCCCTGCCGAGGGTGAGGTTGTCCATCACCTCCCCGATGGAGGGTTTCGAGACACGGATGTCGAGACTCATGGTGCCTGCTTTCGTCGTTGAAAGTCACGGACGGAAGCGGCCGACACTCGTCAGAAACAGAGCCCTCGACACTTCCGGACGATCGGTCGTCCTCTCGCCACTGGTGATGTAACCATATAGTTACCCCCTTGTCACGAACTATTTTCGCTGAGTTCTCCGGCCCACTGCTGGCCGTGTGGCACCGAGCGCCCTAACGGTCGGGGCCGTGGTTCGACCTCGCCGCGACCGAGGGCCGGCGATCAATTCGCTGCAGGGGTGCCGGAGTGCAACGGCATGGACCAAGCCGAGGGCAGGTGCGCGGGAAGCCGTGAGCGACGGGCCCCTACTTGAAGACGTGCCGCATCCAGGCGGCGATGCCCTCGACGGCGAGGACCGTGACGAGGACGAGGGTGACGAGCGTGGTGACCTGGCCGTGCAGCGTCAGGACGGACGAGGCGTTGGTGAGGTAGAAGCCGACCCCGCTGCCGCCGACGATGCCGAGGAGGGTGGCTGACCGGATGTTCGTGTCGACGAGGTAGAACGAATTGCCGATGAGCGACCGGAGGCCGCGGGGCCAGGTCGCGGCGAAGTACCGCTGGGTGCGGGTGGCGCCGACAGCCGTCAGGGCCCTGTCCGGACCGGGTGGGAGCTCTTCGAAGGAGTCGGCGATCAGCTTCCCGAGGAGGCCGATGCCGCCGAACGCCAGGGCGACGACTCCGGCCTGGTTGCCGAGCCCGGTCACCATGATGAGGAAGATCGCCAGGACGAGCTCCGGGACTCCGCGGAAGACGACTAGGAGCACGCGGAAGACGCTCCGGACGCCCGCGTTCGGTGCGACGGTGCGGGCTGCGAGCGAGCCGAACACGAGGGAGATCACAAGGGAGAGGAAGGCCGCTGCGAACGCGACCTCGACCGTGACGAGGAGCGCCTGACCGAAGTCGGCGAGCGTGTGGCTGCCGAAATTCGGAGGCCAGAAGCTCTGCAGCGTGGGGACGACGTAGCTCCAGGTGATGTCGTCGAAGTCGACCCGCGCCAGCCAGTAGCTCGCGATGACGAGACCCACGGCGACGACCAGCCAGACGGTGTTCCGGACGCGCGTGGCGGTCCAGGGGCGACGCAGCATGGACTCGACGGTCGCACCCGAGCGCGACGGCATCGAAGCGTCGGCCGCGGCAGCCGCGTCGGCCTCGGAGCGGCTCCGGCGCCGTGTCACGCGAACCAGCCGGTCACCGAGCGTCTCCCCGACGGGTTCGACTCCGAGCAGGCTCCGGCGGATGGTCGACGAGACGATCTCGAGGACGACGCAGAGGACGAAGATCACGGCCGCGATCCCGAGGCCGCGGCCGTAGCCCTCGGGGAAGTGCTCGAAGGAGATGCGCATGGCGTACCCGAGGCCCCCACGCCGGCGTATCCCAGGATCGCCGAGCCCCGCAGGTTGATGTCGAAACGGTGCAGAGCCGTCGCGATCCACGATGGCAGCACCTGCGGGAAGACTCCGCCCCAGAACTCCTGGGACCGCGAGCCTCCGGCGGCTCGGATGGCGAGTCGCGGACCGTCGTCGCTGTGCTCGATCGCATCGGCGAAGAGCTTGGAGATCATCCCGACGGAGTGGATTCCGATCGCGAAGATCCCGGGCAGGGGGCTCCCGAGAGCGAAGGTGAGGGAGAACGCGAGGGCGAGGACGACGTCGGGCACGGCCCGGGTGACGACGCCGACGGCGCGGCCCAGCCATCGGAGTCCAGCGGCCGGCGTCGTGTTCTCGGCGGCCAGCCAGGCGACGGGCACGGAGATGAGCGCGGCGACGACGGTTCCGAGGATCACGATGCCGAGTGTGAGTCCGATGAGGTAGGCGAGGTCGGCCGGGCCGGGAAGGCTGATCGGATCCATCTCCTGGAACACCTTCACGGCGTTGGCAACGCTCCCGAGGACGTTGCTCCAGGTGAAGTCGAGCGTCGAGAGCGCGTAGATCGAGAAGGCGAGCATCGCGACGAGCACGAGGAGCGCCGCGAGGCGGGACGGACGGATGAGGCGGGGCGGAGCCGGCGCCTCGGCGCGAGGCAGGTCGGTGGCTGGCGGCGCCTCGAGTGTCGTCACGCCTCGGCGCCCCGGGTCAGAAGGAGGCTCTCGGTCGCGAGCTCGGTCTCGATGGCCCGGAGTTCCGCCGTCGGGGTCACGCGCCCGTAGACCTCCATCACCTGGGATTTCGTCAGGCCGTCGGTCGGTGTGTCGAGGACGACCTCGCCGTGCCGCAGACCGACGATGCGGTCGCCCCAGCCCAGTGCGAGATCGACCTGATGGAGGCTGCAGATCACGGTGAGGCCGTCGTCGGCCGCGATCTCCCGGATGAGCCGCATCACCTGCTCGCTGGACTCCGGATCGAGCGAGGCGACGGGCTCATCGGCGAGCAGGATCTGCGGCTCCTGCATCAACGCCCTGGCGATGGCCACCCGCTGCTGCTGACCGCCGGACAGGAGTTCGGACCGCTCGTAGGCCTTCTCGAGAAGGCCCACCCGATCCAGATGGCCGAGGGCCTGGCGTCGAAGAGCCCGAGGGTAGGTCCAGACTCCGAGGCGGGGGCCGGACAGGCGCGAGAGCGCCCCGGTCAGGACGTTCTCGAGGACGGTCAGAGACGGGACCAACTCGAACTGCTGGAAGATCATCGCGACGCGGCTCCGGAGGGAGCGCAGCGACTTCTGGGACAGCGTCTCGACGCGCTCGCCGAGGACGTCGAGGGAGCCTTCGCTGGGTGATTCGAGCCCGTCGATGTGCCGCAGGAGCGTCGATTTTCCCGAGCCGGACAGGCCGAGCAGCACGACGACCTCCCCGCGCGCCACCGTCAGGTCGACGTCGTGGAGGGCCCTGTTGGAGCCGAACCTCTTGGTCAGACCCGAGATGGTGACGATGGGGGCGGTCGCCGTGCCGTTCATCGGTGCTCTGCTCTCTCGTCGATGCTCGAGGCGGTCAGGAGGCGCACTCGGCGGCGGGAACCTGCGTGCAGATGTCCCGGATCGACTTGTAGTACGAGTCCTTCTCCGCGATCGCTCCGAAGAAGGTCGACGTGAAGCCGTCCGATGTCGAGATACCGGCCGCCGTGATGTCGTCGACGGTGATGCTCTTCATGATCGACGTGAGCTTGGTCTGCTCTGCCGACGGCAGGGCCTTCGAGTAGACGAGAGGCCCGCCGGGAACGTACTGCTTGTCGATGACGGTGACCTGGCCCTTCTTCGCGGCCGCGTCGGCCTCGGTGTCCTCGGCGAATCCGGCGTCGCACTGCTTGGTCGCGATGGACTGCACGGACTTGTCGTGGGCCCCGGCGAAGGACGCGGTGAAGTCGGAGAACTTCGGGTTGCCGCTCGCGTCGGTGCCGGATGACTTCACGCTGAGCCCGGCTTTGCTGAGCGCCAGGAGCGGGAACAGGAAGCCGGAGGTCGAGTTGGGGTCGACGAAGCAGATCTTCTTGCCGGCGAAGTCGGCGAGCTTGGTGATCGGCGAGCCCTTCGGGACGATCGCCTCCGAGTAGTAGCCCGGGTCCTTCAGGCCGGGGGACGAGACGACAGCCGAGGCGACGCCGAGTTTCGCCCCCTTGTTGACGGCCTGCACGTAGGTCAGACCCGAGAACGACGCGATGTCGACCTTCCCGGCGACGGCGGCCGCGATGAGTGCGGTGTAGTCGCTGGTGGGATAGAACTCGACCTTCTTGCCCGTCTTCTTGGCGATGTAGTCCTCGACGGGCTTCCAGTTCGAGTCCGATCCGGCCTGGTCGGGCACCGCTCCGAAGACGAGCGTGTCACTCGACTTGGCGTAGGTGCCCTGGCCGGCCTCGGCGGTCGCTCCGGCGGCCCCGTTCGACGCGGAGCAGCCGGCGAGCGTCGCCACAGCCAGGAGAGCAGCGGCACCGGCGACGATCGCGCGCTTGTTGCTCAGAAAACGCATGGGATTCCCTCTCGGTAGACGCACACGGACGTGATCTGCCACCGTGTGTCGGATCGACCCTAGGAAGGCGAGTTGCCCTGCATCCCGACAGCGGGTGTCGCTGCGGTGAATTGGTCTAAAAATCTAGACAACTTTGGCGAGGAACTCTTCTGCGTCGAGGGTGCGGAAGTCGTCCAGCCTGGCTCGGAGGGTCTCGTGGTCCCAGTCCCACCAGGCGAGTGCTTCGAGTCGCGCGGCGATCTCCGGCGTCTGGCGCAAGCGGATGACGCGGGCGGGGACTCCGGCCACGATCGCGTACGGAGGAACGTCCTTCGTCACGACGGCGCCCGACGCGACGACGGCTCCGTTCCCGACGGTGACGCCGGGCTTGATCTGGGCGCCGTGTCCGATCCAGGTGTCGTGACCGATCGTGGTCCTGCGGGCTCGACGTCGCTCGAAGAAGGCGTGGTCGTCCTCGGCGTCGTCCCAGTACTTGGCGCTCCGGTACAGGAAGTGGTGCAGGCTGGCACGGTCCAGCGGGTGGTCCGTGGCTCCGATCCTGACGGCACTGGCGATGTTCGAGAACTTGCCCACGGTCGTGTTGGCGAAATCGCAGTACCGGTCGCAGTAGCTGTAGTCGCCGAGCTCGACGCCGAGAAGGCGCGTGCTGGCGCCGACTTCCGTGAACCGCCCCAGCACCGTGTCGGTCATGTTCACGTCCGACCCGATGACGGGCTCGCTCGAGAGGAGTGCTGGTCATGATCTCTCCGTTCGCTGCGCCATCGCCGACTCGACGATGGCGATCAGGTGGTCGCCGGCGTCCTGGGCCGTCCCGTCGTTCCGGATCTCGTGATCGACATCGTGACCGGTAGCGGGATCGATCCGGGAGAGGCGCTCCGTGATGTCCGCCACCGACTCCCGACCCCGAGCGCGGAGGCGGGCGGCGCGGACCTCGTCGGACACGGTGACGCGCACCGAGACGACGCGCTCGTAGCGCCCGCGCAGCTCGGGGATCACGCCGCGCGACACGTTCGCCACGACGACCTGTCCGGCGCGGATGGCGCCGTCCGCCGCGGCGGGAATGCCGTAGTCGAGTCCGTGCGCGTGCCAGGTCACGGCGAAGGCGGCACCGAGCCGCGCTCGAATGAACTGCTGCCGGGTCACGGGGAGGTGGTCCTCGCCAGGACCGCCGGGGCGGGTGATGACTCGACGGGGGAAGAACGCGCCCTCCCCACAGCGATCCCGCGCCAGATCGAGCAGGGTGTCTTTGCCGACCCCGCTGGCGCCGGAGACCGCGATGAAGGCGCCGGGGCCGATGAGACCCGTCACGACACCCTCGCGCCTTCACGGAAGACGGCCCGGACGACGGGGACGCTGCGGCCCAGCGGGTGGCGGTCGGTGGCCTCCAGCGTGTGCCGGTGCACTCGGATCAGGTCGGCTCGTCTGCCGATCTCGATCGAGCCTCGATCGTCGAGGCCCACGGCCTGTGCCGGGTTTCCGCTGACGAGCTTCGCGCCGTCGACGAGCGGGTATTCGCCGTCGGCGTCGAGTTGCACGATGGCTTGCAGCGGGCTGGCCGGCACGTAGTCGGACGACAGGATGTCGAGCAGGCCGAGGGAGAGCAGATCGGCTGCGGCGACGTTTCCCGACTGGCTGCCGCCGCGCACGATGTTCGGCGCGCCCATGACGATCAGCTGGCCGTGCTCGCGGGCCGCGCGCGCCGCGATCTCGGTGGTGGGGAACTCCGAGATCATCACGCCGAACGCCGCCGACTCGTCGACGTGTTCGACCGTCGCGTCGTCGTGAGCGGCGAGCGCGACCCCGCGCGCGGACGCCAGGGCGGCGATGGCCTTGCGATTCGGGACCGAGTAGTGCTCGGCGACCTCCTTCAACTCGAGCATGAGCGGTTCGATGCCCGCGGCTGAAACGCGCCCCTTCCCGACCATGTAGCGGCGGAAGGCCTCGACGTCGGCGTACTGGCGCTGCCCGGGCGTGTGGTCCATGAGCGAGGCGAGGCGCAGGGAAGCCACGTCGTCGAACGCCTGGAACTCGGCGATCGTCGCCGGTGCCGCCACCTCGCAGCGCAGGTGGATGAAGTGCTGAGCGCGTGTGATCCCGGCCTTGTCGGCGTGCTCGATGGCGTCCGCCAGGGAGCGGGCGAGATCGGTCGAGTCGTTGCGTCCCTCCTGCGTGCCGATGCGGATCGCGTCGAACACGGTGGTGACGCCGGCTCCGCTCAGCTGCGCGTCGTGGGCGAGGACGGCCGGCACCGCGTCCCAGTGCGTGCCCGGACGCGGCTGCGCGTGCGACTCGAGGTGGTCGGTGTGCAGCTCGACGAGACCCGGCAGCAGGAGATCGCCGTCGAGATCGTCTCCCGCAGCGGAGGGGTCGGACGAGATGTCGGCGATCCTGCCGTCCCGAAGGAGCACGGAACCGTGCAGGATCTCGTCGTGGAGGACGATGCGGGCGTTGGTGAGGACGGTTTCGCGACTCATCGGGTTCCTTCGTGGTCGAGCGTGCCGGAGGTGCGGCGGGTGCGTGCGGGGGAGCGGAGCGAGTGGACGGAGTGCAGCCGGAACGGGGCGCCGGGTTCCGCCTCCGTGAAGAGCGCGAGGGCATCGACGGCCACGGGGCGGCCGAGGCCGCCCGCGAACCACTCCGTGAGCGTCTCGCGGACCACCCGCTGGCGATCCTGCGGGATGCGGTCGGTCACGGTCAGGTGGAATCGGAACTCGTCGAGCACGAACGGGTACCCCCAGCGTTCGAGCAGTTCGCGCTGGCGGGAGGACAGGGCGTCGGGATCGCGTCGCGCGACATCGGCCTCGGAGGCAGGTGCGCGGTAGTCGTCGAAGCGCCTGAGGACCTCGTCGGCGAGCTCGTGCAGGCGAGCCGGGTGGTCGCCCGGCACGAGCGCGAAGAAGCCGCCCATGCGGGCGAGCGCGAGGTCGGGGATCACGACCGGCGCCGTCTCGTCGGCGAAGCGCGCGACGGCGGAGTCGAGCTCGGCGAGGGTGCGACCCGCCGCCAGCCGGAAGGGAGCCTTCAGCGTTCCGTGGAACCCGTACCGACGCGCGTCGACGGTGATGTCGTCGACGGCGTCGCGGCTCCATCCGTCGGGGAGGACGGCGTCGGGCGCCTTACCGTCGACCGCTCGCCCGAGCCATGACTCCGCGCGCTCCTTCACCAACAGGGCCGCAGGATCCTCGGAAGCCGTTCCCGGCGCAGCGTAGATCGCGACCCGACCGGTCATGCCGCCACCACCGGACGCGGTGAGAACGCCTCGACGTCGACGGTGCGGTCGGCGACCCGGTCGCGGACATCCACGTCGTGGAAGATGCCGAGCATGCCGACCCCCTCGGCGCGCTTCTCGCGAATCAGCTCGACGACGGCGTCGCGGTTGCGCGTGTCGAGCGACGCCGTCGGCTCGTCGAGGAGGAGCAGCGGCAGGCGAGGAAGGAATCCTCGAGCGATGTTGACCCGCTGTTGCTCGCCGCCCGAGAACGTCGCCGGCGGAAGCGACCACAGTCGCTCGGGGATGGACAGGCGCGTCAGCATGTCGGCGGCGCGCTCCTCCGCCTGTCCCTGGGGCACGCCCCGCTCGACGAGCGGCTCCGCGACGACCTGCAGCGCTGCCACGCGCGGAACACAGCGGAGGAACTGGCTGACGTAGCCCATCGTGTCGCGGCGGGCGGCCAGCACGGCTCGCGCGTCCGCTGTGGCGAGATCGACCTCGCCGGTCGCCGACCGCAGCACGATGTGCCCCTCGTCGGTGCCGTAGTTGCCGTAGACGAGCTTCAGGATCGTGCTCTTGCCAGCACCCGAGCTTCCGCCGAGGACGACGCACTCGCCGGGTCGAACCTCGAACCGGAGTGCGTCGAGCACGGCGAGCCGCTGGCCGCCCTGCAGATGCATGGTGAAGGTCTTGCCGAGCCCGGAGACGGTCAGGATCGGCACCGGGCCCCTCGAACCGTTGTCGTGCGCGGGCAGTGCGTGCGCGGGCAGTGCGTGCGCGGGAGGCGCGGTCGCGGGGGTCGACGTCGGACGGTTCGCGGTCGGGCGGGTCGAGCTCATGGGCGGATCATCCTTGCAGGATCGAGGAGACGAGGAGTTGGGTGTAGGCGGCGTGCGGGTCGTCCAGCACGCGGTCCGTGAGGCCGGACTCGATGACCCGGCCGTCTTTCATGACGAGCGTGCGGTGCGAGATCAGGCGAGCGACCGCGAGGTCGTGCGTGACGATGACCACCGCGAGTCCGAGGTCGGACACCAGACCGCGGAGGAGGTCGAGCAGGCGCGCCTGCACCGACACGTCGAGGCCGCTCGTGGGTTCGTCCATGAAGACCAGCCTCGGCGACACGACCAGGTTTCGCGCGATCTGCAGTCGCTGCCGCATTCCACCCGAGAACGTCGACGGGTGATCGTCGATGCGATCCACCGGGATCTCCACCCGCTCGAGCCACTCGGCGGCCGCGGCGCGGACCTTCCCGTAGTGCCGCCAGCCGTTGGTCATCAACGGTTCCCCGACGTTGCCGCCCGCGCTGACGTGCATCCGCAGACCGTCGGCGGGGTTCTGGTGCACGAACCCCCACTCGCTTCGCCAGAGGCGTCGGACGGCGCTCTCGCTCAGGTCGGCCAGCGAGGCGACCTGGCCGTCGGACAGGCGGTACCGGATCGATCCCTCAGTCAGGGCGAGCCGCTGCGACAGCGTTCCGAGCAGGGTGGACTTGCCCGATCCCGACTCACCGACGACGGCGAGCACCTCACCCGGCCAGAGGTCGAAGTCGACGTCGCGGCAGCCGAATCGGTCGCCGTAGCGGTGACCGGCGCCTCGCACCTCGAGCAGGGGCTGATCGTGCGTCATGCGAAGACCTCTTCGTTCTCGGCGACCGTGCGCTCGCAGTGGTCGGTGTCGGAGCAGACGAACATCGAAGCGCCCGCGTCGTCGATGATGACCTCGTCGAGGTAGACACCGGTCGACCCGCAGAGGGCGCACGGGTCGTCGAACCGCTGTGGCTCGAAGGGGAAGTCCTCGAAGCCGAGGCTCTCGACGCGCGTGAACGGAGGGACCGCGTAGATGCGCTTCTCGCGCCCGGCGCCGAACAGCTGCAGCGCGGGATTGCCGTCCATCTTGGGGTTGTCGAAGCTCGGGATCGGCGACGGGGCCATCAGGTATCGCTCGCCCACGAGTACCGGGTAATCGTAGGTCTTGGCCACGTGACCGAAGCGGGCGATGTCCTCGTAGAGCTTGACGTACATGAGGCCGTACTCCTCGAGCGCGTGGAGGCGGCGGGTCTCGGTCTCGCGGGGCTCGAGAAGCCGGAGCGGCTCGGGCTGCGGCACCTGGTAGACGATGACCTGGCCTTCGGAGAGCGGCGTCTCGGGAATCCGGTGACGGGTCTGGATGATCGTCGCCTCGTCGGTGCGGGTCGTGGTGCCGACGTGTGCGACACGGGCGAAGAAGCCCCGGATGGAGACGGCGTTGGTCGTGTCGTCGGCACCCTGGTCGATGACCTTGAGCACGTCGTCCTCGCCGATGATGGCGGCCGTGACCTGGACGCCGCCCGTTCCCCACCCGCGGGGCATCGGCACTTCGCGGCTGGCGAAGGGGACCTGGAAGCCCGGGATCGCGACGGCCTTCAGGAGGGCCCGTCGGATCATCCGTTTGGTCTGCTCGTCGAGGTAGCCGATGTTGTAGTCGATCAGCTCCTGGCTCACGCGAGCACCTCCTCCACGGTCGGCACGAGGTCGGACGGGACGGGTTCGGCGTGATCCTGCCGCTCGTGGAATTCACGGTTCAGCCGGCGCACGAGCACGAGCTCGGCCTGGAAGTCGACGTAGTGGGGCAGCTTGAGGTGCTCGACGAACCCGGTCGCCTGCACGTTGTCGCTGTGGCTGATGACGAACTCCTCGTCCTGGACGGGCGACTCGATTCGCTCGTCGAACTCGTCGGCGCGAAGTGCCCTGTCGACGATCGACATCGACATGGCCTTCCGCTCGCTCCGACCGAAGGCGAGACCGTAGCCGCGCGTGAACATGGCCGGGCTGTCAGCGCTCCCGGTGAACTGGTTGACCATCTGGCACTCTGTGATCTCGATCCGGCCGAGCGGCACCGGGAACCCGAGCTCCGGCGCATCGAACTCGACCTCCACCTCGCCGACGCGGATCTCTCCCGCGAAGGGGTGCGTGCTGCCGAACCCGCGCTGGCTCGAGTACGCCAGCCCGAGCAGGAAACCCTCGTCGCCTCGCGCCAGCGCCTGGAGCCGCTCCGCGCGGGTCATCGGGAACACGGTGGGTTCGCGCGTGAGGTCCCCGGGTTCCGTCGCGTCCTGGTCGGGGTGCGCGTCGGGCTCGATCAGCGCGTTGGCCCCCAGGAGATCGGAGACGCGAGGCATCGAGACGCGGTCGCCGTCGGTGTGGTCCGCGAGCTCGGGCCCCTCGGTTGGGGCTTCGGCGAACAGGCGGTGCGTGTAGTCGAAGGTTGCACCGAGCTGCTGGCCCCCGGGCAGGTCTTTGAAGGTGGCCGAGATGCGCCGCTGCGGCGGCAGACCGGTCGTGTCGAGCGCCTCGGAGTAGCCGAAACGTGGCAGGGTCGTGCGGTAGGAGCGCAGCAGGGTGACGGCTTCGAGGGCATCTCCCTGCGCCTGCGACAGCGCTCTGGCCGCCAGTTCGGGATCGTAGAGCGATCCCTCGGTCATGACGCGCGAGACGAGGACGCCGAACTGTCCGGCCACCTGCTCGGTGCTCAGCTCGGGCAGCTCGGCGTCACCGCGGCCTTCCTTGGCGAGGAGCGCGTGCGCGTTGGCGATCGCGCGCTCGCCGCCTTTGACTGCGACGTACATGTCAGGCCTTCCCTGGGGTGGTGTCGATGACGCTGAGGCGGGTGGTTCGGGGGAGCGCCGAGACCGTCGTCGCGTCGACCAGCACGAGGTCGACGCCGCGAGGGAAGAGGCGGTTGTTTTCGCTCCACCGGTCGGCGAAGGAGCCATCGGCCCACGGGGCGTCGAATTCGACCCGACCGTCGATGCCGGGGCCCTCGGCGAGGAAGCGCGCGGGACCGGAAGCGCCACGGACGTCGACCAGGACGGTCGCCGACCGGTGCGGCGCCTCTTCGGTGCCGAGCGCCAGAGTGGCGAGATCCGGCATGTCGGAGAACGGGGTCAGCACGAAGTCGGCCGCTGCGATCTCCGCCACCCGGCGAGCCCCCGTGTGGAACGACAGCCAGGACGACACGGCTTCGTCGTCGCCCACCGGTCCGCCCAACCAGACGCTCGACTCCTCGTCGAGGAGGGTCAGGGCGACGGCGCCGAGGCCGGATCCGAGGAGCTCGGGAGCCTCCGGCGCGCCGCCCACGTGGTAGGCGAGCGACGGGTGCGAGAGCGCGTCGAGCACGGCTCGGAACGCGCGCTGCGCATCGCGGGTCGGATCGGCGAATCCGGCCGCGGGGATCGCCGTGCTTCCGTTCGCCTGCCCGATCACTGGTGCTCCCTGGCGACGGTGAAGAAGTCGACCAGTGTGCTCCGGCCCTCGACATAGCGATTCTCGTCGCGAGCCGACTGGCGCTGCGCCAGGGGAGCGACGACCTCGTCGAGGACGCGCTCGCGCAATCCGCCGTCGAGGAGGAGGCCGTCGAAGACGGCGGCGAGCCGCGCGTGCTCGAGGTCGCCGCCGAGCACGTACGAGCTGCCGAGAGTGTCGGCGGCGAGCGTCGCGCCCTGCAGGCGGACGGTGGCTCGGGTGACGGTGGCCTCGCCGAGGTTGAACTTCGCGCCCCCGGCGTCGATCCGACCTCGCACCATGACGAGGCCGGCCTCCGGACCGCGGATCGCATGGACGACGGGCTTCGGCTGCCATCCGGCCCACGCGGCCGCGAGATCGGCGCGTTCCGCGCCGGCGAGAGTTCGCATCCACGCCTGCCTCTCGGTGATCCGGGGTGCGACCGTGCTGGTCGAGGGTGAGTCTGGCGCCACCGTGTCCTCCGTCAAGTTGTCTATTGATCTAGATAACTTGACCGTACCGGAGATTCGAGCCCAGCACATCCCCGCTCGGCGACACGGAGGCTCACACCGGGTGAACTTTCGGAGAACGGGCCCGGAGCGAGGCACAGTAGAGTGCCGAAAGCATGACTACACAGAGCAGATCCCCGAGCGGGTATTCGGCCTGGCGGCTGATCGCCGACGCCCTCCGCGGCGACATCGTCGGTGGCGTCGTGGCGCCCGGGTCCAAGCTTCCGTCGGAGAGCGAGCTCGCCGCCCGGTTCGACGTGCACCGGCACACGGTCCGGCAGGCGGTCGCATCCCTGGCCGCCGACCACCTGGTCGTCGCCAGGCGCGGCAGCGGGACGTTCGTCGCCGAGCACACCGTCCTCGTCCACCGCATCGGCCTGCGCACACGCCTGACCGACAGCCTCGGACCGCGGGGCGGCGCCGCATCCGGTCGCCTCCTCGAGTCGGCCGTCGAAGCGGATCCGCCGCGCGAGGTCGCCGAACGGCTCCAACTCGCCGGTCGGGCCGCCCTCCGGCTCGAGATCGTCCGCTCCGTCGACGGTCTTCCGATCGCTCGGGGCACCGCGTGGCTCGACGACGAGCGCGTGCCGGGGTTGGCCGACCACTTCGGCCGCGACGGCTCGATCACCGCGGCGCTGAGGGCCACTGGCATCGACGACTACGTCCGCGTCTCCACGACCGTCTCGGGCCGGACCGCCACGACGAACGAGGCCGAAGACCTCGCCCTGCCGACCGGCTCGATGCTGCTCGTCGTGAAGGCTCTCAACACGCTGCCCGACGGCACCCCACTGCTGTACAACGTGACGCGCTTCGCCGCCGACCGGGTAGAACTCGACGTGGAGCACGCGGCGTCCGTCTCCTGAACCACCGGCTCCGCCTCGGCTCTTTGCAGCTCCCCGGGGCGTGACCCGAGGTGCACACATTCCGTCACAAACGGACCACCGGGTAATCCCGCGTCACCGGTCGAGAACGACCGCCGTCGGTTCCGTAGGGTCTCTCGCACGGCCTCCACCGGGGCGCCGTTCACCGAGGAGAACCGTCGTGCTTCGCTACATCTCGCGTCGAGTCGTCTACGCCGTCTTCGTCGTCTGGGCGGCTTACACCGTCACGTTCCTGCTGCTTTATCAGCTCCCGAGCGACCCCGTCTCGATCATGCTCGGCGGCGCAGGCGGCGAGGTCGCCGCCAACGCGTCCGCCGCTCAGAAGGCCCACCTGGCACACGAGTACGGCTTCGACAAGCCGGCCGTCGTCCAGTACTTCGTCCTGCTGGTCCGCGCGTTCCACGGCGACTTCGGACAATCCGTCCAGTCGCACGTCCCGGTCGCGCAGCTGATAGCGGAGGCGTTGCCGTCGACCCTCGCGATCTCGAGCCTCGGGCTCCTCTTCGCGCTCGTGATCGGCGTGGCCATCGCCGTCGGGGCCAACTTCACGCGCAACGCGTTCCTCCGCGGGCTGCTCTTCTCGCTCCCGCCCCTGACCGCTTCCTTCCCGACCTTCTGGGTGGGGCTGGTCCTGCTCCAGGTCTTCTCGTTCCGCCTCGGCTGGTTCCCCGCCGTGGGCAACGGCGGCTTCGCCTCCGTGGTCCTGCCGGCGCTCGCGCTCGCGATCCCGGGGGCGGCGGCGTACGCGCAGGTTCTCGGTCGCGGCATCGAGAAGACCCTCCGGGAGCCGTTCATCGACGTCGTCCGAGCGAAGGGCGCGCAGCGGGCGCGGGTGCACCTCGGCCACGCGCTCCGGAACGCCACGATCCCCGCTCTGACGCTCGTGGGCCTCACCGTCGGCGGCATCTTCGCCGGGGCGGTGGTCACGGAGACGGTGTTCTCGCGGCAGGGCCTCGGGCGTCTGCTGCAGGCCTCGGTCAACACGCAGGACATCCCCGTCGTCCAGATGCTGGTGCTCGTGTCGGCCGTCGCCTTCGCGATCGTCAACCTCGTCGTCGACCTCGTCTACCCGCTCGTCGATCCGCGCATAGCGCGGCCCGCCCACTAGGAGCACCATGACCGAGACAATCTCACCCCTCACCGCGGGATCCCTGGCCCAGCGCCGCCCGCTTCGCGGCCTCCGCTCGAAGACCACGCTCCGACCCGGGCTCGTCCTCGCGGTCGCCGTCCTCGCGATCGTCGCGGCCTGGGCCATCGTGCCGCACCTGTTCACGCCGTTCGACCCGATCGTCGGCGACGGTGCGGTCGCTCAGTCCGCTCCGAGCCTCGCGCACCCGTTCGGAACCGACGCGATCGGGCGCGACCTGCTCTCGCGAGTCGTCTACGGAACCCGCGCGTCGTTGCAGGCGACCGTCATCGCGATCGCCGTCGCGTTCGTCGCGAGCACGGTCATCGGCCTCGTCGCGGGTTTCGTCGGCGGCTGGCTCGACGAGGTCCTGATGCGCATCGTCGACGTGCTGCTGGCCGTTCCCAGCCTGCTCGTCTCGCTCCTGCTGGTGACGGCGCTCGGCTTCGGAACCACGAACGTCGCCATCGCCGTGGGCGTCGGCTCGGTCGCCGCCTTCTCGCGCGTCCTACGTTCCGAGGTGCTTCGGGTGAGAACCGCGCAGTACGTCGAGGCCGCGGAAGGTGCCGGTGCCCGCTGGTGGGATGTCCTGCTGCGCCACGTCCTACCGCACGCGGCGACCCCGATCCTGGGCCTCGTCGCGCTCGAGTTCGGCAGCGCCATCCTGGCGATCGCGTCGCTCAACTTCCTGGGTTACGGCGCGCAGCCGCCGGCGCCGGAGTGGGGCGGCCTCGTCGCCGACGGCCGCAACTACCTCGCGACCGCGTGGTGGATCACGACCATCCCCGGCCTCGTGATCGTGGCCGTCGTCATCTCCACCAACCACATCAGCCGCGCCATCGGGGTACGCCGGTGACCGCCGTCGTCGAGGTCGAGGGACTTTCGATCTCGTATCGCACCGAGCGCGGCCTCACCGAGGCCGTCAGCGACGTCTCGTTCCGCCTGCAAGCGGGGCAGACGCTGGCCGTCGTGGGTGGGTCCGGCTCCGGCAAGTCGTCGACGGCGCACGCGATCGTGGGGCTCCTCCCCGAGAACGCCGTCGTGACGAGCGGTCGGATCACCGTGGCTGGTCACGAGGTGCTGCGTCTCTCGGAGCGGCGCTTGGCGCGCATCCGAGGCTCCGTCGTCGGCCTCGTCCCGCAGGATCCGACCGTGTCCCTCGACCCGGTGCAGACCGTCGGACGGCAGATCGTCGAGGCGCTCATCGTCCACGGCCGTCAGCATCGACGCGTCGCGAGGGCGGAGGCGGTCCGGATCCTGGAGCGCGTCGGGATCGACCAGCCCGCCGTCCGTTTCGGGCAGTACCCGCACGAGCTCTCCGGCGGGCAGCGGCAGAGGGTCCTCATCGGCATCGCGACCGCCTGCGAGCCTCAGCTCGTCATCGCCGACGAGGCGACGTCGGGTCTCGACGTGACGGTTCAGAAGCGTGTCCTCGACCAGCTGGAGACGCTGGCGGCCGAGCAGGGGACTGCCGTGGTCCTGATCACCCACGACCTGGGCGTAGCGGCGGATCGCTCCGACGCGATCCTGGTGCTGGACCACGGGCGCATCGTCGAGGCGGGGGCAACGCCGGAGGTCGTCCGCAATCCGCAGCACGCCGTGACGAGACGCCTCTTCGACTCGGCTCCCTCCCTCGCGGTGCGGTCGGCCGCGGACCGGGTCGAGGACCGGCCGTCGCGGAACTCCGTCGCTGCGGAGGCTCACGATCGCCCGCCGCTGATCGCCGTCCGCGATCTGCGGAAGGAGTTCACGCTCAGCAGCGCCTTCGGCCCCAAGCAGCGGCTCCTCGCCGTCGACGGCGTCGATTTCAGGATTCCGGCCGGCGGCACCTTCGCCCTCGTGGGGGAATCCGGGTCGGGCAAGTCGACCACGGCCAGGATCGTCGCCGGGTTCGAGAAGCCGACGTGGGGAACCGTCTCCGTCGACGGCGAGATCGTCTCCGACCTGGGCGCGGCTGGTCGCCGGACGTTCCGGTCGCGAGTCCAGTTCGTCCACCAGAACCCGTTCGCCTCTCTCGACCCGTCCTTCCGGGTCGAGGACATCGTCGCGGAGCCGCTGCGCTCCTTCCGGGTCGGTACCCCCTCCGATCGGAAGGAGCGTGCCGTCGAGCTGCTCGCGGCCGTCGGCCTGTCGGCCGACCTTGCGCGTCGCCGTCCGGCCGAACTGTCCGGCGGCCAGCGCCAGCGAGTGGCCATCGCGCGGGCCCTGGCGATCGAGCCGGAACTCGTCATCCTCGACGAAGCCGTGTCGGCCCTCGACGTGGTCGTGCAACGCGAGGTGCTCGACCTCCTCGCCGAACTCCGGGAGCGCCTCGGCGTGGCGTACCTGTTCATCTCCCACGATCTCGCCGTCGTTCGTCTCGTCGCCGACACCGTCGGCGTCCTGCAGCACGGCCGCCTCGTCGAGCAGGGTGCCGTCGAGCGCGTCTTCGAAGCCCCGGAGACCGACTACACGCGCGAGCTCCTCGCGGCGATTCCGGGCACCGGATCCACCCTTCGGCGTCCCCTCCTCCTCCCCACCACCACCACCACCACCACCACGAAAGGCACCGCACAGTGAAGAAGTTCATCGCCGGCGTCGGCATCGCGCTAGCGGTCGCCCTCGTCCTGACCGGCTGTTCCGCCGGCTCGACCAAGGCGGGCAGCGACACCGCGACCACCGCCGTCCAGAAGGGCGGCAGCATCACCGTCGGCATCGACGACTGGTGCGGGGCCTACGACAAGCAGCAGACCTCCGGCTGCACCTTCTCGAACATGCAGGTCACTGACAACCTCGTCGATCAGGATCCGAAGACGGGCAAGGTCGTCCCGTGGCTCGCGACCTCCTGGAAGATCTCGAAAGACCTCAAGCAGTACAGCTTCGCGCTCCGCACGGGAGTGACCTTCAGCAACGGCGAGAAGTTCGACGCCACGGCCGTCAAGGAGAACTTCGACTCGATCATCCAGCTCGGCAAGCAGGGCAACGCCTTCCAGTCCTCGGCGTACCTCCAGGGTTACACCGGCACCAGGGTCGTGGACGCGTCGCATCTCGTCGTCACCTTCTCGACGCCCAAGGCCGGTTTCCTCCAGGCCCTGACCGAAGCGCCGCTCGGCATCGTCTCGCCGACGACCACGAGGAGACCGCGACCCAGCGCAACGACGGCGTCATCGGCACCGGTCCGTTCGTCATCAAGCAGGTGGTGCAGGATCAGAAGATCGTCCTGGTCCGCAGAGCCGGTTACGACTGGGGATCGACCGTCCGCGGCAATACGGGCGAGGCGTATCTCACGAAGATCACCTTCCTCGTGATCCCCGAGGCGGCCGCGCGAATCGGCGCCCTCCAGAGCGGCCAGGTCGATGCGATCGCCTACCCGTCGTCGAACAACATCTCCGAGGTGTCGTCGTCGTCGAACGTGTTCACGGCGGCCTCCGCCGGAGTCGTCTACACGCTCTATCCGAACGTGACGAACCCGCTGCTCGCCCAGTTGCCCGTTCGACAGGCGATCCAGCGTTCCATCGACCGCCAGGAGATCAAGAAGGTGACTCTGGACGCCACGGGAACGGCGGCGACCAGCATCGTGTCGCACACGTTCCCGTCGTACACGAATCTGTCGTCGCAGTTGACCGACTCGTCGAAGGCCGTCACGTCGATCCTGACGAAGGCGGGGTGGGCCAAAGGATCCGACGGCATCTGGGCGAAGGACGGCACGCGCCTCTCGGTCGACCTGCAGTACAGCTCGCCGAACTACGAGCAGCTCTTCGAACTCATTCAGCAGCAGCTCAAGGCCAACGGGATCGAGCTGACGCTCAAGCAACTGACCGCCGCCCAGGTGACGGCGAACCAGGCTTCCGGCAACTGGGGGCTGACCTACGGGAACCTGACCCGACCGGATCCCGACGTCTTCCTCTCGTCCTTCACGGCTACGTACTCGAACTTCATCACCAAGGACGTCGACCCGGCCCTCGTGAAACTGATCGACGACCAGTCGGCCGAAGCCGACAGCGCTGAGCGGTCCGCCGACTCGAAGAAGATTCAGAAGCTGATCGTCTCCGATGGCCTCGGGTTCCCGATCGAGGAGGCCACCAGCGTCATCGCCACCAAGAAGACCGTCCACGGCGTCCGGTTCACGGCACCGTGGTGGGCGATCTTCGGCGCCGCTTGGATCGAGAAGTGAGCGGCGTCGAGCGCTCCGAGCGCCGACTCCACCTCGGGATCTCCGTCTCGTCCGCTTGGACGGGCGGAACCGCCTGGAGGCGGCCCGACAGCCGCGTCGAAGACCTGAACGGGGCGCCCCTGTTCATCCAGATCGCGCAGGACGCCGAGCGCGCCGGGCTGGACTTCGTCTTCCGAGCCGACGGACTCCACCTCGACCGCGAGCGGCTCGACCGCCATCCGGGCGGCCTCCTCGATCCGGTGCCGATCCTCGCCGCCATCGCCGCGACGACGTCGAGGATCGGACTCGTCGGAACCGCTTCCACGTCGTTCGACGAGCCCTACAACCTGGCTCGGGCATTCGGCACGCTCGATCTCGTCAGCGAGGGTCGGGCCGGCTGGAACATCGTCACGTCGCAGGTCGGCGAACGGAACTACGGGCAGGAGGAGGTCGCCGACCACGAGGAGCGCTACGCGCGCGCCGAGGAGTTCGTCGACACCGTGCGCGAGCTCTGGGGAAGCTGGCCACGGGAGTCGATCCTGATCGATCGCGAGAACGGGCGGTACGCCGACACCTCGCGGATCCGGCCGATCGATCACCACGGGCGCTTCTTCGACGTCGAGGGGCCGTTGAACATCCCGACGAGTGCGCAGGGTGCTCCCGTGCTCTTCCAGGCCGGCGCTTCCGAGCGTGGGCGTGCCTTTGCGGGCACCCACGCCGACGCCGTCTTCGCGGCGACGGCCGACGAGTCCGTCGCACGAGAGCTGACGAGCGACCTCCACGCCCGAGCGACCGCGGCCGGCCGCCCGGTGGGGTCGCTCGCCGTCCTGCCCGGCGCGCACCTCTACATCGCCGACACGGACGCCCAGGCGCAGGCCCTCTACCGCGAGATCCGAGCCGACGACGACATCGTCGACGGGTACGAGCGGCTCGAGCGCACGTTCGGGATCGACTTCCGCGGACTCGGGCTCGACGATCGGGTGCCGGCGGAGTTCCTCCCCGCGGTCGGCAGTCTCCGCACGTCGCAGACGCACGCCGAGCGATTCCGTGCCCTGTTCGTCGACGAGGGGCTGACCCTCCGGACCGTCATCCGCGACCACGTCCTCACGGGCGCCGGCCACTGGCGGATCGTCGGCTCGCCCGAGCAGGTCGCCGACGCCATCGCGCATCGTTTCCTCACCGAGGCGGACGACGGCAACGTCTTCATCCCGGGGGCGTACCCGGAGACGTTCCGGCTGTTCTTCGAGGCGGTGGTTCCCCTCCTGAAGGATCGCCGGCTGTTCCGGCGCGAGTACGAGGGGACGACCCTGCGCGAGCACCTCGGAATCCGGCGCCCCGCCCTGGGGTAGACGACGGGAGCCGGTCTCCGGCGCGCGGCCGCGAGGGAAGGCAGCAAAGCCGCACTCGCTGCTCCATCATGGACGCATGCGAAGGAGCACGGCGGAGGCCACCGACGGCCATCGATCTCTGCCGAGCGCGGTCGTGGGCGTGTCGCGTCGCCGCGCCGTGATCCTGCTCGTCGGCATCCTCGTCGGTTTCTCCGTGGTGGCGGCGTGGAACTTCGGCAACGCGGGCTTCTCGGGCTTCTCCTCGACCGCCGCCCGAAGCATGAGCGTGAGTTGGAGGGCCTTCTGGTTCGGCGCGTTCGACCCGGCGGCCTCCATCACGCTCGACAAGCTGTCGGGATTCCTCGTCCCGCAGGCGCTGTCCGCCCGGCTCTTCGGCTTCCACGCGTGGTCTCTGGCGCTTCCCCAGGTCGTCGAAGGCCTCGTGACGGTCGTCGTCGTGTTCGTGATCGGCACCCGGTGGCGGGGAGGAGCACTGGCCTGCTCGCGGCGCTCGCCTTCGCCGTCACTCCTCTGATGGTGTCGATGTTCGGGCACACGATGGAAGACGGCCTTCTCACGATGAGTCTCGCTCTGGCGTTCGCCTCGTTCCAGAAGGGCGTCGTGACGGGGCGAACGCTGCCGTTCGTGTTCGCCGGGCTCTGGATCGCCGTCGGCTTCCAGGCGAAGATGCTGCAGGCGTGGTTCATCGTGCCGGCGCTCGTCATCGCCATCGTCGTGACGACGGCGCCGCCCCGGGTACGGCTTCTGCGCGCGTTCCTGCTCGGTGCTGTCACGGTTGCGGCCTCCCTGTCGTGGATGGGGATCGTGCAATTCGTCCCGGCGGCCGATCGCCCTTTCTTCGACGGCAGCGTCTCGAACGACGTGTTCGCGTCGGTCTTCGGTTACAACGGACTCGATCGCTTCGTTCCGGGAATCGTGCCGGGTGCCGCCCCCGCGTTCTCCGCCTCCGTGATCGCGCCGGGAGCCGACGGGCGGAGTCCCTTCAAGCTCCTGCTTCCCGCGTTCACGACGCAGGTCGGCTGGTTCTACCCGCTCGCGCTCCTGGGCCTCGTCACGGCGGCGGTGCGACTCCGGTCCGGCGCGGCACCACCTTCCCTTCGGGCGGTCGACACCGAAGCGGCGTCGGCACCGCTCGTGATCGGTCTCGGCGGGTGGCTCGTGACCGCCGCCGCAGTCCTCACGGTCGCTCCCGTGCCCCACACGGCGTACCTGGCGGCCGTGACCGTTCCGGTCAGTCTCCTCGCGGCCATCGCCGTGGGCGACGCCGTCATGGCGGCGCGGCGGGGGCGACCAGCGTCCCTCCTCGTCGTGATCGCCGCGGAGACCCTGTGGACGGTCGGGATCCTCGTCGGGACCGGGCTGAGCCCCGCCTGGCTTCTCGCCTTCGTCTCCGTTTGCGGCGCAGCGGCCCTCGTTCTGGCGGGATCGACGCGAGCCGGCCCGTCGACGCTCGCCTCGGTCGCCGCGGGGCTGGCGATGCTCGCGGCGCCGGGGGTGTGGACCGTCTCGACCGTGGACCCGGCCCTCGCGGGCACGGCGAACGACGCCTACGCCGGACCGCGCGTCGGGACCGTCCCCTACTTCTTCCAGACGGATGCGCCCGAGTCCGAACGCCGGTCGTTCAGCCGATTCGCCCTGCTCCCGCCCGACTTGTCGCAGCCGGGTCCGCAGCTCACCGACGAGCAGCGGAACCTCGCGGACTTCGTCCGACGATCTCCCGGACACGACGGCGCACCGCTGTTCACGACGAGTACGTGGCAGGACGCAGAACCCTACATCCTGGCGGGAGGCCTCAACGTCAGAGCCCTCGGTGGCTACTCGGGCGCTGTCCCGTCGCCGACCCTCGCGAGCATTCGGCGCGGGGTCCGGCAACAGGCCACGTCGTACTTCCTCTTTCCTGCGAGATCCCCGACGGGCAGGATCCCCGACACGGAGTCCCAGCGGATCGTCGCGTGGGTCACCGGTCGCTGCAGCTACGTCCCCGACGACGTCTACGAGGGGGCGACGACCCTTCCCGGCCAGTCGCTCTGGGCCTGTACCCGGGGCACCTGAACGCCGTGCGCGACGGCGTCGTCGACCGGCGCGCCATCGGCGGGACACGAGCGCGCGAACGTGGCACGATTGCGCGATGGAGACGTTGGTCGAATCGGTGGGTTCTCGAGTGAAGGGGCGTGTCGTTTTCGTGACGGGGGCCGGGAACGGGATCGGCCGGGCCTGTGCGATGCGCTTGGCCAGCGAGGGCGCCCGCGTCGTCGCGGCCGACCTCGACCTCGATGCTGCCACGACGACGGTGGCGGGCCTCGCCCAGCCCGAAGCGCACCTGCCGCTGCTCCTCGACGTGACCGACACCCGATCCGTCCAGGACGCGTTCTCGCGAGCCGCCGCCCACTTCGGGCAGCTCGACGCGCTGATCAATGTCGCCGGCGGGGACGTGCCCCATCCGCCCTTCGAAGACACGGACGATCCCGACTGGGAACGGACGATCGACCTCAACCTCCTCGGAGCGATGCGATGCTGCCGGGTGGCGATCGCCCATCTCAAGCAGAGTTCCCTCAGCCCGGCCATCGTCAGCGTCAGCTCCGTCAACGCTCAGATGGCGCTGGGCGGAGAAGCGTATTCCGCCGCCAAGGCGGGCCTGGTGTCGCTCATGCAGAACTTGGCCGGCTCCCTCGCCCCCTTCGGCATCCGGGTGAACACGGTGTCGCCCGGAACGATCCGGACCAGGGTCTGGGACGGCCAGCCGGGAGGAGCGGACCGGCTCCGCGCTCTCTATCCGCTCGGGCGCGTGGGCGAACCGGAGGACATCGCCGCGGCGGTCGCGTTCCTGGCGTCGTCCGACGCCGCCTGGATCACGGGCCATGTCCTCCCGGTCGACGGCGGCCTGCTCCGCGCGGTCACTCCCATCCCCCGATGATCGTCCCGGCCTCCGCGAGCCCACGGGTTCGGGACATGACCCCGACGGGCCCCGGCGCGATGGCGGCAGCCTTCTTCGAACTCGGGTGGAACAAGCCTCGTTCGCAGTTCGACACGTACCTGGAGGAGTATCGATCGGGCGAACGGCACGTGTTGGTCGTCGACGTCGAAGGCGCCTTCGCCGGCTACGTCACACTCGTGTGGACTTCACGGTACGAGCCGTTCGCGGCCGCGGGGATCCCCGAGGTGTCGGACCTCAACGTTCTTCCAGGGTTTCGCCGCCACGGCCTCGGTAATGCCTTGCTGGACGCCGCTGAAGCGCTCGCCGGGACTCGATCCGATGTCGTCGGCCTCGGCGTCGGGCTTCTCGCCGACTATGGTCCGGCGCAACGAATCTACGTCCGCCGCGGGTACGTCCCCGATGGCCGCGGGATCATGTACGACGAGCAGCCCGTCGGCTACGCCGAGCACATTCCGATCGACGACGACGCGACCCTCAAGTTCACGCTCGCCCTCCGCTGAGGCCGATCCGACGGCTCGACTCAGCGTCGAACGACGACTCGCGTGGTCGAGATCGATCCGTCGAGCGCTCTGGTCAGGCGCCGCGTGTCGACCTTGGGGTGACGGCTGCGGGGGATGCAGTAGAGGAGCCAGAGGAATCCCGTGACGAGGCAGAGGAGGACGTTGACGCAGAAGGGCAGACCGAGCCGGCGTTCGAGCAGCACCTCGTCGGGAGCGGTCTCGGTGACGCGGTAGCCCAGGTCGGTCCACTTCGTGACCTCGGCATCGATGTCTTCTGCAGCCTCGACGGTCGATTTCGGTCCTGTCGAGGGCGGGGCGGCGGCGGAGCGCGAGAAGACGCACGCGCAGTTCGAGCCGAAGGGGCACGTCTTCGCTGCCGGACCCGGTGCCGAGGTCGACGAGGGCGCAGGGGTGAGAACGATTGGCAGCCGGCTCATGTCGCAAGCCTATTGTCGCTCCCGTCATATTCCGTCATTTCGGTGCGCAGACGCGCGATGGACCTAGTTTCAGACGATGACCCCCGGCCTCGCTCTCGCGGCTCTCCTCGCGCTGGTCGCCGTCGCGACCCTCGCGGGCCTCGTCTGGCTGAAGACGACGGGTCGTGTCCGCGTTCGGAGCGACGATGCGGTCACCGTCGTCCGGCCGGTCGACGTCGAGACGACCCGGGCGTTCGGAGAGCGCGCCACGCTGCTCCAGTTCTCGACCGAGTTCTGTACGTTCTGCCCCGCGACGAGGCGGCTCCTGACGAGCCTTGCCCGGCAGCGGGACGGCGTGGTCCACGTCGACGTCGACCTCACCCGTCTGCCCGAGGTGGCGAGGCGGTTCGCTGTCCTTCAGACGCCGACGACCCTTGTTCTGGATCACCGCGGAGCCGTCCGCGCCCGGATCGGCGGTCCGCCGAATCCGCGCGCGCTTGAATCGGAACTCGCCCGACTGCTAGGAGAAGACCATGTCCACGCCTGAGGCAAGCCGGGGGATCGACCCTCGTTCCCCGCGATTCGGTGCCGGGATCACGGCGGTGCTGCTCCTCGTCACCGTGTATCTGGGCCTGATCGGCGCGTCCGTCGCGGCCGTCGTGATCCTGCTCGTTGTCGCCCTTCTCTTCGGCTGGGGTGCTTTCGCCGGCATCCGCCGTCATCCTTACGGTGCCGTGTACCGACGTCTCCTGCGGCCGCGACTCGCGCCCCCGACCGAGCTCGAGGACCCGCGGCCTCCGACGTTCGCGCAGGCCGTGGGGCTCGTCATCACCGGCATCGGCGTCGTGCTGGGCCTCGTCGGCCTGGCCTGGGCCGTGCCGCTCTTCGCTGCGTTGGCGTTCGTGGCGGCGTTCCTCAACTCCGTGTTCGGCTATTGCCTCGGCTGTCGGCTGTACCTCTTCGGGGTCCGGGCCGGTCTGCTGGGCCGAGCTCAGCGGACGTAGCGCGCGCATCGTGACTAAGAAGCTGCCCGCGTCGCGTCTCCGCCCGATTCCGTCCCGGCGACCCGGGCGCCGCTGACGGCACCGAGAGGCGCCACGAGCACGAGAGCGCAACCGACCGCGAGGGCGAGGTGGACGCCGTCGGCCTGGACCACGATTCCGGAGACTGCTCCGCCGAGCGCGATGCCCGCCGCGGACGCGGTGTTGATCCAGGTGAACCCCTGAGTGAGGGACCGACGCGGCACGGTCCTCTCGACGATCTGCGCGGAAGACACGTTGATGGGGGCGATGGTCGCCCCGGCGAGGATCAACCCGATCAGGAGCGTGGCGAGGGACGGCCGGACCGCGGTCACGGCCAGCGCGATGAAGAGCAGGATCGATGCGCCCAGCTGCACCGAGTGTGGCCGCCATCGCTCTTCGGTTGCTCCGTAGGCCAAGCCTGCCGCCAGGCTGGCGACGCTCGTGAGGGCGAGGAGGAATCCCGCGGCAGGCCCGTAGCCGTGTTCGGTCGCGAACGCGGTCACGATGACCGGCATCGCTCCGAAGAAGAACCCGAGTCCGATGGCGACGGCGACCGTGGAGAGGAAGCTGCGACCGAGAAGCCGCGATCGCGTGGCGCGGTCGATGCGCCGGACACGCGTCTGCCGTGGGGGAGCCGTTCGCGTCTGAGCCGCGAGAGCCGCGCCGCCCGCGATCAGCAGTGCGGCGGCCAGGACCGTGCCCAGGGCGGAGAAGGCGAGGCCACTGACCAGGGTGACGATCGGTGGACCGGTGAGGAACACGACGTCGTTGACGACGGCTTCGAGGAGAAGGCCGTTCGGAGACGGTCTCCTGATCGGAGCACGTGCGTCCATCGCGCTGCGGACAGGGCACCGGGCTGCGGAATGGCTCCGCCTGCCACGAGGGCACCGCCGAGAATCAGGGTGGTCTCGGAATCGAACGAGCCGACGACCGATAGCGAGATCCCGGCGACATGGACTGCGAGGAGCGGCGGGAGGAGTCGCGACTGACCGTATCGATCGACGAGCCGGGCGTTCTGGGGGCCCACGATCGCCTCCGCACACGCGAAAACGGCCGTGGCAGCTCCCGCCAGGGCGAACGAGTGGGTGAGGCCTCGCACCGTCCAGAGGAGACCGAGCCCGGTCATGGCGACACCGAGCCGCGCGATTGCCGCCGAGAAGAAGAAGCCCCGGGCGCCGGGGCCGCCGAGGAGACTGCGATAGCGATCCTTCGATGATCGCGATCGACTGATCAGATTCCGCGCCAGGCGCGTCACGTCGCTCATGGTCGACGCCTCCGCACGGCGGCACCGGATCATCGGCAGACAAGTCGGCCTGAACTTCGACGATCGCAGGAAGCCGCCGCAGAGTCATGCACTGCGTGCGGTTCGAGCTTAGGACGAGTCGGACGGCGCGCGGCCGTTTGCGATCAACCGAGGCCCGTTCAGCCCGTGGCGTCGACGGGAAGGTCGCGGGCGTCTTCCCAGGAGTCTCGGACGGCGCCGTCGCGGAGGAAGTCCTGATAGCGCGGTCCGGGACCGGACCGTGAGTCCGGGAGGAGGGGGAACGGGGAGGGACGCCAGTGACGGGCGCGGTGTGGAAGGTGCTGGATCCGTACCGGATCGACGCCCGGTGCGCTGAGATACAGACTGATCGCCATCGAAAACCCCATTTTCGTCCGGACGCTGATTGGTGCGACGCTGGCGACCTGGGGCTGGGGCGGCCACTTTCAACCTACGAGTCGGACCGGGCGATTTCAAGGGCCGTGCGCCGATTCATCGTGACGGCGCTGACTTCTCGAGGGCCAGCGAGCCGTCGACGATGGCCGAGGCGATCTCGGGCAGGGGAGTCTGCGTCGACCGTGCGTGGTGCCGGATCAGTCGGTAGGCGGCGTCCATGTCGAGGTGGTGCGTGTGCGAGACGACCCCCTTGGCCTGCTCGATGACGACGCGGCTGTCGAGAGCGCGCTGGAGCTGCTCCTGGACCAGCGCGGAGTCTTGAACGATTCGCTCGTGCAGGACGGTGATCGTCGCCACGTCCGCCAGCGCCTGAGCGGCGATGGCGTCGGTTTCGTTCAGCGCGCCCTCGTGGTCGCGGAAGAGGTTGAGCGATCCGATCGTGGTGTTCCGGAGGCGGAGCGGGATCGCGTGCACCGACAGGAACCCCGAGTCGCCGGCCGCGTACGCGAAGACGGGCCAGCGTGAGAGCATCTCCCGACGGCTCTCCACCGATACCACGCGACCCGTCGTGACGGCCTCCACGCACGGGCCCTCGCTTGCGTGCAGCTGCATGAGCCCGACGAGTCGGCTCTCCTCGCTCGTGGACGCGACGACTTCGAGGTGCGTGTCGTCCGTGCCGAGGAGGATGCCGGCGGCGACGGCGTCGAACAGGTTCGTGGAGTGGTCGACGAGCGTCTGGAGGAGTCCGATCGTGTCGTAGCCCGCGACCAAGGAGTCCGCCAGAGTGACGAAGGTTCGGACGAGTTCGGTTTCACGAGTGTCGGTCATTCCTGGGTCCGTTCGTTGTCGAGGTCGGTGCTGAAGTCGAGGCGTCTCAGAACGATGTCCGCGGCGACGTCTCGGACACTCCTGCCCGACGCGAAGGCGTGTCCGCGTATGACCATCATCGCCTCGTCCGGGCCGACTCGCATCTGCGCGATCACCATTCCGGTCGCCTGGTGCACTTCGCGCCGAGAATAGGTGCCCTCGGTCTCGCCCGCGCGAGCCTCCTCCGAGGCCAGGAGCGCGCGCCGCAGGACGTGTCTGGCGACGACTCCGGCCAGGACTCGCGCGTCGTCGAGCTGCTGCGCCGACAGGATGCGAGGCGTTGCCGAGTAGAGGTCGACGGCCCCGACTCGGATGGTCGCCACGATCAGGGGAAATGCGAAGACGGCGCCCAGACCGGTTTTCCGCAGGGCGATCAAGGCGACCGGCCAGGTGGCCGCAGAGGTCTCCTGCACATCCGGCTCGAGGACGGGCCGTGCCGTTCGCAGGGCGTCCCAGCAGGGCCCTTCGCCGAGGTCGATCTGGATCTCGTCGAGTTCGGCCGCGGTCTCGTCGCTGGCGCAGACGGTCTGGGTTCCCAGAGGGTCGCCGAGCGTCGACACGGCCGCCCCCGTGACGGCGAGAGCTGCGATGAAGGGCGTGCAGAGGTCGGCGTCGGGCGCGGTCGCCCGCGACAGCTCGGCCAGGGCCGTGGTGAAGGGCGACGGATCAGCCATGGCGAGCGGCCAGGATCGGCGTGGATGAGGCGGGTTTCGACACGAGGGCTCCTGCGTTGCGTCCGGAAAGAGGTCACGGAGCGCTGGGTCCTGGTGCCAACCGCACATCAAGGTTACGTCCTCGGCGCAACCCCCGGCGCGTCGAGGGAGGTCAGGTAGTCGGCGTTGCCGCGAAGATGCTGTCCAGTTCGTCGTCGAGTGGTGTCGCCACGGTCGCCTCCAGAGCATTCGGCGAGCCGCGCTCGCGAGGGGCCACGCTACCGGCACCGCTCCGATCACACGAAAAAGACCTCCAGCTCCGCAATCGACGTGTAGTGCGCCGAGCCACCGGGCTCGCCGATGATCCGGATCCCGTCGCCCCAGGTCTCGTCGAAAGTCAGCGTGTAGGTCGTGAAGGCGCCCGCGCTCGCGCTGTAGGGGTAGGCGGGCGCGATCCGGGATCGCTCGACGTCCTCCCAGGTGAAGCCGCGGCGGACCTGGACCCGGAGCCCGCCGGCGAAGCCGCTGAACCAGCCGCCGTCGTCCGCCATGGCTCCCGTCGTGTAGACGACGCGATTCATCCAGTAGCTCCGGGAGAACGTGTAGCCCCAGAAATCGACGAGTTTGTTCGTCCCGTCGAAGCTGTCCTCGCTCTTCGTGCGGTCGCCGTCGTTGTAGTACGTCCAGTTCGCGTGGTCGGCGCTGATCTGGACCGCGGTCACGTCGGATCCGGATCTCGCGAGATTGATCGACGCGCTCGGGCGGTTCGAGGGGCGGGAGGAGCGATACGGCGTCAGTCGCACCTTGCGGAGATTGAAGTTGTAGTTGTCGGCGGGGGTCGGAGCCGGCGCCTCCCACCAGTTGCTCTGAAGCCAGAGGTCGCGGCCGTCGGCGCTCACGTACTTGGAGGGCATCGTGGTTCCGTAGCCGGCGTTCTTCGGGGTGTGCGTCGTGTCGTTCGAGCGATACCACGGGGTCAGACCCGCGTTGTGATAGTGATATCTCTTCCAGGGCCCCCAGGGGGTCGGCGACTCGTAGAACTCGAAGCTGGGATCGGTCCACGACGAGTACAGGTAACGCTTGAAGACGGGGTGGTAGAGCACGCCCCCTGCGACACGACGGTCAACGATCCGGCTTTCGTCGGCTGCGGATCCTCGTAGCGGCGGAGCGGGTCGTGCAGGACGGCGGTCTTGTCGCGGATGTCGATGCTCCACGTGGGTCGTCCGTCCGCGCCGGTGCCGGTGAAGAACTCCCACCGGTCGCGCTCCTGGACGCTCGATGCCGGGACCCGACCGAGGTAGAGGTCGACCGGATCCGGCACCGTGCCGGTGTTCGACGTACGCCAGTTCCAGTCCATGCCGTAGGCGTAGACGTACGATCCGTCGTGCGCGCCGAGGGCCCGCGTCGCCTCGGAGGAGTCCTTCCCGAAGTCGACGAAGAAGATCGTCGTGAAGCGGTGATCGGTGAACATCGGGCGGTCCGTCGTCGTCCAGGTTCGCCCGTGATCCGTCGAGCGGGAGATGCTGGCATTCGGCGCGTCGTCGAATGCCGAATCGCCGTACCGGAGGTCCTGCACCGCGAGATAGAGGACGCCGCCCACGCAGACGATGCCGGTCGGCTTGCGATTGTAGTGGGCAGGATCGCCCCAGACCTTGGCCACCTGTTCGGACTCGGCGAGCTTCACGCCGTGCAACCCCGTCTCCGGGCGGCCCGAGATACGGCTGACGACGACGTCCTTGAACGGTTCCTCGCTGAAGCCGCGGCCATCGCCGTTTGCGGTGTAGACCTCGTCGTCGTCCGCCCAGCAGGTCGGCCACAGGTCGCCGTCGCTGCCGGGTGCCGCGTACGTTCCGGCGTGTTCGACGAAGACGGTCGAGAAGAACGTGCTCGTCTCCTGCGGCAACTCCCCGGGAGGGACCTGGAGGAAGGCGTCCGGATGCTCCGCGGGTGCGTCGCCGTGACCGGCACCGGTCGGCGTCGAGGCGTCCGCGGCGGTGCTGCCGCGAGTCACGACGGCGGCGGCTCCGGCCAGCGCCCCGCCGCTGAGGAGGATGCGTCGGGAGACGTCCATGGCCTCAGGCCTCCGACCGCGGGGCGCGCGGAGGCGTGGCCCCGACGTCGGGAACGGCGCCGGATCCCAGGTGCACCTCCATCGTGTCGGCGTCCGGTGCCGGCGGACGGTTCGTCGCCGGGCGGTCGAGGTAGAAGATCGCCGTCGAGGCGATGTCGTCGTGCAGCGGCAGGTAGCGCCAGCCGCTGCGCCACCCGAGAGCTTGAATGTCGACGCGTCCGATCCCCTCGGCGAAATGGATGGGATCGAGCAGGTGCCAGCGGTAGAGGCCGAATCGCTGCTGACTCGCGTAGAGGCCGTCCGGGCGGAGCACCTGGGGCATGCCGAGGTACGGCGTGGAGAACTCCGTGTAGCCGGTGCCCGGAACGTCGAAGTTCCAGGCTCCGCCGAAGTAGTCCTCCGTTCCGGTGCCGCAGATCGTCGGGTAGTCGGTGTCGCCGTCGAGATAGAACTTGATCTCGCCCTCGCCCCACCAGCCGTCGGAGTTCGACCCCCAGGCGATGTAGGTGCCCGCGTAGTGTCCGCGTCCTTCGACGCCCTCCAGGAGGACGTGGGTCGATCGATCGGCGAGCGGGTTGCTCCTCCGCCACTGGGCGTGGAAGTAGCCGTCCTCTCCCGATTCCTCGCCGAGCTCGTAGGTGATCTGGAAGTAGACGCGCACATCGACGTCCGACGTGTTCTCGAGGGTCAGCCGCGCCGCCGTCCGGAAGGGCATCGGCCAGTACGAGTTGAACCCGCCGTGCGGGTTCGCGGCGATCGCCTGCGAGGTCACCTGCGAGAACACGCCCCACCCCGAGCAGAAGAAGTCGCCGTAGGGCACCTCGACCGCGGGATCGTCGCTGCCGTCCCAGTAGGCGCGCAGGATCAGCGTGCGCCAGTTGTCCGTGTGGGTCGTGATCCAGATGTGGGTGATCCTGCCGGCGCCTTCGATGTTCGCGAGATCCAGCGTCTCGCCGGGCGCGACGTCCACGCTCGGCGAGATCTTCCAGCCGGGTCCGAGATCGCGCGCGCTCGCGGCGCCGGTTCCCTCGGTTGCGCGGCCGCCGCCGCCCACCCGGCCGTCGGGATTCTCGGGACTGATGGATCGCGTCCGTCGGTCGCGGATACGGGCGATGTCGTGGAGGTCCGGATTGCTCACTCGAGTTCCCTTTCAGCGTCGTTGCTCTGCTCGATTGAACCACGAATGATGCAATCGATTTCAGCACTGTAAGGTTCTGTTGGAACGATGTCAACGGACGAGCCGGGCTCGATCCGAGAGAGGCGGCGACTGTGGCTACCATCTACGACGTAGCCGAAGCGGCAGGGGTTTCGCCCGCCACCGTCTCTCGCGTCTTCAACGGCACGGCGGTCTCCGAGCAGAAGACGAAGCTCGTTCGCGACGCCGCTGCGCGACTGAAGTTCACGCCCAACCGCACCGCCCGCACCCTCCGCCGGAAGAACTCCGAGGTGATCGCCCTGATCATCCCGGACATCGAGAACCCGTATTACACCGAGCTCGCCCGGGGGTCGGCGACGTGGCTCAGGAGGCCGGATACTCGGTCGTGCTCTGCAGCACCGACGAGGACGTCGCCCGAGAAGCGCGGTTCCTCGACATCGCCGTGAGCGAGAACATGGCCGGCGTCATCATCGCGCCGGCCTCCGAGCACTCCGATCTCGAACCCATGGCGCGGGGCGGCAGAGCCGTCGTCGCGGTCGACCGGGTGTCACATTTCGACGTCGACGGCGTCACCATGAACAACCGCGAGGCGGGCCGGATCGCAACAGAACACCTGGTCACGCAGGGGTACCGGCGAATCGCCTGCATCACCGGTCCCGCCGACGTCGAGACCGCGGCCGAGCGAGCGGGCGGCTGGCGCGACGCTCTCCGCGCGGCGACCGGAGTCGACCCGAGCGACGAACTGCTCCGGCACTCCACCTTCCGGGTCGAGGAGGACGCTCGACCCTGTCCGAACTGCTCGCTCTCCCCGAACCTCCCGACGCCGTCGTCGCGACGAACAATCTCATGGGCGTCGGCGCCCTCCAGGTCTTGAACGAGCACCGCCTCGCGCCGCCGGCCGTCGGGGTGGCCGTCGTCGGTCGGCTTCCGTTCACGACCATGGCGCCGCGCGACGTCACCGTGGTTCGCCTGCCGGCGCGCCAGATGGGGATGACGGCCGCCAAAATGCTCCTCGAACGGATCGACGGCGATGATCAGCCCGCACGGACGATCGTGCTCCGGCATGTCCTGGAACCGGCGAGCGACTCGAACCTCGCCGGCTGACCACCGGGTCGCCCTGATCCACTGGTGCTCGTTTCACTCTTGAAAATGAAATCGATTTCGTGCAAGATGGCCTCCGGTCGAGGAGGATCGAATGCGAATCACGTGCACGCTCGGTGTGGACATCGGCACATCGAGCACCAAGGGCGTCCTGGTGGACTCCGAGGGCGCCGTCCTCGCGAGTGCCCAGCGCGTGCACGAACCCGACCGTCCGAACCCGGGCTGGGTCGAGATGGACGCCCGACTCTGGTGGGACGAGTTCTGCGGCATCACCGCGGAACTCCTCGCGGCGGTCCCCGACGCCGTCGTGATCGCCGTGGGCGTCAGCGGGATGGGTCCCTGCGTTCTCCTGGCCGACCAGGACGACGTCCCGGTGCGCGCGGCGATCCTGTACGGGGTCGACAGCCGGGCCGGCGAGCAGATCGACCGGCTCACGGCCGAGCTCGGCGGCGACGCCATCCGATCCCTCGGCGGCTCCACCCTCACGAGCCAGGCCGTCGGGCCGAAGATCGCCTGGGTGGCCGAGAACGAGCCGGCGGCCTACGGGCGAGCGCGCCGGCTCTTCATGCCCGCGTCGTGGACCGTGCGGCACCTCACGGGGAGTACGTGCTCGACCACCATTCGGCCAGCCAGGCCACGCCGCTCTACGACCTCCACTCGCTCGACTGGCACCGCGACTGGTCCGACCGGATCGCCGATGGTCTGGAACTGCCTCGGCTCGCCTGGGCCGGTGAGGTCGCCGGCTCGGTGACCGCGGACGCCGCGCGTCTCACGGGACTGGACCGGGGCACGCCGATCGTCACGGGCACCATCGACGCCTGGGCCGAGGCGGCCAGCGCCGGAGCGGACCGACCCGGCGACCTCCTGCTCATGTACGGCACCACGATGTTCCTCATCGCGACGGCCGATGCCGCGGTGCAGACGCCGTCGATGTGGACGACGCTCGGTCTCCGCCCGGGAGTGACCTGCCTGGCCGGGGGTATGGCGACGTCGGGTGCGATCACGAACTGGATCCGCGATCTGGTCGGTGGCGGGTCGGTCGACTTCGCCGAGCTCCTCGACGAGGCCGGCGCATCCGGCCCCGGGGCACGCGGCCTCCTGCTTCTCCCGTACTTCGCGGGCGAAAGGACACCGCTTCAGGATCCCGACGCTCGCGGTGTCCTGGCCGGGGTCACCCTGACGCACACCCGCGGCGACCTCTACCGGGCGGCTCTCGAAGCGACGGCCTACGGCGTCCGCCACAACATCGAGACCATGCGGGAGGCGGGCGCCCGGATCGACCGCATCGTCGCTGTCGGCGGCGGAACGCGCGGCGGGCTCTGGACCCGGATCGTGTCGGATGTGACCGGCCTCGATCAGGAGATCCCCGAGATCACCATCGGCGCCTCCTACGGCATGGCCCGGCTGGCCGCGTCGTGCGGTGCCGACCCCGATCGAACGGAGGCCATCGTCACGAGGTGGAACCCGGCCCGGGTCGTGATCCGCCGAGATCCTGCGCACCGCGACCTCTACGACGAGGGCTACCGCCGCTACCGCGAGCTGTACGAGGCCACCGCGCCCGTCGTCCACGAACTCGCCGCGTCCCAGCGGCTCGCCCCCACCCACCCCTAGGAACGAGGAGATTCCATGTCATACGTCCTTCCCGAGCCGGCCGTCCGTCCGACGGCCGAACCGGACGCCGTCTACCTGATCGCGAGCGGTGATCTCCGCGAGGCTGCGAACGTCGCCGCCTGGCCCACGCAGGCGGCGATGGAGGCCAGTGTCGTCGCCGCGTTCGAGCGGCTCGGCAGGCGCGTCGTGCGGGCGAACCCGGTCGACCCCGAGCGCGGACACGGTTTCGTGTCGAGCCAGCGCATGGGGCTCGACGTCTTCACGCGGATCCCGACGGAGGCGCCGCTCGTCGTCGCCGAGGCCGTCTGGCAGTACAGCCATCACGTGCTCGCCGGTCTTCGCGACCATCGCGGGCCGATCCTGACCGTGGCGAACTTCGTCGGAGACTGGCCGGGACTCGTGGGGCTGCTGGGGCTCAACGCCGGCCTCACCAAGATGGGCAAGGACTACTCGACGCTCTGGAGCGTCGACTTCACCGACGACTGGTTCTTCGACGGTCTGCGGTCGTGGCTCGACACCGGCGTGATCCGACACGACGCCGACCACGTGCGCGACCTCCCAGACCTGCCCGACTCCCCGGAGACCGACCTCGGCTCGGCCGTCGCCAGGACCCTGCGAACCGACAAGGCGATCATCGGCGTCTTCGACGAGGGCTGCATGGGAATGTACAACGCCGTCTTCGACGACGAACTCGTGAACCCGCTCGGGATCTACAAGGAGCGCCTGTCGCAGAGCGCCCTCTGGGCAGAGATGCAGCGCGTCCCGGACGACGAGGCGGACGCCGTCCGGCGTTTCGTCGAGGAGCGCGGGTTCGTCTTCCGCTTCGGCGACGAGGAGAGCAGCGACCTCACTCCCGCGCAGGTGCGCTGGCAGTGCAAGATGTACATCGCCGCTCTGCGCATCGCCGACGACTTCGGGCTCGACGCCGTGGGCATCCAGTACCAGCAGGGACTGAAAGACATCTGCCCCGCGTCCGACTTCGCGGAGGGACTCCTCAACGACCAGGATCGTCCGCCGGTCACGAGTCGGGACGGCTCCCGGATCCTGCGCGAGGGCCTCGCCCTCCCTCACTTCAACGAAGCGGACGAGGGTGTCGCCGTCGACGCGCTCGTGACGAACCGGGTCTGGACCGCCATGGGCCTCGATCCCGCGACGACGCTCCACGACATCCGCTGGGGCGAGGAGTTCGACGGCGACTTCGTCTGGGTCCTCGAGATCTCGGGCTCGATCCCGCCGTCGCACGTCGACGGCGGCTACGCCGGCGCCGAGGGGTGGCGGCAGGATCCCGTGTACTTCCCGCTCGGGGGAGCCACCATCCGCGCGGTGTCCCGGCCCGGGGAGATCGTGTGGTCGCGCGTCTACATCGCCGAAGGCTCGCTGCACCTCGACATCGGCCGGGGAACGGCGGTCCGTCTGCCGGAAGCGGAGACCGAACGCCGCTGGAACGCCACCAACCCCGAGTGGCCGATGATGCACCTGATCACCCACGGCGTCAGCCGCGATCAGCTCATGGCCCGGCACAAGGCGAACCACATGAACGTCGTCTACGCCCCCGACGCCGCAACCGCCGACAAGGCGCTGATCGCCAAGGCGTCGGCATTCCAGGCTCTCGGAGTCGCCGTGCACCTCGTCGGCGACGTCACCATCTGATCCGGCCCGATCCGCTGTTCAAAGGAGAAAAGCATGGCCGAACTCACACCGGGCGGGCAGGTGACACGTCGCGGATTCCTCCTGGGATCGGCGGCCGTCGCCGCCACCGCCACCGCATTCACCCTGTCGGGGTGTTCGACGAAAGGCTCCGCCGCGGGCCGCCCCTTGCAATTCTGGCAGTTCTACGCTCCGCAGACGCAAACGGCGCCCGACCTCAAGGCGCAGAACGACTGGTTCCAGAAGGCGGTCGGCGACTGGAACGCGGCTCACCGCCAGAAGGTCGAGAACGTCTTCATCCCGAACTTCACCGACCCGTCGAACACCCGGCTCGCCACGGCGTTCGCTTCCGGAGACGGCCCGGACATCTTCCTCATCAGCCCGGGCGACTTCCTCCGCTACTACAACGGCGGAGCCCTTCTCGACCTGGCCCCCTACATGACGAAGGAGGCGATCGCCGACTTCAACCCGGACATCCTGGCAACGAGGCAGGTCGGGAACGGTGTCTACGGACTTCCGATGGAGGTCGAGCCGTTGGCGATGTTCTACAGCAAGCCGGCCTGGGAGAAGGCGCACCTCAGCGAGGGAGACATCCCGAAGACGTGGGACGAGATGCTCGACGTGGCGAAGAAGCTCACGACGCCGAGTCGATCGGGTCTCGTCTTCGAGACCGTGCCCGGCTACTTCCAGAACTTCACCTGGTACCCGTGGATGTGGCAGGGCCGCGGCGACGTCGTCGACGCCCACCAGAACCCCTCCTTCGACAGCAAGGCCGTGACGCAAGCCCTCGACCTGTTCGGGCGGTCGGTCCGGACCGGAGTCGCACCCCGCACGGATCCTGCCGCGGGTGACCTCCCGGGCGCCTTCGCCCAGGGCTACGCGGCGATGTGGCAGTCGGGTATCTGGCAGGTCGCCGGGTTCCGAGGCTCTCAACCGAAGTTCGAGTACGGCGTCTTCCCGCTGCCCACACCCCCGGGCGGGATCCCGAGGACGGTGCTCGGCGGGTGGGCCTGGTGCGTCAACGCCCGCGGGCGAAACCCGGAAGCGGCGGCGAGGTTCGTCGTCGAGACGGTGGGGAGCATGAGCGAGGCGAGCGTCCAGCGGATCGTCGACTGGTGCAGCGTAGCCAAGTCGGACATGCCGCCGCGGAAGTCGGTCGACGCGCGGATGAAAGCCAAGGGGGCCTTCGACGACCCGACCCTCAAGTACTTCCACGACACGATCCTGCCGACCGGCCGTGGAGAACCCCGCTACCCACCGGTCGTCTACAAGGCGATCTCCAACGCCATCCAGCAGGTCCAGACCGCAGGCGGCGACGCAGCCGCTCAGGCCAGGACGGGCAACGACGCCATCGAGGCATTCATGCAGACCTACAAGGGAGGCACGCTCCTATGACCGCAGTCAACGCGCGCGGAGCGACTACACCGCCCGCCACGGCCGGGGCGACCCCGCCGCGCTCCAACATGGGGAAGGCGCGGGCGCGCCGCGAAGGCAGAGCGGCCTTCCTGTTCCTCCTCCCGGACTCCCTCGGCCTCCTGATCTTCGTCTTCATCCCCATGCTGATGTCGATCGCTCTGGGATTCTTCCGGCTCGACGGCTTCGGCAACCTCTCGTTCATCGGGGTCGCCAACTACGTGCGGATGGTGCACGACCCGCAGTTCCTGCAGAGTGCGGGCGTCACCGCCGTCTACCTCGTGATCCTGGTTCCCGCCGTCTTCGTCGTCGCGCTGCTGCTGGCGCTCCTCGTCCAGCAGCGGATCCCGTTCGTCGGCGCGATCCGCACGGCCCTGTTCGCGCCGTACGTGGTCAGCCTCGTCGTCGTGGGGCTCATGTGGCAGTTCCTGCTGGCCGACAAGGTCGGCGTCGTCAACCAGTTCCTGTCCCACGTCGGCATCACCGGGATCTCGTGGCTCGGCGACCCGAAGTACACCCTGGGCACCGTCGTCGTGATCAGCATCTGGTTCCAGATGGGCTACTACATGATCATCTTCCTGTCGGGACTCCAGGACATCCCGGCCGAGCTCTACGAGGCCGCCCGCATCGACGGGGCCGGAGCCTGGCAGCGCTTCGCCAACATCACGTGGCCGCTCCTGCGGCCCACGTCGCTGTTCGTGCTGATCACGGTCACGATCGCGGTCATCACCGGCGGCTTCGACCTGATCTACATCCTGACGGGCGGAGGGCCGGCCGGCTCGACGTCACTCCTCATTTTCTACATCTACCAACAGGCGTTCCTGTTCGGCGAGTACGGGTACGCGGCGGCCATCGGGTCGGTCCTCGTCCTCGTCCTCCTGATCTGGTCGGCGTTCCTGTTCCGGGCAACGAAGGGCGGTCGAGTCGATGACGAATGAATCCGTGTCGAGCGAGACGATGACGACGAGAACGATGAAGGGCCTCGGTGCGTCGTCGGCGGGGGCGACGAGCGGACGCCGCGGCAGGCGTCCGCGGACGGGGCGCGAACGACGCTGGACCAGGAAGAACACGATCCTGTTCATCGTCGGGGTCGTGATCGCCCTCCTGACGATCTTCCCGCTGGCCTACATGCTGCTGAGCTCGTTCAAGACCCCGGCCGACGTCTACGGGACGTCGGTCCTGCCGAAGACGTGGACCTTCAAGAACTTCGTCTACGTCTTCACCGAGGTCCCCTTCGCGCGCTACATGCTGAACAGCTTCCTCATCTCGGCGATCATCACCGTGGTGGCCCTGTTCTTCCACTCGATGGCCGCCTACGCGCTCGCCCGCCTGAGGTTCAAAGGACGCGAGACGATCTTCCTGATCATCTTCTCGACCCTGCTCGTCAGCCTGCCGGTCGTCCTGATCCCGGAGTTCGAGATCGTCCGCCTTCTGGGGCTGCTCGACAGCTACGGCGGATTGATCGTCCCCTCGATCTTCAGCGCGTTCGGGATCTTCCTGCTGCGGCAGTTCTACCAGGGTCTGCCCGACGAACTGGAGGAGGCCGCTCTCGTCGACGGCGCGAGCTATTGGCGGATCTACTGGAGCATCGTCCTGCCGCTGTCACGCCCGATCATGGCGGCGCTCGCCGTGTTCTTCTTCCTCGCGAACTGGAACTCGTTCGTCTGGCCCCTGACGATCACGTCGAACCCGAACCTCCGCGTCGTGCAGGTCGGCATCTCGACCTTCCACCAGCAGTACGCCTCGAGCGAGAGCTACATCATCGCCGCGTCGACGGTGGCGGCCATCCCGACCCTGCTCCTGTTCTTCTTCTTCCAGAAGCAGATCACCGAGTCGATCAAGACCTCGGGATTTAAATAGGGACGGGCGACGGCGCCCCGACAGGTTCTCGCCTGCCGGGGCGCCACCGCGTCAGTAGCTCCGACCGACGATCGCCACGAGGTCGTCATCGGCCGCCGCTCCTCCCGGTACCGTCCCCTCGCGGGTCTGCAGGCACCGCACGCTGACCGCCTCGCGGTTGAGCGCGTCCTCGCCCTCTTCGCCGAGCGCGCTCGACGGGATGCGAGCGAAACCGGTCTTCGCGGCCTCAAGGGCCTCGGCGACCGTGGCGACGTCGACCGTCCGGTCGTTCAGTCGCGTCCGGGCCGCTTCGATCAGCTCGGCGTGCATGGTCTCGAGCAGGATCGGAACGGTGGTCGCGACCGCACCGAGCGCCAGCGCCGTCTTCTCGCCGCTGTCGCGTCGCACGAGCGTCGCCTGGCCCGCGTCGAGGTCGCGAGGACCGATCTCGATGCGGACGGGAACCCCTTGAGCTCCCACTCCGTCGCTCGGCGGCCGAAGCCCTGGGTCGTGCGGTCGTCGAGCCGGGTTCGGACGCCGGTCGCTGTCAGCTCGCCGACCAGCGCCGTGGCGGCGGCTCTCGTCCGGTCGTTGTCTTTCACGGCGATCACGACGACCTGCACCGGGGCGACGCGCGGCGGGATCCGGATACCCCGGTCGTCCCCGTGAGCCATGATCAGACCGCCGACCATGCGCGTGCTGGAACCCCACGACGTCGTCCAGCACGTCTCGACCTGACCGCTCGTGCCCGTGTAGGTGATGTCGAAGGCCTTCGCGAAGTTCTGGCCGAGCTCGTGGCTCGTCGCCATCTGAAGCGCCTTGCCGTCGCCCATCATCGCTTCGCAGGTCATCGTGTTGATGGCGCCCGCGAACCGTTCGCGCCGCGACTTGACGCCGACCAGGACGGGGATCGCCAGGACGTTCTGCAAGAAGTCGCGGTAGACGTCGAGGTGGATCCGCAGGGCGTAGGCGGCCGCGTCCTCGCGGCTGGCGTGCGCGGTGTGGCCCTCCTGCCAGAGGAACTCGGACGTCCGTAGGAACAGCCGCGGCCGCATCTCCCACCGCACGACTTTCGCCCACTGGTTCAGCAGCAGCGGCAGGTCGCGATGCGACTGGATCCACTTCGCCATCAGCTCGCCGAACAGGGTCTCGCTGGTGGGGCGGACGACGACCGGTTCGGCCAGCTCCTTGCCGCCGGCATGGGTGACCACGGCCAGCTCGGGGCTGAATCCCTCGACGTGTTCCGCCTCGCGCTCGAGGTACGGCTGCGGGATGAACAGCGGCAGGTACACGTTCTCGGCGCCCGTCGCCTTGATGCGCGAGTCGACTTCGGCCTGCATCCGCTCCCACAGCCCGTAGGCATACGGTCGGATGACCATGGTGCCGCGCACCGGCCCGTTCTCGGCCAGCTCGGCCTTCTCCAGGACGTCCTGGTACCAGCGGGGAAATCGTCCTCCTGCGATGTGAGGACACTCGCGCGTGTGTTCGCTGCCATCAGGCCACGCTACCTAGTCGGCGGTCAGACCGTCGATGATCTCTGCGCGGTCGCCGAGGGCGCGAGCACGCTCGGCGCGTTCGCGGGCGCCGATCTCAGGGTTTCGCGACATGAACCGGACGAGGTCGAGGAAGACGTGACCGACGCACGCCCGGAGGACGGCAGGCCGAGACGAGGCGCACCCGGCCGCCACGAGGAGGGCGAGGGCATCGGATTCGATGGACAGGTGACTGAGCAGGGTGGCGTAGTCGAATGCCCGTGGCCCACTGCCGATGGCTTCGATGTCGATCACTCCGCTGATCAGTCCCCGATCGAACAGGACGTTGGCCGGGCGGAAGTCGCCGTGGACCAGGTCGGTGCGCGGCCAGTCGATCCGGTCGGCGTCCCGGGTCAGCCGCTCGCAGAGACCGAGCAGGCGTCGTCCGTCGTGACCGGTGGCCTGAGCCGCCACGCGGAGTGAGTGCTTGCCGGCGGTGCGCTCCGCGATCAGGAAGTCGCTCCAGCAGCGGTCCGGGTCGGGATCGAGGCCCTGCTGCTGTTCCAGAACGTCGATCAGCGCGTGCGCGCGGTTCAGATCGATGCTGTCGATCGAAGCGCCCGGGACTCGTTGTTGCACCTGGTAGCCGGTGCCGGAAACCGTCGTGCCGCTCGCCAGCCAGGCCGGCGTCGGATAGCCGGCACGCCGGACGGCCGCGACCACGGGAACGGCGCGGATCACCTGCCGCGACCAGTCGGTGGTGGTCGCGACCTTGAGGACGCCCTGCGACCCGTCGGCCGAGGTCAGGTCCCAGGCGCCCGACTGGGATCCGCCGTCGAGCCGCTCGCCGAGCGCCCACGGGATCTCGCGGCGGGCGTTCAGCTCTCGAACCACCTCGTCCACGAGAAAACGTGAGGAGGTCACTCGACGACTCCGCGCATGACAGAAGCTTGGCACGGCAGCGCCGCGTCGGGGCGAGGCGACTCGTCGTTCGATTCGTCGCTCCGGCGAGCGAGCGGCCTACGCTGGCCGTCATGGCCCGAACCGACTCTCCTGATCTGCCGAACGCGTCCGCGGAACCGACCATCGCGATCGTCGGGCCGGGTGCGATCGGCACCACCGTCGCGGCGGCGCTGCACGAGGTCGGCCGCACGCCGATCCTCTGTGGTCGTACGCCCCGAGAGCGACTGGAACTGCAGGATGCCACGGGTTCCGTGATCGTGCCGGGACCGGTGCGGACCGATCCTGAACAGATCGACGAGCCGGTCGATCTCGTCTTCCTCGCCGTCAAAGCGACGCAGGTCGACGCGGCGGCACCGTGGCTGGGAGCGCTGTGCCATCCGGGCACGGCCGTCTGCGTGCTGCAGAACGGAGTCGAACAGGAGGCGACCGTGGCGCCGCTGGTGCCCGGCTCGCCGGTGGTGCCCTCCGTGGTGTGGTTCCCGGCGCAGGGGCAGCCCGACGGTTCGGTGTGGCTACGCGGGGAAGCGCGCTTGACCCTTCCGGACGTGCCGGCAGCCCGCATCGTGCTCGAGGCGCTCCGCGACACTCGCTGCTCGGTCGAGACGGCCGCCGACTTCGCCTCCGTGGCATGGCGCAAGCTGCTGCAGAACGCCGTGGCCGGGCTGATGGTCCTCAGCGGACGTCGGTCCGGAATGTTCGGCCGACCCGACATCGCCCGGGTCTCGCTGGAGTACCTGCGCGAGTGCCTGGAGGTCGCGCGCGCCGAGGGCGCCGTCCTGGGCGACGAGGTGCCCCGCGAGATCATCGAGACCTTTCAGGCGTCTCCGGCCGATCTGGGAACGTCCATCCTCGCCGATCGCGAAGCGGGCCGTCCGCTCGAATGGGACACGCGCAACGGCGTCGTCCTCCGGCGCGGCCGAGCTCACGGCCTCCCGATGCCCATCAGCAGCATCGTCGTGCCGCTGCTCGCGTCGGCGAGCGACGGACCGGGCTGATTGGGCCGGCCCTGCTGGTTCAGCGGAGGTGTCGCCGAAAGCCCGGCGGGTCGCACGTCACCGTCGCCGTGACGATCCACCGGTCGCCGTCGAAACCCCCGACCACGCGCTCGCCGGCCGAAGACGTCATCCGATCGGCGTCCGGGTTGCACCCGGCGATGGACGCCGCCGCACCGGTTCGGCGGCGACGATGGGACCATGACTCGTTGGGAATCGCCGCACCCGTCCGTCGACGAGCCGGCCGAACACGCTGCCCGCGCCGCAGTCGACCTCCGGGCGCGACGCAGTCGACCGCTCCTCGTCCTGGCGGGGTGCCTCGTCGTGGCGATGGGGATCGTCTCGAAGGTCGCCGTCCCCGGTCTGTTCGGTGACCTTCTCGGATCCGGCTGCTACACGGCCCTCCTCGTCGTCCTCGCCGCCTTCGTCGCCCCACGCGCACCCGGAGCCGTGCTCGCGCTCGTCGCCTTCGCGATCTCGAGCCTCGTCGAGCTCCTGCAGCTCAGCAGCATCCCTCGCGACGTCGTCGAGGTCGTCCCGCTCTCCGAGTGGGTGCTGGGAACCACCTTCGTGGCCACCGACCTCGTCGGGTACGCCGCCGGGGCCGTCGCGGCGTTCGCCGTGGATCGTGCGGTCGGTCGGAGGCGCCGCCGCGTCGGTCGCTAGCCGGCGGCGGCGCTGTCTTTTCGCTAGCCGAAGACGGCGTTGCCTTTTTGCTAGCCGAAGACGGCGCTGTCTTTTCGCTAGCCGAAGACGGCTACGAGCCGGCCGATGACCTCGCCGCGCTCGAGCTTCCCGATGCCGTCGCCGATCTCGTCGAAGCCGATCGCGGTGACGCGCGAGGTGAGCTTGCCCTGCTCGATGAGCTCGAGCACCTCGATGAGGTCCTGCTTCGTGCCCGCCTGCGATCCGACCAGCTCGATCTCGTTGAGCGTCAGGGTCTGCAGGTCGAGTTCGGCCGTGGCCCGCGCGAGTCCCACCTGCACGATGCGACCGCCGCGGCGAAGAGTCTTGATGGCCCCGTCGGTCGTCGTGCCGAAGCCGGCGAAGTCGACGATGACGTCCAGCTGGGCGTCCTTGAAGTCCTGGATGTCGGTCGAGACCGCCTCCACACCGAGCGATCGCGCGAACTCGTGCACCTTCTCGTTCTTCTCGGCGACATAGACCGTGGCCCCGGCGGCGAGAGCGGCTTGGGCGCCCAGCGAGCCGAGACCGCCCAGCCCGATGATGCCGACTTTCGTGCCTTCGGTGACGCGGCCCTGGACGTGGACCGCGTGGTACGAGGTGAGTCCCGCGTCGGTCGCCGCGGCGGCCTGATCGAACGGGACGTGATCCGGCAGCGGAACCACGAGCTTTGCGAGCACGGCGACCTCGTGGGCGAATCCGCCGTTCTTCTCCGTCCCAGGGCCGTCCTCGATGGTGGCGGGGATGCCGACCCTCTGACCGAGGGCGAACTCGGTCACGTCCGATCCGACGGCCGAGACGGTGCCGGCGATCTCGTGGCCGAGAGTGATCGGCCGGAACGGCAGCAGAGGGGTCAGAGTTCCGTCGAGGAAGCCGACGTCGCTGTGGCAGAGCCCGGCCGCCCTGACGTGGACGACGATCTCGTCCGCCGCAGGCGTCGGGGTCTCGACCTCGGTGAGGGAGAGCGGCTTGCCGATCTCGGTGAACTGCCATGCCTTCATGATGTTGTTCCTTTCGTGCAGTCGGCGACCTCTTCGTCGGCGGGGTCCATATTACCGGTACGAGGTACCAAAAACCTGTGCCCCTGCCGCACGACGAAAGTCATACCGAGAATCGTGGCAATCGTCCCGGCGACCTCCGCGGGAGAGGGCGGGCCGGAGAGATGGAGCGCCACGCTGCTCGCGCCGACGACGGGCGGAACCGCGAGTCCGAGGAGGGCCGAGTACGAGGGCCCTCGCGCGAGCAGGATGCGGTGCTGCAGCACGGAGGCGGGAACGTAGATCACGATGCCGAGGCCCGCCAGCAGGCCGACCGTCGCCCACGTCGGCCGAGCGCCGCCTGCGACATCGGCCGCGGCCCACCCCGCGAGCGGGATGCTCCCCACCGCGAAGACGGGCAGGATCCGCGATCGGCGTGTCGTCGTCGCCGGCGTGATCGACGCCAGCCGGATCACGGACTCCGTCGTCATGGCGGCGCTGGCCGGCGCGATCGGCCTTCTCTTCGGACGCATCTGGCGTCGGTTCGGCCCGCGTCGCCCGCCGACGGACGATTCCGGTCGCACCGGCGGCTGATCGCGCCGCGTGGGCGGGTTGGTGCGGTAATGGGCGGGTGCGCGCGCACCCGCCCACACCCGCACCAACCCGCCGAACCGCCCCAGGTCGGACGAGCGGGAAGTACGATCGACCCGATGGGTGAACGCACGCGAGTGGAACTCGGCCGACGCGAAGATCTCGGCGCCGATTGCGAGAAGTGCTTCGGGCTGTGCTGCGTGGCGCTGGCATTCGCCAAGTCGGCCGACTTCCCGTTCGACAAGGCGGCCGGCGATCCCTGCGAGAACCTTGACGAGCGACACGCCTGCCGAGTTCACTCGCAGCTGCGTCCCCGAGGCTTCGCGGGGTGCACCGTCTTCGACTGCTTCGGCGCGGGCCAGAAGGTGTCGCAGCAGCTGTTTGCGGGGCGATCCTGGCGAGACGATCCGGGCACTCGAGACGCCATGTTCGCTGCGTTCCCTCGGGTTCGCCGGTTGCAGGAGCTGCTGTGGTACCTCGATCAGGCCGTCGCCCTCGTCGAAAGCACCGGGAGTGCGGGCGTCCTGCTGAGCGAGTTCGACCGAGTGAAGAGCTTGAGTGACCAGGATCCCGAATCCCTGGCGGGCCTCGACATCGATGCGGAATTCGATCAGGCTCGACCCTTGTTGCTCGATGCCAGTGAGCGGGCTCGCGCCTCGGCCGCCGATCCTCGAGGAGGATCTCGGCGTGTGCGCGATCTCGGTCCGGGGAGCGACCTGGCGGCCGCCGACCTGGCCGGCGCGGACCTCCGCGGGTACACGCTTCGCGGTTCGATCTTGATCCGCGCGAATCTCCGATCCGCCCGCCTTGGCCGCTGCGATCTCCTGGGCGCCGACCTGCGAGACGCCGACCTGTGCGGCGCCGACCTCGACGGCGCGATCTACCTGACCCAGATGCAGGTCAACAGCGCTCAGGGTGACGGGGCGACCGTCCTGCCCGCGGGTTTCAGTCGGCCCTCGCACTGGACGTCGCGTTAGCGGCTCACCCCAGCGAGACACGTGACCGCGCTTCAATTCGCCCGCAACACGGAAGCGCTGCTGCCGGAGAGCGCGCCTCGCGGGCCGGGGGCATCGGCGGGCGCCCCCTTCGAGGCGTCGTCGTCCTGCTCGTCGCGGCCTTCGTCGGCACCCTCGTCGCGGCGCTGGTCACGAGGTCCGGCTCCGCCGGGTTCGCGGCCGTCGTCTTCCTGGTCGCGTCGCTGGCCACCCTGGTTCTCGTTCCCGTCCGGCTGACGGTGGATCGCCGGGGGATCCGACTGACCTCCGTCGTGCTCCGGATTCCGTTGATCCGGGTCGAACTGTCGAGCATTGACTCCGTCGTGGCGGGCACCATCGAGCCGAGTCGGTGGGGCGGCTGGGGCTTCCGCATTTCCGGCTCCGGCATCGCCTATGTCGCACGTCGCGGGCCCGGGATCGTCATTTCTCGTCGAAGCGGCCGCTCCATCGCCATCACCGTCGACAACCCCGAGCAGCGGGCTGCCCTCGCCAACGCTCTCCTCGCCCGGCTTCCCGTCGGCTGACCTCCTCTGCGCGTTGTCCGCGGCGTTCGCGCGCCGGCCCTAGTCGCTGCCGACGACGCGGAGGAGCCCCGCCGGCGTCGGGCGGAACGCGTCGGGCCGCAGGTAGAACGACTCCATGCCGGGCTCGAAGTCCACGTGGACCCACTCGGCCGTCGTTCCGATGCATTCGGCGATGGCTCGCCGCACAAGTGTGCTGCCGATGCCTCGACCCTGCTCGTTCGGCCAGACGGTCGTGTCGACGAGGAAGGCGTGCCGACCGCCGTCTCCGACCACGTTGACGAATCCGACGAGCCTGCCACCGCGGCGCGCCGTGACCCAGCCCAGAGAGTGCCTCTCGAGACGCTCCCTCCAGGGTTCGACGGTCACCGCGCCGGCGAAGGCCGCCGCGTGCAGGATCGACAGCTCGTCGTCGTCGACGTCGCCGCGCCACAGGTAGGTGCACTCGTCGTCCGTCATGCCTTCAGCCTCTCCTACGACGTCGATCGATCATCGACGCCTCACGCGTCAATATTTTCTTGACGCGAGGCGGTGTCAACGATAACTTGACAGGATGACCGACACGCGAGCATCCATTCGAGACGGCATAGCCGAGATCGTCAAGACCGTCGACCCGGACATCGACCGGCGGCTGGCGACCGACCGAAGCGCCTTCCTGCAGCTGATCGCCATTGCGGCCGAGATCGACAGCGAGGCGGGCGAGACGGTGAGGAACGCGACCTCCTCGGCGCGCGCCGCCGGCGTGAGCTGGGAGCAGATCGGTGACGTCCTCCACATCTCGCGCCAGGCCGCACAGCAGCGTTTCGGCCAGACGCCGTCGGCGGCGCCGGAGGAGGAGGTGTGGCGCATGACCCCGGTCACCGCGTTCGATGAGATGGAAAGGCTCAACGAGGCAGGCAGGCACGGCTGGCACTCCGTCGCCTTCGGCACGCTGTACCACGATCTCGTGCCGTCGAACCAGCAGTGGGAGCACCGGCGCGTGAGCGTCTTCGCGTCGCGGCAGTCCCTCGAGGCCGACGGGTGGCAGAGGATCGGAAGCATGTGGATTCCGTGGGCGTACTACGCCCGCGCCACGGCACGTCCGGCGATCCCAGGATCCGCGAAGCCCGACTGAGTCGAGCGGCGGACTCAGAAGGTCAGAACGAATCGACCACGTGTTCCGCCGGCCTCGAGACGGCGGTGCGCTTCGCCCGCCTGGTCGGAGGGGAGCACGCCGGCGACCCGCAGGGTCACGGAGCCGCGCTCGACGGCGGTGCGAAGGCGATCGAGCTTCTCGTGCGACAGATATTCGTCGCCGACGGAAACGACTTCGAATCGGACGCCCTCGGTGCCGTCGCCGGTCCACCCGCGGAACGACGCGAAGGCGCCTCCCGGCTTGACCGCCGACGTGACCTGCTCCTTCTGCATGGCCGTGTCGACTACCGCGTCCACGCCGTCGGGCGCGATCTCGAGAATCCGCTTCGCCACGTCGTCGCCGCGGGCGACGACGGAATCGGGGCCGAGGCTCTCCACGAGCGCCCGGTCTTTCTCGGAGGAGTCCGCGATCACGGTGAGACCGGCCTCCTCGGCCAGTTGAACGACGTACGAGCCGAGGGTTCCTGCGGCGCCCGTCACCGCGATGGTCGCGCCCCGAGCGAGAGCGAGCTTCTCGAGGGTCTGGACGGCCGTCAGGCCGTTCATCGGCAGCGTCGAGGCCTCGGCGAAGCTGGTTCCGGCGGGGATTCGAGCCATCGACTGCCAGGGCCCCACCACGTATTCGGAGTACGCACCCCCGTGCTCGCCGGCCGGGATGGTGAAGGCCATGACCTCGTCGCCCAGGGAGAACGGCACCCCCTCGCCGACCTCGTCGACCACCCCGGCGGCATCCATGCCCGGCACGAACGGCGGCTCGGCGTTCGGGCGCCCGAGCCCGGCGCGGATGAGCGTGTCGGTCGGGCTCACGGCGATGGCCTTCACGGCGAGACGCACTTCTCCCGGCCCGGCATGCGGCTCCGGCTTCTCGAACGTCTTCAGCTTCTCAGGACCACCGAACTCTTCAACACCGATCACACGCATGACTCCGAGTCAACCGCAGAAGGCTGACCTCCGGCTCCGTGCCCGTAGCGTCCGAGCGCGACCTGCGGGTGCCGGCGGGGCCGTCGCGCCGGCCCCGATCCACACGTTCTCGGCAACGTCGATCGGGCTCCGGTCGGGATCGACCGGATGCCCCACCGTGATGGAGGTCGCTTTCGGCCCGACCATGGCCTCCGCGGCCAGGCGGATGCCGCCGTCGTCGAGGACCGTGCAGCCCTGATCGATGGACACGCGTTCGGGTTCGTGGATCGGAAGGAATCGTCCTTGCGTCATCCGTCGATCGTGGCGCGAGCGGGGAAGCCGAGGGCGGCGAAGCGCTCGCCGATGAGCCGGTGGGCCTCCGGGCCCGGGTGGAGCCCGTCGGGCAGCGGAAGCCGGGCTGCGTCCACGGGACCGTAGAGATCCGTGCCATCCAGGTAGCGGAGGTGGGGATCATCATCGCGCGCGGCGACGAGGGACTCCAGCTCTCGACGGATCGTCTGCAGCGTCAGCTTGCCGCGCTCGACCTCGGCGGGGTCGCCCGTCGCGATGAAGCGGACGTGGTCGGTGCCGAGGGTTGCGACGTCGACCGAGCCGGGCCCCGGTGTCGACTCGTGGATGCCGCAGAAGATCGGCGAGACGAGGACGATCGGCGTGGCGGGGTGGCCATCGCGGATCGTGTCGAGAAATCCGTGCACGGCGGGCACGAACGCTCTCAGCCGCATGGAGTCGAGATTGACGACGTTGATGCCGAGTTTGAGGCTGATGACGTCGGCGGGGGTGTCACGGATCACGCGAGCCATGAACGGGTCGACCAGGGCGCTACCACCGAAGCCGAGGTTGTGCAGCTCGACACCCGCCTGCCGTGCGGCCACGACCGGCCAGATCTCGGTGGGTGCCGCCGCATTCGAGCCGTGGCTGATGGAGCTTCCGTGGTGCACCCAGACCGGGCGCCTCTCCGTATCGGGAACGATGGCGGCATCGGCGCTCAGCGAGACCAGCTCGACGGACTCGTTGTGGGGCAACCAGAGCTCGACGAGGTTCTCGCCGGGCGGCAGCTCCGAGATCACCGTGGTGTGCGGCGGCCCGGAGGCGAAGGCGCTCTCGCCCGAGCGGAGGTCGAGCTCGAAGACGTCGCCGCCGGTCAGGGTGTCCCGGTCGAAGAGGCTCCCGTTCACGAGGGTGTCGACGACGCCGCGCGCGCGGTCGGCGCCGCGGTAGGCGATTCGCGTGGGGTGCGTGGTCAGCTCGATCACGTCGGCCGTCGTCTGGAAGCTGAGTCGGACTCCGGAGGGCTGGGACTCCATCGCGAGGAGCTGTCCGTCCGGGAACTGCTGCCGCACCCAGGCGGGAAGCCGGTGCAGTCGAACCCCCGATCGGTGCGCTCGAAATCGGCGCCTCCTCGGACCAGGGCGGGCACGATGGAGGAGTCGATCACGGTCGACCTGCTTTCTTCTCGAGGGATCCCCAGGCGGTGAAGACGGTGTCGAGGGCGTCGAGAGCAAAGCCCCACGACACCTCCGACTCGGGATCGCGATGGTCGAAACCACCGGTCCGCTCCAGGGCGACGAATCCGTTCACCATGGCGCCGAGCATTCGCACCGCGTGGACGAGCCTGGCTTCGGGCAGCTCGTATCCGCGAAGGACGGCGAGCGTGAGCGTTGCGAGTCGTCGGGCCGGCTCCGACTTGACGGTGGTGGGGGAGGCGACGCGCTGGAGCGCTGCCCAGCGGCCGGGAAAGCGTCTGGCGTAGTCGCGCTGGGCCTCACCGAGGCCGATCAGTGCGTCGGCTCGGGAACGGCCTGCCACCGAGGCGGCGATCGCCTCGGCGAGCTCGCCGAGGGCCAACTCGTGTATGCCGTCGAGGACGGCGGCGCGATCGTGGACATGGTTGTAGAGGCTGGCGGTCTGCACGCCGAGCGCGCGTGCCACATCGGACAGCACGACCGTGTCGAAACCGTCGTGGTCGGCGAGATCCGCGGCCGCGGCGATGATCCCGGCGGAGGAGAGGGGGACCCGAGGCATGGAAGGAGACTAACACCTTTAGTTTTATGCAAGTAGCGTTAGTCGAACGGCATCACTTCTCTTCACCTCGATGAACGGATCCTCATGCGTCTCCTCCTCAGCGCCGTCCCCGCGCACGGCCACGTCCTTCCCCTCGCGCCGCTGGCTCGTGCGGCGCTCTCTCGGGGCCACGACGTGGCGATCCTGACCAGCGCCGGACTCCGCGCGACCCTGGAGCACGAGCTTCCGGGGATCGAGCTGCTCCCGGCGGGTCCGATGCCCGACGTGGTGTTCGCGGAGGTGTCTCGGCGCACGGGAAAGGATGCCCTCGCAGGCGAGGATCCCTCTGCCGTCGCCGAGTTCTTCGCCGGAATCCGGGTCGACCTGACCGTCGACGAGGCGCTCGCGGCAGCTCGGGCATGGCGTCCCGACGTCATCGTGGCGGACGCCTGCGATTTCGTCGGGCCGCTGGTCGCCGCCTCGCTGGGCGTTCCGTGGCACCTCCTGGCCTTCGGTCCGGCCATGCCGGACGAGGTCACGACGCCGATGAGGGAGGTCGTGGCGTCGCGCTACGCCGCTCGAGGCCTGACACCGGCGGCGCCTCTGAGCTATCTCGACCCCTGCCCGCCGTCGCTGCAGATTCCTGAGTGGCTGCCGCCTGCGAGCCGTGTCGCGATCCGGCCGGAGGCGTACCGGGGCGGATCCTCGCGAGGCCCCACCGCCGGATTCGATGCTCGTGACGACACGGATCGCATCGTCGTCACGCTCGGAACGGTCTTCTCACAGCCCGATCTTCTCGAGGCGATCATCGCCGGCTTCGACCTCGATTCCGTGTCCGTCGTCGCGACCCTGGGTGTTCTACCGGGGGTGACGCCGCCCGCCGACACCGATGCGGTGCGCTACGTCACGTTCGTCCCCCTGTCCGAACTCCTGGCGGACGCCGACGTCGTGGTCTCGGCGGGAGGCGCCGGCACGGTCCTGGCGGCGCTCGCGAACGGACTGCCGCTGGTGCTCCTTCCGCAGGGAGCCGACCAACCGCTCAACGCCGCTCGAGCCGAGGCGACCGGCGCCGCGCTGGTCGTCCACGACCCGTCCGCCGTCGGCCCCGCCGTCGAACGCCTCCGACACGACCGGCGGTTCCGCGCCGCGGCGCAGCGCGTGGCGTCGGAGATCGCCGCCATGCCCGACCCGGTCGCCGTGGTGGACTCCCTGATCCCGGTCGGCATCCAGTGACGGCCGGCCTCGTCGCCACGCCGGCGCGCCTCGTCGCCACGACGTCCCGCGTCGTCGCCACGAGGGCCCGCGCAGAGTCCGCCAAGAAAGTTGGGCGATCGGTGTGACGAAAGCCGCCGGCGCCTCGTCCTAGGAGTGAACGGTTCACGACACCGTTCGTCTTCGGGCGCCGACACTGGCGCCCTCTCGCACGAGGAGCTCCCCATGGCGAACATCACCCCCAACACCACGCCCCACCCCGACCACCCGGTCGGCGACACCTCTGCCCCGGTCGCCTCGCTCGGCGCCGCGACGGCGAACGTGGACGACGGCAAGACCGTCATCCAGGAGAACGTGATCGCGAAGATCGCCGGCATCGCAGCGCGTGAGGTCGCCGGCGTCTACGCCCTCGGCGGCGGCGTCGCCCGCGCGTTCGGCGTCCTTCGGGACGCGACCAACAACACCGACCTCACCCAGGGCGTCACCGTCGAGGTCGGCGAGAACAGCGTTCGAGCGGAGTTGACGATCGTCGTCCTCTACCCGACGAGGATCCACCGGGTCGCGGCCGAGGTGCGCGGAGCCGTCATCGCCGCCATCACCGAGCTCGCCGGCATGGACGTCGTCGAAGTGGACGTCACCGTCAGCGACGTCCACATCCCTTCCGACGACGACGAGGCACCGACCGCCACCGGTCAGGTCGCGGCCAAAGTCGACGGAGCAAAAGCCGCAGTCGACTCGTCCCTCGAGGACGCCAAGGCGACCGCCACCGACAAGCTCGACGAGGCGAAGACCGTCGTGGCCGACAAGGTCGACGACGCCAAGACGTCCGTTGCCGACGCCGCGGACCAGATCTAAGGACACCAAGCGCTCATGACCAACACCACCGACACCAGCCCCGTCCGAACCGGACGCGGCGTCTCCACGCTCACCATCGTCGCCATGGCGATCGGCACGGTCCTCGCTCTGACCTGGATCGTCCTCGGCTTCTGGGCCTTCGTGCTCGTCGCCGTCGCCATCGTCATCGGATCCCTCGTCGCACGGGTCCTGGACGGCCGCCTCGACCTCGGCGCCATCACCGACGTGATCCGGGGGAAGCGTTCCTCCTCATGACCATCACCGCACCCGCTGCACCCGTTGCGACGCAGCCGCAGTCCGGTGACGTCCACGGCCGGAACCGGATCACTCCGAAAGCGCTTCGGCGCGTCGTCTCCGCGGTGGCCGCGGAAGCCCTCGGGGTGAAGGCCCACCAGATCGGCGTCGACCTCAGCGACCGCGACGGAGACCTCGCCGTCTCTGCCACAGCCGCCGTTCGGGTCCCGTCGCTCACGCCGGGCCAGCAGAACCTCCGGGCGCCGCTGCCGACGATCCTCGACCGGGCCGCGACCGCCCAGAACACCATCCGCGATCGCGTGAAGACGATCACCGGATCCAGCATCGCCGAGGTCAACCTCCGGCTGACCAGCGCCCACATCCAGGAAGAAGGAAGAGTTCGATGAGCACTTCCACCGCAAGCGTCTACCGGCGGGTCCTCCGCCGCGAGACGCACTCGCCGCGTTCCGGGCTCGCGATCACCGTCGCCGTCGTCCTGATCCTCGTGGCGGCCTGGCTCGGAACCGAAAGCGTGCTCGAGCTCATCGGCCGACCGGCCCTCCTGGTCGCGCCCGGCGACATGCTCGGCAGCGCCCTGACCGTGTCCGATGCCGTGCCCGTCGCGTTCCTCGTCGCCGCCGGCGTCGTGGTGGCCGTCGTCGGAGTACTCGTCATCGTGGTCTCTCTCAAGCCCGGCCGCAGAGGACGGCACACCGGCCCCACCGACCGCACCGCGCTCGTCGTCGACGATCGCGCGATCGCGTCCTCGCTCGCCCGCACCGCGGCTCATGCCGCGGACCTCGACCCGGATCAGGTGATCGTGACCATCGGCAAGAGAACCGCCGACGTGCACGTGCGTCCGTCGTCCGGCCTGCCGGTCGACAGGGAGGCCATCGTCGAGGCCGTCACCGACGAGGTCGAGCGGTACGAGCTGTCTCCGTCGCTGAAGACCCGAATCGACATCGACAAGAAAGGCGTCGTCGGCAAATGAACGACACCAACCGCGGTCTCAACCGCACCCTGCTGTTCCTCCTCGGGCTGATCCTCCTCCTCGTCGGAGCCGCCGTTGCGGTGGCCGCCGCCGTTCCCGACACCTTGGCCGGCTGGAAGAAGGGGGCGTCGACCGTGCGGCAGAACGTCTCCGACACCGTCACCGGCACGCCTCTCGGCGACACCGGGCACTCGTGGCTGCTGGTCGTCGCTGTCGCGGCGGCCGTCGTCGCGATCGTCCTGCTGCTCCTGTTCGTCTTCCGGCAGGGCCACGGTCACACCAACCGACTCGTCCGGGTCGGCGGTGACACGAAGCACCGCGACACTCCCACGGGCGGTGCCGTGTTCGTCGATGCGTCGGTGGCCGAGCAGTCCATCGGCGCCGCGCTCAAGGAGTACGCCAACCTCGCGTCCTCGTCGGTGACGACCTACGACGTCAAGGGCACCACCACCCTCAAGATCACCGCGAACACCCGACGCGGCGTCTCGCCCACCGACGTTCGTCGACACATCGACGGGATCGTCGCCGCATGGGACAGCGCTCTCGGGCAGGACGTCCCCGTCGTGATCCAGATCACCCCGGACTCCTCGCCCGGGCAGGTAGGGCGAGCCGCGTCGCCGGCGACGTCGCCTGACCGATCGGGCTCAGCCGACCTCGGCCAGCGGCCCGTCGCTGCCCGCCGTCGGGGACTCGGGCGCGGTGCTCGTCCCGTGCTTGTCGGCGAAGCGAACCACTTTGAGTTCGATCGACGCTTCGAGGCCCAGCTCGGAGAGGTGCTCGCGGATCGCGGTCGTCACGGCGCGCAGCGTCTCCGGGCCGGGCCGGTCCTCCTGGAGGGCGATGTGGATCGACACGGTCGTCAGCGCCCCGTCGTGCCCGATCCCGACCAGCGCCTCCTCTCTGTCGGTGAACAGCGAGACGACGCCCTGGACGGCAGAGGCGATCAGCGGCACCGTGGAGTAGATCTCGACGACGCCCGGGATCTCGCGGACCAGGGTCGTCAATCGGCGGGAGAGCTCGCGGTCGTCCGTCATGAGTGCTCCTTCGCCTTGCCGTCGTTGTGGGTGTGGATGTCTTCGATCGTCACGTTCACCGCGGCGACGTTGAGCTCGGTGTGCAGAGCGAGCGCGGTCCGGATGATGGACCGCAACTCCCGCGCGAGCTGATGCAGGTTCTCGCCCCAGGCCACACTGGCCGTGACGTCGACATCGATGGGCTCGCCGGGGATCGTCACGTCACCGGCCAGCACGCAGCGGCCGATGAGCACGCCGTCGACCTGGTCGCAGGCCGCCCGGATGAGGCCGCGGACGCTGCCCTCGGTCAGGATCATCCGCACATCCGGATCGGGGCTGGTCAGGGGGATGTCCCGCCCGGCCCGGATCTCGCGGCGGATGTTGTCGAGCAGGCCGGTGATCCAGACGTTGTCGCGTTCGGGCGCCTCGTGCGCCTCGGCCTCCAGCATCGACCAGGACACGTTCTTCAGGCGCTCCAGCGCGCTGAGCGCCATCTGACACCCGGGCGACGCCTCGATCGCCGGGTTGATCGGCGTGCGGCCCTCGTCGAGGTACTCGCTCAGCTCGTCGAGCGTGAATCCGTCGAGGTCGTCGGGCTCCTCGATGGATTCCACCAGGACGCCGTCGACCACCAGGCGATCGGCTCCGGGCGTCTCGGACGCTGCGGGGGCGTCTCGGCGGGTGTCGGCTCGTCGGAGTCGTGGGAGTCGCTCATCGCCATTCCTCCATCTCGTGCATCAAGGTCTTCCTGGCTCGGACGAGGAGTCCTCTCACCGTCGAAGCGGGAAGGCCCAGTGTCTCGGCGATCTCCCCGTAACTGGATCCGCCCAATTCTTTCAGAACCCACGCCTGGCGCTGTTCGTCCGGGAGATTCGTCAGCGCCGTCGAAAGCGCTTGCAGCTGCATCCGCATTTCGATGATCCGCTCAGGGTTGTCGGAGCTGCGCGCCGGTGGCTCGTAGTCGTCGATGTCGTCGTGCTGCTTGCGGACCCGCATCCGATCGATGGCCTTGTTCGTGACCATTCGCATGAGCCACGACTTGACCGCCCGGGGTTCCGCGAGGCGATCCAGTTGGCGCCACGCCGTCAGGAAGGCCTCCTGGACGACGTCGTCCGACTCGACGTCCGAGCCCAGCAGCTTGGCCGCGAACACGCGCATCAGTGGCCCGTAGCGGCGTGCGAGCACCTCGAACGCGTCGACATCGCCGTCGGCCGCTCGAGCGGCGAGGATGCCGTCCGACGCCTCCAGCAGGAGCGTATTCTGTTGCGCTTCGCGCACCGACGCTCCTTCTCTCGCCCTGACGGGCGGGTCGTTCGTGTGACGAGTCGGGGTCTGGGCTCGTCCCAGAAGCGACTATCCCACACTTCCCCGAGTCGCTCCCGACGGCAGCCGGGACGAAAAAGAATCGGATCGTGTGTGACGAATCCCGTCGAGGTCTCGTCCTAGGAGTGGCTGACGAACAGCCGCACCGTACGGCTCACCCGATGGGCCCGACAGGAGGAACACATCATGAGCACCACCACCCCGGCCGCTGTGGCTCGCCGCACCGACGACGCCTCGGACAAGGGCAAGACCACGATCGACGAGACGGTCGTGGCCAAGGTCGCTGGAATCGCGGCCCGCGAGGTCACCGGAGTCCACGGGCTCGGCGGCGGCGCGGCGCGTGCCATCGGCGCCCTCCGCAACGTCGTGAACAGCAAGGACCTCACGCAGGGTGTCTCGGTCGAGGTCGGCGATACCCAGGTCGCCGCGGACATCACGATCGTCGCCGAGTACCCGGCGCCTCTGCAGGACGTCGCGGACGGCGTTCGCGCCTCCGTGGCCCAGGCCATCGAGACCATCGTCGGGATGGAGGTCGCGGAGATCAACGTGACCATCAACGACGTCCACATCGAGGACGACGACGACGACGAGACCAAGGAGTCCCGCGTCCAGTAACACCCGCAACACCCCCTCCCGAAAATCACACCCCAACCCAAGAAGGAGCGAGCCATGAGCGCCGCAGACAAGTTCAAGAACGCAGCAGAAGACCTGACCGGCAAGGCGAAGGAGACCGTCGGCCGTGTCACCGACAACGACAAGCTCGAAGCCGAGGGCAAGGCCGACCAGGTCAAGGCCGGCGCGAAGAAGACCGGCGAAGACGTCAAGGACGTCTTCAAGTAGGCGGTTCCGACCGCACTCCTCGCGGCCCCGTGTCGACGTCCGCGTCGACCGGGGCCGCGCCCTGAGTATTTCCCCTCGTCGAAAGGTCCTCTCGTGCGCACGTCCGCATTCGATCGGCGCCATCGCCCCCGCAGTGTCTGGTTCGCGTTCGGTACCGGCTCCGTCCTCAGCCTCGTGATCGCGTTCGGAGTCCTGCTCCCGCTGCTCGGGCTGGTCGGCGCAAGTCTCGCGGCGGCCCCGGTCGTGCACATCCCGCTCGCCCGCATTGCGGTGACCCTCGTGGCCGGCTACCTGCTCGCTCTGGGCCTCCTGGTCTGGACGGCGCGAAGGCGGCACGGTCCCGTCGCCTGGTTCTTCGCCGTGGCCGCCGTCATCTGCACTCTCGTGATCTCCGTCTCGCCGGCTCTCGCGGTGGCCCTGACCGCCGTCCACACGGGCGGTGAGGTCATCCCGTTCATCAGCGACTGGGTCCGCAGGGGCTCTGCCGTCTTCAACCGCTGAGGGGCGCGGTCACAGCTCACGACCGCGCCCTCGAAGTGCGGTCCGATCAGCGGTTGACGCTGGAGCGTCCGGCGAAGCGCGTGTAGACGAACAGCACGATGATGGCTCCGACGATCGAGCCGATGATGCCGGCAGGCTGGAAGAAGCCGTCCATCGGGTCGTGCTGGAAGATCAGGAAGCCCAGGAAGCCTCCGACGAACGACCCGATGATTCCGAGGATGATCGTCTTGAAGACCCCCATGCTCTGCTGTCCGGGGATCACGGCACGAGCGATGAAGCCGGCGATGAGGCCGACGATGATGAGGCTGATGATGAGACCGATCATGGTGGGACTCTTTTCTGTCGGCATGCCGTGGCATGCGGTGGTGTCACCGGAGTCGGCGACTTCCTGACTCAACCACCCCTCGGGGTGTGCCAATACACCCCTGGGGGTGGAATGCTCGAACCATGCCGACCACGACTGCCACCCGACCGCTGACCGTCACGCTGGTCGACGACTACGACGTGGTACTGACCGGCTTGGCGCACATGTTCGACAGCTATCGCGACCGGATCCTGGTGTCCGAGATCGATGCGAACGCGACGCTCGACGACACGATCGACCTCGTCCTCTACGACTCCTTCGCCCAACCGGAATCGGACCACCACGAGATCGCCGAGCTCGTCGCGAACCCGCGGGCACGTCACGTCGTGGTGTACACCTGGAATTTCCAGCCGGAACTCGTGGCGACCGCTCTCGAGCAGGGAGTCCACGGCTACCTTTCGAAGACCCTCGCTGCCAAAGAACTCGTGCTCGCTCTCGAAGCCGTCGCGGCCGGCGAGATCGTGGTCAGCGAGCCCCGACGACGCGCACCGAGCGCAGCCGGCCTGGACTGGCCCGGGAGGCGCGAAGGCATCACCGATCGGGAGTCCGAGATCCTGGCGCTCATCACGCAGGGCAAGAGCAACGCCGAGGTGGCGACCCTGACCTACCTCAGCCCGAACACCGTCAAGTCGTACATCCGATCCGTCTACCGCAAGATCGGCGCCGACAGCCGAACCCAGGCCGTTCTCTGGGGGTCGCGAACGGTTTCAGCCCGGACCACCACCGGATCGATCACTGGCTCGGAGGGCCGTGACCGTCACGATCGGACGCGCACATCACGTCGTCGCTGGTCTGCTTCGACCAGGATCGAGGGGTCCGGCGGTCACATCGTGACGCGCGCGGAAGAGGGGTCCTGTGAAGGGAGCCCCGCTGGTACCTCCCGGGGCCGTCCGAACTCGTCGTAGCGTCGAATCACGCGACGAAAGGAACCAGCATGGACTACCGCCCGCTCGGCCGAACCGGCATCGAGGTGAGCCCGCTGTGCCTCGGCACGATGATGTTCGGGGCCTGGGGTAACCAGGATCACGACGACTCGATCCGGATCATCCATCGCGCGCTCGACGCCGGGATCAACTTCGTCGACACGGCCGACGTCTACTCGGACGGCGAGTCGGAGGAGATCGTGGGCAAGGCCCTCAAAGGCAGGCGCGACGACGTCGTGCTGGCGACCAAGTTCTTCATGCCGACCGGCCCCGGTCCGAATTCGTCGGGTGGCTCTCGCCGGTACATCATCTCAGCGGTCGAGAACTCCTCCGCCGCCTGCAGACGGACCACATCGACCTGTACCAGGTGCATCGTCCCAGCGCTACGACCGATGTCGAGGAGACGCTCGGGGCGCTGTCAGACCTGGTGCACCAGGGCAAGGTCCGATCGATCGGGTCGTCCTCCTACTCGGGCGCACAGATCGTCGAAGCGCAGGTCGCCGCCCGCGACCGTCATCTGGAGCGGTTCGTGACCGAGCAGCCGCCCTATTCGATCCTGGTCCGCGGGATCGAAGAGGACATCCTGCCGACGACGCAGCGCTATGGCATGGGCACTCTCGTCTACAGCCCGCTGTCGGGCGGCTGGCTCACCGGCCGGTGGCGCAAGGACGCTCCGGGAGCCCCGGTCTCGAAGAACCGGCCGCCGGCTCGCTTCGACATGTCGTCTCCGGCCAACCAGCGCAAACTCGAGGCGGTCGAGGGACTCGCTCTTCTCGCCGAGGCGAACGGCATCACGCTGATCGAACTGGCGGTCGCCTTCGCGATCACGCACCCCGGGGTGACCAGCGCGATCGTCGGGCCTCGCACGATGGAGCAGCTCGAATCCCAGATCACCGGCGTCGACGTCACTCTGTCGGCCGAGGTGCTCGACCGGATCGACGAACTGGTTGCGCCCGGCGTCACGCTGAACCCCGACGACAACAGCTACGGAGCGGTCTCGCTGACTTCGGCTGCTCGGCGCCGCTGAAGCGGCGGGACCACCCGCTCAGTCGGACGCTGCCTCGGCAGCCGCGGGATCCTGCTCGGCCGCCTGCAGCGGCTCGAGCGTCGCGCCGAGCTCGGCTCCGCGACCGCAGAGGGCCTGGTCGATGGCGTGGAGGTGCCGGGCGAATCCGACGAGCGAGCGGTGGGAGCGTGACCCGTCGAGGTCGGCGTGGTCCTCCAGCAGGTCGATGACGTCGCCGGCCGGATGGAACGTGACCTCGGTCATCTTCGACTCGAGCGCGCTCACGAACGCGTCGATGTCGGCTTGCACCGCATCGACTGCCCGCGCAAGGGCATCCTGCAGGCTCACCGTGTCCGCCGCCCCGACGGCGCCGTCGGCCAGCCTGGTGAGGGCGCGGCCGTGGTACTCGCAGGCGCCGAGGATGACCAGCGTCCGCCGCGTGCCCGACCGGTTCGAGACGCCGGCCCAGCCCTGGGTCACGGGCTTGCTCGTGGTCGTCAGGGCCAGGAAGGTGTCGCGGAGGGCCCGGGCGTCGTCGGGCGCTGCGACGACTGCCTCGGCGCGCGGCGTCGGCAGGGTGAGTCGCTGCACCGCCGTCTCGAGCGAGGACGACAGCGCGTCGAGGAAGGCGCGAGTCCGGGTCCGCATGGCATCGCGCGTGCTGTTCGGGAAGACGACGTAGGAGACGAGGATGCCGATTCCCGCGCCCGCGGCTGTCTCCTCCAGCCGGGTCAGCAGGAGGCCGATGCTGAACTCGCCGAGCAGGCCGTACAGCAGCGCGAGCATCGTCGTGACGCCGAAGATCATCCACATCGACGACACCTGCATGAAGTAGAACCCGAGGAACAGGCAGACGACGATGAGGGCGATCGAGACGACGAGGTTGCCGCCGACCACCCCGGCGATCAGGACCCCGAGCACGACGCCACCGAGGGTCCCGACGACGCGGAGCCACCCCTTCGACAGGATCTCGCCGCGCGTGGAGGTGCCGACGTAGACCACGAAGGCCGCGATGACGGCCCAGAACCACCGGGTCGAGGAGAGCGCGGTGCCGGCGGCGATCGCCAGGGCGGCGGCCAGGCCCACCTGCACGGCGGTCCGTGCGAGTTGCGGAAGGGCGGCGAGCCTGCTCGGAGGCTCCGAGCCGTCGCCCCGAGCGTCGTCGTTCTCGGCGGGGTCGGAGCGCTCGAGATCGTCGAGGTCGTCGACGGTCTCGGCCGCCTGCGACGAGTCGCCGTCCGGCCCGCGAGCGACGATGCCCTGCCACGAGGAGAAGCCGAACCGGATCACGCGGGCCAGGGCTTCGAGACGCTCGTCGCTGTCGGACACTCCGCCGACGGACACGTGCGCTCCGTGGCCGGAAGCGATCGGCACCGCCGACGTGAGGGGCGCCGCAGGGCCGGAGGACGGACGGACCTCGTCGACGGAACGGGTCAGCCGCACCGGGGAGTGCACCGCCCGACGCAGCTCCCGGAGTCGCGTCGACAGCTGCGACCGCTGGTCGTCCGTCATGCTGTGGTCCAGCAGTACCCGGCGGACGATGCTGTGCAACCGCTCGAGCATCAACTGGAAGTCGAAGATCCGCACGCTCAGCTCGTCGTTCGAGATTCCGCCGACGAGAGGGTGGTCGGCGGTGTCGAGGACCTGTTCCGCGCCCGCGGCCGTCGAACTGCTGGCGGCGAGACGCGACGTCACCGACCGGTGCAGCTTCTCGTCGATCCCGCCCGCGCGGACGCCGTCGTCGATCACGTCGAGGACGCGTCCGGCTCGGACGCCGAGAGCGCGCAGGAGGCGTCGCAGGTCGCGATCGGGATGTCTCGGGCGGAGCAGGTAGCGCAGCGTGATCACCACGAGGGCGGCGATGGTGACGGCGCAGGCGACGACGGGCAGCTCGGCCACGTCGACCTTGGTGAAGATGGCGATGAAGTACGACATGAAGCCGACCATCCCGATCGACACGCCGCGCTGTCCGATCACGCGCACGAACACGGCCGCCATCGCTATCGCCACGAAGACGACGTCGGCCACGAGCGGCACGTCGTGCGTCAGCGACGCGATCGTCACGGCCGCGATCGACGACGGGACGAGCAGCAGGATCGAGACCGCCCTCGGCTTCGCGCGCGGCTCGCGGATCGCGTTGCAGGCGAGCATCGTGAGGATCAGGCCGGGGATCGCGCCGGCAGCGGACAGGCCGGTGATCGCGGCCAGCCCGAAGAGGATGACGGCCACCACGACGAGGCACGTGATGGTCGTGCTCGCGCTCCGCAACCGGGAGAGATCCGGGTCGGACGTCGCGACGAAGCGAATGGCGCGCCGGATCGGTCTCGTGACGGTGCGCCGCACCCGCGCGAAGGAGGTCTCGCCGACAGGTATCGCTGTCGTCGACGTGTCGACCGCCATGCCTGCCTCCCGATGCCCGATGCCTCCCCGCCAGCGTACGAGCCTCCGGCTGGGGCGACACCCATCCTCGCGCGCCCCGCCGGCCTGCCGCGGGATGCCGAGGCCGCGGTCACCCGCTGCCGAGGGTCGCGTCGAGCGCGTCGGCCAGACGGGAGAAGAGAGACGTCACGCTCGCGAGGTCCTCCGGGGGAACGGTGGACCTGACCACCTCGAAGTACCTGGCACCCGTCCGGGTCGCTGCGGTGAGCCCCGTGTCCGTGAGAACGAGTCGTGTGCTGCGACGGTCGGTGGGGTGAGGTTCGCGCGTGACGTAGCCTCCGTTCTCGAGGCGATCGATCAGCGCGGTCGTGGCACCGGTCGTCAGGCCGAGCGCCAGACCCACGGCCTTCGGTGTGCTGTCCTGTTTCGCGGACAGGAACACGAGCGTCTGGAAGTCGTTGAGGGACAGCCCCGCGCGGTCGGCGAACTCCTCCCGCACCTGCCGGCTCGAGACCTCGAGCTTCTGCCAGGCGATCAGGAGCTCGACGGTCGCAGGATCGAAGGAACCGTTCGTGGTTCCGGCGTCAGACACGCGAATCTCGCATTCCGCCATCATGGCCGACGCGAGCTCGCCGCAGAAGCCCTTCTTTCGGGGCTTGACGGCGGGCCGGGACGATCAGGACGGGCGGGGCGAAAGCCGTGACCGCCGAGCCGAACGACGAACGCCTCACCCCTTCGCTTGCCACCGTTCGCGGAGCCAGTCGATCCCCGCCAAGGCTTCGGTCTTCTGGAACGCGCGCAGTGTCGGCATGTTCGGTGGTGCCGGCCGCCGGGATTTGGCGAAGAAGCCCCCGCTCATGGCCGAGAGCACGGCGTCGACGCTCGACTCGGGCACCCCGTCGAACAGCGGATGGGATCGAAGGACGCCTTCCGTGTCGACCGATTCTCCGCGGACCCGGCAATCGAACAGGTACATCAGGCCGTCCACCCACCTCGCACCGACTCCGGCCCACGGCCAGTCGATGATCCAGGCCCTGCCCGCCTGATCGAGGAGCACGTTGTCGGCCCGGGAGTCGAGATGCTGGAGGAAATCGCCGGAGAGGGCGGTGCTCGCCTCCGCCGCGGCGCTCTCCAGCGAATCGATCGACTGCCGGACCCACTCCGGCAGGTCTGCCGCGGCACCGTCGTCGAGCACCTCGCGCCAGCCGGAGGCCTCGTCGGTGATCTCGTCGGAGACTCGAGGCAATCCGCCCTGGTCCGGCCGTTCGACCCGCGGGAAGGTCGCGAAGGCGTCGAGGACGGCGCCGACGTCCGAGCCGTCCAGCGCGCCGCCGGGATGACGTCCGTCGATGTCGTCGAGGACGAGCGCCACCCACTCGTCGCGGTCGTAGGACGAGAGGAGCGTGGGCGCACTCACGCTCGGGGGAGAGCCGCCATGACGCAGATCTCTCGCCGGTGCAGATCGAAGGCACCCGGATTCTGCTGTCGTTCGACGGCCTTGACGAAAGCCCGCCGGCCGTCCGCCGTCTCCACGCGGTCGGCGCTTCCGGGCGAGAAACCGTCGACCTGCGAGGTCGCCCGTGTCACGGGGCCTCCGAGGGTCTCCTCGACGTGACGGCGGACGGCGTCCGGAAGATCCGGCCAAGCGGTGCGCGACGGATTCGTGGTCCCCATCGGTCCACCGTAACGGACGAGGTCGTCCGGTCGGTCTCCCGTCGCGACCGCCCGCCGAGGCGTCGGCCATCTCCGAGGCGTACCCTTCAACCGATCGACGCGGGTCGCCCGGCTCTCGTCGGAACTCGGCGGTGCGCTCTCCGTGAGCGCGGTCCGCCTCGAGGCGGGAGAACACTGTGACGCTCACGGCACCATCGACACTGCTTTCGGCAGGATCCCTTCTCTTCGCTCCGGAGGTGTCGCCCGACGGCACGTCGATCCTCTTCGCGGCCGACGTCGCTCGGGCGACGATCTTCGCGTTCGAGCTCCCTCCGGAAGAAGACGCTGCGGAGGCGGCCGAGGTGCGCGTCGACCAGCTGGGGACGAAGGTCGCGTCGCTTCTCGGGGTCGAACGCGAGGACGCGCTCCTTCGAGGGATCACCGTGCACCCCGCCTCGCACGCCGTGTACCTCTCGATCGCCCGCGGCCGCGGCCCGGAAGCCGGCCCCGCGATCGTGCGGGCCGGAACGGACGGAGAGCTGACCGTCGTCGAACTCGATGACCTGCCCGTCACGTCCTTCGCCCTCGACGACGCCCCGACCGCCGACGACGAGCGCACGGACGTCTGGCTCGACGGGACCGAACCGTCGTCGACGCCGAGAGAGATCCACGGTGTGACCCTGAACATCGCCCAGGTCCCGCTTCACCGCTCGACGATCACCGACCTCGCCTGGGTCGACGGCACCCTCTTCGTGGCAGGCCTCAGCAACGAGGAGTTCACGTCGCGGCTTCGCCAGATCCGCTACCCCTTCGACTCCGCGGCCACCGAGACATCGGTGGAGATCTTCCACGTCGACCACGGCAAGTACGAGACGCAGTCGCCGATTCGCGCGCTCACGTCCTTCGACGGCGGTTCGAGCATCCTCGCCACGTACACGTGCACACCCGTCGTCCACTTCTCGGTCGATCAGCTTCGGGGCGAGGGTCTCGTCCGCGGGCGCACGGTAGCCGAGCTCGGGCCGATGAACCAGCCGTTCAGCATCGTGTCGTACGACCGCGACGGGGAGGAGTTCCTGCTGGTCTCCAACACCCGCCACCCCCTGCTGAAGATCCCGGCCTCGTCCATCGCCGGTCAAGAGGCACTCGACAAACCGCTCTCGGATGCCGACTCCTCGCTCGGTATCCCGCGGGAGAACCTCGATCACCCCGGTGTCACGTGGATGGCGTCGCTCGACCGCGGCCGCGTGGTCGTGATTCAAGACGACGGCGGCGACACCCGCCTGCGCACCCTCGGCGCAGCAGAGCTCTGACCGAGGTCCGCGCGGGCTGGCGTCTCGGCGTCCTCGTCGTTCGTGGCGCCGGTCTTCCCGACGACCTGGCGGTCGTCCCGGTCGGGGCGCTCGCGCTCGGTCCGGACGTCGTCGTGACGGCCGGGACGTGGGATCGGGACGACGACGCCGCCTGCTTCACGCCGCGTTTCGCCGCCGTGCCCGGGACCGGATACGTCGTCCTCGGCCGCCCGGAGGGGCCCGGGCGCGACTGGCGAGAGCTGGCGCGCACCGAGGCTCCCCGAGCAGAACGACGCTCCAGCACCGTCGTCGAGGCGATCGAGCCGGGGAGCGGCGAGGTCCCCGCGAACCTGTTGCGCTTCTCGGTGACCTTCTCCGCCCCGATGGAGGAAGGATCGGCCGCCGGGCACGTGCATCTGCTCGACGAGACGGGCCACGAGTCGGCCGGGAGCCTCCTGGAGATGCCGCCGGAGCTCTGGGATCGGAACCGTCGTCGGCTCACCGTCCTGCTGGAGCCAGGCCGCATCAAGAGAGGCCTTCAGCCTCACGTTCGAGCGGGAGCCCCGATCCGCGCCGGCGGCCGGGTGACGCTCGTCGTCGATGCCGAGCTGCGGGACGCCACAGGTGCTCCGCTCTCGAGCGCCGCGCGACGGACGTATCGCGTCGGGCCGCCCGTACGATCCCGTGTCGATCCGGCCCTCTGGGAGGTTCGCTGGCCCACGGCAGCCGGAGAACCGCTTGTCCTGCGATTCGACCGCGGGCTCGACAGCACGCTCGTGCGGCGCTACCTGCGGGTGACGGACGGACACGGGGTTCCGGTGCCCGGCCGCGCCGCTCTCGATCCTGCGGCGACGCTGTGGTCGTTTACGCCGGATTCGGGGAGGCCCTGCACGAGGTGCACGTCGACGTGAGGCTGGAGGACTTCGCCGGCAATTCGGTGCGGCGCGTCTTCGACCGCGATCTCGGCGCTCGCGGCGACGACGGCATCGACGCAGCGGAGGTCGTGCTCCGTCGCGACTGAGCCCGCCGGGCGTCAGGGCTGGATGTTCTCGAGGTCGTCGAGGAGGCTCAGGTGCGTGGGCTGCCACCCGAGGGTCGCGCGCGTGAAGGCGCTCGACGCCGGCTGGTCGGCCGCGAACACCGGGCCGAGAGCGCCGTAGGTCTCCTGCGCCACGGACTGCACCGGAACGCCGAGACGACGCCCGATGACTGCGGCGATGTCGCGGACGGCGTCGCCCTCGTCGGCGACGGCGTGCCAGGCAGACCCGGCCGGAGCGTTCTCGAGAGCGAGTCGGAAGAGGACGGCCGCGTCGAGCGCGTGCACGGCCGGCCAGCGCTGGGAGCCGTCGCCGGGATACCCGGAGACGCCGCTCTGCCGCGCGATCATCGTCAGCATGCCGGCGAACCCGCCGTCGCCGTCGCTGTGGACCGTGCGCGGGAGGCGGATCGCGACGCTGCGAACGCCGCGCGACGCCAGCTGGAGAGTGGCCAGCACCGAGACACTGCGACCGCCGACGGGGCCGCCCGTCGGCAGCGGGTCGTCCTCGGTGGAGGGCCGCCCCGCGGCGGCCGGCGTGCCCGACACGGTCACCAGGGGGCGGTCGCTGCCGGCGACCTCCTCACCCAGCGCAGCGAGGGCCGCGCCCTCTTCGGTCACCGCCCGAACGAGCGCTTCGGGGCTGCTGAAGTCGTTGCCGAAGGCGATCTGGATCACGCCGTCGGCCTGGGATGCTCCATCGCGCAGGGCGGCGAGGTCGGCGAGGTCGCCGCGAAGGGTGGTCGCGCCGGCCGATGCGAGGCTGCGGGCGGAGGCATCGGAGCGGGCGAGGGCTAAGACGGTGTGACCGTTGGCGAGGAGTTCGGCGACCACGGCCGAACCGATCCGGCCGCTGCCACCTGTGACGAAGACGTGCATGAAGATCTCCCGAGATAAGTGATGAGACGATGGTTTCATCACTGTAGCAGGGTGATGAGACATGTGTCTCATGGATAGGATGAACACATGGCCAGGTGGGAACCCGATGCGCGCGGTCGACTCGTGCTCGCAGCCGTCGACCTGTTCACGGAGCAGGGCTACGACGCGACGACGGTCGCCGAGATCGCCGGGCGCGCGGGGGTCACGAGAAGCACCTTCTTCCGGTACTTCCCGGACAAGCGCGACATCCTGGTCGCTGGGCAAGAGACTCTGAGCCACCTCCTGGCAGACGGGATCACCGAAGCGCCGCCCGAGTCGACCCCGCTCGAGGCCGTCGCGGCAGGACTTCGGCGAGTGTCGGGCGAGATGGGTCCCCTGAACCGCGAACTCGGCCCGCGCCTGAAGGCGGCGGTCGCCGCCAGCGCCGAACTCCGCGAACGTCATCTCATCAAGAGCGTCGGCCTCGCCACCGCCATCTCGACGGCACTCGTCTCGCGGGGGTGTCCGAGTGGCCCGCCCGGGTCGCTGCCGAGCTGGGGGTCCTCGCGTTCAGTCGGGGCTTCGCCGAATGGTCGGAGGGCGACCGCCAGTCTGAGAACGATCTGGCGCACTACGCCCTGGCGGCCCTCGACGAACTCCGTGCGGCCACCACCACGCTCGGCTGACCGTCGACTCGACGAGAAAGGAGCGGCCGGTGTTCCCGTCCGGAGTGTCGATGCTGTGGGAGTCGATCGATGCGACGGAGGCGTTCCGGAGTCGCTTCGGGTTCACCGGATTCGACCAGGGGTCCTCGTGGCTGACGTCGACACTGCGCGACCGGTGGGCCCTGACGGTCCTGCACTGCGAGCGAATCGTGATCAGCGATCAGAACGCCATCGCCTGGGTCGAGGTCGAGGAGGGCGGGCAGACGCTGATCTGCAAGTGGTCGGGGGCTGAGGCGCGCTTCGCGAAGCTGGCCGCGACGACCGACCTCATCTCGGCCCTGGCCGAGCGCGGCGTTCCCGTTGCCGCGCCGATCCTCAGCCGGTCGGGGCAGGGCCGAGAGGTGATCGCCGGCCCGTCCCGTCCGTTCTCGGTGTCGGTGCAGCCCGTCGTGGAGGGCGCGCCGTTGGATGTCGCCGACGACGCGGCCGTTCGCCGTGCCGGGGCCCACCTGGCCCGGCTTCATCAGGCGATGGCCGAGCTGCCGACCGCCTCCGCCGAATTGGCTCACCGCGCTCCGCACGTCGACCTCCGCACGCGAGTGCTCGACTGGATGGCGGGATCGAGCCGACCGCCGGACTCCGACGGGCGGCTGCTGCGAGACCTCTCGGCCCTGCCGGCCCTCGACGTCGGCCCGCAGGCGGTCCACAACGACTACCGGTCCGCCAATCTGGTGACCCGCGACTCGCAGGTCGTCGCCATCCTCGACTTCGACGAGGTCGCCTGGGACCACCCCGTCAGCGATCTGGCTCACGCCGGCGTCTACCTCGGAACGCTGTTTCGCGAGTGGGGGCCGACCTCGGCGGCGGCGCGACAGATCCTCCTCGAGGGGTACGAGTCCGTGCGGGCGTTGACCGGCCCCGAGCGCGAGTGGTTCGGCTTCCTCACCAGCTGGTACAGCATTCTCGCCGGGTGGCCCCTCGTCGGCGAGCAGGATCGGTGACGCGATCGGGAGGCCTCGACCGGCAGCGCGACAGCGGGCTCGGGCGCTCTGCGACGACGGTCACCCCGTGACGCCGATCAGACGCGCGGACGCAACGAGGGCCGGTAGTGGTACGACCTGCTGCGAGAGTGAGCGAATTCGACGATGCCGATGCCGCGCCGATCTCCCCACCGGAGGTGCGACAACCGGTCGGTGAGCGCGGTGTCGAGGGTGAGAGGAGTCGTCGAGCCGTCGAGCGGATACACGTCGTACTCCTCGTGGTCGACGCCGACCGGTCGACCGTGATGTCCGCCGTAACCGGCGCCGGCCATGTAGGCCCCGCGCGCGGACGCGTCGATCGTCAGGTCGTAGTCGAAGCCGCCCGACGTCGTCACCCGGAGCCGCCCCGTTCGCAGGTCGAGGTCCCGGTCGAAGTCGAGGTCGTGCTTCACGTCGACGACGTCGTCGAGGGGTCCGTCGGTCGGCATCACGGCCCCTTCCAGCAGGAGCCGAGAACCGTCGCGTCCCTCGACCAGCAGGAAGCCGATCGAGCGGTCGTCGAACTGCCCCTGGAACCACAGGTGGAGGCCTTGTCCGCCCGTCATGGTGCGGACCCCGCGGGACCGATCGCGCTGGCCGAACCAGCCGTCGACCGAGAGAGGACGCCCGGCGAGACGGAGGGTGCCCGCGTACGTTCCGGACTGGAAGAGGTGGTCGAAGGTCGTCGCGGGCTCGGCGGTGTTGTCGACTCTGACGCTGCCGATCCACGGTGTCGTCCGGGCCGTCCAGACCACTTCGCCTTCGAGCCCCGTGCGGTTGGGCTCGATCCGGAGTCGCCAGCGAGCGAGGGGCTCCTCGATCGTCCACCGGAGGGGACCGACGCTCGTTCCGTCCGTGGCCGCCAGCTCGCTGGAGAATCGGAGGTTCTCCTGCTGTTCCGCGCCGGTCACGACGAGGAAGCCGTCGATGGTGTTCGCTCCGGGATAGACGCCGGCCCCGAGGATGATCGACGGGGTGGTCGCGTCGACGGGGTGCAGGTTGAACATGAGCCGGTCGAAGAAGCGATCGGGCAGGTGTGCCTCGCCCGGAGCGACGAGCGCATCGCGGAACGTCTCGATGCTCATGACCTAGAAGGCTACTTCGATCGAACATTCCCTGCGAACCGCACGGCGCCGAGTCCTACGCTGGGCACTGACGCGCCTGCGACGGCGCAGGGAGTGGGAGCGCCGATGTCCGACCTCGATCTGAGCCAGCCGCTGACGCCGCCGGAGGAGCCCGCGCAGGGCGTCGAGTTGACCCCGCCCGCTGCGGTGCCCGAACTGGAGGGCGAGCAGGCCGTCGGCATGGTCGCGGTCCCGGCCGACAAGCGGTCCGAGCTGCAGGACAAGGCGGCCGCGTTCGTGGCGGACCTCGCCTCCGAGGAGCCGGGAAGCCCCGCCTTCTCGAAGAAGATCGACGACATCGTCCGCATGGGGGAGCACGAGATCGCGGCGAGTTCGCAGGTCTCCAATCGCATGCTCGACCGCCCGTCGTCGTCGCTCGCCGCAGCGAAAGGGCGCGGTGACGCCGCGGCGCCGCAAGCCAAGGTGGCCAAGAGCCTCACCGACCTCCGCTCCACGATCACCGATCTCGACCCCGCTCGGGCCGAACTGACCGGTGTGCGGAAGATCCTGGGCAGGATCCCCGGCAATCGAAAACTGACCCACTACTTCCAGCGCTACGAGTCGGCGCAGAAGCAGATCGACGCCATCGTCAACGCGCTCGTCTCCGGTCAGGACGGCCTGCGCAAAGACAACGCCTCGATCGAGCAGGAGCGCCGGAGCCTGTGGACCACGATGGGCAAGCTGGGCGAGTACGCCTCCCTGGCGGGCGCTCTCGACGAGGCGATCAGTCGCAGGGCGGACGAACTCCGGCCGACCGACCCGAAAGCCGCCGACTCGCTGCTCGCCGACGCCCTGTTCCCGGTCCGTCAACGCCGACAGGACCTCACGACGCAGATCGCCGTGTCGGTTCAGGGGTATCTGGCGCTCGACATGATCCGCAAGAACAACCTCGAGCTGATCAAGGGGGTCGAGCGTGCCCGGACCACGACGGTGGCGGCTCTCCGCACAGCGGTCGTCGTCGCTCAGGCCCTGGCGAACCAGCGGCTCGTGCTCGATCAGATCGGCGCCCTGAACGAGACGACCAACACCATGATCGGCCGGACCAGCGAACTCCTGAAGCAGCAGACCGGCATGATCCACGAGCAGGCCACGAACTCCGGAGTCAGCGTGGAGACGCTGCAGCACGCGTTCGACAACGTGTTCCAGACGATGGACGACATCGACAGCTACCGGGCGAAGGCCGTCGAGGGCATGGCGACCACCGTGACAGCCCTGGAGGGGCAGATCCAGCGGTCGAAGAGCCACCTCGAGCGGTCGCGCGCAGAGCAGCAGCGCGACCAGGGCCGCGGCGCGATCGGGCAGTGACGCGATCGGGCAGTGACGCCGGGGCTACGGAAGGTCGAGGCTCGACGTGGCGAAGCGGTCGGAGAGGAACCTGCCGTTGACCAGCAGAGCCGAGGCGTCCCGCTCGATCGCCGCGTCTCGCATCCTGCCCACCGCCTCGTCGAGCGTCACGAGCTGCGCGACCAGGATGTCGGCGGCCGTCGAGCCGTCCGTGAAGCGGTGCGACCGGGCCCAGTCGGCTGGCAGGGCCACGTAGGCCTTGATCGTGTCGGGAAGGTAGGCGGTCGCCGTCCGGCGGACCAGGATCTCGGTGTCACCACCCCCGAGGACGCGCGGCAGGGTGTCGCGCAGCGCACTCGCGATGCGCGCGACGATCTCGCCGGCAGCCGGCGGGATGCGCCCGTCGAGGCGAGCGGGCAGCAGCCGGAGGCCGCCGTCGACGTCGGCCTCGTCGACCGTGACGTCGGAGCCCGCCGGCTGCACGCCCAGCACCTGCAGGGCTCGGGCGGCGGACGCGGCGTCGCCCGCGGCATCTGCCGCGATGGCGGCGATCTCGCCGGCGAAAGCGGTCAGCCAGTCGCCGAGCGGCAGCGTCTTGCGCGAGATGATCACGCCGCCCGAGACGTAGGCCGACTCGCCGACGAGTCGTTTGCCCTCGAACCGCAGTGTGAGGGCGTCCTTCGGGCCGGTCAATTTGAGCTGGGTGATCTGCCCGGCGCCGCCCGACAGTCGGTCTTTCACACTCCGAGCGCGCTCGACGTCGAGCACGCCATCGGCCACTCCCGCGGGCAGGGCGCGGGTGGCGCCCTCGACGAGGCTCGCCAGAAGCGACTGCGGATCGTCGGGCGTCGGGCTGAAGAGAGGGGTCACGCTCACCGGTACGGCCCGTCGGTGAGCGGCAGGACCAGACTCGGCACAGCGATGACGTGGTCTTCGCGCAGCGGCCGGACGGCCGTGCCGATCGCGAAGAACTCCGTCGTGTGGCCGCCCCAGCGGTGCGGCAGCGAGAGGAGCTGTACGCCGACCACGCCCTCGGCCGAGAGTGCCTCCGCCTCGGCCTGCATGCGGCCCATGGCCAGTTCGCGCGCGTCGTAGAGGGCCTCGGTGTACTGCGGGATCTCGACGTTCTGACCCATCGTGCCCATCGACGCCATCATGCCGCGGTGGGCGATGTGATAGACGCAGGTGCCCATGACGAGGCCCTGAGGCGCGTAGCCGGACTGGATCAGGGTCCAGAAGTCCTGCCCCGACAGGTCGGAGGTGAACGGCAGGTTCTTGTTGTTGCGCCAGGTGCCCACGGGCGGCGCCTCGTCGGCGATCACCGCGGTGCCGATCGCGATGAACTCGGCCAGGTCGTTGCCGTACTCCTTGAACTCGATCTCGAGGCGGACTCCCACGATCCCGTCCGCGCCGAGCGCGTCGGCCTCGGCCTCCATCCGAGTCATGGCCAGCTCGCGGGCGTGGTACATCGCCTGGCTGAGCTTGTCCATCTCCATGTTCTTGGACCACCTGCCGACCTGGATCCCGACGTGATAGACGCTCGAGCCGAGCACGAGCCCCACGGGCTTGAATCCGGCCTGCCGCACCAGGAGGAACTCGTTCACCGAGAGGTCGGAGGTGAACAGACGCGCCTTGCCGTCGGCGAGGCGCGCCCTGGCATCGGCGGGCAGCGAGACGGCGGACAGGTCGGGGGAGTCGGACATCGGTGTTCCTTCTATCGGTCGAGGGCAGGTGCGCCGGCGGGCACTGATCAGTGGTTTCGCCGGGTGCGGACCCCGGGGTCGGTGAGGGGCAGGACGGTCGTCACCCGGGCGGATCCTGGTCGTCTCCGGGTGCGGAAGTCTCGCATCGGGCCGGGCACCAGGATCGTGCCGATGAAGACGGCCTCGGCGTGCAGGTCGACCTCCTCGCCGCAGGCGGTGTCGAACTCGGTGATGCTCTGGTGGGTGATCACGAGGTCGGCGCCTCCGTCTCGCTTCGCCCGGGCGACGAGCTGGTTGCGGGCATCGTGCCGGGCGGCGTTCACGAGGAGGGTGAGTCCTTCGATCTCTTGGTTGCCGGCCCAGGCGGAGCGCTGCTGCTTCAGGAGATAGTCTTCGTGTTTCGTCGACACCGACAGGCCGAGAGCCATCTCGCGCGGCTGGAAGCCGGAGTGGATCGCGCTGGCGCAGTCCTCGGCCGAGAGGTCGGCGTACCAGATCTCGCCCGGCACGGTCGGCCGAGCCACGAGCGCCGTGTCGACACTCCGCACCGCGGTGCCGATGGCCGTGAACTCGTACGCGGACGCATCGATGCGCACGCGGCTGACTTTGACCCCCACGATCCCCTCGGCTCCGAGCATCCGCGCTTCGGCCAGCATGCGGTTGACGGCCTCGTGCCAGCCGTACTGGAAGGCCTTCACGTAGGGGGCGAAGCCGGCGTAACCACCGTGGTCGCCGGAGGTCGTCACAGGTGTCTGGTACCCGAAGGCGTTTCCGCCGAAGAGGCCGCCGCCCATGCCGCCCATGCCGCCCAGACCGCCCGACCGCATCCCGTAGAAGTTGCAGCCCGTGCCCGACCAGCCGAGGTTCATCGCGATCGAGCCGAACACCTCGCCCACCGGGGCGAGCCCTGCGCTTTTCGCCGCTGCCGCGGCCGGCGCCGAGAAGAGAGACCCGGTCGTGCCGCTGGCGTGCTGTCGCGCTATGCGCTCATGCGCTGCCGGGGGCAGTCCGCCCGTCCATTGGTCCACGTGCTCATCAAAGCACCCGGACCCTTGTGTGACCAGACAGTCGGCCTCACCGGGCCGAAGGGCCCTGACCGACGCGGCCGACCTGCCGAGCCCGGAGGGCGCCGGCTGCGAGGAAACCGATGGCCAGCAGCGCCACGACGAGCCACAGGGCGTTCAGGAGTCCGACCGCCTCGGAGAGCGCACCGATGACCGGCGGCCCGCCGAGGTTGGCCAGGTAGCCGATGGAGGCCACGACGCTCACCCGGGCGGCGGGGTTCGGGCCGCTGTCGGCCGCGGCTGACATGCCCAGCGGGAAGCCCATCGAGACGCCGACCGCCCAGAGAACGGTGCCGACGAGGACCACCCAGGCCGGCCCACCGAGGATGAAGAGGAGGAGCCCGGCGACGCCGATGGCCGTGGTGAAGCGCACCGTCTTCACGCGGCCGATCCTGTCCACGAGCGGACCGCCGAGGACGCGTGCTCCGGTCTCGCCGATGGCGAAGGCCGTGAAGAAGAGCGCGGCGACGGCGTCCGTCTGGTGGTGTCCGTCGCGGACGGCGAGGGTGAGCCAGCTGTTCGACGTGCCCTCACCGAGTTCGACGCCGAGCATGACCAGCCCGATCATGAGGAGCCGCCAATCGCTCCAGCCGCCGGCCCACTCACGCAGCCGGACGCCGACCGGCCTCCTGACGACCGGTTCAGGATCGACCGGACCGGCGGGAAGGAATTGGACGCACACCACTCCGAGGACGGCGATGCCGAGGGCCTCACCGAGGAACTGCCAGGGGAAGTCGATTCGGAGGGCCGCGGCGCCCGCGCCGATTCCCGAGCCGAGGATGGCTCCGGCCGACCAGGCCGCGTGCAGCATCGGCATGACGGTCTTTTCGGTGGTCTTCTCGATCGCCGACCCCTGGACGTTGATCATGACGTCGAGGGCGCCGATCCCGAATCCGGCGGCGACGAACCCGACCAGAGTCACGGGGAGCGATGCCGCGATTCCTGCTCCGATGGCGACGACGGCGATGCCGCACGCGATCAGGAGGAGCGCTCCTGCGATGGCGCGGCGTGGCCCGAGCCTTCCCTGGAGCGGGGACGAGGCGACGAGGCCGAGGACCGATCCGACGGCCACTCCCGCCAGGGCGAGGCCGACGACGCCGTCGCCCAGGTGGAGCGACTCACGGATGGCGGGAAGGCGTGGGCCCCACGTCGACACGGCGACCCCGCCCAGCGCGAACAGCCCCATGACGGCGTTTCGCCAGGCGGTCGTGGTGGTCGTGGCGATTGTGGCGATCGGCTCGCGTGAGGGTGCCACGGTCACTCCTCTCCAGCGGCGACGAAGACCTCGCGGGCCAGGGTGATGAGCGACTCGGCCGCGCTGCTCGCGCGGGCCGCGTCGCGCTCGCGGAGGGCGTCGACGAGTTCGCGGTGGGGGTCGGCGGCCGGCCACCTTTCGTTCGACGCCACGCGATGCCGGTCGTCGATCGGATACGTCGCGGCGCGGTCCAGGTTCCGGTACATCTCAGCGAGGAGGGCGTTGCCGGCGACGGCGACGAGCTCGAGGTGGAACGCCTGGTCGAAGGCGAGGTGCTCCACCGGAGACACGGCGGCATCCCTCCGGTCGAGGAGCTCGCTCAGGGAGGCGACCTGCGCGGGCGTGGCTCGAAGGCACGCGAGCTTGGCCGCCTGCAGTTCGAGGGCTTCCCGGACCTCGAAGACGGCGATGGACGACTCCGCGCGCGCTCGGCGGCGCAGGACGAGGTCGAGTTCGCTCGAGGCGCTGACGTAGGTGCCGTCTCCCGGGCGGGCCTCGAGGAGACCGGAGTGGGCCAGCGCTCGGAGGGCCTCCCGCACCGTGCTCCTGCTCGCGCCGAGAGCCTCGACGAGTTCGTGCTCGCCGGGGATCCTGTCACCGACCGCCCAGTCACCGTTGACGATGTGGGCCCGGAGCTGGTCGCTGATCTGGACCGAAAGAGGGATGCGCCGCTGGGACGGCTCGAGATCGACCATCCCGCAACTGTATGACATTTGCAGGAATGGCACCAGGCGTTCGAACCGATGCCGACCTCAGATTCGCTCGGAGATGATCGAGGCCATCGCCTCGAGCGACGGCTTGCGCCCGAGTTCTATGTGCGCAAACGCGGTGGCCTCCGCGAGGGCCTTGTTGCCGGTGGCGATGACGTCGCTCAGCGCGTGGTGCTGCTCGCAGGCGAGGTCGGCGTCACGCTGCGACGTCAGGTAGAAGAGCCACGTGATCCTGCCGCTGACCGCGCGCATGAGCGACGTGAGGAGGTCGTTGCCGGCGAGTTCGACGACACTCTGGTGGATCAGCGTGCTGGCGCCGGCCACGCGAAAGGCGTCGCCCGAGTCGAGGGCGCGGTGCGATTCGTCGATCGCGGCCAGCAGCGGCGCGAGGCTCCTGCCCTGCTCGACGGCGAGGGCGGCGTGGCCGGTGGCGGCGACCTCCAGTGCGAGTCGGACGTCGAAGAGGTCGTTGACGGCCTGCTCGGTCCAGTGGAAGACGACGGCGCCTCGCCTCGGAAGGGTGCGGATGAAGCCGTCGACCTCCAGTTGCGGGATCGCCGAGCGGAGGGGGATCCTGGACACCTCGAGCTCTGCCGCCAGCTTGGCCTCGATGAGGCGGCCTCCCTGCGGGTAGTGCCCGCGGATGATCCGCTCGCGGATGGTCTCTCCGACCTGCACCGAGAGCGACGCGTCGACGCCCGGCGTGCTCGCGGTCTCCCTGTCGATCACGGTCATGGTTACTGCCTCCCGTGGCATTATCGCTGAGCCGCGCGCGAGTTGTCACGGCTGCGAGCCACCAGCATCCGGCGGATCCGCCCGGTGACGATGGTCGCGGCGGCACGGCGAGTCGTCGCGATCTCCCTGTCGCGGTCCGACCCCAATCGGGTCGCCAGCTCCTGCAGGATCTCCTCCGACCCCAGGCCGTCGGCCGCGACGACGAAGCGGAATCCGAATCGCGCCTCGTAGTCGTCCGCCAGGAGCCGGATCGCCTCCGCGAGGGCGGCGGAGGCGGCATCGATCCCGCGCTCTTCCGCCGCGGAGAGGGCCGCTCGAGTCGACGGCTCGCCAGCTGTGCTCCCGAGCCGTTGAAAGCCCGCCAGAAGGGCGAGGAGGTCGTCGTCCGTCGTACCGAGGAGGAGATCGCCGACGGCGCGAGGCACCGCCGCGGCGTCGAGAGGCAGGGTCGCCGTCACGGCGCGATCGGCCAGCGGGGCGCTGGGGAGCGCGGTGCGAATGATGTCGGCGCGCTCGTCAGCGCCGATCCCCGCCCGCAGGATCGCTACGGCCTCCGTCAGAGAGGCGATCGCGTCGTCGGGCGCGAGCCAGCGAGGATAACGGTCGATCGCTCCGACCTCGGCATCGAGGACTCGCCGCACGGCCGAGACCTCGGCGGGCGACAGCTCTTCTCCGGCGCGGTGTCCTAGTGCGCGCGTCATACCGTCGGAGCTCAGACCGCCCCAGACCCAGGTCATCTCCTGCCCCATGCGGGACGGCACGAGACCGTGGCTCACGGGCGGGAAGACCGACTGGTCGCCGGGAATCGCGGCTGCGGCGTCTCCTGGCATGTGCTTGAGGAACGCGTAGCCGCCGGTCAACGGTTTGAGCGGCGGCACGGGAATGCCGGTCTCGCGGGCGACGAGCCGCGAGACGCTCTCGATGCGATTCAGCTCGATGCCCGTGTCGACGCCGTAGAGGGTCTCCAGAGCGAGCACGACCTCTTCGAGCGGCGCGAAGCCGGAGCGGTAGGAGACGCCGTTCATCGACACGTCGGGTGAGGCTCCGACGGTCGCGGCCGCGACGGCACCCGCCGTCGCCAGGCCGAACTCGTCGTGCATGTGCATGGTGATCGGCACCTCACGCCCCACGAGGTCGCGGAACCGGCGGACGAACACGGTCATGGCATCCACGGACAGGCTGCTCGTCGAGTCCATCAGGTCGAGTCGAGTCGCACCCAGCGAGACCGCGTACCGCGACATCTCGACGAGGCGCCCGAAGTCGCGCAGGCCCACCTGGGCGAGGGTGATCGTCGTCGTCACCCCGACACTTCTCGCGTATTCGAAGTAGGCGGCGAGCTCGTCCTTCTGACGGAGCTGGGCGTCGTCGTCCGGTGCCTCGACGATTCCCGGTCCCAGGATCCCGACGCCCGCTTCCACGAGGACGTCGACCGTCTGTCGCGTCGTCACCGGCTTCGGATCCCGCCCGTTGCCGATGAGGGTGTCCGCGTACACGTTGAGGGCGAACCCGAAGTCGCGGGACGCGATCGCCCGCACGAGGGCGAGCTCCTGCGGTGAGGGGTTCGTCGAGCCGGCCCAGTTGACGTTGACGCTCTCGTCCCGGACGCCGAGCTCGCCGAGGGCCGAGGCCATCCGGAGGAATCCGGCGGTCGTCGTCGTGGCACCCGCTGTGAAGAGGGACTTGCGGAGCGTGCTGTCGATGAGTCGGAGCGGTTCGGGGAAGTCGAGGTGATCGCGCACCTCGGGGTCGGCGTTGAATGCGCTGACGTTGTGGCTCCCGGGGACGCGGTACGCGTAGGTCGAGTCAGGCATGCTGCGCTCCTTCCGTGGCATCGACGCGGGCCGAGGCGACGCTGATCGGCCACCCCGGGCGCCTCTTCGTGGCTGACGGCGTGGCATACGGTCCCGCCTTGCTGGTGGTCTTGCCGAGCGACACGAGGGCCTCGCACAGGGTGACGGCCGCCGCCACACCATCGATCGCGGGTACTCCGGTGAGGTTCTCGACGAGGAGGTCGAGCCCGGCGAACCCGGCGCAGCCGAGCACGAGGACGTCGGCGCCGGCGGCCACGAGCTCTCGCCCGTGGACGGCGAGGGCCTCGGCGGTGGCCACGAGATCGGTCGCCGCGTCGAGAACCGGTATCTGCGCGGCGCGCACTCCGACCGAGCGGGAGTCGAGCCCGGCTGCGGCGAGACTGTGCTCGATCGGGGCGACGGCGCTCGGCATCGTCGTGACGACCCCGAAGCGGTGCCCGACGAGGATCGCCAGCATCGCGGCCGCTTCGGTGATGTCGACGACGGGGACATCGAGCAGCTGGCGAGCTCCTCCCTGCCGTGCTCCCCGAAGCCGGCCATGATCACGGCGTCGAACGGGTCGGACCAGGTGGACAGCAGGTCGAGCACGGATGCGGCGGAGATGAAGCTCTCGTAGAACCCTTCGGCGGATTCGACGCCCCAGACCGGCTGAGCACCGATGATCTCGGTGCCGACGGCCGCCGTCGAACGCGCGATCGCGGTGATGTCATCGGTCATCGACGAGGACGTGTTGCAGTTGACGACGAGTATTCGCATGGGACTCCTCCCGGCTCGATGCCGGTCCTGATGGTGGTGTGCAGCTAGGGCGATAGTAGGGCTTTGGTATCCCAAAGCGAATCGACGGGAACAGTGGATCCCCGCAATTGTCCATATTTAACGCATTTGAAACATGACGTAGCTTGTTCGAAACAGCATTCGGGATACCGTTGCCCCGTTCCTTCACCTTCCCAACGAGAGCGTTCCGCCTCGTCAACCCCCTCAAGGAGCCGTTGCCCCGATGTCGATCCACCTCTTTCGCCACCGCGCCCGCCTGACCGCCGCCACCGGCGCCGGCGTCGCACTCGCCATCCTCCTGGCCGGTTGCTCCGGCTCCGACCCGAACGCGGGATCGGCCGCCTCGACCAAGCTTGTCGTCGCGTACCGCAACGAAGTGACCACCATCGACCCGGCGCGCGCCGACTACGTTCAGACCGACACCGTCGACCAGGCGCTCTACGACACGCTCGTCACCTACGACGCATCGGGCACGCTCGTCTCATCGCTCGCGACGAAGTTCCGTTACAACTCGTCGGTGGACGCCATCTCGGTGACCCTCAAGTCGGGCGTCAGGTTCCACGACGGATCCGCACTGACCGCCACCGACGTCAAGGCCAGCCTCGACCGGTACAAAGCGCTCGGGGTCGGCATCGACGGGCAGATCCCGTCGTACGCGTCGACCGACGTCGTCAACGCGCACCAGGTGACGATCCACCTCAGCAAACCCGACGCGCTCTTCCTGGGCGCCCTGAGCCGCATCTACATCCTGAACTCCGCACTCGTCGCCAAGCACGAAGGGACCGACCAGGGACAGAGCTGGTTGCTGTCGCACGACGCCGGATCCGGGCCGTACACGCTCGGCTCCGTCTCGAGCGGCACCTACACGCTGCCGCGGTTCTCCGACTACTGGACGTTCGACTCGGCGCGCCCGAAGACGCTCACGCTGCGCCGAATCGACGACACCTCGACGACGAAGCAGGAGATCGTGGCCGGCAACGTCGACGTCGGGGGATCGCCGCGACGGACAAGAAGTCCGTGGTCTCGGCGGGGCTGAAGGTCGCGTCGTCGGCGACGTCGGCCGCGTACGTCTACTTCAACGACTCGTCGGGGCCGACCGCGAACCCGGCCGTCCGCGAGGCGATCACGCTGGCCTACGACTACTCCGGAGGACTGGCGAAGTTCCGTGGGGGCGCAGGATCCCTCGCCGACGGCCCGCTGCCGGCCTCGATGTCGTGCCGCCCCACCCTGCCGACCGTCAAGCAGGACCTGACGAAGGCGAAGAAGGTGCTCGCCGACGCGGGCCTGGCGAACCTCACGCTGACGATGCGCTTTCAGCCCGCCTTCTCGGAGCAGGCGCAGGAGGCGACGCTGCTCCAGTCGAACCTGAAGCAGATCGGCATCACCGTGAAGCTCCAGCCCATCGCCTTCGCCGACTACTTGACGCTGCTCGGGAAGTTCTCGACCGTCCCCCAGCTCATGCTGGCCACCGACGCGGCGCCCTATCCGGACGCCGGGGTGATGGTGTCGCAGGAGTTCTCGTCGAAGGCGGTCGGCACGAACAAGGACGCCTACTCCGACCCCCAGGTCGACTCGCTGCTCGCCAAGGCGACGAGCGAGCCCGACGCGGCTGAGCGGTGCGGCCTCTACAAGCAGGTCCAGACGCTGGTGACGAAGGACCACGGCGTCATGCCGCTGTACACCGTCGACTCGCTGACGGCCTACAGCAATGGCGTCCAGGGCGCCGGCCTCCGTGCCCCCAACGGCAGCCTCGCCGTCGCGTCGCTCCGCCTGTCCGAGTAGTCCCGCAGAGAGGACACCCGCCGTGCGAAGCCATGCCGTTCCGATCGCCGCGTACGTCGGCAGGAAACTCGTCGCCGCGATCCTGACGCTGTTCTTCCTCGCGACGATCGTCTTCCTCCTGACGAAGCTGACGCCCGGGGACGAGGCTCGCGCGGCGGCGGGGTCTCGGCGACACCCGATCAGGTCGAGGCGGTTCGCCGCCGCCTCGGCCTGTCCGGGTCTCTCCCGCAGCAGTACCTCGCGTACCTGGGGCGCCTCGTCCACGGCGATCTCGGCACGTCGAGCTCAAGCCAGGGGCCGGTGAGTCACGCGATCCTCTCCGTCCTGCCGCCCACGACCGAGCTCGTGGTCGTGGCCCTGCTCATCACGGTCACCGTGGCGGTCCCGCTCGCCGTCTGGTCGGCCGTGCGGACGACGGGTGCCGGAGACACCTTGCGCCGGGTTCTCGTGATCCTGGCGGCCGGGATGCCGACGTTCTGGTTGGGGATCATGCTGCAGAACCTCATCTCGTCCGACTGGAGGATCCTGCCCATCTCCGGAATCGGCTCGGTCGGCGTCCAAGTGCCCTCGGTCACGGGCTTCCGCCTCGTCGACTCGCTTCTCGAGGGGTCGCCGATCGCCTTCGGGGACGCGCTGGCGCACCTGATCCTGCCGGCCTTCGTGCTCTCCGTCCCGTTCATCGGGCAGCTCTACCGGGTGCTGCGCGCCGAGCTCCTCCGCGTGCTGCAGCGCGAGCACATCTCGGTGATCCGGGCGTCGGGAGTGTCCGGCGGGCGCATCCTCTGGAAGCACGCCCTACCGCAGGTGGCCAACCCGGCGCTGCTGATCATCGGCGTCGAGTTCGGGGGATGTTCGCCGGCGCGATCCTGGTCGAGTCCGTCTTCGGAAGGGACGGCTTCGGCTCGTTCATCACGAACGCCGTGTCGCAGAAGGACACCGCGTCCGTGCTCGGGGAGTCCTCGTCGTCGGCGTGATCGTCGTGGTGACCTCGCTCGTGGTCGACACGATCCAGGTGATCCGCGACCCCCGGGTCCGCGCAACGCAGATCGGAGCCGCAGCATGACCAAGTCGCCTCTCGTCGACACCGCCCCCGCCCCGGTGGTCGAGGCGATGCCGGACCCGCCGACGGCGAGCGCACTCGCGTTCGCGCCGCGACAGTGGTGGCGGATCCCACGGCCGCGGCGACGCAGGCGATCCGGTGCGCTGGATGCCGCGACCGTCGTCGTCGCCGGCCTGATCGTCCTGGTCGCCGTCGTCGGCCCGTTCGTCGCGCCGAACGTGTACCAGTCGCACGTGCTGTCGTCACTCCAATCGCCCTCGGCCGCGCACTGGTTCGGCACCGATCAGCAGGGTCGGGACATCTTCTGGCGAGTCGTCGTGGGCGCCCGGTTCTCGCTCACCGCGTCGATCGTGACGGTGATCGGCTACTCGATCGTCGGTGTCGTGATCGCCACGCTCGCCGTCATGAGCCCCAGGTGGATCGGTGAACTCCTCACGCGGTTCATCGATCTCGGGCTGGCGTTCCCCTCGCTGGTCTTCGCGCTCGGCGTGGCAGCAGCCCTGGGTCCCAGCCTGCAGACAGCCTGTTTCGCTCTGATCGTGACCGGCTGGCCGACCACCGCCCGTCTGCTTCAGGGCATCATGAAGGAGACGATGGCGATGCCGTTCGTCGAAGGCGCCCGCGTCCTCGGAGTGTCGCGCTGGCGCCTGATGACCCGCCACGTCCTGCCCAACGCCCTCCCCGCCCTGTGGGTCAAATGGGCCGGCGACATCGGCAACACCGTGCTCGTCCTGGGAGCCCTCTCGTTCGTCGGCGCCGGCGCCCAGCCTCCGTCGGCCGAGTGGGGAGCGATGGTCAGTTCCGCTCAGGCCATCGTCTCCAACGCGTGGTGGGCGGCGTTCTTCCCCGGCATCGCCATCGTCGTGACCACGGGCGCCTTCGGGCTGCTGGGCGACATGCTGCACCTCCGCAGCGATCCCACGCTCCACGCGAAAGGACGACGATGACCGCCCCCTCCTGCGCGTCCACGACCTCTCGATCCGCGCCACGTCCGCCGACGGCCGCGAGATCCCCCTTGTCGAGAACGTCGACCTGACCCTCGCCCGCGGAGAACGGGTCGCGCTCGTCGGCGAGTCGGGATCCGGGAAATCGGTCACTGCACGGGCGTTGCTCGGGCTCGACCCCGAGATGACCGTGACGGGCAGCATCCGCTTCGGCGACCGCGAGCTCGTCGGCCTCCGTCAGCGCGAGCTCCGCCGGATCCGCGGTCGCGGCATCGGCATGGTCTTCCAGGATCCGCTGAGTGCCCTCAACCCGCTGATGCGCATCGGAGATCAGATCGCCGAGCCGCTCCGAGGCAGCGGGCTGTCCCGCCGCGCCGCTCGCGACAAGGTTCGTCGCACCCTGGAGGAGCTGGGTGTGGACGACGCGGCCGCGCGCCTCGGCGCCTACCCGCACGAGTTCTCCGGCGGCATGCGCCAGCGCGTGGTGCTCGCGATGGCGCTCGTCAGCGAGCCGGAGCTGCTCGTCGCCGACGAGCCCACCACGGCCCTCGACGTCCGGATCCAGGCACAGGTGATGGCTCTCCTGTCCGAGGTCGCCGCCTCGCGTGATCTGGGGGTCCTGTTCATCACGCACGACGTCGGGGTCGTCGGCGAGCTCGCTGATCGTGTCGTCGTCATGTACTCGGGGCGCACCGTCGAGCAGACCGCCGTCGGCGACTTCTTCCGCCGTCCGGCGCACCCGTACACGCGCGGCCTGCTGGCGGCGGTACCACGTCTGACGGGCGACGACCGACTGGTCGCGCTCACCGGCGCCCCGCCGGCACCGACCGATCGGGGGCCGGGCTGCGCCTTCGCCGCCCGCTGCCCGTTCGCGACGGAGCTGTGCCGCGCCGAGCGGCCCCCTCTGCACCCGACCGACGTGGACGGCGCGCTCGTCGCGTGCCACTACGCCCCCGGGGTCGTCCCGCTGGAGGTGATCGCGTGATCTCGGTCTCCGGCCTGAGCAAGTCGTACCATCGCGTCGGCCGCTCTCCCGTCGTCGCCCTCGATCACGTCGACCTGGCGGTTCCCGACGGTGCGGCGGTCGGGCTCGTCGGCGAGTCCGGATCGGGCAAATCGACGCTCCTGCGCACGCTCATGGGGCTCGAGAGTGCCGACGCCGGCACGATCGAGCTCGACGGCGACGACGTCACGCACCTGAGAGGTCGCCCCCTCGCCGCGTTCCGCCGGACGGTGCAGATGGTGTTCCAGGATCCCCTCGCCTCTTTGAACCCCAGGATGACGGTCGGCGACATCATCGCCGAAGGCATGCTCGTGCACCGGCTCCAGCCCGACGGGCGCAGCCGCGGGCGCCGCGTCGCCGAGCTCCTCGAGCTCGTCGGCCTCGACGCCCGCCACGCGACACGGCGCCCGGCTTCGTTCTCGGGCGGTCAGCGCCAGCGCATCGCCATCGCCAGAGCACTCGCCGTCGAGCCGCGCGTCCTCGTGTGCGACGAACCCGTCTCCGCCCTCGACGTGTCGGTCCAGGCGCAGGTGCTCAACCTCTTGGGCGACATGAGACAAGAGCTCGGGCTCTCCCTCCTCTTCGTCGCCCACGACCTCGCCGTGGTGCGCTACCTCTGCCCCGACGTCTACGTGCTCCGCTCCGGAGTGATCGTCGAACACGCCTCGCGCGAGGAGATCTTCACCGATCCGCAGCACGGCTACACCCAAAAGCTCGTCGCAGCTGTCCCCGAGAATGAGGCGCTGCGGCCCGCTCACGACTACGTACTCCCACCACAGAAGACATTGGAGGTCTGACCCATGCGATTGGGAACCGACGCACTCAAATACCCCGGCGGCGCCTCGATGACGCCCATCGAGATCGTGGAATCGGCCGCGGGCGAAGGCCTGGCGGGCGTGTTCTATCGCACCATGCTGACCATGAGTCCCACACTCGACCCGGGCTACCTCCGCGAGGTCCGGGCGCACGTCGACGAACACGGCATGTACCTCGAGTCCGGACTCGGCAAGGTGAACCCCTATGGCCTCCCGGAGACGCCGGAGGTCAGAGCCCTCGGCGACGGCGACACCGTCCTGGGGTTCCGCCGGATGATGGAGGCGGCCGCGCAGATCGGCATCAGCGAGCTGTGGGTGTCGACGGCGAACATCAAGACCTACTCCGGGCGCTTCGCGTACGACCGCTTCCGCACCGACGTGACCTGGTCCGATCAACTCGTCGCCATCGAGAAGTTCCTGCGGCTCCTCTCGCCCATCGCCCGCGACAACGGCATTCACATGAACCTCGAGACGCACGAGGAGATCACGTCGTTCGAGCTGGTCCGCCTGGTCGAGGCCGTCGGGCCGGACACGGTCGGGATCACGTTCGACACCGCGAACGTCGTCCAGCGGGCCGAGCACCCCACGCTGTCGGCACGGCGGGTGGCCCCGTACGTCCGTCAGATGCACCTGAAGGACACCGCGCTGTTCACCGGAGACGACGGAATCCTGTATCAGATGCGTCCCAACGGCGAAGGCGTCGTCGACCTCGACGCGATCCTGCCGCTTCTGTACGAAGCACATCCCGACCTGCACCTGTCGCTCGAACTCAAGCAGGAGAACGACGTGCTGCCGGTGGGGGCGAACCCGTCTCCCCGCCGGCTGGAGGTGTCGCTCTACGACCCCGAATGGCTCGCGGGACACCCCGATCTGAACGTGACCGAGCTCGTGGCCTACCTGGGCCTCGTGCGCCAGTACGAGAAGCGCGCACGGGAGGAAGGGCTTCCGAGCTACGACGAGTACGCGAACACCCCGTTCGACTACGCCGCCGCCGTCGACTACCTCCGCACGAGCGTCGCGAACGTTCGCGCCGCCGCCGCTCGGGCGGGCATCGTCCTCGACGGCGTGCCGGCCGCCGCACCCGTTTCGTGATCCTGTCGGAGAGACCGTTCGGCGTGATCCTGCGCGACCTGCCCGGGGAGAACCGCGACCTCGCGGACGCGCTCTCCGCGACGACCCGGGCGGGAGCGTCGCGGCTGCAGGTGCCGTCGCTGACCTGGTTGTCAGAAGCGCTCGACCCCGGCGAGCTGATTCGGGCCGGCGCCGACGCGGCCACCGCGGGCGTCGAGCTGACGGCGACACTGGGCGTGGTCAATCCGCGGCGCCCCGAGCGTTCGGCCGCGCTCGCCGAACTCGGGGAGGGGAGCCTCCTCTCGGGCGTCGGCCGCGTCGCCCGAGCTGCACGGCTGGCCGGGATCGACGCGCTTCACATCACGGTCGGTGCCCTCGACGACCGGACGGACACCGAGGTGCCGTTCGGCGAGCAGCTCGCCTCCGCCGGGCGCTTCCTCGCCGAGGCGGTGACGGTCGCTGCGGAGTCCGGCGTCCGTCTCGTTCTGAAGACGCACGAGGAGATGTCGAGCCACGAGGCCGTCGCCCTCACCGACGTCGCCCCCGGACTGCTGCTCGGTTTCAGTCCGGTCAACCTCCTCGTCGGCCTGGAGGATCCGGTGGTGGCCGCCCGCCGCGTGCTGAACGTCACTCACACCCTGTTCGTCGACGACGCGGCTCTGGAACGCACGGACCGGGGATTCGCCCGGCACCTGGTCCCCGTCGGCACCGGCGTCGTCGACTGGAAGACCATCCTCGGTCTCGTCACGGCATCGTGCGCGATCACGCTCGACCTGCACCGCGCGGCGTTCGACGTGCCGTTCCTCGACGACGGGTGGCTGTCGTACGAGCCACACGCCAGCGTGCCGGAACTCCTCGCGCTGAGTCGCGTCGCGGTGCCCTCCGCGCCGCAGACCGACGCGTCCCCGCGGGAGCGATTCGCTCGTGGCGCAGCCGCTCTCGGCGGCCGTCCGGTACAGGATCAGACGCCCGGGGAACGCGGCGTCCTCGCCGTCGACACAGGCGAGCCGGAGTCGTGACCACCAGGATCCGCGCGGATCACGTGCTGGGATTCGACGAGGCGACGGGCGACCATCGTCTGCTCGGCCGAGCGGAGGTCGTCGTCGACGGCTCCCTCATCACCGCCGTCGGGCCGGTGGGCAGCGAAGCGACCGGCGACGAGGTCGTCGACCTGGGCAACGCGCTCCTCCTGCCGGGGCTCATCGACCTGGACGCGGTCGCCGACATCGATCACGCCCTGCTCGACTCGTGGTCGTCAGCCGAGCACTCTCGTGGCTTCAGCTGGTCGGCCGACTACGCCGAGTCGGGCCCGCGCGCCGTCTTCACAGCCGAGGAGCGACGGACCATCCGCCGCTTCGCCCTGGCTCAGCTGCTCTGCCACGGCATCACCACCTGTCTGCCCATCGCCAGCGAGGTCCACAGCGACTGGGCCGAGTCGTTCGACGACCTGGTGGCGTTGGCGGAGGAGGCCGAGGTGCTCGGGATCCGCCTCGTCGCAGGTCCGAGCTACCGCTCGGGCGTGGGAGTCGTCGACTCGCAGGGTCGGCGCAGCGTGAACTGGCGGCCGGACCGAGGTCGCTCGGGGTTCGACGGAGCCCTTCGCTTCCTGAACTGGGTGGACGCACGGCAGTCCGGCCTGATCTCCGGTGCGCTCGTGCCCTGCCGGATCGAGACGCTCGACGACGCCCTCCTCCGCGACACCGCCCAGGCCGGGCGGGACCTCGGCGTGGTCGTGCGACTCCACGCTCTCCAGGGTCTGGAGGAGCGCGACCGCCTCGCGGAGCGGTCGTCCGAGACCCCTCTCCAGATGATGGATCGACTCGACGTCCTCGGTCCCAACCTTTTGATCCCCCACGCCATCTACCTGGACGGGCGGCCGGATGTCGACGCCCGTGACCGGGCGAACGGCGTCGTCCCGATCGGAGAGCCCGAGGTCGGGCTGCGCCTCCTGGCCGAGAACGGGGTGTCGATCGTGCACTGCCCGTTGACCTCGCTCCGCTACGGGGTCGCCCTGGAATCGTTCGCGCGATTCCGGGACGCCGGGATCAGGATCGCGCTGGGCACGGACTCCTTCCCGCCCGACCTCGTGCGTGGCATCGACGTCGGTCACAACGTGGCCAAGCTCGTCGACGGCCGTCTCGACGCCGCAGGCATCGACGACTACCTCCGCGCGGCCACTCTCCGGGGAGCGGACGCCCTCGGGCGGAGCGATCTCGGTCGCGTGGCCGCCGGAGCGCAGGCGGATCTCGTGGCGTTCGGCTTCGACGACTTCCGGGACGGAGTGCTCGACGATCCGGTCCGCACCCTCGTGATGAACGGCACGGCGCGCGGTGCCCGGTTCTCGATGGTGGCCGGACGGACGGTCATGCGCGACGGCGCTCTTCCCGGAGTCGATCTGGCCGCGCTCCGCGAGGAAGCGCAACGGCTCTTCGCCCGCCTGCGCACCGCGTACTCGGGGCGTGACGCCTGGCACAGGACGCCGGAGGAGCTGTTTCCGGCCACCTTCCCCTGAGCCCGCTTGCGCGACGCTCCGCTGTCAGGAGGCCAAGCGCTCGGGATCGACGCCTCTCGCCCGGCCCGGCTCGTCGGCCCCGGCGGCCGGGCGGATCTCGGCCCACACCGAATCGAGTGAGAGCCCGAGGACGTCGGCGATCACGGCGATGGTCGGGAAGGCGGGGGTCGCGACGCGGCCCGTCTCGATCTTGCGGAGCGTCTCGGGGGAGATGCCGGCGTCGAGGGCCGTCTCGAGCATCGAGCGGTCTCCGCGGGCCCGGCGGAGCAGTGCGCCGAGACGGCGCCCACGATCGACGTCCGAGGGGGTGAGCGGCAACCTGACCATGACCACGACTCTAGTACCGGGATAGCAATCCCGGGATAACATGACCGGGATAGTTATTGGTCACACGAGGAAGACAGCCATGATCGAGATCCTGAATCCGACCGAACTCGCCCGAGCCCGAGAGACCGGCGCTCTGGTCGCCGACATCCTGCAGACGCTCCGGCACCGCACCACGGTGGGAACGAACCTGCTCGAGATCGACGAGTGGGCCCGGGCCATGATCGTCGAGGCGGGGGCGGCGTCCTGCTACGTCGACTATGCGCCGTCGTTCGGACGCGGTCCGTTCGGGCACTCCATCTGCACGGCGGTGAACGACGCCGTCCTCCACGGGCTTCCCCGCGACCAAGCGCTCGCCGACGGCGACCTGCTGACCCTCGACCTGGCCGTTTCGCTGAACGGGGTCGCCGCCGACTCCGCCATCAGCTTCGTCGTGGGCGATGCGCGACCCGCCCAGAGCGTCGCGATGATCACCGCGACCGAACGCGCGCTGGCCGCGGGTGTCGAGGCCGCAGTCCCGGGGCGCGCATCGGCGATCTGTCGCACGCCATCGGCACCGTCCTCGAGCAGGCGGGGTACTCGATCAACGTCGAGTTCGGCGGGCACGGCATCGGATCGACGATGCATCAGGATCCCCACGTGTCGAACACCGGGCGCCCCGGCCGCGGCTACCGGCTCCGACCGGGACTCCTGCTGGCACTCGAACCCTGGGTCATGCTCGACACCGACGAGCTCGTCACCGATGCCGACGGGTGGACGCTCCGGAGCGCGACCGGCTGCCGGACGGCGCACAGCGAGCACACCATCGCCATCACCGACGGAGGAGCCGAGATCCTCACCCGGCCGACGCGGGCCGCCGTCGGCTGAGCCGTCAGCGACCCAGCAACCGGTTGTCGTGCGCGTAGACGACGAGCTGCACGCGGTTGCGCAACTCGAGCTTGGCCAGGACGTTCGAGATGTGCGTCTTGACGGTCGACTCGCTCACGAACTCCCGAGTGGCGATCTCGGTGTTGGAGAACCCGCGCGCTGCGAGGTCGAAGACGTTGCGTTCACGAGCGGTCAGCGTGCGGAACGCCGGGGGAGGCGGTGGCGCGGGGGCCTTCTCGACGTCGAGCCCGAAGAGCTGCCCGAGTTCGTCCGGGGCCAGCACGGCGCTCCCGGCGTGGACGGCTCGGACGGCGGCGGCGAGGAAGGCGGGGGTGGCGTCCTTCAGCACGAAACCGCTGGCTCCCGCGCGGATGGCCGTGGCCGCCGCGGCGTCGAGCGCGAAGGTGGTGAGGACGATGACGCGCGGCGGATCCTGCGGCCCCTCGGGGCCGTACAGGGTGCGGACCGTCTCCAGGCCGTCGAGCACCGGCATGCGCATATCGAGCAGCACGATGTCGGGCTTCGTGCGAGCGATCATCGCGAGGCCCTCCAGCCCGTCCGAGGCCTCGCCGACCACGGTCATGTCGGGTTGGGCGTCGAGGGCGACGCGGACGCCTCCCCGGAAGAGTTCCTGGTCGTCGACCAGCACGATCGTGATCATGCGTCCTCCGTGAGAACATCGTTGGCTGCCGGCAGCGGGATCCTCGCCCGCGCGGTGAACACGCCGTCGAGCGCCTCGGCCTCGAGGAATCCCCCGACCGCCGCAACCCTCGACCGCATCCCCTCGACGCCGAGGCCGCCGCCCGACGTCGGCGTCGCGACGACCTGGTTCTCGACCTCGAGCACGACGTCGCCGGATCGCCACGCCTCGCGGAACTCGATCGCAGCACCCGGTACGCCGTGGCGGAGCGCGTTGGTCAGCATCTCCTGGACGACCCGGCGCACGACCACCGAACGAGAGGGATCGAGAACCCGCCGTTCGCCCCTCTGTTGGTGCTCGACGACGACGCCCGCCGCCCTGACCTGCTCGACCAGTGCCGTGAGATCCTGGGGCTCGCCTTCGGACGCGCTCGCCGACGTGCCGCTGAGGACGTCGCGGACCTCGCGCAGCGACCGCCTCGCGGTCTCGGCGATGGTGGCGTTGACTTTTCGGATGCGGTCGGTGTCGTCCAGGAACTCCACCGAGTCGGCCTGGGCGATGATGACGGCGAGGAGTGCCCGACGATGTCGTGGACGTCGCGCGCCATCGTGGTGCGGGCGCGCTCCTCGGCGGCGAGGTCGAGGGCCCGGTGGGCCTCCGTCTCGGCGACGATGCGCAGCTCGGACTCGTCGCCCCGAGAGCGGAAGAATCGGACGGTGAGCCCGGCCAGCCAGGCGAAGCCGAGGACGGCCGGCGGAGCGAGCAGCACGACGATGGTCTGCGCGGGCGATCCGTAGGCGAACTCGGTGAAGCGCGCGCCGGTGCGATAGAGGTAGAACGAGGCGATGATGCCGCCGAAGACGACGGAGACTCCGCCGGCGAAGCCCTCCCACCGGTTGCCGACGCGGGCGACGGCGTACAGCACGAGGATGTAGGTCACCGCGATGAGGCTCGGTCGTTCGCCGAGCCAGATCTGGGAGACGGCCATGACCCAGGTCACGCCGAGGGCGATGCCCGGCGTGGACCGACGCAGGGCTGTGGCGACCACGGCCAGCACGACGGTGCTCAGGTGCGGCTGGGTGAGGTCGAGCCATCCGGGCACCAGGCCCAGGACGGCGAGGACGAGACCGGTGATCAGGTCGACGCGGAACACGCGCGAGGAGAACGTGCGCGCCCAGTCGTGCTTCATCGCTTCGATCGTCCTCCCTCGACGGTTACCCTAGCGTCGTCCGCCCCGGCGACAGCCACCTCGATGAGTTCGGTGAGCAGCTCCCGGTAGCCCAGCCCGGCGGCCGCGAAGCTGCGCGGCACCTGCGACTCGGAGGTGAAGCCGGGCGCCGTGTTCACCTCGTTGAGGACGGGCCCCTCGTCGGTCAGGAAGAAGTCGATCCGGGCGACCCCTCGGCAGCCGAGCCCTTCGTACATGGTCACCGCTGCCGTCTCGAGCGCCACGAGCGCTTCCGCGGAGAGTGGCGCCGGGATCCGGAGGTCGGCAGCCCCGCCGTACTTCGTGTCGAAGTCGAACAGGCCGTCGACGACGATCTCGACCGCCGGCCCGGTGCGCGGACCGTTCGCGCCGCCGAGAACGGGGATGTCGATCTCCCGGCCGCTCAGCACGGACTCGACCAGGACGCGCTCGTCGAGGGCGAACGCCGCGGCCAGGGCGGCGTCGAGCTCCGTCGGTTCGCGGACCAGGACGACACCGTGGCTGGAGCCCCCGGTCACCGGCTTGACGACCACGGGCCCGGACCACGCGAACTCGCGCGCCGAGGAGCGCGTGAGCAGGATCCCGGGAGCCGTCACGATCCCGAGCGCCTGGGCGACCAGCTTCGTGATCCACTTGTCCATTCCCGCGGCGCCGGCCAGGACGCCGGAGCCGACGTAGGGGAGGCCGACGAGGTCGCAGAGGGCGGCGATCGTGCCGTCCTCGCCGCCGATCCCGTGGAACATCGGGACGGCGACATCGCAGGACGCGAGCACCTCGACCGCTTCCGACAGGTTCCGTTCGCGCCCGATGCCGTCGGTCCAAAGGTTCGAGCGTTCCAGCGTCAACGGAACAGCGACGTACCGTTCGGGATCGAGCGCCTCCGCGACCGACCGGGCGGAGGTCAGGGAGACGTCGTGCTCGCTGCTGCGGCCCCCGCCGAGCACGGCGATCCGCCGGCGGGCGTTCACGCCGACCTCCGCTCGGCGGCGCGACCGTCACGCACGGATGAAGCTCCCACCACGTGGCGAGGCAGCGCGCGGCCGACGGCGGTCACGACGTCCTGCGGAAGGGTTCCGGCCCAGGCGGCCCAGTCGCCCACGGTCGGCGCGACCGCAGTCGACCCGCCGAAGACGGTGACCTCTTCGCCCGGGTCGCCGGGGCCGACGGGGCCGAGGTCGACGACGAGCGCGTTCATGGACATCGCCCCGACCACGGGCACGCGACGGCCGCGCACGAGCACCTCCGCTCGAGGTGCAGCGGCGCGGGGAGTCCGTCCGCGTAGCCGACCGGCACCAGGCCGAGCCGGGTGTCGCGGTCGGCGCGCCAGAGGTGCCCGTAGCCGCTCGCCGTGCCCGCGGCGACGTCGCGGACGTCGAGGAGCGGCGCCGTCAAGGTCATGGCGGGGTCCAGGAGGTGCGTACCGCTGAGGTCGATCCCGACCAGGCCCGCCCCGACTCGGGCGAGGGTGCCCGGCGTCTCCTTCGCGGTGAGGGTCGCTGCGGTGGCCGCCAGGTGCAGGATCGAGGGTGCCAGGCCCGCCGACCGCATCAGCGCCTGCGCGCGCCCGAACGCCGCCCTCTGCCGGGCGTTCGCCGGGTCTCCCGGATGCTCCGCCAGGGCGAGGTGGCTCATGAGGCCGACCACTCGGATCCTGCGCCGTCTCTCGGCGGCGGCCAGGAGCTCGGCCGCGCGCGGCCAGTCGGACTCGGCGAATCCTTCGCGGGCCAGGCCGGTGTCGACCAGCACGTGCACGCGCAGACCGCGCGCCGTGCGCACAGCGTCGGCGAGGTCCTCGAACGAGCCGATCGCCACGTCGATGCACTCGGCCTGAGCCGTGGCGACGTCGAGCCGGCCGGCGTGGAGCCAGCTCAGGATCGGAACCGCGAGGCCTGCCTCGCGCAGGCGCAGCCCCTCGTCGACGCCGGTGACCCCGAGCCACCTGGCGCCGCCTCGGACGGCCGCGCGGGCGACGGTCTCGGCACCGTGACCATAGCCGTCCCCTTTGACGACGGCCAGCAGGTCGGCGTTCGTGGCCGCGTCGATCAGGCGCGTGTTGGCGGCGATGGCGTCGGAATCGATCTCGAGGCGTACCGGGCGTCGGAGCGACTCCGGGCGGTGCGGGCCGCTCACGCGACGACCTCGAGCGCGTCGACCGGGCCGAAGACGGCTGCGGGCGCGGAGGTCATCAGCGCCCAGTACCGATCGCCGTAGCTCCAGTGCCACCACTCGGTCGGATAGTTGACGAACCCGGCCGGGGCGAGGGCGTTCCCGAGGAGCGCGCGGTTCCGGACGGCGACGTCGCCGATTCCTGTTGCCGCGAAGTAGCAGCCGCCGTCGCTCTGCTCCGGGGTGGCGTCGATCGGCGTCCCGAGGTCGAGGTCGAGACCGTCGGCGTCGACCAGGGTGAGGTCGACGGCTGCGCCGGCGACGTGGGGCGCGACCTCGAGAGGAGAGACGAACCGACTCGTCAGGGTGCGGAGACGGTCGGCGTCGATGGCGGGGTGGATCCGTCGCAGCCGGGCCGAGTAGTCGCGGATGATGCCGGCCTGGTCGAGCGGAGAGCGGTGCCCCTCCTGGACACGGATTCCGATTCCTCGGGGGAGGTCGGCCCGTGCGGCGCGGAGACGATCGGCCAGCGAGCGTCTGACGAGTGCGCGGGCCGAGCCGAACTCCTCGCCGAGGCGGACGAGAGGCTCGCCGCTCTCTCGCACGGGGACGGCGTGGACTCGGGGGTCGGAGAGCAGAACGATCATGCTTCGACGCTATGAGTCGGCTGTGCCCGGTCGCTTCGGTCCGAAGTCGCGCGCGGCGGTCCTTGCGACGGAGTGGCCTCGTCCTCGCGGGGGAGACGGGTGACGTGACGGACGCGTAGGCCCGCTCTCTCAGGATCCCGCCGCGGCTCGGGCCCGCAGGTCGACCGCCGAGGCGATCAGCGACTCGGTGTACGGATCCACCCGCCCGGTGAAGAGATCCTCGGCCGGTGCGAGGTCGACAAGCCGACCCTCGTGCAGAACGCCGATGCGATCGGACAGGCGGCGCACGACGGCCAGGTCGTGCGAGATGAAGACATACGAGACGCCGGTGCGCTCCTGGAGTTCCTGAAGCAGGTCGAGGATCCGCGCCTGCACCGAGACGTCGAGCGCGCTCGTCGGCTCGTCGCAGACGACCAGGGGCACCGGTCCGGCGAAAGCGCGCGCGATCGCCACGCGCTGCTTCTGGCCACCCGAGAGCTCGTGCGGAAGCAGCTCGAGAAGCGCCGGATCGAGACCCGTCGACTCCGCGAGCGACTCGGCCGTCCCGGTGCCCCCGAGGAGCTCGATCGACCGGCTGAAGACCTGCCGAACCGTTCGCCGGGGGTTCAGCGAGGCGTCCGGACTCTGGAAGACCATCTGCACCAGCGGGCGGGCAGGACGCCGACGCTCGAACGAGTCGGTGAACTCCACCTGGCCCTCGTGCCGGAGAAGTCCGGCCAGTGCGCGCCCGAAGGTCGACTTGCCGCTGCCGGACTCGCCGACGATCCCGAGGATCTCGTTGCGGCCGATCGTCAGCGACACGTCGTCGAGGGCGCGCTTGCCGCCGTACGACTTGGCCAGGCCGGTCACGGTGACGAGAGGTGTCGCGCCCCTGACCGGGCTCTCGGCCCTGCGGGGAGTCGTGAACGCCAGATCCGGCAGCGCGGCCACCAGCTTCTTCGAGTACGCGTGCTCGGGGTTCAGCAGCACGTCGGCGGCGGCCCCGTGTTCGACCAGGACACCCCGCTCCAGGACTCCTATCCTCTGGCAGTGAGCCGCGACCAGGGGCAGGTTGTGGCTGATGAGGAGGGTGGCGAAGCCGAGTTCGGCGCGCAGCCGGTCGATCAGCGCCATGACCTCGGTCTCGACACGCGCGTCGAGACCGGTCGTCGGCTCGTCGAGGATCAACAGCTCGGGCGACACCGCCAGAGCCATCGCGATGACGACGCGTTGCTGCTGGCCGCCGGAGAGCTCGTGCGGGTACCTCGAGGAGAGGGCCGCAGGATCCGGGAGCCCGACCCGGGTCAGCGCCGCGATGGTCTCGCGTCTGGCGATCCTGCGATCGTCTCCGCGCAGGCGGAAGACCTCTGCGACCTGCGCCCCGACGGCCATCGTCGGGTTGAGAGCGCGGGCCGGCTCCTGGTAGACCACGCCGATCCTGCGCGCTCGGAACGCTCGGAGCTCGGGCGCGGACAGGCTGAGGACGTCGAGGCCGGCGACCGTCAGCCCGGCGGCGGTCACCGTCGCGCCGGCGACGCGGTAGCCCGTCAAGGCCATGGCGATGGTGCTCTTCCCCGAACCCGATTCCCCGACGAGACCGTAGGCCTCACCCGGTGCAATGGAGAACGAGACGCCGCACACGACCTCGGTGGACGAGCGGGAGGTCGAGTACGAGACGTGGAGGTCGTCGACCTGGACGGCGGCGGCGGTCATCGGGAGACCTCGCGGATGTTGTCGGCGATGAGATTGGCGGCGACGACGAGCGAGGCGACGCCGACGGCGGGGAACACGACCGTCCACCACGCCGTCTGCAGGTAGACGCGATTCTCGTTGATGGCAAGCCCCCAGTCGGCCGACGGCGGTTGGGATCCGAGACCGAGGAACGACAGCGAGGCGGTGATGAAGACGGCCGCCGCGAGGCTCAGGGTGGCCTGGATGACGAGGTTCGGCAAGACATTCGGGAGGAGCTCGCGGAACAGGATGCGGACGTCTCTCTCGCCCTGAAGCTTGGCCGCCGTCACGTAGCTCTTGCCCATCTCGACGAGCGTCGCCGCCCGGATGATGCGCGCGATCCCGGGCGCGAACAGGATGCCGACGATCAGGATGAGGGCGCCGGGGCCGATGCCGAAGGCGCCGACCAGGACGACGAGGAAGATGAGGCTCGGAAGGGCGAGGAGGACGTCGAAGAACCGCATCATGAGCGTGTCGACGACACCCCGGTAGTACCCGGCGACGAGCCCGAGCGCCCCGCCGATGATCGTGGCCAGCAGGGCGCCGAACGGGCCGATGAGGAGCGCGGGCCCGGCTCCCGCCACGACGCGCGCGAACATGTCGCGGCCGAGGTTGTCGGTGCCGAACGGGTGCGCCCAGGTCGGACTCGCGAGGAGTTCGCCGGTCTTGGCGTACGGCTGCAGACCGACCAGGTGCCAGCCGATCGCCGCGACCACCCACCACACGACGATGAGGACGCTCACGATGAACGACGGGCGTCGGAGCAGGCTGCGGAACCGGCTGCCGCCGGGAGCGGCCTCCGAGGCGTCCGCTTGGAGCGAGTCGACGGCGGGCGCGGCGGATCCGGGAATCGTCGCGGTCATCGGGACTCCCGGGCGTCGAAGCGGATCCGGGGATCCATGAGGACGAAGCAGATGTCGGTGAGCAGCAGCGCGAGGAGCGACACCGCGCCGGTGATCATGACGCCGCCCTCGAGGAGGAGGACGTCCTTCCTCTCGGCGGCGGTCACGAGGAGCGCACCCAGCCCGGGGTAGCCGAACAGGGTCTCGACGATGACGCTTCCGCCGAGGAGCGTGCCGAGGTAGATGCCGAGGACCGAGAGGGTCGGCACGAGCGCGTTACGGATGACGTGCCGCCGGACGACGGCGGCCGGCGAGAGCCCCTTCAACACGGCGGTCCGGTGGAACTGCGACGTGATCGCCTCGCTGGTGCCGCTCCGCACCATCCGGGTCAGGACGGCGAGATAGCCGAGTGCGAGCACCACAGCCGGGAGCGTCATCACGCGCAGCCGATCCAGGAAGTCTCCGGACGCGTCCGCCGCGGACTGCACCGGGACGACTCGCAGCCACACGGCGAAGACCAGCAGCAGGACCACGCCGACGACGAATTCGGGGACCGCCGACAACGACAGGAGGCCGACGGTGATCGCCCGGTCGCTCCTCCTGCCCTCGCGATAGGCCTGGGCGGAGCCGAGCGCGATCGCGACGGGGACCATGATGACGAACGCGTAGAGACCGAGCAGGAGGGAGTTGCCGAGCCTCCCGATCACGAGCTCCTTGACCGCCGTCGAGTACACCAGGCTCTGCCCCCAGTCACCGGCGAAGAAGCCGCCGATCCAGTGGAGGTATCGGCCGACCAGCGAGCCGTCGAGGCCGTTCGTGTGGTTCCAGGCCCTGACCTGTGCCACCGTCGCGTACTGGCCGAGAGCGTTGCGCCCGGGGTTGCCCGGTACGACCTGCAGCAGCCAGAAGGTCAAGATCGACACGACCAGCAGAACGACGGGAATCTGCACGATCCGTCTGCCGAGCAGGCCGAGCAGGACCGTCCGTCGTTCCACGCTGGTCGTCGTCATGGTCCTACTTGCTGTTCGAGATACCGCGGAAGTCGAAGCCGCCCGGGAAGTCCTGGGGGCCGGAGAACGTGCCCTTGACGGTCTTCTGCAGCACGTACGATCCGGTTGCGAACGCGGGCACGATCACGGCCGTGTCGGTGTTCTCGATCGTCGCGATCCGGTCGGCCAGGGTCTGCTTCTCGGCGGTCGTCTTCGCCTCGTCGTACTGGTTCGACAGCTTCTCGAGGGCGGGGTTCGAGTACTTCGAGGCGTTCCACGCGGCGCCGGTCTTGTAGAGCAGGTTCACGTACTGCGACGGAAGACGCTGAGCCCAGTTCGTGATGGTCACGGGAGCGTTCAGCCACGGCGTGCTCGCGCCGTCGGCGTAGTACTGCGCGCTGGTGAGGATCTTGATGCTCACGTCGAAGCCGGGCACCGCATTCAGCTGCTGCTGGACGACTTCTGCGAGCGTCTTCTCGTCGGTCAGAGTCGTGATCGTGAACCTGACCTTCTTCCCGCCGAGGAGCTGCTTGACCTTGGCGAGGTCCTGCTCGCGCTGAGGCACACCGTCGGGTTGGACCGCGTAGTTGGGGAAGTACAGGTAGTCGTCCGCGACCGTGGCCTGCCCGGCGTAGACCGACTTGACGATCGCCTTGCGGTCGATGGCGAGGGCGATGGCCTGACGCACCGCGACGTCGTCGAGCGGCGCCTGCTTCACGTTGAGGAAGATGCCGTCGAACTTGTTGTAGGCGGGTGTCGTCTGGCGGTAGTCGGCCACCTTCAGGGTGCTCGCGACCGTCGGGCTGTACGCGACCTGATCGATCTCGCCGCTCTGGAAGGCGAGGAGCTGCGCCTGAGCATCGGCGTAGAAGTTGATCGTGACGGCCGACAGTTTGACGTGTTTGGCGTCCCAGTAGTCGGGGTTCTTCTTGTACGTCACCGACTGGCCCGGGGTGTACTTCTCCAGGATGAACTGACCGGCGCCGACGGGATCCTTGATCCAGTTCGTCCCCGCCTTGTAGGAGGCGGGCAGGATCGTCGTGTTCGACCCGGTCAGCAGGTACGGGAAGTCGGAGAACGGGCGGTCGAGGCTGAACACGACGGTGTCGGCCGTCGAACCCGGCGCGACCGACTTCAGGATCCCCTGGAAGCTCGAGGCGCCGGGCGACTGGCTGTCCTTGCCGGCGATCGAGTCGAACGTCGCGACGACGTCCTTCGCGCCGAGCGCCTTGCCGTTGCTGAACTTCACGTTCTTCCGGAGGGTGACCGTCCAGGAGAGGCCGTCGCTCGCGGCCTTCCACGAGCTCGCGAGCCGCGGCTGCAGGACGCCCTTGCTGTTCTGGCTGATGAGCCCCTCCGAGGCGAGCCCGACCACGTACATGGCGTTGTAGTCGCCGGTCGTCTCGGGGTCGATCGTGCTGGTCGGCTCGGCGAGGCCCAGGGTGTAGCTGCCGCCCGAAGCGGAGCTGGACGACCCCGACGAGCTGCCGCCGCCGGAGGAGCAGGCGGCCAGCAGCACGGACAGCGCGGCGACGGACGCCGCGAGGGCGATCCTGGTCGCCCGGCGGGGGCGGGTGCGGGAGGTGATCATCGGGTGTCGATTCGTTCGGGCTCGGGGTGAGCTGTGCGGGGGAGAGCGTCAGGCGGTGATGCGGGCGGGCCGCTCGAGGCCGAACCGCTCGCGGAGCGTTGCCTCCTCGTAGGAGGTGCGGGTGAGGCCGCGGCGCTGCAGTTCGGGGATCACGTCGTCGACGAAGGCGTCGATGCCGCCGGGCAGGTGGGGGAACTGAACGACGAAACCGTCGGCGGCGCCGTTCTCGAAGCGCTCCTCGAGGTGGTCCGCGATGTCGGCGGCGGTTCCGGTCAGGGTGTTCTGGGCGAAGGACCAGGCGTAGACCTCGCGCGCGGTTGCCGAGCCCTCGGCGATCAGGCGGTCGAGCACCGCGCTCCGGGAGCGCGTCTCGTTCGACGTGTCGAAGTCGCGGGCGTAGTCGAAGCGCTCGTCAGCGGACCGACCCGCGAGATCCTGCCCGATCGTGTGGGAGACCGCCTCGAGGATGAGCGCGTCCGGAGTCAGGGCGAGGATCGCCTCCGCCTCGGCTCGGGCGGCCTCGCGCGTCTCGCCGACGACCGGCATGACGCTGGGCAGGATCGAGAGCCGGTCGCGATCGCGGCCGGCGCGCTCGGTTCGTGCCTTGAGGTCCGCGTAGAACGCCTGCGAGTCCGCCAGGCTGCCACCGCGGGCGAACACGGCGTCCGCGGTCGCGGCGGCGAGCTCGAGGCCGGACTCCGAGCCGCCGGCCTGGAACAGCACCGGGTGACCCTGCGGCGGGCGTGCGATGTTGAGGGGCCCGCGGACGTCGAAGAACTCGCCCCGGTGGTTCAGCGTGTGGAGTTTCTCGCGGTCGGCGAAGATCCCGCTCTCCGCGTCCGCGACGATCGCGTCGTCGTCCCAGCTGTCGAGGAGCCCGTTGACCACGTCGACGAACTCGCGCCCGCGCTCGTACCGGCGCGTGTGGTCCAGGTGGCTGTCGCCGCCGAAGTTCTTCGCCTCCTCGTCGTACCGCGACGTGACGAGGTTCCACGCGGCCCGCCCCCGGCTCAGGTGGTCGAGCGACGCGAGCGTCCGGGCGACGTGGTAAGGCTCGTTGTACGTCGTCGAGACCGTGGCGGCGAGGCCGATGTGCTCGGTCACCTGCGACAGCGCGCTCAGCAGGGTGAAGGGCTCGGGGCGAAGAGCGCCGTAGTGGTCGACGCCCGACGGGTAGCGGTCCCAGAAGTAGAGGCCGTCGGCGAGGAAGATCGTGTCGAACACTCCGCGCTCCGCGGTCTGCGCGAAGTGGCGGAAGTGCTTGATGGAGAGATGCTCTGCGGGACGCGACGTCGGCTGGCGCCAGCCCGTCACGTGGGCGCCGCCCGGGTGGAAGACGAACGCCCCGAGGAGCATCCTGCGGCTCATGCCGTCACCCCCGTCCGCAGCGACGACTCCGGCCGCGGGAGACCGAGGTTGTCGCGCAGCGTGTCGCCGCGGTAGTCGGTTCGATAGATGCCGCGGCGCACCAGCTCGGGGACGATCTCGTCGACGAACTGGTCGACGCCACGGGGCACCGACGAGAAGGCGATCATGAACCCGTCCGCGGCGCCGTTCTCGAACCGCTCCTGCAACCAGTCGGCGATCGTCTCGGGAGTCCCCGGGAGGAAACGGCGGCGGAGGATCGTCCGGTAGAGGTCGCGGAGCGTGAACGAGCGTTCGCCGACGAGCCTGCGGACGGAGTCGTAGAACGATTTCGACTGGTTGCCGCTCGTCTCGTCGAACTCGAAGTCGAAGGTCTTGTCGAGGGGCCGATCGCTCAGGTCGGTCTGCAGGTAGTGCGACAGCAGATCGAGCGAGATGCGGTCGGGTGTGAGCGCCTCGATCTCGTCGAGCCGGGCCAGGGCATCCTGTTCGGTCTCGCCGATGACGGGTGAGACGGCGGGCAAAATCTTGATCCCCTCCGGGTCGCGACCGTGAGCCGTGGCCCGTCGCTTGTAGTCGGCGTAGAGGTCCTGGGCGTCGCCGAGGGCGTCGGGGCTGAGCGTGAACACGCCCTCGGCGGTGGCCCCGGCGAGTTCGCGACCGGCCTCCGAGGCGCCGGCCTGGAACAGGACAGGGTGGCCCTGCGGTGGGCGGGCGATGTTGAGCGGCCCGCGGACGTCGAAGAACTCGCCGTGGTGGTCGAGCACGTGCAGCCCGTCGCGGCGGGCGAAGGAGCCCGACTCCCTGTCATAGAGGAAGGCGTCGTCGTCCCAGGAGTCCCAGAGGCCCTTCACGACGTCGACGAACTCGGCGCCGCGGCGGTACCGCACGGAGTGGTCCAGGTTGGCGTCGCGGCCGAAGTTCCAGGCCTCCTCGTCGCTCGCGCTCGTCACGAGGTTCCAGGCGGCCCGTCCCTCGCTCAGGTAGTCCAGCGAGGCCAGCTTGCGCGCCACGTGGTAGGGCTCGTTGTAGGTCGTCGAGACGGTGGCGGCGAGTCCGATCTTCTCGGTGACCTGCGACAGGGCGCCGAGGAGGGTGAACGGCTCGGTGCGGATGTTGACGGCGTGATCGATCCCGGACGGGAAGCGGTCCCACACGTACAGCTCGTCGGCGATGAAGATCGTCGCGAAGCCGCCGCGCTCCGCGGTCTGCGCGAAGCGCTTGTAGTAGTCGATGTCGAGGTAGTCGGCCGGCTCGGAGCCGGGGAGTCGCCAGCTGGTGATGTGCTCCCCGCCCGGGTAGAACAGCATCGCGCCCAGGACGAGGTTCCTGTCGTGGCTCATGCGGGGACTCCTTGCGTGCGGGCGGGGGCGTGCCAACCGAGCTGCGGAGCGACGTCGCTCGCGAACAGCGCCAGCGCTTCGCGCCGGAGACCGAAGTCGGCGTAGCCGTGCTCGACTTGGACGAGCAGCTGGGTGGCGAAGCGGGAGTAGGGCTTGGACAGGATGGACTCGGCTATGTCGTCGGCCGTGCCGTAGTGGAGGTTGAGCGAAGCGGCCTTCTCGGCGAGCGTGGTGGCCTTCGGCAGGAAGCTCTCGCCCCAGGCGTACTTCGCCTCGATGCCGTCGCGGGCCTCGCGGAGCGCCGTCTCGCGATCCTTGGCGGGATAGATCGCCGTGGCGATCCCCACGCGAGGGGCGACGCCGGCGGGGAGCCCCCGGTAGTAGGCGGCAGCGGTGACCTCCGCCGGGATCGTCTGCGTCGTGCCGAGCAGGACTCCGTGGCCCCGAGTGGCCGCGTCGAAGCCGCTCTGCTCGCTCAGCGTCGCCTCCCAGATGCGGTCCGTCAGGCCGGGAGCCGCCGGGTTGAGTCGCTGACCGTCCGGCAGGAGCTCGTGACCGTCGAGAGCGTCCTTCAGGTGACGGACGTCGTCGAGGTAGGCGGTCTTGCGATCCTGCACGTCGTCGTTCGACCGCTTCGGGGCGAACAGGTCGGTGAGCCCAGGGGCGCCACCCCCGTTGGCCAGGCCGAGCTGGAGGCGGCCCCCGCTCAGCGCGTCGAGGACGGCGGCGTCTTCGGCGACGCGGACCGGACTCTCGAGCGGCAGCACCACGACGCCCGTGCCGAGGCGAATGGTCGAGGTGTGCTCTGCGACGGCGGCGAGGAAGACGAACGGCGACGGAAGGCCGCCGCGCGAGGGATCGTCGTCGCTGCGGAGGTGGAACTGCCGAATCCAGGTGTCCTCGTAGCCGAGGCTCTCGGCGGCGGCGAAGAGGTCGAGGGTCGAGCGGTAGCTGTCGCGGGCCGGCGGTGCCTCCGTCACGTGGGAGAACACGGCGAGGCTGGGTGCGGTGGTCGGGATTGTCATGGTCTGCCCCTCGGGTCGACCTGAACGGTAACCACGGCACGGGGGCGCGGAACAGGGGCGTCGTAACGCGGCGAACACTGCCGTAATCTTCGAGCGGCGGATCGTCACGGGGTTTCACAAACCGTCACGGAGGAGCGCGCGAGCCGATGGGGGAGTAGTTTTCCCGGTTCGTGTTCCGCCCACTTCCCGGGAGCCGCAGGATGTCCATTCCCCGTTTCGAAACACCCGATCTCACCACCCTGCGGCGGAGCCCCGAGGAGTCGCCGTCGCTGAGACGTCGCTTCCCCTCGTATCCCGATCACTTCAGCTTCGAGCCGAGCGATCGCTGGGTGCGCGGCGTCGTCGACGGCATCGCCGTGGTCGACAGCCGTCACCAGCTGCTGGTCTGGGAACCCGGCCACAAGGTGCCCGAGTACGGCTTCCCCGCGGAGCACGTGCGCACCGACCTCTTGACGCCCGCTGTCGCAGCACCTCCGCGCGGGCGCTTCTATCGCCCGAGAGGAGGAGACGAGCAGTGGTTCGACCTGCACCTCGGCGACTCCCGGGTGATCGAGCACGCCGCCTGGCGCTGGAATGTGCCAGGACTCGAGGAGTACCTCGCCGTCACCTGGTCGCGCGGCGTGCTCGACGCCTGGTACGAGGAGGACGAACTCGTCATGACCCACCCCCGCGACCCGCACAATCGGGTCGACGCGCTGCCGAGCAGCCGCCGGGTCGTCGTCTCGCGAGGCGGTTCGGTCCTGGCGGAGACCACGGAGCCCGTCGTCGTCTACGAGACCGGGCTGCCCACGCGCTGGTACGTCCCGCGGAAGGACGTGCGCTTCGAAACTCTTCGCCCGTCGGACGGCTGGAGCGAATGCCCGTACAAGGGGTACGCCACCGACTACTGGTCGTCGGCGGACGGCCGGGTGACGGACATCGCCTGGTCGTATCCCGACCCGAAGCCGGCCGTCTCAGCGATCCGCGATCACGTGGCGTTCTACAACGAGAAGGTGCAGATCGCCGTGGACGGTGTCGTCCAACCCTGACCCGAGCGGGCGCTCCGGGCCGGGGCCGAGTGACCGCGCGACGACCGCTGCGTTACCGTTCATTGCTGACCGTCCAACACGCGCCGGCCGGACTGCCTAGGGTGCTGAAGATGAGCGCATCCGAATTCTCCGTCCTGATCGACGTCGACGGGGCAGGATCCCACCCCGCGGCCGGGTCCGTCACCGCGGCCACGGCGACGGAGCTGCTCTCCGCCCGCTCCGTGACGCGTTCCGTCCAGGCCGCCGAACGCGCGGGCTTCACGGCCGTCGTCTTCGACGACCACCCCTTCCGACGGCGGCACCGCGGACCGACGCCGTGATCCGCGCCTCGTTCAGCGCCCCACTCACCGGCGCGATCGGCCTCGTGCCGGTCGTCCACTCGCTCTACAACGAGCCGTTCCACGTCGCCACGCAGGTGGCGAGCCTCGACACCGCCTCGCTCGGGCGCGCCGGGTGGATCGTCGGGGCGGACCCGGACCCCGCGATCGCCGCCCGTCACGGCCGCACGCCGCTCGCAGCGGGCGACGTCGGAGACGAGATCGCCGACGTCGTCGAGGTGGTCCGCCGGCTCTGGGACTCCTGGGAGGACGACGCGGTGATCCGCGACGTGGCGACCGGACGCTACCTCGACCGCGACCGACTCCACTACGCGGACTTCGAAGGCAAGCGTTTCTCCGTGAAGGGACCCTCGATCCTGCCTCGTTCCCCGCAGGGGCAGTCGGTGGTGTTCGCCGCAGAGGGCACCGCGGCGGAGGTCGACGTCGTCCTCCTCGACGCGGACCTCGCCGAAGGTCGCGACGCAGCCGAGACGGCCCGCGCCCGCTACGGCGACGACGTGCGCCTCGTCCTCCAGCTCGACGTCGTCCTCGACCGCGCCGGCCGCACCGGCCAGCAGCGCCTCGACGAACTCGACGCCCACTCGCCGTGGCCCGGCAGCGGGCACGCCCGCTACGTCGGGACCGCCGCGGGCCTCGGCGAACTCCTCGTCGAACTGTCCCGAGTGGTCGACGGCGTCCGGATCCGGCCCGCCGTCCTCGACTCCGACCTCGACGAAATCGGTCGCGCCGTCCTGCCGGTCCTCCGCGCCCTCGGCGTGTTCCGCTCGCCGGTCGCCGGCGCCACTCTCCGCGAGACCCTCGGGCTCTCCCACCCCGCCAACCGATTCGCAAAGGTCACCCGATGAGCATCCAGTTCGGCATCTTCTTCCAGGGCGTCAACTTCTCCACCGTCTGGTCGGCACCCGACAGCGGCTCCCAGACCGAATTCGAGAGCTTCCGGCGCATGATCCAGACCGCCGAGCGCGGCCTCTTCACGGCGTTCTTCCTCGGTGAAGGCCTGCGCCTGCGCGAACACCTCGGCAAGCTGCACGCCCTCGACGTCGCCGGCCGGCCGGACGCCTTCACGCAGCTCGCGGCGCTCGCGGCCGTCACCAGCCGGATCGGTCTCGTGGCGACGCAGAACACGACCTACAACGATCCCGTCGACCTCGCCCACCGCCTGCAGAGCCTGGACGTCCTCTCCGGAGGCCGCGCCGCCTGGAACGTCGTGACGACCGACAACGCCTGGACGGGCGCGAACTTCCGTCGCGGCGGCTACCTCGACCACGCCGACCGATACACCCACGCCGCCGACGTCATCGCGATCGCCCGCAGGATCTGGGACTCCGTCGGACAGGACGCGCCGTTCCACTACGACACCGCGTACTACTCCGTCGACGCCGAGGGTCGCTCCCGCGAAGCCCCCAGCAGCACCCTGTCCTCTTCCAGGCGGGAGATTCGGCCGACGGCCGCGACTTCGCCGCGCACAACGCCGAGGTCATCTTCTCCGCGCACGGCACGTTCGAGGCGGCGAAGACCTTCGCCGCCGACATCCGGGCCAGGACGGTGGCAGCCGGACGCCCGGCCGACGACCTCAAGATCTTCCCCGGTCAGGAGTTCATCATCGCCGACCGCGCCTCCGAGGTCGACGACAAGGTCCGCTGGGTGCGGGAGAACCAGGTCACGCCCGCGACCGCCCTCGCCTTCGTCGAGCAGCTCTGGGGCACCGATCTGTCGAACTACGACCCTGACGGTCCGCTCCCCGAATTCGATCCGGTCCAGACGGAGACGGGCGAGACCCGGGGCGCCGGCTTCCGAGCGGCGAAGGCGATCGAGACCGCCGCGGCCTGGCGCGCGCTCAGTCGCGAGAAGGGCTACTCGATCCGGGAGCTGGTCATCGAGATCGGCACCAGGCGCGGCTTCGCGGGAACCGCCGACAGCATCGCCGACGAGCTGATCCCGTTCTCCGAGCAGCACGTGGTCGACGGCTTCAACATCAGCCCGTGGCTCGTCCCGACCGGCCTCGACGACATCGTGAACAAGCTCGTTCCCGCCCTGCAGGAGCGCGGCATCTACTGGACCGAGTATCCGGCGGACACGCTGCGCGAGAATCTCGGGCTGCGTGCGCCGCTGACCCGCCGCGGAGCCGGGACGACGGCCGAACGGCGACAGACCACCGCCGCCGGTGTCTGAGTCGCAGTCGGCTCGGTCGATCGTCCTGATCGGTGCGGGCCCGCGTGGCGTCGGCTGGCTGGAGCGATTCGCCCGCAACCACTCGGCGCTCGGAGCCCCCGACGTCACCGTGCACATCGTCGACCCCTTTCCTCCCGGCCCTGGCCGGATCTGGCGGAACGAGCAGTCGGCCCTCCTGAAGCTCAACTCGCTGGCCGAGGACGTCACCATGTTCACCGACGAGTCGAGCGTCATCGACGGACCGGTGTCTCCCGGTCCGTCCCTGGCCGACTGGGCGGCGGGTGTCCGCGACGGCACGATCACGGGGGTGGTGGCCACGGATCCCCTCCTGGCCGACGAGCTGAGGGGCCTCCACGCGAAGAGCTTCCCCACCCGGCGACTGCAGAGCCTGTACCTCGACTGGTTTCACCGCCGGACCCTCGAAGGGCTTCCGGAGAGCATCAGCGTGATCCATCACCGCGTGCGCGCCGTCGACGTCGAAGACCTCCGCGACGGCGGCCAGCGGGTCCTGCTGGACGGGGGTGGCGCCCTCACCGCCGACGCCGTCGTCTACGCCCTGGGGCATTCGGGCAGCGACGCCGCGCCCGAGCACGCGGCCCTCGACGCATTCGCCTCGCGGAACGGCCTGTTCTATCTTCCGCCGTCGTTCACCGCGGACGCCGATCTCGATGCCGTGGCCGCGGGCGAGACGGTCCTCGTGCGCGGCTTCGGCCTGGCGGCGGTCGACCTGATCGTCCTCCTCGGGGAGGGCAGGGGCGGCCGGTTCGTGCGGATCGGCGACCGCCTGCGCTACGTTGCCTCCGGGCGCGAGCCGCACCTCGTCGTCGGATCGCGGCGCGGCGTTCCCTACCACGCCAAGATCACGTCGAGCCTCGTCGGCGTCCGCCCGGAGCCGCGGTACTTCACAGCGGAGATCGCCGGCGGCATCGCCGCGTCGCACCCGCGCCTCGACTTCGTGCAGCACGTCTGGCCGGCCATCGCCAAAGAGATGCTGCACGGCTACTACGCCGAGCTGTTCACCGGTCACGCGGAACGCGTCCTGGCCGGCTGGGACGAGTTCGTCGAGCGATTCGACGCCGTCGACCCCTTCGGCGACGACTACCGCCGCCTCGTCTCGGAGACCGTCGTCGACCCGGGAGACAGGCTCGACCTCGCCCGGTTCGACCGTCCCCTGGCCGACGTCCGCGGTCGCACGTCCGCCGACCTCCAGGAGATCGTCCGGAGCTACATCCGCGACGACCTCGCGAGGCGGACGCTACCCGAGCACAGCGCGACGCTCGGCCTCTTCCTGTCGCTCCTGCAGGCGTTCGGAGCCTTCTTCGCCATCACCGACTCCCCGAACTGGACAGCGCTCTCTCGCGAGCGGGACCTGGGCGGTGGTTGGCTGCGCTACTTCAGCTACGTCGCGAGCGGCCCGCCCGGCCCCCGGCTCGAGGAGATCCTGGCGCTCTCCGAGGCCGGGATCCTCACTTTCTTCGGCGCGGGAATGGACGTCGTCCCGGACGAGGCGGAGCGCGTCTTCCGGGCGACGGGGACCAGCACCGACGAGGTGGTCACCGCCCGCGCGCTCATCGACGCCTGGCTGCCCGAGGAGCGTGCAACCGCGAGCGACAACCCGGTGCTCCGATCGCTCGTGGGCGGCGGGGGCGGCGTCGAGCAGGTCCACGCCGACGCCGAGCACACGACGCGCACCGGCAAGGTGACGGTCTTCCGCGCCGACGCCAGGATCACCCTGGCGGACGGAAGCCCCCACCCGCGACGCTTCGCGATCGGCCCCTTCACGACGGCTCCCTTCGTCGGTGCGTTCTCCCGGCCGCGCACGAACGCGTTGTCCTTCCGCGAGAACGACGCCGTGGCGCGCGCCGTGCTGGCGTCGCTCGTCACGGCCCAGGTGCCCGCTTCGGATTCGGCGGCGCGGTAGTCGATGCCCGTCCCCTTCGAGACCGGTCTTCCCGGTGACGCGCGCTACCACGAGCTCGCGGCCCTCTTCCGACCGATCTTCGCCCGGATCGGCGAGGACGCGCTTCGACGCGAGCGCGACGGCGTGCTCGGGCGGGAACAGCTCCGCTGGCTCACCGACGCCGGCTTCGCACGGCTGCGCACGCCGGTCGCGCTGGGCGGCTTCGGAGCCCGCCTCTCCGACCTCTTCCTGCTGCTCGCCGAGCTGGCGACCGTCGACGTGAATCTCGCGCACATCTGGCGGAATCACTTCTCGTTCGTCGAGGATCGCGTGCACGCGGGAGACGACCCCCGCTCGGCCGTCTGGCTCGAACGTCTGGGCCGAGGAGAGATCATCGGCGGCGGCTGGAGCGAGAGCGGGGCCCTCACGCAGAGCACGATCGAGACGACGATCACGCCCGTCGACGGCGGATGGTCGGTGGACGGCGTCAAGTACTACTCCACGGGGAGCGTCTACGCGACGTGGTTCACCGTGCTCGCCGTCGACCCCGAGGGCACCAAGGTGATCGCGCTCGTCCGGGCAGACCAGCCCGGGGTCGAGATCGGCGACGACTGGGACGGCTTCGGGCAGAAGCTGACCGGGAGCGGCAGCGTGACCTACCGGGCGGCGCGTGTCGCGCTCGACGACGCGATCCCCTACGAGAGCCGCTACACCTATCAGTCGCAGTACTACCAGAGCGTGCTCCACTCGCTCCTGGTCGGGATCGGGCGGGCGCTCCTGCGTGACGGCGTCGCGGCCCTGCGCGCGCGGCGTCGATCCCACGACAACGGGACGCGAGCGGAGGCGTCGGCCGATCCTCAGATCCTGGAAGTGATCGGACGGGTCTCGGCCCTGTCGTTCGCCGCCGAGAGCGCTCTCGCGCAGAGCGCGCTGCAGGTCGACCGCTACGTCGACTCGGGATCGGACGCCGACCGACAGGCCTCCTGGCTCGCCGTGGCGCAGGCTCAGTCGATCATCACGGATGCCGTTCTGGAGTCGGCGACCATCGTCTTCGATGCGCTGGGGGCGTCCGGGACGAGCGAGACGATCGCACTCGACCGGCACTGGCGCAACGCGAGGACGCTCAGCTCGCACAATCCGCGGATCTTCAAGCTGCGGCTGGCGGGCGACGCGCTCGTCAACGACGCGGATCCGACGGCCCACTGACCCCCGTCGACGTCGGCCGGACGCACGGCGTCACACGCGCTGTCACACGGCGCAATCGGATGTCACGAACACTCACGAACGCCCGTCCGCACCGTGCGGTCAATACCGTGGAGAGTGAGGAAAACGCACTCCGAGGGGACAGCAGCGATGACAGGATCACCGGCCGGAACAGGAGCCGCCGCGCAGCCTTGCTCCGGAGCCGAGAGCACGGGAGAGCGACCGTGAGCGGCCTGCAGGCCGGCGCCCTCCCCGACCTGGTCGTGGTGCCGGAGGGCACCGAGCGGGGCGTCGTGGTCGTGCTGGGTGGAATCCGCGAGCGGTCGGCCGACTACGTCTTCCTGCTCGACATCCTGCGAAGCGCCGGGTACCGGACCGTCGTCTTCGACGACGTCTCGTTCGACGCCGAGGCCGCTCGCGTCGGGGCGGAGCAGGTCCTCCGCGAGTACGGCGGGTCGGGCCTGCTCGCCGTCATCGGCTCGGACGTCGGTGCGGTCGTCGCCGCCGAGCTGGCCATCGATCGGCCGGGCGAAGTGGGAGCGTTGATCCTCGCCAACATCGCCACCTCCGACACCCGCCTGCCGCCGGGGCTGTTCCTGCCGGCTGCCAGACGTGTTCCGCTGCCCACCCTGGTCTTCCACGGCGATTCGGACGAGGTCACCGACGTCGCGGACATCGCGGCCTGGGCGACGGAACTGCCGTTCGGAGCGCTGCGGATCGTGCGCAACGGCGACCACACACTCCTGTCGAACGCGAGTCGGCGGACCGTCGCCGCGTCGATCCTGCTCTTCGTCGAGCGGCACGAGCACGGCGAGGCGATCCTCGCCGACACCTTCGGTCGCTGAAGCCGCGGGCCGCCTCGTCGCCGCGACCGCCCGTCACGACCGGTCAGACGGCTGCGGCCCGAGCCGTCGGGGCGGTGGCGTGACGCCGTTCGATCGGGACGACCGGATCGGGCCACGGCGGGCTGGGAATCGCGCGGCGCAGGGTCGGCGCGACATCGGACTGGAACAGCTCGAGGCTATGGACGAAGGCGCTCTGGTCGAGATCGCCGCGCTGGCCCGAGACGTTGATCAGTGTGTTGCCGAAGGCCTCGTTGTAGCGCAGCACCTTGTCGATCACCTGCTGCGGGCTGCCGATGAGGGCTGAGCCGCGCGCCAGATAGTCGTCGTAGTCGTCGTAGAGGGTGAAGCTGCCGGGGAGCTGCCCGTGGGCATCCTGCCGGAGCCGTTCCGCGAGACGCTCGTAGGTCGGCCGGTAGGCCTCGATGGCGTCCTGCGAGTTGCGCGCGACCACGAGAGCGATGTGACCGGCGCCGACGAGCGCCTGCTCGGGATCGCGTCCGTGTTCGGCCCACTTCGCGCGGTAGTGATCGGTGAGGGCCGAGTATTTGCCCACGGGGTTGAATCCATTGGCGGAGAACACGGGGTCGCCGGCCTCGGCCGCCAGCTCGACGGATCGCTCGGAGGAGGCCGAACCGTGCCAGATCCGGATCGTGTCCTGGAGCGGGCGTGGGAACACCTGGGCCTCGTGCAGCGGCGTGTGACGGATGCTGGGCACGCCGGCGGGCGGCTCCCAGGTCACCTTCTCATCGCTCCAGAGCCGTCGCAGCAGCAGATAGTTCTCGCGGATCGTGTCCCATGCCTCGAGCCGCCCGATGCCGAACAGCTCCGCCTGCTCGGGCCCGTTGCCCTTTCCGATGATCAGTTCGAGTCGGCCGCCGGAGAGGTGGTCGAGCGTCGCATAGTCCTCCGCGACCCTCACCGGGTCGAGGACCGACAGGAGGGTGACGCCGGTGAACAGCCGGATCCGCGAGGTGACGGCCGCGATGTGGCTCAGGACGACCGGCGGGGCGCTCGACAGGAACGGCGCGTGATGCCGCTCGCCGACCGCGAAGCCGTCGAAGCCGAGCTCCTCGAACAGCACCGCGTTGTCGATCACCTCCGTGAGGCGATCGGTGGTGCTCGTCGTTCGCCCGCTCCCGTCCGGGGCGTTGGCGATGAGATCGAGTCCGACGAATTTGACCATGCTGTCTCCTCAGTTCGCGGTGGGTCGGGTCGGCGCGTGCGGCGTCACGGAGTGTCACGTGGGCTGAGGACACCGCCGACGCGGCCGTCCTCGAGGACGAGGGCCGCCGCCCACCTCGGATCCTCCGCGTCGAGCCGGGCGATCGCTTCGGACGCCGGGAGCCCGATCGGGATCCTCGGGGGCGCGGGCCAGGCGATCCGGCCCACGCTCGAGTCGCCGCCCTCGGCCGCCTCCACCTCGGCGAGTCGTCGAACCGTCGTCCATCCGGAGACCTCTCCCGGGTGGAGCGGCTGAGCACGACTCCGCTCGTAGACGACGAGCACCGGCGAGTCGGGCTCGACCTCTTTGGAGCGGAGTTCGTTCCGCGCGTCGTGGACCGTGCTCGTGCGGTCGATCGTGATCGGGTCGAAGTCGCCCTCGCTCGTCACGACGTCGCGGACGGTCCGGACGTCGGAATCGTCGGAGAACCCGGTCTCGCGGAGCCAGCCGTCGTCGAAATAGGTCGAGAGATAGGCGCGGCCGGAGTCGGGCAGGATGACGACGACCGTGTCGTCCGCGGTGAGCTCTTCGGCGAGGCGGAAGGCTGCGGCCAGGGCGACCCCGGACGACCCGCCGGCGAGGATGCCCTCGGTGCGGGCCAGCTCGCGGATGGTCTCGATGGCGGTGCGGTCGTCGACGGCGAGGTAGCGGTCGATCACGCTCGTGTCGAGACTCTCCGGCCACGGGTCGACATCGGCGTCGGGGTGGACGAAGTGCCCGGCGCCCTCGATGTACTTGGCGCTGCCGTCTCCTCCCGAGTACGTCGAGGTGATCGGATCGGCACCGACCACCTGCACCCGGCCGCCGCTGACCTTCTTGAGATGACCGCCGGTACCCGAGATCGTGCCGCCCGTTCCCACGGTCGCCACGAGGTGGGTGATCCTGCCCTCGGTCTCGTCCCAGAGCTCCGGTCCTGTCGTCAGCCAGTGCGCCTCCGGGTTGGCGGGGTTGTCGTATTGGCCGGCGAGCCACGCGCCGGGGGTCGCGTCGACGAATCGCTCGGCCACGGCCCGCATGCTGTCGGGGTGTGACTTGGGCACGAAGGTGTCGACCAGCCGCAGTTCGGCACCGTAGGCGGTGAGCAGCGAGCGCTTCTCGCGTGACGTCGCCGAGCTGGTAAAGACGACGCTGCGGTATCCCAGGTGTGCCGCGTAGGCGGCGAGGCCGATACCGGTGTTGCCCGATGTCGTCTCGACGATCGTGCCCCCGGGAGCAGGCTCCCGTCGGCCTCGGCGGCGCGGATCATCGAGAGCGCCGCGCGGTCTTTCACGCTGCCGGCGGGATTGCCCGCCTCGACCTTGACGTAGATGGCGGGGGCGTAGGTCTGCGCAGCGTGGGTCAGTCGGATGAGGGGCGTGTTTCCGACGGCGTCCGCCAGGGACTCGTAGCGGGTCATTTCACGCCTCTTTCGTCGTCGGATCCGGTCAGCGCGTAGCGGAACACGGCGAGCAGGCCGCCGCTGGAGGACGGCTGCGTCTCGCGCTCGGTGACTCGGTCGAAGCCGAGCGAGGCGTAGAGCGCCTGCGAGGCGGTGTTTGCCGGGCCGGTGTCGAGCACCAGCGCGGGCGCGCCCCAGGCGCGAGCGCGCCGGATGGCTTCCAGCATCAGGGCGCGTGCGACGCCGCGTCGCCGCGCCTCGGGCACGACCGCGAGGAGCCGCAGCTCCGCCTCACCGTTCTGCGACTGTCGGGTGAGGTCGGTGTCGGCGCGGAGCAGGCTGGCCGTGCCGATGATCGTGCCCTCGGTCTCGTCGACCGCGACGAGCAGATCGCCACTCGCTGCGCGCCCTTCGGCATCGCGGAGGAGGCGGAGACGCGCCTCGGTCGGCTCGGCTCGTCCGGGGCTCCCGTGAGTGAAGCCCCGGTAGGTGACGTCTCCGACGGTCGCCCACTCGGTGGCCTCTGCGACTCGGACGACGAGACCCGGCGCTGACGAGACGACCGCGTCGTGGACCTGGTCGGTGTCGAATCCGGTCACGGGTCTCCCTTCGTTTCGGGAGGACTCTAGCGACAACCCGTCGGGGCGGCTCCCACATGACGAGTTCTTTCAGGACGTGACAGCCGTGTGACGCCGCATTCGCAGGAGGCCCGCCGGACGTCCTACCGTGACGGGATCCGCCGGGGTGGACAGCGACCACTCCCGCGAGGACGAAGGGAACCGGATGAGCGAGCAGGATCTGCGAGGCGTCAGGAGCATCGCGCTCCTCACGCCGGGCGACTTCGACGACGACGCGCCGACGGCCGGGCTCGAGGACACCCTCGACCTGTTCGAGCTCGGAGAGCGCCTCGGCTTCGATGGCGCCTGGATCCGGCAGCGGCACCTGGAGCACGGCGTGGGATCGGCGCTGATCTCGTGACGCGCTACCTGGGCTTCCGCCTCCTTCAGGCGGTCGGTGTCCTCTGGGCGGCCTGGACCGTCTCCTTCCTCATCCTGTACGTCCTCCCCGGCGACCCGGTCAAGATCCTGATCGGTCCGGACGCCTCCGACGTGAGTCCCGCCCAACTGGCGAAGCTGCGGCACCAACTCGGCCTCGACCAGCCGCTCATCGTGCAGTACGTCCACCAGCTCGGGCACCTGCTCCAGGGGAACTTCGGCGTGTCGATCGGCACCGGCCGCCCGGTCATCGACGTGGTCGGCGAAGCCGTCGGACCCACCGTCCAGATCGCTGCGGCCGGGCTCGTCCTGGCGGTCGTGTTCGGCGGCGGTGTCGCTCTCCTGGCGACCGTGACACGCTTCCGCTGGCTCGGCCAGTTACTCCTCGGGCTTCCACCCCTGGGCGTCTCGATTCCCGGCTTCTGGTTCGCGCTGCTGCTCATCCAGTGGTTCTCCTTCGGCCTCCCGATCTTCCCCGCCATCGGCGATCAGGGAGCCTCGTCCCTCGTGCTGCCGGCGATCACGCTCGCCCTGCCGACCGGGGCGACGATCGCGCAGCTGCTCTCGAAGAGCCTGGTGTCGACCCTGCGCGAGCCGTACATCGACACCGCCTGGGCGAAGGGCGCCTCCGGCGGGAGGATCCACCTGCGGCACGCCCTCCGCAACGCGGCGCTGCCGGCCCTCACGGTGACGGGTCTGATCGTCGGCCAGCTGCTCTCCGGGACGGTCGTCACGGAGACGATCTTCTCCCGGCCGGGGCTCGGCCGCGTGACGGCGACCGCCGTCCAGCAGCAGGACATCCCGGTCGTGCAGGGCGTGGTCCTCTTCGCGGCGGCCGTCTTCGTCGTCGTCAACCTGATCGTCGACGTCATCTATCCGCTGCTGGACCCGCGAATCGTCATCGTGGGCAGTCGGCGCCGTCTCCGCCGCCGACTCGAGACCGGCATCGAGCCCGAGGCCGCCCCAGAGACCGTCCCCGAAGGAGCCCTCCGATGAGCGAGACCACCCGACTCGCACCGCCGTCCGCCGGGCCGGAGGGCGACGTCTTCGGCGCGACTGCGGCGGATCGCTTCGACGACGCCGTCGCGTCCCGGCGCGGCGAGGTCCGAGGCCGCTCGCGGCCGGCCAGGATCATCGCGTTCCTGGTCCACCGTCCGTTCCTCCTCCTCGCGGCGCTGTGGATCCTGGTGGTCCTGGTGGCGGCCGTCGCGCCAGGGCTCTTCCACACGCAGGATCCTCTCGGGGGCGACCCGATCGACAAGCTCCAGGGTCCGAGCGCAGCCCACTGGTTCGGCACCGACCAGCTCGGCCGAGACCTCTTCGCCCGTGTGCTGCACGGAACGGCGCTCACCCTCGGCGCCGCACTCCTCGCCGTGGTCATCGGCCTGGTCGTCGGCTCGATCCTGGGACTCCTCGCGGGATTCGTCGGATCGTGGGTGGACACCGTGGTGATGCGGATCGCGGACGTCCTGCTCGCGATCCCGAGCCTCCTGCTCTCGCTCGCGCTGATCACGGTGCTCGGCTTCGGAACCGTGCACGTCGCGATCGCGGTCGGCCTGGCGAGCATCGCCACGGTGTCGCGCATCATGCGCTCCGAGGTGGTCAGGGTCCGCAGCTCGGTCTACGTGGAAGCCGCCGCGGCCTCGGGCAACCGATGGTGGCGGGTCCTGCTCGTGCACGTGCTTCCCAACAGCGGCGGCCCCGTGCTGGTGCTCGCCGCCCTCGAGTTCGGCACGGCGATCCTCGCCGTCTCCAGCCTCAGCTTCCTGGGATACGGCGCACAGCCCCCGACGCCGGAGTGGGGCTCGCTCGTGTCGACGGGCCGGGACTTCCTCCGCAACGCGTGGTGGCTGACGACGGCTCCGGGCGTCGTGATCGCGCTGACCGTGCTGTCCGCCAACCGGGTCTCCCGAGCCCTCGACACCGAAGGAAGGCGGTCGCGATGACCGACAGCACGCCACTCGACGACCGAGCGCGCGAGATCCTGCTCGAAATCGATTCGCTCGCGGTCGACTACCGGTCGGGGCGCTCCGAGGTCAAAGCGGTTCGCGACGTCTCGCTGCGCATTCGGCGCGGGGAGAAGGTCGCGGTCGTCGGCGAGAGCGGGTCGGGCAAGTCGACGACCGCGCACGCCGTCATTCAGCTTCTCGCGGCCAGCGCGACCGTCACGTCCGGCTCCATCAGGTTCGACGGAATCGATCTCGTGCGAGCCGGCGCAAAGGATCTCCGGGGCATCCGCGGCCGACGGATCGGACTGGTGCCGCAGGATCCCACCGTCTCGCTGAACCCCGTGACGCGGGTCGGTGCGCAGGTGGCCGAGGTGCTGCTCGTCCACAAGCTCGCCTCGAAGGTCGATGCCGCCCGCTTGGCGATCGAGGCCCTCCGGCAGGCCGGACTCCCGCAGCCCGAGGTGCGCGCGCAACAGTATCCGCACGAACTCTCCGGCGGCATGCGCCAGCGCGTGCTGATCGCCCTGGCGCTCATCGCGAGGCCGGACCTCCTGATCGCGGACGAGCCGACGAGTGCGCTCGACGTCACCGTGCAGCGGCAGATCCTCGACCACCTCGACGCCCTCGTGGCCGACACCGGGACGAGCGTCCTCTTCATCACGCACGACCTCGGCGTGGCCGCCGATCGCGCCGACCGCATCGTGGTGCTGTCCGAGGGCCGCGTCGTCGAGGAAGGCACCCCGGCCGAGGTGCTGCTGGCCCCCGGCACCCGTACACGCGAGCGCTCATCGCAGCAGCCCCCAGCCTGCACGCGCTCGAGGCGACGGCGCGCCAGGAGCCGCCTGAGGAGGCCCTCCCGGCCGTCGACGACGTGTTGGTCGCCGATTCGCTCAGTAAGTCGTTCGCCGCGCCGCGGGGAGCGGTCACGGCTCGTCCCTCGCCGTCGACGGCGTGTCGTTCGGGATCCCGCGCGGACGCACCCTCGCGCTCGTCGGCGAGTCCGGGTCGGGGAAGTCCACGACGGCCCGCCTCGCCCTGCGCCTGACGGACGCCGACTCCGGCACGGTCAGCTTCGACGGCGAGGAGATCACCGGGGTCAGAGGGGCGGCACTGCGCGCCTACCGGAAGCGCGCGCAACTGGTCCACCAGAACCCGTACGCGGCGCTCAACCCGCGCCTCGGCATCGGCTCGATCATCGCCGATCCGCTGGCCGCCTTCGGGGAGGGGTCGCGATCCGAGCGCCGACGTCGCGCCGCCGAACTCGTCGACCTCGTCAAGCTGCCGGCCTCCGTCCTCGCCAGGCGGCCCGCCGAACTGTCCGGCGGGCAGCGGCAACGGGTGGCGATCGCCAGGGCACTCGCCCTCCGGCCCGAACTGATCGTCCTCGACGAGCCGGTCTCGGCGCTGGACGTCTCCGTCCAGGCGCAGATCCTCGACCTCCTCGGCGAGCTGCAGGCCGGTCTCGGTGTGAGCTACCTCTTCATCTCGCACGATCTCGCCGTCGTCCGGCAGATCGCGCACCGGGTCGGAGTCATGCACCAGGGGCGGCTGGTCGAACTGGCCGCGGCCGCCGACGTCTTCGACCGGCCTCGCGACGAGTACACGAGGCTCCTCCTCGACGCCATCCCCGGGCGAGCCGTTCGCACCTGATCCCACGATTTCGTCCAGCACAGCACCCCTTCCCCCAGGAGAACCATGAGAATCAGAACCCGGGCCGCCATCGGCCTCGCCGCAGCAGCCACCGTCGCCCTAGCCCTGACCGGCTGCTCCTCGGGCGGCTCGTCGGACACCGCCGGCTCCTCGGGCTCGGTGACGAACGGCGGGAACCTCACCTTCGCCATCGCGAACGACCCGATCTCGCTCAACCCGTCCGGGACGGGATCCGGAAACGACACGCTCTACGTGACGCGCCAGCTCGTCGACTCGCTGCTCTACCAGGACCCCAAGACCGGTGACCTGAAGCCGTGGCTCGCGAGCTCGTACACCGTCAACTCGGATGCGACGAAGTTCACGTTCACGCTGCGCTCGGGCGTGACCTTCTCGGACGGCACGAAATTCGACGCCTCGGCCGTCAAGGCCACTTTCGACGACATCGTCGCCGCCGGGGCGAAGAGCACGGCCGTGAGCTCCCTGGTCGGCTACACCGGGTCGACAGTCGTCGACCCGTCGACCGTCGAGGTCGATTTCTCGAAGCCCAACGCCGCGTTCCCGCAGGCCACCTCGTCCGTGGGCCTCGGCATCGTGTCCGTCGGCACCACCAAGATCCCCTACGACGACCGCTCCACCGGCAAGGGCGTCGTCGGCACCGGACCGTTCACGCTGAAGAGCTACTCGCCGAACGTCAAGACCGTCCTGACGAAGCGGAAGGACTACGACTGGGGCCCCGCCGACCGTTCGAACACCGGAGCGGCCCATCTGGCGTCGGTCACCTTCCAGGTCGTCCCCGAGGCGAGCGTGCGATCCGGGAGCCTGTCGTCCGGGCAGGTCGATGTGATCGGCTCCGTCCAGCCGACCGACGTCGACACCCTCAAGGGAGGCGGCTACCCGCTGGTCACGCGCACGAACCCCGGTCTGGCGTTCGGCTTCTCCTTCAACGAGGCGCGTCCCATCGTGAAGGACGAGAAGGTGCGCGAGGCGATCGCCCACGCACTCGACTCGAAGACGATCCGCGACACCTCGCTCAACTCCCTGTTCCCGGTCGGCACCAGCGCGCTGGCCTCGACGACGCCCGGGTACAAGAACGAGAGCAGCTTCTTCGAGTACGACCTCGCGTCGGCGAAGAAGCTCCTCACGGACGACGGCTGGAAGGTCGGCGCGGACGGCATCCGCGTCAAGGACGGCACGAAGCTCTCGCTCAAGGTGGCCTGGATCACCAACTTCAGCCCCAACCAGACGACCCTGGAGCTCGCTCAGCAGGAGCTGAAGAAGGCCGGGATCGCGATCACGCTGCAGAGCAGCACGGTCCCCGACTTCCTCAAGACGCTGACCTCGGGCAACTACGACCTCCAGTTCGGCAACAACTCGCGCGCCGACGGCGACATCCTGCGCACGTCGTTCTCGACGGCGGCCACCAACTATTCCCACCTCGACGACCCGACCCTGGAAGCGCTCCTGCAGAAACAGCAGGCGACTCCGGACGTGAAGGAGCGTGAGGCGGTGATCGGTGACATCCAGACGCGCCTCGCCAGCCAGTACCACGAGATTCCGGTCCACGAGCTGACGACGATCCTGGCGACCGCGAAGGGCGTCACGGGAGTCACCCTCGGCGCCGACAGCCGCCTCGACCAGCTCACCGGCGCCTCGACGACGGCGAAGTGACCGTGATGATCGGCGGCCCCGTGGCCCGCACCGCGAGCCACTCGGAGCGCTGAACGCGGGCATCAGCCTCGACTGCCGGCCGTTCTGCCGCTAGTGTATGCACAGGTTTCGTCCTGACCGCTTTCTGCTCCGTCGTGACGGGCCTGTGCATACAGATGCGGCACAATCAGGGCCCGAGGAGGTGTCGACGTGCGAGCCAGCGAACGCGCCTACGAGGTGCTGCGCAGCGAGATCCTCGACTGGTCGCTCGAGCCCGGCACGCCGCTCGCCGAGGTCGAGCTCTCGCTCCGACTGGGAATCTCCCGCACTCCCGTCCGGGAAGCCCTCGCCCGGTTGATCACCGACGGGCTCGCGGAGCCGGTCGGCGGCCGCGGGCTCGTCGTCAGCCCCTTCTCCGGCTCCGACGTCGTCGACGTCTTCGAAGTCCGCAGCGCGCTGGAGCGCCAGGCCGCTCAGCTCGCCGCCCGCCGTCGTGACGTCGCCGTCTTCCTCGAGATCCGCGAGGCCCTCCGACGCGCACCGCAGCTGCTCGCGCTCGGCGCGCCCGGCATGGCCGAGTACGACGAGACCGTCGCGCGTTTCGATGCCGCCATCGACCTCTCCGTCGAGAACGCCTACCTCGTGGCCGCACTCGAGAGCGCGCGGACACACGCGGCCCGCATTCGCCGCCTGTCCCACGACGATCCGCAGCGCCTGCTCGACGCCGCTCACGAACACCTTCTCATCGTCGATGCGATCATCGACGGCGATGCGCAGCTCGCCGCCGACGCCACCAGCGTGCACCTCACTCGGAGCCTTCACTGGGTCCAGGCGTCCCTTCGCTCCGACCACCCCGAGGCAGCCGCCGCAGGGTCCGCCTCCCCTCCTGAGCTCGCCCGCGCCGCCGCGGGCACTCGCCCCACGAAGAACGGTGCCGCATGAAGCTCCACGAAGTCCGCGTCCACTCGAGCGGCGACGTCCTGCCGCGCCAGGAGCAGCTCGCCTGGAGGCTCGCCGAGGTCGCAGCCGACCCGGTCGAAGTCACCTCCGACGTGACCGAGATGGTGATCAATCGCGTCATCGACAACGCCGCCGTCGCGGCCGCCTCGCTCACGCGCGACAGCGCGGTCGCGGCCCGAGGCCAGGCCGAAGCCCACGCCTTCCACGCGCGACCCGAGTCCTCGGCCATCCGACACGGTTCGACCGTCTTCGGGATCGAGAGCCGCTTCTCACCGGAGTGGGCGGCCTGGGCCAACGGTGTGGCCGTCCGCGAGCTCGACTTCCACGACACGTTCCTGGCTGCGGAGTACTCCCACCCGGGCGACAACATCCCGCCGATCCTCGCGGTGGCGCAGCACGTCGGCAGCACCGGCGACGCCCTCGTCCGCGGGATCGCGACCGGGTACGAGGTCCAGATCGACCTCGTGAAGGCCATCAGCCTCCACGCCCACAAGATCGACCACGTGGCCCACCTCGGGCCGAGTGCCGCCGCCGGGATCGGCGCCCTGCTCGGGCTTCCTACGTCGACCGTCTTCCAGGCGATCGGCCAGGCCCTGCACACGACCACGGCGACGCGGCAGTCGCGCAAGGGCGAGATCTCGAGCTGGAAGGCGTACGCCCCGGCGCTCGCCGGCAAGGTGGCGGTCGAGGCCGTCGACCGGGCGATGCGCGGGCAGACCAGCCCGACTCCCATCTACGAGGGGAGGACGGCGTCATCGCCTGGCTGCTCGACGGGCCCGCTGCCGGCTACGAGGTGTCGCTCCCCGAAGCGGGGGAGGCGAAGCGCGCGATCCTCGACAGCTACACGAAGGAGCACTCGGCCGAGTACCAGGCGCAGGCGTGGATCGATCTGGCCCGACGGCTCGGCCGGGCCAGGCCCGACCTGCGCGACCCGGCCAACGTCCGGCGGATCGTCATCCACACCTCCCATCACACGCACGTCGTGATCGGCTCGGGCGCGAACGACCCTCAGAAGTACGACCCCGAGGCGAGCCGCGAGACCCTCGATCACTCGATCCCGTACATCTTCACGATCGCGCTGCAGGACGGCTCCTGGGATCACGTGGCGTCGTACGCACCGGAGCGGGCCGCTCGCCCGGACACGGTCGAGCTGTGGCAGAAGACCACGACCACCGAAGATCCCGAGTGGACCAGGCGCTACCACTCCCTCGATCCGAGCGAGAAGGCGTTCGGAGGTCGGGTCGAGTTCGAGCTGCCCGACGGCAGCACCGTGGTCGACGAGATCGCGGTGGCCGACGCGCACCCGCTCGGAGCCCGCCCCTTCGCCCGGGAGCAGTACATCGAGAAGTTCCGTTCGCTGGCCGCTCCCGTCCTCGAACCGGCCGAGATCGAACGATTCCTCACCCTCGCCCAGCGGCTTCCAGACCTTGGTCCCGACGACCTCGCCGGGCTGACGATCACCGCTCGCGCCGGGAGACTTCCCGTCGCACCGGAGGGGCTCTTCTGATGCTGTACTCGACGACTTCGCCGGCCGACAAACGAGCCGCCTTCCGAAAAGACATCGCCAGCGGGCGCCTCCTGCACTTCCCCGGCGCCTTCAACCCGCTCTCCGCCAAGCTCATCGACGACAAGGGCTTCGACGGGGTCTACATCTCGGGCGCGGTCATCGCGGCCGACCTCGGGCTGCCCGACATCGGCCTCACGACGCTCACCGAAGTCGCCTCGCGAGCGCAGCAGATCAGTCGCATGACCGACCTCCCGAGTCTCGTGGACGCCGACACCGGGTTCGGGGAGCCGATGAACGTCGCGCGGACCGTCCAGACGCTCGAAGACGCCGGGGTCGCCGGGCTGCACATCGAAGACCAGGTGAACCCCAAGCGCTGCGGGCACCTCGACGGGAAGGCCGTCGTCGACACCGACACGGCCCTGAAGCGGATCCGCGCCGCCACCGACGCGCGGCGCGACCCGAATCTGCTGATCATGGCCCGGACGGACGTCCGCGCCATCGACGGTCTCGACGCTGCCGTCGACCGGGCGAAGCGGCTGGTCGACGCCGGCGCAGATGCGATCTTCCCCGAGGCGATGGCCACCCTGGAGGAGTTCGAGGCGGTGCGCGCCGCCGTCGACGTCCCCGTCCTGGCGAACATGACCGAGTTCGGCAAGAGCGAGTTGTTCACAGCAACGCAGCTCGAGAGCGTCGGCATCAACATCGTGATCCACCCCGTCAGCCTCCTGCGCCTCGCCATGGGCGCGGCCGAGCGCGGCCTCGACACCCTGCGGGAGGAGGGCTCGCTGCAAAGCGAGGTCGCCGGCATGCAGACCCGAGCGCGCCTGTACGAACTTCTCGACTACGAGGCGTACAACGCCTTCGACACAACTCTCTACAACTTCACCCTCTGACCCTCTGACCAGCTGGTCCCCTGCACGAAGGAGTGCCCCATGTCCGACACCGAGATCCACAAGGGCCTCGCCGGCGTCGTCGTCGACTACACCGCCGTCTCCAAGGTCAACCCCGAGACCAACTCGCTGCTCTACCGCGGATACCCGGTGCAGGAGCTCGCCGCGAATTGCACGTTCGAAGAGGTCGCTTACCTGCTGTGGCACGGCGATCTCCCGGATGCTGCCCAGCTCGCCGCCTTCCACGAGCTCGAGCGGTCGCAGCGCGGCCTGGACGCCAACGTCCGCCGTGCGATCGACGACCTGCCGTTGGCGGCGCACCCGATGGACGTCCTGCGGACAGCGGTGAGCATCATCGGGGCCAACGATCCCGACGCGTCCGTCGCGACACCCGAGTCGAACCTCTCCAAGTCGATCCGGCTGCTGGCGAAGATTCCGGCGATCGTCGCGTACGACCAGCGCCGCCGCCGCGGCCAGGACCTCGTCGCGCCGAGGGACGACCTCGGCTACTCGGCGAACTTCCTGAACATGACCTTCGGCGAGGTCCCGTCCGACGTGGTCGTCAAGGCGTTCGACGTGTCGATGATCCTGTACGCCGAGCACTCCTTCAACGCCTCGACCTTCACCGCGCGGGTCGTCACGAGCACCCTGAGCGACCTCTACTCGGCCGTGGTCGCGGGGATCGGAGCCCTGAAGGGCCCGCTCCACGGCGGCGCGAACGAGGCGGTCATGCACGTCTTCGACGAGATCGGAACGGCCGATGCCGCCGACGCCTGGCTCGACGAGGCGCTGACCGAGAAGCGCAAGATCATGGGCTTCGGCCACCGCGTCTACAAGAACGGCGACTCGCGCGTTCCCACCATGAAGGCGGCGCTCGACACACTCGTCGAGGAGTTCGACGCGCAGGATCTCCTCGCCCTCTACGACGCGCTCGAGACCGCCATGGAGGCGCGCAAGCCGATCAAACCCAACCTCGACTACCCGTCGGGTCCCGCCTACCGCCTGATCGGCTACGACACGGAGATGTTCACACCGCTCTTCGTCGCGAGCCGGGTGACCGGCTGGACCGCGCACATCATGGAGCAGCTCGCCTCGAACTCGCTGATCCGACCGCTGAGCGAGTACGACGGTCCCGCCGAACGGCACCTTCCCGTTCGATCGCTCTGACGAGAGGTCGCTACGGGGTGGGCGTCAGGACCTGGTCGAAGTAGGCGCGAAGCGCCGCAGGGACGTCCACCTCGCCTGGCGCCATCAGCCACTGCAGCTGGAGGCCGTCCCACAGGGCGACCAGCGATGCCGCGGCGACGTCCGGATCGACGCCAGGACGGAGGCGTCCCTCCGAGGCGAGCGCGCGGAATCCCTCCGCGTACCCAGCTCGAAGGTTGCCGAAGCGCGCAACGAAGTACGCGTGCCCCGGGTGGTCGGGCGAGATCGACTCGCTGGCGAGGACCGTGTAGAGCTCGATCAGGCCGGGCACCCCGACGTTGTACTCGGACTGCGCCAGGACCTCGCACACGATCCCCTCGTCGAGAGGAACGCCGGATTCGTTCACCAGCTTCGTGTCGCGGTACTCGAGCACGGCCAGCAGCAGGTCACGCTTCGTGGGGAAGTAGTGCAGCAGACTCGTCTGGCTCATCCCGACGACGTTCGCGACGTCCTGGAACGAGCCTCCGCGATAGCCGTGCGAGGCGAATACCTGCGAGGCCGCCGCCACGATGGTCTCCCTGCGCTCGGCGGACTTCGCGTACGGGCCGCGTGGGCGTCGTTGCCCCAGCTCTTCAGTGGTCACACGCGGCACTCTACGCGGATGTGAGCGCTGACACGAGCGAAAGTCGAGTGAGCACTCGATTTTGGTGCTACGGTCGAGTCACCGTCATCCACGAAGAAGTGAGTACCGATGTCACCGCTGACACGACGAACACTCCTGGCCTCCGGCGCCGGGCTGAGCGCAGCCGCTCTGCTCGCCGCGTGCGCCACCCCGGGCACGACCAGCGTCAACACGCAGTCGCCCATCCCCGCCGCGAAGTCGGGCGGCACGGTCAGGCTGACCTACTGGGCCTGGCTCAAGGGCCTCGACAAGGTCTGCGCGATCTACAACAAATCGCACTCCGACGTCCAGGTCGACGCCATCTTCATTCCGGGTGGCAACGCCGGCGGCTACCAGAAGATGTACTCGGCACTCGCGGCCGGCGCCGGCCCCGACATCGCTCAGATCGAGATGCGCTCGGTGCCCGAGTTCATGCTCGTGAACGGCCTCGTCGACCTGCGGCGCTACGGTGCGGACGATGTCGCGCACCTCTACGACAAGACGCTCTGGAGCCAGGTCAGCTACACCGGCGGCGTCTACGGAATTCCTCAGGACTCCGGCCCCATGGCCACCTTCTACCGACCCGACCTGTTCCAGGGCATCGGCGCCACGCCGCCCGCGACCTGGGACGACTGGGCGACCACCGCTGCCGAGTTCCGCAAGAAGAAGGTCTATCTCGACTGCTTCGCGCTGGCCGACTCGTCCGGCTTCGCGGCGTTCGCCACGCAGGCGGGCGCCCAGTGGCTGACGCCCGAGAAGAACGGCTGGGTCATCAACATGACCGACGACGCGACGATGCAGGTCGCGCGCTTCTTCGACAAGGCGATCGACGACGATCTGGTGACGACCGCCTACGGCGCGTACCAGCCCGCGTGGTTCGCCGCCGCGGCCAACGGTTCGCTCGCTTCCGTCACGACCGCCAGCTGGGGTGACGCCTTGATCGAGGGGTCGCCAACGCCTCGGGCAAGTGGAAGGCCGCACCGATGCCCGTCTGGGGCAAGGAGGGCTTCGGCTCGAGCTACCAGGGCGGTTCGACCGCGGCAGTGCTGGCCAACAGCCCGCACCCGAAGGAGGCGCTCGACTTCTGCGTCTGGATGACCACGACGAAGGAGGGCATCGACGCCCTCATCGAGTACTGCGGCATCGGCTGGTCGCCCGCCCGCGACTTCATCGGGAGCGCCCGCGAGAAGCCGAGCAAATTCTTCGCCGGCCAGAACTACAACGAGGAGGTCTTCGTGCCCGCTGCGAAGGAGCAGAACCCGGACTGGTCGTGGTGGCCGGTCACGCAGCAGTCGTTCAACATCCTGAGCGACGGATTCCGCAAGAAGGGCTCCGGCACGACGCTCGTCGACTCGGTGGCCACCGCGGAGAAGCAGATCATGGCCGTGTTCCGCGGCAAGGGCCTGAGCATCCGGAAGGCCAGCGCATGAGCGCCACCGGAGTGAAAGCGCGCACGGGGTCGACGACCAAGCGCAGCGGTGCGATGAAGAGGGCCCCTGGATCCTGCTCGCCCCGTTCCTGATCTTCTTCGTCCTCACGTTCCTGCTGCCGATCTTCATCGCCATCGGGTCGAGCTTCACCAAAGTGACGCGGTCGGGTCTCTTCGGGGAGAAGGGCGTCACGACGTCGTTCGCCGGATTCTCGAACTACGCGGCGGCGCTCGGCGACGCGAACTTCATCGCCTCGATCGGCCGGATGTTCCTGTTCGGCATCGTGCAGGTTCCCGTCATGCTGATCTTCTGCACGGTGCTCGCGCTGCTGCTCGAGTCGGCGTCGGCCAAGTGGCCGGGCTTCTTCCGGGCGGCGTACTTCCTGCCCTACGGGGTGCCCGGCGTGATCGCGACGATCCTGTGGTCGTTCCTCTACGTCCCCGGTCTCAGCCCGCTCTTCGACGTGGCGAAGGTCGTCGGCTTCACGCCCGACTTCCTCGGCTCGGGCTCGGTGCTCTGGTCGATCGCGAACATCGTGACCTGGAGCTACACCGGCTACAACATGCTGATCATCGTCGCGCAGCTCAAGTCGATCCCGGTCGAGATCTACGAGGCCGCGAAGGTCGACGGCGCTTCACCGCTGCGCGTCGCCACGAGCATCCAGCTGCCGCTGATCCGTCCGGCCCTCCTGCTGACCGCCGTCTTCTCGATCATCGGCACCCTTCAACTCTTCGCGGAGGCGCAGGTGCTGCAGAAAGTGGCGCCCGCCGTCGACAGCCAGTACACGCCGAACCTCTCGGCCTACACGACGGCATTCGCCTACAACGACTACAACGTGGCCGCCGCCCAGGCCGTGCTGATCGCCCTGGTGGCGTTCGCCCTGAGCGTCGTGTTCCTCAAGGTGACGAACAGGAAGCAATCATGACCAGGACCACCGTGGCCGTCGAGCGGCCGACCCGTGAAGGGCGCGCCGTCGCGAAGAGCGTGACCAGGGCCGCCAAGTCCGCGGGCGTCGATCGCTCCGCCGGGCGCCGGCGCACCTCGACCATCATCGTGACCGGGATCCTGGTCGTCGTCGCGATCTACTTCCTGGTGCCCGTCTACTGGGTCATCGTCGCCGCGACCAAGACCTCGCAGGATCTCTTCGGAACGTTCGGCTTCTGGTTCTCGCCCCACTTCGTCCTCTGGTCGAACCTGCACGACGTCCTCACCTACGACGGCGGCATCTTCCTGCGCTGGCTCGGCAACTCGGCGATCTACGCGGGCCTCGGCGGCATCATCGCCACCTACCTCGCGGCAGCCGGCGGCTACGCGCTGGCCAAGTACGAGTTCAAGGGCCGCAACCTCGTGTTCGGGACGATCCTCGGCGGAGTCCTGGTGCCCGGAACCGCCACCGCGCTCCCGCTCTTCCTGCTGTTCAGCCAGCTGCACCTCGCCAACACGTACTGGAGCGTGCTGATCCCGTCGATCGTCTCGCCGTTCGGCCTGTTCCTCTGCCGGATCTACGCGCAGGCCACCGTCGAGACCTCGCTGATGGAGGCCGCGCGTCTCGACGGCGCCAGCGAGCTCCGGATCTTCCACACCCTGGGCCTCCGGATCATGGCGCCCGCCCTGGTCACGGTGTTCCTGTTCCAGCTCGTCGGCATCTGGAACAACTACTTCCTCCCGCTGGTCATGCTGTCCGACCCGAACAAGTTCCCCGTGACGCTCGGTCTGAACAACTGGCTCAGCCAGGTCGACCGGCTGCCCGAGTTCTACCAGCTGACGACCGGAGGGGTCCTCCTGTCGATCATTCCGCTCGGCATCGCCATGATCGTGCTTCAGCGCTTCTGGCGCGGCGGTCTGACCGAGGGCTCGGTGAAGTAGCAGAACCCTGGCGGGGAGCGGATCGGTACCCGAATGGACCATCATGAAGAGATGAACGCCGCCGGAGACCGAGTCCCGCTCGATGCGCAGAGTGTGGATGCTCCGCTGTCGAAGGCGGCCGTGTTCCTCACGCTGTCCGTCGGCGAGGGCGTCGACGACCTCGAGGCCGCGCGCGACGCCCTCGTCGGCGTGGAAGACCTGATCAAGACCGTCGGCTTCCGCGACCTCTCGGGGCGGCTCTCCTGCGTCGTCGGAATCGGCGCGGCCGCCTGGAAGCGTCTTTCGCCGTCGAAGGCGCCGGCGCAGCTCCACCCGTTCCGGGCGGTCCGGGGCGACCCGCACACGGCGCCCTCGACACCGGGCGACCTGCTGTTCCACATCCGCGCGGAGCGAGCCGATCTCTGCTTCGAGTTCGAGCGGATCCTGCTCGCCTCGCTGGGCGACCACGTTCGCGTCGTCGACGAGGTCTCGGCGTTCCGCTACTTCGACGAGCGGGATCTCCTCGGCTTCGTCGACGGGACCGCGAACCCCGTCGCCCAGGACATTGCCGAAGCCGCCCTCGTCGGAGACTCCGATCCCGACTGGGCGGGCGGCAGCTACGTCGTGACTCAGAAATACCTGCACGACCTCGACGCCTGGGCCGCCCTGACGACGGAGCAGCAGGAGGCCGTCATCGGCCGCTCGAAGATCGACAACATCGAGCGCGACAGCGACACCGAGGCGCGCCCGTCGCACAAGACCCTCACCACCATCACGGACGACGACGGTGTCGAGCACGACATCCTGCGCGACAACATGCCCTTCGGCCGGCCGGGGCAGGGGAGTTCGGCACCTTCTTCATCGGCTACGCGAGAGACCTCTGGGTGACCGAGCGGATGCTCGAGCGGATGTTCATCGGCGACCCCGTCGGCACCTACGACCTGATCCTCGACTTCTCCACGGCCGTCACCGGCAACGTCTTCTTCGCTCCCTCCCGCGACCAGCTCGCGGCGCTCGAAGACGCGGGCGCCGAGCCCGCGGTCGACGAAGGCGAGCTGGAAGAACCGGCAGGATCCCCCTCCCCACCGACGGATCGCTCGGCATCGGCTCCCTGCGAGCCACGAAAGGATCGGCATCATGAACCACCTCCTGAGAGAGCTGGCACCCTTCGGCAGCGACGTCTGGGCGTTGCTCGACGACGAGGCGACGACGCGCCTCACGGTCGCGCTCGCCGCCCGCAGACTCGTCGACTTCGCCGGCCCCAAAGGCTGGACGCACTCAGCGGTCGACCTCGGCCGCACCGACGACGTCGCCCACGAGAGCATCCGCGTGAAACGGCGCCGGATCCTGCCGCTTCTCGAGGCGCGGGCCGACTTCCGCCTGCGACGCGAAGAACTCGTCGACTCCTCGCGTGGAGCGACCGACGTCGACCTGGGCCCGCTCGACACGGCGGCCCTCTCGCTTGCGGCGTTCGAGAACGAGCTCGTCTTCGGCGGCCCGCGTGATGCGTCGGGGCTCGGCGAGGTCTCGCCGCATCCGGTCGGCTACCACGATGGGTCTCCCGATTCGTTCCGGGCGGCGGTGGGCGGAGCGGTCGCGGCCCTCCGGAGCGCCGGCGTCGGCGGGCCGTACTCGCTGGCGGCGAGCCCGTCCGACTGGACCACGATCGTCGAGACCGACGACGACGGCTATCCGCTGCGAACCCAGCTCGAGGGCATCCTGGGCGGTTCCCTCGAGTGGACGCCGGGGATCACCGGCTCGGTCGTGCTCAGCACACGCGGCGGCGACTACGAGCTCACGGTCGGCGAAGACCTGTCGCTCGGCTACTCGGATCACGACATCGCCGAGGTCGGCCTCTACGTCGAAGAGACTCTCGCGTTCCGGGTCAACACACCGGAGGCCGCGGTCCGCCTGCTGGCCGCGTCGTCGGGCGCGGTGCGCGCCTGAGCGGAGCCGATCAGGGTCGAGCGAAACGCGTCGACACGCCGCGCGAGTAGAGCACGGAGTCGGGTGCGCGGTCGGCGAGGCCCGGGAAGCCGGTCGCGGCGAGCAACTCGTCGTCGAGCTCGAGCAGCTCGGCCGTGACGAGCTCCCAGGTCGCGTGCGCGTTCGGCCAGAAGGCGGTGTGGCGGTGCCGTGCGACGTGCATCCCCCAGCGCGCGGTGAGGAAATCGGCCAGGGGATCGTGCTCGACCCGATCGGTACCGGGGCGAAGGCGCACGTGACTGCGGGGAGCGTGCCCCGCGTGGCAGGCCATCGCCTGCGACTGTCGTAGGTCAGGGTTCCGCCGCCGCGGACGATCGTCATGTCCGCCCAGGTGTACGGCAGGCCGATGCCCAGGCGCGCGGCCAGCACGGGAACGAGTTTCGACGCCTCGAGGGTCCGGAAGACGACGCTCCTTCGGCCGTCCGGGCCGACGCCGTAGAGCCGCACGTTCGTCTCGGCGAAGCGGCCGAAGTACGGCACCGGCGCGAACGGCCCGAACGCCGAGCGCGACAGCTCGAAGGGGATCAGCCCCACCCAGCTCGACCCGTCGAACACGTCAGGCACCACGCCGCTCGGCAGATGCGGGGCGACGAGAGCAGGATCCACGCGCCAGTGCAGGAACGCGAGGTCACTCCAGTGCTGCGAGATGATGCCGCGGCGCGGCAGCAGCGGCGCGACCCGGCTGACGGCCTCCGCGAGCGGGGTCGATCGAGGGTCGCTCGGGCTCATGCTCCGACCCTAGAGGGAATAGGGTTCCCCCATGTACAACGTCCCGCGTCAGAACGGCCGCCGATTCGTCGTCACCGGAGCCAACAGCGGCACCGGTCTCGAGACCGGAAAGCGACTGGCCGCGGCCGGAGCCTCGGTCGTGCTGGCCGTCAGGAACCTCGAGAAGGGCCACGCCGCCGAGGCGGAGATCCGGGCCGGGGTGCCCGATGCCGACCTGGAGGTCCGCCGGCTCGACCTCGCCGACCTGGAGAGCGTCCGGGCCTTCGCCGACACGATCCAGGCAGACGGACGGCTCGACGTCCTCGTCAACAACGCCGGTGTGATGATCCCGCCGCAGCGCCTCACGACCGCGGACGGCTTCGAACTGCAGTGGGGGACGAACTTCCTCGGCCCGTTCGCCCTCACCGCGCTGATCCTGCCGGTTCTCCTCCGAAGCGAGGCCCCGCGGGTCGCCACGATGACGAGCGGCACGGCGAACTTCGGCCGGATCCGGTTCGACGACCTGCAGTCCGAGAAGCGCTACCGGCCCGGCGCCGCCTACGCGCAGTCCAAGCTCGCCGACCTGCTGATGGGACGCCAACTCGGGGCCGTCGCCCTCGGGCGGGGCTGGCCGCTGCTGAGCACTCTCGCCCACCCGGGCTACACGCGCACCAACCTGCAGACGGCCGGACGCAACCTCGGGCGCGACGAGGCGCTGCCCCCGATCGAGCGAACGATCCTCCCGTCGCAGGGAGTCGAGCAGGGCGCCGAACCGCTCCTGTTCGCCGCGGTCGACCCGGCCGCGGCGCAGGGGCGTACTACGGGCCGAGCAGGTTCGCGCTGGTCGGGCCGACCCACCGCGCGAGCATTCCGCGCAGCGGTCGCCGACGCGAGTTGGCGGAGCGCGTCTGGTCGGTCGCTGCGGCTCAGACCGGGGTGGGCCTCCCCGCCTGACTCGCCCTGCCAGCCCGCCCCGCCCGACCCGCCCGACCTGCCCGCCCTGCCCCGCCCTGCCCGACCGACCCTGCCCTGCCCGAAATCGAAGGGGATTTTCGCGTCAGCGGCTGGTCTGCGCCGATCGGGGCCCCGCCGGCGAAAAATCCCCTTCGATTTCGGGAGGCGTCAAGGCGAGGCGGCGGCGGAGGAGGAGGGGCGGCGCAGGCGGGACGGGGAGGCGCAGGCCGGACGGGGAGGCGCAGGAGGGACGGGCGCAGGAGGGACCGGAGCACCCGCGTCAGTCGAGCGGCTCCGGGTAACCGAGCGGATCGGGGATCAGGACGTCGCCGTCGCGCACCCAGGCGGTGCCCGGCGGCTCGTCGAGGATGGGGATGATGATGCGGTCGTAGTTGGCGATCGTGTTGAGCGAGTACACGCCGTGGTTCTTCGGGTCGTCCATGTACGCCTGGTCTTCGTCGCCGGCGAAGAAACGCCAGCCGGAGTCTTCCGGGCCGAGCTGCTCGGTGTCGCGCTGGGCGAAGGCGACGGGGGCTCCGTCGCACGTGATCCGATCGGTGGCGAGACAGGCGACGTCGGGCACTCCGAGGTCGACCAGGTCGGCGCCGCTGAGCGAGAAGCGCTTGGGCTGCCCGGCCGTGGAATCGACCTTCTTGCGGCGGAAGCGCTCGAGCATCGTTTCTCCGGTCCGCGCAGGAACTCCGGCATGTCCCCCTGCCCTTCTTAAAGTATCGGGGAGCGGGGGCTTGCCGCAAGACCCCCTCAGGCCCCAGACTCGTCCATCGTGACGACCTCGACAAGCGCTTTCGACCTGCCCGACCGCCTCGCGTCCAAACGCGACGAGGCCCTCATCCGCGACGACGAACGGCACTTCGCAGCCATCGCCGGAAGCCTCCGGGCGGCGACGGCCGAGGTCGCCGCGCGACTCGACGACGCTCGACGGGAGACCGGCGGGATCGGCCAGGAGGCCATGGACCGCGACCTGGAGATCCGGCGGCTCAGTGCCCGCCTCCGGATCCTGGGCCGGTTCGGCCTCGACCTCTGCCTCGGGCGCATGACCTTCGCGGACGGCGCGGCGCCGGTCTACGTCGGGCGTCTCGGCGTGACCGACTCCGCCGGGCGCCGGTTGCTGATCGACTGGCGGTCGCCGCAGGCGGAGCCGTTCTTCGGGGCGACCCGGGCGAATCCGCAGGGCTTGGCGAGTCGTCGGCGCTACCGATGGGCGCGAGGCAAAATCGGCGACTACTGGGACGAGGTCTTCGTCGAGGGCGCTCTCGATGCCACGGCGGCCTTCGACGACGAGTCCGCGTTCATCCAGAGCCTGAGCGCGAGCCGTTCGCCGAGGATGCGCGACGTCCTCGGGACGATCCAGGCCGATCAGGACGCCATCATCCGAGCAGGATCGCGGGGCGCCCTCGTCGTCGACGGCGGTCCCGGGACCGGGAAGACGGTGGTGGCGCTGCACCGCTCCGCCTACCTCCTGTACTCCGACCCTCGGCTGTCGCAGCGGCACGGTGGAGTGCTGTTCATCGGCCCGAGCACCGGCTACCTCGCATACGTCGACGACGTCCTGCCCAGCCTGGGTGAAGAGGGGTGCGGATCTGCACGCTCCGCGACCTGGTCGCCGAGGGATCCACGGCCGGTGCCGAGTCGAACGCCGAGGCGGCGCGCCTGAAGGAGTCCACCGGTTTCGCCGCCGTGATCGACGGCGCCGTCGGGCGCTACGAGCAGCCTCCGGCCGAGGGCGTCCTGATCGAGACCGAGTGGGCGGAAGTCTGGCTGGGTCCGACGGACTGGGCCGAGGCCTTCGAGTCGGTGGAGCCCGGCACCCGGCACGACGATGCCCGGGAGCAGATCTGGGAGCAGCTCGTCGCGATCGCGCTCGATCAGCACGACCCGGAGGTGCCCGAGGCGCTCGTGCGTCGCTCCCTGCGGGACAACGAGCGGCTGCGGTCGGCCTTCCAGCGCGCTTGGCCGCTGCTGGATCCTGCCGGTCTCGTCGCCGACCTCTGGACGAACCCCGACTTCCTGCGGGCCAGCGCCCCGTGGCTCGACGCTGAGCAGGTGCGGCTCCTGCAGCGCGCCGACGGCCGAGCGTGGACGGTGTCCGACCTCCCGCTGCTCGACGCCGCCCGGCACCGGATCGGCGACCCGGAGGCCGTCGGGCGGGAGCGCCGTCGAGCAGCCGCTCTCGCTTCCGATCGCGAGCGGATGAGCCGCGTGGTGGACGACCTGATCGCCGCCGACGACAGCGACCTCAAGCTCATGTCGATGCTGCGCGAGCAGGACGCCCAGAACTCCCTCATCGACGACACCAGCGCTCCGGAGGCCGCGATCGACCCCCTCGAGGGCCCGTTCGCCCACGTCGTGGTCGACGAGGCGCAGGAGCTGACCGGTGCCGAGTGGCAGATGCTCCTGCGGCGCTGTCCGTCGAAGAGCTTCACCGTCGTCGGCGACCGGGCGCAGGCCAGGCGGGGCTTCGCCGAGCCGTGGCAGGAGCGTCTCGGGCGGATCGGACTGGACCGAGTCGAGGTGGCGTCGCTCACGGTGAACTACCGCACTCCGGCGGAGGTCATGGCCGTCGCCGAGCCGGTCATCCGCGCTGCGATCCCCGACGCCAACGTGCCCAGCTCGATCCGGTCGTCGGGGGTCCCCGTCGAACGCGGTTCGGTGTCGGAGCTCGACGGGATCGTCGGCAGCTGGCTGGAGACGGACGACGACGGCACGGCGTGTATCGTCGGCGGGCCCGACGTCGCGTCGTTCCGTGTGTCGACGGATCGAGTGCGGGTGCTGACGCCCGAACTCGCCAAGGGGCTCGAGTTCGATCTCGTCGTGCTGGTCGATCCGGAGTCGCTCGGCGACGGCATCGAGGGGGCCGTCGACCGCTACGTGGCGATGACCCGCACGACGCGCCGGCTCGTGATCCTCACCCCAGAGTGATCACGTGGGTCGCCCGGTCGGACATGCTGTCGTCGTGCGTCGACACGACGGCGGCGACTCCTTGCGACGCCACGAGGCTCGCCAGGAGGTCCATGATCGCCGCCGCATTGGCGCTGTCGAGCTGAGCGGTCGGCTCGTCGGCGAGCAGGATCCTCGGGCGCGAGACCAGGGCCCGGGCGATGCCGACGCGCTGCTGCTGCCCGCCGGAGAGCTCCTCCGGCAGCTGCCCGCCGTGCTGCGCCAGACCGACGAGGTCGAGGGCCTCGGCCACGCGATCGGTCCGTTCGGCGGGAGGCACGCCGGCGATGCGCAGAGGAACCTCCACGTTCTCGGTCGCGGTGAGGACGGGTAGGAGTCCGAACGACTGGAACACGATGCCGAGGTGGTCGCGTCGGTACTCGACGAGTCGCGATTCCGGCGCGTCGTCGATCCGTTCGTCATCGAGGTGGATCCGGCCGGAGGTCGGTCGATCGAGTCCGGCCAGCAGGCTGAGCAGAGTGGACTTCCCCGATCCCGACGGCCCGCGCAGGACCACGAGCTCGCCGGGGCGCACGGCGAGGTCGGTGGCGCCCAGGGCCCGCACGGTGCCGGCTCGGGAGGTGAACTCGCGCGTGACCGCCTCCGCGCGGAGGAGCGCCCGGGTCACGAGGCGTCTCCGTCGATCCGACTGTGGCGACCGCGGCGGGGTGGGTCGGGGATCTCTTGATCCTGCTCGGCCCCGTCGTGCCCGGGCCTCACCTGGACGTGGTCGGGTTCGAGCGACAGCCGCACGCGATCGTGCAGGTCGAGCCGGCGCTGGAACGACTCGGGAAGCTGCAGTCGGCCGACCCGGTCGATGACGGAGAACTCCTCCGCCGAGCCGTCCTCGATGCCACGACCGTCCGCGCGCGAGCGGCGGATCACCTCGGTCGAGGTGCGGCCGTCTCGGATCTGGATCGTGCGCCGGACGTGATCCGAGACGGACGCGTCGTGCGTGACGATGAGCGTCGTGACTCCGCTGTGCTCGTTGAGCATTCGCATCGCCTCGAGGACCTCTTCGCTGGTGCGTTCGTCGAGAGCGCCGGTCGGTTCGTCGGCGAGCAGCACGGCGGGCCGGTTCGCGATGGCGACCCCGAGAGCCACGCGCTGCTGCTGCCCGCCCGACAGCTCGGAGGGGAGGCGGTCGCGGAGGTCGCCGAGGCCCAGGAGTTCGATGACCTCGTCGATGCGCTCGGACTGGTCGCGGCGACGGAGGGCGCCGGCGACGGCCAGGACGCAGGCGATGTTCTGGGCGGCGGTCAGGTACGGCAGCAGGTTGCGGGCGGTCTGCTGCCACACGAACCCGACGCTCGTCCGGTGGAACCGCGTCCGTTCGCGGGAGGTCAGGTGGGTGAGATCGTGGCCGGCGACGCTGGCCTGGCCTGCGGACGGCTCGTCGTGGCCGGACAGGATCCCAAGGAGGGTCGACTTCCCGCTGCCCGAGGCGCCGACCACCGCCACGAGCTCACCGCTCTCGACGCGCAGGTTGAGCCCCTGCAGCGCCTGGACCTCGACCTCGCGGGAGCGGTAGATGCGCACGAGGTCGGTGCAGAGGATGTCGGGCAGGGCGGGCAGGGCCGACGCTGCGAGTGGTACGGATCGTGTGCTGGTGGTCATGATCACTCCTCCGGTGCGAGACGGCGATCGACGCCGCGGATCGAGGTGGTGCGGATGGTGACGAGCGTCACGGCGGCGACGGCGACGAGCCCGCCGACGAGGATCGAGACGACGACGAGCGGGTCGACGGCGAGCGGCGGTCGCTCGGCGCTGCCCGTGAACGAGCGGAGGTCGATCGCGGGCAGCACGAGGGCGACGATCGCCACGGCCACCGCGGCACCGCCGACCAGAGCGGCCAGCCCGATGGGAAGCGACTCGACCGCGAGGATCCGCCGCGCCTGCCGGCGATCGAGGCCGAGCATGGACAGGAGGGCGATCCGGGCGCGGCGCGCGGGTGTCTCCTGGAGCGTGGCGAGCAGCAGGGCCAGGATCCCGACGGCCCCGGCGAGAGCGCTGGCGACGAGGCTCAGAGCGCGCATCCCGGGGACGAGCGGGTTCTCCGAGAGGCGATCGATGGCCTCCTGCGCGGTGTCGACGAGCGAGGCGTCACCTGTCGCGCGCACGGCGGCGCCGGCGACGGCCCGAGGGTCGGCTCCGGGCTCGAGCCGGAGCAGCGCGAGGTTGGCCGAGCCGAAGCTCTCACCGATCGCTTCCGCCTGATCGGCGTCGACGAGGATCCACTCGCTGCTCTTGGTGAGCGCCGTCTGCGAGGGTTCGACCGCGACGACGTCGAGGCGCGTGCCCGCGATCTGGGAGGACTTGCCGCCGAGCCGGTCGGCCAGGGCCTGCGAGATCACGACCGGGATCCCGTTCGTCGTCTTTCGCAGACCGCCCGGGATCGGGAAGGTGCCGGGGACGCCGCGTTGGACCGTGGCGAGCCGCGCCGTGTCGGCGATGACCACGGTCGCCGGGAGCTGCACGCCGCGGTTCGCCACGGTGACGTCGTCCTCGTTGGCGATCTCGACCGACGAGGCCACGCCCGGCAGGCGGCCGAGGCCCGTGATGACGTCGTCGTCGAGGGTGTCGGCCGCGACGGCGATCGAGCTTCCGACCGACGCGCGGCCCGCCGCCTCCAGGCCGGAGGCGAGAGTCGTCCCGAGCACGCTGCCGAAGAGTGCGACCGCGACGGCGATCAGGGCGGCCAGGAGTGTCACGGCGGTTCCGCCGGGCCCGCGCGCCACGATCGCGGCACCGGTGAAGAGGGCGACGCCGGGGCGCTTCCGAAGACGAGGCAGGATCGCGCCCAGGACGACGGGCACGATGCGGGCGGTCACGACGCAGCCCGTGAGGGCGAGGAGCAGCGGAAGGGCGACCGCTGTCGCGTCGACCCGCGTCGGGGCCGCGTCGGCCACGACGATCTGCCGGACGGTGAGGCCTGCGGCCACGAGTGTCGCCAGGACGACGATCGCCTCGACGAACGGTCGCAGAGGCCGAAGCGTGCGCCTCGGCGAGGTCGAGGAAGCAGCACGGCGGCCACGACGATGGGCACCGCGGCCGTGATCGCGGCGGCGAGCAGGCCCTGGCCGTGCGGAAGGACACCCGTCAGCAGCGAGCCGACGAGCAGGCCGACGGCGGCCGAGGGGATCGAGGCGAGCGCGGTGACGAGCGCGACGGTGGCGCGCAGGCGTGACCGGGAGGCTCCGCGACCGGCGAGCAGGATCAGGGCGCTCCGGGCCTGGAGGAGCGCGAGGCGCGTGACGAGCACGACCAGCGCGAGAGCTGCGCCGAGGGGTCCGGCGAAGATCGCGGCCACGACCGACAGGGTGGTGGTGGTCCGGGTCGCGGCGGCGTCGAGCAGCGACGCGAGCTGGGTCGAGAAGGCGACCTGACCCGTTCCTGCGCCGTCGATCGTGTGACCGAGCGAGGTGAAGCGGCGTGACTGCTCGGCGACGCCGCCGGCCGTGGCGAGCGACAGCGCATCGAGGCGCGTCGGATACCAGATCCGCGTCTGCAGGTCGAAGCCGAACGAGGTGAGCTGCGACAGCGAGCGGGGGTCGACGAATCCCGTCGCGAGCACCTTCCCGGCCGAGGCCACGGGGATGGTGAGCGCGTTCACGTTGTACGTCTGCCGCCAGTACGGGTTCGACGGGTCGTCGACTCGGAACGTGCCCGACAGCCGCACCTCGAACTCCGAGCCACTCTGCAGCGTGAACGAGCGCACCTGCCCGACCTTCCAGCGCATCCGCTCGGCGTTGCCGGCCGTCAGCACGACCTCGACGACCGTGCCGTCGCCCGTCACCGGGGCGGGTCGTCGTCCGGCGGTGATCGTGATGCGGTCGAAGATCCGGGGGTCGGTGGTGAGCTGGACGAGCTTGGGGGTCGAGCCCGGCGGCACGACCATCGGCACCTCTTCGGTCGACACGTTGTACTCCGGCGCGCCCGTCGCGCTGCGGAGCGGGGAGGAGCCCGTCTCGGATCCCGTTCACGGCGCTGTCGAAACCGCCCCACTGCTGCGCGACGTCGCCGGTGAGGTTCGTGCGCCCCGAGGTCGCGGGCCCGGTGGTGACCGACTCGGGGATTCGGGCGCTGAGGTCGCGTTCGAGGAAGGTCGACTGCTCGACGTCGTAGCGGACTCCGTTCGTCAGCAGGGTCGAGACGACCTGAGGCAGGATCGCGACGACCACGCTGAAGAGCAGCGTCAGGAACGCGGTCGCCGCAACAGAGCGGGAGTTGCGCCCGACCGCGCGCGCGAACAGGGTGGTTCGCGCAGTCCTGCGTCGGCGCGTCATCGTGATTCGTCCTCGACTCGGGCCCTGCGGGCGCGGCGCGCGACGGCCAGGCCGATGCCGACCACGACGGCGGCGCAGGCGACCAGCAGGGCCAGGACAGCGGTCAGCCAGACCGCGACCGCGACGGTGGGGCTGATGGTCAGGACGATCGGCAGGTCGGGAACGGCTGCGAAGCCGAACGGGGCGGCGGTGAGGAGCGCGGTCACGATGCCGACGACGACACCCGAGACGATTCCCAGCAGGACCACGCCACCCAGTTCGCCGGCGCGGCCCCGGGCCTGCGCGGCTCCCCCACCCCGAGGGATCGCAGCGCGCCGCTCTCCCGCGCGCGGGCGAGCAGCAGTGACACGCCCGCGGCTCCCACGGCGAGGACGGCGAGGACTGCGGCGGCCAGCACGGCGACCCAGAACGCCGAGATCGCCGGGCGGACCACGGGCACCAGCGACGCGGAGGAACGCGTGGTGATCGAGCTCGACACGGCCGACGACCTCGCGAGGTCGGCGGCCAGGACCGGCGAGTCGGCGGCGTCCACCCACACCTCGTTCGGGTTGGGGACCCCCTCGCCCGCCTCGACGGCGGAGGCGACCAACATCCGGAGGTCGACGGCGACCGCGAGGTCCGACCCCGACCCCGGCACGTGCTCGACGATTCCCGCGATGCGGGCGGGAACGGCCTGGTCGGTGGACGCCAGCGTCAGATCGACCCGGTCACCGATCCCGACGCCGAGGCTGGCGGCGAACTGCGGAGTGACCGTCGCCGGGACGACCTCCGGGGAGCGGACGCCGATGGCGTGCACGACTCCCGCGGTCGACTCGGGGGCGGAGTAGCGCTCGTCCAAGGGCACCGACCTGTCGGCATCCGCGCGACTCGTCGCCGTGAGCTGCGACAGCGAGACCTGGGCGCTGTCGGTTTGCCCGATGCCGGAGGCGTCCGCCTGGTCGATGGAGAGCCGCGACACGGCGGCGAGGATCCGCCACGGGCCGTTCGTGTCGGGAAGCGTCGCGCTCAGGATCGAGGTGTTCCCCGTCGCGAGGGACGTCGCCCCCGACGGTGCCGTCGTGGAGAGTTGCGCGACGGCGCCCTGATCATCACTCACCCAGAGCAGCGTGGTGACCTCTCCGGGAGAGGCGCTCGACCCGACGCGCTCCTGGAACCGGATCGAGCGTGATCCTGCCGGAAGCGCCAGCCCCGGCAGACGAGCCGGGGCGAGCGTCCGGGCGAGGACCGCCGAATCGCTCTCGTTCCCCAGGACGGGCACGACGCGGTCGGAGGCAACGCCGATCACGGAGATCGTCGACTGGCCGGACTGCGCCGTGTCCGACAGGACGGTCGTCGCCGCTCGGACGCCTCGGGCCGAGCCGGCCGCGGTCGACGTGAGCGGGAAGCCGTCGACGAACACGGCGGAGTCGCCGTCCGAGACGAGCCTGGCGGAAGGGCCGACCTCGACCCGCCCGGCGAGGTCGTCGACGCGGAGCCAGGTCGGAGTCAGGGCTGACACGAAGCCGGTCGCGGCGACGACGACGGCCACGGCGAACACGGGACCGGCGAAGACCCCGTGGCGTCGGCTCACCTCGCGCGCCGCGAGAGCCGGCTGGAGGCCTCGCCGTCGGGCGCCGAGGCGAGCGGCCGACGACGCGAGGGGCGCGAGGAGCAGGGCACCGAGGAGCGAGCCCGCGACGACGGCCAGGAGCGGGGACAGGGCGGCCAGGGGATCGACGGTGTCGGGACCGCCGGTGGAGACGAGAGGTTCGCCGACCGAGGCGAGACGCCACAGGGACAGCCCCGCGGCGAGCACGGCGGCCGCGGCGAGCACGGCCGTCGTGACGACGGAGCGACGCGAGCCGGTGCGAGCCGCGGGGCGGATGCTCCGCCAGGTCGCGCCGGCGAGGACGACGACGGTGCCGACCGTCACCACGGCGGCCGTCAGGAGCGAGGTCGCCGTACCGGCCGGATCGCCGGGGCGGACGAGGCGCAGGACGATGTCGCTGAGGACCGTGGCGATCAGCGCCGACGGCAGGACCACGACGAGGGTCTCGACGACCGACAGGGCGAGGAACTGCGTGGCCTGCGCGCCCCGCGCCCGCAGCAGGGCGGTCTCGGTGGCGCGCGAGAGCACCAGGAGACTGCCGAGCTGCGCGGTGAAGAGCAGGACGAGCGCCGCCACCAGCGCGAGGGCGATCGAGATGAGGAGCCGTGCGGCGGCGGCCGCCGACGACAGCTCGTCGAGGGTCGAGGCGAGACCGCCGTCGGTGGTCACCTGCTGCGTCTTCGGAACGCCGCCGGCGTGCACGACCTGGCCGACCGAGCCGAGGGCCGCCGTCACCGCCGCTCGATGGGCGAGGGCGCCGGGCGTCGCCGTGATCGTCCAGGTCCACGTCGTGCTCACGGGAAGCGCCGCGAGATCGCCCGGGCCGATGAGCACCGGCCCGCTGGCGCCCGAGTCGGTGCCCGACCCCGCCAGGGTGTCGCCGGACCACCGGGGAGCGGCGGGATCCGACGCGCGCCAGGTCGCCGCCACTCGGAAGGTCAGCCGCCTGCCGGGCGCCGTCGCGACCAGGTCGTCCCCGACCGCCACCCCGAGCGTGCGCGCCGCGTCGACGTTCACGGCGACCTCGGGCACGGCGCCGCCCGACGCGTTGCGGGCCTCGGACGTCGTCCAGGAGCCGTCGACGACGGTGATGCCGGCGAGGTCGGGGCGGGTCTCGAGGACGACCCCGGGGGATCCTGCGCTGGTGCCGCCGAGAGTGGAGGCGCGTCCGCTGCTGGCGACGTCGACCGCGCCCGACGGAAAGAGGCGCTCGAGCCTCTCGCGGATCGCCGGCGCCTTCGACAGGGCGTCCGGGTCGAGCGGCGACACGACGCGGACCGATCGCGCCAGGGTGTCGGTCGAGCTGAGCAGCTGCTCGGCGCCGCGATCGGACTCGCTCGTCGCGACGGTCGGCAGAACGTGCAGCAGCGCCGCGCCGACCGCCGCGACGAGAGCGATCGTCACGAGCAGCCCCCGCGCGTGCCCCGAGCGGCGACGCAGGAGGGTCGGCGTCGTCGCCTTCAGAGTTCTGCCGATTCGTGCACGACAGCCATCTTTCCGGATTTCGACCCCGTCCGGAGTCGACCCACGGATTCGACGTCGATCCGGGTGCAGGAGGGGATTCTCGGATTCCGTGGATCGGCGGTCAGGACTCCCGGACCACGTCGGCCGGATCCTTGTCGGGGCGCCAGCCGCGCCAGGTCGGCTGGCGGAGGCGGTCGGTCGAGGTCCACTCGGCGAACTCGACCTCGCCGACCCGGGACGGCGTGATCCAGTGCGCGTCGCGGGCGTCCGCTCGGGGGACGCCGACGAGGGGAGACGTCTTCCGGGCGGACGAGCGGAAGGCGGTGAGCAGGTCGTCGAGGTCGCGATCGCTGAAGCCGGTTCCCACGCGGCCCACGTAGCGCAGGCCGTCGTCACTCGGGATGCCCATCAGGAGCGAGCCGACGCCGTCCGCGCGCCGCCCTGCACCGGGCCGCCAGCCTGCGATCACGACCTCCTGCGTCGCGTGGTGCTTGATCTTGATCCAGGCGCGGCTTCGACGCCCGATCGAGTACGTGCTGTCGCGCCGTTTCGCGACGACGCCCTCGAGCCTGAGCTTCTTCGAGAACTCCATCGCCGAGGCGAGGTCGCCCTCGAACGCCGGCGGGACGTCGATCACCGGGTCGGCGTCGACGGCGTCGACGAGTGCCGCTCTCCGGTCGTCATAGCTCTCGCCGACCAGGGGAGTGCCACCGAGCGACAGCACGTCGAACAGCAGCAGCCGCACCGGTGCCGTCGCGCGCACGCGCTCCACGTCTCGCGCCCTGGTGAGCTTCATGCGGGTCTGCAGCAGCCCGAAGTCCGGACGGCCCTGCTTGTCCACCGCGACGATCTCGCCGTCGAGGACGGCGTCGGCGACGTCCCCCAGCCGCTCGCCGAGCGAGGCGAACTCCGGGTACGACGGCGTCATGTCGTGGCCGTTGCGACTCGTCAGCGTCACCGAGCCGTCGTGCACGGTCACGATCGCCCGCACGCCGTCCCACTTCAGCTCGACGGCCCACTCGTCGGGATCCCCGACGTCCGATTCGGCACCGGGGCTGGCGAGCATGGGGTCGGTGCTCTTCAGCGCGGTCGTCTTCGGCGAGTGCGTGCGGGATCGTGCCGAAGGGCGAGAGGGCGCAGGATCCTGGGCGTCGTCGTCCTTCATCCGGTGGATGAGCCAGTTGCTGTCGGCTTTGCCTCCGCCGTGGCCGGTGTGGATCAGGGCGATGCGCCTGCTGCCGCGCTGCTCGCCGTGAAGGACGACGATCACCTCTTTGCCGTCGCGCCACTTCTCGAGCTCGTACGAGCCGGAGTCCCAGATCGTGACTTCTCCGGCGCCGTACTCGCCCTTCGCGATGGTGCCCTCGAACGTGCCGTATTCGAGCGGGTGGTCCTCCGTCTGCACCGCCAGGTGATTCTGCGTCGTGTCCTGTGGCTCGCCCTTCGGCAGCGCCCAGCTGACCAGCACGCCGTCGTGCTCCAGCCGGAAGTCCCAGTGCAGGCGCCGGGCGTGATGCTCCTGGACGACGAACGACTGCCCGTCGCTCGCGGGCGGCGCGTCGGAGGGGACCGGCTCGCGGGTCTTGGCGGGGTCACGCATCGACCGGTACTTCGCGAGGCGATCCGGGCGGCCGTCGCCCGCGGAGTCGACGGGTACCGGATGCTCCGTGTTCCGGTGGTCGTCGCCGAGTTCGCCCGGCGGCACCGGGGTTCCTGACGAGAGCCCGGCCATCGGGTCGCCTCGGCGCTTGAGGAGCCTCAGGACTTCCGGGTACTCGAGGTGGTGAAGCGACTTCGAGGCGAGTTCGCGCCAGGTCCGCGGGGTCGCGACGGTCGGGTGCTCCCGGCCGCGGAGCGAGTACGGCGCGATCGTCGTCTTGTTGCCGTTGTTCTGCGACCAATCCACGAAGACCTTGCCGCGCCGATCCTGCTTGCCCATCGTCGACAGGACGAGGTCGGGGTGATCCGCCTCCAGAGCCCTCGCCAGCTCGTGCGCCACCTCGCTCACCTGGTCGGTCGTCTGCTTCCCGTCGAGGGCGGCGTACACGTGGATCCCTTTGCTCCCACTCGTGACGGGAACGGGGTCGAGACCCATGTCGCGCAGGATCCCGCGCATCTCCTGCGCCACGAATACGCACTCCGCGAGCCCGACCCCCTCGCCCGGGTCGAGGTCGAGCACGATCCGGTCGGGATTGCGTTCCGCGCCCCGGGGTCCGAAACGCCACTGCGGGACGTGGATCTCGAGCGCCGCGACCTGGCCGAGCCAGGTCAGCGTCGCCAGGTCGTCGACGAGCGGATAGACGTTCTCGTGGTCCTTGTGCTCGATCGAGTGCCGGGCGACCCACGACGGCGCGGAATCGGGCAGGTTCTTCTCGAAGAACACCTCGCCGTCCACGCCGTTCACCCACCGCTTGCGCGTGGCCGGACGGCCTTCCGTGTGCGGGATCATCCACTCGGCCACGGCGGCGTAGTAGGCGAGCACGTCGCGCTTGGTCGTCCCGGTCGCGGGGTAGAGGACCTTGTCGAGGTTGGTCAGCGACAGGACGTGTCCACCGACCGTCACTCGTTCTGCTTTCGCCATAGCCCTACTCAACCCTCCTGGTCGCGCACCGCTCGCGGCCGCGGACCGGCCCCGAGTCCGAAAGCGGGCGTTCCCGTCTCACGACTCAGTAGTTCGGCGTCGCGCCGGCGATCGTGATCGTCGTCCCGCTGGTGTAACTCGACTCGGGGCTGACCAGGTGCACGTACGCGGCGCCCAGCTCGGCGGGCTGGCCCGGACGACCGTACGGTGAGCCCTCGCCGAAGTGGGAGACGGTCTCCGGGTCGCCGGAGGCCGGCTGGAGCGGAGTCCAGATGGGGCCCGGGGCGACCGAGTTGACGCGGATCCCCTTCGGGGCGAGCTGCTGCGCCAAAGCCGCGGTGAACGTCCCGATGGCACCCTTGGACACCGCGTAGTCGAGCTTGTCGGGCGAGGGCGTATTGCCCTGGATCGACCCCGTCGTCACAATGGACGACCCGGGCTCGAGGTGTGGGATCGCGGCCTGGCTCAGCCAGAACAACGAGTAGATGTTCGTCTTGAAGGTGTTGTCGATCCCCTCGGTCGTCATCTCGAGGATGTCGTCGTGACTCTCCTGGTGGCCGGCCACCATGACGAGGGTGTCGAGGCCGCCGAGTTCCTCGACCGCCGCAGCGACGAGTTCGAAGCAGAACGCCTCGTCCGACAGATCGCCCGGCTTGAGGATCGCTCGCCGTCCCTCGCCCTCGAGGAGATCGCGGACCTCCTCGGCGTCCTCCTGCTCGTCGGGGAGATAGCTGAGAACGAGGTCGGCGCCCTCGCGCGAGAGGGCGATCGCGGCGGCGCGGCCGATCCCGGAGTCGGCGCCCGTCACGATTCCGCGGAAGCCCGTGAGGCGCTCTCGGCCGACGTAACTCGTCTCGCCGTGATCCGGCTTCGGGTCCATCTTCGACGCCCGACCCGGGAGCGACTGGTCCTGTTTCGGGAACGGCGGTGCCGGGTAGAGGCCGATCGGGTCCTTCTTCTCGTACTGGCTCATGCCCCCACTCAACGCGCGCGCACGGTGTCCCGGGTGAGTTTTGTACCCCGACAACGGGCCGCGCCATCCCCTGCGGAGAACAATGTCCGCATGCGATCGATCTGGAAAGGCGCCATCACCTTCGGCCTCGTCAACGTGCCCGTCAAGGTCTACTCCGCGACGGAGGACCACGACATCTCGCTGCACCAGGTCCACGACAAAGACGGCGGAAGGATCCGCTACCAGCGCCGCTGCGAGGTGTGCGGCAAGATCGTCGACTACGAGCACATCGACAAGGCCTTCGACGACGGTGACCGCACGGTGGTGCTCACCGACGACGATCTCTCGTCACTGCCAGAGGAGCGCAGCCGCGAGATCGACGTCCTCGAGTTCGTTCCGAGCGACCAGCTCGACCCGATCATGTTCGACCGCTCGTACTTCCTCGAGCCCGACGGGGCGTCCGCCAAGGCGTACGTGCTCCTGCGGCGAACGCTCGAAGAGACCGACCGCACCGCGATCGTCCACTTCTCGCTGCGGCAGAAGACGCGCCTCGGCGCCCTGCGGGTGCGGGGCAAGGTCTTGATGCTCCAGTCGCTCCTCTGGGACGACGAGGTGCGCGAGGCCGACTTCCCGGCCCTTCGGAAGGGCATCAGGATCACCGACAAAGAACTCGACCTGTCGGCGAACCTCGTCGACAGCCTGGCGGACGACTTCGAGCCGGCCGACTTCAGCGACGACTACCAGAAGGAGCTCCAGCAGCTCATCGACGCGAAGCTGAAGGAGGGCGACGCGCTCGACACCGACGCGACGTTCGGCGAGAAGCCCACGGACGACGACGGTGGGGAAGTGATCGACCTCATGGCCGCGCTGCGGGCCAGCGTCGACAAGAATCGCGCCGGTCGGGCGAAGCCCGCGAAGCCCGCGCAGAAGAAGCCCGCCGCGCGGAAGAAGAAGGCCGGCTAGCGACCCGTCAGTGGTTGCGGAGCTCCGCGACGAGCTCCGACTTCCTCTTGCCGGAGTAGCCGCTCAGGCCCAGTTCTTTGGCGCGCTTCTTGAGTTCGGGTACCGTCCAGTCGGCGTACGACCCGCTCTCGCCGCCCTTCGCCCCGACCTTGGAGCGGCTGTTGCCCTTCTGGGCCGCCGCGTTCGAGATCCTGGCCGCCTTCTCCTCCGAGTTGCCCTCGGACCTGAGCTCTGCGTAGAGGTCGGGGTCTTTCAGGGCCGGATTCTTCTTCTCTGCCTTCGTCGCTTTCGCTGCCATGCGGCCGACCGTACGCCGCTCGCGGTCGTGCCGCCCTCCCTCCCTGGGCTCTCCCCTTCCCCTCCCTGGGCTCTCCCCTTCCCCTCCCGAAATCGAAGGGGATTTCTGCACTCGCCCCCGTCCAGGCCCGGGAACGGGGCGCAGGATCGCGAATCCCCTTCGATTTCGGGAGGAGGGCGGGGCTCGGGGCGACACGAGCGTGTCCGAGCTGATCGGCTTGGTCGTGTTCGCGGCGCTGACGCGCGTCTGACCGGCCGGGTCAGCGACCGGCAGGGTCAGCGAGACTTCGAGAGCTCGTCGATCGTGATGGCTGCGGTGACCAGCGCGAGGTGACTGAGGCCCTGAGGTAGGTTTCCGATGAACTCGCCGTTCTCCGAGATCATCTCCGAGAGCATGCCGACGTCGTTGACCTGCTCCACGAGCTGGTCCATCAGAGCTGTCGCCTCGTCGATCCTGCCCACGCACGCCAGGGCGGCTGCGCACCAGAACCCGCACGCCGTGAAGGTGCTCTCCTCGTCGGCCATGCCGCTGTAGCGGTAGAGCAACGGGCCGACCGACAGGTCGTTCCGGAGGGCGTCGATGGTCTTGGACATCCGCTCGCCCCGGTCGAAGCCGGTCGGGGCGTGCAGGAGGACGGACGCGTCGAGCGCGTCGCTTCCGGGGTACATGAGGTAGGCGCCGCGCTCCTCGGACCAGGCGTTCTCCGCGACCCACTTCTCGATCTCCGCCTTGTTCTTCACCCAGTGCTCAAGGTCGTCGGGATCGGGGTGGAGCTGCCCGATGTCGGCGAGGTGGCACGCGGCGTCGATCGCCTGCCAACAGCCCATCTTGCTCGAGGTGTAGTGCTGCAACTCCGCAAGCTCCCACATGCCGGAGTCCTTCTCCTGCCAGCGCTGGCAGGCGTCGTCCGCGAAGGAGCAGAGCAGCTCGTCGGTCGAGCGGTCCAGGATGTTGCCGCCGGACGCATAGCGGCTCAGGATCGCGAGGATGTCGGCGTAGACGCCGAGCTGCAGTTGTCCGGAGGCCGGGTTGCCCGAGTACACCGGGCCGATCCCACGCCAGCCCTCGGCCGTGGTCTTCGTCGTCCCGTCGGGCAGACCGCCGTCGAGACCGAAGAAGATGTGCATTTCGCGCCCGTGCGCCTTGAGGCAGCCGAGGATCCACGACACGGCGGCGTGCGGCTCCTCGCGCAGACCGAAATCGAGGAGGGCGCCCACCGTGTAGGCGAGATCCCGCACCCAGGCGAACCGGTAGTCCCAGTTCTTCCTTCCGTTCAGGTTCTCCGGCAGGCCGGCCGTCGCCGCCGCGGCGATCGCACCCGTGGGGCTGTACAACAGGAGCTTCAGTGCCAGGGTCGAGCGAGTGACCGACTCCGACCAGGGTCCGTCCCACGAGAAGTTGTCCGACCAGAGAGCCCAGTTGTCGATCGTGCGGTCGACGCCGTGATCGACGACCTCCGCGTTCGGGAGGTGGATCGGCTCGTCGTCCGTTCCGCAGAGGCAGAGGATGTGCCTCGATCCCGGCGTCGTCGTGAAAGCACCGCGGAACTCCAGGGGTCCGTCCGCGACTCCGTCGCCGGGCTCGGTCGGGTCGTTCCTGCCGTGGTCGGAACCGATCAGCACCAGGTTGACGTCTCCCGCTCGCAGCAGCGGCCCGTGCACCGTGTCGATCCGCTGCACCGGCTCCGTCCCGAACGCGCTGCCGGGGACGACCGACCAGACGAGATCCACGGTTCCGTCGACGCCCTCGATCCTGCGCACGAGCTCCGACCAGGAAGCCGGCCGGCGACGCCCGTGACGAGGGCGTCGGTGATCTCCACCGTGCCGGAGGCGGTGCGGAACCGCGTGGTGAGGACGTTGGTGCCCTCGAGGTAGGACCGGTCGACCTCGAAGTCGGCGACGGGGCGCAGCTCGAACCGGCCGCCGGATCCTGCGTCGACGAGGCCCGCGATCACCGGCTCCGTGTCCATCTCCGGCATCGGCAGCCAGTCGATCTGGCCGTCGTCGGCGATGAGCGCGATGGTGCGACCGTCGCCGATGGCCGCGTACGACCGCAGCGGCACGTAGCCGTCGACGCGGGGGAGTGGTGCGCGGAAGGTGCGCTCGGTCGTCGAGTCGAGAGAAGTCGTCACCCGTCTACCGTGCTCCTCAGCACCTGATAGAAGGAGTACATGCCTGAACCCCGATTGTTCGTCGACGCCCGCGCGATCCTGGTCGAGAGCCCCGTCTGGGACGAGGTGGCCCAGGAACTCCTCTGGTGCGACATCACCGCCGGGCTGCTGCATCGAACCTCTGCCGACGGGACGCAGGATCGCCAGACGCGTCTGCCCCCGCCGCTCGCCTCGTTCCAACTGCGGCGGAACGGCGGGCTGGTGGCAGCCCTCGGCGACCGGATCGTGGAGACGGACGACGAGGGTCGGATCCTGCGCGACCTGGCCATGATCGAGCATGCCAACCCGGGCATCCGGTTCAACGAGGGCAAGTGCGACCCGTTCGGGAACTTCGTCGTCGGCGGCATGGACTTCGTGTCGCAGGATCCCGACGCCGGGCTCTACCGCGTCACACCCGCCGGCGAGGTGACGCTGCTGCGCGGCGGTTTCGGCACCGCCAACGGCATCGAGTTCGCCCCCGACGGAAGCACGATGTGGGTCACCGACACCGCCGTGCAGACGATCTTCCAGGGCAGCTGGAACGCGCAGGGCGAACTGGGCGACCTCCGACCGTGGTCGGTCTCCGGCATGCACGACGGCCTGGTCCAGGACGCACGAGGTGAGTTCTGGGGTGCCATCTACGGCGGCGGGGTCGTCGTGCACCTGTCTGCCGAGGGCGACGAGGTGGAACGGATCGCGTTCCCGGCGCCGAACCTCACCGGGGTGACGATCGGTGGGCCCGATCGCACGACGCTCTTCGTCGGGTCGGCACGCGAGAACGCCACCGAAGAGCAGCTGGAAGACTTTCCGCTCTCCGGTGGCGTGTTCGCCTACGACCTCGACCGCGCGGGCCTGCCGGCCCGGTTCTTCGGCTAGGGCTTCGCTCAGCTCAGATGGTGGCGACCGAGCCGGAGTCGACGCGGTAGTTGCTGCCGTTGACGAAGCTCGCGGCCTCGGAGCAGAGGAACGCGATCACGTTGGCGACCTCGTCGGGCTCTCCGCGACGCTTGAGCTCCATGTAGGGGCGCTTGTCGTCGAGGAAGGTCTCGATGGCTTTGTCGAACGGCTGGTCGACCTCTTTCGACCGCTTCTCCATCATGGCGTCGGTCATCGGCGTGTGGATGAAGGCCGGGCCCACCGTGTTGACGAGGAGCCCCTCGGTCGCGTACGAACGCGACAGCCCCTTTGCGAACGACATGATGCCGGCCTTCGCGGCGCAGTAGGGGAGCTCGTCGTCGTAGGGCTGCAGGGCGTCCTCGGACGCGACGAGGACGAGTCGACCCCAGCCTCCGGACCGCAGGTCGGGGAGGAACTCCTTGACCAGCCGCACCGGCCCCATGAGATCGATCTCGAGGGTACTCGTCCAGCCCTTGTCGTCGATCTCGTGGAAGAGGCCCTGGGCGCCGGTGACGCCGGCCGACTGGACGAGGATGTCGATCTCGCCGATCGCGTCTTTCACCTTGGCGTGCATGGCGGAGAGGTCGTCGACGTTCGTGATGTCGGCGGCGAAGGCGAACAGCTTGCCGGACTTCGCGTCGAGGTCGGCCGCCGCCTTGTCGAGCGACTCCTGGTCTTGGTCGCTGATGACCACGGTGACCCCCTCGGCGAGGAGCAGGCGGGCGGTGTGCCAGCCGATGCCCGAGTCGGCGCCGGTGATGAGAGCTTTCTTGCCTGAGATTCCGAGATCCAACGGGTTCCTTTCGAAGCGCGGTCGCGTGGACTGATCCTGTGGACGGTACGCCGTCGGCCCTCGGTGGCGACTCGGCCGGTGTACCCCGCCCCGGTCAGGCGCGCGGGGCCGCCGCGGAAGGACCGCCGGTCAGAGCGGTGAGCTCGTCGAGGACGGCGGTCTCGATGGCGAAGAAGGGGCGCTCCTCGCCCGGCTCCAACCAGGCCAGGAACGCCACGCCGAACACCGTCACGCCGGTCTCGGCGGCGAGAGTGGCCTGTGGATCGGGAACGCCCCGGCCGCGGATCGCGGCTGCCAGGGTCCGCGCGAGGCCGGCCATCTTGAGGAGTTCGCGCTCTTGGAGAGCCGGATTGGCGACGATGATGCGCTGCCGCAGGCGGGAGTAGTCGCGCCGCTCGGCCGGGAAGAACGCCGCGGCCGACTCGAGCGCCGACGTGACGATCTCGATCGCTGCGGCGCCGCTCGGGGCCTTCTCCACGCCGCTGACGAAAGCCGCCTGGAAGAACTCCTGCCCGTCGAACAGGACCTCGCGCTTGTCGGCGAAATGCCGGAAGAAGGTGCGCTCTGTGAGCCCGACGGCGCGCGCGATGTCGGCCGCGGTCGTCTCTTCGAAGCCGCGGCTGTCGTACAGCTCGAGCGCCGCCTCCTGAAGGCGGTCGCGCGTTCCGGGTTCCCAGCGCACCATGCGAGCAGTCTAGTGAGAATCGCGCAGTGATGACAGTCGCTGCCGTGAGGTGTACAGTGACAGCAGTCGCTGACATCAGTGACTGACATCACTTGTTCCGAGCCGGCTCCGGCCCGGCGCGAACACACGAAGGAGAACATTCCATGCGCGTTTTCATCACCGGCGCTTCCGGCTGGATCGGCTCCGCCGCCGTCGACGAACTCCTCGCTGCGGGCCACGAGGTCACCGGCCTGGCTCGCTCCGACGCGTCCGCCGCTGCGCTCGCGGCCAAAGGTGCGCTCGTCCGCCGAGGCGACCTCGACGACCTCGACGGGATCCGGGCCGGCGCCGAGGCGGCCGACGCCGTGCTGCACCTGGCCAACAAGCACGACTGGGCCGACCCGGCAGCTTCCAATCTGGCCGAGCGCCAGGCGGTCGAGACGATCGGCGCGGCACTCGCCGGCTCCGGTCGCCCTTTCCTGCTGGCGTCGGGCATCGCGGGCCTCGTCCAGGGGCGGGCGTCCACCGAGGCCGACCTCTCCCCGTTCCACGGCCTCGAATCGCCTCGGGGTGGCAGTGAGAACCGCGCGCTCGAGTTCGTCGACCAGGGGGTCACGACCGTGAGCCTGCGATTCGCCCCCACGGTTCACGGCGCGGGCGACCACGGCTTCATTTCGGTCCTGGTCGACGCCGCGCGCCGGACGGGCGTGGCCGGCTACGTCGGTGACGGGTCGAACGGCTGGGCCGCGGTCCACCGCTCCGATGCCGGCCGCCTGATCCGACTCGGTCTCGACAGGGCCGAACCGGGCAGGATCCTGCACGCCGTCGCCGAAGAAAGTGTCTCCACGCGTCAGATCGCCGAGGGCATCGGGCGGAGCCTGGGTCTGCCGACCGCATCGATCGATCCGGCCGATGCCGTCGACCACTTCGGATTCCTGGGCACGTTCTTCTCGATGGACCTCGCGGCGTCGAGCGCTGCCACGCGCGAGTTCCTCGGCTGGACCCCTCCGGGCCGACCCTCGTCGAGGATCTCGATGCGGGTGCGTACCTCGAGAACGCGGGCGCTGCCAGCTGATTCCGGCGCGGCCTCGAACGGCCCGGACGCTTCGGTGTCCGGGCCGTTTCGCGGACCTGTCGGGTAGCTGAGGATCAGCCCGAAGTCTTTGCACCTAGTGCATCGATGCACCTAGTGTGAATGCGTGATCGCCTCCGCCGCCCCGACTGCCACCGATCGGCGCGCGGCACTCAAGGCGCGGCACCGCTCCGCAATCCTCGAAGCCGCCAGGCAGCTCGTCGAAGAGCGCGACGGTCCGGGCTTCAGCGTCGACGAACTCGCGGAGCGCGCCGACGTCGCCCGCCGCACCGTCTTCAACCACTTCGCCTCCATCGACGAGGTGCTCCTCACCCTCTGCGCCAATGCGCTCGAGGTGATCATCGACGACTTCGTCGACGCCGTTGCCGCGGCGCCGGTCGGCGACGGCAGCCGCAGCTCGATGTTCGACGAGATCGCCCAGTCGCTGCGCTCGGCCGATCTCCCCGGTGCGATCGAGATGGTCGGCAAGATCCTCGGCAAGCCGGACGACCCCGACGACCCCCGCGGCCGCGCTCTCAGCGACGAAGCCTTCGCCCGCGCAGCCGAGCGCCTCGTGACGGAGGTCGGACACCGCAACCCGAATTCCGACCCGCTCGAGATCGGCTTCCTGGTCGGCTCGCTGATGAACGGCGTCATCGTCATCGCGAAGCACTGGATCCTCTGCACGGGCGTGCGCCTCGACGAGACCGGGCGAGCAGACTGGCAAGAATTGCTCACGCGGCTCATCGACAGCGTTCGCGCCGGGTACGCCCCGGCCACCTGACCCGCACACCTCCCACAACCACTTCGGGGTCCACCGGCGCACCCCAGCCCAACCGCCACCCTGGCATCACGAAAGGAACGGGGCACAGCTCATGGCCGGTCTCCTCTATCGACTCGGACGATTCGCGGCACGCCGCCATTGGACCGTCATCATCGCCTGGGTGGTGATCATCGCCCTCGCCGGCGTCGGGTTCTCCCTGTTCAAGGGAACCGTCTCGTCGGCGATCACGATCCCCGGCACGGCGACCAGCAAGGTCACGGACGAACTCGCCGCGAAGTTCCCGAAGGCGAGCGGCGGCTCGGGCAGCATCGTCTTCGCGACCACCTCCGGCAAGGCGTTCACGGCCGATCAGAAGACCGGGGTCGCCGACCTGCTGAAGAAGTTCGACGGCTACTCCGGCGTCAAGTCGACGACGAACCCCTTCACGACGCAGGATTCACTCACCAAGCAGCGTGATCAGGTCACGACGGGCCGCGACAAGATCGCCACCGCGAAGACCCAGCTCGCCGATTCCCAGAAGCAGATCGATACCGGCACCAGCCAGCTCCAGGCAGCGCAGAAGCAGGTGGACGCCGCCAAAGCGCAGGCCACCGCGGCCGGTCAGCTCGCAGCCGTCCAGGCGCAGCTCGCGCAGCAGCAGGCGCAGATCGACGCTCAGAAGAAGACGCTCGACGCCGGTCAGGCCAAGATCGACAGCGGCACGAAAGACCTGGCGACGCAGACGACCAAGCTGAACCTCGGCGCCGACCTGCTCGACCTGTCGAAGAACATCCGCTTCGTCTCGAAAGACGGCTCGGCCGCGATCGGCAGCGTCTCGTTCGACAAAGACTCGTTCTCCGTTCCTCCGACCCTGAAGCAGAAGATCGTCGACGCCTCGGACGATGCGACGATCCAGGGCGTCAAGGTCGAGGTCTCGAACGACATCGCCCAGGGCGTGCCGAGCATCGTCGGCCCGGGTGAGGTCGTCGGTGTCATCGTCGCCGCGATCGTCCTGCTCGTCATGCTCGGCACGATCATCGGCGCCGGCCTCCCGCTCCTCGGCGCGATCGTCGGCCTCGGCGCGTCCGTCCTCGGGGCGATGGCGTTCTCCGGCATCGTGCAGTTCAACTCCGTCACCACGGTCCTCGGCATCATGCTCGGCTTGGCGGTCGGAATCGACTACTCCCTGTTCATCCTGAACCGGCATCGAAGTCAGCTGAAGCAGGGTGTCGGCCTGCACGAGTCGATCGGGCTCGCCAACGGCACCTCCGGCAACGCGGTGGTCTTCGCCGGCGCGACCGTCATCGTGGCCCTGCTGGCGCTCAACATCACCGGCATCCCGTTCCTCGGTCTCATGGGCACCGTCGGTGCTGTCGCCGTGGCCGTCGCGATCCTGGTGGCCATCAGTTTCACGCCGGCCATGATGTCGATCGTCGGCATGAAGATCCTGCGCAAGAAAGAGCGCGCCGCCATCGGCAACACCGCGTCGACCCGGGTGCCCAACAAGCCCATGTCGACGGTTCGGGCCATCGTCACCGTCGTTCTCGGCATCGCCGTGCTCGGCACCATCGCGCTGCCCGCCATGCAGATGCGTCTCGGTCTGCCCGACGGCTCGTCCGAAGCGACCGACTCGAGCCAGTACCAGGCCTTCAAGACTGCCGAGAACAAGTTCGGCGCCGGGCAGAACGGCCCGATCCTCGTCGTCGCCGATCTCACGAAGAAGGCCACGGGCGACGACCTGCTCCGGCAGGAGGTCGCTCTCGGGAAGAAGATCGCCGAGCAGGACCACGTCTCGGCCGTCGCTCCGATCGGCGCCTCCACCGACGGGACGGTCGTCGCCTTCCAGGTGATCCCGACCGGTGGCCCCTCGAGCGTCTCCACCGAGGATCTCATCCACAACCTGCGCGACCTGTCGCCGGTGTCGACGGCCGACGGAAAGGTGACCCTCGGCGTCGCCGGGAACGCCAGCGCGCAGATCGACGTGTCCGAGAAACTGGCTCAGGCGCTGCCGATCTACCTGGTCGTCGTCGTCGGTCTCTCGCTGATCATCCTGATCATCGTGTTCCGGTCGATCCTGGTCCCGCTGACTGCCACGCTCGGCTTCGTGCTGTCGCTCCTCGCGGCGTTCGGTGGCCTGACGGCGATCTTCCAGTTCGGCTGGCTGAGCGCGATCTTCGGGGTCCACGATCCGGCGCCGCTGCTGAGCTTCCTCCCGGTCATCGAGGTGGGCGTGCTGTTCGGCCTGGCGATGGACTACCAGCTGTTCCTCGTCTCGGGGATGCGCGAAGCCTTCGCCCACGGCGCCCCGGCGAAGATCGCGGTGCAGCGCGGCCTCCACGCCGGACGACCGGTCGTCACGGCGGCAGCCATCATCATGATGAGCGTGTTCGCCGGGTTCATCTTCTCCGACTCGTCGACGATCCGGCCGATCGGTTTCGGGCTCGCCTTCGGTGTCCTGGTCGACGCCTTCGTGGTGCGCATGCTGCTGATCCCGGCGGCGATGCACCTGCTCGGCAAGACGGCCTGGTGGTTCCCGAAGTGGCTCGACCGGATCCTGCCGGACGTCGACGTGGAGGGCGCCAAGCTGGAGCGCTCGCACCCCGTCGCCGGTGACCCGTCGGCCGCGAAGCACGGCGCCCACGGGGCGCACGTCGCCACGCATCACGAGCACCCGGCGCACAGCGCCTGACGCACCGCTGAAACGGGTTGGCACCGCGCTCTCGCGCGGTGCCAACCCGTTTCAGCGGTGCCAACTCGTTTTGAGCGATGCCGGCCGACCGGGCTGCCCGGCCCTCGCCGCTACTGCTTGGCCAGCGCCACGAACGCTGCAACGGCGAGCACCAGGCCCACCAGGGCGATGATGCCGATAAAGACCCACAGGGCAACAACCACGTCGTCATTCCTCTCGTCGAATGGCCCATGATCGCACCGTGTGCGCCTGGAGCGCACCCTCCCGCGCCCGAACGGGCAGGCTGGGGGTATGAAACGAATCGTGTTGGTCGCCATGGAAGAGGAGGCGGCTCCTTTCCTCGAGCGGGCGACGGACGTGGGGAGGCCGTGCTGGTCGGCGGATCGGTGCACCGCGACCTGGTGGTGGACGGCACGGCGCTGCTGCTTGTGCAGAGCGGGATCGGCTTCGTCAACGCCGCGGGGGCTTCGACGTCGGCGATCCTGCGGGCCGAGTTGATCGGCAACCGGGTCGGCGCGGTGATCAGCGCCGGCACCGCGGGCGGCCTGGGGCCGGGCCTCCGGGTCGGTGACGTCGCCGTCGGTGCGGAGTACGTCAATCTCGACGCCGACGCGCGGGTCTTCGGGTACCGACTCGGCCAGGTGCCCGGCATGCCCGCTTCGTACGCCGGCGACGCGCAGTTGCACGCTCGGGCGCTCGGAAGCGTCACCCGCCCGGGTGCCACGTGGTCGGTGCACTCCGGCCTGTTCGCATCGAGCGACTCCTTCATGACGCCGGAGAAGTTCGCGCGGATCGAGCACGACTTCCCGGGAATCACGGCGACCGACATGGAGTCGATCGCGATCGCTCAGACCTGCCACGTCCACCGGGTGCCGTTCGTGTCGATCCGCGGGATCTCCGACCTGGCCGGACCCACCGGGGCGACCGATTTCGACTCGAACGCGCCCGCGGCCGCTGAGCGATCCGCCGAGGTCGTGCTCGCGGTCCTGGCCGGCGGACAGACGGCGACCGAGTGACGACTCCGTGTTCTTGACGGTACGCCGAACTGGTATACCATTACGGCATGCCTCTTGACACCAGCCGCTCGCAGACGCATCAGGTCTACGAGAGTCTCCGCGCCGCGATCCTGAGCCTCGACGTCGCGCCGGGAGAGCGCCTGAGCGAACGCGGCCTCGAGACGACCTACGGGGCGTCGCGCACGCCGGCTCGGGCTGCACTGATGCGTCTCGAGTCCGAGGGTCTCGTGAGGCGTGAGGGGCGCGGCTGGATCGTCACACCGATCGACCTCGCCGAGATCCACGCGATCTCCGAGATGAGAGCGGCCGTCGAGTCCGCCGCCGTCCGCTACGCCGTGGCACGCGCGGGCTCGGACGACATCGAGGCGCTTCGCGAACTGCTGGAAGCGGATCGGCCTCGCGACGACGAGACCGGCCACCGGACGGAAGAGCTCGGCGTGCGGGCCGGCACCAGCTTCCACGCCGAGCTGACCAGGCTCTCCGGCAACGCCGTGATGGCGCAGTCGGTGCACGACTCGCTGATCCGCCTCGAACGCACGCGCTGGCTCGAAGTGCGTACCCCCGAGGCCCGGGCGACCGCGTGGAGAGACCACCTCGCCATCCTGGACGCCATCGCCCGCCGCGACGCCGACGGTGCCGCCGATCTCGTCGCGAGCCACATCCACGGCACCAACGAGCGCCTCATCACGGCGCTGACCGCCGAGCGACGTCGATTCCGCGGCAACGGTCTCGCCATCGTCGGCGACGTGCCCACCCCGGCCGATCCGTTCCTCCCGACGAAAGCAGAGCGATGACCACGACCACGCTGAGCTGGAACGGAGCCGTGCAGCAGGAGGCCGTCGACCTCCTCGTGGCCGACTCCGGGCTCGTCGTCTCGCCGACCAAGGTCGGCTACATCATCATGACCTCCGACGGCAGGGGTCTCGAGCGCAAGTTCGAGGCCAAACAGCGGCCGCGCACCAAACCCGGCGTCGTCCTGTGCGGGTCGCTCGCCGAACTGCGCGCCCTGGCCCAGCTCACGCCCGAGATCGAAGCCCTCTACGAGCGGTGCTGGAGCGACGACGTCCTGCTCGGCTGCATCCTTCCCTGGAAGCAGGAGGGGCTCGATCTGCTGCCCGACGACGGCACGCGCGACCTCATGATGGACCGGCGCGGAACCAGCTGCTTCGTGATCCGCTTCGGAACACCGGGCGAGCTGATCGCCCGCGAGCTGTGGAACCGCGGGCGCTTCGCCTTCGCCTCCTCGGCCAACCCGTCCGGCCAGGGCAACCGCGGTCTCGTCGCGGGGATCGGCGACCGCATCCGCGAACGCGCCGATCTCGTCATCGAGGCGGACGACTACGTCGCCTCGATCCAGCCCGACAAATCGCTCGACACGCGGTACGAGCAGGGCGTGATGGTCTCCATGGTCGACGACGCAGGATCCCTCGTGCCCGAGCAGAACGGGCGGCGTTCGATCCGGCCCGCACCCACCGTCATCCGAAAGGGCCTGGCCGTCGACACGATCATGACGCTTCTGGCGGCGACGTTCACGAGCTGGGACTTCCGCCAGGGGAGTACTACTGATGCGCTGGAGCCCCTCTCAGTACGACCTGTTCGCCTCCCACCGGGCGACGCCGTTCTTCGACCTCGTCTCCCGGGTGCAGGCCGACTCCCCGCGCCGGGTGGTCGATCTCGGCTGCGGGCCCGGGTCGCTGACGGCGACTCTGGCGGAGCGCTGGCCTGTGGCCGAGGTGGTCGGCATCGACTCGTCGGCCGACATGATCGAGGCCGCCCGACGCGAGGCGGCACGGCCCGACGCGGGGCAGCGCGACGCGGGGCAGCCCGACGCAGACCGGAGCGACGTGGGGCAGGATCCCGCGGGTCGGCTCCGGTTCGAACTCGGCGACATCGTCGGCTGGTCGCCGTCGCCCACGGACGACGTCGTGGTCACCAACGCGGCCCTCCAGTGGGTGCCGGAGCACCGGGCCCTGCTGCCCGGTTGGTTCGACGCCCTCCCCGACGGCGGCTGGTTCGCGATGCAGGTGCCGGGATCCGCCGTGCTGCCGTCTCACGTGATCCTGCGCGAGCTCGCGCTGTCCGCCGCCTGGGCCCCTCTCCTCTCCGACGTGCTGAGGCCCGCCGAGACCGTCGCGGACGCCGGCGACTACCTCGTCGACATGCTCGAGGCCGGACTCGAGGCCCAGGCCTGGGAGACCACGTACCAGCAGCTCTTACCGGGTGCCGATCCGGTGCTGGAATGGGTGCGCGGGACGGCGCTGCGCCCGGTCCTCGCAGCTCTGTCGACCGACGACTCGGCGGCGTTCGAGGCGCAGTACGCGTCCCGGCTTCGCGAGGCGTACCCCGCGACCCGATTCGGAACGGTCTACCCCTTCCGGCGCGTGTTCGCCGTCGGACACAAGCCCGCCGCGCGCTGAGCGCTCGGCGGAGGCACTAGCCTCGACGCATGGCCGCCCCGCGCACATCCCGAGGTCTCGACCGGCTGGTCAATTTCACGGACGCCTCCGTCGCGATCGCGATCACACTGCTGATCCTGCCGCTCGTCGACGTCGCCACCGACATCGCGCACGAGCCCATCGGCAAGCTCCTGCACGAGAATCTCGGCTTGGTGCTCAGCTTCGTCATCACCTTCCTCGTCATCAGTCGTTTCTGGGTCGTGCACCACCGGATCTTCGAGTACGTCGAGTCGTACAGCCGACCGCTCATCGCGGTCAACTTCGTGTGGCTGCTGAGCATCGTCTTCCTGCCGTTCGCCGCGAACGTCCTGTCGCGCGAATCGGGCCCGCCTGGCATCTCCGCGCTCTACATCGGGACGATGCTCGTCGCGACGATCGCAGCCGGCTGCATCGACTGGATCCTCCTCCACGACTCGGAGCTGACCCGCGAGGAGTCGCGAGCCGACCTCCACCTGTCGCCCGCGGTGATCTCGGCCATCCTGATGGCGAGCGCCCTTCTCGTCGCCGTCCTGATCCCGCGGGTCAACCTCTACGCGCTCCTCCTGCTGCTGCTCGCCGGACCGATCCAGTCGCAGTGGGACTCCCGGCACTAGCGTTGACAGCATGAGGCCACTGCAAGCGCACATCGTCGAAGAGCTCCACGTCAGCCCCTCGATCGACCCGGGTGCCGAGATCGAACGCCGGGTCGGCTTCCTGGTCGACTACCTCCGGGCGACGGGCGCGTCGGGGCTCGTCCTGGGGATCAGCGGCGGACAGGACTCGTCGCTCGCCGGGCGGCTCTGCCAGCTGGCCGTCGAGCGCGTGGTCTCCGCGGGCGGCGCCGCGCGATTCGTCGCCGTCCGGCTGCCCTACGCCGTGCAGTCCGACGAAGAGGACGCCGTGCTCGCTCTGTCGTTCATCCGGCCGGAGCAGGTGGTGACCTTCGACATCAAGCAGGCCGTCGACGGATTCCAGGACGAGTACGTCCGAGCCACCGGCGAGCCCATCACCGACTTCAACAAGGGCAATGTCAAGGCACGGTCGCGGATGATCGCGCAGTACGCCGTGGCCGGGCAGAACGGGTTGCTCGTTGTCGGCACCGATCACGCGGCGGAGGCCATCACGGGCTTCTTCACCAAGTTCGGCGACGGCGGCGCCGACGTCCTGCCGCTGACGGGGCTGTCGAAGCGGCAGGGCAAGCAGCTGCTCCAGCATCTCGAGGCCCCCGAACGTCTCTACCTCAAGGCGCCGACGGCCGATCTCCTCGACGACAACCCGGGACAGACCGACGAAGACAACCTCGGTCTCAGCTACACGGTCATCGACGACTACCTCGAGGGGCGCGATGTCGACGAGGCTGCCGCGGAGGCCCTCGAGGCGAGGTACCTCTCGACGCGGCACAAGCGGGAGCTTCCCGTCTCTCCCTTCGACGCCTGGTGGCGCCAGACGGGCTGAACAGGGTCCCGGTGCGGCGGCCCCTCCGCGAACCGTGACGTGAGAGACACGCCCTAAGCCTCTCCGCGGCCCTGCCAGGTCGCGACGCAGGCCTCGTTGCCCTCCGGGTCCGACAGCACCCACCACGCCGGAGCATGGGCGTCGGTGACGAGCCGACCGCCGGCGCCGATCGCCGCGGCGATCCGCGACGCCGCCTGATCCGGCGGAACGGAGACGTCGATGTGGAGACGATTGCGCTCGCTCCGAGGCTCCTCCATCGTCTGGAACCAGATGCCCGGCGCGCGGCCGGCGGGATCGACCAGGTCGGAGTCCCCTTCGGGTTCGTAGCCGAGCAGGGCGGCCCAGAACGGCATGACCGCGTCGCGGTCGAGCGCATCGATGGTGACCTGAACCGTCTCGACGGCGGTGGGATCCGCTACGACGCCGAGTTCGCGGGCGGCCGCTGAGATGGCGCCGGCCAGTTCGGCGTCCTTCGCGGTCAGGCCACCCACCTCGTGCGTGAGGAGCCGGACGGTCACGCCGGAGTAGCGCAGATCGACGTCCGGGTGGTGATCCGCTGCGTCCGCGAGGGCGCCGATCGCGTCGACCAGTCGCACGCCCGAGGCGAACGAGCCGGTCGAGAACCGGGTGACGGCGCCCTCGAAGAGCACGCGCCAGTCGTCGGTTCCCGGGGAGGCGTGAAACGCCTCGGGGCTGATTTCGTCGACCATGACGCGAGTATGCCCCTTGACAGATCGATCCGCACCTGATTGGTTAGTTACACCACTAACGAACCAATGAACAAGAAAGGAGGGCTCATGATCGAAGAAGGCAAGCCGATCTTCGTCCAGATCGCCGAGCAGGTCGAGAACGACATCATCGGCGGCGTCTACCCTCCCGAGACGCAGGTCCCGTCGACCAACGAGTTCGCGGCTTTCTACCGGATCAATCCGGCCACCGCGGGCAAAGGCGTCAATCGCCTCGTCGACGACGGGCTCCTCTACAAGAAGAGGGGATCGGCATGTTCGTCACGGCAGACGCCCGCGAACGCCTGATGGAGCGACGCCGGCAGTCGTTCCGAGACGAATTCGTCACCCCGCTTCTCCGCGAAGCCGAGAAACTCGGCATCGCCCCCGACCAGATCTCCCACATGATCCTCACGGAAGGCATCCGCGCATGACCACTCTGAGCTCGATCGCACCCGCGGTCACGGTCGACGGCCTCACCCGTCGATTCGGTTCGTTCACCGCCGTCGACGACGTCAGCTTCGACGTCTCCGGCAACCACATCTACGGTCTCCTCGGTCGCAACGGCGCCGGCAAGACCACCATCATGCAGCTCCTCACCGGACAGGACTTCGCGACGTCCGGCAGCATCTCGATCTTCGGCGAGAGCCCGGTCGAGAACGCCGACGTCCTCCGCAACGTCTGCTTCATCAAAGAGAGCCAGCGCTACCCCGAAGACTTCACCGTGGCACACGTCTTCCGGAGCGCGCCGTGGTTCTTCGGCAACTGGGACGCTGCCTTCGCCGAGCGGCTCATCGCCGACTTCCGGCTCCCGATGTCGCGCCGGATCAAGAAACTCTCGCGAGGCCAGCTGTCCGCGGTCGGCGTCGTCATCGGCCTCGCCTCCCGCGCACCGCTGACCTTCTTCGACGAGCCGTACCTGGGTCTCGACGCCGTGGCCAGGCAGGTCTTCTACGACCGCCTCCTCGCGGACTTCTCCGAGAACCCGCGCACCGTGATCCTGTCGACCCACCTGATCGACGAGGTGGCCAACGTCCTCGACCACGTCATCGTGATCGACGACGGGCGCGTGATCATGGACGCCGAGGCCGAGGCCCTCCGCGGGGCGGCCGGCACGGTCTCCGGGACGCGGGCGGCCGTCGACCACTTCGCCGAAGGACGAACCGTCCTTCATCGCGACGGGCTCGGCGGCCTCGCGAGCGCCACCCTCGAGACCCTCACCGCGGCCGATCGCGCCGCAGCCGCAGCAGCCGGCCTCGAGGTGTCGAGCGTCTCGCTGCAGCAACTCATCGTTCAGAAGACCGCAAGCACCACCACACGAGAACTGGAGCAGAGCGCATGAGCGCCATCACGCACGGGGCGACCCTGGGCGCCCACCCGGTCAGCGCCGGCCACCGCGTCTGGCGGGTGGTCAGGCTCAACCTCGTCAACACGCGGACGGTCTTCGTCGTCCCCGCGATCGTGATGGGGTCGATCCTGCTCGTCAACGCGGCCATCTGGTACATCATCACGGCGACCACGTCCGGCACCGATCGGGTCGACGCCATGACCGGCACGCAGTACAGCGGCGGCAGCTTCTACATCTTCGTGTTCATGCTGGTCATCGGCGTGCAGGTGGTGACGGCGACGTTCCCGTTCGCACTCGGTCTGAGCGCCACCAGGCGTGACTTCGCGCTCGGTTCGGGGCTGACGTTCGTCCTCCTCGCCGCGGTGTACTCGATCGCCTTCGCCGCCCTGTCCCTCGTCGAGCGGGCGACGGGTGGCTGGTTCCTCGGCGGTCACCTGTTCACCTCCCTCTACTTCGGGGCGAACGTCGGGCAGCGCCTCCTCGTCGTCTTCTTCGGGCTGCTGTTCTGCTTCTTCGTCGGGGCCATGGGCGGAACCCTCTTCATGCGCTGGAGGGCGACCGGCGTGATGCTCGGAGGCGCGGCCCTCGCCGTGGTCGTCCTCGGCGCTCTCGCTGCGGTCTCGTTCAGCGATTCCTGGGGCGCCGTCGGCCGCTCGCTGCTCGCCGCCGGGCCGCTCGGGATCGCCACCTGGTTGCTGGTGCCGATCGCCGTCTGCTCGATCGCGGGATTCACCGTGCTGCGGCGAGCGACGCCCAAGTCGTGACGCCCTACGCCGGGTGGCCGGTGGGTCGGAACGCGCGCGAGCGCGGTTCCGGCCCACCGGCGTCTCACGGGTTCGGGGAGCGTCGCGGCAGGGCCAGCAGGGCCACGGCGGCGGCCAGCGCGGCCGCCGCGCACACGCTCCACACGGTCAGGTAGCCGGAGAGCGGCGCGTGCCCGCTCGACGGATCGGCGATCGATCCCGTCGCCGCCAGCGCGATGGCGAACACGGCCGAGGCGATCGCACCGCCGATCGTCTTCGTCGCATTCGTCATGCCGGTCGCGAATCCGGTCCGGTTCGGTGGCGCGGCCGCAGCCGCAGCCGCCGGAAGCGCCGGCAGGAGAGTTCCCGTGCCGCAGCCGACCACCGCCATGTTCACGAGCGCCTGGAGCGTGCTGTCGTGGAAGGGCAGCCACAGCGCGTAGCCGATCGCGACCACGAGCGCCCCGGCGATCAGCGCGCCACGTTCCCCGAGCAGGCGCGTGCTCACCGGGAACAGCAGCGCTCCGACGGCGAGGAAGATCACGTAGACGCCGATCAGGATCGAGACGAAGCCGGCGGACGCCCCCAGACCGTAGCCGGCCTCGGACGGGTCGGTTCGGGCGAACGTCGACAGCGGGATCTGCGCCCCGAGTACCGACATGCCGATCAGGAAGGCCGTGAGCTGGACGGGCCACTGGCTCGTCCGCGTGAGGAGCCGCACGTCGACGAGGGGTTCGTCGAGACGGCGCTCGTAGCGCGCGAACGGCACGACGGAGGCCAGACCGAAAACGAGCAGGATCCAGGGCGCCGGGCTGGCGGGCCCGAGAACCCGCAGCACGACGAGCCCGGCCATGACGAGTCCGAGCACGACGGTCATCAGCCCCAGCCCCACGGCGTCGAAGCGCTGCGTCGACGTGCCGGGGCGATTCTCGATGCCGAACCACACGACGATCAGGCAGAGAGTGACCACGATGGCGGGGATCGCCAGGACGACGGTGAGCGGGATCGTCCCGACGAGGGCACCCGAGGTCAGGGCGGCCGCGATGACCGCCGCCTCCAGGGCCCCGACCAGGACCGCCGCGGCCCGCCTGGTCAGGAGCGCCTGCCTCCCGGTCTCGGCGGCGCGGCGGTGGACGATCGCGATCTCGAGCGGGAGCCAGACGACGTAGGCCCCCTGCAGGGCGTAGCCGACGAGGAACGTGGAGAACGACGGTGCGAAGGCGATCGCCCAGGATCCTGCCGCCGTGAGCGCGGTCGCCAGGAGCAGGACGTTGCGGTGTCCGATGGTGTCACCCAGCCGGGCCAGGAACGGCACCGCGAGTGCCGAGAGGATCAGCTGCGCGGCTTCGAACCAGTTGACGTCGGAGACGTGCACGCCGAGGTTCGAAGCGACGTCGTTCCACAGGGGAGTGTAGAAGCCCTGCAGGACGCCGCTGGCGAGCTCGACGCAGACGAGGAAGCCGACGACGGCGACGAGCCCGGTCGCGGGTTTCAGGGTGCGGGTCGGTGCGGTCACCGGGGAGCCCTTCGATCAGACGGCGATACCAGTCGATCCCGCGGAGGAAGTCGTCGACCCCGAGGCGCTCGTCGTACGAGTGGATCGCTTCACGCTGCTCCCTGGTCATCCGGAACGGCGCGAAACGGTAGACGCGGTCGCAGATCGCCGTGAAGAAGCGCGAGTCGGTCGCCGCCATCATCACGTAGGGCGACGGGATCGCGTCGGGGAACACCTCGCGCACCGTCGCCTCGATCAGCTCGAACGCCTCGTCGAGCGGTGACACGGGGCTCGGCTCGTTGCGCTCCACGACCTCGATCTCGATCGTGCGGTCGGCGATCGACTGGCGCACGTGCGTCAGGGCGTCCTCGACCGTGTCGCCGATCATGACGCGGATGTTGACGCCGGCGGTGACGCTCGACGCGATGACGTTGTGGGCGGGGGAGCCGGAGAGCGTCGTGAGGGCGAAGGTGGTGCGCGTCATCGCCGCGGCCTCGGGACCGGCGGCGACGAGAGCGCGGGCGACGACGGGGCGCATCCGGCCGGCACCGCTGAAGAGCCGCCGCAGGGGGCGGGACACGTGCGGCGCCATCCGGCCGAGCATCTCGACCGTCGTGTCGACCAGCCGAGCCGGCATGGGCGACGAGTCGAGGTTGGCCAGTGCGCGGGCGACGCGTGCGGTCGGGCCGCGCCGAGCCGGCGTCGACGCGTGGCCGCCTCGGCCGGAAGCGCGCAGCTGGATCGATGTCGTGCCCTTCTCCGCCACGCCGATGACGGCCACCGGTGCGCGGACGCCGGGGAACGCGTCGTGGGCGATGGCCCCGCCCTCGTCGAGCACGAACCAGGGCCGGACTCCGCGACGCGTGAGCTCCGCCACGGCGGCGCGGGCGGATGTCCCGTCGACCTCCTCGTTGCTGCCGAACGACAGCCAGACGTCGCGGTCGGGGACGAATCCCTCCTCGAGCAGGATCTCGACGGCCTCGCAGATCGCGGTGAGGGCGCCTTTGTCGTCGAGCGTGCCGCGACCCCAGATCCGACCGTCGACGACATCCCCTCCGAAGGCCGGGTGGCTCCACGGGTCGCCGTCCGCGACCGGGACGACGTCGAGATGCGCCATGAGCACCAGGGGAGGCTCGGGGACGCGCCGCGCCAGTGGAAAAGGAGGGCGTGCTCGTGGATCCTGCTCACGTCGAGCTCGGCGTGCAACCGGGGGAACTGACGTGCGAGCTCGGCCAGGAACTCGTCGAACAGGCGTCGATCGATCAGGCCCGGGTCGCGATCGGCGACCGTGGGGATCCTGATCAGGGCTTGGAGTTTGGCGACGGCGCGCGGGTCCATTCCCGCATGCTAGCGAAGCTTCAGGCGGAGACCAGCGCCGACTCGATGGCGGAGACGATCTCGGGAGCATCCGGCTCGGTCTTCGGGCGGAAGCGCTTCACCTGACCGTCGGGCGTCACGAGGAACTTCTCGAAGTTCCAGCTCACCCGGCCCGCTTTTCCGGCGGCGTCCGGCGTCTTCTTGAGGGCCGTGTAGAGCGGGTGCTCGGTGCGACCGTTGACCTTGATCTTCTCCATCATCGGGAACGTGACACCCCAGGTAGCCGAGCAGTACTCCTCGATCTTGTCGGCGGTGCCCAGCTCTTGCAAAAACTGATTGCTGGGGAACCCGATCACGGTGAAACCACGGTCGCCGTAGGTCTTCTGAAGGGCTTCGAGCTTCTCGTACTGGGGGCGAGCCCGCAGCGGGAAGCCACGTTCACGACCAGCACGACCTTGTCGGAGAACGCCCCGAAGGTGGTGTCTTCGCCGCGGAGGGTGGTCAACGCGATGTCGTCGAGTGTCATGCCAGAAGCCTAAGACGGTGAGGTGTCACCGACTCCTGCTCTCGGGAAAGTGACAGGCTGAGACCATGACTGCCGACTCCTTCGTCCTGCCCTTCCGGGGAAGCACCCCGACCATCGATCCCACGGCGTTCGTCGCGCCCGGGGCGACGCTGATCGGAGCGGTGACTCTGGCACCCGGGTCGAGCGTGTTCTACGGCGCAGTGCTCCGCGCCGACGTCGACACGATCTCGCTCGGCGAGGGCAGCAACCTTCAGGACAACGTGTCGGTGCACTGCGACTTCGGCAAGCCCACCGCGATCGGCGCGGGCGTGAGCGTCGGGCACGGCGCCGTCATCCACGGCTGCACCATCGAAGACGACGTGCTCGTCGGCATGTCCGCGACGGTGCTCAACAACGCCGTCATCGGGCGCGAGTCGCTCGTCGCCGCCGGAGCCGTGGTGCTCGAGGGCACCGTCGTGCCGCCTCGATCGCTCGTCGCCGGGGTTCCCGCGAAGGTGCGACGGGCGCTCGGCGACGACGAGATCGCGAAACTGCGGGCCAACGCCGAGCTGTACGTGGCGCTGTCCGCCGAGCACCTGGCCGCCTGGGCGGCTCTCCCGGCCGACGAGCCGACAACCGACTAGGACGGCAGCCGCAGGGCTCTACTCGTCGCGCGGCACCTGGTTGGAGGCGTCGCGACCGGTGATCGGGAACGGCCCGGTGACGCCCTCGCGGATCCGGGCGATCTGCAGGATGCGGTCGCGCTGCAGGAACCAGCCCAGGATCAGCAGCGGGATGATGATGACGAGCGAGGCCACCGTGATGCTGCCGATGGGCCAGTCGATCGCCATCAGCACGAGCACCGCGAGCAAGAACGCCAGGGTCACCCAACTCGTGACGGGCGCACCGGGCATCTTGAAGGTCGGGGCCTTGGCCTTGCCCTGCTTGACGAACTGCCGGAACTTCATCTGGCACAGGATGATGGTCGCCCAGGCCGTGACGATGCCGAGGGCCGAGACGTTCAGCACGATCTCGAACGCCTGATCGGGCACGACCGCGTTGAGCCCGACGCCCAGCAGGGTGATCGCCGCAGTGAGCAGGATCCCACCGAAGGGGACACCGCCCTTCGACATCACCGTCGTGAATTTGGGAGCGGAGCCGTTCATGCCCATCGAGTGCAGGACGCGGCCCGTCGAGTACAGGCCCGCGTTGAGGCTCGAGAGCGCCGCGGTGAGCACGACGAAGTTCATGAGTGTGCCGGCGATCTCACCGACCTCCGGGTTGCCGATGCTCGAGAAGAAGGTGACGAACGGGCTCTGACCCGCCTTGTAGGCGGTGTACGGGAGCAGCAGCGACAGCAGCACCAGCGAGCCGACGTAGAAGACGGCGATGCGGATGATGACGGTGTTGATCGCGCGGGGCACGACCTTCTCGGGATTCTGTGTCTCGCCCGAGGCGGTGCCCACGAGTTCGATGGCCGCGTAGGCGAAGACGACGCCCTGGACGATCAGGACGGCGGGCAGCAGGCCCTTGGGCAGGATCCCGCCGTTGTTCTGAAGCACGTGGATGCCGGTCTGGATCGTGTCGCCGCCGTGGTGGACGGGGAACGCCGCCGCCAGCCAGACGATGCCGATGATCAGGAAGACGACGAGGGCCGTGACCTTGATCAGGGCGAACCAGAACTCCATCTCGCCGAACACCTTGACGGCGACGAGGTTGAGCGACAACACCACGGCGAGGGCGATCAGGGCGAGCAGCCACTGCGGGGCCGCCGTGAACGCCTGCCAGTACTTCAGGTAGAGCGCCACCGCGGTCGTGTCGACGATCGCCGTCATCGCCCAGTTGAGGAAGTACATCCAGCCGGCCGCGTAGGCGAACTTCTCGCCGAAGAACTCGCGGGCGTACGAGATGAACGATCCCGACGAGGGGCGGTGCAGGACCAGCTCGCCCAGGGCACGCAGGATGAAGAACGCGAACAGGCCGCAGATCGCGAAGACGATGGCGAGGGCGGGCCCCGCGGTGTTCAGGCGGCCGCCCGCACCCAGGAAGAGCCCGGTGCCGATTGCGCCGCCGATGGCGATCATCTGCAGCTGCCGGGGCTTCAGGCCCTGGTGGTAGCCCTCCTGCTCATGCGAGAAATCTTGCGCGACGTAGCCTTCGGGTGCATCGTCGGGGGCGCTCGGGCCCCCTTTGTGGGGGTCGTCATTGCGGCACGCTAGCGGTCTGGGCCGCTCGCCGCCAGTCGGCATTTCTGCGGCGGCGCGTGCCAGGTCGTGGCGTCGCGGTTGCGCGTTGAGCGAATCGACAGCAAACAACAGGGCTTCCGCAGGGCGAGACGAATAGTTTGGTCGTCGTGACACTCGCACGATTCGAACCCCTCCGTCGCACCGCGGAGATCACCACCCGGGCCCTGACCGACAACCTCACGCAGGTGTCGAACGCCGATCGCGTTCTCGGCTTCGTCCGCACCCAGTGGAACGGCTACGCCGCCCTCCGCGGCACGCATCTCGCCAGCGCGCAGGAGGTGGGCTGCTACGCCACGCACGGCCTCGCTCTCGAGGCCCTCCGGCAGCGGCCCCGCACCATCTGACGCGGATCGATCCGCCGCCGAGCAGTCCGCCGCCGATCGACCGGGACGGCCGGTGCGCTCTCGGGAGCGCAGGCCTCGGGACCGGCGCGACGGGTGCTCAGTCGTCGGCGTGACTGGCGGCGTCTTTGACGTTTCCGACGGCGATGGCCGTCGAAGCCGCCCAGGCCAACCAGAGCAGGGCGAGGCGCCAGTCGCGCGGGCCGGCCTTGGTGGCCCGGAAAGCGCTGATGCCGCTGAAGGCTGCACTGATGATGGCACCGTTGAAGAGGAACTTGCGCACGGGGGACTCCTTGACGTCGTTCCGACCAATTTACGGGACTTTCCCCTCCGCGTTCACCGGATGACCCGGGCCGCGGACACGACAGGGCCGTGGCGTAGTCCACTATGAGAACGTGAAAACAGCCCTCATCGGCGCGGGCCTCGCGGTCGTCGGCGTCGTGGCCGCCCTCGTGGGCGTCCTCTCCCCGCAAGCGCTCCTCGAGCTTCTCGACCGCGTCGCGCCCGTCCTGGGCTTCGTCATCGGCCTCACCATCGTCGCGGACCTCGCCGCCGAGGCGGGCCTGTTCGCCTGGCTGGCCGGAGTCGCCGCCCGGTTCTCCCTCGGACGCGTCTGGGTCCTGTGGCTGCTGGTCGTGATCCTGGCCCTCCTGTGTACGATCTTCCTCTCGCTCGACACCACCGCGGTCCTGCTCACACCCGTCGTGGTCCTCGTCGCCAGACGGGTCGGCGCCTCCCCTTCCCTTCGCCTTCACGACCGTCTGGCTGGCGAACTGCGGATCGATGCTGCTGCCCGTCTCGAACCTGACCAACCTGCTCGCCGTCCACGCGCTGGGGTCGCCGCATCCCCTCGACTTCGCGGCGCTGGTGCTTCCGGCGGCCGCCGTCGCCGTCATCGTGCCTCTGGTCGGCATCGCCGTGCGCTATCGGCGAGAGCTCGCGGCCACCTTCACCCCGGTCCCCGTCGATGCCGCCGCCGACCGGCTGCTGTTCCGGGTGGCCGCGGTGGTCGTGATCCTGCTCGTCCCGGCGCTCGTGTCCGGCATAGCCGTGTGGATTCCGGCGGCCGGCGCGGCGCTGATCCTGGTCGTCGCCTTCTCGGTGCGGCGCCCGGGAGCGCTGCGGCTCACGCTCGTACCGTGGGGAACCCTCCTGTTCGCGTCGGGACTGTTCCTCGTGGTGGCCGCCGCACAGGCGCTGGGGCTCGCCCGCCTGCTGGGGGACGTCGTCGGCACCGGCGACTCGTTCGGCGATCTGCTGCGGCTCTCGGGCGGCGCCGCGCTGTCGGCCAACGTCGCGAACAACCTGCCGGCCTACCTCGCGCTCGAACCGGTCGGCGGGTCTCCGCTGCGGCTCGTCGCCATCCTCGTCGGGGTCAATGTCGGCTGCATCGTCACGCCGTGGGCCTCGCTGGCGACGCTCCTGTGGCACGGCCGGCTCTCCGGGCTGGGCGTCGAGGTGCCCTGGGCGAGATTCGCCCTCGCCGGTCTCGCCATCGCCGTCGTGGCGCTGCCGCTGGCCGTCCTCGCGCTCGTCCGGTAGGCGTCTCGGCGGCGGGCTCCACCGGTCGTGCGAGGGCGCCGCGCGTCAGACGCCCGGCCGGTCGACGGCGTGCAGGATGACGTCGGCGAGATCGGTCGGACGAGTGAACTGGGGCCAGTGGCCGGTTGGCAGATCGACGAACTCGACGTCGTGGATGCGCCCGAGCTCGGCCGTGAAGGCGTGCCCGGAGGCGATCCACTCACGGAGCAGCGACGACGGGAACTCGCAGGCCACCACCGTCGCCGGCACGTCGTACCGCCGGGCGTCGTGGAGCACCTGGGCGTCATGGGCCGGGCCGCGCGGCTCCGGGATCGCCCGAGCGCGGAACTCGGCGCGCAGGACCTCGTCGAGATCGGCGAGGTCCGCCACGTCGAACGACGACCAGGGCGGCAACGGGATCTCTCCGCCGATGACCGGAAGCTCGTCGTTGACGCAGTCTCCGTCCCCGGTCGGACCGCAGTCGACGTAGACGGCCCGGCGGACGCGATCCGGACGCGCGTCGACGACGCCGTGAATCGTCGCACCGCCGCCCGAGTGACCGACCAGCACGACGCCGACCCGAAGCGAGTCGACCAGCGCTGTCACGGCGTCGACGTGGTCGCGGAGCGAGATGGAGCTGCGATCCGCGCCGGCCGATTCGAGCCCGGGAAGCGTCACCGGATGCACGCGGTGCCCGGCCGCGACCAGCGGTGGCGTGACCTCGGCCCACGACGACCCGTCGAGCCAGAACCCGGGAACCATCACGATGTCCATGCGCCGACCCTAAAGGATGTGTCCCCGGTCACCCCGGGCGGTGGGCCCGGAGCCGACGCACGGGCGGCACGGACAGCGCCTCCCGGGCGAAGGAGAGCGTCTCGCGCAGCATGTCGAGTCGCGCCTCCGGCGATCCCGCCTTCTTGGTGTTCACCTCGGCGACGACGGACCCCGACCACTCGCGCGCGGCGAGCTCGCGGAGCACGGCCCGCACCGGCTCGGCGCCGTGTCCCGGCACGAGATGCTCGTCGAAGATGCCTCCGTCGTCGGAGACCCGGGAACCGTCGCAGAGATGCACGTGCCGCAGCCGGCCGTCGAGGGCCCTCGCGAGTTCGAGCGAGTCACGCCCCGAGAGGGAGGCGTGCGAGAAGTCGAGGGTGGCCGCGTCGCAGTCGAGCGAGGAGGGATCCCAGCCGGGGAGTACATCTTCATGGACCGTCCGGCGATCTTCCACGGGAACATGTTCTCGATGGCGATGTCGACGCCGTACCGCTCGCTGACCGCGCGAACGATGTCGAGGAACTGGTCGGCGTAGCCGGACTGCCAGCGGAACGGCGGATGGGCCACCACGGTGCGAGCTCCGGTAGCGACCGCGAGCTCGGCGGACCGCTCGAGCTTGACGCGCGGATCCCGCCCCCAGACGAAGTGCGTGAGGAGGAGGACCGGAGCGTGGATCGAGAGGATCGGCTGGCCGTACGTCGACGACAGCTCGGTCAGCCGAGCGGCGCGATGGGTGGACGAATCGTTGGTCACCATCACCTCGACGCCGTCGAAGCCTACCTCGGCCGCCAATCGGAAGGCCGGGTCGAGGCCCAGCGGAAAGGCGCAGGAAGTGCTCATGCCGACGCTGATCATGGCGCCGAGGCTAGACGTCGAGGGTTGCTCAGCCGTGAACGCGTCGCGACGGCTCGAGGCCCGTTCGGTTACGGTCGCCCGCTCTCCATCGGCGATCGAACGCCTCTCGGTGCGCTGCGCGGGCGCGGTGTCACAGCCAGTCTCGTCTCTTGAAGCTTACGTACAGGATGAGCCCGCCGACGACGATGGCCGCGCAGGAGACCGCGAAACCCCAACCCGCCCCGTAACCCGGGAACGGGATGTTCTGCCCGAAGAACCCGGTGATCGCCGTCGGCACCGCGATGATGGCCGCCCAACTGGTCACCTTCTTCATCACGAGGTTCATGCGATTGCTCTGGATGCTGAGATTGGTGTCGAGGATCGTCGACACGAGGTCGCGCAGGCTGTCCGTCTGCTCGATCACGCGCAGCACGTGGTCGTAGACGTCCTGGAAGTACGGCCCCATGTCGGGCGCGAACTTCGAGTCGTCCCGTCGGAGCAGCGTGTTCAGGATCTCGCGCATCGGGTTCACCAGGCGGCGCAGCGTCACGAGGCTCTTCCGCAGCGTGAACGAGCGCTTCTGGATCTCCATCGTCTGCTGCCGCACGTCGAACAGGCCCTCCTCGAGCCCGTCGATGGCGTCGTCCAGCCGGTCGGTCACGTCGTAGTGGTTGTCGACGATCCGGTCGAGGAGCCCCCACACCAGGAAGGCGACCCCTTGGACGCCAGGTCTTTGTTGTCGTCCCAGGTCTTCCGGAGCAGATCGACGTCGAAGTCGTCGTCGTGGATCGTCACCAGGGCCCGCCGGGTGATGAACGCCTTCACCTCCCGGGCCGACAGCTCGCCGGAGGTCTCGTCGAATCCGGTGTCGTACATCACGGCGAAGAGGAAGTTCTCGTACCGGTCGAGCTTCGGGCGCTGCCCCTTCTCGAGGGCGTCCTCGATGGCGAGCTCGTGAAGCCCCATCTCGTCGCCGACCTTGTCCATGTCGGCCTGCGTCGGCGACACGAAGTCGACCCAGATCATGCAGTCGCCTCCTTCGAGGTAGTCGCTGACGTCGTCGAGCGGGAAGTCTTCGCCGACGAGAGAGCCGTCCTTGTAGGCGCGGGTGCGATGCATGGGGCTGATCGTATCCGCGTCACCAGGGCGCAGGATGGAGGGCGTGAGCACGTTCGAGAAGGTGCGACCTGACGCACCCCGGGATTCTTCGAGGCCGAGGCTGCCGGGCTGGCCTGGCTGGCCGAGGCGACGGCGTCCGGCGGGGCACGCGTCGTCGGCGTCGAGGAGTCGGACCCGGCAGCATCACGCTCGAGGAAATCCGCGAAACGCGCCCCACATCGGCCGCGGCCAGGGAGTTCGGGGCGGCGCTCGCCGCGACGCACGACGCCCGCGCCACGGCGTTCGGCGCCCCGCCCGACGGTTGGACGGGTCCCTCCTTCATCGGCGAGCGCCCGCTGTCGACGCGGCCGAAGGACACCCGGGGCGCCTTCTACGCCGCGCAGAGGGTGGCGCCGTATGCGGCCGTCGCGCGCGAGGCCGGGAGCGTCTCCGAGAGCGAGCACGATGTGATCCTGCGTGCCTGCGCGCTGATCGAGGACGGCGCGTTCGACGACGGGGACGTCCCGTCGCGTCTCCACGGTGATCTCTGGAACGGCAACGTCCTCTTCGCGGCATCGGGCGTGATCCTGATCGACCCCGCCGCCCACGGCGGCCACCGCGAGACCGATCTCGCCATGCTGGCCCTGTTCGGCTGTCCCTACCTCGACGACGTGCTGGCCGGCTACGACGCTGCGCACCCGCTCCGGAACGGGTGGCGGGATCGCGTGCCCCTGCATCAGCTCCACCCGCTCGCCGTGCACGCGGCCGGGCACGGCCGGAGCTACGGGGTGGCGCTGGCGCGCGCGGCGGAGGAGACGCTGGCCCTGGGATCCTGAAGGGGTCCGCCCGAGCGCTGATAGTCTCGGAAGCCCGGGGAGCGCTCCTCGGGCGATCGAGCGGAGTTGCCCCCAGACATGTCAGACCAGCCCGAGAAACCCTCCCACGAGACGTACGGCTTCGTCGTCGTCTCCAACCGTCTCCCCGTCGACCACACGGTCGGCGAAGACGGGCAGGTGAGCTGGGAGCACTCGCCGGGCGGTCTCGTCACCGCGCTCGAACCGGTCATGCGCGTCAACGACGGCGCCTGGATCGGCTGGGCGGGCAAGCCCGATCTCGAGTTCGAGCCCTTCGAGAACGACGGCATCAACATCGTTCCCGTGCCCCTCAGCGACGAGGAGGTCGAGCGCTACTACGAGGGCTTCAGCAACGACACCCTCTGGCCGCTGTACCACGACGTCATCTCGGCGCCGACGTATCACCGCGTCTGGTGGGAGTCGTACGTGCGCGTCAACCGTCGCTTCGCCGAGAAGGCCGCCGAGATCACCGAAGAGGGCGGCGTCGTCTGGGTCCAGGACTACCAGCTGCAGCTCGTTCCGCAGTACCTCCGCGAGCTGCGCCCCGACCTCACGATCGGCTTCTTCAACCACATCCCCTTCCCGCCCCTCGGCATCTTCTCGCAGCTGCCGTGGCGCGAGAAGATCCTCGAAGGGCTCCTCGGCGCCGACGTGATCGGCTTCCAGAGGGCCGACGACGCCTCCAACTTCTCGCGGTCCGTGCGTCACCTGCTCGGCTACGCCACCACCCGCCCCTTCATCGACGTGCCCGTCGACGACGAGTCCGCGCCTTTGTCGCGCCGCGGCCGCAAGGTGCGCCGCGTCCTGGCGAAGCAGTTCCCCATCTCGATCGACTCGGCCGGCTTCGAGGCGCTCTCCAGGCGCCCCGACATCCAGGCCCGCGCCCGCGAGATCCGCGAGGGACTCGGCAATCCCAAGACCGTCATCCTCGGCGTCGACCGTCTCGACTACACGAAGGGCATCCGGCACCGGATGAAGGCGTTCGGCGAACTCCTCTCGGACGGCCGCCTGAGCGTCGAGGACGCCACGCTGGTGCAGGTCGCCTCGCCCAGTCGCGAGCGGGTCGAGGCCTACATGGATCTCCGCGACGAGATCGAGTTGACCGTCGGTCGCATCAACGGCGACTACGCCACCATGAGCCACACGGCGATCAGCTATCACCACCACGGCTATCCGCGCGAAGAGATGGTCGCCCTCTACCTCGCCGCCGACATCATGCTCGTCACGGCCCTTCGCGACGGTATGAACCTCGTCGCGAAAGAGTACGTCGCGGTCCGTCACGACAACGACGGCGTGTTGATCCTCAGTGAGTTCGCCGGTGCCGCCGACGAGTTGCGCAGCGCTCTGCTGGTGAATCCGCACGACATCGGCGGCCTCAAGAACACGATCATGCGCGCCATCGAGATGCCGCGCCGAGACCGGGTCACCCGTATGCGAGCCCTCCGGCGACGCGTGCTCGACAACGATGTGGCCAAGTGGTCGGCGAAGTTCTTGGAGGCCCTGGCCGAGGTCCGCCCCGGGCACCGCATCGCGGCACCGCCCAAGACGGTCGCCGATCCGACCGCTGCCGAGTCGCAGGGGGCGGCGCCCGCCGTGTCGACCGAGCCCGCCGCATGAGCGCCGACACGACACCCACCGGGGCGGCACCCGCCGGGGCGACACCTGCCGGGGCGACACCCGCCGGCGCGGCCGAGACCGCCATGGCGGATGCGCTGGGCAGGATCGCGACGGCCGGGCACCTCCTGGTCGCTCTCGACTTCGACGGGACCCTGGCGCCCGAGGTCGACGCCCCGCGGGCGGCTCGGGCCCTACCGGAAGCCCAGGACGCCATCCTGCGCCTGGTGGCCCTGCCCGACACGTCTGTGGCCCTCGTCTCGGGTCGCGCGCTCGACAGCCTCATCGAGGTCGCCGAGGCGCCGAACACCGTCCTTCTCGTGGGCTCGCACGGAGTCGAATACCGGGTCGACGGCGAGGCAGAGGTCTCGCTGAGCCCTGAAGAGCAGAAGTTGCGCGGAGCCCTCGAGACGATCCTGACCGAGACCGCGGCGCCCTACGACGACGTCCACGTCGAGGAGAAGCCGGCGGGCTTCGCCCTCCACACGCGTCTCGCCGACGAGTCGGTCACCGATCTCGTCCTGGCGGAGGCTCGTCGCCGGGTGGCCGCCGAGGCTCCGGCCGCGACCGAGCGGGTCGGCAAGAACGTCCTCGAGTTCGCCGTCCGGTCGGCCTCCAAGGGCGACGCCATCGCGCGCCTCCGCGAGATCACCGGAGCGTCAGCCGTGTTCTTCGCGGGCGACGACGTCACCGACGAAGACGGCTTCCGGGCTCTCGCCGCGGGTGACTTCGGTCTGAAGAGCGGCCACGGCGACACCGCGGCCGCGTATCGCGTCGCCGGTCCGCCGGAGGTCGCGCACGTGCTCGACGACCTCGCCGAGCTGCGCGCCCACCTCGGTCGCTCCTAGCCTCCCGGCCGCCGGACTCCGACTCCCGACCACGGTTCGGGCGGGATCACTCGGTCGACGCTGCGGCGTGAGCGGCCGACTCGATCTTCGCCCGGAACGCCTCCCATTCGTCGGGGCTCCGGCCGGGCAGATTGGGGTCGGACGCACCGTTGCCGATCGAGCCGTCGATGGTCTCTCGCAGGATGTCCGCGTGGCCGGCGTGCCGCGCAGTCTCCGAGAGAAGGTGCACCAGGATCCGCTGCAGCGTGACGTGGCGGCGCTCCTCGGGCCACCAGCCGACCACCCCGGCCGCGTCCGACGCGAGCGCCTCCACGGTCGCATCGGCGTGCGCGGCCGAGTAGTGGTGGAACTCGACGACGTCGGCGACGGTCTCACCTGGAGTGACCCACATGTCGTCGTCCTCGGCGCCGTCGGGGAGCTCCCAGGCGACCCGCCGCTCAGCCGGGCGCCCGAACACCTCGCCCAGGTAGCCGAGCTGCACGCTCGCCACGTGTTTGACGAGACCCGCCAGATTCGTGCCCGTGGGGGTCATCGGCCGCCTGGCGTCGTATTCACTGAGCCCGTCGAGCTTGGCGAGCAGGTCGGCGCGTCGAATGCGCAAGTAGTCGTACAGCGTCTCTTTGTCGTCCATGACTCGACTCTGCCCCGTGCCACCGACGTTGTCACCGGAAGCTGGGCGTGCAGCTCGGGAGACCAGACCACACACGACCTTCGGCGAAGGGGGAGACAGGCCTAGGCTTCTGCCATGGTCGGCCGCGGTGCAGCGAACGGTCCGCGGGGTGGCACGTCGCGGGACGAGCGTCGGCGCGCCCTCGAGACGCGGCTCTACGGGGGAGAGGCTCTCACTCCCGACGAGATGTCCGAGCTCCGTGCGCTGGCCGGGCAGTCCGCTGAAAAGCATCCCTCAGCCGAGCCGGCGACCGACGACGGCTCCGGCCATCCGGCGTCCGAGCGGCCCTCGCGCCCGGTGCGCGCCCGCCCCGCGCGCACCTGGCTCGCGGCCGGGGCCGTGGCGGTCGTCCTGGCCGGCCTGGTCGGCGCCGGCATCTCGACGAGCGTCGCAGGTTCGAGGGCGCCGGCCGACGATGCCGAGGTCACCGCCACGCGGGGCGCCTCGTCGCCCGCCACCGGCCTGCAGTCCGGTGCCGTGGCCGAATCGCTGGGTGCCGAGTACTTCGACCAGGCGCAGTCCGCGGGGGATCGGCCGGACGTGGTCCTGCCCGGCATCGACCCGTCGACGACGCGGCGCGTGCTGGCCCAGTGGGGGCAGCAGGACGGCGAGGCGGGCGTCTGGGTGGCGCGCGGCAAGGATCAGTCGTTCTGCCTCATCATGAGCGTCGGCTCGACGCGCGGAGCCAGTTCGTGCACGCCCCTGAAAGACGCGGCCGCGACCGGAGTGCGCCTCGACCTCGTGACGGCGGGCGGCGGCTCGATCTCGGCCACCTGGAATCTCGCGGCCGGTCTGCTGGAGCTCTCGCCCTTCCCGGCGGGTGCGCGCGTCACACGGTCGGGAAGCGCCGCACCGACGCCCTAAACTGACGTGCATGCCTGCTGAAAAACTCAATGAGTACGGCGTCGACTGGAAGCCGCGGAGTCGCGACGTCACAGACGGTGTCGAAGCCACCACCTCGCGGGGCATGCTCCGCGCCGTCGGCATGGGGGATGCCGACTGGGAGAAGCCCCAGATCGGTATCGCGTCGTCGTGGAACGAGATCACGCCGTGCAACCTGTCCCTCAACCGTCTCGCCCAGGGAGCCAAAGAAGGCGTGCACTCGGGCGGCGGCTACCCGCTGCAGTTCGGCACCGTCTCCGTGTCCGACGGCATCGCCATGGGCCACGAGGGCATGCACTTCTCTCTCGTGTCGCGCGAGGTCATCGCCGACAGCGTCGAGACCGTCATGATGGCCGAGCGTCTCGACGGGTCCGTCATGCTGGCCGGCTGCGACAAGTCGCTTCCGGGCATGCTCATGGCCGCCGCGCGGCTCGATCTCGCCAGCGTGTTCCTCTACGCCGGATCGATCGCGCCCGGCTGGGTCAAGCTCAGCGACGGCACCGAGAAAGACGTCACGATCATCGACTCCTTCGAGGCGGTGGGCGCGGCCAAGGCGGGCACCATCTCCGACGAAGACCTGCACGCCATCGAGTGCGCGATCGCCCCGGGCGAGGGAGCCTGCGGCGGCATGTACACGGCGAACACCATGGCGTCCGTCGCCGAGGCGCTCGGCATGAGCCTGCCCGGCTCGGCTTCGCCGCCCTCCGCCGACCGCCGTCGCGACTACTTCGCCCACCGCTCGGGCGAAGCCGTCGTGGCCATGCTCGAGCGCGGCATCACGGCGCGCGACATCCTGACCAAGGAGGCGTTCGAGAACGCCATCGCCGTCGCGATGGCCTTCGGCGGCTCGACCAACGTCGTGCTCCACCTCCTCGCCATCGCGTACGAGGCCGAGGTCGATCTGACCATCGACGACTTCAACCGCATCGGCGACAAGGTCCCGCACATCGGCGACCTCAAGCCCTTCGGCAAATACGTGATGAACGACGTCGACCGCCACGGCGGCGTGCCGGTCGTCATGAAGGCGCTGCTCGACGCGGGTCTGCTGCACGGCGACTGCCTGACCGTCACCGGCAAGACCGTCGCCGAGAACCTCGCCGAGATCAAGCCGAAGGCGCTCGACGGCGAGGTGCTGCGCACCCTCGACAACCCGATCCACCCGACCGGCGGCCTGACCGTTCTCAGCGGCTCGTTCGCGCCCGAGGGCGCGGTCGTCAAGACGGCCGGCTTCGACGCCGACATCTTCGAGGGGCCCGCCCGCGTCTTCGAGCGCGAGCGCGCCGCAATGGACGCCCTCACCGACGGCAGGATCGCCAAGGGCGACGTGGTGATCATCCGCTACGAAGGACCCAAGGGCGGTCCCGGCATGCGCGAGATGCTCGCGATCACCGCGGCGATCAAGGGCGCGGGGCTCGGCAAAGATGTACTACTCTTGACAGACGGACGATTCTCAGGCGGCACAACCGGCCTGTGCATCGGCCACATAGCACCCGAAGCGGTCGACGCAGGTCCGATCGCCTTCGTGCGCGATGGTGATCTGATTCGGGTCGATATCGCCGCTCGCTCGCTCGACCTACTCGTCGACGCAGCTGAGCTAGACGCTCGCCGTGACGGCTGGGCTCCTCTGCCGCCTGTGTACACCCGTGGAGTTCTCGCGAAGTACGCCAGGCAGGTTCGTTCCGCAGCAGAGGGCGCGGTCACGTACTAAGGCCCCGCGGGCGTTCCACCCGTTCACCACCAGCAACAAGGGAATCGGCACCGATGCCTCCAGAAGCAAGCCCCCTGCCCACGGCGCCAGCGCGCGCCCGCTCGACGACACCCGAGATGCTCACCGGATCCGGCGCGATCCTGCGCTCCCTCGAGAAGCTCGGCGTCACCGACGTCTTCGGCCTCCCCGGTGGCGCCATCATCCCGTTCTACGACGAGCTGATGGCTTCGACCGCGATCCGCCACATCCTCGTCCGCCACGAGCAGGGCGCCGGCCACGCGGCCGAGGGCTACGCGGCAGCGTCGGGCCGGGTCGGCGTCGCGATCGCGACGTCCGGCCCCGGCGCGACGAACCTCGTCACGGCGATCGCCGACGCGTACATGGACTCCGTTCCGCTGCTCGCGATCACGGGTCAGGTGTTCTCGACCCTGATGGGGACCGACGCTTTCCAGGAGGCCGACATCGTCGGCATCACGATGCCGATCACCAAGCACTCGTTCCTCGTCACCAGGCCGGAAGACATCCCGGAGACGCTCGCCGCGGCGTACCAGATCGCCTCGACGGGGCGCCCTGGCCCCGTCCTGGTCGACATCACCAAAGACGCCCAGCAGAACTCGGCCCCGTTCGTCTGGCCCGAGACGGTCGAGCTTCCCGGCTACCGCCCCATCACGAAGGCGCACGGCAAACAGATCACCGCCGCGGCGCAGCTGCTGGCCGAGTCGAAGCGTCCCGTGTTCTACGTCGGCGGCGGCGTCATCCGCGCGGGTGCGTCCGCCGAGCTGCTCCGTCTCGCCGAGGCGACCGGGGCGCCCGTCGTGACGACCCTGATGGCCCGTGGCGCCTTCCCGGACTCGCACCCGCAGCACCTGGGCATGCCCGGCATGCACGGCACGGTCCCGGCGGTCCTCGGCCTGCAAGAGAGCGACCTCATCATCGCCCTCGGCGCCCGCTTCGACGATCGCGTCACCGGCAAGGCCGAACTCTTCGCGCCCGACGCGAAGGTCGTGCACGTCGACATCGACCCCGCCGAGATCTCCAAGATCCGGATCGCCGACGTCCCGATCGTGGGCGACGCCCGCGAGGTCGTCATCGACCTCACGTCGGCGTTCGCCGAGGTGACCTCCGGTCAGAAGCCCGACCTGGCGGCCTGGTGGGAACGCCTCGAAGCCCTTCGCGCCGAGTTCCCGCTCGGGTTCTCCGAGCCCGAAGACGGTCTGCTCTCGCCGCAGAAGGTCATCCAGCGCATCGGCCAGCTCACCGGCCCGGAGGCCGTCTACGCCGCCGGCGTCGGGCAGCACCAGATGTGGGCCGCGCAGTTCATCGGCTACGAGCGTCCGCACTCCTGGCTGAACTCCGGCGGCGCGGGCACCATGGGCTACTCGGTGCCGGCCGCGATGGGCGCCAAGGTGTCCCAGCCCGACCGCGTCGTGTGGGCCATCGACGGCGACGGCTGCTTCCAGATGACCAACCAAGAACTGGCCACCTGTGTCATCAACAACATCCCGATCAAGGTCGCGATCATCAACAACTCGTCGCTCGGCATGGTGCGCCAGTGGCAGACCCTGTTCTACGAGGGCCGCCACTCGTTCACCGACCTGAACACCGGTCACGAGACCCGCATGGTGCCCGACTTCGTCAAGCTGGCCGACGCCTACGGCGCCCTCGGCATCCGCGTCCGCACCGAAGACGAGATCGACCCCGCGATCCTGCTCGCCCTCGAGACGAACGACCGCCCGGTCGTCATCGACTTCGTCGTCAGCCGCGACGCGATGGTGTGGCCGATGGTGGCGCAGGGCGTCTCCAACTCCCTCATCCAGTACGCCAAAGAGCTGTCTCCCGAATGGGACGACGAGGCGCCGCCCGCGCCCGACGCCTCGAGGCAGCAGGGAGGCGCAGCATGAGCCACGTCCTCTCCCTCCTCGTCGAGGACAAGCCCGGTCTGCTGACGCGCGTGGCAGGCCTGTTCGCCCGTCGCGGCTTCAACATCGAGTCGCTCGCGGTCGGCAAGAGCGAGATCGCCGGTCTCAGCCGGATCACGGTCGTCGTCGACGTCGAAGAACTGCCGCTCGAGCAGGTCACGAAGCAGCTCAACAAGCTGATCAACGTGATCAAGATCGTCGAGCTCGACTACTCGCAGTCGGTGCAGCGCGAACACCTGCTGATCAAGGTGCGCGTCGACAACGTGTCGCGTTCGCAGGTGCTCGAGGCCGTCACGCTCTTCCGGGCCAGCGTCGTCGACGTGTCGACCGACGCCCTCGTCATCGAGGTGACCGGAGACACGGGCAAGACCACCGCCCTCCTCCGTGTGCTCGAGCCCTACGGCATCAAGGAGATCTCGCAATCCGGGCTCCTTGCGATCGGCCGCGGCGCGAAGTCGATCACCGACCGCGTCTTCAAGAACTAACGGTTACACGAACCAACGCCTTCACCAATCAACAAGGAGAACCACGAACGTGACTGAAATCGCCTACGACAAAGACGCCGACCTGTCGATCATCCAGAGCAAGAAGGTGGCGGTCATCGGCTACGGCTCGCAGGGCCACGCGCACGCGCTGAACCTTCGCGACTCCGGTGTCGAGGTCGTCATCGGTCTCAAGCCCGACTCGAAGAGCCGCGCCAAGGCCGAGGAGGCCGGCTTCACCGTGCACACGCCGGCCGACGCCTCCGCGTGGGCAGACGTCGTCGTCATCCTCGCACCCGACCAGGTGCAGCGCATCGTCTACCGTGACGACATCGCCCCCAATCTCCAGGCCGGCAACGCGCTCGTCTTCGGGCACGGCTTCAACATCCGTTTCGGCTACATCGAGGCCCCCACCGGCGTCGACGTGATCCTGGTCGCTCCGAAGGGCCCCGGCCACACCGTGCGTCGCGAGTTCGAGGCCGGCCGCGGCGTTCCGGTCACCGTGGCCGTCGAGGTCGACGGCACGGGCTCGGCGTGGGACCTCGCCTGGTCGTACTCCAAGGGGATCGGCGGCCTCCGCGCCGGCGGCATCAAGACGACCTTCACGGAAGAGACCGAGACCGACCTGTTCGGTGAGCAGGCCGTCCTCTGCGGTGGCACCTCGCAGCTGATCCAGTACGGCTTCGAGACCCTGACCGAGGCCGGCTACCAGCCGGAGATCGCCTACTTCGAGGTCCTCCACGAGCTCAAGCTGATCGTCGACCTGATCTGGGAGGGCGGCCTCGCCAAGCAGCGTTGGTCGGTCTCCGACACGGCCGAGTACGGTGACTACGTCTCCGGCCCGCGCGTCATCACCCCCGACGTCAAGGAGAACATGAAGGCCGTTCTCGCCGACATCCAGTCCGGAGCATTCGCGAAGCGCTTCATCGACGACCAGGACGCCGGTGCGCCCGAGTTCAAGGCACTCCGCGCCCGCGCCGAGCAGCACCCGATCGAGGCCACCGGGCACGAACTGCGTGCGCTGTTCGCCTGGAAGCAGCAGGACGCCGATTACGTGGACGGTTCGGCAGCCCGCTGATCGCTTCGTCGAACACCAGAACGTCACAGATGGGCCTCACTTTCGGGTGGGGCCCATCCGGGCGTCGAGGGGCGCACCCCATGTCTGGCATGATCGAAGGATGGCTTTGAGCAAGAAGGCGGTCCATTTCGGCGCCGGAAACATCGGCCGAGGCTTCGTCGGCCAGTTCCTCCACGCGAGCGGCTACGAGGTGGTCTTCGCCGACGTCGACCCCGACGTCGTCCAGGCTCTTCGCCGCCAGTCCTCCTACGAGGTCCACGAGGTCAGCGGCCAGCGGGGCACTGCGACCGACCACGTGACGACCGTCAGCGGCTACCGCTCCGTCGACAACCGTCTCGAAGTCGACGACGTGGTCCGCGAACTCGCCACGGCCGACGTCGTCACCACGTCCGTCGGCCCCCGCATCCTGCCGTCTCTTGCCGCCACCATCGGCCGCGGTCTCGCAGAGCGCGCCGCCGACCGTCCTCCCGTGGTCATCGTCGCCTGCGAGACGGCCATCAACGCCTCCGGTACCCTCGCGGGGTTCGTCCGCCAGGTCGTCGACGACGACGACGCGTTCTCCCGCGCGGTCTTCGCGAACTGCGAGATCGACCGCATCGTCCCGGAGCAGTCGCCGGGGCTCGACGTCACCATCGAGTCCTTCGCCGAGTGGATCATCGAGACGGGGCCGTTCAGCGGCCGGGCGGCGGCTCCCGAGATCGCAGGAGTCACCTGGGTCGACGACCTGGCGCCGTTCATCGACCGCAAGCTGTTCACCGTCAACACCGCCCACGCGACCGCCGCCTATTACGGCTGGGCGCGGGGCATCGGCAGCGTTCGCGACGCCCTGGCCGAGCCTGCCGTCCACGCGGAGGTCCTCGCGGTGCTCGCCGAGACGAAGGCCCTCCTCGTCGCCAAATACGGCGTCGACCCCGACGAGCAGCAGGCGTACATCGAGAAGAACCTCCAGCGCATCTCGAACCCGCACCTTCCCGACACCACGGGCCGAGTCGGCCGCAACCCCCTCAGCAAGCTCAGCCGCCACGAGCGGCTGGTCGGGCCCGCCGCGCAGCTCGCCGAGCGCGGGCTGCCCGCCGACGCCCTGGTCCGCGCCGTCCGCGCCGCCCTCGACTTCAATGTGCCCGACGACGTCGAGAGCCGGGAGCTCCAGTCGCTGCTGCGCGCGGGCGCCGGCGACGAACTTCTCACCGAGACGCTCACCGGCGTCTTTCCCGGGCACCCTCTCTTCCCGGCGCTCGTCGCCGTGATCGGCGACAAGGTCCGTTCCTGCCGAGTGGCCGCATGACCACCGACGCCGGACGAGACGACGCGCCCGTAGTCACGCGCGACGAAGACGACGAGGCCCTGAGCTGGGGCCCGACCTCTGCCGATACCAGCTACCTCGAGACCCCGGTCGACGACGTCCCCGTCGCGCACACTGACGAAGACGACGAAGACGACGAAGACGAGCTGCCCGACGGCGTGATGAGCTCCACCATGCTCGTCGTGCACGGTGTCTTCGGCGCGATCTTCCTGCTCTTCACGGTGGCGTGGCTGCGGTCGGTGGGCAACGTCCAGCCGTCCTTCGACTCGAGCCTCGCGGCGGCCATGTGGCGGATCGGCACGTACCTCGCGGTGGCGGGCCCGGCGATCTGGTTCGTCGGCACGATCCTGCTGCTTCCGACGAGTCGGTCCCGCACGCGAGTGGTCTCGTTCATCGTGGGCGTCGTGATCCTGCTGCCCTGGCCCTTCGTGATCGGGGCCCTCTCGTGAGCGCCGGCGCACCCGAGGTCGATTCGGCCGACCGCGTCGAGGTCGTCCCGCGGTTCGGCGCTGCCCTGGTCGTCTGGGTCGTCTTCGGTCTGCTCTTCGCGTGGAGCGTCTACGCCGCCGTGGGCAACCTCATCCAGGTGCCCGGTCAGTTCGAGGCGTACCGCGACTTCGTCACCAAGGGCGGCGCGCCCGAGCTCGCGAAGGACGTGCCGTGGCCGGCCCTCATCGCCGCCCTCGTCGTTCCGGTGCTCGGCTGGCTCGCGGCGTGGCGCGTCGGTCGCCGGCGTGGTCTCCTGCAGCGCGTCATCGTCTTCGTCATCGCCTGGGGCGGCGTCAGCGCCCTGACGGTGAGCCTGACGGCCTACGTGTTCCAGGTGTCGTCCCTCTGATCGGTGCGGCCGACTTCCCCGCGGCGACGCCCGCGCGGGGCCGTGGAAGCCGCTCGGTAATATGGTCCGCCTCGGCTGGGCATGCACTGCGGATTCTCAGGTTCGCGGGTCGGACGGGGCCGGTGGCCCCGGATCGCAGGATCCCCGCGGCTAGGGTGATTCGTGCGACCCGGGCCTTCGAGACGGGTCGCGTCGCAGACCGAACCCAGCGTTAGGACCCGTTTCGTGGCTAAGCCGATCGTGTTGATCGCCGAAGAACTCTCACCCGCAACCGTCGACGCCCTCGGGCCCGACTTCGACGTGCGGAACGTCGACGGGACCGATCGAGGGGCGCTGCTCTCCGCCCTCGCGGAGGCGAACGCGATCCTGGTGCGATCCGCGACCAAGGTCGACGCCGAAGCCATCGCGGCCGCGCCGAACCTGCAGGTGGTCGCACGCGCGGGCGTGGGGCTCGACAACGTCGACATCAAGGCAGCCACGAATGCGGGCGTCATGGTCGTCAACGCCCCGACGTCGAACATCATCTCGGCCGCCGAACTGACCGTCGGTCACATCCTGAGCCTCGCCCGTCACATCCCCGCGGCGCACAACGCACTGGCACAGGGTCAGTGGAAGCGCTCGAAGTACACCGGCGTCGAGCTCTACGAGAAGACCGTCGGCATCATCGGACTCGGCCGCATCGGTGCGCTGATCACGGCCCGCCTGCAGGCGTTCGGCATGAACATCGTCGCCTACGATCCCTACGTCACCCCGGCGCGCGCGCAGCAGCTCGGCGTCACGCTCTTGTCGCTGCCCGAGCTGCTCGAGACGGCCGACTTCGTCACCATCCACATGCCGAAGACCCCGGAGACCACGGGCATGCTCTCGACGGAGCAGCTCGCCCTGATGAAGCCGACGGCGTTCGTCGTCAACGTGGCGCGTGGCGGCCTCATCGACGAGGACGCCCTCTACGAGGCACTGAAGAACGACGTCATCGCCGGCGCCGGCCTCGACGTCTTCGTCTCCGAGCCGCCCTCGAACCTCGAGCTCCTCGCCCTCGACAACGTGATCGTGACGCCGCACCTCGGTGCGTCGACCGACGAGGCCCAGGAGAAGGCCGGCGTCTCGGTCGCCAGGTCGGTCCGACTGGCCCTCGGCGGCGAGCTCGTTCCCGACGCCGTGAATGTCGCCGGGGGAGTCATCGACGAGTACGTCCGCCCCGGCATCCCGCTGGTCGAGAAGCTCGGGCAGGTGTTCGCGGGGCTGGCCGACAGCCCGCTCACCACGATCGACGTCGAGATCCACGGCGACCTGGCCGAGTACGACGTCAGCGTCTACAAGCTCGCAGCGCTCAAGGGCGTCTTCTCCGACGCCGTCCAAGAGACGGTGAGCTACGTCAACGCACCCCTGCTCGCCGAGCAGCGCGGTGTGACGGTGCGTCTGCTGACCGATGCGGTCTCGGACGAGTACCGCAACATCATCACGATCCGGGAGCTCTCGCCGACGGCCGGCAGATCTCCGTCTCCGGCACCCTGACCGGCCCGAAGCAGGTCGAGAAGATCACCGAGATCAACGGCTACGACGTCGAGGTGCCGCTGGCGAAGCACCACATCGTCATGCTGTACACCGACCGGCCGGGCATCGTCGCGGTCTACGGCAAGGAGTTCGGCGAGGCCGGAATCAACATCGCCGGCATGCAGATCGCGCGCACGACCGCCGGCGGGTCTGCGCTGAGCGTCCTGACGATCGACAGCCCGGCCCCCGAAGGCCTGCTCGAGAAGGTGCGCAGGGCCATCGATGCCGACGTCATGCAAGAGATCGACGTCACGCTCTAGTCGACCGTGCAGAACTCCTTGAGGGCAGGACGACGCGGCTAGGCTTGTCCTCACACGCAACCTCGAAGGAGCACTCATGAGCCGCACGATCAGACTGGCCAGCATTCCCGGTGACGGGATCGGCCCCGAGGTCGTCTCCGAGGCTCTCAAGGTGCTTCAGGCCGTCACCGAGGGCGGTGACACGGTCTTCGACGTCACCGAGTTCTCGCTCGGCGCGGGGCGTTTCACGGCGACCGGCGACATCCTGACCGATGCCGACCTCGAGGCGATTTCGGGGCACGACGCGATCCTGCTCGGGGCAGTGGGCGGCGACCCGCGCGATCCGGCGCTTCGCGGCGGCATCATCGAGCGCGGCCTTCTGCTCAAGCTGCGTTTCGCACTCGACCACTACGTCAACCTGCGGCCGACCAAGGTCTACCCGGGTGTGCCGTCGCCCCTGTCCGACCCGGGCGCTGTCGACTTCGTCGTCGTGCGCGAAGGGACGGAGGGCCCCTACGTCGGCAACGGCGGGTCGCTCCGCACGGGCACGCCGCACGAGATCGCCAACGAGGTGAGCGTCAACACGGCCTACGGCGTCGAGCGCGTCGTCCGATACGCCTTCGACCTCGCCCGGAAGCGCCCGGCCCACCGGCTCACTCTCGTGCACAAGACGAACGTTCTCGTCTTCTCGGGTTCGCTCTGGCAGCGCACGGTCGATGCCGTTGCGGCCGAGTACCCCGAGGTGGCGGTCGACTACCAGCACGTCGACGCGGCGACGATCCACCTGGTGGCCGACCCTGCTAGGTTTGACGTCATCGTCACGGACAACCTCTTCGGCGACATCCTCACCGATCTGGCCGGCGCGATCAGCGGCGGCATCGGCTTGGCAGCCTCGGGCAACATCAACCCCGACGGGGCCTTCCCCAGCATGTTCGAGCCGGTGCACGGTTCCGCCCCCGACATCGCCGGCCAGCAGAAGGCCGATCCCACGGCGGCGATCCTCTCGACGGCTCTCCTCCTCGACCACCTCGGTCTCCCAGAAGAGTCGATCCGCGTGACTCGGGCCGTCGAGGCCGACATCGAGGGCCGTGCCTCCGCTTCGACTTCCGGCCACCGCTCGACGTCCGAGATCGGCGACGCGATCGCCGCGGCCGTCTCGAGCATCACCGCTTCTTCCTCCCGATAGGACGCCGTCATGACCACGACCCAAGACACGTACCCGCTCCACTTCGAGCTCACCCTCCGAGGCGGCTCGCGCCGACGCCGAGCGCGAGGCCATGCTGGCCGATCCCGGCTTCGGCAAGTACTTCACCGACCACATGGTGTCCATCGAATGGACCTCCGACGAGGGGTGGCACGACGCGTCCGTCGTGCCGTACGGCCCGATCGTCCTCGATCCTGCCGCCTCGGTCTTCCACTACGCGCAAGAGATCTTCGAGGGCGTCAAGGCCTACCGCCACGCCGACGGCTCGATCTGGACCTTCCGGCCCGATGCCAACGGCCGACGCCTCCAGCGCTCCGCCGCTCGCCTCGCGCTGCCCGAGCTGGCCGTCGACGATTTCGTCGAATCGCTCAAGCAGATCGTGCGCGTCGACCAGCACTGGGTACCGTCGGCGCCCGAGACCAGCCTCTATCTGCGGCCGTTCATGATCGCCACCGAGAGCTTCCTCGGTGTCCGGGCCGCGCACCGGGTCGGATACTTCGTCATCGCGAGCCCGGCGGGGGCCTACTTCACGGGCGGCGTCGAGCCCGTGTCGATCTGGCTGTCGACCACCTACTCGCGCGCCGGCAAGGGCGGCACGGGCGCTGCCAAGACCGGCGGCAACTACGCCGCGTCCCTGCTTCCGCAGGAGGAGGCGTACCAGCACGGTTGCTCGCAGGTGCTGTTCCTCGACTCGGTCGACACGACGTACATCGAAGAGCTCGGCGGCATGAACGTCGTCTTCGTCAAGAAAGACGGCACCATCGTCACGCCCGAGTCAGACAGCATTCTCGAGGGCATCACCCGCGACTCCATCCTGCAGCTCGCAGAAGATCGCGGCCACACGGTCGAGCGTCGTCGCGTGAGTCTCGACGAGTGGCGCGACGGCGTGGCCTCCGGCGACATCGTCGAGGTGTTCGCGTGCGGCACCGCCGCCGTGGTCGTACCGATCGCCGAACTCAAGGGCGACGGGCTCTCGATCGTCTCGCCGGTGGCCGGCCCCGACTCGCTGACCCTGTCGCTTCGCGCCGAGCTGACCGACATCCAGTACGGTCGTCGACCCGACCCGCACAACTGGCTCACGCGCCTCGACGCCTGAGGCGGTCGCCCGAGCACTCCGAAGGCAGGGCCGACGTACCCGGGTGCCCACCCGGTGCGCCGGCTCAGGCGTCGAGTGAGTCGCCGGGCTGCAGCACCACGGCCGTGCCGCCGACCGCTTCGGTCGCGGCCTTGAGCCGGTCGGCGTGCATGGCGAACCCGGCGGCCGAGAGTGTCTGATCGTGCACCGGGAAGCTCGTACCGGGCTTCACCGCGGTGATGTAGTCCATGGCCTCGCTGATCTTGAGCCACGGCGCGCCGACGGGCGCAGCGAGCACGGCGACCGGGAACGCCGGCACGGTGAATGCGTCGCCGGGGTAGAAGAGAGTGCCGTTGACGAGGACGCCGGTGTTGTCGATGACGGGGATGCTCGCGTGGATGACCGCGTGAGTCGTCCCGGCGAAGAGCAGGGTGAACGCCCCGACCTCGACGGTCTCGCCGTCGGTGATCGTCGTCGCGGTGATGTTCTCGCCGGCGAGGGCCTCGACGACGCCGGCCGGGCCGAAAATGGGCACGTCGGGGTTCGCCGCGCGAAGGGCGGCCAGCTGGACCGGTGTCCAGTGATCGGGGTGCGCGTGCGTGACGACGACCGCGTCGACGTGCGCGGTGTCGCCGAGCGGGCGCGTGAAGCTCCCGGGGTCGACGACCAGGGTGTGTCCGGCTTCCTCGACGACGAGGGCGGCGTGCTCGTATTTCGTGACTCGCATACGCTGAGAATACGCGTGAACGACGTCCGGATGACGCTCGTTCGCGGCCTCCGATAACGCGAGAACGGCTCAATTTGTAGCGCCTCGCCCCGTGTGGCATACTCGACGAGTCGCAAAAACGGCCCCATCGTATAGCGGCCTAGTACGCTGCCCTCTCACGGCGGTAACACCGGTTCGAATCCGGTTGGGGTCACGACGCAAATGGCTCTCCCTCCCGGGAGGGCCATTTCGCATTTCTGACCCACCTCGCGCTCGTGCACCCACTACTTCTCATGGCGAGAAAAAGAGAGTAGGGTTACCTGAAAGGCGACCGCGGGGGTCGTGATCCGGGGGAAGGCGACACCATGAACATCCTGCTCGACTGGCTGAATTCGACGGTCTTCACCGTGCTCGGCGAGACGATCTCCGTCGTCGAGCTGATCGGCTTCGTGACGGGCGCACTCTGCGTCTGGGCGGTGACGCGCCAGTACCTCTGGAACTGGCCCGTCGGCATCCTGAACAACATCGCCTTCATCGTGCTCTTCCTCGGGGCCGGACTCTACGCCGACACGGCCTTGCAGGTGGTCTTCGGCCTGGTCGGCGTCTACGGCTGGGTCGTCTGGGCACGGGGGCGCAGACGCGGGAGCGGACGACCCCGAGGCCGAGGGGCCGAGGGCACGATCCGGCGCGAGCTGCCCGTGCGGCACGCCACCCGCCTCGAGATCCTCGTCGGCGTGCTGGCCACGGCCGCCGCTACCGTCGTCGTCGCTCTCCTGCTGGCGAACGAGACCAACTCGGTCGTACCGTGGCCCGACGCGTTCATCCTGGCCGCCAGCCTGCTCGCCACCTGGGGTCAGGCGAAGAAGATCTTCGAGCAGTGGTGGGTGTGGATCGTCGTCGACCTGGTGTCCGTCCCGCTCTACGCGGTCAAGGGGCTGTCACTCACGGCCCTGCTCTACACGGGGTTCCTCGCGCTGTGCATCTCCGGGGTCGTGACGTGGCGGCGGCAGCTCGCCCGTCAAGCCGACGAACCCGATGTTCGCACGCAATCCCTGGTCGACGCGTGACGAGTCGACACGGCCTGGTGATCGGCAAGTTCTACCCGCTCCATCTCGGGCACGTCGGGCTGATCCGGAGGGCCGCCGCCGCGTGTGACGACCTCACGGTCGTCGTGATGGCGACGCAGCTCGAGTCGCTGTCCCTCGCGATCCGCGTCGGGTGGGTCTCCGAGTCGACCGATGACCTGCCGGGCGTCCGCGTCATCGGAGTGATGGACGATGCACCCGTCAACTACGTCAGCGAGATCGCCTGGACGGCGCACGTCGAGGTCCTGCTCGCGGCCCTCCGGAACGCCGGGCGACCGCGTCCCGACACGGTGTTCTCCTCCGAGCCGTACGGCGCAGAACTCGCGGAGCGGCTGGGGGCCACGGCGGTCACCGACGACCCCAGCCGCGAGGCGGTCCGCGTGAGCGGAACGGCCGTGCGCCAGGATCCCGCCGCCACCTGGCATTTTCTCCCCGGTCCGGTGCGTCGCGACCTGGCGACGAGGATCATCGTGGTCGGGGCGGAGTCGACGGGAACGACGACACTCGCCGACCAGCTCGTCGAGCACTACCGAGAGCGCTTCCCGGCGATCAGGCCCGTTGCGGAATACGGCCGCGAATTCACCTACGAACTCTTCGAGAGAGCCGCCGCCGCCGCTCGTGAGATGGGTGCGCCGGTGCCCGCCCTGGACGACCTCGTCTGGGAGGGCAGCCACTTCGGCCAGATCGCCCGCGAGCAGACCATCCGCGAGGAGGCTGCAGCGCAGGCGGCGCCCCTGGTCGTCGCCGACACCGACGCCTTCGCGACGTCGCTGTGGGAGCGCCGCTACGTCGGGGAAGCCAGCCGCGAGGCAACGCGAGCCGCCACCGTCGACCTTCCTCGGCGTGACCTCTACCTGGTCACGGATCATGTCGGCGTGCCCTTCGAGCAGGACGGCTGGCGAGACGGCGAGCACATCCGCGCCACGATGACCGGGTGGTTCGTGGACGGCCTCACAGCGCAGGATCTCCCCTGGGTGCTCCTCCGAGGCCAGCCCCAGGCCCGGTTGGCCTACGCGGTCCAGGTGATCGACGCCCTCGTCGCTCAGCGGACCGGGTGGCGGTCACCGGAGTGGGCGGACCGCACGATCCTGCTCTGAGCGGAGCCGCCGCTCAGACCCCCGGCGCCGGTCGCGACTCGTGGTGCCTCGCCCCGTGTGTTCGTCTGGCTTCTTTCATCTCCGATTCGAAGACGTGGCGGCGTCCGCCGAGGAGTTCGTCGCGCGCGGCGCGCTCGGCCTCGCGGAACGGCTCGTAGTAGCTCGCGTCGAAGTCTTCGACGATCTGGAACGTCCAGCGGCCCTCGATCACGTTTCGGCCGACGATGTCGCGTTCGAAGCGATCCGCGATGGCCGTGTGGCCGGCCTCGCGGAGCAGGTCGACCGCTTCGCCGAGCGCGAGATCGGCCTGGCCCGTCATGCGGTGGAATCCGTACAGAAAGCCGCGGGCGTTCTCGATCACCTCGAACGCCTCGCTCACTTTCCCGAGGGCCTCGACCGTGGCGTCGTCGACGCCGTCGGGCCGGACATGGTCTGGGTCGGGTGCGTCGCTCATGTTCGTGAACCTACGCCGCCCGGGGCGGCGCGGCCGGTCTCAGCGGTCGAGGCGCCGCGCGAGTCCGTCCATCCCGACGTCGATGAGGTGACCGCCCCAGAGCGACAGCTGCAACTGGGACGAGTGCGTCCAGAGACGCTTGCCGCTCGAGACGTCGAGAGCGATCACGCTGGAGCGGGATCCGGAGATCCCGTAGGCGAGCGCGTAGGCGACGGTGTGCCCGGCGGCGACCACGTACGAGCCGGCGGGCACGTCGGCGCTGAATCGCTGTCGGCCGGTCTTCCCGTCGATGGCGACGACTCGTGCCTTATCGGTGGTCGAGACCGTGTAGATGTCGTCGCTCTGCTGTCCGAGCGCGCTCCCGGCGTACGAGAAGGTGCCGATGTCCTGCGTCCACAGCGCCTCGCCGGTGCGGTAGTCGAGGCAGGTCAGGCGATTGCCGTCGTGGTTGGTCACGGCCAGGCAGGATCTCGTCAGCGAGTAGCTGCCCCGGAGGTTCAGGGCGAGGTCCACAGCACGTGACCCGTGCGGTCGACCGCGGAGAACCCGGTGGCCGGCGTGGCCGTGACGCCGACGCCCGAGGTGTGCGGTGCGAAGACCGTGTCGCCGTGCACCGCGTAGCCGAGCGAGGTGTCGACCGGACCGCCCCACGGGCTGGCCGCCCCCGTCGCCAGCGGAATCTGCAGTGTTCCGCGGTCGCCGAGCAGCAGTCGGTCGTGCAGGGCGATCATCGTGGCCGTCTCATTGCCGGTGCCGCGCCAGACGATCGTTCCGAGGTCGTCGGCGTCGCGGAGCTCGTAGACGTAGGTGAGATTGTCGGCGCTGAGCACCCCCGTCGCGACGACGTTGCCTTCGGCGGTGAAGCGGTCGTCCTGCGACCAGTGCTGGCTCCCGGTCGACTCGAGCACCTGGCCGGTACCCAGCGAGAGGCTCTCGACGATCGACTGCGACGACGTCCCAGCCCGCACCAGGAGGCGCGAAGCGTGGTCGACGGTCGACATCCACGAGACCGACACCCCGCTGGTCGTCTCGATGTCGGTGCTGAAGTCGTGCACCCAGCGCACCGCGCCCGTAGCCGTGTCCAGAAGGGCGACGCGCGAGCGGAACCCCTCGGGCACCACGGAGCAGAGCGAGTCCTCCGAGAAGCCGTACGTCCACGCGGAGTCGGCGCGCACCGCGGCGAGATCCTGCCCCACGTCCACGGCGGTGAAGCGGAGGCACTCCGGCGGGGACCCGGGTGCAAGGGTCGACGCGAGGTCGACCGCCCAGGAGCTCTCGGCGGGGGAGCTGCGGAGATCGTCGACCCGGATGCCCTGCCACGGGGTCAGTGAGCCGTAGGTCGGTTGCAGAGCGGCTCCGACCGCGGTCACCACGACGATGAGGCCGGCGAGACCGGCGTACGAGAGCAGGATCCGACGCCCCACGCCGATCCGGGCCCAGAACCTCGCGATCCTGCCCCGCTGCGAACCGCGCCGCCGACGGCCGCGCGACGGACCGACGAAGGTCGGTACTTCGGCGGCGGCGTGGTCGCCGAGGACTGGCAGCGGCTCTCGGGCGGGGAGCGTAGCCCGACGAAAAGACGCGTCTCCGGCCGCCCAGACGGAGGTGTCGGCGGGGGACGAGGCGGTGTCCACGTGTCGCCGCTCGTCGGCGCCGGCGTCTGTGCCGGCGCCTGTGCCTCCGTCGACCGAGCGGTGCTCGGGGCGACCTCGAGCCCGGCCGCTTCGCGCAGTCCAGCGTCGCCAGAGCTCTCGGCCATCGAGCCTCCTCGCGCGACAGAACCGTTCGCCGGCAGCCGCCGGTGGGTCGAATCCTAGTCTCCGAGGATCGTCGGTGGACGGGTGCCGAGTTCCCGTGCCACCTGCCCTGCATCGACGCTCACGAGGTGCCCGCCCCAGAACTCGGTGTCGCCGTCCGCGCCGGTCGCCCTGGTCCAGAGCGTTCGTCCGGAGTGGACGTCGAAGGCGGTGAGCTGCGTGGCCGTCCCCGTCTCGCTCGACGTGCGGAGATAGCCCGTCGTGCGAGACACCGCGATCACCTGCGTCTGCGGTTCGAGCCGCAGGACGTACTCCCGCTTGCCGGTGTCGCCGTCGATCATCACGATCTCGGTACGGTTGCCCAGGCTCCGGTAGACCGGCACGTCCCGGCTGGTCTGCCCTGGCAAGAAGGTCGCGTACGCCAGGGAACCGACGTCGGTCGTCCACCTGGACCGCCCGTCACCGTGGTCGAGGCAGGTCAGCTTGGTCGTCCCCGGCAGTGCCACCACCACGCAGTCGCGGGAGACTCCGGTCAGGTCGCCGAAGCCGCTCCGTGACCAGAGGCGCCTGCCGTCGGCATCCCAGGCGGTCACGATCGTGCCTGCCTGCACCACGTGCGTCGTGTAGAGGCCGTCGACGTCCTGGAGGGTGTTCGACAGGTCGACGGAGCCGCCGCCGAATTCCGTCATCCTGCCCGAGCGTCCGTCGATCCGCATCGACCGGCCGTCGATCGTCGCGAAGGCGGCGCGTCGGGTGAGCCAGGGCGAATCGGAGTCGGGCAGGACCGCGGTCCACAGCGGCCGCCCGAGACGCCGCACGTCGACCAGTGTCCACTCGGTCGATCCCTCTCGGGAGGTGCTCCCCGAGTAGAGCAGCAGGGTTCCGGCGATCACGGGGGACTGGCCGACCTGGTCGGGTGGCTGCACCACCGAGCCGGTCTCCCGTCCGGTGGGGATCGCCAGCGTCGCGACGCTGTACCGGCCGCCGACCGTCGCCTGGAGGACGACACGTCCGGCCGCCGAGACGATCGCGCTCTGCTGCAGGGTGACGGTGCCCGCGTCCGCCGAGAACAGGGTGCCGAGGTTCTTCGTCCACAGCACGCGTCCGGTCGCCGCATCGAACAGCGCGATGGTCGACCTCACCTGACTGGACGTCAGCGTGGAGCAGCCCGTGCTCGATCCGAGCGGCTGAGACGCCCCGGTCAGAAGGACCAGCGAGTCGGTCGACTGCGACGACGTGAACGAGACGCATCGGACGGGAACACCCGGCAGGATGCTCCGCGCGAGGTCCGTCGTCCATCCCGTTGAGTGCGGGGCCGATCGCACGTCGACCACTCCGCTCTCCCGGTAGGGCGACAGGTTTCCGTACACGGGCGTCAGCGAGGCGCCGAGACCCGTGATGACGGCCGTCCCGGCGGCGAGCACGACGAACGCGGCCGCGACAGCTCGCCGCGGGGAGCGTCGCCAGGCCGGCGTCCGTCGCCGCGGAGCCGGTCTTGATGGTTGGGAGCGCGCAGGATCCCGGCGACCCGGCTCACCCTCCTCGCCGGCGGGTCTGCGCGGCACGAGCGGAGGTGCGTCGCGGAGGCCGGGAACGGCTCGCTCGGGTCGGGGCGGTGACCAGTCGGCCATGTCGCACCTCGCCCTCGACGACCCGGCGATCGGGCCCTGCCCATGCTATTCCGGGCCGGTCGACCCGCCGGAGGCCCGCCGGGAAACAATGCCGTAACACGGCGGTAGACTCGTTCGATCCGCTGATCATCGATGGAGGGAAGGCCTGTGGCTGAATCCTTGAGGGGCCGAACGCTGGCCGAAAAAGTGTGGGACGACCACGTGGTCGTCAAGGGCGCCGACGGTGCTCCCGACCTCCTCTACATCGACCTCCACCTCGTCCACGAGGTGACCAGCCCCCAGGCGTTCGACGGTCTTCGTCAGGCCGACCGCCCGGTCCGCCGCCTCGACCTCACGATCGCGACAGAAGACCACAACACCCCGACCCTTGCGATCGACCGGCCGATCGCCGATCTCACGAGCCGTACCCAGATCGACACCCTGCGCAACAACGCGGCCGAGTTCGGCGTCCGTCTGCACTCCTCGGCGACGCCGAGCAGGGCATCGTTCACGTCGTCGGTCCGCAGCTCGGCCTCACCATGCCGGGCATCACGGTCGTCTGCGGCGACTCCCACACCTCGACCCACGGCGCCTTCGGCGCCATGGCCTTCGGGATCGGCACCAGCGAGGTCGAGCACGTCCTCGCCACGCAGACGCTGCCGCTCAAGCCGTTCAAGACCATGGCCATCACGGTCGAGGGCGAGTTGCGCCCCGGCGTCACCGCCAAAGACATCATCCTCGCCGTCATCGCCAAGATCGGCACCGGCGGTGGTCAGGGTTACGTGCTCGAGTACCGCGGCAGCGCGATCCGCGCCCTCTCCATGGAGGGCCGCATGACCATCTGCAACATGTCGATCGAAGCCGGCGCCCGCGCCGGCATGGTCGCCCCCGATCAGACCACCTACGACTACCTCGAGGGCAAGCCGCACGCGCCCCAGGGCACCGAGTGGGACGAAGCCGTCGCCTACTGGAACACGCTGCCGACAGATGACGACGCGGTGTTCGACGCCGAGGTGTACCTCGACGCGAACGAGCTCGAGCCGTTCGTCACGTGGGGCACGAACCCCGGCCAGGGCGTCTCGCTCTCCGAGACCGTTCCCGATCCTTCAGCCGTCGCCGACCCGAACGAGCGCGCAGCCGCCGAGCGGGCCCTGACCTACATGGACCTTGTCGCCGGCACCCCGATGAAAGAGATTCCGGTCGACGCGGTCTTCATGGGCTCGTGCACCAACAGCCGCATCGAAGACCTGCGCGCCTTCGCCTCGATCGTCCGCGGCCAGAAGAAAGCCGACGGCGTCCGCGTCATGGTCGTTCCGGGTTCGGCGCGCGTGCGCATCGAGGCCGAAGCCGAGGGGCTCGACAAGGTCTTCACCGACTTCGGCGCCGAGTGGCGTTTCGCGGGGTGCTCGATGTGTCTCGGCATGAACCCCGATCAACTGGCTCCGGGGAGCGCTGCGCATCGACCTCGAACCGCAACTTCGAGGGCCGCCAGGGCAAGGGCGGCCGCACGCATCTGGTCTCTCCCCTCGTCGCAGCGGCGACCGCCATTCGCGGCACGCTGTCCAGCCCGTGGGACATCGAGGCGTCGCAGACCTCGTCCGAGTCGACCCTCGAAGGGGCCCTGTAATGCACAAGACCACCATCGTCACGGGCCCTGCCGCGCCCCTGAAGCGGTCGAACGTCGACACCGACCAGATCATCCCGGCCGTGTTCCTCAAGCGGGTCACCAAGACCGGTTTCGAAGACGCCCTGTTCTACGCCTGGCGCCAAGATCCCGACTTCGTCCTCAATAAGCCCGAGTACCAGGGCGCCAAGGTCCTCGTGGCCGGCCCCGACTTCGGCACGGGCTCGAGTCGCGAGCACGCCGTCTGGGCGCTTCGCGACTTCGGCTTCGACGTCGTCCTGAGCCCTCGCTTCGGCGACATCTTCCGGGGCAACTCGGGCAAGCAGGGGCTGCTGGCAGCCGTCGTGGCCGAACCCGACATCGAGAAGATCTGGGCGCTGATCGACGAATCCGTGGCGAACGGGAAGGGCGCACCCGAGATCACGGTTGACCTTCCCGAACAAACCGCCACGGTCGGCAGCCTCACGGTTTCGTTCGAAGTCGATGCTTACACTAAGTGGCGTCTCCTCGAAGGCCTGGACGACATCGCCCTGACCCTCCGCGACGAGGCCGCAATCACAGAATTCGAATCGCGCCGCGCCACCTGGCGGCCCAAGACATTGCCGGTGAAGTAGTGAACTCTCTTGTTCAGGATGCAGCAGCAGCGGGTGCCCGCGTGGGCCTCAAGTCCGACGAGATCGTCATCCGCGGCGGCAAACCGCTGATCGGTCGCATCGAGGTGCGCGGGGCCAAGAACCTCGCCACCAAGGCCATGGTCGCCTCCCTCCTCGGCGACACCCCGAGCATCCTGAAAGACGTTCCCGACATCAGCGATGTCAACGTCGTCCGGGGTCTCCTGTCCATCCACGGGGTGCGCATCACCGACCCGGCCCGGGGCGAGATGATCCTCGACCCGTCCAATGTCGAAAGCGCGCACTTCGCCGAGATCGACGCGCACGCCGGCTCCAGCCGCATTCCGATCCTGTTCTGCGGCCCGCTCCTGCACCGCCTCGGCGAGGCGTTTATCCCCGACCTCGGCGGCTGCCGCATCGGCGACCGCCCCATCGACTTCCACATGGACGCCCTTCGTGCGTTCGGCGCGGTCGTCGACAAGTCGTACAACGGCATCCACCTCACGGCCCCCAACGGCCTCAAGGGCGCCAACATCGAGCTGCCCTACCCGAGCGTGGGCGCCACCGAGCAGGTGCTTCTGACGGCGGTCCTGGCAGAGGGCGTCACCGAGCTGCGCAACGCCGCGATCGAGCCCGAGATCATGGACCTCATCGCGATCCTGCAGAAAATGGGCGCGATCGTCAACGTCGAACCCAACCGCGTCATCTTCATCGAGGGCGTCACGTCGCTCCGCGGCTACACGCACCGCGCCATCAACGACCGCAACGAGGCCGCCTCCTGGGCCGCGGCAGCGCTGGCCACCAAGGGCGACATCTTCGTCGAGGGCGCCAAGCAGCAAGACCTGATGACCTTCTTGAACGTGTTCCGCAAGGTCGGCGGAGAGTTCGACGTCCACGAAGACGGCATCCGCTTCTACCACCCGGGAGGCGACCTCAAGCCGGTCGTCATCGAGACCGACGTGCACCCCGGCTTCATGACCGACTGGCAGCAGCCGCTCGTCGTGGCGCTGACCCAGGCGCACGGCGTGTCGATCGTGCACGAGACCGTCTACGAGAACCGCTTCCAGTTCACGGAGGCGCTCAACGACATGGGGGCGAAGATCGTCGTCCACAAAGACGGCCTGAAGAACGTCGAGCGCCGCGTCGCTCGCCGCGACTTCGAGCAGGCGGCCGTCATCACCGGTCCGACGGCGCTCCACGGCGCCGACATCCGCGTCCCCGACCTCCGCGGCGGCTTCAGTCACCTCATCGCTGCGCTCACGGCCGAGGGGAGTCGAAGATCACGAACGTCGGCATCATCGCCCGCGGGTACGAGCACTTCGTGGCGAAGCTGCGCAAGCTGGGCGCCGACTTCGACTTCAAGGGCTGAGCGAAGCCGTCCCGTCGGTGACCAGATGACCAACCCCGACGCTCCCCTCCCACCCTCACTCACACGCATCCGCGAGAGAAACAACACCTTCGGATTCTTCGGGCGCCTCGTGTTCCCGTTGCTCATGCTCCAGGCGAGCTATGAGGTCCACGGCAAAGAGAAGCTCCCCGCGCGCGGCGGCTACGTCATCACGCCGAACCATTTCAGCAATTACGATCCGCTGGTCGTCGGGCTGACCATCTGGCGGCTCGGCCGGGTGCCGAGGTTCCTGGCGAAGGCGTCGCTCTGGAAGGTCCCCTTTCTCGGTTGGGTCATGCGTTCCACGGGGCAGGTCCCGGTCGATCGCACCGGTCGCACGCGCAACTCCGACCCGGTCGCGGCAGGACGGATCGCCGCGCAGCGCGGCGAGGGCATCATCGTCTACCCGGAGGGCAGCCTCACGCGCGAGCCCGATCTCTGGCCGATGCGCGGCAAGAGCGGCGCCGTCCGGCTCGCCCTCGAGGCCGGCGTCCCGTTGATCCCCATGGCGCACTGGGGTGCCGACAAGATCATGGGACGGTACTCGAAGGGCGTCCGCTTCTTCCCGCGGACCCATATCTCGGTCGCGATCGGCGACCCGGTCGACCTGTCGGCCTACCGAGGCAGGCACCTCGACGCGCACGAGGTCGCCGAAGCGACCGAACTCGTCATGACGAGGATCACCGAGCTCGTCCAGACCCTGCGGGGTGGCACGCCGCCGACCGTCCGGTACGACCCCGCGCAGCACAACCAGACCGAGATCGGGCGTTTTGAGCAAGAGAAGTAGTCGCAAGCGGGCCGAGGCCGAAGCCGAAGCCCCGAAGAGTGCCCTCGCAGGATCGCTCGATCGTCTCAGCCAGGGCTTCGTCACCACCGAGGCGATCACCATCGTCCAGGCCGCAGCGCTCGAGCGCCGCGTGGCCGTGCTCGGTGCGGGCAGCTGGGGCACGACCTTCGCCAAGGTCCTCGCCGAAGGGGGCGCCGAGGTGCAGCTCTGGGCCCGCCGCCCGGAGATCGCCCGGGAGATCACCGAGACGCATCGCAACACCGATTACCTGCCCGGCATCAACCTGCCGATCTCCCTGACGGCGTCGTCGAGCATCTCGGCGGTCCTGAGCGGCGCCGAGCAGATCTACATCTCGGTTCCGAGCCAGACGCTGCGACAGAACCTGGCCGATCTGCGCGCGATCCTGCCGGCCGACGTTCCCGTCGTCAGCCTCATGAAAGGCGTCGAGAAGGGCACCGGGCTGCGCATGAGCGAGGTGATCGTCCAGGAGCTGGGGATCGATCCCGCGCTGGTGGCGGTCGCCTCCGGGCCGAACCTCGCCCTCGAGATCGCGAAGCGCCAGCCGACCGCGGCCGTGGTGTCGTCCGAGAGTCTCGAGACGGCGACGCTCGTCGCGGCCACCGCGACCAACCCCTACTTCCGTTCGTTCGTCAACACCGACGTGATCGGCACCGAGTTCGGCGGCGTCCTCAAGAACCTCATCGCCGTCGCCATCGGAATCGTCGACGGCGTCGGTTACGGCGAGAACACGAAGGCGTCGATCATCACGCGCGGTCTCGCCGAGATGACCAGCTTCGCCGTGTCGTTCGGGGCCAAGCCCGAGACACTCGCCGGGCTCGCCGGGCTGGGCGACCTCATCGCGACCTGCCAGTCACCACTGTCGCGCAACAACACCGCCGGGCGACTTCTCGGGCAGGGTTATCGATTCGACGACGTCGTGCGCCAGATGAACCAGACGGCCGAAGGGCTGGCCTCGGTCGCGCCGATTCTCGAGCTGGCGCAGTCGCGGGGTGTCGACATGCCCATCGTCACACAGGTCGCCGAGGTGCTCGCCGGTACTCTGGATCCGCGCAACATCGCGCCGCATCTCACCGAGACCGACGAGCCGCAGGGCGAGTAGATCTCGACCTTCGTTCCGAAAGGCGCCCGCTCGTGACCGACACTTCCACTCCTCGCGGCTCCGCGTCGTCCTGCTCTTCGGCGGCCGCTCCAGCGAGCACTCGATCAGTTGCGCCACGGCGGGGGAGTCCTGGCCGCGCTCGACCGTGACAAGTACGACGTGGTGCCGGTCGGCATCACGCGCGACGGTGCATTCACCCTCCAGCCCGACGATGCGGAACACTTCGCGCTCGACCCCGAGAAGCTTCCCGAGGTCGTCGACAACGGCACGCGAGTCCGGTGGCCGGAGTCGGCGTCGACCCGCGAGATGACCGTGGAGTCCGAGAGCGGTGAGGTGACGTCGCTCGGCGAGATCGACGTGGTGTTCCCGATCCTGCACGGTCCGTGGGGTGAAGACGGCAGCGTTCAGGGGCTGCTCGAGCTGGTCGGGCTGCCCTACGTCGGTGCCGGAATCCTCGGCTCGGCCGTCGGAATGGACAAGCACTTCTCGAAGACCGTCCTCCAGCACGCCGGCATCGACGTGGCCCCCTGGGTCACCGTGCGGGCCCGCGAGTGGGCCGATCGCCGTGCCGTGGTCGAGGAGCACGCCGAAGAGCTGGGCTGGCCCGTCTTCGTCAAGCCGGCGCGCGCCGGGTCGAGCGTCGGCGTCTCGAAGGCCTCGTCGCTGGCCGAGCTCGCCGCCGCCATGGAGGTCGCGCTGGCCGAAGACACCAAAGTGCTGATCGAGGCCGCGGTCGTCGGCCGTGAGCTCGAAGCGGCGGTCCTGGGCGGCCGCTCGGGCGGTGCCCCCGCGTGTCGGTCGCCGGAGAGATCGTGCTCGGTTCGGGCAAATTCTACGACTTCGAATCGAAGTACCTGGGCGCCCCCGGCGCCGACCTGGTCTGCCCGGCCGACCTCTCCGACGCCGAGCTGGCCGAGTTCCAAGACCTCGCCGCGTGCGCGTTCGACGCCATCGGCGGGGCGGGCCTGGCACGGGTCGACGTGTTCCTCACGAGCGAAGGGTTCGTCGTCAACGAGCTCAACACGATGCCGGGCTTCACGCCCATCTCGATGTTCCCGGCCTGCTGGTTGGCGTCGGGGCTCAGCTATCCCGCGCTGCTCGACGAGCTGATCGCGCTCGGCCTCGAGACCGAGCGCTAGAGCGTCGGGCCGCTACGGCGTCGGCGTGCCGGTGGCGTCCGAGACGCCCTGGCATTTCCGGTTCGCCGGAAGCGTACCCACGGCCGACGCCAGATCGAAGAGGACGTTGCTCGGCGCCTGCACCGCCTTGGTGTCGACGACCACCTGGACGCCGGGAGTGCGCCCGTACGTGGTGTAGATCGCGTCCTTGCCCTTGTACTCGACGAGCCAGTCGACCCCTCGACGGGATAGCAGGTGAGGTCGGAGACGGTCGGCGTCGTGATCCCGCAGGTGAGCAGGATCGCGGCGGGAGCCCCCACGCGGCCGTCGCCTGGGCGTTCGTGTCGTGCATCGACTGGGCTTCGAGGGTGCTGGGCAGGTGCACGGTGACGTCGGCGCAGCCGACCGTGTTCGCCTGCGGCGCCGGAGACAGGGCCACGGTGGAGGTGCACGCGGCGAGCAGCGGTGCGAGGATCACGAGAGCCAGAGCGACGCCCGTGCGGCGGCGGAACGAGGGAGACATCGCGATCACGCTACCGTGAGAGCCATGAGCGAGTCTGACACGGTCGAAGGGCTCGGCGAGCTGGGCACCCTGGCCCGCATCCTGCCGCGCCTGCCCGAGGGCGCCTCGACGCTTCTCGGTCCGGGTGACGACGCTGCCGTGGTGGCCGCCCCGGACGGGCGTTTCGTCGTGACGACCGATCTCATGGTGCACGGCCCCGACTTCCGCCTCGCCTGGTCGACTCCGTACGACCTGGGCTGGAAGGCCGCTGCGTCGAATCTGTCCGACGTCGCCGCGATGGGTGCCCGACCGACCGCGCTGGTCGTCGCCCTGGCGGTGCCCGGCGAGACGGCCGTCGACTTCCTCGAGTCCTTCGCGGACGGACTTCGCGAGGGCTGCGCCGAAATGGCTCCCGGCTGCGGCGTCGTCGGCGGCGACATGTCGGTGTCGTCGACGATGACGATCGCGATCACGGCGTTCGGCGACCTCGAGGGCCGCGCTCCGATTCGGCGCGACGGTGCCCGGCCTGGTGACGTCGTGGCCGTGTCGGGTGCCCTCGGCCGGTCGGGGCGCGGGCTCGACCTCCTCTTCGCCCTGGGCGTCGACCGCGACGGCGTTCCCGACGCCTCCCTCGCCCGCGACCTCCGTGAACGCGACGCCGACGTGGGCTGGCACGTCGCCCCCACGCCACCCGTGGCCGACGGCGTTCTGGCCGCGGTGGCCGGGGCCACGAGCATGCTCGACCTCTCGGACGGACTCGCCCTCGACGCCGGGCGGGTGGCCCGGGCGTCCCGGGTCGTCGTCGACCTCGACTCGGCGACTCTCGGGAGCGATCCCCGGGCGGCCCTTGCCGGCGGGGAGGACCACTCGCTGTTCGCGACCTTCCCGCAGGGAGCGGCGCTTCCCGGCGGGTTCCGAGCCGTCGGCGTCGTGAACAGCGCGCGCGATGCCACCTACCGAGTCACGCTCGACGGGCGCGACCTGATCGAGGCGACGGGTTGGGATCCCTACGCGCGCTGGAGTGGCGCCGCAGGCTAGGGCGTGTCTCTCACTTCGCCGCGGGTCGTGTGGGAGACACACCCTAGGACGCTCCGTCAGGCCCGCGCCCACCACAGGACGGTGTCGCCGTAGGCCTTCTTCGTCTCGAGTCGGAGCCCCTCGGGCCACGCCGGTTGGCCGCTGCGGGCGCGTCTCTCGACGACGACGAGCCCATCGGTGTCGAGCGCCGGTGACAGCGCGGCGAGGTCGAGCTCCAGGTCGTCGGCGCCGAGCTCGTAGGGCGGGTCGATGAAGACGAGGTCGAGCGACCGCGTCGCCTGGTGCTGCAGGTACGAGCGGACCGAGCCCGTAACGACGTCGATGGCCGGCGCCTGGCCGTGCGGCGCGCGCCGTGACGAGGGCGGCGTTGCTGCGGCACAGCCGCGCCGCCTGGTGACCCAGCTCCACCAGGGTGACTCGCGCGGCTCCTCTCGAGGCGGCCTCGAGCCCGAGCGCCCCGGTTCCGGCGTAGAGGTCGGCGACGCGCAGACCTCGGACCTCGTCGCGCGCCTCGAGCGCCGAGAACAGCGCCTCGCGGACACGGTCGCTGGTGGGTCGCGTTCCGGTCTTCGGCGCGCCGAGGGCGGTGGAACCGGCGAAGCCGGCGATGATGCGAGTCACGACTCCATCCTGTCAGGCCGGGGCGCGCGCGCGGAGCAGCACTGTCGGGGGCGACGGGTAGCGTTGCAGCGTGGTCACCTCCGTCACGTCCCCTCTCGACACCACGCTGACGAATGCGCTCGGCGGGCGCACGGCGCAGGCTTTGAAGCGCGCCTTCGGCATGGAGACGGTCGGCGACCTCCTCACGCACTACCCCCGGCGATACGCCCGGCGCGGTGAGCTGACGGCCCTGAACGAGCTGGAGATCGGCGAGAGCGTCACGATCGTGGCCGAGGTGCTCGACGTGCGCGAACGCACGATGCGAGCCAGGCGCGGCTCCATCCTCGAGGTCCGGATCAGCGACGGCCAAGGCATCCTGACCCTCACGTTCTTCAATCAGGCTTGGCGTTCGAAAGACCTCGTCCAGGGTGTCCGAGGCATCTTCGCCGGCAAGGTGGGCGACTATCGGGGCAACCGTCAGCTCGCCCATCCCGACTACGAGCTGTTCGAGGCGGGCGACGAGCGCTCGGCGGAGGCCGGCGACGCGACCGCGCAGAAGTGGGCCAAGCAGCCCATCCCGATCTATCCGGCCAGCGCCAGCGTGGCGTCCTGGCAGGTGGCCAAGTCGATCGAGGTGGCGCTCGACACCCTGCCGCCTCTGCCCGACTCCGTCCCCGAGACCGTGCGGCGAGAGCTCCAGCTCATGCCGCTCCGCGAGGCGTTCGAGAAGATCCATCGCCCCGAGCGCGATCGCGACTACCTCCAGGCGCGCGAGACCCTCAAATTCGACGAGGCCTTGGTTCTGCAGGCAGCCCTCCTCCAGCAGCGAGCGGCCCTCCGGCACTCCTCGGCCACGAAGCGCGTCGCCACCGCGGGCGGTCTCCTCGAGACGTTCGACCGAGCGCTTCCCTTCAGCCTCACGGGCGACCAGGCGCTCGTCGGCGACGAGATCGCGCGAGACCTCGCTGCCGACGTCCCGATGAACCGCCTCGTCCAGGGCGAGGTCGGCTCGGGCAAGACCCTCGTCGCTCTGCGGGCGATGCTCGCCGTCGCCGAGAGCGGCGGTCAGTCGGCATTGCTGGCCCCCACCGAGGTACTGGCGAGTCAGCATCTCCGCTCCATCGTCGCGACCCTCGGCCCCGATCTCTCAGCCCGCCTCCGTCCGGTCCTGCTCACCGGGCAGATGCCTCTCGCCGAGCGCCGGAAGGCGACCCTCGCAATCGTCAGCGGCCAGGCGCACCTCGTCGTGGGCACCCACGCGCTCATCAGCGACAACGTCGAGTTCTACGACCTCGGGCTGGTCGTCGTCGACGAGCAGCACCGCTTCGGCGTCGATCAACGCGAGGCCCTGCGTCGCAAGGGCCCCACGCCACCGCACGTCCTGGTGCTCACGGCCACCCCCATCCCACGGACCGTGGCGATGACCGTGTTCGGCGACCTCGACATCTCGACCATCGCCGAACTGCCCGCGGGGCGTCAGCCGATCGAGTCGTTCGTCGTGCCGCTGGTCGATCGCCCCGGGTGGATCTCCCGGGTGTGGGAACGCAGCGCCGAAGAGATCGCGAGGGGCCGTCAAGTCTTCGTCGTGTGCCCCGCGATCGACACCTCCACCGAAGAGACGGCCGATGCTCTCGAAGCCGAAGCGGGCGACGGAGGGCCGGACGCGGGGCCGGACGAGAACACCTCGTCGGCGCCGACGATCGCCAGCGTCGAAGACGTGCTCGCGGCACTCCGCGTCGCGCCGGCTCTCACGGGCCGCAGGATCGAGCCCCTTCACGGCCGGATGTCCTCGGGCGAGAAAGATGCTGCCATGCAGGCGTTCGCGCGAGGCGAGATCGACGTCCTCGTCGCCACGACGGTCATCGAGGTGGGAGTGGACGTCCCCAACGCGTCGACCATGGTGGTCCTCGACGCCGAGCGTTTCGGGGTGTCGCAGCTGCATCAGCTCCGCGGTCGGGTGGGCCGGGGTGGGCATCCCGGTCTCTGCCTCCTCGTCACCAACGCCGAAGAGGGCTCCGTCGCTCGACAGCGGGTAGAGGCAGTGGCGTCGACCACCGACGGGTTCGAACTGGCCCAGATCGACCTCGATCTGCGGCGCGAGGGCGACGTGCTCGGCAATCTCCAGTCGGGCGGGCGCTCGTCGCTGCGGCTGCTGCGCGTGGCCCACGACGGCGAGGTGATCGCTCTCGCGCGTGAGCACGCGGCCGAGGTGATCGCCGACGATCCGACCCTCTCCGGGCATCCTGCTCTCGCCGCGGCGCTCGAACGGCGTCTCGACGAATCGAGCCGGACCTTCTTGGCGAAGAACTGAACAGATCGACCTTCGAGGACGCGTCATGTTCGTTCAGCCACCGGCCATCGTTGACAGCTAGGGTGAGAAAATGAGCACGATCGCCGTCGTTCCCGGGTCGTTCGACCCCGTGACCCTCGGGCATCTCGACGTCATCGTCCGAGCCGCCGGCCTCTTCGACGAACTGCACGTGCTGGTGGTCCACAACCCCGGCAAGTCCGCCTTGATCCCGGTCGAGCAACGCGTCGACTTCATCCGCGAGGCCGTCGACGCTGCCGGCGTCGACGAGGTCAGCCCGCTGGAGAACGTCCTCGTGACCAGCTGGAGCGAGGGCTTGCTGGTCGACTACTGCACCCGGGTCGGCGCGAAGGTGCTGGTCAAGGGCATCCGGTCGCAGGTCGACGTGGCGTACGAGACCCCGATGGCGATCATGAACCGAAGCCTTGCCGGCGTCGAGACGATCTTCCTGCTTCCCGATCCTGCGCACGCGCTCGTCTCCAGCTCGCTGGTGCGTCAGGTCGCCTCGCTCGGGGGTGACGTCGACCCGTACGTCCCGAGGGCGGTCGCCGACTACCTGAGGGCCTCCCGAGACGACCAAGCCGGCGCGTCCTCGGCGTCGAAGAACGAGACACGATGACGACCACGACCGATTCACCCAGCACGGGCACCGCGAAGATGGAGCTCGACGAGGTCCAGCACCACGCAAGGCGGATCCTCGAGGCCGTCGCCACCGTCATCGACGGCAAGGCGGGCGCCATCTCGACGGCGCTCACCGTGCTGCTGGCCGAGGGCCACCTGCTCATCGAAGACGTCCCCGGGGTCGGCAAGACCCAGCTGGCTCGCGCTCTGGCCAAGGCTTTCGGCGCGTCCGTCAGCCGGATCCAGTTCACCCCCGACCTCCTCCCGAGCGACATCACCGGTGTGTCGATCTTCGATCGCCAGTCGAACGAGTTCGAGTTCAAGCCCGGGCCCGTCTTCGCCAACATCGTGATCGGCGACGAGATCAATCGCGCCTCGCCCAAGACGCAGTCCGCCCTCCTCGAGAGTCTCGAAGAGCGTCAGGTCACCGTCGACGGCTTCTCGCATCCGCTGCCCGATCCGTTCCTCGTCGTCGCGACGCAGAATCCGGTCGAGATGGAGGGCACCTACTCTCTGCCCGAGGCGCAGCGCGACCGCTTCATGGCGCGTATCTCGCTCGGCTACCCCGACGCCGAGAGCGAGCTCCGCATGCTCCGGCAGCGCGAGACGCAGAGTCCTCTCGACCGACTCGAGCCCCTGGTCTCGGTGGCCGATCTGCGCCGCATGATCGCCACCGTCCGCAGCGTCTACGTGGCGTCGGTCGTCGAGCGTTACGCGGTCGACATCGTGCAGGCCACCCGTGTCCATCCCGACCTGCGACTCGGTGCGAGCCCGCGCGCGACACTGCAGCTCATGCGGGCCGCGAAGTCCTGGGCGGCTCTCAACGGCCGCCGCTTCGTGATCCCCGACGACGTCGACGCGCTGAGCGGCCCCGTCCTGGGGCACCGCCTGATCCTCGCCGGGCGCTCTGGCGCGGGCGCCGTGTCCGCCGCCTACGACATCGTCGAGTCCGTCGTCGCGGCGACTCCCGTCCCCCTCGACGAATCGTCGCACTGACCGTGCGCCCCGCGCTCAGACAGGCGCTCCAGCGTTGGCCGCGCCCCACCCGCCGAGGAATCGCGGCGGCCGTCGCCGGCGTCGTCGTGGCCGTGACGGGGTACCTCCTCACGTCACTGCCGCTCGTCTTCGCCGGCGTGGTGCTGGTGGCCCTCGTCATCGCAGCCCTCGTCGGCGTCGCCGTGCGGGTGCCCCTCATCTCGGTCTCCCGGCGGTTCGCGCCCGATCGCGCGGTGGCGGGCTGGTCCGTCGTCGAATCCCTCGTGCTCACGTCGCCCGCGTCGTCGAGCCCGGTGACCGTGCGGGTGCGCGAGACGGTCGCCTGGAGAGTCATGTCGCAGGACGAGGCGGTGATCGCGACGATCGGGCCGGGCGGAAGCGCCCGGGTGGTCTTCGATCACGAGGATCTCCCGCGCGGGCGTCAGCGCATCGGCCCCGCGCGCATCGACGTCGTGGAGTCGTTCGGGCTGGCTCGCCGTCGGGTCGTCGTCGACGGCCGCTCCGAGCTCGTCGTGTTCCCCGAGGTCATCGCCGTGGGGCAGGGCCGGGAGTCGCGATCGCTCGGTGAGGGATCGCGCCAGCGCCGTGAGCACAGCCTCGCCGGCGGGCAGGACGACCCGATCACTCGCGAGTACCGCCGTGGCGATCCCATGAGACGCGTTCACTGGCGCGCGACTGCCAGGCAGGGCGAGCTGATGGTGCGGCAGGAGGAGCAGCACGGCCTGCCGAGCGCGCGCGTGGTGCTGCCGGTGACCAGTGCGAACTGGCGCGACGCGCATCCCGCCGACGGATCGGGTCTCCCGGTCAGCAACGGCTTCGAGTGGGCCGTGTCCGTGGCGGCCTCGATCGCCGTCGAGTACGGCCTGGCCGGCTCCCAGACGCGTGTCACGACCCTCGACGGCGAGACCGTGGCGCTTCACGATCCCTCGACCACCCCGCTGTTCCTCGAGATGATGGCCGACATCGGCCTCGACGACGTGGTCGACGAGCGGAGTCCCGAGCCCACGCCGCGCGAGCCGGTGATCGCGGTCGTGTCGAGCCTCACGTCCGCCGAGGTCGAACGCCTCTCCCACTCACGCGGGCCGGGAGTCGCCGGAGTCGCCATCGTCGTCCACCTCGACACCGACCCGCTCACGCCCGACGACAGCGCGGCCGACTCGCCGCGGGCCGCCGCCGCGGCGCTGCGAGACTCCGGGTGGCACGTCGTCGACGCCGACGCCTCCGCCGATCGCGCTCGCATCCTGTCGTCGAACGGGGTCCTCGGTGGTTGACCTCCGTCCCCCGGCCGACGTGCGCCCGCCATCCACCCGCGAAGTGCCGCTGTCTCGCGAGCCGGGCGACCGTTTCGCACCGGGCAACGCCCGCTGGCCGCTCACCGCTCTGCTCTGGCTGACGCTGATGATGGCGGTCGGAAGCCTTCACCCGCTGTTCCAGGGCAGCGGCTGGTGGTTCGCCGCCGCGGTGGTCTCGGCCCTCGTCCTCGGTGCGGCCGGTGCGGCGCGCGCCGCCCACTGGCCGTCCGTCGTCGCTTCCGCTGCGGGGCTGATCGTCGGCGTCCTCGGATCCACGGCGTTCGTGTCCGGCGGCACGGCGCTGCTCGGCATCATCCCGACCGCCGAGACCATCGACCGGATCCGCGTTCTCACCGAACAGGCCCGAGACGCCATCGTCAGCGACGAGGCCCCGATCGTCGTGGGCGACGCCATGCTCGGTGTGATCGTCGTCACCGTCGCAGCGGGCGCCCTCCTCGTCGACCTGCTCTCGCGCGTGAGCAGGATGCCAGGGCTCACCGGCGTCGTGTTCGCGATCGTCCTGGTCGTGCCGTCGTTCATCCCCGACGTCGACCCGAGCTGGGTGTGGGTGGTCCTGACCGTCCTCGGCTACGTCGCGGTCCTCGTCGTCTCGACCGGGAGACGGCCGTCGCGCACGAGCATCGTCACGGCCGTCGCCGCGGTCGTCGTCGCGGGCGTGGTCACGAGCCTCCTGCCCGTGTCGCTCGCGTCACCGCTGAGCAACCTCGGCACCGGCACCGGCATCTCCACGGGCGTGAACCCCGTGATCAACCTCGGCAAAGATCTGCGCCGCGGCACGGCGGTCGACGTGCTCAGCTACACGTCGTCGTCCGCTCAGGGCGACTATCTCAAGCTCGTCGACCTGGTCGACTTCTCCGGGACCAGGTGGAGCCCCGCCTCCGTGCGGCTCGACGGGAAGAACACCGTCGAGAAACTCCCGCAGGCGCCGGGAATCGCCAAGTCGACGCGGCGCGACACGGTCACCACCGACGTCTCGGTCAACCTCCTGCGCAGCCCCTACCTGCCGATTCCCGTGCCCGCCACCGCGATCACGGGTGTCGACTCCAAGTGGAAGTACGTCGACGCGTCCGGCGTCACCGTCCGCAGCACCTCGGAGGGATCCCAGGGCCTCGACTACAAGGTCACCTCCCGCCCCGTCGACCCGACTCGCTCGCAGATCGTCCGCTCGCTCGACAAGGCCCCCGCCGGCCTCAGCGCCTACGAGAGCGTCGCGGGCGTCCCGGCGTCGATCACCCGCCTGGCGAAGAAGGTCACGTCGGGCGCCGCCAACCCGTTCGACGCCGCCGTCCAGTTGCAGGACTACTTCCGGAACGGCGAGTTCACCTACTCCGAAGACACCCCTGTCCGCGAGGGCTACGACGGATCGGGGCTCGACATGGTCGAGACCTTCCTCAAGCGCAAGAGCGGCTACTGTGTCCACTTCGCCTCGGCCATGGCGGTCATGGCACGCACCCTCGGCATCCCGTCGCGAATCGCCGTCGGCTTCCTGCCCGGCACGCAGGAAGGCTCGAGCGAGAACTGGACCGTGACCAGCAACGACCTCCACACGTGGCCGGAACTCTACTTCCAGGGTCTCGGCTGGATCCCCTTCGAGCCGACCGTGGGCCAGGGCACGACGTCGAGCTACCTGCAGCAGACCGGCACGGAGGCGACGCCGAGCTCCTCGGCGACATCCTCCGCATCGGCGTCCGACTCGGCGACGGCGCAGGCGACCACCTCGACGACCGCGGCGCCGACCACGGCTCAGGTCACCACCTCCGCCAGCGCGGCGACCGGTACGTCGGGCCGAAGCGTCGGCGGCGCACCGTTCGCCGTGGTGGGAGCCGCGATCCTGGTGCTGGTCGCTCTTCTGCCGTGGTGGCTCCGGACGTCGCGTCGCAGAAGGCGGCTGGGGCAGGATCCTCCCGACACGGCTCTCTGGGCCTGGCGCGAGGTCGTCGACACGGCTCGTGACCTGGGCGTTTCCGTCGACCCCGCGGCTACGCCGCAGGCGACCGCCGCCCTCGTGCGGGAGCGCCTGGACGCACCCGGCGCATCCGCGCTGGAGCGACTCCTCGCGGGTACCCAGCGCGAACGCTTCGGCGACCTTCCGGCAGGTGCGATCGTGCAGGACGACGCGCGGACGGTGATTCGCAGCCTCCGGCAGGGAGCGGGTCCGGTGGCGCGATGCGTCGCCGCGTTGGTGCCGAGGAGTCTCTTCGTGGAGGCTCGCCCGCAAACCGCCCAAGGGGCGTAAACTCTTCGCTCGTGCCTCACTTCGAAAAGACGCCCTATACCGTTCCGGTGTTCGACCTGATGCACCGTCCGGGCGAGATGCGCGAGAGCGAACTCGACGTCGCGGCCCCGTCCAAACTGGGCGAGGGGCTCATCGCCGTGCAGGAGGGTGCACCGGTCGACATCGACCTCCGGATCGAGAGCCTGCACGACGGCCTCCTGGTCTCGGCGCACGTGTCCGCGGAGGCGACGGGGAGTGCAGCCGCTGCCTCAAACCCATCGCTCAGAGTGTCGAAGTCGATTTCGCCGAGGTTTTCGCGTACTCTACTGACGAAGCTTTCGACTACCAGGTTCAAGACGATCACGTGGATCTTGAACCAGTGGTCAGAGATGCAGTGGTTTTGTCGCTGCCCTTCCAACCGGTTTGCCGGCCAGATTGCCCTGGTCTCGACCCCGAAACGGGCGAGCGCATCGAAGATCTGGTCGACTACCACCCTCGTGAAGTGATCGATCTGCGCTGGTCGGCCCTTTCCCAGCTGGTCGCTGAGACGGAGCCAGCCGCGACTCACGAGGACTCCAAGCCCAACGATTGAGCACGGCCACCCGGCCTGTGCAGCTACACGATCCAGACAGATAGAGAAGAGATAGTCATGGCCGTTCCCAAGAGGAAGCAGTCGCGCTCCAACACGCACGCTCGCCGTTCGCAGTGGAAGGCCACGCCCGTCACGCTCGTCAAGAGCATCGAGGGTGGCAAGACCGTCTACAGCCTTCCGCACCGTGCCAAGGTCGTCGAAGATTCCGCCGGCACCGCCCTGTACCTCGAGTACAAGGGCCGCAAGGTCGCCGACATCTGAGTAGGCTCCAGCACATGAGTCAGCCCGCGTCAGAACCCGTTTCTGACCGGGCTGACCTCGTTTCATTCCTCGACGTCTCGGTCACTCCCGAGCTGCTCGAGCTCGCTCTCACGCACCGTTCCTTCGCCTACGAGCACGGCGGCATCAGCAACAACGAACGCCTCGAGTTCCTCGGCGACTCCATCCTCGGGCAGGCCGTCACGGTGATGCTGTACCGCGAGAACCCCGATCTCGACGAGGGCGATCTGGCCAAGCGTCGCGCCAGTCTCGTCAGCACGGTCGCTCTCGCCGAGATCGCCCGCCACATCGGCCTCGGCCAGTACATCCGGCTGGGACGAGGCGAAGAGCTCACCGGCGGCCGCGACAAGCACTCGATCCTCGCCGACACCGTCGAGGCCATCATCGGCGCGACCTACCTCGACGCCGGGCCGGTCGCGGCGACCGGCCTCGTCATGCGCCTGATCGCCCCGCTCCTGGCCGACCCCGACCGCTTCGGTGCTGCAATGGATCCGAAGACCAGTCTCCAAGAGCTGTCCAGCGCGCAGGGGCGTGGAATGCCCAACTACGTCATCAGCGACTCCGGCCCCGACCACGACAAGCGGTTCCACGCCATCGTCCGACTCGGCAAAGACGAGATCGCCGAGGGGGTCGGCAGCAGCAAGAAGATGGCCGAGATGGCGGCGGCCCTCCAGGCCTGGACCAAGCTGAGCGCCGGCGCGCCCGACGCCTCCTAGGTGCCGGAGCTTCCCGAGGTCGAGGTCGTCCGCGCCGGCCTCCACCCCCGAGTCACCGGCGCCGTCGTCACTCGTGTCGACGTTCTCGAACCCCGCTCGCTCCGCCGCCACGACGGCCCGACCGAAGACTTCGTCGATCGTCTGACGGGCGCGACGCTGCTCTCGGCCGTCCGCCGAGGAAAGTTCCTCTGGTTCCCGTTCGCCCCGCAGGCCGGTGGCCCGTCGCTCGCGCTGGTGACCCACCTGGGCATGAGCGGCCAGGTGCTCCTGCGCGACCGCGAGCAGGCCGACGACCGTCTGCTCCGGATCCGACTCGACCTCGCCCACCCGCGCCACGGCGACGTTCGACTGGCCTTCGTCGACCAGCGCATCTTCGGCTCGATGGCCCTCGACGAGACCTCGCCGACGCCGGACGGCCGCGCGGCCGGATTCTCCGGGGCCGCGCTCCTGGGGCACTCGGCTTCCGAGGAGACGCGCGGGCAGGATCCTGCCCCCTGGGCTCTCGAGATTCCGCACCAGGTCGCGCACATCGCGCGCGACCCCTCGATCCCGCCTTCGACGAGCCGTTGTTCTTCGCGCGGCTCGCGGCGCGGCGCACGGGCATCAAGCGCGCCCTCCTCGACCAGGAGCTCGTCTCGGGCATCGGGAACATCTATGCCGACGAATCGCTCTGGGCGGCGAAGATCCACTTCGACCAGCCGACGGCGTCGCTCTCGCGACGGCGGGCGGCACTGCTGCTGGTCGAGATCCGGGCGGTGCTCTTCAAAGCCCTGGCCGAGGGCGGCACCAGTTTCGACCAGCAGTACGTCAACGTCAACGGCCAGTCGGGCTACTTCGCGCACAGCCTCAACGCCTACGGCCAGCAGGGCAGACCCTGCCCGCGCTGCGGCACGCCCATCCGCCGGGTCAGCTTCATGAACCGCGGCAGCCACTTCTGCCCGCGCTGCCAGCGCCTTCGCGGCTGAGGTCGTGCTAGTCGTGCGGCTGTAACCGTTGGCCGTGGACCGCGTCGCGCCGTGTGCGGGCTCCTGGTCGAGGTCGCGAAAGAGATGCCGCGGCGTGCCGCGGTCGAGGCGCGCCGGGCTTGGCGCGACACGCCGGTATCCTAGGCGAGACGCGGCGCAGGGCCGCGGCGGGAGCCGTGCGAGGGAGGCGGGTGCTCATGTACTTGAAGAGCCTGACCCTCAAAGGCTTCAAGTCGTTCGCGCAGCCGACCACCTTCGCCTTCGAGACCGGCGTCACCTGCGTCGTCGGGCCGAACGGATCCGGGAAGAGCAACGTCGTCGACGCGCTCGCGTGGGTGATGGGGGAGCAGGGCGTCAAGACGCTCCGCGGCGGCAAGATGGAAGACGTCATCTTCGCCGGCACCTCGACGAGAGGGCCCCTGGGCCGCGCCCAGGTGATCCTGACCATCGACAATGCCGATGGTGCGCTGCCGATCGACTACTCCGAGGTGACGATCAGCCGAACGCTCTTCCGCAACGGGGGCAGCGAGTACGCGATCAACGGCGACAACTGCCGCCTCCTCGACGTCCAAGAACTTCTGAGCGACTCGGGTCTCGGGCGCGAGATGCACGTCATCGTGGGGCAGGGGCAGCTCGACGCCGTCCTTCGCGCGACACCGGAGGAGCGCCGCGGCTTCATCGAAGAGGCCGCAGGCATCCTGAAGCACCGCCGGCGCAAGGAGAAGACGCTCCGCAAGCTCGACGCGATGCAGACGAACCTGACCCGGCTCAGCGACCTCGCCGGTGAGATCCGGCGCCAGCTCAAGCCGCTCGGGCGTCAGGCCGAGATCGCCCGCGAGGCGCAGGGCATCGCGGCCGTCGTCCGCGACGCGCGAGCGCGACTCCTGGCCGACGAGGTCGTCGCCCTGCGAAGCGTGCTCACCGACCAGGCGAAGAGCGAGAACGAGCGCAAGAGCGAACGGATCGTGCTCCAAGAACAGCTCGACCAGAACAAGCTTCGCGAACAGCGGCTCGAGCAGGCGATGGTCGGAGACGCCGTCGACGACGCGCGACGCGTGGCCTTCGGGCTCGAGTCGGTCCAGGAGCGGCTGCGCAGCCTCTCGAGCCTCGCGAACCAGAAGCTGACGCTGCTCGCCCAGCAGGCCGACTCGCCCGGAGTCGCGACCAGTGTGTCGTCCGGAATGGTGGCCGATGCCCGTGACGAGGCCGAGCGTCTCCAGGAAGGCGTCGCCGAGGCCGAGCTGGCAGTGGCGCAGGCCGCGTCCGAGGTCGCGACGACTCGGGCGTCGCTCGACTCCCTCGACGACGAGATCTCGGCGCAGAGCGCGCTCGTCTCCGAGCACGACCTCGAGGTCGCCCGCCTCGGGAGCGCGGTCGAAGTGGCTCGTTCCAAGCTCGCCGCCGTCACGGGCGAGCAACTCCGTCAGTCCAACGCCCTGGAGGCCGCCGACACCCGCCGCGAGGCGAGCCGCGCCGAGTTCGCCGCCCTCGAGAAGGAGGCGCCGGCGTCCGACGACGCAGACGGCGTCGACCACGCGTCCCTCCAGCAGCAGGCCGACGACCTCGTCGCGACGGCTCAAACGGCCGCCGACGGTCTCCGAGAGCGTCTTCACGCTCTGGAGCGCGAACGCGATGCTCTCGCCGCACGGACCAGCGCCCTGTCGCTCGCCCTCGATCAGAACGATGCCTCCAGCGCTCTCGTCGCCGCCGGCCTCCCCGGGGTCAGAGGGCTCGTGGCCGAGCACGTCCAGGTCGAACCCGGCTTCGAGGTCGCGATCGCCGCCGCTCTGGGATCCGTGGCGGACGCCGTGCTGGCCGACGGATCCGACGCCGCTTTCGACGCCGTCGCGCACGTCACCGCCGAAGAACTCGGTCGCGTCGAGGTCGTCGTGGCCTCTCCGCGGAGGGCGGTCGAGCCGCTCGTGGCACGGCTCCCGTCCGGCGCAGTGGCCGCCGCCGGCGTCGTGACGGCACCCGACGGGATCCTGGGCGTCCTCTCCTCGACGGTCATCGCCGACGACCTCGACGTGGCGCGTCGCGTGCTCGACAGCGCTGCGCAGCCGGTGACCGTGATCACCCGCGCGGGCGAGGTGCTCACCGACTTCTCGGTGCGGGGCGGCTCGACCGGCGGCCGCTCGCGGCTCGAGCTCATCGCCGATCGAGATGCCGCCGCTGAGTCGCTGACCGGCGTGAGCGTCGAGATCGAGCGGGTGGCCTCCGACCTCGAAGCAGCTCGAGCACAGCTCTCCGAAGCCAGGACGCAGGCGAAAGAGGCCGCGGCTGCCGCGCGCGAGCACGAATCTCGCCTCGCGGCCCACGGTCAGCGCGCTGGGCGTCTCAAGGCCCAGCTCGAGGCCGCCGAGGCCGAAGCCGAGCGGCTGTCGGTCGCTCTGGCCGCTTCGGCCGACACCGTGCACCAGGCCGAACGGGTCGTGGCACAGGCCGTCTCTGCGCACGAGGAGTACTCGTCCAGGCCGCGCCCGATCCTCGACGTCTCCGCGCGAGACGGCGTACTCGCCGAACTCGAGAACGCTCGCGGCGTCGAGATCGAGAAACGCATCCAGCTCGAGACGATTCGCGAGCGGGTGCGGGCCGAGGTCTCGCGTGCCAAAGACCTGCAGCGTCAGCTCGACGAGCAACGGGTCGCTGCCGAAGAGCACGCCCGACAGACCGTGATCCGGCAGCGACAGATGACCGCCACGACGTCCGTGCTCGAGGCGCTTCCTCCGTTCTCGACGCGGTCGATCGATCCGTCGCCGAAGCGCGAGCCGAGCTCACCGCGCGGGAAGCGGCCCGCTCCGAACAGAACGCCGAACTCGCTGCCCTTCGTCGCGACGAACGCGAGCTTCGCGAACGCCTCCACACCGTCACGGAGAACGTCCACGGTCTCGAGATGGAGATCTACGAGAAGAAGCTGCACCTCTCGAGCCTTCTGGAGCGCGCAGGATCAGAGCTGGGTCTCGTCGAATCCGTGCTGGTCGACGAATTCGGCCCGGAGGTTCCCATCCCGGGTGCCACAGAAGACGCCGAACCCGAGGTCTTCGTCCGCGACGAGCAGAAGAAGCGCCTGGCGGCCGCCGAGCGCACCCTCGCCCAACTCGGCCGGGTCAACCCGCTCGCCCTCGAGGAGTTCTCCGCGCTCGAGCAGCGACACAAGTTCCTCACCGATCAGCTGACCGACCTCACGTCCACTCGCAAAGACCTCCTCACGATCATCGACGAGATCGACGAGAAGATGCAGAGCATCTTCAAGGGAGCCTTCGACGACACGCGCGACGCGTTCAACCAGGTGTTCCCGATCCTGTTCCCCGGCGGAAGCGGCAGCATCCATCTCACCGACCCCGAGCACCTGCTCGAGACGGGCATCGAGGTGACCGTCAAGCCGGCGGGCAAGAAGATCGAGCGGCTCTCGCTGCTGTCCGGTGGAGAACGTTCGCTGGCGGCAGTGGCACTCCTGATCGCGATCTTCAAGGCGCGGCCCTCGCCGTTCTACATCATGGACGAGGTCGAGGCGGCTCTCGACGATGCCAACCTCGGTCGCCTGCTGACGATCTTCCAAGACCTTCGCGAATCGTCCCAACTGATCGTGATCACCCACCAGAAGCGCACGATGGAGATCGCGGACGCCCTCTACGGCGTCTCGATGCGCCAAGACGGGGTGTCGGCCGTCGTCGGCCAGCGGGTGGTCACGAAGGCGGAGCAGGCATCCGCTTGATCCTGCGGGCCGACTGCCCCGACGAGAGCGATCGGCGCGCGCTCGATGCTCCCGAACGGGGACGGGCGCTTGCCAGGGGCCGTCGGTAGCCTGACAAGATGCGTGCGAACTGGCCCCCGCCGATCTGGTTGGCGTGGGAGAAGCCCGCGCACAAGTGGATCGGCCGTTACGGTGCCCTGTGGATCTCCGCCGGTGGCGCGGCCTTCTTCCTGTTCCTGCTCCTCGTCGGCGGGCAGCTCCTGCACAACGGGGCGTCGATCACCGTCGGTCTGCTCGTCGGGTCCGTCACGGTGGCCGGCGCGTTCATCTACACGATGGCGTACCGGATCGGACCCCGAGACACCCTCGGTCTGCCGAGGCTGCTGATTGCGTTCGGCCTGGGCGGCCTCGTCGCCGTCACGGTCGGGTCGACCTTCGACTCCCTGCTGTCGACGGCGGCTCCCGGCGCGGGAACGACGCCGAGCCTCGTGGTCCTGTCGCTCGCGGGAATCTCCGAAGAGCTGGCGAAGATCCTGGCGGTGGTCCTGGTCGCCCGGGGCCTCGCCGACAAGAGCATGCGCAACGGGCTCTTCCTGGGGGAGCGGTCGGGCTCGGATTCGCGGCGCTCGAAGACCTCGCTTATGCGGTCAACTTCTACGAGAACCCGCCGGCGCAGCTCCACCTCACCCATCTCGCGGCAGCGCTCGTCCTCGTGCCGACACGCGCGCTGCTCACGCCCTTCCTGCACCCGCTCTACACGGCCCTTTTCGCCGCAGCCCTGTTCGCTTCCTCCAAGAACGGGAAGTTCAGGATCACCTGGCGCGTCGTCCTGGCCTACCTCGGCGTCTCTCTGGCGCACGGCCTCTGGGACGGTGGCGCCGGTGCTCTGCAGCACGTCACCGGCGTCCTGCAGCTCGCGCTGGCGCCCGTCGTCGTCTTCGTCGTGTACCCGGGGGTGATCGTCGGCACGGGGCTGATCTGGATCAAGGTCGCTCGCCGCGCACGCTTCCAGTTCCACACCAGGGTGCTCTGGTGGCTCGCGCCGCCGCCCGGTGGCGGTCCGGCCGCACCCGGCGGTCCGGGTCTCGCGCTGCCCCCGGTTCCCTCACCCGTTGCGCCGCCCGCGGTGCCCGTGGCACCGCTGCCGGGCACGTCGTGGCCGCCGCCCGCGTCGGGCTCGGTTGCGCCCGGTTCGGCCGCTGCGCCCGATTCGGGCGCTGCGCAGGACGGCGGCACACTGCAGTCGCCTCCGGTCGCCGTGCCCTCGGGGCGGCACTCCGCCCCCGGTGCCGAGGAGCCCGAGGCGGCGCAGGTGACCACCTGGCCGCCGCCGGCCGCGCACACGCGCGCCTGAGCGCCGCCGCGCGCAACCGGAACCGGCGGCCGAGCCGCACGCCCGAAGCCGCACGCGCAGGGCAGCAGGCCTTGACGCCCTACGCCGCAGCGGCCACCGGCTCGCCGTTGATGCTGAGCACGCGCCACTCGCCGTCCGTCCACTCGACGGTGTTGGCCGCCGCGTTGTGGATGTGCCCCACCTCGCGACCGAGGAGCGCGGCGAGGACGAAGCGGATGATCGTGCCGTGGCAGACCACGACGATGTTGGCGTCGGGCCCGTCGAGGGGCAGGCGCGTGTCGCGAATGTCTTCGAGGGCTTCGAGGCCCCGCGCCACGACGGCTTCGCGTGGTTCGATGTCGGGGAAGTCGGCGCCCGGCTCGTCGGGGATCTTGGTCGTCGCCACGGTGCCCTCGCGGGAGGCGTAGTCCCGCTCGATCAACTCGGGATACGCGGCACCGAGCTCGATCCCGAGTTGGGCCGCGATGATCTCAGCGGTCTCTCGGGCGCGGAGAAGGGGCGACGAGACGATCGCGCTCCACTCGTACGGGGCCAGGAGGAGCGCCGCCGCGTGAGCCTGCTCTCGACCGTGGTCGTTGAGCGGGATGTCGGACGACCCCTGGAGTTGATCGTGAAGGTTCCAGTCGGTCTGTCCGTGGCGGATCATTTCGAGGCGCATGTTCTCCGTGTTTCGTGTCGTGTCTCGCGCGCCGGGCGCGCAAGGGAGGAGAGCCTCACGGCCCTCGGATCCGTCAGTGGATGTGGGGCCGGCACGCGTGTGGACGTTCTACGACGCGGCGAGCTCGTCACGCCTGGCATCGTTTCTCGACTTGCGGAGACTCAGCACGGTGGCGACGAGGATCGTGAGCACGATGAACCCGAGGGAGAACCAGATGGGGATCTCCGGGATCCAGTCGACTGACCGACCGCCATTGATAAAGGGTACTTCGTTGACGTGCAACGCGTGGAAGGCGAGTTTTACTCCGATGAAGGCCAGGATCACGGCGAGGCCCTGAGCGAGATAGACCAAGCGCTCGAGCAGGCCCGAGATCAGGAAGTAGAGCTGGCGGAGTCCGAGCAGCGAGAAGGCGTTGGCGGTGAAGACGATGTAGGCGTCCTGCGTGAGGCCGAAGATCGCCGGGATCGAGTCGAGCGCGAACAGGACGTCGGTGAGACCGATGGCGACCATGACCAGGAGGAGCGGCGTGAACAGGCGCTTGCCGTTGATCTTGGTGGTCAATCGATCTTTGTCGTAGTCGTCGCTGGTCGGGATGATCTTCCGCAGGATCCGGATCAGCCTGCTGTCGCCCTGATCGCCTTCGTCGTGCCCGCCCTTGATCTGGCTGTAGGCGAGCCAGAAGAGCAGCAGCCCGAACAGGTAGAAGACCCAGGAGAAGTTCTCGATGATCGTGACGCCGAGCGCGATGAAGAGGCCGCGGGAGACGAGCGCGATGGCGATGCCGACCAGCAGCACCTTCTGCTGGTAGATCCGGGGCACGGCGAACGACGTCATGATGATCAAGAAGACGAAGAGGTTGTCGACGCTGAGCGCCTTCTCGGTGATCCACCCGGCGAAGTACTCGCCGCCGAGCGTCCAACCGCTGGAGACGCCGACTCCGACGCCGAACAGGATCGCGATCCCGATGTAGACGATCGACCAGGTGGCCGACTCGCGGATGGTCGGCTCGTGCGGCTTACGCACGTGGCTGTAGAAGTCGAAGACCAGGAGGCCCAGGATGAAGACGATCGTCAGGATCCAGATGAGGAACGGGGTTTCCATGGAGGCTCTTTCAGTACGGCATTGGAGAATGCGGAAGTACTGAAGGTCTCTTCCGCCGCCGCGATCGAACCGCGTGGGTTCGAACCGGGAGGCCGATGCACCGGGGGCAGATCGATCTGCTCCGTATTGACGGCGACACCGCGAGAGGAATACTCCCCTTCAACGTGTCAAGGGTACAGGGTGGCGACGGCCCGCGCCCCCGTCTGCGTAAAGTTGCACCCATGGCAAATCCTTGGTCCCTTTCGGGCGCACTCCGCGGCATGTTCGGTCGCAAGACCATCGACGACACGACGTGGGACGACCTCGAGACAGCGCTGATCGGCGCGGACTTCGGCCCCGACGTCACCGAGCAGATCACCGACGATCTCCGCGCGAAGGTGGCCAGGTACAACACGACCGATCCCGCCGACCTCAAGCGCATGCTCCGCGAGACCCTCGAGGAGCGCCTCTCGAAGCTCGACCCGACCCTCACCCTGTCGAACCGCCCCGCCGTCGTGCTCGTCGTCGGGGTGAACGGGGTCGGCAAGACGACGACGATCGGCAAGTTCGCCAAGTTCCTCCGCAACTTCGACCGGTCCGTCGTCGTGGGTGCCGCCGACACGTTCCGCGCCGCGGCGGTCGAGCAGCTCGGCACCTGGGCAGAGCGCGCCGGCGTCCAGATCGTCAAGCCGCAGACGCAGGGGCAGGATCCCGCCTCGGTCGCCTTCCAGACCGTCGAGAAGGCCATGCGCGAGGGCATCGAGATCGTCATCATCGACACCGCCGGGCGCCTGCAGACGAAAGCGGGGCTCATGGACGAGCTCGGCAAGATCAAGCGCGTCGTCGAGAAGCAGACCGAGATCGCCGAGGTCCTGCTGGTGCTCGACGCGACGACCGGCCAGAACGGCCTGGCGCAGGCCGAGGCCTTCATCCAGCACGCGGGCGTCACCGGCCTCGTGCTCACGAAGCTCGACGGGAGCGCCCGCGGTGGCTTCGTGCTGGCCGTTCAGGAGCAGACCGGCATCCCGATCAAGCTCGTCGGCCAGGGCGAGGGCATCGGCGATCTGACCGGTTTCACCCCTCACGTCTTCGTGCAGAACCTCATTGGTTGATCGGCAGCCGAGGCGCCGGGTCTCGGGCGGGCCTCGTCCGTTCGCCGCTTCGGCTGCCGATCACCCCGTGGATCGGTTGGTAGCCTGACGCATGGACATCGCACAACTCCCTGACCTGACCTGGACGGGCGTCGAGGGCAAAGCTGGCGAGGCAGACGGAGTGCTGACGCTGACAGCCGCGGCCGGCGTCGACTGGACCAACGCCGCACTCGGCGGAGAGCCGCAGCAGCGCGCCACGGCACTCGCCTTCGAGGCGCCCGACGAATTCTCGCTGTCGGCCCGGGTCCGGGTCGATGCGCCACGCTCGACCTTCGATGCGGGGGCGCTGGCGATCTGGGCCGACGGCGACCACTGGGCCAAGATCTGCTTCGAGTTCTCGCCTCAGGGGCAACCAATGGTCGTCTCCGTCGTGACGGCCGCGGGGTTCTCCGACGACTGCAATTCCGTCCCCGTCGACGACCCGCACGTCTTCTTGCGGATCAGCAGGATCGCTGGCGGCTGGGCCTTCCACTCGTCTCGCGACGGGTCCTCCTGGGACTTCGTCCGCGTCTTCCGGCTCGACGCGCCCGGCCCGTTCCGCGTCGGCTTCCTCTCCCAGGCTCCTCTCGGTGACCGCTGCGTGTCGCGCTTCGACGCGATCCGGCTCACCTCGACTCCGCCGACCGACCTTCGCGACGGCAGCTAGGCGACGGCACCGGCATCGGTGCTCCACACGACCGACCCGCGGCGGCGACGCTAGACCGCCTGGCGACCCTCCCCGGCCAGCAGCAGGTGCTGGAGCGGCTCGGGCACGACGCGCCCCCGTGCCTCCATCGTGCGTGCCCAGAGGCGTCCCGCCCGGTACGACGAACGCACCAGGGGCCCCGCGAGGACACCCGAGAAGCCCATGTCCTCGGCGATCTCGCGGAAGTCGACGAACTCCGCCGGCGTCACCCACCGCGCGACGGGCAGGTGGCGCGGCGACGGCCGGAGGTACTGCGTCAGCGTGATGATGTCGGTGTGAGCGTCGCGGAGCCGCTCCAGCGCGTCGATGACCTCGTCGCGTTCCTCGCCCATGCCGAGAATGAGGTTCGACTTGGTGACGAGCCCGGCGTCGTGGCCCTGCCTCAGGACGTCGAGGGAGCGTTCGAACGTGAAGGCCGGACGGATCCGGCGGAAGATCCGCGGCACCGTCTCGACGTTGTGGGCGAAGACCTCGGGCGAGGCCTCGAAGACTTTTGCGAGGAGCTCCGGGCGCCCGGAGAAGTCGGGCACCAGGATCTCGACGCCCGTGGTCGGATTCAGCTCGTGGATCTTCCGGATCGTCTCGGCGTAGAGCCAGACGCCCTCGTCGGCGAGGTCGTCGCGCGCGACACCCGTGACGGTGGCGTAGCGAAGTCCCATCTCGCGGACGGACTCGGCCACCGACAGAGGCTCGCGCAGGTCGAGGGGCGAGGGCTTTCCCGTGTCGATCTGGCAGAAGTCGCAGCGCCGCGTGCACTGGGAGCCGCCGATGAGGAAAGTCGCCTCGCGGTCCTCCCAGCACTCGTAGATGTTGGGGCAGCCGGCCTCCTGGCACACGGTGTGCAGCTTGTTGTCGCTGACCAGCGCGGTGAGGGCCTGGAATTCCGGGCCCTGTTTTGCGGTCGTGCGGATCCAGGAGGGCTTCTTCTCGATCGGGGTCGCGGCGTTGCGTGCCTCCAGGCGGAGAAGCCTGCGGCCCTCGGGCGCCGCGGTCACGCGGAGACCTCGGCGGCGACCCGTGCGGCCGGGGCGAGGCGGGCGAGATAGTGCGCGAGGCGTGTCTCGAGCTCGTCGACGACGTCGGAGACACCGAGGTGTCGGCCCGAGACGTTCGTCAGCGTGGTCACCCCGGCGTCGGCGATTCCGCAGGCGACGATCGTCGCGTACGGGTCGAGGGAGTTGTCGCAGTTGAGCGAGATGCCGTGCATCGATACCCCGTTGGCTACCCGGATGCCGATTGCGCCGACCTTGGCGTCGCCGAGACCGTCACGGACCCAGGCGCCGCTGCGCCCTCGATCCTGCGTGCTTCCACGCCGAAGGCGGCGCACGTGTCGATCAGCACCTGTTCGAGCGCGCGGACGTGGGCCACGACGTCCACGGGCTCGGGGAGGCGGACGATCGGGTAGGCGACGAGCTGACCCGGCCCGTGCCAGGTGATCCGCCCACCCCGATCCGTCTCGACCACGCGGCTTCCATCGAGGGGGAGATCCTCCGGTTGCGTGCGCCTTCCCGCCGTGTAGACGGAGGCGTGCTGGCACACGACGAGAGCGCCGTCCAGCTCACCGGCGACCACTTGCCGGTGCAGCCGCCGCTGGAGGTCGTAGCCCTCGTCGTAGTCGAGGGGTGGTCCGGTGATCCCGAGTCGCGTCGTCGCCATGCCGGAAGCGTAACCGATTAATAGACGCAGTATATAAATAGGGCGGGGTTCGCCGCTGGAGAACGTCGGGCAACGGGGCGGTGAGCCGTTAAGATGGTCGAACCATGGCAACTTTTGGATCCCTCTCCGACCGCCTCGCGGAAACCCTCAAGAACCTCCGCGGCAAGGGCAAGCTCAGCCCCGCCGACGTCGACGGCACCGTTCGCGAGATTCGCCGCGCCCTGCTCGACGCCGACGTCGCACTCGACGTCGTCAAGTCGTTCACGGCCGCCGTGCGCGAGCGCGCCCTCGGCGACGAGGTCAACAAGGCGCTGAATCCCGCGCAGCAGGTCGTGCAGATCGTCAACGAAGAGCTCGTGCAGATCCTCGGAGGTCAACAGCGCCGACTCGAGTTCGCGAAGAAGCCGCCGACCGTCATCATGCTCGCCGGCCTGCAGGGCGCCGGTAAGACCACGCTCGCGGGCAAGCTCGCCAAGTGGCTGAAGAAGGAGGGCCACACGCCTGTCCTGGTCGCTTCCGACCTCCAGCGCCCCAATGCCGTGACGCAGTTGCAGGTCGTCGGAGAGCAGGCGGGGGTTCCCGTCTTCGCTCCCGAGCCGGGCAACGGCGTCGGCGACCCCGTCAAGGTCGCCAAGAACGGCGTGAAGTTCGCCGCCGACAAGCTGTACGACACCGTCATCGTCGACACCGCCGGTCGACTGGGCGTCGACGCCGACCTGATGAAGCAGGCCGCGAACATCCGCAAGGCCGTCGATCCCGACGAGGTGCTGTTCGTCATCGACGCGATGATCGGCCAAGACGCCGTCGCGACCGCCAAGGCCTTCCAAGAGGGTGTCGACTTCACCGGCGTCGTCCTGACCAAGCTCGACGGCGACGCCCGCGGCGGTGCCGCACTCAGCGTCGCCCAGATGACCGGCCGCCCGATCATGTTCGCGTCGACCGGTGAGGGACTCGACGACTTCGAGCCGTTCCACCCCGACCGCATGGCGAGCCGAATCCTCGATCTCGGCGACATCCTCACCCTGATCGAGCAGGCGCAGGGAGCCTTCGACGAAGAGGAAGCCCTGAAGATCGCGGAGAAGTTCGCGACCGACAGCTTCACGCTCGACGACTTCCTCAAGCAGATGCAGCAGCTGCGAAACATGGGCTCGATCAAGGGCATGCTCGGCATGCTCCCGGGCGCCAAGGGCATGCGCGAGCAGCTCGACAACTTCGACGAGAAAGAGATCGTCCGCACCGAGGCGATCATCCAGTCGATGACCAAGGCCGAGCGGGCCAACTCCAAGCTCCTCAACGGCTCTCGGCGCCTCCGCATCGCACGCGGCTCGGGCATGACCGTGACCGACGTCAACCAGCTCGTCAACCGCTTCGAGCAGGCGGCGAAGATGATGAAGACGGTCGCGAAGGGGGCGTCCCTCAGGTACCGGGTATGGGTCCGATCCCGGGCGCCGGCTTCGGAGGCGGCCGCAAACAGGTCGCGAAGAAGAAGGGCTCGAAGGCGGGCAACCCGGCCAAGCGGGCAGCTGAGAACGCACGGATCGCCAGTGGCGAGAAGGCTCCGGCTGCGCCGACCGGCGGCGGTTTCGGTCTGGGCGGCCGCAAGGGCCAGGCCCCGCCGACCGAAGAAGAGCTGGCGAGCCTGCAGAAGTTCCTCGGTCGCTAGCCCGTCCGTCGGCCGTCGCGCGGTCAGGCCGGCGGAGCCACACCGTCGCGCAGCTCGGCGACGAGCGACGCGACCACGGCCTTGAGGCTGCCATCGTTACGAGCGGCGACGGCGAGTTGGCGCTGGTAGCTGGCACCACCGCTGATGATCGTCTGCACCCCGAACAGCTCGGGGAGGCAACCCAGACGGTCTGCCACGGGTTCGAGCCGGGCGAGGAGATCCTGCGTGTCGTCCGTCACCAACCGCTCATCGCCGGCCGCGTTCTGGATGATGATCGCCTCCATGCCGTAGCGCGCCGCACGCCACTTGTTCTCACGGACGAACCAGGGCTGCATGCGGGGAGCTCCTCGCCGCGGTCGAGGCGCTCGGAGAAGTCGTCGACCAGGCACTGCACGAGGGCGGCCATCGACGCCACCTCGGCGACGCTCGAGATCCCGTCGAAGACCCGCACCTCGAGCGTGCCCCACTTCGGTGACGGCCTGAGATCCCAGCGCAGCTCCGAGAAGTCGTCGATCACGCCGGTGTGGGTCATGTCGTGCACCATGGCCTCGTACTCGGCGTACGAGTCGAACTGCGGCGGCAGCCCCGCCGTCGGCAGCTGCTGGAACATCATCGCCCTGTTCGAGGCGTACCCGGTCGACTCGCCGACCCAGAACGGGCTCGACGCCGTCAGCACTTGGAAGTGCGGCAGGTAGGTGAGCAGAGCGTTCAGGATCGGCAGGACCTTGCGCTTGTCGTCGATCCCGACGTGCGCGTGGACGCCCCAGATCATCATCTGGCGGCCCCACCACCTCGTCCGGTCGATGAGCGTCTCGTAGCGCTCGCTCCCGGAGGTGACCTCCTGCTGGAACCACTGGCTGAACGGGTGCGTTCCGGCGCACATCAGGTCGGCGCCCAGGATCTCGGCCTCGTCACGCACGAGGTCGATGGTCGACGACAGGTCGGCGACGGCGTCGGCCACGCGCGTGTGGACGCCGGTCACGACCTCGATCGTATTGGTCAGCAGTTCTTTGGTGACCCGGTCGCCGTCGTCGTTGAGATGGCGGAGTGCGGGCAGGATGCTGGGGGCGTACGGGGCCAGCTCCCCGCTCGACCGGTCGACGAGCGCGAGTTCCCACTCGAGGCCGAGCGTCGAGCGCTTCGACGTGGCGAACGGGATCGGCGCGGGTGTCGTCATGGGGCACATCCTGCCAGCACCAACGCTCCTCGGGGCCGAGGCAAGTCGACATCCTCCGAAGAAGAGTCCTCATCTTTGCAGGGTGTGCACCGACTTGTCCCTCCTGGCAGGCGACACGGTGCCGGGACCTTCCGTGGCCCCCGTCGTGGGCTAACGTTGCTCGACGGGACCGACGCTGGGTGGGTTTACTCCCTCACAGAGCCGTGCCCCGTTGCCGGCAACAGGAGGAGAAGAAACGATGCAGTTGGTCGTGCGAGGAACAACCACCCATCTCGAAGGCGAGCTCGACATCCCGGTGTCGAAGTACCACGCCCACCGCGCGCTGGTCCTCGCGTCGTTGGCACCCGGCCGCAGCGTCATCACGGGCGTGTCGACGACACGGCAGGTCGAGTGGACCGTGGGCACCCTTCGCGCCCTCGGCACCAAGATCACGGTCGTCGGCAACACCTACGTCGTCGAGGGCGGCCCGTACAAGGCGACCGATGTCGTCGACCACGGTTCCAAGGGAGCCGAAGGCCTCCTCAACATGGGGTCGTCCGGCACCACCCTCTATTTCATGGTGGGGCTCGCCTCGCTGGCCGATCAACCGATGACGCTCACCGGCATGAAGTACTTCCGTCGTCGGCCGATCAAGGCGCTGCTCGACTCCCTCAAGCAGATGGGTGTGCAGCTCGATGCCGACGAGGACCGCCCTCCCGTCCACGTTCAGCCCGTCCGGCCCCGGGGTGGCGAGGTCTCCATCGCCGGCACGCTGAGCCAGTGGATCTCCGGTCTCCTGCTCGTCGCCCCGTTCGCCGAGAACGACACGGTCATCCACGTCACCGGCGGCACGCTCAACGAGCAGCCCTACGTCGACCTGACGATCCGCATGATGCGTCTCTGGGGCCTCACCGTCGAGCACGACGACGACTGGCTGACCTTCCGGATCCCCGGCAACCAGACGGCCACCCCGCACGACTACGTCATCCCGGCCGACATCGGCTCGGCCGCCTTCGGCATCGCCGCGGCCGCCATCCACCCCTCGAACGTCCTGTTCCGGGGCCTGTCGACGTTCAAGACGAGCGAGACCGACCACCCCGAGTCGGAGTTCCTCGACCTCGCCAGCGAGATGGGCGTCCCCTTCTCCCTCGACGAGGAGACCGGCTACGTGCGCATCGTGAATCCCGGCGGGCGCCTGAAGGCGATCGACATCGACTGTCAGCCGATCCCCGATCTCCTGCCGATCCTGGCGACGATGGCGACCTTCGCGGAGGGCACGTCGAGCTTCCGCAATGTCGGGCACATCCGCCTGAAAGAGAGCGACCGCGTCTCCGCGATGCTCCAGCTCAACAATCTCGGCGGCACCGCCGACCAGACGCAGGACGAGCTGCACGTGACCGGTGCCGCCGGCCCGCTGACCGGAGCTCCGCTGTCGTCGTTCAACGACCACCGCGTGCTCATGTCGCTCGCCATCGCTGCGACCCGCGCGGCCGGCCCGACGACCCTGACGTATCCGCGCGCCTACCGCATCTCCTACCCGACCTTCCTCGAGGCGATGACCTCCATCGGCCTCGACCTCGACATGGGCGATCCGAAGAACCTCGAGTCGGCCGAGAACGTCGACTTCGAGCGCGACGATCTGACGGAGGACGCCGCCATGCAGCAGGCCCTCTCGAGTTGCAGGGCGTCGACGCCGATCCGCTGGTGTTGAGCGACAAGGTGCGTGCCCTCAGCGAGTCGCACCCGGACGATCCCGCCGTGATCGAGGTCGGCGGCGTCGAGCCGGTCACGACGACCTGGCGTGAACTCCAGGACGAAGCCGACAAGGTCTCCCAGCTCTTGATCGAGCTCGGCGTCCAGAAGGGCGAGTCGGTCGCCATGCAGCTGCCGAACTGGAAGGAGTTCGTGGCGATCACGCTCGGCACGGTCCAGATCGGAGCGGTGGCGACGCCGATCATGCCCGTATTCGGTCCGCGCGAGACCACGATGACCCTGGCTCGCTCTCGCGCCAGAGTCGTCTTCCTGCCGAACCTCTTCCGCCGCCGCCGCCCGGCGATCGAGCTGCTCGAGGTGATCGACGAGGCGCGCGCTCAGAAGCGTCGCCTGTCTCTGGAGCACGTCGTGGTCCTGCGCTCCGAGAGCCGCGGAGACTCGGGTGCTCACAGCGACGTCACGCCGATCCCGGCCGACGCGGCCAAGGCCGTCGAGGCCTCCGAGTGGAACTGGCGCTACTACGACATCGCGCTGGCCGCCGTCACGCCCGACCGGGAGCGCATCATGCAGCTGTCGCCTTCGGCCGACGACATCTGCCAGCTGCTGTTCACCTCGGGCACGACGGGGAACCCAAGGGTGTGCAGCACCCCCACCGCACTCTGGGGCTCGCCACGGCCATGGAGGTCGCGCACCTCGGCTTGACCGACGCCGACCGCATCTACATCCCCTCGCCCCTTGCCCACCAGACCGGTTTCCTCTACGGGATGCTGCTCTCGTGGCGCCTCGGTGTGGCCAGCGTGATCCAGCCGGTGTGGGATCCCAAGGTGGCGCTCACCCAGGCCTTCGAGGCGTCCAAGGCCTCGTTCGTCCAGTGCGCGACGCCGTTCCTGACCGACCTCGTCGACCAGGTCGAGGCAGGCCTGACCGTTCCCGAGAGCCTGCGGATCTTCGTTGCGACCGGCGCCGCGGTGCCTCGCGCGCTGGCGCAGAAGGCGACGACCGTCCTGCAGACGAGCGTCCTCGGGGCGTTCGGCACCTCCGAGACCTGCCTCGGCGCGCTCTCGACTCCCGGCGATGCTCCGGAGGACGCCTGGGGGAGCGACGGCAAGCCGCTGCCGGGCATCCGCCTGCGGATCGTCGACGACGAGGGCGTGGAGCTTCCCCGGGGCAGCGAGGGCAACTACGAACTCCATTCGCCGACGATGTTCGGCGGATACCTCGATCGCCCCGACCTGACCGACGACGTCTTCACGGCGGACGGCTGGTACCGCACAGGCGACCTGGCCAAGATCGACGCCAAGGGCTTCCTCCACATCACGGGTCGAATCAAAGACGTCATCAACCGCGGCGGCGAGAAGATCCCGGTCGTCGAGATCGAGAACCTCCTGTACCAGCACCCGATGGTCTCGGACGCCGCGATCGTCGCCATGCCCGACCCGCGTCTCGGCGAGCGCGCCTGCGCGTTCGTCGTCGCGGCGAAAGACGGGGCCCACCTCGACTTCGCCACCATGCAGAAATACCTCGGCGACGCCGGCGTGTCGAAGTACTACTGGCCCGAGCGGCTGGAGTTCATCGACGAGATCCCGCGCAACGTCGTCGGCAAGGTCCAGAAGAATCTGCTTCGCGACCGCGCCGCCGCACTCGTCGCCGCCTCGAACACCGCCGTCAAGGAGAAATGATCATGACCACCACGACCGCCGCCGCTCAGGCGGCCACGTTCGACGAAGCCGAGTTCCAGGCGATCAAGGCCGACATCACCGCCTGGGTCGAGGGCCCGGGCGAAGACTACGCCGACGAGATCGAGGCGACCGGCCAGGTGCCCGGCCGTCTGCTCCCCGAGTTGCGCGACCGCGGCTACCTGAGCCTCGCCGCGCCGGTCGAGCTCGGTGGCCGAGGCATCCCGTTCTCGCGCTATCTGGAGCTGATGGAGATCGTCTCGCGGTCGCATGCCTCCATCCGCATGCTCGTGCACGTGATCAACGGCACCTGGCGCGCCATGGTCCCGTTCGCGACTCCAGAACAGCTCGACGAGGTCGTGAAGCCGTCCATCGCCGGCACCAAGCTGGTCGCGTTCACGCTGACCGAGGCGACGGCCGGAACAGGGCAGGATCTCCGCACCACGGCGCGCCTCGAAGGCGACACCTGGTACCTCAACGGCGAGAAGCACCTCATCACGTTCGGTGTGAAGTGCGACTACTGGTTGATCGCCGCGCGCATCGAGGGTTCGACGGCCAAAGACGGCTTCGTTGCTTTCCTGATGCCGAACAGCGGGCTGCCGGGTGCCGAGGTGATCGACGACTCCGAGACCATGGGCGTCCGGGGCACCGACCACGCGATCCTGCGCTTCACCGAGACGCCCGTTCCCGCCTCCGCCCTTCTCGGCGAGCAGGGCGACGGCCTCAAGGTCGCCCTGGGCGGCTTCCTGCTCCCGAGTCGTGTGTCGGTCGCCATGAGCGCCGTCGGCCTGGCCGAGCGCGCGCAGCAGCTCGCCGTCGAATACGCCAACACGCGCGAGACGTTCGGCAAGAAGCTGTCCAGCCGCCAGGCGATCCAGTTCTACCTCGCCGAGAACTACGCCGACATCGCCGCGGCGCGCGCGCTCGTGATCGAGGCCGCCAAGGCCTACGAGGAGGATCGGGCGGATGCCGGCGTCCTGTCGAGCGCGTCGAAGATGGTCGCCGTCGACATGCTCGCTCGCGTCACCGACAAGGCTCTGCAGGTCCACGGCGGTCAGGGCTACTGGAAGCGCAACAAGATCGAGCGCGTCTACCGCGACGCTCGCGCGCAGCGCTTCGAGGAAGGCACGAACGAGATCCAGAAGCTGGTCGTCGGGCGTGCCGTCGTCACCGGCGCCGTCTCGTACTGATCCCTCTCCACTCCCTCTGACGAAAGGCCTGACTTGGCTTCCGAAACCACCCCCGCCCGCTCGCGCTGATCACGGGTGCCTCCCGCGGCATCGGCAAGGTGCTCGCCCTCAAGCTCGCGAAGCGCGGCGTCGATGTCGTCGTCACGTTCAAGAAGAACGCCGAGATGGCTGAGGCGACCCTCGCCGAGATCCGCGCCCTCGGAGCCGACGGGATCACCGCCCAGCTCGACGTCGAGCAGCCCGAGTCGATCGAAGAGCTGTTCGCGACGGTCAAGGCCAGCTACGGCAAGCTCGACATGTTCGTGGCGAGTGCGGCCGCCTCGGCGTTCAAGCCGGTCTCGCAGCTCAAGCTGCACCACCTCGACCGCAACTATGCGACCAACATTCGCTCGTTCGTGCTGGGTGCTCAGGCCGCCGAGGCGATCATGCCGAACGGTGGCAGGATCGTGGCGATCACCAGCTACGGCTCTCTGCGGGCGTTCCCGACCTACGCCTCGCTCGGCGCGGCGAAGGCCGCCAACGAGGCCTACGTCAAGTTCATGGCGACCGAGTTCGGTCCGCGTGGCATTACGGTCAACGCGGTGAACGGCGGCCTCATCGACACCGATTCGCTCGACTACTTCTACGACTCCGTTCCCGGGATGGCTCCCATGCAGACCGTGATCGACAAGATCCCCCTGCAGCGCAAGGGCACGGCGGACGACGTCGCCGACGCGGTCGACTTCCTGCTCTCCGAGAAGGCGGGCTACATCACGGGCCAGACCCTGTCGGTCGACGGTGGCCTCACGGTCGTCGCCCCTCCGTTCTGGGCCGACACGACCAGCCCGCTGCGCGAGGCGGTCCTCGGTGGCTCCGACGCCTCCTGACCTCGCAACCGGTACCGAGCCGGTCCTCCCGCTGACGCAGACCCCGTGGGCGCTCGGCTCCCTGAAGTTGTCGCATCGGGTGGTCGTGGGCAGCATGCACACGGGCCTCGAGGTCCGTGACGACGGTGGTCAGGCCCTGGCCCGGTTCTACCAGGAGCGGGTCGAGGGCGGCGCCGATCTCGTCATCACGGGTGGCCTGGCCGTCAGTTCGGAGGCGCGCGGCGGTGCCGACTACTCGGTGCTCGGCACCGCGGCCTCCGACGCACGGTTCGAACGAGCCGTGGCTGCCGTGCACGAGGCCGGGGAGCGATCGCCGCGCAGTTGTTCCACGCCGGACGCTACGCGCTGGCCGACGGCCTCGTCGACGACGTCGGGAAGCCCGTTCAGGCCGTGGCGCCCTCGGCCGTGGCATGGCGGGGCGCGCGCGGTGCCGTTCCGCTCGCGCTCTCCCCGGACGGCGTGGAGAAGACCCTCGCCGACTACGCTCGGGCGGCGCGGGCTGCCGAGGTGATCGGCTTCGACGCCGTCGAGATCATGGCGTCCGAGGGCTACCTGATCAACCAGTTCTGTTCACCGATCACCAACCTGCGCGATGACGAGTGGGGCGGCTCGCCCGCTCGCCGTCGCCGTTTCGCCGTCGCGGTGGTCGATGCGGTCCGCGCGGCGGTGTCACCGGGATTCCCGGTGAGCGTGCGCGTGTCCGGTGACGACCTCATGCCCGGCTCGTCGACCCCGGACGACGTCGACGCCCTCGTCCTGGCCCTGGTCGAGGCCGGCGTCGACGGCATCAGCGTCGGAGTCGGCTGGCACGAGTCGCGCGTGCCGACGGTGCAGGCCGCCGTGCCGCACGCCGTCTGGGTGCCTTTGGCCGAGCGCATCGCGGGCGTGGTCCGTTCCTCTTCCCGACCTCAGGTCGCCGTCATCGCGAGCAATCGGCTCACCGACCTGCGTGACGCCGAAGACGTCCTCGCCCGTGGCAAAGTCGACGCGGTGGCCCTGGCGAGACCTTTCCTCGCCGATCCTGCGATCGTCGCCAAGAGCACCTCGGGCCGGTTCGATCTCGTCACCACCTGCATCGGCTGCAATCAGGCCTGCATCGACCGGTCGCTCTTCGGCAAGGCCGTGTCGTGCCTGGTCAACCCGCGCGCAGCCCGCGAACTCGAGTTCCCGCTCCTCCCCTCCGGTGCCGTACGCCGTGTGGCCGTCGTCGGCGCGGGCCCCGCGGGTCTTGCCGCGGCCCTCGACCTAGCCAGGCGGAACAACGACGTCACTGTCTTCGAGGCGCGTTCCTCGCTCGGCGGCCAATTCGACCTCGCCGCGTCGATCCCGGGGAAGGAGGATTACGCGGGCCCCGTCCGCTCGATCCGCGCCGAACTCGACCTCCTCGGCGCCCGGATCGTCACCGGCACCGCCGTGGGGGCGCAGGATCTCGTGGGCTACGACCGCGTGATCGTCGCGACCGGCGTCGAACCGCGCCGCCTCGATCTGCCCGGCATCGACCTCCCGCACGTCCTCACCTACGAGCGGGCTCTGCGCGACGGAGTCCCTGCCGGAACCGTGGCGATCATCGGCTCCGGTGGCATCGGCGTCGACACGGCGGCCTACCTCGTCGAGTCGGGGCACGAGGCGGTGCGGGCCGCCGCATTCGTGCACGCCAACGGCCTGCCTGTCGACGCCGTGTCGGCCTCCTCCCGGCCGCAGCGGCGCGACGCGACGCGCCCTCACCCCGTCCGCCCCGGCTCCGAGGTCACGATCCTCAGCCGCTCCGGCAAGTTCGGCAGCGGTATCGGCCCCACCTCGCGGTGGGTCGCCGTCGGTCGCCTCCGAGACGCGGGCGTGAACTTCCTCGACCACGTGGCGTACGAGCAGATCCTGCCCGGCGTCCTGGAGGTCTCGACCACCTCCGGCGAGATCATCGCGGTGCCGGCCGACACCGTCATCGTCTGCGCCGGTCAGGAGCCCGTGAACCTGCTTGCCGCGTCTCTGGCGGCCGCCGGCATCCCTCACGAGGTCATCGGCGGAGCGCTCGACGCCCGAGCGGTGGACGCCGTCAGGGCGACGACCGAGGGCCTCGAGTCCTCCCGTCGCGTCTCGCCCTGAGCGGGCCCCGAGCGTCCCGCCCCCGCTCCTCGTTTCCCATCCGCTCCTCCTCCGGGAAGGTGTCGTCTCTCCCACTGAGCTTTCCCTCCGGGTGAATTCACCGGAAGGGAAAACCACCACACGACCCGCGCACCGTTTTCCTCCGGCGTGAATTCACCGGGACGGAAAACGACTCTCGCGTGCGGGCAGTGGTTTGCAGAGCGAGTGAATTCACCGGGACGGAAAACGACTCTCGCGTGCGGGCAGTGGTTTGCAGAGCGAGTGAATTCACCGCCTGGGAAAACGAGTCACGTCGATCGTCCTCGGTTTGCCCGTGGGTGAATTCACCGGCGGGGAAAGTGAGCGCGGCGAATGCGGCTGGTTTTCCTTTGGGATGAATTCACCCGGAAGGAAAAGACGCCTGGGGAGGGGAGCCTCTCCGCGAGGGCGGAAGAGAGAAGGGCGTCTCGCCGGGCGGCGCAGGCAACCGGGCGTCGACTCCTCCCCGGATCGCGACACGGGGTGCAGGCAGCCCTCGCCTGTGGAGAACGGAGGCGGCGACGGCGCGAGCTGGCGAGAATCGAGCCATGACACCTCGGCTCAGACGCACACCAGACACCGACACCCCGTGGCTCGACCCGGTCATGGACCCGTTCGAAGCGATGGCACAGCCCGTGCGCCGGTACTTGGTCGAGTTGTTGGCCGTGTACGAGGCACCCACGGGCGAGATCGCCGAGATGGTGCAGCATCACCTGGGGGTGGGGTGGCCGACCGTCACGAAACATCTGCGCGTCCTGCACTATGCGGGCTTCGTGCGGGTGCGCCAGGAGTGGTCGACTCGTTACTACCGACTCGACGACGCGGCCATCAAGCGACTCGAAGATCGGGTGGCCGACCTGAGACGCGCATTCGACGACCGACGCGGCGACGGGTATCACGTGCCCGCGCTGCAGGAGGAGGCGCGCTGGCCCGGGCCCCGACCCGAACGGGACACGGGGGAGGAGGGATTCGACCTATCGGCTCGGGTCTGACACAATGAGAGGTCGAGTCTGCGGCCACCCGACCCTCTAATCAGGTGGCCGAGGTGCTGATTCAGCACCGCCAGACCCCTTAGAGCTTTCGAGCCGAGTGTGCACCCCACGCTCACGGCTAGCAACTCGCCCCAAATAAATGCCTACAGGAGAATTGTGGCTGTCAAGATCCGTCTTAAGCGTCTCGGTAAGATTCGCGCCCCGTACTACCGCATCGTCGTCGCCGACGCGCGCACCAAGCGCGATGGTCGTGTCATCGAAGAGATCGGTCAGTACCACCCCACAGAAGAGCCGTCCTTCATCCAGGTCGACTCCGAGCGTGCGCAGTACTGGCTCGGCGTCGGCGCCCAGCCGACCGAGCAGGTCGCTGCGATCCTCAAGCTCACCGGCGACTGGGGCACCTTCAAGGGTGACAAGAACGCCGTGAGCACCGTCAAGACCAAGGCCGACAAAGAAGCCTTCGTCGCCGACGAGAAGAAGAAGCCGGTCCTGGTCCCCAAGACCGAGAAGGCTGCCCCCAAGGCCGAGGCTCCGACCGAGGCTCCTACGGACGCCGCGACCGACGAGTCCGCCGACAGCACCGAGGCGTAGTCAGTGCTCGCACCTGCACTCACCCACCTCGTCCGGGGGATCGTCGATCACCCGGACGAGGTGCAGGTGGTCGCGAAGACCTCCCCGCGCGGCGACGTGCTCGAGGTTCGTGTCCACCCCGAAGACCTCGGCCGCGTCATCGGTCGCGCCGGGCGCACCGCCAAAGCGCTCCGCACACTCGTCACCGCTCTCGCTGACGGCAAGCGCGTGCGCGTCGACGTCGTCGACACCGATTTCTGATTCGGTGGCTTCTGACGCAGTGCCCACGCAAGACGACGGTCGAACTCGCCTCCGGGTCGGGCGCCTCACGAAGGCGCACGGTCTGAAGGGGCCCTCAAGCTCGAACTCTTCACCGACGCCCCGGAGAAACGCTTCGTTCCCGGCGCGACCTTCTCGCTCCAGGTGCCGAAAGAATCGCCCTGGCACGACAAGACCATCGAACTCGCCGAACTCCGCTGGTACAACTCGCACCCGGTCGGCTTCTTCAAGGGCATCGACGATCGCACCGCTGCCGAGACCCTCGTCAAGGCGATCCTCTGGGTCGAGCACGAAGGAATCGAAGTCAGCGACGAACCCGATGCCTGGTTCGACCACCAGCTCGTCGGGCTGTCCGTGGTCCGCGAGGGCGTCGAAGTCGGCACGGTGTCTCGCGTCGACCATCTCCCCGCGCAAGATCTCCTCGCCGTCGACAGCCCGTCCGGCGAAGTCCTGGTTCCGTTCGTCAGCGCCATCGTGCCTTCTGTCGATCTCGCCGCCGGAGTGATCACCGTCACGCCTCCGATCGGTCTGTTCGAAGAGGTCCCCGACGACGAGCTCGCAGACGAGAAGACCTCGGCGCAAGCAGGGGCCGAGGGCGAAGCGCAGGATCCCGCGGATCCTGCCCCCGAAGACTGAGTCACCCGCGATGCGCATCGACATCGTCACCATCTTCCCCGAGTTCTTCTCGGTCCTCGACGTCTCCCTGCTCGGCAAGGCCCGGCAGCAGAAGCTCCTCGACGTCACCGTCCACGATCTGCGCGACTTCACCCACGATCGGCACCGGACCGTCGACGACACCCCCTACGGCGGTGGTGCCGGCATGGTCATGAAGCCCGAGCCGTGGGGCGAAGCACTCGACGCCGTCCTGGGCGGCACACCCGACGGGACCGTCATGGTGGTTCCGTCGCCCGCAGGGCGACCGTTCACGCAGAAGGAGGCGCGTGAGCTCGCCTTCGCACCGCGTCTCGTCTTCACCTGCGGCCGCTACGAAGGCATCGACCAGCGCGTCATCGACCACGCGGCGACTCGTCCGGGCGTGGAAGTCCGCGAGATCAGCCTCGGCGACTACGTGTTGAACGGCGGCGAGGTGGCCGCGATGGCCATGATCGAGGCTGTCGGTCGTCTGGTGCCCGGCGTCGTCGGCAACCCCGAGAGCCTGACCGAAGAGAGCCACGAGGACGGGCTTCTCGAATACCCGAGCTATACGAAGCCGAGCGTCTGGCGTGAACTCGAGGTTCCCGCGATCCTGCTCTCCGGCAACCACGGCGCGATCGACTCGTGGCGTCACGACCAGCAGCTCGAACGAACCCGCAGGGTCAGGCCCGATCTACTGCCCGACGACCCGGCCTGACCTCCAGGCGGCCAGCAGGGCCCACCGGCCGGAAGGCCGGAAGGCCCGCCGCGTCGGATCAGCCGCGCGCGGTCAGGACCAGGGGGCCGTCAGGCGTGATGGCCACGGTGTGTTCGACGTGGGCCGTGCGCGAGCCGTCCGCGCTCCGGAGTGTCCAGCCGTCGTCGTCCGTGTAGATCTCGTCGGTGCCGACCATCAGCCAGGGCTCGATGGCGATCACGAGACCGGGCCGAAGCGGGAATCCGCGCCCCGCTCGCCCGTCGTTCGGCACGTGCGGGTCGCCGTGCATCTCGGTGCCGACCCCGTGTCCGCCGAACTGCAGATTGACCGAGTAGCCGGCGGCGTGGGCGACTTCTCCGATGGCCGCCGAGATGTCGCCGAGGCGGCCGCCGGGCTGGGCTGCCGCGATGCCGCGAGCCAGAGCCTCCTCGACCGTGGCGATCAGAGCGTGATCCTGCGGGCTCTCGTCGCCACCGACCACGAAGCTGACTGCGCTGTCGGAGACCCAGCCGTCGACCTTCGCCGCGAAGTCGAGGCTCAGCAGGTCGCCCTTGGCGAGGCGGTAGTCGTGGGGAAGTCCGTGCAGGACCGCGTCGTTGACCGACGTGCAGATCACCTTGCCGAAGGGGCTGGCCCCGAACGACGGGTGGTAGTCGATGTAGCAGCTCTCGGCGCGCGCGGCCGTGATCATCCGGTGAGCCAGGGCATCGATCTCGAGCAGGTTCGCTCCCGGGACGGAAGCGGCGCGGGTGGCCTCGAGAACGGAAGCGACGAAGCGTCCGGCCGGTCGCATGGCGTCGAGTTCTCCGGGCGTGCGTAGATCGATCATGCAGCCATTGTTCACCGTTCGTCCGTACGCTCGATGACATGTGGCTGCGACGCGCTTGGTATCGGGCTCTCTGGGTAGCCGTTTTCGTGCTGCCGCTGTGGGTCTTCCTGGGGCGGGCCTTCTTCGGCGCGCCCCTCGGTTACCAGTTCCTGGCGCAGGTCGTCCTGGTGCCGCTGCTGTTCGTGGCGCAGCTCGTGGCCACGCTGGTGGTGTTCCTCCGCCCGTCGGTCCGTCGTGACCGCGCCGTCTCCTGGATCGACGTCGGCGTCCTTGCCCTCTCCTGGCTCGGCCAGCTGGCGATCGGTTTCTTCCTCGTCGACTCCGCGTCTTCGCGTCCTGCGGCCTCGGCCTTTACCGCTCTGGTCGGATCGTCAGCGCTCGACCTCTCGACTGCGCTGTCGGCGGCTGGCATCGGCCTCACCATCGTGGCGGGCACCGCACTGCTCGGGCTGGCCGTCTGGCAGGCGGTGAGAGACGCGAAGGCGTCGTTCGCGCGCGCCGTCGGCGGCTTCGACTCGGCGGGTGCAGCACCCGGCTGGGCCGACGACAGCGAGCACACGATCCGCATCACGCCTCGCGCATAGCGCCGACGCCCTCCGCTATGGCACAATGGTTGTTTGTGCCCGCGCACGACTCTGCCACAGGGGAGTCGGCCTTCACGAGGCACGAATTCCTTTTGTAGTGTCCTCCTCCAGGAGGACTCCGAACCGCGGTCGACCTGTGGCGGTTGCAGAGAGCGAAACATTATGAGCCACATCCTCGACAGTCTGGATGCAGCGTCGCTTCGCAGCGATGTCCCCGACTTCCGCGCCGGCGACACCGTCAAGGTCCACGTGAACATCATCGAAGGCACGCGCTCGCGTGTCCAGGTGTTCCAGGGCGTCGTGATCGGCCGTCAGGGCGACAGCGTCCGCGAGACGTTCACCGTCCGCAAGGTGAGCTTCCAGGTCGGCGTCGAGCGCACCTTCCCGGTGCACTCGCCGGTCATCGACCACATCGAGCTGGTCAGCCGCGGCGACGTTCGTCGCGCCAAGCTGTACTACCTCCGCGAGCTGCGCGGCAAGAAGGCCAAGATCAAGGAGAAGCGCGACAACTAGTCGCTGCGCTGACACGTTCAGCCCTTTCACCGAAACAGAGCTCCCCGTCCAGTACGATTTGGCGGGGAGCTCTGGTGGTTAAATGACAGATAACAGCACGTTCATGGGCAGGTTGCGGCGGGGGTTGCAACTGCCGTCCATCGGCGCCTCCTCGGGCGGCTCGACCGCCGGTGGGCCCGCATCCGAGGGCTCGGCCTCGTCCGACTCGTCCGATGCCGAGTCCGGCGATCGTCGGCCTCGCAACGGCCGACGGCCCCGCAAGAAGAACAGCGTCGGCCGCTTTCTCCGCGACCTCGTCATCATCTTCCTGGCCGCACTGCTCATCTCGTTCCTGATCAAGACGTTTTTGGTGCGCTCGTTCTACATCCCCTCGGCCTCGATGGAGAACACCCTTCAGATCAACGACCGGATCATCGTCAACGAGCTCGTCCCCAAGGTCACCCCGATCAAGCGCGGCGACGTCGTGGTCTTCAAAGATCCCGGAGGCTGGTTGACCGGTGAGCAGCAGGCGTCCAGCACGACGGGGAACCCGGTCGTCGACGGCGTCCAGTGGTTCCTCACGCAGGTCGGCCTCGGCACACAGGACAGCGACGACCACCTGATCAAGCGCGTCATCGGCCTGCCGGGCGACAAGGTCGCCTGCTGCAACGACTTCGGCCAGATGACCGTCAACGGCGTGCCGCTCGACGAGCCGTACACGAAGCTCCCCGACGGGGTGACGCGAGAGTCCCAGAACGACTTCTCGGTCACCGTCCCCGCCGGTTCGCTCTGGGTCGAGGGCGACAACCGCTACAACTCGGCCGACAGCCGGCTGCAGACCAACACCCCGAGCAAAGGATTCGTGCCGGAATCCGATGTCGTCGGCCGAGCCTTCGTGATCACCTGGCCGGCCAGTCGCTGGTCCTGGCTCGACGACTACCCCTCGGTCTTCCGCGGCACCGACAAGGCGGCGCAGTGACCGCGGGCGGAGCGGCGTCATGATGGCCGTCGTCGATCCCACGCTCGAATTCGAGCGTGAGCTGCACGAATCCGGCGCGCACTGGGTCGTCGGCTGCGACGAGGTCGGCCGCGGAGCGATCGCCGGCCCGGTGGCCGTCGGCGTGAGCGCCGTGCTGGCCCGCTGCGACCCGCACCCCGACGGCCTTCGCGACAGCAAGATGCTGAGCGAGAAGCGACGCGAGACCCTGTACCCGCTGGCGCAGGCGTGGGCGCACGCGTCGGCCGTCGGGCTGGCCGAGGCGGAGGAGGTCGACCGGTTGGGCATCGTGGCGGCTCTCGGGCTCGCCGGCCGGCGGGCCCTTGTGCACCTGCACGAAGCCGGAGTCCGCATCCTCGACTCCGTGATCCTGCTCGACGGCAGTCACGACTGGCTGACTCCGGCCATGACAGCGGCTCCGAAAGTCGTCACGCGCATCAAGGCCGACCGCGATTGCGCGTCCGTTGCGGCCGCCTCGGTGATCGCCAAGGTCCACCGCGACCGCATGATGATCTCGTACGACGAGGTCTATCCCGGCTACGGCTGGGCCGGAAACAAGGGGTACGGCTCCGCAGCGCATTTCACCGCCCTGGGCGAACTCGGCCCGTCCCCGCTGCACCGCCTCACCTGGCTGCACTGACGCCCTTCGCGTGGCGTCAGGTGCCATTCGCGGTGCGTAGGATGGACGCTCGATGGACGAAGACGATTTCGAAGACTACGACCGAGAGGTCGAACTGGCTCTGTATCGCGAATACCGCGACGTGGTGTCGCAGTTCCGCTACGTCATCGAGACGGAGCGCCGCTTCTACCTCGCCAACGAGGTCGACCTCGTGCGGCGCGACACCGAGCACGACTTCTACTTCGAGCTGACGATGAACGACGTCTGGGTGTGGGACGTCTATCGATCGGATCGCTTCGTCAAGTCGGTCCGAGTGCTCACCTTCAAAGACGTCAACGTCGAAGAGCTGACCACGCGCGACCTCGAGCTGCCGAAAGAGCTCGCCCTCGACGAGTAGGCCCGCCGCCTCTTCTCCACAGGCCTCGTCGCGCGGCGAGTTGTCCACGGTTCTCGCCTCCGGCTGATCCGGCCGCTTCTTTCTCGAGATCCTCGAGAGAGGAGGTCGACATGACGACAAACAGAGAACTGGGGATCCGCGGCGAACAGCTCGCCGCCGAGTACCTCGAGGGCGCCGGCTACCGGATCATCGAGCGCAACTGGCGGTGCCGCGACGGCGAGATCGACATCGTGGCGGCCATCGACGACGAGGTCGTCGTCGTCGAAGTCAAGACCCGCACGGGGCACGGGGCAGGCCATCCGTTCGAAGCGGTGACGCCCGCGAAGGTCGTGCGGCTTCGGCGGCTGGCCCTGGGCTGGGCGCACGAGCACCCGCTCGAAGGGCATCGACTCCGGATCGACGTGGTCGGCGTGACCGTGGGCGGCGCCTCGGGATGCGAAGACGGCGAGACGGTCGAGCACCTCCGCGGGGTCGACGCATGAGCGTCGCCCGCACGCGCGTGATCACCCTGATGGGTTTGAACGGCTCCGTCGTCGAGGTCGAAGCCGACCTCAGCGACGGCCTGCCGGGGTTCCTCCTCATCGGCCTGCCCGACGCGTCCCTCGGGGAGGCCCGCGATCGGGTGCGGGCGGCGGCGGCGAACTCCGGCTGCGTGCTGCCGCCGAAGAAGCTCACCATCAACCTGTCGCCGGCGTCCCTGCCGAAGCACGGTTCGTCGTTCGACCTCGGCATCGCCGTCGCCGCCCTGGCGGCGGCCGATCTCGTGTCGCACCGCTCGATCTCCGAGGTCGTCCACCTCGGTGAGCTGGGTCTCGACGGGAGGCTCCGCCCGGTCCAAGGCATCCTGCCGTCCGTGCTGGGTGCCGCGCGCGCCGGCGCCGAGGTCGTGATGGTGCCTGCGGCCAACGCCGAGGAGGCCTCCCTCGTGCCCGGCGTGCGCGTCGTGGGTGTTGCATCGCTTCGGGAGGCGGCCATCTGGCACGGGGGCGATTTCACGTCCATCGACGTCGATCCGGTCCTGTCCTCGGCCGCTGCGCCGCAGAGTGCGCCCGAGCTGGAGCTGGCCGACGTCATCGGCAACACGGAGGCCGTCGAGGCCCTCATCGCCGCGGCCTCCGGGGGCACCACCTCCTGATGGTCGGGCCACCCGGCGCGGGCAAGAGCATGCTCGCCGCCCGGCTCCCGGCACTCCTGCCCGACCTCGACGTCGATGCTGCGCTCGAGGTGTCCTCGGTCCGATCCCTTGCCGGACTCCCGGTCGACGGTCGACTCGAGACGAGGCCCCCGTTCGAAGACCCGCACCACTCGTGCAGCGCGGCTGCACTCATCGGCGGCGGCAGCGCCGTGCTCCGCCCCGGTGCCGCCTCCCGGGCGACGCGCGGGGTGCTCTTCCTCGACGAGGCTCCCGAGTTCCCGATGTCGGTGCTGGACTGCCTTCGCCAACCGCTCGAATCGGGTCGGGTGGTGATCCAGCGGTCGCGGTGGAAGGCCGAGTTCCCGGCCCGGTTCCAACTGGTGATGGCCGCCAACCCCTGCCCGTGCGGCCACTACGGCTCCCGCGACGTCGCCTGCAGCTGCTCCCCGTTCCAGCGGCGACGGTACCTGGGGCGACTCTCCGGCCCTCTGGTCGACCGCATCGATCTGCAGCTCCGCGTGAATCGGATCAGCTCATCGCAGTTTCGCCTCGCCGCCGACGGGGTCGCCTCGACCGTCAGCACGGCCGAAGCGCGGAGCCGGGTCGCCGCGGCGCGCGCGCGGGCCGCCGAACGTCTGATCGGCACACCCTGGCGGCTCAACGCCGAGGTTCCCGGGCAGTGGTTGCGTTCGGGTTCACGCCGCCTCACGCCGCACGAGACCCGGGTCATCGACGGAGCACTGGAGGGCGGTCGGCTGACGATGCGCGGCTACGATCGCGTGCTGCGCCTGGCGTGGACCCTCGCGGATCTCGCCGCGGCGCCTCGCCCGACGGCAGAGCACGTGGCGAGTGCGCTCGCTCTCCGGAGGTCGCTGTGATCCGGGGCCGCGTCTTCGACCTGTTCGACCAGTCCGACATCACTCGTGCCCTGCGACTTCTCGGCCGCGACGATCCGAGCGACGACGCTTTCGCCTCGGCACTCTGGTCGTGCCTCGTCGAGCCGGGCGACGCCGTCGGGGAGTCCTCCGATCGGCCTTCGGCCCGGCGTCGGCGCTGTCCGCACTCCGCCTCGGTGATGACGATCTTCGTCGCGCCCTCACCGAAGCCGGGGTGAGCGACGCCGAGCGGTTCGACCTCTCGGCCGCCCGGGAGCGATGGGCACCACGCAACACCGCGGTCCGCTACCGCACGGCGCTCCGCTGCGCGGCGACGCTCGGCGTGCGACTCGTCGTTCCGGGCGACGTCGAGTGGCCCGTGGGGCTCGACGACCTCGGGCTGCACGCGCCGGCCGCCCTCTGGGTCCGGGGCGACGCCTCACACCTCTCCGCGGGCCCGAGCGTCGCTCTCGTCGGGTCGCGCGCCGCCACGGCCTACGGCGAACAGGTGGCGGGCGAACTCGCCGACTCACTGGTGTCGCACGGTATCGGAGTGCATTCCGGCGGGGCCTACGGGATCGACGGGATGGCTCACCGCGCCGCCATCGCAGCCGACGGCTCGACCGTTGCCGTGATGGCGGGCGGCGTCGACCGCTACTATCCGTCCGGGCACCACGAACTGCTGACCCGGGTGGCCGAGCACGGGGCGGTCCTCTCCGAAGCGGCGTGCGGTACAAGTCCGAGCCGCTGGCGTTTTCTTCAGCGGAACCGCCTCCTCGCGGCCATGACCGGTGCCACCGTCGTGGTCGAGGCCGGGCATCGGTCCGGGGCGCTCAACACCGCAGGGCACGCAAGAGCTCTCGACCGCCCCCTCGGCGCCGTTCCCGGTCCCATCACGTCGCCGTCGTCGGCAGGATGCCATCGGCTGCTTCTCGAGCCCGAGGTCACCTGCATCACGGGCGCCGCCGACGTCCTGCAGTTGCTCGAGCCGGGGCTGATACCTGCGACGGCCGGCAGGCATGATCGCCCGACCGGGCTCGATCGCCGGAGCCCGGCCGAACTCCGCGTTCTCGACGGTCTCGGGCGCCGAGCGAAGCACGTCGGCCGGCTGGCGGTCGAAGCCGGCTTGGCGGAGGCCGAGGTGCGCTCGACCCTCGCCGTGCTCGAACTGTCGGGCCTGGCACAGGAGCGCGAGCACGGGTGGATCGCAGCCCGGTGACGCGCCCTGCACTCGCCCGACACTTCGGGTGGGCGTGGCTAGGGTGGGCACGTGACTTCAGCAGGGCTTGCGCCGATTCCCGACTTCACGGTCGCACACCTCAGCGACACGCACTTCCTGGCCGACGCGGCCCGGTGGGGCGGTGTGATCGACACCGATGCGCAGGTCGTCAGCGCGCTGCGCCAGCTGGAGCGGTCCGGCCGTCGACCCGACGCCATCGTCGTCACGGGCGACCTGACCGACCTGGGCGAACCCGACGCGTACGCGCGCCTCCGCGCGCTCGTCGAGCCGGTCGCCGCGGAGCTCGGCGCGCAGGTGGTCTGGGTGATGGGTAACCACGACGAGCGCGAGGTGTACTCCCGCGAGCTCTTCGATCTCGACCTCGCCGGGCCCGCAGAAGACCATCCGCAGGATCGCGTGTACGACGTCGGGGGCCTCCGCATCGTGGCCTTCGACAGCACCGTTCCCGGCTACCACCACGGTGACATCAGCCCGCGCCAGCTCGAGTGGCTGGCCGGAGTGCTCGCCGATCCTGCGCCCCACGGCACGCTGCTCGCGCTGCACCACCCGCCCCTGGCGACACCGCTCGAACTGATGAACATCCTTCAGCTCCAGCATCAGGCCGAGCTGGCCCGGGTGGTCGAGGGGACGGATGTCCGAGCCATCCTGGCCGGGCATTTCCACTACTCGACCTTCGGTCTGTTCGCCGGCGTCCCGGTCTCGGTCGCCTCTGCGACGTGCACGACGATGGACCTCGGGGCCCCGCGCGACGAACTGCGGCAGATCGACGCCCTGCGCTCGTTCTCCCTCGTGCACGTCTATCCCGACGGGATCACGCACTCGACCGTCCCGGTCGACGAGTACGCACCGCTCGGCGGATTCGATGCCGACGTGCTGGCCCGCCTCGAGGCCATGCCGCCCGATGAACAACTCGAAGCCTTCTCGCGCAAACGACCGTCGCCCGAGGCCGACTGATCGTGGCCGCCGCGCTGCTGCAACACGACCTCGAGTTGTTCCTGGAGCACCTCCGGCACGGGCGGGCTCTGAGCGAGAACAGCATCCGCGGCTACCGGAACGACCTCGACTCGCTGCTGGCCTTCATCGAGGCGCGAGTCGACGGGGACCCCTCGACCGCCGGCCTCGACCTCGACACCCTGCGCGACTGGTTGTGGCAGGGCACCGAGCAGCACCTCGCTCGCGCCACGATCGCCCGGCGCTCGGCGTCGGTCCGGGGCTTCACGCGGTGGTTGCACGAGAGCGGCAGGATCCCGGCCGACGTCGGCGTCCGTCTGCGCGCTCCCAAAGCCGAGAGCCGTCTGCCCCGGGTGCTCACGCGACCCCAGATCGACGGGATCCTCCAGAGTCTGTCGGCGGCGGCCGCCTCCGGCGAGCCCGGCGCCCTGCGCGATCTCGCGGTCGTCGAGCTGCTCTACGGTTCCGGCCTGCGCGTCGGAGAGCTCGTCGGCGCCGATCAGGGCGACGTCGACCTGGAGCGCCTCACCGTGCGGGTGCTCGGCAAGGGCGCGAAGCAGCGCGTCGTGCCCTTCGGCGTGCCGGCCGCGGCGGCACTCGGCCGCTACCTCGAAGGCGCACGGCCGGTATTCGCCGCTCACGCCGGAGCCGACGCGGTGGCGTTCTTCCTCGGGCGATCGGGGCGACGACTCGGCTCTCGCGCCGTCTACACCCTCGTCGCGCGGCTGCTCGAGCCTCTCCCCGGCTCCGGGCCGGCCGGCCCGCACTCCCTGCGTCACACGGCTGCGACGCACCTTCTCGACGGCGGCGCGGATCTGCGGGCCGTCCAGGAGCTCCTCGGCCACGCCAGTCTCGGCACGACGCAGATCTACACGCACGTCTCCACCGAGCGCCTGCGCGAGAGCTACCGGTCGGCGCACCCGCGGGCCTGACCGCTCGAGGCCGACGTCAGCGCCGGGTGGGCAGCAGCACGGCCCGTCGCACGTCGCCGAGGAGGAGCAGCGGCGAGACGTACTCGCCGTCGATCCGTGCGCCGAGATGGAGGCAGGTGTCGGCCGAACAGTGCCCCGGCTGAAGAACGCCGATCGGCTGCCCGCGCTGGATCGGGTCGCCTCGCGCCACGGTCGCGACGACCGGTTCGAAGCTGGAGAGAACGCCGCCGTCGTGCGCCAGCGACAGCACCGGCCGGTCGACCACCACCCCGGCGAAGTGGACCACCCCCGAGTCCGGTGCGAGGACGACGGCGGCCGGCCCGGCCGACACATCGATGCCGCGGTGGCCGGGCGACCACTTCTCGGCCGGAGCCTCGAAGTCGCGGACGACGTCGTGGGGGAGCGGGACCGGCCACGACCAGCGCGGGGTCGGGTCGTGGGCGCGGGAACCGGTGCCGTGCTCGCCGACGGCAGCCGTGCTGGACGAGGAGGGCCCGATCACCACCACGAGGAGCACGGCGAACGCGGCGAACAGCCCTGGGGCAAGCGCGCCGGGCATGCGCCCGCGGGGAGGAGCACAATCGAACGAGACCTTCATGGGGAAAGCCTGCGACGTCCGCGGGAGTGTTCGAAGCGCGTACTGTGCATCTGTGCACAACGATTCGTGCATGCCGATCTGTGGGGGAGCGGCGATCACGAGTCGCTGCTTCTCGCGAGAGAAAGTAGAACAAAGTGTCCGAAGCTGTGAGCAGCGATACACCGGCCAGCGAGAAGAAATTGAATCGGCGGGTGACGGCCCTCGCCGTCGTCGCGGCCATCGGTGGCTTCCTGTTCGGCTTCGACTCGTCCGTCATCAACGGCGCGGTGAATTCGATCGGGAAAGAGTTCGATATCCCCGACGCCGCCTCCGGCATCGTCGTCGCGTCCGCTCTGATCGGCTGTGCGGTGGGCGCTTACCTCGGCGGCCGCTTCGCCGATCGCTGGGGCCGTATCCGCGTGATGGTCATCGCCGCGATCCTGTTCCTGGCGAGCTCGATCCTCGCGGGTCTCGCCTTCGCCACGTGGGACTTCATCATCTGGCGTCTCGTCGGCGGCCTCGGCATCGGCATCGCCTCGGTCATCGCTCCCGCCTACATCTCCGAGGTCTCTCCCAAGGGCATCCGCGGTCGTCTCGGCTCGTTCCAGCAGCTCGCCATCACGCTGGGCATCTTCGCCGCCCTCGGCTCCGACCAGCTGTTCGCCGTCATCGGCGGGTCGGCCGACGGCATGATCGGCCCCTTCCCCGCCTGGCGCTGGATGTTCCTCGTCGGCGTCATCCCCTCGGTGGTCTACGGCATCCTCGCGCTGCGGCTTCCCGAGTCGCCTCGTTACCTGGCCGGTGAAGGGCGCCGCGACGAGGCTCGAGACGTCCTCAAGCAGATCGTTCCGACGGAGACCGTCGAGACGAACCTCCACGACATCGAAGACGCCATCAAGAAAGAGGCGGCCCTCACCAAGAAGTCGAGCATCCGCGGGCCCCGCTTCGGCCTGCAGCCGATCGTCTGGGTCGGCATCATCCTGGCCATCTTCCAGCAGTTCGTCGGGATCAACGTCATCTTCTACTACTCGACGACGCTCTGGCAGGCCGTCGGCTTCAAGGAGTCCCAGTCGTTCCTGATCTCGACGATCACATCCGTCGTGAACGTCGCCGTGACGTTCGTGGCCATCGCCCTGGTCGACAGGGTCGGGCGTCGACCGATGCTCCTCGCCGGGTCGATCGGCATGACGATCAGCCTGGCCTTCATGGCGATCTCGTTCAGCCAGTCGCACATGGTCAACGGCTCTCCGCAGCTGCCCGGAGCCTGGGGGCCGATCGCGCTGGTCGCGGCGAACATCTTCGTCATCTCGTTCGGTGCCACGTGGGGTCCGCTGATGTGGGTCCTCCTCGGCGAGATGTTCCCGCCGACCATTCGCGCTGCCGCCCTCGGCATCGGCTCCAGCGCCAACTGGATCGCCAACTTCGTCGTCACAGTCGCCTTCCCGGCGCTGGCCGCCGTCAGCCTGTCGCTGTCCTACGGGATCTTCGCCCTGTTCGCCTTCCTCTCCCTGATCTTCGTGTACTTCAAGATCAAGGAGACCAAGGGGAGGTCGCTCGAAGAGATGGGTGCCGACGCCGTTCCGGCATCCGCTTAGAAGACACGCCAGGACGACCCCAGGATCCCACCGCCTCGCGATCCCCGCGAACGCCCCGTTCTCCGCAGAGGGACGGGGCGTTCGTGGTGCTACTATTACTGTGCAGTCTGCTCAGCAGGCTGACTTCGCGTGCCCAGCGACTCTCCGAGTCGCGCACCGGCCTCCACATCCACTCGGTCCTTTCACAAGGCGGATGCGTGCCCGGGCACCAGGCAGAGGCGACCGACCGGTCGTCCATTCAACCGAAAAGACGTGCGCGTCCGCGTGCGTAGAACAGGAGAACGGCCATGGCCGTCGTCACCATTCGCCAGCTGCTCGACAGCGGCGTCCACTTCGGACACCAGACCCGTCGCTGGAACCCGAAGGTCAAGCGCTTCATCCTCGCCGAGCGCTCCGGCATCCACATCATCGACCTCCAGCAGTCGCTCGGCTACATCGACAAGGCGTACGACTTCGTCAAGGAGACGGTCGCCCACGGCGGCACCATCCTCTTCGTCGGCACCAAGAAGCAGGCTCAGGGGTCCATCTCCGAGCAGGCCATCCGCGTCGGTCAGCCGTTCGTCAATCAGCGCTGGCTCGGTGGGCTCCTGACCAACTTCCAGACGGTCTCGAAGCGCCTCGCCCGCATGAAAGAGCTCGAAGAGATCGACTTCGACGACACCACCCAGGGCTTCACCAAGAAAGAGCTCCTGATCAAGAAGCGTGAGCTCGACAAGCTGCACAAGACGCTCGGTGGTATCCGCAACCTCACCAAGACGCCGTCCGCCCTCTGGGTCGTCGACACGAAGAAAGAGCACCTCGCGATCGACGAGGCCAAGAAGCTGGGCATCCCGGTCATCGGCATCCTCGACACCAACTGCGACCCCGACGAGATCCAGTTCCCGATCCCGGGCAACGACGACGCGATCCGCTCCGTCGGTCTGCTGACGCGCATCGTCGCCGACGCCGCCGCCGAGGGTCTCATCCAGCGTCACCAGAAGCCCGAGGCCGAAGGCGCCCCCGTCGAGCCCCTCGCCGAGTGGGAAGCCGAGCTTCTCGCCCAGACGACCGAGGCCGACGACAAGGAGGCCGTCGAGCTCCGCGAGGCCGTGCGCTCCGTGGGTGCCACCACCGACGCTCCCGAGCCCACCGCCGAGAACGACGCCGACGCGCAGGTCGCCGACAAGGCGATCGGGGAGCCCGTCGCCGAGCCGGTCGCAGAAGCCGATCCTGAGGTCGCGAACGCCGTCGACCCCGAGGCCGCTGCCATCGACGCCGCTGCGGACGCCAAGTAACACACCCTTTTCCTCCCAGTAAGCCTGATCCACGAAAGGTGGGCACATCTATGGCCAACTACTCCCTGGCAGATGTCAAAGAGCTGCGCGACCGCCTCGGCGCCGGCATGCTCGACAGCAAGAACGCGCTCGTCGAGGCCGACGGCGACCTCGAGAAGGCGATCGAGATCCTTCGCGTCAAGGGCCTCAAGGGTGTCGCGAAGCGCGAAGGTCGCATCACGACCGCGGGCCTCGTCACAGCCAAGGCGGGCACCGGTTCGGCGACCTTGATCGAGCTCGCGAGCGAGACCGACTTCGTCGCGAAGAACGACAAGTTCGTCGCTCTGGCCGAGACCGTTCTCGACGCCGTCGCCGCCGCAGGCGCCGACAGCGCCGAGGCCGGCAACGCGGCTTCGGCCGGCAGCCAGACCGTCGGCGAGCTCGTCAACGACGAAGCCGCCCTCCTCGGCGAGAAGATCGAGCTCCGCACGGTCGCCTCCGTGAAGGGCGACGAGTTCGCGATCTACCTCCACAAGACCTCCAAAGACCTGCCTCCGCAGGTCGGCGTGGTCGTGGGGTACACCGGTGGCGACGCCGAGACCGCTCGCTCGATCGCTCAGCACATCGCCTTCGCCGCTCCGAAGTTCCTGAGCCGCGACGAGGTCCCGGCCGACGAGGTCGCCCGTGAGCGCGCCATCGTCGAGGAGACCGCGAAGAACGAGGGCAAGCCCGAGGCCGCCCTGCCGAAGATCATCGAAGGACGCCTCACCGGTTTCTTCAAGGAGATCGCCCTCCTCGACCAGCCGTACGCCAAAGACTCGAAGCAGTCGGTGCAGAAGGTGCTCACCGAGGCGGGCATGACCATCACGGGCTTCGCCCGAGTCAAGGTCGGCGCGTAACACAGTGGTGACTGGGGCCCACGACGAGAAATCGTCGGGGGCCCCATTTCTCTGCCGAAAATCGGCCGTGACGAACGACGGAGCGCCAGTTCTCCGCCCCCAAAACTGGATAGCCTGACACAAGCCATCACGAGGGAGACGACCCACCCATGAAGACACCCAAGACCAACCGCAGGCGCGTCCTCCTCAAACTCTCGGGGAGGCCTTCGGCGGCGGCTCTCTCGGCGTCAATCCCGACGTGGTCAGCGCCCTCGCTCAGGAGATCGCCGAGGCGTCGGCCGAGGTCGAGGTCGCCATCGTCGTCGGCGGCGGCAATTTCTTCCGCGGCGCCGAACTCAGCCAGCGCGGCATGGATCGTGGCCGTGCCGACTACATGGGGATGCTGGGAACCGTCATGAACGCCCTCGCCCTTCAAGACTTCCTCGAGCAGGCGGGAGCCGCGACCCGCGTCCAGTCGGCCATCTCGATGACCCAGGTCGCAGAGCCGTACATTCCCCGCCGAGCCGGTCGCCACCTCGAGAAGGGCCGCATCGTCATCTTCGGTGCGGGGGCGGGTCTTCCGTACTTCTCGACCGACACGGTCTCGGCCCAGCGCGCTCTCGAGATCGGTGCCGACGAGGTCCTGGTGGCCAAGAACGGCGTGGACGGCGTCTACTCGGCCGACCCTCGCAAAGATCCCTCGGCCAAGAAGCTCGACAAGCTCACGTACCAGGAGGCGCTCGTGCAGGGCCTCAAAGTCGTCGACTCCACCGCGTTCAGCCTCTGCATGGACAACGGCATGCCGATGCACGTCTTCGGCATGGAGGGCGACGGCAACGTGGCTCGCGCGATCCGCGGCGAACGCATCGGAACTCTCGTCAGCAACTGACCGGCGCGCGGCGAAGCGGTCGACGACCGGCCTCGTCCACCCGGGTAAGCTGACGGAGACATAAGGAGCATTGTGGCGATCACTGACGTACTCACCGAGACCAGAGACAAGATGGGCAAGGCCGTCGAGGTCGCTAAAGACGACTTCAACACGGTTCGTACCGGCCGGATCAACCCGGCCCTGTTCCAGAAGATCCCGGTCGACTACTACGGCACCCCGACGCCCCTCGCGCAGCTGGCGTCGCTGCAGGCACCCGAGGCGCGCACCCTCATCGTCACTCCGTACGACAAGACGGCTCTGAAAGAGATCGAGCGCGCCATCGCGACGTTCCCGAACCTCGGTGCCAGCCCGACGAACGACGGCACGATCGTCCGAGTGACGATCCCCGAGCTCACTCAGGATCGCCGCAAAGAGTTCGTCAAGATCGTCAAGGGCAAGGGCGAAGACGCCAAGGTCGCGATCCGCAACATTCGCCGCCGCGCGAAAGACGACCTCGACGCGCAGAAGACCGAGGTCGGAGACGACGAGGTCGCTCGCGCCGAGAAAGAGCTCGAGGCGATCACGAAGAGCCACGTCGACTCCATCGACGAAGCCCTCAAGAAGAAAGAAGCGGAGCTGCTCGAAGTCTGATGGACACCGTGCCCTCAGAACCCGATCGCTCGTCCGACGACGGCCACGGGCCGGAACATCCCGCGTCTCGACGCGCCGAGTTCGATGCGCGCGCCCAGGGCGCACGCCACGACCTCGAGGCCCAGTTGCGCGCCCAGCGCGCACGGATCGAAGCGGGCAATGAGAAACTGACGGCGCGAACCGGGCGCAATCTCCCCGCCGCGATCGGCATCGGCATCGGGCTGGGCGGTTCCGTCCTGGTCAGCCTGATCCTCATCAAGTCGCTCTTCATGATCGTCGCGGCGGTCCTGATCTTCTTCATGGTGATCGAGCTCACGAGCGCTCTGCGCTTCGCAGGTCGCAACGTCCCGCGGGTCCCCAGTGCCATCGCGGGCGTCGCCGTCGTCCCGGCCGCCTTCTTCTGGGGTGCCGAGGGGCAGTGGCTCACGCTGCTCGGAGGCATCGTCTTCATTTCCCTCTGGCGTCTCGGCTCCGCGCTGGCGCCGGGGCACCGGTCCAGCGCCGTCGACCTCTGGCGTGATCTGGGAACGGGTGCGTTCGTCCAGATCTACACGACGTTCCTCGGGTCCTTCCTGGTCCTCCTGACCGCTCAGAAGGGCGGCCAGTGGTGGGCCCTCGGGGCGCTCATCATCGTCATCGCGGTCGACACCGGGGCCTACGCGACGGGCCTCAACTTCGGCAAGCACCCGATGGCGCCGCGCATCAGCCCCAAGAAGACGTGGGAGGGCTTCGCAGGATCCCTCGCGGCCGCCATGATCGCGGGCGTCCTGATCTCGCTCTTCATGATCCACGAGCCGTGGTGGCTGGGAATCGTGCTCGGCGCCGTCCTGACCCTGACGGCCACCGTGGGCGACCTGACCGAGTCGCTCATCAAGCGCGACCTCGGCATCAAAGACATCTCGACCTGGCTCCCCGGCCACGGCGGGTTCCTCGACCGCCTCGACAGCACACTGCCGTCGGCGGTCGTCGCCTACGCGATCTTCCTCATCGTCACCTGACGCGCCGCGCTACCAGGCGGTCCTCGTCCGGCTCGGAGGCTTTGTACGGCACAATGGGCGCGTGAGTTCGACATTTCCGAAAGTGACCGGGTCAAAGCGCGGATACGACGTCAAGCAGGTCGAAGACTTCCTGCTCGAGGCGCGCGAGACGTATTCGGGCGGCGAGTCCGGCACCGTGAGCGCCGAGAGCATCCGTCGGATGGCGTTCGGCATGGTCAAGGGCGGTTACTCGCCCGAGCACGTCGACTCGGCCCTCGAGCGGCTGGAGGACGCCTTCGCGACGCGCGAGCGGGAGCGCGTGCTCCGCGACACGGGTGACGACACGTGGTTCTCCGAGGCGCGGGCCACGGCCGAAGCCTTGGTGAGCCGTCTCGAACGCCCCGAGGGGCACCGGTTCGATCGCGTGTCGTTCCTGTCGACCGGCTACCACCCCAAAGACGTCGATCGCCTCGTCACGCGCCTCAAGGGGTACTTCTCCGAGGGCAAGGCCCTCAGTATCGAAGAGGTCCGGACCAGTGTCTTCCGGCCGAAACGGGGCGGCTACCGCGAGGCCCAGGTCGATCTCGTCCTCGACTCCGTCGTCGATGTGATGCTAGCCGTTCGGTGAGTCGCCCTTTGCTCCTCGTGATCTGTCCGTTATAGTTATCGAACTTATGGGTAGGCACGCGGCAGTTCACGTATCCGGTAAGGCTCGTTCACCTCGCATCCACGATGCGACGTCCGAAGGGCGCTCCAGCCGGTCGGCCGTTCCGAGACCCCACGTGGCGCAGGCGCATCGGCCGGTCAGCGTGTACCGGCCGGTCAGACGTGTCTCTCCGGCGACTACCGTGTCGGCGTCGTTCCAGCGTCCTCCGCGCGTTCGTAAGCGCGTGATCCTGCCCCTCATCGGTTTTGCTGCGACGTTCGCCTTCGTGTCCGGTTCGCTGGTCAATCCTCTTTCGGGCGCCTACGCGTCGACGAGCGCTCCGTCGACTGCGGTTCCGACCGCCACGGGCGCCGGCTACGCCGTCCAAGGCCAGAGCTACACCGCCGCGTCCGGCGGAGAGGTCTCGACCAGCCGCGACGCCTACACGGTCGAGTACACGGCCCCCGTGGTCGCCAAGCCGAAGGTGGCCGCCACGGTCAAGGCGTCGACCACGTCGTCGGGTGCCGCGGCGGCGACGACGCCGACTGCGCCCGTCGCTGCGGCCGCAACTCCGGGCAGCGCCCAGGCCGTCGGCGCCCAGCTTGTCGCCGCTCGTGGCTGGGGCACCGACCAGTACAACTGCCTCGTCTCCCTCTGGAACCGCGAGTCCGGGTGGAACGTCTACGCCTCCAACCCTTCGGGTGCCTATGGCATCCCGCAGGCGCTCCCCGGCAGCAAGATGGCTTCCGTCGGCGCCGACTGGCAGACCAGCGCAGCGACGCAGATCACGTGGGGCCTGAACTACATTCAGGGTCGCTACGGCACTCCCTGTGGTGCGTGGGCTCACTCGCAGTCGTTCAACTGGTATTGATCGGTATCGCCGCTCGCTGGTGAGCGGGGCCGACGGCTTCGGCACGGCGACCGACCGCTCCTTCGTGCCCGACAAGCAGTCGGTGTCCTAATAGGCTGGATGGCATGCCCCGCAGCAACCGACCCCGTCGCCCCTCCGGGCCGCGTGACGAGTCGGTCGCCGAGGCGAGGTCAGATCTCTCTCGGATCCTCTATGGCGGTCAGCACACCGAAGTGAGGCACGGTCGCGAGTACACGGTGCAGGCGATCGCCGGCACCTCGTCGTCCAAGCCGTACGTGTGCCCATCGTGTTCGTTGAGCATCGAGCCGGGTACGCCGCACATGGTGATCTGGAGGGCCGACGGACTCTTCGGTGAGGAGGCCGACCTGGCCGCGCGGCGGCACTGGCACACGCACTGCTGGAGGATCTTCTGAGCGACACGAGCGACACGAGCGACACGAGCCGGACGGCTCACGCGGAGATCGAGATCCGGGGCGGCGTCGAATTGCCCGCCACGCGCACCGACATCGAGCTCCACACCGAAGACGGCCTGACGCTGGTCGGCGAACTCGCCGTGCCGAAAGACCGCGCGCCCGTGGCGACGCTCCTCACCCTGCACCCGCTGCCGACGGCCGGCGGGTTCATGGACTCCCACATCATCCGCAAGGCCGCGGCCCGCCTGCCGGCGCTGGCCCATCTCGCGGTCCTGCGTTTCAATTTCCGGAGCGCCTCGTCGCCTCGCGGGCGCAGCGAGGGAGAATTCGGCGACGGTGAGACGGAGCAGTTCGACCTGGCCGCTGCAGTGGCGTTCGTCGCTGCACAGGGGCTTCCCACTCCGTGGCTGGTCGGTTGGTCGTTCGGCACCGAGGTGGCGCTGAAGCACGGCCGACAGCACGAGGTCGCCGGGCTGATCCTGCTCTCCCCGCCTCTGCGCCGAACCAGCGACGACGAGCTGGCCCGCTGGGCCGGAACCCCGCATCCGTTCGTTGCCGTCGTGCCCGAGTTCGACGATTTCCTCCGACCGGCCGAAGCGCGTGAGAAGTTCGCCGCTGTGCCCGAGGCGACGCTCGTCGAAGTCGAGGGCGGCAAGCACCTGTGGGTGGGGGAGTCGCAGACGCGCCGCGTCCTCGACGAGATCGTGCGTGTCGTCAACCCGGACGCACTCCCCTCCCCGAGGTGTGGCGGTCCTGAGCCGGGCCCCTAGCGTTCGTTCTGACGCGGGATGATGACTTCTCGCACGATGAGGAGGATCGCCGCCGCGACGGGGACCGCGATCAAAGCGCCGAGCACTCCGAGCAGCGTGCCGCCGACCAGGGCGGCGATGATGACGAGGACGCCGGGAACCTTCACAGCTCGTCGCATCACGCGTGGCGCGAGGACGTACGCCTCGACCTGCATGTAGACGAGGTACCAGATGGCCAGAGCGATCCAGGTCGCCGGCGAGAGCGGCAGCAGGGCGACCTGAGCCAGCACGATGACCGCTGCGGCGCTCACCGTGCCGACCAGGGGGATCAGCGCCCCGATGAAGGCGATGAACGCGAAGAAGGCCGGAAGCTGGGCGTGCGCGATCGAGAGCACGATGAAGCTCAGGATGCCGTTCAACAGGGCGAGGGCCACCTGACCGATCACGTACCGGCCCACCGAGGCGCTGATGGCGTCGGCGATCCGGGCGAACTCCGTGCGGCTCGACTTCTGGACGAGCTGGTAGAGACCGTGTTTCATGCTGTTCAGCGATGCCATGAAGTAAAGGGTCAGGATCAGCACGATGAGGGTTCCGGCGAGACCGTTCGAGATCGCGACACCGACGGCGAGGACACCACCGCCGATCGTGACGATGTTCTTCGGGTCGGTCAGGAAGTCGACCACCGTGTTGAGGCCGCTCTGGACGTTGAAGACGTTCTTGGGCACGAGCGACTGCAGGTTGTCGACGAACTGCTTGGCCGTGACGCTCTGCAGGTAGCTGGCGAGGTTGTTGACCAGGTCGGTGGTCTGGCTGACGATGGTGGGCACGATGGCGAACACCACGCCGACGAAGGCCAGCAGGACCGCGACCATGACGATGGTGATCGCGAGCGGCCTCGGCACGCGGCGCGTCTCGAACCACTGCACGACCGGATCCAGACCGAGCGCGAGGAACAGGGCTACGCCGACGTAGGTGAGGATCGTCGAGAGCTCGCCGATGGCCGTCCCGATGACGACTGCCGTGAGAACCCCCAGGCCTCCGAAGAGACCCAATCGGTAGGGGTTGACGATTCTCACTCCGGTGAGACCTGGTCGATCTGGGTCACCATGCCACGGAGGTTCTCGAAGTAGGTGGCCACGGAGTCGCGCTCGTGATTGATGGCTGCGAGGCGCTCTTCGGCGTCACCGAGGAGGTCGCGGGCCTGCCGTTCGGCGTCGGACACGATGAACTCGGCGCGGGACTGCGCGTTGCTCAGCGTCTCGGCGGCGACCCGCTCGGAGTCGGAGCGAGTCTTCCGCGCCTGAGAGTAGGCGTTCTCCTCAGCCGTGCGTGATTCGCGGCGCTTGGCTTCGGCGCGCGCCGTGACATCGGCCAGCTGTGCGTTGGCCTCGTCGAGGAACTGCTGCGTCTCTGCGACGGCCGCGTGGTGACGGTCGACGAAATCGCTCTCGGCCTCGTCCCGACGCGTCGCCAGTTCGACCGCGAGGGCGCTCCTGGCGTCCTCCGCCTCGCGTTCGAGGACGGCCCGGACGCGCTCGCGTTCGGCGCGGATCTCGGCATCGAGGGTCTCTCGCTCGTTGAGGAGACGAGCGCGCTGCTCTTCGTCGTCGTGAGCGAGTCGGGCGCGCGTCTCCGCCAGGTCGGCGGCGAGGTCCGCCTGCGCGCGTTCCGCCTCTGCGGCAAGGCGCGCCGCCTGCTCGGCGGTCTCGCGCTCGAGGCGCTCTTTCGTCTGGGCGACGTCGCGCTCGAGCTGCTCTCGCGTCTGAGTCGTCGTCCGCTCGATCTCTTCGCGGCTCGCCTCGCGCGCGGCCTCGATGTCGGCGTGGGCCTCTTCGACCTCGCGGTCGAGGTCGGCTCTGGTGGTCTCGGCTTCGCGCTCGAGCGCCTGACGGGTCGTGGCGGCGTCGTTCTCCAGGGCGGCACGTGCGGCGGTGATCTCGCGGTCGAGGTCGGCGCGCTGATTGGCGGCGTCGTCGTCGAGTTCGGCGCGCGTGCCGAGGACTTCGCGGTCGAGGGCGTCGCGGCGGGCGGCGACCTCGCGGTCGAGCTCGGCGCGGGTCGACTCGTCGAGTCGTGCGAGGTCGTCGCGGATCGTGACTCCCTCGAGTTCGAGGTCGGCGCGCTGGCGCTCGGTGTCGCTGACGAAGCGGGCTCGCGACTCTTCCGTCTGGCGAGCGAGGTCGGCCGCGCCGTCGCGGGCTTCGGCGACCTCGGCGGCGACAGCGGCGCGGAGGTCGGTGACTTCGCGTTCGGCCTCGGCGCGGAGGGCGGCCGCTTCGCGTCGCGCCGTCGCGAGGGCTTCAGCGGCCTCCGTCGAGGCGGTGGTGCGGATGGCCGCGGCGTCGCGCTCGGCCTCGGTGATCGTCGTTTCGGCGTCGGCCTTCGCGCGCGCGACCAAACGGTCGGCCTCGCCGGTCGACTCCTCGATCTGTGCCGCAGCGCGTCCCTGGCGTCGTCGAGGATGTCGGCGGCTCGTTCGCTGGCCTCTTCGGTGACGCGCTGGGCTTCGTCCGCGGTCGAGGTGCGAAGGGAGGAGGCCTCGCGCTCGGTCTTCGCGATGAGGTCGTTGGACTGCTCTTCGGCGAGGCGGAGGGTGTTCTCCAGCTTCGCGCCGAGGCCCTTGTAGCTCGGCTCGCCGACCTCCTCGAGCTCCTGCTCGAGCTCGTCGACGCGCTGCGCGAGCTGCTTGGTCTCGTTGGACTGCTCCGCGCGGTCGTTGTTCGCCTTGATCAGCTCGCGGCGAAGGTCTTGAAGAGCCTTCTCGACCTCTTCTTTCTTGTAGCCGCGAAGTTCTGTTCCGAATTCAGCCTCATCAGTGGCCACGATGTCTCCCTGTGGGTGGTTGGGGCGAGCCCTGGATACGGCAAGGCACGTTGACGATGAACGAGTGGACGGCTCACCGGTCGAAGGCGAACCTTCGTATTTTAGCGGGATCGGGCCGCTCGCCGCGCTGGCTAGGTTGCTCCCAGAGACGTCGGCTATCCTGAAACGTCTTAAATTCGCTGCCGCCAGTTCCCGGATGGTGGCACGAAGGGAGAATCACTGTGCGCTTCGTCTTTGCCGTCGTGACCCTGGTGGTGGCGGCTCTGCTCGTCCTGCTCGGTCTCGCGCAACGAACGGTCTTCGCTCCACCCGATTCGGTCACGTCGTCGATCTCGATGAAGTCGGACGCCCCGATCACCGTCATCCCGGCGAAGGCCCTCAAGGGGATCCCCGGGCGCGAGAGCATCCACATCGCGGGCGGCTCGAAGGCGTTCGCGGCGTACGCCCGCTCGACCGACATCAAGGGGTGGGTGGGCGACGCGAGCTACAACCAGGTGTCGTTCGACAAGGCCACGCAGAAACTCGTGACCAAGACCGTCCCCGGCAGCTCGACGACCCCCGATCCTGCCGATTCCGATCTCTGGTACGAGCAGTACACCGGGCCCGAACTCAACTTCTCCCTCGACGCACCCGACGACATCTCGCTGATCGTGGCCTCGGACGGAAGCGACCCGGCGCCGAAGACGGTCTCGGTCACCTGGCCGCTCTCGACGGCGACCCCGCTGGTCGGCCCGCTCCTCTCGGCCGGTCTGCTCGTCTTCATCATCGGCATCCTCCTCTTCGTCTGGGCCATTCGTCATCACCGTCGCACGCGGGGCCCGCGCCGCAACTCGGGCGGCGGTCGTACGAGGCTTCCTCGCTCGGAGCGTCGCGGCTCCGTGCGCTCCACGCGTCGGGCCGCGCTCGGCAGTGGTGCGGGGCGCGGAAGCCGCGGTCGACGCATGGTGGCCGTGGTTCCCGTCGTGCTCGTCGCGTCGCTCGGCCTGGCCGGTTGCTCGTCCGACTACTGGCCGCAGATCCAGTCGGGTGACTCCACGGCCGCTCCGACGCCCACCGCCTCGTCGACCGCGGTGCCGCAGGCGAGCGACCTCCAGCCGCCGGCCGTGACGGTGTCGCAGGCCACCAGGATCATCCAGCGCATCACCGCGGTCCAGACGCAGGCCGACAAGAACCTGGACGCAACCCTTGCCGGCACCCGCTTCACCGGGCCCGCCCTCGCTCAACGCACGGCCAACTACACGATCCGCAAGGCGGACAAGACCGCTGCCGCGCCGGTCACCATCCCGTCGGGCAAGATCACGTTGACCCTGCCGCAGCAGGTCGACTCGTGGCCGCGAACGGTGTTCGCCGTGGTGCAGGACGCCACGGCCGACACGAAGGTCTCACCCGTCGGTGTGATGCTGCTCCAGCAGACCGCTCGCGATCCCTACAAGGTCGACTATCTGGTGGGCCTCGAGGCCGGCGCGCAGATCCCGCGAGTCGCTCCCGCGAGCATCGGATCGGCTCGACTCGCACCCGATGTCAAGCTCCTCACGATGGAGCCGGACAAGCTGGCCGGGGCCTACGCCGACATCCTCAAGAACTCCGACGCGAGTTCCGATGCGAAGTACTTCCAGAAGGACGGCGACACCCTCCGCGACAAGATCGGCAAGCCGTACAAAGACGCCAAGTCGGCGAAATTGCCGGCGACGGCCTCGATCGCCTACTCGAGCGAGACCGCCACCGACCCGAGCGTCGCCTTCGCGACGATCAACGCGGGCGCCATCGTCTCGGTGTCCCTCAACGAGATCGAGACGGTCAAACCGACGAAGCCCGGCGCGGAGGTCAACACCGAGGGCGAGGTCAAGTCGCTCAGCGGCGTCTCGAAGTCGACGAAGGGCCTCGTCGCCACCTACGGCGTCCAACTGCTCTTCTCCGTTCCCCCGGTCGGTTCGAGCGACAAGATCGTTCTGCTCGGTTTCAGTCAAGGTCTGATCTCAGCGAAAGAAGTGTCATGAGCAACGTTCCCCCGAGCGCCGCGAGCCTCCGCGGTGCAGTCGATCTCTCCTCCCTGGTGAATCGGGCGCAGGCCCCGACAGCGGGTCCCGGCGCCTCCGTCGACGGCGGGCCGGGGCCGGACGCCGGGGCTGACGCCCCGGTCGGCTCTCTGCCGTCCCTGGTCATCGACGTCACCGACGCCACCTTCTCGGCGGTCCTCGACCTGAGCAACACCGTCCCGGTCATCGTCGACATCTGGGCGGAGTGGTGCGGCCCCTGCAAGCAGCTGTCTCCGATCCTGGAGAAGCTCGTCGTCGAGTACGACGGCCGGTTCGTCCTGGCGAAGGTCGACGCCGACACGAACCCCCAGCTCACACAGGCGTTCCAGGCGCAGTCGATCCCGACCGTTGCCGCCGTCATCGGCGGGCGCCCCGTCTCGCTCTTCGTGGGCGCGCTCCCGGAGGCGCAGGTGCGCGACGTCTTCGAGCAGGTGCTTCAGCTCGCCGAGCAGAACGGCGTCACCGGGCGCGTAGCGGTCGAGGGCGGCGCGACCCCCGACGAGAGCGGCCCGGCCGCCGAGCCCGAGCCGGAGCCCCTGCCTCCGCACCACCAAGACGCCTACGACGCTATCGAGAAGGGCGACTACGCCGCGGCTCAGGCGGCCTACCGCACCGCGATCGCTCAGGACCCGCGCGATCAGCTGGCGGTCGCCGGGCTGGCCCAGGTCTCGTTGCTGGCCCGTCTGCAGGGCGTCACGATGGCCGATGTCCGCAGTGCTGCCGCGGCCGCGCCGAACGACCTGGAGGCGCAGCTGGCGGTGGCCGACCTCGATGTCAGCGGCGGCCACGTCGACGACGCCTTCGACCGCGTCCTGACCGTGTTTCCGACTCTCGATCCTGCGGCTAAAGACGTCGCCCGCACGCGACTGCTCGAGTACTTCGAGATCGTCGGCACGGACGCCCCCTCGGTCGTGGCCGCGCGCCGTCGGCTGACGATGCTGCTCTACTGAGCGCTCGTTCCGCCCGCCGGGCCGCGCCGCCCTCGACCCGCCCCGCCTCGCCCCCGCCTCGCCCCGCCCCTCCCGAAATCGAAGGGGATTCTCGGTCTTCGCCCCCGACATCGGCATGAAGTCGCCGAGTCGGGGCAGATCCCCTTCGATTTCGGGAGAAGCAAGAGCGGCGGGAGAAGCAGGAGCGGCGGGAGAGGCGGGAGCCGCAGGGCAGCGCAGGATCAGCGCGCGAGCTTGAGCCAGATGACACCGAGCGGCGGCAACTGCACCTCCGCCGACGACGGGCGGCCTGCCCACGGGTCGTCCGTTGCGGTCACGCTGCCGAAGTTCCCGACGCCCGAGCCGCCGTACTCACCGGCATCGGTGTTCAGGATCTCGTGCCACACGCCCGCCTCGGGAAGCCCGAGACGCATCCGCACCGGCTGGCCGGAGAAGTTGGCGAACACGGCGATCTTGTCGCCGTCCGACGACTTGCGGAGGAAGGCCACCACGCTGTCCTGGGCGGCACCGCCGTCGATCCACTCGAACCCGTCGTTGTCGAAATCGCGCTCCCAGAGCGCTTCCTCCTCGCGGTACACGAGGTTGAGCCGGCGGACGAGCGAGTGCAGGCCCTGGTGCGTCGGCTGGTCGAGCACCCACCAGTCGAGTCCGCGCTGCTCGCTCCACTCCGACGGCTGGCCGAACTCGGACCCCATGAAGAGCAACTGCTTGCCGGGGTGACCCCACATGAAAGCGAGGTAGGCGCGGACGTTGGCGAGTTTCTGCCACTCGTCGCCCGGCATCTTGGTGAGCAGGGAGCCCTTGCCGTGCACGACCTCGTCGTGGCTGATCGGGAGGAGGAAGTTCTCGCTGAACGCGTAGACGAACGAGAAGGTGATCTCGTTGTGGTGGTAGCTGCGGTACATGGGGTCGCGCGAGACGTACTCGAGGCTGTCGTGCATCCAGCCCATGTTCCACTTGAGGCCGAAGCCGAGGCCGCCCTCGCTCGTGGGGCGGGTGACGCCCGGCCACGAGGTCGACTCCTCGGCGATCATCATGATGCCCGGGTTGCGCTTGTAGGCCGTGGCGTTCGCCTCCTGCAGGAAGCCGATCGCTTCGAGATTCTCTCGGCCGCCGAACTTGTTCGGCACCCACTCCCCGTCGTTCCTGCTGTAGTCGAGGTACAGCATCGAGGCGACGGCGTCGACGCGCAGCCCGTCGATGTGGAACTCTTCGAGCCAGTAGAGGGCGTTGGCGACCAGGAAGTTCCGGACGTGGGAGTCGCCGAAGTTGAACACGAGGGTTCCCCAGTCGGGTTGCTCGCCGAGCCGGGGGTCGCTGTGCTCGTAGAGGGCCTGGCCGTCGAACTTCGCCAAGGCCCACTCGTCTTTCGGGAAGTGGCCGGGCACCCAGTCCATGATGACGCCGATGCCGGCCTGGTGCAGCCGGTCGATGAGGTACTTGAGATCGTCGGGTGTGCCGAAGCGGGAGGTGGGCGCGTAGTAGCCGGAGACCTGATAACCCCACGAGCCGCCGAAGGGGTGCTCGGCGAGGGGCATGAACTCGACATGCGTGAAGCCGAGGTCGCCCACGTAGGCGATCAGGTGGTCGGCGAGCTCACGGTACGAGAGACCGGGCCTCCAGGATCCGACGTGGAGCTCGTACACGCTGAGCGGCCTGGTCGTCGGCTCCGTCCGGCCGCGGGCGGTCATCCAGTCGGCGTCCGCCCACTCGTGGGTCGACGAGGTGATCACGGAGGCCGTGGACGGCGGGACCTCGGCCTGGCGTGCCATGGGATCGGCCCGCTCGACCCAGCGGCCGTCGGCGCTCAGGATCTCGTACTTGTAGGTGCCCTGCGTGAGGCCAGGCACGAAGAGCTCCCAGATTCCGTTGCCGTCGAGTCGTCGCATCGCGTGCGCGATGCCGTACCAGCCGTTGAAGTCTCCTTTGACCCGCACGGCCTGAGCGTGCGGAGCCCAGACCGAGAACGCGGTCCCAAGAGTGTCCTGGTGTGTCCTGACGTGTGAGCCGAACACCTGCCACAGGTTCTCGTGGCGGCCCTCGCCGAACAGGTACAGGTCGACCTCGCCGACCGTCGGCCAGAACCGGTACGGGTCGTCGGCGATCCAGGGCGGGGAGCCCTCGTAGCCGGCCTCGATGCGGTACGCGCCGGGCTCGATGATCGCCAGCGCCTCCCAGATGCCTTCAGCGACGTGCGCCATCGACAGGCGCGCGCCCGTCTCCAGGATCAGGGAGACGGATTCGGCCAGCGGGCGCAGCACCCGGACGAGAACTCCGGAGTCGATGTGGTGCGGCCCGAGGACGGTGTGGGGGTGAGGGTGGCTCCCGACGGCGACGAGGTGGGCCTCGTGCCGGTCGAGAGCGGGGATCACCAGGGTGTCGTGGCTCATGCTGCTCCTCCTAGGGGGTGCGATTGAAGTCGACGCTGAGGATGTGGGCCGGTTCGACGAAGGCGTCGAGACGCACGTAGTTGTCATCGGTCCAGGTCCAGGTCGCCTGGGTGATCAGGTCACGGACGAGGAACCGGCTGCCCGGAGGAAGTCCGAGGGCGGTCAGGTCGAGGTGCACCGTCGTCTCGCGGGCGGAGTGCGGGTCGGTGTTCGCCACGACGATGAGAGCGTCGGAGCGGCCGGAGCGCGTGTGGCGGCCGTCGAGGTACTTCGAGAACACCAGGATCGCGTCGTCGTCGCTGCCGTGGACGCGGAGGTTCCGCAGCTGGCGCAGGGCCGGGTGCTGCGATCGGATCCGGTTCAGCTGGGTCAGGTAGGGGGCGATCGAGGCGCCTGCCGCCTCTTCGGCGGCCCAGTCCCGAGGTTTGAACTCGTACTTCTCGTTGTTGATGTTCTCTTCCGAGCCGGGGCGAGCGACGTTCTCGATCAGTTCGTACCCCGAATAGACGCCCCAGGTCGGTGACGCCGTCGCGGCGATCGCTGCGCGCACCTTGTAGGCGGGCACCCCGCCGTACTGCAGATAGGGCGTCAGGATGTCGTGAGTGTTGACGAAGAAGTTCGGTCGGAACCACGCGCTGGTCTCGTCGGAGACCTCCCGGAGGTACTCCTCGAGCTCCCACTTCTCGTTCCGCCAGGTGAAGTAGGTGTACGACTGCTGGAAACCGACCTGGGCCAGCGATTGCATCATCGCCGGCTTCGTGAACGCTTCTGCCAGGAAGACCACTTCGGGGTGGTCCTGTCGAACGTCTTCGAGGAGCCACTCCCAGAAGTGGACGGGTTTCGTGTGGGGGTTGTCGACCCGGAAGATCGTCACGCCGCGGTCGATCCAGAGGCGGACGATGCGCAGGATCTCGCGGCTGATGCCCTCGTAGTCGTTGTCGAAGTTGAGCGGATAGATGTCCTGGTACTTCTTCGGAGGGTTCTCCGCGTAGGCGATGGTGCCGTCGGGCAGGGTCGTGAACCACTCCGGGTGCTCCTGCACCCAGGGGTGGTCGGGGGAGCACTGGAGGGCGAGGTCGAGAGCGAGCTCGAGGCCGACGCTCTTGGCGGCACCGACGAACCACTCGAAATCGGCGACCGTGCCGAGCTCGGGATGGACGGCGTCGTGGCCGCCGTCTTTCGAGCCGATCGCGTAGGGGAGCCCGGATCGTTCGGTCCGGCCTCCAGGCTGTTGTTGGGGCCCTTGCGGAACGTCGTGCCGATCGGGTGGACGGGAGGGATGTACACCACGTCGAACCCCATCCGCGAGATCGCGGGGAGCCGTCGCGCCGCGGTCCGGAAGGTGCCCGACTGCCAGGAGCCGTCGGGGAGCTTCTTGGCGCCCTCGCTGCGGGGGAAGAACTCGTACCAGCTCCCGACGCCGGCGCGCGCGCGCTCGACGCGCACCCTTTTCTTCGGGCTCGCGGTCACGAGGCTGGCGAGGGGCTGAGCGCCCAGAGCGGTGGCGAGGCGGCCGTCGGTCGCGACCCGGAGTCGGGCCGCGGGACTCAGCCCCGCGTTGCCGAGCGCTTTGGCGCCGTCGCGGAACAGGGCGGTCGCAGGATCGCGTCGTGCCGCTTTCTCGAGGAGGTCGCGGCCGGTCGCGAAGACGTTGTCGAGATCCTGCCCCAGCGGCACCTTGATCTCGGCGGCGTGAAGCCAGGTGGCCCAGTCGTCGGTCCAGGCCTCGACCCACCAGGTGTGGACGCCTTCGGCCTCGAACAGGTGATCGCTGCTCCACAGGTCGGTACCCGGGATACCCGGGGTCATCCGCGCTCGGGAGATCCCGCCCGAGGGGTCGGCCACGACCAGTGCCGCGTCGACGACGTCGTGCCCCTCCCGGAACACGGTGGCCTGGAAGGGGACCACCTCTCCGTGGAACGCCTTGGTGTCGAAGAGGTCGTCCGGTGTGCGCGGACGCAACCCCTGGATGGGGATTCGCCCGACTCGGGTTCCGGCTCTGGATTCTGATCGTGTCGCCACGCCTCGACCGTACCCGGTTGCGGCTCCGCCCGACGTCCGGGTCTCGTGGGGTACGTCCAGCCGACGTGCTGGAGCACCAATCGGGGTACAGAATCGTGTCCTCAATGCGGGGGATACGAAAATACCCCCGTTCTGGGTGCAGACCGACCGTTCGAGATCCTTGTCCGCACTATGGGGGACCAGTAATGTCGTCATCACGCCGAGAGCCAAACCCTCCCGGCGGAACCCGAGAACAACGTCGACGTCGACCGCACAGAAGCCGCCCGAAACGGCCAGGTGTTGCCCGAATCAGCACCGAACCAACTGCACCAAGACTTCACCCGAATGGGTCTTGTCGCAGGTGTGATCGTCCTGTCCTCAGCGCGCCCGAACGCGCGGAGGCCTGACCTCGACGCCGCCTCGCGCCCGAATCGCGAGACGGGAGAACGACGCATCGCCCCGGATACCCGATCCGGGGCGATGCGTCTTGCCGTGCCCGCGGTCAGGCGCCGCGGCCGGTCTTCTTCTGCAGGCGATCTATTTCTTCGCTGGCCTGCGCCTTGGTGAGGTCGGCCGAGATCTCCTCGCCCGCCTCACGTGCCAGTGTGTCGAGGTAGCTGCGCTGGGGTCCCGTGATGGGCTCGTCGCCGGTGACCCACTCCTCAGGGTCTTTCGAGGCGTCGTTCGCGGGGTCGGGATGCACGCCGCCGAGGGTCTCACCGCCTGCGTGCTCCTCGGCGGGGGTGTCGCGCGTCGGGTCGGGCCGGTCTGCTGTCGTGTCACTCATGCGCGCCACCGTACCCCGGCCCCTCCGAAGCTGTACCCCGTCGGCCGGGGCGACCAGGGAATCGGGGGAAGACGCTCAGGCTCGGGCGATCGCCGCGAACCTCGCACCGGTCAGTTCGGCGAGGTCGCGAGGGGCCAGCTCGATGTCGAAGCCGCGCCGCCCTCCGCTGACGAAGACCGTGTCGTAGAGCTCGGCTGACTCGTCGACGATCGTGGTGAGCGCCGTCTTCTGGCCGATGGGGCTGATCCCCCCGACGATGTAGCCGGTGCGTCGAGCCGCGAGCGCAGGATCGGCCAGGGTGGCCTTCTTCGCCCCGACGAGCGTTGCGAGAGCCTTGACGTCGAGCTTTCCGGAGACCGGCACCACGGCGACCACGAGCTCGGCGTCGGCCTGCACGATCAGGGTCTTGAAGACTCGGTTTTCGTCGAGCCCCAGGGCGGCGGCCGCCTCCTCGCCGAAGTTCGTCGCGGTGTCCTGATGCTCGTAGGCGTGCGGCGTGAATGCGACACCCTTGGCCTCGAGCGCCACCGTTGCGGGAGTGCCGCCCGGCCTCACGACACTCGCCACAGCGTCACGGTCGGTCCGAGGACGTCGTAGCGGTCTCCGGGCTTTCGCGGTGTGGGGTCGAAGGCGTCGCCACTGGTCCAGAGCACTTCGTACGCCGAGACGCCCTGGTGCTCCGGGAGGGTGACCGTGATCGCACTCTCCGTCCCGTGGACGACGACCAGGACCCGGTTGAACGCCTCCACTTCGGGCGTCGACGCTGCGAGATACTGCAGCGTGCGCCGGTGCGGATCGTTCCAGCCGTCGTGGGCCATCGGCTCGCCGTCGGAGCCGAACCAGCTCATGTCCGTGGCCGAGAGCGTGATCCTGCCCGTCGCTCCGAAGCGCGTCGGGCGCAGGGCCGGATTCTCCCGGCGGTGACGGATGAGGGCTTTGGCGTCGGCGAGCAGCGCGACCTTCTCGTCGTCGAGTTGCCAGTCGACCCACGAGATCTCGTCGTCCGAGCAGTAGCCGTTGTTGTTGCCGCGCTGGGTCCGGCCGATCTCGTCCCCGGCCGTCAGCATGGGGATGCCCGCCGAGAGGAACAGCGTGGCCAGCAGGTTGCGTGACGCCCGGCGGCGGGCATCCAGGATCCAGGGATTGTCGGTCGGTCCCTCGGCCCCGTGGTTGAACGAGCGGTTGTCGTCGGTGCCGTCGCGGTTGTCCTCGCCGTTGCGGAGGTTGTGCTTGTGGTCGTACGACACCAGGTCGGCGAGCGTGAAGCCGTCGTGGGCGGTGATGAAGTTGACGCCGGCCAGCGGCCCGCGGTCGTGCGCGTAGATGTTGCTGGACCCGCTGAGCTTCGACGCGAAGCTCCCCAGGCCGTTGGCAGCCACCCCGCCGCTGCGGGCGTCCGCGACGTCGCGCAGCCAGAAGTCGCGCGCGCGGTTGCGGAAGCGGTCGTTCCACTCGCTCCACCCGGCGGGGAAGTTTCCGGTCTGCCACCCGCCGAGGCCGACGTCCCAGGGCTCGGCGACGAGCTTGACGCCGGCCAGGGCCGGATCGTCGCGGATGGCGGCGAGCAACGGATCGTCGGGGGAGAAGACGGCGTCGCGGCCGCGGCCGAGGGTGGCCGCGAGGTCGAAGCGGAACCCGTCGATCTGCAGGTCGTTCGCCCAGTAGCGGAGGGAGTCGAGCACGAGGCGGGAGGCCGCCGGCGAGCTCGTGTCGAGGGTGTTGCCACAGCCGGTCACGTCGATGGGCACCCCTGCGGGTCGTGCCGGTAGTAGCTGTTGTCGAGGCCGCGCAGACCGATGACCGGTCCGTCCTCGCCCTCTTCGGCGGTGTGGTTGAAGACGACGTCGAGCCACACCTCGATGCCCGCCGCGTGCAGCAGGCGCACCATCCCCTTGAACTCGCGCAGGATCGCGGAGGGGCCGGCCAACTGCGCGTCGCGCGAGGCGTACGCGGCGTGCGGAGCGAAATAGGACAGCGTGTTGTAGCCCCAGTAGTTCTCGAAGCCCTGAGCGACGAGTCGCTCCTCGTCGACGTGCTGATGGACGGGGAGCAGTTGGACCGCCGTGATCCCGAGCTCCTTCAGGTAGGCGATCGTGTTCTCGTGGGCGAGACCCGCGTAGGTGCCTCGCAGATCCTCCGGCACGTGCGGTGACAGCCGCGTGAAGCCGCGGACGTGCGCCTCGTAGACGACCGTGTGATCGAGCGGGGTACCCGGCTTCTCGACGCCGCCCCACTCGAACGACTCGTCGACGACGACGCCCCGCCAGGCGCCGCGGCCGGTTCGGCCGAGGCCGCGGGCGTAGGGATCGAGCAGATCGACCGTCGGGTCGAAGGGGGTCGTGACGTTCTCCGGGCTCACCGGCTCCCCGTCGGCCCGCAGCCAGTACCGGCGCCCGGGCTGGAGCCGCGGGTCGCTCCCGCTCCAGACGCCGTTCGCGTCGCGGGTCATCGGGACCACCCGTTCGGTCGGCGCGTCGTCGATCACGAGGTCGACCCCGCTGGCGGCTCCCGCCCAGACGCGGAGGACGGGCCCGTCGGGCCCTTCCGTGAGCCCCAGGTCGTGCAGCGGGTCGGCGATCACCGGATCATCACGGAGGAGGTCGACGTCAGACACGCGTTCTAGAGTAATGAACGGACGGTATTCATACGGACACATATTCGCGGCGCGAGAGAACGGAGAGCCCCATGGCGGTCTACCTCGACCACGCGGCGACGACGCCGATGCTCCCCGCGGCGATCGACGCCTACACCCGGGCGCTGCGGACGGTCGGGAATCCGTCGTCGATCCACACCGCCGGGCAGAACGCCAAGCGCGTGCTCGAGGAGGCGCGCGAGACGGTCGCGCTCTCGCTCGGCTGCGATCCGATCGAGGTGGTCTTCACGTCCGGCGGCACCGAAGCGGTGAACCTCGCCGTCAAGGGCCTGTGGTGGGCGCGGCAGGCCGATCGCCCGAGGCCGCGGATCCTCGTCCCGGGCGGTGAGCATCACGCGACGGTCGACACGGTCGAGTGGCTGGAACGGTACGAGGGGGCAGTGCTCGAATGGATCCCGCTCGACTCCCGCGGGCGCATCCGTATCGATGCCCTGCAGCTCGCCCTCGAGTCGTTCGACGACATCGGGCTGGTGAGCTTCCTCTGGGCGAACAACGAGGTCGGAACCCTCCAGCCCGTCGACGAGATCGTCGCGCTCGCGGCGGCCCACGGCGTCCCGGTGCACTCCGACGCCGTCGCCGCCTACGGGCAGGTGCCCATCGACTTCCGCTCCACCGGCCTCGACGCCCTGAGCGTCTCGGCCCACAAGATCGGCGGGCCGATCGGGATCGGTGCGCTGGTGCTGTCGCGGACGGCGACGGTGGTCCCACTCATCCACGGAGGCGGACAACAGCGGCAGGTCCGCTCCGGGACCCAGGACGCCCCGGCGGCGGTCGCCTTCGCGGTCGCGGCGGCCTCACCGCACCCGTCGTACGAACCTCTCCGCGATCGCGTCATCGAGGGTGTCCGTCGCGCGGTGCCCTCGGCGGTGCTGCGCGGTGATCCTGCCGACCGTCTCCCGGGCAACGCGCACTTCACGTTCCCCGGCTGCGAAGGCGACTCCTGCTCTTCCTTCTCGACGCGGCCGGCATCAGCGTCTCGACGGGGTCGGCGTGTCAGGCCGGGATCCCCGAGGCCTCGCACGTCCTCCTCGCGATGGGGCTGACCGATGACGAGGCGCGCGGTGCCCTCCGGATCACGGTCGGGCACACGACCACGGCAGCCGATGTGGACGCCTTCCTCGCGGCGCTGCCGGACGCCGTGTCGCGCGCGACGCGCGCCGGCTACGCCGACCGCGCGCCGCAGCTCGGCCGCTGACGCCCTCGCGGGGCGCGACGGGACGCCCTCGCGGGGCGCGACGGGCCCGAACGGTAGGCTTGAGCATCATGATCGAGCTCGACTACACCGACAAGATCGCTGCCCTGCGATCCACCTTCTCCGACATCTCCGCCGTCATCGGCGTCGAGCGCCTCGAGAAGGAGATCGCCGAGCTCGAGCAGGAGGCGTCCGACCCCGAGCTCTGGAACGACACCGAGAACGCCCAGCGCGTCACGAGCGATCTGAGTCACCGCAAGTCCGAGCTCGAGACCATCACCGGCACCGGGCAGCGGCTCGACGACCTTGAGGTGCTGATCGAGATGGCGAACGACGGCGACGACCAGGAGAGCGCCGACGAGGCCGCGGTCGAGCTGGCCGCGATCCAGAAGATGATGGACGCCCTCGAGATCCAGACCCTGCTCGACGGCGAATACGACCCGCGCCCTGCCGTCATCACCATCCGCGCCGGTGCGGGCGGGGTCGACGCCGCCGACTTCGCCGACATGCTGCTGCGGATGTATCTCCGCTACGCGGAGCAGCACAAGTACAAGGTGACCGTGATGGACACCAGCTACGCCGAAGAAGCAGGCATCAAGTCGGCCACTTTCGAGGTCGACGCGCCCTACGCCTTCGGCACGCTCAGCGTCGAGGCCGGCACCCACCGTCTCGTGCGCATGTCGCCTTTCGGTGCTGCCGGCAAGCGCCAGACCAGCTTCGCGGCGGTCGAGGTCATTCCGCTGATGGAAGAGACCGAGTCGATCGACATCCCCGAGAACGACATCCGGGTCGATGTCTTCCGGTCGTCCGGGCCGGGAGGGCAGTCGGTGAACACGACCGACTCTGCCGTCCGGATCACCCACCTCCCGACCGGCACTGTCGTCTCGATGCAGAACGAGAAGAGCCAGATCCAGAACCGGGCGGCGGCGATGCGCGTCCTGCAGTCGCGTCTTCTGCTCCTCCAGAAAGAGGCGGAGAACGCGAAGAAGAAGGAGCTCGCCGGCACCATCACGGCCAGTTGGGGCGACCAGATCCGGTCGTACGTTCTCGCGCCGTACCAGATGGTCAAAGACCTCCGCAGCGAGTACGAGGTCAACAACCCGTCGAACGTGTTCGACGGCGATCTCGACGGCTTCATCTCGGCCGGGATCCGCTGGCGCAAGCGCGCCGACGACGAGTAGGCGCGCGGTCCGCTTTCACCCTGCGTTCAGGCGGCTCATTGAGTCGCTGACGTGTCCTTGATCGGGAGGCGCGCCTGCTGTCGATTCCGGCGTTTCGCGCCTAGTCTTGCCCCGTCATGATTCGCTTTGATGAGGTCTCCAAGTTCTATGCCGGCAATCCGCGTCCGGCGCTCAACGGGATCACCCTTGAAATCCTCAAGGGTGAGTTCGTCTTCCTCGTCGGCGCCTCCGGGTCCGGCAAGTCGAGCTTCCTGCGCCTCGTGCTGAAGGAGGAGAAGCCCTCCAAGGGGCAGATCCACGTCCTGGGCCAACGCCTCGGCACGCTCTCCAGCCGCAAGGTCCCGTATTTCCGCCGCAATCTCGGCGTCGTCTTCCAAGACTTCCGTCTCCTTCCGCAGAAGTCGGTCTTCGACAACGTCGCCTTCACCCTGCAGGTCATCGGGAAGAGCAAGGGGTACATCTCCGAAGCCGTCCCCGACGTGCTGAAGATGGTGGGCCTCGCCGGCAAGTCGGCACGCCTGCCGCACGAGCTGTCCGGTGGCGAGCAGCAGCGCGTCGCGATCGCGCGGGCGATCGTCAACCGGCCCGCGATCCTGCTCGCCGACGAACCGACCGGTAACCTCGACCCCTCGACCAGCGCCGGCATCATGACCCTGCTCGACCGGATCAACGCCTCCGGCACCACGGTGCTGATGGCCACGCACGACGCCGGCATCGTCGACCAGATGCAGCGCCGGGTCATCGAGCTCTCGGGCGGCACCATCGTCCGCGACGAGCGGTCCGGCGGCTACCAGACGCAGGCGGTCCCGATCCAGCAGATCGGGCAGGATGCCGCGCAGCCGCGCACGCAGAGCGTCCAGACGCAGACCATGCCGGGTCCGCGCCTCGACCCCGAGTCCGTCGAGAGACAGTCCGTTCCCAGCTGGGGAGCCGACAAATGAGGCTCGGGCTCGTCCTCGGCGAGGTCGGCTCCGGCCTCAAGCGCAACGTCTCGATGGTGATCTCCGTCGTGCTGGTGACCTTCATCTCGCTGACCTTCGTCGGGGTCGCCGTTCTCATGCAGATGCAGATCAACCAGATGAAGGGGTACTGGTACGACAAGGCGCAGGTCGCCGTCTACCTGTGCACCGACACCGACACCACCGGCAACTGCACGGGGGCCCAGGCGACCACCGATCAGAAGAACCAGATCGAGTCGCAGCTCAAGTCGACCACGCTCGCGCCCTACATCCAGAAGTCGTACTTCGAGACGCAGAAGCAGGCCTACGACCGCTTCAAGAAGCAGTTCGCCGACAGCCCCGCCACCGAATTCGTCCAGCCCTCGTACCTCAACGAGACGTTCTGGGTGAACCTGAAAGACCCGTCGCAGTCGGATGTCCTCCGCGAGAGCCTGTCGAACCAGGCGGGAGTCCAGAGCGTGGTCGACCAGCGCGGCTACCTCGAACCGATCTTCGCGGTCCTCAACGCGGCGTCGTACACAGCCATCGGCATAGCCGTCCTCATGTTGATCGCCGCGGTGCTGCTGATCGCGACGACGATCCGGCTCTCGGCATTCAGTCGAAGACGTGAGCTGGGCATCATGAGACTCGTGGGCGCGTCGAACCGGTTCATCCAGACGCCGTTCATCCTCGAGGGTGTGATCGCCGCGCTCGCGGGATCGGTTCTGGCCGGCGGAGCGATCTTCCTGATCGTCAAGTTCTTCGTGCGCGACTATCTCGCGAGGTCGTTCGCGAGCACGCCGTTCGTCGGGCTGAGCGATACCGTCATCGTCGTTCCTCTCCTGATCGTGATCGGTGCGGTCCTGGCGGCTCTCTCGGCCAACGTCGCGATCCGGCGCTACCTCAAGGTCTAGACAGCCTCCTGCCGTGTCTTATACTTGAAGGCTGCCCGGTTGAGGGCGGTCCTTCCGGTACCGACTCGAGGAGACAGTCATGCCCAAAGAAAAAGGCGAGAAGATCGTCGCGACGAATCGTCGCGCGCGCTTCGACTACCTCATCGACGACACCTATGAGGCCGGCATCGTCCTGACGGGTACCGAGGTCAAGGCGCTCCGGCAGGGCCGGGCGTCGCTGGTCGACGGCTACGGCTTCGTCGAGGGCGGCGAGATCTGGCTCGACGCGGTGCACATCCCCGAGTACACGCAGGGCACCTGGAACAACCACTCGCCGCGGCGCAAGCGAAAGCTCCTCCTCCACAAGGAGCAGATCATCAAGATCAGCCACAAGACCAAAGAGGGCGGCTACACGCTCGTTCCGATGCGGATCTACTTCTCGGACGGCCGCGCCAAGGTCGAGCTCGCCGTGGCCAAGGGCAAGAAAGAGTACGACAAGCGTCAGACCCTCCGGGAGCGCACCGACAAGCGCGAGGCGGACCGCGCCATCTCCGCTCGCAGGAACCTCGGCGACTGAGGTAGCATTGAGGGCTGCGGTTCGCCGCGGCGGTTGACAATTCCACAGAGCACGACAGAGGCCCACTCGAGGGGATGATCGGTTTCGACATCGCCTGTTTGCGAACGAGAAGCGGGCCGAGGATCCAGGGTTATCTCGTAAACGATCTCTGGAAAACAATAAGTGCCAATAAATCGCGCACTGACTTCGCTCTCGCTGCGTAAGCAGTAGAGCCACATAAGTCCGTCAGACCGGAGACTGTCTTCTATCCGGACCCTGGCGTCATCTAGAGGGCTTGCTGTGTGACTACGCCAGAGGGTCACACGGGACTCTTACTCTGACTGGGCTCGTCCACCTAGAAGCCGGTAGCAAAGGTGGGAGCCGAGGAGAACGACTCATCCGGCTACGCCCGTAGAATGCGTACAATCTCAGCGATGGACGGGGGTTCAATTCCCCCATCTCCACCATCGGCCTCTGTCGTGCTGCTGTGCTTTTTGCGCTGTCTGCAGCTTCTGGGAGTTCTCTGAGCGTCACCTGTCACGCTTGTCGGCATGCTCCTCGATCCCGAAACCCTCCTCAACGGCCTGGGGCCCTGGGCGCTCGGCGGGCTGTCGCTGATGATCTTCATCGAGTCCGGCGTGCTCTTCCCCTTCCTGCCGGGCGATTCCCTCCTCGTGACGGCCGGTCTGCTCCACGAGCACCTCGGCCTCTCCGTCGCACTCATCGCGATCTGCGCGTTCGTCGCCGCCGTCCTGGGCGACAGTGCCGGCTATTTCCTCGGGCATCGCTTCGGTCGCAGGCTGTTCAAGCCCGATGCGCGCGTGCTCAAGACCGAGTATCTCGAGCGAGCCGAGGCCTTCTACGCCCGGTACGGCGGTCCGGCGCTCATCCTGGGGCGCTTCGTCCCCATCGTCCGAACCTACGTGCCGCTCGCGGCGGGGGCGAGCGGGTACCACTACCGCACGTTCCTGCTCTGGAACGTGACCGGCGCAGCGCTCTGGGCGGGCGGGCTCACGATCGTGGGGTCGCTGCTCAGCGGCTTCCCGTTCATCACGGAGCACATCGACGTGCTGGCGGTCGTCATCGTCCTGATCTCGGTGGTGCCGATCCTCATCCACGCCCTCGTCGAGCGGTCCAAAGCGAAGCGCCGTGCTGCTGCAGCCGTGCGGAGCGACGCCGTTCGGCCGAGCTGACTCCGTCGCAGCTCAGGCGAGCGGAGCCGGCTCGGTCGGCACCACGCGCGGTGCTCCGAATCGCCATGTCATCAGAGCGATGGTCACCGAACCCGCCGCCAGGATCGAGGCGAGCACGACGATCTGGAACTGCGCCGCCGCAAGCGGCGATGCGCCTCCGAAGACGGCGCCCACGAACGCTCCGGGCAGCGTGACGATCCCGGTGGTGCGCGTCTGATCGGTCGACGGGATGATCGCAGAAGACGCAGCCGAGCGGGTGAGGCTCCTCGCCGCCTGACGCGGCGTCGCGCCGAGGGCCAGCCACCCTTCGACCTGGTCGCGTTCCGTGACGAGCTGCGCCGCCAGGAGGCGACCGAGCAGCGTCGAGACGGTCATCACGTTGCCCACGACGATGCCCCCGACCGCGAGGACGTACCGGGGCGTGAAGTCGACCGCGCCGACGGCGAAGACGATCACGACGGGCACGGCCGACGCGACCGCCACCGTCAGGACGAGGAACGGCAGAGTTCGCCGTGCCACCCTGAGCCGCGTGGAGACCGTCCAGGCGGCCGCCAGCACCATAGCGGCCAGGAACAGGCCGACCCATACCGGATTCGAGATGACGCCGAGCAGGATGACGCTCAGGAGCCCGAGCTGGATGACGGCCCGGAGGATCGCCCAGGGCTGCAGCCACGGGTGTTCGAGCCGGAGCCCTAGGACGATGGCGGTCGTGACCGCGACGAGTGCGACGACGGCCACAAGGGTGGGCAGGATCGTCACGTCAGCGCGCCGCCGGCAGCTCGAGTCGGAACGTGGTCCCGGCGGGCGACGTGGAGACGACCCGAACGGTGCCGCCCTGCCTGGTGGCGATGTCCCGGACCAGGGCGAGGCCCAGCCCGAAGCCCGGACGACTCTGGCCCGAGGGGTCTGGTGGGGCGTCGGCGTGCGTGAATCGGTCGAAGACGCGCTGCGGTTCGACGCCGACGATTCCCGTTCCGGCGTCGGTGACCGTCAGAACGACTTTCGATCCTTCTGCCGCGAGTCGGACGACGACCGAACTGCCCGCGGGGAGTGCGCGACGGCGTTGTCGACGAGGGCGACCACGCACCGGCGGAGGCTCGTTGCGGAGAGCGTCACGCGAGACGTTCCGCTGTGCTCGACCGACAGCGCGACGCCCCGGTCGTCAGCGAGGATGGCGAGCGAGGCGGCGGCCTCGTCGACGATCGGCCCGGCTTCGACCGGGGAACCGGCACTCTGTTCGCCGCTGCCGGCCGCAAGCAGCAGATCGCCGACGATGTCGATCAGCGCCTTCGAGTCGGCGCGCAGCTCGGCCAGTGACTCGGGGGAGACGGCGCCGGTGCTCTGCTCTCGTCGCTGCACCACCTGGAGTCGTGCATCGAGGACCGCCAGCGGGGTGCGCAGCTCATGGCTCGCGTCGGCGACGAACTGCCGTTGGAGCCGGAGCGCCTCGCCGAGGGGACGCACGGCCCTTCGCGCGATGACCCAGCTCACCGCGCCGGCGAAGATGACAGCGCCGATGCCCAGGATCACCAGCGCCTGCAGGACATCGCCGGAGTCGACGTAGATGTGCGGCCCGGGGAGTGATCGGCCTCGATCTGCTCGCGGGGCAGCGCCTGGTGAAGGATGAAGACGATCGCGATGACGACGATGCCCAGCACGACGACTGCGGACGCCAGCATGATCTGCCAGCCGATCGCAAGCGCCGCCCGACGGGTCTCGCGCGCGTCGAGGTCGCCGGCACCCGGTGCCGACGAACGACCCGAGCCGCGCCGGAACCGAGGTTCGCGCACGCCGCTCACAGCGCACCCAGGCGGTAGCCGCGACCGCGGACGGTCAGAACGATCTCGGGTTCCGACTTGCGCCGGAGATAGTGCACGTAGGTATCGACCGTGCCGGGTTTCTCGCCGGCCGGGAACGCGACGCGCAGCAGGTGCTCGCGCGAGAACGTGCGCTCGGGCTCACGCGCCAGCACGCGCAGGAGGTCGGCTTCGCGATCGGTCAGGACGACGCGGCCGCCGTAGGGCGACGAGAGGACGCGTTCGTCGGGAGCGAAGTGCCATTCGCCGATCGGCAGGGTCACCCCGACGCCGTCGAACGAGCGCGTGAGCGCTCGGAGCCGGGCGAGGAGTTCGTCGAACTCGAACGGCTTGACCAGATAGTCGTCGGCGCCGGCGTCGAGGCCGTCGACCCGGTCGCCGACCGCACCGAGAGCCGTGAGCATGAGGACCGGGGCCGTCACGCGGCCGCGTCGGAGCGCCTCGACGATGCTGAGACCGTCGAGCGAGGGCAGCCGGCGGTCGACGACGAGCACGTCGAAGTCGCCGTCGAGCGCCGCGATGAGGCCGCGGCGGCCGTCGTCGTGACGCACGACGTCGTACACCTCGGAGAGGACTTCCTCGATGAGCGGCCCGAGGGCAGGGTCGTCCTCGACCAGCAGCAGCCGGAGACGCGCGGAACGATCCATGCGAAGAGGCTACCGACCCCGCTCGAGCCGTGGGTTCCACGATCCTGCCCTGTGGATGACCACGATCACCAGAGCGGCCACGCACGGCGCCCAGATCAGCGATGCCAGGACGTCGCTCGGGTAGTGCACTCCGAGGTACACGCGGGACAGCGCCACCAGGACGGCACAGGCGATGCCGAGCACGAGGGCCCAGCGTCGCCAGTGCGTCCCCCGGGCCAGGAGGAACAGACCCACCGCCAGGGACGTGGCGAACACGGTGTGCCCGCTCGGATACGAGAAATCGAGGGGTGTCGGCAGGAACGGGTGTGCGAGCGCGTGGACGTCGGGTCGTGCCCGGTGCACGACGGCTTTCAGGACGGCGCTCGAAAGCCAGCCGAGGGCGACCACTGTGGCGAACACGGCGGCGGGCACTAGGCGCACTGTTCGCCAGACCACGATTCCGGCGATCACGATGGTCAGGATCACGGCCTGCAGCGGGCTGAACAGCCAATTGATGGCGAGGGCGACACTGGTCAGCGGAGCCGCGTGCACGAGACTGAAAGCCCGGTCGACGTCGAGCTCGCCGCGGGTGACGACGGTGGTCTTGGCGAGCACCAGCCCGAACGCCACGACGATCACGAGCCCGGCGAGGGCCAACCTGACGGCGTCGCCAGGGCGGCTGAGCGGGTGCAGGATCCCACGGTCGTCGCGCACTGCCGCGCGGTCGCGTTCTACGGTTGCCATGCCGGGAGCATCTCGCGTGGTCTCTCAGAAACCGCCAAGACGGTCGTCGAGCGCCCCGCCGTGGCGCTCGTCGTCACCACGGCGCTCGTCGTCGCCGGGAGATCAGACGGCGACGGCAGCCACCACGGCGTCGTGCAGGAGCCCGTTCGTCGCGAGGGCGCTGCCCTCCCAGATGCCGTCGCCCCCGTCGATCCCGCCGAAGCGACCGCCCGCCTCGGTCACGATCGGATAGAGCGCGGCCATGTCGTACGGCTGGAGGTCGAACTCGCCCGAGATGTCGACTGCGCCCTCGGCCACGAGCATGTACGACCAGAAGTCGCCGTAGGCGCGCGTCCGCCAGACCTGGCCCGCGAGCGAGAGGAGCTGCTCGACCCGGCCGGCCTCCATCCAGTACTGGAGCCCGTTGTAGCTGAGCGACGCGTCTCTGAGCGAGTCGACCTCCGACACGTGCAGCGGCCCGTCGAGCGAGAAGGCCCCACCGCCGGCGGACGCCCACCAGCGTCGGTGCAGCGCCGGCGCGCTGACGACACCGACGACGGGCACCCCGTCGACGACGAGCGCGATGAGTGTCGCCCAGATCGGCACGCCTCGCAGGAAATTGGCAGTGCCGTCGATCGGATCGACGATCCACTCGCGACTCCCCTCGCCCGCGCGACCGGACTCTTCGCCGTAGAAGGAGTCGGCCGGACGCTCGACGGCGAGTCGGTCGCGGATGGCCCGTTCGACGGCTCGGTCCGCGTCGGTGACGTGGGTGTGGTCGGCCTTCAGCGAGACGTCGAGGTCGGCCGCGTGGAATCGCTCGCGCGAGAGCGCGTCGGCCGCGTCGGCGAGAAGGAGGGCAAGGGCGAGATCGTCTTCATAGGCCACGACTCCAGCGTAGCGAGGTGGCCGCGCCGGACATCGGGTGGGCGGGCTCGTCCGGGGGCGACGGGCCTCCGTCGGCGCGCCCGTGCCGACAGGAACCCGCCCGAGCGACGGCGGGGGAGGTCAGCCCTTGCTGACGAGCAGCGCCTGCAGGGACTCGAGTCGTTCGCGTCCGACGTCGCCGAGCTCGCCGGCCTCCACGCGGTCGACGATCTCCCAGTCGTGCGCCTGGTCGAGCGGAATGCCGTCGGGGGGCGTGTACCCGTCGGGGAAGACGGCGTGCGACGCGAACGACTGCAGGATGTTCTCGGGGTTCACATGCCCGAGCCCGAACGAGCGCACGCCGGGCGTGTCGATGATCCAGCCGCCGGAAGGCACTTTGAACGAGACGGTCGACGACGAGGTGTGACGCCCTCGACCGGTGACCGTGTTGACGACGCCGACGGCCCGCTGCGAACCGGTCAGCGCGTTGACGAGGGTCGACTTGCCGACGCCCGAGTGCCCGACCGTCACGGTCACGTGGCCGTCCAGGACCTCCCGAAGGGCGACGAGAGATGCCGACTCCTCCCCGTCGGAGAGGGTGAAGGCATCCGACGTCGAGGTGAGGATGCGCAGGTCGAGGCAGGAGAAGTGCTCGGCGAAGGGCGCAGGATCGGCCAGGTCGGTCTTCGTGATGACCAGGATCGGCTCCACACCGGCATCGAACGCAGCCACCATGTAGCGGTCCACCAGGCGCGGCCGGGGCTCCGGGTCCGCCGCAGCGACGACGATCAGCATCTGGTCGGCGTTGGCGACGATGACCCGCTCGACAGCGTCGCTGTCGTCGGCGCTCCGTCGGAGGAGGGTGGTGCGATCCTGAACTCTGACGATCCGGGCGAGCGACCCCTCCGCGCCGGAGGTGTCGCCGACGACGTCGACGCGGTCTCCGGTGACCACGGACTTCTTGCCGAGCTCGCGCGCTCGGGCCGTCGTGATCTCGCGTTCGTCGGGCGTGCCGGCGTCGAGCAGGACCCCGTAGCGGCCGCGGTCGACGGTCCACACGACGCCCTCGACAGCCTCCGAGTAGGCGGGCCGCTGCTTGGTGCGGGGCCGATTGCCCTTGGGATTCGGCCGGACGCGCACCGAACTCTCGTCGTACTCTCCGTACTCGCGTTCGTCGTCCGCGCCGTCGGCGTCGTCGCCGTCACTCCACCAGGACACCCGGACCTCTAGAGGAACCCGAGAAGGCTCGTGTCGGCCGGGCTGACCGTCACGGTGCGGCCGAGAAGGGCATCCCAGAGCTCGACGAATTGGGGAAGCGTCTTCGAGACGACGCGCACGTCGTCGAGCTCGACGTTCGGCACGGCCAGGCCGATGATAGCGGCGGCGTGAGCCATGCGGTGGTCGCCGTACGTCTTCCACTGGCCGGCGTGGAGCGGCGACGGCTCGAGGTGCAGGCCGTCGTCGAGCTCGGTCACGGCGCCGCCGAGGCCGTTGATCTCGGCGACCAGGGCTGCGAGGCGGTCGGTTTCGTGGCCACGGAGATGGCCGATACCGGTGATGGTGCTCGGGCCGGACGCGAGAGCGGAGAGCGCCACGAGTGCCGGGGCCAGCTCGCCGCCGCGCGAGAGGTCGACGTCGACCCCGGGCAGGGACCCTCCGCCGACCAGACCGTCGCCGCCGTCGACGGTCAGCGTGTCGCCGTCTCGGGTGATTTTCGCGCCCCAGAGCGGAAGGAGCTCGATGAGGTCGGCCCCGACCTGCGTGGTCGTGGCTGGCCAGTGCTTGATGGAGACGGTGCCGCCCACCACGATCGCCGCGATCAGGAAGGGCGCCGCGTTGGAGAGGTCGGGCTCGATCGTCACGTCGCGGCCGGCGATGTCGTCTGCCGGGACCGTCCAGACGCCGGGCTCCGGGGATTCGACAGCGACGCCGCGCGCGGCCAGCGCGTCGATGGTCATCTCGATGTGGGGCAGGCTCGGCAGCTTCTCGCCCGTGTGGCGCAGGGTCAGCCCGTTCGTGAACCGCGGGGCCGAGAGCAGGAGGCCCGAGACGAACTGGCTCGAGGCCGACGCGTCGATCGCCACCTCGCCTCCTGCGACCTCGCCCGTGCCGTACAGGCTGAACGGCAGAAGTCCCCGGCCGTCGTCGCTGACGTCGACGCCGAGGGCCTTGAGGGAGTCGATGGTCGTCTTCATGGGCCGGTGGCGTGCCGCCTCGTCGCCGTCGAACGTGACCGGACCGGTCGCGAGCGCGGCGAGAGGAGGCAGGAACCGCATGACGGTGCCGGCCAGGCCGCAGTCGATCGAGGTGCCGCCGGAGAAGGAGGCCGGGACGATCTCGAGATCCGGCCCGAAGGGCTCGTCGCCTTCGACCTCGGTGATGGACGTGCCGAGCGACTTCAGGGCGTCGATCATCAGGGCGGTGTCGCGGGAGTGCAGGGGCAGGCGCAGGATCGAGGGCCCGGTCGCGAGCGCCGACAGCACGAGTTCGCGGTTCGTCAGCGACTTGGACCCGGGAAGCGACAGCGTCGCGGTGACCGGGCCGGTGATCGTGGGCGCGACCCAGAAGCCCTCGTCGACCTCGGGCTCGCGATCGCTGTCGTAGGGGTTGAACTCCGGACCGGAATACCTGAATACCTGCATCGGTTGTCAAGGGTAATGCAAGCCGGAGGAGGAGTACCCGTGGCAGTTGTCTGCACCCCTGATGCCCCCAGCGTCGCCGAACTAGAATTGGCTCTGATGAGCACCTCCGACGGCGTTTCCCCAGTACCTTCTCTCGATGCGGTCGAGAAGCCCGACCTCCGCGCCCTCTTCGAAGAGCAGGCGCTTCCGTTCATGGACCAGCTGTACGCCGCCGGAATGCGCATGACGCGCAATCCCGCTGACGCCTCCGACCTCGTCCAGGAGACCTACGTGAAGGCGTTCGCCGCGTTCTCGCAGTTCACCCAGGGCACGAACCTCAAGGCGTGGTTGTACCGGATCCTGACCAACACCTTCATCAACACCTACCGCAAGAAACAGCGCGACCCCTACCAGGGCACGATCGACGAACTCGAAGACTGGCAGATGGGCGGGGCCACCTCGGCCACGCTCTCGACCACGTCGCGGTCCGCCGAGGCGGAGGCGATCGACCACCTCCCCGACAGCGCGGTCAAAGACGCGCTGCAGAAGGTCCCCGAAGACTTCCGTCTGGCCGTGTACCTGGCCGACGTCGAGGGCTTCTCCTACCAGGAGATAGCCGACATCATGAAAACGCCCGTGGGCACGGTGATGAGCCGACTCCACCGCGGGCGCCGACTTCTCCGCGAACTCCTGGGCGACTACGCCCGCGAGCGTGGTATCGCGGTCCCGGCCCCTTCGGGTGCCGGCAGGACGACATCGAAGGGCAGCAAGAAATGACCGACTGCGGTTGCGACAAAGCCAAAGCAGAACTCGAAGAGTATCTGCACAACGAACTCGCTCGCGACGACGCGCGCGACATTCGTGAGCACATGGCCGGCTGCGCCGACTGCTCGAGCGAGTTCCACGTCAACGTCGTGATGACGGAGACCGTGAAGCGCGCCTGCAAGGAGGCGGCTCCCGAAGACCTGCGACTGCAGGTTCTGACCAAGCTGCGCGACCTGCAGTCCACTCACGAGAGCGCGTAACACCTCGCTTTCGTGCGGTAGCTTCGGGGCATGACTGCCTTCGTGGAGCCGCTGGGTCCAGCGACAACCGACGACCTCGACGACCTCGTCCTCCTCATCCGCTCTCTCGGCTACAGCCTCGACGACGCGACTCTCGCCGTCCGACTCGAGCGCCTGACGCTCGAAGCCGGTCACGAGACGTGGGTGGTGCGCGACGACGCCGGCCGCATCCGGGCCGTGGCCGGAGCCCACGTCATGTGGGCCTACAACACCGATTCCCCGACGGCGCAACTGCTGCTGCTGGTCGTCCGACCGGACGCCCGTCGGGCCGGAGTCGGCTCGACGCTGCTCGAGCACTTCGAGGCGTGGGCGCACTCGCACGGAGCGTCGAGCCTCAGCGCGGTCTCCGCGGCCGCCACCGACAGCGCGCATCGCTTCTACCAGAAGCGCGGCTACCACGAGTCGGGCACGCGCTACACGAAGCTCGGCTGACGGCCTGCCTGCCCCTGCCCCTGCCCCTGCCCCTGCCCCTGCCCCTGCCCCTGCCCCCGCCTGCCCGCCCCGCCGCCTTGCCCTGCCGCACCACCCTGCCCTGCCGCACCACTCCTCCCACTGACCCCCGGCTCCCGTCGCCGCGTTCCCGCTGACCCCCGCTCCTCTCGCAGAGCTCCCGCTGACCCCCGGCAGAAATCGAAGGGGATCCTGCTGTTCGGAGGCACTTCATGCGGCGGGGGAGGCCGCGCGCCAAAAATCCCCTTCGATTTCGGGAGGGGTGGGGGAGGGAGAGGGGGAGGAGGCGGAGGGGACGGAGGTGCCGGGCGCGGGCGCGGGCAGCGCAAAGGCCGCCGCCCCGAGGGACGGCGGCCCGCGTGAGAGCCGTCGGCTAGAGCGACAGCGCCTGGTCGAGTAGCGCGGTCAGCTCGGCGGCACTGCGCTTCGACGAACCCGCTGCCGGCGAGGCCGACGCGGGGCGGGAAGCCACCGTGATCGGCCGCCCCAGCTTCGGTGCCAGCTCGAGGGCCACGAACGGCCAGGCGCCCTGGTTCTCGGGCTCTTCCTGGGCCCAGACGAGGTCGGCCGACGGGTAGCGGTCGAGGACGGCTCGGATCTCGTCGACGGGAAGCGGGTAGAGCTGCTCGAGTCGGACGAGGGCGATGTCGTCGCCGACGCCGCGCTTGTCGAGTTCGGCCGAGAGGTCGTAGTGGATCTTGCCCGAGTGCAGGACGATCCGCTTCGTAGCATCAGGATCTCCCACCCGCGTGCAGTCGAGGACCGGCTCGAAGCGGCCGCTCGTGAACTCCTCGACGTCGCTGGTCGCGCCGCGCAGCCGCAGCATCGCCTTCGGGGTGAAGACGACGAGGGGGCGACGCGGGCGGGCGTATGCCTGGCGACGCAGCAGGTGGAAGTAGGACGCCGGCGTCGACGGCCGAGCGACGGTCATGTTGTTCTCGGCGCAGAGCTGCAGGAAGCGCTCGATCCGGGCCGACGAGTGGTCTGGGCCCTGGCCCTCGTATCCGTGGGGCAGGAGCAGGACGACGCTGGAGCGCTGGCCCCACTTCTGCTCGGCGCTGGAGACGAACTCGTCGATGACGGTCTGGGCGCCGTTGGCGAAGTCACCGAACTGGGCTTCCCAGAGCACCAGCGCGTCGGCCCGTTCGACCGAGTAGCCGTACTCGAAGCCCATGGCCGCGTACTCGCTGAGCAGCGAGTCGTAGATCCAGAGCCGGGCCTGGTTGTCGGTGACGTTCTGGAGCGGGATCCACTCCTGGCCGTTCTCTCGGTCGTGCAGGACCGCGTGACGCTGGACGAACGTGCCTCGGCGCGAGTCTTGACCGGCGAGGCGGACCGGCGTTCCTTCCGTCAGGACCGACCCCAGGGCGAGAAGCTCACCGAACGCCCAGTCGATCTGGCCGCTGCGGCTCATCTCGAAGCGCTTCTTGAGGAGCTGCTGCAGCTTCGGGTGCACCGTGAAGCCGGCAGGCGGGTTGTCGAAGGCGTCGCCGATCGAGTTGATCACGCTGACGTCGACCGCGGTCGTGAAGCCGTCGGGCGTGACGGCGTCGTCGTTCTGCTGAGCCGCGGGGCGCTCGAGGTCGGCCACGGCGCCGCCGTCGCTGGTGATGATCGGGATCGACCCGGTCTGCGCCGCGTGCGTCTCGCCGAAGGCCTGCTCGAGTTGGTCCTGGAAGTCGCGGTGCGCGCCCTCGTACTCCTCCTGCGTGATGTCGCCGCGACCCACGAGCGCCTCGGTGTAGAGGGTGCGGACGCTGCGCTTCGCTTCGATGAGGCTGTACATCATGGGCTGGGTCATCGAGGGGTCGTCGCCCTCGTTGTGACCGCGTCGGCGGTAGCAGATGAGATCGATGACGACGTCGCGCTTGAACTCCTGGCGGTAGGCGAACGCGAGCTCTGCGACCCGGGCGACGGCCTCGGGGTCGTCGCCGTTCACGTGGAAGATCGGCGCCTGGATCGTCTTGGCCACGTCGGTCGAGTAGATCGACGAGCGCCCCTCCGACGGAGAGGTGGTGAAGCCGATCTGATTGTTGATCACGATGTGGATGGTGCCGCCGACGCGGTAGCCCCGCAGCTGCGACATCTGCATGGTCTCGACCACGATGCCCTGGCCGGCCATGGCCGCATCGCCGTGCACCAGGATCGGAAGGACGGCGAAGGCCAGAGGAACCCCGCGATCCTGCTTCGCGCGGACGATGCCCTCGAGGACCCCGTCGCCCGCCTCGAGGTGGGAGGGGTTGGCCGCGATGTAGACGGGGATGGTCTTGCCGGAGGCGCTCGTGAATTCGCCCTCGGTACCCAGGTGGTACTTCACGTCGCCCGAGCCCTGGACCGTCTTCGGGTCTTGGGTGCCCTCGAACTCGCGGAAGATCTGACCGTAGGTCTTTCCCGCGATGTTGGTCAGCACGTTGAGGCGGCCGCGGTGGGCCATGCCGATGGCGACCTCCTGGAGGCCGGCTGAGGCGGCGTCCTGGATGATCGTGTCGAGCAGCGAGATGGCCGACTCGCCCCCTTCGAGACTGAAGCGCTTCTGCCCGACGTACTTGGTCTGGAGGAACGTCTCGAAGGCCTCCGCCTCGTTGAGCTTGGCGAGGATCCGCATCTGCTCGTCGTGCGTGGGCTTCGTGTAGGGCACCTCGATGCGCTCCTGGACCCAGCGGCGCTGCGCGGGGTCTTGGATGTGCATGTACTCGATGCCGATGTGACGGCAGTAGGAGTCGCGCAGGACCCCGAGGATGTCGCGCAGGAGCATGCCCGGCTTGCCGCCGAATCCGCCCGTGACGAACTCGCGGTCGAGATCCCACAGGGTCAGCCCGTGGCGTTCGATCTCGAGGTCGGGGTGCGTGCGCTGGCGGTACTCGAGCGGGTCGATGTCGGCCATCAGGTGGCCGCGGACGCGATAGCTGTTGATCAGCTCTTGGACCCGCGCCGTCTTGCCCACGCGCTCGGCGAGGTTGACGTTGATGTCGGGGTTCCAGTAGATGGGCGCGTAGGGGATGCGCAGGGCGTTGAAGACGTCTTCGTAGAAGTTGTCCTCGCCGATGAGCAGCGAGTGCACGATCTTCAGGAATTCGCCCGAGCCTGCTCCCTGGATGACCCGGTGGTCGTAGGTCGAGGTCAGGGTGATCGTCTTGCCGATGCCGAGTTCGACCAGCGTCTTGGAGGACGAGCCCTGGAACTCGGCCGGATACTCGAGAGCGCCGGCGCCGATGATCGAACCGGCCCCCTTCATGAGGCGCGGAACGCTGTGCTCGGTACCGATGCCGCCCGGGTTGGTGAGGGAGATGGTGTTGCCCGAGAAGTCGTCTGCGGTCAACTTGTTGGCGCGGGCCCGCTTGACGATGGCCTCGTAGGCCGCGACGAATTCCGCGAAGGTCATCGTCTCGCACTTCTTGATGCCGGGGACCAGGAGCGCGCGAGTGCCGTCGGGCTTGGGGATGTCGATCGCGAGACCGAGGTTGATGTGGGCCGGCGTCACGACAGACGGCTTGCCGTCGACGACGTCGTAGTAGACGTTCTGGCTGGGGAACTTCTTGAGGGCCTGCACGAGCGCCCAGCCGATCAGGTGCGTGAACGAGACCTTGCCGCCTCGCGCCCTCTTCAGGTTGTTGTTGATGACGATGCGGTTGTCGATGAGCAGCGTGGCGGGCACCGTGCGGACGCTCGTCGCCGTGGGGACGGTGAGGCTGGCGTCCATGTTGGTGGCGAGGCTCTTCGCCATGCCGCGAAGCGGCTGGGTGACGTTGGCGGGCTCGGCCTGGGGTTCTTCGCCTCCGGAGGACTTCTTCGGAGCAGCCTGCGTCGGGGCTTCCGCCGGAATCGGCTTCTCTTTCGGGGGCGCCGAGGTGGTCCGCGCGGCGACGACGGGGCTGGCGGTCGCGCTGGCCGGCGCGGGGAGGCGGACGCCGGCGGTGGGGTCGCCGGCTGCTGGCCTGCGGGCGGCGTGCTCGACGCCTGGCCCTCGGTCTGCTTGTAGCTCTCGAGAATGGGCCACCACGACTTGTCGACAGAGTTCTTGTCGACGACGAACTGCTCGTAGAGCTCATCTACGAGCCACTCGTTGGCGCCGAATTCTGCGGCCCCTTCGTCAGTCGTTCCGGTCACGTGGCTTGACACAGCCGATCGCCCACTCTCCGTTGATTGTTGATCAGTCAGTGGTCGACGGCACCCTCGGGAACCTCGCCCACATCGCTACAAGCCTAATCGTTCTGACATGGCTCGGTGGGAGCCATCCACAGGGAATAGGTTGAATGTCATGCGGTTCTACGAGACGACCCCGACCCACGACCTGACGTACTCCGACGTCTTCCTCGTCCCGAGCCGATCCGGCGTGTCGAGCCGGCTCGACGTGTCGCTCGCGCCGGGCGACGGGACGGGCGCGACGATCCCCATCGTCTCGGCCAACATGAACTCCGTGACGGGCCCGCGTCTGGCCGCGACCCTGGCACGTCGCGGTGGCCTCGGAGTCCTGCCCCAAGACATGCACCTGCAGGATCTCGACGCGGCGATCCGCTGGGTCAAGGCTCAGCCGGTCGCCTTCGACACGCCGTACGCGATGGCGCCCGGCGACACGGTCGAGGCGGCTCTGACCACGCTCCCGGCCGTCGAGGGCCAGGGCATCGTGCTGCACGAGGCCGACGGCCGCTACGTGGGCTGCATCCCGGCCACGCGGCTCGCGAAGGCCTCCAGCGATGCCGTGCTCGGTGACCTCCTGCACGGCTCGCTGACCTCGATCGACGCCGACGACATAGACGGTCCTCGCGCCGCGTTCGATCTCCTGGTCGCGGCCGACCTCGACTTCGCTCCCGTCCTCCACCAGGGGCACGTCGTCGGAACGTTGAGCCGCAAGGGAGCCCTGCGCTCGAACCTCTACCAGCCTGCGGTCGACGGTTCCGGCCGGCTTCGCGTCGCCGCCGCCGTCGGGGTGAACGGGGACGTCGCCGAGAAGGCCAGGGCTCTGGCCGCCGCGGGAGTCGACGTCCTCGTCCTCGACACGGCCCACGGTCACCAGGACTCGATGCTCCGAGCCCTCAAGGTGGTCTCCGGTCTGGGCCTCGGACTGCCGATCGTCGCCGGCAACGTCGTCACGTCCGAAGCGGTCCGCCAACTCGTCGGCGCGGGCGCCGACATCATCAAGGTCGGGGTGGGTCCCGGTGCCATGTGCACGACGCGCATGATGACGGCGGTCGGCCGCCCGCAGTTCTCCGCCGTGCTCGAGACCGCCGAGGCGGCCAGAGCCCTCGGCGCCCACGTCTGGGCCGACGGCGGCGTCCGCTACCCACGCGACGTCGCCCTCGCCCTCGCCGCGGGCGCCGCCAGCGTCATGATCGGCTCCTGGTTCGCCGGCACCATCGAGGCCCCGGGCGAACTCGACCAGGATGCCGATGGCAGGGTCTACAAAGAGAGTTGGGGGATGGCGTCGACGAAGGCCGTGCAGGGGCGCTTCGAGCGACTCGACCCGTACGAACTGGCCCGCAAGACGCTGTTCGCCGAGGGCATCTCGTCCTCGCGCATCTATCTCGACCCGCTCCGCCCGTCGCTGGAGGACCTGCTCGACATGATCACGTCCGGGGTGAGGAGCTCCTTCACCTACGCGGGTGCCAGGTCGCTTCCGGAGTTCGCCGAGCGCGCCCTGGTCGGCGTGCAGTCCGCCGCCGGCTACGAGGAGGGCAAGGCTCTTCCGGTCTCCTGGTGACCCGAGTCTCCTGGCGGATTCCCGGCTGAGACGCTGGAACGATCGGCCTGGAGTCCCGTAAACTGTCCGGACAATGGACGACCCCCTCATAGACCCTTCTCGCCCACACTTCCCGCCCGCGTCGGAAGGCTCCTCTCGTGAACGAGTGGATCCTGCTCGGTATCGGCCTCGTGCTCACCATCGGCACCGGCCTCTTCGTCGCGAGCGAGTTCTCGCTCGTCAATCTCGACCGCGCCGAACTCGAGGCCCGGCAGAGTCGCGGTGAGAAACGCCTCGGCACGACCATCGGCGCGCTGAAGGTCACCTCGACCCACCTCTCGAGCGCGCAACTCGGCATCACGCTGACGACGCTCCTCACCGGTTACACCATGGAGCCCGCGATCTCCACGCTGATCGAAGACCCCTTCCGTCAGCTCGGGGCGAACCTCGCCGTGGTCGACGTGGTGGCGCCCATCGTGTCGATCGTGCTGGCCACTCTGCTGTCGATGATCATCGGTGAACTCGTGCCGAAGAACTTCGCCCTCGCCCTCCCCGTGGCCACGGCGCGTCTCGTGATGCCGTTCCAGGTGGGCTTCACGGCCGTCTTCAAACCCGCGGTGGCGGTCCTGAACGGCACGGCGAACGCGATCCTGCGCTCTCTCGGCATCGAGCCGAAGGAGGAGCTCTCCGGGGCGCGCACCGCCGAAGAGCTCTCGTCGCTGGTGCGTCGATCCGCCTTCGAAGGAGCCTCGACCTCGATACGGCCACCCTGCTCGCGCGCACGCTCGTCTTCAGCGACCACACGGCCTCCGACGTCATGACGCCGAGGCCGCGGGTCACGAGCGTCTCGCGCACCGACTCGGCCGAGACGGTTCTCGAGCGTGCCCGGCGCACCGGCTACTCGCGGTTCCCGGTCACCGACGACGACATCGACGACATCGTCGGTCTGGTCCACGTCAAGCAGGCGGTCTCGGTGCCGCGCGAGAAACGGGCCGAGGTGCCGGTGTCGGCGCTGCAGACCGAGGCGATCCGCGTGCCGGAGACGATGAAACTGGACAGCCTGCTCAGTGAGGTCAGGGGCAAGGGCTACCAGATGGCGGTCGTCGTCGACGAGTACGGGGGCACCGCCGGAGTCGTCACTCTCGAAGACCTGATCGAAGAGCTGGTGGGGGAGGTGTCCGACGAGCACGACCGCTCGCGGGTCGACGTCGTCCGGTCGCGCGACTGGCTCACCTTCCCCGGGCTTCTCCGCCCGGACGAACTGCTCGAGCGAGCGGGTGTGAAGGTTCCCGAAGACGGCCCGTACGAGACGGTCGGCGGTTGGCTGATGAGCGAGCTCGGGCGCCTCCCCGCGGTGGCCGACGTCGTCGAGACCGAGGCCGGCGTGTTCCGCGTCGAGAGGCTCGACGGGCGACGTATCGACCGCATCCGATTCACCCCGACGGTCGACGACTCCGTCGCAGCCGAAGACGTCGCGGCGGCGGTCGCCGCGCGCGAGGCCGCAGAGCCGACGTCGCCGAACCGGCGCAGGCGCGAGAGCGAGAACGCGCGATGAGCGACTGGTGGGGAATCATCTGGCTCGTCGTGCTGCTGCTCGGCAACGCCTTCTTCGTCGGCGCCGAGTTCGCCGTCATCTCGGCGCGCCGATCGTCGATCGAGCCGAAGGCCGAAGCCGGCAACCGCGCGGCCAAGACGACGCTCTTCGCGATGGAGCACGCCACGCTCATGCTCGCGACGAGTCAGTTGGGCATCACCGTGTGCTCCCTGCTGATCCTGAACGTGTCCGAGCCCTCCATCCACCACCTGCTCGAAGGGCCGTTGCACCTCACCGGCCTCACCGACGGCCTGGTCGAGACGGTCGGGTTCGTCATCACGCTGGTTCTGGTGTCGTTCCTGCACGTGGTGTTCGGCGAGATGGTGCCGAAGAACCTCTCCTTCTCGCTTCCCGACCGGGCCGCGCTCCTGCTGGCGCCTCCTCTGGTCTTCATCGCGCGGATCCTGCGCGTCGTCATCGTCAGCCTGAACTGGCTGACCAACGCCGTCATCAAGGCGTTCGGCGTCGAGCCGAAGAACGAGGCGACCAGCGCGTTCACCGTCGAAGAGGTGCAGACGATCGTCGCCCAGTCGCAGCGCGAGGGGTCCTGCTCGACACGACGGGAACCCTGCGGGCGGCGTTCGAGTTCACCGAGAAGCGGGTCAGCGACATCGCCGTGACGATGGACTCCCTGGTGACGCTGAGCGAGGCGACGACGCCCGCCGAGGTCGAACGGGCCGTGGCCCAGAACGGCTTCTCGCGGTACGTGCTCGTCGACGACGAGGGCGAGCCGACCGGTTACCTCCACCTGAAAGACGTGATCGACCTCGAGCCCGACGAGTTCTCCGACCCGGTGCCGCCGAAGCGGATCCGGCAGCTGATCTCGATCTTCGAACGGACCGAGCTCGAGGACGCCCTGGCGACGATGCGCCGTGCCGGCGTGCACGTGGCGCGCTCGTTCGACGAGCAGGGAACGACGCGCGGGGTGCTGTTCCTGGAGGACATCATCGAGGAGCTCATCGGCGAAGTGCAGGACGCCACGCGGCGCCGCTGACGGCAGAACCCCCGCTTGGCGGGCGTCGCTCCCGTCCGCGGACGAGGGCACCGCGTGCGCAGCGGGGGTTCGGGCCGTTCAGAGCGAAACGCAGGCCGCGCTCAGAGCGCGACGGGTGCAGCGTGGAACGGGGCCCGGTGGTACTGCTGCGGGTAGTAGTCGAGGTCGTCGCCCAGCTCGAAGGCCGCGCGGAGGGCGAAGTGCGGATCGCGCAGGAACTCGCGTCCGACGAACACCACGTCCGACTGGCCCGACTCGACGATCTCCTCGGCCTGCTGCGGCGTCAGGATGAGGCCGACGGCCCCGGTCGGCACGTCGGCGTCGCTGCGGACCGATGCCGCCAGCGGCACCTGGTAGCCGGGGCCCACCGGGATGACGGCCGATGCGGCGATCCCGCCGGAGGAGATGTCGAAGAGGTCGGCGCCGGCCTCCACGGCCCAGGCGGCGACGGTCGCGGTCTCGTGTTCGTCCCAGCCGCCCTCGACCCAGTCGGTGCCCGAGAAGCGCACGAGGATCGGGAAGTCGGGTCCGGTGGCCGCGCGGATCCCGCGGACGGCGTCGAGGACGATCCGGGCACGGTTCTCGAGGGACCCGCCGAAGCGGTCTGTGCGCTCGTTGCTCAGCGGCGAGAGGAACTGGTGCATCAGGTAGCCGTGCGCGGCGTGGAGCTCGACGAAGTCGAAGCCGGCCTGCTGCGAGCGGACGGCGCCCCGGACGAACGCCTCGACGACACCGTCGACCTCGTCGGTCGACAGAGCGCGCGGGGTGTCGTATCCGTCGAAGGCGATCGCCGACGGGCCCACGATCGGCCAGCCGTGCTCGTCTTCTGACAGGGTGCCGTTCTGTGGCTCCCAGGTGCGCGGCGTCGACGCCTTTCGGCCGGCGTGCGCGAGCTGGACGCCGATCTTGGCGCCCTGCGTGTGGACGAAGTCGATGATCGGGCGGAACGCGTCGCGCTGGGCGTCGTTCCAGAGGCCCAGGTCTTGGGGCGAGATCCTGCCCTCCGGGACGACCGCTGTCGCCTCGGTGACGATGGCGCCGGCACCGCCGCGGGCGAACGAGCCCAGGTGGACCAGATGCCAGGGGCCGGGCATCCCGTCGTAGTTCTCGGCCGAGTACTGGCACATGGCGGGTACCCACAGGCGGTTGCGGAAGGTGGTGGTTCGGAGGGTGATCGGCGTGAAGAGCGCTGAAGTCATGTCAACGACAACACCCGATGCGCAGGATCATTCCGCGCCGAGCGAGACGAGGAACGCGCGCAGTTCGCGGGGAGATGTGAAGACGTGCCCCGTGATGCCGAGAGCCTCGGCGCCTTCGACGTTGCTGCGCTTGTTGTCGATGAAGACCATCTCGGAGGCGGCGATGCCGAGCTCGTCGAGGACGTGCTGGTAGATGGTCGCGCTCGGTTTGAGGTCGTGCAGCTCGGCGCTGACGAAGACACGGTCGAACAGGGTTCCGACCGGGGAGTACCGCAGGGTGGAGGAGTAGTCGAAGCCGGCGTTCGAGAGGATCGCCAGCGGCGTTCCGCCGTCGTGAAGTTCGGCGATGATGTCGATGGTGCCGACCTCCGGGCTGATCCAGCCGGGGAAGTCGGCAGCCCAGAGCTCGTGGATCCGGGAGAGGGACCACTCGGTACCGGTGTCTCCGGCGATGGCCTCCCAGTACTCGACCACGGACAGGTCGCCGCCGTCGAGCGGCTCGCGGTGAGCGCCGTAGCTCGCCCAGAACGCGGCAGGATCGACGCCGGCCAGCTTCTCGAGCCGCTCGCGCACGCCGGCTGCGGGCGACTGGCTGATCACCTCGCCGTAATCGAAGACGACCGTTCTGCCGGGGAGGGATAGAGTCATGCAGCCCACGCTAGCGGTGGCCGCCTATCGTGAAACGCATGACCGACACCGTGCCGCTGAACTACGTCCCCTGGGCCGCCGCGGACGCGGCCGACTGGATCGCCGTCCCGGACGACGATGACGACAAGTACAGTCGGGGCGTTCTGGGCGTGGTCACGGGCTCCGATCAGTATCCGGGTGCCGCAGTCCTCGGCGTCGAGGCCGCGTTGCACACGGGCGTCGGCATGCTCCGCTACCTCGGTCCCGAGCGAGCGGCCTCGTTCGTGCTGCACCGTCGGCCGGAAGCCGTGACGAGTCCCGGGCGGGTCCAGGCCTGGCTGCTCGGCTCCGGGATCGATCCGGCGACCCTCGACGGCGTGACGACCGACCGCTTCCGCTCGGCGGCGCAGTCGGGTCTGCCGCTTGTTCTCGATGCCGGTGCGCTGGCTCTCCGCGAGCAGACGGATGCGCCGATCATCGTGACGCCGCACTTCCGGGAACTCGCCGGCGCGTCCGGCCGGTCGGTGGACGACATCGCCGCCGATCCCGCTGCGGCCGCCGCGCGTGCTGCGGAAGAGTGGGGCGTCACGGTCCTGCTGAAAGGACACCGCACGTACGTCGCCTCGCCCGGCGGGTTGCGGTTGGTGGCCTCCAGCGCACCGTCCTGGCTCGCCACGGCCGGGGCGGGTGACGCGCTGGGCGGGATCCTGGGGGCCCTCGTCGCCACGCACACCGACGAGATCGACGGCGACCAGGATGCTCTGGCTCGGCTGGCCGCGACGGCGAGCGTCGTGCACGGCCTCGCCGCCGCCCGGGCATCGGGGGCGGCCCGCTCACGGTGCTCGGCCTGATCGACGCCGTGCCGCCGACGATCGCCGCGCTGCTCGCCGACGGGTGACGCGGCTGGGCCGCGCGATCAGGAGGCCGGTGCGGCCTTGACCAGGAACTCGACCGCGCCCTGCTTCTGCACGGTGACGAAGCCGAGGCTCGGTGCGGCGACCTTGTAGTCGGAGAACGTCACCGGGATCGACCCGCTCACCTCGGCTCCGTCACCGGACAGCGCTGCCTTCATCGGCACCGTGACCCTCTTCGTGACGCCGTGAAGGGTGAGGTTGCCGGTCGCCGTGAACGCCGTGACCTTGCCCGAGCTGAGGCGAGTCGCCGCGACGGGGGAGGAGAGCCGGAACGTGGCGTCGGGGTAGATGTCCGTCTCGAGCGCCGACGTGCGGAAGTATTCGTCTCGACTGCCGCTGTCGGTTGCGATGTCGGCCACGGCGACCGTGATGTCGGCCGCCGTGATGGAGTCGTCGGCCAGGGTCACGGTTCCGGAGACCTTGGAGGTCTTTCCGACGACGGTGACGTCGGTGCCGTTCAGGACCTCTTTGACGCGGTAGCCGGCCGTGCTGCCCGAGGCGACTCTCCACGACCCCGAGATCGGAGTGCCGGTGAGGCTCGAGGTGCCGGGTGTGACGGCGACGGTCGGAGCGGCGTCGGGCGTGCCGACGACGACGTCGCGGTAGAAGATCGGCCCGGCGACGGCCGCGGTGGTGCCGAGGACGACGACGGCGATTCCGGCCCCGAGGAGGATGGCGGTCTTCTTCTTCACGAGCACCACGATGACGTGTCACCCTTGCCGGGGGCTGGGAGCGGCTTCGCCCGCGCCGGGGGATCCCGTGGCGCCCGCTACCCTGGTGCGCATGCCCTTCGCCCGCTCGACCGTCGTGCGGGCCGCCGCCCTGTGGCTCGCCTTCGTCGTGGTGCACCTCTGGCTGTCGGTCGCCGTGCTCCACGGCCCGCACACACCGCTCAACGACGTCTCGACCGTCTACCGCGACTGGATCTTCGACGGAGCCCACGGGCTCGGCTGGGTGGGTCTCGACCGGGTCTGGGTGTACCCGACCGTCGCGCTGCTGCCGATGCTGCTGGCCGCGGTCGCCGGTTTCGTGCACTACTCGGTGGTCTGGCTGCTTCTCGTCGCCCTGCTCGACGCGGGAGCGCTCGCGCTTCTCACCCGCGGCGGCACGCGCTTCCGGGCCGTCGGGTGGTGGTGGCTGGCGTTCCTCGTGCTGCTCGGGCCGATCGCGGTCGGCAGGATCGACAGCATCACGATTCCGATCGCCATGGCCGGGGTGCTGGTCGTGTCTCGTCGACCGCTGGTGGCCGGGATCCTGCTCGCCCTCGCGACCTGGATCAAGGTCTGGCCGGCGGCCCTGCTGCTCGCTCTGCTGATCGCCGCACGCCGCCGGATCGACGTCGCGGCCGGCGCTGTCGGCACGAGTGTCGTGGTGGTGCTCGTTGCGTTCTTCGTCGGAGGGAATTGGGCGGCGATCACGGGATTCGTCGGGCAGCAGACGGGCCGAGGCCTCCAGATCGAGGCGCCCGTGACGACGTTCTGGCTGTGGCTCGAAGCCCTCGGGGTGTCGGGAGTGTCGACGGCGTTCGACCAGACGCTCCTGACGTACCAGGTCTCGGGGCCGGGCGTCTCCGTCGCGGCGAACGCGATGACTGCTGTCATGGCCGTGGTCTTCCTCGGCATCGTCCTCCTCGGCGTCTGGGCCTCGCGTCGCGGAGTTCCCGCTTCGCACCTGCTCGCCCCGCTGGGCCTCGCGCTCACGACCGCCTTCATCGTGACGAACAAGGTGGGATCGCCGCAGTACGAGGGATGGCTGGCGGTCCCGGTGGTCCTGGGCCTCGTGCTCGCCCGCGGGGGTGCCCGCGCGTTCGTGGCCCCCGCGATCCTGGTCTCCGTGATCGCCGCGCTGACCCAGGTCGTCTACCCGTGGGGGTACGACGCCCTCGTGTTGGCCGACCGGTGGATGGTCGTCCTGATCACGGTCCGGAACGGGCTGCTCGTCGCGCTCCTGGTGGTGGCCCTGGTACGAGTCGTCGCCGCCGGACGGGCGGGCGCCGACACGGCCGAGGCGCGACCACGGGGTCGCGGGCTCGCGCGGGGCGAGGAGTCGGGCGAGGCGGCGACAGCGGACGTCGCCGAGGCGCATTCCGCTGGCGTTCGCGCGCAGGGTCGTCGCCGCGGTGGAAGGATTGACGCATGATCGTCGCCTTCAGCGTTTCTCCCAGCGGTGGCCCGCCCGCCGGCAGCGAGCCCGATTCCGTCCACACCGCCGTCGCGGCAGCCGTCAAGGTCGTGCGCGACTCGGGGCTCCCCAACCGCACGTCGTCCATGTTCACGGAGATCGAGGGCGAGTGGGACGACGTGATGGCTGTCGTCAAGGCCGCCACGGAGGCTGTCGCACCGTTCGGCCGCCGGGTCTCGCTCGTGCTGAAGGCCGATATCCGCCCCGGTCACACCGGCGAGCTCGACGGAAAGATCGAGCGCCTCGAGCGGGCGCTCGGCGATGCGTAGTCGCCGGCTGCCTGCGTGCCGGTGCCGGCCCCCGTCGGCGGCTGTGAGCCGGAACGCCGACAGGGCGTGCCCGGGCACGACGAGGCGCCGCATCAGACCTAGGATTGACCGTGAGTTCCGCGATGCGGAGCAGACCCGCGCGACTCGACGGTGAGCCGTAATCCTCTCTCCGACGAATGGTCCCGCCGTGCCCTCCTCTCCGCCCGCCGCCGGCGCCTCGCGCTGATCTCGCTCGCTCTCGGCGGTTTCGCCATCGGCACGACCGAGTTCGTCGCGATGGGACTGCTCCCCAACATCGCTCGCGATCTCCTGCCGGCGGCGTACTCGCAGTCGGCCGACGGCGCGACGGCGCACGCGGGCATGCTGATCAGCGCCTACGCGCTGGGTGTCGTGGTGGGAGCCCCGACGATCGCGGCGACCACGTCGAGGGTTCCGCGCAAGAAGCTCCTGCTGATCCTGCTCGCGGCCTTCGTCGTCGGAACGCTGGCGTCTGCGATCCTGCCCAGCTTCGGGCTCGTGCTGCTCGCGCGATTCGCGGCCGGGCTGCCCCACGGCGCCTACTTCGGCGTCGCGTCGATCGCCGCGGGTTCGCTGATGGGGCCGGGAAACCGGGGCAAGGGCGTTGCGTTCGTCTTCGCCGGGCTCACCATCGCCAATATCGTCGGGGTGCCCCTCATCACGTTCCTCGGCCAGGTGGCGGGCTGGCGCGTCGCCTACGTCGCCGTCGCGGCCCTGTTCGCGTTGACCTTCCTCGCCGTGGGGCTGGCCCTACCGCACCAGGCGGCGGCGGAGGGCGCGTCGATCAAGCGTGAACTGCAGGCGTTCACCAAGCCGCAGGTGTGGCTGGTCATGGGGATCGGCGCGATCGGCTTCGGCGGGTTCTTCGCCGTGTACAGCTACGTGGCGACGGCTGTGACGCAGGGAGCCGGCTACTCCGAGTCGCTGGTGCCCTTCGTGCTGGTCGGGGTCGGCATCGGGATGACCATCGGCAACCTCCTGGGCGGCTGGGGTGCCGACAAGAGCATCCGCCGCACCCTGATGTTCGGCTTCGCCGGCCTGCTCCTGGCGTTGGCCGGTTACGGCCTCACGGCGCACCTCATCGTCGGGATCTTCTTCTTCGCGTTCCTGCTCGGTCTGACGTCGTCCATGATCAGCCCGGCGATCCAGACCCGGCTCATGGAGGTCGCCGGCGACAGCACCGTCATCGCGGCAGCCCTCAACCACTCGGCCTTCAACCTCGGCAACAGCCTGGGCGCGTACCTCGGCGGCGCCGTGATCGCCGCGGGGCTCGGGTTCGCCGCTCCCGCGTGGGTGGGCGTGATCCTGGCCGTCTTCGGCGTGATCCTGACCTTCGTGAGTTACGCGGTGCAGCGTCGGCAGGCGGCGCGCGGCGAGCCGGTGCCGTCGGACACCCGCGAGATCCGGACCATCCCGGCGTAGTCGCCGTCGCCACGACCGGAACCCCCGCTTTCGGTGCTTCGCACCGGTCCGCGGACGAGAGCGACGTGCAGAATGCGGGGGTCGGGCAGAAAGCGGGGTCTGGCAGCGGCGACGCCTAGAAGCCGGAGGGGCCGGCGTCGTCGGTCTGCAGCAGGATGCCGTCTTGGATGGCGCGCTTCCGCAAGGCCACCTTCGTGCCGACGTCGTAGCCGGCGACGCGGTACTTCTCGCGGATGCGCTTGAGGTACGACTTCGCCGTCTCTTCGGAGATGCCGAGCTGGTAGGCGACGGCCTTGACCGGCTCGCCGCCGCCGTACAGCGCCATCACGCGGCGCTCCTGCGCGGAGAGCTTCGGCACGCCGCCGACCTCGGCGGCATTGAGCGCCAGGTCGAGTTCGGCCGAGATGTACGACTCGCCGTTGGAGGCGCTGCGGATCGCCTCCACGATCATCTCGGCGTCCTCGCTCTTGACCAGGTAGCCCAGGGCTCCGGCCGCGAGGGCCTCGCGGACCACGTTCGGCTCGGAGTACGTGCTCATCAGCACGGTCTTCACTCCGGCCGTCTTGAGCGTCGAGATCTTCAGCGAGATCGGCAGGTTGTCTTTGAGGTCGAGGTCGAGCAGGACCACGTCGACGGGGAACTCGGGGTGCGTCAGCAACTCGGGCCACGACGCGACCGCTGCGACCATGGAGATGTCGCTGGCAGCGCCGCGGATCCACTCGCTGAGGGCACCGAGCAGCATCTTGTGGTCGTCGACGAGGGCGAGGCGAATGCGTCCTTCGGAGTCAGGCACGGGTGTCTCTCTTTCGATGAGGATTTGGCTAATGCTACGAGTCGGCGGGGTTGTCGACGGAACAACGGATGGCGAGCCGCAAACTGCCCTGCTGCGTGGAGGCCTGGAATTCGCCCACGCGGCCGAGGGCGCTCCAGGTGGCCGGGGTCACGCGGTTGCGGCGGATACCGGTCGAAGTCACGTCGACGGGAACCTCGACGGTGCGCCCGGCGAGCGAGGCGATCGAGTTCGACGTGGCGATCGGACCGAGGGTCAGGGTGATGCTCGTGCCTGCCGCTCGCGTGCGGCGGTCGCCGAGCAGGAGCCAGACGGCCTGCAGGAGGCCGTCGCGCTGCTCGGGGGTGAGGAGCCCGGCGAGCGACGACGGATCGGCCAGTTTGACGGCGCGGCCGAGGTATTCGGACTCGGTGACCGCGTGATACAGCCAGGTCTCGCGGCGGCCCTCGATGAGGTGCAGCCGCAGCTCGGTGGCCAGCGACGCCGCGGTGGAGGCGACGGCGGGTTCGAGGGGAGGGGACGTCGCCGGTCGCGACGCCGTCGAGCAGCTTCTCGGCTGCGAGGTCGAGGCGGGCCAGCTCGTCGCTGGCCAGCATGCCCACGGCGAAGCGGGGCTGGGTGACCGTCGACTGGACGAGCACGCGGTCGAGCTCGATCTGCACCATGTGCCGGAAGCGCTGCACGGCGTAGATGGCGACGGCCGAGGGGAGGATCGCGATGGCGATGACCGACATCTGCTGGGGGAAGGTCTCCCGATTGAGAGGTGTCGTCAGGATCACCGCCACGACGAAGACGATGAGCAGGATCGCCGCGGCAACGACGAGCTCGCGGGCCGGCCGGAGCGTCACCAGCGGCAGCAGGCCGAAGCCGACCGACACGCTCGCCGTGGCGAAGGCGCCGATGTTGTGCAGCGGCCAGATCGCGACGAAGTCGAGGACCACGACGAGCGCGAGGGCGGCGCAGAGCACGATCATGACGACGCCGGTGAGGCGCTCGCCCTGGATGGCGACGAGCGTCACGACGCCGATGAAGGCAGCCAGGTAGATCAGCCAGGCGACGATCGCGGGGGCGGCGACCGGGTACTGCGACAGGTGCACGAGGAAGAAGATCAACCCGTAGATCGCCTGGACCGCGGCGACGGCGGCCGCGCCCATCCCGAGGTAGCCGGTGCCGAGGGTCGCTCCGGCCTGCTGAGCCTGGCGGAGGGATCGGGCGCCGGTGGAGGAGGTGGGGAGACCCCGGGCGGCGCGGCGGTGTCGAGGGACGCCGAGGGTGTTCTCGTCGATGCTCATGCGGTGACCCTCCGGCTAGCTGCGCTCATCGCGGTGCCTCCAGCACGACGGTCGTGCCGGCTCCCGGCGCCGAGAACAGGCGCGCGCCGCCACCGACCTCGCGGAGGCGGTTGACGACGCTCTCTTTGAAGCCGAGCCGCTCTTCGGAGATGCCGTCGAGTTCGAAGCCGACGCCGGCGTCCGTGACCATGGCCCGCACCATCTTCTCGTCGTGGATGATCGTGACGTGCGCCTCGGTGACCCCCGCATGACGGCGGACGTTCTCGAGGCACTCGGCCAGGGCGAGCAGGAAGGCGTCGAGCACGTGGGTCGGGAGCAGCACCTGACCGGTGCCGTGCCAGCTGACCTCGAGACCCATCCTGCCGAAGCGCTGCTTGACCGACTCGAGCGTCTGGCCCAGCGGGCTCTCCTCGGTCGTGTCGAGGTTGTAGTCGCCGGACGACTGGGGCTGCGGGGTCGAGCCGAGCCGGAGGTGGCGCAGCAGGCGCGCGTCTTCGGCGGCCTGGGCGCGGAGGGCGTCCGGTGTGACTCCGAAACCGGAGTGGGCCAGGAGGGTGAGCGTCGCGAGGACGGTGTCGTGGAGCAGCCGGGCACCCTGCCGACGCTGCGCCTCCGTCTCGGAGGCCTGACGCTCGGCGCGGTGGGCGTTGCCGATGGAGTAGATGCGCCGGGCGGCGCGGGGAACGCTGTTGCCGATCCAGAAGCCGGCGACGAAGCACAGGACCCAGCCGAGCAGGACGGCGGCGACCTGGACGTTCAGGATCGTGCCGGTGCCGACCACCACCTCGGCGAGGACGAGGGCGGCGGCCACCGCGGCGAGGACGACCCGCTTGACCGACGAGGACAGCAGGAGCGCGAAGGACGCCACGGCACCGCCGACCAGAGGGATGACGGCGGTCGCGAGCGGGCCGTCGATGCCTCCGGGGACCAGAGCGACGCCGCCGGCGACGATGCCGGCCGCCATCCCGAGCACGAGCCACAGCAGGTTGCCGCTGCGCCCGATCATGACGAGCATCGCGATCATGACGAGGCTCACGACATCGACGATCGCCTGGCGGGGAAGGTCGGTGACGCCGGGGAAGCTCAGCGCGACCAGGGAGACCGCGGTGCACGCGATTCCGAGGAAACGTGTCGTCGTCCGGAGGAGGCGATCACGCTCCTGGGCGAAGAGGTCCATGCGAGTCCAAGGATGGTCGGGAGAAGGTGCTCGACAAAGCGCCTAGACCCATCGTTCCACAAAGTGCCCCCGTCCGAGGGGCGCGGCGCGCGGGTAGCGAGGCAGTTTCAGCTTTCGAGCAGGGCCTGGAGGTGGCGCCCGACGGTCTCGTTCTCGATCAGGAATCCGTCATGTCCGAACTCGCTGTCGATCACGACCGCCTCCTCCGCCGACGAGGGGCGGAGTCCGTCGGCGATGAGGCGCTGGTCGTCGGGCGGGAACAGGCGGTCGCTGTCGATTCCGAGGATGAGCGCGCGGGCCGTGACACGCTGGAGAGCGGACGACACTCCGCCGCGATCCCGACCGATGTCGTGGGAGTTCATGGCGCGCGCGAGCGTGATGTAGCTGTTCGCATCGAAACGCCGCGTGAACTTGTTGCCGTGGAAATCGAGGTAGCTCGCCACGGCGAACCGCCCGCGTCCGGTCAGCGGGGAGAGTTCCGACTGCCAGGTGCGCCCGAAGCGGGCGTTGAGCTCGTCGGGCGAGCGGTAGTTCAACAGGGCCATGCGGCGCGCCAGCGCGAGGCCGCGGTACGGACCCTCTCCGTCGGCAGCGTCGTAGTACTGCCCCTCCGTGAAACCGGGATCCATGTGGATCGCCTCGATCTGAACGGTGTTGAGGGCGATCTGGTCGGCGCTGGAGAACGCCGTCGTCGACAGCGCGGCGAGCCGCTCGACCCTGGCGGGGTGCGACACGGCCCACTCGAGGGCGTGCATGCCGCCCATCGAGCCGCCGATCACGGCGGCGAAGCGGGCGATGCCGAGAGCGTCGGCGAACCGGGCCTGGGCTTCGACCTGGTCGCGGATGGTGAGGTGGGGAAACCGCGATCCCCACTCGACGCCGTCGGGCGCGAGGAGGCCGGCCCGGTCGTCCCCTGGCAGCCGCCGAGCATGTTCGGGGCGACGACGAACCAGCGATCGGTGTCGACGGCGAGCCCGGGGCCGACGATGCCCGGCCACCAGCCGGCCGTCGTGTGACCGGCGCCGGCCGGCCCTGTCAGGTGGCTGTCGCCCGTGAGGGCGTGGAGGACGATGACGACGTTCGAGTCGTCGGCCGCGCGCTCCCCGAACGTCTCGTACGCGATTCGGGGATGGGGCAGGATCTCGCCGCTCTCGAGCCGCAGATCGTCGATCGTCACGAACTGCCGGTCACCGACCGGATCGCCCTCCCGCCAGGCTCCCGTCACGGGCGGTTTGCCCAGCAGGGTCTGGCGCGCCTTGTCGGTGACGACGCTCGAGGGAACGGTGTCTTCGGGTGTCGTCTGCCAGTCCATTTGCTCCAAGCATGGCAACAAAGAGCAGCGGCCGCCTGACTGTTACGTCTGGCGGCCGCTGTCTCGACGCGTGTCGAGTCGGGTCAGTTGCCGCGCAGGGACGCCGCCGTGACCGTCGCGGCCGCTGCGAATCCGGCGGCCAGGTCGGTCTTCAGGTCGTCGATGTTCTCGAGTCCGATCGACAGGCGCACCAGGCCCGGCGTGACACCGGTGGTCAGCTGCTGCTCGGGCGTGAGCTGCGAGTGCGTCGTGGAGGCCGGGTGGATCACGAGGCTGCGGACGTCGCCGATGTTCGCCAGGTGGCTGAACAGGTCGAGGTTGTCGACGAGTGCCTTGCCGGCGTCGACGCCGCCCTTGAGCTCGAACGACAGGACCGCGCCGACGCCCTTGGGGGCGTACTTGTTGGCGGCGGCGTACCACGGGCTGGTCGGGAGGCCGGCGTAGAACACGTTGGCGACGTCGTCGCGAGCGTCGAGCCACTCGGCGACGTCCTGGGCGTTCTGGACGTGGCGCTCGATGCGGAGCGACAGGGTCTCGATTCCCTGGATGAGAGAGAACGCGGTGTCGGCGGAGTTCGAGGAGCCGAGGTCGCGGAGCAGCTGCACGCGGGCCTTGATGATGTAGGCGAGAGGGTCGCCGACGGCGGCGGTGTAGCTGGCGCCGTGATACGACGGGTCGGGCTCGGTCAGCTCGGGGAACTTCTCGACGTTCTTCGACCACTCGAACTTTCCGCCGTCGACGATCAGTCCGCCGATCACCGTGCCGTGACCGCCGAGGAACTTGGTGGCCGAATGGACGACGATGTCGGCACCGAACTCGAACGGGCGGATCAGGTAGGGTGTGGCGATCGTGTTGTCGACGATCAACGGGACGCCGTTCTCATGGGCGATCGACGACACGAGGGAGATGTCGAGAATGTTGATCTTCGGGTTTCCGATGGTCTCGGCGAAGAACAGCTTGGTGTTGGGGCGGACGGCGCGGTGCCACTCGTCCGCGTCGTCCTGGTTCTCGACGAAGGTCGTCTCGATGCCGAGCTTGGCGAGGGTGTATTTGAACAGGTTGTAGGTGCCGCCGTAGATCGACGACGACGACACGATGTGGTCGCCGGCGCGAGCGATGTTCAGCACCGCGAGGGTCTCGGCCGCCTGGCCCGAGGAGACCAGGAGCGCGCCGGTCCCGCCCTCGAGAGCGGCGATGCGCTGCTCGACGACGTCGTGCGTCGGGTTCATGATGCGCGAGTAGATGTTGCCGAACTCGGCGAGGGCGAAGAGGTTCTTCGCCTGCTCGGCGCTCTCGAACACGTACGACGTCGTCTTGTAGATCGGTGTCGCCCTGGCGTGCGTGGTCGGGTCGGGCTGGGCTCCGGCGTGGATCTGCTGCGTCTCGAACTTCCAGTCGGCGCTCTGGTCGGCCATGGTGTTCTCCTCGTTCGGGTGGTCTCGGGGGTGGTGCGTGCGCGTCGGCGGTGACGAGCTGCTGCGGCGAGCCTAGGGAGCCTCCACTGCCGCTGCAATGGCCCCGACACGCGGCGTAACCGGCGGGGAGTAGCGTCGCCGACATGAGTTCTCTCACCGACACGTTCACCCTCTCCAATGGCGTCGACATCCCGAAGATCGGGTTCGGCACCTGGCAGATCCCCGACGGGGCTCCCGCCTACGATTCCGTCGCTGCCGCCCTCGAAGCCGGCTATCGGCACATCGACACCGCGCGCGCCTACGGCAACGAGGCCAGCGTCGGCCGCGCCATTCGCGACAGCGGCATCCCGCGCGACGACATCTTCGTCACGACCAAGCTCCCGGCAGAGATCAAGGACTACGACCAGGCCAAGACCAGCTTCGAGACGACGCTGTCGCTCCTCGAGCTGGAGCGCGTCGACCTCTATCTGATCCACGCCCCCTGGCCCTGGTCCGACATGGGCTCCGACCACCGCGACGGCAACATCGCCGTCTGGAAGGCCATGGAGGAGTTCTACGACGCCGGCCGGTCCCGGTCGATCGGCGTCTCCAACTTCACCGTCTCCGACCTCGAGTCGCTCATCTCGGCCACGACGGTCGTGCCGCACGCCAACCAGATCCGCTGGTTCATCGGCAACACGCAGGACGAGACCACCGCGTACTGCAAAGCGAACGACATCCTCGTCGAGGGCTACTCGCCGCTGGCCACTGGAGCGATCCTCGACAACCCGGACCTGGCCAGGATCGCGTCGAAGTACGACCGCTCGGTCGCCCAGATCTGCATCAGGTACCTCCTCGAGAAAGATGTCCTGCCGCTGCCCAAGACGACGACCCCGTCGCGCATCGTCGAGAACGCCGACGTCGACTTCGCGATCGGCGACGACGACCTGGCCACCCTCGACGCTCTGGTCGACACCACCGCGTAGCGGTCACCCGGCGTCACCTCGTCGGTCCCTCCTCGCTCGCACCGCTAGCGTTGAGGGACACCGACGGAAGGAACTGCGCAGGATGGCGAAACGGGTACTGGTCACGGGAGCGAGCTCGGGCATCGGAGAGGCCACGGTCACCCTGTTCCGCGACCGGGGCTGGGACGTCCTGGCGGTTGCGCGACGCGAAGACAGGCTGCGGGCGCTCGCCGAGAAGACCGGGGCGGAGTGGTTCCGCGCCGACGTCACAAGTGACGACGACATGGCGGCCTTGCGCGCCCACGTCGAGGCGGGCGCCCCGCTGCACGCGCTCGTCAACAACGCCGGCGGCGCCTTCGGCCTCGACACCGTCGAAGAGTCGTCGATCGACGACTGGCAGCGGATGTTCGACGTCAACGTGCTCGGCACCAAGCGCGCGATCAGCGCGCTCCTCCCGTCGCTGCGCCGAGGCGCGGACGAGGCAGGATCCGGCGACATCGTCACCGTCACCTCCATCGCCGGCCACATCGCGTACGAGAACGGCGGCGGCTACAACGCCGCCAAGTTCGCCGAGCACGCACTCGTCGCCGCTCTCCGCCTCGAACTGAACGGCGAGCCGCTGCGGGTCATCGAGATCGCCCCCGGCATGGTCAAGACCGATTTCTCCCTCGTGCGCTTCGACGGTGACCAGGCACGAGCCGACGCCGTCTACGAAGGAGTGGTCGCGCCGCTGACCGCCGACGACATCGCCGAGGCGATCGTGCACTCCGTCGAGCTGCCGGCCCACGTCAACGTCGACCTCGTCACCGTCAAGCCGGTGGCGCAGGCTCAGCCCTACAAACTGACCCGCGGCGAGCTGCACACCCGGTAGTCGGCCTCGCCCACCGTCCGGAGCGACTACCCGATCTGCACGAACTCCCGGGTGTCGTCGCGAGGAAGCACGTCGGCCGTCGCCCCGACCTCGAGTTCGAGCAGCTGGACCCAGCCCCCGGACGACGACAGAAACGCCGTGTCGGACGCGTCACGGCCGGTCGCGATCCTGATGAGACTCTGCCGCGGCGCCAGGGTGGTGGCGTCGATCGCGTACCAGCGGCCGTCGACCAGGGCCTCGGCGACCGCGTGGAAGTCCATCGGCCAGAGCCCCGGGGCGTACACCGACACCAGGCGGGCCGGCACGTCGCGGGCGCGCAGCAGCGCGACGACAAGGTGCGCGTAGTCGCGGCAGACGCCGCGACGGTCGAGGTACGTCTGGACGGCTCCGTCCGTCGGCGCGCTCGAGCCGGGGACGTACGACAGGTGCGCCCCCACCCAGGAGCCGACCGAGGCCACGAGGTCGAGCCCCGCGAGGCCTGCGAACTCGCTCTTCGCGGTCGGGAACAGGGTGTCGGATTCGCAGTAGCGACTCGGACGCAGGTACTGGATGCTGTCGAGCGCGCCGAGAGCGATGGGATCCTGCCGCCCCTCGACATCGACCCGGTAGTCGATCTCCACGCGACCGGGTGCCACCGACACGACGTGGAGACGCGTTCCCCGGTCGTCGACGACCTCGGCCGCCTCGAGCGGCACGCCCCCTGCACGACGGAGAGCTCCTCCTCGACGCGCTGCCCTTCGGAGGCGGCCACGGACAGGACCAGCTCGGCCTCGGCCTGCGCGTTCACGACCAGATGGGAGAATGCGCTGCGCTTCATCCGACGAGCATGTCATGACGCGTCCCGGAGCGCCCATCGACCAGTTCGCGGGCGACCCCCGCCCGAGTGATCTCGACCAGGTGGCCTCCCCAGACCCCCAGCTCCGAGCGGCCCAGGGTCCAGAGGGTCCGCCCGGAATCGAGGTCGAACGCCGTGAGGACCGACGCTCCGTCCGACGAGCGCGTGCCGAGCGCGTATCCCGTCGCGGCAGCTTGGCCCACGACGTCGGAGCCCCTCGGGATCGACGTCTGGAACCGGACGTGCCCGGTGTCGCCGTCGAGCTCCGACAGCGTCAGCGACCTGTCGCGCGCGCGGACCGGCCCGATCGACTCCACGTCTCCCGTGGTCGCGCCGTCGGGAGTGCCGACCACCGAACCCGGGATCTCACTCGACCACCGCTCGGCACCCGACGCAGGATCCAGACAGGTCACCCTGACCACGTCGGTCGACACGACGACGCAGCGGCGAGCCACCGACAACCCGGAGATCGCGGGCGACGGGCGGCTCCACAGGGTGCGACCGCGGGCATCGAGCATGACCACCGACGCAGCCAGCCCGACTCCGCGCGGGATCGTCTGCGCAACCACCCGGTCGCCCGTGACACGGACACCCTCCAGATTGCGGAGATCGGAACCCCACGGCGTCTGGTCTCCCGTCGACCCGTCGATCGACACGGTCCCTTCGGGCAGCGGAACGACGAACCGGTCCGGCAGGAGTTGCGGGAGCAGCACCGACGAGATCGACCGGGTCCACAGGTCGGTGTCGAGATCGGTGGTCCGCCGCAGCGTGTACGTGGTGACGGTCCCGCCGGTCCCGGGAACCGCGCTCACCACGAGGTGCCCCGACACGGCGAAGTTGATGACGGCGTCAGGATCGTCCACCGTCACCTCGCTCACGGTCCGGCCCGTGCGAACGTCCAGGGCCAGCAGCTCGTCGCCCTTCGACCCGTCGACACCGACGACCACGACCCCGGCCGACGCCGAGGCGTGCCAGACCAGCGAGAAGACGGTCGTCCCCAGGTCGTGCTCGAGGCTCCGCCGCCACTGCACGCGGCCGGTCGCGGGATCCACCATCACGAGGCGTCCCCGCGTCTCAGGGCTGGACACCTCGCACTCCGCGTTCTGCCCCGTCGAACTCGGCGACGGAAGGTCAGCCGTCAAGAGCTCGTGGTGCTCGTCCACCGCGCCCGCCCGGAACGTGACACAGGCGGGCGGGACGCCGGGTGCGAACTCCGACGCCAGCGGCAGCGACCAGCCCGCCGCCGTCGGCGTCGACCGCACCTCCGCGAAGGCAGTGCCCCCGAACGCAGGCTCGGAGCCGTACACGGGCTGCACCACCGCGCCGGCACCGACCACGAGGCCGGTGACGGCCGCACCGGCGAGATAGGCGAGGGCTATGCGGAGTGCCGGGGACCGGCGCCTCGCTGCGCCGACCGGCCGGGACCGCGAAAGGAGCCGCTGGCCCTCGACCTCGAACCGCGAGGGAGACAGGGCCTGCGTCGCCACCGGCCGACCCGGACGTGGAGGAACCCAGCCGGGCCCAGCACCGTCCATGTCGCTCCCTCGCGTGAGTGGGTCCATGCTAGGTCGCCCGACGGCGCGTGCGCTGACCGCCACCTCGACGGCGACGTAGGGTCGATGCGACCCCGTCCCGAACCCCGTGAGGAATCTCGTGCCGATCGACCGCACCGCCCTCGACCGCCGAACCTTCGTCGTGGGTGCCGCCGCTGCCGGCGTCCTCGCGCTCGCCGGATGCACGAGCGCTGCGCCTCGGCCGTCGACCAGCAGCACGCCGGCGCCGTCTCAGGGTCCCAGGACGTGGTCGGCGCTCGCCGCCGCGGTGACCGGCACCCTGCTGCGACCGTCGAGCGTCGGGTACGGCACGGCCAAGCTGACCGAGAATCCGAGATTCGACGACGCCGCGCCCCTCGGGATCCTGATGGCCGCATCGGCCTCGGACGTAGCGGCCGGACTCGCCTTCGCTCGCAACTCCAAGACGCCGCTCGCGGTGCGCTCGGGCGGCCACAACTACGCCGGCTGGTCGGCCGGTGGCGCGAGCGGCACGGACGTCCCCGCCTCGCTCGTCGTGAACACCTCCGACCTCGACGGCGTCACCTTGTCGAATGACGGCTCCGCCGCGACGATCGGACCGGGAGCCCCGCTGGCGAAGGTGTACGAGGCGCTCGGCGCGCGGGGGGGCGATCGGCGCAGGATCCTGCGGAACCGTCGCCATCGGCGGTCTCACCCTGGGCGGGGGCCTCGGCGTGCTCTCCCGCTCGTTCGGGCTCACGTGCGACCAGCTGACGGGCGTCGAGATCGTCACCGCCGACGGAGTGGTGCATCACGCGACCGCTTCGAAGGACGCCGACCTGTTCTGGGCCTGCCGGGGCGGGGGAGGCGGGGCGGTCGGAATCGTCACCTCGATGACGTTCGCCACCAAGCCGGCGCCGGAGGTCACGATGTTCGCGCTGACCTGGCCGTGGTCGGCCGCGGCCGCCGTGGTGAAGGCCTGGCAGGACTGGGCGCCGAAGGCCGACGACACCCTCTGGTCGACCGCGAAGCTGCTCGGCGGCGAACAGCATCCCGCGGGTCCGGTCGTCACCGTCTCGGGCACCTGGACCGGAGACGGGGCCGTCGGAGATCAGCTGGCGCCGTTCCTCGCGGCGGTCGGCGCGAAGCCGTCGTCCGACGTCGCCACGTCGCACAGCTACGTCGACGCGATGCTTCGCTACGCGGGCTGCGCCGGCCAGCCCGCGTCCGCGTGCACCACCGGCACCGGTGGCGTCCTGAAACGCGTCTCCGAGTCCGGCGCGTCGAGCCTGCCCACGGTCGCCCTCAGCGCCGACGGCATCCAGACCCTGCTCGCCAGGGTCGAGGCCGCGCAGGACGTCGTGGGCCTCACCGAAGGAGGCATCTCGCTCGACGCGCTCGGCGGGGCCATCGCTCGAGTCGCCGCCTCGGACACCGCCTTCGTGCATCGCGACGCCCTGGCGAGCGTGCAGTACACGGCCACGTTCGCAGACGGCTCCGACCCCTCGGCCTTCGACACCTATGTGCGGTCGTTCCGCGAGGCGATGGCGCAGGAGTGGGGCGACGCCGCCTACGTCAACTACGTCGATCCGTCGCTCGCCTCGCCGGGCACGAGCTACTTCGGCGACAATCTCGCGCGACTCCAGTCGATCCGGAAGAAGGCGGACGCAGCCTCCGTGTTCGATCAGCCGCACTTTCTCTGAGACTCTTCGACTAGAACATACGTTCGAAGAACGTGTAACCTGGGAGCATGTCCCTCTCCTTCCAGACCTCGCTGTTCGACGACCTCGGTGCCGAGCCCGTCCTCGGTGAACTCGGCCCGCGGGTCGAGCACATCGACCTGGGCGAAGGCGCGTGGCTCGACCTCCGGCCCGGCTGGGTGGGCAACTCCGACGCCCTCTTCGAGCGGCTGGTCGATCGGGTCGACTGGAAGGCCGACAGGCGCGAGATGTACGACCGCGTCGTCGACGTCCCGCGCCTGGTCTCCTGGTTCGGGCCCGGCGTCGATCTGCCCGATCCGGTCCTCTCCGACGCGCAGACGGCTCTCAACGACCACTACGGGCGTCCGCCGCAGCAGGTGTTCGAGACGGCCGGCCTGTGCTTCTACCGCACCGGCGACGACAGCATCGCCTGGCACGGCGACAAGGTCGGAGACGCCATCGACCGCGACACGATGGTGGCCATCGCCTCGGTCGGAGCCGAACGGGTCCTGGCCGTGCGCTCGCGCTCGGGCGGTGACGTGAGGCGATTCCCGCTCGGGCACGGCGATCTCCTCGTCATGGGCGGAAGCGCCCAACGCACGCACGAGCACTCCATTGCCAAGACCAAGCGCGCCGTCGGGCCGCGGATCAGCATTCAGTTCCGTCCGGTCTGGTCGCGGTCGGCCTGACACGCACGCGGCGACGTCCTGAGCGTCATCTCGCCGTCGCACGAATCGTGTCGATCCCACTACGGTTGTGGGATGGTTCTCCTTCCCGACGACGCCACCAGCGACAGCCCGCACGAACCGGTCGAGGTGGCCGCCGACAGTCCGTCACGAGACAGCTCACGCGAGATCCTGGGGTGGCTCGAGTTCGGTGAGGCGGCGCGCGAACTGGCACAAGACGTCCTCGCCTCCGGCTTCCGTCCCGACGTGGTCGTCGCGATCGCCCGCGGCGGACTGGTGCTCGCCGGCTCCATCGCGTACGCCCTCGACACCAAGATGTGCGGCTCGATCAACGTCGAGTTCTATACCGGCGTGAACTCGGTGCTCGACAAGCCCGTGATCCTGCCGCCCGCGCTCGACGCCCCGGCTCTCGCCGGCAAGCGCGTCCTGCTGGCCGACGACGTCTCCGACTCGGGTCGAACCCTCGAACTCGTGCGCGACATCCTGCGCGGGCACGGAGCCGACGTGCACACGGTCTGCCTCTACGCGAAGCCCCGCACCATCCTCGAACCCGATCACGTGTGGCGTCACACCGCCGACTGGATCACCTTCCCGTGGAGCGCCCTGCCCCCGGTGACGGTGAGCACGTGAGCATCCACCTCGTCGGCGGAGGCTGGTCGGACGACACGAGCGAGGTCTACGAGCTCTTCGTCGCCGAGGCGGCCACCCGGGCCGCCCGCGTAGGACGCTCCGTGCCCCGCGTCGCGGTGCTCATCGTGGTCGAGGACGACGTCCCGTCGGCCGAGTACCGCACCGAGTTCCCGGCCCTGCTGGCCGCGATCGGTCCCTGCGAGCCGCTCGTGACCGAGGTCGTGTCGAGCGACGTCTTCGAAACCACCGTCCTGTCCGACATCGACGGCCTCCTCGTCGGCGGCGGGATGACCCCCGCCTACTTCGAGGCGATTGTGCCTCTGGTCGATCAGGTCCGTCTGCTCGTCGCCGACGGCCTGCCCTACCTCGGCTTCTCTGCCGGGGCCATGATCGCCGCCGACACCGCGATCCTCGGCGGTTACCGGATCGGCGGCGTCGAGGTCTGCCCGCAGGACTCCTCCGAAGACCTCGACGAGGTGACACTCGCCCAGGGCCTCGGTCTCGTCGATCTGGCGGTCGACGTCCACGCCGCTCAGTGGGGAACCCTCACCCGGCTCATCGCGGCGACCGAGGCCGGCCTGGTGACCGGCGGCGTCGCCATCGACGAGAACACCTCCCTCGTCGTCGGCGAAGGAGCCCTCGCCGTCATCGGATCCGGCAGCGTCTGGCGCGTCGAACCGCAGATCGACGACGCATCGGGTGAGATCGTGGGCGTCTCCGTCGGGACAATCGGGGTCTCGTGACGACGACGCCTCATCCGCTGACCGACCTCGTCGATCCGGGCTGGGCCCGAGCCCTCGAGCCGGTCGCCGGGAACGTCGCGGCGATGGGAGACTTCCTGCGAGCCGAGGTCGCCGAAGGGCGTGGGTACCTCCCGAGCGGCGACAAGGTGCTGCGAGCGTTCACCTACCCGTTCGATGCCGTGCGCGTGCTCATCGTGGGTCAAGACCCGTACCCGACGCCCGGCCATCCGATCGGTCTCTCGTTCGCCGTCGATCCCCACGTGCGACCGGTGCCGCGAAGCCTGGGCAACATCTATCGCGAGCTGCACGACGACCTCGGCGTGCCGCCGGTGCCCCACGGCGACCTGACCTCGTGGTCGGAGCACGGCGTCATGCTGCTCAACCGCGTGCTGACGGTACGCCCGGGTGAGGCCGCGTCTCACCGCGGCCGGGGATGGGAAGCGGTCACCGATCGGGCCATCGAAGCGCTCGTCGCCCGAGGTGGCCCCCTGGTCGCGATCCTGTGGGGTCGCGACGCTTTGTCGTTGAAGCCTCGCCTCGGCGGCATTCCGACGGTCGAGTCGGCGCACCCGTCTCCGCTCTCGGCCTCGCGCGGATTCTTCGGTTCGAGGCCGTTCAGCCGGGTGAACGAGTTGCTCGCGGCCCAAGGCGCCGAGCCCGTCGACTGGCGACTGCCGCTGACGCCGGCGACCGCGTCGCCGGCCACCGGCTCGTAAGCGAGCCGTCGAACCGAAGCGCGACCTCCCCGGCTCCGCCCCGGCTGTCGCCGTGCGGTTCCGCGTCGGACGTGACAGGCTGAACCGTGCTCGAAGAGGAATACCAGCCGCGGCGACAGTTGCCCCGCGCCCTGCGCCCGAAGCCGGTGCCCGAGGCGCCCTTTTCGTACACGATCCGGCCGGCCTCGGCCGAAGATCTGCCGGCCATCCGTGACATCTACAACCACTACGTCGCCAATTCGACGGTCACCTTCGACGAGAAGGCGATGACGATCCGCGACTGGCGTGCCAAGTACGCCCGCCTCGAACAGCTGGGGATGCCGATCCTGGTCGCCGAATCGCCCTCCGGGCAACTCCTCGGGTACACGATGGTGTATCCGTGGCAGTCGAAGGCCGCCTACCGGTACACGGTCGAGGACTCCATCTACCTCGGCCCGGCCTCCACGGGGAAGGGGCTGGGCAAGGCGCTGCTCGGGGCGCTCATCGAGGCCTGCATCGACGCGGGGATCCGCGAGATCATCGCCGTCATCGCCGACAAGGGAGCCGATGCGTCCATCCGCCTGCACGCCTCCTACGGCTTCAAAGAGGCCGGCCGGATGGGTCGGGTCGGGTTCAAGTTCGATCGGTGGCTCGGCACGGTCATGATGCAGAAGTCACTCAAGAAGAGGCGACGGCCCAAGGCCTAGCGAGCGACAGCATTCGTGGGGCGATTGGTCGGCGCTTCGTCACGGCGTGGACGGGCCCGACCCGCGATTCAGGCGTCGGCGGGGTGGCGCCCGCCGAGCTCGAGTAGACCCACCCCTGCGATGACGAGCACGATTCCGCCGATCTGGGCGAGGGTGAGCGGTTCACGGAACACGAGCCAGCTGATCAGAGCGACCAGGACGACGCCGGCTCCCGCCCAGACGGCGTACGCGACTCCTAACGGGATCTCGGCCCGGAGGGCCTGCGAAAGCATGACGAACGAGAGGACGTAGCCGACGACGACCACGATGTACGGCCACCACGGGGCGTTCGGGCCGCTGACGACGCGCAGGAAGGTCGTCGCGACGACTTCGCTGGCGATGGCGATGGCGAGAAAGACGTAGCCCACGGTGCCTACTCGCCCGTCTCGCCGTCGAGCAGCTCGCGCAGGATGTCGATGTGGCCGGCGTGCCGCGCCGTCTCTTCGATCAGGTGCAGGATCACCCATCGCAGCTCGAAGCGCCCGTCGCGCGTGCGGAGGTCGAGGGGCAGCCCCGCGATCGCGAGGCTGGTCTCGGCGCAGGCCGCCTCGTACTCGGCGAGGGCACCCGCGAGGGTCGTGCCGGGTTCGATGCGGAACTCGCCATCGGGATCGCCGTCGCTCCACCGGGTCTCGAAGGGGAGGCCGAGCAGGTCATCGAGGATCCAGCTGCGCTCGACGTCGCCCAGGTGCTGGATGAGCCCGATGACCGTGGTGACCGATGGCAGCAGCCGCCGCGAGGCCAGCTCGTCGGTGAGGCCTGTCGCCTTGAGGGCGACGGTCGACCGCTGGAAGGCGAGGAAGCCGTCGAGGAGTGCGCGCTCGTCGCCGGCGAAGGGAGCGTCGGTGCGGGGGAGAAGCATGCGACCACGCTAGCGTCAGCCGCCGACGTCGCCCAGAGTCGGGGCAGTCCGGGCGCGCCGAATCGACCCACCCCGGGAGGCGGGTCGATTCGGCGCTGCCGAGTTCAGCTCAGACGCATCACCGCTGCGCGCGGCGGCGAAGCAGGAGAGCGAAACCGGCGAGCATGAGCAGAATCGCCGCGGCCAGGGGAGCCACCGGAGAGGTGCTTCCCGTGAACGCGAGGCTGCCGTCGGCGGCGAGAGCGGTGCTGGCTGCGAGGCCCGCCGAGGTGCTCGAGGCACCCGTGCCGGTCGCGGCCGTGGTGATCACACCGCTGGTGCCGTTGCCGTTGCCGCCCGTGGGGACGGTGCCGGTGGTCGACGGACCCGTGGTGACGGGCGTGGTCGGCGTGCCCGGGTCGGTCGGTCCGGTGGGGCCGGTCGGTCCGGTCGGGTCGGTCGGTCCGGTGGGGCCGGTCGGTCCGGTCGGGTCGGTGGGGCCCGTCGGGTCGGTTCCGGTGGTCGATCCGGTCGTCGTGCTGTCGCCGATCACTGACACGGCGTCGCCGCCGATGGTCACGGGAAGGCTGACGATCGGAGCGATCTGGGTGCCCCCGAGGAGCCCGCCGTCACCGGTGGTGGTGCTGCCGGTTCCGGTCGTCGTGCCGGGAGTGGTGCCCGTCGCGCCGCCGGTGGTGGAGCCGGTCGAGGTGGAGTCTCCGATCACGGAGACGGCGGTTCCCGTCGCGGTCACGGGGATGCCGACGGTCGGTGTGACCTGGGTGCCGCTGGCGATGCCGTCGGAGCCGGTGGTGGTGCTGCCGGTCGAGCTGTTCGTGCCCGTGCCGGTGCCCGTGGTTGCGGGGGTGTTGGTGGTGGAGCCGGTGGTGGTGCTGTCTCCGAGGACGGAGATGGCGTCGCCGCCGACGGTCACGGGTGCGCCGACGGTCGGTGTGACCTGGGTGCCGCTGGCGATGCCGTCGGAGCCGGTGGTGGTGCTGCCGGTTGAGCTGTTCGTGCCCGTGCCGGTGCCCGTGGTTGCGGGGGTGTTGGTGGTGGAGCCGGTGGTGGTGCTGTCTCCGAGGACGGAGATGGCGTCGCCGCCGACGGTCACGGGTGCGCCGACGGTCGGTGTGACCTGGGTGCCGCTGGCGATGCCGTCGGAGCCGGTGGTGGTGCTGCCGGTTGAGCTGTTCGTGCCCGTGCCGGTACCCGCGGTGGCCGGGGTGCCGGTCGTCGAACCCGCCGTGGATGAGTCGCCCAGGACCGAGATCGCGTTGCCCGAGACCGTCACGGGGAGCCCGACGGTCGGGGCGATCTGCGTCCCGCCGGCGATGCTGTCCGAGCCGGTCGTGGTCGGGGCAGCCGATTCTGCGGACGAACCGGACGCCGTCGGCGTCACTGCAACACCGGAACCGCTCGAGTTCGAGTCGCCGAGCACCGAGATGCCGTTGCCGGCCACGGTGATCGGGACGTCCAAGCCGATGAGGGCCTGCGACCCGCCACCGATCGAGGAGCCGCCGGTCGTCGTCGCGGAGGCGGGATCGGATGATCCTGCGCCCGACGAAGAAGCCGTCGAACCGCTCGAGTCCGAGTCGCCGAGCACCGAGATGCCGTTGCCGGCCACGGTGATCGGGACGTTGAGGCCGATGAGGGCCTGCGTGCCGCCGAGAGCGCTGTTCGAGCCGCTCGTGCTGGGAGCCGCGGACGAGTCGGCAGCCGCCGGAGCGGCGGTCGGCGATGCGGTCGACGAGCCCGTCGACTTCGAGTCGCCGAGCACCGAGATGGCGTTGCCGGATGCCGTGACGGGCGCCGTGACCTTCGGGACCACCTGCGTGCCGGAGGCGACAGCGTGCGAACCGGACGTCGTAGCCGCCGGAGCGGTGGCTGCCGGAGCGGACGACGCGGGTGTTGCGGGTGCCGTCGACGACGCCGAGCTCGAGGAACTCGTGCTGTCACCGGCCACCGAGACGGCGTTGCCGCTGACCGTGACGGGAACGTGCACCGAGACGATGCCCTGCGTGCCCGAGAGGATCCCCGATGTTCCGGTCGTGGTGGGCGCCGAGGCGGCCGGTGCGGCCGGTGCGGCGGGTGCGGCCGGTGCGGCCGGTGCGGCGGGTGCGGCCGGTGCGGCCGGAGCTGCGGCGTGAGAGCCGGTGCTGACGGCCTTGCCGACCCCGGAGATCGCCGAGCCGACGACCTTCACGGGCGTGCTGACGACGGCGTCGACCTGCGTGCCCGAGAGCACACCGTCACCGGCCGTCGTGGCTGGAGCGGCATTGGCCGCTGTGGCGCCGACGGCCCAGAGGCCTCCGACGAAGCAGGCTCCGATGAGCCCGCGGAAAACGTATTTGTTCATGGTGTGACTCCAGAAATCGAGTGATTCGACTGTTCGCCGGAAGCACGGGGCGCAGAAGGCGTCCGGTGCTTTCTGCCCGCAGCGGGAGCCGCGACGCGCAGGGCGAGGAGAGTGACTGTCGGCAGGTGCCGTCACGAGGAGCGACGGTCAACGGCCGGGCCGCCGAGGCGGCCTGAGGACCGGTGTGCTCGCGCCGGCGAAGCCGGCTTGGAGCAGGTCCGCGAACTAGTCGGGAGTCGTGTCGGAGTCGAACGTGGGAGCCGCTGCAGCGACGACGCGCTGTCCGGTCACCTGTGTTGCCCCGGCCGGAATCGGCCAGAAGATCGAGTCGCCCTGGATGCCTGCGGAACCCGCAGAGCCTGCGGCGCCACCGGTGAGGCTGCCCGACGAGACGGTGCCGGCGGGAGCCGCCGGAACCGGGCCGGGCGTGGGGCCGGAAGGCGCTGCCGGGGCGGAGCCACCGGCAGGCGTCGAGGAGTGCGAGGCAGCCGAGTCGAGCGCGGCGAGCCAGCTCGGCATGGCGCCGGAAGAATCAGAAGCGAGCAGGATGCTACGGCTCGCGGTCGCGGACGAGGCGTCTTCGGTCGTCGCGCTGTCGCCTGCCGAGATGCTGGCCTGGGCAAGGACGCCACTGGCGCCCGCGCTCGCTCCGGAAGTGCCGGGCTGCGTCGGCGCTGTGCCGCTCGACGGCGGTCCGACGACGACCGGCGGCACGACGATCGGCGGCACACCGGGCAGGCTCGGCGAGGCGGCTCCGTCGGCAAGAGCCGAGACCGTCTGGTCGACTGTCGAGACCACCGGATCGGTGATCGTGGCGACGAGGTGGTCGCCCGTGATGGTGGACAGGCCGGGGACCGAGTCGACCACGCCGTCGACCGTGGTGGCCACGGGAGTGACGAGCTGAGACACCAGGTCGGCGTCGGCCACCGTGTCGAGCACCTGGGTGACGGCCGGGGCGACCTGGGCGACGATCTGGTGGACGGGCGCAACAGGCTCGGTGGCCTTCGAAACCACGCCGAGGGCCCCGGTGACGGATGACCCGGCAGCTTTCGTGACGTCGGTCGTCACCCGCGTGGCGGGCGTCGTCACGGCCGTGACGACCTTGCCGACGGGGTGGGCGAGGCCGGTGCTCGACGGGGTCTGCTGGGGCGCTGCGACCGTGGCCGAAGCGGGGGAGCGACCGGCGTGGCGGCAGGCGCCGCAGGGCGCGCCACGGGCGCCGCGGGGTGAGAAGCGGGCGCCGCAGGAGGGGTGGCCACGTGAGTTGCCGGCGCGGCGGGAGCCGCCGGATGGGGGACCGGAGCGGGTGCTGCGTGCGGAGCCGACGTGACGGCGTGCAGCACGGAAGCGACCGGTGTCGTGACAGCGCGCACGAGGTCTCGGACCGGTTCGGACCGCGGTGCCACCGGCTTGGGAGCGGGCTGCGCGTGCGCGACGACGCCGGCGCTGACGGAGTGTGAGGCCACGGGCGCCGGGGCCGCCGACGCCGACTGCGACGAGAGAGCGAGACCCAGCACCACGAACCCGCCGGAGACGGCTCCGGCGAGGAGAAGACGGCGTGCAAAGGCCCGCACCCTGTGCGGGCTGTCTGCCGTGTGTGCCACGGCGGCCGTCTGATCCACGGCGTCACCTCGGTGATGGATCGTTGAAGTTCTCGAGGCTGGTAAGACCTCGAGTGGCGGTGGTTGGCCGCCCGATCTCTGGACCATACCCCTCTGTCTGCCCGTACGTCCAGCACTCTGTCCAGTGAGCGCCATCTTGTACCCCGGCACGGGCTGATTGCCCCTCGAAAGCGCAGGGAGGGAGGCCCGCGATAGGCTCGGCCCGATGTTCGAACTCCATCATCTGAGTGCCCAGGAACAGTACGACTGGCTTCGCCGCGGCGAGGTCTCGCCCCGCGAACTCGTCGACCACTATCTCAAGCGGGTGGGGCGTCTCGATCCTGCCGTCGGCGCCTTCGTCACGGTGACGGCCGATGCGGCTCGGGCACGCGCGGATGCCCTCGCGGAGGGCGGTCGGAGCGCAGCACCCCTCTGGGGCCTCTCACTTGCCGACAAGGATCTCTACGACCGAGCGGGAGTCGCGACGGGGGCGGGATCGCGGCTCTCTCGCGGGCGCGTGGCGACCGTCGACGCAGGGATCGTCGAGGCCGTCGACACGGCGGGGGCCATCAGCCTCGGAAAGACGGCGACACCGGAGTTCGGGCTGACGTCGTACACCGAGTCGCTGATCGGACCGCCGACCCGCAATCCGTACGACCTCGCGCTCGGCCCCGGCGGGTCGAGCGGGGAGCGGCGGCGGCGGTCGCAGCCGGTCTGCTTCCGTTCGCACCGGGTTCGGACGGCGGTGGATCGATCCGTATTCCCGCTTCGGCGACCGGCCTCGTGGGCCTGAAGCCGTCTCGCGGGCGCGTGCCCTCCCAGTCGGGGATCGCGAGTCTCGGTGGCCTCGCCGTCGGCGGACCACTCGCCCGGACGGTGGCAGACGCCGGCATGCTGCTCGATGCCCTCGTGTCGCCCGACGGTCACCCGCCGCGCGACCTCTACGCACTCAGGGCGCCGCAGAGCCCGGACGGCTCCTTCCTCGGCTCGGCCGTCCGCGGGGAGGGGCGATTCCGCATCGGGGTCACGACGCAGAGCCCCTGGGACGACACCTACGACGTGCGGCTCGACCCCTCCGTCCACGAGGCCCTGGCTGTCACCCTCGAGCACCTCGCCGCCGTCGGCCACGAGATCGACGAGGCGACCCTGCCGGCGACCGACTACGGGCGCTGGTTCACCGTGCTGTGGAAGGCCGGAGCCGCGTCCATTCCCGCCGAAGGGAATGATCTCGACCTCCTCGAGCCGATCACGCGCTGGCTGGTCGAGCACGGTCGAGCGCTCTCGGCCCGCGACCTCGCCCAGGCCCTGTCCGGGCTCACCGCGTTCGAGCGCACCGTGATCGCCGCGTTCGAGCCCTACGATGCCGTCCTCACGCCGACGGTGGCGCTGCCGCCGCGACCGATCGGCTGGTACGACGCGGAAGACGCCGAGCGGAATTTCGAGCAGCAGTGCCTCTACGCCCCGTTCACCTCGTTCGTGAACGTCAGCGGCCTGCCGGCGATCTCGCTGCCGGTGGCCGAGGTCGACGGTCTCCCGGTCGGCGTGCAGCTCATCGGCCGCCCCGGTCGAGAAGACGTGCTGCTCTCCATCGGCGCGCAGCTCGAGCGACGCCTCCGCTGGCAGCGGCGACACCCGCCCGGCTGGTAGCGGCGACACCCGCCCGGCTGGTAGCGGCCCCGGCGAGCAGCCCCGGCGGACCGCTCCCCAGCGACCGGAGCGAGCTGTCGTCACCGACGCGACCACTGCCTCAGCGAGGCGACTACTCGCGGGGCGGAGCGACGTCGAGCGTGGGTACGGCGGCGATCAACCGCCTCGTGTACTCGTGCGTCGGTGCGTGCAGGACGTCGTGCGTGGGGCCCTGTTCGACGATCCGCCCGCTCTTCATGACCGCGACCCGGTCGGAAAGGTGGTTCACCAGCCCGAGGTCGTGCGACACGATGAGCAGAGCGAGCCCGCGCTCCTCGCGGAGCGATGCCAGCAGCGAGAGGATCTGCGCCCGAACGGTGACGTCGAGGGCGCTCAGGGGCTCGTCACCCACGAGCAGCTTGGGCGAGTGCACGAGAGCCCTGGCGATCGCGATCCGCTGTCTCTGACCCCCGCTGAACTCGTGCGGGTACCGGTCGAGCAGCGAGTCGAAGGCGCCGGCCGCGAGCCCGACCCGATCGAGCTGCGCGAGGACGAGCGCGCGGTGGTCGCCCGGGACGTCGAGGGCTCGCAGCGGTTCCGCGACGATGTCGAGGACGCGCATCCGGGGATCGAGGGAGGAGTAGGGATCCTGCAGGACGATTCCCGTGTCGCGCCGCAGCCAGCGCAGGTCGCGGGCGCGGCCCGGCGCGACCGGACGGCCGTCGAAGGCGACGGAGCCGCGGGTGGCCGTGTCGAGGGCGAGGAGGATCTTGACGAGCGTCGACTTCCCGGAGCCGGATTCGCCGATCAGACCGACGCTCTCCGACGCGCCGACCGTGAGCGACGCGTCGACGACCGCGTGCCGGACGACACCCGGCGTGAACAGCGACTGCCGGGGCAGTACGAAGTCGCGCCCGACCCCGCGCGCTTCCAGGAGCACGTCGGCGCCCGCGCTCACGAGACGCTCCAGGGGCTCACGACGCGCTCCAGGTCGTCGCCCGGGCCGCGGCGACGAGGCCGCGGGTCACGGGGTGTTCCGGCGCGTGCAGGATCCGCCCCACCGTGCCCTGCTCGATGGCCCGCCCCTGCGCCAGGACGACGACGTCGTCGGTGATCTGAGCCAGCACGGCCAGGTCGTGCGTCACGAACACGAGGGTCGCCCCTCGCTCTTCGACGAGGCGCCGGAACAGCGCGAGGATCTCGGCCTGCGTCGTGACGTCGAGGGCGGTCGTGGGTTCGTCGGCGAGGATCAGCGCCGGCTCGGCGATCAGGGCGATGGCGATGCCCACCCGCTGCCGCTGCCCGCCGGAGAGCTGGTGCGGATACAGGTCGACGATGGTCGCAGGATCGGGGAGCCCCACCTCGCGCGCCGCTGCGATGGCCCTGGCGCGGGCTTCGCGCTTGGACAGCCTGTCGTGCAGACGCAGCGGCTCGGCGATCTGGCGCCCGATGGTGTGGAGAGGGTTGAGGGCCGAGAGCGGATCTTGGAACACCGTGCCGACCTGGGAGCCGCGCACGCGGGCGAGCTCGCGCTCGGAGAGGCCGACGAGTTCGCGTCCGTCGAGCCGGATGCTGCCGGTGACCGTGGCCTCGTCCGGGGCGAGACCGATCACCGAGAGGACCGTCAGCGATTTGCCCGACCCGGACTCGCCGATCAGCCCCAGCCGGTCGCCGCCGGCGACCGAGAAACTGAGGTCGTCGACCACGCGCCGCCCGCCGATGTCGACGCTGAGGCCGTTCACGTCGAGGGTCATGATGGTTCTCCTCTCGTCGAGACGTCGTCCGTCACGCGCAACTCGCCGCTCACCGTGGCTGCCGGCGGTGATGTGCGCACGGCCGATGCGTCGCTGGGGCCGGACGACCGCAGACGCGGGTCGGACGCCTCCCGCAGGGCATCGCCGAGCAGGTTGAACGCCAGGACGGTGAGGGTGATCGCGAGGCCCGGCCAGAGGACACTGCCCGGGTGGATGGCGATGTACACCTGCAGATCGTTGAGCAGACGCCCCCAGGACGCCGTCGACGCGGAGGCTCCGTAGCCGAGGTAGGACAGCCCGGCCTCGGCCAGGATGGACGACGCCATGGCCAGCGACAGCTGCACGACGAAGGTCGGCGCCACGTTCGGCAGCAGGTGCCGGACGAGGACCCCGCCGGGGCCGACGCCCGAGGCGCGGGCCGCGAGCACGTAGTCGGTGCGGGAGACGCGGCGGATCTCGCTGCGCGACACCCGGGCGATGTTGACACCGAAGCCTATGCCGACCGCCGCGATCACCACGCCCAGCGAGCCGCCCAGGATGGACGCCAGCAGCATGGCGATGAGGATGGTGGGAAACGCGATCAGAATGTCGATGAGAACGGCGGTGGACTCTCGGATCCAGCGCGCCGTGAGGGAGCCGAGGGCTGAGAGCCCGATCCCCACCGCGGAGGCGAGCAACCCCGCCAGGATCGCCACGATCACGGTCGTGCGGGTCGCGGCGAACACGTAGCTGAAGACGTCGCGACCGATGCCGTCGGTGCCGAAGAGGTGCTGCAGCGACGGGGTCTTCCACGCGCTGTAAGGATCGGTGTCGAACGGATCGAGAGGCGTCCAGAAGCTCGACACGATCGCCGAGACGAGGAGCAGCAGGATCCAGCACGCGGCCGCGACACCCGCCGGCCGTCGCAGCAGCTCCGTGAACCAGGTGCGTCGACGGGGCGCCCCGGCCTTCGCCGAGGAACTCATTCGCCCGGCTCCCGGAGCCGCGGGTCGACGGCCCGGTGGATCGAGTCGACGAGGAAGCCGAGGACCAGGACGAGGCCGGTGAGGGCGAGCAGCTCGCCCTGCACCTTGGTGAGGTCACGCACTCCGACGTCGGAGACCAGCATCCTGCCCACGCCCGGAAGGGCGAAGAGCTGCTCGACGAGCACGGCTCCGACGAGCAGGGCGGCGAGCTGGACGCCGAGCACCGACACGACGCTGAGCATCACGTTCGGGAGCCCGTGCGTGATGACGGCCCGCGTGCGCGTCATGCCCTTGGCCGCTGCGGTCCGGACGTAGTCTTCGGACACCGCTCCGAGAGTGGCCGAGCGGGTGAAGCGCAGGATCACGGCGCCCTCGATCACGCCGATGGTCAGCGCGGGCAGGAGAAGGCTCTTGAGCGCCTGCCCGGGCTCGGCCCAACCGTCGCTCGGGTACCCCTGCGTGGGGAAGATCCTGATCGCGACAGCGAAGACCGCGATCAGGATCATCCCGCCCCAGACGGCCGGAACCGCAGCGAACGCCTGGGCGACCACGGAGATCGCGGTGCCGCTGAAGGAGCGCCGCTTGAGCGCCGACAGCACCCCGAGGGGGATTCCGAGCACCAGCCCGATGACGAGCGACAGACCCGCCAGCGGGAGTGTCACCGTGAGCTTCTGCGTGAGCTGCGAGGTGACCGACGAGCCGGTCACGAGGGACGTTCCGAGGTCGCCGTGCGCGATCCCGCCCAGCCATGATCCGTACTGGACGATCAGGGGCCGGTCGAGTCCGAGATTCTGACGGATCGCCGCGATCTGGGCGGGGGTGCCCTGCGTGCCCGCAATCACCTGCGCGACGTCACCGGAGAGCAGGCGCAGAGTGAAGAAGATCAGGGCACTCGCCACGAGAAGCCCGAGGAGGAGCAGGACGAGGCGCGACAGGACGAAGCGGGCCACTACGACTTCGCGAGCTTCGCCAGGTCGAGGCGGGCGGAGGTCGACGACGTCGGGAAGCCCGTGATGTCGTCGTGCACCGCGGTGAGCGTCGTCGCGGTGTAGAGCCAATCGGCCGGCGCGTCTTCCGCGACGAGCTTGGCGGCCTCGGCGAGCTTCTGGTCGACCACCTTCGGGTCGGTCGCCGCCAGCGACTCGGCGTAGAGGGTCTGAACCTTCTTGTTGTCGTAGTTGAAGTAGTACGCGGGGTTGGCCCAGTTGCCGAAGTCGTGCGATTCGGCGTGGTCGACGATGCTCAGGTCGTAGTTCTTGCCGACGAGGACGTTGTTGATCCAGGTGGTGAAGTCGGTCTGCTTGACGACGAGGGTGATGCCGACCTTCTTGAGCTGCGAGGTGAGCAGGTCGCCGATCGACGCCGGGTAGAAGTTCGCGTAGGTGAGGTGGAGGGTCAGGTTGGTCTTGCCCGCCGCCTTCAGCAACTTCTTCGCGTCGGTCGGGTCGTAGGAGTCGACGCTCGACAGATCTCGGTAGCCGGGGTCGAGCGCGGGGATGGGGCCGCCCTGCGTGACGCCGGCACCGCCCAGGGCCTTGATGATGGCCTTGTTGTCGATCGCCTCGCGGATCGCCTTGCGCACGCGGATGTCGGTGAACGGCGCCTTGGCGTTGTTGAAGGCGAGCGTGTACTTGTCGGTGGTCTTGCCCGATTTCAGCGAGATGCCGCTGACGCCGGTGAGTTGCGAGGTGAGCGTGCCGTCGACGGCGGTCTGGACGTCGACGTCGCCCGAGATGACGGCGTTGATGGCGGCCGAGGGGCTCGTGTAGTACTTGAAGACGATGCCTTTGACCTTGGCCTTTACGCCCCAGTAGTCGGAGAAGCGGCTGAGGCGGATGTTGTCGCCCTGCTTCCAGCTGGCGAGCGTGTAGGGCCCGGTGCCGTTGGCCGTGGTCTTGAGGTCGTTCGTCGCGGCCTGCTCGAGGACGAGGCCGGCGCGGCCACTGAGGGCCCAGAGCAGGTTCGAGTCGGGCTTCGACAGCGTGATCGTGATCGTCTTGGCGTCGGGCGCGGTGATGCTCGAGACGCTCGCCAGGTCAGCCGCGTTCTGGTAGGTCGAGGCGTTCTTCTTGACCTGCTCGAGCGACCACACGACGTCGGAGGCCTTGAGCGCGGCGCCGTCGTCGAACCGGACACCGCTGTTGAGGGTGAACGTGTAGGTGAGCGCATCGGACGAGATCGTGTGGCTCTTGGCGAGCACATCGACGATCTTGTTGGTGGAGGTACGACCGACGAGCCCCTGGTAGACGTTGTCGATCAGCACCTGATCGAGGGCGATGCCGGCCGTGGTGCGGATGTCGAGATCGGTGGGTTCGAGGACGAGACCGACGTTGACCGTGGCAGAGGTGTCGGGCTTGCCGGTCTGGGTGGTCGTCGTGCCGGAGGAGGAGCACCCGGCCGCGACCAGGGCGGTGACGAGCGCCACGGAGGCAGCTGCAAGAATTCGGGCGGGACGCATGGGCTGGGCGGACCTTTCTGGGCCGCTGCGGCAGACACGATTCGTGATCGAGGCACGCCGCAGAACGGAGGGAAACCGTGTCATCGGCGATCACGGAGTGCTGGGAGACCCCTGTCGCTGGTGAACAGGATGTCGCTGCGGAACCCCTCGTCGCTTGTGAACGAAGGATCGCCCCCACCGCGGGTCGCTGCTGAACCCGTGGCCAGGAGAGAAATTACCACGCCGCACCCCCTGTTGCGGTCACGTGTTACGCCCCGGGAAGCGAATGTCGAAACACCGTGAGTTCGCCGAGCCGCTGGCGCAATAGGTAAGCCTTACCTACTATTGAGAACACCATGTTCCTTGAAAGTCGCGAGCCCGAGCTCCAGCCCTCCGCCATCCGTGTGTTCTTCGCCGGCGACGCCTCGGCGATCGACGACATTCAGACGATGCTCGAGGTTCTCCCCATCTGCGCGCGCGGCCAGGTCTTCATCGAGGTCGACGACCAGAGTCAGATCCTGCCCGTCGAGGCCCCGGGCCGTGTCACGGTGAGCTGGCTCGACCGCTCGCGCCGCTCCGGCCGCCCCGGCACGGGCGAACGCTGCACACCCGGCTTCGCCCTCGACCGCGCGACGAGGGCCTGGTTGGGCGAATTCTTCGTCGACCGCGATGCGCTCACCTCGAGCGACTACGTGTTCTGGATCGGCGGCCCCGCGGGCTTCGCCTACGACCTCCGCCACGATCTGGCCGAGATCTTCCACGCCGAGCCCTCCGCCGTCTGACTCGCGCGTCACTCGACGCGCGCCAGGGGGACCACCAGCGGCGTGTGAGACTGCGGGTCGTCGATGATCTCGCAGGGGAGCCCGAAGACCGCTTCGACGAGGTCGGCGGTGAGGACGGACGCGGGCGTGCCCTGCGCGACGATCCTGCCGTCTTTCATGACGACCAGGTGCGTGGCGTAGCGGGCCGCCTGGTTGAGGTCGTGCAGAACGACCACGAGGGTGCGGCCCTCTCGGTGCAGCCGCGCGCACAGTTCGAGCACCTCGTACTGGTGGGCGATGTCGAGGAACGTCGTGGGCTCGTCGAGGAGGAGCAGCTCGGTCTGCTGGGCGAGCGCCATGGCGATCCAGGCGCGTTGGCGCTGACCGCCGGAGAGCTCGGCCACCTGGCGATCGGCCAGCTCGGTGATGCTGGTCGCCGTCAGGGCGGCGTCGACCGCCTGTTCGTCCGTGGTCGACCACTGCCGGAGCAGCCCCTGGTGAGGAAGCGGCCGCGCCCGACGAGGTCCCGCACCGTGATCGACTCGGGCGCGATGGGGCTCTGCGGCAGCATGCCGAGGCGCTTGGCGATCTCCTTCGACCGGTAGCTGCCGATCGGTTTCCCCGCGAGCTCGACCGTGCCGGCCGTGGGCTTCAGGGTTCGGGCGAGCGCCTTGAGGAGGGTCGACTTGCCGCACGCGTTCGGCCCGATGATCACCGTGAGATCGCCGTCGGGCACGTCGAACGAGAGGTCGTCGGCGACGACCCGGTCGTCGTAGGCGAGGCGGAGACCTCGCGCCTCGAGGGTGGAGGCCATCAGACCGTTCCTTTCTTCCACTCGCGAACGAGCAGGTAACCGAGATAGACGCCGCCGACGACGGCGGTGAGCAGGCCGACCGGGAGCTGGACGCCGAAGGGAGACTGCTGCACGAGCAGGTCGGCGAAGGTCATGATGACGGCGCCCATCAGACCGGAGAGCAGGATCCCCGCACCCGGAGCCCGAGCGAGTCTCCTGGCGACCTGCGGTGCCGTGAGTGCGACGAACGAGATCGGCCCGGCGGCGGCCACCGACGCCGTCGCCAGCCCGATGGCCGTCAGGATCACGAGAGTTCGCGTCGGGTTCGAGCGTGCCCCGAGCGAGTCGGCGAGTTCGTCGCCCATCTCGATCAGGTCGAGGCGCCGGCCGAGCACGAGGGCGCAGGGCACCAGGACGAGCACGGGAATCCCGACGGTCGCGACGTCGCTCCACTGTCGGTCGGCCAGGGTCCCGTTGATGTACGCCGCCAAGGTGGTCGCCTGCTGCTGCCCGACCCGGGTCATGACGAACTGGATGAAGGCGACGGCCATCGCCGACACCCCGATTCCCACCAGGATCATGCGACCTGGCGACGAGAATCCGCGCCCGGTGCCGATCCACACCAGGGCCATCGCACTGAGGGCTCCGATCAGGGCGCCGACCGGCGTGGGCAGGATCCCGGGGAGCAGCAGCGTGAAAGCCGCCGCACCCGCGCTCGCGCCGGAGCCGAGTCCGATCACGTCCGGACTCCCCAGCGGGTTCCGCGTGACCGTCTGGAAGAGGGCTCCGGCGACGCCGAGCGCCGCTCCCGTGCCCAGCGCAGTGACGAGGCGGGGCCCGCGCAGGATGGTGAGCACGAACGAGGCGCGGGCGTCGGGTGGCGAGACGAGGGCGGACGGAAGCTGCCACAGCGGGATGCCGAGCGAGCCCAGTGTGAGGGTGAGCACCGACAGCACCAGCAACGCGAGGGCGAGCGACGCGCCGATGACGAGCGACCTGCGGCGAACGGGGATGCTGAGCCAGTGGCCCGCTCGCAGGACCGGGCGGGCGCGCGGTGGGGCGACCGTCGTCGATCCTGCGCGGTTCTCGACCGCCGTCACGCTCGACCCCGCATGCGGCGGACGGCCATCAGCAGGACGGGCGCGCCGAGGAACGCCGTGACGACTCCCACCTCGAGTTCCTGCGGGCTGGCCACGATCCGACCGAGCACGTCCGCGAGGAGAAGGAGAGCGGGACCGAGGAGTGCGCTGTAGGGCAGGAGCCACCGGTGGTCGTCTCCGGTGAAGGTCCGGACGATGTGCGGCACGGCGAGCCCGATGAAGGCGATCGGCCCGACCGCGGCCGTGCTGCCCGCGCACAGCAGCGCCGCCGCGAGTGCACCGAGGACGCGCGTTCGACCGACCTTGGCCCCGAGTGCGGTTGCGGTGTCGTCGCCGAGGGCCAGGGCGTTGAGCGATCCCGGGAGGAACAGGGCCAGGACGAATCCGGCGATGAGGTACGGGAGGACCTGCCCGATGAGGGCGGGATCGCGGCCGGCCAGCGACCCCAGCACCCAGAAGCGGTAGCTCTCGAAGGCGTCGGGGTGCGTGAGGGTGACGGCTTGGATGTAGGCGCTGAGGATCGCCGTGATGACGGCGCCGGCCAGGACGAGCTTCACGGGCGTCGCCCCGCGTCTGCCCGAGCCGAGGGCGTAGACGGCGACGACGGCCACCAGAGCACCGGGAAGGGCCAGCCACACGCGCTCCTGCCCGGTTCCGACGCCGAAGAAGGCGAGACCGGTGACGATGGTCGCGGCGGCTCCGACGTTGATGCCGAGGAGGCCGGGGTCGCCGAGGGGATTCCGGGTGAGCCCCTGCATGATGACGCCGGAGACCGCGAGGGCCGACCCGCAGAGCAGGCCGAGCACCGTGCGAGGGATTCGCGACTGCACGACGGTGTCGTCGAAGCTGGAACCCGGGTCGATCAGGGCGTTCCACACCGTCTCCGGCGGGACGAATCTCGTGCCGACGGCGATGCTGAGCAGTGCGGCGACCGCGAGGACGAAGGCGGCGAGGGCGAGGCCGGGGGCGAGTCGCGCCACGCCCGACTTCGCATCGCGGCGCGGGCCGGAGCCCGGGCGTCCGGCCCTCGCTGCGGAGAGGAGAGGTGCGTCAGCCAACCTTCTCGGCGGCCTTCTTGATCATCGGGACGTAGCGGTCGATCACCCAGGGCACGCTGAGCGGCGTGATGAAGGTGGAGCCCATCACGAATTGCTCGTCGTAGGACGACACGACGGAGCCCCGCTTGATGGCGGGGATCGAGGCCACGAGCGGCTGAGAGTTCACCTGCTTCTGGTTCTTCGCGTCGTAATACCAGGTGAAGAGGAGATCGCTCGAATCGAGGAGGTTGGACTTCTCGAGCCCGATGGTGCCGATGTACGAGCCCTTGGGCGGCGTGATCCCGACGAGCTCCTTGCTCTCGGTGAGACCCATGGCGCTCAGGAGCGCCACGCGCGGGTCGCCCTTGAGGTAGACCGAGAGCGTGCCCGGGTTGCCGATGGAGACGTAGGCGAAGGTGTATTTCGAGAACTCCGGGTTGGCCTTCTTGACGGCAGCGAGGTCGGACGTGATGCCGGCGATCAGACTCTCGGCCTTCTTCGGCTTGCCGACGGCTTTCCCGAGGATCGAGATCTGGTCGTCCCACGTCGTCTGCCAGGCGCCGCCCGGATACGCGACCGTGGGCGCCAGCGCGCTGAGGGTCTTGTACTGCGCGGGGGTGATGCCCGACTGCGGAGCTACGATCAGGTCGGGGTTCAGCTCGGCGAGAGACGTCATGTCGATGTCCGGGTCGACGGCGAAGGTCGTCGGGAGCTTCTTGCCCATCTTCTGGATCGCGGCGGTGACCCAGGGGAGTCGCCGTGCTCGTCGCCGCCGAAGGTGACCTTCTCGATACCCACCGGTACGACTCCGAGGGCGACGAGGGTGTCGGCCGAGCCCCACCCGATGGTGACGACGCGCTTCGGGGCGGCGGTGATGGTGGCTTTCCCGAGAGCGGACGGGATGGTCACGGGGAACGCGCCGGCTTCGCTCCCGCTCGAGGCGGAGCGCTCGGCGCGGCTTCCGGAGGAGGACGTGCTGCAGGCGGCGAGCGAGAGGGCGAGACCGAGGGCCACGACTCCGGCCGCGACGCGGCGCAGGACAGGGGTGATCACGGGAGGGTTCCTTTCTGAAGCCCCGCGGTGTGGGGCCGGTGGTGGTGACTAGTTCTCGGCCCGGCCGAGTCGCCAGTAGCCCATGAAGGCCACCTGCTGGCGGTCGATGCCGATCTCGCTGACGAGGAAACGGCGGAGGGTCTTGATGGCTCCGGCCTCGCCCGCCAGCCAGGCGTAGAAGTCGCCCGTCAGTCGGCCGCCTTCCGGCACTTCCCAGAGGATGTCGTGGTCGATGTCGACGTCCGCCAGGCTGGCGGGATCGAGGGCCGCCCCGTGATGCTTGGCCGTCACGAAGCGGGCGGTCCAGTCGCGCACCGCGGCGACGAGCGGTGCGCCGTAGGTCGCCGCCTGCGAGGCGCGAGGAAGCCAGTGCACGTCGATGCCTTCGGGGGCCTCGAGGGTCAGGATGTCGTCGTCGGAGGCGACTTCGAGGAAGACACAGCCCGCGGCATCCGGCTCGAGCTGCGCCAGGATCGCGGAGATGGCCGGTACTGCGGTCTCGTCACCGGCGAGCAGGACGGTGCTCGCACCGGCCGGGTTCCATTCGATGCCTCCGCCGAGAGCGGCGCCGCGAACGTCGGGACCGACCAGGACCATCTCGTCGCCCACGCGTGCTTTCGACACCCACGCCGACGCGGGTCCTGTGTCGCCGTGGGCGACGAAGTCGACGTCGACCTCTCGTTCGGCGGGCCGGATCGCCCGTGCCGTGTAGGTGCGGAAGACGTTGCGCTCCTCGTTGCCGAGGGCTCGCCAGGCGGTCCACCAATCGGTGTCGGACGGGAAGCGCGAGTAGCCGTGTTCGGCGTGCGGCAGGACGACCTTGATTCGCTGGTCGAAGCCGGTGTCGCCGAAGTGGGCCAGCTCGTCGCCCGAGAACGTGACTCGAGTGAAGTGGGGGCTGAGTGTCGTCACTCGCGAGACCGTCACAGGGAAGATGCCGTGCGCCGGTCGGGTCGGGGTGGAAGTTAGCACACCCTAACTATGGCATGCCTTACCTAAATTTCGCTGCCCAGACCGACCAATTCGGAGCTGCGCTCCCAGACCGCCTCGGCCAGCTGGACGTTCTTCGCCTGCGGCGCCTGGCGACCGAAGGGCTTCAGCTGGTCGAAGTAGGTGCCGCTCGGAACGCCGATCGTCGTCGGCCCGGCGAGTTGGATCAGGGGCACGGCGCCGGCGTCCGCCGAGATCCCGTAGTTGCCGTGAGTGAGGAGATTCACCATCCGCATCGAGGCGGAGTCGCCTCCGAATCCGGTCGAGACGAAACCCGGGTGAAAGGCGAATGCGGCGACACTCGTTCGTGCGGCGAGCTGGGAGACGAACATGTTGGTGAGCAGCTTGCTCGTCCCGTACGCGCGCCAACCACCGACCCAGGCGCGCTTCTTCCAGTTGAGGTCGTCCAGGCGAACGTGACCCAACAGGTTGGCCGTGCTGGACGTGGACACGACTCGCCCGCCGCTCTCGATCAGGCGAGGGAGGAGAAGTCTGGTCAGCAGAAACGGGGCGAGGTGGTTGGACTGGAGCGTGCGCTCGAATCCGTCGGCCGTGACCTCGCGGCGACTCACGAGACCGCCCGCGTTGTTGGCCAGGACGTCGATGCGCGCGTGGGCGTCGAGCAGGGTGTCGGCGAGTCTCCTCACATTGTCGAGGCGGTCGAAGTCGGCGACGTGCGCCACGCCGCCCACCGCATCGGCGACGGCTCGAGTTCGTTCGGGATTCCGGCCCACGACGGCGACGGTGGCGCCCCCGCTGGCCAGGGCGACGGCGGCTTTGCGCCCGATGCCGCTCGAGGCTCCCGTCAGGACGATGGTGCGCGGCGTGGTCATCGATAGCCGCCTTTCTCGAGTCCGGCCTCGATCTCGAATCGATTGGTGAGCGCGTCGCGGCCGGCGATCGCGTAGAGGAAAGGCATGAGCATGCCGTACTTCTTCCATTGGGCGACGTGCACGGCCTCGTGCTCGAGGACGTCGTCGCCGTCGTTGTCGCGGGTCAGGTAGACCCGCCCGACGCAGGTGCCGCCGCGACGGAAGACCCAGCGGGGAGCCCGGAGCAGACGATGAGGTCGCCGACGAAGCGGATGCGCCCCGTGCTCAGCGGAACGCCGATCACGAGAGCGACTCCCGTCGCGAAGGAGCAGCCCGCCCGCGAGATCGGCGAGTCGAGCAGCGGGTTCTTCACGGGCGACCGTAGGTGTCGAGCAGTCGCAGCCAGATCTCGCTCACCGTCGGGTACGACGGCACGGCGTGCCAGAGACGGTCGATCGGCACCTCGGCGACGACCGCGACGGTCGCGGCGTGAAGCAGGTCGGAGACCTCCGGTCCGACGAAGGTCGCACCGACGATGACCTTCTTCGCCTCGTCGACGACGAGGCGCGCCTGCCCCTTGTAGGTGTCCGACTTGAGGCTGGATCCTGCCACGGCGGCCAGGTCGTAGTCGACGACTTTCACGTCGACGCCCTGCTTGGTCGCAGCGTCGGCCGTGAGCCCGACGCTGGCGACCTCGGGCGTGGTGAAGGTCACCTGGGGCACTGCTGCGAGATCGGCTGTGGCGACGTGTGCACCCCAGGGCTCCGTGTGGAGCTCCTTGCCGAGCGCCCTGGCAGCGATGACCTCACCGGCCGCGCGAGCCTGGTACTTGCCCTGGTGGGTGAGGAGGGCGCGGTGGTTGACGTCGCCGACTCCGTAGAGCCAGTCGGTGCCGTGGACGAGCAGGGTGTCGTCGACGTGGAGCCAGTCGCCCGGCTCGATCCCGACGTTCTCGAGTCCGAGATCGTCCGTGCGCGGGAGCCGGCCGGTGGCCACCAGGATCTCGTCGGTCACGACGACCGTGCCGTCGGAGAGGGTCGTCTCGACGAGCCCGTGCTCGGTGCGGAGGACCGATGTCGGCGACGTGGACAGACGCAGGTCGACCCCGAGCTCTTTCAGGGAGTCGGCGACCAGCTCGCCGGCGAAGGGCTCCTGTCCGCTCAACAGACCGCTCCGGCTGGCCAGCGTCACCGTGGCGCCCAACTGCTGGTAGGCGGTCGCCATCTCGGCGGCGACCACGCCGCCGCCGATGATCATGAGGCTTTGGGGGATCACCTTGACGCTGGTGGCCTCACGGCTCGTCCACGGCTCGGCCTCGGCGAGGCCGGGCACGTCGGGAAGGAGCGCGGTGCTGCCGGTCACCGCCGCGACGGCGTACGTCGCCGTGTGGACCTCACCGTCGACCGTCACCTCGCGGACCCCCGTGATGGTCGCGTGCCCGCGGAGCAGGTCGATGCCGGCGCCCGCGACCCACTCGGCCTGCGACGAGTCGTCCCAGTTGCTGGTGAACGAATCGCGACGGTTGAGGACCGCCTGCACGTCGAGTTCGCCGGTGACGGCTTCTCGGGCCCCGCCGACGGCCTTCGCACCGTCGAGGACGGTGCTGCTCATCAAGAGGGCCTTCGACGGCATGCAGGCCCAGTACGAGCATTCGCCGCCGACGAGTTCGGCTTCGACGAGCGCCACTTTCAAGCCACCGCGGGTGGCGTAGTCCGCCACGTTCTCGCCGACTGCTCCGGCGCCGATCACGATCAGGTCATAAGTCGTCATGGACCGAACGTATCGCCCGCCAGGCCCGGCTGCCTGGCAATGTCGCGAATTCAGCGAACCAGAGCAGCGCTTCGCGGGTACGGTCCGTGGTGACGGTGCGAACGCGCCCGTCTAATCGACTCAAGGAGGCTCGCATGGGACTCAGCGACAAGATCCAGAACGCCGCGCAGGATGCCACCGGCAAGGCTAAAGAAGCCGTCGGCAAGGCCACCGACAACGAGAGCCTCGAAGCAGAGGGTCACGGAGATCAGGCGAAGGCTTCGGCCAAGAAGGCCGGCGAGAACGTGAAAGACGTCTTCAAGTCCTGACGTGCTGAGCTGCGTCTGATCGACCACGTCCGAAGGCCCGTTCCTCCACGGAGAGCGGGCCTTCGTCGCGTCTACTTGCCGGTGAAGGTGGCGTCTCCGCGGGCCTGGAACGACTGCATTCCCAGCCTGGAGTCGTCCGTCTGCATCAGGCTCACGAGTGCCGGCTGGAGCGCCTGCTCCGCCGCCCGCTCGCCCTCGCGGACAGCGAGCCTCGCGTTGGCGAGAGTGGCCTGAACGGCCAGAGGCGCCTGGTCGGCGATCCGGTGCGCCAGGTCGTAGGCGCGGTTGTAGACCTGATCGTTGAAGACGACCTCCTGGACCAGACCGATTCGCAGGGCCTCCCGGGCGTCGAAGGTCTCGCCCGTCAGCATCCAGCGCATCGCGTTTCCCCAGCCCACGCGCGCGGGGAATCGCGTGGTGGCTCCGCCGAAGGGCAGGATGCCCCGGCGCACCTCCATCTGACCGAAGCGCGTCGTCTTGGCCGAGATGACGATGTCGCTCACCAGCGCCAGCTCGACACCGAGAGTGAGGCAGGTGCCCTGGACGGCCATCACGACCGGTTTCGACAGCTGTGTTCCGTCGACCTGCCACGGGTGCACACCGCCCTCGGGGACGATGTCGAGACCATCGGCCGTGACCGCGCCCGCGACGTCGGCGAGGTCGAGCCCGGCCGTGAAGTGCTCGCCGCGGGCGAAGAGCAGCCCGCACCAGAGATCGGGATCGTTCTCGAGGAGGCCGTAAGCGAGGGAGAGTTCGCGCAGCATGCGGAGATCGGCGGCGTTGCGTTTCTCCTCGCGGTCCAGCCCGATCAGCAGGACGTGGCCGTCACGCTCGACGCTGACACGGGGCCGGGAGTCGTCGTAGTCCGGGGTCTTGGTACGCGGAGTCATGGCTCGATGGTACGGGGCCGCGGGCGTCGTCGCGGCGGCTCGAGTCAGCGGGCGAGGGCGCCGACGAGGCGCAGGATCGTGCCCAGGTCGTCCGCGGCAGCCTCCGCCGTCGCCGGGGCGAACGAGCAGATGCCGGCGCCGGTGAGCTCGAACCGCTCTCGGAGCGCGTGGATGACGGCGACGAGTGCGGCCGGCTCGAGGCCGAACGGCTGCGGGTCGAGGAGACCGTCGAAGGTCGAGGGGTCGAGCACGTCGAGGTCGATGTGGATGTAGATCGACGAGGCTCCGGTTCTGGCGACCGCATCGACGACCTCCTGCGGGTCGAGGTCGAACGCGCTCACGGTGGCGATACCAGCCTCGTCGACGAAGGCGTCTTCGGCGTCGTCGAAGCTGCGCGTGCCGGCCAGCACCACACGAGACGGAGGGATCGCCGGGGAGGCGGTGGCGATGCCGCTGGAGCGGAGCTCGGCGTCGGCGCGCCCGAGGAGGGCACCCAGGACGATGCCGCTGAAGGCGCCGCTCTCGCTCGACTCGGGAGAGTGGAGGTCGGGATGCGCGTCGAACCACACGACGCAGGTGTCGTCGCGGTAGGCGTGAGCGACGGCGGCGAACTCGACGCCGCAGTCGCCGCCGACGACGAGGGCGGGCTCGGTCGAGCCGGTCAGTTCGGCCGAGAGGGCGTCGGCGATAGCGCCCACGGCTGAGAGGCGATGAATGGTTGTGCCGAGGGCGTCGCCGGCCCCCACCGGGACCTCGACCATCGTGCTCGCCTTCGCCGGCAGGTCACCGAAGATGGCATTGGCACCGTCGGACAGTCTCATGGCTCGCGACGAGGGAGAACCCTGCCACTGCGGTACTGCAACGAACCTCACGAGCGACAGTCTTCCACGAGAGACTCGCCCCGGCCGAGGAGGCGGCCGGGGCGAGTCGTTGAGGGTGAGCAGGATCAGGAGCCCAGCGGCTTCGAGTCCCAGTGCTCGACGGGAGACGACGAACCGCTCAGTTTGAGCTGGGCGAGGCGGGCCTCGACCTCGGTCTGGGAGTCGAGTTCGTCGAGGCTCTCGAACTGCGCGTCCAGGCTGGACGACTGGAGCTCCTGCTGGCCCAGGACCTTTGCCTCTTCGCGCCGGATCTTGTCTTCGAATCGACCGAGGTCGCTCGTCGGGTCGAGGACGTTGATGCTGCCGATGGCGTCGTTGACCTTGCCCTGCGCCTCGGCCATCTTCGAGCGTGCGACGAGCTCGTTGCGTTTGTTGTTGAGATCCTGGAGCTTCTGCTCCATGCCGGTCAGGCCCTTCTTGAGCTTGTCCACGACCTCGGTCTGCTGGGCGATGGTCGGCTCCGCGTCTTTGGCCTCCTTCTCGCTCGACAGCTGACGTCCGATGGCCACCTTGGCGAGAGCGTCGAACTTGTCGGCTTCGGTCGTGTTGCCGGAGGTTCGCAGCTCGTCGCCCTTCTTGCTCGCTGCCAGGGCCTTGTTGCCCCAGTCGGCTGCGGCATCGACGTCTTCTTTGTGGTCTTGTTCGAGAAGGCGCAGGTTGCCGATGGTCTCGGCGACGGCGCTCTTGGCATCGGCGATGCTGTTCGTGTAGTCCCGCACGAGCTGGTCGAGCATCAGCTTGGGGTCTTCCGCCTGGTCGATGAGGTTGTTGATGTTGGCCTTCGTGAGTTGCGCGATGCGCCCGAAGATCGACTGCTTTGCCATCGGTGCTTTCCTTTCGTGGTGTCCGGCTGCCGGACGTCGGTTGTGTCGAAGGTGAAGACGTGTCAGGGGAGAGGGAAGGGGCGAGAACGGATCAGAAGCGACCGCCGCTCGAATCGCGGCCGCCTCCGCCGCCACCACCGCCTCCGCCGAAGTCGCCTCCGCCGAAGCCGCCGCCGCCTCCGCCGAAGCCGCCGAACCCTCCGCCGCCTCCGCCGCCACCGTTGAGGAGCCCGCCGATGATGACGCCGGTGAGGATGCCGCCGAGATTGGCTCCGCCCTGGCCTCGACCGCCGCCACCGAGCAGGCCGCCCGCGCCACCGCCGAACATGCCCTGCTGCTGATAGCTGCCCACCTCGGCGTCGGCGTCGTTCACGGCTTGCTGCGCCATGGCCGCTGCCTGCTGGGCCTCCGCCACGGCGGCGGGCGGATTGGAGGTCGCCTGCGCGACGGCCGACTGGAGGTGCCGCTCGGCTTCGGAGAGCCGCGTGCGCGGTCCCGCGCTGATGGCCCCGCGGCGCGTCTCGATGAAGTCGCGTGCGCCACTGATCTGGCTCCGCGCGGTCAGCAGCGCCTGGTCGAGAGCCGCCTGCGCGCGCTGCCGGGACACTTCGGCGTCGCGGACGGCGGCCATGGACGTGTCGATTCGGGTGTTCGCCGCGGTGAGGCGGTCGAGAACGGTCAGCGGGTCGTCTCGATTGGATTCGGCGTAGCCCAAGGCCGCCTGCACATCGGACACGGCACCGGACAGATCGGAGCCCTGAGGGATCGCACCGGCCGGAACCTTCTGCGCCGACTGGATGTCGGAGCGGAGGTCGGCGGTCGCGGCGTCGATGCTCGCCTGCGCGGTGGACAGGGAGGCGCCGGCCTTGTCGATGGCACCGAGCAACTGCTCGACCTGGACGAGAGCCTGTCTGCCCTTCTGGACGGAACCGACCGCTTCGCCCTTTTTGTCCTGCTGGATCTGCGACTCGGCCTCCGTGGCCGACTCGTCGGCGAACTCGAGGAGTTTGTCGGCCTGGTCGGGGTTTCCGGCGATGCTCGACACGGCGCGGGCGGAGTAGGTGCTGCTGAGTGCGGTCAGGGTCGTGACTGCCGACTCCGCGCGCGTCTTGAGCGCCGCGGAATCGTTGCGAAGGCGAGCCGTGTCCTCCGTGACGGTCGCCTCCGAGGCCCGGAGCTTGTCGTAGGCCTCGGACTGCGCCTCGATGTCGGCGTGGGCGCCTTCGCACAGCGCGATGATCTGCTCGGTCCAGGAACGCTTCTGCTCGGGGGTGTCGGGGATGTCGTCGTCGAGCTTCTGGCGGAGCTCGAAGGCCTGGCGTGCCTTCTTCTTGGCCGACTCGACCGCCTCCGCGAACGGGGCGGCGGCCGATTCACCGAACTGCGCGCTGGCGAACCCGACCTCTTGCGAGGCCTGGGTGATCTGATCGTCGATGCCGACCAGCAGGGCTCCGGCTCTTCGATCGAGTTCGGCCTGGCTGGCCTGCTGCTGGGCGTCGGTCGCCTTCTTGCGACGGCGGCGAAGCACGAGCACGATCAGCACGACGATGACGATGACGACGACGACGACCAGGATCGTGACGGGGACCCAGCTCAGATCGGCCGGCCCGTTCGCCTTGTCGATTCCGTTCGCGAGGGCGACCGCTGCTTCCGCCCAGTTCTTGTCGCGGAGTTGCGGTACCAGATCGTTGGTCTCGATGCTCGAGAGGTCGGAACTGGACAGGGTGGAGTCGGAGTCTTTCGAGATGTCGTACAGACGATCCGTCACGGCCACCGAGAGCAGGACGTCGTTCGTGCCGAGGCTGTTCAGCTCGGCGGTCTTGGCCCCCACTGCGCCCGATCGGAGGGGCTCGTGAAGGTCGGCACGTAGACGACGAGGAGGGTGATCCCCGTGTCGGTCTGCAGCGTGTCGAGAGAGGCCTTGATCTTCGTCTTGTCGGCGGCGCTCAGGACGCCGGCCTCGTCGAGGACGTAGGCGCCGTGCAGGTCGACGGGGGCGGTGGCGTGCGCCGCAGGAGCCGGTGCGAGCGTGAGCGCGGCCGCAACGGCGACGAGAACACCCACCACGGCCAACCGAATCGAGTGTGCTCTGGCAGACCGCGGCCTGTGTTCGATGCCGATTTCGCTGTTGCCCAACTCCGCGCTCCCCAGTTCTGTCGTTCCGTGCTGCGTGTCGTACGAGACCCGCCACATCGTCGTAACCAGGCCGCTGCTGGGGAGTCTAGCGATGCCGAGTGTCGCCGGTATGAGTTAATCGACAGGTGCCCCGCTTTCCCGCTCCACTCCTGGCGATCGGCGCCATCTTCTCCTCCAGTTCGGCAGCGCGTTCGCGCGCACCCACTTCGACGAGGTGGGGCCGACGGGCGCGGCGACGCTCCGCCTCGTGTTCGCAGCGGTGATCCTGCTCGTGGTGGTTCGACCGAAGGTCCGACGGTGGAGCCGCCGTCAGTGGCTTGCGGCCGTCGTGCTGGGATTGGCCCTGGCCGGGATGAACTCGCTCATCTACCTCGCGGTGGCCCGCATCCCGCTCGGCGTGGCGGTGACCCTCGAGTTCACGGGCCCGCTGGTGCTCGCGCTGGTGCAGACCCGGCGTCTTCGCGACGCCCTGTGGGCGCTCGTGGCCTTCGCCGGCGTGATCCTGCTCGGTTCGGGCACCACGTCGGGGGTGGCGATCTCCGGAGTGCTGCTGGCCTTCGGAGCGGCGGCCTTCTGGGCCGCCTACATCGTGGCGAGCTCGAGGGTGGGGCGAGTGATCGAGGGCATCGACGGGCTCGTCGTGGCGATCGTGGTGGCAGCCGTCGTCGTGGCGCCGTTCGGGTCCGCGCCCGCCGCGCGCGCGATCGGGCGAGACCCGAGCCTCATCTGGGTGTTCCTGATCGTGGCCGTTGCGACGTCTGCGCTTCCGTACGCCCTCGAGCTCACGGCTCTCAGGACGCTTCCGACGCGCGTGTTCGGCGTGCTCTCGAGTCTCGGCCCGGCGGTCGCCGCCCTCGCCGGGCTGATCGTGATCCGGCAGCGACTCGATCTTCGCGAAGTCATCGCCCTGGTGCTCGTCACGGTCGCCAGCGTCGGCGTCACGGTGGCGCGAGGGCGCGCGGCCGAAGCGACCGCCTCGTGACATCGTTGTCCGCCCGCCGCGAATGGTTGTAACCCGAAATCCGGCGTTACACAGCGTTTTCTCTGGGCGTTCCGGATGCTTTGTACCCTTTCACCGGGTACTGTTCGAATCACGGCCCCACCGATGTCGGTGGGGCAGACAACGTTGTTGAGGGAGGAACACCATGGGTGCTGTTCTGGAGCGAACATCACAGGCCGAAGTGGTTCCGCTGGGTGATGGTTTCAGTCGCGTTTCGACGCCCACCGCGGGCGTGATCGGGTTCGTCAAGGAGAACGACGGGCGCTTCGAGGTGCTTCGCGGCCGCGTGCGGAGCGCAACGCGCGCTGAGGGCGCTTACGGCAGCCTCGATGTCGCGGTGATCGCTCTGACCTACAGCTGATCGGTTCGTCGCACCACACGGCTCGACCCCAGGTCGGGCCGTTCGTGTTTAACCGCTCGGCGAGCACGCGCCGTTCTCCCCAGGATCACTCGGGACGACGTCAGATGCACGAGTTGTCGTAGTCGAAGCGGCCCGAGACGTACTGCGTCATCGTGATCTTTCCGTGCTGCAGCGGCTTGCCCGAGCAGGCGGCCTGTGCGGCGGCGAGGGTCGACGTGCCGATCGGAATCCAGTTCGGCAGCGTGTTCAGGCTGCTCGTCGTCGGAACCGTGCCCGCGATCGTCGACCAGTCCGAGGTCTGCGAGTAGAGCCCGACCGACGCCCCGGCGCGCGTGAAGGACGCCGTCATCCCCTCCAGGTCGGCGATGTTCGACGCCTTCGTCTTCGACCAGGTGCTGCCGGTCTCGACGTCGAGCCACCAGCGGTAGGTCGTCGTCGTCGGGACCCCGCGCGAGGTCACGTCGTCGTAGGCGCGTGAGTAGCCGTACATGTAGGCGCACGCGTTCGAGGTCGGCGTGGTCGCCGTGCAGGTGCCGTAGGGATTCTTCACGGTCGTGCCCGCCGGGTACACGTTGGATTTCGGCCACAGGCTGCTCGCGGTGCCGGGGTTCGCGCCCAGAACGTAGAGGGCCGTCGTCGGCTGGCCGGTTCCGCCGGCGGAGCCCTTCGCCCAGGCCAGCTGCGTCGCGAGGCACGGGTTCGTGTTGTTGGCCAGACCGTCGTTCACGCCGACGACGCCGAAGGCCTGGTTCGTCGGCAGGGCGGAGCCGCACTGCGGCCAGGAGACATCGTTGCCGATGCCGGAGCCGGACGCGCCGGACAGGAAGTAGCCCGAGACATCGAGATACAGGGTGGCCGACCCCGCGGACACCTTGGCCTGCACCGCCTTTTTCGCGACCTTCGCCATCACCAGGTTGGAGATGGTCTGGCGAGCGGTGAAGACCTGAGCCGCGACCGTCGCGTCTGTTCCTCCCGGCGTGATTCGGACGTAGCCGGCCGCGGTGGGGGCCTCCACCTCCGCGTTGACGACGACGCCGGTGGCGGTGCCGGGTACGCCGGAGGTTCCGGCCAGGCTGATCTGCCTCGGGCCGGTCGACACGGCACCCGCGTAGGCACGCGTCGTGTCGATCGGGACGAAGACGGAGCCGGACGACGAGGAGAGTAGTAGCCCGCGACGTCCATGAAGACCGTCGCGGATCCGGCAGAGAGCTTCACCTGCACGGCGCCGCCGCTGAGCTTCGAGATCACGAGATTCGAGATCGTGCGGCCCTTCGTGAAGACCTGGGCGGCGACGGTCGGGTTCTGGCCGTAAGGCGTGACCCGCACGTAGCCGGCCGCCGTCGGAGTCGATACCTCGGTGTTCACCGCGACTGCGGTTGCGCTGCTGGGAACGGCGCCCACGCCGGCGATGGGAACCCGCACCGGCGTCGTCCCGACCTTCTTGCCGAAGAGACGGAAATTCGTGACCGGCGAGTAGGTGGAGGCGGACGAACTGGTGGAGTAATAGCCGGAGACGTCCATGAAGACCTTCGCGGAGCCTGCCGAGAGCTTCGCCTGGATCTTGCCGCCGCTGAGTTTGACGGTGGCCAGGTTGGAGATGGTCTGGCCCTTGGTGAACTCCTGCGTGGCCACGCGAGGATCGCTCCCGGCGGCCGTGACGCGCAGATAGCCCGTCGAAGTCGGAGTCGAGATCTCGACGTTCACGACGACGGCCGTCGCCGCGGACGAGATGCCCCCGTGCCCGGTGATCGGGACCACGACGGGCTTGGTGCCGACGGTGCCGCTGAAGATCCGAGTCGTGTTGACCGGCGTGAATCGGCCGCTCGAGGGTGCTGCCGCGGATGCGGACGAGACGGGTCCGATCCAGCCGACCCCCACGGCGACGAGGGCCAGGGCGAGGACGGGCACGAACAGGCGAGTGACGCGCGGCAGGCTCAACTTCAGCATGGCCACAGCGTACTGGTCGGTCTACCTCGATCGGTGGAGCGCGTGTCGCCCGTGCCCGCTGCGTCGGGCGTCGATTCGTTCGGCGTGGTGCCCCCAGAAGGATTCGAACCTTCGCCCCTGCCTCCGGAGGGCAGTGCTCTATCCCCTGAGCTATGGGGGCCAGGAGCGAGAACAACGTTAGCAGTGTTCGTCGGCCCGAGCGGACGGTCCGGCGGGCTCTCGGGCCGCAGGGTGCGACGCCCGAGCGAGGGGTGCAAGCTCGGGGGATGACCAGCAACGAGTCACCGAGCATCCGCGACGTCCTGCGGAAGGCGAAGGTGTTCCCTCCCGACATTCCCGCTTTCGATCCTGACGACACGCCGGAGGCGCCGCTGGAGCTGTTCACCGCCTGGCTGACGACGGCCGTCGAGGGCGGGGTGGTCCAGCCGCACGCGATGACGCTGTCGACGGCCTCGCCGGGCGGGGACGTGACGGCCAGGACGCTCCTCTTGAAAGACGTGGACGACGCGCTGTGGTTCGCCACGTCGTCGCTGAGTCCGAAGGGGCGGCAGCTCAATCGGAATCCGCGGGTGGCGTTGACGCTGTACTGGCGGGAGCAGGGCCGTCAGGTGCGCATCCTCGGTGAGGCGAGCCGCGGACCGCGCGACGTCAGCGCCCGGGACTTCACGGCCAGGCACCCGGACTCGCGCGCCGTGGCGATCGCGCTCCGGCAGAGTGCCCCGATCGAGAGCGAGCAGGATGCCACGGTCCGCTTCGCCGAGGCCAAAGAACGCATCGCGGAGGACGACTCGTTCGCCCCCGACGACTGGACCGCCTACCGGGTCGCACCTACGTCGGTCGAGTTCTGGCAGGCAACGACCGGACGCGACCAGGTGCGGCTTCGGTACGACCGCGCGCCCGACGGCTGGACCCGCACCCGCCTCTGGCCGTGAGCGCGGAGCGCGGGGCCGCTGCGCCGGCGCGTAACAGGGCGACACGTCCGTGCGCCGGGTGGTGTCAGCGGCGAGCATGGACGGCATGACCGTCCCCGCCGCGCAGAGGCGCCTCGCCGTGATCGAGGTGACGCGCTTCCGCCCCCACGCGCCGGAGTACCACGCCTACGTCGACACGCTGAATGCGCGCGTGCAGGGACTCGCCGAGGCCACGGGGTGGGAGGCGACTCGATTCGCCGCGGCCGATCTGGGGGAGGCCTCGCTGCTCGAGCTGACGGATGACGCCTCCGCGATCGCCCTCATGGGCGGTGAGGATCTCGCTCCCGAGTGGTACGGCGGGTCGTCCGGCTACCGTCGCGAGGGGCGCCATTACGAGGAGGCCGACGCCGGCCAGCTCGCCGTTCTGCAGCGCGCCCTCGACCGTGGAACCCCGGTGCTCGGCGTCTGCCGCGGCCACCAGCTCATCAACGTGGCCCTGGGCGGCACTCTCGTTCAGCACCTCGACGGCGACACCGTGCACCTAAACGCCGGAGCTCCGATCGACGAGCTCATGCAGGGGCACGCCGTCGCACTGGACGACGAGAGCAGGATCGCGACGATCCTGGGCGGCAGCGTCGGCGTCCGCAGCGCGCACCACCAGGCGATCGACCTGCTCGGATCGGGTCTGCGTGTCGTGGGTCGCGCATCGGACGGCGTCGTCGAGGCCGTGGAGCACGCCACCGCCCCCGTCACGGGTGTGCAGTGGCACCCGGAAGACCGCAAAGCGCCGGCCGGCCAGCTCCTCCGCCTCCTCGACGGCCTCGCCGACCAGGTGCGCCTGGCCGCCTGAGCTCAGACCTTCGCCTTCAACGTCGCGATGGCGGCGTCGACGAGGGCTCGGCGCCGCCGGGCTCGCCGAAGGTCGGGTCGGCCGACGTGGCCACGACCCAGTAGTCGCTCGTGAACGCTTCCGCCGTTCCGGTTGCGCCGTCGAGGGTGAAATAACCCTCGCCGTCGTAGGTCGGCACCGGGTTGCTGGACACGACCAGGCTGTTCTTCAGCCGGGTCAGGCTCGCCGGCGAGAATTTGCCGACCGCAAGCGTCATCGTCGTGCCGGAGGCGTTCTTCCACGAGCACACCGTGCCGTCGTAGGAGCCGATGACCGCCGCGTCGCTCTTCTTCGGGGCATCGGGCGAGCCGAGCGGGTTCATGCCGGCGTAGGCGGCGTCGACCGTCGCCGCGGGCACCAGGGTGTCGCACGGCATCGTGAAGGTCGAGGCGTCGAGCACGCCCGCGCCGCCGGTGGGGGTGGCGGACGGTTCCGAGTCGCCCGAATCGGAGCCTGCCCCACCGCCCGAGCCGTCTGAGGCGGATCCTGCCTTCGATGTCGCCGACGACGGCGGCGTCGTGGTGCATCCCGCGAGGGCGGTGGCGGCAGCGACGACGAGGGCGCCGACGGCTACGCGGCGCAGGATCGAGACACGAACGGACGAGGATCGGAGGGCCGCGGTCATGCCGACCATCTTTGCGTGTTTCTCCTCGCGAATCGGTGTGAAGCGCGCCCGGTAGGATTGTCGACCGTGACTCCAGCCGAACTCTCCGCGTCCCTGCTCGCCATCGTTCAGGGCGTTGCCGAGCGACGAATCGACGCCTCCGGTGCCGGAGACGTTCCCGAAGTCACCCTCGACGACGTGGTCCTCGAGCGTCCGAAGAATCGCGACCACGGCGATTGGGCCTCGAACGTCGCCATGAAGTTCGCCAAGCGCCTCGGCACGAACCCTCGCGAGCTGGCGACCGACATCGCCGGCGAGCTGTCCGAGGTCGATGGCGTGGCCGGTGTCGACATCGCCGGACCGGGCTTCATCAACATCACCCTCGATGCGGCGGCGGCGGGTGCCCTCGCCAAGTCGATCGTCGAAACGGGCGCGTCGTACGGCAGTGGCCACTACTACGACGGGGTCACCATCGACCTCGAGTTCGTCTCGGCGAACCCGACCGGTCCCATCCACATCGGAGGCGTTCGCTGGGCCGCCGTGGGCGACAGCCTGGCCCGGATCTTCCAGGCGGTCGGCGGCATCGTCACCCGCGAGTACTACTTCAACGACCACGGAAGTCAGATCGATCGTTTCGCCCGGAGCCTCCTGGCCAGCGCCTTCGGTGAGCCCGCTCCCGAAGACGGTTACGGCGGGCTCTACATCTCCGAGATCGCCGCCCGCGTCATCGAGACCTACGACGGAGACGTCGCAGACCTTCCTCGCGATGAGGCCCAAGAGCTCTTCCGCGCCGTGGGCGTCGAGTTCATGTTCGGCGACATCAAGAAGTCGCTCCACGACTTCGGCGTCGACTTCGACGTCTACTTCCACGAGAACAGCCTCCACGAGTCGAAGGCCGTCGAGCGCGCCATCGCGCGTCTGAGCGAGCTCGGTCACATCTACGAGGCCGACGGCGCCACCTGGCTACGCACGACCCAATTCGGCGACGACCGCGACCGCGTGATCATCAAGAGCGACGGCGAGGCCGCCTATATCGCCGGCGACATCGCCTACTACCTGAACAAGCGCGAGCGCGGCTTCGAGCGCAACATCATCATGCTCGGCGCCGACCACCACGGATACGTCGGCCGGCTGATGGCGATGACGGCGGCGTTCGGTGACGAACCCGGTGTGAACCTCGAGATCCTGATCGGCCAGCTGGTCAACCTCGTTCGCGATGGCGAGCCCGTCCGCATGTCCAAGCGCAACGGCACGGTGGTCTCGATGGAAGACCTCGTCGACGCCGTCGGAGTCGACGCGGGCCGCTATGCGCTGGTTCGCTACTCCGCCGACTCCATGATCGACATCGATCTCGATCTGCTGACCAGGCGCAGCAACGACAACCCCGTGTTCTACGTGCAGTACGCCCACGCCCGGACCGCGGCTGTCGGCCGCAACGCCGCCTCGGCCGGAGTCGACCGCAGCGTCTTCGACGCGTCGCTTCTCACCCACCCCACAGAAGCTTCCCTTCTCGGCGCCCTCTCTGAACTGCCGCGCGTCGTCCAGCAGGCCGCCGAACTTCGCGAGCCGCACCGGGTCGCACGGTACGTCGAAGAGGTCGCCGGCACGTATCACCGCTGGTACGACGCGTGCCGCGTCACCCCGCTGGGCGACGAGGAGGTCACCGACGTGCACCGCACCCGCCTGTGGCTCAACGATGCTGCTGGGCAGGTGATCCGCAACGGGCTCGGGCTTCTGGGCGTGTCCGCGCCTGACAGGATGTAGGCATGAGCGACCACCAGCAGGGGGCAGGCGCTTCCGCTTCCGACGACATCGACGCCTTCTTCCAGCCGAACCACTCGGGCAAGCGGCGGCGCGGGTTCACCGTGTTCATGTTCGTGATCATCGGGCTCGTCATCCTCCTGGCCGTTCTCGCGGTCGTGGCCGAACTCGTCGCGCGCAACTACGCCGAGGGCCGGGCCGAGAAAGAGATCGAGTCGTCGCTGCCCGCCGGGACCACAGGCAAGGTGGCCGTGCAGATCCACGGCTTCTCCGTGATCCTGCAGGCTCTGAACGGCAGTCTCGACGACCTCACCCTGACATCGCACGACCTGGTCGTGGGCAAGGTTCCGCTGAGGTTCAGCGCCGACCTCACAGACGTCCCCCTCAAGGCCGGCGCCACGACCGGCCCCGTCGACGCCAGGCTGAAGATCGACCAGGCGGCCCTCAACGCCTCGCCGATCCTGAAAGACGTCAGCGGCTCGGTCGTGCTGGGCAAGGGCACGTTCGCCTACGACAGCTCGATCAACATCCTGGGCCTCGCCCTGAAGTACAAGCTGACGGCCAAGCCCGCCGTCGACCCCTCCGGTACCAAACTCGTGCTCACGCCGACGGACGCGGCGATCACGTCGTCGAACTCGTCGATCGACGTCTCGTCTCTCTTGGCTTACCTGAAGACGAACCCGATCTCGATCTGCGTCGCGAAGTCGCTGCCTAAGGGGGCGACGCTCGAGAAGATCGCCGTCGCCCCGAACCTCGTCACCCTCGATCTCCACTCGAAGGGCCTGCCGCTCTCCGAGTCCGGCCTGACCACCACCGGGAGCTGCTGATGGCCAATCCTCTTGCCCCCGGGTGGCTCGAGGTGCCCGCCGACGCGAATGCCCTGGCGCCCGGCGTGTGGTCCGCGACGGCGACGCGCGACGACTCCGGCGTGCTCGAGCTGGGAGGCGTGTCCGCGAGCGAGCTCGCTGCCCGCTTCGGCACCCCCTCTACGTCGTCGACGAGTCGGATTTCCGTGCTCGCGCCGCGTCGGCCAAGCAGGCCTTCGACACGGAGACGGCCCGGGTCGGCACGTCGGCCAAGGTCTACTACGCGGGCAAGGCGTTCCTGTCGGGCGCCGTCGTGCGGTGGGTGACCGAGGCGGGGCTGAACGTCGACGTCTGCACCGGTGGCGAACTCGCCGTCGCTCTCGCGGCGGGCGTCGACGGGCGCAGGATCGGCTTCCACGGCAACAACAAGTCCCTCGCCGAGATCGATCGGGCCGTCGCAGCCGGGGTCGGCGCCATCGTCATCGACAGCGTGATCGAGATCGACCGCATCGCGGAGGCGGCGCAGCGCCACGGTGTGGTCCAGAACGTTCGCCTCCGGGTCAACACGGGGGTCCACGCGTCGACTCACGAGTACCTCGCCACCGCTCGCGAAGACCAGAAGTTCGGCATCACCCTCGGAGACACACCGGCGGCCGTCACCGCGATCCGCAGCCACGCGGGGCTCCGACTGCTCGGGCTGCACTCGCACATCGGCTCGCAGATCTTCGCGACGGACGGCTTCCGGGAGGCGGCTCGGCGACTGCTGGAGGTGCACGCGTCGCTGCTCGCCGACGGCGACCTGCCCGAGCTGAACCTCGGCGGCGGTTTCGGAGTCAACTACCTGAGCGTCGACGACGCCGCGCCGATCTCGGAGCTCGCGCGCGGAATCGCCGACGTCGTCGCGGCGGAGTGCAGCCGCCTCGCGATCCCGACTCCGGTCATCGCCGTCGAGCCCGGCCGCGTCATCGCCGGGCCTGCGGGCACCACCCTGTACACGGTCGGCACCATCAAAGACGTCACCGTCGGTCTCGACGACGAGGAGACGGCCGTCCGCCGCTACGTCAGCGTCGACGGCGGAATGAGCGACAACGTGCGGCCGGCGCTCTATCGGGCCGATTACAGCGTCAGGATCGCGAGTCGCGTCTCGACCGCCGAGGCGGCACTCGTCCGAATCGCCGGAAAGCACTGTGAGTCGGGCGATCTCGTCGTGCACGCCGACTACCTGCCCGGCGATGTGGCCCCCGGTGATCTCGTCGCCGTCCCGGTGACCGGCGCGTACTGCTGGAGCCTCGCGAGCAACTACAACCACGTCGGTCGTCCGCCCGTGGTGGCGGTGTCCGCGGGTCGGGCTCGAGTCATCGTCCACGGCGAGACCGAGGCCGAGCTCCTCGCCCGCGACGCCTTCCTGGCGACCCCGTACCCGACCTGAGAAGGCGGGGGCGTCGCCGCCCCTGCCTCGTGACAGACCCCAGCAGAGAGAACCACATGATCGAATACCGCAACGTCAAGGTCGCCCTCCTCGGCGCCGGCTCCGTCGGCAGCCAGGTGGCTCGGCTGCTCCTCGAGCAGGGCGAAGAGCTCGCCGGCCGTGCCGGCGCCGGTCTCGAACTCACCGGCATCGCGGTGCGCGACCTCGACGCTCAGCGCGACGTCGAGCTCCCGCGCGACCTGTTCACGACCGACGCGGAATCGCTCATCCTGGGCTCCGACATCGTGGTCGAGCTCATCGGCGGCATCGAGCCGGCGCGCACGCTCATCCTCCAGGCCCTCGGCTCCGGCGCCGACGTCATCACCGGAAACAAAGCGCTGCTCGCGAGCCACGGTCCGGAGCTCTTCGAGGCCGCCGAGCAGGTCGGAGCCCAGCTCTACTACGAGGCGGCCGTCGCCGGGGCCATCCCCATCATCCGGCCGTTGCGCGAGAGTCTGGCCGGCGACCGGATCCTGCGCGTCATGGGAATCGTGAACGGCACCACCAACTTCATCCTCGACCGGATGGACACGCTGGGGGAGTCCCTCGAGGACGCTCTGGAGCAGGCCACGGCCCTCGGTTACGCCGAGGCCGATCCGACCGCCGACATCGAGGGGTACGACGCCGCGCAGAAGGCCACCATCCTGGCCAGCCTGGCGTTCCACACGAGCGTGCCGCTGGTGGCCGTCCACCGCGAGGGCATCACGGGTGTCACCCACGAGCAGGTCGTGGCGGCCCGCAAGGCCGGCTACGTGGTCAAGCTGCTGGCGATCTGCGAGCGCCTCCTCGACGAGGAGGTTTCCGACGGGGTCGCAGCGCGCGTTCACCCGGCCCTCGTTCCGCTGGGTCACCCCCTCGCAGCCGTGCACGGAGCGAAGAACGCCGTCTTCGTCGAGGCCGAGGCCGCAGGCGACCTCATGTTCTACGGCGCGGGTGCCGGGGAGTCGAGACGGCGTCCGCGGTTCTCGGCGATCTCGTGTCGGCCGCTCGCCGCCACGTGATCGGCGGCCCGGGCCTCGCCGAGTCGAACCACGCGGGGCTGCGCGTGCTGCCGATGGGGAGCGTGTCGACCAGCTACCAGATCAGTCTCGACGTCGCCGACCAGCCGGGCGTGCTCGCCACGGTGGCCGGGATCCTCGCCGAGCACGGGGTCAGCGTCGAGACCGTCGAGCAGACCGCCGCACAGCCGGCGTCGTCGGGCGTCACAGGCGAGGGCCCGAGTCCCGCCACCGCTACGCTGATCATCGGAACGCACCGTGCCCGCGAATCGTCGCTGGCTGCCACGGTCGCCGACCTCACCACCGCAGCCGTCGTGAATTCCGTCACGAGCGTGCTCAGAGTCGAAGGAGCCTGATGGCCCACCAGTGGCAGGGTGTCCTGCGCGAATACCAAGGCCGTCTCGACGTCACGGAGGCGACCCCGATCGTCACCCTCGGTGAGGGGAACGCCGCTGATCCCCGCGCGCGCACTGTCCGAGCGCACGGGCGCCACGGTCTACGTCAAGTACGAGGGCATCAACCCGACCGGCTCCTTCAAAGACCGCGGCATGACCATGGCCATCTCGAAGGCCCTCGAGCACGGGGCGAAAGCCGTCATCTGCGCGTCCACGGGCAACACGTCGGCCTCGGCCGCCGCGTACGCCGCCCACGCCGGCATCACGGCGGCCGTCCTGGTGCCCGAGGGCAAGATCGCCATGGGCAAGCTGAGCCAGGCCGTCGCCCACAACGGCCAGCTGCTGCAGATCCAGGGCAATTTCGACGACTGCCTCGACATCGCTCGCGACCTCGCCGCCAACTACCCGGTGCATCTGGTGAACTCCGTCAACAACGATCGCATCGAGGGCCAGAAGACGGCCGCGTTCGAGGTCGTCGACGTCCTGGGCGATGCGCCCGACTTCCACTACCTCCCGGTCGGCAACGCCGGGAACTACACCGCGTACACGCGCGGCTACCGCGAGGACCTCGCCGCGAACCGCACCACGAAGCTGCCCCGCATGTTCGGCTTCCAGGCCGCGGGCAGTGCTCCGATCGTGAGCGGTGCCGTCGTCAAGCACCCGGAGACGATCGCCAGCGCGATCCGGATCGGCAACCCGGCCTCGTGGCAGTTCGCCCTCGAGGCGCGCGAGCTCACCGACGGCTACTTCGGCGCCATCGCCGACGACAAGATCCTCGAGGCGCAGAAGATCCTGTCGCAGGAGGTGGGCGTCTTCGTCGAGCCCGCCTCGGCGATCAGCGTCGCGGGCCTTCTCGAGCGCCACGCGGCGGGGCAGGTCCCGGCAGGATCGACGATCGTCCTGACGGTCACGGGTCACGGCCTCAAAGACCCGCAGTGGGCCCTCAAGACGGCCGACGGCGGCGAGGTCACTCCGACCGTCGTCGGGGTCGACACCGCCGAGGTCGCGAGCGTCCTCGGTCTGGTGCGAGCCTCGGCATGACCGGAGGGCCCGTTGCCGGGCGTCGCGTTCTCGTCAAGGTGCCCGCCACCTCGGCGAACCTCGGCCCGGGGTTCGACACCCTCGGCATCGCGCTCTCGCTCTACGACGAGCTGACGGTCACGGCCACGGGCGAGCCCGGCGCGCTCGTGCACGTCAGCGGCGTGGGCGAGGGCGATGTGCCGACCGACGAGACCAACCTCGTCGTGCGCGCGATCGTCTACACGTTCGAGGCGCTGGGTCAGCCCGTACCCGGGCTGATCCTGCACGCGAAGAACTCCATTCCGCACGGTCGGGGGCTCGGATCGTCCGCCGCGGCCATCGTCTCGGGCGTCATGGCGGCGAAGGGCCTGCTCGAGGGCATCGCGGAGGTCGACTCCTCCACCCTCCTGCGGATCGCGACCGAGCTTGAGGGGCACCCCGACAACGTGGCGCCCGCGCTGTTCGGCGGCCTCACCATCGCGTGGACCACCTCCGACGGCCCGTCGCACAAGCGGCTGCTGGTGCACCGCGGAGTCTCACCGGTGGTCTTCGTGCCCGAGTCGACCCTGTCGACGAAGCTGGCGCGGAGCCTCCAACCGGCCTCCGTCCCGCACGAGGACGCCACGTTCAACGTGTCGCGCTCGGCCCTCCTGGTCGCCGCGCTCATCCAGAGCCCCGAGCTCCTGCTCGCCGCGACCGAGGACCGCCTGCACCAGAGCTACCGCGCCAAGGCGATGCCCGAGACAGACACCCTGATCAGGATGCTGCGGGACGCGGGGCTCGCGGCGGTCGTCTCGGGGGCCGGTCCGTCGCTGCTCGTGCTCGGGAGCGATCCTGCTCAGCGCCTCTTCGCCGCTCAACTCGTCGCGGAACACTCCGTCACCACGTGGCGCGCGTTGATGCTGGCCGTCGATCTCAAGGGTGCTACAGTGGTGCCGCACCCGGTAGAAACCACGTCTCTTACCGATTCGTGAATCCCGGGTTGCACGTTTCTGCAACTCTCACCCAAGCGCGCATCTCACTCCGTCGTAGTGCATCCGTACTGCTTCCGGCGTGAGGAGCAGCGCGCGGCCAGTGCTCAAGGCCTGGCCAGCTCACCCCCGGCGATCCGCACGGGGGAGCGAAAGGAAACCATCTCCCGTGACCGACACGACAACCGACGCCGCTGACCTCAGCGCCCTGCGACTTCCCGCGCTTCAGGCTCTGGCCTCCTCGCTGGGCATCAGCGGAATCTCCAAGCTGCGGAAGGGCGACCTCGTGGCCGCCATCACCGCGGCGCAGGCGAGCGGCACCGACGCCGCCGCTGCTCCGGCTCAGCCCGAGCTCACCATCGACCACCCCGTCACCACTGTCGACGCCCCGGCGGAGACCGCCGCAGCCGAGGGGACGACCCCGGAGGTCGTCATCTCCGAGGCCGCTGCACCCGAGGCGCCCGCGGCCGACATCGTCGCCCCCGCCCCCGCCCCCGCCCCCGCCCGCGCCAAGCGCGCGCCGCGCCGCGCGACGTCCGCAGCCGGCGCTCCCGAGCCCCGCTCGGCCACCGACCACGCCAACCAGGGCGAGTCCGGGGTGCTCGAGCTCCCCGCCGAGACCCCGGTCTCGGTCGAGGTCGAAGCCGCCGCGGCGAGCACCGACACCGATGTCACCGCCACTCCCGTCGAGGGCGATGCTGCAGCCGGCACCGAGCAGAAGGCTCCCGCCGAAGGTGGCCGCCGTCGCCGGGGCTCGCGTCGAGCCAGCGACAACGGTCAGGGTGCCCAGGCAGCCGAGCCCGCCGCCGAGGCGCCTGCCGCCTCCTCGAAGCCCGAGATCACCATCGACCTTCCGCCGCGTCAGTCGCGTGCCGACCGGACTCGTGCCGAGCAGGCGCGTCTCCGCGCCCAGAAAGAGGCCGAGGCTGCTGCCGAGACCGCTGTCGCCGGCGCCGGATCGACCACCGAGACTCCCGCCGAGGCGGAGACCCCGACCGAGACGAGCACCGAGTCGGCCGGCTCCGAGCAGCCACAGCAGCAGGGAGGCGGCCGTCGCAACCGCAACCGCAACCGCGGTGGTCAGCAGAACGGCCAGAACAACGGCGGCCAGAACAACGGCGGCCAGCAGAACGGCGGCCAGAACAACGGCGGCCAGCAGAGCAACCAGCCGGCGCAGAACAACCAGGGCGCCCAGAACTCCAACGGACAGGCGCCGCAGAGCGCGCCGCAGCAGGACGACGACGACCGTCGCCAGCAGGCGAACCAGGGCAATCAGGCGAGCCAGGGCGGCCAGGCGCAGCAGCAGCGTGAAGACAGCGAGGGCGGCCGCGGCCGCAACCGTCAGCGCGACCGCAAGCGCGGCCGTTCGAACCAGAACGACGACTTCGAGCCCGAGATCAGCGAGGACGACGTCCTCATCCCCGTCGCGGGCATCCTCGACGTGCTCGACAACTACGCCTTCGTCCGCACCACCGGCTACCTGCCGGGTGCGAGCGACGTCTACGTCTCCCTCGGCCAGGTGAAGAAGTACCACCTGCGCAAGGGCGACGCCGTGGTCGGCGCCATCCGTCAGCCCCGCGAGGGCGACAACCAGCAGGGTCGCCAGAAGTACAACGCGATCGTGCGCATCGACTCGATCAACGGCCAGACCATCGACGAGGCGTCCAAGCGAGTCGAGTTCAACAAGCTGACCCCGCTCTACCCGCAGGAGCGTCTGCGCCTCGAGACCGAGCCGTCGAAGCTGTCGACGCGCATCATCGATCTCGTGTCGCCGATCGGCAAGGGGCAGCGCGGTCTCATCGTCGCGCCGCCGAAGGCCGGCAAGACGCTCATCCTGCAAGCCATCGCCAACTCGATCGCGATCAACAACCCCGAGGTCCACCTCATGGTCGTCCTGGTCGACGAGCGCCCCGAAGAGGTGACCGACATGCAGCGCACGGTCAAGGGCGAGGTCATCGCCTCGACGTTCGACCGTCCTGCCGAAGACCACACCACGGTCGCCGAGCTCGCCATCGAGCGCGCCAAGCGCCTGGTCGAGCTGGGCCACGACGTCGTCGTCCTCCTCGATTCCATCACCCGCCTCGGCCGCGCCTACAACCTGTCGCTGCCGGCGTCGGGCCGCATCCTCTCGGGCGGCGTCGACTCGTCGGCGCTCTACCCGCCGAAGCGCTTCTTCGGTGCCGCTCGCAACATCGAGAACGGCGGCTCGCTGACCATCCTCGCCACCGCGCTCGTCGAGACCGGCTCCAAGATGGACGAAGTGATCTTCGAGGAGTTCAAGGGCACCGGCAACATGGAGCTCCGCCTCTCGCGCCACCTGGCCGACAAGCGCATCTTCCCGGCCGTCGACGTGAACGCGTCCGGCACCCGCCGCGAAGAGATGCTTCTCAGTCCCGACGAGGTCAAGATCACCTGGCGTCTGCGCCGTGCCCTCGCCGGTCTCGACCAGCAGCAGGCTCTCGAGATCGTTCTCCGCAATCTCAAAGAGACGCAGTCCAACGTCGAGTTCCTCGTGCAGGTCCAGAAGTCGGTTCCCGCGACCAACGGTCACAAAGAAGACTGATCGTGTTCGAGTCGGTAGCAGTGCTGCTGGCCGAGCACGAGGATCTGCAGGTTCAGCTCTCTGATCCTGCCGTCCACGCGGATGCGGCCAGGGCCAAGAAGATCAATCGCCGCTACGCGGAACTGTCGCGGATCGTCGCTGCGCACGCGGCCTGGACCCAGAACGTCGACGATCTCGAGGCGGCTCGCGAGCTGGCGAAAGACGACGAGGCGTTCGCCGAAGAGGTTCCCGCTCTCGAGGCGTCGCTGGTCGAGGCCGAGGAGAAGCTCCGTCGCCTTCTGATCCCGCGCGATCCGGACGACGGTCGTGACGTCATCATGGAGATCAAGGGCGGTGAGGGTGGCGCCGAGAGCGCCCTCTTCGCCGCAGATCTCCTGCGGATGTACACGCACTACGCCGAGTCGAAGGGCTGGAAGACCGAGCTCCTCGAACGCGACGAGTCCGACCTCGGGGGCTACAAGAACGTCCAGGTGGCCATCAAGGGCAACTCCAGCGACCCGGCGCAGGGGGTCTGGGCCCACCTCAAGTACGAGGGCGGCGTCCACCGCGTCCAGCGGGTTCCGGCCACGGAGTCGCAGGGGCGCATCCACACCTCGACCACAGGCGTACTCGTGTTCCCCGAGGTCGACGAGCCCGAAGAGGTCGAGATCAACCAGAACGACCTGAAGATCGACGTGTACCGCTCGTCGGGTCCCGGTGGGCAGTCGGTCAACACGACGGACTCCGCCGTCCGGATCACGCACCTTCCGACCGGCATCGTCGTGGCCATGCAGAACGAGAAGTCGCAGCTGCAGAACCGCGAGGCCGGTATGAGGGTGCTCCGCGCGCGAATCCTGGCGCGTCAGGCCGAGGAGCAGGCGGCGGTCGCGTCCGACGCCCGCAAGAGCCAGATCCGCGGCATGGACAGGTCGGAGCGCATCCGAACGTACAACTTCCCGGAGAACCGCATCGCGGATCACCGCACCGGCTACAAGGCGTACAACCTCGACGCGGTGATGGACGGCGCTCTCGAGCCGGTCATCCAGTCGTGCATCACGGCCGACGAAGAGGCGCAGCTGGCCGACATCGGCGACCAGTCCGCGTGAGTCTCGACGTCTCGAGAATGCTCGCCGAAGGGCGCAGGATCCTCGACGCCGCGGGCGTTCCGACTCCCGCGGTCGACGCCGAGCTTCTGCTGGCGCACGTGCTGCGCATCGGCCGCGGCGAGGTCGCGGTGAAGGCCATCACCGGCGGCACCGTGTCCGAAGCGGACGCTTCGTCGTTCCAGGACCTCGTCGTCCGCCGCGCCGGCCGAGAGCCACTGCAGCACCTGACCGGCCTGGCGCCGTTCCGCTCTCTCGAACTGCACGTCGGTCCCGGTGTCTTCGTGCCGCGCCCCGAGACCGAGGGCGTGGCCCAGATCGCCATCGACGCCCTCGCCGCGCGCGCCGAGGCAGAGCCCATCGCCGTCGACCTCGGCACCGGCAGCGGTGCTCTCGCGCTGGCACTGGCCACCGAGGTGCCGCGGTCCCGCGTCTACGCCGTCGAACTCTCGCCGGAGGCGGCCGTCTGGACGAGGCAGAACATCGAATCGACCGGCGCTCGGGTCAGCCTCGTCGAGGGCGACCTCGGTGACGCCCTGCCCGAGCTCGACGGGACGGTGTCCGTCGTGGTCTCGAACCCGCCCTACATTCCCGTCGGCATGGTTCCCCGCGATCCGGAGGTCAGACTGCACGATCCGGCCCTGGCGCTCTACGGGGGAGCCGACGGACTGGACGTCGTACGAAGGCTGTCTCGGCGTGCGCACGCGCTCCTGGTGCCGGGCGGCACGCTCGTCGTCGAGCACGGTGACGAGCAGGGTCGCGCGATTCGCGAGCTGCTGACGGCCGACGGCTGGCGGGGCGCCGCGACGCATCCCGACCTGACCCGCCGCGACCGCGCGACGACAGCGCTGCGCTGAGCCACGAGTCCTCCGGCGGATGCTGGGCGAGCCGTCAGGAGCACCCACGGCGGGGCGCACTACAATCGTTGCGTCATGTCTTCCCTCTACGACTGCGCCGTCGACGCAGAACTCCTCACCGGAATGCGTCTCGCTCGCGCCGCCATCGCGCGCGGCGAACTCGTCGTGGTGCCCACCGACACCGTCTACGGCCTGGCTGCCGATGCGTTCGATCCGGAGGCCGTGCAGCGGCTTCTCGACGCGAAGGGGCGGACGCGGCAGTCGCCGCCGCCGGTCCTCGTCAAAGGCCAGGACACGCTGGCAGCGCTCACCGAGAGCGTTCCCGACCTGGTGCAGCCGCTCCTCGACGAGTTCTGGCCCGGCGGTCTGACCGTCATCCTGCGCGCCCAGGCTTCTCTGGTCTGGGATCTCGGCGAGACCCGGGGCACCGTCGCCCTCCGCCAGCCGAGCAACAAGCTCGTCCTCGAGCTGCTCGAAGAAACCGGGCCGCTCGCGGTCTCGAGCGCCAACCTCACCGGCCAGCCGGCGGCTCTCACGGCCCAGGAGGCCCAGGAGATGCTCGGGGAGTCGGTCGAGATCTATCTCGACGGCGGCGAAGCCGGCAGCGACTACGTCCTGCCTCCCGGCGCCAACACGGGGTCGACGATCGTCGACGCGACCGGCGACGGCGTTCTCCGCATCGTGCGCCACGGTGTGATCTCCGACGACGAGATCCGGCGAGTGGCGGCGGACGGCGTCGTCATATGAGAGCCCGCGATCGAATGAGGCGGGCGCCGTGAGGTATTACCTTCTCGCGGCCGCCATCTCGGCCGTCGTCAGTTTCGCGCTGTCGGTCCTCGCCTGGCGACTCGGCACGAAGTACCGCCTCGCCCCGAAGATCCGCGAGCGAGACGTCCACACCAATCCGACGCCGCGCCTCGGCGGCGTAGCCATGTTCGCGGGCATCGTGATCGCCCTCCTGGCGGCCTGGTTCGTGTTCCCGCTCATCTCGGGCGTCGACTACTTCCGGCTCGTCTTCGCCGAGCCCGGCCACATCCTGGCCATCCTGGGGGCCGCGTTCATCATCGTCGTGATCGGGGTCGTCGACGACCTCTGGGATCTCGACTGGATGACCAAGCTCGCCGGCCAGATCATCGCGGCGGGGCTGCTCGCCTGGCAGGGAGTCCAGCTGGTCTCACTGCCCATCGGCGGCATCACGATCGGCTCGAGCTACATGTCGCTGATCCTGACCGTGTTCGCCGTGGTCCTGGTGATGAACGCCGTGAACTTCATCGACGGTCTCGACGGTCTCGTCGCCGGCGTCACGATCATCGCCAATGGCGTCTTCTTCATCTACAGCTTCATCCTCTCGTCGTCCTCCGGCAGCGAGTTCGAGTACTTCAACCTGGCCGCGCTCATCACGGCCGTCCTCATCGGTGCAGCCGTCGGGTTCCTGCCGTTGAACTGGCATCCGGCGCGACTGTTCATGGGCGACGCCGGGGCGCTCCTCACCGGCCTCCTCATGGCCACGAGCGCCGTCTCGGTGACGGGGGCCATCAACCCCGGTGCGACCGACAAGTCCACCCTGCTCCCGGTGTTCATCCCGATTTTGTTGCCCCTCGCGATCCTGATCGTGCCTCTTCTCGACTTCAGCCTGGCGGTCCTGCGCCGCGTCAGCGCCGGAAAATCGCCGTTCAGCGCCGACCGCAAGCACCTGCACCACCGGCTGCTCGACATGGGGCACTCGCATTTCCACGCCGTCCTGATCTTCTATGGCTGGACCGCCGTCGTCTCCGTCGGCTGCCTGCTGTTCTTCTTCCTGCCCCCGCGCTGGGTGGTGGTCTTCCTCATCGCCGGTCTCGTCGTCTGCGCCGCCATCACCCTGGCACCCCTCAGCCGTCGAAAGCGCGTCGAGATGGCCGTGCAGAACGCCCCCTCGGCCACCGCCGTGACCGCGGGCGTCGAGCAGTACGACCCGCTCGACCAGGCCGGACGCCGCGCCTCGGCGTCCCCGAAGCCCAGCCGCGACGACGAGCGCATCGCTGTCACCGCACTCCGCAACGTCACCGGCCCCGCGCCGGTCCTTCCCGAAACAGTCACGCGCTCCGAAGCCGTGCCCAGTGAGAAGCAGAAGCCTCTCACCGAGACCGAGAGGCGCGCATGAACCCCGCGAACAACCGAATCTTCACCAGGATCCTGCGGCTCGGCAGCCTGCTCGCGCTCGGCATCGCCGTCGTGGGATGCCTCGTGGGGGGTCTGACCGTCGGCGCCACCGGCGTCACCAGCGCCCTGGTGGGCACGGCCCTCGCTCTCGTGTTCACCGGGATGACGGCCGCCAGCATCCTCATCGGCCTGAGGGCCTCCGGCGGAAGCCTCCTCAGCGGAGCCTTCTTCGGCATCGTCCTCGGCGGGTGGCTGCTGAAGTTCATCGTGTTCCTGGTGATCGTGGTCCTCCTCAAAGACCAGCCCTGGGTCAACACGCTCGTGATGTTCCTGAGCATCGTCGTCGGGGTGGTCGGCAGTCTTGTCGTCGACGTCGTGGTCATCACCCGTTCGCGCGTGGGTATCGACGTCGCTCTGCCCGGTGCAGAGCGCGCAAATTCCGACAAATGAGCGCCCTGACGGGCCGGAATGGTTCGTCTGGAGTCAATTCTCTTGATAGGCTGAATGTGTTCGTGTCCCCGGCCTGTCAACTGCCGAAGGGTCGCTTCCCCATAGATCATCGCCGCGTCTCGCGGTGCCGACACAGAGTTGTTGCCGACAGCGTGAGTTGTGGCACCAAGACTGTGACCGTCGCCTCGTGCCCGCGTCCCGAATCAGGAGATAGCGCTGTTAGCTAACGCCATCACCCTGTTGCACCCGCTCGCTGCTGCGAGCGGAAGCAGCGGAGGTTTCCAGGGCCCATCCATCGACGAGTTCTTCCCGTCGGTCCTTCTCTTCGCGGGCACGCCCTTCGAGATCACCCGCATCACGCTCGCGCGTTTCCTCGCGATCGTCCTTCTGATCCTGATCTTCTGGCTCGGAACACGACGCATGAAGCTCGTTCCGGGGCGCTTCCAGAGCGTCGTCGAACTCGGTCTCGGTTTCGTCCGCGGCAACGTCGGTGACGACATCCTCGGCAAGAAAGACGGCCGGCGCTTCCTCCCGATCCTCACCACCGTGTTCTTCATGGTGCTGTTCTTCAACCTGACCGGCGTGATCATCGGCGTCAACATCGCCGGAACCTCCACCATCGGCGTCCCGCTGATCCTGGCCGTCGTCGCGTACGTGTCCTTCATCTACGCGGGTGTCAAGAAGCACCCGGGCACCTTCTTCCGCAATGCGCTCGTGCCTCCCGGGGTGCCGTGGTTCCTCTACATCATCGTCACGCCCATCGAGTTCGTCTCGACGTTCCTCCTTCGGCCGATCACGCTGACCCTGCGACTGCTCATGAACATGATCGTCGGGCACCTGCTGCTCGTGCTGTTCTTCTCGGCCACGTCGTTCTTCTTCTTCGAGTCGGGCAATCTCTTTGCCCTGTTCGGCATCGGCACGGTCGCCTTCGGCTTCGCCTTCACCCTGTTCGAGATCTTCGTCGGTGTTCTTCAGGCCTACGTCTTCTCGCTGCTCACTGCTGTTTACGTCCAGCTCGCGCTGAACGACGAACACTAACAACGGCCTGGGCATCCGCCCGAGCCGCCATCACGGAAGGAAACACACGTGGACGCAACAACCGTTCTCGCTGCAATCAACGGAAACATCGCGACGGTCGGTTACGGCCTCGCGGCGATCGGCCCGGCCATCGGCGTGGGAATCGTGGTCGGCAAGACCATCGAATCCGTCGCCCGCCAGCCCGAGCTCCAGGGTCGCCTCACGGTCCTGATGTACATCGGTATCGCCTTCACCGAGGCGCTGGCGTTCATCGGTATCGCGACTTACTTCATCTTCACCGCCAAGTAAGGCCGACGCATGCTCAGCGCACAAACACTCGTGGTGGCGGCGGGTGAAGCACACAACCCGATCCTCCCCGAGACGCCTGACCTCGTCTGGGGTGGCATCAGCTTCCTCGTCATCCTCTTCCTCTTCTGGCGGGTGGCCCTCCCTCGCATGCAGAAGATGCTCGATGAGCGTGCCGAGGTGATCGAGGGCGGCATCAAGAAGGCCGAGAACGCACAGGCCGAGGCCGCTGCCGCGCTCGAGGAGTACAACAAGCAGCTCGCCGACGCTCGCGCCGAGGCGGCCAAGATTCGCGAGCAGGCGCGCACCGACGCCACTCGCATCGGCAAAGAGGTCACGGCCCAGGCTCAGGCCGACGCCGACCGCATCACGGCTCAGGCCCAGGTGCAGATCGAGGCCGAGCGTCAGAGCGCGCTCGTCTCGCTCCGCAGCGAAGTGGGTTCGCTGGCGATCGACCTCGCGTCGGGTGTCATCGGCGAGAGCCTCACCAACGACAAGAAGGCATCGGCCATCGTCGACCGCTTCCTGTCCGATCTCGAGGCCGACGAACAGTCGAAGGCGGGCAAGTAGCCATGGGATCAATGACCAGAGAGGCACTCGCGACCTCGCGGGGCGTGCTCGCCGACCTGGGCGACGCGGCCGACCTGGCCACGGGGAGCAGCTGCTCAACGCCGGCCGAGTGATCGGCTCGTCGATCAAGCTGCTTGCTTTCCTGGCCGACCCCTCCGAAGACGTGACCGCCAAGAAGGGCTTCGTCGACCGGGTCTTCGCTCCGTTCACCGAACCCGCTCGTGCCCTTCTGACATCGATCGTCGGCAGCCGCTGGTCGAGTCATCGAGAGATGCTCGCCGGGATCGAGGAGGTCGGCATCCGGGTCATCGCCAAGAGCGCTCCGGCCGACCTCTCGATCGAGGGCGAACTCTTCTCCTTCGGTGAGATCGTGTCCTCCGACGCGAACCTCGAGTTGGCTGTCGGCACGAAGCTCAGCGACGGCCCGGCGAAGTCGGCGCTCGTCGAGAAGCTTCTCGCCGGCAAGGCGTCGCAGCAGACGGTCTCGATCGTCTCTCAGCTGGTGCAGCAGCCTCGCGGCCGCCGCATCGGCGAACTCCTCCGCAACGCCAGCGCCATCGTCGCCGATCAGGCGAACGAGCTCGTCGCCGTCGTGACGAGCGCCGGGCCGATCGACACGGCGCAGCTGACCCGCCTGGAGCGCGGTCTCGCCAAGCAGTTCGGTCGTAGTCTCCGGGTGAACCTCGTCATCGATCCGACCATCCTCGGAGGTCTCCGAGTTCAGGTCGGCGACGAAGTCATCGACGGTACCGTGTCCACCAGGCTCGCAGACCTCCGCCTCCAGCTCGCTGGCTGACGAAGAGTCGTTCACAACTCGTGCTCGCCGCACACGCGGGCGCCCCCACTGACTCGAGGTAAGACGCCTCGATACGAATAGGAATCACAATGGCAGACATCAAGATCAGCCCTGATGAGATTCGCAACGCCCTCAAAGACTTCGTCTCGGCGTACGAGCCCTCGCAGACGTCCACGACCGAGGTGGGGCACGTCATCGACGCCGCCGACGGCATCGCTCACGTCGAGGGTCTCCCCGGCGTCATGGCCAACGAGCTCATCCGCTTCGCCGACGGCACCCTGGGCCTCGCCCAGAACCTCGACGAAGACGAGATCGGTGTCATCGTCCTCGGTGAGTTCTCCGGCATCGACGAGGGCCTCGAGGTCACTCGCACCGGCGAGGTCCTCTCGGTTCCCGTCGGCGACGGCTACCTGGGTCGCGTGGTGGACCCGCTGGGAAACCCGATCGACGGCCTCGGCGAGGTCGCCTCGAGCGGACGCCGTGCTCTCGAGCTCCAGGCCCCCGGCGTCATGCAGCGGAAGTCGGTCCACGAGCCGATGCAGACCGGCATCAAGGCGATCGACGCCATGATCCCCGTCGGCCGCGGACAGCGTCAGCTCATCATCGGCGACCGCCAGACCGGCAAGACGGCCATCGCGATCGACACGATCATCAACCAGAAGGCCAACTGGGAGTCGGGCGACACCAACAAGCAGGTGCGCTGCATCTACGTGGCCATCGGTCAGAAGGGCTCGACCATCGCCTCGGTGAAGGGTGCCCTCGAAGACGCCGGCGCCATGGAGTACACGACCATCGTCGCGTCCCCGGCATCCGACCCCGCCGGCTTCAAGTACCTCGCTCCTTACACCGGCTCGGCCATCGGCCAGCACTGGATGTACGAGGGCAAGCACGTCCTCATCATCTTCGACGACCTCTCGAAGCAGGCCGAGGCCTACCGCGCCGTGTCGCTGCTGCTTCGCCGCCCGCCGGGCCGCGAGGCCTACCCGGGTGACGTGTTCTACCTGCACTCGCGGCTGCTCGAGCGTTGCGCGAAGCTCTCCGACGAGCTGGGTGCCGGTTCGATGACGGGGCTCCCGATCATCGAGACCAAGGCCAACGACGTCTCGGCGTACATCCCGACCAATGTGATCTCGATCACCGACGGCCAGATCTTCCTCCAGTCCGATCTCTTCAACGCCAACCAGCGTCCCGCGGTCGACGTCGGAATCTCGGTCTCGCGAGTCGGCGGCGACGCTCAGGTCAAGTCGATCAAGAAGGTCTCCGGCACGCTCAAGCTCGAGCTCGCCCAGTACCGCTCGCTCGAAGCCTTCGCGATGTTCGCGTCCGACCTCGACCAGGCCAGCCGCCGCCAGCTCGCTCGCGGCGCTCGACTGACCGAACTGCTCAAGCAGCCTCAGTACTCGCCGTACCCCGTCGAAGACCAGGTCGTCTCGATCTGGGCGGGCACGAACGGCAAGCTCGACGAGGTTCCGGTTCCCGACATCCTGCGCTTCGAACGCGAGCTGCTCGACTACCTCGGTCGCAACGGCGAGGTCCTGTCGAAGCTCCGCGAGACGAACGTGCTGGGTGACGACATCGTGGCCGAGCTCGACTCCTCGATCGACGAGTTCAAGAAGGAGTTCCAGACGGGCGAGGGCAAGCCGCTGGCTTCCGTCGGTCGCGAGGAGTTCACGGCCACCGACGCCGAAGACGTCAACCAGGAGAAGATCGTCAAGTCGGCTCGCTAGCCGCCTGACCGTTCTTCGCCCGCACAGACAACCACAGGAGACACATGGGAGCGCAACTTCGGGTCTACCGACAGCGCATTCGCTCTGCCCAGACGACCAAGAAGGTCACCCGGGCCATGGAGCTCATCTCGGCTTCGCGCATTCAGAAGGCGCAGGCCAGGATGACCGCGTCCGGTCCGTATTCACGGGCCGTGACGCGGGCCGTCTCGGCGGTCGCCACGTTCTCGAACGTCGACCACGTCCTCACGACCGAGCCCGAGTCGATCGACCGCGCGGCGATCGTCCTCTTCACGTCCGACCGGGGCCTCAACGGCGCCTTCTCGTCGAACGTCTTGAAGCAGGGCGAAGAGCTGGCCACGCTGTTGCGCAGCCAGGGCAAAGAGGTCGTGTACTACCTCGTCGGTCGGAAGGCTGCGAGCTACTTCACCTTCCGTCAGCGCGAGTCCGAGCAGATCTGGACCGGTAATACCGACCAGCCCGAGTTCGACACGGCCAAAGAGATCGGCGATGCAGTCGTCTCGAAGTTCCTCGCCGACTCGAAAGAGGGCGGTGTCGACGAGATCCACGTCGTCTACAACCGCTTCGTCAGCATGGTCACGCAGGTGCCCGAGGTGGTGCGACTGCTTCCTCGAAGTCGTCGAGGGTGTCGACGAGCCAGAAGAGAACGCGATCCTGCCTCTCTACGAATTCGAGCCCGAGGCCGAAGACGTGCTCGACGCGCTTCTGCCGGTCTACATCGAGAGTCGTCTGTTCAACGCGATGCTGCAGTCCGCGGCGTCCGAGCACGCTGCTCGCCAGAAGGCCATGAAGTCGGCCAGCGACAACGCCGACACCCTGATCAAGGACTACACGCGACTGGCGAACAACGCTCGCCAGAGCGAGATCACTCAGCAGATTTCCGAGATCGTGGGCGGCGCAGACGCCCTCAGCTCGCCCAAGAAGTAAGCACAAAGAGAGAGAAGCCAATGACTGACACCGCTACCGCGCCAGTCGCTGTGGAGCCGGCACCCGGCGTCGGGCGCATTGCTCGCGTCACGGGCCCCGTGGTCGACATCGAGTTCCCGCACGATGCAATCCCCGGCGTCTACAACGCACTCAAGACGACGATCCACATCGGCGACCAGGTCGTCGACCTCGTTCTCGAGGTCGCCCAGCACCTCGGCGACGACCTCGTTCGCGCCATCGCCCTGAAGCCGACCGACGGCCTCGTCCGCGGCCAGGAGGTCACCGACACCGGCGCACCCATCTCGGTGCCCGTCGGCGACGTCACCAAGGGCAAGGTCTTCAACGTCACGGGCGACATCCTCAACGGCACGCCCGGTGAGAAGGTGGAGATCACCGAGCGCTGGCCGATCCACCGCCAGCCGCCGGCGTTCGACCAGCTCGAGTCGAAGACGCAGCTCTTCGAGACCGGCATCAAGGTCATCGACCTCCTCACCCCGTACGTCCAGGGTGGCAAGATCGGCCTGTTCGGGGGTGCGGGCGTCGGCAAGACCGTCCTCATCCAGGAGATGATCCAGCGCGTCGCTCAGGATCACGGCGGTGTGTCCGTGTTCGCCGGTGTCGGTGAGCGCACCCGCGAAGGAAACGACCTCATCATGGAAATGGAAGAGGCGGGCGTCTTCGACAAGACCGCCCTCGTCTTCGGCCAGATGGACGAGCCGCCGGGGACCCGTCTCCGCGTGGCCCTGTCGGCGCTGACGATGGCGGAGTACTTCCGCGACGTCGCGAAGCAGGACGTCCTGCTCTTCATCGACAACATCTTCCGTTTCACGCAGGCCGGCTCCGAGGTCTCTACGCTGCTCGGACGCATGCCGTCCGCGGTGGGCTACCAGCCGAACCTCGCCGACGAGATGGGTGTCCTCCAGGAGCGCATCACGTCGACCCGCGGCCACTCGATCACGTCCCTGCAGGCCATCTACGTGCCTGCCGACGACTACACCGACCCGGCCCCCGCGACGACGTTCGCGCACCTCGACGCCACCACCGAGCTCTCGCGTGAGATCGCCTCGCAGGGTCTCTACCCCGCAGTCGACCCGCTGACGTCGACCAGCCGTATCCTCGACCCGCGCTACCTGGGCGAGGACCACTACAACACGGCGATCCGCGTCAAGGCGATCCTGCAGAAGAACAAGGAGCTTCAGGAGATCATCGCGATCCTCGGTGTCGACGAGCTCTCCGAAGAAGACAAGATCACCGTCTCGCGTGCTCGTCGCATCCAGCAGTTCCTGTCGCAGAACACCTACATGGCGAAGAAGTTCACCGGTGTCGAGGGCTCGACCGTGCCGCTGAAAGACACCATCGAGTCGTTCACCGCGATCGCCGACGGCGAGTTCGACCACGTCGCCACGCAGGCGTTCTTCAACGTCGGCTCCATCTCCGACGTCGAAGAGAAGTGGGCTCAGATCCAGAAGGAGAACGGCTGATCATGGCCGATCTCACTGTCAACGTCGTCTCGGCCGACAAGCAGGTCTGGTCGGGCGAGGCGGCGCAGGTCACGGCTCGCACCACCGAGGGCGAGATCGGAATCCTGCCGGGTCACGAGCCTGTGCTGGCGATCCTCGCTTCCGGTCAGGTTCGCGTGCGCCAGAGCAACGGAAGCGTCGTCGAGGCCACGGCCGAAGACGGCTTCCTGTCGGTCGAGAACGACACGGTCACGATCGTGTCGCGGAACGCTGCCCTGGCCTGACACCCAGCATCACGTAAGGCGGGTTCGCTCCACGGAATGTCGTGGTGCGAACCCGCCTTTCGTGTTGCCCTCCTCAGAGAGACTCCCTCCATGATCTTCTTGCTGCCCCCGTCGGAGACGAAACGCGACGGCGGCGCCTCGGAGTCGACGCTCGACTTCGGCGCGTTGTCGTTCGCCTCGCTCGACCGGCCTCGCCGGTCGGCCGCCGCTGCTCTTGTGCGCCTGAGCCGCGATGTCGACGCGTCGATGACCGCGCTCAAGATCGGCCCGAGGCTGCGCGACGAGGTGAGCCGCAACCGTCTGCTGAAGCGATCGCCGACACTGCCGGCCCTCGAGAGGTACACGGGCGTCGCCTTCGACCCGATCGGAGCGTCGCACCTCGACGCGGAGGCGACCTCCTGGGCGGCGTCGCACGTGGCGATCCACTCGGCGCTGTTCGGACTCCTGGGCGCGACGGATCGCATTCCCGCGTACAGGTTGTCGCACGACTCGCGGCTTCCGGGCGTATCGCTGAAGGCGCTGTGGGCGACCCCGATCCGGCGGGCCCTTGCGTCGCTCGCTGCGCCCGTCGTCGACCTCCGGAGCGAGGCGTACGCCGAACTCGGTCCGGCTCCTCGCGACTCGGTCTACGTGCGTGTCGTCACGGACGACGGAGATCGCCGCCGCGCGCTCAACCACTTCAACAAGAAGACGAAGGGCACGCTGGTCGCCCGACTGCTCGCTGATCGCCCCGACCTCTCCAGCGTCGACGACTTCGTCGTCTGGGCTCGGGAACAGGGCATCGTCGTCGAACCGTCCGTGGGTGAACTGGTCGTCGTGTCGGAGAGCGTCCTGCGCGACTAGCCTCGTCGTTCTGCTCGGCCGTCGATCCACTTCCTCGTCGCCAATCAATGCGCGCACCTGGAGGGACATCGAGCGAAGGGACCGGCGCACCCGCGGGGGCCTCACTCCACGAAGTCGATCCCCTCGTGCTCGAGGAGCCAGCGCTTGGTCTCGACACCCCGCCCCGGGCTGTAGCCGGTGATCCTCCTTCCGGCGCCGAGCACGCGGTGGCACGGCACCAGCAGGGCTATCCGGTTGGCGCGGATGGCGCCGCCGACCGCTCGGGCTCCCGTCGGTCGGTCGGCGAGTACGGCGAGTTCGCCGTAGCTCGTGGCTGTTCCCCACGGGACGTCGCGCAAGCGCTCCCAGATCTCGTCCTGGAACGGTGTGCCGAGCTGCTCGAGCGGCAGATCGAACGTTCGGCGCCGACCGGCGAAGTAGGCGTCGAGTTGCCGTCGAGCCTCGTCGTGGACGGGCGTCGGCGCCTCATCGAGGTCGTCGCACGGCAGGTGGCCGTCGCTCTCGATGTCGAGTCTCACGATGGAGTCGAAGCGCGTCCGGATCTCGATCCGGCCGAGGGGCGACTCGTAGTGCGAGACGGCCGCCGGAAAGAGCGTCGGCCGTCGATCCGCTTCGTCGGTCTGGGCGATGAGGGGAGCGATGGTGGAGGTCATGGTTCGACGGTAGGGAGCTGCTCGCGGCCGGTCGGGCGGGAGGACCGGATCCGTGGAGAACTCGCCGTCGACATCGGCCTGGGGAGGACAGGTCGCGGGCGAGGTGTTGATAGCGTGTGCTCAGCCATCGACGGGTGATGGGCGCGAGGGAGGAATCGGAGTGGCCGGGCTTTCACAGCGCTTCCACCGAGTCGGTATCGGCACGAGTATCCTGAGCCTCGAGGTGCCTCTCGTGATCGGCCGCCGACCGTCCGCACCCCGCGTCGTCGTCGGCCCTCCGCCGAGGCTCACGGTCGTGGCCTCGCCCCGCGCCGAGGTGTCCGCGACGCACGTCGAGATCCGGCAGGAGGGCAGCGCCGTCGTCGTGACGGATCTGCGCTCGACGAACGGGACGCGGGTGATCATTCCCGGCAGGCAACCTGTGGCTCTTCGGCAAGGCGACTCGATCGTCGTGCTCGCTGGCACGATAGTTGACATAGGTGACGGGAACCGTCTCGAGATCCTGCCCCTTACGCGCATCATTCCCCAGGAAGAACCCATCCCGTGACACAGATCGGCCGCCCGACGACCGCGCACACCATCACCCTCGGCGACGGGTCCGTCGTCACCCTCGACTGGGCGGGCGTCACCGACGTCGGTCTCCGTCGCGCCCACAACGAAGACAGCTTCGTCGCTCGGTCGCCGCTCTTCGTCGTCGCCGACGGCATGGGCGGTCACAGCGCCGGCGATGTCGCCAGCGACGCCGTCGTCACACGGCTCGACGAAGCCGCGACGGGGGAGTTCTTCGACACGGACGGCCTGGAAGAGGCCCTTCGAGCCGCGACCGACGACATCGAGGTCGCCGCGGTCGGCACCGAGCTCGGTGTCGGAACCACCGTGACCGGCGCGATCCTCACCAAAGACGGCGAGACGCCCTACTTCACGATCTTCAACGTGGGCGACTCGCGGGTCTACATGCTCGACTCGGGCGTGCTGCGCCAGGTGACCGTCGATCACTCCGTGGTCCAGGAGATGGTCCAGGCGGGCATGCTGCACCCGGACGACGCCGAGAGCCACCCCGACAGCAACGTGATCACGAAAGCCATCGGATTCGGTGCTGACCCCAGCCCCGACTACTGGCGTGTGCCGGCCCGGCCCGGGCTCCGGCTCCTGGTCTGCTCCGACGGCCTCACCAAGGAGGTGAACGCGCGGGCGATCGCCACTCTGCTCGGCGCGAATCCCGGTACACAGGCCGCAGCGACGGCCCTCGTGACGGCCGCCGTCGCGGCGGGCGGACGCGACAACGTGACCGCCGTCGTGGTCGACGTGCGCGGCGAAGTCGAGCACGGAGACGTCGAAGCGACCGTTCCGACGGGCCAGACGCCGCGCGAATAGGCTCCGACGCCCCCGAAATGGGGTACTCCGAGTTGTCCCCAGTTCGGCTCTCGCGGCCCTCGGGCGATGGGGGTGTCCGCTTACAATGACAGCGATCGGCAAATCGACGGAGCGCTCCGAACGCGCGCCCGACCACTGCTTCTGAGGGGGCGACATGGCACGGCGTCTGCCGTCGCAGCCTCCGGTGCTGCCCGGCTTCTCCCATATGCACGTCCTGGGCTCGGGCGGCTTCGCCGACGTGTTCCTGTACGAGCAGAACATGCCCCGCCGGCAGGTCGCGGTCAAGGTCATGCTCAGCGAGGTCGTCAACGACCAGGTGCGGCAGATGTTCCAGGCCGAAGCGAACCTGATGGCGCAGCTCAGTGCGCACCCGTCGATCCTGACGGTCTACCAGGCCAGCGTCTCGGCCGACGGCCGCCCCTATCTCGTGATGGAGCTGTGCTCCGCCTCCCTGAGCGAGCGCTACCGGCGCGAGCGCATCCCGGTCGCCGACGTGCTGCGCATCGGGGTGAAGATCGGCAGCGCCATCGAGACGGCTCATCGCCAAGGGGTCCTGCACCGCGACATCAAGCCCTCCAACATCCTGATGACGGCGTACGGCCACCCCGTTCTGTCCGACTTCGGCATCGCCGCCTCGCTCAGCGAAGGCGAGCCCAGCGAGGTCGTGGGCTTGTCGATCCCGTGGTCGGCACCCGAGGTGCTTCGTGACGACACCTCCGGCACGGTCGCGTCCGAAGTCTGGTCGCTCGGCGCCACGGTCTACTCGCTGCTCGCCGGCCGCAGCCCGTTCGAGGTCCTCGGTGGGCCGAACACCTCGCACGACCTCATGACCAGGATCGAAAAGGGCAGACTGCAGCCGATCGGCCGCACCGATGTCCCGCCAGGGCTCGAAGCGACGCTCGCTCGTGCCATGTCGCATCGCCCGGAGAATCGCCAGGGGAGCGTCCTCGAGCTCATCCGCGAACTGCAGCAGGCAGAGTCCGAGCTGGGCGTCGCGCAGACCCCCATCGAAGTCGCCGTCGACGACTGGGCGTTGGCGACCGTCGCCGACCTCGAAGACCGTACGCGCGTCCGCGGCGCCGAGGGGTGCCCTCCGGCGGCGGCAACCGTCGTCGCCGGCGTCGTTCCCCGGTCGGCGCCTCCGCGAGCACTCCGCTGGCCGCCTCGGTCCGGAACAGCAACGCGATCCCGCGCTCCACCGGCACCCGTCCCGAGGCCAGGACGCCGAAGAAGGTCCAGTATCTGGCGTGGTCGCTCATCGCGGCCTCCGTCGTGGTGCTCGCCCTCGGCGGCATCGCGACCCTGTTCCTCGTGCGGGCGACGTCGACCGACATTCCCCGGGTAAGCAACATCCAGGCCGACACCAAGGGGTCGTCGATCGAGTTCAGCTGGAACGACCCCGGGCTCCGAGCGGGCGACACCTATGTCGTGACGTCGGGTACCGACTCCAGCACGCAGACGGCGACGAGCTTCCTCGCCCCCACCGGCACGGGTCAGCAGGTCTGCATCACGGTAACTGTCAACCGCTCGGGTAAGACGGGGCCGGTGAGCGCTGAGAAATGCGCGTCGGCGAAGGGCAACGGGTGAACCGCTTCCTCCGCTGGGTCCGCGGTCACCGCTCGTTCGCAGCGACGGGGCTCAGCGCGATCGTGATCGGCCTCGTCGCGACGACGATCGGTCTGACGAGCTCGGGCTACCAGGCCCAGAGGCTCAGCCTCGACGACGGGACCGTGTGGGTCGCCAACGACAGCCTCACGGCCATCGGGCGGGCGAACCCCGGAGTGCTCGAGCTGAACTCGGCGGTGAGAAGCACGGGCGCCGATCTTTCGGTCGTGCAAGACGCCTCGCACGTCCTCCTCCTCGACCGCAGCGATGCGACGGTCGGCGTCGTCGATCCTGCGACCGCGAGCATCGCCCAGACGGTCCCGCTCCCGCCGAACGATCCCGACGTCCTTCTGGCCGGGAACACCGCCGTGGTCGTCTCCGGCAAGACGGGCGAGTTCTGGACCTCGTCCGTCTCCGGCCTCGACGCCTTCGACGCCACCTCGCAGGCAGAGTTGAGCCTCGGTGCCGGGGTGTCGACCGGTCTCACGCCGTCCGGCACGTTGATCGCCTACTCGGCCGACAGCGGGGAGGTCACGAGGGTCGACGACGTCGCCCAGTTCGGCGTCTCCGCCACGGACACGTTGAAGCTGCCCAAGTCGGGCACCTATCAGGTCGCTTCCGTCGGGTCCCACTGGGCGGTCCTCAACACGAAGTCCGGCCTCCTCGTCGTCGACGGTCACCGGGTCGACCTGTCCACGCGGGTCCAGGGCCGCGTCGCGCTGCAGCAGTCCGCCGATTCCGGATCCTCCGTGCTCGTGTCGTCGTCGTCCGGCCTGCTCTCCGTATCGTTCCGCGGCGCCGTCTCCACCCGTGTCTCCGATCGCGACGGGACGGCCGCTCGCCCCGTCACGGTCGGCGGGTGCAGCTATGCGGCCTGGGCCGACGGTGCGGGCTGGAACGACTGCGCGTCGTCGACGGGCACGGTCATGAAGCTGCCGTCGATGCCGGGGTCGGCCGACCTGGTGTTCGGTGTCAACGGCTCACACGTGGTGCTCAACGACACGTCCGGCGGGTCGAGTTGGGCGGTGCAGCGTCGCGGGCAACTGATAGACAACTGGCGCGACCTCATCACCGACGAGAAAGACCAGCAGCAGAAGCCCACCGAGAACACCGACGACCAGCAGAAGCTCGAGGTGCAGCAGAAACCGCCGGTCGCCGTCGACGACGTGCTAGGCGCTCGGCCCGGTCGCGCGACGATCCTGCCCGTGCTCCTCAACGACTACGACCCCAACGGCGACCCGATCGTGGTCACGTCGGCGACCGACGTGCCGAAGTCGGTCGGTCGCATCGACGTCATCCAGAATCGGCAGCAGCTCCTTCTCACCCTCGCCGGCAGCGCCTCCGGCGTCGTCAGCTTCGACTACACGATCTCGGACGGCCGGGGCGGCACCTCGACGGCCAAAGTCACCGTCTCGATCCGGCAACCGGGCGAGAACAGTCCTCCGCAGCAGGTGCGCGCCGAGCACGCGGTCGTGTCGTCGTCGGGCAGGGTGACGGTCGACACGCTGGGCTCGTGGGTCGATCCCGACGGCGACCCGTTCTACCTCACGGGTGCGTCCGGGGGCGACGGCGGAACCGTCACGTACAAGCCCACGGGCGAGGTCGTGTACCAAGACAGCGGGAAGGGACCGTCGACGCAAGAGATCGTGCTCACGATGTCCGACGGCACCGCTGTCGGACGCGGCATTCTGAAGATCACGGTCGCTGCGGGCGGCGACGTCCCGATCACGGCGGAGTCGTTCCCCGTCCAGGCGTACAAAGGCGAGGCCATGACGATCTCGCCGTTGCAGTACGCCTCGGGGGCACGGGGCCACTCAAGCTCAACAGCGTTCCGGCGAAGGAGGGCGTGAAGCTCGTCCCCAACTACGCCGCCGGTACGTTCTCCTTCGAGAGCGATGTCCTCGGAACCCACCTGCTCGAGTACACGGTGACCGACGGCGACAAGACGGCGACCGCGACGGTGCGCGTCGACGTCCAGGCGGCGCCCGAGCCGAACACGGCGCCCGTCACGACCCCCAAGACGGTGTTCGTCCAGAGCCTGAGCACCCAGACGGTCGACATCACCGCGAGTGACTACGATCCTGCCGGCAACGTGCTCATGGTGACCGCGACGAGCGGGCCCGCGGTGAACAGCGGCGTGCAAGTGCAGACCATCGAACAGCGCTATCTCAGGATCACCCTCACCGCGCCGCTCGATCACGGTCCGGTGTCGTTCGCCTACACCGTGACGAACGGCCTCGCCTCGGCCCAGGGCTCGGTGACCGTCGTCCAGATCCCGCGGCCCGCCAGGCTCCAGCCGCCCATCGCCACGAACGACCAGGTGACCGCTCGGGTCGGAGACGCCGTCGACATCGACGTCCTTGCGAACGACTCGCAACCCGACGGCGAAGACATCACCCTCGATCCGGCGCTGGTGAAGAACGTCTCGTCGGGCGGCGGGCTCCTCTTCGTCTCGGGCACCCAGTTGCGCTACCTCGCCCCGAAGACCCCGGGCAACTTCACCGCTGAGTACGCCATCGAGGGTCCCGACGGCCAGCGAGCCACCGCACAGGTCGGCATCTCGGTGCGCGAGGCCGACTCCGCCACCAACAACCCGCCGGTTCCGCAAACGCTCACCGCGCGCGTCGTGGCCGGGCAGACGGTCCGAGTTCAGGTTCCTCTCGACAACATCGACCCGGACGGCGACTCCGTGCAGCTTCTCGGCGTCGACTCGAATCCCCAGAAGGGCAACGTCACCACCGTCGGCACGAACTACTTCGACTACGAGGCCGGCAGCTACTCGGCGGGCACCGACACGTTCACCTACACCGTGGTCGACGGACTCGGGGCACGCGCCACCGGAACCGTGCGCATCGGGATCGCTGCTCGGGCGCAGGGGGCGCGTAACCCGATCGCGGTGGCCGATGCCGTCACGATGCGGCCGGGGGCAGCATCCTGGTCCGGGTCCTGGCGAACGACTCCGATCCCGACGGCGGCGCCCTGCGCGTGACCGCCGTCAAGCCCAACGACAAGACCGTGAAGGCGACGATCCTGCCCAACGGCGTCGTCCGGGTCACCCCGCCGAAGCAGGCGAAGACCTACGGCCTCGTCTATACGGTCACGAACGCGGTGGGCGGCGCGTCGTCGAACTTCATCACGGTCAAGGTCGATCCGAAGGCGGAGCTCAACTACCCCGAGGCGTCCGACAGCACCCTGACCTTGAGCGACGTCCTCGGTCGGAAGACCGTCGACGTCAACGTGCTGGCGAACGTCTTCTTCGCCGACGGCAACGTCTCGACCCTCGGGCTCGGTGTCGAGCCGGGATACGGGAAGACCGCCGTGGTCACGGGCAAGCACCGGATCCGCGTCACCGTCACGAACCAGAGCCAGATCATTCCGTTCTACGTGTCGCACCCCGACGACCCGTCGATCAAGGCGTACGCGTTCATCCGGGTGCCCGGCTTCGACGACGCCCTTCCGCAGATCAAGGAGTCGGCCCCCGCGCTGACGGTGACGAGCGAGAAGCCGCTGACGATCGACCTGAACAAGTACGTCGTGTCGACCGGAGCGAACGGAGTGCGGCTGACCGACAGCAGCACCGTTCGTGCGACCCATGCCGACGGATCGAACCTGGTGGTGAACTCCACGACGCTCCGCTACACCTCGGCCGCAGCGTTCTTCGGCCAGGCGTCGATCTCGTTCCAGGTCACCGACGGCACTTCCGCCTCCGATCCGAACGGGCACACCGCGACCCTTGTCCTGCCCATCACGGTCACCGCCCGGGCCAATCAACCGCCCGTCTTCAACGGAACCACCATCGATCTCGAACCGGGCGATTCCCGCACTCTCGACCTCACCCGGCTCACGACCTACAAGTACCCGCGCGACATCGGGCAGCTGCGCTACAGCGTCACGACTCCCGACACCAACGGCTTCTCGGCGTCCCTGTCCGGTCAGAGACTGACAGTGCGCGCCGATTCATCGGCGAAGAAGAACGCCACGGCGACGATCGGGTTGACGGTGCGCGACGCCGCCTCTGCAGCCCAAGCCGGCAGCATCACGCTCGCGGTCGTCGGTTCGACCCGACCGTTGGCCATCGCCGCCTCCGACTCGGCGATCACCAAGCGGGGCTCGACGACGACGGTCGACGTCCTCGCGAACGACGAAGCCACCAACCCGTTCCCCGGGCAGCCGCTGAAGGTCGTCGCCATCCGCGGGCTGGGTGGCTCGTCCCTCCCCGCCGGCGTGAAGGTCACGCCCAGCACCGACAAGAGCCGTCTCACGGTCGCCGTCTCCGCGTCCGCCAAGCCCCTCGACACGCACCTCCAGTACCAGCTCGCCGACGTGACGAACGACCCGTCGCGATACGTGTGGGGCGACGTGACGATCTCCGTCGAGGACGTCCCGGATGCTCCGGCGGCACCGATCCGCTCCGGCACCTTCGTCGGTGGGCAGTTGACGCTCGCCTACCAGGCGCCGGTGGCCAACAACTCGCCGATCACGTCCTACCGGCTCACCGGCACCTCGGCCGGCGGCACGTACTCGAAGAACTGCGGCACATCGACCCTCTGTACCCTCACCGATCTCGACCCCGGCGCCCAGTACCGATTCAGCGTCCAGGCGATCAATGCGATCGGCACCTCCGCCGCCAGCCCCCAGAGCATCCCCTATAGCGCCGACTTCGTGCCCGCCGCTCCGACGGGCGTCACGCTCACCCCTCGACCACGTCGCCGAACACGCTCGTCGTGAGCTGGAACACGGTTCCGCAGCCCGCGCGCGGTACCCCGGTCACGGGCTACGTCGTCGAGATGGCAGGATCCGGCGCGCCCGGCACGCAGACCGTCTCCGGTACCAGCGTCACGGTCGGCGGTCTCACGCCCGCGGCTCAGTACACCGCTCAGGTGTACGCGAAGAACGACGCGCAGGTCTCGACCAGCGCCGACTGGGCGCGCAGCGGGTCTGCGACGGGCACTGCGGTCGGCACGCCGGCATCGGTCAGTGATCTCAGTGCGTCGAACGATCAGTCCTCGGCGCACGTCACGCTCAACTGGTCGGGTGTGGGAGCGCAGGGCGCCTCCGGGGTGACCTACAGCGTCGCTCGATTCGATTCGGGCTCGGCGGGGCCATCGGGCTGCAGCAGCAAGCCCTCGTCGATCGTGACCGGCCTCACGGCCACCAGCTACGTGGATACGTCTGCAGCGGAGGGCTCGGCCTACACCTATTACGTCTACGCCGACAATGGCTTGTTCTGCTCCACGTCGAATTCGAGCACCGTACCGGTCTACAAAGCTCCCGGTCAGGCGCAGAAGCCGACGGCCACGGTCGCGGAGAGCGGTGCAGGGACGGGCTACTTCGACGTGGCGCTCACGGGTCTCGCCGCGTCGGGCACCGTGAAGAGCTACTGGCTCTACGTCGACGGTGTCGACATGAACAGGTCCATCGGCGAAGGCGCAGTGGTGACCAGTTCGGCAGACGCGAGCGTCTACGGCACCCAGCACAGATATGCGGTCAGAGCCTGCCGGCTCCAGACGCAATCGGTGTGTGGGCCGGTGTCGGACCCCGTTCTGAAAACTCCGGTTAATGCAAACGTGACGGGGAATGCTGTCTACCAAGACTCACCGGGTGATGGCAGCACCCTCAATCGCACCGGCAACTGGACGTTCACTCTGCCGGCCGGATCCGGCTACGAAGGCGTCGCCTATCAGTGCGAGGGAGGTGACGTGACGTCCGACGGAGGCTCCACCTGTTCTGGCACCGGGGCCGATCCGCTCAACGGGCCGACGTTGCTCATTCGTGTCACTGCTAACGGCGGCGACTTTTACGACAAGACTTATACCGCGCCACTTCTCGGCAACTGACGCAGCACCTCCACGCACCTCACGAAAGAGACGCCACGACAATGAGCATGACGCCTGAGCAGGCCACCTGGTTCGCCGACATCTTCGCGCGCCTGGTCGGAAACGTCGACAAGGTCCTGCTCGGAAAGTCCTTCGTCATCAAGCTCTCGTTCACCGCACTGCTGAGCGAGGGGCACCTCCTGCTCGAAGACTTCCCGGGCACCGGCAAGACCTCGCTCGCCCGCGCCGTCGCGCAGACCGTGCAGGGTGCCAGCAGCCGGATCCAGTTCACCCCCGACCTCCTGCCCGGTGACATCACCGGGGTGAGCATCTACGACCAGAAGTCGGCCGAGTTCGAGTTCCACCCCGGGCCGATCTTCGCCAACATCGTCCTCGCCGACGAGATCAACCGCGCCAGCCCGAAGACGCAGTCCGCCCTGCTCGAGGTCATGGAGGAGTCGCGCGTGACGGTCGACGGCATCAGCCACCCCGTCGGCGCGCCGTTCATGGTCATCGCGACCCAGAACCCGATCGAGCAGGCCGGCACCTACCGCCTTCCCGAGGCGCAGCTCGACCGCTTCCTCATGAAGACCTCGATCGGCTACCCCGACCACGCCGCCACGCTCCGCATTCTCGAGGGGTCCGGCACCAAAGTGCACGAAGGAACCCTGACGCCCATCGTCGAGTCCGGCGTGATCACCGAGATGTCCCGGCTCGCCCGCACCGTGCACGTCGATCCCGTCGTCGCCGACTACGTCGCCCGCATCGTGGAAGCGACACGCACCGCCCCCGAGGTGCGCCTCGGGGTGAGCGTGCGAGGTGCGCTCGCACTCGTCCGCGTCGCCAAAACGTATGCCGCATCGACGGGCCGGCACTACGTGACGCCCGACGACATCAAGCTGCTCGCCGAGCCGGTGCTGTCCCACCGCATCGTCCTCGACCCGGAGGCGGAGTTCGACGGTGTCACCCCGTCGAGCGTCGTCAGCCAGCTCCTGATCGAGATCGCGCCTCCTGCGGAACGGGTGACCGCGTGATCCTGCCGTCGCCCCTGCCCATCCGACCGCCGTCCTCGCGACCACGAACGAGCTGACTCGTCCATGAGCGTGCCGACCCCTCCGGGAAACCCGGGCCCTGCGCCCGGGCTCGCCCGAGACGACGAGGACACCCGGGGCTCCCGCTCCCGCGGTGGCTCGTCGGTCGCGCCCGGCCGCACGCAGACACGGCCGAGCGCCCGCGCAGCGCGTGAGACCGGCAGGATCCAGACGCGCGGAGCCACGGCTCGGCCCGGCGGCCGCGATCGTGCCAGGTCTGCTGCTTCCGACACGCTGTACGGCACGAGCACGCAGGGGCTGACCAACGCGCGCACCCGCATCGTCGGCGATCGAACGGGCTTCCGGGCCGATCTGGTCATCGTCGTCGTGCGACTCTGGAGGTCGGTCACCCGGACGGTCAGTGGCTGGGCGCGGATCGCCTCCGGTGTCGTCACGCCGGTGGGCTGGGTCGTGCTCGTGCTCACACCGGTGTGCCTCGTGGCGGGCTACCTGCTCGGGTGGGTCGAACTCGTGGCGGTGGGTTTCGCCCTCCTCGTCCTGCTCTGCCTCGCGACGCTGTATGCGGTCGGCCGCAGCTCGTTCACCATCGCACTCGACCTGCCCCACCGGCGCGTGGCCGTCGGCGACGTGGCCATCGGGCGGGTGACCGTGTCGAACCCGACCAGGCGGCGCGTGCTCGGCGTCACCGTCGAGATCCCGATCGGTCAGGGTCTCGCCGAGATCAGCCTCCCCGGTCTCCGGGCGGGCGACTCGATCGACGACGAGTTCTCCGTCCCCACCCAGCGCCGCGGAGTGATTCCCGTGGGGCCGGTCCGAACCGTGCGCGGCGATCCCATCGGTCTGGTCCGGCGCGAGCTGGACTGGACCGGCATGATCGAGCTCTTCGTCCACCCCGAACCATCGGGATCCCCTCGACGAGCACCGGCCTGATCCGCGACCTCGAGGGCAACCCGACCCGAGACCTGTCGTCGAGCGACATCTCGTTCCACGCGCTGCGGCAGTACGTCCCCGGCGACGAACGTCGACACATCCACTGGAAGTCGTCGGCACGCGCGGGGAGTACCTCGTCCGGCAGTTCGAAGAGACGCGGCGAAGTCACCTCGTCATCGCTCTCAGCCTCGCCAACGCCGATTTCGCCACCGAAGACGAGTTCGAGCTCGCCGTCAGCGTGGCGGCATCGCTGGGAGTCCGGGCGATTCGCGATGCGCGCGAGGTCTCCGTCGTCGTGAGCGAGAGCACACCCGCGTTCGCGAAGCGCAAGACGCTCGCCGTCAAGTCCCTCAGCACCGTGACACGCACCCGACTGCTCGACGAGCTCGCCGTCGTCACCTACGACGAATCGGCGCTCGGCATCACCGATGTGGCGCGCGTGACCGGCGAGCAGGTCTCCGGCATCTCCGTGGCGTTCCTGGTGGTCGGATCGACGACGGGCATCACCGAACTGCGTGCCGCCGCTTCGGCGTTCCCACCCGGGGTCGAAGCCATAGCGATCGTCTGCGACCCCGACACCATCCCCGGCATGCGACGAGTCGCCGACCTCACGATCCTCACCGTGGGCTACCTCGAAGACCTGCAGAAGTCCCTTGCCCGGGCGGTGACGTCGTGAGCGCGCTCGGACAGGCCGAACGACCACAGCTGACTCCTCCCCGGCAGTCGGGCCTCCGTCCGAGGTCGACCCGAGCGAGGCTCTCGGTGCCGTTCGCGCTCGCCCAGACGGCAGGGTTCTTCGTGCTCATGGGTCTCGGAGCCGTCACGTTCTGGCCGGTGTACCGAAGCTCGTCGTTCGTGATCCTGGTGGCCGCCGGCCTCGTGCTCGGGGCGGCCATCTCACTCGCGGGGCTGTTCCTGCGGTTGTCGAGCTTCTGGATCCTGCTTCTCACGGTCATCGCCTTCGCGCTCTTCGGAGTCGCACTCGCCGTGCCCAGCCAGGCGCTCTACGGCGTGCTGCCGACGCTCGACGGCCTTCGAGAGCTCGTGATGGGCGTGGCGCTCGGCTGGAAACAGCTGCTCACCATCACCCTGCCCGTCGGGGCGTACCAGGCGCTCCTGGTCCCGGCCCTCGTGCTGGTCCTGGTCGGGACGGTCGTCGGGCTGAGCACCGCACTCCGCAGCCGCCGGGCCGAGCTGGCTCTGGCCCCGCCCGCGGTTCTCTTCGTCGCAGGAATCGTGTTCGGCCCGACCGACGCGGTCCTGCCGATCGTCGCAGGGCTGCTCCTCCTCGCAGCGGGAATCCTCTGGCTCGTGTGGTGGAGGCTCCGCCGGCGCAGGATCGCGATCGACGAACTCACGAGGGCGACTCGCGGTTCCGAGGCGGTGAGGAGGACACCCATCGCTCGGGTAACCGCGCGGTGGCCGGTCGCGCCGTCGCCGGAACCGTCGTGACCCTCGTCATCGCCGGGGCGCTGTCTGCCGGTGCCACGACCGCGCTGGCCCCGACGGCGCACCGGTGGGTGGCCCGCGAGGCCGTCGTGAAACCGTTCGATCCGCGCGACTACGTGAGTCCGCTGAGCGGATTCCGCGCCTACGAGCAGTCTCCGACCTCCTCGCAGGCACAACTCACCGTCACCGGCCTGCCGGCCGGCGATCTGCTCAGGATCGCCACCCTCGACACGTACGACGGCGTCGACTTCTCGGTCGGCAGCGATCACGCCTCCGAGGCCTCCGGCACCTTCACGCGTGTTCCGACCTCCTACGACCAGTCGAGGGTTCGGGGCGCGCAGACGTCGATCGACGTGAGTGTCGACGGTTACTCGGGCGTCTGGCTGCCCACCGTCGGCAAGCTCGAGTCGATCGACTTCTCCGGTTCGTCGGCGTCGGCCCACCGCGACGCCTTCTTCTACAACGACACCACGGGCACCGCCGCCGTCGTGGGCGGGATCGGCAAGGGCACCTCCTATCGGCTCACGGCGGTGTCGCCCAGGCAGCCCACGACGAGCGAACTCGCCGGGCTCACCCCGGGAACCGCGTCGGTGCCGACACCCTCCGCGGTGCCGGCCGCCTTGAAGACGACGCTGGAGGGCTACGTCGACGGAGTGACCGGCCAGGGGGCACGTCTTCAGGCCGCGCTCAAGGGCATGAAGGCGCAGGGCTACGTGAGCCACGGAGTGGGGCAGGACGAACCGGTGAGCCGGTCCGGTCACGGAGCCGACCGTCTCGAGCAACTCTTCACCGACAAGCAGATGATCGGTGACGCCGAGCAGTACGCGGCCGCTGCCGCCCTCATGGCCGACCAGCTCGGGTTCCCGTCGCGCGTCGTCCTCGGTTTCACGGCGGCCGACTCGACCGGTGGCACGACGACCTTCCGCGGCTCCGACATCACGGCGATGATCGAGGTCGACACCGCCCAATTCGGCTGGGTGACGCTCGATCCGAACCCGACTCCCCGAAAGATCCCCGACATCAGCAAAGAAGACCCGAATAAAGTCTCGCGCCCGCAGTCGGTGATCCAGCCTCCGCCACAGGAGTCCGATCCGCGCAACGACCAGTCGCAGCCGCAGAGCAAACAGGACAACCCGGCCGACGCGCCCGCCTGGATCGCCATCCTGCTGACGGCCGCCACGATCGCCGGCTGGGTCGCTCTGGCCGCCGGGATCCTGATGGCTCCGTTCCTCGCCATCGTCGCCGTGAAGGCGCGCAGGCGACTGCGACGACGACGGGCGAGAGATCCACGTCGACGGATGACCGCAGGATGGCAGGAGTTCGAAGACGCTGTCGTCGACCACGGCATCGCCACGCCGACGTCCGCGACCCGCTCCGAGGTCGCCGCATCCGTCGGAGGTACGCGAGCGGGCGTTTTGGCGAGGGTCGTCGACCGGTCCGTGTTCGCGCCGGAGAGCTCGGATCCCGGCGATGCGGATCGCGTCTGGAAGGCTGTCGGAGAGATGCGCACGCAGCTCGACCGCGGCCTGACACGGTGGCAGCGATTCAAGGCCGCCGTCTCGACGAGGTCACTGCGTGGATACCATGGCCGGAAGGCCCACAAGCGTTAGAGGATCATCCACACCCATGCACTGCCCCACCTGCTCGAGTCCCCTTCCCGACGGAGCCATGTTCTGCGGGCAGTGCGGGCGCGCTATTTCCACTGCCGACTGGACGGCCTACCGACGGGCGCGAGACGAAGCGGCCGCCGCTGAGGCTGCCCGTTCCGCGGGCGCTCCAGCGGAACCGGGCGGAGCCGCCTGGTCGTTGCGCGAGCCGCCGCCTGCTGCGGTCCCGGCCGGAACCCCGTGGTGGGTGGGTCCTTCGACGGAGTCCGGCACTCCCGAGTCATCCGTCGACGCCGGGTCGGCGGAGGCCCCGGATGCGGCGGCTCAGGCTCCGACTCACTCCCAGACGGGCGCCGTCGATGAGGAGACGATCGCGTCGCTGCCCTCGCTGCCCTCGCTCGACCGCGAAGCGGCGGCCGAAGTCGCTGACGCGCGTGCAACGAACGACGCCGTCGATGGCATGTCCGGGGAGCGGCCTCCGATGAGGCCGACGCCGACGCCGACGCCGACTCCGTGGACGACGCCGACGCCGTGGACGACGCCGACGTGCCGGGCGCCGCACCTTCGGTGACGCCTCTGGCCGTCCCGCCGCCCCTGCCCCTCCGTCCGCCCGGCTCCGCGACCGGCAGCGGTCGCCCGGCTTCCGTCCCTCTCTGGACGGCCTCGCTCACCCCCGTCCCGGACGAGCCCGATGCTGGTTCCGCCGGCGAGCCCGCGGGCGGGTCGCCGGCGGCGAACGGGTCGCCGGCGGCGAAAGAGTCCGCCGACACCCGCGACGCCTCTGCCGAACCTCCCGCACCGGCGGCGACCTCGGAGGGGTCCCGTCCGACGGACGATGCCGCAGCCGCACAGGCACGCGCGACGCCGGAGACGAGCCGGCAACGCGTGCCGGCTGATCGTGCTCTCCGCGCGCGGGAGGCGTCCTCGTCGGCCGCCCCCGAGGGGCTCGCGTCGCGGGCAGAGCCCGCCCCCGAGGGGCTGGCGACGCCGGCAGAGCCCGCCCCGGAGGGGGTCGCGACGCCGGCAGAGCCCGCTGACGCACCGCGACCGGGCGACACCAATGTGATCGCGCCGCTCGTCACGCCGAGGCCCGAGCGCATCGACGGACGACTGCACTGCACCGTGTGCGGTGCCCCCTTACGGACGAGGACATCTTCTGCGGCGAGTGCGGCACGGTCGTGCAGTCCGTGGCGCAGTCGTTCACAGGTCCGATCACCCCGATCCTCACGGGGGTCGTTCCCGTCGGCGAGGGGTCGGCCCCTCCGGTCGAGAGCGACGAAGCCGCCGAGAACCCCGAGTCCGGCGCTCAGCCCGAACGTGCCACCGGCGCCTCGGAGCAGACTCCTGCCACCCCGCCTCGACCGGCACCACTGGCGCCCACGCCGGTGGCCTCCGACTCTCCGGTCCCGTTCGTCCCCGAGCCGGCCAAGCCGAAGAAACGACGCCTGTTCGGGCGTCGCGGAGCCGAGGACGCACCGGAGCTCTGGTCCGCCTCGACGAGCGGATCCGCGCCTGCCGCGGTGGAGCCGGAGGCGGCATCGACGTCCGTCCCGGCGATGCCGCCCGCACCCGAACCGGTCGCTCCGCAGCCCGACCCGGTTGCGCCGCCCCTCCGGGCCGACCAGGTTCCGGCGCCCGTGGACGACGGGCAGCCGGCTTCGCCCGTGCAGGCTCCGCTGGCCGCGACTCCGATCGACGCGCCAGAACAGACTGCAGACCCTGTCCTCGCACCGCTCCCGGACGCGCCCGTGGTCGACAAACCCGCGGCCTCGTGGGCGATCAACCTCGGGGCGCCCGTTGACGACGTCGAGAAGACCCGCATCGTCCGCCGTCAGCCGCTCGGCGAGCCTTTCGTCCTGCAGTTCAGCACGGGGGAGAGTTTCACGGTCCAGGGCACCGGACTGGTCGGGCGGGCGCCGACGCCGCAGCCGGGTGAGGCGATCGATCTGCTCGTCCGCATCGTGGACCCGGGGCGTTCCGTCTCGAAGACCCACCTCGAGTTCGGCCAGGAGGACGGCACCCTCTGGGTGTCGGATCGCTGGTCGGGTAACGGCTCCGTCGTCAGGGCGCCGTCCGAGCAGGCCCGACGCGTCGAGCCGGGGAAGCGGGTCCGTGTGCCGCGGGGTTCCCGGGTGGAAATCGGCGAACAGTTCTTCATCGTCAGCTGACGTTCTCCTCAACTCGGTCTCGGCGCTGAGTTCTCCACAGATTCGTCGAGGGGCTCCCGAGATCGGTCGGTGCCGATGAGATGGAGGTATGAACTTCCCGCTCTACCGACCGCCCCACCCGTCCCTTTCACGGCGCCGCCCGTTCCCCTTCGTCACGGTGACGGCAGCGAGTGTCTCCGCGGTTCTGGGCGTCGGCGCCGTGGCGGAAGACCTTGCGAGAACGGTCGACGGCCTTGGGCCCGTCACCGCGTGCGCGCTGGCCATCGCACTGGTCGCGGCTCTCCTGGTTCTGGCCTGGTGTGAGAGCGGTCTCCTCGAGACGGGTCGGCGGTTGCGGGCAACGCGGCGGCATCGTCGAGACACGATGGTGTTCGAGTCCGACCTGCGTGCCGCTCTCGAGGGTGAACGGCGCGAGATCGTGCATGCGGCCCGACAGGCCGAGGGCGTGATCGTCGGCCACGGAACGGTCGACAGCGAGATCCGGGTGTCCGGCGACCCGACTCGCTTCGTCCACGAGAGAGTCCCGTTGGTCGTTCGACCACCGGGCGTGATTCGCGTGCTCGGGCCGCCCGGGCTCTCCGACGCGGTGCTCGATGCCCTCGTGGTCCAACTCCGAACGAGACACCGCACGGCCGGTGTCCTCGAGATCGGCGAACGGTCACTCGCCGGAGGGCGCAGGATCACAGCGCAGCACCGCTCCGGGGCAGTCCACTGGATTTTCACGACCGACTCCGTGCCGGTTCAGCCCAGCGCACTCCTGACGGAGGTCTGGCTCGGCCCCGACGGAACAGCGTGCGTGCGTACCCCGAGCCGAACGGGCAATGCGTGGGTTCCGCTGGAGCCGTGCCTGGTGTCGGTCGCAGACTCGTGTGTCGGCTCGCCGGTGCTGACGGGCGGTGACAAGTGGTAATGGGTGCTGCCGGTGCTGCCGGTGCTGCCGGTGCTGCCGGTGCTGCCGGTGCTGCCGGTGCCGCCGGTGCCGCGAGGGCGGCAGCCGCTGCGCGTCCCGCGGGGCGGCGGGGGCTGCGGGCGCTGCGCGTCCCGCGGGTCAGACGGCCAATCCGGCGCCGGCCCGGATGCCGCCGACCAGGTCGCCGCCGCCTGTGACGCGCTCGAGCGTTCGAGCCAGCACGCGATCGGCATCCTCCTGAGGGACGACGCCCTCGGCCACGAGCAGGTGGAGAGCGGTGAGAGTGCCGGCGCGAAGATTGCCATCGAGCACCTTCACCGCGACCGCCACGCCATCGGTCGTGCCCATGACCATGACTCCTTCGGCGCCGAGCTTCGCCAGCAGGCCGAGCTCCTCGATCGTGACGGTGTTCGCCCGGTCGTGGCCGTCGAGGGCCCAGGGGTCGGCCAGGACGGCTCGCACGAGGTGCCCGGCGTCGGCGTCGGCGTCGGTCGTCGCCGAGTGCGTCAGGCGAGCGACCCCGCGCGCGAGACCGGCCAACGTCGTGGCGAAGACGGGGGCCCCGCAGCCATCGACTCCGGCATGGTCGATCGTCTCCCCGACGTAGTCGGCCACCGTCTCGCGGGCCGCGACCTGCAGAGGGTGGTCGAGATCGTCGTAGTGAGCGGCGTCCCAGCCGTTCTCGGCGCACGCGAGCAGAAAGGAGGAGTGCTTGCCACTGCAATTCATGAAAATCCGTCGCTTCGTCGAAGCGGTCCGGGCCGTCTCGCGGTCGTACGGCCAATCGGGCGGGCAGAGGAGGTCGTCCTCCGTTGCTCCGATGCGCTCGAGCATCGCTGTGACGACCGCCTGGTGGTCAGGGGTGCCGGCGTGGCTCGCCGTCGCGAGAACGGCCTGGACTCCGTCGAGCCGAACGCCCGACCGAAGGACCGTCAGAGCCTGGAACGGCTTCAGACACGAGCGCGGGTACACGGAGGCCGAGACGTCACCCACCGAGCGGAGAAGGGCTCCGTCCGACGACACGACGGCTGCAGCGCCGATATGGCGGCTCTCCGTCATGCCCGAACGTTCGAGGACGGCCAATTCGACCGATCCCGAGACCTCCAGAGGGTGGCGCGTCGATGAGAGTGTGCTGCGTTCGGCCTGGTCGTTCACATGGGGGAGTGTAACGATAGGGGGACGAGAAGGGGCCCATCCGCATGTTCGATCACCACTACGCCGTCCACACTCTCTGGACGGGCGATCGCGGCCACGGCACCGTCGACTACCGGTCCTACGGTCGCGACCACGTGATGTCCGTCGAGGGCAAGGGCGACATCCTCGGTTCCGCCGACCGTCCGTTCCGAGGCGACGTCGATCGCTGGAATCCCGAGGAGATGCTTCTCGGAGCGCTGTCCCAGTGCCACCTGCTGAGCTATCTGCACGTCTGTGCCACCAACGGCGTCGTCGTCACGGGCTACGTCGACCAGGCCGTCGGCACCATGGTCCAGACCGGAGACGGCGGGGGTCACTTCACCGAGGTGATCCTGCGCCCCACCGTCACGGTCGCAGACGAATCGATGCGTGAGAGCGCCCTCGCGCTGCACCACGAAGCCTCGACGAAGTGCTTCATCGCGTCGTCCGTGAATTTCCCCGTCCTCCACGAGCCTCAGGTCGTCGTCGCCGGAGTCGCGAGTCCCGCGATCTGACGCTTCCGGGGTCACGCCGAGGGTGCGGCCTTGACGCACACCCAGGAAGCGGCCTGAAACGTCGGCAAGACTGGGTCGACTCCGTTCCCGACTCGAAAGTCCTCGATGCGCCGACCCCTCTGCCTCGCGTCCCTCGCCCTCGTACCCGTTCTGGCACTGGCCCTGGCCGGATGCACCTCCGGGTCCTCGACGTCGACCCCGACGGCGAGCAACGACGCGAAAAGCTCGTGTTCCGCGCCGGCAGCCGGATCCGCGTCGAAGGCCGTCACCGTCTCCGGTGCCCTCGACGCCGAGCCGAAGGTCTCCTTCGCGAAGGGACTCTCGGTGAAGAAGACGCAGCGGTCGACCGTCATCACGGGCACGGGCGAGAAGGCCGTTCCCGACACCCTGCTCAACGTCGCGTTCACGATCTACGACGCGACCTCGGGCAAGAAGGTCAGTACCGCCGGCTACAAAGGCATGGAGGCAGCACAATTCACCGTCAGCGACAAGCTGTTCCTTCCCGGCCTCGTCAAGGCGATGCAGTGCGCCACGGTCGGGTCACGAACAGTGACCGTGGCCGATGCGACCGACATGTTCGGGTCGAACGGCTCGGAGTCCTTCGGCGTCGCCGCCAACGACGACCTCGTGATCGTGCTCGATCTGCTGTCGCCCGTGGCCACGAAGGCCACCGGTACACCGGTCGCTCCGAAAGCAGCGTTCCCCCGGTGAAGCTGGCGGCAGACGGTCAACCGAAGGTCACGATCCCGAAGACCGCCGCTCCGAAGACTCTCCAACTCGAGGTGCTCAAGAAGGGCTCCGGCGCGACGGTGCCTTCGGGCGGCTCGGTCACCGTGCAGTATCAAGGCACCCTCTGGCGCACGGGCGAGGTCTTCGACCAGTCCTGGGGCTCGGGCCCTGCAACCTTCTCCACCGACAAGGTCGTCGCCGGCTTCCAGAAGGCCATCGTCGGCCAAACCGTCGGTTCGCAGGTGCTCGTGGTCGTCCCGCCCGTCGACGGGTACGGCACGGCGGGTAACGACACGGCCGGCATCAAAGGGACCGACACGCTCGTCTTCGTGATCGACATCCTGGCCAAGAGCTGACGCGCACCGCGGGCCAGTAGCCTGGCACGATGCGACGCATCACCGTTCTCGGTTCCACCGGTTCCATCGGGGTCCAGGCTCTCGACGTGATCGAGGCGAATCCGCACCTCTTCACGCTGGTCGGCCTCTCCGCGGGGTCGAACTCCGTCCTTCTCGGCGAGCAGGCGGCCCGGTTCGGAGTCGAGCACACGGGTCTCGGCACGGAGGAGTCCATCGCGCTCGTCCGCGACGTCCCCACCGACGTGGTCCTCAACGGAATCACAGGGTCCGTCGGTCTCGGCCCCACCCTGGCGGCGCTCGAGTCGGGAGCGACGCTCGCCCTCGCCAACAAAGAGAGTCTGATCGTCGGCGGGGACCTCGTGAAGCAGCTCGCCGAGCCGGGCCAGCTCGTGCCCGTCGACTCAGAACACTCCGCCATCGCCCAAGCCCTGCGGTCCGGAGCCCCGAGCGAGGTCCGCCGCCTGATCCTCACCGCGTCGGGCGGACCCTTCCGGGGTCGCAGCCGTGATTCCCTCCGCGACGTCACGCCGCGTGAGGCTCTGGCGCACCCGACCTGGGACATGGGTCTCGTCGTCACCACCAACTCGTCCACCCTCGTGAACAAGGGCCTCGAAGTGATCGAGGCTCACCTCCTCTTCGACATCGACTACGACCGCATCGACGTCACCGTCCACCCGCAGTCGATCGTCCACTCCATGGTCGAGTTCGTCGACGGCTCGACCCTCGCGCAGGCTTCGCCTCCCGACATGCGGCTTCCCATCTCGCTCGGTCTCGCCTGGCCCGACCGCGTTCCGGGTGTCGGCGTGCCACTCGACTGGACGACGGCGTCCACCTGGACCTTCGAACCTCTCGACGGCGACGCCTTCCCGTCCGTCGCACTGGCGAAAGAGGTCGGAAAAGCAGGATCGACCTTCCCCGCCGTGTTCAACGCGGCCAACGAGCAGGCCGTGTTGGCCTTCCACGGCGGACGCATCGGCTATCTCGACATCTTCGACGTCATTCGCGCCGTCGTCGACGCTCACGATCCCGGCGCCGATGCGTTGAGCCTCGACGGAGTCCTCGAGGCGGAGCGCTGGGCGCGAGCGCAGGCCGACCGCCAGCTCGCCCACGTCGCCGGCTGACTCCCGCCGGCTGGGCCCCGCCGGCTGAGCCTCGCCGGCTGAGCCCCGCCGGCCCGCCCGCGCCCCGTTCGCGCATCCCGCAACAGCGCCCACCCGTCCCACCCGTCCCACCCGGCCTCGCCCGCTCGAGCCCGTTCCCCGCCGCCGCCTCCTCCAGAAATCGAAGGGGATTGTCCCATCCCGCAGCAGTTCAGGGAGATCGAGAGGCTCCTGCGCAAAAATCCCCTTCGATTTCTGGAGGGGACGGGCGGGAGGGGACGGGCGGGAGGGGACGGGCGGACGGGCGGGAGGGGCTGCCGGGACGGACGCGACGGCGGCCGACAGAACCGACCGAGCCTCGCAGCCGACATCCGGCTCGTTCACTGATTTCGTCCCGTACTGTGACGACGTGGAAACCGTTCTTCTCTTCATCGTCGGCATCCTGGTCGTCGTCGTCGGTCTGGTGCTGTCGATCGGCCTGCACGAGATCGGTCACCTCGTGCCGGCGAAGCGGTTCGGCGTGAAGGTCGGGCAGTACATGATCGGGTTCGGCCCGACGATCTGGTCGAGGCGCAAGGGCGAGACCGAGTACGGCTTCAAGGCCATTCCGCTCGGCGGCTACATCTCGATGTCGGGCATGTTCCCTCCGCAGAAGACGGCCGAGGTCGGCGTCGACGCCGTCGAGAGCCGCGGGCGCACGTCCACCACCAGCCTCTTCGGAACCCTGACCCAGGACGCCCGCGAGGCCAGCGCCGAGACCGTGTCGGCCGGCGAAGAAGAGCGCACCTTCTATCGCCTGGCGGTGCCGAAGCGGATCGTCATCATGCTCGGCGGCCCGGTGATGAACCTGCTCATCGCGATCGTGCTGTTCGGCGTCGTGCTCTGCGGCTTCGGTACCCAGCAGCTCTCCACCACCGTCGGCAGCGTGTCGGAGTGCGTTCTCCCGGCGACGTCGACGGCGACCTCCTGCCCCGCCGGCGCGACGAGGGCGCCGGGTGCCGCCGCAGGCCTCACCGCCGGCGACAAGATCCTGTCGATCGACGGCACCAGGATCACGAGTTGGAATCAGTCCACCAGGATCATCCAGAAGGCGTCGGGCAAGAGCCTCTCGTTCGTCGTCGAACGCCGGGGCCAGAAGACGACCCTGGCCGTGACGCCCATCAAGACCCTCCCCTATGTCACCGACGCCAACGGGAACGTCGTGACCGACTCGGCCGGCAAGAAGGAGACCGAGCAGGTCGGCTTCGTCGGCATCGGCTCCGCGTACGAGCGGGTGCAGCAGCCGGTCAGCGCCGTGCTGCCTGCCGTCGGGAGCAACATCGCCGGAGTCGCGACCCTGATCGTGCACCTGCCGGAACGCCTCGTCAATGTCGGCCAGGCCGTGTTCGGCGGCGGCACGCGAGAAGCGAACGGCCCGGTGAGCGTCGTCGGTGTCGGCATCATGGCCGGGCAGATCGCGAGCACCGACTCGGTTCCGATCGTCGACCGGGTGAGCTACCTCGTGAGCCTCCTCGCCTCGCTGAACATCGCCCTGTTCGTCTTCAATCTCGTCCCGCTGATGCCCCTCGACGGCGGGCACGTCGCCGGCGCGATCATCGAGGGGTGCGCCGGTTCTTCGCCAAGCTGTTCGGGCGTCGCGATCCGGGTCCGATCGATATCGCGAAGGCCCTGCCGCTCACCCTGGCCGTGACGGTCATTCTCGGTGGGATGAGCCTGCTGCTCATCTACGCCGACCTGTTCAAGCCGATCTCGCTGGGCTAGCGCGTTCGCGGTGAAGCCGGCCGACGACGTGAGTCGGCGCGGGGTCGGGTGACATTCGGCTGAACACCACCTGAGGCCCAGGCATCGTTCGCACGCCTTTCAGGCCCCGAGGCTTACGATGAGAAACGTGCCTGCAGTCAACCTCGGAATGCCCAAGATCCCCGAAACCCTTGCTCCGCGCCGTAAGTCGCGCCAGATCAAGGTCGGCAAAGTGCTCGTCGGCGGTGACGCCCCTGTGAGCGTCCAGTCGATGTGCACCACCCCCACGACCAACATCAACGCGACGCTCCAGCAGATCGCCGAACTCACCGCCTCCGGGTGCGACATCGTCCGCGTCGCGGTGCCGAGCCGCGACGACGCCGAAGCCCTTCCGATCATCGCCAAGAAGAGCAACATCCCGGTGATCGCCGACATCCACTTCCAGCCGAACTACGTCTACGCCGCTATCGACGCCGGCTGTGCGGCCGTCCGGGTCAACCCCGGCAACATCCGCAAGTTCGACGACCAGGTCGGCAAGATCGCCGCCGCCGCCAAGGCGGCAGGAGTCTCGATCAGGATCGGCGTCAACGCCGGTTCGCTCGAGCCGAGCCTCATGCAGAAGTACGGCAAGGCGACCCCGGAGGCCCTCGTCGAGAGCGCCGTCTGGGAGGCGAGCCTCTTCGAAGAGCACGACTTCCACGACTTCAAGATCTCGGTCAAGCACAACGACCCGATCGTCATGGTCAAGGCGTACCGCCTGCTCGCCGAGAGGGGCGACTGGCCGCTGCACCTCGGCGTCACCGAGGCCGGCCCTGCTTTCCAGGGCACGATCAAGAGCGCGACGGCCTTCGGCATCCTGCTCTCCGAAGGCATCGGCGACACGATCCGCGTCTCGTTGAGCGCGCCGCCCGCCGAGGAGGTCAAGGTGGGCCTGCAGATCCTGCAGTCCCTCAACCTCCGTGAGCGCAAGCTCGAGATCGTGAGCTGCCCCAGCTGCGGCCGAGCTCAGGTCGACGTCTACAAGCTCGCGAACGACGTCACCGACGGCCTCGAGGGAATGACCGTTCCGCTGCGCGTGGCCGTCATGGGCTGCGTCGTGAACGGTCCGGGCGAGGCACGCGACGCCGACCTCGGCGTGGCCTCGGGCAATGGCAAGGGCCAGATCTTCGTCAAGGGCGAGGTCATCGCGACCGTGCCCGAAGAGCAGATCGTCGAGACGCTCATCCGCGAGGCCAACCGCCTCGCCGACGAGATGCCTCCCGGCTCGGTCGGTTCGCCCGAAGTCGTGACCGCGTAGGGCGGCTGGCAGTCACCCGACCGTCGAAGTCAGACCCCTGGTTTAGGCTGTGCGGGTGACAGACACCACCACCACCACGCCGACTCCGAAGGCCTCGGGCCCCGAGCCGATCACGGCAGACGAACTCCGTCGCGCGGGCGAGGTCGTCGCACGGGTGTCGGCAGCCTTCCAGGCCAAAGTCGTCGGGCAGGCGGGCCTCCGCGAGTCCCTACTGGTCGCCCTCGTCACCGGGGGCACGTCCTCCTCGAGAGCGTGCCCGGGCTCGCCAAGACCACGGCCGCGCAGACGCTGGCTTCGGCCGTCGACGCGAGTTTCCGCCGGATCCAGTGCACGCCCGACCTTCTGCCGAGCGACATCACCGGCACGCAGATCTACGACGCCCAGTCGTCGACGTTCGTGACCCAGCTCGGCCCGGTGCACTCCAACTTCGTCCTCCTCGACGAGATCAACAGGTCGAGCGCCAAGACGCAGAGCGCCATGCTCGAGGCGATGCAGGAGCGCCAGACCTCGATCGGTGGCACGGTCTACAAGCTCCCGCAGCCGTTCCTCGTGCTCGCCACGCAGAATCCCATCGAGCAGGAGGGCACCTACCAGCTCCCCGAGGCGCAGCTCGACCGGTTCCTGCTGAAAGAGATCCTCGACTACCCGACTCCCGCCGAGGAGGCGGAGATCATCCGCCGCATCGAGGCCGGCGTCTACGACGAGGCCGAGCACGAGCCGAACACCGGCGTCCACCTCGACGACGTCAGGCTGCTCCAAGACCTCGCCAAGCGCGTCTACATCGACCAGTCGATCGTCAACTACATCGTGCAGGTGATCTACGTCACCCGGCATCCGCAGCAGTACATCCCCGGCACGCTCGCCGACTACATCCAGTTCGGCGCCAGCCCGAGGGCGAGCATCGCCTTCACGCAGGCCGCCCGCGCCCTGGCGATCCTGAACGGCCGCGACTACGTCATCCCCGACGACGTCAAGCACCTCCGCCACGGCGTCCTTCGTCACCGCCTCATCCTCGGCTACGAGGCCGCGGCCGACGAGGTCAAGCCCGAGACGATCATCGACGCCATCTTCGGCGCCGTGCAGACGCCCTGAGCGCTGTGGCAGGCCTCCTCTACCGGGTGAAGACGAAGATGAGCATCTTCGCCCATCGAAAGACCCTCGACCTCCTCGAGGGTGGCTACGCGTCCGTCCATCGCGGCCGCAGCCACGACTTCGACGACCTTCGCGCCTACGTCCCGGGCGACGAGGTCAAAGACATCGACTGGAAGGCCACTGCGCGTCACGGCGAGCCGCTCGTCAAGCGCTACATCGCGTCGCGACGCCACAATCTGGCTCTGCTGGTCGACACGGGCCGCAACATGGCGGCCACTGCTGAGAGCGGAGAGAGCAAGAAGGACATCGCGATTATGGCGGCCGGAGCTCTCGCCTCGATCGCGACCCAGCACGGCGACGTCGTCTCCCTGATCGTCGGCGACGAGGGCGGAAGCCGCTCCTACCCGTCGGGGCAGAAGGACGAGCACTTGGAGCGTCTCCTGCGGGTGGTCGACGAGCGCATTCGCCTGGACGCCCCTCGGAGCGACGTCCTCGGCCTGCTCGACACCGTCGCCCGGCAGCTCACGATCCGCTCGCTCCTGCTGGTCGTCACCGACGACGTGCGCCTCGGCGATGAGCATATGCGTCTGCTGCGTCGGCTCCGTGCCCGTCACGAGGTCATCTGGCTGACGATCGGCGACGCCGACCTCATGCGCCAGGAGGGCAGTCGGGGCCCCGTCTACGACGTCCAGGAGGTCGCCGCCCTTCCCGCCTACGTGCGCTCCAATCGCGCCCTCCGCGGCCTCTTCGAAGAGGCCGCCGTCCAAACGGTCGTCGACAGCGAACGCGAGCTGCGACTCCTCGGCATCACGAGTCACCGCATCGGCAGCCAGGCCGACGTCGTACCCGGTCTCTTCGCCCTTCTCGAGAAGCAGCGCCGTGCTGAGCGATAGAGGATTCTTCGGTCCTGCGCAGTACGAGCGGTTCGTCCTCTACCTCGTCGTCGGTGTCCTGCTCCTGGCCCTCGTCGCCGCGTGCTACGTCTTCGTCATCCGGTACTCCCGCACCAGGTCGCCCCGACCCGCCGTTGCGGGTGCAGCGCGAGTCGATCTCGGCACGCTCCGTGGAAAGTACGCGGCGATGATCGACGAGGTCGAAGCCGCTTGGGTCGCGGGAGACCTGAGCGAACGAGCCGTCCACTCGCGGCTGAGTCTGCTCCTCCGCTTCTTCGCCTTCGAAGCCTCCGGCGTCGATGCGCAGGTGATGACGCTCAGCGATCTGAGGTCTTCGGCCCTGCCCTCCGTGACGGGTGCCGTCGAGCAGTTCTACCCGCCGGCGTTCCAGCTCGAGCATCCCGGTGACCCCGCCGCGGCGGTCCGCACGGCGCGCGAGGTGGTGAGCTCGTGGAGCTGATCTTCTGGTGGATGCCGCTGGCGGCCGCCGCGGTGGCCGGCGGCGGCGTCTGGCTCTACCTGGCCTGGCGCCGCCGCAGCCGGGCCCGGCTGCAGCGTGACGGTGTCCCGGTCGCGCACAGCGAACGCCTGACCGAGCTCCCGGAGTACCAGCGTGTCCTGCGACGCTATCGCGCGCTCCTCGCCGGCGTCCTGACGATCGTCGTCGTCGCGAGCGGGGTCGGCGTCCTCCTCGCGTCGCGCGTGTCGAGCGTCGAGGTCGTGCAGCCGCAGTCCTACAAGCGGGACATCATGCTCTGCCTCGACGTCTCCGGTTCGATGACCGACGTCGACGCCAAGATCGTCGACACCTTCGCCTCGCTGGCCAAGAACCTTCACGGCGAGCGCGTCGGTCTGACCGTGTTCGACAGCTCGGCGGTGCAGGTCTTCCCGCTCACCGACGACTATGACTACGTCAAGACCGAGCTCACCACCTACCGCGATTCGTTCCGGTCGCAGGGCGAGAGCGGGCTCCGGTACTGGACGGGAACCGACCTCGGCGAGGGCGCCTCACTCATCGGCGACGGCCTCTCGTCCTGTGTCCTCGGCTTCGACGGCGACAGCTCGAGCAAGCGGCCGAAGTCGATCGTCCTGGCCACGGACAACTACGTGAACGGCTCTCCGATCTTCACGCTCAAGCAGGCAGGAGACCTCGCCACCAAGCACGACGTCCGGGTCTATGCGATCGATCCCGTCGACTACAGCGCCGACGGCACCCCCGACACGGTGGCCACCCAGCTGAAAGACGTCGTCGACAAGACCGGCGGCGGTTTCTACGGACTCTCGAGCACCGATACCGTCCCGGCGATCGTGCAGAAGATCGACGACCAGGAGGCGGGCCTGTTCACCGGCGCGCGGCGGCTGGTCGTCAGCGACCACCCCGGGCCCCTGGTGGTGGCTGGGCTGCTCCTGCTGATGGCGTCGTTCGGTCTCCTCTGGCGGGTGCGGTTGTGAGCGCCGTCGTCTGGCAGCCGATCCTGCCCGCCCCCGTCTTCATCCTCGTCGCGGTCCTCTTGGGCGGATTCGTCCTGTGGCGGATCATCGCCGAGCGCAGCAGCCGCACGCTCCTCTTCGCCTGGATTCGTCGCGCCGCCATCGTGGCGCTCCTTCTCGTCATGGTCGCGCGTCCCGGGCTGCCCGGTGGCACGGCCAAGGCGTCGGTGGCCGAGCTGAATGTCTTCTTCGTCGTCGACACCACCTCCAGCGCCGCCGCCGAAGACTGGAACGGTCACCAGCCTCGGCTCGACGGCATGCGCGCAGACATCAAGGCGATCACCGACGATCTGGCCGGCGCTCGCTTCTCCCTCCTCTCGTTCGACTCGACGGCGATTCAGCGGGTACCGCTCACCGACGACGCGTCGGCGGTCGTCTCCGCGGCGACGGTCATGCGCCAAGAGGTCACCTACTACTCGCACGGCAGTAGCATCTCCGAGGCCGACTCGCTGCTCGCGAGCCGTCTCGCGGCCGCCCACAAGACCGACCCGCAGCGCGCGAACGTCGTCTACTACCTCGGCGACGGCGAGCAGACCGCGGGCAGCAAGCCGGGCTCCTTCGCCTCGTCGAAGAGCCAGACCTCCGGAGGAGGCGTGCTCGGCTACGGCACCTCGACCGGCGGACGCATGAAAGAGTTCGACGGCTACGGCGACCAGTACTCGTCGAACCGGTACATCAAAGACAAGACCCGGTCCGGATCCCCGGACGCCGTCTCGCGCATCGACGAGCCGAACCTGCGCGCCATCGCCTCGCAGCTCGGCGTGCCGTATCTCCACCGCGAGGCGGGAGGCTCGCTCGCCTCCGTCGTGAACGCCGAGCAGCACGGGACCGTGAAGACGGCCCAGGGGAGCACGGCGAGCATCGTCGACCTCTACTGGATCGCAGCCATCCCGTTCTTCCTTCTGCTGCTGGTCGACGTTGCCCTGATCGTCCGTGCGCTCGGCGACGTTCGGCCGGTTCGGCGACCTCGAGGGGTCACGACGACCGTCCGCGGGGTGCGTCGATGAGCACGCTGCTGCAGCCTCCGCTGGCCCCACCGCCTCCTCCGATCGACCCGGAGGCGGGCGTGCCGACCTCCCCGCCCGTCCCGCCGGAGATCGTCGAGTACCGTCGAAAGCTCCGCCGTCGGATGTTCGCCTGGTCGCTGCTCCCGGTCGTGATCGTGATCCTGGTGGCCCTCAAGCTGCTGAGCATGCCCACGTTCGCCGCCCTGTCCCAGGCGACCTATGGAGCAAAGCAGTACGACCGCAGCGTCGCGATGTCCGACGGCCTGGGGGTCGTGAACGTCTTCGAACCCTGGGTCAGGCACTTCGACCGCGGCGCCGGCCTCGCGCAGATCGGTGTGCTCGTCGATGCCCGGAACGAGCTCGAGAGCGCCCTCTCGCTCGTGCCCGCGAGCCACACCGACGCCTCGTGCATGGTCCGGACGGATCTCGCGCTCGTCGTCGAGCAGCAGGGTGACAGCGCAGTGCTCGACGGCACCTTCGACAAGGCCTCCGCCTTCTACAAGCACGCGCTGGCGCTCATCGCGGCCGCACCGGCCGGCTGCTTCGACACGCCGAACTCGACCGACGACCCGCCGACCAAGAAACCGCTCGACGACGCGAAGAGCCGCCTCGAGCAGAAGCAGCAGCAGGCCGAGCAGCAGGCGGGCGGCAGCCAGGGGCAGGGCGGTACCGACCAGGGCGGCCAGGGGTCGTCGGGCGGCGACGGTTCGAGCGACGGCAGCGGCCAGAGCAACGGCGGGCAGAACGGCGGCGGGTCGTCGGGCGACGGCTCGAGTGGGCAGGGTGGTTCGTCGTCGCAGGATCCCCTCGACAAGCTGCAGCAGAAAGACGGCGACGCCCAGAAGCAGCAGCAGCAGAACAACGACCGCAACCGCTACTTCGGTCAGAATCCCGAGCAGTACGACGGCAAGCCCTGGTGACGTGACCGCCCCCGGTGCGCCGATAGGCTAACCGGGTGTCCACTCGCCTTTCCCAGCTCTTCGTCCGCACCCTTCGTGAAGACCCCTCCGACGCCGAGGTGACCAGTCACCGCCTCCTCGTGCGCGCCGGTTACATCCGGCGGCAGGCCCCCGGCGTGTTCGCGTGGCTGCCGCTGGGACTGCGTGTCAAGGCGAAGATCGAGGCGATCATCCGCGAGGAGATGGCTGCGGCCGGTGCCCAGGAGGTCCACTTCCCGGCGCTTCTGCCGCGCGAGCCCTATGAGGCCACCGGTCGCTGGACCGAGTACGGCGAGGGCATGTTCCGGCTGCACGACCGCAAGGGCGCCGACTACCTCCTCGCTCCCACGCACGAAGAGGCGTTCACGCTGCTCGTGAAAGACCTCTACTCGTCGTACAAAGACCTTCCGCTGACGCTCTTCCAGATCCAGGACAAGTACCGCGACGAGGCACGCCCGCGCGCCGGTCTGCTGCGCGGCCGCGAGTTCACCATGAAGGACGCGTATTCGTTCGACGCCTCCGACGCCGGGCTCGATGCCAGCTATCAGTTGCAGCGCGACGCGTACGAGCGCATCTTCACGCGCCTCGGCCTCTCGTACGTCATAGTCAAGGCCGATGCCGGTGCGATGGGCGGGTCGAAGAGCGAGGAGTTCCTGCACCCCATGGAGGCCGGAGAAGACACGTTCGTCCGTTCCGTCGGGGGCTACGCAGCCAACGTCGAGGCCTTCACGACGATCGTCCCCGACGAGATTTCGCTCGCGGAGCTTCCCGAGGCCGAGCTGCTCGAGCCTCACGACACGCCCACGATCGACACGCTCGTGACGTACCTGAACGAGTCGCAGACCCGCGAGGCGGGGAGTGGGCCGCGTCCGACACCCTCAAGAACGTCGTGCTGGCGCTCCGTCATCTCGACGGCACTCGCGAGGTCGTCGCCGTCGGCCTGCCCGGCGACCGAGAGGTCGACATGAAGCGAGTCGAGGTGGCGTTCTACCCTGCCGAGGTCGAGGCCGCGGGCGAAGCCGACTTCGCCAAGCACCCGCTGCTGGTCAAGGGCTACATCGGGCCGCAGATCCTCGGCTCCGAGTCCGAGACCGGCATCCGCTACTACGTCGACCCTCGCATCGTTTCAGGATCCTCATGGGTCACCGGGTCCAACGCCCACGGCGTCCACGTGAAGGGCTTGGTCATGGGCCGCGACTTCACCGCGGACGGCGTGTACGAGGTCGCCCAGGTACGCGAGGGCGATCCTGCTCCCGACGGGTCGGGCCCCATCGAGACCGCCCGCGGGATGGAGATCGGGCACGTGTTCCAGCTCGGGCGCAAGTACGCCGAGATCCTGGGGCTCAAGGTGCTCGACGAGAACGGAAAGCAGGTCACCGTCACGATGGGTTCCTACGGAATCGGCGTGACCCGCATCCTGGCCGTCATCGCCGAATCGAACAACGACGACAAGGGCCTGGTCTGGCCGGCGAACGTCGCGCCGTTCGACGTGCACGTCGTCGCCACCGGGAAAGACGCGGTGGTCTACGAGGTGGCCGAAGAACTCGTGTCGGCGCTGGAGGGCGCCCGACTCGACGTGCTCTACGACGATCGCCCCAAGGTGTCGCCCGGCGTCAAGTTCGGCGATGCCGAGCTGCTGGGGGTTCCGAAGATCGTCATCGTCGGCCGCAGTGCAGCCGAGGGCGTCGTCGAGCTCTGGGATCGCGCGAGCGGTGAACGGATCCCCGTCCCCATCGCCGAGGCCGTCGCCAGCTTGACCGCTCCCCGGTAGGCGGGCGGGCAGCACCACTGCGCAGGCCCCGCTGGCAGGTGCGTCTCGACGGCGCAGCAGCGGGTAGAATATGTGCGCTGCTTGTGACGTCATCCAAGCAGCGACGAAACGAATTGAATATGGAGGCCACCGCCGTGGAAATTGACCTGAGCGTCCTGAGGCTCATGGAGCGCGAGCGCGAGATCCCCTTCGACGAACTCGTGGAGATCATCGAGCAGGCCATCCTGACCGCTTACCTCAAGCACGAGAACCAGCCCGAGGCCCACGGCGAGAAGCCGACGGCCCGCGTGGAGCTCGACCGGAAGACGGGTCACGTCTCGGTGTACTCGATCGAGCGAGACGACGAGGGCAAAGTCGTCGGCGAGGCCATCGAGACGCCCGACGACTTCGGCCGGATCGCCGCTTTCGCGGCCAAGCAGGTCATCAACCAGCGACTTCGCGACATCGGCGACGACAAGGTCCTCGGGCAGTTCAAGGGCCGCGAGGGCGAGATCGTCGCGGGTGTGATCCAGCAGGGTCCGAACCCGCGCATGGTCCACGTCGACCTGGGCTCGTTCGAGGCGATCCTGCCTCCCGAAGAGCAGGTCCCCGGCGAGAGCTACGCGCACGGCACCCGGATCCGCGTGTATGTGACCAGCGTCTCGAAGGGGCTCAAGGGCCCGAGCGTGACCGTCTCGCGCACGCACCCGTCCCTCGTTCGCAAGCTGTTCGCGCTCGAGGTCCCGGAGATCGCGTCCGGCGTCGTCGAGATCGTGTCGCTCGCCCGTGAGGCCGGCCACCGCACGAAGATCGCCGTTCGCGCGACCGAGCCCGGGGTGAACGCCAAGGGTGCCTGCATCGGCGAACTCGGGCAGCGCGTCCGCGCGGTCACGGCAGAGCTCAACAACGAGAAGATCGACATCGTCGACTACTCGCCCGACCTGCCGACCTTCGTCGCCAGCGCTCTGTCGCCCGCGAAGGTCTCGAGCGCCTTCGTGATCGACGCCGCCACCAAGGCGGTGCGCGCCCTCGTGCCCGACTACCAGCTCTCGCTGGCCATCGGCAAGGAGGGCCAGAACGCCCGCCTCGCGGCGAAACTGACGGGCGCGCGCATCGACATCCAGCCCGATTCCATCCTCGAAGACGACTAGGGCGTGTCTCTCGACCCGCGGCCGGCTCGCAGGATCGCGGGTTCGACCGTGGCGTCGTCGCCACGAGCGGACGAGGGAGTAAGATGATTCCTGTCAGAACGTGCATCGGCACTCGAACGCGCGCTCCACGATCCTCACTTCTGAGGGTCACGGCCCTCGATGGTCGCCTCGTGGTCGACACCACGGCGACTTCCCCGGGGCGGGGCGCCTGGTTGATCCCGACGATGCAGGCCTACGAATCGGCCGTCCGGCGCAAAGCTTTCCGCAGAGCGCTTCGGCTCGACTCCGAACCCGACACCAGCGAACTCCTTCGATACCTGCAGGAGCTCGAACACCCCCTCCCGTGACGAACGCGTCACGATCCCTGCGCCGGAGCCTCACCGCTCCGCCGCTCAACCCAAAGGCTGAATTGCTTATGGACAACTAATGAGCACCTCGAAATGAGTTGCGTCCAGCACTAATGGCTTCCTCCTGATTCCGGGTGGAGGCCCGAGACAGGAGAACAGTGGCTAAACCACGCGTACACGAGATCGCCAGCGAGCTCGGTATCGAATCGAAGATCGCGCTCGAGAAGCTCAAAGAGATGGGCGAGTTCGTCAAGGGCCCGTCGTCGAGCATCGAGCCCCCGGTCGCCCGCAAGCTTCGGGCCGCCTTCGCCGACCAGGCGAAGTCCGCGCCCGCACCCGCCAAGGCCGCGACCACGGCCAAGGCACCGGCTCCCGCGAGCAGCGCGCCCCGTCCGGGTGCACCGCGTCCCGCGGCACCCGCCCCGGCGCCCGCGCCCGCCCCGGCAGCGCCCGCTGCTGCCGCCGCCACGGCACCGGCTGCAGAATCCACCGCGGCCGAGTCCACCGAAGCGGTGCCGGCCCCGGCCGCCCCGCTGACCGTGGCCGAGCGTCAGGCTCAGGCCGAGGCGCAGCGCAACGCGCCGAAGGCGTCGAGCGACGCTCCGGCTGCCGCGACGGGCGCTCCGCGTCCTGGCGGCCCGCGCCCGGGTGCTCCGCGCCCCGGCAACAACCCCTACAGCTCCAACCAGGGCATGGGCCGTCCGACGGCTCCGCGCCCCGGCGGCTCGGGTGCTGCTGCGGCGGGCATGCCCCGCCCCGGTGGAGCAGCCGGCCCCCGTCCTCAGGCTCCGAGGCCCGGTTCGCCGCGTCCCGGTGCTCCCCGTCCCGGTGGGCCTTCGCGTCCGGGCGGCTTCGGCCAGCGTCCTGCGGGCGCCGGCGGGCGTCCCGGTGGCGGTGGCTTCCAGCGTCCCGGTGGCGCGGGTGCCGGTGCCGGTGCTCCCGGCGGCTTCCGTCCCGGCTTCACCAGCCCGCGTCCCGCGGGTGGCGGCGGTCGTGGCCGCGGCCCTGGCGGAGGAACCGCCGGTGCGTTCGGTCGCGGTGGCGGCAAGAGCAAGGCGCGCAAGTCGAAGCGGACGAAGAGGGCCGAATTCGAGATGCGGCAGGCGCCTTCTCTCGGTGGCGTCAGCGTCCCGCGCGGCGACGGCAACACCATCGTCCGACTGCGTCGCGGTGCCTCGATCTCCGACTTCGCCGACAAGATCGACGCCAGCCCCGGCAACCTCGTGACCGTGCTGTTCCACCTCGGTGAGATGGCCACGGCGACCGAGTCGCTCGACGAGGCCACCTTCGAGGTGCTCGGCGAAGAGCTGGGATACAAGATCCAGGTCGTCAGCCCCGAAGACGAAGACAAGGAGCTCCTCGAGGGCTTCGACATCGACCTCGACCAGGAGCTCGAAGACGAAGACGAGTCGGTCCTCGAGATCCGACCCCCGTCGTGACCGTCATGGGTCACGTCGACCACGGTAAGACGCGCCTCCTCGACGCCATTCGCAACGCGAACGTCGTCGCCGGCGAGGCCGGTGGCATCACGCAGCACATCGGCGCTTACCAGGTCTGGGCTCCTCACGAGGGCGTCGAACGCGCCATCACCTTCATCGACACCCCGGGCCACGAGGCGTTCACCGCCATGCGTGCTCGTGGTGCTCAGGTCACCGACATCGCGATCCTCGTGGTCGCTGCCGACGACGGCATCATGCCGCAGACGGTGGAGGCCCTGAACCACGCCCAGGCGGCCGGAGTGCCGATCGTCGTCGCGGTCAACAAGATCGACAAAGACGGTGCGAACCCGGCCAAGGTGCGCCAGCAGCTCACCGAGTACGGTCTGGTCGCGGAGGAGTACGGCGGGGACGTCATGTTCGTCGACGTCTCGGCTCGCAACAACACGAACATCGACAAGCTGCTCGAGGCCGTGTTGCTGACTGCCGACGCCGGTCTCGACCTCCGCGCCAATCCTGACAAGGACGCCCGCGGTATCGCGATCGAAGCTCGTCTCGACAAGGGGCGCGGCGCGGTTGCGACCGTCCTCATCCAGTCGGGTACGCTCCGTGTCGGAGACGCCATCGTCGCCGGAACGGCTTATGGCCGTGTCCGTGCGATGGTCGACGAGAACGGCGACGCGGTCGACGAGGCCTACCCCTCGCGTCCCGTCCTGGTGCAGGGTCTCTCGAGCGTTCCGCGAGCCGGCGACACCTTCCTCGTCACCGAGGAGGACCGCACGGCCCGTCAGATCGCCGAGAAGCGCGAAGCCGTCGAGCGCAACGCTCAGCTGGCCAAGGCCCGCAAGCGCATTTCGCTCGAAGACTTCACCCGTGCACTCGAAGAGGGCAAGGTCGAAGCGCTCAACATCATCATCAAGGGTGATGTCTCGGGTGCCGTCGAGGCGCTCGAAGAGTCCCTGCTCAAGATCGAGGTCGACGACAGCGTGCAGCTGCGCATCATCCACCGCGGTGTGGGTGCGGTCACCGAGAGCGACGTCAACCTGGCGACCGTCGACAACGCGGTCATCATCGGGTTCAACGTGCGACCCGACACCAAGGCTCGCGAGCGTGCTGCTCGTGAGGGTGTCGACGTGCGCTTCTACTCGGTCATCTACGCGGCGATCGAAGACATCGAGAACTCGCTCAAGGGCATGCTCAAGCCGGAGTTCGAAGAGGTCCAGTCGGGTGTGGCCGAGATCCGCGAGATCTTCCGCTCGTCGAAGGTCGGCAACATCGCCGGTGTCATCGTGCGATCGGGAACGATCACGCGCAACGCCAGGGCGCGCGTCATCCGCGACGGCGTGGTGGTCGGCGACAACCTCGCCATCGACTCCCTGCGTCGGTTCAAAGACGACGTCACCGAGGTCCGGACGGACTTCGAGGCCGGTATCGGTCTCGGCAAGTTCAACGACATCCAGATCGGCGACGAGATCGAGACGATCGAAATGGTCGAGAAGCCCCGCGTCTAGCGAGGTGAGTTGCGTGGCCCCGCAGGATCTCGTGATCCTGCGGGGCTTTCCCCACGAAAGGAAGCACCAAAATGGTCGACGACCAGCGGGCCCGCAAGATGGCGGACAGAATTCAGCAGATCATCGCGCGTCGCCTCGAGAAGGGCATCAAAGATCCTCGTCTGGGTTTCGTCACGATCACCGACGTCAAGGTGACCGGAGACATCCAGCACGCCTCGATCTTCTACACGGTGTACGGCACCGACGAGGAGCGGGCCGACACGGCCGCTGCCCTCAAGTCGGCGACGGGCATGCTGCGCACCGAGGTGGGCAAGAACATCACGGCTCGGCTGACACCGTCGATCGAGTTCATCGCCGACGGCATCCCCGAGAACGCGGCCGCCATCGACAAGCTCCTGCAGGAGGCGCGTCAGCGCGACGCCGAGAGTGCCTCGCTCGCGTCGACGGCCGAGTATGCCGGCGATGCCGACCCGTACGTCAAGCCCCGCGAGGTGGCCGATGACGACGAGGCCGACTACAGCCTCGACGGTCCCGCCGGTGGCTCGGACGAGCCCGACGGCGGTACCCGCTAGGGGTCACTCCGGGAGCGAGTAGCCCTCGTCGGCCGAACCCGTGACGAGTCCGTCACGGAGAAGGCTGGCGAGGGCTCTGTCGCGTTGTGCGGGTTCACCCCAGACGCTCTCGACCTCCGCTGCGGTGAGCGGGACGTCGCTGGCGCGGAGTTCCCGCAGGATCAGCCCGCGCACCTGCCGATCCGACCCCTCGTACTTCTTCTGGGTGCGCGCCTTCGGCCCCGCGTGCTCCGGCCGACCGGCCAGCAGCCACGCGCACCGATCCGCCAGCGGGCACACGTCGCAGCGAGGCGTCCGGGCGACGCAGACGAGAGCGCCCAGCTCCATGGCGCCGGCGTTGGTGTCTCGCGCGTCGTCGAGATCGGGTGGCAGCTGTCCCTCCATCAGCGGGAGGTCCCGTTTGGCGTTGGGCGCCCAGGGCTCGGCCAGGCCCTCGACGGCCCTGGCCAGGACGCGCCGGACGTTCGTGTCGACGACCGGCACTCGACGGCCGTACGCGAAGGCGGCGATGGCTCGAGCGGTGTAGTCGCCGATGCCCGGCAGCGCCAGGAGCTCGGAGACGTCGGAGGGGACGACGCCGCCGTGCCGCTCGGTGATGGCGACGGCGCAGGCGTGCAGGTTCAGCGCGCGGCGCGGATAGCCGAGGCGGTCCCAGGCCCGCACCGCGTCGGAGGCGGGACTCGCGGCCAGCGACGCGGGTGTCGGCCAGCGCTCCAGCCACTCGGCCAGCCGTGGGATCACCCGCACCACGGGCGTCTGCTGCAGCATGAATTCGCTGACGAGAGTGCCCCACGGTGTGAAGCCCTCGCGACGCCACGGCAGGTCGCGTTTGTTCTCGCGGAACCAGGGAACGATCGCGGGGAGATTGTCACCCCCAGAGCCTAGGCTTTCGGGCATGACGCGATGGGCACCGGAGAAGAAAGACACGGTCAGGGCGCTGGCGGTCGAGATCCTGCACAACTACGGCCACGGGCGCGCCTTCATCGCGGTCGACGGGCCGGACGCGAGGGCCGACGCCGTTTTCGCCGATGACCTCGTCGTCGCCCTGAAAGAGCAGGGGCACGCCGCCTTTCGGGCCTCGGTCGGCGACTTTCTCCTGCCGCGCGCTCAGCGTGCCATCGCGGGCGAGAACGCGATCGACGAGTTGACCTTCCGTCGCGTGCTGATCGAGCCGTTCCGCATGGGCGGCAGCACCGGGTGGGTGCCCGCGGCATTCGACGCGCGGGCCGATCGCCCGTTCGAGTCCACGTGGGTCACGGGCCCGGCCGACGCGCTCCTCATCGTCGACGGCGCCCTGATCGGGCGCGCCGAACTGGCCGGTCTCTGGAACTACGCCATCTGGGTCGAAGGCGGCGACACGGCCGACCGCAGTCCCGAAGCGCGCGGTCGCTCCGCAGCCGTCATCGACAACACCGACCCCGACCACCCGCGCCGCCTGTTCGACGACGCCTGCTGAACGTCGCGAGCGTGACCGGCACCCGACGCCCGGCACCCGCCATCAGGCTCGCCGGGGCTGAACTAGGCTGGGTGCTCGTGAACAGCGGCATCCTTCTCGTCGACAAGCCGCAGGGCATCACCAGTCACGACGTCGTCTCCCGGGTCCGCAAGGCGGCCGGGACTCGCAAGGTGGGCCACGCCGGCACACTCGACCCGATGGCGACGGGGCTGCTGGTGACGGGGATCAACTCGTCGACGCGCCTGCTCACGTTCCTGGTCGGCCTCGACAAGACGTACGCGGCGACGATCCGACTCGGGGTCTCGACGGCGAGCGACGACGCCGACGGCGAGGTCGTGACGGTGACGGACGCGTCCTCGGTCGACGAGCCGAGCCTCCTGCGCGGCATCGAGGCTCTGACGGGCGACATCCTCCAGGTGCCGACGACCGTGAGCGCCATCAAGGTCGACGGCAAGCGCGCCTACGCCCTCGCCCGTGAGGGCGTGGAGGTCGAGCTCACGGCCCGGCCGGTGACCGTGACGAGATTCGAGCTGCTGGCACGCCGCGACGTCGTGGTCGACGGTTCCGCTGTCGTCGACCTCGACGTGATCGTCGACTGCACGTCAGGAACGTACGTTCGCGCACTCGCTCGCGATTTGGGCGGCGGACTGGGTGTCGGCGGGCACCTCACGGCGCTCCGCCGCACCCGGATCGGTCCGTTCGACGTGGCCGACGCGGCCGAACTCGAGGGTGTCGACGTGGCCGCGCACCTGCTGCCGCCCTCCGGCGTCGCTCGTCGCCTGTTCGACGTGTTCGAGATGACGGCGCAGCAGACGATCGATCTGGGGCACGGCAAGAAGCTCCCGGTCGTGCGTTCGGACGACCCCGGGCCGATCGCCGCGATCACTCCCGACGGCCGGCTCGCCGGACTCGTGTCGGTCACCCGAGGCATCGTCCGTCCCATCGTCAACTTCCCAACGGATGAGGTCTCTTCGTGATCGAGTGGTTCACCTGGGTGCAGTTCGGCGTGGGCCTCGCAGCCGCGCTCTTCTGCATCGTCCTCGGCATCGCCCGCCGCATCCCGAACGACTACACCGTCGGCTCGCTGGCGCTCGTCGAGCTGCTCCTGGTTGTTCAGCTGGTGATCGCGATCGTGTCGCCGTTCGCGGGCAACCACGCATCCGGCAATGTCCTCGAGTTCTACATCTACCTCGTCGTCGCGCTCCTGCTGCCGCCGCTGTCGGTGATCTGGGCCCTGGTCGACCGCACCCGCTGGAGCAACGTCGTGCTCGGAGCCGGGGCCTTCGCGGTCGCCGTCATGGTCGTGCGCATGCTGCAGATCTGGACGGCCACGGTGAGCTGACCCCGGCGGGGTCGGCGCGGGTCGCCCGGGGGCCATATCCTTGACGTGATGGTTCAGAAGAAGTCAACACGAGCGGTCGGCATCGGCCGCGTCCTCATCGCTGTGTACGCGATCCTCGCCCTGGCGGCGACGGGGCGGTCCGTGTTCCAGATCGCCACCCAGTTCCAGCAGGCGCCGCTGGCGTACGCCCTGAGCGGGCTGTCGGCCATCGTCTACATCATGGCCACCGTCGCGCTCATCATGAGAGGTCGACGCTGGTACGCCATCGCGTGGGGCACCATCAGCTTCGAGCTCGTCGGCGTGCTCTTCGTGGGCCTGATGTCGATCATCGATCCCAGCGTCTTCGTGCCGAGCGCCAAGTACGCCCACTCGGATCACTCCACCGTCTGGACCTACTTCGGTATCGGCTACGGCTTCGTCCCCCTCGTCCTCCCCGTGCTCGGAATGCTGTGGCTCCGCCACACCCGGCCGGCCGTCGAAGCCGAGATCTCCGCGTCCGACGAGTCCGGCTCGGCTGCTTCCGCCGACGGCTCGGTCGATCCGCTGGCGGACGAGTCCGCGGCGGGCGCCTGATCGCCATGGACTTCTTCACCGACACCGCCGCCGTCCCGGAGGGCTTCGGTCCGTCGGCCGTCACGATCGGCAAGTTCGACGGCGTGCACCTCGGACACCGGGCCGTCATCGCCGAGCTCGAGCAGGCGGCGCGCGCCCGCGACCTCGTCTCGGCGGTGGTCACGTTCGACCGTCACCCCCTCGCGATCCTGCGCCCCGACGCCGTGCCCATGTCGCTCACCAGCAACCGCCAGAAGCGCGAGCTGCTCGACCAGACCGGTGTCGAGGCGACGCTGATGCTCACCTTCGACGACCGGTTGCGCCGTCTCACTCCCGACGAGTTCGTCGACCACATCCTGGTCGAGAGCCTGCAGGCCGAGGTGGTTCTGGTCGGCACCGATTTCCGGTTCGGCGTGGGCGGCAGCGGCAGCGTCGACACGCTTCGCGAGCTCGGCCGGTTGCGTGGCTTCGACGTCGACCTCATCCCCGACGTCCGCCCGGGCGACGGAACGCGCCGCGTGTCGTCCAGCTGGATCCGTGAGCTCCTCGACGCGGGCAAGATCGACGAGGCGGCCGTGCTCCTCGGCAGGCAGCCGTCCGTGCGCGGCGTCGTCGTCCACGGCGAGATGCGCGGCCGTGAACTGGGCTTCCCCACGGCCAACCTCGAGCCCCGCAGCGAGGGTTTCGTACCCGCAGACGGCGTCTACGCCGCGCGGGTCACGGTCGGTGGGCGCGTCTACGATGCCGCCGTGTCGGTGGGCAACAACCCCACGTTCGACGGCGTGCCCGAGAAGCAGGTCGAGGCGCACCTCCTCGACGTGTCAGTCGACCTCTACGGGCAGGAAGTGACGGTGTCGTTCATCCGGTACATCCGCGGCAACCTCCGGTTCGAGGGCCTCGAGCCTCTGATCGCGCAGATGCGGGCCGACGTCGACGAGATCCGCGAGCTCCTGGCCGTCACGGCCTGATCGTCGCGCACCGGCTCGTTCGCGCGGGCTCGCCGTCTGAGAGGGCCGCCCGGCTCCGGGGTACCGTGGGCCGATGCCTCGAAAAGCTCTCGTCACCGGCGCCACCGGCTACATCGGCGGACGCCTCGCCCCTCGATTGGTCTCGGCGGGGTTCGACGTCCGTGCCTTCGTGCGCACGCCCGAGAAGCTCGACGACGTGCCGTGGGCGGGTGACGTCGAGATCGTCCAGGGTGATCTGACCGATGCCGAGGCCGTCCGTCGGGCCGTGAGCGGGGTCGACGTCGTCTACTACCTGGCGCACGCCATGGCCGGCCGCGGCGACTTCGAGAAGGCCGAGCAGGAGGCCGCGCGGATCGTGGCAGCGGAAGCGGCTGCGGCCGGCGTCTCGCGCATCGTGTACCTCGGCGGCCTGCACCCCGACGGGGAGCTCTCGCGACACCTCGAGTCTCGGAAGAGGGTGGGCGAGATCCTACTGGGAAGTGGTGTGCCGACCGTGGCTCTCCAAGCGGGCGTCGTCATCGGGTCGGGCTCGGCGTCGTTCGAGATGATCCGCCACCTCACCGACATTTTGCCGTACATGCCGGCCCCGAAGTGGGTCCGCAATTTCATCCAGCCCATCGCCGTTCGCGACGTGCTGCACTACCTGATCGGTTCGGCCGATGTCGATCCGAGCGTGAACCGCACCTTCGACATCGGCGGCCCCGACGTCTTGCGCTACGGGCAGATGATGAACGGGTACGCCCTCGAAGCGGGCCTCAAACAGAGGCCGATCGCACCGCTCCCGGTGCTCACGCCCTGGCTGGCCTCACAGTGGGTCAACCTCGTGACTCCGATTCCCCGCGCCCTCGCGGTGCCCATCATCGCGTCGCTCCAGTACGACTGCGTCGTGCGCGAGAACGACATCGTCGACGTCGTGCCACCGCCCGAGGAGGGACTGACGGGCTATCGTCGCGCCGTCCGACTCGCCTTGGGAAAGATGCGGGACGGCGAGGTCGAGACGAGCTGGCAGGACTCCTCCGTGTACGGCGCCCCGAGCGACCCGCTTCCCAGCGACCCCGACTGGTCGGGGCACACCGTGTACACGGACGACCGCGAGATCGACACCAAGGCCTCGCCGGAGCAGCTCTGGCGGGTCATCGAGGGGATCGGAGGCGAGAACGGCTGGTACTCGTTCCCCCTCGCCTGGGCGGCGCGCGGCTGGATGGATCGTCTCGCCGGGGGAGTGGGCCTCCAGCGCGGCCGTCGGAGCGCCACGACACTGGGCACGGGCGACGCCGTCGACTGGTGGCGCGTGGAGAAGATCGACCGCGGGCGCTTCCTCCGACTGAGGGCCGAGTTCAAGGCTCCAGGAAAGGGGTGGCTCGAGATGTGGGTGGAGGAGCGGCCGCAGGGGTCGCACTACCGTCAGCGTGCCGTGTTCTTCCCGACCGGGCTGAGCGGCAGACTGTACTGGTACTCGATCCTGCCCTTCCACGGAATCATCTTCTCCGGCATGCTGAACAGGATCACGGCGACAGCCGAAACCGAACCGACGACTCAAGGAGCTCAGCGATGACTCAGGGCGAAAAGCTCGTCTTCCTCGGCGACAGCCTCACCGAAGGGGCGACTGGCAGAGCTGGTTTCCCGACGACGACGTCGTGAACCTCGGCGTCGGAGGCGACACCACGGCCGACGTGCAGGCGCGGCTCGACGCCGTCGTGCAGGCCGACCCCGACTCGATCGTGCTCCTCATCGGTACGAACGACTTCACCTCGAAGCGATCGGTCGAGCAGGTCGTCCGGGCGGTCGAGACCATCCTCGTCGACCTGCGCCGCCTTCTCCCCGGCGTGCGGCTCCTCCTGCAGTCGATCACGCCGCGAACACCCGAGTTCAGTGATCGCGTGCAGGATGCCAATCGTCACCTCCGCCAGTTCGCCGCCACGGTTCGCGCTCAATACCTCGACCTCTGGCCGGCCCTCGCCGACGGAGACGAGCTGAAGGGCGACTACAGCGACGACGGCCTCCACCTGAACGCCGCCGGCTACGAGGCGTGGCTCGGCGAACTGCGTCCCGGCCTGGAGCGCCTCCGAGACGAGCCTCCGATGAGTCGGCCGATCAGCATCATCCGCTGAGTTCTGCGCCGCATCAAGCGGCGCTTCGCCGGCACCGGCGGCAGTAGACTGGCCAGCATGCCCACACCGCAGAAGGCCGCCTTCCTGCGACCGGCGTTGGCACCGGGCTTGCTCGGAGCAATTGCGCTCGTCGCCGGTGTCGCCCTGGTCGACTCGACCATCTTCGTCGGGTTCCGCTACGTCGTCGCGATCCTGGCCGCCATCCTGTGCGTCTTCGCCTTCCGTGGTCGCGGCTGGATCTACCTGCCGTTCCTCGCGGCCATCGTGGTGCTCTGGAATCCCGTCTACGTCATCCCGATCGCAGGCCAGCCCTGGCAGATCCTGCAGTTCCTCGCGGCGCTCGTCTTCGTCGTCGTCGCGATCCGCGTGAAGGTCCCCTCGCCGGAGGCTCCGCCGACGTCGCGCGGGGCGGCGACGGCTCGTCGACGCTGACTTCCGGCCCACGGCCGCCTCGGTCAGACGGCCGCGAGCTGGCGCGCGATCTCCCGAATCTGCGCGGGGCCGACCCGGCAGCAGCCGCCGACGAGAGACGCCCCCGCCTCCACCCACGACGTGACGAGGTCGGCCGGGAATCCCGGCTCGCCGATCCAGGTGTGGTTCTTGGCGTCCCATTCTTCGCCGCCGTTCGGATAGACGACGATCGGCAGATCGGTGGTCGCCACGGCTGCGGCTATGGCCGCCTCCACCTCACCCGGATGGCTGCAGTTGATGCCGACGGCGACGATCTCGTCGACGCCCCGCGTCAGCGCGAACGCCTCTTCGAGCGGCTCGCCCGAGCGGAGTCGCCCGAACGACGCGGTGATCGAGAGCCAGGCCGGGATCCCGGTCCCGTCGACTGCGGCGACCAGGGCCTCGGCCTCGGCGAGGCAGGGGATCGTCTCGAAGGCCAGGAGGTCGGCTCCGGAATCGGCCAGCACCTCGAGTCGTGGGCGATGCCAGGCGCGCAACTCGGCGACGGTCAGGCCGTAGTCGCCTCGGTACTCGCTCCCGTCGGCCAGCATCGCGCCGTACGGTCCGACCGATGCCGCCACCAGGCCGTCCGGCCGCGCGACATCGCGGGCATGGACGGCGAGTTGCACGCTGCGGCGGAGGAGCCGGTCGGCGTCTGCGGCGTCGAGCCCGGCCTTGGCGACGCCCTCGTACGACACCTGGTAAGAGCCGGAGATCGCCAGACTCGCTCCGGCGTGGAAGAACGACTCGTGCGCGGCCGAGACCTGCTCGGGGTGCTCGTCGAGCACCCTGGCCGACCAGAGCCCGCCCGTCAGGTCGAGGCCGCGCGATTCGAGAAGCGTGCCGAGGCCGCCGTCGATGGCGACCGGACCGATGGACCGGAACATGGCATCACTGTAGCGCGCAGGCCGGTTCGGGTCGGATCGCGACGGTTCTCGGCGCCTCGGTCGTCGATTGCCACCGCCTCGGAGTAAAATCGCTTGATTGCGTCTACGGCCACCCGGGCCGCGCAGAGTAGGAGTCTGAATGGGCACGGAGATCGTCGGCGCGGCGGAGAGTCCCCTTCTGACCCCCGTCCTTCATCCGGCGGCCTCGATCGCGGCGACATCGTGCTGCGAAAAGGTCAGTTCACGCTCGTGAACGGCCACCTGACCCCTCAGCAGTCCATGCTCGAAGACCTCGTCTTCGTCAAGCGCGTGCTCGACGACGCGTCCATCCCGCACCTCCTCGTCCGGGGCAACGAAGACCGGCCCGTCATCGCCGTCGACCAGACCCAGCGCTCGCGCTTCGAGCAGGCTTTCGTCGCCGCGAGTCAGAACGAGCCCTTCTACGCGAAAGCAGGCAAGGCGCGCGCCGTGCTCGTGGCCGAGGAGGGTTTCGGGGCCGACACCGAGAGAGTCCTGCGCGTGTACCGCCCGCGGGTCGAGCCGATCGGCCGCCTGCGCTACGGAGCTTCCCTGGCCGTGCAGCTGGAGTTCTGGATCACGACCGAGACCGAGGTGCTGGTGCCGGTCGAGAACGCTCTCATGCGCCGTGAGCTTCCTCGCAGCGAGGCGATCGAAGTGCCGATCGAACGCTACGGGCTCGAATGGGTCACCCTCGAGCACATGTTCGAAGACCACGCGACCGACATCACCTTCGACATCGACATCGTCTTCTCGTGGGTCGACGGCAACTCCGTCGAGTACCAGCGCGCCCGAGCCGCCCGCGCCAAGCGGCATACGGTCGGCGAGGGCGACGACTCGGTGGCCCGGTTCCGCCAGATCGACGAGCTGAAGTACGCCCTCCGCTCCGTGTACATGTTCGCCCCGTGGGTTCGCAACATCTACATCGCCACCGATTCGCCCGCTCCCGCCTGGTTGGCCGACCACCCGCGGGTGCGCATCGTCCGGAGCGAGGAGTTCTTCGCCGACCCCTCCGTGCTGCCGACGCACAACTCCCAGGCGGTCGAGGCTCAGCTGCACCACATCGAGGGGCTCAGCGAGCATTTCCTCTATTCGAACGACGACATGTTCTTCGGTCGCCCGGTGGGGCCCGGAATGTTCTTCTCGCCGGGGTCGATCACGAAGTTCATCGAAGCCGACACCAGGATCGGCCTCGGCCTCAACAACTCCGAGCGCTCCGGCTTCGAGAACGCGGCGCGGGTCAACCGCGGCCTCCTGCAGCAGCGCTTCGGTCGCGTCACGACCCGGCACCTGGAGCACACCGCCGCGCCGCTGCGAAAGAGCGTCCTCACCGAGATGGAGCACGAGTTCGCCGACGAGTTCCGCGACACGGCCGCCTCGCCGTTCAGGGCAGCCTCCAACATCTCCGTGACTAACTCCCTCTACCACTACTACGCGCTGATGACCGGGCGGGCGATCGTCCAGGAGAACGCGAAGGTCAGCTACGTCGACACGACGATGGTGTCGGGCCTGGCATTCCTGTCCGAGTTGCTGAAGAAGCGTTCCTACGACTTCTTCTGCCTCAACGACGGCAGCTTCCCCGAGGTGACCGACGAGGAGCGCACGGCCGTCGTCACCGACTTCCTCGAGCGCTATTTCCCGTTCAAGGCCCCCTGGGAGGCGTAGCCGGCCTGCAGGTGTCTCGGCGGCGCGGCATCGGTAGCGTGGCGCCCGTCTCTCGGTCCCGTTCGGCAACCAGGAAAAACCCGCGATCTTCCTCGTTTGGAAGGAAGATTCACGGGTTTTTCCTGAAAACGCCACGGGAAGCCGGAGCTGCAAAGGCGGTTGCGGCTACAGCGTGCCGATGGGCCCCGTCAGCGACAGGTCGCGGTTCGGCGGCAGCAGCGGAGCGACGGGCTCGGCCCGGTGGCGCGGTGCGGCAGCGGGGATCACGACGCCGGCCGCTGCGAGCCGGGCGGCCACGGCCTCCGGTCCGACGTATTCGCCGACGGTGCGGAAGCTGCCGATCGGCACCACCGAGTTGACGACCGTGTCGGGGTAGACGTGCACGAGGTTGTACGACTGGCCGCCGTCCTGTCCGCGCGTGGCGTCGACGGGGATGTTGAGGTCGGCCGTGTAGCAGGTCGCCGACGCCACCGAGACGGGGACACCGGCGAACATGGCGTTCGTCGAGAAGTGGAGGTGGCCCGCGATGATGGATCGGACGTCGCTGCCCTCGATGACCTCGGCGAGAGCCGGCTGGTCGCGGAGCTCGACGAGGACGGTCAGGTCTTTGATGCTCGGCACCGGCGGGTGATGCATGGCCAGGATGGTGCCGTCGGGGGCATCGACGCTCAGCTCTTCGGCCAGCCAGTCGAGCTGGTCGCCGGTGAGCTCGCCGTAGTGCTGCCCCGGGACCGTCGTGTCGAGGGTGATGATGCGCAGGCCTCCGACGTCGTAGACGAAATCGACAGGTCGCTGCGACGGGATCTGCCCGAACAGTTCCTGGCGGAAGGCACCGCGCTCGTCGTGGTTGCCCATGGCCCAGATGATCTGGGCACCGAGCCGGGAGGCGATCGGCTCGATCAGGGCGCGGAGCTTGCGGTAGGCGCCGCGTTCGCCCTTGTCGGCCAGGTCGCCGGTGATCACGATGGCTTCGGGACGCGCCCCGGACTCTTCGAGTTCGCCCAGGATCTGGCGCAGTCGGCTTTCGCTGTCGACGTCCCCGTAGAGGTCGCCATCGGCGGCGATGAGGTGGGTGTCGCTGAGGTGCAGGATGAAGTGATCCGGCCGAGGATGTTCAGCCGTCCGGGAATCCATGATTCTCACATTCGATGTGCCGACGTGAACGACAGTGACGCTCACGCTTCTTAATCGTTGTTCGGACCCCAGTCCATCACCCGTTTGGTGCAGAAGTGGTGAACGACACCGCTACGGCTGGCAAACCATGACAGAACAAAAGACGAACCCGCACGACATTAGTCGGGCGCGACCGAGCAGGCGAGGCCCCCGTTCGAGTCTTTGGGCACTTATTCAGAAAGGTAATAACTCAAGACGAAAAGACAGGCGGCCCGTATGGACCGCCTGTCTTTCGTGATCGAGCCGATTCGGTTACGCGTCGGCGGAGACGATGTTGACGACCTTGCGGCCGCCTTTCGCACCGAACTCGACCGCGCCCGCGGCGAGGGCGAACAGGGTGTCGTCGCCACCACGACCGACGTTCACGCCGGGGTGGAAGTGGGTGCCGCGCTGGCGGACGAGGATCTCGCCCGCGAGAACGACCTGACCGCCGAACCGCTTCACGCCGAGGCGCTGCGCGTTCGAGTCGCGGCCGTTACGAGTGGAGCTTGCGCCCTTCTTGTGTGCCATTAGTCGTCAGCTCTCTTACTTGGTCGTGATCGAGGTGATCTTGACGCGGGTCAGGTCGGCACGGAACCCCATGCGACGCTTGTACCCGGTCTTGTTCTTGTAGTTCTGGATCACGATCTTCGGGCCGCGGAGGTCGTTCAGGACCTCACCCTCGACGGTGACCTTGGCGAGGTCGGCACCGGACAGGATCGTGTCGCCGTCGACGTGCAGGACGGGAACGAACGAAACGGTGTCGGACTCGGACGCCTTGAGACGATCGACGGTCAGGACAGTGCCGACCTCGACGCGCTCTTGACGCCCACCGGCGCGCACGATTGCGAATGCCATGGGTAACTCCAAAAGACTGGGGGATCTGCCCAGATCGCCGGGCAACTTCACTAGTCTTTCATAAATGTCGAGACCAATCAAACTTCGCCACCCGCCGCAGTTCACGGCTGACATCGTCGAGGAGACCCGGGAGCGGATCTCGGATCTGGTCGACGACCTCGGACGACTGCTCGCCGAGAACGGCGACGACATCGAGGTGTGGGGCTCGGCCGTCACGACGGCAGGCTGGGAGCTCGCCAGCCTGGGCCAGTGGCTCGGCCTCGAGGGGAGGCGGTGCTGCTCCTCGGCGGTGCGTCCTACCCCGAGATCGCCGAGCACCAGGGCACCAGCGGTTCCAACGTCTACAACCGCGTCGGGAAGTCGCTCACCCTCGCCCCGTACGCGAAAGCCTCGGGCGCCACGACCCGGGTCAGCGCCGAGGCCCTCGACCAGGCGCGGCAGGAGTACTCCCTCGACGATCCGACCGAGGGGAGGACATCGCCGAAGAGGAAGGCTCCTTGGCCGACCGGATTCCGGGGGTGTTGGCCGCCGGGCGTCTGTCGACGACGCAGATCGTCGAGATCCTGCCCGCGTATCGCCGCTCGAGCGTGCTGTCGACGCTGTCCCTGCTGGCTCGGGAGGGCAGGATCCTGCGCGTGGGGCACGGCGTCTACGCCCTTCCCGGCGAGTGACGCGGTGCGCACACGTTTCGGGCCACCCCGACAAGCGGGGTGGCCCGAAACCGTCCTTCCGGCCGGGGCCGGTCAGACCAGGCCGAACTCCTTCAGCTCATCGTCGGTCAGCATCCGGGACCGGATCAGGAATCGACGGCCCTCAGGGCTCTCGATGCTGAATCCCGCCCCGCGACCGGGTACGACGTCGATCGTCAGGTGCGTGTACTTCCAATACTCGAATTGACTTCGAGACATGTACACCTCGATCGGTTCGAGCCCCCGATCCGGAGGTCGCCGAGATGGACGTCGACCGCACCCACACGGAAGAAGCCCACGGGATAGCACATCGGCGACGAGCCGTCGCAGCAGCCGCCCGACTGGTGGAACATCAGCGGGCCGTGCTTCTGAGTGAGTTCGACGAGGAAGGCGGCTGCCTCGGGCGTGACGTCCACCCGAGACAGCGCCGTGGTGTCGCCTGAGGCGACGGTCATGTCAGGCATCAAAAGAACCCCATGGGCCCGTCCGCGTACGAGACGAGCAGGTTCTTGGTCTGCTGGTAGTGGTCGAGCATCATCTTGTGGTTCTCGCGTCCGATGCCGGACTGCTTGTAGCCGCCGAACGCAGCGCCCGCCGGGTACTGGTGGTAGGTGTTCGACCAGACGCGGCCGGCCTGGATGTCGCGGCCCGCCTTGTACAGCTGCGCGCCGTTGCGGCTCCAGACGCCCGCGCCCAGACCGTAGAGCGTGTCGTTCGCGATCTTGATGCCGTCGTCGTAGTCGTTGAAGCTGGTCAGCGACAGGACGGGCCCGAAGATCTCCTCCTGGAAGATGCGCATCGAGTTGCGCCCCTCGAAGACGGTCGGGTTGACGTAGTAGCCCTCGGTGAGGTCGCCGCCCAGGTCGGCGCGATCGCCGCCGAGCAGCAGCTTGGCGCCCTCCTGCTTGCCGATGTCCATGTAGCTCAGGATCTTCTCGAGCTGGTCGTTGGAGGCCTGGGCGCCGATCATGGTGTCCATCGAGAGCGGGTTGCCCTGCTTGACGGCCTTGACGCGTTCGAGCCCGTCGGCCACGAAACCGTCGTAGATCGACTTCTGGACCAGAGCCCGAGAGGGACAGGTGCACACCTCGCCCGAGTTGAGGTTGAAGAACGTGAACCCCTCGAGGGCTTTGCTGTAGAAGTCGTCCTTCTCGTCGGCGACGTCGGCGAAGAAGACGTTCGGGCTCTTGCCGCCGAGCTCGAGGGTCACCGGGATGAGGTTCTCCGAGGCCATCTGCATGATCAGCCGACCGGTCGTCGTCTCGCCCGTGAACGCGATCTTGCGGATGTTCGGGTGCGAGGCCAGGGGAGCGCCGGCCTCCACGCCGAAACCGTTGACGATGTTCAGGACGCCGGCCGGAAGGAGATCCTGGATCAACTCCATGAAGACGTGGATCGACGCGGGGGTCTGCTCCGCCGGCTTGAGGACCACGCAGTTGCCGGCGGCCAGAGCGGGCGCCAGCTTCCACACGGCCATCAGGAGCGGGAAGTTCCACGGGATGATCTGGCCGACCACGCCGAGGGGCTCGTGGAAGTGGTAGGCGACCGTGTCGTTGTCGATCTCGCCTGTCGAGCCCTCCTGGGCGCGGATCGCGCCTGCGAAGTAGCGGAAGTGGTCGATGGCGAGAGGGACGTCGGCGGCCAGTGCCTCGCGGATCGGCTTGCCGTTGTCCCACGTCTCGGCGACCGCCAGCATTTCGAGGTTCTCCTCCATGCGATCGGCGATCTTGTTCAGGATGATCGCGCGCTGCGTGATCGTCGTCTTCTTCCACGAGTCGAACGCCCGCCACGCGGCTTCGACGGCCCTGTCGATGTCGGCCGCATTGCCGCGCGCCACCTCGGTGAAGACCTTGCCGTTCACGGGAGACGGGTTGTCGAAGTACTGGCCGGAGGCGGGAGCGACGTATTCGCCGCCGATGTAGTGGTCGTAGCGGGGCTTGAACTGCACCTTCGCTTCGGGTGATCCCGGAGCCGCATAGGTGTTCGGAGGAGTGGTGACGGTCATTGTCCTGTCCCTTTCGACGTCGTTGTCTGGCGAGCGCGAGGTTCACTCGTGCTCCCACCCGACGGTACGGCGGGGCAGGTTGCAGATGGTTGCGGCGGCCGGGCCCTCAGGCGCGGTCGAGCAGCTCCAGGCGGGCGACGATCCCAGCTCGCCTCGGGGAGCGCGGAGGAAGCATGCCCAGCGCGGCCATGAGGATGCTGCGGTCGTCTTCGCCGGCCGCACCCGCGTAGTCCAGCAGGACGTCGACGGAGGCGTCCGCGAGCAGGGACTCACGGACCCGCGTGGACAGGTTCTCGCGGATCTCCTCGATCCCGGGCGCCACCGAACCCGGCAGGACCGGTCCGCTGTAGGCCTCGACGGCCCGACGGTGCGCTCCCCGGTCGAGCAGGGCGACGACGCGCGACACGTCGGAGTCGAGGGGCCCGAGGAGGCGGTACGGCCGAGACAGAGGTGCAAGCCGCGGATCGAGGACCTCCAGGGCGTGACGCAGACGCACCATTTCGGCGCGGAGCGTGATAACGGCTCCCTGGTCGCCGTAGACGAGGCTCGCGAGCTCCTCGGCGCTGAGGCCGAGCGGATGCCACGACAGCAGGGTCATCAACTCGCTGTGACGCGCGCTGAGAGACACGATGTGCCGACCGTCGGAGAGCAGCGCGACGTCGCGCCCGAGCACGGTGAGTGTGGCGGGCGCTGCCGCGGTCGTCTTCGCGATCCTGCTTCTGGCCGGAGTCGTGCGGGGAGTGGTCCGGAGTCGGGAGACCATGAGCTCGGCCTCCATGGCCGCGGCAGTCGCCTCGAGCAGTGGCAGAGTGTGCGGGCCGACCGCGCGGTCGTCGCCCGTGATGTCGAGGAATCCCAGGATCGCGCGCGTGACGGGATCGTGGATCGGGACGGCGGTGCAGCTCCAGTTCTGCACCATCACGTTGAAGTGCTCTTCACCGCGGATCTGGATGCCGTGATCCAGCACCAGGGCCGTGCCGGGAGCCGAGGTCCCCACTCGGCTCTCGGCCCAGCCGGCCCCCTCGACGAAACGCATGTCCTCCGCAGAGCGTTTCGCCGAGCTGTCCCCCTCGACCCAGAGGAGACGGCCCTTCTCGTCTCCGAGCGCGACGATCAGCCCCGAGCCCTGGATGTCGTTCAGGAGAAGGCTGCGGACGACGGGCAGCAGCAGCGAGAGCGGGTGCTTCCGGCGGTAGTCGTCGATGTCGCTCTCGGGAAGCTCGAACTCGGGAAGCAGACGTTCCGGGTCGAGGCGGCGGTCGCGTGCGCGCTCCCACGACTCGGCGACGATGCGCCGAGGCAGGACCGAGGGGCCACGGCCGTCGCGAGGAATCGCCAGCCAAGGACTCGGCGCGCGAACGCCCGCCAGCTCGTCGTCGGGTCGTGCCATGCCACACCAATCGTCGTCGATTGTGACGGTGCACCCGATGATCGGGCTCACCGCCGTGATGTGTTCACTGTACGGCGCGCGTCGCTGTCGGGGAAGCGTCGCCGCCGGCGAAGTCTGCGCGACCGCGTCGTGCGCGAGAAGCATCCGATGCGCGGATTCCTTGCACGCCGTGCAGAAAGGGCTTGACGAACGGAAACGAATGCTTATGCTCGATTCATCGTTCAGAGTTGATCGAAAATCTTTACAAAGGGGTAGGGAATGCCAACGACCAAACCTTCATTGTTCAGCGCCGAGTACGACCGGCGGCAGGTCTTCCGATTCGCGGGGGCGGGAGGCCTGGCCCTGGCCTCGGCTTCTCTCCTCGCGGCCTGCACGGGGACCTCGGGCGGCGGCGGCGGGTCGTCGTCGTCGAAGACGACCACGGTCGGATCCAACTACTCCGACCCCGGCGTGAAATCGGCTTTCGGCGCCGTGACGAAGGCCTTCGACAAGTCGTCCGGCGACACGCTGAAGGTCAACACCGTCAGCCACAACGACTTCCAGAACAACATCAACAACTACCTCCAGGGCAGCCCCGACGCCGTGTTCACCTGGTTCTCCGGCTTCCGCATGAAGTCGTACGCCAAGTCGGGCCTGACTCTCCCGCTCGACGACGTGTGGTCCAAGATCGGATCGAACTTCTCCGACTCGATCGCGAAGGCCTCCACGGCCGACGACGGCAAGAAGTACCTGGTGCCGTGGGTGACCTACCCCTGGGCGGTCTTCTACTCGAAGAGCCTCTTCGCCGACAAGGGCTATGAAGTGCCGGTCAAATGGGACGACTTCAAGTCTCTCGCCGCCCAGATGAAGAAGGACGGGCTCATTCCCATCGCCTTCGCCGACAAAGACCTCTGGCCCGCGTGCGGCACTTTCGACTACCTCAACATGCGCATCAACGGCTATCAGTTCCACGTCGACCTGATGGCGCACAAGGAGTCCTGGAACCAGGCCAAGGTGAAGGACGTGTTCGATCACTGGAACGAGATCCTGCCGTTCCACCAGACCGGCGCCCTCGGACGCATCTGGCAGGACGCGGCGAACGCCATCGGCACGAAGAAGGCCGGCATGATGGTCGTCGGCAGCGACCAGATCGGCGTGCAGCTGACCGGTGCCCAGTACGACGACCTCGACTTCTTCGCCTTCCCGGAGATCAACCCCGACTACGGGCAGACCGCGGTCGAGGCTCCCATCGACGGCTTCATGATGTCGAAGAAGGGCGCGAACGACAAGGTGGCCACCGCGTTCCTCGAATACCTCGGCACCGCGAAGGCGCAGCAGACGTACCTCGGCGTGAACAAGGCGGACATCGCCACCGCGAAGAACGCCGACACGTCCAACTACACGGCCCTGCAGAAGAAAGCGCAGAGCTTCATCGGCGACGCCAAGGACCTCTCCCAGTTCCTCGACCGCGACTCCCTGCCGGCCTTCGCCTCCGACGTGATGGAGCCGGCCCTTCAGTCGTTCATCAGCTCGGGCACCTTCGACATGGCCAGCGTGGAGTCGCAGGCGAAGCAGAAGTACGCGAGCAACTGACCGGATGACCGTGCACCAAGCGGACACCGAGACGAAGGATCCGCCCCAGCGCCAGCAGCGCTCCCTCCGTCGACGCCTGAAGACGCTGAGCACCACCGACAAGGTGGTGCTCGGCCTCATGGTCGGCATCCCCACCCTCATCGAGGCGTGTCTCATCTGGCTGCCGTCGCTGGCCTCGATCGGCCTCTCGTTCGGTCGGTGGGACGGCATCGGGAGCCCGACCAACATCAAGGGCGCCGGGGTCGCCAACTACACCTACATCTTCACCAACTACCCGGCCTTCTGGCCGGCCGTGCTGCACAACCTGATCTGGCTGATCTTCCTCGCCGTGATCGCGACGCCGCTCGGGGTGCTGCTGGCGGTGCTCCTCGACCGCAAGATCCGGTTCAGCCGGATCTACCAGAGCATCTTCTTCCTGCCCGTCATGCTGTCGCTGGCTCTGATCGGCATCATCTGGCAGCTGATCTACTCCGGTGACAACGGCTTGATCGACAGCCTGCTGGGCATCGCGGGGAAGCCGCAGTCGATCGACTTCTTCGGCGACAAGAGCATCAACCTGTGGGCCGCCCTGATCGCCCAGACCTGGCGCCACGCCGGCTACGTCATGATCCTCTACCTGGCGGGGCTGAAGGGCGTCGACGCCTCGCTCAAGGAGGCCGCGGCGCTCGACGGCGCGACGGCCTGGCAGACCTTCACCCGGATCGTGTTCCCGGTGATGAAACCCATCAACACCGTCGTCATCGTGATCACAATCATCGAGGCTCTCCGGGCCTTCGACCTCGTCTACATCATCAACGCCGGGACGAACGGCCTCGAGCTGCTGAGTTCGCTGGTCGTCCAGAACCTTCAGGGCGAAGGGCAGGATCTCGGGGTCGGCTCGGCGATCGCGACGGTCCTGCTGGTGGTCTCCCTGGTCCCGATCGTCATCTATCTCAGCAGGACCTTCAGAAAGGACCGTGTCGAGTGAGCGCAACCCTGGACACCTCGGCCGTCCCCCTCGGGACGCGGAACACCGTCGTCTCGAACAAGCGACGCAACAGCCCGTGGATCTACGTCTTCCTGACCGCCGTCGCCGTGCTGTGGCTGATCCCGCTCGTCTGGACCCTCTACACGTCCCTGCGTCCGAACGCCGCCACGACGAAGCTCGGGTACTTCTCCGTCGGCGGAGGGCTCACGTTCTCCAACTTCGGGACGGCGTGGAACAGCGGGTTCGGCACCTACCTGATCAACTCGGCCATCATCACCGTGCCGGCCGTCGTCATCACGCTCTTCCTGGCATCCTGCGTGGCCTTCGCCGTCTCGCGGTTCGCCTGGCGGTTCAACGTGGTGGTCCTCATCCTGTTCACGGCCGGCAACCTGCTGCCGCCTCAGATCCTGGCCACGCCGATCTACCAGCTCTTCAAGAACATCCCGCTGCCGTTGAGCGTCTCCGACTCCGGATCGCTGCTCAACACGTACTACGGCGTGATCATCATGAACGTGGCGTTCCAGATCGGCTTCTGCACCTTCGTGCTGAGCAACTACATGAAGGCGCTGCCCGACGAACTGGGCGAGGCGGCCCGGGTCGACGGGGCCAGCGTCTGGCGCCAGTACCGGTCGATCATCCTGCCGCTGTGCCGACCGGCCCTCGGCGCCCTCGCGACCCTCGAGGTCATCTGGATCTACAACGACTTCTTCTGGGCGCTCCTGCTCGTGCAGTCGGGCGACCGGCTCCCGGTCACCACCGCGATCAACAACCTCAAGGGCGAGTTCGTCAACAACTACAACCTGATCGCCGCGGGCGCGATGATCACGGTCATCCCGACCCTGATCATCTACTTCGTCCTGCAGCGTCAGTTCGTCGCCGGTCTGACCCTCGGAGCGAGCAAGGGATGACCGCGGTCGACGACGGGGGCCCGGTCATGCTCGCCGCCGGACGGCGGGTGGAGATCATCGACCGGCTCCGTCGTCAGGGAACGGTGCGGGTGCGCGAACTCGCGCGATCCCTCGGGGTCTCCGACGTGACGATCCGGCGCGACATCGAGGCTCTCGTCGCGCTGGGGGCCATCGAGAAGGTGCACGGGGAGCGCAGCTCCTCGGCACGCTGAGTCGAGACGAACCGGCCTTCGAGACGAAGAGGACGCGCCAGACGAACGAGAAGGGCGCGATCGCGCGAGCGGCCGCAGGGCTCGTCGAACCCGGCATGGTGGTCGCCATCTCGGCGGGGACCACCACCGTCGCCCTCCCGGTCGAGCTTCGCCGGATCGCCGATCTGACCATCGTGACGAACTCGATTCCGGTGGCGGAGCAGTTCGAACCGTCGCGGCTCGACCCGCGTTCTTCGCAGACGGTTCTGCTCACCGGCGGCGAGCCGACTCTCTCGAGCGCTCTGGTGGGGCCGATCGCCGTCTCCACGGTCCGCGGGCTGCACGTCGATCTGTTGTTCCTCGGGGTCCACGGCATGCACGAGAAAGCCGGGTTCACCACGCCCAATCTGCGCGAGTCCGAGGTCGACCAGGCCCTCGTCGAAGCAGCCCACCGCGTCGTCGTCCTGGCCGACCACACGAAGTGGGGGTCGTCGGGATGAGCACCATCGGTCCGCTCTCTGCCGCCGACGTCCTCGTGACGGACTCCGGGCTGAGAGGCGAGGCCCAGGCGGTCCTGGTCGATCGTGTCGGCCGTCTGATCATCGCCTCGGCGTCCTGACCGACCCGTGTTCTCCGCGGTCCGGACCGTGTTCTGCGCCGTCCGGCCTCAGCGACAGCCTGGCGTCTGCCGCGAGCGTGGGCAAGGGGCGTCGGGCGGTGCAGACTGACAGCATGAGCGATCTGGCCTCCGAACTCGCCCGCGTCGGAGTGGCGCGGTTCACCGCACCGGAGTACGCCCCGGGCAACGTCGTGCACGTCGTGCTGTTCCGATTCCGTCCGGAGGTGGATCAGCGGGCCAAGGACGAGGTCGAGCATCGGTTCCGTCGGCTGCAGAGCGAGCCGGACGCCGAACGGGGCGCGTACATCCTGTCGATCGAAGCAGGCACGCAGGCCAGTGGCGAAGGCGCAGGCGGCGGCTTCGAGCTCGGATTCGTCGTCCGGTTCGCGTCGGAGGGCGACCGGAACTACTACGTGGGGGCTCCGGTTCAGACCGACCCGGCTCTCTTCGACCCCGCGCACGCCGCATTCAAGGAGTTCGTGGGGCCGCTGATCGCGAACGTGCTCGTCTACGACATCGTCGACTGACGGCTCACGAGGCGCAGTCGAGGCACAGCGCCGCCATCGGTCGAGCCTCCAGCCTCGCGGACGGGATCGGGCGGCCGCAGTCCGCGCATACACCGTACGTTCCGGCGTCGAGTCTCGCGAGCGCGGCGGTCGCGTCGGCGGCGCGCGCGAGGGTCGAGGAGCGGATCGCCTCCAGCTGCGATCGCTCGAACGCGATGGTCGAACCCTCGGGGTCGTGTTCGTCGTCGACGTTGGAGGACTCGCGGGCTTCCGCCACGGCGGTCATGTCGAGCTGGAGCCGCCGTGCGAGCTCGAGAGCATCGTCGCGGATGGCGATCAGGCGGGTGCGGATCGTCCGGTCGGGCGACGGCCGCGCGCTGCTGGTCGTCACACCCGGGCGGCCGTCAGGGACGGTACCTCTTCGCCGGGGCGGGGCTCGCCGGGCGGGGTGCCGTCGCCGAAGGGTCTGCCGCCGAGTTCGTCGCGGTCGTGCGGCGCAAGCCATCCGCGCGGGTCGGGCCCTGCCGGGACGATGCCGGTCGGATTGATGTCGCTGTGCACGATGTAGTAGTGCTTCTTGATCTGCTCGAAGTCGATGGTGTCGCCGAAGCCGGGGGTCTGGAACAGGTCGCGCGCGTACGCCCAGAGCACCGGCATCTCGCTGAGCTTGTTGCGGTTGCACTTGAAGTGACCGTGGTAGACGGCGTCGAATCGGGCGAGCGTCGTGAAGAGGCGGATGTCCGCTTCCGTGATGGTGTCGCCGACGAGGTAGCGCTGGTCGGCGAGTCGCTCCTCGAGCCAGTCGAGCCGGTCGAACAGGCGGGTGTAGGCACGTTCGTAACTGCCTTGTGATCCTGCGAATCCGGCCCGGTAGACACCGTTGTTGACATCGCGGAAGATCACCTCCGCGACGTCGTCGATCTCGTCGCGCAGAGCATCGGGGTAGAGGTCGGGGGCTCCGTCGCGGAAGAACTCCTCCCACTCGGTGGCGAAGTCGAGAGTGATCTGCGGGAAGTTGTTGGTGACGACCTTCCCGCTCGGGACGTCGACGATCGCGGGGACGGTGATGCCGCGCGGGTAGTCGGGGGTGCGCTTGAAGAAGGCCTCCTGGAGGCGCTCGATGCCGAGCACGGGGTCGACTCCGCCGGGGTCGAGGTCGAAGGTCCACGAGCGAGCGTCGTGGGTCGGGCCCGGGAGCCCGAGCGAGATCGCGTCTTCGAGGCCGAGCAGACGCCTCGAGATGACGGAGCGGTTCGCCCACGGGCAGGCGCGGGCCGCCACGAGCCGGTACCGCCCCGCTTCGACCGGCCAGCCGTCGACCGCGTCGCGGGTGATCCTGTCTTCGATGTAGTTGGTGTCGCGCGTGTACTCCTGGCCCGGGGTCACGTAGCTGCCCGGGGTCGCTTCTGCTTCGACGTCGCTCATGCCGCCACCCTAGGAGTTCTTCCTGATGTCGTCACCGTCGTCGTGCGCAAAAGACCGTCGATCGGACACGTGAGCGGCAGGTTGCGAACGATCACGGGGAAGGAGAAGGGCGGGTCAGCGGCCGGAGAAGGAGCCGCTGAAACCATCCGTCCGGAACGAGCGGTGGAAGACGGCGAACAGGATCACCGGCGGCAGCATCATGAGCAGGGCCAGCTGCGGGGAGTGCCCGAAGCTCTCCAGGCCGATCGCCAGCGTGTAATTCTGCTGGGAACGCAGGAACACCAGGGCGACGAGATAGTCGTTCCACGACAGGAGGAACGTGAAGATCGCCGTCGCGAGGATGCCGGGAAGGGCGCCGGGCAGGATCACGCGCCAGAAGGCTCCGGCGACGGAGCACCCGTCGAGCCAGGCCGCCTCTTCGAGTTCGACCGGCACGGCTGCGATGGCCGTGCTCATCATCCACACGGCCGCGGCCAGGCTCGTGCCGATGTACACGACGGCGACACCGGGGAGCGAGTCGACGAGGCCGACCTTCGCGAACAGCAGGAAGAGCGGCACGACCGCCGTCACCACGGGGAAGGCCTGCAGCACGAACACGACGAGGGCGTATCCGTTCACCACGCGGGCTCGCCCCCGCGCGAGCACGTAACCCGCGGGCGCGGCGACCAGCACGCACACGACCACCGATGCGAGCGAGACGGCGAGGCTGTTGCGGAACCAGGGGAGTGCCGGGCCGGCGGCGAGGCGGGCGAGCGGCCCGACACCGCCCGGGCCGACCGGGGCGACGGCACCCGCGACGACGTGGCCGATCGGCACCAGGATCACGGCCGTCACGACGACGAGGAGCGCGAATCGGCCCCAGGCACCCCGCTTCGCCGTCACGCGATCAGCCTAGGGCGCTCTCAGGCCGGCGCCGCCTCGAGCTCGGTGCGGGTCGGCGACGACCAGCCCCCGGCCATGTCCTCGATGGTGCGCAGGGCGGTCGCGAAGATCGTCAGCACCGGGTTGACCCCTCCGTTCGTCACGTGAACGGAACCGTCGGCGACACGCAGATTGTCGTGCCCCCAGACGCGGCCGAACGGGTCGACGACGCTCGTCGCCGGATCGTCGCCCATCCGGCAGGTGCCGGCCTGGTGCTGCCCGCCGCTCGGTCCGCTGCGCACGAACTCCGCCTCCGAACCGCCCATCGCAACGACGCGGCTCGCGCCGGCGGCACGCAGCCACTCCGCGCTCTTCTGGGCGAGGAAGGTCCGATTCTTGAAGTCCTCGCGGTGCTTTCCCCGCTCAGCACGGCGACGGGCATTCCCGTGGCGTCGACGGTCGCCGGATCGACACGCACGCGCGAGTCCGCCATGGTCACCTCCTGGATCGGCCCCATCAGTCGCAGCATGCGCCGGGAGAGGTCTCGCATGCCGTGCTTGCTCTCGAGACCGGCGAGCGGCAGGAGCCCTGCGGAGACGAGGTAGCCGTAGACGTTGGCCGGCAGCGCCACGAACTCGTTGGCGATCATGCCGCCTCCGACGAGGCCCTCGTTGCCGTGGCGGAAGTCGGTGGTGGCGATGGACGGCCCCGGGCCGATGAACTCCTCGACGACGTCGTCGAACAGCGCCGTTGCGCCCCCGTAGACGTGCGCCTGCAGGTGCCGGCCGACCTGATCGGCGTTGTTGCCGAGACCGTTCGGCTCCCGGTCGCTGGTGCTGGCCAGCAGCAGCCGAGCCGACTCGACGGCGCCCGCGGCGACCACGACCTCGGCGGCGTCGACCTCGCGCTCCCAGGAGTCTCCGGCCCCGGTTCCGCGGACGGTGACGCCGACGACTCTGCCGGTCGCGTCCGTCCGGAGACGAACGGCGCGGGACTCGAGCAGGATCACGCAGCGCCCGGTCGCGAAGGCCCGTGTCAGCATCGTGTTCTGGCTGCCGTTCTTCGCGTCCACCGGGCAGGCGAATCCGACGCACATGGAGCACTGGGCGCAGGCGTGCCGGCCGAGGTACGGCGTCGAGTTGATCAGCAGCGGCACGTGGACCGTCGAGATGCCTAGCGAGTCGGCGGCGCCCTGGAGCCGGGCCCGCTGGGTTCCCGACGGGAGAGGCGGCATCGGGAACGGTTCGCTCCGCCCGCCCGACCAGGAGCCGTCGCTGTCTCCGCTCACTCCGATCTCGCGTTCGGCGCGCGAGTAGTAGTGCTCGAGGTCGTCGTACGAGATCGGCCAATCGGCCAGCGAGGATCCGTCGGGAGTGCCGTAGGTCGAGGCCATGCGGAAGTCGAGCGGGGCGAACCGCCAGGCCTGCGCTCCGTACACGCGGGTACCGCCGCCGGCGGTCATGGCGTTGTTGCTCCACGGGTAGTCGGAGGGACGGAGCTCGACACGCACGCGGCCGTCGTCGAGGACGCGTGGATTGCCGTCGTCCGGCGGCCCGGAGAGCGGAGCGACGCCCCAGTCGGATCGGGGGTTCCGGATGTGGTCGGCGGAGAGCTCCGCGATCGACGGCCAGGGGCCGGACTCGACCACCAGGACGCGACGGCCCTGCTCGGCGAGACCGCAGGCCGCCACGCCGCCTCCCGCGCCCGACCCGATGACGATGGCGTCGTAGCGGTCGTGCAGCTCGGCCGGTCCGATCACGGTCCGGCGAGCCTCGGCCACCGGCACGTCGACGGGCCAGCCGCCCGCCGGTGCGCGACGCCAGCCGATCATCGACCACGACGCGGCGTCGGAGTTTCCGCCGTTGGCCGGGTCGGCGTAGTAGCCGGCGGCGACGAGGGCGGCGAACCAGGGCCAGTCTTCGTGGGAGGCGGCGTTCTCGGGATCCGCGATCAGACTCTCGATCCTGGTCTCCCAGTCGGGGCGTTCCCGGAGCATCCGCCGGAGGTACTCGAACCCGCCGCTGTCGACGGCCGACGGGAACTCGTCTCTCGGCACGACCTCGTCGAGCAGGAGCCGGAGTGCATCGGCGTGAGTGGCGACGAAGTCGTGCGGTGTCATTTGATGGTCTTCTCCAGTGAGGACTGCAGGGTCTCGAGGATCGTCTTCGACGACTGCTTGCCCTGAATGATCTGCTGAACGAATGTAGCGCTCGCGCTGCCCCCGTCGACCGCGTTGAGGGCACTGAACGCGGATGGCGCCTTGGCGCCGATGGTCTTGCCGATCGGTTGCCACTCGTCGATCGACTTCACCAGGTTGGGGTTGTTCTGGATGACGGGCAGGTTCGTGATGCTCTTCTTCACCGGGAGGTCCGTTTCGACGCCCGAGGTCCAGAAGCCGTGGATCTGATCGAGGTACCAGGCCGCGAAGGCCTCCGACGAGGCTTGCGACGGCGTCGTCTTGAACATCATGAGCGGGTTGATGTAGTAGACGGTGCCCGTGTCGCCGTGCGGCCCCTTCAGCGGGCTGGCGACGACGAGATCCTTCTGCTGGTCTTTCGGGAAGGTCTTGTCGAGTCCGGTCTGGTTGAAACCCATCCCGACGGTTCCGTTGGTCCAGCTCGTGGCGAGGTTGGTGGAGGTGTAGCTCGCCGAGCCGGGGTCGATGATGCCCTTCCGAACCAGCTCGTTCAAGAAGTCGAGCGTCTCGATGTTGCGGTCGGTGACGGCGTCCGGGGTCTCGTCCTCGGCGAACAGGCCGCCACCGTTGTTGATCATCAGCGCCGAGACCGTGTGCTGAGCGTCGGTCGTGGTGCTGCCGCCGGCGAGGCCGAGCCCGATGATGTTCTTCTTCTTGAGCGCGGTCCCGGCGGCCACGAAGCCGTCCCAATCGGTCGGGACGTCGGCGCCGGCCTTCTCCAGGAGCGATTCGCGGTACCAGAGCACGCGCAGGTCGAGCGACCATGGGACCGCGGCATAGCCGTGTGACGTCTTCATGGCGGGCAGAAGGCCCGGCAGGAAGTCGTTGGCCCCGTTCTTCGTGAGGAGGTCGACGAGGCCGTCGGCGGGAGCGACGGCACCCTGTTCGAGGAACGCGAACGGGAGGAAGGCCGCTCCGGTGCTGACGGCCGGTGTCGTCTTCGAGGCTGCCGCGGAGGTGAAGGTCTGGTACCAGTTGGCCCACGGGACCGACTGGTAGGTGACCCCGCGGTTCTTGCCGCTGGGCGTGTAGCCGTTCGCGATCGATTTCGCCTTGGCGGTGTAGGTGTTGCCGGTACCCCAGACCATGTCCCAGAATTTGATGTCGCCGGCGGCGGTGGCGCCTTTGGAGCCTGCGGGTGCACAGGCTGCGAGACCCAGGGTCGCGGCGGCCGCGAGGCCACCGCCGATGAGGCTGCGTCGCGACACGGGGCGACGGAAGATCGATGAGTCGTTCATGGTCAAACTCCTTCGTTTGAGCCGGTCCGGGCAACGCCGGTGGCGAGGATCAGATCGCCACCGACGTGAGATAAACCGGTTTACCTGACGAGAAGGTAGCATCGCCGCAGGATCGCGTCAACGATGTGCTCGTGTGTCAGTGTCGAACGGGGCCGACGCTGCCGCGGAGCACCAACTCGAGCCCGGGCAGTTCGACGTCGACGACCTCTCCGCCGTCGAGGACCTGGAGAAGCCGGCGCGTCAGGATCCTCCCGAATTCGATGGTCGAGTGCCGTAGCGCCGTCAACGGAGGAACCGCGATCGAGCAGAGGTCGGAGTCGATGAACGAAGCGATCGAGACGTCGTCGGGAACCTGGAGGCCGAGCGAGTGACAGGTCGAGAGACCCGCCAGGGCCATCAGGTCGTTGTCGAAGACGATGAACGTGGGCGGGTCGGCCTCGGAGAGCAGCGACGCGGCCGCCGCGGTTCCTTCGCCGGTGCTGTAGTCGGTGAAGCGGGTGACGACCCGGGCGCCGCGACGAGCTCCCCAGGCAGATGCGGCACGGTCGCGGACGACGACGGCCGACTTCGACGCGCTGCCGCTGATCCAGCCGATGCTGCGGTGCCCCAGGTCGTAGGCGGCGTCGAGAAGGCGCTCGGCGCCGGGGCTCTCGGACATCCAGACCGAGGGCACCTCGTCGGCCGTCGGCGGGCCGGTCTGCCGGCTGCGGAACGAGGCGACGGGCAGGTGGAGCTCGTCGAGGAGCGCGAACCGTTTCTCGTGCGTGTCGATGTCGGTGAGCAGGACCCCGTCGACTCGGCGCTCCGAAGCCCAGCGGCGATAGAGCGCCTCTTCTTCGGCCCGATCCGCGACGAGCTTCACGACGAGTGCGAGCTCGGTCGTCGCGAGTTCGAGCTCGATGCCGGCGAACAACTCGGTGAAGTAGGGATCGATCGTCGAGGACTTCGGGGTGCGCAGGATCGCCCAGCCGATGGCGCCGGCCCGGGCGCCGGAGAGGGCGCGCGCGGTGCCGTTGGGCGACCAGCCGAGATCGGCTGCGGCGGACTTGACGCGAGTGCGCGTCTCCTCGGAGACACCGGCTCGACCGTTGAGGGCGTGCGAGGCAGCCCCTTTGCTCACTCCGGCGCGGCGCGCGACGTCGACGATCGTGACGCGCGCTGGGATCTTCTCGACGGTCATCTCTTCTCCGGGTCGCCTCCGATCGTAGGGCAGAGCGGCTCAGGGGCTGATCAGTTCGCCGGCGACGTCGCCCGTACCCGAGGCGTGCTGCGCCTGCCAGTCGCGCCACAGCTGCTTGAGATCCCAGGCGTTGTCGGCCTCCAGCGAGATGCCCCGCTCACCCGTCCGGCGGGTGCGCCCCTGGATCAGCATCAGCCTGGTGCCGAACAGAAGCGGGCCCGCACGCTGCTGGGCCTCCTCGAAGAAGGTGGCGTCGGAGCATCCCGAACCGTCGTCGAGGCTGATGAACACCACCCGCTTGCCGCTCTTCATCGGCGGGGTCTGCGTGGCGATCCGGATGCCGGCGACGAGCACGGTGGTGCCGTTCCAGTTGTCGAGCAGGTCGGCGGCCCTCGTCACGCCGAGGTCGTCGAGCATCGGGCGGTAGCTCTCGATGACGTGCTCGCTGACCTCCATCGAGAGGATGTCGAGCTCGTCGCTGATCCGCTCGCGCGCCGAGACGTCGGGGGTGCCGAGCGGAACGGACGACGACTCGTCGACGTCGAAGTCGAGCTGGTTGGCGGCGTCGGTCGGCTTGGGGCGTGACGCGCGACCGATGAGCTGCCGGATGCGCGCCAGCACGTCGCCGCGGGTGCGCCCCTCGCCGCCGAGCGAATCGAGCGCGCCGACCTGCCCGAGCCGCTCGAACAGCCGCCTCGACGGTGTCGCCCGCTGATAGAAGTCGGCGATCGACGTGTACGGGCGGTTCTCGAGGATGCGGGTCAGCTCGTGCTCGTTGATGCCCTGGACGTCGACGAGCGACAGCCGGATGCCCAGCTCGCCCGGGTAGGTGCGCGCCACCGGGGTGCGCGGAGGCTTGATCCGCTCGACGTGGTAGACCTCGCTCGACGCGTTGACGTCGAGGGGCAGCACCGGGATGCCCATGCGCTTGGCCTCGGTCAGCAGCAGGCGCTTCGGGTACATGCCGGGGTCGTGGGTGAGGATGCCGGCCAGGAACTCGGCCGGGTAGTGGGTCTTCAGCCAGGCGCTCTGGTAGGTCGGCAGTGCGAACGCCGCGCCGTGCGCCTTGCAGAAGCCGAACGAGCCGAAGCCCTTCAGCACGCCCCAGATGCGGTCGATCTCTTTGTCGGTGAAGCGCCGCCGACCCTTCTCGTCGCGATTCTCGGCCGTCTCGCGCCGGAAGCGCTCTTCGAGGTCGGTGCGCTTCTCCATCGCGCGCCGGATCTCGTCGGCCTCGGCGAGGCTCACGCCCATGGTGGCGTTGAGGATGCGTAGCACGTGCTCGTGGTAGATCACGACGCCGTAGCTGTCTTGCAGGAACGGCGCGAACGACGGGTGCAGGTAGTCGGGCTGCTGGAACCCGTGCTTGGTGTCGAGGAAGGGCGCGATCATGTTGCCCTTCATCGGCCCCGGCCGGAACAGCGAGATGTCGGCGATGAGGTCTTCGTACTGGTCGGGCTGCATCTTGCCGATCAGCTCGCGCTGGCCCGGGCTCTCGATCTGGAACATGCCGAGCGTGTGGGTGGTGCGGATCGCCTCGTAGGTGGGCTCGTCGTCGTGCGGGATCGCGTCGAGCTCGACGCGCCCCTGCCGGTTGACGTAGGGCACGTCGACCGGGAGCGCGCCGGCGACCGCGGTGCGGGTGCCGTTGACCCGCTGGATCTCATCGAGCGCGAAGGCCATCGACGACTGCATGCGCACCCCCAGCACGTCGAGTTTGAGCAGCCCCGCATCGTTCATGTCGTGCTTGTCGAACTGGCTCATCGGCAGGCCCATGCCGCTCGGTTGCACGGGGGTCATGCTCAGCAGGTCGGAATCGCCCAGGATCACGCCGCACGGGTGCATCGAGATGTGACGGGGGAGTCGATCGAGCCGCTCGGTGAGGTCGACCAGGAGATCGATCTGGTCGTTCGAACGGACCAGCTCGGCGATCTCGCGCAGCTCGGGCTTCTCGGCGAGGGCGCCCCGGAAGTCGCGCGCGTTGAAACGCCAGACGTTGTTGGCCACGAGGTCGATCTGCTCGTCGTCGAGCCCGAGCGCCAGCCCCGCGTCTCGCACGGCCCCGCGCGCCCGATAGGTCGACTGCATCGACATCAGGGTCACCCGGTTGCTGCCGTAGCGGTCGAAGATCGCCCGATAGACCTCGTGGCGGCGGGCCGACTCGACGTCGATGTCGATGTCGGGCAGGGTCTCGCGCTTGTTGCCGAGGAAGCGCTCGAACAGGAGGTCGTGTTCGAGCGGGTCGACGTTGGAGATGCGCAGCAGGTAGGTGATCAGGCTCCCGGCGCCGGAGCCCCTGGCGGCATTGCGCACCCGGAGATCGCGCATCATCTGCGACACGTCGGCCACGGTGAGGAAGTAGCTCGCGAAACCGAAGCCCGTGATCGTGTGCAGCTCGTCTCGCATCCGGCGCTCGATCTTCTCGCGCTGCGCCATCGAGACGTCGCCGAACCGCTCGGTGACCCCGGCCTCGGCGCGGCGCTGCAGCACCTGGTTCGGGTCGCCGTCGACGCCGATCGCGCTGAGCTCGGGCACCTTTGCCGTACGCCAGCCGAGGTCGGTGTCGGGGTCGAGGCGGCAGCGGTCGGCGAGGACCTCGGTGGCGGCCAGCATCTCTTCGGCGGCCCGGCGGTCGAGCGAGGAGCCGCTCGCGATGCGGTGCGCCACCGCGCGCATCTCGTCGGGCGGCTTGAGCCAGGCCTGCGCGTTGGGCTGCGGCTCGAACGACCCGAGGGCGGCCAGGTGCCCGGCGGCATCGAGGACGTCTGCCGTGACGGCGCCGTCGGGATCGCGGTAGCGAACGGCATTGGTCAGGATCGCGGGAACCCCGGCAGCGTCGGCCAACTCGAGCATCCGCGCGGCGTGACGCAGACTGCGGCTCTCGCCCGGTTCGGTGAAGTGGCAGACCACTTCGATGACGACACCGCCCGGCAGCTCGGTCTTCCAGTCGGCGAGGAGAGCCGCGGCCCGTGCGTGTTCGCCCGCTGTCACGGCGCGCCCCACGTCGGAGTCGGGACCGAGCAGAACGGTGCCCGTCGCCCCGTCGTCGCCCATCAGGAAAGCGCGGATGCGGGCGCGGGAGATGGTGGCGACGCTGTTGGCGCTGCCGCTCACCCGACGCGTGGCCCGGCCGTGGGCGGCGCTGATGAGGCGGCACAGGGACGCCCAGCCGGAACCCCCACGTGCCCGTGCGCGAGGACCACGACGCGGTCGGCATCGGCGGCCGTCGGCGCCTTGCCCGCCGTCGGGGTCGAGGCGACGCCCAGCTCGACGCCGACGATCGGATCGATTCCCGCTGCCCGGCAGGCCCCGATGTGCCGGATCGCGCCGTAGAGTCCGTCGCGGTCGGTGATCGCCGCGGCATCGGCCCTTTTCGCAGCGGCCTGGCCGACGAGCTCGAGCGGGGTGGCCGTGCCGTAGTGGGCGCTGAACGACGAGGCGACGTGGAGGTGCGTGAAGCTCACATCGACCGCCTCTCGCTCTCGAATCGAACGTGTGTTCGAACAGTGTAGGTCACGGCGAACCTCCGCGGTCACCCAGTTCGATCTGGCATCCTGCCTCGATGCCCTCTTCCCGGACAGCCCTTCCGCGCGCCGCAGCGGTCCTCGCGTGGCCCCGGCTCCTTCTCGCCGCCAAGGCGGCCGTCGCAGCCGGACTCGCCTGGTGGATCGCGCCCCACGTCCCCGGCGCCGCCGCCGATTTTCCGTACTACGCACCGCTCGGCGCGGTGGTCAGCATGTACCCGACGATCCACGCCTCGGTCCGCCAGGGCCTGCAGACGCTCCTCGGGCTCGTGCTCGGAATCGTGCTCGCCCTCGGAGTCGTGGCGCTCGGCCACCCGACGGTGATCACCGTCGCCGTCGTGATCGGCATCGGCGTGCTCGTGGCCGGCCTGCCCTTCCTCGGCGGGGGCCGCGACTGGGTGCCGATGGTGGCCCTGTTCGTTCTCCTCATCGGAGGCCGCGACAGCGCCGACTACTCGTGGGGATACCTCGTGCAGATGCTCATCGGCATCGGGGTCGGCGTCGTGGTCAACCTCGTCGTGGTCCCGCCGCTGCACACGACCAGGGCCCGCGACCGGCTGCGCGGTCTCCGGCGCGAGCTCTCGGCCCGGGCCGCCGAGCTGGCGGGAGTGTTCCGCACCCCGTGGCCGGTCGACGACTCCGAGTGGGAGCGGCGCGTCGAGACGCTTCCCACAACGCTCGCCAAGGTCCGTGCGGCGGTCGAGCTCTCGGCGGAGTCGCGCCGGCTCAACCCCCGACGAGCCCTGGGCAGGATCGACGTCGAATCCGACCGAGGGCATCTGACGGTCTCCGAGACGGTCGCCTTCCACCTCCGCGAGGTCGCCGAGGTGACGTCTCGGCTGGCCCGCCGCGACTCGGAGCCGGAGGAGCGCAGGATCGACGCGCGCCTGGCCCCACCGCTCGGCCGCCTGCTCGACGGCGTGGCGAGTCTGCTGGCGGCCGCGCCGTCCGACGAAGCGGACGCGGCGCGATCCTGCCGCCGTCTCGTCGACGAAGTGTTCCGGGAGATCGACGACACGGGGGCGCCCGCCCGCGACTCGGCCGCCGCGTCGTCGATCGCGCTGTCGCTCGGCCGCGCCGTCACCGCCGTGTCGCCGGACGCGTCACCGACAACGGTCATGAGCAGTACGGTTGACGTTGGCACCGGGGCCTCTTCGCGCCCCTGCCCGACCTGACCGGTTCTGCCAGGGTCACCCTCGCCGGGAATTGTTCCCGCGCCGGCGCGTTGACCCCAGGTGGCCCACAAGGTTCGACTTCGGAAAGGACGTCCATGAACACCCACACCGCGACTCGCCCCGAGCAGACCGTCTGATGACGGAGACGAGCACCCTCATCATCCTCGGCGCCTCCGGTGACCTCACCGAGCGCCTTCTCCTCCCCGGCCTCGCCAGCCTCCTCAAGAGCGATCGCGGCGTCGACGTGAAGCTCATCGGCACCGGCCGCAGCGAGCGCTCGCCGAAAGAGTGGGACGCCGTCGTCAAGACGGCCTTCAACGGCGACGCCGGCAGCGACCTGGCCAAGCGCACCCTCGCCTCGAGCGAGTACATCCAGGGCGACCCGACCTCACCCGCGCACCTCGAGAAGCTGTTCGAGGCGTCCGAGGGCGACCCGGTCATGTACTTCGCCCTGCCGCCCGCCATCTCCGTCAAGGTCATCAAGGCCCTCGAGAAGATCACGCTCCCCGAGGGCCTGCGTCTCGCGCTCGAGAAGCCGTTCGGCAGCGACGAGGCCGGCGCGCGCGACCTGAACGAAGAATTGCTCAAGGTCGTCTCCGAAGACCGGATCCACCGCACCGACCACTTCCTCGGTCGCTCGACGGTGCTCGACATCATCGGCCTCCGCTTCGCCAACCGCCTCTTCGAGCCGGTCTGGAACAGCGACAACATCGCCAAGGTCGAGATCTTCTACGACGAGATCCTCGGGCTCGAGGGTCGCGCGCAGTACTACGACAAAGCCGGCGCCCTGATCGACATGATCCAGAGCCACCTGCTGCAGATCCTCGCGATCATCGCCATGGACGCCCCGGCCTCCATCGACGCCGTCGAACTCCGCAGCGAGATCGCCCGCGTCCTTCGTGCCACCTGGGTGAAGGACGGCGACCCGATCACCGCCAGCCGTCGCGGACAGTACGCGGCGGGCACCATCTCCGGCAAAGAGGTCCCGGCGTACGCCGACGAGGACGGCGTCGACGACGCGCGCCAGACCGAGACTCTGGCCGAGGTCGAGTTCGAGATCAAGACGCGCCGGTGGGCCGGCGTGCCGTTCGTCCTGCGCTCCGGCAAGGGGATGAGCAAGATCCGCAAGGAGGTGCTCATCACCTTCAAGCCGGTGCCGGTGCTCCCGGCCGGTCTGAAGGGGGCATCCAGCCCCGACTCGCTCCGCATCGAGATCAGCCCCGAGACCCTCGAGCTCGGCGTCACCACCAACGGCAAGGGCAACCCCTTCTCGCTCGAGAAGTCGGTCTTCAAGACCGACCTCGGCAAGCCGGAGCTGACGCCCTACGGCGAGGTGCTGTCGGGCATCTTCCACGACGACCCGACGCTGTCGATCCGCGGCGACGTGGCCGAGCGCTGCTGGGCCATCGTGCAGCCGGTCATCGACGCGTGGAAGAGCAACATGGTTCCGCTCGAGACGTACCCGGCCGGTTCGTCCGGCCCCGTCGAGTGGGAGACCTCCAAGGAGGCGTGACCCCGTCGCGTGTGAACGCCCCGTCCGCTTTCGCGGGCGGGGCGTTCCGCAGCCAGGGCGTGTCGCTCACTTCACCGCGGGCCACGTGGGAGAGACGCCCTAGGCGCTCGTGGTGCGGTCGGCGCCGAGGTCGTCGGGGTACCGATCGGGTTCGGCCGGGGGCGTCTCGAACGGCTCGGTGCCGTGCTTCGGCCCCGGCGCGCTGGCCAGCCTGCGGCCGCGGTTGCCGCGCGAGTGGTCGATCGCGGCATCGATGGCGTCGGCCGCGCGGACGAGCGCCAGGTGCGACAGGGCCTGCGGTGTGTTGCCGACGTGGTGGCCGGTCGCGACCTCGATCTCTTCGCTCAGCATGCCCACGTCGTTCCGGTAGCCGACCAGGGTGTCCATCAGGGCGGTGGCGTCGTCGATCCGGCCGCTTCGCGCGTACTGCTCGGCGAGCCAGAACGAGCAGGTGAGGAACGGGTTCTCGGTGCCGCTCAGCCCGTCGACGCCGGACTCGGTGCGGTAGCGCACCAGGAGCCCGTCGATCAGCAGGTCTTCTTCGATGGCTTTGACCGTGCCGAGCATGCGCGGGTCGTGGGCGTCGACGTAGCCGACCTGCACCAGCTGCAGCAGCGACGCGTCGACCTCCTTCGAGCCGTAGTACTGCACGTAGCAGCCCCGTTCGGCGTCGTAGCCGTGCGTCTCGATCTCGTCGCGCACCTTCTCGCGCAGGGCCATCCAGCGGTCGACCGGACCGTCGAGGTGGAACTGCTGGACGCCGCGCACCGCACGGTCGAGGGCGGCCCAGATCATGACCCGCGAGTGGGTGAAGTGCTGGGCGGGACCGCGGATCTCCCAGATGCCGTTGTCGGGTCGGTCCCAGTTCTCCTCGACGTGCTGCATGAGCGCCCTCTGGAGCGCCCACGAGTCGGGCCCCTCTTCGACGCCGAGCTCGCGGGCATCGTGCAGGGCGACCATCACCTCGCCGAAGACGTCGCCCTGGTACTGCGTGTAGGCGCCGTTGCCGACGCGCACCGGAGCCGCACCCCGGTAGCCGGGCAGCTCGTCGATGGTGGTCTCGGCGAGGTAGCGTTCGCCGCTCAGGCCGTACATGATCTGCACGTCTGCCGGGTCGCCGGCGATGGCCCGCAGCAGCCAGTCCCGCCAGCCCGTGGCCTCGTCGGCGAAGCCGTGCAGGATCAGCGACTGCAGGGTCATCGAGGCGTCTCGCAGCCAGACGTACCGGTAGTCCCAGTTGCGGCCCCCGCCGAACTGTTCGGGCAGGCTCGTGGTGGCCGCCGCCACGATGCCGTTGGTGTCTTCGTGCGTGAGCGCGCGGAGCAGGAGGAGGGAACGGTGCACCTCGGGCCCGTAGACCTTGGGGGCATCGGAGTGGGAGGCCCATTCCCGCCACCAGTCGACGGTCTCGTCGATGCGCTTGCCGACTTCGATCGCAGCCGGGGGGACGCGGTGGGAGGGATACCAGGTCAGCGACATGTCGACCGTCTCGCCCGCGGCCACGTCGAAGGTGGCGGTGTGCGTGTGGTCGGCGGCGGTGAGCCTCGGGCCCCGTACGATCACGGCGTCGGGCCCCGCGATCGCGATGAGCGTGCCGACGTGCGGCTCACCCGAGGCGGCCGTGGCGGCGTCGAGGGCGGCGTCGGGGGCGTTGCCGCCCGGGCCGCCGTCGCGGGTACCGTCTTCGTTCAGCTGCCTGATCCAGGGGATCGCCGTGGTGTAGCCGAAGCGGATGCGGAGGTCTTCGGTCATCGTGACCGTGCCACTGATGCCGCGGACCCGGCGCACCACGTCGGCACGCCGATCGCCGTAGGGCATGAGGTCGGTGACCTCGACGACACCGGTCTCGGTGGTCCACGTCGTCACGAGCACGAAGGTGTCGTCGACGTAGGCGCGAGTGGAGGTCGCGGCGGCGTCTTTCGGTGCGAGGAGCCAGCGACCGCTGTCGTCGTCGCCGAGCAGGCCGGCGAACATCGAGGCCGAGTCGAACCGGGGAGGCACAACCAGTCGATACTGCCGTCGGTTCCGACGAGGGCGGCCGTGTGGCAGTCGCCGATCAGTGCGTAGTCTTCGATCGCGAGGGGCATGCGGCCATCAAATCAGACACGCCAGTGGATTCTGCGAACGCCTCGGTCGAATCGTCACGCGAACAGCTGCTGGTCGATCTGGTCGTCGAAGACGCCCAGCAGCAGCCATTCGTGGCTGACCGGATCGCGGGCGAGGTCGAAGGTGCCGTCGACCCGGTGCGCGCCGTCGGTGAGGGGAGCGCGTCGACCCGCCAGACCGGCATCTCGAGCAGGAACTGCCCCTCGCCCCGAGGCGCCCTCGTCGCCGAGCGCCACCACGACTGCCTGGTCATCCACAGCTCGGGGGAACTGACCACCCCGTAGACCACCCGTCGCCACGTGAAGCGAAGCGGGGAACCGTCGTCGGTCGTCTCGACCGGTACTTTCTCGTCGATGCGCATGTCGTCTCCATTCGAACACCTGTTCGAATCATACGAACCCCTCCGACATCCGCCAGGCCGAGCGCTCAGCCACGGACTCCCGGTCCCCGGCTGAACGCTCCCTTCCCGGCCGAGCCTCCGCGACCGAGGCTGGACACATGAAAACCACCGACAAGACCATCCTCATCACCGGCGGCACCTCGGGCCTCGGTCTGGGGCTCGCCCTCCGCTTCCAGGCCGCGGGCAACCGCGTCATCGTGGCCGGCCGACGCCGGAATCTGCTCGACCAGATCGTCCGGGACAACCCCGGGATCGAGGCGATCGCTCTCGACGTGGCCGACCCGTCGTCGATCCTGCGCGCTCGAGAGATCGTCGAAGAGAGGTTCCCCGACGTCGACGTGCTGATCAACATGGCGGGCATCATGCAGCCCGAAGACCTCCACTCGGACGGCTTCCTCGCGACGGCCGAGGCCACCGTCACGACGAACCTGCTCGGAACCATCCGGATGGTCGCCGCCTTCACGGAGTTCCTGCAGGCGAAGAACGAAGCCGTCATCATGAACGTCTCGTCGGGACTCGCCTTCGTCCCCCTCGCGGCCACGCCGACCTACGATGCGACCAAGTCGGCCGTGCACGGGTTCACCGAGGCGCTGCGCGTGCAGCTCGCCGACACCTCCGTCGAGGTGCTCGAACTGATCCCGCCGGCGGTCGCCACCACCCTCATGGGTCAGGACCAGCACGAGGGCGGCAACGCCATGCCCGTCGACGAGTACCTCGACGAGGTCATGAGCATCCTCGGCACCCGCCCGGACGAGAAGCAGGTCATGGTCGAGCGCGTCAAGATGCTCCGCTACGCCGAGGTCGACGGCACCTACGACGAGATCCTCGCGATGCTGGCCGGCGCCGGCCACTAGGGCGTGTCTCTCACTTCGCGGCACGACCTCCGGCCACGTGGGAGACACCCCTAGCGGCTCGCTACCAGCGCGGCATCGCCTCTGCCATCCGGTCGGCCGACGCGCGCGTGAGGCCGGCCCGGTCGGCGTACCCCCGCCAGCCGGCCACCGCCTCGCGCACCTCGTCGACGACGGCGCTCGCCCGGGGCACCAGATGCCGGTCGGCCACGGCCATCACGTCGGCGCGCTCGATGTCGTGGAAGCGGCCGTCGACGCTCATCAGGTGCTGGTAGGTCCACTGACCCGTGGGGTTGTAGGCGAAGGTGACGTCGTAGGCGGGGAGAGGGCCCAGGATCCCGTCGGCCCCGACAGCAGGAACGACTCGTTCTTCGAGTGGTCGTCGCAGTTGGCGGCGAGCACGTTGAACACCATGCGGCGGAACGCCTGCTCCTTCGCGGCGGGGCCGAGCCCGAGGCGCTCGATCGCGTCGAAGTACTGGCTGTAGTCGTGGGTCTGGCGCTGCCGGAAGTCGAGCTGGGTCAGGCCGCAGAGGGTGAGCGCGTGCACCTTGCCGTCCGGTCCGCCTCGGTCGTACCGCCTGGTCATGAAGTGGGCGCGACCGTTCTCTTCGAGGAGGCGGCACTCGGTCATGTCGAGCCCGGCGGCACCGGCCATCAGCGAGTAGGCGTACTCGACCCTGCCGTACTCGCCTCCCGAACCGAGCTCGGCGTCGCGACCCACACCGTCGAGCTTGATCAGCCAGAACTCGAAGCCGTCGGCGGCGGGGAGCTGGCCGGAGCGGATCTCGCCCGTCTCGCGGTTCCAGGCGATGACCGCCTTGGCCCGCGCTCCGCCCGCGGACGTGCCGACCTGGATGAGGCTCTGGATGGCCGCCTCGGTCTCGCGATCGCCGGCGAAGCGCTCGTCGAGCACGCTGCGGGCACCCTCGACGAGGTCGCTCATCTGGACGGCGCTGGTGACCCGCTGCCGCGGCCCCCGCGACGGCCGGAACTCGAGGGCGCCCATCGCTCGGTTCGACATGTACGCCAGGCGGTCGAGCGGTGTCACCTCGCCGCGGCGGATGCCCTGCCTGGCGAGCCACGCGTCGATGATCGCGTTTCCGAAGTCGTCGGGGAGAGCGTCGGCCAGCATCGCGGGCAGTCGGTGGAACGTGTTCTCGGGAAGGGCCGGGAAGACGTAGCGCTGCCGCGACAGCGGCATCTCGAGCGGGGCGAGCTCGATTCCGCGGGCGATCCAGTCGGGGTAGTACTCGAACACGTAGGCGCCGAGGCGCGGATCGGGGGCGACGGCGCCGACCCGCAGGCCCCAGGCGGTGACCTCGACGGCTGCGACGGGCGTGTAGGCCATCAGTCGTCGCTCCTCGGTCGGGAGACTCGTCGTCTCGGGGTGGCTTCGGCGCTGCGCAGCAGGTCGATCGGACTCACCGTCGGCGTCGGGGCCAGCGTGTCGAGCCACGCCGTCGCCTCGAGGGCTCGCAGGATCCTGATCACGGTGCGGAGAGAGCTTCCTCGGCCGTTCTCGAGATTCTTGATCGAGGTGACGCTCACATCGGCGAGATCGCCGAGGGTGGCCTGGTCGTAGCCGCGGTCGAGTCGGAGGGCGCGCATCTGTTCGCCGATGCGGCGCTCCCAGTCGTCGGTCGTGCCGCCGAGTTTTTCGGGGAAAGTTTCGGGTCGTTAAGAGCCATGATTTCAACTATAAGAGCTCTTTAGCCTTCTAATAGTCGGAATTCCACCTTTTAACGACCAGCTACTCGACGAGCCCCTTGGCTACGAGTTGATCCCATAGTCCCGCTCCGTCGGGAGCGTAGAGCCAGGGAACCCTCGTCGTGCGCTCGTGTTCTTCCCCTCGGGACCGGCCTCCGGCGAACACGGCCTCGCTCGACGAGAGCTGTCGAATGGCGACGGCGGCGACGTTGTCGGGGTGATTGCGGAGGAAATCGCCGTACAGCTCCTCGTCGTGCTGACCGTCGTCGCCGACGAGCAGCCACTTGAGCTGAGGGAACTCGGCAGCGATCCGGCCGAGCGACTGCTCTTTGTGGAGTCGGCCGCTCCGGAACCAGCGGTCGTGCGTGGGGCCCCAGTCGGTCAGCAGGAGCGGCCCGGGTGGGTAGAAGTTGCGCGTGAGAAAGCGCGAGAGCGTCGGGGCGACGTTCCAGGCGCCGGTCGAGACGTAGATCACGGGGCAGCCGAGGTGGGTCGCCCGGAGTCGCTCGTACAGGACGGCCATGCCGGGTACGGGGCGCCTGGCGTGCTCGTCGAGGACGAACGTGTTCCAGGCCGCCAGCAGAGGACGGGGAGTGCCGTGACCATGACGGTGTCGTCGATGTCGGAGATGATGCCGAACCGCACGGCGGGGTCGATGACGAAGACCGGGGCCTCGGCGTCGAGGAGCCCTCCGTTCGCAGCACCACCGTGTGCCAGCCCGGCGCGAGGTCGACCTCGATCCGGGCGTCGACGACTCCGCCCCGGTCGGCCGTGACGTGGTGCGTGTGCCCGTCGACGACCGCCTCGACGACCACCGCATCGATCGGGACGCTGGTGAAGCTCCGCCAGCCGCGGACGTGCGTGTGCTCGGTGGAGCGACGTTCGCCCTCCTTCGTGAGGAGGACGCGGCAGAGCACGCGGATCCAGCCCTGACCGCCGTAGCCCGAGTAGGGCACGATCGTCGGGATCAGACCTCGTCGTCGCGCGTTCCGCTCGCGGAAGGCGTGCAGGGCGTCCTCCATGCGAGCGGCGCGGTGCAGCATCGGCTCGACGCTGTTGGCGACGCTGTTCGCGACCGCGTTGTTCGAGACAGCACCCTCGGCGGTCGACTTTCGGGAGCCCAGCATTGGCCTAGTCTGGCACGCCGACCTCGGCCACCGGGCGGAACAGGGCCCGCTCGGCGTGCTGGAGGGACTCGCCCGAGACGCCCTGAAGCAGGTCGTCGTCGCCTTCGGTCTCGGGGTCGAGCCAGTCTTCCATCAGCTCGGCTCCGACGAAGACGGGCATGCGCTCGTGCACAGCGGTGAGCGAGGCGGCGGAGGGCCTGGTCAGGATGCTCGTGGAGAGCACCCAGCGCGCAGGATCGTCCGGTGCCACCCGGGGATCACGCCACCATTCGTAGAGTGCCGCGAAGAGCATGAGCTCGTCGTCGGGAAGGTGGACGTAGACGGGACCCTTGGTGCCGTCAGGACCGACGACCCACTCGTAGTAGCCGGACGCCGGAACGACGGCGCGCCTCGACACGACGGCATCGCGGAAGGTCGGCTTCTCGGCAGCGGTCTCGATGCGGGCGTTGAACGCCGTCGCGCCGACCTTCGGGTCGTCGGCCCAGGAGGGGATCAAACCCCAGCGCGCCGACGCGAGCCGCCGGACGGGCGGTCCGCCCGCGTCGGCCCCGCGCGGGGCGGCGTCGACCAGCAGACTCACCGGAGCAGTCGGAGCGATATTCCAGGAAGGCTCTGGAAGAGTGTCTCCCGTCACGTCCACGTCGAAGAGTGCCACCAGGTCGCTCGAGGCGCGCGACATCACGAATCTTCCACACATGGTCCCAGTCAAGCAGGGCCGTCCGACATTCCGTGACGTCGCACCACTCGCTTTGAAGGAGAACCATTGCTCGTCACCGAGGTCAATGAAGCACTGCCCGGGGGATCATCACTGCTCAGGAACGAGCCGGTCCAGGCGCGGAGCTCGGCCCGGCTGACAGGACTCCTCGATGCAGCCGCGGCGATCATCGACGAGATCGGCTTCGAGCGCCTGACGACGGCCATGGTCGCCGAGCGCGCGGGGGCCTCGATCGGCACCGTCTACCGGTACTTCCCCGACCGCATCGCGGTCGTCGAAGCCCTTGCCGTCCGCAGCGTCCAGCGCCTCATCGAGCGCGTCGACGCCGCCGTGATCGAGCGTGGCCTGACCGAGTGGCGGGACTCCATCGAGATCGCCATCGACACCGAGGTCGCCATGTACCGCGCCGAGCCCGGATTCCGGGCGATCCGCTTCGGCGACGTCGAGAACTCCGACAAGGTGCCAAGCGGCAAAGACGACTCCGCGAAGCAGACGGCCGACGAGAACCGCCGTTCGCTGGCCGAGCGGTTCACCGCCCTGCTGGTCGACAGATTCGGCCTCGTCGCGTCGAGCGAGTTCACGTTCGCGATCGACGTCGCCACCGAGCTCGGAAGCGCCTTGATCGCTCGGGCCTTCGCGCGCGACCCGCAGGGTGATCCCCGGTTCATCGAGGAATGCCGCGTCGTGGTGGCGGGTTACCTCGACCGGGCCGTCGTCACCCGGGCCTGACCGGGAGGCGGTTCCGACGATTCTGTGACGCTCTGTGGCGTCGGTGTAACGCGTCGGAACGAACTGTGGTTCAGTTGACGCCCCTGGCAAGTGTCGATTCGTGATGCCCACGAGGAATGAGCCACCAATGATCGAGTTCCGCTCGGTGACCAAACAATATCCCGACGGCACCCGGGCCGTCGAAGACTTCAGCCTCGTCATCCCCTCCCGCAAGACCACGGTTTTCGTGGGCTCCAGCGGCTGCGGCAAGACCACGATCCTGCGGATGATCAACCGGATGGTCGACCCGACTTCCGGCTCCATCCAGATCGACGGCGACGACATCGGCGCCATCGAACCCGTGGGGCTCCGACGCAGCATCGGCTACGTCATGCAGAACTCGGGCTTGCTGCCGCACCGCAAGGTCGTCGACAACATCGCGACGGTGCCACTGCTCAAAGGTGTCAAGAAGAAGGACGCCCGCGAGCAGGCCCTGAAGCTGATGGACACGGTCGGCCTCGACCGCGCCTTCGCCGATCGCTACCCGAGCCAGCTCTCCGGTGGCCAGCAGCAGCGCGTCGGCGTCGCGCGAGGCCTGGCCGTCGACCCGAACATCCTGCTGATGGACGAGCCGTTCGGCGCGGTCGACCCTCTGGTCCGGTCCGATCTGCAGGAGGAGCTCATCCGACTGCAGCGCGATCTCGACAAGACCGTCGTCTTCGTCACCCACGACATCGACGAGGCGTTCTACCTGGGCGACCAGGTCGTCATCCTGCAGAAGGGCGGTCACATCGCCCAGGTCGGCACCCCGAGCGAGATCCTCTCGAACCCCGCCGACGACTTCGTCGCCAACTTCGTCGGGGCGAACCGCGGAAAACGGGCACTCCACATCGAGGAGACAGCCACCGGCTCGATCCTCGTCGACGACGAGGGCGCCCCGCCGGCACGCTGACGGGCAGCGTTCCTGTCGAGAGCACCGCCGAGGTGGCGAGCGAGCGGCCCACGTCGTGAACTGGATCCTCCAGAACCTGCCCTACCTCGGGCAGTCGACACTCGCGCATCTGCAGTTGAGCATTCCGCCGATCGTCCTGTCGTTCGTGCTCAGTGTGCCGCTCGGCTGGCTGGCGAACCGGTTCCGGCCCGTGCGGGGTCCGCTGCTGACCATCGCCGGGCTGCTGTACGCGATCCCGTCGCTGCCACTGCTGCTCGTTCTGGGCACCTTCCTCGGGAGCCTGCGAAGCGACGCGAACATCATCATCACGCTGACTCTGTACGGCATGGCTCTGATGGTCCGTTCGACCGCCGACGCCCTCGCGGCCGTCGAGCCGGACGTCCGACAGTCCGCGACAGCCATCGGCTACGGCCCCTGGGGGCGTTTCTTCGCGGTGGACTTCCCGCTGGCCGGTCCCGTGCTCCTCGCCGGGATGCGCGTCGTCGTCGTGAGCACGGTGAGCCTCGTCACGGTCGGCGGTGTCCTCGGCATCAACGGGCTGGGGCTTCTCTTCACGGATGGGCTGCAGCGGGCCATCATCGCTGAGATCGTCGCGGGGATCGTCCTCACCGTCGTTCTCGCCCTCGTCCTCGACGCGCTGCTCGTGCTCCTCGGCCGGGCGCTCATGCCGTGGAGCAGAGCCACTGCGGCGCCGTCGCGGCGCCAGGCCCGGAAGGTGCTGGCCACCGCATGAACTTCTTCGGCTCCGCGTTCAGCTTCATCTTCGATTCTGCGAACTGGGCCCACACGGCCCCGAACCCGATCGGCGAGCGTCTCGGAGAGCACCTCTGGTACACCGTTCTCTCGCTCGTGATCGCCGCGGTGATCGCTTTGCCCATCGGCCTGGCGATCGGCCACACCGGTCGAGGTCGGAGTGCTGCCGTCTTGATCTCCGGCGGTGCACGGGCGCTGCCGACGCTCGGCGTCATCACGCTGCTCGCGGTCCTTCTCGGCATCGGGCTGCGGGCTCCACTGATCTCGTTCGTCATCCTGGCGATACCGTCGATCCTGGCGGGCGCCTACTCGGGTCTGGAATCGGTCGACAGGAAGGTCATCGACGCCGCCCGGGCACAGGGCATGACGGAGTGGCAGATCCTCACACAGGTCGAGATGCCGCTGGGGCTTCCTCATCATCGGCGGGCTGCGCTCCGCGACGCTTCAGATCGTCGCGACCGCGACCCTCGCGAACTACGTCGGTGCGGGCGGCCTGGGGATCTTCATCTTCCTCGGCCTCGGCAACAACGACATCGTCACCATCCTCGTCGGAGCGATTCTCGTGATCGCTCTGGCCATAGCGCTCGAGATCGTCTATTCGGTCATCCAGCGTCTCGTCGTCCCCGCGGGTGTCCGCGCCGGGCAACGATCAGAAGACGACCGCACCGGGGCAACCCGTTCCCGGGCGGTGGTGGGTTCCCCACTCCAGGAAGGAAACAAGTGATGTTCACAGCGAAGAGAGGCCGACTCGCCGTCATGGGCGCGGTCGCGATCGGGGCGATGGTCGTCCTGGCAGGGTGCTCGTCGAGCGACCCGCTCAAGTCCGGCTCGACGGCGAAGGCGTCAGGCGACACCATCGCCATCGGCTCGCAGCAGTACTACTCGAACGAGATCATCGCGGAGGCATACGCGCAGGCTCTCGAGAACGCGGGCTTCAAGGTCGACCGCCAGTTCAACATCGGTCAGCGCAGCGTCTACCTGCCCGAGCTGCAGAAGGGGACCATCGACGTGATCCCCGACTACTCGGGAAGCCTTCTGCAGTACTACGACGCGAAGACGACGGCGAAGTCGGAGTCGGACATCGAGTCGGCCCTGCCGGATGCTCTCCCGTCGGGGCTCCGCATCCTCAAGGCCGCCGCGGCGACGGACCAGGACACGTACACGGTGACGAAGGAGTTCTCCGACAAGAACAACGTCACGAGCTTGGCTGACCTGAAGGACTACAAGGGCAGCCTGGTCGTCGGTGCGAACGCCGAATTCCAGACGAGGCCCTACGGGATCACAGGTCTGAAGAGCGTCTACGGAACGACCGCGACCCTCAAGACGATCAGCGACTCCGGCGGAGCCAACACCGTCGCGGCGCTCAAGAACGGTCAGGTGCAGCTGGCCGACATCTATTCGGCGAGTCCTGCCATCAAGGCGAACGACTTCGTGAGCCTGAAGGACCCGGAGAACATGATCCTGCCGCAGCAGGTCATCCCCGTGGTCGACAAGAAGGTGGACGCGAAAGCCGCCAAGGTGATCGAGTCCGTCAATGCGAAGCTGACGCAGTCGGAGCTCATCGACCTCAACACGAAGAGCGTCGACGACAAGTCGTCGGCCGCGGTCATCGCGAAGGCGTTCCTGAAGGACGCCGGGATCGTCAAGTAAACGACACCTGTAGCGTAGCGACACCCTGAAGGGCGGTCGCCCGGGCCGGAGGCTCCCGGGCGACCGCCCTTTCGTTCGCCGCGATCGCGCGGTATCTTGAGGTCGAGCGATCCCCGGTGTGATCAGGGTTTTCGCAGCTTTGACGGCCCGTTCTGCGTCCGGCGCAGACGTAGAGTTTTTCTTGTCCTGGGAGTCACGAAGGCGAGACCCACCACCTCATCCGCCCGAGGAAGAAGCACCTCTTGTACCACCCGGCAGTCGCCCCATGAACGAGATCCTGAGCCCTCTCCTCCTGTCCAGGTGGCAGTTCGGGCTGACCACCGTCTATCACTTCCTCTTCGTCCCGCTCACCATCGGGATGGGCTTCACCGTCGCCGTCTTCCAGACCGCCTGGTACCGCACGGGCCGGGCCCACTACCTGCAGCTCGCGAAGTTCTTCGGCAAGATCTTCCTGATCAACTTCGCGATGGGCGTCGTCACCGGCATCGTGCAGGAGTTCCAGTTCGGCATGAACTGGTCGGAGTACTCGCGCTTCGTCGGCGACGTCTTCGAGCACCACTCGCCCTCGAGGGGCTCCTGGCGTTCTTCCTCGAGGCCACGTTCCTCGGCGTCTGGATCTTCGGTTGGGATCGCGTGCCCAAGGGGCTGCATCTGACGGCGATCTGGGGCGCCACCGTCGGAAGCATCGCCTCCGCGTACTTCATCATCTGCGCGAATTCGTTCATGCAGCATCCGGTCGGCTACGTGATCAACCACGCCAAGGGCCGCGCCGAGCTCACCGACATCTGGGCCGTGCTCACGAACAAGGTCGCTCTCGCCGCGTTCCCGCACACGCTCTTCGCCTGCTTCATGGTGTCGGCCGCCGTGATCATCTCGGTCGCGGCCTGGCACCTCTACCGCAACCAGCACCTCGAGACCATGCGTCCGGCACTCCGATTCGGTCTCTGGATGATGATCGCGGCCGGGGCTCTCACGATCCTCTCCGGCGACCAACTGGGCCTCGCGATGGTCGAGACGCAGCCGATGAAGATGGCCTCGGCCGAGGCGCTCTATCACACGTCCACCGGCTTCAACGCGTCGTTCTCGATCTTCACGCTCGGAACTCCCGACGGCGTGCACGAGCTGTTCAGCATCCGCGTCCCGTACCTGCTCTCCTTCCTGTCGACCCACACCTTCGACGGCACGGTCGAGGGCATCAACAATCTGCAGGCGCAGTACCGCGCCGCCTACGGACCGGGCGACTACTCGCCGATCATCTGGATCACCTACTGGTCGTTCCGCTGGATGATGGGCCTCGGCATGATCGCGATCCTGATCTCCGTGGTCGGCCTCTGGGTCACGCGCAAGGGGCGCATGCCGAAGAACAAGTGGGTCTGGCGCGCCGCGACGTGGAGCTTCCCGCTCCCGCTCGCCGCCATGGTGATCGGCTGGGTCTTCACCGAGATGGGCCGGCAACCCTGGCTCGTGTTCGGCTTGCTGAAGACGAGCGACGGTGTCTCGCCGGGAACGACGGGGGTCGAAGTCCTCATCTCCCTGATCGCCTTCACGGCGATCTACGCCACCCTGGCGGTCGTCGAGTTCCGGCTGATCCTCAAAGCCGCTCAGAAGGGTCCGGACGAGCCGACCAAGATCGACGCGACCACGGGCGAGCTGCTCCACGAAGCGACGGTGTACTGATGAGTCTTCCCGACCTCTGGTTCCTGCTCATCGGCCTGTTCTTCACCGGCTACTTCGTCCTCGACGGCTTCGATTTCGGCGTCGGCATGTCACTGCCCTTCCTCGCCAAGGACGACACGGATCGCCGCGTCCTGATCAACACCATCGGTCCGGTCTGGGACCTCAACGAGACCTGGGTGATCGTCGCCGGCGCCGCACTCTTCGCTGCATTCCCCGAGTGGTATGCGACGGTGTTCAGCGGTTTCTACCTGCCGATGCTGTTCATCCTGCTGGCCCTGATCCTTCGCGGCGTGTCGTTCGAGTACCGCCACCAGCGGCCCGAGCACCGCTGGAAGCGCACCTTCGACCGCATGATCTTCATCGGCTCGGTCGTGCCGGCGTTCCTCTGGGGACTGGTGTTCGCGAACCTGGTCCGCGGCATGGCCCTCGACAAGAACTTCGACTACATCGGCTCGTTCGCCGACCTCTTCAACGCCTACTCGATCGTCGGCGGCCTCGCGACGCTGCTCCTGTTCTTCACGCACGGGGTGATCTTCGTGTCGCTCAAGACCGACGGCGAGATCCGCGTGAGAGCGCGGAAGCTGGCCGTGCGATCGGGTGCCGTCACGATCGTGATCGCCGGAGGCTTCCTCCTGGCGACCTGCGTCGCCCACGGCAGGCCGTTGTCGATCGTGCTGTCGATTGCGGCGGTCGTGACCATCCTCGTGTCGTACATCGCCAATGTCCGAGGGCGGGAGGGGATCGCCTTCGGCTTCATGGCGGCGACGATCGCGCTGGCCGTGGCGAGCCTGTTCGCGGCGCTGTTCCCGAACGTCCTGCCGGCGACGAACGATCCGGCGAACACGATGACCATCGCGAACGCCTCCAGCGGCCACTACACGCTCGAGGTGATGAGCTGGATCTCGCTGATCTTCGTCCCGCTGATCCTCGCCTACCAGGGCTTCACCTACTGGATCTTCCGCAAGCGCGTCACTCGGGCGATCATCACCGCCGGCGCCCACTGAGCGGGGCCGAGACGATGAAGCCACTCGATCCGCGCCTGCTGCGCTACGCCTCGGCCGTCCGGGGGTTCCTGGCGGCGGGCGCGGCTCTCGGGGCGGTGCAGACCTTCTTCACGGTGGCCTTCGCCTTCCTCGTCTCGCGCGCGGTGGTCGTGGTCGTCGACCGTGAACCGCAGCGCCTGCCCGGCTATCTGGTCGCCCTCGCCGTCACGATCCTGTGCCGGTCGCTTCTCGGCTGGGCGCTCGAGGCCCTGGCCGCACGCACGGCCGTGAAAGTGAAGAGCCAATTGCGCAGCCGGGTCGTCGAGAAGGTCGTGAGCCGAGGGCACGCGTGGCTCGCCACCCGGAACTCGGCGCGGCTCGCCACTCTGATCGGCCCCGGTCTCGATGCCCTCGACGAGTACTTCGCGAAGTACCTCCCGCAGCTGATCCTGACCGCTCTCGCGACCCCGCTGCTCGTCGTCGTGCTCTTCACGCAAGACGTCCTGTCGGGCGTCATCGTGGTCGTCACGCTGCCTCTCATTCCGGTCTTCATGATCCTGATCGGCTGGACGACGCGCTCGGCACAGGCCCGGCAGTGGGAGCGCCTCGCCCGGCTCGCGTCGAGCTTCCTCGACGCGGTGAACGGCCTCTCGACGCTGAAGGTGTTCGGGCGGGAGCGACGGCAGATCCGCAGGATCGGTGCACTCACCGACGATTACCGCAGCTCCACCATGAAGGTGCTGCAGGTCTCCTTCCTCTCCGGCTTCGCTCTCGAGATGGCGGCGTCGCTTTCGGTCGCACTCGTGGCGGTCGCCATCGGCGTCCGACTCGTCAGTGGGTCCCTCGAGCTGCCCGTCGGCCTCTTCCTCCTGCTGCTGACGCCGGAGGCGTACCTCCCGCTGCGGCAGGTCGGCGCCAACTACCATGCGGCCGCCGACGGCATCGCAGCGGCGGACGACGTCTTCGAGGTGCTGGCCGACGAGGCGGAGGGTGCCGACACCTCCGTCTCTCGATCCTCGACCGTCCCAGCTCCGGCTGCCGCACGCAACCGCCCGGCGCACGACGTCCTGCAGCTGCGCGACCTGTCCGTCTCCTTCGGCGACGACCACGTGTTCGGTCCCGTCGACCTCGACTTCGAGACGGGGGTCCTGACCGCCGTCGCGGGGAGGTCGGGAGTCGGCAAATCGAGCCTTCTCGGCGCCGTCCTGGGCACCGTGGAGGCCGGCGGAACCCTGCGCTGGCGCTCCGACTCCGCGGCTCCGTCGCACGACGAGACGGCGTGGTCAGGGCAGGTGCCAGGCCTTCTCTCCGGCACGATCGCGAGCAACGTGGCGCTCGGAGACGACATCGATCTCGATCAGGTGGTCGACGCACTCACGACGGCGGGCGGCCGCGACCTCGACCCCGGGATCGAGCTGGGGGCAGGAGGCTCGGGGTTGTCTGGCGGTCAGGCGCAGCGCGTCGCCCTGGCGAGAGCCCTCTACCGTCTCGCGCGGCGCCCCGTGCGACTCCTCCTGGTCGACGAACCCACCTCCGCCCTCGACCTCGTCACAGAACAGGAACTCGTCGAGGGGCTGCGGCGGATCGCAGCGCGCGGAGTCGCCGTCGTGGTCGTGACGCATCGGCCGGGTGTGCTCGCGGGAACCGACCGCGTGTACCGACTCGAACCCACCGCCGCGATCGAGACCCGACAGGCGGTGACCGCGTGAGCGAGTCGATCCTGCGTACGGCGCAACCACCGCTGTCGCGCTCGTGGCGAGGCCTGGCCACGGGCGCCCTCGGTGCTCTGAGCGGCATCGCTCTGTTGGCGACCAGCGCCTACCTGATCACCCGTGCGGCCGAGCAGCCGCCCATCCTCTACCTGTCCATCGCGATCGTCTCGGTGCGGCTGTTCGCCCTGACGCGCGCCTTCTTCCGCTACCTGGAGCGGCTGACCAGCCACGACGCCGCGTTCCGCCAGCTCGCCGTCGTCCGCACCCGGCTCTACCGGCGCCTGGTCCGGATCGCCCCTGCCGGCCTGTCCCGCACATCCCGAGGCGATCTCCTCACGAGCGTCGTCAGCGACGTGGACGCGCTCCAAGACCTTCCGCTCCGCGTCGTGCAGCCCTTGGTCATCTCGGCCCTCTCGTCGCTCCTGGCGGTCGCCGGTGTGTTCATCGTGTCGCCGAGCGGCGGTGTCGTCCTGCTCGTGTCGCTCGTCGTAGCCTTCCTCGTCACCAGCCTCGTGGCGAACGCGCTGGCCACGCAGACGGAGCGAAGCCTGGCCCAGAGGCGCGGCGCCCTCGGAGCCGCCGTGCTCGACACGCTGCAGAATCTCGACGTCCTGGTCGCCTTCGACGCCATCGGTGCGCAGCTGGCGAGGGTGAGATCGCTCGATGACGACCTTCGCCGCGCATCCCTTCGCCGGGCTTCCACTTCGGGGCTCGTCGCGGGTCTCGTCTCGCTCCTCACCGGCGTCACCGTGATCGGCACCGTGTGGGCGGGGCACAGCGCGATCGGGCACGGGCTCTCCGGCCCGGAGTTCGCCCTGGTGGCACTGGTGCCGCTGGCCGTCTTCGAGGTCGTCGGGTCGGTTCCGGTGGCGGTCCTCGCCTGGCGCAGGGTCGCCGCGAGTGGAGCGCGAGTCGAGGCCGCGGTACCCGCCGAGCTCGCCGCCGAGATCGTGGTCGACGAGCATGACGAGTCGGACGTTCGCGACGACGAACGGCAGGGGAGTCCGGCCGGGCGACCCGCGGCTCCGCTGGAGTTCGGCCATCCCGGCGATCTGGCCGTGAGACTCCGCGGGCTCGGCGCGCGCTGGCCGGGGGCCGCGCATCCCGCCCTCTCGGCGGTCGACCTCGACCTGCGCGTCGGAGAGCGACTCGTCCTCCAGGGCCCGAGCGGTGTCGGCAAGTCGACGCTGGCATCGATCCTGGTGCGCTTTCTCGACTACTCGGGAAGCTACGAGGTCGCCGGGTACGAGGCGCGCACGCTCGACCCGGAGTCGGTGCGCGCCACCATCGGCCTCCTCGAGCAGCAGCCCTACCTGTTCGACGAGAACGTCCGCCAGAACCTCCTCTTCGCCCGAGACACGGCGACCGACGCCGACCTGGAGGAGATCCTCGAGCGCGTCGGCCTCGGCGAGTGGCTGAGAGAACGAGGTGGTCTCGACGCGCGGCTGGGCGAGCGGGGGCACTGGTGTCGGGAGGGCAGGCCCAGCGTATCTCGCTGGCGCGGGCTCTCCTGCACGGCTTCCCGCTGCTCGTGCTCGATGAGCCCGCCGCCGGCGTCGACCCCGACCTGGCAGACGAACTGCTTCACGACGTGCTGTTGACGGCGGCCGAGACCGGCACGACGGTGCTGCTCATCTCGCACGTGCCGGTGCCGACCGCACTCGTGACGCGCACGATCCTGTTCGCGTGACCGCCGCCGGCGGGCCGGGTCAGCGCACGGGCCGCCGAAGGGCGTCGAGGCGCGTGCGCCAGAGCCGGAGTCGACCGGGCTGCTCGGCCAGGGCGGGGCCCTCCGCCCAGCTCGTGGCGATCCGAGCCCCGTGCAGCGAGTTGAGCGCCCACACCTCGAGCCCGTCGAGCCCGTCGGGAGCCGTCACATCGCGCAGGATCTCGACGCCCAACGCCGTCGCGAGAGTCACCAGCGACCGCTCTGTGACGCCCGGCAGGCGGGGAGGTCGTCGTCGACGACGCACAGGGCGTCACCGCGCCACCACACCAGCGACGTGTAGTTGCCCTCGACCACGTCACCGGCGGGCGACAGGATGACGGCCTCGTCGGATCCTGCAGCGTTCGCCTCGGCCCTGAGGTCATCGAGCCGGGCCAGGTCGGGCCCTTCACGCGCGGCAGCTGCCGAGGGTCGTGCGACGCGGTGGCGAGGGAGAGCGACGATCTGCGGACGGGGGCAGGGCGGATCGCAAGCCGGAACGCGGACTCGCGCCCAGGCGACGGCGCTGCCAGGTCCAGCCGAGGGAACCAGCTGCCCTCGAGCGGCAGCGCGCGCAGTGCCGCGTCCCAGAACGCGTTCGCCTCGTCGACACGCTCCGGTGCGACGAGCTTCAGGGAGGCGATGAACCGGGAACGGTGGACGTCGAGGGCGAGAGCCGCCCCGTCGTCGAGGAGCCAGGAGTCGCTGACCGACACGGGGGCTCTCGACTCGTGCGACGCAGCGACGAGAGCGCCCTCCGCCCAGCGATATTCACGGATGGCGTCCATATCATCAAGGGTATGCGGAACGTCACGCGAGTCACGCTCGGTCGCTGGATTCCCGCCGAGACGGTGCTCGCCCGGCTAGGAGATCGAGGCGACGTCGTGTGGTTCGACGCCGGCGTCGAGGGCGACGCACGGCTCGCGTCCCCGCGCGACGGCCATCCGCGTGTCTCCTACCTCGGCTGGGGCGACGAGATCCTGCTCGCCTCCGCGAAAGAGCCCGGCAGCCTCGAGGCCGCCTGGCGACGCGTCTCCGACGACGCCGCTCAAAGGGCTCAGGATCACGAGCCGCTCGGCTGGTGGGGCTGGGTCGGCTACGGCGCCGGCGCCGACCTCCTCGCGCCGGGGGAGAGCGCCTGGGCACAAGCCCTCGGTGATCCTGCGCACCCCGATCTCGCCCTCCTCGCGGTCGACAGGGCGCTGGTCTTCGACCACGACGCCGGCCTCGTCGAACTCGTCGTCGACGGCGACCACACCGAGTGGGTGGCGGAGCTTCTCGCGTGGTGGTCGAGCGATTCCGAGGGGATGCCTCCCGCGCCCGGGACGTCGCGGCCTCGCGTCGCCGAGTGGGCCGACAGCGACGAGCGCTATCTCGACCTGATCGCGAACTGCCAGGCGGCGATCCACGAGGGCGACGCGTTCGTGATGTGCCTCACCACGTCGGTGAGCGTCCGAGGCGTCGACGAGGACGACCTCGTCCTCTACGGTCGGCTTCGCCGGTCGTCGCCCGCGCCTCGCGCCTGCTTCCTCCGGCTCGGCGGGGTGTCGCTCCTCGGCTCCTCGCCCGAGACGTTCCTCACCGTCGACCCCTCGGGGGTCGTCACCAGCGCGCCGATCAAGGGGACCCGGCCGCGCGACGCCGATCCGCGCGTCGACGCAGGCCGCGTCGGGGAGCTCCGAACCAACCCCAAGGAGCGCGCCGAGAACCTGATGATCGTCGATCTGATGCGGAACGACCTGAGCCGGGTCTGCGTTCCGGGCGGCGTCGAGGTCACCGCGCTCTTCGAGGTCCACAGCTACGAGCACGTCCACCAGCTCGTCTCGACCCTCAGCGGTCGCCTGCGCCCCGGTCTCACGGGGGTCGATGCGGTCCGGGCGACCTTCCCGCCCGGTTCGATGACGGGTGCGCCGAAGCACAGTGTCGTCCGCCTGCTCTCCGCCTGGGAAACGGCCCCGCGGGGCGTCTATTCCGGGGCGGTCGGCCGATTCGGTCTCGACGGCAGCGTCGACCTCTCGGTCGTGATCCGGTCGATCGTGCTCGACGTCTCGACCGGGACCGCCACGATCGGCGTCGGCGGCGGGATCACCGCGTCGTCCGTGCCCCTCGAGGAGCTCGCGGAGACCCGCACGAAGGCCGCCGCGCTCCTCGCCGTCGTCGGCGCCGATACCCGCGTTCCCGACCTCGAGACGCCGCTTCCGGTCACGGATTCCGGCGCGGGATCGCCGCGCTCGGGCTCGCTGGACCGCCCGTGCGATCCTCGGAGGGATGAGTCGCTAATCTAGTTCCTTGGGCCGCCAGCACCGTCCCAGCGACGCGTGCGCCTCTGGCTCCTCTTCCAGACCTGAATTGAGATCATCCGTGGCATACGAGCACGAGCAGAACCTGACGGCCGAGTCGAGCCCGCGAGACTACGACTTCGAGGCGATCCAGGCGAAGTGGCTGGCCCTGTGGGAGGAGCGCCAGCCCTTCACCGTCGACGACCCCGCCGACAAACGCCCGCGCAAGTACATCATGGACATGTTCTCGTACCCGTCGGGCGACCTGCACATGGGTCACGCCGAGGCGTTCGCATTCGGCGACATCGTCGCGCGCTACTGGCGCCAGCAGGGTTTCCAGGTGCTGCACCCGGTCGGCTGGGACAGCTTCGGCCTGCCCGCCGAGAACGCGGCGATCAAGCGGGGCACCGACCCTCGCGAGTGGACCTATGCGAACATCGACCAGCAGCGCGAGTCGATGAAGGCGTACGGCGTCTCCGTCGACTGGACACGTGAGATCCACACGTCCGACCCCGAGTACTACAAATGGAACCAGTGGCTGTTCCTCAAGATGTACGAGAAGGGCCTGGCCTACCGCAAAGACAGCTGGGTCAACTGGGATCCCGTCGACCAGACCGTCCTCGCGAACGAGCAGGTGCTCCCCGACGGAACCTCCGACCGCTCGGGTGCGGTCGTCGTCAAGAAGAAGCTGACGCAGTGGTACTTCAAGATCACCGACTACGCCGATCGCCTGCTCGACGACCTGAACCAGCTCGAAGGGGCGTGGCCGGCGAAGGTGCTGGCCATGCAGCGCAACTGGATCGGTCGCTCGACCGGTGCCGACGTGAACTTCCCCGTGGAGGGCCGCTCCGAGAAGATCACGGTCTTCACGACACGGCCCGACACGCTGTTCGGCGCCACCTTCCTCGTGGTCGCCCCCGAGTCGGATCTGGCGGCAGAGCTCGTCTCCGGTCAGGACGACGACGTGATCCGCGCCCGGTTCCAGGACTACCTGACCGAGGTGCAGAAGTCGACCGAGATCGAGCGGATGACGACCGACCGCCCGAAGACCGGCGTGTTCCTGGGCCGCTACGCCGTCAATCCGATGACGGGCGACCGCCTCCCCATCTGGGCGGCCGACTACGTGCTTGCCGACTACGGTCACGGCGCCGTCATGGCCGTGCCGGCGCATGACCAGCGCGACCTCGACTTCGCGCGCAAGTTCTCCCTGCCCGTTCGCGTGGTCGTCGATGTGAACGCACCCGTCACCGGCGTGATCCCCGCGCTCGAACTCGACGAGAACGGCGTGGCGATCCTGCCCGACGATCTCGATCCGGTCGATCCCCTCGAGACGGGCGTCGCCCTGACCGGGGAGGGGCGGCTGCTCAACTCCGGCCCGTTCACCGGCCTGAGCAAGTCGAACGGCATCAAGCGGATCGTCGAAGCGCTCGAGAAGTCGGGCGACGGCAAGGCCGCGAAGACCTACCGGCTGCGTGACTGGCTCATCTCCCGGCAGCGGTTCTGGGGCACGCCGATCCCGATCATCCACGGTGCCGACGGCGTCGAGATTCCCGTTCCCTTCGATCAGCTCCCCGTCGAGCTGCCGTCGACCGATGGGCTCGATCTCAAGCCGAAGGGGCAGTCGCCCCTCGGCGCGGCCACCGACTGGGTCACCGTCGAGGACCCCGCGACGGATCACCCGCGCGCCGCGACCCCGACACGATGGACACCTTCGTCGACAGCTCCTGGTACTACCTCCGGTACCTCAACCCGCGAGACGACAGCCAGGCGTTCGATCCGAAGGAGGCCGACAAGTGGGCCCCCGTCGATCAGTACGTCGGCGGCGTCGAGCACGCCATCCTGCACCTGCTCTACGCGCGCTTCATCACGAAGGTGCTGTTCGATCTCGGCTACGTGAACTTCACCGAGCCGTTCAGCGCGCTCCTCAACCAGGGCATGGTGCTCTCCGGCGGCTCGAAGATGTCGAAGAGCAAGGGCGGCGTCAACCTCGGAGACGAGCTCGCCGAGCACGGCGTCGACGCGATCCGCCTCACCATGGCGTTCGCCGGCCCGCCGGAGGACGACATCAACTGGGAGGACGTCTCGCCCGCGGGTGCAGCGAAGTTCCTGGCGCGCGCGTTCCGCCTCGCCACCGACGTCACCTCGGCGCCCGACGCCGTGTGGGCGGACGGCGACCAGGCTCTTCGTCGGGCGACGCACCGGTTCCTCTCGGAGGCGCCCGGGCTGACGGAGGCGTTCAAGTTCAACGTCGTCGTGGCTCGGCTCATGGAGCTGGTCAACACCATTCGCAAGGTGATCGACTCCGGAGCCGGCCCTGCCGATCCGGCCGTTCGCGAAGCGACCGAGACCGTGACGCTCGCGCTGTCGCTGTTCTCGCCCTACACGGCCTCCGAGATGTGGGAACGACTCGGCTACACCTCCGACGTCGCCACCTTCGGCTGGCGCAAGGCCGATCCGACCCTTCTCGTCGAGACCAGCATCACGGCCGTGATCCAGGTGAACGGAAAGGTGCGCGACCGCATCGAGGTCTCGCCGAAGGTGTCCTCCGACGAGCTCGAAGCGCTGGCCAGGGCCTCCGCAGCCGTCCAGCGCGCCGTGGGAGAGAAAGAGATCGTCACCGTGATCGTCCGGGCCCCGCGCCTGGTGAACATCGCCGTGAAGTAGCTCTTCTCCACATCCGCTCGAAGGCCGCCCCGTCTCCACAGGGCGGCCTTCGTCGTCGGCGGGTCCGTGTCGTCGTTCCTAGGGTCGACGCATGTCTCCCGCCGTTCGCGCCTCAGCCCCCGCCGAATCTCGTCCCCCCGACTTCCGCGAGCCGGGTTCGGCCCCTCGCTGGCGGGTGGGTCTCGGCGCGGTGGTCATCGTCGTCCTGGTGCTGATCGGTGTCGGGGTCGTCCTGTCGGCGGTCGCGTCTGCCCGCGAGTCGATGTCGACGACCGATTCGGGCGGCTCCTCCGGCGTCGTCGACTTCGCGACCGGTTCCGTCGACACCTCCACTCCTGCTGGTCGCAGCGTCTTCGTCCATCTCCTCGGCCGTGTCGCGCACCCCGGCCTCTACGAGGTCGAGGCGGGTTCGCGTGCGGTCGATGTCGTCACGGCCGCGGGCGGGTTCGCCGCAGAAGCCGATGAATCGGCGCTCAACCTGGCCCGGCCGGTGACAGACGGCGAGCAGATCGTCGTGCCGAGGGTGGGGAGAACCCGCCGTCGCCACCGGCGGCTCCCGGACCGACGGGTGCCGGTGCCGCCGCGGGGTCCGGCGGCGTCGACCTCAATTCGGCCGACCAGGCCACCCTCGAGACGCTGTCGGGTGTGGGGCCGGCGACGGCGGCGGCGATTCTCGCGTGGCGGGACGAACACGGTCGCTTCGAGAGCGTCGAAGACCTCCTCGACGTCACCGGCATCGGCGAGAAGAAGCTGGCTGCGATGCGCGACTCCGTCACGGTCGGCTGACGACTCGTGATCGACGTCCGACTGGCCGTGCCGGCCGCGGCCGCGTGGGTCGCCCTCGTCGTCGCGCTCCCCGCTCCGGAGGCGTTGCCGCAGATCGCCGCCGCGTCGGCAGCAGCGGGTCTCGGCGCGGTGGCCGGCGGGCTCGTGGTCGCGCGCTCCTCGAGGCAGCGTCGGCGCCGAGGCACGATCCTGCCCGCGGTGGCGCTCGTGCTGATCGCCGTCGCTGCGGCAACGACCAGCGCTGCCCTGCGCGACGCTGAGAGACGACCGGCAGCGGCCGTGGAGGCCGTGCGCCAGGGGGCCGAGGTCCACCTACGGGGAGTCGTGACGGCGGTCGACCCCGCGACAGGACATCTTCGGATGACCGCAGCGGTCCTGACCCGGCGTGAGCCTGTGCGCGTGAGGTTTCCGGTCTTCGTCGTCCGCGCGACGTTCGGCTCCGAGGTACCTCGCGCCGGCGACACGGCCGCGCTCTCGGGTCGCCTCGCCGACTCCTCTCCGGGCGACCAGGTCAGCTTCCTCCTGCACCCGACGGGCGAGGTCGAGGTCTCCAGGGCGCAGCCGGGGCTGCAGAGCTGGGCAGGCGCGGTCCGCGAGGGATTCGCGACACTCACGCAGAGGCTCCCGGGCGACGGGGAGCCCTCCTGCCCGGGCTCAGCATCGGCGACACGGGCCGCGTCGACTCCGGCCTCGATTCGTCGATGAAGGCGACCGGGCTGAGTCACCTCACGGCCGTGTCCGGGGCGAACTGCGCCGTGGTCGTCGGCCTGGTCCTCCTCGCCGGAGGAGCTGTGGGTCTGCGCAGGTGGCTCCGGCTCGTCCTCGCCGCCGGCACACTCGTCCTGTTCGTGGTGATCGTGACCCCCGAACCGAGTGTCCTGCGCGCCGCGATCATGGCTCTGATCGCGCTCCTGCTGCACGGCGTCGGCCGCCCGACCGGCGGGCTCCCGCTGCTCTCGACCGCGGTCGTCATTCTCCTCGTAGCCGATCCCTGGCTCGCCCGCAGCTACGCGTTCTCCCTCTCCGTGCTGGCCACGGCCGGCCTCGTCGTCCTGACCCGGCCGATCACGACCCTGCTCACTCGGGCGGTCCCGGAGCCGCTCGCCGTCACGCTCGCCGTGCCCCTGGCGGCGCAACTGGCTTGTCAGCCGCTCCTGCTCACGCTCGATCCAGCCATCCCCGTGTTCAGCGTGGTCGCGAACCTCCTCGCCGGGCCGGCGGCACCGGTCGCCACGGTCCTGGGCCTCGCGGCCTGCCTCCTGGCCCCGCTGTGGGAGCCCGGCGCTTTCGTCATCGCGGTCGGCGCCTGGGCTCCGGCAGCCTGGATCGCAGCCGTTGCGCGATTCTTCGCGGACGCACCGGGAGGCAGGCTGGCGTGGGGCTCCGGCACGGCAGCGATCGTCGCAGCCGCCGGCATCGTGGTGCTCACGGCGGCGGTCGTCCTCACGACGCCTCACCGACGCGGCAGGAGGCTCGCCGTCGCGATCCTGCTGGCCGTGGCGGTGCCCCTCGGCACGCTCGCGACCGGGCGAGAGGTCGGGCGCCGGCTGGCCCTTCCGCGCGACTGGCAGTTCGCGCAGTGCGACGTCGGCCAGGGCGATGCCCTCCTGATCCGGTCTCGGGGCGTCACCGCACTCGTCGACACCGGAGAAGACGACGTCCTCCTGCGCGACTGCCTGAGCCTCTTCGGCGTCGATCGACTCGACCTGCTCGTCCTGACCCACTTCGACCGCGACCACGTGGGTGCGGCCGACACGCTCGCCGGCCGCGCCGCGGCCGTCCTCGCCGGTCCGGTCGACGACGAGGCCGCCGGTCGGCTGCTCGCCTCGCTGGAGAACGCCGGATCCCGCGTCATCACGGCCGTGCCCGGCACCACGTTCAGGCTCGGAGAACTCACGGCCGAGGTCCTGTGGCCACCCGACCGGACGGTCGCGGGCAACGGCGCAAGCGTCGTGCTGGCGGTGAGACCCGGCCAGGACTGCGAGAGATCGTGTCTCTCCGCGATCCTCCTCGGCGACCTGGGCGAGCACGAGCAGCTTCGGCTCCAGGGCCGCGCGAGGCCGGACCGGGTCGACGTCGTGAAGGTGTCGCACCACGGATCGCGTGACCAGAGCGCGACCCTCTACGAAGCCCTGTCACCCGAGGTCGCGCTGATCGGCGTCGGCGCCGACAACGGCTACGGGCATCCGACTCCGCAGACCCTGGCCCTGCTGAGGCGGACGGGTGCCGAGATCGAGCGAACGGACACCGACGGAAGCGTGGCGGTGGCCCAGGGCTCCGACGGCCGGGTGACGGTCTGGCGGCAGGGGGCGCGACTGTCGGCGGCCTCACCTAGGCTTGACTCCGGTCGCGATATCCAGCGCGCGTCCGGAGGAGGAACGTGGCTGCGCGTGCGACGGGCAAGGCGACCAAGAGCGCCGTCTCGATCGACCAGGTCGCCTGGGATCGAATCCGGCCGGCTCCCGTCATCCTGGTTTCCGGGCCTGAGCAGTTCCTCGCCGACCGCGCCGTCCGCCAGCTCCGAGACCAGTTGGCTGCCGAAGATCCGAGTCTCGAAGTCAACGACCTCGAGGCAGATCACTACGGGCCGGGCGAGCTCATCACGCTGGCGAGCCCGTCCCTGTTCGCCGAGCCGCGGCTCATCCGGGTTTCCAGCGTCGAGAAGTGCACCGACGCCTTCCTCACCGAGACGCTCGACTACCTCCAGGCGCCGGCCGACGACACCTACCTCGTGCTGCGGCACGGCGGCGGCGTTCGGGGCAAGAAACTCCTCGATGCGCTCCGGGGCGGCCTGGGCGCCGGGATCGAGGTGGTCTGCGCAGAGCTCAAGAAAGACACGGAGAAGCTCGACTTCGCAGCCGCCGAATTCTCGGCCGAGGGCCGGCGAGTCACCGCGGGCGCGCTCCGCGCGCTGGTCCAGGCGTTCCAAGACGACCTGGCCGAACTCGCCTCGGCCTGCCAGCAGCTGCTGTCCGATGCCAGTGCCGAGATCACTGAGGCCACAGTCGAGAAGTACTACTCGGGGCGCGTCGAGACCAACGCGTTCAAGGTGGCCGACTCCGCCATCGCCGGTCGGCAGGGCGAGGCGCTGATCCTGCTCCGTCACGCCCTCGCCTCCGGTGCCGACCCGGTGCCCATCGTGGCGGCGTTCGCCATGAAACTTCGCACCATGGCCAAGGTCAGCGGCGGTCGCGGCGGCTCGGGTCAACTGGCGTCGCAGTTCGGGCTCGCACCCTGGCAGGTCGATCGCGCGCGCCGCGACCTCAGCGGGTGGAGCGACGAGGGGCTCGGCAACGCGATCGACCTCCTTGCCACGACCGACGCGGCCGTCAAAGGCGCCGAGCGCGACCCGGTCTACGCGCTCGAGCGAATGGTCACCGTCATCAGCCGCCGAGGCGCTCTGCGCTGACCCGCCGCGCGCCGGCGTGGCCGCCGCCGGTCGCGTGCGCCGAGTGGGCCGAAATGTACGGCTGCGAGTGCTGAGGCGGGCTTTTCGGCCCTCTCGCCGCACTCCGGCGGAGCCGCGCCGACGCGGAGTCCGGTCCGCGCGTCGCGCCCGCGAACGACGAAGGCCCCGCCACCCGGAGGGGTGCGGGGCCTTCGACGAGAGCGAAGAGAGATGCTCAGAGAGCGCTGACCTGCTTGGCGATCGCCGACTTGCGGTTGGCGGCCTGGTTCTGGTGGATGACGCCCTTGCTGACGGCCTTGTCGAGCTTCTTCGAAGCAACGGTGAGGGCGGCGGTCGCGGCGGCCTTGTCGCCCGTGGCGATTGCGGCGTGGGTCGAGCGGATCGCGGTCTTGAGGCCGCTCTTGACCGCCTTGTTGCGCTCCTGAGCCTTCTTGTTGGTGCCGATGCGCTTGATCTGCGACTTGATGTTTGCCACTGTGGTGAACCTTCTCTGTCTGGACGTGGACCTGGCGGATACCCGTCGATCCGGATGATTTGTACGCAGCCGACCTGATCCGTAGAGGGCGGACCCGATCGCCGAAGCGAACTCGGCTGCGATTCGCTGCGCAGCGGGGAAGCGGCAGCGGAAGCCAACACACAACACTACCAGGGTGGGGCCGCGGTCTCAACGGACGCGTCCGCGCGAGTCGCGATGATCCTGCCCGGTAATCTCGAGGCATGCCCTCGCTCGCCCCGCACATGTCCTCGGTGCCCGGTTCCGGCATCCGGCGCGTCTTCGAGATCGCTCTCACACTCGATGACGTGACGATGCTCGTCGTGGGCGAGCCGGACGTCCCCGTCGCCCACCACATCATCGATGCGGCGCGGCGCGCGTGGGCCGAAGACCGCACCGGCTACACGCCCAACGGCGGGATCACGCCCCTGCGCGAAGCCCTCGTGGCGAAACTGGCGCGCGAGAACGGTGTCGTCGTCGACGTCGAGCAGGTCTGGGTGACCGTGGGTGCGACCCAGGGACTTCACCAGGCGATGGGCCTCCTCCTGGCGGCCGGCGACGAGATCCTGGTTCCGGATCCCGGCTACACGACGTTCACGATGAACGCCCACATGTTCGACGCGCGTCCGGTTCCGTATTCACTTCTGCCGGCGCAGGGCTTCCAGCCCGACTTCGACGAGCTGGAACGTCTCGTGACGGCCGAGACCCGGGCCATCATCGTCAACTCGCCGTCGAACCCGCTCGGGATCGTCTTCGACGAGGCCGTTCTGCGAGAGCTCCTCTCCTTCGCCAAGCGGCACGATCTCTGGGTCATCAGCGACGAGGTCTACGAGTACTTCACCTACGGTGCCACCCACGTCAGCCTGGCCGCGCTCGACGACGACGACCGCGTGTTCAGCGTCTTCTCGCTCAGCAAGACGTACGCGATGACCGGCGTCCGCGTGGGTTATCTGGTGACCCCGAAGGGACTCGCCGAGACGATGCGCACCGTGCAGGAGGCTCAGATCAGCTGCGTGGCCGAGCCCGACCAGCTCGCAGCGCTGGCGGCGGTCACCGGTGACAACCAGCCCGTCGCCGATGCCCGCGAGCACTATCGCGAGAACCTCGAGCTCGCCACGGGCATCCTCGACGAGCGCGGCCTCCGCTATTTGACGCCCCACGGGGCCTTCTACCTCTGGATCGACGTCTCGCACGCGTCTCGCGGCGACGTCGCCACCTGGGCCGAGACCTTCCTCTTGACCGAGCGCGTGGCCGTGGCGCCGGGGAGCGCCTTCGGGCGCAGCGGAGAGGGCTGGATCCGCATCAGCCTCGCCTCGACGGCGGACGACCTCGTGACGGGCCTCGGCAAGATCCCGTCTCCGTCACCTGCCGCCTGACCGAGTTGCCGTCGGGCTCGGCGCGCAGGCTCGACGCCGCTCGCCGGCATGGGAGAATCGACTCTACGTCCCGGGCGGCACCGCCGGGCGCCGTCCCCCACCAGCCAGAAGGAACGCGTGAGTCCCCAAGCAGCAACCGCCCTCGAACCGGCGTCGACCGCGCCCGAGGTCATCCGCAACTTCTGCATCATCGCCCACATCGACCACGGCAAGTCGACGCTCGCCGACCGAATGCTCGGCATCACGGGCATCGTCGAAGATCGCGCGATGCGTGCCCAGTACCTCGATCGCATGGACATCGAGCGCGAGCGCGGCATCACGATCAAGAGCCAGGCCGTGCGCATGCCGTGGGCCGTCGACGGCACCACCTACGCTCTCAACATGATCGACACCCCCGGGCACGTCGACTTCAGCTACGAGGTGTCCAGGTCCCTCGCCGCGTGCGAGGGCGCGATCCTGCTCGTCGACGCGGCCCAGGGCATCGAGGCCCAGACGCTCGCCAACCTCTACCTGGCGCTCGAGAACGACCTCGAGATCATCCCCGTTCTCAACAAGATCGACCTTCCCGCGGCAGACCCCGACAAGTACGCGGCCGAGCTCGCGCAGCTCATCGGCGGCAAGCCAGAAGACGTCCTCCGCGTGAGCGGCAAGACCGGCATGGGTGTCGAAGAGCTGCTCGACGTCGTGGTCCAGCGCATCCCCGCGCCCACGGGAGTCAAAGACGCCCCGGCGCGCGCGATGATCTTCGACTCCGTGTACGACAGCTACCGCGGTGTCATCACCTACGTCAGAATGATCGACGGCACCCTCTCGCCTCGCGAGAAGATCCAGATGATGTCGACCAGGGCCATCCACGACATCCTCGAGATCGGTGTCTCGTCGCCGGAGCCCACCGTCTCGAAGGGGCTCAGCGTCGGCGAGGTCGGCTACCTCATCACGGGCGTGAAAGACGTGCGGCAGTCGAAGGTCGGCGACACCGTCACGACCGCGGCCAAGCCGGCGACCGAGGCTCTGGCCGGCTACACCGAGCCGCTGCCGATGGTGTTCTCCGGGCTGTATCCGATCGACGGCAGCGACTACCCCGTCCTGCGCGAGGCGCTCGACAAGCTCAAGCTCTCCGACGCGGCCCTGGTCTACGAGCCCGAGACGTCGGTGGCGCTCGGCTTCGGCTTCCGCTGCGGATTCCTCGGCCTCCTGCACCTCGAGATCATCACCGAGCGGCTCGAGCGCGAGTTCAATCTCGACCTGATCACGACGGCGCCGAGTGTGGTCTACGAGGTCACCACCGAAGACAAGAAGACCGTCACGGTCACCAACCCGTCCGAGTTCCCCGACGGCAAGATCACCAGCGTCGCCGAGCCGGTCGTCAAGGCCGCGATCCTGGCGCCGAAAGACTACGTGGGCGTCATCATGGAGCTCTGCCAGGGGCGCCGCGGCACCCTCCTGGGCATGGAGTACCTCGGTGAAGACCGGGTGGAGCTCCGCTACAACATGCCGCTGGGCGAGATCGTCTTCGACTTCTTCGACCAGCTCAAGAGCAAGACGCAGGGCTACGCGTCGCTCGACTACGAGCCGAGCGGCGAGCAGGAGGCCGACCTCGTCAAGGTCGACATCCTCCTCCAGGGCGAGCAGGTCGACGCGTTCTCGACGATCGTGCACCGCGACAAGGCGTACGCCTACGGCGTGCTGATGACGGGCCGCCTCCGGGAGCTCATCCCTCGTCAGCAGTTCGAGGTACCCATCCAAGCCGCGATCGGCGCCAGGATCATCGCGCGCGAGTCGATCCGGGCGATGCGAAAAGACGTGCTCGCCAAGTGCTACGGCGGCGACATCACCCGCAAGCGCAAACTGCTCGAGAAGCAGAAGGAGGGCAAGAAGCGCATGAAGACCATCGGTCGCGTGGACGTCCCTCAGGAGGCTTTCATTGCTGCGCTCTCCGGCGACGTGGAGAAGAAAGACAAGAAATAGCGCGAAGCCACGAGGCGGGCACAGCGGCCGCAGAGCGAGTTGGCTGGGCTGATGCCTGTCCTCTTCATCATTCTCATCATCGCCGCGATCGTCATCTTCGGCTTCGGCATCTTCGTCGCTGCGCTGAAGTTCCTCATCATCGTCGGGATCATCCTGTTCATCATCGGTGTGATCGGCTGGATCCTGCGAAGCGTCCGCAACCGCACCTGATCCGGCTGCCAGCGCGCGTCCGTCCCGGCCTTTAGACTTTCCGAATGCGCCGAGCCACACACACCGAGACCCAGACGACCTACGGGCAGGTCGGGGCGACGCAGGCCCCCGACCTGATGCAGTATCCGCCCGCCGGCTTCCGCCCGGTCGAGTACCGCACGCGCGTCGGCCACGGAGACGCGCGCTTCGAGGCCGCGTGGGCGGCGATCATGACCTGGAAGGTGCAGGAGCGCAGCGGCATCAAGGTCACGGTCGACGAGATTCCTGCGGTCGACGAGGGCGCTTACACGCCCGTCACCTTCGACGACGAGGGCAACCCCTCGATCCTGCCGACTACGCCGCGCCCGACGGCGAATCGCACTTCTCTCCGGAGGGTGAGCCGTTCCTCACCGCCGGCACCACGGCCACGCTCGAGATCAGGGCCTACGGCCGAACCACGCACGCCCCCGTGCGCGTCGTCTACGTCATCGACGAGCCGACCCGCAAGGGCTTCGCCTACGGAACCCTCGAGGGTCACCCCGAGAGCGGCGAAGAGTCGTGGGTGATCGACCAGACCGACGACGGTTCCGTCTGGCTCACCGTGCGCGCCTTCTCGCGTCCTGCGAATTGGAAGTGGCGGCTCGTGAGCCCGTTCCTGCGCGCCCAGCAGAACAAGTTCACGCAGCGCTACCTCCGCGTGCTGGTGGGCGACTAGCCGGTGCCGAGCACTCTCCCGATCGCTGATCCGGCGCCGGCCGACGGCCTCCTGCCCCCGACGGTTCGCGACGGGGCGGATCGCCGTGCGTTCGGCGTCTACCTGCACGTCCCGTTCTGCCGGGTGCGCTGCGGCTACTGCGACTTCAACACGTACACGGGCGACGAGCTCCGCGGGGCGAAGCGCAGCGACTACGCCGGTCAGGCGATCCTCGAGGTCGAGAAGGCGGGCAGGATCCTGCACGACGCCGATCTTCCCGACCGTCCGGCTGCAACCGTCTTCTTCGGCGGCGGCACCCCGACCATGCTGCCGTCGACCGATCTCGCTGCCATGCTGCACGCGGTCCGCGACACCTGGAGCCTCGCCGCTGGAGCCGAGGTCACCACCGAGGCCAATCCCGACTCCGTCGACGCCGCGTACCTCCGCGAGCTCAAGGCGGCCGGATTCACACGGGTCAGCTTCGGCATGCAGTCGGCCGTTCCGCGGGTGCTGGCCACCCTCGAGCGCACCCACGACCCGGCGCGCATTCCGCTCGTCGTCCGGTGGGCGCGCGACGCCGGTCTCGACGTCAGCCTCGATCTCATCTACGGCACGCCGGGCGAGACCCTGGGCGACTGGGAGCAGTCGCTCGACGCCGCCCTCCTGCAGGAGCCCGACCACCTCTCGGCGTACTCGCTGATCGTCGAGGACGGCACCAAGCTGGCGCGTCAGATCCGTCGCGGCGAAGTCGCCCAGCCGGACGACGACACCGCCGCCGACATGTACGAGCTGGCCGATCGGCGCCTCGCCGATGCCGGGTACGACTGGTACGAGGTCAGCAACTGGGCGAAGGGCGACGCCCACGCGAGCAGACACAACCTCGCCTACTGGCAGGGGCACGACTGGTGGGGAGTGGGTCCCGGCGCGCACAGCCACGTCGGTGGTGTCCGCTGGTGGAACGTCAAGCACCCCGCGGCCTACGCCGACCGCATCCTGGCCGGCGTGTCACCGGCGGCCGGGCGCGAGACCCTCGACTCCGAGACCCGCCGAACCGAGCGGATCCTGCTCGCCGTCCGGGTTCGGGACGAACTGTCGACCGCGGAGCTCGACGCCACCGGCCGCGCCGCCGTGGCGGGTCTGATCGCCGACGGGCTCGTCGACGGACGAGCCGCCCTCGCCGGGACGATGCGGCTCACCCTGCGCGGCCGCCTCCTCGCCGACGCCGTCGTGCGTCGTCTGCTCGGCGACTGATCCTCGGCGACGACGCTGGGGCACTGCCCTCGGGCACTGCCCTCGGGCACGGACCTCGTCGCGTGCGAGTAGCGCCCGTCCGCCGACCGTCGCCGTGTCCGAAGCGGGTCGAGGGGCGGTGCGGGAGCGGCCGCCTCAGTTCTTGATGAATTCGATCGAGATCGGGTACCTGTAGTACTGGCCCCGGTTGGCGGCGATCGCGGCGATGATCGAGAAGATGATGATCACGATGCCGACCGCGAAGATGATGAGCGTGCCGATGAACACGATGGTCAGGATCGCGCCGATCACGTAACCGATCAGCATCGTCAACTGGAAGTTGAGGGCGGCGCGCGTGTGCTCCCGGATGAACGGGCCGCGGTCTCGAAGCACGAGGTAGCCGATCAGCGAGGGAAGGAAGCCGAACGGGATGCCGCCGATGTGGATCAGCGTCGCCCACAGCCGCTCGTCCTCCGGACGCATCGGCTGCGGCGTGTAATTGCCGCCGTACGGCGCGCCACCCGGCGCGCCACCGGGTGCGGCTCCCTGCTGGCCGCCGGGGTTTCCGGAGGAGCCGGGCGGGGGAGTCGGTTCGTGATCGCCGGCCGGATTCGGGGTGTCGGTCATTTCGATTCACCAATCGTCTGCGCCTTTGCGCCCGCCCGGAGATCGCTGGGAAGGCCTGGACGGCCCCGAGCATATCGGCACGCGGGCCACCGAGGCCAGAGGTGTGCAGGAGCGTGGAGTAGGATTAGCAGTCTTATCGACGGAGTGCCAGCGCCTGGCAGGGCGCCGTCGCGCAGGTGGTGCGGAGGCAGGAGGTGGCTGTGGTCAGCGAGCGAGGTCTCGAAGTCCTCCGGGTGATCGTGCACGACTACGTCGAGTCACGGGAGCCGGTCGGCTCCAAGTCGATCGTCGAGCGTCACCAGTTCGGCGTCTCCGCGGCGACGATCCGCAACGACATGGCCCTCCTCGAAGAAGAAGAGCTCATCGCCGCCCCGCACACCTCGTCCGGCCGCGTGCCGACAGACAAGGGGTACCGGCTCTTCGTCAATCAGATGGCCGATCTCCGTCCTCTCAGCCAGGCGCAGCGCACGGCCATCGAGACGTTCCTCGGCAACTCCTCCGATCTCGACGAGGTTCTCTCGCGCACGGTCCGGCTGCTCTCGCAGCTCACCAATCAGGTCGCCCTCGTCCAGTACCCCACCTTCTCCAGCGCCGCCGTCCGGCACGTCGAGCTGGTCCGGCTCAGCGACACCCGCGTGATGACGGTCCTCATCACCGACGCCGGTCACGTCGAGCAGCGCACCCTCGACACGGGTCGCGAGATCGACGAGGCCTTCCTCGGCGAGCTGCGCGCAAAGCTCAATGGTCTCATCGGCGGTCGCTCCCTGACCGAGGCGGCTTCCAGGCTCGTCGACTTCCCGGCGCAGTTCCGTCCCGAGCGCACGCCGTTCGTCGAGGGGTGGTCAAGAGCCTCCTCGACGAAGCGACGGCCGGCCGCCAGGAGAAGCTCGTCATGGCGGGAGCAGCGAACCTCGTCCTCACCGAGGACGACTTCTCGGGCAATCTCTTCCCCGTCCTCGAGGCGATCGAGGAGCAGGTCACGCTCCTGCGCCTGTTCGGCGAGATGCGGGCCGGCGACGTCGACGTCGTCGCGAGCATCGGCCGAGAGAACGAGTCGTTCGGTCTGGCGCAGACCTCGGTGCTGGCCTCGCGGTACACGGCGTCCGGCGGCGAGATCGCCCGCCTCGGCGTCCTGGGCCCCACCCGGATGGACTACTCGAGCAACATGGCGGCCGTCCGCGCGGTCGCCCGCTACCTGTCCGGGCTCCTCGGCGAGCACTGACGGGCCGCACCCCAGACAGAACTTCAGACCGGGGCACCGCACGGCGCCCATCCATGACACCAGCACCACAAGAAGCACGACGGAGACAAGTGGCAGATCACTACGAGGTCCTCGGGGTCGACCGGCAGGCGACGCCCGAAGAGATCAAGAAGGCGTACCGGAAGCTCGCGCGCGAGCTGCACCCCGACGTCAACCCGAGCCCGGAGGCCTCCGAGCGGTTCAAAGACGTCACGCACGCCTACGACGTCCTCAGCGACCCGCAGCAGCGGCAGCGCTACGACGCCGGTCCCCAGGCCGGCTTCGGCGGTGGTGGCGGTGCAGGTGGCTTCGGCGACATCTTCGACGCGTTCTTCGGCGGCGGACAGCAGCAGCGGCAGGGCCCGCGATCGAGGCGCGAGCGCGGTCAAGACGCCCTGCTCCGCCTCGAAGTCGAGCTCGACGACATCGTGTTCGGCGTCCAGCGCGACATCGAGGTCGACACGGCCGTGCTGTGCGACACCTGCCACGGCTCCTGCTGCGCCCCGGGCACCAGCCCCCAGACGTGCGACATCTGCGGCGGTTCGGGTCAGATCCAGCGCACCGTCCGATCGCTGCTCGGCAACGTCATGACCTCCAGCCCCTGCGGCACCTGCCGCGGCTACGGCACCGTCATCCCGAACCCGTGCCCGACCTGCCAGGGTCAGGGCCGGGTCCGCGCACGCCGCACGATCCCCGTCGACATCCCCGCCGGCGTCGACACCGGCATCCGGCTCCAGATGCCCGGCCAGGGCGAGGTCGGCCCCGCCGGTGGTCCGAACGGCGACCTCTACCTCGAGGTCAAGGTCAAGCACCACGACGTCTACAGCCGCAACGGCGACGACCTCCTCGCCACGCTCGAGGTGCAGATGGCGGATGCGATCCTCGGAACGTCGACCACGGTCACAGCGCTCGACGGCGACATCCAGGTCGAGGTGAAGCCGGGCACTCAGAGCGCCGACGTCATCACGATCAAAGACCGCGGTGTCACCAGGCTCCGTGGTTCGGGTCGCGGCGATCTCAAGATCGGCGTGCAGGTCATCACCCCGACCAAGCTCTCGCACAAAGAGCGCGAGTTGATCGAGAAGTTCGCCTCCGGTCGCAAACACGACCAGCCGATGCTCTCGCAGTTCCAGCAGGGGCTGTTCGGCAAGCTGCGCGACCGCTTCCTCAACTTCTGATCGTGGCCCACTTCTACCTCGTCGAAGAGCTCGCCGACTCCGCGGTCGGATCGGACGTCATCGTGACCGGGCCCGAGGCTCGGCACGCCGTGACGGTCAGCCGAGTGCGAGTCGGTGAGACTCTGCGGGTCGGCAACGGGCGCGGGCTCGTCGTCGAGGGCGAGGTGCGCGAGGCGAGCGGCGACCGATTGGTGCTGTCCGTCCAGGCCGTCACGGAGCATCCTGCGCCCGCCCGCCGGGTGGTCCTCGCCCAGGCCCTCGCCAAGGGCGACCGCGACGAGCTCGCCGTCCAGGCGGCGACCGAGCTCGGCGTCGACGAGGTCGTGCCGTGGGCCGCCGGGCGGAGCATCTCCCGGTGGGAGGGCCCGAAGGTCGCCAAGGGCCTGGCGCGCTGGTCGGCGGTGGTGCGTGAGGCCACGAAGCAGTCCGTCCGTCCGTGGGCGCCGCAGGTCGGGCAGGTCGCCACGACGGCCGATCTGGTGAAACGCGCAGGATCATCCCGGGTCCTGATCCTCGAACCGACCGCCACCCGGTCGCTGGCCGAGGTCGATCTGGGCGACGAGTCCGACGTGGTCATCGTGGTCGGCCCGGAGGGCGGCGTCACGCCCCACGAGATCCTGACGCTCGAGGCCGCCGGGGCGACCACGGTGAGACTCGGCGACTCGGTGCTGCGCACGTCGACGGCCGGGCCTGCCGCGCTGGCCGTTCTCAGTGTTCGCCTCGGGCGTTGGTGACCCCGGTCTCGCCGCTAGCGGGATCGGTACGATGAGGGGCATGAGTCACGAGCAGGAGACCGAGCCGTCCATCTTCACGCGCATCGTCCGGCGCGAGATCCCGGCGACGATCGTCTACGAGTCCGAGACGGTGATCGCGTTCCACGACATCGCTCCCAAGGCTCCCGTGCACCTGCTCGTCGTTCCGAAGACCCAGCAGTACGCGAACGTCGTCGAACTGGCGGCGGGCGATCCCGGTCTGCTGGCCGACGTCGTCGCCGTCGGTCGCTCACTGGCCGAAGACCCTTCGCTGATGAAGGAATTCCCGCTCGGTCAGTTCCGCTTGATCTTCAATACCGGCGAAGCCGTCGGTCAGACCGTTTTCCACGTCCACGCACACGTGATGGCCGGGAATCTCCAGGAAGGCTCACTTGCCTAGCAATTCCAGCAACGACCTCCAAGACACGTCGCGTGTCGACCTCGTCGTCGACGGGGTGGCCATGGTGCAACTCCTCGGCCCGCAAGACCGACTGCTCCGAGCGGTCGAGAAGCAGTATCCGCTGGTTCGCGTCCTCGTCCGCGGCAACGAGGTCGCCCTCGAGGGCCCCCGCGCCGACGTCGAACGAGCCCACGTGCTCGTCGACGAGCTCGTCGCCATGGTGCGCCAGGGCCACGATCTCGGTGCCGCCGACGTGGCGACCACGGGCCGGATCCTCGACAACAACCAGGGGCACCCGGCCGATCTCTTCGGCACCGCCATCGTCACGAACAAGGGCAAGAGCGTCCGCGCGAAGACGCTCGGCCAGAAAGAGTACGTCGACGCCATCGACGAGAACACGATCGTCTTCGGCATCGGCCCAGCCGGTACCGGCAAGACCTACCTCGCGATGGCGAAGGCCGTCCAGGCGCTGCAGCGCCGCGAGGTGACGCGCATCATCCTGACGCGCCCCGCGGTCGAGGCGGGTGAGCGCCTCGGCTTCCTGCCCGGCACGCTCACCGACAAGATCGACCCCTATCTGCGGCCGCTCTACGACGCCCTGAACGAGATGATGGATCCCGAGGTGGTGCCCAAGCTGCTCGCGGCCGGCACGGTCGAGGTGGCTCCGCTCGCCTACATGCGCGGTCGCACGCTCAACGACGCGTTCGTCGTCCTCGACGAGGCGCAGAACACCACGCCCGAGCAGATGAAGATGTTCCTCACCCGACTCGGCTTCGGTTCCAAGATGGTGGTGACCGGCGACGTCACGCAGGTCGACCTCCCGACCGGGGCCAGCGGCCTGCAGCTCGTCACGCGAGTGCTGGACGGCATCGACGACATCCACTTCGCGCGCCTCACGAGCGACGACGTCGTGCGGCACACGCTGGTCGCGCGCATCGTCGACGCCTACACGAAGTTCGACGCCGACAAGCAGGCCCAGCAGTACGCCAGGCAGCAGAAGCGCGAAGCCGACGCGTCGCCGGTCCCGGCGACGGCGACGGCCCGCCAGGTCACAGCGCCCACGACAGGAGAGCATCGGTGAGCATCGAGATCAACAACGAGTCGGCGATCCCCGTCGACGAGAACACGATCCTTCGCCTGGCCACGTTCGCGCTCGACCAGATGCACGTGCATCCGGAGGCCGAGTTGGCCATCGTCCTGGTCGACGAGGGCGCCATGGAACAGCTCCACGTCCAGTGGATGGACGAACCGGGCCCGACCGACGTCCTCAGCTTCCCGATGGACGAACTGCGCCCCGGCACCGAAGAAGACCCCACCCCGCCCGGCCTCCTCGGCGACATCGTGCTCTGCCCCCAGGTCGCGACGGCTCAGGCGGTGACGGCGGGTCACTCCGCTCTCGACGAGATGCTGCTCCTGACCACGCACGGGATCCTGCACCTGCTGGGGTTCGACCACGCGGAGCCGGACGAGAAGGCCGAGATGTTCGGCATCCAGGGCGAGATCCTCGCCGCTTTCGCCGCGGCCGAGTCGCAAGCGTAGACGACCGTGATGATCGCGATCTTCGTCACCGCGGCCGTCCTGCTCGTCATCGTCGGTGGCGTGCTCGCCGCCGCGGATTCCGCCCTCACGGTCCTCAGCCGTCACGACCTCCTGGAGCTCGCCGAGACGCATCGTCGCGGTGGACGCTCGATCCGCGCGATCGCCGACGACGTCGGCGCACACGTCAACGCGATCAACTTCGTCCGCGTCCTCGCCGAGACGGCCGCCGCCGTGCTCGTGTCGCTCGCCTTCGCCTACTCGATTCCCGAGTGGTGGTGGGCGCTCCTCCTGTCGGCCCTCATCATGACCGCGGTCTCGTTCGTCCTCGTCGGCTCCAGCCCACGCAGCGTCGGGCGGGCGCACGCCCGCGGCCTCATCGCGCTCGTCGCCGGTCTCGTCCGCGCGCTCCGGCTGGTCCTCGGACCCATCGCGGCCGCCCTCGTCGCGGTCGGCAACTGGGTGACCCCGGGGAGGCCGCGCACGGCCTCGTTCTCGTCGGAGGAGCAACTGCTCAGCATGGTCGACGAAGCAACAGAACTCGACGTCCTCGACGAGGACGACCGCACGCTGATCCACTCCATCTTCGAGTTCAGCGAGACGGTCGTTCGCGAGGTGATGATCCCGCGCACCGACATGGTCACCGTCGACGCCGATCAGACGGTCGAGTCGGCCATGGCGGTCTTCCTCGGAAAGGGCGTTTCTCGCATCCCCGTCATCGGCCGCGACAGCGACGACGTCTTCGGCATCATGTATCTCCGCGACGCCGCCCGCTTCCTCCACGAGCGCCGCGGCGGCACGGTCCGACACGCGTCCGACCTCGCCAAGCCGGCCGTCTTCGTGCCCGAGTCGAAGCGCGCCGACGAGACGCTCCGCCAGATGCAGTCCGAGAAGAACCACTTGGCGATGGTCGTCGACGAGTACGGCGGCATCGCCGGGCTGGTCACTCTCGAAGACCTCATCGAAGAACTGGTCGGCGACATCAGCGACGAATACGACCAGACCGTGATCGAACACCGCGAGGTCGCCGACGGCGTGCAACTCGTGAGCGCGCGGATGCCCGTCGACGAGCTCGGCGACCTGTTCGGCATCGAGCTCGACGACGACGACGTCGACTCCGTCGGCGGTCTGCTCACCAAGGCCCTCGGCCGCCTGCCCGAGCGGGGGTCGCAGGCGACGGTCTCCGGGCTCGTGCTCACCGCCAATCGCACCGAGGGGCGCCGCCGCAACCTGCAGACCGTGCTGGTGAGCCGGGATCCTGCCCTGCAGTCGAGCCAGGCCGCCTTCAGCGACACCCCCACCACGACCATCCCCAACGAGCGGACCAACCGATGACCTCCACCCCTGAGTACCGCGCCGGGTTCGTCTCGTTCGTCGGGCGCCCGAACGTCGGCAAGTCGACGCTGACCAACGCCCTCGTCGGTGAGAAGGTCGCGATCACCTCCTCGAAGCCGCAGACGACCCGCCGGGCGATTCGAGGCATCGTCCACCACAAGAGCGGGCAACTCGTCCTGGTCGACACCCCGGGCATGCACCGTCCCCGCACGCTCCTGGGCGAGCGCCTCAACAGCGTCGTCCAAGACACCCTCGGCGATGTCGACGTGATCGGCTTCTGCGTGCCTGCCGACGAGAAGATCGGCCCGGGCGACCGCTTCATCAACGAGCAACTCGACTCGTTCCCGCGCGCCAAGAAGGTGGCCATCGTCACCAAGATCGACGCCGCCTCCAAGGCCGCCGTGGCCGAGCAGCTCCTGGCGGTCAGCGCCCTGCGCGACTGGGAGGCCATCGTGCCGCTCTCGGCCGTGAGCAGGATCCAGCTCGACACCGTCGCCGCCGAACTCATCAAGCTCCTTCCGGTCTCCCCGCAGCTGTACCCGTCCGACCAGGTCACCGAGGAGCTCCTCGAGGATCGCGTGTCGGAGTTCATCCGCGAGGCCGCTCTCGAGGGCGTGCAAGACGAGTTGCCGCACTCGCTCGCGGTCACGATCGACGACATCGTCGAGCGGGACGACCGCGATCTCGTCGAGGTGTACGCCAATCTCTTCGTCGAGCGCGACAGCCAGAAGGGCATCGTCATCGGCCACAAGGGGCAGCGCCTCCGCGAGGTCGGCGAGCGGGCGCGCGCTCAGATCGAGCCGCTCGTCGGCAAGCAGGTCTTCCTGTCGATCCGGGTCAAGGTCGCGAAAGACTGGCAGCGCGATCCCAAGCAGTTGGGCCGCCTCGGGTTCTGAGACGCCGGGCACCTCGATCCGGCCGACGTACATCGACCGGATGATTCCGCGCGACGGAGGATGTCTGCTGACCGGAACCCGCTGACGGCGGCTCCGCCACCCCGTACGGTTGTGGGGTGATCTTCCGCCGTATCCGCACCCACCAGGTCGTCATCGACGTCCTGATCGGGCTCGTCGTCGGCCTGATCACGCTGCCGTTCGACCTGCACGCGAATCCGTTCTCGCTCGTCATCACTCTCGGCATGGCCGTCGCTCTGGCCTTCCGACGCCTCTCCCCGGCGACGGCCCTCTCGGTCGCGTGGGCGACCGCGGCCTTCGAGATGCTCACGCTGTCGACGCCGCAGGTCTCCAACCTGGCGATCTGCGCCGTGCTCTACGCTTCGGCGGCCTACGGGAGCGCTCGGGTCAAGTGGCTCGGCCTCGGGTCGGTGGGCATCGGCGCCGCGATCGGCATGTTCTACGTGACCTTCGCGCAGCTCGCCCTCTTCGGCGTCCTGCACGACGTCAGCAGTGCGACCGATCTCGTCCGCCTGCTGCTCCAGATCGGCATCACGTTCCTGGGGTTCCTGGCCCTGCTCGGCCTGCCGTGGGTCGGCGGCCAGCTGGTGCGCACCCGCTACGCGGCGCGGGAGAGCCGCGACCGTCAGCTCGTCGCCGAGCGCGAGGCCGCCCGGGCCGAGAACGTCGCCACGCAGGCCGAACGCGAAGCCGCCCGCGCCGAGCGGGACATCGCCGTCGAGCAGGAGCGCTCCCGCATCGCGCGCGACATGCACGACGTCGTGGCGCACTCGCTGGCCGTCGTCATCGCCCAGGCCGACGGCGCCCGGTACGCCTACAAAGCCGATCCCGACTCGGTCGAGGAGAACCTCGGCACGATCGCCGCGACGGCCCGCGAGGCGCTGGTCGAGGTCAGGGTCCTTCTCGGGCAGCTCCGCCACAGCCAGGGTGCCGCCCCGCAGCCCGTGCTCGGCGACCTCGAGAAGCTCGTCGAGCAGATGACCACAGCCGGACTGTCGATCGACCTCCGGTCGAGCGGCGTCCCCGCGCAGCTCGGCAGCAATCGGCAGCTCGCGATCTACCGCATCGTCCAGGAGTCGCTCACGAACGTCCTGCGGCACGGCGACACCACCTCGTCGGTCGACGTCCTGTTCGACTGGCGTCCCGACGACCTCACGATCATCATCGCCAGCACGCTCCGGGCGACGACGCCGCTCGATTCCGATGCCCTGACCACCAGCGGGCAGTACCGGCCCGACGAGCGCCGCGGCCACGGCGTCGTCGGCATGCGCGAACGCGCCACCCTCGCCGGCGGTACCCTCACCACGCACCAGGCCGGCGGTCGATTCATCGTCCGGGCCAACATCCCGTCCACCGCACTGACCCAGGAGGTCCGGCTCCGATGAGCATCGCCACAGAAGAACCGTCGACCCCGACACCCACCAGCACCATCAAAGTCGTCCTCGTCGACGACCAGGCGCTGTTCCGCGCCGGTATCCGCATGGTCGTCTCCTCACAGAGAGACCTCGAGTTCGTCGGTGAGGCCGGCGACGGCCAGGAGGGGTCGAGGTCGTGGCCCGCACCCAACCCGACGTCGTCCTGATGGACATCCGCATGCCGGTCATGGACGGCATCGCGGCGACCGCCGCCATCCTGGAGCAGGCCGACCGCGAGCGTCGTCGCGCGCCTCGCATCCTGGTGCTGACGACGTTCGACCTCGACGAAGCAGCCACCCGGGCGATCCGCGGCGGTGCCAGCGGCTTCGTGCTGAAAGACAGCGACCCGGAGTTCCTCCTGGCGGCGATCCGCACGGTCCACGCCGGCACCTCCGTGATCGCGGCGGGTGCCACCCGCGAGCTGTTCGAGCACTTCGACGGCAGCGCCGGTGGAGCGAAGCAGGTGCCCGAGGCCTTCCACAGTCTCACGACCCGCGAGAAAGACATCTTCCAGTCGGCGGCCCGCGGCCTCAGCAACTCCGAGATCGCCCAGCTCGAATTCCTCAGTGAGGCCACGGTCAAGACGCACATCTCGCGGATCCTCGCGAAGCTCTCCCTCCGCGACCGCGTTCAGCTCGTCGTCTACGCCTACGAGCACGGTCTCACGAGCTGATCCGCGGCGTTCGTCGCACTCCCAGCCGCCGAGTGGTCCACTGAGAGCGTGAACCCGGAAGAGTGGCTCGAGCACCTGTCGCTCGTGGCGACCCCGACGCTGGGCGTGAGCTACGCGATCGCCGGTCTGTTCGCGATCCTGCTGCTCACCCGCCCGCGGAAGAGACGCGGCCCGTGGGCGCGCCACGTCGTCGTCGCGGTCGTGCTGGGGGCGGCCATCGGGGGGACCGCCATCTGGGTGGTGGGCGACCTGCTGAACGAGTTCGACGTGCCGCCGACCTGGGTCGACCGGGTCTGGGTCGGGGCCCTCGTCGCCGGCGTCTGCCTCGGTGTCGTCAATCTCGTCTTCGCTCCGGTCGGCCGCAAGGTCGTCGCCGTCTTCGCCATCGCCGGCTTCGTGCTGGCCGGCGGCCTCGCCATCAATCGCGACGTGGGGGAGTTCGTGACGCTCGGCCAGGCGGCCGGTGTCGACCTCGACGGACCCCTCGTGCTGCCGACACCCGCGTCGTCGGCCTTCGTCGAGCACGACTCCGACATCTACGCCGACTGGAAGCCGCCGGCTCTGATGCCGAGGCACGGGAGGGTGGGTTCCGTGTCGATCCCGGCCACCACGTCGCATTTCGTCGCTCGCAGAGCACTCGTCTACCTCCCTCCGGCGGCGCTGGTGGCGAGCGCGCCGGCACTGCCCGTCGTGATCCTGATGTCGGGTCAGCCGGGCAGCCCGAGTTCGGTCATGGCAGCCGGCAGGATCCCGCGCACCCTCGACGCCCTGGCGAAGAAGAACCACGGTCTGGCGCCGATCGTCGTGGTGCCCGATCAGCTGGGATCTGCCGGCGCCAATCCGATGTGCGTCGACGGTGCGCTCGGGAACAGCGCCCGCTATCTCACCGTCGACGTTCCGGCCTGGATCCGCGCACACCTGCACGTGGTGCAGGGGCGTGAGGCGTGGGCGGCCGGCGGGTTCTCACAGGGCGCGACCTGCGCGCTCCAGTTCGCGACCGGCGATCCTGCGCTCTTCGGTTCGTTCCTCGACGTCTCCGGGCAGCGGTACCCGACGCTCTCGAGCGACCGGACGGCCATCGAGGAGGGGTTCGCCGGGAGCTCCGCGGCGTTCGATCGCGCCAAACCCGCTGCCGTCATGCAGCGGCACGGCCCGTACGCGGACACGGTCGGATTCTTCGCCGCGGGCGAGAACGACGCCACGTACCGTCGGAACATGACCGTGATGTCGACCCTGGCCGCCCGGTCGAAGATCACGGTGACCCGCTATCTCTCGCCCGACAGCGGGCACGACTGGACCACGGCGTCCAACGCCTTCGCGCGCGGCCTCGCCGGTCTGTATCCGCGGCTCGGCCTCTCGACCATGGGCCGGACGCCATGACCACGACGGCCGGGCGGGGCGACGCGACACCGGGGCTCGTCGCGCGCAGCTCGACGACCCTGGTGCGTTTCGCCCGCGACCAACCGGTGAGCGTCATCGTCTCCGCCGTGCTCGTGCTGGTCGCCGTGCTGTCGGGGAGCGTGGTCCGCGGGCCGTCGGACGCGTTGCGCGACCTGATCGGCGCCGGCGTCGACGACCGCTCCTCGGCACACGCGTGGATCGCGACCCTGGGCTCGGTGCTCTTCTCCGGAAGCCTTCCGGAGCTCGTCACGACGGTCATCGCCGTCCTCGTTCTCGTCGGTGCTGCGGAGCGCAGGATCGGCTGGCAGCGCACCATCGTCGCCTACCTCGCGACCGGCGTCGTGGCGACGGTCATCGGGGTCGCCGTCCAGGCCATCGGCATCGGGCTCGGCGAGGTCTGGGCACTGACCGTGGCCTACGACACGACGCTCCACCCGTTCACCCCGGCGCTCGGCACGATCATGGCCGCGAGCGCTTTCGCCGGCCCCCTCTGGCGTCGCCGCATCCGGCTGATCGGGTTCGCCTCGATCACCACGTTCCTGCTCTACGACGGCCACCCCTCGGGGCTCTACGCTCTGGCCGGCGCCGCCGCAGGCCTGCTCCTCGGCAGGATCATGCGGCCCACCGACCGACACGTCGAGCGGCCGTGGACGCGCAGCTCACACCACGAGGCGCGAGTGCTGCTCTCCACGCTCGTCGCGATCACCGCTCTCGGTCCGGTGGTGACCTTGCTCACGCGGTCGCCGATCGGCGCGCTGGCCCCGCTGGGGGAGCTCTTCGGAAGTGCGCTCCCGCTTCGTCACACGGCCGCGCTCTGCCGGTTCCAGGCGGACACCGACTGCACGCGCGATCTGGCCCTGGGCGGCTTGCACGGGCCCGGCACGATCGCATTGAGCCTGCTCCCGCTGCTGACGCTTCTCGTCTGCGCCTCCCTCATCCGTCGCGGACGGCGCCTCGCGGTCCGCGTGGCGGCGATCGTGAACGCCCTGCTCGCCGTCCTCGCCGCCGTCTACTACGGCATCCTGCCGCTGACCGCCCAGACGACGCCGGCTCTGCCGGGCCACCTGGTGGAACGCCTGTTCCTGGCGCTGCTCTCGGTCGTGGCGCCCCTCTCGGTCGCAGTCGTCCTCGTCGTGTTCCTGCACCACTTCACCGTGCGGACACCCCGTGTCGTCGCCCGGCAGTTCGGCTGGACCGTCGGGTCGACCTTCGTCGCTCTCGTCGTCTTCTACGTCAGCACGGGCTATCTCGGCCGCGACCGGTTCACCCCGGCGATCTCGTTCCCCGGCCTGTTGCTGTCCGCGCCCGAGCGCTTCATCCCGGTCGGCTTCCTCGGGCTCCATCGGCTCGGCCCCGTCCCGGACGACGGTCCGCTGCGCGTGGTCTTCGAGTCCGTCGGCCCGGTGTTCTGGCTCGTCGTCATCGCAGCACTGCTGGTGGCGACGTCGCGCTCGACGACCCAGGGGACGACCGTCCGCGCGCGGGGCGACGTCGACCGGATCCTGCGACGCGGCGTCACCGGCGCCCTGTCGCACATGGCGACCTGGGAGGGCAACAGCTACTGGTTCACGCACGACGGCCAGGCCGCCGTCGCCTACCGGGTGATCGGCAACACGGCGATCACGACCGGAGACCCGCTCTGCTCGGCCGATCGCACGGCCGACGTGATCCTCGAGTTCGCGCGCTGGTGCGACGACCACGGGCTCTCGCCGGTCTTCTACAGCGTCCGCGACGAGATCGCACCGGTCTTCCGCGACCTCGGCTGGGCCCTGCTGCCGGTGGGGGAGGAGACCGTGCTGCATCCGGCCACCTTCACCATGAAGGGCAAGAAGTGGCAGGACGTCCGCTCGAGCATCAACCGCGCCGAGAAGCTCGACGTCCGCGCCGAGTGGACCACCTACGGCGCACTGCGGCCGGCGATCACCCAACAGATCGACGACATCTCCGAGCAGTGGGTCGCGGAGAAGGATCTCCCCGAGCTGGGATTCACGCTCGGCGGCCTCGACGAGTTGATGGATCGCGACGTGGCTCTGATGCTCGCGGTCGACTCGTCCGACCGGGTCCTCGCGGTCACGAGCTGGCTGCCGAGCTACCGGGACGGCGAGGTGATCGGCCGCACCCTCGACTTCATGCGCCGCCGTCCGGACAGCATGAACGGCGTGATGGAGTTCGTCATCGCCTCCGCAGCCCTGCGCGGTCGCGACGACGGCCTCGAGTTCCTGAGCCTCTCCGGCGCGCCCCTCGCCACAGCCGACGGCTCGGGCGGAGCCGCGAGCCAGACGGAGCGCCTGCTCGGCTTCCTCGCGCGAGTGCTCGAACCCGCCTACGGCTTCCAGTCGCTGCTGACCTTCAAGCAGAAGTTCCAGCCGGAGTTCGTCCCGCTCGTCATGGCCTACCCCGACCCTCTCGAACTCCCGACCATCGGCACGGCGCTGGCCCGCGCCTACCTGCCGGAGCTGTCGGTCCGCCAGGTGCCGAAGCTGCTCCGCCAGACGAGGTAGGGCAGGATCCTGCGCCTCGGCTTGCGCCCGCCACCGGACACGGTGCTAGGGTCGATCCGTGCTGTTCGGCCTGCTTCTTCTTAGCTGCCGCGACGAGACCTCGTTCTAAGGCCTCCCTCGTCGCGGCGTTCGCTGTGTTTTCTCACAGGGCCTGAACCCATCAGAGCGACAAGGTAGAGACCATGAAGAACACCCAGCAGACCTCAGGCATGCCGATCCACAAGTACGTCCCGTACGACGAGCAGATCGTCGTCGACCTGCCCGACCGCACCTGGCCCACGAAGCGCATCACGCAGGCGCCGCGCTGGTGCGCAGTCGACCTCCGCGACGGCAACCAGGCCCTGATCGACCCGATGAGCCCCGAACGCAAGCGGATCATGTTCGACCTGCTGGTGGGCATGGGCTACAAAGAGATCGAGGTCGGGTTCCCGTCGGCGTCGCAGACGGACTTCGACTTCGTGCGGAGCCTGATCGAAGAGAACGCGATCCCCGACGACGTCACCATCCAGGTGCTGACGCAGGCGCGCGAGCACCTCATCAACCGCACCTACGAGTCGATCAAGGGCGCCAAGCAGGCCATCGTCCACCTCTACAACTCGACCAGCATCCTGCAGCGCGACGTCGTCTTCCGCACCGACCGCCAGGGCATCATCGACATCGCACTCGAGGGCGCTCGCCTGTGCAAGGCCGCCGAGGCGACCGTGCCCGGCACCACCGTCTACTACGAGTACAGCCCCGAGAGCTTCACCGGGACCGAACTCGAGTTCGCCCGCGACATCTGCAACGCGGTCATCGAGGTGTTCGAGCCGACCGCGTCGCGGAACGTGATCGTGAACCTGCCCGCCACGGTCGAGATGGCCACGCCGAACGTCTACGCCGACGCCATCGAGTGGATGTCACGCAATCTGGCCCATCGCGAGAACGTGATCCTGTCGCTCCACCCGCACAACGACCGCGGCACCGCCATCGCGGCCGCCGAGCTCGGCTACCTGGCCGGGGCGGACCGCATCGAGGGCTGCCTGTTCGGCAACGGAGAGCGCACCGGCAACGTCGACATCGTCGCGCTGGGAATCAACCTCTTCACGCAGGGCATCGACCCGCAGATCGACTTCTCCGACCTCGACGGCGTCAAGCGCACGGCCGAGTACTGCAACCAGCTGCCGGTTCCCGAGCGGAGCCCTGGGCCGGCGACCTGGTCTACACCGCGTTCAGCGGCTCGCACCAGGACGCCATCAAGAAGGGCTTCGAAGCCATGGCGGCGTCGGCCTCCGCGCAGGGGAAGACCGTCGACGAGATCACCTGGGCGGTTCCGTACCTGCCGGTCGACCCCAAAGACCTGGGTCGCTCCTACGAGGCCGTCATCCGCGTCAACTCGCAGTCGGGCAAGGGCGGTGTCGCGTACCTGCTCAAGACCGACCACTCTCTCGACCTGCCGCGCAAGCTGCAGATCGACTTCTCCGGCGTCGTGCAGTCGAAGACGGACGCCGAGGGCGGCGAGGTCACCAGCGACCAGATCTGGGAGATCTTCCAGGACGAGTACCTGCCGTCGCGCGTGCCCGAGACCAAGTGGGGTCACTTCGAACTCACCCGCACGGGAACCCGCAGCGACATGAGCGGCGAGACGCACCTGACGGTCGATCTGCGCGCGGGCGCCGACGTCGTGTCGACCGAGGAGTCGGTTCCGGCCCCATCGATGCGTTCATCGCCGTGCTGTCGTCGCAGGGTGTCCAGGTGAAGCTGTACGACTACAGCGAGCACACGCTGAGCGCGTCGGGCGACGCGCAGGCTGCGGCCTACGTCGAACTCGACGTCGACGGCACGCGCCTGTGGGGTGTGGGCATCGACGCCGACATCTCGACCGCGTCGCTGAAGGCGATCGTGTCGGCCGTCAACCGCGCCCTGCGCTCCAGGGTCGTCGAGCCGGAACTCGCCTCCGCGTAGCTTCCCCGGGGCTCCTCGCTCCTCGCTGGTGGTTGGTGGCTCCTCGCTGCCGCAAGACGTTTCCCGGACATTTCAACCTGCCGCGGCAGGTTGAAATATCCGGGAGACGTTTTACGGCGGCACACTAGCGCGGGCGACGCCAGCGGGGAGCCGCGAGAGCGCGCGCTGCTCCGGCAGAGACCACCCGAAGCGGACGGCGAGCAGCCGGATCACCACGGTGACGATCGTTCCCGTGACGGCCGCCGCGATCGTGGGTACCCCGATCAGGACCATGGTGACGAGCACCGCCGTCCCTGCTCCGGCCGCGACCGCGTAGAGCGAGCCGACGTGCATCATCGCGATCGTCAGGTTCATCAACAGGTCGCGGAGCACCGAGCCGCCGACGGCCGAGATCACGCCGACGAACACGGCGGGGATCGCCGGCAGCCCCATCGCCAGCGCCTTGGTCGAGCCGATCGCACCGAACAGCCCGATCGTCAGCGCGTCGAGCACGGTGATGAATCCGGCGAGCCGGTTGAACAGGCGCTGCAGCAGCATGCCGAGCAGTGCGGCCAGGACCGCAACCGCCAGGTACCAGTTGGTACCGAGAGCGCGGGGAACCTCACCGAGCAGAACGTCGCGCAGGATCCCGCCCCCGAGTCCGGTCGCCGTGCCGATGATCGCGACCCCGAGCAGGTCGACCCGTCGCTCGCGGAACTGGCTCGCGAACAGCGCGCCCTGCAGGCTGCCGATCGTCACCGCCAGAAGATCCGCCCAGAGGGGGATGGTGAGGGCTGTGGCGGACACCCAGTGATTCTGTCATGCGGGGGATACTGGAGGGGTGCCCGTGTACCGAGACGAATGCGTGATCCTGCGCACCCACAAGCTGGGTGAGGCCGACCGCATCCTCACGATGCTGTCGCGGTCGCACGGCAAGATCCGGGCCGTCGCCAAGGGGTGCGCCGCACCGCCTCGAAGTTCGGCGCGCGGCTCGAGCCGTTCATGGTCGCCGACCTCCAGCTCTACGAGGGCCGCAGCCTCGACATCGTCACGCAGGCCGAGTCGCTCGGTTCGTACGGCGCCGACATCGTGTCCGACTACGGCAGCTACACAGCGGCGAACGTCATGGTCGAGACCGCCGACAAGCTGACCGACGCCGAGGCCGGCCTCCAGCAGTACCTCCTGCTGGTCGGGGCCCTGCGGGCTCTGGCCCGCCGCGAGCACGACTCGCAGCTCGTGCTCGACTCCTACCTCCTCCGTGCGCTGTCGATCGCCGGCTGGGCGCCGAGTTTCGGCGACTGCGCGGTGACCGGAGCCCCCGGGCCGCACTCCGCATTCGTGGTGCAGCTGGGGGTGTGGTCGCCGATGCCGCGGCCCCTCCCGGGGCGCCACGGCTCGATCCGGCCACGCTGCGCCTCCTGGGCGCGCTCCTGTCCGGCGACTGGGCCGAGGCCGAGTCGGCCGGCGAGTCGACGCGCAACCAGGCCTCCGGTGTCGTTGCCGCCTACACGCAGTGGCACCTCGAACGCGGCCTCAAGTCGCTTCCGCACGTCGACCGCACCGTCGCAGCCTCGCGACTGCCGGCCGTGAACCTTCAAGGGGAGATTCTGTGAGCACCACCCACCAGCCGTCGTCCGATCGTCGAGGGCTCTTCGGGCGCAAGCTCATGCCCAAGACGATGGACTACAAGCCGCTCGACTGGCAGGGCGGTGAACCCCCGGTCTACGCGGCGGGCAGTGTCCCCAAGCACGTCGCCGTCGTGATGGACGGCAACGGCCGCTGGGCCAACGCCCGGGGCCTCCCGCGCATCGAGGGGCACAAGGCCGGTGAGGCGGCTCTGCTGGAGGTCGTCGCCGGGGCCATCCAGGTCGGAGTGGAGCACCTCAGCGTGTACGTGTTCTCGACCGAGAACTGGAAGCGCAGCCCCGAAGAGGTCCGCTTCTTGATGGGGTTCAACCGCGAGGTCCTGCACCGAAGGCGCGAGCAGTTGAACGCGTGGGGCGTCCGTATCCGCTGGTCGGGTCGCCGACCGAAGCTCTGGGCGTCGGTCATCAACGAGCTTCGCGTCGCCGAAGAGGCCACGAAGGACAACTCGACCATGACGCTGAACATGTGCGTCAACTACGGCGGCCGCAACGAGCTCACCGACGCCGTCCAGTCGATCGCCGCCGACGTGGCGGCCGGCCGGCTGAAGCCGTCGGGGATCACCGAGAAGGTCATCCAGCGGCACCTTTATCAGCCCCAGCTGCCCGACGTCGACCTCTTCGTGCGGAGCTCGGGCGAACAGCGCACGTCGAACTTCCAACTGTGGGAGTCGGCGTACGCCGAGATGGTGTTCCTCGATCAGCTCTGGCCCGACTTCACCCGCGAGGACCTGTGGCAGGCGATCGACGTCTACACAGGACGCGGCCGCCGCTTCGGTGGCGCCGTCGACGCCCCCACTCCCGCCCCGCGTTCGTAGGGCGCAACACGCCGGTCACCTCGTCGGCGGCGGCGATCTGCGCACGATCGGCGTGGGCCGGGCTAGAAGGTGATGTTGGCGCCGAGGAAGATGCGCTCGCTCGGCCAGAGGAACTGGAGGGTGAGCGGTCCGTCGGAGTCCCGGTGGAACCAGGCATTGGCGAACACGACGGCTTTACCCGGAAGCAGATACCAGGTCGGCGACGCCTTGGGGAACTGCGTCGACAGATCGGTGCTGTACCCCTTCCGTGTGAGGAGGTCTTGCCCGGCGAAGGTGTCTTGCGCCGCCAGCTTGTTGCCGTACGACGAATAGTCGGCGCTCAGATCGGTGAGGTCGAGTCTCTGGCTCGAGTCGTTCGTGAGCACGTAGGCGGTGACCTCGACCTCGGTGCCCGCAGGGTACGGGTCGTCGCCGTTCGGGTGCGCGAAGATCGAGGGTTTCGTCGTGGTCAGCTCGCCGACCTTGTAGATGTAGATCGTGAGGTCTTTGTAGTTGACCTGATTGAGCAGTTTGCCGCCGGGCGCGAGCTTCGACGGGTCGGCGCTGCCGCCTGAGCTCGTGCCGCCCGAGCCCGTGCCGCCGGTGACCTGCGGCTGCGGAGCCGAGGTGGAGCCCGAGCCGCCGGTGGTGCCGCCTCCCGATCCGGCAACGGGTGTCAGGGTTCCGACGGAGGGGGCGCACGCCGTCAGCGCGACCAAGGCCGCCGCGGCGACGAGTGTCGCCAGGAGTCTCTTCGGTCGCACGGTGCGGTGCCCTTCGTTCGGTACCCGACCAGCCTAACCGCGGCCGACGACCGTCCCGCCGCGCGGAGTCCGGTCGGAGAGGACTCCGCGAAGGCCGAAGAGCGCAGGATCGAGAGCCGCCAGGGCACTCAGCGCGGCCCGCACCGCCGGTACCCGCTCGGCACCTGCCGCGTGGGCGACGTGCACGACCCGGTCGTCCTGCTCGGGTAGCGCTCGCGCCTCCACGCCGTCCGGAAGGGCCGCCGGCCGCAGCGACAGCGACGGCAGCAGGGCGACGCCGAGACCTGCGGCGACCAGCCCCGTCACGGCGAGGGCGTTGTCGGTCTCCAGGACGATCTCCGGCTCGAAGCCGGCGCGACGGCAGGCGGCGAGCAGGTGTCCGCGGCACCGCGGGCACCCGCCGATGAAGCGCGCGCCGTCGAGCGAGGCGAGGACGTCCTCCCCGATGACGCCGACCGGCGCCACGGCCAGCATCGTGTCGCGGTAGAGCGGCGTCTCGACGACCGTGTCGCTCTCGGGTGACGTCGTATCGCGACCGTCGCCGGGGTAGCTGAACGTGAGCGCGAGGTCGACGCTCCCGGAGCGGAGCAGTTCGAGCGCCTCCGGCGGTTCGACCTCGACGTACGAGACGCTCAGACCGGGGTTCGCCAGTCGCATGCCTGACAGGAGAGCAGGAACGAGGGTCGGCGACGCACTCGGGAAGCCCGCGATCCGGACCGCACCCGTCGTCGTTCCCGAAAGGTCGTCGAGCTCCTGCTGGGCCGCGTCGAGCGCCGCCTGCACGTGGACGGCGTGGCGGGCCAGACGCTCGCCCGCCTCGGTCAGAGAGACCCCTCTCGACGCGCGCAGAACGAGCGGCTGCCCCAGTTGCGCCTCGGCGCGCCGGAGTCGCTGCGTGATCGCAGGCTGGCTGTACCCCAGGCGGTGGGCCGCTGCCGTGACGCTTCCGGTGTCGGCGATGGCTCGGATCACGCGGAGGTCGAGCAGGTCGAGGTCGTGGCTCATTCCGCGAGCATAACCATCTCTTATGGCAGGCATGCCCAACCCGTGGTTGTGTGATGGCCGCGTGCCTCCGATCCTGGAGTCATGCCTCCCGCCCTCATCGACCTCGCCACAGCGCGGTCGTCGTTCGCGGCCGGTGCCGGCTACCTGGCCGCCTGTACGGGCGGACTCCGCTCCGCGCCACGGTCGAGGCCCTGCGCGCCGACCTCGAGGCGTGGTCGGACGGCTTCGTGTCGCCCGTGGCCTACGGACGGATCGCCGACGACACGCGGGACGCCTTCGCGCGCCTGGTCGCGGTCGACCCGTCGCAGGTCGCTCTGGGGTCGCAGACGTCGGCCATGGTGTCGGTCGTGGCCGCTTCCGTTCCCGACGGGGCGGAGGTGCTCTGCGTCGAGGGCGACTTCAGCTCGGTCGTCGCTCCCTTCGTGGCGCAGGATCACCGCGGTGTCCGAGTTCGCTCGGTCCCGTTGGCCGCTCTGGCGGAGGCCGTCGCCGACGACACGTGGCTCGTCGCCTACTCGCTCGTGCAGTCCGCGACCGGTGCCGTCGCCGATGACGACGCGATCCTGCTCGCGGCCCGGACCCACGGGGCGCGCACGCTCGTCGATCTCACGCAGGCCGCGGGAGTTCTGCCCGTCGACGCGTCGCGGTACGACGCGACCGTCACCCACGCGTACAAGTGGCTCTGCTCGCCGCGCGGGGTCGCGTTCGCCACCTACTCCGACGCCTTCGCGCGGATCCTGCGCCCCATCCAGGCCGGCTGGTACGCGGGCGAAGACGTCTGGGCCTCCTGCTACGGCGGCGGACTCCGGCTCGCCGAATCGGCGCGACGATTCGACGTGTCACCGGCGTGGCAGGCCTTCGTCGGCGCCCGGCCCGCGATCGAGTTCTTCGCCGGGCTCGACCTCGACGAGGTCTGGCGCTCCGTCGCAGGGCTCGGCGATCAGCTCTGCCGTGCCCTGGGCATCGCGCCGCAGGGTCAGGCCATCGTGACGTGGGCGGATCCTGACGGGGTCGACCTCGCCCGCCTGACGGACGCCGGACTCACCGTGTCCGGCCGTGCCGGGAGGGTCCGGGTGGCCTTCCATCTCTGGAACACCGAGCGCGACGTGGACCGCGCGGCCTCAGCGCTGGCAGGTCGAGGCCAGTAGGCTGTCGGGGTATGTCGGGCACCCAGCTCGGCGCCGTCGTCCCTTTGGAGCATCACACGTGGCAGCCCCCAACCGTCTCGATTCCGTCATCGCCCTGGCCAAACGCCGAGGCTTCGTCTATCAAGCGGGCGAGATCTACGGTGGATCGAGGTCGGCATGGGATTACGGGCCCCTCGGCGTCGCGCTGAAGGAGAACATCAAGCAGCAGTGGTGGAAGTTCATGGTGCAGGGCCGCGACGACATCGTCGGGCTCGACTCCTCGGTGATCCTGCCCCGCCAGGTGTGGGAGGCCTCCGGCCACGTCGAGGTCTTCTCCGACCCGCTGGTCGAATCGCTGCACACCCACAAGCGCTATCGCGCCGACCACCTGCTCGAGGCGTACGAGGAGAAGCACGGTCACCCGCCGGTCAACGGCCTCGCCGACATCCGCGACCCCGACACCGGCCAGGAGGGCTCGTGGACCGAGCCGCAGAACTTCTCCGGCCTTCTCAAGACCTTCCTCGGCCCGGTCGACAACGAGCAGGGCATGGCGTACCTCCGTCCCGAGACCGCTCAGGGCATCTTCGTCAACTTCGCCAATGTCATGGGTTCGGCTCGAATGAAGCCCCCGTTCGGCATCGCGCAGGTCGGCAAGTCGTTCCGCAACGAGATCACACCGGGCAACTTCATCTTCCGCACGCGCGAGTTCGAGCAGATGGAGATGGAGTTCTTCGTCGAGCCGGGCACCGACGACGAGTGGTTCCAGTATTGGATCGACGCCTGCTTCGACTGGTACATCGGGCTGGGGCTGTCGCCCGACAACGTGCGCCGCTACGAGCACCCCGTCGAGAAGCTGTCGCACTATTCGAAGCGCACCGTCGACCTCGAGTACAAGTTCCGTTTCGCGGGTTCCGAGTGGGGCGAGCTCATGGGCGTCGCGAACCGCACCGACTTCGACCTCAAGACGCACAGCGAAGCGTCCGGCGTCGACCTCTCGTACTTCGATCAGACGAAGAACGAGCGCTGGATCCCCTTCGTGATCGAGCCCGCGTTCGGCCTCACCCGCGCCCTGATGGCGTTCCTGGTCGACGCCTACCACGAAGACGAGGCACCCAACGCGAAGGGCGGCGTCGACAAGCGCACCGTTCTCAAGCTCGACCGTCGCCTCGCTCCGGTCAAGGTGGCCGTCCTGCCGCTGTCGCGCAACGAGAACCTCTCGCCGCTGGCGCGGTCGGTTGCCGCGTCGCTCCGTCAGCTCTGGAACATCGACTTCGACGACGCGGGCGCCATCGGCCGCCGCTACCGCCGCCAAGACGAGATCGGCACCCCGTTCTGCGTCACGGTCGACTTCGACTCGCTCGACGACAACGCCGTGACCGTGCGCGAGCGCGACACGATGGCGCAGGAGCGCGTGCCGCTGGACGAGCTGCAGGCCTACCTGGGTGCGCGGCTGGTGGGCTGCTAGCCGCCGCCTCCCGCGCCGGCAGGCCTCCCCGTCAGGCCTCCGGCCCCGCGCGCAATTCAGGAAAAACCCGTGATTCGGCCCGATTTCCGGCCGAAATCACGGGTTTCTCCTGTTGAACGACATCTCCCTGGCACGGAAGCACCTCGGCGGCCTCGCCCCTCGCCCCTCGCCCCTCGTGCCGAGCTGGTGCGGCTCGGGCACACGTCGCGCGCCCTCACAGAGGCGGTTCGTTCGGGTGCTCCTCTGGCGACTTCCCGAGGAGCGGGTCACGACCAGAAGGAATGCAGCCGCCGGCTGATAGGTTGCCACCACTGTGAACGCAAGCAACCCCATCAAAGTCGACGTCTGGTCCGATATCGCGTGCCCCTGGTGCTTCATCGGCAAGCGCAAGTTCGAGGCGGCCGCGGCCGGTTTCGAGGGCGAGGTCGAGGTCGAGTACCACTCGTTCGAGCTGTCGCCCGACACCCCCGTCGACTTCGAAGGCAACGAGGTCGAGTTCCTGGCGACTCACAAGGGCATCGCTCCCGAACAGGCGAAGTCGATGCTCGACAACGTCATCGGGATCGCCTCGTCCGTCGGGCTCTCATACGACTTCGACGCCATGCACCACACCAATACCGTCAAAGCCCACCAGCTCCTCCATTACGCGAAGGCTCACGGCATCCAGCTGCCGATGACCGAGAGGCTCCTCTCGGCGTACTTCGAGCAGGGGCGGCACCTGGGCCGGCTCGACGTCCTCGCCGACATCGCTGCCGAGATAGGTCTCGACCGCGACGACGTCGTCCGGTCGCTCGAGGCCGACGAGTACCTGTCGGACGTGCGTGCCGATCAGGCTCAAGCGGTCGAGTACGGCATCAACGGCGTCCCCTTCTTCGTCTTCGAGGGCAAATACGGGGTATCCGGGGCGCAGGATCCCACCGTCTTCCGGAACGTTCTCGACACGGTCGCCGCCGAGCTGGCCGGTGAACCCGCCGACCAGGCAGACCCCAGCGAAGAGGCGGTCACCCGGTGACCATGGAACCCACCTCGCCCGTGTTCACCATGCTGGGCGACGCCGCCGCCGAGGCCTGCGAGGGCGACAGCTGCCTGGTCCCCGGAACGGCAGCCGCAGCGCGGGCGGAGAGGATCATCGACATCGAGCCGACTCCTCAGGAGGCGGCGGCCGCGTCGGCCCGAGCCGTCGCAGCCGCCCTCGACGAGGGCGCGTCACTCTGACTCGGCCATCGTCCCCTCGGACACGAGACAGCCGTCTCCAGCCCACGCGTCAGCGCGGTGCCTCGTCGTCGGTGATGTCGGCGACCGTCGCTGCGTAGGCGGCGATCAGGGCGTCGCCGTCGACGAACGCGCTGTGCCCGTGGGCACCGGCGCCGAGCGCCACACGCCGACCGGCGACGCGCTCGTCGGCGAACACCGGCCACGCCGTCGAACTCCCCATCGGGGTGATGGTTCCCCGCTCGTACCCGGTTGCCTCCAGGGCGACGTCGGGCGACGGCATCGACAGCTTGTTCACGCCCACGGCGGCTCGCAGCTTCGACCAGGAGATCTGCCGCCCGCCCGGCACGAGCGCGAAAAGGAACGAGCCGTCGTGCTTCTTGACGACGAGGCTCTTGACGATGGTGCCGGGCTCGATGCCGAGCAGGGCGGCCGCCTCGTGCAAGCTTCCCGCTTCCGGTCTCGAGACCACTTCGACCTCGAGGCCCCGAGCTTCGGCATCGGCTGTGACGCGATCGGTACCGGTGAGCTCTGACATGGATCTCCTCTTCACAGGCGGCGTTGGGCCACGACTTCTCCACAGATGCGCGACTCGTATCTCGCGGTTGCACTCGTCTGGGATAATTGAAACCGATGACAACCACTTTGACAGAACCCGCTACGGGTTCGAGGCCGTCGAGCCTCCGGATCGGCCGCCTCACGGTCGACTCGCCGGTCGTGCTCGCGCCGATGGCGGGCATCACGAACACCGCGTACCGCCGGCTCTGCCGCGAGTACGGCGCCGGTCTCTACGTCAGCGAGATGATCACGAGCCGCGCACTCGTCGAGCGCACTCCCGAGTCCATGCGGCTCATCACGCACCACGAGAGTGAGTCGACACGCAGCATCCAGCTCTACGGCGTCGAACCCAACACGGTCGCCGAGGCCGTCACCATGCTCGTCGCCGAAGACCGCGCAGACCACATCGACCTCAACTTCGGCTGCCCGGTCCCCAAGGTCACGCGCAAGGGCGGGGAGCAGCCCTGCCCTGGAAGCTGGGGCTCTTCCGCGAAATCGTCGAGCGCGCCGTTCAGGCCGCCGGCGACATCCCGCTGACAGTGAAGATGCGCAAGGGCATCGACGGTGACCACCTCACCTACCTCGAGGCAGGCAAGGCCGCCGAGGGTGCCGGTGTCGCTTCGATCGCGCTGCACGCTCGCACGGCCTCCGAGTTCTACTCGGGGCAGGCCGACTGGTCGGCGATCGCCACTCTCAAGGAGACGATCACCGGAGTGCCCGTCCTCGGCAACGGAGACATCTGGTCGGCGGACGACGCTCTCCGCATGGTCGACGAGACCGGGTGCGACGGCGTCGTCGTCGGTCGGGGTGCCTCGGCCGGCCCTGGCTCTTCGGCGATCTCGCGGCGGCGTTCCGCGGCGAGACGAAGAAGGCCGAGCCGACCCTCGGCGAGGTCGCGCAGGCGTTCCGCCGGCACGCCGAGCTCCTGGTCGAGTTCTTCGGCGAGGAGGATCGCGCGTGCCGCGACATCCGCAAACACGTCGCCTGGTACTTCAAGGGGTATCCGGTCGGCGGTGATCTGCGCGCGAGCCTGGCGTCGTCGTCGAGCCTCACCGAGATCGACGACCTCCTCGCGCAACTCGACTGGTCGCTGGCGTACCCGGGTGTCGACGCGGAGGGTCCGCGCGGCCGTGCCGGCAGCCCGAAGACGCCGTCGCTGCCCGATCGGTGGCTCGAGAGCCGCGAGCTCGACGAGGCCTTCCGCGGTGAGTTGGCCGCCGCCGAGCTGCACCACAGCGGTGGCTGAGGCCCGCGCTCCTCGTCCCACCTCCGTCTCCTCCGCCCGAAGGGCCCGCGTGAACCCCCAGCACTCCCCTCCCTCGGAAGCGGCTGACGGCGGCAGCCACACCGTCTCATCGGCCGCCGTCCAGCACGGTTACGGCGAACACGACACGCAGCGCTGGTTCCCCGAGCAGCACTCGAGTCGCCGAAGCGACTTCGCGCGTGATCGGGCGCGCCTCTTGCATTCGAGTGCGCTTCGGCGCCTGGCCGCCAAGACCCAGGTCCTCAGCCCCACTGCCGGCCTCGACTTCGCCCGCAACCGCCTCACCCACTCGCTCGAGGTCGCCCAGGTCGGTCGAGAACTGGCGACGAGCCTCGGGCTCGATCCCGATGTCGTCGATACCGCCTGCCTGGCGCACGACCTCGGTCACCCGCCGTTCGGGCACAACGGCGAGAAGGCGCTGAACGACTGGTCACTCGACATCGGGGGCTTCGAGGGCAACGCGCAGACCCTCCGTCTCCTCACCCGCATCGAGCCCAAGGTGATCGACGCCGACGGGACCAGCTACGGCCTGAATCTCACTCGCGCCAGCCTCGACGCCAGTTGCAAGTACCCCTGGCCGGCCGCACAGGGCGTCGCCGACCCCGGAGGCCGTACGAAGTTCGGCTTCTACGACGACGACACCCCGGCGTTCGAGTGGCTCCGTCAGGGCGCGCCCCGGCGACAGCGCTGCATCGAGGCCCAGGTGATGGACCTCAGCGACGACATCGCCTATTCGGTGCACGACTTCGAGGACGCCGTGGTCAACGGCTACATCGACGTCGGCTCCCTCGGCAGCGAAGACGAGCACGATGCCCTCATCTCTGCGACCCACGCGTGGGTCGGCGGCGAACTCAGCCGCGACGAGCTCGCCGAAGCGTTCGAGCGCCTTCGTTCGCTCGACGTCTGGCTCGAGGACTACGACGGGGGCCGTGTCGACCAGGCGAGGCTGAAGAACCTGACCAGCCAACTCATCGGTCACTTCGCCGCGTCCGCGACGGAGGCGACTCACGAGCACTACCCGCAGGAGAGCCTGATCCGGTTCTCGGCGAGCGTGGTGATCCCCGCCGAGATCATCGGCGAGATCGCCGCCCTCAAAGGAATCGTGGCCGCCTTCGTGATGACGCACAATGCCAGGCAGCCGATCTACGTGCAGCAGCGCGAAGTCCTCACGGCGCTGGCGGATGCACTCTGGGCCAGCGGTCCCAGCGAACTCGACCCGGGCTTCGCGACCGACTGGTCGCTGGCCGGAGACGACGCGGGCCGCAAGCGCGTCGTCGTCGACCAGGTGGCGTCACTCACCGATCAGAGCGCTCTCGCGTGGCACGACCGGCTCGTGCAGGCGTGATCGAGACGACGAGGGCAGGCGCGTCGATGACGGGGGTCGGCCCTACGATTGCGGGCGGAGGTGGTGAGCCGCGATGGCTGGGTTGATCAAGCGCGCAGACATCGACGAGGTCCGCTCGCGCGTGAACATCGCCGACGTCGTCTCCGACTACGTGGCTCTCAAAGGCGCCGGCATCGGCTCGCTGAAGGGTCTCTGCCCCTTCCATGACGAGCGCAGTCCGAGCTTCCACGTCCGACCCCAGGTCGGCCGCTACCACTGCTTCGGCTGCGGCGAAGACGGCGACGTCTTCAGCTTCATCCAGAAGATGGATCACACCACGTTCCAAGAGGCCGTCGAGCGCATGGCCGCCTCCATCAACTTCACGCTCCACTACGAAGACGGCGGCCAGGCCAGCGACCACGGCAACCGCGCGCGTCTCCTCGCGGCCAACGAGGCTGCCGGCGAGTTCTTCGTCGAGCAGCTCACGGCACCCGACGCCGATCCGGGCCGTCGCTTCCTGGGCGAGCGGGGCTTCGATCCTGCAGCCGCGCAGCGGTTCGGCGTGGGTTTCGCGCCGAAGTCGTTCGACGCGTTGCGTTCGCACCTCAAGGGCCGTGGTTTCAGCGAGGAGGAGCTCATCACGGCGGGCCTGCTCAGCCAGGGCGACCGCAACGCGTACGACCGCTTCCGCGGGCGACTCCTCTGGCCGATCCGCGACGTCACCGGTGCGACCATCGGTTTCGGCGCCCGCAAACTGCTCGAGGACGACAACGGGCCGAAATACCTCAACACCCCCGAGACGCCGGTCTACCACAAGTCGCAGGTGCTCTACGGGCTCGACCTCGCCCGCAAAGACATCTCGAAAGAGAAGCGGGTCGTGATCGTGGAGGGCTACACCGACGTGATGGCGTGCCACCTCGCCGGTGTCACCACGGCAGTCGCGACGTGCGGCACGTCCTTCGGCGTCGACCACATCAAGGTGCTCCGTCCGATGATCGGCGACTCGAGCAAGCTCGACACCTCGGCGGGTGGCGAGGTCGTCTTCACGTTCGACCCCGACGAGGCCGGTCAGCGAGCCGCGAGCCGCGCCTTCGCCGAAGAGCAGCGCTTCGCCGCCCAGACCTTCGTCGCCATCGCGCCCGACGGCCTCGACCCGTGCGACCTCCGCCTGAACCGTGGCGACGACGCGGTCCGCCGAATGATCAGCAGCAAACGGCCGATGTTCGAGTTCATGATCAAGCGCACTCTCGACGGCCACGACCTCGAGACGGTCGACGGTCGCGCGTCGGGTCTGCGGGCGGCCGCCCCCGTCGTCGCCGGGATCCGCGACAGGTCGCTGATGCAGGGCTACATCCGGGCCCTCTCGGGCTGGCTCGGCATCGATCCGTCCGACGTCGAGCCCTCCGTGTTCGCAGCCACCCGCGCGGCCAGCGCTCCCAAGGCCGTCGAGCGCCTCGCTCCGTCGAGCGATCCCTCGCGCCAGTCGATCACGAGCCTGCCCGAGGTGCCCGTCGTCGACGAGGGTCCGAGCATCCTGCGGCTTCCCGACGACCCGTCGACGCGAATGGAACGTGACGCGGTCATGGCGATCCTGCAGCACCCCACGGCGGCCTCGCGCGACCTCACCACCCAGGCTGCCTTCGCCGCCTTCGTGAACGGCTCCCTCGCCGTCGTCCGCGATGCGATCGCCGCCAGCCTCGACCAGCTCGACTCGCCGAGTTTCGTCGAGTCGGTGCTGGCGCAAACTCCTGGCCCCTTCATCGGCCTCGTGCAGGAGTTGGCGGTCGGTCCGCTTCCCGAACGCGAGGGTCGCGACATGGCCCTCTACTGCGAAGGCATCCTGTCGTCGCTCGTCGAGCGCGATCTCCTCCGCCGGAAGGCCGAGTTGCTGGGCCAGATGCACCGCACCGACGCACGCACCGATCCCGACAAACGGCGCGTGCTGGCGCAACAACTCGTCGAAGTCGAGGCCGCCCGGCGCGCCCTACGCAACGAATAGCTCATCCGCGCAAGTCTCGTGCGTGACTCATTGCGGGCCTGTAAACACTTCGGGCTGAATTACGGCCGCCGGGCGGCCGTGTGTTACCAATGAGATATCCCGGGCGCCGATCGCAGCACGGTGGTGGTCACGCCACCATCGAGCCCCGGGTTCCCTCCACCGAAACAAAGGGGTATCCACCTTGAATTCGAAGTCTTCACTCGGGCGTCGCCTGTTGATCGGAGTGGGTGGCGCTGCCGCCACCGCTCTCGTTCTCTCCGGTTGCGCCTCCGGCAGTTCGACGTCCACCACGAGCTTGAACAGCATCATCGTGGGCACGTCCGACGTCATCACGTCACTCGACCCGGCCGGCTCGTACGACAACGGCTCGTCCGTCGTCAACACGCAGGTCTACCCGTTCCTCATGAACACGCCCTACGGATCGCCCGACGTCAAGCCGGACATCGCCACCAGCGCGAAGTTCACCACGCCGACGCAGTTCACGGTCAAGCTCAAGAAGGGTCTGAAGTTCGCCAACGGGCACGCCCTGACGTCGTCCGACGTGGCGTTCTCCTTCAACCGCGACAAGACCATCGCCGACCCGAACGGCCCCTCGTCGCTCCTCGGAAACCTCGACAAGGTGACCACGCCCGACGCGACCACCGTCGTCTTCACCCTCAAGACCCCGAACGATCAGACCTGGCCCGGCGTGCTCTCGAGCCCCGCGGGCGCGATCGTCGACGAAGACGTCTACTCGGCGACGAAGATCACGTCCGACGCCGACGTCGTCAAGGGAAGGGCTTCGCCGGTCAGTACTCGATCACGCAGTACAAGCCCAAAGAGCTGATCCAGTACAAGGCGTTCTCCGGATACAAGGGCCTCCTCGGTCAGGCCAAGACCAAGAGCATCACCGCCCAGTACTTCACCGACGAGACCGATCTCAAGCTCGCGGTCCAGAAGGGCGACGTCGATGTCGCCTTCCGTTCGCTGAGCCCGACGGACCTCGCGTCGCTCAAGAAGAACAGCAAGGTCACGGTCCACAACGGCCCCGGCGGCGAGATCCGCTACATCGTCTTCAACTTCGACACGATGCCCTACGGCGCAAAGACCTCCGATGCCGACTCGAAGAAGGCTCTCGCCGTCCGCCAGGCGGTGGCAGACTCCGTCGACCGCGCCGCGCTCTCCTCGGAGGTCTACAAGGGCAGCTACACGCCGCTCTACTCCGCGGTGGCCAGCGGCCTGACCGGCTCGATCACGCCGTTCAAGACGCTCTACGGCGACGGCAACGGCGGCCCCGACGTCTCGAAGGCCAAGTCGACCCTCAGCGCGGCGGGCGTCGCCTCGCCGGTCACGCTGAACCTCCAGTACACGCCTGACCACTACGGCGCCTCGTCCGACGACGAGTACGCCCTCATCAAGTCGCAGCTGGAGAAGACGGGCCTGTTCAAGGTGAACCTGCAGTCGACGCTGTACGACACGTACAGCACTCAGCGCACGAAAGACGCGTACCCGCTGTACCAGCTCGGCTGGTTCCCCGACTACAGCGACGCCGACAACTACCTGTCGCCGTTCTTCCTCCCGTCCGCCGGATCCGACGGCAAGCAGATCGACGCCGGTTTCGTGCAGAACCACTACAACAACCCCGAGGTCGACAAGCTGATCGACCAGCAGCGCAGCGAGACCGACAAGGCCGCTCGCACGACCGAGATCGAGAAGATCCAGACCCTCGAAGCCGGTGACATCTCGACGCTCCCGCTCCTTCAGGGCGCGCAGGTCGCCGTGTCGGCGAAAGACGTCAAGGGTGTCGACTCGACCCTCGACGCGTCCTTCAAGTTCCACTACGGAGCGCTCTCGCGCTGACCGACCGCAGGCGTGACCGCCCGCTAGGGTGGACGGACACGTGAGCGGGATGGGGTGCTCGCCTCGGCAGCAAGACCGCCGGGGGAGCACCCCATTCCCCTGAACAGCCCTAAGACGACCGCTCCGCCTGCGGAGGCGGTCAGGATGAAAGCGACTCTCACCCAGTGACCGTGCTGAACGACACCTCACCCACCGCTCCGCCGGTGGCCGCCACGTCCCGTGGAAAAACGCCGGGGGTGGGCTCGGCCGCTACGTCTTGGTGCGCTTCCTGCTGATCTTCCCCACGGTCTTCATCCTGGTGACGTTGGTCTTCTTCCTCATGCGCGTCGTCGGAAACCCGATCACGGCCTCCGTGGGCGGCCGGCTCAGCCCCGCCCAACTGCAGGAGCGCCTGCACGCAGCCGGCTACGACAGGCCGATCATCGTGCAGTACGGCGAGTACCTCGGCCAGCTGGCCCGCGGCGATTTCGGCACCACCCTCACCGACCACCAGAAGATCAGCGACATCCTGCTGACCTACGGCGGCGCCACCATCGAGCTGGTCTTCTACGCGCTGATCGTCGCGCTCATCATCGGCATTCCGCTCGGCATGCTCGCCGCGTACCTCCGCGACCGGTGGCCCGACGTGATCCTGCGCGTCTTCGCGATCTTCACCTACGCGACGCCGGTCTTCTTCGCCGGCCTGCTGCTGAAGCTGGTCTTCTCCGTCTGGCTCGGCTGGCTCCCGCTCGGCGGCAGGGCGAGCACGCGAATCGAGCTCGCGCTCGGCAGCATTCCCAATCCGACCGGCATCTACATCATCGACGCCATCCGCACCGGCAACTCCACGATCATCGTCGACGTCCTCTCGCACGCGGTCATGCCCGCGCTGGCGCTCGGCCTCATCACGGGCGGCATCTTCCTGCGCCTGGTGCGCACCAACGTCATCGGAACCCTCGGCGCCGACTACGTCGACGCGGCGCGGTCTCGCGGCGTCTCCGAGGTCAACCTGGTCCGCAAGCACGCTCTGAAGCCCGCTCTCATCCCGATCATCACGGTGATGGGTCTGCAGATCGCCATGCTGCTGGGCGGTTCCGTCCTGACCGAGACGACATTCGGTTGGCGCGGCCTCGGCTTCGAGCTCCAGCAGTACCTCTCGGCCCGCGACTTCGTGGCCGTGCAGGGCATCGTCGCCCTCCTGGCGGTGATCGTCGCGGTGACCAACTTCGTCGTCGACATCATCGCCGCCTTCATCGACCCGCGAGTGAGGTACTGATCGTGACCAACGTCCTCGCCGCCGCCAAAGACCAGCGAGCCCCCTGGTACAAGCGTCTCCCCGTCGTCGCGCAGCTCCGCCGCAGCGTAGGGCTCCAGCGCGGCATGCTCGTCACCGGCATCATCATCTGCCTCGTGTTCCTCATCGCCGCGATCTTCGCGCCCCTGATCGCCCCCTTCGGCTTCGGCCAGTTGAGCGGCGCCCACGGGTCCTTCCCGCGGCAGGCACCGCCGTCGTCGACGCACATCTGGGGGACGACCGTCGGCGGGTACGACGTCTTCAGCCGAGTCGTCTGGGGGTGCCGCACCGCGATCTCCGTCGTCATCCTGGCCGTGATCATCTCGGTCGTCGTCGGAGTGACGCTCGGTCTCGTCTCCGGCTACCTCGGCGGCTGGCTCGACCGGATCCTGGTCGTCATCGCCGACGCCGTGTACGCCTTCCCGTCGCTGCTTCTCGCGATCGTGGTATCGATCGTCATCTCGGGGGCCAGTCGAGCCTGATCGGCGGCATCGTCGCCGCGGCCATCTCGATCACGGTCGTCTTCGTCCCCCAGTACTTCCGAGTGGTCCGCGCCGAGGCGGTCCGGCTGAAGGCCGAGGCGTTCGTCGAATCGTCCAAGGTGATCGGCTCGTCGACCGGGCGCATCATGTTCAAGCACGTGCTGCGGAACGCGACCAGGAGCCTGCCGCTGATCCTCACGCTGAACGCTTCCGAGGCGATCCTGACGCTCGCCTCCTCGGGTTCCTCGGCTTCGGCATCGGCCCGACGGCCGCCGCCGAGTGGGGCTACGACCTCAACCGCGCGCTCTCGGACACGGCCAGCGGCATCTGGTGGACCGGCGTGTTCCCCGGCTCGGCCATCGTGCTCCTGGTCCTCGGCGTCACCCTGGTCGGCGAGAGCCTCAACGACCTGGCCGATCCGCGCCTGCGCACCCGCCGGCGCGCCAGGCGCCGCAAGTCGGTCGCTTCGGCCACGAACACCGCGACCCTCGAGGAGGCAGGCGCATGAGCGACTCGACCACGGCGTCACCCGCGTCGGCCGCCCGCGACGACCGCCTGAAGGCGGTCGACATCCAGAACCTCGAGGTCACCTTCGCGACCGACGGCGGCGACGTCAATGCCGTCCAGGGCGTGACGCTCGACGTCCGGCAGGGCGAGGTGCTCGCCATCGTCGGCGAATCCGGTTCCGGCAAGACGGTGACGGCCAAGACGATCCTCGGGTTGCTCCCCGAGACGGCGGTCGCCAGCGGCGCCGTGCTCCTGACGGGTGAAGACGTCCTGACGGTCGGTCCGCGCCGCGTCCGCGAGCTGCGAGGGACCGACGTCGCGATGGTGTTCCAGGAGCCCTCGACGGCCCTGAACCCCGTCTACACGGTCGGCTGGCAGATTTCGGAGGGCATCCGCGCCCACGGCAAGGTCGGGCGGCGCGAGGCGCGCAAGCGGGCCATCGAGATCCTCGGACGCGTGGGCATCCCCGATCCTGAGACTCGCGTCGACTACTACCCGCACCAGTTCTCGGGCGGTCAGAAGCAGCGCGTCGTCATCGCCATGGCACTCGTCCTCAATCCGTCCGTCATCGTGGCGGACGAGCCGACCACCGCGCTCGACGTCACCGTCCAGGCCGAGATCCTCGATCTCCTGCGCCGCTGCCGCGACGAGTTCGGCGCCGCGATCGTCCTGATCACGCACAACATGGGGGTCGTCGCCGACCTCGCCGACCGTGTCGCGGTGATGTACCTCGGCAAGGTCGTCGAACAGGCCGACGTCACGACGTTGTTCGCCTCGCCGCAGGACGACTACACGAAGCGATTGCTCGGCTCGGTTCCCCGGCTCGAAGCGCGCGGCCGCCAGGATGCGCCGGCCGACGACATCGAGGTCGTCGTTCGCGCCAGGGGCCTCGAGATCGAATACCCGGGTCGGCTCGGGCGCGGAGGCTTCCGCGCGGTCAAGGGCGTCGACTTCACCATCGCACGCGGCCAGGTGCTCGGACTGGTGGGCGAGTCGGGGTCGGGCAAGACGACCATCGGCCGAGCCATCGCCGGGCTCACCCGCGTCACCGGCGGCTCCCTCGAAGTCCTCGGCATCGAGATGAACGGGGTCCACGAACGCGATTTCAAGCCGAAACGCGCCGACATCGGCTTCGTCTTCCAAGACCCGGCTTCGTCGTTCAATCCGCTGCTGACCATCGCCGAGGCCGTCGCCGAACCGCTGATCGTCCACGGTCGGGCCCGGCACGCTCGGGAGGCCCGCAAGCGGGTCGACGAGCTGATGGAAGCCGTGCAACTGCCGAAGTCGTTCGGTGACCGCTATCCCCACGAGCTCAGCGGAGGCCAGCGCCAACGCGCCAGCCTCGCCCGGTCGCTCGCTCTCGAGCCGACGCTGCTCATCGCCGACGAGCCCACCAGTGCGCTCGACGTGTCCGTGCAGGCGCGCGTCCTCGAGTTGTTCGCCGAACTGCAGAAAGACCTCGGATTCGCGGCCCTCTTCATCAGCCACGATCTGGCGGTCGTCAACATCCTGGCCGATCGCATCGGCGTCCTGTTCCACGGAGATCTGATCGAACAGGGACCGAACGACCAGGTGCTCGGCTCTCCCGAGCACGCGTATACGCAACGTCTCCTCGCATCGCTGCCCGTCCCCGATCCTGCCGAGCAGAGGGCGCGCAGGATCGCCCTCGCCGAGCTCCCGAAAGAGGCCTGACGATGGCGCGCCCCGCTCTCGCACCCGACGCGCCGGTGATCGTCGCCGACGACCTGTCGCTGCTGTACCCGGCCCGCGGAGGTCGCCCGGAGGTGAGAGCCGTCGACGGCGTCTCGTTCGCGCTGGCGCCGGGGGAGATCCTCGGGGTCCTCGGTGAGAGCGGGTCCGGCAAGTCGACGCTCGCCCTTGCACTCGCCGGTCTCGCCTACGGCGGTCGGCCACCCGAGGGGTTCCCGGCTCTCGTGGGCGGCGAGTTGTCGGTCCTCGGCGAACGCATCAAGACCATCTCGGGTCGCCACCGCGACCGGCTCACCACGACGGTCGGATTCCTGTCCCAGAGCGACGGCGACCACCTCAATCCCGATCTGAGCGTCGGAGAGGCGGTGGCCGAACCCCTCTACGAGCGCGACCGGAGGTTCGACAGCAAGGAGGCGGGGCGCATCGTGGCCGGTCTGATCGACGCGGTGCACCTGCCGCTGTCGACCATGCTGAAGCAGACCTGGGAACTCAGCGCCGGCCAGCGGCAGCGCGTCGCCCTCGCCAGGAGCCTCGTGCTCGAACCTCGACTGCTGATCGCCGACGAACCGGCCCGGGGAGTCGACGTCCTGGTCCGGCAGTCGGTTCTCGAACTCCTCCGCACGCTGCACGGTAACCGCCAGTTCTCCGCCGTCGTGGTCACCTCGTCCGTGGCCGAGGCGCGAGCGGTCGCCGATCGCATCGCCGTGATGCGGAACGGGCACGTGGTGGGTCTCGGCCCGATCGACGAGGTGCTCGAGAGCACCGTCGACCCGTACGTGAAGGTGCTCTCGCAGACCACCCCGATCGACATCATCCCGCCCGAAGACCGCACACCCAAGAAACACCGTCCGTAGGAGCCACCCCGTGTCCGACACCCCCTCAAAGCGCGGCCACCGCGCCGTTCTCACCGCGTCCTCGGCCGTGTCTCCCGAGCACCGGCCGACCCCGGGGCCGATCGCGGTCGGGCCATCCGAAGCGCCTCACGTCGTCGCCGCGATCGAAGCCGGCGGAGGTACGCTCGGCCCGATCGACGAGAACACGCGAGGTCTCGTCTGGCTGTCCAACAAGGCGATCCACGAATTGGACGAGGTTCTGACGGCCAATCCGGGCATCGAGTGGGTGCAACTGCCGATGGCGGGCGTCGACATGTTCGCGCCCGTGATGGCCGCGTACGCCGACAAGCCGCGGCCGCTCTGGACCAGCGCCAAGGGGCTTACTCCGAGCCCGTGGCAGAACACGCCCTGGCTCTCACGTTGGCCCTGCTGAGGGTCTTCCCCGAGCGTTCGCGAACCGCGAGCTGGGCGACCGAGCCGAAAGGCATCTCGCTCTACGGCCTCGACGTCGTGATCATCGGGGCCGGTGGGATCGCCCTCGAGATCATGCGACTTCTCGAGCCGTTCGATCCCACGATCACGATCGTCCGCCGGAGCACCGACCCCGTTCCGGGCGCCTCCCGCACGGTCGCCGCCTCGTCGCTCGGCGACGTCCTCCCGACGGCCGACGTCGTCATCGTGGCCGCGGCCATGACCTCCGACACGTCCAAGATGTTCGGCGCTGCCGAGTTCGAGGCGATGAAGCCGACGTCCGTGCTGGTCAACATCGCGCGCGGCGGTCTGGTCGACACCGATGCGCTCGTGGCAGCCCTCGACCGCGAGGCGATCTGGGGAGCCGGGCTCGACGTGACCGACCCCGAGCCTCTGCCCGACGGCCACCCGCTCTGGACCTCCGAACGCGCCCTCATCACGTCGCACCAGGCCGACACTCCCGAGATGGTGGCCCCGCTCCTCGCCGAGCGGATTCGGCACAACGTCGCGGCGCTCGGAGGCGAGGGCGAGTTCATCGGCGTCGTCGACCCGGCCGCCGGCTACTAGGCGAGGTCCCTCGGCCGACGGCGCAGTGTCACCGTCGGCCGCGGGGCCTGCGCCGCCCGCCCTGCGCCGCGGCGCCTACAGCCCGGCCTCTCCGCTGCGAGGGCCTACGCCGCGGGACCGGCAGGCCCGGGCCGGCTGGCCCGCAGCACCTCCAGGCGGGCGCGGTACTCGACCTCGTCGATGTCACCGCGGGCGAAGCGCTCCGAGAGCGTCTGCTCGGCGGCGACCGGCCCGGCGAACGCACCGCCGTGGCCACCCCACGGGCCTCCGTAGCCGTACCCGTAGCCGCGCGTCGCGGCCGCCCGACGCCAGCGACGCCCGAACAGCGATCCGACGAGCGCGACGACGCCGATCCAGAACAGCGGGATCACCAGGAACAACCAGCCGAAGCCGAAACCGCCGCCTCCCCAGGGGCCGAAGCCGTGGTGGAAGGCTGCGACGGTGCCGACGGAACCGAGTGCAGTGAACATTGCAAGACCTTTCGCTGGTGGTCGACGGGGTGCCGACCGGTACGACCAGCCTCGTGATCCTGCGCCCTTCTCGAATCCGCCGGAGAGAGCGATCCCGCGTACTCCGGGGGATCAGTGCGCCCGTCGAGCCTGCACCCGGGCGGCTGCGATTCGCGGCTCTACTGCCAGCCGGGCTGCACGAGCCCGGTCTCGTAGGCGACGACGACGAGTTGCACGCGATCGCGGGCGTCGAGCTTGGTCATGATGCGCGAGACGTGGGTCTTGGCCGTGAGCGGGCTCAGGAAGAGTCTCGCGCCGATCTCCGAGTTGGTCAGGCCCTCGCCCACGAGGGTGAGGACCTCGCGTTCCCGTTCGGTCAGAGCTGCGAGCTCGGCGGCGTCGCGCGCGGGGCGCAGACCACCGGCGATCCGTGACAGGAGCCGTCGCGTCACCCCGGGCGACAGGAGGGCGTCGCCGCTGGCAGCGACCCGGACGGCGCGGAGGAGTTCGACGGGTTCGGTGTCTTTCACGAGGAAGCCGCTCGCCCCCGCGCGGATCGCCTCCGCGACGTACTCGTCCAGCTCGAAGGTGGTGACGATCACGATGTGCGTCGCCGCGAGCAGGGAGTCGCCGACGATCTCGGACGTCGCCCAGAGCCCGTCGCCGTCGGGCATGCGGATGTCCATCAGGAGGACGTCCGGCCGCAGCTCACGCGCCAGGTCGACGGCCTGACGGCCGGTCGATGCCTCGCCCACGACGTCGAAGTCGGCCTCCGAGTCGAGCAGCGCGTGGAATCCGGCCCGGATCAGCTGTTGGTCGTCGGCGATCACGACGCGGATCATCGCGGGGCTCCCGGTCGACCGGCGGGGATCCTGGCCTCGACACGGAATCCGCCGCCTGCGGGAGACGCCGTCTCGAGGTGTCCGCCCAGCAGTTGTGCGCGCTCCCGCATGCCGATGAGCCCGCGGCCGGCGGCGCGTCGGGATCGGCGCCGCGGCCGTCGTCCACGATGGTCACGGTGTAGTCCGGGCCGGCAGCAGCCAGGGTCACGACCACTCGCGTCGCGCGGGCGTGACGCGACGAGTTCGTCAGGGCCTCCTGCACGATGCGGTAGATCGCCTGCTGCGTCGCGGGTGGAACGCTCGACGGCAGCGAGTCGTCGAGCCTCGCCTCGAACCCGGGTCGCGTCATCGTGGCCACGAGCGCGGGGAGCCGGCTGAGATCGGGCGCGGGGGAGCGGGCAGGATCATCGCCCTGACCCCGCAGGAACCCGAGCACCCCGCGCACCTCCTCGAGCGCCTGCCCGCTGGTGAGGCGGATGTTCTCGAGGCTTTCCCTGGCACGGTCGGGCTGCGAGTCGAAGAGGTGGAGGCCGACGCCGGCCTGGACGCTGATCTGCGAGAGCGAGTGCGCGAGGACGTCGTGCAGCTCACGCGCTATCCGGACTCGCTCGGCCTCGGCCTCGGACCGGCGCTGCGCCGCGATCCTGCCCGAGATCTCTCGGAAGCGTTCGCGACGGTTGCGGACCACCTCGCCCAGGCCGACGAGGAAGCAGAGCACGAGCGCGACGACGAGCGGGCGGATGCTCGCCACCGGCGACCCGCTGACGAGGTAGGCGACGAGCGGGACCACGAGCGCGAGGCCCGCGAGGGTCGACCACACCCAGACGCGCGCGCCCCGTGCGATCCCAGCGACGACGGCGACCGCGAGAGGGAGCGCGGCGAGGGGAGGCCCGCTCCCGAAGGCGATGGCGGAGGCCGACAGCAGCCCTGTGGCCAGCGCCACCTGGCCGGGTCGGTGTCGGCGGGCCAGGAGTGCGAACGATGCGGCGAACCCGAGCAGGATCACGAGAACGGGGACGCCGGCGGGGACTCCGAACTTGAGGCCGGTCGGGGAGCCCGGGCTGCCTTCGTCGGCCTGCCCTCCCGGGCCGAGCGGGCTCGGGCCGAAACCGCTGTGTCCGGCGCCGAACCGGGCGGCGTGCAGGGCGAACACGACGCCTGCGAGCTGGAGGACGAGGGTCAGGATCACGGGGAACCAGACCCCGCGCCGCGGCGCGCCCCCGTCGAGGCGCGCCCGCCACCGTTCGCTCATCCTTCATGCTATCCAGCCGTGCTCGCTCCCCGAGTCCTCCCGCGAGCCCGCCCCGCATACTCCCGCGGGAGTACGCGGGCCGCTCGCTGCCCGGCGCGTGCCGTTCGCGGGCTCCTCACAGGTGCCCGCGCCTCCCTCCCGCCTGGCTCGCGCCTGGCTCGCGCCCGTCCGCCTGCCGTCGCTTGCCCACGCCTTCCGTCGCCTGCCCACGAGATGGCCCAATCTGTCGCGTGCCTCAGCGAAACCCGACAGAACAGGCCATCTCACGCCTCTCGCGCGCCTCTCGCACACGCGAGACCGCACCTGAGCCACCCCGCCCCGCACTCACCCGCACCCCGCGGGCGCTGAGCGAAGCGATCCCGCCCCACCCCGCAGCACCCGCACCCCGCGGGCGGTGAGCGAAGCGATCCCGCCCCACCCCGCAGCACCCGCACCCCGGACTCCCACCCCGCGGGCGGTGAGCAAAGCGATCCCGCCCCACCCCGCAGCACCCGCACCCCGCGGGCGGTGAGCGAAGCGATCCCGCCACAGCGTCGAGCGCAGCGAGACGCGCGCGCCGCGAGGCGCCAGACCAGCACTCCGGAGTCGGCCGCGTCGACTTCGCACAGCGAATCGACACGCCAAACCCAACGTAGGGCGGACGGGACTTGAACCCGTGACCGACGGATTATGAGTCCGATGCTCTAACCGGCTGAGCTACCGCCCCGCGCCTCGGGTCGGCTGGCGGCCGGCGTGGAGGCGTCGGCGGCTTGGGGGCCACCTTTTCTCCACGATACAGCTTCTCGAAGGTGTCGAGGGTGCGGTTGATGTCGTGGGGTTCGATCATGTGGAGGCTGGCTTCGCGCATCGCGATGTAGTCGTCGTCGCTCTTTGTCAGCACGGCGGTGAGTTTGGCCGCGAGGTCGTCGGCGTCGCCGGGGGTGAAGAGGTAGCCGTTGCTGCCTTCGTCGATGAGGTGGGGCAGCGCCATCGCGTCGGCGAGCACGACGGGGAGTCCGGAGGCCATGGCTTCGAGGCTGGCGATGCTCTGGAGTTCGGCGGTCGAGGGCATGCAGAACACCGTGCTGCCGGTGAGGGTCTGTCGGAGCTCGTCGTCGGAGAGGTATCCGGCGAAGGTGACGCGCCCCGCGAGGCCGAGGTCGGCGCTCATCTGCTTCAACTTGCCGAGCAGGTCGCCGCCGCCGACGATCGTCAGCGTGGCGTCGAGGTCGCCGGGGAGTTTGGTCATCGCTTTGAGGAGGACGTCGATGTTCTTCTCTGCGGTGACGCGTCCGACGAAGAGGATGCGGTTGGTCTTGGGGCGATCCCGGCGGGCGACGTAGTGGCTGGCGTCGATGCCGCAGGAGATCGCGTAGACGCCTCGGATGCCGGTCGCCGCTTCGAGGTAGCCTGCGGCTTTGCGCGTCGGCGTGGTGACGGCTTGGGCGTGCTTGTAGGTGTTCGCGGAGTCTTGCCAGGCTCGGCGGGCGATCCAGTCGAGCAGCTTCTTCGGCATGGGCGGCGCGTGGTCGACGAGGTTGTCGGGCATGAAGTGGTTGGTCGCGATCACGCGGATGCCGCGATCGCGGGCGACCTTCGTGAGGCCCCGGCCGATGACGATGTGCGACTGGATGTGGACGACATCGGGCGCGAAGGAGTCGACGATCGGGCGGGTGTTGCGCTGGACGGTCCACGGCGTCGCGAAGCGCAGCCAGTCGTGCAGCGGCCACCTGGTCGAGTTGAGGCGGTGGACGGTGAGCGTCGCATCACCGTGTTCTTCGTGGAAGGTGCCGTGGCGTCGTGTCGCCGCGGGGACCACGATGTGGACGTCGTGACCGCGTCCGGCCAGGCCGACGGCGAGTCGCTCCGTGAAGTTGGCCGCCCCGTTGACATCGGGTGGGAACGTGTCGCCGGCGATGAGGACGCGCAGCGGAGCCTTCGACCCATCGGGTCGCGGTGCCGAGCCAGCCTTGGCGACACTCGTCGGAACGGCGCTGTCGTCGTGCGAATCGGAGCGGTCGTCGTGCGATGGAGCTGACACTGTGCGGATTCGTCCTTACCTTGTGGGGTCGGGCGGCGGGCGGGATGGTCACCCCAGGCTAGCTCAGGCCCGTGACGCGGGGTGGTATTTGGCGAGTTGGAACACGCCGTAGATCGCGATGGCTCCGGCGATCACGTAGAAGACGGCCGCCCACCACGGTGCCTGGGACGCTTCGCCGAGGACGATGACACCGATCCCCACGGCGACCATGGGGTCGACGACCGTCAGTCCGGCGATGACGAGGTCTGGTGGGCCGGACGCATAGGCGTTCTGCACGAAGTAGCCGCCGAGAACGGAGGCGGCCAGCAGGAACACGACGCAGACCACGGTCAGGGGGTCGAAGCTGTGCGACTCGATCCGGTTGATCACGATTTTGGCGAGCGTCGCGACGAAGCCGTAGAGGAAGCCCGCCGCGAGGATGTAGAAAAGCGCGCGGATCCTGCGCCTGAAGAGGGTGAAGGCGGCGAGCAGGATCGTGAACACGACGGCGAGGATGATCAGCACCGTCACGAGCTGCGCAGTCGTGATGCGAGGCTCGGACGCCGTGAAGGCCGCGACGGTGACGAACAGCCCCACCCCGCCGACGCAGAACAGGATCGCGCGTCGCGACTGCCGATCGAGGCGCTGGTGCGTCGTGCGCGAGTTCAGGATGGACGTCACCACCAGCGCGACCGCTCCGAGCGGCTGAACGACGATCAGCGGCGCGAAGCTCAGGCTCGTCAGCTGGAAGACGACCGCCAGCCCCAACATCAGGGTGCCGATCACCCAGGACGGCCGTCCCGCGAGGCGCAGGATCTGCTTCAGGTTCAGTCCCTTGGACGACCCACCGTGCTGTTTCTCGACCTTCGCGACACCTCGGTGCTGAAGTTGTGCCCCCACGGACAGGAACATCGCCCCGACGAGCGCGATCGGGATCCCCAGCGCCTGATACGGCGTCAGGGATACCTGTTGCGTCAGGTCGTTGAGAGTCGAGGACACTTCATCACGGTACCGGGAGGGCCCCGGATAGGCTGGGTGGATGCCAGTACGACCGATCAAGATCACCGGCGAGCCCGTTCTCCACGAGGCCGCTGCCGAGGTCACCGCGTTCGACGAGACGCTCCGCACTCTCGTCGCCGACATGTTCGACACGATGGACCACGCTCCCGGCGTCGGCCTGGCCGGCCCGCAGGTGGGTGTGCCGCTCCGCGTGTTCGTCTACTCGTACGTCGACGACGACGGAACCTCCTGGCGCGGCGTCGCGATCAACCCGGAGTTGTGGCAGAGCCCGCTCACGCTCGACGACCTCGACGAAGACGAAGAATCGGAAGGGTGTCTGTCGATCCCGGGCGAGCGGTTCCCCCTCCGACGCGCCGAGGGGGCGATCCTGCGCGCCGTCGACCTCGAGGGCGACCCGTACGAGATCGAGGCCCACGGCTGGCTCGCCCGGATCTTCCAGCACGAGTACGACCACCTCGACGGGGTTCTCTACGCCGACCGTCTGGAGCACCCGCACTGGAAGGCCGCCAGCAAGGTCGTCAAGAAGAAGAGCTGGGGTGTCCCCGGCAAGGAGTGGACGCCGGGCGTCGACCACCCCGAGGGCTGACGTGTTCAACGCCACCCAAAACGTTTGCTACAGTTGTGGTCGCTGTTCAACACAGTGAAACATTCCTCGATAGCTCAATTGGCAGAGCAGCCGGCTGTTAACCGGCAGGTTCTTGGTTCGAGTCCAAGTCGGGGAGCGAAGGCCTAGCGGCTCCACCCGCTAGGTCTTTTTTCGTGGTCCGGCCATCGGGCATGGCGATCGTCGGCTTCGTCCTGAGCTCCGTGGTCGCCGAATGCCCGCAGCGCCGACCCAGGCCACGTCCACGGAGTTGCCTACACCTGCTCGTGAGGCGCGCCTCCGGCCGATCGCCTCGTGGTCAGCCCCACCCGCCGAGGTACGCCTCGACGTCGGGCGGATCCTGCAGGGGTGTGATCCCCCTGACACGCTCGACGACAGCGGGGAACAGAGCAGGATCCGCCCAGCGTTCGATCCGTGCCCTCGCCCGGCGCGACGTGATCCGCAGGAGCCTCGCGCCGTCCTCGCCCACGACGTCGAAGGTGCCGAGAGCCTCCCGCGTCAGTCGATTCACCAGCCCGCGAAGCGCTCCGGGCTCGACTCCGACGGGTCGAAAGAGGTCGATCTCGAGGCGGTGCCGTTCGATCGAGCGAGAGTCACCCGGCAGGGCCGCGAGGGGAGCTCGTTCGACACCGAATCGAGGGTGATGAACCACGCGGCGTTCTCCTGCCCCTCGGGAGCCGTCACGACGATGTCCGCGAAGTCCCCCGGAGGCCCTTCGGGCCGGAGCCGGGCACCGGCAGGAGTCTCGCCAGCCGCAGCGTCTCGGCATTCTTGTCGCCTGCCGCGCTGTCCGGACGACCGGCCCACTCCGGGCCGTCGTGCCACGCGACGGCCAATGGGACATGGGCGAGCAGGGCCCCGAGCAGCCACGCCCGATACGCCCACTCCCAGTCCTCACCCCCGTAGCTCGCAAACCCTTCGTCGAATCCTCCCGACTCGGCGAACAGCGACGCGCTGCAGGCACTGACCGCTCCGATGACGAAGCGGTAGCTGCGATCGTCGACCTCGAGCAGATTTCGCGACGAGGCGTACGCATCCCTGAGCCAGCGGGGTTCGGGGAGTTCAACCGTCGGCCCGACGTCCTGGACGAGAGCCGAGCCGCGGATACCGGCATCCGTGAACGACGCGTGCCTCCGCCGTCCGACGGCGACGACATCGGAGGACAGGGCCGGGAGCCGGCTGAGGTGGCGGATGTACGAGGGCTCCGGCGACGTGTCCGCGTCGAGGAAACAGAGCACGGAGCCGGAGGCGACCGCCGCGCCGGCGTTGCGCGCGGCGGCCAGTCGAAAGCCGCGATCCTCCTGGCGGACCAGGATCACGTCGTCCGGCACCGTGGGCGGTATCGGCGACCCGTCATCGACGACGACGATCTCGAGGCGTGAGGCCGGATGATCCTGACGTCGAAGGGCGAGGAGGGTCCGATCGAGCTCGGCCTGTTGTCGATAGTGCGGGACGATGACCGTCACCGCGGCCGGTTCGCCGGGTTCGCTCTCGTCCAGCAGGTCCCATCGATTCTGCGGAAGCGGGCGCCCGTGTTTCACCACGGCAGGTTCGCCCACCACGACAGATGCACCGCGGCGACGTCGTCGAGCGACGGTGCGAGGAGGACGCCAGGGCCGAGCCGCGTCGCCCGGCGATCACCCGCCAGGCGTTCGATGGAGTCGGCGAGGCTCAGCGGGTCGCTCTCGGTCAGCACCAGCGTGCCGGGCCGCAGCGCCGCCATCTCCTCCGTGTAGCGCATTCCGACGACGAGCGCCTTCCGGCCGGCCTCCGCCCAGTCGAGCAGCGACCTCGACGCGGAGTAGTGGAGGTGGGCCACGACCGGGACACCGGGCGCTGCAAGAGCGCTCTCGTAGCTCGGGCGGTCGAGGTAACCGGTCACGGTGAAGTGCACGCCCGTGTCGCCTGCCCGGGCTGCCAAGCGACGGGCTTCGGCCTCATGGCCGGGTGCCGCCCCGCCGAGGACCGTGAGCCGAATCGGTCCGAGGTCGCGACCGGCCAGGACCGCCGCGGCGGCGAGCACCTCGTCGTGGCCCTTACCCGGATAGACGTATCCGGCCATCAGGATCTCGACCCCCGTCGATCCAGCCGCCGAAGAGATGCCCGGGGAGGCATGGACGCTGCGCGCACCGAGCGGGATGACCTTCGGACTCGTCGATCCGATCCGATGCTGCAGGAACAGAGCGGCCTCGTGGTGGCTGCTGACACTGATCCCGACGGCGTCTTCCGCGAAGGCCGCGTACGCCTTCGTCCGGCGGACCACGTTCACGGGGCCATCCGACTCCTGCGGCAGGTCGTGCAGCGTCAGCGCAACGTCGTGCTCCCGCGTCAGGCGACCCACGGCTCTCGCAGCCTCGTCGAGACCGGCGCCGAAGAGGGCGTCCGTGACGTGGATGTGCAGGCGTCGGCGGCCGGCGCCGAGAGCGCGAAGGGCCTCCTGGGCCGAATCGACGTGCAGGATCTCGGTGCCTCGCGATGCACGGTCGACGGCGTCCGCGAGATCGGTCGCGTACTCCGTCACACCGTGTCTGCGGTCACCGACGATGAGGTGCGTAGGGGGAGCGGAAGTGGCCATCCGTTGCGACGCTTGCACATGGAACCGGGTCGGTCAACCGGGTCGAGCCAGATGGGCCCGATCCTGCGCGGTGCGCCTAGCGTCCAGTTCGGCCTGTCCTCCCGGAGTGCCATCGAACACCCCCGAAAGAAGGTCGTATGACGCAGCGACTCTGCGTCGTCTCGGTACCAGCCGGTCACCCGTATGTTGCGCGCACGCTGACGCATCCTGATCTGACCGTCCTGCCCGATCCCTCGCCCGAGGGCGCTCCCGACGGGCAGTGGTGGCCTCCCGTGGTCCTGTCGCCGGGATGGATCTCGGCACACTCCGCCGACGCGGACCTTCTGCACCTCCACTTCGGCACCGAGTCCTTCAGCCCTGCCCAGCTCCTCTCAGCGCTTCACGACGCTCACGCGGTCGGCTGGCCCGTGGTCCAGACGGTGCACGACCTGGTGCACCCTCAGCTCACGGATCAGGAGCCCTACGTCCGGCAGCTCGACGCTCTCGTCCCCGGCGTCGATGCCGTCCTCACCCTCACGCCCGGCGCCGCAGCCGAGATCGAGAACCGCTGGGGTCGGCGAGCCCGCGTGATGCCGCACCCGAGGCTCTTTCCCGAAGGGGCGACCGTTCCGCGGGGACTGGTGCGCGACGAAGTGGTCATCGGAACCCACCTCAAGGATCTCCGCCCGAATGTCGACGGGCCGTCCACCGTGGCCGCACTGATCGCTGCCGTGGACGGGCTCCGGGCAGGCGGACTCCCGGCGTCGGGCGAGGTCCGGCTGCACCGGGACGTGCGGGATGAAGCCGCTCGCGATCGGGTTCGCGCCGCGATCGCCGCCTCGGACTCCGTCGTCCTGCTCGAACACGACCGACTGGACGACCGCTCGCTGTCCAACGCCCTCGCGCACGTGGACGTCTGCGTCCTGCCCTATCGATCCGGCACGCACTCGGGCTGGCTCGAACTCTGCTGGGACCTGGGTGTCCCGGTGGCAGCACCCGACGTGGGGTACTTCTCCGAGCAGCACGACGATCCCACGGTCGCAAGCTTCACACTCTCGGCGAGCGGAGCAGGTGTCAGCCTCGAAGCGTGCCTTCGCCGTCTCCTGCAGGCCGGGAGTCGGGCGGGTAGTGACGCCCGACAGCGGCTGTCGACGATGCGACTCGCCAGGCGGGCGATCGACGACCGCACGACCACGCAGGCGCATCTCGACCTGTACCACGAGCTTCTCTCGACAGCGGCTGTCCGATGAGTCTCTCAATCGTCGTGATCGCGCCTCTGCGATTCCCGATCCGGCAGCCGTTCGCCGGAGGTCTCGAATCGGCGGTCTGGCACGAGATCCGCCTCCTGAGAAGGCGAGGCCACCGGGTGACCCTCATCGCTACGGCCGGCTCCGATTTCTTGGAGAGCGGCGACGACCGCGAGCCCGCGTTCGTCCTGCCCCCGGTCGAGTGGGGTGACGATCCGTCTGCCGCCGACGACACGTATCCGGCCGGCTATCTGGACGTCGCCCTGCCGGCCCTTGGCGCCGCCCTCGACCGGGTGGCGGCCGGGGCCGGCGGCGTCGACGTGATCCTCAACCACTGCCTGCACGGCCTCCCGCTGACCCGGGCATCCGATCTCGGCGTTCCGATGATCTCCACGCTCCACACCCCCGTCGTCCAAGACCTCGTCGAGGCGAACGATTCCCCGCGCCCCGGCTCGAGCAGCTTCCTCTCGGTGAGCCGACACACGCAGGCCGTGTGGCGGAAGGCCGGGATCGAGTCGTCGGTGCTGCCGAACGCCATCGACAGCGAGCGTTGGCCCGAGGGCCCGGGAGGCGACGGGTTCGTCTGGTTCGGCCGTCTCGTTCCTGAGAAGGGAGCCCACCTCGCCATCGATGCGGCGCGCGCCGCCGGGCGCCCGATCACGATCGCCGGGCGGCTCGGCGACGTTCAGTACTTCGACCGCGAGATCCGGCCGCGTCTCGGCGACGGCGTGCTCTACGCCGGTCAACTTCCTGTCCCGGAACTGGCGGCTCTGGTCGGACGGAGCGCCTGCGCCCTCGTCACGCCGCTCTGGGACGAGCCATTCGGCCTGATCACGCCCGAGGCCCTGACCTGCGGTACCCCGGTCGCCGCGTTCGCCCGAGGGGAGTCGTCGAGCTCGCAGCGACGACGCTCGGTCTCGAGACCGTTGCCGCGGGACAGGTCGGCCCGCTGGCCGACACGGCTACTCGGCTCGCGGAGAGGCAGCAGTCGGACCCGGCGTTCCGCTCGTCGATTCGCGGCGCGGCTCTCGCGTCGTTCTCTCTCGAGGCGCGCGGTGAACAACTGGAAGGCCTCGTCGAGTCACTCATCCGGGAGCGGTCTCCAGCACTCAGCCCGTCGCTCCCATGACGACCATCGGCTGGTACGTTCACCACCAGGGTGGCGGGCACCTGGGCAGGATGCTGTCGATCCTTCCTCGTCTCGATGCGGACGTGATCTGCTTCAGCAGCCTCGAAGAGCCCTCAGGGCTACCCCGACGGGTTCGCTGGGTCCACCTCGACCTCGACTCCGACGTCCTCGACGGACGCGATCCCGTCGACTCCGATCCCGCCGCGGGCGGTGCTCTGCACTGGGCACCGCTGCAGCACGCGGGACATCGTTCGCGGATTGCACGTCTCGTCGCCGTCGTCGCCGAGCATCCGGTCGACGCCTTCGTGGTGGACGTCTCGGTCGAGGTCGTCCTCACGGTCCGGCTCCTCGGGATCCCGGTGGTCGTCATGGCCCAGCCCGGCGATCGCGACGACGCTCCGCATCGCCTCGCGTACCGTGCCGCAACGCTGATCCTGGCTCCCTGGCCCGCCGATCTCGTCGAGGCGCCCTACTTGCGCGGACTGCCGGTCGTGCACACCGGGGGCATCAGCCGCCACGAGGGACGCGCAGTTCAACGGGGGCCGGCGGCGCGGACGTTCTCCTGCTCGGTGGCCGCGGCGGGTCCGAGGTGACGCGGAGCGATGTCCGCGCGGCTCAGGACGCCACTCCCGATCGTCGATGGCGGATCCTGGTGGACGACGGGGAGTGGCTCGGCGATCCGTGGCCTGCTATCGGCAGTGCGAAAGTGGTCATCGCCTGGGCGGGGCAGAACTCCGTCGCGGACCTCGCCGTCGCCGGGGCTCGAGCCGTCGTCATCCCTCAGCCGAGACCGTTCCGCGAGCAGGTCGTCACGGGAGAAGCGCTTACCGCCGCTGGGCTCGCCCTCGTCCAGCCGACGTGGCCCGCCGCCGAGAGCTGGGGGCCCCTGCTGGACCGCGCGGAGAGCTCGACTCCCGACTGGTATCGCTGGCGGACCGACGGCGCGGCCGGCCGAGCCGCGGACGCGATCCTCACCGTGGCACGACGGTGGCCTCGATGACCGCTTCCTCCCGAGGGCGCTCCCAACTCCGGCGATCCCGCTCGAGAAAACGGTGGTCGTGTCACTCTGCTCCACAGCGCGGGTCGATCACCTCCGCGAACAAGTGCGCGCAACGCACGCGAGCGGCGTCAGGACCATCGTCACGTGGCTGGGAGGTGACGCCGCCCCGGATCTCGGCGCGGACCTGATCCTGCGGGTCCCCCGGGAGAACACGGGTTACGGCTGGCCGCGGGGCGCAATGCCGCCGCCGAGCGAGCCCTTCGCGACGGTGCCGAACTCGTCGTCTTCCTCGACGCGGACTGCGTGCCCGGGCCGAACCTGATCCGGGGCTACCGGGAGGCGGCGATGCGCCACCCCGACGCCGTCCTGAGCGGCCCTGTCACCTATCTTCCCGAAGGATTCGGCGATCTCGCCCCGGCTCGGCTCGCTGCCGCGACGGCTCCGCATCTCGCGCGTCCCGCACCGGACCCAGGAACCGAGCGACGGGCCTCGGAGTCGGAGTACGACCTGTTCTGGTCCCTCTCGTTCGCCGTGACGGCACGCGGCTGGCGCACTGCAGGGGGATTCGACGGCAGCTTCGAGGGATACGGCGGCGAGGACACCGACTTCGGACGGCGCCTTCGGCAACGACACGTTCCGTTGGTCTGGGTGGGCGGCGCCGATGCCTATCACCAGTACCACCCGACGACGACGCCACCGGTCCAGCATCTCGACGACATCCTTCGCAACGGCGCCCGCTTCGCGTCGCTCTGGGGCCAGTGGCCGATGACCGGCTGGCTCGAGGCGTTCGAGCGCGACGGGCTCGTCGAGAGAGTGGAAAACGGGTGGCGACGGGCCGGATCAGCGCCCTGACATCGACCGCATCCGTGTGCCCGCGACGGTGAGGTCTTCGACCGCGGCGACGAGGTCGGGAGCAACCGCGTCGGCGGTGAAGTCCAGGACTCCGACGGTCGCCCGCGTCGTCAAGGCCGTGACGAGACCGCGGTCGCCGAGGAGACGTTCGATCGCCGTCGCGAGCCTCACCGGATCACCGGGCGGCACCATCAGACAGTCGTCCCCGTCGACACAGAAGTCGTCGAAGCCGCTGCCACTCGTGACGACCACCGGCGACCCGAGGGCCTTGGCCTCGAGGGCGACCTGCCCGAAGCCCTCCCACAGGGAGGGACAGACGACCACGGACGCGGCAGCGATTCCGCGATACAGGGACGGCCCCTCGACATGGCCCAGGAAGACCACGCGCGACCGAGCGGACTCGGGAAGGAGAGTCAACAGCTGTTGGCGCGTCGGCTCGAAGCGGCTGTCCCCGGTTGCGCCGGCGAGAACCAGACGGGCGGTGGGCTGCGAGTCGGCGAGGGTTGCGAAAGCACGGAACGCGACTTCGACGCCCTTCTTCCGTTCCAGACGGCCGAGGAACAGCACGATCGGAGCGAACCCCTCGGGCCAGTGGGCGGGGAGGTCGCTCGCCGTGATTCCCCGGCGGACGGCCGCCACGTCGATGCAGTTTCGAACGACGGCAGCCGGCGGCAGGTCGCCCAGGAGCCTGCGGTTTCGCTCGAGCATGGCTTCAGAAATGGGGATCACACCGCGTGAGCGTCGGATCTGGCGATCCTCACACCAGGATTGGACCGCAGCGATCCGACGACGGTCGCGGGGAGTGAGCGCCGCGCGACGCCCGAGACCTCGTTGGACAGGCGCATCGACGTGGCCAAGTTCGTCACCAGATCGACGTCGGCCGGAAGGAGGGCACCGAGTCCCGCCCACTCGGGCAGGAAGACGCGGTCGGGCCGGAAACGCGCCACGTCACGGCGGAACCGAAGGGCTCGAAGAACGGGTTGAAGCCACTCGGGACCTTTCGCGCGTCGATGTCGGGCTAGGAGTCGGACCCCCTCGACGACCCGTCCGGGCGCCAGATCGTCTTCGGCGAAGACGACCAGGCCGACGTCGATGCTCTGACGTACGACAGCGGGAAGCAGGGAGGCGTAGTGCCTTCCGATCCCGCCCGTATAGGCCGTCAGACCGGCGTACTCCGTCACACCGACGAGCCAGCGTTGCCGCCGCCCCGAGGGCGTCGCGCTCACGGTTTCAGGACGACCTTGATGCAGCCGTCCTCCTTCTTCTTGAAGATCTCGTACATCTCGGGCGCACGGTCCAGCGGCACGTGGTGCGTCACCAGATCCTCGGTCCCCAGGGGGTCGGCAGGATCCTCCACGAGCGGCAGCAGGGTGCTGGTCCACCGGTGCACGTTGCACTGCCCCATGCGGAGAGTGATCTGTTTGTCGAACAGGCTCAGGAACGGCGTCGGGTCGGCCGTTCCGCCGTAGACGCCGCTGAGCGACACGGTGCCGCCCCGGCGGACGATGTCGAACGCGAGGTGCATGGCACCCAGGCTGTCGACGCCGGCCTTTTGCATCAGGGGTTGGGCGATCCTGTCCGGCAGCGCGGCCGCGGCCTTCTGGAACAGGCCCACGGCTCCGTGATCGTGCGCCTCCATGCCGACGGCGTCGACGACGGAGTCCGGGCCCCGACCGCCCGTGAGCTTCGAGATCGTCTCGGCCACGTCATCGGTCAGATCCAGCGTCTCGACGCCGTGCTTCTCGGCGAGGGCGCGTCGCTCGACCACCGGATCGACCGCGATGACGCGGTACCCGCGGTGCACGCCGATCCTGCTCGCGAACTGCCCGACCGGCCCGAGTCCCAGCACGACGACGGTTCCCCCGTCGGGCACCTCGGCGTACTCGACGCCCTGCCAGGCGGTCGGGAGGATGTCGCTGAGGAAGAGATAGCGATCGTCCGGGAGGTCTTTTCCGACCGTGATGAGGTTGAAGTCAGCGCGCTTGATGGCGAGCTGCTCGGCTTGGCCGCCGGGAACCTGGCCGTAGAGCTTCGTGTAGCCGTAGAGGGTGGCTCCCGAGCCGTACTCGGTCACCTGCGTCGTCTCGCACTGTGAGAACAGCCCCCGATCGCACATGAAGCACTCGCCGCACGCGATGACGAAGGGCACGACGACCCGATCGCCGACCGCGACCCTCGTCACGGCGGAACCGACGGCGGTGACGACGCCCATGGTCTCGTGGCCCAGGACGTCGCCCTTGTCGAGGTACGGCCCGAAGACGTCGTACAGGTGCAGGTCGCTGCCGCAGATGGCGGCCGAGGTGACCCGGATGATCGCGTCGGTCGGCTCGACGATCGTCGGATCGGCGACCTCTTCGACGCTGACGTTCTCGACGGACTGGTAGGTGAGTGCTTTCATCCTCCCCGTCTACGCGCCCGCGTCTGGGCAAGGCGGGGTTCGGGGTACAGCCGCACCTGTCACACTCGACGTATGCCTTCCTCTCGTACGACGTCACCGTCAGCCGCGACGGAGCCGCCTGGCTCCTCGAAGTCGCCCCCATCGGCGGAGTGGCCGAAGCCCGCTGGCTCGGCGAGGCGGAATCCGTCGCCCGCGCCTTCATCGCCGACTTCGAAGACGCCGACCCCGACAGCCTCGACATCGCCATCACCGTCATCTATCCCGGCGACGTCGCGCTCGAGCTCGAACGCGCCGAATCGTTCCGCAAGACGTCGGACGACGCCCTCGACTCCGAGTGGGAGGCGCTCGGCAACGCCGCTCTGTCGCTCGACGAGGCCGGCGTCACGCGGCGCGACATCGGCGACATCCTCGGGCTTGCGGTTCCCCGCGTTCGCAGGCTCCTGCGCGGTGGTCCGCGCGACAACCAGTCGCGCCGCGACGCCGAGTGATCGGGGATCACAAGAGACTCCCCAGCTAGGGGACTTGCGGGCGTGCGCCCGCTCCCTCAGACTTGAAGGACTCACTCGTCGTGGAGTGGCAAGCACCATTCGAACAACACCCATCCGCACAGCATCCCTTCGAGCGGCACCGGTTCACCTACCGGCAGCTCTCGATCAAGCAGCAGACCGCGACGAGTCTCACCCCGAACACGAGCCGAGGCTCGATCGTTCGGGTGCCACGGCGTCCGCGCCGGAGGTGTCGTCGCGGTCACGAGGAGTCCCGTGACCGCCACCAGCACCCGTAGCGTCCCGACGCTCACCCCTGCCACGCCCCCGCCTCAGACCCTGACAGCCGCCTCCGTCGTCGGGATCGCGGTGCTGGGGCTCGCGACGTTCTTCGCGATCACCACCGAACTGATGCCGGTCGGCCTCCTCTCGCCGATGAGCGCGAGCCTCGGCGTCGACGTCTCGACCATGGGGCTCGTCGTCACCGTGTACGCCCTCGCCGTCGCGATCCTGGCCCTGCCGCTGACCTGGGCGACCTCCCACTTCCCGCGGCGCGCCGTGCTCGTCGTCACCCTGGCCGGGTACGCCGTCTCCAACCTCATGGTCGCCCTGGCACCGAACTTCGCGTTCGTCTGCGCCGGCCGCGTCATCGGCGGGATCGCGCACGCGCTCTTCTTCTCGGTCGCTTCGGCCTACGCAACCCGGATCGTCCCGCCGCGCCTCGCGGGTCGGGCCATCGCGTTCGTCTACTCGGGGTCGTCTCTCGGCTTCGTGATCGGCGTGCCCGTCGCGACCACGGTCGGAGACCACCTCGGCTGGCGACTCGCGGTCGGTGCGGTGGCCGTGGCCTCAGCGATCCTCGCCCTCGTGGCGGTAGCGTTCCTGCCGCACGTGAAGGGCGAGTCGCATCCGCATCTCGGGTCGGGGCGATCCTGGGCCCGATCCGGGTTGATCGGCGTCGGTGTCGCCGACCTGCTGCTCTTCGCGGGCCACTACGTCGTCTACACCTACGTCGGCCCCTACCTGGTCGGGGCGGGGCTGCAGCAGCAGTCGATCGGCGGCGCCCTGCTCGTTCTCGGCGGAACCGGAATCGTGGGGTTGCTCGCGGCCGGGTCTTTCGTCGACCGCGCGCCGCGTCAGACCCTCCTGGTCGCGGTGGCCGTCATGGCTCTGGCCCTCGCCGCGCTGCCGTTCGTTCACGGCTCGCTGGCGGCGACCTTCGTCGTCGCCGGCCTCTGGATGGCCGCGAACGGGACCACCGGCACCCTCTTCATGGCCGCCGCCATCCGCACCGGAGGAGTCAGCCCCGACATCGCCGGAGCCCTCGTCAACGGCGCGTCCAACGTCGGGATCGCCGCCGGAGCGGCCATCGGGGCACAGGTCCTGGGAGTCACCGGCCTCGGTGCGCTTCCCTTCGCCGCCGCGGTGGTCATCGCCGGCAGCTTCGGGGTGATCGTCGTGGCCCGGCGCGGGTTCCCGCTGCACGGCCACGGGCAGGTCACCCTCTCGACCTCGTCGATCCGCACCATCACGTCGTCGATCCAGGTCGCGACCTCGTCGATCCGCACGGTCTCCCTGCCGCGCACGGGCTCGGTGCGGGTCGTCCGCGACCCCGGCTGACGCCGCTCACGCCTGCCTGCCTGCCTGCCTGCGGCCTGCGCGCCGCCCGCCTGCGGCCCACCTCCCGAAATCGAAGGGGATTTTCGCCCGACGCCCCGTGCATCGCACTTCCCGGGCGGCCTGCGCGAGGATCCCCTTCGATTTCGGGAGGGACGGGCAGGGCAGGGGGCGGCAGGGGAGGGGGCCGGCAGGGCAGGGGCCGGCACGAGAGGCGACGCGCAGACCTACAGCTCGCGCGAGTCCGCCAGCTTCTCGAGCGACTCGAGCGCGTCGAGCACCGCGGCGCGACCCGACTCGTCGAGCGTGGCGAGGAGCGCGGAGGCGTGTTCGGCGCGTTCCCGGCGCGCAGCGATCACCGCGTCGACTCCGGCAGCGGTCGCCTCGACGAAGAACGAGCGCCCGTCGTCGGGGTCCGGGGTCCGGTCGACGAGTCCGCGCGACTCCAGGTCGACGATGAGCCGGGTCGCCGTCGGTGCCGCGACGCCTTCGATCCGGCCGAGCTCGGACGGCCGGACCGGACCGCGCCGCACGACGGTCGACAGGGCGAGGAGCAGCGCCGGACTGAGCGCAGCCCCGGACGGCCGGAGAAGGCGGTTCAGGCGGCCGACGGCGAACGCGAAGCGGGCCGGGACGTCGTCGCGGTCGACGGGGGCAGGATCCTGCGCCCCCTCGCTCACGACCGACGACCCGGGCGAGCTCACCGGTGTCTCCCCGCCGAGACGGAGGCGTCGGCACCGGATGCACCGGCACCGGATGCACCGGCACCCGCGGCGCCGTCCTCGGACACGGTCTCGGCGGGCGTGTCAGCTCCGCCCTCGACGATGTCGACGGAGCCGGTGGGCAGCTCGAGGTGCACGTACTTCTTGCCGCGGATCAGCGACGCGACCGCCGCGACGACCGTCATGATCGTGGCGGCCAGGAACACGACGACGAGTCCGTGATGGAACGGCCCTGAGATGAGCTGCGGGAAGAACTCCTTGCCGATCAGGGCATTCCGGTCGGCCGACGAGAGGCCGGACAGCACCTTCGAGCCGAGCAGGTTCTGGATCGGGTTGTAGCCGAGGAATGCCGAGAACAGGGTGCCGACCGGGGAGTCTGCGAGATCTTGTCGGCGATCGCCGTCGAGACGCCGTGCGACGTCAGGCCCGACTTGAGCGTGGCCGGCAGCGTCGTCGCGAGGCCCGCGATCATCAGCGAGAAGAAGATGCCGATGGAGAGCGACGTTCCGGCGTTCTGCACAGTGCCGGCCATGCCGGAGGCCGAACCGCGCTGGTTCGCCGGAACGCTGTTCATGATCGCGGTGCGGTTCGGCGCCCCGAACATGCCCGAGCCGATGCCGGAGAGGAACGTGATGACGGCGAAGGCGCCGTAGTTGAAGTTGACCGGCAGCAGGAGCAGACCGACGAACATCGCGGCGACCAGCGTGAGACCGGCCGTGGCGAAGAAGCGCGCGCCGAAGCGGTCGGACAGGATGCCGGAGAGCGGCCCTGCGACGAGGAATCCGACCGTGAGAGGCAGCAGGTAGATGCCTGCCCACAGCGGGGTCTGCTCGTACGAGTACCCGTGCAGCGGCAGCCAGATGCCCTGCAGCCAGATGATCAGCATGAACTGGAGGCCGCCTCGACCGATCGACGCCAGGAGCCCCGCGAGGTTCGCCATGGCGAAGGAGCGGATCTTGAACAGCCGCATCTCGAACATCGGCTGTTTCGTCCGCAGCTCGATGAAGACGAAGACGACGAGCAGGATCACGCCGCCGATGATTCCCGCGAGAACCCACGGGTTCGACCAGCCGGTCGACGACCCTCCGTAGGGCTGGATGCCGTACGTGATGGCGGCGAGCACGGCGGTGAGGCCGATGGCGAAGGCGATGTTGCCGGGCCAGTCGAGCTTGCCGCGGTTCTTGGTGCCCACCTCGTGCAGCGACTTGTACGACCAGATGGTGCCGATGATCCCGACCGGGACGCTCACGAAGAAGACGGCGCGCCAGTCGATGGTCGACAGGAGGCCGCCGACGATCAGACCGATGAACGATCCGGCGATGGCCGCGACCTGGTTGATGCCGAGGGCCATTCCGCGCTTGTTCGCGGGGAAGGCGTCGGTCAGGATCGCGGTCGAGTTGGCGAACAGCATGGCACCGCCGATGCCCTGGACCAACCGCATGATGATCAGCCACATGGCGCCCGATCCGCCCATGAACGGGTCGAAGGCCAGGGCGATGGAGCCCAGCGTGAACACGACGAAGCCGAGGTTGTAGATGCGCACCCGACCGTACATGTCACCGAGTCGCCCGAAGGTGACGACGAGGACGGCCGTGATGAGCATGTAGCCCATGAGCATCCAGAGCAGATAGCTGACGTTGCCCGCTTCGAGCGGGTTCAGGTCGATGCCCTTGAAGATCGCGGGGAGGAGATGATCACGATCGACGAGTTGATCGTCGCCATGAGCATGCCGAGAGTGGTGTTGCTGAGTGCGACCCATTTGTACTTCGGGTGGTCTTTGGTGAGGAAGGTGGGCAAGCCGGTGCTCCGTGGTGTGAATGTCGGGGGAAAACTAGTTACTTAACGTGAACTAACTATACGCTTCCCGTCCGACGGCTCTCGACTTTCCCTGACAGCCGGCGCCCGTCCATGCGAAGATGACCGCATGTTCGGTCGCCGCATCCGAGGAGCCGCCTCGCCGACGAACCTCGACACGGGGTTCGGCATCGGCGTGCAGGTCTATGTGGTCGACAAAGACGAGGACGCCGCGACCCCCTTTCCCAACGGCGCCACCGGCCTCGTCGTCCGCCACGGAGGATCCGCCTGGCCCGGCATCTCCGCCGTCGGCGGGCTCGCGCCGGTCTGGTGGATCGAGTTCGACACCCCGCAGTACACGGCCGAGCTCGACGGGCCCTACTCGAAGGCCCAGATCGCGCAGCGGTTCCTGCGCTTGGCTCCGCCGGCAACCGAAGCCGACCTTCCCTACTGACTGCCGCCTCGACGCGGCACCCGAACGAGGGGCGCTCGCACTGGGGCTGCCGCGTCACCCCGACGGCTCGCTACCTTCGCACCATGATCTCCCCGCGCTTGGCCATCGCCGCGACCGTGCTGACGGTCGCAATCGCCGTGCCGTCCGTTGTGGCCGCCGACGCGGCATCCGCTTCGCCGAAGGCCTATGCGAACTGCACCGCCGTCCATAAGACGTACTCCGGCGGCATCGCCAAAGCGGGCGTCAAGAACAACACCGTCACGTCGAAGGGCAAGGTGACCCACCGCGCCCTCAAAGGCAAAGTGAAATTCGACACCGCCCTCTACAACGCCAACAAGAAGTCGGATCGCGACGGCGACGGCATCGCCTGCGAACTCGACTGACCTCAGGGCGCTTCTGCACCCGACGGCGGTGCCGTCGACGCCCGCACCAGGAAATGCGTCGCCAGTTCGATCCTCGTCGTGCGCCCGGCCCGACCTCGTGGCGAGCGTTGGTCCCGGATCGTGTCGAGCAGGATCCGCAGGGCCACCGAACCCATTTCCGCCGTCGGCTGCTGGACGGTGGTCATCGGAGGAGTCGCCCACTGAGCCTCCGGAAGGTCGTCGAAGCCGACCACGCTGAGATCCTGCGGGATCCTGAGTCCGAGCGTCGCAGCGGCGTCATAGATGCCGAACGCCATGCTCTCGGAGCACGCGAACAAGGCCGTGGGACGCTCTTCTGCCGCCAGGACGGGGAGGACCGCTTCGTAGGCCGTCGGGCGTGACCAGTCGCCGTGAACGATGCGCGAGGCCGGCAGGTCGAGGCCCGCGGTCGTCAGGGCCGACCGGAACCCGTCGACACGGGCGGCGTTGTAGAGGGTTCCCGGGCCGGCGTCGACGATCCCGATGCGCCGGTGGCCGAGCGCGGCGAGATGCTCGCCGGCGGAGCGCCCGCCCTCCCAGTTCGTCGAGCCCACGCTCGGAACGTCGTCGGGCGGCCGAACCACCGGGTCGACGAGGACGACCGGGATGCCGGCTGCCGCCAGGCCGCTGATCTGCGCGGACGACGGGCCGAGGCCTACGATGACGGCCCCTTCGGAGTGACGCCGGAGCAACCGCGTGAGCCACTCGTCGCTGTCGCGCGCGATGGTCATGACGACACCGATGCCGGCGTCGGTGGCCGCCTGCTCGATGCCGCTCAGGGCGCGGGTCGCCCAGGCGTTGTCGACGGCCGTCATGACGAGATCGACCAGCGTCGGCATGGCCGTCGTCTCCGAGCGTCGGCTCGAAGCCGACCTCGATCGATAGCCCGTCGTGGCGACCGCCGCGAGCACGTGTCGGCGAGTCGCATCGGAGACGTCCGTGCCGCCGCGAAGCACCTTCGAGACCGTCGGGACACTGGTTCCGGCCAGGCGGGCGACGACCTCGAGCGTCGGACGGACAGCGGTCATCTCGCCACTCTAAGCCGACTACCCGTTTGCGCAAAATAATTTGTCTTGCCTCGCAACAAATCGAGCGGCATACTTCTGCCAACGCAAACCGAGGCAGATGATTTGCGCAAATATTCCCGTTCAACGAAGAACAAGCTCTGGACGCGTCCGGGGCGAAAGGACCGTCAATGTCGACAACGAGAGCAACCGTTTCCCGTCGCGGGTTCCTGGGTCTCATCGGCGGCGCAGCAGCCGTCACGTCTCTGGCCGCCTGCACTACGGGAGGGGCTCCGGCTCCGGTTCCACCCGGGCCCTCAAATTCTGGAACATGCCCTGGGGCGGACCGGCGTTCAATCCGCTGGACAAGAAACTCGTCCTGTCGTTCAAACCGAGCTCGGGTCTCGCGGCGCCGAGCTATCAGGCGGTTCAGTGGGCCAACTTCACGCAGACGTTCGCAACGGCCATGGCGTCGAAGACGGGCCCCGCGGTCAGCTCCGGAGGTGGTACCCAGGCGTTCCAGTTCGCCAAGCAGGGCTTCATCGCCGAGGCCGACGATCTCGTCGACACGTGGAAGGCCAACGGCCTCCACGACGACTTCCTACCCGGTCTGCTCGACACGATGAAGACACCCAACGGCTACGTGGCGATCCCGTACAACCTCGACATGCGCGTGCTCTGGTACAACAAGAGCCTCCTCGAGAAGGCCGGCGCCACACCGCCCACCGACTGGCAGTCGTACCTCGACGCCGCAGCCGCCCTGAAGAAGATCGGCGTCTTCGGCTTTGCCGCGAACGGCAATCCGAGCGGCGGCAACGCCTTCCAGATGATCGTCGGCGTCATGATCAACAACGGCGGGGGCATCTTCGACGCCGAAGGCAAGCCGAACCTGGTGACCGACGCCAACATCCAGGCCCTCGAGTTCATCGAGGAGAACATCCGGAAGGGCTACGTCGATCCGGGAGCGATCAGCTACACGGCGACGAACTCGAACTCGCAGTGGAAGGCCGAGAAGTTCGCCATGGGGATCGACGTCCCCGGCCTCGCGGCCAACGTCGGAGGGAGCACGGCGGCCGACCTCGTCGTCGGCGATCCCCTGACGAGCGACTCCGGCAAGAAGGGGGCCCTCTATTTCCCGAACAACATCATGATGTACAAGAACACACCCTCGCAGAAGGACAGCGAGGCGTTCCTGACCTATTACTACAAGCACATGTCGGAGCTGTGGACGAAGAAGACCGGCATCGGCCTTCCCGTGCTGAAATCGATCGCGTCGACTCCCGAGTTCCAGTCCGACCCCAACCAGGTGAAGATCGTCTCGAGCTGGCAGCCGATCTCGAAGACCTGGGCAGCACCCGGCGGCAGCGCGCTGTTCGCGAACGTCACCTACGTCGACAGCACGACGCCCATGTCGACCTTCGGGCAGAACGTCCTGTCGGGGAAGACGCCCAAGGAGTCCCTGACGATCCTGCAGAACACGCTCGCCGGTCAGATCAAGTAACCGCTCGCGCGACCGGAAACGGCTCCCGACGCCCGAACTCTCGGTGTCGGGAGCCGTTTTCGGTTCCGGGAATAACTCCGCCCGCTCGACGTTGAACCAGAATGTATGCAAACGCATATAGATGAGTTAGGGTGAGGTCATGGCAGACAACAGCACGGCGCCGGTCGCAAGTCCACTGCAGTTCGGCATCTTCTCCGTCGGCGACATCACGACCGACCCGACGACGGGCCGCACGCCGACCGAGAACGAGCGGCTCAACGCGATGATCACGATCGCGAAGAAGGCCGAGGAAGTCGGACTCGACGTGTACGCGCCGGGCGAGCACCACAACCCGCCCTTCGCGAACTCCAGTCCGACGACGCTTCTCGCCTACATCGCCGCGCAGACGGACCACATCATCCTGTCCACGGCGACCACGCTGATCACGACCAACGACCCCGTGAAGATCGCCGAAGACTTCTCGCTCCTGCAGCACATCACGGGCGGTCGAGTCGACCTGACGCTCGGCCGCGGCAACACGGGCCCGGTCTACCCCTGGTTCGGCAAGGACATCCGCCAGGGCATCAATCTCGCCATCGAGAACTACGCCCTGCTGCACCGCCTCTGGACCGAGGAGGTCGTCGACTGGAAGGGCCACTTCCGCACGCCGCTCCAGGGCTTCACCGCCACCCCGCGTCCCCTCGACGACGTCGCCCCTTCGTCTGGCACGGATCGATCCGCTCGACCGAGATCGCCGAGCAGGCCGCCTTCTACGGCGACGGCTTCTTCGCCAACCACATCTTCTGGCCCGCGTCGCACACGGCGCAGATGGTCCGCCTCTACCGGGAGCGCTTCGAGCACTACGGACACGGCACCGCCGCGCAGGCGATCGTCGGACTCGGCGGGCAGGCCTTCATGGCGAAGAACTCGCAGGATGCCATCAAGCAGTTCCGTCCGTACTTCGACAATGCGCCGGTCTACGGTCACGGCCCCTCCCTCGAGGACTTCACGGCTCAGACGCCCCTCACCGTCGGCAGCCCGCAGCAGGTCATCGACCGCACCCTGGGCTTCCGCGACTACGTCGGCGACTACCAGCGCCAGTTGTTCCTGATGGACCACGCTGGGCTTCCGCTCAAGACCGTCCTCGAGCAGCTCGACCTGCTCGGTGAAGAGGTCGTGCCGGTGCTCCGAAAGGAGTTCGCAATAAACCGCCCCGCGGACGTCCCCGACGCTCCGACCCACGCGTCTCTGGTCGCGGCGCGCGACGCCGCCATGCCGGCCACAGCATCGTCCGACCCTCTGGCGATTCCCTCCTTCTAGTCGTTCCCAGCAAAGAATCGCAGGATCATCGCATCATGAGTACCAAACGCATCGCCGTGGTCGCCGCGGGGCTGAGCCAGCCGTCCTCCACGCGCCTGCTGGCCGACCGCCTCGCCGAAGCCACCACCCGCTCGCTCGCCGAGCTCGGCGACCAGGTCGAGGTCGAGGTCATCGAGCTGCGCGACCTCGCTCACGACATCACCGACAACCTCCTCACCGGCTTCGCCGGGCCGGCTCTCCAGGCGGCGATCGATTCGGTCACGTCCGCCGATGGCGTCATCGCGGTCACACCGGTCTTCACGGCGTCGTACAGCGGCCTGTTCAAGTCGTTCTTCGACGTGATCGACAAGGACTCGCTCGCCGGCACACCTGTCCTCATCGCGGCGACCGCGGGAACAGCCCGGCACTCGATGGTCCTCGACTTCGCGATCCGGCCGCTCTTCGCCTACCTCCGCGCCGTCGTCGTCCCGCTGGGCGTGTTCGCCGCTTCCGAAGACTGGGGGAGCGGTGACGCCACATCGACGACGCTGCCGGATCGCGTGGCCCGGGCAGCAGCGCAACTGGCCGATCTCGTCTCGGGTCACACGACTCGCCGAGACGACCCGTTCGCCGCTGTCGTGCCGTTCGAGGAGCAACTGCGGAGGCTCTCCGCGGACGACTGAACATCGGTGTCTTGTCCCCCGAATGTTTGTTTCGCATGTTGGATTCTGAGAGGATCTAACCCGAACCAGAGATCGGGGGAACATGCGCGGCTGGAAGATCGACGTCGACGGGGTGCGAGGCGTCTTGGCGTCCGTTGTGAGGGCGGGCGAGAGCCTGTCACGGCACGAACGCGATGTGGAGGGCCTTCTCGATGACGCGCCACCGGCGCTAGCACCCTCGACCCGGGTCAGCGGTGCCGTGTCGGGTCTTCTGTCGGTGCACGTCGACGACGTGGCCGTGGCCGGAGAACGCTCGCGACGAGTGCTCGACGCTGCCTCCGTGGCGACACAGGGCTACGTCGCCGCTGACGAGAGCATGGCGGCCGACGCCCAGGCGTCGGCCGCCTCCGTCTTCGGTGGCCGCTGATGCAGTCGGGCACCTCCACCCCGGTCCTCCCCAGGGCGGCTGCCGTCGCCGACCTCGCAGAGCGCCTGAGAGGCACTGGTCGGTCCGTGCACGAGGCGGGCGCGGGCATCCTCGAGGCGTGGCGGCCGATCTCGGCGCACTACGAGTCGCCCGAGGCGATGGAGCTCTTCGTTGCGATGAACCCCGTCGAGCGCGTGACGACCGAGCACGCCGACGTGCTGACAGCTCTGGGCGGCGTGATCGATTCGTTCGCGGCCGAGGTTCGGCTGCTCGAAGCGAGACAAGACGCTCTCCTGCGAGAACGCACGCAGTTCGCGGTCGACAAGCTCGCGATCACACCGCCGGAGGCCGACTGGCGTGAGAACGCCGACCTCGTGGATCGAGAGCACGCGTTGCGGAAGGCTTACGATGCCATCGCCGCGGGTCTGAGCGAGGCCGAAGACAGGGCCGTGTCCCAGATCAACGCTCTCGCCCGTGAGACCTATCGCATCTCGGCGGGCTCGAGCCTCTTCCCGGCGGCACTGACGGGAAGCGCCGCGTGGGCCACCGTCCTCGCGTCCTTCGACGAGGGAATCGAGTCGACAGGCATCGGCTTCCTCGAGTCGCTGCTGCGCAAGTCGAACCTCAGCGAGTGGGCGGCCGCCCACCCCGAGCGACTTCGCGCGCTGCTCGATGCCGCGCCGTCCGCCGACCTCGTCCGAGAGTGGTGGTCGACACTCGACGACGACGCGCACGAAGCTCTCACTGCCGGTGTTCCCTTGCTCGTCGGCAACCTCAACGGCATTCCTCTCGGCGACCGCGCCAAAGCCAACAATCTGAACATCGAAGCCGAGATCGCACGCCTCCATCGCCTCAACGCCGATCTGACCACCCGGTACGGCTACGACGACCACTACCGCCGGATCCCCGGCACCGTCGCCTTCGCCCCCACCATCGCCGCGAACACCGCCCTCATCGCGAGCTACGGCCTCCTCCTCCACGATCCGAAGGCGATTGTGCGGCGCGACAGTTCCGGAACCGCGCGTCCCTTGAATCCAGCTGTCGTTATCGCTTTCGATCCCGTCGGAGAGTCCTTTATTCACTACATGGGGCACCTCGATGCCACGACAAAGGAGCTACCCGTGACCACCACAAATATTGGGGTCCTCGTGCCAGGAACGATGTCAAATGCCAGCAATTGGAGGGCGGATCTCTTTCGGGCGAGCAACGTCCTCAAGGCGCTTCCTGACACCGGCGACGCCGGAATGTTCACATGGGTTGGCGGACACTTCCCCCAGGGCCTCGATGCCGCGTCGTCACGTGACTCCAAAGTCCTCGGACCGAGGCTGGCGGACTTCGTGAACTCTGTGCGTCCGACGACGACCGCTGCACTGACAGGAATTGGTTACAGCTACGGTGGAGCTGTCCTCGGAATGGCGGAGAAACACGGTGTGCAACTCGATCGTTCGGTGTCCGTGGCCGGGGCCGGTCTTGGGAACGGAGTCTCATCCGTTGTCGATTACCCCTCCTCATCACGGATCCCGCACTATTCGTTGATGGCGCCCGGCGACATGTTGGTCGGGCCGAGTCAGGGATTGCAGGCAGGAATCCTCGGCCACGGCGCAAGTCCCATCAATCCGGCATCGGGTTTCATACGACTTGATACGGGATGGAATGATGACGCAATCGGGCAAACCTCCGGGCCGGTCATGGGCCACAGCGGCGTTTGGCAACGGGGTTCAACGAGCGTCATGCAGGTCGCCAGGGTCCTTAACGGGGAACCCGTCGCCTTGCACGGCACGCATGAATAGGGCACCTAGAAGTTGGGGGCTGCTTCTCGTCGGCACCCTCTTTTTCACCGGATGCAGCCCTCGGAACGAAAGGGACCAGGCCATGCCCTCTTTACAACAAACGCAGGAAGACGCTCATCGTATTGTCGACACCATCGCTGCGTCCCTCCCGCTCCATGGACAAAGCGCAAAGGTGGTCACGGCTGATCTGAAGTCCCAGTGCGACGATTCCGGAAACTTTCACCAGTGGATTTACGACGTTGCGGTCGAGTACGAGCGTGACATGGACGTAAAAGCCCACGCCTTGAAGGCTATTTCGGACCTCGAAGGATCCGGCTGGCGCGTCCAGGACCGTGGGCAGGAAGAGACCACGGTCAATTTCACGCTGGTTCCCACATCCGACGAGGAGATGACCCATGGGAATATCACCATCATGGTGGGCAATGGCAAATGGCCCATCCCTCCGAATATCGAGATCGGTTATGGAGGCCCCTGCCTCCAAGCAATCGCAGACGGGAATTGAACGAGCGGCTCGGAGCGTTGGCAGAGACATGAACGAGATCGCACAGCTCGAACGCTTCCATGAGCGTCGCATCGAGCGGGCCACGGGGCCGCAGGGGTCGCTGGCCCTGACGAACACGCAGTGGGTCGACTCCGAGCAGCCGATCTGGGGAGTTCCAGGGGTCTGGGCGCCCGGGCCGCAGGGGTTGGGTGGGCTGACGCTCACCGCGACGGCGGCCGACGGCATCGAAGTCGACGACTCCCCGGTCGACGGCACGGTGTACGTGGCAGGCGACGACGCAATGACCCCGTCGACCATCCGCTTCGGTCAAGGAGTCACAGGGACGGTCATCGCCAACGACGACCGCACGTCCTATGCGCTGCGCGTCTGGGATTCCTCGTCCGACGGCAACCAGCAGTTCGGCGACATCTCCCGCTTCCACTACGACCCCTCGTGGGTCGTGACAGCCGAGTTCGTCCCCACCGAAGCCGGCACGGAGGTCGACATCCGCCATCAGAAAGACCTCGACCTCAGCCGGCCGAAGCCGCTCCCCGGACTGATCCGCTTCAGCCGCGACGGGGTCGACTACGAACTCGCCGCCTTCCCGTCCGGCGACGGCGACCGTCTGCAGCTCGTGTTCGGCGACGCGACGAACGGCGACACGACCTACTCCGTCGGTCGCTTCCTGTTCCCGGTGCCCAACGGAGACGGGACGATCACGCTCGACTTCAACCGCGCGATCCTGCCGCCCTGCGCGTTCTCGTACAACTTCAACTGCCCGATCCCGCCCAAGCAGAACCGCTTCGGCGTGCCGATCGAAGCGGGCGAGCGGAACGTCCTCGCGAAAGACGGATCCCTCCTGCACGACTGACGCGACTCGCAGAGCCCCGCGTCCCTCGCGCAGCGAGCGGCACCGCCCGACTCGGACACGAGGCCCCTACACTCGAACACGTGTTCACCCTGCTCGTCCGACGCGCCGACGAATCCGTCGACGTCACGACGATCACTCGTACCGACGACGGCCGGTTGAACCCCGGCGAGACCCTGCGTATCGACACCCGCGACCTTCCGGCGATCATCCGCGAGGGCGAGCAGGATGCCACGCGCTGGGTCTGGGACGACACCGCACGGTGGTACCCCCGGCTCCTGGCCGCGGGGCTGCCCGTGGTGCGCTGCGTCGACCTGCGCCTCGTCCACGCGATCCTGCGAGCATCGGCCTTCACCACAGGGTCGACGATCCACGCGTCCCCGCGCGGTGCCTGGGACACCGCCCAGGCGGCCGCCGTCGACACGTCCGCACTCTTCGTCGTCGAACCCGAGTCGCTGCCCGATCCGCTGGGCGAGTTCCTTCGTCAGCGCGACGCCATCGAAGGCAGCCCCCAGCGGGCGCGACTCGAACTGCTCGCCACCGCGGAGTCCACGGGTGCCCTGATCGCCGCCGAGATGCGGCACGCCGGCATCCCCTGGTCGGCTGCCCGGCACGACCAACTCCTCACCGCCGCTCTCGGCCCGCGCCCCGCGGCCGGCGAACGCCCCGCGAAAATGCTCGAGGCTCTCGCCGAGGTCCGCGCCGCCCTCGGTGCGCCCGACCTGAACCCCGACTCACCGGCCGAACTCATCCGTGCGCTTCGCACCGCCGGCCTCCAGGTGTCGTCGACGCGGCAGTGGGAACTCAAGAACCTCGAGCACCCCGTCATCGAGCCGCTGCTCCGCTACAAGAAGCTCCAACGACTTCTCGTGGCGAACGGCTGGTCGTGGCTCGACAGCTGGGTTGCCGGCGGTCGTTTCCGGCCGGAGTACGTGCCGGCAGCCGCCGCGACCGGGCGCTGGGGCACCTCCGGCGGAGGCGCGCTGCAGCTACCGCGAGCGGTGCGCGGAGCGGTCATCGCCGACCCCGGCTGGTCCCTCGTCGTCGCCGACGCGTCCCAGCTCGAGCCACGCATCCTCACGGCGCTCTCCGGCGACACCGCGATGGCCGAGGCGGGGGCAGGAGACCTCTACGAGGGCATCGTGGCGTCGGGCGCCGTCTCGACCCGCGCGGAGGCGAAGGTGGCCATGCTCGGTGCCATGTACGGGGCGACTCAGGGCGACGGAGGCCGGTTGATGCCGCGGCTGACGCGCGCCTTCCCGCGCGCGATCGCCCTGGTCGAGGAAGCGGCCCGGACCGGTGAGGCCGGGGGAGTCGTCTCGACCCTCCTGGGGCGCACCTCACCGCCTCCCGGCGTCGCCAGCGAGGAGCTGCCGCCCGAGATGGGCCGGCCCGACGTCGACCGGGGCATGCGCGCGTGGGGGCGCTTCACTCGCAATTTCGTCGTCCAAGGAACGGCGGCCGAGTGGGCCCTGTGCTGGATGGGCGCTCTCCGACGCTCCCTTGCGGGGCGGTTCGGCCGAGGCGACGACGCGCCTCACCTGATCTTCTTCCTCCACGACGAGGTCGTCGTCCACTCGCCGTCGTCCGAGGCCGCGGAGGTCGCCACGCTGGTGGAGGAGGCGGCCGCCGAAGCAGGACGCCTGCTCTTCGGGGGCGCCCCCGTTCGCTTCCCGGTGACCGTCGCCACGGTCACGGCGTACTCCGAAGCGAAGTGAACGCGTCAAAGGGCGACGTCACGCACGTGGCCACGGCGACCACGGCCGATCCTGCCCTCGATCTTTCGATCACCCGGCGCGTGCTTCCTCGTCGTCGACGAATGGGAACGCCTCGTCTGGTCGACCGCCCTCGTCAGTGGCTGGCGTCCGTCTGCTCGGCCGTTCAGCACCGGCGTCTTCGCGGTCACGGACCACCCCGACGGCACCCTCGACACGGCTTCCGCCCCGCACAAAGTCGAAGCAGATCGCGCCCGGCACGACGAGCTCGGCTTCGTCGAGGGCTGGAATTTCGTCACCGACCAGCTCGCAGCGTCGATCGAATAGCACCTCGGCCGCGGAGCCGCACGACACGCGCGTAAGTACACCCTTGTGATTACCAGGCAGGGTCGGTCATAATTCTCGATAGAGCACCGTTGAATTCCATTCACAGGTCGATGGGGAAGTCGCACCTAACCGAATGGAGCTTCACGTGGCTGCACAAACGAAAACTGCGTCGAGCGCGCGGGGCGTGCTGTTCGTTCACTCGTCCCCTCGTGCTTTGAGCCCACATGTCGAGTGGGCTGCTGGTCGCGCCCTCGGGCGCGCCGTGAACTTCACCTGGGGCGATCAGCCGGCGCTGAAGGGCTCGCTCCGCACCGAGTTCTACTGGGAGGGCCCGGCAGGTACCGGCGCCCAGATCGCTTCTGCCCTGCGCGGCTGGGAGCACCTCCGCTACGAGGTGACCGAAGATCCGTCCGCAGGCTCCGACGGGGGTCGCTGGATGCACACGCCCGACCTGGGCGTCTTTTACGCGCAGACCGACTCCGTCGGTAACACGGTCATCCCCGAAGACCGGGTTCGCTACGCCATGGAGATCGCCGGATCCAACGCGCTCGAGCTGCACCGCGAGTTGCGTCTCGCACTCGGCCAGGCCTGGGACGACGAGTTGGAGGCCTTCCGCCACGCCGGTGAGGGCAACCCCGTCGTCTGGCTGCACAAGGTCGGCTGACGCCGCCCGCGACACGACCCCCGGTTACGGCGCAGTGCTCTCGTCCGCGGACGGAAGCGGTGGCCGAAACCGGGGGTTTTGTGTGCGGTGGCGACTAGACCGTCTTGAACGCGATGACGGCGTTGTGCCCGCCGAAGCCGAACGACGTCGAGATCGCGACGAGGTCGCCCTCCGGAAGAGCCCGCGGTGAGGTGACGAGGTCGATGTCGATCTCGTCGTCGGTCTGCGTGGTGTTGATCGTCGGCGGGGCGGTGCGGGTGTGCAGCGCCTGGACCGTGAACGCCGCTTCGATGGCGCCGGCACCGCCCAGGAGGTGACCTGTCGAGGCCTTGGTCGCCGACAGGGCGACCTTGGGCAGGTGGTCGCCGAAGACCCGCAGGAGCGCGTGGTACTCGGCGATGTCGCCGACGGGGGTCGAGGTCGCGTGAGCGTTGATGTGCGCGACGGACTCGCGCGACACGCCGGAGGCCTCGAGCGCCATGACGACCGCGCGAGCGGCGCCCGTGCCTTCGGGATCGGGAGCCGTGATATGGAAGGCGTCGCTCGTCACGCCGCCGCCCAGCACCTCGGCGTAGATGCGGGCGCCCCGGGCGAGCGCGTGCTCCTCGGTCTCGAGCACGAGCGCCCCGGCGCCTTCGCCGAGAACGAACCCGTCGCGGGTGACGTCGTAGGGGCGCGAGGCGGTCGCAGGATCGTCGGTGCGCGTCGACAGGGCGTGCATCGATGCGAACGCGGCCAGGGGCAGCGGGTGGATCGCCGCCTCCGAGCCACCCGTGACGACGATGTCGGCGTGCCCGAGCTGCAGGTGCTCGTACGCGTTGACGATCGACTCCGTGCTGGAGGCGCAGGCCGAGAGGACCGTGCGGGCGCCGGCGCGAGCGCCGAGATCCATCGACACGGCGGCGGCCGGGCCGTTGGCCATCAGCATCGGGACGGTCATCGGCAGGACCCGTCGTGGGCCCTTCTCGCGGAGAGTGTCCATTCCGTCGGTCAGGGTCCAGATGCCGCCGATGCCGGTGGCCCAGTCGACCAGGAGACGCTCCGGGACGACATCGGGCGAACCCGCGTCGGCCCAGGCCTCGCGTGCCGCGATCAGGGCGTATTGGCTGGACGGATCGAGTCGCTTGGTCTCTTGACGGGTCAGGACCTCGGACGGGTCGACCTTGACCTGGCCGGCGAACCGGATGGGGAGCTCGTAGCGCTCCGCCCAGTCGGCTTCGATGTTCGAGATGCCGCTCTCTTTGTCGAGAAGGGCCTTCCAACTGTCGGGAAACGTTCCGCCGAGCGGGGTGGTGGCACCGATACCGGTGACGACGATCTTCTTGGTCACGATGAAATCTCTCTGGTTCAGCGCACCTCTCCGAGCGGAGCGGGCGGGGAAAACACCACTCGGCCCGCGTCGAGACGACGCGGGCCGAGTGGAAAACGACTTAGCCCTGCGCCTTGGTGATGAAGGTCACAGCGTCGCCGACGGTCTTGAGGTTCTTGACCTCGTCGTCGGGGATCTTGACGTCGAACTTCTCTTCGGCGTTGACCACGATGGTCATCATCGAGATGGAGTCGATGTCGAGGTCGTCGGTGAACGACTTGTCAAGCTCGACGGTGTCGGTGGCGATACCGGTCTCGTCGTTGATGAGCTCGGCCAGGCCGGCCAGGACTTCTTCGGTGGACTGTGCCATTGTGTTCTCTCCTTGAGGTGTCGTTGTGACCGGGATAAATCCTAGAGCACGCGCTCCGGTCGGCCGCGCGACGCGCAGAATCCGGCGCTGTGGGCCCTTCCGATTACGGAAGGACGACCACCTGCGCGCCGAAGACGAGTCCTGCTCCGAATCCGATCTGCAGGGCGAGACCGCCCGACAGCTCTGGATTCTCGGCGAGGAGGCGGTGGGTCGCGAGCGGGATGCTCGCGGCCGACGTGTTGCCCGTGGTCTCGATGTCGCGACCGATGACCACGGTGTCGGGGAGGCCGAGCTGCTTGGCGAACTCGTCGATGATCCGCATGTTGGCCTGATGAGGCACGAACGCCGCGAGGTCGGACGCTTCGATGCCCGCCCTCTCGAGAGCCTGCTTCGCGACTTTCGCCATCTCCCAGACGGCCCAGCGGAAGACGGTGGGACCTTCCTGGCGGATCGTCGGCCAGGCGGCGGTGTCACCGCTCTCGCGGTACTCGCGGAAGGTGGAGGTCATGCCGATGGTGTCCCACTTGGAGCCGTCCGATCCCCAGACGGTGGGGGAGATGCCGGGGGTCTCGCTCGGACCGACGATCGCCGCGCCGGCACCGTCTCCGAGAAGGAACGAGATCGAGCGGTCGGTGGGGTCGATGATGTCGCTCAGCTTCTCGGCGCCCACGACGAGCACGTAGTCGGCGATGCCCGACTTGATCAGGGCGTCCGCCTGAGCGATGCCGTACGTGTAGCCGGCGCAGGCGGCACCGATGTCGTAGGCGGCGGCCGGGTTGGCACCGACGCGCTCCGCGAGCAGCGTGGCCATCGAGGGGGTCAGGACAACGTTGCTGACGGTCGAGACCAGCACGGCGCCGATCTGGTCGGGCGTGATGCCGGCCTTCTCGATCGCCTCTTTCGAGGCGGCCTCGGCGAGGTCGACGGCCCCCACGTCGCGGCTGGCGCGCATTCGCGTGATGACGCCCGTGCGCTGGCGGATCCACTCGTCGGAGGAGTTGATCGGCTCGATGATCTCCGAGTTCGGCACGGTGAGGTCGCCCCGGGCCGCGCCCAGGCTCAGGATGCGCGTGAACTCCCGCGTCGGGTTCTGGCGAAGGACGGGATTGGGGTTGCTCATGCTCGTGCTTCCTGCAGGAGGTCGACGGCGGCCTGGAGGTCGTCGGGGGTCTTGATGGCGACCGAAGGAACGCCGCGCAGCCCGCGCTTGGCGAGCCCGGTGAGGGCTCCGGCCGGGGCGAGTTCGATCTGGCCGGTGATGCCGGCGGCCTGGAAGGATTCCATGGTCTTGTCCCACCGCACGGGGGACGCGACCTGCTGCACGAGGAGATCGAGGTACCGCCGCCCCGAGGTCACGAGACTACCGTCGCGGTTGGTCCAGAGAGGGGTCGACGGATCGGCGACGTCGACCGCGGCGGCGGCGTCCTCGAGCCCTGCCACGGCCGGCTGCATGTAGCGCGTGTGGAAGGCGCCGGCGACCTGCAGCGGGACGACCCGCGCCTTCGCGGGCGGCTCGTCGGCGAGAGCGGCCAGCGCGTCGAGGGCGCCCGCGACGACGATCTGCCCGCCGCCGTTGAAGTTGGCGGGCTCGAGGCCGAGGGCCTCGAGTTTCGCGAGGAGTTCGTCTTCGTCGCCGCCGAGCACGGCGCTCATACCGGTCGGGGTCACCGCGGCGGCCGCGGCCATGCCGGTGGCGCGGACGGTGACCAGCTTGACGGCGTCGGCTTCGGAGACGACGCCGGCCAGCGCAGCGGCCGTGAGCTCGCCGACGGAGTGGCCCGCCACGCCCGCGATCAGGCTCGGGTCGACCCGCTCGAACAGGGCGCGGGCGGTGAGCAGCCCCGCGGCGACGATGAGGGGCTGGGCGATCGCCGTGTCGCGGATCGTGTCGGCGTCGGACTCCGTGCCGTGCGTGACGAGGTCGACACCGGAAGCGTCCGAGAGCTGCTCGACGAGTGCGCGCGAGTCGGGATCAGCGATCCAGGGGTCAGAAAGCCGGGGGTCTGAGAACCTTGGCCCGGAGCTACGAGAACGATCACCGGTCTATCCTGCCAATCATCAGCGGCTCCGCGGTGTGGCGACTCGACCAAGAATCGACGAAACCGTTGTAGGTCGCACTCACTTCGTCGGGCCGTGCGTCTTCGGGCGGCCACTGCTCACGGGCTTGCCCTTCGCCTCGGGGTGCCCGATGGACTTCGGTCGCCCGCTGGGAGCGTCCGGGTCGGCGATGGAGCCCAGGATCAGAGCGGACTGCAGGATCAGCGCCTCGCGCGCCCCGGTCGCATCCCAGCCGATGACGTCGGTGACTCGTTTCAGGCGGTAGCGCACCGTGTTCGGGTGCACGAACAGCTCGCGCGCCGTGGCCTCGAGCGACCGGCCGTTGTCGAGGTAGCACCAGAGCGTGGTCAGGAGCTCGGAGGAGTGCGCTTTCAGTGGCCGGTAGATGCGGTTGACGAGTGTCGAGCGGGCGACGGGATCGCCGGCGAGTGCCCGCTCGGGCAGAAGGTCGTCGGCCAGGGCCGGTCTCGGGGCGTTCCGCCAGGCGCGTGCCACCGCGAAGCCCGCGAGGGCGGCCTTGGCGCTGCCCGAGGCGTCGACGAGACCGGGAACCTCGTGACCGAGCACGAGAGGGCCGTCGCCGAAGCCCGGCTCGAGTGCCACTGCGATGTCGGTGAAGCTCGGCCGCGGGTGGGTGCTCGTCTCGGGCTCGTCGTGCTCGTCGTCGGCCCGGCCGATGACGAGCACGAGTCGCGAGCCCTGGACGCCGATCAGGACGTCGGCGTCGAGGTGACGCGCCGTGCGGCGAAGGACGTCGACGTCGAGCATGCGGGGAGCCGTGCCGACGAGGACCGAGACCTCGCCGTGCCCGTGCCAGCCGAGCGCCGCGATCCTGGACGGAAGTTCGTCGTCGTACTCGCCGCTGAGGATCGAGTCGACCACGAGGGCTTCGAGGCGGGCGTCCCACAGGCCGCGCGCCTCGGCGGCGCGGGCGTAGACGTCGGCGGCTGCGAAGGCGATCTCACGCGAGTAGAGGAGGATCGCCTCGCGGAGGTAGCTGTCGCCGTCTTTGACCCGATCTTCGACGACCTCGCAGGTGACCCGGATCAGCTGGAGCGTCTGCTGGAGGCTGACGCTCCGGAGGAGCTCGCGGGGAGCCGCTCCGAAGACGTCGGCCGCGATCCAGGGAGTCGACTTGGGGTCGTCGAACCAGCTGATGAACGAGGTGATTCCGGCCTGGGCGACGAGCCCGACGGCGGAACGCCGCCCCGGCGGCATGGAGCCGTACCAGGGCAGCGTCTCGTCGAGCTTCTTGATGGTCGCCGTGGCGAACTCACCCGACACGGTGCGCAGCCACGCGAGCGTCTTCTGCTTCGCCGCAGGGTCTTGCGCGCGCGCAGCGCTCACGCGCGGATCAGCTCTCGCCGCCGGCCGAACCGGAGGTGCCGGCGGTCACTTCGTGGAGCTGGTACCGGTCGATCGCCTGCTGGACGACGCTCGGGTCGACCTCGCCGCGCTTCGCCAGGGCCTGCAGCGTGCGGACCACCATCGACGGACCGTCGATCTTGAAGAAGCGACGGGCCGCCGGACGCGTGTCGGAGAATCCGAAGCCGTCGGCGCCGAGCGTGTAGTAGTCGTTCGGCACGAAGGCGCGGATCTGGTCTTGCACGGCGTGCATGAAGTCGGACACCGCGATGACCGGCCCCTCGGCCCCTTCGAGCCGCTGGGTGACGAACGGCACCTTGGCTTCTTCACCCGGGTAGAGGAAGTTGTGCTCGTCGGCGGCGAGACCGTCGCGGCGCAACTCGGTCCAGCTGGTGACGCTCCAGACGTCGGCCGCGACGTTCCAGTCTTCGGCCAGCAGCTGCTGCGCCTCGAGGGCCCACGGCACGCCGACACCCGAGGCGAGCAACTGAGCGCGCGGCCCGAGGTTCTCCGCCGCCTTCAGCTTGTAGATGCCGCGTTCGACGCCCTCGACGTCGAGGCCTTCCGGCTCGGCCGGCTGGTGCATCGGCTCGTTGTAGACGGTCACGTAGTACATGACGTTCGGGTCGCTGTGCTTGGGGTTGCCCGCCTCGTCGACGCCGTACATGCGGTCGAGGCCTGCCCGGACGATGTGACCGATCTCGTACCCGTACGCGGGGTCGTAACTGACCACGGCGGGGTTCGTCGAGGCGAGGAGGTGCGAGTGACCGTCGGCGTGCTGCAGGCCTTCACCGGTGAGGGTGGTGCGGCCTGCCGTGGCGCCGATGATGAAGCCGCGCGCCATCTGGTCGCCGGCCGCCCACATGGCGTCTCCCGTGCGCTGGAAACCGAACATCGAGTAGAAGACGTACACCGGGATGAGCGGCTCGCCCTGCGTCGAATAGCTCGTGCCCGTCGCTGTGAAGGCCGCGAACGCGCCCGCCTCGTTGATGCCGACGTGGATGATCTGCCCCTGCGGGCTCTCCTTGTAGGCCAGGAGCTGCTCGCGGTCGACCGAGGTGTAGTGCTGCCCGTTGGGGTTGTAGATCTTGGACGTCGGGAAGTAGGCGTCCATACCGAAGGTGCGAGCCTCGTCGGGGATGATCGGAACGATCCGGTGACCGAAGTCGGGGGACCGCAGCAGGTCTTTCAGCAGACGGGCGAACGCCATGGTGGTGGCGGCCTCCTGTTTGCCCGAGCCCTTCTTGGCGATCGCATAGGCCGAGTCGTCGGGCAGCGTGATGGCCGTGTGCTTCGTGCGCCGCTCGGGGATGTAGCCGCCGAGGTCGCGACGGCGGGCCTGCAGGTACTCGATCGCCTCGTCGTTCTGACCGGGGTGGTAGTACGGCGGCAGGTAGGGGTTCTCTTCGAGAGTCGCATCCGTGATCGGGATGCTCATCTCGTCGCGGAACTTCTTGAGGTTGTCGAGCGTCAGCTTCTTCATCTGGTGGGTCGCGTTGCGGCCCTCGAACGACGGGCCGAGACCGTAGCCCTTGACCGTCTTCGCCAGGATCACCGTGGGCTGGCCCTTGTGCTCGCTGGCCGCCTTGTAGGCCGCGTAGACCTTGCGGTAGTCGTGGCCGCCTCGTTTGAGGTTCCAGATGTCTTCGTCGCTGTAGTTCTTGACCAGCTCGAGGGTGCGCGGGTCGCGGCCGAAGAAGTTCTCGCGGACGTAGGCGCCCGATTCGGCCTTGTAGGTCTGGTAGTCGCCGTCCGGCGTGCGGTTCATGAGGTTGAGCAGGGCACCCTCGTCGTCGCGGGACAGGAGGGCGTCCCATTCACGGCCCCAGACGACCTTGATGACGTTCCAGCCGGCGCCGCGGAAGAAGCTCTCGAGCTCTTGGATGATCTTGCCGTTGCCGCGGACCGGGCCGTCGAGTCGCTGCAGGTTGCAGTTGATCACGAAGTTGAGGTTGTCGAGGCCGTCGTTGGCCGCGACCTGCAGTTGACCGCGGCTCTCGACCTCGTCGAGCTCGCCGTCGCCCAGGAAGGCCCAGACCTGCTGGTCGGAGGCGTCTTTGATACCGCGGTTGGTCAGGTACTTCGCGACCTGGGCCTGGTAGATGGCGTTGATCGGGCCGAGGCCCATCGAGACCGTGGGGAACTGCCAGTACTCGGGCATGAGGCGCGGGTGCGGGTACGACGAGAGACCGTCGACGCCGTGCGACTTCTCTTGACGGAACCCGTCGAGCGCGTGCTCGTCGAGACGACCCTCGAGGAACGAGCGGGCGTACATTCCGGGCGAGGCGTGACCCTGGAAGAAGATCTGATCGCCGCCCCCGGGGGCGTTCTGGCCGCGGAAGAAGTGGTTGTAGCCGACCTCGTAGAGAGCGGCCGACGACGCATACGTGGAGATGTGACCGCCCACGGAGATGCCGGGGCGCTGCGCACGGTGGACGGTGATCGCGGCGTTCCAGCGGATCCACTTGCGGTAGCGGCGTTCCAGGTCTTCGTCGCCCGGGAATTGCGGTTCGTTCTCGGGAGCGATCGTGTTGATGTAGTCCGTCGTCGGAACCATCGGCACGTTCACGTGCAGTTCGCGCGATCGCGAAAGGAGACTGAGCATGATCTCGCGAGCCCGCTCGTGGCCGTGAGCCGCTACGAGGGCATCGAGCGACTCTTTCCACTCAGCGGTCTCTTCGGGATCCCGATCGAAATCGTCGACCGAATACGGATCCTGATCGTTTACCGACACCCTTGACCTCGTTCGTTTTGTAGATAGACATGATTTGTCGTGGACAGAGTCATGTCGAGCACGTCATCGTCCGGGGTGGGGACGGGTCGAGCCCGACCCCAACCACTCTAGTGACAACCGCTGACGTCGCCTCTCAGATGTCACTCGGCCAGCCGCTTGCTTTCGGCGTGTCCAGGCGTAACATTGCCGATCGTGCCGTCGCCCGGACCGGGGTGTCGAGCACGACGTCCGTCGCCCAGACCGGGAGACGCGAAAGGATCGCTGACCATGGCTCTGGAGAACGACATCCAGGCACCCGACTTCGAACTCCCCAACCAGTTCGGCGAGCACGTCCGTCTCGCCGACTACCGCGGAGTCAAGCCCGTCGCCCTCGTGTTCTTCCCGCTCGCGTTCTCCAGCACCTGCACGACCGAGTTGTGCGCCCTGCGCGACAACATCGGCATGTTCCGCGATCACCGCGTCGAACTGCTGGGCATCTCGGTCGACTCGAAAGCCACTCTGCGGTCCTTCGCCGAGACCGAGGGCTACGACTTCAACCTTCTCGCCGACTTCTGGCCCCACGGCGAGGTCGCCAAAGAGTACGGCGTGTTCCTCGACCACAAGGGCTTCGCCAACCGCGCCACCTTCGTGATCGACCAGGCCGGCATCATCCGCCAGCACTTCGTCACCGCTCCCGGCCAAGCTCGCGATCTCGGCGACTACCGCACCGCTCTCGACGCGCTCGTCCCCGTCGCCGTCTGACTCGCGAATGCCCGTCGCCGTCTGACGCTCGAGGGTGTGCCGAACGATTGGACGGCTTCGTCGGGCATCCCCATCCGGCAGCAGGAGTCACCCGTCGAGAATGCCACCGGCGCTATCCTGGGCCGCATGTCCGAGCCCGTCACCCCTCTCGCCGTCGAGCCGCAGCTCATGTTCACCGGCGACGCCGCCGCCGCGATGGAGCTCTACACGAGCGTTTTCGGTGACTCGGCCGTCGAATCGGTCACGCGTGGCGACGACGGCGGTGTCGTCTTCGCGACCTTCAGCCTCGCCGGCACTCGCCTCCGCTGCATCGATTCGCCCCCGTCCACGAATTCACCTTCACGCCGTCCCTCTCCCTCGCGGTCGACTGCGCGACGGCCGCCGACGTCGATCAGGTGGTCGAGGCTCTGGTCGACGGCGGCGAGGTCCTGATGGAGCTGGGCAGCTACCCCTTCAGCGCCCGCTACGCCTGGATCACCGACCGGTTCGGCGTGTCCTGGCAGGTGGGCGTCGCAGCGGCCGCCTGACCTTCGGTACGATTGGCGGACGCTCCTGCCACCGCGGCAGGCTGCGGGCCTTTAGCTCAGTTGGTAGAGCGCCACGTTTACACCGTGGATGTCATCGGTTCGAGCCCGGTAGGGCCCACCGCGAAACGCTGCCGCCGTAGGCTCGGGCCATGCCCAGCATCGCTGCACGTGCCGTCACGGCCTTCCTCCGAGCAAGTCGAGCCAACGCGACGTTCGTCAGCGCCGCACGGGCGCGTGAGCACATCGAAGACCGCAGCGTCCGGCCGCCGAGCTTCGCGCCGCCCAAGAACCTCGGCGGGGTCGACATCCGTCTCGACCGAACCGGTGGCTGGCCGATCTACACCGTGACGCCGACCACCGGCGCCCCCGTCGGCGCACTCGTGTACGTGCACGGCGGCGCCTGGGTGAACGAGATCGTCAGCCAGCACTGGACCCTGATCGCCCAGCTGGCTACGGAGGCGGACGTCACCGTGATCGTGCCGATCTATCCGCTCGCACCGTTCGGAACCTCGGCGGACGTGGTCGAGGGAGTCGTCGACCTCTTTCTCACGACGCGGGACGAGTTCGGGGCGACGCTGCTCGCGGGAGACTCGGCCGGCGGGCAGATCTCCCTGTCGGCCGCGATGATCCTGCGCGACGAGCACGGTGTCGAGGCGGCCCGAACGATTCTGATCTCTCCTGCCGTCGATCTCTCCTTCGAGAATCCCGACATCCCGGTCGTGCAGCCGTTCGACCCGTGGCTGGCCAAGCCGGGCGGTCTGGTCTACGCGGATCTCTGGCGCGGCGAGCTCGCGGTGACCGATCCGCGGGTCAGCCCGCTCTTCGGCGACGTCACGGGGCTCGGCCCCGTCGCGCTGTTCAGCGGGACGCACGACATCCTGAACCCGGACGCCCGACTGCTCGTCCACCGGCTCCGCGAAGCCCATGTCGACGTCGACTACTTCGAAGGTCAGCAGCAGGTGCACGTGTACCCACTCCTTCCGACACCGGAGGGGCGCGCAGCGAGGCTCGACATCGTCGATCAGGTGCGGCTCGCCACCGGTATCTGACAGCGAGCGATGCACGCGACCGGCGGAGGCCTCAGCCGACCCCGGTCGTGCTTTGAGCGTCTTTGGAGAGCCTGGCCAGGGTGCGCCGGAGGACCTCGACGTCTTTCGCGGACCAGTGCGCCAACAGCGCTTCGAAGTTCTTCTTCGAGTTCGCCATGATGCGCTCGCCCAGCTCGCGTCCGGTCGGGGTGAGGGCGAGCAGGATGCTGCGTTCGTCTCCCTGCGACGGGACCCGGACGATCAACCCGGCGGCCTCGAGCCGGTGGGCGATCTTCGTGAGGTTCGCCCGGCCGGTGCCGAGGATCGAGGCGAGACGGCTCGGTGAGGTGGCACCGCGGTAGCTGAGCTGGTTGACCACCAGGAACATCGGCATGTCGTCGACCGGGAACTCGATGGCGGCCATGACGGCTCGGCGCACCTCCTGGCTGTCGGCCCAGTGGACGAGCGAGGACAGCGACACGCGCAGGTCGAACGGATCCGGATCGATCACCGGACCGAGGTCGATCTCGCCCCCCGCCACGGGTCGATCCTGCTTCGGTCGTGCCACCGTCGTCCCCACTTCTCTCGCTCGAACTCTAGCGACGCTGCAGCGTGACCGGTCCCACCAGGCCGTGGTCTCGGACCACGGTCCGCTGCATGGCTTCCGGGCTGCCCGTGATCTCGGCGAAGACGTCGGGAACGCTGTCGTAGTAGCCGCGAGCGAGGAGACGATTGTTCAGCGAGCTCGCGACGCGCACGACGACGGTGTTGCTGCCTGTCCGGAGGTCGTCCGTGACGTCGACGACCGGGTGCGAGGTGTCGAATCCACGCGGGTCGGCGCCGTTGATCCGGACCGAGCCGAGGCCGCCCGACGTCGAACCGAGGTCGAGGACGTACCGTGCGCCCTCGGCGAGGGTCTCGACGGTGAACTCCGTCGAGTACTCGCCGACACCCGACACGGACGGGCCGACCTCGGGGATGTCCTTCCACGGACGCAGGGCCCCGGAGCCCGCATCGAGGCGCGTGACCGCCGTCAGCGGCCGCACCTCCCGCGACGTGTAACCCAGTCCGCGGTCTTCGGTGATGGTCTGGAGTTCACCGGCGTCCCAGCTCTCCACGGCGATGTGCCACTCGGACAACGTCGCCACGGGCACCGGCACCGGCACGGTCACGGTGCGTGTGGCGGAGGTGGGCGCGGCGACGGCGGGCGCTGCGGATCGGTCGAGGGTGAACAGCGCCGTCTCGCCCGGAGCGAGCTCGATGCTCACGATGGTTCGGCCACCGTCGACGCGGGTCTCGCCGTACGGCTGCAGGGACCCCGACCAGGCGTCGATCCGGTACACCGTCCCCTCGCCCGGGAGCGCGACCTCGAGTCGCGTCGCGGCTTCGGTCTCGTAGAGGAACTGGTACACGTACAGGTGCAGGAGGTCGCCGTCCTCGCGAAGGTGCGAGAGGACACTGCGGTTCTCGGCGACGAATTCCGCTCGACCGGTCACGCCGAGCGCGCGAAGGGCTTCGACGGTGTCCGCCGCGTCGTCGACCTCGGTCACCGTCGGCAGGGCGAGCAGCTCGGTGACGGTGGCCGCCAGCTCGGCGTCGCGTCCGTCGAGCCCGGGCGTGCGCGCCGCCGCACGCTCGTGTTCGGTATAGCTGTTCGTCAGGAGCTGCTTGAGCTCCTTCGTGCCGTGCACGAGGACGATCCGGGCGCCTGCCGATGCCAGCTCGACGAGGCGAGCGGCGACATCAGGATCGAGAGCGCTCTGGAACACGAGGAGCGCCTGGTAACCGGGGCCCTCCGGCTGCACCGTGGTGTCGCCCTCGGCGTCGCGGCCGAGCACGACGTCGTCGCGCAGGAGGAGCGAGCCGTCGAAGAACTCGTAGGTCCAGCCCGCGTCCTGCATCCCGAGATCCTGCCACCAGTGGTTCTGCCGGTCGCGCATCCACGCCTTCCCGTAGAACTCCTCGTCAGCCGTCCGGTTGCCGTCCGCGTCGAGGAACACCATCCCGGAGGCGTTGTCGGTGAAGTGGTCGGTGTGCAGGATTCCCACGTCGATGCGCGGTTTCCCCTGGCGCAGCACGTACTGGTAGCGACCCAGCGCATCGTTCCAGAGGGGTAGAACTCGGAGGCCGGTTGCCGGGTGTCGAACCGCTCCGAGAACATGTTCCACATGCCCTCGTGTCCCGGCCACTCCGTCACGCCTTCGGCTCCGGCGGTGCTGGCCCAGCCGTGGAGCACGGTCTTGGTGATGCCGGCGGCCAGCTGCGTGGCGATGATCTGGTCGTAGAACCGGTGGTCGAGCATGTGGTTGCGCGTGGTGGCGCCCGTCTCGGACGAGTACTGCTTCCCGAAGAGGTGTGCCGGGCCGGCGAGCAGTCGGTACGCGTCGATCTGCGACGCGAACTCGAGCGACTCCGTCTCGATCCCGTCGACCTCGGGACCGGGCCGGGTCAGCTCGAACGGGAGGCCGTAGCTGATCTCCGACCGGAGCGTCATGCCGTTCTCGTGCAGGAAGGCGGCGAACGGCCGGATCATGTTCTCGATGTACAGATCGGTCAGAGTGCGGACGTAGTCGAAGCGGACCTTCTCGACCGTGTCGCGCTGGGAATCGAGCGGCTCGTGGTGGTAAACGGTGCTGGAGGCCATGAAGGGCGCGCTGCGGATCAGGAACGGCAGCCAGGGTGCGATCTCGTACCCGCGACGCTCGCGGAACTCCCGGGCGACGTTCGGCCCCCAAAACAGGCCGCCGGCACCGTAGGTCGACAGCTCGAGCGAGTCCATGTACATCTGAGCTCGCGGGTTCTTGGCGATCTGTTCGCGCAGCTCCGGCGTCAGGACGACGGTCTTCCAGTAGTCGATGACGGCGTCGACGCCGGCGCGCTCCACGTAGTTGACGGTCCAGTTGGTCGTTGCCGACGGTGAGGCGGTCTGCCCGGTTCCGTGCGACCAGAACGAGAAGAGAGACCAGGATCCTGCGCCCGGCGCCGTCCAGTCCAGCGCCTCGTCGCGCACGAGGTCGGTCAGATCGAGCACGGAGTCGACGTCGAGGACCGAAGCGGCGTCGCCTGTGACGCCTGATCGCCGGACGGCCACGACCGCCACGAGGTCCTGGTTCCGGATCACGCCGCGGTGCCCGGGGAGGGCTGTTTCGGCGGTAGACGCACCGAGATCGATCTTCGGCAGGGGGCCCGTGCGAGAGCTGCCGGCCTCGAGGTCCTCGGTGACGACGTCCAGTTCGCGAGCTGCGGCGGGGTGGTCGGCGTCGATCGTGGGGAGGTTCGCGTTCGACCAGTTCGTTCCCGACGTGAAGCTGACCGACATCTTCCGCGCCGTCGTCTCCTCGACGACGAGCTGCGAGTCGTGCACCCACTCCTCCGAGCCCCATCCATAGCGCGAGTGATCGATCTCGTCTTCGTCCATCGCCAGGAACTCCATGCCGCCGAAGCCGAGGCGGTGGGCCGTGTCGATCTCGTGGCGGATGGTCTCGTCGGTGTGCAGGCCCTCGGCCAGCCACCACCGGAGCTCCGGGCGGAACTCGATGGCGGGCTTGATGAGGTGCCTTGCGATGTCGTCGATCGACATGGTGTTCTCCTTCGAACTGTCTCGACCGAGACTAGGAAGATCGCCTGCCCCTGTCAATGTCCTCAGGACACTGCTTCGTTTCTGACAGAAATCTGATTTTGCCGAGAACGTCTTGCGGTTCTCATCGGGCCCGGATATCGTGACGAAGCGTTTGAACCGTTTCATCCGGTTCCTCGGACAGCTTGCTTCACGACGTTCAAAGGAGAACTCCATGACCAGCGCCGCCTCCCTCGCACGCAAAGCGCCCAACCCGTGGTGGGTCGCAGTGATCTCGGGGATGGCGTCGTACATCGACGCCGCCGCCATCGTCAGCTCCGGCACCGCCCTGGTGCTCTATCAGCACTCGATCGGCGTCACGGCCGCCGAGATCGGAGTCCTGTCCGCGGTTCTGACCTTCTGCATCGCGATCGGCGCGCTCTCCGGCGGCCGTCTGGGCGACCTCTTCGGTCGCCGCACGGTGTTCATCGCGACGATGGCCATGACGGTGATCGGTTCCACCACCCTCGTCTTCAGTCCCGCATTCATGGGTCTCCTCATCGGGACGATCCTGCTCGGTCTCGGGACGGGCGCCGACCTCCCCGTCTCCCTCGCGACGATCTCCGAGGCCGCGACGGACGAGAATCGCGGCAAGCTGGTCGTCTTCTCGCAGGTGCTCTGGTTCGCCGGGATCCTCGCCACCTACGCGATCTCGAGCGTCGTCGGCGGGTTGGGCCACCTCGGTGGTCAGATCATGTTCGCGCACGTCGGTGTCGTCGCGCTGATCGTGCTCGTCCTGCGGTTCACCATCCCGGAGTCGACGAGCTGGTCGACCGCGAACGTCGAGAAGAAGGAGGGCCTCAACACCGTTCGCGCAGCCCGCCACGGAATCCGCGACGTCTTCACGCAGAAGATCTTCCTGATCCCGTTCCTCGCGCTCCTCGTCTTCTACACGCTGACCAACCTCGGCGCCAACACCGGCGGGCAGTTCGGTTCGTACGTCGCGGTCAACGTCGTCGGGCTCTCCGTGCAGACCTTCTCCGTGCTGAACCTCATCAGCCTGCCGATCGGCATGCTCCTCGCCCTGTGGTTCGGTCGCATCGTCGACGGTCGTCACAGGATACTCTTCTTCGTCATCGGCGCTGTCGCGTACGTGATCAGCTATGCGCTCCCGGTCTTCTTCGGCTTCTCGCTCGGCACGCTCATCGCCATGCAGGCCTTCAACATCGTCGGAGCGGCCTTCGCCTTCGAGGCGATCATGAAGGTGTGGTCGCAGGAGTCGTTCCCGACCCTGCTGCGAGGATCCGTCCAGGGCACGATCATCGCCGTCGCCCGCGTCGCCGCCGCCATCCTCGCCCTGGTGACGCCGCTCCTGCTGGGCGCGCCCTTGGTCATGTACGGAATCCTGGCCGGACTCGTGGCCATCGGTGTCGTCGTCGGCTGGTTGGCGTTCCACAAGGCGGTCTTCAACGCATTCACCATCGAGGGCAAAGACCTGGCCGACGCCCAGGAGGCCCTCTTCGCGGCAGGGATGCGCGCCGACGCACCGGCCGCCGCCGCTCGGCTCGATCGGAGCTGACGGCGGCACCGCCGGTGTCGGTGGTTCGAGGCAGGATGTGCTCTAGTGGGGCCTGCGGCCGAACCTCGGCCTCGAGGGCACCACGCCCGGAGGAGACACCCATGACCCAGGCAGAATCACTGCAGCTCACCGTCCTCGACGACTTCGAGTACGTCGACGACACGCTCGACGATGCCGCCTGGTACGACACCTACACGATCAAGGCCGGCACCTACGCCATCACCATCGACGGTGCCGACGCCGTCATCACGGCCGACGCGACGCTCACCGAAGAGTTCCGCACCACGCGCCTGATGAGTCGGAACAAGGCCGAGGCCCGGTCGGTGTACGAAGAGACCACGTTCGCCTTCCGCTCCGACGCCCTCGACGCGGTCCCCGGGCCTCTGTCCGTCGGCGGCGCCTACGGATGGGCGGCAGCCGAGGGCTCCCCGACCCCGTCGGCCTCGGTCATCGCCTCCGTCGTCGCCGACCTCCGGGCAGCAACCGCTGCCCGCCGGGCCGTGGCGACGGCGTCTGGGCTGGTCGGGCCTGAGTACGCCGAGGCGCTCCGAGCCGAGGCCGTCGAGAAGGCGGCCGTCGTGGCGCGCGCCCAGGCCACCGCCTGAAGGCAGGCCGCAGAGCCAGGCCCCAGAGCCACGGGGCCAGACCGCAGAGCCGAATCGACGGGCTGAGCGGGCGCTCCAGACCGACCGGTGTCGTGGACTTACTGGTGTCGGGGCTTGCGGGCCGGACGCTCGTCGCGGTCGTCACGGCGGGGTGCGCTGCGGCGATCAGGGCGGATCTCGATCAGCTTGCCGCTGATCCTGGTGTCGACGAGCCGGTCGAGGACGTCCTTCGACAGATCGGCGGGAAGCTCGACGATGGAGAAGTCGGGCCGGATCTGGATGGCGCCGAAATCTTCCCGGCTGAGGCCGCCCTCGTTGGCGAGAGCACCGACGATCTGTCGCGGTTCGACCCGCTGACGACGGCCCACCTCGATGCGGTAGGGCGACATGGGCTTCGTCGTCCGAGGCCGACGCTCGGGTCGCTCGCCGCGGTCGTCGCGATCGAACGAGCGCGGAGCCCGGTCGTCGCGGTCGAACGAGCGGTCGGACGACCTCTCGGGCCGCTCCCGACGCGCAGGCCGCTCGGCAGCCGGGTCGAGAAGCAGGGGAGTGTCTCCCTGCGCGACGACGGCAAGGGCGGCCGCGACGTCGGCCTCCGGCACATCGTGGTGCTCGACGTAGTGCCCGACGATGTCGCGGAAGGCCGAGATGCGGTCCTGCTGCCCGAGGGCCGCCGTGATGGCGTCGTCGAAGCGCGCCAGGCGAGTCACGTTGACGTCCTCGACGCTCGGCAGCTGCATCTCGGTGAGAGGCTGACGCGTGGCTTTCTCGATCGCGCCGAGGAGACGGCGCTCGCGCGGCGTGACGAAGCTGATCGCGGCGCCCGAACGGCCGGCTCGGCCGGTGCGCCCGATGCGATGCACGTACGACTCGGTGTCGATCGGGATGTCGTAGTTGACGACGTGCGAGATGCGGTCGACGTCGAGCCCGCGTGCAGCGACGTCCGTGGCGACCAGGATGTCGAGCTTGCCCGACTTGAGCTGATTGACGGTGCGCTCGCGCTGAGCCTGCGCGACATCGCCGGAGATGGCCGCGGCCGAGTACCCGCGGGCACGGAGTTTCTCGGCCAGGGTCTCGGTCTCGCTCTTGGTGCGGACGAAGACGATCATGCCTTCGAAGTTCTCCACCTCGAGGATCCGGGTCAGGGCGTCGACCTTCTGCGGATACGACACCATCAGGTAGCGCTGCGTGGTGTTGGCGGACGTCGTGGTCTTGTTCTTGACCGTGATCTCTTCGGCGTCGTTCAGGTACTGCTTGGAGATGCGCCGGATCTGCGCGGGCATCGTGGCCGAGAACAACGCGACCTGCTTGTCGTCCGGGGTGTCGGCGAGAATCGTCTCGACGTCTTCCGCAAAGCCCATCTTGAGCATCTCGTCGGCCTCGTCGAGCACGAGGTACTTCAGCTCGGAGAGGTCGAGGGTGCCTTTGGCGAGGTGGTCCATGATGCGACCGGGCGTTCCGACGACCACGTGGACGCCGCGGCGGAGCGCCGACAGCTGGACGCCGTACGCCTGGCCGCCGTAGACCGGCAGCACGTGCACGCCGCGCATCTGAGAGGCGTACTGCTCGAACGCCTCGCAGACCTGCAGCGCGAGCTCGCGCGTGGGGGAGAGGACGAGGGCCTGCGGCTTCTTCTGCGAGACGTCGAGCCGAGACAAGATGGGCAGAGCGAACGCCGCGGTCTTCCCGGTGCCCGTCTGGGCGAGGCCGACGACGTCGCGGCCGGCGAGCAGCGGAGGAATGGTGGCCGCCTGGATTGCGGAGGGCGTCTCGTAGCCGATCTCGCGAACGGCTTTGAGGACCGCGTCACTGAGCCCCAGGTCGGAGAAAGCAGTCACAGCGTCGGCAGTGTCTGCCTCGATCGGGGCATTCGTGTCGGTGGTCATACCTGAACGGTAGTCGCTCGGCGTCCTCCCCACCGACGCCGAGGGCCGTGATCCCGATGCCGGCGGCCCGAGCGAGAGCCGCGGGCGACCATCGGGGCAGGATCACGACGGGTTGACAGCGGGGACTGAGCCGCTAGTCTGGTCGGCTGCCCATCGCAGGCGGCGCCAGTGCTTCCGGCATCGGCCCGTGCCCCACAGAGAGATTTCCCATGGGCTACATCGACGTCGCGAAGGTGTCGTACACCCTCGCCGACGGCCGCCCTCTGCTCGACGAGGTCTCGTTCCGCGTCGGGGAGGGCTCCAAAGCCGTGCTGATCGGCGCCAACGGCGTCGGCAAATCGACGCTGCTCCGGCTCATCCGCGGCGAGCTCAAGCCCGACGAGGGCGTCATCGCCATCGACGGCGGTCTCGCCGTCATGGACCAGTTCGTAGGTCACGTGCGAGACGACACCACCGTCCACGACCTGCTGGTGTCCGTCGCCCCCGCGGCGGTGCGCAAGGCCGCGCGCGCCCTCGTCGCGACGGAGGACGCCCTGATCGAGCGCGACGAGACCGATACGCAGATGGCGTACGCGACGGCCCTCGCCGACTATGCCGACGCCGGCGGGTACGACCACGAGACCCTCTGGGACACCTGCACGATCAAGGCCCTCGGCGTGCCGTACGAGCGAGCGCGCTGGCGCGAGGTCACGACGCTCTCGGGCGGGGAGCAGAAGCGGCTCGTGCTCGAGGCCCTCCTGCGCGGACCCGAACAGGTCCTCCTCCTCGACGAACCCGACAACTACCTCGACGTGCCGGGCAAGCGCTGGCTCGAGGCCGCCCTCGCCGAGTCGCCGAAGACGGTCCTGCTGGTCAGCCACGATCGCGAGCTGCTCGGCCACGTGGCGGACCGGGTGATCACGGTCGAACCGGGCGCGGCCGGCAACTCGTCGTGGACGCACGGTGGTTCCTTCCTCACGTACCACCAGGCGAGGGCCGACCGCATGGAGAGGCTCGACGAGCTCCGGAGGCGCTGGGACGAGCAGCACGAGAAGCTCAAGACGCTGGTGCGGAACCTCAAGGTCAAGGCCACGGCCATGGATTCGATGGCTTCCCGGTACCAGGCCGCTCTGACCCGGCTGGCGAAATTCGAGCTGGCCGGCCCGCCCGAAGAGCGACCGCCGGAGCAAGAGCTCACGATGCGACTGGCAGGATCCCGCACCGGTAAGCGCGCCGTCGTCTGCACGCGCCTCGAACTCACCGGCCTGATGGCACCTTTCGACGCCGAACTCTGGTTCGGCGAACGGATCGCCGTGCTGGGGTCCAACGGCTCCGGGAAGTCCCACTTCCTCCGGCTGCTCGCACGGGGTGGAACCGATCCGGAGCCCCGCGAGGGGCACCTGACCGCCGTCGGTGCGGAGCTCACGCCGGTGCCGCACACCGGTCGAGCCGTGCTCGGGGCACGCGTGGTGCCCGGCTGGTTCGCTCAGGCGCACGAGCACCCCGGGATGCTGGGCCGCACGCTCCTCGAGATCCTGCACGCCGGAGACGACGAGCGACGTGGGTTGGGCCGGGAGGCGGCGAGCCGTGCACTCGACCGCTACGGACTCGTGTCGAGCGCCGAGCAGGTCTTCGAGTCGCTGAGCGGGGGTCAGCAGGCGCGCCTGCAGATCCTGCTCCTCGAGCTCAGCGGGGCCACGCTCCTCCTTCTCGACGAACCGACCGACAACCTCGACATCGTGTCGGCCGAGGCGCTGGAGCAGGCTCTCGACCGGTTCGAGGGAACCGTGATCGCCGTGACCCACGACCGCTGGTTCGCCCGGTCTTTCGACCGCTACCTGGTGTTCGGGAGCGACGGAGAGGTCTACGAGGCACCCGAGCCGGTGTGGGACGAAGGCCGTGTGGTCCGCTCACGCTGAGCTGCGCCCCGATCGGGCGGCACCCGCACTGGGGAGACCCGGTGCCCACCCCTCACGGGGCGGGCACCGAACCCCTGCTGTGAGTCCCTAACTCACTTCCTCAGAGGGGCGGCCCGTGATCGGCCGCCCCTCTTCTCTTCCCGGCCTACCGACGCTGGGGGACGACGGCCAGGAGCGCGCTGAGAGCGCTGGCCTGCGTCCGCCAGTCGTAGGCGGTCGGGAAGGCCGTCGAGTCCTCGCCCGACCAGCGCTCACCGAGTTGGTTCGCGTTCGTGCGATCGTTCGCCCAGATCGACGACGCCTGCCTCTGCGAGAACGCGAGATAGCGCTGATCGTGCGTCAGGTCGGTCAGGTCGCTCAGGTACCTCTCGAAGACGCCCTTGAACTGCTTGCCGTTGTCATCGCACGTCGTGCTCAGCGCATCGCAGGATTCGGTGAGGATTCCCTTCGACGTCAGGAGCGGCGAGGTGATGGCCGCGTCGGCGAGTCGCTTCGTGGTCGCCAGGACGGTCTTGTCGTGAGTCGCGCGATACAGCTCGGTCCCGGCGCCGATGGCGAGGCCCTGGTTGTACGACCACACGGTCTGCCCGTTGTTCTGGCAGCCGTCGGTCAGTCCGTCGTTCACGAGGCCCTGCGAGTTGATGAGCCCGCTCGTGGTGAACCAGTTCCAGCCGGCTTCGGAGCGCGCCAGCCAGGTCGTGTCGCCCTTGACCCGATTGTGGAGCTCGGCCGTCAGACGGATGTAGAGGCCATTGGTGATGGAGTTCTTGTACGTCTTCTCCGCGTTCCACCAGACGCCGCCACCGCACGTCGAGGTGTCCCAGTAGCCCTGCACGTAGTCGCCGATCTTCACGGCCATGTCGAGGTACTTCTGCTCGTGGGTCACGTCGTACGCTCCGAGCCAGGTCAGGCCCCACCACTCGGAGTCGTCGATCGCGCGGCTCGTGAAGTCGCCCAGCAGCGGATCGCCCGAGAGCACCCCGGCCGGGAAAGCGCCCTTGTCCTTCTCGAAGGTGTTGTCGATCTCGGACACGTAGCGTCGGTCGCCCGTACGGACCGTGTAGTCCTCCACGGTCTGCAAGGCCACGGCGGAGTTCCACCAGCTCGACGGCCACCAGGCCTTGACGGGGTCGTACGACGCCATCAGGACGTCGGTGGCGGTCTTCGCCCGCTGCGTGGCCGTGGCGCTCGGCGACGGACCGCCGTGATGCGACGGGATCGCCGCCTGCGCCGCGGTCGGAGCCAGGAGCGCCCCCGCCGTCAGTGCGACCGCAGCGACGAGAAGTGCTGCGCCCCGCTTCTTGTGTGATCGTTTCTCGTTCATGTGTCTCCTTCGACGGAACGACCGGATTCCCCTGTGAACCCGGCTCGGCGAGTTACTCAGAACGGTGGAGTAATCGCGCCGCGTCGACCGTACGCCCCGATCGGCTCGAGCGGAAGGCCGATGCCCGGCGAACCACGCGACGACACGCCGACTCCGGACCCGGCGCGCCTGACGAATACACAGATATGAGCGCATATCATTCCGCCATGACCGATCAGCTGGATTCGAGGACGACGGGGACGGTGACGGCCTTCATGGACGAGACGGAACACCCGCTTCGCCGCTCGACTTTCACTCCGGCCGAAGGTGTGACACTCGCGTCGGAAGCCGACGAATCCGGCGATTCCGCCGAGGTCGGCGATTCGGCCGAGGTCGACGATTCAGTCGAGGTCGACGATTCAGTCGAGGTCGACGATTCGGCCGAGGTCGCGAGCGAGGCCGACGCGGGCCCGGACGCCGAGGTCCCTCCCGCGGACGACGCTCCCGCGGACGGTGCTCCCGTGGACGACGCTCCCGCGGACAGCCAGACCGTTCCTGCCGACTCTCGTGACGACGAGCCCGACCGCGGATTCCCCCGACCTCCGGAGCGCGGCTCCCTCGACGACGAGGATCTCGTACCGCTCGTCGGCCGCCACACGGACGACACCGCGACAGTCGACCTGATCGGGATCCTCCAGGCTCAGATGCAACTCCGAGCCACCGAGGCGGTCCGCTTCGCCGACTGGGAAGCCGAGATCCGCCGGATCGGCACCGAAGAGGCTCTCGACGAACTCGAGCGCACGCGTCTTCACTTCACCGGCGTGATCCCGATCCAGACCGCTCCCACCATCGTCACCGCGGCCCAAGCGCCTCCCGGCTCCGCCCTGGTGCCGGAGCGCCTCGTCCCGGTCGCACCCACCTTCGACGCCCCCGTCATTCCCGCCGGCACCGCTCCGACGACGGAGCCCACCGTCGGCGCGACGGTCAACCCGCACATCGAGCGAGCTCGCAGTGCCGACGACGAGCTGCTCGAGCGCGCCGAAGACGCGCCAGCCGACGCCGCGTCACCTGTCGCGCCTTCGACCAGCAGAGTCGTGGTGACCGCCGTGTCGATCCTGGCGGTCCTCGTCGTCGTGGCCGCCCTGATCCTGACGCCCCTCGGCGCCTCCGCCGGCCCCACGGCCGCCCTCTCGGCGGTCGGCGTGCTTGCCGCTTCCTGGATCGGCATCGTCGCGGGCCGCCTCGCCCTGCGAGGTCGCGCCCGTGTCTCGGCCCCCGTCACGACTCGCACCACCTGGGCGCTCATCGCCGGGCTGGTCGTCGGCACCGGGGTCGGCGAAGGCCTCGTGCGGACGTCGTCGCGGGCATTCTCGTGGCAGGGCTATCTGCTGTCGCTGGTCGAGGTACACGGCTTCCACGTCGAGCTCTCCATCGTCGCCGGTCTGCTCGCGGCACTCGTCCTGGCTTTCGTCGTCGTCGTGCTCGTCGACCGAGGGCGCAGCGCGGCCGTCGCCGGCCACCCCGCAGAGCAGGATCGCCCCGCCGACTAAGCTGGGGGCCGTGTCCACTCTCGAAGCGGTCGGTCTCGCCGTCGAACAGCTCTGGCCTCTTCACGGGGCCGAGTCGTGGGATGCTCCGGGGCTCGTCGTGGGCGAGCCGACGGCTCGGGTGAAGCACATCCACCTCGCTGTGGACGCCGTCCTCGAGACCGCAGACGAAGCGCTCGAGATGGGGGCCGACCTCCTCTTCGTCCACCACCCTCTTCTGCTGAGGGGCGCGACATCGGTGGCGGAATCGACCACCAAAGGCGCGCTCATCGCGAAGCTCATTCGCGGCGGGGCGGGCCTGCTCGCCGCGCACACCAACGCCGATGTCGTCGAGACGGGCACCTCACGCGTCCTGGCCCACCAGCTCGGGCTCGTCGAGCAGTCGCCCATCGAGCCGTCGAGCACCGGGAGCCCGACGGGGCTCGGCATCACCGGCCGCTTCGAGCAGCCGCTCACGCTGATGGCGCTGGCGCGGCTCCTGACCGACATCCTGCCGCCCACCGCCGGTGGCGTCCGGGTCTCCGGCGATCACGAGCGCGTGGTCGAGACGGCCGCCCTCTGCGCCGGAGCAGGCGATTCGATGCTCGGGCACGACGCCGTGCGCGCAGCCGACGTCTACATCACCAGCGACCTGCGTCACCACCCCGCGTCCGACGCGCGCGAGCTCATGCTGCTCGGCCGCGGCCCCGCCCTCGTCGACGTCTCGCACTGGGCCAGCGAGTGGCTGTGGCTCGACACGGCGGCCGCGCAGCTCCGCCTCGCCCTTCCCGACGTCGAGGTCACCCTGTCCGACCTCCGCACCGACCCGTGGGATTTCGCGGTCGTCCGGTGAACCCGGCGCCCACCCCTGCCCAGCAACGCACCACAACCGAGTGAGACGAACATGCCCCTCAAAGCCAGCCCCTCCGATCAGGCTCTCCTGCTCGACCTCCAGCAGCTCGACACGACGCTGCAGCAGCTCGCCCACCGGGCTCGTCAGCTCCCGGAGAACGCTGCCCTGGCCGAGCTCGACAAGCAGACGGCCACCCTGCGCGCGCGCCTCACGACCGAGGAAGGAACCGCGGAGGACGCCCGCCGCGAGCTCGGCCGCATCGAGTCCGACGTCGCGGTCGTCGAAGCCCGCGTGAAGCGCGACCACGAACGACTGCAGAGCAGCTCTTCCCAGAAAGACATCCAGGCCCTCGAACAAGAGTTGACCGCCCTGGCGAACCGGCAGAGCGACCTCGAAGACGTCGAACTCGAGGTGATGGATCGAGTCGAGCAGTCCGGCGCCGTCGTCGAAGCCACCCAGGGCGAGCTCGACGAGCTCGCCGCCAAGCGGGGCGAACTCGACGCCGAACGCGAAGCCTCGCTCGCCACCGTCGAGTCCGAGCGCACGCACGCCACGGCGAACCGCACGACCATCGCGCAGAAGGTGCCGGCCGACCTCCTCGCCCTCTACGAGCGTCAGCGCGAGCGCTACGGGATCGGCGCCTCGCACCTGCGAGCCCGCGTCTCGAGCGCCAGCGGCGTGGAGTTGACCGGCAACGATCTCGCCACTGTGCGGGCCGCAGCACCCGACGACGTCCTGCTCTGCCCGACGAGCGACGCGATCCTGGTTCGCACCGACGAATCCGGTATCTAGGCGCCTCGGGCCGACGCCCCGAGCCCGCTACACTTCTCTAGGCGAATGGGTCGGCAAGACGGTCGCGTCGCATTCCCGAAAGGGCATGTGCCGAGGAACGTCCGGGCTCCACAGAGCAGGGCGGTGGGTAACACCCACCCGGGGCAACCCGCGAGACAGTGCAACAGAAAGCAGACCGCCACGGGCCCGAAAGGGCCCGGGGTAAGGGTGAAACGGTGGTGTAAGAGACCACCAGCGGTTCGGGTGACCGGCCGGCTAGGTAAACCTCGCCCGGAGCAAGGTCAGACAGAGAACGTTCGAGGTGGCTCGCCGAGTTCTCGGGTAGACCGCTGGAGCGCTGCGGCAACGTAGCGCCGAGATAGATGGCCGTCCACGGCGTCGTGCGTGCACGACGCCCGGACAGAACCCGGCGTAATAGCCGGCCCATTCGCCCTTCCCACCTGTGTCCTGCGCGGCGCGCAGCGAGGCCCGCAGCGAGGCGCGCCGCGAGGCGCGCGGCCGCAACACGTTTTACGGACATTTAGACCCGCCGCGGCAGGTCGAAATGTCCGTAAAACGTCTTGCGGCACGGGGCTCGAGCTCAGAACGCGGGTTTCGACTCGGATGCGAGGGCCGCGGCACCGAGGATCCCGGCGTTGTTCCGGAGCTTCGCCGGCACGATCTCGGCTCGGAGGTCGAGAAGCGGCAGAAATTCCTGGTACTGCTTCGACACGCCGCCTCCGACGATGATAAGCCGCGGGTAGAGCAGAGCCTCGAGCCGGGAGTAGTACTTCTGCAGGCGCTTGGCCCAGTGCTTCCACGACAGGTCGTCGCGCTCCTTGGCCGCGAACGATGCCTTCGTCTCGTAGTCCTTGCCCTCGATCTCGAGGTGGCCGAGCTCGGCGTTGACGATGAGCACCCCGTCGTTGAGCAGGGCCGTTCCGATCCCCGTGCCGAGGGTCGTCATGATGACGAGCCCGCTCACCCCCTTCGCGGCGCCGTAGCGGGCCTCGGCGTAGCCGGCGGCATCCGCGTCGTTGACGAAGTGGATCGGCTTGCCCAGCGTCTTCTCGAACAGCTTCTCGGCCTCGAAGCCGATCCACTTCTTCGAGACGTTCGCCGCTGACAAGGTCTTGCCGTCCATGATGGCCGCGGGGAAGCACACGCCCACGTGGAGGTCGTCCGCTTCGTCGCCCAGCTCGTCGATGATCTGCTTGACGACCGCGACGATCGCATCGGGCTCCCCGCCCTCGGGCGTCGACTTCTTGAGCCGGTCGGTCAGCAGTTCGCCGCTGTCGACGTCGACGATCGCGCCCTTGATTCCGGTACCGCCGATGTCGATTCCCACTGCCTTGGTTGCCATGGGTGAGCCTCTCTGGTTGGGTCACGGTGCGCGACGACGTCGCGACCGCAGGATCAATAGGTCGTCAAGACCTCGGCGCCGCGCTCGGTGACGACGAGGGTGTGTTCGAACTGGGCGGTCAGCGACTTGTCGCGGGTGGTGACGGTCCAGTCGTCCGGCCAGATGTCGGCCTCGGTACCGCCGAGGGTCAGCATCGGCTCGATGGTGAAGACCATGCCGACCTCCATCACGTCGTCGTACTGCGGCGCGTCGTAGTGCGGGATGATCAGGCCGGAGTGGAAGGCGCGCCCGACACCGTGTCCGGTGTAGTCGTGCACGACGCCGTAGCCGAATCGCTTGGCGTACACCTCGATCGCGCGACCGATCACGTTGACCTGCCGCCCGGGCGCGACCGCCTTGATGCCGCGGTTCAGCGCCTCGCGCGTGCGCTCGACGAGGTCGACCGCCGCTGCAGACCCCTCGCCGACGACGAAGGTGCGATTGGTGTCGCCGTGGACACCCTCCTGGAACGCCGTGATGTCGATGTTGACGATGTCGCCGTCGACCAGGACGGTGTCGTCGGGGATTCCGTGGCAGATGACCTCGTTGACCGAGGTGCAGACCGATTTCGGGAAGCCGCGATACCCCAGAGTCGACGGGTACGCGCCGTGCGAGGTGACGTACTCGTGCGCGACGACGTCGAGCTGATCGGTCGTGATGCCGGGACGGATGGCTTCGCCGACCGCGGTGATGGCGTCGGACGCGATCCTGCTGCTTCGCCGGATCGCCTCGATCTCGTCGGCGTCGTAGAGGTCGCCGCCGTCGTACGGTGCGGGTGCGGCCTTGCCGACATACTCGGGACGGGCGATGGACGCGGAGACCGGACGCTGCGCTGAGATCCGGCCGGGCGTCAGATGACCGTGTTGATCCCGGGGCATGTTCTCAAGCTTAGGGTCTCGGGCCGGGCTCGGTTCGCACGGCGGGGCGTCAGCTGCCGTCGGGGTATCCGCCACGGTGCAGCATTACCGGAAACCGCGGCAGGTGGCCGGCAGGATCCGCGACGAACAGCTCGGTGAGGCGCCGATACCGCCCCTGAGCGCGCCAGTCCACGGGCGCAGGATCGAGGGTGGCCGGGAGACCGGGCGACTCCAGCACATCCCGCAGTGCCCGATCGAGGGCATCGAGAGCCTCGGCGCCGACCCGAAGCGACCACTCCTCTTCGAGTCGCTCCCTGGTCCTGCGATCGCGGTCTCGGACCACCTCCCCTCGATGGTCGAGGGCGACGGACCGGCCGTCCGCCGAACGGCGAGGTCGTGCCGAGCGAGATGCCAAGGCGAGGTGCCCGGCGTCCATCAGGGAGGTGCGGGCGTCGCGTTCGCGGGGGTATCCCCAGCGGAGGGGCTGCCCGGCCGCGCGTCGAGCGTCTCGGCGGGGGAGCCGCCCCGTGCCGCGACCATGCCTTCACGCTAGTCTGCGGACATGGCTGACAACGACAACCAGTTCTGGTTCAACACGAAGACGCACCAGGTCGAGGAGGGCATGGTCTCGCCCGCCGTCGACCGCGCCGGCCCGTACGCCACGCGGGCCGAGGCCGAGCACGCCCTCGAGCAGATCAAGGCCAACAGCGAGAAGTGGGCCGCCGAAGAGGCCGAGAACAGCTAGGGCTTGCCGAGTCAGAGGCCGGTCGGACGGTACGTGATGGGCAGCCGGCGGTCGCGGCCGAAAGCCATTCCGGAGATCTTCGGCCCGATGGCGCCCTGGCGGCGCTTCCACTCGGAGCGATCGACGAGCTTCGTCACCTCTGCCACCACGTCGGCGTCGTAGCCGAGCGCGACGACGTCGGCGGCACCGAGGGCTTTCGTGATGTAGGCGTCGAGAATGCCGTCGAGGATCTCGTACGGCGGGAGGGTGTCCTGGTCGACCTGGCCGGGGCGGAGTTCCGCCGACGGAGGTTTCGTGATCGAGTTCTCCGGGATCGGGCCGCGCTCGCCTCGCGATTCAGCGAACTCGTTGCGCCACCGTGCGAGTTCCCAGACCATCGTCTTCGGGACGTCTTTGATCGGGGCGAAGCCGCCGACCGAGTCGCCGTAGATCGTCGAGTAGCCGACCGACAACTCGGTCTTGTTGCCGGTCGTGAGGACGAGGTGGCCGTCGAGGTTCGACAGCCCCATCAGGATCAGCGCTCGCGCTCGGGCCTGGACGTTCTCGGCCGCCAGTCCGGTCAGGTGGAGTTGGCGTTCGAACGGCTCGACGAGGTCGGCGATGGGCTCCACCGAGTACCTGACGCCGATGCGCTCCGCGACGTCGTCGGCGTCGCTGCGCGAGTGGTCGGACGACCACTGCGACGGCATCGAGACGCCGTACACCCGGTCGCCTCCGATGGCGTCCGCCGCGATGGCCGCGCACACGGCGGAGTCGATACCGCCCGAGAGGCCCAGGACGACCGATCCGAAGCCGTTCTTCTCGACGTAGTCGCGAGTGCCGACCACGAGGGCGTTCCAGAGCTGCTCCCGGTCGTCGGGCAGCTCGGCGATGTCGGGCGCGAGGGCGTTGTAGAGACCGAACGCCCTCGCCGACACGTCGACCCGGCGGATGCCGGCGGGCAACTCGCGGTTCTCCGATGCCTGCGGGTCGAGATCGACGGTCAGCACGTGCTCGCGCCACTGAGGAGCACGGGCCAGGATCGCGCCGCTCCCGTCGACCACGACGCTGTCACCGTCGAAAAGGAGGTCGTCTTGACCGCCGACGAGGTTCACGTAGGCGACGAGCGTGTCGTTCTCCGTGGCTCGACGCGTCACGAGGGGAAGCCTCACCTCGTCTTTGTCGGCGACGAACGGGCTCGCATTGATCACGAGCAGCAGACCCGCTCCGGCGTCGAGGACACGCCCGACCGGCCCGCCGTCGCGCCAGAGGTCTTCGCAGATGATGAGGGCGACGTCGATGCCCTTGATCCGGATCACCAGGAGCTCGTCACCCGGGATGAAGACGCGGTACTCGTCGAAGACCGAGTAGTTGGGCAGGTGGTACTTCGCGGTCGTGGTCACGACACGCCCGCCCTGCAGGACGCTCGCGCAGTTCTTGGCGATCGCCGTCGGTGCGTTCGAGGTGTCGAGCAGGCGAGGTTCGAACGGCCCGTCGGGGTGTCCGACGACGACGGCGAGGTCTCCGAGCCCCTCGGCCTCGAGTCGTTCGGCCAGCGCGACGACGGCGCGGTGGCTGGCCTCGAGGAAGCTCGGACGCGACGCGAGGTCTTCGATCGGGTAGCCGGTCAGGCTCATCTCGCCCGACGCCACGAGGTCGGCGCCGGCGTCTCGCGCGGCCCGCGCCGCTCGGACGATCTGGTCTGCGTTACCCGCGAGATCTCCAACCAGAGGATTCGTCTGCGCGAGCGCCAAGCGGAGTCGGGGCATAGCCACTAGCCTATCGGGGGAGCAGAAAGGGCCTGAATGGACAAGCAAACCGACTTCGTTCTTCGTACCATCGAAGAGCGGGGCATCAAGTTCATCCGACTCTGGTTCACCGACGTGATCGGTACCCTCAAATCGGTGGCCATCGCGCCGGCCGAGGTCGAGGAGCGTTCGCCGAAGGCGTCGGCATCGACGGTTCGGCCATCGAGGGCCTGACCCGGTCGTTCGAAGCGGACGTGCTTCTCCATCCCGACCCCACCACCTTCCAGATCCTGCCCTGGCGCAGCACCGAAGACCCGACCGCGCGCATGTTCTGCGACATCACGACCCCCGACGGCACGCCGGGTGTGGCCGATCCTCGCAACGTACTCAAGCGCACGCTGGCTCGCGCCGGCGACCGCGGCTTCACCTTCTACACGCACCCCGAGGTCGAGTTCTACCTGCTCAAGTCGTCGAAGATCGGTCCGGACGGCCCGGAGCCGGTCGACCAGGCCGGCTACTTCGACAACGTTCCAGGCGGCACCGCCCACGACTTCCGCCGCCGCTCGGTCCGCATGCTCGAAGACCTCGGCATCTCGGTCGAGTTCAGCCACCACGAGGCCGGCCCGGGTCAGAACGAGATCGACCTCCGCTACGCCGACGCGTTGACGATGGCCGACAACATCATGACCTTCCGTACGGTGGTCAAAGAGGTCGCGATCGAGCAGGGCGTCTACGCCACCTTCATGCCGAAGCCTCTGCAGGGTCAGCCGGGCTCGGGCATGCACACCCACTTCTCGCTCTTCGAGGGCGACGCCAACGCGTTCTACGAGGCCGGCGCCGAGTACCAGCTCTCGAAGATCGGTCGGCAGTTCATCGCCGGGCTCCTGAAGCACGCGCCGGAGATCACAGCCGTCACGAATCAGTTCGTCAACAGCTACAAGCGCCTCTGGGGCGGTGACGAGGCTCCGAGCTTCGTCACGTGGGGCCACAACAACCGCTCCGCTCTCGTCCGGGTCCCGCTCTACAAGCCCAACAAGGGCCAGTCGAGCCGCGTCGAGTACCGCGCCATCGACTCCGCGGCCAACCCGTACCTGGCTTTCTCCCTGCTGCTGGCCGCGGGCCTCAAGGGCATCGAAGAGGGGTACGAGCTTCCCGCCGAGGCCGAAGACAATGTCTGGAGCCTCAGCGACGCGGAGCGCCGCGCGCTCGGGTACAGCCAGTTGCCGGCGAGCCTGGACCACGCCCTGTCGCTGATGGAAGGCTCCGAACTCGTCGCCGAAACGCTCGGCGAGCACGTCTTCAACTACGTGCTGAAGAACAAGCGTCAAGAATGGAAGGAGTACCGCGCCCAGGTGACGCCATTCGAACTCCGGTCCAATCTCGAGATGCTGTAGACCTCTCAGACCGATCACCCGATGCCTCGCGCCGCCACAGCCCTCACCGACCTGGCGCGTTACGGGTTCGCCGACCTCCGTGCCAGCCGCGACCTGCTCGACCAGCTGATCGAACGACAGCCGTCGGTCGCGGGCTTCCTGCCCGCCCTGTCGCAGAGCGCGGACCCCGACCGGGCCCTGATTCGGCTGTCGCGCCTCGTCGAGCGATCGCCCGAAGCGGTCGGCCGGTTGCTCGCTGCAGCGACAGCGCCCAGCCCGACCCACACCGACGAGCGTCCCGGCGACCGGCTGATGCTGGTCCTCGGCGCCTCCGAGGGGCTCGCCGAGTTCCTGTTGCGGCGTCCGGAGGCTCTCGACGTCCTGCGCAGGAAGGTCTGGACGGTCCCGCACCAGGACGACTACGAACGGGACCTGCTGGCTGCCGTCCAGGGATTGACGGGCGACGACGCCCGGATGGCCCTGCGGGTGACCTACCGCGAGTGCCTCGTAGCCCTGGCGGCATTCGACCTCGGCCTCTACGATCCTGTAGCGGGCCTCGACGTCGTCGCCGCCGCGCTGGCCGATCTCGCCGGGGCGGCGCTCGAGGCAGCGCTCGACGTGGCCAGGCGCGAGGTCGCCTTCGACGCCGACGAGATCGCTGCCACCCGGCTCTCCATCATCGCCATGGGCAAGACGGGGGCTCGGGAACTCAACTACCTCAGCGATGTCGACGTGATCTTCGTCGCCGACGCGCGGGAGGGTCTCGATCCTGCGCGCGCCGTCGAGATCGCCACCCGCCTCGCCGTCCACATGACGCGCACCCTGTCCGACCTCGGGCCCGAGGAGCCGCTCTGGGAGGTCGACGCCAATCTGCGCCCCGAGGGCAAGAACGGCGCTCTCGTCCGCACGCTGTCGTCGCACCTGGCCTACTACGAGCGCTGGGCCAAGCCGTGGGAGTTCCAGGCGCTCCTCAAGGCCCGGCCGATCGCGGGTGACCACGAGCTCGGTCAGGAGTACGTCGAGAAGCTCTCCCCGCTCGTCTGGTCGGTCGCCTCCACCGAGAACTTCGTGGAGTCCGTGCAGAAGATGCGGGAGCGCGTGACGGCGCACATCCCCGCCGATCAGGTCGACCGTCAGCTCAAGCTCGGTCCGGGGGTCTTCGCGACATCGAGTTCACCATCCAGCTCCTGCAGCTCGTCCACGGGCAGGGCGACGCCGACATCCGGCAGCGGTCGACGCTCGGCGCTCTCGGGGCCCTCGTCCGCGAGGGCTACGTGGGCCGAGCGGAGGCGACGGAGTTCGATCGCGACTACCGCGAGCTCCGCCTCCTGGAGCACCGGATCCAACTGTCGCGGCTCCGCCGCACGCACCTGATGCCCACCGGCGAGGAAGAGCTCCGCATCCTGGCCAGGGCGACGGGGCTGGCCCCGTCCGCAGAAGAGCTGGTCGAGCACTGGCACGCGATCAAACGCCGCGTGCGCAACCTGCACGAGCGCCTGTTCTACCGTCCGCTGCTGACCGCGGTCGCGCGCCGCCCCGAAGAAGAGCTGGCCCTCTCCACCGACTCAGCCGTCGCACGACTCGCCGCGATCGGCTTCCGCGACCCGCGCGGCGCGCTCGCGCACCTCGCCGCCATGACGAGCGGGGTGTCGAGGCGCGCCAGCATTCAGCGGCACCTCTTGCCGGCCATGCTCCAGTGGTTCGCCGACGGCACCGATCCAGATCTGGGGCTCCTGGCGTTCCGTCGGCTCAGCGACGGACTGGGGGAGTCGTACTGGTTCCTCCGGATGCTGCGCGACTCGTCCGGCGCCGCCCAGCGTCTGACGACGGTCCTGTCGAGTTCGCGGTTCGTCGCCGACCTGCTCGAGCGCATCCCCGAAGCGGCGTCGTGGCTCGAGGACGACGACGATCTCCGACCCCGGAGCCTCGAGACGCTCGCCGACGAGACGCGCGCCACGCTCGCCCGGCACGACGACACGACGGCCGCGGCGCAGGTGCTGCGCGGTTCCCGTCGGCGCGAGATCCTGCGGATCGCCCTCGGCGCCATCGTCGGAGTGGTCACGATCGACGACCTCGGCCGCGGGCTCTCGGCGATCATGACGGCGACCATCGCGGGAGCGCTCGCGCTCGCCCGCCGCGACGGGAAGGCCGACGGGCTCGAGTTCGCCGTCATCGCCCTCGGGCGCTACGGCGGCGAGGAGCTCGGCTTCGGATCCGACGCCGACGTCCTCTTCGTCTACCGGGCGGTCGATCCCGACGACGCGACGGCGCAGTCCCGAGCGAGCCAGATCGTCGCCGACCTTCACCGCTTCACCGACGACCCGCTGGTGCCCTCGACCTCGACGCCGATCTACGCCCGGAGGGCAAGAACGGCCCGGTCGTGCGGTCGCTCGACGCGTACGCGGCCTACTACGCCCGCTGGGCGCTGACGTGGGAGGCGCAGGCACTCCTGCGCGCTCGAGGCGCTGCCGGAGACGAGTCGCTGCTGAACGATTTCGAGTCCCTCGCCGACACGGTGCGGTATCCGACTCGTTTGTCCGACCAGGACGTCCGAGAGGTCAAGCGCATCAAGGCGCGGGTCGAGTCCGAGCGCCTTCCGAAGGGGGCCGATCCGTCCAGGCACCTCAAGCTGGGCCGCGGCTCGCTGAGCGACGTCGAGTGGTTCGTGCAGCTCCTGCAGCTTCAGCACGCAGCAGCCGTACCCGGGCTCCGGACCCCGTCGACCCTGACCGCCCTCGCCGCGGCGGTCGAGGCGGGGCTGGTCTCGGCCCCCGACGCCGATCGTCTGCGCGACGCCTGGGTCATCGCCTCCCGCGCACGCTCCGCGGTCATGCTCTGGACCTCGCGCACGAGCGACGTCCTGCCGACGGACCGCCGTCAGCTGGAGGCCGTCGCGCGGCTCCTCGAGTACCCGCCGGGCTCGGCGACGCAGCTCGAAGAGGACTACCTCGCCACCACGCGGCGCGCTCGTCACGTCTTCGAGGCGGGGTTCTACGGCCTCGAGGAATCTCCGGAACCGTCCGTCTGAACGTCGCGTCGGCGGGGTGAGACGCGCCCGACACGCCCAAGAACGCTTCGGTTCGGGAAGTCGCGCGAAGAATTTGTTTCGTCCCCCGTTTTGAATCCGTGTACCCCGGTCGATGTGACGCCGAGGTTACGTGCTCGTGTCGCGCACACGTGCGCTCTCTCGTCCGGATGATCCGTGAAACGTGATGGGAAGCAGGATCGACACGCCACGCGTGTCACCTAATTACCCCGCGTTCACCAGGCATTTCTCTGTTCTCGACAATTTCTCGGAGACAGGCCGCAACAGCGACGTGGACAGTGTGTCCGATGTGCCCGGCTCCATCGGGCCGACGGTCGGCATTTCGCACGACACCGTTTGGAGGACACCAATGTCCCCCAATGGGGACGGGGGCACCCCAGTCCGAGGGACGCCTTGTGAGCCCTATTCGATTCGACTACAACTTTGACTACCCGAACGCCCGATTCCCCAACGACGCGGAAGCCACCACTCCAACCATCCCCGCAGGCGGCACATCGTGTTAACGTTCATTCTCCAAATCCGGCACGAAATCAACGGACACCCCGAGGTGTACCTGTTCAGCGTGTACTCGATCATGATCTGGGTCCTCTGGATCATCAAAGTCGTCATCTCTCGCAACTACCGACCGTTCACAGGCACGTACACCGGCACGACCAGCGTCGTGGTCCCCGTGGTCGACGAACCGGAAGATCTCTTCCGAGACGTCATCGGCCGCATGGTCGAGCAGCAGCCGGGCGAGATCATCGTCGTCATCAACGGCAAGCCGAATCCCGTCCTCCAGGGCATCTGCGAGGAGTTCGCGCCGCTCGTGCAGTGGACCCACACGCCGATCCCCGGGAAGCGCAACGCCGTCATGATCGGCACCGAGCTCTCCAAGGGCGACATCACGGTGCTGGTCGACTCCGACACGGTGTGGACGCCGGGCACCCTGTCCGAGTTGGTCAAGCCGTTCGCCCAGGCCAACGTCGGCGGAGTCACCACCCGCCAGCGCATCCTCGAGCCCGAGCGCAGCTGGATCACGCGCTGGGCCGACTGGCTCGAGAACAGCCGGGCGCTGTACTCGATGCCGGCGCAGAGCGTCCTGGGCCAGATCGGCTGCCTCCCGGGCCGCACGATCGCCTTCCGCCGCGACATCCTGGTCAGGGTCATGGACAAGTTCATGACCGAGAAGTTCATGGGCGTGTTCCTCGAGGTCAGTGACGACCGCACGCTGACGAACCTCACGCTCAAAGAGGGCTACCGCACGGTCTACCAATACACGAGCCTCGTGTACACCGATGCTCCGCTGCAGATCAAGAAACTCTTCAAACAGCAGCTCCGGTGGGCTCGTGGCAGCCAGTACAACACCCTGCGCATGATGCCGTGGATGCTCGGCCACGCGCCGATGCTGGCGTTCTTCTTCGCCATGGACATCGTCCTGCCGTTCGTCCTCCTCGGGGTCGTCGGAGGCTGGATCTACAACGGCCTCACCCACCAGGGCACGAACCTGTACACGGGCATCCTGCACGAGTACGGCCTCCGCTCCGGCGTCGTGGCGATCGTCGCTCTCATGGTGGCTTCGTCCGTCCTGAGCATGGCCATCCGACAGATGCGCCACCTCTCCGAGAAGCCCGGCGACTTCATCCGACTCCCCGTCTTCATCATCGTGTCGACGTTCTTCCTGATGCCCATCCGCATCATCGGCTTCTTCCGCATGGGCCACTCCGCCGGTTGGGGAACGAGAGCCGGTGCCTACACCGGCGGTGTGGTCACCGAGGAGGTCGCGGACGAGGTCGAGCGTCGGGAAGACGCGATGGAGACCCCCTCGACGCTCTCGAGGCCCAGTTCACGGACACCCCGGGCCAGCCGTCGATCGACACCCTGTTCGACTTCGGGACGCAAGAAGCCCCCGAGTCCGGCACGGTCCTGGTCAAGAGCCGCCGACAGGCGAAGACCGCTCTGGCCACCCCGAAAACGCAGGCGCCTGCCAGGCGCCGCTTGAACCCGAAAGCCGGATGGCCGTACCTCATCGGTGCCGTGATCCTCGTCCTGGAGGCCCTCTTCATTGTCTGACCTCACCTCGAATTCCGGACATGGCTCGTCCATGATCACCCCTCTCGCTCACGGCAAGGCCTGGTGGACGACCGGTAAGAAGAACTCCCGCCGCACCGCTCTCGGGGCCACCTCGATCGTCGTCCTGCTGGCCCTCATCTCGTGGCTCGTCTGGATGTCGCCCACCGACAACGTGGTGCGCCACGCCGTCACCGACGTCGTCAAGCCGATCGCCGGCTCGATGGCTCTGAAGAACGATCGCGCGAGCCTGCTCACGCAGCTCGTCTCGAGCAAGTCGCAGGTCACCGACCAGTCGGCCAAGCTCGCCGCGCAGCAGAAGCAGCTGCAAACCGCGCTCGGCAGGGCCAAGGCTCTCGAGACCCAGCTGGCGACCGCGAAAGCGGAGGCGGCGACGGCCTCCGGCAAGGCGACGTCGCTCAAGGCTCAGGCCGACGCCGGTGCGACGAAGGCGGCCTTCACCGCCACCGACGGCGGAGGATCGACTCTCGGCGGCGGCAGCACCAACGGCGACGGGGGCACCGTCGCGAGCGGCAGCGGTTCGGGCTCCGGTACCGGCTCGGGCAGCGGCGCGGGCTCGGGCGGAACGGGCGGAACGGGCGGCGGCACCGTCGGGCCCGTCCAGCCGAGCACGCCGAGTCTCGCCTCGATCAAGAACCCGTCGACGCGCTACTTCGGCCTCTACACCGCGCAGTCGCCGTTCAGTTGGTCCGAGTTCGACGACGTCACCAACAAGGTCGGCGCGCAGCCGAACTCCGCCGGTTACTTCCAGGGCTGGGATCAGGACTTCCGAGCCGACGCCGTCCAGCGCTCCTGGGCGAAGGGCGACCTGCCCATCATCACCTGGGAGTCGCAGTCGTCCACGGCCGGCAACAACGAGCCCGACCAGCCCGACTACTCCCTGGGCAAGATCATCGACGGCGACTTCGACACCTACCTGAAGAAGTACGCCGACGCCATCGTCGCCAACGGCCAGCCCGTCGGCATCCGCCTCGATCAGGAGATGAATGCGACCTGGTACCCGTGGTCGGAAGACGACGGCCACGGCAAGGCGGTCAACGGCAACAGCGCCGGCCAGTACGCCACGATGTGGCGACACGTCCACGACGTCTTCGCCGGTGAGGGAGCCAACGACTACGTCAACTGGATCTGGGCGCCGAACCGGATCAACAACCTGACGGCCAGCCACAAGACGCTCGAGTACAACAAGAGCCTCTACCCGGGCGACGCCTACGTCGACTGGATCGGGATGTCGGGCTACGAGCGTCCCTCGGGCGACGGCCCCCAGGACGGATCGTTCGCCGACACGTTCGGCGACACCCTCTCGATCCTGCGCCAGGTCTCGGCCAAGCCGATCTTCCTCGCGGAGATCGGGGCGACCGAGGGCGGCGGCCTCAAGGCCGGCTGGATCAACAACCTGTTCAACGCTCTCGCCGATCCTGAGAACAAGGACATCATCGGATTCTCCTGGTTCAGCCTCACGGTGACCACGACCCTCAACGGTCAACTCGTGACGAACGACTGGCGGTTGAACTCCACGGCCAAAGCCCTGGCGGCCTTCACGGCCGGGATCGACCGCACGGACGTCAACTACAAGCTGAGACCGGTCACACCGGCCTCTTGAGGCGAGGGCGCAGGATCCCCGGACCCGCGAGATCCTGCGCCCCGCCTTCCCTTCCTCCCACCGCCCCTCACCAGGGCACCCGTTTCTCACCAGCACCGAGGAGATCACCATGAGCACTCCCAAGAAGCCGGCCGTCGACCCTCAGGACTCCGCCGCCGGACTCAAACCCCGCATCAGCGTCATCGGCACCGGGTATCTGGGCGCCACGCACGCCGCCGCAATGGCAGAACTCGGCTTCGACGTCATCGGCGTCGACACCGACCCGGCCAAGGTCGACGCCCTCAGCGCCGGTCGCGTGCCGTTCCACGAGCCGGGTCTGCCCGAGCTGATCCTCGAGCACGTCGGGTCCGGCCGACTCCGTTTCACGGCCGATCTGGCCGATGCCGTCGCCACCAGCGACGTCCACTTCATCTGCGTCGGAACGCCTCAGCGTCGGGGGAGCCACGCCGCGAACCTCAGCTACGTCGAGTCGGCCACCAAGGCCGTCGCCGAAGCGATGAGCCACGACGGGCTCATCGTGGGCAAGTCGACGGTTCCGGTCGGCACGGCGGCGCGCCTGCGCGGAATCATCACCGAGTCGAAGCCCACCGGGATCGACGCGCCGCTCGTCTGGAACCCCGAGTTCTTGCGCGAAGCCCACGCCGTGGAGGACACCCTGCGCCCTGACCGCCTCGTCTTCGGCGGCACCGACGCGAAGAGCGAGGCCGTGCTGCGCGAGATCTACGCGGCGCCGATCGCGACCGGCACGCCCGTCATCTCCTGCGACCTGGCCACGGCCGAACTCGTCAAGGTCAGCGCCAACGCGTTCCTCGCGACGAAGATCTCGTTCATCAACGCCATCTCCGAGCTCTGCGAGGTCGCCGGCGCCGACGTCTCGGTGCTCGCGGATGCGTTGGGGCACGACGACCGGATCGGCCGCAAGTTCCTCAACGCGGGTCTCGGCTTCGGGGGCGGCTGCCTTCCGAAGGACATCCGGGCGCTCATGTACCGCGCCAACGAGCTCGGGGCGACGCGCGTCGTCGGCCTCATGCAAGAGGTCGACGAGATCAACATGCTGCAGCGCCAGCGAGTCATCGACCAGGCGATCGACGCCTGCGGCGGGTCCGTGCTGAACCGCAAGATCGCCGTCCTGGGCGCCGCATTCAAGCCGGATACCGACGACGTGCGCGACTCGCCCGCCCTGAACGTCGCCGCAGCGCTCCACCTTCGCGGGGCTCGGGTGCTCGTGGTCGACCCAGAAGCCTCGAACACGGCAGCGCGGAGCTTCCCGACGCTCTCGTTCGCGGACAGCCTCGATGAGGCTGTGACGGATGCCGACGTGGTCCTGCTCCTCACCGAGTGGCCGGTCTTCGTCAACGCCGACCCGGTCCACCTGGCGGAGCTGGCGACGAACCCGATCGTCCTCGACTCGCGCAACGCCCTCGACTCCGAAGTCTGGTCGAGCGCCGGCTGGGAGGTCAGGCCGCTCGGCGGCAAGGTCGTGCAGCGCCAGGCTCGCGCGTACCAGGGCGTGGCCCTGCCGGCGTAACGCCCGCATTTCAGGAGAAACCCGTGATTCCGCGCCTCGAGCCGTCGGAATCACGGGTTTTTCCTGATCGATCAGCTCGTAACGCGCGAACTCACCCCTGGGCCGTCGGCCGGATCACGATATCGCCGACGTCGACGTTCGCCGGCTGCTCGATCGCGTAGGCGGCCGCACGGGCGACGGCGTCGGGAGAGATCGCGATGGCCATCCGCTCTTCCATCGCCGCGCGGGTGTCGGGGTCGCTGATCCCGTCGGTGAACTCGGTCTTGACCATGCCCGGCGAGATGCCGGTGACCCGCAGATCCGGGCCGGACTCCTGCCGAAGACCTTCGGTGATCGTGCGCCCGGCGTTCTTCGTCGCCGCGTAGACCGCCTGGTCGGGAACGATCTTGATGCCCGACGTCGACAGGATGTTGACGAAGTGACCGACCTTCTGGGCCCGGAAGAGCGGCAGCGCCGCGGCGATCCCGTAGAGCAGCCCCTTGACGTTGATGTCGACCATGGCCTCCCAGTCGTCGACCCGGAGATCGTCGAGGGGGCCGATCGGACCGATGCCCGCGTTGCTGATCAGGACGTCGAGCCGTCCGTGGCTCGCGACGGCGAGATCCACGAGGGCCTGCACGTCGGCTCGGCGTGTCACGTCGGTCGGAATCGACAGCGCCTCGCCGCCCGCCTCCCGGATCCTGCTCACCAGGTCGTCGAGCCGATCGTGCCGCCGCGCTCCGAGGACGACTTTCGCCCCCAGGATGCGAGCAGGATCGCCGTCGCCTCGCCGATACCGCTGCTCGCGCCCGTGATCGCGATGACCTTGCCTGTGATTCCGTCCATGCCGTCCCATCCCATCAGCAGCTCGATTTGTGTCAGCCGCTGTCACTATTCTAGACGCAATTGTGTCAGCGGCTGTCACAGTCTTGTAGTCTCCAGGAATGGGACGACGACCGACCGACGCTGCCGCGCGGCTCCGAGCCAGCGCCATCGATCTCTACACGCGCGACGGATTCGGGGCGACCACCGTCGAGGCGATCGCCGCCGACGCGGGGCTCACGGAACGGACGTTCTTCCGGTACTACGCCGACAAGCGCGAGGTCCTGTTCGGGGGAGCGGACGAGCTGGCGATCCTGCTGGCGGAAAGGGTCACAGCCTCGGGCGCGTCCACCGTGCGCGAAGCCGTCGTCGAGGGGCTGCTGGCCGTCTGCGCCGACCTCGAACCGCGCCGACCGGAGCTCGTGACCCGCGAGGCCATCGTGTCGACGACCCTCGAGCTGCGGGAGCGTGAGCTGGCGAAGCTCGCAGCCTGGTCATCGGCGCTCGAGGCCGCCCTGATCGGGCGTGGCGCGGACGCCCCGTCGGCAGCGGTGGTCGCCTCCGCGTCGGTCGCGGCCTTGAACGTCGCCGCGACGCGCTGGCTCGCCGGGCCCGGGCGGCCCGGCCTGCGCGCGGAACTCGGCGCGGCGCTCCAGGCGCTCACCCTCCTCGCCTGACCCGGCATCCTGCCCCTCCCTCCAGCCGCCTCTCCCTCCCGAAATCGAAGGGGATTTTCACGAGACGGCCCCGATCGCACTGCCCGACGCACCTGCGCGAAAATCCCCTTCGATTTCTGGCGGCGGGACGGGACGACGAAACCCCGCCGGCTGCTTCTGCGAGAAGAGCGCGACGGGGTCTCGAGGTTCGGAAGGCGGCTACACCCCGAAGTACATCTCGAACTCGAACGGGTGAGGACGCTGCGCCATGGGCAGGATCTCTTTGTCGCGCTTGTACGCGATCCACGTCTCGATGAGGTCTTCGGTGAACACGTTGCCCTTGGTGAGGAACTCGTGGTCGGCCTCGAGAGCCGCAAGGGCCTCCTCGAGCGAACCCGGAACCTGCGGGATGTTCTTTGCCTCTTCGGGCGGAAGCTCGTAGAGGTCTTTGTCGACCGGCTCGTGCGGCTCGATGCGGTTCTGGATGCCGTCGAGGCCCGCCATCAGCTGGGCCGCGAACGCCAGGTACGGGTTCGATGCCGCGTCGGGAACGCGGAACTCGATGCGCTTGGCCTTCGGGTTCGTTCCCGTGATCGGGATGCGGATCGCCGCCGAGCGGTTGCCGGCCGAGTAGACCAGGTTGACGGGAGCTTCGAAGCCCGGGATCAGGCGGTGGTACGAGTTGATCGACGGGTTGGTGAACGCCAGGACGGCCGGAGCGTGCTTGAGCAGGCCACCGATGTACCAGCGGGCGAGGTCGGAGAGACCGCCGTAGCCGTTCTCGTCGTAGAACAGCGGCTTGCCGTCGCTCCAGAGGGACTGGTGCGTGTGCATGCCCGAGCCGTTGTCGCCGAACAGCGGCTTCGGCATGAAGGTCGCGACCTTGCCCCACTGCTCGGCGGTGTTCTTGACGATGTACTTGAACTTCAGGATGTCGTCGGCGGCGTGCACCATCGTGTCGAACTTGTAGTTGATCTCCTGCTGACCACCGGTGCCGACCTCGTGGTGTGCGCGCTCGAGCTCGAGTCCTGACTCGATCAGCTTCAGGCTGATGTCGTCGCGGAGGTCGGCCGTCTTGTCGACGGGGGAGACGGGGAAGTAGCCACCCTTGTAGGCCGTCTTGTTGGCGAGGTTCCCGCCCTCTTCGGCGCGGCCGGTGTTCCAGGCGCCCTCTTCGGAGTCGACCGAGTAGAACGAGCCGTTCTGCTTCACCTCGTAGCGGACGTCGTCGAAGATGTAGAACTCGGCCTCGGGTGCGAAGAACGCCGTGTCGGCGATGCCCGTCGAGGCGACGTAGCGCTCGGCCTTCTTGGCGACCTGGCGCGGGTCGCGCGAGTAGAGCTCGCCGTTACGCGGGTTGAAGATGTCGAAGACGAGGATGAGGGTGCGCTCGGTACGGAAGGGGTCGACGTAGCCGGTCGTGACGTCGGGGATGAGCTGCATGTCGGACTCGTGGATCGACGCGAAGCCGCGGATCGAAGAGCCGTCGAACAGCTGACCGACGGAGAAGAACTCCTCGTCGACCGTGGATGCGGGGATGTTGAAGTGCTGCTGGACACCGGGCAGATCGGTGAATCGAATGTCAAGGAACTTGACGTCAGTGTCCTTGATGAACTTCAGCACCTCGGAAGAATCTTTGAACATACGCGAGGTCTCTCCAATGGGCGTGGAACATGAGCGAAAGCAGGACGCCTCCAGTCACGAGGCTATTGAGAAGCCGTTTCCACCCAGTGTCGCCTATGTTTCGGGGATGTTACGGGTGCCCCGCGCACGGGGCTCACACACGGTCTCGCTAGGCTCTTCCCCATGTCCAGCAGCGCCCCGCCGCCACTCCCCGCACAACCGTCGAAGTCTCCGTGGCCGGGCCACGATCTGGGATTGCCGCAGGAGGGGCCGCGCTCGATGGGCCGCTTCGGACGCAGGATCATCGCACTCGTCATCGACTGGCTGCTCGCGGTGATCATCTCGATCACCTTCTTCCACTACAACTCGTTCGCCACCCTCGGGGTCTTCGCCGTCATGCAGATCGTGTTCCTCATCACGATCGGCGGCAGCATCGGCCACATCGTCGTTCGGCTGAGGCTGACGCCGCTCAGCGGAGGATACATCGGCGTCTGGCGCCCGATCGTCCGGACCGTCCTGCTGTGCCTGGTCATCCCGGCGGTCATCTACGACCAGGATCAGCGGGGGCTGCACGACCGCGCGATCGGGTCGATCCTGGTGCGCATCTAGCTGTACCGCGACGAAACAGCCCTCGACCACAGGATCTCGTGGTCGAGGGCTTTCTTCGAGGTCGAACCCGGGATCAGCGCGGGCGGCCCGGGCGGACACGCATCGGGTCGACACCCTTGGGGATCGGCAGCTTGTTCTGGCCGAGCGATTCGAGGCGATTGCTCACCGCGAGGATCTCGTTCCGGCCGATGGCCTTCTTGCCCTTGTTCATGTTGCGGGCGAGCTTGTGGAGGGGATGGATCCGCCGTCGGGGCCGACGCTCAGCACCGTGATCGGCACGCCGGGAGTGATGCGCGCGACCTTGCGCTTCTCCTCGTCGACGATCTTCTGCGTCTGGCCGCGGGTGCCCTCGGTCACGAGGACGACGCCGGGGCGCCCGACCGCGCGGTAGACCGCCGCCTGGCTGCGGCCGTTGACCGCCACGGGCATTTCACTGGCTCGCCACTGCCGGCGGAGACCGCTCTTGAACACGGCGCCGACGGCGCCGGGCTGCCCGGCGATCTGCGAGTAGGCGGCGCGCTCGGCGAGTCGGCCCAGCACGATCATGAAGACCAGGATGCCGGCCATCACCCCGACCACGATGTAGAGGATGAAGCTGAGGATGCTCTCGCCGCCGAGCGCGAACGCGAGAGCGACGCCGGCGAGGACGGGCACGACGAACGCTGCCACCATCCACCAGATCGCCGTCGAGTCTTGCCGACGGGTCATATTGAAGACCTGGTACATCTGCTTGATGCGCCCGGGCTCTTTAGCTGCTGTGGAGGGAGATGCGTTCTCCGAGGACTTGCTGCGTGCCATGGTGACTAGGATACGGGCTCCGCACCGTGACGCGAGCCCTCCCCAGGTTCGCCGTGAGCGCATTCGTCCACAGGCGTCGCCGCTCGGGCGGCGGCAGCGGCCCGGGAGACGCAGGATCGTCGCATGTCCAGTGATCCTGTACGCGTCGGCCGCCTGCTCGCCCGAGGTTCGCGCGCCGACGTCCATGAATGGGACGACGACGACGGCGACGCACGTCGCGTCGTCAAGAGGTACCGCGGTGACACCGCTCGGCGAGAGGCCCTCTCCTCGCGGCCGCTCTTGCCGCGGTCGAGCATCCTCATCTGCTCCGACTGGGCGGGCTCGTCGACCTCGGTTCCAACGGCGTCGAGCCGGGTGCGGTGGGAGTGCTGCTTCCCCGGCTGACGACGTCGACGGCCCGCCAGTGGCTGGAGATGCGACGGGTGATCACCGCGGGAGAGAGCGTGACGCTGCTCGTTCCGATCCTGCTGGCGCTGCTCCATGTCGAGCGGCGGCGGCTCGATCCGCGTCTGGCGCTGACCTGCGCCATCGGGCTCGACGACATTCTCTTCGATGAACGCGGAGCGGCCGTCGTGACCGGTGTCCGCCTGGTGCCTGCAGAAGGGCACGGATCGACCCCGACGGCAACGGCCGTTGCGCGCCGCGTGGTCGGCGAAGTGCTTGCCAAGACCGTCGGCGGCGGCTCCGCCGCGCGTGCGCACCTCACGGCACTCTGCGGCCGGGACGCCGAGATCGACGAACTCCTGGAGGTCCTGTTCGAGCTCGACGAGCCCGCACCGCTGGAGGCTCCCCTGGAAGCGCCGCTCGGCGACGTCGACGACCAACCGCATCGTCCCGTCCCGGAGGCAGCTGCGGCACACCTTCGACCCGGTCCCTCGCCCGACCTCCTCGACGGTCTCGTGCCCTGGCTCGCTCCCGCTCGCGCGGCCGCAGGCCGGCTGGTCTCCTCGTCGCCCCGCGCTGCCGCAGCCGTTCGCTCTCTGCGCGAGGTGCGGGCCCGGGTCTGGGCGACCGCCGGAATCCTGACGGTTTCAGGCATCGTCGGGCTCACCGTGCTCACCGGCCCAGAAGCGTCGGGGGAGGGCGACGCCGCACCCGCCGTCGCTCCCTCACCCGGTCAGACGAGCGAAGCGGCATCGCTCCCGCAGCCGACGCCCTCCCCGAGTCCAGGGTCCCCTCCGAAGTCGTCGCCGACGGGTGACGTGCGCGGGGAAAGCGTTCCGTCAGCACTCCCGACGCACGACACGGCGTCCCTGCTCACCGGAGACGACGCCGACGCTGCCGCGGCGGAGCTGCTGCAACTGAGGGCGGCATGTCTGGCCGCGCTCGACCGCAGCTGTCTCGAGGCGGTCGAACAGCCCGGATCACCCGTGCTCGCGCTGGATCTCGCCGCCATCGACGATCCTGCCCGACTCGACGAACGCCCTGTCGACCTCCGGATCGACGCCGTCGTCAACCGCCTCGGCGGAGCAGTTCTCTATCGCGCACGGGGGCCGGACGACGAACCGGCCTCGGTTCTCGTGACGAGAACCGAGGCCGGTTGGCGACTGCGGACCATTCCGTGACGGGCAGGCAGCCCGGTGGTCGCTCTAGATGCCGAGCTTGCCCTGGAAGTCGCCGCCTTCGAGGCGGTTATTCACCGCGACGAGGAAGCGGGCGGCGTCGGCGCCATCGACGATGCGGTGGTCGTACGACAGGGCGAGGTACACCATCGAGCGGATAGCGATCGACTCCGAGCCGTCGGCCGTGATGACCACCGGCTTCTTGACGACGATGCCGGTGCCGAGGATCGCGACCTGGGGCAGGAACACGACGGGGGTGTCGAACAGCGCGCCGCGCGAACCGGTGTTGGTGACGGTGAAGGTACCGCCCGAGAGTTCGTCGGGCGTCAGCTTGTTGTCGCGGGTGCGACCGGCCAGGTCGGCGATCGACGCGGCGAGACCGGCGAGGTCGAGCGACGCGGCGTTCTTGATGACGGGGGTGAGCAGCCCGCGCTCGGTGTCGACCGCCATGCTGATGTTCTCGGTGTCGGGGTAGACGATCGAGTCGCCGTCGACGGTGGCGTTCAGCTTGGGGTAGGCCTGGAGCGCCTCGGCGGCGGCCAGGGTGAAGAACGGCAGGAACGAGAGCTTGTTGCCGGTCTTGGCGAGGAAGTCGCCCTTGACGGCGTCGCGGAACGTCGCGACCTTCGTCACGTCGACCTCGACGACGCTCGTGAGCTGGGCCGTCGACTGCATCGACTCGACAGCCCGCTGAGCCACGACCTTGCGGAGGCGGGTCATCGGAACGGTCGTGCCGCGGAGCTCGGAGACGGGCAGCGGCTCGTACGTCGACGACGCGGCAGGCGCGGCGGCGGCCGGAGCTGCGGGCGCAGCCTGTGCAGCGGCCTCAGCGGCGGCCAGGACGTCCTCCTTGCGGATGCGGCCCCCGACACCGCTGCCGGAGAGCGTCGACAGGTCGATGCCCTTCTCGTTCGCGAGCTTGCGCACCAGCGGTGTCACGTAGCCCACGGGAGCACCGGTGGACGCGGGCGCCGGAGCCGACGCGGCGGGAGCTGCCGGAGCAGCAGGGGCCGGAGCAGCAGGCGCCGGAGCAGCAGGCGCAGCGGGAGCCGGTGCAGCCGGGGCGGGCGCAGCGGCAGCAGGCGCGGCGGGAGCCGGGTCGACGGCCGGGGCCGGCGCCGGACGCGTCTGCTGCTCGGCCTCGCCGGGAGCCGGCGCTGCGTCGGAGGGGACCTCGGCGGCGGATTCGTCGGACGGGGCCGGCGACTCGTACCCCTCGGAGGGCTCGTCTTCGGCCTCGGCCGCGGGCGTGTCCGCCTCGGGCGAGGCTTCGCCGGTGCCGGGAGCCTCGGCCGCGGGGGCCTCGTCGGCGGGGGCACCAGCGCCACTGCCGTCGCCGATCTTGACCAGCGGCGTGCCGACCTCGACCGTTTCGTCCTCGGCGACGAGGATCTCCTCGACGACACCGGCGACGGGTGAAGGAATCTCGGTGTCGACCTTGTCGGTCGAGACTTCGAGCAGCGGCTCGTCGACCTCGACCCGGTCGCCGACATTCTTCAACCAGCGGGTGACCGTACCCTCGGTGACACTCTCACCGAGTGCCGGGAGGTTGACGGATTCGCTCATCAGTGGAACTCCTTCTTGCAGTTCTGATCTATGAATTTTCTACAGCGTCTTGTGTGCCGAGGCACGCCAGGGGATCGGAACGCGATCACATGGCGTGGAGCGGCTTGCCCGCCAGAGCGAGCATGGCCTCGCCGAGGGCTTCGTTCTGGGTCGGGTGCGCGTGGATGAGCGAGGCGACGTCTTCGGGGTAGGCCTCCCAGTTGACCGTGAGCTGCGCTTCACCGATGAGCTCGCCGACGCGAGCGCCGATCATGTGGATACCGACGACCGGGCCGTCGACGACGCGCACGACCTTGATCGAGCCGGCAGTGCCGAGGATCGACGACTTGCCGTTGCCTGCGAGGTTGTAGTCGTAGGCCGCGATCTTGTCGGCGCCGTACTTCTCGGTCGCTTTCGCGGAGGTGAGTCCGACGGAGGCGACCTCGGGGTCGGAGTAGGTCACCTTGGGAATGTTCGCGTCTTCGATCACGATCGGCGAGAGGCCGGCGATCTCTTCTGCGACGAAGATGCCCTGCTGGAAGGACCGGTGCGCGAGCTGGAGGCCGGGAACGATGTCGCCGATTGCGTAGACGCCGGGAACGCTGGTGACCAGGCGGTCGTTCGTGATCACGAAGCCGCGGTCCATCGTGATGCCGACCTCCTCGTAACCGAGGTTCGCGGTCACGGGGCCGCGTCCCACAGCGACGAGCAGCAGGTCGCCGTCGAAGGTCTTGCCGTCTTCGAGAGTGACGACGACGCCCTGGTCGTTCTGCTCGACGCCCTGGAAACGCGTGCCGAGGTTGAAGGCGATGCCGCGCTTGCGGAACGCCCGCTCGAACGACTTGGAGACGGACTCCTCTTCGTTCGGGACGAGGTGGGGCAGGGCCTCGACGATGGTGACGTCGACGCCGAAGGACTTCCAGACGCTGGCGAACTCCACGCCGATGACGCCGCCGCCGAGGATGATCACCTTGTTGGGGATGTAGTCGAGCTCGAGCGCGTGCTCACTGGTGATGACGCGGCCGCCGACCTCGAGGCCGGGAAGGCTGCGAGAGTACGAGCCCGTGGCCAGGACGATGTTCTTGCCCGTGATCGTGTCGTCGCCGACCTGGATGGTCGAGGGCGAGGTGAGTCGGCCGGCCCCGGTGATCGTCGTGATCCCGCGCGCCTTCACGAGGCTCTGGAGACCCTTGTACTTGTGCTCGACGATGTCGCGCCGGTACGTGGTCACGCCCGCGATGTCGATGCCCTGGAACTCGGTGTTCACGCCGTACTTCGACGACTCGCGAGAGACGTCGGCGACCTCGGCCGCGTGCAGGAGCGCCTTGGTGGGGATGCAGCCGCGGTGGAGGCAGGTGCCACCGACCTTGTCTTTCTCGATCAGAGCGACCGAGAAGCCCAGTTCGCTGGCCCGGAGCGCCGCGGCGTAACCGCCGCTGCCTCCTCCGAGCACCACCACGTCAAAATTCTGTTCCGACACCCAGCAACTCCTTCGTGCGTTCGGACGTGGCTGCCGACAGCACCGTCACACCCTCGCGGCGGCTGGGTCGCAGCCGATTCGCACCGGACGTGGGTGGGCCTGACAGCCCTGCTTCAGCGGGTTTTTCCCGCCCCCACTACCCTAGTACGCCGCCTAGGCGGTCACGGTCAGGTCAGAACCCCGCAGCGAGGTCGATCAGCGTACGCACGGTGACCCCGGTCGCGCCTTTGGTCGTGAAGCCGTAGCCACCGGCCTTGTTCTCGCTCGGCCCGGCGATGTCGAGGTGCGCCCAGGGGATGAGGTCGTCGGTACCGGCCTTCTTGCCGACGAACTCCTTCAGAAAGACCCCGGCGAGCAGCATGCCGCCGGCCGTGTTGCCGGGTGTGGCGTTGACAAGGTCCGCGACGTCGGAGGTGAGACGCGTGCGGAGCTCGGTCGCCAGCGGCACGCGCCAGAACGGCTCCGAGGCGGCGTCGGCGACCTCGACCACGCGCGGCGCGAAGTCGTCGGTTCCCATCACCCCGACGTAACGGGTGCCGAGCGCGACGACCTGCGCGCCCGTGAGGGTCGCGACGTCGACGATGGCGTCCGGTTGCTCCTCGCTCGCGGCCGACAGCCCGTCGGCCAGGACGAGGCGACCTTCCGCGTCGGTGTTCGTCACCTCGACGGTCGTACCGTTCTTGATGGTCAGGACGTCGTCCGGTCGGATCGGGTCGGCTCCGAGCATGTTCTCCGAGATGCAGAGCCAGGCGGTCACCTTGACGGGAAGCGCGAGGTCGGCTGCGGCGAGCGTGACGGCCAGGACCGTGGCCGCGCCGGTCATGTCGTACTTCATCCCGACCATGCTCCCGGCGGGCTTGAGCGACAGCCCGCCCGTGTCGTACGTGATTCCCTTCCCGACCAGGGCGAGGTGCTTGGTCGCCCCCTCGGGCGAGTAGACGACCTTGACGAGGCGTGGCGGGCGGGCCGATCCCTGACCGACGCCCACGATTCCGCCGAAGCCGCCGGCGCGGAGTTCCTCGCCGGCGAGGACGGTGACGGTCACGTCGCGCGTCGAGGAGAGACGGACGGCCTCATCCGCCAGGACCTCCGGCGACAGGTCGATCGGGGGAGTGGTGACGAGGTCGCGCACCGTGTGGACCGCGGCGGCCGTGGCAACCGCCCGGGAGACGACCGAGTCGGAGATGTCCGCCGTGGTCACGAGGACGACCTCCGAGACGGCCTTCCGCGAGTCCTTCGCGGAAGACTTCCGGTAGGCGTCGAAGGCGTACGCGCCGATGGCGGCGCCTTCGAGAACCGCAAGCGCCTCGGCGTCGTCGGACACCGGGAGTGCGAGCGCGACGCGGGCTTGACCGGCCAACTGGCGCGTCGCTGATCCTGCCGCGTAGCGCAGCGTCTCGACTCCGGGCTCTCCACCGAGGCCGATCAAGGCGATCGAGGTGGCGGGGGCCGCCCCGGCGACACCCGCGCCGAGCGAGGACAGGGGCAGGCGCGTCAGCTCGTCGCGACCGCCCGAGACGCCGATGCCCTCGAGCGAGGCCGCGAGGTCGGGGGCGTCCCAGAGAAGGGTGGGCCCGGCCTCACCGGTGCCTGGAACGACGCCCAGGACGAGAACGGAGGCATCGGGACGGTCGGCGGACACGGAGAGCTGGGGCACTGTCATGCCGTCGATCGTATCGGCGGTGCGGCGGCGTGTTCGCTGTCAGCACGTCGCGCGCGGGCGTGCCGGAGGGCTGCCGTGCCTAGCATTGAGAGCATGTCCGATCCCGCCGACCTCTACGAGCTCTCGCCCGACGCCGCCAGCGTTCCCGCAGGGTTGCCGCTCGTAGCCGGTCTCACCGGCTTCGCCGACGCCGGTTCCGCCGTCAGCCAGCTCTCCCAGTACATGACCGACACGCTCGACGGTGACGTCATCGCGACGTTCGACGCCGACACCCTTCTCGATTACCGGGCTCGGCGTCCGATCATCACGTTCGATCAGGATCACATCGCCGATTACCGGGCGCAGACTCTCACGCTGAGCCTGATGCGAGACGAGATCGGCCAGCCGTTCCTTCTCTTGTCCGGGTTCGAGCCCGACTTCCGCTGGGACGATTTCTCGAGCGCGATCCTCGGGCTCGTGGAGAGGTTCCAGGTCGCGACGACCACCTGGATCCACGCGATCCCGATGCCGGTTCCGCACACGCGTCCCCTGGGTGTCACCGTCTCGGGCAACCGAGTCGACCTGATCGAGAGTCTCTCGGTCTGGAAGCCGACCACGCAGGCCCCGGCCAACGCCCTTCACCTCGTCGAATACCGCCTCGCCGAGACCGGGCACCCGACCACCGGCTTCGTCCTTCTCGTGCCGCACTACCTGGCCGACACCGAGTTCCCCGACGCCGCCGTCACGGCTCTGTCGAGCATCAGCGCCGCGACGAGCCTCATCTTCCCGACCGACAAGTTGAAAGACGAGGGGCGCGACTTCCTCGGCAAGGTCGACGAGCAGGTCCACGGCAACCACGAGTTGTCGCGCCTCGTTCAGACCCTCGAGGAGCGCCACGACACCTACATGGAGGGCAACCCGCTCCCGTCGCCCCTGATCGGTCTCGACGGTCAGGTCCCCAGCGCCGATGCGATCGCCGCCGAGCTCGAGAAGTTCCTCTCCTCTCGGCCCGCCGACGACGACAGCGGGCCGGGCCTGGTCTGACCGACCGAAAGAACGGTCGGGTGAACAGAGCCCTGTCGACCTGGCATCCGACTCGGCTTCTGGTCGCACGACGTCGCCCAGTCGTCCGGCACCGTCCTCAGCCTGGACCTCGAAGAAGGAATAGAGGGGGCCTCTCCGGGTTGCATCGGGCAGGAAATTGCGCAGCCGCCGAACCGCCAATACCAGGATCTCGTGAATCTGTAAACGGGTGGCGTCCGGCCGTGCAATAATTACTTACGGACCCTTTCCTGTCCCCGGTGAAACGCTGGGGGCTTGACATGGGTCCTAGTGCTGCCCTGGCGGCGTCCCAGACGCTCACCAGAACACGGATCAGTTGGATCAGTGGCCGTGTACCAGCACACCGAATGGACTGATGAGCCCGAGTGAAAGGTGCACCAATGGCTACTCGCACCAAAGCGGCAGTGATCGACGAAACCGTCGACGAGACCGCGATCGACGAAACCAAGACGACGCCGGCCAAGAAGGCTCCGGCCAAGAAGGCCGCCGCCAAGGGAACGGCCGCCAAGACCGGCGCCAAAGCATCCACCGCCAAGGCGACGAAGAAGTCGGCCAAGGCGTCCGATGACGAAGACGACGAGGGCGAGGGCGAGGCAGTCGATCTCGAGGCCGTCGCCGTCGACGGCACCGACACCGACACCGCGGACGAGACCACCGACGGTGACGACTCCGACGCCGCCAAGGCGAAAGACGAGGTGCTGCCCACCGGCGCCCTCGTCATCTCACAGGACGACGAAGACGAGATCCCCGTCTACTCGACCACCATCACGGGTGCCACAGCGGACCCGGTGAAGGACTACCTCAAGCAGATCGGAAAGGTCGCGCTCCTCAACGCGGCCGAAGAGGTCGAGCTCGCCATGCGCATCGAAGCGGGCCTGTTCGCCGACGACAAGCTGGCCAACTCGACCGGTCTGTCGAAAGAGCTCGAGCGCGAACTGCGCTGGGTCTCCCGCGACGGCCAGCGTGCCAAGAGTCACCTGCTGGGCGCGAACCTCCGCCTCGTGGTCAGCCTCGCCAAGCGCTACACCGGCCGCGGCATGCAGTTCCTCGACCTCATCCAGGAGGGAAACCTGGGCCTGATCCGTGCGGTCGAGAAGTTCGACTACACCAAGGGCTTCAAGTTCTCCACGTACGCCACCTGGTGGATCCGCCAGGCGATCACCCGCGCCATGGCCGACCAGGCTCGCACCATCCGAATCCCGGTGCACATGGTCGAGGTCATCAACAAGCTCGCTCGCGTTCAGCGTCAGATGCTTCAAGACCTCGGTCGCGAGCCCACGCCGGAAGAGCTGTCGCGCGAGCTCGACATGACGCCCGAGAAGGTCGTCGAGGTCCAGAAGTACGGTCGCGAGCCGATCTCTCTGCACACCCCGCTGGGTGAAGACGGCGACAGTGAGTTCGGCGACCTGATCGAAGACACCGAGGCCGTGGTCCCGGCCGATGCGGTCGGCTTCACGATGCTGCAGAAGCAGCTCGAGTCGCTCCTCGACTCGCTCTCCGAGCGTGAGGCCGGCGTGATCCGGATGCGCTTCGGGCTCGGCGACGGCATGCCCAAGACACTCGACCAGATCGGCGACACGTTCGGCGTCACGCGCGAACGCATCCGTCAGATCGAGTCGAAGACGATGGCCAAGCTCCGCCACCCGTCGCGGTCGCAGTCGCTCCGCGACTACCTCGAGTAAGGAGACGAGCCAGAGGCTCTCCCTCCCGACCCCGTCTCGTCGTCGCTAAGGACTCCATGAAGTACGTTTTCCCGATCCTCCTCGGGCGCCTCGCACGTGTTCTTGCCAGGGCCCGAGGGGGCGGGTCGGCGTACCCGGGGTATCTCGTCCTCAAACTCGCACCCTCCTTCCTGACGGACGTCACGAAGCAGTTCGACCGCGGGGTCCTGTTCGTGCTCGGCTCCAACGGCAAATCGACGACGACGCACATGCTGTCGGAGGTCATGCGCGCCCACGGGCTCCGCGTCTTCACGAACCCGACGGGCGCAAATCTGCCGCAGGGCATCGCCTCGGCGCTGCTCTCAGAGGTGAGCGTCTTCGGCAAGCTGAAGGCCGACGTCGGCGTGATCGAGGTCGACGAGGCCTTCGCCGTCGAGCTCAGCGGCCTCCTCCACCCGTCGACGGTGCTGATGCTCAACGTCCAGGTCGACCAGCTCTACCGGTTCTACGAGACGTCGCGCGTCGCCGACATGATGACCGACACCGCCGAGACCTCCAGCGCCCACGTCGTCACGAATCGCGATGACGAGTACCTCGGTCCGTTCACGAACCCCGCACTCGACGTCACGCGCTTCGGCGCTTCCAGCGATCTCGTCGCCGCGGCCCCGCACGGGCTGCAGAACGCGAACGACTTCGCGTCCGCCGGTGAGCGGGCCGCTCTCGGCGCCGAGGCCGAGGTGACCGGTCTCACCGCCTCCGGCGCCACGATCCTGCTGGGCTCCGAGACGCTCGAGGTGCGTCTTCCCGCGCGCGGACTCCACTACGCCGTCGATGCGGCTGCCGCCATCCAGGCGGCGCGCGTCGCCCTCGGCGCCGAGTTCCGCTCCGATCGAGCAGTCGCCGCCTTCGCCGCGATGAAGCCCGCCTACGGCCGCGGTGAGCGTCTCAAGATCGGCTCCGACGAGGCCGAGTTCATCATGTTCAAGAACGCCGCGAGCTTGCAGCTCAACCTCGACGCGCTCGGCACCGCCCCGGAACAGGTGCTCCTCGCCATCGACGAGGGCACTCCCGACATCTCCTGGATCTACGACGTCGACTTCGCGTCGCTCGACCACGTCGACGTCGTCTCGGGCGCCAAGGCCTGGCAGATCGCCCTTCGGCTCGAGCACGCGGGCATCCCGATCGGCACGGTGGAGCCCGACATCGAGAAGGCCATCGACCTGATGAGGGCGCTGCCCGCTCCATCGACCAAGACGAAGAACTTCATCGTCAACTACGAGCAGATGATGATCGCCCGCAAGATGCTCGGCTACCCCGACCTGGAGAAGCGCGCGTGAGCACCAGCACTCTCACCATCGTCCAGCTCTACCCGGAGCAGCTCGGCGTCTCGGGTGACGGCGGCAACGTCGTCACGCTCGCCGAGCGCGCGCGTCGCGCCGACCTCGACGTGACGGTCGCCTCGCACCGCCCGGGCGATGCCCTGCCGGCCCGAGGGGATGTCGTCCTGATCGGCAGCGGCCCGCTCTCGACGCTCCGGGCCCTGCACGCCGACATCCTGCGCTTCGGCGATCTCCTGAGCGACTGGGCCGACCAGGGTGTGCCCGTCGTGGCCATCGGCGGCGGAATGGAGATCCTGTCGCACGGCATCATGGGAGGCGAAGGCGGCGATCTGGAGGGACTCGGATTCTTCGACGCGACCGCCCACCGCGGTGCCGGGCGTCGCGCGAACTACTTCCAGGTCGAGACCGAGTACGAGGGCCTGGGCTGACCGTCCTCGGATTCGAAGACCACGCCACCCGCATCGCGCTGGGCGCAGGATCGACGGCCTTCGGTCGCGTCACGCACGGTGGCGGTAATGGAGACGGCACCGAAGGAATCCTGCGCCAGGTCTCGTTCGGAACGCAGCTCAAGGGACCAGTGCTCCCGCTGAACCCCGAGCTGGCCGACCGCGTGCTGCGGGCCGCCGTTCGTCGAACCGGCTCGACCTATGCCACGAACGACGCGCACGCGAAGCTCGACGCGTTCGCCGCCAAGTCTCGAGAGGTCATCACGACCAACCTGGAGCGCGCCTTCAAGGCCATGTAGGCGCGGAAGCGCCGCTACGGCGCCTGCACCTCGATCACCAGCTCGACGTCGACGTCGTCCCCGACGTCGATCGACTGCGCGATCTGCACGGCCTTCTTGATCGGAACGATGTAGCCGCCGTCCTTCGGCCACAGCGACGTCGTGAACTCGGTCGACCCGATCCGCCCTGTCACCGGGATCATGCCCCAGCCGTAGGTCACGAGGGACGCGACATCGGCGATGGCGTCCGACGCGTCGTCCGGCACGGTCACGAAGTGGAAGGGTGACGGTCCGCGCCAATACCAGACCTCTCCGGTGAAATGCAGTTCCATTCCGAAAAGCTAGCCGCCTGACAAGCAGAAGGCCCGCTCCCTTGTGAGGGAGCGGGCCTTCTTGTGTGGTCTGTAGGCGCCTAGTGAGCGCTGAGCTTGGCCGTCTCGTCGAGCCATTCGATGGCGTTCGGCTGCAGCTTCTCTTTGAACTGCGCGCCGTGGTGGGCGCAGAAAAGGAGCTCGCCGCTGGCCATGGTGGCGCGAACGTAAGCCTGGGCTCCGCAGCTGTCGCAGCGGTCTGCTGCCGACAACTGGTAACGGGAGCCGAGCTCTTCGACTGCGGAGTGGTCGGTGGCCATCTGAGTCATGTGATGCTCCTCCAAGTGGTGGTGCGCGGGTTCGTGTCACTCATCAAAACACGGGAACGTTTCGATCGTGCGACATTTCGCTGGATTTCGCTGCTCGCGTACCTGTTTTCACGGCCCCAGTTCAGGGCGAACGCGTTCTGGGGTGTCGGGGGCGGATCGACGATCCGCCCCACGTATCCTGGAACGTACGCGTGCCCGGTCGCATTCCGTCCGACGGCCGCAGCAGCATCTCGAAGGAGTCCCTTGCCAGCGTCTTCCAAGACAGCGTCCGTCTCTTCCGCCGACACGTCGTCGTCGTACTCCGCGCGCCACCTGTCCGTCCTCGAGGGACTCGAGGCGGTCCGCAAGCGCCCGGGCATGTACATCGGCTCGACCGACTCCCGCGGGCTCATGCACTGCCTCTGGGAGATCATCGACAACGCCGTCGACGAGGCCCTCGGCGGATTCGGCACGTCGATCGACGTGGTCCTGCACGCCGACGACAGCGTCGAGGTCCGCGACACCGCGAGAGGCATCCCGGTCGACATCGAGCCGAAGACCGGGCTCTCCGGCGTCGAGGTCGTCTTCACGAAGCTGCACGCCGGGGGCAAGTTCGGCGGCGGCTCCTACGCGGCGTCCGGTGGTCTCCACGGGGTCGGCGCCTCCGTCGTGAACGCCCTGTCGGAGCGGCTCGACGTCGAGGTCGACCGCGGCGGCAAGGTCCACGCGATGTCGTTCCACCGGGGCGAGCCCGGCAACTTCGTCGACAAGGGCGAGAAGACGCCCGATGCCCCGTTCTCTCCCTTCGAGAAGGGAAGTCAGCTCGCCGTCATCGGGAAAGCGCCCAAGGGCGTCACGGGCACGCGGGTGCGCTACTGGGCCGATCGGCAGATCTTCACCAAGGGCGCAGCCTTCCAGACCGAAGAACTCCTGAGCCGCGCCCAGCAGACGGCTTTCCTGGTGCCCGGCCTCTCGATCCGGATCCGCGATGAGCGCCCGGCCACTCTGTCCGCCGCCGAAGACGGAAAGCCGGTCGAGCGCGTGTTCTCGTACGAGGGTGGCATCAGCGAATTCGTCGACTTCCTGGCGACCGACAAGGCGGTGACCGATACCTGGCGGCTCCAGGGCACCGGCAAGTACACCGAGACGGTTCCCGTCCTCAACGAGTCGGGCCACATGGTCTCCACGGACGTCGACCGCGAGTGCGAGGTCGACATCGCTCTGCGCTGGGGCGATGGCTACGAGACGGTCAGCCGGAGCTTCGTGAACATCATCGCGACCCCCAAGGGCGGATCGCACCAGGCGGGCTTCGACCAGGGGCTCCTCAAGTTCGTGAAGCAGCAGATCGACGCCAACGCTCGACGTCTGAAGGTCGGCAACGACAAGCTCGAGAAAGACGACGTCATGGCGGGGCTCACCCTCGTCCTCACCGTTCGGCTGCCCGAGCCGCAGTTCGAGGGTCAGACGAAGGAAGTGCTCGGCACTCCCGCCGTTCGCGGGATCGTCGCGAATGTCGTGGCCAAGACGCTCGCCGAGCGTTTCGGATCGAGCAAGCGCGACGACAAGGTCCAGGTCGAGGCGGTGCTGCAGAAGATCGTCTCCGAGATGAAGGCTCGGATCGCAGCTCGAGCCCACAAAGAGACCCAGCGTCGCAAGAACGCCCTCGAGAGCTCGTCCCTGCCGAACAAGCTCCTCGACTGCCGGTCGAACGACGTCGCTCAGACGGAGCTCTTCATCGTCGAGGGCGACTCGGCGCTCGGCACCGCGCGCGCGGCCCGGAGCAGCGAGTACCAGGCGCTGCTGCCGATCCGCGGCAAGATCCTCAACGTGCAGAAGGCCTCCGTGAGCGACATGCTGTCGAACCTCGAGTGCGCGTCGATCATCCAGGTGATCGGAGCAGGATCGGGTCGCTCGTTCGACATCGACTCGGCCCGCTACGGCAAGGTCATCATCATGAGCGACGCCGACGTCGACGGCGCACACATCCGTACGCTGCTGCTCACACTCTTCTTCCGGTACATGCGCCCGATGATCGAAGCGGGGCGCGTGTTCGCCGCCGTGCCGCCTCTTCACCGCGTCGTCGTGATCAACCCGGGGTCGAAGCCGAACGAGACGATCTACACCTACTCCGAACAGGAGCTCCAGGGGGTCATCGCGGGGCTCAAGCGCACCAACAAGCGCTACCAGGACCCCATCCAGCGCTACAAGGGCCTCGGCGAGATGGACGCCGACCAGCTGGCGACGACGACGATGGACCGCAAGGGCCGTCTGCTCCGCCGAGTCAAGCTGGAGGACGCCGAGAACGCCGGCCGCGTCTTCGAGCTCCTGATGGGCAACGACGTCGCCCCGCGCAAGGAGTTCATCATCGACGGTGCCGGTTTGGCTCGCGAGCGCATCGACACGTGACCTGGGGCGGCTCGGCGACCTAGCCTGGTCATGGCGTCTCTGCCCGTCCGCTAGCCGGTTGGGAGACGCTCTCCGCGCCGAGCGACCGGTGACGCGGTCAATGAACGGAACACTTTGGAGCGACGATGCGCCTGACCGACCACCAGTCCGACTATCTCGAGCGGGTGAGGTCGGCCTGCAGGAGCTCGTCCCCGATCACGCCGCCCGTCGAACCTTGAGCGCCGACGACACCGCCCTCAACGCTCCTGCCGCCTTCGACCTTCTGGCCGCCCGCGACCTGCTCGGGGTGTCGCTGCCGACGGCGGACGGTGGTCTCGGCCGCACCTTCGTCGAGGAGTGCCTGCTCCTGGAGGAGACTTCCCGGACGGGTGTGCCGATCATGGCCTACTCGACTGCTCTCACGGCCGCGCAGTCCTACTTGCGTTTCGGTGACGCGACCCAGCGGGCGACGATCGTGTCCTCCCTTCGCGCGGGGAAGGCCGAGTCGATCGCCTTCACCGAACCCGAGGCGGGATCCGACCTGGCGTCGGCGCAGACCCGCGCCGTGAGAACGTCGAGAGGCTGGAGCATCACCGGCCGCAAGACCTGGATCTCCTTCGCCCACGTGGCGTCCCACATCCTGGTGCTGGCCCGAACGGATGTCTCCGGGAGACGCCACGACGGCTTGACCCTGCTCATGGTGCCCGCCGACGCGCCCGGTCTCGACGTCCGTCCCATCGAGACCATGGGGGCCCACATCGCCAACGACGTCGTCCTCACCGACGTGCAGGTTCCGGCCGACGCGGTCGTCGGTCAAGTCGGCGAAGCGTGGCGGCACCTGGGGCGAGGCCTCGCCGTCGAGCGCGTGATCATCGGCGGCATGGCCGTCGGCGCCGCCCAGCGGGCGATCGACCAGCTGATCGCGCACGTGACGGGGCGGGTCCAGTTCGGACGTCCGATCAGCTCCAACCAGGCGGTGGCCCACCGGATCGCCGATCTGGCCGCCGACGTCGCGGTGTGCCGCTCGTTCGTCTACGACGTCGCCGACCGGATCGACCACGGGGAAGAGGACCACCTGAACGCCGAGGCGTCGATGGTGAAGCTCAAGGCGTCGGAGATGCTGAAGCACACGGCCCTGGAAGCCGTCCAGCTGATGGGCGGCTACGGGTACGGGTCGGAGTGGGGATGGAGCAGCAGCTCCGCATGGCCATCGCCCCGACGATCTACGGGGGCACGAACGAGATCCAGCGCGAGATCATCGCCCGGAGCCTCGGCCTCTGACACCGCCTCCTCTCGCCGTCTCCACCTTCGTCGGGCGCGACATGCCACTCACGTTCTCCGGAACCGGTTATGTGCGCACGACGAACGGGGAGGAGGAGAGGGCGGCGGCAGTCAGCTGACCGCCCCGCCGATCGACCCCACGACGGTGTCGAGAGGCATGCCCGACGCGTCTCGACGCGACAGCGTCTCGGGCAGCTTTCGGACGCCGCCGTCAGCCGCAACCGCCAACGCCGGCGCGACGCCGACCCAGGCGACCGACAGGGAGTCCTCTCCTTTCAGGAGAGCGTGAGCTCGAACACCGCCCGTGGCGCGACCCTTGGCGGGATAGTCGGCGAAGTCGCTGAGCTTGGCGCGACCGGGATCGGCGCCCGCGATCGTCGCCGTGGAGGTCGAGATCGTGGCGACCACCGCGTCGGATCCTGCCGGCACAGCTCCGAAGAAGAGCACGGTGGCTCCGCCCGAGAGCGAGATGCCCGCGACGCCGCCGCCTGCCGGCCCCTGCGGCCGCACCAGCGACGCCGAATAGCGCAGCAGCTGGGTGTTCGAGGTCACGAAGACGAGTTCGTCGTCGTCGCCGCCCTGGACGACGCCCACGACCGCGTCTCCCGGCTTCAGCGAGATCACCGGGAACTCGGGCTTCGACGGCCACGCGCCCGGCGTCACGCGCTTCACAATGCCCTGAGCCGTTCCGAGTGCGAGCGGCGCGTCGCTGGTCAGCGAGACGAGTGCCAGCACTTTCTCGCGTTTGTCGGTGAGCCCGAGATAGTCGGCGATCGGCACGCCGGCTCCGAGCTGCACCGACGACGGGGGAGCGGCGGGTACGTCGACCGGGCTGAAGCGGATCAGCCTCCCCGTCGTCGTCACGGCGCCGATCTCGGCGCGCGTCGTCGTCGTGAGGCTGGAGCGGATGGCGTCGTGCTTGGTGCGTCGAGACGGCGCCACCGGGCCGTCGGCGGCGCCCTCCTGCAGGTCGACGCGCAGGATCCGCCCGGTCGTCGACAGGTACACGCGGGTGGCGACGTCGGCCACCTCGAGCACCGGCGCGGCCCGGCGCGAGGTCGACGCCACGGACGGTGCCGCCTCGGTCAGCAGCGTGCGCCGCGGGGTCCCGAACGTGTCGGCGATCTCGGCCAGCTCGGTCGAGACCAGGGCACGAAGCAGAGCGGGATCCCCGAGCAGTTCGCGGAGTTCCGCGATCGCGGCGATCAACTCGTCGCGCTCGCTCTCGAGCTCGATCCGCGAGAACTTCGTCAGGCGGCGGAGTCGCAACTCGAGGATGTACTCGGCCTGCAACTCGGAGAGGTCGAAGACCTCGCGGAGTCGTGACTTGGCCGCGTCGGAGTCGTCGCTCGTGCGGATCACCTGGATGACCTCGTCGATGTCGAGGATCGCGATCAGGAGTCCCTCGACGAGATGCAGCCGGTCTTCCCGCTTCTGCAGGCGGTAGCGGCTGCGGCGCGTGACGACCTCCAGCCGGTGCCCGACGTAGACCTCGAGGAGTTCTTTCAACCCGAGGGTGCGCGGTTGGCCCTCGACGAGCGCGACGTTGTTGATGCTGAAGCTGTCTTCGAGGTTCGTGTAGCGATACAGCTGTTCGAGGACCGCCTCGGGGTCGAAGCCCGTCTTGATCTCGATGACGAGACGGAGGCCGTGATGGCGATCGCTGAAATCGTTGTAGTCGGAGATGCCCGTGAGCTTCTTCGACTGCACTCCCTCCTTGATCTTCTCCTTGATCTTCTCCGGGCCGACGAGATACGGCAGCTCGGTGACGACGAGGCCCTTCTTGCGCGGTGTGAGGCTCTCGATCGAGACCTTCGCCCGGGTCTTGAAGCTGCCGCGGCCGGTCGCGTAGGCGTCGCGCACCCCGGAGAGGCCTGCGATCGTTCCGCCGGTGGGAAGGTCGGGGCCGGGAACGAAGGCCATGAGGTCGTCGAGCGAGGCGTCGGGGTGATCGATGAGGTGGCGCGCGGCTCCGATCACCTCGATGAGGTTGTGCGGCGCCATGTTCGTGGCCATGCCGACGGCGATGCCGCTGCCGCCGTTCACGAGCAGGTTCGGGAACGCCGCCGGGAGCACCTCGGGCTGCATCAGCTGGTTGTCGTAGTTGGGAACGAAGTCGACGACGTCTTCGCCGAGCCCTTCGACCATCGCGAGTGCCGTCGCGTCGAGCCGGGCCTCCGTGTACCTGGCCGCCGCCGGGCCGTCGTCGAGCGAGCCGAAGTTGCCGTGCCCGTCGATGAGCGGCAGCCGCATCGTGAAGTCTTGCGCCAGCCGCACGAGGGCGTCGTAGATCGCCACGTCGCCGTGCGGGTGGAGCTTGCCCATGACCTCCCCGGTGACGCGAGCGCTCTTGACGTGGCCGCGGTCAGGACGGAGCCCCATCTCGGACATCTGGTACAGGATGCGACGCTGCACGGGTTTGAGACCGTCACGCGCGTCGGGCAGGGCACGCGAGTAGATGACCGAGTAGGCGTATTCGAGGAACGAGCCCTGCATCTCTGTCGAGACGTCGATCTCTTCGATGCGTTCGCCGTCGAAGGATCCGGAGGAGCTGTCGGTCGTAGTCATATCGGTAGGAGGCTCAGCTCTTCATGGTCGAGGGGCCGCCGGGAGCGGCGGTGGGAGCGGACGCGGCCCATCGGTGCTGTGCCAGACTGGGGCCGATGACGACCATGGTACCGGCGAGGGAGCCAGACACCCGGAGCCTGGCCGACGTGCTGCCGAGTTGCGTGGCCGCGCTCCGCGGCGAGGGCAACCCTCTCGCACTCCCGCCCGCGACAGCCGTCGTGGTGGTGGTCGTCGATGGGCTCGGAAGCGCCGCCCTCAAGCAGCGGGCGGCCTACGCCCGAACGCTGAACTCGGCCGGGGGCTCTCTCTGGTCGGGCTTTCCGACGACGACCGCGGCGGCACTGACCACGATCACCACGGGCACTCTCCCCGGCAGCCACGGCCTGGTCGGCTACAGCGTCCTCGATCCTGACAACGACCGCGTCGTCAAGCAGCTCTCGGGATGGGACGCCGGGCTCCTCGACCCGCTCACCTGGCAGCGCGAGCCCACGCTCTTCGAAGGCCTCGCCGGGAGCGGTATCGCGGCGTACTCGGTGGGCCCCGGGCGGTACGCCACTTCGGGCCTCACGAAGGCGATCCTCCGCGGGGCCACCTACCGCTCCGCCGAAAGCATCGAGGCGCGATTCGAGACTGCCACGAGCATCCTGCGTTCCTCCGAGCGCTCTCTGGTCTACGTCTACGTGCCCGAACTCGACATGGCCGGCCACAAGTACGGCTGGGAGTCCGACGCCTGGTCGAGGGCGCTCGAACAGGTCGACTCCGAAGTCGCGCGACTCGCCGGAGCCCTTCGCTCCGACCAGGCCATGCTCGTCACGGCCGATCACGGCGTCGTCGACGTCCAGCCCCAGAAGCACGTCCTGTTCGGAGGCAAGCCGGAGTTGCTCGCGGGGGTGCGCCACATCGGCGGAGAGCCGCGCTGCCTCCAGCTCTACTTCGAGCCCGACCTCGAGACGGATCCGCGGGAGCACCTCGTCGAGGCCTGGCGCGCCGCCGAGGGCCACCGCTCGTGGGTCGTCACCCGGGCGGAGGCCATCGAGGCCGGATGGTTCGGACCGGTCGCTCCCGAGGTCGAACCGCGAATAGGAGACCTGCTCGTGGCTGCGCGTAAGGGGATCGCCTACTACCGCGACGCCGACCAGCGCGGGCGCTCCATGGTCGGCCAGCACGGCTCGTGGTCTCCGGAAGAGACCCAGGTGCCCCTGGCGATGTTCGGAGCGTTCAGAGCCTAGGCAGGATCGTCGTCGCTGCGAGCCCCGAAGACGATCTCGTCCCAGCTCGGCATCGACGCACGCCCCTTCCGCCCTCGGCCCGACGCGGTCTTCTGCCGTTCGGGCTGGCGGGACTCGCTCTCGGGACGGCTCTCGATCGGTCGCCTGGAGGCCGTCGGGTGCGTGGCGAGCGGCTTCGTCGTGCGCGCGGGCTCGGCGGGGGTGTCGTCGGCGGGCTTCTCGGGCTCGTCGAAGTCGTCGAGCGGCACGTCGATCACCCGCAGTGAACCGGTCGAGGGGTGCGCGGCACGGGAGTCGGACTGCGACCCCTCGTCGTCGAAGCGAGCCGACTCGCGTTCGCCGCGACGTCGGCGCAGCGCCTCGAGGAGATCCGCCGTCTGGTTGTGCGAAGGCGCCGCCTCGGGTGCGCGGTTGATCGCGGCCACGGAGGCCGCCGAACGACCCTCGCGGGCGCGCGGCGACACGGCCGGCTGTTCGGGGAGTCGCTCACCGGCAGCGTGGTGTCGTCGAGGACCGGCGTCGGCTCGAAGGCGCCGCTGTCGAAGCGACCGGACTCGCTGGGCTGGCTGTCGCCGCCCACGGCACGCAGCCGAGGCACGAGCGACGTGTGGCTGCTGTCTTGCCGAGACAGGGTGTGGGCGTCGCCGCCCTGCGGGGCGAGGCCCTGCCGCTTCGGGTCGAATCGCCACATCGCCTCGCGCTCGACCTCCTGCGTCGTATAGGTGACGTGGACGATCCAGCCGCTCGCCGGGTCCTTGTAACTGGTCCAGTCGCGCTCGGTGGCCTCGGCGTCGTCGAGTCGCCCGTCGATCACCTCACCGAAGCGGGCCGTCTCGCCCGGAGCGTCGGACCCGCTGACGATGCTGACCGGGACCGCGCGCGCCGACTCGAGGACGAAGGCGCGCTCGTCGAGCACCGGCCCCTCGAAGCGGCGGACGTAGTCGAGGTCGGCCCCCGTCGACGAAGCGACCTGCTCGGCCGATCGTCCGGCGCGGATGCTCGCCTGGATCTCGCGTGGAGACACCTTCGGCGCCGTGATGACGGCGTGCTCGGGACCGGCGGCGCGCAGCTGCGACTGCAGCGAGAGCGTCACGGGCAGGCGGTATTCACTTCCGGCGTCGGTGGCGACGAGCAGCGCGCCGCTCTCGACTCCGATGACTTTGAGATCTTGCATGAGGTCACGCCTTTCGCCGTCGCGATTCGCAGTCAGGATGCCACGGAAGGCCCCGGAATCCGGGGAATAACGCGGGCGTGCCGCAAGTTCTTCCCCTGCGGCTTCGGGCGGTTTTCCGGGCCGGACGAGCCGGTTTGCTATTGATCAACGATTGGTGCAAACTGTGCCCGCCGATTTTGGTAGAAGACCTAGTACAGAACTGGATGGGCATGGCCACCGACTACGACGCACCTCGAAAGAACGACGACGATTCCGAGTCGATCGAGGCGCTGAAAGAGCGGGTTCCCGACAAGATGTCGGGTGTGGTCGACGTCGACGACGCCGACAACCCCGGCTCGTTCGAACTCGCCGGGCAAGATCTGTCCGACCTCGATCTCGACGTCGTCGTTCTGCCCCCGCAGGCCGACGAGTTCACCTGCGTCGAGTGCTTCCTCGTGAAGCACCGGTCGCAGCTCGATCACGAGTCGAAGCTCGGGCCTATCTGCCTGGAGTGCGCGGCCTGATCCCATCGATCGCCTGTGACAGCTTGCGCGGGTGCCTCGTCGACACCAGCCAGTAGGGGGCCGGATCACTCAGGTCGGTCAGCTCGATCTTGAGCACCGGCTTGACCCAGCCCCGAAAGAGCGTCCAGGCCCGCGCGTCCAGACGAACGCCCCTCTCGGCCGTCGCTTCCTCTGCGGAGAAAGCGGCGGTCGTTCCTATTTCGGAGGGGTAGAGCACAGCGCGACCGGCGTGGAATCCCGTGTCGTCCACGGCCATCACGGGGGAACCGAACCAGAGGGCCAGCCCGAATGCCACGAAGAGGCCGATTCCGACGATCCAGCCGACCGGCACGTTGATCGGAAGGAACACCAGGACGCTCGCGGGCACGACCATGAGAAGGGCGACGAAGACGAGGGGCGGCGGGACGAGGCGTTCGCGGTAGGTGTTCATGGGTCTATTCGACCAGACTTCTGCACTACCCTCGACACGTGACTCAGACCCTCGACGTTCTTCTCGCGCCCGTCGCGGGGCAGGGGGCGGTTCCCGCCCCCGGCTATGCGCACCCGGGCGACGCGGGTGCCGACCTCCTCTCGGCCGAGAGCCTCACCCTGGCGGCAGGCACACGGGCCCTCGTGTCCACCGGCGTCTCGATCGCGTTGCCCGACGGGTACGCCGCGTTCGTGGTGCCCCGATCGGGTCTCGCGGCCAAGCACGGCATCACCGTGCTCAACTCGCCGGGCACCGTCGACGCGGGCTACCGTGGCGAGATCAAGGTCACGCTCCTCAACACCGACGCTTCGAGCGACTACGCGATCGAGAAGGGCGACAAGATCGCTCAGCTGATCGTGATGCCGGTCGTCCGGGCGCGGTTCGTCGAGGTCGACCGGCTTCCGGAGAGCCAGCGCGGCCACGGCGGCTTCGGATCGACCGGCTACTCCCACCCCGAGAGCGGCGAAGCAACCACGGAAGGCAGCAAGTGAGCAGGAAAAGCCGACGCGAGGCAGCCGAAGAGCTGGCCGCAGCCGAAGTCGAAGGCACCGAGATCGAGGCCGTCGACGACGAGACCCAATCCGAACTCGACCTGATCGAGGAAGCCGAGGCCGAGATCGTCTTCGACGACAAGTCGGCCCCCGACGATCGCGCAGAGGAAGGGCCTCTCGACGAGGCCGAGGCGAACCCGGTCCGCCCCTACGTCGACCTCGGCGGTGTGAAGATCGTCCCGCGCGAGGGCCTCCATCTCCGCCTCGAGGTCGAAGAGGGATCGAAGCGCGTCGTCGCCGTCGGTCTCGACTTCGCCAAGTCGACGCTGCAGGTGCAACCGTTCGCCGCGCCTCGCTCGACCGGTCTCTGGCACGAGATCCGCGAGCAGATCGCCGACCAGATCCGAAAGCAGGGAGGCACGACGACCGAGGTCGACGGCCCCTTCGGTCCCGAGATCCGCGCCGAGATCCCGATCGCCGCGGGCTCCGAAGGTGCCGTGGCCGGTCAGACGACGCGGCTCGCCCGTTTCGTCGGTGTCGACGGGCCGCGCTGGTTCCTCCGCGGCGTGATCGCCGGCGACGCGACCATCGACCCCGAGGCCGCCGAGAAGATCGAAGAGCTGTTCCGCAGCGTCGTCGTGGTGCGCGGCACCGAGCCGATGCCGCCGCGCGACCTCATCCCGCTCCACATGCCGAAGGCCGGCCCCACCGACCCCGGCACCACCGCTGTCTGAGGACTCCGTGACGACGCCCCCGCCCGACGAACCCGACGCACCGGCCATCTCCCTGTCCGCCCAGCTGCGGGCGGCCGCTCAGCGAGCCGGGATCAGCCAGGTCGCACCGGGGGAGGTCCCGACGGGCCACGCGCTGCTGGCGGCCATCGGCGGAGTTCGCGGCCTGATCGAGTCGATCCTGCCCGGCCTCGCGTTCCTCGTCATCTACACGTTCAGCCAGCAGCTGCTGCCGTCGGTCCTCATCCCCGTCGTCCTGGGCGTGTTCTTCGTCGTGGTCCGCGCCGTCCAGCGGGGGCCCGTACCCCAGGCCCTGGCCGGTCTTCTCGGTATCGCGATCTCTGCTGTGCTCGCGCTGCTGTCGGGTCGTGCCGTCGACAACTTCCTGCCCGGCATCGTCATCAACGCCGTGTCGATGGTCGTGCTGCTGATCACCCTGGCGGCACGCTGGCCTCTGATCGGCATCGTCGTCGGCCTCCTGACCAGCGAGGGCAGCGCTTGGCGCGACGATCGGGCCAAGCGCCGCGTGCTCACCCTGTCGACCTGGCTCTGGGTGCTGCTGTTCGCCGTCCGGCTGGCCATCGAGGTTCCGCTGTACCTGGCCTCGCAGGCCACGCTCCTCGGAGGGATCAAGCTGATCACGGGAGTGCCGCTGTACGCGGCGATGCTCTGGGTGACCTGGCTTCTCGTCCGCACCGTCTACACCGCCCGTCACGCCGAAGACGAGGCCGAGCGGGGCTGATCCTGCCGCCCGCCCAGGCAGGGTCGACGGTGCGCCACACGAACCCTCTGTGCGGCCAGATCGCTCGGACGCGAGCGAAGCCGGGCCGAAAATCGAAGGGGATTCCTGCTGCGGAGACGGAGTCTGGCGCCCAGGGAGGGTGCGACGCGAAAATCCCCTTCGATTTCTGGAGGGGAAGGGAGCGGCGGGTGCTAGGTTTATCTTGACATCAAGATAAATGACTTCGGCCGGTCCGCGGGAGCACCGCGGACTTAGGCTGGCCTTGCTGGTGCAGCGTCGCGCTTCACCAGAATGATGGGGCGTAGTCAGCGCAAGGGAGACGGCACGTGTCAGACGTAAACAGTTTCGGCTCGAAGAGCACCCTCACCGTCGGTGAGAAGACGTACGAGGTCTACCGCATCGACGCGGTTCCGGGGTACGACAAGCTGCCCTTCAGCCTCAAGGTCCTGCTCGAGAACCTCCTTCGCACCGAAGACGGCGCGAACGTGACCGAGTCGCAGATCAAGGCCCTCGGATCGTGGGTTCCCACGGCAGAGCCCGACACCGAGATCCAGTTCAGCCCGGCCCGCGTGGTCATGCAGGACTTCACCGGCGTGCCCTGCATCGTCGACCTCGCCACCATGCGCGAGGCGATGGCCGACCTGGGCGGCGACCCGACCAAGATCAACCCGCTCTCACCGGCCGAGCTCGTCATCGACCACTCGGTCATCGCCGATCTGTTCGGCACCGAGAACGCTCTGGAGCGCAACGTCGAGCTCGAGTACGAGCGCAACGGTGAGCGCTATCAGTTCCTGCGCTGGGGCCAGACGGCCTTCGAAGACTTCAAGGTCGTCCCGCCCGGGACGGGCATCGTCCACCAGGTCAACATCGAGTACCTGGCCCAGGTCACGTACACGCGCACGGTCGACGGAGCACTCCGGGCCTACCCCGACACCCTCGTCGGCACCGACTCGCACACGACGATGGTCAACGGCCTCGGCGTGCTGGGCTGGGGCGTCGGCGGCATCGAGGCCGAGGCGGCCATGCTCGGGCAGCCCGTGTCGATGCTCATCCCCAAGGTCGTCGGCTTCAAGCTGTCCGGCGCGATCCCGACCGGCGTCACCGCGACCGACGTCGTGCTCACGATCACGCAGATGCTGCGCAAGCACGGCGTCGTCGGCAAGTTCGTCGAGTTCTACGGTGAGGGCGTCGCCGAGGTGCCGCTGGCCAACCGCGCCACCATCGGCAACATGAGCCCCGAGTTCGGCTCGACGGCGGCCATCTTCCCGATCGACGACGTCACGCTCGACTACCTGCGCCTCACCGGCCGCAGCGACGAGCAGGTCGCCCTCGTCGAGGCGTACTCCAAGGCTCAGACGCTCTGGCACGACCCTGCGGTCGAGCCCGTGTTCAGCGAGTACCTCGAACTGGACCTCGCCACCGTCGTCCCGTCGATCGCCGGTCCGAAGCGCCCGCAAGACCGCATCGAGCTGTCGGCCGCCAAGAGCCAGTTCGAGGTCGACCTGGGCAACTACGCCGACGCGTCGGAGCACTCCGGCGTCGACGAGGCCGTCGAGGCGACGTTCCCCGCGTCCGACCCGGTCGGGTTCACGGCACAAGACGAGACCACGGCGCACCAGCACTCGCACACGCACCCCGCGGTCGCCGCCCCGTCACACGCCTCCAAGCCGACCGACGTCACCCTCGACGACGGATCCGCGTTCACCCTCGACCACGGCGCCGTCGCGATCGCTGCGATCACGAGCTGCACGAACACGTCGAACCCGTCCGTCATGCTGGCGGCCGGCCTCCTGGCCCGCAACGCCAGCAAGAAGGGCCTCAAGGCCAAACCGTGGGTCAAGACCACGCTGGCACCCGGATCGAAAGTGGTCACCGATTACTACGAGAAGGCCGGTCTCACCAGCTACCTCGAAGACCTCGGCTTCTACACCGTCGGCTACGGCTGCACGACCTGCATCGGCAACTCGGGCCCCCTGCTCGACGAGATCTCGACCGCCGTGCAAGACAACGACCTCGCCGTCACCGCCGTCCTCTCGGGCAATCGCAACTTCGAGGGTCGCATCAACCCCGACGTCAAGATGAACTATCTGGCTTCGCCGCCGCTGGTCATCGCGTACGCCCTCGCCGGCTCGATGAACTTCGACTTCGAGAACGACGCGCTCGGCACCGGCTCCGACGGCACCGACGTCTTCCTGCGCGACATCTGGCCCGAGGCGTCCGAGGTGCAGAAGACCATCGACGAGTCGATCGACACCGGCATGTTCACGCACGAGTACGCCGGCGTCTTCGACGGCGACGACCGCTGGCGGTCGCTGCCCACCCCGAGGGCAACACCTTCGAGTGGAGCGCCGAGTCGACCTACGTGCGCAAGCCCCCGTACTTCGACGGCATGACCATCGAGACCACACCGGTCGTCGACATCGAGGGCGCCCGGGTGCTCGCGAAGCTGGGCGACTCGGTCACGACCGACCACATCAGCCCCGCCTCGACCATCAAGGTCGACAGCCCGGCGGGTCGCTACCTCGCCGAGCACGGCGTCGAGCGGAAAGACTTCAACAGCTACGGCTCGCGCCGCGGCAATCACGAGGTCATGATCCGCGGCACGTTCGCGAACATCCGCCTGCGCAACCAGCTGCTGGACGACGTCGAGGGCGGTTACACGCGCGACTTCACCAAGCCCGACGCCCCGCAGTCGTTCATCTTCGACGCGAGCGCCAACTACCAGGCGGAGGGCACACCGCTCGTCGTCCTGGCGGGCAAGGAGTACGGCTCCGGATCCTCGCGTGACTGGGCTGCCAAGGGCACGTCGCTGCTGGGCGTCAAGGCCGTCATCACCGAGAGCTTCGAGCGGATCCACCGTTCGAACCTGATCGGCATGGGCGTCGTCCCGCTCCAGTTCCCTCAGGGCGAGACGTGGGAGTCCCTCGGCCTCGACGGCACCGAGAGCATCAGCATCTCGGGGCTCACCGAGCTGAACGAGGGCACCACACCCAAGACGGTGCACGTCACGGCCGCTCCGACCGAGCACTCGCCCGAGGGCAAGCAGCCGGTCGAATTCGACGCCGTGGTCAGGATCGACACACCGGGTGAGGCCGACTATTACCGCAACGGCGGGATCCTGCAGTACGTCCTTCGTTCGCTGGTGTAACTCGCTCGGATGAAAGCTCTGCATCTCCAGGCGTGGGGATGCAGGGCTTTCGGCCGTCCTGGAGCCGGTCCACGTAAGCTGAACCGGTGCGTCCCGACGCACGGGAAAGGAGTGACATGAGCCTCCTCGAGACCATTCACGGTCCGCGAGACCTCGACTCACTGAGTGATGAGCAGATGCTGATCCTGGCGGCCGAGATCCGGCGATTCCTCGTCACCGAGGTGTCGAAGACGGGCGGTCACCTCGGCCCGAACCTCGGTGTCGTCGAGCTCACGCTGGCGCTCCACCGCACCTTCGACTCCCCGCACGACGCGATCGTCTTCGATACCGGCCACCAGTCGTACGTGCACAAGCTCCTGACCGGCCGGCAAGACTTCAGCCAGCTGCGCCTTCGGGGCGGTCTCGCGGGCTATCCGCAGCGCTCCGAGTCCGAGCACGACATCGTCGAGTCGTCCCACGCATCGTCGTCGCTCTCGTGGGCCGACGGCATCTCCCGAGCTTTCACGCTGACCGGTCACGGCGACCGGCACGTCGTCGCCGTCGTCGGCGACGGCGCCCTCACCGGCGGAATGACGTGGGAGGCACTCAACAACATCAGCGACGACAACACGCGCCGCCTCATCATCGTCGTCAACGACAACGGCCGCTCCTACGCGCCGACGATCGGCGGAATGGCCCGGTTCCTCAACTCCGTGCGGACGGCGCAGACGTACCGCGACATGCACCTGTCGTCGCGGGCGGCGTTCGACCACCTCGGTTCGCCGGCACGGGCGTTCTACCGCGGCGTCCGCGGCGGGCTCCACGGCTTCCTCAGCCGCTTCACGAACAACGAGGCCCTCTACTCCAACCTCGACATCAAGTACATCGGGCCGATCGACGGGCACGACCAGGCTGCGATGGAAGAGGCGCTGCTCCAGGCCAAGAACTACGGCGCGCCCGTGATCGTCCACGCCATCACGCAGAAGGGTCGCGGCTACCAGCCGGCCCTCCAGGACGTCGCCGATCAGTTCCACGCCGTCGGCCACATCGATCCCGAGACGGGAGAGGCGCTCGAGACCTCGAGTGCCCCCGACTGGACCAGCGTGTTCGCCGACGAGGTCGTCGCCATCGCCGACCGCGACCGCCGAGTCGTCGGCATCACCGCCGCCATGCTGCGCCCCGTGGGCCTGCACCGCATGGCCGAGAAGTACCCCAAGCGCGTGCTCGACGTGGGAATCGCCGAGCAGCACGCCGTGGCATCCGCAGCCGGCCTGGCCTTCGGCGGCATGCACCCCGTCGTGGCCCTCTACGCCACGTTCATCAACCGGGCTTTCGACCAGGTTCTGATGGACGTCGCGCTCCACCGGGCCGGTGTCACGTTCGTGCTCGACCGCTCGGGGGTCACCGGTCCCGATGGTCCGAGTCACCACGGGATCTGGGACCTCTCGATCCTCCAGGTCGTCCCCGGAATCCGCATCGCAGCGCCGCGCGACGGCACGAGGCTCCGCGAAGAGCTCCGCGAGGCCGTAGCCGTCGACGACGCGCCGACCGTCGTGCGCTTCCCCAAGGGGCCCGTCGGGGCAGACATCCCCGCGATCGAACGGCTCGACGACGGCGTCGAGATCCTGCATTGCGGTGATCGTCGCGACGTCCTGCTGCTCGCCGTCGGGCCCATGGCTTCGCTCGGACTCCAGGTGGCCGAGCGGCTCGCCGACCAGGGCATCGGCGCGACCGTCGTCGATCCCCGCTGGGTGGTGCCGGTGCCGAAGAGCATCATCGGTCTGGCCGCCGACCACCGGCTCGTCGTGACCATCGAAGACGGCGTGCGCGTCGGCGGCATCGGCACGCGCGTGCGACAAGATCTCCGCGCTGCCGAGGTCGACACGGCGGTCACCGAGCTCGGCCTGCCCGACGAGTTCATCGACCACGCGTCGAGGTCCGAGATCTTCGAGGCCGCCGGTCTCACCCCGCAGGCCATCGCGCGAGATGTGACGGCGATGGTCCTGGGAAGCAAGATCCCGTTCGCGCGCCGCGAGGCCGAGCCGGCGGCGCCGCACGCCTCGCGCGACTGACTCCGGCGCGCCCTCCCGACGCCCCGACAGCGAAAGACGCGGCTCACCGGGAAGGTGAGCCGCGTCTGGCGCTTAGGCCACCCCGACGATCGCAGGATCGTGGAACCGGTGGCCGCGAACGCGCTCCGACGCCCCCACGCGGTCGAGGTACGGCGTCGCCCCGCCCATCTGGAACGGCCAACCGGCGCCGAGGATGAGGCAGAGGTCGATGTCTTCGGCAGCAGCGACCACGCCGTCGTCGAGCATGCGCCCGATCTCGTCGGCCAGGCCGTCTTCGATCCTGGTCAGGATCTGGGATTCCGTGAGGGGAGACTCTGTCGTCGCGGCGCCGTGCCCGGCGACGAGCTCGACGGCGCGCTTGTCGAAGCCCTTGCGCTTGCCCTTCGCGTCGCGCTCGAAGATGTGGCCGTACTCGGCGAGCCGGTGCAGGGCCTCGCTCTCGAAGAAGCGGTCGGGGAACGCGGCGTGATGCGTGTCGAGCACGTGCGCCCCGACGGTGAGCCCCACGAGCTCGAGGAGCTCGAACGGGGTCATCGGGAGGCCGAACGGAGCCGTTGCGCGGTCGACGACCTCGAACGGGGTACCTGTCTCGACGGCGTGCATCGCCTCGCCGAGCAGCTTGGCGAGCACGCGGTTGACGACGAATCCGGGAGCGTCCGCCGTGATGACGGCGCTCTTGCCGAGGGTTTTGGCCACGACCATGGCCGTCGACAGCGTCTCGTCGTCGGTGGTGCCGGTGTTCACGACTTCGACGAGCGGCATCACGGCCACCGGGTTGAAGAAGTGGAACCCGACGAGCCTCTGGGGGTTCGCCAGGCCGGAGCCGATCGCGGTCACCGAGAGCGACGAGGTGTTGGTCGCGAGGATGCAGGTTTCGGAGACGACCTTCTCGACGCCCGCGAAGACCTCCTGCTTGACACTCAGTTCTTCGAACACCGCCTCGATGACCCAGTCGGCGTCGGCGAAGTCGGCGAGGTCGGTGGTGCCCGAGACGAGCGCTTTCAGTCTGTTCGACTCGTCGCCGCTGATGCGACTCTTGGCCTGCAACTCGTCGATGGACGAGCGGATGCCGGCGACGCCCTTGTCGACGCGCGCCTGATCGATGTCGGTGATGACGACCGGCACCTTGAGCTTGCGGACGAACAGCAGCGCGAACTGCGACGCCATGAGTCCTGCGCCGATGACGCCGACTTTCGTGACCTTCCGCGCGAGGTCGGGGAGGGAGCCCCGGCGGGGTGCTTCGCGCGCTTTTGGACCAGGTCGAAGGCGTAGATGCTCGCCCGGAACTGATCGCCGGACACGAGGTCGGCCAGCGCCTCGTCTTCGGCGGCGAAGCCCTCTTCTCGGGAAGCCCGCTTGGCGCCGGCCAGCAGGTCGAGGGCAGCGTAGGGCGACTTCGCGACGGTGCCGATCCGGGACTGGAGGGTCTTGCGCGCGATCCCGATGGCTGCGTCCCATTTGACGGCGCGCTCGATCTTGCCCGGGACGTTCGGACGAGTCACCCTGACGGCACCGTGGACCACCTTGTCGGCCCAGGCCAGCGACTCCTCGAGGAACGATGCGGATCCGAAGATCGCGTCGGCGATCCCGAGGTCGAAAGCCTCTTTCGCCTTGAGCGTCCGGTTGTTCTTGAGCGGGTTCTCGACGATGACCTTGAGAGCGTTCTCGATGCCGATCAGGTTGGGCAGCAGCCAAGCGCCACCCCAACCCGGGATGATGCCCAGGAAGACCTCGGGGAACGCCAACGCCGGGGCCGTGGCGTCGACGGTGCGGTAGTCGGCGTTGAGGGCGATCTCCATGCCGCCGCCGAGCGCCAGCCCGTTGATGAAGACGAACGTGGGCACGCCGGCGTCGTGGAGCTTGCCGAGCGCGTCGTGACCGAGCATCGCCATCTGCTTGCCGGCGTCGCGGGACGGGATCTGACCGACCTTCGAGAGATCCGCGCCAGCCGCCAGGAAGTACGGCTTGCCCGTGACGCCGATGGCCTGGATCTCGCCGGCGGCGGCACGGCCCCGCAGGACGTCCATCGTCGACGAGAACTCGATCAGCGTGGCCGGACCGAGGGTGGACGGGCGGCGGTGATCGCGATCGTTGTCGAGGGTGACGAGAGCGAGGACGCCTCCGGAGGCGAGGTTCACGTCGCGCACGTACGAGTGCGTGACGACCTCGTCGGCGGAGAGTTCTACGAGTTGGCTGGTGTCGACGCTCATCGCGTGGCCTTTCCGTCGAAGTGCGGGTTCTCCCAGATGACGCTGCCGCCCTGGCCGAGGCCGACGCACATGGCCGTGAGTCCGTAGCGCACCTCGGGGTGCAGTTCGAACTGGCGGGCGAGCTGGATCATGAGGCGGACCCCCGAGGAGGCGAGGGGATGACCCACGGCGATGGCGCCGCCCCACGGGTTGACCCGGGGATCGTCGTCGTCGATGCCGAAGTGATCGAGCAACGAGAGCACCTGCACCGCGAACGCCTCGTTCAGCTCGAAGAGCCCGATGTCGTCGATCGTCAGACCGGCCTTCCGGAGGGCCTTCTCCGTCGAAGGGACGGGACCGATACCCATGATCTCGGGTTCGACGCCCATGAACGCGAAGCTCACCAGGCGCATCTTCGGGGTGAGACCGGCGCGGACTGCGGCCTGTTCCGACGCGATCAGGCTGACCGTTGCGCCGTCGTTCAGGCCGGACGAGTTGCCGGCCGTCACGCGGCCGTGGGGTCGGAACGGCGTGCGGAGGGTCGAAAGCCCCTCCAGGGTGGTCTCGGGGCGCGGCGCCTCGTCGCGGTCGGCGAGCCCCCAGCCGGCGTCGGTCTTCACGGCGACCGACACGAGATCGGGTTGGATGTGCTCACCGTCGTACGCCGCAGCGAGTTTCTGCTGTGACCGCAGGGCGTAGCGGTCGGAGCGCTCCTTGGTGAGCTGGGGGAAGCGGTCGTGGATGCGCTCGGCCGTGTTGCCCATGTTCAGCGCTTCGGCGCTGACGAGGCGTTCGGTGAGGAACCTCGGATTCGGATCGGCGTCGAAGCCCATCGGGTGCCGGCCCATGTGCTCGACACCGCCGGCCAGGGCGAAGTCGTAGGCGCCGAACGCGATCGCTCCGGCCACCGTGGTCACGCTGGTCATGGCACCGGCACACATGCGGTCGATGGCATAACCGGGGACCGACCGGGGAAGACCCGCCAACAGCGCGGTCGTCCGGCCCAGGGTGAGCCCCTGGTCGCCGGTCTGCGTGGTGGCCGCGATGGCCACGTCGTCGATCTCGGCCGGATCGAGCCCGGGGTTGCGGTCGAGCAACCCCTTCATGGCCTTCACGACGAGGTCGTCGGCCCTCGTCTGCCAGTACATGCCCTTTTCGCCGGCTCGGCCGAACGGGGTGCGAACCCCGTCGACGAAGACGACTTCTGTTCTCTCGGCCACTTTGCCTCCTGAATTCGCAGTCTGATTTCGACTGCCTGAATCCTACGAGCGACACCTGTGGGTCAAGAATCCTTTGACTGTTCCTACGAAGGCGAGTCGGCCCCGTCGGCAAGCGATTGGTGGGCCTCGACAAAGGCCTGCAGGATGCTCGAGGCCGTCGCCGAGATCTGCCACTCGCGCGCTCCGGCCGCGCGAAGAGCGTCCTCGATGTGCTGCACGTCGAGGACGTCGGGAACGTCCCACGCGACGCGGCGGAGGTGATCCGGCGTGAGCAGATTCTCGACCGGGATCGACATGGCTTCGGACATGTGCTGCATCCGGGGCCGGGCCGCCTTGTACCGGGCGTCCGCTTCTGGCGCGCGGTCGATCCACGAGCGGGGAGGAGGCAGCGTGTCGCTCGAGGGCCCGCGCAGCGACGGGAGGTCGCTGGTCGCGCGGCCGCGTTCGAGGGCGGCCCACCAGCGACCGAGCTCGGTGCGGCTGGCGCGCCCGACGAACTCTTTCATCGCGCCGAGTTCGCGCTTGGAGGCGGGGTTGTTCTTGACCGCCGCGATGATGGACGAGTCGGGGAGCAGGCGTCCGGCTGCCGTGTCGACCTCGCGGGCGTAGTCGTCGCGGGCCTCCCAGAGCTCGCGGACGAGGCCGAGGGCGCGCTGACCACGAAGGGTGGAGAGACCCGAAGTACGACGCCAGGGATCCTGCCTGGGTGGTTTCGGCTCGCGATGCAGGGTCGCCTCGAACTCCTCCTCGGCGATCTCGACCTTCTCCTGGCTCGCGAGGAGCTCGTACATCGCATCGCGCAGGTCGACGAGCAGTTCGACATCAAGAGCGGCGTAGACCAGCCAGCTCTGGGGGAGCGGCCTCGTCGACCAGTCGGCTGCGGAGTGCTCCTTGGCGAGGTGGATCCCGAGCAGTTCTTCGACGACGGCGCCGAGGCCGACCCGCGGCATGCCGGCGAGGCGAGCCCCGAGCTCGGTGTCGAAGATTCGCGTGGGGTCGAGCCCGACCTCGCGGAGACACGCGAGATCTTGCGATGCCGCGTGCAGCACCCACTCCTCGTCGCGGATGACCTGGTCGAGTTCGGAGAACGAGCCGATGGCGGGCGGATCGAAGAGGAACACTCCCGAGCCGCGACGGAAGATCTGGATGAGGTACGCCCGCTGCGAGTAGCGGTACCCCGAAGCGCGCTCGGCGTCGATCGAGATGGGACCGTCGCCCGCGGCGATGGCGTCGACCGCCTGGAGGTACGCCTCTCGGGTGTCGATGACGTCGACGAAACCGTGTTCGTCGTCTGCTGTGGAGATGCGCGGGGCGGCCGTGGCCGCGGGATCGGCTTTCGAACTACTGCTCACGCCCCACCCTTCGGGATGCGAGGAGGGTCACGCCCTCGGCGGTCGGGGGAAGCCCGGCGAGGGTGCAGATCAACTCCGACCAGGCGTGCACGTGGTCGGCCAGGGATCCGTCGCTCGGCGACCACGACGCGCGCAGCTCGAGCTGTGCGCCGTCGCCCTGGGCCGCCAGCTCGCCGTAGCCGCTGGACAGGATCTTCGTCGCGGTGCCCGACGCGGCCGTGTACTCGGCACCGTTGGCCTCGAGCGAGTCGATGAGCCAACTCCAGGCCACGTCGGCGACGAAGGGATCGAGGCCGATCTCGGTCTCGAGCGGCGCCTGGGCGTAGCTCACCACGCGCCAAGGACCACCCCACGGCTCGGGCTCTTCCGGGTCGTACAGCACGATGAAGCGACCGGTGCCGAGATCGGCGTCAGCCGTACCCCGTGCGCCGATCACGTCGGCGGCGAGAGCGAAGGCATGCGGCGCCAGCCCCGGGCGCGGGAATCTCCACCACGACGAGGTCGTCGCGCGCCTCGAGTCCGCGGATGGCCGCGACGGCTGCCGCGAAGGCGGCCGGCACAGCGGGCGTCGCCTGGGGACCTGAGGGAGTTTCGGACACGTAGGAAGACTAGGCTCGATGGCGAACCGGTGGCCAGCGGCACGCCGTAGGGGCGTCGCCAGGGCGACCGGCCGGAGGGTCTTCATGACGCGTGTTGCCGAACCGAAGCGCACCGGCAGGCTGATCACGACCATCGCAGCCGTGTCGGCCGGAGGCGCCGTCGTGGCGGGTCTCGCCGGGTTCGCAGGCCTGAGCTACGCCGTCGCCCGATTCATCGTCACCCCCGCGGCCGGTCGCCACGAGCGCATTCGCATCATCTCGGTCGATCGCACGGCCGGCACCGTCGCGCTCACGTCGACGGCCGACACGCGCCTGCCAGGACGCTACGGCTTCCTCTTCGACGACGGTCGCGGCTACGCCCGTCTCGGCGACGTGGTCCACGACAACGGGCGCGTGGTGGTCCGCAACGTCGACGCCGTCGACGAAGGCGTGCTCTCGTCGGCGAAGCGGGGTCGCCTGCTCGGCTGGTACTACCGGCGTCCTGCCGATCTCGGCCTGCCGTTCAGCGACGTGACCATCGACACCGAGGTCGGTCCTGCCCCGGCGTGGCTCGTCCCGCCCGCCGACGTCGAGCCCGGAGCGGACACGCCTTCGAAGCGGTGGGCGGTCGTGGTGCACGGCCGCGGCGTCGTACGCGGCGAAACGCTCCGCGCGGTCCCGGCCTTCCGCGAGGAGGATACGCGACACTCGTCGTCTCCTACCGCAACGACGGCGAGGCGCCGGCCTCCGACGACCACCGCTACGGCCTCGGGCTCACGGAGTGGGCGGATGTCGAGGCCGCCGTCGACTACGCCGTGCTGCACGGGGCCGAGAGCGTGGTCCTGATGGGCTGGTCGATGGGTGGCGCCCTGGTGCTGCAGACGCTCCTGCGCTCCGCCCACCAGGACGTCATCGACGGCGTCGTCCTCGAGTCCCCGGTGGTCGACTGGCGGACGACGCTGCGCTACCAGGGCGATGCGCTGCACCTTCCGCTTCCGATGCAGGACGTCGTGCTGGCGATCCTCGGCGCGCCGCGCATGTCGGCCATCACCGGGCAGGCGGCACCGATCGACTTCGATGCGCTCGACCTCGTCACGGGCGCCGCCAAGATCACGGTGCCCGTGCTGATCCTGCACAGCGACGACGACGGCTTCGTGCCGTCCACCGCGTCCCGGGCGCTGGCCGAGGCGAGGCCCGACCTGGTCCAGCTCGAGACCTTCTCCGTCGCACGTCACACGAAGCTCTGGAACATCGACTCCGAGAGGTTCGAAGGGGCGATCAGGGGGTGGCTGGGCCGGCTTCGACCTTCCACCGGGCGTACAGAGCGCTCCCGTCGTCGATCAGCAGCTGACTGAGGCTGAGCCGGGAGGCGTCGAACCGCTCGGTGCCGAAGACCGGCAGGCCGCTGCCGATCACGACGGGCGAGGTCGACAGGCAGAGCTCGTCGACGAGGCGGTCGTGCAGGAACTGCCCGGCGAGCGAGGGGCCACCCTCGCAGATGAGGGAGTCGAGCCCGCGGTCGCGAAGGGCTTCGACGATCGAGCGGGGCGCGATCCTGCCCTCGACATCGGGAACGACGACGACGGTGGCCAGGCCGCAGAGGGAGTCGCCGAGCGACTCCTCGACGCGTGCGACCGCCGCTGCGGGACAGACCACGATGACCCGGTCGGCCCGGTCGGGCAGGATGCGGTGGCCGCTGAGGTCGCCCGAGGACGTCACGACGACGAGCTTCGCCGTCAGCGGCACCCGGTAGCCCTCGGCTCGCACACTCGCCGCGCCCACGACGACGGCGTCGGCGACATCGCGAATGGCCCGCAGGATCGCGCGGTCGGCCGGGTTGCTGAGGGACTCGGAGGTGCCGTCCGATCCGGCGGCGTCACCGCTGACGGCCGCGATGAGGTTGATGCGCAACCACGGCGTGACCGGCGGGGCGTACCAGCTCTTGAGCGTCTCGTGCGTGGCGTCCGAGCCGACCTCGAGCGTCGTCTCGACGTCGGGGCCGGCCGCGGACGACCGGTGCAGGAGGCGCAGGATCACGCGCCGACTTTTTCGCGGATCTGCCTCTTCGCGCGACCGAGCAGAGCGGTCATGCCCCGGATGCGCAGCGGGCTGACCGCTTCGACCAGACCGATGGTCTGCGGGTAGTCGTCGGGGACGGCCAGGGCGTCCTCGACGGTCAGACCCTCGAGGCCCTGCGCGATGATCGACGCGAAGCCGCGCGTCGTCGGAGACTCACGAGGCGCCGTCGCGTGCAGGTGCACCCGCCCTTCCGTCACCTCCACGAAGATGAAGACCGGCGACTGGCACTCCACGACCTGCTCGAGCAGGTCGGGGTGCTCCGCGTAGCGCTCCGGCAGAGCGGGAAGCTCGTTGGAGAACTCGAGGAGCAGCTGCAGCCGGTCTTTGACGCCCAGGTCGAGGAAATCCTGCTGGATCTCGGCCAGGGCTTCGGGGAGGGCGGGGGTGTCACTCATCGGCTGGCGACCAGCGGCACCTCGCCGGGCTCCGCGCCCGTCACGATCGGCACGCGGACGGCGGAACCCCACTCGGTCCACGAGCCGTCGTAGTTGCGGACGTTCTCGAAGCCGAGCAGGTGGTGCAGGACGAACCAGGTGTGGCTGGAGCGCTCACCGATGCGGCAGTAGGCGATGATGTCGTCGCCGTCTTTCAGGCCCGCGCCGTCGCGGTAGATGGCGTCGAGCTCGGGGACGGAGCGGAAGGTGCCGTCTTCGGCCGCGGCCTTGCCCCACGGCACGTTCTGCGCGCTGGGGATGTGACCCGCGCGGAGGGCGCCCTCCTCGGGGTAGGCGGGAGCGGTCGTGCGCGACCCGTCGTACTCCTCGGGGGAGCGGACGTCGATCAAGGGGCTGCCGAGGTGGGCGAGGACGTCGTCTTTGAAGGCCCGCACGACCGAGTCGTCGCGAACGGGGACCGGGTAGTCGGCAGCGGCGACAGCGGGCTGGTCGAGCGTGTACTCACGCCCCTCGGCCTCCCACGTGGCGCGGCCGCCGTCGAGCAGGCGCACGTCGTCGTGCCCGAAGAGCGTGAACACCCAGAGGGCGTAGGCGGCCCACCAGTTGTTCTTGTCGCCGTAGATCACGACGGTCGTGTCGGGGGAGATGCCGCGCTCGCGCAGCAGCTCGGCGAACCTCTCGGCCGAGACGTAGTCGCGCTGGACCGGGTCGTTGAGATCGGTGTGCCAGTCGAGCTTGACGGCGCCGGGGATGTGCCCGGTCTCGTACAGGAGGACGTCTTCGTCGGACTCGACGACGACGAGACCCTGGTCGTTCAGGTGTTCGGCCAGCCAGCCGGTGGAGACGAGACGCTCCGGGTGGGCGTACTCGCTGAACTTCGGGGACGGATCGCGGTCGACGGTCATTTCTACCTCCTGCTGCCGCCCGGTCGGACGGCTCGTACGTATCGGTGCCGGCGGTAAACTTTTGCTCACCGGTCTGCACTGCAACGTTAGGCACGCGCCGGTTATGCCGGGCGCGGCCCGTAAGACTCTGTCACACCCTAACGACACCCACAGATTGGCAGGCATCGCTCGATGGCCCACGAGAGCACGCGAACGGTCGTCTCACTCACCGATCGGTCGCCGAGCATCAGCGCCGCCGAGATCGTCGCCCACCTCGTTCCGCCGCGCCAGTTCGACGGGGCGTCCCTCGAGAACTACCGGCCGGATCCCGCCTACCCGTCACAGGCGGAGGCCGTCGAGGCGGTCCGAACCTTCGGCGAGGCCGCGGCCCCGACCCGGGGCTTCTTCCGCCGCAAGGCGCCGACGACCGCGGCTCCCGGCCTCTACCTCGACGGCGGTTTCGGCGTCGGCAAGACGCACCTGCTCGCCGCGCTCTGGCACCGCACGCCCGGGGTGAAGTACTTCGGCACGTTCATCGAGTACACCGCACTCGTCGGCGCCGTCGGCTACCAGGGGGCGATCGCGCAGCTCACCGGCGCGAGCCTGATCTGCATCGACGAGTTCGAGCTCGACGATCCGGGCGACACGATGATCATGACTCGCCTTCTCGGCGAGTTGGCGGATGCAGGATCCCGCATGGCCGCGACCTCCAATACGCCGCCGAACGCGCTCGGCGAGGGTCGCTTCGCCGCCAGCGACTTCCTGCGCGAGATCCAGGCCCTCTCCGGCCGGTTCCGCACGCTCCGGATCGACGGCACCGACTACCGTCGCCGCGAACTCGAGGCGCACGCCGTCGTGACGGGAGACCTCGATCCTGCGATCGCCTCGCTCGAGGGGGTCGTCTCGGTCGACGACTTCGAGGCCGTCATCGAGCACCTCGCCTCCGTGCACCCCTCGAAGTACGTCAAGCTCATCGACGGGGTCGACGCGGTGGCCCTCCGCGACGTCGCACCGCTGCACGACCAGACGCAGGCGCTGCGCTTCGTCGCCTTCGTCGACCGGCTCTACGACGCCCAGGTCAGGGTCGTCGCCTCCGGCATCCCGCTCGACGAGGTCTTCGGCCCCGACATGCTCGCGGGCGGCTACCGGAAGAAGTACCTCCGCGCCATATCCCGGCTGGTCGCACTCACCCTTCTCTGACGCAGGCCGCTTTTCGCATCCAATTCCTGCCGCGCGGTCAGACTCACGAAACGTGTTGTTTACATGCGCTCGTTTCGTGTTACATCGGCGAAACATCGGGGCACACGAAACGAAACGTGCGGCCGCCAGGATGAGCGTTATCCCGAGGCGGCAAACTCGACTTCACCTGCATCTCCTTTCATCGAGCGCGCCGGGAACCCTGCACTGCACAACTGAGAGGTGACACCAGATGTTCGACCAAGGCAATACCGCCTACGTCCTGATCACGGCCGCCATGGTCCTGCTCATGACCCCGGGCCTCGCCTTCTTCTACGGTGGACTCGTCAAGGCCAAGAGCGTCATCAGCATGATGATGCTCAGCTTCGGGGCCATCGGCCTCATCGCGGTCCTCTGGGTCCTGTACGGCTACTCGATGGCCTTCTCCAACGGCCCCGGCGGCCCCGCCGGCGACAGCACCTACATCGGCTGGGACGGCGTCTTCGGCTTCGACCCGACCATGTTCAGCCTGAACTCGCTGGTCGACAACGCGCACTCCACCGCCTCCGCCGCCTACCCGCAGCTGGCTTTCGCAGCCTTCCAGGCGACGTTCGCCATCATCACCGTCGCCCTCATCTCGGGCGCCATCGCCGACCGCGCAAAGTTCGGTGCGTGGATGGTCTTCGCCGGCGTCTGGGCGACGGTCGTCTACTTCCCGGTCGCCAGCTGGGTCTTCAACTTCACCCTCGGCAAGGACGGCTCGGTCGTCGACGGCGGGTGGCTCGCCAAGATGGGCTTGATCGACTTCGCGGGCGGTACCGCGGTCCATATCAACGCAGGATCCGCAGGTCTGGCCCTCGCCCTCGTCCTCGGCAAGCGCGTCGGCTTCGCCAAGGGCGCCTACAAGCCGCACAACCCTCCCTTCGTCATGCTGGGTGCTGGCCTGCTCTGGTTCGGCTGGTTCGGATTCAACGCCGGCTCGGAGCTGGGTGCCGACGGCACGGCCTCGGTCGCGTTCATCAACACGCTCGCCGCTCCCGCCGCGTCCATCCTCGGCTGGCTGATCGTCGAGAAACTCAAGGACGGCAAGTCGACCTCGGTGGGTGCAGCATCCGGTGCGGTGGCCGGTCTGGTCGCCATCACACCCGCGTGTGCCGCTCTGACGCCGTTCTGGGGCATGGTCCTGGGCATCATCACCGGCGCCATCTGCTGCCTCGCGATCGACTGGAAGTTCCGCCTCGGCTTCGACGACTCGCTCGACGTCGTCGGCGTGCACCTCGTCGGTGGTCTGGTCGGAACGCTGTTCATCGGCTTCTTCGCCTACCAGGGCGGCGTCGGCCTCATCTACGGCGGCGGCTTCAAGCAACTCGGAATCCAGGCGCTGGCAGCGGTGTCCGTGATGATCTACTCCTTCGTGCTCGCGTTCGTCATCGGCTGGATCATCCAGAAGACGATGGGCTTCAGGATCACGAGCGAGGACGAGATCGCCGGCATCGACACGGCCGTCCACGGCGAAGAGGGCTACGTCCTCCTCGACGAGCGCGCCTAGCGTCCCTCGAACCACGAAGGGCCCCGACACTCTCCGGTGTCGGGGCCCTTTCTCGTGGCGCGGACGCCGCCTCCCGGGCTCAGGTCGTGACGCGACCCGCATCGGCGACGGAACCGGTCGACGTCGAGCGCGACCCACCGATACGGAAGCTCGCGCCGCGGTGCTCCTCCGGAAGGCGGTCGCCGCGACCGTGCAGCTTCTCGCGCAGAGATCCCTGGACGTACTCGGTCGGATAGGCGCCGCGCGCCCGGAGTTCGGGGACGACGTGCTTGATGACGTCCTCCCAGGTGCCGGGGGAGACCGCGTACGCGAGGTTGAATCCGTCGACGTCCGTCTCGTCGACGAGTTCTTGGAGGTGGTCGGCGACCTCGACGCCCGACCCGACGAAGATCGGTCCGAGTCCGCCGATCGCCCCGAACCTGGCGATGTCTCGAACGGTCCATTCCCGGCCGTCGAGTTTCGCCGACTCGGCGAAGTTCTGCATCACCGACTGGATCGCGTTGCCCTGCACCTCGCCGATCGGCTGGTCGAGGTCGTACTGGGACAGATCGATTCCGGTCCAGCCGGACATGAAGACGAGCGCCCCCTCCTCGCTGGCATAGCGGAGGTAGTCCTCGTGCTTCGCGACCGCCTGTTCGTGGGTCTCATCGGTGATGACCGTCAGCAGCGTGTAGATCGTGGCCGAGTGCCGGTCGCGCCCTGCCTTCTCGAGGGCGTCCCTGATCCTGCTCACCGTCGATTTCAGGACGGCCTTCGAGGGCGCGGACACGAAGATGGCCTCGGCGTTGTCCGCTGCGAAGGCGACGCCGCGCGGGGAGGCACCGGCCTGGTAGATGACGGGCGAGCGCTGGACGGACGGCTCGGACAGGTGGATGCCGGGCACCGTGTAATTCTCGCCTCGGTGACCGATCTCGTGCACTTTCTCCGGGTCGGTGAAGACGCCTTTCTCGCGATCCTCGATCACGGCGTCGTCCTCCCACGACCCCTCCCAGAGCTTGTAGAGGACGTCGAGGTATTCGCTGGCGACGTCGTACCGCGCGTCGTGTTCCGACTGGTCGTCGTGCCCCATGTTGCGGGCGGCGCTCGGCAGGTAGCCGGTCACCACGTTCCACCCGACGCGACCTTTCGTGAGGTGGTCGAGCGACGACATCCTGCGCGCGAACGGATACGGGTGTTCGTACGCCGTGCCCGCCGTCACGCCGAAGCCGAGGTGCTCTGTCACGGCGGCCATGGCCGACACGAGGAGAACCGGGTCGTTCACCGGGATCTGCGCACCGTTGCGAATCGCGGCGACGTTGTTGCCGCCGTAGACGTCGTAGGTGCCGAGAACATCAGCGATGAAGATGCCGTCGAACGTGCCCGACTCGAGCAACCGGGCCAGGCTCGTCCAGTAGTCGATGTCGTTGTAGTGGCGAGATCGGTCCTGGGGGTGTCGCCAGAGTCCGGACGACTGGTGGGCTACGCAGTTCATGTCGAACGCGTTGAAGCGGATCTGACGGGTCATGGGACCATCCTGCGGGGCGCACGGGCTGGTGTCCCGGGCCTCGTCATCCGGAGACACACGGCGGCCCACAGGCGCGCCGACCGAGACGCGCCCTCGGGCCGAAGCTCGAGGGCGCGCGGCCGAAGCGACCGAGAGGCCAGGATCAGGAGGCCCCTCGGGCTTGCGACGCGGCCGAGTAACCAGCTCGGCCACTACCAGTCTGACGGTGATCTGATCGGTTTGGCTGAGTGCAGCCACATAACGACGAGAGTCGCGTGGACGCGTGAGGGCTCCTGGACCGCTAGGACGCTGCCCCTCGGTTCGACCGCCGCTTCGACCGGAGGACACCGACGAGGCTGAACGCCGACACGATCGCCCACACTCCTTCGAGAAGGAGGAACCCCCACTGCTGCTCGACGACGGCGTCGACCGCCAGGACGCCGGAGCCGGCCGTGTTCAGGACGAGATACCTCAGCGACTTCAGATTCAGGACGCCCCACTGGGCGAGCGCGAACCCGGCGAGGACCAAGAGAGAACCGACGATTTGAATGGCGATGCCCACGACAACCTCCAGAGGCACCGTCGTCAGACTGGGTACGCTGCCGCTCGTCCAGAGGCCCCCGGGAACGGATGGCCGTCGAAGACTCTACCGACGGGGTCTGTGCGGCGTCTGTGCACCTCCGCGGGTGGGGTCGGGGCGCGCAGCCGGACGAGACGAACAGCCCGTTCGTGACCGGGTGGCGACGGACCACGGGTCGCGGGGGAGCGCTACGCCTCGCGACCGATTCGGAACGCGTGCCTAAGGTGGGACGGTGTCCGAGAGTCGTACCGTTCGCGTGGAAGGCGATGTCGTGTTTCGTCCGCGGAAACCGTGGACCTCGACAGTGCACTCCCTCCTTCGACATCTCTACGATCAGGGTCTTCCCGTTCCGGAGCCGCTCGGCATCGATGCGGACACCGAATGCGTCCGGCTCGTGCCGGGGGACGGCGGTGAGGCGGCTTGGCCTCATCAGGTGTCCCTCGACGCCGTCGCGTCAGCCGGCGAGCTGCTCCGCCGGAACCATGACGCGACACGGTCCTGGCGCCGACCGGAGGACGCTGTCTGGGCCGTGCCCGCAGAAGGGCAGGACGTGATCTGCCACGGCGACCCGCAGCCGGGCAACATGGCGTGGCACGACGGGATCGCGGTCGGCCTCTTCGACTGGGACGATGCACGTCCGGCGGAGAGGATGAGTGACGTCGCCTACGCGCTCGAATGGTTCACCCCGTTCGACGTCGACCCGGACAGTCTTCGGCGACGCGGGCTGCCCGAGGACGTGGATCGTCCTTCTCGGATCCACGCCTTCCTCGACGGATACGGCTGGACCGAACCCCTCGACGTCGTCGACGAAGTGCTCCGCCGCCAGCAGCGAGCCATCGACGAGGTGGTCTGGCTCGGAAAGGCGGGACACGAGCCGCAAGCCACGTGGGTCGCCGAGGGATGGCCTGCGCGCTGGGCGTCGAAGCTCGACGTGACGGAGTCCTTGCGACGAGAATGGCGAGAGTGACAGGGATCGCCCGGCGCTCCCGTGGTCGGCGCTGCGGGCGACTCGGCGTCAGCGAGGGCCTCGAGGGTAGAGCCGAGCAAGCACGTCGGGAACGACTTCGTACCAGTCGCTCTGCTGTCGGACCTTGATGGCCGAGCGGGTGCGCGCGTGGACGATCCCGATGGTGCGGAACTGCTCGGCGGTGACCGGGCGGAGCACGCCGAGGTCGACGAGTCGGGCGAACACCGTCTCTGCTCCGTCTGAGTCGAAACCTCCGCCCTTCGCGTCGGCGTTCACGATCTCTTGAACCTCGAGACGGGAGATGGCGGCCGGGAGCTCGTCGGCGACGTCGTCGTCGACCAGACCCTCGGCCAGGAACGCTGAACGACGCTGCGCGCCATCGTCACGGCCGTGTACTCGAACCGTGTCCGCCGAGGGTCTCCGCGCGTGATCAAAGCCCAGCTGTCGTCCATACGTCGACCGTAGACGAGTCGAGGGGCCCGCTGCTCTCCCGAGCGACTGCCCCGTCGCAGACCACGTGGAGCACGCCGCGACGTCGCCGGAATCGACCACGTCGGCCTGGGCGGCGACTACGACGGCGTCGACTCGCAGCCGCTGGGTCTCGAAGACGTCTCGGGCTATCCGCGGCGAACTCGCCGCTCTGGCCGGGGCGCTCGTATGCAGTCGTGGAGGCACCGAGGGCGGCGGCTCCGTGTTTTAGAGGTCGCCGCCGACCCCGACGCCGCCTTCGCGGCCATCGGCGTCGATGAAGGTCTGCGGAGCCGACTTCGGTCCCTGCTGACGGAGGCATGAGCACGCCAGGTCGCGACAGGGTCTTGCTCATCGCCGGTCGCCGTGGCAGCCTTGAGCCCGTGATCTCGTAGCAGCGATACCAGTCCTCCCCACACCCGTGGGCGAGTCGATCGATCCTGCACACCGAGGAATGACAGTGCCCTCTTCAGACCACACTTTCGACCCCTTTTCCGTCGATGTCGTCGCGGATACTCTGTTTGGCTTACCCGGCGTCGAAGCCGTTGCGCTCGGCGGATCCCGGGCGGAGGGTGTCAACCGGCCGGACAGCGACTGGGACATCGCCATCTACTACCGGTCAGGATTCGACCCGGAGTCTGTCAGGGGCATCGGCTGGCCCGGACACCTGAGCGACCTCGGCGGGTGGGGACGGGTGTTCAATGGCGGCGGCAAGGTGACCGTGGGCGACCAGTTGATCGACATTCACTATCGCGACCTCGGACTCGTCGATGAGATCCACGACACCGCCGTCCGGGGCGAGTTCACCATCGAGCCGCTCCTGTTCCACCAGGCGGGACTCCCGAGCTACATCCTGCTCGCGGAGCTCGGAATCAATCAGACGCTCCGGGGCGCGCTGCCGTGCTGGGACTACCCGGCTGTTCTCCAGAAAACCGCACCTCTCATTTGGTGGGATCATTCCCGCCACACCCTCGACTACGCCGATAGCCACGCCCGCCACGGCCGCGTGGCCCAGTGCGCAGGACTCCTGAGCGAGGCCGCCTGCCACGCCGCGCACGCGATCCTGGCCCATCGTGGCGTGTGGGTCACCAATGAGAAGCGGTTGCTCGACACGGCAGGACTCCGGGGCCTGGACGACGTCATCATGCGTCTGGGGTCGGCACGGGGGAGTCTCGAGCGGGCAGCTGCCGACACGCGCGAGCTGCTCGTGGCGACCGGGACTCGGGAGGGGATGTCGTGGCGCTGACGCTGATGTGCGGACTCTCGTTCGCCGGGAAGAGCACCTTCGCGACACTGCTGGCCCGAGAACTCGGCGCCCAGGTCGTCAGCCTCGACGCCATCAATGCGGAGCGAGGTCTCGACGGCGGGCAAGGGATCCCGCTGGACGAGTGGGCGACCAGCGATCGAGTCGCGCACGAACGCGTCGACGCTCTCCTCCGACAGGGGAAGCACGTCGTCATCGACGACACCGGGTCTCCGCGCTTCATCCGGGACCAGTGGCGCTCCGCGGCGAACACCGTCGGCGTGCCCTTCGCCCTCGTGTGGGTGCGGATCGACCGTCGACTCCAGCAGGATCGCGTGGCCAGGACTCGCGCGCGCAACGACCGGCCCGACGTGACGGATGCGGTCCTCGCCGAACACGCTGCTAGCTTCGACTCACCCGAGAGGGAGGAGCCGTTCGTCGTCGACGCATTCGACACGAGAGACCCGGCCCGCGCCGCAGCCGTCGCTTCTGCGATCCGGCAGCTCGCCGTCGCCTAGCAGGACGTCGCGGCGTGGTGCAGTGCGTCGACGTCCGGTCGACACACCGCACCGGTCACCTCGAGGGCGAAAGCGACCGCAGGTAGTCGATCGCGTTGTCGAGGACGGCTTCGAGGGCCACGGTGTCGCGACGTGTCTGGCTGAGCAGGAGACCACCCTGGACGGCTGCGAGCAACGCGAGGGCGGCGCGACCGATGTCGAGGTCGGAGGGCAGGATGCCTCGGTCTTGCATGGTCGACAATCCGTCTCGGAGCAGACCCTCCCAGGACGAGAACGACGCTTGGAGCGCCCGCCGCGCGTCGAGGTTCGTCTCGACCAGATCGCTCGCGAGGCTGCCGATCGGACAGCCGCCGATGCACTGCTGTGCGCGCAGCACGTCGACGATCATGTCGCGCCACGCGACCAGCCCGTCGAACCCCTCGACCCGCTCGAGGCTCACGCGATGGAGATCGATGACCGTCTGCGTCTGATGATCGATCACGGCCAGGATCAGGGCGTTCTTGTCGGCGAAGTAGTGGTACAGCTGCGAGGTGTTGACGCCGGCCACCCGCTGGATGTCGTCGATCGTGGCCCGCTCTACGCCGACCTCGAGCATCAGGCGCGACGCCGTCTCGACGATCCGCTGTCGGGTGGCGCGGCCTTTCGGCGTGAGAGGTCGACCGCCGACGGCGACGAGCCCCTCGAGAGAGGTGGTGGGCATGCGTGAAGACTACCTTTTTTAGAGTGGACATTCCATTTTAGGGCCGGGACTATTGGAGCAATTACTCCAAACGAAAGGCACACCATGGCCAACTCCGACTTCTCAGGACAGACCGCACTCGTGACCGGCGGCACGAGCGGCATAGGCCGCGAGGTCGCCCTGCAACTGGCGGCAGGGGGAGCGCATGTCGTCGTGACCGGCCGGAACACCGAGCGAGGAGCCGCCACAGTCGACGCCATCCGTCACTCGGGCGGCGCCGCCGACTTCATCGCCGTCGACCTCGCCGACGCAGATGCGGTGGCTCATCTCGCAGCGGAGGCGGTCCGGGTCGGTGGAGGCCACGTCGACGTGCTCGTCAACAACGCGGGCGTCTTTCCGTTCGGCCCCACCGCCGAGGTCGACACGGAGACCTTCGACGCTGTGATGGCCGTGAACGTCCGGGCACCATTCACCCTCGTCGCGGCGCTCGCCCCCGGCATGGCCGAGCGAGGTCACGGCGCGATCGTCAACCTGTCGACGATGGTCGCCTCCTTCGGTATGAGCGGCATGTCGCTGTACGGGTCGTCGAAGGCCGCCCTTCAGCTGCTGACGAAGGCGTGGGCAGCCGAGTTCGGTCCGTCCGGCGTACGCGTCAACGCGGTGAGCCCCGGCCCGACCCGCACCGAGGGCACCGACGTGATGGGGGACAGCCTCGACGCCCTTGCCGCGACGACGCCCGCGGGGCGCGTGAGCACGGTCACCGAGGTTGCCGCCGGCATCGTCTTCCTCGCTTCGGCCGCTGCATCCAATGTCCACGGCGTGATCCTGCCGGTCGATGGCGGGCGACTCGCCGTGTGACGACACGGAGCGAACTCCCGTCGCCACCTGGCCGTGACAGCGTAGGACGATCGCGGACGACTAGACCAGGCCGGGGAGGACCGACCTCGAGATGACGTCGAAGGGGTGGTCGGCGCGGGCGCGAGCGAGGGCTGGTCGTAGACCCAGGCGAGCGCCGCTACCAGCGCGAACGAGTCGGTGCCATCGACGTCGGCGGGTGCGATGCCCGCCGCGTGGCGCGGTCGAGGAACTCACGGTCATGCTCATAGAACGAGGAAAAACCATGACGCCGCGGCAGGGTCAAGTGCCGCCCACAGAGGCGGCGTGATCGTCACTGTCGGTTAGCCGCTCTCGCCCGCGCCTTGATCGACAGGATGACATCGGTCTTGGCGTCGGCGTAGTCGTTCATGTCGTCCCACCGCCTGCGGAGCAGATCCCGTTTGGTGCTCTCGTAGAGGGCGCAGTCGTCCGCATCGGAGCGGAGGTGATCGCGCAGGAGCAGGTAGTCATCGACGGCAGGATCGTCTCGCTCGTACAGGTGGACATGGACGTCGCGCGCGGGCGTGCGCACCAGACGGTGGCCGGGTTCGCGAACTCGAAGCTCGTAGCCGACCGCGAGCAGCCCGTCGAGGTAGTCCTCCTCCGCCGTGATGTCGCTCACCGTGACCACGATGTCGACGATCGGTTTCGCGGCCAGACCGCGAACCGCGGTGGAGCCGATGTGCTCGATCTCGACGTCCGCCGCGGCAAGCGCTTCGAGAATGCGCCCTCGATGCTCGAGGAAGACGCTCGCCCATCCCTCGTCGTAGTCGTGCAACCCGAGCTGGAGGGGCTCCGCGCCTCCTACGATCTCGACTGTCGTGACGTCTGGTCGGCGTGGCTTGCGAGTCTCTTTCACAGGAGGATTCTCGCAGTGCCGAGGGGCTCCGCGGTCTGGCCCGTCTACAGACCCGGGTCCCGCTGGGTGACGAACCCTAGAGCCGCCCCAGGCGACACCTCCTCAGCAGCGAATGCCGAGGACGGGTCCGTGGGTTCCCACGATGTGATCGCGCAGGGCGGTGACGAACGACTCCCGGTCGCCGGTGCGCATCAGGTCGACGAGGTTCCGGTGCTCGCGGGTGAACTCCTCCCACCTGCCGGTGACCCGAGCCGGAGTCTGCAGGGTCATGACGAGTTGTCTCTCTCGGAGGTGGTCGTAGAACTGGAGCAGGACGGGGTTCTCGCCGACCTCCACGAACGCGCGGTGGAAGTCGATGGTGCGGTTGACCAGCTTCACGTAGTCACCGTCGCGGGCTTCGTCCTGCTCTTCGTCGATCATCCGGTCGAGTCGTGTGCAGAGCTCGGCGCGAGCCTCGTCGGAGACGGCATCGACGTAGGCCGACTCGAGCACCTGGCGGGCGTCGGCCACGGCCAGAGCCTCCTCGAAGCTGAGACGTCGAACGAGGGCGCCCCGCTTCGGGTAGATGGTCAGCCAGCCCTCGGCCTCCAGTCGACGGAGCGCGCCGCGCACCGGCGTCCGGCTCACGGCAAGACGGGACGACAGGTCGTTCTCGCTCAGCATGGCGCCGGGGGAGAGCGTGCCGTCGAGCAGCCACGAGCGGAGCTGCGCGTGCACACGCTCGACAGCGGGCTCGGTCTTCGACGTGGTCTCCACGGTGCCATCCCTTCTTGGATCCAAGATGTACTCTAGACGACGGCTCGACGATCGAAGGAGTGGGCATGCAGAAAACGGTGTCGCCGAGAGCGTGGCTCCGAGTGGCGCCGGCGGTCACCGCGCTAGCGTGGGGAGGCAACCACTTCATCCCGCTCATGCTCATGTACCGGGCCATCGACGGGTATAACCAGCTCCAGGTCGACCTGTTCCTGGCCATCTACGTCATCGGAATCGTGCCCGGTTTCCTCGTGGCCGGCGCCTGGTCCGACCGATTCGGCCGCAAGCGCATCCTGCTGGCCGGTCTCCCGATCGGTATCGCCGCCAGCATCGTGCTCGCGTTGTTCAGCGACAGCATCGCCGGCATGTGCGTCGGCCGGTTCCTCAGCGGCGTCAGCGTCGCCGTCGCAATGGTCGTCGGGAGCAGCTGGATCAAAGAGCTGTCGACGGCCTCCGGCGACGGGGGAGCCGGCGCCAAGCGATCCTCCATCGCCCTCTCGCTCGGCTTCGGCGGCGGAGCCGGCGTCGCCGGGGTGCTCGCGCAGTGGGGTCCGGCCCCGACAGTGTCGCCGTACCTCGTGCAGATCCTGGCCTGCGTCGTTGCTTTCGTGGCTTTGCTGTCCGCGGTCGAGACCCGAGAGCCCGATCCGGCCATCACCTCGCTGAGGGGTGACATCAGGATCCCGATCGCTCTGCGCTCACGCTTCTTCCGGGGCGTGCTTCCCGTCGCCCCGTGGATCTTCGGCGCCAGCGCGCTCGCCTTCGCGGTCGGCCCCAGCCTCGTCACCCACCGGACCGGCTCCCTGGAGGTGGCCTTCGCCACCCTCGCGACCGTCATCACCCTCGGCGTCGGGACGACCGTCCAGCTCTTGTTCACGCCGATCGATCGTCTGCTGCGTGGCCGGTCGGCCACGGTCGGGGTGATCTTCGCCGCGCTCGGCGCCCTGCTCCTCATCCCCGCCGCACTGGAGTCGAACGTCGTGGCCGTGCTCATCGCCGCGCCCGTCTTCGGCGCCGGCTACGGCATCTGCATGGTCGCGGGTCTCACGGCCATCCAATCCATGGCCGACGCGAACGATCTCGCCGGAGTGACCGCCGTCTTCTACGCGATCAGCTACTCGGGCTTCTTCCTGCCGATGATCCTCGCGGCGCTCGTGCCGATCTTCGGCTCTACCGTCGTGCTCGTCGCCGTCGCCGTCGTCTGCCTGACCTGCGCGGGAGTCTCGCTGACCACCAGGCGGATCGTCGCGCGCCAGCCGAAGACGGCCTGACCGGTCGACTCGATCGTCGGGCTCGTGAACGCGCGACGCGTGTGCGTGCCGGGATCACGGCACCAGGGCAGACGACAGCACGTTCTGCAGTGCCCGCTCGGACCCGGAGCGCCTCGTGGCCACGTCGTCGATCGTGCGACGTTTCCACAGGAGGAGAAGTGCCTCCATCGCTGGCAGCTCGATGGCTGCTGCGGAGTCTCCGCGTGCCTGCGCGGGTCCCAACAGCAGAGTTTCTTCCCTGCCGCCGTGATCATCGAGCAGGCCTATCTCGAGACTGCAGCGGAGGGGAGCCATCCTCCCGAGCCTGACCTGCCGGGGATAGAGGTCGTTCAGGACTTCGCGGACGCCGAGGGCGGCCAGTGGGGCCGGGATCCTGACCGGCGCCCCGATGGCGTTCCTCACGTCCCAGAGATGAAGAACGGTCTCCAACGCTTGTCGCCGCGCCCAGGTCGCCGCGACAGCGGGGATAGATGGTCGCGCAGGGATCGGTGGCGTCTCGCTGTCGAAGAGCCTCCAGGAGTCGAGATGCACCCTCGTCGAACCAGGTGACGAGAAGCTCCTCGTCACCCGGCGACGTGCCGTCGTCGGGCGTCCCGGTGAGTTGAGCGTGGGCCCAACGGTGAACCTGTCCGAGATGCCGGGTGAGGTCGGTGATCGTCCACCCTGGACAGGTGGGCACCGGAGTCTCACGGGGGCCAGTGAAACGGCGGCGGTGAAACCATCGGCCATGACTTCGATGGTGTCGACGAGTTCGTTGTAGTCCACGGCCCTGATCCTAGGAGTCGCACCAGTCCCTGCCTTGGGAGAGATGGATCGAAGTGCGACCGGCTACCTCCCGCCGGACCGCGGCGGATCGAAACGGCCGTCCGACGGACCCTCCACGAACGCAACGACACGCGCGTCGCGTTCGTCGCACACGGTGGGGTGGGCGCCTTACTGCTCGCAAGCGTGACCGGAGTTCCGATCAGGAGGGCGCTGGATCAGCCCGGGTCGGGCAGTTATTTCGCCTTCGATCCGATGTCCTGGGAAGCCCTGTCGCCCTGGTCGCGCCTGGGCTAAGAACTCCGGCGATCGATCACGACAACCCCGGCGTCAGTTTTTATCGGACATCGACCGCGGCTCGCCCGGCGCCGGCGTCGGTCGGCGATGCGCCGACCGAGCGAAGAAGACGACGGACGGCACAGCCCCCAGTGCCAGAAACGTCGGGAGCGCGAACAGAAGCCAGTCCGTTCCGGAGACGTGCGACTTCGACATGATCTCCACGAACCGCAGCACCGCGTAGCCGGTCCAGAGCGCGCAGAACAGGATGGACGACGCGAGGCTGCGTCCGGTCAGCCACCAGTGCCGAGGACGCGCGACGACAGGGCCCGGCAGATAGCTCGGCTCGTCGGGCCCGGTGACATCGAGGCCGAGACCCTTCTTCTCCGATCCGAGAGAGCTCATGGCCGGGACTCTACTCGCGCACGATCCTTTCCCGCGCCCGTTCTCATCGTCATCGGCAGCTTCGCGCTGAGCATCGGGGGATTCTTCCTCGTTCTCTGGATCGCCGTGAGCGCGATCACCTGGTCGATCAGTCACACGCCTGGCCGAAAGATGTGAGGCTCTACAAGGCAGGGACGCCCCGAGCTACGACGCGTCCGTCGATGCACCGCTTCCCGCGAACGGTCGGCCGCCTACCACCTGCCTCGAAGCTCGCCCACACACGTTCGGATCCGGGGTGCGTGATCCAGGGAGCGCGGAGGAGGGAGCGATCAGTTCGACTCGGATCGCCTCAGGGAGCGAACGACAGCACCGGCTGCGACACGGGTCGCAACGACGATCACGCCCGTACAACCGAGGATCAGGGCAGCGAGGATCGCCGTCGAAGACAGGTGACCGAGAGCTTGGTAACCGGCATCCGTATCGTGCGGCTTCTGGAACGGGATGGTGAGAACGAAAACGGCAGCGATCAGGAACGCGACGCCGAGCCACGTCAGGGCGCGGAGGTCGGGAGCCGCAGCCTTGCCGTCGCCGGACCGAGCCTCTCGCGGCCGCGCTCCTTGCTTTTCGAACTCTTGGATCTGGTCCACGGGATCCCCCTTTTTCCGAGAGAGTAGCGGGTTCGCGCCAACCGGGCTACAGCCATCGCTTCGTTCCTCACGGCAGAGCCGGCGGCGTCAGGCACCACTCGTCAGGCGTCTGGCGTCAGGCGTCAGGCGTCAGGCGTCAGGCGCCGGGCGCCGGCGCCGGATGCCGGGCGCCGGGCGCCCAGGTCGTGACGTTACACGGGTCCGAGTATCGTCCTGGAGGCGGCCGGATACCTGCCTGCCTGATCAGCTCGGCAAGCGGTCGCCTGTCGGCCATCCGAGCGGCCAGGTGAAGAGCTCGGTAGTAGAACTCGGGTTTGTCGATACTCGCGCGATCACGGAACGAGAAGTCCATTCAGGAACACAGCGATGAGTCGTCGGTTGAAATCGACTCCTTCGTCGGGGACCGGGTGGCACAGAAGCGCGAGAGCGGTGATGACGCCCTTGGCTTCGAGCTCTGAGTGGATGGCACCCGTGCGTCGCGCCGCGTCGAGGAGGGATTGGAGCGCCGGCTCGAGCCGGTCGCGCACGGAGGGCCCGATCTCCTGGAGTCCGGGGTCGTCCGAGGTGAGGGCTGCAGCCAAGCCTCGCTTGGTGGCCACGAGATCGAAGTACAGTTCCGCCCACTGTGTGAGCGCCTCGCCGGGCTTGGCGGCGGTGGCCAGAGCCTGAGCCGCATCGGCGCACGCGTCGATCTCGTTCGCCATGACGGCTGCGACGAGATCCGATCGGCGGGGAAAGTGTCGGTACATCGTGCCGACGCCCACGCCCGCGAGATCGGTGATCTCCTTCGCTGGTGCGTCGACCCCGCCGCGAGCGAAGACCTCCTTCGCAGCCTTCACGACAGCGATCGCGTTCTGCTGCGCGTCGGACCGCTGTCTCCGGCTCGGCCCGGTGGTCGTCATGTGTCTCCACTCTTGTTTTCCGGAACACCTTTCCGTATATTTCTGGAAAGGGATTCCGTTTGATCAGGATAGACGTCGCGGAGTCGACATCACAAGGTCTGGAGACACACCATGCCGTACCGCACCCTCGGCCACACCGGTATCAAGGTCAGCCCCTATGCGCTCGGCGCGCTCAATTTCGCCACGCAGATGGGCAACGGCGAAGGCGACTCGACACGCATCATCCACAAGGCCCTCGACGCCGGCGTCAATCTCATCGACACCTCCGATTCGTACGGCGACTCGGAGGAGGTCGTCGGCCGCGCCCTCAAGGGGCGTCGCGAGGACGTGGTGCTCACGACGAAGTTCGGTCTCGGCGCCGACGAGCACCACCGCGGAGCCTCCCGACGGTGGATCACGACGGCGATCGACAACTCCCTTCGTCGCCTGCAGACGGATCACATCGACGTCTACCAACTGCAGCGGCCCGACCCCGAGACCGACATCGAAGAGACCCTGTCCGCCCTCAGCGACCTGGTGCACGCCGGAAAGATCCGCGCCTTCGGCACCTCGATGCTCCCGGCGTCCGACATCGTGAACGCCCAGTGGGTCTCCGAGCGCCGCGGTCTCGAACGCCTCCGCACCGAGCAGCCCCCGTACTCGATCCTGAATCGCAGCGTCGAGCGCGAGATCTTCCCGGTCGCCGAACGGTTCGGGATGGGGATCCTCGTGTGGGGCCCTCTGGGACAGGGCATGCTCACGGGTCGGGTCCGTCGCGGTCAGGCGACCGACCTCAACCGAGCGAAGTACTTCACGACATTCACCGACGAGCGACGCATCGACGCCGTCGAAGAGCTGATCACCCTGTCGGGGGAGGCGGGGATCACGATGCCGCACCTCGCGATGGCCTTCGCCATCTCACATCCTGCCGTCACGAGCGCCCTTCTCGGTGCCCGCACCGAGGCGCAGCTCGACGACCTCCTCACGGGCGTCGACACCGTCCTCTCCGACGACGTCCTGGACAGGATCGACGAGATCGTCGCCCCCGGCACCGACATCGGCACGCTCGACCAGGCCTACGTTCCTGCCTCCGTCGCACAGGTCGGCCTCCGCCGCCGTTCCGTCACGGGGCGCAGCGCTGCCTGACGCCCTGCCGTAGGTTCATGCGTCGAGCGCTCGAGTCCACGGCAGCTAGGCGTCCGTGACGTCTCGCTGACGCCTCGCGGCGAGGACCTGTCGGGCGCGGCGGCTTCCGACAGGCGCCGGTCGGACAGCGCCCCTAGCCGTTGAGTCAGGTCGACTGCCAATCGGGGCGCCCCCTTGTGCTTGTCGCGTTTCTTCGGCCAGAGCGCAGCGCGAAGGAGTCCCACGGAGACCACCGTCGGAACAGCGAAGACTGCAATGAATATCGACGCCATGGAGGCGCGGTCGTCCTCGATGAGGCCCATTTGGTAGAGGACGACAGCCTCCGCGGCTATCAACGCGAGAGTCACGAGGGTGATGATCCAGAACCAAGCTGTCGTCGAAGGATTCCGCCGCCGCGCGAAGAACGCCAGGCCACTGACAGCAATGAGCAGGACCGGGATGATTTGGCCGACAGTGGAGAGCATGAGGTCCGTGGCGTGCCACGGCCAAGGCTGGCTGTCGAAACCGATGTGAACCGGAATCGTCGCAGTCTGGCCCGGTGTCAGAAAGAGGTGAGGGGCATCTGTAGGCGCGGGCTGGGCGGCATCGATCGCTGGCATGCTCGCTATTATCTCGGCAGCAAGCACCCGCGCACAGACACGAAGGACGAGACACACCTCCGCTCGCACGGCCGCGAATGAGGCCGGAACTTTACGTCGACGGGCTCGAGAAGCGCGCCGTAGCCTCGGCACTCATCAGCACAGCGACGCGGGCATCGTTGCTCGTGATCTCGAATCGCTGGTGGGTCGCGGTCGCGGACTCGCTGTGCATGGACGGGGCCGACCTGGCGTCGGCGAGCGAGAGAACCCTCATGTACACGGTTCCAGCGCACCCACGGTGACCCCTACGAAGCACGTGTACTCGGTGAATCGCCGCTCTAAAAGCAAAAAACCCCGGAAATCCGGGGTTTTTCTCTGTGAGCGATACTGGGATCGAACCAGCGACCTCTTCCGTGTCAGGGAAGCGCGCTACCGCTGCGCCAATCGCTCAAGCTGTTGAATTAGAACACACCAAGTGTAAACCTCTGGCGTGAGGTGGGGACGGGATTTGAACCCGCGTAAACGGCTTTGCAGGCCGGTGCCTCGCCTCTCGGCCACCCCACCCTGAGGAGCAGAGCCCCCTGGTGAGCTTTCACTCGAGCGGATGACGAGATTCGAACTCGCGACCCTCACCTTGGCAAGGTGATGCGCTACCACTGCGCCACATCCGCATGATGTCTTGTTGCTTTGTTGCCGTGCTGCTTTGTTACTGTGTTGCCGTGTTTCTCTCGCATCTCTGCGACCTCAGGAACTCTATCCGAGTCTCGGGAAGAGTACAAACTGAGCCAAGGTCGTGTCTTGCGTCCGGTGTCGATTCGATTCCCGCGCGATTCGTCCAGTAGGATTACCGAGTCCCACGGGCGATTGGCGCAGTTGGTAGCGCGCTTCCTTCACACGGAAGAGGTCATCGGTTCGAGTCCGGTATCGCCCACTCCCTCACCGACCACGCGCTCACCGCGAGAGCTGCTGCAGCGCCCACGAGTTGCCGTCCGGGTCGGCGAAGTAGGCGTAACGAATCCCACCGCCGACGTCGCTCACCTCCGAGACGTCCACACCGCGCCCGGCCAGTTCACCGCGAGCGGCGGCGATGTCGTCGACCACGAGGTGAAGCCCGTGGACTCGAGGCGCGGACGGGTCGCCCATGCCGGTCCCGACGACGATCGAGCAGGACGACCCCGGCGGAGTGAGCTGCACGACTCGGAGTCCGTTGCCGGGCTCGACGTCGTGATCGAGCACGAAGCCGACCTGGTCGACGTAGAAGGCCTTGCTCCTGTCGACGTCGCTCGTCGGAAGCGGCACGAGTTCCAGTCGCATCTGCATGGCAGTCACCCTAGGCCGTGTCTCTCAATTCTCCGCGGGTCGTGTGTGCCCTGGATCGCGCGATCTGCGGCGGCGGGTTCCTTGAAGGCCGCGGGCGGCCTCCTGCGTCACCCGCCTTGCAGCTCACGAGACCAGACCACACACGACCTCCGGCCAATTGGGGAGACACACCCTAGCCGCGACGGGGCACTCGTGATCCTGCGCCCCCGCGCGAGCGGATCGACAGCACGCCGACCAGCGCGGCGATCACGACGAGGAGAACGAGGCTGACCGGCCCCGTGCCCCAGCCGAGGCCGCTGCGAGCGTGCGAGACGCCCATCCAGTCGGCGAACGACGCCCCGATCGGGCGGGTGACGACATAGGCGAACCAGAAGGCCAGCACCGGCCCGAAGAGCTTCGCGGCATGACCGACGGCAGGCACCAGGATGACGACGACGAACACGAGTCCGGACGCCAGGTACCCGAGGTGGAAGGTCGTGGCCGTGAGATCACCGGTCGCCGTTCCCAGCGCGAACGTCGCCAGGACGCTCAGCCAGTAGAAGGTCTCGCGGCGGCGAGTGGTGATGCTGTGGATCGACAGCGTGCCCTCCGAGCGGCGCCAGAGGGCGAAGACGACCGCCAGGATCACGGCGAACGCGGGAGCCGACATCAGGTACGGCACCCCGAGCCCGACGTGGAGGACGTCGGCGCACATCGTTCCGAAGACGCTCACCATCACCACGGCGAACCAGTAGACCACCGGAACGTAGCGCGTGACGCGATACTGCAGGGTCATCGCCACCGCGAAGAGGACGAAGCCGATGCCCACGCCGACGATCGGGTTCAGACGACTGACGAGGAAGTCGGAGCTCGTCTCGCCGGCACCCGTCGTGAGGAGCTTCACCACCCAGAACAGAGCCGTCACCTCGGGAACCTTGCTGAGCGTGACCCTGCTTTTCGGTCGGTGCTCCCGTGTCGACGGAGGGACCTGCGACAGGCTCGGCGTCATCGCGTCACGTCCGCGGTGTGCCGGCTCCTGCGATAGCGCACGAGCCCGGTGATCACGATCGGCAGCACCGAGACGATCACCACGAGGACCGCCAGGAGGTCGATGTGCGTGCGGACGAACGGGATCCGGCCGAGGACGATCCCGAGGACACTGACGACAACTGTCCACAGGGCCGCGCCCGACAGATTCCAGAGGAGGAACGTGCGGTAGCCGGAGAGACTCGCGCCGGCCGCCAGAGGCACGTAGGTGCGGACCACGGGCACGAAACGCCCCAGCACGAGCGCCGCCCCGCCGTACTTCGCGAAGAAGCCCTGGGCCTGGTCGAGGTAGCGGCTCTTCAGGATCCGGGCGTCGGGCGTGAACAGCCGTCGTCCGAAGCGGTGACCGAGCCAGTAGCCGACCTGGTCACCGAGTGCAGCCGCGACGAAGGCGACCACGATGACGAGCCAGACGGGCACGTGGATCACCCCGCTCGAAGCCAGCAGCCCGGCGGTGAAGAGCAGCGAGTCGCCCGGAAGGAACGGGAACAGCAGCCCCGATTCGACGAAGACCATCACGCCGAGACCGATGAGGACGGACGGGCCGAGGCCCGTGAGGAAGGAGTGCGGGTCGAAGATCATGTCGGGTGCTCCAGGATCGAGAGGGTCACGGACGTGCGGACGGTGCGGGGCGGAGCGATCGGGACGCTCTCCGGCGGGGTGGATGGGGCGGAGTGAACGGCGAGGTCCCTATGACGACGAGCGGCCGTGGATGAGCTCGACGATGACGGCTCGGTGCGTTCGATACGACGTCACGACCGAGTAACCGTCGGCTTCCAGTGACGAACGCCCGTAGGTGTCGACGTGCCCCGGGGTCGCGAGCTCGATGAGCCACACGGTCGAGTGGCCGGCGAAGCGACCGGCCGCGACGGCCTGCGGCACGGTGAGGGTTTCGTCGTGCCACGTCGGTGCCCGGTCGAACGGGACCTTCAGCGTGACGTCGGCGAGTCCGCGGAATCCGTCTGGGTAGGTCCGGTAGGCCAGGCGAGGCCGGCGCGACGGGCGGGTGGAGTCGTCGAAGACGACCGCCTGCCCGGCTCGGGCGTGGGCTCCGACGGTCGCGCTGATCTCGGCCCAGTCGCTCTGGTTCTTCGCGTAGGGCGTGCGCTGCGCCAGATACGTGGGCAGGCAGAGGGCGAGGACGAGGGCGAGAGCGGCGACACCGAAGCCGACTCGACGCCGTGCCAGGCGGTCGATGCCGATTCCCAGGGCGAGCGCGGCGGCCGGGGCCGACATCGAGAGATAGCGGCCCGAGAAGTCGGCGACGATCGCCGTCGAGAGGAGCAGCAGGACGCCGGGCACGAACAGCCAGGCGAACACGGTCAGTTCGAGAGACGGCCCGGATGCCCTCGGGGTTCGGAGGCCCTTCCGGATCCAGGCCGCCGCAGCGACCGCGATCAGAGCCCAGGCGGGAAGGGCGATCCACCAGGAGGTGAACCACAGACCGACGGTCAGCGCCTCGAAGCCGGTCGTGTTCCTCGTGGCGAGGAAGGCGACCTGCGAGCGCTCGAGGACGGAGAGCACCAGGACGGGCGTGGCGACGATCAGGGCGGCGCCCGTGCTTGCGGCCCAGCGCCGCCAGGTGGAACGGGACGCACGAGCCGAGAGCAGGACGATGGCGTGGACGACCACGAAGAGCCCGAGGTAGAGGAAGGTGTAGATCCCGAGCGTGAGCAGCGCACCGTAGGCGATCCAGCGGATCCTGCTGCCGCGTCCTCCGACGAGGTCGATCAGGAGCACCAGGAGCCAGGACGCGATCGCGGCGTCGAACGCGTACGCGCGGGTCTCCTCGCCCATGTACGTGACACGGGGGAGCAAGCAGTACACGATGCCTGCGAAGAGGGCCGTGCGGGGCCCGGCGAGCCGCTCGGCCAGGCGCACCACGGCGACGGCTCCGAGACCCACGGCGATCGCCGACGGGAAGCGGACGGCGAATGGGCTGGTGCCGAAGACGTCCACCCAGAAGTGCAGCCCGAGGTAGTAGGTGCCGTGCACGGCGTCGACGTGGCCGAGCATCCGGAACAGCGAGGGGAGAGAACGCTGCGCCGACAGGACGCTGGCCGCTTCGTCGCCCCAGAGCGACGGGATCCAGGATCCCAGGAGCGCGAGGACCATCGCGGCCGCACCGATCAGCCAGGCCGTGCGGCGCGCGCCGCCGTCGACGCCGGCGACCGCGCGGGCGACCCCGGGTGTCCTGCCGGTGGCAGTCAGGTCGTCAACACTCATCGCATCTCCTCGCGTGGACGTGACCCACGAGAGGAGTTCACCGGCCGGGCGCGAAGAAACCTCTAAGAATGCCTAGCGCGAGCGCGCTCCTCGCGCTCCTCGTCCTTTCGGTCGATCCCGCGAGTCGGGCCGCTGCCTAGAATCGCGACCATGACAAGCGCAGTCGCCACGAGTTTCCGACGCCCGGGGGCGAGTTTCTGGCTCTCCACGCGCCGCGTCGCGGTCGCCCTCGCCGCAGGGGTGATCGCCTTCGCCGTGGTCAGAGGATACGAACTCACGGCTCTCGAGCAGGCCGGAACCGCCACCGATCACCTGGGCGGCTTCGTCGCTCTCGATCTGCTGCTCGGCATCGTCGCGATCGGGCTCGTCCCGCTGCGGCGCCGAGCACCGCTGCCGATCACCATCGTCATCGGCTGCCTCGCATCGTTCTCCGTGATGGCGATCGGCGCGCTCGGGATCGCCGTGGTCTCCCTGTCGACCAGGCGGAGACGAGGCGAGATCGCGACCGCCGGGCTGATCATCCTGGTCTCGTCGCTGGTCGGCGATCTGGTCGTGGCCGATCCTGCCGACGACACCCCGCTCTGGCAGGTGGCGATCGCCTCGGCAGCCGGCCTCGTGATCCTCGTCCTCGCGGGCTTGAACATCGGCGGCCGACGCGAGCTCGTCGACTCGCTGCGGGAACGTTCCGAGCGTCTGGTCGCAGAGCAGGCCCTTCGCCTCGAACAGGCCCGGTCGGGCGAACGGATCCGAATCGCGCGCGAGATGCACGACGTCCTGGCGCACCGACTGTCGCTCGTCGCACTGCACTCGGGGGCCCTCGCCTACCGCGACGACCTCTCCCGCGACCAGACCGCCGAGACGGCCGCGGTCGTGAGAGACAACGCCCACCTCGCCCTGACCGAGCTGCGCGACGTCCTGGGAGTCCTTCGCGACCCGGGCTCTTCCGACACTCTGGTCTCGGCGACGACGCCGCAACCGACGCTGGCCGTGCTCGACGGACTCTTCTCGGAGAACCTCGAGGCCGGCGCGGTGATCGACAGCACGGTGCGACCGGAGGTCGCCCAGGCGCTCGACACGCTGTCTCCGGTCCAGAGCCGTCACGCGTTCCGCATCCTCCAGGAAGCCCTGACGAACGCGCGCAAGCACGCGCCCAGAGCGGTCGTGACCGTCGTTCTCGGCGGCACTCCGGGCGAGCGGCTCGAGATCGTGGTGCAGAATCCCGTCACGGAACCCGGCGATCCGTGGCAACCGGGGCACGGTCTCGTCGGTCTCGCCGAGCGAGTGCGCCTGGCCGGGGGCGACTCGACGAGCAGGATCGACGACGGCAGGTTCACAGTGAGGGCATGGCTGCCGTGGACGGTGTGATCCGGGTCGTCCTCATCGACGACGAGCCGCTCGTCCGGGTCGGGCTCCGACTGGTGCTCGGGGGAGACACCTCGATCGAGGTCGTGGGAGAAGCGTCCGACGGCATCGACGGAGTGGCACTCGTCGCCCGGACTGATCCCGACGTCGCCCTGGTCGACATCAGGATGCCGCGTCTCGACGGTCTCGAGGCGACCCGACGCATCCTCGCTCGCGATCCCGCGCAGAAGGTCATCGTCCTGACGACCTTCGACACCGACGACGCCGTGGTCACGGCTCTCCAGCTCGGCGCATCGGGATTCCTCCTCAAAGACACTCCGCCCGCCGAACTGGTCGAGGCCGTCCGTCTCGTCGCAGGCGGGCGGCCGATGCTCTCGCCGGCGGTCACCGCGAAACTGATCGAGGTCGTCACCTCGCACCCGGACGCCTCAGCGCGATCGGGTGCTCGCGCGCGTCTCGACACGCTGACGGATCGAGAGCGCGCGGTGGCGGTCGAACTGGCCAGAGGCCGCAGCAACGGCGAGATCGCGCGCACGCTCTCGGTGAGCGTCGCGACGGTCAAGACGCACCTCGGCCGTGTCTTCGACAAGCTCGACGCGAGCAACCGGGTCCAGGTGGCGCTGGTCCTCCGCGACGCCGGCATCCGCTGAGCGCCGGCGACTCCGTCCGCCTCGACCTGCCCCTCCCGACCGACCGCGAGAACCTTGCGGCTGCCGGCGGCCGCGACTAGTCTGACGGCTATCGGCACCGAGTGCCGAAACTGAGCAATGGCCGCTCATCCCCATCGATGGCGGACGTACTCACCATCGAGAGGATGAAAAATGGGAAAGCTCGAGGGCAAGGTCGCCTTCATCACCGGCGCGGCACGCGGACAGGGCAGGAGCCACGCGCTCCGGCTCGCTCAGGAAGGCGCCGACATCATCGGCGTCGACCTCGCGAGCCAGATCGACACGGTGCCCTATCCGATGTCGACACCGGAAGATCTGGACGAGACGGTGAAGCAGATCGAGGCGCTCGATCGACGCATCGTCGCCATCCAGGCGGACGTACGCGACTACGGCGCGCTGGTCGACGCGGCCGCCAAAGGCGTCGCCGAACTGGGACCGATCGACATCATCCTGGCCAACGCCGGCATCGCACCGCAGGGCGGGACGGGTGACGACGGCCAGACGTTCCGCGACGTCGTCGAGACGAACCTCTTCGGCGTCTACAACACCGTGAAGGCGGCCGTGCCGTCGATGATCGAGAAGGGTCAGGGGGCGCCATCGTCCTGACCAGCTCGACGCAGGGCCTGAGCGGTGCGGGCGGTGACGGGACGGGAGCCACGAGCGGCTACACGGCGGCCAAGCACGGTGTCGTCGGTCTCATGCGCACGTTCGCGAACTGGCTCGCACCGCAGAACATCCGGGTCAACACGGTGCACCCGACGGGTGTGAACACGCCGATGGTGATGAACGACGCGATGCAGAAGTACCTGGCGGACAACCCCGGGATGAGCGACGCCCTGAAGAATCTGCTGCCGGTCGAGATCGTTCAGCCGATCGACATCTCCAACGCCATCGCCTGGCTCGTCAGCGACGAGGCCCGGTACGTCACCGGCGTCACCCTTCCGGTCGACGCAGGGTTCACCGCCCGCTGATCCAGCCGGAGCCGTGCCGTCTCGTGTCGAGCCACGCTCGATCGAGGCGGCCCGGCGCGAGGTCGGCGAATGTCACGGAACGCTGAGTGCAGTCGATGATTCGGCCGGGAGCCGTTGCCGGTGCCCGGGCAAGAGAGCACAGTGGCGCCACCCGCCACAGTCGACGCCCGAATCGAAAAGTGTCTGCCCGCGGTGAGAAGCGGGCCGTGCAAAGGAGTTCCCCATGGAATCGCGCCGCGTCACCGCCGTCGAGGTCAACACCCACGGCTACGTCACCCGTCTCTGCAACGAGGCGGCCGACTGGTCCCCGCAGCGAGCCGCCGACGTCATCCCCGACTTGGAGTGCGGCACGTTCGCCTACCACGTCGACCGCGCCGGCGAGCACCTCCCCGTGGTCATCGCCCACGACGCCGGGGGCGCGTTCCTCACCACGCGCGGTGGCAGCACAGTCATGAACGGTCTTCTCACCCTGCCGCGCGCCGTCCGCTCCTGAGTCTCCCGGAACGCCTCCTCGTCGCGGCATCCCCGGAGGCCGGAGACAGAAGGGCGAGCGTGCGCGAAGCAGACCGGTCAGCCGAGTGTGCTCCGCACCACGCGATCGAGCGCGTGCACGAGCAGACCGACCGACTCGACGTCGACCCGTTCGTCGGTGCTGTGCAGCAGGCGACGGAAGTCGGCGTGCTTCCAGCCGGGCGAGAGCAGGCCGAAGCCGTACGCGGGGATCCCGCGCTCCCGGAAGTAGCGGCTGTCGGAACCCCCGGGGGCGATGACCGGGACGGCTGAAGCGCCCGGATACGCGGCCGCGACCGCCTCGCCGAGCGCGCGGTACAGGACCGTGTCGCGCGACGAACGCGCCGCCGGGTTGTCGCTGATCCTGCTGATCCGGATGCGGTCGGCGAGCGGGCCGAGCGCCTCGGCGACGTGCTGGTCGACGTCGTCGGGGAGAAGCCGGGAAGGGTCCGGATGTCGAGTTCGACCTCGGCGCGCGCCGGGATCACATTGATCGCGTCGCCGCCGCGGAAGACGTCCGGCGAGACGGTCGTGTGCGTCACGGCATGGGCCAGACCGGCGAGTGGTCCGAGTCGATCGAGGGCGCCGTCGATCGTGGCGGGATCCACCAGGGCCTCGGCGAGCCCCGGCTCGACTCCCAGGGCGGCCACGTACTGCGGCCAGAGCTCGTCGACGACGGGCGCGATCGGATGCGCCGCGATCCTGCCGACCGCTTCGGCCGCGGTGATCACCGCGTTGCTGGACCGCCACGGCGTCGAGGCGTGGCCGGGATGCCCCGAGACGTCGAGCCGCCTGGTCGAGATGCCCTTCTCGCCGACGGTCACGGTCACTCCGAGCACGGCACCGTCGACGCTGAGGGGCACGCCGCCCGACTCGCTCAGGACGGCGTCTGCGGCGACGAGCTCCGGCCGGTTCTCCACGAGCCAGCGGGCACCCAGACGACCGCCCGCCTCTTCGTCGGCGACTGCGGCGAACACCAGGTCGCCGCGGAGCCGGGTGCCACTCGCCGCGAGGTTCCGCAGCACGGCGGCGTACGACGCGGTGAGGTGGAGCATGTCGAGGGCGCCTCGTCCCCACACCACGCCATCGATCAGCTCGGCGCCGAAGGGGTCGTGCTGCCAGCCGGGAGCGACCGGCACGACGTCCGTGTGTCCGAGCAGGAGGAGCGCCGGCGCATCGGGATCGGTGCCCGCGAGTCGCGCGACGAGGGAGGTGCGACCGGGGTGGGGTTCGACGATCTCCCACGACAGCCCCGAGCCGTGGAAGAACCGCTCGAGCGTGGCGACGCTCCGGTGTTCCTGGCCCGAGTCGGGGCTGCCGTCGTTGACGCAGGCGTTCGTGATCAGTTCGCGGAGGAGGCCCACCGTCGCGGAGGTCACATCGTCGTCGAGGTTCATACCTCCGACCCTAGGGCGTGGCCCACCCGTCGCTCCTCCAACGCGTCCGGATGCCCGCGCTTCGCGCCCCTACCGCCTGAGCGCGCGCCGCGCGAGGTGGTTGCCGACGAACTGGCCGAGCTGCACCAGCACGACGATGGCTGCGACCGTGATCCACACGACGACCCAGTTGCTGCGCTGCGAGCCGTAGGTGATCGCGAAGTCGCCGAGGCCGCCACCGCCGTTCAAACCCGCCTGCGCGGACATGTCGACGATCCCCACGAAGATGAACGAGTAGCCCAGGATCAAGGGGCCGAGACCCTCGGGGATCAGCACCGTGAAGATGATGCGGCCCGGTCCGGCTCCGACGGCTCGAGCCGCTTCGATCACACCCGGCTCGATCCCGACGAGGCTCTGCTCGACGATGCGCGACACCGCGAACGCGGCCGCGAGCGACAGGGCGAACGCCGCCGCCTGCGGACCGATGGTCGTGCCGATCACCGCGCGGGTGAGCGGGAAGATCGCGGTGCTGAAGATGACGAACGGGATCGGGCGCACGATGTTCACGACCACGTTGAGCACGGTGAAGACGCCGCGGTTGCCCAGCAGATTCCCGGGCCGATAGACGTAGAGCGCGATCCCCAGCGCGAGGCCGAGGAGCCCCGCCACGATCAACGAGGCGAAGACCATGAAGAGCGTCTGCCAGATCGCCGTCACGAAGACGTCGGTGTTGGAGAGGAAGAAGTCCATCAGCTCTCCTCGTTCCAGGTCAGGGAATGCTCGGTGAGGGCGGCGAGGGCGGCGTCGATCCGCTCGTCCGGCCCCGAGAGCTCATAGGTCAGCGCGCCGATCGCGCGCTCCTGCAGTTCGCTGATCCCGCCGAACACGAGCTCCGCGTCGACACCGGCTTCCAGGAAGATCGTCGTGACCACGCCGATGAAGTTCTTGATCTCGGCGACCTGGATCGTCGCGATCCTGCCCGGGTGATTCTGCCGAAGGCGAGCCAGCGTCTCGGCGGAGGGGCGATCCTGCAGCACCGACCGCACGAACTTCGCCGCAGCGGCCGTGGACGGTGCGGAGAAGACGTCGTACACGTCCCCCTGCTCGACGACCCGCCCCTCGTCCATGACGACGACGCGATCGGCGATGGCGCGGATCGCGTCCATCTCGTGGGTGATCACGACCACCGTCACGCCGAGGTCGCGGTTGATGCGGCGCAGGAGCGCGAGCACGTCCGCGGTCGTCTCGGGGTCGAGCGCACTCGTCGCTTCGTCGGCGAGCAGGATCCTCGGGTTCGTCGCGAGGGCCCGCGCGATGCCGACGCGCTGCTTCTGCCCGCCCGAGAGCTGCTCGGGGTAGCTGTAGGCGCGATCGAGGAGGCCGACGAAGTCGAGGATCTCCGCCGTGCGGGCGTCCCGCTCGGCGCGGCCGAGGCCGGCGACGCGGAGCGGGAACGCCACGTTGCCGGCCACGGTGCGCGAACGGAACAGGTTGAACTGCTGGAAGATCATCCCGATGCCCTGCCGCACCTGGCGGAGGCGGCTCTCGGGAAGCGCCGTCAGCTCGTCGTCCCCGACGAACACCTTCCCCGACGTCGGCAGCTCGAGGGCGTTGATCAGGCGCACGAGCGTCGATTTGCCGGCACCGGAGTAGCCGATGACGCCGAGGATCTCGCCCTCGCGGACCTCGAGGCTGACGTCGTCGACGGCGACTCGCGTGCCCGCGGGTGTCGTGTACGACTTCGAGACGCGCTCCAGCCTCACCAGGGGCGGCCCGGCGGCGTGTGGCGCGCTGATGCTGCTCGTCACTTGGCGGCAGCAGCCTTGGCGTCCTTCTCGACCTGCGCGAGCTCCTTCTGGAGGTCGGCGGCCGAGGTGGAGCGGAAGACGGCGGTTCCGGCGTTGGCGGCCTGGACGCCCTTCTCGACGCTGGCGGTGTGGTAGAGCTTCGCGAGCTTCAGGTAGAGGGCGTTGTCGTCGTCCTTCTTCTTGGCGACGAAGACGTTCACGTACGGCGCGGCGCTGGCCGACGACGGGTCGTCCTTGAAGATGGCGTCCGACTTCGACAGGCCTCCGGTGGTCGCGTAGTTCTGGTTGACGATCGCAGCGGCGACCGAACCAGCTTTGAGGGCGCCCGCGGTCTGGGAGGCGTCGATCGGAGTCACGTCGACCGAGTGGGTCTCGATGTCGGCGGCCGTCGAGAAGGCGTTGCCGCCGCCCTTCAGGGTGATGAGCTTCGCCGACTGCAGGATCAGCAGACCGCGGGCTTCGTTCACGGCGTCGTTCGGGATCGCGACCTTCGCACCACTGGGGATCTTCGACGCGTCGTCGTACTTCGTCGAGTAGAGCGGGAGCGGGTAGACCGCGGTGGCGCCGATCGGCTGCAGGTCATCGCTGTTCGTGACGTTGTAGTTGGCCAGGTACTGGATGTGCTGGAACTCGTTCAGGTCGGTCTGGCCCTGACTCAGAGCCGGGTTGGGCAGGCTGTAATCGGTGAAGTTGACCAGCTTGATGGTGACGCCGAGCTTGTCCTTGGCGAGCTTCGTGTAGGTCTTCCAGTACGGCTCGGCCTTGTCGGCGACGCCGATGGACACGGTCTTGGCGGCTGCGGCGGACGAGGAGCCCCGGTTCGAGACGACCAAGATCACGACGACGATCGCGATCACGACGATGGCGGCGATGATGCCGATCAGGAGGCCGGGGCCTCGTTTCGCTCGCTGGGGGAGCTGCGGTGCGCTGCTGGACATGGTGCCTCTTTCGTGGATCGGCAGGGGGAGCTGTGTGCGGCGCGTTGGCCACGAACGAAGAGCCTGACAGTCCGCGGCCGCTGAGTCGAAAAGCATTTCTCCGCGTTACCTGACGCGGAAGCAGGACGACCCTCGGCACGACGAAGCGGGCCCCGAGCGTCGCGGCAGCGACACTCGGGGCCCGCCGGGTGAGGAAGGGGGTCAGCCGACGAGGTCCTCGTAGAGCACCGTCGAGAGGTACCGCTCGCCGTAGCTCGCCACGATGACGACGATCGTCTTGCCGGCGTTCTCGGGGCGGCCCGCGAGTTCGAGGGCGGCGTGGACGGTCGCACCCGACGAGATTCCGGCCAGGATGCCCTCCTCGGTGGCGAGTCGCCGAGCGACCCTGACCGAGGTGGCGATGTCGACGTCGATGATCTCGTCGTAGATCTCGCGGTCGAGGATCGCCGGCACGAAGTTCGCACCGATACCCGCGATCTTGTGCGGGCCGGGAGCACCGCCGTTGAGGATCGGCGATTCGGCCGGCTCGACACCGACGACCTTCACCTCCGGCTTCTGCTCTTTGAGGTAACGGCCGGTGCCGGTGATCGTGCCGCCGGTGCCGATGCCCGACACGAAGATGTCGACGGCGCCGTCGGTGTCGTTCCAGACCTCGGGACCCGTGGTCTTGTAGTGGATCGCCGGGTTCGCCTCGTTCTCGAACTGCAGAGCCGCAACGGCACCGGGCGTCGCCTCCACGATTCGAGCCGCTTCGTCGACCGCCCCCTTCATGCCGGCCGGGCCGGGCGTCAGCACCAGTTCGGCGCCGTAGGCGCGCAGGAGCAGCTTGCGCTCGTTGCTCATCGTCTCGGGCATGGTCAGGATCACCTTGTAGCCGCGGGCGGCTCCGACCGCGGCGAGGGCGATGCCGGTGTTGCCGCTGGTGCCCTCCACGATGGTGCCGCCGGGCTTCAGCACGCCGGCGGCCTCGGCGGCGTCGACGATGGCGACGCCGAGGCGGTCCTTCACGCTTGCGGACGGGTTGTAGAACTCGAGCTTCGCCAGGACGGTCGCGCCGAGCCCCTCGGCCACGCGATTGAGTCGGACCAGAGGCGTCTTGCCGAAGGCCTCGGTGATGTCGTCGTAGATCGTGCCGGTCATGCGGCCACCTCGTTCAGTTTGCCGGTCGCGACGTCGAAGACGAAGCCGCGGACGTTGTCTTTCAGGGGGATGAACGGGTTCGACTTTATCCGGTGGATCGACTGCGTGACATCGGCGTCGGCATCCGGGAACGCTTCGGCCGCCCAGGCGGGGCGGAGTCCCGTGTCGTCCTGAATGGATTGCTTGAACGCGTCGTCGGTGAAGGTGACCATGCCGCAGTCGGTGTGGTGGATCAAGATGATCTCCTGTGTGCCGAGAAGGCGCTGGCTGATGGCGAGGGAGCGGATCTCGTCCTCGGTGATGACACCGCCTGCGTTCCGGATGACGTGGGCTTCGCCCTCGTTCAGACCGAGGATGCGGTAGACGTCCAGGCGTGCGTCCATACACGCCACCACGGCCACGCGCTTCGACGGCGGGAGCGGGAGAGGCCCTTCGAACGTGGCCGCGTAGGCCTCGTTGTTCTTCAGCAGATCGTCGGTGACTGACATTCGCTTACTCCAGGTTCGGGTGTAACACGGGTTGTGGTGGGCACAGCCTGGCCCGCGAACCTTCGCACCGGCCCCGCGTGACGAAATACGTCGTCGTCGCGCGAGCAGGCGGCAGAGCGCACCGACCCGGCGGCGAAACGACCGGCGAAGACGGCGCGGGGACGGACTCAGGCACGCAAGCCGTCGACGACGAAGTCGAGGAGCCGCCCGGTCTGAGATGTATCGACTCCGCGCGACGAGGAGTAGTAGATCCCGAGCAGCAGGGCGGTCACGTCGTCGGGATCGACCCCCGCACGGAAGTCTCCGGAGCGGACGCCGGCGTCGAGCAGGGCGCCGATGCTGGCCGTGACCCGCGTTCGCGTCGTCGGGCTGGCAATCCGGCCCGATGCCCAGCCCGCACGCAGAGTGTCGAGCATGCCGCGCTTGGCGGTGACGAACCCCGCGTAGCGATCCATCCAGGCGCGAAGGGCCACGACCGGGGGATGCTGACCGAGCAGAACGGCGACGCTCTCGGTGATGTCGTCGAGCTCGGCCGCGTAGACGGCTTCGACGAGCGATTCGCGAGTGGGGAAGTGGCGATAGAGAGTGCCGATTCCTAGCCCGGCCTCGCGGGCGATGGCCTCGAGCGCGACAGTCGGGTCGGGCCCGGCGAAAGCAGCCCGGGCGACTGCCACGAGGGTGTCGCGGTTACGCTGCGCGTCGGCTCTCAGCGGCTTCGCCGATGCTGCAGTGTCGGGGGACACTTCCGCGGACTCCAAACCGGAGGTACCTCCGTTAATGCTACGGTCTTCAGAACGGAGGATCCTCCGCTTTCCCATTCTGACACAGGGAGCAGTCACAATGACCCCACCTTCGACGACCGGGCTCTTCGCCGGCCACACCGTCGAGCGCGTCGGCTTCGGCGCCATGCAGCTCGAACGTCTTCGTGACGACCGCCCGGCAGCGCTCGCGCTGGTCCGTCGAGCCGTCGAGCTCGGCGTGAACCACTTCGACACAGCCGAGTTCTACGGCAACGGTTTCGTCAACGGCGTCCTTCGCGAAGCTCTGGCCGACGTGCCCGACGCCGTGATCGTGAGCAAGGTGGGCGCCGATCCGGATCCCGACGGCCCCGTTCCGCTCACGTCCGCCCAGCGACCGGAGCAACTCCGCGCCAGCGTGGAGGACAATCTGCGCTCCCTGGGGACGGAAAGCATCCCGATCGTCAATCTCCGCCGGCTCGACACCCCACTCGGCGTCCAGGCCGTCGGCGATCAGATCGTCGACATCGACGACCAGCTCGCCGTCATGACCGCTCTCCGCGACGAAGGCAAGATCGGGGCGATCGGCGTCAGCAGCCTCTCTCGAAACGCTCCGCCGCGCTCTGCCGGCGGGCATCGTCGGCGTGCAGAACGCCTACAACCTCGCCTTCCGCGACGACGAGGAACTCCTGCGGCTGAGCGAGGCGGAAGGTCTCGCCTGGGTGCCCTACTTCCCGCTCGGGAGCGCCTTCGACGGGCTTCCGAAGGTCACCGACGAGGCGATCGTGCAAGACGTCGCGGCAGAACTCGACGCCACTCCGTCGCAGATCGGTCTGGCCTGGCTGCTGGCGCACTCGCCGAACGTCCTGCTCATCCCCGGGACCGCGGATCCTGCCCACCTGGAGGCCAACGTCGCAGCCGGACGAATCGTCCTCGACGCCGAGACACTGGCCCGCCTCGACTCCGTCCCGAGCCGGAGCGTCAGCGGCATGTTCGGCGGCGGCGCCGCGCACCAGGCCGACTGAACGGGCAGAGTGGGGGAATGACGAACCCCGCAGCACGAGCGATCGCCGACCTTCCGCTCAAAGAGATGGAGGCGTCGCTGCTGCGATCGGCGATCCTGAGAGCCGTCGACGACCTCGAGCTCGACCGCGCGGCCTTCGGCGAAGCCATCGACGTCGCCTCGTACGTGCACCGGGATCAGACGCGCAAGCAGCGGGGCGGGATGCCGCTCGTCCACTACATCGAACATCCGCTGCGGAACACCCTGCGCGCCCTCCGCTACGGGGTGGCCGATCCGGGCACCCTGCTCGCGGTGATCCTGCACGACACCGTCGAGGACGGCGCTCTCGAGATGGCCGCCGTCCTCGCGGACCGTCCTGCGGCCACCGAGGAGCAGGCTCGCGAAACGGCCCTCGGATTCCTCCGCGAGCGGTTCGGTGCGGCGGTCGCCGAGACCGTCCTGGGGCTCTCCAATCCGCTGCTCGACGACGAGCTCTCCCGCGCGGCGAAGAACCGCGCGTACGTCGAGCACGTCGGCGAGGCGATCCGGTCGGCCCCGGTGCTCGTCGCCAAGTTCGTCGACTTCGCCGACAACGCGCTGTCGCTGCACCACGCCGACTCGGCCTTCGCCCAGCGACAGGCGAAGAAGTACCTGCCGCTGGTGGCGCTGTTCGAGGAGCGCCTCGGCGACCCTGACGTCACGGCGCTCGTCGGCGCCGACGCGGTCGCCCGCATGCGAGAGGCCCTCGACGGCAACCGGCTCCGCGAGTTGGCGGCGCCGCCCGTCTGATCCCGTGCGATCCGCAGCGAATCAGTCGCGCGGCATGCGGAGCGCCGCCAGCGGCCCTCCCTCGAGCGGAGCGGTCGCCCAGCGCGAGACGAAGGACCGCTCGTCGGCGTCGAAGGTCAGGTGCAGGCGGTGTGGGGTCTCGAGGAAGACGAGGTCGACGCGGCCTTCCCCGCCCGAGACCGCGAACGCGTCGCTCACAGCCCACTCGCCCTGCCCGACGGGCACCGTCAGCGTGTCATCGCCCTCGACGAGCCGAAGGCTCCAGCTCTCGCCGTCGACGGACAGGGTCGCTTCGGTCAGCGACGGGACGTCGTTTCCTCGGGCCGCCGAGAACGACCCCGCGAACACGCCGGCGGACGGCGCAGGCAGGGGCGGAAGCCCGAGACCCCGGAGCCTGCTGGCGAGCGCGGCGTCGGAGCCCGTCTCGCCGGTGCGGTCCACCGCGGGCAGGAGGTGCGTCCACGCGGCGTCGAGCACGGCCTGCATGTCGATGCTCTGGCCGGTCATGGCGATCACCATGTCGTGCTCGGGCAGGACGACGCAGAATTGCCCGTACGCGCCGTCACCCCGGTACCCGTGCCGGGCGATCCAGAACTGGAATCCGTAGCCCTGCTGCCAGTCCGGGTTCTCCCACGACGAGTTGTCGATGTGCGGCACCGTCGCCTCGTCGACCCAGCCGGAGGGCAGCAGCTGCTCACCGGCCCAGACACCCTTCTGAAGGTAGAGCTGGCCGAGCTTCGCCACCGCCGAGGTCGGCGCGTGGAATCCGGTGAACCCCAGCTGACGACCCGAGCGATCCCGCTGCCAGCCCACCTCTCCGATGCCGAGCGGGTCGAACAACCGGGGCCGCAGGTAGTCGGTCAGCGACTGCCCGGAGGCCCGCTGCACGATCGCGCCCAGGGTGAAGGTGCAGGGCTGGTTGTAACAGAACAGGGTTCCCGGCTCTTCGTCCGGCGGGATCGACAGGAAGCCGCGCACGAGATCGACCGGATCGATCGTGTAGGCGCGAGCCACGGTCTCCTCGCGGTGGCCGCTCGCCATCGCGAGGAGGTGCCGCACGCGGATCCGTCGACTCCTCTCGTCGGTGATGTCGTCGTCGAGTTCCGGGAAGTGACTGATGATCGTGTCGTCGAGCCCGAGCAATCCCTCGGACACGGCGAACCCGACGGCGGTCGACGTGAAGCTCTTGCTGAGCGAGTACAGCAGGTGCACGCGCTCCGGAGCGTAGGGCGCCCACCACCCTCCGCAGCGATCCGCCCGTGGCGCAGGATCATGAGACTGTGGGGCTCGACATCGGCCGTCGTCTCGAGGGCGGTCACGAACGCATCGATGCCCGAGGCGTCGAGCCCCGAATCGGTCGGCGTGCTGAGCGGAAGCGTCTGCGCTGAATCGATCACGCACCCACCCTACGCACGCGCCTCCCGGCACTGCTCACCCCTTCACCGCACCGGCCGCGATGTTGGCGATGAAGTGCCGCGAGCCGATGAGGAACACGCCGATCAGCGGCAGCACACTCATCAACGCGCCGGCCATGACCATGCCGTAGTCGGTGCCGTAGACGGAGTTGAGCTGTGACAGGGCGACCTGGAGTGTCTGCTGCTGCGGGTTGACCAGCACGATGAGCGGCCAGACGTAGTCGTTCCAGGCGCCGATGAAGGTGAAGATGCCGAGGAACGCCAGACCACCCCGCAGCAGCGGGATCGCGACCGTCCAGTAGGTGCGGAAGAACCCGGCGCCGTCCATCCGGGCCGACTCGATCAGCTCGTCGGGGATCGCGCCGGTGGCGAGCTGCCGGAGGAGGAAGATCCCGAACGCGTTGGCCGCCCCCGGCACGATGAGCGCCTGCAGCGACCCGACCCAGCCGAGGTGCGCCATGATCACGAAGTTCGGAACCAGCGAGAGCTGGGCCGGGATCATGAACGTGACGAGCAGGAGAGCGAACAGCGGCTTCTGCAGCGGAAATTTGTACTTGGCGAAGGTGAACGCCGCCAGCGAGTCGAAGAACATGACCAGGACCGCACAGGCCAGCGACACGATCAGAGTGTTCAGCAGCGCGCGGAGGAGGTCGATGTTGGCGAACACGTTGGCGATGTTCGCGAACAGGTGCGAGCCGAAGGTCAGCGTCGGCGGAAACCCGAAGATCGCCGCGGTCGTGTTGGTCGACATGACCACGAGCCAGTAGAAGGGAAAGATCGAGAGCAGAACTCCCAGGATCACGACGACCTGCGTCACCACGATCCCCACCACCTTCTTCGCCCGCGGATGCTCCGACGACTTGACGACGCCGGAGCGGCGCGGCGGCTGAAAGACGGTCTTTGCGGGTTCAGTGGTGAACACGGGTCCTCCTCATCGAGAAACGGCCGTTCTCGTTGCGTTCGCTGATGAGTCGCCAGTTGATGATGGCGAACACCCCCGAGATGATGAACAGAGCCCAGCCGATCGCCGATCCGTAGCCGAAGTCGAAGTTGGTGAAGGCCTGGTTGTACTGGTAGAGCACCATCGTCATGCCCGCCTCGTTGGGACCACCGGCGTCGCCGAGGAGCACCTGAGGCTCGGTGAAGAGCCCGAGGCCGCCGATGGTCGAGGTGATGACGGCGAAGAGGATGACGGGGCGGAGCAGAGGCATCGTGATCTGCGAGAAGATCCGCCACGCGGGAGCGCCGTCGACCTTCGCGGCGTCGTAGACGTCTTCGGAGATGGCCTGCAGCCCGGCCAGGAAGATGATCGCGTTGTAGCCGGTCCAGCGCCAGATCACCATCACGGAGATGGTCACCTTGATGCCCCAGTCCGACGTCAGCCACGGGACCGAGTCGAGGTGGAGCGCCGTCAGGGCGGAGTTGACGAGACCGAAGCTGTCGGAGAAGACCGAGCCGAACACGATCGCCATGGCGACCATCGACGTCACGTTGGGCAGGAAGAACGCGACTCGGTAGAGGCCCTTGAACCGGATGTTCTGATGCAGCGTGAACGCCAGCAGAAGGGCGAGGAAGAGCATGGGCACCGTCGAGAGGAACCAGATGATGAAGGTGTTGCCGACGGCGTTCCAGAACCGCGGGTCGCCCACCAGGTAGACGTACTGGCTGAGTCCGACCCAGGTCATCTTGCCGACGCCGTCCCAGTCGTGGAACGAGATGAACAACGAGAACAGGATGGGGAAGAGCCCGAAGACGGCGAACAGGAGATAGAACGGCGAAATGGCCAGGTACTGGGGCCAGAACCGCGAGAGCGCGGACCCCTTCTTGCGCGGCGCAGGATCTCCGGTGGCCGGCGGGCGCACCTCGACTCGTTCGGTTGCGACGGTCATGCGTCGATTCCCTTCTTGTTCAGCTGGCGCGTGGCCTGGGCCATCGCGTCGTCCCACGCCTTGTCCGGGTGCTTGCCCTGGGTCTCGACGTTGTAGAGCTCCGAAAGAAGACCGGTCGAGACGTAGCTCTCGTAGGGGCTGAAGAACGACTTCGGAACCTTCGCGGCGGCATCGGAGAAGAGGGTCAGGGTGTCCTGCTTGGCGAAGTACGGATCGCGGGCTGCGAGCACGGGGAATCGAACGACGCAGGCGTCGACGGGAAGATCTGCAGCTCCGTGTAGGAGGTGACCTGGTTCTGGGCGGACGTCAGCCAGGTCAGGAACTCGAAGGCCGCCTGGGGGTTCTTGGTCGACTTCGGAAGCGCGAGGAACGAGCCGCCGTTGTTGCCGTAGCCGCCAGGCACCTTCGCGGCGCCCCACTTGCCCGGGTCGTCGGGTGCGATGGCCTTGAGGGTCGACGACCACCAGCTTCCTCGAGGTTCGCCGGCGTCTTGCCGTTGTTGTACGAGGAGTTCTTCTCGGAATCCGTGAGCGCTTTCGCCGTGATCCCCGTCGTCGACGCCTTGACCGCGATGTCCCAGGCCTTGCGAACCGCGGACCCGTCCCGCTGGTAGAGCGCCTTGCCCTCGGGGGAGAAGTACCGCTCGACGCTGCAGGCCAGGACGGCTGTGAAGGCGACGTTGGAATTGGCGATGATGGACGCCTGCGCGTTCTTCTTCAGTTGCGCGCCGGCCTCGAGCCAGTGGTCCCAACTCGAGATCGTGGCAGAGACCTCGTCGGGATCGCTGGCCAGCCCGGCCTTCGCGAACACGTCGCGCCGGAACCAGAAGGCCATGGGCGCCGTGTCCATCGGCCAGAAGCAGAGCCGATCGGTGGGCGTGACCCCGAGGGACCACTTCCAGCCGAGGTAATCCGCCTTGTGATCCTGCGCTCCCAGGTCGTTCAGGTCGAGGAACTGGTCCTCGATCGGGAAGTACGACGAGACGTTCGAGTTGAGGGCCGTGACGTCCGGGATGAAGGCGCGCCCGGCCATGCTGGTGCGCAGCTTCACGTCGAAGTTGCCGCCGATGAGGTCGCTTCGTATTCGGCGCGTCGAACCCGGTATGTGGTTGCCGGCCGTCTTCAGCAGCTTCGTGCTGACGGCTCTCGGCCAGGACCACAGCGTCAAGACCTTCGGATCGGACGAGATCGATGCCGACGGTGCGCAGCCGGCGAGGCCGAGAGCCACCGCCGCTCCGCCGACGCCCGCAGAACCCGCCAAGAAGGCACGTCGAGACAGTTGTTCCATGTTTCCACCACTCTCTTCATTGAGAATTTCCGCCCCTGTGCGGAAAGTGCGTGAACGATCACGGTGGCTGCACTCTGTCATGCGATTTCCGTCGGTGTCAACGACGACTCTCGCGCCGACCGGTTGCTACAGTGCGGACATGAAGGCTGAGCGCGACCGAGCGAAACGACCTACGGTCATCGATGTCGCCCGTGTCGCCGGGGTGTCTCGACAGACGGTGACGCGGGCCATGAACGACATGGTGGGCATCAGTTCCACCACCCGGGAGCGCGTGCTCCAGGCCGCGAAAGAACTCCACTACCGGCCGAGCAGATTCGGGCGCGGCCTCGTCGTCGGGCACCGTCCCACCCTCGGCCTCGTGATCGAGGGGCTGACCAACCCGTACTTCCCCGAGCTGGCCGACGGCGTCGTCGAGGCGGCGTCCAGGGCGGGCTGGAACGTGCTCGTCACGGACGGCTCGCACGATTCGAGCAATCCGGTTCGCTTCCTGCGCGATCTCGCCGCTCAGGTCGACGCGATCATCGGCTACCTGCGCATCCCCGCGGTCGACTTCGACGACGTCTTCGGCGACCTCCCGGTCGTCCAGCTCGAGGATCAGCCGAGCCCGGGCAGCGCGGGGTGGTCGAGATCGACTTCGGGCCGGGCCTGGTCGCCGCCGTCGACCACCTTCTCGCCAGCGGGCGCCGACGGATCGTCATGATCGACGCGGCGGAGCCGCTGACGCCGTCCGCCCGGACGAGCGCCTACGTGGCTGCGATGGGGCTTCGCGGCCTCGACCCGCTGGTGGTGTTCGAGGGCGCCAAGGGCGAGCGCACGACGGAGGCCATCGCCGAAGCCCTCGAGCTCGCACCCGACGTCGACGCGCTGATCACCTTCAACGACCTGCGCGCGTTCGCGGTCATGAAGGCCGCTCAGAAGGCCGGGCTCGACGTGCCGGGGCGCTGCGCCGTGCTCGGGATCGACGGGCTGGCGATGGGCGTCGTGAGCACGCCCGAGCTGTCGAGCCTCGACCTCGACATCGCCGCGGTGGGGAGGATCGCGGTCGAGCTGGCGACCGGCATGCAGACCGGAGCGCTGCCGACGAGCGGCCCATCCGTGCACCGCGTGGTCAGCCACACGCTGCTCCTGCGCGAATCGGCCTGACGCAGGGGTTGATCGAGCCGGTACCAAGGCGCTAGCGTTGTCTTCGTGAACGTTCACGGCAAAGACGCAGTCAACACTTCCACCACGACCACCGGCACGGTGCTCGTCGACACGCTCCGCTGGGGCATCGCGGGGCCGGGCAGCATCGCTCGCCGGTTCGGCGGCCAGCTCCTCACCAGCGAGGTCGGCAGCCTGGCGGCGGTGGCGAGCCGCTCGCGCGAACGGGGCGAAGCCTTCGCGAACGAGTTCTCGCCGGAAGGGGCGCCCGCTGTCGTCTACGACTCGTACGACGAACTGTTCGCCGATCCTGGGATCGACGCCGTCTACATCGCGACCGTGCACACCGAACACGTCCGGCTCGCCATGCTCGCCATCGAGGCCGGCAAGCACGTCGTCTGCGAGAAGCCGCTGTCGATCGATCACGCCGGAGTGATGCGGCTCGTCGAGGCCGCGCGCGAGGCCGGCGTCTACCTCGCCGAGGGCTACATGTACCGCTTCCACCCGCAGATCGCCCGGTTCGCCGAGCTTCTCGAGTCCGAGACCATCGGACGGATCCAGCACATCGACGCATCGTTCGCCTTCGCGTCCGATCCCGCTCCCGACCACCGCCTCGCCGACCCGCAGCTCGCGGGCGGCGGCATCCTCGACGTCGGTGGCTACCCCGTGTCGATCGCGCGACTCGTCGCCGGGATCGCAGAGGGCCGGAGCTTCGCCTCCGGCACCGCGTTCGCCGAGCCCGTGTCACTGACGGCCGAGGGGACCCTCAGCGCGCAGGGAGTGGACGACTGGGCCGCAGCGTCGCTCGTCTTCGCCTCCGGCGTCACCGCGAACGTGCGGACCGGCATCCGCCTGCAAGATGACAACACCGTCACCGTGATCGGTTCGAAGGGCCGACTCGTGCTCCGCGACCCGTGGGTGCCGAGCGAGACCGACGGATCCGACATCGACGTCGACGTCGTGGGGGAGCCGGGCCGCACGATCCACATCGAGCCGGATCGCCAGTGGGGTCTCGAAGGCGACGCGGTCGCCCACAACGTCCGAGCCGGTCAGAGCCCGCAGATCACCTGGGCCGACAGCCTCGGCAACGCGGCCGTGCTCGACCGCTGGCGCGAGGCGATCGGTCTGCGCTACCCGTTCGAGGTCGAGACCGCCTTCGTCCCGACGGCCGACGGCCGACCGCTGAAGGTGCGCGGCGACTCGATCATGAAGTACGGCACGATCACCGGGATCGACAAGCGGGTCTCTCGACTCGTGCTGGGCTGCGACAACCAGCTGACCATCGGCCACGCGACGGCGATGTTCGACCACTTCACCGAACTCGGCGGCAACACGTTCGACACCGGGTACATCTACGGCAACGGCCTGATGGAGCGACTGCTCGGCCGCTGGATCGCGAACCGCGGTCTCCGCGACGACGTCGTCGTCATCGGCAAGGAGCGCACACCCCGCACTGCGATCCCGAGTCGATCACGCGGCAGCTCGGCGAGACCCTCGACCGCCTGCAGACCGACCACCTCGACCTGTATCTGATGCACCGCGACAACCCGGCCATCCCGGTCGGCGAGTTCGTCGACGTCCTCGACGAGCACGCGCGCGCCGGCCGCATCCGCGCTTTCGGCGGGTCGAACTGGACCATCGCGCGCTACCAGGAGGCGCTCGACTACGCGGCCGCCAACGGCAAGCAGGCGTTCTCGGCGCTGAGCGACCACTTCGGGCTCGCCCGGGCGCTCGACGTGCCGTGGGCCGGCTGCGAGCACGTCACCGCACCGGCCGACCGCGAGTGGCTCGAGCGCACCGGCACGGCGCTGCTGCCGTGGTCGTCCCAGGCGCGAGGCTTCTTCGTCCGAGCCGATCCCGCCGACCTGTCCGACGCCGAGCTGGTCCGCTGCTACTACAGCGACGACAACTTCGAGCGTCTCGATCGAGCGCGTTCGCTCGCCTCCTCGCTCGGCGTCGCGCCGACGGCGGTCGCTCTCGCCTACGTGCTGGCGCAGTCCTTCCCGACCTTCGCGCTCTTCGGGCCCCGCAGCCTCGAAGAGACCAGGACCTCGATGGCCGGTCTTTCGATCGATCTCACCCCCGAGCAGGTGCGCTGGCTCGATCTGCGCGACTAAAACGCCGCTCCGCTTCGACCCACGGGGCACGACGGGCGACGGCGGGACCTCGAGACGGCGGCCTCCGGCGACGGCGTTCCGGCCGGCGAGCGGGCGGCGCCGCCTCGCCGTTGCTGTCGCAGCCGTGGCCCTCGTCGTCCGACCCGCGGGGTCTCGCTCTCGCGACCGAGCGTGATCCTGCCGGACTAGCGCTTGTTGCCCGTGAGCAGGAGCACGCCGCTGAGCCCGATCATCATGCCGCCACCGATGCCCTTCATTCGACCGAGGCGACGCGGCGACGTCGCGAACCACGTGCGCGCGGTCCCGGCGATCAGGGCCCAGGTGCCGTCCGATGCGAAGGCGACGACCGTGAAGACGAGCCCGAGGACGAGCATCTGCACCGGGATCATGCCCCGGTCGTAGCTGACGAACTGCGGCAGCACGGCGACGAAGAAGACGATGGTCTTGGGGTTCGTGATCCCGACCAGGAATCCCTGCAGCACGATCCGTCGCGAGGTCGCGGGGGCGGGCGCCGCGACGGCTGTTCCCTCGTTCCGGTGCCGGATCGTCTGGATCCCCAGGTAGGCCAGGTAGGCGGCGCCCGCGATCTTCACGATCGAGAAGATCAGGATCGACTCGGACACGATCGTTCCGACGCCGAGGGCCACCGCCGTGATGAGCGGGATCCCGCCGAGCTCGTTGCCGAGCACGCTGAGCAGCCCGCCACGGCGGCCGAGCGAGATCGAACGCCCGATCACGAAGAGCACGCTCGGTCCCGGGATGATGATGATCGCGAAGGCGGCGAGCGCGAAGGCGAGAGTGTTGGTCAGCGGGGGCACGAGCCAACCCTAGGACGTCGACGCTGCCTCGCGACAGCGCCGGTAAGCGCCGCGTGAGCGCCGTGTAAGCGCCCGGCCGCAGGATCATCTCACGCACCGCAAGTGCGTCACTCACCTTCGAAAGGAAATCATGAGCACCTCGAGCGACTGGGCCGTCGAGGCCCACGGGCTTGTCAAGGTCTTCGGCGAGAACCGGGCCGTGGACGGTGTCGACCTGAACGTCCGGGCCGGCACCGTCTACGGGGTTCTCGGGCCGAACGGCGCAGGCAAGTCGACCGTCATCAGCATGCTGGCCACGCTGATGCGTCCTGACGGCGGCGAGGCCCGCGTCTTCGGCCACGACGTCGTCAAGGAGGCGCAGGTCGTCCGCCAGCTGATCGGCGTCACCGCGCAGTTCGCGTCGGTCGACGAGAAGCTGTCGGCGACCGAGAACCTCGTCATCTTCTCCCGCCTCCTCGGGCTCTCCCGGTCCGACGCGCGGCGAAAGAGCACCGAGCTCCTCGAGGAGTTCGGCCTCACCGAGGCGGCCAAGCGTCCGCTGTCGAAGTTCTCCGGCGGCATGCGGCGCAGGCTCGACCTGGCCGCGAGCCTCATCGCGCAGCCGCCGCTGATCTTCCTCGACGAGCCGACCACGGGCCTCGACCCGCGCACGCGGTCGCAGATGTGGGACACCATCCGGCGCCTCGTCTCGTCCGGCTCGACCGTCCTGTTGACCACCCAGTACCTCGAAGAGGCCGACCAGCTGGCCGACCGCGTCGCCGTCATCGATTCCGGCCGGGTCGTCGCGGAGGGGACCGCCGACGAGCTCAAGGCGTCGGTGGGGGAGTCGTCCCTCCAACTGCGACTCGCCGATGCGAGCGACGCGCAGGATGCCCGGCGCGCCATCCAGGACGTCCTGGGCGTCGAGGCGGCCCTCTCCCCGGAGGCGGGCAGGATCACGGCGCCGATGACCAACCCCGACAAGGTGACCGACCTGCTGATCACCTTCCGCGAGGCGGGTATCCGCCTGACCGAGATGAGCGTCCAGAAGCCGACGCTCGACGAGGTCTTCCTCACCCTCACCGGACACGGCGTCGACACCGACTCCTCGTCCACCGCACAGAAAGAGACGGTCTCGGCATGAGCACCGCAACCATCGCCGCGGGCAGCACCCGCCGGCTGAAGAATCACGTCACCCTCGGGCAGACGATCCGTCACTCCTTCACCATGGCCTACCGAGGTCTGCTCAAGGTGCGTCGCACTCCGGAGCAGCTGATCGACGTGACGATCCAGCCGATCCTGTTCACCCTGATGTTCACCTACCTCTTCGGCGGCGCGATCGCCGGGAGCGTCTCGAGCTATCTGCCCGTCATCATCCCCGGCATCCTGGTCCAGACGGTGATCACGGGGTCGGTCACGACCGGCGTGCAGCTCCGGGAGGACATGGACAAGGGGTGTTCGACCGATTCAAGTCGCTGCCGATCGCACGGATCGCACCGCTTGCCGGCGCACTCCTCGCCGACACGATCCGCTACGCCATCGCGACCACGCTCACCCTGGTGATGGGCGTCATCCTCGGCTGGCGGCCGGGCGGCGGTTTCGGCTTCGTGGTCGTGTCAGGCCTGCTCGTCATCGTCTGCGCGTGGTCGCTCAGCTGGATCTTCGCCTTCTTCGGGGTCGTCGCGCGCAGTGCCTCGAGCGTGCAGGGCATCTCGTTCATCATCCTGTTCCCGCTGACGTTCCTCTCGAACGCCTTCGTCCCGACGAAGAGCCTGCCCTCGTGGCTGGCCTGGTTCGCCGACGTCAACCCGGTCTCGCACATCGTCTCGGGGGTCCGGGCCCTGGCCAACACCGGGGCGTGGACGTCGGACGTGTGGCTGGCCCTGCTCGGCGCCGCGGTCGTCGTCGCGATCTTCGCGCCGCTGACGGTTCGCGCCTACATGCGCAAGGCCTAGCCTCGCGAGTGACGTGGTGCTCTCGTCCGCGGACGAGAGCACCACGTTCGCCGCGAGGGTTTCGCGCTGTCAGAAGAGCAGGATGAATCCCAGCACGGCGCTCACGGCCGACAGGATCGCCAGCACCAGCGCCGGCGTGTACGACTCGCGGCGGCGCTGGTGCAGCACGATCGCGAAGATCATCGTCACGAAGAGGCCGACCGCGGCGAGCGGAGTCAGCGCCGTGGCGACGCCGGTCAGGCGAGGCAGGATCAGGCCCACCGCTCCGACGATCTCGACGACGCCGATGCCCTTGACGGTCTTCGGCTGGAACCCGGCCGCCCAGGTCAGGCCGCGTCCGACCAGGGCATCGGTCGGCTGCGTGGCCTTCATGATGCCGGACGCCAGGAACGCGACGGCGAGAACGATGTTCAGGATCCAGAGGACGGTCGTCATGCCTGAATCCTAGGGCGCTACCGGGCTGTGCGAGCCGCAGCGGCCTCCTCCTGCCGCTGCTGCTCGGCACCGGACGCGATCGGCGCGCGCACGTGTTCTGGCGCGAATCCGAACGACTCGACGAGGTCGAGCGCGTGAGGGCGGAGCCGAGGCAGCAGGCGATCGTCGATGTAGTCGGTGATGGCGACGGCGCGCTGCCCCGAGAGCCGCCCGTGGATGAGGTACCAGGCGAGCTGCTTCTCGATGAGGGTCAGGCCGAAGAGGTCTCGCAACCAGGTGAGCACCCGACGCGTCGGCGCGTCCGGGACACCGGCCAGGGCTGCGGTGAACGCCTCCCACTGCAGCAGTTCGGCGTGAGCGCGCGCGGCCTCGATCAGGTCGTTCTGGTTCGCGTCGAACAGCGCGGCCGCGTCCTCGGCCGAGGCGTGAGCCGCGGGGCGAAGCCGGGACGCGATCTCGGCGACCATGGTCTCGACCCGGCCGGTGAGCAGCGTGCGCTGGGTCTCCTCGTCCCGGACGTGCCCGACGGCTCGTCCGGTGGAACCGAGGTCGGTGACGGTCTGCGCGAGCCGGCGGAGCCCCGATCGATCGACCGAGGCCTGTCCGACCTGTCCGGCGACCAGACCCGCGACGGTTCGGGCGTCCGCGCCCTTGAACTTCTTCGAGTAGTCGCCGAGGAGTCGCTTCGCGACGAGTTGCAGCAGAACGGTGTTGTCGCCCTCGAAGGTGGCGTAGACGTCGAGGTCGGCGCGGAGCTGCGTCAGGCGGTTCTCGGCCAGGAAGCCGGCGCCGCCGCACGCCTCACGGGACTCCTGCAGGATGTCGAGCGCCGCCCAGGTGCTCAGGGCCTTGAAGCCGGCCGCGAGGGTCTCGAGATCCTGCCGGTCCGCGTCGGTGTCGTGCGAACCCGAGAAGACGCCGTCGAACGCGGCGAGGAGGGTCTCGTGCGCGAACGACATGGCGTAGGTCGTCGCCAGGCGGGGCAGGAGCCGGCGCTGGTGACGCTGATAGTCGAGGATCACTTCTTCGCGCTTCGGGTCGGCTGCGGTGAACTGGCGGCGCTGCGAGCCGTAGGTGATGGCGATCTTCAGAGCCAGCTTGGACGCGACGACCGCGGAGCCGTCGAGGGACACGCGCCCCTGCACGAGGGTGCCGATCATCGTGAAGAAGCGACGCCCCTTGCTCGCGATCGGCGACGAGTAGGTGCCGTCGGCCGCGACGTCGCCGTACCGGTTGAGCAGGTTGGTCCGCGGGATCCGGACCCCGTCGAAGTGAAGCCGACCGTTGTCGATCCCGTTCAGCCCGCCCTTGAGGCCGTCGTCTTCGCCGCCGACGCCGGGAAGGAACCCGTCGTCGTCACGGATCGGCACGTAGAACGCGTGCACCCCTGGCCGACGCCGAGGGTGAACAGCTGGGCGAAGACCACGGCGGCGCGGCCGTGCACCGCCGCGTTGCCCAGGTAGTCCTTCCAGGCGGCGCGGAAGGGTGTCGAGATGACGAACTCCTCTGTGGCCGGATCGTAGGTCGCGGTCGTTCCGATGGAGGCCACGTCGGAGCCGTGCCCGGTCTCGGTCATGGCGAAGGCCCCCGGCACCTCGAGGCTCATGATCCCCGGCAGGAAGGTGTCGTGGTGGTACTCGGTGCCGAGGTGCAGGACGGCCGATCCGAACAGCCCCCACTGCACGCCGGCCTTGATCTGGAGGGACGGGTCGGCGGTGACGATCTCTTCGAACGCGGCGACGTTGCCCCCGTGGTCGTCGTGACCGCCGAGGTGGCTCGGGAAGGCGCGCAGAACCGCGCCCCGATCGAGCAGCAGACCGAGCTGCCCGAAGACGCGCTCGCGCTGCTCGGGCAGGCTCAGATCGGCCTGCCGGTGGAAGGCGTCGTCGCGCATCAGGTCGCGCGAGTGGCGTCGGGCGTCTGCCCAGCGGCCGAGGAGGTGTTCGCCGAGCCAGGCTACATCGATGCGCTCGGCGACGGCCGGCGCGGTGTCGTGGGACGACGCGGTGTCGTGGGACGACGTGGGGCGGGTGGACGTGGAGCCCTCGAGACGGGTCATCAGCGCTGATTCTTTCCGGTGGTGCGAACGAGAACGGGGTGGAGCTCCTCACGGTACGACTGCGCGTGCGCCGCCTGAAATCGGTCGTGGACCAACCACCACGTCCGCCGCCCGATTCGTCGGCGGCGTTGTCGATATCGTCAAAGACCGGCTAGTCGACGTCGAACGGACGCCTCAGCCGCCGGTCGGTGAGCAGCGCGCACACCCTCTCGAGGGCCTCCTCCGGGCTGGCGTTCTCGGCTTCGTCCCTGGCGGCCCGAAAGGCGACGCTGCCGAACCGCGCGTCGAGGGTGGCCAGCAGCGGCTCGGTCTCGAGCGATCCGAATTCCTGGCGGGGATTGAGCGCGGTCGCCAGGGACACGAGACGGAGCCCGACGAGACGGATGTCTTCGGGTGCCGGGCGAGCGGGCCAGAGCAGCCAGGTGCCGAGGGCGAAGGCTCCCGCCCCGGTGACGGGTGTGTCGTCGAACCCCGTCCGAAGTCGTTGCATCGCGATGATGCGCACGCGGAGGAGGTGGCCAGTGCGTCGACCTCGGCCGGCGTCGAGGCGACCGTCTCGCGGGTCGCGTGCGCGGCCAGCGCCGCCGCGCTCGAGAGGATCAACTGCGGCCACCGGCGCCGGTCCCAGCCACCCGGCGACTGCCAGAGGTCGGCGACGGCCGCGTCGTACCCGGCCAGCGACTCGGCGCCGCGACCCTCCCGGTGTGCGATCTCGGCCAGCCCCGTGCTCGCGATCAGGCGGATGTCCTCCCGGTCGGGCCCCTGGATGTCCTCCTCGCCGGTGAGGATGTCGTCGAAGATCGCCCGGGCGCTGTCGAAACGGCCGAGCGAGACCTCGGCGGCCGCCGTCCGGCGGCCGAGTTCTTGGAGGTCGGATCGGGCGCCGATGGCCTCGAGCCCGTCTCGGCCTCGAATCGCCCAGACGAGGGCGGCCTCGGGATCGCCCGACTGGGCGTACAGCTGGGTCAGGAAGCTCGCCGCAGTGGCCGCAGCCCAGACGTGCCCGTGCTCGACGGCGCTGGCATAGGCGGACTCCGTGTCGGCGATCGCCCGGGCGACGCGACCCCGGTTCTCGAACGTCTGCGCCCCCAGGATCAGTCCGATCTCCGCGATCACGGGATCCGGGGATCCCGCGAAGCGCGGAAGGAGCTCGCCCATGGCGTCCATTCCCCGGATCGCGGCGAGGAGGATGTCGACCATCGCGCGCAGGCGCTCCGGCAGGATCACCGCGCCGGCCCGGATCTTCCTGAGGCGGGCGATCGCGACGTAGCCGACCCGGCGATCGCTGAACAGGCCGATGCTGCCCGCCAGCGCGAACGTGAGCGCGGTCGCCGGCGTGTGCGCCTCATCCGGTTCGTAGCGTCGGGACACGGCCAGGACCACACTGCCGAACGACGCCACGTCGGACTGGTTGCCGCGGAGGGACCAGAAGTAGCCCAGCGTCGCGAAGACGGTGACGCAGGTGTCGGCCCGCTGCTCGTCGAGGGCGCGGCGGAGAACGGTCGCGAGATTGTCCTGTTCGAGGGCCATCGCCGCGAAGGCGTCGAGCTGCTGGGACCCGTCGAGACGCTCCATCGTCGTGCCGCAGAACGTCTCGGCCCAGCGGAACATCCCGTCTCGGACCAACTCGACCTCGTCGGCGAGAACCAGCTCCCGGTCGCCGAACTCGCGGACCGTTTCGAGCATGCGATAGCGGAGGGCACCGGAGGGCGCGTCCTCGGTCACGGCCACGAGGGACTGCGTGACCAGGCCGTCGAGGGCGTCGGTCACGTCGTCGTCCGAGTCGCCTCCGACGGCCTGGGCCGCTGCCGCGCTGAAGCCGTCCGGGAAACTCGACAGGCGGCGCAGCAGCGTCTGCTCGCCGACGCCGAGGAGGTTCCAGCTCCAGTCGATGACCGCGGTCAGAGTGCGGTGGCGTTCCGGTGCCGATCGGTCCCCGCCGGTCAGCAGAGCGAATCGATTGCCGAGTCGACGTTCGATCTCGTCGACCGACATGGAGCGGATGCGCGCGGCAGCGAGTTCGATCGCGAGCGGGAGACCGTCCAGCCGCCGGCACAGTCGGGCGACCGCCTCACCGGGCAGGACGACACCCGGCCGGGCCGCGCGCGCCCGCTCGTGGAACAGCCGAACGGCCGCGTCGTCGTCGCCGAAGCCGCCCGCCGCGCTGCCCAGCGGCTGGAGCGGGTGCACTCGTTCGGCCCCGATGGAGAGCGGCGCACGACTGGTGGCCAGCACGCGCACCGAGGTGGTCGACGCGAGGATGTCGGCCACCCAGGTGGCGGCCGCCCCGATGACGTGTTCGCAGTTGTCGACGACGAGCAGGGTCGGACGTTCGGCGAGGGCGCCCAGGATCAGCTCGCGCACGTCCACGCGCACGGCCGGGTCGGTGAGACGCAGGCGCCCGACCTTCGCCTCGCGGATCCCCAGCGTCGTGGCGAGGGCCAGCGCGACGTCCTCCTCGGCGCGGACGCCGGCCAGCTCGACGACGACGACGCCCGGCGTGGTGGCGGCCGCTCGGCGGCCGACCTCCTGGGCGAGTCGGGTCTTGCCCAGGCCGCCCGCGCCGAGAATCGTGACCAGTCGGGACTCGCCGAGGAGCGCTTCGACGCGGGCGATGTCGCCGTCCCGTCCGATGAGCGCGTTCGGAGCCTGGCGGAGACCGATCGTGAGCCGCGTGGCGGTGGCGCGGGGTGCCGGATCCTGCAGCAGTTCGGTGTGGAGGCGCACGAGCTCGGGCGACGGGTCGGCTCCCAGCTCGTCGGCCAGCCGTTCGCGGAACTCCGCGAACACGCGGAGGGCCTCGGTTCGGCGACCGGAACCGTCGAGCGCGCGCAGGCGGAGGGCGATCAGGTCGTCGTCGCGGAGGGCGACCCCCGACAGCGAGTCGAGGTCGGCCAGGGTCCCCGCGAAATCGCCCGTGTCGAAGCGCGCCAGCGCGCGAACGCGCAGCAGATCGGCGCGGAGCCGCTCCGCCGAGCCGGCGAGCTCGGTCGCAGGCTCCGTGCCTGCCAGATCGGCGCCCGGTTCACCTCGCCAGAGCTGAAGAGCGTCGGAGGCGACCCGCTCGGCGGTGGCCGCGTCGTCTCCGGCGGCGCGGCGAGCGTCGAACAGGGCACTCGATGCCAGGGCGAGGTCGGACGCCCGCGCGTTCCCGAGCGCGTACCCGCCCGCAGTCGACACGATCACGTCGTCGGCGCAGGTCTGACGCAGCCGGGAGATCAGCGTCTGCAGCGCGGCCTTGCCTGCGCGCGGCGGAGTGTCTCCCCAGAGGTCGTCGATGAGCCGCGGAACGGACACGCTCTCGCCGCCGGCCAGCGTCAGCGTGGCCACGAGCGCCTTGCCGCGAGCACTCGGCGGTTCGACGAGGGTGTTCCCTGCCGCACCCAGAACGAGCACGGGACCGAGGACGGCGACGCGCACCGGGAGGCCGACGAGGGTGGACACCCGCCGAGTCTAGCGCCCCGGCAGCAGCCAGCGATACAACGCAGATATATCGTTCAGATCGGCCACCGCTCATCCCGCCAGGCGGCGTCCCAGAACATCCACTCGTAGCGCACGGCAGCCGCGAACGCCGTCAGCATCCTCGTCCTGCCGTCGGCACCGGCAGCGCGACCTGCTCGGTCGACGACCTCTCGAGCGTCGCGGGTGGCCGCCGAGAACGCGGCGTCGCCGTACGTGTCGATCCAATCGCCGAAGGGGTGACCGGACGTGACGCCGACTCTGGCCAGAAGGCGGCTGCCGACGTCGTCGTAGACCCAGAAGCAGGGCAGGATCCCGGCGACGAGCTCGGCGTACGACCCGACCGCCACCAGCGACAGGAGGTACGACGTGTAGGCCGTGCAGGTGGGCGACGCGTCAGGAGCCCGGAGCGCGACCACCTCGTGATCCTGCGAATGCGATTCGCGGTGCCACTGGTGCAGCCGGCGCTCGACCTCGAGGGTGCCGAGAGCCTGACGGGCCCAGAACCGCGAGTCGTCCGCCGTCGGAGCGAGGGTCGCAGCCGCGGTCAGGACCCGCGCGTAGCCCTCGAGATAGAGCGCGTCCTGCGCGAGATAGCCTCGGAACAGCGCAGGATCGAGGGTGCCCGCTTCGAGCTCTCGCAGGAACGGAAGATCGTCGATCGCCGCCCGGATCGTGCTGGTCGCCGCCCACAGGTCGGCTGTGATCCCGCCGGTCGTCACGGTCGTGCTCACGACGAGGCCTCCTGCCAGAGGGCGTGGAAGTGGTTGACCGGACCGTGTCCCGCACCGACGTCGAGCCGGTCGGAGGTGCGCAGCGCCTCGGAGAGCCACGACTTCGCCGCTGCGACGGCGTCCGGCCACGTCGAGCCGGCCGCGCGGTTCGCCGCGATGGCCGACGAGAGCGAGCAGCCGGTCCCGTGCGTGTTCGCGGTGGCGATCCGGGGCCCGTCGAATCGCCTGGTGCCCTCGGGGCCCACGAGCACGTCGACGCTCCGATCGCCGTCGAGGTGGCCCCCTTCACGAGCACGCGGCGACAGCCCGACTCCACGAGACGGTGCGCCTGTTCCTCCATCTCGATGACGGTGGTCGCCTGCGGAGCAGCGAGCAGCGCGCCGGCCTCGGCGACGTTGGGGGTGATCATCGACACGAGCGGGAGGATCTCGCGCAGGGCGCGGACGGCGTCCTCGTCGAGGAGGCGGTGTCCGCTCGTCGCGACCATCACCGGGTCGAGCACGATCGGGACCTCGCCCATGCGGGGGAGGAGGGCCCCGACCGCGCGCACAGCGCGAGCGGTTCCGAGCATGCCGATCTTGACCGCGTCGATCCGGATGTCGTCGAGCAGCGTGACGAGCTGGAGACGCACGAAGTCGTCCGGCACCGGATGCACGCCGGCGACTCCCAGCGTGTTCTGAGCGGTCAGCGACGTCGCGACGGACAGGCCGAAGGCGCCGAGGGCGCTGAACGTCTTGAGATCGGCCTGGAGGCCGGCGCCTCCCGACGGGTCGCTGCCGGCGATCGTGAGGAGGTTGGGGATCGGGTTCACGCGATCGCCCTCGTCCCGCGCCAGGACCGGACCAGCAGTCGCGTGGCGGCTTCGACGTCGTCCCGGCCGCAGATCGCGCTCACGACCGCGGCACCGGCCGCGCCGGTCGCGCGAACCATCGCCAGACGCCCGGCATCGACGCCGCCGATCGCCACGCAGGGCCAGGGACTCGCGGCGACCATCTGCGCGAGCGCCTCCGGCCCGCACGGGTCAGCGGCGTCCGGCTTCGTCTTCTGCGCCCAGACGGGGCCGATGCCGAGATAGTCGAGGGCGCCCGTCCCCCGTGCTCGGCCACCACCGAGGCGACGTGCTCCGAGGTCTGGGCCGACAGCCCGAGGAGGGCTCCCGGACCGAGCAGCCGACGCGCCTCGGCGACGCCGAGATCGCCCTGCCCGACATGCGCGCCGGCCGCACCGATCGCGCGGACGAGATCGACGCGGTCGTTGACGAGGAGGGGGACACCCGTGCCGCGGAGCACGGCCGCCACCCGGCGCCCGAGCCGGACCAGCTCGCGGTCGGTGGCAGCACGATCCCGGAGCTGCACGAGGGTGACACCAGCCGCCACCGCCGCCTCGACGGTCGCCTCCACCCCGAACTCGCCGCACAGGCGCGTGTCGGTGACGAGGTACAGGGACAGGTCGAACGCGCGTGCCATCAGGCGCTCGCCCCGGCCGCGGCAGAGAGTGCCACCTCGGCCTCGAGGCCCTCCGGCGTGAGAAGCGCGAGTTCGTCGAGCAGGGCCACGGCGAACGACCCGGGGAGAGCACTGGTTCGAGCGGCGCGATCCGCCGACACCGTCAGAATCGCGGTCGCTGCTGCTGAGGCGAGGAGCGCGTCCTCCGTCACGCCGCTGGTAGCCGCCATGAGCGCTCCGAGCGCGCAGCCGACACCGGTCACGCGGGTCATGACGGGGTGACCGTTCGCGATCCGCACGACGGAACCACCCCCGGTGAGGTGGTCGACCGGGCCGCTGACGGCGACGACGGTCCCCGACCGCCGGGCGAGATCGAGAGCCGCGGGCAGGGCCGCTTCGGGGGAGTCGGAGGAATCGACTCCGCGCCCGCCGCGCCCGCCCGAGAGCGCAAGGATCTCCGAGGCGTTGCCCCGGACGATCGCCGGCGCGTTCCGCTCCAGGAGGTCGAACGCGAGCGCGGTGCGCCACGCCAGACCACCCGCGGCGACCGGGTCGAGGACCCAGGGCGTCGAGCTCTCCGCCGCCTCCGCGACGGTCAGGCGCATTGCGCGCGCTGTCTCCTCCGTCGGCGTGCCGAGATTGACCAGGATCCCGTCGGCGACGGCCGCGAACGACGCCGCCTCGTGCGGATTGTCGACCATGGCGGGCGCGGCGCCCGCGGCGAGCAGCACGTTCGCCGTCCAGGGCGCGACCACGATGTTCGTCAGGCACTGGACGAGCGGGCTGCGAGAGCGCACCCGGTCGAGGATCTCGGCGAGCGCCGAGGCGGTGGGCAGGGGGACAGGTGGAGTCAGAGCGCTGTTGTGCACAGGTGACGTCCCTTCGCTAGTACGAGCTAGATCAGGTTCGACGGGTGTGTTCTCAGCCGGTGGCTCGATGTCATCGGCACCCCGCGTCGTCTGGCAGCCTAGCGAAGGCCGTGGCGAGGGGCGTTACTCCGAGGCCGCCGTGTCGGTGGCGAACCAGATCTCGTCGAACTGGTGCCGCTCGGCGGCGTCGAGGAACGAGCCGCGCAGGTCGGAGGGGGCGCCGTCGACGACGAGCACTTCCAGACCGCGGGCGATCAGCTCGTCCATGAGCACGCCGACGAAGGCGTGGTCGGCGAGCGCCAGGAGCTTGGCGTCGATCTCGACGTGTGCCGCCCCGTCATCGGGCAGCGTGCTCGCCAGGGTTCGCCCGGCTGCGGCGTCTTCGAGGAGCGGGGGCAGAGTGATGGTGAACATGTGCCGACAAAACTACGCCGGAGTGCCCTGGCATTCCTCCCAGTCGGCCGAGGGCGTGTCCTAGAGGCCCGCTGCTCGTCTGACGGCATCGACGACGGACGCCTCGCCGCCCACGAGTTCCCAGGTGAACCCGCTGCTGGCCGGTTCGTCGAGCACGGCTGCCACCGTCGCGGCGACGTCGGCCCGGCTGATCGGCTCGCTGGACACGTTGACGCCGAGCTCGATTCCGTCGGTGGCGAGTTCTTCGGTGAGGGCACCCGGCTCCAGGATCGTCCATTGGAGGCCCGAGTCGCGCAGGTACGCGTCTCCGGCGCGCTTCGCCGCGTAGTAGGCCTCCCAGAACGGACCGGTCAGCGAGGGCGGGGTGCCTCCCGAGGATCCGATGGCCGAGATCTGGACGAACCGGGTCACCCCGGCCGCTTTCGCCGCATCGACCGACTTGACGGACCCCTGCCGGTCGACGACGTCGACGTCGCCACCCGACCCGCCGACGCCGGCCGCGAAGACCACGGCCTCGGAGCCGCGGAACGCCTCGGCGTAGTCCTCGACGCTCGACCGCTCGAGGTCGAGCACGACCGGCTTCGCGCCGAGGGCGACGATGGCCGCCGACTGCGCGGCGTCCCGGATGGTGGCGACGACCTCGTCACCGCGCCCGGACAACCGGGAGATGAGGTGCCGGGCGGTGAGCCCGTTTCCGCCGACGATCGCGATCCGTGCCATGAGCCAGAGGCTACCCGCTTCGGGCGACCTGGGAGAGCGGTGTCCTGCCGGGCGCACGATGGGACGGTCCTGTCCACCCAACGGAAAGTGTTCCCGCCATGACCGATGCACCCGAACTCGACGGCCTCGTCCCGACCAGCGGCCGCGCCGTGCGCTTCGAGCGGTACGGCGACCGCGACGTGCTCCAGGTCGTCGACGTCGCCGTGTCGCCTCCCGGCCCCGGCGAGGTGCTCGTCCAGGTGAAGGCCGCCGGCACCAACCCCGGTGAGGCGGCGATCCGTCAGGGGTACCTCGACTCCGTGTTCCCGGCCACCTTCCCCTCCGGCCAAGGAACCGACTTCGCGGGCGTGGTCGTGGCCTCCGGAGCGGCGGCGCGCTTCTCTCCGGGCGACGAGGTCATCGGCTGGGTCGAGACGCGCTCGAGTCAGGCCGAGTACGTCACGGCACCCGACTCGCAGCTGGTCCCGAAGCCGAAGGGCGTGTCGTGGGAAGTCGCAGGATCCCTGTTCGTCGTCGCCGCCACCGCCACGGCAGCCGTCGGCGCCGTCGAACCGGTCTCCGCCCAGACGGTCGTCGTGTCGTCCGCGGCCGGCGGGGTGGGCTCCTCGTCACCCAACTCCTCGTCCTCCGCGGTGCCGACGTCGTCGGCATCGCCTCGGAGGCCAACCACTCCTGGCTCCGCGACGTCGGCGCCCGGCCGGTCGCGTACGGTGACGGACTCGCCGGCAGGATCCGGGAGCTCGCACCGGACGGCGTCGACGCACTGATCGACACCTTCGGCGACGAGTACGTGCACCTCGGCGTCGAACTCGGTCTCGACCCGGCGCGGATCGAGACGATCATCGCGTTCGGGGCAGCGTCGGAGATCGGCGCGCAGACCAAGGGGAGCTCGGACGCCTCGACGACCGACGCACTCGCCTCCGTCGCCGCTCTCGTCGCGGAAGGAAGAGTGACCGTGCCCATCGCCGAGACCTTCCCACTCGATCGCGTCCGCAACGCCTTCGAGCTTCTCGAGCAGCACCACGCGCACGGCAAGGTCGTCCTCCTGCCGTGAGGTGACACGTCGCTGACCTGGGCCGCCACTAAACTCGATCCAAACCCCCGTTAGCGAAAAGGACGACTCGTGTCAGACGCCGTAAACCCCGTGCCCACTCCGCCAGAAGCGCGAGAGGTCACCGAGGCCACGACGGGCTTCGAGCTCTTCCCGGACCGCGCCGTGGTGGCGGTTCGCGTCGACGGTGCGCTGTTCGACATGGCGGCGACCTTCGAACCGGGCACCTGGGCCGAGCCGGTCCTGATCGACTCGCCGCAGGGTCTCGAGATCCTGCGCCACTCGACCGCACACGTCATGGCACAGGCTGTCCAGACCATCAATCCCGAGGCCAAGCTCGGCATCGGCCCGCCGATCAACGACGGCTTCTACTTCGACTTCGATGTCGAGGAGCCCTTCACCCCCGACAGCCTCAAGGCGATCGAGAAGGGCATGGAGCGCATCATCAAGGCGAACCAGCGCTTCGTGCGCCGCGTCGTCGACGAGGCCGAGGCTCGCGAGCTGATGGCGAACGAGCCGTACAAGCTCGAACTGATCGGCCTCAAGGGCGGCAGCGAGCTGGCGGAGAACGCCGGCGACGCCGGGCTGAGCCTGTCGGACGACTCGGCGGTCGAAGTGGGCGGCGCCGAGCTCACCGTCTACGAAAACGTCGACGCCAAGACCGGAGAGGTCGTCTGGCGCGACCTCTGCCGCGGCCCGCACCTGCCCTCGACCCGCCTGATCCAGAACGGCTGGAAGCTGCAGCGCTCGGCAGCCGCCTACTGGCGCGGCTCGGAGAAGAACACGTCGCTCCAGCGCATCTACGGCACCGCCTGGGCCACCAAGGAGGCCCTGCGCGAGCACCTCGAGCGCCTGGAGGAGGCCGCCAAGCGCGACCACCGCAAGCTCGGCGCCGAGCTCGACCTGTTCTCGTTCCCCGACGAGCTGGGCAGCGGTCTGGCCGTCTTCCACCCCAAGGGCGGCATCATCCGCCGCGAGATGGAAGACTATTCGCGCAAGCGCCACGAAGCCGAGGGCTACGACTTCGTCTACACGCCGCACATCACCAAGTCGAACCTCTACGAGACCTCTGGCCACCTCCAGTGGTACAAAGACGGCATGTTCCCGGCGATGCACCTCGACGAGGCGCGCAACGAGGAGGGCGACATCGTCCGCCAGGGCGCCGACTACTATCTCAAACCGATGAACTGCCCGATGCACATCCTCGTGTATCGGTCGCAGGGCCGGTCCTACCGTGACCTGCCGATGCGCCTGTTCGAGTTCGGCGCCGTGTACCGCAACGAGAAGTCCGGCGTGATCCACGGCCTGACCCGGGTGCGCGGCATGACCCAGGACGACGCCCACATCTTCACCGCTCGCGACCAGATGGCCGCCGAGCTCAAGAACACCCTGTCGTTCGTCCTGTCCCTCTTGAAAGACTACGGTCTCGACGACTTCTACCTCGAACTGTCCACGAAAGATCCCGAGAAGTACGTCGGCGACGACGCGACGTGGGAGGAAGCCACTGCGACCCTCGAGCAGGTCGCGCGAGAGACCGGGCTCGAACTGGTCCCCGATCCTGCCGGCGCAGCCTTCTACGGCCCGAAGATCTCGGTCCAGGCCCGCGACGCGATCGGCCGAACCTGGCAGATGTCGACGGTGCAGCTCGACTTCAACCTGCCCGAGCGCTTCGAGCTCGAGTACACCGCTGCCGACGGCACGCACCAGCGTCCCGTCATGATCCACCGCGCGCTCTTCGGCACGGTCGAGCGCTTCTTCGGCGTGCTCACCGAGCACTACGCCGGTGCGTTCCCGGTCTGGCTCGCGCCGGTCCAGGTCGTCGGCATCCCCGTCGCCGACGAGTACGGCGACTATCTCGACGAGATCGGCGCCCAGCTGCGCGCCCGTGGCGTGCGCGTCCAGATCGACCACGGCAACGACCGCATGCCGAAGAAGATCCGCACGCACACGAAGCAGAAGGTGCCCTTCCAGCTCATCGCCGGCGAAGAAGACCGCGCTGCCGGTTCGGTCAGCTTCCGCTACCGCGACGGGTCGCAGGAGAACGGCGTCCCGATCGCCGACGCGATCGAGAAGATCGTCACCGCGATCGAGACCAAGGCTCAGGTCTGACCGTGTCGGAGCCCGCGGCCGAGTCCTCGAGAGACTTCGCCGCGGCTCCGGACGCCTTCCAGCGTCTCTGGACGCCGCATCGCGCCGTCTACATCGAGAAGGGCCAGGGCGCTCACGACGACGACTGCCCCTTCTGCTCCGCGCCCGACAAGACCGACGAAGAGGCGCTGATCGTCGCCCGCGGCGTTCACGCCTACGTCCTGCTGAACCTGTTTCCCTACAATCCGGGTCACCTGCTCGTGTGCCCGTACCGGCATGTCGCCAGCTACGACCGGGCCACTCCCGAGGAGGTCGCGGAGATCGGTTCGCTCACGCAGGCGGGCATGCGTGTGCTGACCGACGTCTCGCGCGCGCAGGGCTTCAACATCGGCATGAACCAGGGCACCGTCGGAGGCGCGGGGATCGCCGCGCACCTGCATCAGCACGTCGTGCCGCGCTACGGCGGCGACTCCAACTTCTTTCCCATCATCGCCGAGACGAAAGCCGTCACCCAGCTCCTCGGCGACGTCCGAATCGCCGTCGCCGAGGCGTGGCCCTCGTCGCCCGCCGGGGAGTCTCCGAACCCGTAAGCTAGGTCATCATGAGCGACAGCACCCCCACCACCGGTTCCTCCCTCGTCAAGCGCGGCCTCGCCGACATGCTGAAGGGCGGCGTCATCATGGACGTCGTCAACGTCGAGCAGGCGAAGATCGCCGAAGACGCCGGCGCGACGGCCGTCATGGCCCTCGAGCGCGTCCCGGCCGACATCCGCGCGCAGGGCGGCGTCGCTCGCATGTCCGATCCCGACATGATCGACGAGATCATCAAGGCCGTGAACATCCCGGTCATGGCCAAGGCGCGCATCGGCCACTTCGTCGAGGCGCAGATTTTGCAGACCCTGGGCGTCGACTACATCGACGAGTCCGAGGTCCTGAGCCCCGCCGACTACGTCAACCACATCGACAAATGGAAGTTCACGGTTCCGTTCGTCTGTGGCGCCACCAACCTCGGCGAAGCGCTCCGCCGGATCACCGAGGGCGCGGCCATGATCCGCTCCAAGGGCGAGGCAGGCACCGGCGACGTGTCCGAGGCCACAAAGCACATCCGCACCATCAACCGTGAGATCGCGGCCCTCCGCTACCTGTCGCCCGACGAGCTCTACGTCGCGGCGAAAGACCTCCAGGCGCCCTACGACGTCGTGAAGGAGGTCGCCGAGACCGGCAAGCTCCCCGTCGTCCTGTTCACGGCCGGTGGCGTCGCGACTCCCGCCGACGCAGCCCTGATGATGCAGCTCGGCGCCGACGGGGTCTTCGTCGGGTCCGGCATCTTCAAGTCGGGCAACCCGGCTCAGCGCGCTGCCGCCATCGTCAAGGCGACGACGTTCTACGACGACGCCCAGGTCGTCGCCGACGCCTCCCGCGGCCTCGGCGAGGCAATGGTCGGCATCAACGTCTCCGACCTGGCTGCCCCGCACCGACTCGCCGAGCGCGGCTGGTAGGGCGTACTTGCGAATCGGAGTCCTCGGCCTCCAGGGCGATTTCCGCGAGCACCTGGCCGTCATGTCGACTCTCGGGGCCGAAGCGATCACGGTGCGGCGCGAAGCAGAGTTGGCCTCGATCGACGGGCTGATCATCCCCGGCGGCGAGTCGAGCGTCATGGACAAGCTGTCGCGCACCTTCGGTCTCGCCGAGCCGCTGAAGGCCGCGGTCGCGTCCGGCCTGCCGGTCTACGGCACCTGCGCCGGGCTGATCATGCTCGCCGACACGATCCTCGACGGTATGGCCGGCCAGCAGACCATCGGGGGCCTCGACGTGTCGGTCAGACGAAACGCGTTCGGGTCGCAGCGCGACTCGTTCGAAGAAGACCTCGACGTCCCCGTCCTCGACGGCGGGCAGGTGCACGCCGTCTTCATCCGCGCGCCCGTGGTCGAGTCCGTGGGGCCGTCCGCCACGCCGCTCGGCACCCTCCGAGACGGCCGGGTCGTCGCCGTCGAGCAGGGCAACCTCCTCGGAACCTCGTTCCACCCCGAGATGACGCACGACTACCGTTTCCACGAGTACTTCCTCGCCAAAGCACGGGCCCGCGCCGCCGGGTGACACCCTCCTGAGCCCTCTCGCGGCTACACTTATCGGGTTCAGCACTCAGTCATTCAGAACCGCCGCAACGACAGGAGCACCGTGTCCGGGCATTCCAAGTGGGCCACGACCAAGCACAAGAAGGCCGTCATCGACGGTCGCCGAGCCAAGTCGTTCGCGAAGCTCATCAAGAACATCGAGGTCGCCGCCAAGATGGGCGGCGCCGATCTCTCGGGCAACCCGACTCTCGTCGACGCTATCCAGAAGGCCAAGAAGACCTCGGTCCCCAACGACAACATCGACCGCGCGGTCAAACGCGGCGCCGGTCTCAGCGGCGAGAGCGTCGACTACCAGACCATCATCTACGAGGGCTACGCCGCCAACGGCGTCGCGCTCATGATCGAGTGCCTCACCGACAACAAGAACCGCGCCGCCGCCAACGTCCGCACGGTCATGTCGCGTAACGGCGGCACCATGGCCGACCCGGGCAGCGTCGCCTACAACTTCAGCCGCAAGGGTGTCATCACGGTCATGAAGACCGACACCCTCACCGAAGACGACGTCATGGGCGCCGTCCTCGACGCAGGGGCCGAAGACGTCGTCGACCAGGGCGCGGGCTTCGAGATCCAGACCGACCCCAGCGACCTCGTGCCCGCCCGCACCGCGCTCCAGGCCGCCGGCATCGACTACGACGCCGCCGACATCGAGTTCGTCCCCGGCCTCAAGATCGAGGTCGACGCCGAGACCGCGCGCAAGGTCTTCCGCCTCATCGACGCCCTCGACGACGACGACGACGTCCAGAACGTCTACTCGAACGTCGACGTCTCCGCCGAGGTCCAGGCCGAGCTCGACGACGACGAGTAGCATCCGGTGGCGCTCCGGGTGCTGGGCATCGATCCAGGCCTCACCCGGTGCGGCGTCGGCGTAATCGAGGTCTCGACCACGCGGGTGCCGACGCTCGTCTCCGTGCACACGCTCCGGACGGCCGCCGACCTCCCGCTCGAACGGCGTCTCCTGGCCATCGCACGCGGACTCGAGGCTCTCATCGACGAGTTCCGGCCCGACGCCATCGCGATCGAGCGTGTCTTCGCTCAGAACAACGTCCGCACGGTCATGGGCACGGCCCAGGTGAGCGGTCTCGCCCTGCGAGCCGCCGCCGAGCGCGACATCCCCGTGGCTCTGCACACCCCGTCCGAGGTGAAGGCCGCCGTCACCGGGTACGGCTCCGCCGACAAGGCGCAGGTCGGCCAGATGGTGGCACGGTTGCTCCGCCTCGACGAGGTGCCCAAGCCCGCCGACGCGGCCGACGCCCTCGCGCTGGCCATCTGCCACGCCTGGCGCCGCGACGGCGTGCCGGCAGCAGCCACGTCGGCCGGTTCGGCGTCCGGCACGCGCCTTACGCCGGCTCAGCGAGCGTGGCGTGACGCCGAGAAGTCGGTGCGCACTCCTAGGCTGGGCGGATGATCTCGAGTCTCCGTGGTTCCGTGGCCGCAGCATCAGGGTCCACGGTCGTCATCGAGGTCGGGGGAGTGGGCCTCAAAGTGTCCGTCACTCCGCAACTGGCCCTGTCGATGCCCGTCGGCACGGCCGCCCACCTCTTCACCACGCTCATCGTCCGCGAAGACGACCTCTCCCTGTTCGGCTTCGCCTCGGCCGACGAACTCGAGGTCTTCGACCTCCTGCGCGGTGTCACGGGCGTCGGTCCGAAGTCGGCTCTCGGCGTCCTCGCCCACCTCACCCCGTCCCAGGTGGCCTCGGCCGTTGCGGCAGAAGACGACGCCGCCTTCCGCCGCGTGTCCGGCATCGGCCCCAAGACCGCCAAGCTGATCGTCGTCCAGCTCACGGGCAAACTCGACATCCGCATCCAGGCGCCCAGCGTCACGGCGAAGAACACCACCGCGGCCGACGTCCTGATCGCCCTGATCGGCCTCGGCTGGTCCGAGCGCGACGCGCAGGTCGCCATCGACGCCGTCCTCGACGACGCCGACGCGTCCGTCACCACGGCCGTCCCGGCTCTCCTGCGCGCCACGCTGACGCGGCTCGGCCCGCAGCGCTCCGGTGCCACCCGATGAGCGACGACCTCACCCGCCCCGACCTCGAGTCCGAGGCCGAACTCGCCTTCGAAGGAGCGCTCCGGCCCAAGTCGCTGACCGAGTTCGTCGGACAGACCAAGGTGCGCGGGCAGCTCGAGCTGCTCCTCCGCGCGGCAGCCATGCAGGGCCGGACCCCCGACCACGTCCTCCTCGCCGGCCCGCCCGGCCTCGGCAAGACGACCCTCGCCATGATCGTCGCCCACGAGGGCAATCGACCGCTTCGGATGTCCTCCGGGCCCGCCATCCAGCACGCCGGCGACCTCGCGGCCGTCCTGTCCTCGCTCGTTCCCGGCGAGGTCCTCTTCATCGACGAGATCCACCGGATGGCCCGGTCGGCCGAAGAGATGCTCTACCTGGCGATGGAAGACTTCCGGATCGACATCATGGTCGGCAAGGGGGCGGGCGCCACCAGCATCCCGCTCGAACTCTCGCCGTTCACACTGGTCGGCGCGACCACGCGATCGGGTCTCCTCCCGAACCCGCTGCGCGACCGCTTCGGGTTCACGGCGCACCTCGAGTTCTACGACGAGCCCGAACTCGAGGAGGTCCTGCGACGCGCCGCCGCCCTGATCGAGGTCGACATCGACCGCGACGCCCTCGCCGAGATCGCCGGCCGGTGCCGCGGAACACCGCGAATCGCCAACCGGCTGCTCCGGCGGGTCCGCGACTACGCGCTCGTCCACGGGCTGCGCGCCGACCTCGCGACCGTGCGAGCCGCCCTCGATCTCTACGACGTCGACTCCCTCGGGCTCGACCGTCTCGACCGCTCCGTCGTCGAGACGATCCTGAAACGCTTCGACGGCGGCCCCGTCGGTCTCAACACGCTCGCCGTCTCGGTCGGAGAGGAGGCCGACACGATCGAATCCGTGGTCGAGCCGTTCCTGGTCCGAGTCGGTCTCCTGACCCGGACGCCCCGAGGCAGGATCGCGACGCCGGAGGCCTGGCGGCACTTCGGCCTCCAGCGACGCTCAGGAGGGCTGTTCGACGATGGCCTATAATCGCCGGAGGCTTCTGTGCCTTCGAGTTCCCAGCAGCCGCGGCTGACATCTCCGCGGCACCCCCACGCCTCACCACCGTTACGATGCGAAAGTAGAAATTCTCATGGATGCACCTACAGCGATCATGCTCGTCCTCCTGGTCGTGTTGGTCTTCTTCATCTTCCGTAACCGCCGCAAGCGTCAGCGCGACCAGGCCGCCCTGCAGACCAAGATGGTCCCCGGCGTCGAGATCATGCTGACCTTCGGCATCTACGGCACGCTCGTCTCCATCGACGACGAGAACAACGTCGCCGAGGTCGAGATCGCCCCCGGCACGATCATCAAGGTCCACCGTCAGACGCTCGGCCGCGTGGTCGAGCCGGTCGCCGACGCCGACAGCACCGAGACCGTCGTCGACCCGACCGAGTCCACTCCGTCGTACTCACTCAACGAAGACCACGCCATCCAGTCGCCGTCGCCCGAGTTCGGCGAACGGCTCGACTCCAACTCGACCACGAGCACGTCGCGTGAGTCGGACAACGACAAGTCCTGACCCTGTGACCCATCCGGCCATCCGGTCGGATCCCACCCGGTGAGAGCCGCTGTTCCGCGGCGCTCTCCGCATGAGAAAGCTGAGTTTCTACGTGGCACGATCGACGCCCGCGAAGAAGGCCCTCCGTTCCCTGACCTGGCTGCTGGTGATCATCGCCGCGATCACCGCGCTCAACGGGGCCGCGACGATCCTGCACAAGACGACCAACTCGACCGCGGGCTGGTGGAGCAACGCGAGCTTCGTCCCTGAGCTGGCGCTCGACCTGCAGGGCGGCACGCAGGTCACGCTGCAGGCGCAGCTCCAGAGCGGTAAGACAGTGTCGTCCGACCAGCTCAACCAGGCCGTCTCGATCATCCGTCAGCGCATCAACGCCAACGGCGTGACCGAGGCCGAGATCAACACGCAGGGCAAGAACAACATCGTCGTGTCGATCCCCGGCAAGCCCGACGCCGCCACGCTGAACCGGATCGAGTCGGCCGCCCGGCTGACGTTCCGCCCCGTCCTCTACACCGAGCAGGTCTCCTCCAGCTCGGTCGGCAAGTCGGCTTCGGCGACGCCCTACGTCCCGAGCAAGACTCTCGACGCCAAACCCACGGCCAAGCCCACCGACGCGAGCGACGTCTCCTGGATCTCGGCGCGGCTCGCCGACCTCTACACGAACTACAACTGCGCGGCTCCCGACGACGTCTCCAACGCTCCCGACGACAAGCCGCTGGTCACCTGCTCCACCGACGACAGCGGCAGCACGTCGAAGTTCATCCTCGGCCCGGTCGAGGTCGAGGGCTCGACGATCAGCGACGCGACCAGCGGCCTGGCGACCAACTCGCAGGGCAACAGCACCGGTCAGTGGGCCGTCAACATCAACTTCAACGGCAAGGGCACGACGGAGTTCAAGAACGTCACCAGCCGCCTGGTGTCGCTCACCGCTCCGCGGAACCAGTTCGCCATCGTCCTCGACGGCCTCGTCATCACCGCCCCGTCGACCAACTCGGCCATCACCGACGGCTCGGCGCAGATCACAGGTACCTTCACGTCCGACACTGCCAAGACGCTCGCCGACCAGCTCAAGTTCGGCGCCCTGCCGATCAACTTCCAGGTGCAGAGCAACGAGGCCATCTCGGCGACGCTCGGCAAGACGCAGCTGCTGTCCGGCCTCATCGCCGGTCTCATCGGGCTGATCCTGGTGATCATCTACTCGATCATCCAGTACCGCGCCCTGGCCTTCGTCACGGTGCTGTCGCTTGCGATCTCGGGGGTGATCACCTACCTCACCATCGACTTCCTCTCCTGGCACGACGGGTACCGCCTGTCGTTGGCGGGCGTAGCGGGTCTGATCGTGGCCATCGGCATCACGGCCGACTCCTTCATCGTCTACTTCGAACGAATACGTGACGAACTGCGCGACGGCAGGGTTCTCGAATCGGCCGTCGAGGCGGGCTGGAAGCGCGCCATCCGCACGATCCTCGCCTCCGACACGGTCAACTTCCTCGCCGCGGTCACGCTCTACATCCTGGCCGTCGGCAACGTGAAGGGCTTCGCTCTGACCCTGCTCATCACGACGCTGATCGACGTCGTCGTGGTGACCCTGTTCACGCACCCCATGCTGCGACTCATCGCCCGCACCCGCTACTTCGGCGGCGGGCACCGCTTCTCCGGCCTCGACCCGAACGCGCTCGGCGCCGTGTACCGCGGTCGCGCCTCGTTCCGGGAGCCGGTGGTGGCGGGAGGCCGCAAGAAGGCCGGTGGCAAAGAGGTCGAGAAGCGGCAGACGATCGCCGAGCGGCGCGCAGCCGAAGCTGCAGCGGCGAAAGAGGCTGCGTCAGAAAAAACCCAAGGCACCACGTCCGAGAAGGATTCCTGATGGCCAGCTTCTCCAAATTCGGAAACGACCTTTACACCGGGGCACGCTCGTACAACATCGTCGGCCGACGGAAGATCTGGTATGCGATCGCGATCTTCATGGTGCTGGCCTCGGTCATCATCCCGTTCGCGCGCGGCGGCTTCCAGTTCAGCATCGACTTCACCGGCGGCAGCGAGTTCCAGATCTCCGGGCTGAAGAACCCCGATCAGACCATCGCGGTCGACACCGTCACGAAGTTCGACTCGACGGCCACGCCGCTCGTATCGACGGTGGCCGGCAACACGGTGCGCGTTCAGACCAACCAGCTCACCACCAAGCAGACCGATGCGCTGGGCGACCAGCTGGCTAAGGCCTACGACGTTCCCGCCAAAGACGTCGCGACCTCGTTCATCGGTGCGACCTGGGGCGGTGACATCACGACGCAGGCCATCCGCGGTCTCGTGATCTTCCTGATCCTGGCGGCCATCTTCATGACCATCTACTTCCGGACCTGGAAGATGGCGGCCGCGGCCATGGTGTCCCTGATCCACGACCTCGTGATCACCGCCGGTGTCTACGGCGTCCTCGGGTTCCAGGTCTCGCCGGCGGCGGTGATCGGCTTCCTGACCATCCTCGGCTACTCGCTCTACGACACCGTCGTGGTCTTCGACAAGATCCGTGAGAACAACGCAGAAGACAAGAACGGCTCGGCCCGCACCTTCGGCGAATCCGTGAACCTCGCCGTCAACCAGACCCTCGTGCGCTCGATCAACACCTCGGTCGTCGCCCTGCTGCCAGTCGCCGCGATCCTCTTCATCGGGTCTCTGCTCCTCGGCGCCGGCACCCTGCGCGACATCTCGCTCTCGCTGTTCATCGGCATCCTGGTGGGTACCTACTCGACGATCTTCATCGCTGCCCCGGTCTACGCGCAGATCCGCGGTCACGAGACCCTCGTCAAGAAGGCCGACGCCAAGAAGACCGACTCCAAGTCCAAGCTCGAGGTCACCTCGTGAGCGACGAGCGTCAGGCGATCACCGCACAGGAGGCGATCTCGGCCGTCTCGCAGGGGGCCTACCTGCTCGACGTGCGGGAGCAGCACGAATGGGATGCGGGTCACGCGCCCGACGCGCATCTGCTTCCGATGTCCGAGCTGAACGCGCGCGTGGCCGAGGTGCCCGACGACCGCGAGGTGCTCGTCGTCTGCCACCTCGGCGGTCGCTCCGCGCAGGTCACTGCGGCGCTTCGCCGAAACGGCTTCGACGCGGTCGACGTGCTCGGCGGCATGGTCGCCTGGCACGACGCTGACGGCGAACTGACCAGCGAGAACGGCTCCGCACCGTCTGTCGGCTGACCGGGACGACTATCCTGGAGTTTCGACTCGAGACGAGAGTGGGCGCGGATGACGACTGACATCACCACGACAGACACCTCTGCGCCCGGCGAGGCCGGTCCGGTCCGTTCCGGGCCCGGAGCCTCCTCTCCGGCCCCCGTCCAGAACGCCGCGTCCCTTCGCACCCTCCTCCCGCGTCTGTTCTCCCGCAGCCAGCCGGCAGGTGCCGTCGATCGCCTCATCAAGACGGTGCGCATGCACCATCCCAAGGTCGACCTCTCGATCATCGACCGCGCTTACGTCACGGCCGAGAAGGCACACGCCGGTCAGCTCCGCAAGAGCGGCGAACCGTACATCACGCACCCGGTCGCGGTCGCGCAGATCCTGGCCGACCTCGGCATCGGCGCCAAGACCATCGCCGCGGCGCTGCTGCACGACACGGTCGAAGACACCGACTACACGCTCGAGATGCTCCGGGCCGACTTCGGCGACGAGATCGCGATGCTGGTCGACGGAGTCACCAAGCTCGACAAGCTGAAGTACGGCAACAGCGCCCAGGCCGAGACCGTCCGCAAGATGGTCGTCGCCATGTCGAAAGACATCCGAGTGCTCGTCATCAAGCTCGCCGACCGACTCCACAACGCCCGCACCTGGGGCTTCGTCGAGTCCGAGTCGGCGACGCGGAAGGCGACCGAGACGCTCGAGATCTACGCTCCGCTGGCGCATCGGCTCGGGATCCAGACGATCAAGTGGGAGCTCGAAGACCTCTCGTTCGCGGTGCTCCACCCGAAGCTCTACGTCGAGATCGACAGCCTGGTCAAGCAGCGCACGCCGCAGCGCGAGCAGTTCGTGCAGAACGTCATCAACGTCGTCAAGAGCGACCTCAAGTCGTCGAAGATCCGGGGCGACGTGGTCGGCCGCCCTAAGCAGTACTACTCGATCTATCAGAAGATGATCGTCCGCGGTCGTGAGTTCGACGAGATCTACGACCTCGTCGGCATCCGCGTGCTCGTGAACAGCCTGCGCGACTGCTACGCCGTGCTGGGCTCGATCCACGCCCGCTGGAACCCCATCCCCGGCCGGTTCAAAGACTATATTGCGACCCCGAAGTTCAACCTCTACCAGTCGCTGCACACCACCGTGATCGGCCCCAAGGGTCGTCCGGTCGAGATCCAGATCCGCACGCACGAGATGCATCAGCGTGCCGAGTTCGGTGTCGCCGCGCACTGGAAGTACAAGCAGCGGATGAACGGGGGCCGCGACTCCCAGAACGACCCCAAGACCGAGACCGACATGGCGTGGCTGGCGCACATCTCCGACTGGCAGGCCGAAACCGCCGACCCGGGCGAGTTCCTCGACAGCCTGCGGTTCGAGATCGGCGCCAAAGAGGTCTACGTCTTCACGCCGCAGGGCAAGGTCATCGGCCTTCCGAACGGGGCCACGCCCGTCGATTTCGCCTACGCCGTCCACACCGAGGTCGGCCACCGCACGATGGGCGCCAAGGTCAACGGCCGCCTCGTGCCACTCGAGTCGACGCTCACCTCCGGCGACGTCGTCGAGGTCTTCACGTCGAAGAATCCCGACTCCGGCCCGTCCCAAGACTGGCTGGCGTTCGTCAAGAGTCCGCGGGCGCGCAACAAGATCCGCCAGTGGTTCACGAAAGAGCGCCGCGACGAGGCCGTCGAGCAGGGCAAAGACGCGATCGCGCGGGCCATGCGCAAGCAGAACCTCCCGCTGCAGAAGCTGATGAGCCAAGACTCCATCGCCGAGGTGGCTGCAGCAATGCGCTATGACGACATCACGGCCCTCTACGCCGCGGTGGGCGAGGGGCACATCTCGACGCAGTCGGTGATCGAGAAGATCCTCGCGGCCGTCCAGACCCAGACCGACGACGACACCGACCTCGACCTCGAGTTCCCCTCGAAGGGTCGACAGCGCCCGATCCGCAACAGCGACTCCGGCGTGCTCGTCCGCGGCGCACCCGACATCCTCGTCAAGCTCGCCAAGTGCTGCACTCCGGTGCCCGGCGACCAGATCGTCGGCTTCATCACTCGCGGCCAGGGCGTCAGCGTCCACCAGGCGACCTGTCACAACGTGCAGAGCCTGATGAACGAACCCGAGCGGATGATCGACGTCTCCTGGGCTCCGTCGTCGAAGAGCGTGTTCCTGGTGCAGATCCAGATCGAAGCCCTCGATCGGTCGGGGCTGCTCTCCGACGTCACCCGCGTCCTGTCCGAGCACCACGTCAACATCCTGTCGGCCACGGTCTCGACGTCGTCCGAGCGGCTCGCCCTGAGCCGGTTCGTCTTCGAGATGGGCGACACCACCCACCTCGACCGCGTCCTCAATGCGGTTCGCCGCATCGACGCGGTGTACGACGTCTACCGCGTCAGCGGCGGCTGACCCGGCCCGCGCCTCCGCCGCCGTGTCCGATCCCGAGTACGTCGCCCGCCTGGTGGCCGTCCGGCGTGCTCGCGATCTCATCGACCGCGAGTACGCCTCGCCGCTCGACGTCCCGACGATGGCGGCGGAGGCGTTCATGTCGCCGGCCCACTTCTCGCGCATCTTCCGCGACGCGTACGGCGAGACGCCGTACGGCTATCTCATGACGCGCAGGATCGAGAGGGCCATGGCTCTCCTGCGCGCCGGCACCTCGGTCACCGACGCCTGCTTCGCCGTCGGCAGCACGTCGCTCGGCAGCTTCAGTTCGCGTTTCACGCAGCTCACCGGCGAGACGCCGTCGGCCTATCGGGCTCGTGATCACGCCGCGGTCGAGGCCATGCCCGGCTGCATCGCGCGACTCGTCACGCGACCGCCCTACCTCGGCGCCGCCGCTCGCCCCGGGGTCTCTGCGGGCTGACCGGGGCGATCTCGCCGACGGCACCCCGGCCATCGAGCAGGATCGGAGAAGCCCCGGCTGGGCAACGGCCCTACCGTGGAGTCATGACAATCGCACTGCAGTACTGCCAGGTGACCGTCTCCGATCCCGACGAGTCGATCGCGTTCTACCGCGACGCCCTCGGCTTCGAGGTGAGCAACGACGTGGCCTCGGGGGAGTTCCGCTGGGTCACGCTCGGCGACCCCGCCGCGGGCTCCGCGCAGCTCGTCCTCTCCGAGCCTCACGCCGGCCGCTCGAAAGCCGACGGCGACGCCATGGAGGCGCTGCTCGCCAAGGGCGCCCTGCCGATCCTCGTGTTCACGTCGAGTGACGTCGACGCGGCCTTCGAGCGTGCCCAGGCCGCCGGCGCCGAGGTTCTCCAGGAGCCCATCGACCAGCCCTGGGGGCCCCGCGACTGCGCCTTCCGCGACCCCTCCGGCAACACGATCCGCATCAACCAGGCCGCCGCGGTCTGACGAGCCCTCGCTCGGCCCCCGGATCCCGTGCACGTCCGCGCCGTCAGCCGAGATGGAGGGCTTCGAGCCGAGCGCGCGTTCTGCGGCTGTGGGGGAGCGGGCGCGCCCGCTCGAGCACCGCGGAGCATCCTGCCCTGCCGACCCGGTGCTCTGAGACGAGTCGCCTGACGACGTCGACAACCTCGTCGTCGTAGCCGTCGGCTCGGCAGAGATCGACGACCGTGCGTGTGGGGCCGGTCACCCGCACCGGACCGAAGTCGACGATGTCGCCCGGGTCGACCACGGCGGCGCTCACGCGGTAGCCCGCCGTGGCGCCGACGTGTCTGCCGGGCCCGACCCGCAACGCCTCGTGCTGAATCGGCGCCAGTTCTTGCGCGCCCCACACCCACGCCGCCGACCGCCCCGCCAGCACGAGCGACTCCGGGATCTCGAGCGCCGACGCCCGACGCCAAGGCACGTCGAACTCGGCGACCGAACAGAATGCTCGGTCGACGCGAAAGACGTCACCGTCGAGCGCGGCGGCCTGCAGCTCGGCGTGCGGCAGGTCGCGGGTGGTCAGGAGCCGGGGGAGTGAGGAGGTCATGCGGAAAGCCTGACGCTCGACTCACGACATCGGCGGCGAATCCTCCTCGGTGTGGAGAACTCGCCGCCGGCGGGGTGACTGTGAAGAGCCGTCTACGAGCCCAGGGCGTCCAGCCAGACGCGGCGGGCGTCGAGCGCCTCCTGGGCGTCTTTGATCGCGCGCTTGTCGCCGGAAGCCTGCGCAGCGTCGAGTTCGAGCTCGAGCTTGGCGATGGCGTCCTGCAGCTGACCGGCCAGCCCCTCCGAACGTGCCTTCCGCTCGGGGTTGTTCTTCTGCCAGAAGTCGTCGTCGAGCTTGCGGACGTGGTTCTCGATCTTGCGGAGGCGGTCTTCGACGGGTCGGACCTGCTCGCGCGGGACCCGCCCGATGTCGTCGAAACGCTGCTGAGCCGAGATGAGGGCGTCGCGCGCCTGGGTGCGGTCGGTCATGGTCAGGATCGACTCGGCCTCGTCGAGCAGGGCGAGCTTGGCCTCGAGGTTGCCTTCGTACTCGGCTTCGTCGTGCGCGACGATCGCGCTCTTGGCCGAGTAGAGCACGTCACCGGCCGCCTTGAAGCGCGCCCAGAGTGCGTCGTCGTACTTCTTGCCGGCGCGGCCGGCGCGTTTCCAGTCTTCGAGGAGACCGCGGTACGCGGGGATGCCGTCGGCCGCCTTCGGCGCGAGGCCTTCCGCCTGCTCGACGAGAGCCTGCTTGCGCTGGCGCGCGTCGCGATGGACGGAGTCGAGCTCGGCGTAGAAGGCCTTGCGGTGGGCGTCGATGGTCGAGCGGGCGGCGCGGAATCGCTTCCAGAGCTCGTTGCCCTCGCCCTTGGGGATCCGCGGCCCCTCCTGCTGGTGCTTCTGCCAGCGGGCGAAGATGTCGTCGATGGCGGCGGTGACCTGCTTCCACTGGACCCGCGCGGGATCCTGCGCCGCGAGCTCCTCCGCCTCGACCACCAGAGTCGTGCGGTACTCGATGGCCTCCGCCTGGGCCGCCTGGGCCTCCGCGCTCTGCTGCTGCGTCAGCTCGACGACCGTGGTGTCGAGTGCCGCGACTCGGGTGCGCAGCGCCTCGACGTCGCCGACGGCGCTCGGCTCGGTCAGGGCCTCCCGCAGGTGCGCCACGGCCTTCGAGACGTCGGCTGCGGAGGCGCCGCGCTTGACGCGCTGCTCGAGCAGTGTCACCTGCCCCGCGAGCTCGGTGTACTTGCGTTCGTAGTAGGCGAGCGCTTCTTCGGGTGTCGCGTCGGGATACTGACCGACGGCACGCTCACCGTCGGCTTCGCGGACGTAGACCGTCCCGTCGTCGGCGACTCGGCCCCAGGGCGCCTGATCGTTCGTAGCCACAATTCCACCTTGCTGGATGATCTTCTGCGTTAGCACGTCTCGTCGCTCGGGCACACGGCTCCCTCGCGATGGGTGTTCAGCCTATTGCACAAGCGCCGAGCCTGTGCGTTCGCCGCAGAGGCCCGTCATCCGGACGGGGACCCCGGCTACTTGATGGTGGCGCTGGTGATCGTCGTCGCGACCTTGGGGGAGCCGTCGTTCGCGCCGCTGACGGCGGTGAGCCCCTTGTCGGTGATGTTCTTCTCCAGGCTCGGCAGGCCCGACGTGACCTTGCCGACCACGGTGTACCCGCCCGTGCTGCCGTCGAGCACCGTGTCGCCGTAGACGATGAAGAATTGCGTGGCCTGCGAGTTCGGCGACGAAGCGCGCGCCATGGCGATGACGCCGGTGGTGTAGTCGTTGTCGCTCGGGACGTTCTCGAGGGGCCGAACTGGAAGCCGTCGTCGCCCGTGCCGTCGGCCTTGGTCGCACCGCACTGCAAGAACTTGGCCGTCGAGGCATTGCTCATCCGCCAGCAGTGCGTGCCGTCGTAGAAGTTCTTCTTGATCAGTGTCACCAGAGCGGCTGTCGCCTGCGGGGCCTTCTTGCCGTCGAGCTCGATACCGAGGGTGACGTTCTTGTTCAGGTCGAGGGTGCCCGTCCAGGAGCGGTCTTCTGCGACGGACTTCGCGGGGACGTCGCCGGTCGTGGTGCCTGCCGTCGCCGTGGCCGACGGGGTGGCGGTGCCGGAGGCCGACGCGGACGCGGACGCACTCGGCTTCTTCGGGTTGAAGCCGCCGTTCGCGTAGAAGATCTGAGACCCCGTTCCCAGGGCTCCGATCACGACGACGGCGACGATGGCGGCCACATTGTCGCGCAGCCGACGCTTCACCTGATGGGTGTGCACCTTCTGCCTGGCCGTGTACCGGCGGAGCCTCTCGCGCGATTCGCGGTCCTGGTTCTTGCTCGGTGTCACTGATCCTCCATGGGCGATGGTCCAGCCTGCACTGTAACGGAGAGCCGCGATCGGCCGGGGAGGCGGGCCACTGAGCCGCCGCAGACTGTCGGTGGCCAGGTCTACCATGGCGTTCTATGAGCACAGGGGAGTCACGCGCCGTCGAAGGCCGTCCCCGCTCGCTTCAGAGCTCCACCCCGCTCGCCGTCCGCATGCGACCGACGAGCCTCGACGAGGTCGCCGGGCAGAAGCACCTTCTGCGTCCTGGTTCGCCACTCGTCCAGCTCGCCTCCGACACGACGGGCGAGACCGGCGCCGTCTCGGTCATCCTCTGGGGCCCACCCGGCACCGGTAAGACGACGCTCGCGCAGGCCGTCGCCCACTCGTCCGGTCGTCAGTTCGTCGAACTCTCCGCCGTCACCGCCGGCGTCAAAGACGTTCGCGCCGTGATGGAGAAGGCGCTGTCCAATCGCGACCTCTACGGCACCACGACCGTCCTGTTCCTCGACGAGATCCACCGGTTCACCAAGGCCCAGCAAGACGCGCTCCTGCCCGGGGTCGAGAACGGCTGGATCATCCTGATCGCCGCCACCACCGAGAACCCGTCCTTCTCGGTCATCACGCCTCTCCTCTCCCGCTCCCTCCTCCTCACGCTCGAGCAGCTCAGCGACGACGATCTCCGCGAGCTCGTCGTCCGCGCCGTCCACGACTCCCGCGGTCTTGCCGACGCGGTCGAGGTCGACGACGAGGCACTCGCGATGATCGTCCGCCTCGCCTCGGGCGACGCCCGGCGCGCGCTCACCGCTCTCGAGGCGTCGGCTCAGTCGGCCTGGGCCCTGGTCGACCAAGCGGGCCCGGTCGACGACGAAGACGACGAAGAGCTCGAGGGCGCAGGATCACCTGGCGGCTCCGGGGTCCCCACCGTCACCGCCGAGTTGGTCGCGCAATCCGTCGACCGCGCTCTCCTCCGCTACGACCGCAACGGTGACGAGCACTACGACGTCATCAGCGCCTTCATCAAGAGCGTGCGGGGTTCCGACGTCGACGCGGCGCTCCACTACCTGGCCCGCATGATCGAGGCCGGCGAAGACCCACGTTTCATCGCCCGGCGAGTCATCATCTCGGCCTCCGAAGACATCGGCATGGCCGACCCGCAGGCGCTCGTCATCGCGATGGCCGCAGCCGACGCCGTGCAGATGATCGGCATGCCCGAGGGCCGGATCCCGCTCGCCGAAGCGGTCGTGTACCTCGCGACCGCTCCCAAGTCCAACCGCTCCTACCTCGCTCTCGACCAGGCCATCGCGGATGTCCGGGCGGGTAAGGCGGGCCGCGTGCCGAAACACCTGCGCGACGCGCACTATCCGGGCGCCAAGCGCCTCGGTCACGGCAAGGGCTACAAGTACGCCCACGACTCCGAGTTCGGCGTCGTCGAGCAGCAGTACCTTCCCGACACGCTGCTCGGATCGACGTACTACGACCCCACGGCGAACGGCAACGAGCGCGACGTCGCCGCGCGTCTCGAGAAGCTGCGCCGGATCGTCCGGGGCGAGTGACCGCGATCCTGCAGTCTTCATGTAAGCTTGCACGGTTGCCTTTAGCCGGCGACGAAACCCCTCTTGTTACGCCTGTCGGCGCTCGCGCGCCTGGCAGACCATCAGTCAACCGACAAGATCGATAGGAATCCCTGTGTCTACCAAGTCACGTACTCGCAGCAAGACGCGTCTGTCGCGTGCCCTCGGCATCGCGCTGACCCCGAAGGCCGCCCGCTACCTCGAGAAGCGTCCTTACGCTCCGGGTGAGCACGGCCGCACCAAGCGCAAGACCGACAGCGACTACGCCGTCCGTCTCCGCGAGAAGCAGCGCTTGCGCGCCCAGTACGGCATCCGCGAAGCCCAGCTCAAGATCGTCTTCGAAGAGGCCCGCAAGTCGCGCGGCCTGACCGGTGAGAACCTGGTCGAGCTGCTCGAGGAGCGTCTCGACGCCCTCGTGCTGCGCGCCGGCTTCGCTCGCACCACGGCTCAGGCTCGCCAGATGGTCGTGCACCGTCACATCCTCGTCGACGGCAAGCTCGTCGACCGTCCGTCCTTCCGCGTGAAGCCCGGTCAGATGATCCACGTCAAGCCGAAGTCCGAGGCCATGGAGCCCTTCCAGGTCGCCGCCGCCGGTGGCCACGTCGACGTCCTCCCCAAGGTGCCGGCGTACCTCGAGGTCGAGATCGACAAGCTGCAGGCGAAGCTCGTTCGTCGCCCGAAGCGCGCCGAGGTTCCCGTGACCTGTGAGGTCCAGCTGGTCGTCGAGTACTACGCCGCCCGCTAGCCTCACCCGTTCCTCTCCGAAGGGAGCAGTCACCCACGGTGGCTGCTCCCTTCGTCGTTCACCCCAGGCTCAGCAGGCGACGAACTAAGCTTGACGACAGTCCATTCGAAGGAGAACCATCCGTGAAAGCCGCTGTCCGTTGAAGTACGTCCTCGTCCTCGCCGTCGGCACCGCCCTGGGTTTCTACGTGGCCCACCGCGTGAACCAGACGCCAGGGGGCCAAGAGTTCTTCACCAGCCTCGACGGTCGACTCAAGCAGTTCCAGACGGCCGTGGCCGACGGCTACCGCAGTCGCGAGGCCGAGCTGCGCGAGCAGGCCTGAGACCGTTCTTCCTTTCCAGACGTCCTTCCTCGATCTGAGAGATCACCATGCTGACCGCTGACATCCGCAACCGCTGGCTCGAGTTCTTCGGCGACCGCGGGCACACCGTCGTGCCCTCCGCGTCGCTCGTGAGCGACGACCCGAGCCTTCTCTTCACCGTCGCCGGCATGGTGCCGTTCATCCCCTACCTGTCCGGGCTGGTGCCTGCTCCGTACCCGCGAGCCACCAGCGTGCAGAAGTGCATCCGCACGAACGACATCGAAGAGGTCGGCAAGACGCCGCGCCACGGCACGTTCTTCCAGATGAACGGCAACTTCTCGTTCGGCGACTACTTCAAAGAGCAGGCCATCACCTACGCGTGGGAGCTCCTGACGTCGTCCGCAGCCGACGGCGGCTACGAGTTCGACCCGAAAGACCTCTGGGTCACCGTCTACAAAGACGACGACGAGGCGATCCGCCTCTGGAAGCAGATCGCCGGTCTGCCCGACGAGCGGATCCAGCGCCTCGACAAAGACACCAACTACTGGTCGACGGGCCAGCCGGGGCCGGCGGGGCCCTGCTCCGAGATCTTCTTCGACCGCGGCCCGGCGTTCGGCATCGACGGCGGCCCGGCCACCGACGACGACCGCTACGTCGAGATCTGGAACCTCGTGTTCATGCAGTACCAGGTCGAGAACGTGCGTTCGAAGGTCGACTTCGACATCGTCCGCGAGCTCCCCAACAAGAACATCGACACCGGCATGGGTCTCGAGCGCGTCGCCTTCCTCAAGCAGGGCGTCGACAACATGTACGAGATCGACCAGGTGCGTCCCGTCCTCGATCGCGCCGCCGACCTCTCCGGTCGCCGCTACGGCGCCGACCACGAAGACGACGTCCGAATGCGCATCATCGCGGATCACGTCCGTTCGTCGCTCATGCTGATGAGCGACGGCGTGACTCCGTCCAACGAGGGTCGCGGGTACATCCTGCGCCGTCTGATGCGGCGCAGCGTGCGCTCGATCCGTCTCCTGGGCGTCGAGGAGGCCACCTTCCCCGAGCTGTTCGCGGCGTCCCGTGACGCGATGAAGGCGGCGTACCCCGAGGTCGAGACCGACTACGACCGCATCTCGCGGCTCGCGTTCGCCGAAGAGGAGACCTTCCTGCGCACCCTCACCGCCGGCACGAGCATCCTCGACGTGGCGGTCGACGAGACCAAGAAGGCACAGAAGTCCGAGCTCAAGGGCGACACCGCGTTCCTCCTGCACGACACCTTCGGCTTCCCGATCGACCTCACCCTCGAGATCGCCGAGGAGGCGGGGCTGTCGGTCGACCGAACGGCGTTCGACTCGCTCATGGCCGAGCAGCGCTCTCGCGCAAAGGCCGACGCGAAGTCGCGGAAGACCGCGCTGGCCGACCTCAGCGTGTACTCGGCGTTCCGCGCCGCCGGCGAGACGGTCTTCACCGGCTACGAGTTCCTCGACACCGAGTCGACCATCCTCGGCATCATCGTCGACGGCCGTTCGGTCGACAAGGCGGTCGCGGGCGACATCGCCGAGGTCATCCTCGCCGAGACGTCGCTCTACGCCGAGTCGGGCGGACAGGAGGCGGATGCCGGCAGCATCGTCGGCAACGGATTCGACCTCGAGGTCCTCGACGTCCAGAAGCCCGTGAAGGGGCTCATCAGCCACCGGGTGCAGGTCCGCTCCGGCGAGGTCGGCGTCGGCGCGGCCGCGACCACCGTCGTCGACCCGGTCTATCGTCGCGGTGCGACGCAGGCCCACTCGGCGACCCACCTCATCCACGCCGCCCTCCGCCAGGTGCTCGGGCCCGAGGCGCACCAGGCGGGCTCCTACAACAAGGCGGGCTACATGCGTCTCGACTTCAACTGGTCGAACCCGCTGTCGGCCGCGACGCGCACCGAGATCGAAGACATCGCCAACCAGAAGATCCGCGACGATCTCGAGGTGACCACGCGCATCCTGCCCCTCGACGAGGCGCGAGCCGCCGGCGCCATGGCTCTGTTCGGTGAGAAGTACGGCGACGAGGTTCGCATGGTCGACATCGGCGGCCCCTGGTCGCGCGAGCTCTGCGCCGGCACGCACGTGTCGAACTCGTCGCAGATCGGCCTCATCAATCTCGTCGGCGAGTCGTCGATCGGCTCGACCAACCGCCGTGTCGAGTCGCTCGTGGGCGTCGATGCGTTCCGCGACTTCGCCGCCGAGCGGGCAATCGTCGGTCAGCTCACGTCGTCGCTCAAGGCACCGCGCGAGCAGTTGCCCGAGCGCATCGCGACGCTCGCGTCCGACCTGAAGGCGGCGGAGAAGCGCATCGCCGAGTTCGAGGCGGCGGCTCTCGCCACGCGCGTCCCGTCGCTCGTCGCTGCCGCCACCGCTCTGGGTTCGCTCACCGTCGTGATCGAGTCCGTCGGCCAGGTCAAGTCGTCCGACGAACTGCGCACGCTCGCCACCACCGTCCGCGAACGCCTCGGCTCGTCGTCGAGTTCCGTCGTGGCGCTGGCAGCCGATGTCGGCGGCAAGCCGGCCGTGATCGTGGCGACCACCGCCGGTGCCCGCGAGAGCGGCGTCAAGGCCGGTGTTCTCGCTCGCACGGCGGCGGGCGTCCTCGGCGGCGGCGGCGGCGGAAAAGACGACCTCGCCCAGGGTGGCGGCTCCGACGTGTCCGCGATCCCCACGGCGCTCTCGGCCATCGCCGACGCTCTGCGACGCTGATCGCCTCCGTGCCGGTGAGTGATTTCCCGCAGGGCCACGATTCCGCGACGGAACGCCGTCGCGGCGTTCGGATCGGCGTCGACGTGGGCAAGGTCCGGATCGGCGTCGCGCGAACCGATCCCGATGTCCTCCTCGCGACGCCGATCGAGACCGTGGCGCGGTCCGGAGACTCCGGAGCCGACGTGAAGACGATCCTCGGACACGCCGACGAATTGGCGGCTGTCGAGATCATCGTCGGGCTGCCGCTCTCGCTCTCCGGAGCCGACACGCCGTCCACCGCCGACGCCCGCGGCTTCGCCGAACGGCTGGCACGCGGGGCCTCGGTGCCCGTGCGCCTGGTCGACGAACGCCTCTCGACGGTGACGGCTCAGGGCGCCCTCCGAGCGGCCGGTCGGTCGGCCAAGAAGCAGCGTTCCGTCGTCGACCAGGTTGCCGCCGTTATAATTCTGCAACACGCCATCGACCTCGAGCGATCGAGCGGACGCCCCCGGGTTCCCTCGTGCCGAGTGAGGCGACACCCGACGAAGGACGATGACACGTGGCAGACGAACCCTCCTGGGACGAGATCTTCGCCGGTCACTCGGCACCTCGCCCCACCGGGCAGCAGCACGATCAGGCGGCACCTCTCTCGCGGCGCGAACTGCGCGAGCGCGAGCGCGCGGCGGCCAGGGAGGCCGAGGAGTCGACGCCGACTCCCGCGGCACCCGCGGCCACCGAGCCCGAGCCGCCGGCTCCGGCTCCGCCGGTCCCGACTGCCGCCGCGCAGACACCGGCACCCGCAGCGGCACCCGAGGCACCCGCCTCCAGCGATCTCTTCGCCCTCGCCAACGCCGTCGCGCAGGCCGATCCCGAGACGGTGAACGCTCAACAGCCGTCTCCCGGCGTCGGCGACACCCGGCAGCGTTCAGCGGGCTCCGGAGCCCCCGAGTCCCGCGCCCAGACGTCCCGTCGACCACCCAAGCCTCCGCGCGAGAAGCGCTCGGGCCGCGGGCGCGGCCCCCGCCGCGGCACCTGGGTCCTGATCGCGGTCCTGGTCGTCGTCCTGGGCGGCGGAAGCGCTGTCGTCGCGTCCCTCTACAACCAGTACGCTCCCGGCGTGGCCTCTCTCTTCGGGGCGAAGCCGAGCGACGACTACGCCGGCTCCGGCAACGGCAAGAAGGTCGAGTTCACGATCGTCTCCGGCGACATCGGTTCGACGATCGCCACCAAGCTCGCCAAGGCCGACATCACCAAGACGTCCGACGCGCCCTACAAACTGCTGCTCGCCGACACGACGGTCCAGTTCATGCCGGGCACGTACACGATGTACGAGCACATGAGCGCCGAGTCGGCGATCAACCGGCTGCAGAGCAGCTCGGCCAGGATCACGACGAAGCTGGTCATCCCCGAGGGCACGACCCTCAAGGGCATCGTCTCCCTGATGACGACCGCGACGAAGATCCCGGCAGCGCAGGTGAGCGCGGCCGCCGCCGACTACAAGGCCTACGGCCTGCCGGCCAACGCCACGAGTCTCGAGGGCTACCTCTTCCCGGCGACCTACGACCTGCAGCCGGGCAATACGGCCAAGCAGTACTTCCAGACCATGGTCGACACCATGAAGAAACACCTGGCGACAGCCGGCGTGGCGCCGGCCGACTACGAGCACACGATCATCTTCGCCTCGCTGATCCAGAAGGAGGCGGGCCTCGCCGCCGACTACCCGAAGGTCGCGCGGGTCTTCCAGAATCGCATCGACCAGGGCATGCTCCTGCAGTCGGATGCGACAGTGGCCTACGGCGCGGGCACGACGGGTCGTGTCACGACGACCGACGCCGAGCGGGCCGACGCGGGCAACAAGTACAACACCTACGTGCACAAGGGCCTCCCCGTAGGTCCCATCTCGAATCCCGGTGACCTGGCCCTGAACGCGGCGACGCATCCCGCGTCCGGCGACTGGCTCTACTTCGTCACGGTGAATCTCGAGACGGGGCAGACGGCGTTCTCGAACACGTACGCGGAGCACCAGAAGGCCGTGACGCAATTCCAGACCTGGCTGCGCGCCCACCCCGACTACGACAAGTAGACCGCCGGTCTGCAAGCAGTCCCCGCGCGGCTCCGACCACGGGGTGTGGAAGAATCGACCCCATGCTTCGTTGGTTGACCGCGGGTGAGTCTCATGGCCCCGAACTCATTGCCGTTCTGGAGGGCCTGCCCGCGGGCGTGCCCGTCCTTCTCGATGACCTCCAGGCCGACCTGGCCCGCCGCAAGCTCGGCTACGGCCGCGGCTCGCGGATGAAGTTCGAACAGGACGAACTGCACATCTCCGGCGGGGTCATCCACGGCCGCTCCATCGGCAGCCCGATCGCCATCCGCGTCGGCAACACCGAGTGGCCGAAATGGGAAGAGGTCATGAACGCCTCTCCCGTCGAGATCAGCGAGGCCTCCCGGGGCCGCAGCGCCGCGCTCACCCGCCCGCGGCCCGGGCACGCCGACCTCGTCGGCATGCAGAAGTACGGCTTCGACTCGGCCCGCCCCATCCTCGAGCGCGCCAGCGCGCGCGAGACGGCGGCTCGTGTCGCCCTCGGCGCCGTGGCCAAGTCCTTTCTTGCAGAGCTCGGCATCGAGCTGGTCAGCCACACGCTGTCGATCGGGCCCGTGCGCGTGCCCGAGGGCCGTCCGCTGCCTCGCCTCGAAGACGTCGAGGCTCTCGACGCCGATCCGTTGCGGTGCTTCGACGCCGAGACCTCCGCTCTGATGGTGGCCGAGGTCGACGACGCCAAGAAGGCGGGCGACACCCTCGGCGGCGTCGTCGAGGTGCTTGCCTACAACGTCCCGCCCGGGCTCGGGTCCCACGTCCAGTGGGACAGAAAGCTCGACGCCAAGCTCGCCGAAGCTCTCATGAGCATCCAGGCGATCAAGGGGGTCGAGATCGGCGACGGCTTCCTCACGACGACCCGTCGCGGCTCCGAGGCCCACGACGCCCTCTTCCAGACCGATCAGGGCATCGCGCGAGAGACCGACCGGGCCGGAGGCACGGAGGGCGGCATGTCCACGGGCACCGTGCTGCGCGTCCGCGCCGGCATGAAGCCGATCGCGACCGTCCCGCACGCCCTGCCCACGGTCGACGTCGCCACCGGCGAGACGGCCAGCGCCCACCACCAGCGTTCCGACGTCTGCGCCGTGCCGGCCGCCGGCGTCGTCGCCGAAGCGATGGTCGCCCTCGTGCTCGCGAACGCCGTGCTCGAGAAGTTCGGGGGCGACTCGATCGACGAGACCAGCCGCAACCTCGACGCGTTCCTGGCCGCCATCCCGGAGCTCCTCACGACGACCTCCGAGCCTGGCGTCCCCGCAGCCCAGCTGTGATCCGCCGATGACCGCGCTCGCCAAGGCGGTCGTGCTGATCGGCCCCATGGGCGCCGGCAAGACGAGCGTCGGCAAGCGGGTCGCGAAAGCGCTCGGTGTGCCGTTCATCGACACCGACCGGGCCATCGCGCGCGACCACGGGCCGATCCCCGCCCTGTTCGAGAGTCTCGGCGAGCCGGGCTTCCGTGCTCTCGAGCGCGACGCCGTGGCCCGGGCGGTCGCCCAGCCCGTGGTCGTCTCGCTGGGAGGAGGCGCCGTGCTCGACCCGTCGACACGGTCCCTGCTCGAGTCGTCGCGCGTGATCCTGCTGACCGTCACCCCCGAGGCGGTCGAGTCGCGCATCGCCGGCTCCGACCGCCCGCTGCTCCACCACGACGGCCTCGGCGCCTGGATGGCCATCGCCGAAGAGCGCGCCCCGATCTACGCGGCGCTGGCCGATCTCACCCTCGACACCTCCCACAGACCCCTCTCGCACGTCGTCGACGACATCGTCGAGTGGGTCGGAACGGACCTCCCATGAGCGACAGCACACCGACCGAGCAGGTCACCGGCGCCGACGAGACCGACGAGAAGACGGCGGGCGTCCCGACCACGGTCATTCCGGTGAACGGCACGTCGCCCTACGACGTGCTCGTCGGGCGGGGCGTCGTCCGAGAGCTGGCGACCCTGCTCGGTCCCCAGACCAAGAAGATCCTCATCGTCCACGCTCCGCCGCTGGGCGTGAAGGCCGAGGCGCTGCGCCAGCAGCTGATCGCAGACGGCTACGAGGCGATGATCGCCGAGGTGCCCGACGCGGAGGCCGGCAAGCGGGTCGAGGTCGCAGCGTTCTGCTGGCAGATCCTCGGCCAGGCCGACTTCACCCGCACCGACGCGATCGTCGGGCTGGGAGGCGGAGCCACGACCGACCTGGCCGGCTTCGTGGCCGCGACCTGGCTGCGCGGCGTCCAGCTGGTGCAGGTGCCCACGACGGTCCTGGGCATGGTCGACGCCAGCGTCGGCGGCAAGACGGGAATCAACACGGCCGAGGGCAAGAACCTCGTCGGCTCGTTCTACGCGCCGGTCGGCGTCCTCGTCGACTTCGACATGCTCGACGGGCTGGCCCGGAACGAGATCCTGGCCGGTTTCGCCGAGATCGTGAAGGCCGGGTTCATCGCCGAGCCCGAGATCCTCGACATCGTCGAGGCCGATGTCGACCGAGTCGTCGACCCGTCTACACCCGAGTTCCGCCGAGTGGTCGAGCTCGCGATCGCCCTCAAGGCGCGCGTGGTCGGCCACGACTTCAAGGAGGCCGGTCTCCGCGAGATCCTGAACTACGGTCACACGCTCGGGCACGCCATCGAGCACGCCGAGCGGTACCAGTGGCGGCACGGCGCGGCCGTCTCGGTCGGAATGGTCTTCGCCGCCGAGCTGTCGCGCCTTGCCGGGCGCCTCTCCGACGAGGTCGCCGACCGGCACCGCAGCATCCTCACCTCCCTCGGCCTCCCGATCCAGTACCCGGTCGGCCGCTGGAACACCCTCCTGGCCACGATGCAGCGCGACAAGAAGAGCCGCGCGGGAATGCTGCGCTTCATCGTGCTCGACGACCTCGCGCGTCCGACCGTGCTCGAGGCGCCCGACCAGAGCCTGCTCTTCGCGGCCTACCAGGAGATCGGTTCGTGACGATCGTCCTGGTGGCGTCCGGGCGCGATCACGGGCGTCCGGGCGGCCGCGGGCCGACGACGGGAGCCGGCGACCCCGCCGGCGAGCTCCGTGTCGCCCTGGAGTCTCTCGATCCGGCGATCACGGTGCTGTTCCGCCAGACCGACGACGAGGCCGAGCTCATCTCGTGGCTCTTCGAGGCGGTCGAGGCCGGCTGGGGAGTCGTGTTGAATCCGGCCGCTTTCACGCACTACTCGTACGCGCTCCGCGATGCCGCCGCTCTCGTGACCGAGGCCGGACTGCCGCTGATCGAGGTTCACCTCACCAACCCCACATCGCGCGACGACTTCCGTCGCGCGAGCGTGGTCTCCGCGGTGTCGACGGGCTTGATCACGGGACTCGGGTTCGACTCCTACCGGTTCGCGGTCCGGGCCGCAGCCGACCGGGCCGCGGTGCGCGCGGCCGTCCGCGCGGCGAGCCCCACCGCCTAGCCGGAGTCAGAGCTTCAGCGCCGCCGCGAGCAACGGCTCGAGCGACTCCGAATACTGCACCGTCATGTGTCCGGCGTCCGCTCGCACGGGTGTGTTTCCGATGAACGAGGGGCACCGCCCCTGGTCGTCGCAGAACCACAGGTGCGTGTCGACGTAGGTGGCGCCCGTCGCCTTGATGACGTCCTGATCGTCGGCCTGGATCGCCGACCACGTCGGGGAGATCTCTCGGACGCAGTCGCTCGGAGTCGACACACGGGTCACGCACTCCTGCAGTGCCACTCCGGCCGGCGGATCCGACAGCACGGCGATTCGCTTCGCATGAGGCTTGATCGCTTGGATCGTCTTCTGCAGACCATTCGCGATGGCCTGGCTGCCACCGGTGAGGTCGGTCTTGGTCGCCAGCCGGTCGATGGTCCCGGCCGAGTCGGCGAGCACGACCAGGTCCGGCTTGATCGCCGCGATCTGCTGGAGCGCCCATGCCCGGTGCGCCGTGCACTCGGGGAACGGAGCACCGCCCTCCTTGTCGACGACGACGTCGGCCGCGGGGCACTGCCCGGAGGTCAGCGTGTGAACACGGTAGCCGGCATCAGCCAGCGCCGTCCGCAGCCCCGGCATCCAGGCGATCGCGAACGAGTCGCCGAGGACCACGGCCTGCTTGGTGGCGTTCGCCGGTCCGGTCTCGCACCGGGTCGCGTTGTCCGCCGAGATGTCGGCGCAGCCGCTGGTGGCGGCGGCGTGGACCCACTTCGTCGTTCCGAGCGAGTCGATCGGCGGATCGAAGGCGGGGAACGAGGTCGCCGTGAGAGCAGTCGAGATCTTGGCAGAGAGCTGTTTCTCGGCGGTCGTCTGCGGGCCGCCCGACGCGCCGGTGACCGTGTCGGCCTTCGTCACGCTCGCGGAGGAAGGGATCGCGTTCGGAGCGATCGCCGCCACGGCGGGAGGCGGGGGCGGCGCAGAGATGGCCGAATACGTGACGAAGACGAGGCCGGCGATGATCGCGGTGCCGAAGATCACGGCGTCTCCCGCGCGAACGTTCCAGAGGATCTCCGGAAGCTCACGCCGACGCCGGAGCTCGGGGTGCTGCCGACGCTCCTGGCGAGCGCGGCGGTCGAGCCAGGTGGAATTGCGGATCGGATCCTCGACCAGGTGGTACGAGAGCATCGACAGCACCGCCATGCCCACGAGGCAGATGACGTAGTAGAGGACGCCGGGCTTGAGGATCGCGCCGAGCAGGATGATCACGGGGAAGTGCCAGAGGTAGAGCGAGTACGAGATGTCGCCCACGTAGTTCGAGACCCGATTGGTGAGCGGCGCGAGGTACCGCTGCTCGCCACCGGTGCCCGCGGCCACGACGAGGGCCGTGGAGAGGACGGGCAGCAGGGCACCCGGCGCGGGGAATCCCGACCCACCCGACGTGACGAACACGCTCAGCACGATGCCGGCGAGGCCGACCCAGGCGAGGATCGGGCGGAGCCGGTCGGGGATCCTGCCCAGAATCGGCACCCCGATCGCGAGCAGCGCACCGACGCCGAGTTCCCACGCCCGCGCGAGCGTCGAGAAGTACGCGAACCCCGGGTCGGTGACCGACTGCAGGATCGCCCAGACGAGCGAGGCCACCGAGAGGACGACCATCACGACGACGACTGCACGCACGCCCTTCTGGCGCGACCAGGATCGCCGCGCCGCGATCGCGAAGACGATCACCAGGATCCAGGGCCAGACGAGATAGAACTGCTCCTCGACGGCGAGCGACCAGTAGTGCTGCAGCGGCGACGTGGTGCCGTCCGAAGCGAAGTAGTTCGTGCCGACCGCTGCGAAGTGCCAGTTCCCGGCGAAGAGGAGCGACCAGAGCGCGTCGACGGTGATCGTCTTCGCGCGGGCGGGCAGGAAGATCGCGAACGAGGTCGCGACCGTGACGGCGAGGACGAGGGCCGAGATCGGCAGGATGCGACGGGCTCGGCGCCGATAGAAGCCTGCGAACGAGATCCTGCCGGTCTTCTGGTGCTCCCGGTAGAGCAGGCCGGTGATGAGGAATCCCGACAGGACGAAGAAGACGTCGACCCCGACGAAGCCGCCGGAGGGCCACGCGAGCAGGTGGTCGAGGATGACGGCCACGACCGCCAGCATTCGAAGCCCCTGGATGTCGGGTCGGAATCGCTTGGGGACAGGGCGAACGGAAGTCTGCATGATCAGTGCCAATGAGTCGGGTGGCCCCGGCGAGGCCCTCGGGCATATTGTCGGCCACGGAATTCGGCCTTGTCTACCCTCAGTCGAAAACGCCACGCCACCGAAACATTCGAGCGGAACGGACCGCGATCGTACGATGAAGCTCCCGAATGAAGGACGCCCATGTCGCCGTCAGCCCCCGAGTCCGACCTCACCGGTTGGGTCCGCTCGCCGTTCACCGGCGGCGGCCTGACGTACGACGTCTTCGAGAAGGGTTCGGGCCCCGGCGTCGTCCTGATCCCGGAGGTGCCGGGCATCACCCCCGAGGTCCTCGGTCTCGCCGATCACCTGGTCGACCGCGGCTTCACGGTCGTCGTGCCGTCACCCTTCGGAGAGCCGGTCAGGCCCGCCACGATCGGCTACACGCTCCGGGTCCTCTCGCGGCTCTGTGTCGCAGCGGAGTTCCGCGCCTTCGCCACGGGTGCCCACCGCCCGATCACCGACTTCCTCCGTGCGGTCGCTGCCGACCTGGCTTCGCGTACCCCGGGCCCCGGGGTCGGCGTGATCGGCATGTGCTTCACCGGCGGCTTCGCGCTGGCGGTGGCCGTCGACGACTCCGTGGCGGCCTCGGTGCTCAGCCAGCCGGCCGTGCCCTTCCCGCTCGGAAAGCCGAGACAGCAGGATCCCGGTATGTCCCCGAGGGAGTTCGACCGCGTCGCCGCGCGCGCGTCCGCGGGCGACGTCTGCGCGCTCGGACTCCGCTTCTCAAACGACGCGACCGCACCCCGGGCCCGCTTCGACTCGATCAAGAGGAAGCTCGGCGACGCGTTCGAGATCATCGAACTCGACTCCTCGCCCGACAACGAGTGGGGATTCTCGCGCGGCGCGCACGCCGTGCTGACGCACGAGGTCCGCGACCTGCCCGGTCACCCTGCGCTCGGTGCCCGCGAGCGGACCGTCGCCTTCCTGACCGAGCGCCTCGCTCCGGCGGCGTCGTGAGTCTCTCCGTCCCGATCGAGGGCAGCAGGGCTCTCGTGACCGGGGCGGGCCGCGGTCTCGGACGCTCCTTCGTCGACGGGCTGCTCGGCCGCGGCGCGGCGAAGGTCTACGCAGGATCGCGCGTGCCGAACTCCTGGGACGACGACCGCGTGGTCCCGATCGAGCTCGATGTGACCGATCCGGTCCAGGTTCGATCCGCCGCCGAGCGCTGTCGGGACGTCGATCTGCTCGTGAACAACGCCGGCATCATGCGGCTCACCCCTTTGATCGGGTCCGACGACGACAGCGCGGCGAGAGACGAGCTGGAGGTCAACTTCTTCGGCACCCTCGCGATGTGCCGTGCGTTCGCGCCGGTGCTGGCGGCCAACGGCGGAGGAGCCATCGTCGACGTCCTGTCCGTGGCGAGCTGGGTCGCGCCTCCGGCCAGCGGTGGGTACGGGGCGTCGAAGTCGGCCGCCTGGGCCCTGACGAACGCGGCCCGTGTCGAGCTCCGCGAGCAGGGCACGCTCGTCGTCGCCGTGCACGCGGGGTTCATCGACACGGAGATGGTCACCCGGGTCAAGGCCCCGAAGATCAGCCCGGCCGACGTCGTCGCCCAGGTGCTCGACGGTGTGGAGTCCGGCGCCGAGGAGATCCTGGCCGACGACGAGAGCCGCGAGACGAAGGCGGCGCTGCCCCGCGATCTCGAGGTGCTGTACCCGCGGCTGCAACGGCTGTGGGACGGCCGGCGGCGAGGCCGCGCGCGTGAATGACGAGGCGCAGGATCCCGACGAAGCCGAGATCGATCCGGCTCTGCTGCGCTGGCTGCCCGTCACTCGCCGCGAGTGGTTGCTCCCGCCGGTGCTGGTCGTCGCTCTCGCGGTCGTCGTCCTCCTGGCCGCCCGCGGCCACACGTCCACGGTTGCGGCTCACCGCCTCGACCTGGGGTGGCGTGTCGCTGCCGTCGCCGGCACGGCGGCCGCACTCGTCATGGCGCCGTTCGGCCGGCGCGCCTACCTCGACGTCAGCGAAGATGCCGCGCGCCGCTACGGCCGCGCCACCGGGGTCGCCTTCCTGAGCGTGGCGGTCGTCCTACTCGTGACCGGGATCCTCACCGACAACACGTTCCTCGCGTCCACGACGCTGTTCGCGCTCTGGCCCTTCGCTCCCCGCCTCAGATCGTCTGTGCTGAGGCTGGCCGAACGCGATCCTGCGAGGGCCCGGCGCATCGCCACACGAGTGCTCCTCGCCGCCGTTGTCGTCGTCGTGCTCGCCGTCGTCCTCGCCCTCGCCGGACCCGACACGTTCGCCACGACCTACGTTGTCTCGATCGCCTTCGTCTACGGCCCGATCGTCGCCATCGCAGCGGGCCTCACCCGGCGCGAGATCGGCCGTCTCCGAAGGTCCGCCTAGAGTTGCGGCTACACTTGTCTGTGGCCTTCGTGGCCACCGTGCCGCGCTTTCGGGTCGCAGAGCACCAGACCACTTCACAACTCATCACACGTAAAAGGACATCCAGCGCATGGCGACTACCAACGACATCAAGAACGGCGCCGTTCTCAACATCGACGGCCAGCTCTGGAACGTGATCGAGTTCCAGCACGTCAAGCCGGGCAAGGGTGGCGCGTTCGTCCGCACGAAGATGAAGAACGTGATGAGCGGCAAGGTCGTCGACCGCACCTTCAACGCCGGCACCAAGATCGACTTCGCCAACGTCGACCGCCGCGAATACACCTACCTCTACGCCGAGGCCGACGGCTATGTGTTCATGGACACCACCGACTACGACCAGATCAACATCCCCGCGACGGTCGTCGGCGACGCCAAGAACTTCATGCTCGAGAACCAGAACGTCCAGGTCGCCCTGCACGACGGCGACCCGCTGTACATCGAGCTTCCCGCCTCCGTCGTCCTCCTGGTGACCTACACCGAGCCCGGCCTCCAGGGCGACCGCTCGACCGGCGGCACCAAGAACGCGACCGTCGAGACCGGCTACGAGATCCAGGTTCCGCTGTTCCTCGAGAACGGCACCAAGGTCAAGGTCGACACGCGCGACGGCAGCTACCTCGGTCGCGTCAACGACTAGGCAGCGCTTCTTTCAATGAGTGCACGAACCAAAGCACGCAAGCGGGCGCTCGACGTCCTGTACGTCGCCGACATCCGTCAGATCTCGATCGACGACGCCCTCGTTCAGGAGACGCAGCGCGCGATTGCCACCCCCGAGCGGAACTCCAGCTGGGGCTACGCGCGCGACATCGTGCAGGGCGTCATCGAGAACCGGCCCGAGATCGACGAGCTCATCGAGACGTACTCGCAGGGCTGGTCGCTGGCCCGCATGCCCACGATCGACCGCGCGATCCTGCGTATCGGCATCTGGGAGCTGACGCACAACGACGACATCCCCGACGCCGTGGCGATCTCGGAGGCCGTCGAGCTGGCGCAGAGCCTGTCGACCGACGACTCCGGCAGCTTCGTCAACGGCCTCCTCGGCCGTATCGCCACGACCACCGCGTAGGTCCGCCCGAGTGGGCCGAAATGCACGCCGGCAGCCGCCCGAACGTGCATTTCGGCCCACTCGTTCTTTATAGCTCCAGTAAGTTGCGTGCAATCTAGTTGTGCGCAATGTGCTAGTGTCGCAGGCATGACGACGACCGCGCCCCTGCTCGACGAGCAGATCTGCTTCGCGCTCTACAGCGCGTCGCGGGCGCTGACGGCCCGCTACCGCGAGCTGCTCGAGCCGCTCGGCGTCACCTACCCGCAGTACCTCGTGCTGCTCGTGCTCTGGGAGGAGGGGCCGTCGACGGTCTCTCACCTCGGCGAGCGCCTCCATCTCGACTCGGGCACGCTGTCGCCGCTCCTGCGGCGCCTCGAGTCGGCGGGGCACCTCACCCGGGCGCGCACCGCCGACGACGAACGGGTCGTCGAGGTGTCGCTGACCCCGAGCGGCGATGCACTGCGCGAGGCGACCGCCTCGATCCCGGCCGGCGTGTGCGAGGCGACCGGTCTCGATCCTGCGGCCCTCGTCGCTCTGCAACAGCAGATCGCCACGGTCGCGGCGCACGTGCGCGCCACCCTCTGACTCACCCGATGTCCGCAGAACACCCAACGAAAAGAGACACCATGCCCACTCGCACCGCACGCACCGCCTGGAACGGCAGCCTCGAAGAGGGCTCCGGCCAGGTCGAGCTCTCCAGCTCGAAGATCGGCACCTACGACGTCTCGTTCCCGAAGCGCGCCGCCGAAGAGGCGAACGGTTTCACCAGCCCCGAAGAGCTCCTCGCCGCGGCGCACTCGGCCTGCTACGCCATGCAGTTCTCGGCGATCCTCGGGGCTGCCGGCGGCACGATCGAGGCACTCGACGTCAAGGCCGACGTCTCGCTCGGCGCCGACTCCTCCGACGGCGGCTTCAAGCTGACCGGCATCCACCTGACCGTCTCGGGCGAGGTCTCGGGCATCGACGCCGCCACCTTCGAGAAGGCCGCCGCCGACGCCAAGGCGACCTGCCCGGTGTCGAAGGCCCTCACCGGCGTCGAGATCACCCTCGACGCGACCTTCGAGAGCTGATTCCCCTCGCTCCGCGACTCGAGAGGGCCGGAATGCACGCTTTCCCGCACGGGAGCGGGCATTTCGGCCCTTTCGACGCTGCGCCGGCGGGCGCGGGCGCGGGCGGGCGAGCAGGTGGGAACCTTTGGGCGTGGCCGGACACTCCACAGCATGAACCAGATCACGGGGGATCACGCCGACTGGGCCCTGGCCGTCGAAGGTGACGGTCGGGCGTTCGCGCGCGTGTTCGACAGACACGCCGCGCGGCTGCGGCGCCACGCGTGGGCGCTGGTGCCCACGGCCGACGACGCCGACGACGTGGTCGCCGTCGTCTTCCTCGAAGCGTGGCGCAACCGCGACCGGGTGCGCTTCGTCGACGGGTCACTGCTGCCGTGGCTCCTCGTGACCGCGACGAACTCGGCGCACACCCTCAGCCGTTCGGCGAGGCGGTACCGGGCGTTCCTCCGGAGATTCCCGGTCGACGATCCTGCGCCGGATCCTGCGGAGGTCTTCTCGGACGGACAGGCCGTGGCCGCCCTCAAGGGGCTTCCGCTGAACGACCAGCGGATCCTGACCCTCTGCGTCATCGAAGGTCTCGGCGAACGCGAGGCCGCAGCGGTCCTCGGCGTGGCGCCCGGCACCGTCAAATCGAGGCTCCACCGGGCGAAGGCCCGACTCCACCGGCAGTACCAGGCGACGACCGAACCCATCGGAGGCACCCCGTGAACACGCACGACGACGACATCACCCCCGCCTGAGCAGGATGCGAGACGCTCTCGTCGACACGGTCGACGGGACGTCGCCGAGGCGGCGACGCCGGCCGTCTCGCGGAGGCGTCATCGCGGTGGTGGCGGCCTTCGTGGTCGGTGGCGCCCTGACGGGCGGGCTGACCGCAGCGGCCGCTGCCGGCTCAGGCGACCAGTCGTCGGTCGAGTCGCTGATGGCCACGACCGCTCGCTACGACGTCGAAGCGATGAACCACGGGCGGCTGCTCGGCGAACCGCGCTTCGAGACCTTTCAGGGCACCAGCGACATCCGGGTGAGCGCGGCACCTCCCGGGGCGAACCGGCTGGTGGTCTCCTTCCAGTGCCTCGATCCCGCCACCTACGCGCAGAGACTGGATGGCGCCGTCGTGTCCACTCCGGTGCGGTGCGGTACCGAGTCGAACGTGACGCCGTCGACGAAGAACCCGTGGACGAACATCTACCAGCCGGCCGCGGGCGGTACGCAGACGGTGACCGTCGAGGCACCCGGCGACGCCCGCTACGCCGTGTGGGTCTCCTGGATGAAAGCGGCGGTGCTCGCCGAGCCCTCCGCCCAGCAGGCGGCCGAGACCGCCGATGGGAAGGTCACCTTCGAGGAGTACACGAACGCGTTCAACCGGCTGCAGGCGTGCATGGCCGAAGCGGGCTTCCCGGAGGCCGTCGTGCCGTTCGCGGACGAGCACTACGGGTACACGGTCCCCGGCGACGGGGCCACCGCGTTCGATACGCGGTGCTACCCGCGGGAGTTCCAGGACGTCGACACGCTCTGGCAGGGAGAACACCCGCAGAAGTGAGGCAGGTCAGGGGAGCGGCTCTCCCGCACGCGGCGGATGCCGCACGACGGCGAGCGCCCCCGCCTGGTCGAGCGTGCCCGGGAAGTTCGCCGACGCGAACTCACCGGCCGGGTCGTACGGGCTCGACGGCCTGACGATCGGGCACTCGGCGAGGGCCTCGAGCAGGACCTTCTTCGCGTCGTCGGCCAGGACTTCCTCGGTCCCGCGAAGGAGCATCACCGTCGCTCGGCGATGCGGGTTGTGCCGGTGCCCGAAGCGGATCGACAGGGCCTGACTCCCGTCCCGCGTCGGGTAGACGACGTTCGCCGTGTCGACCTCGTCGAACGGCACGACGGTTCGCCCCACCCGGAGACGCCTGCCAGCGAGGTCGATGGCCACCCGTCTGTCGGCGGCTCGAAGGATCGCGACGAGTCCCACTCCGAAGCCGCCCATGAGCAGGGCGGAGATCACCAGCGCCCACCCGATCGGAATCGGCCTCCAGGCATCCGGATCGAACCCCGCGCGAGGGTCGAAGACGATCAGCGGGCTGGCGAGCACGAGGAAGACCACGATGAGCCTGCCCTGCCGGGCGAGCAGGGACCGCCACGCGGAACGGTCGAACTCGAACCAGGGGGCGTCGACGCGCGAAGAGCTCATCGGTCGGACGATACGCCGAGTCGGAGCCGCTAGAGTGGAGGTCGTTCCACACCGACGTCCTTTAAGTTCCGTCCCGAGAGGCGGGGAAGGGGGTCCGATTGAGCACCAGAGAAGTGCTGAGTCAGGCTGACATCACGCGTGCTCTGACACGCATCGCCCACGAGATCCTCGAGGGCAATCGCGGGGCAGACGATCTCGTCGTCCTGGGCATCCCCACTCGCGGCGTCCATCTCGCCGATCGTCTGGGTCGCGCACTCGAGTCGATCAGTGGCGAACCCGTTCCCGTCGGCTCCGTCGACGTGACGCTCTACCGCGACGACCTCCGGCGGCAACCCACCAGGTCGCCCCGCCCCACGTCGCTTCCGGCCGGTGGCATCGACGGCAAGACCGTCGTCCTGGTCGACGACGTGCTCTACTCCGGCCGCACCATCCGCGCCGCGCTCGACGCCCTGAGCGCTCTCGGTCGCCCGCGCGTCGTGCGCTTGGCCGTCCTGGTCGACCGCGGCCACCGCGAGCTGCCGATCCGCGCCGACTACGTCGGCAAGAACCTCCCGACCTCTCTCGCCGAGCGGATCTTCGTCCGGCTGGTCGAGACCGACGACGACGACTCCGTCGCCATCGAGGAGGCGTCTCGTGAAGCACCTCCTGAGCACCGCCGATCTCTCTCGCGTCGACGCCCTCCAGATCCTCGACATCGCCGAAGACATGGCCGACGTCTCGACCCGCGAGGTCAAGAAGCTGCCGACGCTCCGGGGGATCACCGTCGTCAACCTCTTCTTCGAGGACTCGACCCGCACGCGCATCTCGTTCGAGGCCGCCGCGAAGCGGTTGAGCGCCGACGTGATCAACTTCTCGGCCAAGGGGTCGAGCGTCTCGAAGGGCGAGTCGCTCAAAGACACGGCGCAGACGCTGGCCGCGATGGGGGCCGACGGCATCGTGATCCGGCACCCCGCCTCAGGCGCCCCCGGGTCCTGGCCGAGAGCGGCTGGGTCGACGCCGGGGTGGTCAACGCCGGCGACGGCACCCACGAGCACCCCACGCAGGCTCTGCTCGACGCGTTCACGATGCGGCGCCGCCTGCACGGGCTCGCGAGCCGAGGGCAGGATCTCGACGGCGTCCGAGTCCTGATCGTCGGCGACATCCTGCACTCCCGCGTCGCCCGGTCGAACGCCTGGCTGCTGAAGACGCTCGGCGCCGAGGTCGCCTTCGTGGCTCCGCCGACGCTCATCCCCAACGGCGTCGCCGCGTTCGGAGTCGACGTCCACTACGACCTCGACGAGGCTCTCGCCGCGGTGAGACCCGACGTCGTGATGATGCTGCGCATCCAGCAGGAGCGCATGAACGCGGCGTTCTTCCCGAACGGCCGCGAGTACGCGAGATCCTGGGGTCTCAGCGCGGAGCGCTTCCGCGGGCTCGGCGAGAAGACGCTGGTGATGCACCCCGGTCCGATGAACCGCGGCCTCGAGATCAGCGACGAAGCCGCCGACTCGCCTCAGTCGACCGTCCTCGAACAGGTGACGAACGGCGTGGCCGTCCGCATGGCCGTCCTGTACCTGACCCTCGCCGCCGCAAACCAAGGAGCGCTATGACCGACTACCTCATCAAGGGCGCGACCCTCAGCGACGACCGCACCACCGACATCCTGATCGGCGGGGGAGTCGTGAAGGCCCTGGGCAGCAATCTCTCGGAGGTCGCGGCGACCGAGATCGACGCCTCCGGCCTGCTCGCGCTCCCCGGGCTGGTCGACCTGCACACGCATCTTCGCGAGCCGGGCTTCGAGGGCAGCGAAACCGTGCTCACCGGTTCGCGCGCCGCGGCCAAGGGCGGGTTCACCGCCGTCAACGCCATGGCGAACTCGTCGCCGGTCGCCGACACCGCGGGGGTCGTCGAGCAGGTCCAGGCCCTCGGCGACCGGGCCGGCTACGTCACGGTCCGCCCGATCGGGGCCGTCTCGCAAGGGCTCGCAGGGACCCACCTCTCGGAGATCGGCGCCATGGCCACCTCACGCGCCCGCGTGCGGGTCTTCTCGGACGACGGCTCGTGCGTCGCCGACCCGCTGCTCATGCGGCGCGCCCTCGAGTACATCAAAGGCTTCGGCGGCGTTCTGGCGCAGCACGCCCAGGAGCCACGGCTGACCATCGGAGCCCAGATGAACGAGGGCGAGCTGAGCGCGACCCTCGGGCTCGCAGGATGGCCCGCGGTCGCCGAAGAGGCGATCATCGCCCGGGACGTCCTCCTGGCGCACCACGTCGGCGCGCGACTGCACGTGTGCCACGTCTCGACCGCCGGCAGCGTCGAAGTGATCCGCTGGGCCAAGTCGCGCGGCTTCGACGTGACGGCCGAGGTCACTCCGCACCACCTGCTGCTCACCGAAGACCTCGTGTCGACCTACGACGCCCGGTACAAGGTCAACCCGCCCCTGCGGCGCAGCGAAGACGTCGAGGCACTCCGCGCGGCCCTGGCCGACGGCACGATCGACATCGTCGCCACCGACCACGCGCCGCACACGGCCGAAGCCAAATCGTGCGAGTGGGACAACGCCGCCAACGGCATGGTCGGTCTCGAGTCGGCGCTGAGCGTCGTCCAGAAGACCATGGTCGACACCGGGCTCCTCGGCTGGCAGGACGTCGAGCGGGTCCTCTCGCTGAAGCCCGCGGCGATCGGCCGGGTCGAGGGGCAGGGTCAGGTGATCGGCGTGGGATCGCCGGCCGAGATCACGCTCTACGATCGAAGTGTGACCAGGAGTTTCGACGTCGGCGACCTCGCCGGCAAGAGTATCAACTCGCCCTATCTCGAGCGCGAGCTGCCGGGGCGCGTCGAGGCGACGTTCCACGGCGGCTACGCGACGGTCCTCGGCGGCCGGCTGGTCGACGAGAGCCTCGTCGCCGAGCACGCCCTGGCGGTGGCTTCTCGGTGAGCATCCCTCTGATCCTCGCCGGATTCCTCGTCGTGGCCGTGGCCCTGTTCTTCGTCATGCGCGCCGGATGGCGCAGCCGCGGCCGACGACAGGCCGGCATCGCCCTTCCCACGACGGCTCCGGCCGATCTCGGTGAGGCCCTCGCCGAACGCGACCTGTTCTACGTCTCGACGACGAAGGCCGACGACCGCCTCGATCGAATCGTCGTCGGAGGCCTCGGCTTCCGTGCCCGAGCCACCGTCAGCGTGCACCCGGAGGGCGTCGTCCTCGACATCGCCGGCCTGAAGCCGATCCTGATCGACCGCGAGCACCTCCGAGAGGTCGGTCGCGCCACCTGGACCATCGACCGAGCCGTCGAGCAAGACGGACTGGTCCAGCTCGGCTGGCGGCTCGGCGACCTCGACGTCGACACCTACCTCCGCGACAGCGACGATCCTCGCGCCCTCGTCGCCGCGATCCGCGACATGATCACCCCCACAGGAGAGAAGACCCCGTGACAGACGCACCCCCGTGAACAGAGCCGTCCTGGTTCTCGAAGACGGAAGCCGTTTCGTCGGTCGCCCGTACGGCGCAACCGGCCGCACCCTCGGCGAGGCCGTCTTCGCAACCGGGATGACCGGCTACCAGGAGACCCTCACCGACCCGTCCTACGCCGGCCAGATCGTCGTCATGACGGCGCCGCACATCGGCAACACCGGCGTCAACGACGAAGACCCCGAGTCGAGCCGCATCTGGGTCGCCGGCTACGTCGTCCGCGACGCCAGCCGCATCGTGTCCAACTTCCGCGCGCAGGGCAGCCTCGACGACCAACTGACCCGCGACGGCGTCGTCGGCATCCGTGGCGTCGACACCCGTGCCATCACCCGGCGTCTCCGCGACACCGGCTCCATGCGCGCCGGCATCTTCTCCGGCGCCGCCGCGCTGCTCCCCGACGACGAGCTGCTCGACGCCGTCAAGGCCGGCCCCGACATGCGCGGCCGCAACCTCTCCAGCGAGGTCTCGACCCTCGAGCGCTACGACCTCCCGGCCGAGGGGAGCGGATCGGATCCGTCGTCGTCCTCGATCTCGGCGTGAAGACGTCGACCCTGCGCTACCTGGCCCAGCGGGGCTTCGACGTCATCGTCGTGCCGCAGTCGATCTCGGCGGACGAGCTGCGCGCGATCGGAGCCGACGCCCTCTTCTACTCGAACGGGCCCGGCGATCCTGCGGCGTCCGACGCCCAGGTCGAACTGCTCCAGGGCGCCCTGCGCGAAGGCACGCCGTTCTTCGGCATCTGCTTCGGCAACCAGCTCCTCGGGCGGGCGCTCGGCTTCGGCACCTACAAGCTGCCGTTCGGCCACCGCGGCATCAACCAGCCGGTGTGGGACAAAACCACCGGCACCGTCGAGATCACGAGCCAGAACCACGGCTTCGCGGTCGACGCGCCCGTCGACGGCGTGCTCGACTCCCCGGCCGGCTTCGGACGCGTCGAAGTGAGCCACTTCTCCCTGAACGACAACGTCGTGGAGGGGCTCCGCGCCCTCGACATCCCGGCCTTCTCGGTGCAGTACCACCCCGAGGCGGCCGCCGGACCACACGACAGCAAACACCTCTTCGACCGGTTCAGAGAACTCGTCATCAGCCGCAACGGAGCCTCCGCGTAATGCCCAAGCGTCAAGACATCAACTCCGTCCTCGTCATCGGCTCCGGGCCGATCGTCATCGGCCAGGCGGCCGAGTTCGACTACTCCGGCACGCAGGCCTGCCGAGTCCTCCGCGAAGAGGGTGCGCGTGATCCTGGTGAACCCGAACCCGGCCACGATCATGACCGACCCCGACTTCGCCGACGCGACCTACATCGAGCCGATCACCTCCGAGGTGCTCGAGTCGATCATCGTCAAAGAGCGACCCGACGCCGTCCTGCCGACGCTCGGCGGTCAGACCGCTCTCAACGCGGCGATCGCGCTCGACGAGGCCGGCATCCTCGCGAAGCACGGCGTCGAGCTGATCGGCGCGAAGGTCGAGGCCATCCAGCGCGGCGAAGACCGCCAGATGTTCAAAGAGCTGGTGATCGAGTCGGGCGCCGACGTCGCCCGGTCGCACATCGCCCACCACCTCGACGAAGCGCTGGCATTCGCCGACGACCTCGGCTACCCGCTCGTCGTCCGCCCCTCGTTCACCATGGGCGGCCTCGGCTCCGGCTTCGCGCACACGCCAGAAGAGCTCCTGCGCATGGTCGGCGACGGCCTGCACTCCAGCCCGACCAGCGAGGTCCTGCTCGAAGAGAGCATCACCGGCTGGAAAGAGTACGAGCTCGAGCTGATGCGCGACACGGCCGACAACACCGTCGTCATCTGCTCCATCGAGAACTTCGATCCGGTCGGGGTCCACACGGGCGACTCGATCACCGTGGCGCCGGCTTTGACCCTCACCGACCGCGAGTACCAGAAGCTCCGCGACATCGGCATCGACATCATCCGCCGCGTCGGCGTCGACACGGGCGGCTGCAACATCCAGTTCGCGATCGACCCGGCAGACGGCAGGATCATCGTCATCGAGATGAACCCGCGCGTCTCCCGATCCAGCGCGCTCGCCTCCAAGGCGACCGGCTTCCCGATCGCGAAGATCGCCGCGAAGCTGGCCATCGGCTATCGCCTCGACGAGATCAAGAACGACATCACGAAGGTGACGCCGGCGTCGTTCGAGCCGACCCTCGACTACGTCGTCGTGAAGGTTCCGCGCTTCGCGTTCGAGAAGTTCCCGGCGGCCGACACCACCCTCACCACCACGATGAAGAGCGTCGGCGAGGCGATGGCCATCGGCCGCAACTTCACGCAGGCCCTGCAGAAGTCGCTCCGGTCGCTCGAGAAGCGCGGCTCGAGCTTCCACTGGGAAGGACGGCCCGGCGACGTCGACGAGCTGCTCGCCCTGTCGGCGATCCCGACGGACGGCAGGATCGTGACGGTGCAGCAGGCGCTTCGCGCCGGCGCCACGGCCGAGCAGGTGTTCGAGGCCACCAAGATCGACCCCTGGTACATCGACCAGATCGTTCTGATCAACGAGGTCGCCGACACCGTCAAGAACGCCGACGAGCTCTCCTTCGAGATCATGCAGGAGGCGAAGGACCACGGGTTCAGCGACGCCCAGATCGCTCAGCTCCGCGGTCGGCTCGAGCACGACATCCGCGACCACCGCCATTACCTCGGCCTCCGTCCGGTCTACAAGACCGTCGACACCTGCGCGGGCGAGTTCCCGGCGCAGACGCCGTACCACTACTCGTCGTACGACTTCGAGACCGAGGTGGCACCCTCGGATCGCCGGAAGGTGATCATCCTGGGCTCCGGTCCGAACCGCATCGGGCAGGGCGTCGAGTTCGACTACTCCTGCGTCCACGCGTCGTTCGCCCTCTCCGACGCGGGCTTCGAGACGATCATGATCAACTGCAATCCCGAGACGGTCTCGACCGACTACGACACCAGCGATCGCCTCTACTTCGAGCCGCTGACCCTCGAGGACGTCCTCGAGGTGGTCCACGCCGAGAGCGCCTCGGGCGAGCTCGTCGGCGTCGTCGTGCAGCTCGGCGGCCAGACCGCCCTGGGCCTGGCCAAGGGGCTCGAGGCGGCAGGCGTGCCGATCCTCGGCACCACCCCCGACGCCATCGACTCGGCCGAGGAGCGCGGTCTCTTCTCGAAGATCCTCGAGCAGGGCGGCCTCCTCGCCCCGCGGAACGGCACCGGAACCGACTACGCGTCGGCCGTCGCGGTCGCCGAAGAGATCGGCTACCCGGTGCTGGTCCGCCCGTCGTACGTGCTGGGCGGCCGGGGCATGGAGATCGTCTACTCGTCCGAGCTCCTCGCCGACTACTTCGACCGGGTCCGCGACCAGGCCATCATCGGCCCTGGCCAGCCCCTGCTGGTCGACAGGTTCCTGGACGACGCCGTCGAGATCGACGTCGACGCCCTGTACGACGGCACCGAGCTCTACGTCGGCGGCATCATGGAGCACATCGAAGAGGCCGGAATCCACTCCGGCGACTCCAGCTGCACGCTGCCGCCGGTCAGCCTCGGCAAGGGCGAGATCGACCGGGTCCGCGAGGCGACACTCGCCATCGCCGAGGGCATCGGCGTGCGCGGTCTGCTCAACGTGCAGTTCGCCATCGCCGCCGGGGTCCTCTACGTCCTCGAGGCCAACCCGCGCGCCAGCCGCACAGTACCCTTCGTGTCGAAGGCGCTCGGCATCCCGCTCGCCAAGGCCGCCTCGCGCATCATGGTCGGCGCGACCGTGCGCGACCTCGTCGCCGAGGGCCTCCTACCCGAGCTCGACGGCTCCGACGTCCCGCTCGACTCTCCGATCTCCGTCAAGGAGGCCGTCCTGCCCTTCAAGCGCTTCCGCACCAAGGAGGGCCAGGTCGTCGACAGCGTGCTCAGCCCCGAGATGCGCTCGACCGGCGAGGTGATGGGCATCGACCGCGACTTCCCGCGGGCCTTCGCCAAGAGTCAGACCGCGGCGTACGGCGGGCTTCCTCTCGGGCGTGGTCTTCGTGAGCGTCGCCGACCGCGACAAGCGCGCTATCGTCCTGCCGGTCCTGCGCCTCCAGCAACTCGGCTTCGAGATCATCGCGACCTCGGGAACCGCGACGGTGCTGATCCGCAACGGCATCACGACCAGGATCGTCGGCAAGTTCTCCGAGGGCGGCGAATCCGTCGTCGACCTGATCAACCGCGACGAGGTCGACATCGTGATCAACACTCCGTCCGGGTCGTCGGGTCGTGCCGACGGGTACGAGATCCGTGCCGCGACCGTCGCCGCCGACAAGGCGCTGTTCACCACGATGGCGCAGCTCGCCGCGGCCGTGGCGTCGATCGAGGTCATCCACACCGGCTACGACGTGACGAGCCTACAAGACTATGCGCTCGAGCGAGAAGCGAAGCGGTGACCGCAGCGTTCGGAACCCGTCTGGAAGCCGCGTTCTCGCGGTACGGCCAGCTGTGCGTCGGTATCGACCCGCACCCCTACCTGCTGGGGGAGTGGGGCCTGCCCGCGACGGCCGCCGGCGCCCGCGACTTCGGGCTGCGCGTCGTCGAGGCGGCGACGGGTCATGCACCGATCGTCAAGCCGCAGGTCGCCTTCTACGAGCGCTACGGCTCCGCCGGTTTCGCGGCGCTCGAGGACGTCCTGGCGGCGGCTCGCGAGACCGACCTCCTCGTTCTCGGTGACGCCAAGCGCGGCGACATCGGCACGACGATGGACAGCTACGGCGACGCCTGGTTCTCCGACGACTCGCCGCTGCGGGTCGACGCCGCCACGGCCGTCGCCTACCAGGGGCTCGGGGCCGACGCGGGTTTCATCGCGACCGCCCGGGCCGCCGGTCGAGGCGTGTTCGTGCTCGCTGCGACGTCGAACCGCGAGGCGCGCCTCACCCAGACCGCGATTCTCCAGACCGGATCGACCGTGGCCGCGGGTATCGTCGAAGGCGTGCTCGCCGACAATTCCCCTTCCGACCAGGGGATGGGCTCCGTCGGCCTCGTCCTGGGGGCGACGGTCGACCTGGCCGACCACGGCATCGACGTCGGAACCCTCCGGTCGACGCCGATCCTGGCACCCGGTTTCGGCGCTCAGGGAGCGCAGTTCTCCGACATCCGGCGGCTGTTCGGCGCCGCCTCCGGCAGCGTCCTCGTGTCGGCCTCGCGATCGATCCTGTCGGCCGGACCGTCCGGCGTCGCCGAGTCGATCCGCCGGGCCTCGGGCGAGGTGACCGCATGCCTCGCATGACACCGCCCCCGTCGACCGAGCGGCCGCGGCCAAGGCCGCCGTCGCCGCGCGCCGCGCACGCGCCGAGGTCAAGCGCGATGTGGCCGAGCGAAAGCGCACCGCCCTCGACGTGGCCGAGACCGGCTGGGTCGCCGAGGCGACCGAGGCGGCCGCCCCGGAGGCCACGCTGCGGGTACGCGAGCTCCTCACGAGCATCCCGGGCATCGGCCCGACCCGCGTCACCCGCATCATGGAGACACTCGGCATCGCCGAGTCCAAACGGGTCGGCGGCCTCGGCGTCCGGCAGCGCGTCGTCCTCGGCGACTGGCTGTCGCAGCGCGAGGCCAAGGGGCGTCTGAAGTCGCGCCTCGTCGTGCTGGCCGGCCCGACCGCAGTCGGGAAGGGCACGGTCTCGAGCTACATCCGCGAGAACTACCCCGACGTCCACCTCTCGATCTCCGCCACCACGCGCAAGCCGCGCCCGGGCGAGATCGACGGGGTCCACTACTACTTCGTCGACGACGACGAGTTCGACAAGATGATCCGGGAGCACGACCTGCTCGAGTGGGCCGTCGTCCACAACTCGTATCGCTACGGAACCCCCGGCCGCCCATCGACGCCGCGCTCGACAAGGGGCGCTCCGTCCTGCTCGAGATCGATCTCCAGGGCGCCAGGCAGGTCCGCGCAGTCATGCCGGAGGCCGTGCTCGTCTTCCTGCTTCCCCCACCTGGGAAGAACTCGTGCGCCGGCTCATCGGCCGCGGCACCGAAGACAAGACCGAGCAGCAGCGTCGGCTCGAGACCGCGAAGGTCGAACTCGCCGCCCAGGACGAGTTCGACGTCAAGGTCGTCAACAACGACGTCAGCGAAGCGGCCCAAGAGGTCGTAGACTTGATGACAATGCCCGCTTCGCAGCCTGCTGCGCGGCGGCAACGACTTTAGGAGGCACTATGGCCGACAGAACCAAGGGCATCATCGACCCGCCCATCGACGATCTTCTCTCGAAGGTCGAATCCAAGTACGCGCTCGTGATCTTCGCGTCCAAGCGGGCCCGCCAGATCAACGACTACTACGCCGACCTCCACGAGGGTTCGCTGTTCGACAACGTCGGCCCCCTGGTCGACTCGACGATCGACGACAAGCCCCTCTCGGTCGCCATGCACGAGATCAACGAAGACAAGCTGACGGCCAAGCCTCTCGAGGTCGTCCCCGAGTAGGTCCCCGACCGCTTCTTCAGCGCTCGACCACGTCACGACGTGGTCGAGCGCTGTTTTCGTGTGCGACCGTGTTTCCACGTCCGGCGTTTCCGTCGCCGGCGTTTCCGTGGCCGGCATTCCCGCGTCCGGCGGTGTTCTCCCGGTCAGGCGGGCAGGACCGGCCAGGGCCGAGGCGCAGGATCGTCCGTGGCGAGTCGACCGGCGATCCAATCGTCTTCGAGACCGGCGCGCCCCACGGCTCCGAGCCGTGCGATCCCCTCGAACCGGAATCCCAGGCGCTGCGCGACGCGCGCCGAGGCGAAGTTGCCAGAGAAGGCGCGCCACTCGACGCGCACGAGCCCCAGCCCGTTCGGCTGCGGAGCGAATGCGAAGTCGATCGCCGCCCTCGACGCCTCGAGCACGAGGCCGACACCGCGGTGCTCCGGCGCGAGCCAGAAGCCGATGCTCCCGCGTCGGCCCGCGTGCACGTCCAGAGCGACCACGCCCGCGAACACCCCGTCGCGCTCGAGCGCCCAGGTCACGACCGTGCCGCTCTCCCATCCCCGCCGCGCGTGGTCGTGCACGAACGACGCGGCGGCTTCCCGCGTGTACGGCACGGGCACCGGCACGCGCCGCTGCAGCTCGAGGTCCTGGCAGGCGAGATAGACGGCATCGACGTCGCCATCGATCGGCGGCCGGAGCAGCAGCCGGTCGGTCGCGAGGTTCACGGTCTCCACAGGTCGACGCTAGCGGGCGGCTGTCCCCGTATTACGGCAGTCCGGGGAGTGTCGGTGGTCCGGCGCTAGAGTGATGAGGCCGCTTTTCGCACCAGTCAGCGGCGCCCCACTGCATGACTCTCTCCCCTAGGAACTCTGTGACTTCTTCCAGCGGCCTCCGCCTCTTCACGTCCGAATCCGTGACCGAGGGGCACCCCGACAAGATCTGCGACCAGATCTCCGACCGCATCCTCGACGCCCTCCTGACCGTCGACCCGCACAGCCGCGTCGCGGTCGAGACCCTGGTCACCACGGGCCTCGTCCACGTCGCCGGAGAAGTCACCACCACCGGCTACGTCGACATCCCCACCATCGTCCGCGACCTCATCACCGGCATCGGCTACAACGACTCCTCGGTGAGCTTCGACGGCCGCACCTGCGGTGTCGAGGTGTCCATCGGCTCGCAGTCTCCCGATATCGCCCAGGGCGTCGACGTGGCGCTCGAGGCGCGCACCGGTCAGAGCGCCGACGACGTCCTCGACCGCCAGGGCGCCGGCGACCAGGGCATCATGTTCGGCTTCGCCACCACAGAGACTCCTCAGCTCATGCCGCTCCCGGTGTGGTTAGCGCACCGCCTCGCCGAGCGCCTCACCGCCGTGCGCAAAGAGGGCGTGCTCTCGTACCTGCGGCCTGACGGCAAGACCCAGGTCACGGTCGGCTACGACGGGTACACCCCGAAGACCGTCGACACCGTCGTCCTGTCCACGCAGCACTCGCCGAGCGTGTCGATGGAACAGCTCGAGCGCGAGGTCGTCGAACACATCATCACGCCTGTGCTCCGCGAAGAGGCGGCGGGGCTCGACCTCGACTTCTCCGAGACGAAGTTCATCATCAACCCCACCGGCCGCTTCGAGATCGGCGGGCCGCAGGGCGACGCGGGGCTCACCGGCCGGAAGATCATCGTCGACACCTACGGCGGTGCCTCGCGCCATGGCGGCGGCGCCTTCTCGGGCAAGGACCCCTCGAAGGTCGACCGCTCGGCCGCCTACGCCATGCGCTGGGTCGCCAAGAACGCCGTCGCCGCCGGTTTCGCCGAGCGCCTCGAGCTTCAGATCGCCTACGCGATCGGCCGCTCCGCCCCCGTCGGGCTGTACGTCGAGACCTTCGGCACCGGCCACGTCGCCGACGAGGTCATCATCGATGCGGTCACGGCCGTCTTCGACCTCCGCCCGGCCGCCATCATCCGCGACCTCGACCTCCTGCGCCCGATCTACGGTCAGACCTCGACCTACGGTCACTTCGGCCGCGACCTCCCCGACTTCACCTGGGAGAAGCTCGACCGGGTCGACGCTCTCCGCGCGGCTGCCGGGCTGTAGCAGCCCCATGCCCCTTGCCGTCGCGAGGGTGTTGGTCGACACACCTCTGCCGCAGCTCGACCGGCTGTTCGACTACGCCGTGCCCGAGCGGCTGCGCGGGCTCGTCGGTCCGGGCATGCGCGTCAAGGTTCCGCTGCGCTCCGCCGGCCGGATGACCGACGGCTTCGTGATCGAGGTCGTCGACGCGAGCGAGCACGAAGGCTCCCTCAGCGAGATCGAAGACCTCCTCTCGACCGTCCCTGTGCTCGCCCCCGAGGTCTGGCGACTGGCCAGGGCTCTGGCCGACCGCGCCGGGGGTTCGGCGAGCGACGTGCTCCGTCTGGCCGTCCCCACGCGCCAGGTCCGGGTCGAGAAGGCGTGGCTGGCGGCGCGAGAAGCCGATTCCGACGGCGAGGCCACGGCCCACGGGGACGCACCGTCACCGCGACACGCGGCGGTCGGTCCGGTCGCGGGTTACCGCTCGCACGATCTCGCCGGCGCCGTCCGCGCCCGGGCGCGCCTCGCCCTCGATGCGCTGCCGCTCGTCGTCGAGCTGCCCGATTCCCCCGACGCCGCTGCCGAGGCCGAGAGGCGCTGGGTCGGCCAGTGGGCCGTCACCCTCGCCGAACTCGCCGCCGTCGCCCTGGCCGACGGCACCAACGCGATCCTGGCCGTCCCCGACTACCGCGATCAGGAGCAGCTCGTGGCCGCGCTCGAAGCTGTCGTCGACGCACGCCAGATCCTGCGGCTCGACTCGAGGCAGTCGAACCCCGACCGCTACCGCGCACTGCTGCGGGCGCGGGGAGACGAGCCGCTCGTCCTCGTCGGCAACCGATCGGTCCTTCTCGCGCCCTCGACCAGGCTCGGTCTGATCGCGGTCTGGGACGACGGCGATCCCCTCTTCTCCGAACCTCTCAGCCCGTACGTGCACGCCCGCGACACCGCACTGCTCCGCTACGAGCAGCAGAAGCCGGCACTGGTCTTCGCGGGCCACGCCCGCAGCACCGACGTGCAGCGCCTCGTCGAGATCGGCTGGCTGACCGAGGTCTCGCCCGACCCTCGCTATCAGCCGCGGGTCATCCCGACGACTCAGCAGGGGTCGCGCGAGGGCTTCGCGGCGAACGCGCGCATCCCGTCGAGCGCCTGGACCGAGGCGAAGGCCGCCGTCGAGTTCGGGCCCGTGCTGGTCCAGGTCGCGCATCCGGGCTACGCGCCGAGGCTCGCCTGCACCGAGTGCGGCGACACGGCGCGCTGTCTGCGCTGCTCCGGGCCGCTGCAGAAGAAGAACGCGGCCGCGACGCCCGCCTGCGCCTGGTGCGGAGCGTTGGCCGTCGGCTGGCACTGCACCACCTGCGAGAACACGATGATGCGGACCGTCGGCACCGGCGCGGGCCGCACGGCCGACGAGCTGGGCCGGGCCTTCCCGGGCGTGAAGGTGGTCGTGTCCGACGGGTCGCGCCCGATCCTGCACGTCGACGGCGAGTCGGCGATCGTCGTGGCCACGCGCGGTGCCGAGCCGATAGCACCGGGCGGGTACCGCGCCGTCCTGCTGCTCGACGGCGAGCGCATGCTCGCCCGCGAGAGCCTCCGCGTCGCCGAAGACTGCCTTCGGTGGTGGGCGAACGCCACCGCTCTCGCCGCGCACCGTGCTCCCGTGTTCCTGGTCGGCGTGGGTGGCGCCCTCGCCTCGGCGTTGGCCACCTGGAATCTCGCCCGCTTCGCCGGGGCCGAGCTCGCCGACCGCCGCCACCTGCGCTTCCCGCCGGCGATCCGTGTGGCCACTGTCACGGGTAAGACCGACACCGTCGTGAAGGCGCTCGACGACCTTCCCGACGAGATCCGATCAGAGACCTTGGGGCCGGTCGACACCGACGACGGCACGGTGCGCGCCATCGTCCGCTTCGACTACGCCGCCGGCCACGACGTGGCGGCCACGCTGCGGGGCCGCGTCATCCGCGCCGCAACCGACCGTCGGCGCATCCCGGGCGATCCTCGCGGTTCGAATCAGCGACGCGCCGTCCCTACACTCAAGGTGCGGTTCGACGACGTCGAACCGTTCGCCGACTGATCCGAAAGCCCCCGCCTGTGCGTCTCGTCTTCGCCGGCAGCCCCGCTGCCGCTGTCCCGTCCCTCCGTGCCCTCGCCGCGAGCGAGCACGAGATCGTCAGCGTGCTCACACGCGACGACACGCCGCAGGGCCGCAAGCGCGTGCTGACTCCGACCCCGGTCGCGGTCGCCGCCGACGAGCTGGGCCTCCCCGTGATCAAGACGCGCAGGATCGACGACCGGGTCACCCGGGTCATCGCCGAGAGCGGCGCCGATCTCGGAGTCATCGTCGCGTACGGAGCCCTCCTGCGCGAGCCTCTCCTCTCCTCGCCGCGCCTCGGATGGATCAACCTCCACTTCTCCCTGCTCCCGCGCTGGCGCGGCGCAGCGCCCGTTCAGAGCGCGCTCATCGCCGGTGACCAGGAGACGGGCGCCGCGGTCTTCCAGCTCGTGCCCGAGCTCGACGCCGGCGACGTCTTCGGGCAGATCACCAAGCCGCTGCAGGGCGACGAGACCTCGGGCTTCCTGCTCGGCGAGCTCGCGATCTCGGGGGCCCTGCTGCTGTCGCGCGTCGTCGACCAGCTCGCCGCGGGCGAAGCGACGGCCCGCCCGCAGGACGGCGACGTCACCCTGGCCCCGAAGCTCACGCTCGACGACGGCCTTCTCGACTTCAGCGGGCCGGCTCCCGCGGCGTACAACCGCTACCGCGGCGTCACCCCCGAGCCCGGCGCGTTCACCAGCGTCGCCGGCGCCCGTCTCAAGCTCCTCGAGCTGCGGCGCCCCGACACGGGGTCCGATGCTCTGCCGGCCGGGCGCATCGTGCTCGACGGCAAGCGCGTGCTGATCGGCACGGCGACGACTCCGCTCGAGGTCGTGACGGTGCAGCCGGCCGGCAAGACGCCCATGGCAGCCGGCGACTGGCTGCGGGGGATCCCCGACCGAGAGGGGCTGACCGTGGACGTCGCCGGGGCCGCGTCGTGAGCGGCGTCCAGCCGGCGCGGCGCGTCGCCCTCGACGTCCTCCGGGCCGTCGAGCACGACGACGCCTACGCCAACCTGCTGCTCCCACAGCGCATCGTCCGCGCGCGTCTCAGCCCGCAAGACGCCGGCCTCGCCACCGAGCTCACCTACGGCACCCTCCGCCTGTCCGGTTACTACGACCGCGTCATCGCCCTGGCCGCCCGGCGTCCGGTCACCCAGATCGACCCAGCCCTGCTAGACGTCCTCCGCCTCGCCAGTCACCAGCTCCTCGCCACACGGGTCGCCGCGCACGCCGCCGTCGACGAGTCGGTCTCGCAGGCGCGCGAGGTCGGCAGCCGCTCCGGCACCGGGTTCGTGAACGGCGTCCTCCGCACCATCTCGCGCTCGACGCCCGACGAGTGGCGCGCCCGGGTCCTCGACGGCACGACCAGCGCCGACGATCGTCTCGCCGCCGAGTACTCCCACCCGGAGTGGGTGATCCGCGCCTTCCGCGGTGCCCTCGCCGTGGAGGGCCGTGCCGACGAGCTCGACGCACTGCTGGCCGCCGACAACGAGCCACCGAGGGTGAGCCTCGTGGCGCTGCCCGGGTTGGCCGACCCCTCCGACCTCCCCTCGGCCGATCCTGGTCGCTTCTCGCCCGTCGCGATCACCGCCCCGAGCGGTGACCCCGCTTCGCTGCCTCTGGTCGCTGAGTCTAAGGTTCGAGTTCAAGATGAAGGTTCGCAGCTGGCTGCTCTGGCGCTGTCGCGAGTCGCGCCGATCCGGGCGGGGGAGCGCTGGCTCGACATGTGCGCCGGACCGGGCGGAAAGGCTGCGCTGCTCGCCGCCGAGGCGGCTGCGGGCGGCGCGACGCTGGTGGCCAACGAGCTCGTGCCCGCGCGCGTCGGTCTCGTGCAGAAGGCGCTGACGGCCGTGGCCGACGGCGTGACCGTGCGCCAGGGCGACGCCACGCTGATCGGCGCGTCCGAGCCCGAAGCGTACGACCGCATCCTCCTCGACGCCCCCTGCACCGGCCTCGGCGCACTGCGTCGCCGACCGGAGGCACGCTGGCGCAAGCAGCCCCGCGACGTGGCGCAGCTCACCGGCCTGCAGGCGACCCTGTTCGCAGCGGCCCTCGAAGCCCTCGCCCCCGGCGGGACCCTGGCCTACGTGACCTGCTCACCGCACACCGCCGAGACCCGCGCCATCGTCGAGTCGGGCCTCAAGCGCTGGGCGCGCGACGGCGGGGCCGACATCGACGTCCTCGACGCTCCCTCCACGCTCGAAGCCATCTCGACGGCGCCCCTCGACCTCGGGCCGGGCCCGTTCGCGCAGCTCTGGCCGCATCGGCACGGCACCGACGCGATGTTCATCTCGCTCCTCCGCAAGCGCCCCTGACGATCCGGTCACGCAGCGCCGATCCAGGCGCGCACGCGGATCGACGGTGAACCCGAGGATCGTCAGCGCTTCCGGCGACCCCGCTAGGCTTGCACGGTGCCCGTTCGCATCAGCCCCAGCATCCTCTCGGCCGACTTCGTCAACCTCGAGCGCGACCTCCACCGTATCGACACGGCCGACCTCGTACACGTCGACGTGATGGACAACCACTTCGTCCCCAACCTGACCCTGGGCCTCCCGATCGTGCAGCGCATCCAAGAGGTCAGCCCGCTGCCGCTCGACGTCCACCTGATGATCGACGACCCCGACCGCTGGGCTCCCCTCTACGCCGAGACGGGAGCGTTCTCTGTGACGTTCTCCGGTGAGGCGGCGGGCGACCCGACGACCCTCGCGCGCGCGATCAGGGGCGCAGGATCCCGTGCTGCCGTGGCCGTCAAACCCGACACGGCGATCGAACCCTGGCTCGACCTGCTCGACGAGATCGACATGATCCTGGTGATGACCGTCGAACCGGGCTTCGGCGGTCAGTCCTTCATCGAAGACACCATGCCGAAACTGCGCGCCGCTCGCGAGGCCATCGACGCCTCCGGCCGCGACGTCTGGCTCGAGGTCGACGGCGGTATCACCCTCGAGACCATCGTCACCGCCGTCGAGAACGGCGCAGACACGATCGTCGCGGGCTCCTCCGTGTACGGCAAGGGCGGCACCCCGAACCCGTCGACCGGATCGCGGCACTTCGGGCCGCTGCGAGCCGGGTAGCCTAGTCACCGTGAAATCCTTCGACGACCTGTTCGTAGAGCTCTCGGCCAAGGCCGCGTCGCGCCCCGAGGGCTCCGGCACGGTGAAGGAGCTCGACGCCGGCGTCCACCAGATCGGCAAGAAGATCGTCGAGGAGGCCGCCGAGGTCTGGATGGCCGCCGAGTACGAGGGCGACGTCGCCACCGCCGAAGAGATCTCCCAGCTGCTCTACCACCTGCAGGTCATGATGATCGCCAAGGGTCTGACCCCGGCTGACATCTACCGACATCTGTGACTCTGAAACCCTCCGTTTCCCGTCAGAGCGAGACCCAACAGAATCGGTAACCCCTCATGCTCCGCGTCGCAGTGCCCAACAAGGGCTCCCTCAGCGAGACCGCCGGCCAGATGCTCCTCGAGGCCGGCTACACCGGCCGTCGCGACCCCAAGTCGCTCTACCTCGCCGACGAGCGCAACGACGTCGAGTTCTTCTACCTCCGCCCGCGCGATATCGCCACGTACGTCGGCTCCGGCGCCCTCGACGTCGGCATCACGGGTCGTGACCTCCTGCTCGACTCGGGCTCCAGCGCCGTCGAGGTCGCCCCGCTCGACTTCGGTTCGTCGACCTTCCGCTTCGCCGGCCCAGCCGGAAAGTACGCCGACCTCCGTGACCTCGAGGGCGTGCGCGTGGCCACCAGCTACGCCGGTCTGGTCGGGGCATTCCTCGAAGAGCACGGTGTCCACGCCGATCTCGTGTCGCTCGACGGCGCCGTCGAGAGCGCGGTGCAACTCGGCGTCGCCGACGCCATCGCCGACGTGGTCGAGACCGGCACCACGCTGAGGGCGGCCGGGCTCGAGATCTTCGGCCCCGTGATCCTGCGCTCCACGGCTGTGCTCATCTCGTCGAACGGCGAACCGGCCGGGCTCGACGTGCTGCAGCGCCGCCTGCAGGGGTGCTCGTCGCCCGCCAGTACGTGCTGATGGACTACGACCTGCCCGTCAGGCTCCTCGACGAGGCGACCAGGATCGCGCCGGGTTTCGAATCGCCCACCGTCTCGCCGCTGCACGACCCCGAGTGGGCCGCCATCCGGGTCATGGTGTCGCGTCACGACACGAACCAGATCATGGACAGCCTGTACGAGCTCGGCGCGCGGGCGATCATCGTCACGCCCATCCACGCCGCGCGGCTCTGAGACATGAGCAAAGCACTTGATGCAGCAGAGGGAGCGGGTGCGCGGGCACACGACTCCCACCTCGCCGTCCGCGTCATCCCGTGCCTGGACGTCGCCGCCGGCCGCGTCGTCAAGGGCGTCAACTTCTTGAATCTCCGCGACGCCGGCGACCCGGTCGAGCTGGCCCGCACCTATTACGAGCAGGGCGCCGACGAGGTCACGTTCCTCGACGTCACCGCCACGGTCGAAGGCCGCGCGACGATGTACGACGTCGTCCGCGCTACGGCCGAGCAGGTGTTCATCCCGCTGACGGTCGGCGGCGGCGTCCGTTCGACCGACGACGTCGCCCGGCTCCAAGCCGCGGGTGCCGACAAGATCGGCGTCAATTCGGCGGCCATCGCGCGACCCGAGCTCCTCGGCGAGATCGCCGATCGCTTCGGCGCGCAGGCCCTGGTGCTCAGCCTCGACGTCAAGCGTTCTGCCGCGACCCCGTCCGGCTTCGTGGTCACCACTCACGGCGGCCGCACCGAGACCGACCTCGACGCCGTCGCCTGGGCGCGCGAGGCCATCGAGCGCGGCGCAGGAGAGCTGCTCGTCAACTCGATCGACGCCGACGGCACGAAGCAGGGTTTCGACCTCGAGCTCGTGGCGCTCATGCGCGAGAACAGCAGCGTCCCGGTGATCGCCTCGGGCGGTGCGGGAGCCGTCGATCACTTCGCTCCGGCCATCGCGGCGGGCGCGGATGCTGTGCTCGCAGCATCGGTGTTCCACAATGGAGAGCTGACCATCGGCGACGTCAAACGGGCTCTCGCCGAATCCGGCGCCACGGTCCGCTGACCAGGAGGACTCCCATGACCGAGCAGCTCACCCGCGACAACGTCGAGTCGGTCGTCGAGCGCGCGGCGTTCGACGCGAAAGGACTCCTTCCCGCGATCATCCAGGAGGAGTCGACCAAAGACGTCCTGATGATGGGATGGATGGACGCCGAGGCGCTCCGCCGCACCCTCACCGAGGGCCGCGTCACGTTCTGGTCGCGGTCGCGGCACGAGTACTGGCGCAAGGGCGACACCTCCGGCCACCGCCAGTACGTTCGAGGCGCTGCCTTCGACTGCGATGCCGACACCCTCCTCGTCACCGTCGAGCAGATCGGCGCGGCCTGCCACACCGGCGCCCACGCCTGCTTCGACGTCGACCCGCTGCTGCCCGCGATCGGGTCGTCCCATGACTGACACGGCCACGAAGGCCTCCGCGACGTCGGGCGAGCCCTCGACGACCACGCGCGCCGAGTTCGACGCCCTCCTCGACGGCCACCGCGTCGTTCCCGTGATCCGCAGTCTGTACGCCGACGGCGAGACGCCGGTCGGCATCTACCGGAAGCTGGCCGACGGTCGCCCCGGCACCTTCCTGCTCGAGTCCGCCGAGCAGGGCGGCATCTGGTCGCGCTACTCGTTCGTCGGCGTCTCCTCCTTCGGAGTGCTCACGACGACGGGCGCAGGATCCTCCCGCGAGACCGCCTGGATCGACTACGGCATCGGTGCCGAGCGCGCGTTCGGCGACGCGCAGGGCGCTCCGCTCGACGTCCTCTCCGCTCTCCACACCCGCTGGAAGACCCCGACCATCCCGGGCTATCCGCCGCTCACCGGCGGCCTCGTCGGCTTCATCGGCTGGGACGCCGTCCGAGAGCTCGAGCACCTTCCTGCCGCGCCTGCGGTCGAGTTCGACGTGCCGGGTCAGGCCCTCAGCTTCGTGTCCGAGCTCGTGGTCCTCGACCACCGCAACGGCTCCGCGCTTCTCGTGGCGACGGCGCTGAACGACGGCACCGACGAGGCCGACGCCCTGTGGGAGCGCGCGCAGGCTCAACTCGACGCGCTGCAGTCGCGTCTCGCGCAGCCGAGCGAGGCCTTCCTCGCCGAGGTCGACCTCTCGCTCGAGCCCGCGCCGGTGCGCCGCACGACCGATCAGGAGTATGCCGACGCGATCCTGCGCTCCAAGCAACACATCCACGACGGCGACGTCTTCCAGGTCGTCATCTCGCAGCGCTTCGACCACGAGCTGACGGCTCCGGCCATCGACGTCTACCGGGTTCTGCGCACGCTCAACCCGAGCCCGTACATGTACCTGGTGAGCCTCGAAGACACCGCGGGCTCGCCCTACCAGATCGTGGGCTCCAGCCCCGAGGCGCTGGTCAAGGTCGACGGCACCCGCGTCTACTCCCATCCGATCGCAGGATCGAAGCCGCGAGGCGCCACGCCCGAAGAAGACCTCGCCCTCGCCACCAGCCTCGAGCACGACGCCAAGGAGCGCGCCGAGCACCTGATGCTCGTCGACCTCGCGCGAAACGACCTCCTCAAGGTCTGTCTCCCGGGCAGCGTCGAGGTGACCGAGTTCATGCACGTCGAGCGCTTCAGCCACATCATGCACCTCGTCTCGAGCGTCGAAGGCGACCTCGCGCCCGGCAAGAACGCCATCGACGCGTTCCGCGCCACCTTCCCCGCCGGCACGCTGTCCGGCGCGCCCAAACCACGGGCCCTCGAGATCATCGACGCTCTCGAGCCCGCCAACCGCGGTGTCTACGGGGGAGTGGTGGGGTACTTCGACTTCGCAGGCTCGGCCGATGTCGCCATCGCGATCCGCACCGTCCTGCTTCAACCGGGCATCGCCCGGGTGCAGGCCGGTGCCGGCCTCGTCGCCGACTCCGACCCCGCTGCCGAAAACCTGGAGGCCCGCAACAAGGCCGCCGCCCCGCTTCGAGCCGTCGCGGTTGCCAACGCGATGAGAGAGCTGCACTGATGTCACCTCGAGCGATCAAGCTCCTCTCGATCCTGGGTGGTCTCGCCCTCGCCGGAATCGGCCTGCTCACGTACACGCAGACCTGGATCCAGATTCACGCGTCGTCGCCCCAGGGCGGAACCGTCTCCGTTGCCGCAGCGGGCAGCCAGGCTGCCCCGGCCCTCTCGGCTCTGTCGTTCGCGGGCCTGGCGCTGTTCGGGGCGATCACGATCGCCGGGCCGGTGTTCCGCGTGATCCTGGGGGCCCTGGCGTTCGTCCTCGGCGGCTCCATCGTCCTCTCGGCGGTGCTCGCGGTCTCCGACCCGATCGGCTCCTCGGCCACCGCCATCACGAAGGTGACCGGCGTCGACGGCAAGGAGTCGGTCAAAGGCATCGTGCTGACCCACTCGCTCACCGCGTGGCCCTGGGTCTCGCTCGTCGCCGGAGTCGCCCTGGCCGTGCTCGGCGTCTTCGTCATCGTCACGTCGAAGCGTTGGCCGGCGTCGACCCGGCGGTACCAGGCCATCCGAGTCGTCGATCCGAACGCGCCGGCCGACCCCGTGGCCACCTGGGACACCCTCACCACCGGCATCGACCCGACCGAGGTCGATCCCGAGCCCACGCGGGCGACCGAGCGCGGCGGCGCGAGCCCCGACGACGTTCCCACCGAGGCGGATCAGGGCCTGTCCCGCGCGGCCGAGGCCCGAGAGCCTGACGACAACCGATAGAGTGGGGCGCGAATCCCCAAGCATTTCAAGGAGCACCGTGAGCACCGACACCACGAGCAAGGCGATCGCCGACACGCAACACGAGGAGCACGACGCCGAGGGCAACTCGATCGCCGCGTGGACCGCTGTGATCATCATGCTCGTCGCATTCGCCGTGGGCACCGCCGCGTTCTGCTTCGACCTGCCCGTCGTGGTCTGGATCGCCGCGGGGTTCGAGGTCATCGGCCTCATCGTCGGCCAGATCCTCAAGCGCATGGGCTATGGCGTGGGCGGTCACCGCTACGTGCCGAAGGCGCATAGCTAAGTGCTCGACGACCTCTACGCGGGTGCGTTGGCCGATGCTTCGGCTCGCCAAGCCCTGCGTCCTCTCAGCGACGTCGAACGCGACGCCCTGGCCCGCACGCCCGCGCTCGACGCGCGTGCCGCACTCCAGCCGGCGGATCGCGTCAAGATCATCGCCGAGGTCAAGCGGGCGAGCCCCTCGCGCGGTCCGCTGTCCGACATCGCCGATCCGGCTTCTCTCGCTCTCTCCTACGAGACCGGTGGGGCGAGCGCCATCAGCGTCCTGACCGAAGGCCGAAAGTTCAAGGGCAGCCTCGCCGACCTCGAAGCCGTTCGCGAGGTCGTCACCGTGCCGGTCCTGCGCAAAGACTTCATCGCGACTCCGTACCAGGTGTTCGAGGCGCGGGCCGCGGGCGCCGACCTCGCCCTCCTGATCGTCGCAGGGCTCGACCAGAAGACGCTCGTCGACCTGCACGAGCTGGTGCTCGAGCTCGGCATGACGGCTCTCGTCGAGACCCACTCGGCCGACGAGGTCGTGCGCGGCCTCGACGCCGGAGCAACGGTCCTCGGCGTCAACGCCCGAAATCTCAGCACGTTCGAGCTCGACCAAGACCTGTTCGGAACACTCGCCGACAGCATTCCCTCCGGCGTCGTCCGCGTCGCCGAGTCGGCCGTCAAGGCCCCCGCCGACGTCGCGCACTACCGGCGCGCCGGGGCCGACGTGGTCCTGGTGGGCGAGGCCCTCGTGGTCCACGGCGACCCGGTCGACGCACTCAACACCTTCCTGGAGGTCTGATGACCACTCTGCGCGACGCAGTCGGTCCGTACTTCGGCGAGTTCGGCGGACGTTTCGTCCCCGAGTCCCTCGTCGCCGCCCTCGACGAACTCGACGAGGCGTACCGTGCCGCGGCCGTCGACCCCGAGTTCCAGGCCGAGCTGGCGGCGCTCCACAAGACCTACACCGGCCGTCCCTCGATCATCACCGAGGTGCCCCGCTTCGCCGAGCACGCGGGTGGCGCGCGCATCATCCTCAAGCGCGAAGACCTCAATCACACCGGCTCGCACAAGATCAACAACGTGCTCGGCCAGGCTCTCCTCGCCCGGAAGCTCGGCAAGACCCGCCTGATCGCCGAGACGGGCGCCGGCCAGCACGGCGTCGCCACCGCGACCGCGGCGGCGCTGTTCGGCATGGAGTGCGTCGTGTACATGGGCGAGGTCGACACCGAGCGCCAGGCCCTCAACGTCGCGCGGATGAGGCTCCTCGGCGCCGAAGTGATCCCGGTCGCCACGGGCTCGCGCACGCTCAAAGACGCCATCAACGACGCTCTCCGCGACTGGGTGTCCAGCGTCGAGACCACCCACTACGTGCTCGGCACGGTCGCCGGCCCGCACCCCTTCCCGACCATGGTGCGCGACTTCCACAAGATCATCGGCGAAGAGGCCAGGCAGCAGGTCCTCGACCTCACCGGCGCCCTGCCCGACATCGTGACGGCGTGCATCGGCGGCGGCTCGAACGCCATCGGCATCTTCGACGCGTTCCTGGACGACGCCTCGGTCGAGCTGTACGGCTTCGAGGCGGGGGCGATGGCATCGAGTCCGGTCGACACGCCGCGTCCATCACCCTCGGCCGCACCGGCGTCCTGCAGGGCGCCAAGTCCTACCTCATGCAAGACGAAGACGGCCAGACCATCGAGAGCCACTCGATCTCCGCGGGGCTCGACTATCCTGCCGTCGGGCCGGAGCACGCCTGGCTCGCCAAGATCGGCAGGGTCCACTACGAGCCCGTCACCGACAAAGACGCCATGGAGGCGTTCCGGCTGCTCTGCCGCACGGAGGGCATCATCCCGGCCATCGAGTCGTCGCACGCCCTGGCCGGCGCGCTCCGCCTCGGCCGCGACCGGGGCCCAGGAACGACCATCCTCGTCTCTCTGTCGGGCCGGGGCGACAAAGACGTGGCCAGCGCCAGCCGCTACTTCGGAATCCTCGACGAGGAGGGGCAGCAGCTGTGATCGACTCCAGTACCAGTAAGGTCTCCCGCGCCATCACCGCGCGGAAAGACGCCGGATCGGGAGCGGTCATCGGCTACCTGCCGGTGGGGTTCCCGACGCTCCAGACCAGCATCGACGCTGCCGTGACTCTGGCGACCAACGGCATCGACGTCCTCGAGCTGGGTCTGCCCTACTCCGACCCGGTCATGGACGGCCCCGTCATCCAGGCCGCCACGCAGCGCGCCCTCGCCGAGGGCTTCCGTGTCCGCGAGCTATTCCCGGCCGTGCGCGAGATCGTCTCCCAGACCGACGTACCGATCGTCGTCATGACCTACTGGAACCCCGTGTCGCAGTACGGCGCACAGCGTTTCGCCGACGACCTCTCGGCCGCGGGCGGGGCAGGGCTGATCACGCCCGACCTCATCCCCGACGAGGCGGCCGAATGGATCGCCGCCGCCGACCGCGCCGACCTCGACCGAGTCTTCCTGGCCGCCCCGTCGTCCAGCGACGCCCGGCTGCGGCAAGCCGTCGAGGCGAGCCGCGGCTTCGTCTACACCGTCTCGACCATGGGAATCACCGGTGCGCGCAGCGACGTCGACGCGGCAGCGGCCACGCTCGTCGCCCGCCTCCGCGAGGTCGGCGTCGAGAACGCCTGCGTGGGTCTGGGCATCAGCACCGCCCAGCAGGTGCGCGAGGTCCTCGCCTACGCCGACGGAGCGATCATCGGGTCCGCCTTCGTCCGAGCACTCGCCGAAGGAGGCCTCGAACACCTGGCCGCCGTCGCGAGCGACATGGCTTCGGGCAGTAGAGTCTCCTAGCGAACCGTGCCGCCGAGGCGGCCGACGCCGCGGCGGTTCGACACGAACACACCGCTTCACACAGTTCCTTCCAGAAGTACGTTTCACGAAAGGCACCTGAACGTTGTTGCCCTTGAGCATCCCGAGCCCCTCTGCCTCCTGGCAGTTCTTCGACTTCACGGGGTGGCTCGACAGCGCGTTCGGCATCTCTCTGCCGTTCACCTTGAAGATCCACGCCTACGCCGTCTGCATCCTGCTGGGCATCGTGGCGGCCGTGCTCGTGACGAACGCGCGCCTGAATCGCCGCGGGGCCGAACGCTGGGTCATCATCGACCTCGCCATCTGGTGCGTGCCCTTCGGCATCGTGGGCGGTCGCTTCTTCCACGTCGTCTCACACCCCGACGACTACTTCGGCGCGGGTAAGAACATCCTCACGGTCTTCTACGTCTGGGAGGGCGGGCTCGCGATCTTCGGCGCCCTGGCGTTCGGCGCGATCGGTGCCATCCTCGGCTGCTGGCAGACCGGCATCCGCCTGTCGGTCTTCGTCGACGCCCTCGCTCCCGGCCTGATGCTCGCCCAGGCCTTCGGCCGGCTCGGTAACTACTTCAACCACGAGCTCTTCGGCACGCCCACCACGCTCCCGTGGGGCCTCAAGATCGAGTCGACCAACGCCGCCTACCCGGTGGGCCTGCCGGCCGGCACCCTGTTCCACCCGACGTTCGCGTACGAGATCCTCTGGAATCTCTTCGGCATGGCCGTGATCCTGCTCATCAATCGCAACGTCAAGCTCGAGTGGGGCAAGACCTTCGCGCTCTACCTCCTCTGGTACGGCACGGGCCGCATGTGGTTCGAGTCCATTCGCACCGACTACAGCGAGCTGTTCCTCGGCGTCCGCGTGAACGTGTGGGTCGCCTTCCTGGCCGTCGGCCTCGGTGTCTTCATCTTCTACGTGCAGAGTCGCCGACACACCGGCCTGGTGCCCAGCGCGTACGTTCCGGGCAAAGGCCCGAACGAAGCCGGGTTCGCTCCCGTCATCACCGGAGAGGTCGATCACCCTGAGGTAGACTCCATCGCAGAGTCGGCTGACGAAGACGACGACCACTCCGCAGTCGGTGCCACAGCAAAGACCACCGCCTGAGCACCACCCGCATCACACGTTCCCGCACCACCCGCTCCGGCCGGGCCTGATCAGGCCACCGGAGAAGCACCACCTCGCGAGTCCGCACTAAGACCCTCGAGAAGCAACGACGCCCGTCCGGCCACGACCCCGAGCCTGACGGCGCCTGCCACACCCCCTCGGTTTCCTGCCGAGAGGTCGCGAACCGGGCCAGCGAAGCCCCGCCCTGCGTTATCTTTCACGTACTAGTCCAGGTGCTCGTTCACAATCCTGGATAGTCCACACTCGTGAGGACGGATCGACATGGCTCTCACGCCAGCGCACCAGACCTTCAGCAGCATCCCCGCGGCACAGGGTCTCTACGACCCCGACCAGGAGAAAGACGCCTGTGGCCTCGCCATGGTCGCCACTCTCCGCGGCACCCCCGGTCACGACATCATCGATGCCGCGCTCGGTGCCCTCCGCAACCTCGAGCACCGAGGCGCGGTCGGCTCCGACGCCGGCACCGGAGACGGCGCGGGCATCCTCATGCAGGTGCCCGACGCCTTCTTCCGCGAGGTCGTCGAGTTCGAGTTGCCCGCCGCGGGCCACTACGCCGTCGGCATCGGCTTCCTGCCGGTCGACGACGACGAGCGCTCCACCATGAAGACCGCTCTCCAGGCCATCGCCGAGGAGGAGTCGCTCCGCGTTGTCGGGTGGCGCGACGTCCCCGTGCGTCCCGACGAGCTGGGCGCCCTGGCGCGCAAGGCCATGCCGGCGTTCGAGCAGCTGTTCGTGGCCGCCGCGCACGGCGACGACCACACCTCCGGCGTCGACCTCGACCGTCTCGCGTTCCGGCTCCGCAAGCGGGCCGAGCGTGAACTGGGTTCGTACTTCACGTCGCTGTCCAGCCGCACCATGGTCTACAAGGGTATGGTCACGACGCTGCAGCTCGAGCCGTTCTACCCCGACCTCTCCGACGAGCGCGTGGCGTCGAAGCTCGCGATCGTCCACTCGCGCTACTCGACCAACACGTTCCCGTCCTGGCCGCTCGCCCAGCCGTTCCGGATGATCGCGCACAACGGCGAGATCAACACGGTGCGCGGCAACCGAAACTGGATGCGCGCCCGTCAGTCGCAACTCGAATCCGAGCTGATCGGCGACATCCAGCCACTGCTCCCGATCGTGAGCCCCGGCAACAGCGACTCGGCCTCGTTCGACGAGGTCGTGGAGCTCCTCAGCCTGACCGGCCGCTCGCTGCCGCACGCCATCATGATGATGGTGCCCGAGGCGTGGGAGAACCAGGTCGGCATCGACCCCGTCCTCCGCAACTTCTACGAGTACCACTCGATGCTCATGGAGGCGTGGGACGGCCCCGCCGCCATCACCTTCACCGACGGCTCGCTCGTCGGCGCGACGCTCGACCGCAACGGTCTGCGCCCCGGTCGGTACCTCGTCACCGACGACGGGCTGGTCGTCCTGGCCAGCGAGATCGGCGTGCTCCCCGACATCCCGCAGTCGAAGATCGTCCGCAAGGGCCGTCTGCGCCCCGGCAAGATGTTCCTCGTCGACACCGAGGCGGGCCGGATCATCGAAGACGACGAGATCAAGAACGAGCTCGCGTCGTCGGAAGAGTACGGCGAGTGGCTCGAGATGGGCCGCATCCACCTCAAAGACCTTCCCGAGCGCGAGCACATCGTGCACACGCCTGCCTCGGTGACCCGTCGCCAGCGCACCTTCGGCTACACCGAAGAAGAGGTCAGGATCCTGCTCACGCCGATGGCCAAGAACGGTGCCGAGCCGCTCGGTGCGATGGGCAGCGACACGCCCATCGCCGTCCTCAGCCAGCGGCCGCGGCTGCTGTTCGACTACTTCACGCAGCAGTTCGCCCAGGTGACCAACCCCCGCTCGACTCCATCCGAGAAGCCGTGGTCACGTCGCTCAAGCTCGGACTGGGGCCGGAGCGCAACCTCCTGGCCGCCACGCCGGAGCACGCGCGCCAGGTCATCCTCGACTTCCCGGTCATCGACAACGACGAGCTGGCCAAGATCCAGCACATCGACCCGCGTCCCGGCTCGAGCCTCACCACGACCCTCAAGGGCCTGTACCGCGTCGACAAGGGCCCACGGGCCATGGAGAAGCGCATCAACGCGCTCTGCAAGGAGGTCGACGAGGCGATCGAGGGGGCTCGCAGTTCATCGTGCTCTCCGACCGCGACTCGACCGCCGACCTGGCCCCCATCCCGTCGCTGCTGATGATCGCGGCTGTGCACCACCACCTCATCCGCACCGAGAACCGCATGAAGGTCGGCCTGATCGTCGAGGCCGGCGACGTCCGCGAGGTCCATCACGTGGCCACGCTGATCGGGTACGGCGCCTCGGCGATCAACCCGTACCTCGCGATGGAGACGTGCGAGAACCTCGTCCGCAGCGGCATGATCACCGGCATCTCGCCCGAGCAGGCGGTCAAGAACGTCATCAAGGCGCTCGGCAAGGGCGTGCTCAAGATCATGTCCAAGATGGGCATCTCCACGGTGTCCAGCTACGCCGCCGCGCAGGCATTCGAAGCCGTCGGCCTGAGCCACGAGTTCATCGACACGTACTTCACGGGCACGTCGACGCGTCTCGGCGGCGTCGGCATCGACGTCGTCGCGACGGAGAACGCCGAACGCCACCTCAGCGCGTACCACGCCGCCGGTGCGTCGAGCGCTCACGAGCGCCTGCAGACCGGCGGGGAGTACCAGTGGCGCCGCGAGGGACCGCCGCACCTCTTCAACCCCGAGACGGTCTTCCGCCTCCAGCACGCCACCCGGACCCGCAGGTACGACATCTTCCGCGAGTACACGAAGATGGTCGACGACCAGGCCGAGAACCTGATGACCCTCCGCGGGCTCTTCACGCTGCGCACGGGGACACGCCCGGTCGTGCCGATCGACGAGGTCGAGTCGGTCGAGTCCATCGTCAAGCGCTTCTCCACCGGCGCGATGAGCTACGGCTCCATCTCCAAGGAGGCGCACGAGACGCTGGCGATCGCCATGAACCGGCTCGGCGGCAAGTCCAACACCGGCGAGGGCGGAGAAGACGTCGACCGTCTCCTCGACCCCGAACGCCGGAGCGCCGTGAAACAGGTCGCCTCGGGCCGCTTCGGCGTGACGAGCATGTACCTCACGCACGCCACCGACATTCAGCTCAAGATGGCGCAGGGCGCCAAGCCCGGCGAGGGCGGCCAGCTCGCCGCCTCGAAGGTCTACCCGTGGGTTGCGCGCACCCGCCACTCGACGCCCGGCGTCGGCCTCATCTCGCCACCGCCGCACCACGACATCTACTCGATCGAAGACCTCAAGCAGCTCATCTTCGACGTCAAGCGCGCGAACCCCACGGCCCGCGTGCACGTCAAGCTGGTCAGCCAGTCGGGGATCGGTGCTGTCGCCGCGGGCGTCACGAAGGCCCTGGCCGACGTCGTCCTGGTCTCGGGCCACGACGGCGGTACCGGCGCGAGCCCGCTCAACTCGCTGAAGCACGCCGGCACGCCGTGGGAGATCGGCCTGGCCGAGACCCAGCAGACGCTCATGCTCAACGGCATGCGCGACCGCGTCGTCGTGCAGGTCGACGGACAGATGAAGACGGGGCGTGACGTGATCGTCGCGGCGCTCCTCGGAGGCGAGGAGTTCGGTTTCGCGACCGCGCCCCTGGTCGTGTCGGGCTGCATCCTGATGCGCGTCTGCCACCTCGACACCTGCCCGGTCGGCGTCGCCACTCAGAACCCCGAGTTGCGCGCGCGCTTCTCGGGCAAGGCCGAGTACGTCGTCAACTTCTTCGAGTTCCTGGCGCAGGAGGTTCGCGAGTACCTGTCCGAGCTCGGCTTCCACTCGCTCGAGGAGGCGATCGGCCACAACGAGCTCCTCGGCGTCGACCGTGCCGTCGAGCACTGGAAGGCCTCCGGTCTCGACCTGGAGCCCGTCCTCGTCGGCCCCGAGTTCGACGACGACGAGCCGCGCCGCAACCGCGTCCCGCAAGACCACGAGCTCGAGAAGCACTTCGACAACCAGCTCATCGCAGCCACCGCCGACGTCGTCGAGCATGGCGGCACGATCGCGCTCAGCCTTCCCATCCGCAACACCGAGCGCGCCGTCGGAACGATGCTCGGCCACGAGGTCACCGTCCGCAAAGGTGAGCACGGCCTTCCCGCCGGCAGCATCGACATCACCCTCACGGGTTCCGCCGGTCAGTCGCTCGGCGCGTTCATGCCCGCCGGCATCACGCTGCGCCTGGTCGGCGACAGCAACGACTACGTCGGCAAGGGCCTCTCCGGAGGCACGATCGTCGTGCGACCGCCGGCCGACGCCACGTTCGCGGCCGAGGACAACGTCATCGCCGGCAACGTCATCGGTTACGGCGCCACGCAGGGCAGCATGTTCATCCGCGGAATCGTGGGGGAGCGCTTCCTGGTCCGCAACTCGGGTGCCAGCGCGGTCGTCGAGGGCGTGGGCGACCACGCGCTCGAGTACATGACGGGCGGGCTCGCCGTCATCCTCGGCCCCACCGGGCGCAACCTCGGCGCGGGCATGAGCGGCGGCACGGCCTACGTTCGCGGCCTCGAGCGCGAGAACGTCAACGACGACTCGCTGGCCACGGGAGAACTCCTCCTGCAGCCTCTCGGAAGCGCGGACGTCGAGATCCTGCGCGACCTGCTCGAACAGCACCACCGCGAAACGGGGTCGACCGTCGCAGAAGGCCTGCTGGCCGACGTCGAAGCCGCCGCCGCGGAGTTCGTGAAGGTTCTGCCGCGCGACTACGCGGCCGTCCTCGAAACGCGAAAGACAGCAGCCGACGAGGGTCTCGACCCCGACGGCGACGAAGTGTGGACTCGAATCATGGAGGTGACCGGTGGCTGACCCCAAAGGTTTCTTGAAGGTACAGAAGCGCGAGCTGCCCAAGCGCCGCCCTGTCTCCGTCCGGCTCATGGACTGGAAAGAGGTCTACGAGCAGCAGGAGAGCGGCGAGCTCCGCCGGCAGGCCGGCCGCTGCATGGACTGCGGCGTCGCGTTCTGCCACCACGGCTGCCCTCTCGGCAACCTGATCCCGGAGTGGAACGACCTCATGTGGCGCGGTGAGGGCCGCCAGGCCAGCGAGCGTCTGCACGCGACCAACAACTTCCCGGAGTTCACCGGTCGCTTGTGCCCCGCTCCGTGCGAGGCCTCCTGCGTGCTCGGCATCAACCAGCCACCGGTGACCATCAAGCAGGTCGAGGTCTCGATCATCGACCAGGCCTTCGCCAACGGCTGGGTCACCCCGCACCCGCCCGAGCGCCTGACCGGCAAGACCGTCGCCGTCGTCGGCTCCGGGCCCGCCGGCCTCGCCGCCGCGCAGCAGCTCACGCGCGCCGGCCACACCGTCGCGGTGTACGAGCGCGACGACCGGATCGGCGGTCTCCTCCGCTACGGCATCCCGGACTTCAAGATGGAGAAGAAGCAGATCGAGCAGCGGCTCGCTCAGATGCAGGCCGAGGGCACCCGCTTCCGCGCCGGCGTCGAGATCGGCAAGGACATCGCGTGGGACGACCTGCGCGCGCGATACGACGCCGTCATCGTCGCGACCGGCGCGACCGTTCCCCGCGACCTCCCGATCCCCGGTCGCGACCTGTCCGGCGTCCACTTCGCCATGGAGTACCTCGTCGAGCAGAACCGCGTCGGAGCCGGCGACAAGATCGCCGACCAGATCACGGCCGAGGGCAAGCACGTCGTCGTCCTGGGCGGCGGCGACACCGGCGCCGACTGCATCGGTACGGCACACCGCCAGGGCGCCCTCAGTGTGACGAACCTCGCCATCGGCCAGCAGCCGCCGGCCGAGCGGCCCGAGCACCAGCCGTGGCCCATGCAGCCGACCCTGTTCGAGGTGTCGAGTGCGCACGAGGAGGGCGGCGAGCGGGTCTACCTGGCTTCGACGGTCGAGTTCCTCTCGAACGAGGTCGGGGAGGTCCGCGCGATCCGCGTGGCCGAGACCGAGTTCGTCGACGGGCGCCGCGTGCCCAAGTCCGGCACCGAGCGCGAGATCCCGGCCGACCTGGTCCTGCTCGCCCTCGGCTTCACCGGCCCCGAGCGCGAGGCGCTCGAGGCCCAGTTGAAGGTCCCGTTCGACGAGCGCAGCCAGATCGAGCGCGACGCGCAGTACGAGACGAGCCAGCCCGGCGTGTTCGTGACCGGCGACGCCGGCCGTGGCCAGTCGCTGATCGTCTGGGCCATCGCCGAGGGACGCGCCACCGCATCCGCGGTCGACAAGTACCTCGAGGGCTCGACGTCGCTGCCCTTCCCGGTGCGTCCGACCGACCGCTCGATCTCCGTCTAGTTCACCCGAGCGTCGGGTGCCGTTGAGAGATCACCCCGTCGCTGGGAATAGGGTGGAGTGACGCGTCCGTCGCGTCCACCCGCGAAATCACCCCCAATGAAGGAACAAATGAGACGTGCAAAGATCGTCGCGACCCTCGGGCCCGCGACGTCGAGCTATGAAGACATCCGCGCAATCATCGACGCGGGCGTCGACGTGGCGCGGATGAACCTCAGCCACGGAACGTACGACGTCCACCAGGGCGTCTACGAGAACGTGCGGAAGGCCGCCGCAGACTCCGGTCGAGCCGTCGCCGTCCTGGTCGACCTTCAGGGCCCCAAGATCCGTCTCGGCAAGTTCTCCGACGGCCCGCACGACCTCGAGGTCGGCGACGTCTTCAAGATCACGACCGAAGACATCCTCGGCACCAAAGAGATCTGCGGCACCACGTTCAAGGGCCTCCCGGACGACGTCAAGGCCGGCGACCCGCTCCTGATCGACGACGGCCGCGTCAAGCTGCGCGTCCTCGAGACCGACGGCACCGTGGTCACGACCGAGGTCGTCGTCGCGGGCACCGTCTCCAACAACAAGGGCATCAACCTGCCCGGCGTGGCCGTCAACGTGCCGGCCCTGTCCGACAAAGACGAGGCCGACCTCCGCTGGGGTCTTCAGTTGGGCGCCGACTTCATCGCGCTCTCCTTCGTCCGCAACGCCGACGACATCGACCGCGTGCACGAGATCATGGGGGAGGAGGGCCGGAAGGTCCCCGTCTACGCCAAGATCGAGAAGCCGCAGGCCGTCGACAACCTCGAGGCCATCATCGATGCCTTCGACGGCATCATGGTCGCCCGCGGCGACCTCGGCGTGGAGCTCCCGCTCGAAGCCGTCCCGATCGTCCAGAAGCACGCCATCGAGTTGTCCCGCCGCATGGCCAAGCCGGTCATCGTCGCCACGCAGATGCTCGAGTCGATGATCTCCAGCCCGATCCCGACCCGTGCCGAGACGTCCGACGTCGCGAACGCCGTCCTCGACGGAACAGACGCCGTCATGCTGAGCGGCGAGACCAGCGTCGGCGAGTACCCCGTCGTCACGGTCGCCACCATGGCGCGCATCGTGCAGTCCACCGAAGAGCACGGTCTCGAGCGCATCCCCGCCCTCGGCACCAAGCCCCGCACGCTGGGCGGAGCCATCACTCTGGCCGCCGCCGACGTCGGAGAGTTCGTCCAGGCGAAGTACGTCTGCGTCTTCACCGAGGGCGGCGACTCCGTCCGTCGTATGTCGCGGCTCCGCCACGCGATTCCGATCATCGCCTTCACGACCGACGAGGCCATCCGCCGTCGGATGGCCATGAGCTGGGGCGTCCAGTCGTACCTCGTCGATCCCGTCACCCACACCGACGAGATGTTCGGCGAGGTCGACGACGTCCTGCTCGGCAACGACCTGGCCGAGCACGGCGAGAAGGTCATCGTCATCTCGGGTTCCCCTCCCGGGATCGCCGGCTCGACGAACGACCTGCGCGTGCACCGCGTCGGCGACGCGCACAACGAGGCCGCTCCGGCCTACGTCAAGGCGTAGCACCCTCAGGTCGAGTGATTCGGGCCGGTCTCTCCTTCGGGAGGGGCCGGCCTTCGTCGTCGGCCCGGCGCGGATCGCCGAGAGCCCAGCCGTGATCCTGCTGAGATTCCAGGATCCTGCCCACCCGGGAAATCTAGGATCGACCCCATGACGGTCGACGGGTCTCACGAGGGGTGCTTCGTCCACGCCTCCCGGCTGTACGCGGTGCCGTCCGACTCGACGTTCACCGTCGACGAGACGCGCTCCTCCTACGTCGACGCGGCCGCCGTGCGCCGGCGCGGCCGGGTTCGCGTGCACTGGAGCGCCTTCGTCGGCGGTGTCGTCGGCGGCGGGTTCATCGACCTGTCCGCCTGGCACACGTCGAAAGTCACCGACTGGGTCGCCCTCGCGATGATGTTCGCCCTCGGCGGCGTCGTCGGCTTCGCCACAGCCATCGGGATCCGCGAGGCGCTTGTCGGCAGGCCGCCGGAGCCCAATGTGGTGCGGCTTCCGGCCATCGAGGTCCCCGGCGACGTCGCTCTGGCCGCGCCCGACGACGCCACCGCCGATGAGCTGGTGCTCTGGAGCGTCATCACGAGACGGTTCCGGGCGGCCAAGGTCGCCGTGGACTCTCTCCCGTTCGAGAAGCTCCCTCTCGAGCACGATCAAGGCACTGTCGCCAGCGGATCGCACAGCGCGACGCTGACGCCCGCCGCCACCCAGGCGATGGCCGAACTCACCTACGTCACCGCCCGCCACGACTTCGAGCCCGTCGCCGAGCTGCTCGGCCTGTCGCTGCCCCGGTAACGCTGCTCCCCGCCGAGCCGGCCCTCGGGGACGCCGCACGCAGAACGGCCCCGACAGTACCCTGGCGGGGCCGTTCTGCAGTGGGGGCTGGAACGCCGAAGTCACGCGCACCCCCAACAATCAGAACGACCCCGCCAGGAAACTGTCGGGGTCGTTCTGCAGTGGGGCTGCGGCGCCGAAAGCGCCACAGCCCCAATGGATCAGATGACGCGGATGTTCTCCGCCTGAAGACCCTTGTTGCCCTGAGCGGTCTCGAATTCGACCTTCTGGTTCTCCTCGAGGTTGCGGTATCCGTCGCCGGCGATCGCGGAGAAGTGCGCGAACACGTCAGTGGATCCGTCGTCGGGGGTGATGAAGCCGAAGCCCTTTTCGGAGTTGAACCACTTCACGGTGCCTGTTGCCATTTTTCTTTTCCTTCAATCAGAGGTGTCCGATCTCGTCTGTCGAGATCTCTCGTCGCGGTGCTTTTTTGTCCGCTCCCTCTAAGAACGATGAGACGAAATGATGCCTCATCGCGAAGTACAAATGCGTAACACAACAACCAGTGCGGCTCACCCTATCCCAGGACGGCCCCGAGATGGCGGAAAGGGCCGAAAGATGTCGCCGATGGTCATCTTCGATCGTCGCGGGCGATCCGTCTCCACGGGGCTGGACCGGTATGCTGTTCGTCGCGCGAATGTGGTGGAATTGGCATACACGGGGCACTCAAAATGCTCTGCCTCACGGCTTGCGGGTTCGAGTCCCGCCATTCGCACCGAATTCGTCGGGGCTCGAGGCGCACCGGAACACCATCGAAAACCCTCTTAAGCAAAGACCGGTAGGCTGAAACACGTGAGTGATCAAGAGGCAACACCAGCAGCACCCCGTCGCGTCGTCGTCGCAGAGGATGAGTCCTCATCCGTCTCGACATCGTCGAGATCCTTCGCGACAACGGCTTCGAGGTCGTCGGTGAGGCCGGCGACGGCGAGACCGCCGTGGCTCTTGCAACCGAGCTGCGCCCCGATCTCGTGATCATGGACGTCAAGATGCCCAAGCTCGACGGCATCTCCGCGGCTGAGACGCTGTCCAAGAACCACATCGCCCCTGTCGTCCTCCTCACGGCGTTCAGCCAGAAGGAGCTCGTCGAGCGAGCCAGCGAGGCGGGCGCTCTGGCCTACGTCGTCAAGCCCTTCACGCCGAACGATCTGCTCCCCGCGATCGAGATCGCTCTTTCGCGCTACACGCAGATCATCACGCTCGAGGCCGAGGTCGCCGACCTCGTCGAGCGGTTCGAAACCCGCAAGCTCGTCGACCGAGCGAAGGGTCTGCTCAACGAGAAGATGGGGCTCACCGAGCCCGAGGCCTTCCGCTGGATCCAGAAGGCGTCGATGGATCGCCGTCTCACCATGCACGACGTGGCTCAGGCCATCATCGAGCAACTCAGCGTCAAGAAATAGTCTTTCCTCCCACGGGTCGACGCTGGGCCGATGTCGGTGCTGGTCGCTACGGTCATGGCATGACGACGCCAGCACTCTGCGATGTCTCCGACGCCGACCTCGACGACCTCCGGGCCCGCCTGCGCCACACGCGCTGGCCGAGGCCGTGGCCGACAGAAGGCTGGGAGGCGGGCACCGAGCCCGGCATCCTGCATCGACTCGCCGACTACTGGGCGGACGGTTTCGACTGGCGGGCGCAGGAGGCCGCGCTCAATGCGCTTCCATCGTTCGTCGCCGATGTCGGAGGGTCCGCGCTCCACTACCTCCGCTTCGACGCCGAAGCGCCCGGCGGCTTGCCGATCGTTCTGACGAACGGCTGGCCGAGCACGTTCTTCGAGCTCGTTCCGCTCGCCGAGCGTCTGTCCGCACCGTCACGGTTCGGCGGCCGGCCCGAAGACTCGTTCACCGTCATCGTGCCGTCCATCCCCGGCTACACGCTGTCGGCGCAGCAGCCGTCGCTGATCGACCCCGTGCACACCCACGAGCTCTGGCATCTGCTGATGCACGAACATCTCGGCTTCGAGCGATACGCGGCGCACGGTGGCGATCTGGGCGCCGGCATCACGTCACGGCTGGGCTCGGCGCATCCCGAAGCCCTGGCCGGGATCCACCTGATGGCCGTCGCTCAGCCGGCTGCCTTCGATCCTGCGACCGTGACCGCTGACGAGCAGGCCTATCTCGACGCGATGACGGGCTGGTCAGCTGCCGAGGAGCGTACAACCACCAGCAGCGCACCAAACCGCTGAGCCTGTCCTACGGTCTCAGCGACTCACCCGTCGGCCTCCTCGCCTGGATCCTCGAGAAGTACCGCTCGTGGAGCGATTCGAACGGCGACGTGTCGTCCCGCTTCGGCGACGATTTCCTGCTGACCCAGGCATCGCTCTACTGGTTCACCAATACGATCTCGACGTCGTTCCGGCCCTACTACGAGTCGGGTGCGGGCATCACGCCACAGGTCGGCCGCGTCGACGTGCCCACGGCGGTCGCGCTCTTCCCGGGCGACATCGGCCACGCGCCGCGAAGCTGGGCCGAGCGTACCTACGACGTCCGGCGCTTCACGGTCTTCGATCGTGGCGGTCACTTCGCGCCGTACGAAGAGCCCGAGCTCCTCGCCGACGACCTCCGCGCGTTCCTCCTGCCCCTCCGCTGAGGGGAACGACTACGCGTCGCGCAAGATGTTGGTGATCCGCACGGTCGAGAGTCGACGGCCCTGCTCATCGGTCATCACGATCTCGTGCGTCGTCAGCGTGCGCCCCAGGTGAAGGGCGGTGCAGGTACCGGTGACGACTCCCGAAGTCGCGGCCCGGCTGTGCGAAGCGTTCAATTCGATGCCCATGGCGATCCGCCCCGGTCCGGCGTGAACGCTCGCGGCCATCGATCCGAGCGATTCCGCCAGGACAACGTGGGCCCCGCCGTGCAAGATCCCGACCGGCTGCCGATTTCCCTCGACGGGCATTGTCGCGACGGCTCGTTCGGCGCTGAGCTCGACGATCTCAATGCCCATCTTGTCGGCCAGTTCACCTGCCCCTCGGCGATCGAGGAAGTCGAGGGCTTCGGCACTGAACGAGGGGGAGGTCGGCTCAGTCACAGGGGTTCTCTCAGAAGATCGGCCGTCGGCAGTGCGAGCCGGGACGAGTGTCGGAGGTGGCCGCTAGGCTGACGGGGTGTCGGACGAAGCAAAGCCTACCCTCCTTGTAATCGACGGTCATTCCCTCGCATTCCGGGCCTTCTACGCCCTTCCGATCGATAGTTTCGTCAATCGTGAAGGGCAGCACACGAATGCCATCCACGGGTTCATCTCGATGCTGCTCAACCTGCTCAAGAACGAGAAGCCGACTCACCTAGCCGTCGCTTTCGACATCTCGCGCTACTCGTTCCGCACTCGCGAATACCCCGAGTACAAGGGCACCCGCTCCGAGACGCCGCCCGAGTTCGTGGGGCAGATCCCGCTGCTCGAAGAGGCGCTGCACGCGATGGGCATCACCACCATCACCAAAGAAGACTTCGAGGCCGACGACATCCTGGCGACGCTCGCCGCCCGCGGCTCCGCCGCCGGGTACACCGTCTACGTCGTCTCCGGCGACCGCGACGCGATCCAGATGGTCAACGACGACGTCACGCTGCTCTACCCGTCGGCGCGCGGCGTCACCGACCTGACCCGCTACGACCGCGACAAGGTGTTCGAGCGCTACGGCATCGAACCCCACCAGTACCCCGAGATCGCCGCACTGGTCGGCGAGACGAGCGACAACCTCATCGGCGTCGACAAGGTCGGCGAGAAGACAGCCGTCAAGTGGATCACGCAGTTCGGCTCTCTCGACGAGGTGATCGAGCACCGCGACGAGATCAAGGGCGTCGTCGGCGACAAACTCCGCGAGCAGTACGACCGCGCCGTCCGCAACCGCAAGCTCAATCGCCTCGTCACCGACGTCGACCTGCCCGTGGGCCCCGACGATCTCGAGCGGCGCCCCATCGACGTCCCCGCCGTGCGCGAGGTCTTCGACCGGCTGCAGTTCCGAACCTTGCTCGACCGCGTCACGGCTCTGGCCGAGGGCGGCGCGGCGACGGGCACGTCGGCTGCGAGCACTGAGCCCAGCGCGCCGACGGGGCCGACCGTCCCGGTGGTCCGAACCCTCATCGACGAAGAGCTGGCCCACTGGCTCCGCACGCACGCCTCGGCCGACAAGCCGCCGGTCGGTCTGTCGGTCGAATACGGGCCCGACAACACGGTCCTCGGCCTCGGTATCGCCGCCGCCGGCGACACCGTGCACGTGCCCTGGGCCGCTGGCCGGGGCGACTACGTCGCTCTCGAAGAATGGCTCGACGCCGACTCTCCCAAAGTGGTCCACGACGCCAAGCGTGCCTACAAGGCGCTCAAGCGCGCCGGGCTCACCCTCACCGGTCTCCGCGGCGACCCTCGGATCGCCGCGTGGCTGCTCCGTCCGGGCCGCACCTCGTTCGCGCTCGGCGACCTCGTCTACGAGCACCTGGCCGAGCGTATGCCGGAGGCCGATCCCAACCAGCTCGTGCCGGCCGACGACGCCGGGGAGTAGCTCTCGAGGCCTGGTACGCGCTCCGCGTCTCCGACGAGCTCGACGCACTCCTCGACGAGGGTCGCGCGGCGTGCTGCGCGATATCGAGCTCCCGCTCGTCGCCGTCCTCGGCGACATGGAGCTCACCGGCGTCGCCACCGACCGTCCGGCCCTCCGCGAGCTGTCGGCTCGCCTCGCCGACACGGCGGCGACTCTGGCCGCCGAGGCGTTCGAAGTGATCGGTCGCGAGGTCAACCTCGGGTCGCCCAAGCAGCTCCAAGAAGTGCTGTTCGAGCAGCTCGACATGCCGAAGACCCGGTCGATGAAGACCGGTTACTCCACCGACGCGGGTTCACTGGCCGACCTGCAAGACAAGCATCCGCACCCGTTCCTCGGCCTGCTGCTGAAGCACCGCGACGCGACGAAGCTGCGACAGATCATCGAGACCCTCGACAAGGCGGTCGACGAGGGCGGACGTATCCACACGACCTACGACCAGACCGGCACGACCACCGGCCGCATCTCGTCGATCGACCCGAACCTGCAGAACATCCCGGTCAAGACCGAGGTCGGTCATGAGATCCGCGCCGCCTTCCAGCACGGGCCCGACTACGAGACGCTCCTCACGGCCGACTACTCGCAGATCGAGATGCGCATCATGGCGCATCTCTCGGGCGACGAGGGCCTCATCACCGCGTTCACCGAGGGCGAAGACCTCCACCGCTTCGTCGGGGCCCGCATCTTCGGTGTCGAACCGTCCGAGGTCTCCCCGACGATGCGCACGAAGGTCAAGGCGATGTCCTACGGCCTGGCCTACGGGTTGAGCGCCTTCGGGCTGTCCAAACAGCTTCGGATCGAGACGGCCGAGGCCAAGCAGCTGATGACCGACTACTTCGCCCGTTTCGGCGCTGTCCGCGACTACCTCCGGAACGTCGTCGAGCAGGCGCGCGAAGACGGCTACACCGAGACGATCTTCGGCCGTCGCCGCCCGTTCGCCGACCTGAAATCGTCCAATCGCGTCCTGCGCGAGAACGCCGAGCGCGCGGCGCTGAACGCACCGATCCAGGGGTCGGCGGCAGACATCATGAAGATCGCGATGCTCGGTGTGCGCCACGACCTCGACGAGCGAGAACTCCAGTCGAGGGTCCTCCTGCAGGTGCACGACGAACTGATCGTCGAGGTTGCCCGCGGCGAGATCGATCAGGTCGAAGAGATCGTGCGTCACCGGATGGGCTCGGCGGCCGATCTGCGGGTGCCACTCGACGTCTCGGTCGGCACGGGTGAGAGCTGGGACGCCGCCGCCCACTGATCCTGCTCGCCTGCCCGACCAATCGGGGCGCTGCAGAGCATGATGGCAGGTGAGAGAACGACGACACCACGGCAACCGAAGGAGAACCCCATGGTCACCATCGACGGAGCCAACGTCAAGAAGCTGATCGTCGCCTGCGACGCGGGCATGGGCTCGAGCATCATGCTCGCCACCACGCTCAAGAAGCAGCTCAAGAACAGTGGCGTCACGGTCGAGCACTCCGCTGTCCACGAGATCCCCGCCGACGCCGACGTGGTGGTCACGCAGAACAATCTCGCGGCCCGCGCTCGAGAGGCCGCCGGCGAAGGAACGCCGGTCATCCCGTTCCAGCTCTTCATGGGCGATCCTGCCGTGGCACGCGTCGTCGAGGCGATCCAGAACGGCACCAGCATCGAGGTCTGAACCGGTGTCGGTGGCCGTGGATAGGCTCGTTCCCATGAGTCACGATGATGTCCCCGCCACCCGCCAGACCACTCCCGTCGACGCCATCGCCGAGCGCTGGGTCGACACGCTCGTCGAACTCGATCCGCTCTGGGCGACCTGGCTCGGTCGCACGGGGCGAACCGGCGAGTACGGCGACACGTCGCCCGCCGGCCAAGCGGCCTACGTGGCCGCAGCTACTTCCACGCTCGAAGAACTGCACGCCACCGCAGCGGTCGACTCGGTCGACCAGGTCACCAAAGACGACCTCGAGTCGTCACTCGCCCTCGACCTCGAGTACGACGCGCAGCAGCTCCACCTCCGCGACCTGAACGTGATCGCGTCGCCAGCGCAGGGTCTGCGCGACGTCTTCGACCTGATGCCGACCGAGACCGAAGACGACTGGGCCGACATCGCCTCGCGACTCGGCAACCTCCCGGCGGCCATCGACGGCTACATCAGCACGCTGCGGCTCGGTATCGAACGCGGCGTCGTCCCGGCCAAACGCCAGGTGTCGGCCGTCGCCGAGCAGTGCGCCAGAAACGCCGGGCCGGAGGGGTTCTTCGCCGAACTCGTCGCCGATCCGGCACCCGGTTCGGGTGACGAGCTGTCGGCCGACCTCCTGACCAGGCTCCGCACGAACTCCGCGGCGTCGCGCGAGGCCTACCTGGGGCTCGAAGCCTTCCTGCGAGGCGAATTGCTGGCTGCGGCCGTCGTCGACGACGCGGTCGGGCGCGAGGCGTACGCGCTCCACTCGCGCCGTTTCCTCGGCGCCACCGTCGACCCCGACGAGACCTACGCGTGGGGCCTCGACGAGGTCGCACGGATGGCCGCCGAGCAGGAGGCCATCGCCGGGCAGATCGAAGAGGGCGCGACCGTCGCCCGCGCCATCGAGTTGCTCGACGCCGATCCTGCTCGCCAGCTCGACGGTCCTGAGGCTCTCCGGCGCTGGATGCAGGCCCTGAGCGATCGCGCCGTGGCCGAGCTCGGCGCCACCCACTTCGACATCCCCGAGTCCATCCGCACTCTCGAGTGCATGATCGCCCCGACTCACGACGGCGGTATCTACTACACGGCACCGAGCGACGATTTCGCCCGGCCGGGTCGCATGTGGTGGTCGGTTCCGCTCGGCGTGACCCGCTTCACCACCTGGCGCGAGACGACCACGGTCTACCACGAGGGCGTACCGGGGCATCACCTCCAACTCGGCCAGGCCGTCTACAACCGGGCGACGCTCAACACCTACCGGCGCTCCCTCGCCGGCACGTCCGGCCACGCCGAAGGCTGGGCGCTGTACGCGGAACGCCTGATGGACGAGCTCGGATACCTCGAAGACCCGGGCGACCGCCTCGGGATGCTCGACGGCCAGCGAATGCGAGCCGCCCGCGTGGTGATCGACATCGGCGTCCACCTGGGTAAAGAATTCCCCGGCTGCGCCTCGGTGCCGGCCGGCGGCCTCTGGGATTACGAGAAGGCCTTCGCTTATATGACCGACAACGTCAACATGGACGAATCGTTCATCCGGTTCGAGGTCGACCGCTACCTCGGCTGGCCCGGGCAAGCTCCGTCCTACAAGGTCGGACAGCGGATCTGGGAAGACCTGCGGGCCGAAAGGGCTCGCCGCGATGGCGAGTCGTTCGACGTCCGCCGGTTCCATTCCGAGGCGCTGGCACTCGGAGGAGTCGGCCTCGACACTCTCCGCCGGGCTCTCCTCGCCTGACGATGCTTGTGCGGCGCTGGGGCGGGGCATGATCGCGGGTTGATCGCACCAGCTTCGTACCGTTAGAATTGCTTGGCGCAAACTGCGTCGAACTATCCGCTTTGCCGCATCCCCACGAAACTCCACCCACGATCTCATTCGCGGGCGGCAGGGGTTGTGGCCCGAGAAATGCCCAGCTGGAGCAACCACTACATGACAATCGTAACGACCAAGGCACCCAAGCAGGTCGCCGTCAACGACATCGGATCTGCTGAAGACTTCCTTGCCGCGGTCGAAAAGACTCTCAAGTTCTTCAACGACGGAGACCTCATCGAGGGCACCGTCGTCAAGATCGACCGCGACGAGGTCCTCCTCGACGTCGGGTACAAGACCGAGGGTGTCATCCCCTCGCGCGAACTTTCGATCAAGCACGACGTCGACCCCACCGAGGTCGTCAACGTCGGCGACACGGTCGAGGCCCTCGTCCTCCAGAAGGAAGACAAAGAAGGCCGTCTCATCCTGTCCAAGAAGCGCGCTCAGTACGAGCGTGCCTGGGGCGACGTCGAGAAGATCAAAGACGCCGACGGCGTCGTCACCGGTACGGTCATCGAGGTCGTCAAGGGTGGCCTCATCGTCGACATCGGGCTCCGCGGCTTCCTTCCCGCCTCGCTCATCGAGCTGCGTCGTGTCCGCGACCTCACGCCCTACCTGGGCCAGGAGATCGAGGCCAAGATCCTCGAGCTCGACAAGAACCGCAACAACGTCGTCCTCTCGCGTCGCGCTCTCCTCGAGCAGACGCAGTCCGAGAGCCGCACGTCGTTCCTCAACAACCTCCACAAGGGCCAGGTCCGCAAGGGCGTCGTGTCGTCGATCGTCAACTTCGGTGCGTTCGTCGACCTGGGCGGCGTCGACGGCCTCGTCCACGTCTCCGAGCTCTCCTGGAAGCACATCGAGCACGCCTCCGAGGTCGTCGAGGTGGGCCAGGAAGTCACGGTCGAGATCCTCGAGGTCGACCTCGAGCGCGAGCGCGTGTCGCTTTCGCTCAAGGCAACCCAGGAAGACCCGTGGCAGGTCTTCGCCCGCACGCACGCCATCGGTCAGGTCGCGCCCGGCAAGGTCACGAAGCTGGTCCCGTTCGGTGCGTTCGTTCGCGTCGCCGACGGCATCGAGGGCCTCGTCCACATCTCCGAGCTGTCCGCCAAGCACGTCGAGCTCGCCGAGCAGGTCGTGTCGGTCGGCGACGAGGTGTTCGTCAAGGTCATCGACATCGACCTCGAGCGTCGCCGCATCTCGCTGAGCCTCAAGCAGGCCAACGAGGGCGTCGACCCCGAGGGCACCGAGTTCGACCCGGCGCTCTACGGCATGCTCACCGAGTACGACGACCAGGGCAACTACAAGTACCCCGAGGGCTTCGACCCGGAGACGAACGAGTGGCGCGAGGGCTTCGAGTCCCAGCGCGAGAAGTGGGAGCAGGACTACGCTGCCGCCCAGGCTCGCTGGGAGGCTCACAAGAAGCAGGTCGCCGCTTCGCTCGTCGAAGAGGCCACGGCGTTCGACGTTCCGTCGGGCTCCTCGTTCTCGAACACCGAGGCCGCCTCTGGCGCCGGCACCCTCGCCGACGACGAGTCGCTCGCTGCTCTCCGCGAGAAGCTGTCGAACAACAACTAGTCACACCGGTTCCATCCGCAACGGCGGTCGCCCTTCGGGGTGGCCGCCGTTGCGGCGTTACCCCGCCCTCCTTTGCGTCCCTCCCTCCCTCCCGTCCTCCCGTCCTCCCGAAATCGAAGGGGATTTTCCCTCGGCACCCTTTCGATCCGCCTCATTTTCGCCGCGCACCGAAATTCCCCTTCGATTTCGGGCGGCCGAAAGACCCGGGCGGCGACGGGGGCCAGGCGCAGGGGGCGGCGGACCACACGTGTCGCAGAGGTCGCGCGCTAGGGTGGAGCCGTGTTCGTAGTGGGGTTGACCGGCGGGATCGCGGCAGGCAAGACGATCGTCGCTTCGCGGCTGGCCGAGAAGGGCGCCGCGCACATCGACGCCGACCAGCTCGCCCGCGAGGTGGTCGGCCCCGGCACCCCGGGGTTGGCGGCCATCGTCGAGCGCTTCGGCGAGGCGATCCTGCTTCCCGACGGGAGCCTCGACCGGCCGGCCCTCGGGGCCGTCGTCTTCTCCGACCCGTCGGCCCGAAAAGACCTCGAGGCGATCACGCATCCCGCCGTCCGCGAATTGAGCCACGAGCGCATGACCGAGGCGACCGCCTCCGATCCTGCGCGTGTCGTCGTGTACGACGTCCCGCTCCTCGTCGAGTCCCGTGGCGCCGGCGAGTTCGACCGCGTCGTCGTGGTGCACGCCCCGCGCGGCATGCGCGTGGCCCGGATGGTGACCCTTCGCGGCATGGACGAAGTCGACGCGGTCCGCCGGATCGACGCCCAGGCCAGCGACGACGAACGTCTCGCCGTGGCCGACGACGTCATCGACTCGTCCGCCAGCCTCGAGTCGACCATCAAGCAGACCGACGCCCTCTACAAGCGCCTGGTCGCGTTGGCAGCCGCCAAGGCGGCCGGCTGACGCCGAAAACCTCCAGGGCGCAGGATCCCGCCCGCCCTGTTCGCTGCCAGCAGCCCCGGCGCCGCCCCGCGGTCGGCCCAGTGTCAGTGGTCACTCGTAGACTTGTTCTATGGAACCGACTCGCAGCGTCCGCCCCTTCGAAGTGGTCAGCGAGTACCAGCCGAGCGGCGATCAGCCTGCCGCCATCGCTGAACTCGCCGGCCGTGTCAACGCGGGCGAAACCGACGTGGTGCTCCTCGGCGCCACCGGTACCGGCAAGTCGGCGACCACCGCCTGGCTCGTCGAGGCGGTCAACCGTCCCACTCTGGTTCTGGCTCACAACAAGACCCTCGCGGCTCAACTGGCGAACGAGTTCCGCGAGCTCTTCCCCAACAACGCGGTCGAGTACTTCGTCTCGTATTACGACTACTACCAGCCCGAGGCGTACGTGCCTCAGACAGACACCTTCATCGAGAAAGACTCCTCGATCAACGCCGAGGTCGAGCGCCTGCGGCACTCGACGACCAACTCTCTGCTGAGCCGCCGCGACGTCGTCGTTGTCTCGACGGTCTCGTGCATCTACGGCCTCGGCACCCCTGAGGGCTACATGGAGGCGATGATCGCTCTCCAGGTCGGCATGCAGATCCCGCGCGACCAGCTCGTCCGGCGCTTCGTCGCCATGCAGTATCAGCGCAATGACATCGACTTCTCGCGAGGCAACTTCCGCGTTCGCGGCGACACCATCGAGATCATCCCGATGTACGAAGAGCTCGCTGTCCGAATCGAGATGTTCGGCGACGAGATCGAGGCCCTCTACTACCTCCACCCGCTGACGGGCGACGTGGTGCGCAGCATGGACGCCGTCTCGATCTTCCCCGGCTCGCATTACGTCGCCGGCACCGACGTCATGCACCGCGCGATCGGCACCATCAAAGAAGAGCTGGCCGTACGCCTCGAAGAACTCGACAAACAGGGCAAGCTCCTCGAGTCGCAGCGGCTGCGCATGCGCACCACCTTCGACCTCGAGATGATGGAGCAGATCGGCTTCTGCAACGGCATCGAGAACTACTCGGCGCACATCGACGGCCGAGCGCCAGGCGAGGCGCCCCACTGTCTGCTCGACTACTTCCCCGACGACTTCCTGGTCGTGATCGACGAGTCCCACGTCACGGTGCCGCAGATCGGGGCCATGTACGAGGGCGATGCCTCGCGCAAGCGCACCTTGGTCGACCACGGTTTCCGTCTGCCGAGCGCCCTCGACAACCGGCCGCTCAAGTTCGAAGAATTCCTCGACCGCGTCGGGCAGAAGATCTACCTCTCGGCGACTCCGGGCAAGTACGAACTCGGCATCACCGACAGCGTCGTCGAGCAGATCATCCGCCCGACGGGCCTCATCGACCCGGCGATCGTCGTCAAGCCGTCCGAAGGTCAGATCGACGATCTCCTCGAAGAGATCAACCTGCGTGTCGATCGCGACGAGCGTGTGCTCGTCACGACGCTCACCAAGAAGATGGCCGAAGAGCTGACCGACTTCCTCACCGAAGCCGGCGTGCGCGTGCGCTACCTGCACTCCGACGTCGACACGCTGCGGCGCGTCGAGCTCCTGACCGAGCTGAGGCAGGGTGTCTACGACGTGCTGGTCGGCATCAACCTGCTTCGCGAGGGTCTCGATCTGCCCGAGGTGTCGCTGGTCGCCATCCTCGACGCCGACAAAGAAGGTTTCCTGAGGTCGTCGACGTCCCTCATCCAGACCATCGGGCGTGCCGCCCGCAACGTCTCGGGCGAGGTGCACATGTACGCCGACAAGATGACCGACTCGATGAAGCAGGCACTCGAAGAGACCGACCGCCGGCGCGAGAAACAGGTCGCCTACAACCTCGAGCACGGCATCGATCCCACCCCGCTGCGCAAGAAGATCGCCGACATCACCGAGGTCCTCGCCCGCGAGGGTGCCGACACGGCCGAACTCCTGGCCGGTCGTCAGGGCTCGAAGCGGGCGCCCACACCCGATCTCCGCCGAGAAGGCAAGGCGGCCAGCGCCGCGGGCAGCATCGAGTCGATCATCGCCGACCTCAACGACCAGATGCTGCAAGCGGCGGCCGAGCTCAAGTTCGAGCTCGCGGGTCGGCTGCGAGACGAGGTCGCCGAGCTGAAGAAAGACCTTCGCGGAATGGAAGCCGCAGGCCATGTCCGCTGAGCGCACACCGCTCAGGCCGCGAGTGGTGGTCACCGGCGCGAATGCCGGTCTCGGCTACTTCGTCGCCGAACAGGTCGCCGCGACCGGCGCACGCGTCGTGCTCGCCTGCCGAGACGAGGGTCGGGCCTCGCGCGCGGCAGAGAGCATGCGGAGGCGCATCCCCGACGCCGACCTCGAGATCGTGGTCACCGACCTTGCCGACCTGTCGTCGATCCGAGCCGCAGCAGCTCGCATCATCGCGGGCGGCCCGGTCGACACCCTTGTGGCCAACGCCGGCGTGGTCGGCTCGAAGAAGCGGCAGACGACCGCCGACGGCTTCGAGCTGCAGTTCGGCACGAACCATCTGGGCCACTTCGCGTTGATAGCGCACCTCCTTCCCGCCCTGACCCAGGCCGAAGCAGGCAGGATCGTCCACCTCGGCAGCATCAGCCACCGCTGGGCGAGGCTCGACCTCGACGATCCCATGCTGGTGAGTCGGTATCGCAGCTACACGGCGTACTCGCGCTCGAAGCTCGCCGTGATGACCTTCGGCTTCGAACTCGACCGACGGCTCCGGGCAGCCGGATCATCCGTCCGCAGCGTGGTGGCGCACCCCGGCTTCGCTCTCGAGAATCTCACCGAGAAGCGGCCTGGCATCGTCACCAGGCGGTGGCTTCCGGCCCCGATCGTCGGGCTCATGCGCACCGTGTGCCAGGGCAAAGACCAGGGGGCCCGACCTCTGAGCTATGCGGCCGTGGGCGCTGACGTCCAGGGCGGGGAATACTGGGGCCCCGACGGCTGGTTCCAACTCACCGGTGCGCCGGCGCTCGTCAAGGCCAAGAAACACGCCAGCAACCGCAAGGCTGCGGCTCGCCTCTGGAACCTCTCCGCCCGCCTCACCCGCCTGCAGCCCGTGCTCGAGTAAATCCGGCGCGTGTCTCGCGACCACGAGCCAGCGCCGCCCAGACCCACCGCATTTCTCCTCCCTAGAATGGACAGAGTGTCGATTTCACCCGCCAACCCCGCTTCCTCCGATCCGGCCGAGCTGCTGCACGCCAGCGTGTCCGACCCGGGTGACGTGTCGAAGCTCAGCGTCCGCGGTGCCCGCGTGCACAACCTGCAGAACGTCGACATCGAGATCCCGCGCGATTCCCTCGTCGTTTTCACGGGCCTGAGCGGATCGGGCAAGTCCTCTCTGGCGTTCGACACGATCTTCGCCGAGGGTCAGCGCCGCTACGTCGAGTCGCTCTCGGCCTACGCCCGCCAGTTCCTCGGGCAGGTCGACCGCCCCGACGTCGACTTCATCGAGGGGCTCAGCCCCGCGGTCTCGATCGATCAGAAGTCGACCAACCGCAACCCGCGGTCGACCGTCGGCACGATCACCGAGATCTACGACTACATGCGACTTCTCTGGGCGCGCATCGGGGTGCCGCACTGCCCCATCTGCGGCGAGAAGATCAGCAAGCAGACCGTCCAGCAGATCGCCGATCAGTTGATGACTCTCGAGACCGGCCGGCGCTACCAGGTGCTCAGCCCGGTGGTGTCGCAGAAGAAGGGCGAATTCGTCGACCTCTTCAAAGAACTCGCGTCGTCCGGCTACTCGCGGGCGATCGTGGATGGCGAGGCGATCCAGCTCAGCTCGCCACCCGTGCTGAAGAAGCAGATCAAGCACGACATCTCGGTCGTCATCGACCGGCTGGTCGCGTCCGACGATCTCCTGTCTCGACTCACCGACTCGCTCGAGACGGCGCTGCGCCTCACGGACGGCCTCGTGACGATCAACTTCGTCGACGAGACCGGGCCCGGGGCCTTCCGCACGTTCTCCGAGAAGCTCTCCTGCCCGAACAACCACCCGCTCCAGCTCACCGAGATCGAGCCGCGCACCTTCTCGTTCAACGCGCCGTTCGGCGCCTGCCCCGAGTGCTCCGGCCTCGGCACCAAGATGTCCGTCGACTCCGACCTCCTTCTCGGCGACGACGAGCTCAGTCTCGCCGAGGGCGTCATCCTGCCCTGGACCAACTCCGGCAAGGGCCTCTACAACTACTTCCAGAAGCTGCTCGAAGGTCTCGCGAGCGACCTCGACTTCACGCTCAAGACTCCCTGGAAAGACCTCAGCCCCGAGGTGCGACGAGCGGTACTCGAAGGGAACGACTTCGAGGTCACCGTGCGCTATCGCAACCGCTTCGGCCGCGAGATGAAGTACACCACGGGCTTCGAAGGCGTCATGCCCTACATCGAGCGCAAGTACGCCGAGGCCGAGTCCGACACCCAGCGTCAACGCTATGCGTCCTATCTGCGCGAGATCCCGTGCGTCGTGTGCAAGGGCAAGCGCCTCAAGCCGGAGGTCCTCGCCGTTCTCGTCGCCGGGCACAGCATCGCCGACGTGTCCGAGCTGAGCCTCTCCGACGCTTTCTCCTTCATGAACACCGTCGACCTCTCGGTCCGAGAGGCCAGGATCGCCGCGCAGGTCCTTCGCGAGATCCGGGTGCGTCTCGAGTTCCTCCTCGAGGTCGGCCTCAACTACCTCTCGCTGGCGCGATCGGCCGGTTCCCTCTCGGGCGGCGAGGCTCAGCGGATCCGGCTCGCCACGCAGATCGGATCCGGTCTGACGGGTGTCCTGTACGTACTCGACGAGCCATCGATCGGGCTCCACCAGCGCGACAACCGCCGCCTGATCGACACCCTCGTCAAACTGAAGAACCTCGGCAACACGCTCATCGTCGTCGAACACGACGAAGACACCATCCGCACGGCCGACTGGATCGTCGACATCGGTCCTGGCGCCGGAGTCAACGGGGGCCGCGTAGTCCACTCGGGCGGCTACGAGGAGCTCCTGGCCAACACCTCGTCCTTCACCGGCGACTACCTCGCCGGGCGCCGCTCGATCGAGACGCCGAAGAAGCGCCGCAAGATCGACAAGAGCCGCATGATCTCGGTCGTCGGCGCGCGAGCCAACAACCTCGACAACGTGACGGTCGACTTCCCCCTCGGCACCTTCGTGGCCGTCACCGGAGTCTCCGGGTCCGGCAAGTCGTCGCTTGTCAACGACATCCTCTACAAGGTCATGGCCAACCAGCTCAACGGCGCTCGCCAGATCCCCGGCAAGCACACCCGCGTCACCGGCCTCGAGAACCTCGACAAGGTCGTTCATGTCGACCAGGCCCCCATCGGGCGGACACCGCGCTCGAACCCGGCCACCTACACCGGCGTCTTCGACCGCATCCGCAATCTCTTCGCCGAGACGGTCGAGGCGAAGGCTCGCGGCTACCTGCCGGGCCGATTCAGCTTCAACGTCAAGGGCGGTCGCTGCGAGAACTGCGCGGGCGACGGCACCATCAAGATCGAGATGAACTTCCTTCCCGACGTGTACGTGGCCTGTGAGGTCTGCGGCGGCGCTCGCTACAACCGCGACACCCTTCAGGTGCACTACAAGGGCAAGAACATCTCCGAGGTGCTCGACATGCCGATCAGCGAGGCGGCCGAGTTCTTCGCGCCGATCAGCGCGATCTCCCGGTTCATGAGCACGCTGGTCGACGTCGGGCTCGGTTACGTCCGCCTCGGGCAGAGCGCGACGACGCTCTCGGGGGAGAGGCGCAGCGTGTCAAGCTCGCCACGGAACTGCAGAAGCGATCCAACGGGCGGAGCGTCTACGTGCTCGACGAGCCCACCACGGGTCTGCACTTCGAAGACGTGCGCAAGCTCCTCCTGGTCCTGAACGGCCTGGTGGAGAAGGGCAACACGGTGATCACCATCGAGCACAACCTCGACGTGATCAAGTCCGCCGACTGGCTCATCGACATGGGTCCGGAGGGCGGTGCCGGGGAGGGCGCGTGCTCGCCATCGGAACCCCCGAGCAGCTCGCCAAGGTCCCGGAGAGTCACACCGGCCGGTTCCTCGCCGAGATCCTCTCCATGCCGCGCGCCGAGATCCCCGCGCCGGCCAAGGCCCGGAAGCCGCGTGCGAAGGCCTTGGCACGGTAGAGAACGAGCCAGAGCACCGATGAGCAACACCGTTTCGTGGCGCCCGAAGGCGAGCGACATCCCGACCCGGCCCGGCGTGTACCGATGGCGCGACGAGCGCGGTCGGGTGCTCTACGTCGGCAAGGCGAAGAACCTGCGCCAGCGTCTCAGCAACTACTTCGCCCCGCTGCCCTCCCTTCACGAGCGCACCCGTCGCATGGTCTTGACCGCTCGCAGCGTCGAGTGGACCGTCGTGGGCACCGACATCGAGGCGCTGCAGCTCGAGTACACCTGGATCAAGGAGTTCGATCCACCGTTCAACGTCAAATTCCGCGACGACAAGACCTACCCGTTCATGGCGATCACGCTCGCCGACGAGGCGCCGCGGGTGATGGTCTCGCGCAACACGAAGATCAAGGGAGCGAAGTACTTCGGCCCGTTCCCGAAGATCTGGGCGGTCCACGACACCATCGATCTGATGATCAAGGTCTTCCCGATCCGCACCTGCTCCGACTCCAGCTACAAGAAGGCGATGCAGACGGGAAAGCCCTGCTTCCCGGGTCAGATCGGCCGCTGCGGAGGCCCCTGCTCCGGTCGTGTCACGATCGAGGAGCACCGCAAGATCGTCGACGAGTTCGTCCGGTTCATGGGCAGCTACGACCGCAAGGTCATCGCCGAGCGTCAGCGGCTCATGAAGGTGGCAGCCGAAGAGTTCCGCTACGAGGACGCCGCGAAGTACCGCGACCAGGTGGGGGCGCTCGAGGCCGTCCTCGAGAAATCCGCCGTGGTGCTGCGCGATTCCGTCGACCTCGATCTCTTCGCCGTCTCCGAAGACGAGCTGGCCGCAGCCGTCCAACTCTTCACGGTCCGTGGCGGTCGTGTCCGAGGAGCCCGCGGCTGGGTCCTCGACAAGGAGATCGACATCTCCACCGGTGACATCGTCGAGCAGGCGCTTCAAGACGTGTACAGCAAGGGTGGCGAACTGCCTCGAGAGATCGTGGTGCCGACGCTGCCCGACGACGCCGAGGCCCTCGAGACCTGGCTGTCCGAGCTCCGATCCGGCAGCAGCAGCGACGGTCGCGTGCGCGGCCGGGTTCAGCTCCACACGCCCCAGCGCGGTGACAAGGCGAACCTGATGCAGACGGCGACTCTCAACGCCGCCCAGTCGCTGATGCTCTACAAGACCAAACGGAGCGCCGACTTCGCCACTCGGTCTACCGCTCTCGCCGACATCCAAGAAGCCCTCGGCATGCACGACGCTCCTTTGCGAATGGAGTGCTACGACGTCTCGCACCTGCAGGGCACCAACATCGTGGCCTCTATGGTCGTCTTCGAAGATGGCCTCCCCCGCAAAGACCAGTACCGCCGGTTCAGCATTCCCACGTCCACCGACGACACCGAATCCATCTACCAGACGCTCACCAGGCGACTGGCCCGGCTCGACGACGAGCTCGCACCCGTCGAAGAAGTGGGGGAGCAGCGCAAGCGCTTCGCGTACCGACCCAACCTCCTCATCGTCGACGGCGGCCAGCCGCAGGTCGCCGCGGCCCAGCGCGCCATGGACGATCTCGGCGTGACCGGCATTCAGCTCGCCGGCATCGCGAAGCGACTCGAAGAGATCTGGCTGCCCGACGACGACTTCCCGGTGATCCTGCCCCGCAACAGCGACGCCCTGTTCCTCATCCAGCGCATTCGCGACGAAGCGCACCGGTTCGCCATCACGTTCCAGCGCCAGCGCCGAAAACGCGACATCGCCACCCAGCTCGCCGAGATCCCGGGGCTGGGCGCCACGCGCGTCGCGATCCTGCTCAAGCACTTCGGATCGGTGGCCCGACTCAAGAAGGCCACCGCGAAGGACATCGCCGAGGTCAAGGGCATCGGTCCGACGCTCGCGGGCAGCATCGTGACAGCGCTCGGCACCGCTGCAGAATCCGACGGCGGCACCGCCGCAGAATCCGACGACGATGCCGCGGGCGACGCTCTGAGCGACGAGCCGACGAGCGGCGACGGATAGGATTGGCGCGATCTCGATGGCAACCGGAAGGGCTCGTGTCCGTGAGTGACGTATCCGAACAACAAGACGTCCTGATCGTCACCGGCATGTCGGGAGCAGGACGTTCGACTGTCGGCAACGCGCTCGAAGACCTCGGCTGGTACGTCGTCGACAACCTGCCGGCGCAGATGCTGAGGCCGCTCATCGATCTCGCCGAGCGCGCGGGCGACTCCTTCCGAAGATCGCGGCCGTCGTCGACGTCCGCGGCGGCCGACTGTTCTCCGAGGCACAGGAGGCCGTCAGAGCTCTCCAGGAGTCCATGCCGACGAAGGTCCGCGTCCTGTTCCTCGACGCCACCGACGCCGCCCTCGTGAGGCGCTTCGAGCAGGTGAGACGGCCTCATCCGCTGCAGGGCGACGGCACCCTGCTCGACGGCATCCTCGCCGAGCGAAGCCGAATGGAAGAGCTGCGTGAGTCCAGCGACATCATCATCGACACGTCCGAGCTCAACATCCACCAGCTCGCGACGTCGATCATCGAGAAGTTCTCGGCCCCCGAGACGGCGGGCGTCCAGGTCACCGTCCTCAGCTTCGGCTTCAAGTACGGTCTGCCCGCCGACGCCGACATGGTGGGTGACGCGCGCTTTCTCCCCAATCCCTTCTGGATCCCCGAGCTCCGGTTGCAGAACGGCCTCGACCAGCCCGTCAGCGACTTCGTCATGCAGCAGCCGGGGGCCAGCGAGTTCATCACCGCTTTCGGCGCCGCCCTCGAGCCGGTCATGGCCGGATATCAGCGTGAGAACAAGAGACACGCTACGATCGCCATTGGCTGCACGGGCGGAAAACACCGATCGGTGACCCTCGTCGGCGAATTGGCCGCACACTTGCGTGGGCTCCCCGGGGTGGCCGTCAGCGTCAAACATCGCGACCTCGGCCGCGAGTAGCACTCCCGAAGGGGCGGTACGCACACCAGCGTCCACCGCCCCGAGCCCGTGCCCCACCAGCTCGGTAGCACCACGCTCCATCCCGAACAACGTAAGGATTCCGTCTTGGCTCAGACTGCCGACGTCAAAGAAGAACTCGCCCGCGTGGAGGTCTCGAAGACCACCGTCCGGGCCGCCGAAGTGGCGACGGTTCTTCGATTCGCGGGCGGGCTGCACGTGATCTCGGGCAGGATCGCGGTCGAGGCAGAACTCGACAGCGCTCTCCTCGCGCGACGGGTCCGGAAAGACCTCGCAGAGCTCTACGGTGCCCGCAGCGACGTCTCGGTCATCGCCGCCACCGGCCTGCGCCGCACCAGCCACTACCTCGTCCGCGTCCATGAGGCCGGCGAGACCCTCGCCCGGCAGACCGGGCTGATGGACGCCAGGCGACGCCCGGTCCGCGGCCTTCCCAACCGGCTCACCACCGGCTCGCGCGACGACCTCGCCGCCATCTGGCGCGGCGCCTTCCTGGCTCAGGGCAGCCTCACCGATCCTGGTCGTTCGGCGGCTCTCGAGGTCGTCTGCCCAGGCAACGAGGCCGCCATGGCCCTCGTCGGAGCCGCCGGTCGTCTCGGTATCGCCGCTAAGGCCCGCGAAGTGCGCGGAGTGCACCGCGTCGTCATCCGCGACGGAGAAGCGATCAGCGCCATGCTCACGCAGATGGGCGCCACCAAGAGCGTGAGCGACTGGGAAGAGCTGCGCCAGCGCCGCGAGGTCCGGGCGACCGCGAACCGCCTGGTCAACTTCGACGACGCCAATCTGCGGCGTTCGGCGCAGGCCGCCGTCGCCGCGTGCGCTCGGGTCGACCGTGCGATGGAGATCCTGGGCGACGACATCCCCGACCACCTGCGGTATGCCGGCGAGCTGCGCCTGGCGCACCGCGACGCCAGCCTCGACGAGCTGGGCCACCACGCCGACCCTCCCATGACGAAAGACGCCGTCGCAGGCAGGATCCGCAGGCTCCTCGCGATGGCCGACAAGAAGGCCGCCGACACCGGGGTTCCCGGCACGGAGGCGAACCTGCCCGCCGACCTCGACCTCGACTGACCGAGGCTCGATCCTGCCCGACGATTCAGGTCGACGGCCCCCTGGGTTTGCTGAGCGTTCGTGAAACGAGCGATCCGCGTCGGCTGAGTCGTCACTACACTGACAATCGTCCATCCGAGCCCCTTCGCGGCGCTCGAGACCTCTGAGCTAGGAGAAAAACGTGGCTGAATACACTCTTCCCGACCTGCCCTACGACTACTCGGCACTCGCACCGAGCATCTCGGGCCAGATCATGGAGCTGCACCACTCCAAGCACCACCAGACCTACGTCACCGGCGCGAACACCGCCGTCGCAGCTCTCGCCGAAGCGCGCGAGACGGGCAACCTGGCGAACGTGAACAAACTCGAGAAAGACCTCGCGTTCAACCTCGGCGGCCACGTCAACCACTCCATCTTCTGGACCAACCTCAGCCCCGACGGCGGCGACAAGCCCACCGGCGAGCTCGCCGCAGTCATCGACGACCAGTTCGGATCGTTCGACAAGTTCGTCGCTCACTTCACCGCGGTCGGACTCGGCGTCCAGGGCTCCGGCTGGGCCGTCCTGGCGTACGACATCCTCGGCGAGAAGCTGAGCATCTTCCAGCTGTTCGACCAGCAGGGCAATGTCCCGTTCGGCCTCGTGCCTCTGCTGATGCTCGACGTGTGGGAGCACGCGTACTACCTCGACTACAAGAACGTCCGCGCCGACTACATCAAGGCGTTCTGGAACATCGCCAACTGGGAGAACGTCCAGGCCCGCTACACGGCGGCCACGTCGAAGACCGGCGGCCTCCTCGTCTTCTAGGCCTCCTGCGCTACTGTCGTAGGGGCCAAAAGCTCGCTTCATCCGCGCCGAACCGAGACCGCACCCAGCGCTCTCGGAGGAGCACCAAGCCACACGAACGAGCGCCGCAAGGCGCCTGAAAAACTGGAGATCCATTGAGCGTCAAGATCGGAATCAACGGCTTCGGCCGCATCGGCCGCAACTACTTCCGGGCCGCCCTCGCGAAGGAAGTGACCTTGAGATCGTCGCGGTCAACGATCTGACCGACAACGCGACTCTCGCCAACCTGCTCAAATTCGACTCGATCACCGGCCGCCTCGACGCCACCGTCGAGCTCGACGGCGACAACATCGTCGTCAACGGCAAGGCGATCCGCGTCTTCGAAGAGCGCGACCCCGCGAACCTGCCCTGGGGCGAGCTCGGCGTCGAGATCGTCATCGAGTCGACCGGTTTCTTCACGAAGGCCTCCGACGCGCAGAAGCACATCGACGCGGGAGCCAAGAAGGTCATCATCTCGGCTCCGGCCACCGGTGACGACGCGACGATCGTCCTCGGTGTCAACGAGGGCACCTACGATCCCGCCAATCACCACATCCTGTCGAACGCGTCCTGCACGACCAACAGCCTCGCCCCGCTGATGAAGGTCTTCCTCGACAACTTCGGCGTCGAGCGCGGCCTCATGACGACGGTGCACGCCTACACGGCCGACCAGAACCTCCAAGACGGCCCGCACAAAGACCCGCGTCGTGCTCGCGCCGCCGCGCTCAACATCGTGCCCACCTCGACCGGTGCCGCCAAGGCCATCGGCCTCGTCATCCCGGAGCTCGCCGGCAAGCTCGACGGCTACGCGCTGCGCGTGCCGGTGCCGACCGGTTCGATCACCGATGTGACGCTCGAGACCTCGACGCCCGTCACGGTCGACCAGATCAACGCCGCCTACAAGGCTGCTGCCGAGGGCGACCTCAAGGGCATCCTGCTGTACTCCGAAGACCCGCTGGTCTCGAGCGACATCCGCAGCGACCCGCACTCGTCGATCTACGACTCCGGTCTCACCAAGGTGATCGGCAACCTCGTCAAGATCACGTCGTGGTACGACAACGAGTGGGGCTACTCGAACCGCCTCGTCGACCTCGCCGAGTACGTGGCCGCGAAGCTCTAGCGCCGCCCGACGACAGGCTCAGCACCCGCCGCACGAACCGTTAGGCAGCACAACACATGGCTCTTCGTACCCTCGAGTCCCTCGGCGACCTGGCCGGCAAGCGCGTCATCGTCCGGTGTGATCTGAACGTCCCGTTGAAAGACGGCGTCATCACCGACGACGGTCGCGTCCGCGCCTCCTCGGAACCCTCAACACCCTGATCAACGCCGGCGCCCGTGTCGTCGTCATCTCCCATCTCGGGCGACCCGACGGCGAAGCGAAGCCCGAGTACAGCCTGGCTCCCGTCGCGCAGCGCCTCAGCGAGCTGCTCGGCAAGTCGGTGGGCTTCGCGCCCGAGACGACGGGGGAGGCCACGACCGCTGCCGTCGCGGCGCTCACCGACGGGCAGATCACGGTGCTCGAGAACCTTCGGTTCCAGGCAGCCGAGACCTCGAAGGACGACGGCGAGCGGAAGGCCTTCGCCGAGCAGCTCGCCGCTCTCGGCGAGGCCTTCGTCTCCGACGGCTTCGGGGTCGTCCACCGCAAGCAGGCCAGCGTCTACGACCTGCCGCAGTTGCTCCCGTCCGCCGCCGGTTCGCTCATCGAGACCGAACTGAAAGTCCTCGATCGCCTCACCGAGACGCCCGAGCGGCCCTACACGGTCGTGCTCGGCGGGTCGAAGGTCTCCGACAAGCTCGGGGTCATCGAGCACCTGCTTCCGCGAGTCGACAACTTGCTCATCGGCGGCGGCATGCTGTTCACCTTCCTCGCCGCTCAGGGGCACGCGGTCGGCAAGAGCCTCCTGGAGCAGGATCAGCTCGAGCGGGTTCGCGGATACGTGACGGACGCCCAGGAGCGCGGCGTGAAGCTGATCCTGCCCACCGACGTCGTCGTGGCGTCCTCCTTCTCCGCCGACGCCGACCACGAGACCGTGGCCGCCGATGCCATCGAGTCGACAGCCTTCGGCCCGCAGGGAATCGGGCTCGACATCGGTCCCGACACCGCGTCGGCGTTCGCCGACATCATCACGGCGTCGAAGACGGTCTTCTGGAACGGCCCCATGGGCGTGTTCGAGTTCGAGGCGTTCGCGGCCGGCACTCGCGTGGTCGCCGACGCGCTCACCAAGGTCGACGGCCTCGGTGTCGTCGGCGGCGGCGACTCTGCTTCCGCCGTTCGCGCGCTGGGCTTCCGCGACGACCAGTTCGGACACATCTCCACCGGCGGTGGAGCAAGCCTCGAGTTCCTCGAGGGCAAGAAACTCCCCGGCCTGGAGGTCCTCGGATGGTAAACGCACGCACCCCGTTCATCGCGGGCAACTGGAAGATGAACCTCGATCACCTCCAGTCGATCGCCTTCGTGCAGAAACTCGCCTGGAGCCTCAAGGACTCGAAGCACGACTACGCGAGCGTCGAGGCGGCGGTCTTCCCGCCGTTCACCGATCTGCGGAGCGTTCAGACACTCATCGACGCAGACAAGCTCGAGCTCTCGCTGGGCGCGCAAGACCTGTCCGACAACGACTCCGGCGCCTACACCGGCGACATCTCCGGCGCCTTCCTCGCCCGTCTCGACGTCAAGTACGTCATCGTCGGGCACTCGGAGCGCCGCACGATCCACGGCGAGACCGACGAGGTCGTCGCGTCGAAGGTCGCTGCCGCACATCGCAACGGGCTCGTCCCGGTGCTGTGCGTCGGCGAAACTGCTGAAGACCTCGAGAAGCACGGCCCGAGTGCCGTCCCCGTCGCACAGCTCAGAGCAGCGCTCGCGTCGATCCCCGGGACCGCAGAGATCGTCGTCGCCTACGAGCCGGTGTGGGCGATCGGATCCGGTCAGGCCGCAACGCCCGACCAGGCCGAGCAGGTCTGCGCTGCGCTCCGGGAGACCCTCGTCGAGGTGCTCGGAGCGGATGCCGCGGCCGCGACCCGCATCCTCTACGGAGGATCCGTGAAGTCCGGCAATATCGCCGCGTTCATGCGCGAGCCGAACGTCGACGGGGCCCTCGTCGGTGGCGCCAGCCTCGACATCCCCGAATTCGCCAGCATCGTGCGCTTCCAGCACCACGTCGGCGTCTAGTTTTCGCAGGCGTCAAGCTATAATTGCTGACGGCCCGACGCTCGAAAGGTTTTCCGTGCAAATTCTCCAGGTCGTACTGCAGGTGGTGCTCGGCATCACGAGCCTCCTGCTGACCCTGCTCATCCTGCTCCACCGCGGTCGCGGCGGCGGGTTGTCCGACATGTTCGGCGGCGGTGTCACCAGCAACCTCGGTGCGTCGGGGGTTGCCGAGCGCAACCTCAACCGCATCACCGTCATCCTCGGCCTCATCTGGATCGCGTCCATCGTGGTCCTGGGCCTCATCACCAAGTTCACGGCAGGTTCGTAATGGCATCAGGCGGCAGCGCAATTCGAGGGTCCCGCGTCGGCGCCGGCCCGATGGGAGAACAAGATCGCGGCTTCCACGCCGAGCGCATCACGATCTCCTACTGGGATGCCCTGGGCAACGAGGTCGTCCGTCACTTCGCGGCCAACGTTCCCGAAGAGGAGATCCCCGAGACCGTCGACTCGCCGTCGACCGGTCTGCCGGCCGGCCGCGACAAAGACAACCCTCCGGTCGTCGCCAAGCTCGAGCCTTACAAGACGCACCTCGCGTACGTCAAAGAGCGCCGCACCGAAGAAGAGGCCGCCCAGCTGCTCGACGAAGCGCTCCAGCAGCTCCGCGAGCGTCGCGGCAAGGTTCCCGCCAAGAAGTAGCACCACCCCGAAGGCCCTCGGCAGCAGCCGGGGGCCTTCGTCGTGCGCTCCGCACTGCACCCGGCTCGCACTCCTGCGCACCGCTCGCCTCCGCGCCGCACCCCACCCCTCTCCTCTCCTCCTCCAGAAATCGAAGGGGATTCTGGCAGGATGCCCCTCCGATCACGATGAAAAAACCGGGCCGGCGAAAATCCCCTTCGATTTCGGGCAGGGCAGGGCAGGGCAGGGCGGCGCAGGGCAGGGCAGGGCAGGGCGGCGGGGCGGACAGACAGGCGCAGCAGCAGAAAGCGAGCAACTCAGAAACGCAGGATGCCCGCGGTCGCGACCACGGGCATCCTGCGTTCGAATCCGAGCCTCAGTACGACGAGGCGATGAGCTGCTCGGGCACCTCGGCGGCCGCGTCTTGGTCGACGAAGAAGACCGTGCGCTTGCGCCCCTTGACGCCGGCCACGGGCACCTGGTCGGCGCCGGCACCCGCGAGAGCGAGGCCGAGCGACGAAGCCTTCTCGGCGCCGGCGAGGATCATCCACACGCGCTGCGAATTGTTGATCGCCGGCAGGCTGAGCGTGAGGCGCTCGGGCGGCGGCTTCGGGCTGTCGGCGATCGTCAGCACCGTGGGCTCGAGGGCGCTCACCTGCGGCTTGTCGGGGAAGAGCGACGCGACATGACCGTCGGGACCGACACCGAGGAGGGTGATGTCGAAGCGGGGCGACTCGTCGTCTCCCTGCGCGAAGTCTTTCAGCTCGGCGATGTACGCGGCTGCCGCCTCGTCGACCGAGGCGAAGTCGCCCACGGCACCGAAGCGGTGGACGTTCTCGGCCGGGACACCGATGTGGTCGAGCAGGTCGATGCCGTTCTGCTTGTCGTTGCGATCGGCGCTGTCGGCTTCGACCCACCGCTCGTCGGACCACCAGAACGAGACCTTCGACCAGTCGACGCTGTCTCGCGCCTCGGAGCGGTTGATGGCGGCGAGCACCAGCGTGCTCACCGACCCGCCGCTGAGGACGACCGAGGCGTAATCCTGCTCCTCGATGACGTCGATGATCTTGGTGATGAATCGGGCGGCCACGGAGGCCCCCAACGATTGCTTGTCGGGGTGAACCAACACCCGGCGTTCGTTCGTCACACTCAGTTGCTTTCTTGGTCGTCGCGCAATTGCTTCACGCCCGTCTTCACGACATTCCCGAAAAGGGAGTCTGGGTCGAGTCTACGGAGTTCTTCGGCCAGGCAATCGCGCAGGCTGCGGCGTGGCAGCGACAGGTCGTGGGTCGGCTGACCGGGCTGCGACAGGGTCGCCACGTTGACCAGCGACCGCTCGAGCTCGATCGGGCCCGACGGACGATGCAGGCGCACACCGTGGATGCCGCTCGAGCCGGTGGCGCGAGTGGTGAGATCGTGCTTGACCGGCACCTGCAACTGCAACTTGAGCCAGGCAGCGAGCAGCAGCGTCGAGGGGGAGTCGGCGGCACCGGAGACCTCCACCGACGTGACCGGCTCGTACGGCGGCTGGTCGAGCGCGGCCGCGAGCTGGGTGCGCCAGAGCGTCAGCCTGGTCCAGGCGAAGTCGGTGTCGCCGGGCTCGTAGGTCGACGCGAGGTCGATGATGGACTGGCGGGGGTTGCTCTGCGCAGCCGCGTCGGTGATGCGACGCTGGGCGATCCTGCCCAGGGGTGACTCGGAGACGACGGCCGGTGCCTTCCCCGGCCACCACGCCACCACGGGCGCGTCGGGCAGGAGGAGCCCCGTGACGAGACCCTCCTCGTCGGCGGCGATGTCGCCGTAGGCGCGCAGGAGGATGACCTCGCTGGCGCCCGCGTCCCCGCCCACCCGGATCTGCGCGTCGAGACGGGCCTCGTCGCGCCCGGAGGGCTCGTCGTCGGTGGAAATGACGATGACACGCATGGGGTGCTCGCGGCTGGCCTCGTTCGCGGCCTCGATCGCCTCTTCTTCGTGACCGAGGTTGGTCGCAATGATCAGGGTCAGAACGCGCCCGAGGGCGACGACGCCGCCCTCCTCGCGAATCTTGACAAGGGCCTTCGAGACCCGGCTGATGGTGCTGTCGGGAAGATCGACGATCACGGACGCCTCCAGGTACGGCCGTCGCGGGCCATCAGTTCGTCGGCGGAGTGGGGGCCCCACGTGCCGGGACGATATTGTTCGGGTTGACCCTGGGTGGCCCAGAACTCTTCGATCGGGTCGAGGATCTTCCACGAGAGTTCGACCTCTTCGTGGCGGGGGAAGAGCGGGGGATCACCGAGCAGGACGTCGAGGATCAGGCGCTCGTAGGCCTCGGGGCTCGCTTCGGTGAAGGCGTGGCCGTAGCCGAAGTCCATCGTGACGTCGCGCACCTGCGTGCCGATGCCGGGGACCTTCGAACCGAACCGGAGAGTGACGCCCTCGTCGGGCTGCACGCGGATCACGAGGGCGTTCTGCCCGAGCTCCGCGCCGTCGCCGAGTCCGAAGACGTTCTCCGGAACGCGCTTGAAGACGACCGCGATCTCGGTGACGCGACGCCCCAGCCGTTTGCCGGCGCGCAGGTAGAACGGCACGCCGGACCAGCGCCGCGTGGCGATCTCGAGCTTGATGGCCGCGAAGGTCTCGGTGACGGAGTCGGGGTTCATCCCGCCCTCCTCCAGGAAGCCGAGGACCTTCTCGCCCCCTGCCAGCCGCCGGAGTACTGACCGCGCGCCGTACCGGCCCCGAGGTCTTCGGGGATGCGGACGGCCGAGAGGACCTTCTCCTTCTCGGCGCGCAGGTCGCGGGCCTTGAAGCTGACCGGCTCTTCCATCGCGGTGAGGGCGAGCAGCTGAAGGAGGTGGTTCTGGATGACGTCGCGGGCGGCGCCGATCCCGTCGTAGTAGCCGGCCCGGCCGGCCACGCCGATGTCTTCGGCCATCGTGATCTGCACGTGGTCGACGTAGTTGCTGTTCCAGAGCGGTTCGTACATCTGGTTGGCGAAGCGGAGCGTCAGGAGGTTCTGGACCGTCTCTTTGCCGAGGTAGTGATCGATGCGGAAGACGGAGTCGGGCTCGAAGACGGTCTCGACGACGGCGTTCAGCTCGCGGGCCGTGGTGAGGTCGGAGCCGAACGGCTTCTCGATGACCACACGGCGCCACGGCCGCTCGCCATTGGCGTCGACGGTGTCTTCGGCGAGACCGGAGTCGCGAAGCTGCTCGGTCACGAGCGGGAAGAAGCGCGGCGGGATCGAGAGGTAGAAGGCGTGGTTGCCCATGGTGCCGCGCTCGGCGTCGAGCTGGTCGATCGTCTGCTTGAGCTGCTGGAACGCGCTCGCATCGTCGAAGTCGCCCTGCACGAAGCGGATGCCCTCTTTGAGCTGGCGCCACACGTCTTCGTCGAAGGGGTGCGCGCGTGCTGCTTGACGGCCTCGTAGACGACCTGCTCGAAGTCCTGGTCTTCCCACTCGCGTCGAGCGAATCCGACGAGCGCGAAGCCGGGGGCAGGAGGCCGCGGTTGGCCAGGTCGTAGATCGCCGGCATGACCTTCTTGCGCGACAGGTCACCTGTCACGCCGAAGATAATGAGGGCGGACGGGCCCGCGATTCGATTGAGGCGGCGGTCGGAGGGCAACCTCAGAGGGTTGAACTCCGGCGTGATTTCCACCGGTGCCATTGTGTTATCTGTGTCCTTGCGTCGTGTTGCTGCGACAGTCGAGTTCGGGGAGGCGAGGCGGTGCTCGCAACGGAAGAAGCGGGCGCAGGATCATCCCGCGCCCGCTTCCGCATCAGCGTAGTGCGCCGAGGAGGATCGGCAGCGCCTGTGCCACATCGGTGACCGTGAGGGTCAGCACCGGCCGGCCGTGTTCGGCCAGGACCGTGGCGTCACCGGCTGCTTGAGCCGCCACGAGCGTGCCGAAGCTGAACGGGCTGCCGGGGATCTCGAGGTCGGTCTCGGGGATCTGCGTGATCTGCAGGAAGACGCCGTTCGAGGGACCGCCCTTGTGGTACTGACCGGTCGAGTGCAGGAACCGAGGGCCCCAACCGAAGGTCACCGGCCGACGGGTCCGCGCGGCGAGGGCGTCGCGGAGTGCGACGGCACCAGGCGCCGCGACGCGATCGAGGTACGCCTGAATGGCGACGTACCCGTCGTCGGTCAGGTGCCTCAAGAGGCCCTCGACAGCGGATTCGAGGGAGTCTCCGAGGTCGATTCCGCCTGCGCCGCGAACGTCGACCCCCGACGCCGTGAACGCGGCCGGAACCGGTTCGGGCTCGCCGTCGAGAAGACTGCGCGTCGCGACCTTCGCCGACTCGACGTCTGGCTGGTCGAACGGGTTGATCCCGAGGAGACGCCCCGCGACCGCGACGGCGTACTCCCAGGTCAGGATCTGTGCGCCGAGCGACCCGGAGATCTCGACCTCGCCCGGGGCGACCTCGCGGGTCTCCTCGGTGCTGGCGACGAGCCGGATGATCTGCACGTCGTGAAGGCCCTCCGTGATCTCGGGGGCGTCGACACCGATCACCACGGGAAGGAGGCCCCGACCGAGCTTGCCGGTCGACTCGGCGATCAGCTGCTCGGCCCAGTCGGGAAAGCCCTGGATGTGCGTTCCGTCGGCGACGATCGCGATCTTGTCGCGGAGAGGTGTGGTGCCACCCAGCACGGCGCCCAGGACGAGACCGGGATTGTCGGCGCGATCCTGCGCCAGCTCGACCGTGACGGCGTCGGCCTCACCGAGGAGTTCCTCGATGTCGGCGCCGGCGAGGCCCGACGGAACGAGCCCGAACGCCGAGAGGGCAGAGTAGCGCCCGCCGATGTTCGGATCGGCGTTGAAGACGACGTAGCCGGCTTCTCGAGCAGACCGGTCGAGCGGCGAGCCGGGGTCGGTCACGACGATGATGCGGTCGTGGACGTCGGAGTAGCCGGCATCGGAGAAGGCCTTCTCGAAGGCCTTGCGCTGACTGGCGGTCTCGACCGTCGACCCCGACTTCGACGAGACGATGAGCACGGTGTGCTCGAGGTCGACGTTCAGGGCATCGAGGACCTGGCCGGGCTCCGTCGCGTCGAGGACGGTCAGTTCGACACCGTACGTGCGGGTGATCACCTCGGGCGCGAGCGACGATCCGCCCATGCCGGCGAGCACGAAGTTGTTCAGGCCCTTCGCGGCCAGCCGGTGTCGGAGAGCCACGATCTGCGGGACGAGCTCGGCCGAGACCGTGATGGCCTCGGCCCAGCCCAGTCGCTTTGCAGCTTCCGCCTCGGCCTCCGGGCCCCAGAGGCTGGGATCCTGGACCGTGATGCCGGAGGCGACCAGGTCGCCCACCAGCGTCGGTACGACGGACGCGACTGCCTCGGCAGCCGCGCCCGACGCGGTGATGGCGATCGTCACTTAGCGGCTTCCAGCGCGGCCGTGACCGTGTCGAGGAGCTCGTTCCAGGAGACGATGAACTTCTCCACGCCCTCGGACTCGAGGAGCGCGGTGACGTCGTCGTAGGAGACGCCCTGCGCGGCGACGGCGTCCATGACGGCGTTGGCCGCGGCGTACGAACCGGTGATCGTGTCGCCGGTGATGACGCCGTGGTCGAAGGTGGCCTCGAGGGTCTTCTCCGGCATCGTGTTGACCACGTCGGCCGCGACGAGCTCGACCACGTAGGTCGTGTCGAGGACGGCGGGGTCTTTCACACCGGTCGACGCCCAGAGCGGACGCTGCTTGTTGGCGCCGGCGGCCAGCAGGCCGGTGGCACGCTCGGTGGCGAACGACTGCTCGTAGACCTCGTAGGCGAGCTGAGCGTTGGCGACGCCCGCCTTGCCCTTGAGAGCCTTGGCCTCGTCGGTGCCGACGGCCTCGAGACGCTTGTCGATCTCGGTGTCGACGCGCGACACGAAGAAGGATGCGACCGAGTGGATCTTCGACAGGTCCTTGCCGGCAGCCTTGGCCTGCTCGAGCCCGGTGAGGTACGCGTTGATGACGGCGCGGTAGCGGTCGAGCGAGAAGATGAGGGTCACGTTGACGCTGATTCCCTCGGCGATGGTCGCCGTGATCGCCTCGAGGCCTTCGACGGTGGCCGGGATCTTGATGAGGACGTTCTCTTTGTCGACCCGCGAGTAGAGGCTCTTGGCCTGCTCGATGGTGCCCTGGGCGTCATGTGCGAGACCCGGCTCGACCTCGATGGAGACGCGACCGTCGAAGCCGTTCGTGGCGTCGTAGATCGGCTTGAACACGACGCACGCATCGGCGACGTCGTCGGTCGTGATCGAGAACACCGAGTCGGTGACGCCGGTGCCGGCCTTGGCCAGCTCGGCGACCTGGGCGTCGTAGGCCTCGCCCTTGGCGAGTGCCGAAGCGAAGATCGTCGGGTTGGTGGTGACGCCGACGACGTTGCGCTCGGCGATCAGCTTCTGAAGGCCCTCGGACTTGATGCGCTCGCGCGACAGGTCGTCGAGCCAGATGCTCACACCCGCGGCGGAGAGCGCCGCGGTGGGGGTGGTGGGGGTGGTCTGGGTGTCAGTCATTTTCTTCTCTTCTTCTGTTTGTGGGCGCTCGGTCAGAGAGCGGCCAGCGAGTTCAGGCTGTCCTTGGCGGCGGCGACCGCGGCCTCGGTGGTCATGCCGAACTTCTCGAACAGGGTCTTGTAGTCGGCGGAGGCGCCGAAGTGCTCGATGGAGACGCTGCGGCCGGCGTCGCCGACGTAGGTGCGCCAGCCGAGCGCGATGCCGGCCTCGATGGAGACGCGAGCCTTGACGGAGGTCGGCAAGACCGACTCCTTGTACTCGTCGCTCTGCTCTTCGAACCAGTCGAGGCTCGGTGCCGACACGACTCGCGCGTTGATGCCCTCGCCGCGAAGCACCTCGCGGGCCTCCACGGCGATCTGCACCTCGGAACCCGTCGCGATCAGGATCACGTCGGGGGTGCCACCGGGGGCCTCGGCGAGCACGTAGGCGCCCTTCGAGACGAACTTGGCCGAAGCGAAGGTGTCACCCGTCGCCTCACCGTCGCCGCGCTCGAAGACCGGCAGGTTCTGTCGGCTGAGGGCGAGACCCTCGGGGCCGGAGAAGCGCTGGAGGACCGTGAGCCAGGCGTAGGACGTCTCGTTGGCGTCGGCCGGGCGGACGACCGACATGTTCGGGATCGCACGGAGCGCCCAGAGCTGCTCGATCGGCTGGTGCGTCGGGCCGTCCTCGCCGAGGGCCACGGAGTCGTGGGTCCAGACGTAGGTCGCCGGCGCCTTCATCAGCGCGGCGAGTCGGACCGCAGGGCGCATGTAGTCGCTGAAGATGAGGAACGTGCCGCCGAAGGGGCGGGTGTTGCCGTGGAGGACGATGCCGTTCAGGATCGAGCCCATGGCGTGCTCGCGGATGCCGAAGTGCAGCACGCGGCCGTAGGGGTTGCCGGTCCACTCGTGGGTCGACCACTCGGTCGGCACGAACGACTCGGCCGTCGTGATCGAGGTGAGGTTCGACTCGGCGAGGTCGGCGGAGCCGCCCCAGAACTCGGGCAGGACGCCGGCGATGGCGTTGATGACCTTGCCGGAGGCGGCGCGCGTCGAGACCTCTTTGCCGGGCTCGAAGACGGGCAGCGCCGACTCCAGCTCGGGCGGAAGGTCGCCGGCGAGCATGCGGTTCAGCAGCGCGTTCTTGTCGGGGTTGGCGGCGGCCCAGGTCGAGAGCTGCTCGTTCCAGGCGGCGTGCTGCGCCTGGCCGCGCTCGACGGCCTTGCGGGTGTGCTCGAGGACCGCGGGGTCGACGTCGAACGACTTGTCGGGGTCGAAGTCGAGGACCTTCTTGAGGGCCGCGATCTCGTCGGCGCCGAGGGCCGAACCGTGCGACTTGCCGGACCCCTGCTTGGTGGGGGAGGGCCACGCGATGATGGTCTTCAGGATGATCAGCGACGGCTTGTCGGTGACGCCCTTGGCGCGCTCGATGGCGTCGTTGAGTTCGTTGACGTCTTCGACGTACTCGCCGGTCTTCTTCCAGTCGACGACCTGGACGTCCCAGTCGTAGGCCAGGAAGCGCTTGTGCACGTCTTCGGTGAAGGCGATGTTCGTGTCGTCTTCGATGGAGATCTGGTTCGAGTCGTAGATGGCGATCAGGTTGCCGAGCTGCTGGTGCCCGGCGAGCGAAGCGGCCTCGCTGGTGACGCCCTCCTGCATGTCGCCGTCGCCGGCGATGACGTAGACGAAGTGATCGAACGGGCTGGTGCCCGGAGCGGCGTCGGGGTCGAACAGACCGCGCTCGAAGCGGGACGCATAGGCGAAACCGACGGAGCTGGCGAGACCCTGGCCCAGGGGGCCGGTCGTGATCTCGATTCCGTCGGTGTGGCCGTACTCGGGGTGGCCCGGCGTCTTGGAGCCCCACGTGCGGAGCGCCTCGAGGTCTTCGAGCTCGAGGCCGTAGCCACCGAGGTAGAACTGGATGTACTGGGTGAGGGACGAGTGCCCGACCGACAGGATGAAGCGGTCGCGCCCGATCCAGGTGCTGTCGCTGGGGTCACGGCGCATCACCTTCTGGAAGAGAAGGTAGGCCGCGGGCGCGAGGCTCATCGCGGTGCCCGGGTGGCCGTTCCCCACCTTCTGGACCGCGTCGGCCGCGAGAACGCGGACCGTGTTGACTGCCTTTTCGTCAATGGATTCCCATTGCAGATCTGCCACTTGAGGATGACCCTTCTTGATGCGAGATTGCGCGGGTTTCGCTCCCGCACTGACATGTCGCCTGCCGAGGCTCCGTCGACTCGGCCACTCGAATTCGCGGGTGAAAGACCCTCGAACCCCTGTGGCCTGCTGCCGGGCATGCTTCTAGGGCGACATCGACACGAACGTGGGATCGGCGCCCTGAGCCCTGCAACTGGCAAGCACCTGCCAGTATAGAGACGTCGAGGGGTCGCGTGCCCGCTGCCGCCTCGGTAATCGCCGTCAGCGTAGACATTCTTCGTTTAGACTTACCCCGGCCACAGATCCGCCTGGTAGGCCGTCCGTCTCCGTTCGCGGAGACCTCGTACTTAGAGGACGTATGACAGCACTCGACACCCGCCAAGACTCGACCGGCACGTCCCGGATCGGCTTCACGCGCAAGGTCCGTGCCTACGTCTCCCTCACCAAACCCCGGGTGATGGAACTCCTGCTCGTCACCACCGTGCCGACGATGTTCCTCGCGCAGGGCGGCGTTCCGAACCTCTGGCTGGTAGCCGCCACGTTGATCGGTGGGGCCCTCAGCGCCGGAAGCGCCTCTTCGTTCAACTGCTACATCGACCGCGACATCGACCGCGTCATGAAGCGCACCAAAGACCGCGCGCTGGTGACCGGCGACGTCACCGATCGTGAAGCCCTGATCTTCTCCTACGTCCTGGGAGTCGCCTCCATCGTGTGGCTCGGACTCCTGGTCAACCCGCTCTCGGCTGCCCTGTCGCTCTTCGCGATCCTGTTCTACGTGTTCGTCTACACGCTCTGGCTCAAGCGCCGCACCCCGCAGAACATCGTCTGGGGCGGCATCGCGGGCTGCATGCCCGTCCTCATCGGTTGGGCGGCCGTGGCCGACTCGCTCAGCGTCGCGCCCGTGATCCTGTTCATGGTGATCTTCCTCTGGACCCCGCCGCACTACTGGCCGCTGTCCATGAGATACCGCGACGACTACGCCTCGGTGAACGTCCCGATGCTGGCCGTCGTCCGCGGGCGAGCGCACGTCGGTCTGCAGGTGATCCTGTACGCGTGGGCCACGGTCGTCTGCTCCGTGCTCCTCATCCCGATCGCCCACATGGGAATCCTCTACACGGTCGTGGCCGTCGCGAGCGGCATCTGGTTCATCTACCAGTCGCACAGCCTCTACAGCCGCGCCATCACCGAGGTCGTCGACGTCAAGCCGATGAAAGTCTTCTTCTCGTCGATCACCTACCTGACGCTGCTGTTCCTGGCGGTCGGGATCGACCCGCTGCTGCCGAGGTTCCTCGGCTTCTAGCCGAGCGTGCGACGCCGCGCCCGGGCCGCCGCTCGGCAGCGCCCGACGCTCAGCGTTCGGCAGCCACCGCGGCGACCTCGACCGGCTTGGAGAGATCGACGTCGCTCTGGAGCGTGTGGGTCACGGCGGTCATCGCTGCCACCAGCAGCCCTGCGAGAACGAGGTGCGAGCCGACGAGCAGAGGCGGCAGCCCCGAGTTCGCCTGGATCAGCCCGACCGTGATCTGCGCGATCTCGACGGCCAGCAGCAGGATCGGGAACACTCGCGGGAGCCCGAGCCGAAGGGCCGCGCCGACGAGCACGAGTGTCAGCGCGAACACGGCGAAGGCCGGGATCGCGTGCAGCACCTCGATCACCTTCGGGTCGAAGCCGTTGCGGTGCGTCTGGGCATCGCCGGCGTGGGGCCCGGCCCCCGTGGTCAGGATCCCGAGGACCACGGTGATCGCGACGAAGACCGCCGCGACACGGGCGACGACGGCGTACCACGGGGAGTGGCCGCGCTGTCGCCGCGCGGCCCGTGATACACGCGGTAGACGAGAGTCGCCGTGATCCTGACCAGGATCATCGACACGATGAAGTGCGAGCCGACCACGTAGGGGTTCAGCTTGGCGAGCACGCTGATGCCGCCGAGCACCGCCTGGAACGGGATGCTGAGCGCCTGGATCAGCGTCAGCCAGAAAAGGTCGCGGCGCACCTTGCGCATCCGGAAGACCGCGAAGAAGGCCAGGATCACGATGACCACGAGAACGAAGGTCAGGAGCCGGTTGCCGAACTCGATGATGCCGTGCAGGCCCATCTCGGGCGTCGTGACGAGCGATCCGGTGGTGCACTCGGGCCAGGTGGGGCAGCCGAGGCCGGAACCGGTGAGGCGGACGAGCCCGCCAGTGCCCACGAGCACCAGCTGGCAGACGAGCGATGCCCAGGCGATGATCCTGACCCGCCGGTCGACCCGAGCGGGAAGAAGGGACCAGATCTTCGCCAGCGGACCGGTCGAAGTTGTCTGTGCGTTGGTCACGTATTGCTGCCCTTCGTTACTTTTCACGCCTCGACCTGTAGAATTGCCGGGTTCAGGAACACACCCGTTTCGGTGCGTCGATGCAGACCACGGATCGCTCTCGATCACACAGCGCCTTCGAAAAGACCGTGCTTGTGATCTTAGGGACACTGATCTGGGTGCTCGCCCCTGAACCGACTCCCTCGCAGCTGCGGAGGGAGTACCACCCGCAGCGGGCTCGCCCTCTGCAACGGGAATGTCGCAACGAGCGTATCGGTTCGAGTCGGCAGAGAAAGAGGTAGGTATGTCTGACGTATTGATTGACCGCCCAGAGCTCGCAGGTCTCGGCCAGTACGAGTTCGGGTGGGCCGATTCCGACGCAGCGGGGGCTTCCGCCAGGCGCGGTGTGAACCCCGAGGTCGTCACCGACATCTCGTCCCTCAAGAGCGAACCGGAGTGGATGCTCAAGAACCGTCTCAAGGGCCTCGCGCTCTTCGAGCGCAAGCCGATGCCGACGTGGGGCGCCGACCTCTCCGGCATCGACTTCGACAACATCAAGTACTTCGTCCGCTCCACCGAGAAGCAGGCCACCACCTGGGAAGAGCTTCCCGACGACATCAAGGCCACCTACGAGAAGCTGGGCATCCCCGAGGCCGAGCGCAACCGTCTCGTCGCCGGTGTGGCGGCGCAGTACGAGTCCGAGGTCGTCTACCACCAGATCCGCGAAGACCTCGAGGCGCAGGGCGTCATCTTCATGGACACCGACACGGCTCTTCGCGAGCACCCCGAGTTCTTCGAAGAGTACTTCGGCACGGTGATCCCGGCCGGCGACAACAAGTTCGCCGCGCTCAACACGGCCGTCTGGTCGGGCGGCTCGTTCGTGTACGTGCCGAAGAACGTCCAGGTGGAGATCCCGCTGCAGGCCTACTTCCGCATCAACACCGAGAACATGGGCCAGTTCGAGCGCACCCTCATCATCGCCGACGAGGGCTCCTACGTTCACTACATCGAGGGCTGCACCGCCCCCATCTACAAGAGCGACTCGCTCCACTCGGCCGTCGTCGAGATCATCGTGAAGAAGAACGCCCGCGTTCGCTACACGACGATCCAGAACTGGTCGAACAACGTCTACAACCTCGTCACCAAGCGCGCGATCGCCCACGAGGGCGCGACGATGGAGTGGATCGACGGGAACATCGGCTCCAAGGTCACGATGAAGTATCCGTCGATCTACCTCGCCGGCGAGCACGCCAAGGGCGAGACGCTGTCGGTCGCTTTTGCCGGGCCCGGCCAGCACCAGGACGCCGGCGCGAAGATGATCCACATGGCGCCGTACACGACGTCCTCGATCGTGTCGAAGTCGATCGCGCGCGGCGGTGGCCGCGCCGGCTACCGCGGCGAGGTCCGCGTCGACGAGGGTGCGCACCACGCCGCCAACACCGTCCGGTGCGACGCCCTCCTGGTCGACACGATGTCGCGGTCCGACACCTATCCCGCCATCGACATCCGCGTCGACGACGTCCAGCTCGGTCACGAGGCGACCGTCTCGCGCGTCAGCGAAGAACAGCTGTTCTACCTGATGTCCCGCGGCATGGCCGAGGACGAGGCCATGGCCATGATCGTCCGCGGCTTCATCGAGCCGATCGCTCGCGAACTGCCGATGGAATACGCACTCGAATTGAACAAGCTCATCGAGATGAGCATGGAAGGATCCGTCGGCTAGATGTCCGCAACTCCTGCAACGACAGACACCACTGCCGGTCCTCTCGTCGAGCCCGTCGTCCGCCCCGGCTCCACCGGTCACACCGACGGCGCTTGGGCGGACCGCCCGGTTCCGGTTCAGACGCGGTCCGAGCGCTTCGCTTCGACCGACCCGGCGGCGTTCCCGGCCGTGACCGGTCGCGAGGTCGACTGGAAGCTGAGCCCCGTCCAGAGACTTCGTCCCCTCATCGACGGTCAGCTCGACGGCTCGCCGTACGCCTACCTCGCCCGCGAGACGCCCGGCGCCTCGGTCGAGTGGGTCGGCCCCGACCACGAGCTCGTCGGCGCCGCCGGCAAGCCGGAAGACAAGGCCTCCGCAAACGCCTGGTCGAGCGTCGAGAACGTCCTCCTCGTCACGCTCAGCGGCGACGAGGCGTCGTCGATCACCGTCGGGCGCTCCGGCCTCGACCAGACTCCCCGCGCCGGCCACACGGTCGTCCACGCGACGGCGAACTCCTCGGGAATCGTGATCCTGCAGAACAGCGGGGCCGCCAACCTCGTCGAGAACGTCGAGATCGTCGTCGACGAGGGCGCGCACCTCACGGTCGTCAGCGTCCAGGAGTGGGACGACGACGCGATCCACCTGTCGACGCAGTTCGCCACGATCGGGCGCGACGCCCAGCTGAAGCACTTCGTCGTGTCTCTCGGCGGCTCGATCGTGCGTGTCAACCCGTCGGCGCACCTCGCCGGCCAGGGCGGCGACGCCGACCTCAACGGCGTCTACTTCGCGGACGCGGGCCAGCACCTCGAGCAGCAGGTCTACGTCAACCACGACGCCCCCAACACGAAGAGCCGCGTCAACTACAAGGGCGCTCTCCAGGGCGACGGAGCGCGCACCGTCTGGATCGGCGACGTCCTCATCGGGCGCGCGGCTCCCGGAACCGACAGCTACGAGCAGAACCGCAACCTCGTGCTGTCCGAGGGCACTCGTGCGGACTCGATCCCGAACCTCGAAATCGAGACCGGCGACATCCTGGGGGCCGGGCACGCCAGCGCCACCGGTCGTTTCGACGACGAGCACCTGTTCTACCTCGAGTCGCGGGGCATCCCCGAAGAAGAGGCGCGCCGCATCGTCGTGCTCGGCTTCCTGAGCGAGATCGTCCAGCGGATCGGTGACCAGGCCCTGCAGGATCGCCTCCAGGCCTCCCTCGAGCAGGAACTCGCCGAGGGCGCTCGCGCCCGGGCAGAAGCCGATGCCCAGCACGGCTCGTCGCGCGCCGCCGCCTACACCGACAAGCTGCCGGGCTCCGGCCCGACCCCCACGGCTGCCGGTTACGCCGCGAAGCTGGCCGAAGCCGCCTCGACCGAGGGCACCGTCTGATGCCCACGAAGGTCTGCTCCGACAGCGACGTGAGCGTCTCGGAGGCCCTGCGCGTCGTCGTCGACGGCATCCCCGTCGCAGTCGTTCGCGACTCCGCGGGCGAGCTCCACGCGCTCGGCGACACCTGCACCCACGGCGACATCTCGCTCGCGGAGGGTTTCGTCGAGGACGACACCCTCGAGTGCTGGGCCCACGGCTCGAAGTTCGAGCTCACCACGGGCAAGCCGCTCACCCTCCCCGCCTACGAGCCGGTGCCGGTCTTCGCCGTCTCCGTCGTCGACGGCGACGTCTGGGTCGACACGAGTCGTGTCGACCCCGCCTCGTCCGACGCACCGGCGCCCGCGAACTCCTAGATTTCAGATTCAGTAAGGAACAGCATGTCAACCCTCGAAATCCGCGACCTCCAGGTCTCGATCGACACCGAGCAGGGCAACAAGCCCATCCTCAAGGGCGTCGATCTGACCATCAACAAGGGTGAGATCCACGCCGTCATGGGGCCGAACGGCTCCGGCAAGTCGACTCTCGCCTACACGATCGCCGGACACCCCCGCTACAAGGTCGACGGCGGCTCCATCCGGCTGGACGGCCAAGAGGTTCTCGACATGACCGTCGACGAGCGCGCCAAGGCCGGCCTCTTCCTGGCCATGCAATACCCCGTCGAGATCCCCGGCGTCACCGTCGCGAACTTCCTCCGCACGGCCAAGACGGCCCTCGACGGCGAAGCTCCCGCCCTGCGCACCTGGATCAAAGACCTCCGCAGCCACATGTCCGACCTCAAGATGGACGCCTCGTTCGCCGAGCGCAACGTCAACGAGGGCTTCTCCGGCGGCGAGAAGAAGCGCCACGAGATCATGCAGCTCGAACTCCTCAAGCCGAAGTTCGCCATCCTCGACGAGACCGACTCCGGCCTCGACGTCGACGCCCTGAAGATCGTGTCCGAGGGCGTCAACCGCGCGCACCAGGCCACCGACCTCGGCATCCTGATGATCACGCACTACACGCGCATCCTCCGCTACATCAAGCCCGACTTCGTGCACGTGTTCGTCGACGGCCACGTCGCCGAGCAGGGCGGCCCCGAGCTGGCCGACCAGCTCGAGAACGAGGGCTACGACCGCTACGTCACCGCCAGCGCGGCAGCGGCCGCAGCAGCAGGCAACTGATCATGGCCGCCGTAGCGCTCGCCCCTGAGAAGTTCGACCAGGTCGAAGAGGCGCTCAAAGAGGTCATGGACCCCGAGCTGGGCGTCAATGTCGTCGACCTCGGCCTCATCTACGACCTCGCGATGGACGACGAGGTCGCAGACGCCCTCATCATCAGCATGACGCTGACGAGCGCCGGCTGCCCGCTGACCGACGTCATCGAATCCGAGACGGCCAACGCCCTCGACGGCATCGTCGAGGCGTTCCGCATCAACTGGGTGTGGATGCCGCCGTGGGGCCCGGAACGAATCACCGACGACGGCCGCGACATGATGCGCGCGATCGGCTTCTCGATCTGACCGTCCTCGCTGAAGCCCTCCGGCCCCGTGCCGGAGGGCTTCTTCGTGTCGCGCGCCGCTGCCCTGCTGCCCCGTCCCGGTGCGTCCCCCTGCTGCGCCCGCCCTGCCGCACTCGCCTGTCGTGCGCACACGCCCGTGCCTGCCTGCCTGCTTAGCCGTCCGCCTCTCCGCCCGCCCGCCTGCCTGCCTGCCTGCCACACACTCCTGCCGGAAATCGAAGGGGATTCTCGCGCAGACAACCGTTCCTTGGGGATCCGGGCCCGTCAGCGAAAAATCCCCTTCGATTTCTGGAGGGGCGGCGTGGGTCGGGGCGCGGCGGGACGCGGCGGGACAGCGCGAGACGCGGCAGGACAGGACGGCGCGGGTCGAGACGGTCAGGCGCGGGGCCGCGCAGACCCGGGCGGGCCCGGCACACAGAAGGCCCCCGGCGTACGCCGGGGGCCTTCTGTGCGGACGCGAGGTCGGCGGACTACTTCGCCCGACGGTCGAGAGCCTTGACACCGCGCCAGAGCAGCGGGAGGGTGCCGGCGGCGATGACCCACTTGACGATGCCACCGAGGATGAACGGCGTGAAGCCGGCCGCCATGACGTCGCCGAAACCGTTGGGGAGCCCGAGCTGCCCGAGGGACATGGCGAGGTAGGGCAGACCGACGGCGAACGGGAGGAGGCTGGCCAGCAGGAATGCGCCCAGCGACAGGATCACGTGTCGGTCCCATTTGCGCTGCGACAGCCAGCCGACGAGAGCCGCGGCCGGGATGAATCCGATGATGAACCCGAAGCTGGGCAGCGCCAGGCTGTGGCCGCCGCCGGTCAGCCCCGCGAACAGCGGCACGCCCAGAAGGCCGATCAGCATGTAGAGGGTCAGCGACAGGGCCCCGCGGCGAGCCCCGAGGGTCGCCCCGACGAGCATGACGGCGAGCGTCTGACCGGTGATCGGGACGGGCCAGAGCGGGATCTCGACCTGCGCCATGATGCCGGTGAAGGCGACGCCGCCGAGGACGAGGGCGGCGTCGGTGGCGAGACTCCTCGGCACGAAACGGTCTGCCAGAACAGGCCGAAGGGTCGATGCGGCGGGGTTCGTCATGCAATCTCCTAGAATGGGTGGGTTGACCGGCTTCGCTGCCGCGAAACAGGTCCACGCTTCGATCCCTTTCATCCTAGGGGCGGCCCACCGGCGGGCGGCGTTGTGGACACCTCCTCAGATGATTGGACTTTTGCTGTGCTCTCCGTGCACGACCTAGAAATTCGCGTAGGCGCTCGCCTCCTCATGGAGGACGTCACCTTCCGGGTGGACAAGGGCGACAAGATCGGCCTCGTCGGCCGGAACGGCGCGGGCAAGACGACCATGACCAAGACGCTCGCGGGCGAGACGATGCCCACAGGCGGCAAGATCGAGAAGACCGGCGAGATCGGCTATCTTCCGCAGGATCCGCGGTCGGGCAATCCCGAAGACCTGGCTCGCACTCGGATCCTGGACGCCCGTGGTCTCGGCCAGATCCTGCTCGGGATCCAGAAGGCGACCCAGGACATGGGCAGCGACGACCCCGCCGTGGCCGAGAAGGCCATGAAGCGCTACGGCGACCTCGACGACCGCTTCAACGCGCTCGGCGGCTACGCGGCCGAGGCCGAAGCGGCGAGCATCGCCAGCAACCTCAGCCTGCCCGACCGCATCCTCGACCAGCCGCTGTCGACCCTCTCGGGTGGTCAGCGCCGGCGCATCGAGCTGGCCCGCATCCTGTTCTCCGCTGCAGAGACGATGATCCTCGACGAGCCCACGAACCACCTCGACGCCGACTCGGTCGTCTGGCTTCGCGAGTACCTCAAGACGTACCAGGGCGGCGTGATCGTGATCAGCCACGACATCGAGCTGGTCGAAGAGGTCGTCAACCGCGTCTTCTACCTCGACGCGAACCGCCAGCAGATCGACATCTACAACATGGGCTGGCGCAACTACCAGCGCCAGCGCGCCGCCGACGAGGAGCGCCGCAAGAAGGAGCGCGCCAACGCCGAGAAGCAGGCGTCCGCCCTGCAGAAGCAGGCGGCACGCTTCGGCGCCAAAGCCACCAAGGCCGCGGCCGCCCACCAGATGGTCGCCCGCGCCGAGAAGCTGCTCGCCGGTCTCGACGAGGTCAGGGCCGTCGACCGCGTCGCCAAGCTGCGGTTCCCGACGCCGGCCGCCTGCGGCCGGACGCCCCTGATGGCGACCAACCTCTCGAAGAGCTACGGTTCGCTCGAGATCTTCACCGCCGTCGATCTGGCGATCGACCGGGGTTCGAAGGTCGTGATCCTGGGCCTCAACGGTGCCGGTAAGACGACTCTGCTGCGCATCCTGGCGGGAGTCGACCAGCCCGACACCGGACAGCTGGAGCCAGGACACGGTCTGCGCATCGGCTACTACGCGCAGGAGCACGAGACGATCGACGTCAAGCGCAGCGTGCTCGAGAACATGGTGTCGTCCTCGCCGAACATCACCGAGACCGAGGCGCGGCGCGTTCTCGGGTCGTTCCTGTTCACGGGCGACGATTCGGCGAAGCCGGCGGGGTCCTCTCCGGCGGCGAGAAGACGCGTCTGGCGTTGGCCATGATCGTCGTGTCGGGCGCGAACGTGCTCCTGCTCGACGAGCCCACCAACAACCTCGACCCGGCGTCACGCCTCGAGATCCTCGATGCTCTCAACAACTACGAGGGCGCCGTCGTTCTCGTCAGCCACGACGAGGGGGCGGTCGAGGCGCTGAACCCCGAGCGCGTCCTCATCATGCCCGAGGGCACCGAAGACCACTGGACGAAGGACTACAGCGATCTCATCACGCTTGCGTAGCGCAGCGGAGCGCACGAACCCTCGCGGCCCCTCCTACCGGCTGATCCGCGTCCCCGGCACCGACGACTCGTAGCCGGCCTCGTCGAGTTCGGCGTCTTCGACGTCGGCGTCGGTGGGGCCGCGCTTGAGGCGCTTCCGCTCGCGCTCTTCCTCGAGCCAGCGCTGGTCTTCCTCGTCGCTGTTGCGCACGTCGTATTCCTGGCGGATGACGTAGATCAGGAAGCCGAACGCGGCCAGCGCGAACATCACCCACTGGATCGCGTACGACAGGTTGAGCGACCAGTTGATCTGCGGCTTCTGCGCCAGCTTCGGCAGGACGGCGGCCGACGGCGTCTCGTGCTTGAGCTGGCCGTACGCGGCGGTGTAGGTGGGCAGCTGCAGCCGCTTGGCGATGTCGGCCGGCTGGATTCGCGCCAGCTCGTTCGTGCCCGGGATGTCCGTGCGACCGGGCACGTCGCCCTCGGCCTGGGCCAGGCGGGCGACGACGGTGACGGTGCCGGACGGGGAGTGGGGATGGAGTCTGGGGCGTCGTGCGTGTCGCCGGTCGCCACCCAGCCGCGATCGACGACGAAGACGTCGCCGGAGGCCGTCTCGAGCGGCACCAGAACCTCGAACCCGGGGTAGCCGTTGTAGCTGCGGTCGCGGGCCAGGAACGTCTTGTCGACCAGGTAGTGCCCGGTCACCGTGACGGGCTTGAACTCGTCGGCCGCCGAGTACGAGTCGCGATCGGGCAGGATGCTGGTGAGAGCGACGGGACGGGCGTTGTAGTTGTCGTTCAGGCGATCCTGCAGTGCGAGATTCTCCGCGCGACGTTCCCACTGCCAGTGCGACAGGAAGACGCAGATCACGGCGAAGACGACCGCGACGGCGAGGTAGCCGACCCACTTCTTGGAGAACACGAAGCGCCACTCCCTCACGAGTCGGCCTCCGCTCCGACCGTTTCAACGGTCTCGCCCAGTGTCGTCACCGCCACGGGGAAGTCGCGGGATCGCACAAATTCTGCAAGGAAGTCTACGTGCTCTGCGCAGGCGGCCCAGACCTTGACCCGGTCGATGCCGTGGATCTTGGGGTTCCGCCAGTTGACCTGGTAGACGGCGTCTTCGCGGCATCCTGCTCGCGAGCACTGCACGGTGTCGGGGCCGGAGGCTCCGAGGATCATCGGTCGGTCTCGGGGCCGGTGGGGCCGGTGCGCGAGGGGTCGGGCCGCGAGGGCTCGGTGCGGTACGTCTCGCCCTGGAAGTCCTCCGGGTGGTAGACGTTCTCCGGCCGGTACACCTCGACGGCCCCGGGACGCTCGACGGTGCGACGAGCACCCTCCTGGCCGACGTTGGCGAGGACGACGGCGACGTACGGCAGCACGACCGCGCCGATCGCGGGCAGCAGGGTCCACCAGCCGAAGGGGATGACGAACGCCAGGATCACGCAGATGAGGCGGATCAGCATGGCCAGCGAGTACCGGATCATCCGGCCGTGGCGCTCCTCGTCCGGCGACGGGGGCAGCGTCGTGATCGCGAGGCTGGTGTCGCTCTTCTTCGTCTTGATCTTCATGTGCTCACGGGCTCGGGGGCGTTTCGGTCGAACGCACAGGACAATGCTAAGTCGTTCTCGGCACGACACTAGGCTTGTCGGGGTCGATGCGAGCTGTGCGCCCGCCGATCTCTCGACACCGAACGACTTGGAGACACTCATGACCACGCCACGCACCGTCCTGGTCACCGGAGGCAACCGCGGAATCGGTTTCGCCATCGCCTCCCAGTTCGTCGCCGACGGCCACCGCGTGGCCGTCACCGCCCGCTCGGGCGAGGGCCCCGAGGGCACACTGACGGTGCGGGCCGAGATGACCGACGCCGCCTCGATCGACGCCGCATTCACTCAGGTGGAGCAGGAGCTCGGCCCGGTCGAGGTCGTCGTGGCCAACGCGGGCATCACCAAGGACACCCTGCTGATGCGCATGTCCGAAGACGACTTCACCTCCGTCCTCGACACGAACCTCGGCGGCACGTTCCGCGTCGTGAAGCGTGCCTCCAAGGGCATGCTCAAAGCGCGCTTCGGCAGGATCGTGCTGGTCTCCAGCGTGGTCGGCCTCTACGGCAGCGCGGGTCAGGCCAATTACGCCGCCTCCAAGAGCGGCCTCGTCGGCTTCGCGCGCTCCATCACGCGCGAGCTGGGCGCCCGGGGTATCACCGCCAACGTCGTCGCGCCGGGGTTCATAGAGACCGACATGACGGCCGTCCTTCCCGAGGCCCAGCAGGCCGAGTACAAGAAGAGCATTCCCGCCGGCCGATACGGCACGGCGGACGACGTCGCGAAGGCCATCACCTGGCTCTCGTCCGACGACGCCGGCTACATCTCGGGCGCCGTCATCCCCGTCGACGGCGGCCTCGGGATGGGCCACTGAGGTCTGCTCCATCGACTGGAGGAGTCCGCCCCGCCGCTCTGCGGTCGGGGCGGACTCCGTGCTTTCGGCGCCGCACTCGCAGAACGGGGCAGGGCGGGGCGGCGGGTAGATCGGTGAACGGGCGGCGCGGCCGAAGCGGCGTCAGCCGCGGAGGCCGAGCAGCGGCAGCACCTGCGACAGGTCGCGCACGTCGATCGCCACGTCGGCGGCGGCTCGGACGCGCGGCTTGGCGTCGAACGCCACGGAGAGTCCGGCGGCCTGCATCATCTGCAGGTCGTTGGCGCCGTCGCCGATCGCGACGGTCCTGGTGAGGGGGACGCCGTGATCCTGCGCCCACTCGCGGAGCGCCGCAGCCTTCGCCTCGGCGTCGATGACGGGGCCGTCGACCTCGCCCGTGAGGCGGCCGTCTACGCTGGCGAGCCGATTGGCCCGCCAGTGGTCGAGACCGAGCGACGCGGCCAGAGGGTCGAGGATCTCGTGGAACCCGCCCGAGACCACGCCGACGAAGCCGCCCGCGGCGTGGACGCCTGCGATGAGTTCGGGGACGCCCCGCGTGACGGTGACGGCGGCCAACGCCTCGTCGAAACACGAGACGGGGAGCGTCGTGAGCGTCGCCACGCGCTCCCGGAGGCTCGCGGCGAAGTCGAGCTCGCCCGCCATCGCCCGCTCGGTGATGTCGCGCACGGCGTCGTGGGAGCCCGCGACCGACGCCAGAAGCTCGATCACCTCGTTCTCGATGAGCGTGGAGTCGACGTCGAGGACGACAAGGAAGCGCGGCACTCGCCCAGGTTACTGGCCGTCCCACGGCTGTGACGTCGACCGGAGCCTTCGCCGCAACGCGTTTGCGGACGTTCCGCCCTGCCGCGGCAGGGTGGAACGTCCGCAAAACGCGTTACGGCAGAGGTGCTACTGCTCGACGCGAACGCCCTTGCCGACCACGGTGATGCCGGAGGGCGTCACGGTGAAGCCACGAGCCCGGTCGGCCTCCGCGTCGAGCCCGACATGCGCGCCGTCGACGATGACGACGTCCTTGTCGAGGATCGCGCGATTGACGATCGAGTTCTTGCCGACGTAGATGCGGTCGAAGAGCACGGAGTCGACGACGCGGGATCCTGAGTCGAGGGTGTTCCAGGGGCCCACCACGCTGCGCTCGATGTGCGAGCCGACCGCGAGCGTGCCGAGCGAGACGATCGACTCGATGACGCTGCCCGGGTTGCCGTGCTCGTCGCGCCCAAACTTGGCGGGCGGCGAGTTGAGCTGCTGGCTGAAGATCGGCCAGGCGGTGTTGTACAGGTTGAAGACCGGCAGTGCGGCGATGAGGTCGCGGTGGGCGTCGTAGAAGGAGTCGATCGTTCCGACGTCGCGCCAGTAGTAGCGATCGCGCTCGGTCGACCCGGGCACCTCGTTGCGGTTGAGGTCGTAGACGGCGGCGTCGCCGCGCGACACGAAGTCGGGGATGATGTCGCCGCCCATGTCGTGGTTCGACGAGGTGTTCTCGCCGTCGCGGAGCACGGCGTCGATCAGCGCGTCGGCATTGAAGACGTAGTTGCCCATCGAGGCCAGGACTTCGTCGGGGGAGTCGGCGAGCCCGACCGGATCTTTCGGCTTCTCGAGGAAGGCGTCGATGAGGGTGGCGTCGTCGGCCTTGGTCTGGATGACCCCGAACTGGTCGGCCAGCGAGATCGGCTGGCGGATCGCCGCGACGGTGGCGCTCTTGCCGGAGGCGATGTGCGCCTCGACCATCTGCGCGAAGTCCATCCGGTAGACGTGGTCCGCGCCGACCACGACGACGATGTCGGGCTTCTCGTCGCGGAGCAGGTTGAGGCTCTGCAGGATCGCGTCGGCGCTGCCGGCGAACCAGCGCTTGCCGAGGCGTTGCTGGGCCGGAACGGAGGCCACGTACGCGCCGAGCAGACCCTCGATGCTCCACGTCTGCGAGACGTGGCGGTCGAGACTGTGCGACTTGTACTGCGTCAGGACGACGATCTGACGGAGCCCCGAGTTGATGAGATTGGAGAGCGCGAAGTCGATGAGGCGGTAGTTGCCGCCGAAAGGGACTGCGGGCTTCGCGCGGTCCGCTGTGAGGGGCATCAGTCGCTTGCCTTCTCCGCCGGCCAACACGATGCCGAAGATCTTCTTTGATGCCATGACGCCAGAATGGCACGTTTCGCGCGCGGACGACTACGGTAAGCGTCGTGCGAGTCGATGTGATCACCAAGGAATACCCGCCGAACGTCTACGGCGGCGCGGGCGTCCATGTGACGGAGCTGGTCAAGGCCCTCCGTCCGTCGATCGACGTCCGCGTGCGCGCGTTCGGCGACGCGGTCGACGAAGACGGCACCACCGGCTACCCCGACCTCGTCGAGTTGAGCGACGCCAACGGAGCGCTCAAGACCCTCGGGGTCGACGTCGCCATCGCCCAGGACGTCGAGGGGGCCGACGTCGTCCACTCGCACACCTGGTACGCGAACGCCGCCGGGCAGCTCGCGCAGATGCTCCACGATGTCCCGCACGTCCTCACCGCCCACTCCCTCGAGCCGCTCCGTCCCTGGAAGGCCGAGCAGCTCGGCGGCGGCTACCGCGTGTCGAGCTGGATCGAGAGGCAGGCGTACGAGACCTCCGACGCCGTGATCGCCGTGAGCGACGGCATGCGGCGCGACATCCTGCGCTCCTATCCGACCATCGATCCTGCCAAGGTGAGCGTCGTCTACAACGGCATCGATCTCGAGTCCTGGCGGCGCCTCGACGAACCCGAGCTCGTCCGTTCGCTCGGGATCGACCCGGATCGCCCCGCCGTGGTCTTCGTGGGCAGGATCACGCGGCAGAAGGGCCTTCCCTACCTGCTGCGGGCGGCCGCGCTCCTTCCGGACGACGTCCAGCTCATTCTCTGCGCCGGTGCACCCGACACCCCGGAGATCATGGCCGAGGTGACCGGGCTCGTCGAAGAGCTGCAGCAGACCCGTACCGGCGTCGTCTGGATCGAACGGATCCTGCCGCGCGACGAGCTCTGCGCCGTCCTCTCCAGCGCTACGGTCTTCGTCTGCCCGTCCATCTACGAGCCCCTCGGCATCGTCAACCTCGAGGCGATGGCCTGTGGCCTCCCCGTGGTCGGCACGGCCACGGGTGGCATCCCCGAGGTCGTCGCCGACGGCTTCACGGGTCGCCTGGTACCGATCGAACAGGCCACCGACGGCACCGGAACCCCTCTCGACCCCGACAAATTCGTGCAGGATCTCGCGGCGGCTCTCACCGAGACCGTGGCCGACACCGGAATGGCACGGCTCATGGGCCGAGCCGGGCGGGCGAGGGCCGAACAGGACTTCAGCTGGGCGAGCATCGCCGAGCGCACGCTCGAGATCTACCGATCGCTCGTCTGACGCCGCGGGCAGGTGACGTCCCGGCGGCGCGCCGAGAGATCCCGTCGACACGAGTTGTCCACCGACACGATTCGTTCGCCGTTCGCCCGGGCAGCGTGGAATAGAGTTTGACCATGCCCACCGTTCTGCAGCTCACCGACGTGTCCGTGGTTCGAGATGGCTCTCGGGTCGTCGATTCCGTCAACTGGACAGTCGATTCCGAAGAGCGCTGGGTGGTGCTCGGCCCCAACGGCGCCGGCAAGACCACCATCCTGCAGGTCGCGGCGGCCCAGACGCACCCGTCCTCCGGGCACGCCGAGATCCTCGGCGAAGATCTCGGCAGCGTCGATCTTTTCGATCTGCGCCCGCGCATCGGTTTCGCGTCGACCACGATCGCCCGGCGCATCCCGCCGAAGGAGAAGGTCGTCGACGTCGTGCTGACCGCCGCGTACTCGGTCACCGGTCGCTGGAACGAAGAGTACGAGGGCGTCGACGTCCGTCGGGCGCACCGCGTCCTCGACGAGTGGAACCTGGGCCACCTCGCCGAGCGCACCTTCGGCGACCTCAGCGACGGCGAGCAGAAGCGCGTCCAGATCGCCCGCTCGGTCATGACCGACCCCGAGCTCCTCCTGCTCGACGAGCCGGCCGCCTCCCTCGACCTCGGCGCCCGCGAAGAGCTGCTGCGCATGCTCGGCGGCTACGCGTCGAGCGAGGGCGCACCCGCCATCGTCATGGTGACGCACCACGTCGAAGAGATCCCGCGCGGCTTCACTCACGCCCTCCTGCTCTCGCACGGCCAGGTCGAGGCCTCCGGGCCGCTGGCCGAGGTGCTCACCGCCGAGACGCTCGGCGCCACCTTCGGCCTCGACCTCGACGTCACCGAGCTCGACGGCCGCTACTCGGCCCGCGCCACGAGCTGACACCGGTAGTCACGCCACCACAAACCACTCGCCCGACCTGTAACGGTGCGTCGGGCGAGCCCAATCCGGTTGTGCGGCTTGTGCGACGGTCACGTCAGCGGACGCCACGCATCAGGCGGAGCACCGGCCTGGCCAGCACCAGCAGCACGACGCCCACGGCGATCGAGACGATCCCTAGCAGGCCGAAGTACGGCACCTCGTTCGTCGGATCGTAGGCGCCGGCGAGAAGGCCGGAGGCGGCCGACCCGAGTGCGACCGACAGGAAGAACAGCGCGACCATCTGCGTCCGGAACTTCTCCGGCGCGAGCTTCGTGGCCGCCGACAGGCCGACCGGCGACAGCAGGAGCTCGGCGACCGTGAACACCAGCAGGATGAGCACGATGGCGAGAACCGGCGTCCCGTGCGTCCCCGTTCCGGAGAACGGCAGGAAGAGCAGGAACGCGAGACCCACGACGATCGCGCCACCCGCGAACTTCACGGGCGTCGCCGGCTGCCGGGTGCCGAGCTTCGTCCAGATCGCGGCGAAGACGCCCGACAGGATGATGATGAAGACGGGGTTGATCGACTGCACCCACGGGATCGGGAACTCCCAGCCGAACACCGACCGGTCGAGTCGCTCGTCGGTGTAGAGGGTCAGCACGGTGAACTGCTGCTGATAGATCGACCAGAACACCGCGCTGGCGACGAACAGGGGGATGAAGGCGACGACGCGGGAGCGCTCGTCCGAGCTGATCGAACGGCTGGTCAGGATCACGACGAAGTAGATCACCGAGGCGACCGCGGTCACGACGATGACGACGAGCGCGAGGTTCGAGGCCGTGATGAGACGCGTCAGGACGGCGGCCACGATGACGGCGACCGCGCCGACGGCCACCCCGACGATACGAGGCAGCTTCTGCCGGGGGAGCGGGTTGGGCACCTCTCGCGAGGCGGACGGCAGGTTCTTCCGCGACACCAGGTACTGCGCGAGGCCCGCGGCCATGCCGACGGCGGCGAGGCCGAAGCCGTAGTGGAAGCCGATGCTGTCCTGCAGGATCCCGGTCAGGATCGGCCCGAGGAACGCACCCAGATTGATGCCGAGGTAGTAGAGCGAGAAACCGGCGTCACGACGCGGATCGTCTTCGCTGTAGAGGGTGCCGACCAGGGTCGTCGCCGTCGCCTTGAGACCTCCGCTGCCCACGGCGATCAGGATCAGGCCGACGCCGACCCCGGCGACCCCCGGCAGGAGGGCGAGGGCCACGTGCCCGGCCATGACGACGACGGCGCTGACGAGAAGAGTTCGCTGGGCGTCGAGGAGACGATCGGCGACCCAGGCACCGAGAATGGTGGCGAGGTAGACGCCGCCCCCGTACGCGCCGACGATGCCCGCAGCCGTCCCCTTGTCGATGCCGAGGCCGCCGTCACGGACGCTGAAGTAGAGGTAGAGGAGCAGGATTCCCTGCATGCCGTAGAACGAGAAGCGCTCCCAGAGTTCGACCCCGAAGAGGGTCGCGAGGGAGCGTGGTTGCCCGAAGAATCGGGCATCGCGGACAGCTTCTTTGCCGGAGTCCATGGTGTATCGTAGACAGCTGGCCCTGGCTGCCACCAAATCCGCGCTGGCAAAAACCAGCGCACACACACGTTGAGGAATCCCATGAAGACCGACACCCACCCCGACTACAACCCGATCGTGTTCCGCGACCTCGCGTCCGGTGAGACCTTCCTCACCCGTTCGACCGCGACCAGCGACAAGACGATCGAGCTCGACGGCGTCACGTACCCCGTCATCGACGTCGAGATCTCGTCGGCTTCGCACCCGTTCTACACGGGCAAGCAGCGCATCCTCGACTCGGCCGGTCGCGTCGAGAAGTTCAACCAGCGCTTCAAGAACTTCGGCAGCAAGTAGGCCGCAGCTTCACCGCGAAGGCGCCCGACTTCGGTCGGGCGCCTTCGTCGTTCCCGGCCGCGGGGTTGCACTCGACCCGCGCGTCGGCCAGGCTCAGGGCGATGATGCACGACGATCAGTTGCCCGTCGACGCCGACGTCGCGGCCGGCCTCCTCGCGACCCAGTTCCCCGAGTGGCGCGACGAGCTCGTCGAGCCCGTGCACTCGACCGGGACCGAGAACGCCATCTTCCGAGTGGGCGAGAACCTGACCGCGCGCTTCCCCTGCACGACGCCGATCCTGCGACAGTGCTCGACACCCTCCGCGCGGAGGCCGCGGCCATGGACGAGTTGACCGCCAGTTGCCCGGTGCCGACACCCCAGGTGGTGGCGATCGGCGAGCCCGGCGAGGGTTATCCGCTTCCGTGGTCCGTGCAGACGTGGTTGCCGGGCGAGACCGCCACCCCCGAGGGGCTCGCGGGGTCACCGCAGTTCGCGGGTGATCTCACGGGTCTGGTCTTGGCGCTCCGCGGCGCCGATACGCGGGGCCGCCGGTTCGACAGTGGAGGACGAGGCGGTCTGCTGGCCGATCACGATTTCTGGGTCGAGCGCTGCTTCGCGGAGAGCGAAGGCCTGGTCGACGTGGCCGGCGCCCGAGCGCTCTGGCGAAGCGTCCGAGACCTTCCGGCGCCGTCGACACTGACGATGAACCACCGCGACCTGATCCCGGCCAACCTCCTGGTGGAAGGGGAGCGGCTGCTCGGCGTGCTCGACGGGGGCGGGTTCGCGCCCGCCGATCCTGCGCTCGATCTCGTTGCGGGCTGGCATCTGCTCGACGCTGCGGCCCGCGACGTCTTTCGAAGCGGCGTCGGCGGCGACGACGCCGAGTGGCGGCGAGGTGCCGGCTGGGCCCTCGAGCAGGCGATGGGCCTGGTCTGGTACTACCGCGAGTCGAACCCCGCTGCCAGCGCCCTCGGCCTCAGCACGGTCCGACGACTCCTCGAAGCGCCCGAGCTCTGACGGCGTCCCGCCTCAGCCACCACGCCGCCCCACCCCACCCTCCCGAAATCGAAGGGGATGCTGGCTGCCGGCCCGCAGTCAGGCGGCCGAACGGGGTGCGAGACGAGAATCCCCTTCGATTTCGGGAGGAGGCGGAGGGGGCGGAGGGCGGCAGGGGGTAGGGGCGGGCGGGAGTGAGAGGGTGGAGGCATGGCGACGCTGATCCTGCTGAACGGGACGCCCGCGACCGGCAAGTCGACGCTGGCGCGAGCCTGGGCCGCCGAGCACCCCTGGCCCTCGTGCTCGACATCGACCTGGTGCGCTCGATGCTGGGTGGGTGGCGTGACGATCCGCTCTCCGCCGGGCTGGTGGCTCGGGAGCTGGCGCTGGCGATGATCCGCACGCACCTCGGCAGCGGGCGGGACGTCGTCGTGCCGCAATACCTCTCGCGGCCAGGGTTCGCAGAGACGCTCGAAGCGACAGCAGGATCCCGGGGCGCCCGCTTCGTCGAGGTCGTCCTCCGCACGGACGCCGCAGCGGCAGAACGGCGCTTCGCGGAGCGCGCTGCCGACGCTGCCAACGCAGACGGCGCAGACGGCGCCGACATCCACGGCCCGTTCGTGGGGTCGTCGATGGGCGACGTCGTCGAGGGACACGCAGCCTACGTGGACGGACGACCCCGCGCGATCGTCGTCGCGCCCGCTCCGGGAGAGGAGTTCGTGTCGGTCTCGGCGCTGGAGGCGGTGCTCAGCCGACGATCGGGCTAGGGCGGGCGGGCCAGTCGCCGGCGGCGGTGAAGGTCGGGTCTTTGCGCCGCATGTACTCCTGGAAGGAGGCGGCCTGCTCGGCGCACCACCCCACCTGGAGGGTGTGCAGGTCGGCGGCGGGAAGGTCGAGCTTGTCGAGGTGCCGCTTCGCCATGGCCTGTGCGACGCGACCGGCCGCAATGGCGTCGGCACCGGCGTTGTGCGCGTCGTCGAGCACGACCTCGTAGAACTCGGCGGCGGCCTCGAGGGTGCGCTTGCCCTTGCGGTACTTGTCGACCGCCTTGTCGATGACGAGTGGGTCGACGACCCAGCCGGCCTCGACCACGAGCGGCTCGAGGCCGTAACGGCGGGCCTCGCGGTCGAGGACGGTGAGGTCGTACGGGGCGTTGTAGATGACGAGCGGCACGCCGCGGGTGAAGACGGCCTGAACGGCCGCGATGATCTCGGCGACGACCTCGGGAGCCGGGCGCCCTTCGGCCTGCGCCTGCTCGGTGGTGATGCCGTGCACCGCCGACGCCTGCACCGGGATGTCGACACCGGGATCGGCCAACCACTCGCCGTGGGCGATCGACGCGCCGGTCGAGTCGATGAGGCCGACGTGCGCCGTCACGATACGCGCGGTCTCGACGTCGATGCCGGTCGTCTCGAGGTCGAAGACGCCGAGGCCGTCCCACCAGGAGACGGGAACCGGGCCCACAGTCGTTTCACTCACGCAAGCAGCCTAGGGGCAGCCACCGACACGAGCCGGCATCACTCCCCGTCGACGGTGGAGATCGGCAGGGTCGGCGTCACGTTCGGACCGCCGACGTGCAGCCAGAAGAAGGCCTGCGTGCCGAGCGTGAGCTGCACGCGGCCTTCGTCGTCGAACGCCGGGAACTCGCCGCCACCGAAGAGGTCGAAGAGCTTGCGGCCGGCGAACCGGGGCGCGACCACCGTCACCGAGGCCGGATTGTGGGCGAACGAGAAGACGCAGAGGATGTCTTCCGCCGAATCTCCGAACGAGGTTCCGGATCCCGCGTACGAGCGCACGAACGACAGCACGGAGTCGTGATCGGTCGGGAGGACCTCCATCTCGCCGAGCCCGAAGGTGGGATGCGCCTTGCGCACGTGAATGACGTTGCGGATCCAGTGCAGGAGGGAGCGCGACTGGGCGAGCTGGCTCTCGACGTTGACGAGCGTGTAGTTGTACACGAGCGACTGCACGACGGGGAGGTAGAGCTTGCCGGGATCGGCGGTCGAGAAGCCGGCGTTGCGGTCGGGAGTCCACTGCATCGGCGTGCGCGAGGCGTCGCGGTCGTTCAGCCAGATGTTGTCGCCCATGCCGATCTCGTCGCCGTAGTACAGGAACGGCGACCCCTTGAGGGCGAACAGGAGCGCGTGCGCGAGCTCCAGCTCGGCCCGCGAGTTGTCGAGCAGGGGAGCGAGCCGACGCCGGATCCCGATGTTGGAGCGCATCCGCGGGTCGTACGCGTACCAGCCGTACATGGCCTGCCGATACTCCTCGCTGACCATCTCGAGGGTCAGCTCGTCGTGGTTCCGGAGGAACACACCCCAGCCGGCCGAGTCGGGCACGTCGGTGGTCTCGGAGAGGATCCTGGTCAGCTCGGCGGCGCTCTGCGAGCGCAGCGAGTAGAAGATGCGCGGCATGACCGGGAAATCGAAGGCCATGTGGCACTCCGGCTCGTCGTCGGTGCCGAAGAACGCCGCGACCTCGCGGGGCCACTGGTTCGCCTCGGCGATCATGATCCTGCCGGGGTACTCCTCGTCGACCATGGCGCGGAGCTTCTTCACGAACTCGTGCGTCGCCGGCTCACCCTCGCCGTTGCCGTCCTCCGACTGATAGAGGTAGGGGATCGCGTCGAGGCGGATGCCGTCGACCCCGAGGTCGAGCCAGTGCCGGATCACGTCGTAGATGGCCTCGTGGACCTTGGGGTTCTCGTAGTTGAGGTCGGGCTGGTGGCTGAAGAACCGGTGGAAGAAGTACTGGCGGCGGACCGGGTCGAAGGTCCAGTTGCTCTCTTCGGTGTCGACGAAGATGATCCGGATGTTCTCGTACTTCTCGTCGGTGTCGCTCCAGGTGTAGAAGTCGCCGTAGGGACCCTCGGGGTCTTCGCGGGACTGCTGGAACCACTCGTGGGCGTCGGAGGTGTGGTTGATCACCATGTCGATGACGATGCGCATGTTGCGCTCGTGCGCCTTGGTGACGAGGTCGCGGAACTCGTCGAGGGTGCCGAACTCGGGCAGGATCGCCTTGTAGTCGGAGATGTCGTAGCCGCCGTCGCGGAGGGGCGACTGGAAGAACGGCGGCATCCAGAGGGCGTCGATGCCGAGCCACTGCAGGTAGTCGAGTTTGGAGGACAGCCCGGCGATATCGCCCGCACCGTCGCCGTTCGAGTCGACGAACGACCGGACCATGACCTCGTAGAAGACGCTGCGTCTGAACCACTGGGGATCGAGCGTCAGACCGGGCGTTTGGATGGGGGCAGTGAAGCTCACCGTTCTCCTTGCGACTTCGACGTAGACGGCAGGTGGGTCCGACCGGTTGGCCCAGCCTAGGACGACCGCAGGTCGTTCGTCACAGGTTGGTCGACGTCCGATCCTGCGTCCCTAGACTGGCTGGGTGCCTTCGCCTGACCCGACCACCCCGCAGACCACCGTGCCTTCCCCGTACGCCGAGCAGCTCGGGGCGATCCCCGTCCGTTCGGCCGAAGTCGAGGTGTTCGGCAGCACGACGCGGTACTGGGTCTACGGGTCGGACGATGCCGCGGTCACTCTCGTGGCGGTCCACGGTTTCCGGGGCGACCACCACGGTCTGGAGCCGGTCGTCGCCTTCCTCGGCGGCGTCCGCGTCATCGCACCCGACCTGCCGGGGTTCGGCGAGTCGCAGGCGTTCACCGACCGGGAGCACAGCGTGGCGAGCTACGCCGCCTGGCTGGAGGCGTTCCTCGACGAGCTCGGCCTCGGCGACGACGTCGTCATCCTGGGTCACTCGTTCGGCTCCATCGTCACGAGCGCCGCTCTGGCGTCCGGGGTTCGTGCCTCGAAGCTGATCCTGGTCAATCCGATTGCCGCTCCGGCGCTGAAGGGCCGCGCGGCGTCTTCACGCGACTGGCGGTCTTCTACTACTGGGCGGGTGCCGCCCTCCCGGAACGCGTGGGCCAGGCGATCCTGCGGAGCCGCATCGTCACGCGCATCGCGAGCCTCGCCATGGCGAAGACGACCTCGAAGTCGCTCCTCGCGTGGATCCACGATCAGCACGACACCTACTTCTCGCTGTTCGCGAATCGCACCGTGGTGCTCCAGTCGTTCAAGGCGTCCGTGTCGAGCGACGTGTCGACCTACGCGCGCAGGATCACGACGCCGACGCTTCTCATCGCGGCCGACCGAGACGACATCACGGCGCTGCCGGCCCAGTACGAGTTGCAGAAGCTGTTCCCGGAGGCCCAGCTCGACGTCATCCACGGGGTCGGCCATCTCATCCACTACGAGAAGCCACGGGAGGCGGCGACGCTGATCCTGGACCTCCTGCGATGAGCGCCTCCGCACCGAAGATAGTGGTCGACTGCCGCTACGTCCGGGTCGGCCGCCACGACGGCATCAGCCGCTTCACGGCCGGCGTGGTCACCGCCCTGGCGGGGCACGTCGAGTTCACGATGCTGATCAACGACGTGCGCCAACTCGACAAGCTGCCGGACGCCCCCATCGGCTCGTCTCCGCGCCGACGAGCGCGCTGGAACCCTGGTCGCCCTGCAGGTCAACCGGCTCCGACCGGACGTCGTCTGGTCACCCATGCAGACGATGGGGTCGTTCGGGCGCCGCTACCGGCTCGTGCTCACGCTGCACGACCTCATCTACTACACGAACCGGACGCCGCCGCCGGAGTTCGCCCCGCCGATCCGTCTGCTCTGGCGCCTCTACCACCTCGCCTGGTGGCCGCAGCGGATGCTGCTCAACCGGGCGGACGCCGTCGTCACCGTCAGCGACACCACCGGCCGCGAGATGCGCGAGCACCACTTGACCAAGCGACCGATCACGGTCGTCGCCAACGCGGCCGACCCGCAGACGCCGCCCCCACGCTCGATCCCCGAGCAGCGCGACCTGGTGTACATGGGCTCGTTCATGCCGTACAAGAACGTCGGCGCGCTGGCCAGGGCCCTCGAGCTCCTGCCCGGTTACCGCCTCCACCTGATGAGCCGCGTGTCCGACCGCGAGCGCGAAGACCTCGAGCGTCTCGCCCCGATCGATTCGCTGGTCTTCCACAACGGGGCGAGCGACGACGAATACCGCGAGGTGCTGCTCGGCGCCGTGGCGGCGGTCACCGCCTCGCGAGCCGAGGGGTTCGGGATCCCCGTCATCGAGGGGATGGCTCTCGGCACGCCGGCGGTCGTGAGCGACATCCCCATCTTCCGCGAGATCGGCGGCGACACCGCGCTCTACTTCGATCCGGAGTCGCCCGCGTCGATCGCCTCGGCCGTGCGTCGGCTCGAGGAGCCGGGGAGTGGGAACGCCGGAGCTCGGCGGGGATCGTCGAGGCGGCGCGATACAGCTGGGATTCCTCCGCCGAGGTGCTGCTCGACCTCCTCCGTCACATTGCGGCGGACGGGCGATAGTCGGGCGATCCGGAGATAGATTCGGATCATGAGCGACGTAGCGGAAGCACTGGCATCGGACCGAGTCATCGACATCACCACGACGGGGCGGAAGTCGGGTGAAGCGCGACGGATCGAGATCTGGTTCCACCGGCTCGACGGCCGCTTCTACATCACCGGCACCCCGGGGCGTCCTCGCTCCTGGTACGCGAACCTCGTCGCGCACCCCGCGTTCACCTTCCACCTGAAGCAGACCGCTCAGGCGGACCTTGCGGCGACTGCGCGGCCCATCACCGAGCCGGCCGAGCGCGAGCGGGTCTTGGGAGGCATCCTGCCGACTCTCGGCGAGCTCTCCGCGCAGGCCGACACGTCGGTGTGGGTGGAAGAGAGCCCTCTGGTCGAAGTCGTCTTCGACGCACGGCCCGCGGTGAACTGAGAGACACGCCCTAAGCGTCGGCGCGCCCCTCCAGCGCGTTCTGGTAGTCGAACGCGTAGCGGCCGGCGGCTTCGGATTCGACCTCGATCGGGTCGTCGAACGCCACGAGCGTGAGGGCGCCGTCGGTCACCTCGAACGAGTGGATCGAGCCGTTCCTGATCGGGACTCCGATGCTCGCCTCGTGGTCGGGGGCGACGTGGTTCACGATCGACCGGATGACCGCGCCGTGGGTCGCGACGACCACGGCGCTGTCGGGGTGCGCGGCAGCGATCGCGAGGAGTGCAGCCTCGACGCGAATCAAGAGCCCGGAGCGGCTCTCACGGCCGGGAACGGGAGTGGTGTCCGGGAAGCGGGCCTCGACCTCGTCGAAGGTCAACCCTTCGGCCTCGCCGTAGCTGCGCTCGGCGACGCCGGGCACGAGAGCGGGAGCGGCGAGACCGAGGTGATCGGCGATGATCCTGCCCGTCTCGGTCGCTCGCGACAGCGGACTCGCGACGACGGCGTCGAAACGGCGTCGCCCGAGGAGGTGGGCCGCCGCGGCGGCCTGGCGCCGACCGAGGTCGTTGAGGGGGATGTCGGTCGCCCCCTGGATCTTTCGCGCTTTGTTCCAGTCGGTCTCGCCGTGGCGCACCAGGTAGAGCAGTGTCATCGGTTCGTCTTTCTGTGGACCGCCCCCGCGGCCAGGGGGCCGGTCGCGCCCCGAGTGGACTACGCGACGACGAGCCGTTCGGTGAGGGCCGCCAGCGACTCCGACGTGCCCGCGTTCAGCTTAACGGTGGCACGGGAGTCGCCCTTGGTGACGCCCCGGTTGATGATGACGACCGGCAGCTTCTTGCGAAGGGCCGTTTCGAGGAGCCGGATCCCGGAGTTCACGACCAGAGACGACCCTGCGACGATCAGTGCCTCGGCTCCCGCGACCATCGCCTTCGCCTCCGCGAAGCGCTCGACAGGAACGAACTCGCCGAAGAAGACGACGTCGGGTTTGAGGACGCCGCCGCAGACCGTGCAGACGGGTACCTCGAACGAGTCGATGTCGGACACCTCGACGTCGCCGTCGGGGTTGAGGCGGACCTCGTCGGGGTGGTCGAGCCACGGGTTCGCGGCGGCCATTCGGGCCGCGATGGTGTCGCGCGCGAAGGCCTGCCCGCAGGTGAGGCAGACGACGCGGTCGACGGTGCCGTGCAGGTCGACGACGCGAGAGGACCCGGCTCGGAGGTGGAGGCCGTCGACGTTCTGCGTGACGACGCCGTTGGAGAGCCCCGACCGCTCGAGCTCCGCCAGCGCCCGGTGCCCGTCGTTAGGGGCGGCCGCGGCGAAGTGCCGGTACCCGAGGTGGCTGCCGGCCCAGTAGCGCTTGCGGAAGTCGGCGTTCGCCCGGAACTGCTGGAAGGTCATCGGATTGCGCACGGGGCGCCCTCGCCGCGGTAGTCGGGGATGCCGGAGTCGGTCGAGATGCCTGCGCCGGTGAGGACGGAGAGCTTGCGCCCGGAGAGCGCGACGACGGCCGCATCGAGCCCGGCGGACGTGCTGCTCTCGGTCGCGGTGGCGTTCGGCATGGTGGAGCTCCTCAAAGGCAGGTGACGTTAGCCTAAACAACGACTCTTTCCGATATGTTTCCGGCTCCTGACGATTCAGCGGGGCCACCTTCTGGAGCGTGCTTTGCGCATCACCCGCATCACCGACCTCGACACCGACGAACTCGCCGACTATTCGCGCCTCACCGACGTCGTCCTGCGGCGGAAGTCCGAGCCCGAAGGAGGGCTCTACATCGCCGAGTCGTCCAAGGTGATCACGCGGGCGCTGGCCGCGGGCCACGTGCCGCGCTCCGTGCTTCTGACCGAGAAATGGCTGGCCGACATCGAACCGCTCGTGGCCGAGTACGACGGTGACATCTTCGTGGGGGAGGCCGATCTGCTCGAGCAGCTGACCGGGTACCACCTGCACCGGGGCGCCCTCGCCTCGATGCATCGGCCGGAGCTGCCGTCGGTCGCCGGCGTGCTGCGCGACGCCCGCCGGGTCGTCGTGCTGGAGGACATCGTCGATCACACCAACGTCGGAGCGATCTTCCGCGCCGTCGCCGGGCTCGGCGCCGACGCCGTCCTCGTCACGCCTCGCTCGGCCGACCCGCTGTATCGCCGCAGCGTACGCGTGTCGATGGGGACCGTGCTGCAGGTGCCGTGGACCAGGTTGCCCGACTGGCCGGCGGGCGCCGTGATCCTGCGCGAAGCGGGTTTCGAGATCGCCGCCCTCGCTCTCAGCGACGACGCGGTCGACCTCGGCGAGTACGCCGCCGCGGCACCCTCGCGCGTGGCGCTCCTGCTCGGCACCGAGGGAGACGGCCTCTCGCATTCCGCTCTCGATGCGGCCGACACCGTCGTGACGATCCCGATGCTCCACGGTGTCGACAGCCTCAACGTCGCCGCGGCCGCAGCCGTGGCGCTCTGGGCGCTGCGGGTGCCTCCTCGCGCCGAACCCGCACCGCTCGACGGAGCCGGCGCGTGAGCGCGGCGCGTCGCGCGTCGCACCGACCGCACTACGTTCGGCGCCGCATCGGATTCTTCTCGCTGCTCGCGCTGCTCGTGGCCGCGGGGGTCTACTTCCCCGCGACGCTCCTCGCCCCGATCGCTCCGGCGTCGGCGGTCGTCACCTCGTTCAAGGCCCCGGCCGAGACGAAACTCGACCTGACCTTCCCGAGCTACGGCGCCACCGCCGTCGAGGCCGTCGGGTTCGACGACAGCCTGAAGACCTCCGGCGACAGCAAACCGCGCTCGATCGCCTCGATCTCGAAGATCGTCACGGCTCTCGTCGTCCTCGACAAGAAGCCGCTGAACGGCGGCAACGGTCCCAAGATCACCTTCACGGCCGCCGACCACGCGCTCTACGCGACCTATCTCGCGCAGGACGGCGAGGTGGCCCAGATGGACATCGGCCAGACCCTGACCGAGCGCCAGGTGCTCCAGGTCGCTCTGATCAAGTCGGCGAACAACTACGCAGGAGCCCTCGCGAACTGGGCGTTCGGGTCGAACTCCGCCTACGTGACGGCGGTCAAGTCCTGGCTCGGCGCCCACCACCTCGACGACACGACGCTGGTGGAGCCGACGGGGCTCAACCCGAACAACCGCTCGACGGCGACCGACCTCGTCTCGCTCGGCAAGCTCGCCCTCGCCAACAAGGACATCTCGTCGATCGTCGCGACGAAGTCGATCTCGGTCCCCGGGGTGGGCACGGTCGACAACTCCAACAAGCTGCTCGGCATCGACGACGTCGTCGGTATCAAGACCGGCACCCTCGATCAGGCGGGAGCCTGCCTGCTCTTCGCGACGAAGGAGGACATCGACGGCCACGAGGTAACCGTCGTCGGCGTGATGCTCGGCGGAAAAGACCACGACTCGCTCGACGTCGACGTGCAGAAGCTGCTCGCGGGGGTCAAGGCCGGGTTCCAGACGATCGACGCCGTGGCGAAGGGCGACGTCTACGGGACCTATGCGACCAAGTGGGGCGTGACGGCGCACGCACAGGCGACCGAGAGCGTCAGCGAGCTCGTCTACGGCGACGTCACGGTGACGGCGGCGCCGAAGCTGCAGTCGGTCTCGAAGAAGGCCGCGGGGGCGAAGGTCGGGACACTCCGCGTCGCGATCGGATCGAAGAAGATCACCGTGCCGCTGGCCCTCGACCACGCCGTGACGGAGCCGGGAGCCTGGTGGCGGATCACGAATCCGTCGCTCGTGTTCTGACCACCGACCCCTCTTTGTCGCCCTTCTCCCGGTAGATCACCGACACGGCGTCGGGCCGTTTGGCGCTGCGGCCGTCTCCGGACGACTGGTGGCGGACCCTGCGGAGCACCCACGGCACGAGGAACTCGCGCGCCCAGCCCATGTCTTCGCGCCGCGCCTCGCGCCACTGGCGAGGCTCGGCCGCCGGCAGGACGTAGTCGACGAGCTCGTTCTCGACGGCGAGCGAGGCGAGGGCGGCTCGCGCGATCGTGTGGTGCCCGAGGGTGAGAAGTGCAGGCGGTCGGGCGCCCACATGCGACTGTCGGCCAGCTCGCGAAGGGCCCACATGTCGACCACGATCGCGTCGTTCCGCAGCGCGATGGCGTGGACGTTCTCGTTGTAGATGGCGACCTTGCCGCGGATGCGCCCCAGCACCGGCGTGGCCCCGATGTCGGGGCCGGTGAAGATCGCGACCGTCGCGCCGTCCGACGAGAGCGTCTCGACGAGACCTTCGAAACGGGAGGCGACCTCGTCGGGATCGGTGCCGGGGCGGATGATGTCGTTGCCGCCTGCCGACACCGTGATGAGGTCGGGGCGCAGATCGAGCGCGGCCTGGGCCTGTTCGTCGATGATCTGTTGGAGGAGCCGCCCGCGCACCGCGAGGTTCGCGTAGGCGAAGTCATCGGTCGTGGACGCGAGGACCTCGGCCAGCCGATCGGCCCAGCCCCGGTACCCGCCGGACGAGGCAGGATCGGGGTCGCCGATACCCTCGGTGAACGAGTCGCCGACCGCGACATAGCGGGACCACGGGTGGGCTTGAGTCATGCAACCAACGTACCGTGGGGAGGTGACCTCGACACCCGGACCCGTCTTCGATCCTGCTCGCCTCCTCTCGGACGACCTCCTCGAGCGCTTCCGATCGCGCGCGGCCTCCTTCGACGCGGCGAACGCCTTCCCGCAGGAGGACTTCGACGAGCTCGTCGCGCTCGGCTACCTGCGTGCGGCCGTCCCTGTCGATGCGGGCGGGCTCGGGCTCGGCGTGCGCGACGTCGCGGCCCTGCAGAGCCGGCTCGCCACCGCCGCCCCGGCGACGGCGCTGGCGGTCAACATGCACCTCGTCTGGACGGTCACGGCGGCGCTGCTGGCCGCGCGGGGAGACGACTCGCTGCGGCTGGTGCTCGACGATGCGGCGGCCGGCGAAGTGTTCGCCTTCGGGGTCAGCGAGCCGGGCAACGACCTGGTGCTCTTCGACTCGGTGACGTCCGCCGTTCCGGTCGCCGACGGCGGCTACGCGTTCACGGGCACCAAGATCTTCACCTCCCTGTCTCCGGTCTGGACCCGTCTCGGAGTCTTCGGGCGGGACGACACCGATCCCGAGTCGCCCCTCGTCGTGCACGGCTTCGTGCATCGCTCTTCCACGGGCCACTCGTCGCTCGGCGACTGGGACACCATCGGCATGCGGGCGACGCAGAGTCACACCACGCGGCTCGACGGCGTGATCGTGCCGGCGTCGCGCATCGTCCGTCGGCTCCCCGTCGGCCCGAGCGGCGACTCTCTCGTGTTCGGGATCTTCGCCGCCTTCGAGACGCTGATCGCGGCCGTCTACCGCGGCATCGCACGCCGCGCGCTCGACCTGGCCGTCGCCGCATCGCTCGGCAAGACGTCCCGACGGACCGGGCAGCCGATCTCCGACGACCCGGTGGTGCGCTGGCGCGTGGCCGACGCCGCGATCGACCTCGACGGCCTCGAGCCCCAGATCGAGACCCTGGCGCAGGATCTCGACGACCTCGTCGACCACGGAGCGGACTGGTTCCCTCGGCTCGTGGCGTTGAAGCTGCGTGCGACGTCCACGGCGGCACGGGTGGTGGACGGCGCGGTCACGGTCGCCGGCGGGGCGTCGTTCCAGAACTCCTCCGAACTGGGGCGGCTCGCTCGAGACGTGATGGCCGGGCGCTTTCATCCCTCGTCGAGCGACTCCGCGCACGCCACCGTCGCCGCGCGGTGGCTGGGGCCGGTCTCCTCGTAGCTCTGTCGCACCCTGCCCGCCTCCCTCCCTCCTTCCTTCCCTCCCTCCCTCCCTCCCGTCCTGCCTCCCTCCCTCCCTCCCGAAATCGAAGGGGATTTTCGGCGGAACAACCTTCGATCCCACGTACATCGTCGCGGACGGAGGAATCCCCTTCGATTTTCGGCGGGCGGGGCGGGCGGGGCGGGCGGGGCGGGCGGGGCGGGCGGGGCGGGAGGGGCGGGCGGGGGCTCAGTGTCGGTGGGGCGTGCGAACATGTCTCAGAGGGGGCCCATGAGTCTGTACGTACGAGAGCGAGCCAACGCGTGAGCAAGCAGGACGGCAGCGGGCGCCTGGTCACGACGACGCCGACCGCTGACGCGACGGCCAACATCCTGCACGTCGACATGGACGCCTTCTTCGCCTCGGTCGAGCTCCTCGAGCGTCCCGACCTCCGGGGCCTCCCCGTGGTCGTGGGGCACCGGTCGCAGCGGTCGGTCGTCACCGCCGCCACCTACGAGGCCCGGAAATTCGGCGTCAACTCCGCCATGCCCATGGCCGTGGCGCTGCGGCGATGCCCCCAGGCGATCGTCCTCGAGCCTCACTTCGAGCGCTACCAGCACTACTCGTCCCTCGTCATGTCGATGTTCGACGACGTCACCCCGCTCGTCGAGCGCCTCGGCATCGACGAAGCCTTCCTCGATGTCAGCGGGTCGCGCCGCCTGTACGGATCCCCGTTCGAGATTGCGACGGCGCTGCGGCGGCGAGTGCACGCCGAGACCGGGCTCCACTGCAGCGTGGGTGCGGCCTCGACCAAATTCGTCGCGAAGCTGGCGTCCAGCGTCGCGAAACCCGACGGTCTTCTCATCGTCCCCGAGGCGTCGACCCTCGCGTTCCTGCACCCGCGCCCGATCGGCAATCTCTGGGGCGTCGGCGGTCGCACAGAAGAGACCCTGCGCGGTTACGGTCTGAACACCATCGGAGACGTTGCGAACACACCGCTCGACACGCTGCAGCGAGCTGTCGGCGCAGCCGGCGGCGCCAAGATCCACGCGCTCGCCTGGGGCCGCGACCCTCGCGAGGTGACCACTCGGGCCGACGAGAAGAGCGTCGGGCACGAGGTCACCTTCGAGACCGACGTCCGAGACGCCGACCGCATCCGCCGCGAGCTCTTCCGGCTCAGCGACCAGGTCGGGCGCCGCCTGCGGGCCGCCGGCGCCACCGGCCGCACCGTCGTCCTCAAGCTCCGCTTCGGTGATTTCGAGACGATCACCCGCTCCAAGACCCTGGGCGAGCCGACCGACCTCGGGCGCCGCATCTTCGAAGAGGTCCGAGGCGTCTACGAGACGTCCGGGAAGGTCCTCACTCCGATCCGGCTCGTCGGCGTACGGATGGAGCAGCTGACCTTCGCCGGCGAATCCTCCGGTGCCGTCGGGCTGTGGGACGACGACGCCGACTGGCGCGAGGCCGAGACGACGATGGACGCCCTGCGGGCCCGCTTCGGGCCCGGCAGCGTCACGTCCGCGAGTCTCCTCGGCGGGTCGACCAAACGGGTGTCGCGCAACGCGCGACCCGATGCCGACGTGTCGGGTCGTCCGCTCGGTGCCGAGTAAACTCGGGGTCCAGTGAGTATCGCCAACGCTTCCTTCCTCCCGAGCCCGAGAACCCTTCTCCGGCCTCAGAAACCGAACTCGAAATCGGCGCGATCGCGGGCAACTCGGCCGCAGAGCACCTGTCACCCGCCTTCCCCGAGCGGGCTGCCTGGGGCACCGCCGGCAAGCTCCGCGCCTGGCAGGCGGAAGCCCTCGAGAAGTACTTCGCCACCTCCCCTCGCGATTTCCTGGCGGCTGCGACCCCGGGCGCGGGCAAGACCACCTTCGCGCTCCGCCTGGCGACCGAGCTGCTCTCCCGAGGCGAGATCGACCGCGTCGTCGTGGTGGCCCCTACAGAGCACCTCAAGCGCCAGTGGGCCGACGCCGCCGACCGCGTGAACCTGCGGCTCGATCCGATGTTCAAGAACGGCGACGTCACATTCGGTCGGCACTATCACGGTGTCGCGATCACGTACGCCCAGGTCGGTATGAAGCCTGAGGTGCACAAGGCACTCACCGAAGCCGGGCGCACACTGGTCATCCTCGACGAGGTCCACCACGGCGGCGACGCTCTGACGTGGGGCGACGGCATCCGCGAGGCCTTCGGCCGTGCGACGCGTCGGCTCTCTCTGACGGGAACCCCGTTCCGATCCGACACCGCTCCGATCCCGTTCGTCGAATACGCACCCGACGAGCACGGCATCCGCACGTCGCAGTCCGATTACTCCTACGGATACGGTCGCGCTCTCGCCGACGGCGTCGTCCGGCCCGTCCTGTTCATGGCCTACGCCGGCCAGATGCGCTGGCGAACGCGCATGGGCGACGAGATGAGCGCCACGCTCGGCGAGGCCGTCACGAAAGACATCACGGCCCAGGCCTGGCGCACCGCGCTCTCTCCGCAGGGCGACTGGATCGCGGCCGTCCTCTCGGCCGCCGACAAGCGGCTCACCGAGGTTCGTCGCGGCGTTTCCGACGCCGGTGGCCTCGTCATCGCAACCGACCACACGGCTGCCCGCGCCTACGCAGCCATCCTGATGAAGCTCACCGGCGAACGCCCGACCGTCGTGCTCTCCGACGAGAAGGCGGCCAGCGACCGGATCGCCGCGTTCTCGGCGGGCGAGTCCCGCTGGATGGTCGCCGTGCGCATGGTGTCGGAGGGTGTCGACGTCCCGCGTCTCGCTGTGGGCGTCTACGCCACCAGTGCCTCCACGCCCCTGTTCTTCGCGCAGGCCGTCGGCCGTTTCGTCCGAGCGCGTCGGCGCGGCGAGACCGCATCGATCTTCTTGCCGAGCGTTCCCGGCCTCATGGCCCTCGCCGGCCAGCTCGAACTCGAGCGCGACCACGCCCTCGACCGTCCGACCAACGCCGACGACGGCCTCTTCACCCCGGAAGAAGACGCGATGGTCGCCGAGGCCAACCGCGAGGAGAAGGCCTCCAGCCTCCTCGAACAGCAGCCCTTCGAGGCTCTCGACGCCCAGGCCTCCTTCGACCGCGTGCTCTACGACGGCGGCGAGTTCGGCACCGGCGGTGAGATCGGTAGCCTCGAAGAACTCGATTTCATCGGCATTCCGGGGCTCCTCGAACCCGACCAGGTGCGCGACCTGCTTCGCCAGCGCCAGGCCACCCAGGCGGGCCGCGCCAAACGCGCGCCCAAGACCGGACTCCCGACACAGGCCGAGACACCGCGCCCGCTCTATCAGACCATCAAGGAGCAGCGGCAGGAGCTGAGCCGCCTGGTCTCCATCTGGTCGCGTCACTCCAACGAGCCGCACGGCCTCATCCACGCCGACCTCCGTCGCATCAGCGGCGGCCCCTCCGTCGCGCAGGCCAGCACCGAGCAGATCCAGAAGCGAATCGACGTCCTTCGCGGTCGCATCGGCAACCGCAAGTAAGCACGTCGGGTCGCAGGCCGTCCTCCGCCCCAAGAGCCCGCCGTAGGACGCCGCAAGACGCCGCCGCGAGACGCCGCCGCAAGACGCCGGCACCGGGAGCGCCCGCCGGGGTCTTACAGTGGCAGGATGCTCGACGAGACCGGACCTCTGACCTGGCTGGTGCGCGCCAGCGACGACTCACCTCCCGAGGCGCTCGTCGAGGCCTTCGCGCGCGGCTTCAAGCTGACCAGCTGGTCGCTGATCGAGTCGGAACGGCGGAACCTCGGGGTGTACACCTCAGCCCACCACGCGGAGACCGCCTGGTGGCGCCACCGCGACACCACCCCCGACGCCTGATCGTCGGGCACTCCGCACCGCGCGCATCCTCCACCTGACCACGAGCTCACACGGCACCCCCGCCCTTCACCCCGCGGGCGCCTCCGCCCGCTCGAAGGCCGAGACCCCCGAGTCGTGGCACAGGTAGACGGCGCGGACGCTGAACGGCCGCCCATCGGCGACGCCCAGAAGATGGGTGAGCCAGTGGAGGTCGTCGGAGGTCGGGTCGGCTGGGCCCGGGCGCTCGAGGACGAAGACGTAGCTCGCGACGCCGAATTCGCGGTCGAGGGCGCCGAGGAGCTCGGAGAGCCCCTCGCCGTCGGCCTCGCCGTGCCGCAGGGGAGATCGCCGATGGGGATCATGGCGGGCATCTGGATGTCGTCGGCGTCGAACAGGAGCAGCCAGAGCTGCCGGACGATGGCGCGGGGGAGCAGGCCCACGATGCGGCGGTCGAGGTCGGCGCGGGCCGTCAGCCGGGTGTGCGGGTCGTAGGCGGGGACGGAGTCGTCGGCGAGCCCGAGGCTCGCAGGAGACAGCAGAGAGCTCTGGACGCAGGACGCCGAGGCGTCGGGGGTCGGCTGGGCGGATTCACGATCGGTTACAAGAGTCATGCGACGATCGTGCGGCAGGACGCCGGGGCGCGCCGATGCTCTCCACAGTCCGCGTGATCCTGCGCTCTTATTCGCCGCCTGTGGAGGAGAGGCGGGCCGCGTCGCTGTCGTACGCGTCGAGCGCAGCCACGGCACGCCGCAGAACGGTACTCGAGGTCGACATCGTGTAGGGGAAGTAGACGACCTCGACCCCGACCTCGGCGAACTCGCGCTCGAGTCGGAGGCCCTTCTCGGTGCCGCGCCAGTCGTCGCCCTTGAAGAAGACGTCGAACCGGAGTTCGCGCCACACGTCCATCTTGTCGGGCACGGTCTCCGCGTACGCGCGGTCGACGAAGTCGATGTGGGACACGATCTCGAGACGCTCCGCGAGCGGCACCATCGGAGAGATCTTCTTGTTGAGTTCGAGCATCTCATCGGCCACGACTCCCGCGATGAGGTAGTCGCACTGCGACTTCGCGTGGCGAAGCAGGTTCAGGTGACCGATGTGGAAGAGGTCGTAGGCGCCGGCTGCGTAGCCGACACGGCGTTCGGTGGTCATTGCTGATCCTTTCGAGGTGCGGCCGAAGGGGTGCTGACGGAGCCGGCGAGGTCGGCGATCGAGAAACCCGACCGTGCCGACGACGGTGTCGCAGAGGAAACGGGGGAGGCGACCACAGCTGCGGTGGGGGCTTGCCGGAAGTCGGACGGCACCCAGGTGCGGCGCAGGAGCACGCGATGGCGCGGAGCCACGCTCGTCATCACGACGCCGAGCGGCTCCACCCCGATGCTGAGGAGCTCTCCGTACAGCGACAGGAGCGATTCCACCGTGGTGCGGTTGGAGCGCACGACCAGAAGAACGGCGTCGGCGGCGGGCGCCAGACCGCGAAGCGGTACCGGGAACGAGTTGCTGGCCGCCTGCGCGACGGACACGTCGTATCGATCGCCCAGCACCCCGAGGAGGTTCTCCACCTCGGACAGTCGCGTGCGAGGTCGCGACGAGGCAACCCGGTCGGGCACGGAGATCCGCTGGTAGCCGGCTCCGTCGGGCCGCGACAGGCCGTCGTCGCCCGCGAGACCGTCGGAGAAGGTCGCGCCGCCCGGGAAGTCGACGGTGGACGGCCGCACGAGCATCCGCGACTCGAAGTCCGTCTGCACGAGGGCCGGCACGAAACCGCTCTCCACGAGGGCGCGCGCGAGGCCGCCGTCGACGCCGGTCGATTCCGCGGCGCTGTCGGTTCGCGCCACGACCAGACGGGTGGGGAGCACGCCACCGGCGAGCGACCGCGTGTTCATCACCGCTTCGCGCAGAGACGTCCGCATCCGCCTGGAGGTGACCCGATCCTCCAGATCGTCGGCATCGACCGCCGAGGACGGCAACTGCGCGACGACGGGGAGCCCCGTGACACGGCGGACGTCGTCGGCCGTCGTGACGCGGGGCTGCAGGTGGACCAGCGCGAGACCGGCCAGGAATCCGACGACGACTCCGCTGAGAACGGCGACGAGCAGGATCAGCAGGGACACCGACGGCGTGGACGCCCCGTCCGAGAGTCCTCCTCCGGCCTGCGAGGTCGCGACGCCGACGACCAGGCCGAGAAGACCGCCCCCGACCACCACGGCCCACCGGCTGCGCAACTGCGTGACGAGGTCGAAGAAGCCGGTGCGGTCGCGACCGGGAGCCGTCACGGAGCCACCTCGGACGAGACCTGGGCGACCGCGTCCGGGAGCTCGCCGAGTCCCTTGAGCTCGCGGAACCACTTCGGTAGCGCGAGGAGGAGGTAGAGCGTGTTGGCCGCGAAGAACGCGATGTAGATGACGGTGAAGCCGACCGGCCAGGCGAGCAGGATGAACGCGAGGCACATCAGCCCGTAGTCGGTGGGGACGACCGCCAGCGAGTACAGGGCGCTGGTCCGGCGGCTGCCTCGGGTGGGGATCCCGGTGCGGACGTGCTGGGCGCGGCGGAGCTGGTCGGTGAGCACGATGGCGAAGAACGCGATCGCCGCCACGACCTCGTAGGCCAACGGGATGCCGAGCACGGCGTGCCGCCCGTCGGGCTCCCGCAGCCAGTTGTAGTAGACGGAGAGGTGCAGGACGCCGATCTTGGTGGCGTCGATCACGTGGTCGAGCCATTCGCCGGCGGAGCTTCCGCCGCCGCGAAGGCGTGCCAACTGGCCGTCGGCCGAGTCGAGGGCGTAGCCGATCACGAGCAGCAGCACCACCGCGACGGCCGACCAGATCGACGTCGGCACGAACGCGATGACCGCGATCCCCGCGAACGTGAACAGGGCGCTGACGGCCGTCACCTGGTTCGGCGTCATGCCGAGCTGGTAGGCCGCTGCGGCGAAGTAACGACCGAGCCGGCGGTTGATGAAGCGCGAGTACGCCGGGGCGCCGCTCGAACCTTTCTGCGCGGTCGACAGCCGCGCCAGCGACTGCGCGTAGGTCTCGCCACCTGAGGAGCCGTTCACGAGGCCACCGCCAATCCTGCTGTGCCGCGCCGGGTGCGCTGGAGTTCCTGGTCGACGACGGCGCCGATCCGGCGGCGCATCCTCTCCGGGGTGAATTCGTCCTGGTAGACCTTCTCGGCCCGCCTGCCGGCCGCGGCCAGGGTGGGTACGTCGAGCGACCGGAACAGCGACGCGAGCGCGTCGACGTCACGGCAGTCGAACAGCCAGCCCGTCTCGCCGTCGGCGATGACCTCTTCCGGGCCGCCGGAACGGCTCGCGATGACCGGGCGGCCTTCGCTGAAGGCCTCGACGGTGACGAGGCCGAAGCCCTCCAGGGTGTCCGTCGGCAGGACGACGGCGTCCGCCGCCTGCAGATACGGAGTGGAGTCCTCGACTTCACCGACGACGAAGACCGTCTCGGGTTTCGAGACGTGCCGTGCGACGAGAGCCGGCACGTCGACACCGAGGCCCGCGGCGGGCGCGGCGCCGAGGATCACGAGCTCGCCGGGGCATCCTGCCCTGTCCCACGCCTCGAGCAGCGTTCCGTGGCCCTTGTGGGGGTTCCAGCGGCTCGCCACGACGTAGTGGGGCCGACCGTGCTCGGGCGCGGCCTCGGGAAGATCACGCGAGCGGTGGGGAACACCGTTGTGAACCACCACCGCCCGCGGGTCCTCGGCGAGACCCGACGCGCCGAGGACCGAGCGCGAGACCGCCACGAGGGCAGTGCACGCGCGTGCCAGGGGACGAAGACCTACCCGGTCCTTCCTTCCCCATGGTTCTTGGAGGTGCCCGACCACCCGTCGGATCCCGGCCATTCTGGCGAGGGGAGCGACGGGCAGGCAGGCGCTGGTGGCCAGATAGACGAGGTCGAAGTGCTTGCCGCGCAGGCGCGCCAAAGTCTTCGCGGCGTCACGACCGAGGCGGAGGAAACCGCCAGGGGTGAGCTTCAACCGACGCAGGATCGGCAGCGGGTGCCGCTCGACCCGAGCCCCGAGATCGCGCAGCAGCGGGCCGAGCTGCCCGGGTGCCACGTCGCTCGGCAGCCACACGGTGACGTCGAGCCCGTCGGAGGCGACGAGTTCGGCCACCACCTCGAGCACGATGCGGTCCGATCCGTACATCTCGTCGGAGGAATGGATGACGAGCACCCGACCCCGTCGCCCTCCGCGACGGAGCCCGGGTGCGAACGAGTCCTGATGGAATGCTGTCTCCGGCATCAGTAGGCCCCCTCCGGCCGCAGAATCACTTTGACCGTCCGCCACATGAGGACGAAGTCGACGGTCATCGACCAGTTCTCGACGTAGTAGAGGTCGAGCCGGACGCTCTCCTCCCAGCTGAGATCGCTGCGCCCGTTCACCTGCCACATGCCGGTCAGCCCCGGCTTGATGTACAGGCGGCGGTGGACGTGGTCGGCGTAGCCGTCGACCTCGCGGGGAGCGGCGGGCGCGGCCCGACGATGCTCATCGTCCCGCCGAAGATGTTGAACAGCTGGGGGATCTCGTCGAGCGAGTACTTCCGCAGCACACGACCGATGCGGGTGACGCGGGGATCCTGCTTCATCTTGAAAAGGAGGCCGGCCCCCTCGGAGTGCGCCTCGAGCTCGGCGAGTCGCGCTTCGGCGTCGACGACCATCGTGCGGAACTTCAGCATCGTGAAGCGCTGGCCGTCGCGGCCCACACGCTCCTGACGGAACAGCACGGGGCCGTCGCCCTCCGAGCGGATGATCAGGGCGATGACCGCCATCAGGGGCAGCAGCAGCAGGATCCCGAGACCCGACAGGGCGACGTCGGTGGCGCGCTTCATGACGTGCTTGGGCCCGTCGAACTGCGGCAGCTCGACGTGCATGAGCGGCAGGCCCTCCACGGGACGGAAGTGGATGCGGGGTCCGGCGATGTTCGCCAGTCGGGAGGCGATCACGAGTTCGGTGGCCCGGCCCTCGAGGCTCCAACCCAGGTCGCGGACGTAGTCGGTGCCGTGCCGGGGGTCACCGGCGACGATGACGCTCTCGACGTTCATCTTCCAGACGGCGCGGGAGACGTCGTCGAGACCGGCCACGATGGGGACCAGGCGAGCGCCGATCGAGATGCCGGACGGGTCGTCGTCGTCCACCACGGCACCGACGACGTCGTAGAGGGCGCCGGGCTTCTCGTCGATGCGGTCGATGACGTAGCGGACGTCGGCGCGAGAGCCGACGACGATGGCGCGCGACAGGAAGTTGCCCAGGCGGCGCTGACGGAGCAGCCAGCGCCGGAGCGCGTAGCGGGAGCCGATGAGGCCCAGGGCACCGCCGGGGAGCGCGACGAAGAAGTAGGCGCGCATGCTCTCGTGCCCGGTGATCGAGATGATCAGCGCGATGAGCGTGAACGTGAGGATGGTGGCGTTGAGGACGCGCTTGTACTCGGCGGCACCGGTACCCACGACGGACAGGTCTCTCGTGCGCTGGAATGCCAGGCAGAGGGCCCAGAGGAGCCCGATGCCGATCGGGTAGCCGAGGGTCTCGAGGAGCGGCTGCGGGTGAGCCCCCGCGATGCCGGCGGCGGTCTTGTCGAGACCGTCGCGGACGGCCTCCACGAAGGCTGCCACGACCACGGAGACGGCGATGATGGCCGCGTCGGAGGCGAGGAGGCGACGACGGTAGCGAATGGCCCAGCCGGCGCCCGTTTCGGCACCGCCCACCCGTTCGCCGAGGTCCGTCCATCCCGCGGCCGTCGGGCGCGCTGACTGCGGCCAGGCGACGCGCCGGTTCTCACCGACGTCGCGACTCAGGCCGGTCATGATTCCACGACCGATTCGGGGCGGCCGTGGGTACGCAAAGGCGTACGGGAAAGGAGCAGGGTAAGCATGGATCTCGGGTTCGGGTAGGCGGTGCTTCTGCACCGAGTCGTGATTCGGGTACGACTCGATGCCGGGGTTTCGAGCGTCGTCCGGAATTTCGGGTTTCGGGCGGACGCTCGGGTGACGACTGCGTTTTCTGATCCTGTGAGGGGCCGTCGGGTACGGCTGGTCTCGGGCTCGGAGGCGGAGTCGACGTTCGGGAAGGTTTCGGGTGTGACCTGTGATTCGGGTGGTGCTGCGACCGTTGATTCGGGTGTGATCGCTACCGCACTGTCTAGTGCGTATGCAGTGAAGCTATGCCATTCGACACGTCTCGGTCATGACCCCATTTCGGGGGACTCGACACCCCCGGCCGGTGGCGGCGCAGCGGGTGAGTGAGTGCCGGAACGGGTGAGTGACCGAGCCGCGCCGACCGGGTGGGCGACGTCCGTCGCCGAGGGGCTTCCGAAGCACCCGTCGGATTGACGGAACGCAACCGCGTGACGCCCGGCCCCGTGCGGATCGCCCCCGAACGGGGGCAGGATCACGGGTCGTCGCGGCGAACCCGAGGCAGGCCTTCGCGGCGAGAGCGGCTCGCCGGCGTCCCCCCGAATGACCGCACGCGTTGTACCCCGATCGGTTCGAACGGGTGAGGCGGGTGATCTCGGGCGAATGTCGCGTCGACCCGCCGTTCACCCGTCGGCAACCCGCCGGAAAGACAGCGAAAGGCCCCCGTCACCGCAGCGACGGGGGCCTGTCGACGCGTCGTGCGACTACTTCTTGACGCCTCCGGCGAGGGCCACGAACGAGGCGCGCGGGTCGCTCATGTTCTCGAGGGTGGTCTCGTCGCGGCCGGACACGAAGTTGGTGACCCATCCGGTCAGGATGCGCCACTTGCGCGTGTAGGTCGGCATCGCGAGCAGGTGGTAGCCGCGGTGTGCCAGCCAGGCGAGCAGGTTCTTCAGGTGGATCCCCTGGATCAGGGCGGCGCCCTTGCCGATGCCGTAGCTGGCGACGGTGCCGACCGACTCGTGGCGGTACTCCGCCAGGGGCTCGCCCGCCATGGAGGCCAGGATGTTGTCGGCGACCGTCACGGCCTGGCGCACGGCGTTCTGGGCGTTCGGCGGGTAGTAGGCAGGCTGCTTGGCCGCGGTGAGGTCGGGGACCTGGGCGTTGTCGCCGAGGGCCCACACGCCGTCGACGCGCTTGCCGGCGTCGGTCACGACCTCGAGCTTGGCGTTGGCGTTCACGTGACCCTTCGGCCCGCGCGGGAGGTCGGTCGCGTCGAGCGCGGGGTTCGGCTTGACGCCGGCGGTCCAGACGATGGTGCCGGCCGGGATGGTCTCGCCGTCGCTGAGGACGCAGTCGCCGTTCTCACAGGACGGCATCGTCGTCTTCAGACGGATGTCGATTCCGCGTGCGCGCAGGGCGCCGAGGGTCCATTTGGACAGCTCCGGGCCGACCTCGGGCGCGACACGGTCGAGCGCCTCGACGAGGACGAAACGGAGCTCGTGACGGGACAGGACCGGATACTGGTCGACGGCCGCATTGGCGGCGTCGTTCAGTTCGCCGAGGGCCTCGACGCCGGTGTAGCCGCCACCGACGAACAGGATCGTGAGGAGCTTGGCCCGCTCGGCCGGATCGCTGGTCGACGCGGCCTTCTCGATGTTGCCGAGGACCCGGTTGCGCACGTACGTGGCTTCTTCGACGCTCTTGAATCCGACCGCGTTCTCGGCGAGGCCGGGGTGGGGAAGGTGCGGGTGACGGCACCGAGCGCTACGACGAGGTGGTCGTAGGCGACCTCCGAGGTCTTGCCGTCGACATGGGCGACGCTGACCTTCTTCGCGTTCGTGTCGATGCCCGTCATCGCTCCCTGGATGAACTTCGACCGGCGCAGCGTCTTGCGGAGCGGGACGGTGACGTCTTTCGGGTCGATGTGACCTCCGACCACCTCCGGGAGGAAGGGCTGATAGGTCATGTATGGGCTCGGGTCGATCACCGTGATGCTCGCGCTCTGCGGCGGGCGTTTCTTCTGCAGAGCGAGCGCGGTGTGGAGACCCGCCGAACCACCACCCAGAATAACGATTCGTGTTGTCATGACTGAGACGCTACTCCGGACTCGGGCCTCTTTGCTCCACGCGCGCCGAACGGCCCGGACGGATGTAAGACAGGTGTTGTCCAGATCGCCGGGCCGATGGCCGGGGCGGGTCAGGCGGGCCGATCGCTCTCGGTGTAGCCGCCCTCGAAACCGGCCTTGTCGACCTCGGTCTCGCCCGGCTTGACGCCCTCCTCGGGGATGTCGCTGTCGGTGAATGCCCCGTCGTAGTCGACGCCCTGCTCGTTGGTGTTCGTGTAGCTGCCCGACTCCGTGTGCTCACCGCCGTTGAGCGGAGTGTCCGCTGCGGCGTCGGTCTGCTTCTGGCCGGTCTGGGCAGCCTGCGCCTGGTTGTGTTCGGTCTGACTGTCGTCCGACGCTTTCTCGTCGCTCACGATCGGCTCCCGTTCGTCGTCCGGCGGGCACCGTCGCCCACCGTGGTGGCTCCACTATGCACCCGGTCGACCGGTTCGGGTACCCGCTCCTCAGAAGCCCTCCGGCGTGCGCGACACGTACGGCGACTCGAGGGTGTCGAGCTCTTCGGGCGTCAGGGTGATGTCGACGCTGGCGACGGCGTCGTCGAGGTGGTGCGGCTTGGTCGCGCCGACGATGGGCGAGGACACGGCCTCCTGCTGGCGCACCCAGGCCAGGGCGATCTGGGCGCGCGAGACGCCGCGGGCCTCGGCCACGGTCTTGACGGCCTCGGTGATCCGACGGTCACCGTCCTCCTGCTGCTTGTAGAGCGTCTTGCCGAACGCGTCGCTCTCGCTGCGCGTCGTCTTCTCGTCCCAGTCCCGAGTCAGCTTGCCTCGGGCGAGGGGGCTCCAGGGCAGGACGCCGACGCCCTGGTCGAGGCAGAACGGCAGCATCTCGCGCTCCTCCTCCCGCTGGATGAGGCTGTACTGGTCCTGCATCGACACGAAGCGGGTCCAGCCGCCGAGGTCGGCGGTGTACTGCATCTTCGCGAACTGCCACGCCCACATCGACGAGGCCCCGATGTACCGGACCTTGCCCGATTTCACGACGTCGTGCAGCGCCTCCATCGTCTCCTCGACCGGGGTGAGCAGGTCGAAGCGGTGGATCTGGTAGAGGTCGATGTAGTCGGTGCCGAGGCGACGCAGACTGTTGTCGACCTCGGTCATCACCGCGAGGCGCGACAGCCCGGCCCCGTTGGGCCCCGGCCGCATCCGGCCGTTCAACTTCGTCGCGATGACGACCTCGTCGCGCTTCGCGAAGTCGCCGAGCGCCCGCCCGGTGATCTCCTCGCTCGAGCCCATGCTGTACACGTTCGCCGTGTCGAAGGTCGTGATGCCCTGCTCGAGCGCCTTCTTGATGAACGGGCGCGCCTCCTCCTCCGGGAGGCTCCACTGGTGACCGCCGCGAGACGCGTCGCCGTAGCTCATCATGCCGAGGGTGATCGCCGAGATCTCGAGGCCGCTGTTTCCGAGTCGCACATAGTCCATGCTTCTGACACTACGACCCCTCGCTCCCGCTGTCCCCGTGCCCTGAACAGCCCTGCGCCACGGCGCGCCCTCGCGGCGAGCGCAGCGAGCTCGCGCCACCCCGCACTCCCGGGCCTGGCGGGCCCACCCACCGCCGCCGCCCTCGGCCGCATGCCGCCGGAGGTGGCCCAACGACGCGAAGAAAAGGGGATGCCCCGCCTCTCGAAGGGAGACGGGGCATGAACAACCCATTTTCTGTGTCCGAAGGGGACTTGAACCCCCACGCCCGTTAGGGCACTAGCACCTCAAGCTAGCGCGTCTGCCATTTCCGCCACCCGGACAGGTGTTTGTGTTGCTCTTGTTGCAGCGTTTCCGCCTCGATGACATTAGCACGACTGCGGCCACGGTTTTTACAGCGGCTTCCACCTGGCCGCCTGGCGTCACGGGCCGTGCGGGCGCAGCGGGTGGGTCTTCGCGCCCGGTAGCGTGGTGGCATGACGGAACTCGACGAGGGCACCCTGGACGAGACCGCGCTGATCGCGCGCGACCTCATCCGCTTCGACACGACCAATTACGGCAACGGCAAGTCCAATGGCGAGACGGATGCGGCCGAGTACGTGGCGGCGAAGCTCGAAGGGCTGGGACTCGTCCCGCAGATGTTCGAGTCGGAGCCCGGTCGGCACAGCGTGCTCGCCCGGGTCGAGGGGCATGATCGTTCGAAGCCGGGGCTCGTCGTGCACGGTCATCTCGACGTGGTTCCCGCGGATCCTGCGAACTGGTCGGTCGATCCGTTCGGCGGAGTCGTCAGAGACGGCATGCTGTGGGGGCGCGGCGCGGTCGACATGAAGAACATGGACGCCATGATGCTGACGTCGATCGGCGATCTGCTTCGCGCCGGCGAGCGTCCGGCGCGCGATCTCGTCGTGGGGTTCTTGGCCGACGAGGAGGCCGGAGGCGTTCTCGGGTCGCACTTCCTGGTCAAGAATCACCCGGAGGTCTTCGACGGCATGGGCGAGGCCATCAGCGAGGTCGGTGGGTATTCGACGTTCATCGAGGGCAAGCGCGCCTATCTCTTGCAGACCGGTGAGAAGGCGTTGATCTGGATCAAGCTGATCGCGCGGGGTACCGCCGGTCACGGTTCGCAGATGATCAAGAACAATGCGGTCACGCGTCTGGCGGAGGCCGTCGCGATCCTGGGTCGCCAGGAGTGGCCGGTCGAATTGACCGGCACGACCCGGGGGCTGTTGCGCGAGGTCGCTCGCATCCTCGACGTCGATCCCGAGCGCACGAGCCCCGACGACCTGGTCCTCAAGACGGGTACCGCGTCGGGATTCATCCGGGGCAGTCTGCGTGTGACGACGAACCCGACCGTCCTCGACGCCGGTTACAAGCACAACGTCGTGCCCGACACGGCGGAGGCCCTGATCGACATCCGGTGCATGCCCGGTCAGGAGGACAATGTCCTGGCCCAGGTGCAGAGTCTGATCGGCGACGACATCGAGATCGTGACGATGCACACCGATATCGGTCTCGAGACGGAGTTCGGCGGCCCGTTGGTCGACTCGATCGTGTCCACTCTCGACCGTCACGATCCAGGGGCGCCGGTCCTGCCGTATCTGCTCAGCGGCGGCACCGACAACAAGGCGCTGAGTCTGCTCGGCATCAAGGGCTACGGATTCGCTCCGTTGCGCCTGCCCGAAGAGATGGATTTCCCGGCGATGTTCCACGGCGTCGACGAGCGGGTTCCTCTCGAGGCACTAACATTTGGCAGTCGCGTGCTTCGCGACCTCCTGAGCACGTACTGAGAGGCGACATCCGCACGTGGAACACTTCCTCCAGGCGCTCCTTCTCGGCCTCGTCCAAGGCTTGACGGAGTTCCTGCCCATCTCCTCGAGCGGTCACATCCGGCTCGTCGCGCTCTTCTTCCCGCACCCCGCGGGCAAAGAGTTCGACCCGGGTGCCGCGTTCACCGCGATCATCCAGCTCGGCACCGAGCTGGCGGTGCTGATCTACTTCTGGAAGGACGTCTCGAGGATCGTCTCGCGCTGGTTCCTGGCGCTGTTCGGTCGGTTCGACCGCAAAGATCCCGACGTCAGGATGGGCTGGCTGGTGATCATCGGCACGTTTCCGATCGTCATCGTCGGCGTGCTGACCCAGAAGTTCATCGCGAACGAGTTCCGGTCGCTGTGGTTGCTCGCCTCCGTGCTGATCGTCTTCGGCCTGATCCTGGCGGCTGCCGACATCCTCGGCCGCAAGACCCGCCCGTTCGAGAAGATGACCTGGGGCCATGGCATCGCGATCGGGATCGCGCAGGTCCTCGCCTTGATCCCCGGGGTCTCGCGCTCCGGCGCGACCACGTCCGCCGGTCTCGCCCTCGGCTATTCGCGCCCTGCCGCCGCCCGCTTCTCCTTCCTGCTCGCCATCCCGGCCGTCTTCGGGTCGGGCTTGTTCGAGGCGTACCAGGCGGTCCACGACAGCGCCCACAACCCGTTCTCCTGGCCCGACACGATCGCGGCGACGGTCGTGGCCTTCGTCGTCGGGTTCGTGGTGATCGCGTTCTTCATGAACTACATCTCGAAGCGCACGTTCCTCCCGTTCGTCGTCTACCGCATCGTGCTCGGCGTCGTCCTCTTCGTGCTCCTCGGCGCCGGGGTGATCGGCTGATGCGGTCCTGGACCGCTCCAGCCATTCCTCCCTCCCGGGAACGAGCCCCGTTCCGATCCTGTTCGACACCGCGTCGGGCGCGGCTCGCGCGACCGTGGGCGGCCAGCTCTACGTCTGCGGCATCACGCCGTACGACGCCACGCATCTCGGTCACGCCGCCACGTATCTCGCGTTCGACACGCTCGGTCGCGTCTGGCGCGACGCGGGTGTCGAGGTCGTCTACGCCCAGAACACCACCGACGTCGACGATCCGCTGCTCGAGCGCGCCCGAGACACCGGGGTCGACTGGCGTGAGCTCGCCGCCTCCCAGACCGACCTGTTCCGCTCCGACATGCAGCACCTGCGCGTGATCCCACCCGATCACTTCGTGGCCGTGACCGATGTCATCGCCCCGATCGGCGACGCCGTGGCGACTCTTCTCGACACCGGGTTCGCCTACCGCGTCGAGACTCCCGACTCCGACGTGGGCGACGACGTCTACTTCGACGTCGAGGCGGCAGCGGGGTCGACCTCCTGGCACCTCGGCATCGAGAGCCGTCTCGACGCGGCGAGCATGCTGGGGTTCTTCACCGAGCGCGGTGGCGATCCGGAGCGCATCGGCAAACGGAGCGAACTCGATCCGCTGCTCTGGCGCTCGGCTCGCTCCGACGAGCCGTCCTGGCCGTCCGCCGTCGGGGAAGGGCGCCCCGGTTGGCACATCGAGTGCACGGTCATCGCCCTGCAGCACCTCGGCAGACCCGTCTCGGTCAACGGCGGCGGGTCCGATCTGATCTTTCCGCACCACGAGATGAGCGCCGGGCACGGGACGGCGCTCACGGGCGAGACGTTCGCCTCCCACTACGCTCACGGCGGCATGGTCGCGTACCGCGGCGAGAAGATGTCGAAATCGCTCGGCAACCTGGTGAAGGTCTCCGAACTGGTGGCCGAGGAGGTCGACCCGCGAGCGATCCGCCTCGCGCTGCTCACCCATCACTACCGCAGCGACTGGGAGTGGTTCGACGACGACGTCTTCGCCGCCATCGCCCGGCTCACGCACTGGGTCGAGTGGGCCGGAGTCGCTGTCGACGGTTCCGGCGAGACGGCTCTGCTGGCCGAGCTACGAGCCGCCCTCGCCGACGACCTCGACACGCCCGAGGCCGTCGCCGCCGTCGAGCGGGCCGCCCGTTCGGGCGGTGCTCCCACCTCCGTCGACCTCGACGCCGTCGACGCGCTGCTCGGGATCGACCTCCGCCGGAGCACCAGCGCGCGATCCTAGACTGGCAGGATGCTCAGGCCCCTCGATCCACTGCCGCACCCACCCCGTCGAGTGGTGATCGCAGGCGTCTCCGGCGCCGGGAAGTCGACGCTGGCCAGGCGTCTGTCGCGGATCCTGCAGCTTCCGTACACCGAACTCGACTCCCTTTTCCACGGCCCCGACTGGACCGAGCGTGAGACTTTCGTCGCCGACGTCGACGCTCTGACGCAGACAGAGCGCTGGGTCAGCGAATGGCAGTACACCGCCGTTCGACCCCTGCTCCTCGAACGCGCCGACACTCTCGTGTGGCTCGATCTTCCGTACCGGATCGTCCTCCGCCGCGTGGTCGGCCGGACCGTCCGCAGGCGCCTCCGTCGGGAGCGACTCTGGAACGACAACGTCGAGGGCCCTCTGACGGGTTTCTTCACCGACCCGGACCACATCGTGCGCTGGTCGATCCGCAGCCGCAACAAGCTGCGTGACCTCCCCGAGCTGGTGGCGGCCGAGTATCCGCGTCTGCAGGCGGTTCGCCTCCGCTCACCCCGCGAGGTGGAGCAGTTCATCTTCGCGGCGGGCACCCACCGCGCCGACTCCCGCGACGTGTAGCGCCACTCAGGCGGACGGCGGACGCCACGGGTCGTCGCCCGATTTGCCGTCTCGCTTGCGGAGGTAGCGCTCGAACTCCTGAGCGATCGCCTCGCCCGATGCCTCGGGGGAGTCGACGGTGTCGCGTGCCTGTTCGAGCTGCTCGATGTATCCGGCCATGTCGTCGTCCTCCGCGGCGAGCGCGTCGATCCCACTCTCCCAGGCCGCGGCCTCTTCGGCGAGGTCGCCTCGAGGAATGGACACACCGGTGATCTCCTCGACCTTCTCGAGGATGGCCAGCGAAGCCTTCGGCGACGGGGCGTTGTGCACGTAGTGGGGGACGGAGGCCCAGATGGACAGGGTCGGGACGCCAGCGGCCTCGAGCGCCTCGGAGAGAACCGAGAGGATGCCGACCGGGCCCTCGTAGCTGCTCCGCTCCACCGTGAACTCGGCCCGGACGTCGGGGTTCTCGCTGCCGACGTAGATCGAGATCGGACGCGTGTGCGGGACGTCGGCGAGCATGGCTCCGACGAAGACGACGCCGGTGACGTCGTGGACGTCGGCGAGGTCGACGATCTCGGCGGCGAAGCTGCGCCAGCTGCGCGACGGCTCTGCGCCGAGCAGGACCAGCAGACCGCCGTCGGCGGGGAGTCGGAAGTCTCGATCGAACCGTCGATGCCGGTCACGGGAGACGCCACGGCCGGCGTGCCGTGCAGGAGGATCCGCGGCCAGATCAGAGTCGAGTTCCCCTCCTCGTCGTGCGCGGCCTGGGGTCGGTTGAACTGGAAGTCGATGTACGCCTCGCCGTCGAGCTCGGCGAGGGTCGTCATGTCGAGGGAGTCGACGAGGGCGCGCGCGACGTTGCTCGCCGCTTCACCCGCGTCGTTCCAGCCCTCGAACGCGACGACGAGCAGCCGACCCTCAGCAAAATGTGACGTTGGCGACACCTGGCATCCTCACTGCGCACAGCACGGGTTCGTCCCTGGCGCGTTGACCCTCCACGATAGACCGTGCCGGGGCCGATCGAAGCCGCCGCTCACCGTCCTGCACGGGGCCTTTGAGCCCGTGCGCCTAGACTCGTACGTCGTGACCGAAACCACCACCACCGCTTCCGGCGCCGAGGAGGCCCTGCCTGCCGCCGTCCTCTGGGACATGGATGGCACCCTCGTCGACACCGAACCGTACTGGCAGGAGTCGCAGGTCCGACTCGTCGCCGAGCACGGCGGTACCTGGAGCCGCGAAGACGGCGACTCGCTGATCGGGTCCGGTCTCTGGCACTCCGCGCGGGTGCTGCAAGAGCACGGCGTGAAACTCTCCGAGCAGGAGATCATCGACCGCATGACGGACGACGTCCTCGTCTCGGTCCGCGAACACCTCCCGTGGCGCCCCGGGGCCCGCGAACTCCTGCGATCGGTGCGCGACGCCGGCATCCCGACGGCCCTCGTCACGATGTCGATCCGCCGCATGGCCGACTTCATCGCCTCCGCCATCGACTTCGACGCGTTCGACGTCGTCATCGCGGGCGACGAGGTCGAGCACGCCAAACCGCACCCCGACCCGTACCTGCGCGCCGCGTCCGCGCTCGGCGTCGACGTGGCCTCGTGCATCGCCATCGAAGACAGCCCGACGGGGCTGGCGTCGGCGCTGGCCGCCGGCGCGACCGCCATCGGTGTCGAGCACCACGCGCCGCTCCCGACAGACGGCGCGTTCGTGCACCGCCGCTCGCTCGAGGGCGTCGCGCTCGACGATCTCCGCGACATCCTGCGCACCGGCCGCGCCCTGGCGGCGCTCCCCGAGGGCGACGCGTGAGCGCCCTCCGCCGGCAGAGCGGCCCCTTCCTCTGGGGAGACAAGGTGCAGCTCACCGGCCCCAAGGGTCGCATGCACACCATCACCCTGACCCAGGGCGCCGTCTTCCACACGCACCGCGGAATGATCGCCCACGAAGACGTCGTCGATCTTCCCGACGGTTCGGTCATCGAGTCCACGACCGGTGACGAGTACCTCGCGCTGCGGCCGCTGTTGGCGGACTTCGTCATGTCGATGCCCCGCGGTGCCGCCATCGTCTACCCGAAGGACGCCGCGATGATCGTGACGTTCGCCGACATCTTCCCCGGCGCCACGGTCGTCGAGGCGGGCGTCGGTTCCGGTGCCCTCTCGCTGTCGCTGCTCAGAGCCATCGGCCCGGACGGCCGACTCGCGTCGTTTGAGCGGCGCGAGGAGTTCGCCGACGTCGCCCGGGGCAATGTGACCAGCTTCCTCGGAGCCGCACCCGAGAACTGGTCGGTGACCGTCGGCGACCTCGTCGACGAATTGCCGACCGTGGTCGAACCGGGTACCGCCGACCGCGTCGTGCTCGACATGCTCGCCCCGTGGGAGTGCGTCGAGGCCACCGCAGAGACCCTCAAGCCGGGCGGCCTGGTGGTCTGCTACATCGCGACCGTCACGCAGCTCTCCCGCACTGCCGAGGCGTTCCGCGCCTCGGGGCAGTTCACCGAGCCCGACTCGTCCGAGACGCTCGTGCGGTCGTGGCACGTCGAAGGCCTCGCGGTCCGGCCCGACCACCGGATGATCGCCCACACCGGCTTCCTCATGACCGCTCGCCGGCTGGCGCCGGGTGCGATCCTGCCCCAGCTCAAACGACGCGCCTCGAAGTCCGACTTCAGCGACGAAGACGTCGAACTCTGGACCCCGGGGGCCCTGGGCGAGCGTTCGGCGAGCGCCAAGAAGCTCCGCAAGACCGCCAGGCAGGCGCAGGACGCCGCCGCCAAAGCCGTAGCCGGGGCCGACGCTCACGACTCCACGACCACCACCGAACAGGACTGACACTCGTGCAGATGAAGATCACCAAGACACTCGCCATCGCCGCCACCGTCGGCGCCCTCGTCTCGCTCGGGCTCGCCGGGTGTTCGGCCTCGACCGACTCCAGCGCCAGCTGCGGCACCAAGTCCGGCAGCGTCTCCGACTCGATCAAGGCGACCGGCAAGGTCGGAAGCGCTCCCAAGGTGAGCTTCGAGAAGAAGCTGTCGACGAAGACCACCGAGAAGTCGACTCTGGTCAAGGGCAAGGGCGCCGCGATCAAGTCGGGTCAGCCCGTCATCTTCCAGGTGAGCCTGTACGACGGAGCGACCGGCAAGAAGGCCACCGCCACCGACTACACCTCGAGCGGTACGTACCTCGTCGCCGGCAAGAGCGACAGCCTCAACGCCCTCAGCGAGGGCCTGGTCTGCTCGCACGTCGGGGACCGCATCGCCATCGCCGGAAGCGCGAAGGACTCCACGGGCGGTCAGGGGATCAGCCAGTACAAGATCGGTGCGAAAGACTCCGTCGTGTTCGTCGCCGACGTCCTCAAGGCGTTCCCGTCGAGGGCCACCGGCGCGAAGCAGGCGCCGGTCGCCGGAGTGTCCACCGTCAAGCTGGCCAAGGACGGCGCGCCGACGATCACCGTGTCGAAGGCCAAGGCGCCGACCACGACGCAGGCGACCACGCTGATCAAGGGCACGGGCGCGAAGATCGCCAAGGGCGATTCGATCATGGTGCAGTACACCGGTGTCGTCTACGCGACGGGCAAGGTCTTCGACTCCTCGTGGGCGAAGAAGCAGCCCTTCGTGGCCACGCTGACGACATCGGCGATCATTCCCGGCTGGGTCAACGGCCTCGCCGGCAAGACCGTCGGCAGTCAGGTGCTCCTCACGATCCCTCCGGCCGACGGCTACGGCACGAAGGCCCAGACCGGAATCCCCGCGAATTCGACGCTCGTCTTCGCCATCGACATCCTGGGCAAGGTGTCGTAGTTCGACCCAGTAGGCTGATCGGGCTGTGCCCGCGAGGGCCCCGCACACCACGTGCAGTGACAGAGAAAGAGGATTCGTGCGCAAGCTCCCCGCGCTGATCGTTGTAGCCGGACTCCTGGCGACGTTGACCGCCTGCTCGACGAGCGCCGCGCCCGGCTCCGCCGGTTGCACGACGCCCGCCTCGGGCGACGCCTCCTCGGTCGTCACGGCGACGGGCGCCTTCGGGTCGAAGCCGACGGTCAAGATCCCCACGCCGGTCAACACCAAGCACACCGAGGTCTCGACCCTGATCCAGGGTCACGGGCAGATCCTCACCGACGGCACACCGTCGCTGATCAAGTACACGATCTACAGCGGCAAGACCGGCAAGGAGGTCTCGTCGAGCTCCTACTCGAAGCCGACCACGCCGATCACTGTCGGTGCCACCAAGGGCGGCCCTCTGGTCGACGCCCTGGAATGCTCCCAGGTCGGGTCCCGTCTTGCCGTCGCGGTCAAGGCCAGCGAGCTGACCACCAGCACGTCCGGCACCGCCGCGAAGCCGAACGGCAAGTCCGGCCCCGCGTACATCGCCGTCATCGACGTCGTGAAGGCCTTCCTGCCGAAAGCCGACGGCGCCCTCCAGGCCGGCGTCAACAACATGCCTGCCGTCGTCACGGCCGCGAACGGCGCCCCGGGCATCAGCATCCCCGACACGGCGGCCCCGAAAGCCGAGAAGGTCCAGGTCGTCCGAAAGGGCAGCGGCGCAACCCTGACCGCGAAAGACACCGCGATCGTGCAGTTCACGGCGGTCGACTGGGCGTCCGCGCCGACGGTGCAGGGCTCCACCTGGACGGACGGCGACGCCGCGACCACCGTGGCGCTGTCCTCCAAGACCCTTCCCTCGTCGATCAAGAAGGCGCTCGTCGGTCAGAAGGTCGGCTCGCAGGTCATGGTCGTCGTCCCGCCGACCGCATCGAGCGGTTCGGCAACGACGTACGTCTACGTCTTCGACGTCCTGGGTGCGCTCTGACGCAGCTCGTCCCCGAGTCGGCCTCCGGGCTGATCTAAGATCGTCGTCGTGCCGTCTTCTCGCGTTCCTCGCGTCCCCGTCGAAGAGAGGCTGTTCAGCCTCGTCCTCGCCCTGCTCGCGACCGAGACCGGCCTCACCAAGACCGAGATCCTCTCGACGGTCCAGGGCTATCGGCAGCGCTGGTCGTCCGGCGACAACGCGGCGCTGGAGCGTCAGTTCGAGCGAGACAAAGACGACATCCGCGAGTTGGGCGTCCCCCTCGAGACCCTCGAAGAACCCGGGTCGAGCGGCAACAACCAGAACCTCCGCTACCGGATCCCTCGCGGGGCCTACGAGCTCCCCGACGACATCATCTTCTCCTCCGAAGAGACCGCCTTGCTCACCCTGGCCGCCATGGTCTGGCGCGAGGGCACGCTCTCGGGCGAGTCGCGCCGGGCTCTGCTCAAGCTCCGCAGCCTCGGGGGAGCGACCCCCGTCCCCGAACTCGACTACGCGCCGCGCATCCGCTCCCGAGACGCCGCGTTCGACCCGCTGCGCACAGCGCTCGACCGCTCGGCCGTCGTCCGCTTCGACTACCTCAAGCCCGGCGAGCAGGCACCCCGCGCGCGCCGCGTCGTCCCGTACGCCCTCGTGCAGTTCCAGGGCCGCTGGATGTGCTCGGCGATCGATCCCGAGACGGGGGTCGGCGCACCTTCCTGCTGTCGCGCATCGTGGGCGCCGTGACCGTCACGGGCGAGATCGTCGACCGACCAGCCGACGCGACCGCCGAGCGCTCGCTCGCCGACCTCGAGGAGCTCTGGGAGAAGCAGACCGCCACCGTGCGGGTGGACCCCAACTCGGACGCCGAGACGCGCCTGCTCAAGCGTCGAGGGACGACACGCACCGACGACGGCTCGCTCACCGTGCACTGGTCCGACCGCTATCTCCTCGCCGACGAGCTCGCCTCGTTCGGCCCCGAGGTCGAGGTCGTCTCGCCCGACTCCGTTCGCTCGCTCGTTCGCGAGCGTCTGACGACTCTCATCGCCGATCACGAGGGAAGCCACAGTGCCTGATCGCAGCTCGGCCTTCCAGGCACAAGACAAGCTTGCCTTCCTGCTGTCGCTCGTGCCCTACCTGATGGACAGGGGCAGCGTCAGCGTCGCCGAGGCGGCGACCCACTTCGGCGTTCCCGTCACGCAGATCCGCCGGGCCGTCGAACTCATCGCCGTCTCGGGCATCCCCGGTGAGACGACGCAGTACCAGCACGGCGACCTCTTCGACATCGCCTGGGACGACTTCGAGCAGAACGACGTCATCGTCCTCACCAACCTGGTCGCGATCGACGATTCGCCCCGGTTCTCCGCGCGCGAAGCCGCCGCTCTGATCGCAGGACTCCAATACCTGTCCTCGCTTCCGGAGAACGCCGACCGGCAGGCCATCGCCACCCTGATGTCGAAGCTCTCGCGCGGTTCCTCCGGCGCACCGAGCCAGGTCGCCGTCGAGAACACCGAGACGAACCAGCTCCTGGCGCTCGTGCGACGTGCCACGTCCGAGGGCGTCCAGCTCGAGTTCGACTACGCCGGGGTGCGCGGGCAGACCGAACGTCGCAGGGTCGATCCGCTGCGGGTGGAGTCCCTCGACGCCGACTGGTACCTCCGCGGCTACGACCACCTGCGCGAAGCCGTCCGCACGTTCCGCCTCGACCGCATCAGCCAGGCCGCCGTCAGCGCCAGCCCGATCTCGTACCGCGCCGCCGACGTCACCCTTCCCGAGAAGCTCTTCGAGGGCTCGCCCGACGACGTCCTGGTCACCGTCGAGATCGACACGGCGGCCGCATCCTTCCTCGCCGACTACGCGCCCGACGACGTCGAAGCCGTCGATAGCGTCCGGAGCAGGATGCTCGTGCGCGTCAACCAGTTCGGCTCCCTGGCTCGGCTGATCGCCGGTCTGCCGGGCCGACCGCAGGTCATCGCCCCCGCCGCCGCGAGGGCGGCAGTGGCCGATTGGGCAATCCGCGCCGCGGCGCGCTACGAATCGTAGATGTGCTTTCGCCGAGCGTGCCAACAATGTGACTCGCCGGCGCTACACTGAGAACTCCACGAACTTGCAAGGAGGCAATCGCCATGTTCGGTAACGCCTTTGGTTGGCCCCACCTACTCATCATCCTCGTGATCCTGCTGCTGCTCTTCGGTGCGCCGAAGCTCCCGGCACTCGCGAAGAGCATCGCCCAGTCGATGAAGATCTTCCGCACCGAGATGGGCCCCAACTCCGGTAACGCCGCGTCGAACGGAAGCAGTGCTGCTCCCACGGCCGGCACCACCAACACGTCGACCGACGACACCAACCCGGCGTCGTCGACCGACCTTCCGCCGAAGCCGTAGTCCGTGGCCGCGACCTCCGTACGCGGCGACGAAGCCGCTGACAAGGCACCGCGGCCTGGGCGCTCCTCCAAGAGCGCCGAAGGGCGTATGTCGCTCGGGCAGCATTTCATCGAGCTTCGCAAGAGGCTCTTCCTGGCTGCGGTGTCGATCGCGCTCTGCTCGGTGGCCGGCTGGTTCCTCTCGCCGTACGTCCTCGACGCTCTCCGAGCGCCTGTGCTGCAGATCGCCGGTTCCGACCACCGCCAGGCTTCGCTGAACTTCGCCAACATCACCGGCGCGTTCGACCTCAAGCTGACGATCACCGTGACCGTCGGCGTGATCATCTCGAGCCCGATGTGGCTGTACCAGGTCTGGGCGTTCATCGTCCCCGCTCTGGTGCGCAAAGAGAAGCTCTACGCGCTCGGATTCCTCCTCACGGCCATCCCGCTGTTCCTGGCGGGCTGCTGCGCCGGGTACTTCGTGCTGCCGCACATCGTCCAGGTCATGACGAGCTTCATCGCCCAGCAAGACTCGAGCATCATCGACGCGAAGACCTACTACGACTTCGTGCTGAAGCTCGTCCTCGCCGTCGGTGTCGCGTTCGTGCTGCCGGTGTTCCTCGTGCTGCTCAACTTCGTCGGAGTCATCTCGGCGAAGTCGATCATCAAGAGCTGGCGCGTCGCGATCATCCTGATCGTCCTCTTCACGGCGATCGTCACGCCTGCCGCCGACGTCATCTCGATGCTGCTGCTGGCCGTGCCGATGATCCTGCTCTACCTCGCAGCCTGCGCGGTCACGTTCTTCCACGACCGTCGCGTCGCCAAGCGAGTCGCCCAGCTCGACGCCGAGCTCGACGCAGAACTGGCGGGCGAGTAGCGTTCGACGTCGCTCCTCGTCTCGGGTCTCCCACGGCCCGAGACGGGGCGTGACAGAATCGAAGGCGTGACCAGTAGCGAACTGTCTCCGGCCGAGCGGTTCTCCGCTTCGCGCACCCGAACCCGCACGCCGCAGCTGCAGGCCTTCCGGTCGCGGTTGTCGTTCGGTCTCGACGCCTTCCAGATCGCCGCGTGCGAGGTGGTCGAAGAGGGGCGCAGCGTGCTCGTGGCGGCTCCGACCGGCGCGGGCAAGACGCTCGTGGCCGAGTTCGCGATCCATCTCGCCATGCAGGATCCCCGCGACAAGGTGTTCTACACGGCTCCGATGAAGGCGCTCTCGAACCAGAAGTACCAAGAGCTGGTCGCCGAATACGGCGCCGGCGAGGTCGGCCTGCTGACGGGCGACACGAACGTCAACTCTCGGGCGCGCATCGTGGTCATGACCACCGAGGTGCTCCGCAACATGCTCTACGCGGGCAGCGATCTGCTCGACGACCTCCGCTACGTGGTGCTCGACGAGGTCCACTTCCTCGGCGACCGGTTCCGCGGCGCCGTCTGGGAAGAGGTCATCATCCACCTCCCGCTCGACGTCCGACTGGTGTCTCTGAGCGCGACGGTGTCGAACGCCGAAGAATTCGGCGACTGGCTTCAAGCCGTGCGCGGCGAGACCGACGTGATCGTCTCCGAAGAGCGCCCGGTTCCCCTTCAGCAGCACGTGCTCGTCGGCTCGAAGTACCTCGACCTCTTCGACTCGAGCGGCAAAGCGGCGACGAACCGCGTGAACCCCGAACTCGTCCGCGCAGCCTCCTGACCGGGCGGTCGTCCGGTCGCCGCGACCGGGGCGGCCGACCAGGATCAGGCTCCCACGGCTATCGGGGCAAGCCGCAGTCGCGCCCCCAGCAGAGCGGTCCGCAGAACTTCGGCCGAATGGACCGCTGGAAGATCGTCGAGCTCCTCGACGGAAAGAATCTGCTGCCGGCCATCTTCTTCGTCTTCAGCCGGGTCGGCTGCGACCAGGCCGTCCGCCAGGTCCTCCGCTCCGGGATCCGGCTCACGACCGCGCCCGAGCGCCAGGAGATCCGCGAGATCGTCGACGAGCACTGCCGCACCCTCCGCGACGAGGATCTGGCCGTGCTCGGCTACTACGAGTGGCTCGAAGGTCTCGAACGCGGCGTGGCCGCGCACCACGCAGGCCTCCTGCCGGCCTTCAAAGAGGTCGTGGAAGAGCTGTTCCAGCGCAAGCTCGTCAAGGTCGTCTTCGCGACCGAGACGCTCGCGCTCGGCATCAACATGCCGGCTCGCAGCGTCGTGCTGGAGAAGCTCGAGAAGTTCAACGGCGAATCCCGCGTGCCGATCACGCCGGGGGAGTACACGCAGCTCACCGGGCGAGCCGGCCGGCGAGGGATCGACGTCGAGGGCCACTCCGTCATCCAGTGGGCCCAGGGGCTCGACCCGCAGGCCGTCGCCTCGCTCGCTTCGCGGCGCACCTACCCGCTCAATTCGAGCTTCCGGCCGACCTACAACATGGCCGTCAACCTGATCGAGCAGTTCGGTCGCTCGCGCACCCGCGAGGTCCTCGAGACATCGTTCGCGCAGTTCCAGGCCGACCGCGCCGTCGTCGACCTCGCCCGCAAGGTCCGCACGCAGCAGCAGTCGCTCGACGGCTACGCGAAGTCGATGCAGTGCCACCTCGGCGACTTCGGCGAGTACATGCTGCTGCGACAGGACATCGCCGCCCTCGAGAAGCAGGGCGCGTCGCGCTCGGAGGCTCAGAGTCGCAGCGAGCGTGACCGGCGCCAGGAGAAGATCACGGCGCTCCGCCGCGAGCTGCGACAGCACCCCTGCAACGCCTGCACCGAACGCGAGCAGCACGCACGCTGGGCCGAGCGCTGGTACAGGCTCAAGAAGCAGACGGATCAGCTCTCCGCGCAGATCCGCAGCCGGACCGGAGCCGTCGCCAAGATCTTCGACAGGGTCACCGACGTCCTCCTCGATCTCGGGTACCTGGTGCCGCGAGACGGCTCCAACGCGGCCGAGGCCGCCACGTACGATTCGTCGTCGGTGTCGAAGGTGGCCGAGGTCGACGTCGCCTCGCCGGGCCGGACCCTGCGGCGCATCTACGGCGACCGCGATCTCCTGGTGGCCGAGTGCCTCCGGCGCGGCGTCTGGAACCAGCTCGACGTCCCGTCCCTGGCCGCGATGGCCGCGACGCTGGTCTACGAGCCGCGGCGCGACGAGGGAATGGTGTCGGAGCGCTATCTGCCGCGCGGAGAGTTCCGGACCGCTCTCGACCGGACCCGCACCATCTGGAGCGAACTCGACGACCTCGAGCAGGCCCACAAGCTGCCCGGTACAGCGCAGCCTGCGCCGGGTCTGGCCCTGGCCATGCACCGCTGGGCGCGAGGTGCCTCCCTCGACTCCGTCCTCGACGACGCCGAACTCGCCGCGGGCGACTTCGTGCGCTGGACGAAGCAGACCATCGACCTCCTCGACCAGCTGTCCGTCGTCGCCGATCCACCGGTCGGGCCGATCGCCCGCAAGGCGCTCGACGCCGTGCGACGCGGCATCGTCTCGTACACCGCGGTGTGAGCGGGCTCGGCACGGGCCTGCCTCGGGGTTTCTCCCAAGGATCGCGCGCCTACACTTCTCGGGTGCCACGCACCCCCGACTTCCACCTCCCGCTCTGGGTCGCCCTCATCGTGGCGCTCGGCGCGGGCCCGCTCCTCGACGCGGCGTTCCCCGACAAAGACATCTGGCCGCTCGCCTTCCTCGGAATCGGTCTCTACCTGGTCACGTTCCTCGGACGCCGAGTCGGCGGAGCCTTCCTCGTCGGCTTCGTCGGGGGTCTCTCGTTCTTCCTGGTGCACGTCCAGTGGACGAGCCTCTACCTCGGAGCGCTGCCCTGGGTCGCCCTGGCCACCCTCGAGGCCCTCTTCTTCGCTCTCGGAGCCGTCGCCATCACGCTGGCCTACCGGTGGGTGCCGCGCGTCTGGCCGACCACGCTCGGGCGGACGCTCCTCCTCCCGGTCGTCGTGGCGGGCCTCTGGACGGCGCGCGAGTACGCCTCGGGGCATTGGCCGTACGGCGGCTTCTCCTGGGGTCGTGTCGCCGAGAGCCAGTCTCAGAGCCCGTTCGCGCCGCTGGTGGCGTGGTTCGGCATCTCGGGTCTCAGCTTCCTGATGGTGGGGATCACGGCTCTCGTGATCCAGCTCGCCATCGAGAAGCCCGTCCTGCGGTCCACCCGGTTCCTGATCGGAGCCACGACGATCGTCGCGATCCTGGCCATCCCCGCGTGGCCTGCCCAGTCGGCGGGAACGTCGACCGTCGCCGCCGTGCAGGGCAACAGCAAGGCCGGCTACTTCGAGAAGCGGCAGTACGGCGATCTGACCGACGCGCAGGTCCTGGCGACCTACGACGGCGTGCCGACGTCGAAGAAGGTCGACATGATCGTCTGGCCCGAGGGCGCGAGCGACCGCGACCCCACCCGGGACCCCTACGGCACCTATGTCTTCAACACCATCACCAAGGCGTACCACGCGCCCCTCGTCTCGGGGGTGATCACGCAGAAGGGCAAGAAGCTCTTCAACTCGTCCGTGGTCTGGTCGGGCGGCAAGGTGACCGCGCAGTACGACAAGGTGCACCTGGTGCCGTTCGGCGAGTATGTGCCCGATCGCTCGTTCTGGAGACCGTTCGCGCCGTCCCTCATCGACCTCATCGCCCGCGACTACACGATCGGTACCCGAGGCAACGTCCTCGACGTGGGCAAGATCAAGGCGGGGATCTCGATCTGCTTCGACATCGTCGACGACGCTTTGACGACGAACATGGTCAAGGGCGGGGCGCAGATCATCCTCGCCCAGACGAACAACGCCGACTTCGGCCGCACCGACGAGAACACGCAGCAACTCGCCATCGCCAGGTTGCGAGCCATCGAGTCGTCTCGCCCCTCGTCAACATCTCGACGGTCGGCTCCAGCGCCGTCATCTCCGCCCAGGGCACCACCGTGCAGTCGATCCCCGCCTATCAGCCGGGCGTCCTGCTGACGACGGTCACGCTGGGCAAGGGCACCACGCCGGCGATCGAGGGGGAGCGGCAATGGAGGGCTTCGTCTCGATCCTGGGCCTCGCCGTTCTCGTCCTGGCGCGGATCCTGCTCGTCGGAACCGGATACGGCGACGCAGCCAGGGCGCGGCGGCACGCTCGCCGGGCCGGCCGAGCTGCGGCCAAGCTCTCTCGCGCGGCCTGACTGCCGCAAGGCGCCGTCGGAAGACGCAAAAGAGCGCCGGCTCTCACCGGCGCTCAGGGATGGCCGCCCAGCGCGGCGCATCGCAGAACGGTCGCTAGGCGCCGATCTTCTGCTGGCCCTTGCGAGCCCTCAAGAAGTCGAGTCGCTCCTGCAGCAATTCTTCGAGCTCGGGCCGCGTGCGGCGTTCGAGCAACATGTCCCAGTGGGTCCGCGGGACCTTGACGTCGCCTCGATCGATCTCGACCGGCTTTCCATCGGCGGAGAGCAGAAGGCCCTCTTGGCCCGTTTTCGGCGACTGCCAGGAGTCGGGTATCTCGGCCTCGGCTGCGAAGACGACATCGAATGTGGCGCCGTCCGCCGTCTGGTAGACAGCCTTCTTTCGGGGTGAGAACTCGACGCCCTCTTCGCTTTGGAGGCTCTGGCTTCCGAGCCTCATTCCGCGCAAACTGCGATCTGCCATTGTGTGGTCTCCTCTCGCGTTGCAATCCTCCGTTATAACGGCATACCATGGAGGGTTGTTCCAAGTGTGCTGATTTCACAGTGCGTACTCAGCACTTCAGGAGCCTCGAGCGATCAGCCGCCTGCCGTCTCGAAATCGTCGAGCACCTCGAGCCCCAGATCGGCCCTGTCGGTGATGATCCCGTCGACGCCGAGCTCGAGCAGGCGCCTCATGTCGGCCGGTGAATTGATGGTCCAGACGTGGACCTCGACACCGCTCTCGTGCGCCGCGCGGATGAGCGTCGGCGTGACGATGGGCACGCCCCGGAACGACTCCGGCACCTGGAGGGCATGAAGACCCCGCAGTGACCGGCGACGGAGTGCTGTGAGGGGCAGCCGCGCAGCGAGGGCGGCTAGGACGACGCCCCGCGACGACGGTGACGTGGCGACGCCGGGGAGAGCGGCGACCGCAGCCTTCCTGCGGGTGTCGTCGAAGGACGTCACGAGGACCCGGTCGAGGGCTTTTTCGTGCTCGATCGCCGCGACCGCGGGGCGAAGGGCCTCGTCGGACTTGATGTCGATGTTGAAGCGGGCGTCGGGGAAGGCGTGGAGAGCCTCGGCCAGCGTCGGCACCCTCTGATCGTGTCCGAGGTCGATGCGCTGGAGATCAGCGAGCGACGACTGCAGGATCGGCGTCGCGCGGCCGGTCAGACGGCCCAGGTCGGGATCGTGGCTGATGACCGCCACGCCGTCGCTCGTGGCGTGGACGTCGGTCTCGAGGTGTGTCACCCCGAGTGCGAGCGCCTCGAGAAACGCCAGGAGCGTGTTCTCGGGGGCTCCGACCGCCAGACCGCGGTGAGCGATGACCCGCGGCGCCGGGGGAGTGAACCACGAAGTCACGGTGCGACCGGCGCCGACACCTACTGGGCCGCGGGCGCAGCCGGGGAGTGTCGTCGCTCGCTGCGGTCGCACCGGCAGCGGCCGCAGCCGCCGCGGCAGCCGCCGCCACGGATTCTCCGCCCTTCACGGCCTCGCGAGCACCGAGGAACCCTGCGCCGACGCCCTTGAGGGCCTCGGTGAACTCGGACGGGATCATCCACACCTTGCTGGCATTGCCGTCGGCGATCTTCGGCAGCGTCTGGAGGTACTGATAGGCGAGCAGCTTGGGGTCGGCATCGCCGTCGTGGATGGCCTGGAAGACCGTCTGGATGGCCTGGGCTTCACCCTCGGCCCGGAGCACCTGGGACTTCGCAGCGCCCTCGGCTTCGAGGATGCTGGCCTGCCGGGAGCCCTCGGCCTGGAGGATGGCCGCCTGCTTCGTTCCCTCGGCCCGAAGGATCTGCGCGCGACGGTCACGCTCGGCGCGCATCTGCTGCTCCATGGAGTCCTGGATCGACAGGGGCGGCTCGATCGCCTTGAGCTCGACTCGACCGACGCGGATGCCCCACTTGCCGGTGGCCTCGTCGAGGACGATGCGCAGTTGACCGTTGATGTTGTCGCGGCTGGTCAGGGCTTCTTCGAGGTTCAGGCCACCGACGACGTTACGCAGCGTGGTGGTCGTGAGCTGCTCGACGGCACCGAGGTAATTGGCGATCTCGTAGGTCGCGGCGCGGGCGTCGGTGACCTGGAAGTAGACGACCGTGTCGATGGAGACCACCAGGTTGTCTTCCGTGATCACGGGCTGCGGAGGAAACGAGACGACTTGCTCGCGCATGTCGAGCAGCGGCCTGACCCGGTCGATGAACGGGACCAGGATGTTGAGGCCGGGGAGAGGGTCTTGTGGTACTTGCCGAGGCGCTCCACCACGCCGGCGGTCGCCTGCGGGATGATCCGGATCGCGCGGAACAGGATCACCAGCACGAAGATGACGACGATGATGAGGACGATGGCGAGCACGATGCCGCCGATTGTGGACGCGTCGGTCATGAGGATGTCCTTTCAGCAGGGACGACGACTGCCGTCGACCCCTCGATTGCGGTGACGACGACGGTCGCACCCGTGTCGATCGAGCCCTCGCCGGTCGGCGCGAGCAGGCGGGCGGTCCAGGTCTCGCCGTTGGCGAGCTTCACCTGCCCCAGAGCGGGGTCGTCGACGCGGCCGGCCAGTGGCACGACGACAGTGCCCCGCTGACCGAGCAGGGCGTCGACGTTCGACAGCGTCGGATCACCGCCGCGTTTGAGCGCGCGGAGCAGCGGTGGACGAACCGTGAAGAGCAGAAGGATGGAGACGACCGCGGCGACGACGACCGACAGCCAGAAGGGCCCGCCGAACAGTCCTGTGAGGAGCCCGCCGACGCTGCCGATGGCCAACATCAGGAACGTGAACTCGACTGTCGCCACCTCGACGATGACGAACAGGAGGATGAGCGCGACCCAGATGATCCACGAGTACTGAGTGAAGAACTCGACCATTGCTCCAGCCCCTCGGTGGTGTTATTTCTTTCGGTGTCATTCATACGCTAGCAGTCGCCCGAGCTCGTGCGCCGGAGCCACTTGGTATTCTCAGGGGCGGCGTTCGCGCCAGAAGCTCGCCCCACGACGAACAGGAGCCACCCCGTGTCCAACCCCCTCGCATCAGGATCCCTCTCGGGCAGCAGAGCCCTCGTCACGGGGTCGTCCCGCGGCGTCGGCGCCGACACCGCTCAGTTCCTCGCCGAGGCCGGAGCGCGCGTCGTCGTCAACTACCGCAACAAGGAGAAGCGCGCCCTGCAGCTCGTCTCGAAGATCGAGGAGAACGGCGGATCGGCGATCTCCATCGGTGCCGACCTCACCGATCCGGCCTCCGTCGCCGAGATGCTGGGCACGGTCCAGCGCGAGTTCGGCGGCCTCGACATCCTCGTCCTCAACGCCTCCGGCGGCATGGAATCCGGCATGGCCGAGAACTACGCGCTGCTGCTCAACCGAGACGCGCAGGTCGACGTCCTCACCCAGGCCCTCCCGCTGATGGCGCCCGGCTCGCGCGTCGTCTTCGTGACCAGCCACCAGGCGCACTTCATCCGCACGACCGAGACGATGCCCGAGTACCTTCCGGTGGCCCTCTCCAAGCGCGCGGGCGAAGACGCCCTCCGCGACCTCATCCCTTCTCTCGAGGAGAAGGGCGTCTCGTTCGTCGTCGTCTCCGGCGACATGATCGAGGGCACCATCACCGCGACGCTTCTCGAGCGATCGAATCCGGGTGCGATCTCGTCTCGACGCGAGTCGGCCGGCAAGCTCTACAACGTCGCGGAGTTCGCCGCCGAGGTCGCCCTCGCGGCCGTCGAAGATATCCCCGACGACAACACGCGCCTCGTGGGCGACGTGTCCGACTTCGTCGCCCAGGCGTAGGCGATGGCCGAGGTTCCCGGCCGGGGCGATGTGATCCTGCGGCTCACGTCGCGACTGATCGTGCTCGACGAAGACGATCGTCTCCTCCTCATGCTGACGAAGTCGCCGGACACCTCGGGTGCCTCGCGGTGGATCACGCCCGGCGGCGGCGTCGACCCGGGGAGAACCACCGGGACGCAGCGATCCGCGAACTCCACGAGGAGACGGGGCAGGTCATCTCCGATCCGGGCGAGGTCGTCTTCACCGAAGACTTCGAGGTGCCGTGGGACGCCGCCGATCACACCCACGGCCACGCGGAGTTCTACGTCGTGCACCTGCCGCACTTCGAGATCGTCGACGACGACTGGACCGACGACGAGAAGGTCGACATCCTCGAGTCGCGCTGGTGGAGCCTCGCCGAACTCGAGTCGACCGACGAGCACATCGAGCCGGCGCAGCTCGTCGATCGCCTGAAGGGGATCCTGGCGTGACCTCGTCGCGCACCCGCCCTCTCGAACTCGGCTTCCTGTCGTTCGTCTCCAACCCCTACGGCGACGCCGGAGCAGCTCGCGCCCTCCGCGACTCGATCACGATGTTCGAGCGCGCCGAGGAGCTGGGCTACGACGTCGGCTGGATCCGAGTGCGGCACTTCGAGGAGTTCCCCTCCAGCCCGCTCACTCTGCTCAGCGCGATCGCGCAGCACACTCGAACGATCCGGCTCGGGACGGGTGTCATCCCGCTCCGCTACGAAGACCCGATCCGACTCGCGGAAGACGCGGCGACCGTCGACCTCCTGAGCGACGGGCGCCTCGAACTCGGTCTCAGCACCGGAATCCCTCAGTTCGCCCCGATCTTCGACCCCGTGTTCGGCGAGTCCGAGCGCAGCTTCGGAGAAGAATCGCAGTACCGGATGGCGCGCCTGCGCGCGGCCATCGCTGGCGAGACCGTCGCCAACAGCGGTGCGGGCTACATGAGCATCCGCGCCGAGACCGACCTCATCGTGCGGCCGCACGCGCCGGGCCTGGCCGACCGGATCTGGTACGGGGCCGGATCCCTGGCGAGCGCGATCCGGACCGGCACCCAGGGCCTCGATCTGCACGTCTCGACACTCAACTCGGAGGAGACCGGCGACACGTTCTCCCTCGGGCAGGCCAAGCAACTCCGCGCCTATCGCAAAGCCTTCGCGGAGTCGCCGGCCGCGGCCGTCCGCGAGCCGCGGGTGGCCGCCGGTCGCGTGATCCTGCCTCTGCTGTCGACAGCCGACGAAGAGGCCTACGCGGGCTTCATCCGGGGCTACGCCGAGCGGATGCACGACGACGGGCGCCCGCACGACCCGAGCGTGGCGATCCGGTTCGACAGGGTCCACGCTGGGGAGCCCGCGCGCATCGTCGACGAGCTCCTCGCCGACGAGGCGCTCGACGAGGTCACCGAGCTGACCCTCACGCTCCCGGCGAACGGTGGTGCGGAGGCACACCTGCGCACGCTGGAAGCCGTGGCGGAGCACGTGGCGCCCGCCCTCGGCTGGACCCCGGTGGGCACCGCGGCCTGACCTCTCTCATCACATGTGTTGAGATTCAAGTTCGCCCGTTCGGCCGAGGCGTTCCCGGACGGCGCCTCCTAGGCTCGATGCATGGAGCTTTCCGTCGTCATCCCGACCTTCAACGAAGCACCGAACGTGGCAGAACTCGTCACCCGGATCGAGAAGGCGGTCGCGGGCACCGATGCAGAGATCCTCTTCGTCGACGACTCCACCGACGACACGCCCGACGTCGTGACCCAGGTCGCCACCGAGCACGAGATCCCGGTGCGGCTTCTCCACCGAGACGTCGCCGTCGGCGGTCTCTCCGGAGCCGTCATCGCGGGCCTCCGCCAGGCCACGGGCGAGTGGGCCGTCGTCATGGACGGCGACCTCCAGCACCGCCCCGAGACCATCCCCTCGGTCCTCGCGCAGGGCCGTGCCACCGAGGCCGACGTCGTCGTCGCCTCGCGCCACGTCGACGGCGGCTCCAGCGACGGCCTCTCCGGCGGCATCCGCCGAGCGGTGTCTCAGCTCTCCATCAAGGTGACGAAGGCGCTGTTCCCGAGCCGCCTCCACGGCACCACCGACCCCATGTCCGGCTTCTTCGGCGTGCGCCGCGACTCCGTCAAGCTCGACGGTCTCCACCCGCGCGGCTTCAAGATCCTCCTCGAGATCCTGGCTCGCCAGCCCCTCGAGATCCGCGAGGTGCCGCTCGTCTTCGACGCCCGGCTCGCCGGCACGTCGAAAGCCGACATGAAGCAGGGCATCGCCCTCGGCCGTCAGCTCTTCGACCTCAAGTTCGGCCGCATCTCGGGCTTCGCGGCCATCGGCGCACTCGGTGCCGTCGCCAACCTCGTCATCCTCTGGGGCCTGCAGCAGTTCGGCGTCGGCTACCTCGCGGCCGCGTGCATCGCCGCGGTCGTCACGATCATCGGCAACTTCCTGCTCCAGGAGCGCTTCATCTTCAACGACCTGAAGGCCGGCGCCCGCGGCGTCTGGAAGCGCTGGTGGCACACGTTCGCGTTCAACGGCACCGAGTCGGCGATCCGCACCTTCGCCCTCTGGGTGATCGTCGAGAACACGAACCTCCACAGCGTGCTGGTCCAGGCCGGGCTGATCGTGATCGGCTTCTCGCTGCGGTTCCTCTACCAGTCGCGGGTCGTCTACAAGCAGCACGAGCCGGTCGTCACGATCGACGACATCGTCGAGGGCGAGCCGACCGAGACGGCCCCCGCGGCCACCACGCCGGCCGCCGTCTAGCCTCGCCTACAGCCGCCTCACGGCGACACGAGGCCGTTCTCGTAGGCGTAGATGACGAGCTGAACGCGGTCGCGGAGCTCCAGCTTCCCCAGGATCCTGCTCACGTGCGATTTGACCGTCGCGTCGCTGAGCTGGCGGTGGGCGGCGATCTCGTTGTTGCTGAGGCCGGAGGCGAGCAGGGCGAAGATCTCCCGCTCGCGCGCCGTGAGGTCGCGAAGCGCGTCGGTGTCGACGTCCGTCGTCTTGCGGGCGAACCGCTCCACGAGCCCGGTCATCACCGACGGCGCCACGACGGCGGACCCGGCGTGGACGGTGCGGAGGAGGCGAGCAGGAACTCGGGGTCGGCGTTCTTGAGCAGAAAGCCGCTGGCCCCGGCCTGAATCGCCTTGAACGTCGTGTCGGTGAGCTCGAACGTGGTGAGAACCACGATCCGCAGGCCGGCGACGACATCGGCGGGATCGTCCGGGTGCAGGATCGCGGTGGTCGCCTCCACACCGCCGACTCCGGGCATCTCGAGGTCCATCAGAACCAGATCGACCGGCTGCGAGCGCGCGGCCGCGATCGCCTCGGCTCCGTCGCTCGCCTCCCAGACGACGTCGAAGTCGTCCTGGGAATCGAGGATCATGCGGATCCCGGCTCGGAAGAGCGGCTGATCGTCGGCGAGACCGACGCGGATGGTCGTCACTCGGAGCCTCCTGGGGCGTGGGGGATGGTGGCGTGGACCGTGAACCCGGCGGTACCGTCGGCACGGGGACGGGCCTCGACGGTGCCGCCGACCAGGCGAACACGTTCGATCATGCCCGCGATTCCGTAACCGCCCCGCGGAGACTCTCGCCGTTCGGTCGGTGCCTCGCCCGCCTCGATGCGCGCCAGCTCGCCGGTCGCGAGCAGCCCCGGCCCGTCGGTCTCGGTCGTCTTCGAGTCGACGGACACCCCCGCCTGCGTCCAGCCGACGGCGATGTCGACCCGCGTGCCGGGGCCTCCGTGTTTGAGGGCGTTCGTGAGCACCTCCTGCACGACCCGGTACAACGCGAGATCGCAGGATCGCGAGAGCTCGAGCCGATCCCCGGTCTCCGTGAAGCCGATCTCCAGCCCCGACGACTCCATGTTCGTCAGGAGGTTCTGCAGGTCGGCGGCGCCGAGAGAGCCCTGGTGCCCGTTGGCTCCGGCCAGGACGCTCAGGAGCTCGCTGACGTCGTCGAGCGCGGATCGCGCGGAGCGGTTGATGACGCCGAGGGCCTCCGTCGCCGCCTGCGGGTTCTTCGCCACGGCGTACCGGGCGCCGTCGGACTGCGCGATGATCACCGCCAGGGAGTGACCGATGGCGTCGTGCATCTCGCGGGAGATCCGGGAGCGCTCGGTCTCTTGCGCTACCCGGAGATCGGCGCGGAGGAGATCCTGCTCGCTCTCGAGGCGTTCGAGGCGGGCGGCGAGGAGCTCTCGCCGAACTCGGGCGATCATGCCCAGCAGCCAGAACACTGCGAGGGCCGCCGCCACGATGCCTGCCACACCGACGAAGTAGATGACGCGGGAGATCGCCTCCTGCGCTTCGGGCTGGCCCTGGGGGAGGAAGTCGCCGGTGATGAGGACGAGTTTGACGCTCGCGATGATGCCGCCGACCACGCTCGAGACGAGTCCGAGGCGCTGGACGAGGGGCTGCTCGGCGAGGCTGGTGGCGAAGATGACGACGGCGATCAGCACGTTGCCGTTGATGAACGACGGGAGGACGACGAGCTGCGTCAGGGCTCCCACCCAGGCGATGGCGAGGCCGACGCCGGGGGAGCGGCGACGGAACGCGATGGCCAGGGCGAACAGGGCGTCGACGGGGACCGTCTGCCAGCCCGTCCGCGTGACGTCGAGCGCGGCGAAGAACGCGAAGGCGACCACGGCGACGATGACGTCGACGAGGAACGGTCGGCGATCGATCGAGGTCCACACATCGACAACGGTAGTGCCGCGGGCGTCTTCACGGTCTCAAGGCGCAGACTGAGCGCATGTGCCGCCTGTTCGGACTCCACGCGGGCGATCGACGCACCGACGCCACCTTCTGGTTGGTCGACGCCTCCGACAGCCTGTCCGTCCAGAGCCGACGCAATCCCGACGGGTTCGGGATCGGCACGTTCCAGCCTGGGGAGTCCCGCTCGTCGACAAGGACGCCCTGCCCGCCTGGTCGGACCCCGACTTCGCCAGCGCCGCCCACCGGCTGCGCGGAACGACGATGATCGCCCATGTCCGGCACGCGAGCCAGGGCAGCATCTCACCGGCGAACGCCCACCCGTTCTCTCAGGACGGCCGGCTCTTCGCGCACAACGGCGACATCGGCGATCTGCCGGCGCTCGAGGCCCGATTGGCGTCGTTTCCGCCGTCGTCGCGGTGGGCCGTCAGGGGAGACGGACAGCGAGCGCTTCTTCGCGCTGATCACGGCGTCGACTCTCGCGTGCGGCGGCGACCTGGCGGCGGGCATCTCCTCGGCCGTCTCGTGGGTGATCGCCGAGCTGCCGGTCGTCTCTCTCAACTTCGTGCTGATCACGCCGACCGAGCTGTGGGCGCTGCGGTATCCGTCGACGAACTCGCTGTTCGTGCTGGAGCGGCCCGCAGGCGAGATGTTCCGGGGCGCCGGATCGGCGATGCGGGCTCAGTCGAACGACCTGGCGGCCGGAGCGTCGGTCGTCGTGGCGAGCGAGCGTCTCGACGACGATCCGCGGTGGCGCGAGCTCGACGCCGGCGAGCTCATCCGTGTCGGGCAGGATCGCGTCGTGCACCGCTCGAGCGTCGCCCCCTGACCCTTCCTGTCCCGAATTCGTCGCCAGGATTACTTCATGAAACACGTGACATACTGGATGAATCACGCCAGGATTCGAATGAGTCGACCGGCTCGATCGGAACCAAGGAAGGTTGTCCAGAGATGCAGTCCATTCGTTCACGCAGTGCCGCCTTGGCCGTGCTGCCCCTCGGCGCCATTTCACTGTCGTTCGTCCCAGCCTTTTCGGGGCTTGCAATTCTGCTGTGGGGGATCGGTCTGGCGCTGATGGCCGCGTCCGTCGTCTACAACCTGCAGAATCGACGAACCGGAGGTGTTTCCTCGCAGGATGACACACGGCCCCGCACCGCGCCCTACATTGCCATCGCTCTCATCGTCGTCGGCGGGCTCGTCGGAGCACTCATCACCGGCGCTTCGCCCGCGTCGGCGAACACCGGAGTCGCGCTCAAGCCTTCGACGGCCGTCAGCGTCGGCAGCCTTGCCACCGGTTCCGTCCAATCGACCCCTCTCGGGATCGCCCGAAATACTGGCAGGAGCCGCTGTTCGGGAGCCGGGAGTTGCATCTAATTCAGGGAGTCGCGCTCAACGACCAGGACAACAAAAAGCCAGGCCGGGAAGTCTTGGACTAAGGAAGCAGAACCTTGGGCAGGAATGAAGTCAACGTTTACTTTTCGTAGGAGCATGCCTACGAACGTGGCGCAGGCATCGTCCTTCGGGCATCGACTTTTTCGCGGACGCCGAAGAAGACGAGGACGAGGGCCGCAATGGGATTGATGAACCACCATTCGAAGAGGACTTTGAGTAGCAGGCGGAGTAGGTCCGCTGTCGACAGATAGGCGCAGGTCAGCGACTACTTAGAACGACAACGGCGGTCGCCGCTCCTAGTTTTGTTCCCGTCGTCCGAGCAACGACAGCCGGGGTCCGATGACGACGCCCAAGCCATGAGAATCGTGCCGAGGTGGGATGCTCAGGCCGAGCGCCCGGTGACTCCGAGGGCTGAACTCAGGGATGTAGGTATGTTGACCGAACTACGGGTGCGGGCGCTTAGTTGTGGAATTCGAACTCACGGCGGCCGCAGGTCTTCACGAGTCGTCACCCGCTCAGTATCGAGGCGGCACGTGACCCATGCCGCGGTTCGCTCGAAGAAGCAATCCGGTAGGTGGCGCGTCTTCTGACAAAAGTGCAACGGCCTTCTCACATTCACCCGATTGGCTCGTCCAGGTACTTAGCTAGTTGCCAGAAGGGAACTCCCAAGGCATTCGAAATTTTGCACCATGTCCTCAGGCTGCCCGTGGATCGCCCCTGTTCCAACTTGATAATGGCTGTCCGAGAGACACCCGATTCGTCGCGCAAACGCTCGAAGCTAAATCCCCGCTCGTGCCGAAGCCTTTCCAGGGCAGAACGCATGGCCTCGAAGTTCTCAGATCCAGAATTTGGCACCGTCCAAGACTTCCGCAACTCTAGCCATGGCACAGTACACAAAAGTGTACTAATTTGATGGCATGGCATCGTCAGCGGGCTCGCAGTCGGCTCAGGGATCTGACCTCCGTACGTGGTCCAGCGCGGCCGGCCGTCTAGAAATGTCACTCAAGGCCTTCGGCATCGATCCCGTGGACACCGTCAACGACCTCAGCTCGATCCTCGAGGCGCTCAGTGTCAACTCGCTTGGGCTGAAAAAAGCGCACCACCTGCTGCTACTGGAGCGGCTGACCATGGAAGAGCGGCCATCTCGACTCAATGGTCACCTAGAAGCCGACGACATCCGAGAGATCTTGGCGAGGATGTCGTTTCTCGACGTCGGCATGTCACTCACTCCCAACGAGGTGGCGTCCTTGCTGGGGTGTTCGACGCGTGTCGTACTCGACGACATTGAGTGGGGCAGGCTCCATGCGATCAGGGCCGCAGATCGGTACCTGTTGCCGTCGTGGCAGTTCGAATTTACAAGCGATGGCCGCAGCGCGAAGGTCATAACCCAGCAGATGGAGATGATCGTCGCGGCGATACCTCCGGAAATTCCCGCTGCATTCACGAGAGCCATCATGACGCTCGATGATCCGACTCTTCCGCGGCGTGGCAAAGATCACTTGTCGCCTCGGGATTTTCTGCTCAGCGGAGGTTCCGCTCGACCGGTCGCCGCAACGCTGCTCCGCTACCTGGAGGGTTCATCGGAGCGCCTCTTCGAAATTTGGAACATGGCATGACCGACGTCAGCGCCGGCCACATTCAATCCTTTCCGGGCGGAGCGCACTCCGTCAGGTTCGGACGCAACACCGCTGTGAGGGACGCAGCACGAGAGGAAAGTGAGCAGGTCAACCGGCCAGCTCGCTCCACGCGACGACCCGGCTTGGGGTCGCCTCACTCGAAAGCTGTCCCATGGATTCCGCCGTCTTCGTATCTGCCTCTTTCCAGCAAGTCCTCGCCTTCGCTGACACGCTTTCAATCGGGCGGGCCGGATTTCTCAGGGGACTCGCCGATGGAGTGCGCGGGTCTATTCGTGCATCGAGGACGCCGCAACGGTCTGGCGACTGGCCGTTGCCCGAAGCTGCCGAGAGCTTCTGTGCGACGAGCTACGCGCGGGAGCCGATCTTGACGACCAGTGTTTCGCGAGCAGCCACGCTCCTGACGATTCCCCAAGGCGAGGTCAGAGGGCTGATCGCTGCCGGCCGTCTTCTGGCGGTCCTCGTGGACGGGGAGCAGCGGGTTCCGCTTTGGCAATTCACAGAGGAGAGTCCCCGCGACCTCCTGCCGGGCCTGGAACAAATCCTTTCAAGTGCCGACGGAATGGACTGGCGACTCCTGAGCGCATTCATGACGACCCCTCAACGCGCTCTGAAGATGAATCTCGCTCTAAATGCCATCGAGTGGGCCCACGTCGGAGGAGCGGAGGACAGTCTGTTCTCCGCCCTTGAGGCCGCTCGTGACTGACCGACCTACTGAGGCTCGCCTGGAAGCGGACGCGTCCCTCCGACGAGACTCTCAGGGGCTGCACGCCCTCCTGCACTCGGGGGACGTCGACTCCGAAACGGGATGGGCGGCGGTCAATAGTGCCCTTAGGAGCGCGCCTGGTCCGGGCGCGTCGATGCTCACCGAGGACGTTCGTTCTTTCCTCGTGGACTCCGGGATTGTCACGAGCACGCAACTCTCGGACGCTGAGGAAGCCGCCCGGAGTGGGCAACTTCATGTAGAGCTGGCGGGAAGCCTCATTCTCAACATCGCGTCCGCGTTCGTCCCGCAAAGCCTCGCCTCATACCTAAACATCCCTCTTCAACAGGTCGATGCGTGGCTGGCCAGTGGCCTTTTGTCAGCATTCTTTGTGGGAAACCTCGTGCTCATTCCCGCCTGGCAAATCGACTCTTCGACCCATACCGGCCTGCTCAACAGCCTCCAGGGCCTGCACGATCTTGAAGACGCCAAACGAATCCATGACCTCGGCGACTTCATGTACGACGCTCAACCCACGCTGCGCCGACATGCGGCGGCCACTCCCGTCGGTTGGCTCAGCAGTGGAGGCGACATGCAACCCGTTCTAAATGCATTGAACGATCTTCAACGCACTATTGCCGATCGATCCGGGGTATGACCGCGTGGGTTCCCGACGCGGCGGATCCGCGCGTGGTCGTGGCGGGAGATTGGCACAGCAACATCATCTGGGCCATGAAGGTCATCCCTCGCGCCGCACAGATGGCGCCAGGGGCGAAGACGATCTTGCAATTGGGCGATTTCAACATCGGGCGAGGTCGCGTCGCCAAGGCTTTCGTGAACATGGTCGACGCCCGGTGCCGCGGCAATGGGATCGAGCAAGTTCTCATTACCCCCGGAAACCATGAAGACTATGGCCGCCTTAGAAGCACACCTGCATGGGTGCGACGAGAGCCCGTTCGGATCGGTCAGCACATCTGGGTCCTGCCACACGGATACCGTTTCGTGATCGGAGGGCGCACGTTCATGTCGTTCGGGGGAGCGGCGTCGGTAGATCGGCACCGGCGAAATGCTCACGGAAAAAACCGCGATTGGTGGCCAGACGAGGTCGCCCGCAAAGAAGCGTACGCGGAGGCCGCTCTATCGGGCCCGGCAGACATCATGCTCACTCACGAGGCCGTCAACGGCGCCACCGAAGCGACGGCAGGCATCGAGGAAGGACGGAACCCCGGCAGATGGCCAGCGGACCGACTCTGGGCGTCCGCCATCTCGCGCTCCCGAACAACAGACCTGTGGAATGCCATCCACCCTGGCATCCTGTTCCACGGCCACATCCACAGCCGAGCCGAAGCAACCCTCGAAGACGGCCGTCGCGTCTATTCCATGGCGCCCGATGAACGACCGGGAAATATCGGCGTTCTTGAACTAGAAACGCTCCACTGGAGGTGGGGATGAGGTGGCAACGAGGTTCGCGGACGACCATCTCCCGACTCACAGGGAGGCGATTGTGCTGACGAGACCCGCAGTCGACATACAGCAGGGCCTGGAGCGCGTGCTCGCGTCGGTGATCTCCCGATGCGAACCCATCTTGGCGACGTCACGATGGGGCGGAGCCGTTCTCCTCCCGTCCAGCTATCTCGCACCCTGGATCCCGCTCGTCACCGAGCTGGTCGCTCTCAACCAGCCCGATATCCAGCGCGTCGATGCGGGCATGCACACCTCGCGCTGGGACTCCATCACAGATCTCTACGATTCCGACTCCGGCACGTGGAAGGTCGGAACCTCTGACGAGTTGTTCATCTTCGACATGGATGCCCGGCAGCTCTATGGCCAGCGGACGGGAAGTGGTGGAACCCCAATGGGACGTGAAGGCTTCGGCGCCATTGTCGAGGTCAGCGTCGGAGCCGTGGCGACCTGGTCTACTGCCCGGATAGGGGAAGTGACGCAGAGATCCTCTAGATCAGCCGTCACGGGGATCTACCGTCTCGACGAGAGAAGCTCCCTCACATCGGAGAGTGAGGCCGACGTGACGCCATCGGGACAGTTCCCTGCGCGACGATCGATTTCCGTCCACGACGCTTCTGGCCAATTCACCGACCTGGTCGCCGACGTTGCCAGTCGAGGAGATCAAATCAGCATCGAGACTCACTCCGGCAGCGCGTTGATGATTGCGGTCGATATCTTTGACAGCCTTGCATTCTTGGCCCAGGGCGTCGGAGAGCTATTTCCCTTGAGTCAAAGTCCTTCGGAAATCACTGACGTCGTCCACATCGGGCAGCAGATCGTTGAGTTGCGCGACAACGACCAAGGTCTCTGGCACGTGCAAACTGAGAATCACAATTTCATCTTCGACATGGGTGACCGAACTATCCGCGAAGCGGCGACCGACGATGACGGCGAACTTCTTTTCGACAGAACTCGCCTCCGCCTTCCGGAAATTGAAAAGTGCCGCGTCGGCGCGACAATTGCATGGCAAGGGGAAATATCGGTGGGTGGAGGCTTCGTGGGCAATGCGGATGACTCCGCCGTACTCGCCATCACGCGCCTGGATCCTTGGTCGTTTTGATGTCGTAAGTCCAGATATGGATAGCCCGCAGGATTGCCACGTCGATTGGCCGGTTCCCGCTTGTCTCTCGATGTGTGTTTTTCATGCCGCTTGGACCTGTGTCCGTGCTGACGGGTGAACGTGAAGCGAAAGACGACTATGTCAAAGTGTCTCGGACCCACTAGGGCACTCAAGCGGAACCCACTTAAGGCCTTCGCGGACGCTCGTGATGTGGAGCGGTCCTCGGGCTAAATGGAGCTGATGTCTTCTTCGAGGTGCCGGTAGATGGTGCCGCGTGAGACGCCGAAGGTGTCAGCAATCTGCTGGACGGTATAGGTCTTCTCGTCGTACATCGCTCGGGCCTGCTTGGCTTTCGTGGCGGTCATCTTTGAACGCCCGCCGCCTTTTCGGCCGCGGGCTCGGGCGGCAGCTAAACCGTCCTTCGTGCGTTCGACGATGAGGTCGTGCTCGAACTCCGCAATGGCCGCGAGCATGTGGAAGAACAGCCGGCCGCCGGGGGTGGTCGTGTCGATGCCCTGCGACAGGGCTCTGAGGCCAACGCCGCGGCGCTCGAGTCCGTTAGCGATCTCTTTCAGGTTCCGGACGGAGCGGCCGAGTCGGTCGAGTTTCGTGACGACTAGAGTGTCGCCTTCGCGGAGGTAGTCGAGGGCATCATCCAGGGCGGGCCGTTTCGCGAGAACCCCGGAGGCATGCTCGACGAACACCTTGTCGCAGGCGGCCGCCTCGAGGGCGTCCGTTTGTGCGTCGAGGTTCTGCTCTTGGGTGGAGACGCGGGCGTAGCCGACGGATGCCATGGCAGAACTGTACCTCGAACGTGTCTTACGGAACATAGGTCGCGGACACGGGCCATGGGACATGACGCGCCGACTCTTGAGCAGCTCTGCGTGACTGTCTCGTGGACGGTCGTTTGTTGCACACCTGAAGACAGAGCTCTCCTTAACGATGGAGGGGTGCGTTTTTTGAGCTAGTCGCTCTTGCGAGCGGCTTTCGCCCGGTGCATGCGAGCGACGCGGCGTGCAGCCTTGTCGTTCAGCACGGGCCACGCGGTACGGATGGCGGTCGCGATGATGCCTGTTGCGACGGCGAATCCGATTGCGTAGCCCGCGGCAGCAGGGATCTCAATCGACAGCTGGAGCATGGAACCTCCACCGTTGATGCTGCCGACCCAGGGGTCGGCTCACGAACCTCGCGGCGTGCGGGTCCGAGGCTGATGTTTCTCGCGGGCGAGAACAGCGAGGTGCCGCCGGTGCGGTGGCCTCGCGGTGGGTGTGCTGACCGATGGCGCAAAGAGGCGACCGTTTTCGGGCACAAAAAAACCGACCCAAGGGCCGGCTGTTTTTCACGCGCTAAAAGCGCAGGACCATTGTGACATGAATTCAGACTGACCTGCAAGGGGCGGCTGCGTGACTAGGGCTCGTCGGCCTGTTACGGTCATCTGAACAAGTGATCAGATGAGGAGTCGGCATGGCGAGCGATCTGGCGAGCATCGATAGTTGCGAGCTGAAGATGGTCGACCCGGACAAGGTCGACCTGGTTCGACGCAGCCTGCCCGACGCGGAAGACGTCGTCGAGCTGGCGGACGTGTTCTCTCTTCTCGGCGACCCAGGCCGGCTTCGCCTTCTGATGTCTCTTCTCGAAGGCGGTGAGATGTGTGTGCGATCTCGCGGCGACAACGGCGATGAGCGAAAGCTCTGTCAGTCACGCACTCCGGCTCCTTCGGGCGCACCGGGTGGTGTCGGTCGCACGTCGTGGGCGGATGGCGTACTACCGCCTCGACGACGGCCACGTCCGGATGCTCCTCGACCTCGGGCTCACCCACACCGGTCACACGGTCGCGATCCACCCCGAGACCACCGGAACCGACCAGTGACCGACACCCACCAGCACGACAAAGCACACAGCCACGGGGCCGCCCCCGACGCGAACACCCGGCTCCTCAGCATCGCCCTGGCCCTGATCGTCGGTTTCCTCCTCATCGAGGTCATCGTCGCCATCATCTCCGGCTCGCTGGCACTGCTCTCGGACGCCGGTCACATGCTCACCGACGCCGCCGCCCTCGCCGGGTCGCTCGTCGCGATCCGACTCGCTGCCCGCCCCAGCAGCTCAAGGTGGACATTCGGGCTGAAGCGCGCCGAGATCCTCTCCGCCGCGGTGAATGGCGTCACCCTCGTCGTCATCAGTGGCATCGTCGCCGTCGAAGCCATCCGACGCCTCCTCGACCCACCCGAGGTCGAAGGCGGCCCGGTCCTCGTCGTCGCGCTCCTCGGAGTGGCCGTGAACCTCGTCGCCGTGTGGGTGCTAGCGAAAGCCAACCGTCAGAGCCTGAACGTCGAAGGGTCCTTCCAGCACATCCTCACCGACCTGTATGGGTTCATCGCCACCGTCGTCGCCGGGATCGTCATCCTCGTCACCGGCTTCACCCGCGCCGACTCCATCGCCTCCCTGATCGTTGTGGTCTTGATGCTGCATGCGGCGTGGGGGCTGCTGAAAGACTCCGGCCGCATCCTCCTCGAGGGCACCCCAGAAGGTGTGGACCTTGACGCCATCCGAGGGCACCTACTCGAACCCGCCCACGTTCTCGCAATCCACGACCTCCACGCGTGGACCGTCACCTCGGACCTCCCCGCCCTGTCAGCGCACGTGACCCTGACGGACGAGTGCTTCCAGGACGGCCACGCACCCCGAGTCCTCGACGAACTGCAAGCGTGCCTGGTCGGCCATTTCGACGTCGAGCACAGCACCTTCCAACTCGAACCCGCCGGCCACACCGCCCACGAACCCGGAACGGACCACGCATGACCAGCACCGAAGCCCTCGCTGTCCCGCCTCGTACCCGGATCTTACGCCGCCGGATACGGCTGATCGTCGCGGCGACCATCACCTACAACGCCATCGAGGCGGTCGTCGCGATCACCGCCGGTACCATGGCCTCCTCCGCAGCCCTCGTCGGCTTCGGCCTAGATTCCATCGTCGAAGTCCTCTCCGCCGCGGCAATCGCCTGGCAATTCACCGCCCGCGATCCCGAGGCCAGGGAGCGGACCGCCCTCCGCGTCATCGCAATTTCGTTCTTTGCTCTCGCGATCTACGTCACCATCGACGCCGCCCTGTCGCTAACAGGCGTCCGTCAGGCCGAGCACAGCCCCATCGGCATCGTCCTCACCGTCATCAGCTTGCTGATCATGCCTGCCCTGAGCCTTGCCGAACGCCGCACCGGACGAGAACTGGGATCGGCGTCCGCGATCGCCGACTCCAAACAGACCCTCATCTGCGCCTACCTGTCCGCGGCGGTCCTCGTCGGGCTCCTGCTCAACAGCTTGTTCGGGTGGACCTGGGCCGACCCCATCGCAGCCCTCGTCGTCGTCGGCTTCGCCGTCAAAGAAGGCGTCGAGGCATGGAAGGGCGACAGCTGCACCGTTCCCGTATCCGTGCTGACCGGTGAACGCGAAGCGGAAGAGGACGACTAGCTCCCCTCCAGGTCATAGCGTCAGGCGAACAGGTCGGAGGTGATGCGCGCCGCGACCGCTTCCCTCAAGGGCCGGACGGAGTCCACGTCCCAGTTCTCCGGATTCGGGAAGGACCACTCCAACACCCGTCCCGCGGGCGTGCTCGGCAAGACTAGGCCAGGCTTCATGAGGACGACGACGTCGGCCTCTTGGAGGTCGGTGACGGTGACGGCCCGCGGTTCCCGCTGGCTGATGTCCATCCCCAGCTCCGCGATACTCGCCGCGACGGCCGGGTTCACTGTCTTGTCGGGCGCGATCCCCGCTGAGGTGACCGTGTAGTCGTTTCCGGCGAGGTGTTCGAGGAGGGCTGCGCCGAGTTGGGAGCGGCCGGCGTTGTGCTGGCAGATGAACAAGACGGTGGGCTTGTCGGTCATGCGGTCACCGCCTGGCGGTGCTCGCGGGACCATGCCTGGGTGGCGATCTGCACCGCGTCCCACGGGGAACCGAGCGGTGGTGTGTAGGAGAGGTCGAGTTCGCTGACCTGCTCCACGGTGAGGCCGGCGTGCAAGGCGACGGCGTACGTGTCGACGCGTTTGGCGGTCTCGGTGCCAAGACGGCCGACGAGCTGAGCGCCGAGGAGTTTGCCGTCGCGGCTGTCGCCGGTGACGCGGATCGAGATCGGTTGCGCGCCCGGGTAGTACTTCTTGTGGTCATCCGCGATCGCGGTCGTGCTGACGGGGGCGAACCCGGCAGCGGCGGCTTCGTGTTCGCGAAGGCCGGTCCGGGAGGCGACGAGGTCGAACACTTTCACGACCTGAGTGCCGACGGATCCCGCGAACCGGGCGGTGCCACCGAGGGCGTTCTCGCCGGCGACGCGGCCCTGCTTGTGAGCCGTCGTCCCGAGAGGGAGATACGTCAAGCCGAGGAGGCGGTGGTGGGTGGTGACCCCGTCACCGGCCGCGAACACGTCGGGAAGACCCGTCCGCATCGTGTCGTCGACGACGACCGCCCGGCCAGCACCAAGCGTCGCGCCGGCGCGCTCGAGGAGGTCCGTGTTCGGGCGGACCCCGACGACAACCAGGACAACGTCGGCCGTGTGGGTGACGGGGGTGCCCTGGTGGGTGGCGCTGACGGTGAGGCTGTCGCCGGTTTTGTCGATGCGGTTCACGATGGTGTCCGTGAGGACGGTGACGCCGTGGTCGGTGAGTTCAGTGTGAACGAGGGCGCCGAGTTCGGGGTCGAGGGTGGAGAGCACTTCCGGACCGCGCTGAATCTGGGTCGTCTTGATGCCGCGGACGGTGAACGCTTCCGCCATTTCAAGGCCCACGTAGCCGGCGCCGACGATGATCGCGGTCTCAGGGTTCCGGGTCTCGAGGAACCGGTCGAGGGCGAAGGTGTCGCCCATGGAGTGGATGACGTGCACCCCGTCGTCCGGCCCCAGGATGTCGAGGCCGTCGATGCCGGCGCGGGAGGGCAGCGCCCCGGTGCCGACCATGAGGGCGTCGTAGGCGATGAGGGATCCGGTGCCGTCGAGGGCGCGGACGGCGAGGCGGTGACCTACGACGTCGATCGACGTCGCGAACGTCTCCAACCGGAGGTTCATCCCGGTCGCTTCGAGGTCGGCATGGGTGCGGTGAGCGAGGGACTGCCAGGGCTGCACTTCGCGGGAGAAGAAGTACGGAATCCCGCAGATGGAGAAGTTCGGGTAAGCGTCCGCGACGACCACGGTCACGTCTACGGACGGGTCGAGTTCGCGGGCGCGGAGGGCGGCGGAGATGCCGGCGTCCGATCCGCCGATGGCAACGAGATGCATGAGAGGGCCTTTCGGGGCGGGTCAGGCGGACGCCTGGTCGAGGTGCGGGATGACGACGTCGTCGGCGGACCGGGCGACGTCGGGATAGAGAACGAGAAGCAGGGCACAGCCGACCGCGGCTCCCACCAGCTGGACGCCGATGAAGGCGGGGGCGGAGGTGGGGGCGATGCCGGCGAAGGTGTCGGTGAAGATCCGGCCGATGGTCACGGCAGGGTTCGCGAACGAAGTCGAGCTGGTGAACCAATACGCCGCCCCGATGTACGCCCCGACCGCAGGAGCAGCCAGGGCCCCGCGGCCGGTGCGTGCGAGGGCAAAGATCACCAGGATCAGCCCTGCCGTGGCGACGATCTCCCCGAGGAGATGCCCGCCAGTGGCGCGGTGCGTGGTTGCGATGGTCGTGCGGGTGTCGAACATGGTGTTCGCCAGGACTGCTCCGAGGATCGCCCCAACGACCTGCGCGACAACGTAGGGAAGGACCATCGCTGAACGGAGCCCGGTGCGGGTGCGACGGCCAAGAGCCCAGTCCGCCAGCGTGACCACCGGGTTGAAGTGCGCCCCCGAGATCGGACCGAGCATCAGGATCAGAACCGTCAGGCCGAAAGCGGTAGCGAGGCTGTTCTCCAGCAGTTGCAGCCCGACGTCGCGCGGGCTGAGCTGCTGGGCCATGATCCCCGAACCGACAACGACCGTCACCAGAAGAGCCGTCCCGAGCAGCTCCGCCAGCAGGCGGCGCAGGAGATCGGTGCGTGGGATCGGGGTCAAGAAGGGCACTTGCACATCTTGACGCCAAGACGGTACCTCAGTCAAGATTGAGGTAATGAACGCTGAGCTAACAGAGATGATCGAGGCGCGGGCTGCGAAACATGCCGCCCTGGCCGATCCGGCACGCCTACGGATCGTCGACCTGTTAACCCTTGGGGATGTCTCCCCGACCGACATGAGCCAGCAGCTCGGCATGCCCTCGAACCTCGTGGCGCATCACCTGAAGGTGCTGGAAGGCGTGGGCATTCTGGTTCGGGTCCGGTCAGAGGGCGACCGCAGGCGCAGCTATCTCCACCTCGCCCCAGGTTCCTTGTCGGGGCTGACTCCGACATCCTCGGTCGCCGGCCACCGGGTTGTGTTCGTTTGCACCGGGAACTCCGCCCGGTCACAGCTCGCCGCAGCGCTGTGGGCCAGCGCCAGCAGTATCCCTGCCGCATCCGGGGGAACTCACCCCGCCGAGCGCGTCGAACCGGGCGCTATCCGGGCAGCGAAGCGGCACCACCTGAACCTGCAAGAGGCCACCCCGCAAATGCTCTCTGACGTTCTCGCGCCGGATGACTTCGTGGTCACGGTCTGCGACAACGCCCATGAGGAACTCTCCGTCCCGTCCGGGCTGCACTGGTCGATCCCCGACCCTGTCCGTCTGGGCACGGATGCGGCATTCGAGGCCGCTTTCACGGACCTCGAACACCGCATCCAGGAACTTGCGCCCCGTCTCGCCCCCGCCTAGCGGCGACTGGTTCGCTCAAGCGGTGACGGGGGCACGGCCGATCTGCAGAAGTGTCGATGCAGGGGCGCAGCAGGCGCCGCCTCTGGCGCCGGTGGGGTCGTCGAACAACCCTGCCCCGCCACACACGCCGGTGTCAGGGAGGATGAGGTCGATGCGGGCGGCGGCCTCGTGGTCGCCGGCCAGTTCCGCGACGACGCTGCGGATCTGCTCGTATCCGGTCATCGCCAGGAACGTGGGCGCGCGGCCGTAGGACTTCGCGCCGACGAGGTAGAAATCCTGTTCCGGTTGTGCCAGGTCCGCAGCTCCGGTGGCTCGGACGGACCCGCAGCTATGTACGTTGGGGTCGACCTCCGCCGCGATTCGGATGGGTGCCTGCAACGTGGCATCCAGCTCGAGGCGCACCTCCGACAGGAACGACAGGTCGGGTCGGAACCCGGTCAGGGCGACGACGAGGTCTGCCTCGGGCAGGGCGCGTCCGTCTTCGGAGATGAGGACGGCGCCGGTGTCGGTGGTGTTGATTCGTTCGACGCGGAACCCGGTGACGAGATCCACGATCCCCGCCTCGACGGACTTCTGCGCACGAGCGCCGAGGGCTCCGCGCTCGGGCAGCTCGTCGGCCGTGCCGCCACCGAATGTGTTCCCAACGCCACCTCGACGAAGGACCCATGTGATGCGGGTATCGGGGTGCTGTTTGGCGACGCGGGTGAGTTCGTTGATCGCGGTCGCCGCGGAGTGCCCACTGCCCACGACGACCGTGTGTTTGCCGGCGAACCGGTCATGGTCGTGGAAGTCAGGGATGCGATCGGAGATGAACGCGGCCGCTGCCTTCTCGCCGAGGGCGGGGAGACCGTCGGCGCCCAGCGGGTTCGGGGTCGACCAGGTTCCCGACGCGTCGATGACAGCACGAGCGGTGATGCGTTCCTCGGTCCCGCCGGCGTTGACGTGAACGGTGAAGGGCTGCTCGCTTCGGCCCGCATCCACCAGCCGGTCACGGCCCTGCCGACCGATACCAGTCACGGTGGTGCCGTACCGCACCCGGTCACCCAACGCCTCAGCGAGAGGCGAGAGGTAGCGGCTGATCCACTGCGCTCCGGTCGGGTAGCCCTTCGCCGGAGCCGTCCATCCGGTTCCTTCAAGCAGCCGGCCGGCCGTGGTGTCGACGAGTTCTGACCAGTCCGAAAACAGCCGGACGTGGCCCCACTCATTCACAGCGGCCGCCGGGCCGTCGCCAGCTTCGAGTACCAGGGGGTCAAGGCCACGTTCGAGAAGGTGGGCGGCAGCGGCAAGGCCCTGCGGGCCGGCGCCGATGACGACAACGGGAAGATCAGACACGGGAAAACTCCTCGGATCGACAACAATCAATACATCGACTGTGCTCGATACATCGACAGATGTCAATGCGACTGGCAGAATGAGGCCATGACCACCAGTGCCTCGCTTCTCGCGCCCACCGACGCGGCGTGCTGCGCCCCGACCAGTGAGGACGCCCTCACGGCGTCCGCAGCGGAAGACGTCGCCAAGGTGTTCAAGGCGCTCGGCGATCCCACCCGAGTGCGGCTCCTGTCACTCATCGCGGCAAGCCCTACGGGGAAGCCTGCATCTGTGACCTCACGGCACCGGTCGGGCTGTCGCAGCCCACGGTGTCGCATCACATGAAGCAGCTCGTCGACGCCGGCCTTGCCATCCGCGAACAGCGCGGCAAATGGGCGTACTACCGTGCCGACTTCGCCGCCCTCACCGCCAGCAGTCGGACCCTCAACCCGGCATGACCGAGGTGACGATCCGTGCGATGAAGGCGGGCGACTGGCCTGCCGTCGAACGGATTTACGCCGAGGGCATCGCGTCGGGTAACGCGACCTTCCAGGACAAGCCTCCGTCCTGGGAGGAGTTCGATGGCGGAAAAATTCGAGGACTCCGACTCGTCGCCGTGGACACGCAGGACAACGTCGTCGGGTGGGCGGCCGCGTCGAGCGTGTCGTCGCGGCCGGTGTATCAGGGGGTCATCGAGCACTCCATCTATGTCTCCAAGAACGCCCGCGGTGCCGGGGTTGGCCACCTGCTCCTGGCGGAATTCATCACCACATCCGAAGCAGCGGGAGTCTGGATGATTCAATCCGCGGTCTTCCCCGAGAACCGCGGAAGCCTCGCCCTTCATGCCGCCCACGGATTCCGAGAGGTCGGCATCCGGGAACGCATTGGGCGGATGAGCTTCGGCCCGTGGGCAGGACAGTGGCGAGACAACGTCTTCCTCGAACGCCGCAGCACCGTCACCGGAACCAACTAGGAACGACGCCCCTCGCCTAAGAATGCGCTTTGAAGGATCGCCGCTTGGGTGACAGCGGCGGAGTCAAATCGCCGGCTGCGACGAAATGCCAACGACAACTGAGCGACGTGCTGCGATCGCGCCAGTGCGACGTACGGAACAGCGTTCTCCATCTCGCGGAGACGCGTCTGCCTCCTCGTCAGGGTGAGGCATTTCGTCTCGTCCCTGGTCAGTGCGTTGGCGCCGATACGATTGACGCAGTGCTGCAATGGGGGAGAGTCCGTGGTCGAAAAAGTTCAGTGGCGGACAATTTCCCGCGAGGACTTCGAGCGAATCGTGAACGTGCTTATCACTCGTGACGGTGACGCCCTCGGATACGCCGCTTCGGCACCCAGCGGCCGCGGCGGTGACGGCGGCATCGACATCGTCTTTCGGGACAAGACATCTGGTTCAGTCGTCCATGTGTTTCAACTGAAGCATTTCCCTGAAGGCTTTTCGGGGGCTGGCGTGACAGTCGACGCAAGCAAATCAAGAAGTCGTTCACGACAGCGACAGCCCTGGGCATGCCGGACTGGACCTTGGTGGTGCCAGAAGAGTTTACGGACGCCGAACAAAAGTGGGTTTCGAAGCTGAGCGATGGCACCTCGATTCGAACTCACATTCTTGGCTCCGTTGAGCTGGACAGACTCCTCGCCAAACATCCCGACGTCCAAGACTGGAGCGTGCGCAGCGCGGTGGACTTGGCCCTTTCAAGGATTGGCCATAAGGATGCAGCACCTAGAACTCTTCAAGAGGCCCACGACGGGCTAGCTCGGTACATTGCCGACCAGAACACTTTCAGCCTGTACTGGGGTCGCCGACTGGCTGTCGTCGACGGATTGCCAGGGTGGGAATTGTACGCGAAGAGGGAAGACGCAGCGGACATGGAACCGCTGTCGATCACGGTCAACATGTTGTTCGGCCGTGAGGATGCGGAACTGGCAAAACTGACGAAAGATGTGTTCGGCTACGGACGGGGCACGCGTCTCGACTTGCCGGAGCAGAACGTCCATTCACTGGTCTATGACGGGCCGGCCGACTGGTTTTCGGGGACGGAGAGCGGCTATGCAGTCTCGGTAATCCCCGTTCGTGACGCTCACCAAGGTGAACCAGCCCGCATCGACTCATACGCCGCTGACGGCACGCACCTTGGCGGGCTTACTGGCACGAGCACCGATGTGGGGAACGGCACGGAAGGCGGCTTTATCGAGGTGTCCTTCGAAGAAGTCCTTTCAATGTTCTGGCGCTTCCCACGAGACAGCCTTTCTGGTTCCACAGACATGACCTTTGATGCTGTGGGACGGTCCGGCGTGGCCGTCAACCGGGTAGTTCGCTTTATGGACACCCTTCCTCGGGCTCAACGACTCCGGCTCACCCTGAGTGGAAAGTCGGTCAGCGCGGCGCTCCCACAGGGGGCAGACCTAAGAGCGGCTGACCCAAAATTGAGCGAGTATGCCGAGGACTTGTCTGTGATCGAGAAGTTGGGCGATGTGACCTTCGCTTTTCCGCAGGAGTTGCCTGAGGCTGCGGAGCGTATTTGGACGCGGATCGCACGGATGCTGCTGGAAGGAAAATGCGCCCTCATCCCTAACTATTCTTCGATGAAAGCCACTCTCAGCGGCTCAATGGACGAGGGCCTGATGGTCTTGCTGGACGCGGGAGGTGCCATCTTAAACCGGAGCGTTTCCGGGGAGAAGGTTCAGGCGTCAACGTGCTGGACAATCCAGTCTTAATACCCGAACCAAACATTTTTCACCCAAGGATGAAAATCGCGGATGCCGACGAGGTGCGAAGGCGACTCTTGGGCGGCACGGCAAAGGGCATGAATATCAGACTGGAGCCCATGGATGGAACCCCGTTCCGGATCTATAGTTCTGAACTTCTAAAAAATGACCTTGTCGTTCCGGAGCCATGGTCAATCACCGGGATACCCGAGCATAGGGATCTTGCCCGTATTCGGCTGGAAGCGGGACTCAGCTGAGAGCCGACCGAGCCTTGGTGTCGGGATGAGGGAGAGATTCAAATAGGCAGCGCGAGGAAATCCACAAGCCTGCATGAATCAAGCCCTCAATCTGGCTGGTCTTCACTGCGAATCGACGCGACATAGCGGGCGTAGGCGGAGGCGGAGTCTTTTGCGTGAGCCTCAATGGTTTGCGGCCGATAGCCGAGTGCGTCGGCGATCACAGGGATCGGGCCGAGTTTGGAGAGTTCGTGGAGGGTACCAAGGCGCGCGGCGCGTGCGCTGAAGTATTGCTTTAGCCGGTTCCGCATGTGACTCGGGTTGACGTGATAGCCGGGCTTGGTCCCGGGGAAGACCCAAGAGCTATGCGGGTGGGCCGCGGTCTGCATGTTCGGCGAGTGGGCCGCAAGCTGCCGCCATGGCTCGTCGAGGGGAGCCGGGAGGTCGATGTCGAACCCGCCCATGCGAATTGTGACGAGACCGTCTTCGATGCGCACCCGGTCCCAGGTAAGGGTCACGATGTCTCGAACCTGCTGGCCGAAGACGAGGACGAGCGTCGCCGCTATTCGCTCACGGGGCGCCAGCTCGTCGGTATGGACGACGCGTTCAAGGGCGGCTCCTTGAGCCGAAGCATCCAGTCGCTCGGCCGTGCCACGCCGGTGCGGTGCAATTGTCAAGTCGGGCTTTACGAGACGGGTCTTGATAGCCCAACGAAGGAATCGATTGGCGATCTTTCGTGTCGAAGGTCCAGTGTTAATCCACTCGTCGAGATGCGCTTGACGGACGTCCGCGAAGAGCACTCCCTCATGATGTAGCCAGTTAAGAAAGTCGATGGCAACCGTGACGGTCTGCTTCGAGCGAAGGAATGTGCCGATCGTCACCTCGTCCATCTGCTGCATGCGCCGTAGGTGCTGCCACCGGACGTAGCGGACCACGATAGCTTTATCCGGCGCGTGGACGAGTCGCTCGACGGCTTCGTTGGACCACGCGGTGTAGCGGACGAGATAGTCGTCGCGGGTGACGATGATTCCGTGCTCGACAAGGAGGCCGCGGACGTATTCGCGCGTCTTCGTTTTTGGGAGGGCATCAAGGCTCTCCTGAGTGATCGTGTCTGAGGTGGCGAGGGTGCGGAGGAATGCCTGAACGTGATCCTGTCTAATCCAGGTGAGCCCGCTGTTTGCCCTCTTCATCCCTTTGAGTGCCGTCGCCAGGGGGACAAGCGCGGGGAGATTGTGCCGGTCGACGGGTTCGTCAGGGCGGAATCCACGGCTTCACGGAGTGTGCAGTTCCAGCACCGTCCACCTGAATAGAGTTCGTCCTCGGTTCCGCATGAGACGCAGTCGATGTTGAGCTTTACACCGCTGCATGCTCGGCACGCCGGCTGCCCCCCAACCATGCCAGGAAGGACCCCCTCGTGCCCACAGGCGCAGACCCCACGGGTGCGCTTGGCTTTCATGTAGCAGTTGACGCAGACGCTCCCTTCAGTCCCGAAAAAAGCTGCCAGGGCCCGATGCTCATGACAGCGCGCGCAGGCAAGCGGAAAGCGCTCCGGGTCCTCGGGCTGCTTTGGCCTACTCATCGTCTTCGACGCGGCTCAGACGCACCCGGTGCGTTAGCGGCTGTCCCGGCGTGGAAGTCAAATCCTCGACGTCCTTTGGCGCGTTGGCGGTCGCGGCGGCCCGCATCTCGACAAATGGTTCGAAGAGGTCATTGGGCGTGCAGTCGAAGATGTCGCAGAGTACCGCGAAAGTGCGTGCGGGAATGCGCTCGGGGGAGCCGGTGACGAGTCGATAAATCTGACTTTCGGAGAGGTTCACGCCCCTCGATTTTAGCAGCGGCATGAGGTCGGTGGACTTCCAGAGGTTGTGCTGGGCCATGACGGCACGGAGTTTCCAATGGAAGCCGATTCGGCGGATTTCAGGCATGGGCAGTCTCCGTCTTGGCTGGAACGCGTGCAGCAATCATTTCCTGGACCGCTCTCTGTTTGAAGTTGTCGGACACCGAGGTGTAGAGACTCGTGGTGGAGGCGTAGGCGTGCCCGACCTGCTGCTGAACGAACAGCGGGTCATATTTCGCCTCCAGCAGGTGCGTGACGTAGGAGTGCCGGAGGCAATGAAGGCCGAGATCTTCGGGTAGGCCGACGGCGCGTCGAGCTGCGGTGAACGCGTCGCCTAATGTGCCGAGGGAGATGCGGTTACCCCGCTCACTCGGCCAAAGGGCGAGCGATCCGTCGGCGTGAGAGAAACGTCCGCGGCGTTCTGAGCTGATCCACTTGTCGGCTAGCTCGACCACCCAGTCGAACTCGGGGACAGTCAGTACCGTTCGGCGTCGTGGACCCGATCCCTTGACCCCTTTGGCCCAACGCACGGTGAGGGCGCCGAACATGCCGTAATCGGGGACGTATGGATTGGGTCCGAAATCGACAGTGTCGAGCATGGTGAGTTCCCGACGTCTAAGGCCGTAGGCATAGCAGATCTTGAATGCATTGGAGTCACGGAGCAAGTTCGGCCAGCGCTTGGACCCACGGGCATATTCACTGTCTGCGAGGTCGTCAACATAGTCGAAGATGAGCTGAAGCTCCGGCTTAGTAAAAGCTCGTTTGCCTGTCGGAACAGCATCGTCGGCCGAGTGGTGCGGGCTGTTCCACTCGAACACGATTTGTGAAGGAATTGAGTCGAATGTCCGTTCGCAAAAGGCCACCCAGCCGTAGGCCGGATTAGACACATAAGAGCAGAACATCGCGATCGTATTCGAGTCGGTGCGGAGGGTTGTGGGCTTGATCGGCCGCTCACCGGACAGTCGCTCGGCCGCGAACTCGTTGATATCGCCTGGACCCCACATCCACGGGTAATCATTGGTAAACGACTGGAACCGCCTGAGCAAGCTCACGCGATCCTTGATCGTTGACACCTGATTGCCACGAGCCAGCATCTCCGACGTCCAACCATCAACCATCGCCTCGAATACGCGGTCTTCGGCGCGAAACAACGCGATAGAAGGATCAAGCAAGACCTTCGGGACAAAGCCCGGAAATTCGCCATCCATCCGGTTCTCCAATCGTGGTTTCCTGCATCTAATGCAGGAAACCTACGCCTATGCGGATCTGACGGCAAGAGAAGCGTCCCTGATAGTTATTCACTGGGAGCCGAATACGGCACCGACCTGGCTTTTTGTTGTCCTGGTCGTTGAGCGGGAGTTCCTGCATTAGATGCAATTCCCGACACTTGAGCGCTGATAATGCACATTATGTCAAGTAAGACGAATTCTGGGATCGTCGGGGAGGCGACGCGAGTCAGTCGGCCTGACTGAGGCGCACCATGGCGTCGTAGAGCTGCGCATCCGTCATCGGCGGCTCGGGCAGGGTGTGGGCAGCCGACGCCCGAAAGCCGTCGAGCATGAGGTAGAGGTGCCGGCGCCAGGCCTCGGGTGCCGCCTGGCTCGTGGCGTCGATCATGCGGCCGTTCGACCAGATGAGGTTGACGATGTCGGCCAGGGTGATATCCGAGCGAACCGCTCCGGCCTCCTGCGCCCTGGTCAGCACGTCGCCGATCTGGAGACACATCCGGTCGTGGATCCGTTCGGTCTCGGCGCTGCCGGGGAACCGACGCGACAGGAAGTCGTTGAAACCGCGATCCCCCGCCTGCACGCTGAACAGATTCTCGAGGTAGCAGACGAACGACTCCCACGGGTCACTGACACCGAGGGCGTCGTCCGCGCTGTCGAGAAATTCCTGGAGCCGAGGCTCGAACGCCGCGAGGAGGAGATCGACCCGTGTCGGAAAGTGCCGGTACAGCGTCCCGATGGCGACGCCGGCGTCGCGCGCGATCCTCTCGAGCGACGCATCCACTCCCCTGGCGGCGAACTCCTGCCGAGCCGCCGCGATCAGGCGCTCGCGACGCTCTCGCGCGTCGCGTCGTAACGGCGTCGGCGCACCCGCGGGAGCCGGCGCCTCCTCGACCTCGGAAATGCTCATTCCATGAATTTACTCGCTTGGCGGGAATAAGTCGAGGCACCCCTCCGGTTGTCGATCACTACCGGAGGGGTGCCTCACCTTGAGGAGTCGACTCCCCGGTCATGAACACGAAGGATCACTCCTATGACCACCATCAGCATCATCGGCTCGGGCAACATGGCCCGCGCCATCGGAACCCGCGCTGCCGAGCACGGCCACACCGTCGAGATCCTGAGCCGGAACGCCACCGCAGCGCAGGATCTCGCCGCCCAGATCGGCCACGGAGCGACAGTCGGCACGTTCGGCGCCGACCCCGCAGGCGACATCGTCTTCGTCGCCGTCCTGTACCAGGGTGCGGTCGAGGCCGTTCAGCATTTCGGCGAAGCGCTGGCAGGCAAGACCCTCGTCGACATCAGCAACCCGTTCAACGCCGACGCCAGCGGAATCGTGACCACGCCGGGCGACTCGATCGCCCACCGGATCGCCGCCGTCTCCCCTGCGGACACACACGTGATCAAGGCCTTCAACACGATCTTCGGCGGTGTCATCGCGGGCGACGCCCCGCTGGACGTCTTCTTCGCCGGAGACGGCACCGAGGCCAAGGCGGGCTTCGCGGCCTTCCTCGAGAGCCTGAACCTCCAGCCCCGCGACGCCGGCGGACTCGGCATGGCCCACGCGCTCGAGTGGGCGGGCATCCTGCTCGTCGGCCTGGCGAACAACGGCGCCGGCTTCGACGTCGCATTCAAGGCCGAGGTCCGCTGACATGGGCAAGCTCGACGGCAAGGTCGCGGTGATCACCGGCGGGACGAGCGGCATGGCTCTGGCCGGCGCGAAGCTCTTCGTGGAGGAGGAGCCCACGTCTTCATCCAGGGCCGCCGCCAGGACGCGCTCGATGAGGCGGTCCGCCTGATCGGCCGCAACGCCACCGGCGTGCAAGGTGACGCGTCGAACCTCGCTGACCTCGATCGGCTGTTCGACGCGGTCGAGACCGAGAAAGGCAGGATCGACGTCCTCTGGGCGAGCGCAGGAGGAGGCCCCAGGCGAGGCTCGGCGAGATCACCGAAGAGGCGTTCGACGCGGCGTTCACGCTCAACGCGAAGGGCACGCTGTTCACGGTCCAGAAGGCGCTGCCGCTGATGCGCGACGGCGGCTCGATCATCATGACCGGGTCGAACGCGTCTCTCCGGGGCTACCCCGAGTGGAGCGTCTACGCCGGGAGCAAAGCCGTCCTGCCTGCCTTCGCGCGCGTCTGGGTGGCCGAGCTCCGGGATCGCAGGATCCGCGTGAACGTGCTCACTCCGGGCCAGGTCTCGTCGCCCATGATGGAAGCGGCCATGACCCCGGAGCTCAAGGAGATGTTCTCCGCCGTGATCCCCCGGGGCGAGATGGGCCAGCCGGAAGAGATCGCCTCGGTCGCGCTGTTCCTCGCCTCGGACGACTCCAGCTACGTGAACGGCATGGAGCTGGTTGCCGACGGAGGCTCGACCGTGATCTGACCGCGGCACTGCATCGCCGGACCGACGGCCGTGAAAGCCGCCGGCCCGGCGTGATCGGATCTTCACCGCCCCGACGGCCCGATACCGCTCGTGCCAGTGCGGGCCGCGGTAGGCCGCTCGTCAGGTGCCGGAGGCAGGACGACCGGGTGCAGGACGGTACGTGTTGATGAGCACGCCCGAGGCCAGCTGCCGACTCGAGACGAGCGCCAGGGCCGTCTTCGGGAAACGGTCCGAGAACAGCTTCTTGCCCGTCCCGAGAACGATCGGGTAGACCGCGAGCCGGTACTCGTCGACGAGGTCGTGCTCGGCCAGGGTCGCGATCAGGTCCGCGCTCCCCCACACCCGGATCTCGCCGTCGCGCTCGGCGCGGATCGCGGCGACGGCCGCGGGCACGTCGTCCCCGAGCAGCTCGGCGTTCTTCCAGCCGACCTCGGTGAGCGTGCGCGAGGCCACGTACTTCGGAACGCGGTTGTAGCGCCGGGTGAGTTCGCCCATGAACCCGTCGGCGTTCTCATCCCAGACGGCCCAGGCGCCCGCCCAGATGTCATAGGTCTTCCGGCCGAGCAGGAGCGCCTCGGTCTTGCTCTCCCACTCCGCGATGATGTCGCCGCCTTCGCCGAGGGTGTCGAACTCCTCGTCGTAATCCATCGACCAGCCGCCGAACTCGAAGCCGCCTTCTCGGTCTTCGTCCGGCCCGCCGCCCGCCTGGATGACGCCGTCGAGTGTGATGAACTCCTGAACCACGATTGTGCCCATACGTTCTTGTACTCCACCGGGCATGCTCTCGTCGACCGAGTTCTTCGATCCTGGGACACCTGCTCCCTGGCTGCCGAGGTGGAGGGCACCCAGACTCGCAGGATCGAGACCGCGCCCGACCGAAGGAAGCCACCATGCCTCGCATCATCGATATCGCAGTACCGGACCTCGCCGGGAAGCTCGTCGTCGTCACCGGAGCCAGCGACGGGATCGGCTTGGGCATCGCCCGGCGTCTCGCCAGAGCCTCCGCGGAGGTGATCCTGCCCGTCCGGAATCCGAGCAAGGGCGACGCCGCGGTCGCGGACATCCGCGCGGTGGTTCCGGAAGCCAAGGTCAGCACGCGGGTGCTCGACCTGTCGTCGCTGGCATCGGTCGCGGCGTTCGGCGAGGCGCTCGTCGAGGAGGGGCGTCCGATCGACGTGCTGATCAACAACGCCGGCCTCATGACACCGCCGACCCGGCAGGCGAGCGCGGACGGCTTCGAGCTCCAGTTCGCCACCAACCACCTCGGGCACGTCGCGCTGACGGCGCACCTGCTGCCTCTCCTGCGCGCCGGCCACGCCAGGATCACCACGCAGATCTCGATCTCGGCCAATTCGAACGCCGTCAACTGGGACGACCTGCAGTGGGAGAAGAGCTACAACCCCATGAAGTCGTACTCCTCGTCGAAGATCGCGTTCGGCCTCTGGGCGCTCGAGCTGAACCGCCGCAGCCTCGCGGCCGACTGGGGCATCACGAGCAACCTGTCGCACCCCGGCATCTCGCCGACGAACCTCCTGGCGGCACAGCCGGGCCTCGGGCGCGAGAAGGACACCGGGGCGGTGCGGATGATCCGTGCGCTCTCACGCCGCGGGATCCTGTTCGGGACTCCTGCTTCGGCGGCCCTGCCCGCGGTGTTCGCCGCGACCGACCCGTCGGCGCGCGGTGGCCGCTTCTACGGGCCGTCGGGACTCGCGCACCTCTCGGGAGCGCCGGCTGAACAGAAGCTGTACTCGCGGCTCACCTCCACGGCGGAGGCGAAGCGCGTCTGGGACGTGTCGGCCGAGCTCGCCGGGGTGTCGCTCAGCGCGTAGGCCGGGTCGACGCTGGGGTCTCAGCTCTCGCGCGAGAGCAGGATCAGTCGGTGCCCGCGTCGAAGGCGGCGCCCTCGGAGGCCGCATCGGTCGCGCTGGCGAGTTCGCCCGCCGCTGCCGACACGGGCGACGCGCTGCCGAAGATCTCGCCCGCCTCGCCGACCTCGAGGGTGCCGACCAGCTCGGCCGTCGCTCCCCCGATGAGGCCCGCCGCGGCGTACTGCTCGAGCCGGGACCTCGAGTCGGCGATATCGAGATTGCGCATCGTCAGCTGACCGATGCGGTCGCCCGGCCCGAAGGCGGAGTCGCCGACGACCTCCATGGAGAGCTTCTCGGGTTGGTAGCTGAGCGACGGCCCGGTCGTGTCGAGGATCGTGTAGTCGTCGCCACGACGAAGGCGCAGGGTCACTTCGCCGGTGACGGCCGACCCCACCCAGCGCTGAATCGACTCCCGGACCATCAGCGACTGAGGGTCGAGCCAGCGCCCCTCGTACATCAGGCGCCCCAGCTTGCGGCCTTCGTTGTGGTAGTTCGCCACGGTGTCTTCGTTGTGGATCGCGTTGAGCAGGCGCTCGTAGGCGATGTGCAGCAGCGCCATGCCCGGCGCCTCGTAGATGCCGCGGCTCTTGGCCTCGATGATGCGATTCTCGATCTGGTCGGAGACGCCCAGCCCGTGACGGCCGCCGATGGCGTTCGCCTCGAGGACGAGAGCGACCGCGTCGTCGAAGACGGTGCCGTTGAGGGCGACCGGGCGCCCCGCCTCGAACCGGACGGTCACGATCTCCGTCGCGACCTCGACGTCGTCGCGCCACGCGGCGACGCCCATGATCGGCTCGACGAGATCGAGACCCGAAGACAGTTCTTCGAGGCGCTTGGCCTCGTGGGTCGCGCCCCAGATGTTCGCGTCGGTCGAATAGGCCTTCTCGGTCGAGTCGCGGTACGGGAATCCGCGCGCGACGAGCCACTCGCTCATCTCGGTGCGCCCGCCGAGCTCGCCGACGAACTCGGCGTCGAGCCACGGCTTGTACACGCGCAGCCGAGGATTGGCCATGAGCCCGTAGCGATAGAACCGCTCGATGTCGTTGCCCTTGTACGTCGAGCCGTCGCCCCAGATGTCGACGCCGTCGTCTTTCATCGCGCGCACCAGCATCGTGCCCGTGACCGCGCGGCCGAGAGGCGTCGTGTTGAAGTAGGTCTTGCCTCCCGAGCGGATGTGGAAGGCGCCGCACTGCAGCGCAACGAGACCCTCTTCGACCAGGGCGCTCTTGGCGTCGACCAGGCGGGCGATCTCGGCGCCGTACTCGATCGCGCGACCGGCGACGGAGTCGATGTCGGGCTCGTCGTACTGACCGATGTCGGCGGTATAAGTGCACGGCACGGCGCCCTTCTCGCGCATCCACGCGACCGCGCACGACGTGTCGAGGCCGCCGGAGAAGGCGATACCGACCCGTTCACCGACAGGGAGAGAGCTCAAGACCTTGGACATGAGGACAAGCCTAGGGTCTCGCGCACTCCCCCACGGCCGCGGGCTGCCGTCGTCGCTGCTGCCAAAGCTGCGCTCAGTGCTGCCGCCCTGCCGCGCGTTGCCATCAGCGCTGCGCGACAATGGGCGCCTCGAGTTCGTCGCGAGGCCGCCGAATCGCGCGCTCCACATTCGTCGGCCACGACGCGCTGCTGACGCCCGCGTTCGGCGGCGTCACGCTCTTCTCGAGGAAGACCGGCCACAAGAGCGTCGTGACGATCCCCGGCATGAAAAACGGCCAGAGCGCCCAGTACGCCTGGCTGCCCGGCTCGACGAAGCTGCTGATCGCCGCCACCGCCGCACTCGAGCAGACGCTGACGTCTCGGATGACCGTCACCGGCCCGCCCGATCCGGCCGGCGTCGTGCAGGTCACCGGAGACCTTCGCGACGCAGGATCGACGACGGTGCACGAAGCCGTCGGAACCCTCGACGTGCACACCGGTCGCCTGGTTTGGCAGACCACGCTTCCGGCCGGCTACCGCCTGGCCTATCCGGCCGGCCCGGCCGGCCAGTCGTCGGGGCGCCACTTCCTCATCCAGCCTTCGACGAGCCTGAAGGTCTTCGCCTGGACGCCGGCTCCGGCAAGCCACCGACGCCAATCGACACAACGCTCGACATGACCGGCGTCTCACCGTTCGCCCGAGCTGACTTTCAGCTCGCGGCCGTCTCTCCCTCATGGCGCGGCGGCCGTTCTCGTGCGCAAGGCGCCCAGACAAAAGTGGCTTCAAACATCTGGTACTTTGGACATTACGCCCATATGACGCATTCATATCCGTGAAAGGTCGGCATCCGACCCCGCGACCCGAAAGGGATCACTTGAAGCTCGCACTCATCACCAGCGCCGCCGCAGGCACCACCGTCCTCTTCGCCAGCCTGCTCATCGCTGCCCCCGCGCAGGCTGCGCCTGGCGCGTGCAACGCCGGCCAGGGCTGCACGTACGAAGACATCAACTACGGTCGCGGCCACATCAACTTCAACTACAACGTCTCGCACTATGGCTCCATTGCGTACTGGGTTCCGACGCTCCACTTGGGGACGGACAATGCCGCCTCCTCCGCGTTCAACAACGGCCGCACCGGGCAGGCCATCGTGGTCTACGACCGCTCTGGCTATAAGGGCAAGTCGGCTTCGATCGCCAGGGGCAGCGGACTGTCGAACCTGGGCAGTCGGGGTCTCAACGACATGGTGACCTCTGCCTGCTTCAGCAGCTACTGCAAGTGAATCGAGTTGCTGTACCTCGTGCACTAATCGCTTTCATCACGGCACTACTCTCCGCAGCCGCATTAACTGGATGCTCGCAAGGCACGATGCCAGAACCGAAGCTGTCGGCCAAGAATCAGGCTCGATGGGAGTTGCCGCTGGATCGCTACTCCGCACAGATAGTCGACCTGCCCGGCATAGCCGTGCGCGTCATGGTCCAAGCGTGCATCGAGAAGCGAGGATGGCCATGGGCGGTAACGACTGCTGAAGCTGGGGCGAAGCCAGGAGAGTCGTGGAACGACGCCCGCCAGAAGTTGTTCTCGGTCGCGTTGGCGGAGAAGTACGGCTACGGAAATTCATCCGAGCTCGATCTTTCGGCGCCTCAGCAAGCCGAGCTCCGGGCCGTCGATAAAGCAAATCGAGAGATCGATGCGGACGCGGATTCTGACATCGACGAATGTTTCTCTCGTGGTCAGAAGGCAATCGGCCTGACGCCGAATGCGGCCCCCTGGGACCTCGCGAACTCCCTTGCAGTCCAGGCTTATAACGCGTCGCTCGTGACGAAACCTGTTCTCGCTGCGACAGCGACGTGGCGGAAGTGCATGGCGGGCGTAGGGGTGCCCGACCTGCCGCGGTCTCCCGATCTCATGCCGAGTCCGTCGATGATCGGCTCTGGCCGCGGTGTGGACGAGCCCTGGACGAAGGATGTCGTCGACCCCGAGGAGCGTCGCGTAGCGGTCGCCGACGCGAAATGCCAGGAGTCTTCTGGCTACTTCGACGCCGCATATACCGCGGAATGGGATGCCGAAGTGAAGCTGCTCCTAGAGAACGCGGACGAGCTGGAGCGCTACGACAAACAGATGCAGGCGATGAACCGGAAAGCGCGCAAGGTGATAGCCCACTACGCGCCGAGCGCCAAGTGAAGACCCGGAGGGGGCCGCAAGGTCTTCGACGAGCGGTGGCGACGAGCGCGATGCTCGTCGGGGCGCTCACCGGGTGCACGAGCGAATCCAGCCCACGGAAGGTGCCCGACGGCCTTCCGGACAAGAATCGAGACAGATACGTCCTGCCGCTGGATCGCTACTCGATGCAACAGGTCGACGTTCCAAGCATCGCTCGCGAGCTGGTCGTCAAACGGTGTCTCCTCGACAAAGGCTGGCCCTGGGCAGCTTCTGCGGCAACGCTGGGCGCCACGACCGGGCCGTCTTACAGCTCGATCGGGAAACGGATCTTCACTCTGCCGCTGGCCGAGAAATACGGATACGGCACGTCAGACCTCCTCGACCTCCCGGTTGCCGTACTCCAGAACGAGCACGAGGACTATCAACGCAACCTCCACGTCTCGCCCCGTGCGGAGCCGGACATGGAATTGTGCTGGTCGGAGGCCAACGAGGTCGTCGGGATTCCGAAGGGCGATCGTGACTTCAGCCTCGTAGAAGGCTTGACGAACGACGCCTACAAGAAAGCCTCCGAGCGAAAAGAGGTCATCGCTGCGACCGAGCAGTGGCGTTCGTGCCTGGCCCCCGTCGGCGTCCCGGACCTGGAAAAGAGTCCGGAAGACATGCCACCGGACTCCCTGGAAAGTGACGAGCCGGCCATCGACCCGCCAGCGACATTCGGCGGCGATGTGCCGACCAGCGAGGAACGCCGCGTTGCTGTCGCCGACGCCAAATCCAGAGAGTCGTCGGGTTACGCAAGGGCCATCTACCAGGCCGAATGGGACGAGCAGGTGACCGCCCTGGGCGAGAACGCGGACGCACTCGACCGGTACGACAAGCAAATGCAGAAGATGAACCGGAAAGCACTCACGGTGATCGCCGAGTACGCGCCGAGGGCCGAGTGACGGCGGGGCGGCGGCGGAAGCGCGTCCTCTTGGCAGGGGTGGCGGCGGCAGGAGTAGGCCTCCTCGCGGGAGGGTGGCTGCTCGCCGCCGCGTTCGAGTCGCCCGAACAACGGGAGGCCCGAGTGGCCCCACCGACGCCGGGGCCGCTGACCGCGAAGGTCGAACGGGGCGACCTCTCCGACGTGGTGTCGTTCCGCGGCACGGTCCGTCGCGACGAGGTCACGACGATCCTGTTGCCCGTGCCCGATGCAGACGAAGCGGTCGTGACGAGGGTGACGGCCGCAGCGGGAGCGACGATCTCGGCCGGGAGCGTGCTCACCGAAATCAACGGGCGACCCGTGTTCGCTCTGCCCGGCGGCTTCCGGTTCTACCGGTCGCTCGGGATGGGAGACACGGGGCCCGACGTCCGGCAGCTCCAGCAGGGATTGGCCGCGGCCGGAGCACCGGTGACGGCGGACGGCATCTTCGGCGCGACCACCGAGTCGGCCGTGAAAGCGCTCTATGTGAAGGCGGGCTACGCCCCGCCGCCGGAGCAAAATGCCGACGCAGCCGCGGACGCGGACACCAGCACCGACGCGAGCACCCCCGACGACTCACCCCGCCCCGATCCTGCACCCACGACGATCCTGCCGAAGGGCGAGCTCGCCGCCCTCGGCACACTCCCCGCCTACGCCGCCTCGACGCCGCCCGTCGGAACCCTCGTGACGAGCGAGACCACGATCGGCCTTCAGCGCGGCACCCCGCGGGTCGTCGCCGAGGTGCCGACGCTCTCCGCCGAGAAGCTCGCGGTCGGCACGACCGGAACCTTCCGCAGCACCGGAACCGAGTCGCTCGACGTCGCCGTCGAGAAGGTGACCCCGGCGGCCCCGAGGCGACGGACGCCACCGTGACGCTGAGCGCGCGCGGCGCCACGCCGCTCCCCGACACCTGGCTGTCGAAGGAGGGCACGGCCGTACTCGAGGTGACACTCGCCGCGCGCGACTCGCTGATCGTGCCGACCCTCGCGGTGTCGCCGGGCGCGAAAGGCCCGGCGCACGTGTTCGTCCGCCGCGACGCCGACGACTTCGAACGCGTCGCCGTGACCGAGGTCGCCCAGCTGAACGGCCGCAGCGCCATCACGCCCACGAAATCCGGCGCGATCGCGACGGGCGACGTCGTCCGGGTCGGCTGATGACGCTCGAACTCCGCGGCATCGGCCGCCGCTTCTCCGCCGACGCCCGCGCCCTCGACGACGTCTCGCTCACCATCCGCCCCGGCGAATTCCTCGCCATCGTCGGCCCCTCCGGCGGCGGCAAGTCGACCCTGCTGAACACGATCGGCCTCCTCGACGTCCCCGACGAGGGGACCTTCCTGCTCGAGGGCACCGACACCGCACGGCTCCCCGAGCGCGAGCGGGCGCGCCTCCGCTCCACGACCTTCGGCTTCGTCTTCCAGGGATTCCACCTCCTCGACGCCCGCCCGGCCATCGACAGCATCGAACTGGGCCTGCTCTACCGCGCCCTGCCCACCGCCGAGCGGCTGCGACGTGCCCGGGAGGCCCTTGCGGCCGTGGGCCTCGCCGCCCACGCCGAACAACGCGCCTCGCTCCTCTCGGGAGGCCAGCGCCAGCGCGTCGCCATCGCCAGAGCCCTCGCCGCCTCGGCCCGCGTCGTCGTCGCCGACGAGCCCACCGGCAATCTCGACTCGGTCAACGGCGCCCAGGTGATGAACGCCCTGCGCGCCCTCCACGACGACGGCTGCACGATCGTTCTCGTCACCCACGATCCGGCGCTCGCCGCGACGGCCGACCGCATCGCGCACCTCCGCGACGGCCGGATTCACCTCCTCGAAGACCTCGCCCCGAAACCCTCAGAATCGACCAGGATCACGCCCTCTGATCCCCGCAGCCCCGGAGAGGCGACCGGGAGCACGCCCGCCCCACCCGGCCCGACGCCACCCCGCGGGTCGCGAGTCCGGCCCCGCGACGTCCTGCGCGACGCGTTCCGCACCGTCCGTTCCCGCCCCGGCCGCACCACGGGGCTCGTCGCCGCCGTCGCCACCGCGGTTGCGCTCGCGATCGCGACCCTCGGCATCTCCGGATCGGCTTCGGCCCAGGTCTCGGACCGCTTCGACCTCCACGTCAACCGCGACGTGACCGTCGTGCGCGACGATGCGGCGCTCGCCCCTGTATCAGACCCCGACCCAGACCCCCGCGACCGCCGCCACGCGACGCTGCGCGACGACACGGCGGCGCTCCTGGCCGGCACCACGATCCTCGCCGGCGTCGACCATGTCGGCATCGTCTACGAACGCGGCACTACGACGATCCAGGCGACGCCGACGAGGCCCGCGCTTCAAGCCCCGGCGGTCTCCGCCACCGGCGACGTCCGCCGGGCGGCTCGACTGACCATCCGATGGACGCCCAACCGACCGCACCGCCTGGCCGACGGCGAAGTGCTGATCGGCGGGAACCTTGCGGCGCAACTCCCCCTCGGTTCCCTCGCGGCGGCGCCCTCGTCGACGTCGGTGGGCAGGACGTCGTCGTCGCGGGCACCATCGAGACCTCGCCGCGCCTGCCGTCCCTCCTGGGGTCGATCGTCTCCGGCGGCCTGGCGTCGCCCGCCCTCGCGGCTCCGGACCGCACGCGGATCCTGCTCCGAACGAGCGCTGGCGCCGCCCAGCAGGTGGCCCGGCAGGCGCCCGCCGCGATCGACCCGGTGCAGCCGACGGCACTCCACGTCGACGCGCCCGTCGACCCGACGACGCTGAGATCCGAGATCGAGGGAGACGTCCGCACCACGCTCCTCGCCTTCACGGGCATCGCCGTCATCGCGGCCGTCGTCGCCCTCGGCAACTCGATGGTCCTGGCGATCCTCGAGCGGCGAGCGGAGTTCGGGCTCCGGCGCGCCGTCGGGGCGCGATCCGTCCACGTCGCCTCGATGGTCGTCGCCGAATCCGCGATCATCGGGGCGCTCGGTGGCCTGGCGGGTCTCGTCCTCGGTTTCGCCGCCGTCTCGGCGATGACCCTCCTCCAACACTGGTCGCCGATCTTCGACCCCGTTCTGGCGCCGCTCGCGGTCGTCGGTGGAATCCTGGTGGGCAGCCTCGGCGGCCTCGTCGCCGCCTGGCAGGCGACCCGGATCCAGCCTCAGGCAGCCCTCCGAAGCTGAGCAGGGTCATGGGCTCGTCGACGACTGCGCTCCACCGCGGCTTCGAGGGCCCACTGTCACGTTCTTGTTTCGGAACGACGCCGGGGCCCGTCCGCTCGCGGCTATTCGGCCCGGTACGCCCGACTCGGGATCTGGGTGGCGAGCTTGCCGCCCGAGACATCGACCAGGGTTCCGGTGATGTACCCGGCGAAGTCGCTGCCCAAGAAGCAGAGCAGGTCGGCGACGTCCTCCGGCCTCCCCCAGCGACGGATCGTCAGCGTGTCGAGCAGCCGCGACTGCGCGGCGTCGGGCAGCTCGGCGAAACCGTTCATCGCGGTGGGGATCATGCCCGGCGCGTACGCGTTGACGGTGATCCCCCACGGCCCGAGCTCGCCCGCCAGCACCCGCGTGAACTGCACGACGGCCGCCTTCGAGGCCGCGTAGGCCGCGCTTCCGATGCTCGGCACGATCGCCGCGAACGACGCCGCATTGATGATCCTGCCGCCGTTCGCCCGCTTCATGATCGGCGCGACGGCCTGGCTCATCACGAAGACTCCCCCGACGTTGACCTGGAGGGCGAGGGCGAACCGAGCAGGATCGAGGTCGGCCACCAACCCGTCGACGTTGATTCCTGCGTTGTTGACCAGCACGTCGATCCGCCCGAACATCTCGTCGATCGAGGCGACCGCAGCAGCGACCGATGCAGGATCACTGACGTCGCAGTCGAGCGACAGCTCACCGACCGCATCACCCCCGAAGGCCAGATCGAGCGCGACGACACGCGCCCCCTCGGCCTCGAAGCGCTCCGCCAGGACCCGCCCGATTCCGCGGGCGGCGCCGGTCACGACGACGATCTTGCCGGTGTAGTCGATGAGCATCGATGAACCTCCTCGTTCCGCTCCCGAACCTACCCGAGGTCGACGCGACCGTCGCCGAGTAGATTGGTCTCCGTGAGCACATCGGCGCGAGTCCTCTGGGTGACCGGCGCTGGTAGCGGTATGGGCAGGGCGACGGCCGTGGCCGCCGCTCGAGCCGGATGGACCGTCGTCGTCTCCGGGCGTCGGCAGGACGCACTCGACGAGACGGTGCGGCTCAGTGAGGCGACACGGCACGCCGGGGAGGGTGGAGGCCGAGTCGCCGCAGTGGTCTGCGATGTTCGCGAGGCTTCGTCCGTGGCTGCCGCCCGCGACGTGATCCTGCGAGATCACTCGCGGATCGACGCGCTCGTGCTCTCGGCCGGGCTCAATTCGCCGCAGCGCGCCTGGGTAGATCAATCGCTGGCGACGTTCGACGACATCGTGCAGACCAACCTCACGGCCGCCGTGCGCGTCGTCGACGCGTCCCTGCCGCAGCTCCGCGAGCACGCCGGTCAGGTGGTCGTCGTGTCGTCGTACTCCGGCTGGCAGTTCTCACCGGGAGCCGGCGTCGCCTATTCCGCGAGCAAGACGGCGCTGTCGTCTGTCTGTCGCACGCTCAATGCGCAAGAGGCTGGCTCGGGCGTCCGGGCGTGCCACCTCTGCCCCGGAGACGTCGACACCGACTTCCTCGCCATGCGCCCGAGCGTGCCCGACGCGGAGGCCCGAGGCAGGATGCTGACGGCGGACGACATCGCGCGCGCCGCACTCTTCGTGCTCGACTCGCCGCCGCACGTGCGCATCGACGAGCTGGTCATCTCGCCCGTCTCGCAGCACTGACGCGACCGGCTCAGTACCGCTTCACCTTGGGAAGCTTCGGCACGTCGACCTGCCCCGCCTTCTGATGCACGGCGTGCGTCACGGCCCCGCGACGGCGCGACGCCTTCACGTTCTTCTTGATCTCGCTCGCAGCTCGGCGTGACTTCACGACCGCGAGGATGCTGACGACTGCGGCGACTGCGATGACTACTGCGCGCATGGGACCTCCCCGGGTTGAAAACGGCTACCGGGCTCGACACTACGCTCGTCGGCATGGCGACAATCACCTCGGAGTCCCACTGCCCGTGCCTGAGCGGCGAGACCTACGGATCCTGCTGCGAGCCGCTCCACCGCGGCGAAGCGACCGCACCGACCGCGACGCGCCTCATGCGGTCGCGCTACTCCGCCTTCGCGGTGGGCGACGTCGACTACCTCCTGCGCTCCTGGCATCCTGCGACCCGCCCCGCATCGCTCGAACTCGACGCGTCGGTGCGCTGGTTCCGCCTCGACATCCTGGCCTCGACCGGCGGCGGCCTCCTCGACCGCGCGGGCACCGTCGAGTTCGAAGCCCACTACCGGGCAGGATCGGAGGCGGCCACGCAGCACGAGAACAGCCGGTTCGAGCGCGTGGCCGGCGACTGGGCGTACCTCGACGCCGTCTGACCGGCGCGGTCGCAGACGTCGCCCCGAGGTCCCCCGGACTCCCTACAAAATTCGCTTCAGCCTTCGCCGAACCCGGAGTCGACGAGTTGGATGAGCGCGTCGACGGCCTCCGAAGCATCGTCGCCCGTCGCCACGATGCTGACCGTGGAGCCCTGCGGCAGACCCAGGCCCATGATCCGCAGAAGACTCTTCGCGTCGACCCCGTTGATCTGGATGTTCGACGAGAACTTCGAGGCGTGCTTGACGAACTCCGCGGCCGGCCTCGCGTGAAGCCCCGAGGGGTTGACGAGCGTCGCGGATCGCTCGACGGCTCCGGCGACCTCGGCGCGGGTCAGCGTCTGGTCGTCGGCGTGCGGATCGGCGACACCGGTGGCGGTGCGCGCGGCACTCGTCACCTCGCTGAGGGATCCCCCGGTCTCGGCGGCCACTGCGGCGGCCACCGCACCCTCGACGATCGGCGCGTCGGCGATGACGACGAGCTCACGCTCGGCGTCGTCGAGGAAGTCGAGCGCGGTTTCGGCCGTGAGGATCGCTGATCCGAGATCGGCCAGGATGACGACGCCCTTGCCCTGCTGCGCCTCGGTGATGCCCGACGAGATCTTGTCGAAGCTCGTGCCCACGCCACCCTCGTCGGTACCGCCCGCGGCCACGATGACGACCGTGGGCGCCATCTGCTTGGCGAGCTCCACCGTCCCTTCGGCGATCTTCGCGCTGTGCGAGACGACGAGGATTCCTACGCTTGCAGCCATGGTCAGCTTTCCGTTGCTTCGGCCGCGTCAGCCGCAGCGGTGAGGATGAGCGACGAGGACTCGGCGCCGGGATCGCGGTGACCCACGGCGCGCTCGCCGAGATAGCTCGCCCGACCCTTGTGGGCGACGAGCGGCTCGGTCGACGCTGCGCCGGCGATCGCGGCATCCGCGGCCGCGCGAAGGACGGCCGACGGCGATTTGCCCTCCGCGGCTGCGGCCGACGCAGCATCGACCGCCGGGGTCCACGCGTCGATCATCGTCTTGTCGCCGATTTCGGCCTTGCCCCTCATCACGACTCCGTCGCGAGCGGCCGTGAGGAAGGCGACGAGCTGTTCCGAGTCGAGTTCGGTGGCGTCTCCGAGTGCCTGCGCGCCCTTGAGGTACGCCGTGCCGAGCAACGGGCCGCTGGCACCGCCGACCGTGGAGATCAGTGTCGTCGCGACGAGCTTGAGCGCCGCTCCCGGTGACGTGTCGGCTGCAAGCCCGTCGAACTTCGCCTTCACCGCGGTGAACCCCCGATCGAGGTTCTCCCCGTGGTCGCCGTCGCCGATCTCTCGATCGAGTTCGCTGAGGCGGACGCGGTTGTCGGAGACCACGGTGACCGTGTCGTCGACCCAGGCGGTGACCCAGGAGATACCCAAACCCATCGGAAGGCTGCCTTTCGTTGGTGCTGCTGTCGTCGGACCGGACGAGGAACCGGTCGTCATCGACCCCACCGAAGTGCCGCGGTCTCGACCGGGGCGTCCCAGAGCTCGGTGAGTTCGTCATCGAGTTTGGCGACGGTGAGGGAGACGCCCTGCATCTCCAGGCTGGTCACGTAGTTGCCCACCAGCGTACGCGTGACCTCGATGCCCTTCTCGGCGAGGACCTGAGCGGCGCGGCGGAACACGATGTAGTGCTCGATCAACGGAGTGCCACCCAGGCCGTTGACGAACAGCAAGACCTTGTCTCCCGTTTCGAACGGCAGGTCCTCCAGGATCGGCGCCAGCAGTCGGTCGACGATCCGATCGGCGGGCTCGAGCTTGATCCGCTCGCGCCCGGGCTCGCCGTGGATGCCGATGCCGATCTCGATCTCGTCGTCGGCCAGGGTGAAGCTGGGCTCCCCGCGTGCGGCACGATGCCGGCCGCCAACGCCACACCCATGGTGCGGGTGACCGAGTTCGCTTTGGTCGCGATCGCCGCGACGGCGTCGAGGTCGTCGCCCCGCTCGGCCGCAGCGCCCGCGACCTTCTCGACAAACACTGTTCCGGCGACGCCGCGGCGGCCGGCCGTGTAAAGACTGTCTTTCACGGCGACGTCGTCATCGACGATCACCGACACGACTCGGACGCCCTCGGCATCGGCCAGGTCGGCCGCCGTCTCGAAATTGAGCACGTCGCCCGTGTAGTTCTTGACGATGTGGAGCACGCCCGCTCCGCCGTCGACGGCGAGGGTCGCGGCGACGATCGGATCGGGCGTCGGCGACGTGAAGACGGCCCCCGGAACGGCGGCCGACAGCATGCCGTAGCCGACGAAGCCCGCGTGCAGCGGTTCGTGACCCGATCCACCGCCCGAGACGATGCCGACCTTGCCCGCGGACGCACCGCCGGCCCGCGCGACGAAGAGAGGGTCGGAGGTGACCGTCACCAGGTCGGGATGCGCCATCCCGAACCCTTCGACGGACTCGTCGACGACGGTCTTCGGGTCATTGATGAGCTTCTTCATCGAAGTCCTCCTTGTACACCGTGTGCGCGGGCGTCGCGAGCGCAGTTGCACGGTTTATACATCAAGTTAGCGCTCCGAGAACGGACACAGCCAGACGTAAAACAAAGTCCAACCGTGTTGGTATCGAAATGATCGCGGCGGGTCTATGTTGTTGACACACGCTCACCGCGGAGCGCACCTTCCGTGCATCCGCCGTTAACGACTAAGGAAGGTCTCCGTGAATCTGGGAACTATTTTTCTTTCTGAAACGGTGGGCACAGCGATGCTCATCCTGCTCGGTACGGGCGTGGTGGCGAACGTCGCCCTCACCAAGACCAAGGGCTTCAACGGCGGCACGTTGATGGTGACTTTCGGCTGGGCCTTCGCGGTCTTCGCCGGTGTCACCGTCTCGTACAAGTCGGGCGCCCATCTCAACCCCGCGGTGAGCCTCGCGCAGTTGATCCTCGGGAACATCACCTTCGTCCAGTTCCTCATCTACATCCTGGCGCAGATGGTCGGAGCCATCATCGGAGCCGTCCTCTGTTTCCTCGCCTACAAGGATCACTTCAACGAAGAACCGGAACCGGCCGCCAAGCTCGGCGTCTTCTCGACGGGGCCCGCGATCCGCAACTACGCCTGGAACTTCGTCACCGAGGTCATCGGCACCTTCGTCCTGGTCTTCTCGATCATCGCCTTCACGAACGGCAAGACCCCGTCCGAGCTCGGCGCCCTGCCTGTCGCCCTGATCGTCCTCGTCATCGGCGTCTCGCTCGGTGGCCCGACCGGGTACGCGATCAACCCTGCTCGTGACCTCGGGCCGCGCATCGCGCACGCCTTCCTTCCCATCAAGGGCAAGGGTCCGAGCGACTGGTCGTACGCGTGGGTGCCGGTCGTCGGTCCGCTCGTCGGCGGCGCGATCGCGGCTCTGCTGTCGTTCCCGCTCCTGCCGATCGTGCACTGACCCGAGTCACAGGTGGCTCCACGAGAGTGGAGCCACCCCGGCCCGCTGCCCTCCGGCGGCCGGGCCGACCGCATCACCAACGCAGTTTCCATCAACGATGAAGGAGCACCACCCGTGAGCGACGACTACATCCTCGCCATCGATCAGGGCACGACGTCCAGCCGCGCGATCGTCTTCGACCACTCCGGGTCGATCGTGTCGACCGGCCAGCTCGAGCACGAACAGATCTTCCCCCGCGCCGGCTGGGTCGAACACAACCCGAAAGAGATCTGGGAGAACACCCGAGAGGTCATCGGCCAGGCCCTCAGCAGAGCGAACATCACCCGCCACAACATCAAGGCCGTGGGCATCACCAACCAGCGCGAGACCGCCGTCGTGTGGGACAAGAACACCGGTGAACCGGTGTACAACGCCATCGTCTGGCAGGACACCCGCACGCAGGAGATCGTCGACCGGTTCGCCAAGGACGGCGGCGTCGAGCGCTTCAAAGACATCGTCGGGCTCCCCCTCAGCACCTACTTCGCCGGCACCAAGATCGTCTGGATCCTGGAGAACGTCGAGGGTGCCCGCGAGAAGGCGGAGGCCGGCGATCTGATCTTCGGCACCACCGACACCTGGGTGCTGTGGAACCTCACCGGCGGGGTGAACGGCGGCATCCACGTCACCGACGTCACCAACGCCTCCCGCACCCTGTTCCTCGACCTGGAGACCCTCGAGTGGCGCCAGGACATCCTCGACGTGTTCGGCGTCCCCGCCTCGATGCTGCCGGAGGTGAAGTCGTCGTCCGAGATCTACGGCTACGCCTCCGACTCGTCGCTGCTGCGCGAGGTGCCGATCGCCGGCATCCTCGGCGACCAGCAGGCCGCGACCTTCGGCCAGGCCGCGTTCGACAAGGGCGAGTCTAAGAACACCTACGGCACCGGCAACTTCCTGATCTTCAACACCGGAACCGAGAAGGTGAAGAGCGAGAACGGGCTGCTGACCACCATCGGCTACAAGCTCGGCGACGGTCCGATCCACTACGCGCTCGAGGGCTCCATCGCTGTCACGGGCTCCCTGATCCAGTGGTTGCGCGACAACCTCGGGCTCATCAACTCCGCCCCCGAGGTGGAGGCGCTCGCCACCACCGTCGACGACAACGGCGGCGTGTACTTCGTGCCGGCGTTCTCCGGTCTCTTCGCACCCTACTGGCGCTCCGACGCCCGGGGTGCTCTCGTGGGCCTGACCCGCTACGTGAACAAGGGCCACATCGCCCGAGCAGCCCTCGAGGCGACCGCGTTCCAGACGCGCGAGGTGCTCGACGCCGTGAACGCCGACTCGGGCGTCGACCTGACCGAGCTGAAGGTCGACGGAGGCATGACCGCCAACGACGCCCTGATGCAGTTCCAGGCCGACATCCTCAACGTCCCCGTCGTCCGTCCGGTCGTCGCCGAGACGACCGCCCTCGGGGCCGCGTACGCCGCCGGCCTGGCCGTCGGGTTCTGGGAGAACCTCGACGACCTCCGCGCCAACTGGCAGCAGTCCAAGCGCTGGGAGCCGAACCTGGACGCCGCCGAGCGCGACCGTCAGCTGCGCCTGTGGAAAAAAGCCGTCACCAAGACGTTCGACTGGGTCGACGAAGACGTGCAGTAGTCGCGTCCCGGCACGTCCAAGGGCCCGGCAGGATCGCTCCTACCGGGCCCTTCGTCGTCGTCACCGCCGAGTCGCGGCAACCCAGTCGTCGAGTTTCGCGGACGCCAGGCCGGCGTCGATGGTCTCGGCCGCCACCGCCAACTGCTCGCGGAACCGCGTGACGATGGGGCGGTCGCGCTGCGTGGGATCCTGCGCGAGACGGAACGAGACCAAACCCGCAGCCGCATTGAGCAGCACGATGTCGCGGACGGGGCCGATCTCTCCTGCCAGGACCCTGCGCGCCACGTCGGCGTTGTGCTCGGCGTCCTCGCCGAGGAGGACGTCGATCGACACGCGCGGGAGCCCCAGCTCGGTCGGATCGAGATCGTGCTCGGTCACCGAGCCGCCGGAGACCTCCCAGACGTGGCTGTGACCGGTGGTCGTCAGCTCGTCGAGGCCGTCGTCACCGCGGAAGACCAGGGCGGTGGCGCCGCGCGTCTGGAACACGCCGACGATGAGCCCGACTTTGTCGAGCGTCGCGACACCGACGGCGCTCGCTTCGGGGCGAGCCGGGTTGGTCAGCGGCCCGAGGAAGTTGAAGACGGTCGGGACGCCGATCTCGGAGCGCGTCGCCGCCGCGTGTCTGAAGCCGGGGTGGAAGGCCGCGGCGTACGCGAACGTGATCCCGACTTCGCGCAGCACCTCGGCGACGCGCGCAGGATCCCGTGTGAGGTCGACTCCCAGCGCGTCGAGCACGTCCGAAGAACCCGACGCGGAGCTCGCGGCCCGGTTGCCGTGCTTGATCACCGGCACGCCGGCCGCGGCCACGACGATGGACGCCATGGTCGAGATGTTCACGGTGCCGAACCGATCGCCGCCCGTTCCCACGATGTCCACCCCCATCGAGTCGACGGTGAGTGGGAGCGCGTGGGCCAGGATCGCATCCCGGAAGCCGACGATCTCATCGACGGTCTCGCCTTTGGCCCGCAGCGCGATGAGGAACGCGGCCAGCTGAGCGGGGCTCGCCTCGCCCACCATCACGCGCTCCATGGCCCACGTCGCATCGGCGATGGAGAGGTCGTCCCCGTCGAGGAGCGAGTCGATGATTCGGGGCCAGGTGAGCGCGTCGGTCATGGTTCCCAGCCTACTAAGCGCCTTCTCTCAGATAGCTCGATGTCGAGACTGGCAGGCTGTCCTAGCGAATCACGCGTCGCTTTTTCGGCCATAATGGCTTTTGTGACAAGTACCCCTCTCTCGAGAACCACAGGTGCTCCGGTCGTGAACCGGCCGAGTACCGCTGCCGTCGGCACCATCGTCTGGCTCGGAAGCGAGGTGATGTTCTTCGCAGGTCTGTTCGCGATCTACTTCACCTTGCGAAGCACCTCGCCCGAACTCTGGGCGTCGCAGAGCGCCAAGCTCGACGTGCCGTTCGCGGCTTTCAACACCATCACCCTGGTGCTGTCGAGTGTCACGTGCCAGTTCGGCGTCTTCGCTGCCGAGCGACTGCAGGGCAAGCGCACCGGCAAGCTCTTCCAGGTGAGTAAATGGGGTCTCGTCGAGTGGTTCTTCCTCACCTACTCCATGGGTGCCACGTTCGTTGCTCTGCAGACGTACGAGTACACCAACCTGATCTCCGAGCACGTGACGCTGCAGTCCAGTGCCTACGGGTCCGCGTTCTATCTCACGACCGGCTTCCACGCCGCGCACGTGACCGGCGGCCTCATCTGCTTCCTGTTCATCATCGGCCGCGCCTATGCGGCCAAGAACTTCGGGCACAGAGAGGCCACGAGCGCCATCGTGATCTCGTACTACTGGCACTTCGTCGACGTGGTGTGGATCGGCCTCTTCCTGGTCATCTACATCCTCAAATAGGCATTGGATCGCACTCACCGCATGATTTCTCACAAAACAGCTTCTTCGAGTGGACGCTCGGCCAAGAAGTCGAAGCGCTCGGGCCGTCGCTCTCCGCTCGCCACCGTCTCGCTCATCGTCGTGGGGCTGCTGACCACGGGTGGCGCCTACGCCCTGTTCACCTCGACCGCCACGGCCGACACCAACACGGCCAGCTCCACCTCGCAGTCCCAGGTCAACGAGGGTAAGAAGCTCTTCGCCGCCAACTGCGCCACCTGTCACGGTATGGCCGCCTCCGGCTCCAGCGCCGGCCCGAGCCTCATCGGCGTCGGCTCTGCCGCCGTCGACTTCCAGGTCGGCACCGGGCGCATGCCTCTCGCGGCCGACGGGCCTCAGGCAGAACAGAAGCCGGTCCAGTTCACCAACTCGCAGACCCAGGCCATGGCCGCCTACATCGCCTCGCTGGGCACCGGCCCGTCCGAGCCCGCGTCGAAGTACCTCAAAGCCGACGGCAACGCGGCGAAGGGCGCCGAGCTCTTCCGCATCAACTGTGCCATGTGCCACAACGTCGCCGGCGCCGGTGGAGCACTCACCGAGGGCAAGTTCGCCCCCTCCCTCAAGGGCGTGTCGTCCAAGCACATCTACGAGGCCATGCTCACCGGCCCGCAGAACATGCCGGTCTTCAACGACCTCAACATCAAGCCGCAAGAAAAAGCGGACATCATCACGTACCTCAAGTACCTCGAGAAGAACCCGTCCCCGGGCGGATTCCAGCTGGGCGACCTCGGTCCGGTGTCCGAAGGCCTCTTCATCTGGATCTTCGGCCTCGGCGCGATCGTCGCGGTCACCGTCTGGTTGACGGCCCGCTCGAACTAGCCCCCTCTCTTCTCGCGAGTCCTGTGACGAGCGAGTCCTGTACTCACCGAAAGGCAGCACCATGGCAGATCACGACGACGAGGCCCCGGCAACGGGCTCGGCTGTCGAGAAGAGTGAGCCGCAAAAGATCTCCGCAGGAACAGCGGTCATCCCCACGGACCCCTTCGAGAACCCGGGCGAGCCGCCGCACCGGCTGCGAATCACCGACAAAGACCCCGCCGAGGAGAAAAAGGCCGCGCGCCAGGTCTCGACTCTGTTCTTCCTGTCGATCATCTTCAGCTGCCTCGCGGTGGCGGCCTACATCGCCTTCCCGATCAAGGAAGGCGACACCGGCTCGATCCGACTGAACAACCTGTTCCTCGGCCTCGGCATCGCGCTCGGTCTGCTGTCGATCGGCATCGGTGCGGTGCACTGGTCAAAGACGCTCATGCCGGCTCAAGAGATCACCGAGATGCGCCACCTGACCAAGGGCAGCGACGCGACTCGCGCCAAAGCCGCCGAGGTTTTCGAGCTCGGCAACAAGGAGTCCGGTTTCGGCCGCCGCAGCCTGATCCGCAACAGCCTCATCGGCGCCATGGTCGCGTTCGTGCTTCCCGGCGTCGTGATCTTCAGGGATCTCGGCCCGAAGGTCGACCCGAACGTCGTGCTCAGGCATACACTCTGGAAAAAGGGTATGCACCTGACCATCGACCCCACCGGCACCCGCATCAAGGCGTCGGACGTCACTCTGGGCTCGGCTTTCCACGTGATTCCGGAATCCCTGCTCAAGTCGGATGACCTCCTGGAAGAGAAAGCCAAGGCCGCCGTTCTCCTCATGCGGTTGAACCCCGACGACCTGCACGAACCCAAGGGTCGCGAGAACTGGCAGTACAACGGAATCGTTGCCTATTCGAAGATCTGCACGCACGTGGGATGCCCCGTGGCACTCTACGAACAGCAGACCCACCACCTGCTCTGCCCCTGTCACCAGTCGACATTCGACGTCACCGAGAACTGCAAGGTCATCTTCGGTCCGGCCTCACGGCCGCTCCCCCAGTTGCCCATCACGGTCGACGCCGACGGCTACCTCGTCGCGCAGAGCGATTTCCACGAACCCGTGGGCCCGAGTTTCTGGGAGCGTGACCGTTGAGCACTGCAACTGAACCGCATGTGACTTCGTACGCCGAGCAAGGCAACCAACCGCTTCGTCCCGCCAAGGGATCGAAGTTCATGGGGGCCGCTGCCAACTACATCGACGAGCGCACCAGCATCTCCGGCCTGGTCAAAGAGGTCGGCCGCAAGATCTTCCCCGACCACTGGTCGTTCATGCTCGGTGAGGTCGCCCTCTACAGCTTCGTCGTGATCCTGCTCTCGGGCACCTTCCTCACGTTCTTCTTCCAGCCGTCGATGGCCGAGGTCACCTACCAGGGGTCGTACGTCCCCCTCAAGGGAATCGACATGTCGGCCGCCATGCAGTCGACGCTGAACATCTCGTTCGACATTCGCGGCGGTCTGCTCTTCCGGCAGATCCACCACTGGGCGGCTCTGCTGTTCATCGCCGCCATCGGCCTGCACATGCTGCGCATCTACTTCACGGGTGCGTTCCGTAAGCCGCGCGAGCTCAACTGGTTCATCGGCTTCGTGCTGTTCATCCTGGCTCTCGCCGAGGGCTTCACCGGCTACTCGCTGCCCGACGACCTGCTCTCCGGTAACGGCCTTCGAATCATCGACGGCATGGTGAAGGGCATCCCCGTCATCGGCGTCTGGATCTCGTACCTGCTGTTCGGTGGCGAGTTCCCCGGCACGGCGATCGTCAGCCGCCTGTACTCGCTGCACATCATGCTGTTGCCCGCGCTGCTCATCGCCATGCTGGGCGCCCACCTTCTGCTTCTCGTGATCAACAAGCACACGCAGTGGGCCGGCCCGGGCAAGACCAACGACAACGTCGTGGGCGTGCCCGTCATGCCCGTGTTCGCTGCGAAGGCCGGTGGATTCTTCTTCATCGTCTTCGGTGTGATCGTCCTGATCGCGTCGCTGTTCACGATCAACCCGATCTGGAACTACGGTCCGTACGACCCCTCGCCGGTCTCGGCGGGTACCCAACCAGACTGGTACATCGGGTTCGCAGACGGTGCCCTCCGACTCGCGCCACCCCACTGGGAAGTCGTCTGGGGCGGCTACACCGTCTCGTTCAACATCCTGGTGCCGATCGTGGTGCTTGTCGGACTTCTCGGCACGGTCGCGTTCTACCCCTTCATCGAAGGCTGGATCACGGGCGACAAGCGCGAGCACCACATCCTCGACCGCCCGCGCAACGCTCCGACCCGCACCGCTGTCGGCGCGGCTCTGATGACGCTGTACGCGGCTCTCTGGGGCGCTGCCTCCTCCGACCTCATGGCGACGCACTTCAAGCTGTCGATCGACCAGGTCATCCATGTGATGCAGTTCCTCACCGTGATCGGCCCGTTCATCGCCTTCTGGATCACGAAGCGCGTCTGCCTCGGCCTTCAGAAGAAAGACCGCGAGATCGCTCTTCACGGGCACGAGTCGGGCCGCATCGTCCGCTTGCCCGGTGGCGAGTACATCGAGGTCCACACCCCGCTCACCGAGTACGAGCGCTGGACGCTGGTCAGTTTCAACGAGTACGAGCCGCTGATGGTTCGCCCGAACGAGCGCGGGGTCGTCACTCCCCTCGAGCGCATTCGTGCCTCCATCTCCGGGTTCTTCTTCGAAGACCGCATCTCGCCCGTGACCAAGGCCGAGATCGAGGCGTCGCATCACGAGTCGCACGGAGCCATCGAAGAGGGCTCAGGCGGCCACTAGGCACCGCTCCTCCCCCAGGGCCCGCTCGCACCGCACGGTGTGGGCGGGCTCTGTGCGTTGCGCGCATGCGGGTCCTGCGACCGCGTATCCGCCAACGCCAGCGATCCGGATGAGGGCAGTCACAGCCCCGACTCGGCCGTGTTCGTCGAAGGACGGCTATCCGCGGTTGCGACTCGTCGCCCTCGCCAAGGCTTCAGCGAACGGTTTGCCGTCGTCGACATGGCCCGTGAAGGTTCTCCTGGTTCCGTCGATCACAAGAGTCGACTGCAGCCACGTGGGCTGTCCACTCTGCTTGTCCAGGAGGACCTTTCGAGAGACGAGCTCGACCGAGCGCAGAGGCGATGTCACCGACACAGCTCTCGGCCGAGTCGACATCCCCAGCGGAGCGAGACGGCGGGTCGTAAGCGCCAGGCGCTACCGTGCCTTTGCGCGTCAGACTGCTATCTATCTTTTCCATAGGTAAGGGGTCGTGGTTGACACGGCAACGAATCCAGATCGTTCGAGAATCGGGCGAGAGTATTCGGTCGAATCGCTATGGATCAGCGTTTTTCCTGCGGCGATGGCCGAGCGCGCACGCGCGGCAGTCAGGGCTCGGTAGATTCCTTGGCCACGCCATTCGCCTCGGGTCGCGCCTCCCCAAATCCCGGCAAAATCTGAATCCCGAACCGGTTCGAGACGGCCTGCGGTCACAATCTCGTCCCCTGCCTCGGCAATCCATAGCTCCATCCCGTCAGCCAACGAAAGCCGCCGAAGTAAGGCGTCGGCCATCTCCTGAGAGACGGGATCACCAAACACCTCGTCTTGCATGGCGCTCATGGCACGCACATCTGACTCCGCGGTTACCTGCCGCAGAGTTACCTGCTTCGGGAGGGGAACATCGACAGCGAGGCGCTTAGCTTCGCCGATCATTATCGACTCAGGTTCCTCCGGAATGAAGCCGTGTTCCAGCAAAGCTTCATGCAGGCCCGGCGCGAAATCATGACCCCGAGACTTCCACTCAACCCGGTCAATACTTTCGTCCGAGCGAAAATAGTCCAAAGCTTCGGAAACAAGCCCCCGAATCACTACTGCGTCGACGTCGCCGAGATGCTGGTAAGTAATGAAGCCGCGACCGCCCGCGAAGGTCACTAAGCGAAGGAGCCCTTGCCGGGTGACCTGAATAGCGCTGGGGGTCTCCGCATCAGTCCGAAGTTGCTCGTCATACTTCGCTAAAAATCGGGCATACACATCTGTTTCGTCGTTGACCATTGGACCATTCTGCCGCCCACGCAATTCGTTCTCGCCCCGGCAAAGGAATCATCCGACGGAGTCTCTGACACGAGCTGTCGGTGACGCTTGAAAACTGAGCAGTTGTGACGGTCGAAAAGTGAGCACTTGAATCCACGATTGGATGGGTGATCACTTTGGAAGATTGGGCGTTGATTCGTCGGCTTCCCGAAGATCGTCATCGCACAGCAGCTCGGGACCCCTTCCGGCGGCGGTCGTGAAGGCACTGACGGCGTTGACGGCGTTGACGGCGTTGAGCCAGCCAAGCGGTGGTATTCTTCGAGAGCTGGGCCACCCCAGCGGTCGGTGTGGTGACCGTCGATGAGAGCGATCGAAGCGCTGCGGGAGAGACCGAGTCCTTCGGCGTGAGCGGCACCGGATTCGCCCTTGCCCGCGCCGGGCGCAGGCCGATGCCCGAGCCGTTCACCGGCATTGGCCACACCACTCCCCCGCCGGCAGACACGAAAGCGGGGCACCACCCGAAGGTGATGCCCCGCAGAGCCAGAGCCGCTGACGCCTAGTGGCGGTAGACGCCGCGGTAGTTCTCGTACACCCAACCGACCAGGGCGACTGCGGTGATCGCAGCCCCGAAGAAGATCATCCAGATGCCCACGGCCAGGGCCAGGAAGCACAGGGTGCAACCAGCGGCCAGGACGAACGGCCACCAGCTGTAGGGGTTGAAGAAACCGACCTCGGGGTCGCCGTCGTCGATCTCGGCGTCGAGGCGGTCTTCAGGGAGCTCGCCGGTCTGCGCGTAGTGCGACCGGTTCATGTAGAAGCCCAGGAAGACAGCCAGGATGCCGGCCAGACCGATACCGAGGGTTCCGGTCCATTCGACTGCGTGGAACTCGGAGGAGAGGAGGCTCCACACCGTGTAGGCGGCGTCTGCGACGAAGAAGAAGACGGCCAGAACCCAGAAGATGTTCGATTGCGCTCTCATGGACGGACTACTTCACTCTCTCTTGCGCCGCGTCATAGGTGGGCGTATCGGGTGCGTCTTTCAACGGGCCGATGCCGACGGGCAGACCAGCCTCCGGGTGGTTCAGGTCGAACGCGGGCGACTCCGAACGGATACGAGGGATCGACGTGAAGTTGTGGCGAGGCGGCGGGCAGGACGTCGCCCACTCGAGCGAGCGGCCGTAACCCCAGGGGTCGTTCACCTGCACCTTGGGCGCCAGGCGAGCCGTGATGTACACGTTGTAAATGAACGGCAGCATCGACACTCCGAGCAGCATGGCGCCGGTGGTCGACAGCTGATTCATCCAGGTGAAGCCGTCTTCCGGTTGGTAGGTCGCGTACCGACGAGGCATGCCCAGGACGCCGAGCCAGTGCTGAATGAGGAACGTGGTGTGGAAGCCGATGAACAGCAGCCAGAAGTGGACCTTGCCGAGACGCTCGTTGAGCATCTTGCCCGTCCATTTCGGCCACCAGAAGTAGAAGCCGGAGAACATGGCGAAGACGACGGTGCCGAAGACGACGTAGTGGAAGTGCGCCACGACGAAGTACGAGTCGGACACGTGGAAGTCGAGGGGCGGCGACGCGAGGATGACACCGGTGAGACCACCGAAGGTGAAGGTGATCAGGAAGCCGATCGCCCAGAGCATCGGAGTCTCGAAGGTGATCGAGCCTCGCCACATCGTGCCCACCCAGTTGAAGATCTTCACGCCCGTGGGGACCGCGATGAGCATGGTCATCAGCGAGAAGAACGGCAGCAGGACCGAACCGGTGACGTACATGTGGTGGGCCCACACGGTCACGGACAGGGCGGCGATGGCGATGGTCGCGTAGATCAGCGTCTTGTAACCGAAGATCGGCTTGCGGCTGAAGACCGGGAAGACTTCGGAGACGATACCGAAGAACGGCAACGCGATGATGTACACCTCTGGGTGCCCGAAGAACCAGAAAAGATGCTGCCACAGGATCGCTCCCCCGTTGGCGGGATTGAACACGTTGGCATCGAACACTCGGTCGAAGCCGAGACCGAAGAGCGCCGCAGCCAGAACCGGGAACGCCATGATGACCAGGATCGACGTCACCAGGGTGTTCCAGGTGAAGATCGGCATGCGGAACATCGTCATGCCGGGGGCGCGCATCGTGATGATCGTGGTGATGAAGTTGACGCCACCGAGAATGGTCGAGAATCCCGTCAGCGCGAGGCCGAAGACCCAAAGATTACCGCCCAACCCGGGTGTGAACGTCGTATCCGAGAGCGGCGCGTAGGCGAACCAGCCGAAGGACGCGGCACCCTGCGGGGTGAGGAAGCCGGCGATGACGACGAGGGCTCCGAAAAAGTACAGCCAGAACGCGAAACCGTTGAGGCGAGGAAGGCCACGTCGGGGGCACCGATCTGCAGCGGCATGATCGCGTTGGCGAATCCGGAGAACAGAGGCGTCGCGAACAGGAGCAACATGATCGTGCCGTGCATGGTGAACAGCTGGTTGTACTGCTCTTTCGTGGCCACGACCGACAGGCCGGGCTCGAACAGCTGCGCGCGGATGACGAGCGCCATGACGCCGGCCACCAGGAAGTAGATGAACGAGGTGATCAGGTACATGTACCCGAGCACCTTGTGGTCGGTGGAGGTGACCCACCGGACGACGGTGTTGCCCTTGCGGCCGACACGGGTCGTGTTGAAGTTCTGACCGGACGACTGGCCGCCGGTGGCAGGACGGGTTGCAGTGGCTGAGCTCATCGAATGCTGCCTGCCTTACTTACTCGAGGTGCTGTCGGCGCCTGCGGCAACCGGAGCCTTGTTGTTGGGCTGGTTGGTGTTGGTGTTGTACTGGTCGCCCAGGTCACCCACGTTGCCCTCCTGGCGGAGCTTGTCGAGGTACGCCTGGTAGGCGTCCGGCGACACGACCTTCACGTTGAAGAGCATGAGCGAGTGGTACTCACCGCAGAGCTCGGCGCACTTGCCGGTGAAGGTGCCCTCCTTGAGAGGAGTGAAGTACTCGTAGTTCGTCTTGCCGGGGATCATGTCTTTCTTGTAGAGGAAGTCGACCACCCAGAAGGAGTGAATGACGTCGCGCGACTTGAGGATGATCTTGACCGACTTGCCCTTGGGCAGGTAGAGCACCGGGAGCTTGGACTCGTCGACGTTGCCGTTGCCGAGCTCTTGCGCCTGGATGCCCTGGTAGTACACGCTGTTCTTCTTGTCAGCGGTGTCCATGTAGTTGAAGTCCCAGGCCCAGCGCTTGCCGTAGACCGTGATGGTCGTGTCGGGGTGCGCGGTCGGCTTCTCGATGTCGGCCTGGTCGCGCGCCGTGAAGAAGAAGAAGCCGAGGACGAGGAAGAGCGGGACGATCGTGTAGAAGATCTCGATCGGCATGTTGTAGCGCAGCTGCACGGGAAGGCCGGTCTGGCTCTTGCGGCGGCGGTAGACGACGACGGCCCAGATGATGAGCGCCCACGTGATGATTCCGACGCCGAGGAGAACGATCCAGGAGGTGACCCAGAGGCCGATGACGCTGTTCACGTGGTTCGTGGTGCCCGGCTCGGTGGGAAGCCACCCCTGGAGCTGCTGCTGAGTACACCCAGCGAGGGCGAGAACCAGGACTGCTGCCACGGGAATGGCGGCGAGTCGGAGACGACGTTTTGAGCGCACTGTTACCTCTCGGATGACTCAACTGTGGGGCTTGTTGTCTTTCTCATGAGCGCTCATCGCTTCTCAGTAAGAAAGGGAACATGCTTAGCCTACTCGCAGCTAGAGGGTGCATTCGTCTCCCCGACGCGCGGTTCGCTCGACGTGGAGACGAAAATCGGGACGGAAACACGAAAGGGAACCATCCGCCTGGATGGTTCCCCTTCGCTGACTGGAAGCGGCCTCGACGAAGGCCGAAAGCGCCGTCGCCGATTCGACTCAGTGGAAGCTGTCGCCGCAGGCGCAGCTGCCCTGGGCGTTCGGGTTGTCGATCGTGAAGCCCTGCTTCTCGATGGTGTCTTCGAAGTCGATCGAAGCGCCGTCGAGGTACGGGACGCTCATCTTGTCGACGACGACCTCGACACCGTCGAAGTCGCGAAGCGCGTCGTTCTCGAGGAGTCGCTCGTCGAAGTAGAGCTGGTAGATGAGGCCCGAGCAGCCACCGGGCTGGACGGCGACACGTAGGCGGAGGTCGTCGCGACCCTCCTGCGTGAGGAGGCTCTTGACCTTGCCCGCTGCCGTGGCGGAGAGACCGACGCCGTGCGTCGGGTAGTCGACCTTCTCGGCCGGTGCGGTTGCAATGTCTGTCATTGGTGCCTCCTTCGTGCTGAGGAATGATCGCGAGCCGAATGGCGCAGGATCACGCGGTGTCTCAAGTGTAAGCAGGTCAGGATCGCGAGTCGAGCCTTGCCAGCAGAAGCGCTTCGCTCAGGATCGACCGGTGGAAGACGCCGAGGTGCTGCGACTCGTTCGGGCTGTGAGCGCGGGTGTCGGGGTCCTCGACTCCGGTGACCAGGATCTGCGCCTCCGGAAAGACCTCGGCGAGGTCGGCGATGAACGGGATGGAGCCGCCGGCACCCACCTGCTGCGCGGGGGCGCCCCAGCCTTCCTCGAGAGCCTGGAGCCCCTCTGCCACACCCCAGCCGGAGGTGTCGACGAGGAACGCGTTGCCGCGATCGACGTCGGTGATCGAGACGTGAGCGCCGAACGGAGCGTGTTCGTGCAGGTGCTTCTCGAGGGCCTCGAAGGCGTCGGCGGCGGTCTGGCCGGGCGCGACGCGGGCGCTGATCTTGACGGAGATCTCGGGGCTCAACGTGTTGGAGGCGTTCAGGACCGTCGGCGCGTCGATTCCCGTGACGGTGATCGAGGGCTTCGACCACAGGCGGCTCAGGATGTGCCCGGTGCCGATCGGCGAGACGCCGTCGAGCAGGCCGGTCTCGTCGCGGAGTTGCGCCTCGGCGTACTCGGGGTAGTCGCCCGTGTCGCGACCGGTCAGGCCGGCGACCGCCACCGATCCTGCGTCGTCGTGCAGGGTGCCGAGGAGTCTGATCATGGCGAGCATCCCGTCGGGAACCGCTCCCCGTTCATGCCCGAGTGCGACGCGTGCGACAGCGTCCGCACCGTGAGCTTGAAGGTCACGTTCCCGCGAAGACCGACGGTGAGGCCTGGAACGGTCGTCGACGGGTTGTCCGCGTCCGCCACGACGATGAGATCGGCGGCGAGCTCCTCCCGATGCTGGGCGAGGAAGTTCGTGAAGGAGCGCGAACCGAACTCCTCCTCCCCTCGATGAAGACGACGACACCGACCTGCAGGTCGTCCCCGAGCACGTCCTGGACGGCGCGGAGAGCTGCGACGTGAGTCATGACGCCCGCCTTGTCGTCGGAGGCGCCGCGGCCGTAGAGCCGGTCGCCGCGGACCGTCGGCTCGAACGGCGCGGTCTCCCAGAGTTCGGCGTGGCCCTGCGGCTGCACGTCGTGGTGCGCGTAGAGCAGCACGGTGGGACGGCCGTTTCGCGCCTTCCGCACGGCGAGCACCGCCGGGTGGCCGAGGACGTCGCCCTCGATCGGAGCCCGGCTCGTCGTCACGCTGTCGAACAGACCCGTGCTCTCGACGAGGGCCCTGACGGCATCGGAGCTCCGGACGACCTCGGCAGGATCGAAGGAATCCCACGACACGGACGGGATCCGCACCAGCGACGAGAGATCGGCGATCGACGACGGGAGGGCCCCCTGGACGCTCTCCCGGATTCTTCCTGCGAGTTCCGGGTCGGTCGCGGTCACAGGGTAGGAGGACTCAGTCATGACAGGTAATCTTAGGTACTTCGACGATACGCAAGGATCATCCGTGGCCAAGGCACCCATCATCTCCCCCGACAACTCGACCGAGGGCAGCGCAGCCCCGCAGTCAGGTAAGGGCCGTCCCACCCCCACGCGCAAAGAGCGCGAAGCCGCCAATCTCCGGCCGCTGGTCGCCAAGGGCAAAGAGGCCCAGAAGGCGCAGCGCGACCGTGTCGCCGAACAACGCAACCGCGCCCGCGTCGGCCTGGCCAACGGCGAGGAGAAATTCCTCCCGAGCCGAGACAAGGGTCCCCAGCGCAAGTTCGTCCGTGACTACGTCGACGCCCGCTACAGCGTCGGCGAGGCGATGATTCCGATCATGGTGATCGTCATCATCCTCAGCATCATCCCGAACGCCTCGTCGATCACGCTCGTGATCCTGTGGGTCTACTTCCTGGTGGCCATCATCGACTGCCTGCTCGTCGGCCAGCGCATCCGCGGCAAGCTCGGCGCCAAATACGGCGCCGACAAGGTCGAGTCGGGTCTCCGCTGGTACGCCGCGATGCGCGCGCTCCAGCTCAAGCCGATGCGCCTCCCGAAGCCGCAGGTGAAGCGGGGGCAGTTCCCGGCGTGACCCTGCTCTCTCAGGAGACGTGTGGTCGCAGCTTCGCGGCCTCCGGTTAGGAGCAGGATCCGGTGCTCGTCAGCGGCGTGTCGTTCCGCCACCCCGGAGGCTCCGACAGAAGTCTGCGAAGTCGCAGCTTCGCGGCTTCCCACGACAGCAGGACGCCCCACCCGTCGGCAGCGTGCCGGTGGCAGTTGCTCTGCTTCCGCAGAGAACGGGCGCTACTTCTTTCGCAGGGCGAGCAGGCCACGGTTGATCTGCCTGGCCCACAGCGGACCGAGGTAGAGGAAGCCCGTGTAGCCCTGCACCAGCGTTGCTCCGGCCCGGAGACGCTCGTGGACGTCGGCGGCCGTGAAGACACCGCCGACCGAGATCACACAGAGCTCGTCCGGAACGACACTGCGGATGATCGTGAGCACTTCGAGAGAGCGCGCGGCGACCGGTGCACCGGAGACTCCGCCCGCACCCGCGGCTTCGACGGTGCCGGGTGACGAGACGAGGCCGTCGCGCGAGATGGTCGTGTTCGTCGCGATGATGCCGGAGAGCCCGAGGTCGATGACCAGCTGCGACACGTCGCGGACAGCGTCGTCGTCGAGGTCGGGGGCGATCTTCACCAGGACGGGCGTCTTGCCGGCCGCGTCTCGAACGGCCGTGAGGAGCGGCAGCAGCTTGTCGATCTCTTGGAGCCCACGAAGGCCCGGAGTGTTGGGCGACGAGACGTTCACGGCCAGATAGTCGGCCAGCGGTGCGAGCAGACGAGTCGAGACGAGATAGTCGTCGACGGCGTCGTCGACCTCGACCACACGGCTTTTGCCGATGTTGACACCGATGACCGGCCGGTGCCGCTGATGACGCGCGCGCCCGACCTCTCCGGCCGCTTTGACCGCACCGCCGTTGTTGAAGCCCATGCGGTTGACCACGGCGCGGTCGGCGACGAGGCGGAACAGGCGGGGGCGGTCGTTGCCGGGCTGAGCCTTGGCCGTGATCGTGCCGACTTCGACGTGGCCGAAGCCGAGCACGCCGAGGCCGGCGATGCCGCGCGCGTCTTTGTCGAACCCCGCTGCGACGCCGAACGGCGACGGGAACGTCAGGCCGAGCGTCTGGACGCGGAGCGAACGGTGCGGCCGGGTCAGGCGCCGAACCGCTGTGCGGACACCGACGATCTTGGGCACCGCGCGGATGAATCGAAAAGCGAAGTGGTGGGCGTTCTCCGGGTCCATCCGGACGAAGAGCGTCTTGAAGACGAAGGCGTAGAGGCCGGTGCGGGAGGGGTCGGTCGGGGAGGTCACCGGTCGGCCGCCGCGGAACCCGTGGTCGTCTGTTTGTTCGCGTGATCCTGTCTGAGGGTCTTGATCGACTCCTCGAAGTCGTCGAGCGATTCGAACGCCTGGTAGACGCTCGCGAACCTCAGGTAGGCCACCTCGTCGAGGTCGCGAAGAGGGGGCAGGATCGCGAGCCCCACCTCATTCGCATCGATCTGCGACGCGCCGCTGGCCCGGACCGCCTCTTCGACCTTCTGCGCGAGCTGTGCGAGGTCGCCGTCGGTGACGGGACGGCCCTGGCACGCCTTGCGGACCCCCGAGATGATCTTCTCGCGGCTGAACGGTTCGAGCACGCCGTTGCGCTTGATCACGGCGAGACTCGCCGTCTCGGTGGTCGAGAAACGGCGGCCGCAGTTGGGGCACTGCCGGCGCCTGCGGATCGAGGTGCCGTCGTCGCTGGTGCGGGAGTCGACGACTCGAGAGTCGGGATGACGGCAGAAGGGGCAGAACATGGTGGCCTCAGGATATCGTGCCGGGCTTCGGCGTCGGTGGTGGCTGCGGGCGGGACAGATCGATGTCGCTAGGGCCGCTCGAAGCGCGCTGCGACCGCTTCGCCGTGCGCGGGCAGCAGTTCTGCGCGAGACAGGGCGACGAGGCGTTCGGCCACGTCGGCCAGCGGTTCGGCCGCGTAGCGGACGATCTGCTGCGGTCGGAGGAACGTGTACGCACCCAGCCCGGAGGAGAACCGAGCCTGGCCTCCCGTCGGCAGGACGTGGTTGGAGCCGGCGAGGTAGTCACCGAGACTGACCGGCGTGTGCGGACCCACGAAGATCGCACCGGCGTTCTCGATCAGGGCGAGGACGGCATCGTCGTCGCGGGTCTGGATCTCGAGGTGCTCTGGCCCATAGGCGTTACTGAAGGCCGCGGCGGCCGCGAGGTCGTCGACCAGCACGATGGCGGACTGCGGCCCGGCGAGGGAGACGGCGACGCGCTCGGCGCTTGCGGTGAGCGGGGCGAGCCGGGCGATCTCGGCAGCGACGGCCGAGCCGAGAGCTGCCGAATCGGTCACCAGGAGGGCGGCGGCCTGTTCGTCGTGTTCGGCCTGGCTGATCAGGTCGACGGCGACGAGTGTCGCGTCGGCCTCGGCGTCGGCGATGACCAGGATCTCGGTCGCGCCCGCTTCGGCGTCGATGCCGACGCTGCCGCGGACGAGGCGCTTGGCGGCCGCGACGAAGTTGTTGCCCGGACCCGAGATGACCTGGACGGGTTCGAGACCCAGGTCGGCGACCCCGTAGGCGAGCGCGCCGATCGCGCCTGCGCCGCCGATCGCGTACACCTCGTCGATGCCCAAGAGGCCGGCGGCCCCCAGGATCGTGGGGTGGACCGATCCGCCGAAGGCCGCCTGAGCGGGAGACGCGAGGGCGATGGACGACACCCCCGCCACCTGTGCCGGCACGACGTTCATGACCACACTCGACGGATAGACCGCCTTGCCGCCCGGAACGTAGACGCCGGCGCGCGCGACGGGCTGCCAACGCTGCACGACGGTGGCACCCGGTGCCGGGTGCGTCGTCTGCGGAGCCGGAACCTGGGCGGCACTCGAGGCGGTGACCCGCGCGATCGACTCGACGAGTGCCGCTCGCACGAGCGGCTCGAGTGCGTCGGCGGCGGCGGCGATGTCGGCGGCGGGAACACGGAGGGCCGCGGGCCGGACACGGTCGAAGCGCTCGGCCTGCTCGAACAACGCGCTCGACCCGCCGGCGCGAACGGCCTCGATGAGCGCCGCTGCAGCCTCGGTCGCGACGGACACGTCGACGGTGGCGCGGGGAATGAGCGCGAGGAGCTCGCGACGACTGGGCGTCTGCCCGCGGAGATCGGTGGTCTGGATCATGGCCGTCCAAGCCTATCGGGCACGCCGGAATTGGCCGCCGCGTGTCGGTGGCTGGGGATAACTTCGCGTCATGTCGAATCGCGAGGTCGAGTGCCGCGGGGCGGGCTCCGCCGGAGCCTGCTCGGGCCCGGTGACCACCGGTGCGCCGGTACCTCTCTGCGACCGCCACCTGGCCGTGGCCCACGACTGGGTCGACGAGGCCCACGGGGTCGTCGACCTCGCGGACGAGCCGTGCCCGGCCTGCGGCTCGTTCCTCGCCGTGCGGTACCCGTCGGGTCGTGCCTGCGGCACCTGCGAGTGGCGGTTCGGCGACGTGATCGATTCCGAGCTGCCGGCGCCTCGCGTCGACGTCGTCTACTACCTGCGCTTCGACGGAAGGATCAAGATCGGCACGAGTTCCAATCCGCGGCAGCGTCTCTCGCGGCTGTGGCACGACGAACTCCTCGCCTTCGAGCGCGGCGACCGGCGGGTCGAGCACGCCCGCCACGTGCAGTTCGCCGCCTGCCGGCTGGCGAGCACCGAGTGGTTCGACCGCTCCCCCGAACTCGAGGCACACGTCGCCGAACTGTCCGCCGGCCAGCCCGACCCGTGGCAGGCCTACGCGCGCTGGATGAGCGCTGCTCTGGCTCTGCGCGTCTGAGCTGCGGCGGCGGGTTTTTGAAGGCCGCGGGCGGCCCCCTGCGTCACCCGCCGTGCAGCTCACGAGACCAGACCCCACACGACCTCCGGCCACGTGAGAGACACACCCTAGACGCTAGGCGCGGAGGTAGCAGTCGACGATCAGCGGCCCACGGACGACACGGAGTTCGTCGACCAGAGCGCTGAGGGTCTTCTGGGAGAGGCCCGCGACTCGGAGGTCGTGCGGCCCGAGTGCCGGAAGGTGCCCGGTTCGGATCCGGATCACCTCCCATCCGGCACCGCGAAGCGCCCGGTCTTTTCGGCGGTCGGCCTCCTCGCGCCGACCGACGTGCTCAAGTCCGAAGCGACCGGTCGAGTCGTATTCGATCGCGACGCGCAACTCGGGCAGGATCACGTCGGGCCACGCCTCGAGATGGTCGAAGAACGGTCGCGCGAGCCGGATCGCGTTCAGGCCCGGGGTGAACTCGAGCCGCTCTGCGAGTTCTGCTCGGAGGTCTCCTTCGACGGCGGAGGCCGGCGGTGGTGCACAGACGCTCGAGAACGGGTCTCCTGAAGGCAGAACGGGCGTTTTGGGGCAGACGACCGCCGGCCGGGTGGCGCGCGGGCGCCGCGCGACGGAGCGAGGTGCCGGTGACGCAGACCGAGCAGCCGCCCCGGCGGATCGCGATTCGCCGGACGCGACACTGGGCTCGCCCGTCGCCCCACCGCGCCGTCGCCGCGTAGCAGGCGGAGCAGGCGGAGCAGGCGGAGCAGACGGGGCAGACGGGGCAGGCGGAGCAGACGGAGCAGACGGAGCAGACGAGCCACGATCAGCAGGAGCGACCTGCCCGGCCGGATGGCCCGGGGTCGGCGCACCGGGAAGAGGCGGCGGCGCGCCGACGAGACGAGCGAGCGGGCTGGCCGAAGTGCCTGAGAGCGGCCCTTCTCGCAGTGGCATGACGGGCGTGCGGGGACGAGCCGCCTCGAGGCACTCGGGGCACCACGAGGAGCGCCTCCGTTCGCGCCCGGGCCGCGAACGCTGCTCGGTGGGCGTGGCGACGAACAGGTGACCGACATCGCACTGCCAGCAGAGGTAGACGTCGGCGGCGGGTGGGATCTGGCTCAGGACGATGCCCGCGTTGAACTCGGGGTGGTACTGCCGGACGAGCATCGGGTACGACCGCCAGGACTCGCGGTAGCGCCCGACGGGATACGGCACCGCGGCGCCTCTCGACGCCTGGCGCCGCGCCCACCACTGTGCGATCGGCTCGGGCATGCCCCGACGCTACGACGAACCACCGACACTCTGCCTCGAAGGTATCGCCCGACCGATCCTCGCCCTCGGGCCGGAGCAGCCAAGACAGAGCGATCGACGCCGAGCCGCCGGATCGGCGGAAGCGATCAGAGGAGGCAGCTCGGGCCGAGAAGGCTCTTGAGCTCGCCGTACAGGTCGGCCGTGATGTCGACCGGCAGCGGGATCTCGAAGGTGCGTGCGTTGTCGCCCTTGAGCAGGCGCAGGCGCACTTCGGTCGCGCCCGAGTGGCGCCCGAGCACCGCCCCGAGTTCGGTCACGACGTCGGTCGTCGCGCGGAACTCGGGCATGCTCAACACGAGTGGCCCGTTGCTGGCCGCCACGCCGAGGTCGGGCTGGAACATACTGTTCGCGTGCAGGTTCATGCCGTCGTCACGGACACTCACGCGCCCCTTCAGCACGATGATCGAGTCGCCGACCAGCGACGGGCCGAACTCCTGGTACGTCTTGCCCAGGAACATCGCGCTGATCTCGCCCGAGAAGTCTTCGACGGTGATGATGCCGTAAGGGTTGCCCGAGTTGCGCGCGACTCGGTGCTGGACGCTCGTGATGAGCCCGGCCACCGTGACGGTCTCGCCGTCGATGGAGTCGTCGCTGGACGTGATGTGCGTGATCGTGGTGGAAGCGTGCTTGGCGAGCTGGAGCTCGAGCCCCGCGAGCGGGTGGTCGGAGACGTACAGCCCGAGCATGTCGCGCTCGAATGCCAGCTTGTCGCGCTTCGACCACTCGGGTCGAGGCGGAACCTGTTGCACCTGCTCGGGTTCGTCCCACAGCGAGTCGAAGTCGAAGCCGACCTGCCCGTTGGCCTCGGCGCGCTTCTCGCTGACTGCGGCCTCGACCGCGCCCTCGTGGATCTCGACGAGCGACCGGCGGGTGTCGCCGAGGGAGTCGAATGCGCCCGCCTTCACGAGGGACTCGACCGTGCGTTTGTTGGCCACGGGGATCGGCACCTTGCGCAGGAAGTCGTGGAAGGAGGTGAACGCCCCTTCTCCTGTCGCGCCGCGATGATGTGGTCGACGACGTTGAAGCCGACGTTCCGCACAGCCCCCATACCGAAGCGGATGTCTTCGCCGACGGCCGCGAAGAAGCCGATCGACTCGTTGACGTCGGGCGGCAGCACCTTGATGCCCATGCGGCGGCACTCGTTGAGGTACAGCCCCAGCTTGTCGCGGGAGTCGCCGACGCTTGTCAGCAGAGCAGCCATGTACTCGGCCGGGTAGTGGGCTTTGAGATACGCGGTCCAGTACGAGACGACGCCGTAGGCGGCCGAGTGCGCCTTGTTGAAGGCGTAGTCGGAGAAGGGCAGCAGGATGTCCCAGATCTTCTGCACGGCGTCGGCCGAATAGCCGTTGTCGATCATGCCCTGCTGGAAGCCGGCGAACTGCTTGTCGAGCTCGGACTTCTTCTTCTTGCCCATGGCCCGGCGGAGGATGTCGGCCTGACCGAGGAGAAGCCCGCGAGCTTCTGGGCGACGCTCATCACCTGCTCCTGGTAGATGATGAGGCCGTAGGTGCCGCCGAGAACTTCGCGGAGCGGCTCTTCGAGCTCGGGATGGATGCCCGTGATCTCTTGCAGGCCGTTTTTGCGGAGAGCGTAGTTGGTGTGCGAGTTGGCGCCCATGGGGCCCGGACGGTACAGGGCGATGACGGCCGAGATGTCTTCGAAGTTGTCGGGCTTCATCAGCCGGAGCAGCCCGCGCATGGGGCCGCCGTCGAGCTGGAACACGCCCAGCGTGTCGCCGGATGCCAGCAGGTCGTAGGCGCCCTTGTCGTCGAGTTCGAGTTCTTCGAGGACAAGGTCGAAGTCGCGGTTCGACTTGATGTTGTCGAGGGCGTCGTTGATGATCGTGAGGTTGCGAAGCCCCAGGAAGTCCATCTTGATCAGGCCGAGTGCCTCGCTGGCCGGATAATCGAACTGCGTGACGATTTGACCGTCTTGTTCACGCTTCATGATCGGGATGATGTCGATGAGCGGGTCGCTCGACATGATCACCCCGGCCGCGTGAACACCCCATTGGCGTTTCAGCCCCTCGAGGCCGAGAGCGGTGTCGAAGACGGTCTTGGCCTCGGGATCGCCGTCGACGACCGCGCGGATGTCGCCCGCTTCTTTGTATCGGTCGTGCTCGCGATCGAAGATGCCGGTCAGCGGGATGTCCTTGCCCATGATCGCGGGCGGCATGGCCTTCGTCAGCTTCTCGCCCATCCCAAACGGGAAGCCCAGGACGCGCGAGGAGTCTTTCAGCGCCTGCTTGGCCTTGATGGTGCCGTAGGTGACGATCTGAGCGACGCGCTCGGAGCCGTACTTCTCGGTCACGTAGTTGATGACCTCGGTGCGGCGACGGTCGTCGAAGTCGACGTCGAAGTCGGGCATGGAGACGCGGTCGGGGTTGAGGAAGCGCTCGAAGATGAGGCCGTGTCGCAGCGGGTCGAGGTCGGTGATCCGCATCGCGTAGGCCGCCATCGAGCCGGCGCCGGAACCGCGACCGGGCCCCACCCGGATGCCGTGGTCTTTCGACCAGTTGATGAAGTCGGCGACCACCAGGAAGTACCCCGGGAAACCCATCTGGGCGATGACGCCGACCTCGTAGTCGGCCCGCTCGCGGACCTCGGGCGTGATGCCGCCCGGGTAGCGGAACGCGAGGCCCTCTTCGACCTCTTTCTTGAACCAGGTCTCTTCGGTCTCGCCCTCGGGCACCGGATACCGCGGCATGTAGTTCGCCTCGGTATCGAACTTCACCTCGCAGCGCTCGGCGATCAGCAGCGTGTTGTCGCACGCCTCGGGGTGGTCGCGGAAGAGGTGTCGCATCTGCGCCGCCGTCTTGAGATAGAACTCGTCGGCGTCGAACTTGAAGCGGTTGGGATCGCTCAGCGTCGACCCGGACTGCACACAGAGGAGGGCGGCGTGGCTGGTGGCGTCGTGCTCGTGCGTGTAGTGGAGGTCGTTCGTCGCGACCAGTGGCAGGTCGAGCTGCTTGGCCAGGCGGAGCAGGTCGTCCATGATGCGACGCTCGATGCCCAAACCGTGATCCATGATCTCGGCGAAGTAGTTCTCTTTGCCGAAGATGTCGCGGAAGTCACTGGCCGCCTTGACGGCTTCGTCGTACTGGCCGAGTCGGAGCCGCGTCTGCACCTCACCGCTCGGGCACCCGGTCGTCGCGATGAGTCCTTTGGCGTGCTCGGCCAGGATCTCGCGATCCATTCGCGGCTTGAAGTAGTACCCCTCGAGGGAGGCGCGCGACGACAGCCGGAAGAGGTTGTGCATGCCCTCGGTCGACTCGGAGAGCAGGGTCATGTGCGTGTACGAACCGGCGCCCGAGATGTCGTCGCGACCGCCGTCGCCCCACTTGACGCGGGTCTTGTCGCCGCGGTGCGTACCCGGCGTGATGTAGGCCTCGGTGCCGATGATCGGCTTGATGCCCGCGTCGGTCGCCGACTTGTAGAAGTCGAACGCGCCGAAGACGTTTCCGTGGTCGGTGACGGCGACGGCCGGCATGCCCTGCTTGACGGCCTCTTCGATCAGGGGTTTGACGCGAGCCGCCCCGTCGAGCATCGAGTATTCGCTGTGCACGTGCAGGTGCACGAAGGAATCGGTGCTCGTGGGCAAGGCATCTCCCTGGAAGTATCGAGCCTGAAAGTTCGAACGCGGCGGCGTCGACTGCGAAGCCGAAACCAGACTAACCGCGCCCACCGACATCGATCGGCGTGTCGCCCTCAGGACGCCCGAAGGACTTCAAGCGCGTGTTGAAGGTCTTGCGGATACGGCGACCGGAACTCGACCCACTCGTTTGTCGCGGGGTGGTGGAAGGCGAGCTGGACGGCGTGCAACCACTGACGCGTCAGGCCGAGCTTGGTCGACAGGGTCGGGTCGGCGCCGTACAGCGTGTCGCCGACGCACGGGTGACGCTGGGCGGCCATGTGCACCCGGATCTGATGGGTGCGGCCGGTCTCGAGGTGGACCTCGAGGAGCGACGCCGCAGGGAAGGCCTCGACGGTCTCGTAGTGCGTGACCGACGGTTTGCCGTCGACGACGACGGCGAATTTCCAGGACGACGAGGGGTGACGGCCGAGAGGCGCGTCGATGGTTCCCGTCAGCGGGTCGGGGTGCCCCTGGACCACGGCGTTGTAGATCTTCTCGACCGTGCGCTCCCGGAAGGCCTGCTTGAGCAGCGTGTAGGCGCGCTCCGACTTCGCGACGACCATGAGTCCGGACGTGCCGACGTCGAGACGGTGGACGATGCCCGCCCGCTCGGCGGCCCCGCTGGTCGCGATGGAGAAGCCCGCCGCGGCGAGTCCACCGAGCACGGTGGGACCCGTCCAGCCGACCGAGGGATGGGCCGCGACTCCGACGGGCTTGTCGACGACCACGAGGTCGTCGTCGTCGTAGACGATGCCCATGCCGGGCACCGAAGCGGCGACGACGGTCGGGGCCTGACGAGGTTCCCAGGTGACCTCCAACCAGGATCCCGCGTCGAGGCGGTCGGATTTTCCGACGACTTTCTGGTCGACGCTCACGCCTCCCGCAGCGGCGACCTCGGCCGCGAAGGTTCGGCTGAAACCGAGCAGCTTGGCCAGAGCGGCATCGACTCGCTCCCCTGCCAGCCCGTCCGGGACAGGCAGCGACCGGGTCTCGCTCACGAGTCGTCTCGAGAAGCGGGAGTCGACGGTTCGATGTGCGCCGCCCTCCGGTGAGCCAGGTTGCCCGGCTCGCCCTCGACGTGCACCGTGCCGTCGGAGCCTGCTTCGAGAAGCCCGTCGTCCGAGGATCCTGCGAGGTGTTCGCCCTCGTGCGGGACCACGTCGCGTTTGGAGGCGCGCCTCCCGTCGAGCCCCACTCCAAGGAGCGTCAACAGGAGCAGGAGCCCCATGCTCGACACGATGAACGTGTCTGCGACGTTGAAGATGGCGGGCAGGATCCACGGCAGGTAGATGAAGTCGACGACATGGCCGACGCCGAAGCCGGGTTCGCGGAAGAGACGGTCGGTCAGGTTGCCGAGGGTGCCGCCGAGCAGCATGCCGAGCATGAGGGCCCAGCGGAACGAGTGGATCCTGCGCGCGAAGACGACGATGGCCACGACGACCGCAGCTGCCGCGAGGGAGAAGATCCAGGTTGAGCCGGTGGCGAGCGAGAACGCGGCGCCGGGGTTCTTGACGAAGTGCAGGCGGAGCCACGGACCGAGCACGTCGACGTCTTCACCGAGGGCGAGGCCGTGCACGACAAGGTACTTGGTGCCCTGGTCGAGGAGATACACGATGACAGCGACGAAGGCCAGTGTCAGCAGAATGCGGACACTGGCCTTCGTGGCTGCCGTGTTAGTTCGAGCCAAAGCCCTGGAAGCTGGAAGGCGCACTCGACTGAGCCGAGACGGGCTCGGGAGACGACCCGGCCCCGTCGCCCTCGAGGTCGCGGAGCTGACCCTCGATGTAGCCCTTCAGCTTCTGGCGGTACTCGCTCTCGAAGGTGCGGAGCCCCTCGATGCGGTGTTCGAGCCCGATGCGCTCGTTGTCGAGACGCTCGACCTGAGCGCGCTGCTCGGTTTCGATCTTCTCGGCGCGGGCACGGTAGTCGGCTTCGAACTGCTCGGTCTTGGCCTTCTGCTCGGCCTCCACCTGCTCGACCTGGGCGCGGTGCTCGGCCTCGAACTGCTCGACCTGAGCCTTCTGCGTGGTCTCCGCCTCGGAAACGATGCGCGCGGCGGTGGCGTGGCCCTCGGCGATGAGCGCGTCACGCTTCTCGATGCCCTCACGAACGTGCTCCTCGTGGAGACGACGGGCGAGCTGCAGGAGGTTGTTGGTGCTGGTCGTCTCGTCGGCGCTCGGCGCGACGTAGGCCGGCGGCGCAGCGACTGCGGCGGCAGCGACGGGCTCGGGCTCGGGCTCGGGCGCAGCGGCGACCGGCTCCGGCTCCGGCTCCGGTGTCGGCGCGACGGGCTCGGCGGCGGGCGCCGAGGCGACCGGAGCCGAAGCAGGGGCGGCGGCAGCCGACTTCTGCAGCTCGTCGATGCGCGACTCGCCCGCGGCAAGACGCTGGCGGAGTTCTTCGTTCTCCTGGCCGAGTCGGCGGAGTTCGACGACGACCTCGTCGAGGAAGTCGTCGACCTCGTCTTGGTCGTAGCCCTCACGGAACTTCGTCGGCTGGAACCGCTTGTTGACTACGTCTTCCGGCGTCAAAGCCATTGCCGTCACCTCGTGAATCTTCTGGATCGTGGTCTGTGGTGGTGCCTCCCCTGGAAGCAAGCCCCAAAAGGGCTCTGCGGAGACACCGTGCGCGGACAGCCTACAACGACAACAGTCGACCTGACCTGAAGGCTGAAGGTCGCGTTGCGGAGAACTGCGAAAACCGCCGCGCATGGAAAGGGGTCTAGAAGGCCGACCGCGACAGCGCGGAAGCGACGCTCATGAGGATGACGACGACGAGCATGACGATGCTCCACCCGAAGTCGAGAGCCACCGAGCCGAGCCGGATCGGGGGCAGGATCCGACGGATCGCCTTGATCGGAGGATCGGTCGTCGTGTACGTGGCCTCGGCGAGAAGCAGCAGGATTCCGCGGGGACGATAGCTGCGGCTCACCGATTGAGTGAGGTCGAAGATGAACCGCGCCCACATCAGGAGGAAGAAGATGAACAGTGCGACGTAGACGATCGTTGCGACCAGGTGGACGATCATGGGTGGGCCATCAACTCGCACGGCTCGGGCGCGGGGTGGAACCCGCGGACGGAAAGGATTAAGACTGCGTGAAGAACGACGCCTCGATGTCGGACTCTACCTCAGCCGCATCACCGCTCACTGCGATGTGGGCGGGCGAGAGCAGGAACACCTTGTTCGTCACGCGCTCGATCTTTCCGTAGAGGCCCTGTGAGAGACCGCTCGCGAAATCGACGAGGCGACGCGCGTCTCCCTCGCTCATCTGCGACAGGTTGATGATCACGGGGATGCCGTCGCGGAAGCTCGCCGCGATCGACTGCGCGTCTTTGTACTCGCGCGGGTGGACGGTGAGGATCTCGTTCATTTCAGTGGACACTGCCATCTCGGTGGGGGCCTTGGAGGATGCGGCGCGGCGCAGGGGCGTCACGGGAGCACGGGTCGCAGTGGGAGCCGGAGCAGGCTGCACGGGCGACGCGGGAGCCGGCTTCGGCGCGTGAGTCGCTCGCTGCGGCGCGTGCGCCACGGCGACGGGCTGCGGAGCGGTGGCCTGGGCGGGCGCTGCCGCACGGGCCGGGGGCTCCTGCCTCGGCGACTCGTCTTCGTAATCGAGTTCTTCGTCGGCAAGCCCCAGGTAGATCAGGCTCTTCTTCAGCGGGTTCGCCATGGTGTCCTCCGGTCGTGGCTGGTCTGCATCGAGATTAACGAGCGTCCGGCCGGTTTCCCGTGATTGCCGTTCCGATTCGTAGGTGTGTCGCGCCCTCGGCGATGGCATCGGCGAAGTCGTGGGACATTCCGGCGGAGATGCCGTCCGCCCCCGAGTCGAGGGCGCGGACGCGGTCCGACAGCTCGCGGAGCCGAGCGAACGCCGCCCGAGGCTCGCCGTCGAGAGGCGCCACAGCCATCACGCCGCGAAGTCGGAGCCCAGGAGTACCGAGGATTCGCTCGACGAGCGACTCGAGGTCGGCGGGGCGGACGCCGCCGCGCGCGGGGTCGTCCGTGAGGTTGACCTGGACGAAGCCGTCGAGCGACTCGCCCTCGTCGCTGCCGAGCGCGTCGACGAGGCTCAGGCGGTCGAGGGAGTGCACGGCGTTCGCGTATGCGCGGACCTGCCTGGCTTTCTTCGACTGCAACTGCCCCACGAAGTGCCAGCGGAGCCCCTCGAGGTCGGCCGTGGATCGCGCCTTCGCCTGGGCCTCCTGGTGACGGTTCTCGCCGACATCGCGGATGCCGACCGCGTACAGCCCTCGCACCAGGGTGTCGGGGTGGAACTTGGTGACGACGATCGTCGTCAGGTCGGCAGGATCGCGATCGGCGGCCGTGGCCGCGTCGGCTATCCGCCCGAAGACGTCGTCGACGCGGCCGGCGAGCTCTGACTCGCTGGAGGGCACTTCTACTTCAGGAAGTCGGGCACGTCGAGGTCGTCGTCACCGTCGTCGAAAACGGGGTCGGACGCCTGCGTGGCAGGCTCTTCAGGCCGCTGATAGGAGGGCACCGTGCCGCTGTCGGCGATGGCGCTGACTCCGGCGACCGTGGTCGTCGCAGGGCCGTCCGACTCGACGAAACTCGAGCGGCGCTCCTTGACCTTGGTCGACGGCTCGCCGCCGTCGAAGCCCGCGGCGATGACGGTGACACGCACCTCGTCGCCCAGCGTGTCGTCGATGACGGCACCGAAGATGATGTTGGCCTCGGGGTGGACGGCCTCCTGCACCAGGCGCGCAGCGTCGTTGATCTCGAAGATTCCGAGGTTGGAGCCCCCTGGATGGAGAGCAGGACGCCGTGGGCGCCATCGATCGACGCCTCCAGGAGAGGCGAGGCGACGGCGAGCTCGGCGGCCTTGATGGCTCGGTCGGCGCCGCGAGAGGAGCCGATGCCCATGAGCGCGGATCCTGCGCCCTGCATCACGCTCTTGACGTCGGCGAAGTCGAGGTTGATCAAGCCGGGCGTCGTGATGAGGTCGGTGATGCCCTGCACACCGGCGAGGAGTACCTGGTCGGCCGTGCCGAAGGCCTCGACCATCGAGATGCCGCGCTCGGAGATCTCGAGCAGGCGGTCGTTCGGGACGACGATGAGGGTGTCGACCTCGTCTTTCAGCGAAGCCACACCAGCCTCGGCCTGCGCCTGACGACGCTTGCCCTCGAAACCGAAGGGCTTCGTGACGACACCGATCGTCAGCGCGCCGATCGACTTCGCGATGCGAGCGACCACGGGAGCGCCGCCGGTGCCGGTGCCGCCGCCTTCGCCCGCGGTCACGAACACCATGTCGGCGCCGGCAAGTGCCTCTTCGATCTCTTCCGCGTGGTCTTCCGTCGCGCGCCGGCCGACCTCGGGGTCGGCACCGGCTCCGAGGCCGCGCGTCAGTTCGCGTCCGACGTCGAGCTTGACGTCGGCGTCGCTCAAAAGCAGCGCCTGCGCGTCGGTGTTGATGGCGATGAACTCGACGCCGCGGAGTCCGAGCTCGATCATGCGGTTGACGGCGTTGACGCCACCGCCGCCGACACCGACGACCTTGATCACGGCTAGGTAGTTATGGTTCGTTGTCACGTCCGGCCTCCGCCTGAAAGAAAAACTGTCGTTGCTCTGAAAGCTTGGGGGTAAGCCTAAAGTTCTACTTGAAGCTTAAACTTATGCTCAGTATGCATATCCTGCAGTCACAAGGTAGGTGCCGCCCCTGGGCGTCGCCCCGAGGTGCACCGCGTGTCGCGGCATTCGTCGCGCAGAAAAGGAGGACACCGCGACACGCGGCCTCCTACTTCGTGCGGATGATGCCGTTGTCCGGGGCCGAGACGTCGTAGACGACCGACTGGGTGGGGTTGCGCGCCTTGTGGTCTTTGATGAGGCCCGCGAGCAGCTGCGCCTTGCGGTCGGACGAGTCGGCGCTCCCCCAGACGACGTGCTCGCCGGTCGTCAGCGTGAGGGTGACGTCGTCGGCCGTCGAAGCGGTGACCGAGGTGACGGTCTTCCGCAGCTGGTCGGGAAGCGACAGCAGGACTTCGGCCGTCGAGCGGAAGACCTTGCCGTCGAGCCCGGCGCCCTTGGGATCGACCAGCGGGTAACCGGCGGGTTGTTTCGTGGAGGTCGCGATGATCACGCCGGCCGGGTCGACCAGCTCGAAGGTCTTGCCGACTTTCACCGACGCGATCGGCTCGCGCTCCGTGATGCGGACGACGAGCGTGTGCGGCGGCATGGTCTCCGTGACATACGACTCGATCAGGGGAAGTTCGACAGGTCTGCTTTCACCGCCGAGAAGTCGATCAGCGCGAGCGGCTTTCCGAGCTGTTGGTCGAGCGACTTCTGCACGGCTGCCTTGTCGACCCGGGACGTGCCTTCCACCTTGACGGACTGCAAGGACAGCAGGGGTGAGAAGACGCTGATGGTCACGGAGCCGACGAGAACCACGACGACGGCGCCCGCGGTGATCCAGGCGGCGCGACGGTGTCGGGAACGCCGGGTGAAACGGCGGACCTCCGTGCGCTCGACGGCGCGACGAGCGGCGGCGGCGCGGCGCGCGAGGCGGCGGGAGGCTCGAGCGCGGTCGCGGGCTTCGGCCGGCGACGAGCGGGGAGGAGTCAGGTACGCAGGATCGCGACGCTCGGCAGGCCCCGCGGGCTCTGTCGCTGGTGCGCTCGCAGCCGCGGGCGCCGGCTCCGCTCTCGTCGTCTCCGGCGCCGAGGTCTTCACCCCTGGCGCAGAGCCCGACGCCTCGACGCGAGGGTCCGGTTGCGGGGCCGACGGAGCCTTCGGCGACGCGGCCTTGGCTGCGAGGCGGTCGAACCCTTCGGGGCGCTTCATCCCGCTCGGCTCACTCGGCCGTCTCGGCGGATGCCCCCGACGCAGGGGTCGCCTCGAGGCTGCCCAGGAGCTGGGGCACGATGCGGTAGACGTCACCGCACCCGAGGGTGATGACGAAGTCGCCGTCGCGAGCCACCTGGGCCACGCGGTCGGCGGCCTCCTGCCAGTCGGGGAGGTAGTCGACGCGCGCGGCGTCGACGAAGCGCGACGACACCAGTTCTCCCGTGACGCCGGGCTCGGGGTCTTCTCGTGCCCCGTAGACGTCGAGGACGACGGTGAAGTCGGCCAGGTCTTCGTAGACCGCCGCGAAGTCTCCCGCCATCATCCGGGTGCGGCTGTAGAGGTGCGGCTGGTGGACGGCGATCAATCGCCCCCGACCGACCACGGACCGTGCCGCCTGGAGCGCCGCCTGCACCTCCGTGGGGTGGTGCGCGTAGTCGTCGTAGACGCTGACGCCGCGGACGGTGCCGTGCAGCTCGAAACGACGCTGGGTGCCCCCAAACACCTCGAGGCCCATGATCGCCTCCTCCGGTGTCAGGCCGAGGCCGACGAGCACGGCGTAGGCGCCGGCCGCGTTGAGCGCGTTGTGATGGCCGGGGATGCTCAGCTGCACCCGGCGGTCGATGCCGAGGTGACCGAGCGTGAAGGCCACGGGGCCGGAGGTCGTGACGTCGGAGACGCGGACGGTGGCGTTCTCGGCCGTGCCGAACGTGACGACCTTCGACGCGTCGAGCGACGCCGTCACCGCGACCGCCCCGGGGTCGTCGCTGGAGATCGCCACGAACTCGGACGCCGCGCCCGCGAAGGTCACGAAGGCTTCGTCGAAGGCCTCACGAGAACCGTAGAAGTCGAGGTGGTCGGCGTCGACGTTGGTGATCAGGGCGATCGAGGTGTCGTAGAGCAGGAACGAGCCGTCGGACTCGTCGGCCTCGATCACGAAGAGGTCGTCGTCACCGCCCTTGGCGCTGACCCCGAGGGACTGGATCACGCCTCCGTTGACGAAGCTCGGGTCGCGGTCGGCTTCGAGGAGGGCCGTGATGATCATTCCGGTCGAGGTGGTCTTGCCGTGCGCGCCGGCGACGGAGACGAGCCGCTGCCCGGCGATGAGCCAGGCGAGGGCCTGGGAGCGGTGCAGGACGGGCAGCCCCTTGGAGAGGGCGAGCTGGTACTCGGGATTGTCCTGCCACAGGGCGCCGGTGACGACGAGGGTGTCGGCATCCCCCACGTTGGCGGCGTCGTGCCCGATGGCGATGGTGGCACCCAGCTCGCGAAGGGCGGTGATGTTCGACGACTCTCGGACGTCCGAGCCCGTCACCTGGTGGCCCGCCGCGAGGAAGACCCGCGCGATCCCGCTCATTCCCGAGCCTCCGATGCCGACGAAGTGGACCCTGCCGAGCGACTCGGGCAGGGGCTGGGTGAGGTCGGGCTTGATCATGGCTTCTCGCTGAGGGTCGTGGAAGGTGTGACGGGAACGGCTGACAGAACGAGATCGACCATGCGGTCGGCGCCGTCTCGGAACCCGACCGAGGCGCTTCGGGCCGCCATGTCGGCGATCCTGGCGCGATCGAGCAGGAGGGGGACGACGTGCGAGCGAACCCAGGCCGGAGTGAACTGGGCGTCGGCGACGAGCTCCGCTCCCCCGGCGTCGACGACGTCGGTCGCGTTGAATTTCTGCTCGCCGTTGCCCACCGGGTACGGGATGAGGACCGCGGGCAGGCCGAGAGCGGTGAGCTCGCTGACGATCGCGGATCCGGCCCTGGAGACGACGAAGTCGGCGGCGGACAGAGCGAGGTCCATCCGGTCGCAGTACTTGAGGAGATGGTAGGCGGCCAGCGACGTGGAATTCAGCTCGGATTTCTCACCGGTGATGTGCAGGATCTGCCACCCGGCACCGATGATCGCTTCGGCCGCCCTGGAGACGGTGTCGTTGAGGCGCCGGGCTCCGGTGGAGCCGCCGGTGACGAGCACGGTCGGCTTGGCGGGGTCGAGTCCGAAGAACTGAAGGGCCTCGCCCCTGGTGGCGTGACGATCGAGGTTCTCGATCTCGTCGCGCAGGGGCATCCCCACCTGGCGGGCGTGGCTCAGCTTGGTCGACTTGTAGACGACCCCCACGTGTTTCGTGACGCGGGCGCCCAGGCGGTTGGCGATACCGGGCTTGGCGTTCGCCTCGTGGACGACGATCGGGACCTTGCTGCGCCAGGCCGCCAGGTAGGCGGGAGCTGCGGCGTAGCCCCCGAAGCCCACGACGACGTCGACGTGGTGTTCGGCCAGCAGCCGACGCACCCCGGAGATGGACGAGGCGATGCGCTTCGGGAAGCGGACGGCAGCCGCACCGAGCTTCCGGGGAAGGGCAGCCGCGGAACGGTCAGCAGTTCGTAGCCGCGCGCGGGCACGAGTCGCGCCTCGAGCCCTTCGGCCGTGCCGAGGACCAGGATGACGGCCCCGGGCTCCCGACGACGCAGCCGATCGGCGGTCGCGAGGAGAGGATTCACGTGGCCGGCGGTGCCTCCGCCGGCGAGCAGATACGTCGTCACCGGAGAGACCCTACCCGGTCGCGAGCGACGGTCGCTGAGGGCTCGTCGTCGGGCGAGTGGTGCACGAACGACAGCACGACACCCAGCGCGACGAGCACGAATACGAGGGACGATCCACCGGCGCTTATCAGGGGTAACGGAACGCCGAGGACAGGCAGGAGGCCGAGCACGACCGCGACGTTGACGAGCGCCTGTCCGATGATCCAGGTCATGATCGCGCCCGTCACGATGCGCACGAAGGCGTCGTCCGAACGTCGGACGATCTTGATGAAGGACACCGCGAGCACGATGAAGAGGCCGAGCACGACGCAGGCGCCGATGAGACCGAGCTCTTCGCCGATGATCGCGTAGATGAAGTCGTTGTCGGCCTCGGGCAACCACGACCACTTGGCCTTCGAGTTGCCGAGCCCGACGCCGAAGACACCGCCGGACGCCATCGCCCAGAGACCGTGCGTCGTCTGCCAGCAGGTCGACTGGTAGGCCTCGGCCGTATTGCAGCCGGACAGCCAGGCCGAGATGCGGGTCGAGCGCGAGCTGCCGCCGTTGATGGTGAGGAGAGGGATCGCCACGGCCATCAGGAGGAGCGGCACGACGAAGAACTTGAGCCGCACGCCGCTGAGGAAGACGCCGACCCCGACGAGCATGAGCAGGATCAAGGTGGTCCCGAGGTCGCCACCCCGCATGACGAGGACGATCGCGATCAGCACGACCGGGACGAGGGGCACCGCGACCTGGCGCCAGTCGTCGAGCCGGTTCTCTTTCTTGACCAGGATCATCCCGATCCAGATGCAGAGGGACAGCTTGAGGAACTCCGACGGCTGCGCGCTGAACGACCCGATGTGGATCCAGTTGCGGTTGCCGTTGACCGTGACGCCCAGGGGGTGAACACGAGAAGCTGCAGGATCATCGACGCAGCGAGCAGGTGCCAGGAGTACTTCTTCCAGGCCCACGTCGGGACGCGCGAGACGACGAGCATCAGGGGGACCCCGACGGCGGCGAAGATGCCCTGGCGGAGGAAGGCGCCGAAGAAGTCGTGCGTGGCGACGTACTGCTCGACGCTGGAGGACGAGAGCACCATCACGAGTCCGAAGACGACCAGGAACAGCGCCGTGCCGAGGACGATGAAGAACGAGGTGGACTCGGCGGCGAAGAGCTTGCGGACGGCGACCAGGGCGGCTGCGGTGCGGGTGTCGTCGCTCTCGTGGCTTTGCGTCTCGCGCCCGCTCGCCGCGCCGCTCTTAGCGCTCAGGCGTCGCGGGAGGCTCGATGGTGTGTCGGCCATCGGCGTCACCTCCCAGGTGGTCGTGGACGGCCCGGGCGAAAGCGTCTCCCCGGGCGCCGTAGTCGGCGAACTGATCGAACGATGCCGCTGCGGGCGCCAGCAGGACGGTGTCTCCTGCAGTGGCGATCGCGGCCGCCAACGTCACGGCCTGCGGCATCACCCGTTCAGTGTCGGTCTCGTCGACCTCGAAGACGGGTATGCCGGGCGCGTGTCGCCGGAAGGCTTCCCTGAGCATTTGCCGATCCTGCCCGATGAACACGGCCGCCTTGACGGCGGAGGTGTCGTCTCGCACGAGCGGCGCGACGTCGACGCCCTTGAAGAGACCGCCGACGATCCAGACGACCGGGCCCGCGGCGAGCAGCGAAGCCCGTGCGGCATGGGGGTTGGTGGCCTTCGAGTCGTCGATCCAGGAGATGCCGTCGGCCGTCGCGACGACCTCGGAGCGGTGGTGGTCGGCACGGAAGGCGGCGACGGCCAGGTGGATCGCGTCCGGCGGCACGTCGAGGGCCCGGGCGAGAGCCGCCGCCGCCAGAACGTCTTCGACGAGGTGCGGCGCGTCGAGCCCGGAGGACTCCAGGGTCTCGAGCGTCGTGAGCTCGAGCGCGCGATGGCGGCGGTCGTCGAGGAACGCTCGATCGACGAGAAGCCCTTCGACGACGCCGACGTCGCTGACCGGAGGCGCATCGACGCCGAAGCCGATGGCTCGGCAGCCTTCGATGACGTCCGCTTCGTGCACGAGGCGCTGCGTGGTGGCGTCCGCGCGGTTGTACACGCAGGCGATGCGCGTGTTCGCGTAGACCCGGCCCTTCGCGGCGCGATAGGCATCGGCTCCACCGTGCCACTCGAGGTGGTCGTCCTCGACGTTGAGGCAGGCCGACGCGGCAGGATGCAGGGCACCGGGCCCTTCGATCGGCAGGTAGTGCAGCTGGTGGCTGGAGAGCTCGACGACCAGGACGTCGAAGCCGTCGGGTTCGCGGATGGCGTCGAGCACGGGCAGGCCGATGTTGCCGCAGGCCGCCACGGTGCGCTCGTCGGCCGCGAACATGGCTGCCGCCAGTTGCGTCGTCGTGGTCTTGCCGTTGGTGCCGGTGATGAGCACCCACTCGGCGATCCTGCCGGTCTTGTCGCGGACGCGCCAGGCCAGCTCGACGTCGCCCCAGACCGCTGCCCGCGTGGAGGACGCCCAGACGATCAGCGGGTGATGCGGCGCGAAGCCGGGGCTCACCACGATCACGTCCGCGTCGAAATCGATCAGCTCGGCGGGCGGAGTGGTCAGGTCGGACTGCACGACGAGTCGCGCGCCGATGACCGGGAGAAGCCGGGCAGCGTCGGACGAATCGTCGGGCGCGACCACCAGAACCTCGGCGCCGAGCTCACAGAGCGTGTCGGCGACCGAGAACCCGGTCACGCCGAGACCGAGGACCCCGACGCGAAGGCCCTTCCAGTCGGCGTGCCAGCTCGTGAGGGTGTCGAGTCGAGAGTCGCTCATCAGACCTTGCTGATCCATTCGAGGTAGAAGGTGCCGATGCCGGCAGCGACGAAGAGCCCCGCGATGATCCAGAACCGGACGACGACCGTGACTTCGGCCCAGCCCTTCAACTCGAAGTGGTGGTGCAGCGGACTCATGAGGAAGATGCGTTTGCCGTGCGTCAGCTTGAAGTAGATCCGCTGCAGGATCACCGAGCCGGTGACGACGAGGAACAGGCCGCCGATCAGGACGAGCAGCAGCTCGGTGCGGCTGAGGATCGCCAGCGCGGCGAGCACTCCGCCGAGGCCGAGCGAACCGGTGTCGCCGAGGAAGATCTGCGCCGGCGAGGTGTTCCACCAGAGGAAGCCGATGAGGCCGCCGGAGACGCACGCGGCGACGACCGCGAGATCGAGCGGGTTGGTCGTGTTGTAGCACGCGTTCTGCACGGCGCGGGCGCTGCCGCAAAGCTGGTTGTTCTGCCAGAAGCCGATGAAGATGTACGACCCGATGGCGAGGATCGACGCGCCGGTGGCGAGTCCGTCGAGGCCGTCGGCGACGTTGACGCCGTTCGAAGCGGAGGCCGTGATCATGATTACCCAGATGGTGAACAGGATGCCGCCGATGATCGACCCGGCGAAGGCCAGGTTGAGCCACGGGATGTCGCGGACGCCCGAGATGAAGGTGGAAGCGGCAGTCTGGCCGACGCGACCGTGCACCGTCAGCGCCAGGATCGCGAAGACCACGGCGACGACGACCTGGCCGAGGATCTTCGCCCAGCCGGTGAGGCCGAGGCTGCGCTGATTGCGGACCTTGGTGAAGTCGTCCAGGAAGCCCACGAAACCGAGGCCGACCATCATGAGGAGCGCCAGCAGGCCACTTGTCGTGAGGTGATCGCCGCCGACGAGGTGCCCGACGAAGTAGCCGAGCACGGAGCCCAGGATGAGGATGATGCCGCCCATCGTGGCGGTGCCGCGCTTCGTGTGGTGCGACTGCGGGCCATCGCTGCGGATGAACTGGCCCCAGCCGAGGCGGTGGAACAGGCGGATGAACAGCGGGGTCAGAAGGAGGGTGAAGACGAGCGACACGCCGCCGCCGATGAGGAGGGCGATCACGCGGTCACCCCCGCGAGCCGGTCTCCGAGGAACCGGAGCCCGCCCGATTTCGACGACTTGACCAGCACGATGTCCCCCTGACGCAGATCGGATCGCACCGCCTCGTAGGCGGCATCGAGGTCGGGTACGAGCATGGTCTCACCATCCCACGAACCTTCGAGGCCCGCTGCCATGTGCACGTGCCGAGCCGCGTTTCCGACCACCACGAGCTTGTGGATGTTGAGCCGGACGACGAGTCGACCGATGCGGTCGTGCTCCTCCTGGGCGTAGTCGCCGAGTTCGGCCATCTCACCGAGCACCGCGACGGACCGCTGGTCGGGACCGGTGATCTGGGCCAGGGTCTTCAGGGCAGCGGCCACGGAGTCTGGGCTGGCGTTGTAGGCGTCGTTGATGACGGTGATCCCCGGTCCTGCTTCGAGGACCTCCATGCGCCAGCGCTCGGCTCGGGTGACCGACTCGAGGACGGTCGCCGCCCGATCGACGTCGAGGCCCCACTCCCCCGCCACACCGAGAGCTGCCAGGGCGTTCATGACGTGGTGCTCGCCCAGGATCTTGAGTGCGACGGGCCGGGTGACGCCCGGCGCGTGCAGCGTGAAGCTCGTGCCCGTCGACGAGACGTCGATGTCGGTGGCGCGGTAGGTCGCTCCGTCCGACAGGCCGAACGTCACGACGCGAGCCGCGGTGTCGTCGGCCATGCCGGCCACGCGGAAGTCGTCGACGTTCAGGAGCGCGGTCGCCGAAGCGGGCAGGTCGGTGACCATCTCCGCTTTGGCCCTGCGCGTGCCCTCGATGCCGCCGAACCCGTCGGCGTGGGCCATGCCCACCTTGAGGACGACCCCCGTGTCTGGCCGGGCGATGGCGACCAGCCGGGCGATCTCACCCGGGCCGGCGGCGCCCATCTCGGCGACGAGGTAACGGGTGTCGAAGTCGGCCCGCAACATCGAGATCGGTGCTCCGACGTGGTTGTTGAACGATCCCTCCGGCGCGACGGTTGGCCCGACGGCGGAGAGGATCGCGCGCAGCATGTTCTTGGTGCTCGTCTTGCCATTGCTCCCGGTGATGCCCACGACGCGCAGCCGAAGGGACTCGTCGGCCTGCGATGCGCGGACGCGCGCGACGACCTCGCGGGCGAGATCGGCCAGCGCCACGACGCCGTCGCGGACCAGGATCACGGGGACCGAGGCCTCGATCTCGGCCTCGGTGACGATGAGAGCGGCGCCGTTCTCGACGGCGCTCGGCACGAAGAGGCGGCCATCGGTGACCTCGCCTGGAAGGGCGAAGAAGAGGAGCCCGGACCGACGAGACGCGAGTCGGTCTCGACGGAGCCCGAGACGACGGAGTTCTCGGTGGCGTCGCCGTTCAGGGTCAGCTCGCCGCCGACGATCGTGCGGACCTCCGCCAGGGTCAGCGGGATCACTCGGCCCACCCGGCCTCTCGAAGAGCGGCCCGCGCTTCTTCTCGGGCCGAATACGGCGTGCGGACGCCCCGGATGTCGCGGTAGTCCTGATGTCCCGGCCCGGCCCAGAGGATCGAGTCGCCCTCGCCCGCCAGCGCGACGGCGGCACGAATGGCGGCCTCGGGCGGACTCACCTCGTGGATCTCGTGCTCGGGGTAGGCCTCGCGCGCCGCGTCGACGAGAGTCTTGCGGATCGTTTCGGGGTCTTCGAAGCGCGGGTGGTGGTCGGTGACCACGAGGATGTCGGATCCCGCCGCGGCGACTCGCGCCATCTCGGGGCGCTTCGTCGTGTCGCGGTCTCCGTCGGCGCCGAACAGCATGATGACCTTGCCGGGGGTGAACCGGCGCACGGCCTTCAGCGTGTTGAGGAAGGCGTCGGGGCTGTGTCCGAAGTCGACGAAGACGCTCGGCCCGCGATCTCCCGAGACGCGCTCGGTGCGGCCCGGCAGGTAGGCGACGATGCCTCCGTCTTCGTCGAGAGCCTGCCCGATCGCCTCGAGCTCGAAGCCGCCCTCGACCATCATCACGATGGCGAGCGCGGCGTCGGCGGCCATGTGCCAGCCGATCATCGGCACTCGGGTGACGAGCGAGCGCCCCTCGGGGCCCGACAGGCGGAACTCGGTGTACGCGGCCTGCTCGTCGAGGATCTCGACGCTCCAGTCGGCGTCGTCGGTGCCCTCGGTGATCGGAGGCACCACCTTGATCGTCGTGACCGGGATCCGGGACGCCTCGACGACGCGCTGGCCGTACGGAGAGTCGAGGGACACCACGCCGCGAACGGCACGGTCGGGCTGGAAGAGCGGCAACTTCGCCTGGAAGTACTCCTCCATGTCTGCGTAGTCGTCGAGGTGGTCGTGGCTGAGGTTGGTGAACCCGGCGACGTCGAAGACGAGGCCGTCGACACGGTTGCGGCTGAGCGCCTGCGCGCTCACCTCGACGGCGACGGCGCGGACCTCGCTCTCGCGCATGCGAGCCAGGAGCGCGTGCATCTCGCTCGCCTCGGGCGTGGTCAGCCGTGACACGACGGTGAGATCGCCGATGTGGCGTTCCGCCGTCGACGACAGCCCCGTGACGAGGCCCATCTGCTTGAGGATGCCCTCGAGGAGGTACGACGTCGAGGTCTTGCCGTTGGTGCCGGTGACCGCGAACAGCAGCGGAGCGTGTTCGTTGGTGCGGTACACCCAGGCCGAGACGTCGCCGAGCGCAGCGCGGGGCGAGTCGACCAGGATCACGGGCAGACCGCTCTCCTTCGCGATCTCGGCGCCGGCCGCGTCGGTGAGCAGCGCGACCGCGCCGCCCTCGCGCGCCTGGTCGGCGAACTCGGCTCCGTGCCGGTGGGCGCCGGGGACGCCGACGTAGAGATCGCCGGGGTGGAGATCGCCGGTCGAGAGGGTCACACCCGTGATCTCGATTCCGTCGAGCGATCCGATGTGCTCGAGTCCGAATTCGCTGGCCAGTTGGCCGAGCGACCTCGCCGAGGATGTTCCGGTCGTAGGACCGGGGGATCCGGGCACTCAAAGATTCCTCATTTCTTGCCACGCGGGGTGTGCTGGTGATCGGGCACGGTGTGGCCTACCACGTATCCGGGAGATGGGTGGGTGCCGTGGTCGACGGCTTCACGCGGTAGTTCTCCAGGACCTGGGACATTATCTCGCGGAAGGCGGGAGCCGCCGCGAACGAAGTCTTCAGCGTAGTCGGCTTGTTGAACGTCACGAGCACGACGTACTGGGGGTTCTCGGCCGGAGCGATGCCCGCGACCGAAATGATGTAGTCGCTGCCGTAGGTTCCTCCGGGGCCGTCGGCGATCTGGGCGGTCCCGGTCTTGGCCGCCACGTTGTAGCCGGAGATGGGCGTCATGCCCTTCAAGGTGCCCTCCGGGATCGTGTTCTCGAGCATGTCGACGACGTCGTTCGCCGCCTTCTGCGAGACGACCCTGGTGCCCTTGTCGCTCGGTGCGTCGGTGACCTTGCCGTCGCTCCCGACGCAGCCCTTGACGAGCTTGACCGGCATCCGGACGCCGCCGTTGGCGATCGTCTGGTAGATGCTCGCCGTCTGGATCGCCGTGGCGCCGACCCCCTGGCCGAACATGGAGTTGATGTCGGTCTGGGAGTCCCACTTGGAGGCGGGGCGGAGCTGGCCGACCGACTCGCCCGGGAAGTTGACTTCGCTCGTCCGCCCGAGGCCGAACTTGAGCATGTAGTCGTAGCGCTGCTGCTTCGTCACCTTCTGGCCGATGTAGGAGATGCCGACGTTCGACGAATCGGCGAGGATGCCGGCGAGGGTGAGGTGCTCGACCGGGTGTGCCTCGGCATCGCCGATCATCCCGCCCCAGGAGAAGTTGCGCGTGTCGGCGACCACCTCTTGCGAGGCGGGGCTCGCGGCACCGAGATCGATCGCTGTGGCGGCCGTCATGGCCTTGAATGTCGAGCCGGGCTCGTAGGAGGCCTGGAAGGCTCTCGACTCGAGATTCTTGCCCTTGCTCGCGTTGACGTCGTTGGGGTCGACGCTGCCGGAGTCGGCGACGGCGAGGAGCGAGCCGTCGGACACCTTCATGACGACGACCGTGCCCGAGGTGGCGCCGATGGCCTGCACCTGCTCGTTGAGATCCTGTTGCATCTGGTACTGGAGGTCGGAGTCGATCGTCGTCTCGAGCGTGCCCCCGTCGACGGCTTCCTTCTTCGTCACCGTGGAGCCGGGCAGCTTGACTCCGTCCGCACCGCGCTCGTAGGTCTGGGAGCCGTTCTTGCCGGCGAGGCAGCTGTTGTACTCGAGTTCGAGCCCGGCCTGCGCACCGTCCGTTCCGACGAAGCCGACGAGGTTGCCCGCGACGGCGCCGTCGGGATAGGTGCGGGCCGTGGTGCGCTGAGGATAGAGCCACGAGATCCCGAGCTTGGTGATCTTGTCGTAGGCGTCGACGTCGACGGCACTGACCAGCTTGACGTAGAGGCTCTCTTTGTCGCCGGTGAGGCCGCTGAGGATCGTCGAGACCTTGACGCCGGTGGCCGACGCGATCTGCTGCGCGGCCTGCTGGAGCGTGAAGGTGTGCTTCACTCCCTTCGCGTCGGTCGTCGTGTAACCGGCCTGAGCGAACTTGGGCACCGCGGTGATGTCGTAGCGGAGGACCGTCCCTGCGAGCACCTTGCCGTTGGTGTCGACGATCTTGCCTCGATCGCCGTAGATGGTCGTCGAGATCGACCGCTTGCCGACGGCATCGGCGTTGAGGGTCGCCGCCTGCACCACCTGGATGTCCACCAACCGGACAACGAAGATCGCGACGAGCGCGAAGATCGCGATGGCGGCGACGGTGGCCCGACGGCGACGGCCGCGAACGCTCGGGTATCCGGTTGCTCTCACGAGTGGTTCCTCACCGCGGGAGACGACCAGCGCCGCCCGCACTCATCGGCCGGCTTCGCCGCCCACCCCACGGTGTGCCTAGCGGGTTTGCGGAGCAGCCAGTTGATTCGTCGTCGACGGTACCTTCGCCGCGGTCGAATCCGTGGCTGCCGCGCCCGTCGTCGACGAAGAGGACGCGGGTGATTTTGCCGTGGAAGGAGCCTTGGTGACGACCTTGGTGCCCTTGAGGAGGCTGTTCGGAATCAGGTTCTGCGACGACTTCGCATCGCCGACCGCGGGAGTGGGCGTGCCGTAGACCTTCTCGGTGGACAGGTCGAGATACACCGGGTTCTGGTTGCGGATCATGCCGAGCGCCGCCGCGTTGTTCGCGATGTTCTGCGGCGACGAGAGGACCTGCAGCTTCTCGGAGTACTTCTGCTGCGAGCGGCTGAGTGAGGTCTGCGTGTCTTGCAGAGCGGAGATCTGATAGGCGCCCTGGCTGAGCGCGATGCTGACACCGAGTTGGGTGAGCAACAGGACGAAGAGCGCCGCCGTCGCGATGAGGGCGTACAGGATGCGAGGGCGCGCCTGGCGCTGCACGCGACTCGTGACGATCTCGATCGGCCCGCGGCGGGGTGCCGGTGCGTCGAAGAGATCGTCGTCGGGGCTTCCGACGTCGTAACGGGCTCTCGGCGAAGTGGCGAGGTTCGTGCTCATGCTTGTCTCCGGATACGCTCGGCAGCCCGCAGTCGGACGGGTTTTGCTCGGGGATTCAGGTCTTTCTCTTCGTCGCCGGCGAGTTCGGCGCCGCGGACGAGGAGGCTGAACTCGGGTCGGTGCTCCGGGAGCTCGACCGGCAGGCCGGCCGGCGCCGTCGATTTCGACCTGGCGGCGAATTCGCGCTTGACGAGGCGGTCTTCGAGCGACTGGTACGCCAGGACGACGATCCGGCCGCCGACGGCGATGCGGTCGAGAGCCGCCGGGAGCGCAGCCTCGAGCGACGCCAGCTCGGCGTTGACCTCGATTCGCAGGGCCTGGAAGACCCTTTTGGCCGGATGCCCGGCCCGCGACAGGGCGGCGGGGGTGGCCGCGCTGAGGAGGTCGACAAGGTCACCACTGCGCACGAGGGGCGCTTCGGCACGACGCTCGACGATTCGGCGGGCGTAGCGGGGCGCGAGCTTCTCTTCTCCGTACTGATAGAAGATCCGGCGCAGGTCGGCCTCGGTGTACGTGGCCAGGACCGTCTCGGCGGTGAGCGACTGCGTGGGGTCCATCCGCATGTCGAGCGGTGCGTCTTTCGAGTAGGAGAAACCCCGCTCGACGCGGTCGAGCTGGAGCGACGAGACGCCGAGGTCGAACAGGACGCCGTCGATCTCGCCGATGCCGAGATCGTCGAGGGCTCCGGCGATACCGTCGTACTCGGTGTGCACGAGCTTTGCTCGGTCGCCGAACTCGGCGAGGCGTTCTCCGGCGATGGCGAGCGCCTCGGTGTCGCGATCGAGGCCGACCAGCGTGAGATCGGGAAAGGCCCGGAGCATCGCGCGGGAGTGCCCGCCCATGCCGAGGGTCGTGTCGACGACGACGGCACCGGGCTTCGAGAGCGCGGGACCGAGCAACTCGAGGGTGCGCTCGAGGTTGACGGGGGTGTGGATCTGGTCGTCTGCCATGGGGTGCGGAGCCGGTGATCTTCGAGCCTGATCCCCATCCATCCCACCTGGCACCGGGGAAGGTGCGCCAGGGGTGGACGGCTGGGAGTCAGGGCCAGAAGGTCAGAAGAGCCCGGGGATCACCTCCTCCGTGGTGTCGGAGAAGGACGCCTCTTGTTCGGCGTAGTAGGCGTTCCAGGCCTCGGTGTCCCAGATCTCTGCCCGGTTGCCCGCGCCGATCACGGTGAGGTCTCGGCCGAGGCCGGCGTACTCGCGGAGGTTCGCCGGGATCGTGACCCGGTGCTGCTTGTCGGGGATCTCGTCGGACGCGCCGGAGAGGAACAGTCGCAGGTAGTCGCGCGCCTGCTTGGACGTGACGGGCGCCTGGCGGATGCGACCGTGCAGCTCTTCGAACTCGCGCTGACTGAAGACGTACACGCACCGTTCTTGCCCGCGAGTCATCACGAGCCCGGAGGCCAGCTCGTCGCGGTACTTGGCAGGAAGGATGATGCGGCCTTTCTCGTCGAGCCGGGGCGCGTAGGTACCGAGGAACACTGCACGTCACCCCCACCTATCGCCGTTTCCTCCACTTTACTCCACACTGCACCACTCCAACCAGCCAAAGCCCCGAATTGGGGCCAGTAGGGAATAAAAAAGCCCGTACTTGCAACGAAGTACGGGGTGGAGGGAAATGGAGGGATTTCGTCGATCCGGGAGTGTTTCACACCACAAAAAAGCCGACCCGAAGGTCGGCCTTTTTTGAAGGTGGGGCGTCAGCGCTCGTCGCCGCCTTGGCGGCGATCCCAGCGCTCATTGAGGCGGTCCATCATCGAGCCGCGGTTCGGCTTGGCCCGAGGACCCTGGCCGGTGGAGGAATGGGGAGGGACGGGGGCCGGACCGAGGAGGGAACGGCGACGACGAGGCGGAGCGATCGCGAACAGGGCGCCCGCGAGCAGGATCACGAAGCCGGCAACACCGACGAGAGGCTGACGGAAGGCGACACCGGCGACGACGACGGCAACCCCCACGAGTGCTCCCAGAATTCCGACGACGACCATCGTGTAGCTCGGTCGTCCTCGACGCGAGCCCATGGTGGTGACGAAATCGGAGTCGTTGTTGTAGAGGCTGCGCTCCATCTCTTCGAGCAGCCGCTGCTCCTGTTCGGAAAGTGGCATCTTTTGGTTCCCTTCAGGGACGGCTGTCTGTGCTCGCGCGAACGCGGGCTCGATAGCTCATAATTCTACGACCGCTGTCTGTGGTTAGGCTAGCGGCGTGGCTGAGAGTACGCGGTTAGTAGACGTCGTTCAAGACCGGATCGACACCTTTCTCGACGGGCAGCGTCCCCACCTCGCGCAGATCGCCTCCGACCTCGATCCGTTCGCTCGCTTCTCGGCCGATCTCCTGCAGGGCGGCAAGCGATTCCGCGCCCTGTTCTGCTACTGGGGCTGGCAGTCCGTCGCGGCGATCGAGTCGTCGTTCGACCCGCTCGCCGCCGGGCCCGACAAGGCCGAGCTCGCTTCCGTCATGACGGCGTCCGCAGGGCTGGAGTTCTTCCACGCCGCGGCCCTCGTCCACGACGACATCATGGACAACTCCGACACCCGACGCGGCCTGCCGGCAGCCCACCGGCGGTTCGAAGGGCTTCACCGCGACGGCGCCTGGCTGTCCGACCCCGAGTCCTTCGGTACGTCGGCAGCGCTCCTGTTCGGCGACCTGCTGCTCTCGTGGAGTGACGAGCTCGTCTCCGAGGCGTTCGACTCGCTGCCATCGCGCGACGCGGCCCGGGCGGCGCGGCGCGAATTCAACCGCATGCGCACCGAGGTGACCGCGGGCCAGTACCTCGACATCCTGGAGGAGAACGCGTGGGGCAGCGTCCCCGACGACCAGCTCCTGTCGCGGGCCCAGCGGGTGATCGTCTACAAGTCCGCGAAATACTCGGTGGAGGCGCCTCTCACGATCGGAGCCGCGATGGCGGGCGGTCAGGCCGCGCACCTCGACTCCCTGCGACGGTTCGGACTCCCCCTCGGCATCGCCTACCAGCTGCGCGACGATCTGCTCGGAGTCTTCGGCGACCCCTCGATCACGGGCAAGCCGGCCGGCGACGACCTGCGCGAAGGAAAGCGCACGGTCCTGATCGCGACCGCGAGAGCGTCGCTGCCCGGGAACGCGGTGCGACTGCTGGACGAGCTCCTGGGCGACCCGGAGCTGGATGACGACCAGATCGCGATCCTGCAGGCCACCATTCGCGAGTCGGGTGCGGTGGACGCCCTGGAGGAGTCGATCAGCGATCAGGTGTCGCGCGCGAAGGACGCCATCGAGAACGCGCCCCTGGCGAAGAGCGCCCGATCGCAGCTCTCGCAGCTCGCCGACACCGTGACGGCCCGCTCCGCGTAGCGGTCGCAGAGAACGCAGCCTTACAACAGGGACTGGGCGACGCGACGCACCTCGGCCTTGCGGCCGGCCAGCAGGGCCGCGACGGGACTCGTCCCGAGCGATTCTTCGTCGGAGAGCAGCCAGTCGAGCGCCTCGTCGTCGGTGAAGGCGTTGTCGTGGAGGACGGTCAACGTGCCTCGGAGCTCGTGCATCGGCTCGCCGTCGACGATGAACGCCTCGGGGATCTTCCGGACGTCGTCGACGCGCGTGGCGACCAGGATGTGCTCGTCGAGCAGGCGGCGAACACGGCTCGCCGTCGTGCCGAGGCGCTCTGCCGCGTCGGGAAGGGTGAGCCAGGTCGTGGTGGGGAACCAGGGACGCGTGGAGAGATCAGTCACCCCATTACTGTGCCACGGACCTGGAGCCGAGCGTCACCTCCCCCGCTTTGGGGCCCCAGTCACACCAGTCACACCAGCCTCGTTAATTGACTTGCCTATACATGTGTGCCAGCGTGGAGGTCGCTGACACGCCGCAGAACTCCGCAGTCGCCGCTCGACCACAACCCCCGGGACGCTCCACATGACCTCACAGGATCAGAACTCGAACCGCAGCGCCGCCTACCGCATCGGGCGCAGCATGCTCGGCACGGTGCCGATCGTGCTGGCGTCCTCGATGGTCGTGACCGCGGGCGCCACCGGTCCGATCTTCGCGGCCGACCACGTCCAGCCGCATCCCAAGAAGCCGGGCGTCAGCCCCGACGACACGAACACGATCGACCTGTCGGCCATCATGGCGAAGCGTGCGGCCCAGCCCGACGCCGAGCTCACGGCCGCCACCATCGACACGGCTTCCGCGCCGACCACGTACAAGGTCAAGACGGGCGACACCGTCTCGTCGATCGCCGGTCGCTACGGATTGTCCACGGCGTCCGTCCTTGCTCTGAACGGCCTCAGCTGGAAGTCGACCATCTACCCCGGGCAGACGCTCCACCTCACCACAGCGAGGATCGCCGCACCCGCGAAGACCGCCGCGGCCGCACCCACCAGGGCCTCGAGCTACACCATCGTCCGCGGCGACACCCTCTCCTCGATCGCCAGCCGCCACCACGTGTCGACGCAGTCGCTGCTGACGGCCAACGGGCTCAGCTGGTCGAGCATCATCTACCCGGGGCAGAAGCTGTCGATCCCCGGCTCCTCCGCCTCGACACCGGTGAAGACGGTCGCCGCGGCTCCCGCGCCGACGAAGAGCGCCTCCTCAGCCGGCTCGACGTACACGATCAAGGCCGGCGACACCCTGTCGTCCATCGCGAAGGCGCACTCGACGACCGTCGACAAGCTGCTCGCAGCCAACCACCTGAGCTGGACCAGCACGATCTACGCGGGCAAGAAGCTCACCATCCCTGGTGCCACCACCGTGGTGTCGGCCTCGACCGGCGGGTCCTCGGCCGTGTCGTCCGGTTCGACCACCGGGGCATCGATCCCCACGTCGTCGCTCGACGCCGAGCAGCAGGGCAACGCCCGGACCATCATCCGAGTGGGCCGCTCCCTCGGAGTCAGCGACTACGGCATCGTGATCGCTCTCGCCGCCGCCGCCCAGGAGTCGAGCCTCTACAACCTCAGCTCGGGCGACCGCGACTCCGTCGGACTGTTCCAACAGCGGCCGAGCATGGGCTGGGGCTCCCGGAGCCAGCTCCTCGACACGACCCACGCGGCGCGCCTGTTCTTCGGAGGCTCGAAGAATCCCAACGCGGGGACGACCCGCGGGCTCCTCGACATCAGCGGCTGGTCTCGGATGACGGTGACCCAGGCCGCCCAGGCCGTGCAGGTCTCGGCCTACCCCAACGGCTACGCCAAGTGGGAGCGCTCGGCGCGCACCTGGCTCGCCGGCCTCTAGAGCCGCCTCTCACCGTGTAACGGTTTGGTGCGGCCCGGTGAGTCCGGGCGACCTCTCGGCCCCGCGACCGTAAAATTCGTCGGGTGAGCGCCAACCAGACTGACCCGATGATCGGCCGGCTCATCGACGGCCGATACCAGGTCCGCTCACGCATCGCCCGCGGCGGCATGGCGACGGTCTACCTCGCCTCCGACCTCCGGCTCGAACGCCCCGTCGCCGTCAAGATCATGCACGGCCACCTCGCGGACGACGAGAACTTCAAAGAACGGTTCATCCAGGAGGCCCGCTCGGCCGCGCGCCTCGCGCATCCGAACGTCGTCAACGTCTTCGACCAGGGGCAGGACGACGAGTCGGCCTACCTGGTGATGGAATACCTTCCCGGCATCACGCTCCGCGAGCTGCTGCAGGAGCACAAGGTGCTGACTCCCGACCAGGCGACCGACATCCTCGAGGCCGTGCTCGCGGGGCTCGCGGCCGCCCACAAGTCGGGGATCGTCCACCGCGACCTCAAACCCGAGAACGTCCTCCTCGCCGACGACGGCCGCATCAAGATCGGCGACTTCGGGCTCGCGAGAGCGGCCAGCGCCAACACCGCGACCGGGGCGGCACTCCTCGGCACGATCGCCTACCTCTCCCCGAACTCGTCACCCGCGGCATCGCCGACACGCGCAGCGACATCTACGCGCTCGGCATCATGCTCTACGAGATGCTGACGGGCGAGCAGCCCTACAAGGGCGACCAGCCGATGCAGATCGCGTATCAGCACGCGAACGACACGGTGCCGATGCCCTCGGCGGTCAACCCGCGCGTGCCGCCCGAGCTCGACGAGCTCGTCCTCTGGGCGACCGCTCGCGACCCCGAGCAGCGCCCGCGCGACGCCAGAGCCATGCTCGAGCACCTCTACGACCTGCAGCGCGGCGACGCCACGGCCGGAACCTCGAAGACGATGGTGCTCCCCCGCGCCATGGCTCCGGTTCCGCCGGCAGCCGGGCAGGGAACGACCGCGGCGACCGGCGTCATCGGCTCGACCGGCGAGACGATGGTCCTCCAGAAGGCCCGGCACCGCACCGGTCCCATCACGCCCACCGGCTCGAGCAACGCGCAGGCCCTCGGCCGCAAGGCGGCAGCGCGGCGAAAGCGCGGCTTCGTGTGGCTCGTGGTGGTCATCGTCCTCGCTCTGGTCGTCGGCGGAGCGGCGACCTGGTTCAGCACCGGCCCCGGCGCCCAGGCGTCGGTTCCGACCGTCTCGAACACCAGCGTCGCCGACGCCACGGCCCGATTGAAGGCCGACGGATTCACGGTCTCCGCCACGCAGGCCAAGACGTACGACGCGGTCGTCGCCGCCGGTCAGGTCACCGGCACGAAACCCCGCGGCGGTGCCACCGTGCACAAGGGATCAGCCGTCCAGCTCGTGGTCTCGCAGGGGCCCCGGATCCTGCCTCTGCCCAAGGTGGTCGGCCAACAGGAAGACGCCGCCAAGAAGGCGCTGTCGAAGTTCAGCGTCGGCGAGTCGAGCTACCGGTTCGATTCACACGCGAAAGGCGTCGTGCTCTCCGTCGCCGGCAAGAACACCGCTGGCAGCACCGTCGACCTCGGCACGGCCACGACCTACCCCGAACGTCGGCCGATCACGCTCACGGTCTCGCTCGGTCCGATCCCCGACGTCACCGGCCAGTCGCTGTCCGCCGCGCAGGCGACCCTCACCGGCGTGGGACTGAAGGGCGTCGAGTCGAGCAGTGAGTACAGCGACTCGGTCGCCAACGGCAACGTGATCCGGCAGGGGGCGTCGGGCGACGGCGCCGTCGTCTCCGGCTCGACGATCGATCTCGTCGTGTCGAAGGGCCCGACACCGATCACCGTGCCCGACGTGACCGGCAAGACCGTCGCGAACGCCGAGAAGACCCTGCAGAACCTCGGGCTCAAGGTGACCTACAAAGACTGCACGACGTTCGCCTGCAAGGCCGTCGCCGCAGTCGGCTGGAAGAACCTGCTGACGGTGTCGACGCAGGATCCTGCCGGTCAGGCGAGCGCGTTCAAGGGCGACACGATCACGCTCAAATACAACCCGCTCAGCATCGGCTGAGCGGGTCGCACCGGCGAGCCGATCAGGCCTGGGCTGCCGAGAGCTCTTCGGCCACCAGGAACGCCAGCTCGAGCGACTGCATGTGGTTCAGACGCGGGTCGCACAGGCTCTCGTAGCGCGTCGCGAGAGTGGCCTCGTCGATGTGCTCCGAGCCGCCGAGGCACTCGGTGACGTCGTCGCCGGTGAGCTCGATGTGGATGCCACCCGGGTGGGTCCCGGCATCGCGATGCGCCTCGAAGAAGCCCTTGACCTCGTCGACGATCTCCTCGAAGCGGCGCGTCTTGTAGCCGGTCGGCGTGGTCATCCCGTTGCCGTGCATCGGATCGGACACCCAGAGCGGCGTCGCGTCCGACTTCTTGATCGCCTCGAGCAGGGGCGGCAGGGCATCGCGGATCTTGCCGGCGCCCATCCGCGTGACGAAGGTCAGTCGGCCCGGTTCGCGGTCGGGGTCCAGCTTGTCGATCAGGCGCAGCATGTCGTCGGGCGACGTCGTCGGACCGAGCTTCACGCCGATCGGATTACGCACCCGCGACAGGAAGTCGACGTGGGCGCCGTCGAGGTCGCGCGTGCGCTCCCCGATCCAGACGAAGTGGCTCGACAGCGTGTACGGCGTGCCGGTGCGCGAGTCGATCCGGGTCATCGGGCGCTCGTAGTCCATCAGGAGCGCCTCGTGGCAGGTGTAGAACTCGGCCCGCTTCATCTCGTCGAAGTCGGCGCCCGCGGCCTCCATGAAGCGCACCGCCTTGTCGATCTCTTTCGCGAGGTGCTCGTACATGACGTTGGCCGGGTTCGACGCGAAGCCCTTGTTCCAGGAGTGCACCTGGCGGAGGTCGGCGAACCCGCCCTGCGTGAAGGCGCGGATGAGGTTCAGCGTCGAGGCCGAGGTGTGGTAGCCCTTGACGAGTCGCGCGGGATCCGGCTGGCGCGACTCGGGCGTGAAGTCGTATCCGTTGATGATGTCGCCCCGGTAGGCCGGCAGGGTGACGCCGTCGCGGGTCTCCATGTCGCTGGAGCGCGGCTTGGCGAACTGGCCGGCCATGCGCCCCATCTTGATCACGGGCACGGAGGCGCCGTAGGTCAGCACGACGGCCATCTGCAGGATCGTCTTCACCCGGTTTCGGATGTTGTCGGCGGTGGCGTCGGCGAACGTCTCGGCGCAGTCTCCGCCCTGGAGCAGGAACGCCTTGCCCGCCGCGGCCGCGGCCAGCCGCTCGCGCAACGTGTCGACCTCACCCGCGAAGACGAGCGGCGGGAAGGTGGCGATCTCGGCGGAGGCTGCTTCGACGCTCGCGTGATCCGGCCACTCGGGTTGCTGCTTGATGGGGAGGGTGCGCCAATAGTCCAGCCCTGCGATCACATCGGGATCGGCGGAGATGACTGGGAAATCGGTCTGGAGCACGTGGTCCTCATCGAGATAACGTCGGAAATCATGGCCGGGCGGCCACGAAGAGCGAGCTTATCGCGAAAGAAGAGCCCGTCTCTCTTTGACCGAAGACGCGTAGACGTCCACATATTCCTGCCCACCGAGCTTGTTCAATTCGTGCATGATCTCGTCGGTGATGGAGCGGAGAATGAACCGATCGCCTTCCAGTCCCTCGAACCGGCTGAAGTCGAGCGGGCTGCCGAAGACCACTCCGATGCGATGCAGATGCGGACGCTTGGAGCCGGTGAGCATGACCTTCTGCGTGTCGATCATGGCGACCGGGATCACCTTGACCCGGCCCTCCAGGATCATCCGGGCGACACCGGTACGGCCGCGGTAGAGCCGCCCGTCGGGGCTCCGGGTGCCCTCGGGGTAGATACCGAGCTGTTCCCCTTTGGCCAGGACGCCGAGACCGGTGAGCAGCGAGGCCTCGGAGGCCTTCCCGCCGGAACGGTCGATGGGCAACTGGCCGGTGGCCGTCATGAAGACCTTCGTCAACGTGCCGCGCAGGCCACGCCCGGTGAAGTAGTCGCTTTTCGCGAGGAACGAGATGCGGCGTTCGAGCACGAGAGGGAGGAACACCGAGTCGACGAACGACAGGTGGTTGCTCGCGAAGATGACGGCGCCCTCGTCGGGGACGTTCTCTTTGCCGACGACCCAGGGGCGGAAGATGGAGAGCAGGATCGGACGAAAGAGGAACGTCTTCATGATCCAGTAGAACAACGGCGTCTCCTTCGCGTCAGCTGTCGAAGTCTAACCGGACGCCGGGTCTCGGTCAGACGGCCTTGGCGTGGACGCGCGCGAGGTCGGCCGCGCCGACGACACCGGCGTCGTTGACGAGCTCCGCGATGACGAAGTCGGGCTCGGGGTGGAAGCCGCGAGCAGGGAGGTGATCGAGGTAGGCCTCGCGGATGGGAGCGAGAAGCAGCTCGCCCGCCTGCGCCACCCCGCCGCCGAAGACGAAAAGCTGCGGGTCGAGCACGACGCTCAGCGACGCGCAGGCCTGCCCGAGCCACGAGCCGAGCTCCCGGAGGGCCTCGAGAGCGCCCGAGTCACCGGCCATCAGGAGGAGGAGACGTCGTGACCCGTGAGCTCGCCCTTGCTTGCGCGCAGATCGGCCAGCCCGTGTCCGGTCGCCCCGCCGCGATCCGCCACCTCGTTCGCCATGCGGAGCAGGGCGCGGCCCGAGCCGTACTGCTCGATGCAGCCGTGCGCGCCGCACCCGCAGAGCAGGCCGTCGGGGACGACCCGCATGTGGCCCAGCTCGCCGCCGGTGCCGAAACCGCCGCGGAAGAGCCGGTCTTCGGTGACGATGGCGCCGCCGACGCCCGTGCCGATCGTCAGCATCGTCATGTCGCTGGCGAGGCGACCCGCGCCGAAGCGGAACTCGGCCCAGCCTGCGGCGTTCGCGTCGTTGTCGATCGTGATGTGGAGGTCGAGCTCGGCGTTCAACCGGGCGCGGAGGGGCTCGTTCCGCCACGGGATGTTCGGCGTGTAGTAGACGGTCGACTGGGCGGCATCGATGAAGCCCGGAGCCGCCACGCCGGCGGCGACGACGTCACCGCCGTCTTTCGGCGCGATCTCCTGCAGCTCGCGGATCATCGCGACGACGGCTGTGACGATGGCTTCGGAGTCGCTGCTCGTGGGGGTCGGCACGCGACGCTCCGCGACGATCTCACCGAGTTCGGTGACCACGCCGCCAGCGATCTTCGTTCCGCCGATGTCGATTCCGATGGCCTGCACGAGCATCCACTCTACCGTCGACACTGCGGGCGGCAGTCCACGGGGGCGTCGCCCCCTTTCGGTACAGTGGGCGGACCTGCAAGCGACTCGAAAGGGGAGGACCGTGGCCGAATCCGCGACGGAAGACCCGACGACGACCGATCTTCTGGTCGCCAGTGTCGCTCGTGATCCTGATGCCCTCGTCTTCGCCATCCCCGACTCGTTCGGCGGCTGGTTCGACCTCACCGCCGGCGAGTTCCACGATCGCGTACGCTCGCTCGCCCGCGGGTTCCTCGCCGCAGAGCTGCACCCGGGCGACGCCCTGGCGGTGCTCTGCTCCACCCGTTTCGAGGCGACGCTCATCGACTTCGCCGCCGCCTCGATCGGTGTCGCCGTCGTGCCGCTCTCGGCCGACGCCTCGCAGTCCGATCTCATGGCGCTGCTCGACGAGGCGCGCGTTCAGGCCGTCGTCGTCGAGTCCCCCGCGACTTCGCCCGGATCGACGAGGTGCACGGCGACCTCCCCTGGTCTCCGACGTCTGGCAGATCGGACTCGGCGACCTCGACAAGCTGGCCGGGCTCGGGCGCTCCGTCGCCGACTCGACCCTCGACGATCTCGCGGCACAGGTCACGGCCGACACCGCCGCGGCGATCCTGAAGAGCACAGCGTCCGACGGGGCCACCGAGCTGGTCACCGTCAGCCACCGCGCTCTCACGGCTCGCGCTCTCGCGATCGCCGCCGTCCTCGACGAAGAGACCGGCGCCGGGGCCTCCACGCTGCAGATCCTGCCGGCCACCGACGTGCACGCCCGCGTGAGCACCCTCGTGGCCGTCGCCACCGGCACCCGACTCGGCCACCTGTCGGATCCTGCTCGCCTGATCGAGACGATGGCGTCGTTCCGCCCGACCCTTCTGGTCGCTTCCCCCGCGGCTCTCGCGCTCATCGACGAAGCCGCGCACGACCGCGCCGAGTCGACGGGGCGTGCGAGCGCTCTGCGGCAGGGGCTCGAGGTCGCCGTCGACCACTCGATCGCCGTCGGCTCCGGCACGGTGCCGCGCGGCCTCAAGACGCGCTTCGCTCTGGCTGACGCGCTGGTCTACCGCGGTCTGCGCAAGGCCGTGGGCGGGCAGTTGCGCACTGTCGTATCGATCGCCGACGAGACCTCGCTGGCGCCGCGGCTACGGCACATCATGCGCTCGCTCGACGTCCGAGCGCTCGAGGGGTACGGCACCCTCCTCACGACGGGCCTGGCGACGCTGGAGCGCCCGAGCGATCCCTTCGACCGCCCGGTCGGTGGCGTGGGCGCGCCGCTCGACGGGGTGTCGGTGGCGGTCGGAAGCGACGGCTCGATCGCGCTTCGCGGGGTCGGCGTGAAGGCTGCCGGCGACGACGGGTGGCTGGCGACAGGCCAGTTCGGCACGCTGGACGACGGCCGGTTGGTGCTGGCCGATCGCGACCTGGTGCTCACGCCGGTCGTCGACTCCGAGGTCACCCTCTCGCAGCCTCCGCTCCCGGAGTCCGCTCCGTCGATCGACCCGGTCGACGTCGATCCGCACGAGAGGCTGGATCGACGCTGAATCAGCGGATCGACGCGGAAGTGCCGCGCTAGAACCAGTCGCTCTCGCGGATCTGCCGCATGGCGTCGCGCTTGACCTCGGGCTCCAGCCCCATCACGTAGAGCTGACCGTCGAGATGGTCGGTCTCGTGCTGGAGCGCCTGGGCCATCAGCCCCTCGCCCTGCAGCTCGACGCGGTTGCCCTCGAGGTCGACGCCGACGACCCGCGCGAACGGGTAGCGCAGACGCGGGAAGTAGAAGCCGGGCACCGACAGGCACCCCTCGTCGACGAGCTCGGGCTCGCCGCCCAGCTCGACGACCTCGGGGTTGAGCACGTAGCCGATCTGGCCGTCGACGTTGTAGCTGAAGGCGCGCAGGCCGACACCGATCTGGCAGGCGGCGACCCCGGCACGACCCGGCAGGGTGACGGTGTCGATCAGATCGTGCACGAGTCCTTCGTTGCCGGGAGCGCCCAGTTTCACCGGGTCGGAGGGTGAGCGCAGGATCGGGTCGCCGAACAGGCGGATGGGTCGGTCGGTCACGCGGGAACTCCTGTTGCTGAGGTGGGATGGTCGTGCTGCTGCTGTACCCGAAATCGAAGGGGATTTTCGGCAGACGCCCGTGCGTACTGGCTGGACGCGGGCATCAAGCGAAAATCCCCTTCGATTTCGGGAGAGGGAACGAAATTACTGAACGATGAGCAGGAGGTCGCCGGCGTCGACCTGCTGCGTCGCCGGGATCGCGAGTCGAGCCACCGTCCCCGAGACGGGGCTGGTGATGGCCGCTTCCATCTTCATCGCTTCGATGGTCGCCACCGCGGCGCCGGCCTCGACCCGGTCGCCCACGGCGACCTTGAGCGTGACGACGCCCGAGAACGGTGCGGCGATCTCGCCGGGCGCCGTTCGGTCGGCCTTCTCGGCGGCCTTCTGCGACACCTCGATCGAGCGATCCCGGATGAAGACCGGGCGCAGCTGACCGTTGAGCGTGGTCATCACGGTGCGCACGCCCTTCTCGTCGGCCTCGCCGATCGCCTCGAGCCCGATGTAGAGATTGACGCCCTTCGACACCGGCACGGTGTGCTCCACGCCCTGCTGCAGGCCGTAGAGGTAGTCGGGCGTGGCGACGACCGAGAGGTCTCCGTAGGTGTCGACCACCTGCTGGTACTGCTTGGTCGGCCCGGCGAAGAGCAGACGGTTCAGCGTCACCTGACGCTCGCGACCCGGGACGGCGAGAACGGCCAGATCGGCAGGATCGACGGGCTCCACGCCGATCTTGACGTCGCGCCCGGCCAGCACCTTGCTGCGGAACGGTTCGGGCCAACCGCCGGGCAGATCGCCCAGTTCTCCCGCCATGAAGCCGATGACGGAGTCGGGGATGTCGTACTTGTCGGGGTTGGCCTCGAAGTCTCCGGGGTCGGCGCCGGCCGCGGCGAGCTGCAGCGCGAGGTCGCCGACCACCTTCGACGACGGCGTCACCTTCGGTGGGCGCCCGAGGATCTGGTTCGCCGCGGCGTACCAGTCTTCGACCTTCTCGAACTGGTCGCCGAGCCCCAGCGAGATCGCCTGCTGGCGGAGGTTCGACAACTGGCCGCCGGGGATCTCGTGCTTGTACACGCGACCGGTCGGGCCGGGCAGACCCGACTCGAACGGCTTGTAGACGCGGCGCACGGCCTCCCAGTACGGCTCGAGGTCGGAGACGGCTCGGAGCGAGAGACCAGGATCGCGCTCGGTGTGCACGAGGGAGGCCACCAGAGCCGAGGCGGACGGCTGCGACGTCGTGCCCGCCATCGGAGCGCTGGCGACGTCGACGGCGTCGGCCCCCGCGCGTGAGGCTGCGAGCAGTGTCGCGAGCTGGCCGCCGGCGGTGTCGTGCGTGTGGACGTGGACGGGAAGGTCGAACCGCTCGCGAAGGGCGGTGACGAGCTTCTCGGCCGCACCGGCGCGCAACAGCCCCGCCATGTCTTTGATGGCGATGACGTGTGCGCCCGCCTCGACGATCTGCTCGGCAAGCTGCAAGTAGTAGTCGAGGGTGTAGAGCGTCTCGTTCGGGTCGAGGAGATCGGCGGTGTAGCAGAGCGCCACCTCGGCGACAGTCGTTCCGGTCTCGAGCACGGAGTCGATCGCGGGCCGCATCTGCGACACGTCGTTCAGAGCGTCGAAGATCCGGAAGATGTCGACGCCGGTGGCTGCTGCCTCCTTGACGAAGGCGTCGGTGACCTCGGTCGGGTACGGCGTGTAGCCGACGGTGTTCCGGCCGCGGAGAAGCATCTGGATCGCGACGTTCGGCAACGCTTCGCGAAGGCTCGCCAGGCGCTGCCAAGGGTCCTCGCCGAGGAAGCGCAGAGCGACGTCGTACGTCGCGCCGCCCCAGGCCTCGACGCTCAGGAGCTCGGGCGTGAGGCGCGCCACGTAGGGCGCGGCCGCCAGCAGGTCTTTCGACCGCACCCGGGTGGCGAGGAGAGACTGGTGGGCGTCGCGCATGGTGGTCTCGGTGACCGCGAGCGCTGTCTGCTGCCGCAGCGCCGAGGCGAAGCCCTTCGGGCCGAGTTCGAGCAGTCGCTGGCGGGATCCGGCCGGAGCCGGCTCCCTCAGATCGATCGAGGGCAGTTTCAGAGCAGGATCGATCGCGCCCTCCCCTCGACCGTTCGGCTGGTTGACGGTCACGTCGGCCAGCCAGGTGAGGATCTTCGTGCCGCGGTCTTTCGACACGTGACCCTCGAACAGCTCGGGGCGCTCCTCGATGAAGGCGGTGCTGAGGTCGCCGGCCGCGAACGACGGGTCGTCGAGAACGGCCTGGAGGAACGGGATGTTGGTGGACACGCCGCGGATGCGGAACTCCGCCAGACCTCGCTTCGCCCGCGTGACCGCCGCGGGGAAGTCGCGCCCGCGCGCCGTCATCTTGACGAGCATCGAGTCGAAGTGCGGACTGATCTGGGTGCCGGGGTTGATCGTGCCGCCGTCGAGGCGGATGCCCGAACCGCCCGGCGAGCGGTAGGTCGTGATGCGACCGGTGTCGGGGCGGAATCCCGCCGCGGGGTCTTCGGTCGTGATGCGGGTCTGGAGGGCGGCGCCGCGAAGCCGGATGTCGGGCTGCGTGAGTCCGAGCTCGGCGAGGGTCTGTCCGGACGCGATGCGCATCTGCGAGAGGACGAGGTCGACGTCGGTGACCTCTTCGGTCACGGTGTGCTCGACCTGGATGCGCGGATTCATCTCGATGAAGACGTGCTGACCCGCGCGCTCGCCCGCCGTGTCGAGCAAGAACTCGACGGTGCCCGCGTTGACGTAGCCGATCGACTTCGCGAAGGCGATCGCATCGCGGTACATCGCCTGACGGATGCCCTCGTCGAGGTTCGGCGCGGGGGCGATCTCGACGACCTTCTGGTGGCGACGCTGCACCGAGCAGTCGCGCTCGAACAGGTGCACGGTCTCGCCGGTCGAGTCGGCCAGGATCTGCACCTCGATGTGCCTCGGGCGGACGACGGCCTGCTCGATGAACATGGTGGGGTCGCCGAAGGCGCTGTCGGCCTCGCGCATGGCTGCTTCGAGAGCCGCGCGAAGGTCGTCGGGAGCGTCGACGCGCCGCATGCCGCGCCCGCCGCCGCCGGCCACGGCCTTGGCGAAGACGGGGAAGCCCACCTCGGCCGCACCGGCGACGAGCTCGTCGATGTCGCGGCTCGCCGGCGTCGATTTGAGCACGGGGACCCCGGCGGCGATCGCCATCTCTTTGGCCGTGACCTTGTTGCCGGCCATCTCGAGGACGTGCTGCCCGGGACCGATGAACGTGATGCCGGCCTTCGCCGCGGCCTCGGCGAGCTCGGGGTTCTCCGAGAGAAAGCCGTATCCGGGGTAGATGGCGTCGGCCCCGGACTCGACCGCGACCCTGATGATCTCCTGCACATCCAGATAGGCACGGACGGGGTGTCCGACCTCGCCGATCTGATAGGCCTCGTCGGCCTTGAGCCGGTGCATCGAGTTGCGGTCTTCCCATGGGTACACGGCGACGGTGCGAGCACCGAGTTCGAAAGCAGCCCGGAACGCCCGGATCGCGATCTCTCCGCGGTTCGCGACGAGGATCTTTGTGAACACGACAGGAGAGCCCTTCTTTAGGTGCTTTAACAGTAGTGAAGGTATCGTCTTCTTCGTGCATGTACTCAGCGTCAGCTCTCTCAAAGGCGGCGTCGGCAAGACGACCGTGACGCTCGGACTCACGTCGGCGGCCTTCGCCAAGGGTCTTCGTACCCTCGTGGTCGATCTCGATCCGCAGTCCGACGTCTCCACGGGTCTCGACATCAACGTCGCGGGTCACCTGAACGTCGCGGACGTCCTGGCGTCCCCGAAGGAGAAGACGGTCCGCGCGGCCATCGCTCCCTCCGGCTGGACGAAGGGCCGTACCGGCAAGATCGACGTCATGATCGGCAGCCCGTCGGCGATCAACTTCGACGGGCCGCACCCGTCGATCCGCGACATCTGGAAGCTCGAAGAGGCCCTCGCCAACGTCGAGGCCGATTACGATCTCGTCCTCATCGACTGCGCCCCGTCGCTCAACGCGCTGACGCGCACCGCGTGGGCGGCCTCCGACCGCGTGACCGTCGTCACCGAGCCCGGGCTGTTCTCCGTGGCCGCGGCCGATCGCGCCCTTCGCGCCATCGAGGAGATCCGGCGCGGCCTCTCCCCGCGGCTGCAGCCGCTCGGCATCATCGTGAACCGCGCCCGCGTGCAGTCGCTCGAGCATCAGTTCCGCATCAAAGAGCTCCGTGACATGTTCGGCCCGCTGGTGCTGTCGCCCCAGCTGCCCGAGCGCACCTCGCTCCAGCAGGCGCAGGGTGCAGCCAAGCCGCTGCACGTGTGGCCCGGCGAGTCCGCCCAGGAGATGGCGCGCAACTTCGACCAGCTCCTCGAGCGCATCATGCGGACCGCGAAGATCGGCGACTACGCGGAGCCTGCCGTCCGCTAGCGGAAGGTCCTCTCACCCCAGCGCCGTCGAGCGCTGCCGTAACGCGTTTTGCGGACAATTCCACTTGCCGCGGCAGGCGGCATTGTCCGCAAAACGCGTTGCGGCGTAGTTGCCCCGCGGACGGTGCAGGCAGAAGGTGTCAGCCGACGCGGCGACGGGCTGCGAGTTCGTCGGAGGGGTCTGCCGCGGGGGTCGAGTCGAGCTCGACCAGGCTGTGCTCGACCTCGCGAAGCACCTTGCCGACGGCGATGCCGAAGACGCCCTGGCCGCGCGACACGAGGTCGATGACCTCGTCGTTGGACGTGCAGAGATAGACGGAGGCGCCGTCGCTCATGAGCGTGGTCTGAGCCAGGTCGTTGACGCCCGACTCGCGAAGTTGGTTGACCGCGGTGCGGATCTGCTGCAGGGAGATGCCGGTGTCGAGGAGACGCTTGACCAGTTTGAGGACCAGGATGTCGCGGAAGCCGTAGAGGCGCTGGGTGCCGGAGCCGGAGGCGCCGCGGACGGTGGGCTCGACCAGGCCGGTGCGGGCCCAGTAGTCGAGCTGGCGGTAGCTGATGCCGGCGGCCCGCGCGGCGGCGGTGCCGCGGTAGCCGTGGTCGTCTTCGAGTTCGACCATGCCGTCGGTGAAGAGGACCTCTTCGCCGTAGGCGGGAACGGCGGCACGGGATTCGTTCTCGAGGGCTCCCTCGGGGGATCCTGCTTCACTCATGACGTGCCTTCCAAGCTGTCTGCCAATCCCCGCCGTGATTCCGCTGAACCTTAAGGTTCAACACCGGGTTGATGGTTGTTCCGAGGTCAACGGTACCGACAACCCCGGCCGTACCGAGCGACATTCGACTCGTCATTTCGGCGTGTCGAGCAATTGCGCCGACAGGAGACGAACGTCTTCGGTGACTGACGGCAGTCTACGTGTCGAGGCGGCCGAGCGCCGAGCGAATGAGACTCGAACGGACGATTTCGAGCTGGTCGGAGATCTCGCGCGCCAGTTCGGCGACGCGGGCACGGCCGGCCGCGTCGCGGCGACGGGAAACCGGTGCGACCGCGCTCTCGATGAGGCCAAGTTCGCGCTCGGCGGCTGCCCGGAAGGCGCGCAGGTGGCGCGGCTCGATGCCCGACTTCTTCAGTTCGACCAGGGCCGAGACGACCTTGACGTGGTCGTCGCCGTAGAACTCGGCCGCCGGCACGAGCGACGTGCCGATGGCGTCGTCGAGCAGCGCGGGCGTGGCACCGGCCTCGGCGATGAGCTCGTCGCGACCCAGGCGGCGAGCACCGGTCAGCATCGACGACGGAGCGGCACCGCTCGGCAGCGTCGAGGGACGGCCGGCGTCGAGGTCGTCGAGGTGCTGACGAATGACCTTCAGCGGCAGGTAGTGGTCGCGCTGCAGCGCCAGGATGAAACGGAGTCTCTCGACGTCTTCGGCGGAGAACTTGCGATACCCGGACTCGGTGCGGACGGGCGTGACCAACTGACGCTCTTCGAGGAACCGCAGCTTGGAGTTCGACAGATCGGGGAACTCGGGCTTCAGTCGCGCGAGCACCTGACCGATGGTCAACAGATCAGAGGAACCCGGGGCGTGGGACGCCCGGGCCAGTGCGCGGGGCACTACTTGATCGCCAGGTTCGCGAGATCGACTCGTGACGCGTAGAAGGTGAGACGGAACTTGCCCACCTGGACCTCGGCGCCATCGCTGAGAAGGGCTTCGTCGATGCGGACACCGTCGAAGTAGGTGCCGTTGAGCGACCCGAGGTCTTTGACGCTGAACGACGTGCCGTGCCGATGGAACTCGGCGTGCCGGCGGCTCACCGTGACGTCGTCGAGGAAGATGCCCGCATCGGGGTGCCGGCCCGCGACGGTGACATCGGCGTCGAGCAGGAAGCGAGCGCCGATGTTGGGACCGCGGCGCACGACGAGCAGCGCGGAACCCGACGGAAGCGCGCCGACCGCCTCGCGCTCGTCGGCGGAGACGCCACCCTCGAGCGCCGCGAGTTGAGCCTGGAACTCCTCGTTGAAGCTGAGGGTCGTCTCGACCTCGTGGCGGGCGTCGTCGTGACCGTTCGCATGCGCCCCGTGCGACGGTGTGGCTGGCTCTGCCATCGTGACCTCCTGTGGCGTCCAAGCGTAGCGGAATCGTTACCCGCCTTAGGAACCGATTTGTCGAAGGCGGTGTTCCAAGGTGGTTATTTCACTCTTCACCACAGGCGCTCAGAGTCGTCATAGGGATTTCCATGACTTGCCGCCTTTGATGGGTTCTACGTCACCACCAGCCCCAGAAAGGCAATCATGAACGACAGCAGCAACACCACTCCCGGTGCCCCCGAGCCCCAGGACACTGGCGACGAGCGCACGACACCGTCGTCCACTGCGGCTCACGAAGCTGCGCAGAACGCCGCCACCGAAGAGTTCGCGGCCCAGGACGCCCAGCCGACCGTTCCGCAGCCCACCGCCGAGCCTTCCGGTGTCGTGCAGGCCGAGCAGGACGGTGCCGAGCAGCCCACCCGCGAGTACCCCGCGGCCGCCGACCAGGGCAGCGAACAGCCCACGGCCCACACGCTCCCCCACCGCACCGGCCCGACGCCGGCGCACTACGTCTCCGGCACGCCCGCCGACGGAACCTCAGCCGGATCCGCGAACCGGAGCGAGCAGGATCCTGCCGCTCAGATGGGGCAGGACGGCTATGCGACCCAGTACGGCGCCCAGCAGTACCTGCAGAACGGCGCCCAGCAGGCGTACGACCCGTACGGCCGCCCCATCGTTCCCGGTCAGCCGGCCGGCCAGACGCCGTACCCCGGCCAGACTCCCTACGGCGTCGGCCCCGCGGCCGCGGGCCAGCCGCCCTACGCGGGCCAGCAGCCGTACGGCGGTCAGCAGCCCTACGCGAATCAGCAGCCCTACGGCGGCCAGGCTCCCTACGGGTACGGCCAGGTGCCGCCCGCCTTCGCGCAGCCGAAACGCCGTCCGAAGCGCTGGATGACCATCACCGGCGCCGTCGCGGCCGGAGTCATCATCGCCGGAGCAGCCGGTGGCGGCGCCTTCGCCCTCGGTCACGCGACCGGTGAGCAGGCCGCGTCCGCCGCCGGTCAGAGCCAGACGCTCCAGATCCCCAACGGGTCGGGCGGATCAGGATCGTCCGGTGGCACCTACGGCTACGGCCAGGGCGGTACGGGCACCTTCGGCGGCACGCAGGGCGGATCGGGGTCGAGCTCCGGCACCGGGACGGTGCCGAGCGACGCCACCGCCGCGACGGCGACCGAGAAGCAGGGCCTCGTGACGATCGTCTCGACGCTCGACTACGACGAGTCCTCCAAATCGGCTGGCACGGGCATGATCATGACCTCGAACGGCGAGATCCTGACGAACAACCACGTCGTCCAGGGCGCCACGAGCATCCAGGTCACCGTCGTCTCGACCGGCAAGACCTACACCGCCGACGTGGTCGGCACCGACTCCACCCACGACGTCGCGGTCCTGAAGCTGCAGGGCGCGTCCGGCCTCACCCCGGTCTCGTTCGGCAAGACCGCGAAGGTCGCGACCGGCGATTCGATCCACTCCACCGGCAACGCCGAGGGAACCGGCAGCCTGGTCACGGCCAAGGGCACCGTCACGGCGACCAAACAGTCGATCACCGTGCAGAGCGAGTCCGGCTCGGGCACGGAGTCGCTGACCAACCTGATCGAGATCAGCGCGGACGTCGTCTCCGGCGACTCCGGCGGGCCCTCCGCAACGCCGACGGAAAAGTCGTCGGCATCGTCACGGCTGCGTCGTCCGGCACCACGGACGTCACCGGCTACGCCATCCCGATCGCCAGCGCGCTGAGCATCGCCGACAAGATCCTCGCCGGCGAGTCCTCCAGCACGATCACGATCGGTCTGCCCGCCTTCCTCGGCGCGCAGATCTCCTCGACGGGCACCGGGACCGGCACGACCACCTCGGGAGTCACCATCGCGGGCACCGTGTCCGGCAGCGCCGCTGCCAAGGCCGGTCTCGTCGCGGGCGACACCATCACGGCTGTCGGCGGAACCGCCGTCGCCGACTCCACCGCCCTCACCGACGCGATCCAGTCGCACAAGGTCGGCGACTCCGTGACGGTCACCTACACCGACGCCGAAGGGGCCAGCCACACCGTCACCGTGACGCTCGGCTCCGGTCCCGCCGCGTAGCGGTCAGCGCCTCGCAGCCACGACGCCCCCTCGCCCCGCAGCGAGGGGGCGTCGCCGCGCCCGGGGCTTCGAACGCGGACGGTTCAGGGCAGGAGCGAGCGCAGGATCGAGGGACCGACGACGGTCGCCCCGAGCGCCGTCACGCGGGCGGTCAACTCGCGATCGGCCGTCACCACGACGACGTGCGGCGCCGCGGGCCCGGGCGCGGCCAGCGACGCCACCTCGGCGACGATGGCGGAGTCGCCGTCGGCCGGGGCGCGGACGAGCCGGAGCCGGGAGCCGCGGGCGGGATCCTGCACGGCCTTCGCCTGCCCTTCGACTACCAGGGTGACGTCCGGCCACCAGGTGGCGACGCGGCCGTCGTGGTCGCCGACGGCGTCGGCCGGGACGCCGGAGAGCGCCAGTGCGTCGAGTTCGGCGCTCAGACGCGCCGTGGCGCCGGCCCGGTCGCGCCACCAGCCGTCGGGCCTCGAGCCGACGACGTTCGCCGAGTCGACGACGAGGTGGAGCGGGCGCTGAGCGAGCGGACCGAGGCGAGACCAGGACGCCGCGAAGCCGGGGTGCAGCGGGAGAGCGTCGACCTCGGCCAGCGGGACCCAGGCGAGCGCCTCGCTCTCGCGGTCGGCGATGACCGGCTCGAAGGGCGTTTCGGCTCGCGCGACGATCGTGGTGTACGACCAGATGTCGAGATCGACGACGGACGAGAACAGCAGGCGAAGTGCCGACGGGGGCACTGCGGCTTCTTCGGCGCTCTCCCGGAGGGCTCCGTCGACAGCCGACTCGTCGAACTGGCGGGCGCCGCCGGGGATGCCCCAGGTGTCTCCGAAGTGGCTCCAGACGGCGCGGTGCTGCAGCAGCACGCCGCGGCTCGGATCGATGACCAGCAGGCCCGCCGCGCCGGCCCTGCCCCAGAACTTCCGGCCGTCGGGCGCGATCACCCAGCCGTCGGCTGGTCCGTGAATGGTCACGCTGTCGAGCTTGCCACGTCTTGCCCGGAGCGAGCGACAGATGTCGCCCGGGGTCTCGGCTCGACCGGCCGGGAGGCTCCCGCAGCGATCAGAACAGAGGCCTGATCCAGAGCGAGTAGGCGATGCCGGCGGCGCCGAACAGCGCGAAGCCGATCCCCCAGAGTGCCCGGCGGCGCCCGAACGGCTCTTTCCCGCGACCGACCAGGACCCGGGCGCGCTGCAACCCGAGGAAGCAGAAGACCAGGGCCACGACGGAGGGGACGAAGAACGCATCGAGGAAGAGAGCAGCGAGTCCGATGACGAATCCCGCGATGGCGAATCGGTTGACGAGCTCGGGGTCGCGCGGCTTCGGCAGCGCGGACAGCCCGGGGTCGCTCTCGAGTTTGGCGCCCGCCGCTCGCGCCATCGTGACGCGGAGCTTCTCGGCGCGAAGGGACATCGAGGTGACGGGCCGAGCGGGTCGCTCGGGTTCGTCGTCGCTCACGGTGACCTCCTGCACATCGGAACCCGTCAAGGATACCGGTGCCGGGTGCACCCTCAGGCGGAGAGCACCGACAGGATGTTGCCGGACGGGTCGAGGAACCACGCGATGTCGGGCCCCATCCCGACCGACTTGCCGCGCATGATTCCGCGTTCGTCGGCATAGCCGCCGTAGTTCTCGAGGGTCACCCCCGCCTCGGCCAGCTCCGCGACGGCCGCGTCGATGTCTTTCACCTCGATGTTCAGGACGGTGAACGTCGCCGGGACGTGGTCGTCCTTCGGATAGAGGATCGTCGTGGCGCCGCCGGGCAGCGTGAGATCGAGGATGCCCATGTCGTTCTTCGACACGGTGAAGCCCAGCACCCCGTGGTAAAAAGCCTCGGCCTCGTCGATGTCTTTCACGCTGAAGCCGTTGAATGCGTGCGCCGTTGTGAGCATGCGGACAGCATGGCACGGTGGGCCGCCGAGCGGAACCGGGTCGCGTCAGACGAACCGGACGCTCTGCTGGAGGCGGGCGCGGATCTCGAAGACGTCGACCTGCGGCGTCTGGTCGCCGGTGAGGCCGCCGCGGAGGACGTGGGGCAGGATCGAGCGCCGGACGGCGAACGCGGCGTTGCGCCGCCCGCGGCTCACCGGCTCGATCGCGTCGTCGAGGTGTTCGTCTGGTACCACCATCAGTTGGGCCGCGAACGGCACGCGCGTCGACTTCTGGAACGCTCGAGCGCTGCGCGCGAGGGTCTTGGCTGGTTGCTCACCCGACCGGAGCCCCGCGCCTTCGACCTCGCCCTTGACCAGGCGGATGGGCGAGCCCCAGTCTTCGGAGTTGATCGCGTAGAGGCCGGTCGGCGCGAGGACCACGTGGTCGAGCTCGGGCTCGCGCCCGGCGGCGACGTTGCTCCAGATCGTGTACGCGATGCCGAGCTCGAGCACAGCCTTGGCCGTCGACTCTTCGGCGATCGCCTTGGCGAGGATCCTGCGGATCTCAGGGGAGCCGAACGCACGAGCGCGGGATCGTACGGGTCGTCGATCTCGTCGCCGAGCCCGACCCACTCGCGGATCAGTTCGAGGTAGCGAAGGCGCTCCTGGCCGCCGGGGTGGCCGAAGGCGCGGGCCCGTGGTTTGGACTCGGGACGCCTGCGAGGCGGCGTCGGAGCCCAGACGGTCGTCGGTTCGTCGGTGGAGAAGCGGGCGCTGCCGCTCGGGCCGGATGCGCGAGAGCTCACGCTGTCGTAGCGCGCGCGGTCTTCGGGAGTACCGATGCGCTCCCAGGCGAGCTGCACCTGGCGAAAACGCTCCGGTGTTCCGCCGAGGTCGGGGTGGGTCTCGCGGGCGAGCCTGCGATAGGCCTTCCGGAGCTCCTCCTGCGTCGCGGCAGCACTGACCCCCAGCACCTCGTAGGGGGTGGCGGCGGCAGGGCTCTCGGTCATGTGTGGAGTGAGAATACCGGCACCGGGCTGGGAATCCCGGCTGCCCGAGCCGTGAAGATCCGGGACGGATCCGATGAAGAGGGGCGCAGGATGGCGGGCGGTAGGGTCGCCTGTGTGGCAGACGACGACCTCACTCCCCGGCCAAACGCAATGTGAAGGCTCTGACGGCGTTCCTCGCCGATCTCCAGCCCGAAGACGCCGTCGTGGCGACGTTCGCGACGGAGCGCTACGGCGTCTTCGCCGTGCGCGGTCTGGCGACGTACTCGCAGTCGATGGCGGCCTTCGCCCTCGGCAGCCACCCGCTCGACTCGAACAAGAAGCCGCAGAAGTTCTTGCAGCTGCTGCGCACCTACCACTCGGCCGAGCGCACGTCCGCCGAGGAGGCCCTCGCCGCAGCGCCGGCCACCTACGCGTCGGTGTCGCACGGAGACCTCGTGCGGGTCACGTTCGCCGAGCCCGCCTACGGTCTGTTCGACATCGCCGGCGTGGCCGTGCACTCGAGCGTCGACGACAGCATCCTCGTCGGCTCGTGGATCGCGTCGACCGGCGGCGCCGTCGCCGACCGCGTGCGCGCCATCGAGGTGCTCGAGCCCGAGGGGTCGCACGAGCTCGGTGTGCCCCGCGAGATCACGTCGTGGGGAAACGAGGCGTCGGCCGACGTCTGATCCTGCCGCTTCTGTCGATTTCGCAACGGCACGTTCGACGGAGGAGTACCGGTGGACGTCACCGGAGTCCGATCGGAGACACCATGACCCAGTACGCGATCCTGATCTACGGCGGCCGAGAGACTCCGTCGCCCGAAGACCTCGCCGAACACGATCGGCACTCCGCCGACCTGATCCGCGCAGGATCGATGGTCGCGGCGTTCGCGCTCACGCCTCGGGAACACATCCGTACGGTCCGCGGCGGCATGGTCAGCGACGGGCCGTACACCGAGACGCGGGAGGTCATCGCGGGTCTCGGGATCATCGAGGCGCCCGATCTGGAAGCGGCGCTCGCGATCGCGAAGCAGAACCCCGCCACGTGGCAGGGCGGCGCCGTCGAGGTGCGCGAGGTGGAGGGCGGCTGGATTCGCGGATTCGTCGACGCGTCGACGGGAGAGGCACCGGGAGTCCCGACCTCGACCGAAGGCTGAGGTCAGCGGCCGGGAGCTGCCCGCTGCGCGCGGGCGGCGGCGCGACGGTGGCGGCGCTCCTGGAACCAGGCGATCGCACCGCGGACCTTCCGCTGGACCCACATGTTGAGCCGATGGGCCGCCGGAAACTCCGTGCCGAGGATCGCGAGGCCGAGGAAGACGATCAGCCAGCCCGGCCCGGGAAGCGGGATCAGGATCAGCCCCGCGATGACGACGGCGATGCCGAACACGCCGATCGCGATCTTGTAGGCGAGACGGAGCCGCGGATACCCGTTGAGTCGCGCGCGGAAGAGGCGCGCCCGCCGTGCGATCCGCGTGTTGCGGAGACGGTGGTGGTGCGCGGGATGGTCCTCCTCGTGCAGCGACATGCGCCGATGGTACGCAGGGCAGACGGGAATGCCCTGGCAAATGACAGCGGCTTCCTGAAAGCGTTAGCGCTCACCTGCCAGAGGGTCTAGACAGGAACCCATGGAATATACGCATTTGGGACGCACAGGGCTGTCCGTTTCTCGAGCCATCCTCGGTACCATGAACTTCGGGCCGGAGACCAGCGAAGAGGACTCGCACGCCATCATGGACAAAGCCCACGAGGTGGGCGTCAACTTCTTCGACACGGCCAACGGCTACGGCGGCTCGGTCGGCAAGGGAGCGACCGAGAGCATCATCGGCCGCTGGTTCGCCACGGGAAACGGACGGCGCGAGAAGACCGTGCTCGCCACCAAGCTCTACGGCGATATGGGCGACTGGCCCAACCAGGGCAAACTCTCGGCCCTCAACATCCGCCAGGCGATCGACGCGAGCCTGACCCGGCTCCAGACCGATCACATCGACCTCATCCAGTTCCACCACGTCGACCGGGCGACCCCCTGGGACGAGATCTGGCAGGCGATCGAGGTCGCGGTCGCCCAGGGCAAGATCACCTACGTCGGCTCGAGCAACTTCGGCGGCTGGCACATCGCCCAGGCGCAGGAGGCAGCGAAGGCACGCCACTTCACCGGGCTCGTCTCCGAGCAGTCGATCTACAACCTGGTCAAGCGCGAGGTCGAGCTCGAAGTGATCCCGGCCGCGATCCACTACGGCCTCGGCGTCATCCCGTGGTCGCCCCTGAACGGCGGCATCCTCGGCGGGATCGTCGGCAAGGAACAGGAGGGCAAGCGCCGCCTGACCGGACGCTCGAAGGAGTTCGTCGACGCGCACCGCGACCAGCTCGAGTCGTACGAGAACCTCGCCAAAGAACTCGGCCACGCCCCGGGAGAACTCGCGCTGGCCTGGCTCCTGCACCAGCCAGGCGTGACCGGCCCCATCACCGGTCCGCGAACCATGGAACAGTGGGACTCGGCGGTGGCGTCGGTCGATATCACGCTCGACCAGAGTGCGCTCGACCGGCTCGACGCGCTGTTCCCCGGCCACAAGCCGGCTCCGGAGGATTACGCGTGGTGACCACGAGCATCCTGCTCGCCCACCGCCCCCGACGAAAGACGGATCAATGAAGACACGTACCATCGGCGACGTCACCGTCAGCGCGATCGGCCTGGGCGGAATGCCTCTGTCGATCGAGGGTCGCCCCGACGAGAAGCGCGCCATCGCGACGATCCACGCCGCGCTCGAGGCGGGCATCACCCTCATCGACACGGCCGACGCCTACAGCCTCGGCGGAAAGCCCGACGACGAGGGGCACAACGAGCTCCTCATCGCCAAGGCGCTGCATGACTGGCACGGCAACACCGACGAGATCCTGGTCGCGACCAAGGGCGGCCACACGCGGATCCACGACGCCCCGGGCGGCAGGGGCCCCTGGGGTCAGGACGGCAGCCCCGCGCACCTCAAGGAGGCCGCCAAGGCCTCCGCGAAACGCCTCGGCGTCGACTCGATCGGGCTCTACCAGTTTTATCGACCCGATCCCAAGGTGCCGTATGCCGACTCGATCGGGGCGCTCGTCGAGCTGCTCGACGAGGGCGTGATCCGGATGGCGGGCATCTCCAACGCCGACGTCGACCAGATCAGGCAGGCCAACGAGCTCCTGGACGACCGCCTCGTGTCGGTCCAGAACCAGTTCTCACCGGCGTTCCTGTCGTCGACCGCGGAGCTCGAACTGTGCGACGAGATGAGCATCGCGTTCTTGCCGTGGAGTCCGCTCGGGGGCATCTCGAATGCGGGAGATCTCGGGACCAACCACACGGTGTTCGCCGAGATCGCCAATGCGAGGCGGCTGTCCCCCAGGTGGTGTGTCTCGCCTGGGAGCTCGCGAAGTCGTCGACCGTGGTGCCGATCCCGGGGTCGTCCCGACCGCAGTCGATCATGGACTCGGCGACGGCGGCCTCGATCAAGCTGAGCGACGACGAGTTCGCCCGGCTCGAAGCAGCGACCGTTCCGGCCTAGGCAACCTCCGCCTCAAGACGTCTCACGGACGAATCGACCGGCCGCGGCCAGGTGATTTGTCCGTGAGACGTTTTGCGGCAGGGGCAGAGCTGGGCAGGGGCAGAGCTGGGCAGGATCACGCACCGGGCAGCGGGTACCGCCACGACGACCGCTCGGCGGCGCCGGGCGTCGAGGCCCAGGTCACCGTGATCGTCGAGTCGACCGTGGTCGGGCGCACGGCCGCGCGGAAACTGACGGCGCTGCCGGCGGGGACCCGCGCCCCCGGGTCCAGGCCGTGTGGACCGTCGAGGAAGCTGCGCCGCCGACCCAGACGTCGAAGGCCGCAGCCGTGCCCACGTTGGCGAGCCGGTAGTCGTCGCCGCCGCCGTGCGTGAGCCGCCAGACGGCCGCGACCGGTGCCGCCGGTGCCGCCTTCGCCTCGAACCGTCCGCCCGGGGACGTCGCCGCGGGCCGCTCGGCGGCGAGTTTCTCGAGCGCGACGGCGATGCGCGCCAGGTCGTCGATGGTGAGGGCCGCGGACGCCGCGGCGCGCTGGGCGGCGGCCTGCGCGGCCCTGTTCGACTCCGCCGCCTCGGCCGCCGACTCGATCGCCTGCTGCTTCTGGAGCTTCTGGCCCTGCCAGGAGAACACGAACGACACCGCCAGGCCGACCAGGGCGATGAGCGTGGCGACCACCTGGATGATGTTGGCGAGAGTGTCGGCGTCCATGAGGCTGATCCTGCCATCCACCGCCGACCTCGGGCGGGCGATCGGCGGGCGATCGGCAGGTCGTTCGCCGGCGGCAGGGCGTCAAGTACGGTGGTCGCATGGACATCGTGGAGACCCTGACCGCCCGCTTCGACGTCACGGCGGCGACACCGATCGAGCTGCCCGGCGTGGTCGGCGGATGGGCGTCCGGTCTCGCGATGCACAAGACCTTCACGAAGGGCCTCGTCGGCCGGAGCGACCTCGTCTTCCTCAGCTCCGGCGAGGAGGAGACCGGGCGCGGGTACGTCGCCGTCGAGCGCATCGAGGGCACCCTCGACGACGGGCGGTCCGGGGCGTTCACCGTGCACCACGGCGCCATGCAGACGCCGAGCGACTCGGGGCAGTTCGGCAACATCGTGCCCGGAACCGGCACGGGCGACTTCGCCCACTTCACCGGGAGCGCCGCCATCCAGCACGACGACGACGGTCCCTTCTTCGTCCTGAGCCTCCTCACCCGGTGAGCGAGCCGAGCAGGGTGCTTCCCACGCGTGGCGGCGACCACCTCCTGCGGCGGGCCACGGCGGACGACCTCGACGCGATCCTGCAGCTCCTCGCCGACGATCCGATCAGCGCCTCGCGCGGCGACCGGGCCAGGGCGGAGGACCGTCCGGCGTACGAGCGCGCGTTCGAGGCGATCGACCGCGATTTGGCCCAGCAGCTGCTCGTCGCGGTCGACGAGGAGGGCGTCGTCGTCGGGACCATGCAGCTCACGCTCATTCCGGGGCTGGCCCGACAGGGCGCCACGCGTCTGCAGATCGAGGCCGTCCGAGTCCGCGCGGACCGCCGCAGCCACGGCATCGGCGCGGCCATGATGCGCTGGGCCGTCGCTTCGGCCAGAGAACAGGGCGCGGCCCTCGTCCAGCTCACCTCCGACAGCGCGCGAGTCGACGCCCACCGCTTCTACGAGCGGCTCGGCTTCACCGGCTCGCACGTCGGCTTCAAGCTGCGCCTCTGAGCGAACGGGGCGCCGACGGCCCCTCGGGTGCACGAAATCCGCCCGACGCCCGAGAAGGCGGGGCGGATCTCGTCCGGTCGACGACGCGAGAGCCGGGGCGTGTCTCCTGATCTGCCGGAGGTGCCGTGAGAGACGATCCCTAGACCTCGCGGCCGGCGGGCAGCTGCGTCTTGGCCGGGTCCGTCTCGGCCAGGCCCGCGAAGATGCCTTCGATGCGGTCGACGACGTCGGCGTCGAGCCTGACCCCCGAGGCCGCGGCGTTCGACTCGACCTGCTCGGGCCGCGAAGCACCGATGATCGCCGAGGCGACGTTGTCGTTGTGCAGCACCCAGGCGAGCGAGAGCTGCGCGCGAGTGAGGCCGAGGTCGGAGGCGACCGGCTCGAGCTGCGCGACCGCGTCGAGCACGTCGTCGGAGAGCCAGCGCGCAATCGAGCCGGCGCCGCCCTTCTGGTCGGTCGCCCTCGATCCTGCGGGCAGTTCCTGGCCCTTCTTGTACTTCCCGGTCAGCACGCCCTGCGCGATCGGCGACCAGACGATCTGCGAGATGCCGAGCTCCTTCGACGCCGGCACGACCTCCTCTTCGATGACCCGCCAGAGCAGGGAGTACTCGGGCTGGTTCGAGATGAGCTGGATGCCCAGCTCTGTGGCGAGAGCGGCTCCGTCGCGGAGCTGCTGGGCGTTCCACTCCGACACGCCGATGTAGAGGACCTTGCCCTGGCGGACCAGGTCGGCGAAGGCCTGCATGGTCTCTTCGAGCGGGGTCTCGAGGTCGTAGCGGTGCGCCTGGTACAGGTCGACGTAGTCGGTCTGGAGCCGCTTCAGTGACCCGTTGATCGACTCGGTGATGTGCTTGCGGCTGAGGCCGGTGTCGTTGTGGCCCTTGGGCCCGGTCGGGCCGTAGACCTTCGTGAAGATCTCGAGCGACTCGCGCCGCTCTCCCTTCAGCGCTTCACCCAGGACGGTCTCCGCCTGGGTGTTGGCGTAGACGTCGGCGGTGTCGAAGGTCGAGATGCCCACGTCGAGGGCTGCCCGGACACACGCGGCCGCCGTGTCGTTCTCGACCTGCGAGCCGTGGGTCAGCCAGTTGCCGTAGGTGAGTTCGGAGATCTTGAGTCCGGAGTTGCCGAGATACCTGAATTCCATGCGAGTGCTGCTCCTGTCGTGGGACGCGTCGATGCGTCGCCTCGAGAGACGCTACTCGCGTTGTGAGCGCTCACGCCGCACTGATCCTCAGCCGCCGAGGCCGGCCACCAGATTGATCAGCGTCGCCAGGATGACGGTTCCGAACAGGTACGACAGCAGGCAGTGGCGCGTGACGAGGTGCCGGATGATCCGGTTCGACACGGTCGTGTCGCTGACCTGGTACGTCATGCCGAGATCGAAGGCGAGGTAGGCGAAGTCGTGGTAGTCGGGCGGCTCCTTCTGGTTGAAGTCGATCCCGCCCTCGTCGCCCTGGTAGTAGAGCACCGCGTACCGGAGCATGTAGAGGGTGTGGATCAGGAACCAGGACAGCGCCACGCTCGCGACGGCCAGCCCCGCGAGGCCGTCGGCCCGGAGGCCGGTCGCCTTGCTCGCCTCGATGACGGTGAATCCGACGATGCCGAGGCTCGCGAGGCTGGCGAGGATCAGCAGGATCTGCGAGGTGCTCCGCGACGGGTCTTCGGCGAGCGCGTGCTTCCGCGTGCTGTCGCCGTCGAAGCGGAACACGATCGAGTAGACCCAGAGCAGGTAGACCAGGCAGGCGACGATCCAGCCGATGACGAGCGAGATGGTGGCGAGCCCGGCGAGCGCCGCGATGCCGCCCGCGACGAGGCCGGCGGCGAACATCACGACCATGCGGAGCTTCGATGCGCCCTTTCGAGCGTCGACCTTCACGGGTTCCATCCGCTGATCGTCGCTCCCCCGCGTCGTCGCGGCGCCCCGACACGCCGCTGCCCTGGTCGCGCCGCCTCGTCGTCGTGCGCACACGACGCCCGGAGGGGACCGTGAGCGGCGAGTTGCGCACGACGAGGGGCGTCAGAGGCGGAAGGTCGCGCGCGGGATCGTGTCGACGAGGTCGTGCGCCACCCGGTGGGCGTCGTCCTCGCTGATCTGGTGGGTCACGACGAGCGAGGCGAGGTAGCCGGCGTCCACCCGACGCGACATGTCGTGGCGGGCGGGGATCGAGCAGAAGGCCCGGGTGTCGTCGATGAACCCGGACGTCTTCGTGAAGCCGACCGAGTCGGTGACGGCCTCGCGGTAGCGGCGGATGGCGGCGGGAGTGTCGATGAACCACCACGGCGCCCCGGCGAACACCGAGGGTAGAAGCCGGCCAACGGCCCGATCTCACGGGTGAACGCCGTCTCGTCGACGGTGAAGAGCACCATGCGGAACGTGGGGTGCGTTCCGAACGCCTCGAGGATGGGCCGCAGCGGCTCGGTGTACGACGACCGGATGAGCGGGAGGTCGTGCCCGACATCGGGCCCGAAGCGCTCGAGGGTCGGTCGGTGGTGGTTGCGCAGGATTCCGGGGTGCAGTTGCATCACCAGCCCGTCGTCCGCCGCCATTCGCGCGCTCTCGAACAGCATCGTGTGCCGGTAGGCGGCGGCGTCCGCGGCAGAGACGGGCCCGCGGAGCGCGGCCTGGTGGATGCGAGCGGCGTCGGCAGGATCGAGGGGCTCGGAACCCGCGTCGGGGACTCCCGTGTCGGAGGCGGTCGCCCCGTGTCGGATGAAGTGTTCGCGCCGTGACCGGAGCGCCTCCAGCAGCCCGGCGTGCGTGGTCGTGTCGATCCCCGACACCTCGCCGAGCCGGGACAGCGATTCCCGCCACTCCGGCCTGGCGGGGTCGTAGTAGCTGTCGGCCCGGAAGGTGGGCAGCACTCGCCCGGTGAAGGACGGGTCGTCGCGCAGGGCCGCGTGCGCGGCGAGATCGGACGCAGGATCGTCGGTGGTCGCCAGCACCTCGATCCGGAACCGTTCGAACAGCGCTCGCGGTCGCATCGAGGGGGTGGCGAGTGCGGCGGCGAGCTGGTCGTACTGCGCATCGGCGTTCGCGGCAGAGGGGTGCTCGGCGAGTCCGAAGACGTCGTGCAGCTCGGTCTCGAACCAGTAGCGGACGGGCGTGCCGAGGAAGACGTCCCAGTGGCTGGCCAGGGCGCGCCAGACCTCGCGGCCTTCGGCGACCGCTGAGGCTCCGTCGCGCGGCGCGACGCCGAGCTGCTCGAGGGGCACCCCCGACGCGTGCAGCAGGCGGAGGACGTAGTGATCGGGTGTGATGAGGAGGGCGGCAGGATCGCCGAACGGCTGGTCGTCGAGGAGCAGTTCGGCGTCGACGTGCCCGTGCGGCGAGAGGATCGGCGCGTCCTTCACCGAGGCGTAGAGCTGCCTGGCGAGGTCGAGGGTCGCGGGGTCGGCCGGCAGCAGTCGGTCGGGGTGGGGAGCGAGGGACGTCATCGTCCTGCCTTTCGGGGAGAGTGCAATACGGGTCCGGTCGTCGACCGGACGGTGAGGGTGGTCGGAAGGAGCACGGAGTTGCGCTGCACCTGGTCGGGCGCCGTCTGGGCGAGCCGGGCGAGCAGCATCGAGACGGCGACGCGGCCGGCGCGCTCGATCGGCGCGTGCAGGGTGGTCAGCGGCGGATTGCAGAAGTCGGCGCCGAAGATGTCGTCGCAGCCGACGATGCTGATGTCGCCTGGCACGTCGACTCCGCGCTCGCGGAGGCGGGCGAGCATGCCGATGGCGATGAGGTCGTTGAAGACGATGCACGCCGTCGCGCCCGAGGTGACGGCGACGTCGGCCGCGACGACACCGGCCCCGGTGGTCGGCGTGAACGGCCCCACCCGGTGAGGCACGGCGCCGAGACGCTCGCCGGCGCGCTCGAGCGCCTTCCAGCGGCGCTCGTTCGACCAGGAGGTGACGGGGCCCGAGACGTAGACGATGTCGCGGTGCCCGAGGGAGAAGAGGTGCTCCAGAGCCTGCTCGACACCGCCGGGGGTATCGATCAGCACGTTGGGCACCCCCTCCGGCCGCCGGTTGATGGCGACCAGGGGCATGCCGCGGGAGTACGCCGCGAGATCGGCGTCGGGCAACCGCGAGGCCGTGACGACGGCGCCGACCGCGTTCGAGCCCAGGGACTCGAGGGTCGCGGCCTCCAGTTCGCCCGACTCCTCGGTGTCGACGAGGAGTTGCCGGTAGCCGGCGGCCTTGAGCTGCTGCTGCGTGCCCCGGATGATGCCGAAGTAGAACGGGTTCGTGATGTCGGAGACGAGGACGGCGACGGTCCGCGTTCGGCTCGTCGCGGCCTGGGACGTCCCCCGCGACGAGACGTAGCCGATCTCGTCGGCGGCCGCCTCGATGCGGGCACGGGTCACGGCGTTGACGCGGTCGGGGGTGGTCAGCGCCCTCGAGACGGTCGACGGGGCGACGCCGCTGAGAGCGGCCACGTCGGTGATGGTCGCTGCTTTGCGACGCGGGGCGGTGTCGGTCATTGATCCCCTCCTGTGTCAAGACGTTACGGGTTTGGCAAATTAGTGGCAAATAATTGTCGCTAATTTGCCATGCTCCTAGTCTCGTGCCAGTTCACCGTTTCAAGGAGGAAACAGATGAAGACACGCACTCTCAGCGCCGCCGCAGCGGGCCTCGCCGCCGTCGCGCTCGTCCTGACCGGCTGCTCCGCCTCGGGAGGGTCGTCCACCGACTCCTCCGGCAACGTCGACGGCTCGGGCAAGACCCTCAACGTCCTCACGGGCGTCGACACCCTCTACCCCACCCAGCAGAAGCAGTGGCAGAAAGACCAGGCCGCGGCCTTCAAGAAGTCCACCGGAGCCACGCTGAAGTTCGACACCTACGCCTCGGCCAACGAGGAGCTCACGAAGATCCAGACCTCCGTCGTCTCCGGGCAGGGCCCCGACGTCTACTCGATCGGCACGACGTTCACGCCGACCGCGTACTCGACGAAGGCCTTCGTGAAGCTGAGCGACAAGGAGTGGAAAGAGGTCGGTGGTCGCGACCGCTTCGTACCGGCCAGCCTCGGGATCTCCGGCCCGTCGAAGAGCGACGAGATCGGTGTCCCGTTCGCGAGCCGCCCGTTCGTCATGGCGTACAACAAGGACCTCCTGAAGGCCGCGGGCATCAGCAAACCGGCCACCAGCTGGGACGAGTTCGCCGAGCAGGCCAAGAAGCTGACCTCGAACGGCACCTACGGCATCGCCACCGGCTACGCCGACGGCTTCGACGTCTGGAAGTTCGTCTGGGCCATGGCGAATCAGGCCGGGAACCCGATCGTCGACGGCAAGAAGGCGACGATCGACACCGCCACGATGAAAGCCGCCTACAAGGCGTACTACGGCTGGGTCACCTCCGACGGCGTCGTAGACCCGTCGGCGGTCGGCTGGAACAACGCGCAGGCGCTCGCAGCCTTCGCCGCCGGCAAGGCCGCCTATTTCCCGATGACCACGGCGACGTCGAAGAACACGCTCGACAAGTCGTCCGTCAAGGGCAAGTACGCCTACGCGCTGATGCCGACCGTGCCGCCGGGCGAGACCTCGCGGCCGAGCGACGGCAAGGACGCCGCGTCGATCCTCTCGGGCGACAACCTCGTGGTCGCCAACTACTCGAAGAACCAGGATCTCGCCTTCGCCTACATCAAGCAGGTCACGGCGCAGAAGGAACAGGAGGACTTCTACACGACCTTCGGCCAGCTCCCGACGAACGCCGCCGCCGCCGCCGCCCTCGAGAAGGACGACGCATCGCTCCAGCCGATCGTCGCCGCCGCCAACAAGTCGGTCTCGACCCCGTTCTCGGGCGCCTGGGGCGACGTGCAGCTCGCGCTCACCGACGTCACCGTGCAGAGCATCCCGTCGCTGAAGAGCGGCTCCATCTCGTCGAGTGAGATCGACAAGCGACTCGCCACGGCCCAGAAGGCCGCGGAGTCGGCTCTGTCGAGGGCGAAGTAGGCGACCGCCGTGACCACCCCGTCCACCACCGAGCGGCAGGACTCCGCGGCCCTCGGCCGTGCAGTCCCGCCCGTCGGCGGCCGCACGTCGAAGCCGCCGCGCCGCCGCCGCCTCGACACCCGGGGCCGCCCGCTCTGGATGCTGCTCCCCGGCGGAATCCTGATGGCCCTCGTCATCGTCATCCCGCTCGTCCTCGGGGTGGTCATCGCCCTGCTCGACCTCGACCAGTACACGTTGCGCTCGTGGCTGTCGGCCCCGTTCGTCGGCCTCGGCAACTTCGTCGAGGCGCTGACCCAGTCGTCACTGCTCCGCTCGATCGGGATCAGCGCCAGTTTCGCGCTGATCGTCACGGCGATCACTCTGCCGATCGGCGTCGTGGCTGCCATCGCGACCCAGAACGCCTTCCGCGGCAGGGCCGTCGTGCGGTCGATCTTCCTGATCCCCTACGTGCTCCCGGCGTTCGTCGTCGCCACCGTGTGGCGCACGATCCTGCAGCCCTCGGGCATCGCGAACCACGCTCTGAGCGTCTTCGGCATCGACGGCGGCCTCTGGCTGAACGGGCCGAAGAGCTACTGGGCCCTCGTCTTCGTCGCCATCTGGTCGTCCTGGCCGTTCATTTACCTGCTCGCGCTCTCCGGCCTGCAGAGTGTGGAGACCGAGGTGCACGAGGCGGCCGCGATCGACGGAGCCCTTTGGTGGGCGAAACTGCGCTACGTGATCTTCCCCTACCTGAAGGGGCCGATCTCGCTGGCCATCATCATCGCGATCCTGCACAACATCAACAACTTCACCCTGCCGTTCGTGCTGTTCGGGGTCCCGACGCCGGACGCTGTGCAGGTGATGCCCGTTCTGACCTACATCGCGAGCTTCCAGAGCTTCCGGTTCGGCCTCAGCGCGGCCATGGCGATCTGCTCGCTGGTGATCGTCGCCATCCCGCTCTTCGTCTACCTGCGAGCGGTCCGGCTCGACAGCGGAGACGAGAAGGTCGTCACCGAAACGGAGGCCGCCCGATGAGCGCCGTGACCGCATCCCGCACGAAACGCACCCCCGCCGGAAGCCGCAGCGCCGACGTCACGCGGCTGCTCCCGAAGCCGCTGCTCGTCGTGATCCTGGTCGTGCTGATGGTGTTCGTCCTGGTTCCGGTGGTCTACATCCTGTTCGCCTCCGTCAACTCGGACATCGCGGTGGCGAACGGCGCCTTCCTCCCGACCGAGTTCACCCTGGCGAACTACTCGAAGATCTGGACCACGGTCGCGCTCGGCCGGGGCCTGGCCAACAGCGTCGTGGTCGCAGGATCCGTCGCCGTGGTCTGCGCCTTCCTCGCCGTCGCGACCGCCTACGTCCTGGTCCGCTTCCAGTTCCGCGGGCGCCTCACCTTCCTGCGGGCCCTGCTGGCCCTGCAGTCCATTCCCGGAACCCTGCTGCTCCTGCCGGTGTTCGTGCTGTTCTCGAGCGCGGCGTCCTACACGGGCGTGCAGATCATCGGCACCCGGTGGGGCCTGTTCATCACCTACCTGACGTTCGCTCTGCCGTTCTCGACCTGGGTGATGGTGACCTACCTGCGCGGACTGCCGCGCGAACTCGAGGAGGCGGCCAGGATCGACGGCGCGTCGTCGTGGCGGATCCTCACCCGGATCGTCGTGCCGCTGTCGTGGCCGGGGATCGTGGTGTCCGGCATCTTCGCGTTCCTGCTCGGCTGGAACGACGTGCTCTTCTCGTCGATCATGACCAACCCCGAGAGCCGGACGGCCGCCGTGGCCCTCCAGGTCTTCGGTGCGACCCAGGAGGGTGGCGCACTGCCGGTGTACGGGCAGATGATGGCCGCGGCCCTGGTGTGCGCGGTCCCGGTCGTCGTGCTCTATCTCATCTTCCAGCGCTACCTCGTCGGTGGCCTGACAGCAGGAGGCGTCAAATGACCACAGCAACGCAGACTCTCACCTGGACCCTCTCGGGGTTCGGCGACGAGATCGACGACGACCCCGTCGTCCAGACCGCCGTCCTCAACTCCTCGGCGCCCGCCACATCGAGGTGCGCGGCGCCTGGGGCACCAACGTCGTCGACTTCACGCCGTCGCAGCTGACCGAGTTGAAGGCGGTCCTCGATCGCCGGGAGACCGGCGTGTCGGCCATCGCGTCGCCGATCGGCAAGGTGCCCGTGACACTGCCGGTCGAGCACGAGGTGGCGCGCCTGGCGAAGGCGATCGACGCCGCCCACGCGCTGGCCAGCGACTACGTGCGGATCTTCTCGTTCTACCCGGGCGAAGGGCAGGATCCTGCCCTCATCCGCGACGAGGTCCTGACCAGGATGCGCGCGCTGGCCGATCTCGCCGAGCGGGAGGGCGTGATCCTGCTCCACGAGAACGAGAAGGAGATCTACGGCGACGTTCCCTCGCGGGTGCTCGACATCGTCGAGTCCGTCGGATCCGCGGCGCTCCGTCTCGCCTGGGACAACGCGAACTTCGTGCAGTGCGGCGTCAAGCCGTTCACCGAGGCGTGGCCGCTGCTTCACGAGTACGTCGACTACCTGCAGGTGAAGGACGCCGTCGCCGCCACCGGCCAGGTCGTGCCCGCCGGGTTCGGCGACGGCCAACTCCTCGAGACCGTCACGGCCCTGCGCGACCGCGGTTACGACGGCTTCGCGTCACTCGAACCGCACCTCGCCGACACCAACTCCCTGGGCGGATTCTCCGGGCCGGCCGAATTCGGTCGAGCTGCCCGCGCCTTCGCCACCCTCACCGACCGAATCGGAGTCCAGACCTCATGACCACCACACCCCTGAAAGCGGCCGTCGTCGGCTGCGGCGTCATCGGGCGTCACCACGCGCGGGTCCTCGTCACGCACCCCGACTTCACCGTGACGGCCGCCGTCGACTCGGTGCTGCCCGCCGCGGTCGCCCTCGCCGACGAGGTCGCAGCCTCCGGCGACGCTCGCCCCGTGACCACGTCGACTCTGGAGGAGGCGCTCGCGTCGACGGAGATCGACATCGTCGTCGTCTGCTCCCCCAGCGGACTGCACGTTCAACTCGCCGAGACCGCGGTCGCGGCCGGCCGGCACGTCGTCATCGAGAAGCCTCTCGACGTCAGTGTCGTCAGCGGTCGACGGATGTCCGAGCTCGCGGCATCCGCCGCGTCGCGCGGACTCCTCGTGTCGGTGATCAGTCAGCACCGCTTCGATCCTGCAAACCGCGTCGTCGCCGAGGCCGCGCACGCCGGGCGCTTCGGCAGGATCTCGTCGGGGCTGGCCTCTGTGGCCTGGTGGCGGAGTCAGGGCTACTACGACTCCGGTGACTGGCGCGGCACCTGGGCCCTCGACGGCGGGGGCGCCGTGATGAACCAGGGCGTGCACAGCGTCGACCTGCTGGTCTGGATGCTCGGTCGGCCCGTCGAGGTCAGCGCGCAGACCGGACTGATCGCCCACGACCGCATCGAGGTCGAGGACGTCGCCGTCGCGACCGTCCGCTTCGAGTCGGGAGCGCTCGCTGTCATCCACGCGACGACGGCCGCGTATCCGGGCCTGACCACGCGGATCCAGGTGCACGGCGACAGCGGCTCGGGTGTCGTCACCGACGATCGACTCGAGTACTTCCACGTCGCCGAACCCGGAGCCGAGACCGGCCTGCAGGCCGCCCTCGACACGGCGAACCAGGCCGCCGGCCTCGTGGCCGACGACCAGCTCGTCGGCGGTCCGGTCGAAGAGGACCACTTCCTGCGCGGCCACGCCAGGCAGTACGACGACATCTCGCGAGCCGTGCAGACCGGAACCCCTCCGGGAGTCACGGTCGACGACGCCCTCCTGTCGCTCGCGACGGTCAAGGCGGTCTACGTCTCGGCCACGCTGGGTCGCTCCGTCCTCGTCGAGGACGTGCTCACCGGTGCCATCGACGACCAGGACGTCACCGTGGGGGTGCGCTCATGAAGTTCTCCGTGTTCACCGCGTCCACGCCCGACTGGACCCCGGCGCAGGCGATCACCGCCCTGGCCGGCCAGGGCTGGGACGGAATCGAGTGGCGCCTCCTCGACCAGCAGCCCTCCTCGACCGGCGAGCCCGGCTTCTGGGCGGGGAACCTCGCCACGCTCCCCCTCGCCGGCATCGAGGGCGAAGTCGCCGGCATCGCCGCGCTCACGCGCGACGCGGGCCTCGAGATGTCCGGCGTCGCCGGCTACGCCCGAGCGGACGAACGCGACGACGTGGAGCGCGTGCTGCGAGCCACCGCGGCCCTCGGCGCCCCGCAGGCGCGTGTCGCCATGCCCCGCTCGGACACCGCGGAGGCCTACCCGGCATTGTTCGAGCGCACGCGCGAGGACGTCGCGTGGGCGGCGTCCCTCGCGGCCTCCCTCGGCATCAAGGCGCTCGTCGAACTCCACCACGAGACCATCACCCCCTCGGCGTCGGCCGCGCGCCGCCTGCTCGAGGGGCTCGATCCGGAGCACGTGGGCGTCATCCACGACCTCGGCAACCTCGTCATCGAGGGACGAGAGCGCCACACCGCAGCGTTCGAGCTGCTCGGCGACTACCTCGCCCACGTCCACGTGAAGAACGCGCGCTGGGTGACCGACGGCGAGCGGACGCCCGCCGGAAGCCTGCGGTGGCGACACGAGTGGGCGCCGCTCCGCGACGGACAGGCCGACGTGGGTCAGTACCTCACCGATCTCCGCGAACACGGGTACGACGGATGGGTGACCCTCGAAGACTTCTCGACCGACCTCCCCTCGAGGAGCGCACCCGCGACAACCTCGCCTACCTGAGGACGCTGGTGGGCGTCGATGCGTGACGGTGCCGAGGCGTCCGGCGACGCGGGTGGTCCGCCGCTGGTCGGGATCGGAGCGCTGACCCCCGCGCAGGATCACGTCCGCGACGAACGCCGACCCGGCATCGTGCACCTCGGTCTCGGAGCGTTCCACCGCTCGCACCAGGCCTGGTACACGCAGCACGTCGCTTCCGACGAGGAGCCGTGGGGCATCGCCGCGTTCACCGGCCGCCGCCCCGACCAGGCCGAGCTCCTCGCCCGGCAGAACGCCGTCTACACGCTGATCACGCGCGCCGCGGACGGTGACACCGCCGAGTTCATCGACGCCGTCATCGAGGCGCACGACGGCGCCGACACCGCCCGCTGGCGCGAGGCGCTGGCCGACCCGCGCACGGGCGTCGTCACCCTCACGGTCACGGAGGCCGCGTACCACCGCGCCGCCGACGGTGGGATCGACGTCGAGTCGCCGGTGGTCCGCGGCGACCTCGCCCTCCTCCGCGACGGCCTCTCGGACACCGCCTGCACGACGGCGCCCGGCCGGCTGCTCGACGGCCTTCGGGCCCGCCGCGACGCCTCGGGCGGGCCGCTGGCAGTGGTCTGCTGCGACAACCTCACGGACAACGGGCGGGTGGTGCGCGACGTCGTGATGTCGCTGGCGGAGGCCGCGGATCCTGCCCTCGCCGCGTGGATCCTGAGCACCGTCTCGTTCGTGTCGTCGATGGTCGACCGCATCACCCCGGCGACGACCGAGGGCGACCGCGCCGACGCGCTCGCCCTCACCGGCTTCGACGACGCGGCCGTCGTCGTCGCCGAGCCGTTCGCCGAGTGGGTTCTCTCGGGCGACTTCCCGGCGGGCAGACCCGCCTGGGAGACGGCCGGAGCGCACTTCGTCGACGACCTCGAGCCCTACGAGCAGCGCAAGCTCTGGCTCCTCAACGCCGGGCACTCGCTGCTGGCCTACCTCGGCCTTCACCTCGGTCACGAGACCATCGACGAGGCGATGCGCGACCCGCGCTGCACCGAGCCGCTCGAACGACTGTGGGACGAGGCCGCCAGAGAGCTGCCGCTGCCCGCGGCCGAGATCGCCCAGGCGCGGGCGTCGCTGCAGGAACGCTTCGAGAACCCCCGGATCCGCCACCGCCTGCGGCAGATCGCCTCCGACGGCTCGGTCAAGCTGCCGGTGCGCGTCGTCGACCCGCTGCGCCGACGCCTCGCGCGCGGAGAGCCCATCGGCGACGGCGCGGCGACGGCCCTCGCCGCGTGGTGGCTGCACGTCACCAGGCAGCGGTCGCTCGTCTCGGATGCGGCCGCCGCGAGCCTCCCGCCCTCCGCGACGGTGTCGGACGTGCTGGCCCTCGTGGCCCCCGGCCTCGACCGCGACGCCGCCGTCGAAGCAGCCGTCACGGCCGCGGCCGAGCGGATCCTGCAGCTGCCGTCGTCCGCCCCTACCCCAACCACCACCGGAGTCCCCGCATGATCATCGACAGAGCCGAAGTCATCGTCACCAGCCCCGACCGCAACTTCGTCACCCTCAAACTCACCACCGACGACGGGCTCACCGGCCTGGGCGACGCGACCCTCAACGGGCGCGAGCTGGCCGTGGTCGCGTACCTGTCCGAGCACGTGGTGCCCCTGCTCATCGGCAAAGACGCGCACCGGATCGAGGACATGTGGCAGTTCCTGTACCGCTCGGCGTACTGGCGCCGGGGCCCGGTCACGATGGCCGCGATCGCCGCCGTCGACGTCGCCCTCTGGGACATCAAGGCCAAGGCGGCCGGCATGCCCCTCTACCAGCTGCTCGGAGGCGCCTCCCGCACGGGATTGCTGACCTATGGCCACGCGTCCGGCAAGGACCTGCCCGAGCTGTTCGACTCGATCCGCTCGCACCTCTCGCAGGGCTACAAGGCGATCCGCGTCCAGACAGGCGTTCCCGGCCTCAAGTCGATCTACGGCATCGCGTCGAACGCGACCTTCGAAGCCAACAAGGGCGTCCGCTACGACCACGAACCCGCCCAGCGCGGGGCACTGCCCAACGAGGAGGACTGGGACACCCGCTCGTACCTCCGCCACGTGCCGACGGTGTTCGAAGCGGTGCGCAACGAGTTCGGGCCGGAGATCCCGCTGCTGCACGACGGACACCACCGCATGACCCCGATCCAGGCGGCAGCGCTCGGCAAGAGCCTCGAGCCCTACGACCTGTTCTGGCTGGAGGACGTCACGCCGGCGGAGAACCCGGAAGCGCTGAGGCTGGTCCGCCAGCACACCACCACGCCGCTGGCGATCGGGGAGATCTTCAACACGGTGTGGGACTACCAGCAGATCATCCGCGAGCAGCTCATCGACTACGTCCGCAGCGCGGTCACGCACACGGGTGGGATCAGCCACCTGAAGAAGGTGCTGGAGTACGCAGCGCAATACCAGATCAAGTCGGGCATGCACGGGCCGACCGACATCTCGCCCGTCGGGATGGCCGCCGCGATGCACCTCGGCCTGTCGATCCACAACTTCGGGATCCAGGAGTACATGAAGCACGGCGCCAAGACCGACGCCGTCTTCCAGCAGAGCTTCACCTGGAACGACGGCATGCTCCACCCCGGCGACAAGCCTGGCCTCGGCGTGACCCTCGACGCCGACGAGGCCGGCAAGTACCCCTACGAGAAGGCGTACCTGCCCTACAACCGGCTGGCGGACGGCACGGTCCACGACTGGTAGGGCGCGGTGCGTGCGCGGAGCGTGGGCGTGAGCGTGCGCATGCGCGTGCGCGTGCGCGTGCGCGTGCGCGGAGCGTGAGATGGCCCGTTCTGTCGGCCGGCTTCGGCTGGGGCGACAGAACGGGCCATCTCAGGCGCGCCGACGAGCGTGCAACGGACGTCACCCGGGACCGCGGTCCCCGGCCGCCCTTCTCTGACGCTGGATCTCTCCGCGGAGGAGCGCGCGCCGGAGACGGCGGACGAATGCGACCCAGAGCTCGCCTCCGAGGTCGTCGTCGGACACGTACAGGGTGTGCCAATCGTCGTCGGCGAGCGCCTCGCGACGACGCTTGTCGTCACGGTAGGTCGAGCGGTCGGTGCGGTGGTGATCTCCGTCGTACTCGACGCAGACGCGTTCGCGACCGAAGACCATGTCGGGCCGGGCGACGAAGGCCCCCGAGGCGTCGTGGATCTCGCAGTTCAACATCGGTGTGCGGATCCCTTCACGAGCCAGTTGGAGCCGAAGCCGCGTCTCGCGCGGCGATTCCGCTCCGACCCGGACGAGAGCGAGGGCGCTCCGGAGCCTTCGAGCGCCTCGTGATCCGGCTCGCCGTCGAACGGCCCGTTCGAGATCGTCCACGGTGTGGAATCCCGGCAGGCTGAACCCCGCCGAGTCGCGGCCTCTCAGGACGATCAACGCATCGCCCAACACGACGAGGTCGTCGAGGGGCAGGATCGTCGAGCACTCGGCCCAGCAGGCGAGTCGCGAACTCACGGGCAGGCCGTGGACGACGTCGATGTCGGCGAGACGCGGCGTGACCCGATGCCCGACGACCTGCCGCCGGCGTGTCACCGAACCGTCACCCACCGTCGTCGTGTGGAGAAGGGACGACCGCGGGGCCGGTAGGCCCCAGAGGGCCGCCGCCGTCAGATGACTGAAGTGCTGATGGTCTCCCAGGAGGAGAGAGAAGGCGAACGGCGTCAGGGCGCCCCGGTCGGCGGACGCGCCGGGGATCCTGAGCCCACGGGTCGGCGCACCGAGGTCTCGGCGACGCAGCCGCTCGGCGCCGACGACGGGAACGGCGTCGGCGACCAGGAACGGTTCGTGGCGGAGCGAGCGAGGGAGCGACGCGGGCTTCATGAGGCAACGGTGGCGGATCCTGCCCTCCGTTTTACCGCCCGTCCACAGGGCGCGAGGCGCACTCCACAGGGTGCGGCCCCGTCCACAGCGGTACCGCGTCGCGAGATGGCCGAACCTGTCGGGCGCCCGGGGCGGACCCGACAGATTCGGCCATCTCGCGCGAGCGCGGGTCGGGGGCCGGCGGCACGAAGTGGGCCGGAACGTTCTCGCGGAGCGAGAACGGGCGTGGAGCCGCCGGCCAGCGCGGGCGACCATAGTGTCACCAACGCACGAACCTCGACGAGGAGGACCCAGTGAAGGCTGTCCAACTGCACGAATACGACCTGGCACCGACACTCGACAGCGTGCCGGAGCCGACCGTGAGCGGCCCGTGGGACGTGATCGTCGACGTGGGGGCGGCGGGTCTGTGCCGCACCGACCTGCACATCATCGAGGGGCAGTGGGAAGCCATCCAGCATCCGTCGCTGCCGTACATCCTCGGGCACGAGAACGCCGGCTGGGTGCGCGAGGTCGGCAGCGCCGTGACGAACGTGCAGGTGGGCGACACGGTGATCATGCACCCGCTCACCAGCTGCGGCCTGTGCCCCGCCTGCCGCGTCGGTCAGGACTCTCACTGTGAGAACGCCACGTTCCCCGGCCTGAACGTCGACGGGGGCATGGCCGAGCGCCTGAAGACGAACGCGCGCGCCGTCGTGAAACTCGATCAGGGGCTCGAGCCGAAGGACGTCGCAGCTCTCGCCGACGCCGGGCTGACGGCGTATCACGCGGTCCGCAAGGCGGCGCCCCAGCTGTTCCCCGGATCGCACGCGGTGGTCCAGGGCGCGGGCGGCCTCGGGCACATCGGCATCCAGTCGCTGGCGGCCGTCACGAGCGCCGAGATCACCGTCGTGGACCGCAGCGAGAAGGCGCTCGAGCTCGCGAAGGAACTCGGCGCGCACCACACGGTGCTGGCCACGGACGACGCGAGCGTCGAGAAGCAGGTGCTGGACATCACGGGAGGCGGAGCGCACATCGCGTTCGACTTCGTCGGAGAGAAGGGCGCCGAGAAGCTCGCCCCGAAGCTCATCCACAACGGCGGCTCGCACTACGTCATCGGCTACGGAGGGCGGGTCGAGCTCGACACGATCGAGATCATCTCCCGCGAGATCAGCGTCGTCGGCAACCTCGTCGGCACCTACAGCGACCTCGTCGAACTCATGGCGCTCACGGCGCAGGGCCGGGTGAAGCTGCACACGCAGACCTACCCGCTCGAAGCCGTCAACGACGCCATCGCCGATCTCGAGGCCGGCCGCCTCGTCGGCCGCGGCATCCTCGTCCCGTAGCGCGGCCCGACACGAAACGAACACGAGCAAAGGAGCTCTGAAATGGCTTTTCCCGCCAAGTACCCGTCGTTGAACGACACCGCCCTCACCGAGGAGGCTCGCTCGACCCTGATCCGCGTGATCCGCGTCGCGTTCCCCCACGACTCCTTCCCGGACGGCCCCTACGAGCGCACCGCCGACACGATCCTCAAAGCCGCCGAGGAGTCGACCTGGTTCCGCGTCTCCCTCACCCAGGGGCTGCTGACGCTGGCGCACCTCGCCGGCGGCGACTTCCGACAGCTCGACGAGGACGCCGCCACGAGCGTGCTCCGGCGAATCGAGACGACGGAGTTCTTCGGCTTCATCCGGCGCACCACCGTCCTGAACCTCTACGACGACCCCGAGGTCTGGGACGCCGTCGGCTACGAGGGTCCGTCCGTCGACAAGGGCGGCTACATCGACCGCGGCTTCAACGACCTCGACTGGCTGCCCGATCCTCGCATCGAGACGTACACCGGCGAACCGATCGTCGAGATCGCTCGTTCCGTGCCGCTCGCTCCCCCGCACGCGGCCACGCACGGCGGCGGCCAGAGCGCCGCGTCCACCAGCGCCGACACGAGCACCCAGCCCGGCGCGACCGACGCCCGCCAGGGCCAGCTCCAGCACTCGGAGGCCACGAAATGACCCGGCACGGCAAACCGATCGAGCAGGATCACGAGACGGTCGTCATCATCGGATCGGGCGCGGGCGGCGGGACGCTCGCCTACGAACTCACGGCGAAGGGAATCCCCTGCGTCGTCCTCGAGGCCGGCCCGTACCTGACCAACGACGACTACACGAACAACGAGTGGGAGGCGTTCAACCAGATGGCCTGGCTGGATCCGCGCACCACGAGCGGATCCTGGCGCATCGCCCGCGACTTCCCCAATCTCCCCACCTGGATCGTGAAGGCCGTCGGCGGCACCACCACGCACTGGTCGGGCGCGACGCCGCGCTTCAAGGCGCACGAGTTCGCGATCCGCTCGACCTACGGCCGCCTCGAGGGCGCGAATCTGCTCGACTGGCCGATCACACTGGCCGAGCTGGAGCCGTTCTACGACCGGGCCGAGATCGCCATGGGATCGACGCACGTCCACGGCCGCAAGCCTCTGCCGGCGAACAACAACTACAAGGTGTTCGCCAACGGCGCCGAGCGGGTCGGCTACAAGCACTACTCGACCGGGCCGTACGCCACGAACGCGGAGGAGTACGACGGTCGCCCGGCCTCCATCCAGGACGGCTTCAACTTCCAGGGCGACAAGAACAAGTCGAAGTGGTCGACGCTCGTGCGCGAGATCCCCCGGGCGCTCGCGACCGGGCTGCTCGACCTCCGCGCCGACTCCCACGTCGTGCAGATCACCCACGACCAGACCGGCCGCGTCGACGCGGTCCTCTACCTCGACGAGAACGGCGACCTGCATCGCCAGGCGGCAGCCCTCGTCTGCGTGGCGGGCAATTCGATCGAGACACCCCGCCTGCTGCTGCAGTCGGCGAGCCCGATGTTCCCCGACGGTCTCGCGAACTCCTCCGGACAGGTCGGCCGCAACTACATGCGGCACATGACCGGCTCGGTCTACGCGCAGTTCGAGAACCCCGTGCGCATGTACCGCGGCGAGACGATGGCCGGTGTGATCGCCGACGAGTCGCGTCACGATCCGGATCGCGGGTTCGCCGGCGGGTACTACCTGGAGACCATCTCGCTGGGCCCGGCGTTCCTCGCCAGCTTCGCCGAGCCGGGATCCTGGGGTCGCGAATTCACGAAGATCATCGACGGGTACCTACGTACCGCCGGACTATGGATCGTGGGCGAAGACCTGCCGCAGGAGAGCAACCGGATCACGCTGAACCCGAGCGTCACCGACAAGAACGGACTGCCGGTGCCGAACGTGCACGTCGACGATCACCCGAACGACATCGCCATGCGGAGCCACGGCTACAAGCAGGCCGAGCTTCTCTACGACGCGGTCGGCTCGGTGTCGTCGCACCGAACGCCTCCGTACCCGTCCACCCACAACCTCGGCACGGCTCGCATGAGCGACAAGGCGGAGGACGGCGTGGTCGACCGATGGGGCCGGTCGCACGACGTGCCCAACCTGTTCGTCAGCGACGGATCGGTCTTCACGTCCAGCGCTGCCGCCAACCCGACCCTCACCATCGTCGCGCTCGCGATCCGGCAGGCGGAGTACATCGCCGACCAGCTCGCCCACGACGGAATCTGAACCATTCGCTCGCCAGACAGGTGTTGTCTGGAGACACCCCTCGAGAAGGAGACACCATGACCACTTCCCCGTACGACGACATCGCCCAGGTCCCGGCGTTCGAGGTCACCTCGACCGACGTCACGGACGGCGCCGAACTGCCCACCCCGCAGGTCAGCGGCATCTTCGGAGCCGGCGGCGAAGACGTGAGCCCTCAGCTGAGCTGGTCGGGCTTCCCGCCCGAGACGAAGAGCTTCGCCATCACCGTGTACGACCCCGACGCCCCGACCGGCGCCGGTTTCTGGCACTGGGCCGTCGCCGACATCCCCGCGTCCGTCACGTCGCTCTCGACGGGAGCCGGAGACGCGGCGGGCTCCGGCTTGCCCGCGGGCGCACTGCAGCTGAAGAACGACGGAAGCCTCGCCCACTACCTCGGCGCTGCTCCCCCGGCCGGCCACGGCAAGCACACGTACTTCATCGGGATCCACGCCCTCGATGTCGACAGCCTGGGCCTCGACGCCGGCGCGACGCCCGCCTTCCTCGGCTTCACCATGTCGGGGCACACCCTGGCGCGCGCCGTCATCGCGCCCTGGTTCGAAGTGAAGTAGCCCGCCCGAAATCGAAGGGGATTCTCGCCTCCGGCCACCGTTCTGTGCGAACGCGGTGCCACCGGGCGAGAATCCCCTTCGATTTCTGCGGTGCGGGCGGGGCAGGCGGGCGGGCGGGCCGGCAGGATCAGAGGGTGGCGGTGTTCGCGCGCCGCAGGGCGCCCGAACGGTAGTAGCGGCTCACCTGGTTGGACGCGTCGCGGAGGTGCCGCTCGATGTCGCGCTGGCGTCTCTCCGACAGCTCGGCGGACGGGGCGCTGATGGCGACCGATCCGATGATCATGCCGGCCCCGTTGCGCACGCCGACGGCGGCGCAGGTCATGCCGGGCACGAACTCCTCGATCTCCCAGGCGACGCCCGAGGTGGCGACCTGCGCGAGTTCGGCGTAGAGATCCTGCCGCCGGGTCTTCGTGGTCGCCGTCAGCCGCGTCAGCTCGTGGACGTCGAGATACTGGTCGCGCTGCTCGCTCGACATGCCCGCGAGCATGATCTTGCCGAACGCGGTGGCGTGCGTCGCCTCGTGGAACCCGAAGTTCAGCGGCGTGAGTCGCGGGTGGTCGGGCGAGTCGACGACGTAGGCCACGACGACGTCGGCTCCGCGGTAGACCGCGAAGTACGCGGCTGTCTGCGAGAGGGTGTGCAGCCGTCCGATCTCGGTGCGCACGCTGGTCGGGATGCCGATCTGCCGGTGCAACGAGACCCCCAGGCGATCGAGCTTGTAGCCGAGCTCGAACCGGTGCTGCCCGGTGAGGTGGACGAGGTAGTCGCTCTGGACGAGAGCCTGCAGCAGCCGGTAGACCGTCGGCAGCGGGAAGCCGAGCGCCTCTGACACCTCGCGGGCGGTCGCGCCCCCGCGTTCGGCGACGGCCTCCAGGATCGCGAGGGTCTTCTCGACCGTGACGACGCCGGGTTCGCGGGGCGGAGCCGGGGCAGGCGGGGCCGAGGCAGGTTGGGCGGGGACCGGTGCCGGATCGGCGGAGGGTCGGGTGAGTGTCGAAGCGTCATCGATTCGCATGGCCTCATTCTGCGACCGGCGCCGCCGAGCCGCCCTCCCGGCGTTCTCACTCTGCGAGAACGCTCAGCCTCCATCCCCGCCGTCTCGAGCGCGGAGTCTCAGCAACTCGACGGGGTCGACCGCCTAGTGTTCACGGGTGATCACGCTGATCTTCCTCGGCCTGGTCGGTGGGCTCATCACCGGCATCTCTCCGTGCATCCTGCCGGTCCTGACCGTGATCTTCCTCTCCGGCGGCGCCCAGGGCGCACGTCCCGACGGCGCCGGTCCCGGGCGCCGCCCCTTCCTCGTCGTGCTGGGCCTCGCCATCAGCTTCAGCCTGTTCACGCTGCTCGGCACGCTCGTCCTGAGCGCCCTTCCGATTCCGGAGGACATCATCCGATGGATCGGCCTCGCCGCCCTGATCCTCCTCGGAATCGGCATGATCGTGCCCCGCTTCCAACACCTGCTCGAGAAGCCGTTCTCGTGGGTTCCGCAGCGCCAGGTCGGCACCGAGCGCGGCGGGTTCCTGCTCGGGCTCACACTGGGCGCCGTCTACGTCCCGTGCGCCGGCCCCGTGCTCGCCGCCATCACGGTCGCCGGAGCGACGGGCAGGATCGGCCTGTCCACCGTCGTCCTGACCGTCGCGTTCGCCGTCGGCACGGCCGCTCCGCTGCTCTTCTTCGCCCTCGCCGGCCGCGGGGTGGCCGAGCGGGTGAAGGCGTTCCGCATCCGCCAGCGGGCCATCCGGGTCGGTGCCGGCGTCGTCGTGCTCGCGCTGGCAGTCGCCCTGGCGTTCAACGCGACGGACGCGATCCAGCGCGCGATCCCCGACTACACGGCCGCTCTCAACCACGACCTCGAAGGCACCGCGAACGCCGGCACAGCCCTGTCGGGCGGCTCGACGACCACGACGGCCAAGCTGGCGTCGTGTCAGGCGGAGGCCTCGTACGTCACCCCGAAGACCCTGCGCGAGTGCGGTCCGGCGCCGAAGCTGACCGGCCTGGACGGGTGGTTCGACACCAGCGACGATTCTCCCGTGACACTCGCCTCCCTCAGGGGCAAGGTCGTGCTGGTCGACTTCTGGGCGTACTCGTGCATCAACTGCCAGCGGGCGATCCAGCACGTCGAGCAGTGGTACAAGACGTACTCGCCCCACGGCTTCGTCGTGATCGGCGTGCACACCCCCGAGTACGCGTTCGAGCACGTCCACGCGAACGTCGTCGCGGGTGCGAAGCGGCTCGGCATCACCTACCCGGTCGCCCAGGACAACGACTACTCGACCTGGAACGCCTACAACAACACCTCGTGGCCGGCCGATTACCTGATCGATTCGACCGGGAAGATCCGTCACGTCTCCATCGGCGAGGGCGACTACCCCGGGATCGAGGGCATGATCCGCGACCTGCTGAAGTCCGCCGATCCTGCCGTCGCCCTCCCTGCGAAGACGAAGGTCGACGACACGACGCCGACCGATGCGAATCAGACGCCGGAGACGTATCTCGGCACCAAGCGCGCCAGCAACTACTCCGGTTCGACGCCGCTGACGAACGGCACGACGACATTCACCGCGCCCACGGGAGTGGCGGCGAACACCTTTGCCCTCGACGGCACCTGGAAGGCCGCCGACGAAGACCTCACGAGCGAGTCGGGATCGGGCATCTCGCTCGCGTACACGGCGTCGAAGGTCTACCTCGACGTGGGCGGCACCGGCACGCTGACCGTGACGTCCGGCGGCAAGACCTCGACGTTGAGCGTCTCGGGGCCCCGAACATCTATCCGGTCGTCGACCGGGCGTCCGTCCGCACCGGCACCGTGACCATCGACCTGTCGCCCGGGCTGTCCGCCTACTCGTTCACGTTCGGGTAGCCGGGCCGAGCAAGAGCGGGCAGGACCGGGCAGTCGCCTCCTCCGACGGCTGGGGCGGGTCTCGGACGGGGCCGCAGATCGCGCGATCCAGGGCGCACACGACCCGCGGTGACGTGAGAGACACGCTCTAGAGCATCTCCAGCGGCGTCGCGCGGCTCGGCGCCGGGAACGCGGCGTCGAGAGCCGCCCGTTCGTCGTCGCTGAAGACGACGTCGCGAGCGGCGGCGTTCTGCTCGACGTGTTCGCGGCTCGACGCCTTGACCGCGACGAAGCCGTCCGGGAGCGCCTGCAGCACCCAGGCCAGCGCGAGCTGAGCGGGCGTGACGCCCTTGCCCTCGGCGATCTCGTCGAGGGTGGTGTCGTCGAGGAGTTCCCCGTGATCGACCGGCGAGTACGCCATGAGAGGCACGCCCGCCGAGCGCTGGTGCGGAAGCAGTGCGAATTCCGGGCCTCGACGAGCGAGGTTGTAGAGCACCTGGTTGACCTGGAGGCCGGCGCCGCCGGGGCACTGGGCGAGTTCGTCGAGGTCGTGCACGTCGAAGTTGCTGACTCCCCAGCCGCGGATGGCGCCCTCCCGGACGAGCTCCTCGAGCGCCGCGACGGTCTCCTGGAGCGGGAAGCGGCCGCGCCAGTGCAGCAGGTACAGGTCGAGTCGATCGGTGCCGAGGCGCTCGAGCGAGGCGTGGCAGGCCTCGATGGTGCCGCGCCGCGAGGCGTTGCTCGGAAGCACCTTGCTGACCAGGAACACCTCGTCGCGCCGACCCGAGATCGCCTCGCCGACGAGGGTCTCGGCGGCGCCGGAGCCGTACATCTCGGCCGTGTCGACGAGCGTCATCCCGGCGTCGAGGCCGGCCCGCAGGGCGTCGAGCTCGGTGTCGCGGCGGGCAGGATCCTCCCCATCAACCAGGTGCCGAGGCCGAGTCGCGCGGCAGGCAGACCGTTCGGGAACGTGACGGGTCCGAGGCTCATTCCCCGACGCTACCGACGCGAGTCGTCGAAGGCGCGCAAATCACCGCCGCGGGTCGACGTGAGCGGCGTGTTGCGCGCGACGGAGGGGTCAGCCGAGGAACGACTGGATCGGGCCGCGCGCGAAGTAGACGAGGAATCCGACGGCCACGATCCAGAGCAGCGGGCTGATCTCGCGCGCCTTGCCGGAGAGCGAGCGCACCAGCACCCAGCTGATGAAGCCGGCGCCGATGCCGTTCGAGATCGAGTAGGTCAGCGGCATGACGATCACCGTCAGGAACACCGGCAGGGCGACCGAGAAGTCGCTCCAGTCGATGTCCTTGATCTGCGACACCATCAGGGCGCCGACGACGACCAGGGACGCTGCAGCGACCTCGAGCGGCACCACCTGCGTGAGGGCGTGAAGAACATCGCCAGCAGGAAGAGCACACCGGTCACGACGGAGGCCAGCCCCGTGCGGGCGCCCTCGCCGATGCCGGCGGCCGACTCGACGAAGACCGTGTTCGACGATCCGCTCGACGCACCGCCGGCGACCGCTCCGATGCCCTCGACGATCAGCGCGGGCCGAAGCCGCGGGAAGGTTCCGTCGGGGTGGGCGACGTCCGCCTGGCGCGCCAGGCCCGTCATGGTGCCCATCGCGTCGAAGAAGTTGGTGAAGACGAGTGTGAACACGAGCATGGTGGCCGCGACACCGCCGATCCTGCCGAACGCTCCGAAGTCGAAGTGCCCGACGAGCGACAGGTCGGGCAGCGACACGATGCCCGACGGCAGCACCGGCGCGTTGAGGTTCCAGCCGGCGGGGTTGGTTCCGAGCGATTCCGGAACCTTGAAGATCGCGTTGAGGATGACGGCGATGATCGTCGTGACCACTATGCCGATCAGGATCGCCGCCTTCGCCCGCCTGGCGACGAGCACACCGATGATGATGAGCCCGATGACGAACACGATGGTGGGCAGGGTCTCGATCGAGCCGGCGTCGCCCAGTTGGACCGGGGGCGAAGCCGTGCCGCTCGACCGCACGAACCCGGCGTCGACCAGACCGATGAACGCGATGAAGAGGCCGATCCCGACCGTGATCGCCGTCTTGAGCGCCTGCGGGACGGCCTTGAAGATGAGGGTGCGCAGGCCGGTGGCCGCCAGCACGACGATCACCAGGCCCTCGATCACGACGAGGCCCATGGCCTCGGGCCAGGTGACGTCTTTGACGACGCTGACCGCCAGGAAGGAGTTGATGCCGAGGCCCGCGGCGAGCCCGAACGGCAGGCGCGCGATCACCCCGAACAGGATCGTCATCACACCGGCGGTCAACGCGGTCACGGCGCCCACCTGGGCGTTCTGCAACCAGTGGCCGGCGACGTCCTTCGCCGCCTGATCGCCGGAGAATCCGCCGAGGATGAGCGGGTTCAGGATCACGATGTAGGCCATGGTGACGAACGTCACGAGGCCCCCGCGCACCTCCCGCCCCCAGGTGGAGCCTCGCTTCGTGATCTCGAAGAAACGGTCGACGAGAGGGAGGACGCCGGTCTCGGCGGTGGAGGTCATCAGGCTTCTCCGTAGGGTCAGGACGGCAAACCCACAGCATAGGCGATCCGCTCACCGCTGTGAGGCAGCCGTACGCCGGGCGAAAAACGCCCGAGGTGTCGTACCCTCGATGTACCCCGAGGCGAGATCAGGACTCGGGGCCAGGCCCAGATCCCGCCGCCGTACGTGCCGGCATTCGGGTGCCAGGCTTTCGCGGCGGCGGGTCTGCGGTTCTCGGGCGGGGTGCTGAGCGTCGTCGGGCTCCAGGCTCAGGAGTCGATCCCCGAGCGCGTCGCGCTCCTCGAGGTCGACGCCGCCTGACGCGGTTCAGTCGCGGTCAGCCGCCCATCGACGGATCGGCATAGCTCGTCATGATCGTGCCTGCGTCCTTGTACGCCAGCGTCAGCTTGTCCACGGCAGCGAGGTAGGCGGGCGCGTTCGGGTCGAACGGGAGACCGGGAGCCGTCGTGTTCTTCGCCGCGACGGCCGACGAGATCGCCTGCGCCGCCGCCTGGACGCCGCTGTCGGACGAGCCGACTCCCGTCAGCCCGGGGACGAGGGTCTCGAGGATGGCGCCCTCCGTCGCCGTCGACAGGGAGCCGTTCTTCGCATGGAAGGCGGCGATCTCCTCGACGTTCAGGAATCCACTGAACTGGCCGCACGCGGAGGCGGCGCTGGAGTCTCGGTCGCCCGGCAGGATCGTCGGCTTCGGCGCCGGGGTCTGCACGGTGACGGTCTTCGTCACCGTCGGGGCAGCGGTTGCCTCCGCACCGGAGCACGCGCTCAGTCCCACGACGGTCAGGAGGGCGAGACTCGCCACCGCTCCAAGACTGCGAACGGTATTCATGAAAGACCCCCACGTTCGGCGTCCGTCAAGAATGCCACAGCCGTCACCCCGGTCGGGTGGGGCCCGGCGCGGTCAGCCGCGACGGAGGGCGAGGCCCGCGAGGACGAGGGGGATCTGGAGCGGGAGACGGACGACCGCGACGGCCTTCTGTCGCGCAGTCGTCTTCGAGCTGCGCAGGTACGAGCGCGCCATCCGGACGTTGGCGGGGAACACCGCGACGAACAGCAGTGCCGCGAGGGTTCCCCCGAGGCGCCGGGTCCGCGGCATCGCGATCGCAGCGGCGGTCACCACTTCGGCCGCGCCGGAGAGATAGGTCCAGGTGCGGGGCTCCCCGGCAGCGAGCGCGGCACGATCGGGTCGAACGTCTGCGGACGAGCGAAGTGGATCGAACCGGAGCCGCCCAACAGGAGAGTGAGGCCGGTCGCGATCGCCGTGTGCTTCGAGAAGGTCATGTGTTGCATCCTGCACCCCTCGGCTGAGGCCGCGGTGGCCTCGCGTCACTCCGCGCGGCTGACACCTCGGCTCAGGATGGCGGAGGTGAGCGCCTCGACGGGCTCTCGCGCCGCGCTCGGATTGGCGACGAGCACGTAGTCGACGTCGCCGAGGTCGGGGAGCCCGAAACGCACCGACACCTTGACCAGGTCGTTCGGGATGAGCGAGTAGGGGAACACCGCGATGCCGATCCCGGCCCGGACCGCCGCCAGAATGCCGTTGACGTCGCGAGTGTTGCAGGTGATCCGCCAGGTGCGACCGGCTGCCTCGAGCGCGTCGATGGCCATCTGCCGCGAGAGGCTCGGCGCCTGGTACGTGATCAGGGGAACCGGCTGGTCGGGCTCGAGCCGCATGCGCTCCTGCGCCATCCAGACCATCGGGTCGCCGGCCACGCGAGTGCCGTCTTCGTACTCGCCGGCGTTCTGTTTGACGAAGATCAGATCGAGGTGGCCGGAGGCGAGACGCCGGCGCAGCGGCATGCTCTGGTTGACCGTGAGCTCGAGATTGATCTGCGGGTAGAGCTGACGGAAATGGCGCAGGATCCGCGGCAGCTGCGTGATCGCGAGGTCGTCCGCCGCTCCGAAGCGCAACCGCCCCGCCATCGCCGATCCCGAGAAGTAGCTCTCGGCCGACGCGTGTGCCGCGAGGATGGTCCGCGCGAAGCCCGCCATGGCGTCGCCGTTGTCGGTGAGGGCGACCTCTCGGGTGTCGCGGGCCACGAGCATCCTGCCCGCTGCCTTCTCGAGCTTGGAGACGTGCTGGCTCACCGTCGGCTGGCTGATGCCGAGCCGGGTGGCCGCGTGCGTGAAGCTGTGCGTCTCGGCGACGACGAGGAACGTGCGCAGGAGAGTCGGATCGTACATGGGGCAAGTATTACAGAACCCAATGGCACTGATAAGCCCCATTCGGGAACGAAATGCGACCGGCAGCCCTACCGTGGAAGGAGAACTCTTCTCGCACACGACCTCAGGACATTCCCGCGTGACCACGTCGACGCCGACCGCTTCCATCCCCGTTCCCTTCCCGCCCACAGAACCCCTTACCATCGTCGCCGAGCGACCGCCCTGGCGTCACACCTTCATCGCCCTCTCGGTGCCCAACTTCCGCATCTGGACCTCGGGCAACCTGATCGCGATGACCGCGACCTGGATGCAGAAGGTCGCTCAAGACTGGCTCGTCCTCGAGCTGACCGGCAGCGCGACCGCCGTCGGCATCACCGTCGCCATGCAGTTCGCCCCGATGCTGTTCTTCGGTCTCTTCGGCGGCGTGATCGTCGACCGCTTCTCCAAGCGCATGCTGATGATGATCACCCAGTCGACCTTCGCGGTCCTGTCGATCGGTCTCGCCGTGCTCACCCTGAGCGGCAGCGTCGAAGCGTGGATGGTGTGGGCGATCGCCTTCGTCACCGGCCTCGTCACGGTGATCGACAACCCGGCGCGCCAGGTGATCGTCACCGAGCTCGTCGGCCAGAAGAACCTCCGCAACGCCATCAGCATCAACTCGTCGGTCTTCCAGCTCGGCGGCATGATCGGGCCGGCCATCGCCGGGGCTCTCCTGTTGGCCGTCGGCGCCGGGTGGGCGTTCGTGGTCAACGGCGCCGCCTGCCTCCTCGTGGTCGTCATGCTCTCGATGCTCCGCACCTCGCAGATGACCAGAATGGCTCCTCCGCCGCGCGCCCCCGGGCAGCTTCGCGCCGGCCTCGCCTACGCCGTCGGCAAGCCGACCATCATCTGGCCGGTGTTCCTCGTCGCCGTGTTCGCCGTGTTCGGGCTGACCATGCCGGTGCTGCTGGCGACCTACGCGCACTCGATCTTCCACGTCGGAGCCGGCGGCTACGGCCTGTTCAACTCCATGATCGCCGTCGGTGCGCTCACGGGCGCGCTCCTCTCCACGCGGCGGGCGAACATCCGCCTCCGGACGGTCGTCGTGGGCGTCGGCATCACCGGGCTTCTGCAGGCCACCACCGGATTGATGCCGTCGATCTGGCCGTTCGCGATCCTGCTCATCACGGTCGGCATGTCGTCGCTGCTGTTCCAGACGGCGTCGAACTCCCTCGTGCAGATGTCGTCGAACATCGGAGTCCGCGGCCGCGTGATGTCGCTCTACGTGCTCGTGCTGCTCGGCGGCCAGGCCATCGGCGGCCCGCTGATGGGGTGGATCGTCTCCACCTTCGGCGTGCACGTCGGGATGCTCGTGTCGGGGGCATGCCCGCCCTCGCAGCCGTCGTCGCCGGGGTGGCGCTGGCTCGCCGCGGGCAGCTGAGTCTCCACCTCGGCATGCGGCACCACGTGCCGATGGTGACCATCCACTAGGCCGCCCTCGACCGAACGGGCGCCGATCGATCCCAGCGCCCCGCGGTCTCGTGCGCTGAACACGCGCTGGGTACGGGCAGAATAGAGGCATGCTGTCCGGTTGTCCCCGCCCCTCCCGATGAGGCGTCGCCGCCACCGCCGCTCTCCTGTCGCTGCGATCGTCGTCGTCGGCGTGATCCTGATCTTCGGCGCCCTGGCTGCCTCGCGCAACCTCGCCGGCTTCGGCACGGACAGCGCCTTCGACCCGCCCGGCTCGTCGCGCACCGTCGCCGCACCGACTGCGCCGGTGGCCGTCGCCACGGCGCCGGTGGCTGCGGCAGCCGCGCGCGCAGCCCTGGCGGGGCTCGAGACGAAGCCCTGGGCCAGCGCGGCCGGCTACGACCGCGTCGGCGACTTCGGCGACGCCTGGGACGACGTCGACCGCAACGGCTGCGACACGCGCAACGACATCCTGGCTCGCGATCTCCAGGGCATCCGTCGCGCGGCGAACTGCAAGGTGCTCTCGGGCACGCTCGTCTCGCCGTATTCGGGCGCTCGCGTGGACTTCGTCAAGGGCGAGCGCACGTCCGAGCTCGTGCAGATCGACCACGTGGTCGCGCTGGCCGATTCCTGGCGAACCGGTGCTCAGCAGCTCTCCAGAGCCCAGCGGATCCTGCTCGCCAACGACCCCCTCGAGCTGCTCGCCGTCGACGGGGCCTCGAATGACCGCAAGGGTTCGCAGGATGCCGCCTACTGGCTCCCCGAGAGCACCGGCTACCACTGCGCGTACGTCACCCGGCAGATCCAGGTGAAGGCGAAGTACCACCTCTGGGTGACCGGCTCGGAACGCGCCGCGATGGCGCGCGTGCTGGCGTCCTGCCCCTGACGCCATGAGCACGCCTGCGAAGATGGCCGCATGGATCCTGCCCTGCACCGCGTCGTCGTCCTGGTTCTCGACGGCGCCAAGCCGCTCGACGTCGGCATCCCCGCGCAGGTCTTCTCGAACCGGCCGAGCATGCCGTACGAGGTGCACGTCTGCGGGGCCAAACCCGGTCCCGTGACCGGAGGCGACGGTCTCTCGTACCACGTCGCCGACGGACTCGAGGCGTTCGACCGGGCCGACACGATCTTCGTGCCCGGCTACCGCTCGCCCGCTGACACGGAGGCTCCGCAGGTCGTCGTCGACGCCCTCATCGCGGCCCACCAGCGAGGCACCAGGATCGCGGCCATCTCGACCGGCGCGTTCGCCCTGGCGCAGGCCGGACTGCTCGACGGGAAGCGGGCGACGACGCACTGGCACTACACGCGCGTCCTGTCCGAACGCAATCCGCTGGTGCGGGTCGACGAGAACGTGCTCTTCGTCGACGAGGGGAACGTGCTCACCTCGGCCGGCGCCGCCTCGGGAATCGACCTCTGCCTGCACCTCGTGCGCCGCGACCACGGCGTCGCGCTCTCGAACCACGTGGCGCGCCGGCTCGTGGCTGCGCCCTACCGCAGCGGCGGTCAGGCCCAGTACGTGCCGCGCAGCGTGCCCGAGCCACTGGGCGACCTCTTCGCATCGACTCGCGAGTGGGCGCTCGGGCATCTCGCGGAGGCGCTCACGCTCGAGTCCCTCGCCCGGAACGCCCGGGTGTCGCCGCGCACCTTCTCGCGCCGCTTCGTCGAGGACACCGGCTACACGCCCATGCAGTGGGTACTCCGGGCCCGGGTGGATCTGGCGCGCGAGCTGCTCGAGCGCAGCGACCTCGGCGTCGAGCAGATCGCGGCCCGGGTGGGGCTCGGGAGCGACGCGAACCTGCGCCTCCACTTCCATCGCATCCTGGGCACGTCACCGACGGAGTACCGCCGCACCTTCTCCTCGCCCACCTCACCGTCCTGATTGGCGTGATCCTTGTGCACGCTGTCGTTCGAGCCACTTCCGGACGACGGCGAGGTTGACGAGCATGGACACGAACCGAAAGGACCCCTCCATGACTCGCATCGCCATCAACGGCTTCGGCCGCATCGGACGCAACAGCCTTCGCGCACTCCTCCAGCGCGAGACCGACCTCGAGGTCGTTGCCGTGAACGACCTCACCGCACCCGAGACCCTCGCCCACCTGCTCCGCTACGACTCGTCGCTCGGCCGCTTCGACGGAACCGTCGAGGTCGACGGCGACGTCCTCGTCGTGAACGGCCGGCGCGTTCAGGTGCTGGCCGAGCGGGATCCTGCGAACCTGCCCTGGCGCGAGCTCGGTGTCGAGCTCGTCCTCGAGTCGACCGGGCGCTTCACCGGGGCCGGCGCCGCCCGCGCGCACCTCGAAGCCGGCGCAGCACGCGTGCTCGTCAGCGCTCCCGCCGACGGGGCGGACGTCACCCTCGCTTACGGGGTCAACACGGGTGACTACGATCCTGCTCAGCACGTCATCGTGTCGAACGCCTCGTGCACGACGAACGCCTTGGCACCGCTCGCAGCCGTGCTCGACGACCTGGCCGGCATCGAGCACGCGTTCATGACGACCGTGCACGCCTACACGCAGGAGCAGAACCTCCAGGACGGTCCGCACCGCGACCTCCGCCGTGCGCGAGCCGCCGGGGTCAACATCGTGCCGACCACCACCGGAGCCGCGAAGGCGATCGGCCTCGTCCTGCCGCAGCTCGACGGGAAGCTGTCAGGCGACTCGATCCGCGTGCCCGTGCCGGTCGGCTCGATCGTGGAGCTCAATGCGACCGTCGCCCGCGACGTGACGCGCGAACAGGTGCTCGCGGCCTACCGTTCTGCCGCGACGGGAGCCCTCGCCGGCATCCTGGACTACTCCGACGAGCCGCTCGTGTCGAGCGACATCACGGGCCGGCCGGCGTCGGCCGTCTTCGACTCCGCTCTGACGCGGGTCGACGGCAAGCACGTCAAGGTCGTCGCCTGGTACGACAACGAGTGGGGCTTCTCGAACCGCGTCATTGACACCCTGCAGCTCCTGGCGGCGTAGGCCTCCCTCAGAGGGCGGCGGGGCGGCGGCCGCCGAACCCGAGCGAGACGTCGAGACTCACCGGCTCGGGCGCCCAGGGCGTGTCGACCTCGCCGACGAAGCGGAGACGGTCGCCCGCGTGCACGGTCAGCCGGCCGCGCAGGTCGAAGCGCGAACTTAGCGCCAAGAGGGCGAACCCCTCGTCGAGCATCAGGTCGTCGAGCAGGGCCTGGTCGACGGTCGCCCCGAACCGCTCGCCGTCGAACCCCAGCGGGACACGAGCGAGCAGGATCCGGGGCGGTACCGTCGCCCACTCTGCGACGAGCGACGGGACGCCTGCCGCGACCACCGTGGCGTCGAGAGCCCCGTCGGGGCCGAGGGTCGCGAGCGACCGCCGTCGGTCGACGCCGAGGTCGCTGCCGTCGACGCGAAACCGATCCTCCACCCGGCCACCCTAGAGAGCTGATTTACTTGTACTAACAACCATTCGGTAGACTGAGCCGATGACCGAGAGCGAACCTCGCTGGCTGAGCGATCACGAGCGCGAGTCCTGGGTGCGCTTCGCCGCCGTGCTCGAGCTGCTGCCCGGCGTCCTCGACTCCCAGCTCGATCGCGACGAGAAGCTCACGCACTTCGAGTACTTCGTGCTGGCGATGCTCTCCGAGGCGCCCGACCGCACGCTGCGCATGACCGCCCTCGCGGCGCGCACCAACGCCACGCTCCCCCGGCTGTCCCGGGTCGTGTCCCGCCTCGAAGACCAGGGCTTCGTCGACCGCAGCCCGTGCGCCGAAGACCGTCGGGCCACGAACGCGACTCTCACGCCGGTGGGCTGGTCGAAGGTCGTCCACGCGGCTCCCGGTCATGTCGCCACTGTCCGGCAGGCCGTGATCGACGCGCTGACACCGGAGCAGGTGTCACAGCTGGGCCGGATCAGCGCCCGACTGCTGACCCGGCTCGACCCCGAGGGCAGGATGTTCGCCACCGGTAGTTGACTGGTGACATGAGATCCATCGTCTACACGCACAAAGGCTCCCCCGACGTCCTGCAGCTCGTCGACCGTGACCCCGTCGAGCCCGGGCCGGGCGAAGTCCGCGTCCGGCTCGTCGTCTCGGGAGTCAATCCGACCGACTGGAAGTCGCGGACCAACACCGATCCGGCCTTCCCCGAGGTCACCCCGAACCAGGACGGCGCCGGCGTCGTCGATGCCGTGGGCCAGGGCGTCGGCCACCTCGGCGTCGGCGACCGGGTCTGGCTCTACCTCTCGGCGTACCAGCGCCCGTCGGGCACCGCCCAGGAATTCGCGACCGTCGACGCTGCGCACGTCGTCGCCCTGCCGCACGGCGTGAGCTTCGACGTCGGGGCGTCGCTCGGCGTGCCCGCCATGACCGCCCATCGCGCTCTCACCGTCCTCGAGGGCGGCCCCGAACGGCTCTCCGCCGGGGCACTCGCCGGTAAGGTCGTGCTCGTCGCGGGCGGCGCCGGAGCCGTCGGACACGCCGCGATCCAGCTCGCGCGGTGGGCGGGAGCCACCGTCATCTCGACGGTGTCGAGCGACGAGAAGGCCGCGCTGGCACGGACGGCCGGGGCTCACCACCTCGTGAACTACCGCACCGAGGATGCCGCCGAGGTGATCCAGGCGATCGCCCCGAACGGCGTCGACATCGTCGTCGAGGTGTCGATCGTGCAGAACGCCGAGCTCGACGCCGCGGTCGTCGGCCCACGAGCGGTCGTCTCGATGTACGCCGACGATGCCGGATCGACCGCCGAGCTCTCGGTGCGACCCAACATGTCGAAGAACACCCGGTACCAGTTCGTCCTGCTCTACACCGTGGGCGCGGAACAGCTCCGGGCCGCGGCCGAAGACATCACCGAGGCACTGATCGCCGGGGCTCTCCCGGTCGGCGAGGCCGCCGGGCTGCCGCTGGTCCGCTTCCCGCTCGCCGAGACCTCCGCCGCACACCGGGCCGTGCAGGACAGCGTGGTCGGCAAGGTCCTGATCGACGTCGCCGACTAACGGGGCCGGCGCCAGCCGCCCTCGAGCGCGCTGAGGCGGGCGGCATCGAGCACCGCGAGCGTCTTCACGCCGGCGGTGGCCGGTGAGGGAGCCCCTCACCGGCCACGGCCGATGCGAACCGCTCGTAGAACTCGAAGTAGGCGCCCTTCTCGGACGGGACCCGCCGCGATCCTGTGCCCGTCGCCAGCGTGCCCCAGTGCGCCTCGTCGTCGTAGCCCCAGCCCGCGCGGTCGTCGATGGGCCGCCGCCCCGCGAAGATCGCCTGCGCCTGGACGTCGGTCCCCGAGGCCTCATAGCTCCCGAGGGCGCCGTAGGCACGCAGAGTGCGGGCCGACAGGTGGTTGACCTTCGACGACGACACGTAGGACGTGACGCCCGAGGTGTGCTTCAGCGTCACGACGAAACTCGCATCGGTGCGCCCCTCGGGCAGGTCGACGAAGTCGAGCTCGGCGCTCACCTCGGCGACGTCGCCGAGCAGCCACATCATCTGGTCGACGACGTGCGTGCCCATGTCGCGGAGCATGCCGCCCGTCTCACCCGCTTCGAGGGTGCCGGGGTCGTCGAGATCGAAGCGCGAGTGGACGCGCCAGAGCCCTCCGAGCTCGCCGTTCGCGATGACGGCGGCGAGGGTGCGGATGTCCGCGTCGAAACGACGGTTGTGATAGACGCTCAGGACGAGTCCGGCTGCGTCGGCCGCGTCGGCGAGCTCCTGAGCGGCGGTTGCAGACGGAGCGAACGGCTTGTCGGCCACGACGTGGACCCCGCCCGCCAGCGCTTCGAGAACCAGCTCTCGCCGGGTCTGGGGCGGCGTCGTGATGGTGACCGCGTCGACGCCGCCGGAAGCGAGCAGGTCGGCCAGGGAGTCGTAGGTCGGAACGCCCGGGAGGTCGGCTGCGACTTCGGCCTTCTTGGCGGCCGATCGAGCGACCACCCCCACCAGGTCGACGCCCTCGGCCGCCCGGATGAAGGGCGCGTGAAAGTATCGTCCTCCGACGCCGTAGCCCACCAAGCCGATTCGCATGCGTTCCCCTTAACGTGTCCTATTGTCCGGACAAGACTAGCTCGTCCCTCGGCGCATCGGGCCGGGGTCGGCGGCGTCGTCAGCCCTGCGAGACTAAGCTCGACAGTCGGGCTTCGGCCACGAGCACGGCGCCCCGAACGACAAGGAGCCCTGTGTCCCCGACCCTGCGGAGTGCTGAACCGTCCACCTTCTCCCGAATCCTCGCCGTCGGCGGCGTGCGGGGCGAGTACGTCGTCCCCAACGACGATCTCGTCGGGCCGATCGACTCGTCCGACGAGTGGATCCAGCGACGCACGGGCATCGTGAGCAGACGCCGTGCCTCCCAGGGCGTGCTCGTGCAGGATCTCGCGGAGGGCGCCGGGCGCTCCGCCGTCGAGGCCGCGGGCGTGGATCCTGCTCTCATCGACGTCGTGATCATCTCGACCGTGTCGTGGATGCAGCCCACTCCGGGCATGGCCCCGATCGTCGCGAACCGCATCGGCGCCTCACCGAGTGCGGCGGCCTACGACGTCAATGCCGGATGCGCGGGCTACTGCTACGGGATCGGCCAGGCCGACGGGATGATCCGTTCGGGCCTCGCGAAGTACGTCCTGGTGATCGGCGCGGAGAAACTCTCCGACTACGCCGACCCCACCGACCGGTCGATCTCGTTCATCATCGGCGACGGCGCCGGAGCCGCGCTGGTCGGCCCCTCCGACGTCCCGGGCATCGGCCCCACCATCTGGGGCTCGGACGGTTCGCACTCGGACGCGATCACGATGACGCACACCTGGCTCGACTACAAGAACGCCTCCCCCGACGAGAAGATCGACTGGCCGACAGCGAGGCAGGAGGGGCCGAGCGTGTACCGCTGGGCTGTCACGGAGATGCCGAAGATGGCCGCTCGGGCGATCGAGGCGGCGGGGCTGCGTCCGGAAGACATCGACGTCTTCATCCCGCACCAGGCGAATCTCCGCATCGTCGACGGGATGGCCCAGAAGCTCGGGCTCCGCGACGACGTGGTGATCGCCACCGACATCGTCGACACCGGCAACACGTCCGGTGCCTCCGTTCCGCTCGCCACGGAGCGGCTGCTCCGCGAGGGTCGCGCGCACGGCGGGCAGATCGCCCTCCAGTTCGGCTTCGGGGCCGGTCTCGCCTACGCCGCTCAGGTAGTGCTGCTGCCGGACGCCGTCGGCGCCGAGCAGACCCTCACCGCGGCCGACGTGGCGGCTGCGGCGGCTGCGGCGGGTGCGACGACCGACGAGGCCGCGGAATGAGCGACATCGCCGTCTCGAGGCCGACCGACGGCGTCGATCTGGTCGTCCTCGATCGCCCGAATCGGCTCAACGCCATGACGGCTCAGATGTTCGACGACCTGGAGCACCTGGGCCGCGACCTCGCCCGAGACGACACCGCGCGAGTCGTGATCCTGACCGGCGCGGGCCGGGGTTCTGCTCCGGTTACGATCTCGACCTCGCCGGAGATCTGACCTCGCTCACCCCGAAGCAGATGCTCGACCTGCAGGAGCGCGCAGCCGACGCCCTGCAGGCGGTCCGCAACATCCGGATCCCCGTCATCGCCGCCGTCAACGGCCCCGCAGCCGGGGGTGGACTGTCGCTTGCTCTGGCCGCCGACATCCGGCTCGCGTCCGAGAACGCGAGCTTCGTCGCCTCCTTCTCGAAGATCGGGCTGTCGGCCGGCGATCTGGGAGCCTCCTGGCTCTTACCGCGCCTCGTCGGTCCGGCGCACGCCGCCGACATCGCGCTCACCGGCCGCACCATCCGCGCCGACGAGGCTCTGTCGATGCGCCTGGTCAACCGCGTGGTCGGGGCGGACGAGCTCCTCGGCGAGGCCGTCGCCCTGGCCGAGCAGATCACCCGCAACTCCCCGGCCGGCGTCCGGCTCTCCAAGCGCGCGCTCCAGGCCAACCTCGAGGTGCCGTCGTACCAGGCCGCGCTCGAACTCGAGAATCGCGGCCAGACGCTGCTCACCCGCACGGAGGACATGGCGGAAGCCCTCGCCGCGTTCGTCGAGAAGCGGCCGGCGCGCTTCACGAACCGATGAGCACCCCGTCATGGAACGGGCTGCGGCTCGACCGGCACGAGGGCGACGTCAGCGTGCTCACGCTCGACCGGCCGGAGCGAATGAACGCCGTCACGCACGAGACCTTCCGTGCCCTCGGCGAGGCTGCCCGGGTCGTCGCCCGCGACGGGAGCCGCGCGCTCGTCCTCACCGGCGCTGGCGACCGTGCCTTCTCGGCGGGCTACGATCTCGCCGAGCTGCCGGGCCTGCTCCAGACCACCGTGCAGGAGTTCCTCGACATCGAAGACACGGCCTCGGGGGCGGTGGCGGCTTTCCACGCCCTGCCGATCCCGGTCGTCGCCGCCGTCAACGGCGCAGCGGCGGGCGGCGGCCTCTCGCTCGCGCTCGCGGCCGACTTCCGCCTCGTCGCCGACACGGCGAGCTTCAGCGCCGCCTTCGCCCGCGTCGGCTTCTCCGTCGGAGAGCTCGGCACCTCGTGGATGCTCTCGCGGCTGGTCGGACCAGGACTGGCCGCCGAGCTGTCGTTCACCGGGCGCTCGGTGTCGGCAGACGAGGCACTGCGCATCGGGCTGGCCGATCGCGTGCTCGAGCCCGGCATCCTGCTCTCCACGGCGATCGAACTGGCGCAGGATCTCGCCGACCCCGCTCGAGACGATCGCATCGGCAAGCGCACCCTCACCTCGGCCGGCGAGACGGCGTCGTTCGAGGTGGCGCTCCGCTCGCGACTGGCCGACCGCTCGTGAATCCCACTCCCGACGACGGGGAGGTCGCAGCGCTCGGGACGTTCCTCGCGGCCCGCAGCTTGACCGGGCCGTCCGTCACCCTGACCAGGATCGGCGACGGTCATGCCAACCTCACGTACCGGGCGAGCGACGGAGCGCGAAGCGTCGTGATCCGGCGTCCCCCTCCCCGCCGCTGCCGCCGGGCGTCAACGACGTCCTGCGGGAAGCCGCCACGCTCGCCGCCGTCGGGCGCGCGGGCGGTGTTCCCGTCCCGGCCGTCCTCGCGACGGGTGAGGCCGGCGAGGTGTTCGACGTACCGTTCTTCGTCATGTCGCTCGAACGGGGCGAGGTCGTCACCGAGACGCTGCCGGCGGGTTGGAGCACGCCCGAGTTGCGCCACGACCTCGGCTTCGCCGTCGTCGACGGGCTCGCCGGGCTCCACGGCATCGACTGGCAGGCGACGGGAGTGCCCGGTCGCCCGGAGGAGCCAACCTCCGGCAGCGAAACCGGCTCGCCCGACTCGTGGCCGACCCGTCCGGCGTGCCGCCGTCCGCCTTCGCCGACGTCGACGCGTGGCTGATCGAGCACGCCCCGCCCGAGTCCGCGCACGCGATCGTCCACGGCGACTACCGCCTCGGCAACCTGATGCTCGGCACCGACGAGCCGCGCCTGGTCGCCGTGCTGGACTGGGAGCTCGCCACCGTCGGCGACCCCCTCGTCGACCTCGGCTACCTCCTCGCGAGCTGGGCCGAGCCTGGTCGCGACCTGACTCCCGTCCAAGCCCTGGGTCGCGCCACCCAGGCGCCCGGCTTCCCCTCGGCAGCCGAGCTGTCCGCCCGCTATTTCTCGGTCCGAGGCATCCCGCAGAGAGACCCCGGCTGGTACATCGCCCTCGCCAACTGGAAGCTCGCGGTGCTCTACGAGTACAGCCGCCGCCGCTTCGAGACCGACGACGGCGACCCCTACTACGCCGATCCCGCCCACGTCACCGCATTCCTCGCCGCCGCGCGTCGCTCCGCCGGCTTGTAGCCCCGCCCCCGCCCCCGATCCCGCCCCTCTCCTCCCCCTGCTCCCGCCCCTCCCCTCGTTCCCGTCCCTCCGCTCGTTCACGCCCCTCCCCCTGCTCCCGCCCCTCCCCCTGCTCCCGTCCTCCCCTCGTTCCCGCCCTCCCCCTGCTCCCGCCCGGCCATGCCCTCATCGCGCGCCTGCTCCCGCCCTGCTCCGGTTCCGGCTCCGATTGCGACTCCGCCGGCAGAAGCACCTCCTCCCCGCACAGGCTTTCCCTCCGAGTGAATTCACCCAGGGGGAAACCCCCACCTCCGAACGTGCCTAGTTTCGCCCCGGCGTGAATTCACCCCCGAGCGAAACCAGGGCACCCAGCTCGTCTCACTTCGCCCCGAAGGGAATTCACCGCCAGGGAAACCGCCGGCTCGAGACGGGGCTCGTTTTGCCTGCCGGTGAATTCACGCGGGAGGCAAATCGCGGGCCGAGACGGGTCTGGTTTCGCCCTGGAGTGAATTCACCGAGAGGGAAAACGTGTTGGGAGAGGAGGTTCTCCCCCGGGGCGGGACGGGGTCAGGGGGACGGGGTCAGGGGGATGGGGTTTGGGCGGCCTTGGTGGCGGCGGCGGCGGCCTTGGCACGCGCGCGGATCGCGGACCAGTCGTCGGGGGCGAGGGCGGTCAGACCGGCGAACGTGCCGGGGCCGGCCAGGCGCTGTCCGCCGTCCATGGCGACGGTCTCGCCGGTGAGGAAGTCGCAGGCGTCAGAGAGGAGGAACATCGCCAGGTTCGCCAGCTCGACGGGGGTTCCGTGCCTTCCGGCCGGGATGCCGCGGACGTCCGTCGCACCGACGACGTCGGACGATCCGGGGTCGAGGACGTCCCAGGCGAAATCGGTCGGGATGGGGCCGGACGCGACGGCGTTCAGACGGATGCCGAAGCGGGCCCACTCGACGGCCAGCGACATCGTCATGGCATTCACCGCGGCTTTCGCCATGGCCGAGGGGACGACGAACGCCGAACCGGTGTCGACCCACGTCGTGAGCAGGGAGACGACCGAACCGCCCGAGCCGGAGGCGATCCAGCGCTTCGCGAGGGCGTGCGTGGTGAAGAACGAGCCGTTCATGACGGTGGAGGTGACGGCCTGGAACGCTCGCGAACTCAACGACTCGGTCGGGGCGATGAAGTTGGCGGCGGCGCCGTTGACCAAGCCGGTCACGGGTGCGGAGTCGAAGGCGCGCGAGACGGCGTGCTCGACCGCCTCCGCGTCGCGGACGTCGACCACGTCGGACGCGGCGCTCCCGGCGCGGACGGCTTCCAACCCCGACACCGCCTCGGCCAGCACCGCCGGGCGACGGCCCCAGAGCAGCACCGACCCACCGTGGGCCACGATCGAACCCGCGATCGCCAGCCCCAGGCCGGAGCCGCCGCCCGTGATGAGCACCCGGGATCCAGCGAGCAACGAAGAGGAGTACGGGTCTTGACGCGGAGATGACGACACGCTGGTAATTTAACACTCAGCGAAGATGTGCCGGGCTCACAGCCCGTTCACCATAGTGATGTGGCGCCCGACCTTCTCCTCCAAGACCTCGAGAAGGAGAAACGTGACGCAGTTCACCGCGACCGGGACGACGACCATCGAGCCCTTCGGTCCCTACTCCGCCGACGACATCGGCACCTACTACGAGGCGGGCGACTGGCAGGAGCGCGTGCTGTACCAGCTCCTCGCCGACCGGCTTCCCGAATACGGCGACAAGGTCTTCGTCACCGACGGCGACCTCAGCCTCACGTACGCAGAGATGTACGAGCGCGGGGTTCGGCTGGCGGCGGGACTCCGGCGCCTCGGTATCCAGCGCGGCGACCGCGTCGCGGTGCAGCTGCCCAACTGGGCCGAATTCACCGTCGTGACGGTCGCGCTGTCGCGGCTCGGCGCGATCCTGCTGCCCATCATGCCGATCTTCCGACACGACGAGGTCGGCTTCAATCTCCGCAACTCCTCTGCCAAGGCCATCATCGGGCCCGACTTCTTCCACAAGTTCAGCCACCGTGAGCTCTACCTCGAACTGCTGGACGAGATCGAGACCCTCGAGCACGCCGTGATCCTGCGACCGGCAGAAGACAGCGATCTCGGTGCCGCGCTCGACTACTCGAGCCTTCTCGTCGACGGCGACCTGGACGCTCTCGAGGACGAGCTGGGCGCGGGAGTCGGCCCCGACGACGCCTTCGTGATCGTCTACACCTCGGGCACGACGTCTCGACCCAAGGGCTGCATCCACACCTTCAACACCTACTACGCCGGCAGCAAGGCCCTCGTCGACCGGCTGCACGTGACCGAGGACGACGTCTTCTTCAACCCGTCTCCGGTGAGCCACACGACCGGACTCGTCACCGGCTTCATGGTGCCGCTGCTCGTCGGCGGCGGCACGCACTTCATGGCCACCTGGGATCCCTCCTCCGGCCTCGACCGCATCCGCGACAACCACTGCACCATGACGGTCACCTCGACCACGTTCCTGGCCACGGTCATGCAGACCTACGAACCGGGCGTCCACGACATGTCCGGCATGAAGTACTGGATCTGCGCCGGATCCCCGATCCCGGGTGCCATCGTGCAGGGCGCGCGCACCATGTTCGGCAGCCTCAGCGTGCTGAGCCTCTACGGCCGCTCGGAGAACCTGACGACGGCGCTCTGCGCCCCCGAAGACGCACCCGAAAAGTCGGTCCTGTCCGACGGCCGTGCGCTTCCCGACGCCGAGATCCGGGTGGTCGATTCCGCAGGATCCGAGGTGGCTCGAGGAGAAGACGGCGACGTCGCCTATCGCGGCCCCTCGCACATGGTCGGCTACTACGAGAACCCTGCCCAGACCGAAGCCCTGTTCACCCCCGACGGCTTCTCGCGGTCGGGTGACCTCGGTCACATGGACGCCGACGGGTTCGTGCGCATCACCGGCCGCATCAAGGACATCATCATCCGCGGCGGCATCAACATCGGAAGCCGCGAGGTCGAAGACCTGCTGATCACGCACGACGCTGTTCGCGACGTCGCCGTCGTCGCGATGCCCGACCCGCGCCTCGGCGAACGCGCCTGCGCCTTCGTCGTCGCCGAGCCCGGCCACGAGGTGCCGACGCTCGCCGAGCTGGGCGAATTCTTGAAGTCGAAGAAGATCGCCGTGCAGAAGCACCCCGAGCGGATCGAAGCCGTCGACGCGCTGCCGATGACGCCGACCGGCAAGGTCTCGAAGCAGTTGCTGCGCGAACGCATCGCCGCGATTCTGCAGCAGGAACGCGCGGACGCCGGCGTCAGTTGATGCAGGACGACTTCGTGTAGCTGTGCACGTCGGCCCCGGTCGACGACGTCGGGGTCGGCGTCGGGCGCCAGCGGCCGGCGGAGTCGTGGTGGCAGGCGCGGTCGACGGCGTCGCCACGTGGCGACCGTCGGTGCCGAGCACGACGGTGATGCCGCTCACCGAGCCGGTCCGCACCGCCGTGGCCCCGGGCACGCGGGCTGCGACGGCTTTCGCGCCGGCTTCCTGACCCGCGGGGTACTCGACCAGCGTCTGCGTCGTCTGGACCGTGGATCCTGCGGGGCCCGTGGTGAAGCCGAGGCCGGCCAGCGCCGTGGTCGCCGCCTCGGCAGCCCCTGGACACCGCTGCCGTTGACCACGGTGACAGTCGTCGCCGCCGGCTGAGCGGCCTTGGCGTCGAGGTAGGCCTGCGGGGGCCCGACCAGGCCCTGGATGAACGCGGGCATGCCGACCGTGTCGACCGACACGATCGACAGGGGTGCTCCGTTGACCGTGATCGTCGGCGTGCCCGTCACCGGAATCGTGGCGGACTTGATCTCGTCGGGTCGGAGGTTCTTGAGCTGGTTGGCCAGCGTGAGGAAGTTGAGCCCCGAGTCGGCCTGCATCGAGTTCGACACGGCCTTGATGACGTTCCCGAGCTTCACCGGGTTGAGGAGTGTGCCGGCGGAGACGATCTGCCGCGCCTCGGTCGTCAGGAAGTACTGCTGCCGCACCTGGCGATCGAGATCGCCGCGCGGAAGTCCGTGGCGCTGCCGCACGAAGGCGAGGGCCTGCTTGGCGTCGAGGGTCGACGGGCCGGCCGGCAGGTCGATACCCGAGAAGCGATCCTGTACCGCGTTGTTCAAGCAGACGTTCACGGGGCCGAGCGCCTTGACGAGCTGATAGAAGCCGAGCAGCGAGATGCGCACGTAGTGGTCGATCGTGAGGCCGGAGAGGTTCTGGATCGTCTGGATCAGGAGGCGCGCCCCACCGGCGTCGCCCCCGCCGTTCGCGGAGCCGAGAGAGAACGCGGCGTTGAGCTTGTCGCTTCCGTGCCCGGGGATGGGAACGTACGAGTCGCGCGGGAACGAGATCAGCGTCGCTGTCTTCCCGTCGCCGGCGATGTGCATGACGATCATCGTGTCGGTGTTCTGGCTGCCGCCGTCGTCGGTGGTGCCGAGCTCGGCCATCTGCTCCGCGGTGACGCCGGCGGGCCGGTGGTCGTCGCCGACGAGCAGGATGTTCTGCGCCTTGCCGTCGACGTCGGCCGGCGCGGCCGAACCCGAAGTGCCCGGAATCGCGTCGACCTTGGTGACCCCGCCGACGAAGCGCTGATAGTTGTAGAAGCCGTAGCCTCCACCGATCAGCAGGATCGCGACGACCCCGAAGGCCACCCAGGGCAGGACGCGCTTCCGTCGACGCCTGGCGTGTCTCGGCGCGTAGGGGCTGTGCGCGGGCGCCGCAGCGCCGCTGTCGATCGTCTGGTCTCCTGCGTCAGCCACACTTCAGAGTAGGCGACCGAGGCGCCCGGTCAGACAGGCACACGCCGCGCCCGAGGTCACCCACGGCCGACCGCGGCTCGCTCGTGAGCGCCTGCCATACCTCAGGGAACGTCGACCACGACCTTGCCGATCGTCGAGCGCTCCTCCAGCGCCTGCAGCGCCTCCTGGGTGTGCGCCATCGGATACGTGGCCCCGACGAGAGGGTGGATCCGGCCGGCCGCGAGGAGGTCTTGGACGGCGTCGCGGACCATCCGGAGCGTTCCGGGATACTCGTCGTCCATCGTGTCCATCGAGATGCCGGTGATTCGCAGATTGCGCAGCAGCAGGCGGTTGACCTTGACCGTCGGGATCGAGCCGCCGACGAAACCGATGACGACCAGGGTGCCTCCGGTCCGAAGCGAGCGGAGCGAGTCGGTGAACCGGTCGCCCCCGACCGGGTCGAAGACGACGTCGACGCCGCGCCCCTCGGTGAGCTCCCGGACCTCCGCGAGCCAGTCGCCGCCGCTCGCGACGACGGCCCAGGCACCCGCGCGACGGGCGACCTCGGCCTTCGCCTCCGTGGAGACGACGGCGATGGCGCGCGCGCCGAAGGACGCGGCGAGGTCGAGGGCGGCCGTGCCCACGCCGCCCGCGGCGCCGTGGACCAGCACCGTCTGCCCTGCGCGCACCTCGGCTCGGTGGTACGCGAACCAGGCCGTCGAGTAGTTGAGGTAGATCGCGGCCCCGTCCGCGAACGAGACGGAATCGGGGAGCTTCACCGAGTAATCGGGTGCGATGAGGCACTTCTCGGCCGCCGCGCCCCAGAAGACGATGCCGGCCACTCGGTCGCCGAGAGCGAATCCCGACGCAGGATCCGCCTCGCTCACGACACCGGCGACCTCGCTTCCGACCACGTAGGGCGGGGGCGTGCGGTACTGGTAGACCCCGCGCGCCTGCAGGTTGTCGATTACGGACAGGCCGGCGGCCCGGACGTCGACGACGACTCGCTGGCCGCCTGCGCGCTCGTGGCTTCCCGTCGGTTCGGGGAACTCGGTGAGGCGGGCGGAACTCGGCCCGTCGAGACTCTCGATGACGACGGCTTTCACGCCCCGAGTTTACCGGGCCGCCGACACGCGGGCCGCCGTCTCGATCGCAGCGACGCGGGTCTGGATCTCGCGGATCCGCTCGATGTCGAACTTGTCTTCGCGATCGAAGTCGTAGAGACCGTTCTGCTCCTGGAACACATCGGTCAGCTGCGTGTAGCAGTACCCGAACATGTGCTCGTTGCCGAGCAGGGCGGTGACGAGGCCCTCGAAGCGGGCGTAGAACTCGTCGACGGTGCGCACTCTCACGCCGTAGCCCCACGACGTCGTGCCCGACTGTTCGGGGGCATCGGCCGCGGCGGCCGCCTCGGCGTTCCACCAGATGCCGCCGAACTCGCTGCAGAAGTAGGGCTGGCCGTTGTAGGGCACGCTCCAGGGCGTGACGCCCTCCTGGTGGAAGTCGCGGTCGTCCTCCGTGTTGAGGAAGGCCGTGTTCGTCGCAGGATCGAGCATCCCCAGGGTGGCCGCGAAAGTCGCCGGGACCTGGTCGTAGTTGTGCGAGTCGTAGACGTCGGTCTCGAAGACGCGGTGCGAGTAGCCCGAGGTGTCGAGCACGGGCCGGGACGTGTCCATGGCCTTGGTGGCCAGGAACATCCCGTGCATGACGTCGTCGAGGACCGTGATCGTGTCGGAGATGTGCTGGCGCGTCTCGTTGAGCGGGCACCAGCCGATGATCGCCGGGTGCGAGTAGTCGCGCTCGAGGGCCTCGAGCCACTGCGTGATGTAGCTGGCGTTCGGCTGCTGCCGGTCGTCGCTCGGCCCCGTGGTCTTGCAACCCCAGTCGCCGAACTCGCCCCAGACGAGGTAGCCGAGCCGGTCGGCGTGGAACAGGAAGCGCTCCTCGAAGACCTTCTGGTGCAGGCGCGCCCCGTTGAAGCCCGCCTCCATGCTGAGCCGGATGTCGCGGACCAGGGCGTCGTCGGACGGAGCCGTCAGCAGGCCGTCGGCGTACAGCCCCTGATCGAGCACGAGCCGCTGAAAGACGGTCTCGCCGTTGATCAGGATCGCGCGCCCCACGATCGAAACACTCCGGAGGCCGGCGTAGCTGCCGACGGAGTCGACCAGGCGCGAGTCGGCGTCGAGGAGTTCGATGCGGACGTCGTAGAGGTGCGGGTCGGAGATCGACCACACGCGCACGCGGTCGGCCGGGATGCGGACGGTGACTCTCGGCGACAGGGAGAGGTCGGCGCGGGCGCCCTCGGTGGCGAGCTTGCCGTTCTCGTCCGAGACGACGACGCGCACGCGCCCCCGGCGAGCCCGCTGCTCAGCGGGACCTCGACGGAGAACGACTCGCTCTCGAGGTCGGGGGTGATGCGCGGCCGCTTGAGGGCGATCTCGGGCACCGGCTCGAGCCAGACGGTCTGCCAGATTCCGGTCGTGCGGGTGTAGTCGGCATCGTGGTTGGCGTACTCGGTCGACTGCTTGCCGCGCGCCTGAGGGAGGTCTTTCGAGTCGCGGGCGCGCAGGGTCACGACGACGGTGTCGCCGGCGCGGACCCCGGCCGTGGCGGTGAGGTCGAACGTGAAGCTCGTGAATCCGCCGCGGTGGCGCCCGACTTCGCGCCCGTCGACCCAGACCGTGGTGTCGTGGTCGACCGCGCCGAAGTGCAGCAGGATCCTGCCGGCCCACTCCCCGGGACCGTGACCTCGCGCCGATACCAGACGGCGTTGTGGAAGTCGACGTCGCCGATGCCCGACAGGTCGGACTCGGGTGCGAACGGGACCGTGATCTCGCGGCCGAGCGCCCGACCACCGTCGGACAGCCCTCGCTCGAAGCCGGAGTCGCCCGGATCGAACTCGAACTGCCACTGGCCGTTGAGGTTCAGCCACTGCTCGCGGGTGAACTGGGGACGGGGGTAGTCGGGGCGCGGGATGGCGGTGGTCATTGGCTCTCGTCCTTGAGGTCGTGGCGGGTGCGTGCCCCTTAAGGCTACAACGTTGTAATCTCCGGGCGCCACCGGATGGGTGGCGCGTCGGGCCCCGTCACCCGGCGGGGACGAAGAGCGTGATCGTGTCGACGACCAGCGCCGGTCGCTCGGAGCCGTCGATCTCGACGGTGACCCGGTAACTCAGCTTGACGCCGGACGATCCTGCATCGGCCGATGTGATGGAGCCGACGGCACGCACTCGGCTCCCGACGACGACGGGCTGCACGAAGCGCAGCTTGTCGGCGCCGTAGTTGATCGCCGCCGAGCTGCCGTCGACCCGCAGCAGCTCGTCGGTCAGCGTCGGGAGCAGCGACAGCGTGAGGTAGCCGTGCGCGATCGTGGCGCCGAACGGGCCGCCTTCGGCGCGGGCAGGATCCGTGTGGATCCACTGCTGGTCGCCCGTCGCGTCTGCGAACGCCTGGATACGTTCCTGGTCGATGCTCAGCCACGACGACGGGCCGAGCGCGGTACCGATCACGCCGTCGGCCACGAGGTCGGCGGGCGAGGCGAAGACCACCGGGCCCCCGCTCACGACAGCGGCCCGCCCGCCACGTACAGGACCTGCCCGGAGACGTAGCCGGCCCCCTCGGAGCAGAAGAACGAGGCGGCGGCCGCCACGTCGTCGGGCTGGCCGACTCGCCGCACGGCGATCTGCTTGGCGGCCTCTTCGAGGAATGTCTCGAGCGACACCTTCATCCGGGCGGCGGTCTGCTCGATCATGGCCGTCTCGATGAAGCCGGGTGCGATCGCGTTGACGGTCACCCCGAACGGTCCGAGCTCGATCGCGAGGGTCTTGGTGAACCCCTGCATGCCCGCTTTGGCCGCCGAGTAGTTCGCCTGGCCGCGGTTGCCGAGGGCTGACGACGACGAGAGGTTGACGATCCTGCCCCACTTCGCTTCGACCTGGAACCTCTGCACGGCGCGGCTCATCAGGAAGGCACCGCGGAGATGGACGCCGAGGACGGTGTCCCAGTCGGAGACGCTCATCTTGAAGAGGAGGTTGTCGCGCAGGACGCCCGCGTTGTTGATCAGCACCGTCGGCGCGCCGAGCTGAGAGGCGACGTCCTCGACGGCGGCCTCCACCGCCTCCTCGTCGGCGACGTCGACTTTCAGGCCGATGGCCCGTCCGCCGGCCGCGGTGATCTCGGCGGCGGTCGCCGTGGCGTCCTCCTCGTTGAGGTCGAGCAGGGCGACGGCCAGGCCGTCCGCCGAGAGCTTCCGGCCGACGGCGGCGCCGATGCCGCGGCCTCCGCCGGTGACGATGGCGATTCGTTGCTCTGCCATGGGTGGTTCCTTTCGTTCGATGCGTGCGGTTCGAGCTGGTCGGTCGCCGGACCCCGGGGCCCGGCACATCGCTTTCGTCCGCGGACGGGAGCGATGTCCGATTTCACGGGTTCAGGCGGACGTGGTCGGGGGAAGACGATGAGCTGACGGAGGGCTTCGCCCGATGCCAGGGCGTCCATCGCCTCGTTGAGGCCGTCGAGCCCGATGCGAGCCGAGACGAGCTTCTCGACCGGGAGTCGGCCCTGACGCCAGAGGTCGACGTAGGTCGGGATGTCGCGGGCCGGCACCGACGAGCCCAGGTAGCTTCCGACGATCGTGCGAGCCTCGGCGGTGAGCGTCAGCGGGGCGATCGACGAGCGCGCGTCAGGTCGCGGCAGCCCGACCGTGACGGTGATGCCACCCGCAGCCGTCAGCTTGAAAGCCGTCTCGAAAGCGGCGGGATGCCCTGCCGCCTCGATGACGACGGGCGCACGGACGACCTTCTCGAGCGCCTCGTCGGGCGTGTAGACGGCGTCGGCGCCGAGATCGAGCGCCAGCGACAGCTTGGACGGCAGAGCGTCCACGCCGATCACCCGGTGCCCGGTCGCTCTGGCAACGAGGACGGCTGCCATGCCGACACCGCCGAGTCCAACCACCAGGACGTCGTCGGCGGGGGCGGGGCGGCCGGCGTTGAGCACGGCGCCGCCGCCGGTCAGGACGGCGCAGCCCAGCAGCGCCGCGACGTCGGCCGGCACATCGGGGTCGACCCGGACCACCGACGTGGTGCTCACGACGGCGTGCGTCGCGAACGCGGAGACGCCGAGGTGGTGGTGGACGGGAGCGCCGTCGCGGTGCAGACGCGTCCCTCCTCCCACGAGGGAGCCCTCGTTGTTGGCCGCGCTGCCGACGCTGCAGGGCAGACGACCGTCGGTGCGGCAGTGCTCGCACTCGCCGCAGCGCGGAAGGAAGGTCATCACGACGCGGTCGCCGACCGCGAGAGCGTCGACTCCGGCGCCGAGCTCCTCCACGATGCCTGCCGCCTCGTGGCCGAGGAGCATCGGCACCGGGCGGAGACGGTTGCCGTCGACCACGGACAGGTCGCTGTGGCAGACACCGGCGGCCTCGATGCGGACCAGGATCTCGCCCGGCCCCGGATCGTCCAGCTCCAGCCTCGAGAGCGTGAGCGGGTGTGATCCTGCGAAGGGTTTCTCGGCATCGTTGCGCTCGAGCACGACCCCTGGACGACGGTGGTCACGAGAGACGCTCGACGACCATGGCCATGCCCTGACCGCCGCCGACGCACATGGTCTCGAGTCCGAACTGGGCGTCGCGGGTGCGGAGTGCGTTGAGCAGGGTTCCCGTGATCCTGGCGCCCGTCATTCCGAACGGGTGGCCGACGGCGATGGCGCCGCCGAAGACGTTGAGCTTGTCGGAGGAGACACCGAGCTCGCGTGCCGACGGGATCACCTGGGCGGCGAACGCCTCGTTGATCTCGACGAGGTCGATGTCGTCGATCGTGAGCCCGGCTCGGCTCAGCGCCTGCCGCGACGCCTCGACCGGGCCCAGGCCCATGATCTCGGGGCTCAGACCGGTGACGCCCGTCGAGACGATGCGCGCCAGCGGTGTCAGGCCGAGGTCGCGCGCGCGGGTGTCGCTCATGACGACCACGGCGGCGGCCCCGTCGTTCAGCGGACAGGCGTTGCCGGCCGTGACCGTGCCGTCGGGGCGGAACACGGGCGACAGGCCGGAGAGCGTCTCGACGGTCGTGCCGGCGCGGGGTCCGTCGTCGGCGCTCACCACCGTGCCGTCCGGAAGCGTGTACGGCGTGATCTCTCGAGCCCAGAAGCCGTCGGCGATCGCCTGTTCGGCGCGGTTCTGACTGAGCGCGGCGAATTCGTCCTGCTCGGCGCGCGAGACGCCCTTCAGCCCGGCGACGTTCTCGGCGGTCTCGCCCATGGCGATGTACGGGTCGGGGAGCTCGTCGTCGTCACGCGGGTCGCGCCAGACGCCTCCGCCTCCTCTTTGCGCTGCGCCGCGCGGGCGATGGCTTCGTCGAACAGCGGGTTCTCGAGCTTCTCGCCCGGGATGTAGTCGCTCGAGCCGCGAGTCGAACGCGACACGGACTCGACGCCGGCCGACAGGAAGACGTCGCCTTCTCCGGCCTTGATCGCGTGGAACGCCATGCGGGTCGTCTGCAGGCTCGACGAGCAGTAGCGGTTCACGGTGGTGCCGGGCAGGTGGTCGTAGCCGAGCGCGACGGCGACGATGCGGGCGATGTTCATGCCCTGCTCCCCGCCGGGCATCCCGCACCCCATCATCAGGTCGGCGATGGTCGCAGGATCGAGCTCGGGCACCCTGTCGAGGACGTCGCGCACGACGAAGGCGGCGAGGTCGTCGGCGCGGACGTCGCGCAGGGATCCCTTGAAGGCGCGGCCGATCGGGGTACGGGAGGTCGCGACGATGACGGCTTCGGTCATGAGACGAAGGCGCTGGTGCCGGTGATGGCGCGCCCGACGATCAGCGAGTTCATCTCGCGGGTGCCCTCGAACGAGTAGATCGCCTCGGCGTCGGCGAACCGCCGGGCCACCCCGTAGTCGAGGACGATGCCGTTGCCGCCCATGACCTCGCGGCACCAGCCGACGGTCTCGCGCATCTTCGACGTGGCGAACGACTTGGCCATCGACGCGTGGGCGTCGGTCTGACGCCCCTGGTCGAGCAGGTCGGACGTCTGCATGCAGAGCGCGATCGACGCGGAGATGTTCGACAGGCAGCGTGACAGCAGGTCTTGCACCAGTTGGAACGACGACAGCTTCTTGCCGAACTGCTCGCGCTCCTTCACGTAGGCGACAGCGGCCTCGTACGCCCCGATCGAGTTGCCGATCGCCTGCCACGCGACGTCGGCGCGCGTCAGCAGCAGCACCTGCGCTGTCTCCCGGAACGAGTTCACGCGCTGGAGGCGGCGCTCCTCGGGCACGACCACGTCGGTGAGCGTGATGTCGGCGTTCTGCACGGCGCGGAGGGACTGCTTGTGCTCGATCTTGGTGGCGACGAAGCCGGGGGTGTCGCTCGTGACGAGGAAGCCCTTCACCTGGTTGTCGGCGGTGTCGCGCGCCCAGATGACGATGACGTCGGCGAAGGTCGCGTTGCCGATCCAGCGCTTGGAGCCGTTCAAGGTCCACGAGTCGCCGGTGCGCGTCGCCGTGGTGCGGAGGCCGCGGGCGGAGTCGGATCCGGACAACGGCTCGGTCAGGCCGAACGCGCCGACGATCTCGCCGCGGCCGAGCTTCGGCAGCCATTCGGCTCGCTGCTCGGGGCTGCCGCCGACGCCGATGGACCCCATCGCGAGGCCGGACGTGACGCCGATGAACGTCGACACGGACGCGTCGGCGCGTCCGGATTCGAGAGCGGCCCAGCCGCGGTACTTGGCCGAGTTCTCGAACTGGCGCGACTCCTCCCAGAGCGCTCCGTACGCCCCGATGTCGGCGAGCGGCTTGATGAGGTGCATGGGGAATTCCGCGCGCTCCCAGTAGTCGTCGATGATCGGCGTCACCTCGGCGTCGAGGAAGGAACGCAGCTCGTGGATCGACTCGTTCTCGCGAGCGGTCAGGGCGTCTTGAGCGAAGTAGAAGTCGCTGGTGAGGTACTGGGTTGCGGTGCCCGTGGGCGTGGCAGTGGTCATTGTGTGAGCTCCATTGATCGACGTGTGACAACCGATTGAGTCCATCTTGCATCATTCTTGAGAATGTTGCACGGGCTCTCGGAAAGCGTTTAGAGTGCTCGCATGTCGATGCAGACCGCCGCCCCCACCGCGTGGGCGACCGTTGCCGTCGACCGGGTGCCGTCCGAGCTGTCCCGTCGGCTCGCGTCCGGGCACCACACCGACACCGTCCGCTCGTTCGTGTTCGCCCGCCGCACGTTCCTCGCCGGCGAGCGCGTCGACATGAACGTGCTCGCCGCGCAGCTCGGCGTCGACCGCACCTCGCTGTTCCGCTGGCTCGGCAATCGCGACGCCCTCGTGAGCGAAGTGCTCTGGTCGCTGGCCGAGCCGACCCTGACCCGGATCGAGCGCGCCACCGCGACGACGGGTGCGGCCAGGATCACGACGGTGCTGGGAGACTTCGTGGCCACCCTGATCGCCGCGCCGTCCTTCCAGGGCTTCCTGAAACGGGAGCCCGCCAGAGCCCTCCGGGTCCTGACGACGAAGGAGAGCCAGGTCCAGCTCCGCTACATCGCCGTCGTCGAGGCGATGCTGACGGCCGAGAGGAGGCGGGCAGGATGACGTTCGAGCTGTCCGTCCACGACCTCGCCTACCTCCTCGTCCGCATCTCGGAGTCGTTCACCTACGCCGACCTGATCACCGGAGAGCGCCCCAGCGCCGAGCGTGCCCGCGCCGCCTTCCAGTACGTCCTGAGGGAGTCCTGATGTCCTATCGCCGAGTCGTGCCCACGCGCTGGAACGACAACGACATGTACGGCCATCTCAACAACACCGTCTACTACGCCGCGATGGACACCGTGATCAACACGTGGATGATCGAGGAAGCGGGTCTTCGGCCCCTCGTCGACGACGTCCTCGGCTACTGCGTCGCCTCGTCCTGCTCGTTCAGCGCCTCGGCGTCCTTCCCGGAGGAGATCGCGGTCGAGCTGGGCGTCGGCCGGCTCGGCCGGACGAGCGTGACCTGGCGGCCCCGGATCGTCCGCGCCTCCGACGACGCGGAGCTCGCGACCGGAGAGTTCGTGACCGTCTTCGTCGACGGCGAGTCGCACCGTCCCGTGCCGATACCGGCCGGGACCCGCCTCGCGCTCGAGACGGCGTTCGCCGTTCCCCAGCCTTAGCGCCTCAGCTTTTCCCCCGCTTCGTCACTGTCGATGAAAGGAAAGAACAATGACGTTCACCACCCAGGAGCTCCTCGACGGCCCCGGCCTCGGTACTCTCTCGATCGCCGCGATCCTGTCCGAGAGCGCAACCCGGCACCGCGACCGGCCGGCGCTGCAGTTCCGTGGCCAGACGACCACGTACGGCCAGCTCTGGGACGAGACGCGCGCCTACGCGGGCGCCCTCCGTGCTCGCGGCGTGGGCCCAGGCGACCGCGTGGCGCTGATCATCCCGAACGTGCCCGACTTCTGCCGCGCCTACTACGCCGTCCTGTCGCTCGGCGCGATCGTCGTGCCGATCCACCTGCTCTTCAAGGCGGAAGAGATCGAGTACGTGCTCCGCGACTCGGGCGCTCGGCTGGCCATCGTCGCGGCTCCACAGCTCGCCGAGGCCATTCCCGCTGCCGGCCGCGCCGGAGTGCCGCTCCTCTCGGTCCTGCTCCCCCTCGGAGCCGAGACCCCGATCCCGATCTCGCGCCTCGAGGTGGAGGCCGCCCAGGCGACGCCGATCGAGCGCTACGAGTCGGTCAACCCGCTGGCCGCGGCGACGATCCTCTACACCTCGGGCACGACCGGTCACCCCAAGGGTGCTGTCGGATCCCACCTCGCGATGATCGAGCAGGTGAGCGCCGAGCTGCTCGACTGCACCGACATGCAGAGCTCCGACGTCGTCTTCGGCGGTCTGCCCTTCTTCCACGCCTTCGGCCAGACCTCGGTGCTCAACACCGTGTTCCGGCGCGGGGCGTCGATCGTGCTGCTGCCCAAGTTCGACCCGGCCGAGGCCCTGCAGCTCATGGTCGACACCGGGACGACGATCTTCACCGCCGTGCCGACGATGTACATCGGACTCCTGGCGGCCGCTGCGGCGTCCGACGCACGGCCGCCGCTGCGCTACGCGGTCTCGGGTGGGTCCGCTCTCCCGGTGGCGGTGCTGGAGCGCTTCCAGGAGGCGTTCGACGCGGTCGTGCAGGAGGGCTACGGCCTCACGGAGACCTCACCGGTGGCGACGGTCAACGAGCTGTCGAACCCTCGGCCCGGCACGATCGGCAAGCCGATCTGGGGCGTCGACGTCGAGATCGTCCGACCCGACGTCGAAGACCACGTCGAGTTCTTGCCGCACGGTGAGCTCGGCGAGATCGTCGTGCGCGGGCACAACCTGATGAAGGGGTACCTGGGCAACCCGGAGGCCACGGACGCCGCGATGGTGGACGGCTGGTTCCACACCGGTGACCTCGGCCACAAGGACGACGAGGGCGTCGTGACCATCGTCGACCGCAAGAAGGACATGATCGTCCGAAACGGCTACAACGTGTATCCGAGCGAGGTCGAGGACGTCCTCATGAGGCACGCGAGCATCGCGAACGCCGCCGTCTTCGGCGTGGCCGACGACGTGCACGGTCAGGAGGTGCACGCCGCCGTCATCCTCCGCCCGGGCGCGTCGGCCGACTGCGCCGAGATCGTGGCCTTCTCGAAGGAGCACCTGGCCGCCTACAAGTACCCGAGGGTGGTGCACGTGGTCGAGGCGCTGCCGATCGGGGCGAGCGGCAAGGTGCTCAAGCGCGAGCTCGTCACGTCGTTCTCGGCCCCCGCCGCGGTCTAGGTGCGGCGGCGCTAGGCGCAGTACGAGCCGACCTGCGTGAAGTCTTTCTGCAGCGCGGTCGCCTGCTTCTGCACGGCGGCCACGCCTGCGGCAGGGTGCGCGACGGCCTTCTGAGCGGCGGTGACGAACGTCGCGAGATCGGCCTCGGCCTTCTGCCCGAGCGCCAGGGCGCCGGGCTCGGTGACCTTCCGGACGTTGGCGGCGAACGTGGCCGACAGCTCCTGGATCGCAGCGACGGCCGCCTTCGGGTCGTTCGTGAACGAGGTGTACTCCGACGACAGCTTCGTCGACAGGGTCTCCATCGACGAGGCGAGGAGGGTGCACGCCTGCCCCTTGGTCTGCGACGAGGCCGGAGCGGTGGCGGGGGCGGCCGCAGCCGACGACGCCGGGGCTGCAGCCGTCGACGACGACTCGGTCGGCCCGATCGGGCTGCAGCCGGCGAGCCCCGCGACGAGGAGCGCGGCGAGGCCGACGGTGGGGAGGACTGTGCGAGCGTTCATGGAGCGTCTCTCGGGTCGGAGGAGCGGGAGACGACAACTCTAATCAGGCGGCTCGCGAATAAGCTCGGAGAATGACCGACGCCTCGACGCCCCGCACCCGCCGCGCTCTCGTCCTCGGGGGTGGAGGCGTCGCCGGCATCGCGTGGCACCTCGGCATGCTCGCCGAACTCCTCGAGCGGGGTGTCGACGTCGACGCGGCGGATCTCGTCGTCGGGACGAGCGCCGGTTCCGTCGCCGGAACGATCCTGCGCTTCGGCCAGGTCCAGGCCGTGTACGGCGCCCAGATCGACCCGGCGGCACCCGGGCTGTTCGACCAGCAGACGGAGGCCGAGGGGCAGGGCGGTGTCGACGGTCGTCAGCCGGCCGATGCTCGAGCGACCGACGCCGCCGGCCGACCCGGGGCCGACGCTGCCACCGCCCCGGTGTTCGACATGGCCGCCCTCGGAGAGCAGCTCGCGACGATCCTGCAGGGAGCCGAGGACGCGCAGGATGCCAGGGCGCGGCTCGGCCGGGCAGCGGTCGCGCTGTCCGCGGGGTCGCCCGACTCGCCTCTGCTCGCGGAGCTCGCCGCGCAGTTCCCGGAAGAGCACGGCTGGCCGCAGGCCCCCTCGGCGTGTGCGTCGTCGAGGCCGAGACCGGCGACTTTCGCGTCCTCGACAGCGCCAGCGGCGTGGAACTCTCGCGCGCCGTGGCGGCCAGCTGCTCCGTGCCGCTGGTGTTCCCGCCGGTGACGATCGACGGCCGCGCCTACGTCGACGGCGGGATGCGCTCGGCGACCAATGCCGACGTCGCCGCCGGCTACGACCGCGTGCTCGTCCTCGCCTGCGGACCGGAAGACCCCGCGAGCCCGATGGGCCCCCAGCTCGACGCGGCCGTCGCCTCTCTCAGAGCCGGCGCCGACGGGTCTGCTCCCTCCGAGGTCCTCGTCCTCACCGCCGACGAGGTGAGCCTGGCGGCGTTCGGCCCCAACTCGCTGGCCGACAGCAGCCGGGTCCCGTCGGCGGAGGCGGGCCGAGCGCAGGCGGCCGGTGCTGCGGACGCCGTCGCCGCGTTCTGGGCCTGAGGTCGTGGCCGACGGCGGCGCCGACCCGGCAGACCTCCTCCGCTCCGCCCTGCGGGCGACCATCGACCGCCTCGATCGAGCGGAGGCCCGTGACGAGGCCCTGGCTGTCGTCAAGGAACCGCGAGGTTTCGGCCCCTTCAAGACTCAGACCTCGATGCAACCGGTCGGGCGCGCCTGGCGACTCGGCGTGATCCTGCTCGATCGCGGAGCGCGCCTCTACAGCGTCGGGAAGATCACTCGCGCGACAGCGACGGGCTGGCCCCAGAACCTCTCGCTCTCGGTTGAGCAGCGCCGCGCCGATCGGCAGGCGGCGAGCCGCGGCGACTTCGTCGAGGGGGACGTCGTCAACTACGGCTATACCGAGATCGCCCACGATCCCGCGGAGCTCGGCGAGGGCTCCGACCCCCTGTCGTTCGACGGCGAACGCCTGCTCCTCCGCTGGGGGCCCGGCCCCGGCGAGCGCCGCCCGCTCGAGACCTACCTCGCCGACCGCGCGCAGCTCCTCGAGGACGAGTAGCCCGCCCGCCTTCGTGCGTGGTGCTGGGAACAGGCGCTTTTACGCGGAACAGGTGATCTGGATCGCCTGTTCTGCGTCAAAGCGCCTGTTCCGCTAGGGCTACGGCTTGCGCGCGCGGGAAGGCTGCACGCGCGGGGGCTCGCCGGGCATCTTCGGGAAGTCCGGCGGGAACGGCAGCTCGCCGAGCCCCGACTCGGCATCGGCCTCCCAGCGGTCGAGCAGCGGTTGGATCGACGGCGCCGCCCCCTCGTGCAACGCCTCCCACGGGTCGCCGACCGTGTTCAGACGCTCGGGCACCGTCAGGATCGTGTGGGCCGCAGGATCCACGCTCCCCAGCTCGTCCCAGCCCACCGGCGTCGAGACGGAGGCCCGGGCGAGCGCCCGCGGCGAGTAGGCGCCGGCCATGGTGCGATCCCGGTTCGCCTGGTTGAAGTCCAGGAAGATCCGTGCGCCGCGCTCTTCCTTCCACCAGGCCGCGGTGACGTCGTCCGGCATCCGTCGTTCGAGTTCTCGGGCGACGGCGATGACGCCGTGCCGGACGTCGAGGAACTCGAACGACGGCTCGATCGGCGCGAACACGTGCAACCCGCGGTTGCCCGAGGTCTTCACGAACGCCGTCAGCCCGAACTCGTCGAGCAGGTCGCGCAGCGCGAGGGCGGCGGCGATGACGTCGGGGAATGTCGTCCCCGGCTGCGGGTCGAGGTCGATCCGCAGTTCGTCGGGGAAGTCGGGGGCGTCGGCGCGAGACGCCCAGGGGTGGAAGACGACGGTGTTCATCTGCACGCCCCAGACCGCAGCGGCCGGCTCGTCGAGCACCAGCTGCGGGTGCACGCGACCGCTCGGGTACGTGACATCGACGGCGCGGACGTAGTCGGGCGTGCCGCGGGGCGGGTTCTTGGAGAAGAACTGCTCGCCGTCGACCCCCGCCGGGAAACGCTGCAGCGACACGGGCCGCCCACCGTTGGCGCGGATGAAGGCCGGCCCGACCGCGACGAAGTAGTTCGCCAGGTCGAGCTTGGTGATGCCGAGCTCCGGCCAGAGGACGCGCGACGGACTCGAGATCCGCACCTCTCGGTCGCCGTCGGGCCCCGGGACGGTCAGCACCGCTGCATCGCTCGCCATGCCTCACCGTAGCGCCGCAGCCCTCCGGGTGCACGGTGGCGGGCACCCACGCCCCGGCCGGGCCAGACTCTGGTCATGATCCCCAGCGCGCAGAATCCCGTGTCGCCGATGCTCGCCAAGGCCGTCGACACGGTGCCGGAGCCCGACAGCGTCGACGGCGGCCTGTCGTACGAGCCGAAGTGGGACGGCTTCCGCGGCCTCGTCTACGTCGACGACGGCCAGGTCGAGATCGGCAGCCGCGGGTCGAAGATGCTGACGCGCTATTTCCCGGAGCTGGTGGAGGCGATCGCGGACCAGGTCGCAGGATCCTGCGTCCTCGATGGCGAGATCATCCTGCGTCAGCCGTCCGGCACCGGCGAGCGGCTCGACTGGGAGGCCCTCTCGGCCCGCATCCACCCGGCCGCGTCCCGCATCGCGAAGCTGTCCGTCGAGACCCCCGCCTCGTTCGTCGCGTTCGACCTCCTCGCCGCCGCGGACCTCGACCTCACCGGCGTCGCCTTCTCCGAGCGACGCGCGGCCCTCGTCGATCTCGCGGCCGCGTTCTCCGACCCGCTCCACCTCGGGCAGACCACTGACGACGTCGACCTCGCGCGCCGCTGGCTGGTCGAATTCGAGGGGGCCGGGCTGGACGGAGTCGTCGCGAAGCCGCGCGCCGGCGTCTACGAAGAGGGCAAGCGCAGGATGCTCAAGGTCAAGCACCACAGGACGGCCGACGTGGTCGCGCTCGGCTACCGCATCCACGCCTCGGGCGAGGGCGTCGGCTCCCTGCTCGTCGGCCTCCACGATTCGGACGGGGTGCTGCAGAACGTCGGGGGCATCTCGGCGTTCACGATGGCGCGCCGCCGTGAGCTGATCGACGAGCTCGCCCCGCTCGTCGTGCGGTCGTCCGACGGGTCGGCCGCCACCGGCGAGACCGAGCGCAACCGATTCTCGTCGAACCGCGACACCTCGTTCGTGAAACTCGCGCCGACCGCGGTCGTCGAGGTGCGCTACGACCAGATGGAGGGCTCCCGCTTCCGGCACACCGTGCAGTTCGAGCGCTGGCGACCCGATCGCGAGGCGAGCTCGTGCACGTTCGAGCAGCTCGAGGTTCCGGCCGCGTACGACCTCGGGGCCCTGCTGGCGTGAGCGGGCGGGATCCTGCCCGGATCGTTCTTCGCCGCCGTCAGGCTTGGGGCGCCACCGTGGCGAGCCCGTCGAGAACGGCCTGCCAATTCTGCGACGAGTGCTCCGCGGCCTCCTCCGAGGCGTTGTTGGTCTGCTCGACGGTGACGCGGCAGCCCCCGTCGATGGGCTGCACCTTGTAGGTGACGCGCTGGTAGTTCTCCGGGACGTCGGCCTTTCCGCTCGACGGGCTGAAGAAGGTGGTCACCAGGAGCAGAGGCTCGTTGGCCTCGAGGACGGTCCCGTGGTCTTCGTACGGCTTGCCGTCGAACTCGCCGGAGTAGGTGATCGGGCTTCCCACCTGCCAGTCGCTCGTGACGGTCGTGCCGAAGAAGTACTCGCGCACCAGGTCGGGATCGGTCAGGGCCCGCCAGCACTGCTCGGGGTCGGCGTCGATCACGCGCATGGCGCGGGCCACGGGTGAGGTATCGGTCGTCATGTCCGTCTCCTTCGTCGGGTGTCTCCGACCATCCTTCTCCCTGCCGGGTCCGGGCGCCAGGTCTGCGCGACGTCCCGGCCGAGCCCGCCCGCCGGGTCTGCGCGACGCGAGGCGGTGCCGCGCAGACAACACGCGTCGAGAAGTAGCCACGGTCGGGCCTTCGGGCGTAGAACGGAGACATGAGCCTCGGAACAACACTCCTGCGCGTCACCGTCGGCGGCCTCCTCGCCGGCCACGGCCTCCAGAAACTCACCGGATCGTTCAACGGCCCCGGCATCGAAGGCGTCACCCAGATGATGCACGGCATCGGCCTGCAGCCCGCGAAGCGCAACGCGCTCCTGGCCGCCGCGACCGAGACGGCCGGCGGCGCCGGAGTCGCCCTCGGCGCGCTGACGCCTCTGGCCGCAGCAGGCCTGATCGGCAGCATGGTCACGGCGGTCCGCACCGTGCACCTCAAGAACGGTCCGTGGAACAGCGACGGCGGCTACGAGTACAACGCCGTGCTGATCGCCGCCCTCGGCGTGATCGCAGCCGGGCCGGGCAAGCTCTCGTTCGACGCCGTCATCGGTCGCAAGAGCTGGGGTGTCGGCGGCACGCTCTTCGCGCTCATCGGCGGCTTCGCCGCGTCGGCCGCCGTCATCGAACTCGGTCGCCGCGCTCCCGCACCCGAGGTCGACGCCGAGGGCGCCGCCGGCTGAGCTTTCACGACGCCCGCGGAGGTCCGCGGCGCGCTTTGAGCCCACGCGGCGCCAGCTGAGCTTTCGGCTCGGCGCGCTCGACTTCGGGGCGCGTCACCAACCGAGGGTGCCCGGCGCCCCCTTGAACGGGCCGACCACTCGCGATGTGATCCAGCCGCCGTAGAAGTCGCCCTCCTGCGCCGAGACGTTCTCTCCCGCGACCTCGCAGGCGTCCATCGCCCCGGGATAGAGGGCGACGTACCCGGCCAGGGCCTCGAAGCCGGACCAGGGTGCCCGATACCCCCACGCGGCCTTCGGTGCGGTGACGCCGCCGCCCGTCACGTCGTAGTAGTTCGCGGCCCCTTTGAACTCGCACAGGCTGGCCCCGGGCGCAGGATGCAGGACTCCCGCGGCGAAGGACGACACGGGCAGGTAGTACACGGGCGGGTGACTCGTCTCGAGCACCCGCAGTGCCGCGGAGGTGTCGGCGATCGTCTCCCCGCCGAGTCGCACGACCACGCGATCCGCGGTCGGCTCGACCCGCGGAGGCCGCGGGTAGTCCCAGACGGATTCTTGGCCGGGCCCAGGTTCGATGCGTGCGTGAGTCATCGCACCATCCTGCGCCGGGTGCCTGAGCGCGGCAGGCAACCGGCGCGCGGCCGGCTGCCCGCAGGCGGCCGGCTGCCCGCAGGCGGCCGGCAGCCTGCAGGCGGCCGGCAGCCCGCAGGCGGCCGGCAGCCCGCAGGCGGCGGAATCGCGGACGGGGTTCACGCGCCGAGGCGTTCACCCCCGCGGAGGAACCGATTCCCCCTGGCGGTGGAGGCTCCTCGTCGGCGGCATCGCCTACCCTCGAAGGATGCCGACCCGCCCGACTCCGACCCGCGAGCCCCCGAAAAGCGGTGGGTCCCCGCGAGCCGGCAGGGCCGGCACCCGGAGCGGGCGGACGCGGGGCGGCGCGACCCAGAGGCGTCTTTCCGCCTCCGGGCGCACGGCCGCCGCACGGCGCGGCGGAACGCGCAGACGCCGCGCGGTGTCGCCGAGCGGGCGCTCGCGCGCCCTGTCGTTCGGCGTCGCGATCGGAATCGGGCTGGTGGTGGCCCTGGTGAGCGCCATCGTGTTGGCGGCCTCCGGCGCCGTCAGCCGTATCGGCGACGCGGCCGGGGCCGCCGGGTCCGCCGCGAACGGGTCGAGCGTGAGCTGCCCGGCGGCCGAGCCCGTCCAGATCGGAACCGTCCTCGTGCCGGCCGGCCCCGTTGCCGGCTACTGCCAGGATCGCCTGATCAACGCCGCGCACATCATCAACGCGGCCCGCGCCCAGGGCATCGGCACCCACACGCAGGCCATCGGCGTCATGACCGCCATGGGCGAGTCGAGCCTCGTCAACATCGACCACGGCGACACGGCCGGGCCCGATAGTCGAGGGCTCTTCCAGCAGCGTGACAACGGCGCCTGGGGCAGCCTGTCGGATCGGATGACGCCGTACGTGGCGGCGACGCATTTCTTCGACAAGCTGGTGCGGATACCCGGCTGGAAGACCCTCACCCCGACGCTGGCGGCCCACGACGTGCAGGTCAACGCCGACCCGAACCACTACGAGAAGTACTGGCCCGCCGCCGAGCAGGTCGTGGCGGCTCTGCAGTAGCTCGCGCGCCGGGTACCGAAGCCCCGTCCGGCTCCGACGAGCAGCAGCTTGCGTTCGCTCACCCGCCGTCGGCCGTGACGGGCTGCCGACTCGTCGACGGCGTAGACGACGAACAGCAGGACGCTGAGCGCCAGGGAGACCTACGGCGTCCCTCCCGGGAAGGCCCGCCACGAAGCCCGCCACACGACCAGGCCCGCGAAGACCGGGATGCTGGCCAGCGACAGGAGGCACGACACGCGCACCCCGCGATGCTACGAGATCTCGTCGACGAACTTGCCCGGCGTCGTGATCTCGACCTCCTCGATCCGGCTCGCCGCCTCGGCCACGCGGGCCGTCGAGTCGACCAGGTCGTCCACCTGCTGAGTCGTCCACGTTCGAGGGGCGCGTCCTCTGACGAGCTCGTCGAGGACGATCAGATCGAGGTCGGGCTGGTCGAGGTGACGGCTGCCGACCGGGCGGTACCAGGTGTTCGGCCGCATCACGACCTCGTGCTCTTCGGGATACTGCGAGGCGGGCTCGATGTCGCGGCCGGTGAGGCAGGCGACGACGGCGAGCTGCGGGACCGAGAAATTCTCCGTCGCGATCCGGATGTCGCGAGAAAGCGGCACGATTCCGCGCGAGAAGAACGGCTCGGTGGGACGGATCGGCACGCTCAACCCGTGGAAGAAGGTTCCCGCCACGGGCTGCAGGGCGTCGAACGTCTTCAGGATGGTGACGAGTCGCTCCGGGAGGCGGCCCGAGTAGTCCGGCTCGTCCAACTCCGTCATCCAGGCGGCGACGCTCGCGCCGGATCGCGGGAAGCGGGCCAGTTCGCTCGTCCACACCCAGTCGGCGGGCACGATCTCGCAGCCCTCGGGCGGCGGGATGAACGGATCGGGCTCACCGAAGTAGACACGCCGGTCGTTGTTGAAGTCCCACTCGAAGCCGCCGTCGCGCTGCATCACGAGCTCGGTCGACAACCAGGTGCCCGTCTCGGGCGCTGCCATGATGGCGCGTAGCTCTCGGAAGTCTCCCTGCAGCGCCGGAGGCACCGCGACGGTCACGCGGGTTCCGTCGGCCTCGAGGATCAGCCCCTGGCGTCGTGGAGGCTCGAGCACTGCGCGAACGAGAACCGCGCCGTCTGCCAGGCCCCCGAGGCGAGCCAGCGCGTGATGTCGGCGACGATGTGCTGCTGCTTGGCCTGCATGTGACGGAGTCCGTCGATCCCCTGCGGCATGCTCCCCCGATCCGAGTCCGTTCGCCCAATCCTGGCATGGGCAGGATCCTCGGCACCCGTTCGGCACACCGTCGCTGCGATGCGCGCGCTCTGCTCCCCGCACACCGAGTAGCCTTCACGTGTGACGGCTCCGTTCCACCCGCTCGCCGACGCGGTGCACGACACGTTCGTGCACGTCGAGACGCGAAGCGAGGTCGTCGCCCTCGGGCCTCTCGAGGCCGACCTCTTCGTGCGTGCGGCCCGCGCCGGCCTCCGCGTCGTCCTGGTGAGCGACGAGTGGACGCGCCTGACCGACGCCTACCGCGACGTTCTCGCCGAAACCGACGGCCGATGGGTGGTCCGCGACGGCGACGGTCACTTCCGCAACGGCATCACGGGCCGCGAGCTGGCCGACATCACCGACGCGCTCACGCCCGGTCCGGGTGAGGTCTCGCAGCGCTTCCTGGCGTTGGAGCAGCCCGACCAGACGCAGTTCGTCGTGTCGGCCTCCCTCCGGCACCGGCCGACGGCGCAGACCCGACTCGGGCGCGCATCCGAGGTCTTCGCGGCGCTCGGCGGCGCCCGGGCCCCGGGAGGCTGGGGCACGCACGAGCCCGTCGAGGCCCCCTGGGACAAAGGCGTCCTGACGGCATATGCCCGGTCGCGCATGCCGGCCGACACGCGCCTCGTGGTCACCGGCACCCCCGAGCATCCGTTCAGCGGCTCGATCACCTCGCGGCGCACCGAGCAGGGCGTCGAAGAGCTCGTCACGGGCGTCATCGGGGTCGGGGAGCCGGGATCCGCGGACGTCACGCGAGCGTTCGAAGCGAGCCGGAGCATCCTGCTGGAGTTGTGCGCGTCCGCGCTGCCCCTGGTGGCCACGATCTTCGCGCGGGTGGGGCGCGGCGACCTGACGACCCGGCCGTTTCTGCGGCAGGATCCCGAGCCGGTCGCCCTGCTCATCGGGGCCCCGGCGGTCCGGGCGCTGGGCCTCGACCCGGCCGAACAGGCGGCGGAGTTCGGCGCCGTCGCGGGGGCCGTCCGCGCGTCCCGGCCCTCGTCTACGGATTCCGAGATCTTCCGCTCCGCCGCGGAGACTCGGGCTGGCCGCGACTCGACCCGCTGCTCGACTCGCTCGGTCGCGAGCGACTCGAACTCCTCACCGGACTGCGGCTGGGAGGAGGCTCGGATGCCGCGTGAATTCGTGCTGCTGTCGCCGGCAATGCCCGGCGACGCCGCCTTCCGCGCGGCTGGGACGAGCGCCGGCGAGCCGGTGTCGCTGACTCTCGATTCGGGCGGCCTCCTGGCGCGGTTCCACACGCGGGCGCTCGATCCGCTCGTGACGGTGCTTCACCCGCGCAGGATCACGTCCGGTCCGGAGATCGACCGTCTCCTGCCCTCGCATCCCCCGCTCCCGACTCCACCGGCGGAGGGGTTCTGGTGGACCGACGTCGTCGTTCCGTGGGGCCCGGCGGAGGCCGGCGGCGTCGCCGTCGCCGTCGCGCTGGCGGAGTCGCTCGACGGAGTGCTCGTGGATCGCGCGGCGCCGGTCGGCTGATACACGGGTCTGCCGGCGAGCCCGATCGGCGATGCGCCCGAAGAGCTATTCGGGCGCGACGCCGAAGCGGTCGACGATCTGCTTGGTGATGACCGCGGTCAGGACGTCGCCGACGTCATCCATCAGGTATTCGGCGACCTCGGGGAGGTCCGCGCCGATGGGGCCGATCGGGGCGTCCGGGTCGAGGTCGTCGATTCCTGGCCGGTTGGGCTTGCCGAGAACGGAGGCGTAGAACTGCCAGAGGCGAATGAGAGTTGCCAGCGTCCGACGTTCGAGCAGCTCGGAGTAGACGTCTGCATAGACGTCTTGCGAGAGACCGTCCAGCTCTGCAGGCCAGCGGTCACGCTTGCTCTCGTCGGCGAGGATGGCGACATAGCCCGCCCCGCTTCGTAGGCGCTCCACCAGGTGGTCGGAGACGGAGGCGAAGACGTCGCGCCAGCCCCACTCCGGTGCCAGGGCGGCTTCGGCTTCGGGCCACGCGACGGAGGCCGCGATCGCCCTCTCGATGGAGGGGCTCGACGACGGGTTCTCGATCGGCTCTTCACCGGCGGCCACCTCCGCCAGCCACGGAGGCGTGAATTCGGCCGAGCGCGGAAACCTCGCGAGGTCTTCCGCCCACGAGTCGTCGCTGGGCCGGAAGGTTTTCCTGCCGGGGGCGCGAGGACCTCGTCGACGGGGCCCGCCATCGGTCGACGATCGTAGTTGAAGTCGAAGGAGAAATCGCCGGCACGCGTGAGGTTCAGCTCCGACGACAGCCACGCGCCTTTGTCGGGGCCTGCCATGGCCGCACGCAGCTCGGCCCATTTGGGGAAGAGGTCGTCGCCGCCGCGGACTCCGCCCTTCGACCCGTCGGCGCGGACGAAGTAGCTGGTCAGACTTCCCGTGCTTCCGGCCTGCAGGAAGGAGTAGCGCGCGCTCTCCCAGGTTTCACGAGCCAGCTCGCCGACCGCGATCCGCGCGACTTCTTCCTGGAGTGCGGGAACGTCGCGACCGCCGGGCGTGTCCGAACTCATTCTGATGGGTCTCCTCGGTTCACGTGGCGGTGTGGTTCAGTCGGGCGGTGGGGGCTCACTCGGCGGGTGGGGTTCACGTCGCGAGTGGGGTTCACTTGGCGGGTGGGCCGTTGTCGAACGGCGTGCGGATCCATTCGGGAGTGCCGTCGACCTGGTGATACACCGTGTAGGCCTCCGGCCTCAGGGACTCGCCCGGATACTTCACATCGATCTCGACGTGGACGGCACCACCCTCATCGATCGTGTCGGCCCACGAGCTTTCCAGATCGCGGAACGAACCGCGGTTCAGGTGGCTCCACTGGGCTGTGATGTTGACCCCTTCACCCGGGCCACCGAACACCGTACCGAAGAAGTGCCCGCCGTCGTCGAACCACTGCCGGTCGACGCCGCCGGCCTTGACCTGCTGGCCGTTGTGGCGCGCCCGGTCCGCCGCGTCGACGACGGTGTGCAGATGCCCTTCCGCGTGGACCACCCGAGCGTGCTCGTCGGTCTGGAAGAGGTACTTTCCGCCGTCGATGCTGTAGGTCGTGTTGGCCTCGACGTTCTTGTGATAGAGCTCGTGGGTCCAGTTGCCCTTCGTGCCCGAGTCGAGTTCGACGAGGTGGGTGTGGGTCCGCTCCGCCAGGTCGTGGCCGGCTTGGACGTAAGCGGGATCGTGAGCGGGGGCCGTGGTGTCGTGGTCTGGCGTGCTGTGGTCGGGGTTGCCGTGGTCTGGCGTGCTCTGGTCTGGCCCGCTCTGGTCTGGCCCGCTCTGGTCTGGCCCGCCGTGGTCGGGGTTGCCCGGGTCCGTGGGGGCGTGGTCGCCGGTACCGCCTGCGGGGTCGGGATCGCGCATCGAGCTGCCGTCGTCACCGGGCTTCTCGACGGGACGACCGGCTTCGCCGGCGGGGAACCCTCGCCGCTGCCGTGCCCGGTGCCGGAGCTGCCGTGCGCGCCGGATCCGGCGCCGTCCGTGCCCGACGGGACGTGGCTCTCACCGCCACCACCCGGGCCGAGGTCGGCCTTCGTCGAGCCGGTGTCGAGCGCGCCGGTGTCCTTCGGGCTCCCGTACTCGGACGAGGGGCCGCGCGTGACGTCGCCCGGAGTCGTGCCGTGCTCGCCGGGCGCCGCGTGCTCGCCGGGCACCCCGTGCTCACCGGCGACCGCGTGCTCCGACGGGGAACCGACCGAGACGAGTTCTCGCTCGGGTACCGTGGCGTGCTCTGCCGCACTGGCCGCAGGTGCATCGGCGTGCGCGCCCTGCGGAACGATGTCTGCGGGGGCGTCGTGGCCTGACCAGCTCTCGCTCTGGATCCGTTCGAGCGTGAGGGGCGCCGGGTGCGCGGGAACGTCGGCCAGCCGGGCCTCCGCGGCGTCGATCGTCTTGCCGAGCGAAGCGTCGAGTTTGCCCACGGACGAGTCGAGCGGCGAGACGTGGAAGTCGCCCAGACCGTGCGAGGCGTCCGTGAGGGTGACCTTGTCGGCGACCTTGGCGAGGTCGGCCGCGCTGAAACCGTGAGCGAGGTCGCTGCTGAACCCGCTGACGTGGCCGGCGGCATCGAGGAGGTCTCCGACCTTGGCGACGCTCCCCGCGGCCTCGGCCGCGTGTGCCCCGGCTCCGGCTTCGCCGGCACCCGGCACGAAGAAGGACGCGATGTTGAAGGCGCTCGAGCCCGCGGCCCCACCGGGATCGTCGACCCAGGCCTGGGCGATGTTGAAGCCGTCCCAGGACTTGGCGTCCCACCACTGATCGGGGAGCTTCAGGCCGACGAGGCCGCCGACCGTGTCGAGAAGTGCCGTCTGGTCGTCGTGCGCCCAGTCGGTGAGGTTCTTCTGGGTGTCCTTCCCGAGGAAGTCGCCCAGGGGCTCTGACCGAGGGCGAGAAGAGTGGAGTCGGCGCCGGGCACCAGCGACACCCCCAGGTGCGCCATGCCCAGCCACGCACCCGCGTACCCCTTGCCAGCTCGACTCCAGGCGTCGGATGCGAGGTCGCCGCGACCCGTGATCCAGCCGGCCGCCAGCTCGGCCTCCCACGGAATGCCGTTGCCGTCCCAGCCGGTCACGAGGGAGCTGACTCCCTTGACCATCCCGAGCGCGCCCGTGAACACGCCGCCGACGAAGTGCGCCGGAAAGCCCATCGTCTTCTCACCGCAGGACTCTTTGCGGCTCGACGTCGATCCCCACGGTGTCTGGATGTCTTTGTCGCCCGACCACGGGAGCATCGCCTCGGCCTGAGCCATGATCTGGTCCGGTGAGGCCTGACCCGGGGCCGCGCACACGCCTTGGCCGGACGCAGCCAGAATGGCGTTCGCGCACGTGCGCTGGGCTTCGAGCCAGCGTTCCGTGAGTTCGGCGCCTCGACGGATCAGGGCGTTGTTCTTGTCGACGAGACCCTGATCTTGGTCCCACGAGTCGATGTGGGTCTTGGGCGGGTCGATGAAGCCCATCACGCCACCGCTCGCCTTGACCCAGAAGTCGGTCGTCGTGACGTCGTGCGGAGTGAAGTTCTTGACTTTCGCGACGAACGCGGTCGCCTCTGTGGTGAGCGCCTTCAGGTCGGCTTCGATCGGACGGACTGTGTCGGCATAGGCCTTCAAAGCGTTCGAGACCGAGGTGAGGCCGTCACCGACCGTCGTCGAGGCGGTGCCGACCGGAGTCATGACGTCGTAGAGGTGATCGGCACCGTCTGACTCGTACGAGGCCGGCAATGCCTGCCACGCCCGCAGGGTGGCCGCCCCGCCGTCACTGATGCTCGTGGCCAGAGTCGAGATCGTCGCGGCGTGCGTCGCGACTGCCTCCGCGTCGAGACCCTTGCCAGGAAGCTTCGATGGATCGATGAGGCTCAACGCTCGCCACCGAACGCCGTGAAGGTCCCCGAGAGGGCGGACGCCTGCGCGTTGCGCTCGGCGGTCGCAGCCATCTCCTCGTCGCCGCGAACGATGGCCATGGTGGCGGCGGCCGCTCCGTCGCAAGCGGCCGGCACGCGATTGCCGATCGTCGTGACGGACTTCTCGATCGACGTGAAGAACTCGCCCAGTGCGGACAGAATCATCTGCGACTGGGCGCCCTTTGCAGCGCCGGTCACCTCGGCGTCAATTTTGCCCAGCGAATCGAAGATTGGCTGGCTCGCGGACTCCACATTGCCGAGGACGGTTTTGACACCGTTCGGATCGACTTTCCAGGTCATGAGTTCACCCCCACGGAACGGATCGCAACCCGGACGGGTCAGCCGATGTTGTCGACGGCCGACTTCGCCTTCTGAAGCGTCGCCTGGGCCGTGTCGTCGTTGCTGGCGAGCGAGGTGCGCAGGGTCTGGATGATCTGCTTGACCTCGGCGGCGGCGTTCTTCCAGCGCAGCTCTTTCGACTGGTACTCGTCGGACACGCCATCGGCCTGGTAGTCGCTCATGGCGGCGCGAACGTCGGCATCGCGCTGGTCGATCAGCGCCTCGAGTTGGGACGCGACGCGATTGAAATTGTCTTGCGACGTTTGCGAAGCGGCGACGTCGTAGTCGCGGCGATCAGCCTGGTTACCGGACATTCTGTCTCCCCTTTACTTGGCCCCGCCGAAGCGAGCCGCATCGAAGTTGACCGACCCAGCCGCCTGGGACTGCTCGTCGGCCATCTGCTGGTCGCCCTGCCCGAACGACGTATTCATGCCCCCGATGCCCTGCAGGACAGCGGCGAGCGATGCGTTGAGCTCGTTCGCCACCTGGTCGGACTGCGACTTGAAGCGGTCGAAGGCTGCGCGGCCCTGACCGTTGAACTTGCCCTGAAGCGGTTCGGCAGCCGCGAGCAGCGACTTCACCTGCGCTCCGAGATCTTGGTTGGCACTTCCGGTCTTCTTGCTCAGCACGCCCAGCGTGTCGGCCCCCATCGCGAACTTCACGGTGCATCTCCCCTTCGTCGTGTGACCCCTGTTCTACTCCGGACCGAGGACATTGGAGTGTCCCCGGAACGGGGGTCACCTGCCATCCTGCGCGATCGTTATAGCTATCGCAACTCGCTCTGGACTTTGTCCCCCGGGTTGCCGTCAGCATCGTGTCCCCGACCTGTGGACAACGAAAAGGAGCCCGTCGAGCCGACTAACATCGGTGGCTCAGGGACGACACGTTCGGGGAGGGTTCATGAGCGGTGCACTGCTGGGGTCACTCAGCTGCGCGCGGTGCGCCCAGATCCTGCCCGCCGACGAGCTGTTCTGCACCACGTGCGGCGCGCGTCAGCTGCCCTCCGCGAGCGGTGGTGCTCTGTCGCAGACCGGTGGCCTCCTCGCGGGCGTCGTTCAGGCAGCCGCTCCGCGGCGCCGCTTCGCCGTGGTGATCGACACGGCCGCTCTGCTCGTCGGCGCCGCCCTCCTTGCAGCTTCGGTGATCGAGGTCGATTCTCTGGGCACGCTGATCCTGCTCGCCGTCGTCGGGGCCGCAGCCGTCGCCGTCGTCCAGCTCGTCGCCCTTAGACGCTCGGGGCGAACCCTGGGGCTACGCCTTCTCGACCTGCGTCACGTCGACAACCTCACGGCCCTCCCACCGGGCATGGTCGCCACTGTCACAAGCAGCATCGCCCGCTGGCGACCACGGTCCTCTCTGACCGCCGACCTCCGCAGGGGTCGCGACCCCCTCACTCCTGCCCACGCCCCCGTCGCCCTTGCCGAACAGCGCTTGGCCACGGGCGTCAACCCGAGCGTCGCTGAACGCCCTGCGTCTCCGACGACCGGGAACGAAGTCGAAAGCTCGCCCGGTCAATCGGGAGTCGGTCCTCGACGCCGGCGACATGGCGCTCGAGCGGCGAGCGCAGCCGAGGTCTCGGGGCCGACGTACGTCTCCGCCCGCCTGGTGTTCGACTCCGGCGACGAGGTGGTCATCCGGCACCCTCTCCTCGTGGGACGAAATCCAGAGACCGACGCGCGTGGCACGGCCGTCCATGCCCTTCCTGATCTCTCACGCAGCCTGTCCCGCACGCACGCCCTGCTCGATTGGCGCGACGGCCTCCTCTGGGTCACCGATCTCAACACGACCAACGGCAGCGCCATCGTCGACGCCGACGGGGGTGTTCGCCCCCTGGTCCCCGGGCTGCGCACGGCCGCGTCCGTCGGCTGGCGCGTGGAGCTGGGCGAACGATCCCTCGAGATCCACCCGGGAGAGCAGGCATGAGCGGGCGCGACACGTTCCGTCCGCACACTACCGAGCCCGGCATGACGGCATGCCGCACGAACAGAAGGGCGGCATGAACAACGACGCGATCCTGCTCGAATCGGTCAAGACGCACCGAGCTCGACTCCGCGGCGCGTTCCTGATCGGTGAGCTCGCCGAGCGACGTGACGTCAACGACAACGTGCGCCGACTGATCGGCAGCATGGTCCTCGCCGCCGTCATCTGTGCGGGATGCGTCGGCACGTCGTTCGTCCTCAACGCCATCAACGCTCAGGCCACTCAAAGCAGCACCAGCACGACGAGCGGCTCCACCTCCGAATCGACCGGAGCCACCGCCAAATGACCGATTTCACGCGCCTGACGATCGTCGGCTCGCTCAAACGCGCGACGATCGTCGTTCCGAGCGACGAGTCCGTCGGCGCTCTGATCCCCCGGCTGATGGAACTCCTCGACGAACAGGTGGCCTCGGTCGCACGCCCGCTTACGCTGGTCCGTCTCACGGGCGAGCAACTCGACGCGACGCTGTCGGCCGCAGAGCAGACGGTCTCCGACGGCGAGATCCTGCGCCTCCTCCGCCTCGATGAGGCGCCGCCCCCTCCCGAGGTGAGCGACGTGACCGACGCCGTCAGCGAGTCCCTGTCGTCGCGAGCGGGGCTCTGGTCGGCTGAGCACCGGCAGGTACTCGGCGCAGGCGCCATCGGCGCACTGCTGCTGGTCGCCTCCTTTCAGGTGCTTCGGGCGCCGTCGCTGGGCGCGCTCCCGATCGTCGTGTGGGCCGTCGCCTCGCTCGCTGGGCTCGGGTTCGCCCTCGCCGGGCGGCGGGCCGTGGCTCGCGTGCTCCTCGGAGTCGGGCTGGGGTGCGCTCTGCCCGTCGGCGTGTGGCTGCAGCAACCCTTGTTCTCTCTCGTCCTGAGCGACCGAGGAAGCATCGTCGCGACGAAAGAGCAGTTCGTCGCCTCCCGGCTCGAGTACGACATCTCGACGTGGTCGGTGGTCGTCATCTCCGCGCTCCTCGTCGCCTGGCTCTCCCTGTTCCTCGTCCTCGGTCTCGGGCGACGCTCCCGTCCGGCCGCGCTGGGCAGCGGCGTCGGAGTCATCGGCTCCGTGCTGGCCCTCGCGCTGGGCCTCGGCTTCATCGCGGGCCACCTGGCGATCGCCGAAGCGGCTGCCATCGTCTCGGTCGTCGCCGTCATCGGCGTCGGGCTCGTTCCCTGGTACGCCATGAGCGCGTCCGGGCTCACGGGTCTCGACGACCAGGTGATGACGGGCCGACTGGCCGACCGCGACGGAGTGCTGTCGACGGTGGCCGACGCCTACCGCACCCTGACCTGGACCACGTTCGCCGTGGCAGTCACCCTCTGTGCCGCTTTGTTCGGCACGACGCTGACCACCGATCCGTGGATCCTCGGGCTGGGTGCCGTCGTCGCCCTCATCACGACGCTCCGCACCCGCGCTTTCCCCTGGCAGCACAAGCGTGGCCCCTCTGGCTCGCCGTCCTGCTACCCCTGCTGTACGGGAGCGTGACGAGTTTCGGCCGCGAGCCCGGCCTCGCCGCCGCCTGCCTCGCCGCCATCGCCGTCGTCGTCGCCGTCCTCGTCACGGCGCAGCCGGCAAGCCACCAGAGGGCGTCCTTCCGGCGTTTCGGGAACGTGCTCGAGACCGTGTCCGTCATCGCCCTCATCCCGCTGCTGATGGGCAGTTTCGGGGTCTACGGCGAGCTCCTCGGGTCATTCAGCTGATGAGCAGGTTCCGAAGCGCTGTGGCCGCCGCCCCGACGGCCGTTTTCTCGTCGACCGCCGCCCGGGCCCGAGAATTCGAGCGCGCCGACCGTGTCATCCGAGCCCCGTTGGCTCTCAGCCACCGCATCGCCTTCACACAACTGTCCGGTGGAGCCGGTGCGTCCGCGGTAGCCGCGTACGTCGCCGGCCTTCTGGCTCACCGGCGTCAGGGCCCGGTTCTCGGCGTCAATGCCTCGGGCGGTCGGCGCACGCTGCTCTGGCACGCGGGCCTGACCGGTTCCGACGACCCGGCACCCGCTGGAGACCCCGGCTCCGACCCGCGTGAACACGCCTCGCGCGACGCGATCGGCGGCACGCGATCGTCCGGTCTGCCCGGTCGGCGTGCCTCCGAGGTCGGCCGAGACATCGACCCCCGCCGCCTGCGACCGACGAGTTTCGCCGATGCGTCGGCGTCGCTCGAACGGACGGCGGGCGGCCTCTACACGCTCGACGTCCGCGCCGATCCGACCGGCATCGCCGCGACCGAAGCCGACTGGGCCACGCCGGTTGCGCCGATCACTCGCTTCTACGACGTGGTCTGCACCGACTGGGGCGTCCGCCGTCCCGAGCTCGACCTCGGCGGCGTCGCGGCGGGCAGCCACACGGTCTGCCTCGTCGCGCGCGCCGATCGTTCGTCCCTCGAAGAGGCCGTCGCCGTCACCGCCGCTCTCCGCGACCTCGAGAATCGCCCCCACGTGGTCGTGGCGGCAGTCGATCTCGGTCACACGGCGGGGCGCGCCCTCGAGGCGGTGCGCTGGAACGACAGCTGCGTGATCGTCCGGGTCCCCTTCGATCCTGGGCGCTCCGAAGCCGCCCCCGTGGCCAGCGGACGCCTCTCGACGCGCTCGAGGATGGCTCACACGCGGTTGGCTGCCGAACTCATGCCGCCCCTGCGGCCCACGGCGGGGGTCGCCCCGACCAGTCTCTTCGAGGGGGTCTCCGGATGACCCGCCGACTCGTCCACCGGCCGACGCGCGTCAGTCGACCGCTCCGAGCCGAAGAAGAGGAACAGCTCGCTCCGCCGCCGGCGCTCACGGACGGCCCCGTCGGAGGCATCCCGATCCAGACCCTGCTGCCGGTGGTCGGGTCGCTCTCGTCGATCGTCATGATCGTGGTGCTGCGCAACGCGAACCCCGTGTTCATGGTCGTCGGCGCCCTCGTCCTGGTCGTCGCACTGGTCGGCGGTCTCGGCATGACCCTGTCGCAGCGCGGCAATGCGGCGCGGACCAGGCGTACCCAGCGCGAGCGCTACCTCGACTTCCTCGAGAAGACGCGGGGCCGGATGCGGCAGCGCGCGCGCGAGGTGCGCGCGAAGGGTGCCACGCTCAACCCCGAGCCCGGTGCGCTGCCCGAGCTGGTCCGTGATCCTGCTCGCCTCTGGGAACGCCGACGCGGCGACGACGACTTCCTCGCCGTCCGGCTGGGGCTCGGTGACGTCCGCTGGTTCGATCTCGCGCTTCCTCGCGACGAGAATCCCGTGCAGCCGTTCGACCCGATCATGCAGGGCGAAGCGCAGACCGTCGTCGATCACTACTCCACCGTGGCGGGCATGCCCGTCACCGTCGACCTCGACCGAGCCGGCCACGTCGCGATCATCGGGGATCGCGACGACGTCCTGACGGCCGCTCGCGCACTCGTGATGCAGCTCGCCGCGCTCCATTCGCCGGACGACGTCCACCTCGCGGCGTCCTTCCCCGAAGAGTCGGCTGCCGCGTGGCAGGGCTTCGACCTGCTGCCGCACGTCGTCGACGACGATCTCCTCGACGGCCCGATCCCCGCTCGACGAATCGCCGCCGACACGACAGCGCTGCTCCGGGTGATCGGAGGGGAGCTCGCGGATCGAGCCCAGTTCGCTGCGACGGCCAAACGGAGCGCCGGGTCCAGCGACCAGGCCGAGCAGTCTCGACTGATCGTGTTCATCGACGACTACGGGCACGTGGCCAGCGGTCTCCCGGTCCCCGATGCCGACCTCGAGCTCACCGACCTGCGGGTCACGGCCGTGCACCTTCTCAGCGACCGCCTTCACGAGCCGTCGAACGTCACCGTCCGCGTCACGGCCAGCGGCGGAACAGCCACGGTGACCGACGCCCGCGTCGAGAAGAACGGCGAGGTCGTCGAAGAGGCTCTCCGGCTCGACAGGGTTCCGACGTCGCTGTTCGAGACGCTCGCGCGCTCGCTCGCTCCCCTGCGGCTCAGCCTCACGGCGCAGGACGAGGCGGAGTCGGTCGAGGGCATCAGCGTCACCGACCTGCTCGGCATCGACGATGTCACGGCGGTCTCGCCCGAGACGGCGTGGGCCCCGCGATCCCCACGCGACTTCCTGCGCGTGCCGATCGGCCTCGACGACTTCGGTGCGCCGATCCTGCTCGACCTCAAAGAATCGGCTCAGCTCGGAATGGGCCCGCACGGCATCTGCATCGGAGCGACCGGCTCCGGCAAGAGCGAGATGCTGCGAACCCTCGTGCTCGGCCTCGGGCTGTCTCACTCGCCGGAAGACCTCAGCATGGTGCTCGTCGACTACAAGGGCGGTGCGGCCTTCGCCGCCTTCTCGGGGTTGCCGCACGTCGCGGGCATCATCGACAACCTGCAAGACGACGCCGGCCTCACCGAGCGGGCGCGCGCCTCGATCGCGGGCGAGGTGGTGCGCCGGCAGAGGGTGCTCCGAGACGCCGACAGCTCACCGTCCATCACCCACTACCGCGAACTCCGTCAGACCCGACCGGACCTGCCTCCGCTCCCCCACCTGCTGCTGGTCATCGACGAGTTCGGCGAGCTCCTCACGGCCGAGCCCGAGTTCATCGACCTCCTGATGACCATCGGGCGCATCGGCCGTTCCATCGGGGTGCACCTGCTGCTCTCGAGCCAGCGCATCGAGGCCGGCAAGCTCCGCGGGCTCGACACCTACCTGTCGTATCGCATCGGGCTCCGCACCTTCTCCGAGGCCGAGTCGTCCACCATCCTCGACCGGCCCGACGCCTTCCATCTTCCGGCCATTCCCGGTTACGGCTACCTCAAGGTCGACACGTCGATCTACAAGCGTTTCCGTGCGGGATACGTGTCGGCACCCATCGACCAGGTCACGAACACGGCGCAGGATCCCGGGGAACGCCCCGAACCACTGATCCTGCCCGTGTTCAACACCCTCGCCTCGCGCGACGCTGCCGAAGGTTCTGCCGAAGAAGAGCTCGAGCGGCCCGCCGTCGGTCGGGCTCTCGTCGACGAAGCGGTCGACCGACTCCGCTCGGCGCAGCGGACGGTGAGCCCGGTCTGGCTGCCGCCGCTGCCTCCTCGGCTGGCGCTCTCGCGCGTCGTCTCCGACCGGCGCGAGCTCGACGACGCGCTGCGCGTGCCGCTCGGGCTCGTCGACGACCCCTCCCAGCAGGGGCAGGGCCCGTGGCACCTCGACCTCACGCGGAGCGGTGGCCACGCGGCGATCATCGGCGCACCGCAGTCAGGCAGATCCACGTTTCTCCGCACCCTGGCGGCGGCCACCGCACTCACGACGACCCCGCGGCAGGTGTCGGTGTACGGCCTCGACCTGTCGGGCGGGGGCTCAGCCGGATCGAAGCGTTCCCCCACGTCGGCGGGGTCGCCACCCGCGCCGATCCCGCACGCATCCAGCGTCTGCTCGAAGAGCTGCAGCTCATGCTCGCGTCGCGCGAACGAGCATTCCGAGACAACGGCATCGACTCGCTGGCCATGCTCCGAGCCCGTCACGCCGCCGGTGACCTGCCCTCGCTGCCGTCCGCCGACGTGATCCTGCTCGTCGACGGCTACGGCGCCGTGCGCGACGAGTTCGAGCGCTTCGACGCCGCCCTGTCGGAGCTCTTGGCGCGCGGCTCCTCGTTCGGCATCCACGTGATCCTGTCGCTGACCCGCTGGAACGAGGTCCGCATGAACCTCCAGCCCCTCATCGGCACACGCCTCGAGTTGAGGTTGAACGACCCCAGCGACTCGGTGATCGACCGCAAGCTCGCGCAGACCATCCGGGCGGAGCAGAAGGGTCGCGTCGTCACCGAAGATCGACTGTTCGCCCAGATCGCGCTCCCGATCATGGACGACGTCGACGACGACGGGGTCGCAGCCGCCCTCACGCAGTTGGCCGAGCGGGCGTCCGAGAGCTGGAACGGCCCCGGCGCCGCGCCGATCCGGCTGCTGCCCGCCGACTACGCACCCGACGAGCTGCCCGACCCGTTCGAGGAGCCCGACCGCGTGCCCATCGGCCTTCGGCAAGACACCATGCAGCCGGCGCTGGTCGATCTGGCCCACACCGACCAGCACCTGTCCGTCTTCGGTGACGGCGGCTCGGGCAAGACGACGCTGCTCCGCGGTCTCGCCGAGGGCCTCGTCGACCGCTATTCGCCCGAAGAGCTCGTGATCGCGGTGATGGACGCCCGGGGCACACTCCGCGACGTCTGCCCCGACGACTACCTCGGCGGCTACGCGTCGTCCGCCATCGAAGCGCGACAGCTGTCGACCGCGATCGCCGAAGAGCTGGCCAAGCGCCAAGGCTCCGCCGACCGCTCGAGCGGCCCACGGATCGTCGTCGTCGCCGACGACCTCGACATCCTGGCCTCCGGCGGCACAGAGCCGCTTCGTCCTCTGATGCCCTATCTGCCATCCGCCCGCGACCTCCGGCTGCACGTCGTCCTGGCGCGGCCGGTGGCGGGGCTGCAGCGCGCGCTCTACGACCCCGCGCTCCAGGCGCTGCGCGACACGGGCGGCAGCACGTTCCTGATGTCGGGCGAACGCAGCGAGGGGCAGATCCTGCCGCAGCTCTATGCCGAGCCGATGGTGCCCGGGCGAGGGCGGTTCGTGCGCCGCGGCGAGCGGGCCTTCGTCGCCCAGGTGGCGCACTTCGCCGCGCCGGTGCGCGTGTCGCCGGGCCAGCCGACGGGTGCCGCGGCTGCGGGCGTCGAGGCTGCGGGCGTTGCGGGCCCAGCCGGTTCATCGGGCAACACCGGTTCGCCGGATTCGCCGACGGAGGGCTTGTCGTGACCGATTTCCCCACGCGCCGCGAGATCCGCGGTGTCCGGATCGTCCTGGCGGGCACGGCGGGTGGCACCGGAACGACCACCATTGCCGCGCTGGTGTTCGAGTCGCTGCGCCACGCGCTGGAGGGCGCGCCCGTCCTGTACGACCACAGCGGAGGAGACCTCGGCGTGCGACTCACCAACGGAGACGACGTCGCCGATCTCGACGACTCCTTGGCGCTTCACGACCTGGGGCCGCACGCCTTCACCGGCGGAGTCGACTCCTCGAGGCGCCCCACGACCTGGTCATCGCCGTGACCTCGTCCACGCCCGCCGGTCTCGCCTCGGCGGCCAGTCTCCTCGGCACCGCCGCCGCGCGCTTCGGCACCGCCGGAACCTCCCGCCTCCTCGTCGTCGCCAATGGCTCCCTCGGCCCGGTCGGAGCCACCCGCGGTCCCACGCGCGGCGTCGCCGAGCTCCGCGACCGGTTCGGCCAGGGCTCCGTCGTCCCGTTCCCGCGCGACGAGGCCCTCGCGCTCGGGGGCAGGATCCCGCTCACCCGCCTCAGCCTCTCGGCCCGTCGCGGCCAGACAGTCCTCGCCCAGCGCACCGGCGAGCTGCTCGCGATGCACCGTCGCGCGCGCTGATCCTGCTCGGAGTTCACCGAGCGCGCGCGTCGCTGGTCGTGCCCGGCCGCCGACCCCGGCACGTCTTCGCGACCGAAGGCGCAGGCCACGCACACACGAGGATGCACTGACAATCCGCACGGCAGCCGGATTGCCGTCTGGCACCCTGCGGCGTGACCGGGTCGGCGTCGTCCGTTCAGGGCTGCGCCCGCGGACGACGCGGACGGCTCAGCTGATCCAGGGGTCGCGACCACGAGCGAACCAGTAGGTCAGGCCGACGAACACTTGGCCGAGGGCGGAGATCGTCTCCCAGACGGTGAGCAGGATCAGGGAGTCGGAGCGGGAGGTCAGAAGGCCGACTCCGACGGAGATCGCGATTGCGACGAAGAGACTCCAGCGGGCTGGACCCCACGCGATCCTGCGTGCTGCGATGAAGGCGGCCGCGACCACCCCGAACACGAAGGTCAGTGCGAGAAACAGGGTCGACAGCAGGACCGCGTAGAAATTCGAGGTCGCGGGCGGGAGGACGTACTTGTAGGCGAGGTATGCGGCCTGCGAGATCACCCAGCAGAGTCCGTAGGCACGAAGGGCGAAGCGGCCTCCGGGTGACGTGCCGACGATGCCGTAGTGCGCGAGCGCGAAGGCTGCGACCGCGAACAGCACGATCGATGCGCCGAAGAGCACCAGGAAGAGGACGAACACTTCCAGCGGGGCGCCGGGCCCGAGCACGACGTACTCGATCCAGGTGGCAACGGCCAGCAGGATCGCGCCCACCACGACCGGCCCTCCGCCGGCGCGCTGCCAGGAGTTTCGGTGTGCGGAGCCCGGTACCCGCAGCGGCCCGGTTTCGTGACGCCCCGAGGGCTCTGGGTGGTTCGGGCGCGGCTGTGCGTCGTCGTGGGGCACTGCAAGTCTCCGGATCTTCGGGTGCGGGCCCTGATCGTTCCGGAGTTTAGGGGACCGCCGGCGGCGGTGTCTTCCCCTTGACTTCCGTGGTGGCGTGCGCGGTGGGTCGTGGGTTTGCGCTCGGGGCCCGACTAGCGCCCGGCCGATCGTCGTCTGGTCGCCGGCAGGCGGCAAGCCGACGCGGAACGGGCGCCGGCCGCGGCGCACGCAATCGGCCGAACCGCGTCACATCACCGCGACGCCGGCGTCTCCGGCGCTCTCGAACCCGTCGGCCCCCACTAGCCCGATGAACCCGCTCAGCAACCCGAGCCCCGCGACCGACGTCGGCATCCCTGTGACGAGGGCCGGCGAGTAGACGAGGTACGCCGCCCACTTCGCGCGCGACAGAGCCACGTTCAGCCGGTTCGGCATCAGGAGGAAGTCGAGCCCGCGCGGGATGTCGGCGCCCGACGACGCGGCCAGTGACACGATCGCGACGACGGCTTCGCGGCCTTGGAACTTGTCGACGGTGCCGACCGTGGTTCCGGTGAGCCCGGCGTCGTCGAGCCCGGCCCGGATCAGGTCGGCTTGCGCGTTGTAGGGAGCTACGACGATGACGTCGTCGTCTGTCAGGGGGCGCGAGCCGTTTTCGTCGGTCCACTGGCGACCGATCATCGACACCGCGAGAGCCACGACACGTTCGGCTTCGAGAACCGACGATGTGGTGTTGCCCGTGTGCACGACGGGCACCGGGTGAAGCCCGGGTTCGACGTCGGTCAGGGTGCGAGATGCCGCCTGGGATTCCAGGGCTCCGGCGTACGAAAGGCGCGACACGGGCTGCGTCAGGGCGGGGTGCATGCGCCACGTCCGCGAGAGGAAGTAGCCGAACTCTGCCGGCAGGACGTCGTGGCCGGCGGCCAGCCAGCCGAGTGCCGATTCGTCGACGGGCTCGGGGTGGATGCCCTGGCTCACCTGGGGCAGTTGCTGCGGGTCGCCGAGCAGCAGCAGGCGGGACGCTGCGACCGACGACGCGATGGTCGAGGCGAGCGAGAACTGGCCCGCCTCGTCGATCACGAGCAGGTCGAGCCCCAGCCTGTCGATCCGGTCCGCGTTGGCGAACAGCCAGGCTGTGCCGCCGATCACACGGCCACCCGGCTCGGAGAGGAAGCCGCGGATCTGGTCGTTCTTCATCACGGTCCACTCGACCACGGCGGTGTCGTCCGGCGAGGCGTCGGCAGCGGGTACCTTTCCGACGCGCGACGCGGGCACTCCCGTGGCGATGACGGCGTCGAGCACGTTCTCCACCACCGCGTGCGACTGCCCGACGACGCCGACCTTCCACCCGTGGTCGGTGACGAGGCGCGCGATCACGTGTGAACCGACGTAGGTCTTGCCGGTGCCGGGAGGGCCCTGTACGGCCAGATACGAGCGATCAAGGCCCAGCAGAGTGGTGACGACCGCGCCGATCGTGTCGGTGCCCTCGACGGGCATGACTCCTCCGCGCGGTGGCTCGCGTCGCAGCAGATCGAACGCTGCGTCAGGCTTGATCGTGGGCCGGACGTCGATGATTCCGCGACCCCACTCGGAGATCGCCTCCGGCTGCGGCTTCGCGAACGGCGGCGGCGGCGGTGTCAGCGCCACGGGCAGTTCGGAGGAGGCGTCGGCTTCGTCGCCGACCCGTTCACGAATGACCAGCGACTCGCCGAGGTCGTCGACCTCCACCAGCGTCACGGCCACGGCTGAGCGAGAGAAACGATTCAGCTGTCGTGCTGCCGCAGGCGCGGGCGGCTCGTAGAGGGCGAACGGCCCCGCGTTCTTGCTCACGCGGAGGCGGCTCCCGGGGGCGAGCTGGCCGTAGAGACGCACTTCTCGCGACCACGTTCTCGCCTTCGGCAGCTTCGACCAGTCGCGCAGGACCTCGCCGCTCTCGACGACGAAGACACCACGAGTGTCGGCCCATTCGTCGAGCGGTGCCGTCAGCCGGTCGAAGTGTTCTTGCCAGAAGGACTTGTTCTCGCGGCGGTGGTAGTCGATGGCGGCGGCTCCGAGGGCGAGCGCCGTCTGCTCGGAGGTTCTCTCGGCAGGATCGAGACCGGCCACGAGAGCAGACATCTCGACGGATACCGGGTCGGGCTCGTTCAGCACGAGCTCTTCGGGCACGGGTGGTTCTGGTCGCTCTCGGGAGGACGGCGGCAGGAGCGCCAGCAGCCAGTCGCGGAGCCGCAGTGTCGACAGGCAGTCGTACTCGTTGTACTCGGCGACCTGGTCGAGTTGCCGCTGCCCTTCGGCGGGGTCGCCGTTGCGCAACTCGGTGATCGCTTCGACGTACGCATCGATGCTCGCGGCGGCCGTCTTGACGTCGCTCTCGCGCGCGACGGACCCCATGTACAGCGGCTCGAGCTTCTTCAGCGAGTAGCTGTGCGAGCCGATGATCAGCGCGTTGCGCACGATCGGGTAGAGGTCGACCAGCACGTGGTCGCGCAGGAGGTCGTCGACCTGCTCCTCGCCGAGAGCATGCCGCGCGGCCAGGGAGAGCAGGTGCGTGCGCTCGTACGCCGCGTAGTGATAGACGTGCATGTCGGGGTAGGCCGCGCGCCGTGCGGCCAGATACGCCAGGAAGTCGCGGAGAGCGACTCGCTCCTCGGCGAAGTCGTGTGCCCAGAACGCCACGAATGTCGAGTCGGACTCGACCAGCCCGAAGAGGTAGTCGAGCCCCCACTCGCGTTTCTCGCCCGGCGCCGGATCGCCCTCCGTATAGAGCGGATCGCCTTCGAAGTCGAAGAAGATGTCTCCGGCGTCCGGAGCCGGGATCGCGAAGAGCGCCTCCCGGTCGACGACCTCGACCAACGGGAGTTCGCCGCTGCCGACCTGGACGCGCGCCTGAGCGCGAAGCTTCGCCAGAGTCGAGGAACTCAGCCCGGCGACCGGCCCGGCCGACGACGCGAGTTCATCGATCGTGGTGATCTGAGCCTCCTGCAGCTTCGCCCTCTGCTCGAGCCGCATGCCCGCGACGAGCACGAGGTCGCGGTGAGCCTCGACCTGTTCGGTGCAGGCCGTGCAGCGGCCGCACGCCAGGAATCGCGGGTCGCCCCAGGGCACCGGTGACGGCGCGAGGAGCCGGTCGGCGAGCACCGCCCGCAGCCGCGCCAGCTGCACACGGTAGACGGGAAGGAGGTCGCTGAGGGCGTGCGAGCTCACGGTGTTGTCGCCCAGCACGAGGTGCACCCGGTCGCCGACGGGGATGCCAAGGGCGGCGATCTGCTCCGCGTACCCCGCGAGCTGCAGCAGGGCCGGGATCTTCGCGTGCCGCGCGAGCTTGGTGTCGTAGACCTCGTAGTCGCCGGCATCGTTCAGGATCAAGAAGTCGGAGAAGCCGAGGAACCACCCGTCGAAGAACGTGGCCTGGTACAGCACGGGCACTCGAGCCAGCATGGCGTCGCGGGCGGCGGCTGCAGCCGTCGCGTACTCTGCCGGAGCCGGTCGGTCGGCGAACTCGAGGATGTTCGCTGTGCCGTACCGCTCGCGGAGCTGGTTGAGGTAGCGCACTTCGTGGGCGATGCCCAACGCGGCAGTGCGATCGAGCATCGCATCGGGCACGTCTTTCGCCCTCTCGATCCTGCCCAGCTTTGCATCGAGCCGCCGGAGGAAAGCCCACTCGCAGGCCGCCCACGTGCTCAGATCGGACGGGCTGGTGACGACGTGGTCGCCCTCGGCATCGACGTACAAGTGCTCCCCCAGTGGTTCGTGGCGTGCAGACGACGTTAGCGGTGGCCTCTGACAGTGAGGGCGGCTGGTTGTCGCGTTCGGGGCGGCTAAAATATCTGAACGACATTCTGAACCACCTAGACTTGAGGGATGGCTCCGTCCTCGTCGTCGTCACCTTCTTCGACTGCTGCCCGGTCGCGTCCGGCGCGCCGGCGACGCGCGGCGTGGAGGAGTGCGTGTCAGTCTCTGCTGGGAGCCGCGGTGCTGACTCCCTCCTGCTCGTCGACAGCATGCTGGGGGTACTCGTCATCGTCTGGATGACCGGCGTTCCATTGACGATTCCGTTCCTCCTGGAGACGACCCCCGTCGATTCGAGCCCGGGCGGCGGCGTCGAATTCGAAGGCGGCCCAGGTTGCGCGCCGGTGGCGATTCTCGTGGCCGTGGCCATCACGATCCTGTTCTATCGCCTGGATCGCCGGGGCGTTCGCTCGGCCACGCGCGAACCCCAGCTCGCGTCTCACGTGGCGGGATAAATCGACACCTTGCAACTGCGCCTGCTCAAGCCGGCGGCCCGATTTGTGCCGCCTGCTGGTGGCGCCCTACTCGACGACGTCGAACCCGAAGTAGCCGCACGCCTCCATGACGAACTGCGCCGGGAAGTGCGTACTGACCGCAGCCCACGCGCGGGCACCGTCGAGACCGAGGTCGTTGACCGCGTCGGGGTCGAGTTCGTCGTCTTCGGTGTCGGTCGGCAACAGGAAGGTGGCGATGTAGCCGCCGTCGATGTTCTCGTTGTCACCGAAGGGCATCGAGACCGTGAAGCCGTGGGCGATGTCGTCCTCGATGCGCTCGGCCGTCAGCTCGATGTGAGACTGTAGGCGTCGCGCCAGGTCGACGGTCGAGCCGATCCAGCGTTCGACCTCCGTCGCCTGTTCGTCGGTCCACTTCAATTCGGCAGCAGCGTCTGCGAAGCCGTCGAGGGCGACCGGCCCGTCTCCGGACCACGACGCGGTGATGTCGTTCTCGGACGACTCGACGGAGGGCGTGACGATGAGCTCCGACGGGGCTCCGCCGAACTCGTAGGCGAGCAGCAGGTTCAGATCGGGCAGAGCCGAGTCGAGCAGGTCGGACGTCGGCTCGACATTGCCGGGAACGACGAAACTGACCTCGAACTCGGCTCCGACAACCACATCCTGGACGGCGCCGAGGGGCGACTTGCCCTCAGCGTCGACCCAGTCGACGTCGTCGTGGTCGTACGTGAGGACGCCGTGCGGGCGTTGGTCGGAAAAGATCCAGGGGAGGTCGGCGAGGGTCACGGGGTAAGTCTGGCACTTTGCGCCGGATCGCCCCTCCCGAGCGGCATCGCAAGAACGGCGATCAGCGCTCCAAGAGTGAACACTGCTTTGTGACCTCGGTCGGTCCTGGGCTCGGCGTTGAAAGTAGTCCGCTACGGGGAACGGTGACGACTCCAGTCCCGAGCCGCTGAAGATCTTCCAATCGGGCTTCAGGCGTAGCTGCGAATGGATGCCCGGATGTTATCTGCATGTTGGTAGATCTCGTCGAGCGAATCGATCGCATGGCGCGTTTCGTTCTTGTCCGCATCGAAGAGCCCAAGGTACTTCGTGGATTTACCGTTGAAATGCAAGCGCGCGATCGGCTTCCGGTTGTTGTCATCGAGAAGGATTGCGAAATACGATTTCGAGTCTCGTTGGGCCACGCGCTCAGGCTTCACCTCGCTGCACGCGATTGCCTTCACGATCTGGTACCCCATGAGTTCTTCGGCCGTTGTGACGATTTCCGTGTCCCGGTCAAGATCGTCCGCGGCCGCCTCATGGCTGCTCACCGACTTCGCCTCGATCTCACTCGTGGTCGAAGCAAAACCCGGAGTACCCAAGGCCGTCTTCAGTCGGTCATTCACCTGATCATTCAGGAATTGCTTCGATGCCTTTGTAACCAGCCCGGTGAATTGCTCCCGGACCTTCATGGTGATTGACCCCTCATACACTCGCGAGGTGAAGAGGCGGATGAAGTCATCTGCCGGTTCGCGAAACTCGGCTGCGATTGCCCGCTTGAGTGATCCCACGTACTTCAGTTCTTCGGCCTCGTTGATGACCGAGTCGAGATCAAAAACTTCCTTGCTCAGCTTCTGCAGTGACGGAATCAGGGAATCGTCGATGTCGCCTAGATCAAGCACGAGGAATGGCTTGGCATCCATGCGATTCGGCGCATCAAGATCGGTATAGAACTCATACACTTCACCGTTTGTCAGGACTGCGATGCGCGCATTGGTCACGGCGAAGTAGCGGAACAACTGCGAAGCGTGTTCGATCTTCAGAGGCTCTGTCGACTTCTTGCATTCGATTAATATCTGAACTTCGCCGCCGCGCATGATGGCGTAGTCGATTTTCTCGCCCTTTTTGACCCCGACATCCGCGGTGAACTCGGGCACAACCTCGAGAGGATTGAAGACGTCGTATCCGAGAATCGACGAAATGAACGGCATCACGAAAGCATTTTTCGTCGCCTCCTCGGTCACGATTGCCTCACGCTGATTGCGTACTTTTGTCGCAATGGCATTGAGACGTTCTTCGAACTCCATCGTTCGCCCCCACTCATTCGTTGTTATCTGAACCTAAGGCAGGGATCCAACCTGGCACCACCTTGAGCCTCGCTTGTGGCTACCCCCACTTTTGGGCCACCTGCACTCGGCCCGTCGAACATCAGTGGTCATCGCGCGCACGTCCGACGTCAAAAAGCGACGCGCTCCTCGAACTCCACATGACTCCCCTGCAACCACATCATCGACGCCCCACCGTCCCGCGACGCTCGCCGAAAAATCACCGGCAACATCGCATCCCTGATGACACGCCCGACCGGCCCCGCAGCCTTGTCGTTCGCCGACCGGTGCCCGTGCGCGACGATCTTTTCCGTCCGGCCGCGCCGCAGCTCCTCGTACCGCGCGAGCGCCACCGGCAGCCCGGAAACCCCACCCGGAACATCCCGCAGACACCGAGCCAACGTCACCGCATCCTCCAGCGCCATCGACGCGCCCTGTCCAGCCGACGGCGCGACCGCGTGCGCAGCGTCGCCGAGCAGCACCATCCGGCCTCCGTCGTGCCAGTGCGCAACGGTCGGCAGGTCGTACGTCGCCCAGGCTTCGACGGGCCCCGGAGCCGCGTCGATGATCTCGTGCGCAGGACCGTGATCCTGCCCGATCAGCTCGTGTAGCAAAGCTCGCCACGAAGCGTCGTCGATGGCCTCGAGCGCACCGCGTTCCGGCTCATGACGCCGCGGCGGGTTCGCGAACCAGACCGTGCCGCCGTCGGGCGTGGGCATCCACGCGAAGAAGCATCGCGTGCCGAACTGCATCCGGAACTCCTTCTCGGGAACATCGACCGTCAACCCGGGAATGAACCCACCCGTGTTGAGCACCGGCACGTACCGCGGAATGGCCGCGTGCGGATCGATGAGTGTCCGCACCTTCGACCACACGCCGTCGGCCCCGACCAGGAGGTCGCCGCGCGCTTCCGACCCATCGTCGAAAACAGCGCAAACCCCCGCAGGATCAAGTCGAGCCGTCTCGAATTTGCGCCCGTAGTGCATCGTGACTCCGCGCTCCTCAGCCAGCGTGCGGAGACCTCGCGCGAGTGCATCCCGAGACAGCATCCGCGACGTGAGCCCGTCCGGACGTCGCGCCGCCATCGGCAGCTGCCCGAGACTGCGGCCCTTGCCGTTGACGAAGGACATCGTGTCGACCTCGTACCCAGCGTCTTCGAGGGGGCCCGCGGCGTCGATGGAACGGAGCGCGTCCATCCCGTTCGCCTGGAAGTTGAGCCACGAGCCGCGCTCTTCCGCCTCCGCTTCTCGCGCCTCGAAGACCTCCGACTCGATGCCGGCCCGCTGCAGGGCGAGGGCCAGGATCGGTCCGCCCACTCCCCCACCGATGATGATGACTTTCACTGTGTCGCTCCCGCTTCTCGCCATATGTGGTTTATCTTGAAAATCAAGCAAGTTCGATCCTGCGGGAAGGTGTCTTGATTGTCAAGAGAAACGGGTGAAGCTGTTGCTGCATTCGGCGAGGCGCTGCGTCGCTACCAGGCGTCGGTCGACGACTTCGATCGTGAGGTCGCTCGCGCTCTGGGGATCAATCAGACGGACGCACGGTGCGTCGAGCTGCTGATGTTCGACTTCGCTTCCGGTGCGACGCCGGCGGAGTTGGGCGCTGCTCTTGGGCTGACGAGCGGAAGCGTCACCACGATGGTTGATCGGCTGGTTGCTGCTGGGCACGCGCTGCGCAGGCCACATCCGGAGGATGGGCGGAAAGTCGTTGTCGTTGCAACGGAGTCGTTGCGGGCGACGGCCTGGGAGTTGCATCGGCCGTTGGTGGAGCGCGGCGGGGAGTTGTTGGGTCGGTATTCGGTGGCGGAGCTGGGAACGATGACGGATTTTTTCGTGCGGGCGGAGGCGTTGCAGAAACAGGAGCAGGCTCGGCTCAGGCGGAGCAAATCCCCGTAGGGCAGTCGCCGAAGTGCGACGACACATCTCGTCCCCGAACGCGAGCCAGGAAAGATTTGGCTCGCCGCAGCACCGCGTGGCGAAGATAACGGTACCTACACGAGTGTTGTAACTGCCTGCGCCGAGCAGATTCACGTGCCAGTTCGTCAGGACGGATGACGAGGGAATGACGCGGACGAACAGAGACAGAGACTCGCAGAGCAACCGGCGTCGCGAGCACCTAGTGCTCGAACCCCACCCGATCCGGCACCACGAACGGCAATCCCGGCAACCACTCGCGCGGCGCCGTCCAGCCCGGAGCCTGCGGCAGCTGCCGCAGCAACCGCCGCACGGCCCCGGGCGCAGACGGCTGCGGAACGACCCGCCGCGGCGCATGCGAACCCAGCGCCCCGAACCACCAGTGTCTCCAGGTGCCCTCGATCGACTCGGGGTCGAGCACGACGTAGTAGTCGGGCATGACGCGCTCCCCCGCCGCGAAAGCGGAGAGCGCCAGCGACACCTCGAGTTCGAGGGTGCCCAGGCTGGCGCGATCGTCGTAGAACTCCACCCAGGCGCTCGCGACGTGGCCGAGGGGTCGGCGTCGTGCACGACGTACGGCGCGTGCGAGGCGCTGATGCGCTTCGTGCCGTCGGCGTCGGCCTCGCCGAGCTTCAGGGCGTCGACCCCGCGCAGCGCGCTCAGACCCGTGATGACTTCGGCGGATCCCTCGCCGACAACGGCCACGATCGTTGCATTCTGGACTGCCATAGCCCACTGTACGGCTGCCGCCCAGCCGCGAACCAGAGGCTCGCTCGCCTCTTCCATCGGGCGGAGTGCAGGATCAGCGGACCAAACCTTCACGAGGAATGCTCCGAATATCCTGTGATCACCTCAGCCGCACAGAAGGATCTGGGACCCATGAGCATCGTCGCCTTCCCCACAGCTCCGCGGAACGCCGCCGTCCTGCCGAGCGCCACTCCGGCGCCGGCGCAGCGAGAAGCCCGCATCCTGGCGGACCTCATCACCGCCGAGGTCGCCGCCGAAACCGAGAGCCGCCGCCTTCGCCGCGCGGCCGAGCGTCACCGCGAGCGCATCGTGACCGGCATCACCGTGGCCGCGTGCAGCGTGGCCGGGGTGACCGCAGTCGGTTTCGCCCAGCTTCTGCTCGTCGCGCGCTGACGAGCGCCCGGCCTGCCAGCGCTGCGACGGCAGTTTCGCGCGGGCACCCGGTCGTGCCTGAGCCGTGTCGGCGGGTACCAGGGGCAGTCGGCGGGTGCGCGCGCACCCGCCCACAGCCGCACGAACCCGCCCACACCGCCACCCGGCACGCGCCACCACCCGGCACGCGCCACCACCCGGCACGCGCCGCCATCCGGCACGCGTCGGGGGCGCCCGCAGCCATCGGCGGGTCGGCGCCGACCCGCCCACGGCCGCACGAACCCGCCCACACCGGCGGGCCCGCCCGCGGCGGTGCGAGCCCGCACACCGTCAGCCCTCACCCCGCCTCACCAGCAACGACAACCGCAGGAGGACGTCGAGCTGCGCCGCGTTGTACAGCTCGCCCAGCGACCGACCGAGCACGTCCCCGTGCCGCGAGCCGTTGGCTGCCAGCGCGGCCGGCTCGGCGATCCACCCGTAGTTCCGCGTGAGACGTTCGACCTGCGGCGCCCACCGCTCGGCGAGCTGCTGCCGCGTGGCCTCGTCCGCCTCGGCCGGAAGCCGCTCGAAGGCGACATCCTCGGCGGTGCGCTCGTGATCCTGCAGCATCGCCCGGAGGGCTTCCTTGGCGGCCGGAGTCAGCACGCGCGACGACACGAGCAGGAACGCGCGGTCGGCGTCGCCGAGTTCGGCGCCCGCGACGCTCCACGGGTGAGGAAGGTCGGGAGCTCCGCCCTGCTCGACGAGGGCGGAGAGTTCCGCCCGCACGCGGTCGAGCCGGTCGACCGTAGCGGCGAGCTCGGTCTCGACGACGCGCAGTTCCTCGACGGGTGAGGCGTCGACGGCCATGAGGTCGGCCACGCGGGCCAGTGGGATCCCGAGGTCGACGAGCCGCCGGACGCGCAGCAGCCGCACGAGGTCGCGAGCGCCGTACTGCTTGTAGCCGTTGGCGGCGCGGACGGGCTCGTCGAGCAGGCCGATCGAGTGATAGTGCCGGACGGCCTTCACGGTGGTTCCGGCCAGGTCGGCGAGCTGGCGGGTGCTCCACATGCCGGTCACCATCGGGGACGGCCGCGCAGGATCACGCCCCGGCCGGCCGCGGACGCTTGAGGAGCACGCCGATGTCGATGGACTGGCCGTTGCCGAAGCTCGGGGTGACGGTGTCGAACGCCTCCCAGCCGTCTTTGCCGAGGTCGTTCAACTGCTGCTCGATGGCGGGATAGTCGAAGCCCTTCATCGTGAGCTTCTGCTTGAGGATCTGGTACTCCCAGGTCGTGGTCACGCGATGATCTCCTCCTGCCGATGCGCTGTCGCGCGAGGTGCGCGATGCCGATCAGGCTCACCAAGCATTACAAACCGTGCCCCTGGGGCACAGTCAAGTTCTTGACCGTGCCCCAGGGGCACACGGTCGACTGGGCGTCATGATCGAGAATCTGCAGCACTTCACCCAGGCCTTCCCCGAGTGGCTCCAGTGGCTCGCGGTCGCGCTCGTCGCCATGATCCCGTTCGTGGAGTCGTACACGGGAACCCTCATCGGCGTCGCCATCGGACTGCACCCCGCCGTGGCGGTCACCGCGGCCATCTCCGGGAACGCCGTCGCGATGATCCTGATCGTCCTGCTGACCCAGCGGATCCGGAACCGAGCCCGCCGGAACGCCGCCGAAGAGCCCGCGAGGCCGGGCCGCGTGCGCCGCATGGTCGACCGGTTCGGCGTGCCCGGCGTCGCCCTGCTCGGCCACCCGACGCAGTTCTCGTCGGCAGCGATGATCGGCTTCGGGATCCCGTGCGCGAGGGTCATCACCTGGGAGCTGATCTCGATGGTGACCTGGGGTGTTCTCATCGCCGTGCTCAGCGGTCTCGGGCTGAGCGCGCTCAGCGCCTGACCGGCACGCTGAGCACGCTCGACGCCCGACCGGCACGGCGAGACGCTCCGCCTCGCCGCGCACCGCGCACCGCGCGCCACCCACTGCGCGCCGCGCGCCACCCACTGCGCGCCGCGCGCCACCCACCCCGCACTGCGCATCGCCCGCGACCCGCCGCGACCGAGCCTCAGCCGAAAACAGGCGACGGCGCCGGAATCCGGACCGGAGCCTTCGGGCGCGACACGGCGGCGAGGTGCCTCCTGACGCCCTTCCAGATCTTCTTCATCCGGCCGTTGAACCAGTCGTCGTCGTCTTTGTGGTTCTTGAGTTCCATGTACGAGAGGTAGATCGCGAACAGCAGGCTCACGAACGCGAACGACTGCCCTTGCATCAGGCCGAAGACGCCCTGCACGGCGAAGCCGATGTTGACGGTCCAGCTGAGGATGCGGCGCTGGGTCATGGCGACGTAGCGCTCCCGCGACCCCCGGACGGCTCGTCGAGCGCGCACGCTGACACCCGTCTCCGCCACGATCACGACGAAGAGCACCATCGACACGCTGTAACTGACGGCTTCCATTGGGTCCTTCGTGCACCGGGCTGACGCCCCGCGCTCCTCTATTGTCTTCCCGGAGTCTGTGCGTGCGCCACTGATTTCCGGTCGACACCCGCACGGCCAGCCCCCGCACCGTCAGCGCCCGCACCGTCGCCGCTCGCACGGCCAGCGCCCACACCATCGACACCCACACCGCCGGCGCCCGCACCGTCGACACCCACACCGCCAGCGCCCGCCCCGTCGCCGCCCGCACGGCCAGCGCCCACACCGCCAGCCCCCGCACCGTCGCCGCCACCCCGCGACCGGAACGCGACCATGTTCATCCGGTTGCCGCACCGCACGCTGCAGAACCGCTTCGATCCGTTCCGCGACAGGTCGACGAAGACGCCGTCGCAGTCGGGCGCGGCGCAGAGCCGCATCCGCCCCTGCTCGTCGGAGCGGAGCACGTCGACGAGGGCGAGCCCGATCTCGGCCCGGACGCGCTCGTCGAGCGGAGCCTGAGGTTCGGTCGCGTGCAGGTGCCAGTCGTACGCGCCGTGACGGACCAGCTGCGGGAGCGCCTTGGCGTCCTGCAACATGCCGTTGACGGCGGCCACGGCCGAGTCGCGGTCCATCGAGAAGATCGACCGCAGCAGGTCGCGGGTGTCGCGGACGGCTGCGAGCTCCTGCTCGTCGCGATCGAACCGGCCCGTGTACGAGTAGGCGTCGAGGAGGGCCGTGAGAGAGGCAGGATCGGGGAGCTCGTCGACCCCGGATCGGCTCGCTCCGGCGACGGTGTTGGCCAGGGCGACGGCGAACGCCAGCGCCTCGTCAGTGTCAGGGGCAAAATGCAAATTGACTCCTTACTCATGACGAGGTTATCGTCAGTCCATGAAGACCACCAGCCCCCGTTCCGGCACGTCGGCCGGGCTCGTCATCGCCGTCGTCGCAGCGTTCAGCTTCGGCATGTCGGGGGCCTTCATCAAGCCGCTCCTCGAGGCGGGCTGGAGCCCCGCCGCCGCGGTCACCGTGCGGGCCCTCGTCGGCGGGATCGTGCTGACGCCGGCCGCGGTGATCCTGCTCCGCGGGCGCTGGGCGTCGCTCTGGCGCGCGAAGTGGCGGGTGCTGCTGATGGCGCTGATCGGCGTCGCCGGCACCCAGTTGGCGTACTTCTCGGCCATCGAGCACATCCCGGTGAGCACCGCGATCCTGCTCGAGTACATGGCGCCCGTCCTGCTCGTCGGTCTCACCTGGGTGACAACGCGCAAGGTCCCCCAGGTCGTGGTCATCGTCGGCACCGTCGTCGCCGTGGCCGGGCTGGTTCTCGTGGTCGGCCCTGCCGCCGGCGGCCACCTCGACCCGATCGGCCTCGTCTTCGGCGTCATCGCCATGGTCGGCTGCGCCATCTACTACGTGGTCGCCGCCGACTCGAGCGGCGATCTTCCTCCGGTCGCGCTGGCGGCCGCCGGCCTCGTTCTCGGCGGGATCGCGCTCGGCGTCGTCGGGCTGACCGGCCTGGTGCCGTTCACCGTCTCGACGGCACCGACCGTGCTCTTCGGCTCGACCGTGGCCTGGTGGATCCCGATGCTGATCGTCGGCGTGGTCGCCACGGCGGTCGCGTACTCGACCAACATCACGGCGAGCGAGATGCTCGGCTCGCGGCTGGCGTCCTTCACCGGTCTGCTCGAGGTCGTCGCCGCAACCCTGTACGCCTGGATCCTGCTCGGCGAAGACCTGTCGTTCGCCCAGCTCGTCGGCGGTGCGCTGATCCTCGGCGGGATCGCCTTCGTTCGGTCGGCGCGAGAGCCCGCCGACGCTCTCCTGCCGATCGGGCCCACGGCACCCGCAATCGATCCGACGCCGACGGCGCCCCTCACGCGCGTCTGACGCGCGACCGGCCGGTGTCGGGGTCGCATTCCGCCGGCGCTCGGAATCCGGCTGCGCGCCGCCGCCGGGATTGAATATGCTTATTCGATCCGCGCGAGAGGAACGCCGATGCTCTACCGCCAGGTGTACGACGCTCTCCGTGACGAGATCCGCGCGGGTCTGCCCGCCGTCGGCGAGCGCCTGCCGTCCGAGGTCGAGCTGACGGAGCGCTTCGACGTCAGCGTGATCACCGTCAAGCACGCGCTCGACCTCCTGCGCCGGGAGGGCTACATCACCCGGCGCCCGCGCGTGGGGACCCTCGTCGTCAGCGCGGATCCTGCCCCTCGGGGTCGCCCGCCCCCGGCGGCGCCACCCTGATCGGCTGCGTCGTCACCAGTTTCGACGACACCTTCGGCACGCGGGTGCTGGAGGGGCTCCTCGACGAGGCCGGCGCCGACACGCACGTCGTCGTCAAGGCGTCGAACGGGAGCGTCGAGCGCGAGAACGAGCTGATCCGCGCGCTCGTCGAGGCGGGGATCGCGGGGCTGATCCTGCTTCCGAGCACGACGCGGTTCCTGCCGCCCGCCGCTCTCGAACTGGTCATGCGCGAGTTCCCCGTCGTCGTGCTCGACCGGAGTTACGCCGACGTGCCGGTGTCGGCCGTCTTCTCCGACAACGCGGCCTCGGCCCAGCGCGCCACGGAGTATCTCGTCGACCTCGGGCACACGCGCCTCGGGTTCGTGGCCTCGGCCAGCGAGGTGTCGACGACGTCGGAGCGCCACGGCGGCTACGTCCGCGCCCACGCGGTGCGGCACGTCCCGCTCGATGCCGCGCGGCAGCTCACCGACCTCACCTCGACGCTGCCCGGCTCGGTGGCGCCGCGGGCGGAGGTCGAAGCGGAGATCGACCGGCTGACCGGGTTCGTGCGGGCGGATCCTGCGACCACCGGCTACCTGGTCACCGAGTACAACCTCGCCGTCATGCTCCGCGAGGCGTGCTTGCGCGCCGGCCTCTCGGTTCCCGACGACGTATCGATCGTGTGCTTCGACCACCCGACGGCGTTCTCCGACCGCGAGTTGTTCCGCTTCACGCATGTCGAGCAGGATCAGCCGGAGCTCGGCCGCCGAGCGGTGCAGCGGCTGCTCGAGCAGATCGGCGGAGGTACCGGCACCGCCGTGGCGAAGATCGAGGTGCCGTCGGCGTTCGTCCTGGCGGAGTCGACCGCGCCTGCGCGTCGGCTGGCGCGACACCCGGATGAGGGGTAAGCATATTCATATGGTTTTCATCGCTTGAAAGCCATTTGATTATGTTTATTTGCGCCTGCGTGGTCACGCAGGCGTGTCACTCAACGCCGAGTTAGGGACAACCCCATGAAACGATCACGCCTCGTCGCCGGCCTCGCCGCGACGGCCACGCTCACCGCAGGCCTCGTCGGAGTCAGCGCCTTCGGGACCACCACGAAGGCCAGCGCCCTCTCCCCCAGGCAGGCCGACACCTCGTACAACTCGTTCATCAAGCAGTACTGGGATCCGCAGGCGCAGTACTTCTACACGTACAGCGACCACAAGATCCATCCCGAGCACGCGTTCGGCCCGCAGGGCGGCCTCTACTCGGACTACTGGTGGGAGGCGCAGAACTGGCAGATGGTCATGGACAAGTACGAGCGCTCGCACGACCCGGCCAGCCGCAAGATGATCGACGCCGTGTTCGACGGGTGGCAGAAGGCCTACCCCGACTTCCGCAAGAACGACTTCAACGACGACATGGGCTGGTGGGCCCAGGGCAGCATCCGGGCCTATCAGCTCACCGGGGAGAAGCGGTTCCTGACCGAGGCCGAGACGATCTTCGGCTACATTTCGCAGTTCGAGGACACCACGTACGGCGGCGGCATCTGGTGGCAGAACATCAACGTCGGCAACGGCGACCTCAACCAGAAGAACGTCGCCACCAACGGCCCGGCGATCGCGACAGCCGTCAACCTCTACAAGGCCACCGGCGACAAGAAATACCTCGACACGGCCAAGCGCCTCTTCGCGTGGCTCGACAAGACCTTCAACGTGAACGGACACCTCGGGGACGACATCCTCGGCACCAACACCCTGCGCAACTTCGACTTCACCTACAACCAGGGCGACTTCGCCGATGCCGCGACGCAGCTCTACGTCGTGACGCACGACTCGACCTACCTCAAGAAGGCCCGCCAGGCCGTCGACTGGTCGGCCGCCAACCTCACCGAATCAGGGACCTACCTCGACGAGGGCAACAACGACACCGGCGCCTTCAAGGCCATCCTGACCCGGAGCATCCGCAACCTCATCGACGACGCCCACCAGCGGCAGTACGAGCGCCTCCTGACACTCAACGGCTCGCAGGCGGCGAACCACCTCGACGCCTCCGGGATCGCGGGCACCGACTGGCAGTCGCCCGCCCCGTCGATCACCACGACCCCGCAGCAGAGCGTCGCGGCTGCAGGATCGGTGGCCATCCAGGAGCAGGCCCGCCCCGACTACCGGTCGAGCGCGGTCACGGGCACGGGCGTCTACGAGGCGGAGAACGCCGGCCGCGTGGGCGTGGCGAACTCGTCGACGCTCCCCGGGTACACCGGCCGCGGCTACGTCTCGGGGTGGGGTGAGGCCTCGAGCGTCACCTTCCCGACGAACGTCGCGCGCCCCGGACTCCACCGCCTCGCGATCCGCTACGCGGCCCCGGCAGGATCCGCGACCCGCCAGCTCGTGGTGAACGGCAAGCCCGCTGCGACGCTCACCCTCCCGAAGTCGACCGGCTGGCGCACGACGTCCGTCTGGGTGAAGCTGCCCTACGGCTCGAACGCCGTGGAGCTTCTGCTCTCGGCGGCTTCCGGCGGCGCGGGCGACGTCGACCTCGACAGCGTGACGCTGGCACCGTAGGGCGGCGCCGGCCGTTCTGCTGCGGCGGCGTGTTCGGCTACACCCCGAGCGACGCCCGCGTGAAAGAGACCAGGCGCGCGATGAGCTTCCGACGCGAAGCGAGGCGGCGGTACTCGTGGCCTTCGCCGTCGAGCTCGAGGTACTCGACGGGGGCACCGCGCGACGTCAGCGCCTCGACGATCTGGTGCGCTTCGCCGATCGGGACGTTGGTGTCGAGCTCGCCGTGCACCACCAGCAGCGGCACCCGGATCGACGACGCCGAACCGAGCGGCGACAGCGCCGCGAGCAGCTCGGCGTCGTCGACGGGGTGGCCGTACTTCGTCGTGGCGGCGGCGGCGATCCAGGGCTCGGTGTCGCGGTAGAAGGTTCCGAGGTCGCTCATGCCGCAGATGTCGATGCCGCAGGCGAAGACGTCGGGGCTGAAGGCGAGCGCCGCCAGGGTGGCGTAGCCGCCGTAGGAGCGTCCGGTCACGGCGATACGGGCAGGATCGGCGACGCCGGTCGAGACGAGGAACCGCGCGCAGTCGACGACGTCGTCGTGCGCCGCCCAGCGCTTCTCGAGGTCGTCGGCGTGCACGAACTCCTTGCCGAAGCCGGACGAGCCGCGGATGTTGGGGGCGAACACGGTGATGCCCGCCGCAACCAGCGCCTGGTGCTGCGGCGAGAATGTCGGGCGCTCCTGCGACTCCGGGCCGCCGTGGAGGTGCACGAGCGCAGGCCCCGCGGACGAGCCGGCGCTCCCGACGGCGCGGCCCGAACCGGCGCCGCCGCCGGCGGAGCCCGAACCGGCACGGTAGAGCCACCCCGTCACATCCAGGCCGTCACGCGCGGCGAACGTCTCGAGCGTCGGCTCGACCAGGCCCTCGGGCAGCGACGGCACGGCGGTCACCCGCGACCACGAGCGCGACACGGTGTCGAGCCGCCAGAGTTCGCGGGCCTGGCGGGGCCTTCCACGGTCAGCAGGACGCTTCGTCCGTCGCGCGAGATCACCGGGTTGGTGACGACGAATCCCGGTACTCCCTCGACCTCGGACCGGACGCCGGACGCGGTGTCGAGAAGTTCCACGGAGCTCCGGCCCGCCACGTTCCAGACGAGCAGCAGCAGTCGCCCGGCGTCGTCGGCGTCCAGCGCTTCGAGCTCGGCGTCGTCTCGGCCCGCGAGCACCCGGGAGGTGCCGCGCCAGCCGTGCGGACCGATCGGCATCGCGACCAGCGAGCGCCTGGCGAGACCCGCCTCCGTCGACAGGTAGGCGATCAGCGGGCTCGACTCGCTCTCCGGCGAGGGGCGGATCAGGGCGGTCTCCGCGGATCCCGCCCACGGTTCGGTCAAGAGGGGTGGTCGTCATCGGTGAGTCGATCGACGACGACCACGAACTCGCGGCCGCGGCCGCCGTCGCGGAGCACGACGAGGCGCTCCTCCACCGACACGTCGAGAATGTGGATCAGCTCGCCGACCGCGAGGTCGTCGCGTGAGCCGGTCTCCGGGTCGACGAGGTAGGCGCGGGCGGGCTGCTCCGGCTCGGTCGACGGAAGTGTCACGACGACCCGGTGCCCGGAACGCGACCAGGGCCCCAGCTCGGCGTGCTGGTCTCGTGATCCTGCGATTCTCTGCGCGTCGCTGCCGTCGGGCCGGACCACCCAGACCTGCTGCCGCACGCCGCCGTCCGTGGCGACCGCGACGGCCAGCCAGGCGCTGTCGGCCGACCACGAGACGCTGATGACCGGATCGTCGCTCACGGGGATGCGCGTGGGAACGGGAGGCGCAGCGTCGACGACGACGTCTTGCACGAACACCTCGGGCGTGCCGAACCGGTCGCTGACGAAAGCGACGCGGCGGGCGTTGCGGGTCATCGTCGGACCCCACGAGCCCCAGGCTCCGACCAGGTCGTCGACGAGGGGGACGTCTCGACGGACGAGGGGGCCGAACTCACGACGAGACTCCCTGCGCCTGCAGCCACAGCTCGAGCGTGGCGAGCTGCCAGAGCGCGTTGGAGCCGAGCGTGGTCCGGGCGTCGTTGGGGTTCGCGAGCATCGATTCCACGGTAGCGGGGTGGAACAGCCCGCGCTCTCGGGCCGCAGGATCGAGCAGGGCGTCACGCACCTTCTGCAGGTACGGCCCCTCGAGCTGCCGGATGGCCGGCACCGGGAAGTACCCCTTCGTGCGATCGATCACGGCGTCGGGGACGATGCCGCGCGACGCCCGCTTCAGCACGCCCTTGCCGCCGTCGTCGAGCTTGAGCGCCGGGGGATCCGGCCGGCCAGTTCGACGAACTCGTGGTCGAGGAACGGCACCCGCGCCTCGAGCCCCCAGGCCATCGTCATGTTGTCGACGCGCTTGACCGGGTCGTCGGTCAGCATGATCGTCGTGTCGAGGCGCAGGGCCGCGTCGACCGCGGTGTCGGCGCCCGGCTGGGCGAAGTGAGCCGTCACGAACGCCGACGGCACGTCGTCGTCGGCCAGCCACTCGGGCCGCAGCAGTCGCGGCATCTCTCGCCAGCGGCGGTCGAAGAACACGTCGGCGTAGGCCGCGGCAGCACGGTTCCGCGGCACGGAGGCCAGCGGCGGGTACCAGTCGTAGCCGCCGAGCACCTCGTCGGCCCCCTGACCCGACTGCACGACCTTGACCGACTGCGACACCTCCTGGCTCAGCAGGTAGAACGCCACGCAGTCGTGGCTGACCATCGGCTCGCTCATCGCGGCGATGGCTCCGTCGATGCCGGGCAGCAGCCGGTCGGACGAGATGGGGATGCGGTGGTGATCCGTCGCGAACTCACGGGCGACGATCGACGAGTACTCGAACTCGTCACCCGACTCTCCACCGGCCGAGTCGAACCCGATGCTGAAGGTCGCGAGATCCTGCTGACCCGCTTCGGCGAGCAGGGCCACGACGAGGCTCGAGTCGATGCCACCCGACAGCAGCACGCCCACGGGCACGTCGGCGACCATGCGCCGCTTGACCGCGGTGCGGAGACTGTCGAGGACGGCGTCCTGCCAGTCTTCCGGGGTCAGGGAGGCGAGTGCAGGATCCCGAGAGAACGACGGCTCCCAGTACGTCTCGTCGCGCGCGGCCCCGTCGGGCTCGACCACGCGGACGGTCGCCGGAGCAAGCTTCTTGACGCCGCTGAGGATCGTCCGGGGCGCCGGCACCACCGAGTGGAAGGTCATGTACTCGGCGAGGGCGTCGCGGTCGATCGACGTGTCGACACCGCCTCCGGCCAGCAGAGCCGGGAGGGTCGAGGCGAACCGGAGGCGCGAGGCGTTCTGCGTGTAATAGAGGGGCTTGATGCCGAGCCGGTCGCGGGCGAGGATCAGCCGGCCCGTGCGATGCTCCCAGATCGCGATGGCGAACATGCCGAGCAGGTGGTCGACGAATCGCAGACCCCACTCGGCGTAGGCCTTCAGGATCACCTCGGTGTCGGACGACGAGAAGAAGTGGTGACCCGCGGCGCGCAGCTCGTCACGGAGCCCCTGGTAGTTGTAGATCATGCCGTTGTAGGCGATCGTCAGCCCCAGTTCGGCGTCGACCATCGGCTGGGCGCCGGCCGGGCTCAGATCGATGATCGAGAGACGGCGGTGGGCGAGCCCCACCGGACCCCTGGTCCAGAGTCCGTCGCCGTCGGGGCCCCGGTGCACCTGGCAGCCCGACATCTTCGCGAGGTCGGCCGCGTCGGCGGCACGGCCGTCGAATCGGAGTTCGCCTGCGAGTCCGCACATGTCAGCTGCCCTCTTCCGCCGGTTCGGGGCCGATGATCCAGGTGTCTTTGGCGCCACCACCCCGGGACGAGTTCACGACCATGCTGCCCTCGGGAGCCACCCTCGTCAGGGCGAAGTCGGCGAGTCGGCTCTGCGTGGGGCCGACGCCCGTGAGATAGACGAAGGCACGGAGGTCGACGTGGCGCGGCTCCATTCCCGTCGGGGTGAGCGTCGGGTGCGACGAGAGCGTGACGACCTCCTGCGCCACCCAGCGGGCAGGATCCCTCGCGATCTCGGCCCGGCGCGTCGCCACCTCCGAGGCGTGGGCGCTCGGGCCGATCAGGACGCCGACGCCGCCCTCTCCGTCGACGGGTTTCGTGACGAGCTCCCCGACGCGGTCGAGCACGGCCAGCTTCTCCGCCTCGTCGGACAGGCGGTAGGTCGGAACCGACTCGAGCAGCGGCTTCTCGTCGAGGTAGTACTCGATCAGGTCGGGCACGGCGACGTACATCGCCTTGTCGTCGGCGAGGCCGTTGCCCGGGGCGTTGGCCAGGAAGACGTTGCCGCGCGAGGCGACGTCCATGATCCGGACGCCGAGATCGTCGGAGTGCGCTGCGCGGACGTCGAGCAGCTCGTCGTCCAGTCGCAGGTAGAGCGCGTCGATCACCGTGCCGCTTGTGCGTTCCACGACGTGCTGATCCCGCACCTCGAGGTCGTCCGCCGTGACGAGCAGCAGTCTCGCCCCCTCCGCGAGCGCCCTGTGCTCGTACCAGGCGGAGCTCTCCGGACCTCCGCTGAAGACGGCCGCCACGCCGGAGTCGCCCGTGTGCGCGAGAAGCGTGTCGTGAAGGAGCTCGAACACCGAGGCAGGATCGAGCAACCCGGCCGGCCGGGGAGCCTCCGGGACGACGTGGTCGAGCAGGGTGCGGACTGCGACGGCGTAGGCGGCGCCGCTGGGCGAGCGCACGTTGTCTTCGAGCACCCGCCAGCCGCCGAACTCGTTGCGGATGAGGTCGAAGCCCTGAACGGGTGCGCGCACGGTGCCGTTCGGCAGGAGGGTGGCCTCGACGCGCCAGCCCATCGCGTCGACGACCTGCGCTTCGGTGAGGACGCCGTCCGCGACGATCCTGCGGGTTCCGTAGGCGTCTTGGAGGAACGACTCGATCGCCCGGGCCCGCTGGGTGAGGCCCTTGGCGAGCTGCTTCCACTCGTGGTGGGTGACGATGCGGGGCACGAGGTCGACACCGAAGCCGCGCAGTTCGTCGTCGACCACGAAGCTCAGCCCGGCCTCTCTGGCGAACGTGTCGCGACGTTCGCAGCGCCGCTCGATCTCGGCGGCGTCGAGGCTGCGGAAGAATTCGGCGACGCCCGAGTAGGCGGGGCGCGCGCGGAGCCCGGGGCCGATGGCCTCATCGCCGGCGCGGAAGCGGTAGCCGGTGAGGGTCGGCAGCGTCGGCAGATCTCCGGCGGCGGGGCCGTGGGTCTCTTTGACGACGAGGTCGACGACGTCGTCGAGCCAGCCGCGTTCGGCGTAGGCGGCGCGCTGACGGTCGGCCGAGTTGCCGCGGGCGAGAGTCTGCTCGAGGAGGCCCTCGACGTCGTTCCAGTCACCGAGTTCTTCGAGCTGAGGGCGGAGCACCGCGGCGAGCTGCCGGACGGCCTGCGCCGCGGGGAGCCGCTCGGGGTGGGCGCCCAGGTCGAGCAGTTCGCCGGCGAGGCCGCCGCGGGCCGCCTGCCACATCGCGGCCCGGTGGATCGGCGCCGCCCGCACCACCTCGCGCTTGCCGTCCACGATGTCGATCTCGGCCTTGCGCACGGCGGCCCGGAAGAGCCCGGCGATCAGGACGGCGTCGTCGACGATGGGGCAGGCGTCGCAGGTGCGGAGCTCGAGCGTCGGCGCGTGGGACGACGGGCGGATGTCGAAGTAGGCCATCTTGGCGTCCGCGATCACGCCCGAGCCGATCAGATCCTGCACCATCCGGTCGTACTCGGCGGCGTTGCGCATGGGGCCGGTCGCGCCGGCACTGGGCCAGCGCTGCCAGATGATCGAGCGGATGCTCGCGTAGCCGGTGTCCTGGCCGTTCCAGAACGGTGAGCTGGCGCTGAGCGCGAGCAGGGCCGGCAGGACCGGTGCGACGCGGCCGGCGATCTGAACGGCGAGGTCGCGGTCGCTGACGCCGACGTGCACCTGGAGGCCGCAGATGAGCTGCTCGTCGACGAGGAGGCGGTACTGCTCCTGCATGCGGCCGTAGCGGCCGGTCGTCGTCAGTTCGAAGTCGGCGAACTCCGAGCGGGGCGCGGTGCCGGCCGCGGCGATGGCGAGGTCGCTCTGGCTCGCGACGTCGACGAGATCCTTCCGGAGCAGCAGGATCTCGCGGCGGAGATCGCTCAGGCTCGTCACGACCGGCACGTTGGTCTCGACCGTCGTGCGCTGCAGCTCTGCCCCGTAGCGATCGCCCGGCAGCTTCGACAGCAGCTGTGGAGCGCGCGCCGACAGCCGCTTCGTCTCGAGGTCGATCAGGTGCAGCTCTTCTTCCGCCCCGAGGGTCAGCTCTGCGCTCATTTCTCGAAGGTAGTCGGTCGGGCTCGCCGCAGGTACGGCCCCCGGGGAATCCACATCCTCCCGGTCTCGGCCCGGGGGTGAGGTCAGGCGGCGAGGGCGGCGAGAGTGAGCGCGTCGAGGTCGGAGGCCGTGAGGCCCGGCCAGCCGTGGACGACGGCCCGCCACTCGGACGGCACGCCCGACGCGCCGTAGAGCGCACCGGCGAGGCCACCGGCGATGGCCGCGACGGTGTCGGTGTCACGGCCTCCGCGGACGGCTCGTTCCAGGGCGTCCTGCAACGTCGTCGCCGCGACGATCGCGGACCACGCCCCCTGGAGGGCCTCGACGACCCAGCCGTTGCTGCCGAAGTCGCGCGGTTGCGAGGCCTCCGCCACGCGAATCCGCTCGGCCCAGAGATCGCGGCGCGACTCGGGCAGCCCCTCGATGCCCACGCCGAGGTCGGCCTCCCCGCTGAGAACGGCGTGCCGGATCGCGAGGCACCAGAGGACGCAGGCGTCGCCCGCGTCGGTCTCCCAGTGCGTCAGCTCGCTGATCCGGCGCGCGGCGAGCGCGAGGGCCCCTTCGCGTCCCTCCCCCAGGAACGCGAGCACCAGCGGGGCCGTGCGCATGAGCGAGCCGTTCCCCCGGAACGGCCCGCGCTCGCGTGCACGGCCTGCGAGGCGTCCCTCGCCCGCTGCTCGGTCGCGTCTCCCCCGAGGCGCCCGAGCACCTGCCGCGTCTGGGTGCCGACGTCGGGTGCGTCGTCCGCCCAGGCGACCCACTCGCGCGTGATGCCGGCCAGCACCTCCGGTTCGTCGAACCGGTCGCCGCGGGCCGCGGCGCGAGCCAGCGGAATCGCCATGCTCGTGTCGTCGGTCCACTCGCCCGGCTCCCACGCGAATGCTCCTCCCCGAGCATCCGAACGAGTGTGCCGTCGGACAGCGGCGGCCCGAACTCGTAGCCGGCCCCGAGCGCGTCGCCGCAGGCCGTGCCGAGCAGGACTCCCGCGGCGCGATCCCTCTGTTCGCTGGTGAGTGGTGTGCTCATGCGGTTCTCCTGCCTGCTCGTCTGCGGTGGTGCCTGGTGATCCTGCTATTTGCGCGCTTTCGCGTAAATGCACTCTAGCGCGTCTGCGACCGATTTGTGCACATTCGCGTAAATTGATCGTCATGCCCCTGTATCGAGACGCCACAGGATTCACCCTGGCCGACTACCCGCGCCCGTCCGTCGCCGTCGACACGGCGGTGCTGACCGTGACGCCCGCCGCCGAGCTGGGCGTCCTGCTGGTCCGGGCCGAGCGCTCGACCGAGGGCTGGCGGCTTCCGGGGACCTTCCTCCACGAGGGCGAGCGCCTGTCGGACGCCGTCTTGCGCTCGCTCCGCGACAAGGCGGGGGTGACCGGCCTGGCGCCCCGTCAGCTCCACGTCTTCGACGACCCGGATCGCGACGAGCGCGGCTGGGTGCTGTCCGTCGCGCACCTCGACGCCGTCCCGTTCCCGAGCCTCCCGGAAGACTCCGCCGGCACACGCATCGCCCCGGTCGCCTCGCTCGCCGAGGCGGATCTCCCGTTCGGGCACGAGCAGATCATCGCCGCCGCTGCCGAGGCCCTCCGCACCGACTACGCCGTCCGACCCGACCCGTCCGGCCTCCTCCCGCCGGAGCCGTTCACCCTCACCCAGCTCCGCCGCGTGCACGAGGCCGTCGCCGGCACCCCCTCCTCCGAGACGCCTTCCGCCGAGCGATGCTTCCGCTGCTTCGTCCCGTCGCGGGGGTGTCGCGCGGCACCGTCGGCAAGCCGGCCCAGCTCTATCTCCCCGCCTGACCGCTCCTCCCCGCACGACCCGGTCTTCGCGCCTGACCGCTCTTCGCGCGGGCGGGGAACATCGGCCCCGCAACAGGCGTTGGCTGGAGAGAGCAAAAGGAGAGGAATGTCCACAAGCGCCCAGTCCCCGCGCACCACCGACACACCCACAGAAACCGACGCCGACCTGATCGTCGACGTCACCGGCGGAACCGTCCGCGGCTTCCGCACCGGCTCCGAGGCAGCCGGCTCCGGCGGCATCCGCGCGTGGCGCGGTATCCCGTACGCGGCACCCCCGACCGGCGACCGCCGCTTCCGAGCCCCCGCGCCCGTCGAGCCGTGGGACGGCATCCGCAACGCGACCGACTTCGGCCCGATCGCCCCGCAGACGATCCGACGCCGCGCTCAGATCGGCCCCTCGCTCACGACGACCGACGAAGACTGCCTCACCCTCAACGTCCAGGCGCCCACGCTCGGCCCCGACGACGAGAGGCTCCCCGTGCTCGTGTTCATCCACGGCGGCGGGTACAGCGCGGGATCCTCCCGTGACTTCTCCGGGCAGGGCGAGAGCTTCGTCCTGACCGGACGGGCGCTCTACGTCAGCTTCAACTACCGCCTCGGCTCCCTCGGCTATCTCGATTTCACCCGCTACTCGACCGCGGAGCGCCCGATCGAGAGCAACCTCGGCCTGCGCGACCAGGTCGCGCTGCTCGAGTGGGTCCAGCGCAACATCGCGTCGTTCGGCGGCGACCCCGACAACGTCACGGTCTTCGGCGAGTCGGCGGGGGCGAGCGCGGTGACGACGCTGCTCGGCATCCCGGCCGGGCGCGGCCTGTTCGCGCGTGCCATCGCCCAGAGTTCGCCGCCGTCCGCGGTCTTCCGAGCCCGGCTGGCGGCGGAGTGGGCGGGCGACTTCGTCGAGATCCTGCGCCGGCGAGCCTCCGCGGTCGACGTGTCGAACAGCGAACGGGACGCCGTCGACCTCCTGCTGACCTCCGATCCAGCCGACCTCGTCGCGGCGTGCACCGAGCTTCAGCGCGACTCGCCCGACGCCTACCCCGGCACCTTCTGCCTCGCTCCGACGGTCGACGGCGACTTCGTGCCGGAGCACCCGATGCGCGCCATCCGGGAGGGGCGCGGCAACGACGTGCCGCTCATCATCGGTTCGAACGCGCGCGAGGGCGCCGTCTTCCGGGGCCCGCTCGACATCCTGCCGACCACGGCTCCGCGCATCGGCGCGATGTTCGCGCGGGCCCCCGGCTCGGCCAAGCAGGCGATGCTCGACGTCTACCCGGAGCTCGGCCACCGGCGTCGCGACGCCCGCGACTTCGGCGGCGACTACGGGTTCTGGTACCCGAGCACGGTGCTCGCCGACTGGCACTCCCGCCACGCGGCGACCTACGCGTACCGCTTCGACTTCGCTCCGCGCCTCCTCCGCCTGGCCGGCCTGGACGCGACCCACGGCGTCGAGATGTTCGCGTTGTTCGACCGCTTCGACCTGCCGCTGGTCCGCACCATGACGTCGCTCGGAGGGCGAGAGGAGTACGCGGCCGCCGGCCAGCGCATGCGCCTCGCCTGGCTCCGGTTCGCCACCGATGGCACCCTCCCTGCGTCGTGGCCGGCCTACTCCGAGCAGGATCGCGAGACCCTCATCATCGATTCCGAAGACCGCGTCGAGCAGGATCCCCGGCGGAAGCGACGCGAAGCCTGGAAGGCCTTCCTCCCCGTGTTCGAGACGCTCTGGTGAGGCCGGGGCGCGACCGGCCGACAGCCCCGTAATCGTGCAGAACTCGACGCTCGTCTTCGGGTGAGGCGGTCAGGGGCGCACGACGAACGGCCATCGAACCCCGAACACCCTCAGCGCGAGGCTAGGAAGTCGGCGGCGTAGCCACCCCAGGCGGCGAGTTGAGCGGGGGTCGCGGCGACGCGCAGGGCGGCGTCGGGGAGGTACTCCGCCAGCAGGGCACCGGTCACGACGGGGTGCCCGGGGTCGCCGGCCCACGACAGCAGCAGCGTCGGAACGTCGACCGCCGCGATCGCTGTCGCTGACGGCAGGTCGGAGCGAGCCGCACCACGGAAGATCGTCGGCATCGCCTCGGCGGTGACCCCGAGCTCGCCGCCGAGCATGTCGACCTCGGCGAAGACCGGCGGCTGCTCGGGGGCATCGGCCATCATCGCCTCGAAGGCGGCCACCCCCTGCTGCTCGACGAGATCGGCCAGCTGGGTGTACACGCCGGCCTGCCCGGCCCGGGTCTCCCAGGCGGTCGGCGCGCTCGTCAGGACGAGAGCGGAGAAGCGATCAGGATCGAGGACGGCGGCGTGAAGCAGCGTCGCCGTTCCCATCGACGACCCGATGCCGGCCACGCGCTCGCCCGGTGCCACCTCGTCGAGGAGGGCCAGGAGATCGTGCGCGAGGTTCTTCCACTCGTAGTCGGACGACGCGCCGGTGAACGTCGAGTGGCCGTGCCCGCGGGCGTCGTAGCGGACGAGCCGGTGCCCCGACGCGACGACCGGAGCCCAGTCGAACATGCCCTGCGTCTCTTGCGCGTCACGTGACGAGCTGAGGCCGTGGGCCCAGATCGCGGTCGGGCCGTGCCCCTCTTCGGTCCAGGCGAGAGACGTTCCGCGGACGGGGGTGGAGTGCTCGTCGAGCTGCAGGTCAGTCATGACCTCAGTATTCACCCGCCCGCCGAATCTGCTAGCGGCGAACCGTCACCGAGATCTCGTCCCACCCCTCGGCTCCGTTCGGCGCGGGCGAGACGTACTTGGCGGGCTGCGTCGTGCCGTCCTTGGAGGTCGCCCGCACCTGCACCCGGTGCGTGCCAGACGTCACCGGCCAGCGGTACACCCACTGCCGCCAGGTGTCGTCCGACACCGAGTTCGCGAGCGTGGCCTCGCGCCACTGGCCGCTGTCGATCCGCACGTGGACGGAGGCGATCCCCGTGTGTGGTTCCCAGGCCACGCCGGCCAGAGGCACCGTTCCGTCGTTTCCCGGCGCGACGGTCGATCCGGGGCTCGGAGTGTCGATGCGCGACTCGAGCTTGACGGGGCCGCGCGCCGTGTACCCGCGGGTCGTCCAGTAGGCCTTCTCGTCGGCGAACCTCGTCACGTGGAGCGACGTCACCCACTTGGTCGCCGAGACGTATCCGTAGAGGCCGGGCACGACCATGCGCACCGGGAAGCCGTGCTCGATCGGAAGCGGCTCGCCGTTCATGCCGATCGCGAGAAGGGCCTGGGTTCCGGGATCCTGCAGCACCGACAGCGGCGTGCTGGCGGTGAAGCCGTCGATGCTCCGGGAGAGGACCATGTCGGCGTCCTGGTGAACGCCGACCTTGGCGAGCAGCGAACGGAGCGGATAGCCGAGCCAGAGAGCGTTGCCGATCAGGTCGCCGCCGACGTCGTTCGAGACGCAACTGAGGGTGGCGAGGTGCTCGACGAGCGGGAGGTCGAGCAGTTCTTTCCAGGTGAGCGTCAGCGGGGTGTCGACCAGACCGGTGATCTCGAGCTTCCAGGTGGTGGGATCGACCTGGGGCACGGAGAGCGCCGTGTCGATCCGGTAGAAGTCGGCGTTGGGCGTCACGTACGGGGCGAGCCCGGCGATGCGCAGAGAGGAACCGGCGGGGATCGCCGGCGCCTTCACGGCAGCCCGCGGCAGACGGACCGCGCCCCGGAGGGCTGCGGCGTTGACGGCGGAGGCGTTGATGACGCGGGCCCCGGCGCCCAGGACGACCGAAGCGGCCGCCGACACGAGGCCCAGCCTCAGGAACGCGCGACGTTCGACGGGCGTCTGCCGCAGCGGCGGAGTGAGCTGCACGACCTCGTCGCCGCGGGCCTCGGCGGCAGCGTTGGCAGCAGCCGCCTGCCACCGGAACAGGCGCCCGATCAGCGCGTGCAGCAGGACGACGGCGACCACGCCCCCGACGACGCTCGGCACCATGTCGAAATCGGTCGCGTCGGCGCGGGTGCGGACGGCGATGACGGCCAGCAGGGTTCCGACACCGAAGATGCTGCGGCCCCAGGGCGCGCGGGAGCGCTCGAGCAACCCCGCAGCGGCTGCGATCACAACCAGCAGGATCCCCATCAGCGCGAACAGGGCCAGCTTGTCTCCCGTGCCGAACAAGCCCACCATCGTGGTCTTCGCGCCGGGCGGGGCGAGGTCGATCACCGCCGACCCGACCCCCACCAGCGGGCTCGAACCGGCGCCGACGAACACGGCCACGACCTCCGCACCGGCGAGGAACCCGGCGAGCGCCACGAGGCCGGACGCGCCGGCGAGGATGCGCGCCGCCCGCGCGCCGGGTGCGTCGCTAGGTGCGGCCGCCCGGCCGCTTTCGGCGGCGGGGGCGTGGCGCAGGGTCATGGGCGCCAGAGTAGGCCCGAAGGCCGGGCGAATGCTGCGGGTTCCGGGCTTGCCACCCCGGCAAAAACGCTCGGCGCGTCGCGCGCGGATCGGTCACGCTGAGCCCATGACCTCCCCCGTGTTCGACGAAGCCTTCTGGAACGACCTCTACGGCACCGCCCCGCTCTGGAGCGGCAGCCCCAACCCGCACCTGGTCACGGTCGCCACCGACCTCCGAGCGGGCACCGCCCTCGACGTCGGCAGCGGCGAGGGCGGCGACGCGATCTGGCTGGCGGGACGCGGCTGGAGCGTGACCGGCGTCGACCTGTCGACGGTCGCCCTGGCGAGGGCGCAGGAGGCCGGCGCTCACGATCCGGCCACGGTCGCCCGGATCACGTGGCAGCACGTCGACCTGCTCGAGTGGACTCCCCCGCCTCCAGCTTCGACCTCGTCTCGTCGCAGTACATGCACCTGCCCTCGCCCGACATGCGCGCCCTCGTCACCGCGCTCGCCGCCTCGGTGCGCCCGGGCGGCACGCTCCTCGTCGTCGGGCACGCGGACTCGGAGCACCGCGGCGTCCCGGACGGTGCGCCGTCGCACGGGGCTGCGGTGCACGGGGCTGCGGTGCACGGGGTCGCTGCGCGCGGTGCTGGTGCGCATGGCTTTGGTGCGCACGGCGGCAACTCGCACGGTGGTGCGCACGGCGGCGGCTCGCACAACGGTGACGCCGGCGGCGGCTCGCACGACGGTGACGCCGACGGCGACTCGCACGACGGTGACGCCGGCCACGGGGCGGTCTTCGCCGACGGCGAGCGCCCGGCGTTCGACCCCGACCTGTTCTTCACGGCGGAGGCACTCGTCGACCTGCTCTCCCCCACCGACTGGGACGTCGTCGCTGCCGAATCCCGTCCCCACCCCACCCGCCCGGGCTCCGACGCCGTCCTGCACGCCCGCCGCCGCTGATCCCCGGTCCCCTCACCTCCCTCCTGCCCCGCCCCGTCCCGTCCCACCCTCCGGAAATCGAAGGGGATTTTTGCGCGACGGCCCTCGGATCCGCATGGGCAGTCGCCATCTGCGCACATCCCCTTCGATTTCTGGAGGGGGCGGGCGCGAGGGGGCGGCGGGCGGGGGCGGGGTGGGGGCAGGGCGGGGTGGGGGCGGGGGCGGGGTGGGGGCAGGGCGGAGCACAGGGCCGCCGGTGTCGGGGGGTCGTGACAAGCTGGAGGCATGCCGCCGGCCGTTCCTCTCGTCGACGCGACCGATGTCATCCGGCTCGTCGGGCCGGGGGCCTTCGATCGTGCAAAAGCTCTCGTTCGCGAGCGACGGGTGACGGGTGTGCGCTTCGACGCCGACGCACTCGTGCTCGAGGGGATGGTGCAGGGCAGCGAGCCCGAGCCCTACGAGGCGAGCGTCCTCCTGGCGCGCACCCGCGGCGACAACGCGCGGCCCGCCGACAGCTCCTGTACCTGCTATGTCGGCAGCGAGTGCAAGCACGTCGCGGCCGTCCTGCTGCAGAGCAATGCCGAGACCATCGCTCGACAGCAGAAGCCGGTGCGCACCGGCTCCGCCTCGACGGCCTCCTCGAATTGGAAGGACGCTCTCGACGCCCTCGCCGGGTCTCCTGCCGGCGATCGCACGCCGGCCACAACGATGGGGCTCCTCTTCGAACTGCGCGAGCGAACTCGGTCGCAGAGCGCCCGCTGGGGCGCCCCGAAGTCCCGCGCGGGGACGGCGGCGAGCGCGGCCGCGGGAGCGACCTTCCGGCTCGGTGTGCGGCCGGTGACGCAGAGCGCGACCGGCAACTGGGTCCGCGGCGATCTCACGTGGACAACGCTGCCCTTCTCCCTCAACCGCCTCGGCGCCAGCCCCGAGCAGCACCGCTGGTTCGGGCAGTTCCAGGCGCTGCACAAGTCGGCGCGCGACGCCTACGTGCCGGGTGACTCCGAGTGGCTCTTCCTCGACGAGTTCGCCAGCCCCTGCTCTGGCCGCTGTTGGCCGAGGGGGCACGGCTCGGCATCACGCTCGTGACCGGCAAGCGCGAGATCGACGTCGTCGTCGCCGAGCGCGCCGCCGTCACCATCGACGTGGCATCCGCAGAGCGGACCGGAGAGGCCGAGTCGTCGCCGCCAGCCCCGGGGCCCGCCAGCCAGCCGCAGCCCAGCACCACCACCGGCACCAGCACCAGCACCAGCACCAGCACCAGCACCACTACCACCGACCGCCCGACGAGCCCCCGCGCGCGAGCAGCGGCCGCAGTCGCCGCGGCGGCCGCCGACGCCGCCCGCGAAGCAGCCGCAGACGCCGCGCGCGACCCGCAGACTCCCGCGCCGGCCGCCGCCGACCTGCAGCTCACGGCGGCGGTGCAGATCGACGGCCGAGCACATCCTGCCGCCTCCATCGGCGTGATCGCCGACCACGGCGTCTACTCCTGGCGCTTCGGCCCCGCTCTGCACCTGGTCCTCGCTCCGACCGGTCCCCTCACCGACGAACAACGCGCTCTCGTCACCTCCCAGAAGCCGATCGAGGTGCCCGCGTCCGACTCGGCGGAGTTCCTTCGCGACTTCTATCCGCGCCTGTCGCGCGTCGTCGAGGTCGTCAGCACCGATTCGTCGGTGAGTCTTCCCGAGATCCTGCCGCCCGTCCTCGTCCTGACGGTGACGTTCGGCGCCGGCGATCGCCTCGACCTCGCCTGGTCGTGGCTCGACGCGGGCCGCCGCGAGAAGCTCGGCACGTACCCGCTGCCGCCCGGGCTGATCGCCGACCTCGGCGCCCCACCGGTCGCGCTCACCCTGCACGGTCTCGACTCCGCAGAGTTCGTCGACCGCGTCCTCCCCGTTCTCGAAGCGCGCGACGACGTCCGGGTCGAGCAGGTCGGCGAGCGCCCCGACTACCGTGAGCTCACCGCCGAGCCGACCCTCGAGGTGACGACCGTCGAGACGGACAAGCGCGACTGGTTCGACCTCGGCGTCCTGGTCACCGTCGAAGGGCGATCGATCCCGTTCGCGCCGCTGTTCACGGCACTGTCGAAGGGGCGCGACAAGCTGCTGCTCGTCGACAAGTCGTACCTGTCGCTCCGGCAGCCGATCTTCGACGGGCTCAAGCGGCTCATCGCCGAGGCCACCGCCCTCGACGAATGGGAGACCGGCGAACTCCACCTCAACCGCTACCAGGCCAGTCTCTGGTCGGAATTCGAAGAGCTCGCCGACGCCACCCGGCAGAGCGAGGCCTGGAGCCGCACTGTCGGCGGCCTCCTCCGCATCTCCCGCGGCGACAGTCTCGATGAGACGCCGGTGCCCGACGGAGTCAGGGCCACCCTCCGTCCGTACCAGCTCGACGGCTTCCGCTGGCTGGCCTTCCTCCACGACCACGGGCTCGGCGGCGTCCTGGCCGACGACATGGGGCTCGGCAAGACGCTGCAGACGCTCGCGCTGTTCGAGCACGCGAGGGCCGCGAACGCTCCACACACCGCAAACGCTGAGGACACCGCACACACCACGAACACCGCAAACACCGCAAACACCACGCAGACCTCCCGAGGCCCGTTCCTGGTCGTCGCTCCCACCTCCGTCGTCTCCAACTGGGCGGCCGAGGCGGCCCGCTTCACACCCGAGCTTCGCGTGCGGGCGGTGACGACGACGGCTGCGAAGGGTCGCCTGAACCTCGACGAGCTCGCCGGCCACGTCGATGTCGTCGTGACGTCGTACGCCCTGTTCCGCATCGACTTCGCCAAGTACCAGGCCGTCGCCTGGGCCGGACTCGTGCTCGACGAGGCGCAGATGATCAAGAACCGCCAGTCGAAGGCGCACAAGGCCGCGGCCGACCTCCGGGCGCCCTTCAAGCTCGCCATCACGGGCACGCCGATGGAGAACGACCTGATGGATCTCTGGTCGCTCTTCCACGTGGTCTCCCCGGCCTGCTGTCGACCGGTCTGCGGTTCACCGACGAGTACGTCAAGCCGATCTCGCAGCACGACCGCCCCGAACTGCTGTCGCGGCTCCGCACCCGAATCCGACCGCTGATGCTCCGCCGCACCAAAGAGACGGTTGCGAGCGACCTGCCCGAGAAACAGGAGCAGCTGCTCCGCGTCGACCTGGAACCCGCGCACCGCAAGCTGTACGACCTGTTCCTCCAGCGCGAGCGCATGAAACTGCTCGACCTCGTCGACGACCTCGACCGCAACCGGTTCATCGTCTTCCGGTCGCTCACCCTCCTGCGGATGCTCGCCCTCGACGCCACGCTCGTCGACGACGAGGCGTACGCCGGAGTTCCGTCGTCGAAACTCGACGTCCTCGTCGAGGAGCTCGCCGACGTGATCGCCGGCGGTCACCGCGCCCTCGTCTTCAGCCAGTTCACGTCGTACCTGCGTCTCGTCGCCGCCCGCCTCGATGCAGAGGGCATCACGTACGACTACCTCGACGGCTCGACCAGACGCCGCTCCGAGGTGATCGACGGCTTCAAGTCGGGAACCTCCACGGTCTTCCTCATCAGCCTGAAGGCCGGCGGCTTCGGGCTGAACCTCACCGAGGCCGACTACGTCTTCCTGCTCGACCCGTGGTGGAATCCGGCGTCCGAGGCGCAGGCGATCGACCGCACGCACCGCATCGGTCAGACGCGCGGCGTCTTCGTGTACCGCATGATCGCCAACGACACGATCGAAGAGAAGGTGATGCAGCTCAAGGAGAAGAAGGCCAAGCTCTTCGACGCGATGATGGACGACGACGAGCAGGCGTTCGGGGCGGCGCTCACCGCCGACGACATCCGCGGCCTGCTCGAGTAGGCGTGCTCTCGACGGTTCGTCAGTCGGTGCCGCGCCGCCAGATCTCCTCCTGGATCGCGTGCGCGAACGCGGCGAGCTGCGTCTGCTCGAGCGACCCCGGATCGCGCGGCTCCGGGTCGAAGACGCACAGCACGCCGATGCGATGCCCGGAAGGACTCTCGACCGGGTGTCCCGCGAAGAAGCGCACTGCCGGAGCCTGCCCGGCTCCTCCGCCGCGCGATTCGTCGAGTCGCGGCCGAGGTCGGGTACGACGAGCGCGGATCCTCGCAGGATCGTGCGGACGCACAGTTCGTCGACCGCATCACCCTCGACGTCGTCGAATCCGATGCGGCTCTTCACCCACTGGCGGTCGTGGTCGATCAGGGTGAACGCCGCGTACCGGGTCCCGAACGCCGACGCGGCGGCCCCGACGACGGCGTCGAGCGCCACCTCCGGGGCCGTGTCGAGGATGCGGAGCGCGTCGAGCGCAGCCTGGCGTTCGTCCTCCCGCTGCGCCTCGTCGCGCCGGACCCGGGCCGTCTCGTCGGGCAGCGTGCGGTACATGGCGACCATGTCGATCGGGGCGGCCCGTTCGACCGAAGCGCGGTCGTCGCGATCCTGCGTCTCGGCCGCCATCACGCTCGCGACCCGCTCGGCCAGGATCGATGCCCACACCCGGTAGTCGGCCGGGGCGCGGTACCGCGAGCCGGTCGGCTCCTGCGCCGGGAGCGCGACGAACTCGGCGCCGTAGGCGGTGCACACTCCGGCCGTCGCGGCGTTCAGGAGGCGCGCGTGCCGGTCGCCCACGCGGCCGAACGGTCCGCCGAAGGTCGGGACGTCGAGCAGCGGCGGGATCCCGACGACGAACACCCGGGTCGACGCCGAGCTCTCCATCGCCAGCGCCCCGAGGAGCACGCCGAGTTCCCGGCGCCAGACGTCGACCGGGGTGAGCCGCAGGGCGTCGGCTCCGCCGAGGACGAGCAGGATCGCGTCGTACCGCCAGACGTCCAGGCCGGCGGTCGCGCGCACCGCGGTCTCGATCCGCAGGTCGGCGTCGGCGTGGAGGTCGACGTCCACGCCGCGGCCGGTGCGGCGGGAGAGCTCGCGGGCCACGTGGCCCAGGAGCCCCAGGGCGTGCGTCAGGACGCCGGACCCGATCGTCGCCGGAGTGCCGAACACGAGGACGCGATCGGGGTCCGGGCCGGCCACGTGCGCCTGCGGCGCATCGAGCGGGGTCGGGACGTTCGGGAACTGGGCGCCGCGCTGGCGAAGGCGCAGCCGCATGAAGGGGCGAAAGAGGGAGGTGAGGTGATCCCGCACGGAGTTCCGATCCGGTCGCGCGAGCTGGTGACGCGTGAGAGGCGTCGCTCGCGGTCCAGACGGGGTCCGGGTCTGCAGGTTCGGTCTACCGCCCGGAGCGGGTCCGCGTCAACTCGGGGCTGGGTGTCACCCGCGCCTGGCAGAGTGGCCGCATGACGACGACCAGCACCGACCTCGACGCCGAAGCGCTCGACCTCCTCCGAGCACTCACCGGCCGGGCCGACGCGGTGTTCCACGACGGTCAGCTCGAGGCGATCCGCGCCCTCGTCGACGATCGCCGTCGGGCCCTCGTCGTCCAGCGCACCGGCTGGGGCAAGTCCGCCGTGTACTTCATCGCGACCCTTCTGATCCGCCGTCGCGGCGCCGGCCCGACCCTGCTCGTGAGCCCGCTGCTGGCGCTGATGCGTGACCAGGTGGCCGCGGCGGCCCGGGCGGGCGTCCGCGCCGCCGCCGTCAATTCGGCGAACGCCCACGAGTGGGGCGACGTGCAGCGGCAGATCGCCCAGGGGCAGGTCGACGTCCTCCTCGTCTCACCCGAGCGCCTGAACAACCCGCGTTTCCGCGACGAGCAGATGCCCGAGCTGATGCGCACCATGGGAATGCTGGTGGTCGACGAGGCCCACTGCATCTCCGACTGGGGCCACGATTTCCGGCCCGACTACCGCCGTCTGGCCGAACTGATCCGCACCCTGCCCGGCGAGATCCCCGTGCTGGCGACGACGGCCACCGCGAACGAACGCGTCGTCGCCGACGTCGAAGAGCAGCTCGGCTCAGGAACGCCCGTTCTCACGATCCGGGGCAGCCTCGCCCGCGCCTCCCTCCGGCTGGGCGTCCTGACCCTCCCCACGAGTCGCGAGCGACTCGGCTGGCTGCTGTCGCACCTCGTGAGCCTCCCCGGCAGCGGCATCATCTACACGCTGACCGTCTCCGCCGCCGACGACACCGCCCGGCTCCTTCGCGAAGCCGGCCACGAGGTCGCCGCGTACTCGGGTCGCACCGACCCCGAAGAGCGCGAGGTCCTCGAGCAGCGGCTCAAGACGAACGACCTCAAGGCCCTGGTGGCGACCAGCGCCCTCGGCATGGGTTTCGACAAGCCCGACCTCGGCTTCGTCGTGCACCTCGGCGCCCCGTCGTCCCCCGTGGCCTACTACCAGCAGATCGGCCGCGCCGGCCGCGCCACCGACAACGCCGACGTCCTCCTGCTGCCGGGCCGCGAAGACGCCGACATCTGGCAGTACTTCGCCACCGCGTCGATGCCGTCCGAGTCGCGGGCGAAGGCCGTCCTGGCCGAGCTCTCCGGCACGCCGCTCTCCACGCCCGCGCTCGAGGCGCGGGTCGACCTCAAGCGCACGCCGCTCGAGCTGATGCTCAAGGTGCTCGACGTCGACGGCGCCGTGCAGAAGGTCCAGGGCGGCTGGGTGTCGACCGGGCTGGCCTGGCGGTACGACCGCGAGCGCTACGAGCGCATCGCGGCGGCCCGCGTCGCCGAACAGGACTCCATGCTCCGCTACGAGTCGGCCACCACCTGCCGCATGCAGCTCCTCCAGGCCGACCTCGACGATCCTGCCGCGGCCCCCTGCGGGCGCTGCGACATCTGCGCCGGGGTCTGGTACCCGACCGACGTCGCCTCCGAAGCCGCCGGCCGCGCGACCACGGCTCTCGACCGCGTCGGCGTCGAGGTCGAGCCGCGTGCGCAGTGGCCCGCGGGCGCCGACCGCGCCGGCGTCTCGCTCACGGGCAAGATCCCTCCCGAAGAGCGCGTCGAGTCGGGCCGCGCCTTGGCGCGCCTCACCGACCTGGGCTGGGGGACGACGCTCCGCGAGGTGTTCGCCGCCGGATCCCCCGACGCCCCGCTCTCCCGGGGCCTTCTCGACGGCTGTGTCCGCGTCCTCAAGGAGTGGCCGTGGGCCGAGCGCCCGACCGCGGTCGTCGCGATGCCGTCGACCTCCCACCCCGAGCTCGTCTCCTCGCTCGCCGAGGCGCTCAGCTCGGTCGGGCGGCTGACGCTGCTCCCGCCCCTCACGGCCACCGGCCCGGGTTCCACGACCGGGCGCGCCCGTGGCGGCGCCAACAGCGTCTATCGGCTCGCCGACGTGTGGCAGGCGTTCGAGGTGAGCCCCTCGCTGGCCGAGGCCCTCGCCGGCCAGAGCGGCCCCGTCCTGCTCGTCGACGACCTGGTCGACAGCCGCTGGAGCCTCACCGTGGCCGGCCGGGCCCTTCGCCGCGCCGGGGCTCCCGCCGTCCTGCCCTTCGCGCTGGCTCTCGTCGGCTGAGCCTGCGCGCTCTCGCGACGAGCGACGACCGGCCGTCGCGTCAGCGGCGCAAGCGCCTCCGCAGCAGCGCGATGGGGCCCGTCCTCGGGTCGACCTGCGACGGCCGTTCGACCTCCTGCTCGTAGTGCGCCGTGAGTTCCTCCAGCAGGACCGCGCGCTCGGCGGCGCGGTAGGCCCGGATCTCCCGGGTGAAGGCGATCACCGTCGCCCAGCACATGAGGATCATGACCACGCTGAACGGCAGAGCGGTCGTGATCGCCGCCGTCTTGAGAGCGGTCAGTCCGCCCGACACGAGCAGCGAGATCGCCACGAGCGCCGTCACCCCGGCGAAGAACACGCGAATCCACGCCTTCGGCTCGAGCTGCCCTCCGGTCGCGATCATCGACATGACGAGGGCGCCCGAGTCGGCCGACGTCACGAAGAAGACGCCGATCAACAGGATCGCGCCGGCGATCAGGACAGTACCGGCCGGGAGCGAGCCCAGGAGCTGGAACAGCGCCCCTTCGACGTCCACGCCCCCGTGCGGGCCGACGAGCGACACCCGCCCCGACATCTGCGCCTGCAGGGCCGCGCCGCCGAGGATGGCGAACCAGAGGAACGTCAGCAGCGTCGGCACCAGCAGCACTCCGAAGACGAACTGCCGCACCGTACGGCCCTTCGAGATGCGGGCGATGAAGATGCCGACGAACGGTGCCCACGACATCCACCAGCCCCAGTAGAACGTGGTCCACGCCCCCTGCCAGGCCTCACCGCGCGCTCCGCTGAAGGCGCTCACGTCGAACGCGAGCCCGACGAAGTTCTGCAGGTAGTCGCCGATCGTCTGGACGAACTCCCGCAGCAAGAACTGCGTCGGCCCGACGGCGAGCACGAACACGAGTAGCAGGGCCGCCAGGAACAGGTTGAAGTTCGACAGGATCTTCATGCCCTTCGACACACCCGTCACGAGCGACACGATCGCGACCAGGGTGACGACCACGATCAACACGATCTGCACACCGAGCGAGTTCTCGAGCACCCCGATCGCCGCCAGCCCGGCGTTGATCTGCAGCACCCCGAGGCCGAGCGAGGTCGCGACGCCGAACAGCGTGCCGACCAGGGCGATCACGTCGATGGCGTTGCCCCAGCCGCCCCGCACCCGTGTGCCCAGCAGGGGTTCGAGTGCCCAGCGGATCGACACGGGACGCCCGCGGCGATGGATCGCGTAGGCGAGCGCGAGCCCGACGACGACGTAGATGGCCCACGCGTGCAGCCCCCAGTGCAGGAAGGTCTGCGTCAGGGCCTGCTGAGCGAGGTGCGCCGGCGTCCCGGTCACGCCGGGCCGCGGCGAGGCGAAGTGGCTGAGGGGTTCCGAGACGCCGTAGAAGACGAGGCCGATGCCCATACCCGCGGCGAAGAGGAGGGAGAACCACGACACGGTCGAGAACTCCGGCTTGTCCTCGTCCTTCCCGAGGACGATGTCGCCGAAGCGGCTGAACCCGATCCACAGCACGAAGCCGACGAACGCCGCCGCGACCAGCACGTAGTACCAGCTGAAGTCGCGGACGATGTTCGCCTGCAGGGCGGCGAACGCGGCCTCGGTCTGCCGGGGGCGATGAGCGCGAACACCACGAACCCGAGCACGATGACGGCGGCGGGGCCGAACACCCAGCGGCTGACGCCGAACCTGCCGCTGACGCCGCGCGTCGCCGTCCGTGTCTCGTTCGACATGCCGCCCCGACCCGTTCCGCGGGGTGGTGAGCCCGCTGAGCCCGATAGTACGACCGAGCCGGGCCCCCGACCGAGAATGACCCGAGTTGCTGCGCGACGCGCATAGTTACGTGCCGCGCAAGATCCTGCGCTCCTCTAACGCAGAGCGGGTGAAGCGGGCAGGATGACGGGAACCCACCGCAGACCGACACCGCACGTCACGACAACGGAGGCTCCCATGGCATCGACGACGACGACCCCGACACCCGGCACCGATCAGCCCACCGAGCTGAAGCGGGCCATCGGGCCGAAGCTCCTCCTGCTCTTCATCGTCGGCGACATCCTCGGCACCGGCGTCTACGCGCTGACCGGGCAGGTCGCCGCCGAAGTGGGTGGTGCGGCGTGGCTCCCTTCCTCATCGCGTTCGGCGTTGCCCTGGTGACGGCGTTCTCGTACCTCGAACTCGTGACGAAGTATCCGCAGACCGCGGGCGCCGCCCTTTACGTGCACAAGGCTTTCGGCGTCCACTTCGTCACGTTCCTGGTGACGTTCATCGTCATGTGCTCGGGCATCACGTCGGCCTCGACGGCCGCGCGCGCCTTCGCCGCCAACCTCGCCGCAGGCATCGAGGTCGAGCTCGGGAACGGCACGATCATGCTCGTCGCGATGGGGTTCATGCTGCTCGTGATGGCCGTCAACTTCCGAGGCGTCAGCGAGAGCGTCAAGGCCAACGTGGTCCTCACGCTCGTCGAGCTGTCGGGTCTCGTCCTGGTGATCCTGATCGGGTTCTGGGCCATCGCGGGCGGTAACGCCGACCTCTCGCGCGTCGTGCTCTTCGAGACGCCGGGCGACAAGGCCCTCCTGCTCAGCATCTCGGCCGCGACCTCGCTGGCTTTTTTCGCGATGGTCGGGTTCGAGGACAGCGTCAACATGGCCGAAGAGACGAAGGATCCGAGCAGGATCTTCCCGCGCGTCATGCTCACCGGTCTCGGCATCACCGCCGTCATCTACGTGCTCGTGTCGCTGTGCGCCGTCGCGGTGGTCCCGATCGGTCAGCTGGCCGACAACGAGACACCGCTCGTGACGGTGGTCGAGACCGCAGCGCCGGGCTTCCCGATCGGAGCGCTGCTTCCGTTCATCTCGATGTTCGCCGTGGCCAACTCGGCGCTCATCAACATGATGATGGCGAGCCGCCTCCTCTACGGGATGAGCAAGCAGGGCGTCCTGCCTGGTTTTCTGTCGAAGGTGCACTCGCGCAACCGGACGCCCTGGACCGCGATCCTGTTCACCACCGGCCTCAGCCTCCTGCTCATCGGCTACGTCTCGCTGTCGCCGGAGTCGCCCATCGTCGCGGTACTCGGCGGCACGACGTCGCTGCTGCTGCTCGCCGTCTTCGCCGTCGTGAACCTCGTCGTTCTCGTCCTGCGTCGCGACCGGGTGCCGCACGGCCACTTCAGAGCGGGCAGGATCCTCCCGATCGTCGGCATCCTGGCCTGCCTCTGGCTCGTCCTGCCCTGGTCGTCCGGCCGCGGAGCGGAGCAGTACGGAATCGCCGGGGCACTCCTCGCGATCGGCGTCGTGCTGTGGGGCGTGACGTTCGCCGTCCGTCGCCTCGGCAAGCGCGCCGCCCCCGACGAGGTTCCCGCCGATCTCAGCTGAGGGCGCGGGGCGGTCGGCGCGCGCGCTCGGTGCCCGCGCGCTACCGCGCCCGGGTCGGCCGGTGCGCTACCGCACCCAGGACGGCGCAGGCACGCGGCGAGCCAGCCGGAACGACGACCGCAGGTACAGGACCGCGAGCGCCGCCTCGACGACCACGCTCACGATCTGCACGGTGAGGCCACTGCCGGGGAACGAGGCGGCGACCACGGACGGCCTCTCGACGACGCGCGAGTAGACCAGTGCCCAGATCACCGTCGCCGCGCTGAGGGCGTTGAGGCCGCCCAGGAGGAAACCCGCCGTCGGACGACCGGTCATGCGCCAGAGCGGGCGCGGCGCTGCAACATCTTCTTCGGGGACTCGGAAGATCCGGACGGCGATCACCGTCAGGAGCGCAAACCCCAGCGCGCCCACCCAGTCGACGGCGCCGGGTATCCCCGCTCGCTGAAACACCTCGGTGAGCGCTCCGAGCCCGAGGAGGAAGGCCACGACGTAGAGGAATTTGTAGCGGCCCTTCACGATACGCATGGCGACAAGCTACACGGAGGGCGCGGCCGAACGTGTCATCGTCATGCCGGCGGCGCCTGGGCCCACCGGTCGAAAGCCGGCGGCCTCGTCGAGGGGCCGCCCGGCGCGGCGGACAGGATCAGCGCCGGCGCGGCAGCCGAGCCCGGAGCTTCGAGGCAGCGCGCACCCACCGCGGCTGCGCGCGGAGGGCGCGGCTCCTGATCAGTGCCTGTCGTTCCGCCTCGAGCTTCGCGAGGCGCGCCCGCTCGGCGACGGGGTCGGCGAGGACGCCGTCCGCCGCCATCTGCACGGCGATCCAGGAGGCGGTGAGGAGCAGGACCTGGCACACGAGGTTGAGGAAAATCAGTAGTCCGACGATCACCGCGAAGGAGGCCAGGAGCGGATTCGTCGTCGCGTGGCCGAGGAGCACTCCGCCGACGGCCTTCAGCACGCCGAGCGCCGCCGCCCCGAGCAGACTGCCGGCGACGAGGCGGCGACGCGGGATGAACAGGCCGGACAGCACCTTGAACAGGCCCATCAGCACGACGGTGTCGAAGGCGAAGACGATGACGAGGCCGACCCCGCGCAGCAGGATCGTCCCGCCGAACGTCGACACGTCCGCTCCCAGCAGGCCGAGCAGGAACCGCACGGACGAGGTGCTGATGAGCGACAGCACGCTCGAGAGCAGCACGGCGACCCCGAACAGGAGTCCGAGGACGAGGTCTTTCCCCTTCCGGACGAAGAAATCCTCCGTCGACTGCGGAACACCGAAGATGGCCCGCACCGATCCGCGTGCCGAGCCCAGGAAGCCGACGGCGGTGAAGACCAGGACGACGACGGCGACCGCCCCGGTGAAACCGAAGATGCCCGCGTGCAGCAGCTTGGTCGCGTCGATCGCTCCGGTCGCGTCGTTTCCCGACTTGATCAGCCCCGGCACCGACGTGTTGATGACGTCGAACAGGGAGTCCCGGAGCTCAGGGCTCCCGGACAGTGCGAGCCCGGCGACCGAGAATCCCGACCAGAGGGCCGCGAAGAGGGCGAACAGCGCCTGGTACGCCAGTCCGGCCGCGAGGACGAACCCGTTCTTGCTCCCGAACGCCAGGAAGACCCGCACCGGGAACAACTCGAAGAGCCAGCCGAAGAATCGATCGAGGGGCGTGGTCGGCATGCGTCGACCGTACCCGGGGCGGGGCCGGGTGCGGCCGCCGGAGAGCCGCGACTCAGGGCGCTACGGCGTAGTGGCTCGAGATCGCGATGCGGTTCCAGGCGTTGATCACGATGGTCAGCCAGGTCACCGCGGCGATCTGAGCGTCGTCGAGAGCACCCTCGGCGGGCGACTCGTGGGCGTCGCCACTCTCGGAGATCGACGTGACGCGCTCGGCGATCGCGAGGGCTGCGCGCTCGGCGGCGTCGAAGTACTGCGACTCCCACCAGCCCGCGACGACCGCGAGCCGATCCGCCGTCTCGCCGTGGCGAATCGCGTCGCGGACGTGCATCCGGAGGCAGAACGCGCAGCCGTTGATCTGGGAGGCGCGGATCTTGACGAGCTCGACGAGCTTGGGGTCGAGTCCGGCCGTCGTGGCCGCTTCCTCGGCCGTGGTGCTGAGCGCGTACATCGCCTTGTACGACGCGGGGAAGGTGGTGCCGATGTCGACCGTGGTCATGGGTTTCCTTTCAGGTGACGGGGCGGTCATCCGCCTCCGACACACCGACGACGCAGGATCCCGGACTGTGAGGCGACGGCGGTCGTCGGCCGGACCTCACACCGCTCGAGCCTGTGTCGTCGGTCTCCCAGGAGGTCCCGACGGGATGGGATGATCACCGAGGAGGAACGCGTGTCGACCGATGGAGAGAACTTGGCCGAGGTGATGAGTGAGCGACGACAGCTCATGGCCCTCGCGTTCCGCATGCTGGGAACCCTGGGCGACGCCGAGGATGCCGTCCAGGAGGGGTACTTCCGGTGGTACCGCCTCGACGACGCAGACCGGGCGGCCATCGAGAACCCTCAGGCGTGGCTGACGCGCGTGGTCAGCAGGATCTGCCTGGACGTCCTCGGTTCGGCCCGAGCGCGCCGCGAGAACTACGTCGGCGAGTGGCTGCCCGAACCGGTACCGGCCGACCTGTTCCTCGGCACTCCGGTCGCGGCCGACCCGCTCGACGCCGTCGCCCTCGACGACGCCGTCAGCATGGCGCTCCTCGTGGTGCTCGAGGCGATGACGCCCGCCGAACGGGTGTCTTTCGTCCTGCACGACGTCTTCGCCGTCCCGTTCCCGGAGATCGCGGAGATCGTCGGGCGGAGCCCCGCGGCGGTCCGCCAGCTGGCGACTTCGGGCCGCCGTCGCGTGCAGGACGGACGGGCGGTGCCGGTGGAGCGCTCGGAGCACGACGCCGTCGTCGCCGCATTCGGGAGGGCGTGCCGCGAGGGCGATCTCGCCTCGCTCATGGCCCTGCTCGATCCTGCTGTCACGCTGAGGTCCGACGGCGGCGGTCTCGTGCGCGCCGCGATCAATCCCGTCCACGGTCCCTCGAACGTCGCCCGCTTCGTGCTCGGGGTGCTCGCCAAACAGGCTGCGCTGGACTTCGTCGAGGAGGCGACGGCCGATGGCCTCGGCTACTCGATGCGCCTCGGCGATCGGGTCTACGGCATCACGAACCTGCGCGTCGAGGCGGGCCTGGTGACCGACGTCTGGCTCGTGGTCACTCCCGAGAAGCTCGGTGCGTGGCAGGGCTGACCGCCCGCCTGACCGCCGCTCGACCGCACCGTCGCCGAACCACCACTCAGAAGGAGAACCACCGATGAAGATCGCCATCGCCGGAGGCACCGGCACCGTCGGAAACCACCTCACCGGCATTGCCCGAGAGCGCGGCCACGAGGTCGTCGTGCTGTCCCGCTCGACCGGCGCGGATCTCGTCAGCGCGGCCGGGTTGCCGGCTGCCCTCGACGGCGTCGCGGCCGTCATCGACGTCACGGGCGTCCAGACGCAGTCGTCCGCGAAGTCGCGGGCGTTCTTCGGCGCCGTCACCCGGAACCTCCTCGACGCCGAACGGGACGCGGGGGTCGCCCACCACCTGGCCCTCGGCATCGTCGGCAGCGACCTGGCGCCGTTCGGCTACTACGCCGGCAAGGTCGCCCAGGAGGAGAGGGTCGAGGCCGGGCCGGTGCCGTGGACGATCCTGCGCGCCACCCAGTTCCACGAGTTCGCCGCCCAGGTCTTCGGGCAGTACCGCTTCGGGCCGTTCGTCCTGATCCCGTCGATGAGGTCTCAGCCGGTGGCGGCCCGGGAGGTCGCGGAGCGCCTGCTGGAGCTCGCCGTCGGAGAACCGCAGGGGCGGGTCCGAGACCTCGCCGGCCCCGAGCAGCATCGGATGATCGACATGGTCGAGCGGTACGTCGCGAGGACGGGCAGCAGCGGACGCCTCGTGCAGATCCCGGTGCCGGGCGGTTTCGGCAGAGCCCTGCGCGACGGGACGCTGCTGCCGGTGGGCTGTCACGACGAAGGCGCGCAGACGTTCGGCGAATGGCTCGAAGCGCTCCTCCCGCTCCTGAACCGCGCGGGCCCGCCGACAGCGCCCGCCGACAGCGCTGCTCGACGGCGCTGCTCGACGCGTCAGACCGCGGGCACCCCTCGCGCGAGGTCCCAGGCGGGCTCGGGGCGATGCACTCCCGTCGGCCGGTAACCGAGCGACTCGGAGACACCGGCGAGGTCCGCGAGGTACCACACGGTCGAGAGCCACATCTCGGTGCCCTTGAACCCGGGCACCTGGTCGACGGCGGTCGGCCCGCTCGACGGTGCGAACCGGAACGGGAACCCCGCGTCCGGCACCCACTGCACGAGAGCCTGGTCGAGGGCGGCGGCCGCGAACTCGCGGATCTCGTCCCGCCGGTGGGCGGTCTGCCGCACCGCGAGCCAGAACGGATGCGCGACGTCGAGCATGTTGCAGGCCGTCGTGCGGCCGGGGCCGAAGTGGCGCGGATCCGCGACTTGCTCGAAAGCTTCGTCGATGACGCGCTCCGGGTACGGGATCGGAACGCCGAACTGCGCGAACGTCCCGCGCGAGGCCCGGTAGAACCCGTTGACGGGCTGCAGCAGACCGTCCGAGAGCCGCGCCTGCGACCACAGGCCGGTCGTTCGCGAGGCGTGGGTGGTCAGCCACCCGATCAGCGCGTCGACGCTGCGCCGGGTACCAGTGGGGTCGGTCTCGCCGTAGCGCAGGTTCCACAGCAGTGCGGTGCCGAGGCTGTCGATGGCCGCACCGGCCGACCACCCCTGCTCGTGCCACGGCCGCGTCTCGCAGAAGGCGAGGACGTCGTCCGGCGACATCGCGGCGACGGCTCGCACGGGGTGCTCCAGGCGGCTGCCGAGCACGTCGAGCGCGTAGCCGAGGCTGAGCACGTGGTACTGCTCGTCACCGCTCTCGTAGGAGGTCGCGGTCGCGGTGTGGCGTCCCGTCTCGTCGACCTCCGGAGTGAGGCCGGTCGCAGGATCCTGGCCGAACCGCAACCGCCTGATGTGCTCGTCCCGGTCGAGCTGCACCGGCGGGCGCCCCGTGAGCAGCATGCTGATCTCGACCGCGTCGGCGTGGGGTCGTCTGGCCGGAGCGGCCCCCGGAGCGTCGACCCAGCGCCCGGAGAGCGTGCCGTCCGGCGCTGCGCCGGAGGACTCCCAGCTTCGCTCGACGACGGCGTCCGCCTCGGCGCGCGCCCGGTCGGCGAACGTCGCCAGCCGATCGGCGAGAGCGTCGAACCGGGCGGCCGACGGGCTCGTCCCCTTCGGAATGCGCCGGTCGCGCACGACCCTCGCCGGGTTGCCGGCGACGATCGCCCAGTCGGCGACGTCCTTGGTCACCACCGCTCCCGCAGCGACGACCGCGTGCGATCCGACCGAGACCCCGTCCAGGATCACGACGTTGGAGCCGACCCACACGTCGTCGCCGATCACGATCCCCTTCTCCGTGACGGGCTGCCGGTAGACCGGGAGCTCGGGGTCCATCGAGTGGTTGAACCCGAGGATCGACGTGTGGGCGCCGATCCGGACACCGGCTCCGAGGTGCACCCGGCCGCGCACCACAGTGAAGACGTTGACCGTGCAGTCGTCTCCGAAGGTGACGTCGCCGGTCACGTAGGCGTGGGCGGCGATGTAGCTGCGGGCCCCGATGCGGAAGGTGTCGGGAGCGACCATCGCGAGGTCGGAGACGAAGGCGGTCTCGTCGATCACGGCGCCGGTGCGGACGCGGAGGTCCTGCTGCCGGGCGCGTTGGCGATCCTGCGCCTCGGGGCCGGCCTCGCGCCAGAAGAGCCAGCCGTTGTAGTCGAGCCGGAGGTCGTCCTCCGCCAGGCGGTCCAGATGATCCGTCATGTCAGGCACCTTCCTCGAAGTATCGATCGAACCACGCGCGCGCGGAGACCAGCGCGTCGCTGAGCGGCAGAGCCTCGGGGTACCAGGTGCGCTCCCACTCGAGACACACGGTCCCGTCGAACTCCGCCCCGTGGAGGAGGGCACCGAATTCGGCGGTGGGGACGGTGCCGCGACCGATCTCGACCGGGGTGGCATCACCCGGCAGGTTCGCGTCCTTCACCTGGACCGAGCCGCGATCCCCGTCGATCCAGGGCTGCAGGAGCCCCCAGGTGGTCTCGAGGGGTTCGCCGACCCGCCACGGGTGCATGAGGTCCCACACCGCGCCGATTGGCCCCGAGACCCGCTCGAGGATCCGCAGGATGTCGGCGCCTCGCGGGTGGGAGTCGTGCGTCTCGAGCACGGGCGAGACGCCGAGGTCTCCCGCCAGCCCTGCCACGGCGTCGAGCCGCCGAACCGCTCGTTCGTCGGCGACGCCGGCCTCTTCGCGCAGGCGGGGAACCGCCGAGTAGTCGCTCGGGTGCGTGGGTGCCCCGGGGAACACGCGCACGACCGGCGCTCCGAGGTCGGAGGCGAACCGCAGGGCTTCGGCGAGCGCTCCGACGACCATCTCGTCACCGGCGTCCGACGCGATCCGGACGTAGCTCGCCAGCCCGGAGATCGAGATGCCGGCCGCGTCGAATCGCGACCGGACCCCGGCCACCTCGCGCGCCGTCATGGCGGGATCGACGATCTGGCCGCCGCTCACGCGCAGCTCGACGTGGGTCACGTGCGAGCGCGCGAGAGCGTCGACGACGGCGTCGAGGTCCTCGTCGGGTGCGCCGAGCGTCGAAGCGGTGAGTCGGGTCATGGTCAGGCCATCCTGTCGAGGTCGTCGAGTGTCACCGGGTACACGAGGGGTTCACCGTGCGCGAACCGCTCGACCTCGGTCGTGGCGGAGTCGCCCATCAGCGGGAGCTCGTTGCCCATCGATCCTGCGATGTGAGGCGTCAGGATCACGTTGTCGAGCGTGTAGAGGACGTCGTCGGGCGGGAGGGGCTCCGGATCGGTGACGTCGATGATCGCCGACAGGCGGCCGCTCGACGTCTCGTCGCGGAGGGCGTCGTGGTCGACGAGCACGCCGCGGGCGGTGTTGATGAAGGTGGCCCCGGACTTCATGCGGGCGAACTGCTCGCGGCCGATCATCCCGATCGTCTGGGGCAGGATCGGCGCGTGGAGCGACACGACGTCGCTCTCCTCGAGCAGGCGCTCCAGCGGGACGAGCGTGCCTCCGATCCTGGTCGCCTCGTCGGGGGTGAGGTCGGGCGAGGCGATGAGCACGCGGTGGTGGAAGGGCCGGAGCATCTCCAGCACGAGCCGGCCGATGCGCGAGGCGCCGATGATGCCGACCGTGCTGCCGAGGTTGCCGACGTGCGCGGGCATGGCCTCCTTGGCGCGCATGTCGTGCAGCCGCCGGAAGCCGGCGGCCGCCGGGAAGGCGCCTTTGGCCGACAGCAGGATGAAAGCCAGCGTGTACTCGGCCACCGGAACGCCGTTCGCCTGCGCCGCCGTCGTCACCGCGATGTCCCGGCGCCACACCTCGCGGTCGAGGTGGCCCTTGACGGTGCCTGCGGAGTGCGCGATCAGCCGCAGGTGCGGTGCCGCGTCGAGCACTCGCGCGTCGATCACGGGGCTCCCCACCCTGTGACGAGGACGTCGATCGACCCGAGCACGGCGAGCGCCTCGTCGCTCTCGAACTCGGTGAGGACGTCCGGGCGGACGAGGTCGGTCACGCCCGCCAGCCGCTCTTTCGCCTCGTCGCTGAACACGGTCGCCGCGAGCTCGTCCGAGCGCATGGCGAAAGCGAGCCGGAGTTTCGGCATCGTTCTCCTATCCCTTCAGGCCCGCGCTGGCCATGCCCTCGACGAAGCGCTTCTGCGCGAAGACGAAGAGCAGCACCATGGGCAGCGTAGCGAGCGTCGTTCCGGCCATCAGGTACGGCCACTGGATGCTGGCCGGGTTCTGCGAGAAGATCGCCAGACCCAGCTGCAGCGGTCGGAGGTCGTCCGAGCTCGTGATCATGAGGGGCCACAGGAACCCGTTCCACGCGGCCTCGATCTGAAACACGGCGATCGTGATGAGGGCCGGTTTCACCAGGGGCGTCATGATGCGCAGGAAGATGCCGAACTCGCCGACACCGTCCATCCGCGCCGCGTCGGCCAGGTCCGCCGGCAGCGACACGTAGAACTGCCGGGCCAGGAAGGTGAACAGCGGCGCCGCGGCGAGCGGGATGATGAGGCCCCACCACGAGTTGAGCCAACCGGTGCCGCCCTGCCCCAGGAGGTCGTTGCCGCCGAACAGCGGGATGGATTTCACGATGATGAACAGCGGCACGAGGATGATCTGGAACGGGATCATCAGCAGCGTGATGAAGTACCCGAGGAAGAACTTCGCGCCGCGGATCGGGATCGACGACAGGACGTAGCCGGCCATCGTGCAGATCACGAGCGTCACGGCGGTCTCGCCGACGGCAATCAGGAGGCTGTTGCGGAAGTAGCGGAGGAACGGCGCTGTCTGCATGGCCTCGACGAAGTTGCCGAAGCGCCACTCGCCGGGCAGCCAACGGAAGGTCGAGACCTCGAGCTCGCTCTTCAGGGCCGTGAGGATCATCCACAGGAACGGCGCGATCATCGCGATCGCTCCCGCCGTGAGCACCACGTAGAGCAGCACGCGGCCGACGGTGATCTTCTTCTTGGGACGACGCGCGCGACTGGCCGCGGTCGCGGTGTCGGTGCTCCGGGGCGGAGCCGCGGTGATCCTGCGCCCCGTGAGGCGGGTGTCTTGACTAGTCACGAGCGTTCGCTCCCTGCAGTCGGCGTCCGATGAGGATGAACGCGCCGATGAGGATCATCATGATGACCGTCTCGGCCGACGCGTACCCCAGGCGGAGGCTCTGGAATGCGTTGTTGTAGACGTCGAAGACGAGCACGTTGGTCGCGAGACCCGGGCCGCCCTTGGTGGTGACGTAGACGAGGTCGAAGACCTGGAACGTCCCGACGATCGACGTGATGAGCACGAAGAACTGCGCGGGCGCGATCGCCGGCCAGGTCACGTTGCGGAACACCTGCCAGCGCCCGGCGCCGTCGAGGTTCGCCGCCTCGACGAGCTGCGGCGAGACGCCCTGCAGCGCCGCCAGGTAGATGATCATCTTCGAGCCGAGGCCCTGCCAGATGCCGACGACCATGAGCGACGGCAGCGCGAGGCCGGGGTCGGTCAGCCAGCCGACCGGTGACAGGCCGAGCAGCGACAGGACGCCGTTCGCGAGGCCGGAACCCGGGTTGAAGATCCAGAGCCACACCGTTCCGACGGCCACCGTCGCGGTGACCACCGGGATGTAGTAGGCCGTGCGGAACGCGCCGAGACCGCGGATCTTCTGGTTGAGGGCGATCGCCACCAGCAGCGCGATGGCCATGCTGACCGGCACCACGACGATCACGTACAGGATCGTGTTCTTGAGCGCCGCCTGGAACCGGACGTCGCCGAACAGCTCGGCGAAGTTGCCGCCCCCGATGAAGTGCGGGGTGCCGCCGAAGCTGTAGTCGGTGAACGCCAGGCCGATGGCGGCGAGTGTCGGGAGCGTGATGAAGACCAGCGAGTGCAGCAGCGCAGGGGCGATCATCCACCAGCCGGCCCGGCGCTGCCGCGACAGCACCGAGCCGCGGCGGCGGGCCGGGATGCTCCGCCCCGCCGGCCGCGACTTCTGTGTGAGGGTCGTCATCGCGACTGCTGCGCCAACTCGTCGAGGACGGCCTTGGCGTCGCGCTTGCCGAGGAGGACGTCGTCGACGGACGAGTTGAAGTTGTTGCGCACCTCGAGCCAGTTCGGGATGCCGCCCTCGAACAGCGCCTTGTCGAGGTTCTTCGCGACGAACTTGCTGAGGTCGTTCGACTTCACGATCTCGGAGTCGGCCGCGTTCGACGTCGCCGGGATCTGGTTGTTCAGCTTGGCCTGGGCCTCGAGCGCCTTGTCGGTGCTCATCGACTTGATGAAGGCCCAGGCGGCGTCCTTGTCCTTGCTCGTCGAACCGACCGAGGCGAGGTTGCCGCCGAGGTACTCCACCGGCCTCTTGTCGTCGAGGAGGAAGTAGCCGAGGTCGTCGCAGTTCGCCTTGCCGACGCCGGCGGACGAGCAGTCGATGCTGCCGCCGACGAAGCCCATCGCGGATTCTCCCGTGTAGGTCATCGGCTTCTGCGCGGCGTTCTGCTGACCGAACTTCTGGACGTTGCCGATCATGCTCTTCATCCAGTCGAGCGTCTTGACGCCGGCAGCGTTGTCGAAGTTCGGCTTGTTGTCGACGTAGAGGTCTTTGCCCTCGGCGCCGAGCAGCTGGACGAAGGCCTGGCGGTAGTTGCCCGGCGAGGTGTTGAAGTCGAACCCGGGGCGCGTGATGTTGCCCTTGGAGTCGCGGATGGTGAGTTTCTCGGCCGCCTCCTTGATGCCCGCGAGCGTGGTCGGCGGTTTGTCGGGGTCGAGGCCCGCCTTGACGAAGGCGCTCTTGCGATAGGCGATGGCGCGCGCGTCGGCGGTCAGCGGCCAGGCGTAGATCTTGCCGTTGTAGGTCGTCGCCGGTGTGATCGCCGGCGTCGTCTTGTCACCGAGAGTCTTCTTGGTCACCCCGTGGTTGGCGAGGTCTTCGAAGACGTTCTTCGCCGCGAAGGGCTGCACCCAGCCGACGCCGGTGACCAGGACGTCGTAGCCGGATCCGCTGGCGATCGAGGTCGAGATCTTCTCGTTGAGGGTGGCGTACGTCGCCAGGTCGGGCTGCACCTTCACCTTCGGATACGTCTTGTGGAAGTCGTCGACGACGGCCTGGAAGGCGGCCTTCCCCTCGGTGCTCGGCGGGTAGGCCGGGGTGAGGACACGGATGGTGCCGGTGGCCTTGGCGGGGTCTCCCCTTCCGCCTGGCCGTTCGACCCGCCGGCCGAGCAGCCGCTCAGAACGACGGTGAGACCGACTACCGAGGCCACGGCCCCGAAGATGGCACTGCGTTTCATTGTTGTCTCCTTTGACGAACGACGAGCGACTGGGAAAGCGCTATCCAGACTCTAGGTGCGTTTCGGCCGGGTGGTCAAGGGCGCGCGGGAAAGCAGTTTCCCGATTGCTCGCGCGGAGAGGATCGTCCTGGTTACCATGGGCGAATCACCGCCGATCCGCGCGGCGACGACGGAAGGCACGATCGTGGAACGAGCAACTCGTCCATCTCCTCATCCGCCGCCCACCCCCAGGTCGGCGGCCGGGTCTTCTCGGCCACGACGGCCGTCGGCGACGTCCTGCTCCTCGAACTGCTCTGGCTCGTGACGTCGCTCGGAGTGGTGACCCTGGGGCCGGCGACCTCCGCGCTGCAGCGCACGCTCCACGACGTCCTGGTCGACGGGCGGCCCGCTCCCACCCGGCTCTACGCGAGGCATCTCGCCGCAGCGTTCCGCCGCCTGTGGCTCGTCGGAGTCGTCGGCGCAGCGGTCGTCGTGATGTACGTCGTCGCCCTTCTGTTCTGGACCTCCGCGGGAGGCGCTCCGGGAGTCGCCGCCCTCGTGATCCTGCTCCCCCTCGGCGGCCTCGCCCTGGCGCTCTACCTCGCCATCCTCGCCGCCGCACCTCGACTGCCCGACGACGCCGGGCCCCGCGAACTGGCGCGAGCGGGATGGGGCGTCCTCACGCTCCACCCGCTGGCCGGAGCCGGGCGCGTGATCCTGATGGCCACCTGGCTCCTGCTGCTCTCGCGCCTGCCGACGCTCGGCTTGATCGGCCTCGGCCTGGTTCCCGCCTTTCTCGCGCTGACGATCACCTGGCGTCCCGCCTTCCTCGTCCCGCCGGCGGGGTCGGGCTCGTGAGCACCGTCGAGAATCCCGCCGACAAGACGGGCGCACCCGCGCCGGTCGGCCCGGCCGCCCCCGCCACCCTCCACGACGTCGCGCGCGAGGCCGGCGTCTCGCTCGCCACCGCGTCCCGGTCGCTCAACGGCAGCACCCGCAGGGTCGCCGACGCCTACCGCGACCGCGTGCTCGCCGCCGCAGCCAAGCTCGACTACTCGCCGAACCTGTCGGCGCAGGCCGTCGCGCGCGGATCGACGATGACCGTCGGGCTCGTCGTCAGCGACATCGCCGACCCGTACTTCTCCTCGATCGCGGCCGGAGCGATGCGCGTGGCAGAAGAGTCCGGGCTCGTCGTCACGATGGCGGTCACCGGCCGCTCGCCCGAGCGGGAACTCGAGATCGTGCGCACGCTCCGCGGGCAGCGTCCGCGCATCATCCTGCTCGCCGGCAGCCGGAGCCAGGGTTCCGCGGTTCGCGACGCCCTGATCGGAGAGCTCCAGTCGTTCGAGGCGTCCGGCGGCCGGGTCGTGATGATCAGCCAGCGCGACCTCCCGTTCGCCACGCTGTCGCTCGACAACGACGACGGCGCCTTCGAGCTGGCGACGACCATGGCGGGCTTCGGCTACCGGCGCTTCGCCGTGATCGCGGGCACCGCCAACGTCCGGACCTCGCTCGACCGGGTCGACGGGTTCCGTCGCGGGCTGCTCGCCGCCGGAGTGGACTCCGAGACCGTGGTCGTCGAGACCGAGTTCACGCGCGACGGCGGCTACGACGCCGGTCGGCGCCTGCTCGAGCGGGGGCTCGACGACATCGAACTCGTCTTCGCCGTGACCGACGTCATGGCGCTCGGAGCGATGGCGGCGTTCCGCGAGTCGGGAGTCGAACCGGGTCGCGACATCGCCGTCGCCGGATTCGACGACATCCCCACGGTCCGCGACGTCACTCCGGCGCTCACGACGGTGCGGGCTCCCCTCGTCGACATCGGCGAGCGCGCGGTGCGGCTCGCGCTCGGCGACGACTTCGACCGGGCGAGCGTCGACGCCGTTCCCACGACCGTGGTGGTTCGCGCCAGTACACCCCGACGCTGAGTCGCGCACCGTCCGCCTCGGCGAGACGTCCTGCCTTGCGGGCACCGCCGGTTTCGTCCTACTGTCGGGGTAAGCGTTTTCCCGCACCGGAGCGGTCTCGCCGAGACCGGCTCGTTCCGAGCCTCCTGCGGGTCCTTCGAAAGAGAGCCACCGTGTCGAATCCGACCATCGGCGTGATCATGAACGGCGCAACCGGCCGCATGGGATACCGCCAGCACCTCGTCCGATCGATCCTCGCCATCCGGGAGCAGGGCGGCGTCCTGCTCTCCGACGGAACCCGGGTGCAGGTCGAGCCCCTCCTCGTCGGCCGCAACGAAGCGACCCTCCGCGAGATCGCCGAGCGCCACGGCCTCGAGCACTGGACCACCGACCTCGACGCCGCCCTGGCCGACGACCGCTGGTCGATCTACAGCGACTTCCTCGTCACCAAAGCGCGTGTCCCCGCCATCACGAAGGCGATCGCGGCCGGCAAACACATCTACACCGAGAAGCCCACCGCCGAGAGCTACGCCGACGCTGTCGAGATCGCCCGCCTGGCCGACGCGCGGGGCATCAAGCACGGCGTCGTCCACGACAAGCTCTACCTCCCCGGCCTCCGCAAGCTCAAGCGCCTGATCGACTCCGGCTTCTTCGGCCGGATCCTCTCGGTGCGCGGCGAGTTCGGCTACTGGGTGTTCGAAGGCGACTGGCAGGACGCCCAGCGTCCGAGCTGGAACTACCGCAAGCAGGACGGCGGCGGCATCATCGTCGACATGTTCCCGCACTGGAACTACGTGCTCGAGAACCTCTTCGGCCGCGTCGAGTCGGTGTACGCGCAGGCCGTCACGCACATCCCCGCGCGAGTCGACGAACGCGGCGAGGGGTACGACGCGACCGCCGACGACGCCGCCTATGCCGTCTTCCAGCTCGAGGGCGGGATCACCGCGCAGCTCAACTCGTCGTGGGCGGTCCGGGTCGACCGACCGGAGCTTCTCGAGTTCCAGGTCGACGGCACCCTCGGCAGCGCCGTCGTCGGCCTGTTCGGCGCGAAGGTGCAGCCGCGCGTGGCGACGCCCCGCCCCACCTGGAACCCCGATCTGCCCGACACCCACGACTACTCCGGCGACTGGCAGGAGCTTCCGACCAACGAGGTGTTCGAGAACGGCTTCAAGACGCAGTGGGAGGACTTCCTCCGCTACGTCGTCGGCGACGGCGAACACCCCTACGACTTCTGGGCCGGCGCGCGCGGGCTTCAACTGGCCGAAGAGGGGCTGCGGAGTTCCGAGACGGGGCGCAGGATCGACCTGACGGCTCCCGACTCCGGATCACCGGTGATCCTGCCCCACGACCTCACCACCGCCGGCGCATGACCGAGCTGCTCCTGCTTTCCCCCGACGGCTCGACGTCCTCCGTCGAGCTCGCCGCGGCTCCGAACCTGACCCGGCCGCGCAGCCCCTCTCGAGCCGCACCGTCTACGCGGCGGCCCACGTCGTGCCCCGCGTCGCCGCCGACAACACACCGGGCAGCCCCGCCGACGTCGACTGGGACGCCACGCTCGCGTTCCGCCGCCACCTCTGGTCGTGGGGGCTCGGGGTCGCCGACGCCATGGACACCGCCCAGCGCAACATGGGCCTCGACTGGACGGCCACGCGCGAACTCATCGAGCGCAGCGCGGCCGAGGCGGCCTCGGTGTCCGGCCGGCTGGTCGTCGGCGTCAACACCGACCAGCTCGACGACGACGTCGTCCCGATCGAGCGCGTGATCGACGCCTACGTCGAGCAGCTCGAGGTGGCCGAAGGCGCCGGTGCCGGCGTCGTGCTGATGGCCAGCCGGCATCTGGCGCGAGCGGCGCAGGATCCCGCCGACTACGAACGCGTGTATCGCGCCGTGCTGGAGCGGGCGACCGGGCCGGTCGTCCTCCACTGGCTGGGTGCCGCCTTCGACGCCGTCCTCGACGGCTACTTCGGGGGCGATGCGGACACCGTCGCTGCCGACACGGTCGTCCGCATCATCTCGGAGAACCGCGACCGCGTCGCCGGCATCAAGATGTCGCTCCTCGACGAGAGCGCGGAGCGGCGGCTGCGTGCGCGGCTTCCGGAGGGCGTGGCCATGTTCACGGGCGACGACTACAACTTCGTCCGGCTCATCGACGACGAGTCGGACGACGACGGGGTCATCCGGCACTCCGACGCCCTGCTCGGCGCGTTCGCGGCCTTCGGCCCGCTGGCCTCCGCCGCCGTCCAGCACCTCGACCGCGGCGACGCCGCCGCCTACCGTGCGACGCTCGGCCCGACCGAGGCCCTCGCGCGGCAGGTCTTCGCGGCGCCGACGCAGTACTACAAGACCGGCGTCGCCTTCCTGGCCTGGCTGAACGGCCACCAGGCGAGCCCGGCGATGGTCGGCGGCCTGCACGCCGCGCGCAGCCTTCCGCACCTGTCCGAGATCGCGCGCCTGGCCAACGCCTGTGGAGCCCTGGAACGGCCCGAGCTGGCCGCCGCCCGCTGGCACCAGCTGCTGACCCTCTCGGGTGTCACGCGTCCGCCGGCGGTGGCGCGATGACCCCGACCGGCCGAGCTGCCTCCTCCGCGACTCCGCACGCGCGGCTCTCCCTCAACCAGGCGACGATCAAGTACGCGTCGCTGCCCCGCGCCCTGGACGCCGCCGTACAGGCCGGCTACCAGAGCATCGGGCTCTGGCGCGAGCCGATCGCGGAGGTCGGGCTCGCCACGGCCGCACGCCTGGTGCACGAGTCCGGCCTCCGGGTCTCGAGCCTCTGCCGCGGCGGATTCTTCACCGCCACCGACCCCGCCGCTCGCCGCCTGTCGATCGACGACAACCGCCGTGCCCTCGACGAGGCCGAGGCCATCGGCGCGCCCGCCCTGGTACTCGTCGTCGGCGGCCTGCCCGAGGGGTCTCGAGACCTCGTCGGGGCTCGCGCCGCGGTCGCCGAGGCGCTCGCCGAGCTCGCCCCCCACGCGGCGTCGGTCGGCGTGACGCTCGCCGTCGAACCGCTGCACCCGATGTACGCGTCCGACCGCGCCGTCGTCTCGACGCTCGGTCAGGCGCTCGACCTCGCAGAGCCTTTCGATCCCGCGATCGTCGGAGTCGTCGTCGACACCTTCCACGTCTGGTGGGATCCGTCGCTCGAGGCCGACGTCGCCCGGGCCGGGGCCGCGGGGCGCATCGCGAGCTACCAGGTCTGCGACTGGAAGACGCCTCTCCCGCTCGACGTCCTGCTGGCGCGCCACTACCCGGGAGACGGAGTCATCGACTTCGGCAGGATCACGGAGGCGGTGCTGTCCACCGGGTACGACGGCGACATCGAGGTCGAGATCTTCAACCAGGCGATCTGGGACGACGACGTCGACACCGTCGCCGCTCGAGTCGCCGATGCGTTCGCGTCCGCGGTCGTCCCGCACCTCGGATCGGCCGTCGCAGGTGGCCGCTGAGCCGGCCCCACCGATCGCCGGTCCCGTGGCGCGGCGGACACGGCGAACGGCTCGGATCCCGCAGGATCCGAGCCGCCCGCCGTACCTCGCGCGGATCAGCCCTTCGGTGTTCCCACCGAGAAGGCGAACACGTGCGACGCCCCGTTCGTGACCGTGCTCGGCAGTGTCACGCTGGCCACCGTCTTGCCCGCGGTCAGCGCTGCATCGGCGGTGAAGAGGTAGGCCTTGACCGTGTCCCGGCCGCCGGACGACGTGTCTCGGTAGGCGGTCGTCGCCGCGATCGCGTTGCCGTCGGCCGGCGCGGTCGCGCTCCTCCGTTGAGAGTCCAGTCGCTCAATCCGAGGCGCAGCGTCTGGGTGGTGCCGTCGGTGTAGGTGATCACGTAGTCGCCCTCCGAGCCCGGGTTGCCGTTGGCGGCGGCCCCCAGGATCCCGAAGCGGGTCGCGCCCGGAGTTCCGGCCAGCGGGATGACCTGGCCCCCGGCCTGGATGTTGTCCAGCCCGTCGGAGGTCGGTGTCGGCATCGTGTAGTCGAGACCGTTCGAGGAGACCGTGGATCCGGCGGTCACGCCCGCTGCGGCCAGCGCCTGCTGCGAGTACGACCAGCCCTCGCCGTCGAAGCTGCCCGAGGTGGACGCTCCGTCGGACGCGATCCCGGCGTCGTTGTAGAACGGCCACAGCGAGCCGGGCTTCGCGACGTCGATCTCGACGACGACCTTGGGAAGCGGGTTGCCCGTGGCGTCCCGCAGGCTGAAGGTCGCGTGGTACCGGCCCTCCGCCTTGGGCGCGGTGACCGAGACGGCTGCGGTGGCATCACCGTTCTTCGTGAGCAGCAGCGAACCGGAACCCGGGCCGACCGAGACGCCGGAGTCGCCGGACGCGGTCCACGAGACCGACTGCGCCTTGGCCGTCAGGTTGCGGGCGCCGATCGTGACGGTGGCCGGGGTACCCGGTGCCGTGACGACGACATCCTGCTTGCTGAAGCCGAGCGCCGTGCCGAGCCCCGACGTGTCCGACGGCGGTGCGTCGGCAGCGGCCGAGGCGAACGACGTGTTCGGCGTCGAGCCGAGCGCGAAGCTCACCTTGCCGCCCCGGGTGATGAGACCCGGCTGGAGGTAGGCCTTCGACCACGACGCGGCAGAGGCCCCGGTCGCGGCGGAGGTCATCGACTGCACGTAGGGCGTGGCGGTGGCGGCCGCCGGAGCGGTGACCGTCAGCGTCTTGCCAGAGGGGAGATGGACGGCCGCCTTGGCGAAGACCGGGCTGCCGAGTGCCAGGTCGGTCGTGCCGGGCGTCTCGGGGTAGAACCCGAGGGCGCTCCACACGTACCAGGCGCTCATCGTGCCGAGGTCGTCGTTGCCGGCGATGCCCGCGGGCGCATTGGTGAAGATCTGCTGCTGGATGCTGCGGACCGTCGACTGCGTCTTGTAGGGGGCGCCGACGTAGTCGTACTCCCACGGGATCTCGATGCTGGGCTCGTTGCCGAAGTCCGCGTTCGCGGCCGTCGGGTTCTTGATCGTCGAGGTCAGCGCGTCCAGCTTCGCGATCCAGGCCGTGTTGCCGCCGGCTGCTGCCGCGAGACCCTTGATGTCGAAGGGCTCCATCGGCGTGTACTGGGCGCTCGACCCTTCGACGAACCCGTTGGACGACGTCGGGGTGAAACCGGCGGCGTACGCTCCGGAGGCCAGTTTCGGCTCGAGGTAGTTCGTCGCGGGGTTGAACACGTTCCGCCAGTTGTTCGCGCGCGTGGCATAGGTCGACGCCACCGACTTCTTGCCGAGCGCCGAGGCGAACGACGAGATCGCGTGATCGGCGGTGTTGTACTCCTGCTGCGTCGACACGGCGCCGTAGAAGTTGCAGCAGCCGTACGACCCGTCGAGCGGCAGGTAGCCCGTGTCGAGGTAGTCGGTCAGGCCGGGCCGCACGTTGTTCGGCGTCGTCGCCTCCGTCTCCATCGCGGTGAGCGCGGCGGCGGTGTTGAAGTCGCGCGCACCGAAGGCGTAGGCGTCGGCGATGATGGCATCGGACGGGTCACCCACCATGACGTACGACTCGCCGTTGTTCAGCGCCCACTTCGGCAGCTGCCCGGTCTGGTCGTACTCGTTGAGCATCGAGCGCACGGAGTCGCTGGTCTCCTGTGGCGCGACCATGGCGGCGAGCTGTACCTGGCTGCGGTAGATGTCCCAGCCCGAGTAGTTGGCGTACTCGACGTGTCCCTTCGCCGCCTTGTGGGTCTGCCCGTCGAATCCGGCGTACTGCCCGTTGGTGTCGCTGAAGATGTTCGGGTGCAGGAGCGAGTGGTACATCGCCGTGTAGAAGGTCTTCTGCGCAGCGACGTCACCGCCGCCCACCTGGATCTTCGAGAGCATCGAGTTCCACGAGGCGGTGGCAGCCGTGCGCGTCTTGTCGAAGGCGAACGCAGGATTCTCCGTGGTCCGGTTGAGCTTCGCTCCGGCCGTTCCGACGTAGGAGATTCCGACGTTCGCCTGGACGACCTGCTTCGACGCGGTGTCGAAGCTCACGTAGGCGCCGTCCGAACCGGTCACGGGAGGTGAGACGACCGCCTTCTGCTTCGGCGCCGCCGCTCCGGCGCTCGGGGTGGCCTTGCCCTGAACGTCAGGACGCGTGCGGGTCACACCGTTCGACGACTTCGTCTGCGGTGTCGCCTGCTGCTTCACGCGCGGTGCCAGGTTCTTCGTCACGTCGAGCGACTTCGCGCCCGACTGCACCGACGAGTTCTGGTAGGTGCCGTAGCCGGTGATCGGCTGGTCGAACGTCATGTCGAAGTACACCGTGTACGTGTCGGTGGCTCCGCAGAAGTTGCCGCTCGTGACCGAGCCGGTCACCTCGGTGGGGCTGACGACCTGGAACCGGGTGTTCGAGGACCCGGCAGCGCTGTCGGAGAGTTTGAACGTCAGGTTCGACTGATCGGCCTTCGGGAACGTGAAGCGCGCGGCGCCGGTGCGCTGCGTGCTCGTCAGCTCGGTCGTGATTCCGGAGGCGGCCAGCTTGTAGTAGCCCGCCTGTGCCGTCTCGGCGGTGTGGTCGAGCGGCAGCGTGGCGTTGCCGGGCGCCGCACCGATGGCGCCGGACGTGGGCAGGATCGGGATGTCGCCCGACGCGGCGCACCCGGGGCCCGAGACATGGGTCAGGCTGAAGCCTGTGACGCTCTTGTCGTTGTACTCGTAGCCTCCGCCCGCGGGCCTGGACGGGGTGTCGGGGCTCCACTGCACCATGCCGAAGGGCACGTCGGCGCCGGGGAAGTCGTCGACGGCACCCGAGGTGCCGATGATCGGATCGACGAGAGAGGCGGGGTTCTGCACGTACGCGGTGGTCGCGGCTTGCGCCGCCACCCCCGGCACGAAGACGCCCGCCGCGATGACGGAGACGGTCACACCGAGTGCGAGCCGCCGGGGTCGAACAGCCATAGAAAGGACCTTTCAATGGTGACAGCGTTGTCAACGACCCCCGAATGAGCGGCAGACAACGTTGTCTAGTGGATGTCTCGATCATGAGCCTGTTCTCTCCGTCTGTAAAGACCCCGCCGCGATTCGGTCTGGACGATGTACTCGATTCCTCGATCCTGTAGGATCTACGACGACACAGATGGTCCAATGGAGGAGCACACGTGACACGTCTCTGGAACGACCCGCAGCGATTCGTCGACGAAATGATCGACGGCTTCGCCCTCGCGAACGCCGGCTACGTCAGGAAGGTCCGCGGTGGCGTCACCCGCTCGACGCGGTCACCCGAGCCGGGTCCCTCACTCGTCATCGGCGGCGGCTCCGGCCACTACCCCGCCTTCGCCGGCCTCGTCGGGCCCGGTCTCGCGCACGGCGCGGCGATGGGCAACCTGTTCGCGTCACCCTCCACGACACAGATCGAGTCGGTCATCCGAGCCAGCGACCGCGGCGACGGAGTCCTGCTGAGCTACGGCAACTACGCGGGAGACGTCCTCAACTTCACGGCCGCCCAGGAGGCGGTCCGCGCGGACGGCATCGACTGCCGCACGGTCCTCGTCACCGACGACATCTTCAGCGCGCCACCGGACGCCCGCGACACCCGGCGCGGGATCGCCGGCGACCTCACGGTGTTCAAGATCGCGGGCGCCGCTGCCGAGGAGGGCCGGAGCCTCGACGAGGTCGAGCGCGTCGCCCGCCAGGGCAACGAGCGCACGCGGTCGATGGGGGTGGCTTTCACGGGCTGCACGCTGCCCGGAGCCGACGAACCCCTGTTCTCGGTGCCCGAAGGCCGCATGGCCGTGGGCCTCGGCATCCACGGTGAGCCCGGCATCGACGAGACGGACATCCCGACCGCCGAGGGTCTCGCCGAGCTCTTCGTGGAGCACCTGCTGTCGCCGGGAGAGATCCCGGACGGCGTCACGATCGACGGGGCACGTTGCGTTCCGATCCTCAACGGGCTCGGTTCCGTCAAGAGCGAGGAACTCTTCGTGGTCTACCGCTCCCTGGCGCTACTTCTCGGCGAGCGCGGGGTGACGCTGGTCGATCCGCAGGTGGGCGAGTTCTGCACCAGCTTCGACATGGCGGGCGCCTCGCTGACCCTTCTCTGGGTCGACGACGAACTGGAGGGTCTCTGGACGGCGGCGGCAGACACCCCCGCGTTCCGGCGCGGCTCCGTCACGGCTCTGCCCCCGGCCGACCGCTCCCCCGATGCCGACGTTCTCGACGACACCGGGGCCGCGGTTCCCGAGGCGTCGGCCGACTCGCGCAGGGCGGCCGAGCGGATCGAAGCCGTTCTCGCCGCGATCGACGCCACGGCCGACCGATCGGCCGCCGAGTGGGGCCACCTCGACTCGGTCGCCGGCGACGGCGACCACGGCATCGGCATGCGGCGCGGGGCGTCCGCCGCGCGCGAAGCCGCGAGCGCGGCCCTCGCCGAGGGCGCCGGAGCGCGCACGGTCCTCGAACGGGCCGCGGCCGCCTGGGCGGACCGAGCCGGCGGCACCTCGGGTGCTCTCTGGGGCGTGATCCTGCGCAGTCTGGCGACTCAGCTCTCCGACACGGCGCGTCCCACGGCCGCGCAGGTCGTCGCCGGAGTCGACGAGGGCCGTCACGCCGTCATGCGCGTCGGCGGCGCCGAACTCGGCGACAAGACGATGGTCGACGCCCTCGTCCCCTTCGCCGACACCCTGGCGCAGCGGGTCGGGGAGGGTGCACCCTCGCCGGCGCCTGGTCCGACGCGACGGACGCCGCCACGCGCGGAGCCGAGTCGACGGCAGCGCTGATGCCGAAGCTCGGGCGAGCGAAGACGCACGGCGAGAAGGCGGTGGGATCCCCGATCCCGGCGCCGTCTCGTTCGCGGCCCTTGCCGGCTCCGTCCAGGCGGTGCTCGCCGCCTCGACCGAGTGACACCCACGACAGACGAAGAGAACGACGAGAGGGAGAGACCATGACGACGTGGCGGTTGGTGATCGGTTCGGACGACGCCGGATACGACTACAAGGAGGCGGTCAAGAAAGACCTCGAGGCGAACGAGCTCGTGGTCAGTGTGATCGACGTCGGCGTCGACGCTTCGGGCGGCACGAACTACCCGACCGTCGCGACCCACGCCGCCGAGCTCGTCGCCGCCGGTGAAGCGGATCGCGCCGTCCTGTTCTGCGGTACGGGCCTCGGCGTGGCCATCGCGGCGAACAAGGTCCCCGGCATCCGTGCCGTGACGGCGCACGACGCCTACTCGGTCGAACGGAGCATCCTGTCGAACGACGCTCAGGTGCTCTGCCAGGGCCAGCGCGTCGTCGGCCTCGAAGTCGCGCGGCGCAACGTCCGCGAGTGGCTCACCTACGAGTTCGATCCGTCGAGCGCCTCCAACGACAAGGTCGAGGAGATCCGCGCCTACGAGACCAAGTGACGGCCTCCCGATGACCGTCATCGGCGTGAGCCTGAAGATGTACTTCGGTCACGCCCGCACGCTCGAGTGGTGCCGGGAGATCCGGCGGCTGGCTCAGGATCACGACGCCGTCCGCAGCGGGGAGGCCCGGCTCTTCGTGCTGCCGACGTTCCCGTCCCTGGCCGGCGCCGTCGAGATCCTGTCGCCGATCGTCGCGGTCGGCGCGCAGGACCTCGCCACCGACGACGCCGGTGCTTTCACCGGCGAGGTCAGCGGGGTCGAGCTGTCCGAGATCGGTTGCAGCATCGCCGAGATCGGGCACGCCGAGAGGCGACGCCTGTTCGGCGAGACGCCGGAAGTGGTGAGCGAGAAGGTGGCCGCGGCCTTCCGGGCGGGTCTCACGCCGCTGGTGTGCGTCGGGGAGGAGGAGCACGGCTCGCCCGAGGAAGCCCTGGCCGTCTGCCTCGCCCAGCTCGACTCGGCCCTGTCGCTCGCCGTCGAACGGGGCCACTCCGGCGCGCTGATGGTCGCGTACGAGCCCGTCTGGGCGATCGGCAGGCCGGCGCCCGCTCCCGCCGAGCACGTCGCCCTCGTCTGCCAGGGGCTGCGCGACCGCCTCGGGCAGCTCGCAGACCGGGGCGGCTCGCCGGTCGTCTACGGCGGCAGCGCGGGGCCGGGTCTGCTCACCGAGATCGACGAGCACGTCGACGGACTCTTCCTCGGCCGATTCGCTCACGACCCGTCTGCCGTCCGGAGCATCCTGGACGAGGTGCATAGGCTGAGGGCGTCATGAGCGACCCCCTCTTCCCCCTCACGGCCGTCCGCTCCCTCGAGCGTCGAGGCCTACGGGACCACGTCTACGACCGCGTGCTCGACGTGCTCCTCGGCCCGACGGTCGAGCCGGGCACGAGGCTGTCCATCGACTCGATCGCCCGCGAGCTCGGCGTCTCGCCGACGCCGGTCCGCGAGGCGCTGGTCCAGCTCGAGCGGACCGGCCTGGTCACCCGCGTCGCCAACAAGGGTTACCGCGTGTCGCCCCCGCTCGTCGCCGAGCAACTCGACGCCCTGTTCGACGCCCGAGCCCTTCTCGAAGGGGGTGCGACCGAGCTGGCCGCCGTCCACTCGGCCTCGCTCGCGCCACTGCTCGAACGGGCTCTCGCTCGCCATGCCGAGACCGCCGCCAGGGTCAAGGCCGCGTCCGGGCTCGGAGACCTTCCGGTCGAAGTGATCCGCACCTACTTCGCCGACGACTGGAACTTCCACCACGTCATCTTCGAAGCCACGGCCAATCCGTTCCTGCTCGACATGTCCGAGGCGATCTCGACCCGCGTGCACCGGATGCGCCAGACGCTGCACACGGGGATCAGCGATGCCGACGACGCGATCGTCGAGCACCGCGCCATCATCACGGCCCTCGATGCCGGCCCGCGCGCGGCGGCCGACGCCATGCGCGTCCACATCGAGAAGGTGCGCGAGAGGTCGCGGCTCGACTCGACCCGCTGATTCTGTGCGACGGCCGGACGCCTCAGGCGATCGGCGCCGGCCCGAGTTCCGCCAGCATCGTGGCCATGGCGACGTAGGCGCGGTTGCGGTAGGCGACCAGCTCCGCCGTCCGGTCGGCCGGAACGTCGAGGTAGCCCGAACCGGTCTTCGTGCCGAAGTGCCCGGCGGCGACGTGCTCGGAAAGCGACGGCGGCGTCGCGAAGCGCTCCGGCCACCGGGTCTGCAGGGATTCGTAGCAGAAGGCGTAGACGTCGAGCCCTGCCATGTCGGCGATCGCGAACGGGCCGAAGACGGGGAGTCGGAACCCGAAGGTCGTTCGCACGATCGTGTCGACGTCCTCTGCCGTGGCGATGCCCTCGTCGACGATCGCGGTCGCCTCGCTGAACAGCGCGTACTGCAGGCGGTTCAGCACGAAGCCGACGCTGTCGTTCACGCGCGCCGTCTGCTTGCCCGTGGCACGGACGACGTTCTCGGCGAGCGAGATCGCCGACTCGTCGGTCGATTCGTGCGGGATGAGTTCGACTCCCGGGATGAATGGCGCCGGATTCGAGAAATGGACTCCGAGAAAGCGCTCGGGCCGGAGCACGGCCTCGGCCAGAGCACCGATCTGGATGGTCGACGTGTTGGAGCCGATCACGGCTTCAGCCCGGGCGGCGGCGCTGATGCGCCGCAGGGTCTCGTGCTTGATGGCGATCTTCTCGGGCACCGCCTCCTCGATGAAGTCGGCGTCGGCGACGGCCGCCTCCACCGATTCGGCGGGCTCGACGAGGGATGCGATGCGCTCGACGGCGTCGCTCGGGAAGAGTCCGTCCGCGACGAACTGCCTGGCCTCGTCGATCAGGCGCTCGTAGTTGGCCGAGGCGATCTCGGCCGACACGTCGGCCAGAGCGACGTGAGCGCCGGAGAGCGCCAGCATCTGCGCGATCCCGCCGCCCATGTAGCCGGATCCGACCACTGCTGTCGTGAGTGAACTCATCGTCGGGTTCTCCTTTTCTCGGTCGATTCGTCGGCGGCGCGTCAGCGCGCCGTCGACGCCTCGGCGGGTTGCGGCACCGTGGGGAGGAGGCCGCGGATGTAGGTCTGGTTCGTGGCGCAGACGCCGAGGCTGTCGCCGCCGTACTGCTCGGTCATGATGATGCCCCGGAACCCCACCCGGACGGCCTCGCGGAACACCTGCCGGTAGTTGATCAGCCCGGTCTCCATCGTGGACGGGACCGACGTGGCCCAGCTTCCGTCGCCCGCCTCGTCGCGCGTGTAGTTCTTGACGTGCAGGTAGTTCGCGTAGGGCAGCGTCGCCTCGAAGACCTCGCGCCAGTTCTCGACCGGGCGATGGAGGCGGATGAGGTTGGCGACGTCGGGGTTGAGGCCGACGTTGTCGAGCCCCACGTCTTCGACGAAGCGCACGGCGCTCTCGGCCGTGCCGAGATAGGTGTCTTCGTACATCTCGAGTGCGAGCGGCAGCCCGACGTCGGCGGCGTGCTTGCCGAGCTCGCGGATCGAGGCGACCGCTCTGTTCCAGACGTCGGGATCGGCGGGATCCTTCGGTCCGTCGGCGGTCCAGAACCAGAGCGCACGACGCTGGGCTTCGCTGAACGGCTGGTGCAGGCCCGTCGAGAAGACCTGCATGCCCCACTCGGCCGCCCCGTCGATGGTGCGGTGCGCGTAGGCGAGGTTCTCGTCTTCGTGCCCGGGTTGGATGACGCTCCGTCGCTGGAGATGCACGGAGGGGATGCCGACTCCGTGCGAGGCCGCGATGGAGAGGAGTTCGTCTCGCCTGGTGGCCTCGAGGTCGGCCGGCCGGATGTGGCTGTCGGCCATCTCGGCGAGTGTGAAGCCGACGTCTTCGATCTGGGTGAAGAGGTCGTCCCACACCTCGGGCGCGGCGTCGTGGAGGGGGACTCCCCGCGAGTCGATCGGTGCGAACCCGTGGAGGCAGGTGGCGATGGGCCAGGTCTCGGACGACCAGGTCGCGGGATCCCAGTCTTGGTCGTTGGTGCGTGGGCTCACGTGTCCTCCGTTGGCGATCGACTCCTCGATCCTATAGGAAAGATGGTTCTTCGTGCATCACGAGGAGCCTCAGTGCATGTAGAGGCCGCCGTCGACGTTGAGGGTCTGCCCGGTGATCCAGCCCGACTCGGCCCCGATGAGGAACTCGATCGCCGCGCCGATGTCGTCCACGGTGCCGACGCGCCGGATGAGGAGGTCTTCCGCCAGCTCCGCCTTCCGCTCGTCGGTCAGGGTGCCGCCCATGATGTCGGTGTCGATCGGACCGGGCGCGATCGCGTTGGCCGTGACGCCGAACTCCCCAGCTCGCGAGCCAGCGACCGCATCAGGCCGATGACCCCGGCCTTGGCGACCGAGTAGGGCGCCTTGCTGAAGGTCCCGCCGCCCCGCTGCGCCGAGACAGACGACAGGCTGACGATCCGCCCGACCCCGTTCCGCACGAGACTCTCGGCCACGCGCTGCGAGACGTTGTGCACGCCGTCCAAGTTGATGCTGAGCACCCGGTGCCACTCGGCGGCATCGAGGTCGAGGTAGGGCACGGGCGAGCTGACGCCCGCGATGTTGGCCAGGGCGACGAGCGGCGGCAACGCGGCCTCCAGCTCGTCGACAGCCGAGCGGACCGCGTCGCGGTCGACGACGTCCGCGCCGACGCCGTAGGCGGCGATCCCGAAGCGCTCGTGCAGGTCGGCGGCGAGCGCCGAGCACGCGCCGCCGTCGAGGTCGAGCAGCCCGACGTTCCAGCCGTGGCCGGCCAAACGAGTCGCCGTCGCGCGGCCGATGCCGCGCGGCGACGCCGCTCCGGTGACGACGACGGTCGGTGTGGTGGGGAATGACGCTGTCATGTTCGGTTCTCTCTTCTGATGAAGCTGTGGCGCCGACCGCGGGTCAGCGGATCTGGGTGATCTCGAAGGTCGCAGGATCCCCGCCGATCCGGACCCCTGTCTCGAGGCCGTCGATGGCTCTCACGTCCTCGTCGCTCAGTCGGAGGGACGCCGCTCGGAGGTTCTCGACCATGCGATCCCTGCGAACGCTCTTCGGGATCGCGATCCGACCGTGAGCGAGATGCCAGGCCAGGATCACCTGCGCCGGGCTCGCACCGAGCCTCCCGGCGAGGTCGACGACGACGGGCGCCCCGAGGTCGGCGCCCTGCCCGAGGGGCTGTACGCCTCGACCGCGATTCCGTGGCTGTCGCAGAACTCGAGGAGGGCGCGCTGCTGGTAGGTCGGGTGGATCTCCAGCTGATTCAGGGCGGGAGGGATCGAGCAGCCCTGCAGCAGGCGCTCGAGGTGCTCGGCGAGGAAGTTGGAGACGCCGATGGCGCGGACCTCGCCGTCGTTCACGGCGGACTCCAGCTCGGCCCAGCTCTGCCGGTACAGGTCGCGGGCGGGCGAGGGCCAGTGGATCAGGTAGAGGTCGATGCGGTCGATCCCGAGAGTGGTCCTGCTCCGCTCGACGGCGCGTCGCGTGGAGTCCGGGCCCTGGTCGCCGTTGCGGAGTTTCGTCGTGACGAAGATCTCGTCCCGCGGCACCCCGCTCGCGCGGATGCCCGCTCCGACACCCGACTCGTTGTTGTACGCGGCCGCGGTGTCGATGTGGCGGTAGCCCACCTCGAGCGCGGCCTCGACGGCCGCTTGCGCGTCGTCCGGCGGGATCTGGAACACGCCGAAGCCGACCCGGGGCACGACGACGCCGTCGGCGATCCTGATGCCGTCCGTATCGGGGTCGGCGGACGCGCTCACTGAGCCGCCTCGGGAGTGAGGATCAGCAGCGAGACGGCCGTCAGCGGGAGCGAGACGGTCACCTCGATCGACCCGGCCTGCGGCGTGACGGTCGAGGGCGCCTCGAGGAGCTCCAGCCCCTCGCGCGCGCGGATCGCCTTCAGCTGCTCGGGCGTCGGATCCTGCGGGCTGCCCAGCTCTTGCCACACCGTGTGCGAGTTGCTGTGGCTGCCGTCGATGCGGAAGTGCTCGAGGCGGTACGAGCCGGCGGCGAGTCCGGCGAAAGCGACCGCGACCGGGACCTCGCGCGAGTCCTGGAGGTACTGGTCGTCGGCGTGCCGGTAGACGAGAGCGGCGACCCGACCGTCGTCCGCGCGGGAGGCGAGAGCGTCGACCTCCTCCGGAGCACCGGACGTCAGGGTCTCATCGAGCTCGTCGACGCGCCAGGCCGCATCGGAGACCGCCGGAAGTCGTCGGTCGCCGAGGCGGCCCAGCGCTCGATACGCGTTCAGGAACGGCTTCTCGATGCCTCCCGCGGTGAGGAACGACCGCGTTCCCTCGAAGTACCGCTCGCCCTCGAAGTAGAAGCTCCAGGTCGTCGCCCGGTTGACGCTGGCGACCTCCTGCTCGTTGAGGTCCAGGATCTTCTTCATGAGGTTGATCTGGAACACCGGGTAGTACTCGGTGTTCTGGAAGGCGAAGTTGGCGTTGTCGTAGACACCCCAGTGAGCCGGCACACCGGCGTCGCACTCGTCCACGATGGCCGGCAGCGAGGCGATGCGCGGGAACTCGGCCATCACCCTCAGCAGGGTCCGCATCTCGTAGAGCATCTTGCCGGTCGACGGCGACTGCTTCTCGGGCGCCTCGGCGCCGAGCACGCCGTAGGTGCGCCACGGGGTGAAGTGCGAGCCCTTGGTGTGGAACGAGACGAAGTCGATCGGCAGCTCTCGTTCCTCGACGAAGGCGAGGAACCCGCGCAGGAACTCGGCGCCGTCGGGGCCACCCGTGACCGTCGGCCCGCCGACCTTCGCGTCCGGCAGAACGCGCCGGACCGCGGCGGCCGTGGCTTCGTACAGCTCGCAGAACTCCTGGTGCGTGCCCCGCCAGTAGAAGATGTCGGGTTCGTTCCAGAGCTCCCAGAGCCAGGTCGACACCTCCGCCTCGCCGTAGCGCTCGACGGAGTGCTGAGCGAGGGCTGCGACGAGGTCGCCCCACTTCGTCAGATCCTTCGGCGGGTACGACCACTGACCGGCCTCGTACGCGCTGTACACGGTCGGGCTGTCGATGATCGTGTGCTCGGTGAGAGCGCGGTCGGGAAGCAGGTCGCGCGGCGTGAAGCCGAGCTCGACGAGCACGTGGTGTCCGGCGCCGACGATCGCGTCGTAGGTGTCGTCGACGATGGCGAAGTCGTAGACCGGGTTGCCTTCTGCGTCCTCGTGGTAGACGTTGCCGCTGCCCCAGTGCGGCAGGCCGAACCCGGTGCCGCTGATGAACACGTAGTGCGGACGGACGTGGAATCCCGTGCTCGACGTCTCGCCGATCGTGCGAAGCAGCGTCTTGCCCGTCGGCGTGTAGGTCCAGTTGATCTCGTCGTAGCCGAGGCTCTCCCAGATCGGCTCGAGCGCCGTGCCCGCGGCGCCGGCGTCGATCGCGACCCGGGCCGATGTCACGTGCGCCGCGTCGGGGTCGTGCGGGGCGAACTGCGGGACGCCGGAAGCGATGGCCGTCCCGGGGTTCTTGTCCTCTGCGATGGTCATTGTGGTCCTCTCCGTCGGGGTCCTGGGAACGAGGCGGACCGACTCGGCATCGGGGTGAAAGCACCTCCGGGATGGCGACAGCGGTAGCCTCGTGGCATCGACTCTCGTCTCGTCGCCGGGACATTGTCAAGGAATAATTGTTAACAATCTTTGTTTGGAGCCAGGATGGCGCTGCCCGACCAGATCACTTTCGCCTCCAGCCCTGCCCTGTCGCGGAACGTCGTCGACGCCCTGCGAGCCATGATCGCCTCGGGCGCGGTCGGCGAGGGCGAGCACCTGAAGGAGAGCGAGCTGGCCGACGCCCTCGGCGTGAGCCGCGGCCCGATCCGCGAGGCCTTCCAGCAGCTCGAGAACGAGGGGTTCATCGAGCTCCGCCGGCACCGCGGAGCCTTCGTGACCACGCTCCGGCGCCGCGACATCGAAGAGGTCTACTCGCTTCGCATCGCTCTCGAGCAGCTCGCCATGGAGCGCGCCGCGACCCGGATCACACCGGCGATCCTCGCTCGGATGAACGAGGTGCTGGACGCCATGCAGCACGTCTCCCCCGACGCTCCCGCCTCGGAGGCGGTCGCCCTCGACCTCGACTTCCACGACCTGGTGTACGAGGCGGCCGACCACGACCGCTTGATGCGGTCGTGGCGCTACATCCGCAGCCAGGTCTCGTTCTTCCTCCAGGTGCGAAACCGCTCCCACCCCGACTTCGTCTCCGTCGGCTACGCCGAGCACCGGCAGATCCGCGACGTCCTCGTCGCCGGAGACCCGGGGCGGCGGCCGACGCGATCGTCGACCACGTCGGGGGACGCTCTCCCGGCTCCTCGCCGATCACGAGAGCGACCCGGACTGATCGCAGCGTCGGGGCGACGCGATCCCGCGTGACCCAAATTTTGTTAACAATCTTTCCTTGACAAAGTGGTCGGCTCGCGTCGATGCTGGTCGCACCGCGTCGCAACGACGACGTTCCGCGGAGGAAAGGACGACCAGTGCTCATTCGACGCACACGGGCCCGCCACCGGACGATCGCACTCGCGGCCGTCATCGCCACGGTCGCCGCCCTGACCGGCTGCGCGACCTCGGCGGGCAGCCAGTACAACTCGAAGGCGACCTGCAGCAACACGATCTTCAAGCCGGACGCCGTGAAGATCACCGTCTGGGCCTGGTCGCCGACCATCGGCGTGGCCTCGGACGCCTTCAACAAATCGCACGACGACGTCCAGGCCTGCGTGGCCAACGTCGGCGCCGGAACCGACGAGTACAACAAGCTCAACACCGCCATCGCCGCGGGGAGCGGGGCTCCCGACGTCGCCATGATCGAGACGGAGTACCTGCCGAGCTTCGAGATCCGGCACGCCCTCGTCAACCTCTCGGACTACGGAGCCGAGAAGGTCCGCGGCGACTTCTCCCCCGGAACCCTGAAGGACATCTCGAGCGACGGTGACATCTACGCCATCCCGGACGACGGCGGCCCGGTCGCCCTGATGTACCGCAAGGACATCTTCGACAAATACCACCTGCCGATCCCCACGACCTGGGCCGAGTTCGAGCAGGACGCCCAGAAGCTCAAGGCCGCGGGCGGCCCCTGATGGCCGACTTCCCGAGCGACACCCCGCAGTTCCAGCAGGCGCTGGCGAACCAGGCCGGCTCGAAGGCGTTCGAGTACTCGCTCGCCAATCGCACCGACATCACCATCGACACGGCCAACGCGGCCTGGCAGAAGGTCCTCACCTTCTGGCAGAAGATGGTGGACGAGAAACTGGTCGGGACGACGGGCCAGCAGACCACCGACTACACGGCAGGACTCGGAGGCGGCAAGTACGCCACGATGATCGCGCCCTCGTGGGAGCCCGGCCACCTCACCGGAAACGGCTTCGCACCGGGCAAGGGCAGCCCCTGGCGGGTGGCACCGCTCCCCCAGTGGAGCGCCGGCGACGACGCGCAGGTCAACTGGGGCGGGTCGACCTACACGGTCACCACGCAGAGCAAGCACCCGAAGCTCGCCGCGGAGGTCGCCATCAACCTCTTCGCGCACGAGACGCCGACCACCATCGGCGCGCACTTCCCGCAGCACGTGCCGACGCAGAGCCAGAAGTGGTTCGCCCCCGCGAAGGATCCCTTCTTCGCCTTCCAGCAGGCCAACAAAGAGGTCTGGATCCCGGCGTCGTCCGGGTACAAGGGCACCGTCTACAGCCCGTTCCAGCAGTTCTACTACGCGCAGGTCACCACGGCGATGATCGCCGTCGCAGCCGGCAAGCCGGTCGGCGCGGCGCTCGAGAAACTGCAGTCGACCACAGTGGCCTACGCCGAGGGCCAGGGATTCCAGGTGAAGAAATGAGCACGACGATCCGTGTCCGTACGACCTCCGCCGGCACCGCCCGCGTCAGGACCGGCCGAAGCGGCAGGCGCCAGTGGATCGGCTGGTTGTTCATCGCCCCCTTCGGGATCGTCTTCCTGGCGTTCCTGGTGGCGCCCCTCGCCTACGCCTTCGGCCTCAGCCTGTTCACCCAGAAGCTCGCCACCGGCACCTCGTTCGACGGGCTCGCCAACTACGCCCAGGCCTTCACCGACCCGCTCTTCCTCGGGGGCGTCGCTTTCGTCCTGCTCTTCTCGGTCGTGCTGATCCCCGTTCAGATGGCGGTGTCGCTGGCGGCCGCGCTGGTCCTGGACTCGCTGACGACGAGGCTGGCGAACTTCTCCCGGCTCATGATCTTCGTCCCGTACGCCGTACCGGCGGTGATCGGGGCGCTCATGTGGGGCTTCCTCTACAGCCCGCAGTTCGGCCCGCTGACCGACCTGTTCTCCGTCTTCCACCAGACGGCGCCCAACATCCTGAGCAGCCGGAACGTCTTCGGCGGCTTGATCAATGTCGTCAACTGGCAGTGGGCCGGCTACTACATGATCATCATCTACGCGGCGCTCCGGGGCATCGACTCGAGCATCTACGAGGCGGCCGAGATCGACGGGGCGAACTCGTGGCAGATCGCCATCCGGGTCAAGGTTCCGATGGTCGCCTCGGCCCTCGTGCTGATCCTGGTGTTCGCCCTCATCGGCACCTTCCAGTTCTTCACCGAACCGAAGATCTTGACCGCCGCGTCGAACGGGGCCATCACGCCGTCGTTCACACCCAACATCTACGCCTACACGCAGGCCTTCTCGTACACGCAGTTCAACTACGCGTCGGCCCTGTCGTTCGCCCTCGGCGCGGTGGTCTTCATCGCCGTCTACATCTTCCTCTTCGCCACTCGTAAGAAAGGCAGGATCCTCTGATGTCCAGCTCGACTGCCAGCGTCCGCCCCGTCCGCGATCAGGAGGCCGCACCGGCGCGTGCCGCCCGTCGCGGAACCACTCGCCGATCCTCCTCCGCAGGCGGGCGGCCCGGAGCAGGACGCAACGTGCTCGCCCACGCGTTCCTCGTGATCCTGATCGTCTACTTCCTGCTCCCGCTGTGGTGGCTCATCGTCGCGAGCACGAAGGACTCTCACGGCCTCTTCTCCGGCACGGGCGGAGCGCTCTGGTTCGACAAGACGTTCGCCCTGTTCGACAACGTCAAACAGCTCTTCACGTACAACGGCGGCATCTATTGGCGCTGGCTGGGCAACTCGTTCCTCTACGCGCTGACCGGCGGCGTCGGAGCCACCGTGCTCGCCGTCCTGGCCGGCTACGGGTTCGCCAAATTCGCTTTCCGAGGGCGCAGGATCTCGCTGGCCCTGCTCCTGGGGTCGGTCATGGTGCCGCTCACCGCGCTGGTCATCCCGACCTTCCTGCTCATGGCCCAGTTCCACCTCATCGACACCGTCTGGTCGGTGATCCTGCCTTCGCTCCTGAGCCCGTTCGGCGTCTACCTGATGCAGGTCTACGCGACGGACGCGGTGCCGACGGAGCTCCTCGACGCCGCCCGGGTCGACGGAGCGGGCGAACTCCGCACCTTCGTGCAGGTCGCGCTGCCGCTGCTGCGGCCGGCGGTGGTGACCGTGCTCCTGCTCAGCGTCGTCGCCACCTGGAACAACTACTTCCTGCCGCTGACGGTGCTGTCGAGCGAGAAGCTCTACCCGGTCACGGTCGGCATCGGCCAGTGGCAGAGCCTCGCCAACTCCAACGGCGCGACCGACACGCCGCTGTTCCCCCTCATCGTCGTCGGTTCGCTGATCTCGATCATCCCGCTCGTGGTGTCGTTCCTGCTGCTGCAGCGGTACTGGCAGGGTGGGCTCAGCGTCGGAAGTCTGAAGTAGGTTCGTCGTGAGTTCCGGCGGCGTCCGGCCGGTGTCGCGCTCTGGCGCGGTACCGTGGTCACCCATGCCAGAGACCCCTGTATCGCCTGCTGCTCCCGCGGTTTCTGCGGCTTCCGCGGTTTCTGCGGCTACCGCGGCTTCCGCGGTTTCCGCGGTTTCCGCGGTTTCCGCCACCGTCGACCGCAGCGGGCTCCGCGACCGGGTCTACGCGGTCCTGCTCGATCTCATCCTCGACGGCGTCGTGACCCCGGGCGAGCGGCTGACCATCGACGCGTTGGCCAAGCGCCTGCGGCTCTCGCCGACGCCGGTGCGCGAAGCGCTGGTGCAGCTCGAGCGCACCGGCCTCGTGACGCGCGAGGCCCTGAAGGGCTACCGCGTCGCTCCCCCGCTCGACCGAGGCCAGATGGAAGAGCTCTTCGACGCGCGACTCGTGCTCGAGACGAGTGCCGCCGAACGAGCCGCCGTCACCGCCTCGTCTCTGCTCACGCCCCTCTCGCTGGCGGAAGACCGCCACGCGATCCTGGGTGATCGCCTCCTCCGGGCCGCCGAGGCCGGCGACGTACCGGTGTCCGTCTTCCGCGAGTACTTCGACGCCGACTGGGCCTTCCACCGCGTCATCTTCGAGAACTGCGGCAACCGATTCCTGCTCGAGCTCTCCGAGAGCCTCAGCGCCCACGTGCACCGCATGCGCCAGACCGTCCTGCGCCACCACATCGACGTCGCCGAGGCCCTGGTCGAGCACGGCCGCATCGTCACCGCCTTCCGCTCGGGCGTGCCGGGGGCCGCGACCGAAGCGATGCGCGAACATGTGCTCAACGTGCGGGCGCGGGCCGTGGCGGACGCGGATGGCGGTGATGCGGGCGCGGACGCGGCCGGGGACTCGCTCCCAGGTGCTGCCGGGAACGCTGTCGACGACGCCTAGTGCGGGCGCGGTGCGGTCGCCGCTGCCGCGCGGACCCTCTCCGTCGATCAGACTGCGTCGGCGGCTTTTACGGGCGGTACTCGTCCCGCTTGGCGAAGGTCGGATCCGCGCCGGCCGTCGGCGGCACGGCGCCGGATTGCGCAGCGGTCACTGCACTGGCCAGATGACCGAGGGTGGACACGACGACGCCCGCGACATGTCTGCCGACAGCTATCCATCGCATGCGAGCCCTCCCGTGTGGATTTCTCTCCGATGTGACGCGATCCTACGCTCGAATCAGTCATCGACTGCCGTAGGCGCCGATGCCGGTTTCCGCGCGGCCATCCATTCGTCGGCCAGGAGCGCGAATCCGATCCCGTCGATCCACCCGAAGTCGCGGTGCAAGGAATCACGAACGCCATACAGTTCGCGCCGCATGCGGCGAGGATTGCGTGTCTTCATCGGTGGTCATTCGGCTAGCGTCCCATGCCCGAGCGCCGCGCACTCCGGGACCTCGAGGCATCGCCGGCTCCGAGTCGATGAGCCGAGCGCTCGGGGACGGTTTCCTGGCTTCGTCACCCTTGCCCTTGGTCGTAGAGGCGCCAGCCCTCGGCCGCGTGGACGAAGCAGAGGCTCCAGGGCTCTTCGCCGACCGGCATGCTGCCGTCACTGCTGCCGGTGGTCGTCATCGTGAAGCGGACGCACTCCTGCGGAACCGGTGAGCTGTGCTTGCCCACGGCAAAGGGACGACCGACGTCGGTGTAGCTCAGGAGGCGCGGGTCGCTGCACCACGACCAGGTGCCGTCCTTCGCAGCCAATGCGCGAGTCAGACCGCAGTCCTGGTTCTTCGCGGCGGCGAGGTACGTCGCTGCCACCGTCGCCACGGGGGTGGACGCTACGGGTATCGGGCCCCGCGGTGCTCGAAGGTGGTGGACAAGAGCCCCCGAGACACCGCCGACCAGGAGCACGGCCGCGGCGACGACGACGACTCTTCTCCGCACGTGGTCAGCGTGACAGAGAGCAGTGCGGTGCGGTATCCGTCTTCGGGACGAATTCGATGGGAAACCCGGTTCGGGCCCGCGGTCCGTCCGGAACGGGCGGCTAGTCTCGTTTTGTGGAAGCGGACCGGCTGCTCGTGATCGTGGCGACTCCGGTGCACCTCCCGGCTGTCGTCGAGCGAAACCGTTGGCCCGTCCACGTCACGGTTGCGGGCAACTTCCGCGTCGATGACGGGCACGACTCCTCGGTGGCGACGGTACTCGAGTCGGTAGCAGCCGACGTCGGCGCTTTCTCGGTCGGCCTCGGTCCGGGCGACGGATTCGGCCCAGGACGAGACATCCCGGTGCTCCTCGCCTCCCACCCGGTCTTCCATCAGGTGCACCAAGAGCTTGCAGCTCGGCTGCGACGCATGCCGGGCTTCGTGGCGGCCGCGCCTTCGTCCTGGGATGGGGGCTACCGTCCGCACGCCACGATCGGTCCCGCGGCAGACGTTCACGAGGCGGATGTCTTGACGATCAGGGCGCTGACTCTGGTGTCGTTGCGAGGGTCGGTCGGCCAGCGCCTCCGCGCCGTCGACCTCGTGTGAGGGCCGAACAACTCGCGGAGAGTCGACCTCCCTTTGACTGCGACAGCCCAGCGTCCTCGGTTGAGTGCGGCGTGAGTTCTCGGGCCACCCTCCTGAGTCCTCGGGCCGCGTTCCTCAGTCCGTGGGTCGCGCCGGTGGGTAGCGCCCCTTCCAGAAGAGGCGGTACCCACCCGGACACGGCGCCTCTGAGCCTGACGGTCGGGCTCCGTTGAATGCCGCACCAACGTGATCCTGGCCGAATGGTGAGGCTTCCGTCACAGGACACGGAAGCGGATCCACGAGTCGCGCGGCAGGTCTGGGCGACCCGGCGCATCGGCCTCCTCGATCGTCCAAGCAGGATCGGCCTCGGCAGCGATGGTTCGCCAGAAAGCGGCCGCTGCCGTGTTGGCCTCGTGGAACGCCACAGCCCAGTGCCCTCGGTGCCGATTCATCACGGCGCGGACCGCGGCGCGTCCATGGCCGGAGCGGCGTGCCGGGTTCACGAGGAAGAAGCTGCTGATGATCTGCTCCGCTGAGCCCACGTGGCGAACGATGCAGAGACCCACCGGCCGCGACTTCAGACCGATCAGGTAGCCGTCCCACCCATCTCTGGTCAGAGCGTTGTCGAGTCGCTCCTGACGAAATCCACCGTTCTCGTCAGGGAGCGTGCCGGAGTAGGCCGACATGTCGTGGCGGAACATCGTCCAGAGCCGTTCGAGAACGACTCGGTGCGACTCGGTGGCGAGGGAGATGGTGAGCGAAGAGGAAGGCGTCATACAAAAAAACCTCCACCGAACGGTGGAGGATTTCTTTCGGTCATTCTACCGGAGATCCCCGCGGGTGACGACGCGCGCCAGTTCGGCCAGCGTCTCGACCCGATCGTCGCTGGGAGACGATCGAGGTCCGGTGCGGTCGAGGTGGATCGCCTGCAGCCCAGCCGCGCGGGACGCCTCGACATCGGTCTCGTACTCGTCGCCCACGTAGAGGACCTCGTGCGGCGGCAGGCCCAACGCCGAGCACACCGCGTGAAACGCTTGGGGTTTCGGTTTGGCGACACCGAGCTTCTCCGCTGTGAAGAGAGGGCCGAGTCGATCCTGCAGGCCGAGGTGCGCGAGCTTGTCCCGCTGCTGCTGCTCACTGCCGTTCGTCAGAACGGCGAAAGGAAACCCGAGGGCAGCGAGCTCGGAGAGACCCTCGTCCACGTCATCGAACCCGACCCACGATCGTTGATACGCGGCAAGGTAACCGTCTTCGAAGGCGGCGTCGAGGTCGTCGTCAGAGCCTGCAGTGTCGCCGATCAAGGGCAGGAACTCCCGGAGCCGCAGGCGACGCTGCTCGCTCCACGTGACGACCCCGTCACGCCACGACCGAAAATGCTTGGCTTCCGCGGCGAACCACGCGGCCTCCAGGTCGCTGGTCGACTCGACGCCCGCTGACGCCAGCCACGCGCGAAGGCCCCGCCGCGCCGACGTCGCATGGTCGAACAGGGTTCCGTCGAGATCGAAGACGATGGCGCTCGCGGTTATCACCCGGCTGAGTTTACGGGCGGCTCCGCCGACGGCGCTCGTACGTCCCCGAATCCCTGGGGCGCCTAGGCTGTGGGCCATGCAACACGTCGAGGCGAAAGACCTGACGTTGCGGCCGATTCGACCCTCCGACGCACCGCGAATTCACGAGTGGGCCGCCAACCCGAAAGCCTCCGTGTTTCAGCCCTGGGGGCCCAATACCGAAGCAGACACCGCGGCCTTCGTCGACCACGCCCTCTCGGCATGGGAGACCCGCCCTCAGTCGAGATGGATCTGGGTTGCCGAGGATGCTCACCGTTTCGTCACCGGTCTTGGCGAGCTCAGGATCCACAGCTCCCATCGCGCAGAGATCTCGTACGCGGTGGACGTCGCCCTCTGGGGGCGGGGCATCGGTTCGGCCATCGGAGAGCTGCTCGTCTCCCGGGCGTTCGACACTCTCGGGGTCGAACGCGTTGAAGCGACCTGCGACCCCCGCAATGGTGCCTCGGCGAAAATCCTTCGCCGGATCGGCATGACCTACGAGGGCAGGTTGCGCCACACCCACCGTCTCGCCGAGGGATGGCGAGACTCCGAGATCTTCAGCATCCTGCGCGACGAACGGACCTGACCCCGGCGACGTCAGGAGAAGGCGTCCGGCGATATCCGCACGTCGTCGACCAGATCGCCGCCGCGGTCGTGATGCGCCTCAAGGGCTGACGCCCCGAACTATCCCGGTTCCTTCTCGACCCGCGCGCGAAGGCCCTCGACGATCAGCCTGAGCCCGTCCTCGAAAGCTGATTCGTGATCGATCCTGGGCGCCCCGAGCTCCACGGCCGCTCGCTCTCCGAGGTCGCTCTCGGGGTCGGCCTGTTCTTCGAGGACGCTGCCCACCGTGAAGCGACTCGCGGCGAGCATGGCCATCTGAGCGTCTCTCACCGGGACTCCTGACGCGACCAGGAAGGCTTGTTTGAGCAGGATCCGCTCGTAGTCGGCTTGTCCGGGAAGGAGGCCGGCGTGGAGTCGCGCGCCGTCTCGGTGGTGCAGGAGGGTGAGCCGGAAGCTGCGGTAGTTCTCCACGAACCACGCCTGCCACTCGTCGGAGTCGTCGGGGAGCGGTGCCTCGGCATGCCCGAGCATCGCCGCCTGGGCCATCCCGCTGAGGAGGTCGCTCTTCTTGCGGAAATGCCAATACAGCGAGGGCTGCTCGACACCGAGCCGCTGAGCGAGCCGCCTCGTGCTCACGGCGTCGAGGCCGACCTCGTCGAGCAGTTCGAGCGCTTCACCGATCACGACGTCTCGATTGATTTTGACCATTTGACAAAACTATCAGTGATAGCTGATGATGGCGAAGTTCCCATTCACCGATAGTTTTTGAGGAGGACGCCGTGACGTCCGACAGCAGCATCCCTCCGCTCGAAGCGGTCGCCGACGTCGACTACCAGGTCGGTGTCATCGGCGCCGGGCCGACCGGGCTCCTCGTCGCGGCCGAGCTCGCCACGGCCGGGGTCAGCGTCGTCGTGCTGGACCGGCACGAATCACCAGATCCGACGATCAAGGCGGGGTCGATCACTGTGGCGACGGCCGAGATCCTGGACCGTCGTGGACTGCGCCCGGCTGCAGAGGCCGCGCAACAACGGTTCTTCGAGGAGCTCCGGGCGTTCGCTGCCGCCAACGGCACCTCCCTGCCGCCGACCGGCGGTCCGTCCGCAGTCGACGGACGCCCCACATTTCCCAGCACGGGTCACTTCGCCGGGATGTTCTTCCGTCCCGACCTCGTCGACCAGACCGATCCCGAGATCGCCGCTCACTCGGGGGCCGCCGGCTCCACGATGGTGCGACAGAGCGAGGTCGAAGCGCTGCTCGGAGCACATGCCGCAGCCCTCGGAGTCGAGGTCGCGCGCGGCGTCGACGTGACGGGCATGCAGTCCGTCGTCGACGACCAGGGGCACGAGACGGGGATGACGCTCACGACCAGTCGCTGCCCGATTCGCGTCGCGTGGGTCGTCGGGGCCGACGGCGGGCGCAGCAGGATCCGCCGGCTGGCCGGCATCGATTTCGTCGGCACGGACCCGGAGATCACGGGCTACCAGGCCATCGCCGATCTGGAAGGCACCGAGGGTCTCGGCCGGGGCTGGAACCACACGCCCACCGGGGTGTACTGCCTCGGGCCCATCCCGGGCCGAATTCTCACCGTCCAATTCACGGGTGCCCCCGACCGGGCGGTCCGTGACGAGCCGGTGACGACGGAGGAGCTCCAGGCCAGCATCCGACTGGTGACCGGTCGCGACGTCACCGTCCGCGCCATCCACGGCTCTGCGACCCGGTGGACCGACAACGCCCGACAGGCCACGACCTACCGCGCCGGCCGCGTCCTCCTCGCCGGAGATGCGGCGCACGTGCACTCGCCGTTCAGCGGGCAGGGCCTCAACCTCGGCGCCGGCGACGCGATCAACCTCGGCTGGAAACTCGCTGCGACCGTCAACGGCTGGGCGCCCGAGGGACTGCTGGACAGCTACTCCACCGAGCGACACCCCATCGGCGCTCAGGTTCTGGACTGGACTCGCGCCCAGGTCGCCCTGATGCGGGGCGACGACAAGACGATCCAGCTGCGCCGCATCGTGCAACAGGATCTCCTGTCGAACACGACCACGACGACCCACCTGGTCCTCGCGACCGTCGGCGTCGCCCAACGGTACGACGTCGCACCGGAGGCCGCCACGGGCGTGGAGCCCTGCCACGCGCTCGTCGGCCGGCTCGTCGGCGATGCGCCGCTCACCGACGGCGGCCGGCTCGCCGACCACTTCCACACCGCGAGCTTCGTCCTGATCGACCGCCTGAAGGGAAACCTCACCAGGATCGCGGACGGCTGGCCGGAGCGCGTGTCGACCGTCATCGAGGACGCAGCGACAGTCGCGTGCCCCGACGCCTATCGGACGCTGACCGGCCTGCTGGTCCGGCCCGACGGCATCATCGCCTGGGCGACCGAAGCCACCGACCCCACCGAGGCCGGCATCGGCCTCACCGCCGCTCTGAGCCGGTGGGCGGGTGCGCCGGTGCGAAATCCGCCTGAGCGACGATCCTGACGCTCGCGCCAGGGCGCGGGGCACGCTTGGCTGCCGAGAACACCGTCTCAGTCTGGTTCGCGACGCAGGGGCCCCAGAGGCAACGCGGCGCGATGAGGCTCCCTTATGGTGATGCGCAGGGGAAGGCTGAACAGAGGGGACCATGAATGTCGACTGCACTACCCGGGAAAAACTCGCCGGCAATAAGCATCACCTTGCTGAAGGCTGCACTGCGGCTCGTCGGCGGTTCCGATCTCGCCGATGCGATCGGAGACGTGACAGATCTGCGCGGAGTCCAAATCGAATCTCTTGTGAGCCGCGCCAACGAGGAGCTGGCACACCGCTCGGCAGCCGAGTTCACGGCGGTCGCTCCAGCAGATCGCGAGTGGGCGGAGGACGTCCTCACCCGAACCTTTTCGAAGCTCGCATCGGACCCGCGGCAACAGATCATACGAGAGAGCCTGGTCGGACCATCAGCCATGGCGCGTCTCGTTCGCGACGAGATGTCAGCTGCCGATCAGGCCGAGGCGCGGAACGCATCGGCCGATACTCGGGCCTATCTGGCAGCCCTGTCAGAATCCATCGCGTTCCTCGTATCGACCTGGTACGAATCCGACCCGGTCGCCAATCGGGTTGCGGTGTCGCGCGTTGTCGGCCAGATGCTCGGAGCTGTTCGTGACCTGCCCGACGACGTGGCGCGTCGGATGGAAGCAGCGGTGGCGGTGTCTGCCCCCTCGTCTCCAGGTCGTGCGCCTGAGCGGATCAGATTCGACGTGCGCAGCGATTTCACACCCGACGCAACCGAGGAAGACTTCGCTCGGCTCGTGGGTCGCGCCGTCGTAGCCGCGGTCGAGGGAAGGCACGTCGAAATCGAGGTGTCCCCCCGAAGATCGATCAGAGCATCGAGGGCCTGGATGATCCCGTGCTCATCGCGCAGTACCGCCGCGCCCTTCAGGCCAAGTCCTCGGTGATCGGCCGGACACTGACCGCCCTCTTCTCCGATCAGGTGGAAAAACAGTGGGCCTCCTACCTTGACGGCCTGGCCGACCGAGTGACGGTGGCTCGAGCCATCCTCGCCGAGCCAACGTTCAGAGGAACAAAGCTGGATGTCTGGCGGACGATCTCGCCACAGCTCTCCGCGCCCATCTGGCTGTCGTCAGAAGAAGTGACGGCGGTGCTGACGCACCTGCGGTTCACGACCATGGATCACCTCGGATACGGTGCCGGTTGGCGCTCGGCAGACGAACTCCCCGCTCACTCGTCCTGTCGAAGGTCATGCCCGGGATCCTCGCGGCGATCGTCCGAAGGGACATGACGTCCGAACAGAGCTGGTCGGGCGACGTCTTGTTCTTGCCGTCGTGGCACATCGGGCAGGGTTAATCGGGCTTGGGCTGGATCGCGACTGCCGCCGTGGGCCGATGTCTCGAGGTCCGAAGCCGAACCCCGGCCCACGCGCAACTCCGCGTCCGTCAGCGCGACCAAAGAAAAGGCCGCCCGAGGGCGACCTTTTATGATTTGGTCGGGCTGACAGGATTTGAACCTGCGACCCCTTGACCCCCAGTCAAGTGCGCTACCAAGCTGCGCCACAGCCCGAGATCTGCAGCCAGGCTGCGCGCCGGAGAACCGGCAGATCTTGGTGTTGCCCCGACCGAGGCAACCTGAACAGCATACCCGACTCGACGGCTCGCCACGAACCATCGAGTGCGTCCCGTTGCGGGTGAGGGGCCGGGGCGGAGTGACGCGAAGCGCGCGCTCGAGCCCGTCGTAGGCTGGAGAAGTGAAACGCCTTCTCGTCGCGGTCGCCGTGGCATCCTGCGCCTTTGCCCTCACAGGCTGCTCGACCGGGTATCCCGATATCGCCGGCGTCTGGAAGGCCTCCGACGGAACACCGAACAAGACGATCAGCGACGACGGCAACTGCACGAGCATGCTCTACCGCAGCGGGAAGTTCACGGCCATCGCCGAGCCGGGCATGTGCCACATCATCGGCACCGCTGACGGCGGCGGCTACACGCTGCAGGTCACCGAGACCGGGTACTCCGAGAAGTACACCGCGAAGTTCACCAACGACGGCAAGACGATCGACCTGACTCAGCGCGGCAAGAAGCTCGTGACCCTGACGAAGGCGCCGAGCGTCCACTAGCGGCAGCGCAGGATGCCGAGGTGCCCGGCTCCCGGTTCGAGCAGGCTCGCCCTAGCCTGCCGCAGGGGTCAACGGCGGCAGGAAGCCCCGGACCGCCGCGGCCGCACGGGCCACCAACAGGGCCGGATCGACAACTTCACCGCTCGTGATCGCGGCGTCCAGATCACGCACGCTCAATCGAACGAGCCTGACTTGCTCCGAGAGGTCCGAGCGATCCGGCGTGCCGTTCCGCGTTCCGGAGTCGCGGACGAACACGTGCACGGGCCACGCAGCGCGGCCCGGGTTCACGTAGAAGGTGTGCAGCGACACGAGCTCGTTGGGGACGAGCCCGAGCTCCTCCTCCACCTCCCGACTCGCGGCTTCCGCCGGAGTTTCGCCGTCTGTTCCCGCGCCTCCGGGCAGGTCGTAGATCCACCGGTCGATCGGGTAGCGATACTGCCGGGTCAGGATCACCGCATCACCGTCGATGACGAGGGTAGCGACGGCGAACGGGATGCTCTCATCGACCTCGTAGTGCGATCGGGTGCCGTCGGCGAACTCCACGGCGTGATCGACCAACCGGACACGACCCCGGTAGACCTCTTCTCGGTTCGTCGTGCGCCACGCCTGCTCCGTCTGCCTCGTCATGCGACAACCGTATGGCGTGCTGGGCGACATCCCGCTTGGCGGCATTCTCGCTGGGCGGCACCGATCCCGCGCAGCTCGTCCGACGCCGAGGCTGGTCAGCGGTGTTGGAGTCGCGGGCCGCGGTTCCTCGCGACGGGACGTGATCCTGCCCCTTCTCCCCCATCGACGACGCACCACCGATCACGCGCCTCCCCAGCGACGCCCCACCCCGACACCCGCACCCCGCTCCCTACCCGTGCGCCGCGTGGCCGCCCTCGCTGTGGTGCGCGCAGTGGTCGCCCAGGGGCTCGGGAGCCAGGTCGAGCATGGGGTTGCCGTCGAAGAAGCCGACCGGCTTGAGATGGAACCCGGCCTTGGCCACCGGCATGACCGGCCAGTCTTCGGGGCGAACCACGTGGTGCACCCCGACCGTGTACCAGCAGACGAGGTCGGCGTCGACGAGGGGGCGATCGCCCTCGACGAAGCGGGAGACGCCCTGGTCGACAGGCTGCTGCGCGATGTACTCGCCGGCCGCGTACCGCTCGCGCGGCGAGTAGGCCGTGACCCAGAGCTGCTTCGTCGCGAAGGCCCCGCGCGAGCGCTGCTGCGACCCCGGCTGCGCGAAGAACGGCGCCGCGGTGCCCGGCTCGATGAGGTAGCCAGGCCGGCCGCCCACACCGTTGACGGTGTCGGATGAGGTGACGAGCCACGACCGGGCGGTCGACGACGAGGCGTCGCGGGCGGCGTCCGCCTCGGAGGTGAGGCGGGTTCGAGCCACCTGCCATGCACTGCCCCACGGGTTCGACGGGCCGGCCGGCACCGCGGCGGAGTTCAGCTCGTCGACGTTGTTGCGCGGACCGTCGACCTGCATGTCGAGCCGGACGCTGAAGAAGTGCTGGTGGTGCGGCCCATAGAGCTCTGGAGCCACCAGCGTGCCGAAGCCGGGCTCGCCACCGGGTGCGACGGCGCCCGGCTGCAGGGCTCCCGTCGAGATGATGCCGGTCAGCTTCACCTCGAGCTCGATGGAGCCGTCGAGGTGGATGTTCCAGTAGAAGCCGTAGTCGTAGTTGCCGACCGTCACGAAGAACGAGATGACGAGCCGACGATTGCGGCGCACCTCGCCGCGACCGTCGCGGTACTCGGTGTGCTTCCAGCCGATGCCGGCGTCTTCTTCGTGCACGCAGATGCCGTTCGGAATCGTGACCGCTCCGCCCTCCTGGTCGTTCACCACCGCATCGAGATACAGGATCTCGCCCACGCAGTCGCAGCCGAGCTCGAGCGAGTTCGCCAGCACCCCGAGCCCGTACTCCCCCTCGTCGAAGACGTTCTTGTTCCAGTGCGTCGCGGCGGGGTCACCGTAGGGCACGTACATCTCGGAGACGGAGCCGCGGTAGAGGATCGGCCGTAGCTTGCCGTGGTCGAGATAGCGGACATCCTGCAGGATCACGCCCTCCCTCGGCGTGTAGCCGATCTGCAGGCGCCACGGGCCCCACGACAGCGAGTGCCCGTCGAGCTCGACGCTGGAGCCCTGCGGCTGCGTGATCTCGATCGGCTTCATCGGCTCTCGCGAGCCGGACAGCGGCGGGTACTGGGTGTCTTTCGACCAGAGGGCCTCTTCGAAGTTGCCGGTCGTCGGCGGGAGCGGCACGACGCCGTGGTCGGTGACCTCGAGGACCTCCCAGGTGTCCATGTCGATGGTCACGATGAGCCCCTCGACGGGGTGCGCGTAGCCGTTGTCGTACTGGCCAGCTCGCACGAAGGTCAGGAGCCGGGCCAGGCGACGCTCGGCGGAATCGCCGGGGCCGGTGTAACCCGACGACCACTTGTCGATCATCGCCGAGTCGAAGTCGTCGACGCCGCGAAGCCGCATGGCCGCCTGCCAGCGCGGGTCGTTCCGCACGAGGGCCTCCGACAGGTCGAACTCTTCGACGGTGATGGGCGGCTGCACGCCTTCGATGTGCTCGTAGGAGACCACGCGGTCGTGCGTCAACGACACGACGGCCTCGTAGGTCTTGTGCTCGGCGCTCTCGCGGAGGACCGCAAAACCCTGGCGATCCCACTCGTCGCCCGGCTGCCAGGCGAGCACCACGTCTTTCGGCGGGTCGAACGTCTCGATGAAGACGAAGCGCGAGGTGCCCGGAAGTGCCCGATCACGGCGCAGGATCGCGGACACCCCGGCGATCTCGTCGGCGGACAGGGGCTCGAGGGGATGCGTCGGCATGCCTCGAAGGTAGTGGTCACCTCCGACATCACGGCACTGCCGGAACGGAGTGATTGACTGCCCTTATGTCAACGACTCTGCAGCTCGACCACGACGGACCCTTCGACGTCTACCTCGCCACGCCGCCCGACGGCGTCGCGGTCAAGGGCGGCCTCGTCGTGATCCACGAGATCTGGGGTCTCGTCGATCAGATCCGCAGCGTGGCCGACCGCTTCGCCGCTGCCGGCTGGGTCGCTGCGGCACCGGACGTGCTGAGCCGCGGCGGCATGCAGCCCGCTCTCGGCGAGGAACTGATGGCCATCCGAGCGGGAGACGACGACCAGGCCAAGAACGAGTCGCAGACGCGCATGCGCGAGGCGTCCGCGCCCATGCGCTCGCCCGAGTTCGCGGTGTGGGCCGTCGGCGCGCTCCAGAAGGTCCTCGACCACCTCGAGGAGATCCCAGGATGCTCGGGTCACCTCGCGGTCACGGGCTTCTGCTTCGGCGGAAGCTACAGCTTCGCCCTCGCCGCCGCCGACCCCCGCATCGCGGCGGCGGTCCCGTTCTACGGTTCACCGCCCGCGTCGGCCGACCTTGCGCGCATCTCGGCCCCGGTCCTGGCGTTCTACGGCGACGAGGACGAGCGCCTCATCACCTCGCTGCCCGAGGTGACGGCCGCCATGGAGTCGGCCGGCGTCGACTTCACCCCCGTCGTCTACGCCGGCACGGGCCACGCCTTTTTCAACGACCAGAACCCGCACGCCTTCAACGCCGGCTACGCCGCCGAGGCCTGGACGTCGACGCTGGCCTTCCTCGACGCACACGCCTGACCCCGCCCGGGGCTTCCCGTCCCGCGCGCCCCCTGCCGGCGCCCCGGTCACCCCGATCCCGGCCCCCTCCCGGCGCCCCGGTCCCCCCGATCCCGGCCCCCTCCCGGCGCCCCGGTCACCCCGATCCCGGCCCCCTCCCGAAATCGAAGGGGATTTTCGCTGGACGCCCACGGGATCCGCATGAACGCCTAGCCCGTAGCAGAATCCCCTTCGATTTCGGGAACGAGCCCGGCACGACGGGAGGACGCCCGGCACGACGGGAACGAGCCCGGCACGACGGGAACGAGCCCGGCACGACGGGAGGACGCCCGGCACGACGGCCGGACGCCCGGCCGCAACGGCACGTCGGCCACACCACCAGGCACGACGCACACGAAGCCCCCTACGACGCCGGCCCTACTCGACAGCCACGGGTGCCGCCGAGCGCGCGCCCCGCCGCGGCCGCACCAGCACCACCACGAACACCAGGGCGAGCAGCGCCAGCCCGACGATCACGGGTGCGCCCACGTCGACCGCGTGCGCCAGGCCGCCGGCGGTCGCCTCGCTGCCGAGCCAGAGAGCCGTCCCGCCCTGCACGAGGTAGGCCACCAGATACACGGCGGACAGGGTCCCCGCGCGGTGGTGGGCCGGCGCGAACCGGCCGACGATCTGGAGGCCGCCCGCGAACAGGAGGCTGTAGCCGATTCCGGCCAGCACGCAGAACGCCAGGAACAGTCCGAGCGAGTGCGCCGACGCAGCCAGGACGAGGGAGGTGAAGCCGAGGGCGGTCGCCACGAACGCGATGGGCAGGGCGACGACGAGCGGGATCCTGCGCGATGCCAGCGCGACCACCCCGATGACGACCATCGACACGGCGATGATCGCCCCCGTGACGAACGCGTTGTCGCTGCCGATCAGCTGTTTGCCGATCGAGGCGCCCAGGGAGAGGACGACGGCTCCGAGCGCGTAGGACGCGCTGATCGACACGGCGGCCGCAGCGACCGCTCCCCAGAGCGAACGGGGCACCGAGATGCCGCGCGGTCTCCAGCGACGCGCGGCAGGATCACGGTCGCGATCGAGCCGCCACACGAGCACCAGCACCACGAGTTCGACGGCCAGCAGCACGAAGTAGGTCAGGTGCAGCGGGAACGGCGCGTACTGCACGAGTGCCCCGCCGAGCAGCGTGGCGAACACGAGGCCGACGGCGGTCGACGCGGTGCTGATGGCTCCGGTGCGAGCCGAGTTCGACGGACCCGCGATGTCGATCATCTTGGCCGTTGCCGGGCTGAGCGAGAGGCCGACACCGAGGCCCATGAAGGCCCGACCGACGAGCACCCAGCCGACGTCCGGGGCGAACGCGAACAGCAGCACGCCGACGATCGAGGAGACGACCCCCAGCAGGATCGACGCCCGACGGCCGATGGCGTCGCTCAGGTCTCCGAAGACGAGAAGGACCACGACGAGTACGAGCGGGTACACCGCGAAGATCGACGTCGTCAGGAAGGGCGTGAGGTGCCAGTCGGCCGAGTAGAGCGGATAGACCGGTGTGGCGGCGCCGCTCGTCCACAGCGCGAGGGCCAGGACGGCGGCGCAGGTCCAGAAGGCGAGGCGGTTCTGAGTTGGCATGCGCCCGACGATAGCACCCTGGATAGGAAAACCCAACTGAGCTACACTGAACGACATGACCTCGCGATCCTGCCCCGATCCCACCTGCGGTATCGCCCGCAGCCTCGACGTGCTCGGCGAGCGCTGGGCGCTGCTCGTGATCCGCGACGCCATGCTGGGGCGCACGCGCTTCTCCGAGTTCCGGTCGCACCTCGGCGTCTCCCCCGACATCCTGACGGCGCGGCTGGCGTCGCTGGTCGAGTTCGGCGTCCTGACCCGGCAGACCTACCGCGAGCCCGGCGAGCGCGAGCGCGAGGAGTACCTGCTCACCGACGCGGGCCGCGAACTCTCCGCGGTGCTGGCTGCCCTCAACGCCTGGGGCGTCGAACACCGGCCGGTCGACGCAGGATCCCGGATCACCTACACCGACCCCGACTCCGGCGCCGCCCTCCGCTTGGCCTTCGTCGACCCCGACGGCCGCGAGGTCGCTCCCGGCGCCGTGCATCTCTCCCGGCGCGAGCCCGCCTAGCCGCCGGCTCCGCCGGCCCGGGCGGCCCGGCCCTGCCCGGCCAACCCCGTGGTCGTCCACAACACGCCGCTCGCTTTCCGCACACGCCGTCCTGTGCGCACGACCACCGCGCGGCGAGCCGGCAGCGGCAGCGCGCGCCGGGCAGCAGCACTCAGCGAGCAACCCGCCGCGGCGGTGCCGGGAACACGGCCCGCAGGTGCCCGCTCGACAGCACAACGGCGATCCCCACCATCAGCACCGAGAAGACCCACTGCTCGACGACCATCCAGAACGGGTAGAGGCCGGGCAGGCTCGCCACCACGATCGTGACGAGCGGGAAGATCCGCGAGAAGAGACGCAGCCGCGCGAACGCCCAGGAGTAGCCGAGCTGCGCCCGCCAGGCGAACACGTAGAGCGACAGCGTGATCAGCAGCACGACCGTCGAACGGAACCACACCGCCCACGGAACGGGCACCCCGTCGAGGGCGAGCAGGACCGCGATCACCACGGCGGTCAGGCCGACGACCGTTTCGCCGACCAGCAGCCACCGGATGCGCTGGAAGGCGCGCACGGTGCGCGGGTGCTCCCGCCTGTCTTCGCGCGCGACGACGGAGTGCTGGCGTCCGCCCGCGAGCCGATCGACCCGGAACGTCTGGAACAGCCCGTCTACGAACGCCCCGAGAGTGCCCGGAGGCGGCGTCGACGCGGCGTTGACCATGCTCCGATTATCTCAGAGCCCTGCCGCAAGACGTTTCCCGGACACTTCGACCGGCCGCGGCCGGTCTCGTTGTCCGGGAAACGTCTTGCGGCGCCGACGACACGAGCTACGAACGCTTGCGCTTCTCGCGCACGCGCATGTTGACGGTGATAGGCGTCCCCTCGAACCCGAAGATCTCGCGCAGACGCCGAGTGATGAACCGCCGGTACTGCGGGTCGAGGAACCCGGTCGTGAAGAGCACGAACGTCGGCGGGCGGTTGGCCGCCTGGGTGCCGAACAGGATGCGGGGTTGCTTGCCGCCGCGCACGGGGTGCGGGTGCTCCTGCGTGAGCTCGGCGAGCAGGGCGTTGAACTTGCCGGTCGGGATGCGGGTGTCCCACGACTCGAGGGCGAGCTCGAGTGCGGGGACGAGGCGCTCCAGGTGTCGGCCGGTCTTCGCGGAGATGTTGACCCGCGGCGCCCAGCTGACATGGTCGAGATCCTGTTCGATCTCGCGCTCGAGGTAGCGTCGCCGGTCGTCGTCGAGGAGGTCCCACTTGTTGAACGCCAGGACCAGCGCCCGGCCCGACTCGAGGACGAGGTCGATGATGCGGAGGTCTTGCGTCGAGATCTGCTCGGTCACGTCGAGGACGACGACGGCGACCTCGGCCTTCTCGAGGGCGGCCGACGTGCGGAGCGACGCGTAGAAGTCGGCGCCCTGCTGCAGGTGGACACGCTTGCGGATGCCCGCGGTGTCGACGAAGGTCCAGATGCGGCCGCCGATCTCGACCTGCTCGTCGACGGGGTCGCGGGTCGTGCCGGCGATCTCGTTGACAACGACGCGCTCTTCGCCCGCGGCGCGGTTGAGCAGCGACGACTTGCCGACGTTCGGGCGCCCCAGGATCGCGACGCGGCGGGGGCCGCCGATCTCCTCCTTGGCGACGTTCGACACGGCGGGAAGCATGGTCATGGCCTTGTCGAGCAGGTCGGCCACGCCGCGCCCGTGGAGGGCGGAGACGGGGAACGGCTCGCCGAGGCCGAGGCTCCAGAGTTCGGCGGCCTCGATGGCCTTCCGGTCGTCGTCGGTCTTGTTGGCGACGAGCAGAACGGGCTTGTGGGTGGCGCGCAGCATGCGGACGACGTGCTCGTCGGTCGCGGTGGCGCCCACGTTGACGTCGACGACGAAGAGCACGGCGTCGGCCAGGTCGACGGCGATCTCTGCCTGCATGGCGACGGAGGCGTCGATGCCGATGGCGTCGGGCTCCCACCCGCCGGTGTCGACGATCGTGTAACGGCGCCCGGCCCACTCGGCCTTGTACGAGACGCGGTCACGGGTCACGCCCGGCTTGTCTTCGACGACGGCCTCGCGGCGACCGATGATGCGGTTGACCAGCTGCGACTTGCCGACGTTCGGGCGCCCGACGATTGCCAGCACGGGCAGCGCAGGCGAGTAGGTGACGGCGTTCGGGTCCCATTCGGCACCCTCGAGGACGTCGATGTCTTCGTCGTCGAGCTCGTAGTCGCCGAGGCCCTGCTTGAGGGCGCTGGCGCGTTGTTCGGCGTCGACGTCGTCGAGGGTCGCCAAGCGGTCGGCCATCGAGTCGTCGAACTCGGGGAAGTCGTCTTCTTTTGCCACGGTGGGCTCCTCTAAGTGTTCTGGCTCGGGCCCTCAGCCCTCGGCGACAGGCGCCGTGGCGATGGAACGCACGAGCTCGACGACGGCTTGAACCGTCTGATCGAAGTCGAGATTGGTGGAGTCGAGAGTCGTGACGCCTTCTGCGGCTGTCATGAAATCGACCACCTTGCTGTCCTGCTGGTCTCGTTTCGACAGCTGCCGGGCTGTTTCTTCGGCACTCTGCCCCGTGATCTCCGCGGAACGCCTGGCCATTCTAGCCTCTTCCGAGGCGGTGAGCAGGATCCTGACCTGGGCGTTCGGGGCGACGACGGTCGTGATGTCGCGGCCCTCCGTCACGATGCCGGGTTTCGACGTCCCCGCGATGATGCCCCGGAACAGGTCGACGAGGTAGTGGCGCACCTCCGGCAGCTTCGCCACGTGCGCCACCGACGCCGTCACGCGCGGCGTCCGGATCTCGTCCGTCACGTCGACGCCGTCGACCCTGACGTAGTGGTCGTCGGGGTCGATGCCGATCTCGTAGGCGAAGGTCGGCAGGGTCTTCACGACAGCGGCAGGATCATCGAGATCGACGTTCTGCTGGACGGCGTGCAGAGCGAAGGCCCGGTACGCGGCCCCGGTGTCTTGGTAGTCGAAGCCGAGGGCCTTGGCCGCGGCACGGCTCACACTCGACTTGCCGCTGCCCGCCGGGCCGTCGACGGCGACCACGACCGGCTTGTAGAGATCGCTCGCGCGGTACCGGTCGTAGAGGTCGCCCGTGAAGTCGGCGATGCCCTCCGCCGTGTTCGGGACGTCGGGAAGAGAGGGTCGTTCGTCATGCCGCTCCTGCAATGGTCCAGCCGCGCCGGATCAGGTCGTCGATCAATCGTTCTTCGTGTTCGGGCACGACGCTCACCTCGGCCAGGCCGAACTGCGCCCCGGGCGAGTGCTCGAGCCGCAGGTCTTCGAGGTTCACGCCGATCTCACCCATCTCGGTGAGGAGGCGACCGAGCTGGCCCGGGGTGTCGTCGACGAGCACCACGACCTGCGCGAACACCTTCGACTGCCCGTGCTTGCCCGGAAGCCGGGCGACCCCGCGTTGCCGGCCCCGATGCTCTCGGCCAGGGTGCGCAGGGCGCCGGGATCCGCGGGCGCTTCGAGCGCGTCGATCACGCGATCCAGGTCTCCGCGGAAGGCCCGCAGGACGTCGACGACCGTCGCGGCGTTCGCCCCGAGGATCTGGACCCAGAGGGCAGGATCGCTCGAGGCGATCCTGGTCACGTCGCGAACGCCCTGCCCGGCGAGGCCGAGTGCCGCGTCGGGGGCGTCGCGCAGCCGTGCGGCCATCAGCGACGCGATCACCTGCGGCGAGTGGGACACGACGGCGACTCCGGCGTCGTGCTCTTCCGGGGCCATCTCGATCGGCGTGGCGCCGAGGTCGAGGATGAGGTCTTCGAGCAGCGCCGCTTTCTTGTAGCTGATGCCGTCGTGCCCGGCGATCACCCACGGTCTGCCCACGAACAGGTCGGCGCGCGCCGAGATCGGGCCACCGCGCTCGCGCCCGGCCATGGGATGCGAGCCGACGTAGCGCGAGACGTCGGCTCCCCGCCGCCGGAGTTCGCGGAGAGGTGCGACCTTCACGCTGGCCACGTCGGTGACGAGGGCGTTCGGGTAGCCCGCGAGCTCGCGCTCGACGATGTCGGCGGTGACGTCCGGTGGGACGCAGACCACGATCAGCGCAGGATCGTCTCCCTCGGCCGGGGCGCGCCCGGCACCGTAGTCGATGGCCAGGTTCCGCGCCGCGGGCGAGACGTCGTCGAGGATGACGTCGACCGACTGGCGCCTCAGAGCGAGGCCGATGCTCGCGCCCAGGAGGCCGGAGCCGACGATGCGGACGGTCCCGTCGATGCGTCGCGGCTCGCCGGCCGTCATCGGCCGTTCCCGCGCCGGCGCTGCTCCTGCTGCTTCCGCACCTGCGAGCGGCGGCTCGGGGCCTGGTCGCCCTTGACCGCCCGCCCACCGGTCACATCGCCGTTGACGGCGACGCGACGCTCACCGTTGCTGTCGTACTGCTTCTTGGGGACGCGGCGATCCTGCCCGCCCCGGTCGCCGCCTTCGGCACGCCCGCGGCGGCTCTCGTCCCGGGCGTCGAGTTCGGGTTCGTACTCGTCGTCGTCTTCGTCGTAGTACTCCTTCTCCGACTCGGCGACGTCGTCGTCGACATCCGCGACGAGTTCGACTCCCGTGTCGTCTTGCGACTCCTGGACGGCGGCCGTGATCGTGACGGAACCGAGCCCGGCATCGCGAGCGATGGTCAGGATCTCGCCCAGCTCGTCGCGGGTCAGGTCGCGGACCTCGCCGATCCGGAGGCTGCCGAGGTGCAGGGGGCCGAACTGGCGGCGCACCAGGTCGACGACCGGGTGCCCGACGGCGTCAAGCATGCGACGGACGATGCGGTTGCGCCCGGAGTGGAGGGTGATCTCGACGATGCTCGTGCCACCGGCGCTGCCGGAGCCGCGGTCCACGATGCGCGCGGAGTCGGCGTGGATCTCACCGTCGTCGAGCTCGATGCCGGCGATGAGCTTCTTGACCGTCGCCGGGGTGATCGAGCCCTCGACCTTGGCGATGTACGTCTTGAGCACGCCGAACGACGGGTGGGCGAGGACGTGAGCCAGCTCGCCGTCGTTGGTGAGGATGAGGAGCCCGCTGGTCTCCGCATCGAGGCGGCCGACGTTGAACAGTCGCTCCTCGTAGTGGCGCGTGAACTCGGTGAGGTCGGGGCGCCCGCGCTCGTCGCGCAGCGACGACACGACGCCGACGGGCTTGTTGAGCATGAGGTAGCGGCGCGACGGGTCGAGCTGGACCGCCTGGCCGTCGACGACCACCTGATCCACCGCGGGGTCGACGCGCCGGCCCGGTTCGGTGACGACGACGCCGTTGACCGTGACGCGGCCCGCGGCGATCAGGTCTTCGGAGACCCGGCGGCTGGCGATACCGGCCGCGGCCATGACCTTCTGGAGGCGCTCGCCCTGGGAGGGCGCGGGATCCTGCGGGCCCTTGTCGTTGCTATTCGCTGCCATCGCCGAAGCCTCCTGAACCATCGGAGAGCAGCGGTGAGATCAGCGGCAGCTCGTCGATGGAGTTGATTCCGAGGTGCGTCAGCAGAAGCTCGGTCGTCTCGTAGTTGATCGCGCCGGTCTCGGCGTCGGTGAAGGACTCGGTGATCAGACCGCGGCCGAGGAGGGTGCGGACCACGCTGTCGACGTTGACGGCCCGGATCTGAGCGATCGCTCCGCGGGTGATCGGCTGCTTGTAGGCGATCACGGCGAGCGTCTCGAGCGCGGCCTGTGAGAGGCGCGTGGGGTTCTGCGTGAGCACGAAGTCGCGGACGATCGGGTCGAATTCTTCGCGCACGTAGAAGCGCCAGCCGCCTCCGACTTCGCGGAGCTCGAAGCCACGGCGGATGCCAGGCTGCCCGTCACCGCCGTCGACGCCGTCGAAGTCGGCCACGAGCGTCTCCACGGCCTGGCGGACCGCGGGCACGGGAGCACCGATGGCGGTGGCGAGCGAGACGAGGCTCTGCGGTTCGTCGGCGACCATCAGGATCGCCTCGAGGGTGCGTGCGATCGGCACGCCGGGTGGGGGCGTCGAGGGAGCGCCGGTCGCGCCCTCCCCGGGATCCTGTTCATCCGTCATAGTCGGCCCCCAGGTTGGCGAGGTTCTCTTCGGTCCAGTGTTCGGCGGTCCAGCGAATACTGAGTTCGCCGAGCGGCTCGAGCTGCTCGAAGCTCAGGGACGCGCCCCGATAGAGCTCCAGGATCGCGAGGAATCGCGCCACGACGACGCCCTTCACGTCGATCCCGTCGACCAGTTCGCGGAAGCTCATGACGGCGCCGCGGCGCAGCATGGAGACGACGATCGCGGCCTGCTCACGGATGCTGACGAGCGGCGCGTGCAGGTGGTCGAGCCCGACGGTCGGCACCTCGCGCGGCGTCATCGCCATCGCGGCGAGCGCGGCGAAGTCGTCGACGGACAGGGTCCAGACGAGTTCGGGTGTCGAGACGCGGTACTTCTGCTCGAGCCGGACGCTGCGGGCGTGACGGTCGCCCTCGGCCTCGCCTCGGGTGGCGAACCACTCGGCGGCCTGCTTGAACGCGCGGTACTGCAGCAGTCGCGCGAACAAGAGGTCGCGCGCCTCGAGCAGGGCGACGTCTTCGGCGTCGACGAGCTCGCCCTGGGGCAGCAGGCCCGCGACCTTGAGGTCGAGGAGCGTTGCGGCGACGACCAGGAACTCGCTCGCCTTGTCGAGCTCTTCATCGGAGTCGAGGCCTCGCAGGTACGACAGGAATTCGTCGGTGACGGCGCTCAGGGCGATCTCGGTGATGTCCATCTCGCGCTTGGTGATCAGCGACAGGAGCAGGTCGAACGGGCCGGAGAAGTTGCTCAGGCTGACGGTGAAGGAGGTGTCGGTCGATGGCTCGACGTCGGCGGCGACGTCGACGCCGCTCTCGAGGCCGCGGGACGCGTCAGGCTGCGGCGCCACGGGCGATCAGCTCTCTCGCCAACTGGCGGTAGGCCTCGGCGGCCGGGTGCGACGGCGCGAACTGGTTGATCGGCGATGCCGCGACGGAGGCGTCGGGGAACTTCACGGTGCGCGTGATGACCGTCTCGAGAACGCTGTCGCCGAATGCGTCGACGACCCGCTCGAGCACCTCGCGGCTGTGCAGCGTGCGCGAGTCGTACATGGTCGGCAGGATCCCGTCGAGCTGAATGTCTTCGTTGAGCCGATCGCGCACCTTGTCGATGGTCTCGACGAGCAGCGCGACGCCGCGGAGCGCGAAGAACTCGCACTCGAGCGGGATGAGGACGCCGTGGGCAGCGGTCAGCGCATTGACGGTCAGGATGCCGAGCGACGGCTGGCAGTCGATCAGGATCACGTCGTAGTCGTCGCGGACCTTGCGGAGAACGCGCGCCAGGATCTGCTCGCGCGCGACCTCGTTGACGAGATGCACCTCGGCCGCCGACAGGTCGATGTTCGCCGGGATCACGTCGAGCCCGGGAACTCCCGTGCCCTGGATGACCTCGCGAGGGTCTTTGACGGTGCCGATGACGAGGTCGTAGATGGTGGGGACGTCGTGCGTCTTGACACCGAGGCCTGCGCTGAGGGCGCCCTGCGGGTCGAAGTCGACGGCGAGCACCTTGCGGCCGTACTCGGCGAGGGATGCGCCCAGGTTGATGGTGGTCGTCGTCTTGCCGACGCCGCCCTTCTGGTTGCAGAGGGAGATGATGCGTGCCGGCCCCGTGCTGTCGAGCTCGGCGGGCACGGGGAAACGCGTGACGGGTCGACCGGTCGGCCCCAGGGCCGTCGGGGCCTGTGCCGCGCGGTCGTCGGTGCTCGGGTTCGGCGTCGTACTCACCCCGCTATCGTACCGGCGTGCGTCCGTCCGCCCCGGGCACTCCTCCGGCCCGTCTCGTTTCGCTCCGTCAGGCGGTGGGTGCTGTCGCGCCGGCCTCGGTAGCACGGGCCTCGTCGACCGCGCGCGCCTCGCGCTCCCCCGGCCGCCAGCGGGCCCTCGGGTGCGCCTGCCCGTACGCGTCTCGGAGGGCGTCGGCGGTGACGAGCGTGTAGATCTGGGTGGTCGCGACGGAGGCGTGGCCGAGGAGCTCCTGCACGACGCGGACGTCGGCGCCGCCCTCGAGCAGGTGCGTGGCGAACGAATGGCGCAGGGTGTGCGGCGAGACCTCCATCGGCAGGCCGGCGCGCGACGCCGCGGCCTGGATGATGAGCCACGCGTTCTGCCGCGAGACACGCGCGCCGCGCGTGCCGAGGAAGAGCGCGGGCGTGGCGCTCCCCCGCGCGGAGAAGAGGGGCCGCACGCGCACCAGGTACGCGTCGATGGCCCGGCGCGCATAGCTGCCGAGCGGGACGATCCGCTGCTTGTTGCCCTTGCCGAAGAGTCGCACGACATCGCCCTCGATGACGTCGTCGACGTTCAACGACACCGCCTCCGACACGCGCGCACCGGTGGCGTACAGGAGCTCGAGCAGTGCTTTGTCGCGGAGCCGCGTCGGTTCGTCACCGTCCGTCGCCGCGAGCAGGGCCTCGACCTGCGAGATCGAGATCGCCTTGGGAAGCCGCGCGGGAAGCTTGGGTGGTCGAGTCGTCGTCGTCACGTCGTCGTCGACCAGGCCCTCCTCCGCGACGAAGCGGTGGAACCCCTTGACGCTCGACACCACCCGCGCGATCGACGAGGCCCCGAGGGGAGATTCGCGCGTGGCCAAGGCCGTCGGGAACTCGGCGACGTCCGCACCGGTGACCCCGGCAGGATCCTGCACCCCGCGCTGTTCGAGGAACGTCGCGTAGAGCGCGAGGTCGCGCCGATACGCGGCCACCGTGTGCGGGGAGAGCCCGCGTTCGACCGTCACGTGCCGCAGATAGCGGCTCACGGCGTCGGCCAGAGAGGTCATGGCCCCAGGCTAGAGCGTGACTCCCGGTCTCGCTCCGCTCTCCTTCCCGGCGAGGTTCGTCATGCGCACACAGCCGTTCGAACCGACCGTGAGCGGCGTGTTGCGCACTAGGACCGAGAGCGTTTGGCCTGCAGGGCCAGGGCGGCGATCGACAGGATCGAGTTGTGCAGGCGCCCCTCGAGCACGCCCGTGACGATGTCGTCGAGCTCGACCCAGCGCTTCTCGATGTCGGCCTCCTCGGCCTCCCGCTCGAACGCCTCCGACGTCGCGGAGGCTCCGGTCGCCGAGAACACGAACAGGCGCTCGTTGCTGCCGCCCGGCGTCGTGTTGAACGTCACGAGAGGCTGCCAGTCGGACGCCTCGAGATCGGCTTCTTCGGCGAGCTCGCGCTTCGCCGCCACCAGCGGCTCTTCGCCGGGGATGTCGAGCAGCCCGGCCGGGAGCTCCCAGTCGCGCGACCGCACGGGATGCCGGTACTGCTTGATGATCAGGACGCGCCCGTCGTCGTCTTGCACCAGGACGGCGACGGCTCCCGTGTGCGCGACGAACTCACGCTTGATCGTGGAGTCGCCGTACTGGAACGCTTCTCGCTTCACGCTCCAGACGGCGCCCTGGAAGACGACGTCGGACGACGTGATCGTGACGTCGAAGTCGTCGTCGTGGAGAAGGCCGGACACGGGATCCTGCGACTCAGCGGGCACTGTCGGCTACCTCGAACAGGCGCGTCGCGTTCTGGCGCTCGAGCGCGGCCGAGACGAGGCCGGCGAACAGCGGGTGCGCGTGATTCGGACGCGAACGCAGCTCGGGGTGCGCCTGCGTGCCGATGTAGTAGGGGTGCTCCGCTCGGTCGAGCTCGACGTACTCGACGAGGTGGCCGTCGGGCGAGGTGCCCGAGAAGACCATGCCGGCGTCGGCGATCTGCTCGCGGTAGTGGTTGTTGACCTCGTAGCGGTGACGGTGACGCTCTTCGACGAGCTCGGAACCGTAGACCTCGGCGGCCAGCGACCCGGGCAGGAGCGCGGCGGGGTACAGCCCGAGGCGCATGGTGCCGCCGAGATCGCCGTCGGCGATGATCTCGACCTGCTCGGCCATCGTCGCGATGACGGGGTAGTCGGTGTCGGGGTCGAACTCGGACGACGAGGCGTCGCTCAGGCCGACCTTGTTGCGGGCGTACTCGATCACCATGCACTGCAACCCGAGGCACAGGCCGAGGGCGGGGACGCCGTTCTCACGAGCGAAGCGGAGTGCGCCAAGCTTGCCCTCGATGCCGCGGATGCCGAAGCCGCCCGGCACGCAGATGCCGTCGAGCTCGCCGAGCGCCTTCGCGGCGCCCTCCGGAGTCTCGCAGTCGTCGGACGGGATCCAGCGCAGCGAGACCTTCGTCTGCTGGGCGAAGCCCCCGGCCTTCAGGGCCTCGGTGACGCTGAGGTAGGCGTCGGGCAGGTCGATGTACTTGCCGACCAGGCCGATGGTCACCTCGTGCTTGGGGTCGTGGACGGCGGACAGGATCGGGCTCCAGCCGCTCCAGTCGACGGCGCCGGCCTTGTCGAGACCCAGGTGCTCGATGAGGTAGGCGTCGAGCCCCTGCTCGTTGAGCATGGCCGGGATCTCGTAGATGCTCGGCACGTCGCGCGCGTTCACGACGGCGTCTTCATCGACGTCGCACATGAGGGCGATCTTGCGACGGTTGGACTCGGTGACGGGGCGATCACTGCGGAGCACCAGGGCGTCCGGCTGGATGCCGATGGCGCGGAGGGCCGCGACGGAGTGCTGGGTCGGCTTCGTCTTCTGCTCGCCGGAGGCGCCCATGAAGGGAACCAGCGAGACGTGCACGAAGAAGACGTTCTTGCGGCCGAGCTCGTGGCGCACCTGGCGAGCCGATTCGAGGAACGGCTGGCTCTCGATGTCGCCGACCGTGCCGCCGACCTCGGTGATGATGACGTCCGGTTGCGGTTCGTCGGACGCCTGCAGGCGCATGCGACGCTTGATCTCGTCGGTGATGTGCGGGATGACCTGGACGGTGTCGCCGAGGTACTCGCCGCGGCGCTCCTTCGCGATGACGGTCGAGTAGATCTGACCGGTCGTGACGTTGGCGCCCTGGTTCAGGTTGATGTCGAGGAAGCGCTCGTAGTGCCCGATGTCGAGGTCGGTCTCGGCGCCGTCGTCGGTGACGAAGACCTCACCGTGCTGGAACGGGTTCATCGTGCCCGGATCGACGTTGAGGTACGGGTCGAGCTTCTGCATGACGACCCGCAGCCCGCGCGCCGTGAGCAGATTGCCGAGGCTGGCGGCCGTGAGGCCTTTGCCGAGAGAGGAGACGACGCCGCCGGTGACGAAGATGTGCTTCGTGACTTTCGATGTGTCGTTTTGACCGACACGCGTGCCGCTGGGAACCGAGTTCTGATTGACCACCACGGGCTTCCATCCTACGTCACTCATCGTTCACCTCGAAGCGTCTCGCGTTACAAGCGTGTATCGGTGGGCGTGCCCGCGCGTGTCGTCGCCAGCTCGAGGAGCTCACGGGCGTGCTCCAGACCGCTCTCGCTGTCGGGCAGCCCGGACAGCAGCCTGGCCATCTCGGCGACCCGTTCGTCGCCGGTGAGCTGCTGCACGCTCGACGCCGTGACGGCGCCTGTCGCGTCTTTGACGACGCGCAGATGGTTCGTCGCGAAAGCGGCGACCTGCGCGAGGTGCGTCACGACGATCACCTGGGCGCGTTCGGCCAGGAGGGCGAGCCGTCGACCGATCTCGATGGCGGCCGAGCCGCCGACACCGGCGTCGACCTCGTCGAACACGAAGGTCGGGACGTCGCTCGACGCCGCCATGACGACTTCGATCGCGAGCATGACTCGGGACAGCTCGCCGCCCGACGCCCCTTGCCGAGCGGGCGCGGCTCGCTGCCCGAGTGCGGTTTGAGCAGGAGCTCGACGGTGTCGGCGCCGGACGTCCCGAGGTCGTCGCGCGGACCCACCTCGACGACCAGCTCGGCGCCGGCCATGGCGAGCGCGGCGAGTTCGTCGGTCACCCGCCTGGACAGATCCTCTCCGGACGCTCGGCGCAGGTCGCTGAGGACGCCCGCTCTGCGCCGCGCCTCCTCGTGCTGGGCTGCGGCCTCGGCGGCGAGCGCCTCGACCCGGTCGTCGTCGCCGTCGAGCTCCATCAGCCTGGCCGAGCCGGTGTCGAGCAGGTCGATGGCGTCGTCGAGGGTCGGCCCGTACTTGCGCACCAGGGAGCCGAGAGCGGACCGCCTCTCTTGCACCGACTCGAGTTCGCGCGACACGTCGGCGTCGAGCGAACCGAGGTAGCTCGACAGGCGTGCCGAGGTCTCGGACACCTGGAGGCTCACCTCGGTCAGCAGGTCGCCGATGGCGCCGAGCTCGGGGTCGTGCTGGGCGACGCGCTCGATCTGACGGCGGGCCTCGTCGACGAGGCCGAGAACGTCGCGCGTGCCGTCGATGGCATCGGTCGAGAGCACTTCGTGGGCCAGCCCGGCGGCGAGCCGGAGGTCTTCGACATTGCTGAGCCTCTCTGCCGCGGCGTCGAGCTCGAGATCTTCTCCGGCGACGGGTGCGAGCGCCTCGATCTCGTCGATGGCCGCGCGCAGCCGCTCGGCCTCGGCCGCGCGCGCGTCTCGGTCGCCGGTGATCTCGGCGAGCTCGGTCTCGGCCGACTTCCATGCGTCGAAGGCCGCCCGGTACGCGCCCAGCGCCTCGGCGAGACCCGAACCGCCGTGAGCGTCGACCGCGGCGCGCTGGGCCGATGCCGACCGGAGCCGGATCTGCTCCGACTGGCCGTGCACGACGACGAGATGGTCGGCGAGGTCGCCGAGCACCCCGACGGGCGCGGTACGCCCTCCGACGACGGCGCGGCTTCGGCCCTCGGCCGAGACGATCCTGCTGAGGAAGAGCTCACCGTCTTCGACGTCGCCGCCCGCGTCGCGGACCCGCTCGGCGACGGGGCCGTCGTCGGGCACGGACCAGCGGCCGTCGACGACCGCCTGCGCGCTGCCGGAACGGACGCTGCCGCCGTCGGCGCGCTGCCCGAGCAGGAGGCCGAGGGCGGAGACGACCATGGTCTTGCCGGCGCCGGTCTCGCCCGTGACGGCGGTGAAGCCGGGGCCGAGGTCGAGCGTCGCCTGGCCGATGACGCCGAGGTCTCGAATGGTGATGTCTTCGATCACGGGCGGCTCACAGCGCGTCGGTCCGCGGGCCCTGAGGGCCGCGCCAGCCGGTGACGGGCAGGTGGAACTTGGCCACGAGTCGGTCGGTGAACGGTGCCCGACGGAGGCGTGCCAGGCGCACCGGCTGGGAAGAGCGCCGGGCGACGACCCGCGCGCCCGGCTCGAGCGTGTGCGCGCGGCGACCGTCGCACCAGAGCACGCCGGAACCGTCGGTCCGGCTCAGCACCTCCACCGCGAACGACGAGTCGGGGCCCACGACCAGGGGTCGGGCGAAGAGCGCGTGCGCGCTGAGGGGAACCAGGATCATCGCCTCGACCTCGGGCCAGACGACGGGGCCGCCCGCAGAGAAGTTGTAGGCCGTCGAGCCCGTGGGGGTCGACATGACGACGCCGTCGCAGCCGAACGACGACAGCGGCCGCCCGTCGACCTCGATGACGACCTCGAGCATGCGCTCGCGAGCCGCCTTCTCGACGGTGGCCTCGTTGAGGGCCCACGTCTCGTAGACCGTGGCGCCGTCCACGAGCACGGCGACCTGCAGGGCGAAGCGTTCCTCGACCTCGTAGTCGAACGACAGGACGCGCTGGACGGTGTCGTGGAGATCGTCGCGCTCGCTCTCGGCGAGGAAACCGACGTGCCCGAGGTTGACCCCGACGATCGGTGCGCGGGTGCCGCGCACGAGTTCGGCGGCGCGCAGGATCGTGCCGTCGCCACCGAGGACGATCACGGACTCGACGTCGTCGACCTTGACGTCTTCGCCCAGAACGTCGACCCCGGAGAAGGTCGGCTCGGCGGCGCGCATGTCGTCGAACTCGTCTCGCGGCAGCACCGGCACGAGATCGACGGCGGCGAGGAGGCTGCACACCTCGAGAGCGGCGTCGAGGGAATCGCGTCGTCCGGTGTGGGAGACGATCAGGATGTGGCGCGCGGCACTCATCGGAAGAGCACCCCGCTCGTCGGAACCGTGTGGTTGCGAATGGTGGCTCACCCTCTCGTCATGTCATCGACCCGTGTGATCCATTCTGTCGGATTCACCCCGTCCCGAACCGCCAGATGCACGCAGTATTCCCGGTTGCCGTTCGTGCCGACGATGGGCGAGGGGATGACGCCCACCGTGCCGAGCCCAAGATCGTGCGCCGCCCAGAGCACCGTTTGGACGGCGTCGGACCGGAGACCGGCGTCGTGGACGATGCCCTCGCGGATGCCCTGCCGACCGACTTCGAACTGCGGCTTGACCAGGAGCACGAAATCGGCGGTCGGCCCCACGGCGGCCACGAGCGCCGGCAGCACCAGGGTCAGCGAGATGAAGGAGAGATCGCCGACGACGAGGTCGACGCGCTCGGCGGACGGCGAGTACGCGAGGAACGCCTCTCGCGTGAGATAGCGGGCGTTGGCGCCCTCGACGACGGTGACCCGGTCATCGCCTCGGAGCCTGGGAACGAGTTGCCCGTGGCCCACGTCGAGCGCGATCACCGACGCGGCACCACGCTCGAGCAGAACCTGGGTGAAACCGCCCGTGGAGGCGCCCACGTCGACGGCCGAGCGCCCGTCGGGGTCGATGCCGAACGCGTCGAGAGCGCCGATCAGTTTGTGGGCGGCCCGGCTGACGTAGTGGTCGATGCCGGCCACCTCGATGGTCTGGGTGACGCGCGTCGGGAAGGACGCCTTGAGCACGGGCTTGCCGTCGACGGTCACGAGGCCGTCGGCCAGGAGCCGATGAGCGTGGGTGCGTGAACGGGCGAGGCCCCGCACGGTCAGGGCGATGTCGAGTCGAGCGACGTCGGCGTCGCCGGGCGCGGCAGCCGCCATCAGCGCCTCGACGGGACGCCCGGCCCGGCGCCGTCGGCCCCCGTGCCGTCGAGGACGGCGCGGAGTTCGTCGTGGATCTGCGCGAAGGCCACGGCTCGACGCTCGAGTGGCTGCTGGTCGATCACCGTCAGCCGAGAGATCAGGCCGTCGACGACTTCGTTCTCTTCGCTCATGATCGGTCCACCCTAACCGCTGCCACCGACACGCGACGCAGGCTCTCCACAGCCGCCGGGAGCACGGTGGCGGCTCCGGAGGCCGCTACTCGTACAGCGCCGGATCGACGACCATTCCGTAGATCATCAGCCCGCTGCCCCAGACCGCCGCGGCTCCCGCCCTCAGCAGATCGACCGGCGAGGCTCCGGCGTCGACGACGCTCACGACGTTGCCGTGCAGCTTGACCTTCGCATGCCGGACGGTATAGATCGTGGCTCCATCGCGATCCTGCGCCTCGCTCGTCGCCGGGTACGCCTCGTGCAGTTCGCGGAGGTCGCCGAGGATGTATCTGGGCCGCGAGTCCGCCGGCGCGGCCAGCACCTGCTTGGCCCTGTCGATGCCGGTGAGCACGAGCACCGACGGGATCCCGGCCTTGTTCGCGCCGACGATGTCGGTGTCGAGCCGATCGCCGATGAACAGCGGGGAGGTCGCGCCGAAGCGTTCGACGGCTGCGTCGAAGATGGCCTTCTCGGGTTTGCCCGCGACGAGGGGCAGCTTGCCGACCGCCGTGTGGACCGCGGACACGAGGGTACCGTTGCCCGGCGCGATGCCTCGCTCCTGGGGGATGGTCCAGTCCTGGTTCGTCGCCACCCAGGGGATGTCGGCGGCCAGCGCGTAGGAGGCCTCCGCGAGGTCCTTCCAGCCGACTTCGGGTGCGAAGCCCTGGATCACCGCGGCCGGAGCGTCGTCGGCGGACCGCGTGAGACGGAATCCTGCCGCTTCGACCACCGTGGTGAGCCCCTCGCCGCCGATCACCAGAATCGTGGCACCCGGATCGACGACGGTCGCCAGCAGACGCACCGCCGCCTGCGGGCTCGTCACCACCTCGTCGCCGGTGACCGTCAGCCCGAAACCTGTCAGCTGCGTCGCGACGACGTCGGCCGTCCGCGAGGCGTTGTTGGTGATGTAGCCGATCCGGTGCTCTTCGGCCGCCGTGTTCAGGCTGTCGACGGCGTGGGGGATCGCGTTCTTCCCGGTGTAGACGACCCCGTCGAGGTCCGCCAGGATCACGTCCACGCCGTCGAGCGGGCGGCCTGGCTCAGTCGCGGGGTGAGACGTCTCCGTCGGGCTCGATGCCGTCGGGCTCGTAGTCGTCCGGTTCGACGACGTCGCCGTCGCCGGCGAGCTCGTCGTCGAGGGCGACGTCGTCTCCGTCGAATCCTTCGACTTCTTCTTCCACGATCTCGACAGTTTCACGGTCCTCCTCGATGTCCAACGTGTTCAGTGCCGCTCGCGCCCGACGCGCGAGGCCGTACCACTCGGCGGCCTCCGTCTCGCGTCCGAGCTCCTCGAGCACGGTGGCGTACGCGTCGAACAGGTCGGGGCTGTAGCTGAAGGCGCGGGTGCGATCGAGCTGCGGGATCTCCAGCTCGCGAAGCGCGCCGTCCTTCTGGTCGAGGTCGAGCCGTGCGCCCGACATGGCGATCGCCAGCGACACCCGGACGGGAACGTCGAGGGTCGCCGCATCGACGGATCGTCCGAGCTCGAGAGCCCGGTCGGGCCGCTCGAGACCGCGCTCGCTGTCGACCATCAGGGGCAACTGGTCGTTGCGGCCGGAGATGCGACGGTACGTGCGCAGCTCGCGCAGGGTCAGCGCGTAATCCTCCAGCGCGTAGGCGGTGATCGCGATCGTCTCGCGGACCACGGCGATCCTGCCCGCACGACGACCGGCGGCCTGTGCGTGCTGGTGCGCCAGCTGCGGATCGTCGTCGATCAGTTCGCCGGCCATGATGAGGTGGCGAGCCACGAAGTCGGCGTTCTCCTTGCTCAGCGTTTTCAGCTCGGCACGGGCGACCTTGTCGAGCTGTCGAGGCTCGACCTCGTCGGGCAGGTGCGGCTCGAACTGGCGAGGGCGCACGGAGCGCAGGCCGAGCGGATCGCGATCCTCCCACTGGCCGCCGCCGTCGCGCGCGTCCCTGCCTGCGCGACTCCCCCGGTCGTCGGGGCGCGCACCGCGGTCGGGGCGACCGGACGTCGGTCGACCAGCCGCCGGACGCCCTCCCTGCGCGCGGCCTTCGGAGCGTGCGGAGTCGGGGCGCGTGCCGCGGTCGCGATCTCCGCGGAAGGGGCGGTCGGCTCCCGAGGGGCCGTCCCCACGCGGTGGGCGGCTCGAGCCGCTGCGGTCTCCGGTGGGTCGCCCCGAACTCGGGCGGCCGGCGCCGGGTCGGTCCTGGCCGGAGCGCTCCTGCCACGGACGGTTCGGGCGGTCGGAGCCGCCCCGCGGGGGCCGAGGGCTCCACGAGCGGTCACTCTGGCCGCGCGCATCCCGGTCGGCGGGTCGCTGGTCGCGACCCGAGCCGCCGCCGCTGTACGGGCGCCGGTCCCCCTGCTGGCGGTCGTCGCGCCCCCGAGGAGTAAAGCTGCCGCCGGGACGGTCGCCCTGGGAACGACCGCCGGAGGGTCGGTCGCCCTGCGGACGGCCCCCTGCGAGCGATCCCCGTACGGCCGGTCGACGGAGGGACGTCCGCCGTGCGGGCGATCCCCTCGCGGGGCGTTCGACCACGGACGATCGCCCTGCGCCGGACGACCACCCCGGGCACCGTCGCGGGAGCCACCGTCGCGGGAGGCGTCGCGAGAGTCTCCGCGGGGTGTGGCAGGGCCGCGGTCACCGTCGCGCCGGCCTTGCCCGGCTCCGCCCGAGCGGGAGCCGCCGGAACCAGGCCCACCCGATCGGCCATCCGACGAACGATCGCCGGCCCCGTTTCCGCCACGCGACGACCGCGAGGTGTCGCCCCGTGAGTCGTCGTCGCGTCGAGGACGCTTCTGCTGGTCGTCGTCGCGATCACTCACGGGGTTACTCCTTAGGGGAAAGTCTGGGTGCCGGAATCACGGGGAGCTGCTCGCGCCCGAAGGCCGGCGCTCACCCGCGGAGGGGCCTGCTGTGGTGTTGTGCAGCCAGCCTAACAGCCAGGGCTGCAGGATCCGCCGTGGTCGTTAACGCAAGAAAGCCACCTCTGGAGGTGGCTTTCTTGGTGTTTCTAAATGGAGTCCGGCGGTGTCCTACTCTCCCACAAGGTCCCCCTTGCAGTACCATCGGCGCTGAGAGTCTTAGCTTCCGGGTTCGGAATGTGACCGGGCGTTTCCCTCTCGCTATGGCCGCCGAAACACTAGGTCAAGCAGTACATACCCATCAGGGTCTGCCGGCTTGAAGTCATGTCACGGAGCTTTCGCTCAGTATTGAATTATCTGTTCCACGAACCAGTCATCGACCGTGTTTCGGGAACCACAGAGTGGACGCAAGCATCACTGCCAACCCGCAGAACGACGGGGTTGGGGGTGTTGTCAAGTTATCGGCTTATTAGTACCGGTCAGCTCCACGAGTCGTTAGTCCTCGCTTCCACATCCGGCCTATCAACCCAGTAGTCTAGCTGGGAGCCTCTCCCCCGAAGGGGATGGAAATCTCATCTCGAAGCCGGCTTCCCGCTTAGATGCTTTCAGCGGTTATCCGTTCCGAACGTAGCTAATCAGCGGTGCCCTTGGCAGAACAACTGACACACCAGAGGTTCGTCCATCCCGGTCCTCTCGTACTAGGGATAGATCTTCTCAAATTTCCTACGCGCGCAGCGGATAGGGACCGAACTGTCTCACGACGTTCTAAACCCAGCTCGCGTACCGCTTTAATGGGCGAACAGCCCAACCCTTGGGACCTACTCCAGCCCCAGGATGCGACGAGCCGACATCGAGGTGCCAAACCATGCCGTCGATATGGACTCTTGGGCAAGATCAGCCTGTTATCCCCGAGGTACCTTTTATCCGTTGAGCGACAGCGCTTCCACAAGCCACTGCCGGATCACTAGTCCCGACTTTCGTCCCTGCTCGACTTGTCAGTCTCACAGTCAAGCTCCCTTGTGCACTTACACTCGACACCTGATTGCCAACCAGGTTGAGGGAACCTTTGGGCGCCTCCGTTACTTTTTGGGAGGCAACCGCCCCAGTTAAACTACCCACCAGGCACTGTCCCAGAACCGGATCACGGTTCGTAGTTAGATATCCAAAGTGACCAGAGTGGTATTTCAACAATGACTCCACCCGAACTAGCGTCCGAGCTTCACAGTCTCCCACCTATCCTACACAAGCCACTCCGAACACCAATACCAAGCTGTAGTAAAGGTCACGGGGTCTTTCCGTCCTGCTGCGCGTAACGAGCATCTTTACTCGTAGTGCAATTTCGCCGAGTTCGCGGTTGAGACAGCTGGGAAGTCGTTACGCCATTCGTGCAGGTCGGAACTTACCCGACAAGGAATTTCGCTACCTTAGGATGGTTATAGTTACCACCGCCGTTTACTGGGGCTTAAATTCTGAGCTTCGCTTACGCTAACCCTTCCTCTTAACCTTCCAGCACCGGGCAGGCGTCAGTCCGTATACATCGTCTTGCGACTTGGCACGGACCTGTGTTTTTAGTAAACAGTCGCTTCCCACTGGTCTCTGCGGCCTTTCCCGCTCCCGGAGTAAATCCGTTCACGGTTCCGGCCCCCTTCTCCCGAAGTTACGGGGGCATTTTGCCGAGTTCCTTAACCACGATTCTCTCGATCTCCTTGGTATTCTCTACCTGACCACCTGAGTCGGTTTGGGGTACGGGCGGCTAAAACCTCGCGTCGATGCTTTTCTCGGCAGCATAGGATCACTGAATTCCCCCGTGAGGGGTACGCATCGGATCTCAGGCGCATTGACGACGGATTTGCCTATCGTCAGCCCTACATCCTTACACCAGGTTCACCTTACGGATACCATCGCCTGGCTCAGCTACCTTCCTGCGTCACACCTGTTAATACGCTAACCGCACCAGCATGGGGTCGAGCGTTAGACCGGCCGGCATCACCCCGAAGGGATCCACTCAGCCGGGTTAGGACTCTTAGCACCACTGGATTAGCTTGGGCGGTTTTTCGCCGGTACGGGAATATCAACCCGTTGTCCATCGACTACGCCTGTCGGCCTCGCCTTAGGTCCCGACTTACCCAGGGCGGATTAACCTGGCCCTGGAACCCTTGGTCTTTCGGAGGACGGGTTTCTCACCCGTCTTTCGCTACTCATGCCTGCATTCTCACTCGTGTAGCGTCCACGACTGGTTTCCACCGCCGCTTCACTCGCCACACGACGCTCTCCTACCACTCCATACGACTGAACCACGAAGGCTTGTCTAAAATATGAAATCTACAACTTCGGTGGTGTGCTTGAGCCCCGTTACATTGTCGGCGCGGAATCACTTGACCAGTGAGCTATTACGCACTCTTTCAAGGGTGGCTGCTTCTAAGCCAACCTCCTGGTTGTCTCTGCAACTCCACATCCTTTCCCACTTAGCACACGCTTAGGGACCTTAGTTGGTAGTCTGGGTTGTTTCCCTCTCGACGATGAAGCTTATCCCCCACCGTCTCACTGCTGCGCTCTCACTTACCGGCATTCGGAGTTTGGCTGACGTCAGTAAGCTTTTGGGCCCCATCGGCCATCCAGTAGCTCTACCTCCGGCAAGAAACACGCAACGCTGCACCTAAATGCATTTCGGAGAGAACCAGCTATCACGAAGTTTGATTGGCCTTTCACCCCTATCCACAGCTCATCCCCTCCATTTTCAACTGAAGTGGGTTCGGTCCTCCACGACGTCTTACCGTCGCTTCAACCTGGCCATGGATAGATCACTTCGCTTCGGGTCTAGGACATGCGACTGAATCGCCCTATTCAGACTCGCTTTCGCTACGGCTACCCCTCACGGGTTAACCTCGCCACATATCGCTAACTCGCAGGCTCATTCTTCAAAAGGCACGCTGTCACCCCTACTAAGGAGGCTCCAACGGTTTGTAAGCAAACGGTTTCAGGTACTATTTCACTCCCCTCCCGGGGTACTTTTCACCTTTCCCTCACGGTACTTGTCCGCTATCGGTCATCTGGGAGTATTTAGGCTTATCAGGTGGTCCTGACAGATTCACACGGGATTTCTCGGGCCCCGTGCTACTTGGGATACGCATCCAGCCAGCAACACCATTTCGGCTACGGGGTTGGCACCCTCTATGACCCGCCTTTCAATGCGGTTCGCCTATAATGCGCTGTAACTGCTCCAAGCCGGCAGACTTGAAAAACACGTCCCACAACCCCGACCATGCAACGACCGCCGTCTATCACACATGACCGGTTTAGCCTCTTCCGATTTCGCTCGCCACTACTCACGGAATCACTGTTGTTTTCTCTTCCTGTGGGTACTGAGATGTTTCACTTCCCCACGTTCCCTCTACCCGCCCTATATATTCAGGCGGGAGTCACCAGGTCAGCACGCCGCCTGGCGGGGTTTCCCCATTCGGAGACCCTCGGATCACAGCTCGATTATCAGCTCCCCGAGGCTTATCGCAGATTTCTACGTCCTTCTTCGGCTCCAGATGCCAAGGCATCCACCGTTTGCTCTTAAAAACTTGACCACAAAGAACCACGACAAATACGGCCCCATCCGAAGACAGAACCCATTCGCGCGGCATATCAGTGTTATCTCGTTACCCCACCCGGCCAAAGACCGACTGGGGAAGAAATTGCACTCGGATGACACTCAAAGAGCGCATCCAAGATGCTCGCGTCCACTGTGTAGTTCTCAAAAAACGGGCGACACCAAGAAACCCGAGCAAGTGATGCCCGACCTCAAAGTCCGCAAGAGGAGTTCAACCACCCACACCCGATAACTCGAGCGCCGGCCGGCTTGGTCCCTCAGGACCCAACAACGTGCACGCCCCCACCACCCGACCCCGCAACCGTTCCGAACCCCCAAAGGAGCTGTACTAAGCACGAAGCCTTCGTGTGAAGGCCACTGTCAATGTTCCACCCATGAGCGCCACCCACAGACATTCGCTGTGGACTGACTTGACTGCATCATCCGGCTGTAGACAGACCGGGCAGTACATGCTCCTTAGAAAGGAGGTGATCCAGCCGCACCTTCCGGTACGGCTACCTTGTTACGACTTAGTCCTAATTACCGATCCCACCTTCGACAGCTCCCTCCCACAAGGGGTTGGGCCACCGGCTTCGGGTGTTACCGACTTTCATGACTTGACGGGCGGTGTGTACAAGGCCCGGGAACGTATTCACCGCAGCGTTGCTGATCTGCGATTACTAGCGACTCCGACTTCATGAGGTCGAGTTGCAGACCTCAATCCGAACTGAGACCGACTTTTTGGGATTCGCTCCACCTTACGGTATTGCAGCCCTTTGTATCGGCCATTGTAGCATGCGTGAAGCCCAAGACATAAGGGGCATGATGATTTGACGTCATCCCCACCTTCCTCCGAGTTGACCCCGGCAGTCTCCTATGAGTTCCCACCATAACGTGCTGGCAACATAGAACGAGGGTTGCGCTCGTTGCGGGACTTAACCCAACATCTCACGACACGAGCTGACGACAACCATGCACCACCTGTATACCGACCTTGCGGGGCGACCATCTCTGGACGTTTCCGGTATATGTCAAGCCTTGGTAAGGTTCTTCGCGTTGCATCGAATTAATCCGCATGCTCCGCCGCTTGTGCGGGCCCCCGTCAATTCCTTTGAGTTTTAGCCTTGCGGCCGTACTCCCCAGGCGGGGAACTTAATGCGTTAGCTGCGACACAGAAACCGTGGAATGGCCCCTACATCTAGTTCCCAACGTTTACGGCATGGACTACCAGGGTATCTAATCCTGTTCGCTCCCCATGCTTTCGCTCCTCAGCGTCAGTAACGGCCCAGAGATCTGCCTTCGCCATCGGTGTTCCTCCTGATATCTGCGCATTCCACCGCTACACCAGGAATTCCAATCTCCCCTACCGCACTCTAGTCTGCCCGTACCCACTGCAGGCTGGGGGTTGAGCCCCCAGATTTCACAGCAGACGCGACAAACCGCCTACGAGCTCTTTACGCCCAATAATTCCGGACAACGCTTGCACCCTACGTATTACCGCGGCTGCTGGCACGTAGTTAGCCGGTGCTTTTTCTGCAGGTACCGTCAAGAGCAAGCTCCCTTCTTCCCTACTAAAAGAGGTTTACAACCCGAAGGCCGTCATCCCTCACGCGGCGTTGCTGCATCAGGCTTTCGCCCATTGTGCAATATTCCCCACTGCTGCCTCCCGTAGGAGTCTGGGCCGTGTCTCAGTCCCAGTGTGGCCGGTCACCCTCTCAGGCCGGCTACCCGTCGTCGGCTTGGTGAGCCATTACCTCACCAACTACCTGATAGGCCGCGAGTCCATCCTTGACCAAACAATCTTTCCACCCCCAGCCGATGCCAGCAGGGGTCATATCCGGTATTAGACGTCGTTTCCAACGCTTATCCCAGAGTCAAGGGCAGGTTACTCACGTGTTACTCACCCGTTCGCCACTAATCCCTGGAGCAAGCTCCAGATCATCGTTCGACTTGCATGTGTTAAGCACGCCGCCAGCGTTCGTCCTGAGCCAGGATCAAACTCTCCGTAAAAGAAAAACACCACCAACCACCGGAATAGGCAGCTGACAGCAAGTTTGATACTGACCAAAAGGTACAAATCAATCTGACGATTGTTGTCCATTTCAATCTCAAAGAAACCCAACACCCAACCAACCCCACCCCCACAAAGGAGACAAGACCAATCGAATGCCGGAGTATAAATTGGCATTTGACAATGTGCACGCTGTTGAGTTCTCAAGGACCAAACGCACCCCAAACCCAACCACAAAAGTGATCTTCGCCGAAGGCAACTTTCAAACCTTATCCACCCCAACGGGCCCTGTCAAACCGCGTTGAAAACGCTGAGTGACTAGACTTCCGCCGACCTGAAGGTCGTCGGCACCTCAGACGAGCTGAGAGGGTGAAGACTTGCAATCCTACTCACAACCACTGCTGCTCGCAAGCGAGGCCGTGGGGAGAAGGTGTCACCACTTGAGGAAGGTTAGCTGCTCTCCAAGAGCCTTAGCTCTTCGAGGCGGCCCGTCCGTTCCTTTGGGCTGACAAGAAGAAACATTACGTGGGGATCCTGGTCTTGCCAAATTGCTGCGCCATCCCGGGCGTGTCGTGATCTTCGAGCCCGAGACTCAGGGCCCGCGACGGCGAAGGGCCAGAGTGCCTCAGGATGCGACGGTCACGCCGGCGAGCGTCTTCTTGCCGCGGCGAAGGACGGCGTGCTTTCCGCCGAGCGCCAGTGACGCCACCGTCACGGAGTCGTCCGACACCCGCTCGTTGTTGACGTAGACGCCGCCTTCGGCCGCAGCCCGGCGAGCGGCGCCGAGTGAGGCGACCAGGCCGGTCGCGACGAGCGCCTGCGATACCGTCGTCGTACCGTCGACATCGGCGTGGGGAAGCTCGGCAATCGCCGCCTCGAGCACGTCGCCCGGCAACACGGTGAGGTCGCCCTGGCCGAACAGCGCCGCCGACGCGTCGATGGCAGCCCGCGCCGCGTCCGTCCCGTGCACCAGCGAGGTCACTTCGAGGGCGAGACGCTTCTGGGCCTCCCGCGCGAACGGGCGTTCTGCGACCTGAACCGCGAGCGCGTCGATCTCGGCCCTCGACAGGAAGGTGAACACCTTGAGCCGGTCGATCACGTCGGTGTCTTCCTGGTTGAGCCAGAACTGGTAGAACGCGTACGGCGATGTCATGGTGGCGTCGAGCCACACGGCATTGCCCTCGCTCTTCCCGAACTTCGTGCCGTCCGAGTTCGTGATCAGCGGCGTCCCGATGGCGTGAACCGTGACGCCTTCCGTCCGCCGGATCAACTCGGTGCCGCTGGTCAGGTTGCCCCACTGGTCGCTGCCCCCGGTCTGGAGCACGCAGTCGAACGTGCGGTAGAGCTCTCGGTAGTCGAGCCCCTGCAGGATCTGGTAGCTGAACTCGGTGTAGCTGATGCCGGCATCCGAGTTGAGTCGGGCCGAGACCGCGTCTTTCTTCAGCATCGTGTTGACCCGGAAGTTCTTGCCGATGTCGCGCAGGAACTCGATGGCGGAAAGAGGTTCGGTCCAGTCCAGGTTGTTGACCACGCGAAGGCCGTTCTCGCCCGCCGCCGACAGGTACCTCTCGACGTGGACGCGGATCTTGTCGACCCACTCGGCCGTCTGCTCGCGCGTCTTCAACACGCGCTCGGCCGTCGGACGCGGATCACCGATCAGCCCGGTCGAACCGCCGACCAGCCCGAGCGGCTTGTGACCGGCGAGCTGAAGTCGCCGAAGCAGGAGGAGCTGCACCAGGTTGCCGAGGTGCAGGCTGGGCGCCGTCGGATCGAATCCGCAGTAGAAGGTGATGGGCGGGCCCGCCAGCAGCTCGCGCAGAGCGCCTTCGTCTGTCGAAACGTGCACGAGCCCGCGATAGACGATTTCGTCCCAGACGTTCTCGAAGGAGGAATCGTTGCTCTGCGTGGCCAGGAGGTCGGCCGTGGTTTGACTCGTCACCCGACAACTTTAGCGAGGGCGCCGGAGGGCCGCGGCTCGATACGCCGACACCGTCGGTTCTCCGTCGAGGAAGAAGCGCCAGGGGTAGGCGTCGGTGCCTGCGTGCCCGGACACTCCCACCCGCGGGGACGTCGTGATCCTGCCCGGTCGTGCGATCGGGAAGGTCAGCGAGAACGGCGGTGTCTCGATGGACGAGCCGTCGTCGGTGAGCTCCACGCCGAGGGCCGTCCCGAGTCGGCCGGGGCCGCGCGCCAGCTCGACGTCGCGCCGAGCCGTCGGTCGCCTGGCGCGCGCCGTCTCGAGCCCGTCGACCACCTCGCCCCCGCGGAGGAGGATCCCCGAGGCGGTGCCCTCCGGGCCGCAGACGAGGTTGAGACAGCGGTGAATCCCGTAGGACAGGTAGACGTAGAGGGTTCCGGGAGGCCCCCACAGGCTGTTGTTCCTGGCGGTTCTCCCCCGGTGCGCATGCGATCCCGCGTCTTGCCCCTGCCCCTGATAGGCCTCGACCTCGGTGATGCGCACCGCGACCTCACCCGACCGGAACACCGCACCGAGCAGCAGGGGCGCCGCCTCGAGGACGGGGCGGTCGAGCGGTGAGGTCACGGTCACGGAGATCGCGTCAGAAGAACTTCTGGCCCGTCGCGAAGGTGTAGACGATCGCCGCGACCACGACGACCACCGCCACCACGATCACGAGGGGCAGGAGCCACGGGTAGCGGCGCGGGGGCTTGTTCGCATCGTCGGCCATGTCGTCACATCATTTCGGGGTCGAAGTGGGCTACGAGCTTAGCGACGCGGGCCGTGAGCGCCGCCAGCTGTTCGGCGACTCGAACGGGCGCGGTGCCTCCCACCCCGTCGCGGCTGGCGATGGAACCCTCCACCGTCAGCACGGCCCGGATGCCAGGCGTGAGGTGCTCCGACACGGAGCGGTACTGCTCGTCGGTGGGCTGATCGAGGTCGAGCGAATTCTCCTCGCAGAAGCGCACCAGGGAACCACTGATCTCGTGCGCATCGCGGAACGGAACGCCCTGCTTGACCAGCCACTCGGCGACGTCGGTCGCGAGGGAGAAGCCCTGCGGCGCCAGCTCGGCGAGGCGCTCTTCGTCGAACTCGAGCGTCGCGATCATTCCGGTGAAGGCCGGCAAGAGCATCTCGAGCTGCGTCACGGTGTCGAAGACGGGTTCTTTGTCTTCTTGCAGGTCGCGGTTGTAGGCCAGGGGCAGGCCCTTGAAGGTCGCCAGGAGGCCGGTCAGGTTGCCGATCATGCGGCCTGATTTTCCGCGGGCCAACTCGGCGATGTCGGGGTTCTTCTTCTGCGGCATGATCGACGATCCGGTCGAGAAGCCGTCGTGCAGCTTGACGAACCCGAATTCGCGCGTGTTCCAGAGGATGACCTCTTCGGCGAACCGTGAGAGGTCGATTCCGATGGAAGCCGTGACGAAGGCGAACTCCGCCACCACGTCGCGTGACGCCGTCGCGTCGATCGAGTTCTCGGTGGTGCGGTCGAAGCCGAGCTCACGAGCGACGAGCGCAGGATCGAGACCGAGTGACGACCCCGCCAGAGCCCCGGCCCCGTAGGGCGAGGCTCCCGCGCGCACCGACCAGTCGCGAAGACGCTCGAGGTCGCGCACCAGCGGCCACGCGTGGGCGAGGAGGTGGTGCGCCAGGAGCACGGGTTGGGCGTGCTGGAGGTGCGTGCGGCCCGGCATGACCGCGTGCTCGTGCCGGGTGGCCTGCCCCGCGATGGCGTCGATCAACTCGGTGACCAGGCGGGCGACGACTCGACCGTGGTCGCGCAGGTACATCCGGACGAGCGTGGCGATCTGGTCGTTGCGACTGCGGCCGGCGCGGAGCTTGCCGCCCAGCTCGGGTCCGGCGATCGACATCAGGTGGCGTTCGAGTGCGGAGTGGACGTCCTCGTCGGTCTCGGCCGCGGTCAGGCTGCCGTCCAGGACACCCTGCTCGAGGGTGTCGAGGGCTGCCAGCATACCGGCGAGTTCGGACTCATCGAGGTAGCCGGCGGCCGACAGCGCCTTGGCGTGCGCGCGGGATCCTGCGATGTCGTAGGGAGCGAGCTGCCAGTCGAACTGCGTCGACTTGCTGAGTGCGGCGAGTTCGGGGCTCGGCCCGGAGGCGAAGCGCCCGCCCCAGAGGGAGCCCGCCTCGCCGGCCCGGGAGGACCCTTGCATGTCGGCCATGGTCACTGCACCAGGTCTCTGCGAGCGGAGATCTTCGACGGCAGCGACCAGAGTTCGATGAACCCCTTGGACAGCGACTGGTCGAAGGTGTCGCCGGTGTCGTACGTGGCGAGCTCGAAGTCGTACAGGCTCTGCGCGCTCTTCTGGCCGGTGACCGTCGCGCGGCCACCGTGCAGCCTGAGACGGATGTCGCCCGAGACGTACTTCTGGGTGTCGTCGATGAAGGCGTCGAGGGAGCGCTTGAGTCCGGAGAACCAGAGGCCGTCGTAGACGAGGTTCGACCATTCGGATTCGACACCCCGCTTGTAGCGGTTGACGTCGCGCTCCAGGGTGAGGCTCTCGAGAGCCTCGTGCGCTTCGATCAGGGCCATGGCCGCGGGTGCCTCGTAGACCTCGCGGCTCTTGATGCCGACCAGGCGGTCTTCGACGACATCGATGCGGCCGACACCGTGCTTGCCCGCGAGGTCGTTCAGTTTCTCGACGATGCTGAGGACCGAGTGGGCGACGCCGTCGAGCGCGACGGGGACGCCGGCCTGGAAGGTCACGGTGACCTCGTCGGGTTCGCGGGGAACCGAGGGATCCTGCGTGTACTCGTAGAGGTCTTCGACGGGTGCGTTCCACGGATCTTCGAGGAAGCCGGTCTCGACCGCGCGGCCCCAGACGTTCTTGTCGATCGAGTACGGGTTCGCCGCGCTCTGGCGGATCGGGAGGTTGTGCTCGTTCGCGTAGACGATCGCCTTGTCGCGGGTCAGCGCCAGGTCTCGGACCGGGGCGATGCTGGTCAGCTCGGGAGCGAGCGCCGCCACGGCGGCCTCGAAGCGGACCTGATCGTTGCCCTTGCCGGTGCACCCGTGGGCGACCGAGTCGGCGCCGAGTTCTTTCGCGACGCGCGCGAGGTGCTTGGCGATGACCGGTCGGCTCAGCGCCGACACGAGCGGATATCGCTTCTGGTACAGCGCGTTCGCTTTGAGGGCCGGTACCAGGTAGTCGTCGGCGAACTCGTCGCGGGCGTCGACGACGACAGCCTCCACCGCACCGCAGTCGAGGGCACGCCGGCGGATGTCTTCCATGTCTTCGCCGCCCTGCCCGACGTCGACGGCGAGCGCCACGACGTCCTTGCCCGTGGCGTCGTGAAGCCAGCCGATCCCGACCGAGGTGTCGAGTCCGCCCGAGTAGGCCAGGACCACGCGTTCCGCCATGTTTCTCCTTGTTCGTGTGTTTCGAGTTCGTGGGGCTGCCGGAGCCCCGCGGCGACGGGTCTCGCCGTCGCCGCGGGGCTTCTCGCTAGTGCGAGAGCAGCCAGGTGAGCAGGGCTTTCTGGGCGTGGAGGCGGTTCTCCGCTTCGTCCCAGATGACGCTGCGCGGACCGTCGATGACGTCGGCCTCGACCTCGTAGCCGCGATCGGCCGGCAAGCAGTGCAGGAAGATGGCCTCGTCGTCGGCGTGGGCCATCAGCGCCTGATCGACCTTGTACGAACCGAAGGTCGCCACACGGTGGGCCTTCTCGTCTTCTTTGCCCATCGAGACCCAGGTGTCGGTGACGACGATGTCGGCGCCGCTGACGGCTTCGACCGCGTCGGTCACGACGAGGGCCGAGCCGCCGGTCGACGAGGCGATGCGCTCCGCATCCGCGACGACGGCGGCGTCGGGGGCGAACTCGGTGGGGGCGCCGATTCGCACGTGCATGCCCGCCGTCGCTCCGGCCAGAAGGTAGGACTGCGCCATGTTGCAGCGGCCGTCTCCCACGAATGCGACGGTGAGGCCCTTCAGATCGCCCTTCTGCTCGCGGATCGTGAGCAGGTCGGCGAGCAGCTGGCAGGGATGGAAGTCGTCGCTGAGCGCATTCACGACCGGGACGAGCGCCCCCTCCGCCATCTGCTCGAGGCCGACTTGCGCGTACGTGCGCCAGACGATGGCCGCCACCTGACGTTCTAACACGCGAGCCGTGTCGCTCGGGGTCTCCTTGCCGCCGAGCTGACTGGAGGCCGTCGCGATGATCAGCGGGACGCCGCCGAGATCGGCGATGCCCACCGCGAACGAGACCCGCGTGCGCGTCGACGACTTGTCGAAGATCACCGCGACCGTCTGCGGCCCCTCGAGCGGGCGCGCCTGGTACCGGTCGGCCTTGAGCGTGACCGCGAGATCGAGGATGGCCGACTGCTCGGCGGGGCTCAGGTCGTCGTCGCGGAGAAAGTGCCGGGTCATGCGAGGCCCTTCAGGACGGACGCGAAGATCTCGGTGAACTCCGCGATCTCGGCGTCACCCACGATCAGGGGCGGGGCGATCCGGATGCTGGAGTCGTTCGCGGCATTCACGATCAGGCCCGCCGCGAGAGCCCTCGCCGAGATCTCCTCCGCGATCGGCTCGTGGAGCCCCACCCCGATGAGGAGCCCGCGACCGCGGATCTCCTTCACGTGAGGCGAGTCCATGGCCGCGATGGCCGCACGGATCTGGTGGCCGCGTTTTTCGGCGTTGGCGACGAGATCGGAATCCTCGATCTCGCCGAGCACCGCATTGGCAGCGGTCGTCGCGAACGGGTTGCCGCCGAAGGTCGAGCCGTGCTGGCCGGCCTCGAAGAGATCGGAGGTGCTTCCGAAGGTGACGAGAGCACCGATCGGAATGCCGCCCGCGATGCCCTTGGCGATCGTGATCGCGTCGGGAACGATTCCGAACTGCTGGAACGTGAACCACGAGCCCGTGCGACCGACACCCGTCTGGATCTCGTCGAGGATCAGCAGCGCCCCGTGCTTCGCGGTGAGATCCCGCGCGGCCTGCAGGAAACCCTCCGGAAGGTCGACGACGCCGGCCTCCCCTTGATCGGCTCGATGATGATGCCAGCGACGCGATCGTCGATGGCCTGTTCGAGCGCCTCCACGGTCGTCTCGATGTGCTCGACGCCGGGCAGCATCGGCTCGAAGGGCTCTCGGAGCGCAGGCTTGCCGGTCAGTGCGAGCGCACCCATGGTGCGCCCGTGGAACGAGCTCTGGAGAGCGAGGATCCGGGTCTTCTTGCCGTCGGGCCCGCGGTTCAGCCGGAGCAGCTTGAACGCGGCCTCGTTCGCCTCGGCGCCCGAGTTGCCGTAGTACACGCGGCCGGAGTCGCCCGCGCCGGTGATGCGCTTGAGCCGCTCGGCCAGCTCGACCTGCGAGGGCGAGGCGAAGTAGTTGGAGACGTGGATGAGCGTGGCGGCCTGCTTGGACACGGCGTCGACCAGCACGGGGTGCGCGTGGCCGAGGGCGTTCACGGCGATTCCGGCGAGGAAGTCGAGGTACCGCTTGCCGTCGACGTCCCAGACCGAGCAGCCCTCCCCACGGGCGAGCATCACCTTCGGCGTCGAAAGGGATTTCATGATGGAGTCACCGAATCGGCGCTGCCACGTGCCTTCGGTTGTCTGGGTGGTCGTGGTCATGACTGTCCTTTCTTCTGCTCGTCGGGACTGAGCCGGACGTAGGTGCTCGGCTTCCCATTGGGTACCACCTCGGTGCCCGCACCGCGCTGGGTGAAGATCTCGAGGAGGATGGAGTGCGGGATCCGGCCATCGATGATGGTCGCACCCCCGACTCCTGCCACGACGGCGTCGAGGCAGGCGGTCATCTTGGGGATCATGCCGCTCTCGAGCCGCGGGAGCAGCTCGGTGAGCTCGTCGACCGAGATGAGGGCGACGAGCGACGACCGGTCGGGCCAGTCGGCGTAGAGCCCGGGCACGTCGGTCAGCATGACCAGTTTGGAGGCGTCGAGCGCGATTGCCAGAGCGGCGGCCGCGGCATCGGCGTTGACGTTGAGGGCCGCGTCGGCGTCGAGCTCGTTGACGGCGATCGACGAGACGACCGGGATCCGGCCTGCCTCGATCTCGGCGAGCACCCGCGACGGATCGACCGCCGTGATGTCACCGACGTGTCCGAGATCGAAGGTCTCGCCGTCGATCTCGACCCCGCGCCTGTGACCTTCGAAGAGCTTGGCCTCGTCGGTGCCGTCGCTGAAGACGCCGCGGGCGAGGTCGCCGTGCTGGTTGATGAGGTCGACGATCTCGGCGTTCACCTCGCCGGCGAGGACGTCGCGGACGACCGAGATCGCCTCCGTCGTCGTGACCCGGTAGCCGCCGCGGAACTCCGACTCGATCCCCGCCGCCTTGAGAGCGGCCGAGATCTGCGGGCCGCCGCCGTGCACGACGACAGGGTGCAGCCCCACCCGCAGCAGGTAGACCATGTCTTCGGCGAAGGCACGCTTGAGGTCGTCGTTGATCATGGCGTTCCCGCCGAATTTCACGACCACGACCTTGTCGGCGTAGTTCTTGAGCCACGGCAGCGACTCGATGAGCGTGGCAGCCTTGACGGCCGCGATCGCCTGCTCGGTATCCATCGTCACCCGCCTCAGCTCGAGTACGCGCTGTTCTCGTGCACGTAGTCGTGCGTGAGATCGTTGGTCAGGATCGTCGCCGTCGCGGGCCCCGCGTGAAGGTCGAGCAGGATGTGAAGCGCTCGCGGAGTCATGTCGACGTCGGTCACGGGGCGGTCGGGAGCGCCCTTCGCGCAGAGCCGGACGCCGTTGAACGACACGTCGACGTCGTACGGATCGAAAACGGCGTTCGTCGTGCCGATCGCGGCGAGAACCCGGCCCCAGTTGGGGTCGTTGCCGAACACGGCTGCCATGAGCAGGTTGCTGCGGGCCAGGGAACGGCCGACGTCGACCGCGTCGTCCTCGGTCTCGGCACCCATCACCTCCACGGTGATGTCGTGCGACGCCCCTTCGGCGTCTCCTTGCAGCTGCCGGGCGAGATCGGCGCAGAGCGCAGTGACCGCTCGGGCGAAGTCCGCTTGCGTCGGGGTGACACCCGACTCGGCGCTGGCGAGCAGCACCACCGTGTCGTTGGTCGACATGCAGCCGTCGGAGTCGAGCCGGTCGAACGTGACCCGCGTCGCCTCGCGGAGCGCGGCGTCGAGAGCGCCTGACGGCAGGTCGGCGTCGGTCGTGAGCACGACCAGCATGGTGGCGAGACCCGGGGCGAGCATGCCCGCGCCCTTGGCCATGCCGCCGACGCTCCAGCCGTCACCCTGGACGACCGCCTGCTTGGGATGGGTATCGGTCGTCATGATGGCCGACGCCGCAGCGAGCCCGCCGTCGGGGCTCAGCTCGGACGCCGCTGCGCGGGATCCTGCGAGCACCTTGTCTCGGAAGACCTGGTCGCCGACGCCGATGAGCCCCGTCGAGCAGACGACGACGTCGCCCGCCGACACGTCGAGCGCTTCGGCGACCGTCTCGGCCGTCGAGTGCGTGGTCTGGAATCCGAAGGCTCCGGTGAAGCAGTTCGCCCCTCCGGAGTTGAGGATCACGGCCCGGGCCGCACCGTCGGCGAGGACCTGCTGCGACCAGATGACGGGATTGGCCTTCGAGCGGTTGGACGTGAAGACGCCCGCCGCCGCAGCGCTGCGCCCCCGGTTGACGACGAGCGCCACGTCGGGCAGACCGGTCGACTTGAGGCCGGCGACGACACCGGAGGCGACGAAGCCCTTGGCCGCGGTGACGCTCACGGTGCCACCCCGTTCGCGGTCAGGCCCAGTGTCTCGGGCAGCCCCAGCGCGATGTTGGCCGACTGGACGGCCGCGCCCGCGGTGCCCTTGACGAGGTTGTCGAGCGCGCTGATGACCACCACCCGACCCGCGGCCTCATCGACGGCCACCCCAATGAGACAGGTGTTCGCACCGATGGTGTCGGCGACCCGCGGGTACTCCCCGCGGGCAGGACGTGCACGAAGGACTCGTCGGCGTAGGCGGCCTCCCAGGCGCGACGGACGTCGGTCTCGGTGACTCCCGGCTCGAGCTTGGCCGTGGTGGTCGCGAGGATCCCCCGCGACATCGGCACCAGCACCGGGGTGAAGGAGAGCCGGACGTCGCTGCCGCCGGCGAGCCGGAGGTTCTGCTGCGTCTCGGGGATGTGGCGGTGCGTGCCGCCGATTCCGTAGGCCGAGGCCGACCCCATGAGCTCGCTGGCGAGCAGGTGGGGTTTGAGCGACTTACCCGCACCCGAAGGCCCGACGGCGAGGACGGAGACGATGTCGTCGACCCCGACCAAGCCGGCCTCGACCCCGGGGCGAGCCCCAGCGTGATGGCGGTGACGTTGCAGCCGGGCACCGCGATGCGCTTGGTACCGACGATGTCGGTGCGCTGCCGCGTGGCATCGGCGCGGATCAGCTCCGGCATGCCGTAGGTCCACGCGCCGTAGAACTCGCCGCCGTAGAAGGCAGCCCAATCGGCTTCGTCGGTCAGGCGGTGATCGGCTCCGCAGTCGACGACGAGGGTGTCGTCGGGCAGCTGGGCCGTGATCTCGCCCGACTTTCCGTGCGGGAGCGCCAGGAAGACGACGTCGTGGCCCGCGAGGTTGTCGGCGTTGGTCTCGAGGAGGGTGAGGTGCGCGAGGGAGCGCAGATGGGGTTGGGCCGCGATGAGCGGCACCCCGGCGTTGGTGAACGCCGTGACGGTCGTCACGTCGAATTCTGGATGCGCGGCGAGGATTCTGAGGAGCTCTCCACCGGCATAACCGCTTGCGCCTGCGACGGCGACGGATAAAGGCATGCTTCTACCCTAATGTTCGGCTGGACGGGATCGGGGCGGCGGCGCCGCGCGACACTAGTCGCGGAGCGTCGCCCCGAATCGCTCGCCGGCCAGGCGCACGGCGCCCTGCTTCGCCTCGGAAGCCTCCGCCGCGGTCAGGGTGCGGTCGGTCGCGCGGAATCGCAGCGCGAACGTCAGGGACTTCGAACCGTCTTCGAGGCCTTCACCGCGGTAGTCGTCGACGAGGCGCGCGTGCTCGAGCAGCTCGCCGGCACCGACGACGACGGTGTCGAGGACTTCGCCGGCGGGCGCGTCGACGCCCACGACGAGGGAGAGATCTTGTGTCGCGGCGGGGAAGCCGGAAATGGGCGCAGGATCCGGATCGACCCGGCCGAGCGCGATGAGCCGGTCGAGATCGATCTCGGCCACGACGACGGTGCGAGGCAGGTCGAGGTCGAGGGCCAGGGCGGGAAGCAGCTCGCCTGCCACACCGATGACCTCGTCGCCCACGAGCACGTCGGCCGTCCGGCCGGGGTGCAGCGAGGCGTGACGGCTCTGCCGCACGGTGATCTCGGCGGCCACTCCGCGCGCGGCGACTCGGAGGTCGTCGAGCACGTCGGCGAGGTCGACCGCTGCGGACGCCTGGCCGGGCTGCCGGTCGATGCTGGCGCCGGTGGCGACGATGGCGAGGTGGCGCGGCTGCGTGGGCAGGCTCTCGCCCAAACGATCGAGGACGTCGTCGCCGGGACGCGCGGCCCCGACCGGAATGAAGTCGGTGCCGAGGGTTGTGCCGGGCTCGGTGTAATAGACGGAGCCCGTCTCGTACAGCGCGAGGTCGACGAGCCCGCGGGACAGGTTGCGGCGCGCGGTGTCGAGCAGCCCGGGAATCAGCGACATGCGCATCTCGGGAGCATCGGAGTCGAGCGGGTTGGCCAGGCGGACCGGCTCGGCCGGCACGACGCGACCGGAGACCTCGACCGTGGGCGCGAAGGCGGCGTTACGAGCCGTGGAGACGAACGGGTAGGCGAAGACCTCGGTCAGACCGGCCGCCGCGAGGCCGGAAGAGACTGCTCGACGCAGCGACTGCTCGCGCGTCAGGCCGCGGCCGGAGGGCGCAACCGGCAGGACGGACGGGATGCGGTCGTAGCCCGTGATGCGGGCGACCTCTTCGACGAGATCCGCCGAGTGGACGAGATCGCTTCGCCAGGTCGGAGGTGTGACGTTCCAGCCGTCGCCGGCCTCGGGATCGGTCACGGCCTCGACGGTCGCGCCGATGGCGAGGAGGCTCTCTTCGACTTCGGCGGACGTGTAGTCGACGCCGATGAGGCTCGCGGCGCGACCCTCGGGAAGGAAGATCGGGCCGGGTGCGACGGAGTCGTCGAGGAACGAGCCGAGCGTGTCGGCCACGCCTCCGGCGAGTTCGACGAGCAGGTGGACGGCTCTCTCGGCCGCGAATCGGCCGACAGCTGGGTCGACGCCGCGCTCGAAGCGACGCGATGCCTCGCTCGGCAGCTTGTGGCGGCGCGCCGTGCGGGCGATGCTGACGGCCTCGAAGGTCGCCGCCTCGAGGACGATGTCGGTGGTGAAGGCACTCACCTCGGTGCGGGCGCCGCCCATGACGCCCGCGAGTCCGATCGGACCGTCGTCGTCCGTGATCAGGAGGTCTTCGGTGTCGAGCGTGCGCTCCGCCCCGTCGAGCGTCGTGAGCTTCTCCCCGCGGTGGCGCGGCGGACCGTGAAGCCGCCCGCGACGGTGTCCAGATCGTAGGCGTGCAGGGGCTGACCGAACTCGAGCATCACGTAGTTGGTGATGTCGACCGGAAGCGAGATCGATCGGATCCCGGCGAGCTGCAGGCGCGAGCGCATGGCGGGAGGCGTCGGCCGAGTGGGATCGATGCCTCGAACGACCGCCGTAGTGAAGGTGGTGACGCCGATACGACCGCGAACGGGTGCCTCGTCGGCGACGGTGACCCGGAAGCCCTGTCGGGTCTCGGGATCCTGAGCACTCACCGGATCGCGGAAGGCCGCGCCGGTCGCGTGCGAATACTCGCGCGCGACGCCCCGGATACTCAGCGCATAGCCGCGATCAGGAGTGACGTTGATCTCGACGGCGGCGTCGTCGAGCCCCAGCAGCGGGATCGCGTCGGCCCCGACCACGGGGTCGAGCCCGAGGTCTTTGAGGAGAAGGATGCCGTCGTGTTCGTCGCCCAGCCCGAGCTCGCGGCTCGACGCCATCATGCCGTCGGACACGTGCCCGTACGTCTTGCGAGCGGCGATCGGGAACGGGCCGGGCAGGATCGCGCCGGGCAGGCTCACGACGACCTTGTCGCCGACGCCGAAGTTGTGAGCGCCGCACACGATGCCCCGGACGTCGGCCTCGTCGGTGTCGGGATGAGGGCCGACGGCGATACGGCACCAGTTGATCGTCTTGCCGTTGGTCTGCGGCTCGGGCGTGAACTCGAGCACCTGGCCGACGACGAGCGGACCGGTGACCTCGGAGAGATGGACGTCTTCTTCTTCGAAGCCCACGCTGACGAGCGCCGCGTGCACGTGCTCGAGCGTGACGTCTTCGGGCAGATCGACGTACTCGCCGAGCCAGGAGAGGGGATGCGCATCAGACGACCATCCCGAACTGCTCGCTGAAGCGCACGTCGCCCTCGACCATGTCGCGCATGTCGTTCAGATCGTTGCGGAACTGCAGGGTGCGTTCGACCCCCATGCCGAAGGCGAAGCCCTGATAGACGTCGGGATCGATGCCGGCCGCGCGCAGCACGTTCGGGTTGACCATGCCGCACCCGCCCCACTCGACCCAGCGCGCGCCCCCTTGGCGTGCGGCTGCCAGACGTCCATCTCGGCACTCGGCTCGGTGAACGGGAAGAAGTTGGGCCGCAGCCGGATCTGCGCCTCAGCGCCGAACATCTGACGCGCCAGGTGCTCGAGGGTGCCGCGCAGGTTGGCCATGGTCAGGCCCTTGTCGATGGCGATGGCCTCGATCTGCGTGAAGACGGGAGTGTGCGTCGCGTCGAGCTCGTCTGTGCGGAAGACGCGGCCGAGGGCGACGTTGTAGACCGGAAGGTCTTTGGAGAGCAGGGTGCGGATCTGGATCGGCGAGGTGTGGGTGCGGAGCAGCAGGTGCCGGTCGACCGGGTCGACGAAGAACGTGTCTTGCATGGCGCGGGCCGGGTGATCGGCATCGAAGTTGAGCGCGTCGAAGTTGAACCACTCGTGCTCGAGCTCGGGGCCCTCGGAGAGCTCCCATCCCATGCCGATGAAGACGTCGGCCATCTTCTCCTGCAAGAGGCTCAGCGGATGGCGGGACCCCTGGCGACGCCGGAGAGGCAGGGCTGTGACGTCGATGCGCTCGGACTCGAGCCGGGCGGCCTCCTCGGCCGCTGCCAGCTGCTGTTCGCGAGCGGCGATGGCCTGGTTGACACGACCGCGTGCCCCGCCCATGAGCTTGCCGGCCGCGGCCTTCTGGTCGTTCGGGAGATCGCGGAGCCCCGCGTTCATCCGGGCCAGGGGCGATGCCTCACCGATGTGCTCGCCTCGCACCGACTTCAGCTCGGCGACGGTGGTGGCCCGGTCGATGGCCGCGAGGGCGGCATCGACGGCGCCCTCGACGGAGGCGTCGGTGATGGCTGGCGAGTCTGACACGAGAACCAAGCCTACCGAATCCCGGCGCCCCCTCCTTCCCCGCCCCTCCGCCGTCGCGCACGACATCGTTCGCCCGAGGGCCCCGTTCGGCCCGGAGACGGGCCAAGCGGTCGAGGAACGGCTGCTGCGTGCGCCCGAGATCGTCACCGGTGACCCGGATCATTCGCCACTCGTCGTCCTCGAACCTCTCGCGGCGCCGGATGTCCTGCCGGAAGATCGCCGCGTCGATGCGATGGTGGTCGCCCGCGTGCTCTAGGAGCGCTGCGCGAAGGCGCTCTCGTAGAGGCAGACCGAAGCCGCCGTGGCGAGGTTCATGCTCTCGGCGTGCCCATAGATCGGGACCACGACGGCGCGGTCGGCCAGGGCCAGATTCTCGTCGGCGAGACCGCGTGCCTCGTTGCCGAAGAGCCAGGCCGTCGGGGCTGCCAGGACGCCCTCCTGTCGCGCCTCGAGGAGGTCGCCGCCCTTGACATCGGCCGCGAGCACCTGGAGGCCCGATTCCCCGCACCGCTTGAGCACGGTGGCGAGTTCGATACCGACGGCGACCGGCACGTGGAACAGCGAGCCGGTCGTGGCCCGGACGACCTTGGGGTTGTAGAGGTCGACGCTGCGGCCGGTCATGATGACGGCGTCGGCTCCCGCCGCGTCGGCGGCACGGATGATCGTGCCGGCGTTGCCCGGGTCTCGGACCTCTTCCAGGATGGCGATCAGCCGCGGTGCGTCGTCGGGGGTCGACCCGAAGATGTCTTTCACGCTCGTCGGGAACTGACGGCACACCGCCACGAGCCCCTGGGGCGTGACCGTGTCGGCCATCGCCTGAAGGACGTCCTCGGTGACGAATTCGATGTCGACGCCCGCGTCGACCGCCGCCTGTGCCAGCTCGGTGTAGCGCTCGAGAGCCGTCGGGGTCGCGAACAGCTCGACCACCAGCTCGGGGCGGAAGGTCAGGGCTTCTGTGACGGCCTGCGGGCCTTCCAACAGAAAGAGCCCGGTCTGCGACCGGGCGTCTCTCTTGGCCAGTTTGGCCACCGCGCGCACCCTGGGTGAGCGCGGGTTGTCGATCATCTGGTTACTGGGCACGGTGCAACTATGCCCGAGTGACGAGAAGAACTACGCAGCGTTGACCTTCGGCGCCGACGTGTCGGCCGGAAGGGCCGCCTTCGCCGAGGCGACGAGGCCCGCGAAGGTGGCGGGCTCGTTGACGGCGAGGTCGGCGAGGATGCGACGGTCGACCTCGATGCCGGCCAGGGCGAGACCCTGGATGAGGCGGTTGTAGGTCAGGCCGTTGGCACGCGAAGCGGCGTTGATGCGCTGGATCCAGAGACGGCGGAACTCGCCCTTCTTGGCACGGCGGTCGCGGTACGAGTAGACGAGGGAGTGGGTGACCTGCTCCTTGGCCTTGCGGTAGAGGCGTGAACGCTGACCGCGGTAGCCCTCGGCGCGCTCGAGGATGACGCGACGCTTCTTGTGGGCGTTGACGGCCCTCTTTACTCTTGCCATTTTTCTAGTTCCTTAACGTGTTGGACGGCGCTGACTGAGCGAGGCTCAGCGACCGAGAAGCTTCTTGATGACCTTGCTGTCGGCCTTGGACAGCACCTGGTCGGTGTTGAGGCGGGCCTTGCGCTTGGAGGACTTGACCTCGAGGTTGTGACGCATGCCGGCCTGCTGCTTCATGATCTTGCCGGTGCCGGTGACCTTGAATCGCTTCTTGGTGCCGGAGTGGGTCTTCATCTTGGGCATAGTCGTTACTTTCTTCTTCGGAACCGCGCGTGGAGACGAACGGTGCGAGGCGTGCGACGAGAGGTGGAACTACTCGGCGGTTGCTTCGGCGGACTTCGACTCGGCTGCGGGAGCCTCCGAGGTCGTGGGGTGCTTCGGCGGCTTGTTGGCCGCCTTGCGAGCTTCTGATTCGGCTTTCGCCTCGGCCTTGTTCTTCAGCGGGCCGATGACCATGACCATGTTTCGGCCGTCGATCGTGGGGTTGTTCTCGACGGTGCCCCACTCGGCGACGTCTTCGGCGAAGCGCTGGAGAAGACGGACGCCCTGCTCGGGGCGCGACTGCTCGCGGCCGCGGAACAGGATCATGGCCTTGACCTTGTCGCCCGACTGGAGGAAGCCTTCAGCGCGCTTGAGCTTGGTCTGGTAGTCGTGGGTGTCGATCTTCAGGCGAAAACGGACCTCTTTGAGGATCGTGTTGGCCTGGTTGCGACGCGCTTCTTTGGCCTTCTGGGCCGCCTCGTACTTGAACTTGCCGTAGTCCATGATCTTTGCCACGGGCGGCTTCGAGTTCGGTGCAACTTCGACCAGATCCAGGTCGGCCTCTTGCGCAAGACGCAGGGCCATGGCGATGGGGACAACGCCCACCTGCTCGCCGGCGGGACCGACGAGTCGGACCTCAGGGACGCGGATGCGGTCGTTGGTACGGGGATCGCTGATGCGGGACTCCTCTATTTCTTTCTTCAACGCTCCGGTGGATGGCCGGGCGGGCTGAAAAAGAGGAAATCAGGTGCAAGACAAGCAAGCACCGCGCCCTGGCTAGCGTTGCTCGTCATGGGACGGGCACCGCCGGGGCACAACAACCCGGTAACCTAATGTGACGGTTAAGACCTGATACAGGATCAGCGCGGGTGGGAGAATCTCCACTTTCGTAACGGGGCACAAGTCCCCGTAGCCGGAAGAAGCTTAGCAGAGAGAATGTACGTGAGCCACACCCAGCACGAATCCCCCTACGACGCCCACGGTGACGGCGTCGATGCCGTCGGTGCCGAGCGCGACATCGCCGATGTTCCGGCCGTCGAGGTGATCAACACCGTCGCCGTGCACCTGCTCAGCGCGGGCGCGGTCAAACTCGGCCTGGCCGACTCTCCCGAGACGCAGACCGACCTCGACGAGGCGCGCAAGCTGATCACGGCCCTCGCCGGACTCGTCACGGCAGCCGCTCCCGAGATCGGCGACGCCCACGCGCGAGCGCTGCGCGACGGCCTCCGCACCCTGCAGTTGGCCTTCCGCGAGGCATCGCCGATCCCCGACCCGGTCGGCAAGGGCCCCGGCGAGAAGTACACCGGCCCGGTCAACTAGCGGCGCCCCGCCCCGCCCCTCGCCCGCACCCCGCCCCGCCCCGCCCGAAATCGAAGGGGATTCGCCGGGCACGGCGAAAGTGAGGCCGATCCGCGACCCGCGACCCGAAAATCCCCTTCGATTTCGGGAGACGCGGGTGGTTCGGGGAGCGCGGGTGATTCGGGGAGCGCGGGTGGCTTGGGGAGCGCGGGTGGTTCGGGGAGCGCGGGCGGTTCGGGGAGCGCGGGCGGCTTGGGGAGCGCGAGGAAACGCGCAGGATCTCAGGTGGCCGGGACCACGCGGACGCCCATGCTGTCGACCCGTGTGGCGATCAGCTCGTCGAGGGCCCATGCTTCTTGAAGTCTCTGCAGGAGAGTGGAGAGGGTATCGCGGTCGAGACCCGGCCGAAGGCCGAGCTCGACGACGAGCTCGGGGCCACCGAGTCGTGCGTCGGGCGAACCTGCGGCGACGGTGACGCTCGCGACCGACGGTTCGACGAGAGCCGGTCGCAGGAAGGCGTCGGCCACGGCGTCGTCAGCGTACGACGGCTGCCACGGCAGGTCTTGCGCGAGCGCCCACAGTGCTGGGCGCCGCACACCGAACTCGGTGGCGGACACCGGGTCGAGCACGAGAAGCTCGGTCGCCTCGGCTGCCGCAGCGATGGCGATGCGGCGCGATTCGGCCGGGACCGGACGAGCCGCAGGATCCCAGGCCTGAAGCGCCTGCACGCTGCTGAACGCCGGGAGGACGGTTCGCCCGTCGGGGCCCGCGACGGTCACGATCGCGAGTTCCTGAGTCTTGTCGACACGGATTCCGTGCTCGTTGAAGCCCTCGTCGCCGGCGTGCGCCACGAGGGGAATCAGAAGGCGAGCCGTTCGCAGGGCGTCGATGACGGCGGCTTCGCCGACCTCGCGCGCGTGGAACCTGGTCAGTGCGTGGAGCAGCGCAGGATCCGCAGACCCGTCGTCGGCCGCGTACGTCGTGTCGTGCGCCTGAAACGTCCGGCCCTCCCAGGGGGTGCCTGCGCTGTCGCTGCCGGCTCCCCCGGGTGTCGCCGATCGCAGGTGGGGAGGAACACCTGGTGTGGGGCTGGTCGACGACACGGGATCCTGCGCGTTGTCGGACGGGTCGACGGCCATCAGCGGCCGGCGACGTCCAGCGCCGCGGCGAGAGTGAACGCGCCCGAGTAGAGGGCTTTGCCGACGATGGCGCCTTCGAGGCCAGCCGGAACGAGTTCACGGAGCACCGCGAGGTCGTCGAGGCTCGAGATGCCGCCGGAGGCGACGACGGGGCGGTCGGTGCGCTCCATGACCTGCCGCAGGAGGTCGACGTTCGGACCCTGGAGGGTGCCGTCCTTCGTCACATCCGTCACGACGTAGCGGGGGCAACCGGCCTCTTCGAGGCGGTCGAGAACCTCCCACAGGTCGCCGCCCTCTTCGGTCCAGCCGCGGGCGGCCAGGGTCGTGCCACGGACGTCGAGGCCGACGGCGATTGCGTCGCCGTACTCGGCGATGGCGTGGGCCGCCCACTCCGGGTTCTCGAGGGCCGCCGTACCGAGGTTGATTCTCCTGACGCCGGTCTCGAGCGCCGCGGCGAGAGAGGCGTCGTCGCGGATGCCGCCGGAGAGTTCGACGTTCAGCCCCTTGACCTGGTGGATGACTCGGCGGATGAGAGCGCGATTGTCGCCGCGACCGAACGCGGCGTCGAGGTCGACCAGGTGCAGCCACTCGGCGCCCTGCTCCTGCCAGTCGGCCGCCGCATCGACGGGGTCGCCGTAGGTGGTCTCGGTGCCGGCCTCACCCTGGGTCAGACGCACGGCTTTGCCGTCGGCGACGTCGACGGCCGGGAGCAGGGTGAGGGACGGGATGGACGTGAACTCGCTCATGGGGCTTCCTGGTGGTGGTGCTGTCGGGGATGGCCGAAGGTCGGATCGCGCAGGACGCGCAGGCCTACAGGGTCGCGAGCCAGTTGGTCAGCAGGCGGATGCCGGGCCGGCCGGACTTCTCGGGGTGGAACTGCGTGGCCCACAGCGGACCGTTCTCGACGGCGGCGACGAATGGGCCACCGTGGTCGGCCCAGGTGACCTTCGGCGACTTGCGGGCGCCGTACCCTTCGAGCGCCCAGTCTTGCGCCGCGTAGGAGTGGACGAAGTAGAAGCGCTCGTCACGGACGCCGTCGAAGAGGAGGGAGTCGTCGGGCGCCTGCACGGTGTTCCAGCCCATGTGGGGCAGGACATCGGCCTTGAGAGGTTCGACGGTGCCCGGCCACTCACCCAGACCCTCGGTCTCGTGGTCGCGCTCGACGCCGCGGTCGAAAAGGATCTGCATGCCGACGCAGATTCCCAGCACGGGCCGCCCGCCGGCGAGGCGGCGATCGATCTTCTCGGCGCCGCGGACCGACTGGAGCTGGCTCATGACGGCCGAGAACGCGCCGACACCCGGGACGAAGAGTCCGTCGGCTGCGGCGACTCGCCCGCTGTCGGCGGTGAGCTCGACGTCGGCGCCGGCGAGTTCGAGGGCTTTGATGGCCGAGTGGACATTGCCGCTGCCGTAGTCGAGCACGACGACCGTGGGCTTGGCGCCGCCGGTGTCGGAGCCCGGAGCGCGACCGTCGGAGCGGTCCGTCACAGGGCGCCCTTGGTGGAGGGGATGCCGGTCACGCGCGGGTCGAGCTCGACGGCAGCGCGAAGCGCCCGAGCGAACGCCTTGAACTCGGCCTCGGCGATGTGGTGCGGATCGCGACCACCCTGCACGGTGACGTGCACGGTCAAGCCGGCGTGGAAGGTGATCGCCTCGAACACGTGGCGAACCATCGAGCCGGTGAAGTGACCGCCGATGAGGTGGAACTCGAAGCCGGCGGGCTCACCGGAGTGGACCAGATAGGGACGGCCGGAGACATCGACCACGGCCTGGACCAGGGCCTCGTCGAGAGGGACGAGAGCGTCGCCGTAGCGGCGGATGCCCCGCTTGTCGCCGAGCGCCTCCTTGAGCGCGGTGCCGAACGCGATGCCGATGTCTTCGACGGTGTGGTGGACGTCGATGTGCGTGTCGCCGGTGGCCTTCACCTCGAGGTCGATGAGCGAGTGCTTCGAGAGCGCCGTCAGCAGGTGGTCGTAAAAGGGAACGGACGTGTCGATCGACGACGCACCCGTTCCGTCGAGGTCGATCGACAGCTCGATGCTCGACTCGCTGGTGGTGCGGGAGACGCGGGAGGTGCGCGCGGCTGCGCCACCCGAGGGCGTGGGCACTGTGCTCATGCCCCGAGCCTAATGTCGCGGAGCGCGTTCAAGAACGCGGTCGTCTCGGCCTCGGTGCCGGCGCTGACTCGCAGGTGGCCTGGGATGGAGAGGTCGCGCACGATGATGCCGCGCGCGAGCAACGCCTCGAAGACGGCGTGTGGGTCGTCGACACCGCCGAACAGGACGAAGTTCGACCAGGTCGGCCAGGGCTTGTAGCCCAGCTCGGTGAGCTCGTGCACGATCCGGTCGCGCTGCGCTTTGATGTCGTCGACCATCGCGAGCATCTCGTCGGCGTGACGGAGGGCTGCCACCGCGGCGGCCTGAGTGAGCGACGACAGGTGGTACGGCAGCCGCACCAGGCGAAGGGCGTCGATCACGGCGGGATCGGCGGCGAGGTAGCCGACGCGGGCTCCGGCGAAGGCGAACGCCTTGCTCATCGTGCGGGAGACCAGGAGCCGCGGACGCCCGTCGAGGAGCGTGACGGCGCTCGGACGGTCGGCCGGCATGAACTCGAAGTAGGCCTCGTCGACGAGGACGATGCCGCGGCTGGCCTCGTAGGCGGCCTCGATGGTGTCGAGCTCGAGCGGAGTGCCGGTCGGGTTGTTCGGGGCGCAGAGGAAGACGATGTCGGGATCGGTGCGCTCGATCTCGGCGCGAACGGTGTCGGGCGAGATGTCGAAGCCCGCGTCGCGGCGGCCCTCGAGCCACTCGGTGCCGGTGCCGCGAGTGATGATCGAGTGCATGGAATAGGTGGGAGGGAACCCGAGCACACTGCGACCCGGCCCGCCGAAGGCCTGCAGGATCTGCTGGATCACCTCGTTCGACCCGTTGGCCGCCCAGATCTGATCGGCCTGGACGCCGTGCCCGATGTAGCGCGCGAGCGCCTCGCGCAGCGGGGTGAACTCGCGGTCGGGGTAGCGATTGACGTCGAGGACCGCGGCGGCGAGGGACTCGACGATGTCGCGCGCGACGTCTTCGGGGATGGGATGCGTGTTCTCGTTGACGTTGAGCGCGACGGGCACCTTCTTCTGCGGTGCGCCGTAGGGCGACTGACCGCGGAGGTCGTCGCGAATGGGTAGGTCGTCGAGGGAAATGGCCACGACGCCATTTTACGGTGGCCCGCGGCACGTTACCGCGTTGTCCACAGGTGGCCGCGCGGACCTGACGGACGCAGACACGAAAGGCGCCCCAGCAGGGGCGCCTCAGGTGTGATCCGGCGAGCGGTCGAGTCGACCGGCGCGGCGCGAGCCGCGCTGCGGTCTACTTCTGCGTGTACTTCGTCGGAATGGCGAGCGATTGACCGGGCATGACCTCGGTGGAGCCGAGGTTGTTGAGCTGCTGGATGTCGGCGATGACGTCGCGCGGGTCGGCATTCGGGGCGACGTCTTCGGCGACGCCCCAGAGGGTCTCGCCGGCGCTCACCGTGACGTGCTGGAACTGGACGTGACCCGAAGTGCTCGTGGCAACGGCGCCACCGCCGCTCAAGACGAATCCGAGCACCGTGGCGAGGACGGCGACGACGACCGCGGCGGTCAGCACCACGCGACCGCGACGGGTGATGTGCAGGTGCGCGTGCTCGGCGGGCCGCGCCGGGGTCACCGGACGGACGGCCTCGGCGGGCAGGATGCCGTGGGTACCGGCGGAGCGGGGGAAGGCTGTGATCGTGGCGCTCATGGGGTGGTCCTCTCTAGCGTGTCGTTCTACAAGCACGGCCGTTCTACAAGCACGGCCGTGCAACGAGCACGGCCGCACAAAGCACGGCTTGAAACCTGGGTCTTCGCGCCGGGTGATCGAGACCGAACACTCGGCCGGGACTGCCCGTTCTGTTTCACTGACGCGAAGACGTGTTCCGAACATATCTTCGAATTGCGACGATTTCAAGAGGATTCGACCACTTTTCGCCAAAAAACAGGGCGACACACTCGAACATGTGTTTGTCGGAGCAGGAGTGACCGGATACAGTTTCGATCGATGGCCCCAGTAGAACAGGAGCCACCGACATTCGAACCAACAGTGCTCGAACACGACGGCGGGAGAACGATGAGCGAAGCGCGCACGACCGAGACGGACCCGCGGGCGCGGAAGCCGTTGACGGCCAAGCAGACGCTGATCCTGACCGCGATCCGCGACTCCATCGCCGATAGGGGTTACCCGCCGAGCATGCGCGAGATCGGCGACGCGGTGGGGCTGGCGTCGCTGTCGAGCGTCACCCATCAGCTGAATCAGCTCGAGCTCGCCGGGGCGATCCGCCGAGACCCGAACCGGCCGCGGGCGCTCGAGGTGCTGCTGGAAGATCCTGCGAAGCTCGTTCCCGAGCCCACGATCGCCCGCTACGACGACGACGACAACGTGACCGCCCGAGTGCCGCTCGTCGGCCGCATCGCGGCCGGAATCCCGATCACGGCCGAGCAGCAGGTCGAAGACGTCATGCCGCTCCCGCGCACCCTGGTCGGCAAGGGCGATCTGTTCATGCTCAAGGTCATCGGCGAGTCCATGATCGACGCTGCGATCTGCGACGGCGACTGGGTCGTCGTGCGGCAGCAGAACGACGCCGAGAACGGCGAGATCGTCGCGGCGATGCTCGACGACGAGGCCACGGTCAAGGTCTTCCGCCAGCGCGACGGCCACACCTGGCTCCTCCCCCGCAACTCCAACTTCGAGCCCATCGTCGGCGATCACGCGCAGATCCTCGGCAAGGTCGTGGCGGTCCTCCGCTCGCTCTAGCGAGACCGCCGAATGCACGAAATCCGCCCCTGGCCAGCTGGCCAGGGGCGGATTTCGTGCCTTCGGCGACGACCGGTTACGCCGGCTGCCCGACGCTCGAGCGGACTTCCCGCGCGGCATCGACCATGCGGGTCAGCGCAGGGACCACCTCGGCGTAGCCGCGGGTCTTCAGACCGCAGTCGGGGTTGATCCACAGCTTGTCCAGCGGCACGGACGCAGCGGCGACGGAGACCGACGAAGCCAGTTCGGCGGCGGACGGCACGCGCGGCGAGTGGATGTCGTAGACGCCCGGTCCGACGCCGCGGGAGAAGCCGACGCGGGCGAGGTCGTCGACGACCTCCATGCGCGAGCGCGCCGCCTCGATGCTCGTCACGTCGGCATCGAGATCGTCGATCGCCCGGATGACGGTGCCGAACTCCGAGTAGCAGAGGTGCGTGTGGATCTGCGTGGACGGACGCACGCCGGACGTCGCCAAGCGGAAGGAACGCGTCGACCAGGCCAGGTACGCCGAGTGGTCGTCGGACGCGAGAGGCAGCAGCTCGCGGAGGGCGGGCTCGTCGACCTGGATGATGCCGATTCCGGCCGCCTCGAGATCCTGCACCTCGTCGCGAAGCGCCAGGGCGACCTGGTCGGCGACCTGACCGAGGGGCAGGTCGTCACGCACGAACGACCAGGCCAGGATCGTGACGGGGCCGGTGAGCATGCCCTTGACCGGCTTCGAGGTGAGCGAGGCCGCGTAGGACGAGAGGGCGACCGTCATCGGCTTTGGGCGCGAGACGTCGCCCCAGAGGATGGAGGGCCTGGTGCACCGGGTGCCGTACGACTGGACCCAGCCCTGCTCGGTCACCGAGAACCCGTCGAGGAGCTCGGCGAAGTACTGGACCATGTCGTTGCGTTCGGGCTCGCCGTGGACGAGCACGTCCAGGCCCGCTGTCTCCTGAACCTCGATGACGCGCGCGATCTCTGCGCGCAGGGCCGCCTCGTACTCGGCGTCGGAGAGCTCTCCGCGGACGTTCGCGGCCCGGGCCCGACGGACCTCGGTCGTCTGCGGGAACGAGCCGATCGTCGTCGTCGGCAGCAGCGGCAGTCCCAGCGACTCGCGCTGCGCCTCGTCGCGCACTCCGGATGCGACGCGGGTCGTGTCATCGGTCGTGACCCGAGCCACCCGGGCGCGGATCGTGTCGTCGACCACGCCGGCGTGCGCTGCCCGGCGAGCGCGAGCATCCTGCGCCGCCTGGATCTCCGCGGACACGGTGGCTCGGCCCTGGGTGAGGCCTGCTGCGAGGACGCGCACCTCGTCGACGCGCTGGTCGGCGAAGGCGAGCCAGGAGACGAGCTCCGGGTCGAGCTCGGTCTCGAGGGCGGTGTCGTGCGGCAGGTGCTGCAGGGACGTCGTCGTGGTGACCGCGACCGCGCCGGGGACCCCGGCGGCGAGCGTCTCGAGCGAGGCCAGCGCGCGATCGAGGTCGGTGCGCCAGATGCTACGCCCGTCGACCACGCCGCCGACGACAGTGACGTCAGCGGGCACGGAGGAGAGGTCGGGCAGGATCCCGCGGACCAGGTCCAGCCCCACGGCCTCGACGCCCGTCGCAGCGAGCGTGGCCGCCGCAGAGCGCGAATCGCCGTACGAGAGCGCGACGAAGATCTCCGGGCGGTCCGTCGCCGCCGCGAGGGCCTCGTAGACGCGCCCCGCCGTTGCGACCAGGGTGTCGCGATCGACGGCGAGGTTGTCACTGACGAGCCCGGGCTCGTCGAGCTGAACCCACTCGGCCCCGGCCGCCTTCAGTTCGGCCAGGAGGGAGACGTAGACGGGCACGAGACGGTCGATCACGTCGAGCGGCGCGAAGCCCTCCGGGGCGTCCTGCGCCGCGACGCTGAGCGCCAGCAGCGTCACCGGTCCCACCACGACCGGGCGAGTGACGTACCCGTCTGCCGCGGCTTCGCGGACGCGGTCGGCGAACTCGGTGCGGGCCAGGTCGAAGGACGCGTCTGCGCCGATCTCCGGGACGAGGTGGTGGTAGTTGGTGTCGAACCACTTGGTCATCTCGAGCGGCGGGTGGGTCTCGTCCCCCGGGCGAGCAGGAACTCGGTCTCGCGACCGGCACCCTCGGCGACGTCAGCGAACCGCGTGGGGATGGCGCCGACCGCCAGCGCGGTGTCGAGCACCTGATCGTAGAAGGAGAAGTCCTCCGGGATGCTCGAGTCGGTCTTCGAGAGGCCGAGCTCGGCGAGGCGCGCGCGGCGCGTGGAGCGGAGCGCCCGAGCGGCCGTCTCGAGCTCGTCGAGGGACGACGTACCGGCCCAGTGGCTCTCGATGGCGCGCTTCAGTTCGCGTCGGGCGCCGACTCGCGGATAGCCCAGGATGCTCGCGGTCGGGAAGGAGGACGAGGTGGTGGTCATGCGAAGGTCCGTTCGGTGCGGGCGACTGCTGCGTCGCGGTGTGTGGTGGGGGTGGTGGGGTCAGAGGATTCGAGGCTGTCGAGGATCCGCAGGACGGGCTCGGCCGCGTTCAGCGTGTAGAAGTGGATGGCCGGAGCCCCGACCTCGAGAAGGGCGCGGCTCAGACGAGACGCGAAGGCCACTCCGACGGCCTCGGCGTCTTCGGGACTGCCGGCGGCGTCGAGGGCTTCGGCGAGCTCTGTCGGTACCGGTCCCCCGGTCAGTTCGACGACTCGGCGAAGGCGGTCGGCGCTCGTCACGGCCAGAACGCCCGGGACGATCGGGATCGTCACGCCGGCGGCTCGCGCCCGCTCGACGTACGCCGCGTAGCCTTCCGGCTCGAACTGCACCTGCGTCAGTGCCCGAGTCGCCCCGGCGCGCTGCTTCGCGGCGAGGAGGGCCAGGTCGTGGTCGATCGCTGTGGCGTGGGATCGTGCGCCCGCCGGATGTCCGAGCGGGAAGGCGGCGACGGCGATGTCGGGGTCGTCGATGCCCGCCTCCGCGAACGTCTCTCGCGCGATCGCCACGAGGTCGGACGCCGTGACGGGTCCGGCGAGGCCCGGCTCGACGCGCGGCGGGTCGCCTCGGACGGCCAGGACGCGGCGGACACCCTGATCGCGAAGGGTCCGGACCCGATCGCGCAGTTCGTCGGGGTCGGCGCCCCAGGTGGTGACGTGGGCCAGGACGGGCGCCGCGACATGCGTCTGGACGTAGCCGACGAGATCCGCCGAGGCCGATGCGCCGGTGCCCGCCGCACCGCAGGTGACCGCGACGAAGGCGGCACCGCGCTGGGACAGCCGCTGCACGGTGTGCCCCAGGGCGAGGGCCGCCGCCGAGGTCCGCGCGGGGAACACCTCGACGGAGAACGGGACCGATCCCGGCGGCACGCTACCGCTCGGGGGAACTGCTGATGCAACCACGGTGGGTCTCTTTTCGAAAGGAGACGAACCGGTGTGCGGAGCGAAGCCGCCACGAGGGAGGCCCGGCACACCGAATGACTGACCACGAGGGTCTCGGTGCGAGTGCCGGGCTCGGCTTGTCGCTGTCGCCCTGACCGCTGACGACGTGCAGGCCAAACTACGCGAGGGCGGTGGAAGACGAAAGCGCGCGACGCGGTGTGTGACGCCGTGTGACAGCAGCATGCGGACGCATGGGCGTGGGAGTTGGCATCACCAGCATCGTGGCCGCCACACGGAAACCGCCCCCTCCCGAGCGGGAAGGGGCGGTCTCAGGTGGATCAGTGAGCGAACTCGCCGAGGGCCGATGCGTCTTGCGGGTAGACCTTGGCGGTCACGCGCGTCCCGGCCTCGAGGTACTCGACGTCGACGACGCGACCGATCTCGTGGATCCGAGCGATCACCTCGCCGCGGTCGTAGGGCACGAGGAGGTCGAGCTCGACCTCGGGACGCGGCAGGAACTCGGCCAGCCGCGCGCGCAGCTCGTCGATGCCCTCGCCGGTGCGAGCCGAGACGAAGATCGCGTCGGGCACCATTCCCCGCAGGACGAGGCGCTGGCTCTCGTCGACGAGGTCGCTCTTGTTGAAGACGACCACCTCGGGGATCTCGCGGCCGTCGACCTCGGAGATCACCTCGCGAACCGTCGCCAACTGTGCGGCCGGGTCGGGGTGCGACCCGTCGACCACGTGGACGATGATGTCGCTGCCACTGACCTCCTCGAGCGTGGAGCGGAACGCCTCGACGAGCTGGTGCGGCAGGTTGCGCACGAAACCGACGGTGTCGGCGTACGTGAACGGCCGCCCGTCGTCGGTCATGCTCTTCCGGACCGTCGCGTCGAGAGTCGCGAACAGGGCATTCTCGACGAGCACTCCCGCCCTGGTGAGACGGTTGAGCAGACTCGACTTGCCCGCGTTCGTGTAGCCGGCGATGGCGACGCTCGGAACGACGTTGCGCACACGGTTCGCCCGCTTCGCCTCGCGCGCCGGCTTCATCTCCTTGATCTTCTTTCGCAGGATCGCCATCCGCGTGTGGATACGACGCCGGTCGAGTTCGATCTTGGTCTCACCGGGGCCACGCGAACCCATGCCGTTTCCGGCACCCACCTGGCCACCGGCCTGACGGGACATCGACTCGCCCCAACCGCGCAACCGCGGGAGGAGGTACTCGAGCTGGGCGAGTTCGACCTGTGCCTTGCCCTCACGGCTCTTGGCGTGCTGGCTGAAGATGTCGAGGATCACGGCCGTGCGGTCGATCACCTTCACCTTCACCACGTCTTCGAGCGCGCGCCGCTGGCTCGGGGCCAGCTCCGTGTCGGCGATCACCGTGTCGGCGCCGAGCGCCAGCACGGTGTTCTTGAGTTCGATCGCCTTGCCGCTTCCGAGATACGTGCTCGGATCGGGGTGCGGGCGCCGCTGGAGCAGCCCGTCGAGAACGACCGCGCCGGCCGTCTCGGCGAGCGCCGCGAGTTCGCGGAGGAGTTCTCGGCGTCCTGCAGGCTTCCTGCGAGTAGACGCCGATCAGCACCACGTTCTCGAGGCGCAGCTGCCGGTACTCGACCTCGGTGACGTCCTGAAGTTCGGTCGACAGGCCGGCCACGCGCCGGAGCGCCTGCCGGTCTTCGAGGTCGTACTGGTCGCCGTCCGAGCCGATGTCGTTGCTGTCGCCGAGTCCGCTGCCGCCGAGGCCCTGGGTCTGGATCGCCTGGGCGGGCGAGAAGACCGAGAGGCCGGCGCGGCTCTCGGAACCGCGCAGGATGCGGTCGACGACGTCGTCGCTCTCCTGGCGCTCCGTGCCGGGGCCATGTTCAGTCATTGCAGTCACATTAGACCTTTCAGGTTCGATAATCTGTGGGGATGGCCAGCGAGCACTACTTCTCGTCGCAGCCGTCGAGCGAGCTCCGACCGCGAGAGATCACGGTCCGGATCGCAGGCCGCGAACTCTCTCTGGCGACCGCCGCCGGCGTCTTCTCACCGGGGCGGATCGACCCGGGCACCGAGGTGCTCCTGGCCGAGATGCCGACGCCACCGCGCGACGGCATTTTCTTGGATGTGGGATGCGGTTGGGGGCCCATCGCTCTGACGCTCGCGCTGCTCTCCCCCGACGCCACCGTCTGGGCGGTCGACGTGAACGAGCGCGTGCTCGAGTTGCTTCGCGAGAATGCGAAGCGGGCGGGCATCACCAATATCAACGCGGTGCTGCCCGGCGATGTTCCCTCCGACGTCGTGTTCGACGGAATCTGGTCGAACCCGCCCATCCGAGTCGGAAAGGCGGTTCTCCACGAGATCCTGTCGACCTGGTTGCCGCGACTCGGCGTCGACTACGAGGCGTACCTCGTGGTGGCGAAGAATCTCGGAGCCGACTCGCTTCAGAAATGGCTGAACGAGCATCTGGACGGTGTCGTCGAAGTAGAGCGAACGTCGACGTCGAAGGGGTATCGCGTCTTGCGCGCAACGCGGCTGTAGGCGTACAGGACACCGCCGCGGCGCAGCAGGCGGACTAGATCCAGGTGAAAAGCTTCATGGATCGAGCATAGCCGGGCTCGGGGGCTGGGCGCCAGGTGCTGTTCGTTCGCGGATCGCTCGGCGGGAACAGCGGGGCGATGTGAGCGGGGTGCCTGGAGCACGAGGGCGGCAGCGGACACGACGGGCACCCAGCACGAGCACGAGCACGAGCACGAGGGCGCACCGTGCACCGGCGCTCGGGTCAGATCGCGAGCTCGCCCGTGAAGACCAGTTCGGCCGGGCCACTGAGCGACACGTGCTCGCCGTCTTCGGTCGCGAACATGCGGACGCCGACGGTGCCGCCGGGAACATCGACGCGCCACTGGTCGGGAGCCCCTGGCCTGCCCAGTAACGGGTGGCCAGGGCGGCAGCCGCAGCACCGGTGCCGCACGAGAGGGTCTCGCCCGAGCCGCGCTCGTGGACACGCATCGTGATGCGCCCGACACCGTCGGCGACCAGCGGGTCGGAGGGGACCACGAATTCGACGTTCGCCCCGTCGACCGGCGTCGGCTCGACGATCGGGATGACGGTGAGATCGATCGCGGCGAGCTCGTCGGCCGACGCGATCGCCACGACGACGTGCGGGTTGCCGACGTTCAGGCCGAGACCCGGACGGACGGCGTGGAGGTCGCGCGCGCGCACCTCGGGGTGCTCGTCGTCGAGGCGCCAGCGCCCGAGATCGACCTGGAAGCCCCGACTGTTCAGCTGCACGTCGCGGACGCCGGCGCGCGTGCCGACCGCCAGGGTGTCGCCCGCCGCGAGCGTGGTCAGGCCCTGCTCGATGAGATAGGCCGCGAACACTCGGATGCCGTTACCGCACATCTCGGCGACGCTGCCGTCGGCATTGTGGTAATCCATGAACCACTCGGCGCTGGAGTCTTCGGCCAGGACGGCCGCCCCTTCGGGGTGCTTCTCCGAGCGGACTGCCCGAATCACGCCGTCGCCCCCGACGCCGAAGCGCCGGTCGGCCAGGGCGCGGATGCGCTCGGGGGTGAGATCGAACTCCCCTCGGGGTCGGAGAACAGCACGAAGTCGTTGCCGGTGCCCTGGCCCTTCGTGAAGCGCACGGTCGTGGGGGTGGTGGAGGTGCTCACCCGAGAAGTGTATCGGCGGCGGCCGACACCGCGGTCGGGTCGCCGGAACGCGACCACGCGACCCGCGGGTAGCGCTTGAACCAGCTCACCTGACGGCGTGCGTAGCGTCTGGTGAGCTGCTTCGTGGCATCCTGCGCCTCTTCTTCGCCGAGGAGGCCACGCACCTGACCGATCGCCTGCGCGTAGCCGATCGCTCGGCTCGCGGTGACGCCGCGGTCGAGCCCGAGCGGCAGCAGGTGCTCGACCTCGGAGACGAGCCCGGCACTCCACATGGCTTCGACTCGTCGGTCGAGGCGATCGACCAGGACGGCTCGCTCTTCGTCGAGGCCGATGAGAGAGACAGGACGCCAGAGCGGAGCGTCGTCGGGAAGCCCGACCGCGAACGGCTCCCCGGTGATCTCGCCGACCTCGAGGGCGCGCACGAGACGGCGCCCGTTGAAACGGCCGATGGCCACGGCTGCAGCAGGATCACGGTCGTGCAGGAGATCGTAGAGGGCTCGGCTCCCGCCGTCGTCGAGAAGCTGCTCGTAGCGACGACGGACCTCGGGATCGGTGCCCGGAAACCGGAAGTCGAAGACCACTCCGCTCACGTACAGACCGGAGCCCCCGACGAGGAGAGGGATCGCTTCGCGCCCCAGGATCTCGTCGACCACGTCGCGCGCGCGCCGCTGGTACCACTCGACACTGGCCTCGTCGGTCACCTCGAGCACATCGAAGAGGTGGTGCGGGATGCCGCGGCGCTCACCCGGCAGGAGTTTGGCCGTGCCGATGTCCATCCCCTGGTACAGCTGCATGGCGTCGGCGTTGACCACTTCGGCGGTGCGCCCGCGCCGAGCGAGTTCGTCTGCGAGGTCGAGGGCGAAGCCGGACTTGCCGGTACCCGTGGCGCCGACGATCGCGGCGAACCGTGGAGCCTGGTCGGGGCGCGGCACCGCCTAGCGTTGCCCGTCGGACGGATCGTAGATCGGCGTCGTGGCGACGCGCAGCGTCGGCAGTCCCAGGGACACCTTCGCCCCCGCCTCGCCCGCGGCAGCACCCCCGTGGCCCGGAGGGACGGCACAGGAGGCGCTTTCGGCGTTGTCCCACGCGTCACCGGCTCGGGTGCGCCGCACCTCGAACGGCGCGCCGAGCGTTGCGTCGGCGATGAGGTAGAACGGCTTGGCGTCGGTGACGACGGTCGTGACCACGTCGCCCGGGCGCGGTACGTCGGCGCCGGCCGGAACCTCGAAGTGCACGAGCCGGGAGTCTTGAGAGCGGCCCGAGAGCCGATGGGTCGCGCTGTCTTTGCGCCCCTCACCGGTCGCGACCAGGAGTTCGACCCTGCTGCCGACCTGCTTCTGGTTCTCTTCGAAGGAGATCCGGTCTTGGAGGGCGATCAGCCGCTCGTAGCGCTCCTGGACGACCTCTTTCGGGATCTGGTCGGGAAGATCGGCTGCGGGTGTTCCGGGGCGAATCGAATACTGGAAGGTGAAGGCGCTGGCGAACCGAGCCGCTTCGACGACGCGAAGGGTCTCGCGGAAGTCGTCTTCGGTCTCGCCGGGGAAGCCCACGATGATGTCGGTGCTGATCGCCGCGCCCGGGATCTTGGCGCGGACCCGATCGAGGATGCCGAGGAACTTCTCGCTGCGGTAGCTGCGCCGCATCGCCTTGAGGATGCGATCGGACCCGGACTGCAACGGCATGTGCAGCTGCGGCATCACGTTCGGCGTCTCGGCCATCGCGTCGATGACGTCGTCGGTGAAGGCTGCCGGATGCGGGCTCGTGAAGCGCACGCGCTCGAGGCCCTCGATCTGACCGGCGGCGCGCAGGAGCTTGGCGAAGGCACCGCGGTCGCCGAACTCGACGCCGTAGGAGTTGACGTTCTGCCCGAGCAGCGTCACCTCGATGGCGCCGTCGTCGACCAGCGAACGGATCTCCGACAGGATGTCGCCCGGTCTGCGGTCTTTCTCCTTGCCGCGCAGCGACGGCACGATGCAGAACGTGCAGGTGTTGTTGCAGCCGACCGAGATCGAGACCCAGCCGCTGTAGGTCGAGTCGCGTTTGGTCGGAAGGGTCGAGGGGAAGACGTCGAGCGATTCCAGGATCTCGAGTTGTGCCTCGTCGTTGTGCCGCGCGCGCTCGAGGAGGGTCGGCAGGGCTCCCATGTTGTGCGTGCCGAAGACGACGTCGACCCAGGGGGCCTTGTCGAGGATGACCGATTTGTCTTTCTGCGCCAGGCAGCCGCCGACCGCGATCTGCATGCCCTCGTGGCCCCGCTTGACGGACGCCAGGTGCCCGAGAGTGCCGTACAGCTTGTTGTCGGCGTTCTCGCGCACGGCGCAGGTGTTGATCACGACGATGTCGGCCTCTGCGCCGTCGGCCGGCACGTACCCAGCGGCTTCGAGCGAGCCGCTGAGGCGCTCGGAGTCGTGCACGTTCATCTGGCACCCGAACGTGCGCACCTCGTAGGTGCGAGGTGCAGGGGCGTCGCTGCGCGGCGCGCTGGTTTCGAGGACCGTCGACATAGTGCTCCAGTGTAAATCGTCGAGGGGATGTGCGAGTGCTGTTGCGGGGTGCGGAGTTGGCAGCCCGGTTTCGCGGGCTGGCTTCGCGTGCTGGCAGGGCGTGCTGGCAGGGCGGGTCTGCGCGCAGCTACTCGAAGCGGACGCCACCGCGACCGGAACCCCCGCGCGGCAGGGCGCGCTCGACGGCCCGGCGGATGACCTCGGAGCGGTAGCCGCGGCGCATGAGGAAGCCGTTGAGCCGGCGCTCGGCCGTCGCCTGGTCGAGGCCGCGGAGCTGCCCGGCGCGTTTGAGAGCCCAGTCGTCGGCGCGACTCTGCTCTTCGTCGTCATCGATGTCGGCGATGGCTGCGTCGATCGCCTCCTGCGCGAGGCCGCGCTGCCGCAGCTCGGACGTGATGGCGCCCTTGCCCAGGCCCTTTCGCTCCTGCTTGGAGCGCACGAGGTTCTCGGCGAGTTCGGCGTCATCGAGAAGGCCGACGCGCTCCAGGCGCTCGACCTCGGCCGCAACAACCTGCTCGGGGAGGTCGCGCGACAGCAGGGTCTTAGCCATTTCGCTGGACGAGACTCCGCGACGACTGAGCGCGTGCAGGCTGATGTTCTCTGCTCGTCGCTGAGCCGCTTCGAGGGTCTCTTCGGGCTCGGCCTCGTCGGCGTCGTCTACGGTCTCGGAGAACGATACGGCCGGGGTCGGCGGGCTCTCACTCTTCGCGGCGAAGGCGGCGTACGTGGGAAGAGCGCTCACGAGCCCGCGGAGGCCGGAGCCGGACGAGGGACGGCTCGCGCCGGCGTCGGCCTCGGCTGCCCTCGGCCCCTTTCCCGCCTCGTCGTCCCCGCTCAGGCCTTCTCCGCGCGCGTCAGCGCGCGGCGCGTCGAGATCGGGCTCGTCGGCACCCGGCTCGTCGGCACCCGGCTCGTCGGCACCAGGCTCGTCGGCACCAGGCCGATCAGCCGTGGCCCATTCGTCGTCGGACGACCACCCGGCCGCGCCGCGGCCGGCAGTGGCAGCATCGTGCGCCGACCCGGCACTTCGACCGGCCCCCTGGCCCCGAACAGCGGTGTGACCGGGGCCAGGTGGTCGTCGGCGGGGGTCATGCGCCCTTGCGCTCGGCCAGTTTGCGCTGGAGGGGCTCGACAGGGGCCGCCAGCTCTGCGGCGACCGCAGCAGCAGCGGTGGCAGCGGCGTCGGTGGCAGCCTTCGCTGCCTTGCCGTCAGCGCCGACACCGAGCTTGGCGAGGATCTTCTGCTCGATCTCGTCGGCGATGGCAGCGTTCTGGAGCAGGAAGTTGCGCGAGTTCTCTTTGCCCTGGCCCAGCTGATCGCCCTCGTAGGTGTACCAGGCACCCGATTTGCGAACGATGCTGTGCTCGACGCCGAAGTCGATCAGACTGCCCTCGCGGGAGATGCCGACCCCGTAGAGGATGTCGAATTCGGCCTGCTTGAAGGGCGGCGCCATCTTGTTCTTGACGACCTTGACACGCGTTCGGTTGCCGACCGCGTCGCTGCCGTCTTTCAGAGTCTCGATGCGTCGGATGTCGAGTCGGACCGAGGCGTAGAACTTGAGCGCTTTACCCCCGGCCGTGGTCTCGGGGCTGCCGAAGAAGACACCGATCTTTTCGCGGAGCTGGTTGATGAAGATCATGGTCGTGCCGGTCTGGTTGAGGCCACCGGTGAGCTTGCGCAGGGCCTGCGACATGAGGCGGGCCTGCAGACCCACGTGGGAGTCGCCCATCTCGCCTTCGATCTCGGCCCGGGGAACCAGCGCGGCCACCGAGTCGATGACCACGAGATCGATCGAGCCCGAGCGGACGAGCATGTCGGCGATCTCGAGGGCCTGCTCGCCGGTGTCGGGCTGCGAGACCAGGAGGGCGTCGATGTCGACGCCGAGCTTCTTGGCGTACTCGGGGTCGAGCGCGTGCTCGGCGTCGATGAAGGCGGCGATGCCACCGGCAGCCTGGGCGTTGGCGATGGCGTGCAGAGTGAGCGTCGTCTTACCCGACGACTCGGGGCCGTAGATCTCGACGATGCGGCCGCGCGGAAGGCCACCGATGCCGAGGGCGACGTCGAGGGCGATCGAGCCGGTAGGGATGACGGCGACGGGCGCGCGCTCGTCGCTGCCGAGCCTCATCACGGCACCCTTGCCGAACTGGCGGTCGATCTGGGCGAGAGCGGTCTCGAGAGCCTTCTCGCGATCAGCAACTGAGGGCATGGTGTTCTCCTAGTGGTTGGTCACCTGCGCGGTCGAGACCGAGACGGTAACAAGCGGTGCGCCTATAGGCTGTCGCGTCTCAGTCGGCCGGTGGAGCAAGGCCGCCAGGTCTACGACAAGGCTGTGGGGAGCGCTGTTGACCGGAACGTTACGGAAGGCCACCGACACTCGGGAGCGTCGGGTGGCGAACTGTGCAGAACCGGGCTCTCGCGAGCCCCTGTGAGGGAGAGGCTAGCACCGAACCGAACACACGTTCGAGTGGAGAAGACGGCGTGTCGAGCGGCTACGCGCGCGGCTTCGGAAGCCCCACTCCGTGGCGGCGCGCCACGGGGACGTCCTGCGCTTCGCAGAGGGCCAGCCAGACGTCTCGGGGCTCCGCACCGCGGGCGATGGCCTCGTCGGCCGACACGTTGCCGAGGGTCGGCAGGACGACGTCGCGGGTCAGGACGCGGCCATACCCCTCGCCGAACTCGTCGACGATGGCTCGGGTGAACTCGCTCTTGCGCACGGATCGAAACTACCTTCCACAGGGACCGAAGAAAACGAACGCCCCGGCCGAGGCCGGGGCGTTCGCCGCTCATGACGAGCGAAGCTCGTGGCGGAGTGTCAGCGGACCGCGAGGTCAGCGTCGAACTCGGCGACGAGGTCGTCGGGGAGCGTGTCGGGGACGGGGCTGAGCCCCTCGAGGACCGCCATGCGGTCTCCGACCTCACGCATGATGGTGGAAATCGGCGTCTCGAGAGCATCCGCCACCGAGGCGAGGATCTCGGAACTGGCCTCTTTCTGGCCACGCTCGACCTCGCTCAGATATCCGAGCGCCACGCTGGCCTTGGAAGCGACCTGACGCAGCGTACGACCTTTTTGCAGGCGGAAGTCACGAAGGACGTCACCGATTTCTTGACGTACGAGAACCATAGGACCCTCCTCCTGAGGACGACCCACCGTGATCGAAGTACCAGGTGGGTGAGTAACACTAATGCCACCGCTGCTGTAACTGTAGCCAGCAGACTTTGAATGCGCCGTGTGTACCTGTGAGATGTAACGAGACCGAAACCCGCGCTATTCCCGAGGTTGCCTGAGCATTCGCTCGACTGCCACCAGTGATTCGTACACGGTCGCCCTTCGGATTGCCTCGCGGTCGCCCTCGAGGTGGAGCGCCGTCACGTCGGTGCGGGATCCCCACGCCACGCCGACGAACACGGTGCCGACCGGTTGACCGTCCTGCGGATCAGGCCCGGCGACACCTGTCGTCGCGACACCGATGTCGGCGTCACGACCACCGACCGCCAGACGCGAGCGGACCCCGCGGGCCATCTGAGCGGCGACGTCGGGATGGACCGCGCCCTCGGCGTCGAGCAGGGTCGAGGACACCCCGAGCAGCGAGTGCTTCAACTCGGTCTGGTAGGCCACCACTCCCCCGGCCACCACGGTGGACGCTCCCGGCACCGAGACCAGTTCGGCCACGACCAGGCCGCCCGTGAGCGACTCGGCGACCGCAATGGTGAGACCGGCCTGTCGAAGCTCGGAGACGAGCGACGAGGCCGAGGTCACGCGTGATCCTGCGCGCTGCCTCGGGAGTGCTGGAGCGCGACCCGCATGTAGTCGAGCCCGGACAGGATCGTCGCCAGGAACGCCGCAGACATCAGGACGATGTTGACGTAGTTGAACCAGTCGCCGAACCAGTGCACGAAGGGGAAGAGCGCCAGAGTGAGAGCGATGCCCTGGAGCAGCGTCTTGAGCTTTCCGCCGCGCGACGCGGCGATGACGCGGTCGCGCAGGGCCACGAAGCGATAGACCGTGATGCCGACCTCGCGGATCAGGATGAGGATGGTCACCCACCAGGGGAGCTCGCCCAGAACGGAGAGCACGATGAACGCCCCACCGGTGAGCACCTTGTCGGCCAGCGGATCGACGATCTTGCCGAAGTCGGACACCAGATTCTGTCGCCGGGCCAGGAATCCGTCGAGGCTGTCGGTGAGAATCGCGACGACGAAGATCACGGCGGCCCAGACGCGCAGCGGCCCGTACGCGTGGTCGTCGGCGATCAAGAGCACGAAGAACAGCGGTGCCATGAGGATGCGCACCACGGTGATGATGTTGGCGATGTTGGCCGTGTTCGCCGGACCGTCGCCGCGGCTGACGATCCTCCCGGTGAACGGGAAGGCCTTGCTGGGCGACGCGTCGGGCGTCGGTGGGGTGCTCATGGACTCAGTCTCGTCCTGTCAGGCCCCAGGCGTCTTCAGACTCGTCGTCACCGTCGACCTCCTGGTAGCCGCGGGTCATGTCACCGACGGGATCGGAACCGTAGCGGTTGTCACCCGAGCCGCCCGACGACGCATACCGCGGGTCGTCGACGGTCGGCGTCGCGGGAGCGGCTCCCGAAGGGCCGTCCATGCCGCGAAGCTTCGCCAGGACGCCGGGCAGCTGCTCGACGGTGACGAGGACGTCGCGGGCCTTCGACCCTTCGGAGGGGCCGACGATGTCGCGTGACTCCATGAGGTCCATCAGACGGCCGGCCTTGGCGAAGCCGACCCGGAGTTTGCGCTGGAGCATCGAGGTCGACCCGAACTGCGTCGACACGACGAGCTCGGCGGCGGCGAGGAGCAGCTCGAGGTCGTCGCCGATGTCGCCGTCGATCTCTTTCTTCTCGACGACCTGGGCCACGTCGGCGCGGTAGTCGGGACGAGCCTGACGGGTGACGTGGGCGACCACGTCGTTGATCTCGCTCTCTTGCACCCAAGCGCCCTGGACCCGCATGGCCTTGGACGCGCCCATCGGCAGGAAGAGCCCGTCGCCCTGTCCGATGAGCTTATCGGCCCCCGGCTGGTCGAGGATGACGCGGGAGTCGGTGACGCTGGCGACGGCGAACGCGAGCCTCGACGGCACGTTGGCCTTGATCAGACCGGTGACCACGTCGACCGAGGGCCGCTGCGTTGCGAGCACGAGGTGGATGCCCGAGGCGCGCGCCAGCTGCGTGATCCGGACGATCGAGTCTTCGACGTCGCGCGGGGCCACCATCATGAGGTCGGCGAGCTCGTCGACGACGACCAGGAGATACGGGTACGGCTTGAGCGACCGCTCACTGCCCTGCGGCAGGACGATCTCGTTGTTCACGACGGCGCGGTTGAAGTCGTCGATGTGACGGAAGCCGAACGACGCGAGGTCGTCGTACCGCATGTCCATCTCTTTCACGACCCACTGGAGCGCCTCGGCGGCCTTCTTGGCGTTCGTGATGATCGGCGTGATGAGATGCGGGATGCCCGAGTAGATGGAGAGCTCGACGCGCTTCGGGTCGATGAGCACCATGCGCACGTCGCTGGGCTTGGCGCGCATCAGGAGCGAGGTGATCAGGGTGTTGATGAAGATCGACTTGCCGGACCCGGTCGACCCGGCGACCAGGAGGTGAGGCATCTTGGCGAGGTTCGCCACGACGTACCCGCCCTCGACGTCTTTGCCGACGCCGATGGTCATCGGGTGCGTGCTCTTCGTCGCCGCCGAGGAGCGCAGGACGTCGCCGAGGGAGACGATCTCGCGATCGGTGTTCGGGATCTCGACGCCGATGGCGCTCTTGCCGGGGATCGGCGAGAGGATGCGGACCTCGTTCGACGCGACGGCGTACGAGAGGTTCTTCGACAGAGCCGTGACCTTCTCGACCTTGACGCCCGGGCCGAGCTCGATCTCGTAGCGCGTGACCGTCGGGCCACGGCTGAAACCGATCACGCGGGCATCGACGTTGAACTGGGTGAGCACCTCGGTGATCGCCGCGACGATGGTGTCGTTGGCCTCGGACCGGGTCTTGGCCGGATCGCCGACGCTCAGGGTCGAGACGGCCGGCAGCCGGTAGGGCTCGGCGTCTGCGTCGGCCTCGTCGAGATCGAAGCGCGGCAGGGCTTCGGCCTCGTCGGGCTCGAAGAAGTCGGCCGCGGCGTCGGAGGGCCCGAGGGCCGCAGCGGGCACGACCGGAGCGGCGGGTGCGAGGCCTGCGGACGGGACGCCGTCCGAGGGAATCACGGTCGTGGGCGAGTCGTCGGCCGGCGACAGGTGACGGACGGCCTCTTCGGCGAAGCCGAGATCGCTGAGCAGGTCGGTCTCGCCCGTGGCGGCCGCGGCCGAGTCGGTGTCGGTCTGGCCCTCGATGATGTCGGTGAACGAGGCGACCTCGTTCTTGCGCCCGCGGCGCTTGCGCGACGACGCGAGGGCTTCCGTCTGCGCCGTCTCGGCGACGACGGGCGAGTCGTAGGGGTCTTCTTCGCGCCCGCTCTTGTTGCGGCGCCACCAGGGAAGCGAGTCGCCGTCGTCGTCGGCCTCCGCCTCGTCGTCGGCGGGGAGCACCCGAGTGGTCTTGTCTCGAGGCGTCTCGGCGAGCTCCTCCGGCCCGGGAGCGCCGAAGAGGTAGGCGTAGAGCTCGTGGACGCGCCGCCCGATGTGATTGGGCGGCGTCTTGGTGATGATCAGGATCGACAGGGCGAGCACGATGCAGACGATCGGGACGGCGACCCACGCGGTGAGCAGATTGACCATCCACGAGGCCACGACCCAGCCGAGGATGCCGCCACCGGCCGCGAGGCCGACCATCCCGTCGGCGGCGACCGGGCGACCGCCGTAGATGTGGCAGAGGCCGCTGATCGACACGACCATCAGGCCCAGCCCGATGCCGATGCGCGTGTTGTCGTGGACGGACGACGGATGCCGGAACAGCCACCCGGCGAACACGACCATGATGACCGGCAGAGCGTAGGCCACGCGGCCGAACAGCCCGCCGAACGTGTAGTGGTCGAGGGCCAGGGCGATCGGGTCGGCCGGGTTCAGCCATTCGACGACGGCGCCGGCGATGGCCAGCAGCACGAGGAAGAACGGGACACCGTCGCGACGCTCGGCAGGATCGAGGGACTCGCGCCCCAGGACCCGGAACCCGGCACCGACCATGTGCGCCAGCCCGAGCCACGCGCGCGTGCCGAGACCCGGCCCCTCGGCGACCGGAACCGGTGCTTTCGAGGCGGGCAGTCGCTTGGTCGGAGCGGCCCCGGAGCGCGACGAACCGCGCGCAGGAGCCTTCGCCGACGCGGGGGTCTTCGAGGCCGCGCGAGGGCGCGGCGACGGTTTCGTGCTCGTAGCCATGCGGCAAAGCTACAGCCCGCCACCGTCAGCCGCCTCCTAGACGAGCGCGTGTCACGAGTCACACGAGCCACACGAGTCACACGACTTCCCCGGAAAATCACCAAAACCCTCGCTCTCGGGCACCGCTCTCGTCCACAGACCAGAGCGACTCACCCGAGGCGAGGGTTTGGTGAGAACCGCTAAGCGCTGATGACGACCGGGACGATCATCGGGCGACGACGGTGCTGACTGTTCACCCAGCGACCGACCGTGCGGCGGACGACCTGGCTGAACGCGTGCGTGTCGCGCGTCCCGTTCTCGGCGGCCTCCGTGAGGGCCGCGAGGATCTTCGGGCGGACGTCGTCGAAGACGGACTCGTCTTCGGCGAAACCGCGCGACTGGATCTCGGGGCCGACCACGACGCGACCGGTCGAGGGGTCGATCGCCAGGAAGACGCTGATGAAGCCCTCCTCGGCGAGCACCCGGCGGTCTTTGAGGTCGGCGTCGGTGATCTCGCCCACCGTGGAGCCGTCGACGTAGACGTAGCTGAGGTCGAGCTGGCCGACGACCGTCGCGACTCCGCCTCTGAGGTCGACGACGATGCCGTCCTGCCCCAGGATCGTGTTCTTCTGCGGCACGCCGGTGCGGACGGCCAGCGCCGCGTTGGCGTAGAGGTGACGGTGCTCGCCGTGGACGGGGAGGACGTTCTTCGGGCGGAGGATGTTGTAGCAGTAGAGCAGTTCGCCGGCGGACGCGTGGCCCGAGACGTGCACCTTCGCGTTGCCCTTGTGCACCACGTGGGCGCCGAGCTTCGTCAGCCCGTCGATGACGCGGTAGACGGCGTTCTCGTTGCCGGGGATGAGGCTCGACGCGAGGATGACGGTGTCGCCCTCGCCGATCTCGATCTGGTGTTCGAGGTTGGCCATGCGGGCGAGGACGGCCATCGGCTCGCCCTGCGACCCGGTCGACATGTAGACGATCCGGTCGTCGGGGAGGTCTTTGGCCTTCTTCGAGTCGATGAGGACGTTCTCGGGCACCTTGAGGTAGCCGAGGTCGGCGGCGATGGTCATGTTGCGGATCATCGAGCGGCCCATGAAGGCGACGCGGCGGCCGTTGGCGTGCGCGGCGTCGAGCACCTGCTGCACGCGGTGGACGTGGCTGGAGAAGCTCGCGACGACGACGCGGCGGGGGCCCGGGCGATGATGTCGTCGAGGACCGGCCCGATGTCGCGCTCGAGGGCAGTGAAGCCCGGCACGTCGGCGTTCGTCGAGTCGGGCAGGAAGAGATCGACGCCCTCTTCACCGAGGCGGGCGAACGCGCGAAGGTCGGTGATTCGGTCGTCGAGCGGCAACTGGTCCATCTTGAAGTCGCCGGTGTGGAGGACGAGGCCCGCGGAGGTGCGGATCGCCACGGCGAGCGCGTCGGGGATGGAGTGGTTGACGGCGACGAATTCGAGCTCGAACGGGCCGAGCTTCTCGATCCGGCCCTCTTTGACGGCCAGCGAGTAGGGCTGGATCCGGTGCTCTTTCAGCTTCGCCTCGACCAGCGCCAGTGTGAGGGTCGAGCCGATCAGCGGGATGTCTTTGCGGAGGCGCAGCAGGTAGGGCACCGCGCCGATGTGGTCTTCGTGACCGTGCGTGAGGACGACGCCGAGGACGTCGTCGAGTCGGTCTTTGATCGGCGAGAAGTCGGGCAGGATCAGGTCGACGCCCGGCTGGTGCTCTTCGGGGAAGAGGACGCCGGCGTCGACGATGAGGAGCTTGCCGTCGAGCTCGTAGACGGTCATGTTGCGGCCGATCTCGCCGAGGCCGCCGATCGGGATGATCCGCAGGGTGCCCTTTTCGAGGGCGCGGGGAGTCTGGATTGTCGTGGGCATCTGTTCCTTGGTGTTCTGGTGCGAGGTCGTGAACCTCCGGTGTAGGTCGGGGTGCCCTGGCCGGTCGGCCGACGCGACTAGCGCGTGGTGCCGTGAACCTTGGGCAGCGCTCCGCCGGCGGCCGCGTTGCGGTCGGGGCGGAACTTCGAGAAGTCGACGCCGGGGATCTCCCCGACGTGCGACAGCTCGTCTTCGATGAGGGCGGCCTCGGTGTCTTCGGGACCGACGAGCGGCAGGCGAACCCTGGGGCTCGAGATCCGGCCGAGGCCGTGCAGGATGTACTTCGCCGCCACGGTCCCCGGAACGTGCGTCATCACGGCGCGGACCAGGGGTTCGAGCTGCTTGTGGGCAGCCGTCGCGGTGTGGAGGTCGCCGGCGTTGACCGCGTCGACGATGGTGCGATACGGCGCTGCCGCGATGTTCGCGGTGACGCCGATCAGACCGGTGGCCCCGATCGCCAGGTGCGGCAGCACGTTCGTGTCGTCGCCGGAGAAGTAGAGGAGGTCGGTCTGGTTGAGCACCCGGCTGACCTCGGCGAAGTCGCCCTTGGCGTCTTTCACGCCGACGATGTTCGGGTGCTTCGCGGCGCGCAGGATCGTCTCGTACGTGATCGGGATGCCGGTGCGGCCGGGAATGTCGTACAGCAGCACGGGCAGGTCGGTCGCGTCGGCGATCATGCGGAAGTGCGTGAGGACGCCCGCTTGCGTGGGCTTGTTGTAGTAGGGAGTGACGATCATGACGCCGTCGGCCCCGGCCTTCTCGCTGGCCTTGTAGAGCTGGATGGCGTGAGCGGTCTCGTTCGAGCCGCCACCGGTGATGATCTTCGCGCGGCCGGCCGCGACGGACTTGCCGACCTCGACGAGCTTCAGCTTCTCGGGGTCGGTCAGCGTCGAGGTCTCGCCGGTGGTGCCGGTGACCACGATGCCGTCGGCACCCGCGGTGATGCAGTCGTCGATGTGCTTCTCGACGCCCGGCCAGTCGACTTCACCGTCTGCGGTGAAAGGGGTGACGAGAGCGACGAGGACCTGCCCGAAGGGGTTTGCGATGTTCGACACCCCTACAGAGTATCGGCAGGAGCTACGCCCCCACACCAGTGGCTCTCGCCGTTACGGGGCAACGCGACCGTTCTTGCCGAAGGCGGAGTAGGTGAGCGGCATGAGCTCGGCCCAGATGTCTTCCATCTTCTCGGCGCACATCTCGATCTCGCGCTGTGGGAACGACGGGAAGTGCGTGCCCTCGCGCTTCGTGCGGAGGCTGAGGAAGTTCATCAGCGAGCGGGCGTTCACGGTGACGTACATCGACGAGTAGATGTTGAGGGGGAGGACGATACGGGCGACCTCGCGGGCCACACCGGCCTCGAGCATCGTCTGATACGCCTCGAAGGCCTGCGTCGACGCCTCGCGCGTGGCCGTGTCGACGAGCTCGAACTGCTCAGCGGTGCCGGGCACGAAGTCGTACGCCCCCGGCTTGCCCACCTGAACGAGGTTGCGCTCCTTGCCGGGAACGTAGAAGACGGGGTTGAGCTCGCGGTAACGACCGCTCTCTTCGTTGTAGGAGGCCATGCGGTGTCGCATGAACTCGCGGAACACGAAGATCGGGGCCTGCACGTAGAAGGTCATCGAGTTGTGCTCGAACGGGGAACCGTGACGGTCGCGCATGAGGTAGTTGATGAGGCCGGCGCCCTTTGTGGCCCCCTCGCTCTCGGCGGAGGCTTGAGCGCCCTCGAGGGTCTGCTCGCCCATCGTCGACACGCGGGCAGCGAACAGGACGTCGGAGTCGTGAGCGCTGGAGCGGACGAGCTCAACGGTGACGTCGCTGCGGAACTGCGGCGTCTTGTTGTCGGTGGGCAGGGGCTTCGAGGCATCTTCTGGCACGGCAACGACACTACCGGGAGCCTCGGACATTGGTGGCCGGAACGACCGGGCGGACCCCCAGAGCTCCCGTCTACTGTGAGGAGTCGACGAAGGGCAGACGTACATGACGCCGCGGGACACGACCCGATCCACCGTTCTGATCGCCGGAGCCTCGGGGCTCATCGGCACCGAGGTCAGCCGGCAGTTGCGCGAGGGCGGTCACACCGTCCTGAAGCTGGTGCGACGGCCGACCACCGACCCGGGCGAGTTCACCTGGTCACCCGCGGCGGGCATCCTCGACTACAACCTGCTCGACCGCGCCGACGCCGTGATCAACCTCTCGGGCGCGTCCCTCTCCAAGCTGCCCTGGACCGCGTCGTACAAGCGCGAGATCCGCGAGTCGCGCGTGAGTGCCACCCGAACCCTCGCCGAAGCGATGCACCACGCGGAGACGCCGCCCGGAGTCTTCCTCAGCGGCTCGGCGGTCGGCATCTACGGAGACCGCCCGCTCGACGTCCTGACGGAGGAGTCGCCCCGCGGCGAGGGGTTCCTGGCCGACGTCGTCGGCGACTGGGAGGCGGAGGCGCACACGGCGCCCGCGGGCACGAGGGTCGTCACGTTCCGGACCGGCATCGTCGTGGGCCCCGGCGGAGCGATGAAGCCCCTGCTCGCTCTGACCAAGGCGTTCCTCGGTTCCCGACTCGGCAACGGGTCGCAGATCTGGCCGTGGATCAGCCTTCACGACGAGGCCGCCGCCATCGTCCACCTCCTGTCGAGCGAGCTCGAGGGGCCGGTCAACCTGGCCGGGCCGGTGTCGGCCACGAGCGACCGCCTCACGGCTCGCACCGCGAAAGACCTCGGCCGTCCGTACCGCCTCGCCGTGCCCGAGTTCGTCATCCGCGGGCTGCTCGGCGACGCCGGTCAGGAGATGCTCCTGTCGAGCCAGCAGGTGACACCGCAGAGGCTGCTCGACGACGGTTTCGTGTTCCGTCACCGGACGGTCGAGGAAGCCCTCGACGCCCTCCTCGGCTGAGACCTCTCAGGACGCTCGCGTGCGCAGACGGAACGAGCGCCGGATCGCGCCGCGCGCACGTCGGCGGTCGCCGCACGCATCGTAGGCGAGGCCCAGCCGGAACCAGGCCCGCCAGTCGTCCGGGGCCTCCTTCACCGCGGTCGCGTACTGCGGAAACGCGGCGTCTGCGGCCTCCCGCTCGTACCGTCCGCTGGCGCGCCGCGGAACGTCGTCCACCGGCAGTTCGCCCTCGGCCTCCAGCTGTTTCACGATGCTCTCGGTGACGATGCCGAAGCGGATCTCGGCGACCAGCGCGAAGACGCCGATGATCGGCAGGACGATGAGAGCGATACCGAGCACGATGGCGATCGGCACACCGGTCTGGACGAACAGGACGGCCCGCTGACCGACCAGCACCAGGTAGAGCACCAGGAGCGCGCACATCACGATGGCGGCGATGCGGCCCTTCATGCGCCCGGCGCCCCGAGCGGCAGGAGCTTGTCGAGACCGACCACGACGCCGGTGACGGTCGTCACGGCCGCCAGGGAGACGCGGATGCCCTGCTCGTAGGCGGCCTGCGAGGTGGTGTCGTGCACCAGAGACAGGGTCTCTCCGGTGCCACCGAAGATGACCTCCTGGCGCGCCTCGATGCCGGGGAGGCGCAGGCTGTGCACGGGAACGCTGGCGACCTGCTGCCCGCGGGCGCGCTGGTCGACGTGCGGGGCGCGCACCGGCCCGAGGTCGCGGCGGGCCTCGGCGATCAGCTCGGCCGTGCGGATCGCGGTGCCGGAGGGCGAATCGACCTTGCCGGGGTGATGGGTCTCGACGATCTCGACCGATTCGTAGAATCGGGCGGCCATGGTCGCGAACGCGGTCGCGAGCACCGATCCGACCGAGAAGTTGGGGACGACCAGCACGCCGGGGCCGTCGACCTCGGCGACGACCCGGCGAAGGTCGGCGAGTCGCGGTTCGGACCAGCCCGACGTGCCGACGAGGACGGGGATGCCGGCCCGGACGGCCTTCTCGACGATGCCCGGGCTGACCGCGGGAACCGTCACGTCGACCACCAGATCGGCACCGACCACGTCTTCGAGGTCGTCTCTCGACGACAGCCCGGCGTGGAGTTCGTAGGCGGCGTCCTCTTCGATCAGCCGGAGGAACAGCCGCCCCATCTTTCCGGTTGCTCCGACCACGGCGACGCGAGTTGTCATGGGGTCAAGGGTACCGGGATCGCTAGCATCGGTTCTCGTGGCACCTTTTCGTGAGATCCCTGTCGACGACCCCGCAGCGCATGCGCTTCTCGAGGCGTATTTCGCCGAACGGACCGCGACCTTCCCCGATCCTGCCGGCTACAGGACGACCTTTCCCGACCCCGCGGCGTTCATCGCCCCGCGCGGCGTCTTCCTGGTGGTCGACGTCGACGGAGCCGAGGCCGTCGCCTGCGGCGGCATTCGCAGGATCCCGAGCGGTCCGGCCGGCACGACGCGGTACGAGGTCAAGCACCTCTACGTCTCTCCGGAGGGGCGCGGCCACGGGCTCGGCAAGGCGCTCCTGGCCGAGCTCGAACGCCGGGCCGTGCGGTTCGGCGCCGACGAGGCCGTCCTCGACACGAACGCCAGCCTGACGGCGGCCGGAAGCCTCTATCGCTCGACCGGCTACGTCGCGGTCGAGCCGTACAACGACAACCCCAACGCGACCCACTGGTTCGGGAAGACCCTGAAGTCGAGCGACGTCTAGAGCGGTTGCTCGACCGGCAGCCCCGTACGAAGTTCGACGGGGAGGTGCCCGAGGTCGTTGTGCGTGACCAGCTCCGGTGGCTTGGCGCTGCGCACCCGAATGATCGTGAGCCCGCAGTTCGCCTGGTTGACGCCCATCCAGCGCCAGGACGGCGCGCCGAAGACCTCGCGCACGAACCAGCCGATCACGAAGTTGTGCGTGATGAGCAGGTCGTGCCGGTCTTCTCTGGCCGGAGTCAGCCACTCGGCGACGGCGTCGGACATCTGCGCTTCGCCCGCCTCGATCTCTTCTTCGGTGACCCCTCCGAAGAACGGCTTGTACGCGTGCGGCATGTCCGGCGTCGGACCGGACGGGATGCAGTCGAACAGCAGCGTCGACGGCTCGGGCGTGAGCGCCGGCATCATCTCGGTCATGATCGTCGCGGTTTCGGAGGCGCGTTCGAGGGGCGAGTGCCACGCGGCGTCGAACGGCACCCCGCCGAGGCGCTGGGCGATGGCACGCGCCTGCCGCTTTCCGCGTTCGGACAGCGGGCCGTCGGGAAGGCCGTACTCGGCGTCTTGCTGCTCACCGTGCCGGACGAGATAGAGGTAGTGCGACACTGTCGCCTCCTGATTCACTACAGGGCCAGGGGCGTCGTTGCCGCGGGCCGGACATCGGTCGGATCGAAGAGCGCAGGATCCACGTCGCCGACGACCACCGTGGACAGTACGCCCGCGCGCAACTCGGCGGCGAGGCTCTGCACGTCGTCTGCCGTGACCGCGCCGAGACGCGACAGCGACTCGTCGAGGTCGACGAACTCGCCGGTCGAGATCTCGGCTCGCCCGAGGCGGTTCATCCGGGTGTCGCTGTCTTCGAGGGCCAGCGCGGCGGCTCCGCCGAGCATCCCGAGCGACCGGGCGAGCTCCTCGTCGGTGATGCCGTCGCGGGCGAGCCGGTCGAATTCGTCGAGCATCAGATCGGAGACGTCGCGAGCGTTTCGCGGCGCGCAACCGGCGTAGAGGCCGAACACGCCTCCGTCCGAGTAGCTGGGCGTGAAGGAGTACACGGAGTACGCCAACCCCCGCTTCTCGCGGATCTCCTGGAAGAGGCGCGACGACATCCCGCCCCCGAGCACGGCGTTGAGGACGCTCAAAGTGGGCCGGCGCGGGTCGGTCAGAGCGAGCCCGGGCACGCCGAGCAGGACGGTGACCTGTTCGAGCGGGCGAGGCAGGACCAGGACGGGAGCGCCCTGCTCGAAGGACGAGGCCGAGGTGGCCCGGCGCGGAACCGGCGTGCCGGGGGTCTCGGGCCAGCCCGCTCGCGTCAGGGCCCTCTCGATCCTGCCCACCAGTTCGTCGTGGTCGACGGCGCCGGCGACCGTGACGACGAGGTCTTGCGGCCGGTAGTTGGCCCGGTAGTGCCGGACCACGTCGTCGCGCTTCGCGGCGCGGATGCTGTCGGGCGAGCCGCCGATCGAGAGCCCCAGGGGATGGTCGCCGAACACGGACTCGAACAGGCGCTCGCTGCCGATGTCGGCGGCATCGTCGTCGGCCATGGCGAGTTCGTCCAGGATCACGCCGCGCTCGATCTCGAACTCGGCCTCGTCGATCGTCGACGAGATCACCATGTCGGCCAGGACGTCGACCGCCATGTCGAGGTCGACGTCGCGGACCTTGGCGTAGTAGCAGGTGTATTCCTTGGCGGTGGCGGCGTTGTGCTCGCCGCCGACGCTCTCGAAGGCGACCGAGATGTCGAACGCGCTGCGCGTCTCGGTGCCCTTGAACAGCAGGTGCTCGAGGAAGTGGGTGGATCCGCGCTCGCCCTCGGTTTCGTCGCGGGAGCCGACCGCCACCCAGAAACCGACGGTCGCGCTCCGGGCACCCGGCATCCGCTCGGAGAGGACCCGGACGCCGGTCGGCAGAATGCTTCGCCTGACGAGTTCGTCACCGGATGCTCGGAAGGTCAGCTCGACCGAGTCGAGGGTAAGAGGACTGGTCCGTTCATCGCCAACGAGCCTACGGGATCGATGACACCCGAACTGGGGTACGGCGAATGTGGACAGACAGACTCGTCTGTTTGTCCTCTATTGTGCTACAGTGGTGTCACCGATCGGGTCGGTCCCCTAGCCTGACTCGCTCGGCGGCTAGTCGGACGTTCGTTGTCTGCAGCCGTCGCTCCCCCGGCGACGGTCTTTTTCAGCCGAATTGTCCTCAAGGAGCCACGCTGTGACGGTCGAATTCCCCCATCGGCCGTCCAGCGTTCCCCTGACTCCCCGCTGCACCAGCCGGGCCCCGGCGCGAAGCAGCGGGTCCTCGTCACAGCCGACAGGCTCTTCTACCACGAGGGCATCCGCACCGTCGGCGTCGACCGCCTCATCGCCGAGTCGTCGGTGACGAAGGCCACGTTCTACAAGCACTTCGGTGCGAAGGACAATCTCGTGCTCGACTACATCGGTCGCCGTCGCGACCAGGCGCGCGAGATCCTGGAGTCCATCCGCGCCGACAGCGACGGGCCTCTCGCCACGCTGACGGGCGTCGCCGACTCCATCGTGCGCGGCATCCAGTCGACCAGCTTCCGCGGCTGCCCGTTCATCAACGCGGCTTCCGAGTTCGCCGACGAGACGCACCCTGTCCGACTCGTCGTCGTGGCGCATCGCGAGTGGTACACCGAGACACTCGACGAGCTGTTCCGCGACGCGGGCCACCCGATGCCCGGCGACGCCGCCGACGAGTTCTACCTCGCGCGCGACGGCGCCATGGTCGGCGCCTACGCCGGCGACACGATCGCCGCGGTCGCCGCCTTCACCCGCGTGACGACCGCGCTCTTCGCCGACTGCCGCTGATCCTGCGCGTCCCCGTCTCGGAGGCGCGCGTCGACGCGCCTGCTACGAGCTGACGCGGTCGAGTTCGGCGACCTCGTGGCGCGTCAGCTGGACCCGCGCGGCTTCGGCGAGTTCGACAACCTGGTGCGGCGAGGTCGCGCTGGCCACGGGAGCGACGACGTTCGGCTTGGCGAGCAGCCAGGCCAGCGACACCGCAGCCACGGGTGCGGCGTGGAGGAGGCGATCCGGTCGAGTTCGGCCAGGATCGCTCGGTTGCGCTTGGAGAGGAGCCCCGCCACCTCGCTCCCCCGGCGGTAGCCCTTGATGTCGGCCTTCGTCCGGTATTTGCCGGACAGGAATCCGCTGGCCAGAGCGAACCGCGGCATGACGGCGAGGTGCTGTTGAGCGGCGACCTTGGCCAGATCGCGCTCGTATTCCGCCCGGCGGACCAGGCTGTACTGGTTCTGCAGCGCGACCATCGGCGCGACGCCGAGCATGCCCGCCGCGATCCTGGCCTCGTAGAGACGGTTGCCGGAGTGGTCGGACCCGCCGAAGTAGCGGACTTTGCCCGCGCGGATGAGGCGATCGACGCCGAGCAGGGTGCGCTCGAAGGCGACCTCGGTGTCGTCGATGTGCAGGTACAGCAGGTCGATGCGGTCGGTCCCGAGGCGCTTGAGGGACGCTTCGACGGCGCGTTCCATGGCCCACGGTGTCAGGCCGGGATTGTCGGTACTCTTGCCGACCTTCGTCGCCAGCACGACGTCGTCGCGGGTGCGTCGCGAGCTCATCCACTGGCCGATCAGCGACTCGCTGTCGCCGCCGGTGTAGGAGTCGGCCGTGTCGATGAAGTTGCCGCCGACGTGGAAGTAGGTGTCGAGGACGTCGAACGTCTGGGCCTCGTCGGTGGTCCAGCCGAAGACGTTTCCGCTGAGGGCCACCGGGAACACGCGGAGGTCGGAGACGCCGAGGCGTCGGCGCGGCTGAATCACGCCGAGGTCGACGGGTAGGGTCGTCGCGCCGGTGAGCGGCGCGCTGTGGCGACCGTGCGAGGCGGCCTGGTGGGCAAGCGGCTGTGTCGACTGCACGACGGAAGTCGAATCGACGCGTATGGTCGGTTCGGTCACCCGGTGCCTCCTGATCACTGTCTAAAACGAGGTTACGTCCCGTTTCATGTGTTAACAGCGCGACGCACCATCTCGTTACCAAATTCGTTACCCCAGTTGCGGGGGCGAGGGGCCGCACGGCTGCCAGGTGGTTCATCGAGAGCGCTCAGCGTGCTCTGGGCGGGACGAGGCGAAGCGCACAGGAGGCGTCCGTAGCGTCGTGGTTGTGCGGTTCCTGGGAGGGTTCCGGGGCGACGTTCTCAGTGGTGGGGAGCGTTGCCGTCACGATTGCCGGTGAGATCCGGCACCAGGAGGGCCGTTGCGGTGGGGATCGCATCGGCCCTTCGCCAATTCTCCGCTCTGCCGATCGGAATCTCGTTCGTCGTGCGCAGACGACGGCGGTCGGCGAAGGTGAGCGGCGGGTTGAGCACGACCACCGCGGGCCGGGACGGAACGCGGAACGCCCGCCGCGACCGGAGTCGGGGCGGGCGTTCTGCTCGAGCTGGTGAGGTCTAGACCTCGACCGACGTGTCGATCGACACCTCGGCGGCACCGGACGAATCGGTGTCGGCCTCCTCGGCGATGACCGGGGCGAGCGAGAGCTTGCCGCGGTCGTCGATCTTGGTGATCTCGACCAGGATCTTCTGGCCCACTCCGAGGACGTCTTCGACGTTCTCGACGCGCTTGCCACCGGCGAGCTTGCGGACCTCGCTGATGTGCAGGAGGCCGTCCTTGCCCGGGAGGAGCGAGACGAAGGCACCGAAGGTCGCGATCTTGACGACCGTGCCCAGGAACTGCTCGCCGATCTCGGGGTTGGTCGGGTTCGCGATGGCGTTGACCTGCGCGCGCGCAGCCTCGGCCGACGGACCGTCGACGGCGCCGATGTACACGGTGCCGTCTTCCTCGATGGAGATGTCGGCGCCGGTCTCGTCCTGGATGGCGTTGATCGTCTTGCCCTTCGGGCCGATCAGCTCGCCGATCTTGTCCTGCGGGATCTGGACACTGATGACGCGAGGAGCCGTCGGGGCCATCTCGTCGGGAGCGTCGATGGCGCTGTTCAGCACGTTCAGGATGGCCGTGCGGGCCTCCTTCGCCTGCTTGAGAGCGGCGTCGAGCACTGCCGAGGGGATGCCGTCGAGCTTCGTGTCGAGCTGGATCGCCGTGACGAACTCGCTCGTGCCGGCGACCTTGAAGTCCATGTCGCCCAGCGCGTCTTCCGCACCGAGGATGTCGGTGAGAGCCGCGTAGCGGGTCTGGCCGTCGACCTCGTCGGAGACGAGACCCATCGCGATGCCGGCGACCGGAGCCCTCAGCGGGACACCGGCGTTGAGCAGCGACAGCGTCGAGGCGCAGACGGAGCCCATCGAGGTGGAGCCGTTGGAGGACAGCGCCTCGGAGACCTGGCGGATCGCGTAGGGGAACTCCTCGCGCGACGGCAGGACGGGGACGAGGGCGCGCTCGGCCAGGAAGCCGTGCCCGATCTCGCGACGCTTCGGCGACCCGACTCGACCGGTCTCACCGGTGGAGTAGGGCGGGAAGTTGTAGTGGTGCAGGTAGCGCTTCTTCGTGATCGGGCTCAGCGAGTCGATCTGCTGCTCCATCTTGAGCATGTTCAGCGTGGTCACACCCAGGATCTGGGTCTCGCCGCGCTGGAAGATGGCGGAGCCGTGCACGCGCGGGATGACCTGCACCTCGGCGTCGAGCGGGCGGATGTCGGCGAGGCCGCGGCCGTCCATGCGGATCTGCTCGGTCAGGATGCGACTGCGGACGACCTTCTTGGTGACCGACTTGTAGGCGCCGGAGACCTGGCCGTTCGCAGTGGCGGGCAGCGTGCCGGCCTCGACCTGCTCGGCGATGGCGGCCTTCACACGGCTCTTGAGAGCATCGTCGGCGTCCTGGCGCTCGACCTTGGCGGCGATCTGGTAGACGCCCTTGAGGTCTTCCTCGGCGATGGCTGCGACGGCCGAGTAGACCTCGTCGGTGTACGGCGGGAAGACGGGGTAGTCGGCGATCTCTTTGGCGGATTGGGCGGCCAGCTTGGCCTGCGCCTCGACGAGGACCTTGAGGAACGGCTTGGCCGCCTCGAGACCCTGCGCGACGATGGCCTCGTCGGGCTTGACGTCGCCGCCCTGGATGAGGCCCCAGGCGTGCTCGGTGGCCTCGGCCTCGACCATCATGATGGCGACGTCCTCGTTACCCGCAGCGTCGGTGACGACGCGACCGGCGACGGTCAGGTCGAAGACGGCGTCCTCGAGCTGCGACGCCTTCGGGAAGGCGACCCACTGGCCCTTGATGAGCGCGAGGCGCACACCGGCGATGGGACCGGAGAAGGGCAGGCCCGAGATCTGGGTCGATGCGCTGGCCGCGTTGATGGCCAGAGCGTCGTAGAACTCGTCGGGCGCGATGCTGAGGACCGTGATGACGATCTGCACCTCGTTGCGGAGGCCGTCGACGAAGGACGGGCGCAGGGGCCGGTCGATCAGTCGGCAGACCAGGATCGCCTCGGTGGAGGGGCGACCCTCACGGCGGAAGAACGAGCCGGGGATCTTGCCGGCGGCGTAGGAACGCTCTTCGACGTCCACCGTCAACGGGAAGAAGTCGAAGTTGTCTTTCGGGTTCTTCGAAGCGGACGTGGCGGAGAGAAGCATGGTCTCTTCGTCGAGGTACGCGGCGACGGCTCCCTGAGCCTGCTGCGCGAGACGGCCGGTCTCGAACCGGACCGTCCTGGTGCCGAACTTGCCATTGTCGATGACGGCTTCGGCGAACTTGATTTCTGGACCCTCCATATGGGGGTTTTCTCCTCTTTGTTTTGCATCGCGCCTCCTTGTGAGGAGCGATGTCGTACAAAGAGCACCTGTCGTGCGAAAACACGGGAGAGCAAGCAGGATCCGAGGGCACGCGCGAACGCGCGCAGACGAAACCGCACTGGGGCGGTGGCGTGTGCCTGGTCAACAGTAGAAACGATCGGAGCCGCGCCTCGGCCTGAGTGAATTCGATCAGGAGGAATTCGATCAGGGAGAATTCGATCGAACCCGAGGGGTTCCGCGCGTCACCACCGGTGACCAGCTTCGTGCCGGCCTGCTCCGTAGGTGCTCTGTATTCGGTTGTGCGGCGATCAGCCGACCTGACGGACGATACTGACAACCAGGGTGATGGTACCACCCGGCCCGTTTCGGCACCCCGGAACACGGGCCATGTGACCCGTGTTACTGGTGTTACTCGTGTGGATGGCGTTACAGTCGAGTCCATGCCCTCCGTCGAATCGCGATCGCGCGCGTCCAGGCGCCTCGTGCTCCCGGCCGCGAGCATCCTGCTTCTCTCCGGACTCGTGGCCACCACGGTGCTCGTGGCGCCCCAGTCGGCGTCGGCTTACCCGTCCTGGAGCGAGGTGCAGGCCGCGAAGGGCAATGCCGCCGCAACGAAGACGCAGGTGCAGCAGATCACGTCGGCTCTCGACGGGCTCGAGAAGACCGCCGCCGCGAGCAGCGATGCCGCCGTCAAGGCCGACGCGAGCAATTCCGAGGCGCAGTCCAAGCTCCAGGCGGCCACGACACAGGCCGATGCGCTCGCAGCGCAGGTCACGGCCGAGAAGAAGAAGGCAGCGCTCGCGCACCAGGAAGCGGGCCAGCTCGCGGCGCACCTCTACCGGATCGGCAACAGCACGTCCCTCGACGGTCAGCTTTTCTCCGGCCGCGACGCGAGCGGCACCCTCTACAAGCTCGGCGCCCTGTCGCAGCTGACCACGCAGTGGCAGACCGTCCTCGACGAGGCGACGGTGGCCAGCAAGTCGGTGTCGTCGCTGAGCGCACAGGCCGGTGTCGCCGCGAAGGAGCGAGACCGCCTCGCGACCAAGGCCGCGACGACCCTGGCCGCGGCCAAGTCGGCGCAGCAGAGGGCGGACGCCGAGGTCAGCTCGGCCACGACTCACCAACAGACCCTCTACGCGCAGCTGGCATCGCTGAACAACACGTCGGCGACCCTCGAGGCTCAGTACCGACAGGGCGAGGCGGCCAAGGCCGCGTACGAGGCTCAGGTCGCCAGAGCGAAGGCAGCCCACGCGGCCCAGGTGCTCGCGGATCAGAGAGCCCACGCGCAGCAGTCACAGCCGAGTACACCCGCGACGACTCCCTCGCAGGGTTCGACGGGGACGCCCTCGGGTGGTTCCCTGGGGTCGGGAGCGGTCGACGATCCTGCCGGCGCCCAGGCCTACGCGCGAAGCGTCCTCGGCAACTACGGCTGGGCCTCGTCGCAGATGTCGTGCCTCGTGCTGCTCTGGAACCAGGAATCCGGCTGGCGCACCTCGGCTCTCAATCCGTCGAGTCTGGCCTACGGCATCCCGCAGGCGCTCCCCGCCAACAAGATGTCGAGCGCCGGCTTCGACTGGCAGACGAACTATCGGACCCAGATCTCGTGGGGCCTCGGCTACATCAAGGCCGTCTACTCGTCGCCGTGCGGCGCCTGGGCTCACGAAGTCGCTCACAACTGGTACTGAACGCACGAGTTGTCCCCAGGGCCGCATCGACAGAGACGATACAGAGTGACGATGGCTACTCTGAACGAATGGACACCCTCGCAGGCCTGATCGCCGACCGGTCGGGCTCCGCGCCGTCCGCCGTCTACCTCGAAGACGCGCGCAGCGAGCGCCTCGTCACCTACTCCGATCTCGAGCACCAGACCCTGGCCTGGGCGACGGCGCTCGACGAGCGCGGCATCGACGCCGACGCCACCGTCGTCCTCGACGTCGGCGACCCGCTCTCCTTCGCGGTCGCGCACCTCGCCGTCGTGGCTTCCGGTCGTCGAAGCGTCCCGGTGAACCCCCAGGGCACGTGGGCCGAGACGCTGCGTACCGTCGAGCTCGGGTCGTCGCAGGCGATCGTGAGCGACCGCGAGGAGCCGGGTGGGTCGAGCGTGCCGATCCTCCGGCCAGATTCGGTGTCGTTCGGGCCCGCCGGCGAGAGCGATCACGATCCCGCGGCTCCCCCGGTCAGCGGGTCGGCCAAACCGTCCGGCTCGGTCATCCTCTTCACGTCGGGTTCGACCGGCCAGCCGAAGGGGGTCGAGCTCTCCGAGGCGCAGCTGCTCCACGTTGCTCGAGCCATCGCGGAGCACAACGGGCTCACCGCCGACGACCGGGGCTTCAACTCGCTGCCGCTGTTCCACGTGAACGCCGAGGTCGTGGGCCTGCTCTCGACTCTGGTCGCCGGCGCCGCCCTCGTGCTCGACCGCGGATTCCACCGCACCGGCTTCTGGGAGTTGCTCGGCGAGCGCCGCATCACCTGGCTCAATGCCGTGCCGGCCGTCCTCGCCGTCCTGGCGAAGTCCGGCCCCGCCAGACCGCCCGAGGGGCTCCGCTTCGTGCGCAGCGCCTCCTCGGCGCTCCCCGAAGCCGTGCGCACCGCCTTCGCCGGAATCCCCATGATCATCAGCTACGGCATGACGGAGGGGGCCAGTCAGATCACGGCGACGCCGCTCGGCGAAGAGCCGCGAGCCGGCTCGGTCGGCCTGCCGGTCGGCGACGAGGTCGAGCCGCGCGACGCCGCGGGCGCGGTGCTTCCCACGGGCGAGATCGGCGAACTGTGGATCCGCGGGCCCGGTGTCGTGACGAGCTACTTCCAGGGCCGCGCGGCCGACCGGTTCGACGCCGACGGCTGGCTTCGCACGGGCGACCTCGGCCATCTCGACGCCGACGGCTGGGTGTACCTCGCCGGCCGGACCGACGACGTCATCAACCGCGGCGGCGAGAAGGTCTACCCCGCCGAGGTCGAAGACGTCCTGCTCGAAGACCCGCGGGTGCGGGAGGCGGTCGTCGTCGCTCGGCCCGATCAGATCCTCGGTTCGGTGCCCGTGGCGTACGTGATCCCGGCCGATCTCGACCTCGCTGATCCTGCTCGGCCCGACGCCGATCGGCGTTCGCTCGTCTCCGACCTCGCGGCGCGCTGCGAAGCCGAGCTGCCGCGCTTCAAGCGGCCGCTCGACATCACCGTGGTCGACGACCTGCCGCGCACGCCGACTGGCAAGGTGCAGCGAAACCGCACTCGCGAGATGCTCGCGGAGCAGTCGCCCTCCTGAGTCGAACTACGACAGCCGCGGCGCCGCCGCCAGGCCGTCGGTCGAGGTGATGCGCTGCGGGTTCATCCGCCAGGCGACCACCGCGGCCACGCCCAGCAGCACGATCGATGCGACGAAGGGCCACTGCCAGCCGGTCGCGTCGACGAGCGCACCGAAGACGATGGGCGAGAAGATGCCGGCGATGCCGAAGCCGGTGTTCATCATGCCGCTGGCGGTGCCCGCCCACTCGGGGGCGGCATCCATCGGGATCGCCCAGAGCGTCGCGTTGCACAGCTCGAGGAAGAAGAACGACAGGGTCAGCGACACGATGGCCACCGGCAGGCTGTGGAACAGGAACACGGGAACCAGGCAGACCCCGGAGCCGATCAGGCCGATCATCAGCGTGTTGCGGCGGGCCGTGCGCATGTCGCGCGTGCGGCGGAAGAACGCGTCGCTGATCATTCCTCCGGCGGTGTCGCCGACGACTCCACCCAGCAGCACGAGCGACGTGAAGGCGGCGAAGGTCGTGAGTTGGAGGCCGTAGCTGTCGCCGAGGAAGGACGGCAGCCAGGTCAGGAACACCCAGAGGGTCCAGCCGTAGCCGAAGTCGACGAAGGCGACCGGCAGGATCGTGGGGATGAGGCGCTTCCACGGGACCGGCGGCCGCACGGCGTCTTTCGGACGGTCGGGCATCTCGGCGAGCTCGACCTGCGTGACCTTCTTGTGCTCGTCGGGGCGGTTGCGGAAGTAGAGGACCCAGATGATCCCCCAGATGATGCTGACGACGCCGAGGATGAGGAACGACTCGCGCCAGCCCGCCCAGACGATGAGAGCGGCGACGATCAGGGGCGCCGCGGCGTTGCCCAGCCGCGACGCGGAGTGGACGACGCCCTGCACGAAGCCGTTGCGATCGGCAGGCACCCACCTCGTCATTGCGGAGGTCGCCGTCGGGAACGCAGCCGCCTCCGTCAGACCGAGCAGGATCCGCGCGGCGAACAGCGACCAGAAACCGATCGAGAGTCCGGTGGCGAGCGTGGCGACACCCCAGAGCAGGGCGATCACGAAGAGCGCCTTGCGGGCGCCGAACCGCTCGCCGATGTTGCCGCCGACGACCTGCAGCAGGGCGTAGGGAATGGAGAACGCGGCTACGACGATGCCGAGCTGCGTGTCGGTCAGCGACAGACTCGCCTTGATGCTCGGAAGGGCGGTCGAGATGTTGGTGCGATCGATGTAGGAGATCGCGTACATGACGCAGAGGATCAGGACGACGTTGCCCCGAACGCGATGCCGCATGGGCGTCGCCTTCACCTTGGCGGGCTTCTCTTCGGTCAGGCTCATGTGATCGGGCACCTTCGGGTCGAAAGTCAGTTCTACTCCTGCGAGCGTGTCTACGCCCTCGCATGGAGTTTGCCCCAACCGCCTATGACGACGCTCTGTCCGACAAGGAGAACGGCCCCTCCCGAAGCGGGAGGGGCCGTTCTCGAAGATGCGAAACGCTGGACGCGACGTCGCTGAGCTCGAAGGCTAGCGGCGCAGACCGAGACGCTCGATCAGCGCACGGTAGCGGTTGATGTCGACGTCGGAAAGGTAACCGAGCAGACGACGACGCTGGCCCACGAGGAGCAGCAGACCACGACGCGAGTGGTGGTCGTGCTTGTGCTCTTTGAGGTGCTCGGTCAGGTCTTTGATGCGCTGAGTCATGACAGCAACCTGGACTTCGGGGGATCCCGTGTCGCCCGGGTGGGTCGCGTACTCTTCGATGATCGCAGTCTTCACTTCGGGTGCAAGTGCCATAGCTGGATCCCCTCTCTGTCGTTGCGCGGTGCCCCTCACCTGATGTGGGGGCTCTCTTTATCCGCGGCCGTTGGACGGCAACCTACCCATGCTAGCAGCCCGAGACCGTTCGGCACGAGTCGAGCGGGCGGGCCGACGGCCGGCGTTCGCGAACGGCAGGAAGAGGAGCCGGAGGAAGAGGGCGACGAGCACCCCGATCAATCCGCCGATGCCGTTGTGGATCACGTCGCCGTAGTCTTCGACGCGGGTGGCCGAGAGGACCGTGCCCTGGTAGGTCTCGATCCCGAGCGAGAGCAGGACGCAGAGAGCGACGGCCGCCAGGAACAGGCGCTTCGGGAAGAACAGGGCGAGGAAGAAGCCGAGCGGCACGAACATCGCGGCGTTCGCGATCGACTCGACGACGTCGAAGGTCAGCCAACTGGTCGAGGAGTGCCGCCCGAAGAAGCCGAGGGCGCGCCAGAGGAGCTCACCGGTCTGACTGTCGTACACGGAGGGACGCAGCGTCATCCAGGCGACGAACAACAGGTAGAGGACGGTGACCACGAGGAGCCAGGGGCGGAATCGCATCCAGCAATCTTCACCCATGCGTCGGGTGAAACCCCTGGCAACACCTTGGTGTCAGCCGATCAGTCCCTGAACAAGCGCCGGAGCACCGAGCACGGCGGCCACCAGCACGGCGGCGGCTCCGGCGGCCCAGAACGACTGGACGCGGCGGGCGGCGTCGACCTCGGAGCGCACCCTCGCGAACCACGTCCGGAGTTCGTGCTGGGTCGGGAGGGCCGAGGATCCTGCGCGCTCCTCCGGGGTCTTCAGAGCCTTCGGCGCTCGCGGATACCAGGTGCGCGGCTTGAGCGCGGCGCGGGTGAGTTCGCGGACCTCTTCGACCGAATAGACCGGGCGCAGGTGCCGGAGGTAGCGGTCGACGCGCGCCGCCGTCACCGTCTCGACGTCGGCTGCCCGACCTCGCACGCGGGCGCCTGCCGCTCCGACGACGACCACGAGCGGCTTCACGGGGACCGGGCTCCCCAGAGCCGATTCGAGCAGGATCGACGCCAGCTCGGCTTCGTCACGGGCTCGGCCTCGCTCGGGGGCATTCGCCCGTGCATCAGGAGCGTGAAGACCCCGGCGGGGCCGATCACGACGTGGTCGATGTCGCTCGTGCCCGCGCCGATGGGCACGGAGTGGAGCACGCGCCAGGCCTCGCCCCGGGTGCCGAGGGCGCGGAGCCGCTCGGCCACCTCGATCTCGCCGAGCGCATCGACGAACCACGGACGGGAGGCGTTCGAGAGCGGGCTGCGCCCGAACACTCGCGCCATCCTGCCCCGCGGAGCCTGATCGTTCTGGGTCGCCCAGAAGGCCTCGATCACGGTCCGGCCCGTCGTGCGGTCGTCGAGGAGCGGCATCGACGCGCGGTCGTCGCTGGGGCTTGGGGTCGTCATTCACGGCCTTTCCGGTGCGGTCCTCGAACGGTATCGAGTGGCCGCCGTTGTCCGGCAGCGCCCGATCGGGGGTGAAATCCCGAACGGGGGCCGTACGTCCGCTGAACGCCCGGTGTCCAATGAGACGCGCGCTGGAAGCGGTGCTGTCAGTCCTGCTGTCTAGGCTGTCCGGGTGGACACCCTCACTGCGCTCTGGTCGCGAGTCACCCAGACCTCCGAGGCGCTCACCATCCCGATGCTCGTGGGCTCCCTCGTGGTGGGGGCGCTCCTGGTGCTGCTTCCCGGCACCTGGCACACGGTCAGGCACGCGGTGACCGTCGTCCACGAGGGCGGCCACGGGGTCGCCGCCGTGATCAGCGGCCGACGGCTCACCGGCATCCGTCTGCACTCCGACACCTCGGGGCTCACGGTCTCGAAGGGGCCGCGCACCGGGTTCGGCATGGTGCTCACCCTGCTCGCCGGCTACACGGCACCCGCCCTCGCGGCTCTGGGCGCCGCGTGGATGCTCAGCCGCGGCTATTCGGCAGGGCTGCTCTGGGCGCTGCTGCTCGTTCTCGCCCTCATGCTGATCCAGATCCGCAACTGGTTCGGGCTCTGGGTGATCCTGATCGGCGCGGCGATCGTGGTCGGCGTCACCTGGCTGGCCACCCCGCAGTGGCAGCTCGTGTTCGGGCACGTCGTCACGGTGATCCTGGCACTCGGCGCGCTGCGCGCCAGCATCGAACTGCAGTCGAGCCGGCGCCGGACGCGGTCGGGACAATCCGACGCCGATCAGCTGGCGCGGCTGACGCACGTTCCGGGCCTCGTCTGGGTGTTCGTCTTCGTGCTGGTCGCACTCGTGTGCGCGATCGCCGACGCGTGGATGCTGGTGCCGCAGGGGCTGCTCACTCGCGCGTGAGGCCCTGCCCCGACGCACCGGTGCCCGGCGTCAGGCGGGAGCGGATGCGAGCGCGTGGACCGGCACGCGGGAGGCCAGGCGGTCCCGGCCGGCCAGGCCGTCGAGTTCGAGGAGGACTGCGACGCCGACCACCTCGTAGCCGGCACGTTCGAGGAGCGTGATGGACGCCTCCGCGGTGCCGCCCGTGGCGAGGACGTCGTCGACGACGAGGACGCGCGACCCGCGCGGCAGCTGACCCGGGCGCAACTCGATCGTGGCCTCGCCGTATTCGAGCGCGTAACTCTCGCTGAGCACCTCACCGGGCAGCTTGCCGGCCTTGCGCACGGTGAGCACACCCGTTCCGGTCTGGGCGCCGATGCCGCCCGCGAGCGCGAAGCCGCGGGCCTCGATTCCTGCGACCGCCGCGAACGAGCCGTCGAACGGCTCGGAGAGGGCCGCGCACACGACGCTGAACGCTTCGGCGTCGGCGAAGACGGGTGTGATGTCGCGGAACAGGATGCCCGGCTGCGGGAAGTCGGCCACGACGGCGGTGAGTCGGTCGACGAGGGCGGAGGCGTCTGCGGCGGTCATGCGATCAACGCTAGCGGGCGGCACCTGCGCGGGGCGTGGGCGGGCTGCCGGATCCTGCTCGCTCGTGGCCGCGTACCCCGGACTGGGGCCGGGTTGTCCCCCTAACGGGCGCTGCTGCCGGGCGCCGCGGCCTGCTGGAATTGTCGAACCATCCCGACACACGCAGCCGACCCGAAAGGCCACGATGTCTGCCAGTCGCGCCCGCCGTGTCGTCCGCGTCGTCTCTGTCGCGGCCGCCGTTCTCCTGATCGGAACGGCGGTCGTGCAGGGGATGTCCGCCGGCGCCGCGACGACGTCCACCGCGAAGCCCAAGGTTCTCACCCCCTCACAGATCCAGGCTTCGTCGGCCACGCAGCTGTTCGCGGGCGGCCTCGCCGTGCAGAAGGACTCGAAGGCCGCTTCGGTCGCCTTCGACCTGACCGCACGGCACGAGACGTCCGAGGCGAAGGCCATCACCCGGATCGCGTCGCAACCGGTCGCCATCTGGCTCGGCGACTGGTTCACGAAGACCCAGGTGGTGAAAGTGATCGACACCGCCGTGGCTCAGGCCGACAAGGCCGGGAAGACACCGACCTTCGTGACCTACGCGATCCCGGATCGCGACTGCGGCGGGTACTCGAAGGGCGGACTCACCTCGGCCCAGTACCTCGCCTGGAACACGACCATCGCCGACACCCTGCGCGGACATCGCGCCGCGGTGCTCGTCGAGCCGGACTCGCTCGCCATGATCAGCTCGTGTCCGTCCGTGGCCTCGACGCGTCTCCCGCTGATCAAGTCCGCCGTGACGGCACTCGCCGGCGCCGGGGTGACCGCCTACCTCGACGCGGGCAACTCCCACTGGGTCGCCCCCAACGTCATCGCGCCGCGCTTGAAGGCGGCCGGCATCGCGTCTGCCCGCGGCTTCTTCACGAATGTGTCGAACTTCTACCCGGTGAACGACGAGACGGCCTTCGCCGACCGCGTCTCGGCGCTCACCTCCGGGGCGCACTACGTCGTCGACGTCTCGCGCAACGGACAGGGCTGGAAAGGCACCTGGTGCAACCCGAAGGGCGCGGGACTCGGAAAGGACCCTGCGGTGGCCAGCGGAAGCACGCGCCTGGACGCGACCCTCTGGGTGAAGACCCCCGGCGCGAGCGACGGGACCTGCAACGGCGGACCCGCGGCCGGCGCCTGGTGGGAGGCGTACGCGCTCGCGCTCGTCAAGCTCCGCGCGAGGTGATGCTCCGCGCGACGTGGTGCTCCGAGCGACGTGAGCCCCCACGCGACGTGGCGCTCCGCAAGCAGGATCAGGTGATGACCAGCGAGCGCACCAGGTCGCCGTCGACCACGAAGGTCATCGTGCCGATGCCGTTGTAGCCGTCGCCGGTGACGTCCATCGTCACGACGAACTCGTCCGCGGAGGTGCCCTCCGCGATCTCGACGACGTCGAATCGCGAGTGCTTGCCGATGTTGTCGGACTCGTTCCAGTCGGCGATTCCCTCGACCCCGTGGAAGGTCCGGCCCCCGTCGTCGATCGAGGCGTCGGCCGTGAACGACGCCAGGAAGCCGTCCGTGTCTTCGGCGTTGGTCGTGTCGATGAACGAGAGGATGGCAGCGGGCGTCGGCGTGGGCATGCGCCCATCGAACCACAGCCGTCTCGCTAGCAGCCCGCAGCCGCGTTCTCCCCGGCTGCTCGCGCGAGCGACGCGCTCACTCGCGCACGTCGACGACGGTGAGTCGCTGCGTGGGGCGCGTCATCGCCACGTAGAGGCTGGCGTTGCCTCGCGACGAGAGCGCCCGGATCTGGTGGGGGCCGACGACGACGACCGCGTCGAACTCGAGCCCCTTCGAGGTGGCGGGGCTGAGCACGCTGATCGGCGCCGTGAGGGAACTCGTGCCGAGGGCGACGTCGCCCGGGAAGCGGTCGCCGAGGGCTCGGGCCAGGGCGGGGACGAGGGCGTCGGGGGCGATGACGGCGAGGGTTCCGGTGGAGTCGATGTCGCGGTCGAACGCCACGGCCTCGACCACGACCGTCGCGGCGCCGCGCTCGCCGACGGGAGCGGCGACCTCCCGCACGGGCCACTCGCTCGCCCGGACCGACCGCGACGGTGTGATGCGCAGCCCCGAGTCGCGGGCCACCCGCTCGGCGTAGTCGACGATCTGACTCGGGGTGCGGTAGTTGACGGTGAGCTCTTCGAGGCGCCACGGCCCCGTCTCGCTGGAGGCGGCTCGGCGACGACGGCCGAGGAGGCTCTGCAGCGCGCGGTCCCAGGAGTCGGCGGACGCCGGCGACGAGGCCTGGGCGATGTCGCCGACGACGGTGAACGAGCGCAGCGGGCAGCGGCGGGCCAGCAGGCGCCACTGCATCGGCGACAGCTCTTGCGCCTCGTCGACCACGACGTGGCCGTAGGCCCAGGACCGATCTCCGGCGGCTCGCTCGGCGGTCGTCATCGACGCGGCACGCTCGGCGAAGTTGCCGGCGATGTCGGAGGCCGTCACCATACCCTCGACCTGCATGTTCTCGATGGCGCGCTCGGCATTCTCGATGTCGCGCTTCTGCTGCTGCTTTCGGGCGCGCTTGTCGGCGTCGACCGCGACGTCGAACTCGCCGAGCAGTTCGGCGGCCTCGTCGAGGAGCGGGACGTCGCTGATCGTCATCGCCTCCTCGGACACGCCGGAGCAGGGCACGCTCGGCCTCGGACCACTGCGGGGTGATGGTGGCGAGCCAGTTCGGCCTGGCGTACAGGTCTTCGAGGAGCTTCTGCGGAGTCAGCGGCAACCACGCGGTATTGAGCAGCACGCGGACGTCGTACGACTGGCGGATGTCTTCGCGGAGCACCAGTTCGTCGGCATCGTCGACGGTCGTGCCGCGATCCTTGAGCTGCTGCACGAGCTGGCGGGTGAGGGCCGAGAGGGCGTTCTTGTTGAACGTGACGCGACCCTCGTTGTGAGTCTTGCCGCGATCCTGAGCCTTCTTCATCGCGTCGGCGACGAGCTGGGGCTGCACGGTCATGCGCTCACCGTCGACGTCGACCTCGGTGACCTCGGTCGGCACGATCTGGCGGGAGCGCACGGCGCGTCGCAGGAGGTCGGCCATCCGAGCGGACCCCTTGAGCGCCGCGACGTCGGGAGCGTCGTCGACCGTCGCCTCGACACCCGGATACAGCCCGCCCAGGCTGGACAGGACCACCCCCGACTCGCCGAGCGACGGCAGCACCTGCTCGATGTACCTCAGGAAGGAGCGCGACGGCCCGACGACGAGGACACCGGAGCCGCGGAGGCGCTCGCGGTGCGAGTAGAGCAGGTAGGCGGCGCGGTGCAGAGCGACGGCGGTCTTGCCCGTGCCCGGGCCGCCCTGCACCACCAGGATGCCGTCGAGCTGGGAGCGGATGATCCGGTCTTGCTCGGCCTGGATCGTGGCGACGATGTCGGTCATGCGGCCGGTGCGCTGAGCGGTGAGCGCCGCCATCAGAGCGCCCTCGCCCTGAAGTTGAGCGTCGCCCCGGTCGAGCAACGACGCGTCGAACACCTCGTCTTCGATGCGGGTGACGGTGCGTCCGTCGAGCGTCAGATGACGTCTCGCGCGGGCCCCCATCGGGGTCGCGGCGGTGGCCTGGTAGAACGCGCTGGCTCCGGGAACCCGCCAGTCGAGCAGGATCGGATGGTGGTCGGTATCGCGCAGACCGATGCGCCCGATGTAGCGGTAGGCGCCGGACGCCGGGTTCGCCCCGTCGACCAGGGCGCGCGGGGACGTCGTCTCGTCGGGCTTCTCGAGCTCCAGCCGACCGAACGCCAGGCGATCGTCGACCTCGGACAGCTGCGCGAGGGTGTCTTCGTAGAGTCGGGCGTACGAGTCGCGCTCGCTGCGGCTCTGATGATTGCCGCCGACCGTCTCGCGCCGGACCTCGACCAACCTCTGCCGCGCTTCGCTTTTCAGCGTGTCGAGGCGCTCGTAGAGTGTCGAAACGTAGTCACGTTCGCGATCGAGTTCAGATGGCAACAGGCGGGTACCCCTCGGGAAAGACAGCACACAATTCTAATCACTCCCGGAAGAGCCGAAACTGCGTCCGCACACAGGTGAGTTCACCTCCCGTCTGCCCGAGCGTGGCAGGCGCTTCACCCGGGCTTCCTACTCTGCCCCGTGGCCCTCCCAGCCAGCGGTCCGCGCGTTCGGCCGCCCCGACAGAAAGCGAGAAACCCTCCCCATGCTCACGAGCACCTCTCGTCGGACCGCGATCCGGAACGTCGCGATCACTGCCTTCGCGGCGTCGTTCCTCGTCGCGACGCCGCTCGCGGCGAACGCCGCCACCACCGCGTATCCGAGCGACACCACCGCTCCGGACCTCGTCCCGCTGCTGTCCGGCTACGACCAGTACTGGACCTCCGACGGCGTGAACGACCTCCACGGGAAGGTCTTGAATGCAAAGACCCTCAGCCTGAACGACAAGCTCGCCGTCTGGATCAACAACAGTGCGACGTCGTCGCAGAAGTTCCGCGCGCTGCAGGACTCCGAATACCAGACGGCCGACGGCACCGCGTACGACCAGTCGGTCACCATCGCCGGCGCGCTGGGCTCGAAGCTCTCCGCGATCTACGTCGCGGGCCGCAACTCCGGCGCCCTCCCCTGACGACGGCCCTCATCAACTCGTCGAACGGCACCAGCGGCGCCTACGTCTCGACCGGCGCCGCCAAGGCCGCCTACAGCTACCCGAGGCCCTACCTGCCCACCGACGCCGCCGCGAAGCCCGTCAAAGGCGACGCCGCCGGGTGCGCGCCCAGCATCGTGAACGCGTCGTCGCTGCTGGGCGACCGCGTGAACAGGTCGTACACCGACCGCAGGGGCAACCTCAAGATCGTCCGCGTCGCGGACACCGTCGACACCACGCACCAGTACTCCTCGAGCGACGTCGCCCTCTCCCCCGGCTACACCACGACCGGCATCTGCACCGGAGGGTCGTATCCATCCGGTCACACCACGACGGCCTACCAGGCGGGCATCACACTCGCGACCCTCCTGCCCGAGCTCGCTCCCGAGATCCTGACTCGCGCCTCCGAAGCGGGCAACAACCGCATCGTGCTCGGCGTCCACTATCCGCTCGACATCGTCGGCGGGCGGATCGACGGCGAAGCGGCCCTCGCCGCGCGCTGGTCGGACCCCGCCTACGTGAAGGGCGTCCTGGAACCGGCGCGCAAGGAGCTCGTCTCGTACCTCGAGAAGCAGACCCACACGACCCTCGCCCGCGCCATCGCCCACGAGACGCCCTACCGGGACGACCCGTACGGCGGACGAGCCATCCCCGGCGGCACCGCGCAGATCGTGCACGACCGCCGGTCGGCCGTGAACGTCTACACGGAGCGACTCACGTACGGCTTCCCGACGACCGGCAAGACGCACCTCGCGGCGTCGGTTCCGAAAGGCGCCGAAAACCTGCTGCTGTCGACCTTCCCGACGCTGAACGCGGCGCAGCGCACGGCCGTTCTCGCCCAGACCGAGATCGCGTCCGGCTCGCCCCTCGACCGGAGTGGCACCGCCCAGGGCTCGTGGGAGCGGCTCAATCTCGCCGCGGCCACCAGCGCCACCGTGCTCGTCTCGCACGACGGATCGGCTCGGGTCGTCTCCACGGGGGCCAGGCCCGCGTCGTGAAGGCTCCGAGCCGGCCCGGCCACGGAGGACCCGGGCACCACTGATCGAGTGCCGGCCACGAAAGACGGCCCCCGACCGCGACTGTGCGTGGTCGGGGGCCCTTTTCGTGGCGGAAGCGCCTAGAACTCTTCGTGGGTCTCGGGGTCGGCTCCCCAGAGGCGGCCGCGCTCGAGACCGGAGATGGCCGAGACCTCGTCGTCGGCCAGCTCGAAGCCGAACACGTCGAGGTTCTCGCGCTGCCGGCCGGAGTCGGCAGACTTGGGCAGCGGGACGGCACCGAGCTGCACGTGCCAGCGCACGACGACCTGGGTCGGCGTGACGCCGTGCGAGGCCGCGACGTCGCCGATCACGCCCTCGGTGAGCAGCTCGCTCTGCTTTCCGATCGGGCTCCAACTCTCGGTGACGATGCCGAGTTCGCGGTGCACGGCGCGAAGAGCGGCCTGCGGGAAGTACGGGTGCAGCTCGACCTGGTTCACGGCCGGGACGACCCCGGTCTCATCGATCACGCGGCGGAGGTGCTCCTCGGTGAAGTTCGAGACGCCGATGCTGGTCACCAGACCGTCGTCCTGCAGCTTCTTGAAGGCGCGGAACGACTCGACGTATTTGTCGACGCGCGGCAGCGGCCAGTGGATCAGGTACAGGTCGACGTGGTCGAGACCGAGGTTCGCCCGGGTCTCGTCGAAGCTGCGCAGCGCCTCGTCGTAACCGTGGTGACGACCGGGCAGCTTCGAGGTCACCAGGATCTCGCTCCGCGGAACGTCCGTCTCACGGACGGCGCGACCCACGGCATCTTCGTTCTCGTAGTTGAGCGCCGTGTCGAGAAGACGGTACCCGGTGTCGAGGGCGCCCTTCACGGCCGCGGTGCCGTCGTCACCGTTCAGCTTGTACGTGCCGAGGCCCACCGCCGGGAAGGCGGTGCCGTCGTTGAGGGTGAGGGTGGGAACGCCGATGGCGTCGGCCATCAACTGACGCCCAGGAGGTCGATGACGAAGATCAGCGTCTTGCCGCTGAGCGGGTGGCCCCCGCCGGCGGGACCGTAGGCGAGGTGGGGCGGAAGCACGAGCGTGCGACGACCACCGACCTTCATGCCCGGAATGCCCTCCTGCCAGCCGCGGACGAGTGCCGCGAGAGGGAAGTTGATGGATTCGCCGCGACCCCACGACGAGTCGAACTCTTCGCCGGAGTCGTACTCGACGCCCACGTAGTGGACGTTGACGGTCGAGCCGGCGAGCGCCTCGGCGCCGTCGCCGACGGTGATGTCGGTGATCTGCAGGTCGGCGGGGGCGGGGCCCTCCGGCGCGTCGATCTCGGGCTTGGTGGATGCGTCGTGTGTCATCCGCCCAGTCAAGCGTGTTTTGCCCCGCCGAGCCAAGCCCACCGGGCGTCGTTCGCGGAGCGCGAAGAGCGCAGGATCACGCGAGATGCGATGGGCCGAACGCTCGCGTCCTCCCTGCGAAGGAATCGAGTGTCCGGCCCATCGTTCGCCCGCACCGAGAGTCGAGTCATCAATACGAACGCATCGAAGGCTACGCCCGCAGGTGGCTGTTCCGCAAACGCCGTGTGATCGCTCACACGAAACGCGCGACAATGGTTCCTTGACCACTCCACACGGCACAGATTCGAGCACCCGAAGCAAGCGCGGGCTCTTCGTCGATCTCACCCCGCTGCGAGCCAGCCCCGCCTTCGCGCGCATGTGGATCGGATCCGCCGTCTCCGGGATCGGAGCGCAGCTCACGCTCGTCGCCGTGGGTCTCGAGATCTACGACATCACGCACTCGACCTTCGCCGTGGCGCTGGTCGGCGTCGTCTCGCTGGTGCCGATGATCATCGCCGGCCTCTACGGCGGCATGCTGGCGGACGCATTCGATCGGCGCATCGTCGCGATCCTGGCCGCCGTCGTCGCCTGGGTGACCACCGCCCTCATCGCGCTGCACTCGTACCTGGGTCTCGACAACGTGATCCTGCTCTACGTCCTCACGACGGTCGACGCCGTCGCCGCGACGATCATCAACACCTCTCGTTCGGCGATCATCCCCCGGCTCATCCCGACCCGCCTGCTCCCCGCGGCATCGGCCCTCAACGGCATCTCCGGCGGCGTGCAACTCACCGTCGGTCCGGCGCTCGCCGGCGTGCTGGTCGCCTCCGTGGGCTTCTCCGCCACGTACACGGTCGACGTCGTCCTCTTCACGGCCGCGTTCCTCGGCATCCTGACCCTTCCCGCGATCCGCCCGGAGGGCGAGACGCAGCGACCAGGACTCGCGTCGCTGATGTTCGGAGTGCGGTTCCTCCGGCGCTCGCCGAACATCCGGATGACGTTCATCGTCGACATCATCGCCATGACCTTCGGGCAGCCGCGCGTGCTGTACCCCGTCGTCGGAGCCGTGCTCATCGGCGGCGGCGCGGTGACGGTCGGCGTCCTGACGGCGGCGTACGCCGTCGGCGCCCTGCTCTGCAGCCTGTTCTCGGGGCGGCTCGGCCACGTCCGACGGCAGGGTGCCGCCGTCAACTGGGCCATCGTCGCCTACGGTGCGTGCATCGTGGCCTTCGGCGTCGTGCTGGCCCTGGCGCAGGCCGGCGGCAGCCGGGGCTCGGCACTCTGACCGAGGGCATCGCCTCGGCCAACCTGCCCGCCCTGGTCGGCGCGGCGATCGCCCTCGCCGCCGGCGGAGCCGCCGACAACGTCTCGTCGATCTTCCGCAACACGATCCTCCAGGCGGCAGCACCCGACGCGATGCGCGGCCGCCTGCAGGGCATCTTCACCGTGGTGGTGACCGGCGGGCCACGTCTCGGCGACCTGTTCGTGGGGCTCCTCGCCGCCGCCGGGACCATCTGGCCGCCCCTGCTCGGCGGGGCGCTGATCATCGCGCTGGTCGGGCTCCTCGCGCGCCTGCAGCCGTCGTTCCGGAAGTACGACGCGCTCCATCCCGTGCCCTGAGCTTCCGCCCGCCTCGGCTCCTCTGCCCCGACCCTCTTCCCGACCCTCTTCCCGAAATCGAAGGGGATTTTGCGGGTATGCGCCCTGCTTCCGCGTCGCAGGGCAGCGGGAGGCGAAATCCCCTTCGATTTCTGGAGGGACAGGTGGAGGGACAGGCGACGGGACGCACGGCTCAGTGCCGGGGGCGACGCGGAGGCGCGGGCGGCGGAGCGTCCGGCGCCTCGGGGTCGGGCCAGGCGGGCGCCCCGTTCGCGTCGTAACGCGGCTGCGGCTGCACGGGCGGCTGGGGAGGGGAGGCAGAGCCGGAGGGTGCGGGCCACGCCTGCTGCAGGGACGGCCACGGCTGCGCGCCCGGAGCGGTGGCTCCGGCGGGCGGGTAGCCGGACGCCGTGGGTGCCATCGGGAACCGGGGCCGCGGGTTCTGCAGGAGGGCACGCCCCGCGCTGACGGCGGAGAGCAACTCCGCCTCGTCTCGGGTGGCGGCGGCGCGGGCCGCCTCGGAGTGCCGACTCGAGACGATCTTCTGACGGGTCGACGCGAGCCGCGTCGAGTCGGAGATGAACGTGCGCATCACCGCTCCGAGCCCGTTGTGGCGCGCCCAGCGCAGCGCGCGGTGCCGCGTCGACCCCTTCGACAGCATCCTGACCTCGTCGGCGTCGAACCAGCCGACACTCGCGTACTCGCCGAGCCGGATGCGGGTCACTCGCCGTTCGAGGTACCGCAGGACGAACACGCCGACGACGCAGGCGGCGAAGATCGGCACCTGCACCAGGACGTAGTAGGCCAGGAACCGATCTCCAACGACGACGAGGGCGCCGTTCCAGAGGGCGTGCAGGAGCATCGCGGGGATCAGCCCGACGAAGAAGTAGCCGATCGCTCCGAACGGCCCGGTGCGCCGAGCTGCGAGACCGAGCGCGAAGCCGGTGCAGGACGTGTAGATGATGTGCCCGAACGGCGCCATCAGCGCCCGCACCAGGAAGACGCCGCCGAGACCTCCTCCCCCGTAGGTGACCTGGTGGACCACCTGCACGGAGAAGTACTGGACGTTCTCGACGAAGGCGAAGCCCGCCGCGACGGTCGCCGCGTAGACGATGCCGTCGACCGGGCCGTCGAAGTGCTTGCGGAAGATCCAGAGCACCAGGAGGACCCCGAAGCCCTTCGCGCCCTCTTCGACGATCGGCGCCTGGACGACGGCGCCGAGCACGTCGCTCAACTCGCCCTTGCCGCCACCGAACACGCTCTGGACGGTCTGGACGGCGAAGTCGAAGAGGAGGGCCGCGCCGATCGAGACGCCGGCGCCCCAGAAGAAGGCGAAGACGAGGGCGACGCGCGGCTCGGGCTCCCACCGGTCGACGAGCCAGATGCCGAAGAGGACGATGCACAGGGGGACGACGGCGAGCAGGATCCCGATCACGAGCACCTGAGGGGGCAGCACCAGCAGGAAGTACACCACGACGGCGACCGCGAAACAGGCGATCACGACGAAGCCGACCGCCACCGCGGCGAAATTCGCTGCCGGACGGCGCGCGGGCGGCCCGGCCGGCGCGACCGGATAGTAGTGAGGGCCGTCGGGACCCTGCCCTGGGCCCGGTGCTCCACCCCACGTCATGCCACGACTGTACCGGGGAGGAGACCGCGCGGATCGGGGAGGGTGCCGCACCGGGAACGGGCCGGTAGTCTCGACGGCATGACCGGGAGAGCGCTGATCCTGCCGCGCGTCCCTCGTCGATGACCCGGCGAGAAATGGTCGCCAACCGCATCGAGCGCGTCGCCAGGCCCGTCGGCGTCGGGGTGACCCGGGCCGTGTACCCGATCTGGCACCCGGCGTGGCTGGTGATCCTGGTCGTCTGGCGCCCGATGTGGCGGTTCTTCCGGGCCGTCGCGCGCCTGGCCACCAAGCTGTTCTGGCCGACGCTCAAGTTCATCGGGCTGCTCGCCGCCGCCCCCTTCGTCTGGGTCTGGCGGACGTGGCTCGTGGTCGGGGCCGACGACCCGATCCCCTGGCGCTACGCGCTGCGCCGCACGTACCACGGCTTCCTCCGCCACCGCACCGTCGACGCCGGTGCGACGCTCGCTTTCTTCTCGACGCTGGCGCTGTTCCCGGGCGCCCTGGCGGTGGTCTCCGCCGTGGCCCTCGGGGAGAGCGACGGCGACGCGGTGAACGACATCCTGAGCATCGCCACCATCGCCGTGGGGCCGAACACCGCCGCGATCCTGCGCTCCCCGCTCGAGTCGCTGCTCAGCCTGTCGAGCCCCGGCGTCACGCTGGGCGTCGGGCTGGCGTTGACGCTCTGGTCGCTCTCGGGCTACACCTCGGCGTTCGGCCGCGCGATGAACACGATCTACGACATCCAGGAGGGGCGGCGCTTCGTCCGCTTCCGGTCGTCGATGCTGCTGCTCTCGCTCGTCATGATGGTGGTCTTCGCGGCCATGGCGGCGATCCTGCTCATCACCCCGTCGATCGCGCAGGCCATCGGTGACCAGTTCCGGTTCGGCGAGCTGTTCGTCGTCCTCTGGAACGTGCTGAAGTGGCCGGTGCTCGTCGGGCTCGTCGTGCTCGGCATCGGGTTGCTCTACTACTTCACGCCCAACATCCAGCACCCCGAGGTGCGCTGGGTGTCGTACGGGGCACTCTTCGCCATCGGCGGCTGGGCGCTCGCGACAGTGGGCTTCGCGATCTACGTGGTGACCTTCTCGCACTACGACCGGGTGTATGGCATCTTGGGCGGCGCCGTCGTCCTGCTCATCTACGCGTTCATCTCGAACTTCGTCCTCGTGCTCGGCGGCGAGCTCGACTCGCAGATCATCCGGGTGCGCTACCTGCAGTCGGGCGTCGCGGCCGAGGGCGTCATCCCGCTTCCGGTCCGATCGAGCAAGCGTCTTCTCGCCCTGGCGAGGCACCAGTCGCTCGACCAGGTCGACGGGCGGACGATGCGGCTGAAGGCGGTGCGCCTCTACGGCGAACCGACGCTCGACGAGCAGGGTCGGCCGCACGTGCGGCCCCGGTTCCAGACGATGTCCGGTCGCGAGAAGAAGGACGCCCCGCCCGAGACCTGACCCGGCACGCGCGGAGTGGTGCCGCGCGAGTCAGCCGGTCGTCTCGTCGGCGTGCGCGGCGTCGAGGGATGCGAGGTGCTTCGTGATCTGCTCGGCCGTGATGACCGGGATCGACGAGGTGATCGCTTCGAGCCCCGAGAGGCGCGCCGGCGACAGGACGTGTTCGACCTGGTCTTTCGACATCAGCCCCGCCGCGACGACGAGCGTCGCGATCGACGTCTCGGTCGCCAGCGCCGTGTGGGCGATGGATGCGGCCGCCGCGTAGCCGATGTACGGCGTGAGTGCGGTGACGACGCCGATGTTCGTCTCGACCTGCTGGGCGAGGCGGGCGGTGTTGGCCTGGATGCCGTCGATGCAGTTCACCCGCAGCGTCGCGCAGGCGCGTGTCAGCCACTGCAGGCTCTGCAGCACCGAGTTGGCGATCACCGGCTCGAAGGCGTTCAGCTGCAGTTGTCCTGCCTCGGCCGCCATGGTCACGGTCACGTCGGCGCCCGCCACGGCGAACGCCACCTGGTTCACGACTTCGGGGATCACCGGGTTCACCTTGCCCGGCATGATGGACGATCCCGCCTGGCGCGGCGGCAGTGTGATCTCGCCGAGCCCGGCCTGCGGCCCGGACGAGAGCAGACGGAGGTCGTTGCAGATCTTCGAGAGCTTGATGGCGCTGCGTTTGAGGGCGCCGGACACCGTCATGTAGACGCCCGCGTCGCTGGTCGCCTCGATCAGGTCGGGTGCCGTCACCATCTCGATGCCGGAGAGGTCGCTGAGGTGGCGGCGGACGGCCTCCGCGTAGTTGGGGTCGGCCGTGATCCCGGTGCCGATCGCCGTCGCGCCGAGGTTGATCTCGGCCAGGAGGGGCAGGGTGTCGCGGAGCCGCTGCTGGTCTTCGCCGAGCGTGTGGGCGAAGCCGGTGAACTCCTGGCCCAGGGTCATCGGCACCGCGTCTTGCAGTTGGGTGCGACCGACCTTCAGCACGTCGCGGAACTCGCGCCCTTTGGCCGCGAAGGCGTCGGCGACGAGTCCGAGCTCGTCGACAAGGGTCGCCAGGGTGAACGACATGGCGAGTTTGATGGCGGTCGGATAGGTGTCGTTCGTCGACTGGCTGCGGTTGACGTCGTCGATCGGGTGCAGGTACTCGTACTCCCCGCGGTGGTGGCCCAGGATCTCGAGGGCCCGGTTCGCGATGACCTCGTTGCTGTTCATGTTGGTGCTCGTTCCGGCACCCCCTGCATGACACCGACCCGGAACTCGTCGTGCAGCGCGCCGGCCCGGATCTCCTCGCAGGCCTGCTCGATGGCTTTCGCCTTCGCGGGGTCGAGGACGCCGATCTCGACGTTGGCCCGCGCGGCCGCTTGCTTCACGACCGCGAGCGCCACGACGAGGTCGGAGTAGACCGAGATCGGCCGGTTGGCGATCGGGAAGTTCTCGAGGGCGCGAAGGGTGTGGATGCCCCAGTACGCCGACGTCGGGACGTCGCGCGAGCCGAGCGAGTCGGTCTCGCGCCTCGTCTCGGGAACCGTGCCATTCGCGTGATCCTGCGCCTGGTCGCCGTGCGTGGTGGCGTGCTCGTGCCCCATGGAACCTCCTCGTTGATCGTCCGCACCGAGCCTAACCGCCGCGTCGCCGCGGTCACGCTACCGTCGTGGCATGACTTCTGCCACTCCGGCCCCTGACGTGTCCGTGACGGTCCGCTTCGTCGAGGAGGCCGACGAGTCGACCTGGAAGAGGCTGTACGCCGGCTACCGCGACTTCTACCGGCTGGCGCCCGACGACGACGTGGTCGAGCGGGTCTGGGGCTGGATCCTGCGCCGAGAGAACGGTCTGCGCGGTCTGGTCGCCGTCGACGAGGCGGACGGCCCGATCGGCCTCGCGACCGTGCGCACGTTCGCCAGGCCGTCCAGCGGGACGGTGGGCTTGTACCTCGACGATCTCTTCACGTCGCCCGAGAGCCGTGGCAGGGGCGCAGGATCAGCGCTGCTCGCTCGGCTGGCCACCCTCGCGGCCGAAGACGGGGCGTCGGTCGTGCGCTGGATCACGGCTGCCGACAACAACACCGCCCGCTCGGTCTACGACGCCCACGCCACGGCGACGCCCTGGGTGACCTACGATCTTCAGCCCGCACGGGGCTGACCCGGAGTTCCTCACCACCGTTAGAGTGAACCTGACCTGGCCTGAATAACCAACCGCCCAGGAACGAGTTCACCGTGACGGATCAGATGCCGGTGCCCGACGGAGGCACACCGGGGCGACGCTCCGGCCGTTCTCGAGCGCGCGCCCTGGTCGCGGGGCAGCTGGCCAAGCGTCGCACGGTCGCCCTCGTCGGCGTGCTGCTGCTGCTCGCCGTGGTCGCCACGGCCGCGTTGGCTCCGGGCACCTCGTCCGGTTTCGACGCCGTCATCGGCAGCTCGTCGAACTCGGCCGGCACGGCGCCGAACTTCAGCCCTTCGGGCGGGGTGCTGCCGTTCGACGACTCCTGGGCCGGAGGGGACTCCGGCTGGAACGACTACGGCGGGAGCTGGACCACGGCGACCGCCGCGTCGGGTGCGACCTACACCGAGACCGCCGGCGGCGCCTCGGGCAACAAGGCCGTCTCGGGCCAGGCGAGCTGGACCGACTACACGGTGCAGGGCGACGTCAAGATCACGTCGGGGACGCAGGCGGGACTCGTATTCCGCGTCCAGAATCCGACCGTCGGCGCCGACGCCCTGAACGGCTACTACCTCGGGCTCTACACGTCGGGAACTCTCACGCTCGGGCGGCAGAACAACGGCTACGCAGCCCTGAAGAGCGTCGCCTACCCGACGTCGGCTGGCACCTGGTACCACCTGACCGTCCAGGTGGTCGGCTGCGTCATCACCGCTTCGGCGCTCCAGGTCGGCTCGTCGTCGGGCACCGTGCCGACGACCCTGGCCTACACCGACACCGGCTGTCCCCCGCCGGCGCGATCGGCGTGCGCGACTTCGGCAGCACGGCCAGCTTCCGCAACATCACGGCGACGGCCGGCGGGACGACCTCGACCGCGGTCGCCACCTACCTGGCGCCCTTCGCGAACGTCCTGCTGCCCACGGGCGGCTGGACGAGCTATGGCGGGCTCTGGACGGCCTCCAGCGCCAACGAGACGTACAGCAACATCACCGGCGGCAGCGGCGAGAAGTCGATCGCGGGCGTCTCGACGTGGGGCAACTACTCGCTGACCGGCGACGTGCAGCTCGTGTCGAGCGCCACCACGGCGACGAGCGCCGGGTTCGTCGTGCGGGTGTCGAATCCGTCGAGCGCGGTCAACGGCATGAACGGGTACTACGCCGGGGTGTCGTCGTCGGCGCTGAGTCTCGTGCGGATCAACTCGGGGACGGCGACGACACTCGCCACCCGGGCTCTGCCGGCGACGCTCGGAGTGAACACCTGGTACCACCTGACGGTCGAGGCGGTCGGCTGCACGATCACGGCCACGGCGCAGCTCAAGTCCGGGAGCGCGCTCACCATCGCCTCGTTCGCCGACACCGGGTGCACGGCGACGACGGGGCAGATCGGCGTGCGGACGGTCGGGACGACGGCCACCTGGCGCGACGTGGCGGTGACACCGCGGTAGTGCACCATGGACGGGTGCCCTACGTCGAGCCGAATCCCGCCGCCCCCGAGATCCCGCTGCTCGGCGGCGACGTCACCGAGGGAGTCGTCCAGAAGGGCGACACCGTCCGGCGCCCCCATGGCCCGGCGTCGGAGGCGATCGCGCGGTTGCTCGACGAGCTCGCGGGAACGGGCTTCGACGGTGCGCCCCGCCACCTGGGTGTCGACTCCGCGGGACGGGACGTCCTCGACTTCCTTCCCGGCCAGGTCGCGATCCGCCCGTGGCCGGCGTGGGTCGGCGACCCCGCGCGCGCAGCCAGCGTCGCCCGCCTGGTCCGCCGGTACGACGACGCGGCCGAGCGCCTCGGGGTGCCCGCGTGGGCGCGCGGTCTGGTGCCCGCGGATCCTGCTGGTTCTCCCCCTCCGCTGCAGGCTCCCCCGAACTCGTCGCGCACCTCGATGTCACCCCGGAGAACGTGGTGTTCCGCGACGGGAGCGCTGCGGCTCTGATCGACTTCGACCTGGCCAGACCGGCCACGCGCGTCGAGGAACTCGCGAACGTTCTGCTCTGGTGGTCCCCGTGGATGCCGGACGACGACCGCGAGGAGGCCCTGCGCGGGGTCGATCCGTTCGAGCGCGGGTGGATGATCGTCGAAGAGTACGGGCTGGAGGCGGCCGGGCGCGCACGCCTGGTCGAAGTGTCGCAGAACGTCGCCGAGCGCTCGTGGTTCTCGATGCGGCGCCGCGCCGAGACCCTCGGCGGTGGCTGGGCGCGGATGTGGGACGAGGGGGTCGGCGACAAGATCCTGCGCCGGCAGGGCTGGCTCGCCGAGAACGCGCCCGCCTTGGAGCGCTGCGTGCGCCCCTGAGCCGTGGGTCAGCCGACCCGGGCGACAGCGCGGCGTGCGCGGCGACTGCGACGGGCCGTCAGCCAGGCTCCGGCGGCGATCAGCAGCGGCATCCCGAACGCGGTCAGGGCCAGCTGAAGCCAGGGCGGATCGAACGGGAGGAACCCGTGGGTCACGCCGCCACCCTTCAGACCGAGCGCGAACGCGGGGACGAGCCCCAGGCCCACCCCGATCACGGCCCCGAGACCCGCGATGAGCACCGCCTGCCAGAAGCCGTAGGAGCGCTGCAGGCGCGGCGGTGCTCCGATCGACTCGAGGACCTCGTCGTCGCGCCGCGCATCGGCGCGGGCGAGAGCCAGCGCGACGGCGGCGGCCCCGACGGCGATCAGCGTCGTCAGCGCGAGGAGAGCCCACGCCCACTGCTGCGCGAAGAGTTCGGGGCCGGTCTCGATCGAGAGAGTGAGCGAGGAGTCGATGACGGCGAGGTCGGCGTCGGCCTTGTCTCGCTGGGCGGACGTCGGAGTCTCCTTCAGCTGCAGGAAGACCTGCGACGGATGCGGCTCCAGGCCGAGCCGAGAGGCGGTCGTCGGGAGGAGGAACATCCCGAAATCCATGTCGTGCGGAGGCCGCTGGACGGTGGCAGGCACCTGCACCGACTTCGTCGGCGGCCTGCGGTCGTCGCTCGCGGTGAGCTGCGCGGGCACCGTGTCGAGCGTGACGGCGCCGTTCTTCACGTACTGCGGATAGAGCGAGACGATGCCGCCCGACCGCAGGGTCGCGGACGACTGCGCCGAGACCTTCTCGCCCAGGATCGCGGCGAGGTCGGCCTCGGAACCGACGGTCACGTGATCGTCGCCGAGACCCGAGTCGAGATAGATCGGACGCTGCGTGTTCGGCTCGTCGGGAAGGTGCGGCACGACGTACGACGACACGGCGGAGTCGCCGAGCACACCGAAGTCGGGCAGGCCGGAGAGCACGCGGGCCGTCGAGCCCGGGAAGGCCCGCTCGAGGGCACCGGGAATGGCTCCCGGCTCGACCAGGAAGCGACCGAGCCACCGGATCGATCGGTCTGGTCGCCGTACCGGTAGAGACTGACCGACGCCGTGTCGGGCGGCGACTGCCACTCGTGGTCGCGGACGGAGATCGCCTGGCCGCCCGAGATCATGCACATGGCGAATGCCGACACGAACACGCAGCTCATGATCGCGGCGAGCGCCGGTACCGTCCGAGAGGGGTTCCTGGCCGCATCGCGCGACCCGAGGCGGGCGCCGGCACCCCAGCGCGCGAGGACGGTCGTGGCCCAGCGAAGGAGCTGCGGGGCGATCAGGAGGGCCCCGATCTGCATGATGATCGGGCCGGCGACGAGAAGGACCACACCGCCCGTGTAGGCCTTCTGCTGGGTCTGTTCTCCCTGGTGCGAGGCGATGACGACGAGGCCTCCCATGAGGGCGATGATCGAGCCGCCCACGGCGGTGAAGAGCCCGACGATCGGTCGGCGGATGCTGGCCCGCGGCGGGCGGCGGGCACCCCGGAGCGCAGCGACCACGTCGACGCGGGAGGCCGCGCGCGCGGGGACGGCGGCCGCGATCCAACCCGAGGCCGTCGACGCCAGGACGATCAGCGCGAGGACCGGCCAGTCGACGTGGAACCCGGGGTATTCGGACGCGTTGCCGTTCGCGAGGATGGGCTCGGCGAAGAAGGCGCCGAGAATGCCGAGGCCGGTACCGATGACTCCGCCGACGAAGCCGAGCAGGATGCCCTCGAACGACATGACGGCGAAGATCGTGCGTCTCCTGGCTCCGACGCTGGAGAGGATCGCGAGCTCGCGCTGCCGGCGCTTGGCGCTGACGGCGAAGGCGGCTCCGGCGAGGAGGCAGACCTCGAACATGCCGAACGCGCCCAGCAGCGCGATCATCAGCACGCCGAGCGTGTTCCCGCCGACGAGACCGGAGATCCGCGGTGCCACCTCGGCGGACGGCGGGTCGAGGAGGACGCTGCGGGAGAGCGCCGTCATGCCCTGCCCGTTGAGGGCCCGCACACTCGACCACGGCAGGGACCGGTCGACGACGTAGAACGACGACGAGCTGAGGTCGTCGGCGGCCGTGACGCCGTCGAACGCGCCGTCGGCCCCGTACACGACGACGGTGTCGTCGCTGTCGTCGGCGCCCTTGAGCGTGCCGACGACGGTGAAGTCGCCCGGAGTCGGCTTGGTCACGCGAAGGTGTCCTCCGACCCCGATGCCGAATCGCTCCAGACCGGCGGGGCTGACCATGACCTCCTTCGACGACGTCGGACGCCTCCCGTCGAGGAGGTCGTACGAGCCCGCCAACGCGCGATCCCAGGGCTGCCCCTCGATGGCCGTGAACGACCCGAGGCCGGTCGCTGTCCGGGCGACGATCTGCGCGTAGCGCGTGGTGAGCACACGGGTGCCGGCCGGGAGGACGTCGCGTGGATCGCGCAGGGTCGGCCCCGAGGTCGCGATGTCGGTGCCCTTGCTGGACGTGCCGCCGTCGGGCTGGAGTGGATCCTGTCTCAGGGTCTTGTCGGGCGCCGACACGACGGAGACCTTCGCTTCGGTCCGGCCCAGGTCGAGACGGATCCGCTCGTCGACGGTCGCGGTGTGGCTGGCCTCGACGGTGTCGACACCGACGACGCCGAGGATCGGTACCGCGATGAGAAGCGCCACCAGGATGCTTCTGCCGGTCGACTGCACGGTCATTCTCCGGGCCATCCGGAAGGCGAGCCGGGCTCCCCGCGACTCGTCTCCGGTAGCCCTCCCCGGAGGCCTTCACCGATCCGCTCCTCGAAGAGCGTCGCGATCGGTGCCGGCTCCGCCTGATCGACGATGCGGCCGTCGCGCAGGAAGACGATGCGATCGGCCCACGCGGCGTGGCGCGCGTCGTGGGTGACCAGGATCCCGCCTGCTCCGGCGTCGACGCGGCCGCGGAGCATGCGCAGGACGACCTCGCCGGTCGTGGAGTCGAGCGCGCCGGTGGGCTCGTCGGCCAGGATCAGCGAGCGCCCGCCGACGACGGCCCGAGCGATGGCGACGCGCTGCTGCTGGCCGCCGGAGAGGTCGGCCGGGAAGCGGTCGCCCTTGCCCTCGAGTTCGACGACGGCGAGCGCGTCGAGCGCGGGGCGGCGGGCTCGACGCTGCGGGAACCCGTCGAGCTCGAGAGGCAGCGAGACGTTCTCGAGCGCGGTCAGCGACGGGATGAGGTTGAAGTCTTGGAAGACGAAGCCGAGGCTCCGGCGGCGCAGGGTGGCGATCTGCCGCGCCGAGAGCTGACTGAGCCAGTGCCCCTCGACGATCACCTCGCCACTCGTCGGCGGCCGGAGGCCGCCGGCCACGGTGAGGAGCGTCGACTTGCCCGAGCCGGAGGCGCCCATCACCGCGACGAGCTCGCCGCGCGCGACGGTGAGGTCGACTCCGGACAGAGCCGTGACGCTCGTCTCGCCGCGCCCGTACTGCACGGAGACGCCGTCGAGCCGGAGCAGGTCGTCGCCCTTCATGCGAATGCCCCCGGCTCGGACGCGGCCGCCGAAGCGCCTGCCGGATCGCCTGCGCGCCCCTTCGCGGGTCGGCCGCGCCGAACCGGCGTGTCGTCGATCGGCACGGGCTCGGCGAGCCCCGCGGCCGCTGCGCGGACGAGTCGGGTCTCGGAGTGGTCGAGCCAGCGGATCTCGGCCTCGGCCTGGAAGAGGAGCGAGTCGACCACGAGCTGCCAGGCGAGGTCTTCGGCCGTCTGGATCTCTCCTCCGGCATTCTTCGTCCGGGTCAGCTCTTGCAGGGTGCGGAAGGTCGCCGCGCGCTGCGCTTGGATGATCCGGACGATGTCGACTCCGGGCAGTGTGACCGCGATCGCGAGCTTCATGGCGAGCTCGTCACGGGTGTGAGCGGCGGAGCGGATCACCGGAGCGGTCAGCCAGGCGGCCACCTCGGCGCTGCCCTCGGCCGTGATCGCATAGTAGATCTGGTCGCCGTCGCCGGAGTCGTCGCGCGAGACGAGGCCGTCGCGGACGAGGCGGTCGAGCGTGGAGTAGATCTGGCCGATGTTCAGCGGCCAGGTGGAGCCGGTGCGGCGCTCGAACTCGGAGCGGAGCTGATAGCCGTAGCACGGCCCCTGATCGAGGATCGCGAGAAAACTCTGACGGATGGACACGGTGTGAACCCCTGCTCGGCGACACCGGCGACGTCGCGGTCGCGTGATGCCTACTCGGTACTGCGTACTCAGTATTGCATACCCGGTACTGCCCCGAACAGATTGTTCTGCCAGGTTTTTGGCCGGACACGCCCAGAAACGCCCTGCATACTCGCCACTTCGCCTCCACGCGGCCTCACGGCCCGGAGTGCGTCAGAAGGTGCCGGTCACCTCGATTGATTCGCCACCGGCCCATCACCCGCCCGTGCGGGCCGTTTCGAGCCACGCTCGATCCTGCCCCGGGCACGGCCACGAGCGCCTCGACCTCTGCAGCGGGGTCGCCCCGCCTGGCTCGACGTCGCCCTGCCTTCGTCGAGGTGAATGGACACCGGTCGACCCATTGGACAGAATGCGCTTCCCCTCGTTCTTCACGCCCGCAGACAGATCCAGCTCCACCAGCACCACCAGCTCCACCGGCCCCACGGGCGAGACGCGCCACAGCGTGACCGCCCGCAGGCGTCGCTCCCGCCGCGCGCGGATCGTCGGAGTCACCGGAATGGCCGCGACGGCTGTCGTCGCCTGCACCGGCTTCGTCGGCGCCGGACTCAGCGGCAGCACCGCTTTCGGCCTGCCCGCACCGACCCCGACCGCCAGTCACGACATCACCGTGACGAAGGCGGGCGGCAATCGCCTGTCGGTTCACGCCGGTTCAGCCATCCCCCGCGACACCGCCGACCGGGTCGCGAAAGTCGCCCTCTCCTCCGGCAGGGAGATCGCCGACGAGGCGAGCGGAAAGGTCGCCACGACGTCGCTCACGACGTCCCTGGCCTCGCTCAAGGACTACCGGTCCCTGAACCCCGACACGGTGCTCGCCCGTGTCGCCACGACCCAGCACGCGGCCGAGACGGTCGGAGCAGCGTCGATCGCCGCCGACCAGCGCGCCGCCGTCGCGCTCCAAGCCGCGCAGAAGAAGGCGGCCGCCGACAGGGCCGCCGCCCAGGCCAAGGCCGACGCAGCGCGGCAAGCAGCCGCGAACACCCCCGCGGGGGCTCAGGCCACCGCCAAGGCTCTGATGGCGTCGCAGTACGGGTGGGGCTCCGACCAGTACGGCTGCCTCGTCTCGCTCTGGAGCAAGGAGTCCGGCTGGAACTACAAGGCCTACAACCCTTCGGGCGCCACCGGCATCCCCCAGGCACTCCCCGGCAGCAAGATGGCCAGCGTCGCCTCCGACTGGTCCACCAACGCGACGACCCAGGTGATCTGGGGCCTCACCTACATCTCCGGCTCCTACGGCACGCCGTGCGCGGCGTGGAGTCACTCGCAGTCGGTCAACTGGTACTGACCACAGGAGCTGCCCGGCTCGGTCTCCGAGCCGGCGCGAAAGGCGCAACGCCTCGGGTACGACCTCGATCTCGATCGGGAGCGACCCGAGGCGTTCGCCGTCTCCGTAGGCGATGACACCCGGGGCGTCGATGCGGACCCGGCGGGCGCGCGACAACCGGACGCGCGGGTCGTCGCCGTGCGTCCCCTTCGCGACCCGAGGGAACAGTCGCAGGAACGACCGCCGCGAGAGCCGGTCGACCACCAGGACGTCCAGGAGACCGTCGTCCACGACGGCGTCGGGCAGCAGGGTGATTCCGCCGCCGACCGAGCGCGCGTTGCCGACCGAGACGAGTGTGCCTGCCACCGTGTGCTCCGCACCGTCGACGACGATCTCGTAGTCGACCTGTCGCAGCCGAAGGAGTTCGAGAGCGAGGGCGATGTCGTAGCGTGCGCGCCCGCGCGGCCGACGCATCCTGTTCGCCCGCTCGTTGACGAACGCGTCGAAACCGGCCGACACTCCTCCCGCGACCCAGACGTCGCCCGCAGCGCCGCGGGTGAGCAGAGCATCGACCGGACGCGGTGGGGCCTCGAGGAGATCCACCAGAAGGTCGATCGCGGCCGCCGGATCGTCGTGGGGCAGGCCGAGAGCGCGGGCGAAGTCGTTCCCGGTGCCTGAGGGCACCAACCCGAGCGGGATGCCGGTCGTCGCGACGAGCCCCGTGCCCAGACTCACCATGCCATCGCCGCCGACCACGACGAGCGCGTCGGCGCCGGTGGCGAGGGCGGCCCGCGTCGCCTCGTGGAGATCCGCCTGAGACGACCGGGTGAGGGGCACGACGTCGTGCCCGGCGCCACGGAGAGCGGCGACCGCGACCGGGCCCACCGGGCGATGGCGACCGAACGAGGCACTCGGATTCACGGCGACGACGATCCGCTGCGGCTTCGTCGTCGTCATGTCCCGATCATGCCAGACGCCGACTCACCCGACGCGGCGCTACGCTCGGGGCCACGAGCCGGGAGCAGAACGCCGGCCGATCGAGAGGCCGCCATGGACGCCGGACGCTACGACGCAGCCGCGCGCGACCCCGACTTCCGCGCCCGCCTCGAAGCCGCGTTCACCGAGGCAGGTGGTGAGGGCGCAGTCGTCGACGAGCTGTGGTGGCGAGAGCGCGCCCAGCGGCCGCACCCGGCCGGGCTCCGCGATCCTGCGTCCGAAAGGGAGGCGCTGGTCGAGGCGACCTACTCCGAGGCCGGCAGCGAGCAGGATGCCAGAGACGCTGCGGCCAGGCTGCGTGCGTTCGAGACGCGCCGCCGCCGTCAGGAGGACGCTCTCGATGCGGCGCTCGCCCTCACCGCGCAGCGCCGCGGGCGGAAGCCGGGCGCGGCGAGCTCCCGCCCGCTCGCCGCCGCCCGGCGGCACCCGGTCCTCCTGTCGGTCACGGCCCTCGTCGCGGCCGCCGCTCTCGGCGCTGTCGCGACGACGACGACCACCTCGCTGCGGAGCACGGAGACACCCGTTGCGACGACCGCGGCGGAGCTCCCCGCATCCCCCTCCGTCCTCAGCCGCGCCCTGTCGCGCGTGCAGGTGCCGACCGACGCGGTGCCGACTCCGTTCCGGGCCGACATCGACCCGCGGTCGAGCCGTCTGCTCTACGACGACGATCCGTCCGGTGGCGACGCCGAGCAGCGCTGGCGCCTCTGGATCGGCACCGGCGAGAATCCGAGACAGCTCTGTTTCGTGTCGTCGTTCGACAACGTGACCGACACCGTGTCGTGTGTTCCGAGCGACCGCGCGTTCAGCCAGCGCTTCATCCTGTCCCAGCGCACCGAGCACGGCTCGTTCGAGGCCCTCATCGACGACGGGGCCGTCGCCGTGCAGGTGGGATAGTGGCGGCCGGTCAGCCGCCGTGCAGGGCCGGAACGATCAGGTAGATGCCGAACAGCGCACCGAGGGCGCAGAGCACGAAGCAGGCGTAGGCCCCCACCGTCGCGACGGCCGGTCGGGCGTCGATGGCGAGCAGGCGAAGCCCGCAGGCGTACACGCTGACCAGCAGGCCGGCCGACACCAGCGACACCAGCGCGACGACGAGGAAGGCACCCCAGTCGATCATCGGATCACCTCTTCTTCGGCACCGAGCTCGAACAGCGACGACTCGTCGCTCATCCGGCGACGTTCCATCAACATCTCATCGCTCCGCTTCTTCAGGAGGGCGCGACGATCGCGACGGTTGAGCACGGAGTTCATGGCCACGTCGACCTCGAGGGCGTTCGACTGCTCGGCGGGCTTGCGCCGGGACGCGGCGAAGATGCTGACGATCACGACGGCGCCGATCACCGCGTCGATGATGAGACCGACCACGCCGATCCGCGCGATCAGTTCGCAGAGAGCCCCGACGGCTCCCGCTGCGGGCAGCGTGATGAACCACGCGATCACGATCTTGCCGGCCGTCCCCCACTGGATCTTCGCCCCGCGGCGTCCCAGCCCAGCGCCGATGATCGACCCGGAGGACACCTGGGTCGTCGACAGCGCGAAGCCCAGGTGGCTCGAGGCCAGCACGGTCGCCGCCGTCGACGCCTCGGCGGAGAAGCCCTGCGTCGCCTTGATGTCGGTGAGGCCGCCGCCCATGGTCTGGATGATGCGCCAACCGCCCGTGTAGGTGCCCGCCGCGATCGCGCAGGCGCAGACCAGGATCACCCAGAACGGCGGATCGGCGTTCGTCGAGAGGAACCCGCCTGCGATCAGCGTCAGGGTGATGACCCCCATCGTCTTCTGCGCGTCGTTGGTGCCGTGAGCGAGCGCCACCATCGACGAGGTGAAGATCTGGCCGACCCGGAACCCGCCGCGCTGGTTCTTGCCGACCGGACGCCTCGTGATCCGGTAGGCCACCCGGGTCGCGACGAAAGCGACCAGGCCCGCGACCAGCGGCGCCAGCACGGCGGGAAGCACCACTTTCGACAGGACCACGCCGAAGTCGACCGACCCGGTGCCTGCCCCGACGAGAGCCGCTCCGATGAGCCCCCGAAGAGCGCGTGGGACGACGAGGACGGGAGCCCGCGAAGCCAGGTGATCATGTTCCAGATCACGGCGCCGATGAGCCCGGCGAAGATCATCGTCGGTGTGATCTCGACGCCGCCCGGCCCCTCTCGGATGATGCCGCCGGAGATCGTCTTCGCGACCTCCGTCGACAGGAACGCACCGACCAGGTTGAGGAGCGCGGCGACGGTGACCGCCACCTTGGGCCTCATCGCCCCGGTTGCGATCGGTGTCGCCATCGCGTTGGCGGTGTCGTGAAAACCGTTTGTGAAGTCGAAGAAGATGGCCAACGCGATGACCAGGACGACTATGAGTGTGAGATCCACCGCGGCGAGTCTTCCAGGCCGGATGAACCCGGGTCAACCTGGAGATGTCCAACGGGGTACAAACCGGCCGACAAGGCGCGAATCGTGCGCGAAAAGACTATAAGTGCGGCACGAAGTCCTGCCAGACGCGGCGTCTTTCGCCTCGCGGATCGAACTCGACGCGATCGACCCCGTCGATGATCAGAGTGCGGCGACGATACGGGTCGTACGACGGCCAGTCGGCGACCGCACCTGTCCGGACGAACCCGAGCCAGCGCCGTCGCATCCTGCCGGCCGCCCTGAGGAAACGCCGCCGGCCGCCGAGGAGGCTCATCGTGTAGCCGAACGGGGAGTCCATCCGGTCGAACAGCGCCCACAGGTCGAGCCCGTGGAACGCGCCGACGCCGGCCAGCCGCAGGATCCGGGGCGCGGCGTCGAAACGGTAGAAGTAGACCTTCGCGAAGCGAGCGTGCCGCTCGGCCACCTTGACGGTCGGGAACCAGAACGAGAAGTCGCCACCGAAGTCGAGGGCCGGCCGCTTCGACGGAAGTCCCGGGTACTGAGCTGTGATCGCCTTTCGGGCCTTCTTCTTCGTGTTGGCGAAGATGGCTCGGATCCGCAGCGGGGTCGTCGCCAGGATGTCGCGCCGACCCGTGAAGACGGAGCCCTCTCGGTCGTTGGTGCCGATGATGAGCGGCACCCGGTGCGCGCGTCCCGCCTTGAAGGCGTCGAGCGGCCGTTCCGGCAGGAAGTCGCCGTCGATCACCGGCGACAGGAAGATCGACCCGGGCTGGTCGTCCGGTGTCCGCAGGAACAGTCGAGCGGTGGCCCGGACCATCGCGCGGGTCGATGCTCCCGCGAGAAGCCCGACGGCATCCTCGTGCGACGTCGACTCGAGGTCGTCGTCCCGCACGACACGGCTCAGGATCTCGAGGAAGTCACCCGCCCAGCGCTCGGCGACCTCCTTGGGGTAGACGGCGTTGGTCGGCGACGACTGCGCGATCGCCCGCGCGAACAGCCCCTCCGCTCTCGGCACGGTCATCAGGGTGGTGACCGCGTTGGCCCCGGACGACTCCCCGCAGAGCGTGACCAGCCGAGGGTCCCCGCCGAACTCGGCGATGTTGTCGCGGATCCACTCGAGGGCGAGCACCTGGTCGCGCAGCCCGAGGTTCGACTCGACGGGGCGGGACGGCGTCGACCAGGCCGTGAAGTCGACGTAGCCGAGGCCGCCGAGGCGGTAGTTGAAGCTCACGTAGACGACGCCGCCCTCGCGGACGAGGGACTCCCCTGCGTCGGGAATTCTCGTGACGAGCCGACGGCGTAGGCGCCGCCGTGGATGTAGACCAGCACCGGGAGCCCCTGCCCGGGCGTCGAGCCGAGAGGCGCCAGCACGTTGATCGTGAGACAGTCCTCGCTCTGCGGTGTCGTCGCGTCGATCCCGACGAACTGGCCCCGGTCCTGCGGAGCCGCCGGCCCGAAGCGGCCGGCGTCCCTGACGCCGCGCCACGGTCGAGGTGACAGGGGTGCCCGCAGGCGCAGGGCGCCGACCGGCGGGCTCGCGTACGGGATGCCCCTCCACGCCAGGATTCCGCGTTCCGTTCTGCCGCGGACCTCGCCGCTGGTCGTCGTCCGCCTCGTCACGCCCGCATGCTACGAGGCGCATGTGAACACCGTCCCCAGGAACTTCCTGAACTGCACCTGACAGAATGGGAGGCCAGAACACGACGGACGGATCCGCCATGGAACTTCTCGAACTCCTCCTTCTGCTCGCGGGATCACTCGCCGTCACGGCGTTCGCCCGCTGGCGCGGCCTGCCCGCGCCGCTGCTCGTCGTGGCTGTCGCCCTTCTGGTGTCGTTCATCCCGGGCCTGCCAGAGATCCAGATCGACTCCGAAGTGATCCTGACGGTGATCCTGCCGCCGCTGCTCTACTCGGCGTCGCTCGACGTCTCGTTCCAGAACTTCCGCGAGAGCCTCGTGCAGATCCGCCGCCTCGGCATCGGGCTCGTGATCGTGACCGCTCTGATCGTAGGATTCGTCGCCTACACGCTGATCCCCGACATGACGCTGCCCGCCGCCGTCCTCGTCGGAGCCGTGGTCGCTCCGCCCGACGCGGTGTCCGCGGCCTCGATCGGTCGCAAGCTCGGGCTCCCCCGCAAGATGATGGCGGTCATCTCCGGCGAGAGCCTCATCAACGATGCCGCCTCGCTGACCCTGGTGAAGGTGTTCCTGGCGATCGTCGGCGGAGCATCGCTCTCGATCGGGCAGGATCTCGGGATCTTCGGCCTCGCGATCGGGGTGGGCGTCGCCGTCGGCCTCGTCCTCGGAGTCCTGGCGCACTTCCTCCGGATGCGCGTCAAAGACCCGGTCGTCGAGATCGTGATCGGGCTGATCCTGCCGTTCCTCGCCTACATCACGGCCGAGCAGCTCGAGGGGTCCGGGGTTCTCGCGGTGGTCGCGGCCGGGCTCTACGTCGGTTACAACTCGCCCAAGCAGGGGTATGCGTCGCGACTGCAAGAGCGCCCGATCTGGGCTGCCGCCGACGTCACGCTCGAGGGGTTCGTGTTCGCGCTCATCGGCCTGCAGCTCTCGACCGTCGTGCGCGACGTGGCCGAGTCGAGTCGCGGCCTGGGGCAGAGCGTGGGGGTCGCGTTCATCGTGCTCGGAGTCGTGATCCTGGTGAGACCGGCATTCATCTTCGTCACCTACTACTGGTCGCGCGGGATGCGACGGCTCGTCTACTCGCGCTTCCGAAAGTTCCGAAGAGCGCGGGTTGCCCGGTTGATGTGGGGCAGGCGAGATCCCAAGCTGAGCTGGCAGCAGCTCGTCGTCCTGTCCTGGACGGGCATGCGCGGCGTGGTGACCCTCGCCGCCGCCGTGTCGATCCCGCTGCTGACGACCAGCGGTCGAGAGGTCCCCGCCCGCGACACGATGTTCCTCATCGCGTTCGTCGTGACCGTCGGCACCCTCCTCCTGCAGGGCTTGACCCTGCCCTGGGTGATCCGCCGCCTCGGCGTGCAAGACCTCACGCAGGCCGAACGAGACGTGCAGGCCGAACTGCAACTCGTCTCGGACAGCACGCAGGAGGCCGTCGAGTACCTCGACAAGCGGCGCGACGCGTGGGCCGCCGAGTGGGGCGAGGAGTCGATCGACCGCGGCATCACGATCCTCAAGGAGCGCCTCCAGCGGCAGGACCAGGCCTTCCGGCAGGGTCTGCGCGAAGACGCCGACCAGGTCGAGGAGTCCCAGGCCGAAGAGGTCGAACCGGCCCCCGCCGAGCGCGGTTCCGACATGCGGAGCACCCCGCACGTCGCGATCCCCGACATCACGCCGGACCCGCAACTCGCGAAGCCCTCCCGCAACAACGCCCGCGCGCTTGCGAGCATCCGGCGCGAACTGCTGCAGAAGCGGCGCGACGTCGTCCTCCGCGAGCGCGACGCCGGAAACCTCGACGAGGAGGTCATGCGACGCGTCCTCCTCGGGCTCGACGCCGAGGAGCTGGCGATGGACACCTCGGCGGTCTCGCGCACGCGCTCCTGACGAGGTCCGCGAGCCCCGGGTATTCTGCAGGTCGAGAGAAAGAGGCGGAGTGGCCAGTCGAGGCGTTCGGATCGTGAGGGCGAGCGGCAGCCAACGCAAGTCGGCGTTCCGGCTCTGGTACGGACGGCTGCACCCGTCGCTCCAGCTGATCGGCCTGCAGCTGTGGCTGCCGCTGTTCTTCATCGTGATGTTCTGCCTCTGCTACGTCGCGGCCTTCCACGCGCCGCACCCCCACGAGGTCCCCGTCGCGCTGGTGGGCGTCCCGGACTCCGTCCGGCAGGCCATCGACAAGGCCCTTCCCGGCGTGCTCCACCTGGAGAACTACTCCTCGCTGTCCGCTGCGAAGTCGGCCGTGCTGCACGGACACATGGCGATCGCCTACGACGGGTCGTCGCACGAGATCTTCAAGGCGACCGCGCACCAGTACCAGGTCGCTGCCCTCATCCCGGCCATGCTCACACCGATCCTCGCCGCCGCAGGCGTCACCGCGACGGTGACCGACCTCGCCCCGCTGCCGGCCTGGGACGAATACGGCACGGTATCGCTGTACCTGATGCTCTCGTGGTGCATCGGCGGCTACATGGTGGCCATGTTCATCGGACTGATGGGGGCTCCGCTGCGTCACCGGACGAGAGTCCTCGTGATCCTGGGCGGCGGGGTCGTCATCGCGTTCGTCACGAACGTCCTCGCCGGCCCCGTGATCGGCGCCGTCCACGGCCACTTCGGAATGCTCTTCCTGATCGCCTGGGGCTGGATCGTGGCCATCGGCCTCGCTGTGAACGGATTCAGCTACTTCGCCGGGCGGTTCATCGCGCTGCCCGCCATGGTCGTCTTCATCTTCCTGTCGATGCCGTCGTCGGGTGCGGCCTACCCGGCCTGGTTCATGCGCGAACCGTTCGCCTGGCTCAACAACGTCGTCGTCGGCAGCGGGATCACCGAGATGCTCAAGCGTGAGCTCTACGGCGTGGGCCCCGGGTTCGGTCGCGGCGTCACGATGATGGCCGGCTACGCCGTAGCCGGGATCATCCTCATGCTGGTCGGCAAGCAGGTCTGGGAGAGGCGTCGGATCCGCGCCATCACGACCGGGCGCACCACCATGTTCCAGGACGCCCAGGCCGCCAACCGCGATTTCCTGATCTCCGAACGGGACGCCGTCCTCGCGCGGCACCGTCTCTCCCAGACGGAGACCGGAACGATCTCGACCATCCCCGAGGAGGAGCGCGACGACGACTTCGAAGATCCCTCGACGAGCGACATGTTCCTCGGTTCCTTGAACGGCCTCGAGGCGACCGCCCCTCGCACCCGGCCGACCAGGGTGGTGTCACCGGAGCACGACGAGGGGCCTCGGGCGGCGGCGTATCCTGAGGTCGTGACCCGCCTCGCTCTTCACCGCCTCTTCCTCGTGCTCGTCGTCGTGTTCATCGTCGGCGCCGTCGTGCTCTACGTGCTGTCCATCGCGCTGGCCGAGCGGGGCGGCGACACCGCTCGTCACTTCGATCAGTACGCCATCTACACGTTCATGGGTGCCGTGCTGTTCGGCATCATCGACTTCTTCGTCCGGCCCGTGATGAGGGCCACCTCCGACGGATCGCGCGACGTCGAGCACCCGCTCAACGGCTGAGCCGACACGCCCAAAGACGAACGCACCGCCTCCGGCAGGGAAACCGGGCGGTGCGTTCGTCGGTGCGGACGGGTCGGCGACCTGGGCTCAGGCGTCGACGCTCTCGCGATAACCGGGTGCGTTGTCGATGATGAGGTTGGCCTGGCGGACGCGGCGTGCGACGACCTTGCCTCCCTGACGGATGAGCATGGCGACGACACCGGCCACGCCGACCCAGAGCAGGACGCGACCGGAGGGCCCCAGGAGGGCGCCGGCGACGACCGCCGTCAGCACGGCGGGCCAGACGAATGCGGCCACCCAACCGACCTGATTGGTCGAGATACCCGGGGTACGTCGCGTATCCCCCATCATGCGGACATTGTCCGACAGGCGGCTCTCGAAGACGGTCATCATGCTCCCTACGGCAGTGATCTTTGTCACCCGTCGGGTGACATGCCACAAAACTACCGATCAGATCGGTTGGACGCGTCCCCTTTCGTGGTGCCACCCGTTCGGGGTACAAGCGCGGGTAAATGCAGGTCAGGAGGGTATCGGGCGGTCGTCCTCGACGGTGGCCAGATCACTGCCGAAAACGAACTCGTGCGAGACCTGTCCCCCATCGAGCACGCCGGGCAGCCATCGGCGCGCGTCGTCCCACATCTCGTCGAGCGGCAGGCTCTCGAGGTCGAACCAGACCGGGTCGAGTTCGTCACTGGGGGACGGCTCGCCCGACCAGCGAGTCACGACGAACACCGTCGAGCGCTGGCTCCAGTCCGGTCGAAGGGGAAGAGATAGTAGAGATCGCCGCGGCGGTCCAGGTCCCCCTCCGCGACCACGAGGCCGGACTCCTCCTCGATCTCGCGCAGGACGGCCTCCCTCTCGCTCTCGCCGTCCTCGAACTTGCCCCCGAGGCCGACGAAGCGCCCGGTTCCGAGGCCGCGCTTCTTGCGACCCAGCAGCACCTGCCGGCGCCCCTCGTGGTCGCGGCAGAGGTAGGCCACGCAGACGCGGCGGAGGTTCTCGTGCACGTGTGCTCCTTCGTGTCGATGAACGACGAGTCCAGGATGCCAGGCGTACCCTTCTCGGAATGACGAACGGACCCCTCTTCCGTGGCTGAGACCCGCCGGCCGTCGTTCCGCGGTGCCGGGCGCAGCCTCGAGGTGCTGCGCGCCGAGGCCCACGACGAGCTCCGCACCCTGATCGAGCTGCGCTGTCGCGGCGGCGAGGACCCGTGGGAGGTCATTCCCGAGCTCCCCAGCGTCGACGAGCAGGTCGTCATCTCCTCCGGGCCGACTTCTTCGGTCATGCCGGCGCCGGGCTGTCGACCGGCCTATCGCTGACGGACGAGCTGGCCTTCCTGCGCGAGATCGCCCTCTGGCATCCTGAGCTGTCGCGCGCCGTGTGGTCGTTGATGGCGCGTCTGGAGGATGTCGGCGGGCGGCTCTAGCCTGTCGGCATGACCCTCTGGAGCACGCTCGTCACCGTCGCCGTCGGCGCCTTCCTCGGTTCGGGCGCGGCGTTCGCCAGCAACCTCCTCGCCGGGCGGATCGGCGACCGCCGACGCGAGGCCGCCGCTCTCAACGAGCTCGTTCACGAGATCCACTTCCGTCGCATCCTGCGGCGCGTCGAACCTCGCCTGTCGCCGCGAGCCGACGTCCTCGACCCCGGGTACGAGAAGGCGAGACACTCCGCTTCGACGCTGCGCGGCGAGATCCGTCGGGCCAGACGAGCCCTCGTACCGCGATCCGGCGCCCAGCCCGACCTCGACGCGATGACCCTGGCCTGCAACGCGTTCCTCGACGCGAGCGAGGCGGATCCTGCCCGGTACCAGCTCTTCCTCATGCAGTTGCAGGCCCGGCTCAGCGCCGCGGTCGCTCGCGTGGCCGCCCGGTCGACCGGCGTCGACGACCTCGAGCCCGGCAACGCCGAGCTCGCCCCGACCGTCCCGGGCCTCGCGGTGCCGACCGAGATCGGCGAGCCGCGGCTCTAGCGCTTCGCCGGTATCGTTGCGGCATGACCGAGCGTGACGAAGCAGCCCCCGGCCCAGCCCCCGCCCGGGCAGACGGCACCGGGCCGTTCTCGGGGAAGGACGTCGACGGGCTCATCACGCTGCCCGGTGTGCACTCCGTCAGCGGCGTGGAGAAGGCCGGCACCGGAGAGAGCGACGACGACGAACGCGACGCCGAGGGCGACGATACGCACCTCGCCTCCGACGAGTACCCGAGGCACCCCACCTTCGGCGGACCCCCGTCGCGTCACCGCTGATCCGTCCAGCCCGCCTGTCGGTCGGCGTCACTAGGCTTGGCGCATGGCACTACCGGAAGCACCCCGCGCTGCGAAGAAACCCTCGATCAGGTCGCACCACGGCCGCGAGTTCATCGACGATTACGAGTGGCTCCGCGAGAAGGAGAACCCCGAGGTCATCGCCCACCTCGAGGCGGAGAACGCGTACACCGAGTTGACGGCGCGGCACCTCGAAGGCCTCCGCGAGACGGTCTTCGAAGAGATCAAGGGTCGTGTCCAAGAGACCGATCTCGGGGTCCCGACCCGCGAGGGCGGTTACTGGTACTACTCGCGCACGGCCGAGGGCAAGCAGTACGGCATCCAGTGCCGGTTGCCGATCACGAGCGCCGACGACTGGACCCCGCCCACCATCGAGGCCGGAGTCGAGGCTCCCGGCGAACAGGTCATCTTCGACGGCAACGTCGAGTCCGCGGGCCACGACTTCTTCTCGCTCGGCAGCTTCGACGTCTCGGCCGACGGCCGGCTCCTCGCCTACGCGGTCGACCTCGAGGGCGCCGAGCGCTACACCCTCCGCGTCCGCGACCTGTCGACGGGCTCCGACCTGGGAGACGTCATCACCGAGACCGCCCCCGGCGCGACGTTCGATGCGTCCGGTCGGTTCCTCTTCTACCCGACCGTCGACGAGTCCTGGCGTCCCGACACCATCTGGCGCCACGAGGTCGGCACGTCGACAGACGACGTCAGCATCTTCCACGAAGACGACGACCGCTACTGGATCGGAGTGGGGCTCACCCGCAGCCGGCAGTACCTTCTGATCGAGGTCGGCTCGAAGATCACCAGCGAGACGTGGCTGCTCGACTCGTCCGACCCGACCGGCGAGTTCCGCGTCGTCTGGCCGCGCCGCGACGGCGTCGAATACGAGATCGACCACGCGATCGTCGATGGCAGCGACCGCCTGCTGATCCTGCACAACGAGGGCGCGACCGGGTTCGAGCTCGTCGACGTCCCGGCCGACCGCCCCGAGGCCAGCGACGACCGTCGCGTCGTCATCGCCCACCGAGACGACCGCCGACTCGAATCGGTCGAGGCGTTCGCCGGCCACCTGCTGGTCGACTTCCGGGCCGACGGCCTCTCGCAGATCGGCCTCATCGCGCTGCCGGGCGACGGTTCCGGCTTCGGCGACCTCGAGATCCTCGGCTTCGACGAAGCCCTGTTCACCGCGGGCTGGTCGTCGAACCCCGAGTTCACGCAGGCCACCGCGCGCTTCGGCTTCACGTCGTTCGTCACCCCGTCGACGGTGCTCGATCTCGACGTCGCGAGCCGCGAGCGCCGCGTGCTCAAGCAGCAGACGGTGCTCGGCGACTACTCCCCGCCGACTACGACCAGAGCCGCGAGTGGGCCACAGCCCCAGACGGCACGCGCGTGCCCGTGTCGCTGGTCTGGAAGAAGTCGCTCGCGACTCCGGGGTCTCCTGCGCCCGTCCACCTCTACGGCTACGGCTCCTACGAGCACAGCATCGACCCGGGTTTCAGCGTCGCGCGCCTGTCGCTGCTCGACCGCGGCGTCGTGTTCGCCGTGGCCCACGTGCGCGGCGGTGGCGAAATGGGCCGCGACTGGTACGAGAACGGCAAGACGCTCTCCAAGCGCAACACCTTCACCGACTTCGTCGCGGTGGCCGATCACCTCATCGCGTCCGGGCGGACGACGCCGCAGCGGTTGGTCGCGGAGGGCGGCAGCGCGGGCGGGCTGCTGATGGGCGCGATCACCAATCTCGCGCCCGACCGGTTCGCCGGGATCCTGGCGGCCGTGCCGTTCGTGGATGCGCTCACCAGCATCCTCGATCCCGACCTGCCGCTGACCGTCATCGAGTGGGACGAATGGGGCGACCCTCTTCACGATCCCGAGGTCTACGACTACATGGCGACCTACACCCCCTACGAGAACGTCGCCGACGATGCGTCGGCATACCCGAAGATCCTGGCGGTGACCAGCCTCAACGACACGCGGGTGCTCTACGTCGAGCCGGCGAAGTGGGTCGCGCGCCTTCGCGACGCCGGCGCTCCCGTCCGACTGAAGATCGAGATGCAGGCCGGCCACGGCGGCGTCTCGGGCCGTTACGAGTCGTGGCGCGAACGGGCTTTCGAGATCGCCTGGATCCTCGAGGTGCTCCGGCTCTCCGACGCCGAGAACGCCGAGACGACTGCCGCGCCGGCACCGGTCGAGAGCTGACGGTCGCGCCGTGGGCGACTGGGTCGCGTTGCTGCGCGGGATCAACGTCGGGCCGGCGAAACGCATCGCGATGGCCGACCTCCGAGCGGTGTTCGACAGACTCGGGTTCACCGACGTCGCGACACTGCTGAACAGCGGCAACGTGGTCTTCGCCGCGGGGGCGGACGCCCAGCCCGACGCGGCGACGATCCGCCGAGCGGTGCACGGAGCCACGGGCGTCGACAGCGAGGTCGTGCTGCTCGACGCGGCCACGTTCCGCTCGGTGGCCGACGCCAACCCGCTGCGGGGCGAGGGTCGCGAACCGAAGCGCATCGGGGTGGCGTTCGCCGGGGAAGACCTCGATCCTGCGCTCGTCGCCGTTCCCGACGCCGACCTGCTCGGCGAGGAAGAGCTCGAGGTCGTCCCGCGCGCCGTCTACCAGTGGCTCCCGAACGGTGTGCTGGCGAGCCCCGTTCCCGCGTCTTTCTGGAAGACGCTCGGAACGCCCGTCACCGCCCGGAACGACGCCACCGTGCAGAAGATCGTCGCGCTGCTGGAGCGTCGCGCCGACTGAGCTAGAGCTTCTCGGCGAGCTTGGGCAGGCGTGCCAGTGCCGCGTCGCGGCGGGCCGACGCGAGAGTGGCCAGCACGCCGTAGCCGAAGGTGTCCTCGCCGGCCCAGCGGGCCGTGTGGGCGGCCGCCACGAAGCGCTCGGCAGCCGCGCCGGCGTCGAGAGCTGCTCCGAGGGCGTCCTGCAGCGCGTGTGAGGCCTTGGGCGACAGCGCCCCCTTGAGGCCGGCCGCGCGCTGCGCCTCGATCGCGTATCGCAGGCGCCTGGCGGCCTTGCGGGCGGAGTGCACCACGGCCGGGTCGCAGTCGCCGGTTTCGCGATAGGCGACCGTGGCGACTTCGGCGCGCCGGCGAGCCCGCTTCGCCTCCTTCGCCAAACGCGCTGCCGCGAATTTCGTCGCCCCGTCGGAGGCGGCCGGCCCGGTCGGCTCGGTGGCGAGCAGGACGTCGAGGCGGTCGAGCAACTCGAAGTAGCTCGCGTCGTCGAGATCGCGCTCGAGGTCGCGCCCGGCCTCGCGAGAGGCTTCGCGAAGTCCCGCCCGGAGTCGACCGACGGTCTCGTGGGCCACGAAGCCCTCGGGCGCGGCGTTCAGATCGAGGTCGAGCTCGTCGCCGGCCACCTGGAGATCACGGGTCGACCCGGCGGCACGCCCGACCCGGGCGAGCGCGTCGCCGAGGAGGGCGGACGACTCCGAGTCGACGACGCCGCGATAGACCCGCAGGATGCTCCGGAGCCGCCGGATCGTTGTCCGGAACCGGTGCACGGCCTCGGCTTCGCCGTCGCGCACCCCGGCGTCGAGAGCTTTGAGATCGTCGACCAGGCGCCCCACGCCGCCGAGGACGAACTCCGCCGCGGACCCGGGCTCGACCTCGGCGGGCACAAGGGTCAACGCGCCCGGGAGCGGCTCGCCGAGCCCGCGTGCCAGCTTCGACTTCGACGCGGACGCGGACGCCCCGGCGCGCTCCAGCCGATCGCCGACCTCGTCGAGGAGCGCTTCGCCGTCGGATCGGGCGACGCCCGGCGCCAGCTCCACCTCCCACTCGCGCCAGGAGTGCGACGACTCGGCCGCGGGTGCCGTCGCCGTCACCTCGTCATCGGCGAGCTCGGCCAGCTCGTCGCCGTCGACGTCGAGCAGCCGCGTCACGGTGCGCTTCGTCGCGAGCACCAGCACCGGGTGGAGGGGCCGACCGCGCAGCACGACCTCGACCACCCGGCGAAGGGCGGCGGGGAGCGGCTCGCCGGGGTCGGCGCCGAGGGGCGCGTGCACCTCGCGGCGAGCGCCGGAGCCACCCGGCAGCTTCACGTGCCAACCCTCGTCGTGCCCACCCTCGCGGCGCCTCACCGTGATGCGATTCGCGAGGAGCACCTGCTCGGCGGTGTCGAAGTACACGGCGCGCAACGCGACGGGCTCCGCCAGCGAGCAGGAGGCCACGGTGCCGACCCCGGCGAGATCGGGCACCTGCGCGAGCCCGTCGACGTCGTACTTCCGCTCGATCTCGATCTGTTCGGTGCGGCTCGACTTCTCGGCAGGGCTCATACGTCTGTTCTACCGGGAGCACAGGGACCACCGTGCAAACGGAAGGAGAATGATCAGGGTCGAGGCGCGTCTCCCCGTGGACTCGAAGCGTAGGGTGCGTCTATGAGCACTGTCGCCCCCTCGTTGGCCGGTTGGATGGCGCGTCAGCGCTGGTACGCGACGAAGGGCAGAACACCCGCCATCCGAGTCATCGGCAGCATGGAGACCGCGATCGACGAAGGTCTCGTCATGACACTCCTCGTGATCGACGAGGCACCGGACAAACCCGTTCTCTACCAGGTACCGGTCGTCGCACGCACGTCTCCGCTGCCCGGGGGCGACGGAGCCTTCATCGGGTCGAGCGACGGGCTGTACCTCTACGACGGGCCCCACGATCCTGCGTACGCCCGCGGCCTGCTGAACACCCTGACGGCCGAGCGCCACGTCGAGGGGTCCGACATCGTGGCCGACGGGCACCTCGTCAGCGACCCGGGCCGGGTGCTGCGCTCGAAGGTGCTCGAGGGAGAGCAGTCGAACACGTCGATCGTGTACGACGTCGACGGCGACTCTCCCAAGGTGATCGCGAAGGTGTTCCGCGTGCTGCACCACGGAGACAACCCCGACGTCACGTCGCAGGCGGCGCTGACGCACGGACACTCCGCCCGGGTTCCGAGCTCGCTCGGCTTCCTGACCGCGACCTGGCACGACCCCGGCCGCCCCGAGGGGACCGCGCACGGGCACCTGGCGTTCGCCCAGGAGTTCCTGGCCGGCAGCGAAGACGCCTGGCGCGTCGCGCTCCAGCAGGCGCGCGGCGGCCACGACTTCACCTCCGAGGCGCGCGACCTCGGCCGGGCGACCGCCGAGGTGCACGCGACCCTCGCCTCCGAGCTCGGCAGCGTCGCCGCGGGGCCGAGCGAGGTCGACGCGGCTCTCGTCAGCATGAGGCGCAGGATCACGACGGCGGCGCGCGAGGTCCCGGAGGTCGCCGACTACGAGTCCGCGATCCGCGCCGTGTACGACGTCGTCGCGGACCTGCCGTGGCCGAACCTGCAGCGGATCCACGGCGACCTGCACCTGGGGCAGGCCCTCCAGTCGCCGGTGCGCGGCTGGGTGCTGCTCGACTTCGAGGGCGAGCCGCTGCGGCCGATGCCCGAGCGCTCCCGACCCGACGTCCCGCTGCGCGACGTCGCCGGCATGCTGCGCTCGTTCGACTACGTCGCCGGGTCGCTGGCGCAGGAGCACCCGCGCGTCGACGCGTCCGCCTGGGCCACCGCGGCGCGGCACGCCTTCGTGGACGGCTACATCGACGTCTCGGGGGTCGACGTGCGGGCGCACCGCGCGTTGCTCGACGCGTTCGAGATCGACAAGGCCGTGTACGAGGCGATCTACGAGTCGCGCAACCGCCCGGACTGGATCGGCATCCCGCTCGGGGCGATCGGGCGGCTCGTGGCTCGGAGTGCGCCCCGCGTGGCGTGATCCTGCCGTCTCTTCCCCTCCTGCCGCCTACCCTCCCGAAATCGAAGGGGATTTTCGCGCGACCACCCGCCGATCGGCATGAAGTCGTCGCGCGGCGGAGAATCCCCTTCGATTTCGGCGGAGGCAGAGCGGAGCGTAGGCGGAGCGCAGGCGGAGCGCAGGCGGGGCGAAAGAGGCGGGCAGAGGCGGGCAGAACGCGGGCAGGGCGCAGGAGGGGCGCAGCCCTACGGGCGCGGCACGTTCCGCAGGTTCGACCGCGCCATGGCGACGGCCTCCCCTGCCCCGCCGTTCATGACCACCTTCGACATCGCGAGCGCGAACCCCTTGACCTGTGCACCGGTGATGGTCGGCGGCAGGGACAGCGCCCGCGGGTCGGTCTCGATGTCGATCAACGCCGGCCCGTCGTGGGCGAACGCCTCGCGCAGGGACTCCTCGAGCTTCGCAGGGTCGGAGACGTGGACGGCGTGGATCCCGAGGGCCGCGGCCACCGCTGCGTAGTCGGTCTTCGGCACGTCGACCCCGAAGTCGGGAAGCCCGGCGACCAGCATCTCCACCTTCACCAGTCCGAGCGTCGAGTTGTTGAAAACGACGATCTTGACCGGGATCTGGTAAGCGGCCACGGTGACGAGCTCGCCGAGCAGCATCGACAGGCCTCCGTCGCCCGACATCGACACGATCTGGCGTCCGGGGTAGGCGTAGGCGGCGCCCATCGCCTGCGGCAGAGCGTTGGCCATCGACCCGTGGAGGTAGGAGCCGATGATCCGTCTCTTGCCGTTCGGGGTGATGTAGCGGGCGCTCCAGACGTTCGACATGCCGGTGTCGGCCGTGAACACGGCGTCGTCGGACGCGACCTGGTCGAGAAGCGACGCCGCGAACTCGGGGTGGATCGGCACGATCTTCGTGGCGTCCTTCGTGTACGACCCGACCACGCCGTTCATCAGTTTCTCGTGCTTCTTGAGCAGCCCGTCCAGAAAGCGGCGGCTCTTCTTCGGCGAGAGCAGCGGCAGCAGCGCCCGGATCGTCGGGCCCACCTCGCCGTGCACCGGAACGTGCACGTCGGCCCGTCGCCCGATGTTGGCGGCGTTCGCGTCGACCTGGGCGATGACGACTTTCTTGCCGTCGGGCAGGAACTGCTCGTACGGGAAGTCGGTGCCGAGCATGAGCATGACGTCGGCGTCGTGGATGCCGGCATGCGCGGCGCCGTAGCCGAGCAGGCCGGTCATGCCGACGTCGAAGGGATTGTCGTACTGGACGATGTCCTTGCCGCGCATCGAGTGCCCCACCGGCGCCTTGAGCACGTCGGCGAGCTCGACGACGAGATCGTGCGAGCCGTGTGCCCCGGCTCCGACGAACAGCGCGACGGTCTTCGCGTCGTTGAGGGCTTTCGCGAGATCCTGCACCGCCCCGGGGTCGGGTTCGAGACTCGCGGGCCGCGTGGCGACGTAGGCGGGCACGTGTCCGGCCGCCTCGAACTCGGCGATGTCGCCCGGGAGCGTGATGACGCTGACGCCGTCGCCGGCCAACGTGTGGCGGATCGCGCTCGCGACGACGCGCGGCGCCTGCTCGGCCGTCGAGATCAACTCGGAGTAGCCGGAGCACTCGGTGAACAGCCGGTCGGGGTGGGTCTCTTGAAAGTACGACATGCCGATCTGCTTGGCCGGGATGTGGCTGGCGATCGCCAGCACGGGCCCACCGGAGCGGTGGGCATCGTAGAGACCGTTGATGAGATGGAGATTGCCCGGCCCGCAGGATCCCGCGCACACCGCCAACTCGCCGGTCAGCTGGGCGTCGGCGGAGGCCATGAAGGCCGCGGCCTCCTCGTGCCTCACGTGCACCCAGTCGATCCCGCCCTTGGCGGAGCCGCCGGTCCGGCGGACGGCATCGACCACGGGGTTGAGGCTGTCGCCCACGATCCCGTAGATGCGTTTCACCCCCGCCTGCTGGAGTTGGGAGATGAGCTGGTCGGCGATGGTCTCTGCCACGGGTGGGCCTCTCGGTCGGCGGATCGTGTCCACGACCAGTCAACTCCCCTGTTTTCTCTCGGGGGCCCGACGTATTCTGGTGACATGACTACGACTTCCACGGCTGCCGCGTACGTTCCCGCCGAAGGAACGATCACCATGTTCTCGACCGGCTGGTGCGGCTACTGCGCCCGCCTCAAGCAGCAGCTCACCAAAGACGGCATCGCCTTCACCGAGGTCAACATCGAAGAGGTCCCCGGCACCGCCGAGATCGTCGAGAGCGTCAACGACGGCAATCAGACCGTGCCCACGGTGATCTTCCCCGACGGCTCGTCGGCTACCAACCCCTCGCTCGCCGAGGTCAAGGCGCGCCTGTAGCCGTTCACGTGTAGTCGTCGGGGTGGTCGGTGCCGAGCGACTTCCTCGCTTGGGGTCGCTTCCGGCCGTCCTCGCGGAGGTCGGCCGGCACCTCGGGAGCGGTCTCGATGGGCGCCGTCGTGCGCGCAAGACCGACGAGGCCCGCCGGAACACTCCACCAGACAACGATCAGCGAGAAAGCACCCCCGAAGACCGCGATCGTCGGCCACGCGGCCACAGCGAACAGGGCGTAGGGCACGACGATCGTCGCTCCGCCGATGCTTCCCAACACCCAGTGCGGCCACAGCCGCCGGGCTCGCCGCGCGGCGTCGGCCGCGGCCAGCCGCTGCGGCACGGTCAGGCGGGGTTCTCGCCCTTCGAGGTAGGCGGCGCGGATCTCCCGGTCGGCTCCGGCCGGCTGCACCGCGTACATCGAGGAAGTCCCCGGAACTTCTGCTCCTCGGTCAGACGCGGCCGCCACACCGCCAGCAGGATCCAGGAGAACAGGCACCCGGCGAGGAGTCCCCCGCGAGGGCGGTGAGCACCGGGTCGAGGTCCGCGTCGGTCGAGATGACGACGACGTCGATCCCGGCCGCCACGACGATCGATACCGCCGGAGCCAGAGTCAGCAGAATCACGAGGCGTCGTCGGGTGACGACCTCGCGAGCGTACGGGAGGAACATGCGCCACCCGTCGCGCAGCTCGGAACGGTAACTCACGGCACGGCCTCCGCGAAACGAACAGGATGGGCGTCGGCAGAGCGACGCACGCGCGCGAGGTTTGCGAAGCTCCGCGGGAGGTTTGCGAAGCTCCGCGGGAGGTTTGCGAAGCTCCGCGGGAGCAGGACGACCAGGACGAGTCCGAAGAACACCAAGGACCCGGGAAAGATGTCGTCGCCGTCGGCGATCGTCACCCCGCGCTGGGCGAAGAGGGCGCTGAACAGCAACAGCTGCTGAGCACGCTGGAACGGCCTCACGAAGATCTTCATCGATCGCCCTTCGGGTGGCTTCGGTGCGGATCGGTCAGGCGGCGGGCGGGCCGAAGAATTCGATCGCGTTGCCGTCGGGATCCTTGATGTTGAGAACGGTCCCGTAGTCGACCTCGACGAGGTCGCCTGCGATCCCGGCGTCCGCGAGCCGATTCTGCAGCCGGATCACGTCGGTTCCCGTGGAGACCGCGAAGCTCACGTGGTCGAGGCCCGGGAGCAGGAAGTCGAAGCCTCCCGGCCGCTTCTCCGCGTACTCGGTGACGCCGAACACCTGACCGTCGCCCGCCGGGAAGATCTGCCGGTTGAAGTCGTCGGTCACCAACTCGCCGACCGGCGCCGACTCGAAGACCTTCTCGTAGAACGGCAGGCTCGCCGCATGGTCGCTGACCGTGATCGCCACGTGGGCGTATCCGTTGAACTCGGGCATGGCACAACTTTCTCTCGGGTCCCGCCAGTCAACACCCGCACTCGCCTCTCCTCCCCAGTTCGTCGCGGCGCGCAGTTCTCCCCGGTCGAGCCCTCCGCGATGCGCGGGCCGCCGACGCGATCGCAGGATGCCACGGTGTCCCTTCCTCCCCTCGGCCCCGAGCTGCTCGTCCACTCCGCGTTCGACGACACGGCCGTGCGCCGCGCCCACTCCCGAGGCGAGCTCGTCCGCCTCGCCCCCGGCCGCTACGTGCGAGCCGACGTCTGGTCGTCGCTCGGTGCCGCCGACCGCGAGATCCTGCGCATCGTCGCAGTGGTCTCGTGCCTGCGCACACCGGTCGTGGTCTCGCACGCCAGTGCCGCCGCCCTGTGGGGCCTGCCCCGCCTCGGTCCGGCGCCGAAGCTGGTCGACGTCATCGACCCGGCGGCGACGGCCGCGTGGAACGGCCGCTACGTCAGGCACCACCGTGGAGAGCTCCCCGAGCACGATGTCCGAAGCCGATACGGTCTCGACGTCACCGCTCCCGCCCGGACGGCGATCGACGTCGCCCGGCAGGCAACCTTCCGAAGTGCCGTCACCGGGCTCGATCACGGTCTCCGGGTCGGTCTGTTCACCCGCGACGACCTCGTCGCGCGCCTGGTTGCAGATCCAGCCGACTCTCGGCGGGTCAAGGCGAGGCGCGCCGTCGACTTCGCCGACCCGCGGGCCGACAGCCCCGGCGAGTCGTTGAGCCGAGTCGTCATGCAGGAGACCGGCTTCGAATCCCCCGAGCTGCAGTGGTCCTTCCGGAGCCGCGGAGGGCGGGCCGACGTCGACTTCTGGTGGCCCGGCGTCGGCATCGTCGGAGAGTTCGACGGGGAGGTCAAGTACCGCGACCGCTCCCTGCGCGGCGACAGGAGCGCGGAACAGGTCGTGATCGACGAGAAGAACCGCGAGAACCGGATCCGGGCGCGGCCGGAGGTCCGCGGCTTCATGCGGTGGACCTGGCGAGACGCCGTCACGCCCGGAGCCCTGGAGCGCCTGCTGCGCGCTGCGGGTGTACCGCAGACGAACAGGCGCCTTTATGTGAAGCGGGCGAACTAGTTCGCCTGTTCCGCGTAAAAGCGCCTGTTTCTCGGGGAGAGGTCAGCGGCGACGCTGAGGAGCGGCCTTGCGCGCCGACGGCGACGCGGCAAGGGCGTCGGTGAGCAGCGCCACCAGCGCGCCGAGCTGGACGTCGGACGACGCGACGATCTCGGCGTCCGAGCCGTCGAGGGCCCGAGCGGCGAGCCCGGCCTTCGAGTCGATGAGCTCGGCGATCTTGGTGTCGATGGTCTGAGCCGCGATGACGCGCCACGCCGTGACGGGCTCTTCCTGGCCGATGCGGTGCACGCGGTCGATGGCCTGCGTCTGCTCGGCGTCGGTCCACGACAGCTCGGCGAGCACGACGTTGGAGGCGACCTGCAGGTTGAGGCCCACCCCGGCGGCGGTCAGCGAGCAGACCACGATCGAGACCGACGGGTCGTTGACGAAAGCGTCGATGTTCTTCTGGCGAACGGTCGGGGTCTGGTCGCCGCGGATCGAGGCGTACGTGATGCCGCGCTTCTCGAACGTCTCGGACGCGGTGTCCATGACGTCGATGTGCTTGGCGAAGAAGACGACCTTGCCGACGTTGCGGGCGAGCTGCGCGGTGTAGTCGGCGGCGAGGCCGGCCTTGGCCTGGCCGATCCGGCGCACCATGCTGAAGACGTTCTCACCGGTCTTGGCCGTGTCGCCGTCTTCCAGCTCCCATTTGGCGACCTGGCGCACCAGGTCGTGGTCGATCCCCTCGACGCGGACGCCGGAGGTGCGAGTGGCGAGAGCGGTCTGGTAGCGGGTGACGAGCTTGCGGGCGAGCTCGCGCTCGGCCTCGCGGATCGAGCGGCCCACCTCGTCGTCGAGCTCGACGGGCAGGTCGGCGATGCGGCGAGCCGGGATGTCGGCCGCCACGTCGACCTTGCGGCGGCGCACGATCCCGAGGTCGATGACGGAGGCGCGTGCCGACGCGAAGAACCCGGGTTCGGCCGGGGTGAGGCCGGTCTCTTCGAGGGCCTCCATGAGCTCGGGGCCGGGCTTCTTCTCGTCGATCCAGCCGAGGAACTGCCAGATCGCGCGGAAGTCTTCGATGTCGTTGATGAGCGGGGTACCGGTCAGCGCCATCAGCAGCGGGTTCGCCGTGCGCGCCCGGATGCGAGCCGAGAGCTGAAGGACGTTCCGCGAACGCTGCGACTCCTTGTTCTTGATGAAGTGCGCCTCGTCGACGACCATGCCTCGGAAGCCGAGGTCGCCCAGCCAGCCGACGTGGCGATCGAGGACCTCGTAGTTGACGATCACGATGTCGGCGAAACCGTCGATCGTGTCGCCGTCGCCGTGGATGACCGTCGCGGTGCGGGTCGGTGTCCAGAGACCGACCTCACGAGCCCAGTTCGTCTTGACGACGTTCGGCACGACCACGAGCAGCGGATACGCGTTCGCGGCCTGGGCGGCGAGGAGAGACTGCGCGGTCTTGCCGAGGCCCGGCTCGTCGGCGAGCAAGAAGGTGCGGTGGCCCTCGGCCGCGGCTTCGACGACCTGCGCCTGGTGCCGCATCATCTCGGCGCCGCCTGGGGCGCGCAGCGCGGTGGGCTCGGGCAGCTCCATGCAGGCGGACGCCCCGCCGGCGCCGTACTCGAACGACTTGAACAGCGGCCCGAAGAGCTCCCAGTTGGCGAGACGCCTCGGGTGCACCTCGCGGTGCTCCGCCAGTGCGAAGTCGGGGGCGAGGAACGGGTTCGCGAGCTGGCGCGAGACGACCGACTGCGGCACGACTTGACGCTCCGTCGTCGGAGCGGAGGCGGGGGCCTCGGTCGTGATGATGAGGTCGTCGGGGCTCAGCTCGGTGCCCGCGGCCATCAGCATGTCGCGCTTGAGGGCGCGCGCGGTCTCGGAGACGACGGCCTCCTCGGCGAGCAGCGCGATGAGCGACGTGTCGCGCGCCGCAGCCTTCGCCAGGATGGTGGCGACGCCGTCGAGGCGCTTGAGCTGCTCGGCGCGGTCGGCGTCGCCGAGAGTCTTGTCGGCCTTCACCCGAGCGCGCTCCTCGCGCATCAGGAGAGCGACCACCTGGAACTTCGTTCGACCCGAGGGCTTGACCGGCCCTCGCTGGGCGCCGGCCTCGACTTCGCGGACGGCTTTGGCGAGGACGGGGATGATGCCGTCGTTGTCGAGGTCGCGCACGCGACGGTGGGTGGAACGGGAGGCGGTTCGAGTACCGCCGGACTGGCGCTGGCCTGGTCGAGCCAAGGCTCCTCCTAAGTGGTGCCGCCGCGGCCTGCGACGTGATCGTCGCGCGGCTCGAGGCGGGAGGGACTGCATCGGGTCGGTGGAGACGACCGGATACGGCTGTGTTGCTGGAGAACTACGGGCAGGATCAGCATTCGGTGGCGATCCGGGTGCGGCAGAACGGAGTTGTGAAGAACCCCTGCTCGACTCGCGTCGCCGGCACGCGGTCGTGTCGGCGGTCGCGGGGTTCGAGCACCGCTGGATCAAAACTCTTCTGGAGACAGCCGATTGGAGTCTGCAGACGTTTTGATGCTGGCTGTAGTTTACGCCCCGCTCAAGGCACGCGCCACCACGCGAGGCGGCGCGCCGCAACCCGGGCGTGTCACGAGGCGCGCGGCGTCAGGCCGCGCTTCGCCGGCCCCTCGATCACGCCGCCTGCCGCGGTGAAGCGCGAGCCGTGCAGCGGGCAGTCCCAGCTGAGCTCCTGATCGTTCCACGACACGACACCGCCCAGGTGCGGGCACACGGCCGACAGGGAGCAGGTCTCGCCGTTCACCGTGGAGCGGGCCACCGGCCGGAAGCCGTCGGATCCCACGACGCCGGTTCCGTCGACGGGCTCCTCCCCCGGCAGCAGCGGGTTCGTCAGGGCCCGCGCCCAGCCGCGCGCGAACCACCAGGCGACCGCCGCGTTCTCGCCGAGTCCCGCTCCGATGGCCGCCGGCGTCGTGATCCGGTGGTGCAGAGCGGACATCCACGGGGTGTTGTCGCCGACGACGTCAGACACCAGCATGCGCGCGGCCGACACGGCGTTCGTCATTCCCCAGGAGTCGTAGCCGGTCGCCAGGAAGATCCGGCCACGGCCCCGCGGCAGGTAGCCGACGAACGGGACGCCGTGAGGGGTCGCGTAGTCCTGCCCGCTCCAGACGCGGCGCCTGCGAGCCGTGGGCCAGTGGGCGCGGGTCCAGTCGTCCAAATCGTGCACCAGCTCCTCCTCGGAGGCTGCGCGCCCCACGCCGTGGGTGTTGCCACCGACGACGAGTTGGTCGCGGTAGCGCCGGACCGACCGCGAGGGCGCGTCGACGGAGCGGTACATGGCGGAGGGAAGATCTGCAGGATCGACGTCGGCGAACGCCATGCCGAGGAGCGCCGCGGCTTGATCTTGGCGAAGTAGAGACCGCGATCGAGGATCGGAGCCCCCGTGGTGAGGTGCACCCGCTCGGAGCGGACATCGCCGAGCGACGTGTGAGTCGTCGCAGGGTCGCCGGCGTCGACCCCGGTCACGTGCGCGTTCTCGACGATGATGCCGCCGAGGGCTCGCACGTCGGCCGCGAGCGAGGCGACGAGCTCGAGCGGGTCGAGCTGCGCCTGGTCGCGAAGTCGCACGGCCCCCAGGGTCGCGAACGGCACGTCGACGTCGACGGTCTTGACGAGGTCGAGTCCGGCGCGGCGGCCGACCAGGTACTCGGCGTCGACCCGGGCCAGACCTCGGCGCGTCGTCGCGTAGCTGAAGGCGTCGCGGCGTTCCACGTCGACCCCGGCGCCGTCGGCGTAGTCGAGCAGCCAGTCGAACGCCTCCGTGTTGCCCTCGGTGTAGGCGTCGACGACCCCCTGGTACGTGCGCCCGTGGATCTTCTGCAGCTGGGCGCCCTGGAGGAGGCTCACCATCGCCGAAGAGCTGCCGGTCGCCAGGCCGCCGACGGTGCGCGCCTCGAGGACGGCGACCGTGTGGCCCCGGCGAGCGAACAGGAGCGCCGTGACGAGCCCGGTGAGCCCGGCCCCGACGATCACGTCGTCGTAGGTCGCGAGCGGTTCGAACTCGTCGGTGGGGATGGTGCGGATCGTATCGAGCCACAGCGACGTCATCGGTGCCTCCTGGGCGGCGGGTCAGGCGGGAGAGGTGCTGTCCACCACGCTAGGCGCGCTGCCTGTGTCGCCGTCGTGCGTCGGAGGCGTGGAGGCAGGGGCGGGCTCCGACCGTCGGGGCCAGAGAGTCCCCTCGGCGGCGTCGACCAGCTGCAACGCCTTCGTGCGGCCGACCTCCGTGCCGAGAGTGGCCTGGCCGCCGGCGTGGGCGAGCAGCTGAGAGGCGATGGTCGGCGGAAGGCGGTCGGCGAGCGCGGGGTTCCGCTGCGTCCAGCCCTCGACGACGTGGTCGGCGATCACCTCGCAGGCTTGCGCCTGCGCCTGGTCGCCGTTGCCCCGGTGCCACTGCGCGGTGACGACCAGGTGCGCCACGAGCGCACCGGCGTCGCGCGCCGGATGACCCCAGCCCGCGGTGTCGATGTCGAGGAGCCCGGTGATCCTGCCCGCTTCGTCCGGATCGACGAAGAGCTGCTCGAGGTGCAGGTCTCCGTGGACCACCTGGCGTTCGTCGGGCGACCACCGTGCGACGCGGGCCTCGATCTCGTCGTACACGCCGTGGATCTCGCGCGCCCGATCGGGCAGGGACGCCGCGAGGCTGGTGCGGTGCCAGGCGCCGTTGTCCAGGGCGTCCGCCTGAGCGCGCTGCGTCAGGTGGACCGACGCCACGGCCTGTGAGAGGGCCACGAGGTTGTCGACGAAGGCGTGCCCCTCGGCGAGCTCGACGACGCGCGTGCCGGCGGCGACTCCGCGGACGGCTTCGAGCACGAGGAGTCCGTCGGGTTGCGCCGCGAGCACCCGCGGCACCGGCAGCCCGGCCGCCTGGAACGCGGCGTGCTGCGCGGCGATCGGCTCGGCCCGCGAGGGGCGCACCACCTTGAGGAACAGCGTCGTCCGCCCGCTGCGCATCTTGACGACGGCCCGCTTGCCGGGGCGATAGGCGGCGACGGTGAGCTCCGCCTCCGATGCCTCGATGCCCAGCGCGCCCAGGACCTCGGCCACGCGCTCCGGGTAGGTCACGGTGGCCAGAGCGGGGAGCGCAGGATCGGAGGGGTAGGCCCACACGCGGACGGGCCGGGAGGTCGCGGGGTCGGTGACCACCGTGCCTCCGCTCGCGCGGGAGGCCTCCACCGAGGCCGGGTCGGTGTCGATGAACGTGAGGACCGTCGAGGCGATTCCGTCGGCGCCGACCGTGTCGACCTCGTAGCCGAAGAGGTAGCCGCCGCCGGAGGGCTCCACCGAGTGAGGCCGGAACGACACCACTCGCGCCCCGCTGTCGGCGAAGGCCGCGGGGAGGATCTCACCGGAGTTAGGCCACACAGCCACAGTCAACTAGGTCTCGCCGGAGTTCGACGTTTCTTCACTCTTCGGCGCGCCGTACCCTTGGGGTCGTGCCGCCGTCCGGAGTTCGCGTCTTCTCGCGCCTGCGGCAGCCTTCGCGCCTCCCGCTGCTGCAGGTCGTCAAGACCTCGCTCGCCGTCGTTCTCGCGTGGATCGTCGCCTTCCTCCTGCTCGGCCAGGGGCTGCCGATCTTCGCGGCGATCGCAGCATTGCTGGTGGTCCAGCCGAGCATCAACCAGTCGTTCGGCCGCGGCCTCGAGCGCAGCGCGGGCGTCGTGATGGGCGTCGCGCTCGCCTACGTCGTCGGAGCGGTCCTCGGCCACGACCACACCTGGATCGTGCTGCTCGCCGTGGTCCTGGCGCTCCTACTCGCCTGGGCGTTCAAGCTGACGCCGACGTCGACGACCCAGGTGCCGATCTCGGCGATGCTCGTGCTCTCCGTCGGAATCGTCACCCCGCACTACGCCTTCGACCGGATCATCGAAACCGTGATCGGGGCCGTCGTCGCGCTGGCGGTCAACGTCCTCCTCGCGCCGCCCGTCCTGCTCGGCCCGGCTCACCTGGCTGTCGGGCGCCTCGCCCGCGATGTCGGTACGGCTCTCGACTCCCTGGCCTCCGCGCTCGAGGCCCCGACGCCTGTCGCCGAGCTCGATGCCGCCCTGTTCCGAGCGCGCGAGCTCCGCGAGCTCAGGGCCAAGGCGGCGACCGCCGTCAAGACCGGTGAGGAGAGTCTGACGCTCAACCCGCGCGCGAAGCGGCAGCGCCGGATCCTCGAGGCCGACCGCGAGCTCCTTCGGACCCTGTCGAATCTCGTGCACCGGGTCGTCGCCATGACCAGGACGCTCCGCGACAACTACGAGGAACGTCTGATCGACGACCCGGTCGTCGCCGGCATCGCCGACGAGTTGCGCCGGGCCGCGCACGACGTTCGCCTCCTCGTGCACGAACGCGAGGAGGAGGCCGCCGCGGGTGAAGCCGTCCCGCTCACCACCGACGAGCTTCCGGCGCTGACCGCACCTCTCCTGGTCGTGAGGCCCGACCCGGAGCACTGGATCCTGATCGGCTCGATGCTGGAGGACCTGCGGCGGGTGCGCGAGGAGCTGCAGGAATCGTAGGGCTTGCGGCAGCGTGATCCTGCGCGTATCTTAATCAACACAACAGTTGATAAAGCGATTGGTTGATCATGGACGACAACGGACTCGACCGAGCGTTCCTCGCTCTGGCCGATCCCGTGCGTCGCGCCCTGGTCGCCCGGCTGTCTCGAGGGCCTCTCACGGTCAACGAGCTCGCCGAGCCGTTCGCCATCACCAAGCAGGCCGTCTCGCGTCACATCCAGGTGCTCGAGCAGGCCGGTCTCATCACGCGCTCCCGCGACGGGCAGCGCCGGCCGTGTCACCTCGACCCGGCCGCCCTCGAAACCCTCACGTCGTGGATCGACGGCTATCGGCTCGCTGCCGAACGTCGGTTCCGGGCCCTCGACGGCATCGTCGCCGATCGTGCGGCTCCCCCTTCGCGAAAGGCTGGAACACCATGAGCACCACCTCCCCCGACCCCACGATCATCACGGCGCCCGACGGCGTCCTCTCCATCGATCTCGAGCGGGTCGTCCACGCGCCTGTCGAAGCCATCTGGCGCGCCTACACCGAGCCTGCCCTGGTCGCCCAGTGGCTCGGCCCGATCGGCTACACCATGGAGGTCCTCGAATACGACGTCCGAGTCGGTGGCTCCTGGAACTTCGTCCACCGATCTCCGAACGGCGACGCCTACGAATTCCGCGGTGTGTTCCACGACGTACAGCCGCTCGAGAGCATCACGCAGACGTTCGAGTTCCTCGGTGCGCCGGGGCACGCGAGCCTCGAGAAGGTCCGCTTCGCGCCGGACGCCGAAGGCGGCACCCGCATCATGAGCCGCAGCGTGCACCTCACGCAGGAGGCGCGCGACGGCCATCTGGCCGCCGGAATGGAGGGCGGCGTCCGCGAGGGCTACCAGCGGCTCGACGACCTGCTCGAGACCCTCTAGGAGACAGTCAGTCGAGGAGCGCAGCGAGGATCGCCGCGCGACTCGCCGGGTGCCCGAGCGGCCGGAAATGCCCGTCCACCGGGAGCGTCACGTTGCGGGCGCCCGGCAGGTGGCTCCCCTCGGGAACGTGCAGGTCGGCACGCGCTCCGAGCGACGTGATCCTGGAGTTGACGTCGAGTCGATCCGCCAGGCGGAGCAGATGTCGATCTGTGGTCCGGAACACCCGAATGCTCGGGTTCGGAGCGAACCTGGCCCAGCGCGAACCGGAGAACGGCGAATTCACGGTGACCATCCGGTCGATCCTGCCCCCGGTGTCGGTGTCGAGCATCATCGTCTTGCCGATGATGCCGCCCTTGGAATGCCCCAGGATCACGACCCCCGGAGATCGTGGGCGTCCAGGATCGCCTGCGCGACGACCGCGGTCGCGGCGATGGGCTTGCGATTGTGCGCGAGTCCTGGCACCACCACCACGGGATGTCCGAGTTCGTTGAGGCGGTCGCCGAACCAGCGGAGGTAACGCCAGGACTCGTACACGCCCGGGAGGAGCAGGATCGGCGCCCGGTCGCCCTCCCGGTACCGCTTCGGCACGGAGGCGTTCCCGAGCAGGCTGCGGAGATGCGCGCGCCACACGAACGCGTAGTCGAAGGGCAGGACGCGGAGGTAGTGCGCGACCCCGCCGGGGACGGCGCGCACACGGCTGATCGCCGGTACCTCGGGAGCCTCGGGAGCTGATGCCACTCTGCCGATCGTAGGCTCGCGCGCCGAGGCGTCGCTCAGGTGACGAGGGCGGAAGCCGAGATCGCGTCGAGGCTCGAGGCGATCATGGCGTCCCAGCGGGAGCAGAGGGACGACCAGGCCGGTCGCCGTTCGGACGCAGCCCGCACGACGCTGACGGCCCACTCGGCGTGCCCGGCTCGCGCGGCGGCGCTGGCGGTGTCCGGCACGGTGCCGGTGACGTCGTTCACGACGCGGACCCGGTGCTCCATCGTCATCCGGTCGATGTCGTCGAAGGCGTGGAAGGCGGTGGTCAGGCAGAACTCGAGTGACTTGATCTCGGCCGGCAGCGCGTCTCCCCACGAGGCTTCGCCGAGTGCCGTCGCGTCGGTGTCGGTCATGGTCCGCCCCCTCAAGGCCATCAGTTCTCGAACCCTACCGCAGGCGGGGTACACATCCTTAGCCCCAGTTGAGGCGTCGGGCGTACCGTCCACCGCATCGCGCCGACCCTGTCGTCGCCCCCGAGCACAGAAGGAGACACCATGTTCCAAGGATCCGAGAAACTCCACGACAGCCTGCAGAAGGTGCTTGTCGACCTCATCGAGTTGCACATCCAGGGCAAGCAGGCCCACTGGAACCTCCTCGGCTCGAACTTCCGCGACCTCCACCTGCAGCTCGACGAGATCGTCGACGCCGCCCGCGAGTTCTCCGACGAGGTGGCCGAGCGCATGCGCGCGGTCTACCTGGTCCCCGACGGGCGCAGCAGCACGATCGCGAAGACCACGAGCCTGCCCGAGTTCCCCGAGGGTCCGGTCGAGACGGTCGACGTCGTCGACCTCATCGTCGAGCGCATGTACGCGGCGACCGACACGATGCGAAAAGTCCACGACTCGATCGACGAGGAGGACCCGACGACGGCCGACGTGCTGCACAGCATCCTCGAGCGCCTCGAGCAGCTCGCCTGGATGACCGGTGCGGAGAACCGCCACCCCGAGAAGGACAATCGCGCCAAGGCGACCCGCGAACGCGACGCCAAGGCCGAAGCCGCCGGGCTGGACCGCGTCGGAGCCGTCGCCAACTGACCCGAGGACGTCGAAGGGAGCCGAACATGCCAGAGAACTACGAGTACGTCATCGTCGGCGGCGGGATGGTCGCCGACGCGGCCGCGAAAGGCATCCGCGAGCGCGACAAGAGCGGCAGCATCGTGATCCTGAGCGAAGACGTGGACGCCCCGTACACGCGGCCCGCGCTCTCCAAGAAGCTCTGGACGGATCCCGACTTCTCGCCCGACGACAACGACCTCAAGACGACCGACGCGACCGGCGCCGAGGTGCGCCTGTCGACGCGGGTCGAGAGCATCGACCGCTCGAACCGAAGCGTCACGACCTCCTCCGGCGACACCATCGGCTACGGCCGACTCCTGCTCGCGACAGGCGGGCGTCCGAAGCGTCTGGACCTCCCCGACGACAGCAGGATCGTCTACTTCCGCAGCGCGTCCGACTACCGGCGCCTGCGCGAGCTGGCCGGCAAAGGGCACCACGTCGCGGTCGTCGGCGGCGGCTACATCGGATCCGAGCTGGCGGCGGCGCTGGTGCAGAACGACACCCGCGTCACGATCGTCTTCCCCGACCGGGAACTCGGCGCGTCGACGTTCCCGAAGTCGGTCGACGACCGCTTCGAGGCGGCGTTCCGCGACCACGGGGTCGCGTTCCGGCCGGGCCGCAGGCTCGCCTCCGGCCGCGCCGATCCCTCCGGAATCCACCTCACCCTCGACGACGGCTCCGAGATCGACGCCGACTCGGTCGTGATCGGTCTCGGCATCGAGCCCAACATCGAACTGGCTCAGCGATCCGGGCTGTCGACCGACGACGGCATCCTCGTCGACGTGCGCCTCGCGACCGACGACCCCTTCGTCTACGCGGCAGGTGACGTGGCGTCCTACCCCGATCCGATCCTGGGCCGCCGGCGAGTCGAGCACGTCGACAATGCGAACGAGCAGGGCGGCGCGGTCGGCCGGATCATGGCCGGCTCCGACGAGAAGTACACGCACACGCCGAGCTACTACTCCGACGTCTTCGACCTCTCCTACGAAGCCGTCGGCAAGCTCGACGCCTCGCTCGAGACGGTGGAGGACTGGAAGGACGACTCGAGCGTCGTCGTCTACTACCTCGACGGCGGAGTGCCGGTGGGCGTGCTGCTCTGGAACGTGTGGGACTCCACCGACAAGGCGCGCCAGGTGCTCGCCGAGGCGAAGGCGCTCACCCCCGACAACCTGGTCGGCATGATCTAGTCGGCATACTCTCGCCGGCATGATCTCGCCGACATGATCTCTCCGTCACGGGGACGCCGCCGAGGGGCGGCGGCCGTAGGGTGAGGCCATGGCTTCCAGTGGCAGGCGCATCGTGCTCGTCGTGGCGATCCTGGCCTCGTTCGTGGCGTTCCTCGACGGGTCGATCGTCACGGTCGCGCTGCCCGCGCTGGCGCGCGATCTGGGTGGCGGGGTCACTCTCCAGCAGTGGGTCGTCGACGGGTACCTGCTCACCCTGGGCTCCCTCATGCTGGTGGCGGGGTCCCTCTCCGACACGTTCGGGCGGGTCAGGATCCTGCGCGCCGGGCTGATCGGGTTCGGCGCGACGTCGCTGCTCGCCGCGATCGCCCCGAACGCCGAGCTCCTCATCGCGGCTCGGGCCCTGCAGGGGGTCGCCGGGGCCCTGCTCGTACCGTCGAGTCTGGCGATCATCACCGCGACCTTCACGGGCACCGCCATGGCCAAGGCGATCGGCACCTGGACCGCGTGGACCGGCGTCGCGTTCCTCATCGGTCCGCTCGCCGGCGGGGCACTCGTCGACACCGCCGGGTGGCGCTGGGTGTTCGGCATCGTCGTCCTGCCCGTCGTGGTCACCCTCGTGCTCCTGGCCCGGCTCCCCGCCGACGCCCACCGTGGGACGGCGTCCGCAGGGGCCCACGTGGACGTCCTCGGGGCCGTGCTCGGCGCGCTCGGACTCGCGGGGCCGGTCTTCGCCCTGATCGAAGGGCAGCGGATCGGGTTCGACGACCCGTTCATCCTGGCGGCACTCATCGGCGGTGTGCTCTGCCTGGTCGCGTTCGTCGTCTGGGAGCGCCGGGCAGCGCACCCGATGATGCCTCTGCGGCTCTTCTCCGTCCGCGCCTTCTCCGTCGGGAACCTCGCCACGATCGGCATCTACGCCTCGGTCAGCCTGGGCACGCTCCTCATCCCGCTCGTCGTCCAAGAGGTCGGCCACCTGCCCGCCACCGTCTCCGGCCTGATCACTCTGCCGACGACGGTCGTGTCTCTGCTGCTCTCCAGCACCGTCGGCGGTCTGGCCGGCCGATTCGGCCCGCGGCCGTTCATGACCGTCGGACCCCTGATCACCGCCGCCGGATTCGCCTGGATGCTGCTGACGCGCGATCCCCTCGACGTCTGGTGGCAGATCCTGCCCGGTGTCCTGCTCTTCGGCCTCGGGATGACGGTCACGGTGACGCCGTTGACCTCGACCGTGCTGGCGCAGATCGCTCCCGACGAGGCGGGCATCGCGTCCGCCGTGAACAACGCGATCTCGCGCGTGGCGGGGCTGGTCGCCGTGGCCTTCGTCGGCGTCATCACCGGCAGCGTTCTCGACGTGGCCGGGTTCCACCGGGTGATCGTCGTGGTCGTGGTGCTGCTGGTCGTGAGCGCGGTCGTCTCGCTCGTGGGGCTGCCGCGCGGGGTGGCCGCCGGGCGCGATCCCGTGCCCGCCGGCCTCGCTCCCTCCGCGCCCGCCGCCCCCTCCCCCGCCGCCCTCCCTCCGGAAATCGAAGGGGATTCTGCGGAAGACGCCCCCGATCGCACTGAACCCGCCGGCGAGACGCGATTCCCCTTCGATTTCTGGAGGAGGAGGAGGGACGGGAGGGGGACGGACGGGCCGGGTGGGTCAGGCGGGAGCCGCGCCGTCGACGACAGCGCCGTCGAGAAACGCGTCGTCGAACGACTCGGCGCCGAAGTCGTCGAAGAGGCCGGGTCGAGGTTCGTTCATGCTCCGAAAGTAGGTCGCGGCCGACGTCGTCACGAGCCCGTCTTCGGGGCGCGCTCGTTCGGGGCGCGCTCGTTCGGGGGAGGCTGGGCCAGGCTTGGCCAGGCTTGGCCAGGGAGCCTAGTGCGGCAGGAACTCGCGCATCGAGGCGAGATACGCCTCCGCGTCGAAGTCGTCGAAGACCGCCGACTGCACGATGAATCCCTGCCCGAGCCCGATCGCCATCGGCAGGAGCCGGGCGGCCCACTCGTGAGCGGCCGCCTCGTCGAGCCCCTCGTACTCCTGGGCCCAGGCGACGAAGAAATACGTGTAGGTGTCGCGGAGATCACCGAACACGTGCCAGAGGAGTTCACGCATCTCACCCTCGACCATCGCCTGACCCCAGACCTGGAGGAGCAGGGGCGGCTGCGCGAGATCTCTCGTCATTCCGGGAAGCATGTGCGCCATGACCTCGGCCGGAGACGGCGCGGGGCCGCCCGCCGCGTAGTCGCGGAGGTCGCTCACGCGCGAGCCGATCACCTGCTGCGCCACGGCCATCATGATGTCGTGCTTGCCCTCGAAGTGGCCGTAGATGGCGCCCGCCGACAGCCCCGACTCCGCGATGATGTCGGCCATCGACGTTCCGGCGAACCCCTTCGCCGCGAAACTGCGCAGCGCGGCTGCCGTGATCTCGTCCCGCCTCGCCTCGCGGTACTGCTCGGTCACCTTCGGCATGGTCCACCCTCGAGATCCGTCAAAAAGAACATTCGTTCTTGACAAGGAGCATATCCCGTTCCACCCTGAAAAAGAACGAACATTCCCTTTTTGGAGGATCTCCCATGAGCACCGTCAGTGTTCCCCCCGCCCCCACGCCGTGGAGGCGCATCATGGCGATCGGGGTCGGCCTGGCCGCGATCGTGGCGGTCGTCGTGCTCGCCTTCTCCTGGCCGTCCACCACGGCGAAGGTGCAGGATCTCCCGCTCTCGATCTCCGGGCCGGCGGCCCAGGTCTCGCAGGTCGAGAAGGCCCTCGATGCGTCCGCTCCCGGCAGCTTCTCCTTCGTCTCGGCCGACGACCGCGGTGATGCCGTCGCCCAGATCAAGGATCGGACGACGTACGGCGCCGTCGTCCTCGGCGACTCCCCCGAGGTCCTCACCTCGTCGGCGGCGAGCACGATCACCAACCAGCTGCTCACCTCCATCGCTCCGAAGCTGCAGGCCCAGCTCACCCAGGCCGCCCACGCTGCGGGAGTCCCGGCGACACAGGTCGTCGAGGTGAAACTGACGGACGTCGTCCCGCTCGCGTCGACCGACCCTCGCGGCTCCGGACTGACGGCGGCAGCGTTCCCGCTCACCCTCGGCGGCATGTTGGGCGGACTCGCCGCGTCGCTGCTCATCGTCGGCGCGTGGCGACGTGTCGCGGCCGTGTCCGCGTACGTGGTGGTGGCAGGTCTCGCCCTCGGCGGAATCCTCCAGGGGTGGTTCGGAGTGCTCCAGGGGAACTACTTCGTCAACGCCGCCGCGATCACCCTCACCCTGCTCGCCATCAGCGCCACGATCGTCGGGGTCACCTCGCTGGTGGGGCGCATCGGGTCGCTGGTGGGCCCGGTCGTGTTCCTCCTCATCGCCAACCCGATCTCGTCCGCCACGCAGCCACTGCAGTTCCTTCCGCAGCCGTGGGGCCAGGTCGGCCAGTGGTTCCCGCCGGGGGCCGGCAACACGTTGCTGCGCGATCTGTCCTACTTCCCGGACGCCGGCACGGTCTTCCCCTGGCTCGTCGTGGCGGGGTGGTCCGCCCTCGGCGTGGCCCTCGCGCTGATCGGGCACTTCCGCCAGGGAATCAAGGTCGATCTCGTGCAGGAGCAGCTGCCCGCGGCCGAGGCGCGGCACTCGCACCCGGCGCACTCCACCGAGCCGGCACATGACCGCCACCCGGCCCACGTCGCGTAGCCGCGTTCGCGCGGTGAACCGTAACCACCCGGCTGTCGCTCCCCTCTGCCCACGAGAGCGACAGCCGATCGCGGTGGGGCAGTCGAAGCCGTGCGACGGCCAGTAGGGGTGACCGCCGCACGGCGTCTCGCCGGATGAGTCAGTCGGAGCCCTGCTGGCGGAGGTGTTCCTCGAGCCAGGCGTCGCTCACGAGGGACAGTCCGTAGTCGCGGGCCTCGCGATCCTGGCCGGTCGTCGTGCCGTATCCGGTCTGGTCGTGGAGCTGGTCGTTGTCCATCGGTGAACCTCCTGAGCCGAAGCTAGGACGATGCGGAGCCCGTTACGAGCCCACCTTCGGGGAGCGCTCCTTCGGGGGCAGACACCCTCGAATGCCCCAGCCTGCGGGTGGACCGCGCGGTCCGCCCGGTCGTCCAGGGTCTCTCCCTGTCCTTCTTGCGCAGCGCGCGGCACCCGGCGCTCCAGGCCACGGGGGCGATCGCCGCGATCACCATCGCGTCGGCCTTCGCGCTCGCGGCGACGCTACCGACTTTCGTCGCTCTCGCGACAGGTCGTACTCGCGCTCCGCTTCGCGCGCGCAGACCGACCGCTTCGTCGGTCACACCTCGACGCCCATCGCCAGGGTGGGTCGGCCGACGAGAGGGTGGTCGAACGGGTCGGCGATCGGCGCCCACCCGTGTCGCTCGTAAAGGCGTACCGCGGCGCCGTTGTCTTCGATCACGTGAAGGACGGCGCGCGCGAGCCCCGACCGACGGATGGCATCGTGAAGCGCTTCGAGCAGTCGACCGCCCCAGCCTGAACCCTGCAGCTCGGGCGACACGGCCAGCAATGAGAGATAGGCGGCATCGGCAGGATCGTCGGGACGCCCCGTCCCTGGGGCGGTCACGAGCCCGAAGCCCAGGATCGCACCGCTCGGCCCCCGAAGGACTTCGAACGCGACGCGGGCGTGGGCGAATTTGGTGCGGCAGCGGTCGGCGGCCGCCTCGCCTGGCGCGACCTCGTCCCGCCGTGTGAGCGCCGCCAGCCAGAGCGCGACGCACCCGTCGATGTCCGCGTCGGTCCCCCGCTGGAGCATCAGCGCGGGCGACGACCCGGGCAGGGGCGCGGGCGTCGCGGCGGTCACGCCTCGATCACCAGTTCGGCATGCTCGCCCAGCGAATGCCGCCCGACCATGCCGCCCGTGGCATACACCGTGATGGGGCGCTCGGCGGCCACGCGATCCGTGGTCGGGAACCACGCGCGTCCCGGCGCGACGAGGATCAACATGCCGTCTGCGCCGCCCGTCGGGGCGAAGGTCTCGCTGGTGTCGCGGAAGGGCGGGACCCCCGCATCAGCGAGACGCCCGGCCACCACCGGGAGACCCGCGACGGCGACTCCCACCTCGCTGACGCCGAGGATGTCCGCCGCCGAGAAGGCACGCGCGGCACGGGGCTGCGAGGCGAGTTCACGCCGAGCGATGAGTTCGAGGATCGAGCCGTCGGGGCCGTCGAAATAGACGGACTGCGAGTTCCAGGCCGCAGAGCCCTCGAACTCGTCGGTGCCGTCGAGGCTCAGCAGCGGGACGCGCTGCCTGAGCCAGCGGGTGGCGTCGTCGAACGCATCCGCCGCGACGAGGAACGCGAGGTGGTGGGCGCCGGCGGCGCCCTTCTCTCCTTCGACGAACTCCAGCAGGCCGTCTCCGAGCCGGATCGAGACGATTCGGTCGGTGCGGTCGACCGGCAGCTCGAGGACGCCGGAATAGTACGCGGCGGCTTCCTCGAGCGACGAGGTGTCGAGGACGACTCGGGTGATACGCATGCCCCCATGATGACGCAGGCGTCCCGCCGGGTGCCAGCGGACGGGAGGACAGTAGACCGGAGGTCAGGGGACGGGAGGCAGCGTCGGACGCAGACGCGCGTCCGACGTCAGACGGCGGCGGGGGCCCTCAGCCCGACGGCCGGCAGGATCACGCCGTCGATCAGCGAAATGAGGAACGGCCGGTCGACCGACTTCTTCAGGATCAGCGTGCGGTACGCCGTCATCGACGGGCTGACCATCGAGAGGGTGTCGACGTCGCAGTCGGCCGGAATCTCGCCGCGCGCGATGGCACGCTCGAAGAAGAGCCGGTTGACCTTGGCACGGGGGTCGACGATCGCGGCATTGACGGCGTCGGCGAGTTCGGGCGAGCGCGCCAGCAGCGAGGCGAGGCCCGTCATCACCTTGAGCTTCTTCTCGCCGTCTTCGATCGAGTGCGGCTTGATCATCGCGACCAGGTCACCGCGAAGCGTGCCGGTGTCTGGCAGCTTCCGAGGATCGGTGTCGCCCTTTTTCATGCAGGCGACCGCGTCGATGACGAGCTCGCTCTTCGACGCCCAGCGGCGGTAGAGCGTGGCCTTGCCGGCTTTGGCTCGGGCGGCGACCATCTCGATGGTCATGCCGTCGTAGCCCTCTTCGGCGAGGACGTCGACGGCGCACTGCAGGATCTCGGGATCTCGCGTGTGATCGCGCTTGCGACCGAGCTTGGTCGGCTCGGCTGATGTGTGGGACGGTGCCTCGGGTTCAGCGAGCGTCATTGCAGCCGAGCCCCTTTCGAATTGGACGATCCTCATTCTACGACTCGACGTTCTGAAACTCAACAGTTCCGAAACTGGCCAGAACCGTATAGAGTCCATCGCATGTCACAAACCTCCTCCCTTTCCGGCGCCGTGGGCGCCGTCGCGGACTCGCGCCGCTGGTGGACCCTCACGACCGTCGCTCTCGCGCAGCTGATGGTCGTCCTCGATTCCACGGTCGTCAACATCGCCCTCCCCGCCGCTCAACGCGACCTCGACTTCACCAACGGCGAGCGTCAGTGGATCGTCACGGCCTACTCCCTCGCCTTCGGCAGCCTCCTCCTGCTGGGCGGCCGCCTCTCCGACCTCATCGGCCGCAAACGCACGTTCATCATCGGCCTGATCGGCTTCGCCCTCGCATCCGCCCTCGGTGGCGCGGCCGGCAGCTTCGGCATGCTCGTGTTCGCCCGGGCCCTGCAGGGCGCCTTCGGCGCGCTCTTGGCACCGACCGCCCTGGCCGTCCTCACGACGACCTTCACCATCCCGAAGGAGCGCGCCCGCGCGTTCGGTGTCTTCGGTGCCATCGCCGGCGCCGGCGGCGCCATCGGCCTCCTGCTCGGCGGCTTCCTCACGGAGAAGTTCGACTGGCGCTGGAACCTCTACATCAACGTCGTCATCGCAGTCGTCGCCGTCATCGGCGCCATCGTCTTCGTCAAGTCGGTGCCTCGCCAGGGTCCGCGCCCGAAGCTCGACGTCCCCGGCACGATCCTGGTGTCCGCCGCGCTCTTCTCGCTCGTCTACGGTTTCTCGAACGCCGAGACCGACGGCTGGGGCTCCGGCCTCACCTGGGGCTTCCTGGCTGCCGCCGGCGTCCTGCTGGTCGCCTTCGTCCTCTGGCAGCGCCGCGCTGCACACCCGCTGTTGCCGCTGCACATCGTGCTCGACCGCAACCGGGGCGCCGCGTACGCCTCGGTGACCATCGCCGGCGCCGGCATGTTCGGCATCTTCCTGTTCGTCACCTACTACCTGCAGACGTCGCTCGACTACACGCCGATCAAGACCGGCCTGTCGTTCCTGCCGATGATCGGCATGCTGGTGCTCGCCGCGCAGCTCTCGACCAACATCTTCGTGCCGCGCTTCGGTCCGAAGATCATGGTGCCGTTCGGTATGGCGCTCGGGGCGATCGGCATGTTCATCCTGACCCACCTCGGAGTGGACAGCCACTACGCCGCGAACGTCCTGCCCGCTCTGCTCGTCCTCGGATTCGGCATGGGCTCGATCATGCCCGCGTCGATCCAGACGGCGACCCTCGGGGTCGACCGCGGCCACGCCGGTGTCGCATCGGCCATGGTCAACACGAGCCAGCAGGTCGGTGGTTCGATCGGGACGGCTCTGCTCAACACGCTGGCGGCGACCGCTGCCGCCGGCTACGTGACGTCGCACATCGGCTCCGCGACGACCGCGGCCGGCAGGGCGTCCGTCGCTGCCGAGGCTGCCGTCCACAGCTACGCCACGGCGTACTGGTACGGGGCGGCGTTCTTCGCCTTCGGCGCGATCCTGGCCGCCCTGGTCTTCCGCACCAAGGCCGACACCCAGGCTCGCGCAGCCGCCGTCGCGGCTTCGGCGCCGACCGACGCGCCGTCGGAGCCTGCCGAGCCGGTCGTCGCACACTAGGGCCTGTCTCCCACGTCGCCGCGGCCCACGTGGGAGACACACCCTAGCTCGCCTCACCGCGGCCGGCTCCGTCCGGTCACACCGACATGGTCCGTGCCACTGCCTCGCCCTTAAGCGACGCGGCGGTGCGGACCATGTCGTCTGCCTGGGGGGTCAGACCGCGAGCGACTTCTCCAGTCGCGTGCGGAACACCGGCGTCACGACGGTGCCCCCGAGGCGATCCTGCAGCTCGGAAGCCGCCCGCTCACAGGCCGCCAGCGCCTCGGAGCCGCGATCCGCGACCATCGACACGCGCACCTCTCCGCTCGGGGCGATCGCCCAGCCGCCGACGATCTCGCCGCCCCACCAGAGCGTGGGGCCGATGTTGCCGTTGGTGTCGAACACGTCGGCCGGGTCGATGCCGAAGAACCAGTCGCGCGACTTCCAGCCCATCGGGGTCGGGTCGAGCGTCGGCAGCAGCGTCGCGACGGGCGGCTCGGGCGGCAGATCGAGCTCGGCGAGAGCCGCAGGATCGTCGAGCACCACTCCCGGCACCCCGCCCAGGTCGACGTCGACGACGCTCAACCCGGCGAGCGCCCGGCGCACCACGGATTTCGTCCAGCCCATGTACCACTCCAGGTCGGACACAGGGGCCGGCCCGAACGCTTTCAGCCACACTCGCGCCAGCTCGACTTGAGCGGCCTCGGTCGACAGGGCCGGCACACCGCCCGGGTACCACCGCTCGACGGGCTCCCAGCGGTGCTGGCGCGTCGTCCACGCGCCGCTCGACCGGCCCCGGACGATCTGGCCCTCGGCGCTCATCACGACGAGCAGGGTGCTCGTCACGCCCTGGGGCAGGTCGGACTTCGCCCGCGGCTTGATGGTCGTGCGGAGCCGCGGCTCGTCGGCGCTGAGCTGCAGCCCGGTCGCGTCGCCCCGGGCCGCCAGCGCCGCGTGAGCCCCGGCCTCGACGTCGCTCAGCCAGGCGTCGAGGTCGCCGTCGATCGGCGGCTCGGTGCCGTTCACCTCGAGTCGTCGCAGCAACTGGCGGCGCAGTCTCTCGGCGAGCGGTGTACTGATCGCGGCCTGCACCAGCGGGACCGCGTCGACGGGGAAGACGAACAGGGTGCGCCGCATGGCCATCCACCGCACCAGGCTGCGGCGCTCATAGAAGTCGGCCTGGATCTCGGGGATCGTGAGGTCTCTGGCCCGGACCAGCGTCGACAGGTACACGGTCGCCGGATCGGTCGCGTGGAGCCCGATCATCGACCGTGCGACCTGCTCGGTGCTGGTCGCGTCGCCGCCCAGGTGGTGGCGGCGCGCGGTCAGCCGGCGCCGCTCTTCGTCGGAGATCGACCTCATGCCCCGACGGTAACAGCGACCCCCGTCCCTGCCGCCCCGCCCGCACTTCTCGCCCCGCCCACCCCTCCCGAAATCGAAGGGGATTTTCACCACGTGCCCCGGCGAACCGCATGCCTGCGCTTCCGGGAGCAGATTCCCCTTCGATTTCCGGCCTGTGGGTGGGTGGGGCAGGACCGGAGGACTACGCGCCGACCGGCTCGTAGATCTCGCTGATGACCCGGTCGGCGAGGCCCAGGCCGGTCGTCATGCCGATGCCGGTGGTCACCGAGACGAGGTGGACGCCGTCGAGCGGCTCCTCGACGAGGAACTCGGCGGGAGCCGTCGCGTAGACGCCCTGCCAGCGCTCGAGCACCTGGAGCGCGGATCGCTCCTGTCCGAAGAAGTCCGCCGTCGTCTCGAGCAGAGCCTCGAACGCGCTCTCCTGTTGGAACGGCGTGACGGCGTCGTCGCGGTAGTGGGTGTCGCCGACGATCACGGTGCCGTCCGGCAGCTGCGTGTACATCTGGTTGACGTCGAGGGCGGCGAGTTCCGGCTGCGACCCGTGCAGGCGCGCCCGGACGGCGCCGATCGACGGAGCCGACGCGAAGCCGGAGTACCGCAGCATCGACCAGCCGGTCAGCACGGGGCCCGCCAGCGGAACCGCGAGGCCCGGCATGGCCACGCGCATCATGTCGAGCCCGCAGCGGCGCACCTCGTAGGCGGCGGCCAGCTCCGGGAACAGGTGGTCGACGTCGTAGTTGACCGCGACGACGATCTGGTCGGCCCCGATGCGGCCGCGCGTGGTGTGCAGGCGACCGGATCGGATCGTGCGGACCGCCGTCGAGAACTGGAACTCGACGCCGCGCGATGCGAGATAGGCCGTGATCGCCGCCACGGCCTCGCGAGGATCGACCTGGATGTCGTCGAGCAGGTGCGCTCCGCCGACGGCCAGACCGGGGGCGACTCCGGTCTGCGCCGTGACGGTGTCGGCGTCCAGGAGGGCGACGCTCCCCCGGCGCCGCGCTGCGAACTCGCCGAGGGCGGCGAGCTCGTCCTCGTGCCGGGCGACGACGAACCCGCCGCCGTCGCGCAGCCAGAGACCGGCCTCGTCGCGCAGCCGGAGCCAGAGCTGGCGCGTCCGGTCGGCGTGCACCTGGGCGGCGCCCGACTGCACGGTGATGCAGGCGTGACCGAAGTTCCGCACCGAGGAGCCGGTCTGCCGGCTGCCGCGGTCGATGACGAGCACGCGCAGCCCGCGGTCGACGGCGGCGAGCGCGTGTCCGAGGCCGACGATGCCCGCGCCGACGATGGCCACGTCGACGGTCTGATCGAGATCCTTTGCCATGCGCTGACGGTAGACGGGCGCGGTTGCCTGCAAGTGAACAGCCGGTCGTGATTGAGTGTGGCCGTGCCTTTACGCCCGCCGTCCTCGTCAACCAGCCCGAGCATCCTGCCTGCCTCGATCGTCGATCTCGATCGACGGGCAGGGCGCAGGATCAACGCCCTCGTCTCCTCCGAGAGAGCGGACTCCGTGCTGCTGGCCCTCTCCACCTCCGCCAACAACGGGGCGATCTGGTACGGAGTGGCGGGCCTGCTGTCCCTGACCGGCCCTACCGGGCGCCGGGCGGCCGTTCGCGGGCTGCTGTCGCTCGGTGGTGCCAGCGCCGTAGCGAACCTCGTCGCCAAGCCGATCTTCGGCGGTCCGCGGCCGCTCGCCGCCGACGTTCCGGGGCGGCGCCAGCTCAAGGTGTTCCCGCAGTCGGCGTCGTTCCCCTCCGGGCACACGGCGAGCGCCTTCGCCTTCCTGACCGGGGTGGCCCTGGAGAGCCCCGTGCGCGGAGCAGCGGTCGCACCGCTCGCCGTCGCGCTCGGCTATTCGCGGCTGCACGTCGGGGCGCACTGGTTGTCCGACGTGGCCGGCGGGGCGCTGATCGGCATCGGTGTCGCGGCGCTCGGGCGACGGGTCGGGCGGCGTCGCCGCTGATCCTGCGCCCGCTCTCGCGCGGTGCGAAGCCGCCGCGGTCGACAGCGGGGCCTGGCAGACTGAGGTCGTGCCTCACTATCTCGAAGACCTCGAGGCCGGTCAGACGTTCGTCAGCCCCGGCCGCACCATCACCGAAACCGACGTCATGTCGTTCGCGGCGTGGACCGGCGACAACAACCAGGTCCACACCGACGTGGAGTTCGCGAAATCGACCCGCTACGGTCAACGCGTGGTGCACGGCATGCTCGGCGCGTCGCTCTGCCTCGGGCTGATCGCGCGCACCGGCGTGTTCGAGGGGTCGGCCGTCGCGCTGCTCGGCATCGACGACTGGACGTTCCCGCTGCCGGTCTTCATCGGCGACACGCTGACCTGCACGGTCGAGATCCTCTCGACCAGGCTCACGTCGAAGGGCACGACCGGAATCGTCGAGCGACGCGTCGTCCTGCAGAACCAGCGCGGCGAGACGGTGCAGTCGGGTCGCATGGACCTCATGGTGCTGACCCGCGCCGCGGCCCTGGCCTAGGGAGCACGTCCCACGTGGCCGGAGCCCGCGGCGAAGTGAGAGACAGGGCCTGGCGCCTCAGCGACCCGAGACGATGTCGTCGGCGTTGTCGGTGATCCAGTCCATCAGCGGGAGCAGCCGCGCGGCGATCTCCTGCCCGCGCGGGGTCAACGAGTAGTCGACCCGCGGCGGGATCGTCGGTTGCGCTTCGCGGTGCACGATCCCGTCGGCCTCGAACGTGCGCAGGGTCGACGCGAGCATTTTCTCGCTGATGCCCTCGATCTCGCGGTGCAGTTCGCCCCAGCGCCGAGAGCCCTGCTCGAGGGCCAGCAGGATCAACACGCCCCAGCGACTCGTGACATGGTTGAGCACCACGCGGGTCGGGCAGTCGGCCGGGTATTTTCCGCCGCTGACTCCGGGCCGGGCCCGGGTTACTTCAAAACTGACGCTCATGTCACCACCTTACAAAAAGGTGCGTACCTGCAACAGGGAAGTACCTGCCTCTGCGCAGTGTTGGCACCGACACGCAACCGAAAGGATCCCATGTCCATCATCGTCACCGCCGCCTCCGGCCAGCTCGGCCACCTCGTCGTCGAGTCCCTCCTGGCTCGAGGCGCCTCGCCCGAGACCATCGTCGCCACGTCCCGCGACGTGTCCAAGCTCTCCGCCTTCGCCTCGCAGGGTGACGACGGCCGCCCTCGACTTCACGAAGCCCGAGACGATCTCGGCCGTCATCGGATCGGGCGACACCGTGATCCTGATCTCGAGCGATGCCGTCGGCCAGCGCTTCCCCCAGCACTCGGCCGTCGTCGACGCCGCCGTCGGAGCGGGGGCCGCCAGGATCATCTACACGAGCGCCCCTGCCGCGACCACGTCCGAGCTGATCCTGGCCCCCGAGCACAAGGCGACGGAGGAGTACATCGCGGCCTCCGGACTTCCGGCGACGATCCTCCGCAACGGCTGGTACACCGAGAACTACGCGGGCCAGATCGCGACCGGCCGCGACACCGGCGAGATCACGGCGAGCGTCGGTGACGGTCGAGTCGCCAGCGCCAGTCGCTCCGACTACGCCGAGGCGGCCGCGGCGGCCGCCCTCGACGAGGCGACGACCGGCAAGACCTACGAGCTGTCGGGAGACGACGCCTGGAACTTCGACGAGCTGGCCGCCGCCGTCTCCGGCATCGTCGGCAAGCCGGTGACCTACCGCGCCCTCACGCCCGAGGAGCACGCGGCCCAGCTCACCGCAGCGGGTCTCGACGAGGGGATGGTCGGCTTCGTCGTCGGCCTCGACGGGAACATCCGCGACGGCCTCCTGGCCGGGACGTCCGGTGATCTGGCGACGCTGATCGGTCACCCGACCGTTCCCCTCGCCGAGGGACTCGCCGCCACGCAGGCCTAGGCCACGAGGGCGGGCGCAAGCGCTCACCAAGCGCGGCGCGGAACGCATCGCAGCTCCCCGCGACAGGACGCGGTGGGGCGCGGTGCGTTCTCCGCCGAGCGGCGCGGGATACAGCGCTCAGGCGGCAGTGCGCGACTGCAGCAGCTCGCGAATGTGCCGAAACTCCGCCTCCGCGCTGTCCGCGTCGAGACGTCCGTCTTCGACGGCGCCGGCCACCCGCAGCAGGTCGATGCGGCGCTCCGCCCGCTCGCGCGGTGTGGCGGCCGTGTCGTGGTCGATGGCGTCGGAAGCGGCCAGGCGAGCGAGAACGGCGCTCTTCGTCCAGCGGTGTGTCACCGTGCTCATGTCGTACCCCGTCCGTCGGAATCGTTACCCTTCCGAAACCCTAGGCTTCGGAGACGACGCCGGGAATCCCCCGAAGAGGAATTCACCCAAACGACTCCGTGCGACGAACGCTGCGCCGTGTTACGCCGCCGGGCGCTGCCGAGTAACGTGCAGGCAAACGCAACGAGGAGGCGACGATGCCCCGCTACTTCATCGGCATGTACCAGCCGGAAGGCGTCGTGCCCGGCCCCGAGGTGCTCGGGCCGGTGATGGCGCAGATGGGTGCCTTCATGGGTGAGCTCGAGGCCGGCGGTCAGCTCGTCTTCTCGAACGGCTTCGACCAGTCGACTCCCCGGTCGTCGTCACGTCCGACGGTACGTCGATCGAAGAGCAGCCCGGATCCGTCCTGCTCTCCGAGGTGCAGCTCGGTGGCTTCACCGTCGTCGACGTGGCCGACGCCGACGCCGCCCGCGAGGTGGCGGCGCGGCTGGCCGGCATCACCGGACTCCCCATCGAGATCCGTCTCTTCGCCGACCGGACCTGACAGCGGGCGACACGGCGACACGGCGACACCCTCCCGGCGGCCGATGGCGCCACCGACGTCGCGCTTGCCCGGACCGCCGCGCGCTACCGCCGCGTGAGCGCACCACCCGCCGTCGCGGGCAACCGCCACGCGGGGACCAGGGCGACGAGCAGGATCGCCGCGATCACCAGGAACGCGAAGTCGTAGGCGTACGCCCCGCCGGCCTCGACCCGCTCCCCCAGGAAGAGCCCCGCCGAGATGGCCACGGCCCCCAGGGCGATGCCACTGCCGATCGCGATCTGCTGGATCGTCGAGTCGAGCACGTTGGCCCCGGTCATCTGCGGCTTCTCGATGTCGGCGTAGGTGATCGTGTTGTAGGCCGTGAAGCCGACCGAGCGCGCGGCGCCCGAGACGACCAGCACGACGAGCATCAGCCAGAACGGCGTGTCGGCCCGGAAGAACGCCATCCCCACGAGGCACGCGACGCCCACCAGGTGCGCCGTCACCAGCAGCCGTCGGAAGCCGAAAGTGCGCAGCAGCCAGGTCGTCGTCGGTTTGACTGCGAGATTGCCCGCGAACAGGAACAGCACGGCGCTTCCCGCCTGCACCGGGGTCCAGCCGAAGGCCCCTGGAAGAGGAGCGGCAGCACGAACGGGATCGCGCTGATGACGAACCGGTAGACGGAACCACCGCCCATCGCCACCTTGTACGTCGTGATTCGCAGCAGCCGCAGGTCGACGAACGGCTTCGGGGTGCGGAGCAGATGCCGGACGGCCAGGCCGATCAGGACGAGGCCGACGACGGCAGCCAGGATCGTCTGCGGCACGTCGACCGGCGTGACCGTGAGAAGGGTCGCGGCCCAGACGAGCGAGGCGATGCCGACGGACGTGAGCGACAGGCCGAGCCAGTCGGGCGGAGTCGGCACCCGGTCGGGGTCGACGTCGGCGGCGCGGCCCGGGACGATCCGCACGGCGGCCACGAACCCGATGAGCCCGAGCGGCACGTTGACGAGGAAGATCCAGTGCCAGGAGGCATAGGTGGTGAGCAGTCCGCCGACGAACGGCGCCAGGATCGGAGCCGCGAGAGCGGGCCAGGTGAGGAGTGCCACGGCGCGGATGAGGTTCTCTTTCGCGGTGACGCGCAGGACGGTCATCCGCCCGACCGGCACCATCATGGCCCCGCCGACGCCCTGGACGATCCGGCCGACGACCAGCACCGGCAGTGTCGGGCTCAGCGCGCAGGCGATCGACGCGAGGGTGAAGAGAGCGATGGCGGTGAGCAGGATCGTACGGCTGCCGAACCGGTCGGCGAGCCACCCGCTGACCGGGATCAGCACGGCGACCGTCATGACGTAGGCGGTGATGGCCACACCGACGCTGGCCGCGTCGACGTGGAGGTCGCGGGCGATGCTCGGCACCGCCGTCGTGACGATGGTGGAGTCGAGGTTCTCCATGAAGAAGCATCCGGCGACGAGGAGGGCGAGTGCCTGGTGCCCGCGGGCGGGCGCGACGGCGGCACCGGCAGCGGAACCGCTCGTCGATCCTGCGCTCACGCCCCGGCCCCCGGCGCCGTGGCCGGGTCGGCGGTGTCACGCCCGGTGGGGTCGTCGGCGGTGTCGTCTTCGAGGAACTCGCCACCCGTGGGTTCGCGGACCCACTCGAGCAACCGCCAGCGGTGCCCCAGCTCGTCGTTCTGGTGGAGACTCTCGAGGAACGCCACCCCGGTGTTGAGCAGCTGGTGCGTCGCGGCGAAGTCGTGGGTCGCCCCGGCCGCTCGGGCGGCCACCCAGACGCGGATGGCAGCGCCGTGACTGACCACTGCGACGGTCTCGGCTCCGGCGCGCGTGGCCCGCAGGATCCCGTCGTCGAATCGGCCGAAGAAGTCGTGCCCGGTCTCACCCCGGGCATGCGGACGTCGAGGTCTCCTCGAGCCCAGGCGAGCGTGGTCGCGTTGTAGAGCCCCTGCGAATGCTTGTCGGACAGCAGCTCGAGATCGCCGGCCTGGATCTCTTTGAGTCCGTCGAGGATCTCGGGCGTCTCGCCGAGAGCGGCAGCGAGCGGCGCGGCGGTGAGTTGCGTGCGGAGGAGCGTCGACACGACGACACGACCGGGCAGAGGAGTTCTCGTGCCTGCAGACCCGGGGGATCGCCGCCGCCTGCTGCCGGCTGAGCTCGGTCAGCGGTGCTCCGGGCACCCCGGTGTCGAGCTGCCCGAGGACGTTCGCCGGAGTCTGACCGTGGCGGAGGAGCAGCAGGCGCATCAGTCGTTTCTCGCTTTCTGACTGGCGAGATGTGCCCAGTCGTGCTCGAAAAGCGTATCGAAGTAGGACGCCGCCGTGACGCTGTCGAGGATGACGCCCGCGTCGCGGTTGCTCAGCACGCCGGCCGTCGACCAGTTCTGGCTGCTCACCAGGACGCGGGCGCCGTCGACCACGAGGCCCTTGTTGTGCACGTTGGCCTGGAGCCGGACTCGGGTGACCACGTCGAGGCCCGCGTCTTGCAGCTGCTCGAGGAACCCTGCCGTTTCGAACTGGCTCAGGATGATGCGCACGTCGACGCCTGCCTCCTGCCGCTCGACGACCGCCGCCACGAGGTCGGCGAACGGCTTGATGCGGCAGTCGCCGCCTTCGGCAGCTCGATGTACTGGAACTGCAGGTGCAGGGTCTTCTGGGCCGAGGCGATCAGGGCGCCGACCGCCCCGACGTAGACTCCCGCGTCGGGCGTCAGGACCGGTGTGACTCGGGTGGTGTCGGTCACCGTCGTCGATGCGAAGAACCTCTCGAACGGTGGGGTCGACGCCAGCGGCACGAGGAGTTCGGGGGCCGGGAGGGACTCGGCCGGCGCCGACCGGGCCCGAGGGGGCGACCCGGGCGCGGGCGCGTCGTGCGCCTCGGCCACCGCCAGGTCGTTCTCGAGGAACGCCTCGAAGGTCGAAGCGACCCCCGGGTCATGGATGACCACGTGCCAGTCGCGGTCGCGGGTGCGCGCTTCTGCCGCATCGCCCGGAGTCGTGACCGGGTCGATGTCGGGCTGGTTCGAGTTGTTCCAGTTGCCGCTCGACAGCCAGACGCTGGCGGAGTCTCGCACGGCGACCTTGATGTGGTAGGCCGTGGGAAAGATCCAGGCGGCGGCCAGGGGATCCATCCGGTCGAGGGCCCACGCCTGTTCGAGCCCGTCGCCGAGGGAGCCGGCGAGGTCGGCGACGGTCGCCTCGTCGGTCTGGTCTGCGGTCGGGTTCTTCGCGGGATGGTCGAGGACCAGCCGGAACTCCTTGCCGGCGAGGTCGCGCCCGACCGCCTGGAGGACGTGGGCCGAGGTGAAGTCGTAGAGACCGACCGTCAGCGAGCGTTGCGTGCCGGCGAGGAAGGCCGAGAGCGTCGGCCAGCCGGAGTCGGGGCTGGCGCTGAGCTCGATCCGGGTACCGGGCGCGAGGTCGACCGGTGCGAGGCTCGCGCCGGTGGGCGGCTCGTAGGGTAGCTGCGGTTTCGAGGCCTCGGGCTCGGCGAATCCCGACGCGCCGTGCTCGGCCGGCGCGTCGATCGGAGCCGGCCGGGGGTCGACACCGACCGTGAGCCGCCGTTCGCCGGGGAACGACGGCACGGCGCCCAGGTCGGGGCTCGGCCCGGTTACGCGCGCGTACGCCACGGGATCCTGCACCTGGAGCGCCTTGCTCTCGGACGCCGGCCGGACGTCGACGGGGACGCCGTCGACGGTGTCGGGAAGATCGGGGACGTCGCCGACGACGGTCACGACGAGGGCCGGCTCGCGCGTGATCCAGCCGTCGCGGAACAGGAACCCCGGGCGCACGCTCAGGACGCCCGGGACCGCCAACAGCGCCGCGTTGCGCTCGATGATGCCGTCGATCCCGCCTGCCCCGCCGTGGTTCGCCATGAGCTCACGCTAGGCCGCTCCACCGACATCCGCGACGAAGTACTCGCGATTGCGGTCGAAGTGTTCCAGGAACCGCGCGTGCAGCATCGGCGGCGAACCGGAACGCTGCGAGGCGAAGGCCTCGAGGGCCCTCGCGACGACCTCGCGCTGCTCCCGATCGAGCGCCACCGACACGAGGAGCGGCCACGGCACGTCCGGGTGGTCCGGCGAACCCCAGTGCCACATCCAGACCGGGTACTGCCACAGCGTCAACTGCTCGTCGGCGGCGAACTCGACGCAGACCTCACCGAGGACGCGGTGGTCTCGATGGCCGTCGCCGACCCAGGGCGCGACGACGAGCGTGTCCTTCGCCAGCCCGGGCAGCGTCGTCCGGAGCCGAGCCGCGACGACGTCCCGCTGCTCCCGGATCGTTCCGTCGGCGAGCCCGAGCAGGACGGGAGGGCGCAGGATCCCGAGCTGGTCGAGCGCGTGTCGGAGTTCGGCCTCGCGCCGCCGCACCGTGTCCGCGCGCGCTGCGCCGACCTCGGCCCCACCCCCGTCGGTCACGCAGAGCACGGTCACGTCGCACCCTCCTGCGCCGCGCGCGCCATCAGCCCGCCGGCGCCGAGCGTCTCGTCGTCGGGATGGGCGGCCAGCACCACGACCGCTCCGAAACCTCGCAGGTCGCGGGCGGGCAGCGCGGCCAGTCGCGGGTCGCCGGCCCACACGGCCCTGGACGTCCCGGGAGCTGCGGCGTCGAAGCTCACCACGTGTCGTCGGAGTCCCGGACGCTCTTGCCGAGCGAGAGGTCGTCCCGCTCGCCGTGGTGCTGACGCACGTACAGGTCGAGATCGGCGACGCGCTTGCCGTGCTCGGCGTCCTTGGCCAGCGGGCCGGGCCCGAGGGCGTGCCCCACCTCGCGGATCACGGCCTCCGCGCACCGGGCGACGGTCGACCGGACGCGTTTGGCCAGCAGACCGCCTCGGGATCCTGCCGCTTCTCCGGCATCGACCGTCCGTGCTGCCGCCTCCAGCGCCGTTCGCGCCTCGGTCAGCCGCGCGTCCACGGTTCCGACGTGCATGAGCAGGATCGCGTCGGTGTCCCGACCGGGGGTTCGCGAGGCGTCGAGGAGGGCCCTGGCAACTCCCACCGCTCCCCCGAACCAGCAGGCTGCGACGCTCATGCTGCCCCAGGCGAACCCGGCGCGCTCGAGGTACCAGCCGGGGGCGCCGACCGGCTGGCAGGCTGCGCCGTCGAACGTGACGTCGCCGCTCGGGATCTCGGACAGGCCACGGGCGTGCCAGCCGGAGTCGGGAACGCCGATCGTGGGGCCCTGGAGCGAGACGCGGAACAGCTGTCGCCGGGTGTCGTCGACCCAGGCCGTGACGAGCGCGTCGGAGAGCGACCCGGCCAGGGAGCACCACGGTTTCGTGCCCGTGAGCCTCCAGCCCGCCCGCGTCTCGACCGCTTCGAGCCGTAGCCCGGGCGCCTCGGCCGCGTACACGCCCCAGGTTCCGCCGCGCACGTGCGTGATCCCCGCCTGATCGAGGATCGTCAGGGCGTCGAGGTGCGGTTCGAGAGTGCGGGCCAGCGCCAGGTCGGAAGCGGCCAGGCTGGCGAGAGCCTCCCAGACGTCGCGGGTGGCGCCGTGCCCGACGAAGGGACGGAGGGGGCCCAGCGCGACGCCCAGATCGAGCGCCTCCCTGACGCTGTGTGGATCGGCGGCGAGGGTCTCCCGCGTGACCGGACCCGGATCGCCCGCGGCGAGCGCGACGCGGTTCACAGCGAGCCTGCCAGGTGTGCCGCGTAGCCGCCGGGAGTGCGGCCGACGAACCGGCCCGACGTGAGGACCTCTGCCCGATCTGACGCCAGGATGACGAGACCGAGCCGACGGAGCCGTGCGACCAGGAGGTTGTCCTCGTGCTCGTCGACCGGCTCGAAGCCGCCGACGGCGCGGTGGGCCGAGGCCCGCAACCCGAGATTGGCGCCGTGGACGTGACCATTCGGGCGGCCGCGCTGGTGGCTCGCCCGCCACGCGGCGTCCTGCTCGTCGGTGAGGTCGAGGGGATCCGGCCGGACGGTGCCGACCAGGACGTCCGCGCCGCCGTCGGCCGCCTCGATCTGGTGCGCGATCCAGTTGGCCGGAACGGCAGAATCCGCATCGGTGTTGCCGATCCAGGTGCGCTCGAGGTCGGCACCGGCGAACGCGGCGAGCCCGTGCGTGATGCCGTGCTCGCGGGCATGGCCGACCCGGCCGGCGCGCGACACCACGACGTCGGCCGTGCCCTCGGAGAGGGCGAGCTGCTCGGTGTCGTCGACGCACGCGTCCGCGACGACGACCGTCCGGACGACGACGGAGGGGTGGCTGATGGCCGCAAACGCGACGGCCTCGCGCAGAGCGCCGAGGCACCGGCCGATCAGGCGTTCCTCGTCGCGCGCCGGGACGACGACGAGCACGTGGCTGAGGCGACCGGGGATCCGCGCGCTCATCGCAGACCCGTCCGCTCCGAGACCGGACGCCCGTCGACGGCCAGGACGTCGAGGACGAAATCGGCCTCCTCGTGGTGCACCAGGCCGATCAGGCCCGACCGGGACGCGATGGCCTCGTGCACGGCGTCTCCCGACTGCACGAAGTCGCTCTCGTCGTGCCTCCAGTGGCACGCCGCGAACACCCCCTCGACGACAGCGACGCTTCGACGTCGTCGAGGACCGCGCCCAACTCTGATGGAGAGAGGTAGTAGCCGACCTCGGACAGCACCACGAGGTCGTAGTCGCCGCCCGGCAGCCCGAGGGTCGCATCGGCCTGCTCGACCCGCACGTTCGACAGCCCCTGAAGGCGTGCCCGGGCTCGCCGGACGGCCTCGCCGGAGACGTCCAGCGCGAGGACCGACTCGGCTCGCGCGGCCAGATCCTGGGTCGTGATCCCCACGGAGCTGCCGATCTCGAGCACGTGCCCCAGGGCCTCGTCAGGAAGGGCGGCGAGCAGGATCCTGCGCTTCCGGATCTCGTACCAGCGGCTCGCGAGACCCCAGGGGTCGTCGCGGGCGGCGTGGCGCGCGTCGAAGTGGGCTTCCGCAGCACCGTGGTCGATCATGCCTGGACACTAGGCGCACGCGACCGATCCGGGCCTGGATCGGGGACGGGCTTGACATCTCGTCCTCGGGGATGACATCCGCCGGACGCGGGGCTGAGGTTCGCCCGCGCTCAGCTATTCTTCGGGTCCGTCACTGTTTTCAATGATTGGGTTCCGGAATGTCCGAATCGCCCCGATCCCGTCTCCGGGTCCGCCCGCGTCACGTCGTGCGCTGGGTCGCCGTCGTCGTCGTCCTGATCCTGGTCGCGACGATCGTGTACGCCGTGTACAACTACCAGCACTTCGTGAACGGCGTCACGCACATCGACGCGATCCCCGCAGCGTCGTCCTCGTCGTCCTCGTCGAAGGGCGAGAACATCCTGCTCGTGGGCGACGACCACCGACCCGCGAACGCGTCGGCCGAAGAATTGGCGCAGCTCGGCACGACCGCCGACGGCGGCGGGACGAACACCGACTCGATGCTGATTCTGCACATCCCGGACGGTGGCGGCAAAGCGACCCTCATCTCGCTCCCCCGCGACTCCTGGGTGGACATCCCCGGCCACGGCATGGGCAAGCTGAACGCCGCCTTCGCCTACGGCAGCGACTCGGGTGGCGACGCCGGGGGCGCGCAACTGCTCGTCAAGACGGTCCAGAACCTCACCAGCCTGCACATCGACCACTTCGTCCGGATCTCGATGATCGGCTTCTACGACGTCGCCAAGGCCCTCGGGCCGCTGAAGGTCTGCCTGGTCAGCGCCGTGAACGACTCCTACTCGACCTTCGTCGCGCCCGCAGGCGTCTCGACGCTGAACGCGCAGCAGGCCCTCGCGTTCGTCCGCCAACGCCACGGCCTGCCGAACGGCGACATCGACCGCGAGGCCCGCCAGCGGTACTTCCTGAGCGCCGAGGCGAAGAACTTCCTCACGGCGTCCACGCTGCTGAACCCCGGCAAGCTCAACTCCGCCCTCACGGCCGTCAGCGGCGCCATCCAGACCGACAAGGGCCTGAACTGGCTCTCTCTCGCCGCCCAGCTCAAGAACATCGCCGGAGGCAACCTCAACTCGTCGACGATCCCGATCACGGGCACGCCGACCATCTACTACAACGGGTCGGCCGTCTCGATCGTCCAGGTCGACACCGCGAAGATGCCGGCGTTCGTCGCCTCCTCGATCAGAAGACCGAGTCGTCGTCGGCCGCGGCGCCCAGCAGCGTGAAGCCGGGCGACGTCAGCGTGACCGTGTACAACGGCAGCGGTGTCGCGGGAGCGGCGGCGACCAACTCCTCGACGCTGGCGAAGGCCGGCTTCCGGACCGGTACGCCGACCACGGTCGTCGCCCGCTCGGCGACCACGATCCAGTACCCGGCCTCGCAGGCCGCTCAGGCCAAACTGCTCGCGACGTACGTTCCCGGCGCGACGCTCGAATCGGTGACGGGCGTGTCCGGCGTGACGCTCGTGCTCGGGACGGATGGCAGTGTCGCGAAGGCGACGGCCTCGTCGTCCGCGTCCGGGTCTGGGTCGTCCGGCGGGTCGTCGTCCGGCGGGTCCGGGTCGGGGTCGTCCGGTGCTGGGTCGTCCTCGAGCTCGAGCGCCGCGGCCGCGACGACGGACGGCATTCCCTGCGTCAACTAGGTCTGCGGCGCCGGCGGGCGAGCACGGTGCGCAGGATGGCGACGGCTGCTCCTCCGACGAGCGCGCCCGCCGTGTTCGACGCCAGATCGCCGGCCGACGCGAGTCTCGCCGGGAGGAGCGTGTACTGCGCGAACTCGACGCACAGCGACAGCGTCAGGCCGAGCACGCCGGACACCCACCAGAGCGGCCGCACCGTGACCGACGCGATCAGCGCGCCGAGCGGCACGAACATCGCGACGTTCGCCGCGGTCTGCACGAACGAGTAGTCGACGAACGAGGGTAGTCCCAGCCCGTGCCAGCGCAACAGCGTCCGCTGCAGGGAACCGTCGACCGGCGCATCGACCCGCGAGGGCCACAGAGTGACGAGCAGGATCGCGACGAGCACGACCCCGACGGCGATCCACTCCGCGCGCCGCAGCCGTCTGTCCATCGCTCGACGGTAGCGGATCGCCGCCCAGAATCCGCCCACCCCGTGTTGCCCGTGCGCCATCGGCCAGCTCGTCGCCGGACGCCGTCCGGCGCCCGCGCAGCGCGCTGAAGCAGCCGAACGAAAAATGGCTTCTCCCAGAGGGAGAAGCCATTTCGACGTGGATCTGAGGGGACTCGAACCCCTGACCCCCTGCATGCCATGCAGGTGCGCTACCAGCTGCGCCACAGACCCGTCTTCGTTTTTGACCCATCTTCGTTTTTCGTGTGCCGCCCCTCGCGGAGCAACCTGTACAGCGTACTACAGAAACGGGAGCGTCAAGAACACCGAGCCGCCGCTCAGAGGTAGCGGAGGTACCGCTCGGGATCGCCGAGGAACCGCTGCCAGTGCCGTACGACCTCGAGGTCGGCCCAGGCCGAGCGGCGGACGCCGTGGTCGCCGAACTCGATGATCGCAGCACCGGGCAGAGCGGTCAGGATCGGCGAGTGAGTCGCGCACACGACCTGGCTGCCCGCCGCCCGGGCCTCGTGCAACGTGGCCATCAGGCTGAGGCAGGCGGTGAAGGACAGGGCCGCCTCCGGCTCGTCGAGCACGTAGACGCCCTTCTCGCCGAAGCCCTCGAACGCCGCGAGGAAGCTCTCGACGTGGCTGGCCTCGTTGAACTCGGGGCGGTCGAATCGGCTCAGGCCGTCGAACACGTCGAGTGCGGTCTCGGCGCGGAGGAAGAACCCGACGGCACGCTTGACCATGCGGGAGCCGCCCGCACCGCGGTCGATCTGCAGGACCTCGCCGAGCTTCGACTTCGGCAGCTCGGAGCCGTAGCGCTGATTGGGACCACCACGGACATCGAGCCCGTACGACTCGGCGAGAGCCTCGACGACCGTCGACTTGCCGCTGCCGTTCTCGCCGACGAGGAAGGTGATCTGCTCGTCGAAGGCGAGGCCCTCGCCGATGAGCGCCGCGACGGCGGGCACCGTGAAGGGCCACTGGTCGCGCGGCGCCACGGCCTCGGCGACGCGGATCCGGTCGATGATCATGCCGACACTCTGCCAGGCCCCTCCGACAGCGGGCGGACGACCTGACGGGCGTCCCGCGGGCCGGCCGCGCCACGCTCGCAGGCGCCAGCCTCACCACCCGGTCAGTCGAACAGCTCGCTGAGCCAGTTCTCCTTCTTCTTGCGGCGAGGGGCTCCGTAGCCGTCACCGGAGCGCGGTGCGAAGAAGCCCGGGCCCTGGTCGTACCCGCCCGACCGCCGCCGGTGCTCCTCGCGCTGCCACTGGGCGTGTTCGCGGTCGTAACGGGACTGGTCGGGTGATCCTGCGCCGTTCGTCGACGGCTGGCCGGAGAAGGCGGCAGACGGCTCGGCCGGTGGGGGGCCGACCGACCCGGCACGATCGACGATCTTGTCGAGTTCGCCGCGGTCGAGCCAGACGCCGCGGCACTCGGGGCAGTAGTCGATCTCGATGCCGCTGCGTTCGCTGATCACCAGGAGCGTCTGGTCGAGGGGGCACTTCATGGTTCCTCCAGGGGTGGGCGGACACTCAGCCCACCACGCACCCCACAGAGGCACCTGAATTGCTTCGCGCTCGGAAAAAGCGCACGGCGCGCAGGATCACGACGGATCGGGCGCGCTCAGGATCACGCCTCCTGGGACGTCGTCTCGAGCTCGAGGGCGATTGCGGGGCAGTCGCTCCAGAGGCGCTCGAGCGAGTAGAACTGACGGTCTTCGTCGTGGAAGACGTGCACCACGATGTCGCCGAAATCGAGCAGAACCCAGCGCCCCTCGGAACGACCCTCGCGTCGGAGCGGCTTGACGCCCGCCTCGATCATCTGGTCTTCGATCTCACCGGCGATGGCGATCACGTTGCGCTCGTTGCGGCCGGAGGCCAGCAGGAAGATGTCGGTGAGTGCGAGGGGCTCGGACACGTCGAGAGCGACCATGTCTTCGGCCTGCTTCGAGTCGGCGGCGCGGGCGGCGAGCTGGAGCAGCTCGATGGCACGGGGAGTGGCTGTCACGGATTCCTTTGGGGAAAAGAGAGAAGGCGCCCTGATGGAGGACGTCGAAGAGAGGAGGTGAAGTTACAGGACGTGGGTGGCGAAACCCACGACGACCAGACCAACGATAACAACAACCACGATGCCAACACAGATGCTGGCGATGATTGGCAGGCGATTGGTCTTCGGCTTGCCGGCGGCGAGCACAACCGCCCGGGTGGACGTGTTGGCGCTCACGGCTCGGCTCGCGCGCACCGGGGTGGCGTCGGAGTCGGGCTGCTCGCGGTCGCCCTCCTCGAGCATCCGATCGATGTCGGAGCCGTCGATTCGCTGGGCGTGGTGCGATCCCGTGGCGGCCAGGCTGCGAGGAAGGTCGATCGAACCGGTGATGATGACCTCGCCCGTGGCGTTGAGGGCGCCGGTGACGTCGGGGAGCTGGTCATCGCCGATGATCAGCGCGTTGTGCTGACCCGTGGAGGTCATCGAACCGAAGTGCGAGCCGACGCTCTCGATCGTGTCGTCTTCGAGGTCGGCCTGCGTCGACCAGTGCCCGGTCGGGGGCACGTACCCGCTCGGCTCGGGAACGGAGGCGGGGATCGAGGCCTGCTGACGCGGGGCAGCCTGCGGGCCGGCAGGAGCCTGCGCGCGTGGCGCAGCCTGTGAGCCGGCAGCAGCCTGCGGCGCGGGAGCAGCCTCGGGCGTCTCAGGAGCACCCGCAGGGGAAGCGGTCGCGTCCGCAGCGGTGGACTCACCCTCGGACGGCGTCGGTCGAGCGGAGACCGGATCTTCTCCGGCGGGGGCCGGGGCCGCAACCGGCACGCTCGGGCGGGCCTCGTCGCCGGTGCTCGTGAGGGGCGCAGGATCGGAGGCAGCCGGCGGAGTGCCGCGCGGTGCGGAGGTCTCGGGTTCGGGTGCCGACGCGGAGTTCAGCGCGAACGGGAACACGGTCGGCGTCGACGACGGCGGCGGGGTCGACGCGGCGATGCGCTGCCCGACGGTGGCGTCGTGCTCGGGCGGCGCCACGGTTCCGTGTCGGCGGGGCCCGGGAACCGCGGAATCGGCAGCCGTCGACGGCAGGGACGATACGGCGGGGCCGCCGATCGTCTCACGGGTGTCGCGCCCGGCGGACACCGGGGTCGGCAGCCCTTCAGCGGCGGGCGACTCGTCGTCGTCGTCCTCGGACGGCGGCACCGAGGTGGGCCTCGCCGCGGCCGGCGTCGGCGTGCTGAGCGGCGGCGGGGTGAGCGACGGCGTCTCGGCCTGGCCGGGTGTCGGCGCAGGCTCAGCGGCGGGATCGGCGGAGGCGGGCGACACGGTGCGCGGAGCCTCCCGCGGCGGAACGATGGCGGTGGGCCGGCCGTTCTCGATGTCGGCGACATGACTCAGCGCCTCGGAGAGATCGCGCTCGTGCTCGGGCTTGGGAGCCCGCAGAGGCACGGGGCTGGCGTCGGTGGGGACAGCCGCCTCACGCTGGGCCCGGAGCTCGCGCCGGGTGGCCGTGTGGGCTGATCCTGGTGCCTGAACGGACCCGGGAGCCGAGGACGTGGCCCCGGAGGCGGACGTCGGCTCGGACGACGACGCGGGAGCGGCGGGCGCCGGCGAGGTGACGGGCATGGCAGAGGGGACGGGGCTCCCCGAGACGACCGAGATGCTGCCGGTGATCGCTTCGCCTGCTTCGCGTGCCCGTTCGAGCTCGCGCACCTGTCGCCTGGTGAGGGGCGGCTGGCCGTTGGAAGTCATGGTGTCTCCGAAACGCGGTGATTATCGACCGGCTCTGTCGCGACCGGCTCTGTTCTCGTAATCGGCTCTGTGCTCGTAATCGGCTCTGTGCTCGTGACCGGGTCGGTGGCTCGGTACAGATGGTGCTTCGAGATGTACTGAACGACACCGTCGGGAACCAAGTACCAGACAGGGGAACCTCGGCCGACGCGGCTGCGACAGTCGGTGGACGATATCGCCAGTGCGGGAACTTCGAGCAAGCTTACTTCGCTCTCTGGAAGACCGCTGACGGAAAGGTCGTGACCCGGCCGGGAAACTGCCACGAAATGCGCGAGATCCCACAGCTCTTGGACGTCTTTCCACTCGAGGATCTGCGCGACGGCGTCGGCCCCCGTGATGAAGAACAGGTCGGCGTCGGGGCGCTCGGCCCGGATGTCGCGGAGTGTGTCGATCGTGTACGTCACGCCCTCGCGGTCGATGTCGACCCGGCTGACCGTGAAGGTCGGGTTGGCAGCCGTCGCGATCACGGTCATGAGGTAGCGGTGCTCACCGGGGGTGACCGTGTTCTTCATGTACGGCTGGCCGGTCGGGACGAAGATGACCTCGTCGAGATCGAACTCGGTCGACACCTCGCTCGCGGCCACGAGGTGACCGTGGTGAATGGGGTCGAAGGTGCCGCCCATCACCCCGATGCGGGGACGCCGCACGCCGTTGGAAGTCGTCACTGACGTTGCCAGGAGGGGTGTCGGCTAGTGGTCTTCGGCGTGGCCGAACTCGTCGATCGGCTTGTCGTGGTGCGTCGGGCCCTGAGGATCGAGGTTGCGGTTGGCGACGTCTTTGTAGCTGAAGACGACGAAGCCGAGGATGGTGAAGACGGCGCCCGCGATGAGAGCGATGACGGGAGCCGGTGCGAACACGGGCGCGAGCTTCTCTTCGGCGGCGATGAGGGTGGTGGCGAGGGCCGTGACCATCAGCATGAATTCTCCGTTCCGGGGCAGTACGACGTGTCGAGTCTAGTCGCGCCTCGAAGGCTAGCCGCGCACCTGACCCGCGCCCCGGACGACCCACTTGCTGCTCGTCAACTCCGGCAACCCCATGGGGCCGCGCGCGTGCAGCTTCTGGGTCGAGATTCCGACCTCGGCGCCGAAGCCGAACTCGCCGCCGTCGGTGAAGCGGGTGGAGGCGTTCACCATGACCACCGCGCTGTCGACCTCCGCCAGGAACCGCTCGGTGTTGCCGAGGTCGTTGGTGATGATCGACTCGGTGTGGTGGGTGGAGTACCGGTGGATGTGCTCCAGGGCGGCGTCGAGGTCGTCGACGACCCTCACCGAGATGTCGAGCGACATGTACTCGGTCGCCCAGTCGTCTTCCGTCGCCGGGACGGCGTCGGCGAAGAGCGCCCGGGCGCGTTCGTCGGCGTGGATCGTGACCCCCGCCTCGCGCAGGTCGGCCAGCACGCTCGGCAGGAGTCGCTCGGCCGCCCTCTCGTGGACGAGGAGGGTCTCGAGGGCGTTGCAGACGCTCGGGCGCTGCACCTTGGCGTTGTGGACGATGTCGACGGCCCACTGGGCGTCCGCCGACTCGTCGAGGAAGACGTGGACCACGCCGGCACCGGTCTCGATCACGGGCACCTTCGACTCGCGGACGACCGTGTCGATGAGCTGGGCACTGCCGCGAGGGATGAGCACGTCGACGAGGCCGCGCGCCCGCATCAGCTCGGTCGCGCCGCGTCGGCCGAACTCGTCGATGGTCTGGACGGCGTCGCGTGGGAGACCGACGCTCGCCAGAGCATCCTGCAGGATCTCGACCAGCACCGCGTTGGTCTGTTCGGCCGCGCTGCCGCCCCGGAGCACGACGGCGTTGCCGCTCTTGAGGGCGAGCGCGGCGATGTCGACGGTCACGTTGGGGCGGGCCTCGTAGATCGCTCCGACCACGCCGAACGGCACGCGCACCTGCGTCAGGTGCAGCCCGTTGGGCAGGATCTTGCCGCGCAGGGATTCGCCGACCGGGTCGACGAGCGTGGAGATGAGTTCCGTCGCCGTGGCGAGCCCCTCGAGGCGCGACTCGTCGAGGCGCAACCGATCGAGCAGACCATCGCTCAGGGCGTTCTCGCGCCCCGGGTCAGGTCGAGAGCGTTGGCCGCGATGATGCGGCTGGTGTTCGATCGGAGAGCCTCGGCGATCGCGTGCAGACCGCGATTCTTGGCGTCGGCGGTGACGGTGGCGAGCTGTCGCGATGCGGCGCCCGAACGCTCGAACTTCGCGACGAGATCCGGCTGCAGGGCATCGGTGTCTGGCGTGGCCACATCGGTGATCGACATGCACCGATTGTAGTCGCGCGCCCGAAATCGAAGGGGATTCTCTCGTGCCTGCACACGTGAGGCGGATGCAGGCCGCACCTCCCGAGAATCCCCTTCGATTTCCGGTGGGGGCCTGCGGGCAGGGCGCGGGCAGCCCAGCTCAGCCGCGGAGCGCCACCCGGGCCTCGAACCAGGTGCCGATGTCGGCGCCGGAGAGCGCCGCGGCCACCTGAGGCGTCGACGTGACGAGCACCGGCGTGCCGGCCTCCGTCGCGAGCCGGGCGGCGGCGACCTTGGTGCCGGCTCCCCCTGTGCCGACGCCGGCGACGCCGGCCTCGCCGAACGTCACGCCCTCCAGCTCGTCGCCGAAGGGCACCTCGGAGATCTTGATGGCGCCCGCCTCGTGCGGCGGCCGCGTGTAGAGCGCGTCGACGTCGGACAGCAGCACGAGGAGGTCGGCCTCGACGAGCTGCGATACCAGGGCCGCAAGCCGGTCGTTGTCTCCGAACCGGATCTCGTGCGTCGCCACGGTGTCGTTCTCGTTGACGATCGGCAGGATGCGCAGCTTGAGCAGGCGTTCCATCGCGCGCTGGGCGTTCGAGCGATGCGTCGGGTTGTCGATGTCGCTCGCTGTGAGAAGCACCTGCCCGGCCACGATGTGGAAGCGGCGAAGGCTCTCCTGGTAGCGGTAGACGAGGAGGTTCTGGCCGACGGCGGCCGCCGCCTGCTGGGTGGCGAGGTCGGTCGGGCGGGAGTCGAGCTTGAGATAGGGCATGCCGGTCGCGATCGCCCCCGAGGAGACCAGGATCACCTCGGCGCCGCGAGCATAGGTCGCTGCCAGCGCATCGACGAGCGGGCCGATCTGGTCGGCGTTGGGGCCGGAGATCGACGACGAACCCACCTTGACGACCACGCGCCGAGCCCGCGGGATGTCGGCGCGCGACTGGACGGCCCCGCCGGCCAGGGTCACGGGCCTCGTCCGAGGATGTGCCGTGTCGGTCTCGATCTCGGCGTCGGCGCTGCTCACTCTTTCTCGTCGTCCTCTCCCGCGTCGGACGCGGCGCCCTCGCGCACAGCGGGGTCGACCTCGAAGCCGTCGTCGTCGGTCCAGAGGCCGGCTGCGCGCTCGCGCATGAGCTCGGCGCGGGCATCGGCCTTGGCGTCCATGCGGGCGAAGTAGTCTTCGCGGCGTTCGTTGCGGGTCTGGCGCGACGACTGGTGCAGGCGCGGGTCGGTGCCGCGCGCGGAGGTCATCAGCTCGGCGGTCGAGGTGAGCGTGGGCTCCCAGTCGAAGACGATGCCGCCGGCACCGCCGATGACCACCGTGGAGCCGGCGACGGCCCCCGCCTTGAACAGACGGTCTTCGACGCCGAGCTTGTTGAGCCGGTCGGCCAGGTAGCCGACGGCCTCTTCGTTGTTGAAGTCGGTCTGGAGCACCCAGCGCTCCGGCTTGGCGCCCCGGATGCGGTAGACGTTGCCGTAGGTGCCGCCTTCGACGAGCACCTCGAACTTCGACTCGTTGACGGCCCGGGGGCGGATGACGATGCGCGGGCGGACCAGCTCTTCTGCCGCTTTGGCGGCACGGTCGGCCTCGACGACCTCGGCGAGGGCGAACGACAGTTCGCGAAGGCCCTCGTGCGAGACGGCGGAGATCTCGAAGACGCGGTAGCCGCGGCCCTCGAGATCGGCGCGGACGAAATCGGCCAGGTCGCGCGCCTCGGGGACGTCGATCTTGTTGAGCACGATCAGCTGCGGGCGCTCGAGCAGCGGCAGCTGCCCGGCGGGGACCGGGTAGGCGGCCAGCTCGGCTTGGATGACCTCGAGATCGGTGAGGGGGTCGCGGCCCGGCTCGAGCGTGGCGCAGTCGAGGACGTGCAGCAGCGCTGTGCAGCGCTCGACGTGGCGCAGGAACTCGAGGCCGAGACCCTTTCCTCGCTCGCGCCCTCGATGAGGCCGGGCACGTCGGCGACGGTGAAGCGGGTCGCCCCCGACTCGACGACGCCGAGGTTCGGGTGCAGCGTCGTGAAGGGGTAGTCGGCGATCTTCGGCTTGGCGGCCGAGATCGCGGCGACGAGGCTGGATTTTCCGGCCGACGGGTAGCCGACCAGAGCGACATCGGCGACGACTTTGAGCTCGAGTTGCACGTCGCCCTGCCATCCGGGCGTGCCGAGCAGGGCGAATCCGGGAGCCTTGCGCTTGGTGCTGGAGAGCGCCGCATTGCCGAGGCCGCCGATGCCTCCCTCGGCGACGACGTAGCGGAGACCGGGCTCGTTCATGTCGATGAGTTCGTTGCCGTCTTCGTCGGAGACGACGGTGCCGACCGGGACCTGGAGCTCGATCTCGTCGCCGTTGTTGCCCGAGCGGTGGTCGCCCATGCCGGGGCCGCCGTTGGGGCTGGTGCGGTGCGGATTGCGATGGAACCCGAGAAGGGTCGTGACACCGGTGTCGCTGACGAGGACGATGTCGCCGCCGTGACCGCCGTTGCCGCCATCGGGGCCGGCGAGGGGTTTGAACTTCTCCCGCTTGACCGAGACGCAGCCGTTGCCGCCGTTGCCCGCCTTGAGGTGGAGCGACACTTGGTCGACGAATGTGGCCATGGGGAGATTTTCTCAGACTGTTGGTGGATCAAAAAGCGGGCGGCTCCGAAGAGCCGCCCGCCTCGAAAAAGTGTTACGCGTCGGCGGAGACGATGTTGACGACCTTGCGGCCGCCTTTCGCACCGAACTCGACCGCGCCCGCGGCGAGGGCGAACAGGGTGTCGTCGCCACCACGACCGACGTTCACGCCGGGGTGGAAGTGGGTGCCGCGCTGGCGGACGAGGATCTCGCCCGCGAGAACGACCTGACCGCCGAACCGCTTCACGCCGAGGCGCTGCGCGTTCGAGTCGCGGCCGTTACGAGTGGAGCTTGCGCCCTTCTTGTGTGCCATTAGTCGTCAGCTCTCTTACTTGGTCGTGATCGAGGTGATCTTGACGCGGGTCAGGTCGGCACGGAACCCCATGCGACGCTTGTACCCGGTCTTGTTCTTGTAGTTCTGGATCACGATCTTCGGGCCGCGGAGGTCGTTCAGGACCTCACCCTCGACGGTGACCTTGGCGAGGTCGGCACCGGACAGGATCGTGTCGCCGTCGACGTGCAGGACGGGAACGAACGAAACGGTGTCGGACTCGGACGCCTTGAGACGATCGACGGTCAGGACAGTGCCGACCTCGACGCGCTCTTGACGCCCACCGGCGCGCACGATTGCGAATGCCATGGGTAACTCCTTCGGTGGCCTGCTCGCGACTTCTCGACGGAAAGGGCCTGACTGGTGTGAATGCTCTGCCTGGTGTGAATGCACTGCCTGGTGTGAATGCTCTCCCGGCCGCTGTTCGCAGCCCGAGAGGGAAGTCTGGATCGCGCGCCGAATGTGCGCGCACCAAAGCACGAGACTACCGGGCCGCTCGAGCCCAGTCAAACGTCTGCGGGTAGGCTTCGCCCGTGACTGTCCTCATCGACGAGCCCATCTGGCCGGCTCACGACACCGTGTGGTCGCACCTCGTCAGCGATTCGTCCTACGACGAGCTCCATGCGTTCGCAGCCCGGCAGGGTCTCCCCCGTCGCGCATTCGACCACGACCACTACGACGTCCCGGCAGCCCGCTACGACGAGCTCGTGGCCGCGGGGGCGACGCCGGTCGGCGGCAAGGAGCTGGCCGTTCGCCTCGAGGCGAGCGGACTCCGCGTCCCGCAGTGGCGCAAACGCTCTCCCACCGCCCCCTGACGGGAGACACACCCTAGTCGCGCTCGCCAGGCGGTGCGTAGATCGAGATCGGTGGTTCCAGCGGTGGCACGACGGGCGCGACGGGGTCGTCTTCCGGTACCGTCGGGGTGGTTTCGGCGGGAGTCTCGGCGACCGGATCGCCCGCGGGCGCGTCGACCGCGCGATCCTGGTCGCCCGAAGGGCTCTGCCGACCGAGCCAGAGCCACGCCACGACGGATCCCGCGACGAGGACCGCGGTGAGCTGCACTCCTGCGGCCAGCGGGATGAAGACCACCCAGAGCAGGATCACGACGCCGTCGCCGCTCGACATGGCGTTCGCCGTGCCCGTCACGATTCCGACGAGTGCGAGCACGACGGTGGCGGCGGCCCCGGCGAGCGCTGCCCGCCCCAGGATCGTCGACAGCGGCGACTGGCGCAGGATCGGGAACACCAGCGCCAGCGCGACGAACGCGGCCAGATAGAACGGGAACGGGTACAGCACCAGCGAGCCGACGAAGAGGCCGATCGGCGACGACAGGAATCCGTTGGAGTAGAACGCCGGGTCGTAGTCGATCGCGTTGCCGAGCAGTTGGACGAATGCGACAGCGAACTTCACGACGATGAGTCCGCCGACCGCGATCGCGGCGGTGACCACGGTGTCGCGACTCGGCCGGGCGGAGAAGAACCTCGGGGTTTCTTCGGCCCACGCGGGGCGTGCGGCACGGAAGACCCCGCGGGCGGCGTCTTCGTCGTCACGGCTGCTCTTCTCTGTCGCTGGCCCCGCGGGGCGTCCTCGTGGCTAGAGGTCGTCGGACGATACTCCCACGCCGAGGATGAAGGGGCCCGCCTCGGCATCGCCGTCGGTCGCAGCGGCGGGAGCCGAGGCCGTCCCGGTGGACGAGGCGCGGCGGGACCGATTGCGTCCTTGACCGGGCTGCTTGGGTTCGGGGAGCGCCCCCAGCACGGAGTCGAGGATCTGCTCGGCGTCGTGGGTGCTCAGCCGGCGCGGAGCGCGCTCGACCTTGGCGACGGGGATGTCGAGGATCGCGACGGTGGCCTCGGGCTGCGTCACGGTGGCCTGCGACCGGCGGGAGGTCTTCGACGACGCGGCCTCGGCAGGCGCCTCCGCCGGGGCGACGGCCGCGGACTCTGCGGCGGCCGGAGCCTCTGCAGCCGAAGCGGCGCGCTTCTCGGCCGGAGTCTTCGCCGTGGCCTTCGCGGGTGCCGACACCGGGATGTCGATCAGCGTGACGGTGTCGGGCGCCTCCGTGACGTTCTCGGCGGCCGTCGAGGCCGTCGAGGCCGACGCGCGGCGACCGCGACCTCGACGCGAGCGCCCGGACGCCGGAGCGTCGTCGGACGGGGAGGCGGTCTCGGCGGAAGCCGGCGCGGAGTCGGCGGACGCGGCGACCGCGTCGATGGCGGCCTCGACGGCGGCGGCGGTCTCGGACGCGTTGGGCGCGGTGCCGTCGGCGTGCGGGACCGTCGAGGCCGCGATCTTGGCCAGGGCGTTCTTGACGTCGTCGGTGATCGCGTGGATCGTGCCGGTGGCGGGGTGCGCCTCGTTGCTGCGCGGCGACTGAGGTCGACCGTTGCCGCCCCCGTTGCCGTTCGACGCCTTGGCGCGGCGGCGCTCCTGCGACTTCTGGCGGTTCTGCTGCTGCTGCTCTTGCGCCTGCTGACGGTCGACACCGATCTCTTGGAAGGATTCCATGAGGCCGAGGCCGAGCTTCTTGCGGGTCATCTGGATCAGGCCGAGCGAGGTGACCTCGGCGACCTGGTGCTTGGTGCGGTCGCGACTCAGGCACTCGACGAGGCGGCGGAGCACGAGGTCGCGGTTCGACTCGAGCACCATGTCGATGAAGTCGACGACGATGATGCCGCCGATGTCGCGGAGGCGGAGCTGACGGACCAGTTCTTCGGCCGCCTCGAGGTTGTTCTTGGTGACCGTCTCTTCGAGGTTTCCGCCCGAGCCGACGAACTTGCCCGTGTTGACGTCGACGACCGTCATCGCCTCGGTGCGGTCGATGATCAGCGAACCGCCCGACGGCAGCCAGACCTTGCGGTCGAGCGCTTTGTCGATCTGTTCGTTGAGACGGAATTCGTCGAACGAGTCTTTGTCGCCCTCGTACGCGCTGACGCGGTCGAGGAGGTCGGGGGCGACGGCGGTGAGGTACTGCTCGATGGTCTCGCGAGCCTCGTCGCCGTCGATGACCAGCTGGTGGAAGTCTTCGTTGAAGACGTCGCGGACGATCTTGATGAGCAGGTCGGGCTCCGAGTGGAGCAGCGCCGGGGCGTTGCACGCCTCGACCTTCTTCGAGATGTCGGCCCACTGGTTGAGCAGGCGCTTGACGTCGAGGGTCAGCTGCTCTTCGGTGGCGCCCTCGGCCGCGGTGCGGACGATCACGCCGGTGTTCTCGGGCAGAGCCTCTTTGAGGATCTTCTTCAGGCGCGCGCGCTCGGTGTCGGGGAGCTTGCGACTGATGCCGTTCATCGAACCGTTCGGCACGTAGACGAGGAAGCGGCCGGGGAGCGAGATCTGGCTGGTGAGGCGGGCGCCCTTGTGGCCGACCGGATCTTTGGTGACCTGGACCAGCACGCGGTCGCCCGGCTTCAGCGCCAGCTCGATGCGGCGCGGCTGGTTGCCGTGCTCGACGTTGTCCCAGTCGACCTCGCCGGAGTAGAGGACGGCGTTTCGCCCGCGCCCGATGTCGACGAAGGCGGCCTCCATCGAGGGAAGGACGTTCTGCACGCGACCGAGGTAGACGTTGCCGATCAGCGAGACGTTCTGCGACTTGGCGACGTAGTGCTCTGCGAGGATTCCGTCTTCGAGGACACCGATCTGGATGCTGTCGCCCTGCGAGCGGACGATCATCTTGCGGTCGACGCTCTCACGGCGGGCCAGGAACTCGGCCTCGGTGACGACGGGACGACGGCGCCCCGCGTCGCGGCCGTCGCGGCGGCGCTGCTTCTTCGCCTCGAGGCGCGTGGAGCCCTTGACCCTCTGCGGCTCGGTGATGAGTTCGGGCTCGGGGCGCTCGCGCGGCTCGCGACCGGCTCGGCTCCGCGTGCGCGACGAGGTGACCTCGCCCGAGGAGTCGTCGGAGCGGCCGGAGCGCTGACGCGAGCGACGGCGCTGCGAGCCGCCGTCGTGATCGCCGTCTTCGTCGTCGTCGTCGCGCTCGGAGCGGGCCGGCAGGGGTGCGATCTCGGGTGCGTGGAAGATCAGGCTCGTCGTCGTGAGGGGCGACTCGAACGGCGATGTCGGAGCCGACGGGGCGACGGGCGTCGAATCGGCCTCGTCGCGCTCGAGCGCCTCCGTGTCGATCAAGCTTTCGGGGGTGGTTGAAGCGGGCACCGGGGTGCCGTTCTCGTTCGTCACGGCGGGGGCCTCCTGAGGCACGACTGGTTCGGCGGCCGGGGCGGCAGGCGCCTCTTCGGCTCGCGGAAGGATGGGAGAAGCTGCGGCCTCGGGCTGCGGTGCCTGCTGACGCGACCGGAATCCGGCGAACAAGCGGCTTCTTCTCTTGGGACTGTTTTCGTTCTTCTCCACCATCGCTGGTGCAACTCCTCGCCCCGGCCTGCGGCTGGGCCCCTAAGAAACCGGGCCACCGCCGGGAAATCATGTGCGCGGATCACGGGTGCGCAGGCCCTGCCTGCGCGACCTCGCCGACTCGCGAAATCTGTGCTGCCACGTGCGGCCGTCTGGCCCCGTGGAAAATCTGTCCGATCACCGATCCGCAGCGCCTTGTATGCGCTTCGTCCGGAAAGCTTGCCCGGCTCTCACCCTGGGACTGTTCCGATTATCGCACGGGTTGCCCCCGGACGCTGATTCGGAGCGTGTCATAATCCGGGGGTGTCGTTACAAACCACCGGTAAGAAGCCTGTCCTCACCGCGGTCCTGCTGATTGTGGCGGGAGTGATCGGCTTCTACGGTTCGTTCAAGCTCGTGGTCGAGAAGTACGATCTGCTCGAGCACCCGACGAAGGCTCTGAGCTGCGACATCAACCCGTTCGTGTCCTGCTCGACCGTCATCGACAGCTGGCAGTCGCACCTGTTCGGCTTCCCGAACCCGATCCTCGGCGTCGCGGGTTTCGTTGCCCCGATCGCGGTGGGCATCTCGATCCTGGCCGGTGCGCGCTTCGCCCGCTGGTACTGGATCGCCTTCAACGCCGGCCTGTTCCTGGCCTGGGTGTTCGTCACCTGGCTGTTCACCCAGACCGTGTTCGCCATCGGCGCGCTCTGCCCCTGGTGCATGCTCGTGTGGTCGGCCACGATCCCGCTGTTCTGGATCTTCACCGTGTGGAACCTGGCCAACGGCCACGTCACGCGCAACGCGACGCTCCAGCGGCGCATGCGCGCGTTCCTTCCCTATTCCTGGGTGATCGTGTTGATCAACTACCTGATCATCGTGATCATCATCCTGAAGCACTTCCCCTGCTCATCTCGGCCCTCTTCGGCTGATCCCGACCGACGAAGCCCGGCGCGGCGATCCTGAAGGTCACCGGGGTGTCTTCCCAGGAAATCCATGACACGTCATCGTAGGGTCCAGCCGGAGCGGGGCCGCGGCTACGCTCGTAGACGACAGTCGATGCCCAGCAGATCCGAGGACAAATGACCCCGCCCCCAGACAACGGCCAGAGCAAGCGCGACCGGCGCGAGGAAGCCCGTGAGAAGGCCAGAATCGCGCGCGAGGCGGCTGCCCGCAAGCACCGCCGCAACAGGTTCCTGATCCAGGGCGGGATCGGTGTCGGCATCCTCGCCGTCGCGGCCGTGGTCGTCCTCGTGATCGTCTCGTCGATCGCACCGGCGGCTCCCGGCCCCAAGAACATGGCCAGCGGCGGGATCCTGCTCCAGGGCAACGCCACCACGAGCAAGATCACCGCGGTGAAGACCGCTGCGGTCAAGGCCGGCGGGACGCCGAAGGCGACCGACCAGAAGAAGCTGACGAAAACCGTCAACATCACCACCTACATCGACTACCAGTGCCCGTACTGCAACCAGTTCGAGACCACGAACGAGGCGCAGATCAAGACATGGCTCGAAAAGGGCGCCGTCACGCTCGAGGTGCACCCGATCGCGATCCTCGACAGGTCGTCGAACGGAAAGAAGTATTCGACTCGCTCGGCCAACGCCGCCATGTGCGTGGCGAACTACCAGCCGACCGCCTTCCTCGCCGTGAACGCCTCGTTCTACAAGAACCAACCGGCGGAGGGCACGGACGGCCTGACCGACCAGAAACTCATCAGCCTGGTCAAGGCGGCCGGTGCGACGAACTCGAAGATCCCGTCGTGCATCACCGACAAGAAGTTCGAGTCGTTCGTGAGCAGCGAGACGAGCAGGGCGCTCTCCTCGAAGCTGCCGAACTCGACGATCGGCAAACTCAGCAGCACGCCCACGGTGATCGTCAACGGCAAGCAGTTCACCGGTGCTCCCACCGACGCCACGGCTTTCCAGTCGTTCGTCGCCAGCCAGGCCAGCAGCTGACCCGTCTTTCTGGACAAGACGAAATCGCCGCCCACCGTCGAAGGTGGGCGGCGAATTCACGTCAGGCGCGGATCGAACCGTGCGGCGTCAGCGTCAGCTGAACCAGAGACCCAGCTCGCGGGTCGCGCTCTCGACCGAGTCGCTTCCGTGCACGAGGTTCTGCTGCACCTTGAGCCCCCAGTCGCGGCCGAGGTCGCCGCGGATGGTGCCGGGCGCGGCGGCCGTCGGGTCGGTGGCGCCGGCCAAGGAGCGGAATCCGGCGATCACGCCGTTGCCCTCGACGCGGATGGCGACGATCGGGCCCGACTCCATGAACTCGACGAGCGGCTCGTAGAACGGCTTGCCCGCGTGCTCCTCGTAGTGAGCGGCGAGCAGGGCGCGATCGGCTTCGACGAGCTTGATGTCGACGAGGCCGTACCCTTTGGCCTCGATGCGGCGCAGGATCTCGCCGGTCAGGTTGCGGGCGACGCCGTCGGGCTTGACGAGGACCAGGGTTTCTTCGAGTTCGGACACGATGGCTCCTTTGTGGGGGTGAGGGTCGTTCGGAAGGGGTTCAGGACTGGTAGTCGCGGGGATCGAGCCCCGGGTTCTCGTCCATCCAGGCGCGGATCGCCGCGTTGCGGCGGTCGATCGTGACGCCCTTGTACAGGCAGAAGATCCAGATGGCGATGAAGATGGCTGCGACGACGTACATGAGGACGACGAGGATCCCGGTCAGGGCCAGCAGCACCTGGATGGCGCAGCCGAGGACGACGCCCCAGCGCTTGCCGAGCCCCAGGGCGGCGATGACCATGAGCACGACGAATCCGGCCCCGCCGATCAGCGCGACGGGCCAGGAGACGATGTGCGCGCCGGCCACGTTGAGGACCACGAAGAACAGGACGCAGGCCTCGAGCAGCAGCATGATCGACAGCAGGCTCTCGGTCAGGCCACGCTGACGTCGGGGCCTGCGCGTGCGCGGCGCGGCGGTGGACATGCTGTTCATTCCTCTTCGTCGTTCTCGCGGCCGAGGGCGATGACCTCGCCCACGAGCGTGATGGAGCCCGTCACGACGACGGCACCCTTCTCGGCCTCGTCGGCCAGATCGCGAGCGATCGACAGCGCGGAGACGACATTGGTCTCGACGGTGACCCGATCGGGCCCCACGAGACCGACGGCGATGGCTGCGAGCTCGTCGGCGTCGATGGCGCGCTCGGAGTCGGACTGCGTGATGACGAACTGCTCCACCGAGCCGGCGAGCGCCCGGATGATCCCGGCCGCGTCTTTGTCGGCGAGAATCGCGATCACGGCGACGACGCGGTCGAAGTCGAAGAACTCGCCGAGGGCCGTCGCCAGCGAGTGGGCTCCGTGCGGGTTGTGCGCGGCATCGACCAGGATCGTGGGATCGGTGCTCAGGATCTGCAGGCGGCCAGGTGACGAGGCATCGGCGAGCCCTGCCGTCAGGATGTCGACGTCGAGCGTCTGGCTGCCGTTGCCGAGGAACGACTCGACGGCGGCGATCGCGACAGCGGCGTTCTCCGCCTGGTGGCGGCCGAACAGCGGAAGCGGGAGATCGTCGTACTGGCCGGCGATGCCGCGCACGGAGATGAGCTGCCCGCCGACCGCCACGGCGTACTCGGTGACGCTGAAGCCCTCCCCCTCGACGACCAGAGTCGACTCGGTGAGCTCGGCGGCGCGCCGCAGTTCGGTCAGCGCCTCGGGCACCTGCTTCGCCGAGACGACGTTGGCCGCGGGCTTGATGATGCCCGACTTGGTCTTCGCGATCTCTTGCACGGTCGAGCCGAGGCGCTTGGTGTGATCGAGCGCGATCGGAGTGAAGACGGCGACCTGACCGTCGGCGACGTTCGTCGAGTCCCATTCACCGCCCATGCCCACCTCGAGGACCACGACGTCGACGGGAGCGTCGGCGAACGACGCGAACGCCAGCACCGTGAGCGCCTCGAAGTAGGTGAGGGGCTCTTCGGCTGCGGCCAGCAGTTCGGTGTCGACCATCAGCAGGTACGGCTGGATGTCGGCCCAGTTGGCGGCGAGCGCGGCGTCGGAGATCGGCGCCCCGTCGATGACGATCCGCTCGTTGACCGTGACGAGGTGCGGGCTGGTCATGAGGCCGGTGCGGAGCCCGTAGGCGCGCAGGATGCTCTCGATCATGCGGCTCGTCGACGTCTTGCCGTTCGTGCCGGTGATGTGGATCACGGGGTAGCTGTGGTGCGGGTCGCCGAGGAGCTCGACGGCCCGACGGGTCGCCCCGAGGCGCGGCTGAGGGGCGTTCTCGCCGATCCTGCTCAAGAGCTCCTCGTAGACCGTGCGCGCGGCGAGGGCGTCCGCGGAGAGGTCTTCTCGGGCGACCGGCTTCTCGTCGTCGCGGTCGTCGCGATCGCGCTCGTCGTCGTCGCCCATCGCGGCGAAGTCGCCGAAGTCGTCACGGGTTCCGAAGACGTCGGGCAGGGCGCCCGGGTCGAAGTCGTCGTCGCCGTCGTTGTCGGGCCGGTTGTCGGTGGGGTCACTCATGGCGCTGTACCTGAACTGTCACGGCGGACCCGGAGCCGACCGCGACGGCGTCGGCCGCCGCTTCGGTCGCGAGGTCCACCTCGAGGTGGGTGGTGAGCGTCTCGCTCATGATGAGGTCGCGGTGGGTCTCGACGGCGGCCTCGGCCACGGGGTCGACGCCCAGGGCGAGTCGGATCCGGTCGCTGACGTCGAGATCGGCTGTCTTGCGAGCCTGCTGGACGGCGCGGATCACGTCGCGGGCCAGACCCTCCGCCTCGAGCTCGGGCGTGGTCGCCGTATCGAGCAGCACGAAGCCGCCGTCGCCGACGAACGCGATGGCGCTGGTGTCGTCGGCCACGGTCAATTCGAGCGAGAACTCACCGGGCAGCAGCTCGATGCCGCCGACGATCACGTTGTCGCCCGCCGCGGTCCAGTCGCCCTTCTTCGAGGCGGGGATGACCTGCTGGACCTGCTTGCCGATGCGCGGGCCGGCGGCGCGCGCGTTGACGGTCAGCTTGCGGGTCACGCCGTAGTCTCCGAGGCTCTCCTCGGTGAGCTCGGCGAACGTCACGTCTTTCACGTTGAGCTCGTCGCGCAGGATGCCCTGGAACGGAACCAGGCCGGCAGGATCCGCGGACACGACCGTGATCGAGGCGAGCGGCAGCCGCACCCGGTTGCCGGTGGCCTTGCGCAGGGCGAGGCCGGACGACGCGATGTCGCGCACGCGGTCCATGGCGTCGACGAGCGCGTCGTCGGCCGGGAAGGCCTGCGCGTCGGGCCAGTCGGTCAGGTGCACGCTGCGGCCGCCCGTGAGGCCCTGCCAGACCTCTTCGGTGACGAGCGGCGCCAGCGGCGCTGCGACGCGCGTCACGGTCTCGAGCACCGTGTACAGCGTGTCGAAGGCGTCGCGGTCGGAGCCTTCCCAGAAGCGGTCGCGCGACCGACGGACGTACCAGTTCGTCAGCACGTCGGCGAAGTCGCGGAGCTTCGCGGTGGCGAGCGGCGAGTCGAGCGCCTCGAGGTCGGCGGCGACGTCGTCGACCAGCTGACGCGTCCTGGCGAGCAGGTAGCGGTCGAGGACGTCGGCCGAGTCGGTGCGCCAGGTGGCCTCGTAGCCCTTGCTGTACAGCGTGAAGAAGTAGTACGTGCTCCACAGAGGCAGCAGGAACTGGCGCACCGACTCGCGGATACCCTCCTCGGTGACGATGAGATTGCCGCCGCGGATCACGCTGGACGACATCAGGAACCAGCGCATCGCGTCGGCGCCGTCGCGGTCGAAGACCTCGTTGACGTTCGGGTAGTTACGCAGGCTCTTCGACATCTTCTGGCCGTCGGAGCCCAGGACGATGCCGTGACTGATGACGTTCGAGAAGGCCGGCCGGTCGAAGAGCGGCGTCGAGAGGGCGTGCATCACATAGAACCAGCCGCGTGTCTGACCGATGTACTCGACGATGAAGTCGGCGGGGCTGTGACTGTCGAACCACTCCTCGTTCTCGAACGGGTAGTGGACCTGAGCGAACGGCATCGACCCGGAGTCGAACCAGACGTCGAACACGTCTTCGATCCGCTTCATGGTCGAGCGCCCGGTCGGGTCGTCCGGGTTCGGGCGTGTGAGCTCGTCGATGAACGGGCGATGCAGGTCGGTCTCGCCGTCGGCGTTCACGGGGAGGCGGCCGAAGTCACGCTCGAGTTCGGCCAGGGAGCCGTACACGTCGACACGCGGGTACTCGGGGTCGTCGCTCCGCCAGACCGGGATCGGCGATCCCCAGTACCGGTTGCGCGAGACAGACCAGTCGCGGGCGTTCTGGACCCACTTGCCGAACTGGCCGTCCTTCACGTTCTCGGGGACCCAGGTGATCTCCTGGTTCAGCTCGACCATGCGGTCGCGGTACTCGGTGACGCGGACGAACCAGCTCGACACGGCCTTGTAGATCAGGGGTTCCGGCAGCGCCAGCAGTGCGGGTAGCTGTGCTCGTAGCTCGCCTGGCGCAGGAGGCGTCCGTCGTCGCGGAGCTTCTGCGTGAGCGGCTTGTTGGCGTCGAAGACCTGCAGGCCGGCGACGTCTCCGAACATCGGCAGGAACCGGCCGCCGTCGTCGACGGAGATCAGCACCGGGATGCCGGCCGCGGCGCAGACCAGTTGGTCGTCCTCGCCGTAGGCGGGAGCCTGGTGCACGATGCCGGTGCCCTCGCCGGTGGCGACGTACTCGGCGACGAGCAGGCGCCAGGCGTTCTCGGTGCCCCACTTCTCGGTGTCGGCGTAGTGGTCCCAGAGGCGGGCGTACTCGACGCCCTCCAGCTCGCGGCCTGTGATCGTCGAGGTCACCGCGGCAAGAGCCTCGGCAGGATCGGCGTAGCCCAGGTCTTTCGCGTAGGCCGCGAGGGTGTCGGTGGCCAGCAGGTACGACGCGACGCCCTCTTCGGAGCCGTCCGAGGCGCCGAGCGGGCCGGACGGCACGACGGAGTACTCGATGTCGGGTCCGACGGCGAGCGCGAGGTTCGTCGGAAGGGTCCACGGCGTCGTCGTCCAGGCCAGCGCCTTGACGGCGGTGAGGCCGAGCGCCTCGGCCTTCGCCCCGTCGAGCGGGAAGGTGACGGTCACCGTCTGGTCTTGGCGCATCTTGTAGACGTCGTCGTCCATGCGGAGCTCATGGTTCGACAGCGGTGTCTCGTCGTGCCAGCAGTAGGGCAGCACGCGGAACCCCTCGTAGGCGAGGCCCTTGTCGTAGAGCGTCTTGAAGGCCCAGAGGACGCTCTCCATGAAGGTCGTGTCGAGCGTCTTGTAGTCGTTCTCGAAGTCGACCCAGCGCGCCTGGCGGGTGACGTACTCCTGCCACTCGCCGGTGTACTCCAGCACCGACTTCCGGGCCGCCGCGTTGAACTCGGCGATGCCCATGTCGTCGATCTCGTGCTTCTCGGTGATGCCGAGCTGGCGCATCGCCTCGAGCTCGGCGGGAAGGCCGTGGGTGTCCCAGCCGAAGCGGCGGTGCACCTGCTTGCCCCGCATCGTCTGGAAGCGCGGGAAGACGTCTTTGGCGTAGCCGGTCAGCAGATGACCGTAGTGCGGCAGGCCGTTCGCGAAGGGCGGGCCGTCGTAGAAGACCCACTCGTCGCAGCCCTCGCGGTTGCGGATCGACTCGCGGAAGGTGTCGTCGCCCCTCCAGAACGCGAGGATGCCCGTCTCGACGTCGGGAAAATTCGGTGAGGCGGGAACGCTTCGAGTGACCATCAGTTCTCCAGTGCAGGTGCCGCTATCGCACGCTTCTTGCACGAGGACGGCCACCGAATGTCTTCGGGAGTCGCGGTACCACCCCGCTTGTCCTCCCTCGTTGCCGGAGGACCTCTCTTCTTCTGCGGCTGTGTCGGGCCTGCCCCGCCCGGTTCTACTGGCGATCACCCGCGGGGGCGACTGCGTTCTTCCGGGTGCTCCCCGGTGATGGCCGGATCGATGCAGTCCCCATCCTAACCGGCGTGGAGCAGACTGGAGTCATGACGTCTGACTCCCCGCAGCTCCCGCCAAACCCGAGAGCTCGCTCACCGTCATCGTCGCCTTCAGCGCTAACCTCCTCGTCGCCCTCGCGAAGACGATCGCGGCCTTCCTGACCGGTTCGGCGTCGATGGTCGCCGAGTCGGCGCACTCGTGGGCGGACACCGGGAACGAGATCTTCCTGTTCGTCGCCGACCGCCGGGGCAACCGCACGCGCGACACCGACCACCCGCTCGGCTACGGCAAAGAGACCTACGTGTGGTCGATGTTCGCCGCCTTCGGGCTGTTCACCGTCGGTGCGGTGGTGTCGATCTACCACGGCATCCAGGAGCTCTCCTCGACCGCCGAAGACACCGACTACCTGGTCAACTACATCGTCCTCGCCCTGTCGTTCGTGCTCGAGGGGACCTCGTTCCTGCAGGCGTTCCGACAGGCGCGCGGAACAGCGAAGAAACGCAGGATCCCGCTCCTCAAGTCGGTGCTCGGCTCGTCGAACTCGACGCTTCGCGCGGTCTTCGCGGAAGACAGCGCGGCTCTCGTCGGCCTCGTCATCGCCTTCCTCGGGATCCTGCTGCACGAGATCACCGGTCTCGCCGTGTTCGATGCGATCGGGTCGATCCTGGTCGGGATCCTGCTCGCCCTGGTGGCGCTGGTGCTCATCGACCGCAACCGGAGGTTCCTCATCGGCGAGAGCCCCTCCGACGAGGTGGAGTCGACGGTGCTTCGCCGACTGCTCGCGCGCGACGACATCGCCCGCGTCACGTACCTGCACACCGAGTTCGTCGGGCCGGGGCGCATCTATCTCGTCGCGGCCGTCGACATGCAGGGCAACGCGGACGAGGAGCATGTCGCGGTCGCCCTGCGCCGGGTCGAGCGGGAGATCGAGGAGAACGACCTGGTCGAGGAGGCCGTGCTCACCCTGTCGACGCCCGACGAGGTGAGCCTCGCCCCGACGCACTCCGACGTGAAACCGGACGCTCTCGGCTGAGGTGTGACGGCAGACGGCTTCGCCCACCGGTGAGAACCGGTGGGCGGAGCCGTCTGCGCCGTCTCGTCGAGCGCTACACGGTCGGGCGGCGACGGCGGGCGATCACCAGGAGTGCGCCTCCGGCTGCGAGGACGGAGAGACCGAGCGCGAGCGCCGGGCCCGAGTTCGAACCGGTGAAGGCCAGCTGGTTCGCAGGGTCGACCGTCGCGGCGGCGAGCGGCGTGCCCGTCAGGTTGACGGGCAGGAGACCGCTCGCCACCGAGTACACCGGCTTCGCCGCGCCGACCGTCGAGGTCTGGAACGCCGCGAAGTAGTACGGGCCGGGCTTGAGCGTCACCGTCGTCGTCCACGTGCCGTCGGCGCCGACCGTGATGCTGTGGTCGTCGGCCGGGAGCAGCGAGGCGACGGTTCCGGGGTCGTCGGACAGCCCCGGGAAGAGCACGGAGTCGTCGGTCGGTTCGGCGGAGAGCCCTGCGAAGAGCTTCGGGTAGAGCTTCTCGAAGTAGGCCTGCGAGGCCGTCGGGCTGTCGAGGTACAGGACGACGCCGTCGCCGGGCGTGCCGGTGCCGGAGACCGTCGTCGTCAGGGAGCCGGGGGCGTCCGCGCTGGCGGTGCCCTTCACCTGGATCCCGTACAGCTTCACGGCCTGATCGTCAGTGATGTCGCCGTCGTCGGAGTCGTCGGTCGCCACGACGGCGTCGTCGCTCGGAGCGGCCTTGGCCTGCACCCTGGCGCGGAGCTCGTTGGTGTGCACCAGGCCGGACGCCGCCGGGTTCGCCGAGGTGGCCGTCGTGCGGCCGAGGAGCCGGGCGGCGACGCGCGAGCTGTTCTCGAAGGACGTCGCTGAGCCCGCGGTCGTCGAGGACGACTGCGTCACACCGGCACCGATCGAGAAGCCGAAGGAGTCGTCGACCGGGTAGGCCGGCTTCGTGATCTCCGGAGGCAGCACGGTTCCCTTCGGGGCCTTCATCGTGATGTCGATCGGGTCGGTGAGGTCGGACTCCTGCGTGACCTCCTGGTCGGAGTCCTTCCCGCCGAGCTGCACCTGCGAGGCGGAGACGGAGACGTCGCCGTAGAAGACGTACGCGCTGCCGGTCCACGAGTTGTCGTCGTCGACGACGATCTCGTCGGCTTGGAACCCGCCGAAGTCGTCGAGGCCGAAGGCGTCCGGGTCGGGCGTCGATCCAGGGGTCGAGAACGAGAGCGTGATGTCGTCGCCCGGGGTTCCGGTGCCCGAGAAGGTCACGGGCTTGGCCAGCGTCGAGAGGCCGAGGGGCAGCGGGGCGGTCTCGAACGTCGTGCCGTCGACGGGCGTGTCGAGAGTCGGAGTCGCGCTCGTGTCGTGGTCGAAGACGGCGTCGAAGTCGTACTCGCTGAGCACGGTCGTGCCGTGGGTGCCGGTGACCTCGAGCCACTGGTCGTAGGGCGCGTCATCGGCGAACGTGTACGAGAGGGTGAACGTGGTGCCCGTCGTGTGGACGGTGGTGAGACGGGTCCCGTTCCACTCGTCGGCGAGCTCGAGCGTCGAACCGGCCGGGGCCGTGCCCTTGAGAGTGAGAGTCCGCGTTCCCCTAATGGTGACGCTGCCCGAGGTGAGGTTCGGCGACGTGATCGTGAGGTCGCGCGGCTCAGCAGCCCTGACCGCGGGCTGGGGAGTGGGCGCGTCCGTCGGGCTCGGAGTGGCGGTGGGCTTCGCGGTCGGCGCAACCGCGGGCGCTCCGGTCGGGCCGGGCGTGGCGATCGGCGCGGGAGTCGCCGCAGGCGCCGCGAAAGCGGGCGTCGCGACGAGGGCGGTGCCGCCCAGACCCAGCAAGAGTACGGCCGGAACCACGAGGGCCCGACGCAAGGCAGAGTTCTTCACAGGTGAACGGTCTTTCGGCGTGAGTCTTCGGGTTGTCCAGCGCTCCGACCCACCCCCGAGCGAGGAATCCACCCGGTGATCTCGGGTGGTCCGATGACGCTAGCATCGCCGCGGGCCCGAGACCATGCGCCCGCGGCCCCCGATCGGGGCGATTCGGGCGCCTCGGGATCCTCGCCCGAGGGACAGGCCGACGCGACGATCGGACGCGCGACCGACGCGACGATCTACTGCACGGAAGAAGCCAGGCCGCGCGCCACCGGATCGACGGCGGGCCCCACGTAGTCCGCGAGGCGACCGCGGCCGATTCCGGCGCGCGCCCAGGCCACGGTCGCGGCGCCCGCAGCCGCGAGGAGCGCCGCGGCGACCACCTGGGGCCACGGGGCGTCGTGCCGCTCTCCGCGGCACTCGGCGACGTACGCCGCGACGCGCGTCTGCTGCGCGACGAACCTGCTGGCCGCGGACGCGGTGAGGTCGTCACCGATGCGCATCGCTTCGCCCTGCGAGAGCGCCCAGGGCACGCGGGCGTCGTCGTGCGCATCGGCCACCGCTGTCAGAGCGGCCGCGACGAGCGACGCAGGATCACGGCCGCCCGGCTCCGCGGCCACGTGACGCAGCGCCTCGGGCAGAAGCTCCAGGCTGCGATCCAGGTCGAGCCACAGCAGATCGGCCTTTCCCTGGAAGTAGTTGAAGAAGGTGGCCCGGCTGACGCCGGCCCGCTGAGCGATCTGGTCGACGGTGGTGCCCGAGTAGCCGTTCTCGAGAAAGAGCTCGGAGGCGGCGTCGGCCAGGATCTCGGCGGACGAGCGCCGGGGCCTGCCCGCTCTGCTGGAAGTGGATGTCACGTCAGCATTCTCCCGCTAGACTCGTCAGGCTCGTTATTGTACCGGGTCCAAAAACATCCCCTCCCTCGGAGCCTCATGCGCACCCCGCTTCTCGCTGTCCTCGGCCTCGCCGTCGCGTCCGCCCTCGTCCTCTCCGGATGCACGTCCGGGTCCCGTTCGAACGGCGGCGACAGTGCGTCGCCGCAGCGCGGCGGAACCGTGACCTACGCCTCCGGCGACGCCGAGCCGACCTGCCTCGACCCGCACGTCGGAGGCAACTACCCGCAGGCTCTGGTCGCATCGCAGTATCTGGAGGAGCTCGTCTCGAAGAACGTCCGTGGCGACGTCATCCCGTGGCTCGCAACCTCGTGGAAGCAGGCCGCCGACGGCCTCAGCTGGACCTTCACGCTGAAGAAGGGCGTCACGTTCACCGACGGAACGCCGTTCGACGCGTCGGCCGTCGTCGCGAACATCGACCACGTGAAAGACCCCGCGACGCTCTCGTCCACCGGGTACCTCGCGCTCGGCAAGGTGACGAAGGCCGAGGCCGTCGACGCCCACACCGTGAAGATCGACCTGTCGAGCCCCGACTCGTCGCTGCTCGATTCCCTGTCGATGCCCTGGCTCGCGATCGAGTCGCCCACGGCGCTGAAGCGCAGCCAGGCCGTGAATTGCGAGTCCCCGTCGGCACCGGGCCGTTCAAGGTCACCAAGTGGGTGAAGCAGAGCGCCATCACGATGGTGCGCAACACGAAATACACCTCGCCTCCGCAGGACGCCGCTCACAAGGGCACCGCTTACCTGTCGAAGATCACCTGGCGCTTCATCCCCGACTCGGCGTCGCGCTACGCCGCACTCCAGGCCGGGCAGGTCGACGTGATCGACAACGCGCAGCCCGACACTCTCGTCGCCGCGGCGAAGAGCAGCCAGCTCAAAGCCATCGACGCCCCGAGGCCCGGCGCCTCGGACCGGCTCGAACTCAACTCCTCGCAGGCGCCGTTCAACGACGAACGCGTCCGCGAGGCCTTCATCACGGGTGTCGACGTCAACGCGGGGATCACGAGCCTGTTCTTCGGTACCGCCAAGCGGTCGTACTCCCTGCTCTCCAGCATCGAGAAAGACGGCTACAGCGACAAGAGCCTCTTCTCGATCGACAAGAAGCGCTCGAACGACCTCCTGAATGAGGCCGGCTGGACGACACGCGACTCGAGCGGCTACCGCACCAAAGACGGCAAGCGCCTCACCGTCCGCTTCCCGGTGAGCACCAACCAGTCGATCCCCGCCGAGCGTTCCCTCTTCGAGCAGATCCAGGCGGAGGCCAAGACCCTCGGCTTCGACGTCGAGATCTCGCAGCTCGACCTGTCGAGCTGGTACGGCGCCCTCGCCGCCCATAAGTACGAGATCGTGAGCGCGCCGTACACGAAGGTCGGCCCGGGCGTCCTCGACATCCTCTACGACTCCTCGAGCATCAAGCCCGCGCCGTCCGGCTACTTCGCCAACAACGCGCAGGTGAACGACCCGAAGCTCGACGCGCTCCTGAAGCAGGCGGGCGAGGAGTCGAACCAGTCGAAACGCAAGGACCTCTACGACCAGGCGCAGAAGATCGTGCTTGCCGGCTACTACGTCCTGCCGCTCTACGACCAGCAGAACCACTACCTGTACCGGACCTCGGTGCACGGGCTGCGAGCGACGCCGACCGTGTCGACGCCGACGCTCTACGACACGTGGCTGTCGAAGTGACATCCTTCAGGGCATGACACTCGCCGCTCTCCGCTGGCTGGCCGGCCGGGTCGTGGGCGCGGTCATCGTGCTCTGGGCCGTGGCGACGCTGATCTTCTTCGCGATCCGGCTGGTGCCCGGTGATCCGGCGGAGGCGATCCTGGGCGGCCCCGGATCGCAGGCCAGCGCGGCGGCCCTGGCGCTGGTCCGCGAGCAGTACGGCCTCGACCAGCCGCTCGTCGTGCAGTACGGCCAGCAGCTGGGGCGCCTCGCCACCGGAAACCTCGGCACGTCGTACTCGCTCAAGCAGAGCGTCGCGTCTGTGCTCGGGGCCCAGCTGCCGCCGACGATGCTGCTGGCAGCGGTCTCGCTGGTGGTCGCCTGGCTGCTCGCGATCGCCGTGGCCTGGTGGAGTTCCGGCGGCGGCAGGATCGCGAACTCCTCGCTTCGGCCCTCGAAGTCGTCGCCTCGGCCGTTCCCCACTTCCTGCTCGCGAGCATCCTGATCGTCGTCTTCGCCGTGCAGCTCGACTGGTTCCCGCCGGTGAGCTCGGGAACTCCCGCCGGGCTGGTGCTTCCGGTCGTCACCCTGGCGGTGCCGGTGGCGGGTTTCCTCGGCCAGGTGACCCGCGAATCGCTGCTCGACGCGGCGTCGGCGCCGTTCGCCCTCTCGGCGCGGGCTCGCGGCGAAGGGCCCTCCGGCGTCTTCGGCCGGCACCTGCTGCGGCACGCCGCCCTGCCCGGACTGGCCCTGTCGGGATGGGCCTTCGGCTCCCTCCTGAGCGGTGCCGTCGTCGTCGAGTCGGTCTTCGCGCGCCCCGGCCTCGGACGCACCCTGCTCGACGCCGTGACGCTGCGCGACATCCCGCTCGTCACCGGCGTCGCCCTGGTCTCGGCGCTCGCGTACGTCGTCGTGGTCGCGCTCGGCGATCTGGCGGAACGCCTGGTGGACCCCGAGGCACCCGGGCGGCGGCGTCGTGACCGTCCTGCCCGAGCTGCCGAGCACGGTCACTCTCCCGCGGCGCAGCCGGAAGCGTCGCCGGCCACTGACCGCAGCCGAGACCGTCGCCGCCGTGATCCTGCTGCTCGTCGTCGTGGCCGCCACGGCGCCCGGCCTGCTCGCCCCGCGCGATCCGCTCGCCATCTCCCCCGCCGACGCGTTCGCGGCGCCCTCTCTCGCGCACCCCTTCGGCACCGACGACTCGGGGCGCGACCTCTTCTCGCGCGTCGTGCACGGTGCCGGGGCCTCGCTGCTGATCGGACTCGCGGCGACGGCGATCGGCACGGCCTTGGGGCTCGTCCTCGGTGTCGCCGCGGGGATCGGCTCTCGCGCGACCGACGCCGCCGTCTCGCGGCTGCTCGAGGTCCTCTTCGCCCTGCCGGGGCTCCTCCTCGCCCTCGTGATCATCGCATTCACCGGCCCGGGGCCGATCCCGGCGACCCTCGCCGTCGGGCTCGCGACGGCTCCGGGTTACGCGCGGATCTTCCGCACGCAGATCCGGCGCGTTCGGTCGTCCGAGATGGTCGAGGCGGCGCGGGTCCTGGGGCGCTCGCCGTCCTTCGTCCTGACTCGGCACGTCCTGCCCAACGCGCTGGCCCCCGTCCTGGTCCTGGCGACCCTCGGCGTCGGGCAGGCGGTCGTCTGGGCCTCGTCGCTGAGCTATCTCGGCCTCGGCTCCCCACCACCCGCGCCCGAGTGGGGTGCCATGCTGGAGGCCGGCCGAACGTACCTCTCGGTGGCGTGGTGGATGACGGTCTTCCCGGGCCTCGCCATCGTCGCGACCGCCGCCTCGACGACGGTGCTCGGCCGCCGCCTGTCGCGCCGAGGTCGGCGATGAACTCCACTGGGCTCGCGGTCGAGGGCTCCGCGTGGCGTTCGGCGGGGTAGGCGTCGTCGACGACGTCTCGTTCACCCTGGCCCCCGGCGAGTGCGTCGCGCTCGTCGGCGAGTCGGGCTCAGGCAAGAGCGTCACCGCGCGCGCACTCCTCGGGCTCACCGGCGGCACGGTCACCGCAGATCGCCTCGAGCTCGACGGCGCGTCTCTGCTCGGGCTCTCGGAGCGGGCCCTTCGGCGCCTGCGCGGTGCGCGGCTCGGCCTGATCCTGCAGGATGCCCTCGTCTCCCTCGACCCGCTTCGCCCGATCGGCCGCGAGATCGACGACGTGCTGCGCCTGCACACGAAGCTCACCGCCCGTGAGCGTCGTGCACGCGTGCTGGAGGTCCTCGCGCAGGTGGGTATGCCCGATCCTGCGGCCCGGAGGGCACAGCGGTCCGGTGAACTCTCGGGCGGGCTCCGTCAGCGGGCCCTCATCGCGGCGGCCCTGGTCGCGAACCCGGGGCTGATCATCGCCGACGAGCCGACGACGGCCCTCGACGCGGAGGTCCAGCGCGTGGTCATCGACCGGCTGGCGGCCCTGCGAGACGACGGGACGGCCGTGCTCGCCATCAGCCACGACCTCGGCGCCGTGCGACGGCTGGCCGACCGGGTGCTCGTGATGCGCGGTGGGAGGGTCGTCGAGCAGGGCACGGTCGCGCAGATCCTGGACACGCCCGAGCAGGACTACACGCGGCGGTTGGTCGCGGCGCTGCCCGCGGGCAAGCCGCGCGGCTCGCGCCTGTCGGCAGTCGACAGATCAGGGGAAACCCGTGAGTCCTCCCCGGTGCCCGCACCGGATGACGAGATTCTCCTGACGTCGCACCCCCTGTTGCGTGCAGAGGGCCTGACCCGCCGATTCGGCGCCACGCTCGCCGTCGACGGGGTGTCGCTCGAGCTCCGCGGCGGCGAGACGCTGGGGCTCGTCGGCGCGTCGGGGTCGGGCAAGACGACCACGGCGCGGATCCTGCTCGGCCTCGATTCGCCCGACGACGGCACCGTGGAGCTCCTCGGCGAACCGTGGAACCCGCTCCCCGAGCGTGAGCGTCGACAGCGCCGCAAAGACCTCGGCGCGATCTACCAGGACGCGCTCAGCTCGTTCGACCCCCGCTTGACGGTGGGCAGGATCCTCGACGACGCCCTGGGGGCAGGGCGCCGTGCCGGGCGCGGCGGTCGTGCCGCCGACGTCGCTCGTCTGCTCGACGAAGTCGATCTGCCGGCCGACGTGGCGGAGCGCTTCCCGGCGACCCTGAGCGGCGGGCAGCGCCAGCGCGTCGCGATCGCACGAGCCCTCGCGCCCGGGCCACGCGTGCTGATCTGCGACGAGCCGGTGTCGTCGCTGGACGTGACCGTGCAGGCGCAGGTGCTCGACCTCCTCGACGACCTCCAACGGCGGCGCGGACTCGCCTCTCTGTTCATCTCGCACGATCTCGACGTCGTGCGCCACCAGAGCGACCGCGTGGCCGTGATGCAGGGCGGCAGGATCGTCGAGCACGGCGACACGGAGCAGGTCTTCACCGAGCCGACGCACCCGTACACGCGCGCCCTGCTCGCCGCCGCCCTGCCGGAGGCGTAGTTCGCCGCGACGCGTTTTGCGGACATTTCACCCTGCCGCGGCAGGTCCGGATGTCCGCAAAACGCGTTACGGCAGCAGCTGGCTACTTCGCGGCGAGGGGCTCGGGCTCCGGGGCGAGCTTCGAAGAGGTGGGCGGCACGATGTCGATCGGCCCGGACTGGGCGTACTCGACGGCCCACTCCGACTGCGCCACCTCGCTCGACTCGTCGGCGTACGCCTCGACGAGCTCGCGAGCCTCCTCCTCGCTGGCCACGGCAGGGCCGGAGCCGAGCAGGGGCGCGTTCGCGGTCTCCTTCGTGAACCAGACCGCGATCAGGCCGATCACGGCGGCGATCATGAGGTAGAACGCGGGGATGTCGTTCGCCCACGCGAAGCCGCTCCTGGTGGCCCAGGCGACCAGCGACTCGGTGACGAGCGGCGTCGTGCCTCCGAAGAGCGAGACCGACACGTTGAAGGCGATCGCCAGCGCGCCGTAGCGGATGATCGTCGGGAAGAGCGCCGGCAGCGTCGAGGGCATCGTCGACGTGAACGTGACGAGGACGAGGCCCAGGATCAGCAGGCCCACGAAGACGAGGACGGCCGAGTCGGTCTGCACCAGCTTGAGGGCCGGCCACGACAGGAACAGGAATCCGAGGCATCCTGCGAACAGGACAGGACGCCGGCCGAAGCGGTCGGAGAGACGTCCGCCGAGGCCGATCACGGCCATCATCAGCACCATGACGACGATCACCAGGACGAGCCCGTTGGTCGCGTCGCGGCCCAGCGTCGTCGTCAGGTAGGTCGGCATGTACGACAGCAGCATGTAGTCGGTGACGTTGAACACCAGGACGAGGCCGATGCAGATGAGCAGCGCGCGCCAGTTCTCGCCGAAGAGGCGAAGGACGGGCGTCTTGACCGCCTCGCGCTTGGACGCCTCCTCCTGCTGCCTCTGGAACGCCGGCGTCTCTTCGAGCTTGAGGCGCAGGTAGAGGCCGACGATGCCGAGCGGCCCGGCGATGAGGAACGGGATCCGCCAGCCCCAGCTGAGGAGCGTGTCCTCCGGCATGGCGAACTGCAGGATCGTGACGAGCGAGGCACCGAGGACGTAACCGCCCAGCGTGCCGAACTCGAGCCACGAGCCCATGAAGCCTCGGCGCTTGTCGGGCGAGTACTCGGCGATGAAGGTCGCCGCCCCGCCGTATTCTCCCCCGTCGAGAAGCCCTGGACGAGGCGGGCCAGCAGGAGCAGCATCGGCGACCAGACGCCGATGGTGTTGAAGTCGGGCAGGAAGCCGATGGCGAAGGTGCCGGCGGCCATCATGATCATCGTGACGGCCAGCACCTTCTGGCGGCCGATCCTGTCGCCGAGGGGCCGAACACGGCGCCGCCGATGGGACGGACGACGAACGCTGCGGTGAAGGTCGCGAAGGTGAGGATGACGCTGAGCGTCGGGCTGAGCGAGGGGTAGAAGACGCGCGCCAGGGTGGTGGTGAGGTAGGCGAAGACGCCGAAGTCGAACCATTCCATGCCGTTGCCGAGAGCGGCCGCGGCGACCGCGCGCTTGAGCTGTGATTCTTCGACGACGGTGACGTCGTCCGTGGTCAGTCGTCGGCGTCCTTGCCGGGGTGTACGGATTTTCTTCGGTGCTGTGGGACGTGACGAAAGATCGCTCATATACGCATTCACTCCTGGTTTCGTGGCAAGGGTCGGGGGTGCAGGATCGCGAGGGATCCCGCGGCAAAACCCGTCAAGCCTACCAGACGGCAAAATTTCAGTCGATTGGCCTCAGCGCGTAAACTCGGCACAGAACATTCAGGCACCTCACCACCGACACGGTGCCGTCCATACCGAAGGAGTACTGCCATGACTCGTCCCATGCCCGAGAAGCCGGCCCTCGAAGGGCTCGAAGCGCACTGGGGCCCGCAGTGGGAGACCGACGGCACCTATCTCTTCGATCGCGCCGGCGCCACCAGCGACAACATCTACTCGATCGACACGCCGCCCCCGACGGCCTCCGGCAGCCTCCACATCGGCCACGTGTTCAGCTACACCCACACCGACGTCAAGGCCCGCTTCGAGCGCATGCGCGGCAAGAGCGTCTTCTACCCGATGGGCTGGGACGACAACGGCCTGCCCACCGAGCGCCGCGTGCAGAACTTCTACGGCGTCCGCTGCGACCCGTCCCTCCCCTACGACCCCGACTTCACCCCGCCGTTCGAAGGCGGCGACAACAAGTCGTCCAAGGCCGCCGACCAGCTGCCGATCTCGCGCCGCAACTTCGTCGAGCTCTGCGAACGCCTCACCGTCGAAGACGAGAAGCAGTTCGAAGACGTCTGGCGCAAGCTCGGACTCAGCGTCGACTGGACCCAGTCGTACCGCACGATCGGCGACGACTCGCAGGCCATCGCGCAGAAGGCGTTCCTCCGCAACGTCGCCCGCGGCGAGGCCTACCAGGCTCAGGCGCCGACGCTGTGGGACATCACGTTTCGCACCGCCGTGGCCCAGGCCGAGCTCGAAGACAAAGACATGCCCGGTGCCTACCACACGCTGGCTTTCCACGTGCCCGACGGCGACGACATCCTGATCAAGACCACGCGGCCCGAGCTCCTCCCCGCCTGCGTGGCTCTCGTCGCGCACCCCGACGACGAGCGCTACCAGCACCTCTTCGGCACCACCGTGACGACTCCGCTGTTCGATGTCGAGGTGCCCGTGCTGGCGCACCACCTGGCCCAGAAAGACAAGGGTTCCGGGATCGCGATGATCTGCACGTTCGGCGACACGACCGACGTGATCTGGTGGCGCGAGCTCGATCTCCCGAACCGCTCCGTCCTCGGCTTCGACGGCCGCTTCATCAGCGAGGCCCCCGCCGCCATCGAGTCGTCAGCGGGCCGAGAGGCCTACGCGAAGCTGGCCGGCAAGACCGTGTTCAGCGCCAAGGCCGAGATCGTCGCGCTGCTCCAGGAGACCGGCGAGCTCGTGGGCGAGATCGAGAAGATCACCCACCCCGTCAAGTTCTTCGAGAAGGGCGACAAGCCCCTCGAGATCGTGTCGACCCGCCAGTGGTACATCGTCAACGGCGCTCGCGACGAGGAGCTGCGTGCGACGCTGCTGAAGCGCGGCGAAGAGGTGGCCTTCCACCCCGACTTCATGCGCGTCCGCTACGAGAACTGGGTCAAGGGCCTCTCGGGCGACTGGCTCATCTCGCGCCAGCGCTTCTTCGGGGTGCCGATCCCGGTCTGGTACCCGCTCGACGCCGATGGCAACCCCGTCTTCGACCGGCCGATCGTCCCGTCCGAAGACGCTCTGCCGGTCGACCCGTCGTCCGACACGGCTCCCGGCTACGACGAGTCGCAGCGCGGCGTCGCGGGCGGATTCCAGGGCGAGGTCGACGTCATGGACACCTGGGCGACCTCGTCGCTGACGCCGCAGCTCGCCGGCAAATGGGAGACCGACCCCGAGCTCTTCGACCTCGTGTACCCGTACTCGCTGCGCCCCCAGGGTCAAGACATCATTCGCACCTGGCTCTTCTCGACGATGCTCCGCGCGCAGCTCGAAGGCGACACGGTGCCGTGGACGAACGCCTCCATCTCCGGCTTCATCGTCGACCCCGACCGCAAGAAGATGTCGAAGTCGAAGGGCAACGTGGTCACGCCGGCCGCCATGCTCGACGACCACGGCTCCGACGCGGTGCGCTACTGGGCGGCCTCGTCGCGCCTCGGCACCGACGCGGCCTTCGACCCGCAGAACCCGAAGCAGATCAAGGTCGGCCGCCGCCTGGCGATCAAAGTGCTGAACGCGGCCAAGTTCGTGTACTCGTTCGAGCTGCCCGCGGGCGTCTCGGTCGACGCCGCCGGCGTGACCGCTCCCCTCGACCGCGATCTGCTGGCGAACTTCGCGGCGGTCATCGAGTCGGCGACGACCTCGCTCGACGGCTACGACCACGCCAAGGCGCTCGAGACCATCGAGAAGTTCTTCTGGACCTTCTGCGACGACTACCTCGAACTCGTCAAAGAGCGGGCGTACGGCGCAGGATCGACGGCGGGTCAGGCGAGCGCGGTGCTCACGCTGCAGACCGCGGTCGACGGCCTGCTGCGACTGCTCGCGCCCTACCTTCCCTTCGCCACCGAGGAGGTCTGGTCGTGGACCCACGACTCCTCGGTCCACACGGCGGCCTGGCCGACCGTCACGGAGCTGGGTGTCTCCGATCCTGCCTCCGGTCTGGTCGACCTCGTCGGCCAGGCGCTGATCGGTATCCGCCGCGCCAAGACAGACGCCAAGGCCTCGCAGAAGACCCCCGTCACCTCGGCGGTCGTGTCGGCCCCCGCCGCCGCGCTCGCCCTGCTTCGATCCGCCGGCGACGACCTCGCAGCCGTCGGCCGCATCGAGACGCTGACCTTCGTCGAGGGCGACGAGCTCGCCGTGACCGACATCGTGCTCGCCGAACAGCCGGCCGTCTGATGCAGCTCGGAACCCGTTGGCCCGTGGGCGGCGCAGTCCCCGACCGTCTCCCCGCGGCCGTCGTGTCCGCCGTCGCGCGCGTCGAACAGGAGCTCGCGGTGCAGGGGTCGACGCGTCGACCTGGCGCTGGACCGTGACCTGGCTGGAGCGCCGCCCGGTCGTCGAACTCGACGACGGCACGCTCATCCGCTACGACCCGGCGTCCGACACCGCTCACGTCTCGGAGCCGTCCGAGTCGGAGCCCGACGACGACGACTTCTAGCGCCGGCGCTACGCCCGAGCCGCCAGGACGGCGTCGCGCTCGGCCGGCGACATGAGCACACAGAACTCGTTGCCCTCGGGGTCGGCGAGGGTCACCCAGCCGCCGTCGTCACGGCGGAGGTCGGCCAAGGCGGTCGCGCCGATCGAGACGAGACGCTCGATCTCTTCCGCCTGCGTGCGATCCTGCGGCCGAAGGTCGAAGTGGATCCGGTTCTTCACGGACTTCGCTTCGGGAACCTCGATGAAGAGCACGCGATGCGGACCGGCAGGATCGAGGATGAGGCACTCTTCGTGACCCGGCTCATTCGGGTCGTCGGGATCGTCGACGTACCCGAGAACCTGACGCCACCACTCCGAGAGCGCATACGCGTCGCGGCAGTCGATCGTGGTGTGGGAGATCCTGCTGACCATGGCTCGACCGTAGCAGCCGAGCGCGATCAGACCCGAGCGAGCAGCTCGCCGTGCGGCATCGCGAACCAGCCGTCCGGAGCGTCTCGCCACGCCAGCCAGGCGTCGGAGATCGCGTGCAGGTCGAGGTCGGTGGCGGCCTGCTTCTCGATCGCGTCGGCGTAGAACTTCGACTCGAGTGCCCGGGTCGCCCAGCTCTCGCCCCACCAGACCCGCTCGGCGTCGGAGGCGAAGCACCAGATCGACGCCGACGACGCGATGTCGGTCAACCCGGCCTCTCGCGCCCAGCCCTTGAGGTGGCGCCCGGCGTCGGGCTCGCCGCCGTTGCCGCGGTGCACGAGCTGGTAGACGGTCATCCAGTGGTCGAGCCCGGCGTTCTCGGGCGCCCAGATGGTGCCCCGGTAGTCGACGTCACGCACGGCGAGGAGCCCGCCCGGCTTGGCGACCCGGCGCATCTCGACGAGTGCCGCGACGGGGTCGGCGAGGTGCTGCAGCACCTGGTGGGCGTGGACGACGTCGAACGAGTCGTCGGGGTACGGGAGGGCGTAGACGTCGGCCGTCTCGAAGACGACGTTGTCGAGATCCTGCGACTCGGCAAGCGCCGCGGCCTGCGCGACGATCTCGGCCGAGGAGTCGATCCCGACGACCCGCCCCGGGGCGAGCCGCGCGGCGAAGTCGGCGGTGATGGTGCCCGGGCCGGCTCCGACGTCGAGCAGGGAGAGCCCGGGAACCAGGTGTGGAAGCAGGTAGGCCGCCGAGTTCTCGACCGTGCGCCAGCTGTGGCTGCGGAGCACACTCTCGTGGTGACCGTGGGTGTACGTCTCGGACACGGGGTTCTCGTCGTCGCTGGCCATGTCTCGACCGTAGCGCGTCAGCGGAAGCGCGTCATGTCGAGCGGGAGCGCCGTGCCTCAGCGGAAGCGCGTCATGCCGAGCGCATCGTGCTCGAGGCGCGCGGCCTGCAGCCGGGCTTCGTCGATCTGGATGCGGGAACGGCGCGGGGTGCGGTCGGCGAGGGCGCGGCGGGCGGCCCTGGCGTGCGACCAGTCGACGAGCGCCAGCCCGACGACGAGGGTGAGGCGGTCGACGCCGCGGGCGGCGGGGCGGCGGGTGCGGGCGATGGTTGCGGCGGACATGTCAGTCTCCTTGGGAGGCGGTGGCCTGCGTGTCGGGAGCAGGTGCTTGCGTGTCGATGAGGGGGAAGGCGTTGAAGTGAACCTGGATGCGACGTGCACCCGGTTCTGCCTCGCGGCCGCGAAGAGGCTGCAGGTACGTGTGGTCGAAATCGTGCCACGCACGGACGACATTCCTGAGCTCGTCGACGGTGGCGTTGAAGTTGGCCGTATCGAGGGTGGAGGCCCGGTACCACTCGGGACCGACGGTCTCCGGATTGTTCTGGAAGTCGTCCAGGAGGGCGGCCCGACTGCGTTCCCACAGGCGAGCGACCATCTGGGCCGAGACCCGAGAGGCTTCGTCGTCATGGTCGTAGTACGAGACGTCGATGCCGCCGGGCACGCGTTCCCACCAGCGCTCGCGCGTGGTGCCGCGACCCTCCACCTCGCGGACGAGGCCGTGCTTGGCGAGCTGACGCAGGTGGTAGCTCGTCGAACCGCTCGACTCCCCCAGCCGTTGGCCGAGCTGGGTCGCCGTCGCGGGGCCGAAGGCCGACAGCGCTTCGTAGAGGTCGGCCCGGACCGGGTGGGCCATGGCGCGGAGAGCGCCTGCCTCGAGAATCCGGGAGTTCGTCTGCTTGCTGTCGTCGACCATGATGACGACTCTACGCGTGCAAAGAAATCTTTGCAACAGATTCTTTGCACATGTTCGTTTGCAGAGATTTCTTTGCGCGTGGCCGGGAATAGGCTGACACGATGACGAATCCGTTCTTCGAACCGAGCACTCTCCCGTTCTCCCTGCCGCCCTTCGCCGACATCGCCGACGACGACTACCTACCGGGATTCGAAGCGGGCTTCGCGGCACAGAGGGCCGAGATCGACGCGATCACCGGTGATCCTGCCCCCGCCTCGTTCGAGAACACCATCGTGGCGCTCGAACGCTCGGGCCAGTTGCTCGCCCGCGTCGAGTACGTCTTCGGCAACAAGTCGTCGAGCGACTCGTCCGATCAGACGAACGCGCTCGAACTCGAGCTGGCCCCGGCGTTCGCCGCGCACGCGGACGCGATCCGGCTCGACCCCGTCCTTTTCGCGCGGATCCAGGCGGTCTACGACTCACTCGGGACCGCCGAGGCGGCAGACCTCACCCCGGAAGAGATCTACCTCGTCGAGCGATACCACTCCGAATTCAGCCGCGCCGGCGCCGGTCTCGGCGACGTCGACAAAGAGCACCTCCGCGAACTCAACAGCGACCTGTCGACGCTCACCACCCGCTTCGAGAAGAACCTTCTCGCCGACACGAACGCCCTGGCCGTGGTCGTCGACGACGTCGACGAGCTCGACGGCCTCGACGACGACACGATCGCCTCCCTGGCTGCGGCTGCCGCCGAGCGGGGTCTCGACGGCGGCTATCTGATCGCGCTCACCCTCTTCACGGGCCACCCCCTGCTCGCGTCACTGACGAACCGCGACCTGAGGGCACGCATCATGACGGCCTCGAAGTCCCGTGGCAGTCACGGCGGCGAGTTCGACAACCGACAGGTGCTGCTCGACATCGTCCGCCTCAGGGCGGAGCGCGCCGCTCTGCTCGGCTTCGCCACGCACGCCGCCTACGTCACGGCCGGTGAGACGGCAGGATCCCCCGAGGCCGTGAGCGCGCTGCTCGAGCGTCTCGCTCCCCCGCCGCGTCGAACGCACGCGCCGAGTGGGCCGATCTGCAGGCCGTCGCCTCCGACGATCCGGCGTTCGACGGCGAGATCCAAGCACACGACTGGGCCTTCTACACCGAGAAGGTCCGGGCGGAGAAGTACGACTTCGACGCCTCCGAGATGCGACCGTACTTCGAGTCCGAACGCGTGCTTCACGACGGCGTCTTCTTCGCGGCCACGTCGCTCTACGGCCTGACCTTCGCAGAGCGTGGCGACCTCGTCGCCTACCACCCGGACGCCCGCGTCTTCGAGGTGAGCGACGCAGACGGCTCGCCGGTCGGCCTGTTCGTCTTCGACCTGTACACGCCCGACTCCAAGCGCGGCGGCGCGTGGATGAATCCGCTCGTCTCGCAGTCCGCGCTGCTCGAGCCTCTGCCCGTCGTCGTCAACAACCTCAACGTGGCCAAGCCTCCGGCAGGATCGCCGACCCTCCTGACGCTCGACGAGGTCACCACGATGTTCCACGAGTTCGGGCACGCCCTGCACGGCCTCGTCGCACGCGTTCAGTACCCGCACTTCTCCGGGACCAACGTGTTCCGCGACTTCGTGGAGTTCCCGAGTCAGGTGAACGAGATGTGGATCCTGTGGCCCTCGGTCCTGTCGAACTACGCGCGGCACTACGCGACCGGTGAGCCGATGCCCGCCGCCCTGGTCGAGAAGCTCCTCGCAGCCGAAGGCTTCAACCAGGGCTTCGAGACGTCGGAGTACCTCGCCGCGGCGCTCCTCGACCAGGCGTGGCACTCACTCACGTTCGACGAGGCAGCGGGGCTCACGTCGGTGGACGACGTGGCCGCGTTCGAAGCGTCGGCGCTGGCAGCCGTCGGCCTCGACCACCCGGCCGTCCCCACCCGCTACTCGAGCACGTACTTCGCGCACACCTTCTCGGGCGGCTACGACGCGGGCTACTACTCGTACATCTGGAGCGAGGTGCTCGACGCCGACACCGTCGAGTGGTTCGGAGCGAACGGTGGGCTGTCGCGCGAGGGCGGTTCGCGGTTCCGGCAGCGCCTGCTCGGCGTCGGCGGCTCGAAGGACCCTCTCGAGGCCTACCGCGACTTCCGCGGTCGCGACGCCGAGGTCGCGCCGCTGCTCGCACGCCGGCGGCTGGCGTAGGGGCGCCGTCGCTTCTGCGGCCGCACGCCGACGTGGATCGCCCGACCTGACGCGCGGCGACCCTCCGCCGTCGTCCGAACCGCGTCGCGTCGCCGGGCGTGTCGGTCAGGTGGCCCGCCGCCGACGACGGGAAGCGAAGACGACCAGCCACCCCGCGAGCAGAGCCGCCAGGCCTGCCAACCCGAGGGGCGTAGGCGCAGAGCCGGTGAAGGCGAGCTGGGGCGGCGTGACAGCAGGCGCGATGCCACCCGGATCGACAGGGCCTCCTCCGCCCGGGCCGACGCCGCCCGGATCGACGGCGCCGGAGGGCACGATGATGTTGCGCACGGTGACGGTCACGGGGTCGGCCTGGTAGGCCACGAACGACTCGGGGCTGATCACGGGCGGCGACCACTGGGATCCGGCCCCCGGAGCGGGAGCCGGGTTCTCGTGCACGACGCAACTGCTCCCCTCCGCGACGCCGTCGATCAGGAGCGACGGCGCCCGGCCCGCCTCGATCGACCACGGTGCCGTCAGCGCAGGGCCGCCGCCGGGGGCGAGCAGACGACCGTGCCGCTGTAGCGGGCACCGGCCGGCGCCGTTCCGGCGGCATCGTCGACGACCTTCACGATGGACGCCGCAGCGAGCCGCTCGGTGACGACGTTGGTGAGGGTCACCACGGCGACGGCGCCTGGTGCCACCGGCGTCGACGACCTCGTCGAACTCGACGCGGCCCACGTGAAGCGCGGCTCAGCAGGGTCTGGTGGGGAGATCTGAAGGTCTTCGTTGGCGACGCACGTGGTGCCGAGCGGCAACTGCGTGGCGAGCAGGGCGGCCCCCTCGTTGGCACGCACGGTCCAGCGGCCGCCGGCCACCTGCGATCCTGCGTATTCGCAGTTCCAGTCTCCGGTGAACGCGCGCGTCGGATCGACGATCCTGCGCGGATCGATCGTCACTTTCTGCACCGCGAAGTCGCCCGTCTGCCGAAGGAGGGTGTCGACGAAAGACACCTGCACGGCGGGGCTGGTACCGGGCGCCACCGTGAACGTCGCGGTTCGACCCGACACCGTCGCTGCAGGATCGGAGACGGAGACCTCGGGGTCCTGCCACTCGTACGACGGGTCGCTCGTCGGCGGCTCGATGCCCTCCGTCACCGCGCAGGTGCTTCCCGCCGCCACCCCGGACACGGTCCGCTGCTGCCCCGCGGCGAGTCGCACGTCGACCGGGGCGCCGGCCGGTTGACCGGGCGCCTTGCAGCTGTAGCTGAAATCGAAGAGCGCCGCCGGGTCGTAGCCGGAGCCGACTCCGGAGAACGTCTTGACGATGCTGAAGCTGCCCGCGACCGGAACGACCGAGTTCTGAACCGTCACGGTCGGCGTGGCACCGCTCCCGACGACGATGCTGCTGGGCGACACCAGCGTCGGTCCCCACCCGAGCCCGGGAGCAGCGGGATCGGGCGCGCTGCCCAGGGTTTCGCGGACCTCGCACACCGCTCCGACCGGAACCGGCCCCACGACGGCAGCCGGCCCGCCCGCCGTCACCGACCAGGTGTTGTCGGCGGGCGTGACGTCACGGCCGAGCAACTGACAGCTGGACGTCCCGGTGAAGACCCGACCGGGCGGCACCGCTGATCCGGGGTCGGACAGCGTCTTCTGGATCCGGAACGATCCCGTCGCGCGCGCCACCGTGTTCGTCACGGTGACGACGGAGGTCGTGTCGGTACCGATCGTCACGGTCGACGGCGTGATGGACACCGGCTGCCACACGGACGACGGGTCGTCGGCGTCGGGTGGAGGGGGCGGGAGTTCGGCCAGCGTGCACACCGACCCGACAGCGAGGTTCGAGGCGATGATCTGGGGCGCTCCGCCCGAGCGAACCGTCCAGAAACTGCCGGGAATGGGGTCCCCCTGCGCGCTTCGGCAGGAATACGTGCCCGCGTACGTTCGAGCAGGATCGACGACGCCCGCGGAATCGACGACCACCTTCTGCACCGCCAGACGACCCGTCGCGGGAGGAGGGAGGATCTCGGGCTTGCACTCGAAGTCGGGATCGGGGAACGGGTACGAGTGCGCCTCGTTGCCGTCGCCGGAGAAGTCGAGGTCGCCGCCGATGAGGACGCGCCCGTTGGTGCTCGCGGTGATCGTGGAGTGGGCCGTCGCCCTGGGCACCAGGACCGAGCCGAGGAACTGGTCGCCCGTTCCGATCGTGAGGCTGGCGGCGTCGGCGAAGTTCCACATCGTGTGCGTAGCGACCTCGGCGAAGCGCGGATCGCCGAACGCGATCTGGCCGGGTTCGGCGTCGGTGAAGAAGCCCGCCGGATACGCCTCGGGCGCCGCACCCTCGACGGTGATGATGACGGGCGCGCCGGTGGGGATGTTCGCGAAGCGGATCGCGACGGCCTGCGTCGGGCTGCCCAGCTCGCGTCCGGACACGTGGAACACCTGCGGCGACGAGGTGCCGTCGCCGCGGAAGGTGCGCGTGCCGTAGAGCTCACTGGTGGTCCCGGTCACCGGCAGTGCCGCGTAGAAGCCGACCGCTGGGCGATCACGGAGCCGAACCCCGAGAAGGCGCCCAGCGGATCGGCGGCATCGGATGCCACGCTGCCACCCGAGGTGGTGATGCGGTCGAGCGGAGCGGCGGTCCCGCCTGCGACGACGTTGCCGCCGATGCCGTGCCCGACGTCCAGCGTCGTCGCGTCGCCGACCGAGACGTCGCCGCCGGCCACGAGCATGTCGCTGCCGGGCGGCGGAGTCACCTGCGAACCGACACCGACCACACCCACGTTGAACGTGCCACCCGGACGCTTGTCGAACCTGGCGTTCTCCCCGACGGCGAGGATTCCTCGCTCTCGGCGGCGCCGGCCGTCGCGGCGTAGTCGCCGCCGACGTACACACTGACGTTCGCGTCGGTGCCGGCGATCTCGCCGCTGCCGGGAGAACCATAGACGGGGCAGGATCCTGCGGGAGCCGCCGGCGGGGTCACCGCCGCCGCCTGTCCTGCTGCCGCCGGGCTCGACGCCACGGGACCCACCGCGGCAGGGCTGACCGCCGCGCGCGCCGCCGCCTCCGCCGCCGACGCCGGCAGCGCGACGGCCCCGACGATCAGCGCGAGGCTGCTCGCAGCCGCAAGGCCCGCCACCCACCGTGGCCCGCGCGCGAACGCCCCCGGTTTCGACCGTCGACCGTCGGCTCTGTCCACGGAGTTCCCCGTCCGATGTGCCGGCCGCCTGATCGGCCGCACTCCTCACATCCTGCACCCGAGAGTGTCCGCCTGCAGCAAGACGATGCGTTTCGGCCGAGCTGCCGTGTCCGCGGCGCCGGCGCATCGGCCGAGCCACGGCGTGTCGCCCAGGCTGTCGGCACGGCATCGAAGGCCTCGCGCAGAGCGCGAAACCTTCGACGTAACGCCGACTAACGGGGGCTAGGCGGACTTCTCGGTGCGCTCGGTGATGGAGCGCGGCACGATGGTCGGCGCCGCGTTCTCGAGGACGGAGGCCTTGGTGACGACTACTCGCCCCACCTCGTCATTGGAGGGCACGTCGAACATGATCGGGCCGAGCACCTCCTCCATGATGGCGCGAAGGCCGCGCGCACCGGTCTGGCGCAGGACCGCGAGGTCGGCGATGGCCTCCAGCGCCGGCTCCTCGAACTCGAGTTCGACGCCGTCGAGCTCGAACATGCGCTGGTACTGGCGCACGAGGGCGTTCTTCGGCTTGGTGAGGATCTCCATCAGCGCCTCTTGGTCGAGCTGCGTGACGGTCGTCACGACGGGGAGGCGACCGATGAACTCGGGGATGAGCCCGAACTTGTGGAGATCTTCGGGCAGGACCTCGCTGAACAGGTTGGCGTCGTTGCCCTTGTTGTAGAGCGGGGCGCCGAACCCGATGCCGCGCTTGCCGGCTCGCGAGGAGATGATCTCTTCGAGCCCGGCGAAAGCACCGGCGACGATGAACAGGACGTTCGTCGTGTCGATCTGGATGAACTCCTGGTGGGGATGCTTGCGGCCGCCCTGCGGCGGGACGGAGGCCACGGTGCCTTCGAGGATCTTGAGCAGGGCCTGTTGCACGCCCTCGCCCGAGACGTCGCGCGTGATGGAGGGGTTCTCGGCCTTGCGGGCGATCTTGTCGACCTCGTCGATGTAGATGATGCCGGTCTCGGCCCGCTTGACGTCGTAGTCGGCGGCCTGGATGAGCTTCAGCAGGATGTTCTCGACGTCTTCGCCGACGTAGCCCGCCTCGGTGAGGGCCGTCGCGTCGGCGACCGCGAACGGCACATTGAGCCGCTTCGCCAGCGTCTGCGCGAGATAGGTCTTGCCGCAGCCGGTCGGGCCGATCAGGAGGATGTTGGACTTGGCGATCTCGATGTCGTCACCGAGCGAGTCGGCCGAGGCCAGCGTGTTGAGCGACCGGATGCGCTTGTAGTGGTTGTACACGGCAACGGACAGCGCGCGCTTCGCAGGCGCCTGACCGATCACGTACTCCTCGAGGAAGTCGTAGATCTCGCGCGGCTTCGGCAGGTCGAACTCGCTCGAGGGCTCTTCGCCCGCCTCGGCGAGGCGCTCTTCGATGATCTCGTTGCACAGCTCGACGCACTCGTCGCAGATGTAGACGCCGGGGCCGGCGATCAGTTGCTGAACCTGCTTCTGGCTCTTACCGCAGAACGAGCACTTGAGCAGGTCGGCACTTTCACCAATGCGTGCCATGCTCGGCCTCCCTAAGGCGTTGTGACCTGACGGTCGTCGTTGAACGAGCCTAACCCGAACCGCCGACACTCAGAGCATCGTGACTCGGGAATCGCCGTCGGTGGCGTGCCCACCCGTGGTTCGTTCCCGACGCACGAAACGCTTGGGCGATGATCCTGCGCGCTTCTCACGGGCTGCGCCGCCTCGCACGCCAGAAGCCCCGCACCGGGCGGGCGCGGGGCTTCTGGGGTAAGGCTCTACTTCGTGAGCGCCAGGTTCTTGCGCGAGGTGAGAACCTGATCGATCAGGCCGTACTCGAGGGCGGCCTGGGCACCGAGGATGTTGTCGCGCTCGATGTCGCGGTTGACCTGCTCGGGCGTCTTGTTGGAGTGCTTCGAGAGGGTCTCCTCGAGCCAGGTGCGCATGCGGAGGACCTCCTGCGCCTGGATCTCGATGTCGGACGCCTGACCGCCACCCTGACCACCGGTGGACGGCTGGTGGATGAGGACGCGGGCGTTCGGCAGGGCGAGACGCTTGCCGGGGGTTCCGGCGGCGAGCAGCACCGCTGCGGCCGAAGCGGCCTGACCGAGGCAGACCGTCTGGATGTCGGGGCGGATGTACTGCATCGTGTCGTAGATCGCCGTCATGGCCGTGAACGACCCACCGGGCGAGTTGATGTAGAGCGTGATGTCGCGATCCGGATCCATGCTCTCGAGCACGAGCAGCTGGGCCATGACGTCGTCGGCCGACGCGTCGTCGACCTGCACGCCCATGAAGATGATGCGGTCTTCGAACAGCTTGGCGTACGGGTCTTGACGCTTGTAGCCGTAGGCCGTGCGCTCTTCGAACGAGGGCAGGACGTAGCGGGAGCTCGGGGCCTCGAACTTGGGGGCTCCACCCATCAGTGGCGATTCCATTTTTGTTCCTTCTGGTAAGTAGGTGGAGTTATTCCTGGTCGGTTCCGGCGCCACCGATGACGTCGGATGCCGACGAACGGATGTGGTCGACGAAGCCGTACTCGAGGGCCTCTTCTGCGGTGAACCAGCGGTCGCGGTCGCCGTCTTCGTTGACCTGCTCGACGGTCTTGCCCGTCTGAGCGGCCGTGATCTCGGCCAGGCGCTGCTTCATCGACAGGATCAGTTGAGCCTGCGTCTGGATGTCGGACGAGGTGCCGCCGAAGCCACCGTGCGGCTGGTGGAGCAGCACACGGGCGTTGGGCGTGATGTAGCGCTTGCCCTTGGTGCCTGCGGTGAGGAGCAGCTGGCCCATCGAGGCCGCCATGCCGATGCCGACGGTCACGATGTCGTTCGGCACGAACTCCATGGCGTCGTAGATCGCCATGCCCGCGGTGATCGAACCGCCGGGCGAGTTGATGTAGAGGTAGATGTCTTTTTCGGAGTCCTCGGCGGCAAGCAGGAGAAGCTTGGCAGCGATCTCGTTGGCGTTGTCGTCGCGCACCTCGGAACCGAGCCAGATGATGCGGTCTTTGAGAAGTCGGTCAAAAACACTGTTGGGCAGTGTTACGTCGGCCATGTGGTGCTCCCATTCAGTTGTCGCTTGAGTACGAACTTAGAGGGTGCAACGCGCGCTTTCCGGGCTGTTCGCCCACGGCTGTATTTTCGGCGCCGGTCGGCGTAGCGGCGCCGGACCTCGACGAGCTCGGCCACCCGTCGCTCCGACGCGGATCGGCGCGGTGCCGCCGACGCCCAGGCGTCCCTCCCGAAATCGAAGGGGATTTTGCCTCTCCCCCGGTTTTCAGGGGGATCGGAGGGGCGTCGGGCGAATATCCCCTTCGATTTCTGGAGGGAAGGCCGCCGGGGCGCCCCGAAACGCAACGAGAGCGCAGGATCCGCGGATCCTGCGCTCTCGTGGGAGTTTCTCACGCTGTTTAGGCGTGGTCGTGCCCCGAGTGGTCTTCCTCGTCGCCGACTCCGGCCGTGGCCGTGAAAGCGGAGAGGTCGACGTCGTTGCCCTTGTCGTCTTTCACCGTGGCCTTGGACAGCACGACCGCCAGAGCCTTCGAGCGAGCGACCTCACCGACCATCGAGGGGATCTGACCGTTCTGGTCGAGGACCTTGATGAACTCGCCAGGCTCCATGCCGTACTGGGCTGCGCCCTGAATGAGGTACTGAGTCAGTTCGTCCTGCTCGACCTTGACCTCTTCTTTCTCGGCGATGGCGTCGAGAAGGATCTGGTTGCGGAAGGCGACCTCGCTGGACTCCTTGACCTCGGCGCGGTGGACGTCGTCTTCGAGACGGTTCTCCTGCTCGAGGTGACGGTGGACCTCGTCTTCGACGAGCTTCTCGGGGATCGGGATCTCGACGCCCTCGAGGAGCTTCTCGACGACCTGGTCGCGCGCCTGTGCGCCCTGACCGAAGGTCTTCGACTTGGCGAGCTGCTCTTTCAGGTCGGCCTTGAGCTCGTCGAGAGTGTCGAACTGGCTGGCGATCTGAGCGAAGTCGTCGTCGGCCTCGGGAAGCTCGCGCTCCTTGACGGCGGTCAGCGTGACGGCGATGAGGGCGGTCTCGCCCTCGCGGTCGCCGCCGAGCAGCTTCGACTCGAAGGTGGTCGACTCGCCCGCGGTGAGGAGTCGAGGGCCTCGTCGATGCCCTCGATGAGGTCGCCGGAGCCGATCTCGTACGAGATGCCCTTGGCGTTGTCGACCTCGGTGTCGTCGATGGTGGCGATCAGGTCGATCTGCGCGAAGTCGCCGGTGGCGGCGGGGCGGTCGACAGTGATCAGCGTGCCGAAGCGGGTGCGGAGGTTGGTGAGCTCCTCCTCGACCTCGTCGTCGGTGATCTCGACCGAGTCGACCGTGAGCTCGAGGCCGTCGTACTCGGGGAGCGTGAACTCGGGGCGCACGTCGACCTCGACGGCGATCAGCAGGTCACCGGAAAAGTCTTTCACGTCCGGCCACTCGACGACGTCGGCCTCGGGACGACCCAGGGGGCGAAGCTCGACCTCTTCGACCGCGGCACGGTAGAAGGTGTCCATGCTCTCGTTGACCGCGTGGTTCAGAACCTCTTCGCGACCGACGCGCTGGTCGATGATGGGCGGCGGAACCTTGCCCTTGCGGAACCCGGGGATCTGCACCTGCTCGGCGATGTGGCCGTAGGCGTGAGTGATGCCGGGCTTGAGGTCGTCGGGGCTCACCGCGATGTTGAGCTTGACGCGCGTAGGGCTGAGCTGCTCAACCGTGGTCTTGACCAATGTCGTGTTTCTCCTGTGTCGGTGGATCTTGGTGGTTTCGTCCTGGTTCGGCACCCGCGACTGCGGCCGGTGCTCACCATCGCTCGCCGTGCGACAAGCCGTCTGTCGTGTGACAGGCAACCTGTCGTGTGACAAGCAACCTGTCGTCTGACAAGCCATCTGTCGTGTGACAAGCAACCTGTCGTCTGACAAGCCATCTGTCGTGTGACAAGCACAGCGTCGGGGCGACAGGACTCGAACCTGCGATCTTCCGCCCCCAAAACGGACGCGCTAGCCACTACGCTACGCCCCGGTCAAGCTGGTCTTGCTGGCGACCATCACGATGCTCCCCGTTGAGGTCGGGGCGAAATGGCCTCGTGAAGTCTAGCCCGTCTGCGGCGTCCGAACCTGATCGGGCAAAACAATGCCCTATGCTTATTTCTGCGCGTTCGGGGCCTCGCCCTGATCCTCACGGGGATGTAGCTCAATGGTAGAGCCTCAGTTTTCCAAACTGATGGCGCGGGTTCGATTCCCGTCATCCCCTCCCTTCCTCGGGCGTTCCCTGTGCTCGGCTTCGCCTCGCAGCGGACTCGGTCGTCCGCGTCTGCTCCTGCGCCATCGGTCGTGCGGACAGACGCTTCGACGGCACCTCGCGTCGTCCGGGGCCGGCGCTTCGCGCGGCACGGAACGGGCGCACCGGACCTGTGCTCGCCTTCCCCTCGCACCGGAATCGGTCGTCCGCGTCTGCTCCTGCGCCATCGGTCGTGCGAACAGACGTTTCGACGGCACCTCGCGTCGTCCGGGGCCGGCGCTTCGCGCGGCACGGAACGGGCGCACCGGACCTGTGCTCTGCTTCCCCTCGCACCGGCAATCGGTCGTCTGCGTCTGCTCCTGCGCCATCGGTCGTGCGAACAGACGTTTCGACGGCACCTCGCGTCGTCCGGGGCCGGTGCTTCGCGCGGCACGGAACGGGCGCACCGGACCTGTGATCGGCTTCGCCTCGCAGCGGACTCGGTCGTCTGCGTCTGCTCCTGCGCCATCGGTCGTGCGAACAGACGTTTCGACGGCACCTCGCGTCGTCCGGGGCCGGTGCTTCGCGCGGCACGGGACGGAACGAGAGGGAACACGGCGGGTCGACACCGACTCGCCGAGAACGACAGGCATCGCCGCCGCTCGTGAGGGAGACGGCGATGACCTGCGTGAGGTCACCGAGGCTGTGTCGACGGCTGTCGCCGAGCGAACCCTGCCGGAAGCCTGAAATCGACGACAACGGCAACCCCGAACAGGACCAGAAACATCGGCAGGCCGAGGATGAACATCGGGACGGGCCCGATTCGGAAGTCGAGATGGAACACGACGAACCCGACGAGCTGCGCAGCAGCGGCGACCGCCATGAGCACGCCACCACCGACGATCAGGCCGCGACTCAGACCGTGAGGCTTCGACGGTGCGAACTGCGCGGCGATGTCCGACGGCGACGCGAGCTCGACACGCGAGTCACCGCTCTCGAGCGACCTCTCGATTCGGTGGAGCTCTGCCGCAATCGTGTTTTCGTCGGCCCCACGAAGCCTCATCTCGAAGGCGATCTTCCTGCAGCGGCGGCGATGCGCGATCAAAAGAGACCTTTGATCAGATCGTAGATGGCCGCGGCAGAGAGGTCGCCTGCAAGCACCCGAATCCAGCCCGGAACCTTTCCAATGGCTGCAACGATAATGCTGCCCATCTCGCACGACGTCCTCCGGAGCCGAGCGGCAGCGGCACCGAGCGCCGTTCACGGCGCAGGGCCGACGAGCGAGGCCGAGGAAAGCAGGATCAGCCGGACGGACGACCAGCAGGGGCGAACGACGCCACGAAGGCGGTCTCACCCGCGAGAAGCGTGAGCGTGCCGACCTCTCCAACCGGAGCCGTGCCCGAGATCAGCAGCAGGAAGACGCCCTCCACGATGCCGACGAGGCCCAGGAGCCGCACGAAGCCTCGAGGCCACACGGGCTCGACGAGCGCTAGCCAGGCCTCCGCCCGCGCGACGCGAGCGAACGACCGGAACGTCGTGATCCTGCGCGATGGCCCCGTGCTCATACCGTGAGACTAGGCCCAGGTGCCGTGATCCTGCAGCGCCCGGAAGGAGCGGTCGCGTCCCGCGACCACGACGACGACTGCCAGCACCATCAGCACCGCCACCACCTGCAGCGAGAACGGCGCGAACGAGGCGAGTGCCACGAGCACCGCCAGGAGAGGGACGACGACGTTGACCCGGCCCGACGACTGGCGACGTAGTACCAGGAACCAGACGAAGAACAGGTACACCGCACAAGGGACGGCGAGGGTCGCTGCGGCGGCCACGTGCGAGAGGTGCAGGTCGCCGGACTCCACGTTCAGGGAGATCTCGATGCCGGCGGAGAGCGCGGCGGCCGAGGCGAAGATCGCGTAGTGGCCGTAGCCCCAGCCGAGCGCGGTGCGGATCGAGGTGAGGAGTCCGTGCTGCGGGAAGGCGAAGTAGATCCACCAGAAACACACGATGATCACGAGCGACGACGCGGCGAGCAGCACCAGGTCGGCGAGGTGTTCGGTCGACGTGCCCACCTCGACCACGGCGTTCGTGGAGGCCAGGATCGACTCGCCCAGAACGATCAGGGTGAAGAGCCCGTAGCGCTCGGTCATGTGGTGCAGGTGCCAGGACGTCGTGCCGGCCGCCTCCGCGAAGATCGGTACCGAGATCTCGAGCACGATGCCGACCAGGAAGGCGGGCAGCTTCAGGTCGTCGGGCAGCACGTAGAGCAGGAGCCAGAAGCACTGGACCACCAGGATCCCGAAGCCGTAGCGCAGGGTCGTCTTCCGGGTGCGCGGCTCGTCGTGCGCCGCCCGGAACCACTGGAACGCCATCGCCAGCCGCATGATGATGTAGCCGGTCACCCCGAGCGTGAAGTCGGGGTGGTCGACGTTCGAGATGCCCGAGACACCGGCCGCGAACGTGAGCGCGCCTCCCATCTGCACCACCGTCGCGATCCGGTACAGCCAATCGTCGGTGTCGAAGGAGGTGCCGAACCAGGTGAAGTTCATCCAGGCCCACCAGATCGCGAAGAACGCCATCAGGTAGTGGACGACCCCCAGGAACACGTGGCCCTCCTGCAGGTTGTGGTGCAGGGAGACCGATGCGAACGAGACCGCGACGACGAACACGAGGTCGAACAACAGCTCCAGCGAGCTCGCCGCGCGGTGCGGCTCGGACGGGCTTCGCATCGTCATCCTCCGCAGAGCGGAGCGGTGAATCGTCTCGGTCATGCGACGACAGTACCGAGCACCCGAACGGGGGTGAGTACTCACAGATTTCGCGAGTGATAATTCTCGGATGCGCTCCGTTGTCAAAGCACTCGTGGGTGGCCTCGCGGCCGCCGCCGTCGTCGCGCTCGCCGGGTGCGCCACGGCGCCCCGTTCCCAGCCGGAGGCCGTCTCCGGATCGCAGGTCAGCGCGCCCAGCCGCACGTCCACGCCCGTCGACGGTGCGCTCGGCACCACGGCCGATCCTGCTCGCGTCGCTGTCGTCGGTGACTCCCTGACGGCGGGCGGCGGACGCATGCTCTCGTGGGGTCTCACGCCGGACACCTGGATCACCTACGCCAAAGGCAACGGGATCCGCTACGTCGGAGGATGGGCGAAAGGCGGGACGACGGTGCAGATCATGGCCGCCAACGTCCGGCCCGTGAAAGACGTCGACGTGCTCGTGCTGATGGCCGGCACGAACGACGTGCGACTGCACCTGCCGTTCGCCCAGGCGGCCTCGAGCTACGACTCGATCGTCGACACCATCCACCCCAAGCACGTCATCGTCGGAGCCATCCCGCCGTACGATCACAACCCGCGCGCCGCGGCCGTCTACGAGAAGCAGCTGCGGGCCTACGTGGCCACCAAGGGCTGGGACTTCATCGATCCCTGGGGGTTCGCTCGTCACGGGCTCGTCTACAAGGCGGGTGTCTCGCTCGACGGCACGCACCCGACCACGGCCGGGTACAAGCAGTTGGGCGAGAACTATCGCGCCGCCATTCTGCGCGTCGTCTCGCGTCCGATCGCCGGCTGAGTCGCGCGCGCAGCGGCACCGCCGTCGGCGGTGCCCACGCCGGCGGGGTCGCAACGGCCACGCCGGCGGCAGTGGTTCAGCTCTGCAGGAACGCCAGGACCGCCAGCACGCGGCGGTGATCGCTGCCGGAGTCGTCCAGGCCGAGCTTCTGGAAGATGGCTGTGACGTTCTTCTCGACGGCGCCCGTTCCGATGAACAGTTCTGCGGCGATCGCGGAGTTCGTGCGACCCTCGGCCATCAGAGCGAGGACCTCGCGTTCGCGGGGCGTCAGCGCGACCAGCGGGTCGCTGCGGCGCCCGAGCAACGCGGCGACGACGTCGGGGTCGAGGACGGTCGCGCCCTCGCGGATCCGCGCCAGCGCGGCGCCCAGCTCGTCGAGTGAGGTCACCCGGTCTTTCAGCAGGTATCCGACGCCGTCGGATCCGGCGCTGAACAACTCGCGCGCGTAGGCGACCTCGACGTACTGGGAGAGCAGCAGGATCCCGGTTCCCGGCACCCGACGCCGCAACTCGATCGCCGCGCGCACTCCTCGTCGCGATGCGTCGGTGGCATCCGCACGTCGAGCACAGCCAGGTCGGGGCGGACGGCCTCGACCTCTGCGAGCAGGGAGTCGGCGTCGCCGTACGACCCGACGACCTCGGCACCCAGTTCGTCGAGGAGGCGCACCAGCCCCTCGCGGAGCAGGACGGAGTCGTCGGCCACGACGACCCGCATCCGCCCGCCGTTCGCGGCGTCGAGGCTGAAGGTCACGCGTCGAGCCTAGGGCGCCGACCGCGGTGCATCCGGCTTCTGTCGCTTGGTCTTCTGCGGCGAAGCCGACTCTCGAGGAAGTTCCTCGGTCGGGTAGGCCAGCGTCGGGGTCGGGTTCGCCTCCGGGGTCGGCGTCGTGTCGGCCTTCGGGAGTGGCGTCGTGTCGTTGGCGACAGGTGGTACCGGTGCCGGTGCCGCTCTATCGGCCGGCGGCGCTGCTGCCTGTGCCGGTGCCGGTGCATCGGCGGCCGGCGCCGAAGCGGCCGGCGCTGTCGCGGAAGCGGTGGCCGCGGACGAGGCAGGATCTGCCACGGGACTCTCGACGGGGATGTGCACCGACACGTGCGTCGGGCCTCCCGCGGGGCTGCGCAGCGAAAGTCGGCCGCCGAGCCCGACGAGCCGCTGCTCGACGCCGGCGAGGCCGTGCCCGGTCTGGAGAGCCGCCCCGCCGTGACCGTCGTCGGTCACGTCGACGCGGAGTTCTCGTGCGCCGAGCGGCGACGGCGCCGACAGGATCAGCTCGGCTCGTGACGCCTCCGCATGCTTGGCGACGTTGGTGAGGAGCTCCGCCGCGATGAAGTAGGCGTTGCGCTCGATCTCGACGGGCACAGCCAGCCCCTCAGGCAACTCGTTCGTGAATCGCGTCGGAGTCGTCGAGCGATCGACGACGGCGTCGAGGGCGGCGGCGAGCCCGCGGTCGAGGAGCAGGGGCGGAGCGAAGCCGCGAGACAGGGCGCGCAGCTCTTCGAGGGCGTCACGCGACTGCTGCAGAGCCTCGTCGATGAGATGCTTGCCGCGGGCGGTGTCGGTGTCGACGGCGCGCGCCGCCGCGGCGAGGTCCATCTGGATCCGGATCAGACGCTGCTGCGGACCATCGTGGATGTCGCGCTCGAGCCGCCGCAGCGCCGTGCCTTCGGCCGATACGGCAGCGCTCCGCGAGACCTGGAGCCCGGCGACCTCGGCTTCGAGCTGCTCCGATCGGAAGCCGCCCAGAAGCGGCGTCGCGACAGCGTTCATCAGGATCACGCCCCCACGGGTGAGGAAGGGGACGAGCGCCAGCAGCCCCAGCCCGAGGACCAGGCTCAGGACGCCCCACCAGGGCAGGTGGTCGTAGAACCAGTGCACGCCGACCAGCGAGTACCAGAGGTCGGATCCGACCACCGGGTGGATGACCATGAGCACGATGCCGAAGATCACTCCCCCGAAGCCGGCAGCGATGACGAAGCCGATGAAGGCGACCACTGCGCCCCCGAGGAGAGGAAACACGACCGCCGTGTACAGCAGGTAGAGCCAGTAGTGCGGGTCGGCGGCGACCTCGAGCAGCCGGATGAAGCGGTTCTTCGCGGTCAGCCCCCGCCACACCACGGGCTGAACGGCGGGTTCACCCGCCCAGCGCAGCCGGAGCAGCTCGAGGCGCCCGAACAGTCTGGCGAAGTAGAGGGCCGCGAGCAGGAGGATCGCGAAGAGGATGAGAGACCCGAGCGCGTCGCCGAAGCTGCTGAGGATCGTTCCGGCGACGCCGTAGAGGCTCCCTGCCACGACGACGAGCACCCCGGTCAGCGCCAGGTAGCCGAAGTCGCGAGGGAACGCACGCCAGAGCCGCCCGTAGAGGGATCGCGACTTGTCTGGCACGGGGCTCGTTTCTGTGATCATGACTCCAGCGTGCCGGGACCGACAGCCGACGCCTATGGTGCCACCGACCGGATGCGGACGGGGGTTATCCCCACTCGCGGGAGCTCGTGATCCTGCGACCGACGCCTGGGGAGAAGAGGCGAGCAAGCGCAGGCTCACCTCAATTAGCCGAGCCTCAGCTTGCTTGCGGAATATTCCCAGACGTCTAGCGTTGGGTGCATCAAGTCGCCCCTCGGGGCCTCGCAGAGGGAAAGGACCACCGTCATGTCCGAAACAGTCACCGTCACCCAGAGCTCCGTCGACCCCGACGTCGCAGCCGCCACCGCCCAGTTCCTCACCCCCGTCGTGACCAACCTCACCGCCCTCGCCGTCAACGGCAAGCAAGCGCACTGGCACGTCCGTGGCATCAGCTTCATCGCCGTGCACGAGCTGCTCGACGAGGTCGTGGACCACGCCCAGGAGTACGCCGACACCGCCGCGGAGCGTATCGTCGCCCTCGGCCTGCCCGTCGACGGCCGACTCGAGACCGTCGCCGCCACGACCACCAACCCGCCGCTCAAGGCCGGCTTCCAGCAGGTCGACGCCACCATCGCCGGTATCGTCGCGCAGATCGACTCGGCTCGCGCCTCGGTCCAGACCGCCATCGACGAGCTCGGCGAGATCGACGCCTCCAGCCAGGACGTCGCAATCGAGATCGCCCGCGGCCTCGACAAAGACCGCTGGTTCCTCTCCGCGCACGTCAGCCAGTAGTCGCCCGTCTTCTCTGCCGCGAAGCCGCCGCCCCTCGGGGTGGCGGCTTCGCTGCGTTCCGCACCGACCCCCAGCCCGCCTGCGCCCGCCCTCTCCTCCCGAAATCGAAGGGGATTCTTCCCCCGGGGCAGCTTGAGTGGGATCGCAGGGCGTCGGCCGAAAATCCCCTTCGATTTCGGGAGAGGGGCAGGATCTCGACGGCACGCGCGAGCGGGCACGCGCGAGCGCGCACGCGCGAGCGGGCACGCGCGAGCCCGCGCAGGTCAGAAGCCGCGGTGCGTGAAGCGACCGGCGAGCAGGGTCGCGGCGACGGGCATCGCCCGGAGGTCGACGCCGGGGGCGAGTGGATCGGCGTCGAGCACGACGAGGTCGGCGACGCTGTCGGCGACCACCGACGCGCGGCCGTCTGCCGATGCCTCGAGGGCGACCGCGGCCGGCAGGCGCTGCTCGGGATGCCACGGCTCGCGCCCGTCGCGCGAGCGCGTCACGGCTGCCGCCATCGCGATCCACGGGTCGAGCGGCGCGACGGGTGCGTCCGAGCCGAGCCGGAGCTGCACCCCGGCGGCCGACAGCGTCTCGAGCGGGAAGGCCCGATCGGTCCGTCCCTCCCAGTAGACCTCCGCGATGTCGCGGTCGTCCATCGCGTGTTCGGGCTGGACGCTGGCGATCAGGCCGAGGCGAGCGAACCGGGCGATGTCCGCGAATCGCACCAGCTGGGCGTGCTCGATGGACCCTCCGCAGCCGACCGCCTCGAAGGCGTCGAGGGCGAGCGAGTTGGCGTGGTCTCCGATCGCGTGGACCGCGGGAACGAGGCCCGCCGCCGACGCTTTCCGCAGCAGCCCGACGAGTTCCTCGGGCGTGAACGACGCGACGCCGACACCCCCGTGGCCCGGGTAGGGATCGTGGCAGTAGGCGGTCCGGGTGTTGAGCGACCCGTCGGTGATGACCTTGGCCGGCCCCATCGTGACGAGCCCGGCGCCACCGGGGATCGGCTGACCGGTCTCCAGGCCGCGCTCGACGACGGAATCGAGGTCGCGCGGATACACGCCGCACCGCACACGAAGTGAGTCGGCGCCCTGCTCGACCCGCGCCACCCACGCGTCGAGCGACAGCGACATCTCGAGGTCGACGACTCCGACGACGCCGCGCTGAGCAGCAGCCCTCGTGGCATCGACGACCCACTCGTCGATCCGCGAACTGTCGATCGCGGTGATGATGCCGTTCGCGTCGAAGGCCGCCTGTTCCCGGAGGAGCCCGGTCGGGTGATCCTGCTGATTCACGAGCGCGAGGCCGGAGCTGTTGAGCCAGACGGCGTGCAGGTCACCGCTGACCAGCGCGACGGGGATGTCGCCGGCGGAGTCGAGCAGGATCGCCGAGGGCTCGTCCGGCCAGAGCGCGTCGCGGAAGCCGTAGCCGACCAGCAGGTCGCGATCTGCGGGGCGACCCTCGGCGATCCTGCGCCTGACCAGCTCTACGGCCGACGCGGCCGACGAGGCCTGCGAGACGTCGAGACGTTGGCGGACGAGGGCCCACTGCTCCATGTGCACGTGGTTGTCCCAGAGACCGGGCGCGACCCAGCGGCCGTCGAGGTCGACGACTTCGGCTCGCCCCGGTGCGACGCCCGCGACGATCGCCGAGACGACGCCGTCCTCGATGAGGAGATCGGTGGGGGTCCCGTCGCGACCCACGAGGCGGGCATCGCGCAGGAGCAGCGCGGTGCTCACTCGCGGACGCGCCGCATCTCGGCAGCGAGCGCGGGGTTCGCGAACTCCGGCCCGTTCTCGAGAGCGTCGACGATGCGGTCGACAACCTCGGGCGGCTTGTTCTGGCTGAGCTTGGCGCGGGCGTCGAACCGGGTCACGCGAAGTCGCAGCCCGACCGTCCCGCGAGCGACCCGACGGGATCCCTCTTCGTCGAGCTCGAGGGACACCGGTGCCGGCATGCGCTTCTCGAAATGGTCGACCAGGTCGCCGAGCACCCGGAAGTTCTCGTCGTCGCCCAGGATCTCGGGAGTGCCGTAGAGGTGGGCGGTCACATGGTTCCAGGTGGGGATGATCTGCTCGGCCGGGTACCAGTTGGGCGAGATGTAGCCGTGTGGCCCCTGGATGATGACCAGGATCTCGTGTTCGCCCAGTTCGTGCGCGGTTTCGTCGGGGCGCCCGACGTGGCTGACGATGCTGATCTCGTCGTCGGCGGTGGGTTCGAGAACGACCGGGTAGTGCGAGGCGACCAGCCCGGCAGCCGTGTTCGACACGATCGTCGCCCACGGGTTCTCGGCGATCAGGCGCTTGACCTCGGCGACGTCTTCGAGAAGGAAGTGAGGGGTGTACCGCATTGCCCAACCTTGCCAGAAAGGAACCGGCCGCGTCGGAGGAACAGCAGGATCACGCCTGGCAGACCGGACACCAGTACAGCTTTCTGCCGGCAGCCTCCTCCATCAGGATGTTGGTGCCGCAGACCCGGCAGGGCAGGCCCTCGCGGTGGTAGACCCAGTGACGATCGTCGCGGCTCTTCATCGCCTCGGCATAGGCCTTCTTCGAGAGGCCGTCCATGGTCATCATCTGGCCGAGCTGCACACCGCTCTTGAGCAGCTTGGTCCAATCCTTCCAGAGGGCGCGCACGGTCTCCTCCGGCACCTCGACCCCGGAGTGTGCGGATCGAGCTTGGCGCGGAACAGCATCTCAGCACGGTAGACGTTGCCGATGCCGCTCACGACGGACTGATCCATCAGCAGGAGACCGATCATGGTCTTCGTCTTGTGGACCCGCTCGTAGAAGCGGTCGGCTCCTTCTTCGGCGAATCGACCAGCGGGTCGGGGCCGAGCTTCGCGATGATGGCGTCGACCTCGGCCGCATCGCGCACCTCGCACTTGGTCGGACCGCGGAGGTCGGCCACGACGTCGGGTGCCAGGAGTCGGACGCGTACGGCGCCGACCGGCTCGGGCGGGAACGCCTCGAGGTCGACGTCGTCTTCGCGCTTCTCCGACTCAGCCATGCGCAGGCGGGCGGCACTGATCGGTTTGCCCACCCGCATCAGGCGCGCCTTGCGCGGTGCGCCGATGCTCTTCCAGGAGTCTTCGCCAGCAGCATCGATCAGCTCGGTGTCGTGCAGGTCGGTGCCCCGCTGGTTCGTCTGACCCATGCGGCCGTTCGCGCTCTTCGTCGTGGGGTCGAGGGAGAAGTCGCCCGCGAAGTCCCACGAGCCGTAGAGGCCCAGGTGGACCTGCAGGAAGAGGCCGTTGTCGAACTCGAGGAACATCTGCTTGCCGACGGCCTTCGCGTCGACGAGCACGGCGCCGTCGAGACGGGAGGCGCCCGTTGAGAAACGGCCCTGCGGCGACGACACCTCGACGGCCTTGCCGACGAAACTGGCCTCGAACTGGTTGGCGATTCGGTGGACGGAATGACCCTCAGGCATCAGTCGACCGGGTGGCCCTTGATCTGGCCGGTCGTCTCGTACTCGGCGAGCTGGGCGATCCGGCGCTCGTGACGCTCTTCGAAGGAGAACGGCGTCGCGATGAATTCGTCGATGAGGAGATCGCCTCGTCTTCGGTGTGCTGGCGGGCACCGATGGCGACGACGTTGGCGTCGTTGTGCTGACGCGCGAGCTGCGCCGTCGAGGTGTTCCAGGCGAGGGCGGCGCGAACGCCCTCGACCTTGTTCGCAGCGATCTGTTCGCCGTTGCCGGACCCGCCGAAGACGACTCCGAGGCTAGCGAGACCTGCGCTCTGATCGCGGACGACGGCGCGCGCCGCCGAGATGCAGAACGACGGGTAGTCGTCGAGCGGCTCGTACGTCTTCGGACCGTGGTCGGTCACGTCGTGCCCCTGGTCGGTGAGGTGCTTGATGAGAGTCTGGGCGAATTCGAGGCCGGCGTGGTCGGTCGCAACGTGGATGCGCATGGCTCTCATTCTATGGACGGCCACCGACACCGGATCGCCTGCGGCCCCACGTCGATCAGTCGAAGACGGGGCCTCGGGTGCGGCTGCGCTTGAGTTCGAAGAAGCCGTCGTACGACGCCGCCGCGACGACGCCGTCCCAGAGCGTCAGCGCGATCTCGCCCTTGGGGGCCGGCGAGATCACGGGGCCGAAGAAGGCGGTGCCGTGAACGGCGATCACCGGGGTGCCGACGTCTTGCCCGACCCGGCCGATGCCGTTTTCGTGGCTCGCCTTCATCTGCTCGTCGTACTCGTCGCTGTCGGCGTACGCGGCGAAGTCGTCGGGGAGGAGGACCTCTGCGAGCGCACCGGCGATGACGGCGTCCTGGTCTTTCTCCGCCTGCACGTGGATCCTCGTGCCGAGAGCGTCGTAGAGAGGTTTGACCACCTCCTGGCCGTGGAGCTCCTTCGCGGCCGTCACGAGCCGCGTGTAGCGGCGAAGCCGCGTGAACGCCTCCTCGGAGAACCCCTCGTTGTGCTCGTTCAGGAGCGCGAGGCTCATCACGTGGAACGTGACGTCGAGGTCTCGGTGCGCTGACACCTCGTCCACCCAGCGACTCGTCATCCACGCCCAGGGGCAGGACGGGTCGAACCAGAAATCGACGGGGGTGGGCGCTCCGGAAGCTACTGTGTCGGTCATGGGTTGAGCCTAGAACCACGCGGCCCCACGCGACCCAGCTGAGCGAGAAGAGAAGTCATGTCGACCGAAGCTCCTTCCGAACCGTCGTACGTCACGGCCGACGCCGTCCCGCGCGGCGTCGAGCTCAACGGCGTCAACGCCATCGACGAGAGCGAGCGCAAGGGCACGCCGCGCCAGCTGTTCTGGCCGTGGTTCGCGGCCAACGTGTCGGTGCTCGGCATCGGCTACGGGGCCTACTTGCTCTTCTTCGGCGTGTCCTTCTGGCAGGCGGTGATCGTCGGGATCCTGGGCATCACCATCTCGTTCCTGTTCTGCGGTTTCATCGCTCTCGCCGGCAAGCGCGGCAATGCCCCGACGATGACCCTCGGTCGAGCTGCCTTCGGGGTCAACGGCAACAAGGTGCCGTCGATCATCTCCTGGGTGCTCACCGTCGGCTGGGAGACGGCGCTGACGTCGCTCGCGGTGCTGGCCACCGCGACGGTCTTCGAGACCCTCGGCTTCCACGGCGGCGTCGTGACGAAGATCGTCGCGCTGCTCGTGGTGGCCCTGCTCGTCGTGTTCGGCGGGATCCTCGGCTTCGACTTCATCATGCGACTCCAGAAGTGGATCACCATCGCCACGGGCGTCCTGACCGTCGTCTACATCGTCCTGACCTTCCACCGCGTCGACTTCCACGCCGTCTCGGCGCTGCCCTCCGGCGCCCTGCCCGCCGTCATCGGCGGTTTCGTCTTCATGATGACCGGCTTCGGCCTGGGCTGGGTCAATGCGGCCGCCGACTACTCGCGGTACCTCCCGCGCAACTCGTCGAGCGGCGGCGTGATCTGGTGGACCACCTTCGGGGCCGCGGTGGCCCCGGTGATCCTGTTGGTCTTCGGTCTTCTCCTCGCGGGAAGCTCGACGAAGCTGTTCGCCGACATCAACAACGACCCGATCGGCGCCCTCGCGAAGATCGTGCCGACCTGGTTCCTCATCCCGTTCGCGGTGGTCGCGATCCTCGGCCTCGTCGGCGGGTCCGTGATGAACATCTACTCCTCCGGGTTCTCGCTGATGAACGCGGGCCTGAAGGTCCCGCGCTATGCGGCGGCGTCGGTCGACGGCGTCGTCATGATCCTGGGCACCATCTACGTCGCCTTCTTCGCAACCAGCTTCGTGGTGCCCTTCCAGGGCTTCCTCATCACGCTCGGAGTGCCGATCGCGGCCTGGGCCGGGATCTTCCTCGCCGACGTCCAACTCCGGAAGAAGGACTACTCCACGGCTGATCTGTTCGATCCGAAGGGGCGCTACGGAAGCGTGCAGTGGATCACCATCGGCCTGATCGTGCTCGGCACGGCGATCGGCTGGGGCCTCGTGACGAACACGTACGCCAGTTGGCTCGGCTGGCAGGGCTACTTCTTCGGTGACGCGAAGAGCGCCTTCCGCACCACCTGGGGAGGCGCCAACCTCGGAGTGCTCGCCTCGCTCGCCATCGGGTACCTCGGCACGCTGCTGTTCATGCGCCCCGTCATCCGGCAGCAGGAGGGGGCGGTCTTCCTCGACCGCGACGTCGTATGACGCTCGACTTCGACTCGGCGCCGTGGCTGGTCGTGATCGACATGCAGAGCGTCTTCGGCGACCCGGGAAGCGACTGGTACACACCCCACTTCGACACGGCGAGCGCAGGATCACAGCGCCTCAGGCAGGCGTTCGGCTCGCGGACCGCGCTCACCCGCTTCGTCGCCCCGATCGAGCCCACCGGAGCCTGGGTGCCCTACTACCGCGACTGGCCCTTCGCGCTGGTCCCCCAGACCGACCCGCTGTACGACCTCGTGCCCGCTTTTCCCGTGGGCGACGCCGTCGTCGTGACTCGAGAGACGTTCGGCAAGTGGGACGCGGCAACCGCCAGCGCTCTCGGCGGCCCGCTCGACATCGTGCTCTGCGGGGTCTCCACCGACTGCTGCGTGCTGTCGACGGCACTGGCCGCCGCGGACGCGGGCGTCCGGGTGCGGGTGGTGGCCGACGCGTGCGCCGGGCTCAGCGACCTCGACCATCAGCGGGCCCTCGACGTCATGGCGCTGTACGCGCCGCTGATCGAGATCACGACGGTCGACGAGGTGCTCGCCGCGCTCTGAGCGAGCTCCCTGTGGATAACTCGAAGCGCTGATTGGCGCGCCGGTAGGGTGTCTTTGGGCCACGAGCCCAGCAGCGTTCAGCTAGCGCGCAGTCAACGAAGAACGGAGCCGTTGTGCCAGGAGAGAACCTCACCCGAGTCGAGGCGCAAGAGCGCAAAGACATTCTCGACGTGCAGTCGTACGTGGTCGATCTCGACCTGACTCGGGGGCCGAGATCTTCGGCAGCACGACGACCGTCACCTTCACCGCGACCGAAGGGGCTTCGACCTTCATCGACGCGTTCACCCGCACCGTGCACTCGGTCACGCTCAACGGGTCCGAGCTCGATCCCGCAGCTGTCAGCGACGGCGTCCGCATCCAGCTCGACTCCCTGGCCGCCTCCAACGTGCTGACCGTCGTCGCCGACGCCGAATACACCAACACGGGCGAGGGCCTGCACCGCTTCGTCGATCCGGTCGACGACGAGGTCTACCTCTACTCGCAGTTCGAGGTGCCAGACAGCCGCCGCGTCTTCGCCGTCTTCGAGCAGCCCGACCTCAAGGCGACCTTCCAGTTCACGATCACCGCGCCCGCCCGCTGGGAGGTCGTCTCCAACTCGATCACACCGACGCCCGTCGTCGACGGCACCGACCCCTCCACCGCGGTCGCCACCTGGTCCTTCGCACCGACGGCCGTCATGTCGAGCTACATCACGGCGATCGTCGCCGGTCCCTACGACGTCGTCCGGTCGTCGCTCACGTCTTCCGACGGCCGCGAGATCCCCCTGGGCATCTTCACGCGCAAGTCGCTTTCCGAGCACATGGACTCCGACTACATCTTAGACAAGACCCGTCAGGGCTTCGCCTACTACGAAGAGAAGTTCGACTACCCGTACCCCTTCGACAAGTACGACCAGCTGTTCGTCCCCGAGTTCAACGCGGGCGCGATGGAGAACGCCGGCGCCGTCACCTTCACCGAGACCTACGTGTTCCGCAGCAAGGTGACCGACGCCATCAAGGAGCGCCGGGTCGTCACGATCCTGCACGAGCTCGCCCACATGTGGTTCGGCGACCTCGTCACCATGAAGTGGTGGAACGACCTCTGGCTGAACGAGTCGTTCGCCGAGTGGGCGTCGACCATCTCCACGGCGGAGGCCACCGAGTGGACCGAGGCCTGGACCACCTTCCAGGCGATGGAGAAGAGCTGGGCCTACCGCCAAGACCAGCTTCCTTCGACCCACCCGGTCGTGGCCACGATCAACGACCTCGAAGACGTCCAGGTCAACTTCGACGGCATCACCTACGCGAAGGGCGGCTCGGTCCTCAAGCAGCTCGTCGCCTGGGTCGGCATCGACGCCTTCTATGCCGGCGTCGCGGCCTACTTCAAGAAGCACCACCACTCGAACACCACGCTCGCCGACCTCCTCGCCGAGCTCGAGATCACCTCGGGCCGCGAGCTGACCAGCTGGTCGAAGCTCTGGCTCGAGACGGCCGGCGTCAACACGCTGCGCCCCGAGATCGAGACCGACGCCGACGGTGTCATCACGTCGTTCGCGATCCTGCAGACGGCCGTCGCCGAGTACCCGACCATCCGCCCGCACCGCCTCGCCATCGGGTTCTACGACCTCGACGGCGGCGACCTCGTTCGCGTCCACCGCGTCGAGATCGATGTCGACGGCGAGCGCACCGAGGTGCCTGAGCTCGTCGGCGTGAAGAAGGCGGCGCTCGTCCTGACCAACGACGACGACCTCGCTTACGCCAAGGTGCGCCTCGACGACGCGTCTCTCGCGACCGCGATCGAGCACCTCTCGAAGATCCACGACCCGCTGGCCCGCGCCATCGTCTGGGGCTCGGTCTGGGACGCCACGCGCGACGCCGAGACGCCTGCGTCCAGCTACGTCGACCTCGTGCTGGCGAACATCGCCAGCGAGACCGAGTCGACCACGATCCGCACGACGCTGACGCAGCTCACGCAGGTTGCCCGGTCGTACGTCGCCCCCGAGCGTCGCGCGGCGACGATCGAGCGCGTCGGCGACGAGCTCTGGTCGCTCGCCCAGTCCGCCGAGGCCGGCGCCGACGCGCAGTTCCAGTTCGTGAAGTTCTTCGCCAACATCGCTTCGAGCGCAGCACACGGCGACGCGCTCCAGGGGCTCGTCGACGGCAGCATCGCCCTGGCCGGGCTCGAGATCGACACCGACCTGCGCTGGGAGATCCTCGAGGGGCTCGTCCTCGTCGGCCGCGCCGGCTCGAGCGACATCGACGCCGCGCTCGCGGCGGACAACACCGCCAACGGGGCCCAGGCGGCGGCGCGCGCACGGGCGACGATCCCGACGAGCGAGGCCAAGCTCGCCGCGTTCGCGTCGGTCGTCGACTCCGACGAGCTGCCCAACGCCATCGTCCGGGCAACGGCGCTGGGCTTCCAGCACGCGAACGACCCCGCGATCCTGGCGCCGGTCGTCGAGCGTTATTTCGCCTCCCTCACCGGTATCTGGGAGTCGCGCAGCTACCACATCGCCGACACCCTCGTCTCAGGCCTCTACCCGGCCGGCCTCGCCGACGCCTCGCTCGTCTCCGCGTCCACGGCCTGGCTCGAGGCGAACCCCGAGACGCCGGCTCTGCGCCGCATCGTGTCCGAGAGCGTGGCCGGCACCGAGCGCGCGCTGCGCGTTCAGGCCGCAGACGCCTGAGCCGGCCGCCGCAGCCCCGGCCGTGGCGTGAAGCCGGCGGCGGCGGGCCCCTCGGGCTCGCCGCCGCGCCTTCAGAAACCTCTGCGACACGGCCTCTAGCATGGCTCGGATGATCTCAACCCTCCTCGCAGCAGCAACTCCCGCCCCGACGGGTGCGGCAGCGGACATCGCGAAGGGCGCTGACGCCTTCTGGGGCATGTGGGGAAGCCCATCGGAGTCGTCGCCGTCATCCTCGGTGCGATCCTGCTCCGGGTCATCATCCACTTCGTCATCCGCCGCGTCGTCGATCAGATCGTCAACGGCGTCAAGAAGAAGCAGAACGTCCAAGACACCCAGGCGCTCAATTCGCCACTGCAGGCCGTCCGCATCGTCCAGAGAACGCGAACGCTCGGCAGCGTCCTGAACAACGTGTCGTCGGTGGTCATCATCGTCATCGCCGCCGCTGTCATCCTGAGCGTCCTCGACGTCAACACCGTCGGAATCGTCAGCGGTGCCAGCGTGATCGCGGCCGGTCTGGCCTTCGGCGCGCAGAACATCGTCAAAGACATTCTGAGCGGCATGTTCATCGTCCTCGAAGATCAGCTCGGGGTCGGAGACATCGTCGACGTCCAACTCGCGACCGGAGTCGTCGAGAACGTCGGCATCCGCGTCACGCAGGTCCGCGACGTGAACGGGACCCTGTGGTTCGTCCGAAACGGCGAGATCCTCCGAGTCGGAAACATGTCGCAGGGATGGGCGCGCGCCATCATCGACACGGCCGTTCCCTACGAGGCCGACATCGACGCCGTCGAAGCGACCATCTTGAAGGTCGCGTCCGATCTCCAGGCCCAACCTCGCTGGCGCACCCGCATGCTCGAAAAGCCCGAGGTCTGGGGTCTCCAGTCGATCTCCGACTCCGCCATGGTGATCCGTCTGGCGGTCCGGACCCGTTCCGCGGAGAAAGACAACGTGTCGCGAGAACTCCGCGTGCGACTCAAGAAGGCTCTCGACGAGATGGGCCTCACGTTGCCGTCGCTGAACAGCGTCGTCCTCCAGGGCTTCGACGAAGCCAACTCGATCAAAGGAGCACGCCCGGTCGAGACCGCGCCGGTTCCCGTGCCGAAGAACCGCGCCCCGCGCGCGCCGAAGGCGAAAAAGTCCGACGCCGGTGCCACCCCCGCGGCAGACGCCACCGAAGCCGGAAGCCGCATCAACGTGCCGCCGCCCGGGGCTCCCGGGCCGCGCACACCGCGCCAGCCGCGGGCTCCGCGCGACTCCAGCCGCGGAACGACACCGGGCGACTCGGGAGAGGATAGATCATGACCGACTCGCCCACCCCAGATCCTGCGCCGGCGCCTGCCGGCAACCTCCAGCCGATCACGGTGCGCCGCGGGCTGGGTGACGACGCCGCTCAAGGTAACTTCTGGGAGCAGGTGGGCGGTCGTGAAACCTTCGAGCGCCTCGTGCGCCGCTTCTACGAGGGCGTCCGGGCGGATCCTGTGCTCTGGCCGATGTATCCGTCCGACGACCTCGAAGGCGCGATCCAGCGGCTGACCGGGTTCCTCGAGCAGTATTGGGGCGGGCCGGGCACCTACAGCGAGCAACGTGGACACCCCCGGCTCCGCATGCGTCACCTGCCGTTCGCGGTCACCCCCGATGCCCGCGACCGCTGGCTCGGGCACATGCGCACCGCCGTCGACTCGCTCGAACTCTCACCGCTCGACGACGCGACTCTCTGGGGCTATCTCGACCGCGCAGCGCACGCGATGGTCAACACGTTCGGCACTTGAGCGAGGCTGTCACGTGGCCGCACGTCACAGGGTCCGGGGCGCGCCAGGCCCGTGGTGACGTGGGGGTCGCCGCTAGGCCCGCAGGCTGAGGTAGCTCCCCGACTCGAGCTCGTCGACCAGGGACGGCTGCGACGGATTCCAGCCGAGCGCTTCGCGCGCGTGCTTCCCGGACGCCTGCTGATCGAGCAGCAGGGCGTCGGCAAAGGCCGCGCTGAGGCGGTCCCGGGCCGAATCGGGTGTCTCGGCGACGACGGGCCAGCTTCGCCCTCGTGCGGCCGCCTCGCCGAGTTCGAGCACCGTCGGGTTCTGGCCGGAGGCACCGAGGTAGTACTCGTCGGCCGCCGCCGCCTGCAGGGCCAGGACGTAGAGGTCGGCGAGGTCGTCGACGTGCACGGTGGTCCAGTGCTGCGACCCGTCGCCGACGAGGAGGATCTCGCCCTCGCCCAGAAGCCCGGCGGGGATCCCGGCACCGTGCCCGTAGACGATGGCCGGAGCGATGACGGTCGTCCGGACACCGGATTCGCGGACGCGGCGCTCGATGTCGACCCGCCAGCCCGTGATCGGGAGGGGCTGCAACGGACCGTCCTCGACCAGGTCCGCACCGCTGCCGTAGATCCAGACGCCGCCGGTGTGCACGTAGGGGGTGTCGGTTCCGTCGAGGCTTCTGAGGACGACGTCGACGACCCCCGAATCGACCGCCCCGTTGGTCTCGTCACCGGGCGACGCGGTGTGGATGACACCGTCGGCCCCCACGACGAGCGACTCGAGGAGGTCGAGGTCGGTGATGTCACCGACCACGGAACGGGCTCCGAGTTCGGAGACGGCCGCCGCCTTGGCGTCCGTCCGGACGAGGGCGGTGACGTCGTACCCTTTCGCGACGAGTGAGCGGAGGACGCGGGAACCGATGAAGCCGGTGGCACCGGTGAGAAGAATCGACATGACCTCGACGTTACGCGTCGGGTCCCACCCGCTTCGAAGGAGGCCTACAGGAGACCGCGACGTTTGACGAGGACGTGGCCGCGACTGGTGCTGATCCTCGTCCACGCCCCCACGGAGAAGACGCGGACGGGCTCGTCGGGGGTGAGGAAGCCCAGGGTGAGCGCGGCGAAGGCGGCCCCGGAGGAGACATCGGGCGCGCCGTCGACCTCCCGTGACCAGACACCGGACCGCACCCGCTGGACGATCTGCTCGCCCGTGCCGCTCGGAATCACCTCGGCCACTTCTGCGATGCCCGCTTTCGCAACCGCCTCCAGCATCGACGCGTCGAGGGACGGACGCGCGACCCAGCCACCTCGTGGAGGGGAGATGGCCGCCCAGGACGCCGCGACGACGGCCGGCGGCACCGGCACCGTCACCGAGGCGGTCGGGTCGACGACCTCGTTGCGCAGCTTCGTCGTGCGTTCGATCACGGCGCGGAGCGGAACCACCTCGTCGAAGCTGGTCGCAGCGTCGTCTTCCGCAAGCGCATACGTGCGGAGCCCGAGGACGGTCGGGGTGGAGTCGAGGATGCCGGCGGGAGACAGGACGCCCACGTAGGCCGCGAGGACTCCCCCGCCTTCTCCGGTGCTGCCGATGAGGCGGGTGGCCCCGTCGTCGACGGCGGCCGCGCGCCCGAGGAACGTGTGGAGGTCGTCGAGCGAGAGGGAATCGGGGAGGCGGAATGCGGTAGTCATCGGCCCTCTAAACTACCGCTGATGAACCACGACCCAGCTCGCGACGCCGCCCCCGAAGATCCCCTCGACGACTTCCTGCGTGCCCTCGCGCTGACTCCCGGTTCCGACCCCGACGAGTTCGAGGGGCCGAGCCAGTGGATGCCGAACGGTCGGGTCTTCGGCGGCCAGGTGCTCGCCCAGTCGCTCGTGGCCGCCGAGCGGACGGTGCCCTCCGAGAAGACCGTCCACTCGATGCACGCGTACTTCCTCCGAGCCGGGAAGATCGAGCTGCCCATCGACATCCGCGTCGATCGAAGCCACGACGGTCGCTCGTTCGCGTCTCGCCGAACGGAGGCGCTGCAGAACGGCGTGCCGATCATGACGACGATGGCGTCGTTCCAGACCGCCGACGACGGAATCGATCACCAGGCAGCCATGCCCGCCGACCTGCCGAGTCCCGAATCGCTGCCGACGATGGCCGACGTGCTGGCCGGGATCCCGCATCCTGCCGCGCAGTTCTGGGCGCACGGGCGCCCCTTCGACATCAGGCACGTGCCGTCCTCGCTGTTCCTCCGGGTCGACGGCGCCCGCGTGGCGCACCAGGCCCTGTGGATGAAAACCGTCGGACCCCTGCCGGACGACCCCGCGATCCACCGGGCCGCGCTCGCCTATGCCAGCGACCTCGGCATCCTGGAGCCGATCCTTCGGCGCCACGGTGTCGAACTCTCTCGACCCGGAATGAAGATCGCCAGCCTGGACCACGCCATGTGGTGGCACCGTGCCGGGCGCGCCGACGAGTGGCTCCTCTACGCGATGGAGTCGCCGTCGGCGCAGGGTGGCCGCGGTCTGGCCACGGGCCGTTTCTACGACCGCGACGGACGTCTGCTCGCGAGCGTCGCGCAGGAGGGCATGACCCGCGTTCCCGGGGTGGGCGAGTAGAGCGCTGCCGGCCTGGCCAGTCGTCGTGGGCTCGGGGCAGGTTCGGCGTGTCGCTCTGAGGCCGAGCGGCCGACGTCACGGCGCCGCGGCACGATGACCGATGCACGTCGTTCGTCGGCGGGACGACGGGCCCGGGCAGGCAGCCGCTCCGCGGCGCGGGTGAGCCGGCCGACACCCGAGGCGAGCTATCTGCGGCGGAACGCCAGGGGTTCGTCGACGTACGGGGTCCAGGCGGCGCGCTCGGCCTCCGAGATGCGGCGGGGGCGCTGGGTGGTCGCGTCGACCAGCACGAGCGTCGAAGCGGCCCGCGTGTGGAGCACGCGCGGCTCGACCCCGACCGGCGAGAACACCTCGTAGAAGATCTCGAGGCTCGCTCCGCCCATCTGCCCGATCCACAGTTGAATGTCGAGCGGCTGCCGCGTGTAGGCGATCGGGGCGAGGTACTCGACCTCCTGGCGGGCGATGAGCGACCAGGTCTGCGTGTCGGGGCGCGAATCGAGGATGGCCGTCGTCGATGCGTCGCCCGACTCTTCGCCCGCCGACCAGAACGCCTGGATGCGCGCCTCTTCGAGGAGATGCAGCATCTCGGCGTTGTTCACGTGCCCGTAGGCATCGAGATCGCCCCACCGCAGGACGGTGGGTACGTGCAGCCGGGCCACGCCCTAGTCTCTCGTGAGCTTGCGGTAGGTGACCCGGCTCGGCTTGGCCGCGTCGGCACCGAGGCGCTCGATCTTGTTCTCTTCGTAGGCTTCGAAGTTGCCCTCGAACCAGTACCAGTTGGCCGGGTTGTCGGGAGTGCCCTCGTAGGCCAGGATGTGCGTCGCGATCCGGTCGAGGAACCACCGGTCGTGTGTGATCACCACGGCGCAGCCGGGAAACTCGAGGAGCGCGTTCTCGAGGCTGCCGAGGGTCTCGACGTCGAGGTCGTTCGTGGGCTCGTCGAGCAGAAGGAGGTTGCCGCCCTGCTTGAGCGTCAGCGCCAGGTTGAGGCGGTTGCGCTCCCCGCCGGAGAGGACACCGGCCTTCTTCTGCTGGTCGGGGCCCTTGAATCCGAACTGGGACACGTAGGCGCGCGACGGGATCTCGGTCTTGCCGACCTGGATGTAGTCGAGGCCCTCGGAGACGACCTCCCAGAGGTTCTTGTTGGGATCGATGCCGCCGCGGTTCTGGTCGACGTACGAGATGTCGACCGTCTCGCCGACCTTGAGGTCGCCGCCGTCGAGCGGCTCGAGGCCCGTGATCGTCTTGAACAGCGTCGTCTTACCGACGCCGTTCGGCCCGATGACGCCGACGATGCCGTTGCGCGGCAGGGTGAAGGACAGGTTGTCGATGAGCATGCGCCCGTCGAAACCCTTCTCGAGTTTCTTCGCGTCGATGACCTGCTGGCCGAGGCGCGGGCCGACCGGGATCACGATCTCTTCGAAGTCGAGCTTCTTGGTGCGCTCCGCCTCGGTGACCATCTCTTCGTAGCGCGCGAGGCGGGCCTTCGACTTCGCCTGGCGACCCTTCGTGTTGCTCCGGACCCAGTCGAGCTCGGACGAGAGCCGCTTGGCCAGCTTGGCGTCTTTCTTGCCCTGGATGTTGAGGCGCTCGCCCTTCTTCTCGAGGTAGGTCGAGTAGTTGCCCTCGTACGGGTACAGGCGACCGCGGTCGACCTCGGCGATCCACTCGGCGACGTGGTCGAGGAAGTACCGGTCGTGGGTCACGGCGAGCACGGCGCCGTGGTACTGCTTCAGGTGCTGCTCGAGCCAGAGCACGCTCTCGGCGTCGAGGTGGTTGGTGGGCTCGTCGAGGAGGAGCAGGTCGGGCTTCTGCAAGAGGAGCTTGCAGAGTGCCACGCGCCGCTTCTCACCACCGGAGAGGTTCGCGATCTGGGCGTCGCCCGGGGGCGTGCGCAGGGCGTCCATCGCCTGCTCGAGCTGGGAGTCGAGATCCCAGGCGTCGGCGGCGTCGATCTCCTCCTGGAGACCACCCATCTCTTCGAGCAGCGCGTCGAAGTCGGCATCGGGCTCGGCCATCGCCGCGGAGATCTCGTTGAAGCGGTCGATCTTTCCCTTGATCGGGCCGACTCCTCCTGGACGTTCTCGAGCACCGTCTTCGACTCGTCGAGCTCGGGCTCCTGCATCAGGATGCCGACGCTGTAGCCCGGTGAGAGCTTGGCCTCACCGTTCGACGGGGTGTCGAGCCCCGCCATGATCTTCAGGATCGTGGACTTGCCGGCGCCGTTCGGCCCGACGACGCCGATCTTGGCGCCCGGAATGAACGACATGGTCACGTCGTCGAGGATCAGCTTGTCGCCGACCGTCTTTCGCGCGCGGACCATTGAGTAAATGAATTCGGCCATGGGCACCAGTCTATTCGGGGGTTGGAAGGGGATCGCGCGCGAGGCGACGGCCGTCGGCCGAAGCCGTGGGTGTTACCAGTCGATCGTGCGCGTCGTGCCGATGAGGCATTTGCCGGTGCTGAGCACCGGCGACGACTCGCTGGAGAATCCGGCACTGCCGACCTGCCCGATCAGGCAGTCGTTGTTCTTCCAGAGCACCGAGAACTCGATGGAGTCGACGTTGCGACCGATCGTGGTGTCGTCGGGAGTCAGCTGCATCGCCTTCTTGTCGAAGCCGGCCGCTGCGAGAGCATCGACGATGTCACGACCGTGCGGCTGCGGATCGCCGGCGAGCTTCTTGGTGACGACCGCCGTGAACTCCGCGAGGGCCTCCGGTGTGGAGGCGTTCGCGTCGTACGACGGCGCCGGTGTCGGCGTCGCCGCGGCGGAGGGACTGCCGGCGGACGCACTGTTCGACACCGCGGGAGAGGGCGTCGGCGACGCGTTCGTGCAGCCGGCGAGGACGACGACACCCGTGATCGCGACGAGCGTGAGAGCGACCACGCGGCGGGGTCGGAGCGGTCGGAGCAGCACGGGTCGAGTCTACGGTCCGTCGCCGAGACGACAGGCAGGCGGCTCAGAACGGCGCTTCGTCGGAGGCGGGATGCCACTGCGGCGCGACCGAGGCGGGCGCCGCCACCGGCTTGCCGACTGCCGCGGGTGCGGCTGCGGCCACGGATGGGACGGTGCCCGGATCTGCCGCGGGCGCCGGCTCCGCGGGGAGGGCGCCTGCCGCTGACGTCTCTGCGGTGGGCGAAGGCGACGACCCGGTGTCGGCCGGCCCCTGGGGATCCTGCGCCCCTGCGGCGTCGGGTTCTGGGGTGCGACCGGCGACACGAGTGAAGCTCGTCGTGCCGAAGAGCAGGTCGGGACCGAGCGCGTCGGCGTCGACCTCGACCGCCGTGCCGGATTTCTCGCCGTTCTCCCACGACCTCACTCGGAGCCGCCCGGCAACGATCACTCGGTCGCCCTTCGCGAGGGAGGCGCTCGCGTTGTCGGCCAGCTGCCGGAATGCGGTCACGGAATACCAGTTCGTATCGGCGTCGACCCAGGCGTTGCGGGTGCGGTCGTAGCGGCGCTGCGAAGACGCGAGACGGAAGCTCACGATCGAGAGGCCGGAGGCGGTCTGCATGCTCTTCGGGGGCGTGGCGACGACGCCGACGAGGGTGATGTTGTCTGTCATGCGGCGAGTGTGCCGCCGAAAGCGAAAGGCCGGAGCCCGGGATCCTGCCCTCTGTGGATGGATCCGGACACCGGCCTCCCTGGGGAGAACAGCCGCGTCTCTCTAGTGCTCGGTGAACTCGGGACGGTCGGCGCCCGGCCCGAGGGCGGCGTGCAAAGCGCTCTTCGCGACGTCGAGCGTCGGGAAATCGCCGTGGTAGTCGGCCTCGTGGCCGACGCGGATGGCGAATCCCTCACCGGTGCGGTGAATGGCGCCGACGACGCCGGCGGGGCCGCTGGCGACCCAGATCTTGTTGACAGTTGTCTGGTTGCTCATCATCGAGCTCCTTACTTGTGGATGGAACGGTGGATCAGGAGGCGAGCACGTACTTCGCGTACGACTTCCGGATCTTGTTGACCTTCGGAAGGGCGACGGCGAGGCAGTAGCCCTGGCCGGGGTTCTTCGCGAAGAAGTCCTGGTGGTACTCCTCGGCATCGAACCAGGCTCCGAGCGGCTCGATCGTGGTGACGATGGTGCCGTCCCAGTAGTCGGCGGCTCGATCACGCGCCGCTTCGAACGCGACTCGCTGTTCGTCGTCGGCGAAGAACATCGCCGAGCGGTACTGCGTGCCGACGTCTGCGCCCTGGCGGTTGAGCTGGCGCGGGTCGTGAAGAGTGAAGAACACGTCGAGGACGACCTCGGCCGGAATGATCGCGGGGTCGAAGGTCACCTGGACGGCTTCAGCGTGCCCGGTCGTGCCGGTGCAGACGGCTTCGTAGCTCGGATTCGACACGGTTCCGCCCGTGTAACCGGAGACGACCTCGGACACACCCTGAAGCGTGCGATACACCGCGTCGAGACACCAGAAACAGCCGCCCGCGATCGTGAAAGTCGTCATGCGATCACTGTACGCCGGGCCCCTCCGCGTGAACGCTCACGCTACGCTGAATGCATGACCTCGCCCTTCACGCCCTACGTCGCCGACGCCGCACGGTACGAAAAGATCCCCTACGACAGGATCGGCCGCAGCGGACTTCGACTCCCCCGCATCTCTCTCGGTCTCTGGAACAACTTCGGGTCCGACCGCCCCCTCGAGACCCAGCGCGACATCATCCTGCGCGCGTTCGATCGCGGTGTCACGCACTTCGACCTGGCCAACAACTACGGCCCGCCCTACGGTTCCGCCGAAGAGCAGTTCGGGCGCGTGTTCGCGGCGAACCTGAAGCCGTACCGCAACGAGATCCTGATCTCCTCGAAGGCGGGCTACGACATGTGGCCGGGCCCCTACGGTGACGGCGGGTCGCGCAAGTACCTGCTGTCGTCGCTCGACGCATCCCTGTCGCGGATGGGCCTCGACTACGTCGACATCTTCTACTCGCACCGGCCCGATCCGGAGACACCGATCGAAGAGACCATGGGTGCACTCGCCACCGCCGTGCGCCAGGGCAAGGCGCTCTACGCGGGCATCTCCAACTACTCCCCGAGCAGACCGAAGCCGCGATCGAGGCGCTGGCGGCCGAAGGCGTACCGCTGCTCATCCACCAGCCGCGCTACAACATGTTCGACCGCAAGCCCGAGCAGGGCCTCTTCGAGACGTTGCTCGCGAACGGCGTCGGATCGATCGTGTTCTCACCGCTCGCGGGCGGACTCCTCACCGGGCGCTACCTCGACGGCACCGCTCCGGCAGGATCACGCGCTGCCGAGGGTCGCTGGTTCACCGAAGACGTCCTCTCCGACACCTACCTGTCTCGGGCGCACGCCCTGAACGAGATCGCCTCGGCGCGTGGCCAGTCGCTCGCCCAGCTGTCCCTCCTGTGGGTGCTCCGGCAGGAGGCCGTCACCTCGGCTCTCATCGGCGCCTCCAGCGTCGCGCAGCTCGACGACAACCTCGATGCCCTGAACGGTGCCGCGCTCGGCGACGACGAGCTCGCAGCCATCGAACCGCACGCCGTCGACGGCACGGCCCGCTGACCGTCACGCGGCCCTCGACGTCGCTGTGTCAGGAGAAACCCGTGATCCTGCCCCTTTTCGGGTCGGAATCACGGGTTTTCCTGCTGAGCCGACCGGCATCACCCAGCCGGTCGACCGCGTCACTCGGCCGGCTTGCCTCCGGCGATCGCGCCGAGCTTTGCGAGCAGCGGCGGGGCGTCGTCGGGGTGCAGGTGCGCTTCGACGATCACCGCGCGGTCGCTGGCGGCCGCGGCTCGACCGAGCGCGTCGCGCAGATCACCCGCCGTGCGCACCTGCGCTGTCAGCACCGGCACGTCCGGCGCGAGCGCTGCGGGCAGGGCGGCCCAGTTCCAGCGCGTGATGTCTTGATAGACGGCCCGCGGGCTCTGGATCACCCGTTCGATCGTGTAGCCGTCGTTGTTGATGAGCACGATGATCGGTGTCAGGCCCCGGTGCAGGATCGTGCTGAGCTCCTGCGCCGTCAGCTGCGCGGCGCCGTCTCCGATGAACAGGATGCTGCGACGCTCCGACGCGAGCGAGGTGCCCAGCGTCGCGGGCAGCGTGTAGCCGATCGACGACCAGATCGGTGAGGCGAGCAGGTCGGTGCCGACGGGCATCTGCAGCTCGAGCGCTCCGTACATCGCCGTGCCGGCGTCGGCGATCGCGATGGCGTTCGTCGGCAGCCACTCCTGAACGATGGTCCAGAGCTCGTTCTGGCTGAGGGGCGCGTCGGCGGCAGTCGCTTCGAGCGGTGTCCGGTACGGCCAGCGGGCTTCGACGGGAGCAGCGGAGGACAGCGCGAGGTCGGCGACGACCTCGTCGAGAACCGTGAGGCTGTCCTCCAGCCGGACGTCGTGGAAGGTGACCGCACCCACTCGAGCGCTGGAGATCCCGAGCTCGACGCCGTTCTCCAGGTCGAATCCCTGGCTGTAGAACCCGGTCAGCACGTCGCTGAGGACCGTTCCGGCCAGGATCACCAGTGGCGCGTCGTCGACGGCGGCCCGGGTCGCAGGCGACGGCGTCATCTGCCCCATGTAGACGCCGATGCTCGCTGGGTGGGTCTCCGGCAGCATCGACTTCGCGCTCGCCTGGGTCGCGACGCGGACACCCGCGTGGCCCGCGATCCGCTCCAGCAGGCTCTCTGCTCGCCGACGGTGGATCCGCGGGCCGGCCAGGATCGTCACGGTGTCGAGTCCGAACAAGACGTCGCGCAGGGCGGTGCGCAGGTCGTCGAGCGCCACGGCGTCGCTCGGTGTCGCGCGTAGAGGCCGCTTCAGCGGGGCCGACGACACCGGCGCCGCCGCGACGTCCATCGGGATCCCGAGATAGACCGGCTTCGACTCGTCGAGCGCCGCCCGCAGCACCCGGTCGATCTCGCGCGAGGCGTCGGCGGCGCGCAGGATCGCGCCCGCCACCGTGACCTCCTTGTACGCGCGGAAGAAGTGGTCGTAGTCGCCGTCCACCAGCGTGTGGTGCGAAAGCGCCCCCGAGTTGCGGGCCGCGGTCGTCGGCATTCCGGTGATCTGGACCACGGGGACGTCCTCCGCGAAGCTCCCGGCGATGCCGTTGATGGCAGACAACTCGCCGACGCCGTAGGTGGTGACGAGGCCGGCGACGCCTCGCGAGGTCCGTGCGTAGGCGTCGGTCGCGTAGGCCGCGTTCAGCTCGTTGGTGTTGCCGACCCAGTCGATCCCGGGCACCGTGAGCATCTCATCGAGGAGGGTGAGGTTGAAGTCGCCGGGAAGCCCGAAGACGTGCGGACCACCCAGCTCGACCAGACGGTGTGCGAGGTACTGCCCGACGGTGACGACGTCCGCGATCTCATTCATGCTCTGAAGCAGAGCAGACAATTCCGATTCGATCAATTCGGCCGTGACACGTTGGTCGATATGCTCATTTCGTACGTGCAGGATGCACGAGAAACGGACGAAACGACGTGCTCGATCCCACAGACCGCCGGCTGCTGACCGCGCTCGACGTCAATCCGCGTGCAGCGATCGCGTCCCTCGCCGACCTCGTCGGGTTGGCACGCGGCACCGTTCACCACCGCCTCGAGCGCTTCGGGCAGTCGCCCGATGTCCGGGCGAACTCGACCCGGGTCAGGCCCGCCGCGCTGGGGCTTCCGCTCCGCGCCGTCGTCACCGCGACGATCCTGCAGTCGGAGCGGCTGCGAACCATGTCGGGCCTCGCCGCGATCCCGCAGGTGGTCGAGTGCCTGGCCGTGACCGGGTCCGACGATCTGCTCTGTCACGTGGTCGCCCGCGACACCGAGCACCTCCGCGAGGTGGGCCTGGCGATCCTGGCGATCCCGGGCATCCAGCGCACCTCGACCTCGGTCGTCCTCGAGGAGCCGCTCGAGTACCGGGTGGCCCAACTCCTCTGAATGTCGGTGGTCGCACGTATGTTCGAACCGTTCCCACCCGTTCGGCCGGCGATGCAAAGGAGACCACCATGACGACGTCCGCGACTGCGACTTCGGGAGACGCGCCCTCGGGAGCCGCGCCCTCCGAGCCTGCCACCCGCACGGCGGCGACCTCCACGGCGGTGCGCTTCAGCCCCACCGTTCCCGGCTCCTACGCGACGGCCCAGCCCGTCGACGAAGTGCGCGGCGGTCTCCGCCTCGTACAACTCCACGACGACCTCGCGCGGGTGACGCTTCCCTCCGGCGAAGTGCTCGGCTACGTCGAGCGCTTCGACGACCCGCAGGGCGAGCGGTTCCGCGCGAAACGCTTCCTTCCCCGGCAGCGGCGATTCATCGAGATCGGCGAGTTCTGGAGCAGGTCCGATGCCACCGACTGCTTCCGCTTCGCCTGAGTTCGTCGGCCTGTCGTTCCCCCGAGCGGGGTACACGCCGGTAGTCTGCGCCGCATGAAATGGTGGAACGCATTCGTTGATTGGCTCTCGTCGAGCGAAGGGTCGCGTATAGTCACCGACGCGATCCTGCCGTTCGTCGCCGTCCTCCTGGCCGGTGTCCTCGCCGCTCTCATCGCCCGCGGAATGATCCTTCGCGTCCTCGAGCTCTGCGAGCGCGAGGCCAAGGCCTCGGCCGTCACGTCACTGATCGGGTCCGCCCGGCGCGCCGTGGACTGGAGCGAGCTGTACGCCGACGAACGCGCACACGCGACCCACCTGGCCGACGAGGCCAGCGTCCGGCTGCGCCTCCTTCCCGTCGCCGGCGCCGGCATGGCCGCATCATGGGCGGAGCACGAGATCAGCACGATCAAGGCGAACTCCGCGACGTTCCGGTTCCAGGCCGAGCAGACCTTCTCCGACGTCCGCGACCGCCTCGTCGAATGGCAGGCCAAGCCGGCGCGCGCGAGAAAGCTGTTCCGTTACGACCTCGACCGCTGGAAGGTCGAGGGAGACGCAGCGGTCGAGAGCGCCGACGCCGCCGGTGCTGCGCCGATCTCTCGGCCGAGTGGCCCCGCGCCGACGGCTTTCGTCGCCGAGGACGGCTCGGCGACGGCTGCTCCGGCCGCCGCGTCAGCAGCCATCCCGGTTGTCAGCGAGACGACCACTGCCACTCCGACGACCGCGGCGGTGCCGACGGCGACTGCCAGCGGGAGCGCTCCGAGCGGCGAGGCGACGCCTACCTTGTCCGGCGGGCTCGCTGAGCCGGCGCCTGCCGCTGCCGCTGCCGCTGCCGCTGCGCCGAGCGACGCCGGCACCACCGAGTCGCCTGCCTCGGGTACCGCGGCCCCGGAAGCCGCCGCCGCGGCTCCCACCGCACGAGCGCAGACCGGCATGGTGACGCCTCCGGTCGTCCAGCCGTCACCGTCGATTGCGCCGTCGAGCCCGTCCGACGCCCCCGACTCCGAGGCTCGCGACGACGACGACCGCGAGCCCGCCTACAGCGCTCCGGTCAGTGCTCAACAGGTGCGCCGCCGCACGAGCCCCGACGCGGCGGATTCGCAGTAGACGGGGTCGCTGAGGAGACGCGGGCGCTGGCCGCTCTTCACGCGGGCCGGTGACAGCCCCAGCGACGGCCGTGTCGGTGGCGGGCAGCCCGTGTCAGGCGCGGTCGATGTCAGGCGCGGTCGATGTCGGGCGCGGTCGATGTCAGGCGCAGTCGATGTCGGGCGCAGCCAGCGTCACGCGCAGTCGATGTCGGGCGCAGCCAGCGTCACGCGCAGTCGGTGCACGCGCAGTCGGTGCACGCGCAGCCAGCGTCACGAGCAGTCGGTGTCGGGCACAGTCGATGTCAGGCGCAGTCAGTCGTGGTCATCCCGGGCACGCGTGTCGTGCCAGCCAGCGCGGTCACGGGACCGTCGCGTGGCACCCTCCGTGGCGTGCGGTTTCACACGGAACACAGCTGCGACAGCTACTGGCGCGGTGCGCGCTCGCGGGTCACGAGCACGACCGGACATCTGGGAGGGGTGCCCTCGGCAGGAATCGAACCTGCGACCAAGAGATTAGAAGGCTCCTGCTCTATCCGCTGAGCTACGAGGGCGACACGAACAGGATACAGGGACGGCTTCAATCCACTCTTCCATTCGATATACTGTTATGTCATACTCGTATTATGCCCGCTGGTCCTCGTGAGTCCTCCCGCCTCGACGCGAGCTTCTCCAGCCGTCACAACAGCCTGAACGCGATACGGCTGATGCTGGCCCTCATCGTCATCGTCTCGCACAGCTGGCCGATCGGTGGCTACGGCGACGATCCCCAGCTCGGCGACCAGAATCTGGGCGCTTGGGCTGTAGCCGGGTTCTTCGCGATTTCGGGCTATTTGATCTCGGCGAGCAGGCAGAACTCTGCCACGGTGACCGACTTCGCCGTGAAACGCCTTCTTCGGATCGTCCCCGGCTTCGTCGCCGTGCTGCTCGTCACCGCAGTGGCGATCGCGCCCGTTTCGTCGGCAATGACGGGCATACCGTACGACTGGGCCAGCGGATTCGGCTACGTGATCCACAACGTCGGGCTCGTCATCACCCAGCCTTCCATCGCCGGCACCCTGACCGACGTTCCTCTCCCCGGGCGCTGGAACGGAGCTCTCTGGACCATCGCGTACGAGGCCCTCTGCTATCTCGTGATCGGCGTTCTCGTGTCGATCGTGCCGCGACGCTTCCTCGGGCGCACGCTCATCGTTCTCGGTCTCCTCGGCACGGCCGCGACCACCACGCATGTCGTCTTCGATCTCGCGAGTGATGGGCACTTCGCCATCCGCGGTGTCCGTCTCCTGACGTTCTTCTTCGCCGGCGCGGTGCTCCACGTCTATCAGAAGCGTGTTCCGCTCCACGCCGGCTTGGCCCTGGCCGCCGCGGCCTGCCTTGCCGCATCGATGTTCCTCGGCATCTTCCAGATCGTCGCGGGCATCCCCGTCGCCTACCTCCTGATGTACCTCGCGGTGCGCTTGCCGCTGGCTCGAATCGGCTCGCGTAACGATGTCTCCTACGGTCTCTACATCTACGGGTTTCCTGTGCAACAACTCGTCGCCACGGCTCTGATCGCGACGCCCGTGCCCCTGCCCGTCTACCTGGCCGTCGTTCTGGTGATCACGGTTCCGTGTGCGTGGGCGAGCTGGCTCCTCGTCGAGCGCCCTGCGATGCGGTGGGGCCGTGGCCTCCTGGGTCGGCGCAACCGCACGCCGTCTCTGGTCGAGGCGGCGCGCTAGCCTGACGCTTCATCCGCCGCCCGGCGTCGCCCGGGCGTTCGCCGCCGCGACACCCGCGCTCTCGCCGCCGCGGACCGGGCCGCCCCCGAGCCGGCCGAACCTAGCTGGTGAGCGGACTCGTCAGGTCGTAGACGGTGACACCGCCGACGGTCTGTGACGAGTAGTTCGCCGTCACCCACGCGGCGATCTTCGACGAGGTGTCGCTTCCGCCGTTCGACGTTCCGACGGTCCCGCCGATGAAGTAGTGGATCTCGCCGGCCTTCGCCTCCGCCGTGAACTGCGCGAGGGTGGGCGAGGGATCGCTCCCGTTGAACCCGCCCACCGGCATGACCGGCTCGAGCGTGGCCAGCTGGTAGGTGGCCGCGGTGTCGGAGCCGACAGCGGCTGCGACCCAGGTGTACTTGCTCGAGTCGGTCAGGAGGAGCTTCTTCAGCGCGGAGCTGACCGTGGACGTGCGGCCGAAAAGGCCACTACCGCCACCACCGAAACCACCGCGCGCGCCCGTTCCCGCGCCCGTCCCGGCCCCCGCGCCACCGGGACGCGTCCCGCCGAACCCGCCCTGGCCGCCGAAGCCGGCGCCAGCACCGCCGCTGCCCTGCGCGGCCCCGGCCCCTCCCGGACGAGTCCCGCCGCCGAACCCACCGCCCCGGCCCCCACCGAATCCGCTCGTCCCGCTGCTGACGGCGGGTCCGGCCGACGGGATCGACCCGGTGTGTGCTGTCGCCGCCGTTTCGATCGAGTACGCGGCCGGCGCGAGCAGCCCGGCGACGACGAGCACGGCGACGGTCGTCGCCGCCAGAGCGCGTGACCTCCACGGGATCAGCGGCAGCGCGAGCACCAGGCCGGCCGCGACAAGGGCGACGATCACCACGACGACCTTCAGCCACGGCAGCCAGTCGGTGGCGCGGTCCAGAAGCACCCACGCCCAGATCCCGGTCAAGAGCACGGCCGCGGCGAGAACGATCCGCGGCCACCGACGCTCACGGGCCTCCCAGAGCACGGAAGCGCCGATCGCGAGCGTTCCGGCCAGCGGGGCCGCGAGCGCGACCGTGTAGTACGGGTGGAAGATGCCACCGGCGAAGCTGAAGACGAGCCCCGTGACGACGAGCCAGGTCGAGAAGAGCAGCAGCGTCGCGCGGCGGAGGTCGACGCGGTGACGCCGACCCATCAGGACGAACGCGCCGATCATCACGATGAGCGCGGCCGGCAGCAACCAGGCGATCTGGCCGCCCATCTCGGAACCGAACAGGCGTGTCAGACCGGTCGAACCCCAGGATCCTGCCCCCGCCGTCCCCGTCCCGCCCGTGACGCTACCGGTCTCGTTGCCGGTGAGCCGACCGAAGCCGTTGTACCCGAAGGTGAGTTCGAGGAACGAGTTGTTCTGGGAGCCGCCGATGTAGGGACGCGACGACGCCGGCCAGAGCGAAACGATCGCGACCCACCATCCGGCGCCCACGACGACCCCGCCGACCGCCGCGAGGAGGTGGCCCAGGCGCGCGCGCCAGCGGAGGAGCGCAGAAGAAGTACACGACCGCGAGTTCTGGCAGGATCACGAAGGCCTGCAGTTGCTTGGTGAGGAATCCGAATCCGACGGCCACACCGGCCCAGATCACCCAGCGGATCCTGCCGCTCTCGATGCCCCGCAGCGTGAAGGCGACCGCCAGAGTCATGAGGAGGAGCAGCAGGGCGTCGGGGTTGTTGAAGCGGAACATCATGACGGCGACGGGAGTGAGGGCCAGCGCGCCGCCGGCGAGGAGAGCCGCTCCGGCCGAGAAGTGACGCCGGACGATCCGGTGGACGAGGAACACCGTGGCGACGCCCATGAGCGCCTCCGGCAGCAGGATGCTCCACGACGAGAGGCCGAAGAGCCGCACCGACAGCTCCATGATCCAGAGCGATGCCGGCGGCTTGTCGACTGTGATCGAGTTCGCCGCGTCGGACGACCCGAAGAAGAACGCCTCCCAGTTGGTCGAACCCGCCTGGACCGCCGCCGAGTAGAACGAGTTGGCGTATCCGGAGATCGACAGATTCGCGATGTAGAGGACCCCGGAGAGGACCAGGAGGCCCCACAGCGCGGGACGTTCCCACCGGGGAGCTCTCGCCGGGCCGAGGACCAGCCAGCGCACGGCGCGGCGGAGGGGCGAGCCCGGGTCGGCAGCGTCCGAGGCGGACCGGGGAATCGTTGCAGTGGTCATCGCGAGTTCGCTTTCGTCAGGATCTCCGTGGTCGGGGGTGTGACTCGCCGGCGCCGGGAGTGACCGATTCCGAGCGCGCCTGCCGCCGGAACACCCAGATGCGCAGGAGGACGAAACGCACCACCGTCGCGACGAGGTTCGCGACGGTCAGGACGACCAGTTCGACGTGTGCTCCCGCTCCGGGCGACACCCCGTGCAGCACGACGAGCGACCCCGACGTGATCAGCCAGGCGATTCCGAAGACGATCAGCCCCTTCGCCTGATGCTTCGCGGCGCCGCGGGAACCGCGCACCCCGAAGGTGAACCGGCGATTGGCGGCCGTGTTGGCGATCGTCGTGAGGAGGAGCGCGAGGAAGTTCGCGACCTGCGCGGGTGCGACCTGCTGGAAGAGCAGGTAGACGAGTGCGAAGGCGGCCGTCGAGAGAACCCCGACACCACCGAAGCGGACGACCTGGCCGAAGAACGTGGGGCTCGGCGCGGGCGCGTACGGCCGACGCCCGATCTCCTCGTAGATCGCGGCGACCGGGATCCTGCCCCTGGTGATCCCCGAGGCGACTCGCACCATTCCCCGCAGGTCGGCGCGGGCCGTGGCCACGATGTCGACCGATGACTGCGGGTCGTCGACCCAGTCGACGGGCACCTCGTGGATACGGAGACCCGACCGCTCGGCCAGGATCAACAGCTCGGTGTCGAAGAACCAGCCGGTGTCCTCGACGAGAGGCAGCAGACGGTCGGCGACGTCACGGCCAAGGGCCTTGAAGCCGCACTGGGCGTCGCTGAACGACACCCCCATCGTGCGACGGAGCAGAAGGTTGTACGTGCGCGAGATGAACTCGCGCTTGCCGCCGCGGGTGACCCGCGACGAGCGGTCGAGGCGGGTTCCGATCGCGAGATCGGAGTGCCCCGAGAACAGCGGGGCGACGAGGGGACCCAGGGCTGAGAGATCCGTGGAGAGGTCCTCGTCGACGTACGCGAGCACGCGAGCCGGCGACGCCGACCAGACCTGTTTCAGCGCGCGACCGCGGCCCTTCTCCTCGAGGTGCACGGCCAGCACGCCGTCGAGCTCGGCGGAGAGCTGATCGGCGAGTGCCGCGGTGGCGTCCGTCGAGGCGTTGTCCGCGATGGTGATGCGCCAGGTCTCGCGCATCGACCGGGTGAGGAAGTCGTGCAGGGCCGTGATGCTGGCCACGAGAGTCGCCTGCTCGTTGTAGACGGGCACGACGAGGTCGAGGTCGAGGATGTCGGTCGGGTCGGGCATGCAACGAGGATGAGCCGTCGATCAATGAGGGCTCGAGGCGACTCCGATGAGCCGGCTATGTCTTCGGCGGGCCGGACGCGAGGGCCTCGTGAGAGCGCCGCGGATTACGCGGAGAGGTGTGCGGCCACGGCGGTGAGCAACTGCGGAACGTTCGGCGCGCCCGCCGCCCGGAACAGCTCGAGGCCCGCGTCGTCGGTCAGGACGATCGTCGGGGTCGACACGATGTCGCGCGCCTCGGCTTCGGCCTCGTGACGGGCGACGTCGAGATCGGTCGCCACGAGCTGCGGAACCAGGCGGGTCGCCTCCTCGACGGCGAGGCGGGCCGCGTGGCACGCTCCGCAGAACGCCGACGTGTACAGCTCGAGCTTCATGGAGGGGAAACGCAGGATGCCACGCGGCCATTCCCCGGAAGGCGGTCGCGTGGCATCCTGCGCCGAGGAAAAGCTAGTTGGTGCTCTCGCGGCGGTCTTCGGGCGCCTCGACCGGGTCGCTGTCTTTCGCGTCGAGCGAGTAGTGCACCTGGAGCTGGTCGTTCACGAGGTGGGCCTTCGTCGCCGTGTAGACGAAGCCGGTCTCGGTTCCGTCGATCAGAACGAAGTCGGTGATCTCGTCGTCGTAGGAGCCGTCGGTCGACACGCGCTTGTCGGTACGGCCGTCGCTCGGGCCGCCCTCGAAGAACACGACGTACTCGGCGCCCTCGGCCACGGTGGGTTTTTCGTCAGTCATGCGCCCATGTCTACCAGTCGCCGATGGGCGATGCCCTGCGGTGTCCCCCGCGAGGCCCGCGGCACCGAGTAAGCGGGGTGCTGTCGCCTCCGATCGCTAGACTCGCCGCATGGCATCAAGCGCTGACAGACTGGTCTGGATCGACTGCGAGATGACCGGGCTCGATCTCGGCATCGACGAACTGGTCGAAGTGGCCGTCGTCATCACCGACTTCGACCTCGTTCCGGTCCATCCCGGCTTCGACATCGTCATCAAGCCCGACCAGGCCGCCCTCGACAACATGGGCGAGTTCGTCACGCAGATGCACACGCACTCCGGGCTCATCACCGAGATCCCGCACGGCAAGAGCCTCGCCGAAGCCGAATTCGAGGTGCTCAACTACATCATCGAGTACGTCCCGGAAGGTGGTCAGGCCCCGATCGCCGGCAACACCATCGGCACCGACCGCACCTTCCTCGCGAAGTACATGCCGCGCGTCGACGGCCACCTGCACTACCGCAGCGTCGACGTCTCGAGCATCAAAGAGCTCGCCCGCCGATGGTTCCCCCGCGTGTACTACAACGCCCCGACCAAGAACGGCGGTCACCGCGCCCTCGCAGACATCCTCGAGTCCATCCGCGAGCTCGAGTACTACCGCTACGCCGGCTTCGTGACCGAGCCCGGGCCCAGCACCGAAGACGTCCAGGAGATCTCGAAGAGCGTCGTGGACAAGTGGGCGCCCAGACTGTAATACACTTCTTGAGTTGCTTCGTTCGAAACTGCTTCCGGGCAGAATCACACGGGGTCGCATGGTGGGTATAGCTCAGCTGGTAGAGCGCCTGGTTGTGGTCTAGGAGGCCGCGGGTTCAAGCCCCGTTACTCACCCTCGCAAATGCAAGAACTGTGCCTCGCCCCTTCGGGGGCGAGGCCTTTTTGCTCGTCGTGCCTGTTTTGTGTCCGAAGCGCGTGCGCCTCTGACGCGAAAATGCCGGGGCGGCGAGTCGACAGGACGGATCGTCGCGCGCGACTCAGGGCGCCTCCGGCGAGGCTGTGGGAGGGTGGGGCATGGACGGAGTCGATGCAGACGAGTTCGAGCGGCTCGTGATCGACGAGCTCGACCTCCTGCCGGACGAGATGGTCGACGGCCTCGAGAACGTGGCGTTCGTCACCGAGGACCGCCCCGAGGACGGCTCCCTCGACCTCCTCGGTCTCTACGACGGCGTCAACCTCACGGAGCGCGGTCAGTACGGCTTCGGCGAGCTCCCCGATCGGATCATCCTCTACCGGGAGCCGCACCTCGAAGCCTGCGACACCGTGGACGATCTCAGGGACGAGATCCACGTGACGCTCGTCCACGAGATCGGTCACTACTACGGCTTCGACGACGAGAAACTCCACGAGCTCGGCTGGGCCTGATCGAGCACCACGTCGGCCAGCGATCGCGGATCGGCGGCTGCGAGGTGGGCCGCTTCCTGCCGGGCCCACATCGACCACCAGGGCGCGTAGGCCACGGCGTCGGAGCGGCCGGCGACGCGGGCGCGACGCGTCGCCTCGTCGAGTTCCACCCAGACCCGGAGCGTGGCCTGCGCCGCCGAAGCGGGCGTCAGCGATCCTGCGCCCTCGATGACGAGAGGCCGATGAGGGTCGAGACGCCGCCACGCCGACGGTCGCGAGAGCTCCCAGTCCCAGCGATGGTAGCCCGGGTCGACGGGCCGCAGGATGGTCTCCACCACGATCTGCGATGCCGCCGCCAGCCCGCTCCAGCCCGGGTAGACGTCGTCGAGCCCGACCACCTGGGCCCCGTCGATCAGCGGAGCGAGGGCAGCCGCGAGCGTCGTCTTGCCCGAGCCGGAGCGACCGTCGATGATGACGACCGGTCGCTCGGCGGACGCGCGAGCGCGGAGGGCGAGTTCGACGAGCTGATCAGGCAAGGACGAACGACCAGGTTCCGGCGGCGATCGCCGTCGCGATCGACACGGCCGCGATCGCTGTGCCGAGTGCGACGAGGAAATACTCGGGCCGACCGAAAGTCGACGGGCGAGCCCACGTCCGCGGGGTGTCGGCGCCGAAGCCCTTGGCCTCCATCGCCGTGGCGAGTTTGCTGCCTCGGCGCACCGAGAGCACGAGCAGGGCGAATGCCATTCCCGCTGTGCGCTTCAGCGCGCCGATCGGGCCGCCCACGTCCGCGACGCCACGCGCGCGGCGCGCCAGGCCCAGCTGGCGCCAGTCGTCGACGAACAGGCCGACGAGCCGGATCCCGGCGAGACCGCCGAGTACGAATCGGGCCGGCAGGCGCAGGACCTGGCCGAGGCCGTCGGCGAGGTCGGTCGGGTCGGTGGTGGCGAACAGGACGATGCCGGGGATTCCCACCGCCAGGATGCGCAGCCCGATGGCGAAGGCCAGCGCCACCGACCCCTCCGTGACGGTGATGAACCCGGCTCGCCCGATCACGGCACCGGCGTCCTGACCATAGAGGGACGTCGCGATCACCGACACCGGCGCGGCGATCCAGAGGGGCAGTGTCCTGCGCCAGAAGGCCCGCCACGGCAGGCCGGCCCAGCCGAGCAGAACGGCCTCGAGCACGAGCGCGACGCCGGCGGACACCCAGTCGATCGAGAGCAGGAGACTCAGGCTCAGGATCACGGCCGCCAGCAGTTTCGCGACGGGGTTGACGCGGCCCACCGCGCGAGTCGTGGCGACCGGAACGAGCAGCGTCACGATCTGGCTCCCGCCGTGCCCGAGACGGCCGAGGCCGCTGTCTGCTGCAGCCGGGTCGCGGGATTCCGCGCCGCCCGCGAAGCCGAGAGGCGCCGGGCGGCCACGTGTGCCCGTGCTGTTCCCAGCTCGAGGACGTCGTCCGCGAGCACGTCGACGAAGTCGGCGTCGTGCGTCACCGCGACGACGGCGCTGCCGTCGTCGAGCAGCTCAGCGGCGAGCGCCACGAGCTCGCGCCAGGTGCGGGCGTCCTGCCCGAACGTGGGTTCGTCGAGCACCAGGATGCTCGGTCGGGCGACGAGCACTGTCGCCACGGAGAGACGCCGTTTCTCACCGCCGGAGAGAGTGAACGGGTTGGCTCCGGCGAGGTGGTCGAGGCGCAGCCTCTCCAGGAGCTCGTCGACGCGGTCCGCGGTCTCGCGGCTGCCGAGCCGAAGTGCTCGCGGGCCGACGGCGAGTTCGTCGCGGACGGTGCCCGCCAGGAACTGATGCTCCGGATCTTGGAAGACCGTCCCGATCCTGGTCAGCAGTTCGCGCGAGCGCCAGCGGATCGGCGATGACGCCGCGCCGTCCGCCAGGACCCTCGATGCCGTGAGCTCGCCCGAGACCTCGGGAAGGAGGCCGGCCAGCGTCAGCGCCAGGGTCGACTTGCCCGCGCCGTTCGGGCCGGTGACGGCGAGGGCCCGGCCCGCGACGATCCGCGCGCCGATGCCGTCAGCGACCGGCACGCCCCGACGGCGACCCACGCCGAGCTCGACCGCGTCGAGAAGGGCTCCGTCGCGAGCCGTGCGTCCGGCCCGGGCCGGCAGGACGGGTGCTCGCCCCGGAACCCAGACGCCTGCCTCCGACAGCGTGTCGGCCTGCTGGGCGAGCACGCGATCGGGACTCCCGTCGGCGAGGACGCCCCCGAGGCGGCGAGGACGATGACCCGGTCGACGAGCGGAAGCCAGACCGACACCCGATGCTCGACGACGACGAGGGTGGCGCCGGTCTCGTCGACGACACGCGCCACCGAGTCGCGCACCTCCTGGACTCCCGCCGGATCGAGATTGGCTGTCGGCTCGTCGAGGAGCAGCAGGCCGGGCCGCATGGCGAGGGCTCCCGCGAGTGCGAGCCGCTGCTTCTGCCCGCCGCTCAGTTCGGACGTCGAGGCGTCGAGGGGCAGCTGGAGGCCGACCGCTTCGAGCGACGATCCGACGCGATCCCAGATCTCGTCTCGTGGCACGCCGAGGTTCTCCGGGCCGAATGCCACGTCGTCCCCGACGCGCGCGAGGACCACCTGGGAGTCGGGGTCTTGGAGCACCAGGCCGACGCGCCCTCGCTGGTCGGCGGGGTGCCCGCCGTCGACCAGGAGTTCGCCGGTGTCGTCGCCCTCTTCGTCACCGCCGAGCACGCCGGCCAGGCCGGCCAGGAGGGTCGACTTGCCGGCGCCGGAGGCCCCGAGCAACAGGACGCGCTCGCCCGGGGCGATGTCGAGGTCGAGGTCGGAGACGGCCGGATGGAGACGGCCGGCGTGCCGCCACGACCAGCCCCGCGCCGTGACACGAGCCCCCGCTGCTGCAGGGCGGCCACGTCAGACTCGATTCTGGGTGGCGCGCCCCGACGCAAACCGGGACAGGGCGCCCGTGCCGGCCAGGCCGCGGACGGCCAGCCAGGAGAGCAGCCCGCCGATCACCGCACCCGAGACGATGGCGCTCACGATGTAGACGAGCTTGAACTCGACGGCGTAGCCCGCCTGACCGGAGAAGCTGGTGTCGAGGAGACCGGCCGCCAGCCCCGCGACGGCACCGGCGAGGAGGGCCACGCCGAGGTTGAACCGGCGGTAGAGGAAGATCGCGAAGACGATCTCTGCCCCGAGCCCCTCGAGGATGCCCCAGGGCAGCGACGAGAAGCCGAACTGGTTGCCCGCGAGCATCTCGACGACCGCGGCGAGGATCTCGGTGTAGAGCGCGGCGCCGGGCTTCCGGATCACGAGTCCGCCGAGCACGCCGGCGAACAGCCACCCTCCGGTCAGGAGACCCTCGAAGCCGGGCGTGAAGCTGAGCAGGCCGCTCAGGGGCGTCCAGGCGCCGTCCCAGAGCCAGAAGATGACTCCGGACGCGACACCGAGCACGGAGGCGACGACGATGTCGACGACGCGCCAGCGCCGCGGAGCGGGTCGGTCGCTGGTTCGCGATCGCGGCGACGTGGAGGTTCCGGAGTGGTCGACGGACGTGGACAAGATGATCTCCTCCCTGCGCTGGCATGACCCAGATCAGGTTCGACGGTCGAAGCGTGGTTCGCTTCCTCTCAGCCCGGCTCACCGGACTCCCGTGTGTTGTGCGTTGATTGTAGCCCGGACCCGGCGGGGCGGGCGCGACCCGAGTGACGTCGCGTGACGCGCCACTGGCTCACCGGGGTCACGCGTGTCAGGCTCTCCGGGTGAGTAAAGAACCAACGACCCCCGTTTCCGCCGCCGACTCCGTCGTTCAGGGCGCGCACCTGGTGGGCAGCGTCAACCAACCCGACGCCGAGGCCGTCTTCCGCATCGCCGCGAAGCACCTCGGCGACCACCTGTCGCGCATCCCCGACGGTGAGGTCGGCGAGCGCTACTACTGGATCCAGTTCCAGAGCTTCCGCTTCGACGAGACCCCGGGTCTGGTCCGCGTGGGCGACCCCGGCTTCAAGATCCGCGACACCTTCGACGTCCGCCCCTTCGCTCTCGACGGGACGGTCGCCGCAGAGGAGCTGGTCTATCCCGATCTCGGGTACGCCGACGCCGCCATCGAGTCGTACGCCACCTTCGCCAGGCTGGTCGAGGAGGGCGTCATCGGCCACGGCGTCCGGTTCCAGGTGTCGCTGCCGACCCCCGTCGCCGTGGTCGGCTCGTTCATCCAGCCGTCCGACGTCGCCACCGTGGAGCCGTCGTACGCGCGGGCGCTGTTCGCCGAGCTCGATCGCATCCTGGAGGCGATCCCGCACGCCGACCTCGCCATCCAGTGGGACACGGCCCTGGAGTTCGCGCTCCTCGAACCCGACAACGTGTTCGGCGCGCGGGCCTGGTTCGACGACGTGCTCGGCGGCATCGTCGACCGCGCCGTGCAGCAGGCCGCGGCGGTCCCGACCGATGTCCAGGTGGGCTTCCACCTCTGCTACGGCGACGTCGAGGAGGCGCACTTCGTGCAGCCGAAGGACACCGGCAACCTCGCAGCCGTGCTCGACGGGATCGTGACGGGGTCACCGCGCGCCATCGACTTCGTGCACCTGCCGGTCCCGATCGAGCGCGACGACGACGCCTACTTCGCGCCGCTCGCCCGGATCGCGAGCAGGATCCCCGCGACGACCGAGATCTTCCTCGGCCTCATCCACCCGGAGGACGGCGTCGAGGGCGCCGAGCGCCGCATCCGCGCGGCGTCGACGGCTCTGCCGCACTTCGGCGTCGCAACCGAGTGCGGCTTCGGTCGCGGCCCCGCCGAGCGGACCGGCCCCCTCCTCGACCTGCACGGGGCCGTCTCGCAGTCCTGGTGACGCCTGGCCCCGTGTGGGCCGGATGAGCGGATCGTTGATTTCGCTGTGCTAAGCACGACGCATGAAGTTCCGGAGGTGGCCGCACGGTCTCGTCGCGCTCGTCGCCCTGTGCGTCGGCGTGCTCGTCCTCGTGTCCGTCGAGACCGGTTCCACCACGCGGGAGGCGGCGATCTCGTCGAGCCGTCCCCTGAGCGGGCTGGAGGTCCAACCGGCACGCGGTCCCGGCTACGACGTGGGCCCGGGAGCGCGGCACCGGCACGGCAGCCCGACTCCGAGGGGCAGTGCGACCGCGCCTCCGTCAGCACCGCCCGGCACCACGCCTTCGGGAGCGGGCACGTCGGGATCGACCTCGTCCGGGGACGCCGCGACCGGCTCGGAGGGCAGCGTGGCAGCCGGTGGCGGTGATCCTGCGACCCGCGACCTCACGGCGAACCCGTTCAACTTCCGGCTCGGCCTCATCAACGGCACGGTGGTGAAGCCCGACGCCCGCGACTGGGCGGCGCGGACGGTCGAGAAAGGGCCGCTGCTGGTGTTCCTGCCCGCCACCGGGCACGTGCCGAACGACTACCGCAAGTTCCTCACGGTCGCGGCCGAGTCGGGTTATCACGTTCTGGGCCTCGACTTCTGGAACCAGGGCAAGTCCGTCGCGAAGACCTGCGGCGTCGACGCCCGTTGCTACACGCAGGTGCAGCGCAACCGCTTCAACGGCACCCGCCCCTCGAGGTTCAGCAAGGTCGACGAGGCCAACTCGGTGCTGGCCCGTCTCCACGCGGCCCTCGACTACCTCGTCGTGCACGACCCCGACGGCGGCTGGAACCAGTACACGTCGAACGAGACGATCAACTGGCGCGACATCGTCGTCGCGGGGCACTCTCAGGGCGGCGGCGAGGCCGCCTACATCGCGCACCGCACGCGCGTCCTCGGGCAGCTGACGTTCGCCTCGCCGATCATCACCGACGACGACACCCGGGCGTCCTGGCTGCGCAAGAAGGGCCAGACCCCGACGAGCGTGATGTACGGATTCGACGACCTCCACGACGTCTACTACCCGCGCATCGTCACGTCCTGGCGAGAGTTGGGCATGGGTCGGCACGCCCTGATGGCCAGGGTCCCCGTTCCGACGTCCACGAACCAGCACACCCTGGTCACCACCGTCGACCTGGGTCGCCCGGGCCTTTCGCACCTGCGAACCATCACCGACCGGACGCCGATGACGAAAGACGGAAAACCGCTCTTCCGCCCGGTGTGGAAGTGGATGCTGAAGGCGGTCTACAAGAGCCCCTCGACTCCGCTCGAGGCGGCCGGCAAGGGCTGAGCCCGGTCGCCGCGACCAGCGCGGGTCGGCTCAGACCGGCGGTTCCGGGTCGTACTGGATGCCGCGCCGCACCTCGACGGCGCGCTCGCGCCCGGCGAGACGGTCGACGAGGTGGAGGGCCATGTCGATCCCGGCCGAGACGCCGGCGGACGTGATGACGTCGCCGTCGTCGACGAACCGGACGTCTCGTTCGATGACGACGGTCGGATCCTGCGCCGCCAGTTCGTCGAAGGCGCTCCAGTGCGTCGTGGCCGGGCGCCCGGCGAGGAGCCCGGCGGCGGCGTAGACGAGCGCCCCGGTGCACACGCTGGCCATGATGCTCGCGGTGTCGCGCTGGCGGCGCACCCACTCGAGACGAGTCGGGTCGTTCAGATGCGCGCGGGTGCCCTGCCCACCCGGGTAGACGACGACGTCGAGCTGGGGTGCGTCGGCCAGGGCGAGATCCGGCAGGATCCGGAGTCCCTTCGCGCAGGTGACGCGCGCGTCGGTCTCGGCCAGGGTCACGACCTCGTACCCGTCCTCGGGGTGGTGGAGGGTCCACCAGGCCAACACCTCCCACGGGCCGACGGCGTCGAGCTCTTCGACGCCGTCGAACAGGAGGATGCCGATGGTCTTGGATGTGGTCATGGTCGAAACGTTAGGGGGTCGGCCGCGCCCGTGGGAAGGTCAGGCGGGCAGATCGACACGCCCTTCGGCGCGAAGCCAGGCCAGACCGTCGAGAACCGCCTCGAGCGTCGTGAACCGCGGGGCGTAGCCGAGCACCCGGCGCGCCCTCTCGATCGAGACCGAGTGACTGCGCGACGCGTGCTGGAACGAGGCCTCCGCGCTGTCGGCGGGGATGAGCGTGCGCAGCTCGTCGAACGGGACGAAGCGCAGGTTCGGCTCCTGGCAGTAGTGCCGCGCGATGGCCGTCGCGAAACCGCGCAGCGTGATAGCCCGCTCCGACACCACGTGGAAGCTGTTCCCCGCGGCTTCCGCCTGCCGGGCGATGGCCCGCTCGAACGCCTGAGCGACGTCGTCGGCGTGCACGTGGTGGACCGTCTCGAGCCCGGAGTTCGGTAGCAGCACCTCGCCTCCGGTGGCCAGTGCCTCCCACACCGACAGGTCGAGGTTGCCCTGCGGATTGATCATGGGCCAGCCCGGGCCGGTGATGTGACCCGGGTGCAGGATCACGGAGCGCAGGCCGCCCGGGCGCCTCGCCTCGCGGAGCAGCAGCTCTTCGATCGCGGCTTTGCCGGTCCCGTACTCCCCGAAGGGGGTCCGAGCCACGTCCTCCGTGATCGGGACCTCGGCGCTCGGCCCGTGCACCCAGATCGTGCCGCAGTGCACGAGCAACTCGACGCGACCCCGCAGGGCCTCGACCAGCTGGCTCGCGGACTCGGGGGTGAAGCAGACCATGTCGACGACGACGTCGGCTCCGAGCCCGGCGACGGCCCCGGCGAAAGTGCCGGCGGCGTCTCCGGCCTCGCGGTCGAGGAAGACCCTTTCGACGCGGTTCCAGGCGGGATCCGAGTGATACGGCTCGCTCGCCCCACGCGTCACGGCGACGACCTCGTGGCCTGCTCTCACCAGGCGCGGGACGAGGTATCCGCCCACGTGTCCGGTGGCTCCGATGACGACGATCTTCACGGGCTTCTCCTTCGATGGGCGAACGGCACCCACGCTACGCCGGACACCCCCAGGCGTTCGCCCCTAGGCTGGGCGGAGTCTTGACGGAGGTTCGATGATCACCTGGCCCGGCAACCCGTATCCCCTCGGAGCCAACTACGACGGAAGCGGAACGAACTTCGCGATCTACAGCGAGGCGGCCGAGCTCGTGCAGTTGTGCCTGTTCGACGACGCCGGAGTCGAGACCCGCGTCGACCTGCTCGAGGTCGACGCCTACGTGTGGCACGGGTATCTCCCGAGCGTGCAGCCCGGACAGCGCTACGGGTACCGCGTGCACGGCGCCTACGACCCGGCGTCCGGCCGCCGCGCGAACCCGAACAAGCTGCTGCTCGATCCGTACGCGAAAGCCACCAGCGGCGAGATCGACTGGGACGAAGCGCTCTTCGCCTACAACTTCGGCGCGCCCGATTCGCGCAACGACAAAGACTCCGCGCCGCACATGATGATGAGCGTCGTCATCAACCCGTTCTTCGACTGGCAGGGCGACCGGCCGCCGAAGTACAGCTACGACGAGTCGATCATCTACGAAGCCCACGTCAAGGGTCTGACCGAGACGCACCCCGACATCCCCGAGGTTGAGCGCGGCACCTACGCGGGGGTGGCGCATCCGGCGATCATCGAGCACCTCAAGGGCCTCGGGGTGACCGCGATCGAGCTGATGCCGGTCCACCAGTTCGTGCAAGACAACACGCTGCTCGAGAAGGGCCTCCGCAACTACTGGGGCTACAACACGATCGGCTTCTTCGCGCCCCACCAGCAGTACGCCTCGGTCACCGACCACGGCCAGCAGGTGCAGGAGTTCAAGACGATGGTGCGTGTGCTGCACGAAGCCGGCATCGAGGTCATCATCGACGTGGTCTACAACCACACCGCCGAAGGGAACCACCTCGGCCCGACGCTGTCGTTCAAGGGCATCGACAACGCCGCCTACTACCGGCTCGTCGAAGACGACCAGCAGTACTACATGGACTACACCGGCACCGGCAACTCGCTGAACGTCCGCCACCCGCACTCGCTTCAGCTGCTCATGGACTCCCTGCGCTACTGGGTCACCGAGATGCACGTCGACGGCTTCCGCTTCGACCTCGCGGCCAGCCTCGCTCGCGAGTTCTACGAGGTCGACCGACTGTCGACCTTCTTCGAGCTCGTCCAGCAAGACCCGATCGTGTCCCAGGTGAAGCTCATCGCCGAGCCGTGGGACGTCGGCCCCGGTGGCTACCAGGTCGGCAACTTCCCGCCGCAGTGGACCGAGTGGAACGGCAAGTACCGCGACACGGTCCGCGACTTCTGGCGCGGCGAGCCCGCGACCATGGGCGAGTTCGCGTCGAGGATCACGGGGTCCGCCGACCTCTACGAACGCGACGGCCGCCGCCCGGTCGCCAGCATCAACTTCGTCACGGCGCACGACGGCTTCACGATGCGCGACCTCGTCAGCTACAACGAGAAGCGCAATCAGGCCAACGGCGAGAACGGCAACGACGGCGAGAGCCACAACCGCTCGTGGAACTCCGGCGCCGAAGGCCCGACCAAAGACAAGGCGATCACGGAGCTCCGCCGGCAGCGGGTGCGCAACTTCCTCGCGACGCTCCTCCTCAGCCAGGGCGTGCCGATGATCCTGCACGGCGACGAACTGGGTCGCACGCAGCGCGGCAACAACAACACGTACGCTCAAGACAACGAGATCAGCTGGATCGACTGGTCGACAGCCGACGCCGAGCTGATCGCGTTCACGACGGCCCTGATCGACCTTCGCCGCAAGCACCCGACCTTCCGGCGTCAGCGCTACTTCGACGGCCGCAACGTCCGCCGTGGCGAGGGCGACCCGCTGCCCGACATCGTCTGGCTCACGCCCGAGGGCGACGCCATGTCGCCAGAGGAGTGGGACTCGGGATTCGGCCGCTCGATCGGCATGTTCCTCAACGGCAACGGCATCCACGGGCGGGATGCTCGCGGCGGCCGGATCACGGACGTCAACTTCGTCCTCTACTTCAACGCCCACGACGACACGGTCACCTTCACCCTTCCGCCCGACGAGTACGCCGAGTGCTGGGAGGTCGTGATCGACTCCACCGACGCGCCGAAGCCCGCTGACGTGCTTCATGCCGGAGAGCTCCTCCCCGTGGCGGGCCGCTCGATGGTCGTCCTCCGCGCCGCGGCCGAAGAAGAATCATGACCGAGCGACACCATCCCCGCTCCACGTACCGCCTGCAGATCCGGCAGGCCTTCGATCTGAACGCCGCCGCCGACGTCGTGCAGTATCTGCGCGACCTCGGAGTCGACTGGGTCTACCTCTCCCCGTCCTCGAGGCGGAGGCGGGAAGCGACCACGGCTACGACGTCGTCGACCACTCCCGCGTGGATCCCGCGCGCGGCGGTGCGGTGGGCCTCCAGACCTTGGCCGACCGGGCGCACCTGTTCGGGCTCGGCGTCCTCATCGACATCGTGCCGAACCACATGGGCGTGGCGTCGCCGCACTCGAACGCCTGGTGGTGGGACCTTCTGCAGCACGGCCGCGACTCCCGGTTCGCCGAGGCCTTCGACGTCGACTGGGCGGCGGGCGGCGGCAAGATCAGGATCCCGGTGCTCGGCTCCGACGGCGACGGTCGGTTCGACGACCTGCGGATCGAGGGCTCCGAGCTGCGGTACTTCGACAACCGGTACCCGATCGCTCCGGGGACGCTGACGCCCGGGGACTCCGCCGTCGACGTCCACGCCCGACAGCACTACGAGCTCGTCCACTGGCAACGCGCCGACCACGAGTTGAACTACCGGCGCTTCTTCGCCGTGAACACCCTGGCCGGCCTCCGCGTCGAAGAGCCGTGGGTCTTCGACGAGTCGCACGCCGAGATCGGCCGCTGGTTCCGAGACGGAATCGCTGACGGACTGCGGGTGGACCACCCCGACGGGCTCGCCGATCCTGCCGGCTATCTCGATCGTCTGCACGTCCTGACCGGCGGGGCGCACGTCCTGGTCGAGAAGATCCTCGAAGGCGATGAAGAGCTCCCCCACGACTGGGCGGCCGACGGCACGACCGGCTACGACGCTCTCGGCGAGTTCGACCGCGTGCTGGTCGACCCCGACGGAGCCGAGGCGCTCGGTCTCCTCGACGCCCGTCTCCGCGGCAGCGCCGAGCTCCTCGACTGGCAACGCATGATCCACGGCACCAAGCGGGGGATCGCCGACGGGATCCTCGGCAGCGAGGTCCGTCGCCTGGCTCGGCTGCTCACTCCGTCCGGCGGCGAGCCGCGGGCCGAGACCGTCGACGCCCTGGCCGAACTCCTGACGGCGTTCCCCGTGTACCGCAGCTATCTGCCGCAGGGCGGTGAACAGCTCGCCCGGGCTGCCGCCGCGGCAGACGGAGCCCGCCCCGAACTGAGGGACGAGATCGCGACCGTCGTCGCGGCGCTCGGCGACCCGGAGAATCCTGCGGCTGTCCGATTCCAGCAGACCAGCGGGATGGTGATGGCGAAAGGGGTCGAAGACACGGCGTTCTATCGCTCCAGCAGACTCGTGTCGCTCAACGAGGTGGGTGCGGAGCCCAGTCAGTTCTCCCTCACCGCGGCCGAGTTCCACGCCCGGCAGCAGCGGCGCCTCGCGACGTTCCCGGACGCCATGACGACCCTGTCGACGCACGACACGAAGCGATCCTCCGACGTTCGAGCCCGCATCGCGGTCCTGTCCGAGGTGGCGGACGAGTGGGCCGCGGCCCTGGGTCGCCTCCGCGAGCTCGCGCCCCTGGGCGACGGACCGTTCGAGAACCTCCTCTGGCAGAGCATCGTCGGCGCGTGGCCGGCCTCCCGCGAGCGCCTGCACGCCTACGCCGAGAAAGCGTCCCGCGAGGCCGGCACCTCGACGACGTGGACCGAGCCCGACGAGGCCTTCGAGTCGAAGATGCACGCCCTCGTCGACGCCTGCTTCGACGACGACGCCGTGTCGAGCGAACTCGAGCGCATCGTCGACGTGGTGCGCGCGGCCGGATGGTCGAACTCGCTCTCGCTCGCGCTCCTGCAGCTCACCGGTCCGGGCGCTCCCGACGTCTACCAGGGCACCGACCTGTGGGATTACTCGCTGGTCGATCCCGACAATCGTCGCCCGGTCGATTTCGATCTGCGGCGCCTGTACCTGTCCGCGATCCAGGACGGCGCTGTTCCCGACGTCGACGAGACGGGCGCGGCCAAACTCCTCCTGACGAAACGCGCGCTCACGCTCCGCCGCGACCGGCCCGAGCTGTTCACCCGGTACGCGCCGCTGCCGGTGTTCGGCGAAGCGGCCGTCTCAGCCGTCGCCATCGACCGCGGAGGCGCGATCGCCATCGCGACGCGACTGCCGGTGGGGCTGGCCGAGTCCGGCGGCTGGCGGGGTACCGAACTCCACCTCAGCGACGGCGCACGCCTCGACGTGCTGACCGGGCGCCGGTTCGACGGCTCCCGACTGCGTCTGGCCGACCTGCTCGACACCTACCCGGTGGCACTGCTCGTGCCGGCCACCTCCGATCCCGACCACCTCTCCCCCGAAGGCGACTGATGGCCCTCTACGACGTCTGGGCTCCCCTCCCGGAGCGCGTCCGACTCGTTCTCGACGACGAGCGCCACGAGCTGACACGCGATCACGACGGCTGGTGGCGGGCACCCGAAGGGCTCGATCGCGGGCCAGGTCACCGGTACGGCTTCGTGCTCGACGACGACGCGACTCCCCTTCCCGACCCGCGGTCCCTGCGGCAGCCGGACGGCGTCCACGCGCTCAGCGAGACCTACGACCCGGCGGAGTTCGCCTGGACCGACGACGCCTGGCGCGGCCGCCCCTGGCCGGCGCCGTGATCTACGAGCTGCACATCGGAACGTTCACGCCGACCGGAACCCTCGACTCGGCCATCGAGCGTCTCGACCACCTGGTCGGCCTCGGCGTCGACTTCGTCGAGATCCTGCCGGTCAACGGGGTCAACGGCACGCACAACTGGGGCTACGACGGGGTCGACTGGTTCACGGTCACCGACAAGTACGGCGGGCCCCGGGCCTACCAGCGCTTCGTCGACGCCTGCCACGCGCGCGGCCTCGCCATCGTGCAGGACGTCGTCTACAACCACCTCGGACCATCGGGCAACTACCTGCCCCGGTTCGGGCCCTACCTCACCGACAAGCACGCCAGCACCTGGGGCACCGGGGTGAACCTCGACGACGCAGGATCGAGCGAGGTGCGGTCGTTCATTCTCGACAACGTCCTGCTCTGGCTCGACTCGTACCACGTGGACGCCCTCCGGCTCGACGCGGTGCACGCCCTGGTCGACGACTCTCCCGTGCACCTGCTCGAGGAGATGGCGATCCGAGCGGCTCGCCTCTCGGCCGCGGCCGGTCTGCCCAAGACGCTCATCGCCGAAAGCGACAAGAACGACACCTCCCTCGTCACCCCGCGAGAAGCAGCGTCGCACGGCGGAAGCGCCTTCGGAATCGACGGGCAGTGGAGCGACGACTTCCACCACTCGGTGCACGTCGCGCTGACCGGCGAGGTCAGCGGCTACTACGCCGACTTCGCCCACCTGGACGCCCTCGCGAAGGTGCTCACCCGCGGTTTCTTCCACGACGGCACCTGGTCGTCGTTCCGCGAGCGCTACCACGGCCGGCCCATCGACACGGCCCGGATGCCCGGCTGGCGGCTCGTGGTCGCCAACCAGAACCACGATCAGATCGGCAACCGCGCAGTCGGCGACCGACTGGCCGCCTCCCTCGACGACGGTCAGCTGGCCATCGCCGCGGCGCTCACGCTGACGGCGCCGTTCACCCCGATGCTCTTCATGGGTGAGGAGTGGGCCGCCTCGACCCCCTGGCAGTTCTTCACCTCGCATCCGGAGCCCGAACTCGGCGAGGCGACGGCCACCGGGCGCATCGCCGAGTTCGCCAAGATGGGCTGGGATCCTGCCGTCGTCCCCGACCCGCAAGACCCCGAGACCTTCACGCGGTCGAAGCTCGACTGGAGCGAGGTGACCGAGGGCCGCCACGCGGTGCTGCTCGACGCCTACCGCCGGCTGATCGCGCTTCGGCGGAGCGAGCCCGAGCTTCTCGATCCTGCGCTCTCGTCGGTGACGGTGAGCCACTCCGAGGAGGAACGCTGGCTCGTCCTGACCCGGGGAACCCTCCGCGTCGCGGTCAACTTCGCGGACGCGGCCCGGAGCCTCGATGTCTCGTCGGCGGAGGTGCTGTTCGCGAGCGACCCCTCGGTCACCGCGGGAGCGTCGCTCGAGCTGCCGCCGCACTCGGTCGCTGTCGTGCGCTGACCCGTCGTGCGCTGACCCGTCGTGCGCCGACGCGTCGCGCGCCGACCCGGGCGGGCTTCGACTAGCCCTCCTGGGGCCTCGTGTCGCCTGTCGGGGCCTTCGGCTCGCGCCACTGGAAGTACCGCGCGCGCTGCGCTGCGGCCACGGCGGCCAGGATGACGACGTAACCGACCACTCCGGTGGCGACCCAGGTGACCCCGGACCGTCCCGACGGCGCGCCCCTGACCTCGAGGACGACGAGCCAGGCGAGCCACAGGATCAGGATTCCGCAGGCGACCACCGCCTGGACCCGCCTGGACGGCGACGGCGACGGTTGCAGGCGGATTCGCGATCGCACCGCATAGTCCAGCAGCACGGCCGCCCAGAGGAAGACGAAGGTGAGGACCGGCATGTCCTGTCGCGCGATGCCGGCGACTGCGAGAGCCGTCAGGGAACAGCCGAGGAGAACGGCTTGAGCCACTCGGACGAGCACCAGGGTCCGCCGCCGGACCGGCCCGAACCCGCGCGGTTCCTGGTCCGGATTCTCGATGTACGACCGCGAGGCACCCTGCTGCCACACGGGTGGCCGGGGCTTCCTGCTCGTCATGCTCCGAGACTGACACGTTCGGCCTCCCTCGGGAAGGCCCCGCGCAGGAGGGAAGGGCGTCGCCCACCACTGGCGGGCGCCGGGGCAGGGGGTGCACACTGAGATGCCGTGTGGAGATCGACTGCATCCGGGGGAAAGAAGATCATGAGTCCGACCGCACTGAACGTGATCTGGTCGGTGGGCGCGCTCGTCGTCCTGGTCGCGGCGGGATTCGCGTATGCCCGCCTGCGACGCACCGTCCTGACACGGAGCTCGCGGCCCGCACCGGACGAGTCGCGCGACGACCTCGAGAACCAGCGCCGGGCGGCCTGCGACGCCGCGAGCGTCCAGAAGCAGATCCAGGACAACGAGTCGGCGGCGCGCGGGTCGACGAAGTTCATGCCGCCTTCCTGAGCGGGAGCGTGGGCGGGTCGTCGCGGCTCTCTGCGGGTCGGCGCCGACCCGCCGGCACCTGCGCGCACCCGCCTACTCCGGCCGGTCCTTACGCTAGTTGCGTGTCGCGGCGTAGGCGTCGACGTACTCCTGGTCGGTCATGCCGCGGATCGTGTGCATGATCTCGTCGGTGACGGCGCGGAGACGGCGGGCGTCGTAATCGCCCTCGACGGTCTCGAAGGTGAGCGGGCGGCCGAAGTGGATCGTGACCACCGATCGACGCGGCAGGCGCTTCCCCGGCCGAAGAGGTGATCCGTTCCGGCGAGCGCGATGGGGACGACGGGCACGCCGGAGGCCAGGACCAGCCGGGCGACGCCGGTGCGGCCGCGATGCATCTTGCCGTCCTTCGAGCGAGTGCCCTCGGGGTAGATGCCGATCAGGCCGTTCTCCGAGAGCACCTGGAGCCCGGTCTCGAGAGCGACCTTCGAGGCGGAGCCACCCGAGCGATCGAGGGGCAGCTGTCCGACCTGCGTGAGGAACCAGCCCATCAACCGGCCGAGCGCACCTGATTTCTCGTAGTACGTGCTCGCGACGAGGTAGGTCATGCGACGCTTCACGACGGCGGGAAGGAAGATCGAGTCGATGAAGGCCAGGTGATTGCTGGCCAGGATCACGGGGCCTCGGCGCGGCACGTTCTCCAGCCCCGTCACGCGAACGCGAAACCAGCCGAGGATGACGGGACGCACGATGAGCGCGCGAAGAAAGCGATACACGAGACCCAGAGTACGGCGCTCGCTCAGCCCTTCACCGACACGAGGTCGGCGAAGACGATGAGGTTGTCGTCGTAGTGGCCGATGGCCGGATTGAAGGTGCCCTGGCAGGTGATCAGTCGCAGCGCCGGCGTGGGGGTGGTCCCGTAGACGCTGCTGGTCGGGAAGTTGCTCTTCGGCGACTGGTCGGAGCCGGTCACCTGCCAGGTCTCGACGACGCCCGACTTCATCGTGACCGTGACCCGATCGCCGGCGGCCAGGCGGTTGAGGTGGAGGAAGACGCCGGGGCCGGTTGCGGAGTCGATGTGGCCCGCGATGATCGCCGGTCCGACGCCTCCGGGTACGACGCCCTTGGCGTACCAGCCGGCGCTCATGGCCGCGTCGGGCGGATCGAGCTCGCCCTGAGCGCCGATCGCGAGGTGCTCGAGCCCGCTGTCGACGTCGATCGCCGGGATCGCGATCCGCGTGGGGTAGTCCCCGCCGCCGGCGTGTACGAGAGCGATTCGGTGTCGGGATCCTGGATCGCCCCCGCTGCACCGGGGTGAGGCGTGGCCGTCGCCGTCGCGGTCGGCCCTGCCGCCGTCCCCGAGCTGCCGGAGCAGCCGGCCAGCCCGGCCACAGCGAGGGCGGCGACGGCCGTGACCGCGAGGGCGGCCCTGAAGCGGGAGACCATGTCACTGTCCTTTCGAAGGCGACGCCGAGGCGAGGGGCGAGCAGGATCCCAGGGCGCCCGTCTCGAGGTGCAGGGCGCCGAGGGCGTCCCAGGCGGACCCGTAGTACGTGGGAGTCGACCGTGCCAGGTCGTCGGCGATCCGGAGGTCGGAGGTGGCGCCCCCTGTTGTCCGGCAGCCGCCCGGGCTGCGGCTCGCGCGACGTAGCCGAGCGGGCTCTGGTCGGTGTTCATGGCAGTCCCGCCCAGGTCGAGCTGCATGGGCAGCGGGTTCTTGTCGGCGAGCGGTGCGGCGAGCTTCGCGGCGAGGGCCACGTCGCTCGCTGAACACGATTCGGCGTAGCGGACGGCCAGGCGCCCGGCGTCGTAGCCGTACTGCACGGTTCCGGCCGTGCCCGTCGCACTCGGGAGCGGCACCACCGAGCCGTCGGTCCTGACCTGCGCCCAGTCGCTCGGGAGAGCGGACGCCTGCAGGATCTTCTGGGTGACGGCCCGCGAGCCGGTCTCGAGCTCCTTCCAGCGGGAGTCCTTCGTCGTGCTCGCCATCAGGGCGAACGTGGCGGGAGCCGCGTACGACGGGTTGTACGACCACGGGCCGGGCCCGGACGCCCACGGCCCCGGGAGCAGGATCCTGCCGTCCGGGGTCTCCTCGGTCAGATGATCGAGGATGTGGCCTCCCAGCGTGGATCCGGCGGCCGTGTAGGCCGGATCGTCGAACGTCTTGCCGGCCAGGACGAGCGCCCGTGCCGTGTCGAGGTCGGCGTCGGACGCCGGCATGTCGTCGACGACCTTCCCCTTGTCCCAGCGCCAGGCGAGGAGGCCGTCGGGGCGCTCGAGGTTCGTCTTCGTCCACGACCAGATCTCGGCGAAGGTCTTCCGATCGCCGACGCCGGCCGCGACGAGCAGCCCGTAGGCCTGCCCTTCGCTGACGGTGTCGCCGCCCTGGTCTCGCCGGATGACGCGTCCCGCGTCGGCACCGTCGTGGTCGACGTAGTCGCTGAGGAAAGCCTTCCCGATCGTCGTGGCCGATCGCGGCGAAGTGGCTCCCGCGGTGGTCGTCGCCGAACTGGTCGAGGGCGTCTCCGCCGACGATCCGGACGGGAGGCCGCCGACCGCCAGGGTGGCGATGCCGGCCGTCACGAGGACGGCCAGCACCACCCCGGAGGCGACGAGGGCTCGTGTCCTGGCTGCCACGCGGCCCCTAGTGGTTCGCCTCGGCGAAGGTGCGGAATCCGCCGAAGAACGTCGGTGCTTCGTGAGTGGCCTCGTAGCCGCCGCCCGTCTGGACGCCGCCCTTGGGCGTGGTGGTCGTTGCGGCGCTGTCGACGGCCGGAACGATCGTGATGCCGCCCTTGGCGTTGTCGAGGACGAAGAGGGTGTTGATGCTGCCCGAGGCGAGGTTGACGCTGGCGGTCGCCGTGGCGGCCTTCTTCTTGCCGGTGAGGTCGAGGGTCCACTTGCCGGCCCCGACCGACGCGTAGCCGGAGGCGCTTCCGTAGGGGGCGTTCTGGGCGACCCAGGTGCCGGTGGAGGTGGCGACGCTGACCGACTTCGACACGGTGGCGGCCTGCACGAGTCGGATGCGCGCCGTATCGGCCGCGGGCTTCGTGAGGTCGTCCTCGAAGACGGTCGTCTTGAGATCGGCGTTCTTGCCGTAGGCGACGACGGTGATCGGTTTGCCCGAGGCGACGGTGATCGAGGCGCTGATCACGGGCTTCGACGTGGCCGACGCACCGGCCGACGTCATCGAGACCGAGTAGGTGCCGACGGGCAGCTGCTTGTAGGAGCTGACCTGCCCGTAGGTGACGTTGTCGAGTTCGTAGACGACCTGGCCGCCCTTGAGCGAGGTGAGGCGCACGTCGACGCTCTTGGTGTCGGGCGAGAGGTGACCGACGCGCACCCAGCCGGTGGCGGATCCTGCGGCGTTCGCGGCGGGTGCTTGGAAGAACGCGGCGCCGAGCGCCAGGATCGCGGCAGCGACGACGGCGAGCAGGATCGCGAGGCGCTTCGGGACGGGCCGGCGGGTGGTTCGGGTTTCGATGGCGGAAGCCATGGTGGTTCCTTTCCGTGCGGGCGGCACTTCTCAGTGGCGCCGGTTCGGGTGTTTCGGGTTCGGGTGTTTCGGGTGGGCGCAGCGGGGCGCGGTGGGCGTCAGCCCACCAGCCCGTTCCGCTCGATCGCCGGGAAGACGATCGTGGTGGTGCCGCCGGCCTGGGTGACCGTCGACGGGGCGTAGGTCGAGCCGACCGACTTCAGCCAGGTCGTGAGCTGGGCACCGGGTTCGCCGGCGCTCTTCGTGACGACCAGCTGACGGAAGGCCAGCCCGTTCTCTCCGGGGAGTGGTTTCAGATCCTTGACCGAGACGGGGCCGGTGGCAAGTAGTTGCCCGAGAACGACACTCGCCCGAGCGTTGAGCTGGCCGGCCGCGAGCTGCTTCTTGAGTGCCGCCGAGCCGGTGAGGTCGGGGTTCTGCGAAAGCTGGAGGCCCGCCGTGGTCAGCGCCGCCTTCTCCTTCGTCGCCGCGGTCTTGGCCGCGGCCTCTCCCTGCGGGTGGATCTGGCGGACGTCGACCATCTGGTTGGCCGAACCGAAGGTGGCGACCACGGTCGAGTTCTTCAGAGCGTCCTGGACCTGCTTGCTGCCCCCGGCGGAGGTCCGCACCGAGTCGGTCGTGACGATGTAGTCGCTGTCCTTCCAGCCGTTCGGCGACTGCGCCTCGACGGCGCCGTCCGTGTCGATCTTGTAGAACCAGATGACGTTGTCGCGGGCGAAACCGTCCTTCACGAGGTCGACCCACATGGAGTCGTCGACGAGCAGACGCGAGTCGTGCGGCACGTTGTCGTCCACCCACTGCTCGGCGCTGACCATCGGAGCGTCGAGGTCGGTCTGCAGGAAGCCTCGGAGCTGGACCGTCCAGAGCGGGACGATCGCGGCGACGGCGAGCGCCGAGACGACCAGCCACGCCGTGGCTCCGACCCGACTCAGCGACGTGGTCATCCGGCCGGCGCGACGGGCTCGGTACGCCTTCACGGCGGTGTCGCCGACACCGGCGATCAGAAGCGCGCCGAACGGGAGCAGCATGATGACGTAGGGCACCGGCACGTAGCTGTTCGGTCGGAACATGATGGCCACCGCGAACAGCACCAGCACGGCCAGCGGGCGCAGCCGCTTGAGGAACAGGGCGACGATCGCGGCGACGACGGTCATCACGATGAACACCTGGTCGAGGTTCCACCACTGATCGACGACCTTGAAGAACAGGCTCCGGCTGTCGAAGATCGAGCCGCTCGCGGTCCGCGTCCCGAGCTGGAAGGTGAGCCCGCTGATCAGGCTCGTGTGGCCCTTGCCGGGGACGAGTTCCCCGCGCACGGCGGCGAACACGACGTAGCTGAGACCGACGAGCGCCAGGATCGCCCCGGACGTCGCCAGGGTGTACCGGCGCGTCGACTTCTCCGAGTTGCGGATCATGACCCACGCGAGGAAGGGCAGGGCCAGGAGGAACGTCTCCTTGGAGAGCACCGCGATGCCGAAGGCGAACGAGGCCCCGATGAAACCTGCGAGCTGGTTCTTCCGACTCAGCGCGAGCAGGAAGGCGAGCAGGAGCCACGGCACCGCCACGTTGTCGAGGTAGACGGTGCGGTGGAACTGGACGGCCAGGGGCGAGATGCCGAACACGAGGGCTGCGACAGCGGCGGCCGGTCGGCTCAGGTCCATGCGCCGGGCCAGCAGCCAGACGAGCAGAACCGAGACGAGAGCGAAGAAGATCATCGCCTCACGCCCGGCCATGACGGCCTGGGCGTAGCGGCCGAACGCTCCGGTCAGGCCGGTGTAGCCGGCGATCTGGATCCAGCCGAGCGGCGGGTGGTCGTACCAGTAGGTGTAATGCGTGAGCTCGCCGAGGTTGCCGATGGACCAGGCCTGGGCCGTGTACGTTCCCTCGTCGTCGATGCGCTGCGGCGAACCGGTCATGTTGATGCGCTGCACGACGCCGACGATCGCCAGCACCGGCACGAGGAACATCAGGGTGGTGCCGTGCCGACGGAGCCACGAGCTGCGCTCCTGCCCGGCCGGCGGCTGGATGTCGGGCGTCTGCGGCGAACGCGGCGGGGTTTTCTCGACGGGACGTTCGATCGTCGCGGTCATCGCTCATCTCCGGATGCCATGAGGTAGGCGGGTTCGGGCTGACCTTGGCGGGCGGAGCCGATCGGGATGACGTTCGTGTCGGTGGAGAGAGGCGCCTCGGCGTCGCGGTGGGCTCCGGTGTGCTCCGTCTTCTCCCACGCGTTCTGGCCGCGCAGCTGGCGGTAGACGGCGCGCACGGCGCCCAGCGCGAGGAAGATCTGATACGGGATGAGCCCCCAGATCAGGCGGAAGTAGTCGAGGGCTCGCACCTTCGTCCCGTAGGTCCGGCCGAATTCGGCGAGGCCTGTGATCTCCACAGCGAGCAGCACCAGGGTCGGCGCGACGGGGATGAACGTGATGAGGGCGATGCCCGTCGGGACCTTGATCGTGAAGATCAGGATCACCGAGATCGGGATGAGCAGGCCGGTGATCGCCTGGATGAACGGCATCGTCAGCAGGTAGCGGGCGTAGAAGCGCTGCTTGACGGTCGGGAGCTGCTTCCACTCGCCCTTGCCGAGGACCTGCATGAAGCCCTGGTTCCAGCGGGTGCGCTGCTTGAGCAGCGACGTGAACGAGCCGGGGTCTCCTCGCGGGTGACGACCTCGGGGCTGTACGCGACGACGACGTTGGCCCCCGCGCTCGAGAGCCGGACGCCGAGCTCGCAGTCTTCGGCGAGGCATCCGGCGTCCCAGCCCTCCGACCAGTCGAGCCACCGCTTGGTTACGAACACGGTGTTGCCACCGAGCGGGATGAACTTGGACTTCGCGTGGAAGTGCAGGCGCGAGCGGAACCAGAAGTAGTACTCGAGCACGTTGCGGAGGCTCCACCACGACGACTGGAAGTTCATCAGCTGCACGCCGCCCTGGACCACGTCGGCGTTCGTCTCGGAGAACTTCGAGTCGACCAGCGTGAGCAGCCGGGGGTGCACCTCGTCCTCGGCGTCGAACACGCCGACGATCTCGCCCTTCGCCGTCTGGAGAGCCAGGTTGAGGGCCTTCGGCTTGTTCTTGGGAACCGAGTCGTCGACGACCACCCGGATCAGGTCGGGGTGCCGCGCGGCGGCGTCCCTGGCGACCTTCTCGGTGCCCGGGTCGTCGTGCCCGACGATCGCGATGATCTCGAAGTCGGGATGATCCTGCAGGGCGAGCCGGTCGAGGGTCTGGCCCATGACCTCCTCTTCGTGGCGGCCCGGCACGAGCAGGGTGAAGGTGTGCCGAGCGGCCAGGGGCGTGTCGCTGAACGACGTGCCCTTGAGGTTGTCCTTGGAGCGCCAGGCGTGGAGCATCCACCAGAGGGTCGACACCGCGACGGCGGTGAGCAGGATGGAGACGATGACGAGAGCGGAGTACCCCACCCATTCGGCGAGGGACCACGCCGGGAAGTGGAGGCCGAAGGCGGAACCGGCGTCTGTGGTGGAGACGCCCCGGTTCGGGACGAAGGTACCGTTCTGCGGTGCCTGCGGGGTGAGCAGTGGGGCGGGATCCCCAGCGGCAGCGAAGGACGTCGCTTGATTCGGGTCAGTCGAGGTCATGTGACTCGTTCGGGGGCCAGCGGGTGGGGGTTTGGGAGGGGGACAGCAATTTCTCCCAATTGCCAGGGTTCCGACACATGCTGTTCACATAGCGGGCCAGGCGGGGCCTCGGTAGCGTGAGGACATGGAATTCAGATACCTCGGCAATTCGGGCCTCAAGGTCTCGGAGCTCACCTACGGCAACTGGCTGACGCACGCGTCCCAGGTCGAGAACGACGCCGCCACCGCTTGTGTCCACGCCGCTCTCGACTCCGGCATCTCGACGTTCGACACCGCAGACGCGTACGCCAACACGGCCGCCGAGAAGGTGCTCGGCGATGCCCTTCGGGGCCAGCGGCGCGAGTCCCTCGAGATCTTCACGAAGGTCTACTGGCCGACCGGCCCCCGCGGACACAACGACGTGGGGCTGAGCCGCAAGCACATCCTCGCGTCGATCGACGGGTCGCTCAGCCGACTCGGAACGGACTACGTCGACCTCTACCAGGCGCACCGCTACGACAGCGAGACGCCCCTCGAAGAGACCATGCAGGCGTTCGCCGACGTGGTCCGCCAGGGCAAGGCCCTCTACATCGGCGTGTCCGAGTGGAACGCCGAGCAGCTGAAGGCCGGCCACGACCTGGCCCAGAAGCTCGGGATCCAGCTCATCTCGAATCAGCCGCAGTACTCGATGCTGTGGCGGGTCATCGAGCAGGAGGTCGTCCCCGCCAGCCAGCAATACGGCATCTCGCAGATCGTCTGGTCCCCCATCGCCCAGGGCGTGCTGACCGGCAAGTACAAGGCGGGGCAGCCGGTGCCGGCCGGATCGAGGGCCACCGACGAGAAGGGCGGCGTCAACACGATCAAGCGGTTCCTTCGCGACGAGATCCTGACCGGTGTCGCGGACCTGGAGCCGGTCGCCGCCGATCTCGGTCTCTCGATGGCGCAGCTCGCGGTCGCGTGGGTGCTGCAGAACAAGAACGTCGCGTCGGCCATCATCGGTGCCTCACGCCCCGCGCAGGTGTACGACAACGTCAAGGCGGCCGGGGTGACGCTGCCCGCGGATGCGCTTGGGAGAGTCGACGCCGCCATCGGTCACCTGGCCGAACGGGATCCTGCGAAGACGGTCTCTCCGGAGTCACGTCCCGCCTGAGCGAGCGCCGTCCGTTAACGCCGTATTACTTTACGCGTGTCCGGGAATACCCCGCGAGTAGATACGATTGCATCTATCCGTAGGTCGATGTCATGTCATCGATCTGACACCGACCATCACCGAACTTTGGGAGAACAACCATGGCCATCACCACCGAAACCATTCCGGGCTACGTCGCGGGCACCTGGGGCATCGACCCCGTGCACTCCGAGGTCACCTTCTCGGTTCGCCACCTCGCCATCAGCAAGGTCAAGGGCTCGTTCAGCTCCTTCGACGTCACCCTCGTGACCGGCGACTCGATCGTCGACTCGACCGTCGAGGCCACCATCGACATCGCGTCGATCTCGACCGGCAACGCCGACCGCGACGGCCACCTGCACTCCGACGACTTCTTCAACACCGAGGCGCACCCCAAGGCCGTCTTCAGGTCGACCTCCATCACCGAGAAGGGCGACGACCTCGTCATCGACGGCGAGCTGACCCTCAAGGGCGTCACCAAGCCCGTCCAGTTGAAGGCGGAGTTCGGCGGCATCGTCACCGACGGCTACGGCCAGACCAAGGCCGGTTTCTCGGCCAAGGGCAAGATCGACCGCACCGAGTACGGCGTGTCGTTCAACGCGCCCCTCGACAACGGCGGCTTCACGCTCGGCAACGAGATCACGCTCGACTTCGAGATCCAGCTCGTCCTCGCCAAGTAGCACCCGCTCCTCGAAGGGCCCGCGCCGTCTCTGGCGCGGGCCCTTCGTGCGTCCCGCCGCGGACGGGCGCTTTTACGCAGAACGGGCGAACTAGTTCGCCTGTTCTGCGTAAAGCGCCCGTTCGCCGGGGGCTCAGGCGAGGCGACGACGCAGGATCGCGCGCTCCCCCAGGGTCCAGGCGGCGCTCGTCACGAGATAGAGCGCCGCCGCGAACGGTGCGAGCGCGGCGAACACGACGGTCACGAACGGCAGCACCCGGGCCAGTGCGGCGGCTCCGGGAACCGGGGTCGCAGGCTGCGGCGCGAAGCGCAGGTTGGCGCGGCGGGTCAGTTCGACGACGCCGGCGAGGAGCAGCAGGATCACGACGAACGCAGCGACATGAGGAAGCCCGGCCACGAGGTTCGCCCCGAGCGCAGCCCCGAAGACGGTGTGGGCGAGCAGCGCGTTGGCGTGCCCGGCGATCGTCGCGTGCGAGAACAGGGCGTAGACGCCGGCGAGGACGGGCACCTGAAGCAGCGTCGGACCGATGCCCGCGACGGGCGACACCCTCTCGGACGTGTAGAGCCGACCGAGCGCCCTCGTCAGGGCTTCGCGATCGGATCGGTGACGCGTGCGGAGCGCTTCGACGCGCGGCGCGATCCTGCGCCGTTGGATCTCGGCTCGCACCTGCGAGATGGCGACCGGCAGGAGCACCAGGCGCACCGCCGCTGTGAGCGTGACGATGGCCAGCGCCGCGGCGGACGCACCGGCCCACGGCTCGAGCGTCGTGATGAGGGCCATCACGAGGTGGTAGAGCCCGTCGAGGGCAGCGGCGACGGGAGGAAGGTCGAAGGGATTCATGGCAGAGCTCTTTCAGGTCGAGGGAGGGGACGCGTGCGGCCCCGCTCTCGCCGAGAAGGTCTGCCGTCAGACGACGGTCGGTACGAGTGCGGGGAATCGAACCCGGTGGCCCGGTGCCCGAGAGCGCGTGTGACCGTCGGCGTCCGGGTCGCTCTGCGTGACCGCGACCGGCAGATCGGCGTCCTGGTCGGCCCGCCGGAGCGTGGCGGGACTCGCCGACCGTGCGGAAGCCGCGATCGCCCGGACGGCGAGCGCGAGCGCGCCGACCGCGACGACAACCGTGAGGCCGGCGGCTCCCGCGATGCCGAGCAGGATCGGGAGCGACGCGTTCCCGGGGGCGCTCGCGACGGGCTCGACGGCGAGCGCGATCACGCGCAGGAGACCGTCGAACAGGCTGCTCATGTCGTTCACCGTAGCCGACTCCCCGTTCGGAGCGCGTCACGCTGTCGGCGAACGGGCTCCGGGAACAACGCGTCACGCGCCAGGGTTGACCCAAGCCCGAGCACGTCCGAGAGGATCCCCCATGACCGACAACTGGATCGCCCTCCTGCGCACCGCGCACACCGAGTTCACGGCGCGCGTCGCGGCCGTCGTCGACTGGGAAGCGCCGACACCCGACACCGACTGGAACGTCCGCGACCTCGTGACGCACGTCACCGAAGACCTGCAGTGGGTGCCCGAGCTGCTCGCCGGACGCACGACGGCCGAGGCGAAGCTGGCCATGGCGCCCCTCGGTGACGATCTGCCCGCCGAGTGGAACCGCTACTCCGTCGCCGCTCTCGAGGCCTGGGAGTCGGCGGATCTCGACGCGCGTGTGCACCTGTCCTACGACACCGTGTCGGCCTCCGAGTATCTCGCCGAGCAGGTCGGCGACATCACCATCCACACGTGGGACCTCGCCCGCGCCACCGGCACCAGCGAGGAGCTCGACGAAGACCTGGTCGACGCCGTGTGGGCGGTCTTCGAACCGCAGGCCGGGCAGCTCGAGGCCAGCGGACTCTACGCACCGGCCGTCGCGGTGCCGAACGACGCCCCTCTGCGCATCCGTCTCCTGGCGCTGACGGGGCGCGACGCGGGCTGACACTCCGCTGCGACGTCCCGCCCGGCCGAACCGACAGGGGCGTGGCGCGCCGCAGGGCTCGGCCAGCCCGTCGTGGTTGGCTGTGCCCATGTCAGACGACCACGAACATCCCTGGCTCGCGAGCTACGCGGACGACGTCCCCGCCGAGATCGAACCCGTCACCGGCACTCTGGTCGACCTCATCGACGAGGCCGCCCAGCAGTATCGCTCGCACACCGCGCTGGAGTTCTTCGGGCGCGGAACCAGCTACGACGTCCTGCACGATCGCATCGAGCGCGTCGCCGAGGGCCTGCGCCGGCTCGGCGTCGGGCACGGCGACCGCGTGGCGCTCCTCCTGCCCAACTGCCCGCAGCACGTGATCGCGTTCTACGCGATCCTCCGCCTGGGAGCGGTCGTCGTCGAACACAACCCGCTGTACACCGATCGAGAGCTGCGCCACCTGTTCGAGGACCACGGCGCCACCGTCGCCATCGCCTGGGACAAGCTCGTCGATCGCCTCGCCGAGATGCCCAAAGACATCCGCTTCACCTCCATCGTCAGCGTCGACATCACCCGGGAGATGCCCGCGAGCAAGAGGTTCGCCCTGCGGCTGCCGCTGAAGCGAGCGCAGGATGCCAGGTCCGCCCTGACCACGAAGGTCACCAGGCACCGCGGCCTCCACGTCGTCGCGTGGCGCGACGTCGTCCGCTCACGGCTCCTCCTCGCCGACCACGAGCGCCCGTCCCTCGACGACACGGCGCTGCTGCAGTACACCAGCGGCACGACCGGCGCGCCGAAGGGCGCGATCCTGAGCCACCGGAACCTGCGGAGCAACGTCGAGCAGGGGCGCGCCTGGGTTCCCGGCCTCGCGGACGGGAGCGAGACGATCTACGGCGTGCTGCCGTTCTTCCACGCGTACGGACTCACCCTCTGCCTCACGTTCGCCATGCGGATCGGCGCGCGACTGGTGCTGTTCCCGAAGTTCGACGTCGATCTCGTGCTCGCCGCCGCGAAGAAGCATCCGCCGACCTTCCTCCCGGCCGTGCCGCCGATCTACCAGCGCCTCGCCGAGGCCGCCACGAAGCGGAAGGTCGACCTGTCGGCCGTTCGCTTCGCGATCTCGGGTGCCATGAATCTCCCCGCGTCGGTCGTCCACGCCTGGGAAGAGGTGTCCGGCGGGCTCCTCGTCGAAGGGTTCGGGCTCACGGAGACGTCGCCGGTGGCGCTGGGCAACCCGGTGGGCCCGTCGCGTCGACCCGGCACCGTGGGTGTGCCGTTCCCGTCGACCGAGGCCAGGGTGGTGGACCGCGAGCACCCCGAGAACGAGGTCGCCCCGGGCGAGCCGGGCGAGTTGCTGCTCCGCGGCCCGCAGATCTTCCAGGGGTACTGGCGCCGGCCGGACGAGACGGCGCTCGTCTTCCTCGAGGGCGGCTGGTTCCGCACGGGCGACATCGTGGCCATGAGCGCCGACGGCTTCGTCACGATCGTCGACCGCATCAAGGAACTCATCGTGACCGGCGGGTTCAACGTGGCGCCGTCGGAGGTGGAGGAGGCCGTCCTCGGCATCGCCGGAGTCGCCGAGGTGGCCGTCGTCGGCATCCCGCGCGAGGCCGGCGGAGAAGACGTCGCCGCGGCCGTGGTGCTGAAAGCCGGCGCCCGTTTCGACGAGGCGGCGGCCCGGGCTCACTGCAAGGAGCACCTGGCCGCCTACAAGGTGCCCAAGCGCTTCGTCGTGGTCGACGAGCTGCCGAAGAACCTCATCGGAAAGACGCTGAGGAGAAAGGTGCGGGAGTCGCTCATCGCCGCATCGTGACCTCGCGAAGAGCGCCGCAGCATCGGAAACCGGGGTCGTTAACCTTGGCGTGGAACACTGGGGAATCCGATTTACGCAGTCCTAGGAAGGGCCCCGACCCATGGCAAGCCAGAAGAAGCTCGAGACGACCGCGAAGAAGGCTCTGAAGAAGGCCAAGGAAGCCGTCGCCGAGGCGCAGGAGAAGGCCGAGAAAGCCAGCAAGAAGAGCCGTTCGAAGGCGGCAGACCTGCGCACCGATCTGAAGAAGACCACGGCGAAGGCCAAGCTCGAGAAGGCTCAGCTGGCCGACGCCAAGCAGGCCATCGAGAAGAAGACCGCCGCCGCGAAGAAGTCGGCGGCGAAGAAGGTCGCCGCGACCGAGAAGCTGGCGAAGGTTCCTTCCGCGCCGGTCGCGCCCGCCGGGAACTCCGCCCTCCCGCTGCCACACGCCGTGACCGTCGACGTCCCGACGAAGCGCGGCACGGCGAAGTCGGCCGACCTGTCGTCGCTCACGATGATCCAGCTGCGCTCCCTCGCCCGCGAGAAGAAGATCGTCGGCTACTCACGCCTGTCGAAGGCCACCCTCGTGGAGAAGCTGCAGCAGGCCTGAGCAGGGTCAGCCGCGACCGACGAACGGCATCGCCGTCGGCATGACCGTCAGGCTCGGCACGTTCGTGCCGGCGGGCAGGCTCGCCATGTACAGGACCGCGCGGCCCGTGTCTGCGACGTCCATCGTGGGTTCGGGCCGCACCGTGCCGTCCGCCTGCTGTGCGCCGTTCGCCGCGCCACCGCCCATGCTCGTCGCCGCGTTGCCGATGTCGAGCTGACCGCAGGCGATGCCGAAGGGCCGGCCGTCGAGCTGGATCTGCTTCGTCAGGCCCGAGACCGCGTGCTTGGCGACGGTGTAGGGCGCCGAGAGAGGCCTGGGCGAGTACGCCGAGATCGAGCCGTTGTTGATGATCCTGCCGCCCTGGGGATCCTGCGCCCTCATCACTCGGAAGGCTTCGCGGGCGCACAGGAACGACCCGGTCACGGTGACGGCCATGACCTGGTTCCAGGTGTCGAGGGAGATGGAGTCGAGGTCGGTCGGAGGCGCCCCGACTCCGGCGTTGTTGAAAAGCAGGTCGAGCCGCCCGTGCCGATCGACGGTCGTGTCGAACAGGTCGCGGACGTCGTCCTCGACCGAGACGTCCGCCCGGATCGCGTCGACCTTCCCGTCGAACTCGAACGCCTCGGCCACGACAGCGTCGAGCGCGTCCTGTCGACGCCCGGCGACGACGACCGTCCACCCGGCGCCGGCCAACGCCAGTGCGGCCGACCGGCCGATGCCGCTGCCGCCGCCCGTCACCACGGCCACGCCCGTCTGTGCTGTCATCGCGAATCCTCCGGGTCGACGATACCGAGGCGCGCGCGCCGGGCGCGAGCGGCTTTCGCCGCAGCGGGCTCGGCTCCGAGCAGAGCGCCGATCCCGGCGAGCATGACGGCCGTCGCCGGGCGCGTCGGGAGCGGCACCGGGCCGACGTGCGGCGATCGCAGGCCGAGGAGCTCGCGGTGCCGGGGCGTCAGAGTGCCGACGGCGCCGTCGAAGAGCACCGGGTAGCCGGCTCTCAGCACCGGGAAGAGCGGCGGCCGCTTGAGGAACCGCACGACCTCCTCCGTGCGAGCGGACCGCTCGAGCACACCGTCCACGTCGAAGGCGTCGAGGTGGGCGCGCATCTCGTTGTAGGAGCGCGGGGGATCCTGCACCCCCATCAGCTCGCCGGCAACGGCCCACTCGCGCACGTAGGCGTCCGCCCCGCCGGGAATCGGTGTTCCCCAGGCGAGAGCCGTCGCGAGGAACGAGTCGGCGAAGGCCAGGTGCACCCACGAGAGCAGGTCGGCGTCGTTGGCCGCGTAGTCGTGCGTGACCCCGTGCTGATCCTGGTAGCTGCCGGTCACCTTCTCGTGCAGACGCAGCACCCAGTTCGAGGCCTGGGTCGCTGCCTCGCGGCTGCCGTACGAGACGGTGAAGATCCAGCGGATGGTTCCGGCGAGACGACCGAGGGGTCCTCGCGGTAGCGCGAGTGATCGTGGACTCCGGCGAGGGCACCGGGGTGCAGGGCCTGGACCAGGAGCGCGCGCACGCCCGCCGGGATCGTCGACATGCCGCCGTGCACGGCCCAGACGGCCGAGCCCGGCCCGAAGAAGCCGGGGTCCTCGCCCGTGGCCAGGTCGCTGACCCAGGCGGGAGTACCGGTGCGCTGCCCGTTGAAGGTGAACTGCAGACGGGACCGGATCGGCTCGGTGATCCCGGAGAGAAAAGCAGTGGCTGGCATCCACCCAGTGAATGCCAGCCACCTGGGAACGGGGCCCTACTCCCCCTGCGCCTCCAGCGAGACGGGCTGCCACTCGTTCCAGGTCGCGAGCCGCGACTCGTAGTCTTTCGTAGCGGTCGCCAGAGGCGTCTCCCCGAAGAAGATGCGCAGCGGCGGGTTCTCGGAGTCCACGATCCTGAGGATCGGGCCGCGAGTCGCTTCCGGTGTGCCGCGCTTGGCACCCGACTGCTGCTTCTGTCGCGCTTCGCGCAGGGGTGCGTACGCGTCGAGCTCGTCGCTGTGTTTGGCCGACGGGCCGGCCCAGTCGGTCGAGAATCCGCCCGGCTCGATGGTCGTGACCTTGATGCCGAAACCGGCCACCTCCTGCGAGAGCGACTGGCCGAGGGCTTCGAGGGCCCACTTCGACATGTGGTACGCGCCGATTCCGGGGAACGCGGTGATCCCGCCGATGCTCGAGACGTTGATGACGTGACCGGAGCCCTGCTCGCGCAAGAACGGCAGCGCCGCCTGCGTGATCCAGAGCGCCCCGAAGAGATTCGTCTCGAGCTGGGCGCGGACGTCCTGCTCGCTGAGCTCCTCGATGGTGCCGAAGTGGCCGTAGCCGGCGTTGTTGATGACGACGTCGAGGCGACCGAACTTCTCGTGCGCCGCCTTCACCGCGGCGAAGTCGGCGTCACGATCGTCGACGTCGAGCTGCAGTGGAAGGAACGTGTCGCGGTACTTCTCGGTGAGGTCGTCGAGCGTCTCGGGCTTGCGAGCCGTCGCCGCGACGCTGTCGCCGCGCTCGAGGGCGGCTTCCGTCCACTCGCGGCCGAAGCCTTTCGATGCTCCTGTGATGAACCAGACCTTGCTCAAAATGTGTGTCCTTTCGACGGATGATCCGTGGTCAGTCAACTCCCGGGAGGCCCGGCACCTTCCAGGACTTCCCCGGGGAATCTCCTAGAGTGGTGGGGTGACCATCGACAGCGCTCGTCCCTGGCTTGATTCCTACGCCCCCGGCATCCCGCACGACATCGAACCAGCCAAGGGGTCACTCATCGACCTCGTTCGTGTGACGGCCGAGAAGTACCCGAAGGCGACCGCCCTCGAGTACTTCGGTGCCGAGACCACCTACGAGAGCATGGTGGAACAGATCCAGCGGGCCGCCGAAGGCCTCCGCGAGCTCGGGGTGAAGAAAGGCGACACGGTCGCGCTGATCCTGCCGAACTGCCCGCAGCACGTCGTGGCGTTCTACGCGATCCTGCGCCTCGGTGCGATCGTCGTCGAGCACAACCCGCTCTACACGCCGCGCGAGCTGCGCCACCAGTTCGAAGACCACGGCGCCCGGTTCGCCATCGCCTGGGACAAAGTGGTGAAGACCATCCAGGCCTTCCCGGCCGACGTGCCGATCGACGGCATCGTCTCGATCGACGTGACGAGGGCCATGCCGTTGATGACGCGCATCCAGCTGCGGCTCCCGGTCAAGCGGGCTCGCGAGTCGCGCGAGCGCCTGACGACGACCGTCTCGGGGACGACCCCGTGGGAGAAGATCGCAGGATCGCCGCGCATCGATCCGAAGCACCCCCGCCCCGAGACCGAAGACCTGGCGTTGATCCAGTACACGTCCGGCACCACCGGCAGTCCCAAGGGTGCCATGCTCACCCACGGCAACCTGCTCTCGAACGCCGCGCAGTGCCAGGCCTGGATCCCGCAGATCAAGGAGGGCTCCAGCGTCGTCTACGCGATCCTGCCGATGTTCCACGCCTACGGGCTGACCCTCTGCCTCACCTTCGCCATGCGGATGGGCGCGCGCCTGGTGTTGTTCCCGGCGTTCGAGCCGTCGCTCGTCCTGGCCGCGATGAAGAAGCACCCGCCGACCTTCCTTCCCGCGGTGCCGCCCATCTACCAGCGCCTCCAGCGCGCCGCCGACGATGCCGGGGTCTCCTCAAAGGCATCGACATCGCCATCTCGGGGGCGATGCCGCTCTCGGCGGCGGTCGTCGACCCGTGGGAGGAGCGCTCGGGCGGCTGGCTGATCGAGGGCTACGGGCTCAGTGAGACGTCGCCCGTGCTGATGGCGAACCCGGTCTCGAACGGTCGGCGCGCCGGCACCGTCGGCATGCCGTTCCCATCGACCGAGGCACGCGCCGTCGACCCTGACAACCCGACCGTCGAAGTCGCTCCGGGCGAGCGCGGCGAACTCGTCGTCAAGGGGCCGCAGGTCTTCCAGGGGTACTACGGTCGCCCCGACGACACCGCCGAAGCGTTCGCCGACGGCTGGTACCGCACCGGCGACATCGTCACGATCTCCGAAGACGGCTACTTCTCGATCGTCGACCGCATCAAAGACCTCATCATCACGGGAGGCTTCAACGTCTCGCCCTCCGAGGTCGAAGACACCCTCCGCCGGTTCGAGGGCGTCGCCGACGTGGCCGTCGTCGGGCTGGGCTCGTCGTCGAACGAGCAGGTCACGGCCGCGGTGGTCGTCGACAAGGGCGTCACCCTCGACGAGGCCGGTCTGCGGGAGTACGCCCGAGAGAACCTCGCCGCCTACAAGGTGCCGCGCCGCATCGTCATCGTGAACGACCTCCCGAAGAGCCTCATCGGAAAGGTCATCCGCCGCCAGGTGAAAGAGCAGTTGCTGGCGAAGAAGTAGCGGCGGGCCGCGCGGGCCCGGTCGCGTCACGCGAGAGGGCCGAAATGCACACTCCGGTCACGGAAGGGGGCATTTCGGCCCTCTCGTCTCGCCCGGCTGGCGACGACGTCAGGCGCCAGGGGCTGCGGCCCCGCCCTCCGCGAGCCAGGCCAAGCGCTGCAGGGCCTCCCGGTTGCGGATGTTCAGCACCGGCTCCATGAGCAGCGGCGGCACGAGCGTGCCCGGCCCGGAGACCGCGAACTCGGTCATCGTCACGAAGCAGCCTCCGGAGCGATCCTGGACGTCGACGGTCACGTCGGCCTCGCCCAGCGGCCAACCCCGGGCGATGAACTCCGCCCGGAAGGGCCGGTTCCACTCGGTGATCGAGGTCGTGTCGTCGATCACGATCGGCCAGACGCCGAAGGAGTGGTGGATCTTGGAGTCGATCGCCGGCCACGCGTCGTCGACGTCGCGGATCCGCGACGCGCCGACGACCCAGCTCGGAAACAGCCACCCGTCGGCGAGAACGTCGAACACGCGGTCGGGCGTGGCCTCGATGAAGCGGTGCGTCGTGGACATCAGGTTCTTTCTTCGTGCGGTCGGGAGGGTGAGAGGTCGGGCAGGGTGTCGATGCCGAATTCGTGACGCAGGGCGCTGCGGGCCGCGTACGCCCCGCCGAGTCCGTGCACACTCGGCCCGGGCGGGGCCGACGACGAGCCGAGGTAGACCCCGGGAGCCGGCGTGCGCCACGGTTCGACGTCGACGACCGGTCGCGCGATGAGCTGGGCCACGCTGGGAGCCCCGCTGGCGATGTCTCCGCCGATGTAGTTCGGGTCGTAGTTCTCCAGATCTCTCGCCGTCCGCGAGGACGACGCCAGGATCGTGTCGCGGAAGCCGGGCGCATACTTCTCGATCTCGGTGGTGATGACCTCGGTCTGATCGATGTCGGAGTCGCGCGGCACGTGGGTGTAGGCCCACAGCGTCGCTTTGCCCTCGGGAGCCCTGGAGGGATCGATGACGCTCTGCTGGACGGCCAGCACGAACGGGTTCGTCGCGTGACGACCCCGGGCGACGTCGCGCTCGGCGGCCGCGACCTGTCGGCGGCTGCCGCCGAGGTGCACCGTCGGCGACGCCGAGACGTCGGCGTTCAGCCACGGCACCGGCTCGGACAGGGCGAAGTCGACCTTCGATGCGGCGTTGCCGTATCGGAAGCGTCGCAGCGCCCGCGAGTACCACGCCGGGAAGCGGTCGCCGCCGATGTCGGCCATCGACCGGGCGCTGACATCGAACACCGCCGCGCGAGCACCGCGGACCTCGTCGAGCGAAGTCACCTCGACGCCCGTCTCGATGACGCCGCCGTGCGCCCGGATGTCGTCGGCCATCGCATCGACGATGCTCTGGCTGCCGCCCTGCGGCACGGGCCAGCCGCGCGCGTGCGCGTGAACCGCGAGGGCCAGGCCCGCCGCCGCGGCCGACAGGCTCGGCATCGGCCGGATCGCGTGCGCCATCACCCCGGCGAGCATCGCCGGAGCCTCCTCGCCGCGCCAGCGCTCGTTCCACCAGGGCATCCCCTGGTCGATCATGGCCAGCCCGAAGAGGGCCGTCGTCGCGGGGAACCGCGGAACCTGCAGGATCGACGACAGCGTGAACTGGGCCACTTCATCGTCGCGGGCCACCAGGTCGCGCAGCAGGGAGTCGTACGCGGCACCGTCTCTGCCGAGCCGCGCCACCGTGCGGTCGAGATCGCGAAACGCGATGCCCGCGCGCCCTCCGGGAAGCGGATGCGCGTAGGAGATCTCCGGCGTCAGCATCGTGATCCTGCTCTCCAGGCCGAAACGCCGGAAGAAGCCGGAGACCGCGCCCATGGGGTGGACTGCCGAGCAGACGTCGTGACGGAAGCCCGGGAGGGTCAGCTCGGCGGTCCGTGCGCCGCCGCCGATGGTGCCGCTGCGCTCGAGGACGCGCACCGACAGGCCCGCGCGAGCGAACACGACCGCTGCGGCGAGCCCGTTGGGCCCGGCGCCGACGACGATCGCGTCGTCGCTCACCGCTTGGCCTTCAGCCCCGCGGCGAGAGCCGCGATCCCGCCGACGAGCGCTCCGGCAGCAGCTGCGTAGCTGACTCCGCGATGCTGCGTGTACCAGATCTGCGGGCTCGTCTCCTTGGCCTGATCGCTGAAGATGCCGCGGGAGCCCTGGTCGCCGGCGACCGGCTCGTAGAGGTTCGTCGGCAGCATCGGCTCGGTCTTGTCGGGAGCCTGCTGCCCGGAGTAACCGGTCTTGGCGAGGTAGACGTCGAGGAAGGGGGCGACGAAGCGGTTGCCGAGCACGGTCATGACCGTCGGCTCGCCGATCCAGCTCCGGCGGCGCGGGTGATCGGCGACGTCGGCGACCGCGCGGGCGCACGTCTCGGGTTGGAAGATGGTCGGCACGGGCTGCGGGTGATGCGGCAGCTGCGACTTCACCCAGTTGAACTGGATCGTGTTCATCGCGGGCATGTCCACCTGCGAGACCCGCACCTTGCTCTTGTTGTGGATCAGCTCGGTCGTGACCGACTCGGTGAAACCCGTGATGGCGTGCTTGGAGGCGCAGTACGCGGCCTGAAGCGGGATGCCGCGGTGCGCGAGCGCCGAACCGATCTGGATGATGTGGCCGCTGTCGCGAGGCACCATGCGCTTGAGCGCCGCGCGCGTGCCGTTCACGAAGCCGAAGTAGTTGACCTGGGTCGCTCGCTCGAAGTCACCGGGGTCGGTGGTCAGGAACTCGCCGAAGACGCCGACCATGGCGTCGTTGACCCAGAGGTCGATCGGACCCAGCTCGCTCTCGACCCGCGCCGCGGCCGCCTCGACCTGATCGTTGTCCGCGACGTCGGTCGGGATCCCGAGTGCGAGCCCCCGGCGTCGGCGACGTCCCGCACTGCGCCGGCCAGGCCGTCCTCGCCCCGGGCGAGGATCGCGACGTCCCACCCGCGGGCGGCGAGCTCTCGGACGATGGCGCGCCCCAGACCGGCGGTTCCGCCCGTCACGACGGCAATTCTCTGAGACATGGGGCTCCTCGGGATCATCCTGCCTGGATGCAGCGGGCAGGATCACCCACGGTAGTCGCGGCCTGCTGTGCGCGTCCGTGCCCTCGTCGCCCGGCGGGGCGCGGCGCAGGGTAATCTCAACTGGCCCGCCCGATTCCGAAGACCCGAATCGAGCGACGGACACCCGAGGAGTGAAATGGGATCCCTGATCTACGGCTCGAACGCCATCGAGATCGAATTCGAAGACCGCACGCTGGAGCACCTCCAGATCGTCATCGCGACGAAGCTCCGCCGACGCGAGTCGTTCTTCTTCTCGTGGCGGGATCCGCAGAAGGTCGGTGACGGCCGCTCGAGCCTCTGGATGGACGCCAGCATCCCGCTCTACTTCAAGTACAGCGGCGGCCGGGTCCCCTCGATCAGCCGCAGCTGGCTCGCCGAACTCACGACCAGTGCCAACAGCTCATCGGGCCTGGTGCTCTCCGACGAACCCGCCCTCGACAACAGCGCGAAGCCATAGCGCCTGTCTCTCACACGACCCGCGGTGAATCGAGAGGCACACCTTAGGCCCGACGCGCCACCCGACGCTTCGCGAGCAAGATCGCGAGCGCCCGCCAGCCGACGAGGAACACCCCGAGCACGACGGTCGCGACGATCACGAAGCTGACGGCCACCCCCTGCCCGCTGCCGTGACGCAGCAGCATCCCGAGGAACACTGTCGCCACCAGGATCACGGCGCCCGAGGGCAGGGTGACGAACGGCCAGCGAACGCCGATGAGGCTGAGCCAGCCGATCACGAGCCCCGACACGAACGGCCAGGCCGTGGTCAGGATGCCGGTCAGCGCGTCGGACTCGTCGTGACTGCGACGACCGATCAGCACGAACGCGAGCACCAGCACCAGGTCGAAGAGGAACGCCCACCACGGGGTCTTCGAGAAGAGGGACCTGGGGATCATCAGCGCGACCTCGGATTCTCGAGGGCCTGCGAGAGCTCGGCCAGGAGCTCGTCGATCTGAGGTTCGACCAGACGGTCGATGGCGTCGGCGATGCGACGCCTGTGCTCTACCAGGGCGAGACACACGGCCGTGCCGACCTGCCTCGCGTGATCGTCGGCCAGTTCGAGTTCGGTGCGCAATGCTGCCTTCGCTTCGTCGGAATAGGAGGAGGGGGTGCAGGGTCGCTGATGACCTCGGGCGCCTGCGCCTGAGCCCGGTCCGCCTCGGCCAGCTCGGCGAGAGTGAAGAGGAACGGTTGCCCGGGCTCGGGCTCAGGATCGGTCTCGAGGCCCTGGAACTCGAGGGCGAGCCCTTCGTCGGGCCGGTAGCCGACGTGATCGTGCGTCGTCGTCTTGGACAGCTCTCGGCTGACCAGAGGGAGGTTTCGCGCGGTGTACTCGTCGACGGCTTCGTCGACGATCACCCGCATGCGACTGAGGAGGGCGTGTTGGACGGCGTGCGGCACATCGTGGTCGAAGCCGGCCGCGGTCGCGACGGGTGACCCGAGGCACAGCCTGCAGACGCGGGTTCGCGCCTTCGAGGTGCCGATCCGCCAGCGGGGCAACCAGCGCAGGAACGCGTCGACCGACCCGCGCACGCGCCCCTCGATCGAATCGGCCATGCCTCATTTTAGGCCGGGAACTCGCCGGATTCCTGGGCCCCGCGCCGCCCGGGCGGCGTAGCTTGCAGGTCGAAGGCGTCACCGACGCCCGCGGGAAGAAGGTTCACGATGAGCGACCACGAGAACGACGTCGAGGGTGTCGAGTCCCACCCGGACCCGGCGGCCGAGCACGGCGACTCCCCCGACGAGGTCGAGGAGACCGATCACGACCTGACCGATCCCTCCAACGACTTAGCCGAGACCGAGGTGAACGACCTCCTGGGCGGCAACTTCCCGCTCCGTTGAAGCTCGCGGGGCGACGAGGGCGGCTCGATCGCCGGCGTCCGAGGTCAGGCGGCCACGCGATCCTGGTCGATCGCGGCCTTCTCCATCAGGCGCCAGCGGCCACCGGATAGCGGCGCCAGACACACGCCCACATAGATGACCGCGATGACGCCGAAGGTCGTGGTGACGCCGATGGCGGACGCGCCCAAGCCCCCGAGAAGACCGCCGATCGGCACGCCTGCCCAGGCCGCGGCGGTGATCAGGCCGAAGACACGAGCCCGGAGGTGCGACGGGATCCGCTCGAACTCGACGGCGCCGAGGATCGGGTTGAGGATCCCGCGGCCAGCCCCGAGACGATCGAGCCGGCCACCAGCCACGGGACGGAGAGCCCGAGCGCGAACACCACCAGCGACGGCCCGCCGGCGAGGACGAAGCAGACGGAGAACGTCACGCGCCTCGGAACTCGATGCGCCACGAATCCGAACAGCACCGAGCCGATCAGGGCGCTCCCGCCGAACGACGCCACGATCCAACCCAGCGCGCCCGCACCGCCGAGACGCTGGTCGGCGTAGAGCGGCAGGAGCGTGTTGCTCCGAGCCGCGTCCAGCAGGTTCGTGATCAGGATCATCCCGATCAGGAGGCGAAGCAGCGGGTCGCGGACGACGGCGCGGAACCCCGTCCGCAGATCGCCCCAGTACCCCTCCTGCGGCTCGTCTTCACCGGTGACCGGACCGGGTGGCACGGCGACGAACAACACGGTCACGACGGCCGAGAACGCGAAGCCCGCCGCCGTGGCGTACAGCGCCTGGAAGGGGCCGAACGCGGCGACGAGGAGGCCTGCCAGCGGCGCCCCGATGAGACCCGACAGGCGAGTCGCTGCATCGACGAAGCCCACCGAGCGTTCGAGCCGGACCCCGGCGAGCGCCGAGATGTCGGGCACCATCACGCGCCGCGATGTCTGGCCCGGCGTGTCGAGCAGACCACCGACGAACACGAGCCCCAGGAGACCCCAGAAGGGCAGCCCGACCGTGAGAGCGAGTACGGGGATCGCCAGGACTGCCACGCCGTTGACGACGTCGGCCAGGATGCTGGAGCGCTTGTACCCGATCCGCCCGACCAGGACCCCGCCGAGCGGGCCGCCGAGGACGACGGGGACGGTCGCGACGAAGGAAGCGACACCGACCTGGACCGCTCCGCCGCCCGTCGCGAGAACCGCGAACGGCACGGCGAAGAGCGTGACGACGTTGCCGGTCTGCGACAGAGTATGGGCCGTCAGCAGCGCGACGAGGGAGCCGAGGGCACGTCGACGCATCACGGGCGCCGATACGTGGTCGTGGTGAGCATGACGCGCTCGGCGGAGGGATCGCCGTCGTTCGCGTCGGTGACCTCCTGCCAGCGGTCGCCCAGTTCGAGGAGCTCGTCGCGAAGCGCGGCCGCCTGCGAGACGGTCAGGCGCAGCGTCCGGTCGGTGGCGAGTGCCGCGGCGGCCCACTCGGGCGGCTGCTGCGGCAGCGAGTCGATGAATCGGTCGTACGAGAGGGCCCAGGCCTGCGAGAACGCTCTCTCGAGGGCGACCGCCGAGGCGAACTTCTCAGGATCGCCGACGAGTTTCGCAGGATCGACGCTGGTCGACTCGTGCGCGGCGCGCCACCAGCGCTCGCGGCCGTCGCTGCCCTGATCCTGAGCCTCTTCGATGAGCCCGGCCCCGGCGAGCTTGCCGAGGTGATAGCTGACCGTGCCGGGTGCCTCGTCGACCACGTCGCCGAGGAGTGCCGCCGTCTGCGGACCGCGTTCGCGCAGCAGCCCGAGGAGCTCGAGGCGAGTGGGGTGCGCGAGCACGCGCATGCGTGCAGCGTCGTCGAGGCGGACCGTGGTGCGTTTGCGGGCTGGCATGCCACCACGCTAACTCCACAAGAGTCATTGCGCAATATGTCTTGCGCAAGAGTCCTTGTGCACTCGTCAGGAGCCGGCCTGGCAGGCAGCAGGTCGAGGCGCTACGCCGCCGGCGCGATCGAGTTGATCATCCAGTCGACGCCGAAGCGGTCCTTGAACATTCCGAAGCGGTCACCCCACGGCGCCACGTCGAACGGCATGGTGACGGTTCCGCCCTCGGTGAGCCCCTCCCAGTACGTCGTCAGCTCCGCCTCGTCGTCGCCGGAGAGCGAGACGGAGACGCTGTCGCCGACGGTCAGCGACATGGCCGACGGCGCGTCCGCGCACATCAGCGTGAGGCCGATCGGCGTGATGAGCTGACCGTGCATGATGGACGACTCCTCACCGGGGAACTGCTCCCCCATGCCACCCTCGGCGAAGGTGGTGAGCGTGGGTTCGCCGCCGAGAACGGAGGCGTAGAACTCCAGCGCCTCGCGAGCTCGGCCGCGGAAATTCAGGTACGGGTTGAGTGTGATCGACATGCGAGCCTCCTTGATCGACATCCGTGCGCCCAGTGTGGCGCGCGGGCGAGGCAGCCACAAGGCTCCCCGTACGATTGAGGGATGCCAAGAACACCGCGGGAGGAATCCTGCTGATCCTGCGCGCCCTCGCCCTTCTGGCCGCCGGCGCCGCTGCACTGGGGGCTCGCTTCCCGCTGCGGCCGCGGCGACGTCCACCCCGACCACCTCCGCCGCGGCCACGTCCATCGCGGCACCGACGGAGGGCCTCGCCTACGTGGCGCTCGGCGACTCCTACGCTGCCGGATTCGGCCTGCCCGACCCGACCGGCGAACCCGTCGCGGCATGTTCGCAGTCGTCCGACGACTATCCGCACCGCGTCGCCGAGCGCCTGGGCCTCGATCTGACCGACGTCAGCTGTTCCGGCGCGACGACGGCGAACGTGGTCGACACCGAGCAGCTCGGGGCAGCCCCGCAAGTCGATGCCCTCGGAAGCCGCACCAGGGTCGTGACGATCTCGATCGGAGGCAACGACGCCGATCTGTTCAGCACGGCGTCATCGTGCATCGCGCTCGGCGCGGACGGCCCCGTGTTCGACGCGAAGGCGACGACCCGCACGTGCAAGCAGACCCTCGACGCGAACGGGCACGACACCCTCGGCGACGCCATCGACACAACGGTCGCGAAGGGGCTCAGGAAGGCCTTCGCCGACGTCGCAGCGAAGGCACCGAATGCGAGAGTGTTCGTCGTGGGGTATCCGGCGATCTTCCCGGATGCCGCACACGCCACCGGCGGGGTGCTTCCGCCCCGTGATCGACTCCAAGAGCATCACGGAGGGATTCCCCCGCGACGGCTTCCCGTTCACCGACACCGATGTGACCTACCTGGCCGGGGTCCAGGCGCGCCTCGACCGGGTCATGCGAGAGGCCAGCGCCCGGGCCGGGTTCGACTACGTCGAGACGCTCGGCGCGTCGAGAGCGCACTCGGCGTGCGCCACCCGTGGGTCGTACATCGACGGCGTCACCCTCTCGGCGTCGGACGGTTTCCGGAAGATCTCCTCGAAGCCGGCGCCCTGCACCCCAACGAGCGCGGCGCCGAGTTCCTCGCCGACCGCACCGCCTCCGCCATCAGCTCGTCGTTCGCGGCGACCTCGAAGCCGACGTCGCAGGCGGCCTCGAGCGGCTTCTCGATCGACCTGATCTGGCTCGTGCTGGCCGGCGTGGTCGCAGCGCTCGTCGTGATCCTCCTCGTGGCCCGTCGAGGCCTCCGTCGACGACGCGAACCCTAGCGACGAGGAAGCGGGCCCCGCATCGGTGCCGTCGGCCCGCAGAACGCACAACACCGTGCTCCGCTGGCCCGCCTACGCGGGAGTCGTCACGAAGTCGATCAGCTCTTCGACCCGCCCGAGGAACGAGGGCTCGAGGTCGGCGAAGGTCCGTACCCGGCCCAGGATGCGCTGCCAGGCACGAGCGATATCGGCCTGCTCGTCGTGCGGCCACCCCAGGGCCTCGCAGATTCCGTGCTTCCACTCGATCGAGCGCGGGACGGTCGGCCACTCGGTCAACCCCAGCCGGGCGGGTTTCACCGACTGCCAGACGTCGACGTACGGATGACCGACCACGAGCACGTTCTCACCGAGCGGTGACGAGGCGATGGCGTCGGCGATCCGACTCTCTTTCGACCCCTTCACCAGGTGGTCGACGAGGACGCCGACCTTCCGCGACGGGCCCGGCTTGAATTCCTTCAGCACGTCGGCCAGGTTGTCGACGCCCTCGAGGTACTCGACGGCCACTCCCTCGACGCGCAGATCGTGGCCCCAGACCTTCTCGACGAGTTCGGCGTCGTGCCGGCCCTCGACGAAGATACGGCTCGGGAGGGCGGTGCGGGCTCGGGCGTCGGTGACCGCGAACGAGCCGGAGGCCGAACGCAGCCGCCCCGTCGGAGCCGCCCGCGGCACCTGGAGTCGCACGGGCTCGCCGTCGATGGCGAACGACGACGTCAGAGGGAAAGCCCGGACGCGGTCCTTCCAATCGACGAGCTCGATCGTCTGGGCCTCCACCCGCACGATGGCACCCGTGAAGCCCGACACCGTCTCTTCGACGACCAGCTCGCGCACGGCGTCGACGAGGCGGAGCGGAGGCTTCTGACCCGCCTTCTTCCAGTCGCCGGCGAGGACGTCGCGGCTGTAGCGATCGTCAGCGCCCGGCACTGCCGGCCACCTTTCTCGGGGCCGGCCGCGGCGGTGGCCGGAAGCCGTCGGCGAAGACCCAGACGGCGAAGACGAGGAGGATCACGATGAAGAGCAGCGACACGACCACGGGCAGCCACGGGACCTCGAGGGAACCGTTCTTCTGCGACACGACGGCCACCACCACCTCGACGGCGATGAACCAATAGGTGAAGCCGATCGCCCGCGACAGATAGGTCGCGTAGCGGTGCCGCATCTCGCTGCCGTGCCCGGCGGCCTTCCAGTAGACGGCATGCGGCACGAGGACGTGTCGGAGCGGCATCACGGTGAGGAAGAGCCCCGCGATCACCCAGACCCCGAACACGACCAGCCCGATGATGATGACGCCGACCTCGAAGTCGCTGCGGGACGCCGCAAGCCCTCGCTTGCCGGCGGCGGCCCAGATCACGACGGTGTGGACCGGAAGGGTCTTCGACGCGACGAGGGTCGCCACGGCGAGGGCGGCCATGCCGATCAGGAGCGGACGCAGGGGCGAGAGCCACCACGCGACCCCTCGCGTCGATTGGGCGTTCACGGTGCCGGAACCCAGATCAGGCCTGCGCTCGCTCGAGGACCAGCTCGCGCACTCGAGCCGCGTCGGCCTGACCCTTCATGGCCTTCATGACGGCGCCGATGACCGCACCGGCGGCCTGGACCTTGCCGTCGCGGATCTTCTCGAGGACGTCGGGTTGCTGGGCGAGGGCCTCGTCGATGGCCGCGATGAGCGCACCGTCGTCGGAGACCACCTTCAGGCCGCGCTTCTCGACGACCTCGGCGGGCGTTCCCTCGTCGGCGATGACCCCCTCGAGGACCTGACGCGCAAGCCGGTCCGTCAGCTCTCCGGAGTCGATCAGCGCGATGAGCTCGGCGACCTGACCGGGAGTGACGAGCGACGAGGCGTCGACGTCGGCAACGTTGGCGAGGCGCGCGATCTCGCCGGTCCACCACTTGCGAGCGGCCTGCGGCGTCGATCCGGCCTTCACGGTCTCGACGATCTCGCCGAGGAGACCCGCGTTCTTGACGTCCTGGAACTCGAGGTCGGTGAAGCCCCACTCGCCCTTGAGACGGCGACGCATGACGGCCGGCGACTCGGGCAGAGCGGCCCGGAGCTCGTCGATCAGCTCGAGCGACGGCTGGACGGGCAACAGGTCGGGCTCGGGGAAGTAGCGGTAGTCGTCGGCGTCGCTCTTCGGACGCCCGGCCGACGTGCGGCCGGTGTCTTCGTGCCAGTGCCGCGTCTCCTGAGTGATCGTTCCCCCTTGGCGAGGATCGCCGCCTGCCGCTGGATCTCGTAGCGGATGGCCCGCTCGACCGCGCGGAAGGAGTTGACGTTCTTCGTCTCGGTGCGGGTGCCGAGTTTCTCCTGGCCGCGGGGGCGCAGGGAGATGTTGGCGTCGCAGCGGAGGTTGCCGCGCTCCATCCGCGCCTCGCTGATGCCGAGGCCGCGCACGATGTCGCGGATCGTCTCGACGTAGGCGGCTCCGAGCTCGGGCGCCAGCGCTTCGGCGCCGATGATCGGGTGGGTCACGATCTCGACCAGGGGAACACCGGCACGGTTGTAATCGACCAGGGAGTACTCAGCGCCCTGGATGCGGCCGGTCGAGCCTCCGACGTGCGTGAGTTTTCCGGCGTCTTCCTCCATGTGCGCGCGTTCGACGGGCACGGTGAACGTGTCGCCGTTCGGCAGTTCGACCTCGACGCTGCCTTCGAAGGCGATCGGCTCGTCGGACTGGCTGATCTGGTAGTTCTTCGCCAGGTCGGGGTAGAAGTAGTTCTTGCGCGCGAAACGCGACGACGGAGCGATGGAGCAGCCGAGGGCGAGCCCCAGGCTGATCGCGTACTTCACGGCCTGCCCGTTGACGACGGGGAGCGACCCCGGCAGACCGAGGTCGACGGGCGTGATGTTCGTGTTGGGCTCGCCCCGAACTCGTTCGGGGCGTCGGAGAACATCTTGGTCTTGGTCGACAGCTCGACGTGGACCTCGAAGCCGACGACGGGCTCGAACAGCTCGAGCGCCTTGTCGTAGTCCATCAGTTCTGGGCGGGCGGCCATCAGACGACTCCCTCGGTTGCGGCGGACTGTTCGGAGACGCTGAGACTCGGCGCCCGCGAGATGAGCGTGTGACCCCAGCCCTGTTCGAAGAGCTGCTCGAGCGCGGCGCCGTAGGTGTAGAGGCGCTCGTCTGCCCGGGCCGGAGCCATCAGCTGGATGCCGGTCGGGAGACCGTCCTCCTCGGCCAGTCCCATCGGGATCGAGATGCCGGGGATACCGGCGAGGTTCGCCGGAATGGTGGTCAGATCGTTGAGGTACATGGCCAACGGGTCGTCGATCTTCTCGCCGATCGGGAACGCCGTGGTAGGCGCCGACGGTGAGATGAGAACGTCGACCTCGTCGAACAAGCGGGCGAAGTCGCGCTGCACCAGGGTGCGGACCTTCTGCGCGCTGCCGTAGTAGGCGTCGTAGTAGCCGGCGCTCAGCGCGTAGGTGCCGAGGATGATCCGGCGCTTGACCTCGGGGCCGAAGCCCTGCTCGCGAGTGGCCGCCATGACCTGCTCGACCGTGCCGCCCCCTCGGGGTTGACCCGCAGCCCGAAGCGCACGGAGTCGAACTTCGCGAGGTTGGACGAGGCTTCGGCGGGCAGGATCAGGTAATAGGCGCTGATCGCGTACTCGAAGCTCGGAGCGGAGACCTCGACGATCTCGGCACCGGCACCGGTCAGCAGGGCGACAGCCTCGGAGAATCGCTGCTTGACGCCCGACTGGAAGCCGTCGCCGTTCAGCTCTTTGACGATGCCGACCTTGACACCGTGCAGCGACCCGGGAGCGAGGCCTCGGCGCGCGGCGTCGGCGAAGGACGGCCACTCATCGGCCAGAGAGGTGGAGTCGCGCTTGTCGTGGCCCTTGATGACGTCGTGCAGCAGGCCGGCGTCGAGCACGGTGCGGCTGACCGGGCCGACCTGGTCGAGGCTGGAGGCAAGGGCGATGGCACCGTAGCGGCTGACGGAGCCGTAGGTCGGCTTGACCCCGACCGTGCCGGTGACGGCACCGGGCTGGCGGATCGACCCACCGGTGTCGCTGCCGAGGGCGAGCGGCGCCTCGAAGGCCGCGACGGCCGCAGCGGAGCCTCCGCCGGACCCGCCGGGGATGCGGTCGAGGTTCCAGGGGTTGTGAGTCGGGCCGAAGGCGGAGAACTCGGTCGAGGAGCCCATCGCGAACTCGTCCATGTTGGTCTTGCCCAGGGGGACGAGCCCGGCCGCGCGAAGCTTCGCGACGACGGTGGCGTCGTAGGGCGGCACCCAGCCCTCGAGGATCTTGGACCCCGACGTCGACGGCATGTCGATCGTGCAGAGGACGTCTTTGATGGCGATGGGGACGCCGGCGAGCGGGCCCAGCTCGTCGCCCGCGGCTCGCCTCGCGTCGATCGACGCGGCGGTCTCGAGGGCCGCGGCGTTGACGTGCAGGAACGCGTGCACGTCGCCGTCGACGCCGGCGATCCGGTCGAGGTGGCCCTTCGTCGCCTCGACGGCGGAGACCTCGCCCGAGGCGAGCTTCGCCGACAAGTCGGCTGCGGACAGGTGGATCAGATCGTCGCTCACTGCTCTTCTCCCAGGATCGCGCTCACCTTGAAGCGGGTTCCGTCGTGCTCGGGGGCGCCCCTCAGGGCCTGCTCCTGGGTCAGCGTCTCGCCGACGACGTCGTCGCGGAACACGTTCGCCAGCGGGATCGGGTGACTCGTCGCAGGGACGTCGGCCGAGACGGCCTCGGTGACCTTCGCGATGCTGTCGACGATGTGGCCCAGCTCACCGGTGAGCTTGTCGATCTCGTCGGGGGTGAGAGCGATGCGGGCGAGACCGGCGAGGTGCTCCACCTGCTCGCGCGTGATTTCAGACATGCTGCTCCGTCACGTGTTCTGTCGGGGGTACCCCGAGAGTCTATTCGGGTGCTGCCTGTGCTCGGGCCGGGCGCTCCCAGACCTGGGGAGAACCCGGGCAGGATCGCGCCGGTTCGACAGCCGATCCTGCGGCACCCGCTCAGGCGCTCAGCGACTCGCGGTAGACGTCCTGAGGCCGTACGAAGGCCAGGCTCGGTTGGTTCGCCAGCTGGGGCGTGTCCGGCTGGGGAACCCGTCCGCCCGCGAGCGACGCGCGTCCGATCCCGATCAGCGCGAGGTTGCGCATCGACCGACTGCCGGGCGTGAAGTACCGGTTGTGCGTGAGAACGGCGGAGAGGTGCTGTTCGGTGTAGGGATCGGTGCCGCCGCCGACGTTGAGCAGCGTCGCGCCGAAGAGCGTCGAGCCGGGATCGGCCCCGAAGACCCCGCTGCCCGCGACCGGGTCGAGCGCGGCCGCCGCGGCGAAGACGTTGCCACGCGTGACGGCGAGTTTGTTCGCCTTGGAGACGACGCTGCCCGGCGAGCCGAGCACGACGAACGAGTCGACGTGGATCTTTCCGGAGGTCAGCGCGATCGTCGCGGTCGTGGAGCCGTACGAGTGGGCGATGAGCGTGACGTGCGGCTCGGTGCCGATGCGTGCCGCCGCCAGCCCCTGGACGGCGTCCTCGAGGTGAACGGCGCCGACCTTCGCCAGCGAGAGCCCGAGGACGTTGGTGAGGTCGGGAGTGCGGTAGCCCATCCAGGCGATCGTGGCGTTGGACGCCGATCGGGTCGTGGCGTCGGTGGCGAGGGTGTTCGACCAGAAGTCCTGTTCCGAGTGAAGATCGGCCGCCCGGTCGGTCCACCAGGTGATCTGGTTCGAGACCGTGTAGAGCATCCCGGGAACCATCATCGTCACGTTGTCGGCGGTGTCGACGTCGCCGACGGAGACCGCGGCCTTGCCCGGGAACACGGTGTCGAGCGACAGGAGACTGCGGCGCGCGTCGTCTCCTCTCGCCCGCGGTCGAGGGCGATCTCGACCTGCTGGAGCATGGTGAGCCGCCGAGCGTCGACATCGACCCCGACGATCCCGGAACCGTGCTCGTCGGCCTGCTTCTCGAGAGCTGCGATCGTCGTCGCGAGGGTGATCCGGTTGGCGATGTCGCGATCCTGGTACGGGACCCCCTCGAGGTTACCGACCACCGACGGCATCAGCCTGGTCAACGCCGTCCGCCGCTCCTCGGAGAGGCTTGTCCACCAGGCGCGGGTCTCCGCTGCGGAGCCCCGCTCCCCCAGCGAGGTCGCGAAGGTCACGGCGGAGGCGTCGTCGGTGTCGAACGAATCGGCGAAACGCGCGAGAGGGCCGGTGCCGACGTCGGCGAGCTCGGCGAGGCAGTCGGCGGCGCGGACGCGCCCCGTCCCGGTGAGAGCCGTGGCCCTGCCGCGCGAGGCGCCGCACGCCGTCAGCGCGGGAGACGAGCCGGGGTCGCCCTCGACAGGGGCGGACAGGGACGGGATGGCGACCGGTTGCGAGATCGCCGAAGGAGCCGAGGACGTCGTCACTTCGGAGGCCACGTGCGCGGGCACGGCGGGCGTCCCGGCCACGCCAAGCACGTGAACCGAGGAATACAGGATGGCTGCGGCAATTAACAGCACGTCGGGGTTCCCCTACTAGCGCACCCGTATCCCGTACCCCTACAGACGAGATCGATGCGCTAGCACACAGTTTAGGGAAGCGTTTGTCCTGTTGACCAGCCTGAGGCCGATTTCTTGCGGGAGTGTCCCCCTAATTGGGGTCAGCCGCTGCCCCCTCACTGGGGGTGTCACCCGTGGCTTCCAGGGCCGAAGGGCCCTCTGTGAGGAGCAGGGCGAACTCGGCCGCGTCGATGATTCGTACCCCGAGGGTTTCGGCTTTGGTGAGCTTCGATCCGGCCCCCGGACCGGCGGCGACGAAATCGGTCTTCTTGCTGACGCTGTTGCCCGCCTTTCCGCCGGCGGCCAGGATCGCCTCCTGCGCGCCTTCTCGACTGAATCCCTCCAGGGATCCGGTGGCGACGACGGTGAGCCCGGCCAGGACACCGCCCGCCGCCACGGCCGCCCCCGGCCCGGGGTGACCGGGCGTGGTGAACTGCACACCCGCGGATGTCCAGCGATCGATGATGTCTCGGTGCCAGTCGACGTCGAACCAGGCGATCAGAGCGTCGGCGATGATGCCCCCCACGCCGTCGACGGCGGCGAGCTCGTCGCGGCTCGCGGCACGGATCGCGTCGAGGGAACCGAAGTAGTCGGCCAGGGCGCGCGCCGCCACGGGACCGACGTGCCGGATGCTGAGGCCGACCAGGATGCGCCACAGGGGGCTCGTCTTCGCCTTCTCGAGGTTCGCCAGCATCTCGAGTGCCGTCTTGGACGGCACGGACGTCTCGTCGCCGGCGAACTCGGTCGAGTCGGGATCGAACGGACCGTCGGTGGCCACCTTGCGCAGTCTCTTGAACGGCGAGACGAGCTTGGGGCGGTCGTCCGCCTCGAGCTTCACCATCCCCGTCTCGGAGTCGCGCACGAAGACGCGCACGGGGAAGATGTCGCGCATCGTGAGGTCGAACAGGCCCGCCTCGGTGTCGAGCGGCGGCCGTTTCGGCTCTTCGGGCTGCGTCAGGGCGGCTGCGGCCACCTCACCCAGGCCCTCGACGTCGAGCGAGCCGCGCGAGGCGATGTGCTCGACGCGCCCGCGGACCTGCGCCGGACAGCTTCGTGAATTCGGGCAGCGGAGGTCGATGTCGCCCTCCTTCGCCGGCGCCAGCCTCGTGCCGCACTCCGGGCAGTTCTCGGGCATGACGAACTCGCGCTCGGTCCCGTCGCGGAGTTCGACCACCGGGCCGAGCACTTCGGGGATCACGTCGCCCGCCTTACGGAGCACGACCGTGTCGCCGATCAGCACGCCCTTGGCCTTGACAACCTGCTGGTTGTGGAGCGTGGCCTGTCGCACCTCGGAACCGGCGACCTCGACCTTCTCCATCACGGCGAACGGCGTGGCACGGCCCGTGCGGCCGACGCTGACCACGATGTCGAGGAGCTTGGTGTTGACCTCTTCCGGCGGGTACTTGAAGGCCGTCGCCCAGCGCGGAGCGCGGCTGGTGGACCCGAGTTCTTCGTGGAGGCCGAGGTCGTCGACCTTGATGACGATGCCGTCGATCTGGTGCTCGACCGAGGCGCGCTGCTCGCCGTACTTCGCGATGAAGGCGTCGACCTCTTCGACGGTGTCGAACACCCGGAAGTGCGTCGAGATGGGCAGACCCCACTTCTCGAGCAGCCCGTACACCTCGGACTGGCTGGTGACCCCGGTGTCGGCCTCGAGCGCTCTGACCGGCCAGGCGCCGATGCCATGCACGAGCATGCGGAGCCCCCGCAGCCGCTTCTTCATGAGGACGAGCTTGTCGGGGCTCTTGCCTTCTTCTTTCTGACGGAGCGACCCGGCGGCGGCGTTGCGCGGGTTGGCGAAGAGCCGCTCGCCCGCCTCGGCCTGGGCGGCATTGAGGGCGTCGAACTCGGCCACGGGGAAGAAGATCTCGCCGCGCACCTCCACGAGAGGCGGGTGGCCGTCGCCCTTCAGCCTCGACGGGATGGTGCCCATGGTGAGCACGTTGCCCGTGACGTCTTCGCCGACGACGCCGTCGCCGCGTGTTGCCGCTGTGACGAGGACGCCGTTCTCGTAGCGGAGATTGATCGCCAACCCGTCGATCTTCAACTCGGTCAGGAACCGAACGCGCTCGGCCCCCGCGTCTCGCTCGACCTTGCCCGCCCACTCGGCGAGCTCGTCGAAGCTGAAGACGTTGTCGAGACTGAGCATGCGCTCGGCGTGCTCCACCGGAGCGAACTGCGTCGTCTCGGCACGACCGCCCACCGTCTGGGTCGGGCTGTCGGGTTTCTGCAGCTCGGGGTGTTCGTGCTCGAGCGCCTCGAGACGCCGGATCATCGCATCGTATTCGGAGTCGGCGACGGTCGAGCCGTTGCCCTCGTAGTACTGGTCTCGAAGCTCCAGGATGCGGGAGGTCAGCGTCTGAGCCTCGTCGCGGGCCTCCTCCAGGGTCGTCGACGTCGTCTCGCCGGAGGTGGTCATGGGGGCTCCTAGGGGACGGGAACGGGAACGGCTGAAATCGTCTTGTCGATCGTGCACTGCCCCAGCACGCGCGTGCCGACGTAGACCACGGCGGTCTGCCCGGGTGCGACGCCGTTCAGCGGCTCGTGCGGAGTGATGACTAGTTCAGTTGTACCGTCTACCACCGTCACTCGCGCGATGGCGTCGACCGGGTCGGCGTGCGCCCGGATCTGCACCTGGCACTCGAACGCCTCGGTCGGATCGAGAGGGGCGAGACCGGCCCAGGAGAATTTCGATCCTGCGATCTCTGCGATGTCGAGAGCCTCTTTCGGGCCGACGACGACGGCGTTGTCCTTGGGACGAACCTCGAGAACGAAGCGCGGCTTGCCGTCGTCGGACGGGAAGCCGATGTTGAGACCCTTGCGCTGGCCGACGGTGAACGCGTGCGCACCTTCGTGCTGACCGATCACCGCACCCGTTCGATCGAGGATCTCGCCCTGCTCGGCGCCGACACGATCCGCGAGCCAACCGCGGGTGTCGCCGTCGGGGATGAAGCAGATGTCGTGGCTGTCGGGCTTCTGCGCCACGGTGAAGCCGCGCGCGGCGGCCTCCGCCCGCACCTCCGCCTTGGACGGTGTCGCGCCGAGAGGGAACATCGAGTGGTCGATCTGCTCTTTGGTGAGCACGCCGAGCACGTACGACTGGTCTTTCGCCCAGGCCGCGGCGCGGTGGAGTTCTTTGTTGCCGTCGGCGTCGGTCACGATCGACGCGTAGTGACCGGTCGCCACGGCGTCGAAGCCGAGGGCCATCGCCTTCTCGAGCAGCGCCGCGAACTTGATCTTCTCGTTGCAGCGCATGCAGGGGTTCGGGGTGCGACCCGCCTGATACTCGGCGACGAAGTCGTCGACGACGTCGAGCTTGAACCGCTCCGAGAAATCCCAGACGTAGTAGGGGATGCCGATCATGTTGGCCGCCCGCTGGGCGTCCATGGAGTCTTCGATGGTGCAGCAGCCGCGGCTGCCGGTGCGGAGTGTGCCGGGCATCCTGCTCAGCGCGAGATGCACCCCGACGACGTCGTGACCGGCGTCGACGGCGCGCGCGGCCGCCACGGCGGAGTCGACGCCGCCGCTCATCGCTGCCAGAACCTTCATGTCCACCAGTGTAAGCGCCGAGGTTTAGGCTCGAACTGATGAGCTCCCCCGCCGCCTCCTTCTCGATGCGGTCCGTCGCACTCTCCGCGTTCCTGCCCGCCGCTCTCTTCGCGATCGGCGAGGGCGCGATCATTCCGATCATCCCGGTCGCCAGCGACAACCTGGGTGCCTCTCTCGCGATCTCCGCGTTCGTCGCCTCGTTGATCCTCGTCGGCGAGCTGTTCGGCGACATCCCGAGCGGCTGGCTGGTCTCCCGCGTCGGCGAGCGCCCGGCCATGATCGGGGCGGCGCTCGTCAGCGTCGTCGGCCTCCTGGTGAGCGTCGCGGCACCCAACGTATGGATCCTGGCACTCGGCGTGTTCCTCATCGGACTCTCGACGGCGGTCTTCGCTCTCGCCAGGCACGCGTACATGACCTCGTTCGTCCCGCCGGAGATCCGCGCCAGGGCCCTGTCGAGCCTCGGCGGCGTCTTCCGGTTCGGCTACTTCGTGGGTCCCTTCCTGTCCGCCGGCCTGATCCACCTGACGGGGTCCGTCCAGTCGGCCTTCTGGATCCACATCGCGGGCTGCCTCGCGGCGGCGGCCGTCCTCATCTTTCTGAAGGACCCCGGCGCCGGGCAGTCGCGATCGGTGACGCATCCGACGGCTCCCCGCTCCGCGGGAGAGTCGGAGGTGGCCGACGAGGCGCACGGCCTCTTCCCGACGCTCTGGAAGTACCGCGGCGTCCTGGTGAAGCTCGGCAGCGGGGCGGCCCTCATCGGCGCCATGCGAGCGGGCCGTCAGGTGATCCTGCCGCTCTGGGCCGTGTCGATCGGCGTCGGTTCGTCACAGACGGCTCTGATCATCGGAATCGCGGGCGCGATCGACTTCGGCCTCTTCTACACGAGCGGCCAGATCATGGATCGCTGGGGCCGGATGTGGAGCGCCATGCCCTGCATGGTGGGGCTCGGCATCTCGTACCTCGTCCTGTCGTTCACGCACGCGCTGCCACACAACGTCACCTGGTTCATCGGCGTCGCGATGTTCATGTCGGTCGCGAACGGGATCGGCTCGGGCATCCTGATGACCCTGGGCGCCGATCTCGCCGACAAGGCGAACCCGGCGCCGTTCCTCGGGGCCTGGCGCTTCACCGGCGACTTCGGCAGCGCCGCCGCGCCACTGCTCATCGCCGGCATCACCGCCGTCGTGTCGATCTCCCTCGCCTCGGGAGTCATGGGTGTCCTCGGTTTCGTCGGCGCCGGGATCCTGCTCAGGTACGTACCGCGCTACTCGCCCCACCAGCCGCACCTGAAGCGATAGAGCGCAGGATCACGGCTGGCTAAACTGTCCAGGCCGCGGGAGTGGTGAAATTGGCAGACACGCAGGATTTAGGTTCCTGTGCTTTCGAGCGTGAGGGTTCAAGTCCCTTCTCCCGCACCAGGGGGCCGGTCAGTTCGACAGGCTCATCGTCCCGTCGGGAAGCCACGAGACGATGTCCGTTCCCTTCTCGGCGTTCCAGGCGAGGGTCAGGCCGCTGGCGGGAAAATACCTGCCGGAGACGCAGACCGACGACAGTTGACCCGTGTGCACGACGACGAGGCAGTCGTAGTTGGTGGTGTCCTTCGCCACGTAGACCTGCAGCTCATCTCCCGGCGAGGAATCGTTGTCACTCAACCCGGCACTCCGGAAGGACGACCGCACCAGGTTGGACGGGATCGGGCCGGACGGGATGTCGACCGCGATCTGCTGGCCGCTGAAATCGGGCGCGACGAACGCCGGCAGCACCTTCTCGACCGAGGTGAGGTTCGAGTCGGCCGGCGGCGCTGCGGCCTCCGGCCGGCCGGAGACGGACAGGCCCGCGGCGAGTCCCCCGACGCCGCAGAGTGCGGCCGCGCCCACGGCGACGAGGATCGTGCGTCGCCGGCGTCGTCTCTCTCGTTCAGGGGCCTGCTCGTCGTCCACGGGACCGGGCTCGACACCCGGGGCGTCGGCCACGTCCGCCGGTCGAGCCGCCGAGGTCGGCGAGGCACGGTCGAACTCCGCCAGCGCCTGACGGTCGCTCGGTGTCGCGTCGGGGGCGAAAGCCCGCTCGACCAGCCGACGCCGCGCGGCGTCCCTCGCTCCTGGATCCTGTTCGTCCTGCATCCTGACCCCCTCGTCGGCAGCAGCCTACGACGGAGCGCTTCATCCTGCAGGCTGACCGGGCGTAGCACCTGGGTCTCGACCTGCGAAGGCCCAGCCCACGGGCGGGTTCCCTCCGTTAAGCTGAATTCGATCCCAGGCTTTCTTCTCGACAGCTGCGAATCGATCACAGGAGAACCTCCCATGCTGCCGCTGTCCACGATCCCTTCCTCGACCCAGAGGCCCTCATCCACGCGTTCGGGCCCTGGGCCGTGCTCGGCATCTGCGCGATCATCTTCGCCGAGACGGGTCTGCTCGTCGGCTTCATCTTCCCGGGTGACACTCTCCTCGTCCTCGCCGGCGTCATCGCCGCCAAAGACAGCTACGGGCTCGGCCTGCCCATCTGGCTCATCGCCCTCTGCATCGCTCTGGCAGCGTTCCTCGGCGGTGAACTCGGCTATCTCATCGGGCACAAGATCGGGCCACGCATCTTCGAGCGAAAAGAGAGCGGCCTCTTCTCGTCCGAGAACGTCCAGCGCACGAACGCCTTCTTCGACCGCTTCGGCGCCTTCGCGGTGATCCTTGCCCGATTCGTCCCGGTCGTCCGCACCTTCACACCGATCGCCGCCGGCGTCGCCCACATGAAGTACCGCAAGTACTCCCTGTACAACGCCATCGGCGCGGTCGCCTGGGGTTTCGGAATCACCATGCTCGGCTTCGGCATCGGGCACATCCCGCCCGTCGCCCGCTTCGTCGAGAACTACATCGACCTCATCCTTCTCGCGGCCGTCGTCGTGTCGGTGGTGCCGGCTCTGCTGCAGGTCTGGCGCACCAGCCGCAAGGCCAAGCGCGCGTCAGACTCGGGCGAGACGCCTCAAGAAACGGCTTCGGCGCCGGCGACGGGCGCCACGCCCACGTCATCGCCCGCGCAGCCGTAGCCTGTCGCCGCGAAATCGAGAACGCCGTCGGCATCCCTCCGCGAAGGGATGCCGACGGCGTTCTCGAGGTGGCTATCGGGCTCTGGGCTGTGTCTCCGCATGGGCCGGAGGAGACGTGAGGGGCACGCCTTAGCTCCCCGCCAGCGCCGTGATGCGGGGAGCCAGCGCGCGGAAGGCCTGCGAGCGGTGGCTCGTGGCGTCTTTCTCGGCGGCGGTGAGCTCGGCTGCCGAGCGGTCGGCGTCGGCGGGGCGGAAGATCGGGTCGTAGCCGAAACCGCCGGATCCTGCCGGCTCCGCGAGGACGGTGCCCGGCCAGCTGGCGATCTCGACCGACTCCTCGCTCTCGGAGGCCGACGCCGGCCCGTCGGGTCCGACCGCGCCCACGGGTGGCGGCACGACGAGAGCCGCAGCACAGACGAACTGCGCGCGACGATCGGTCGCGCCGCCGAGATTGGTGAGCAGCAGGCGCAGGTTGTCGCCGTCGTCTCGGGTACCGGCGTAGCGCGCCGAGTGGATACCCGGGGCTCCGCCGAGCGCGTCGACAGCGATGCCGGAGTCGTCGGCGATCGACGGCAACCCGGTGAACTCGGCAGCGGCCCGTGCCTTGATCAGGGCGTTGGCCTCGAACGTGTCGCCGTCTTCGACCGGCTCCGGCCCGTCGTAGGTGACCAGCTCGATGCCTTCGAGAGCGTCACCCAGGATTCGCTTGAGCTCTTCGACCTTGTGGGCGTTGTGCGTGGCGAGAACGACCCGTGTCATCTGGAGGCCGCCAGAGTGGACCGCTGGATGGCCGCCAGATCAACGGCTCCGCCGAGGGCCAGATCGAGAAGCGCGTCGAGCTCAGCACGGTCGAACGGCGCGCCCTCCGCGGTGCCCTGGACCTCGACGAACTTCCCGCCGCCGGTCACGACGACGTTCATATCGGTCTCGGCACGCACGTCTTCGACGTATGCCAGGTCGAGCATCGGTTCTCCGTCGATGATGCCCACCGACACCGCCGAGACGCTGTCGAGCAGCGGCGAAGCCTTCTGGCCGATGAACTTCTTCTCCCGGCCCCACTCGATGGCCTGCGCCAGCGCGACGTAGGCTCCCGTGATCGCGGCGGTCCGTGTTCCGCCGTCGGCCTGGAGGACGTCGCAGTCGAGCACGATCGTGTTCTCACCCAGGGCCTTCATGTCGACGACGGCGCGAAGGCTTCGGCCGATGAGGCGGGAGATCTCGTGGGTGCGGCCGCCTATCTTGCCCTTGACGCTCTCGCGGTCGTTCCGGGAGTTCGTCGCCCGAGGCAGCATGGCGTACTCCGCCGTGACCCAGCCCTTGCCCTTGCCGGTCAGCCAGCGGGGGACGCCGTTCGTGAACGACGCGGTGCAGAGCACCTTGGTGCTGCCGAAGCTGACCAGGGCGCTGCCCTCGGCCTGAGCGCTCCAGCCCTTCTCGATGGTGACCTCGCGGAGGTCGTCGGCCTGTCGGCCGTCGGCGCGGATCGTCATGGGGCTCTCCTCATACGTGGATGCTGGCCTAGCGTTGGTGCTGGTGCTCAGCGCGGCCCGCGGGCGAACCCCGCGGGAAGATCGATGGTGCCCGTCTCGAGGTGGCTCACGGTCGACACCTCGGGGCCGAGGAACCGCTTCGCGAGGTGCACGAAGCCGGCCTGGTCGGATCCCGTCGCCTGGAAGTCGTAGGCGGGAGCCGCCGTGGAGTCGCGCACGAGGTCGTGCGCGACGAGAGTCGAGTAGACGTCGGCCGCCGTCTCTTCGGCGCTCGACACCAACCGGACGTCGGGACCCATGACGTACTGGATGGCCGCCGACATCAGCGGATAGTGCGTGCAGCCGAGCACGAGCGTGTCGATTCGCGCCGCCCGGAGAGGCGCGAGATACCTCTCGGCGACCGCGCGCAGCTCGGGGCTCGACGTGTCGCCGTTCTCGACGAACTCGACGAAGCGAGGGCAGGCCGTCGTGAACAGGGCGAGATCGGGGGCGGCGGCGAACGCGTCTTCGTACGCCCTCGAGTTGACCGTGCCGGCGGTGCCGATCACCCCGACGCGTTTCGTGCGGGTCGCCTTCATGGCCGCACGGACGGCGGGCTGGATCACCTCGACCACGGGAATGCCGTGCGGACCCGTGTACCGCTCGCGCGCGTCGCGGAGAACGGCCGCGGATGCGGTGTTGCACGCGATCACGAGCAGTTTGACGCCCTGGGCGACGAGGTCGTCCATGACCGCCAGCGCATACTCGCGCACCTCGGCGATCGGCTTCGGGCCGTAGGGCATGTGCTCGGTGTCACCGACGTACAGGATCGACTCGCGGGGCAGCTGATCGATGATCGCTCGCGACACCGTCAGGCCGCCGACTCCCGAGTCGAAGACTCCGATGGGTGCGTCCGTCACGATGGTCAACCCTACCGGGCCGGTGGTCGCGGAGGCTGGGCACCTGGCCGACACTCCCGGGCGGGACACGGCCTAGGCTGGGCGCGTGACCAGCGTGCTCCTGACCGACAGGTACGAACTCACCATGCTCGACGCGGGTCTCCGCGACGGCACCGCTCTCCGGCAGAGCATCTTCGAGGTGTTCACCCGCCGGCTCCCTCCCGGGCGCCGCTACGGCATCGTCGCCGGCACGGGCCGCTTCCTGGACGAGCTCAGGCGTTTCCGCTTCGGCGAACCCGAGCTGACCTGGCTCGAGGAGGCCCGGGTGGTCGACCGGGCCACGATCGACTGGCTGGCCGACTACCGGTTCTCGGGGAACATCTGGGGCTACCGGGAGGGCGAGGTGTACTTCCCGAACTCGCCCCTGCTGATCCTGGAATCGACTTTCGCCGAGGCCGTGCTCCTCGAGACCCTCGCACTCAGCGTCTTCAACTACGACTCCGCCGTCGCCAGCGCCGCCGCCCGCATGGTCGCCGCCGCCGACGGCCGCCCGCTCGCCGAGATGGGCTCCCGCCGCACGGGTGAGTGGAGCGCCGTCGCCGCGGCACGCGCCGCCTTCATCGCGGGCTTCGGCGCGACGAGCAATCTCGAGGCCGGGCGCCGCTGGGGCATCCCGACGATGGGGACCGCAGCGCACGCCTTCACGCTGCTGTACGACACCGAGGAGGCCGCGTTCCGCTCCCAGGTCGACGCCTTGGGAGCCGACACGACGCTGCTGGTCGACACCTACGACATCCCCGCCGCCGTCGAGACCGCGGTGAAGGTGGCCGGGCCCGAGCTGGGATCGGTCAGGATCGACTCGGGCGACCTTCCTCAGCTCGTCGCGCAGGTGCGCGCCCAACTCGACTCGCTCGGGGCGACGAACACGAAGATCACCGTGACGAACGACCTGGACGAATTCACCATCGCGGCGCTTCGCGCGGCTCCGGTCGACAGCTACGGCGTCGGGACCTCCGTGGTCACGGGTTCTGGGCATCCCGCCGCATCGATGGTCTTCAAGCTCGTCGCCCACCACGACGACCACGGCGAGTGGGTGTCCGTCGGGAAGAAATCCGCCGAGAAGGCGACCGTCGGCGGCCGGAAATTCGCGGTCCGAGCTCGCCGCGCCGGAACAGCCTCCGAGGAGATCGTTCGGGTCGGCAATCACGACGTCGGACCCTCGGAGCGCACCCTCCTCGTTCAGCTGGTCACCGACGGAGTCGTCGACGAGCGCTGGACCGGGCCGGAGGGGTGCTCGCGGCACGTGAGCACCGTGCCGCCGCCGTCGGAGAACTGCCCCCGGCGGCTTTCAGCCTGGGGCGTGGCGAGCCGATCATCCCGACCCGCTACGAGTGAGCCCGCGAGAAGAGCGAGTTACTCCGCCTTCATCTTCTCGTAGATCTCTTTGCAAGTCGGGCAGACCGGGAACTTCTCCGGGTCGCGACCCGGGGTCCATTTCTTGCCGCACAGCGCCTTGACGGGCTTGCCGCTCAGCGCCGACTCCATGATCTTGTTCTTCGGCACGTAGTGCGAGAACCGCTCGTGGTCGCCGGGATCGATGTTCTCCTCGGTGAGGAGCTTCTCGAGCTCGCGATCGAGAACATCCGTGCCGCCGCCCTGGACGTCGCCTCCGAAACCTGTGTCACTCATGGATCCATGGTACGCCGCGTGGACCCGAGCGCCAGGCCTCGGGCGATCAGCTGCGGAGGGCGAACGCGAGGAGTTCCGGTGCGCGGCGCGCGAAGATCCTGCTTCCGACGAGGAGACCGGCGAGCAGGATCACGACGCCGGTCACGATCCCCGTCATCAGCGCCGCCATCGTGAGATCGGCGCGGCCGCCGACGGTCGCCAGCACGGCGAGCCAGCCGGTCGGGACCGACAGCAGCAGAGCCCCGCCGAACATCAGCGACTGCGACCACCCGGAGGCGGACCCGGTCGACTGGGGCTGCTGGAACGGGTCGTCTCCCGGGCGCACCGCGGCGTAGGGCAGCGCAGCGGAGACCACGCTGGACAGGCCGAGACCGCACAGCAGCAGCGACAGGCACACGCCGAACTCCGCGCCGAAGGCAGCGAAGTCGCCGTGGAGCCACACCGCCACCAGCGAACCGATGACGCTCAGCGGGATGCCGATGACGAGCGGCGGCGCCAACCGGCCCAATCGGTCGGGCAGGCCCTTGGTGTTGGTGGCGATGTGCAGCCAGAGCGCGGTGTTGTCGTAGGCGACGTCGTTGTGCGGGAGGAAGCCGAGCAGCAGGCACATCGCCGGCACCGGGACGAGGGCAAGAAGACTCCAGTTGACCCCCGCAATCCCCAGCGGGACCACGAGCAGGGGCAGGAACGGCAGGATCACGAGTGACCACCGGTAGCGGGCGTCCCGAGCCCAGTAGGTGAGGCTTCGTGCAGCCACGGCCCCGGCCGGGGTTCCCCGAGTGAAGTCGAACCAGCCGAGCGCCACGCGGTCGTTGTCGACGGCGGGCGCGGGCGGCTGATGCAGGGCCCGCTGCACCAGCGACCGCCACGCCCACCAGAGCAGGGCGACCGAGACGAGGGCGATCAGGAGTTCGAGGACGACGCGCCCGGTCTGACCGGCAGCGGCGTGGCCCGGCAGGGCGAGAGCGGCACCGAACGGAGTCCAGGCGAGAGCCGACGTCGCGAAGCCCGAGCCGCGGTAGCCACCGGGAAGGAGCACCCGGACCAGGTCGATCACCAGCGGGACGAGCAGGATCGCGACCAGGACGGCGCCGGCGACCAACAGGTCTCTCGAACGCCGCGTCGTGATCATCGAGTTGAGCGTGGACGCCACGAGCGCCAACAGGAGCGCGGTCACACCGGCCAGGACCGCCGCCAGGACCGCCAGCCAGGCGACGGCCGTGCCCTCGCTCCACGAGCGGACGTAGCCGGTGGCCAGGATCACGAGCGAGAGGGCGGGAAGGCCGATCGCTCCGGCGAGCGCGAGCCCCGACGCTGCGGCATCGGTCGTGAACCCGTACCCGAACAGGCGCCGCGGATCGCTCCAGGCCGGCCTCGACTGCGTGAACGGCGCCACGAAGAAGGCCACCAGCAGAAGCGAGCCGCCGCCGACCACCAGCGCCTGGACCTCGCCGAGAGCGTCGAAGCGCAATTCGCTCGCAAGCTGAGCGACGACGGTCGACGCCACGAGCACGACGAGCAGGACCACGACGGTCCAGAACGCGGGGCGAAGGCCGAACCGCACGCGATTCGCGATCGAGAAGAGCCTCAGTCGGAGAAGGTGTGCAACCATTCCATCCCCTCCGTTGCGGCTCCCCCGCCGGCGAGCTCGACGAAGCGCTCCTGCAGGGAGCGCCCGGCGCGAACCTCGTTGACCGTGCCCTGCGCGAGAACGTGCCCGTCGACGATCACGGCGACCGAATCGCAGATCCGCTCGACGAGATCCATGCTGTGGCTCGAGAGCAGCACTGTTCCTCCGCCTCGCACGTAGCGCTGCAGGATCTCGGTGACGGTCGCGGCGGAGACCGGGTCGACCGACTCGAACGGCTCGTCGAGCACCAGGACGCGGGGAGAGTGGATGATCGCCGCAGCCAGGGCGACCTTCTTCGTCATGCCGACCGAGTAGTCGCTGACGAGGCGCCCGAGAGCGTCGTGGAGACCGAAGGCGTTGGCGAGGTCGGCGGACCGCTTGCGCGCGGTGGCACCGTCGAGGCCGCGGAGCAGCCCCGCGTAGTAGAGATACTGGGCGCCCGTGAGCTTGTCGAAGAGTCGAAGGCGGTCGGGAAGGACACCGAGCGAGCGCTTGGCCTTCGCGGCGTCCTTCGTGCTCCAGACGTCTGTTCCGAGGATGGTGACCGTCCCGGCGTCCGGGCGCAGCAGGCCGGTGGCGATGGACAGCGTCGTCGTCTTGCCGGCGCCGTTCGGCCCCACGATCCCGTAGAAGGACCCGGCTCTGACGTCGAGGTTGACGTTCTCCACGGCCGTGGTCGACCCGTAGCGCTTGACCAGGCCCGAGATGGAGAGGACGACGGGAGCGTCGGCCGGCACCTCGGAATCGGTGGGTTCGCTCTTCGGCGCCGTGGCTCTGACCGGCGTCTGGGGCGCTGGCTCGGACTGCGCCGGGGGCTCGGGCTCTGCCGGGGGCTCTGGCTGCTCCGCGCGCTCGGGTCGTGCCGCGGGCTCGGGCTGCGCCGCGCGCTCGGATCGTTCCTCGGGCTCGGGCTGCGCCGCGCGCTCGGGCTCGGGTTCGACCGGAGAGGCCGGCCCAGCGACCCGCTCCCGAGTCGTGGACGGCGGCGAGACCGCGGCGGACGCGCGCGCTTCGTCGAGGCGTTCCTGGACCTTCGAGCGCGCCGACTTCCACCAGGACGACAGCCGCGCTGTCGTGCCGGCACCGGTACCGTCGCCCCCGGAGGAGGATTCGGCGGGCTCGGAGGAGGATTCGGCGGGCTCGGAGGACGGGTCGCGGAGCTCGGCCCCCGGAGGAGCTTCGGTCGCCTCTGACTCGTGCGCCTCTGGTTTCGCCTCGGGCACCTCACGCACGGAGGCCTCCGCCTCGGGCGCCTCCGCCTCGGGCGCCTCGGCCTCGACGGGCTCTGGGACGGTGGCTTCGGCGGCCTTCGCCGCGGCGGTTCGGCGCGCTGCGGGCTGCGTGGTCGGAGTGCGGGACGACGCGGGGCGGGATCCTGCGCCCTTCGTGTCTGCCGCACCGGTCGTGGTGGCCGACGCCGGAGACGTCCGGCGTCGCGGAGCCGGGGGTTTGCGGGTCGCAGCCGTCTTCGGCGCCGGAGTCGTCGCTGCGGCGTCGTCGCCCGACAGGGGCGGCGCCTGGGTCTCGCCGACGGGCGTCTCGACATCGGTCGCGGCCAGATCGGCGCGTGTCTCTTCTGCGGCCTTCGCCGCCGCCGTGGTTCGGGCGGGGTTGCTTCGAGCGGTCGTGGTCGACCGCGTCGTCGCGGGCTTTTTTGCCGCCGTCGATCTCGCGGGCGTCGTCTTCTTGGCGGAGGACGTCGTCTTGGCGGCGGCCGCCTTGGCAGCGGCCGACTTCGGCGTCGCCGACTTCGGCGTCACTGCCCGGGCGGTTCCGGATCGAGCGGAGGCCTTGGGCGGCGTCGACGAAGGGGAGGACTCGCCCTCGGGCTCTTGTCCCCCGACGGCAGGTCGATCGGTCACCGCGCCATCCGGTGCTTCCGGCCCGTCGATCGAGGCTCGCGCTCCGTCGGTGTTGCTCAAATCGTCCCCCTGCTGCGCTGCCACGAGTTGTTCCTCCCGGGTAGCCGTCGTCGGCTCGGCGTCGTCGCCGACCGGCCTTCCGAGTTGGTCTACCCGCGTGGGCTCGTGCCCACCGGTACGCTCGGCTTCGGTCATCGCCCAACCGTACCAACCGTCTTCCGGGAGCCCTCGACCGCGACCGCATGTCACGAACGCCATGTCACGAAAAGACAACGACTAGCTGTGGATTCGTCCCCCGATTCGGGGACTTCCCGTAGGCTGGACCCGCACAGTGACGTGTCCGAGACCCATAACGTCCGTCGAGGTCGGTCGTCAGTCTTCCAGAGGAAGACCAACGGCCGGTGAACAAACGATGTAGTTCCCCGACACGGACCAATCCACAAGGAGACAACCGTGAGCACGCAGATCGTGATCCTGGCCGCAGGCATGGGCACCCGCCTCGGCCGTTCGCTGCCCAAATGCCTGACCGAGCTGGCCGACGGCCGCACCATCATGCAGCAGCAGATGGAGAACATCCGCGAAGCGTTCGGTGCCGACGTGAAGATCACCGTCGTCGTCGGCTACAAGTACGAGCACATCGTCGAGGCCTTCCCCACCGCGAGCTTCGTCTACAACGAGCAGTACGACCAGACCAACACCTCGAAGAGCCTCATGCGCGCCCTCAAGGCGACCGGCTCGAGCGGTGTCGTCTGGATGAACGGCGACGTGGTCTTCGATCCTGCCGCCCTCAAACGCGCCGCTCCCTTCATCGCGTCCGAGCAGTCGTTCGTGTCGGTCAACACCTCCAGCGTCTCCGACGAAGAGGTCAAGTACACCGTCGACGCCGAGGGCTTCATCGACGAACTCTCCAAGCAGGTCAAGCACGGCCTGGGTGAAGCCGTCGGCATCAACTACGTGTCGAAGGCCGACAAGCAGACGCTCGTCCGCCAGCTGGGCCGAGTCGACAACCAGGACTACTTCGAGCGCGGCATCGAGCTGGGCATCGAGCAGAATGGCCTACGCTTCGTACCGGTGGACATCTCCGATCTCTACGCCGTCGAGGTCGACTTCGCCGAAGACCTCGAGCGGGCGAACCTCTTCGTCTGATACCGAGCGACCTGCAGCGGGCCCGGTACCTCGAGCCCGATCGGCCGGATGTCCCTGAACGTAGAGGACACCCGTGACCGCAGTTTCCGTCAGAACCGATAGCGCCCGGCGGCCCCGTGCCACGGGAGTGCGACGGTACCGTCAGGTGCTCTGGCTGCTGACGAGTCGCGACCTCAAGGTCCGCTACTCGACGAGCGCCCTCGGCTATCTCTGGTCGATCCTCGATCCGCTCCTCATGAGCGCGATCTACTACTTCGTCTTCACGAAGGTCTTCCACCGTGATGTGGGCGAGACGCCCTACATCGTCTTCCTGCTGAGCGGAATCCTCGCGTGGCAGTGGTTCAACGGCGCCGTCTCCGACGCCACCAAGGCGTTCACGTCCGACGCCAAGCTGGTCCGCTCGACGAAGATCCCCCGCACCATCTGGGTGAATCGGATCGTGGCGTCGAAGGGCATCGAGTTCCTGTTCAGCCTGCCCGTGCTGGCATTCTTCGCCCTCGTCACGGGAGCGCACGTGCACTGGCAGGTCGTCTACTTCCTCTCGCCATCGTGCTGCAAGGGGTCCTCATCACGGGCCTCGGGCTGATCATCGCGCCGCTTGTCGTGTTCTTCCGCGACCTCGAGAGGGCGGTGAAGCTGATCCTGCGCTTCCTCTTCTATGCGTCGCCGATCATCTACGGCACCAAGAACCTGCCCGAGTCGCTGCACTTCGCCGCGGCCTTCAACCCCTTGAGCGGCATCTTCGGCCTCTACCGGGCCGCCTTCTTCCCGGATCAGCTGCGCTTCGACGAGGTCGTCATCGGCGGTGTCCTCTGCTTCATCGTGCTCGCGGTCGGGATCCTCGTCTTCCGCGCCTGCGAGCGCGCCGTGCTGAAGGAGATCTGATGGTCGTCTCCGCTGTCCCTCCCGTCATCCGCGTGGCCGACGCGGGCATCCGGTTCCGCCGCAATCGCCGCGCCCGGCGCTCGTTCAAAGACCTCTTCGCCGACAGCAGTCGACGCACGCGGCCGGGCGAGTTCTGGGCGCTGCGCAACGTGTCCTTCGACGTGCAGCCCGGCGAGGCGATCGGTGTCGTCGGTCGCAACGGCCAGGGCAAATCGACCCTCCTCAAGCTCGTGGCAGAGGTCGTGCTGCCCGACGAGGGCAAGATCTCCGTCCACGAGGGCGTCGCTCCCCTGATCGAGATCACCGGCGGTTTCGTCGGCGACCTGAGCGTCCGCGACAACGTCTATCTGACGGCGGGCCTGCACGGCATGAGTCGCGCCGAGATCGACGCGGGCTTCGACGAGATCATCGACTTCGCCGAGATCGCCGCCTTCGTCGATACGCCGTACAAGCACCTGTCCAGCGGCATGAAGGTCAGGATCGCGTTCGCGGTGATCTCACGACTCGACGAACCGATCATCCTGGTCGACGAGGTGCTCGCCGTGGGCGACCGATCGTTCCGCGAGAAGTGCTACGGACGCATCGAGGAGATGCTGGCCGGCGGTCGCACCCTCTTCTTCGTCTCGCACAACGAGAAAGACCTGCGACGGTTCTGCACGCGCGGCCTGTACCTGAACAAGGGCTCCCTGGTGTTCGACGGCCCGATCGATCAAGCACTCGACCGATACAACGCCGACCTGGCTCCCAAGACGAAGGCGTAGTGTCCGCAGGATGCGACGCGACAAGCACCCGACTCCGGTCGACGACTCCTCCGATTCCCCTTCCGAGGCGAGCGGTACCACCGCACTCGAGCGAGCGCTCCCCGTGCGGGGCGATGAACTGCGCGAGGTCGGCAGTGCTCTGACCCACGACACCGAGAGCCCGCGCTGGCAGAGGAGCCTCAACCGGGTGCTCACGGTCCAGCACCCCGTCGTCGAGTCGCACGTCAGGATGCTGCGCCGTCGGCACCCCGACCACACGCCCGCCCAGATCCTCCGCACCCTCGAGCGCGAGTACCTGGCAGCGGTGACCACAGGCGGTGCCGCCGTCGGTGCCAGCGCCGTCATTCCCGGCATCGGGATCGGCATCTCGCTCGCGCTCTCCGGCGCGGAGACCGCCTACTTCCTCGAGGCGAGCGCCCTCTACGCGCAGTCCGTCACCGAGGTGCACGGAATCGCGGTCACCGACCCCGAGCGCGCGCGCACCATCGTCATGGCGATGATGCTCGGCGGACCCGGCGCCGATCTCGTCAAACAGCTCGCCGGAGAGGCCATCGGCAAAGGTCCGGCCCGCCAGGCCTTCTGGGGTGACCTCGTCGCCCAGCGGCTTCCGAAGGCGGCGATGTCCGGGGTCTCGGATCTCGTGCGCAAACAGTTCGTCAGCCGCTTCGTCAAGTCACAGGGTGCCACGATCGTCGGACGAGCGATCCCCTTCGGCATCGGTGCGGTGATCGGCGGGGTCGGCAACCACACGCTCGGCCGCAAGGTCGTCACGAGCTCGCGAACCGCCTTCGGGCAGGCGCCGGCACGGTTCCCGCTGGAGTTGCCGGCAAAGAAGTCTCGGCGCTGAGGCGCCGACTCGGGCCAGAGGCGGCGACCAGGGTCGACGGCGGCGGGTCGGCGACTCGGGTCCGGACGAGCTGAGACCCTTCGCACTCTTTCCACAATCGGCCAGAATCGGTACGTTCTCCACAGAAAAACGCTCCCTCACAGCCTCGCGATCGCGACGTCGGACGCCCCTCCTAAGTTCGTCGCCATGAGCAGTCACCCACCGGCCTACGCCGTCCCCTTCTGGATCGATCGTCAGCACGCGCCCCGCCTCTATCGCCTCGTCCACGTCGGCGACGAAAATGTCCGCGGGCTGCGCGTCAGCCTCCTCGGGCCCGGGCATCTCGTGCCCGTCTTCGTCCCGCTGCTGACACCCGGGGCGTCCGTCACGGTGACCGTCGTCGGGGTCGATCTCAGCCTCGGCACGGTGGCCGTGGTCAGCTGGTTGCGGCCGGACGGCGAGGAGTACCTGTGGCGCTTCAGCTTCTGATGATGCCGCCGAGGCCTCCGGGGCGTCCGCGGCCTCCGCGGCCTCCGGGGCCTCCGCGGCCACCGCGGCCTCCGGGGCCTCCGGGGCCGGGAGGGAGGCGGCGCGGTCTCGGGCAGAGGGCCGAGCTACCTGCTGCTCCGTCTCCTGCGCTGCTCGCGCACGTAGTCCACGGCGCTGAAAGTCTCGAGCACCGGCGGAAGCGTGTCCGCGCCGATCCCGGTGACGAACGCCGCCGGGTCGCTTCCGAGCACAGCGCCCAGGCGCACGATCGTGTGCAAGACCGGGTTGCCGATGCCGCGCTCGATCTTGCCGTAGTTCGAGACGTTCATCCCCGCGAGGTGCGCGACCTCGTCCTGGCTGAGGCCGAGCCGCAACCGCTCGGCACGCACGCGCTCCCCGAAGAGTCGAGCGGCCTCGGAGGTGGGTTGCGGCATACCTCATGGTTGTGCCGCCCCATGACATACGTCCAGATTCCACGGACCGGGGTGATTTAAACCCTGGGCGTAGAGACCTGATCAGCCTAGAGGTCTGTGTCGTCCACGATGGGCTTGTCATCGTCGACGACGCCGCCGACCGGCTCCGACTCGACCGGAGAAAGGCGCTCGAATTCGGCCCAGCGGTCGACCAGGAGGTCCACTGCCGCCTCGAAACGACGGGTCGCCACTCCGGGCGTCGTATCTCCGAAGTGATGCTCCGCCCAGAAGTCGAGGCGAGCGCGCGCCTCCTCGTCTTCCAGAACCCGCGACACGTGCTCGACGATGTTGCCGGCCTGTTCGGCCGGCAGCCACTCCGCCGCCCCCAGGTAGCCCGTCTCGTCGACGTCGGCGTCGGGCGACGACGGTCGGGCGATCAGGAGCGGCCTTCCGGTGGCGAGACGGTCGTAGACCATCGCCGAGATGTCGGTGACGGCGACGTCGGCTGCGGCGAGCTGCCAGCCGAGATCGGGGCCGTCGTCGTAGACGTGAGAGGCCTTCGGGTCCCGTCGATTGGCCTCCGCGATCGCCCGCACCGTCGCTTCGTGAGCGGCCTTGTAGACAGGGTCGACGACGCCGCTGCGCGGGTGCGGCCGATAGATCACGCGGTGCTTGCCCGTCGCGAGGAGAGCCGGCACGAGAGCCGCATGACTGGCGATCGACCCGTAGGCAGCTGCCGGGCGGTCTCCCTCCCAGGTGGGGGCGTAGAGCACCACGACACGTTCGTCGGGTTCGTAGGGCAGCCGGCCGGCGAAGTGGTCCGCTTGAGGACGACCGATCATGATGGCGCGCTTGTCGAGGTCGTAGTCCCACAGTTTCGCGCCGAGCCGCTGCAGCGCGGCCTTTCCCGCCACGAACGCGTAGTCGTACGCCTTGAACTGGTTGGTCGTCATGTACATCTTGTCGCTCTCGCCGTGATTGACGAAGACGTGCCACATGCGTCCGTACCGCATCATCTGGAAGTTCCGCGAGTTCTGGTTGACGTAGAGGGTCATCGCGAGGGGATGCGACTCGACGAAAGCCTCGAGGTCGACGACCTGGCGCGCGTAGACCACCGGGACGGGCGACTCGTCGAGCAGGGCGAGCATCGTCGCCGGGCTGCGCACCACGATCGCGACGGGGTGCGTCTCGGCCAGGTGGGCCAGCGGCGCGTACCACTGCCTGATCTGGTAGAGATTCACGGGCCCGTCAGCGAAGTAGACCGCCACCTGCACCGACCCCGGCATCGGCGACTTCCCGCTGGTATCGCGAGCGGCGAGAGCGCGGCGCCTGCCGCGCGAGATCCAGGCACGGCGCACGAGGCCGAAGGCGAGGCCGAGGTCACGGGTGAGGGACACGGCGTGTTGTCCTTTCCAGCTGGGGTGAGGTGACGGAAGAACAGAGTCAGAGCAGCGGTGGCCGACCTGCTCGGGTCATACGGACCACGGTGCTCCATCCCATCGAGTGGCGACCGCCGGGCGACGTGGCCCAGCCTTCCCGGAAGCCCTCGAACCACGGTCTGAGGCGATCGGGATGCCGGGCCCACCGCAGCACCTGCACGCCCGTCCACGAGCCGACATAGAGCGGAACGAGCGGCCACGGCAGATTGCGCTTGGCCAGCCAGACACGGTTCCGGGCGTTCAGTCGGTAGTACTGGCTGTGGCGGGCAGGATCGATGGCCGGGTGGTTCGCGATCAGGTCACCGGCGTACCAGACCCGTTTTCCCTGCGCCCACACGCGCCACGCGAGCTCGATGCCCTCATGGGCGTAGAAGTACGGCTCCCCCACCCCCACAGGCGTCGAACACGTCGCGCGGCAGCAGGGTGGCGCCCTCCCAGACCGAGAAGACATCACTCGAGTCGGTCGGGCTGCCTTTGCGGAGGCGCGGCGTCCAGCGCCGCGGATCCGCAGCCCCGGCGGGATCGGTGACCCGCGGCTGAAGGAGGCCGATGTCACCGGTCTCCACGAGCATCCTGACCGCGTCTTTCAAGAACGTCGACGAGGGCACGGCCGCATCGTCGTCGAGGAAGAAGATGTAGTCGCCTTCGACGATCTCGGCACCGCGGTTGCGGCCGGCCGGGATTCCCGCGTTGTCCGGCAGCACCAGTCGACGCACGGCCGCCGGCAGTTCTCCCGGGTCGGCTCCGTTGCCGACGCAGACGATGTCGAGATCGACGCCCTCCTGGGCCAGGAGCGACTCGAGGCCGACGCGGAGCTCGGCCGGCCGGCGCCCCTGGGTGAGACTGACCACGCCGATCGAGGGTCGCCTCGAAGCGGACGGGCTCAGGAGCGCACCCTCTTCGACGACATGATGGCGATGAAGTGGCCGACGAGGGCCAGGAACGACAGCGGCAGCAGGACCGAGACGAGGATGCGATCCGCAGACACCTGACCGATCGCGAGCCCGAGCAATGAGATCGCGAAGATGATGATGGTGAGTTCCACCGAGTGATAGAGCCGGTGGAACGGCACGAATCGGGAGGCGCTTCGCAGCCGCGCGAGGAGACGACCGCTCGGCACGGTCGCGCCGCCGCGTTTGTCTTCGAGTTTCGTCAGCCCCGCGTTCGCCCGAGCGACGTGGACCATGTCGTTGAGCGCCTTGTTCAGCACGATGATGAGGGCGAGGGCGAGACCCAGCGTGGTCCAGAGGAAGTCGGCAGGGGCCTGGAACGGGAACCCTGCAGCCCGGATTCCGAGCATGACGGGGATCAGCGCTTCGGTCGTGTAGTGCCCGACCTTGTCGAGGAAGACGCCGGCCGGAGACGACGTGCCGCGCCAGCGCGCGACCTCACCATCGCAGCAGTCGATGAGCATCTGCAGCTGGCCGAGCACGAGAGCGAGCGCCGGGCCGACGAGGCCGGGAATGAGGAGCGAGAAGGCGGTGGCCCAGCCGGCCAGGATCATGAAGCCGGTCACCCCGTTCGCCGTGATGCTCGTCTTGAGGAAGACCCAGGTGAGATACGGCGAGAGGTTGCGCAGGTAGAGCGAGGCGGTCCAGTGCTCGGCGTTGGCGCGGCTGCGCACCTCGGGGGTTGCGCAACGCGCTTCAGCTCGGCGATCGACGAGGGACGCGTGGGCGACGGCATTCTTACCTTCCGACGTGCGCGGTGATGTTCTTGGTCAGCTTCGAGAACCCGGCGACGAAGCCGATCCCCCATCCGAAATGGATGCAGGGCAAGACTACGAGAAACCACAGCCGCGTTCGGACGCCCTCGTCGCGGGCGGAGACGAGCGTCGCCGCGACCACGAAGACGACGTAGACCGCGGGGATCACGAAGCCGATCAGCAGCCAGGCGAGGGCCGTGCCGAGCATGGCGCCCACGACACCGATCAGACCGACGACGAGGCCGATCACCACACCGAGCACCATGACCGGGGGCACGAGGTAGCGCAGGGAGTTGGCGAACGCGAACCGGCGAACCAGTTCGCCTCGCCAGATGCCCGTGGCGACGAACTGCCGCACGAGCTTCCGGAGACTGGGGCGCGGACGGTAGGTGACGGTGAGGTGCGGCGTGAACCACACGGTGCCGCCGGTGCTGCGCAGGCGACGGTTGAGCTCCCAGTCTTGCCCGCGCTTGATGTTCTCGTCGAACAGCCCGACCTCGATCAGGCGGTGCCGCTGGAAGACGCCGAGGTAGGCCGTCTCGGCGGGGCCCTCCTTGCCGCCGACGTGGTGCGGGGTGCCACCGAGCCCCACGCGGCTGCCGTAGGCGCGCGCCACGGCCTTCTCGAAGGGGGTGCGGCCCTCGGCGCGCATGATGCCTCCGACGTTGTCCGCCCCGCTCCGCAGGAGCGTCTCGACGGCGATCCGCGTGTAGTCGGGCGGCAGGACCGAGTGCGCATCGACGCGCACCGTCACGGGGTACCGCGAGGCCAGGATTGCGACGTTGAGACCGGCCGGAGTCGACCCGACCGGGTTGGGGATGCTGCGGATCCTGCTGTCTTCGGCCGCCATCTCGGCGACGACCTCGTTGGTGCCGTCGACGCTGGGCCCCAGAGCGAGGATGACTTCGAACGGGCCCTCGTGATCTTGAGCGATCAGGCTCTCGACGGCGGACCGGATTTCGCGCACCTCGTTGAGGACGGGCATCACATAGGACACACCGACGGTACGGCTGTCTTGTGAGCTCATCTGATCCTGTGGCGTCGGGTGCGCGGTGGGCCGACTGCCGTCCGCGGAGATCCGGACGAGCTTACCAGGACGACTCAGCCTTTCAGGGTGCCCAGGGTCACCGTGGTCGTCTTGGTGTTGCCGTCGCGGATGTACGTGAGCGACCCGGTGTCGCCTCCGGCCAGCGTTCGCACCTGAGCGGTGAGGTCGGTCGCGCCCGTGACGGAGTTGCCGTCGAACTGCGTCACGACGTCACCAGCCCTCAGCCCGGCCTTCTCGGCCGCGCCACTGGAGGTGAGCGACTTGATGAGCGCCCCGGTGTGGCTCGCGGTCGTGTCGCTCGTGGCGTCGCCGACGGAGGCTCCGAGCAGCCCGTGGGTCGCCGAGCCGGTGTCTTTGATGTCGTTGGCAACGCGCTTGACGAGGTTGGCGGGGATCGAGAAACCGACGCCGATACTGCCCGACTGCGCCCCCGAGTCACTCGACGCGCTCGCACTCGCGATCGCGACGTTGATGCCGATGAGCTTGCCCTTGGAGTCGAGCAGAGCACCACCCGAGTTACCCGGGTTGATCGAGGCGTCGGTCTGGATCACGGGAAGGGAGATCAGGTTGCTGGTGCCGCTCGACGGGCCCGAACCGTTGTCGAAGCTGAACGGGCCCTGGCCGTTGTTGTCCTGCGAGTCGCTCGAATCGCCGCCCGTGCTGGGCGCCGCCGAGGACGCGACCGAGATGCTGCGGTCGAGCGTCGAGACGATGCCGTCGGTCACCGTGTTGGACAGACCCAGCGGTGCGCCAATGGCCACCGCCGTGTCGCCGACGTTGAGCTTCGACGAGTTCGCGAACTCGATGGGGGTCATCCCCGTCGCGTCGATCTTGATCACGGCGAGGTCGACCAGCGGGTCGGTGCCGATGATCTTGCCCGCATAGATGCGACCGCTGGACGTCGTGACCCGCACCGTGCCGGTCGCGCTGGCGCCGTCGAGGGTCACGACGTGGGTGTTGGTCACGATGTAGCCGTCCGAGGTCAGGACCACGCCGGACCCCGTGCCCTCGGAGGTTCCGGACGCGACGTCGATCGTCACGACGGACGGGGTCGCCTTGGCTGCGACGGCCGTCACGACGGTCGCGTCGTCGTAGTGGCCGATCGTGAGGTTGCTCGGGGTGCCGCCCTCGGCCGTGCTCGGGCGCGAGCCGAGAAGCGCGTAGCCGCCGGTGGCGACGAGGGCACCGATCACGGCGGCGACGACGGCGACGGCGACGAGTGCGCCGAGGCCGCGCTTGCGGGGGCGGGGCGCGACGGGAGCGGACCAGCCGCCGGCAGCGGCGGCGTTGCTCGAGTCGTAGCTGTAGCCGGACGGGCCGCCGGTGAAGCCGGTGCCCTCCGGAGTCGCGGAAGCGGCGTCTCCGGAATCGGGTCGGCCGAGGCTACCGAAGGCCGCCGAGTTCGCGCCGGCGTAGGCGGCGTGGTCGAGCGAGGCGGGGGCGCGGTGCAGACCGCTGTGCGACGCGGCATCGGTCGGGGGAACATCGCCCGAGTGCGCATCGGCGAGCGGCGTGGGCGCCTCACCCGGGAGCGGAGGAGCGCCGACCGGAGGGACTCCCCAGCCCGAAGAGGCGGCATCGGAGCCGCGCGGCGCCTCGGAGGGGTACTCCTGGGTCGGCTGCGAGTCGGAGGGGTACTCCTGGGTCGGCTGCGAGTCGGAGGGGTACTCGGCGGTCTCGTGCTCGGCAGAAGCGGGCTGGTCGACCGTGGGCTCGACGGAGGAGTGCTCGGCCGAGGGTCCGGCCGGGGGCTGCTCGGCGGCCGGTTCGGCCGCGGGCTGCTTGCCGGTCTGCCGGGCGCTCGCGTGGGGCGCCTGCCAGTCGCCGTGGACGGCGCCCTGGCGGGGCTCGTCGGAGCGGGGCTCGTCGACTCGGCTCCCGTCGCCGGAGGTCTCGTCAGCGGGCTTCACGCCATCCGCGTCGACGCCTTCGGGGTTGGCGTCGTCCGGATTGACGTCGTCCGGGTTGACGTCACGGCCAGGGGTCTCTGTCATCCGCGAGTGCTCCTTTCAAGCCTCACCTGTGCGCGCCGTGAATCCGAATGGAGGCACGGTGAACCGGTGAGCGATCTGGTGTCACATCATAGGCGGGCACCGTAAGGGCCAGCCGAGAGGGGAGGGTTACGGTGGACGAACACCCCCAGCGCACGAGGACACCATGACGACACTCGCCCCTTGGGAGCGCGCCGCCCGCGGCGCCATGCTCCTCGACCCGGCCGGCCGACTGGCGCCGACGATCTTCGCCGAGATGTCGGCGCTCGCCACGTCGACGTCGTCCATCAACCTCGGGCAGGGGTTCCCTGACGAGGACGGCCCCGTCGAAGTCCTCGAAGCCGCCAAGAAGGCCATCACGGATGGCGTCAACCAGTACCCGCCCGGGCGAGGCATGCCGATCCTGCTCGAGGCCGTCGCGACCCATCAGGAGCGCTTCTACGGTCTCCGTCCCGACCCGGGCAGCGAGGTCTTGGTCACCGCCGGAGCGACCGAGGCCCTCGCCGCGACGCTCCTGGCGCTCGTCGACGCCGGCGACGAGGTGGTCACCCTCGAGCCGTTCTACGACTCCTACGGCGCCGTCATCGGCCTGGCACGCGGCGAACACCGCACGGTCGCACTGCGCGGGCCCGACTTCGCCGTCGATCACGACGAACTCCGGCGCGCGATCACCGACCGCACGCGGGTGATCCTGCTCAATGATCCGCACAACCCGACCGGCACCGTCCTCTCCCCCGAGACGAAGGCGCTGATCGTCGAACTCGCCGAGCAGCACGACGCCGTCATCGTCTCGGACGAGGTCTACGAGCACCTCCTGTTCGACGGTCGGGCCCACACGCCCATCGCAACGCTTCCGGGCGCAGGATCCCGGACGGTCACCATCTCGTCGGGCGGCAAGACGTTCTCCACAACCGGATGGAAGATCGGCTGGTTGACCGCTCCGGCCGAACTCGTGACCCAGATCCTGGCCGTCAAGCAGTTCCTGACCTTCGTGAACGGTGCACCCTTCCAGCCGGCGATCGCCGTCGGCCTCGGGCTTCCCGACAGCTACTTCCAGGGCATTGCTGCCACGCTGCAGCAGAAGCGCGATCTGTTGAGCGCCGGTCTCACCGCGGCGGGTTTCGAGGTCTCGCATCCGGCCGGCTCGTACTTCGTCGTCGCCGACGCCGCGCCGCTCGGCTTCGACGACGCCGTCGATCTGTGCCGGCGCCTGCCCGAGCTCGCCGGTGTGGTCGGCGTGCCCATCAGCGCCTTCTGCCACCCCGACCTCGCCGCCGAGCTGTCGTCGCGCGTGCGCTTCGCCTTCTGCAAGCGCATCGAGGTCCTCGAGCAGGCGTCGGCGCAGCTGGCCGCCCTGCGCCCGTAGGCGGCCGCCCGGTCGCGCGTCTGCCTGTCGCGCCCCGCCCGCCTGTCTGTCTGCCTGCCTGCCTGCCCGCCCGCCCGCCTGTCTGTCCGCCCCGCCCGCCTGTCTGCCCGCCTGCCTGCCTGCCTGCTGTCTGCCTGCCCCTGCCCCTGCCCCGCCTCTGCCCCTACGCCTGCCCGAAATCGAAGGGGATTTTTCGCACACCCCCGCGCTTCGCCCAGTCCTCGGGCCGAAGCAGGGGAATCCCCTTCGATTTCGGGAGGTTCAGCGGTCGGACGCGGGCTCTGCGGGCACGACGCGGAAGCGCCGCAGGGCGAGAGCAGGATTGACCCGGCGCACGTCGGTGAGCCGGTCGCGTCGCACCTCGGCCACCGCGATGCCGGGTTCGTCGCCGATCGCCGCGATCTCGACTCCGTGCGGATCGACGATCATGCTGTTTCCCACCCCGACCGGAGGCACGTGGTCGGCCGCCGCCACGTAGATGGTGTTCTCGATGGCCCGGGCCGTGACGAGCGTTCGCCAGTGGTGCTCCTTGAGCGGGCCACGGACCCACTCCGCCGGGAGCACGACGACCTCGACACCGGCGTCCACGAGCATCCTGGTGACCTCGGGAAACCGGATGTCGTAGCAGGTCTGCAGCCCGAGGGTGAATCCATCGACCACGAAGGTCTGCGGGGCCTCGATCTCGCCGGGGAGAACCCAGTCGGACTCCCGCTGGCCGAACGCGTCGTAGAGATGAAGTTTGCGGTAGCTGGCAGCGACCTCGCCGCTCGGCGCCACGGCGACGAGGGTGTTGGAGAAGCGCTCGGTGCCGGTCGACGCGACCAGGCCGGCGACGACGTGGAGATCGAGTCGCGCTGCGATCCTGCCCAGACCGCGGACGAAGGAGCCATCGAGGGGCTGGGCGGCGGCCACGAAGCCGGGACCCATCTCCTTCTCGAAGTAGGAGGAGTACTCGGGGAAGACGACCACGCGTGCGCTTCGCGCAGCGGCCCGAGTCGCGAGTTCGTCGATGGCGGCGAGGTTGGCTGCCGAGTCGGCCGTCGGGGCGAATTGTCCGACGGCCACCAGAATGCTCTCGCTCATGCCGTCACCCTAGCGCGGAGCCGTCGGCTGAGAGCCGAGGTGCCAGGCCGCTGCGGAGGTCGCCAGGTGGACCGAGGTCGGCCCGGAGGCTCGAGCACTGCGGAGCGTGGTCGGCGGCGGCCGTGCGCGTGCCCGGGGTACAGACCGCCCCGGCGGTGCGTCTGGGCAACTCCTGCATCGGGTGCCCGTCGGTGTGCCACACGCCGGGGTCGGCACAGCCGACCAGCCGATCCGCCAGGCAGCACCACACCAGCCCCACCTGCCAGGCAGCACCACCACCAGCACCAGCCCACCCGCCCGGCACCACCACCAGCCCACCGGCTGGGCACCACGGCACCAGCCCGTCCGCCCGGCACCACGGCACCAGCCCGCCCGGCAGCGGCGGCACCAGCCCACCCGCTGGGCACCACGCGATCGCACGGTGCCAGACGTCGCCCCGTGGTGCCGCTCGGCACCAGTCGCCCTCAGGCGGGCGTCACGGCCTCGGCGAGACCGCCCCGGCGTCGGGCCGGTACGCGCTGATTGCCGGCGCCTGTCAGTCGGTCCTCGGCTGCCGCTCGTGCCGCGCGCTACGAACCAGTAGCACCAGCGACGACCTGACTCGGCGCAGACTCCATCCGGCGGCGAAGCAGCACCACGCGATCCCGTTGGCACTGCCGGATCACAGGGTGCTCGTCGCCATCGGCGGCGCTGACCGGATTGGCGGGGCACCGGGACACAACCAAAAACCCCCGAGATCGTGATGATCTCGGGGGTTTTCGTGGTGTTTCTTGTTGCGGGGGCAGGATTTGAACCTACGACCTCTGGGTTATGAGCCCAGCGAGCTACCGAACTGCTCCACCCCGCGGCACAAGAAATGACTCTAGCACGGGGTGCCGCCTCGGTTCTAATCGAGGCGGCTCCGGACCCTATTGGGAAGCCTTCACGGCCGCCTCGAGGGCGCTCTGCAGCTTGGCATCGGCCTGTGCTGCGGCGACGAGATCGTTCTTCTCGTACGCCGTCTTGCGCTCGGCAAGAGCCGACTGTGCGTCCGCCAATGCGGCTTTCAGAGCAGCACTCTGGGCCGTCGAGCCCGTTCCCGATCCGGTGCCCGTGCCTGTGCCTGTGCCCGTGCCGGTTCCAGTCCCCGTTCCGGTTCCCGTGCCCGTTCCGGTGCCCGTGCTTCCCCCGTCGAGGTGCCGGTCCCGACGCCGGCGTCGCCGGTGGTCGCACCGGAGTCGCCGCCGAACAGGTCGTCGAGCGCCTCCTTGAGGGTGTCTTCGAAGGCGATCCTGTCGCCGAACGACACGAGGATCTTCTGCAGGATCGGGTACGACGTATCGGAGGTCGACTGGACGTAGACCGGCTGGACGTAGAGAAGGCCACCACCGACGGGGAGGGTGAGGAGGTTGCCTCGCTTCACCTGGGTGTCACCACGCGCCAGGATGTTCAGCACGTTGGCGACCGTCGAGTCGGCGTTGAAGTTCGCCTGCACCTGGCCTGGGCCGGGGACGTTGTCCGTCTTCGGCAGGGTCAGGAGCGTCAGCTTGCCGTAGTTCTTCGAGATCGAGCCCTTGGTATCGCCGGCGTCGGAATTCGCCGCCAGATAACCGGTCAGCACGTTTCGGGGATTCGACTCGTTGGTCTGCTGTGGAATGTACGTCGAGTACAGCTGGAACGCCGCATTCTGATCGGGCAGCTTCATCGTGAGGTAGTACGGCGGCTGCAGCGACGTGTCGCCGCTCGTCTTGGTCGGCTCGTTCGGAGTCGTCCAGGCGTCGTCACCGTTGTAGAACGAGCCAGGATCGGTCACGTGATACGTGCCCAGGATCTCGCGCTGCATCTTGAACAGATCTTCGGGGTACCGGACGTGGCTCAGCAGTGTGCCGCTCATGTCGGCCATGGGCTTCACCGTCGACGGGAAGACCTTCTGCCACGTCTGCAGGATGGGATCGGTCTTGTCCCAGGAATAGAGCGTCACCTTGCCCGAGTACGCGTCGACCGTCGCCTTCACGGAGTTCCGGATGTAGTTGATCTGGTCGGTCGCGTAGGCCGGGGCCGCCTTGTTGGCGTCGGCGATCGACGTCGAAAGGCTTCGCTGGGCGGAGTACGGGTACTGATCGGTCGTGGTGTAACCATCGACGATCCAGACCACTCGACCGTTGACCACCGCGGGATACGGGTCGCTGTCGAGCGTGAGGTACGGGGCCACCTTCTGCACGCGGGTCGACGGGTCGCGGTCGTAGAGGATCTGCGACTTCGAATTCACCGCGTCGGACAGGAAGATCTGTTCCGATTGGAACTTGATCGCGTAGATGAGTTTCTTGAACGTGTTGTTCAGCTTCGGCCCACCGTCGCCGGAGTACGTGGTGGTGGCGTTGTTGCCGTTGTCGTCATTGCCGGAGGGGTAGTCGAGCTCGACCTTGTTGAGACCGTTTCCGCCGACGATGGAGTACTGCGGCCCCTGCTCGCCGAAGTAGATGCGCGGTTCGAAGTTCTTCGAAGTGCCCAGGGAGCCCTTCACCGGGATTCCCGACTCGAGGAACACCGGCTGACCGTCCGCCGAACGCTGGTTGCCGTACGCCGCCACGACGCCGTACCCGTGGGTGTAGACGAAGGTCGAGTTGTACGGATTGTTCGAGGAGCCGAGACCGGACTGGTTGAGCTCGCGAACGGCGATCACGACGTCTTGCACCTTGCCGTCGATCTTGTAGCGGTCGACGTCGAGCTGGTCGGGGAAGGCGTAGTACTGCCGGTACTGCTGGAGCTGAGCGAAAGCATCGGTCACGAGCGACGGGTCGATGATCCGGATGTTCTCCGTGGTCGTTGCGTCGTTCGCGAGGGCGCCTTTGGATGCCGTCGACTTGGCGTCGTAGTTGGTCTCTTTGACGCTCGAGACCCCGTACGCCGTTCTCGTCGCCTTGATGTTCTTCTCGATGTAACTCGACTCGACGCTCTTCGCGGAGGGGTCGACCGTGAACCGCTGGACGATCCACGGATAGATCGCACCGATGACGAGGCTGATCACGATGAGGAGTGCCGTACCGATGATCGGCAGGCGCCAGCGCCCGATGACCGCCGTGACGATGAACAGGATCGCGACGACCGCCGCCGCGTAGGCCAGGATCTGCTTCGCGGGGATTCCCGCGACCACATCGGTGTAGGTCGCTCCGGTGAGCAGCTTGTTCGACCCGTCGGTGAGCGTGGCGTACTGGTCGAGCCAGAGGCTGATGGCCTGCAGACCGATGTAGACCGCGGCCGTCACGGCGATCTGGATACGAGCGACGCGCGAGATCCGCACTTCGCGGCCCGAGAAACGGAGGGCCCCGTAGAGGTAGCTCGTGGCGAGGGCGGCGATGGCGGAGAGGAGCACGACGGCCGAGGAGAAGCCGACCAAGCCCTGATAGAAGGGCAGGGAGAAGACGTAGAAGCCGATGTCGAGGTGGAACTGCGGGTCGACCTTGTGGAACGGCGTTCGGTTGAGCCACTGGAGGATCATCGACCAGTGGCTGGAGGTGGCGATGCCGCCGAACAGGCCGAGCACGATCGGGATGCCGAGCATCACCGTTCGGCGGAGCGGCTCGATGACCTGCTGGTAGCGGTCGAGCTGCGAGTTGAGTTTGGCGTACACCGGCCGGAACCGGAACGCGATGTCGATGCTGACGTACACCGGGACGGCCATGCCGAGGAAGCCGATGAAGAACAGCGCCGTGCCGGTGATCCACTGCGTCACGATGACGCGGGTGAAGCCGAGCTGCTGGTACCACAGGTAGTCGGTCGCGAGGCCCGCGAAGATGAAGAACATGATCACCAGCGCGGCGAGCACGCCGATGGTCACGAGGATGGGGACACGAGGCGAACGACGGCCCGGACGAACCGGACCCGACGACGCTGTGGCAGAGGAAGTCAAGAGGCTGCTCCTGGCTCGTTGAGAGGTGGAACCGCCATCCTATGTGCCCAACCTCCACGCTCGAACGCCGTCGGCTCAGCCTGTGGAGAACCCAAGCAGCCGCCGAACGTCAGGACGCGGGGCAGGTGGGCAGCTTGGACGTGTCGCCCTTGGCGGAGATCGTGTCGAGCACTCTGACCGACTGGTCGAGCGTGCTGACCGAGTAGACGGACAACCCGGACGGGATGTGGCCCGTGACCTCGTTGCAGTTGCTCGCCGGCGCCAGGAAGACGGTCGCGCCCGCCGCGCGCGCGCCGTACATCTTCTGCCGGATCCCCCGATGGCGCCGATCGTGCCGTTGGCCGTGATGGTCCCTGTCCCGGCGACCTTCTTGCCGCCGTTGAGTGGGCCCGGCGTGATCTTGTCGATCGTTCCGAGGGCGAACATCTGGCCCGCGCTCGGGCCGCCGACGTCGGCGAGTTTCAGTGAGACCTTGAACGGGAAATCGTACGACACGCTCGCGCCGATGCCGAGGAGGTAGGTGCCTTGCGTCTTCTCGGGCGTGATGGAGACCGAACGCGATTGTCCGCCCGCCGCGGCCGAATCGCCCGCTCGGGTGTACGTGATCCTGGCCGGTTTTCCGCCCGTCTTCGCGACCAGCGCCCTGAGCGTGTCGACATCGCTGTTCTCGGAGAGCTTCGTCCCGTCGATGGCCGTGATCACGTCGCCTTTCGCGAGGACGCCGTCGGCAGGGCTGCCCTTCTCGACGGCGCTCACGGTGATGGCGGTGCCGACGTCGTAGCCTTCGTGGGCGAGAGCCGCGGTGACGGCCGACTTCTGGCTCTGCTCCATGTCGATGGTGTTCTGCTGGTCGACCTGCTTGTTGGAGACCCCGGTCGGGTAGATCTCTTCGACCGGGATGACGGCCTTGCTCGGGTCGAACCAGGCCCCCACGATTTCGGCCCAGTTGGGGCGCTGTGTCTGGTTCCCGACCACGCTGACGGTCAGGAGGTCGAGCGTGCCCGACGTCGGGTAGGTCGAGTGGCCGTCGATCGTGATCAGCGGCGTCTGCTTGCCGTCGAACTCGTTGCTGCCGAGGGTGTTGAAGACCGGGCCCGGTTGCTCGATGAGGTACGGGGCGGGCAGGACCGACAGCGCGATGCCGAGGATCAGGGCCGCGGCCAGGAAGATGAGACCGACGAGACCCCGGCGGCGTCTCGGTGCCGAGGTCGTGACGTCGGGGGCGGTGAACAGGGCCAACTCGAGAACTGCCTTTCAGGGGCGCCAGGCGCAGGTGCGCCAGTCGGATCAACGCTCTTCTGGCCGACCGACGGGAGTGTTCGCCGTGGGCGCAGTGGAGGACCCCGAGAAGTGGTCGAATCCCAGACTGTTCGAGCGGCCAACGGCTAGCGTAGTTGCCATGTCTGAAGATTCGCAGCCCGGCCCGGAAGACGAGTTCCGCGACATGCTGCGGCAGTTCTTGTCCGGCAATTCCGAAATCGACCCGTCGAAGCTGGTCGGCGCCGCCGGCCTGCCCAACGACCCGGCATTCATGGCTCGTCTCATGAGTCAGCTTCAGAACGCCGTGAACCACTCCGGCGACGGCATCGACTGGTCGCTCGCCACGGATCAGGCGACCAGCATCGGGGCCGAGTCGGCCGTCGAGACGTCGCCCGCCAGGATCAGCTCGCTCGAGCAGGCTTTCCACGTCGCCGCTCTCTGGCTCGACGAGGTCGCCCACGTCGCCGAACTCACCGTCGCGCCGCGGCTGATGACCCGCGCCGAATGGGCGCGGGCGAGCATGCCCGTCTGGACCCAGTTGGCCGAGCCCGTCGCGGCCTCCATCGCCGACTCGCTGACGAAGGTGCTCGGCGAGCAGGCTCCCGAAGAGATGCGCGACATGCTGGCGGGTGCCAGCGAGGTCATGCGCAGCGTCGGCGGCGCCCTCTTCGCCATGCAACTGGGGCAGGTCGTGGGTCAGCTCTCCACCGAGGTCGTCTCGGGCGGCGACGTCGGCATCCCCTTCTCGATGATCAGCAGGCGGCGCTGCTCCCCCAGAACGTCGCGGCCTTCGGCGAAGGTCTCGACGTGGATGACGACCAGGTCCAGCTCTACCTCGCGGTCCGTGAGCTGGCTCACGCCCGCCTGTTCCGCCACGCGCGGTGGCTCCGCCTGCACCTCATCTCGTCGATCCGCGAGTTCTCGCAGGGCATCTCGATCGACACGAGCCGCCTCGAGGAGCTGGCCGTCGACTTCGACCCGTCGAACCCCGAGCAGCTTCAAGATGCCATGCGCAGCGGGGCTCTGATTCCCCCGAAGACGGACGAACAGCTGGCAGCGCTGGGCCGCCTCGAGACCACGCTCGCCCTGATCGAGGGCTGGGTCGACGTCGTCACGGCCAAGGCGACCGAGCGGTTGCCCAAGTCGGGCGCCATTGCCGAGATGGTCCGCCGTCGGCGAGCTGCCGGTGGCCCCGCAGAGTCCGCGTTCGCGACCCTGGTCGGTCTCGAGCTCAGGCCACGTCGCCTCCGCGAGGCCGCGGCCATGTGGCAGGCGGTCTCCGACTCCGTCGGCGGCGAGACGCGCGACGGACTCTGGGCTCACCCCGACATCGTCCCGACGAGCGACGACATCGACGACCCGCAGTCGCTGATCGCCCGCCTGACCTCCGGCGAACCCGAGCTCGACGACGTCGATCGCGCCATCGCCGATCTCCTCAGCGACGATCGCGACGACCGTCCCCACGAGGCCGGCGACGGCTCGGCCGAAGAGCCGAAGCAGTGATTCCCGGCGCGGCTCGCTGAGCCCGTCGACGGCCTGTGGACAACGTCTGCAGGCCATCGCACATTCGGGCATCCTCTCGGGATGGACATCCGATTCGATCCCCGGCTCCCCCTCGTCTGGCGCGACCCGCACACCCTGCAGATCGGCGTCGATCAACCCGTCGCGGTTGTCGACGGTGTGACGCCCCGCCACGAGCGGATCATCTCGGCCATCGCCGCGGGCCACGGCCGCTCCGGCACGGGCGCAATCGCACAGAGGGCCGGCTGCCGAGACTCCGAGGTCGTCGAGCTCGTCGAGAAGTTGATCCCGGCGCTCGTCCGGCCGAGACCGCGTCCGACCGCCACGATCCACGTCGCAGGATCCTCGTCGCTCGCCGACGAGATCCGCTCGGTGGTCGCTTCCACCGGCGCGCCGACCGAGCGGATCGACGGCGATGCCGCCGAGTGCTCACCCGCCCCGACTCTCGGGGTCGCCGTATCGCAGCATGTGCACGATCCCGTGCTGGCAGGTGTCTGGCTGCGGCGCGACGTCCCGCACCTTCAGGTCGTCACGGGTGATCACTCCACCAGGATCGGGCCCGTCGTCGTCCCGGGGGCGACCGCGTGCGCGCACTGCCTCGACCTCCACCGGGGCGACGTCGACAGCGCCTGGGGTGTGATCGCGGGACAGCTCTGGGGCAGGCCGCAGCCCGCAGAATCGCTGCTCTCCACTCGCGAGGCGGCCACGAGGGTCGCTCGTCGCGCGTTGGCGTGGGCCGCCGGAGACGACGATCGCCTTCCCGACGCGGTGATCGAAACAGTCGACGCCCAGACAGGGCTGGTCACGCGGTCGACGAGCCGACCTCATCCCGACTGCGGATGCGCAGCTCTTCCACGAAGCGACTCGGTCGGCGATCCGCCTGCCCTCGCCCCTGCCCCTGGTGGCTCCACGACAGGTGCAGGCGTTGCCGTGCCCGCGTGATCCCGACGTAGAGAAGGCGCCGCTCTTCGTCGACCGCCTCGAAGGTCTGCGCGTAGCTGATCGGCACGAGCCCTTCGCTGAGACCCACGATGTAGACGCTCTCCCATTCGAGCCCCTTGGCGGAATGCAGTGTCGCCAGCGTCACCGCAGACATGGTGGGTTCGTGTTGCCCCGCCTGGCGCGCGAACAGTTCGGCGACGAACTCGCGAAGGGTCATGTCTTTCGGGGCTTGCTCGGCAAGGCCCATCAGTGCGTTCAGCGACTCCCAGCGATCGCGCACGGCACCGCGCTGCTCCGGCGCCTCCTGCGTCCAGCCCAGCGAGCGCAGCACGTCGCTCACCGTTTTGAACAACGGTTCGCCGACGATGCTGACGGCGGCCCCCTTGAGCATCATCAGGGCTTGTTTGACCTCGCGGAGGTCGAAGAATCTCGCGGCGCCGTGCAGACGCGTACTCACGCCGAGATCGTCGAGGGCGCGCTCCAGCGCTGCGACCTGGACGTTGACGCGAACGAGAACGGCGATCTGCTCGGGCAGGGCCCCGCCGCGAATCTCCGCCGCGATGCTCTCCGCGACGGCCCGCGCCTCGGCCGAGTCCGAGAGGTAGTCGGTCACGCGCGGTTGCGGCCCGGGTGTCTGCGCAACCGGATGCAGGTGCAGCGCTCCCGGGCGCCCCCGCATCAGCTCGTTGGCCGTCTCGACGATCGGCCTGGCCGACCGGTAGTTCTGTTCGAGGCGGAGCACTGTCGCGTCGTCGTACCGAGATCCGAAGCCGAGCAAGAAGTCGGCCGACGCCCCCGCGAACGAGTAGATGGTCTGGCTCGCGTCGCCGACGACGCACACATCGTTTCGATCTCCGAGCCAGAGGTCGAGGAGATCCTGCTGCAGAGGAGAGACGTCCTGATACTCGTCGACGACGAAGAACCGGTACTGCTCGCGCACCTGTTGAGCGACGCGTGGCTCGAGTTCGAGCATGCCCGCCGTGACGAGCAGGACGTCCTCGAAGTCGAGCTGCTTACGGCTGTCCTTGATGTCTTCGTAGGCGCGGTGCAGATCGACCGCCTGCTCGGGGGTGACGTTCTGCGGCAGTTTCCGCGAGCCGAGGGCGGCCGCGTACTCCTCGAGGGTCAGGCGCGAGACCTTACGCCATTCGATCTCGGCCGACAGATCTCGAAGACTGGCGGTGTCGAGTCGCAATCGAAGCGTCTCGGCCGCGTGCGCGACGACCTTCGCCTTGCCGTCGAGAAGGCGCGGCATGGTGCCGCCCATCGTCTGCGGCCAGAAATACGACAGCTGCGACAGGGCGGCCGCGTGGAACGTCTTGGCCGAGACACCACCGGCGCCGAGGGCGCGGAGCCGACCGCGAAGTTCAGCAGCGGCGCGCGACGTGAAGGTCAGAGCCATGACCCGGTTGGGCGCGTAGACACCGGTCGCCACCCCGTAGGCGATGCGGTGGGTGATGGCGCGGGTCTTGCCCGTCCCTGCTCCGGCCAGCAGACAGACCGGGCCGAGGAGGGTTTGCGCGGCGAGTCGCTGCTGCTCGTCGAGGCCAGCGATCAGATCGGCGGCCTCCACGTCAGTCGTCGATCTCGGAGCCGTACCAGTCTTCGATGATCGCCCGCGCAATCGAGGAGCGCCCGGGGAGGATGACTTCGTCCCCGGCGGCGATGAGCTCGTCGCGAGTGAACCAGCGGAGATCGACGATCTCGGCCCCGTCGGGTTCGAGTGAGCCCGGGTTCGCGTCGTCGACGCGCGCGCGGAAGCCGAGCATCAGCGAGGCAGGGAACGGCCACGGCTGCGACCCGAGATAGGTGGCGTCGGTGACGCGCACACCCGACTCTTCGAAGATCTCGCGCTCGACGGCCTGTTCGAGCGATTCGCCGGGCTCGACGAAACCGGCCAGGAGAGAGAAGCGATTCTTCTCCCACAGGGCGTTCGAGCCCAGGAGCAGCCGGTCGTCCGCGTCGGTGACGCCGACGATGATCGCGGGATCGGTGCGCGGAAAGATCTCGTGGCCGTCGTCGGGATCGATCCGGACCCAGCCGCCCTTGACCGATCGCAGCGGGCGACCCGATCGCGGAGAGAAGCGGTGGGACGCGTGCCAGTTGGCGATGCCGAGCGCCTCGGTGGCGAGACCGGCATCGCGGTCGCTCAGCCCGGTCGCGAACATGCGTAGGTTGCCCCACTGCTCTTCGCTGGCGACCTTCTCGGCTTGCTCGTCGGTGAGGAGCGCGGCCAGGATCGGTGTGCCGACGGGCTCGGGCGCGTCGGTGGCCAGCGAGCGACCGAGGTAGACCAGTTCTGCCTGGGGTGGGATCGCGGCAGGAGGCAGCAGAGCAAGGGACGTCTCGTTCTGGAAGAGGGCTCGCCCCTTCGAGACGGGGAGGATGCGAGTGCCCTCGTCGGCGAGAAGTTCGGGAAAGAGCTCTTCACGCTCCCGAGCCAGGTAGTCGCGGTCGATCTGATGGCGGGAAAGCGGCAGTTTCGCCGCGAAAGAGGCCTGGCTTTCGGAGGGACGAGCAGGCATCCGACCACCAATCGTCGTGAGTATTCAGCGTGGCGCACGGCGGGTGACCGTGATGAGCGGCCTACCCTGAGGTCATGGCCAGAACCCACCTAACTCTAGCCGCGTTGGCGACGGCGGCCGTCGCCGACCTCGATGTCCGTCAGGTCGGCCCGCACGGGTCGCTCGGTGCGGGCGATTTCGACTCCGCCCGGCTCGACGGCGCCCAGGGCGAGCGGTGGATCATCCGGGTTCCCCGCACGCAGCGAGCCGAAGCCGAGCAGTCGGCCGACCTCGTCGCGATCCGCGCGCTCAGCGCCGGCGTTCGCAGCCGCCTCGACTTCGCCGTTCCGACCTACCGCGGTCAGGCGCCCATCGCCGAGACGCGCGCGATCGTCTACGACTACATCGACGGCGAACCGCTGTCGGTGTCCGAGGTCCTGGCAGGAACGGGCCTGCCGTCCGCAGTCGGCGCCGCGGTGGCGGCCATCCACTCGCTCCCGACCAGCTTCGTCACCGACGCCGGACTGACCAGTCATACGCCGTTCGAGGCGATGAGATCGTCAGCGAGTCTCGTCGACCGGGCGGCTGCGACCGGCCTGTTGCCTGCGGCACTGCTCGAGCGGTGGGAGACGGCGATCCAGGATTCCCTCCTGTGGCAGTTCCAGCCGACGGTCGTCAACGGATCGCTCGAGGCGGAGTCGCTCCTGGTGTCGGGCGACAGGATCAGCGGGGTTCTCGGCTGGCACGATCTTCAGATCGCTGATCCTGCCCGCGACCTGGCCTGGGTTCTCGGCGCTCCCACCGGCGACAGCATCGACGCGGTGTTCGAGGCGTACAACGTCGCGCGAGGCACCAGCGACCGGCAGCTTCGCCACCGGGCGACGCTCTATCACGAGCTCGACCTGGCAAAGTGGCTGCTGCACGGCACGCACACGAAGAACACCGAAGTCGTCGACGACGCCGTGTCGATGATGTCGCGCCTGGTCGACGCGGTCCACGACCACGACGAGCGACCACTCGTCGTCGGCACCACCGAGGCGCTCGACATCGACGGCGTCGAAGACCTGCTCGCGTCGACGGAACGCCACCGCCAGTAGCCCAGAGCCGCTGCCGTTCGCCCACGACCGACCCGTCACCGAGTCGAGACGGGTGCGGCCGCACCCGCTGCTTCGACGCCGTCCCACAGCGCCTCGAGCTCGGCGCGGTCGCTGACGTGGTCCGGCTGCACCCTCGTATCGTCAGCCACGAAGTAGAAGACGGCGTCGATCAGGTCGGGGTCGAGGCCGCGGTAGGCCGAGTAGGCCTCTCGATAGAGCGCGAGCTGGAGCTGCTTCAGTTCGAGGTCGCGCGCGTTCGAGGGGCCTTCCCCGTCTTCCAGTCGACGACCTGGAAGCGTCCGTTGCGCTCGAACACGGCGTCGATCTTGCAGATGACGGTGCGCCGGCCGAGGGGCAGGTGGATCTCGAGCTCGACGTCGACCGGCTCGAGGGTCGCCCACTCGGACGCCTCGAAGGTCGCCTGCAGTTCGGCGAGTCGCCGCGCATCATCCGCGTCGATCGGGGCATCGGACGGCCCTCCCGTCGTGGCTTCGTCATCGAGGTCGAGGTCGAGCTCGAACGAACCGGAATCGAGCGTCTCACTCGCCCCCGTGGGTCGGAAGCGATCCTCGACCCACGCGTGGAAGAGCGTGCCCATGCGCGTCGCGCGATAGGGCTTCTCGGGCAGCGGTCGTCGAAGGGCGGCGGCGACGGCCGCAGGATCATCGACATAGTCTTTGAATCGCGACGCCGGGATGCGCTGGGGAAGACCCACGACGCCCGTCCGGTCGCGAAGAGCGGCACTCTCGCGGAGCAGGAGTTCGATGTCGGCGCTCCAGCGGCCGGCGTCCAGCGCCCCGCCCTCCGTTGCCTGCCGCACGGCCTCGGCGGCGGCGTGCACGATGTCCCGTCGGCCCCCGAGCGGATCGAAAGGCCAGCTCGGAGTGCGGAATTCGGCGGCGAGCGGGTTCTCCTCGAAGGCTGACTCCTCGGGAAGCGCCTGCTCGGGGACGAGGCCCGCCTCGGCGAGCTGTCGCAGATACGGGCTCGGCTTGCGGGGACGCTTCTGAGTCGCCCAGAACGATCCGGTGAGAAGAAGAGCGTCTCGAGCGCGGGTGAGCGCCACGTAGGCGAGTCGGCGCTCCTCGGCCAGGTGGCGTCGCTTGAGGTCGTCGCGGAAGGCCTCGACCGCCTCGTGGAACTCGTTCTGATCTTCGGCTCCCCTCCACGCGAGAACCGGCAGTTCGGACGAGTCGCCTCGGAACTCGTAGGGCAGCTCTCCGAAGGCCACCCAGCCGTTGCCCTCGCGCGGCGTTCCGGGGAGCTCGCCCTCGACGAGTCGCGGAACCGCGACGAGTTGCCACTCCAGGCCCTTGGCCCCGTGCACGGTGAGCAACTGGACGACTCCGGCCTCGCTCGCGTCGGACCGGGGGCCCATGTCGTCGCGTCTCTCGGCGGCGGCAAGCCAGCCGAGGAACCCGGCCAGACTCGCGTTCTCGTCGGCGGCCACGTAACCGGCCACCTCGTCGTCGAAGGCTTGGAGGTAGGCGTTCCCGTGAAGCGATCCCCCGACGGCGGCCACCTCGATGTCGAGGAGCATCTCTTGCTGCACGAGCGCCACCAGGTCGACGAGGTCGAGCCCGATGCGATTGCGCAGGAACGCGAGATGGCGGGCGAGGGTGCGCAGGCGCGCCAGGCCGTCCGGGCTGAAGGCGCCCAGCTGCGAGTGCGTCTCGGGCGCCGTGCCGACGAAGTCGAGAGCGTCGACGATCGAACCGTCTTCTCCGGCGGCGACGGACGCCCTCAGGCGAGCCCGGACCTCCTCGGGAAGCCGCTGCTGCGCGTGGTCGTGCTGAAAGAGCCACGACGAAACGTCGCGCAGCACCTTGATGTCGTGGATGCCGACCCGCCAGCGGGCTCCGGCCAGCAGCCGGATCAGCTCGGAGCCCGCAGAGGGATCGTGCAGAACCCTCAGGCAGCTGACGAGGTCGACGATCTCGGGCCGCGACAGGAGCCCGCCGACGCCGAGAACGTGGAAGGGGACGCCGCGAACCCGCAGCGCCTCGGCGAACACCGGCACGGTCTTCTTCGACCGGAAGAGGAGCGCCGCGGTGCGCTTCGACCCGTCGTCGTTGAGGCTGGCGAGCCCGCGCTCGAACCACTCGGCCACCGCGGCGGCCTCTTCGGGAAGGGTCTCGGCAAACGCTGTCTCGACCGTTCCCTCCGGCGCGCCGGGGCGAGGCTGCAGGCGGCCGACTGCGACCTCGGAGGCGCGAGACAGCTCGTCGACGACGACGTTGGCCGAATCGAGGACCCGAACCGGGTTCCGCCAGCTCGTTGACAGCGTGTACGACGCGTCGTCGCGGGCCGCGAAGTCGACCGGGAAACGGCCGAGATTGGCGGCGCTCGCCCCGCGGAAGCCGTAGATCGACTGGTGCGGGTCGCCGACGGCCATCACGGCCGTGCCGCCGAAGAGCCGCGACAGCAGGCGCGTCTGCACGACGCTCGTGTCTTGGTATTCGTCGAGCAGGATCACGCGGAATCGATCTCGGTACTCCTCCGCCACGGCCGGGTCGGTCTCGCACACCTCGAGAGCGAGTGCGACCTGGTCGGAGAACTCGACGAAGCCGCGCTGCGCCTTCTCGGCGCTGAACGCCGTCGCCAGCCCGACGAGCGGCGGCAGGGTGGCGAGCGCCGTCACGGCGCGAGTCACGTGCGGCCGGTGGGCCCGGCCCGTGAATGGCAGCGAAGCCACGTCGACGAACTGCTCCGCCATCGACGCGACGGCCTCGGGGTCTGCGACGTTCTCACCGAGTGCGTGGCTGAGGGACAAAACCGCCTCGGTGATCTGGTCGACCGACTTGCCGAGGGCGGCGAGCCGCTCGTCGGTGCTTCGGACGACCAGCGAGCGCGCGAGCTGCCACGCCGACGCCTCGCCGAGAAGCTGCGACTCGCTCTCGCGGCCGACGATGAGAGCGTGATCGCGGAAGATCGCGTTGGCGAAGGCGTTGTAGGTCGACACGGTCGGGGCGTCGAACGGGTCGAGGCTCGCCTCGAGCAGGCCCTTCTCGGCGAGGAGTTCGATGCGTCTGCCGATGCGCTCGCCCAGTTCGCCCGCGGCCTTCCGCGTGAAGGTGAGCCCGAGAACCTGCGGGACGGTCACGTGCCCGTTGGCGAGCAGCCAGACGACGCGACTGGCCATCGTCTCCGTCTTGCCGCTCCCCGCTCCGGCGACGACCAAGGCCGGCTCGAGCGGTGCCTCGATGACGCGCTGCTGCTCGACGGTCGGCTCGGGCAGCCCGAGCGCCGCGGCGATCTCCGTCGCGGCATAGCGAGCGGTGGCGCACACGGTCACTGGGTCACCTCTCCGACGACGTGGATCCGGCAGGATCCCCGCTCCTGCCCAGGCAGTGTTCGTCGATCCGGGCTTCGAACACCCGTTTGGCCATCCCGACGGCGTCGGTGCGGACCCTGTCGCGGAATGCGGCGAGGGCCTCGTCGTCGAACGCGCCCTGTGTGCGCTCCGAGTAGGCCTTCTTGGCCGTCCGCACGGCGACGAACAGCAGCTTCGCTCCACCTCGCGCCGACTCGGCGGGGGCCGCGTCGAGCGCGCCGTCCGCGAGGGCCAACTGGTAGCTGCCCAACTGCGGATTCTTCTCTGCCTCGGGCCCGGTCGGCGCGTACTTGCCCGTCTTGAGGTCGACGATGACGACGCTGCCGTCGGCCTGCTGCTCGACCCGGTCGATCTTGCCCCGGAGCGCAGCCGGGGTGACGTCGAGTTCGAATCCGGACTCGGCTCCGAGCAGCGTCGAGTTGCTGGCCACGAAATCGCCGAGGTACGCGGCGAGACTCTCGGTCATCTGGCGGGCGCGGCGCTTCTCGGCGGCGCTGATCCATTCGGACTCGAATTCGAGCTCTTCCCAGCGAGCCTCGACGCCCTTCCACAGCGACTCGACGTCGATCTCGACGGCGTTCTCCATGACGTCGTGGATGACCGTGCCGAGCCCCATCGCCGTGCTCGAGCTCGAGCCGCCGAAACGGTCGATGAACCAGTGCAAGGGGCACTCCTCGAAGCTGCCCATCGAGGACGGTGACACGGGAACCCGCGCTTCGGGATCGGACAGGTCGACGAGGTCGTCGAGGGTCGACGGCTCGAGAAGGCCGTACCACTCGTCGGGCGAGGCGCCGACGATGTCGGCTTCGGCCAGACGCGCCAAGCCGCTGGCCGCATCGGCAGCGTCGAGCGGGCTGCGGCCGGAGACCTGCACGTGCCGGAGGTGACCGACGAGGCCTCGCAGCGACAGAGGCGGCCGGATGTCTGCCGTCGGTGTCGACCTCGGCAGCAGGCGGAAGAACATGGACGGCGCTTCGTCGTCGTTCGCAGTGCACGAGAGGATGACCTGGCGGGTCGCTCGGGAGGTCGCCAGAGCGAACATGCGGAGTTCGTCGGACAGGACCTCGGCGCGGCGGTCGACCGCGGAGGCCTCGCCACCCGCAGACGGCGCCGCAGACGGCGCCGCGGACGGGCTCCCGCTCACGACGGCGTCGACGAGCGCGTCGGGGGCGAGCAGCCCTCCGCGCACCCGCAGATTCGGCCAGATGCCGTCTTGGAGCCGCGCGACGACGACGACTTCTACCTCGAGGCCGATCGCCGCCGACGGTGTGCAGACCATCACCGACTCGGCCAGAGCCTGTGGCGACAGCGTGTCTTCTGGCACGTCGGCGCCGATCATCGCGTCGAGGAAGACGACGGCATCGGCCTCCGGGCTCCTCTCGACGAACCGTTTGGCCGCCGTGAAGAGCGCGACGACGCCGTCGAGGTGCCGGTCGGCTTCGGCCGCGATGATGCCGTGGCCACGCGACTGCGCGCTCCACTCGTCGGCCAGCCGACTCCGCTCCCAGAGGCCCCAGAGGATCTCTTCGATGCTGGCTCCGCCGCGGGAGTCGGCCCGAGCCTGGTCGAGGCTGGCGGAGAACCGCCCAGCACGCGCCGCGAACCTGGCATCGATGGTCGCGAAGCGACCCGGCCCCTCCAGTGCTTCGACGAGGAGGGCGTCGGCTGTCCGGGTACCGCCGCCGGAGAGCTCTTCGGAGCGGAGGGCCAGGCGCAGCCGCCGAAGCGACAGCGAGTCGAAACCGGCGAGCGGACCGCCGAGCAACTCGCTCGCGACGTCGGCCGTCAGCTCGTCTCGACCGGTCGCGACGGCGGCGGCGAGCAGGAGGTGCCGGGCGCCGTATTCGTCGCGGACCGCCCGACCCGCCACCGGCGTGCGGGTCGGCACCTCGGCGAGCTGGAGCGCTCGGGCGACCGACGGGACGAGCGCGCCGTTGCGCACCACGACTGTCATCGACGACCAGGGAACCCCGCCGAACAGGTGGTGCTCGCGGAGGGCGCGGGCGACCGCGGCGACCTCGTGCGCCGGGCTGTCCGACTCGATCCGCCAGAGCGGCGGCACCGAGACCGCACCCGTCTCGTCGCCCTCGTCGGCGAAGACGGCTCGTGCCCCGTGTTGGCGCCCGGCCCCGGCGGTGCCGATGCGCTCGGTGACCGCTGCCACGAACGATCGAATCGAGGCAGGATGCCGGTACACGGCGTCGAGGTGCAGCGTCGTCACGGCCGGGAGACCCAACCGGAGGGCCAGCCGCCCGAGCACGTCGGGCGAACCACCGCGGAACGCGTTGGTCGCGAGGTCGGGGTCGCCGAAAGCCACCACCGCGACGCCCCGGCGCACGAGCGCACGCAGCAGAGCCAGCGTCGACTCGGTCGCCTCCTGCGCGTCGTCGACGACGACGACCCGGAGCTTCTCGACGAGGGGCGAGGACTCGCCGCGATCGAGCGCCGCCGCCGCGAAGTCGACCAGCTCGGCCGAGTCGAGCACGCCGGCCCGCAGCCCGTCGACGACACCGCGGTACTCGTCGATGAAATCGGCGGCGGCGAGCCACTCGGAACGTTCGGTCGCGCGGCCGAGCTCGCGGAGGCGGTCGGTCGTGATGCCGTGTTCGGTCGTGCGCATGAGCAACTCGCGCAGCTCGGTGCGAAATCCGCGCAGTGCCCGCACAGGCGCACCCAGTTGCTCGGGCCAATCGGGGCCTGAGCCGTCGTCGACGTGGCCGTCGAGGAGGTCGCGGATGATGGCGTCCTGTTCGCCACCGGTCAGGAGCACAGGCGGCGCGCTGGACGCCATCCGGGCGGCGTGCCCCACGATGTCGAAGGCCAGCGAGGCGACCGTGCGCGCGAGGGCCCCGGCGTCGGAACATCGAGTCGGGCGGCGAGGACGTCGCGGAGCGCCGTCGCCGTGCCGCGCGTCGGCGCGAGAGCCACGACCGCCTCGGGGCCCCAGCCCTCGCGGTGCACGCGATCCAGGACGTACGCGATCAAGGCCTCCGTCTTGCCCGACCCCGGCGCACCGATGACGGCTGCCGATTCGGCCTCGCCGAGCGCAAGGACGGCGAGCTGTGACGCGTCGAGCTGTACGGGCGCTCGGAGAACACGCGAAGACGGCTCGGCGCTCGAAGACGGCTCGGTGCGAGGAGACGGGGTGACCACGAGAACGACGCTAGCGGCTCCCACCGACATCGCCCCCTTCGATCCTGCGCTCCTCCGCGCCGCGGACGAGTCGAACGCGACGCGCCCTTCTGCCGACAGTGAACGCAGCAGCGCGGCCGCCTCGAAGTCGGTTATCGTCGTCCTCGTGGACATTCGCATCGGTATCGCCAACAGCCCCCGTGAGATCTCGTTCGAGTCGGCCCAGACGCCGGCCGACGTCGAGAAGGTCGTCGCAGACGCCCTCGACGGGAGCAAGTCCTACTTCACCCTGTCCGACACCAAGGGCAAGGTCTTCATCGTTCCGACCGCCGGGCTCGCCTACGTCGAGGTCGGCAGCGAAGAGCGCGGCCGCGTCGGCTTCGTCAGCTAGTCGTGGAACTGCTCTTCGCCGCGCTCGGCGGCGCGCTGCTCGGCTTCATTTTCCACTTCGCCCTGCCCGGAGCCGACACACGCGGTCTCGTCTGGCTCGCCGGCTGGGGAACCTCCGCGGCCATCGTCGCGTGGGAGGTCCTCACGTGGCTCGAGTGGAAGTCGGGTGCGGGCTGGATCTGGGTCGTCTCCCTGCTGGCCGCGGCTCTGACCGTCGTGGCGGTCGCGCGCATCGGCACCCTGCGCCGCCGGGCAGCCGACAAAGAGCTTCTCGAAGCGCTGTTCCGCGGTTCCGCCGCGTGAGTCGCGTGATCCTGCGCCCCTGATCCGGAGGCGAGCAGGATCACCCGCTCGTTACGCGGTCAGGCCCAAGGAGTCCATGCGGCGAGTGTGAGCCGCGATCAACTCGGTGAACACCGGCTCGAGGCGCTCGTCGTCGGCCGACTCGTGCGACGCCGAGATGGCTGCGCGGGCAACCAGCAGCGTGTCGCCGACGAGGCGACGACCCCACAGGGCGAGACGCGAGGCGAGCTTGGGATCGGCGCCGATCGCGAGCGAGAGCTCGGCCACGATCTCGGCCTCGTCGGTCGCCGCGTTCCACTCGAGCGCGGCGACGACCCGCTCGCGATAGTCGGCCGGAAGCCCGGCGGCGAGCCGCGAGAAGACGTCGTTGAGGAGGCCCGCGCCGACGAACGTGGCCAGCATGGTCTCGTGCCAGTCACCCCCTCCGGTGCGGTGCTGGAAGTCGTCGATCACGTCGGTGTGCGGTTGCATAACGTCGGACGCGTCTTTCCCCGCGCGCTCGATCTCGACGAGCAGAGCCTTGTGCCGCTCGAGCGTCGAGGTCGCCACGAGCCCGGTCAAGGCCTTGGCCCGCGTCGACGGCGCGATGCTCGAGGCGCGGCCGAGGGATTCGAACAAGGCCAGTTGGAGGTACGCGGCGAGCCCGAGATAGACGTCGAGATCGGGGGTGAAGTCGCCGAGTTCGACCCGGCTGACCACGAGAGGCCGGGACGTCGCGCGAGGGCGAGCGTTCTGCGCGGCCCGCCGGTCGCGGAAGCCCCTCCATGAAATCACGGCACCACCTTAGAGGGTCGAGTCTGGGCGCTGAGGCAGCCCCACGGGCCGACCGGCTAAACTGTGGGCTTACCCCTATATATGAGACAGGGCCACACTTGACATTCAGCGACCTTTCGATCGACCAAGACATGGTCGACGCTCTGGCGGCGAAAGGGATCATCGAACCTTTCCCCATCCAGACCCAGACCATCCCGCTCGCTCTCTCCGGCCAGGACATCATCGGCCAGGCGAAGACCGGCACCGGAAAGACCTTCGGCTTCGGCCTCCCGATCATCCAGCGCATCGGCCTCCACCCGGCGCCCGGCGTCAAGGTGCTCGTGGTCGTCCCGACCCGCGAACTCTGCGTCCAGGTGACGCAAGACCTCGAGATCGCCACCGCGAACCGACCCGACACGCAGATCGTCTCGATCTACGGGGGCAAGGCCTACGAGGGCCAGGTCGAGCAGTTGAAGGCGGGCGCCCAGATCGTCGTCGGCACCCCGGGCGGCTCCTCGACCTCGCCGGTCAGCGGCTCCTCGACCTCAAGAGCGTCACCGAAGTCGTCCTCGACGAAGCCGACAAGATGCTCGACCTCGGGTTCCTCTCCGACATCGAGAAGATCTTCGCGCAGACGCCGGCCACTCGCCACACGATGCTCTTCTCGGCGACGATGCCCGGTCCGATCGTTGCCCTGGCACGCCGCTTCATGTCGAAGCCGATCCACATCCGTGCGACCGACCCTGACGAGGGCCTCACGCAGGCGAACATCAAGCACGTGGTCTACCGCGCGCACAACCTCGACAAAGACGAGGTCATCGCCCGGATCCTGCAGGCCGACGGTCGCGGAAAGACCGTCATCTTCACCCGCACCAAGCGTGCGGCCGCCAAGCTCGTCGAAGAGCTCAACGATCGCGGATTCAACGCCGCGGCCGTTCACGGCGACCTCAACCAGGAACAGCGCGAGCGAGCGATGGCCGCCTTCAAGGCGGGCAAGAAAGACATTCTCATCGCCACCGACGTCGCAGCTCGCGGGATCGACGTCAACGACGTCACCCACGTGATCAATCACACGGTCCCCGACGACCCCGACACCTATCTCCACCGCGCCGGCCGCACCGGCCGCGCCGGCAAGACCGGCATCGCGGTCACGTTCGTCGACTGGGACGACCTGCACAAGTGGGCGCTCATCAACCGCGGCCTCGAGATGGACATCCCGGAGCCGGTCGAGACGTATTCGTCGAGCCCGCACCTGTTCAGCGACCTCGACATCCCCGCGGGCACCCGGGGCAGGCTCAAGCCGACGTCGCGCGAGACTCCTCCGCGCTCCGCGTCCGCCGGCACGGGCCGCGACTCCGGCCCGCGCGGCGGATCCCGCGACGGTTCGCGTGACGGTTCGCGCGGTCGCTCGCGCACGCGCGGTGGCGACAGCGCCCCTCGCGAGTCGAGTGCACCCGCCGCCACCACGCAGGCGCCCGCCGCCGACGGCGAGGCCCGTCCGGCCCGCAACCGGAGCCGCAACCGCCGCCGTCGGCCGAGCGGTGAAGGCTCGACGGCTCCCGCCGCGTCCGAGTAGCGCTCGCTCCGCTCGAAGCCCCGTCGCCCTGTGCGGCGGGGCTTTTGCGTCGCTGGCTCGCCCAGTCCAGGTCCGTCCGGCGCCGCCTCGTCCGGCGCGGCCCGGCCCCGCCCCACCCCGGCCGGCCAGGCCGGAAATCGAAGGGGTTTCTTCGCCGGACACGAAAGTGAGGCGGATCGCACGGCGTCTCCCGAAAAATCCCCTTCGATTTCGGGAGGGAGCCGGAGCGGCGGGAGTCAGCCGGAGACGGGTGCGCTGCCGGTCGCCTGTTCGAGGATACGAGCGAACTGTTCGGGATCCGTCGTGTTCTCCCCCAGCCGGTTCGGCTTGCCGTCACCGTGGTAGTCGCTCGAGCCGGTGACGATGAGACCGTACTTTTCGGCGAGTTCGCGCAGAGTCTGCTTGCCGGCCTCGGTGTTCTCTCGGTGACCGACCTCGATCCCGCCGAGTCCCGCTTCGATGAGTTCGAGAAGGTGGGTCCGTGGCAGGTTGGCCTCGCGCCCGCGCGTCGCGGGATGCGCCAGGACCGGTACGCCGCCGGCATCGCGGATGAGCTGTACGCCGGTCAGCGGGCTCGGCGCTTCGTGCGGCTCGTAGTACCCGCTCCGCCAGTGCAGGATCCCGGCGAACGCTGCGCTCCTGTCCCGGGCGTAGCCCTTCGCGACGAGCGCGTCGGCGATGTGGGGGCGCCCGAGCGTCGCACCCGGCGTCGCCTGGGCGAGGACGTCCGCCCAGCTGAGGTCGTAGTCGGCGCCGATCCGCGTCACCATGCGCTCGGCCCGGTGCAGGCGGTCTTCGCGCAGGCGGTCGGTCTCGCGCACCAGCGCCTCGTTCGCAGGATCGAAGAGGTACCCCAGCATGTGCACGCTGTTGAGACCAACGCGGGTGGAGAGTTCCATCCCCGGCACCAGCGTCATCCCCGTTCCCGCGACGGCGGCCGTGGCCTCCCGCCAGCCAGCGGTCGAGTCGTGATCGGTCAGCGCGACGGCCCCGAGGCCCTGCGCGGCCGCGGACCGGATCAGCTCCGCCGGGGTCTCCGTGCCGTCGGACACACTCGAGTGGGTGTGCAGGTCGATGCGGCCGGAGATCATCTGCCCATCGTAGGTCCCGGCTCGCCACGCGTCGTTCAGGCCCTGGTCGCTCGCCGTCCCGTAGGCTCTGTCCACCGTGCTACGCCGTTTCGTGACCTTCCTCCTGCTGCTCGCCATCGCCGCAGCGCTTTTCGTCGCTGCCTTCCCGCAGGTGGTGGGGCTGCAGCAGCACTACTACATCGCCCAACTGGTCTCCTTCCGGGGCGCCCTCGTCGTCGTCGCGGTCGTCGCGGCGATCGTTCTGCTCCTGCTGGGCCTCGCCATCCGTCCGGTGCGCGGGTTCCTGGGCGGTTTCGCCGTCCTCCTGCTCGTCTTCGCCGTCGTCTCCGCCGGCGTCATCGTCGAACGCGGCACCGGCTCGACGAGCTTCGATGCCAAGGTCTCCGGCGACATCACGGTGCTCGCCTGGAACACTCGCGGAAGCGCGACCGGCGCGGATGCGATCGCGAAGCTCGCACTCGCGGAGCACGCCAACATCGTCAGCTTGCCCGAGACGCAGCGCAAAAGCGCCGACGAGGTGGCTGCGATCATGAAGAAGTCGGGCGTGACGATGAGCGTTCTCACCCTGGCCTACGACCAGAAGGACGCGACCCGGTCGACCTCGTTGCTCATCAGCTCGAATCTCGGCGCGTACGAGACGTCGGCCGACAAGACGACCACCGACGTGCTTCCCAGCGTCGTCGCCCGGCCGAAAGACGGCACCGGCCCCGTGATCGTCGCAGCGCATCCCGTGGCACCGGTGAAGGCGCACATGGCGGCGTGGCGGCACGATCTCGACTACTTGGCCGACCTGTGCTCGGGCGAGAGCATGATCATGGCCGGCGACTTCAACTCCACCCTCGACCACCAATCCGGCCTCGGTGCGACCCCGAGCTCCACCCTCGGCAAGTGCCGCGACGCCGCCAAGGCAACCGGCAACGCCGGTGTCGGCACCTGGCCCACCAACGTGCCCGAGCTGCTCGGAACACCGATCGACCACGTGATGACGACCTCCGACTACAAGGTCACCGGCTTCACAGTCGTCTCGACCGAAGACCACGCGGGCAGCGACCACCGCCCTGTCGTCGCGCAGCTCACCCCGCGCGACGACCAGTAGGGCCTTCCACAGCGAGGTTCTCCACAGGCGGCCGATTGCCCGCCGCGCGCCAGGGCGCGGGCCGCATAATGGTTGTCATGGCAGATCAGAAGGCACCGCGGGCCACCTCAAACCGCTCGACCACTCCGGGCTCCGACACATTCAAGCAGTACATCTCGTCACAGTGGGCCGACCGGCCCGACGAGATCGTCCCTGCTCGCGAGCAGGCCTCGTTCGCCGCCGCCCGCCGCGCGAAGATCTCCGCGGCGCACCCCGGGCAGCGCCTCATCGTTCCGGCCGGCCAGGCCAAGGTCCGGTCGAACGACACCGATTATCCGTTCCGAGCGCACTCCGCCTTCTCCCACCTCACCGGCTGGGGCGCCGACACCGTCCCCGGCTCCGTCCTCGTGCTCGAGCCCACCGGCGACGGCCACGACGCCACCCTGTACTTCCGGGCGAGCGCGGGCCGCGATTCCGACGAGTTCTACGCGAATCCCGAGATCGGCGAATTCTGGATCGGGCCGCGGCCGTCGCTCACACAGGTCGGCACCGACCTCGCCCTCGCGACTCGCGATCTCGCCGACTTCGAGACCGTCGTCGCCGCCACCGACGCCGAGACCCTCGTCGTGCGCGAAGCCGATGCCGACCTCACCCGTCGCCTGGATGCGACCCTGCCCGCGGCTCCGGCCGACGAGACCGTCGACACCGTGGCCGACCGCGCTGCCAGCCTCGGGGTGCTGACCCGCGACCTGAGCGAACTGCGTCTCGTCAAAGACCCCTTCGAGATCGCCGAGATGCGCGCGGCCGTCGCCGCGACGAAGCGCGGCTTCGACGACGTCATCGCCGACCTCCCCGAAGTGATCGCCCACACCCGGGGCGAACGCCTCGTCGAAGGCACGTTCAATCGTCGCGCCCGCGCCGACGGCAACACGGTCGGCTACGACACCATCGCGGCGTCCGGCGACCACGCGTGCATCCTGCACTGGACAAGAAACGACGGCGCCGTCGCCCCGGGCGACCTCATCCTGATCGATGCCGGCATCGAGCTCGAGAGCCTCTACACGGCCGACATCACGCGAACACTCCCGATTTCCGGGCGCTTCTCCGACGTGCAGCGCCTCGTCTACGAGGCGGTGCTGGAGGCCGCCGACGCGGCTTTCGCGATCGTGAAGCCGGGAATCCGGTTCCGGGAGATCCATGCCACGGCCATGTCCGTGATCGCCGAGAAGACGGCCGAGTGGGGTTTCCTTCCGGTCAGTGCCGCCGAGTCGATCCAGCCAGAGCACCAGCACCACCGGCGCTACATGGTGCACGGCACCAGCCACCACCTCGGCATCGACGTGCATGACTGCGCCGCGGCCCGCCGCGACCTCTACCTCGACGGCGTGCTCGAGGCCGGAATGGTGTTCACGATCGAGCCCGGGCTCTACTTCCAGCCCGACGACCTCACCGTTCCTGAGGCGTTCCGCGGCATCGGCGTACGGATCGAAGACGACATCCTGGTCACCGCCGACGGTGCCGAGAACCTCTCCATCGCGATCCCACGGACCGCGTCTGACGTCGAGGCGTGGGTCGGTCGGCGCTGATCCTTCCGGGCACGCGCGGGGAGTCGGGCGGTGAGATGCACGACCGACGACGGCGTCCTTCGGCAGCCGTTGCGTGACCTCGGTGCGTGCGCCCGCGACGCCGAAGGGCGACCGTGGCCTCGGCTACCGGCGCCCTGCCGGCGCAAGGTGGCCCTGCGGGGCGGAAGGTGGCACTGCGGGGCGGAAGGTGGCACAGCGGGGCGCAAGGTGACCGTGGCATCGGCCACCGGCGCCCGGCACGCGAAGGGTGCCACCTGCTACGGGCGCTTGTCACGGGCGCGCCAGCAGTTCCTGGGCCCGCACCGTGAACTGCGACTCGACGATGACCTGATAGTTCGACGCGAGCACCTGGTGAGTGGAGGTGAAGTCGCGGCGGCGCCTCGTCAGGCTGTAGCTGACGACGCCGTAGAGCATGCCGAAGCCCGCGCCGATGACAGCGGCCGCACCGATCAGGCCGAGGGCCGACGATCCCGAGAAGAGCGTGACCACGATCCCCAGGAAGACGCCGAGCCAGAACCCGCTCAAGGCGCCTGCCAAGGCGACACGCCCGTAGCTGAGGGCTCCGGTAACTCGTTCGACGGTCTTCAGGTCGTTCCCGACGATCGACACGTGGGCGACCGGGAACTCGCGCTGTGCCAGCCTCGCCACCACGGCTTGGGCCTCGGGATAGGTCTCGTACGTGCCGAGGACGTCGCCTCGCGGCAGGGTCGGATACTGCGGACCGCGCCGACCGAGGGGCCGCTGACTGCTCATTCCGACATTAAACACGGTGGGCCCAGCCGCACAGGCTAAATTGGTTCTGTGAGCGCCACGAGAGTCTTCGTCGCCCGATTGGCCGGGTGCTCCGTTTTCGACCCCGCGGGTGACAAGGTCGGCAAGGTTCGAGACGTCCTGGTGGTCTACCGCAGCAGCGAATCGCCTCGAGTCGTCGGTTTTGTCGTCGAGGTTCCGGGCAAGCGGCGCGTCTTCGTCAGCATCGGTCGCGTCACCAGCATCGGCTCGGGCCAGATCATCACGACCGGCACCGTGACCCTTCGCCGCTTCGAGCAGCGCGGCGGCGAGGTGCGCGTCATCGCCGAGCTCCTGGGCCGGAAGGTGCGCCTCCGGCACGACAACTCGCAGGCCACGATCGAAGACGTCGCCATCGACGAGATCGGCGAGGGCGACTGGGAGGTCTCGCAGGTCTTCGTCCGCAAGCCCAAGACGAGCCCCTCGCCGTTCGGCAAGGGTGCGACGGTCTTCGCCGCGTGGGGCGACGTGCGCGAGGAGAATGCGACCGGTGAGGCGCAGAGCGCCGAGCACGTGATCGCGGCCTACGCCGACCTCCTGCCGGCCGACCTCGCCAACACCCTGCTCGACCTCACCGAAGAACGCCGCTACGAGGTCGCCGAAGAGCTCTCCGACGGACGTCTCGCCGACGTGCTCGAAGAGATGCCCGAAGACGAGCAGGTGCACATCCTCAACCGGCTCGAAGACAGTCGGGCGGCCGACGTCCTCGACCAGATGCAACCCGACGACGCGGCCGACCTGATCGCCCAGCTCACGGACGAGCGCGGCGAGGCCCTGCTCGGGCTGATGGAGCCCGAAGAGGCCGAAGACGTCCGCATGCTGCTCAGTTACGACTCCGACACTGCGGGCGGGCTGATGACCACCGAGCCGGTGATCGTGTCCGGCGACGCGACGGTGGCCGAAGGGCTGGCGATGATCCGGCGTCACGAGATCGCACCCGCGCTCGGGGCGGCGGTCTGCGTGGTGCTTCCCCCGTACGAACCTCCGACCGGCCGTTTTCTCGGCATGGTGCACTTCCAGCGGATGCTCCGCTATCCGCCGAACGAGCGCCTGGGCACCCTGATCGACCAGCAGCTCGAACCCGTCAACGTCGGCGCCTCGGCGCTCGAGGTCACCCGAGTCATGGCTCGGTACAACCTCGTGTCCGTCCCGGTCGTCGACGACAACCATCGACTGGTCGGGGTGGTGACAATCGACGACGTCCTCGACCACGTGCTGCCCGACGACTGGCGCAGCCAGGATCCCGAGCAACCCCTGGGAAGAACCCGCACTCGCATCAGAAGAACACCCGTGAGCAGTACCGGAAGGAGGACGACCAATGGCACGCGATAGCCGCAGCGACGTCCGTCTCGACTCCCCCAAGGGCCTCCGGGTCCGCGTCCTCCCCGGCCGGAACAGACAGAGTCGGGATCGCTTCGGTCGTGCCACCGAGGCGATCGCTCGCGGCATGGGAACACCCATGTTCCTGATCGCGCTGACGCTGTTCGTCCTGGCTTGGATGGGCTACAACACGCTAGCGCCGTCGGGGGTGCGATTCGACTCCGCGGCCATCGGCTTCACTGCTCTCACGCTGATCCTGTCTCTGCAGGCGTCCTACGCCGCACCCTGATCCTGCTCGCGCAGAATCGCCAGGACGACCGTGATCGAGTCCAGGTCGAGCAGGATCGCCAACGGGCCGAACGCAATCTGGCCGACACCGAGTACCTGGCCCGAGAAGTCGTAGCGTTGCGCCTCGCGATCAAGGACATGGCCTCGAAAGACTTCATCCGCGATGAGCTGCGGTCGCTCCTCGAAGAGATCGACCGCCGCGAAGACGACCGCGACTCGACGGGTGACCCCGTCGGTCGGGGCAGTGCGCGTGACTGACGGCGTCGTGTCCGAAGGCGTCGCCAGCCGCATCCGCACCGCTCTCGACCGAGTCATCGATCCGGAGATCCGCAAACCGATCACCGAGCTCGACATGGTCGGTGGCATCGAAGTGGCGCACGACGGCGTCGCGGTCGTCGAGGTGAAGCTCACCATCGTCGGGTGCCCGGCCGCCGATACCATCGAGCGCGACGTCCGCGATGCGACGTTGGCCGTCGCCGGGGTCTCGAGCGTCGACGTCCGAGTTTCGGTCATGACGCGCGACGAGCGCGCGGCGCTCACCTCCAAGCTGCGCGGCGGCAAGGCGAAACGGGCCATGCCCTTCGGCCCCGACTCGCTGACCCGCGTCTACGCCGTGACGAGCGGCAAGGGCGGAGTGGGCAAGTCGACGGTCACGGCCAACCTGGCCGTGGCGCTCGCCGCCCGTGGACTCGCGGTCGGCATCGTCGACGCCGACGTCTACGGCTTCTCGATCCCGGGGCTGCTGGGGCTCGTCGATACCGCGGGCGCCAGCGTCAAGCCGACCCAGGTCGACGACATGATCCTTCCTCCCGTCGCCTACGGCGTGAAGGTCATTTCGATCGGCATGTTCGTCGACGACACCTCGACGGCGGTCGCCTGGCGCGGGCCGATGCTGCACCGGACAATCCAGCAGTTCCTCACCGACGTCTACTTCGGCGACCTCGACGTCCTGCTCCTCGACCTTCCGCCGGGAACCGGCGACGTCGCCATCTCTGTCGGCCAACTGCTGCCGAACGCAGAGGTTCTCGTCGTGACGACGCCGCAGGCTGCCGCGGCCGACGTCGCCGAGCGCTCCGGCCTGGTCGCGCGGCAGACCGGGCAGAAGCTCCTTGGGGTCGTCGAGAACATGGCCGGCCTCGTGCAGCCCGACGGCAGCGTGCTCGAGCTGTTCGGCTCCGGCGGCGGTGCCGAGACGGCTCGCCGGCTGTCGAAGGGGCAGGATGCTCGGGTCGAGCTCCTGGCGAGTGTTCCGCTGAGCCTGGGGTTGCGCCAGGGCGGCGACAGCGGTGTGCCGGTGGTCGTGGGAGCGCCCGCGGATCCTGCGGCCGTCGCCATCGAATCTCTGGCCTCGCGGCTCGCCGTACGCGAGCGCGGCCTCGCGGGCCGCAAGCTCGGCCTCAGCGTCGGCTGAACCCGTATAAGCGCAGTATCACTCAGACCCGCGGGTGCGAGGGCGCCCAGCGCGCGGGGACGGCACCTGATCGCTACGGTTTCGGATCCCGGTCCAGACGGCGTATCGCGCCAGGATGCTCGTGCCGAGACAACGAAGGCGACCACTCGCGGATGCGAGGGTCGCCGTGTGCTGACGCCGGCAGGAGCCGGCGACCGTCGACCCAGGGCCGACGGGGTGGTGCGCTCAGTCGAACGAGCGCGTGGGCTGACGGCGGTAGCCGTCACGGGCGGTGCTGACGAACGTGCCGACGATTGCGGCCGCGGCTGCGACCACGAGGACTCCGAGTCCGATGAACATGACTTCCTGTTTCTCTGCGGGTGAATTAGTGATATATCCAGTATGAGCGGCGCAAAAGACAAGCACAATCGATCTTTTCTTCGCCGACAGTGTAGTTTTGCTACATGGATGTGAAGCGTCTCGAGCTCCTGCGCGAGCTCTCCGAACGCGGCAGCATCGCGGCCGTGGCGAAGGCCACTCACCGCACGCCGTCGGCCGTGTCCCAGCAGCTCAAAGTCCTCGAGCGCGAAGCCGGCACGCGACTCACCGAACGCGTCGGCCGTGGCCTGGTGCTGACGGGATCGGGTCGCGTCCTGGCCCAGACGGCCACCGACGTCGCGGTCGCCCTCGAGCGCGCCCAGGCAGTCTGGGACGACTTCGTGGTTGCACCGCAAGGCGAAGTGACGTTGGCGGTGTTCCCCACGGCCGGCCAGATGCTGCTGCCGGGGCTGCTGCGCACCATCGGCGAGACGCCGGGTCTCGTCGTCCGGGCGACCGACCATGATCCTGCGACCCTCGGCTTCGCCGATCTCACCGGCGACTACGACGTCGTCGTGGCGCACTCCCCCGACGGCGCCCGGAGCTGGCGGGGCCGCGGGTTGACGACCGTGCCGCTGCTCCGCGAACCGCTCGACATCGCCCTGCCCGCCGACCACCGTCTCGCCGGGCGCGCCTCACTCGCTCTCGAAGACCTCGAGGGCGAGAGCTGGATCGGCGTTCCCGCCGGCTACCCGTACGACTGGGTCTACCGCGAGATCGAACGCAAGACGGGCACGTCGCCGCGGATCACGCAGCGTTTCAGCGACACGCGCATCACCGAGGCGCTCGTCGGCGCCGGGCTCGGCATCGCGGTCCTGCCGCGATTCACCTCGACCGGTGTTCGCGACGACATGGTCCTCCTGCCACTCGAGGGCATGCGAGCCGTGCGGCACCTCTCGGTGCTCCTGCGCCCCGACCGTGCCGAGCGGCCGTCCGTGCGCCGAGTCGTCGACGCGCTGCGAGCCGAGGCCTCACGCGTCGCCGCCGTGCACGGCACCGTATGAGAGCGAGAATCGCAGAGCTCAGGTGGCCTCGTTGTCGTACGGCGGCGATTCCCCCGCCGCGAGGGGAACGATCGGGCTGCGCTCGCGGGGCCCCGGGAGGCCGGCGGTCACCGCCGCGGCCGCAGCGGATGCGGAAGCCGGCGTCGAAATCGCCGTCGTCGGCTCTTCGAGGAGGGCGTCGCGGATGATCCGGCGCGGGTCGTATTGGCGAGGGTCGAGCTTCTGCCAGTCGACGTCGTTGAACTCCTCGCCCATCTCGTCGCGCATGCGGTCGCGGGCGGTGTCGGCCATGCCGCGAACGGCCTTGACCAACTGGGCGAGTTTCTGGGCATACACCGGCAACCTTGTCGGGCCCAGCAGCAATACCGCGATCAGCGCGATCACGAAGAGCTTGTCGAAGTTCTGGAACACGACAAGAGACTAACCCGTCCCGCCGCGAAGTGGGCTCTAGAGTTGACCGACAAGGAGTGACGAGTGCCACACAAAGAGTCCAGTTGGAAGTTCGCCGAAGAACTGGTCACCGAGAGCGACGCGATCGGTCTCGCCCGCCAGCACTCCCTCGAGGCCGGTGTCGAGACCATTTCTCCCGGCGTCGGCGCGCAGATCGCCGTGACAGCCGCGCTCCTGGGAGCCTCGAACATCATCGAGATCGGCACCGGTCTCGGCGTGTCCGGTCTTTCGCTCCTCGCCGGAGCACCGACCGCGACCCTCACGTCGATCGATGTCGAGGTCGACCACCAGCAGGCGGCCCGCGAGAGCTTCGCCCTCGCCGGCATCCCCGCGAATCGCGTACGCCTCATCGCCGGTCGTGCCTCCGACGTTCTGCCGCGCATGAACGAGAACTCGTACGACATCGTCCTGGTCGACGCCGACCCCGAGGGCGTGATCGAGTACGTCGAGCACGGGCTCCGGCTGGCGCGTACCGGAGGCGTCGTGCTCGTGGTGCACGCCCTGTGGAACGGTCGCGTCGCGAATCCGGCGGCGCGAGAAGCCATCACGACCGGCTACCGGTCGCTCCTGACCGAGGTGTCGACGTCCCCGGCCGTGATCAGCTCGCTGTCGACCGCGGGCGACGGGCTCCTGCAGCTCGTCAAGCGCTGAATTTCTTTCTGCCGCTGCGCGTTGCCCGGTCGGGTCCGAGCCTCTCGAACGGGTTAGAGCTTCTCGCGCGGGCCAGAGCCTGCCGCGCGGGCGAGAGCCTGCCGCGCGGGCCAGAGCAACTTGCGCGGGCCAGAGCCTCTCGCGCGGGCCAGAGCCTGCCGCGCGGGCCAGCGCCTCTCGCGCAAAACGCCCCACCACCGTGCTTACGCGCGGGGCGGGGCGTTTTTACTGCGGAAGCAGCGGGGCCGTCAGGAGGCTGCGGAAACGACGCCGGCGAGGGCGTCGTGCAACTCTTTGGCTTCGTCATCGTTGACCGAAACCACGAGGCGCCCTCCACCTTCGAGCGGAACCCGCACGATGATGAGCCGACCCTCCTTAACGGCCTCCATTGGTCCGTCGCCGGTTCTCGGCTTCATGGCTGCCATCAGATAGTCCCCTTTCGCGGAATGCTCACACCTATTATCCGTGATTTCTTCGCCAGCCCCTAAACGACCGTGATACGGAAGACGCGGCGCGTCGATCACGGCGGGGTCCAGTCGTAACCGTCGACCCACCAGCAGTAGTAGAGCCATACCCACTGGAGCAGGACAGCCACGACGACCAGCGCCACACGGAAGACCTTCGACCGCGGCACGGCGAGCGCGCCGAGCAATGGGAAGACGGGCATGAGAACGCGGAAGGTGCTCGACTGCGGAAAGAACACCGCCAACAGGTAGACGACGTAGGACGCCACCCAGAACCGCAGGTCGATCGGCAGCCGTCGAGCCCAGGGCGACACGAGGAAAAGCCCGAACAACACGATGGCGACGACGAGGAACACGATGCCCGACCCGCCGGGGAACCACCAGTTCGCCCCCTGCACCCACGACGTGAACGGCAGCAGCCTGCCGTACCCGATGTAGTCGGCCCGCCAGGACAGTTCGGTGGCGGTGTACGCGTCGAGGCGCCCGGTCGCGATGGCAGCGACGGCCGGCCACGCGAAACCCAGGATGGCCGTCGAGACGGCCACCACGGCCACTGTGACGCGATCGCGGACGGGAAACGGGTCTCGGCCGCGGGTCAGCCACCGGTGGCTCCAGTGGAGCGCCAGGGCGAGAGCGAAGGCGACGACGCCCGGCCGCGTGAACGAGGCGGCGGCGAGGACACCGAGCATCAGCCAGTAGCGCCGCTGCAGGAGCAGGAGCAGGCTCGCCGCGAGGAGGAGGAGGAACAGGGACTCGGCGTAGGCGACCTGCAGAAGCGGCGAAAGCGGTGCGACGCAGAACAGGACGACCCCGAAGAGCGCGGACCCCTCGGGCAGGAAGCGGCGCAGGATCTGGAAGAACACCAGAGCGGTGAGGGCAGCCGCCGCGACCGACACGACGACGGCCGTCGGCGCGAAGGGGGCGCCCGTCAACACCATGAGCCCTTTGACGATAACCGGGTAGACGGGCAGGAACGCCCATTGGTTCTGGGCCACGTGCCCGTCGGCCGTCAGCGGCAGCGTGCTCGAATAACCGATCTGGGCGACGATGAAGTACCACTGGCCGTCCCACATCTTGGCGAAGCTGGCGTAGTCGGGCCGGGCCACCGTCCAGGCATTGGTCGCCTGGACCCGGGCGAACCCGAGCAGGAGGGCTGTGCTGATCACGCGCGACAGAACGAAGATCGCGAGCACCCGTGCCCACCACGGAGTCAGGCGGTAGCGAAGCGCGAGGCTCTCCCGCCAATGTCTCGGCGTCGGCTCGCCGCCCAGGTGCTGAGCCGTGGGCCGTGTGATCAGGCCGTCAGCCACGCCCTGAGCCCTCGTTCGCACTCGGTGATCTGCTCGAGAGCGACGCGTTCGTCGTCTGCATGGGCCTTGATCGGGTCACCCGGACCGTAGTTGACCGCGGGGATACCGAGGCCGGCGAATCGGGCGACGTCGGTCCAGCCGTATTTGGGCTTGGCTTCGCCTCCGACGGCCGCCAGAAACTCTTGCGCGAGTGGGGCGTCGAGGCCCGGCCGGGCTCCTGAGCCAGGTCGACGATGGTGACGTCGAACTCGCCGAAGAGCTCGCGGATGTGGGCAACTGCTTCGTCGGTCGATCGACTGGGGGCGAATCGGTAGTTGACGTGGACCATGCACTCGTCGGGAATCACGTTCCCGGCGACGCCACCCGTGATGCCGACGGCGTTCAGCCCCTCGCGGTAGACGAGTCCGTCGACCTCGACCTGTCGCGCCTCGTAGGCCGCGAGGAGGTCGAGGATGGGAGCGGCCTTGTGGATGGCATTGTCGCCGATCCACGAACGAGCACTGTGCGAGCGGAGCCCGTAGGTGCGGATCTCAGCGCGGAGGTTGCCGTTGCAGCCGCCCTCGACGCTGGAATTGGAGGGCTCCATCAGGATCGCGAAGTCGCCGGCGAGGAGTTCGGGCTGCTGTCGCGCGAGGCGGCCGAGCCCGTTGAGGGCGTCGGAGACCTCTTCGTGGTCGTACCAGACCCAGGTGACGTCGACCGCGGGTTCGTCGAGCTCGACGGCGAGTTTGAGCGCCACGGCGCAGCCCGCCTTCATGTCGACGGTGCCGCGGCCCCAGAGGTAGTCGGTGCCGTCGATCGTCTCGAACCGGGTCGGGACGTTGTCGTTGATCGGCACGGTGTCGATGTGACCGGCGATCACGACTCGCTTCGCCCGGCCGAGGTTCGTCCTGGCCACCAAGGCGTCGCCGTCGCGGAACACATCGAGGTGGGCGGCGCCCCCGAGAACGCGCCAGATCTCGTCGGCGATGCGCTGTTCGTCTCCCGACACCGATTCGATGTCGCAGAGCTGCCGCGTGAGGTCGATCGAAGACACCGTGAGGTCGAGGGCTGGCATGCGACCAGCCTAGCCGGGGCCCTTTGCGGGATCTGAGTTGTCCACAGGGCCCTTCAGAGCCCGCGCGAGAGGGTCGCATCCCCCGATACGCTCGTTCCCATGAGTCACGACGACACCGCATCGACCGCCGCCAGGAGCTCCGCCGCCGGGGCCTCCGCCGCCTGGGGCTATGGTCTCGCCACCATCGCCGGCGACGGCAGCGTCCTCGACACCTGGTTCGCCGAGCCGCACCTCGGCTCGTTCCCGACCGATCGTGATCCTGCGATCGCCCCTTCCGACGTCGAAGAGCTGGCCGGCCGCGACGAGCGACGACAGGTTCGCCTCGAGCCGATCACGGTGCAGATCGACCTCACCGCTCCCCCGACGTCGACTCCCGACGCCTACCTCCGGCTGCACCTGCTGAGCCACCTCCTCGTCCGCCCCAACACCATCAATCTCGACGGCATCTTCGGGCACCTGCCCATCGTGGTCTGGACCAATGCCGGGCCCGTCCACCCCGACGATTTCGCACGGCTGCGGCCGGCGCTCCAGCGCGCCGGCATCACCACCACGGGCATCGACAAGTTCCCGCGAATGCTCGACTACGTCGTCCCCGACCGGGTACGGATCGCCGATGCGTCACGAGTACGGCTGGGCGCCTATCTGGCCCCGGGCACCACGGTGATGCACGAGGGGTTCGTCAACTTCAACGCGGGAACGCTCGGCTCGTCCATGGTCGAGGGGCGAGTGTCGCAGGGCGTCGTCGTCGGCCACGGCTCCGACATCGGGGGCGGCGCCTCGATTATGGGCACGCTCTCGGGCGGCGGCACGCAACGCGTCTCGATCGGCGAGAGGGCGCTTCTCGGCGCGAACTCGGGTATCGGTATCTCGATCGGCGACGACACCGTCGTCGAGGCAGGCCTCTACGTCACCGCCGGCACGAAGGTCGTCGTCGTCGGGTCGGCTCACGACTCGAACGGAAAATCGCAGACGGTGAAGGCCGTCGAGCTCTCCGGCAAGCCCGGCTTGCTCTTCCGCCGCAACTCCCTCACCGGCGCCGTCGAAGTGCTCACGCGCAAGGGCACGGGCATCCAGCTCAACGAAGCGCTGCACGCCTGACCGCGGCGGCGGGTGCGGCGTGCCGGCGCCGGGCGCCGGCGGCGGGCGGCGGGCGGCGGGCGGCGGGCGGCGCGTGCCGCGTGCCGAATGGCGCGTGCCTGCCGACGGCGCAGTGTGCCCCTAGGCGACTGCCGCATGCCCGGTGGCTGGTGCCCGCTCGCGGATGCGGCGCGTCCGCAGGCGGCTGCCGGATGCCGGCCCGGAGTGCCGCATACCGGCCCGGGGTGCCGCGTGGCGGGCACCTGCCGCCGCGCGGCGGGTGGCGCGTGGCGCGTGGCGGGTGGCGCGTGCCGGCAGCCACGTGCCGCGTGGCGGGGGCCTGCCGCGACGTACCGCGTGCCGGGTGGCGGGCTCGCCGCGGCCTGCACCGCCCCGCCGCCGCGCTCGGCACCACAGCAGCGCGCGGCACCACGAAACACCGCAGGCCGCGGCTCCTGGCGAGAGGAGTGGCGCGGCCTGCGGCGTCGTCCAGCCTACCGCCGTCCGACACGACGCGAAAACAGGCGCTTTTCGGCGGGACAGGCGATCTAGATGACCTGTTTTGCGTAAAAGCGCCTGTTCGTGAGCCAGGGGCGCGAGCTAGTGGTCGGTGGGCCAGTCGCGAGCGGGTGAACCGACGTACAGCTGCTGGGGGCGACCGATCTTGGTGGCCTTGTCGAGGTTCATCTCGCGCCAGTGGGCGATCCAGCCCGGCAGGCGCCCGATGGCGAACAGCACCGTGAACATGCGCGGCGGGAATCCCATGGCCTTGTAGATGATGCCGGTGTAGAAGTCGACGTTCGGGTACAGGCGCCGCGAGATGAAGTACTCGTCGCTCAGGGCGACCTGCTCGAGTTCGAGGGCGATGTCGAGCAGTTCGTCTTTCACGCCGAGGGCGGCGAGCACCTCGTCGGCGCTCTCCTTGACGAGCTTGGCGCGCGGGTCGTAGTTCTTGTAGACCCGGTGCCCGAAGCCCATCAGCTTCACACCCTCTTCTTTGTTCTTGACGCGCTCCACGAACCGGGCGACGCCCTGACCGGAGTCTCGGATATCGGCGAGCATCTTCAGCACCGCTTCGTTGGCGCCGCCGTGCAGCGGGCCGTAGAGCGCGGAGATCCCGGCCGAGATCGACGAGTACATGTTCGCCTCGGTCGAGCCGACGAGTCGCACGGTCGACGTCGACGCGTTCTGCTCGTGGTCTTCGTGCAGGATCAGGAGGCGCTCGAGAGCCTTGGAGAGCACCGGGTTCACGACGTACGGCTCGGCCATCGTGCCGAAGTTCAGCTTGAGGAAGTTGTCGACGAAGCTGAGCGAGTTGTCGGGGTAGAGGAACGCCTGGCCGAGGCTCTTCTTGTGCGCGTAAGCCGCGATCACAGGGAGTTTGGCCAGCAGGCGGATGGTCTGGAGCTCGATCTGCTCGGGATCGTGGACGTCCGTCGTGTCTTCGTAGAAGGTCGACAGGGCGCCGACGGCCGACGACAGCACCGACATGGGGTGAGCTGTGGCGGGCAACGCGTCGAAGAACCGCCTGAGGTCTTCATGGAGCAGCGTGTGACGGCGGATGCGCTCGTCGAACGAGGCCAGCTCATCTGCCGTCGGAAGCTCGCCGTAGATGAGCAGCCACGCCGTCTCGAGGAAGGTCGAGTTCGCTGCCACCTGTTCGATCGGGTAGCCCCGGTAGCGCAGGATGCCCTGGTCGCCGTCGATGTAGGTGATCGCGCTCTTCGTCGCCGCCGTGTTCACGAAGCCGGTGTCGAGGGTCGAATACCCCGTCTGCTTCATGAACGTCGAGATATCGACGCTCGAAGCGCCGTCGGTCGACGGGACGATGGGGAACTCAGCGGTTTCGCCCGCGATGTGCAAGCTCGCCGTCTGCAGCGTGGCCTTCTGGGCGTCGTTGGCAGTGTCAGTCACTCGACCAGCCTAATAGTCCTCGGGCGTTTGCCGTCACGCGCCCGCGAAGACCCTCTCGAAGGCGAGCCGTCACGCGCCCGCGAAGACCCTCTCGAAGGCGAGCCGTCACGCGCCCGCGAAGACCTGCCTCGCCGGCGAGCGTCACGCCCCCAAGACGCCCCGCAAAGACGCCCCCGCGAAGCGGCCCCTACGAGGAGAGGCGCCGCACTGCCGCGTCGATCCGCTCGTCGGTGCTCGTCAGCGCCAGCCGGACGTGCTCTGCCCCGTCGGCGCCGTAGAAGGTGCCGGGGGCTGCCAGGATGCCGCACTCGGCGAGCCACTCGAGGGTCGTCCAGGCGTCTTCGCCGCGCGTGGCCCAGAGGTAGAGGCCGGCCTCACTGCGATCGATGCGGAATCCGGCGCCCTCGAGGGCGGCCGCGAGGCGGGCGCGACGCGCGCGGTAGAGCTTTTTCTGCGCCACGACGTGGGCTTCGTCGCCGAGCGCCGTGACCATGGCCTGTTGCACGGGGGCCGGCGGCATGAGACCGGCGTGCTTGCGGACGGCCAGGAGCTGGCCGATCACCTCGGAGCATCCGGCGACGAATCCGGCGCGGTACCCGGCGAGGTTCGACTGCTTCGAGAGCGAATACACCGACACGACACCGTGGCGACTGTCGCCGATGACGCGCGGGTCGAGGATGCAGGGCGTCGCGACGCCGTCGTACGACGGCGACCAGCCGAGTTCGGCGTAGCACTCGTCGCCCGCGATGACGGCTCCGAGTTCGCGCGCGCGATCGACCGCCGCCTTCAGCGAGGTGTACGAGAGCACGCTGCCGTCGGGGTTGCCCGGGCTGTTGAGCCAGACGAGCTTGGTGGACGCGGGCCATTCGGCCGGGTCGTCGGAGGCGAGGGCGGTGGCTCCGACCAGGGCGGCGCCGAGTTCGTAGGTCGGGTAGGCGTTGCGCGGGTACACCACCGTGTCGCCCGGCCCGATACCGAGCCACAGGGCCATACCGGCGATGAGCTCCTTGGAGCCGATCGTCGGGAGCACGTTCGCGTCGGTGAGGCCGGTCACACCACGGCGACGCTCGTACCACTCGATGATCGCCTGCCGGAGGGCCGGGGTGCCGGCGACCTGGGGGTAGGAGTGGGCGTCGGTCGCGTCACGGAGCGCGTCACGGATGATCGGCGGCGTCGGGTCGACGGGCGAGCCGACGGAGAGGTCGACGATGCCCCCTCGTGAGATCGAGCGGTCGCCGTGACCGCTGCCAGGCTGTCCCAGGGGAAGTCGGGCAGGTCGAGTGCCATCGTCGCCTAGTGGGCCGCGGCCTGCGGGGGCAGTGCGGCGATGATCGGGTGGTCTTTCGGGATCACGCCGACCTTGGCGGCCCCGCCGGGCGAGCCCACCTCGTCGAAGAACTCGACGTTGGCCTTGTAGTAGTCGGCCCACTTGTCGGGCAGGTCGTCTTCGTAATAGATCGCCTCGACGGGACAGACCGGCTCGCACGCACCGCAGTCGACGCACTCGTCGGGGTGGATGTAGAGCGAGCGTTCACCCTCGTAGATGCAGTCGACCGGGCATTCGTCGATGCAGGCGCGGTCTTTGACATCGACACAGGGAAGGGCGATCACATACGTCACGGGCTAAATCTGTTCCTTCGCATCGGGCGCGTCTGGGTCGCGCGGCGAGGCTTTCATCCTATCGCTCCCCCGCTGGGGCAATCGTGGCCACGCGAGCACGATGACCGCGATCACGGTCGGTCCGAAGGTCCACGCGTAGCCGGCGAGGTTCGCAGGGATCAGCGCCGACCCGCCGGATCCCGGGAGCGACAGGATCGCGACGGCCCCGAGGAGGCCGATGGCGGCGACGATCCCGACGAGGCGGGAGCCGAACAGCAGGCGGAAGCCGACGAGCAGGGCCACGACCAGCAGCAGGGAGAGCGCCGCCCCGAGCGGGAAGCCGCCCGCCGAGTCTTGGTGGGACACGGTCCCGATGGCGCCGAAGAGACCGCCGGCGACGAGGGCGAGGACGTAGGTGACGATCTTGCCGCTCGCACCGAGCTCGTCGAGGCCCGGGGCGACGGGAGCCGTGTCCCGGGACGGCTCGGGGACGTGCCGGAACGTCTCGACCACGGTCACCGGCTCCACGGCGCCGTGCGGGTACTCGAGGGCGGGCCCCCAGCGGTCTGGAGCACGCGGATCTGCGAGCGGTACGCCTCGAGGGCACGCACTTTGCGTTCGAAGACCGGCTTGCCGTCGACGACGACGTCCGCGTCGGCCAGGGCGGCCTCGGGGTGTGCCGACCCGCCGGTGATGGCGAAGAACGGGACGCCGGCCAGGCGCGCCGTGCGGAGCGTCGCGCGATTGACGCGCACGTGGTCGGGGTGCCCGTAGCCGCCGTCGCTGTCGTAGCTGACGATCGCGTCGGGCCGGATGTCGGCCACGACGGCCGCGAGGTCGGAGACGATCTCGCCGAACTCGGCGTTACAGAGGGCTGCGGGATGCAGGTCGACCACGGGCACGGGCGAACCGTCAGGGCCCCATTCCATGCCCGAGTCGCGATAGGGACGAGGGAGGAGCCCGGTCGTCCTGGCATCCTGCGCCCCCAGGAAACGGTGGTCGGCGACGCCGAGCTCGCGCATTGCTCGGGCGATCTCGCTCTCGCGGTGAACGGCAAGGGCGGCAGGATCTCCGCGCAGCGCGGCCAGGTCGTCGGGCATCACTTCGCCGAGTTCTCCGCGCGTGCAGGTCACGACGGTGACGCGGGCGCCCGCCGAGACCAGGGTGGCGAGGGTCGCCCCGGTGAAGATGGTCTCGTCGTCGGGGTGCGCGTGCACGACCAGCACTCTCTCGAGATCGCGCGGAAGCGTGGAGTCGGTGCGGCGTGCGGCGGCGTCGGGGAAAGACATCACAAGCAAGAATAGGCGAGCCCGGCGCGGCGAACCTCCGGAAGCGCCCAGGGGAATCAGAAGAGCGGGTTGCCTCGGCCTCGGTCGATGTCGCGCTGCATGCGCTGCAGGGCTTCCGCGGATTCGCGGTCGCCCATCGCCCGGTAGTCGGCCTCTCGCTGACGGCGTCCGGCATAGCCCTGCGAGTTGCCGAGGAAGACCGCCCCGACCACGACGACGACCACGATTCCGAGTACCACCAGCATGTCAGTGCCTCCTGCGCGGCACTCTACGCGCACAGACGCGAAACGCCCCCGGCTCGTCGAGCCGGGGGCGTCTTCACGAAGGCGTCAGCGCTACGCGTTCTGCTTCTTGAGACGAGCGGTGCTGCGCTGGCGGGCCGAGGCGTCGAGCTCGACCTTGCGGATGCGGATCGCGTCGGGGGTGACCTCGACGCACTCGTCGTCACCGGCGAATTCGAGCGCCTCTTCGAGCGAGAGGACGCGCGACGGCGTCATCGACTCGAAGTTGTCGGCGGTCGACTGACGCATGTTGGTCAGCTTCTTCTCCTTGGTGATGTTGACGTCCATGTCGTCGGCTCGCGAGTTCTCGCCCACGACCATGCCCTCGTAGACCTCTTCGGTGGGCTGCACGAAGAAGGTCATGCGCTCTTGGAGGTTGATGATGGCGAACGGAGTGACCACACCGGTGCGGTCGGCGATGATCGAACCGTTGGTCCGGGTCGAGATCTCGCCGGCCCAGGAGTCGTAGCCGTGGCTGATGCCGTTGGCGATGCCGGTTCCGCGGGTGTCGGTGAGGAACTGCGTGCGGAAGCCGATGAGGCCGCGCGCGGGGACGATGAACTCCATGCGCACCCAGCCCGAGCCGTGGTTCGCCATGTTCTCCATGCGCCCCTTGCGGGCCGCCATGAGCTGCGTGATGGCACCGAGGTACTCGTCGGGCACGTCGATGGTCATGTGCTCGAAAGGCTCTTGGAGCTTGCCGTCGACGCGACGCGTCACGACCTGGGGCTTGCCGACGGTGAGCTCGAAGCCCTCGCGGCGCATCTGCTCGACCAGGATGGCCAGGGCGAGCTCGCCGCGACCCTGGACCTCCCACGCGTCGGGGCGCCCGATGTCGACGACCTTGAGCGAGACGTTACCGACGAGCTCGCGGTCGAGGCGGTCTTTGACCATGCGGGCGGTGAGCTTGTGGCCCTTGACCTTGCCGATGATGGGCGAGGTGTTGGTGCCGATGGTCATCGAGATGGCCGGGTCGTCGACCGTGATGGTGGGCAGCGGGCGGACATCGTCGGGGTCGGAGAGCGTCTCACCGATGGTGATCGTGTCGAAACCGGCGACGGCGACGATGTCGCCGGGGCCGGCGCTCTCGGCCGGGTAGCGCGACAGGGCCTTCGTGATCAGGAGCTCGGTGATCTTGGCGTTCTGGACGGAGCCGTCGGACTTGACCCAGGCGACGGTCTGGCCCTTCTTCAGCGTGCCGTGGAAGACGCGCAGGAGGGCGAGACGACCGAGGAACGGCGACGCGTCGAGGTTCGTGACGTGAGCCTGGAGCGGGTGCTCGTCGTCGTAGGTCGGAGCTGGGACGTGCTTGAGGATCGCGTCGAACAGCGGCTCGAGGTCGTCGTTGTCGGGCAGGGTGCCGTTCTCGGGCTTGTTGGTCGAGGCAGCGCCGTTACGGCCGGAGGCGTAGACGACGGGCACGTCGAGGATCGCGTCGAGATCGAGGTCTTCGACCTCGTCGGCCAGGTCGGAGGCCAGACCGAGCAGCAGGTCTTGCGACTCGGCGACGACCTCGTCGATGCGCGCGTCGGGGCGATCGGTCTTGTTGACCAGCAGGATCACGGGCAGCTTGGCCGCGAGGGCCTTGCGGAGGACGAAGCGGGTCTGCGGCAGCGGACCCTCCGACGCGTCGACGAGCAGGACGACGCCGTCGACCATGGACAGGCCGCGCTCGACCTCGCCACCGAAGTCGGCGTGGCCCGGGGTGTCAATCACGTTGATGGTGATCGGACCGTCCGTCGCGTGCTCGCCGTTGTAGAGCACCGCGGTGTTCTTCGCGAGGATCGTGATGCCCTTTTCGCGCTCGAGCTCGTTGCTGTCCATCATGCGGTCTTCGGTGTCGAAGTGCGCGTCGAAGCTGTTGGTCTGCTTGAGCATCGCGTCGACGAGCGTCGTCTTGCCGTGGTCGACGTGGGCAACGATTGCCACGTTGCGCAGGTCACTGCGAATGGCAGTCGCCATAGTTATACGTCCTTCAGGAGAGGGGGATGGGAGAAAGTCTCGATGGGGGCGACCATGGCCCCGACCTCAAGAGTCTACCCGGAGACGGGTGAACAGCGGGATTCGTCCTCTCAGGGCGTAGAAGCAGCCCCGCGGGGCGGACCCTGCGGGGCTGTTTCGTGGCTACGCTCCGAAAGCGCTGTGCTTGTCTGCTTTCAATCCGTCGCTACGCTCCGAATTGAAAGTTCGCCCCGGGGATCGCCTCGAGCAGATCGCGCGTGTACGCCTGCTCCGGGTTGCTGAACACCTCGTCGGTGGTGGCCCGCTCGACGACCTTGCCCTTCTGCATCACGCACACGTTGTCGGCGACCAGCCGGACGACGGCGAGGTCGTGGGTGATGAAGAGGTACGTGAGGCCGAGTTCGGACTGCAGGTCGGTCAGCAGGTTCAGGATCTGCCCCTGGACCAGCACGTCGAGCGCTGAGACCGCCTCGTCGAGGACGATGACGTCGGGCTTCAGAGCCAGAGCGCGCGCGACGGCGATGCGCTGACGCTGACCGCCGGACAATTCGTTCGGATACCGGTTGATGGTCGAGACCGGCAGCGAGACCTGCTCGAGCAACTCGCGCACGCGCGCCTGCCGACTCGCCCGATCGCCGATGTTGTGCGTGGTGAGCGGTTCGGCGATCGTGTTGCCGACGCTGTACATCGGGTCGAGGGAGCCGTAGGGGTCTTGGAAGACCGGCTGCACTCGACGCCGGAAGTCGAACAGCTCGCGGCCCTTGAGGGCGCCGATGGATTGTCCGTCGACCGCCACGGTGCCCGAGGTGATCGATTCGAGCTGAAGGACCAGCTTGGCGACCGTCGACTTGCCCGACCCGGACTCGCCCACCAGCGCCATCGTGGTGCCGCGCGGGATCTCGAACGAGACGTCGTCGACGGCCTTCAGCTCGAGCGACTTGAAGCCGCCCTGGCGGATGTTGTAGACCTTCGTCAGGTTCTCGACCTTGATGAAGTCTTTCGCCTTGCTGGCGGCGGCCTCGCGCTCGTGGGCCTGCTCGATGCGAAGGGCGTCGTCCGAGCCGACGTCGGACACGGTGACACCGTGAGTGACGCTGGGGCTGATCTGCGACTGGATCCTGCGACTCGCGAGGCTCGGTGCTGCAGCGACGAGGCGCTGCGTATACGGGTGCTGCGGGTTCGCGAGGATCTCTTGCGAGGGCCCCGACTCGACGACGCGGCCCTTGTACATGACGACGAGCTTCTCGGCGCGCTCGGCGGCGAGCCCGAGGTCGTGGGTGATGAAGAGCACCGAGGTTCCGTAGTCGCGGGTGAGCGTCTCGAGGTGATCGAGGATGCGACGCTGCACGGTCACGTCGAGAGCCGAGGTCGGCTCGTCGGCGATGAGCAGCTTCGGTCGCGACGAAAGCCCGATGCCGATCAGGACGCGCTGGCGCATACCGCCGGAGAACTGGTGCGGGTACTGCTTGAGGCGCTTGTCGGCGTCGGAGAGCCCGGCGTCTTTCAGCACCTGGATGGCGTGCGCCCTGACCTCCTTGCGGCCCGTGGCGACGCGGTTGGCGCGAATCGTCTCTTCGACCTGCCAGCCGATGCTGAGCACCGGATCGAGGTTCGACATCGGGTCTTGCGGAACGTAGCCGATCTCGCGGCCCCGGATGTCGGACAGCTCGGCCTTCGGCAGCGTGACCAGATTCTTGCCGTCGAACCAGATCTCGCCCGACGTGACTTTGCCCGTACCGGGAAGGAGATCGATGATCGACGTCGCCGTGGTCGACTTGCCCGAGCCGGATTCGCCGACGATTGCGAGGGTCTCACCCTGCCCGAGCGAGAGGTCGACGCCGCGAACGGCCTCGACGTACCCGTTCTGCGTCTTGAAGCCGATGTTCAGGCCCTTGATCTCGAGGAGGGGCTTGCCCTTCTGCGCCTCGAAATTCGTGGTCGTGCTGGTTTCGGTGGTGGTGGTCATCGGCGGGCCCTCGCCTTCGGGTCGAGCGCGTCGCGGACGACGTCACCCATCATCAGGAACGAGAGAACGGTGATGCTCAGGGCGACGGCCGGCCAGAGCAGCGGCAGGGGCGCGGTGCGCAGGTAGGTCTGCGCGCTGCTGATGTCGTTACCCCAGGAGATGGTCGTTCCGGGGAGGCCGATGCCGAGGAAGGACAGCGTCGACTCGGCGACGATGAAGGTTCCCAGCGACACGGTCGCGATCACGATCACCGGGTTGATGGCATTGGGGACGACGTGACGGATCAGGATGCGGAATCGGGAGACCCCCAGCGCCGTGGACGCCATCACGTAGTCGGTCGCAGCCGCCGAGATGACGGCACCGCGCATCTGCCGAGCGACCTGCGGCCACGCGAAGATGGCCAGGATCACCGCGACGGTCAGCGGCGTGCGGTTGGGGATCGTCGTCATGATCACGATCGCCCCGAGGACGGTCGGGATCGAGAAGAAGATGTCCCCGATGCGAGACACGACCGCGTCGAGCCAGCCGCCGTAGTACCCGGCCAGGGCGCCGATGATGATGCCGATGACGGTGCAGATGAGCGTCGCGAGGATACCGACCGTGAGCGAGGCCCGGGCACCGACGATGAGTCGCGCGTAGACGTCCTGGCCCTGGTAGGTGAAGCCCATGATGTGGCCGGCCCGCGGAGAGCCGTTGCTGTTGTTCAGGTTGGCGGACGTGGCGCTGACGTGGTTGAAGACACCGGGGAAGATCGCCACGGCGATGATCAGCAGGATCAGGACGCCGGAGATCCAGAACAGAGGCCGGGAACGCATGCTCTCCCAGGCGTCGGTCCAGCTGCTTCGAGGCTTCTCGCTCTCGTCGACGGCGTCGACGGCCCGGATCGGCGTCTCTTCGAGGTCCGCGACGAAGTGGTCGGCGGACAGCTGACTGGGGCTACTTGGCATAACGGATCCTGGGGTCGAGGAGGGCGTACAGGAGGTCGACGAGCAGGTTCGCCAGCATGAAGATGATGACCATGATCGCGACGAAGGCGACGACGGTCGGCCCCTGCCCGAGCTGGATCGCCTTGTACACGGTGCCACCCACGCCCTGGATGTTGAAGATTCCCTCGGTCACGATCGCACCGACCATGAGCGAGCCGATGTCGACACCGAGGTAGGTGACGACCGGTACCAGCGAGTTGCGCAGGATGTGAACGTAGATCACGCGACGGCGCGGGAGGCCCTTGGCGGTGGCCGTGCGGACGAAGTCGGCGTTCATGGTCTCGGCCACCGACGAACGGGTGAGCCGCACGATGTACGCGAACGAGACGGTGGCCAGCACGATGGCGGGCAGGACCAGCTCGTGCCAGGGAGCAGCAGCGCTCACCGTCGTGGAGAACAGCCCCCATTTGACACCGAAGAAGTACTGGAGCAGGAAGCCGATGACGAACGTCGGCACCGAGATGAGCAGGAGGCTCACGACGAGGGCGCTGTTGTCGAAGATCTTGCCGCGGCGAAGGCCGGACACGAGGCCGACCAGGATGCCGGCGACGGCCTCGAACAGGAGGGCGAGCATCGAGAGCCGGAACGTGATCGGGAAGGCCTGCTTGAGCTGGTCGATCACGGGGATGCCCGAGAAGGTGGTGCCCAGGTTGCCCTGGAAGAGGTGCCCGATCCAGATCAGGTACTGGACGATGAAGGGCTTGTCGAGGTTGAACTGCGCCCGGACCTGAGCGATCACCTCGGGGCTGGGCTGCTTGTCGCCGTAGAGAGCAGCCACCGGGTCGCCGGGGAGGGCGAACACCATGAAGTAGATGAGGAGCGTGGCCCCGAAGAAGACGGGGATGAGCTGGAGGAGGCGCCGGCTGGCGTACCAGACCATCAGGCCACCTCTCGGTTCTGCGAAAACATACTGGTCGCAATCATGATTCAGATAGGGAACTCACCAAAAGGTCCGGGGTGAAACCCACCCCGGACCTTTCAGTTTTGTATCAAGTGAGGTTACGCGAAGTTACTACTTCTTCGAAACCTCGAAGTACAGCGGAACCGAATCCCACCCGAACTTGACGTTGTCGACCTTGGTGCTCCAGACGCCGGTGACGTTCGAGTACCACAGCGGAATGGCCGGCAGGTCTTTCAGGAGCAGCTCCTGAGCGCTCTGGTAGACCTTGTTGGCCGCCGCGACGGTGGTCTTGGCCGAACCCTCGGTCATGTAGTTGTCGAACTCCTTGCTCGTGTACTGACCGTAGTTCGAGCCCTGTCCGGTGCCGTACAGCGGAGCCAGGAAGTCGTACAGCGACGGGTAGTCGGCCTGCCAACCGGAGCGGAAGGCGCCGGTCATCTTGTGAGCCGACTCGTCGGCGAGGAGAGCCGAGAAGATCGGGTACGACTTGCCCTCGGCCTTGATGCCGAGCGTGGAGGAGATGCTGTTCGCAACCGCGTCGACCCAGGTCTTGTGGTCGCCGTCAGCGTTGTAGGAGATGCTGAAGGTGCCGCTGTAGGGCGAGATCGCGTTGGCTTCGGCCCAGAGCTTCTTGGCCTTGGTCTTGTTGTAGGTCAGGACGTCGTTGCCCTTGAGGCTGCCCGAGTAACCGTCGATCGTCGGCGACGTGAAGTCTTTCGCCGGGGTGCGCGTGCCCTGGAAGATGACCTTGGTCACCTGGGCGCGGTTGATCGCGAGCGAGATGGCCTCGCGGCGCAGCTTGCCTTCTTTGTCTTCACCGAAGTGAGCGAGGTAGCTGGGGATCGTCACCGACTGGAAGATCGCCGCCGCCTGGTTGGCGTTGGTGTTCGGGAAGTCCGACTTGTAGGTCGCGAAGTCGGAAGCCGGAACGGCGTCGAGGATGTCGAGGTTGCCCGACTGGACGTCGGCGTAGGCGGCCTCGGTCGTGGTGTAGAACTTGATGTCCAGACCACCGTTGACCGGCTTGCGCTTGCCCTTGTAGTCCTTGTTGGTCACGAGGTTGATGCCCACGTTGTGGGTCCACGCCGTGGCCGACTTGAGCTTGTACGGGCCGTTGCCGACGGGGTTCTGGCCGAACGCCTTCGTGTCCTTGTAGAAGGACGCGGGCAGCGGGTAGAACGCCGAGTAGCCGAGGCTCAGGGGGAAGTCGGCCTGGGGAGCGGTGAGCGCGACCTTGAACTCGGTCGGGCTGACGACGGTCAGGTCGAGGTCGGAGTCTTTCGCGGCGTCGAAGCCCTTGAAGTTGGAAAAGAAGTAGCCGGCGCTCTGGGCGTTGGAGAACTTGGCCGCCCAGTCCCAGGCCTTGGTGAACGACTCAGCAGTCACGGCGGTGCCGTCGGTGAACTTCCAGCCGCTGTTGAGCTTGATGTCCCAGTTCTGCTGGTCGGACGACTTGATGCTCTTCGCGACCTCGTTGACCGTGGCACCCTTGGCGTCGTAGCTGACCAGACCTTCGAAGATGGAGGTGACGATCTTGCCGCCGCCGGTCTCGGTGGTGTTGGACGGGATCAGCGGGTTCTGCGGCTCGCTGCCGTTCGTCGAGATGACCGCGGACGTGTCGCCTGCTGCGGCCGACTTCGTGGGGCTCGTGCTGCTCGACGAGCTGCAGCCCGCGAGGACGACGCTGGCCGCTCCCACGATCGCAATGGCGCCGAAGAGCGGGCGCAGCCGCTTACCAGTGATTTTCACTGAATGTTCCTCCTGTGGAATGTGACGCACAGCGGCACCCTGCTGAAGGCAGGACGATCCGCTCTGGATAAGAAGACCATAAGGAACGCGTTGCGAAACGCCAAACCACGGGCGAAAGCGTTACGACTTGGAAACACGCCGAGCAAATTCGTTGCGAGATTGATTGCTTTTGTGCGTCGATTTGGGATGCGGCGCAACAAAGTTGCGTTTTGAGGAGTAAGCAGTTGCACCCCGCAGACGCAAGTGCTTCGTAACGATCTGACATCATGGGCGACGACCAGGAGGACGCATGCCCGATTACCCACTCGCCGAGACGCTGCCAGAAGGGGTGACTCGCGGGCGGATCCGCGCCGAGATCCTGTTGGTCCTCGGTCTCTCGCTCGGAGCGAGCGCGGTCTACTCCGTCGTGCAGATCCTGGACCTTCTGACCAGGTCCAAGTCGCTCTCGAGCCAGACTGCCACGCTCAACACCTCTTTGGACAGCCGAGAACTGTTCGACTTCGTCTACCAGGTGCTCGAGAACGCCTTCGACCTGGTTCCGGTCGTCCTCGTGGGGTTTCTGCTCTGGAAGACCGCGGCGCCGCATCTGGCGCGGCTCGGCATCGACTTCTCCCGGGTCGGCAAGGATGCGCTGGGCGGTGCTGGTCTCGCGCTCGCCATCGGGATTCCCGGACTGGCGCTGTACTTCGTCGGGCGCGCGATCGGCATCACGGTCGACGTGGTCCCGACCAATCTGGCCGCCCACTGGTGGACGGTGCCGGTGCTCCTGCTGTCGGCGTTCCGCTCCGGCGTCACCGAGGAGGTCATCGTCGTGGCGTACCTCTTCGCGCGGCTCAAAGACCTCGGATGGTCGACGTGGCCGATCCTGCTCTCCGCCGCCCTGCTGCGCGGCACCTACCACCTCTATCAGGGCTTCGGGGCGTTCGTCGGCAACGCGGTCATGGGCGTCGTCTTCGGCTGGCTCTACATGCGATTCGGGCGGATCCTCCCCTCGTGATCGCCCACTTCCTCATGGACGCCGCCGTGTTCGTGGGCTATCCGTGGGCGGCAGCGGCGTTCCCGTCCCTGTTCGGGACGCACTGAGATTCACCGCCGGCCGAAAGGTTGGGCGTCGTACGCTCGTGCAATGAGCACTCCCGAGATCGGCGACATCGCCCCCGATTTCTCTCTGCCGGGCATTCGTCTGGTCGACGGTGCCGTCGAGAAGAGCACCTTCTGCCTCTCCGCCCGGCACGGCTCCCCCGTCGTGCTGGCGTTCTACCCCGGTGACGAGACGGCCGTCTGCACCGCGCAGCTGTGCAGCTACCAGTCCGAACTCGCCGGCTTCGAGGGGCTCGGCGCCGAGGTGTGGGGCATCAGCAAGCAGGGCGTCGAGAGTCACGAACACTTCGCCCGCCACCAGGGACTCTCGTTTCCGCTCCTCGCCGACGAGAACGGGACAGCCGTCCGACGCTACGGTGTCGGCCTCAAGGGGCTGGGCCTGCGTCGCTCGGTCTTCGTGATCGACTCGGCAGGCCTCATCGCCTGGAAGCACGTCTCCCTCGTCGGCGCGAAGTTCCAGTCGGCCGGCGTCATCCAACAGGCTCTCGCCGGCCTGCACGTCGCCTCCTGAAGCCGGCCTCCTGCACCCCGCTTCCTGCATTCCTCCTCCTGCATTCCGCCGCAAAACGTTTCGCGGACACATCCACGCGCCGCGGCACGTGGATGTGTCCGCAAAACGTTTTGCGGCAGCGGGGTAGGAACCTCTAGGCGAAGGCCTCCACCGGTGGGCAGGCGCAGAAGAGGTTGCGGTCTCCGTAGGCCTGGTCGATGCGGCGCACCGGGGGCCAGTACTTGGATCGCACGAGGCTCTTCAGCGGGTAGACGGCCTCCTCGCGGGAGTACGCCGCAGCCCACTCCCCCGCGATGACCGCCTCGGCCGTGTGCGGGGCGCCGCGCAGCGGCGACTCGTCGGCCGACCACTCGCCGTTGCCGACCCGATCGGCCTCGTGCTTGATCGCGATCATGGCCTCGACGAAGCGGTCGATCTCGCCCAGGTCTTCGCTCTCGGTCGGCTCGACCATCAGCGTGCCCGCCACGGGGAACGACATCGTCGGTGCGTGGAATCCGTAGTCGATCAGGCGCTTGGCCACGTCGTCGACGGTGACGCCGGTGGCGTCGCGGAGCGGCCGCAGATCGAGGATGCACTCGTGCGCCACGAGACCTCCCTCGCCGGCGTAGAGCACCGGATAGTGGTCGCGGAGGCGCGCTGCCACGTAGTTGGCCGCCAGCACAGCCGCCCCGGTCGCCTCTGTGAGGCCCTGGGTGCCCATCATGCGGACGTACGCCCATGAGATCGGCAGGATGCTGGGCGACCCGTAGGGAGCGGCACTGACGGGCACACCGGAGTGCGCGAGGCGCTGCCCCTCGGCGGCCGCGGGGCTGCCGGTGCGGCGGTCGGCCTGCTGCGCGAGCGGGTGCCCAGGCAGGAACGGCGCCAGGTGCGCCTTGGCCGCGACGGGTCCGACGCCGGGGCCACCGCCACCGTGCGGGATGCAGAACGTCTTGTGGAGGTTGAGGTGCGACACGTCGCCGCCGAACTCCCCGAAGCGGGCGAAGCCGAGCAGCGCGTTGAGGTTCGCCCCGTCGACGTAGACCTGGCCGCCGGCCTCGTGGACGGCGTCGGTGATCTCGCGGATGTCGTGCTCGTACACGCCGTGGGTCGACGGGTAGGTGACCATGAGGGCGGCGAGCTCCGCCGCGTGATCCTGCACCTTCGCCCTCAGGTCGCCGAGATCGACATTGCCCTGGTCGTCGCAGGCCACCACGACGACCCTCAGACCGGCCAGCACCGCACTGGCGGCGTTGGTGCCGTGGGCCGACTGCGGGATGAGGCAGACGGTGCGGCCGCTGTCGCCGCGGTCGAGGTGGTAGCCGCGGATCGCGAGAAGCCCGGCGAGTTCGCCCTGGCTGCCCGCGTTCGGCTGCAGCGAGACGGTGTCGTAGCCGGTGACCTCGGCCAGCCAGCCCTCGAGCTGGCCGATCAGCTCGAGGTAGCCGCTGACGTCGTCGGCCGGGGCGAACGGGTGGATGTTCGCGAACTCCGGCCAGGTGACGGCGGCCATCTCGGTGGCGGCGTTGAGCTTCATCGTGCAGCTGCCCAGCGGGATCATGCCGCGATCGAGCGCATAGTCTTTGTCGGCCAGGTGCTTGAGGTACCGCATCATGCTGGTCTCGCTGCGGTGGGTCCGGAAGACCGGGTGGGTCAGGAAATCGCTCGTGCGCAGCAGTTCGGTTGGGATCACCGACGCGGAACCGGCGGAGACCTCGAAGCCGAGAAGCTCACCGAGGACGGCGAGATCGTCGCGCGTGGTCGTCTCGTCGGTCGACACGGCGACCTGGTCGGGAGAGACCTCGAGCAGCAGGAAGCCGCGCTCGTGGGCGCGCGTGACGATCTCGTTCGCTCGGCCCGGGACGACGAAGGTCACCGTGTCGAAGAACACGTCGCTCGAGGTCTCGATGCCGGCCGCTTCCGCCCCTGCGAAGAGATCGACCGCGTGCTGATGCGTGCGCTTCGCGATGTGCGTGAGGCCCCACGGCCCGTGGTAGACGGCGTACATCGACGCCATGACCGCGAGGAGCACCTGCGCCGTGCAGATGTTCGAGGTCGCCTTCTCGCGGCGGATGTGCTGCTCGCGGGTCTGCAGGCTGAGGCGGTACGCCGGGTTGCCGACTGCGTCTTGCGAGACGCCGACGAGGCGGCCGGGCAGCTGACGCTCGAGGCCGGTGCGGACGGCCATGTAACCGGCGTGCGGGCCGCCGAAGCCCATCGGCACGCCGAAGCGCTGGCTCGTGCCGACGGCGACATCGGCCCCGAATTCGCCGGGTGCCGTGAGCAGGGTCAGGGCGAGCAGGTCGGCGGCGACGACCGCGAGGCCGCCCCCAGGTGGACCTGGTCGACGAGGGGCGCAGGATCGAAGACGCGCCCGCTCGCACCGGGGTACTGCACGAAGAGACCGAAGGCCTCGGGCAGATCGGTCGGGGACGTCACCGCGAGCGGCAGCTCGACCAGGTCGATGCCGACCGCTGCTGCGCGGCCGCGCAGGAGCGCCTTCGTCTGCGGCAGCGCGTCGGAGTCGACGACGAAGGTGTTGTTCGCGGCCTTGGAGGCGCGCCTCGCGAGGAGCATCCCCTCGACGACGGCCGTCGACTCGTCGAGCATGGAGGCGTTCGCCGTGATGAGACCGGTGAGCTCGGCGACCATGGTCTGGAAGTTGATCAGGGCCTCGAGGCGGCCCTGTGAGATCTCCGGCTGGTACGGCGTGTACGCCGTGTACCAGCTCGGGTTCTCGAGGACGTTGCGCTGGATGACCGCGGGGGTGACCGTGCCGTAGTAGCCGAGGCCGAGGAAGGACCGGTTGACGCGGTTGCGGTTCGCCAGAGTGCGGAGCTCGGCGAGCGTCTCCTGCTCGCCGATCGGCTCGGGCAGCACGGTGGAGGGGAGCTCTCGGGCGCGGATGCTGTCGGGTACGGCCTTCTCGACGAGGGCGCGCACGGTATCGAATCCGAGAGCCTCGAGCATGGTCTGCTGCTCGGTCGGGGTCGTCCCGATGTGGCGATCGGCGAAACCCTCGGCCGCGGTGCCCTGGATCAGGTCGCCGCTCATTCGGCGGTCAGGGCGACGTACTCGTCGCGGCTCAGGAGCGTCGGGAGATCGCCCGAGAGCGTGATCCTGATCAGCCAGCCGTCGTCGAACGGCGACGAGTTCACCAGGTCGGGCGCGTCGACCACGGCGTCGTTGATCGCGAGGACCGTGCCGAGGACCGGCGCGAAGAGCTCGCCCACCGACTTGGTCGACTCGATCTCGCCCACGACCTTGCCCGCCTCGACGTCGGTTCCGACGGCGGGAAGGTCGACGTAGACGACGTCGCCGAGTTTGTCGGCCGCGTAGTCGGTGATGCCGACGGTGGCGGTGCCGCCGTCGATCAGGAGCCACTCGTGCTCGGCGGTGTATTTGAGGGTGGTGAGGTCAGACACGGGTGGCCCTTTCAGGAGCGCTTGTAGAAGGGGAGCGCGACGACGGTCGCAGGAATGGTGGTGCCGCGCACGTCGACACCGAGCGCGGTTCCGACGGTGGAGAAATCAGGATCGACGTACGCCATGGCGACCGGGTGACCGAGCGTCGGCGAGAGGGCCCCGCTGGTCACCTCGCCGACGACGACTCCAGCAGGATCGAGGACGGGGTACTCCGCGCGCGCGGCGCGCTTGCCCTCGAGCGCGAGGCCGACGAGCACCCGGGCGCCCTCGGCCGGCAGGGCGTTGTCGCGCCCGGCGAACTCGTCCTTGGAGAGGTCGACGACGCGACCGAGACCGGCCTGCGCGGCTCGGGTGTCGAGCCCGAGCTCGTGCCCGTAGAGCGGCATGCCGGCCTCGAGCCGGAGCGTGTCGCGGCTCGCCAGCCCGGCGGGCACGACGCCGCGCGAGGCGCCGGCTTCGGCGATGGCGCGCCAGAGCGACGGCGCGGTCTCGTTGTCGAGATAGAGCTCGAAGCCGTCTTCGCCGGTGTACCCGGTGCGGGCGACGAGCACGGGGACGTCGTCGAAGGTGCCCTGGAGGACGCGGTAGTAGCGCAACTCGGCCAGCGGGGAGTCGGGGGCGAGGCGATCCTGCGTGATCAATTCGTCGAGGACCCCCTCGGCCTCGGGACCCTGGATCGCGATGAGAGCGGTGTCGTCGCTCTCGTCGTCGACGGTGACGTCGAAGCCGTGCGCCCGCTTCGCCAGCGTCTCGAAGGCGACCTGCCGGTTGCCGGCGTTGGCGACCACGAGGAAGTCGTGGTCGTCGAGGCGATAGACGACGAGGTCGTCGAGGATGCCCCCTCTTCGGCGAGCAGCAGCGAGTACTTCGCGCGGCCGACGGCGATGCTCGAGAGCGTGCCGGCGAGGGCCGCGTCGAGGAACGGCCCGGCATCGGGACCGACGACGGCGATCTCGGCCATGTGGGAGAGGTCGAAGAGACCGGCCGCCTGGCGGACGGCGTGGTGCTCTTGCAGATCGGACGAGTAGCGGACGGGCATCTGCCAGCCGGCGAAGTCGGTGAAGCTCGCACCGGCCTCGACGTGGACGTCGTGGAGCGGGCTGTAGCGAGGTTCGACCGCACCCTCGTCGGGCGGGACTAGTGCATCGGTCATTCAGGACTCCGGTGGGCTCGTCGAGCGTGTCAGCAGGAATCCCCCTCTGTCATGAGCCTGAGAGCTTCGCCGGGCCACGCGCTGGCCGTCGACTTTCACCGTGGGCGAGGCGCGATGATCAGCTCCTGCTTTTCAGAGTGGCCACCACTGCGCGGTACGTCTACCTGAGAGATTGGCGGGGAAGCTTGCTCCTTCGGTGGCCGACCGTGATGGTCGAGCACTCTCCCGCGCTGTGGTTCTGGCCCGATGTTCGGTTGTGCGTCGAGCCTAGCAAGCCTTGGGTTTCGTGCGCGTGTCGCGGCTCAGCCTGCCCTCCCGCGCGTAGCCGCGATCTCGGGCTCCGCCTGTGCTGTCGCCGACTCCGCCGAAATCGAAGGGGATTCCTCCGAAGCGGCCCCGTTTCGCGCGTGAAACCCCTGTCAGACGAAGAATCCCCTTCGATTTCCTCGCACCGACCGCAACGGCTCACGGGATCGCCTCGACGAACGGGGCGAGCGGCCCGTCGGTCACGACCTCCTGGCCAGAGCGTCGAGGGCGTCGAACGTCGAGACGCTCTCCGTCGAGCCGGGCACGAGGTTGCCGACCGCCTCGCTGCCGGACTCACCCTCGGCGATCTTGGCAAAGGCCTCGGACGGACTCAACGCACGCTCAAACTGGAAACGAAACAATCGTGACCAGGATCCCGCCGCGTTCTGCCCGAAATCTCCGGCGCCGTCGGCGGCGAGGAAACCCAGCGCGTCGTGTGAGTCCGAGTAGTAGACGAAGCCGATCAACCGTCCGTCCACGACGACTCTTCCGAACGTGACCGGACCGGTCGGCCTCTTTGCGTAGCTCACCGCCGGGCCACGACGCACGACGGGGATGTCTCTGGAGAGCGGTCCCTCGAAGGGCTCCGAATGATTGCCTGTCGTCACGGATCGATCACTTCGAACTCACGCACCTCGCGTCGACGATCACGACTCGTCCGGCCGCGGAGGAGAGTCCTCCCGGAGCCCGCCCCCGGCCCCGCCGATCACGATCTAGAAGTTGGGAATGCTCGAGGGGTCGACCTTCGACGGGGTCGACGTCTCGGACTGCTGCTGGGCCTCGGACTCCTCCATGGCGGCCACGAGGCCACGCACGTCGTTCGCCAGTTGCTGAACACCCTCGGGCAGCATCTCGAACCCCTCGGTGCTGCCGGGGTTCACCACCAGGCCGGTCTCGTCGGGGATCGCCTGGACGAGCTCGGCGGCCGGCATCTGCACGGCGTAGGACGCAACATCGGCGACCTGTTCGGGAATGCGGTCGACGTGGCTGAACACGGCCAGCATCGGCGTGCCCTCGCGGTCGAAGAGGACCGGCTGGAGCTCGTTGAGGTCGTCGGTCACCTCCGTGGCCGTTGGAACGACGATGAGCGCGTTCACGAACTGCGCGATGACGTCGTTCATGTCACCCTGGCCGGCCTGGCCGTTCGCGATCGCCGACTCGAGCGGCGTCTGCTCGCGGTCGGGGGCGCTGATGGCTGCGTCGTCGGGAGTCGAGGCGTCGTCGGTGGAAGTCATCCGGCAATCCTGGCCGCTCAACCTCCGTAAGCGCTCAATCCCGGCGGCGTTTCGGGGGACGGCGGCGGGGCGCGCCGCTCCCCGAGCCGGTTGCCCCGCACGAAATGGCCCGTTCTGTGGGGTCGCTCGCCAGCAGGCGACAGATCGGGCCATCTCGCGAGGGTTCGGGCGACCTCGCGGCGTACCCGCGAGGGTTCGGGCGACCTCGCGGCGTACCCGCGAGGGGTCGGGCGACCTCGCGGCGAGGCGCGCCGGCCTCAGACGAGCGAGGCCTGCAGGGCAGCGTCGGCGTCCCTGAGCACGCTCGCCGCGATCTCGAGCCCCTCGATCCGGCCGAGCTCGACGTCCTCGTGCTCGATGTTGACAGCGATCTCAGGATCGACGTCGTGCAAGGCTCGCAGGAACTCGGTCCAGTAGGCCGTGTCGTGCCCCTTGCCCAGCGCGACGAAGTCCCACGCGGAATCCTTCGGCCACTCGTTGGCCCACTCGTCGCCGCCGAGATGGGTGCGCGGTTCGTCCGGCCTGAGCTTGCGGAAGCTGTTGTCGAGGACGCCGTTCAGAGCGACGGCGGGATTGATCCTGATGTCTTTCGCCGCGGCGTGGAAGACGAGGGAGCCGAGGTGACGGACGACCGCCACCGGATCCATCTGCTGCCAGAACAGGTGGCTGGCGTCGAGCTCGACGCCGATGTTGGTGAGGCCGCCCTGCTCGACGAGACGCAGGATCCCCTCGGAGTTGAAGACGAGGTTCTGGGGGTGGAGCTCGAGCGCGACCTTGACGTCGTGGTCCCGCGCCAGCGCGTCGATCTCCTTCCAGAACGCGACCGCCACCTCGTACTGGTCGTCGATCATGTCGAGGGACGCCGAGTTCCAGGCGTTGACCTGCCAGTTCGGGTGCTGCTCCGTCGGGGACCCACCGGGCAGGCCGGACATCGTGACGACACGGTTCTGGCCGAGCGCCGCCGCGGCCTCGATCGAACGGCGGATGTCGTTCGCGTGCGCGTCGCCGATCACGGAGTTCGGGTGGAGCGGGTTGCCGTTGCAGTTGAGGCCGGCGATGCTCACGCCGGTGCCCTCGTAGACGCCGAGATAGTCGGCGGCCGCCTGGGGCGACGCGACGATCTCGTCGAGGTTCGGGATGTGGACCGGAGGCAGGAAGCCGCCCGAGTTGACCTCGATGCCGGTGAGGCCGAGGTCGCCGACGACCTTCAGGGCCTCGGGGAGTGGACGGTCGTGCAGGATCGCGTTGTAGACGCCGAGCTTCACAGCGAGACCTTCTTTCCTTCGTTCTGAGCGGATTCGGCGACGGCGGCGAGGAACTCCAGGTTGTGGATCCCCTCGTCGAAGCCGGCGCAGCGGGGCAGCGAGTCGTTCTCGTCGATGCCGGCGACCTCCTCCAGGAAGGCCCGGGCCTGGTACGCGAAGGCGTCGTTCTGCCCGAAGCCGACGCTCGGGGCGTCCATGGCGAGGCCGCCCGCGATGTAGGGGTGCGCCGGCCCCAGGATGACCTGGCGGTAGCCGTTCGTGGCCGACGGCCCGCCCGTGAGGAACAGCTCGATCTCGGAGGGCCGACGCTGGTCGAAGCGAGCGGAGCCGTTGGCGCAGAAGACCTCGAAGATCAGGCTGTTCGCGTGGCCGGCGGCGACACGGGAGACCTCGAAGCCGCCGACGCCGGTGGCGAACTCGGCCGAGAAGGCCGCGTAGTCGTCGTTCGTGACGTCGGCGAGCTCGTCTCCGACCTCGGCGTGGTCGTGACCCATGACCGCCCCGAGCGGCTTGGGGCGCCGGTCGATGACGGTCGACAGGCGCCCGCCGCTGACGCTCTTCACGTCACCGCAGAGGAACTCGGCCACGTACGAGAGGTGGCTTCCCACATCGGCGAGCGCGCCGGATCCTGCCGGGCCTGCGAAGCGCCAGCTCATCGGGCCCTGCGGGTCGGCACCGTAGTCGGTCCAGTAGCGGCCGGAGAAGTGGAAGACCTCGCCCAGCACGCCGGTCTGGATCAGCTCGCGAATGTAGGCGATGCCCGGGGTACGGCGGAAGGTGAAGCCGACTCGGGCGATGCTGTCGGACTCGGCGGCGGCGGCCGCCATGGCGCGGGCATCGGGAAGCGAGTCGCTGAGCGGCTTCTCGCAGAGGACGTGCTTGCCTGCGGCCAGGAGACCCTCGACGACCTCGCGGTGAAGCGAGTTCGCGATGACGACGCTCACCACGTCGATGTCGTCGGCCTCGGCGATGGCCTGCCACGACGTGTCGTTGCGCTCGTAGCCGAACCGCTTCGCGGCGATCGAGCCGAACTCGGCGTTCACGTCGCCGATCGAGACGAGTCGAACCGGCGGTAGCACCGGGTTGTAGAGGGACGAGGCGACGCGGTAGGCGGCGGCGTGTGCCTTGCCCGCCATGCCTGCGCCGATGACGGCGACGCCGATTTCTGTGGCCACGAGTGGGGTTTCTCCTTCGAAACGAAAGGGGTGGAGGTGAAACTGTGTAAAAATGGAGCGCTACACAAACGCTAGGTTTGACAGTACATACCAACGAGGGGCGCGTCAATGCGAAAAGGCGGAGGGCCGACGATCTACGACGTCGCCGATCGCGCGGGGGTCTCGAAGTCGCTCGTCTCGCTCGTCCTTCGCGGCGGCAAGGGGGTCAGCCAGAAGCGTCGCCTGGCCGTCGAAGCGGCGATCGAGTCGCTCGGCTACCGGCCGAGCCTCGCGGCGACCTCGCTGGCCGGCAACCGCACGGGCAGCATCGGCGTCGTCGTCGACGACTACACCAACCTCTGGTTCGTCGGGCTGATCCGCGGCATGGAAGACGAGCTCTTCGGCCACAACCACTACGTCACCGTCACCGACATGCAGCTGAACTCCCGCCTCGGCGGAAGCCCGGTCGACGCCTTCCTCGCGATGCGTGTCGAGGGCCTCGTCGTGGCGGCCGAGCCCACCGAGGCCGTCGTCGAAGCCCTCGCCGGACCGCGCAGCACGCCCGTGCCGACGGTCGTGGCGGGCGGACGCGAGCGCGGAATCCCGGGGCCGACAGCGTCGCCGTCGACGAAGAGGCAGGATCCCGCCTGGCGGTCGACCACCTGCTCGCTCTCGGGCACACCCGGATCGGCCACCTCACGGGCTCGGGCGGCAGCGCCCGGCATCGCAGGATCGCGTACGAGCAACGCCTGCAGGAGGCCGGCCTCGCCCCCGTGGTCACCGGCGCAGGCGCCGAGACGAACGAGCCCGACGGCTACCGCGCGGCAACGACCCTGCTCGACGAGCACCCCGACGTCACGGCCGTCTTCGCCGCCAACGACACCATGGCGCTCGGGGCCTTCGCAGCCCTCGGCGAACGCGGCCTCCGCGTGCCCCAGGACGTCTCTTTGGTCGGCTTCGACAACTCACCGCTGGCCAGCAGCCACACCCTCGACCTCACCACCGTCGACGACCGAGGCGCCGAGGTCGGCTCTGCCGTCACGAGATCCCTTCTGAGCAGGATCGACGACCCGACGCTGCCGCCGCGGACGACCCTGGTCGAGCCGTCGCTCGTCGTGCGGTCGTCGACGGCCGCCGCCCGTCGCTGAGTCGACGCCGCACAGCACGGATCCACCCGCCTCCGGCGGTGTCCGGCGGCGGGAGCGGTAGTCGGTGGTGCGAGAGGGACGGTGGGGCGAGTTGGACGGCCGTGCAGGTCAGACGGTGGCGGGCACCGACTCGACGTGGTGCCACGCACCGTCGGCGGCCGACGCCTCGGCGGCGGCGACCACCCGGGCGGCGGCCAGTGCGTCGCCCACCGAGGGCGCGACCTGCGTGCCGGTGACGACCGACTGCAAGAACTGGAACGCCTCGATGGTCTTGAGATCGTCGAAACCCATCGCGATGCCGGGGCCGGGCTGGAAGTGCGAGTAGTCGCCGTCGCCGGGGCCCGCCAGCACGGTCGTGTAGCCGTGGGTGTCGCCATCCGTGCCGAGGCACACCTCGAGCTCGTTCATGCTCGCGAACGACCAGCGGAGCGACCCGTTCGTGCCGAAGACCTCGATGGCGTAGTCGGAGCGGGGCCCGACGGCGACGCGACTGGCCTCCAGGAACCCGACGGCTCGCGATCCTGCGAATTTCACGAGCATCGAGGCGTAGTCCTCGTTCTCGACGGGCAGCTTCGGGTCGTCGGCCGAAGCCTGGACGTGGCCGACGGTCACGCCTGCGGGCTTCGGCCGCTCGGTGATGACGGTCTGCGTCAGCGCCGTGACGTCGCCGATGGGGGCGACGAGCTGCGTGGCGAGGTCGATGCCGTGCGAGAGCAGGTCTCCGAGGACGCCCGACCCTGCTCGCGCGGTCTCGTAGCGCCACGTGTGGGCGCCCAGCGGGTCGGCCGAGTAGTCGGCGAGCATCGAGACCTTGACGTTGGTGATCTCACCGAGCCGCCCGTCGGCGATGAGCCGCTTGGCGTGCTGGATGGCCGGCGCCTGCCGATAGGTGAAGCCGACGCCGGTGACGAGCCCGGCCGCCGCTGCGGCGTCGACGATGTCGCGAGTCTCGGAGGCGTCGCGGCCGGTCGGCTTCTCGATCCAGAAGGGCTTGCCTGCGGCAGCGGCGGCGAGCGCGAACTCCCGATGCAGGAAGTTCGGCGCGCAGATGGAGACGACGTCGACCTCGGGGTCGGCGAGCACCTGGCGGAAGTCGAGGGTGGAGCGCTCGTAGCCGAGGACGTCGACCGCGTAGTCGGCGTTGGCCTGGACCGCGTCGGCCGCCACCACGAGGCGCGGGGAGAACTGCGCCTCGGGATAGGCGTACCGGATCGACGAGTAGGCCTTCGAATGCAGCCGCCCCATCCAGCCGACGCTGATGAGTCCGATTCCGAGGGGGCGGCGGGTGTTCATTCGAGTGGTCTCCTTCGACGCGGGAGGTGCTGGGGGCGCCGACGAATCGGCGCCTCTCGAGACTACGTGGGTGCCCCGTTTATGTCCAGTCAATGTGACAAGGGACGAGCGCTCTGTGCGAGCTGCGCGCGAGGGATCAGCGACCGACGATCAGGCGCAGCGAGCCGTCGAACGTCGGCTGCGTGCGCAGGTGCCCGTGGCGTTCGTCCCAGACTCCGGAGGCGAGGTCGGCCGTGAGGTTCTCGACGAAGCGGCCCTCGACCTCTGGCTCGACGAAACTCCACGCCGAGTTCGCCAGACGGGCGCCCGGCTCGAGCAGGAGTTCCGGCCGCCCGTAGTACGCCTCGCCGAAACCATCCGTGCAATCGAGCGGGATCGGCACCGGCGTGGTCGTGACGTCTCCGCCCAGGAGTCGGGCCACGTCGGCCGGCGCCGGGTACCGCGAGGCCTCCGTCCGGATCACCTCGGGCGCGTACTCGACAAGCCAGAACCGGTCGAGGGCAGCAGGATCACAGGAGAGCAGGATCACCGCGCCGCGCGTCACCCTCCGAAGCTCCCGGAGTCCTGCTCCGAGGTCTCCCCACTGGTGGATGGAGAAGGTCGACATCGCCGCGTCGAACGCATCGTCGTCGAACGGCAGGTGCTCGGCCGTGCCGTCGATCGCGGTGGCGAGGCCGGCGGGACGCTGGGCGCGCATGGACGCACTCGGTTCGACCGGGGTGACGTTGCGATCGCGAGGCTCGTACGATCCTGCGCCCGCCCCGACGTTGACCACGGAACGCGCGTCGCCGAGCGCCTCGACGATGGCCGCCTTGATGCGCGGGTCGGGCTGCCGGTAGTGGGCGTACCCCGCACCGATCGTTCCGTAGTCGGCGTCGCCCGCGCTTCCGTCCGTCCTTCGAGCGCCTGTCATGCTTCGATCCTGCCAGTACCGCGTCGGGATCTCGCGGCTAGGCTGGAGTCGTGAAGCCGCTGACCGAAGACGACATCCGTTCGTCGTTCGTCAATGCCCTTCCGGGCGACCTCGACCGCCTGCCGATCCCCGGGCTGCACGAGATGCTGTGGGACGAACGCGAGTTCCTCGGCTGGCGCGACCCGCAGGCCCACCTGCGCGGCTACATCGTGTCGTGGCTCGACGACCGCGCGACGGGCCTCGTCGTCCGCACCTCGTCGACAGCCCTCCGCCCGGGCATCGCCGCGATGTGCTCGCTCTGCCACTCGCCGCAGCCGGCGACGCAGGTGCGCCTGTTCACCGCACCGCGAGCCGGAGAAGCGGGGCTGAACGGCAACACCGTCGGCACCTACATCTGCGAAGACCTCGCCTGCTCGATGCTGATCCGGGTCGCACCGCCGCACCTGAACCCGCCGGAGCGCATCGCCGAGCGCGCCGCCGGGCTCCTCGCGCGGGTGCAGAACTTCACCGCCGACATCATGAAGACGGCGTAGCGCCGAGTCGCTCTGCCGTCCGTCGGCTCTGCCCCACCTCGCCGTCCACTGCCCGCCCGCCCCGCCCCACTGCCCGCCGCCGTTGGCAGAAATCGAAGGGGATTTTCGCCGGAGCCGCCGCCCCAAGCGGATCGCGAGGGCATCAGGCGAAAATCCCCTTCGATTTCGGGAGGCGGGAAGGAAGGCGGGCGGGAAGGAGGGAGGAGGCGGGGAGTGCGGGCAGAGGCGCGGCAGCTCAGCGCCGGGGGACCGCGGCCGACACGCTCGCGTCGGCGTAGCCGTCCGGCACGACGACGGACGGGACGCCGTAGACCATGACGGCCTTCGCCTCGTCGTCGTACGCAGCCCAGCCGAGATCGCCCGCCGTGATGAAGCGGACCGCGGCACCGTGGACGTCGGCCGCGAGCGACGCGGGCGGGTTCGGCCCGGTGATGGCGTCGACGCGGTCGTCGTCCAGGCAATCGAAGAAGAACGGCACATCGAGGCAGTGCGTCGCACCGCCCATGACCGCGGACGACCAGGCGAAACGGTACAGCCACGCCGGAGCGCCTCCGTCTTCGCGGGCGCGGGCGTACTCGACCGCTTTCGAACGGAAGATGCTGTCGGTGACGAACTGCCCGAGGATCCCGGCCGTCGACAGACCGGGGTGAGTGTCGACGTACGAACGCGCAGCCGGTTCGTCCAGTCCCAGTCCGGCCAGGGCCGAGGCCGGGTCGACGTCGGCCAGCGCCGCTTCGTGCGGCAGCAGAGCCATGCTGAACTCGTTGTCGGTGGCGCCGAGGAGGAGGGCCTTCTCCGCTCCTGCTCCTCCGGCGAGCGCCTCTCGCACGCCGGTCGGCAGCAGGTGCCCGTCGACCACCGGTCCGAGCACGAGCCCGTCGGTGACGAGCGCGGCCAGCGGCGCCATCGGATCCCCCGGGGCCTGCGCCTCGACGACCGAGAGTTCGCCCTGGAGGCGCAGGATCGTCTCCTCCGGCACCGCCCGGAGCCCCTCGAGAGTCGGCGCGACGCCTGCCTTCTCGGCCAGGAGCCGCCCGGCCGCCTCGGCGCTCGCGAGCGGGGTGTCCGAGGTGGCGCCGGAGAGCGAGATCACCCCGTGGAAGAGCTCCTTCGCGCTTGGCACGGCGAGCAGGGTGAGGACGGCTCCCCCACCAGCCGACTGGCCGGCGATGGTCACGCGTCGGGGATCGCCGCCGAACCCGTCGATGTTGTCGCGGACCCACTCGAGCGCGAGGATCCAGTCGAGAACGCCGCGGTTCATCGGCGCGTCCTCGATGAAGCCGAAGCCGTCGAATCCGAGGCGGTACGACACGCTGACGGTGACGATTCCGTCGCGGTTGAAGGCTGCTCCGTCGTACCAGGGGCTCGCCGGTGAGCCGGCGACGTACCCGCCCCCGTGGATGTACACGAGGACAGGAAGCGCCGCGTCGGTCTCTCCCGGCCGGGGCGTGAAGACGTTCACGTTCAGGGTCGAGTCGCCCGGGATGGACGGCTCGGGAATCAGGGTGACTTCGGACAGAGCTTCCCGCTGTGGCGTCGCACCGTAACGGGTCGCGTCGAGGACGCCGTCCCAGGGGCGTGCGGCACCGGAGCGGCGAAGCGCCTCTCCCCGGTGGGGGCCTCGGCGAACGGAATGCCGAGGAATGCGGCCGAGCCGGGTCGCTGGATTCCGCGGACGGTTCCCGCGCGGGTGGTGACGTCGACGGTCGAGGTCATGGTGTCTCCTTCGGAAGGGGTTGAGGTGGTCGGTTCGGTATGCGGCATCCGGCTCACCGGACGCTCTTGATCGGTACCAGCGCGATGGCCGCCAGAGCGACGCAGATCATGCCGAAGACGAACAGCGCGTGGTAGCCGAACGAGCTGCTGATCAGCAGTGCGGCGACCGCCGGGCTCAGGGCCTGCGGGATGTTGGTCGCGACGTTCAGGATGCCGAGGTCCTTTCCGGCCGCGACGCCACCGCCCGGCAGCACCTCGGTCATGAGCGCGGTGTCGCACGACATGTAGAGGCCGAAGCCGAAGCCGTTGATGGCCGACATGACGAGCATGCCGGTGACGGTCGGCATGAGCAGGGGCATTGCGAGTCCCACGATCATCAGCACCGACGCGATGTAGATGAAGACCTTGCGGCGGCCCAGACGATCGCTGAGGAACCCGGCGAGCAGGACCGAGACGACGGTCGTGGCAAGTGACGCGAGGCTGATCACCCCGATCTGGACGTTGGCCTGGCCGAGGCTCAGACCGATGTAGTCGGTGAGGATGAACAACTGGTACGCGAAGACGACGAAGTACCCCATGATGAAGAGGAACCGGGCGGCGAAGGCCCAGGCGAAGTCGGGGTTCTTCCGCGGGTCGATCCAGAAGCCGGAGAAGAAGGCGCGCCACCGGAACGGCGGGTTCTGCTGCTGGGCGCTCGAGAAGTCGCGGTTGAACACGACGAACAGCGCGGTCACGACGAGGACGCCGATGCCGAACGCCGTATAGCCGACGCCCACGTTCGCGGCGAGGCGCCCGGCCACGATCACGCCGATGGTGCCTCCGGCCATCGTGCCGAGCCCCACCATCGCCGACGCTCCCCCGCGGCGGCTCTTCTCGAAGCGATCCGGCGTCACCGCGGTCAGCGGGCCCTGCATGGCGTTCAGGGCGACCTGGATGACGACCCAGAAGACGGTGATCCACAGGATCGACGACAGGTTCCCGAGACCGATCAGGAAGACGGCGGCGACGGCGGTCCCGATGATCATCCACGGCGCTCGCCGCCCGAGGCGGGACCGCGTGCGGTCGCTGAAGGCACCGACGATCGGCTGCGCGAACAGCGTGAAGACGAACGACACCGTGCTGATGATCGCGACGTTCTGGACCTTGTGCGCCGGATCGATGGCCGTCGCCTGATTCGGCAGCAGCACCGAGATGAGCCCGGAGTACGTGGCGAACAGGACGAGCGACGTGATGGCCAGGGAGGGCAGGAGGGTGCGCTTCACGGCGGGGGCCGGAGCGCTCTCGGCAGGGATCGGCGTGGAGCCGACCACGGGAAAAGGCGCGTTGGACATTCGTTCTCCTCATTGAGACGGACTGCGATCGCACGGGAGCGTGCTCGAACGGCCGGCCGAAAACCGACCACCGTTCGGCAATGAGTATGACGCGAGACGCCAAATAGTTCAAGCGTTGAATTTAACGGGCCGGGTCGAGCAGCAGCGGCTCCTCCAGAACAGCAGCCCGCGCCGACCAGAGCGCCCCGCGGAGAGCGGCGTCCTGGCCGAGGACACCCGCCTCCAGCACGGCGACCGCCCACGTGTCGGCCCCGACCAGAGTCGGCTGATCGCGGAGGAACGCGGGCCGGAGCGTGTCGACGAGCTCCGCCCAGTAGCCGCCGAACACGACGACAGCAGGATCGAAGCTGCGAACGATGATCTGGAGCGCCCGCCCGATCCAGACGGCCGCGTCATGCCAGGCGCGCACGGCGTCGGACTCACCCGCGGCGATTCGGCTCACCAGCTCCTCCAGCGCCAGGGTCAGGCCGGAATCGAGCATCAGCGGCCGCAGCCCGGCCCGCTCCAGGACGACGTCCGGGCCGGCGACCGTGACGAGACACCCGCGCTGGCCGCAGTCGCAGAGGTCGCCGGCGAAGTCGACCGGGAGGTGGCCGAACGCGCCCGCGGCCTCGTGCGATCCGGCGACGAGGCGCCCGTCGACGAAGGCGGCTCCGCCGATGCCGGAGTTGCTCTTCAGGTAGACGAGATCGAGGATGCCGGGGCGCAGCCGTAGCTCGGCCAGGGCTGCGAGCGTAGCGTCCGGTTGCAAGCGCATCGAAGCGGGAAGGCCCGGGACGCGATCGCGCAGTCCCCGAAGCACATCCACCCTCCCCCACTGCAGGTCGGTGTCGGCGAGGACGACGACGGGATCACCGCCGACCGGAGCGAAGACGACGACGGACAGATCGATCACGCGCCGGCCGGCCTCTTCCACATCGGCGAGCACCTGCGTCGCCACCGCCGCCAAGACGTCCAGGATCAGCTCCGGTCGCCCCATCGGCCGTCCGTGGTGCTGCGTCCGGCGCGCGAGCACGTCACCGGAGAGGGTGACGGCGACCCCCTCCGCCCGGTCGGCGTCGAGTTGGAGGGCCACGAAGGCCACGTCGTCGGCGGCGAGCAGGAGGTGTGTCACGGGCCTGCCCTTGCCGCCGTCGAGCAGCGGTTCGGATTCCCGGACGACGCCGGCCTCGACGAGAGCCGCGCTGAGCGCGGTCACGGAACCCCGCGTGAGGCCGGTGGAGTCGGCGATCCTGCTGCGCGAGCGCGGGCCGTTCTCGAGGAGGTCGAGGGTCACCAGGCTCAGATTGCGACGACGGACGTCTTCACTGACGAGCGATGCGCGCTCGCTCCCCCGGCCGCCGCCCTGCTCATGGAGGTAGCTTCGCACACCCGCCGTCGGGAAGGCCGCGCCCGCGGATCAGGTGCGGGCGCGGCCGGTCTGTCCCGAAATCGAAGGGGATTTTCGCTCGAGCTGCCGACTCATGCGGATCTCGCGGGCAGGGGGCGAAAATTCCCTTCGATTTTCGGAGGTGGGGAGGCTGCCGGAGGGCGGGGGTCAGCGTCGGCCGACGGTGACCGTCTGGTGGAGCCGGTTGACACCGGCGCGGGCGTCCCAGGTGCCGACGTTCGCCGTCTGGATGGCGTAGTCGACGTCATGGGCCAGCGATCGCTCGGGTGCGGGCAGCGCGAGCGCGACCGACCAGTGACCGGCGGGAACCCGCGCGAGCGAGGCACCGACGGTGATCGTCCTGCCGGGCTGCCAGGTGTCGGCATCCGCCTTGACGGGGACGGTGATCCTGCGGCGCCCGTCGGTCAGGACGAGCTGCACGGGCCTGGAGTTGTACGGGGCCGAGAAGCCGTCGTTGCGAAGCGAGACCGACACCGAGGGCGTGCGGCCCGACGTGACCGTGCTCGAGGTGAGCACGAACCGGTAGCCGAGGCGCTTGGCGGTCTCGGTCAGGCCGGCGCTGCCCCAGGAGTTCAGGACGTCCTCGTTGTAGTCGCGGTTGAGGTAGCTGTAGTGGTACTTCGCCATCTCGGCCTCGGCACTCGGGAACTCCGAGCGGGGGCGTCGACGTTGCACGTCTCCCCGCCGACGGCGACGTATCGCGAGTCGGCCGCCAGGTAGTCCTGGTCGAGCGACAGCGGGTCGGTGAGGAAGGTCCCGAAGTCGTCGGGCGCAGCGAGGAAGCAGTCGTTGTGGTGCCCGATGCGCGACTTCGCCGATCCGTTGTGCGCCTGCGTCGGGGTCAGCGCTCCGGACGTGCCGGACGTCACGCCGACCGCTTTCTGCTTCATCTGCATGGTGCGCACCTGGATCTGCCGCGAGGCGGGCAGAGCTGCGAGCTCGGCCGCCACCACCTTGTTGCGGTTCGCCCAGTCGGTGTCGGTCAGCGTGCCGGGGTCGCTCGGATCGGCCGCGAAGTGGTCGGTGTAGTACCCCTCGCCCCAGAGACCGATGAAGCCCTCCTGCAGCACGGCGATGACGTCGGCGTTACGACGCAGGATCGGCGTCAACTGAGCGATGTGGGAGAGGACCGTCGACACGTCCGCGTCACCGTAGGGCGGGTTGTACGGGAAGTCACCGCCCTGGACGTACGCGAAGCGCACGATCACCGAGACGCCGGCCTTGCGAGCCGTGTCGAAGTCCTTCTGGACGAGTTTCAGCCAGGCGGGATCGAGCCTCTTCTGGTCGACGAACTTCTCCATCCAGAATTCGCGCAGGATCTGCGTCACTCCCTCTTTCCGGTAGCCCTGGAGCGTCTTCAGGTCGAGCGGCTCGTAGCCGGTTCCGTCCTTGAGGTAGTGCGTCTCCGTCGAGTGGTAGAAGCCGCGCGCCGGGTTCGCTATCACGGCGTCGGACGCCGTGTACGAGACCGTGTGCGACGAGGGCGCCGGGTGTGCCGACGCGGCGGTCGGTGCCGCCAGGGCGAGGGCGGCGGCGAGCGCCACCCCTGCGAACAACTGCTTCTTCATTGAAACTCCCCTGTTGTGTGATCGGAACTGCGCTGACTTCAAGCCCGTGGCGCTCTCCGCGCCGAGTGATCCGTGCGCGGCGGCACTTGAGGCCCCGACGCTGCGCACGGACCAGGAGGCGCTCTCCGCGCCGAGTGACCCGTGCGCGGCGTCATTTCAAGCCCCGACGCTGCGCACGGACCAGGAGGCGCTCTCCGCGCCGAGTCATCCGTGCGCGGCGTCATTTCAAGCCCCGACGCTGCGCACGGACCAGGAGGCGCTCTCCGCGCCGAGTCATCCGTGCGCGGCGTCATTTCAAGCCCCGACGCTGCGCACGGACCAGGAGGCGCTCTCCGCGCCGAGTGATCCGTGCGCGGCGTCATTTGAGGCCGCTGAACGCCAAGCCATCGATGACACGACGCTGGAGCACGATGAACATGATGAGCACCGGCGCCATGGCCATCAGGCTGGCCGCCATGACCACCGGGTAGTCGGTGGTCTTGTCGCCGATGAGGGTCGCGAGCCCGGCCGAGAGCGGCATCGACGTGGAGTTCGTCGAGACGACCAGCGGCCAGAGCAGTTCGTTCCACGACCAGAGCACCGTCGTGATCGCCAGGACGTTGATCGAGGGTCTCGCCAGCGGGAGCATCACTTTCCAGAAGATCTGGAACGGGTTGGCGCCGTCCAGCCGCGCCGCTTCCTCGAGCTCCGTCGGCAGGTTCAGGAAGGCCGTCCGCATGAGGAACGTCCCGAACGCGCTGAACAACCCTGGCAGCATCAGCCCGACGATGGTGTTCAGGAGCCCGAAGCCCTGCACGAGCTGGTACTGCGAGATCAGGTACACCTGCGAGGGCACCATCAGGATCGACAGGACCAGCGCGAGGACGATGGCCCGCCCTTTGAACGTCATCCGGGCGAACGCGTAGCCGGCCAGGGTGCACAGCAGGATCTGGGCCAGCGTCCGGATCACGGTGATCAGGATGCTCGTGCGCAGCTGGTCGAGGAACGGCAGTGTCTCGAAGACCGTCGCGTAGTTCGACCACTGGAGGTGCGCCGGCCAGAAATGCGGGGTCACGCTCTGGACCTCGGCGTTGGTCGACAGCGACATGACGATCTGCCAGAGGAACGGGAAGGCCATCAGGAATCCGCCGACGCCGAGCACGACGTGGGCGACGGCGTGGGAGCCGTGGCGGCGCCCGGGGCGTGCGGTGCGTGCGGCGCGGGCGCGGGATCCTGCGCCCCGGTTCTTGGGGGAGACGGGCGGCGGCATGGTCGGATCGAGCTCGGGGTCGCTGAGGGCGGCCGAGGTGCGGGCCACGGACACGTTGTTAGTCATTGGAGACCCACCGTTTCTGCAGTCGGAACTGCACGAGCGTGACGATGCCGATGATGACGAAGATGACCATGGCGATGGCCGCCGCGTAGCCCTTGTCGTTCGACACGAAACCCTGCTGGTAGAAGAAGTAGACGAGCGAGAGGCTCTGCGGGATCACGGGGTTCGTGGTCGGCGACCCGAGGATCGCGTACTGCAGGTCGAAGAGTTGGAAGCTGCCGATGATCGTGATGATCAGGACGAAGAAGATGCTCGGGGTGAGCAGCGGCACGGTGACGGAGCGGAACTGCCGCCACGGTGTCGCGCCGTCGAGTTCGGCGGCCTCGTAGAGCTCGGCCGGGATGCTCTTGAGCCCCGCGCCGAGGATGATCATCGAGAATCCGAGCGACGACCAGAGCCCGACGATGGCGACCGCGACCAGCGCGAAGCCCGGGGTCGAGATCCAGTAGGGACCGGTGATCCCGAACCCCTTCAAGACGTAGTTCAGGATGCCGAAGTCGCCGTTGAAGATGATCCGCCAGACCATCGCGATGGCGGTCGGCATGGCCACGTAGGGAAGGAAGAAGAGCACCCGGTAGAAGGAGGCGAATCGAAGGCCGGGGGTGTTCAGCAGACTGGCGAGCCAGACGGCCAGAGGCACCCCCAGCACGACGATGCCGGTGTAGAGCAGCGTGTTGCCCAGTGCCGAGTAGAGCTGGGGGTCGGCGAACAGGCGGACGTAGTTCGCCACCCCCGTGAAGGTCGAGCCACCGAAGACACCCCAGGTCGTGAGCGAGAAGTAGGCGGTCTGGATGATCGGCCACAGGTAGAAGACGGCGATGCCGATCAACAGCGGCAGGACGAACAACCAGGGCCATGCCCCGTCGCGCTTCAGGAGCCGGGGCCGCTCGCGGAGAGCGGCCCGCCCCTTCGGGAGTGTCTCGGTGGTCATCGGCCTACTTCTCCTTGGCGAGCAGCGCGTTCATCTGCGTGGCGAGACCGTCGGTCACCGAGGAGACCGATTTCTTGCCGGAGAACGCCTCCGGCAGTTGGGCGCCTTCGAGGGCGTTCCACGCGGCCGTGTTCTTCGAGACGGGGTACGGCTCGGCGTACTTGACGGCGTCGAGGAAGATCTGCAGGTTGACGCCCGGCTCGGACTTCGCGAACGCGGTCTGCGTGCCGGTGAACGCCGGGATCACGGCGCCCATGTTGCCCTGCTGGAGCTGAGCCTTCTTCGAGGCGAGGTACACCTGCAGGGCCTGCGCAGCGGCCTTGTTCTTGCTGCCGGCCGCGACGACGTTCGACACGCCGTGGATGACGGTGGCCTGCTTCTTGCCCGTCGGCAGCGGGTAGACCTGGACGTCCTTGGCGATCGGCGACGAGCCGACCTCGGTGCGGGCCCACGAGCCACCCCAGTACATGGCGAGCTTGCCCGAGGTGAACCACTGGTCGGCCGGGGTGTCGGTGAGCTGCTGGATGGTCGGTGACGCCTTGGAGGCGATCAGCTTGGTCCAGAAGTCGATGCCGGACTGCGTGGCGGCCGTGTCGTAACCCGACTTGGTGCCGTCGCCGTTGATGACCTTGCCGCCGGCCTGGAAGATGGTGTCGTAGTACGTGGTCTGACCGTCCATGCCTCCGGCTCCGCCGTAGATGCCCTTGCTGCCGAGCTTCTCGGAGATGGTCTTGGCCGCCGTCTGGAAGTCGTCCCAGGTCCAGCCGGCTTTGGGGAGGGCCACGCCCGCTTCGGTGAAGAGGGCCTTGTTGACCCAGACGCCGATGGTGTCGAAGTCCTTCGGCACGCCGTACTGGGTGCCGTTCAGCGAGTAGAGGTCGTCGAGGGCGGACGAGTAATTGCTGAGCTTGATGGCGCCGGCCTTCACCTCGGAGGTGATCGGCTCGACCTTGCCGTTCGCCGCGTAGAGCTGGAAGTTCGGACCGTTGAGCCAGAACAGGTCGGGCAGCGTGTTGCTCGAGGCCTGCGTCTGCAGCTTGGTGAAGTAGCTGTCGAACGGCGTGACGTTGACGTTCACCTTGATGTTCGGGTACTCCTCGTTGAAACCCTTGAGGTTGGCGTCGATCGCCTTGACCTGCGTCTGGTCCCAGACGCCGTAGGTGATGTTGGCCTTGAGGCTCTTGGCAGGCGCCTTGTAGCCGGAATCGCTGCCGCCGCTGCCGCCCGAGGACGAGCTGCAGCCCGAAGCGAGGAGGGCGACGCCGACGGCTGCGGCGACGCCGAGCGCGAGGCGGCGCTTGGCACTGCCGCCTCTGGTGAGTCGAGAGATCATTGCGGTGTCCTTTCGAAGGCTCTGCCTAGGCGGCAGGGCTGGGTGCGGTGGGGGTGCGGGAGGGAACGGTCGTGGTTCGGGCGAAGTGCTCGACGAGGTCGTGTGGGAGGTCGGGGACGTCCAGCGGCTGGGAGCCGCTGCGAAGGGAGCGCGCGGCGAGGGCTCCTGCTGCCACTGCGGCGCGAGCTGCCACGGGTGACAGCGTGACCTTCTCGTCGCGCGCGACGAAGGCCAGGAACTCGTGCATCGTGAGCACGTCTGCGTCTTCGTGGCCGGTCTCGACGCCCTCGATGGGGTACTCGAGGTCGCCGTCGACCTTCCACTCGGCGGCGTGCCGCCGGTTCCAGACCTTGACGACTCCCCCGGCGGTGTCGCCGATGTTCTCGAGCCGCCCCTCGGTGCCGATGACCGTGTAGTTCCGCCAGTAGTCCGGGGTGAAGTGGCACTGTTCGTAGCTGGCGAGCACGCCGTTGTCGAGCGTCATCATCATCATCGAGACGTCCTCGACGTCGATGACCGGGTTGAGCCGCGTCTGCGCGAGCGGCGGGTAGCTGTCGTGGGAGAACCAGTCCCTCACCGTCTCGCCCTCGTGCGTGTCCCGGTCGGTGACGTCGCCGTAGACCATGAGGTCGCCCATTCCGACGACCCGCTTCGTGTAGGCGCCGGCCAGCAGGTGCACGACGTCGATGTCGTGGCTGGCCTTCTGCAGGAGGAGCGTGTTCGTCTTCGACTGCTCGGCGTGCCAGTCCTTGAAGTAGTAGTCGCCGCCGTTGCCGACGAAGTGGCGCACCCAGACGGTCTTCACGTCGCCGATCTCGCCGCGCTCGATGATGTCGTGCATCAGCCGGACCACGGCCGCGTGCCGGAAGTTGTGACCAACGTAGAGCTTGGTGCCCGTTTCGTGGGCGGTGCGCAGGATCTCGTCGGCGTCTTCGATCGTGATGGCGAGCGGCTTCTCGAGATAGACGGCGACGCCCGCGCGGAGCAGCTCGATGGCGATGGCCGCGTGCGTCCAGTCGGGAGTGGTCACGATGGCGGCGTCGAGGGCGGCGTCGCGGATCATCGCCTCCACCGAGGAGAAGACCTCGATGTCGTCTCCGAACTCTTCGGCGGCCCGGCGGCGCCCTCGGCCGTCGTGTCGGCGGCGGCGACGACCAGGGCTGCGTCGGGCGAGGTCGCGACGTGGTGCGCGATGTAGGCGCGCTGGCCGATGCCGACGACACCCACCCGGATCGGTGCGGCGCTTTCGCGAGGGGTCGACATCACATTTTCTCCGCGTCTTTGCGTGAACATGATTCAAACGTACTCGAAACGATCATGAAGTGACAGTAAATGCTCACAAGTCTGAGCGGAAGTCCGAATCGAGTTTCCGGCGCGATGTTTACGAACCCGAAACACACGGCCCGTCTCGGACCTCGGATCGGGCACGAGTCGCCGCCCGACCGTCGAGCCTCGCTCGTTTCGAGCGCGACCGGCATTCGGCCGAACACCCGCGCTCGGCGTGCCCCGGAGTTACGGCGCGATGATGATCTCGACGCCCGCCGCGCCGAGGGCCTTGGCCAGCTCGGGTGGCACGGGAAGGTCGGTCACCAGGACGTCGAGCTGGTCGAGCGGGCAGATCCTGGCGAACGTCGTCCGCTCCATCTTGGTCGAGTCGGCGACGACGACGACCTTCTTGGCCACCCGCCCGAACTGCTGGCTGACGTCGGCCTCTCCCTCGTGGAGGGTCGTCGCGCCGAAGCGGACGCTGAGTCCGTCGACACCGAGGATGGCGACGTCGAGAGCCATCTCCTGCAGGGAGTTGGAGACCAGCGGGCCGACCAGTTCATAGGACTGGCGCCGCGAGACGCCCCCGGTGACCACGATCTTGACGTGCGCCCGGACCGAGAGCTCGTACGCGATGTTGAGGGCGTTGGTCACGATCGTGACGCCGAAGTCACCGTCGGAGCGGACGAGTCGATCGCTCCGCCCGAGCTCGCGCGCGACCTCGCTCGTCGTGGTGCCGCCGTTGAGGCCGACGGAGTCGCTCACCGAGACCAGCGCGGCGGCCGCCTTCGCGATCCGCACCTTGGCCTCGGCCTGCCGGGCGATCTTGTACTGCAGCGGGAGTTCGTACCCGCTGCCGAGCGCGGAGGCGCCGCCGTGGGTCCGGGTGACGAGGCGCTGGTCGGCGAGCGTGGCGAGGTCGCGGCGAGCCGTCGCCGCCGAGATGGCGAGGGCTTCTCCGATCTCGGCGATACTGACGTTGCCACGCTCCGAGACCAGTTCGAGGAGCTCGTTCAAGCGCTGCTGCTGCGTCATGGAGCCCATCCTAGGGCGCAATCGCTCAACCAGGATGAGCGAATTTGACGTTTTGCTCTCGACTCACTCATAAATGACGACCTATGATGAGCGAAAGAGACGTCGCCGGTCGACGTGACCGAGAGGAAACCATGACAGACACCTTCGTGGCCGCCGAACTGGCGAGTCAGCCGTCGACCTGGCGACGGGCAGCCGACCTCGCCCCCGACTTCGAGGGCATCCTGCCCCGACCCGGCGAGCGCGTCGCCGTCGTCGGCTGCGGCACCAGCTGGTTCATCGCGATGAGCTACGCCGTTCTCCGCGAGCGGGCCGGCCAGGGCGTCACTGACGCTTTCGCCGGTTCGGAGTACCCGACCTCACGCGAGTACGACCGCGTCGTGGCCATCTCCCGCTCGGGCACGACGACCGAGATCGTCCAGCTGCTGTCCGAGCTGCTGAACCAGAAGACCGTCCTGATCACGGCCGTCGCCGACTCCCCCGCCGCCGCCGAGGCGGACGAGGTCGTGGCGCTTCCGTTCGCCGACGAGCGCTCGGTCGTCCAGACCCGATTCGCGACGACCACCCTCGCGCTGCTGCGCGCGGGTCTCGGCGAAGACATCGAGCCCCTCGCCGTGCAGGCCGAGACCGCTCTCACCCTGCCCATCGACGACCTCCTGGAGGCCGAGCAGGTCTCGTTCATCGGCGTCGGCGCGGCGGTCGGCCTGACCTTCGAGGCCGCGCTGAAGACCCGCGAGGCGGCGCAGTTCTGGGCCGAGTCGTACCCCTCCATGGACTACCGGCACGGCCCGATCGCCATCGCCCAGCCGGGCCGCCTCGTCTGGTCGCTCGGCGAGGCGCCGGACGGCATCGCCGACGACGTCGCCGCCACCGGCGCCACCTTCGTGCACCACGACCTCGACCCGATGCCCGGGCTCGTCGTCGTGCACCGCTTCGCCGTCGCCCTCGCCGAGGCCCGCGGCCTCGACCCCGATCACCCGCGCTCGCTCACGCGGTCCGTCATACTCGCTTCGTGAGCCCGACCGACGCCGCCCCCGCCGACAGGTCCGACTCGCTCGGCGCCGCGGTGCTGGGGGTCGACGTCGGCGGGACCACCGTGAAGGCCCGCCTGTTCGCAAGCGACCAGTCGGTCCTCGGCGAGTGGCGGGTTGCGACTCCTCGCAACGACACCTCGGCCCTCGCGACGATCGCAGCCATCCGAGGTGTCCTCGCCGAAGCGGACGCCGTGACGCCGGTCCAGGCCGTCGGACTGGCGATCCCCGGCGTCGTCGACGACTCAGCCGGCGTCTCGGTCAACAGCGTCAACCTCGGCTGGAGCGGCCTCCCCGTCCGCGACCTCCTCGGGGCGGCGACGGGTCTGCCCGTCGGCTTCGGACAGGACGTCCGCGTCGGCGCGGTCGCCGAGAGCTCCACCGGGGCCGCGCGCGACGTGGAGGACATGGCCTTCGTCCCGGTCGGAACCGGCCTCGCAAGCGCCTTCGTCACCGGGGGCGTACCGCTCGTGTCAGGCGGCTGGGCGGGCGAGATCGGGCAGGTCGTGATCCGTCACGGAGCCCATCGGGGCCGTCGGGTCGAGGAGGTCGCGTCGGCCGGCGGCCTCGCCAGGCGGCTCGGGGCCGGGAACGCGCGCGAGGTCGCCGATCGGGTGCGCGCGCAGGATCCTGCCGCTCTCGCCGCCTGGACCGAGACCGTCGAGGTCTTGGCCGACACCCTGTCGTGGATCGCCGCCGTCGCAGCACCCGAGATGATCGTCGTCGGGGGCGGTCTCGCCGAGTCGGGCGACCTTCTGTTCGCTCCCCTTCAGCACGCCCTGGACGAGCGCCTCGCGTTCTCCCGCCGTCCCGTGCTCGCTCGCGCGCTGCACGGCGACGCGGCGGCGATCGTCGGAGCGGGCCTCCTCGCCCGCAAGGCCCTGGCGGAGTCGTGACGCGCTTCACACTCACCGCCGACCGGGTCGCCACCGCCGAGACCGTCTGGTCGCCCGGATTCGTCACCGTCGAGGGCTCGACGGTCGTCGCCCTCGGTCAAGGCTCTCCCGGGCTGGATGCCGGCGCGACCGAGCACGTCTCCGGCGCGATCCTGCCGGGATTCGTCGACCAGCACGTGCACGGGGCGCTCGGCGTCGACTTCGGACGGGCGACACCCGAGGAGGCCCGCCGGGTCGCACACTTCCACGCGGCGACCGGATCGACCCGTCTCGTGGCGTCGATCGCCACGGCGCCGCTGCCCGCTCTGGAGCAGGCGCTGAGCACGCTCGCCCCGCTGGTGGACGACGGCACGCTCGCGGGTCTCCACCTCGAGGGGCCGTACCTCTCGGCTGTCCGTCGGGGCGCTCACGATCCGGCGCTGCTGAGACAGCCCTCCGTCGCCGAACTCGCGGCGCTGCTCGAGGCGGGGGCAGGATCCGTCCGCCAGGTCACGATCGCGCCGGAGCTCCCGGGCGCGCTCGACGCCGTCGCCTGGTTGGTGTCGCAGGGCGTCACCGTCGCGCTCGGCCACTCCGACGCCGACTTCGACACCGCCCGGCGCGCCATCGACCTCGGTGCCACGGTCGCGACGCACCTCTTCAACGGCATGCGGCCACTGGGCCACCGCGAGCCCGGACTCGTCGGCGCCGTGCTCGACGACGAGCGGGTGCTGCTCGAACTGATCCTCGACGGGCACCACGTCGCTTCCCCGGTCGCTTCCCTGGTGCGCCGGGTCGCACCGGGGCGGCTGGCGCTCGTCTCCGACGCCATGAGCGCCACCGGACTCGGTGACGGAGAATACGCGATCGCAGGATCGCCGGTGGTCGTCACCGAGGGCGTGGCCATGCTCGCAGACGGATCGTCGCTCGCCGGCAGCACCGCCACGGTGGCCGACGCCCTCGTCCGCCTCGGCGCGGCCGGCGTCACGCTGCCCGAGGCCGTCGCCGCCACCTCGGCCGCAGCCGTCCGGACGCTCGGCCTCGCCGAAGGGCTCGCCGAAGGGCTCGCCGCCGGCTCGCGCGCCGACCTCGTCGTCGTCGACGACACCCTCCGCGCGCGCCGCGTTCTGCGCGCCGGCCTCTGGCTCTAGCCGCGTCGGTCGGCGCGGGCCTCCGCCTTCCTTCCCGCCCGCACCCTCCCTCCCTCCCTCCCTCCCTCCCTCCCGAAATCGAAGGGGATCCTGCGATCTCGCCGCCGGTGTCGGGCCAGAACAGGTCTCCCGGCGAAAATCCCCTTCGATTTCCGGAAGGGCCGGAGGGGACGGAGGGGAGGGGGCGCGGATGGCAGGAGGGCAAGACGGCAGGCGGGCAGGAAGGCGAGGCCTAGCGGACGGCGGGAGCGACCTCGACGAGGGCGGCCAGCGCGCGGGCGCGGCCCGCGTCGAACACGGCGGCACCCGGCACGAGGGCGTTGGCGGTGGCCGCACCCGCGGCGAGCGCCACGGCGGACGGCAGGCCGGCCCCGTCGTCGAGGGCGGCGAGGAGGCCGCCCAGGTAGGAGTCCCCCGAGCCGACCGGGTACGAGCCGAACGCCCCGGCCGACGCCGGCAGCGCGACGCGCCACGCGCCCGAGGCGTCGGCGGCGAGCGAGCCGGCCGCGCCGTCCGTGACGACCACGGGGCACCCGGCCCGTTCGCGGAGGGCCGCCACGAGTTCGTCGAGGGGGCACCAGATCTGGGTGCGCCGGCCCCCAGCGCTTCGGCTGCCTCCTCGCGGTTCACTTTGAGCAGCCCCAGGGCGCCGCCGTCGAGCACCGAGAGGAGCGCGTCGCCGTGCGTGTCGAGCGCTACCCGGGCCCCGCGCGAAGCGGCGCCTTCCACGAGGGCGACGAGCTCGTCGCCGGCGCCCGCCGGGAGGCCGCCCGAGATGGACAGCCACGAGCCCGGTGTGACGGACGAGAGCAGGATCTCCAGCGCCGCGCCCCAGACAGCGGGCGACAGTGGCACGGGGTTCTCGTAGATCTCCGTCAGGGAATTCGCGCGCTCGGAGGCGATCGTCACGCACATCCTCGACTCGGCACCGCCGTCGACGACGCGGGCGGTCACGCCGTCCGCGTCGAGCAGCGAGGCGACCAGCGCGCCGACGTGTCCGCCGAGCACGGGCACCGCGGTCACGGTCGCTCCGAGGCGAGCGGCGGCTCGAGCCGAGTTGAGAGCCTTTCCGCCGGCGACGCGCACCACGGAGCTCGGTCGATGCGGCCGGCCGAGGACGAGCTCGTCGACGACGTAGGTCATGTCGAGCGCAGGGCTCAGAGCGGCGACCGTGATCACGTCAGGCTTCCGACCGTGAGCTCGCCGAAGGCGTCGAGATGCATCAGGATCTCGTCGCGCGTCGCCTGGGCGGCCGTCCCTCCGGCCGAGCGGGTCGACAGCGATCCGGCGGTCGTCGCCCAGCCGAGGCGGCGGCCCTCGTCCTCGATCCCTCCGACGAGCGCCGCGAGGTAGCCGGCGTCGAAACTGTCGCCGGCGCCGGTGGTGTCGACGACGTCGATCAGGAGGCCCGGCGACGATACGGGGCTGTCGCCGGCGCGCACCGACCAGCCGCCGTCCTTGCCGGCCTTGACGACGACTGTCGGACCGGTCGCCGCGAGAGCTGCCGCCGCGCGGGCGTCCGAGGCATGCCCCGGCGAGACCGCTCGAAGCTCCTCGAGGTTCGGGAGGAAGACGTCCACGAGCGGGAGGACCTCGTCGAGTCCCTCCCAGCGCGCGGCGGGATCCCAGTTCGTGTCGAGGCTGATCGTGAGCCCGCGCCGGCGGAGCTCGGGCAGCAGCACCGGCATCGAAGCGGCGAGCCCCGGCAGCAGGAAGTACGACGCGAAGTGCACGTGCGTGAACGATCCGGCATCGAGGGCTGCGAGGACGTCCCGGGCCGAGACGCGGGTCATGGCGCCGGTCGAGGTGAGGATCGACCTGTCGGCCGGGGCCGACAGGATGACGCTGAGCCCGGTCGTCTCCCCCGGCACGACTCGGACGAACGTGGTGTCGACGTCGCCCAGCGCCTGGAGAGTGAATCGGCCGAACTCGTCGTCGCCGACGCAGGCCACCAGCGACGCGGGCACGCCGAGTCGGGCGAGACCGTGCGCGACGATGCCGGCGGAGGAGCCCAGCACGGTCGACGCCGAGTCGAGCAGCTGCTCCTCCTGGCCGAAGCGCGGCACGACGTCGCCGGTGAGGACGAGGTCGACGTTGGCGTCGCCGACCACGAGGACGGCGGGATCCTGCTGGTTCGTGATGGTGGTCATCCCTTCAGGCCCGAGAACGTCATGGTCGCGATGAACTGCTTCTGCGCCGCGAGGAAGAACAGGATGAGCGGCAGGGTGGCGACGACGTTACCCGCCATGAGCAGGGACCACTCGGTGCGTCTGGTGCCCTGGAAGTTCGTCAGCCCCAGCTGCAGCGTGAACGCCTGGTCGTTGTTGATCGCGATGAGCGGCCAGACCAGATCGTTCCACGAGCCGAGCAGCGTGAAGATGGCCAGGGTCGCGAGAGCGGGTTTGGCCAGGGGCAGGACGATGCGGAAGAACACCTGCAGACGGCTGCACCCGTCGATGAGTCCGGCCTCCTCGAGCTCGGCCGGCAGCGACAGGAAGAACTGTCGCATCAGGAAGATGCCGAACGCCGAGGCGAGCCACGGCACGATCGCCGCGCCGAGGTGGTCGACGAGACCGAGCCTGGCGAACATGACGTAGGTCGGGATCATGAGCAGCTGCGTCGGGACCATGATCGTGGCGACGACGGCCAGGAACCCGAACGTGCGACCGGGGAACTTCAGCCGGGCGAAGCCGTAGCCGGCGAGCGAGCAGAGCACGAGGTGCGACGCGATCGCCGACGCCGACACGATGGCCGTGTTGAGCAGCCAGTGCAGGATGTCCGACTGGGCGAACAGCTGCCGGTAGCCGAGCATCGTGAGGTGCGACGGGATGAACGCCGGCGGGAACTTGTTGATCTCGGAGGCCGGCTCGACCGAGGTGAGGAACATCTCGACGAAGGGCAGCAGGAACAGCACCGCGATGGGCAGGAGGAGGAAGTGCCAGCCGCTGAACGGCAGCCTGCGACGCCTGGCTCGGGCGGGGATTCGCGGTGGAGCGACCACCCCACCGGCGTTCGCCAGCCCAGCGGGGGCAGGATCGGGGCTTCGATGGTCATCAGAACGCCTCCCGTCCGGTCTTGCGCGAGTACACGGTCACGGCGATCGTGATGATCAGCGTGACGAAGAACAGCCCGTACGCCACGGCGGAGCCGTAGCCGAACTGCAGGTTCTGGAAGGCGACCTTCCACAGGTAGTAGACGATCGTCTGGGTGGCTTCGAGCGGGCCGCCGCGAGTCGTCGTGTAGACGAGGTCGAACAGCTGGATCGCCTGCAGCGTCTGCCAGATGGCGACGAAGACCGTCACGGGAGCCAGCTGCGGCCAGACCACGCGCCAGAAGACCTGCCACGAGTTGGCGCCGTCGATGCGGGCGGCCTCGATGACGTCGCCGGGGACGTCCTGGAGCGCCGCGAGGTAGATCACCGTCGTGAACGCCGCCTCGCCCCAGAGCGACATGATCGTGATCACGACCATCGCCTCGTGCCGGTCCTCCAACCAGCCCTGCTCCGGCAGGTGCAGCACGCGGAGCACGTTGTTGATGAGGCCGAACTGGGGGCTGAAGAGGTACGTGGTCAGGATGCCCGTGGCGGCTGCGGAAGCGACGAAGGGCACGAAGATGGCCGTGCGGTACAGCCCGATGAAGCGGATCCGGCGATTCAGCGCGACGGCCAGGAACAGGCCGAGCAGGACCGACGCCGGGACGAACAGCACCGTGTAGATCACCGTGTGCACCACGGCGCCCTGCAGCTCCGGGTCGGAGATCATCTGCTGGTAGTTGCCGGCGCCGACCGAGATCGGGTCACTGAAGCCGTCCCACTTCTGGAACGACAGGATGAAGGCCCAGACTCCCGGGAAGACGGTGAGCCCGAGGACGATGATCAGCGCCGGGGCGACGAAGCCCCAGCCTTCGAGTGCCTGCCGGAGGCTCTGACGCCTCCTGGCCTTCGTCGGGGGCGGCGCTGGGGAACGGAGGCCCCTTCGCGGGGTCGCAGTGCGAACGTGGTCATCGCCGCTCCTAGTTCTGAGCCAGCGCTTTGTCGGCGGCGCTTGAGGCGGTCTTGAGCGCGGCCGCGGGCGTGCCCTGGCCCTGCAGCACTTGCGAGACGGCTGATCCGACGGCGGTCGAGAGGCCGACGTAACCCGGGACGGTCGGGCGGGCCTTCTTGGCGTTCGCCGCGTTGGCCTGCATGACGTCCATTCCGGGAAGGGCCTTCTCGGCCGCCTGGAACGCCGGGCTGTTCGCCTCGCTGGAGCGGAGCGGCAGGTTGCCGATCGCGACGTTGAACTTCTCGTCCTGCGCCGCCGACGTCAGCCACTCGGTGAACTGGGTCGACCAGTACGAGCGGTTGGCGTCTTTGTGATCGAAGAGGGTCCAGACGTCCGGGCCGGAGACCGTCTGGTGGTCGCCGTTCGTGCCCGGCAGCTGGACGACGCCGTACTTCGTGCCGGCGGTCTTCAGGGCGGACAACTCCCACGGGCCGGAGGTGATCATGCCGATGTGGTCGCTCTCGAAGAGCTGGGCGAACTTGGTGTCGGTCTGGTCGAGGTAGACGCTCTTGTCGGTCACGGCCATGTCACGCAGGAAGCTCACGGCCTTGACGCCCGCCGGGGAGTCGAACGCTGCCTTCGTGTCGTTCTTCGACAGGATGTCGCCGCCGTTCTGCCACAGGTGCGGCCAGAGCTGCCAGGTGGTCTCCTCGCTGCCGGACACCGAGTAGCCGTAGCCGTAGGTGTTCGTCGACGAGTCGGTCAGCTTCTTGGCCGCGTCGCGGAACTGATCCCAGGTCCAGTCCTTGGTCGGGTAGGCGAGACCCGCCTTGTCGAAGACGGTCTTGTTGTAGAGGAGCGAGATGTTGTCGACGACCGCCGGAAAACCGATGGTCTTCTTGCCGGTCGGCTGCGCCGTGGCGCGAGCTGCGGACGTGAACTCGTCCCACTTGACGCCTGGCTTCGCGACCTCTTTGGTGATGTCGAGGGTGCGGTTCGAGCGTTCCAGCTGGCTGGCCCAGGATCCGAAGGTGTACGAGACGTCGGGGTAGGTGCCGCCCGCGAAGGAGGCCGACAGCTTCTGCAGGAGCTCGTCGGTCGACGACGCACCGGGTGAGAGGGCGATCTTCACGTTCGGGTGCAGCTTCTCGTACTGCGCCGCCAGGCCCTCGAGGATCTTCTCGGCCTGGTCGTTCTGTCCTGACCAGACGGTCAGGTCGACCTTCGCTTTCGTGTCGAGTTTCGACGAGCCGCCGGATGACGACGCGCAGCCGGTGAGCACGGCCGCCGCGGCGATCACGGTCACGCCGAGGGCGAGGCCGCGGCGGAGGTGGGTGGTGTGTGGTGCGGAGGAACGGAACATCGAGATCTCCACTTCGTACGGGTGGTGGGTGGGAGGGTCAGCCGAGCTCGGGCTGGCCGAGGACGACGGAGCGGGTGAGCCCGCGCGGGGTGTCGGGGTCGAGGCCCTCGTGCTCGGCGAGCGCCACGGCGATCCGCTGCGCCTGCGCGAGCTGGATCAGCGGATCGAGGGAGTCGGTGCGGACGGTTGCGCCCGTGGCCTCGACGTCGGCGACCAGACTCGGGTCGACGGGCCCGAAGATCGTGACGAGCGAGCGTGATCCTGCGACCGCGATCGGCCCGTGCCGGTAGTCGAGGCTCGGGTACGATTCGGACCAGGCCTGGGCCGCCTCGCGAATCTTGAGGGCGGCCTCCTGGGCCAGGCCGTAGGTCCACCCGCTGCCGAGGTAGACGTAGTGCGAGAACCGCGCGACGTCGACGCCGAGCGGTGCTGCCAGGGTGGCCCGGCCGGAGCGCTCGAGGTCGCCCTGGTCGTACCCGTAGACGGCGCGGGCGGCGGCCAGGAGGGTGGTCGGGAACCGGGTCTGGACGACCGACTCCTCGTCGGCGTAGTCGAGGACGAGGTTCTGGTCGACGAGGTCCGAGACGGGCATGTCGGCCACCGCGGTGATCGCGGAGCGCGCGACCTCCGGCCCCGCGGCGGTCAGAGCGTCGAGGATCTCGGTCGTGGTGCCGGAACGCGTGATGGCGACGATCCGGTCGTAGCGACGGCCGGGCTCCCACTCGGAGGCGTAGGCGGCATCCGTCTCGCCGAGGCCCGCGCGTTCGCGCAGGGAGGCGAGCGACTCGGCGACGAAGGCGGAGGTCCCGCAGCCGAGGAAGAGGACGCGTTCGCCCGGCAGGCCGAAGAAGGCCGCGTTCGACGACGACTCGGCGATGGCGCGAGCCCAGGTGTCGGGCTGGCTCTGGATCTCGGTGGTGGTCTTGTTCGTCATCGGACGGCCTTTCTGGTCAGGACGGTCGGCGAGATGACCTCGCAGAGGCTCTGGACGGCGACGGCCACCGCCTCGCGCGCGGGCCGCTGGTATTTCCGCGGGTCGCTGGTGCGATCGTCGTCGGCCAGGAACGCGCGGACCGCGGAGGTGTAGGCGAGGTTGAGGGCGGTGCCGACGTTGATCTTGCGGATGCCGGCTTCGACGGCCTGCCGGATCAGGACGTCCGGGACCCCGGACGACCCGTGCAGCACCAGCGGGACGTCGACGGCGGCCGCGAGCGCCGCGACCAGATCGAGGTCGAGGGCTGCGTCTCTCGTGGCCATCGCGTGCGACGACCCCACGGCGACGGCGAGCCCGTCGACTCCCGTGGCCTCGACGAACGAGGCCGCTTCAGCGGGGTCCGTCCGAACGCCCGGGGCGTGGGCGCCGTCCTTCCCGCCGATCGCGCCGAGCTCCGCTTCCACCCAGAGGCCCGCGGCCCGAGCGCGACGGGCCGCGTCGGCCGTGGTGGCGACGTTGTCGGCGTAGTCCTGCTTGGACGCGTCGACCATGATCGATCCCAGCCCGAACGCGCTGCCGAGGGCGACGGCCTCGTCGATCAGCTCCGCGTCCTCGATGTGATCGAGGTGGATCCCGATCGCGACCTCCGCCGCGTCGGCGAGCTCGCGGCAGGCGGCGACCAGCGGCCGAAGCTTGCCGCCGTGGAAGGCGATGGCGTTCTCGCTGATCTGCAGCAGGACGGAGGTGCCCGCACGTTCGGCGCCGAGGACGATCCCTTCCGCGTGTTCGAGCCCGATCACGTTGAAGCTCGGCACGGCCGTCCGGCCGGCGACGGCTGCGGCGACCAGCTCGGCCGCTCCGGCGCGGGTCACAGGGCACCCGCCGGCAGGATCTCGCGCAGCGGCTCCGGCAGGAGGTCTCCGTGCGCGGTCACCAGGTCGTTGCACAGCTCCCAGATCTTCTCCGGCGTGAGCGACGACGACGCGTTCGGGTCGACGAGCACGGCCTGGCGGATCAGGCGGGGGTCGCCGGTGCGAGCCGCTTCGATCGTGAGCTCGTTGACCGAGACGTACGAGCGGTTGATCGCCGCGCACTGCACGGGAAGGGCCCCGACGGCCTGGGGGGCGATACCGGCCGGACCGACGATCGTCGGCACCTCGACCACGGCGCCCTGCGGCAGGTTGTCGATCAGGCCGCGGTTGACGACGTTGGCGTGGATCGTCCGCTCGGTGCCGGTGACGAGCGAGTGGATCACCTGCGGCGCGTACTCCGCCGCCCCTTCCTCCAGCTGAAGCGGCGCGCCCGTGGCGAGCGCCTCCTGCGCCGAGTGGAATTCGGCGACGTTCTCCTCGGAGATGCCGACGTACTCGAGGGGCTGCAGCCGGAACCGTTCGATCTGGGCCGGGTCGCGAAGGAACCAGTCGGTGTACTCCGACGAGTGCTCGCTGGTCTCGGTGGGGTAGTACCCGACCCGACGGAAGATCTCGACGCGCACGCGACGCTCCAGCTCGGGATCCTGCCGGATCTTCTCGCGGAGCAGCGGGTAGAGGTCGCGCCCCTCGTGCGACCACTCCAGCAGCCACGACTGGTGGTTCACGCCGGCGGCGCGGTAGTGCGTCTCGTCGACGGGGACGCCGACGAGGTCGGCCAGGTCGTGGGCCGTCCAGTACACGCTGTGGCAGAGGCCGAGAGCGGTGATCTCGGGGGCGACCACGGACGTCCACCAGATGTTCATCGCCATCGGGTTCGTGTAGTTCAGGAAGACGGCGTCGGGGCAGACCTCGCGCATGTCCGCGGTGAGCGCGGTCAGGAACGGGAAGGTGCGGAGGGCGCGGAACACTCCTCCGACACCGGTCGTGTCGCCGATCGTCTGGTGGAGCCCGTAGCGCTCGGGGATCTCGAGGTCTTTCTTCGTGGCGTCGATGCCGCCGATCTGGACCATGTCGATCACGAAGTCGGCACCGTCGAGGGCCTGGCGCCGGTCGAGCGTCGCCGTGACGTCGACGTGCTTGCCGAACCGTTCGGCGACCTGTCGCGCGGTGCCCTCCGCGACGGCGAGCCGCGCCGAGTCGATGTCGTGGAGGCGGAGGTCGAGGGGGCCGAGGTCGTCGAAGCCCAGGAGGTCGGCGAGGAGCTGGCGCGTGAAGACCACGCTGCCTGCTCCGATGAAGGTCACTCGTGTCATGGGGACGATCATTCTGGTGAATGAGCGTTTCGTGCAATCATGTGCGTGAAGTAATCATTTTTGATGAGCGAACGGGAAACGTGATGGCAACAATCCCCCGACCCAGACGCCTCGCGCCGGCTCGTCGAAGCGATCCGACCGCATGGTCAGGATCATCGCGCTGGTCACCGAGCGCGGGAACGTCACACTCGCCGACCTCTGCAGTGACCTGTCGATGTCGGCCGCGACGGTGCGGCGCGACCTCGCCGACCTCGAGGACCAGGGCCTTCTGGCCAGGACCCACGGCGGGGCGCGCGCGTTCTCCTCCGGCCAGGAGGTCCCGGTCCGACTCCGCGACTCGCAGTTCCGACGGGCCAAACAGCTCATCGCCCGGCGAGCGGCGACGCTCCTGCCCGACGGCCCCTACGCGATCGCGATCGGCGGTGGCACCACCGCGGCGGAGGTGGCCAAAGCGCTCATGTTCCGCAACGACTTGACCATCGTGACCAACTCGCTGACCACCGCGACCGAGATCGCGTCGAGGCCGAACCTGAAGGTCATCATGACCGGCGGAGTGGTCCGCTCGCACTCGTTCGAACTCGTCGGTGCCCTGGCCGAGAACGCGTTCAACGCCATCAACGTCGGCACGGCGATCCTCGGCATGGACGGCGTGGGCGCTCTCGGCGGCGCGACGACCCACGACGAGACCGAGGCGAGGACGAACACCGCCATGGTCCGACACGCGCAGCGCGTCGTCGTCGTGGCCGACGGCTCCAAGATCGGCAGGATCACGCTCGCCAAGGTCGCCGACCTGACCGACGTGCACGACCTGGTCACCGACTCGACGGCCGACTCCGACGAGCTCGCCCGGATCCGCGCGCGGGGCGTCCGGGTGCACGTGGTACCTCTGGACGACTGAGTCGTAGTCCCCTGGTCGGACATTTGCCGAAAGCCCGGAATTCCGGGCACGCTTGCAGACTCGACGCGTACCTTCCCTCGCAGACGTGAAAGGTTTCGCCATGAAAAAAACCTCCCTTCGCTGGATCCCGGCCGTTGCCGTCCCCGCTGTCGTGATCGCCGGCGCTGTCGCCATCCCGAGCGTGGCCAATGCCGACGTGAAGCTGCCCCACAAATCGGCAGCCGGCATCGTCGCCTTCGCCGAGAAGAGCGCCGGCACCTCGTTCTCCGGCAGCGTCACCGAGACCGCGAACCTCGGGCTGCCCGACCTCTCCTCGCTCGGCGGCGCCGGCTCGTCGTCGTCTTCCAGCGCGCAGGACGCCCTCTCGCAGCTCACGGGAACGCACAAGGCCAAGGTCTACGTCGACGGCAAGACGAAGCAGCGCGTTCAGACCCTCGACAACCTCAAAGAGACCGACGTGATCCGCAACGGGTCGACGGTCTGGGCGTACGACTCCGACAAGAAGACGGCCACACGGCTCACGCTGCCGTCCAAATCGGCGAAGCTCGACACCGGCGTGGGGGCGACGCCGACTCCCGGCGCAACGACGCTGACGCCGACCGAGGCCGCGCAGAAAGCCCTCGACGCCATCGGCACGTACACCGCCGTCAAGGTCTCCGACAACGTCCGCGTCGCCGGCCAGAAGGCCTACCAGATCAAGCTCACGCCGAGCGACGGCACGACCCTCGTCAGCAGCGTCACGCTGGCCGTCGACGGCAAGACGGGCATCCCGCTCCGCGTCGTCGTCAAGGCCAAGGGCCAGACCGATCCGGCCTTCTCCGTCGCATTCACGTCGATCTCGTACTCGACGCCGTCGGCGAGCACCTTCACCTTCACCCCGCCGAAGGGCACCAAGGTCGAGCAGGTCAAGACTCCCGCGCGGTCGGCCCACACGGCACACCCGGGGGCCCTGACGCAGCGCGACGCGATCGCCAAGGCTCGCGTCGGCGCGGCCAAGCCCGTCGTCATCGGCTCGGGATGGGCGACGATCGTGGGCGCCACGCTCCCGTCCGGCGCCCTGTCGAACGACTCCTCCGGCATGCTCGACAAGGTGCTGACGAAGGTCGACGGCGGCCGCGTCCTCCAGACGGCGCTCGTATCGGTGTACCTGACCGACGACGGCAAGGTCTACGTCGGAGCGGTGAAGGCCTCGGCCCTCGAAGCCGCCGTCGCCGCACAGAAGTAGCCGCCCTCAGAAGTGAGCACCCCCTCGCAATCGAGACGACTGCTCTCTCGAAAGACTTCGGTCGCCAGAAGGCGGTCGCCGACCTCGATCTGGCCGTGCCCTCGGGCAGCGTCTTCGGGTTCCTCGGCCCCAACGGCTCCGGCAAGACGTCCACGATCCGAATGCTCCTCGGGCTCACCAGGGCGTCGAGCGGTGAGATCAGGATGCTCGGCCGCACCATGCCGACGAGCCTCGCCCAGGTGCTCCCCCGCGTGGGTGCCCTCGTCGAGGGCCCGGCTTTCTACCCGTTCCTGTCCGGTCGAGCCAACCTCCTGCGGCTGGACACCGCCGACCGCGCCGCGCCCGGGAGGACGCGCGAGGCCAGGGTCGACGCGGCCCTCGAGCGCGTCGGCCTCACGCACGCCGCCTCGAAGAAGGCGCACGCCTACTCCCTCGGCATGAAGCAGCGCCTGGGCATCGCCGGCGCTCTGCTGATGCCGCGCGATCTTCTCATCCTCGACGAGCCCTCGAACGGCCTCGACCCGCAGGGCACCCGCGAGGTCCGCTCCCTGATCGGGTCCCTCGCCGGCGAAGGCGCCACGATCTTCGTCTCCAGCCATCTGCTCTCCGAGATCGAGCAGATGTGCACGCACGTCGCGGTGATGAGCGCGGGCCGGCTGATGACGCAGGGGCCGCTCGACGAGCTGCGCCGCCAGGGGGTGCAACGAGCACGGGTCGACACGCTCGACGTCGACGACGCGGTGCGCGTCCTGGCCGGTCTGGGGCTGGATCCTGCGGTCTCCGGTTCGGTCGTCACCGCCGAGCTGCCGTCCGACGCTCTCCCGCCCGAACAGCTCAACCAGAGGCTGGTCGAGCAGGGCGTCCGAGTCCGGGGTTTCTCCGTCTCCGGCGCGAGCCTCGAAGACCGCTTCGTCGACCTCACCGGGGAGGGATTCGATGTCGCAGGATAGTTCCCCCGCGGGCGGCCTCGGGGTGGCCCTGCTCGGCTCCGAACTGCGCGTCCTGTTCCGCCGGACACGCACGATCGCGATGCTGGGCGCGCTGGCGGCGATCCCTATCCTGCTCGCCGTCGCCGTACGGATCACGACCGGCGGCGACTCGGGCCGGGGTCCCGCGTTCCTCGGCGACATCACGCAGAACGGCCTGTTCGTCTCGCTGACGTCGCTGGTCGTGGCGATCCCGCTGTTCCTGCCGCTGACCGTCGGCGTCGTGGCCGGCGACACGATCGCCGGCGAGGCCGGGCTCGGCACACTGCGGTACCTGCTCGTGGCGCCCGCGGGCCGGATCCGACTGCTCGTCGTGAAGTACATCGGCGCCGCGGCGTTCTGTCTGGCCGGCACGTTGGTGATCGTGATCTTCGGGGCGATCATCGGAGCCCTGCTCTTCCCCGTCGGCCCGGTGACCCTGCTGTCCGGGCAGACGGTCGGCGTCGCCGACTACGCCGGGCGCATGCTGATGATGGCGCTGTACGTCACCATCTCGCTGCTCGGCCTCAGCGCCATAGGCCTGTTCATCTCGACCCTCACCTCGGTTCCGGTCGGGGCCATGGCCGCGACCATCGTGCTCTCGACGGCGGCGCAGATCCTGGGTCAGCTGCCGCAACTCGCGTTCCTGCAGCCGTGGCTCTTCACCACCTACTGGCTGGGCTTCGCCGACTTCTTGAGATCACCGGTGTCGTTCGACAACTTCCAGTCGAACGGCCTTCTCCAGCTCGGCTACGTCGTGGTCTTCGGGTTCCTCGCCTACGGTCGATTCGCCACGAAAGACATCCTCAGCTGATCCCGATCACGGGCGCCGGACGGTGAAGCCGGTGGTGGCCGCCGCCGGAGAGGTTCCGCCGGCGTCCGAGTAGGTCGCCGTGACCGTGTACTCCCCCACCGCTATCGGCGCACCGTCGGCACCCGCGGCGGTCAGGTGCGCGGTGCCGTCGGCGCCCAGGGTGAAGGCTCCCTGGTTCGCGCCGTTCAGAGTGACGACGACCGTGCTTCCGGGCCAGCCCGCAATCACCACGGGCACGGTATCGGTCGAGAACGTCTCGCCGGCGGGAGCGTCGAACACCGGGACGAAGGCGTACGGACCGGAGTGGGCCTGCTCGCTGACGTTGCCGGCGGTGTCGGTTGCCGTGAGGCCGAGATCGGCGACCGTCGGGGTGAGGCCCGCCAGGGCTCCGGAGGTCCAGGTTCCCGCCGCGTCGGCGGTCACGGTGCTGAGCACGGTGCCGTCCGAGGCGGTGACCGTCACCGTCGAACCGGGCTCTGCCGTGCCGGACAGCGTCAGCGGCGTCGTCTGGTTCGCGCTCCAACCGCTCGTGACGGCCGGGGCCGGCGGCGGCGTGCTGTCGCGCGTGACGACCACGGTCGCAGGAGCGGAGGGCGTGGATCCGCTCCGGGTGCCGGTGAACGAGAGAGTCGTCTCCCCTCGGCGAGGCCGTCGGCGAACCAGGTCCAGGTTCCCTGGGCCGTGACCGCCACGGATCCCGCCGCTGCTCCGTCTCGGCTGACGGAGATCACGGTTCCGGCCGGCGCCGTTCCGGTGACGGTGGTGGAGTCGAGCCGGGTGAGCACGACCGCGCCGCTCGTCACGACCGGCGACGGGGCGGTTCCGGGCTGTGTCGGGGTGGTGGGGGGCGCGGTCGGAGGCGTGACCGGTCGCGTCGGCTGCCCAGGCGGCGTCACGGGCTGAGCCTTCGAGGTCACCCCGGGCGAAGGCAGCGCCGGAACAGCGGTGGTCGACGGAGGGCGCCTCGTGTCGACCACCGACGCGGGCGGCGCCGGGAGGAAGACGGCAGGATCCCCGGGGGCGAGCGGTGCCGCAGGAGCCGTCGAACCGGCGCCCGGGTCGGCGGATCCCGCGCCCCGGCTCGGCCCCGCCGCGCTGCTACTGCCGGACGCCGCGGCGTCCCCCGTCGCCCGCACTCGCTGCGGAGCCGCGGAGGACAGCGAGATCACCAGGGCCGCGCCCACCACGACCACCGCAGCGCCGCCGACGAGCGCAACCCGCCGCGCGCCCAGACTCGTGAAGGTGGCGACGGACAGCTGTGCTCGCGGCGCGGCGGCGACCGCGGCGCCGCGGGCGAGCTGCTGCCGGAACGCGAGCGCGGCGGCACCCCCGAGGACGAGCGGCAGGAGGATCACGGCGAGTCGACGCGAGACGTCGTCGAGTTCTTCGGCGACGAGGCGGCAGCGGGTGCATGACTGCAGGTGCTCCCCCACGAGGCGTTCGTCGCGCTGGCTCAGGGTTCCGAGCGACCAGCCGCCGAGCTTCGACAACACCTCGCGATGCGATCCGGTGACGCGGGCGGTGTCGATGTGTCCCTGCACCCAGGCTTCGCGGAGGGCCGCTCGGGCTCGGAACGAGAGCGCCGAGACCGCATTCGGGACGAGTCCCATCAGCTCGCCGGCCTGCCGGGGCGAGAGACCCTCCACCTCCGTGTACCAGAGGACCGTCTGCCACCGCTCCGGCAGGGACCGGAACGCCGTGGCCGTGATCCCCCGCTCGAGCAGCGCTTCGGCCGAATCGGCGTCGGCCGCGGGCAGAGCGTCGAGATCGACGTCACCGTCGACGGGGGTGTCGCGCAGCCTCCGAGACGCCAGGTTGCGGATCGTGACGTAGAGGTAGGGCCGGAACGCCGTGGTCGGGCCGGAGCCCGTCGTCAGCGCCTGGTAGATGTTGGCGAAGGCCTCGGCTACGAGGTCGTCGGGTTCGTCGAGGTGGCGGAAGCTGCGGGCGGCGACGTGGGCGGCCTTGGAGTGCCGGCGCCACAGTTCGCCGTACGACTCGCGCTCGCCTCGGCGCGCCTCGTCGATCAGTGTTTCGTCCGAGAGCGAGTGGAGGCGCCGAGCGGTTCGACGGGGCGCGCGGCGGGCGCGCGACACGTCGAAGGCGGGGTGTTCCATCGGGACCTCGGGATCTGGATGACATCGCGACCGCGCGGATTCGCGTGATGGAGTCGCCACAGTGTAAACACGCCGAAGCCTCCGGGGGAAACCGAGACGGGGGACGCACCGATGGCCTCAAAAAAGAGGACACCTTTCGCGTAAGGAAACGGGTCGAGACGGCTCTTAAGGGTGATCCACGAAGTCGGAGCTGTACCCGAACCGTCTCCGACCTCCGCTGGATCGCGCCCGATCGCGGTCCCTACGCCGCGATCGGGCACCCTGCCGGGTCGTCACGACTCGGTCGGCAGATGCCCGACCGTCTCTCGGACGCCGGAGATCATCAGACCGCGCGCCCCCAGGCCGAGAGCCGTCGCGGCCGCGGCAGGAGTCGGCACCACGTGCCCGATCACGGGCTTGCCGAGCGCCGCGACGAGTCGCCACTGCTCCGGGGCGCCGTCGTAGTTCATCCCCATCACCGACCAGTACTCCTCCGTCGACGTGAGCAGCTCGGGTTTCGCGGCGATCTCGTTGGCGTAGTAGTAGCCCCAGGTCCGGTGTCCGCGCCGCCTGGCCTCCTTCGCCCAGGGCACACTCGTGCAGTACCCCTTGGCGATCATCGTCTCGCGGGGGTCCTTGACGTGATTCGAGACGAGATCGAACAGGTCGCCGTAGTACCGCTGGTCGACGACCTTCGGGTCGATGAAGAGCGCGTGGCTGTCGCCGTAGGCGTCGAGGACGTCCTCGAAGCGGGCGTAGGGGCGCGAGGGCTGGGCAGGATCCTGCGACCCCGTCGGCACGATGCGGTGCTCTCGGATCTCGGCCCAGGTGTGATCCGCAGCGACGAAACCGTTCGTACCCGAGGTGCGGTCGAGAGTCGCGTCGTGCAGCCCGAACCACACTCCGTCCGACGAGCGTGCGAGCGAGACCTCGAGCGCGTCGACCCCGGCCTCGACGGAGTGACGGTACGCGAACAGCGACTCCTCCGGCCAGTCGCGCGAGCCGCCGTGGTGGGCCACGGTGAAGCGGTCCGATTGGAGCAGCGGCGTGGCGAGTTTGCCCGGCCCGCGCGGCCGCAGAGCGACCGCCGTCGTGGTGGCGCCGGCCGCGACGATCACGGCGGCGCCGGCGCCGATCAGGACGGTGCGGCGGGACGGACGCCACGGGGCTCCCGGAGCGCGGGTCGGATCAGGCGTCTCGGGCATGCAGCCAGTATGAGGATCGCGGTGCGGCGGCACCAGGCCCGCGTCCGGGGCAGGCGGCGCCCGGGTCGGCGCTGAGGAGTAGCGTCGCGCCATGACCGATGCGACGCCGGCCGCCCCGGCAGTGAAACTCGACCTCGTCGTGCTCGACGCCCCCGACATCCGCGGGCTCGCCGACTTCTACGCCGCGATCCTTGGCTGGCAGATCGTCGACGAGAGCGACGACTGGATCACCGTGCGCGACCCCGCCGCCCCCGGGTCCACAGGCATCGCGCTCCAGTCCGCTCCCGACTTCGTGCCGCCGACCTGGCCCGACAACGCGGTTCCGCAGCAGCTCCACCTCGATCTGGACGTCCCCGACCTCGACGCGGCCGAACGGGACGTCCTGGCCGCCGGGGCTCGAGCCACCGGTCTCCCCGCCGAGAGCGGGAGCGACTTCCGGGTCTACCTCGACCCCGCCGGGCACCCCTTCTGCCTGTGCCGCGTGTGACCGGGCCGGGGCGCCGAGGCACGCCCTAGTAGCCGGCGGAGGCCGATCCGGCGGCCGCGTCGGCCCCGAGGAGGGCGCGCGAGCCGGAGACGCCGAGGCGGGTGGCACCGGCCGCGATCATGCGGCGGGCATCGTCGAGGGTGCGCACGCCACCCGAGGCCTTCACCCCGAGACGCCCGGCGACCGTCTCCGACATCAGGCGCACCGCGTGCTCGCTGGCGCCACCGGCAGGGTGGAAACCGGTCGACGTCTTGACGAAATCGGCCCCCGCTGCGACCGCGGCCTGCGAGACCGCGACGATCTCGTCGTCGGTCAAGACGGCCGACTCGATGATGACCTTGAGCACCGTCGGAGCCGGGACGGCCGAGCGGACGGCGGCGATATCGCTCTCGACCGATGCGAAGTCGCCGGCCTTGGCTGCACCGACGTCGATCACCATGTCGATCTCGTCGGCACCGAGCGCCACCGACTCGGCCGCCTCCGCCGCCTTGACCGCCGACGTGTGCTTGCCGCTCGGGAACCCGCAGACCACCGCGATCTTGAGGTCGGACCCCGCGGGGATCACCAGGGGCAGCATCGACGGCGAGACGCAGACGGAGTACGTGCCGAGCTCGGCGGCTTCCGCGATGAGGGCGTCGACGTCGGCGGTGGTCGCCTCGGGCTTGAGCAGCGTGTGGTCGATCAGGCGGGCGATATGCGCGGGAGTGGGCTCAGTTGTCATGGGAGGTGCCTTTCGGTGACGCAGGATCTCGGGGTGGGGAAGACGTCAGAGACGCTCGGCGAGCGCCTGGTCGGTCGGCTCGACCAGGTGGCTGCCGTCGGGGAACACGACGACGGGGATCTGGGTGCGGCCGCTGATCGCGAAGGCGCGATCAGCGCCGTCCTCGACCTTCTCGAGGTCGACATAGTCGTACGCGACGCCGTGCTTGTCGAGAAGCGCCTTCGAGCGGCGGCAGTCGCCGCACCACTCGGCGCCGAACATGAGGATGCGATCGGGAGCTGCGTCGGAGGTCATCCTTCAAGAATACGTGCCTCTGCTGGGGGCGGATCCGCCGACAGCAGGACCGCGGGACGGAGTGGCATCGCGTGCCGCACGATGGCGTCATGACCGAAGAAACCCGACCACCGTTCTTCACCGCCGAGGTGCGCCAGCAGCTGCTCCACCAGCGCGTCGTCGTCCTCGACGGCGTCCTGAACGACGACAACGGCATGCTCCTCACGGCGCAGCTCCTGACTCTCGCTGCGGAGGATCCCGCCGCCGACATCGCCCTCTGGATCCACTCGCCGGGCGGCTCGGTGCCGTCGATGCTGGCGATCCGCGACGTGATGACCCTCGTCCCGTGCGACGTCGCGACGCTCGCCCTCGGACTCGCGTGCAGCGCCGGACAGTTCCTGCTCTCGGCGGGGGCGCGCGGAAAACGCTCCGCACTTCCGCACGCGCGGATCCTGCTGCACCAGGGGTCCGCCGGTTTCGGCGGATCGGCCGTGGAGGTCGAAGCTCAGGCGGCCGACCTCCGGCAGGGCCGCGACGTGACGCTCGGGATCATCGCCGACGACACGGGGCAGCCTCTCGACCGCGTGTTCGAGGACTCCCTGCACGACCGCTGGTTCTCAGCGGCAGAAGCCCTCGACTACGGGTTCGTCGACCGCATCGTCGACTCCTTCGACCAGGTGATGCCCACCCGGCAGCACCGCATCGGAATCGGGACCTTCGCATGAGCTCGTACACGATTCCCAACGTCGTCGCCGAGAACCCGCGCGGCGATCGCGTGATGGACGTCTACTCCCACCTGCTCACGCAGCGGATCGTCTATTTGGGCACGGCGATCGACGCCGGCGTCGCCAACGCGCTGATCGCTCAGCTGCTCCACCTCGACGCCGCGTCGCCCGGTACCGAGATCAACCTGTACATCAACTGCGATGGCGGCGACCTCTCGGCGATGCTGGCGGTCTACGACACCATGCGGTTCATCCGTTCACCGGTGTCGACGACCTGCGTCGGCGAGGCGATCGCCGCCGGAGCGGCGCTCCTGGCTGCGGGGGCGCCCGGTCGACGGGCCGCGCTCAAGCACGCCAGGATCGTCCTCCACCAGCCGGCGGGCCAGGGTCGCGGCGCCATCCCCGACCTGATCCTGCAGGCCGACGAGCTGGTGCGGATCCGCGCCGACATCGAAGAGGTCCTCTCGGAGCACACCGGTCAGAGCGTCGAGACCCTCCGACGCGACACCGACCGCGACCGGATCTTCACGGCGCCGCAGGCTCGCGACTACGGCCTGATCGACGCGATCCTGACCGGGCCGACCGCACCGGCGACTCTCGACGCCCGCGCGCTTCCTCAGGCCGCGACGGCGTAGAGCGTGAAGTCGGGGCCGGGCGGGGCGAAGCTCGTCACGCCGGCGAGTGTCGTCTCGCCCTGCAGTTCGGCGACCACGGCGAGGGTCAGGTCGACGAGGGTGATGCGGAGGGCGCCGGTGATCGCAGCGATCATCTCGCTGGAGGGCTCCTTGAGGCCGCGCTCGACCTCCGACAGGTACTGCGGAGAGATGCCGGCTCGCGCCGCCGTCTCGATCAGCCGCTCGCCCCGAGCGAGTCGGAGCTCGCGAAGCCGCCGCCCGAGCACCTCTCGCAGGAGCGGCTCGAGCGTTGCGGGCTCGTGATCCTGCAGGGCCTTCCCGACCTCGTTCATGGCCACAGCCAAGCAGCCTTCGCTGCGCTCTCGCGACCCGTTCCGCTCAGAGCAGAACGGGTCGCGCTCTCACACCGGGGCCCGCCCCAATTCGAGAGTGCGATCGGCGGCCGCCCGCACCCGCGGCGAATGGGTCGCAATGGCGATCGCCGCCCCGCCTGCGGCGAACTCGGCGAGGAGGTCGAGGACGACGCTCGCGTTCGTCTCGTCCAGAGCGCTCGTCGGCTCGTCGGCAAGGATCATGCGCGGTCGCTTGACGAGGAGTCGGGCGAGCGCCACGCGCTGCTGCTCGCCTCCGCTGAGTTCATGGGCGCGACAGGCCACCTTCCCGTCGAGCCCGACGCGTTCCAGCGCCGCTCCCGTCGAGATCGAACGTGCACGGCGCCCCAGCCGCTGGCTCACCGCGATGGCGACGTTCTCTTCGACGGTCATGTCAGCGACGAGGCCGAAGTCTTGGAAGAGGTATCCGAGGACGTCGCGGCGGAGGAGACGCGCCCGCCTGCGGCTTCCGCCCGCCTGGCGATCATCGAGCCTGATGGTGCCGGAATCGAGCGAGTCGATCTGTCCGACGCAGTCGAGCAGCGTCGACTTCCCCGAGCCGCTCGGACCCGTGACAGCAACGGTCTCGCCCGCGGCAATGTCGAACGACAGGTCGTCCCACAGCAGCCTGCGGCCTCGTCGTTTGGTCGCGTTGCGCACTTCGAGCATCATGCCTCGTTTCCTCTCGTTCTCTCGGTGCGAAGACTTGTCCACGCGATCACGGCCGTGCCCACCGCCGCGAGCACGATCACAGCACCCCCTGCCTCGAGCCCGCCCGTCGCAGCGCTTCGCGCGATCGGATCGAGGACCGAGGTCCTGCCGGTCCCGTCGGGGTGTCGATCCCACCAGGCGTTTACCGTCGAGACGGCCCCGACAGCGAGGACGGCCGCTTCGGCGACGAGCACGCCGACATTGACCCGCGCGAACGAGTGCCCCGCGGCCGTGCGGGCGAAGAGAGCCCGCCCGTGACGTCGGCGATGCGCGGTCGTCGCGAGCAGGCTCAGAAGCACCACCACGACCACGGCCGCCACGAGTGCCGCGATGGTCACTCGCACGGCCGTGCCGGCGTGCCGCGCACGCTCGGCCGCATCCTGTCCGACGGCCACGACGGCACTGAATTGATCGTGGACATCAGAGGTGGCGATGGCACGGTCCGCCACCCGAGCCGAGGTGAAGACGACGTCGCCGGTCGACAGCCACGAACCCAGCTGGTCGGCAGAGAAAACCGCCGAGGGGTTCGGCACGACGACGACGATCGCGTCGGAGAGACTCGATTCCACGCCGGAATCGCCCGGGTACACGTAGACGTCTTCGTCTCGAAGACGCCCTCCGCCGATCTCGCGGCGCTGCAGCTTCGACGCGCCGCGGAGCTCCCACCGGGTGAGCGAACGCACGAGCCGGTCGCGCTGCACGTCGACACCTCGCGGAATCCAGACACTGATCCGGTCGCCCTCCCCGCGATGCGCTCACCGTCGGCCGCGCGGAGATCCTGCTGCCGCAGGTACCCGGCGTCGACGATCAACGCCGGGAGCGTGCCGGCGCTCCCTCCTGAGCCGACCTCCGCGCTCGCAGCCAGGAAGGCGTCGCCGCGGTCTAGGGACCGACCAGCGAAAGCTCCGATCCGATCCCAATACTCGTGCGTCTGAGCATCTGAACCGGCGTCCGGAGTGATCCACAGGTGGACGGCGTCGCCCGCCGCCCGGAGGTCTCGCTCAGCGTCTCCGGAACGAGCGACGGCGACGCTCCCGACCAGGTCGAAACTCGCGGCGACGAGGAGCAGAACCGCCGGTACTCGGGCGAACTCCGCAGCGAGGACGAGTGCGCCGGGTGGACGGGCTCCTCGGATGGCCGCTGCGAGCGGAAGCCGGCAGGCGATGAGTGTCCCGACCGTCTGTGCGACGACGACCGGTAACAGGAGGAGGACGGCGAACACGACGACGGCTGCCGCCAGGTGCGACACCGACGCAAGCCCGTTGTAGAACCACAGTGACACGGCTGCCACCGGCGTCGCCATCGCGGCGGCGATCGCAGAGAAGCGGAGCTCCGCGAGTTCGGCCAGCACGACGGCACCTGTGCTGCGTCCGCTCATACGACGGATCGCCGACCGTCGGGGTGCGCCAACGGTGCCGACGAGACAGAGCGTCACGCACCCGAGCGTGAGCGCGCCGATCAGCGCGCCGGTCCCGCTGAGCCCACCCGTGATCCCGAACCTCTCAGCCAACGGAACGGATTCTGTCGTCACGGAGAATCCGACCGCTGCGAGGGCGACGGACACCGCCCGTCGCGAGGCAGCATCGCCGATCACCTGATAGGACCCGGCGGTGTCGTAGCGAATGAGGTCCGCCATCGGTCTGACGCGAGTTGTCATCGCCCGCGAGAACTCCGGGTACCCGCCCTGGAGCCACTCGGCTCCGCTGCTCGACGGAGCGTTCGTCACGAGGGCGACGCGCCGAGAGGTCGGCGCTGCGCGATCCGCCACGACGCGGAGAATCGTCGCGCCGTTCTCGACAGCCACGGACTCCAACACCTCGGCTATCCGCTCGTTCGTTGCTGATCCGGATTCGCCGGTTGCGGTGGCGACCGAGGAGACCCCGATGATCCCGTCGTCCGCGACCTGCGTGAGCCCGAGGAATCCGAGAAGGAACGCGAGCAGGGGCGGAACGACAAAGGCGATTCGGACGGATCTGAACGGCACGGGCCGATTCCCCTTCGGATCCGTGGGGGCGCTCCCCTCAGAAGCACCCCCACGGCAGACGATCAGCAGCCGCTGTGGAGCCCTCGGACACAGTCACTTTCGCAGAATTTTTCCTATCGGACAACTCATGTCATATGTGACACTCTCGGAGCGCAGGGGTCAGTCGGGCAGCGCGCACGCCGTGCACCGCCCGCGACGGGTGCCGGCTCAGCGCGACGAGGGGGCGGCGGCGGCGGCGCGGAAGACGTCGGGGTAGTCGCCGAGCCAGGTCCAGCGCGAGATCGGCCAGGTGATGACGAAGGCCTTGCCGTCGATGTCGGACATCGGGACGAAGCCACCGCCGGGGAGACTCTGGTGGAAACGACTGTCGGACGAGTTGCCCCGGTTGTCGCCCTCCACCCACACGGATCCGGCCGGAACGGTCACCGAGAACGACTGGTCGGCGTTCTTCGTCTCGAGGGCGTTCTCGGGCGCTCGCACGTACGGCTCCGTGAGGGGCGCGCCGTTCACCTCGGTCTGGCTGCTCGCGTCGCAGCAGGCGACCTTGTCGCCCGGGAGGCCGATGACGCGCTTCACGAGGTGGTCGCCGTCGGCCAGCTCGCCTCCCTGCAGCCAGCCGCCCGGGTCGGTGAAGACGATCACGTCGCCGCGTTTGACGGGCGCGACCTTCGGCACCAGCTCGTTGACGATGATCCTGTCGTTGATCTGGAGGGTGTTGGTCATCGACGCCGACGGGATGTAGAACGACCGCGCCACGAACGTCTTCACCAGGAACGAGATCAGCAGGGCCGCGAGCAGGATGATGACGATGTCGCGCACGAACCGCCACGGCCGCTGGGCCTTGCGCGGAGCGCCGGCCGCGTTCGTGGCAGCGATCTCGCCCTGTTCGGTCATGTGACCCCCTGTTCCTGATCCGATCGTAAGGGCTCCGGGGCGGGCGCGAGCGTCGTGATGCAGAACGGGTGACCGGCAGGATCGAGGAGCACTCGCCACCGCGGGTCGGGTTGCGTCGCGGCACGCACGGCCCCGAGGGCGAGCGCGCGCTGCTCGGGCCCCTCGAGCTCCTCCCCCGCTGTCAGGTCGAGGTGCACGATCGACGCGCCCGGCCACACGGGCGGCCGGTAGTCGTCGACGCGCTGGGCGACGAGCAGCAGACCCGGGACCTGGATTCCGACGCTGCCGTCGGACCGCCACCGCACCTCGCCGCCGAGCAATCCGAGGTAGAAGTCTCCGAGCAGGGCCGGGTCGGCGCAGTCGAGCGAGACGCCCACCGCGCGAAGTCCGTCGTTCATGGCCCGACTCTAGTCAGCGGGGCTTCCGCGGGAGAATGGTCGGCGTGAACCGCACCGATCGCCTGTACGCGCTGGTCGAGGAGCTCCGCGCCGTCGCCCCGCGGCCACGCAGCGCGTCCTGGCTCGCCCGGCGGTTCGAGGTGAGCGCCAGAACCATCGAGCGCGACATCGGTGCCCTCCAGCAGGCGGGTACTGCGATCTGGGCCGAACCGGGCCGATCCGGCGGGTACTGCCTCGATCGGCAGCACTCGCTGCCGCCGGTCAATCTCACGCCGTCGGAAGCCGTCGCGATGGCCGTCTCACTGGAGGGGCTCAGCGGCACGCCCTTCCAGCAGGCGGCGCAGGCCGCGCTCCGCAAGGTCGTGGCTGTGATGCAGGATCACGACGTGCAGGCGGCCCGCAGACTCGCCTCCCGCATCCACCTCCTCGGCAGCGACGACGAGCCCCGAGCCGTCCCCTCCTGGATCGCCGACGCGCTCTCCGCGGGGTACGTGCTCCGGATCGGCTACACCGACCGCGAGGGAGCGCCGACGGTGCGCGACGTCGAACCGCTCGGTTACGTCGGCTCGGCCACCGGGTGGTACCTCGTCGGGTGGTGTCGCCTCCGCGACGGGGTCCGGGCGTTCCGCACCGACCGCATCACGTCCAGTGTGGCGACCGCCGAAGTGCCCGCGCCACGGGACCTGCGCCCGGAGGATCTCGCCATCCCCTACGGCGAGGTCCGACAGCTCAGCCTCGACGACTAGGGCGGAAGCCGGAGAACACCGACAGGGGGCTGTCGCAGGATCCCGGGAGAGTGGAGCGAGTCGGGACGATCCCGGCAGAAACGGACCTTCTCATGAACCTCGTCTCGCTCCGCATCATCACCGACGACGTCGCCGCTCTCGCCGGCTTCTACACGACCGTCACCCAGACCCCTGCCGTGTTCCTCAACGAGGAGTTCGCCGAGATTCGCACACCGCAGGGCACGCTCGCCCTCGGCAGCACGGCGACCGTCGGTCTCTTCGGGCCGGGGTCGGCGCGTCCAGCCGCCAATGCGTCGGTCATCGTCGAGTTCCTGGTCGACGACGTCGACGCCGAGTTCGAGCGGCTCCGCGACTCGCTCGCGGAGGTCGTCACCCGGCCGACGACGATGCCGTGGGGCAACCGGTCGCTGCTGTTCCGCGACCCCGACGGCACACTCGTCAACCTCTTCACACCGGTGACCCCCGATGCGATCGCCAAATTCGCAGGCACCCCGCGCTGATGACGCGGCGGCGAGTGGTGCGGGGGCCCGCTGGTCCAGGTAATGACGCTGCCTCCCTCCCGTGGCGAACCGGTGCCAGCCTGGGAACATGAACGAGTTGCTCACTCTCAACAACGGCGTGCAGATGCCCGCCCTCGGTCTCGGCGTCTTCCAGAGTTCCGCCGAAGACACCGCCGCAGCGGTCGAGGCGGCGCTGCGCACCGGCTACCGCCACATCGACACCGCCGCCGCCTACCGAAACGAACGTCAAGTCGGCGAAGGCATCCGCGCGTCGGGCGTCGCCCGCGACGAGATCTTCATCGAGACGAAGGTCTGGATCGCCCAGTACGGGTACGACGAGACCCTGCACGCGTTCGATCTCAGCACCGCGAAGCTCGGCGTCGAGACACTCGACCTGCTGATCCTGCACCAGCCCGCGCCGTGGCTGTTCGACAGGACGCTCGAGGCCTACCGGGCTCTGGAGAGTCTGCTCGCCGACGGGCGCGTGCGTTCCATCGGCGTCAGCAACTTCACCGAGCCTCACCTCGGGCGCCTGATGGCGGAGCGCAGCGTCGTTCCCGCCGTCAACCAGATCGAGCTGCACCCGTACTTCGCCCAGCACGACAACGAAGCCGCCGACACGGCGCTCGGCATCGTGACGCAGGCCTGGTCACCCATCGGCGGGATCACGTTCTACCCCGGCTTCGCGGAGGGCAGGAACGGCAATCCCCTGACCGACCCGGTCCTTCTCGGGATCGGCGAAACCCACGGCAAGTCGGCCGCGCAGGTGATGCTGCGCTGGCACCTCCAACAGGGACGCAGCGCCATCCCGAAGTCGGTCAATCCGGACAGGATCGCGGAGAACTTCGACGTGTTCGACTTCGTGCTGTCGTCCGACGAACTCGCCTCCATCGACGCCCTCGACCGCGGCGTGCGCAGCGGTCCCGATCCCGACGCGGTCCGCCCGCCCGAGGCGATCTACTCGATCCCGGAGGCCTGACCTCCAGGTCACGATCGGCGCAGGAGGGGAACCATCCGGATGAGCGCCTCGCGATCGCGCGCGGAGACCCCCGGAGCAGGTGCGCGATCCTGCCCTCGACGTCTTCTTCGAGGACGGCGCCGATCGTGCGCCCGGCGTCGGTGAGCCGGACGGTGACGACTCGGGCATCGTGGTCGGACGGCGCCCGCTCGACGAGGCCGCGAGCCGCTGCGCGATCGATCAGCCCCGTGACCGACGAGCGGTCGAGCCCGAGGCGATCGGCGATCTCGGCCATGCTCGGGGTGCGATCCCGAAGGATCCCGAGCACGCGCAGCTGGGTCACCGACAGCTGCCGGCTCGCGGCGACCCTGGTCAGCTCTTCGTGGACGGCGAAGGTGAACTGCGCGGCCGCGTCGGTCAGCGAGAGGGGCATGTCCAGAAGAGTACTTGACATAGTTGGTGACACCAAGCATATGATTGGTGTCACCAACTACTTACCGGCCTGACACGAAGCCGGACACCGTCGAGGAGTCACCATGCACGCAGCAGTCGTCCACACGTTCGCCGAGCCGCCCCGGTACGACGAGTTCCCCGATCCCGTCGCGACCGGCCCGGGCGAGGAGGTCGTCGAGGTCCTCGCCTCCGGGCTCCATCCGCGGGTCCGGTCGCAGGCCGACGGCACGCACTACACGGCGACCGACGAGCTCCCGCTCGTCCCGGGCGTCGACGGCGTCGGCCGCCGCGCCGACGGCTCGCTTCTCTACTTCGTCCTGCCCGACACCGCGCTCGGCGCCATGGCCGACAAGACCCTCGTCGACCCCGGGCGGAGCATCCCCGTCCCGAACAGCATCGACCCGGTCCTTCTCGCCGCCGCGATGAACCCGGCCATGTCCTCCTGGGTGGCCTTGAAGCGCCGAGTGACCTTCACACCCGGTCAGGCCGTCCTGATCCTCGGGGCGACCGGCTCGGCCGGCCGACTCGCCATCCAGACGGCGAGATTCCTCGGAGCGGGCAGGATCGTGGCCGCGGGCCGCGGGGCGGAACGTCTGGCGGCCCTGACCGCTCTGGGGGCGACCGACACGGTCGACCTCGCCGGTGACGACGAGACGGTTGCGCAGGAGCTCGCAGCGAAGGCCGCCGACGTCGACGTCGTTCTCGACTACCTGTGGGGGCCCGTCACCGAGAAGGCGATCATGCCTCTCCTGCTCGCGCGGACGGACCGCAGCAGGCTCCTCTCGTGGGTCGAGATCGGCTCCGTCGCCGGGCCCGACATCGCTCTGCCGTCGGCCGCCCTGCGGCAGGCGAACGTCTGCTTCTCGGGCAGCGGCCAGGGCTCGGTCTCAGCGGCCGGCATCCTCCGAGAGCTCCCCGACCTCGTCGCCGAGATCGGCCGCGGCACCTTCTCGGTCGACGCCGTCGCTCGTCCCCTGGCCGAAGTCGCCGAGGCCTGGGCCGATGCACCCGCGCGAGCCACCGAGCGCGTGGTCCTCGTCCCCTAGCCGTTCGGCGAGAGCCCGGACGAGTGGGGCAGGATGGCCGGATGCTCCAGCGCGCACGACTCGCCTCCGGACTCGCGATCATCCTTCTGGCCGTGACGGGGTGCACCGCTGCCCGCCCCGCACCGGCGACCACGACCTCCCCCTCGACACCGGACTCCCCATCGACACGGACGCCGACGTCTTCGCCGTCCGCGACGGACGTCACCGACTCCGCCGCCTTCGCAGCCCTGGAGAAGCGGTTCGGTGCGCGGCTGGGTGTCGACGCGGTCGACACCGGCACCGGGCGCACGGTCGCCTACCGGTCCGGCGAACGGTTCGCCTTCGCCTCCACCTACAAGGCCCTCGCCGCGGGGGTCCTGCTTCAGAAGCGGACCGACGCCGAGCTCGACGCGACCGTCCGGTACACCGCCTCCGATCTCGTGGACTACTCGCCGGTCACCGGCGCGCACGTCGCCACCGGGATGACTCTGCGGGCGCTCATCACAGCGGCCCTCCAGTACAGCGACAACACGGCCGCGAACCTCATGCTGCAGCAGCTGGGCGGACCGGCCGGGCTGCAGCAGGCCCTCCGCGGCCTCGGCGACGAGGTCACGAACGTCGACCGCCCCGAGCCCGACGTGAACGAGGCGACGCCGGGCGATCCGCGCGACACGAGCACTCCGAGGGCGCTGGCCGGCGATCTCCGCTCGTTCCTCCTCGGCGATACCCTGACCTCGTCTCGCCGGGCCTTGCTGAACACCTGGATGGCGGGCAACACGACGGGTGGGCCGTACATCCGAGCGGGCGTCCCCGCAGGATCGACGGTGGCCGACAAGACGGGCAACGCCGGCTTCGGCACACGCAACGACATCGCGCTGGTCCGGCGCCCCGGCAAAGCCCCGATCGTGCTCGCGCTGCTGTCCGACCGCGGCGCCGCGGGGGCGAGCTCCGACGACGCACTGCTGGCGGACGCGACGCGGGCCGTCGTCGCACAGCTCGGCTGATCGGCCCGAGCACGCGAAAGCCCCGCTCCGACGAACGGAACGGGGCTTCGTCGACCTACGCGGTGACGGCGTCCTCGCGGTGCGGGAGCTTCCAGCCCGGGCGCACGTAGTGGCAGGTGTACCCGGCCGGGTCTTTCTCGAGGTAATCCTGGTGCTCCTCCTCCGCCTCCCAGAACGGGCCGGCGGCCGTCACCTCGGTGACGACCTTGCCCGGCCAGAGGCCGGACGCGTCGACGTCGGCGATGGTGTCGAGCGCCACCCGCTTCTGCTCGTCCGACGTGAAGAAGATGGCCGAACGGTAGCTCGCGCCGACGTCGTTGCCCTGGCGGTTCTTCGTCGACGGGTCGTGGATCTGGAAGAAGAACTCCAGCAGGTCGCGATACGAGATCTGCGACGGGTCGAAGACGATCTCGACGGACTCCGCGTGGTTACCGTGGTTGCGATAGGTCGCGTTGGCGACCTCGCCACCCGAGTAGCCGACCCGCGTGCTGATCACTCCCGGGCGGCGGCGGAGCAGCTGCTGCGCGCCCCAGAAGCATCCGCCGGCGAGGATCGCGGTCTCGGTGGTCGATGTCATGTGGTTCCTCCATGGTTTCGTGCCGCTGGCTGTGGCACCACTCCATCCAACAGCCGACGGGGGCAGGATGTTCCTCGTGAGCATCGCGTACACCGCCGTCCTCCTCGCGGGCGGCCGCGCGTCCCGCCTCGGCGGCCTCGACAAGACCCGGATGGTCAGCCGCGGGGCGACGCTCCTCGATCGGGCGATCGAGGCGGCCCAGGAGGCCACAGCGCTGGTGATCGTCGGCCTCCGCGACGGAACCGCACCTCCGGCTCGCGCCATCCTGACTCGAGAGGATCCTCCCTGGTCAGGCCCCGTGGCAGCGCTCGCCGCCGGGCTGCAAGCCCTTCCGGTGATGTCGCCGAGCACGCTCGTGCTCGCCTGCGACCTCCCGAGAGCGCCGGAGGCCGCGCGCGCCCTCCTCGCCGGCGCCCGGGGCTCGGGACGCGAACACGACGGGTTCGTCGCCGTCGACGACGCCGGGTACCGGCAGCCGCTCCTCGCGGTCTACCGCACCGAGGCGCTCCTGCAGCGGCTCGCCGCGCTGGAAGCCGAGGGGCCGCTCGCGGGGCTGTCGCTGCGGCGCCTGCTCGCCGATGTCGACCTCGTCGAGGTTCCGGTTCCGACGGAGCTCTGCGCCGACGTCGACACGCCCGCGGACGCCGCTCGCCTGGGTGTCGGCGGCGCGGCGGGCGAGGGGCTGGTTAGGTGAGGGCATGACCGACACTCCCGCAGACCTCGATGCCTGGGCGGCGAAGCTCGCCGCCGCCCTCCGACTCCCCGACGACGTCGAGATCGACGTCCCCGCCGTGCTCGATCTGGCGCGCGACGCGGCGCACGGTGTCGCTCGACCGGCCGCTCCCCTCACCACATTCCTGGTCGGCCTCGCGGCGGGACTCGGCGGGGCGTCCCCGGACGACCTGGCGCGGTCGTTCGAGACCGCGCGTCAGCTCGCGGCGGCCGAGCAGGCGTGACGGTCACCCGACCGGAGTGGACGGAGGCGCGCGCCCTCGCCCACGCGGAGGCCCTCGGCCGTCCACGCGCTACGGAGCGCGTCCCGCTGGCCGAGGCCGCCTTCCGCACGGTGGCGACCGAGCTCCGATCGCCGGGACGCGTTCCCGGCTTCGACGCCTCGGCCATGGACGGCTGGGCCGTCTCCGGCGAGGGACCGTGGGCCGTCGGAGCGCCGATCGTCGCCGGCGCCGCGGTCGATGTCCCTCCACTGGCGGCCGGCGCGGCCCGGCCTGTCACGACCGGAGCCGCGGTCCCGCCCGGCACCGACCGCGTGCTGCGCTCCGAGTCGGGCCGCGTCGACGGCGGCGTCCTCGCGGAGAACGGCCCGGCTTCCGGGCGACCGGACCACGCCGGAAGCGACCGCGGTCCGGCCGTCCCCTCCCCGCGCCACATCCGCCGCGCCGGCGAAGAAGCCGAACGCGACGACCTGCTGTTCGCCGCAGGCACCGTGCTCACGCCGCCCCGGGTGGCCGTTGCCGCCGTCTGCGGGCTCGACGAGGTACCGGTCGTCGTCCCGCCGCGTGTGGCGCTGGCGGTCCTCGGCGATGAGATCGTCGGAAGCGGGGTGCCCCTGCCGGGAACGGTTCGCGACGTGTTCTCCGTCCAGGTTCCCGACGTCCTGCGCCGCCTCGGCGCCGTCCCGGTCTCCAGCGAACGGGTACCGGACGAGCTCGCCCGGACCGTCGCCGCCCTGGACCGCCCGGATACGGCTCTCGTGGTGACGACGGGAGGCACCGCCCACGGCAGCACCGACCACGTGCGAGCTGCGCTGGGGCGCCTCGGCGCCGACCTCGTCATCGATCGGGTCGCCCTGCGACCCGGCCAGCCGCTTCTCGTGGCCCGGCGCGGAGAGACGCTGTACCTGTGCCTTCCGGGCAATCCGATGGCCGCCCTGGTCGGCCTCGTCCTGGTCGGCACGCCCCTGATCGACGGCCTTCTGGGTCGAGCCACCGGCACTCCCGCGCCGGTGACGCTCGCCGTCGACGTCGAGCATCCGCGACCGGGCTCTCTGGTGCAGGCCTATCGGATGACGTCCGACGGCGCCGTCCCGATGCCGCGGCAGTCGTCCGCCATGCTGCGAGGGCTCGCCGACGCCGACGGTCTGCTCGTCGTGCCGGAAGGCGGCTCGCGCGCGGGCGACAGCGTGGCGTCGCTGGCACTGCCCTGGTGAACCCGAGCCCGGAAGGGTAGACCTGACCCCATGGCACGAATCACGGCGCGCAGGCAGGTGACGCGGCTGACGGTCGGCGTCGAGACCCGTAAGACGATGGACACCCTCGCCGTCGAAGAGCCCCTCGAGATCCGCGTCGGAGGCGAGTCGCTGGCCATCACGATGCGCACGCCGGGCAACGACTTCGACCTCGCCGCCGGCTTCCTCGTCTCGGAGGGGGTGATCTCCACCGGCGACGAGTTCTTCGCCGCGCGCTACTGCGCGGGCGCGACCGACGAGGGCCTGAACACGTACAACGTGCTCGACGTCACGCTCGCCCCCGGAGTCCCGGCCCCCGATCCGAGCCTCGCGCACGCCTTCTACACGACGAGCTCCTGCGGCCTGTGCGGCAAGGCGTCGATCGACGCGGTCCGCACGACGTCGCAGCACGCCGTCCTGCACGACCCGCTCGTCGTCGATCCTGCGCTCCTCGCCACCTTCCCCGACCTGCTCCGCGCGGGTCAGGACGTCTTCGAGAAGACGGGTGGTCTCCACGCCGCAGCCCTCTTCGACGGGCGGACCGGCAGGATGCTCGTGCTCCGCGAAGACGTCGGGCGGCACAACGCGGTCGACAAGGTGATCGGCTGGGCCGCGAAAGAGAATCGACTGCCTCTGACGGGCCACGTGCTCATGGTGTCCGGTCGCGCGTCGTTCGAGCTGACGCAGAAGGCCTCGATGGCGGGGATCCCGATGATGGCGGCCGTCTCCGCACCTTCCTCCTCGCCGTCGATCTCGCCGTCGAACTCGGCGTGACCATCGTCGGGTTCCTGCGCGGCCCGAACATGGTCGTCTACTCACGGCCCGACCGGCTGGGCGAACCCGCTGCCGAAGCCGCCACCCCCGTTCCCCTGACGATCGGAACCCGCCCGTGACCGAGAAGCCTCCCGTCGACGACGTGACCGACGATCGGCTCGAGGTGGGCCCGCCCCGGGAGTGGGCGGCCGGAGTCCCCGGGGTCCTGCACTCCATGGAGCCGGCGATCAAGCAGCTCGGCCTGACGCGCACGATCAAGCTGATGACGTCCCTGAACCAGAAGGACGGCTTCGACTGCATGAGCTGCGCCTGGCCCGATCCGGATCACCGCAAGGTCGCCGAGTTCTGCGAGAACGGCGCCAAGGCGGTCACCTGGGAGGCCAACCCGGTGCTCGTCCCCGACTCGTTCTGGGCCGAGCACTCGATCGACGACCTCCTCGGGAAATCCGAGTACTGGCTCGGGATGCAGGGCAGGATCACGAAGCCCGTGCACAAGCCGGTCGGCAGCGACCACTACGAAGAAGTCAGCTGGGCGCAGGCATTCGAGATCATCGCGGCCAAGCTCACCTCGCTCCGGAGCCCCGACGAGGCCTCGTTCTACACCTCGGGTCGCACGTCGAACGAGGCGGCGTTCGCCTACCAGCTCTTCGTCCGGGCGTTCGGGACCAACAATCTGCCGGACTGCTCGAACATGTGCCACGAGTCGACGGGCACGGCCATGAACGAGGTCGTCGGCGTGGGCAAGTCGACGATCGCCTACGACGACTTCGAGAAGGCCGACCTCATCATCGTGATGGGCCAGAACCCGGGCACGAACCATCCCCGGATGCTCACGGCGCTCGAGGACGCGAAGAGGAACGGCGCCGCGATCGTCGCGGTGAACCCGCTGCCCGAGGCCGGTCTCCGCCGGTACAAGAACCCGCAGCGGGCGAAGGGGATCATCGGCAAGGGCACCGAGATCGCCGACCAGTTCCTGCAGATTCGACTCGGCGGCGACATGGCGTTGCTGCAGGCCGTCTCGAAGCGCGTGCTGGCAGCGGAGGCCGCGGCACCCGGAACCGTCCTCGATCGGGCGTTCATCGACGAGTACTGCGAGGGCTTCGAGGCGTTCGCCGAGCACGCGGCCGAGGTCGACGACGACGAGGTGCTGCTGGCGACGGGACTGTCGCTCGCGGAGATCGACGAGCTCGCCGACCGGTACATCCACTCGGACCGCGTCATCATCACCTGGGCGATGGGCATCACGCAGCACAGGAAGGCCGTCGAGACGATCAAGGAGATCCTGAACCTCCTGCTCCTGCGCGGCAACATCGGCAAGCCGGGGGCCGGCGCATCGCCGATCCGCGGTCACAGCAACGTCCAGGGCGACCGCACCATGGGCATCTGGGAGCAGATGTCCGATACCTTCCTCGACGCGATTCGCGACGAGTTCCACTTCGAGCCGCCCCGGAAGCACGGCGTCGACGCCCTCAAGGGCATCAAGGCCATGCAGTCTGGCGACATCAGGTTCTGGATGGGAATGGGCGGCAACCTCGTGGCCGCGATCTCCGACACGCAGCTCGCGGAGAAGGCCATGCGAGGCACCGAGATGACCGTCCAGGTGTCGACGAAGCTCAACCGCTCGCACGCCGTCGTCGGCGCAGAGGCTCTGATCCTGCCGACCCTGGGCCGCACCGAGATCGACATCCAGAAGTCGGGACCGCAGTTCGTCTCCGTCGAGGACACCGTCTGCTCGGTGCACGGCAGCCACGGGCAGGTGCCGCCGGTGGCGCCCGAGCTGCTCTCCGAGGTGGCGATCGTCGCCCGGTTGGCTCTCGCGACGCTCGGCGACCGCGTGCCGGTCGACTGGCAGTCGTTCGAAGACGATTACGACAGCGTCCGCGACCACATCAGCCGAGTCGTCCCGGGCTTCGAGCGGTACAGCGAGCGGGTCAGGAGCCGCGACGGATTCGTCTTGCCGAACGGGCCCCGCGACTCTCGGACGTTCCCGACGACGTCCGGGAGAGCCGTCCTCACGGTCAACGACCTCGAGCCCGTCGAACGCCCCGAGGGCCGTCTGCTGCTGCAGACCCTCCGGTCGCACGACCAGTACAACACGACGATCTACAGCCTCAACGACCGCTACCGCGGCATCAAGAAAGGCCGAGAGGTGGTGTTCATCAACCCCGACGACCTCGTCGAGCTGGGGTTGGTCGACGGCCAGCGCGTCGACGTCTTCACGGAGTGGACCGACGACGTCGAGCGAGTGCTCCGCGACTACCGCGTCGTCGCCTACCCGACGGCTCGCGGGTGCGCAGCAGCCTACTTCCCCGAGGCCAACGTGCTCGTGCCGCTCGACAGCGCCGCGATCGGCAGCAACACGCCCGTGTCGAAGGCCGTCCTCGTCCGCGTCGTTCCCGCCGCCGTCTCGACGCGCGTCTGATCAGACGACGGCAGGATCCGGGACGCTCACCAATTCGAGAAGGCGCGCCGCGAGCGTTCCCGCCCGATCACCGGCGGGCGTGGCGATCCCGACCGACCAGCGGGGTGCGCGCGGGTCGACGATGGCCTTCACGACCAGACCCTGCGCCTGCGGCTTCGCGGCGATCGGCCGCGGCACGATGGCCACCCCGAGTCCGCGCTGGACGAAGTCGAGGAGGGTGTGGACGTCGTTCACGACCAGCCCGACGCGGCGGTCGAGGTCGCGTTCGTGGAAGGCGCGGTCGTTGATCGCTCGCACGCCCCAGGTGGGGTGGAAGTCGACGAAGGTCTCCCCTCGAGGTCGGACCAGTCGAACTGCGTCTTCTTCGCGAGCCGGGAGTCCGGCCTGCAGAGGAACACCAGGGGCTCGACCGCGATCTGAGTCACCGCCGGTGCGCCGGCCCCACCGCGCTGAGGCCCGCCGAGCTCCTGCTCGGCCGAGGCGACGAACGCGATGTCGAGGTCTCCGCTCCGGAGTTGCGCGAGGAGGGTGCTCGATCCCGCCTGCTCGAAGGTGATCGCGACCTTGGGGTACCGCGTCCGGAACCGGGTGAGGAGATCGGGCAGGTCGAGCACCCCCAGGCACTGCTCACCGCCGACGCGCAGCTCGCCGACGACCTCGCCGCGCGCCGCCACGACGGCGTCGCGGCCGGCCACGGCCTGGGCGAGCAGCGCCTTCGCGTGCGGAAGAAGCGCCCGGCCGGCGCCGGTCAGCTCGACGCGACGGGTCGTCCGCGTGAAGAGCGGCGTCTGCAGTTCGTCCTCCAGCGTGCGGATCGCAGCGGAAAGACCGGACTGCGACACCCTGGTGACCTCCGCCGCTCGCGTGAACTGCTGCTGTTCTGCGAGCGCGACGAAGTACTCCATCTGCCGGAGGTCCACGGGGTCAGTTGACCTCGGCCGGGTCCCCGCCGACTCGACGGTTCTCGTCGAGGGCGTCGATGGCGGCCATCTCGTCCGCGTCGAGGGCGAACGAGAAGACATCGAGGTTCTCGGCCATGCGCTCCTTGCGGTTCGACTTCGGGATCACGACGTTGCCGGTCTGCAGGTGCCAGCGGAGGACGACCTGGGCCGGGGTCACCTCGTGCGCCGCGGCGGCGGCCTGGATCGGCGCGAGCCCGAACAGGTCGTACTTGCCCTGCCCGAGCGGACCCCAGGCCTCGGTCACGATGCCGTGCTGCGCCTGGAACTCGCGGAGCTCGCGCTGCTGGAATATGGGGTGGAGCTCGACCTGGTTCACCGCGGGGACGACCTCGGTCTCGGCCAGGAGACGCTCGAGGTGCGGGACGAGGAAGTTGCTGACGCCGATCGCCTTCGCCCGGCCGTCGGCGGCGAACGTCTCGAAGGTCTTCCAGGTGTCGACGTAGCGGTCGTTCTGAGGCATCGGCCAGTGGATCAGGTACAGATCGAGCGAGTCGAGGCCGAGGGCTTCGAGGCTGCGCTCGAAGGCGCCCTCCACGTCGGAGGCCTTGTGGTGGTCGTTGCGGAGCTTCGTCGTGACGAAGATCTCGTCGCGCGGGATGCCGGAAGCCGTGAGGGCCGCCCCGACCTCTTTCTCGTTGTGGTACCCGGTCGCCGTGTCGATGTGGCGGTAGCCGACCTCGAGGGCGTCTTCCACCACGCGCTGCGTGTCTTCGGGGTCGACGAGGAAGACGCCGAAGCCGACCTGCGGAATCGAGGTCGTGGAGAGGAGGGGGATCGTGGTCTGCGTGTCCGTCATGGTCCTGAATCTAGGAAAGCTGGTTCGTGACGTCAAATGGAAAATGCTCATGGCATTCAGAAGCTGGGCTCATGAAAGCCCGAGAGGTGCAGGATGGCCGAAACGAAGGAGTTCACCGATGAAGATTGCTGTCACCGGCGGTAGCGGAAAACTGGGCCGGAGCGTCGTCGCCCGCCTGAAGGACGACGGGCACGACGTCGTGAATCTCGATCGAGCCGGAACCCGCGGTCGCGGCTTCATCGCGATCGACCTGACCGACTACGGCCAGGTGGTCGACGCGATCCTGGGAATCGACGAGGTGAACACGACCGGCTTCGACGCGATCGTCCACCTCGGCGCGATCCCGGCGCCGGCGATCCTGCCCGACGTGGCGACGTTCCACAACAACATCCTCTCGACCTACAACGTCTTCCAGGCGGCCCGTCGGGCCGGGATCAAGCGCATCGTCTACGCGTCCAGCGAGACCGTGCTCGGCCTCCCGTTCGACATCGACCCTCCGTACATCCCGGTCGACGAGGAGTACCCCGCCAGGCCCGAGAGCACCTACTCCCTCGTCAAGCACCTCGAAGAGACGATGGCGAAAGAACTGGTCCGCTGGGACCCGGAGCTCAGCATCACGGCCTTCCGTTTCTCGAACGTGATGAACCCGGAGGACTACGCGGCGTTCCCGTCGTTCGACGCGGACGCCACGCTGCGCAAGTGGAATCTCTGGGGTTACATCGACGGGCGCGACGGCGCCCAGGCGGTGGCGAAGGCTCTTGAGACCGCGAAGCGGGGATTCGAGGCGTACATCATCGCCGCGGCCGACACCGTGATGAGCCGTCCGAGCGCGGAGCTCGCCGCGGAGGTCTTCCCGAACGTCGAGCTCGCGCGCGACGTGTCGGGCACCGAGACCCTGCTGTCGATCGACAAGGCGCGCCGCCTCCTCGGCTACGCGCCCGAGCACAGCTGGCGCGACTAGGGCGCACACGGCGCGCGGTGAAGCGAGAGACACGCCCCAGCCGCCCGGCACCGCTTTCGGCCCGCGACACCCGGTGATACCGGTGTCGCGGGCCGAACCGGTGTCGCGGGCCCAACCGGCGTCGGTCAGGGTGCCGCACGCCGCTGCCGGCCAACACAGCCCGGTAGCCCTCGCGGTACGTCGGGTAGGAGAACGCGAAGCCGGTCGAGCGCAGGAGGGCGTTGCTGCAGCGTTTGCTCCCCGCAGGACCGCGGTCGCGGGATCCGGTACCCGGTTCATCCGCCCCGACCTCGGCGGCCAGGAACCGCAGCACGTCGCCGAGCCGGGCGGGCTCGTCGTCGACGCCCAGAACGAGCGGCGGCGGGTTCTCGAGAGTCACCAGGTGCAGGATCGCGCGGGCCGCGTCGTCGCGGTGGATGCGGTTCGTGAACGGCGAATCGTGCGGCTCGTGGATGCCGCCCTGGCGCACCTGGTCGAGAAGCCGTTCGCGGCCGGGCCCGTAGATTCCGCCGAGGCGCAGGATCACAGAGTCTCGAGAGCGTTCCCGCAGCAGCGCCTCGGTCTCGAGGAGGACTGCGCCGGTGGGCGTGCGCCCGGTCGCCTCGGTCGTCTCGTCGATCTCGGACCCGTCGTCGACGTCGTACACGGCCGTCGACGAGAGGAGGAGGACCCGAGGCGCGGCTCCCGACGTCTCGACGGCCTCGAGGACGTGTCGGAGGCCGTCGAGGTAGGAAGCCCGGTAGGCCTCGGCCGTTCGGTCGCCGGCTGTCAGTGCGACGACGACGACCGCGGTGTCGCGGGCGACGAAGGGGCGTTCGTGCCGCAGGTCGACGGCCTGGTGCCCGAACGCCTTCGGGAGCAGCTCCGCCCGGCGCCGGACGCCCGAGACCTCCCAACCGGCCGCTCGCAGGCGGAGCCCGACCTCGGTTCCGAGGTCGCCGCACCCGGCGAGCAGTGCCGCGGGGCTCATGCGGCCGACACCTCGACCTCGCCGGGCTCCGACCCCTCGACGCCGAACGTCAGCCGCCGGTTGGCGATCTTGTCGCTGAAGAAACGGTCGTGGCTGACCACGACGACCGCCCCGGGGAAGTGCACGAGCGCCCGCTCCATCACCTGCGTGCTGACCAGGTCGAGGTGGTTGGTCGGCTCGTCGAGAAGCAGCACCGACGCTCCGGAGAGCAGACACTGCGCCATGGCGACGCGCGCCTTCTGCCCGCCCGAGAGCGTGCCGATCCTGCTCTTCAGGTCGGCCTCGGAGAACTGGAACATCGCCAGGAACCGCGCCACCGACTTGCGCGTCGCGGTGATCGCGAGACTGTCGGGAAGGCCGTTGACGGCGTGGGTGACGGTGTCTTGCAGGTCGAGTTCGTCGAGCATGCGGTTGTAGGAGACGACCTTGGCGCCGCCCGCCCAGGCGACCGTCCCGTGATCCTGCTTCTCGCTGCCCTCGAGGACGCGGAGCAGCGTGCTCTTGCCCGAGCCGTTGGCTCCGGTCACGACGATGCGGCTCCCCCGGCGCACCTCGAACGACAGGTCGTCGAACAGGACGCGGTCGCCGTACGACTTCGCGAGCGCGTCCACCCGGCAGAGCACGTCTTTGACGTGGAGGCCGCCGTAGATGTCGGTGATGATCTGGTCGACCGGGCGCGGGGTGCGCGACTTCTTGATCTTGGACAGCTCTTTGCTCAGCCCCTGCCCGCTCGCCTTCGCGGCCTTGGCGGCCTCGCGGCGATCGCTGATGCCCTCGGCCTCGAAGGCGAGGAGCTCGTTCTCGTGGACGTACTGCGCCTCGAGCGTCTTCAGGCGGAACTGCTTCTGCACGATGTACTCGGCGAAGTTGCCGGGGTACTCGTGCAGGTGGAAGTTCTCGACCTCGACGATGCGGGTCGCAATGGCGTCGAGGAAGCTCCGGTCGTGCGACACGACGATGGCGGCACCGCGAAAGTCGCGGAACCAGGCCTCGAGCCACTCCACGCCGGCGACGTCGAGGAAGTTGGTGGGCTCATCGAGCAGCAGGACGTCGGGCTCGCCGAGCACGATCTTCGCCAGGGCCGCCCGGTTGCGCCAGCCACCGGAGAGATCGTCGATGGGAAGGTCGCGGTGGGCGTCGGCGAAGCCGAGGGTGGAGAGCGCCGTGTCGATCTTGCGCTGGTAGTCCCAGCCGCCCTGGCGCTCCATCTCGGCGAAGAGCTCCGACTGCCGTTCGAGCAGCCCGTCGAGGTTGCCGTCGGGATCCATCGCGACGACGGGGATCTCGGCTTCGATGGTCGCGAGTTCGGCTTCGACGGCGTGGATGTCGTCGAACAGGGCCTCGAGCTCTTCCGCGATCGTCTTGTGGCCGTTCAGCTCGGAGAACTGCGAGAAGTAGCCGATCCGCACGCCCTGTTCGACCGCGACGGCGCCCTCGTCGGGCTGAACCTGGTCGAGGGCGAGCTTCAGGAGGGTCGTCTTGCCCGATCCGTTGCGTCCGATCAGCCCCACGCGGTCTTTCGCGTCGAGCTTCAGGAACGCTTCACGGAGCACCGTCCGCCCTTCGAAGCGCACGGTGACGTCGTTCAGGCGGAGCAGACTCATGACCCCAGTCTCGCAGGGAACCGCTCACAGGCTGGCAGCGATCGAGCGGCGCCGTGATCGACACGGTCGACGGCCACCGCGGCCGGGGCCTTCCGGAGCCGAGCAACGCGACCGGCGGCCGACCTCCGGCGGATGCGGGCGGCTACCATCGACCGGCGTGAACCTCTACGAGAGTCGCCGCCGCGCAGAGCACCGCGCGCCCGCGATCATCGCCCTGCTCATCGCGCTGGCGCTGTACGTGGCCCTGCCGAGCACCTTCTACCCGCCCCTGCGCTACGGGGTCGCCGGGGTGGGCGTGATCCTGCTCGTCCCGCTCCTGCTTCTCAATCCATCCCGGCTGCACCGCGAGACGCGGTGGTCGAAGTACCTGTCGTCGGGGCAGGCGTTCCTGCTGGCGGCGGCCAACCTCGTGGCTCTCGTGCAGCTGATCTTCCAGCTCGTCGCGTCGCATCCCGAGAACGGACCCCGGCTGCTGCTCGCCGCGCTGCAGGTGTGGCTGACGAGCATCATCGCGTTCAGCCTCGTCTACTGGGAGCTGGACCGCGGCGGCCCGGTGACCCGGCGGCACGCGGACCGGCGCGACCTGCCGCACGCGGACTTCCGCTTTCCGCAGGACGAGGACCACGACGCCATCCGCGAGGTCGCGGTGGGGTCGTCGGAGAAATCGGGGTGGGTCGCCTCGTACTTCGACTACTTCTACTTCTCGCTGACGAACTCGATGGCGTTCAGTCCGACCGACACGATGCCCCTGACCACGCGCGCCAAGGCGCTCATGGCGCTGGAGTCGGCGAGCGGCTTCGTGCTGCTCGGGCTGGTCATCGCCCGAGCGGTGTCGCTGCTGAAGTGAGGCGTTCCGCGACGCTAGAAGCCGACGCGGCGCTGCTGCGGAGCCTCGGGCGGGGCAGGGAAGCCGAGCGCCGAGAGGTCGGGGAAGGGGAACTCGGGCAGCGCCGGGACATCGCCGTCGTTGATGACCATCGGTGCGCCCGGCGTCCAGAACAGCCAGCTCGCGTTGCCCTCGGTGTCGAGCACGTCGAGTTCGAGCGGCTGGGCCGCCGCGGCGGCCTCGCGGAGCCGGTCTTTGATATCGACGAGTTGTTGGGTGCTGATCGCGATCCTCTGACCGGCGTAGACGATGTGCGGCATGGTCGCAGCCTAGGACGCCTCCCCGGCTCCGACAGTGAGTTCGCTCTGGGCGCTCACTCCAGGCGCTCGCTCCAGGCGCTCGCTCCGGGCGCTCGCTTGGTCGGGTCGAGACCCGACGCGTAGCCTCGACCTGCGGGCCTCGAGGTCGAGATCCGCAGGAAAGGCGACGCGATGACCATCAGCAGCAGCTTGACGACGCAAGACGTGCGAGACGCCCTGCTCGGCTTCCTCGAACCCGATCAGGTGCTCGACGACAGCGAGCAGACCCGCGCCTACAGCCACGACCGCGCCGAGTGGGCCGACTTCACGCCGCCGCTGGCCGTCGTGCTCGCACGCAGCACCGACGACGTCGCAGCGAGTGTGCGCTGGGCCGCCGCGGCCGGCGTCCGCGTGGTCGCCCGCGGCGCCGGCACCGGCCTCTCGGGCGGGGCCAATGGCATCGAGAACTGCATCGTCGTGTCGCTCGAAGAGCTGAACCGCGTGCTCGAGATCAACACCGACGAGCGCTACGCGGTAACGCAGCCGGGGGTGATCAACGACGAGCTTCGGCGCATCGTGGCCGAGAAAGGGCTCTGGTATCCCCCGGATCCTGCGTCGTCGGCGATCTCGACCATCGGCGGCAACGTCGCGACGAACGCCGGAGGCATCTGCTGCGTCAAGTACGGCGTCACGCGCGACTACGTCCTGGGGCTGACCGTGGTGCTCGCCGACGGCGACGTCGTCGAGCTCGGCCGCCGCACCGCCAAGGGCGTCGCCGGCTACGACCTCACCTCGCTGCTCGTCGGCTCCGAGGGGACGCTCGGGATCATCACCTCGGTCACGGTCAAGCTGCGCCCGCTGGCCGGTCGCGACGAACGTGCCGTCATCGGCTACTTCCCGTCCCTCGAAGCCGCCGGCACCGCCGTCGCGGACGTCTCCCGTGCGGGGATCGTCCCCGCCGCCCTCGAACTCATCGACCACACCTGCCTCTCCGCGGTCGACGACTGGTTGCACCTGGGTCTCCCGTCGAACGTCGACACCATGCTGCTCGCCCGGATCGACGAGGCGGGTGCCGCCGGCGACGCGCTGGCCGACCGCATGGCCGACATCTTCGAGGCCGCCGGCGGCACGGACGTCGAGAGGGCCACCGATCCTGCCGAGATCGACCGGCTCTTCCAGGCTCGCCGCCTCGCGCATCCCGCGCTCGAACGGATCGGCCGGCTGCTCACCGAAGACATCTGCGTGCCGCGCCGGGCCGTCCCGGAGATGCTCGGCAGGATCCAGAGCATCGCTGCGGCACACGACATCGTCATCGCGAACATCGCCCACGCCGGCGACGGCAACCTGCATCCGCTCATCGTCGCGCCCGATGGCGACGACGCTGCCAAGGCCCGAGCGAAGATCGCCTTCGACGCCATCGTCGCGTCGTGCCTGGAGCTCGGCGGCACCGTCACCGGCGAGCACGGCGTCGGGCTGCTGAAGCTGCCGGGAGTCCGCACCGAGCTCGGTCCGCGAGTGCTCGCGCTGCACCGCTCGGTGAAAGACGCCCTCGACCCCGCCGGCACGCTTAACCCCGGCAAGGCCTTCTGACCTGCGCCGCGTGGAGCGGGCGGTAGACGACGACCCTAGGGGCGACGAGCCGCGGTCTCGACGGCGGAGACGGCCGCCGCCACACCACCGTGGAACGGCGCGCCGTGACCGGGCAGGACCCAGGTCGCGCCGGTCTCGACGAGCGCGCTCAGCGACGCGATCGCCTCGGCCGGCTCGTCGGTGAACGGCGCGGGCGCGGGCCCGGTGACGCCGGTCAGGACGTGGCGCGTGGTCAGCCCGTCGCCGACGAAGACCGCGTCGACGGACGGGACGAACACGGCGATGCTGCCCTCGGAGTGCCCGGGGAGCGCGATGATGCGAGGCGAACCCGGAAGGTCGAGGGTTTCGCCGCCGTGCAGCTCGGTGACCTCGGTCAGCCAGTGCGTGCGAAGACCGCCCTTGCGGACCGTGTACGCGAGGAACCCGAGCATCGGGCCGAGCTTCATCGTCTGCTTCGCGTTCTTCGGCTTCGGGCCCCCTTGGCTCGCGCCGCGTCGGCCGCGTGCACGTAGATCGGAGCGCCCGTCTCGCGGTGCAGGCGCTCGGCGAACCCGATGTGGTCGCCGTCGCCGTGGGTCAGGACGAGGCCCTTGACGTCGGCGAGGCTCAGCCCGAGGGCCTTCAACTCGGCGACCAGGTCGTGCCAGTGACCGGCGAGCCCGGCGTCGACGACGGTCACGCCGTCGGGCGTGACGACGAGGTAGGCAGCGATGACGTCGTTGCCGATGCGGTGGAGTGAGGGTGAGAGTTCCATGATGGCTATGATAATTAGCCATCATGGCTATCGTCAATAGCTATACTCGAATCGTGCCCACACCTGATAGGACCTCCCTCGACGCGATCGTGCTCGCCGCCCGTGACCTCCTGGAGACGGAGGGGCTGTCGGGCATGACGATGAACGCGGTCGCGGCGCGAGTCGGTGTGCGGGCACCCTCGCTGTACAAGCGGGTCGAGAGCCGGGAGAAACTGATCCAACTGGTGGCAGAGGCCACGATGACCGAGTTCGCCTCCCGGCTCGACGGCGCGACGACCGTGGCCGAGCTGGCGAACGGCTTCCGCGACTTCGGTCACGAGCGTCCCGCGGCCTTCCAGCTCGTCATGACGCCGGCTCCCGGCGTTCCGTCCATCCGGCTCGAATTCGCCATCCGGGCGACGGAAGCCGTCCTCCGAGTCACCAGCGCGTTGGCCGGCCCCGAGCACGGTCTGGAGGCCGCCCGAACGCTGACCGCCTGGGTCGCGGGCTTCGTGAGCATGGAGCTCAGCGGCAGCTTCAAGCTGGGCGGCGACGTGCAATCGGCGTGGGACTTCGGCCTGGCCGCGATCACCGCCGCCATCAGAAGCCGCCCGACGACGACCGACGCGCCCGCTGCCTGAGCCACCGTCCTGACGGCTCAGGACACCTGGCTGATGCCTTCGGTGTCGGCGCCTGAGACGGCGATGACCCAGGAGTCGTAGGAACTGCCCGGCTCACGATTGAGAGTCGGCGGCGCACCGGCGAATAGCACGGCGACGTTGGCTTCCATTTGGTGGTGGCTTGCTGGACTTCTCAACGCGTCCTTGAACGCGACTCCCGTGTCGAGAGCGGCACGGATGTCTTCCTCGGACTCGTCGTCATCGACGGGTTCTCAGCCGATGGCTGTCCGTCCCGAGTGTGAGGGCCGCCCGCAGCCCACGTGCCGAATCCCGGCGGGCTGACTTCACGACCGGCGCGTAAGAGACGCCGCGAGACGGTGCTGGTCATGACCGGGTGTCCTTCCGCGTTCCGGAGTCGAACGATTCGATGGTCTTCATGGCGAGGAAGAGTGCGCGACGGCCGGCGGAGGCGTGGACGGGCGGTTCGATCCCTCGACGGAGCGCGGCGAGCATGTCGTCGACGTAGCGGTCGAACGTCCTCTCGAAGCTGCGCGCCTCGTCGTTGAAGTAGCCGGCCTCCCAGCGCTCCGTCGACTCGTCCCCGGCACGCGACAGAGTGAACGATTTCACAGTATCCACGACGGTGAGACGCCCTGCGGTTCCGTTCACCTCGAGTCGATGCGTCTCCGGGTAGGCGTACGACGAGTCGTAGCTCCCCAGAAGCGTCCCGACGGCTCCGCTCGCGAACTCGAGAGCGAGGGCGACCGTGCTGTAGGCACCGTAGGTCTTGTCGGTCATCTGAGCCATGACGCTCACGATCGGCCCGAGCAGGTGCTCGAGCATATCGAAGGCGTGACACTGGGTCTCGATGAGATTCTTATGGGGCGATTCTCCGTGATTCGCCTCGCCCCCGAATCGCCAGGTCGTAAAAACGAGGTCGCCTAACGATCCGGCATCGACGGCCGACTTGGCCCTCTTCACAGGTTCGGCATAGCGATGGTTGAAGTTGATGGCGAAGAAGCTTCCCGACGCCCGGGCTTCGTCGAGCAGGACGTCGGCCTCTTCGAGCGAGAACACAAGCGGTTTTTCGACCAGAAGGGGGATGCCGGTGCGCAAGAGTCGACGGGTCGGTTCGAAGTGCGCCTCATTCGGAAGCGCGACGGTCACCAGATCGGGCCTTTCCCCGTCGACCATCGCGCCGATGTCTGTATAGGGATTCGCGCCGACGCGGGCGGCGACGGCCGCGGTGCGTCCTGCGTCGCGTCCCACGACTGCGACGACCTCGGTGTCGGGCCTTTCCGTAAAGACCCGGATGTGTTGGGTACCCCATCCGGCGGGGCCGACGACGGCGACGCGGGTCACCATTGGGTTCCTTCCTGAACCACGACGACTTTGCCGGTCTCGCCGCCGAGAAACGTTTCGAAGGCATTGTCCAGCTCGTCGACGGGGAACGTGTGGGTGATGACCCGTGAGATGGAGTCCTCATTCTCGCGCAAGAGCTCGAGGTTGGCGCCCAGCTCGTCGAATCGGAAGTACTCGCTGCCCAGGACGGCGTGTTCGGGTTCGAGGAGATCGTTCGAGACGTCGACCGTCACGGTTTCGCCGTGTCCGACGCAGACGAGCGCCCCGCGCTTGCCGATGATGTCGAGCGCGGCCCGACGAGCGATCTCTTTTCCCGAGGCATCGAAGGCGACGTCGGGGCGGCCGACGGTCGCGAGGGCGTTCGGAGCGGTCGCGTCGACGGGGATTCCGCCGAAGCTCTCGGCGAACTCGAGTCGCCACTTCGAAACGTCGCTGATGTGCACGGGCAGACCGGCGCCGTAGCGGAGTTTCGCCATAAGGAGGATGCCTATGCCAATGGGGCCGGCTCCCGCGATGTAGATCGACTCGATGTCAGGACGCACGAGTGCGGCGCGACCGAGAGCATGACTGGAGGTACCCATGACGTCGAGGAGCATGGTTGCGGTCGGCAGCTCGATGTCGTCGGTGACCGGGAAGAAGTTCGTCTCGTGCACGATCTCGAAGGGGCCGTAGCCGCCGTCGTCGGCGATGCCCATGTCGGCCCTCTTGTCGAGACACTGGTTGGTCGCGCCGAGGCGGCAGCTACGGCAGACACCGCAGTAGTCCATCAGGAACACGACGCCTCTGGTACCGACCGGTGTCGTCGTACCGGGGCCGACACCGATGACGACGCCGGCGGTCTCGTGCCCGGGGACGTGTCCTGCGCCGTCGAAATAGAAAGCGCGGTCAGTGCCGCACAGCGCGTTGGCGCGCGGGGATACGAGGAGTTCACCATCGCCGGGATCGCGGTAGTCGTGGTCTCTGACGGCGATCGCGCCGTTTCCGTCGAAATGGGGGCCGGAGCGGTTCTGTGCATGGATTCGTGCCTTTCTGGGTGTGGGATGGACGGTCAGTTCTTGACGGCCCCGGCCGCGAGACCCTGGACGTAGTAGCGCTGGAGCGCGAGGTACAGCGCGACGCACGGGATCAGCGAGATGACGCTGCCGGCGATGAGGTAACCGAAGTTCACTTGCCCGTAGGTCCCCTGCACGATGTTGAGAAGGGCGACGGGCAAGGTCTGTTTGTCGTCGGTGGTGAGGAAGGAGAACGCCCCCAGGAACTCGGTCCAGCAGCTGAGGAAGGTGAAGAGGACGGTGGTTGCCATGCCCGGAAGCGCCATGGGTCGCATGACGTGCCAGAGCGTGCCGAGGATCGTATCGCCGTCCATGTAGGCGGCCTCCTCGAGCTCCTTCGGGATGGCGGCGAACGTGTTCCGCATCACGAAGACGCCGAACGGAAGATTGAACGTTACGTAGAAGAGCACGAGACCGAGCCTGCTGTCCGTCAGACCGATCGCGTTGAACTCGAGGTAGATCGGCGTGAGCAGGGCCTGGAAGGGCACCATCAGTGCGACGAGCAGGAGCCCGAAGACGACGCCCTGTCCCCGGAAGGTGAACCTCGCGAGTCCGTACCCCGCAAGAGACGCCAGGACGACAGTACCGAGGGCTCCGCCGATCGAGACCAAGAGACTGTTCAGCAGGAACGTGAAGAACGGCAGGTGGGTGAACAGGTCGATGTAGTTACCGAGGGAGAGCCTCTGGAAGCTCTTCACCGACGGTGGCGCCACGACCTCAGAGGCGCTCTGAACGGAGCGGAACACGGCGAGGGCGAGCGGCATCACGAAGATGGCGCTGATGACGATGCCGATCAGGATGAAGAGGGGGCGGGCGATTCGCGTCGGTTGCGCCGAGGGGTCCTCTGCGGTGAAGCCAGGCCGAGCTCCTGCGTCGAGAGAAGCTCATTCGTCGTGGTGGTCATGGTCAGTCCTTCTCTCGTAGGACGAAAAGCTGGATGCTGGTGAGTGCGGCGATGGCGAACATCACGACGACGCCCATCGCGGTGGCGGAGCCGAGCTGCTGGTTGACGAAGGCCTCCTGGTAGACGCGCATGACGACCGTGGTCGTCGAGGATCCCGGGCCTCCGTTGGTGAGGATCAGGAACTGCTGGAAGGCGAGGAACGACCCGATGATCGACAGGACGAGACTCATCGCGATGGTGCGTTTGACGAGCGGGACGGTCACCCGCATCTCGCGCTGCCACCGGGAGGCACCGTCGATCTCCGCGGCCTCGTACAGCTCGGTCGGGATCGCCTGCATGCCGCCGAGCAGAAGCATCATCGTCGTCCCGCCGGCGAACCAGACGACGAGGGCGCTGACGATGAGGAGCCCGGACTGCCAGTGGAGGAACCAGGGCGTGTTGCCGTCGGTCAACCCGACCGTCTTGAGGACCACGTTGACGGTGCCGGAACCCGGCTGCAGCTCGACGAGGTACAGGAAACTCAGCGTCGAGAGTCCGACGACCGTGGGCAGGAAGAACAGGGTGCGGAAGAGGATCGCACCGCGACGGTTGCTTCGAACGAACGCCGCCAGCGCGTAGCCGATGACGAGCACGGGGAGAGTGACGATCGCCGTGTACAGGAGCGTGAAGCCGACGGCCTGGAAGAAGACGGGGTCGCTGCCCAGACGGAGATAGTTCTGGATTCCGATGAACGAGATGTCTCCGAAAAGCGGCCACCTGTTCAACGAGATGTAGATCGCGAACAGAATCGGGAAGATGACGATGCCCAGAACGGGCACGAGTGCCGGCACCGTCAGCAGGAACCCGGTTCGCGACCGGCGCTGGGCCAGGGGCGACGAGCGCCGCACCCTGGCCGTCGCGGTGGCACTCCGACTCGCCGTCGATTCATGTCTTGTCAGAGTGCTCATGGTCAGTTGCCGCTTCCGCTGAGCACGCTGGTGAAGCCGGTCTGGCCCTGCTTCATCGCACCCGCGACGTCGCCGCCGAAGACCGCCTTCGTGAACATCGTCTGCCACGGGCCCGCCTCGAGCGAGAAGAGCTGGTTGTGGTAAAGCGTGAAGGGGGCCGAGCCGGTCGCGGCGGCGGTGAGCCCGGGCACCACCTCGGGATTCGCCGAGGTGAAAGACTTGTCGTTCACCAGATCATTACGGATCGGTGCGAATCCGGCAGACGGCAGGAGGGCCTGCATTTTCTTGCCGGAGGCGAACTTGATGTACTCCCACGCTCCGGCCTGGTTCTTCGCCTTGGCGGGGATCCCGAAGTTGGCGCCACCGATGTATGTGCTGATTCCGCCGGTCGCGCCCGGGATCGGTGCAATGCCGATGTTCTTCTTCATTGCCGCCGACGCCGCGGAGTAGGTGCCGAGACCGCCGGTCGCCATGCCGATGTTCCCGCCGAGGAAATTCTTGTTCCACAGCGAGCCGTTGTCCGACTGTACGGACTTTGGCGCGAGGCCGTCCTTCCAGATGGTCTGGTACGCCTGGAGAGTCTTCTGCAGAACCGTATTGCCCTCGATAGTCGCGGTCTGCTTGGTGAGGTCGCTACCCGTGAAGACATCGCTCTTGTCGGCGTACAGGCTCGGCAGGACGGTGAAGGTGAGACAGCCGGCACAGTTGCCGGCGAAGTTGAAGCCGTAGGTCGAACTCCCCAGCTCTCGGATCTTCTGCGCGTCGGTGACGAGCTCGTCGAGAGTCGACGGCGGTGCCGTGAGGCCGGCCTTGGCGAACAGGGCCTTGTTGTAGAAGAGCACCGAGGCATCCAGGACGGCGGGCGTGCCGTAGACCTTTCCGTTCAGCGTCGCCAGCTTCAGTTGCGGGGCGCTCAGGTCGCTCTTCATCCCCGAGGCGTCGAGCTGCGAGGTGAGGTTCGCCATATTGCCGCTCTGGATGTACGGCAGCCCATCGACGTCATCGGCCAGGACCACGTCCGGCACGTTGTTCGTGCGGAACACCGTTGACAGCTTGGTGTTGATCTGCGCATCGTTGATGCTGGTGAGCACGACCTTCAGGTTCTTGTGCGACGCGTTGAACGCCGCGACGACCTTCTTGGTCCACGGGTCGATCCCGGCTCTCTCCCAAAGCTGGATAGTGCCCGTCGGATTCTTCGCGCCGAGCGGCTCGGCCTTCTGAGCGGTCGAACAGCCCGCCGTGCCGACCGCCACGAGGGCGGTGACGGTGGTCGCGGTGATGAGCGTCGTGATTCGACGTGCTCGTCGTGTCTGGACCATGATCCTCCTTGATCGAATGGTGCTGGTGGTGCACTGGGGGTGATTCAGGGCGCTCGGGAGCGACGCGACGCCGGACCGGGCGCGCGTTCGTGGGGCGGGTGTGTCAGACCTCGGGGATCCACACCTTCATCGGGCCGACGTGGCGATTGGCCCACAGGAAGTACGGGATGGCTGCGATCGCGTACGAGTCCGGTGATGGCCTGCCGATGGTCGGGTCCGCCGCGGAGCCGGTCGCCGTGCCGTTCGTTGAGTAAGCCCGTGGATCCAGCGGTCTCGAGGTGCCCTCGAAGGTGACGACTGGGATGCCGCCGAACAAGTCCGGGGCGTCGAGGTCACTCAGGGCGGGACGCGTGATCTTGAGGTCATCGACCGTCACGCCGGGCTCCTGGTCGACCTGCTCGATCGCGTATACGAGCGGGCCGCGCTCGATGGCGACGGAGCCGCGGACGTTGTCGATCCGGGGGTTGCCGCGGGTGAGTCGCGGTGCGAACGGCAGCGAGACCCGGACGACCGTGCCGGGCGTCCATGCGCGCTCAGCGGTGAAATAGGCTCCCGCGGGGTCTCCGACGGGACGCCGTCGACGGTGACCGTCGCACCCTCGGCCCAGGCCGGGATCCGGATTCCGAGCTCCCAGGCGTCTGCCGGGCCGCTCTCGACGGTGATGGCGATCTCGCCCGACCAGGGGTACCGCGTCTCCATCATCAGCCGTGCGAGGCCGACCCCGGTCTCGAGGTCAAGGGCGGCGGAGGTGAACTGCTCGATCCTGATGCCGTGGGCGTTCGACGATGCGACGTACTGGTGGACGGACGCCAGTGTGCGCATGATGTTCGTCGGGCAGCACGAGCAGCCGAACCAGTGCTGCCTGCCGTGCGCGGGGTTGCGCTGACCGGGGTCGTCGACCTGCGCGCCCTCGCGTACCTGGAGCGCGTTGACGTAGAAGTAGGCGTCGCCCTCGTACGAGATCGCCGGCAGAACGGCGTTGTAGAGCTGCCGTTCGATGAGATCGACGTATTTGCTGTCGCCGGTTGCGAGATAGAGCCGCCAGCTCCACTGCATGCTCGCGATGGCCGCGCAGGTCTCTGCGTAGGCACGGTCGGAGGGCAGCTCGTACGGGTCGCCGAAGGCCTCGCCGTCCCAGCGAGAGCCGAGACCGCCGGTGAGGTACATCTTCGAGCCGACCATGTTGTCCCATTGGACGGCGAGGGCGCGCAGGAGCTCGTCGTCGTGCGTCTCGATGGCGACGTCGGTGGCACCCGCGGCCAGGTAGACGGCACGGACGGCGTGTCCCTCGGGCGTGACGGTCTCGCGGACGGGCACCCTGTCGCTCAGGTACGTGGAGCCGAAGTGTCCGAACTCTTTGTCGAGGATCTCGTGCCCGCGGACCTCGACGAAGAACTTCGCCAGATCGAGGTAGCGACGCTCACCGGTCGCGCGGTACAGCTCGACCAGAGCCATCTCGATGACGGGGTGACCGCACGTGCCCTGCCGCCTGTTCGGGCCGAAGGTGCGATCGAGGTGGTTCGCCGCCTTGCGGGCGACGTCGAGCAGGCCCGTCTTTCCCGTCGCGCGGAACTGCGCGACGGCCGACTGGATCATTGCGCCCATGTTGAAGATCTCGTGGTCCCACTCGAGGATCTCGTAGCGCTCCGTGCGCTCGCCCGACACCTCGAAGTACGTGTTGAGATAGCCGTCCTCGGCCTGCGCAGCGGCGATGAAGGCCGTGTACCTGTCGAGCCAGGTCGAGAGCTCAGGATCGTGAGACCGGCCGGCCTCCCAGGCGACGGCCTCGAGCCACTTGTAGACCTCGCCGTCTTCAAAGACGGGTCCGTGGTACTCCACGCCTCTGCGATGCTCGGCGGCATTGTGGAAGTTCTCCCAGGCGTGCTCGTCGGCGAGATGCGTGTCGCCCTCACGGATCGACGTCGCCGCGTTGCTCTCCTGCAGGCGACCGAGCAGTCCGTCGCCCAGACGCACCGCGCCGAACGGCACGGGATACCGGACCAGATCGTCGCTGAACGGCGCAACAGGCCCACCCGTATCGACACCGGCTGGGTGCAGGGACGACATCGTCTCGCTGGTCATAGGTCATCTCCGTTCGCTGGAGCCAGCGGGTCGCCGCCGACTGGGACTGATGGTGGCACGATCCCATGCTCACCGCAACATGTTTCCGGGTGTTTCCGTAATCTGCGCGCACACGCGCCGTTCTCCCCTGCAGACCGAACAAACTACTCCTCGATCCCACCTATCGCGTCACAGTTCGTTTCCGGAAACATGTCATAGACTCCTCCCAGGAGGAGAGCATGCCGCAGAAGGATCCACCCCGAAGGTCGACCGTTCGTGACGTTGCCGTCGCGGCAGGAGTGTCTCCCGGCACGGTCTCGAAGGCGCTTAATCGCAGCGGTCAGGTCTCCGATGAGACTCGAGCGCGCATCGAGCAGGCTGCCCGTGAGCTGGGCTTCCGCCCCAACGAACTCGCGAAAAGCGTTTTCAACCGCCGGAGCTTCACCGTGGGCATGATCACGACGGACAGCTTCGAGCGCTTCAGCGTCCCGGTCATGCTCGGCGCCGAAGACGCCCTCGGCGCCGGCCGCATCTCAGTCTTCCTCTGCGACTCTCGCGACGACCCGATCCGCGAGAGCCACTACATCGAGGTACTCCTGGGTCGACGTGTCGACGGCATCATTGTCACCGGCCGCAGCTCGAACCCGCGGAAACCTATCTCCGTAGACGCATCGACGCCGGTTGTCTATGCCCTGACCCCCTCAAGCGATCCGGATGACTGCTCTGTCGTCGTCGACGACGTCGCGGCGGGACGGCTGGCCGGAGACCACCTGATCGGACTGGGGCGTCGACGCATCGGCCACATCACAGGGCCCTCGTCGTTCGACGCCGTTCGTCGCCGGGCGCAAGGGCTGGCGCACGCGCTCGAAGAGGCGGGTACGACGATCGCGGGCGGAGTGCTGGCCGGCTCCTGGAGCGAGGCCTGGGGGCGTCAGGCCGCGCAGATCCTTCTCCGATCGAACCCCGACATCGATGCAATTCACTGTGGGAGCGATCTGATCGCCCGAGGAGTCACCGAGGCGCTTCGCGACGCCGGACGCTCGATTCCCTCCGACATCGCGCTCAGCAGCACCGACAACTGGCAGCTGATCGCCGAGGGGGCGAGGCCGCCGCTCACGTCGATCGATATGAACCTGTCGCAGGTCGGGCAGGTCGCAGCACAGCGACTGCTCGAGGCGATCGAGGGCAAGAGCCAGTCAGGCATCGAGCTGGTCACCCCGACCCTCGTGGTCCGCGCGTCCACGGATGGCGGCGTCTGAGACTGGTCGCACGTACGCGAAAGGTTCTTCCCTCTGCTGAGCGACTCGCTAAGCGTCAATGCCAATTCGACCACAAAACTTTCAAACGGAAATTGATTTCCGCTACACTCGTTAGCGGAAACTAATTCCCGATTAGGAGATGGACCCAGATAATGAAGAGTGAAGATGTCGTCGCGGTAACCCAGATCGTCCTGTCGTCGTTCACGGCGCCCGACGCGAAAGATTTCGATGCCTACCGAGACCTGCACGCCGAGCTGGTGGAAGTGGACTTCGGCGGCGTGAACGACACAGCATCCGACGACGGCCCGGCAGGCGGTCGCATCAGTCGCAACGATCTACGCGATTCCGCGGCCGCAACGATCGGCCCGGTGGCGGTGACGCAGCACATGATCAGCAGTGTCGTCGCTTCCATCGACGGAGATGACGCCGTGGTGACGTTCTACGAGCAGGCTCTGCACGTGCATCCTGCCCTCGGTGAAGGCCCGGAGGTCAACACGTGGACGATCTTCGGTAAGGGCACTCACCACCTGCACCGACAGCCGGATGGATGGAAGATCACGTCCGTGCGTCTCCGGCCGACCCACGCCACCGGCAACCCGTCGTTCCTGGCCGATGTGGCAGCGCTCGTTGCCTGATTCGCAGGGCGCGGGATCGGGGCCGCCGCCTCGACGGATGCGGGCGGACGCGGAGGCGAACCTGGCACGCATCATCGATGCGGCCAGGTCCACCTTCGCCCGTGACGGTCTTCAGGTGAGCATCGAGGTGGTCGCCGAGAACGCAGGCGTCGGTCTCGGGACCATCTATCGACGGTTCGAGAACAAGGAGGCCCTTGTTCTCGAACTCGTCCGACGCCTTCTCAGCGAGGTCATTGCGATCGCGCAGCGGCACGAACAGGATCCCGACGGACGGGGACTCTTCGACTACTTCGACGAGGTGGGCCGGGTTCTTCAGGCGAACCGGGGGACGCTCTCACGTATCTGGAGTTCTCCTGCCACGACGAGCCTGGTGGCGTCGTCCCGACTGTCACAAGCCCGTCTCCTGATGGCGGCGATCAGCGCCGAGACCGTGCGTCCTGACCTGACACCAGAAGACATAGCAGTTGCCCTGTGGTCGATCGCAGGCGTGATAGACGTGGCCGGGGTGGACGACGACATCGCCTGGAGGCGACACACGGAGTTCTTGCTGGCCGGTTTCACGAACCAGGCTGCCGTGGTCAAGTCCCGCCCACTAAGAAGTCGTGAGCTCGAGGACATCATCCGCGAAAGCCCTCTGCCGTCGTCCGACCGGTAGGGCAGCGCCGCCACCTGGGCGCCTACAGCGATTCGGCTCGCTGTAGCCGCCCGGTGCGGGGCGTCGAGACTGCCCAGAGGACAAGTGCGGCGGCGGCGATCACAGTGCCCACTGCGCACACACCGGTCCAGCCGTCGAGGGTCCAGGCGGTCGTGGCGGCAGCGGAGCCGACAGCGCCACCGACGAAGTAGAACGTCATGTAGACGCTGTTGATCCGACTCCGAGCGGCCTCGTCCAGTTCGTAGATCTGCCGTTGGCTGAGGACATGGATTCCTTGAACCCCCATGTCGAGGATGACCAGCCCGACCAGGATCGCAGCACGGGAGTCCGCGCCCGCCGAAAGCAGTCCGAAGGCTGCGCCGGTGACGAGGATTGCCAGAAGGGTGTGCCTCGAGCGTTCGGGGTGGCGGATGCGTCCGATCAGGTCGGCGACGATGGCACCGGCGGCGCCCAGCAAGGCGATGAGACCGATGAGGCTTGAGCCGAGATGGAACGGGGCGCCGCTGAGGTGCAGCGACACGGTCGCCCAGAAGGCGCTGAATGCCGCGAATCCGAGTCCTCCGAAGACGGCGCGGAGTCGCAGGGTGCGGTGCTGACGCAGCAGGCGCGGACCTGACAGGAGGAGGGAGCCGTAGCGTGCGGTCGAGGTACCCGGCTGGGGAGGCAGGATCCTGCGCAGCGCGAGCAGGACCACGACGGTGAGACCCGCCGCGATAAGGAACACGCCACGCCAACCGATCAGCTGCCCCAGGACGCCCGAGACCGTGCGGGAGACGAGAACTCCGACGAGCAGGCCCGAGATGACGGTCCCGACGACTTGGCCACGGTCGGCGTCGGAGGCCAGGTTGGCCGCGGCGGGGACGAGCAGCTGCGCGGCGACGTTCGCGGCGCCGACGACGGCAAAAGCCGCGAGGGCGATGCCGAGGCTCGGCGAGGCCGCGACACCGACGAGTCCCAGGACATCGATTCCGAGGAGGAGCGTCAGCAGCCGGCGACCCTCGAACCGGTCGGCCGCCGGGAGGATCAGAATCAGCCCGAGTGCGAACCCGATCTGGGAACCGGTCACGAGGACGCCGGCCCCACCGGGTGCGTGCAGATCGTGTCCGATCACGTCGAGCAACGATTGCGCGTAGTACAGGTTCGCGGCGATCGCGCCGGTCGCGATCGAGAGGAGCAGGACGACGCTGCGGGGCGGAGTCGCCGTGGAGGTGACGGGAGATGTTGCCGTGGTCATGAGAATCCGTTCGGGGTGAGGTCGGGCAGGGTGACACCGGTGAGTCGCCGACAGGCATCGAGGAGGGCGTCCTGGAACGGCGGGTCGTAGACGGCGGGATGTGTGGGGGCGGGGTCTTGGTGGAACCAGTAGTTCCCGGTTCGCCGCGCGGCCGGGTCGGCGGCTTCGGCAAGCCACACCTGGGTGACGTGGGCGAGTTCGATGTCGTCCGGTGCGGAGGGGCCACCCATTTTCGTCGGCACCCATCCGGGTTCAAGGGCATTGGAAGCCACTCCGGGCCACCGCCTGGCGATACCCGCGGCGAGGACGGCGTCGAAGAGCTTGCTGTCGGCATAGGCCTCGAACCCGTTCCAAGGACGTCCGCTCCAGTCAAGGTCGTCCAGGGATGCGTGACCGTCGCGATGCAGCCCGGAGCTGAGCCACACGAGGCGCTGAGGCCGAGTGAGGAGCGCGGTGAGAAGGTACGGCGTGAGGACGTTCACCTGTAACACGTGAGCATGTCCATCGACGGTCTGGATTCGTCGAGGTTCTCGGTAGCCGATGCCGACGTTGTGGACCACCGCATCGAAGGGACCTGTGGAGTTGAGCGATTCGGCCATCGTGCGGATCTGCGAGAAGTCGGCCGCCTCGGCGACGACGACCGAATCCGCGTCAGGCAGGAGGCGCCTCAGGGTGTCGGCTCGCTGAGCAGTGCGGGCGTGGGCGGTGACCTGGTGGCCGCGTGCGATGAGGTCTCGCGCGGTGGCGAGGCCGAGGCCGTCAGCGGACCCGGTGACGAGGATGCGTTGCACGCTCATACGAGCATCGACCCGCCGTCGACCGTGAGGATCGTGCCGGTCGCGTATTGCTGCTCCATGGCGTACACGAACGCGCGCGCGACGTCGTCGACCTCGCCGGCTCGACCCAGCGGGAGCCCACTCATCGATTCGAACATCGCGTCCTGCTCTGCCTCACTGAAGCCCGACCAGAGGGGGCTGCGAGTCACGCCGGGCATGACGGCATTCACCCGGATCGGTGCCAGTTCGATGGCGAGTTGCCGAGTGAGCGAGACGACGGCTCCGCAGACGATCGCCCCGAGAGCCCACCCCGCACCAGGCCGTTCCGCCGCAGTGCCCGTGACGAGTGTGATGGAACCGCCGAGACGAAGATGCGGGGCGAAAGCACGGACGGTGGCGACCGCGCCGAGGAGGCGGGTCTGAAGGAATGTGGCGATTCTCTCCGAAGTGAGGTCGGCCAGCGGCACGAGCGCGAGGGGCTCCCCGGCCGTGTAGACGAGGTGGTCGAAGTCGCCGACGCGCCCGACGAGGTCCTGGAGGTTTTCCTCGTTCGTCGGGTCGACGGTTATGCCCTCGGCATACGTCAGCTCTTCGAGGGCACGGCGGACGCTTTCCGGGTTGCGGCTCGCAACGATCGGCACTGCGCCGTGGGCTTCCAGTGCTTTCGCGGTGGCGAGACCGAGGCCAGAGGTACCTCCGACGAGGAGAACGCGCGATTCTGAGAGTGACATGGAGTGGGGTTCCTTTCAGCGGTTGACGGGTTCAAGCATCGTCAGAGCGCCGCGGCCTGTCCAAGACTCATTCCGTCCTTGGTGATACCCGATGGACATCGCCAGCCGCGACGGCGAGGATGGTGGACATGCCCGCCGACCTGGACCTGCGCAAGCTTCGCTACTTCGTCGCCGTGGCCGAAGAACTCAACTTCGGACGAGCTGCCGAACGCTTGCACATCGCCCAGCCCGTCCTCTCTCGGCAAATCCGTGCCCTCGAAGACGACTTGCACATCGCTCTCCTGCTCCGCGACTCACACGGCACGACCCTGACCGGCGCCGGCGCGCAGCTCCTCATCGACGCCCGAATCGTCCTCGACGACGCCTCCCTCATCCGCAGGCGTCTGGCCCGGTTCCAGCACTCCGACCTGGAGCTACTTGTCGGCGTCATGCCCGGGCTGCTCGCCACGCGCGCGATCTCCGACTTCCAGGACGACGTCCCTGGGTGCCGTGTCAACGTCATCCGACTCGGTTGGAACAACCAGGTCGACTCCGTCCGCTCCGGCGCCGTCGACGTCGCCTACGCGCGCGACTTACCGGAGCTACCTGGTCTCGTCGTCCGAGAGCTGGTCCAAGAACCCCGCGATGTCGTCCTTCCCATTGGGCACCGCCTCGCAAGCCAGAGCAGCATCACCCCGTCCGACCTCCGCAATGAACTGCTTTTGCAGGATGCAGCCGTGGCGCCCGAGTGGCTCGCCGAGGCCTCTCCGTCACGTCGCCGGGATGCCGCAGCTGGTCCGGCCGCCGACACCGTCGAAGAAAAACTCGAACTCGTCGCCGCAGGCCGCGGGTTCATCGTCCTTCCGCGGTCCACGACCGCGGCCTATCGACGGCCCGACGTCGTCGTCGTTCCCGCCGTAGCATTTGCGCCGAGCCGAGTGTGCCTGCTCTGGCGCGCCGACGACCTCGATCCCATCCGGGACCGCTTCATCACCGCAGCCATCGGCCAAACCGAGAACGCCCTCGCTGGCTGAGCCGTAGACACGCGAATCGGCGCACAAGGCAACGCGGCAGGCGCCGCCGCATTTCACAGCACGCTGAAGGTTCCGACTGCGCACGCGCCCATATGCTCGAGGGATGAAGCACGTACGAGGAATCGTCGTTCTGTGGAATGCGGATGAGGGCTGGGGCGCCCTCAGAACCGAGGCAGCGCCATCCGACGTCTTCGCACATTTCGCCAATCTCATCGGAGAGGGTTGTCTCGACCTCCACGAGGGACAGAGCGTGGAGTTCACCCTTGAGCCGTTCCCCGACGGCCAAGACGGATATGTCTACCGCGCCCAAGAAGTAGCCATCCTTACCTAAGCCGCGACCATCTGCACGCGGAGGGTCCTTGTGTGGTTGGCCGTCGGCTATGTGCTGTCGCTGGTAGCTGATCTAAGAGGCTTGACCCTCCTGATAAGCCGCCTCAACCAAGACCCGCGACGTTCATCCTGGATGTTCCAGATGACTTACTCCAGAACGCTCGAGGCGTCGAGTCGCCACCTCAATTCGACGGCTCGAAGGACGTCGTCGATTCTCTTCGCCAAAGACCAATCACCCGGATCGAAGCAGATCAGCCAGCCTTCCGGAAGCTCCCGGTCCTCGAAGGCGAGTTCCTCGACGGTCCAGCTGAGCTTGTCGGTCGCCTCATGGGTATCTTCGTCGACGGACTCGAGTGCGAGGAGGACTTCTTCGAGTTCCTCGTCCGTGGCGTGCGCCAGCAGTACGTACGACTCGGATTCCACGAAGAACTCCGGAGCACGTCCGTGAACGATGTTCACGACGCCATCTTTCGAGAGCCACATGAACCGAAGTCTGTCACGGACGCTGCGGCCACCCGCAGTAGTCGGACCGTCATGAGCACCCTGAAGCGGGCGGTAAAGGTTCCACGAGCCCTCCGGGTGCGCCTTGTAGACCTTGAAGAGCGCGTGCCACGCCTCGGCCTGGGCGGGAGTCATGGCTGGGGCGGTGACGGTCAAGCGTCGACCTTTCGGAGGAGTTCGACTACGCGGGATCGCTCGCGGACGCCGTCATGGTGCGCGAGGTCTACGAGGAGAAGCCCGAGGGGCAGGGGTGACGGTGGTCTCTCGTCGGCGAGGTGCAGGAGGACGTTGGGCCTCTCGGATGGGCGGAGCAGGTATTCGCGGCGGATCGCGGCGGCATCATCCTTGGCGACGCGAGCTTCGAGCTGGCCCGCGGCGGCGATCTCGGCGCGCGGATCGCTGAATCCGGACTTGACGATGCGTTCATCGGCGGCGAGATCGGCGAGGTCGCTGGCAGCGACCTGGAGCTTCAGAAGCGCCTGCTCGCGGACCCAGGCACTAAGGATGCGGTCCGGATCGGGGCTGTGCATGAGTTCGTTGAGGTAGCGGCGGAGGCGTGCGCGTTCGGATGCCGAAAGCCCTTCAGGGGCATCTCCGGAGAGGATCGCGAGGAGGTTGGCGCGCATCCGGTTGGCTAGCGGGCGGGAGGCTGCGGGGCGGTGCGCGGAGGACTGGTCGATGAGCCACTGCCTACCCACCCGGCGGGCCGGGATGGCGCCTTGCTCGATGAGCGCGCGCACCCGACGAGGGGACACTCCCTCACGCCTGGCGAACTCAGCAACGCTCTCTTCGGGCATGCACACAAGCATACCGGTAGCGGTAGGGATGTGTATAAAGTCAAGCGCGCGTTTGACCACCCGCGCTCGATACGCCCCGACCCGCTCGTCGATGAACGACGCAGGTTCCCCTGTTCACGGAGACTCCTTCTCAAACGGGATGGAGTCTCCTCCCACGCGGCTGAGCCCCTGCCTGGGGCAACTGATGACCCGCCGGACGTGGTCCTCCAAGCCAGCCGGGCGCTAGACGTTCCGCTTTGTAACAACCGGTGACGGCTGCGACAAGATGGGCCGCAAGTCGCCCGTGCCGGGATACTGTCCTTGCATGACCAGTCAGGTAGTGGCCGTCCGGGATGCCGTGGTCGACGACGCTACGGGTATCGCCCGCGTTCACGTTGATAGTTGGCGCGAAACATACGCGGGCGTTCTCAACGAGCGCTTCTTCTCCGAGGACGCCTTTCAGCGACGCGCCGCGTTTTGGTCAACCTACTTGCAGCTCGACCCCCGTCCTGGCTTCCTCGCAGTCGCGGAGACCGGCGGGAGGATCGTCGGCTTCGCGAACTCTGGCGAGTCGATCGGTGTCGATGCGGAGCATGGCTTTCCCGCGGCGCGCCCGATCACGCTCTTCTCGATCTACCTTTTAGCGCAGCAACAAGGAACTGGCGCAGGTCAAGCGCTCCACGATTCGGTGATCGGTGGCCGTCCAGCGCAGCTTTGGGTGTTGCAGGGCAACGACAGAGCGACAGCGTTCTACGAACGGAACGGCTTCGCCTTCGACGGAGCGGAATTCGTCGACCCCAGGGATTCGAACCTCATCGAGCTTCGGATGGTCCGATAGCTGTTCCCACGCAGACGTCGCCACGCGGCGAGCTTTTAACGATGGAGAACCCATGCATAAACGTACGCGGCTGCGCACTCATAGGTCGCGCAGATCGCGACGCCTCCGATCATTCAACCGCGGACCACAGGGCGTCGAAACCACGGAGCCAGGCAGAGGCCTCCCCAGGCCCCGTGATCAGTCTCGGTCCGAGCCAGGTGATCCGGGAGCCCCAGAAGCAGGGACATTCCTCGGCGCACCAACATCGGCGAGGCGTGTGCCCGAATGAGGTTCGAAGAAAGACACGGCAGCAGTACACCGCGACTCACCCTGCACCGCAAGAGCCACCATCTGCGTTCCTCCGGCCCCCGGAACCGCACGGCCAAGGACGCCCAGAATGTACGTCCTCGCGATGTCCTAACTGGATCGATACGATCAAGCCACACCAAAGGGGAAATCCATGTTTACCGATTCAGCTGGATACGGGTTCGTCGTCGGGGGCCTCGTCGCCTACATCGTCATCGCAGCTCTGGCGATCTTCATCGGGTACCTCATCATCCGCACCGCGATCCTCCGTGCCCTGAACAGTCACTACAAAACCGTTCGCCTGTTCGAGAGAACCGGTCAGTGGGAACCCCGCTACCAAGGCAACCGGAAACCCCACGGTTCGGACACCATCGAGAACTCATGAGGGACAATGCGGCACGTGCGCGACGACACCCCGACCTCGGAATAGCGCATGAACGATGAAACAGACACCGGACCGTCACGGCCCCCAGCCGGTGCCATCCGCCGAGCACTTCTGCCCCTGCTCGGCACGGCGTGCCTTGCAACCGGTGTGGTCTTCCGGATATGGGCGGCCCTTCACCCGGCTACCTTCGGCTGGTTCGCCTATGCGCCTCTTAGTCACACGACATTCCGGCCCACTACCGGGCCGTCCCTCCAGTCCTACGGGACCGCGCTGATCGCAGTCGGCCTCGTCCTTCTCTCGTTCTGGGCAGGGCACACCATCGGACGCCGCAACATACCCGCACGGTGAAGGTCCGGCCAGCGCTCGGAGTCACCCGAACCGACAGCGGACCCGGATGTCACGGCGATCGTTATTGGGGCTCGCGCGATAGAGCGAATCCCGATCGAGATGTAGGAGTCCGTTCAGTCGCTGAGTTTTCGGGACGCAGGTCTAGTGCGCACTGACTCCCAGAGCCGTTCCGCAGGACCACGCCACTGCACCGGGTCATCGTCGTGGCGTTGGGCCACGCGCATGACCCAGACGACGTATTCCTGAACTGCCCTCTGATACTCCTTCGTCTTCTCCTGAGGTACGTCGCGGAGCTTCGCTAACTCCCGAAGACCGGCCGTGATGGCTTCCCCATGCTTACCGGCCCGTTGTTGATCCTCGACCCAAGCAGAGGTCTTATTAGGATTTGTCTGGCGCAGGAGCGTCGCCTCCCACCGCTTAGCAATTTCGTCGCGCAAGGGCTCCGGCGGCGTCGCGTTCGGGTCCGGCGGCCGCTGGGCCATCACCGGAAGGCCCGCCGCCCGCTGGAGACACCGTAGCTCCGCCAAGGGAAAGCGGGTTCCCCACTCCTGGAAGTAACGGACCTCGCCTATGTCGTCGAGAAGGTCGTTGCAGCCGTTCAGCACGGCCAGAACGAGATCCTGCCTGAGGCCCTCGTACTCGAACACGATGGTTTCGGGAGGTACGTTCCAATCAGGCGACCTCAAGACTCGTAGACGCATCCGGTCCTGTTTCGGGAGAAATTCCCAGCGGTAACACCCCGGCTCTTCTTGCCATCTCGTCTCGGAACGCTGTCCACCTGCACAGGCCCGACGTAGTGCGTCGAGGAGTAGCGGAAGGGCGTCGGAGAGATAAGACGCTGAGATGCCTACGTGTTGATCTGCAGAGCTGAGATCGGTATCGAGCCATCCGCGGCCGACGATACGAAAGGTGAACCGGAGCGAAGAGTCAGACGGCTTCAAGGCCGTCGGAGCGTCAGTCATTTTGATGCACTTGGAGGGCGAGGGGCCGCTCCCATCCGGCGTGCAGTGTCCGGCGTGTGAGATCGCGGATGAACACCGCTCGATGACAGTACTGCTGACTTGGATTCGGCACCAGGTCTGCGACTCCTCAATGAGGTGGTTCGAAGCATCGGCACAATCGCGAGGACTTCCGGATTGCGTGCCCGCTGATGATTCCCCTCCGCCTGACCCCTTTCCCGAACGGTACGGGTCCGGCTTCCGTTCCCGTTGCTTCGTCGTCGCCTTTTTTCGTGAGGTGGTTCGTCGCCGCTGCGCCGGTATGCTCCAAATCATCCTGTTGCCCGAACAACGGAGTTCCCTTGACTGATCTCAAACGGTACAGCGATGCCCGTTGGGCTGCTGCCGCGCAACTTGCAGAAGGTGTTAGCGATGATGGCTTCCCCAAACGCAGGGCCCGCATTCTTCTCCGAATCGTCATCCTCATGGCTGCGTCCTGGATCACCGGTTTCGTAGTGGCGCTCTTGTTCCTTCCGAAGTCATCTTCTGGCGGGGATTCCAGCAGCGATGGCAGCTCGCAGCAACTGATCGCCCAATTCGTATTCCTCGGCCTTGGTTTGGTGGTTGGGGTCGTGGGCTTCGTCTGGGCCAAACGCACCGGGCACTACATCACCCGGTGGCGCGCAGTCGCAAGCCCTCTGAACCGTCAAGAGAAGAAAGGCGTCAGGAGACAAATCAGTGGGAAAGTGGCTCCCGACACGGAGCACCTTTTCGTGGTCGTCGCCATTGCGAACCAGAACCGTCGCGCGACGCTCGGCATAGCGCCGATCTACTCCGCTGCGGTCCTTCTGGCGATTGCCACCGCGGTTGGTTCGAATGAGTTGATCATCAAGCTCCTCGAGCTTGCAGTGTCGCTTTCGTTCGTCGTGGTGGCTGTCCAGTTCGTTGTGCTCTACCGAAAAGCGGGCCGGTTCATGGACCAACACGGCGGTCAGCCGCGATGACCGACGAGAACGAATTCCGAGCACCTTTCGCTCACGTTCCCTCTGGCCTCGTTGGCGTCGGCGCCGGCCTTGTCATGGGCGCCCTCATCGTTGGCCTATCAATGTTCGCGGGCACATCCCTCCGTCAGGCGCTTGTTATAGGAGTCGTATTCGGAGTGCTCCTCGGCATCGCCTTCACGGTGTTGGCCATGTGGACCAAACGGCGAAGCGCCAGCCCGTCAATCACTCTCGGGCAGCGCGTCAACAAGGCCCTACAGAAGGGCCACCTACCCGATAACGTTCACTCCGCCGAATGGCTTTCCAAGCTCGACCGGTCGCGCAAATTCTGGAAAGTCCTCACAACCGCCGGCTTGGTCCTTTACCCGGGGCTCCTCGCGCTAGGGTTCGTCGTTCTCGCCTCCGGAAGGGGCGGATGGAGGATGTGGGCAGAAGTCGTTTTCTTCGCGGTCATGACTGTCTTCTCGACGTGGCAAGGTCTTTTCCAACTGCGACGCATCCGCGTGCTCACGGACCAGCTCAACGCTGCCCCACAGGAAAACGCTTGATGAGTGCACATGGATAAAGCCACCCGAAAAGTGCTGATCGTGGTGTTCGTGTTCTTCGGGCTGACTTTTCTGGTCCTCGGAGTTGTCGAACTGGCGTTCCCTCACACCTATACCGTCGGCGCTCTCCGCGTTGGCCTCGGACTTGCGTGGCTGATCGGTGCGAGCCTCGTGCACCTCGCCTCTAACCAGCCCACAAGGCGAGGGGTGGTCCAAGGAACCCCGCGGGGCGCTGGACGGCGCGAAAATCAAACACGATTCTCGATTTCTCAACACCAGACAATGGAACGGTCCCCTGCGCGTGAGCAACCTCCTGTTGATTCTCATATTCGTGCTCGTCTTACCCGCGGTCGTCTATTCGATTCGCAAGCCCTGGAAGCGGAGGGACGACGAACCGTTTGGTCGGCTGAGGCTTCTCCTTGGTGGCCTTCTCCTGTGTGGAGTCGTCGTGGCCATCGTCAACATCGTCAGCGCGATCACGTCATGAGCGACTGACGCTTGCAAGCGCGGCAGCAGTACAGCTAGCGGGCTCGTTTCGGACGCCGTCCCATTTTGCATCGACATTGCCGGCCACGGGCGCGATGCCTGCGGGCGGCGAGGAGGCCTCAGATCTCGTGGAGCCAAGAGGTGATGTCGATTGCTTCCGTGGGCGGCAGCTCGAGCGCTGCAGGATCGATCACCGTCCCGGCCGACGACGCGGCGTTCGGCGTGGCGATCGCGCTTTCGGCGCTCACGGTGCTGTGTCCACGACGCTTGTGGTGACGCTGCTTGACTCGGTGGACGTCCCCGCCGGCCATCCGTAGAGCGGTGTAAGCGTGACCGTGCGGCCGCCGATGAAGTCGCCGTCGCTGGGATCGATAATGATGTCCGAGCGGACTCCGTCGACGGTGCGGCCGATGGCCGTGCCTGTACGACCATCGAGGGTGGTGCTGTTATTGGTGATCGAGATGCCGGGGATCATGGCGGCAACCTGATACAGGGCCGAGCGGAGCTTGGCGGTAGCTGTCCCATCTTCGAGGAGCTGTGTGATGCGAACCCATGCATCCTGTTCCTCCGAGCCGGAGGCTCCCGTGTTCCACGTTTTTCGCAGGTACTCGCGGAGGGCTGCTGGATCGGTGGGCAGCTGGTCGAGCGACTTTGTTACGGTGTCTGTGCCGAAGAAGTCGTTGGCGGCCGGAGCCGCGGTGCCGTAGAACTTGCCTCCGGCACCTCGGACGATGGAGTCGGTGTCGGCGTTGCCCCTCTGGGCCGCGAAGTCCTCGAGCGCCATAGTTTTCGCGGCCGCGTTCTGGAACGCGAAGGGGGCGATCAGGTGCCGGTCCCAGATCCACGTGCTGTTCCGGTCAGAGGGAATATAGAGAACATTGTGCGTGCCCTCCATCCATGTGACGGCTTCGCCTGAGGTTTCAATCCCGGTCGAAAGTCCCCTCATGGTCGTGTCTATTTGGAGGTACTGGCCGGGGCCCACGACGGGATCTTTTGCGGTGATCGTGGCCTGCGCGGCGGTCGTCAGCAGCGCGGCTGCCTGAGCGGAGGAACCCGCGCCCAGCTGGGGGACGACGACACCCGTCATGACGAGCGCCACTGCAAGGGCGCCGGCGCCGGCCACGACAACACCGAGGCGTCGCCGCCTGATACGCTGGTCGGGCTGCCGAGACGGCGTTCCGTTCTCGATCCTCTCGAAAAGGGCAGCTCGCCCACGTTCAAGGGCCTCCCGCGTGGGTGGGGCTACATCGGCTCGGGTGTTGCGGAGCGTGCTCAGCTCGTCCATTTCGCACCTTCTAGCTTCAGGGCTGCGCCCCGGTCGGTTGCCGTGCGGAGAACTTTTCTCGCCCGGTTCAATCGTGAGCGGACCGTGCCGATTGGCAGGTCCAACGCTTGAGCGATGCCCTCGTACCCAAGGTCGGCCCAGGCGTGCAGCAGCAAAACATCCCGATCGCCGGGATTCATCTTCTTCAGACTCGACGCAAGGCGTTTCATCTCGTTCCGTGCGTCGAGCCTGGAGTCTGAAGCGATGGTCTCGTCGTGCCCGACCTGAGCGCCGCTCTCGGCCAGCAGACCCTTCCAAGAACGTGCTTCCTGGCGGGCGTGCTGTTTCAACAGCGTCGTGGCGATTCCATAGAGCCACGGCGCCGCGTTATCTCGGGTTATGTCGAAGTCTCCGCGCCGTTCGAAGGCGACGAGGAAGGTTTCGGACATGACATCTTCGGCCACCTGCGGACCGACGCGCCGGGCGGCGTATCGGTGGATCGTCGCAGCGTGACGGTCGTACAGCTCGCTGAACACCGCCGGGGTGTCCCTCGACCGTTCGATGATCTCGCTATCGCTACTCACAACTGATATTGGCGATCCGAAGCAATTAAGTTCACGGCAGTTTCCGAACTCACCGAACCTAACTGAAGATGAGGCCGCGGACGCACTCCCACGCTTGGCCCACGACGCGGCCGTGAGCTGACCGTAGAGGGTTCTTTCGCGGTCATGCGGCGAGCAGGCACTTGTAGTCTCGGTGCGTGGACGACAGTCAAATTCTCGGTCTCGTCAGTCAAAGGTATGTCTCACTCGGGCGACCTCTCGTCGTGGGAATCTCCGGATATTGCGGATCGGGAAAGTCCACCCTCGCTCGCCGCCTGACCGACACGCTGCCCGGCGCCTACCGACTCCGCGGGGACGACTTCCTCGATCCGAAACGATCCCATTCACGATCCTCGAACTGGGACGGAGTCGATCGGGCACGACTCGTTTCGGATGTATTCCTCCCCGTCCGCGAGGGAAGACCGAGCACGTTCCAGCGCTACGACTGGTCCAAGTCTCGGCTCGGCCACCCCGAACCAGTTCCCAACGCCGAAATCTTCGTGATCGATCTCATCGGCCTATTCCATCCGGAAGCCCTACCTGCGCTGGATCTCACCATCTGGTGCGACGTCGACCTCACGACCGCATCCGAGCGAGGCATGGCACGCGACGCCGCTCTCGGACGCGAACACACCTCGCTCTGGCAAAACGTCTGGATACCCAACGAACGGGACTTCGATTCACTCTTCGCACCTCGGGACCACGCAGAAATTCTCGTTTCAACGGCACGATAGGGCGCCGCTCTGGCCGTCGCTGCACGGGTGACCTCAAACTGACCTTCAATTACGGCCGATGCCGTCGGACAGGACGGCTGTATCGTCGCCACATGCCGGATCTAGATTCAACCCGAAGTTCGCATCGCAGCACGCGTCAGCATTGGGTTCCGTTGGTCACGGCCGCCATGGTTTTTATCGTCGGCCTCATTGGGGCAATCGGTCACACCGGCAGCCTTCGCATCTTCGGGGTCGTCCTAATCGTTGCCGCGATCGTCCTGGCCATCATCACCATAGTGAGCGCGACGCGAACTCGGTCTCGTCCGCCAGAGGGCTCAGACCTTTAGCGACTGGTGCCCCGCAGGAGGTTTCCTTGCGGACGCCGGTCGGGACGAACGGCGAGGGTCCCTTCGTGAGCACCGGCATCTTGCAGGTGTATGCGAGAGCTGCACCAGCGCGCTTTCGTCCGTGGCGTTCGGGACTACGAAAGCAGCCATCGGACGCGAGGGGCGCTAAGTTCCAGGCATGAGTTCGTCACCGCGTAGCGAGCCTCGCTGGCTTCGTCAAGGCCGTCCACGGGACTGCTTGATTTATGGGCTCCTGTTTGGGGGCTTGGCCCTCCTAGGCGCGATCTCGGCGGGAATCGCAGACCTGCAGCACTCATGGCACTGGAACATTCCGGTGATCGTCCTGGGCGTTTTGGTGGAGCTTTCTTGGATCGTCTTGGCCACTGCCTATCTTGCATCGTGGCGATACAAGCATCAGCACTCGCAACTGCCCTAGTTGGTCAGTCGCGCGCAGAGGATCGTCCTGAATCCAGCTGTGCCTATCGCCGCCAGCCCACTCGCTGACCTAGTGACTTACTCCTGACCTGGGCGTCCTCGTGTGTCGCCGCTTTCGAAGCCAACGTGCGAGGTCAACCACGGCGGCCACCACCGTTACAACGACCCCAACGGTAAGGAGAATTGCGAAAGGAACTCGCCAGACAGTGATCGCCACGAAGATGAGCGCCCATATGACAACAAGAATTCCAAGGCTGACCACGGACCGCCGTGTCGACTGCCACCACCTCGTCTCCGGAAGGACGTCGTCGGCGTGCACAGGCCTCATGGGAGGCACATCGTCTGGCTCGTTCATCTGCGAAGCATTCCACGAATGACGATCTCTCGGCTATGCGTTAAGCCCGCCCGTCAACATGCCGCGCGAGGTCCACATCACCCGCTATTGGTCTCGGAGCCAGACGTTTGCTTGGGTCCCGCAAGGGTTTTCTCCGTGGGTGGCCCTTCCAGCGCACGAAGAGGGTCCGGCTAACGGGCAGCCTTGGCTGCATCTTCGCTATCGAGTTGGAAGACGGCCATAACGGACGTTTCACCTTCCTCGACAGTTCCACGTCGATCACGAATCCACCGGAAGCCGGTTTTCTCGGCAACGCGTATCGAGGCCAGATTCAACCGGTCGGCTTCGAGGGTCACCTGCGTTAGCTCAAGGGTTGGAAAAGCCCATGTCGTGAGGAGTGCGAGAGCACGTGGCGCCACACCTCGCCCCCGCGCGTCGGGGAAAACGCTGTAAGCGACCAGAGCTTCGGTGTCAGTTTCGAATCTCAAATTGATGAGTCCGAGGGGGACGGAGGACTGAAGGTCTGCAATGACGAACGGCGTGCCTCGGCCGGTGCTCCATTGGTTTACAGCCCGCCCGACGCTCCGAGTTGGAGAGTCGTCTGGCACGGGTGCGTCGGAAAGCCAACGCACGATTTGAGGATCCCGCTGACCCGTCGTAATCACGTCGAAATCGAACTCGGTCCGCAAACGCAGGGCAACGAGACCATCGGTCAACGGATGAATGGGCGGCCTTGCCGGTGCGGAGCGCATATCTCCACGATACGAAGCGACGCTCTAGCAGCTAGCCGGGAAAGTCGAAACACGAGAACCCTTCTCGACCCCAGAGTCACTTGCCGCGCGCTGAGGGTTCCCTTTCGCTCACCCTCCTGTAGCTGAGAACGGCGCGCGATCAGCGTCCGGTCAGCGTGCGCGGATGGCGCGAGCGGCGAGGTCGTTGCCAAAGTCGCTAATCGCCAGCGCATCGGAGGTCCGGCCCGCGATGGCGACCGCAATATTCCGTGATGGAAGCCGGAGCGTTTTGGACTGCCACCGCTGCCAGCTTCCGCCATGGGAGGCGGCAAGCACACCGTCGATGGTGGTCGTGCGGACTCCCCAGGAGTAATCGATGCTGGTGCCGTCTGCGAGCTTGCCGCGCTCCAGGAGCCGAGCCGACGCTCGACCGAATGCACCGAAGTTCAGTGAGTGGAGGAGGGTCAGCAGGTCGTGGATATTCGTCCACCAGCCTCCATCGCCGATTGTCGCTGGGGGTGGCGGCTCGTCCGCCACCGGAACGGGGGTGGCTCTGTCCAGCGAACTTGAGTCCATGCCCAGTGGAGCGAAGATGCGTTGATCGGCGAGCTGCTCGATAGGCGCCCCCATTGCTTGCTCAAGAGCCAGGGCAAGGAGCACGTATCCGTCGTTGCTGTACTCGAACCTGCTGCCAGGCAGCGACGTCGGGCCATTCGAGCGTGTGATTGCATCAAGGACCGAACTGTCGCTTCGCTGCCCGGCCAGGGGCGGAAGCTCTCGAGGAAGGCCGCTCGTGTGGTGAAGCAGGTGACCGATCGTGATGGGCGTCGTCCATGACGGGAGAGATGGCAGCCAAGTCCGTAGGGAATCGTCCAGCGCGATGTCACCGGCCTCGACGCTGATCGCAGTGAGAAGTCCGATGAGCTGTTTCGTGAGGGAGGCCGCGTAAAATGTGGTGGTGGCTCCTGCCGGCTCACCTGTGGGCCAAGACCCGCACGCCGCCACGGTCATGTCGTCGCCAACGGACACGCCGCCGACAATGCCGTACATGTTCGCGTCACGTTGCGCGAACGCTCTATTCACCTCGGCAGCGACATCGATCATGCGTTTAGCCTACGAAGGCCGGCGGTCCCACCCGTTTGCGGATCCCACCTTGGCAGAAGTATCTATGCTAAGAGACAGCGCACGGTGAGGGTCCGGCTTGCATTCACGAGCGGGTTGACGCGGTGAGTGAGAAATGGCGCCATCCCGTCTAAAGGGGGCTAGGCGGTCGGTGAATGCCACTGGCACACTTGATGGTGTGAAGCGTCGCCCGATAATATCCGAAGCCGTCGTCGTTGCGGTCATTGTGGCTGGCGCCGGTGTGATGATCTGGGCAGGGACTGTTCGTTCACTACGCGACGGTCAACTCGATAGCGCCATTGCGCTCTTCGCGGGCGCACTGCTTACCTTTGCATTTGTGCCCGTTTTCCTCAGCCTCGGTGGGGCACAGGAGGAAGTCGTGGACAGCGATGAAGAGGTGCATTTAGATCTTGGCCGGCGCGGCCGATTCATCCGCTATCTCGGCATAGGGATCGGTTTAGGCATCGGCTACGGAGCACTGCGGGAGAACTTCACCGCCATCACCTCTTCAGTGGTCGCTCTTGGTCTCTTGGTCATTCGTGGCGCCTACAAGACCCTCATGACGAAGGCCGAGCGCCGCCGCCCCTTCGACACCCTGTGACCTGCTGATGAAGGATGTTATTAGCGTCGATGGACGTTGTTCAGTGAACGAAAAGTGTTTTGCAGAGTCATAACTGAAAGACAGAGGATCATGCGGAGGCTCGACCTGGGCGGCGGCTCGTCTGGAGCGCTTGGGGTTCCCGTCCGAACCCCGGCCACGACGAACTATAAGTGTCCAGTTTCTGTGGAAGGCCATCGTCAAGGCGGCCACCCCGCGTCGACCGAAGACTCGCTACGCGGTCGGTTTCGGCGCCAAACCCCTCATCTTCACGCGCGGACTCCTAACCGACCGTGCCTACGACTCGATGATCGTCCGCGTCGGTGGCGTCCGCTGAGGGTCCGGCTTTTGTGCTGGACACGGTCAACCAATTCGACAGCAGCCCCCATGAGCCGTTTGACCAACCTCCCCGGGCAGTACAGCTAGGCGAGAGGGAGATGGCTGACGGTGGAGGTCCTCCTGAAGGGTGCTTGACCAAGCCGAACATGACGAATATCCATACATTTCGGGTCGGGCTGTGCGTCGCCCATAGCCGAGCGGGGTCCTGGCTTGTGTATGGCATGCACTAATCGGAGATAGATGCACCGCCTTGGTCCGTATCTCCATCCTGACGACGAAGACGTGGCAATGCTAAGCCGGCTGCGACCGATGCGTATCGACTGCCGTCTCTGTCGACGCCAGCGTTGACGTCCAAGCCGTCGCCCTCCCGTCTGCAATAGTGGGGCTTACTGAACATGAGGGGCGGGATCATGACGACATCAGAGCCGACACAACCAGTGACCGACAGGCTAGGCACGCGGCTCTTTTACGTCGGCGCAGGCATCATCGCCCTAGCCGTCATAGCGGCTGTCGTGTCCGCAATCATCGTGTTCGTCGGCGCCGCCGAAGGAGGCGGCATTAACCGGCTGTCCGTCGACACGTACGGTGCCGAGGCCGCGACCATGATCGTCGGTTTCGTCGTCATGTCGGCGGGATTGAGCCACGCTCGACGATTTGCGAAGCACGTCGATAAAGCCCCAGAACCACCTCAGACCAAGTAAGCCCAGCGCTTCCTTTTCGGTACCTAAAGGCAGTCGCCTTCGCGAATCGATCTCCGAAATGCAACCGCATGCCGGTGTACTGCCAGGAGTGCGCTCTTGTGGGTCTTCAAGGCAGGGGCCGCCTTGAAGCGCGAACCCATGAACACTGAACGTTCCAGAAACGGAAGCCGCCGTCTCCCCTCTAGTTCTGCTTTTTACAGGTTGTCTGGCGAGACGTTGTGCCAGCTGAGAGGTCCGGCGGCGATCGTGAGTCGGGCGTGCTCGGCTGGGTCCGCCAACCTGAAGCCGTAGGTTTCTGCCACGACGTAGCTTGCGCCATAACGGAACTCCCGGGCGCGGCTCGGGCCGAGGCCACCAGTGAAGACTTCTTCGTCTAGCCAGGCGAGCAATTGTTGCGTCCAGTCATCATGATCCCTCGCTCGGCAATAAAGCCAAGGTTGCGGGCGGCCGCTTGAAGGCAGATCTACCCGCAACCGGGCGGCGGAGCCGTCTCGCTGCGCTATCTCGAAGTCGAGAACGCCGCATTCGCACCGAACATCGCAGAGCGCGTAATCCAGCTCGTTCGGCTTTCCCGGCCAAACTTGCCTGGGCTCGACTTTCTGCAGGTCGGCCGCAATGTCGGAATCTTCGATCATCTGAACGATTCTGCCAACATTCATTCAGCCGCGGCCTAAACAGGGTTCCCTATTCGGCTTGCAGGCTGATGTCGCAAACCACGTCCGCGAACGACGCAACTTCTCAGCCCAGCAGCTCGGAAATACGGCGCCCTCCTTCAACCCATGTGTTCCACGTCATACTGTCCCGCCAGACCACTGGAGTCGCATTGATGTCCAGATGGCTCTCGTAGTCGTCGGCCCACCGTCGCGTCCGCGCGGTGAGCTCAGCGGAATGACCCAAATCAGCAGGCTCCATGTTGTAAGACGGGTGGCCGTTCTCCCACAGGGGCCACTCGAAGCCCCAATCCGAGAAAAGCCGGATGCTCCGACGCGTGTCGCTCATGATTCACCCTGACGAGAGGAGTTAGACGCTTGAACACAACAAGCGCCGTGGGATTGGTCGATCGCCTGGCGACGCAGAGAAGATGTCAACAAACGGCGGAACGTCAATCCGTCCCTCCCCGCCGTCCTCGCCCGTCCTGCAAATCGTTCTTGTTGCGACTCCCGGCGGGTGGCAGCAGCCCGCGAAACACGACGACACGGCCGGTGGCCAATCGAGGCAGAATGCGTACACGGTCAGCGTGTAAGTCAGACGTTTTAGGTCGAGCTGGACAGGTACAGATGTGAAGCCTCTGAAAGGGGAGAACATCATGCTGACCGACGACCTCGACAAAGCGCTTACCCGATCGACTACGCCCAAAATCGACGTGGAATTGTCACGCATGGCGCGTGAAGCAGAGGGCGCGCAAAGGCCGTCCTTCCTGGGACGATTTGGGCGACGCGGCGCCACGCTCGCAATCGTGGGCGGCCTCCTCGCCGGTGGCGGCACGGCAGCAGCCGCCACATCGAACGTCTGGTTCCAAGGGAACTGGAGCGCGGGGCAAGAGGTCCAGCTTTCGAATGGCACCGCGTGTCAAATAGCATTCTCGGTTGCCGAAAATCCCAATGGGACGCCGATGACTTCGCCGGCTGCGGTGGAGGCACGCCATTACCTCACGTCGATAGACCTCTCGAGCATGCTGACACCCAACGCAACGTCATCGGCTGACTGCGCAGCCCAGGGTGCCGAACTCAGTCGCACCCTCAACGGACAAATCAACGCTCATCTCAAGGCTGAGGGTTACGACACCAACCACCTGTGGACTGTGGACGCCGCTCACTGGAACCCTAAGCGATGACCGCCCGCCACGATCGGATGCGTTCACTCGTCGAAGAGAACGCTTCCGATCTTCTGCACTACTTCACTCGCCGGGTGGCCCTGCCAGAGGACGCCGCGGATTTGGTCGGCGAAACGATGCTCACGGTGTGGCGCCGAGTCGCCGACCTTCCAAGGGACGACGTCAAGGCGCGCATGTGGATGTTCGGCGTCGCCCGAAAGGTCCTGTCCAATCACCAGCGCGGGCGGCAACGAAGCGTGGCGCTGGCGGAACGGTTGCGGGACGAGTTGAGGGTGGCAGTTCCGCAACCGTCGGGCGTGCTCGACGTCATCGAAACACTTCCCGAGACGCAGCGCGAGCTGATCCTGCTCGTGCACGGAGATGGGTTCTCCATCACCGACGCCGCCAAGCTCACCCACACGAACCCGAGCACCGCTCGAACGCGATACGCAACCGCCCTCGCGAGCCTCCGGGAGGCTCTGATCAAAACTGATCACTGATGCGCGGCTCGGCCAATGCTCGCTGTGCCCGCCGAGTCAGCCTGAGTCAAGGTTCCAACTGCGGTCGTCTCACAGTCGATGTCTTCGCCTGCCCGGTGAGCGCTCTTCACGTCGAGCATGCGAATGTAGCCACATGCACTACAGACTTTCCAATGAGTACGAAGCGGAGTGGCCGTTTTGGAGCTTGGAATCGCAGTGCCCTGACGGCGACCCGGCGCTCCCAGCCTGGCTCGATGCAGAGGTGAGGGCTTGGGCCGAGGATTTCAATGAAAAATTCTCAGACGAATCAGGCTGGGCCACCGAACGCGCAGCAGAGGACCACCAACGACGCGCAAAAGAGCTCCTGAGACGAGTCAGGCGCGTCGTCGAGTCCAACGGAGACACGGTCGAGCTGCACTACTGGGAAACGAGTCGCAGGAAGGGTTTTTAGGACTTCGACGTCGACGTCGCCCTGGAGCCGGTCTACCGTCCCAGCGACTTCGCCCACCCTCCGGGCGATATCGTCGGGCCCGGACGTCATCGCCTCAGCCGCCGAGGTGACGAGACCCAGAAATCGCCGAGCCTCGTCAGCATCTTCGTCGTTGTCGCGACGACCGATGTGAACGGCAGTGCACGGAAGGAAGGAGGGACGCTTCCTGTCGATGTCCGCGAGGGCCGGCCTGTGCAGCCCGACTGCGGCGGCAAGAACTTCACCGCCGACGCTCGCGCAGAGGTCGCTGTTCCCGGGTGCCGGACATGCGTGTGGCCGTCCACGTGCACGAGGCTGGCACGGCCGCGCGTCGCCAGCGCGAGCCCTATCCCGACGAGCATGCTGCAGTCGCCTCCGACCACCACGGGTGTTTCTCCCGCATCGAGTGCTTGGCCCACTCGATCGCCGAGCCGACGAGCGTGCTCGACGATCGCGTCCTCGTTGCGGACGTGGCCGAACGCCCTCGTAGCGTCATCGTCGACGCAGCGACCGGGAAGAACGACGCCCGCATCCCTCCCTCCGGCCGCCACCAATCGGTCCACCAGGCCAGCCTCGCGAAGGGCGGTCCTTTCGACAATGGATCCGCCTACAAATCCCATGCCTGGCGCGATGCCTGCGCCGAGTTGGGCATCACCCCGAAGAAGTCCCGGCCCTACCGGCCACAGACGAACGGGAAGGTCATCACCACAATCACCACCGACCCCATCCGCGAGCTGCTGTCGTTCACCGACGCACAGGACACCATCCCCGACGACACCGGCCGCGGTCTGCGGCTGAAGCGGGAGCGCCCGTGCGACGAGCACGAATGTGTCCGTCTACTGATCGGCGCCGGAGCGGAGGCGACCTAGGGAGTCGGGGAGGAAGAGGCAGCGGACGCCTTGACGGCCGCGATCTGAGCGAGCGTCAGCGGCACCCACGGCGACGAGTCCGGGTTCGACGAGGCCGCCGCCGGGCTGTCGCCCTGCGTCCACCACTTGGCCTGGTACGGAGTGCCCTCGAACAGCACCCGTGCGCCCGACGTGAACGCTGTTGTGCCGTCCCAGTTCGGGTAGGTTCCGGCGGGCAGGGTCGGCTGCGCGACGGGCTTCTCGCCCTTCAGCACGGGCCCGACGAGCTGCCAGGGCGTCTGCCAGGAGTTGAGCACGGGGTTGTCCGGCACGTCTCCCTGCGTCCACCACTTGGCCTCGTAGACGTTGCGGTGCCAGACGATCTTCGTGCCCTCAAAGCCCGTCTTCATCGCCCCTCGACGTTCGGCCCGGAGCGCGGCCCTTATGCATTGACGCCGAGTGTCGTCACTCAATATTTTACGCTTTACATGAGTAATGTTTTCAGGCTAGATTGAGAGACATGTTCGGTTCAGGTCTCGTTCTGACGACGTTCCTCTTCCTCGCGGTCGGCGCCGCTGTTGTCGTAGTTGCCGCGCGTTCGACGATGAAGCGGATCAGAGTCCGTCGTCGCGATAGAGCACGGGGCGCATCGACGCGCCCTCCCGCTGACTGAACCCGTCGCGGTCGTCGTCGATCGTCCGCCCGTGAGGGCGCTCCTCGTCGACCCCTGAGAAAGGAATCCACTTGATGAATCGCCGTACGATCAGATTCGCCTTCGCCGTCTCCACCGTCTGCCTCACCGGCATCCTCACAGCACTCACGGTGGCTCCGGCCCATGCCTTCGTGGCTGGTCCTAACGAGCTCTCCGCTCAACTGAAAGTTCAGCTCCACAAGCACTTGGCGGAGGGCGGAATTCCCCTCGATGTTCAAGAGAGTTTGATCGCGAAAATGGAAGCAGGCAAGCAGCTCGACTCGTTCACTGGCGCCGCGCCGATCGAGAGCTTCATCGATGAAACCGCCGACATGCCCCAGACGGTTTCCGTCTTCGCAGACGGCTCCCGGCGCATCACCGCCGTGGAATTGCCGGCTGACGCGGGAGCGGCGCGGACGGGCCTGTCGGGTTGCGTGTCTTCGTCTGGCTGGAAGATCAACTGCAAGATTTCCGTCTGGGACCCGATCTCGTCGGCCAAGTTCACGATCGACTACCAGACGAGCACCAGCAGCAAGGCAAAGGTCCGGAGCTTCCGAGGCGCGAGCTGCGCCGTTGTCGGCATCCCCAGCAGCTGCAGCCTTCCCTCTCCCACCGGAATCGCCCGCGCCGCGCAGAGCTCCGCGGGATCAGCGTGGGCTCGCGTCACGTACAAAGCTCAGTCGGGGCCGCTTCACGCCAAGGGTGAATTCGGAATCCGTGTGACGGGCACGAATGTGTCCGTCTACTGATCGGCGCCGGAGCGGAGGCGGCCTAGGGAGCCGGGGAGGAAGGGGCAGCTGACGCCTTGACGGCCGCGATCTGAGCGAGCGTCAGCGGCACCCACGGCGACGAGTCCGGGTTCGACGAGGCCGCCGCCGGGCTGTCGCCCTGCGTCCACCACTTGGCCTGGTACGGAGTGCCCTCGAACAGCACTCGTGCGCCCGACGTGAACGCTGTTGTGCCGTCCCAGTTCGGGTAGGTTCCGGCGGGCAGGGTCGGCTGCGCGACGGGCTTCTCGCCCTTCAGCACGGGCCCGACGAGCTGCCAGGGCGTCTGCCAGGAGTTGAGCACGGGGTTGTCCGGCACGTCTCCCTGCGTCCACCACTTGGCCTCGTAGACGTTGCGGTGCCAGACGATCTTCGTGCCCTCCAGGTACGAGTTGTCAGCGCTCCAGATCGGGTACGGGCTCGTCTTCGGGTTGTCCTTCAGCGAGGCGCTCGAGACCGGCTCGGGAGTGGTCACGGTTCCCGCGAGGGAGTCGATGGTGCCTTTGAAGTGCTTGCCGAGCAGGGTCGCGAAGTGCTGCCCGTGCTGGTCGACGCCGCTGCACGAGTCGGAGACGACGGTGAGCGTCGTGTAGTTCGACCCGCAGCTGACGTCGCGGTTGAGCGACCACATCGACATGCGGCCCACGCCCTTCGACACCGCGAAGGCGTTGAGGGCCGTCGCGTTCTTCAGGGTGAAGACCTCGTCGGCGTCGTCGTTCTGGCCGATCATCGGCGTGGCGCCGATCTTCGACCACAGGGTCCGGCTGGTCAGCGTCGTCCCGGTCTGCCCGTAGAGGATCCCGAGCTGGCGGTGCGTCGCGGTCAGGGCGTCCTCCGCGGCCACGGCCATGTTCGATCCTGCGGCCAGTGACGACCCGTAGTCCATCGTCATGGCGTTGACGCCGGCGAGGTCGACCTTCTTCGCGAGCGTCTCCTTGACGGCCTTCTGCCCGTCGACGCTGAGGCCGTCCGGGGTGACCGGCAGCGTCAGCCAGATGGCGAGCGGCTTGCCCTCGGCGCGCCGCTCTTTCTGCAGCAGGGCGAGCGCCTCGGCGCGGCGAGCGTTCGCCGCGACGTTCTGCAGAGCGGTGCCCTCGACGTCGAGGTCGACGGTGGTGAGGTCGTAGCGGTCGATGACCGACGCGTACGCAGCGGCCAACTGGCTGACGCTCGTGCAGGCGACGGCCAGCTCGGTGTTCGCCTGACCTCCGAACGAGACCGTGACGTCGCCGCCCTGCTGCTGGAGTCGGGCGATCCTGCGATCGAGATCGAGCGAATCGGAGGCCTGCTGCAGCGAGTAGGCCGCACCCCAGCTCGGAGTGCACGAATCGGCGGAGGAGGCGACGACGAACGACAGCACGGTCTGCTTGCCGGAGTTCGTCGCGGGCGACTCGAACGCGTAGGTCGGCGTCGCCGTGACGTCGACGTAGCCGCCGAACCAGGCGCTGGAGGTCGTGCCGGCTGCCTGCGCCGCGTACAGCTGGTAGCCGAACAGGCCGCCGACGACGACACCGGCGGTGACGACGACCGCGATGAACAGGCGCAGGATCGAGAGCCTGCGGACGGGAGTGGGATCGACGCGGGTCACGGTCACACCACCATCTCGGACGAGTCCCCGGCGACGGACGCCGAAGCGGACGACGCACGGTCCGCGCGACGAGCGCGCTCGAGATCGAGCGGGGCGGGGTCTCGCGGCCGCTCACCGTCGACCTCCTGGCCGTGGTAGAGCACCGACCGCCAGTCGAGCTCCGGCTCGGAAGGCACCGTCTGGCGTCGGGCTCCGCGCGGAGCCTTCGTCACGAACAGCCACCCCGTCATGCCGAGCCAGACGTCGACGATCGAGTTCCAGATCCCGAGGTAGGCGACGATCGCCCATGAGGCGAGCACGGCGTTGAACGTCGCGAAAGCGGCATTGCCCCAGTTCTGGGCGAGGTAGTCGCGGTAGATGGTCACCAGCGAGAAGATCACGATCGCGTACGGAGCGACGACGTAGAGCACCGGCGCAGCCGTGCGGTTCTTGACCTTCGGCGTGCGGGCGAACGGGATCTTCTTGCCGGTCAGCGCCTGCTGCAGCGACTTCAGCACGCCGGCCAGCTGCACCGGCAGGAGGATCAGGTTGAAGCCGTAGATCCGGAGCACGTCGGTGCGCTTGTAGCCGGCCGAGTGCAGGTCGCTGGCCATGGCCAGGAAGTAGGGCAGAGCCGCCAGCAGCACGAACGGGCTGAGCAGTCGCGAGTCGTACGGGAACGCGAGCATCATCACGAGCCCGAAGCTCGCCCAGGCGATCGACGACATGTAGTTGATCCGCAGCGCCATCTCCACCAACGGGATCCGATTCCCGGCGCGCCGCCGTTCGCCGGCCTGACGCAGCAGCTTGGGCAGGATCAGGAGACCGCCGTTGGCCCAGCGACGTCGCTGCACGATCAGCGACCCGAAGTCGGGCGGAGTGGCCGAGTAGCTCAGCCGCTCGGGATAGTTGATCAGGCTCCAGCCGTGCATGCCGAGGTCGATGCTCGACTCGGTGTCCTCGATGACGGTGCGGTCCTGCACGTAGCGGCTGATCGGGAAGCCGCCGACGATCTCGGTCTCGCGGATGTCCTCGAGCGCTCGCTTCCGGATGACGGCGTTGGCCCCGACCCAGAAGGTCGCGCCGTACGCGCTCATCCCCTGGTGCGAGATGTGCTGCAGGTCGGTGGTGGCTCCGGCGAGACGCTCGATGCGGGATCCTGCGCCCCGGAACGACGAGTACGGGGTCTGCGTCACGGCGACGCGCTCGTTGCCGGGCTGCTCCAGCAGGTAGACGAGCCGCAGGCAGTAGTCGCGCAGGAGGAGGGAATCGGCGTCGAGGGTCAGCAGGTACTCGGAGTCGGGCACGACCAGGTCGCCGTGCTGAGGCTCGGAGACGGGGCGCAGCACGATGCCGCCGGCGGCCGACTCCTGGCGGTACGCGCCGCCCATCAGGCCGATGTACGAGTTGAGGTTCATGGCTTTGTTCGCCTCGTTCGACAGCGAGGAGTACAGCTTGCGTTCGAAGACGGTGACCTCGGCCTGGAACGTCCAGGCCAGACGACGGTAGAGCTCCGCGATGCGCTCGGCGCTCGGCGCCTCGTGGCCGATGGCGGCCACCGTGAGGGCGTTCGAGACGAGCGAGAACTCATCGGCCAGGCCACCGAGGATCTGCGTCGCGAAGAACTCGTCGACGTGATCGTCGCGGGCCTCGGAGGCGGCCATGTCCGTCAGCCAGTCGGCCGCGGCGGTGTAGTGCTCGGCCAGCTCGCGAACGGTGGCGTCATCGATGACCGAGTCGGCGTCGTGCGTCGCGTCGAAGGCGTCGCACGCCATCGAGAATCGCCCGGCCGGTGCCGCGAGGGCACGCATGATGCCCTCGCCGAGGGTGCGGGTCGAGTCGAGTCGGCTCGCGACCTGCGGGTCGGCCGGGTGGGGCGGGTCGTCCAGCAGGAGGACGACGCGCAGCGAGGGATACTCCTGCAGCGCTGCGGACCAGAGCGTCTGGCGAACGACCTGCGGCTCCTCGGCGTAGCTGGGGACGAGAACGGTCATCGACGAGGCGTGCTGGCCGAAGTGACGGTCGAGTTCGGCTCGTGGCACACGGACGTGCGTGCTGAAGCGCTCGAGTGCACCCTGACGAGCGACGAGGTACATGAGAGCCGAGAACGTGAGGAAGGTGACGATGACCAGGTACGAGGTCGCCTCGAGCGTGAAGCGGTAGTCGCCGCCCTGCGCCATGAACTGGCGGAGCACCGTCGACACGACGTAGGCGACCCAGAAGAGGATCGTCGAGACGATGGCCATGCGGCCGAGGGCGATCCCTCGGTCAGTCGGGCGGAGATGGACGGTGGGCAGCGGCTGGGTGCGACGCTCGGCGCCCCACTGACGTTTTCGGGCGCGCGGAACAGCGGTGGTGGGCATGGATTCTGACTTCCTCGACCGCACGTTTCGGGCCGTGGGCCGGCGACCCACCGATTCGGGCGGAGGGTCGTTCCGACTATAGGAGTCCCCCAAAGAGCGGACAACATGTGACCGTCCGAAATGGTCCGGTTGCCCCCTGCATTGGGGGCACACCCGGTGCCCTACACCGTCAGTACTCGCCCTTGATGACGAAGAACGACCCGCGGATCGTCCCCGCCAGCTTCGATCTCTGGCGGGCGAACTTGAATTTCGACTCCAACTCGGCGGGCACGTCCATGCCGTCGGAGAGCTTGAGCCCGACGGCACGCTTTCCGGCGTCGGCGATCGTGTACATCACGTTGATCGACAGACCCGACTCGTAGAAGACGTACGCCATGCGGATCCCGTCGACCTCGAACCCGGTCACCTCGAGCGGTGCGGATTCGATGACGAGGTCGCGGTCCTCCTTCAGGATCCGAGTGATCCACTCGAGCGTCTCGGGCTCTTCCTCGACGGTGCTCACCGTGAAGACGTGCCCGTACTTGTTCGAGAAGTAGCGGGCCTCGTTGGCGCGGAGCCCGGCGAGGGCGTCGGCGACCGGCGACGACTCGAGCCCGGTCGTGGAGACGTCCACGAAATCGACGGTGTACGGCATGTGTTCTCCTGTCAGCGATGGCTGCACCCACGGTAACGCCAACCGGGGTACCCGCCGCTTCTCCGATCCTGCTCGATGTCCCGCGGTCGATGAGCTCGACGGCGTGCGCGAGAGCCGAGCCGAGAGCGGCTCCGGACTGGGTGACCCACTCGGCCGCCTCCGGCATGGCGCCCAGGCGTTCATACGCGGCGCAGATCGCAACGGCGACGCCGATGTCGATGATCTCGGAGAGGTGATCGACGAAGACGACCCTCCGGCGGCGATGCACCCCGGCACTCCGAAACGCCCCGGAAGCAGTTGACTCGGCCTGCTCAAGCTCCCTAGCATCTCTTCCCAAGCGAATTTGTCCATCGAATGGATTTAATAAGTCGATCCGTCTGGACGAATTCGCTCCGCGACCACACCGAGGTGGTCCGGAGGTCGAAGGGACGCCCAAGGACTACGACAAGGTCCGCGTCTGACGCGCGGCCCGTCCACCCCTACGAAAGGAACACTGTGACCACCTCCCCCTCCGCGTCGCCGCAGTCGGCTTCTGGCACGTCCACGCCGGCGACTACGCCAGAAGCACCGTCGAACATCCCGGCACCGAACTGGTCGCCGTCTGGGACGACGACTCCGATCGCGGCCGTGCCGGTGCAGCGGAGTACGGCGTGCCCTACACCGACGACCTCGACGCCCTGCTCGCCCGTGACGACATCGACGCCGTGACGATCACCACGTCCACCGACGTCCACCGTGACGTCATCGTCCGCGCAGCGAACGCCGGCAAACACGTCTTCACGGAGAAGCTCCTCGCCCCGACCGTGGAGGAATGCGACGAGATCGTCGCCGCCTGCGATGCGAACGGCGTGAAGCTCATCGTGTCGCTTCCGCGGCTGTACCACGGGTACACCAGAGCGGTCCTCGACGAGATCGAGTCGGGCCGACTGGGCGAGATCACCTCCGCTCGCGTGAGACTGTCGCACGACGGGGCCGTCCGGCCCTGGCTGCCGGAGCGCTTCTTCGATCCGGCGACCGCGATCGGCGGGGCGCTCACCGACCTCGGCTGCCACCCCGTGTATCTCACGCAGCTGTTCCTCGGCGCCCGACCCGACAGCGTCCAGGCCGTCTACCGTTCGCTGACGGGCAGAGCCGTCGAAGATCACGCCGTCGTCACGGTCGGCTACGAGTCGCAGGCGATCGGCGTCATCGAGGCAGGATTCGTCGCAGGATCGCCGTTCACCATCGACGTCTTCGGAACGGCCGGTTACGTGTCCTACACCGAAGAGGGGAACCGGCTCACGGCGAGTGGAGCCGCCTACGGCGACGGCGTCGTCGAACTCCCCGTCCCCGGTGACTCGCCCGCCGCCTACGACCAGTGGGTCGACCACATCGCCAACGGCACTCGCGCCGACGACAACATCGCGCGCGCGATCGAGCTCACGCGGCTCGTCGTCGCGGCCAACCGGGCCGCCGAGTCGTCGGCGCCCGTTCTCGTCTGACCCTCTCCCACCCACGAATCAGGAGCTTCCCATGACCAGCACCCTCATCCGCGTCGGCCTCATCGGCGGCGGCGGGATCGCGACCGCGCACATCGCCGGCTACGCCCAGAACCGCGACATCATCCGCATCGCTGCGGTCGCCGACGCCGTTGCCGCGACCGCGGAGAGTCGCGGCGCCGAGCTCGGCGTCCCGTCCTTCACCGACTACAGCGCCATGCTCCGCGATGCAGACATCGACGCCGTCGACATCTGCCTGCCGCATCACCTGCATCGCGACGCCATCGTCGCCGCTGCAGCCGCGGGCAAGCACATCCTCTGCGAGAAACCGCTCTGCCTCAGCCCCGATGAGGCTCGTGACGTCCAGGCCGCCGTCGCCGAAGCCGGTGTCACACTCATGTGCGCCCACAACCAGCTCTTCATGCCGGCGGTCGCCCGCGCGAAGGAGCTCATCGAATCCGGGGCACTCGGTTCGGTCTACGAGGTCCGCACGACCGACAGCTTCCGCAACGAGTTCGATCCCTCGAACATGGGTTGGCGGGCACACGCGTCGACGAGCGGCGGCGGCGAGCTGATCGACACCGGCTACCACCCGAGCTACCTGCTCATGCACCTCGCCGGCGGCGTGCCCGTCCAGGCGACCGCGATGCTCTCGACGCACCGGCTCACCTTCATGGAAGGCGAGGACTCGGCGCAGGCGCTGTTCCGCTTCGACAACGGCGCGGTCGGGCAGCTCGTCACCAGCTGGGCCTACGAGCCCGCCGCCGGAACCGAGCGCTTCAGCGCCGTCGGCGAGCTCGGCTCGCTGACCAGCGACGGCACCACCCTCCGTTGGAACCTCCTCGACGGGACGAGCGAGACCGAGACTTTCGAGGAGGTCGACACGTTCGCCGCCGAGATCGGCGCATTCGGCCGCTGCCTCCGCGACGGCCAGCGCCCGATCCACACCGAACGCGAGGGCATCGCGGTGCTCGGCATGATCCTCGCCGCTTACGAGGGCGCTCGCTCGGGCTCCATCGCGGACGTCCTGCAGGTGGACTCGGTCAGCGCCTAGCCGTACGCCTTCGTGGGAGGCGCGGCCGGCTCGCGCCGGTCGCTCCTCCCGTTCGCCGATCGCACCAGGCTGTGCCCTCCGCCCGGAGGTGATGCTCCGCTCTGCGGCCCCTGGCAGCAGGGTGCTTGACTCACCTGATGGATCCGTCCCGGTTGTCGCCCGTCGACACCCCCAGGATGATCTTGACGCCGATCGGTGCCGGCGATGTCCGTGACCTTCTCGTGCTGTACTCCGATCCCATCGTGGCGAGATGGACCGGTCCCTGGACGGAAGGCGCCACGCGGCGGTGGGCGCGAAGCATGGTTGACCGCTGGCAGAGCGATGGAGTGGCTAAGTGGATGGCCAGAGACCGGGCGACCGGTGCGCTCATCGGCCGCGGTGGTCCGACTCGGCTCGACCTCGAAGGGGAGACCGTGGTCGAAATCGGATGGGTCATACGAGACGCTCTGACCGGGCTCGGGTATGCCACAGAGATGGGCCTGGCGGCGGTGGAGTGGACAGCGCGTTTTGAACCCCAGCTCCCGGTGGTGTCGTTCACGGAAGTACACAACCGGGCGTCACGGGCTGTGATGACACGTCTCGGAATGGAGTTCGAAAGGATCATCGTCCGCGAAGGCCTCGTAGAGGGTCGCGAAGGCTTGCAGGCGGACGCGCCGTTCGCTCTTTACCGCCTGCCTACCCGACAACCAAGAATGGTGACGCCGGGCTGAGGCGACGCCGGACGTTGCCGACATACTGGCGACGCTCTGAGGAGCCGACTCCCTAGTTGTTGAAGCGGAACTCCACCACGTCGCCATCCTGCATGACGTAGTCCTTGCCCTCGATGCGGGCCTTGCCATGGGAGCGGGCCTCGGCGATCGAACCGGTGTCGACTAGATCCTGGTACGAGATGACCTCGGCCTTGATGAAGCCCTTCTCGAAGTCGGTGTGGATGACGCCGGCGGCCTGGGGAGCCTTCCAGCCCTTGCCGATGGTCCAGGCGCGGGTCTCTTTGGGCCCGGCGGTGAGGTAGGTCTGGAGGCCCAGGGTGTCGAAGCCGATGCGGGCGAGCTGGTCGAGGCCGGACTCCTCCTGGCCGGTGGAAGCGAGAAGCTCGGCAGCGTCGTCGGGGTCGAGGTCGATCAGCTCGGACTCGATCTTGGCGTCGAGGAAGATCGCCTCGGCCGGAGCGACCAGCGCGGCGAGCTCGGCCTGACGCTCGGGCGAACCGATGACCGTCTCGTCGACGTTGAACACGTAGATGAAGGGCTTCGCGGTGAGGAGACCGAGCTCGGCGATCGGCGTCAGGTCGATCTTCGTCGCGGACAGCGCCTCGCCGCGCTGCAGGGCATCGCGGGCAGCGACGGCGGTGTCGTGAACGAGGGGCTCGACACGCTTGAGGCGCAACTCTTTCTCGTAGCGGACGAGCGCCTTCTCGACCGTCTCGAGGTCGGCCAGGATCAGCTCGGTGTTGATCGTGCCCAGATCGGCAGCGGGGTCGACGACGCCGTCGACGTGCACCACGTCGGGGTCTTCGAAGCCGCGGACGACCTCGGCGATGGCGTCGGCCTCGCGGATGTTGGCGAGGAACTTGTTGCCGAGTCCCTCGCCCTCGGACGCGCCTTTGACGATGCCTGCGATGTCGACGAACGACACCGGGGCGGGCAGGATCTTCTCGGAGTCGAACAAGGACGCCAGGACTCCCAGACGAGGGTCGGGCAGGTTCACGATCCCGACGTTGGGCTCGATGGTGGCGAACGGGTAGTTCGCCGCCAACACCTGATTCTTGGTCAGCGCATTGAACAGGGTGGACTTGCCCACATTGGGGAGTCCGACGATCGCGATAGTGAGAGCCACGGTCCACAAGCCTAACTTGCGCGCCCGGGCGATGGTCCCGGCCCGGTCGGCGTCGACTCGCGTGACGATCGACGGCTGTCCACAGGCGCACCGCGAGCCGCCGCCGACTGTCGGCGGCCCGTGCAACCATGAATGGGTGCCCCTCGACTACGTAGCGATCGACTTCGAGACCGCGAATTCCTCCAGTGCCTCCGCTTGTTCCGTCGGGCTCGTCAAGGTGCACGACGGCGCGATCATCGACAAGGCGAACTGGCTCATCAAACCGCCGTTCGGCCACGACGACTTCTCCGAGTGGAACACGCGCATCCACGGCATCGTGCGCGACGACGTCATCGACGCTCTCGGCTGGGCCGACCAGCTACCCGACCTCCTCGCGTTCGCGGGCGACGACATCCTGGTCGCCCACAACGCCGGGTTCGACATGGGCGTCATCCGCGGCGCCTGCGCTGCCACGGGGCTCGACACTCCCCCGTCGCGCTACTTCTGCAGCCTGCAAGTGGCTCGCAAGACCTACACGCTCGACAGCTACCGACTGCCGATGGCAGCGATGGCCGCCGGGTTCGACGACTTCGAGCACCACCAGGCTCTGGCCGACGCCGAGGCCTGCGCCGCGATCATCCTGCACGCCGCGAAGCGCCACGGGGCTGCCGACATCTCAGAGCTCGCCGCCGCGACCGGGGTCCGCATCAACGTCCTGCGCCCGGCGGCGGCGAAGACGCCCGTGCGTTTCGCCGGCTGAGCCGCGAGCCACGCGGGCCACGCGGGCCGCCCAGGCTGCCGGAGCCGCTCCGGTCGCAGGAGTCGCACCCGTCCACCCGGGATCACCTCGCGGGCGGCGTTTGTCCGCCCCTCAGGTCAACGTCCAGTGATATTGTCTGCACAATCGCGCGGTGGGTCGACGCAGCTGTCGGCATCACCGTAAACGTACCGGGAAGATTCGATGACAACTCACGATGGCGTGCTGCCAGCAGACCTCTTCATGGACCTCGATCGTTCGGGCCCCATGCCGCTCTACTTCCAGGTCTCGTCGCGCATCGAGAGTGCGATCACCAGCGGCGAACTCCCGGCCGGATCCCGCCTCGAGAACGAGGTGGCACTCGGCGAGCGACTCGGACTCTCCCGGCCCACCATCCGCCGCGCCATCCAGGAGCTCGTCGACAAGGGCCTCCTGGTCCGCCGCCGCGGCATCGGCACGCAGGTCGTCCACGGGCCGGTCAGCCGCAAGGTCGAGCTGACGAGCCTCTTCGACGACCTCAAGGCCGGCGACCAGCACCCGACGACGCGCGTGCTCGCCCACGACGTGATCCCGGCCGACGAGCGCATCGCCGAAGACCTCGGCATCGCGGTGGGCGACGACGTGACGCACATCCGCCGCCTGCGACTGGCCGACGAGGTGCCCGTGGCTCTCCTCGAGAACTACCTCCCGACGGCCGTCGCCGACCTGAGCGAAGAAGACTTCGAGACCTTCGGCCTGTACCAGCTCCTGCGGGGCCGCGGCGTCACGATGCGCGTCGCGAAGCAGCGCATCGGCGCGCGGGCGAGCCACGGCGACGAGGCGGCACTGCTCGAGATCGAAGAACACGGGGCCGTCCTCACGATGAGCCGCACCGCCTACGACGCCTCGGGGCGCGCCGTCGAGGTCGGGTACCACTGCTATCGCCCCGACCTCTACTCGTTCAGCATCACACTCGTCGAGAAGTAGCGGGCGCCGCTCAGACGCTCGACCTGCGGCGTTGTCCTCGTCGGCAATGGCTCCGCCATGGCCTTCCTCGTCCGCCTTGCATCTCGGGCGCCTGAGCGACGCCCCCGGGGCCTCAGACGGCCTTGGGGATCCCGAGCTCGCCCGTCATGTACTGCGCCCGACCGAAACCGAACGACCAGTCCTGCGGGCCGTTCTCGACATAGCCGATGAAGACGTTCTCGCCGGCCACGCCAAGCCCGGCCAGACCGTTCGCGAGGCGGTCGTAGAGTTCGGCCTTCTTCTCGTCGGTGCGGCCCCGCTGCGTGAAGATCTGGATCATCACCACGTCGCCGGTGCGCTCGAAGCCGAGCCCGGCGTCTTGCGCGATGATCCTGCCCGCCGGTAATTCGTTGACGATCTGGAAGCGGTCGCGCACCGGGATGCCGTAGACCTCCACGATCGCGTCGTGGATCGCGTCGGCGACGTCACGGAGCTGCTCTTCGGTGCGGCCGGCGGTGACATCGATTCGGACGAGTGGCATGATGATCCTTTCCAAGACTTTGTTCGAACATACTAACAAATAAGTCACCGAAAATGTTCTCGCACGACGAAGGCCCCCGCTCCGAAGAGCGAGGGCCGAAACCGGAGAAGCGCAGGATGCTAGTTGGCGGGCACGATCACGTCGCGAACGAGGGCGTCGAGCTGGGCGTCAGCGTCGAGGAACTGGCGCAGCGTGGTGACCGTCGCACCGAAACGATCGAACTCGTGAGGTTCCATGCCGTCCACGTCGTAGGCGCGGCTGAAGTCGGGGATCTTGGCGCGGAGAGCCGCAATGATCTCGGGATCGACGGGCACGTCGATACGGTTCGCGGCGGGGATCTCGTTCTTGTTGATGTCGACCTGCCACTGGAACGGAGGCGAGACGACGAGGTCGCCCCCCACGAGTTCCGACCACTGCATGTAGTTGCGGAAACCCGCCGAGAGCACACGCGACGAGAATCCGCGCTCGACGAACGTGTGGTGCGCCTTCTTGAGGGCTGCGACACCCGCCCACTCGAGGTAGCCCGGGTCGATCAGGATCTTGTCGCGCTTGACGACGACCTTGAGCCAGTCGTCGAGCCGGCCGCCCATGATGGTGACGACGTTGCCGAACTCGGTCTTCTCAGGATTCGGGGCCGCCGAGCCGTCGGCCTTGCGGCGGGCCAGCCCTCGCTCGAGAGCCTCGCCCACCGCGACGGCCTGCGGAACCGTGAACGACACGGTCGCGTTGATGCTGACGCCGCGATAGACGGCCTCCTCCATGGCCTCGATGCCGAGCTTCGTCGCCGGGATCTTGACAATGATGTTCTTCGCGAGACCGGAGAAGTACACGGCCTGCTCGACGAGGGCCTTCTTGTCGCGGTGGAAGCGCGGATCCGTCTGCATCGACAGGCGACCGTTGCGCCCGCCCGAAGCCTCGAACGCCGGCTCGAGCAGCTTGGCGGCACCGATGGAGAGCTCTTCGACCGCCTTCCAACCGAGTTCGGACTCGCCCGCGGTCGGGAACTCTGCGGCGAGCTCGCGGAGGCGAGGGATCCAGGTGTCGGGGTCGTTCTTGATGCAGGTGAGCGCGATCACCGGGTTGCAGGTGGCCCCGACGGCACCGAACTCGTTGATGGACGTGCTCAGCTCGCGGGGGTCTGCGGAATCGTTCCAGAGGCTCGTGGGAGTGTCTTGGGCCGCGCGGAGAGTGCTGGGGCGGGTGTCGGTGCCGTCTTCGGTGACGGGTTTCGTCGCAAAGGTCGATGTCATGGGGATTCTCCAATCTCTACGTCGAGTCTACGAGCGCGCGACGTAATGTCCTAACAAAGTCGGCGAATCGCGCGAAGATTTTGCTTGAGTCCGTCGGGATCCCCTGAGTAGCGTGCGGAGGGAAGCACTATCCATCTCATCTAGGAGGTCTCCCATGGCAGGAATCGCGGACAAACTCGACAAGGCGTACGAATCCACTCCCATCGACCAGCTGGCGGCGCTGCCGGTTGCGGCCCTGCAGGGTGTGAGCGACGGGGACGCCACTCACCTCAAGGAGGCCTTCGGCATCACCACGATCGGCGATCTGGGCACGAACAAGTACTTCCTCTGGGCTCACGCGATCGCCACCCTCGCCGACTGACGCGTCTCCCGCACGTGCCTCGAGCAGACACGGAACGGACAAAGCACCCTGCCGCGGCAGGGTGCTTTGTCCGTGAAACGCGTTGCGGCGGGCCAGGCGGCCGCGGCGGGCCAGGAGGCGGCGGCGGGCCAGGTCAGGCCGACGCGATCCTGCGGCGGATCTCGTCGAGCTGGTAGCGCGACACCTCGTCGGCGTTCTCGTCTTCGGCGAAAACGCTCGACACGGCGACCGTGTCGTCGCGGTCGAAGAAGCCGAGACCCTTCAGGCCGCCGAAGAACTCGTCCCAGTCGACGTCGCCCGTGCCGATGGGCAGGTGCTGGTGCACGCGCACCGGGTTGCCGGGCGGGTTGGTGATGTACCGCAGGCCGTGCGACCGGTGGTGGTCGAACGTGTCGGCGATGTGCAGCAGGCCGATCCTCTCACCCGCCGCCTCGAAGATCGCCGGCGTCTGGTTGCCGTAGTGGAAGGTGTGGCACGCGACGAACGCGAGCCCGACCTGCTTCGAGTTGAGCCCGCGGATGACGCGGAGCGCCTCGAGACCGTCTTCGACGAAGTCGTCGGGGTGCGGGTCGATGAGCACGCGGATGCCCTCCCGCTCGAACAGCGGCAGCAGCTCGTCGGCGGAGTCGTAGAAGGCGCGCTCCGACTCCTCCTGCAGCTCGGGGCGACCGCTGAACTCGGTGTTGATCAGGTCGACGCCGAGGCGCGCCGTGATCTCGATCACGCGCTTCCACTGCTTCACGGCCGCGACGCGCTCCGCTTCGACGGGGCTCGACCAGCGCAGCACGGGCAGCACGGACGCGATCTTCACTCCGGCGTCTCTGCACGCTCCCGCGAAGGCGTCGACGAGGTCGTCGTCGGCCTTCGGATGGCGGAAGAACGGGATGAAGTCTTTGTGCGGGGTGAGCTGAAGGTACTCGTAGCCGAGCTGTGCCACCTTGCCCGGCAACTCGAGAAGCGAGTGGTCGTGGTGGAAGGGGTGGGGTCGAGAGCGATCTTGACCATGCGGCTCAGGCCCTGGCGAGCGACTGGGTCGTCTCGTAGAAGGCGGGCTTCTCGAGCGCGTAGACGACAGGCTCCTTCTTGCCGGACTGCTGAGCGAGCACACCGGCGTCGGCGACCACGCTGGCGAGGTAGCCGTCCCAGGCCGAGGGCCCGTCGATCTCGCCCTTGTGAGCGGCGTCGACCCAGCGCTGCACCTCGACGTCGTAGGCAGCGCCGAAGCGCTCCTTGAACGACGGGGTGACGCCCTGGCCGATCTGCCCGGACGTGGCCACCGTGATGGTCTCGGCGCGGCCGATCGAGGCGATGCCGCTCTCGAAGACGGCATCGGTCGTGACCTGGTAGCCGAACTGCACGTTGACGTTGATCTCGACGATCGCGAGAACGCCCGAGACGGTCTCGAGCAGGACGAATTGCGGGTCGAGCAGACCATCGGGAGCGAGCGAGTTGCGGCGCGGCTTCTTGACCTCCACCGAGACGATCGGCTCGCCCACGATGAACGGCACCGTGTCGATCTCGTGGATCACCGAGTCGGTGATCAGAGCGGACTCGAATAGTTCGGCGGGGTGGACGGATTGCGGTGCGCGCAGTGCAGCGCGAGCAGAGCACCGTTGTCGCCGGACTTCACCAGGTCGCGGAGTTCGAGGTAGCCCTTGTCGAAGCGCCGCATGAATCCGACCTGGATGCGCGGGCGCTCGAGCTTCTGTTCGGCCTCGATGATGCGGAGACTCGACTCGACGGTGTCGCTGAGCGGCTTCTCCGACAGGATCGCGAGACCCGCCTCGAGCGCGGGCAGGATCACGGGCTCGTGCAGGAAACCGGGCGTCGCGATGATGACGGCGTCGAGCTGCGTCGCGGCGAGCGCCTCTTCGAACGAGGCGAACGTCTGCGCGCCGGGAGCGTTGGCCGCAGCAGCGGTGGCCCGCGCGGTGTCGGGGTCGACGACGGCCGTGACCTCGGCGCCGGAGATGCGCTTCGTGATCCTGCTGACGTGGTCGGCGCCCATCATGCCGGCGCCGACGACGGCGACGCGGAGGGGTGCGGGTGAGTTGGACATGTCTGTTCTCCTGTGAACCTGGTGGTGGGGGTTAGTGAACGCGCGCGTAGGCCGACGTGGCGAAGATGTGCTCGCGGGTGCGGGTCGCGATACCGAGGGGAAGGTCGATCGACTCGACCGGGAACATGTCCTGTTCGACGATGCCGAAGATGTTCGGGTCGAGCTTGGCGACCGCTTCGACGATCGGGGCGAGCTCGGGGATGCCCGTGGGCGGCTCGACCATGACGCCCATGGCGACGGCGTCGCCGAACGGGATGTCGTTCTTCAGGACGGTGAACCGAAGGTCGGAGTCGACCTGCTTGAGGTGCAGGTAGCCGATGCGCTCGGGGTACTGCTCGATGAGGCGGACGTTGTCGCCGCCGTAGTAGGCGAAGTGGCCGGTGTCGAGGCAGAGGTTCGTGTACTGCTGGTCGGTGACCTGGAGGAACCGCTCGGTCTCTTGGTAGGTGCCGACGTGGCTGTCCGCATGAGTGTGGAACTGCTGGTGGACGCCGAACTCCTCGAGCAGGGCCTTCCCGAGCTTGTCGTGGCCAGCGCCGAGCTTGTCCCACTGCTCGTCGGTGAGGGTGCGCGCCTCGAGGACCTCCGCGGTCGCATCGCTTCGCCACAGGTCCGGGATCACGACGAGGTGTTCCGCGCCCAGTCGGGACGACAGGCCGGCGACGTTCAGAGCCTGGTCCCACGCCCGCTGCCACTGGTCGTCGCCCTTGTGGAACCCCGTGAACACGGTGCCCGCCGAGAGCTTGAGGTTGCGCTTGCCCAGCTCGTCCTCCAACTGGTGCGGGTCGGTCGGCAGGTAACCGAACGGACCCAGCTCGAGCCACTCGTAGCCGGCTTTCTCGACCTCGTCCAGGAAACGATCCCAGGGGATCTGGCTGGGGTGCTCCGGGAACCAGACGCCCCACGAATCGGGTGCGGTGCCGATGCGGATGCCTTCGGTGGTGGTGAGAGTCATGCTTTTCTTCCTTGAAATGGTGGGTGAGGGATCAGCCGAGGAGAGGTCGCTGCTTGGCCTGTTCGACGAGGTACTCCTCGAGCGCCTTCTGCGTGCTCGGGATCGTCGACGCCTTCGCGACCGGGACGTCCCACCAACCGGCACCGTCCGGGGCGTAGATCAGGGGGTCGCTGTTGATGTGGATGAGCGTGGTCGTGTCGGATGCCTTGGCCGTCGCGATGGCGGCTGACAGCTCGGCGATCGAGTTGCCCGTCGGTTCGATCTCGATCACGTCGACGCCGTAGCTGCGCGCGTTGGCGGCGAGGTCGACGGGAAGGATCTCGGATCCCTGGAAGTCGAGGGTCTCGGGATCCTGCTTCCGGTACAGGGTGCCGAAGCGCTCGGAGCCGACGGTCTCGGAGAGGTGGCCGATCGACGCGTAGCCCTGGTTCTGGATGAGCACGACGATGATCTTGATTCCCTCGGCCACGGCCGTGACGAGTTCGGTGTGCAGCATCAGGTACGAGCCGTCGCCGACCATGACGATGACGTCGCGGTCGGGAGCTGCGCGCCGGACACCGAGTCCGCCCGCGATCTCGTAGCCCATCGTCGAGAACGCGTACTCGACGTGGTAGCCGAGCGCCTCGCGGACGCGCCACAGCTTGTGGAGGTCGCCGGGGAGGGATCCTGCGGCCTGGACGACGACGTCGGTCGGGTCGGACGCGGCCTGGACGGCGCCGATGATCTCCGGCTGGCCCGGCAGCGCGAGACCGCTCGGCAGGAACGCCTCGTCGACCAGGTCGTCCCAGGCCGCTTTCTCGGCGGCGATCTTCGCGGCGTACGCGGCGTCGACGTGGTACTCGCTGAGCGCGCCGGCCAGGGCCTCGATGGCTTCGCGGGCGTCCGCGATGATCGGCAACTGCGAGCCGTGCTTGTAGGCGTCGAACGAGGTGACGTTGATGTTGACGAAGGTCACGTCGGGATCCTGGAAGACGGTGCGCGAAGCGGTCGTGAAGTCGCTGTAACGGGTGCCGATGCCGATGACGACGTCGGCTTCCCCTGCCAACCTGTTCGAGGCGAGGGTGCCGGTCGCGCCGACGCCGCCGAGGTACTGGGCGTGGTCCCAGGGGAGGGCTCCCCGCCCGCCTGCGTGGTGCCGACGGGGATTCCGGTGGTCTCGGCGAACGCGAGGAGCTGCTGCTCGGCGTCGGAGTAGATGACGCCGCCCCCGCGACGATGAACGGGCGCTCGGCTGCCGTGATCGCGGCGATCGCGCGCTCCAGCGGGCCCTTCTCGGGAAGGGGGCGGCGGATGTGCCACTCGCGCGGCTGGAGGAACTCGAGGGGGACGTCGACGGCCTCGGCCTGGACGTCTTCGGGCAGGGCGATCGTCACGGCGCCCGTCTCGGCGGGGTCGGTCAGCACGCGCAGGGCAGCGAGAGCGATCGAGAAGAGCTTCTCGGGGCGGTCGACGCGGTCGAAGAAGCGCGACAGCGGCCTGAACGCGTCGGTGACCTGGACGCTCGTGTCGTGCGGCTGCTCGATCTGCTGCAGGACCGGGTCGGACACGCGGGTCGCGAACGTGTCGCTCGGGAGCAGCAGGACCGGCAGGCGGTTGGTCGTCGCCAGGGCGGCTCCGGTCAGCAGGTTCGCGGCACCGGGCCCGACGGACGCGGTCGCGGCGTAGGTCGCGCGGCGGCGGTGCAGGCGGGCGAAGCCGACGCCCTGGTGGACCATGGCCTGCTCGTTACGCGCCTGGTGGTAGGGCATGAGACCCGGCTGCGTGTCGTGGATCTGCTTGAGCGCCTGGCCGACGCCGGCGACGTTGCCGTGCCCGAAGATGCCGAACATCCCCGGGATCGTACGTTCGCGGATGTCGCCGTCGACGGTCCACTGGTTCGCCAGGAACTCGACCAGAGCCTGGCCGACGGTCATGCGCTTGGTACCGGCTTTTTCGGTGCTGGGGCTCGGTGTCGTCATCGACGGCTGCCTTTCGGGGTCTCTTCGGTGTAGGGAAGGCGGGGATCGGGATCTTGCGTGGCCCATTCGGCGCGGATCCATCCGCTCGCGGGGTCGTCGCTGATGTTCCAGACCCGCTCGGGATCCGGGCCCGCCATGACGTTGAGGTAGTAGAGGTCGTAGCCCGGAGCGGCGACGGCAGGACCGTGGTAGCCGTAGGGCACCAGCGCGATGTCGCCGGTGCGGACCAGGGCGTTGATGTCGATCTGCCCCGCGGGCGACGAATAGGTCGCGAACATGCCGAACGGGTCGGCCTCGGCCGGGGCCGAGACGCCGCGCGACACCTCGGACTCGAAGTAGTAGATCTCCTCGAGGCGCGACTCGTGACCGGGGATCGCTTCGTCGTGCTTGTGCGCCGGGTACGACGACCAGTTCTCGGCCGGCGTGATGACCTCGCACACGATGAGCTTCTGGGCGTGCAGCCCGGCCGGGGTGCCGTAGTTGTGCACCTGGCGGGTCGACCGACCCGCGCCCCGGATCTCGACCGGAATGTCGGCCTTGCGGAGCACCTGCACGTCGAGCACCTCGGTCGCGGGCGCCTCGGCGACTGCCACCCGACCGGAGCCGGTGAGCGTCGCCGAGGAGCCGACGCCGAGGTAGGCCACGTCGGGCGGACCGGCGAAGACCGAAGCGCGACCTTCGAGATCGATCTCGCCGGATGATCCTGCGCCACTCCACGAGATGCGGACGTCGCCCGACAGCGGCACGACCATGCGTTCGACGTCGCCGGCCGCGAGGGTGAGCGCCCCCGCGGCCAGGTCGCCGGTACGCAGCCCGGTGTGCTGCCAGCCCTCCAGGGTGTCGTCGACGACGCTCTCCCAGCCGTCGCGGGCGAGTGCGTTGCGCGGGAAGAACCAGGTGGGCTCGTGTTGCATGGTGATGTCTGACCTCGATGTCGTGGTGCGGGCGGTGCGGGCGGCTGCTACGCCTGGGGGAAGCCCAGGTTGATGCCGCCGTGGCTCGGGTCGGACCAGCGAGCGGTGATGGCCTTCTCGCGGGTGAAGAACTCGAAGCCCTGCAGACCGTAGGCCTTCGAGTCGCCGAAGATCGAGTCTTTGAAGCCTCCGAACGAGTAGTAGGCGACCGGCACGGGGATCGGAACGTTGATGCCGATCATGCCGACCTCGATCTCGTTCTGGAAGCGACGAGCAGCGCCGCCGTCGTTCGTGAAGATCGCGGTGCCGTTGCCGAACGCGCCCGAGTTGATGAGGGCGACGCCCTCCTCGTAGGTGTCGACGCGGACGATGCTCAGCACCGGGCCGAAGATCTCCTCGGTGTAGACGCGGCTCGTGAGCGGCACCTTGTCGATGAGGGTCGGACCGAACCAGAAGCCGCCGGGCTCGCCGTCGACCTGGATGCCACGGCCGTCGACGACGACGTCCGCGCCGTCTTCGATGGCGATGTCGACGTAGGAGGCGACCTTGTCGCGGTGCTGCTTCGTGACCAGCGGCCCCATGTCGCACGAGCGGCGACCGTCGCCGATCGTGAGGCCCTTCATCCGCTCGGTGATCAGCGGGACGACCATGTCGGCGACGTCGCCGACGGCGACCAGCACGCTGATCGCCATGCAGCGCTCACCGGCCGAGCCGAAGCCGGCGTTGATCGCCGAGTCGGCGACGAGGTCGAGGTCGGCGTCGGGAAGGACCAGCATGTGGTTCTTCGCTCCGCCGAGGGCCTGGACGCGCTTGCCGTTCTTGGCGGCGGTCTCGTAGATGTACCGCGCGATCGGCGTCGAGCCGACGAACGAGATGCTCGCGACGTCGGGGCTGTTCAGAAGGCCGTCGACGGCGAGCTTGTCGCCCTGGAGCACGGTGAAGACGCCGTCGGGAAGACCGGCCTCTTTGAAGAGCTCCGCCAGGAAGATGCTGGACGACGGGTCTTTCTCGCTCGGCTTCAGAACGACGGTGTTGCCGACGGCGATCGCGATCGGGAAGAACCACATCGGCACCATGACCGGGAAGTTGAACGGGCTGATGACGCCGACGACACCCAGCGGCGACTTCGTCGAGTACACGTCGACGCCCGTCGAGACCTGCTGACTGAACTCGCCCTTGATGAGGTGGGGGAAGCCGGTCGCCAGTTCGAGGACCTCGAGGCCGCGCTGGATCTCGCCGAGGGAGTCGGAGAGGACCTTGCCGTGCTCGGCGGTGAGGATCTCGGCGAGCTCGTCCTTGCGCTCGTTCACCAGCTCGCGGAAGCGGAACATGATCTGCTGACGCTTGGTGATGGAGAGATCGCGCCACGCCGGGAAAGCGGCCTTGGCGGAGGCGATGGCCGCGTCGATCTCCTCCTGGCTGGCGAGGGCGACGTTCTTCGTCGCGACGCCCAGCGCGGGATCGAAGACGGGGCTGGTGCGACCCGATGTGCCGGCGACGCGCTTGCCGTCGATCCAGTGGTCGATCGTGGGGATCTCTGTGCTGCTCGAAGCAGTCGTGGGTGCGGTGGTCGTCACTGTTTTTTCCTTAGGACAGGCGGGCAGGTGCTCGCAGAGGGAGAGATGCGACGCCGTCAGGCGTTCTGAGTGGTGGCGGCGACGTCGGCGTGGACGAGGCCCGCGGCGATGTCGACGGCGGCGACGACGTCGTCGTCCGGCGGGTAGAGCAGGGTGCGTCCGACGGTGAGCCCGCGGACCCCCGGCTGAGCCAGGGCGCGCGCCCACTTGCCGTAGGTCGCATCGGGGGACTCGGCAGGATCGCCGCCCAGCAGCAGGGTGGGAAGGGTCGTGGCCGCCATGACCTGCTCCATGTCGTCGACGACGGGCAGCTTGAGCCAGCTGTAGGCCGTGGACTCGCCGAGACCCGACGCGATGGCGACCGACTTGATCACCGCTTCGGTCGACAGATCGTTCAGGATCTTGCCGTCGACCCAGTTCGAGACGAAGGGCTCGAGCATGATGGGCAGCTTCAGGGAGGCCGACTCGCTGACGGCTCGGGCGGTCGCCTCGATGGTCTCGGCCGTGCCGCGGTCTTCGAGGTTGATGCGGACGAGGAGCTTGGCGAAGTCGAAACCGGCGTCGACGATGCCCCTGGCCGAGTAGGCGGTGAACCGGTCGTCCATCTCGAAGGCCGCGCCCTGGAGGCCACCGCGGTTCATCGAGCCGACGACGACCTTGCCGTCGAGTGCGCCGAGGAGCGCGAGATCTTCGAGGATGTCGGGAGTGCCGAGCACACCGTCGACACCCGGGCGCTCGAGGGCGACCACCAGTCGCCGCAGCAGCTCGCCGCGGTCCGACATGGCGAGTGAATCGCCGCGCACGCCGAGGGCGCCGCGGGCCGTGTGGTCGGCCGCGACGATGAAGAGCTTGCCGTCGCCCTGCAACACGGGTCGGCGGACGCGGCTGGCGAACGCGGCGCCGATCGCTTCCGGCTCGGTCGCCCGGATCTGGCGCAGACGAGCGACGTGACCGTCGAAAGACGCAGTGACGTCAGACATGGAGGGCCTCCTCGAGAACGGCTTCGACCTCGGCGGTCGTGGGCATGGCGGTCGAGCATTCGAACCGGGTCGCGACGATGCCGCCCGCCGCATTGGCGAAGCGGAGCACCTTCTCGAGATCCCAGCCGGAGAGGAGACCGTGGCAGAGAGCGCCGCCGAAGCCGTCGCCCGAGCCGAGCCCGTTGATGACCTTGACCAGGTGCGCGGGCACCTCGATGCTCTCGTCGCGCGTCTTGGCGAGGACGCCTTTCGGGCCCTGCTTGACGATGGCGAGCTCGACGCCGCGCTCGAGGAGGGCGTCTGCGGCACGCTGCGGATCGGTCTCGCCCACGGCGACCTCGCACTCCTCGCGGTTGCCGACGGCCACCGTGACGTGCTCGAGGGCCTTGCCGACCTCGCGCGAGGCGACCTCGGGCGACGACCAGAACATGGGCCGGTAGTCGAGGTCGAGGATCGTCAGCGGGCGACGACCGCGCGCTTGGTAGGCGACGTGGTGGGCCTGGCGACTCGGCTCCTCGGAGAGGCCGGTGACGGTGGTCCAGAACACGCCGGCCTGCTCGATGGCGGCCAGGTCGAGCGACTGGACCGTGATCATGAGGTCGGGGCCTTCGGCGCCCGGTAGAAGTAGAGCGGGAAGTCGTCGGGTGGGAAGATCTCGCAGAAGGTGACCGGGGTGTTGAGACCGGGCACGGTCGAGATGAACTCGGTCGAGACGCCGAGGCGGTCGAGCTCCTCGACCACGTAGCGGCCGAACGGGTCGGCGCCCGTGCGGGTGACGACTGCGGCACTGTGCTCGTAGCGCGAGGCCGCGATGGCCACGTTGGTCGCGCTGCCGCCCACCGACTTCGAGAAGGTCTCGACCTTCTCGAGCGGTACGCCCGCCTGCTGGGGGTAGATGTCGACCCCGATACGCCCCATCGTGACGATGTCATATGGGGAATGGTTGTGCGTCTGCGTCATACTCCGCTGTACAACTTTCTGTGCTGGAGGTCGTCCTGAATGGCCTGGTGCGATCGAGCGTACACGCATCTTGGCTTAATGTCAGGACATGCTTGGTGAGCATTGTCCGTGAGCCCCTGCTGAGCCTCCCGGGTGATGTCGGTGGCCCCTGCGAGACTGCCACCATGTCGCCCGTCCTCGCACTTCTCCTGGGTCTTCTCGTCGGCTGCGCCATCGGCCTGCTCGTCGGTGTCGCGCTCGTACGCGCCCGCTTGGCCGCGGCCACATCCACCTCCGAGGCGCTTCGCGAGCGTCTCTCAGCGCAAGAGACGTTGCACGCGCGTCAGCTCGATCAGCAGGAGGAGCGCATCGGCGAGCTCCACGACCGCCTGATCGCGACCGCCGAGGCGGAGACCCGTCGCGGCGCCACCGACGGGCGGGTACTGACAGCCCTGAGCCCCGTGGCCGAGAGCCTGCGCGCGGTTCAGGCCAAGGTGGCCGAACTCGAGCAGCAGCGGCAGAGAGAGCACGGCCAGCTCAGCGAACAGCTCCGGGCCGCCTCCGAGTCCGAGGAGCGCCTCCGCTCCACCGCCGAGTCGCTTGCGGCCGCGCTCAAGTCGAACAGCACCCGCGGCGTCTGGGGCGAGACGCAGCTCCGCAACGTCGTCCAGGCCGCCGGTCTCCTCGAGCGCGTCGACTTCGACGTGCAGACCAGCATCCGCAGCGACGCCGGGGCGGGCAGGCCAGACATGGTGATCCACCTGCCCGGCGGCAAGAACATCGCCGTCGATGCGAAGGTGCCGTTCACCGCCTACCTCGAGGCCTCGACCATCCCCGCCACCGCGACCGGCGCCGAGGGCGCCCGGAGAACCGAGCTCCTCCGCGAGCACGTCAAGGCCGTCCGCGGCCACATCGACACCCTGGCCGGCAAGACGTACTGGGCCGGGCTCGACTCCTCCCCGAACTCACCATCGCGTTCATCCCGAGCGAGTCATTGGTGTCGTCGGCCCTCGAGGCCGACCCGTCGATCATGGACTACGCGTTTCAGAAACGCATCGCCCTCGCCTCCCCCGTCACGCTCTGGTCCGTCCTCAAGACGATCGCCTTCAGCTGGCAGCAAGACGTGGTCACGCAGGAGGCCAAGCAACTCTTCGACCTCAGCCGCGAGCTCTACGGCCGCATCTCGACGCTGGCGACGCACGTCGACAAGCTCGGTCGTTCGCTCCACACCTCGGTCACCGACTACAACCGGTTCGTCGGTTCTCTCGAGCGGCAGGTGCTGCCCTCGGCGCGCCGACTCAGCATGCTCGACGAGTCGACCGTGCTGGCCACGCCGGCGCCGCTCGACGACGTGCCGCGCGATCTTGCCGCCGTCGAGCTGACCTCGCGGCTCGACGGCTAGGGCGTGTCTACGACTCTTCGCCGAGCCACTTCGATTCGAGGTGGTCCGCGACGACGCGGCGCTGGGTGCCCGAGTGCGAGCGAAGCACGAGCGACTCGGTGCGGATCATGCCGTTTTTCCGCGAGACACCGGCCACGAGACCTCCGTCGGTGACGCCCGTCGCGACGAAGTAGGTGTTGTCACCGGTGACGAGGTCGTTCTGGTCGAGAACCCGGTTCAGGTCGTGACCGGCATCGATCGCCTTCTGACGCTCGACGCTGTCCTTCGGCGCCAACCGCGCCTGGATCAAGCCGCCCAGCGCCTTGATCGCGCAGGCCGTGATGATTCCCTCCGGAGTACCACCCGTGCCGACGCACATGTCGATCCGCGAATCCGGCATCGCCGCGTTGATCCCACCCGCGACATCACCGTCGAGCAGCAGCCGCGTGCCCGCCCCCGCCGCCCGGATGTCCGCGATGAGCTGCTTGTGTCGCGGCCGATCCAGCACGGCGACGACCATCTGCTCGACCGGGAGACCCTTCGCCCGAGCCAACGCCTTGATGTTCTCCCCGATCGGCTTGTCGAGGTCGATGATGCCCAGACCCTCAGGGCCGGTCACGATCTTGTCCATGTAGAACACGGCACTCGGGTCGTACATCGTGCCGCGGTCCGAGACCGCGATGACCGACACGGCGTTCTGCCGACCCGTCGCGGTCAGCGACGTCCCGTCGATGGGATCCACGGCGATGTCGAACGAACCGCCGTTGCCGGTACCGACGTGCTCACCGTTGAACAGCATCGGCGCCTCGTCCTTCTCGCCCTCGCCGATCACCACGACACCGTCGAAATCCACCGTCCCGAGGAACTTGCGCATCGCATCGACCGCCGCGCCGTCGGCGAGGTTCTTCTCGCCCCGCCCGATCCACGGAGCAGCCCGGATCGCCGCCGCCTCCGTCGCCCGCACCAACTCCATCCCAAGGTTCCGATCAGGGTTCGTGAAGAGCGTTCCGGTCGCAGTAGTCGTCATGAAGCGAACTTTACTCGGGCGACGCGACGCGTCGGTCGCGCTGGTCGTCCCGAGCTGCGCTCACGCCCGCGTCCTGGCGGTCGCGTCTAGAGTGATCCTGAACGTGCCCGTCATCGAAGGAGAAGTCATGCCCGTCGCAACACCCGAGCAGTATGCCGAGATGCTCGACCGAGCGAAGACCCAGGGGTTCGCCTACCCCGCGATCAACGTCTCGTCGTCGCAGACGATCAACTCGGTTCTGCAGGGCCTGACCGAGGCCGGCTCCGACGGAATCATCCAGGTCACGACGGGTGGCGCCGACTACTTCGCCGGGCAGACGGTCAAGAACCGCGCGGCCGGCGCCCTCGCCTTCGCCAAATTCGCCACCGAGGTCGCCAAGAACTACCCCGTCACGGTCGCACTGCACACCGACCACTGCCCCAAAGACGCGCTCGACGGTTTCGTCCTGCCCCTCATCGCCGCATCCGAAGAAGAGGTGAAGGCGGGCCGCAATCCGATCTTCCAGTCGCACATGTGGGACGGCTCCGCCGTTCCCCTCGACGAGAACATCTCGATCGCCGAAGACATGCTGAAGCGCACCCGCGCGATCAACGCCATCCTCGAGGTCGAGATCGGTGTCGTCGGCGGCGAGGAAGACGGCGTCCAGCACGAAGGCACCAACGACGCGCTCTACACGACGGTCGGCGACGTCACCCGGGTCGTGGAGGCCCTGGGCCTCGGCGAGAAGGGCCGGTACATCGCCGCGCTCACCTTCGGCAATGTCCACGGCGTCTACAAGCCGGGCAACGTGAAGCTGCGCCCCGAGCTGCTGGGCGAGATCCAGGCCGGCATCCAGGAGAAGTTCGGCACGAAGGAGAAGCCCTCGAACTCGTCTTCCACGGCGGCTCGGGCTCCTCCGCAGGCGAGATCGCCGAGGCCGTCTCGAACGGCGTCGTCAAGATGAACATCGACACCGACACGCAGTACGCGTTCTCCCGGTCGATCGCCGACACGGTGCTCAAGAACTACGACGGCTTCCTCAAGGTCGACGGTGAAGTCGGCAACAAGAAGGTCTACGACCCGCGCTCCTGGGGCAAGATCGCCGAGTCCGCGATGGCGGCCCGCGTCGTCGAGGCCACCCGCGAGCTCGGCTCGTTCGGCCACTCGCAGGGCTGAGCGAAGACGGGCTCCTGCCCCTGACCCGACACGGGCCCGACCTTCTGGCCGGGCCCGTCGTTCGTTCTCCGGCCGGTTCGCCCGAGGCGGTTCTCTGGAGTGGACCTACAGCGGTGCGGAAGCGATGCCGACGAACGAGGGGTCGTTCATCACGACGGCGACGACGCACACGCCGGTGGCCAGATTGACGACGATCCCGGTGACGAGCAGCACCACCCACGAGCGCTTGCCGGCGCGCAGGCGGCGGATGGCCCAGATCGCCACGAGCAGGTAGACGGCGACCGACGCCACGGCGCTGATCACGGCGACCGAGTGCAGGGCCGCACCGTTGTGGAAGTCACCGCGCAGGTAGCCGAGGCTCGTGAACTCGGAGACGTAGGTCTGGACGAACGCCGACGTCTGGAGCGCGCCCCGAATCACGTCGTAGAGGCCGTAGGCCAGCAGGATCATCGTGGCGAAGCGGTTGAACGACGCGTTCCGCACGGCGGAGGGCGGGCGCCCGGGCACCGGGGCACCCGTCGGCGGTGGAGCGTCGAACGTGCGCGGAACCTGTGGCCGCCGGGTCTCGGTGCCGACAGGTCCGCCGCGCCGGGCATCCTGCACGACGTCGGTCTCCGTCGTCGGTGCCTCGGGTTCTTCGACGGGCGCGACCGGGCTCACCCAGCCGGCCGGCGCGTATTCGCCGTAGCCGGGAGCCGGGCGACCCTCGACCCGGGCAGGCATGAGATCCGCAGGATCGACGCGCTCGCCGTACCGCGGTCGGTCGTCGGCGTCGCTCATCGGTTGCGACCGCCCAGGGCCCGCGAGTCGTCTTTGCCCGTGGCGTCTTTCCGCAGCTCTTTCGGGAGGGAGAACATGAGGTCTTCTTCGGCCGTCTTGACCTCGCCGACATCGAGGTAACCGGCGTCGGAGAGTTCGGCGAGGACCTCGTCGACCAGCACCTCGGGCACCGAGGCGCCCGACGTGACTCCCACGGTCTCGACGCCGTCGAGCCACTCCTGCTGGATCTCGCTCGAGTAGTCGACCCGGTAGGCCGCCTTGGCCCCGTACTCGAGCGCGACCTCGACGAGGCGCACGCTGTTCGACGAGTTCGCGCTTCCGACGACGATCACGAGGTCGGCGTCCTGCGCGACCTTCTTGATGGCGACCTGGCGGTTCTGCGTGGCATAGCAGATGTCGTCGGACGGCGGGTTCTGGATGTTCGGGAAGCGCTCGCGCAGACGCCGCACGGTCTCCATCGTCTCGTCGACGCTGAGGGTGGTCTGCGACAGCCAGACGAGGTTGTCGGGGTCGTCGACCTCCAGGAGGTCGACCTCTTCGGGGTTCTGGACCAGGGTGGTGCGATCGAGCGCGTGACCCATCGTGCCCTCGACCTCTTCGTGGCCGGCGTGCCCGATCAGGATGATGTGCTGCTCCTGCTTCGCGAAACGCACCGCCTCGCGATGCACCTTGGTGACCAGAGGGCAGGTCGCGTCGATCGACTGGAGACCGCGGTCGAGAGCGCCCTGCACGACGCTCGGGGCGACACCGTGGGCGCTGAAGACGATGTGCGACCCCTCGGGCACCTCGTCGACCTCGTCGACGAAGATGGCGCCCTGCTTCTCGAGGGTCGAGACGACGTGCACGTTGTGGACGATCTGCTTTCGCACGTAGACGGGCGCCCCGTAGTGCTCGAGAGCTTTCTCGACGGCGATGACGGCGCGATCGACGCCGGCGCAGTAGCCGCGAGGAGCCGCCAGGAGCACACGTTTGCGCCCGATGACGGGGGTATCCTTTAGCCTGTTGCGCACCGCGGGAACACGCGGCGTCGGAAGGTCGATGGCGAGAGCGCCATTGGTAATTCGGCTCACAGAGGGATTGTAGGCGGCGCGCCTGAGTCGCCCCCTGACAACCGCTCAAATCGCGAAGCCCTCGAACAGCGCATCAGGAGGAGAACCACTTGACGATCGTCACGCCGCCTCCTACGGCCGAGAGCCCCTGGCCCGTCGGTCTCCTGGCGGGCAAGGTCCGAGACTGGATCGATCGACTCGGCACCGCCTGGGTCGAGGGCGAGATCACGCAGTGGAACTCATCCGGCGGCAACGTCTACGGCAAGCTCAAAGACCTCGAGATCGACGCGACCATCTCGTTCTCGATCTGGTCGAGCGTCCGATCGAAGATCCCCGCCGACCTCAAGCAGGGCGACCGCGTCATCGCCGCGATCAAACCCAACTTCTGGGTCAAGGGCGGCACGCTCACGATGCAGGTCTTCGACATGCGTCACGTGGGCATCGGCGATCTCCTCGAGCGCCTCGAACGACTCCGGCGCCAGCTCGCCTCCGAGGGCCTGTTCTCGAGCGACCGCAAACGCGCCCTTCCGTTCCTCCCCCAGTGCATCGGACTGATCACCGGCAAAGACAGCGACGCCGAGAAAGACGTCCTCCGCAACGCGCAGCTGCGCTGGCCGTCGGTGCAGTTCAAGGTCGTCCACGCCGCTGTCCAGGGCGAACGGATGGTCTCCGAGGTGACGGCCGCCCTGCAGAGGCTCGACGCCGATCCCGGGGTCGACGTCATCATCGTCGCGCGCGGCGGCGGCGACTTCCAGAACCTGCTCGGTTTCAGCGACGAAGGTCTGGTCCGTGCCGCGGCCGCCGCCACGACGCCGATCGTCAGCGCCATCGGTCACGAGGCCGATCGCCCCCTGCTCGACGACGTCGCCGATCTCCGTGCGTCCACCCCGACCGACGCCGCGAAGCGCGTCGTTCCCGACGTCGGCGAAGAACTCCAGGGGTTCGCCAGGCGCGCAGCCGAATCGGCATGAGGCTGACCCAGGTCATCAACACCGAGATCGACCGCCTCGGCCAGATCAGAAGCCGTCCCGTGCTGGCCAATCCGCAGACGCTGATCGACGTCCGCGCCGACGAGCCTCGTCCGGTACGTCGCCAGAAGCGAAGAACTCCTCCATCGCGTCCTCGAACGCGCCTCGACTCGCGTCTCCGAACTGACCGGGCAGCTCCGAGCCCTGTCCCCCGAGTCGACGCTGCGCCGAGGCTATGCCATCGCCCAGCTCCCGTCGGGCGCCGTCCTCCGCGACGCCGCCGAAGCGCCCGAAGACACTCCGCTGCTCCTCACCCTCGCCTCCGGCACGCTCGGCGCCACGAGCACCGGTTCAGCTCCCTCCGCCCCCGCTCGATAGGATCATTCCGTGGCCCAGACCTCTCTCCCCGACGTCGCCGACCTCAGCTACGAGCAGGCGCGCGACGAACTCGTCACCGTGGTGAACGAGCTCGAACAGGGCTCCTCCACGCTCGAACGCTCCCTCGCCCTGTGGGAACGCGGCGAGACCCTGGCCGCCCGCTGCGAAGAGTGGCTGCTCGGGGCGAAAGAGCGACTCGAGAAGGCGCGCGCCACAGAGAGCACCTCATGACCAACACGCCGTCCTCGCCCCCGCCCTCGCTCGGCAAGCAGCGCGCACCTCGGGTCGTCGCCGAGCTCGGCCGACCCGAGACGCCCGGCGAGACCGCGGCCCGGAAGGCCGCCAGTTCCCGCGCGCACCGCGAGAACCAGACGGCGTTCAACCTCGTGATCGCCATCGTGGTCTCGGTGGTGATCGTCGTCCTGCTCGTCCTCGCCGTGGTCCGGCCCAACGGTTCACAGCTGAAGAGCGTCGACTATCTGCAGGTCGCCTCCCAGGCGCAGCAGCAGGTGACGACCTCTCTCGTGGCTCCGAAGATGCCCTCCGGCTGGACCTCCAATCGGGCCGAGATCAAGCCGGCCGGGTCCGACGGAGTGCAGTCGTGGTACATCGGTTTCCTCACCCCCAAGACACAGTTCATCGGCATGACGCAGGGGTTCAAGGCGAACAAGACGTGGGTGAGCAATCAGCTCGACGAGGGCAACACGACCTCCTCGACCCGGATCGACGGCGTCACCTGGAACATCTACGACCGACGCTCCGACGACGGCGCCGGCAACCTGGAGTACGCCATGGTCACCACGGTCGACGACTCCACCGTGGTCCTGGCCGGGACGGCCGACGACGCGGAATTCACCCTGTTGGCCAAGCGAGCGACCGCTCAGCTCGAGAAGTGAGACTCTCCGCGTGAAACCGAACGACCCGACCCCCGGCGAAGCCTGGGCCGCGATGACCGCAGGCAACGACCGCTTCGTCTCGGGGCGCCCCGACCATCCCCACCAGGATGCCGACCGTCGAGCCCAGGTGGCCGAGGGCCAGCAGCCGATCGCTGCCCTCTTCGGGTGCGCCGACTCCCGACTGGGCGCCGAGATCATCTTCGACGTCGGACTCGGCGACCTCTTCGTCGTCCGCAACGCGGGTCAGGTGGTGGGCGACACCGTTCTCGGCTCCCTCGAGTACGCCGTCGCCGTGCTGAAGATCCCCCTCATCGTCGTCCTCGGACACGACAAGTGCGGGGCCGTCGCGGCGGCCATCGAGTCGATCGATGCCAATTCCGAGCCCGAGACCTTCTATCTGCAGCGGTTGATCGACATGATCGTGCCGTCGGTCAAGCGTGCTCACCGAGCGCTCGACGCGACGTCGGAAGACGCGCGCGCCGTCGACCCCCGCGAAGTCGGTCGACTGCACATCGAGGCGTCCGTCGGGGCACTGCTCGAGCGGTCGATTCTCATCTCCGAGGCAGTCGCCAGCGGTAGATTGGCTGTCGTCGGTGCGAACTACGATCTCGCAAACGGCAAGGTCGACCCGCACACCGTGGTCGGCACCCTCTGAACCCACTCGCCGTCACCGGCGAGCAACCGTGCGACATCCCGCACACCGCCCGCCCCGCGGGCCGACGGAAGGACCACAGCGACGTGACCACGACCGAGACCTCGGCCACCCCCGACTACCGCATCGAGCACGACACCATGGGCGAGGTGCGAGTCCCGGCCTCGGCGCTCTACGGCGCGCAGACCCAGCGAGCGGTCGAGAACTTCCCGATCTCGGGCGCCGGCCTCGAGCCGGCCCAGATCGTGGCCCTCGCTCGAATCAAACGTGCGGCCGCGGTGGTCAACGGTCAGATGGGCATTCTCGACGAGAAGATCGCCGACGCCATCGCCGGCGCCGCCGACCAGCTCATCGACGGTCAGCACCACGACCAGTTCCCGGTCGACGTCTACCAGACGGGTTCCGGCACCTCCTCCAACATGAACATGAACGAGGTGCTCGCCACCCTCGCGTCGGCCCTCCTCGGGTCGCCCGTGCACCCGAACGACCACGTCAACGCCTCGCAGTCCTCCAACGACGTGTTCCCGACGTCCGTCCACGTGGCCGTCACCGGCGCGATCCTGCACGACCTCATCCCCGCCCTCGACCACCTCGCGGTCTCGCTCGAGAAGAAGGCCGAGGAGTGGAAGGGCGTCGTCAAGTCCGGTCGCACCCACCTGATGGACGCCACTCCGGTCACTCTCGGCCAGGAGTTCGGCGGCTACGCCAGGCAGATCCGGCTCGGTATCGAGCGGGTCACCTCGACGCTGCCCCGAGTCGCCGAGGTTCCGCTCGGCGGCACGGCGACCGGTACGGGCATCAACACCCCCGCAGGGTTTCCGCAGCGGGTCATCGCTCTACTGGCCGCAGACTCCGAGCTGCCCATCACGGAGGCTCTCGACCACTTCGAAGCGCAGGGTGCCCGCGACGGTCTCGTCGAGGCTTCCGGCGCCCTCCGCGTGCTCGCGGTGAGCCTCACCAAGATCAACAACGACCTGCGCTGGATGGGCTCCGGGCCCAACACGGGCCTCGGCGAACTGCACATCCCCGACCTGCAGCCCGGATCGTCGATCATGCCGGGCAAGGTCAACCCGGTGATCCCCGAAGCCGTGCTGATGGTCGGCGCGCGCGTCATCGGCAACGACGCCACCATCGCCTGGGCGGGCGCCTCGGGAGCGTTCGAGTTGAACGTCGCGATCCCCGTCATGGGAACGGCCCTTCTCGAGTCCATCCGACTGCTGTCCAACGCCACGCGTGCTCTCGCCGACAAGGCCGTCGACGGCCTGATCGCGAACGTCGAGCACGCCCGCGCCCTCGCAGAGTCGTCGCCGTCGATCGTCACCCCGCTGAACCGCATCGTCGGGTACGAGGCGGCCGCGAAGATCGCCAAGCACTCGGTCGCCGCCAAGTTGACCGTCCGCGAGGCCGTCATCGACCTCGGCTTCGTCGAGCGCGGCGAGGTCACCGAAGAGCAGCTCGACAAGGCGCTCGACGTGCTCAGCATGACCCACCCGGGCTGATCGGGCTCAGCGCGCGGTTTCGGCGCTGACCCCTCGGTCTGCGGCGCCCGGCCGCGCCTTCCGCGGCTCCTCGTCGTGCGTGGTCCGGCGCCCGGACCGACTGCGGGGTTCAGCCCGCTGGGCCGGGCCACGCAGCGATGCGCGCGGCCACCAGGCCGCACCAGTAGCCGGCGAGCAGACACGGACCGTACGCGATGCTCGTCGCCCGGTGGCGCCGTACTGCGACGACCGCGGCCGCAACGCCCGAGGCACCGGTGACGAGTGCCACCACGGCGAGCGAGCGGACGTCGACCAGGGTTGCGCTCCCGACCAGGGCAACGGCGAGTTTGACGTCGCCCATCCCCACCCCGCCCCGAGCGGATGCCCAGAAGCCGACCGCCGAAATGATCAGGCAGAGCCCGAGGGCCAGCGCAGGATCACGCCCGCCCTCGCCGAACACCCACGACCCCGCGGCCGATAGTGCGACCAGCCCCACCGCCGGCAGCGTCAGCGCGTTGGGCAGCCGACGGTGCTCCAGGTCGCTCCGCACGAGCGCCGGCGTGGCCACAGCCACCCAGCAGGCCGCGGGCGCGGCCGCGAGCCAGTCGAGGCCGGACTCGGGCGCCCCGAGAGCCAGCCCGAGCAGGAGCAGGATCACGGCGGCGTCGACGAATGCGTTCATGCTCCGACGCTAGATCCGCGGCACGGAACACCTCCGCCCTCATCGGGTGCCCTGTGGATGATCCCCGAGCGTCGAGCTCCTGTGGAGAACCGCCACCGCGCGGAACGCGAAAGCGCCGCCCCTCGACGAGGAAGCGGCGCTCTCTGGTGGGACGGCTAGGGCGTGTCTCTCAAGTCACCGCGGGCCACGTGGGAGACACCCCTAGGCCAACTCGTTGGATTCGAGCAGCTCGGTCACCAGCGCGGCGATCGCCGAGCGCTCGGAGCGCGTGAGCGTGACGTGGGCGAAGAGCGGGTGCCCCTTCAGCGTCTCGATCACCGAGGCCACACCGTCGTGGCGGCCGACGCGCAGGTTGTCGCGCTGTGCGACGTCGTGGGTGAGCACCACCCGCGAGTTCTGGCCGATTCGCGACAGCACGGTGAGCAGCACGTTCCGTTCGAGCGACTGCGCTTCGTCGACGATCACGAACGCGTCGTGCAGCGAGCGGCCCCGGATGTGCGTGAGCGGCAGCACCTCGAGGATGCCGCGCTCGACGACCTCGTCGAGGACGTTCTGCGACACGATCGCGCCGAGGGTGTCGAAGACCGCCTGGGCCCACGGGTTCATCTTCTCGCCGGCGTCGCCCGGAAGGTAGCCGAGGTCTTGGCCGCCGACCGCGTACAGCGGACGGAACACCATGATCTTCTTGTGCTGCTGCTTCTCGAGCACGGCCTCCAGCCCGGCGCAGAGGGCCAGCGCCGACTTGCCGGTGCCGGCGCTGCCGCCCAGCGACACGATGCCGACCTCGGGGTCGAGGAGAAGATCGATCGCCAAGCGCTGTTCGGCCGAGCGGCCGTGCAGCCCGAAGACGTCGCGGTCGCCGCGCACGAGACGCACCTGCCCCTTCGACACGACGCGGCCGAGAGCCGAACCGCGATCGGAGTGCATGACCAGCCCGGTGTTGACGGGCTGCTCGGCGGCACGGGTCGAGATGTGCTCGTCGTCGTAGAGCTTCGACATCTGCTCGCTCGAGATGTCGACCTCGGCGATGCCGGTGTAGCCGGAGTCGACGACCTGTTCGGCTCGGTACTCTTCGGCGGCGAGGCCGATCGAGGCGGCCTTGACCCGCAGCGGGAGGTCTTTCGACACGACGACCACGTCGAGCCCGTCGTTGGAGAGGTTCGTCGCCACGGCCAGAATGCGCGAGTCGTTGTCGTCGAGGCGGAGGCCCGACGGCAGGACGGACATGTTGGAGTGGTTCAGCTCGACGCGGAGCGAACCGCCCTTGCCCACCTCGACCGGGAAGTCGAGACGCTCGTGCTTGATGCGGAGTTCGTCGAGGAGCCTCAGCGCCTGTCGCGCGAAGTAGCCGAGCTCGGGGTCGTGCCGCTTGCCCTCGAGTTCGGAGATGACGACGACGGGCAGGACGACGGCCTGCTCGGCGAAGCGGAACATGGCCTGTGGATCGGAAAGCAGAACCGATGTGTCGAGAACGTACGTGCGCTGTGTGACGCCTGCGCCCGTCACCTGCTCCCGACCCTCGATGGCGCCTTCAGTAGAAGAAACAGCTGCGGTGTCGAAAGAGGTCACGACCCACTCCATCTCCGAGTGCTGGGCACTCGGTACCTTCCCGCAAGACGGCCGTGGAGCAAGAGCTAGACGAACTTACGTGGCCGTCTCGACCGGGTGCTCTACCCGATGGCTCGAAGCTACGTGCTGCCACCGACAATGACCAAATCCGACACACCGGCCTTGGTTACAGGGAGATTAACGCGAGTCACATCCGCCCCAGAAATCAGGGGCGCTCACCGGCGGGACCTCCCGAAGACGGGGGTCGAGGAGTGCCCGACCCGGCGTGATCCTGCTCGCTCGCCTCAGTACTGAGCGCTCGACCCGAACGAGGTGAACGCCCCGCGCAGCGCCTCCAGGGTCTCCTCGCCGGTGGAGACGTGAGCGCTGAGACGCACGGTGCCGTCGCGCACGGTGGCGGTGATGCCGTGGTTGATGAGAGCGGCGGTGAGGGCGGTGACCTGCGCGGGCTCCGGCTCGAGCACGACGATGCCGGCGCGTTCGGACTCGTCGCGCGACGAGGAGACCGGAAGGACGAACTCGTCGGCGAGGTCGATGAGCTGGGAGACCGTCTGGCCGATCGACGCCTGGATCTCCGAGACGCCGACCTCCGCGATGCCCTCGAGGGCTGTGGCGAAGCGAGCCTGCGCGATCGGATCGGAGCGGGTGATCTGGAACGCGGCAGCACCCTGGAGGGGCGGGGGTACCTCCTCGTACGAACCGCCCAGCGGCACGATCGTGCCGGTGACACCGCTGATGAGGGGGACGAGATCGGTGGCGGCGCGTTCGGAGAGGGCGAGGAAACCGGTGCCCCATCCTGCGCGAATCCACTTCTGGCCGCCCGCGACGACCACGTCGGCCAGCTCGTACGGCGCTTCGACGACTCCGAAACCCTGGATGGCGTCGACGATCAGCAGGCGGTCGCCGATGACGTCGCGGATGCCCTCGAGGTCGGCGCGGTAGCCCGTGCGGTAGTCGACGAGGCTCACGGCGACCGCCGTGGTCGCGGGGGTGAGGTTGTCGCGCACGACCTCGGGGGTGACGACACCCTGGGGCGGCTGCATCGTGATCGGGTCGAGCACGTGCAGCGCCTGCGCCGCTCGACGAGCCGCCACCGGAATACTCGGGTATTCGCGGGCGGAGTAGAGGACCTGACCGGTCAGGCCGAAGAAGGCGTGCATGAGGCCGCTCGAGGCGTTGGCCTGGAAGACGACCCGGTCGGTCGGGAACCCGCTGACGCGTCGAACCGCCTCGCGGACGCGGATGTCTTGTTCGTCGAAGACGCCGGCGGCACCGTAGCGGCCGCGAACGTGGATCTCGCTGAGGGCGACCTGCTCGTCGACGACGGCTCGGGACATAGGGCCGAAGGAGGCGAAGTCGAGGTACCCCGGATCGTCACCGAAATTCTGGCGGTACTCGTCGATGGTGGTCACGCGGGCTCCCTGCTGTGTGCTGAACCCACCTACCGTACCGGGGAACCGGGTACCGCAATGGCCGAAGCGGTCAGCTCCCGTACCGTCGGTGACGATTCGCGAAGTCGCGGACGGCGCGGAGGAAGTCGACCTCGCGCAGGTCGGGGTAGTACGCCTCGACGAAGTAGAACTCGCTGTGGGCGCTCTGCCACAGCATGAAGTCGCTCAGCCGCTGCTCTCCGGACGTGCGGATGACGAGGTCGGGGTCGGGCTGCCCGCCGGTGTAGAGGTGGTCGGCGATCATCTCGGGCGTGAGCACCTCGGCGAGGTCGTCGATGGTGCCGCCGCCCTCGCCGTGCTGGCGCACGATGCTCCGCAGCGCGTCGACGATCTCGCGGCGCCCGCCGTAGCCGACGGCGAGGTTGACGTGAAGACCCGTGTGCGAGGCGGTGCTCGACTCGGCGGCCGACAACGCTTCGACGAGCGGGACCGGCAGACCGTCGACCGATCCGACGTGTTGGACGCGCCAGTCGCGCGAGCGTGACAGATCGTCGGCGAGCTCGGCGATGATCTCGACCAGAGCGTCGAGTTCGCCGTTGTCGCGGTTGGTCAGGTTGTCGGCGGAGAGCAGGTAGAGGGTCACCACCTTGATGCCGAGGTCGTCGCACCACACGAGGAACTCGCGGATCTTGGCCGCGCCGGCCCGGTGCCCGTGCGCGGCGGTCTCGAGCATGCGCTCCTTCGCCCAGCGCCGGTTGCCGTCGACGATCATGGCGACGTGGTGCGGCAGGTCGAGCCCGGCCAGGCCCCGCCGGATGCGGTTCTGGTAGAGCCCATAGAGGAACCCGCGGCCGACGGTGGCGTCACCGGAGTCGTCCCCGGGGTTCGTCGCCGCTTCGTCACGAGGCTACGGTAGTCCACGCGCCTGAGCCGTCGCGTCCTCCCCTGCGACGATGGCGAGTAGTCATTCCGAACGATTCGTGCACGCTAGTGGCGAAGTGCGTCATGCGGCAGAATCCGGGAGGCTCGCGCGGCCGCCAGCAACCCTCCCGCCGCGCCGACGAGGATGCCTCCTCCGATCGCCACGGGCGCGAGACGGAGGTCAAAGACGGGGATCCATTGTCGCGCAATGGTGACACCGATGACGGCAGCTAGACCGAGTCCTAGCCCGATGACACCGCCGACGACCCCCATCACGCCGGACTCGACCATCACGAGCCCAGAGATATGGATCGGTCGAGCACCCACCGCGCGTCGAAGCCCGAACTCGTGACGCCGCTCGATCACCGATAGCACCATTGAATTTGCCAGCCCAGCAACAGACCCGAGTAGGGCCAGAACAGTGAATGCCCAAAGCGTGATCTGAACGTCGCTCTCAATGTCGGCTCGCAGGCTCGACGGGTCAGGTGGCGCGTCGACGTGAATTCCGTCTGGCAGGTAGGGATCGATCGCCACGGCAACCTGACGCGCCACCTGCTGGGCGGCACCCGCAGTGGTCACGAGCAGGGCGTGGACTTGAGCTGACTCTTCGTCAAACATCCTGGTGCCGTGAATGGGCACGACCACAGCGCCGACGAGTTCGGCCAGGCGCGGGCTGGAGCTGACGATACCGACCACCGTCCGGTCCTGGCCGCTGATCGTGACCACCGGCCGCGTGTCGACAGACGACAGGGCAAGTTGCTTCGCAAGACTTCGTCCGATGAGGGCTTGACCGGCCCCGAGCTTCCCGTGGTGACCAGTGGCCCACGCGATCGTCGTCCCTGCTACGGCAAGGGCTGACGGCGTCCCATGAAATTCCGGGACTTGCAGCGACGGGCGCGCAGGAGCCGCGCGAACGTACGTTCCCCCGTTCTCGATCAGGACACCTGCACTCTCAACGCCTGCGAGCCCTCGGAGCCGAGATGTGATGTTGTTCCGCGGAGCGGCAGACGACAGTGTTCCTCCAGCCCAGGACGCCGTGACGTATCGATTCGCGTGAGCATCGAACGTGTCAGTGACCTGCGACCTCGCCGACTCGGACAGCCCGAGGGTACTCACGGCCAGCGCTACGCCGACCGCCACTGCCAGAATCAGGGCCACACTTCGACCAGGGCGTGACCGGACAGAGGAGACGGAGTCACGCAGCAGGTCCAGGAATCTCAGCCGGGACGCCCGGCCCGGTGGAGCGCCGACCGGCGGAGTGACGACATCGACGTTCGAGAGCGGGATCTCTGCCCCAGGCGCCCGCGACCTCGTCTCGTCGACCTGAGTGCCGTTACGAAGGGTCACTCTGGCCTCCGTAACAGCCGCGACCTCCGGGGAGTGGGTAACCAGGATCACGGTTCGGCCGGCTCTGTTGAGATCGGCCAGGCACTCGACGACGCGTCGGCTGTTGGCGGAATCGAGGTTTCCAGTGGGTTCGTCGGCGACGACGACGGGAGTGTCGGATGCCAACGCTCGTGCGATGGCGACCCGCTGCCGCTCGCCGCCAGAGAGCGTGGACGAACGCTGTCCGCCACGGTCACGGAGACCCACCTTGTCGAGGGCCACTACAGCGAGTCGACGACGTTCGCGGCTGGGCACCCCGCGATAGAGCAGCCCAAGTTCCACGCTGTCCGTCACCGGGCGCCGGTCGAGCAAATGAAAGCTCTGGAAGATGAAGCCGAAGGTGTCCGAGCGAAGCGCTGTCAGTTCCGTTGCTGCAAGCTCGGTCACCTCCCGGTCATCTATCGAGTAGCTCCCGGAATCCGGCGAATCCAAGAGACCGATCACGTTCAGGAGTGTCGACTTGCCCTCACCCGAGGGGCCTTCGATGACTACAAAGCTTCCCTGCGGCAAAGTGAGATCCACGCCCTTCAACACAGGCTCCTCCGTGGGAACGAAACTGCGCCGAATTCTTTTCAGGATCAGAGTCGGCACTTCATCCGACCTTCACATGATCGCCGGGCGCAAGCTTTTCTCTTCCAGTCGCCGTTACTGCGCTGCGGCCGTCGAGCTGCCCGATCTCGGTGACGGGGATACTGACAAAGCTGCCTTGACGCGTTTGCTTCTGTACGCGCGCTGAACCCGAGCCGCCGGAGATGACGGCTACGGTCGGCACAAGCAGGGAGTCGCGGTCGACCACCTCCACTTCGAGCTCGAGGAGTGCCTCGTGCCCCGACTCGCTCTCGCTGAGCTCACCCGTCGACCCCGCCAGTTCGATGCGCGTGCTCGTTTCGGCCTCGCCCTTGTTCGGTATTACAGCAGTCACGGTGACGGGTCGACGACCGCCACCGATGGAGAGACTGCCCTTCATCCCTTCTCGAATCGCTGACCCGACTTCCGCGGGTACCCCAGCGACAGCTGCCATCGGCCCATGCTCCACCACCGCCAGTGTGCTGTCCAAGATCGGCGAGCCGACCTCCGGCACGCTCACAACGTGGGCCGACGATGTCGACATGACTGTCAGTTCGGCTCTTGGCAGGCGGATTACCGACGGGGCCGTCGGAGTACTTGGCGGCGCAGGTACTGAAGCCACTTCGTCATTCGAAGGCGATTGCAGCGTTTCGTCTCCCGAGCTTGGACCCTCACCACGCGGCACCGAATAGCCGCTGCGGCCATAAAGCGCCGCTACGGCAGCCTCGGTCGATTCCCCGAAGACGCCGTCGGTCGTCACTCGAAGGCCGGCGCTCGTCAGTCCCAGCTGAAGCTGACGGACATCCGGCCCGGAAATGCCCTGTTCGAGGTCTCGGTAGAACGCAAACGCCCCTGGGATGGCGAACACGGGCCGTCCGTTGATCTCGGTGAGAGCCCGTCCTGCGAGGAGGGCCTGGCCGGACGAGAGGGGCCTGCCCGTCACGACAGCGGGACCGTCCGGCGCGACAAACCTGAGGCTCTGTCGAGTCTGCCTCTGAAGGGTTGCCTCGCTCGTAATCGTCCGGCTCAGATCACCTTGAGTAACCTGCGCTGTCACGGGGCCAGATCGGGGCGCAGTAGCCGAGGCTTCGCGTTGAGCGGGAGATTGCAGCGCGGTCGCGGCAGCCCAGCCACCAGCGAACAGGAGCCCGACCCCCAGCGCCCCTACGCTCACGAGCAACCGGCGCTTCATCGCGAGATCACCTCGCCGGGGCGTTGTCAGCGATGACCTGATGGACTCGCTCCTGACGCGCCTTGATCTGAATCCGAAGCCGGTTCAGTTCATCCGCATGCTTTGCGACAACCGGAAGCTGCCGCTCGTATTCAGTGTCGTAGAGGACGTGGGTCCAGCCGCTCGATGTCCGGCACGACGCGTCTTTCACGGCGATCGCAATTTCGTCAGAGTGCGGCTTGGGCGACGTATTTCCGTCGCCAGCCAGCCCGAACCTCTTCGCCAGCGAGTCGCTCGGCATTTCACTCGGACTGGAACCCAGGTCGCTGATTCCGAGAGGCTTCATACAGGTCACCCATTTCTTGGCCGCCGCCCGGACAGGTGCCGACCTCTCCGACTCGTCGTAGGGCTCGACGGCGAACTCCTGAGATAGCTGAGGCAATGGATCTTCGGTTCCCATTTTCTGCCGCGCTTGACGAAGGCACTGTGTGAACGCCTCATCCTCGCTCGCGCTGAGCTCGCGCGGCACCTCTTCGATCTCGCGAGCCTTTTCGAAACCGGGGAGGTCGATCGTCCTCGCTTGGTGATAGCCGAATCTCTGCGCGATGTCCGAGGAAAAGAGAGTTCGGCCGTTGGACGCAGTATTGCCGTTGCCATCCGCTTGTTCAGGTTGATACGCGACTGGCCACGATATGCCTTGCGACTCCAGACACCCGCCGACCAGGAGCTGTTCGGCATACGCCTCGTTGCCGCCCTCGTCGTTCTGGTAAGCATCCAGAGGCAGCGCCCACTGAGCCATGTTTTTCTTGACCGCACTTATCTCCTGATCGGATGACTCCGAAGCGCATGACGAGAGAAAGAGGGGCAGGGCCATAACGACGACAATCATTCTGCGCACGGGCCTGACGGGCTCTGCCATCAGATGAACTTGGCGGAACTGATCCGGTCGTTGAAGACCTTCTTGATCTGTCCAGACGCGTCGTTCAAATTCGTATCTTCAGTCTTCAACGGCAGATCGACGTAGGGCCCGGTGTAGTTCTTCGTCTGGTAGAAGCGCACGGCCTTCTTCGTGCCGTTGTTGTACACGGATGAAACGGAATCATTCGCGCTGAAGTAGCCGAGGTCTGCGTATTTGCGTCCATCGAGATTTGCAATGTAGCTGACGAAGTTGAAGTAGCCACCTCCATACGTGTGATTTCGATACATGCATGCCTTCCCCGAACTGCACGCGGTCGGTGCCGCGGAAGCGGGCGTTGCGACCAAAAGCGATGCAGCAACGGCAACGGCCGCCATTCCGGCGGCAACTGTCGTTTTCGTGCGAGTGGACATATGTTCTCCCAACTGATCAGCCATCTGCGGCTCACCGTCAATGTACAGAACATTACGTATCACGTGCAAATGTGAGCGAAAATCGCCCACTCCTGGCCCTCAGGTCCGAACCGTATGCTCGCCGGATGACGGCGACGCTCGAGATCAAGCCCACCTGGCGCGGCTGGATCCACGCCGGGACGTTCCCGCTGGCCATCGCGCTCGGGATCGTGCTCGTCACTCTGGCCGACGGGGTCCCCGCGAAGATCTCGACATCGATCTACTTCGCCACGTCGCTCCTCCTCTTCGGGACGAGCGCCACCTACCATCGCTTCGACTGGAAGCCGAAGGCAAAGCTCCTGCTCAAGCGCTTCGACCACTCGAACATCTTTCTTCTGATCGCCGGCACCTACACGCCCATCGCGGTGCTGGCCCTCCCGCTGCACAAGGCGACGATCCTGCTGATCCTGGTCTGGGGCGGGGCGATCTTCGGCATCGCGTTCCGTGTCTTCTGGACGGGAGCGCCCCGCTGGCTCTACACGCCGCTGTACGTTCTGCTGGGCATCGGGGCGCTGCTCTACGTGAAAGACCTCTTCGCCGCCAACCCGGCGACGATGATCCTGGTCTTCGCCGGCGGTCTCTTCTACATTCTCGGAGCCGTCGCCTACGGCTTCAAGCGCCCCAATCCGGTGCCCGGGGTGTTCGGCTTCCACGAAGTCTTTCACGCTCTGACCGTGCTGGCGTTCCTCTGCCATTGGACGGCTGTGCTGCTCGTGGCCCGTTAGGCCAGCAACCGGACCAGGGCCGCGATAGGAACGAAACGGCGCAGGATCAGCGGGGTTCTGTCGGTGACCCCGGCGTCGCCTCCGCCACGTGGCCGCCGTCGCGCAACTCGTCGTCGAGCCCCTCAGCCGCACGGGCTGCTTCCTGGCGCTCGAGCTCGATCTGCTCGCGGATCTCGCCGCGGTAGCGCGTGCGGCGCACCCGCCGGGTCATGTCGATGATGAGGAAGACGGTGGCCACGCCGACGCCGAAGATCGCGAGGAATCCGATCCAGCCCGGAGTGACCTGGTTGTCGGGCACGGTCTGGACGCCCGCGGGCGACGACGGGTTGGCCGTCTCGGCCAGCACGATGGTGGCGAGGGTGAGGAGACTCATGCGGGGTCGCTTTCGGTGATCCCGGCGAAGAGATCGGTTTCGGGCAGTGTCGTCTCTACCTTGGAGTCGACCAGCTGAAAGTCTTCTGTCGGCCAGACGCGGACCTGGAGGTCGTGCGGGTACTGGAAGAAGAATCCGTCGGGATCGATCTGACTCGCGTGCGCCCGCAGAGCGTCGTCGCGCGCGGGGAACGAATCGGCGACGTTCACGTGCGTCGTCGAGAGGTCGGGTCGGTCGTCTCCCCAGCGCTCGAACATCTCGTCCATCTGGGCCAGGACCGGGGAGTCGGGGTCTCCTCTTTGATCGCGTCGTAGATGGCCCGCATGCGTGTGCCGTTCATGATGCGGTCGTAGTAGAGCTTCGAGATCTGCCAGGCGGGACCGGCGTCGGGGTAGCGCGCAGGATCGGCGGCCGCCTCGTACGCCGCCACCGACACCTCGTGCGTGCGGATGTGGTCGGGGTGCGGGTAGCCGCCGTTCTCGTCGTACGTGATGAGCACCTGCGGCTTGAAGCGCCGGACGATACGCACCAGGGGCTCGGTCGAGATCTCGAGCGGGATCGTGGCGAACGAGTTCACCGCGACGCTCTCGCCCTCCTCGGGGAGTCCGGAGTCGTGGTAGCCCAGCCAGGCGTGCTGGACTCCCATCGCCTTCTGCGCCCGTGCCATCTCGAGGACCCGGAGCCCCGCCATGTCGCGCTCGGCGTGCGCCTTGGGCTCGAGCTTGTCGTTGAGGATCGAGCCCTGCTCGCCGCCCGTGCAGCTGACCACGAGCACCTCGGCTCCGTGCTTGACGTAGTGGGCATAGGTGGCGGAGCCCTTGCTGGACTCGTCGTCGGGGTGGGCGTGCACCGCCAGGAGGCGCAGGGTCACGGGGAGTTCCTCAGATTTCTGTCACGGCCAGCGTTGCTAACCTGTGCTCAAGGATAATCGGACGGAGAAACACCGGTGGCTCCCAGCCCAACGCAAGCAGGCCCGCGCACCCGAGGTGACGGCGAGTCCGCTCTCGACCGCCGCTACGGCCGCACCCGCTCGTATCGCCTCCGTCGACGCTGGATCGCCGTCATCGTCGGCGGCGCCTTCGTCGTGGTCTTCGGCGCGTGGGTGATCTTCGCCGCCTTCGACGGCACCAGCGCCTCGGTCGACACGAACGACGCCGGCTACGTGATCCACGACGACCACTCCGCGACGGTCACCTCCGAGGTCAGTGTCAACGCCGGCACCAAGGTCGATTGCGCCATCGAGGTCCTGAACTCCGGATTCGACGTGGTCGGCTGGAAGGTGGTTCATCTGCCTGCGTCGACGCAGTCGTCGAACACCTACACGACGCAGATCAAGACGATGAATCGCGGCGTCACGGGCTTGATCGACAAGTGCTGGCTGCCGTAAGCTCGCTTGATTCACCATCGAGACCGGCCACACGGCCGGTCTCATTTTTCGGCGCGACACCCCAGGGGTGGGTCGTCCACTGGCGGCTTGCCGCGCCGACGAGGAGGAGAAGATATGAGCAACACCGATTCCGCCACCTGGCTCTCACAGGAGGCCTACGACCGCCTGGCCGCAGAGCTCGAGACCCTGAGCACCTCCGGTCGCGACGAGATCGTCGGACGAATCTCGGCCGCCCGCGAAGAGGGCGACCTCAAGGAGAACGGCGGTTATCACGCCGCCAAAGACGAGCAGGCGAAAATCGAGGCGCGCATCCGCACGCTGACGAACCTCCTCAAGACCGCCACGATCTCCGAGGGCGCAGCCGACACCGGCATCGTCGGGCCCGGCATGCTCATCACCGCGACCATCGCCGGAGACGAGTCGACGTTCGTCCTGGGCAGCCGAGAGATCATCGCGCCCGGCAGCGACCTCACGGTCTACAGCCCCACGAGCCCGCTCGGCGAAGCCATCAACGGCCAGGCCGCCGGCACCTCGACCAGCTACGTCGCCCCGAACGGCAAAGAGATCGCCGTCTCGATCACGTCGGTCGAGCCCTACCAGCCGTAACGACTGAGCCTCACGGGCGCAGGATCACGCGAGTCGCGTTCGATCCTGCGCCCGTGCCGTGTCAGGAGTCGGCGGGAACCGGCGTGAATCCTGCTTCGCGGAGCCGCTCCATGACCTGCTCGGCGTGATCGGGCCCTCGGGTCTCGACGCTCAGTTCGAGTTCGACCTCGCTGATCTGCAGACCTCGGCCGTGGCGGGTGTGAAGCACCTCGACCACGTTGGCGTTCGCCTCGGAGATGATCTCGGAGACGCGAGAGAGCTGACCGGGGCGATCCGGCAGCATGACCCGGAAGTGCAGGTACCGCTCGGAGGCCGCGAGGCCCCGGCTGATCACCCGCTCCATCATCAGCGGATCGATGTTGCCGCCCGAGAGCACGACGACGGTCTTGCCGAGCGGCTGGATCTGGTCGGTCAGGATCGCGGCCACGCCGACCGCCCCCGCCGGCTCGACGACCAGCTTGGCACGCTCGAGGAGCACCAGGATCGCGCGGGCGGTGTCGTCGTCGCTGACGGTCACGACCTCGTCGACGGTCTCGCGGACGATCTCGAAGTTGAGCAGGCCCGGCTTGGCCACGGCGATGCCGTCGGCGATGGTGGGCGTCGGCACGACGGCGGTCAGCGCCCCGAGCTTCATCGAGAGGGCGTAGGGAGCCGAATTGGCCGCCTGGACACCGATGATCCTGATGCTGCCGCCCGTCTCGGAGCGCACCTGGGTGACCGCGCTGGCCACGCCCGAGATGAGACCTCCGCCGCCGATCGCCATGACGATCGTCTCGACGTCGGGCACCTGGTCGAGGATCTCGAGGCCGAGGGTACCCTGACCGGCGATGACGTCGGCGTGGTCGTAGGGCGGGATGAACACGGCGCCGGTCCGCTCGGAGAACTCTTTCGCGGCGGCCAGGGACTGTTCGACGGAGTGGCCGCTCAGGACGACCTCGGCACCGTAGTCGCGGGTGGCCTGCAGCTTGGGCAGGGCGGCCCCCACCGGCATGAAGATCGTGGCGGGGATGCCGAGCTCGCGCGCGGCGAGGGCGACCCCTTGCGCGTGGTTGCCGGCGGAAGCCGCCACGACACCGCGGGTGCGCTCGTCGGTGTCGAGCTGTGACAGACGGTTGTACGCCCCGCGGATCTTGTACGATCCGGTGCGCTGGAGGTTCTCGCACTTGAGGAAGACCGGAGCGCCGAGCGCCGAGGAGAGGAACGAGGAGCTCTCCATCGGCGTGACGTGGGTGACGCGGGACACGCGCTCGCGCGCCTGCCGGAATTCGGCCAGGGTCGGGCCTGCCAGGGTGAGGTCAGACATCTTCGGGTTCACCTTTCATCGCCGCACGTGATTGCGGCACCATATCGTCTTCGCTGGGCCTGTGAGGTTGCCGCCAGCGGCCGCCGGCGACGAACAGGACCATTGCGTTCACCGTCGCCACGACCGGCACCGCGAACAGCGCACCGGCGATGCCCGCCACGAGCGAGCCCGTCGCCACGGCGAACACCACGGCGAGCGGATGCACCTTGACCGCGGTGCCCATGACGAGCGGCTGCAGGACGTGCCCCTCGATCTGCTGGATGAAGAGCACTCCGGCGAGCATGATCAGCGCGACGACGGGGCCGTTGTAGACGAGAGCGACGAAGACGGCGAGGATTCCCGTGACGACCGCCCCGACCACCGGCACGAACGAGCCGAGGAAGACGGCGACCGCGATGGGGAGCGCGAGGGGGATGCGCAGGATTCCGGCGATCACCCCGATGCCCAGCGCGTCGACGAACGCGACGAAGATCTGCACCCGGACGAAGCTCGTCAGGGTGACCCAGCCCGCGCGGCCGGCCCCGTCGACGGCCTCGCGAGCGCGTCGGGGAAGAGCCGGACCACGAAGCGCCAGACAGCCGCCCCGTCGACGAGCAGGATCACGGTGGCGACGATGGCGATGAAGAGCCCCGTCACGAAGCGCCCCAGTGTCGACCCGACCGACACGGCCCGGGCGAGCAACGCGTCCGTGTCGGACTGGATCGCCTTGAGGACGTCGCGATAGAAGTCGTGCAGTTGCTCGTGCGTGAAATGGAACGGGCCGCCCATGAGGAAGCCGCGCGCGTCGTGATACGCCTCGATGGTCCGTCGGACGAGCGAGGGGAGCCCGTCGGCGATCTCGTCGACGATGAGGAAACCGAGCCCGGTCAGCACGCCGATCACGACGACGAGCGTCACGATGATGGCGAGCCATTTGGGCCAGCCGCGGCGGCGGAGGTACGCGGCGCCGGGGACGAGCAGGGCCGAGATCAGGATCGCGACCATCAGCGGGATGACGATGACCTGCAGTTCGGAGACCAGCAGGAGGAACAGGGCGATCACCCCGGCGACCGCGAGGAGGCGCCAGGCCCACTCGCCGGCGATCACCATGCCCGCGGGCACGCCGTCCGGCGACGGCCGCGTGTCGGCGCCCGTGTCGGGCTCCTCCTCACGCGCGGACTGCATTGCGCCAGTCTAGGACTGGCCTGAGAGCCGCCGGGGAGTCCTGTCGTCGGGAGCAATGAAGGAATGACGGTGGCAGGCCCTAGGGTCGACGACGTGGCAAAGTCCGTCGTCTCACCCGCTCTGGCCCGTCGAATCGCCCTCGCGGCTCAGGGCTTCGGGCGTCCTGCCGCAGGCCCTCCGGGCACTCGCCAGCTCAATCAGACGATCGACCGCCTTGGCCTCCTGCAGATCGACTCGGTCAACGTGTTCGAGCGCAGCCACTATCTCCCCCTGTACGCGCGTCTCGGTGCCTACGACCGACCGCTCGCCGACCGGTTGACCTTCGCACGGCGGGGCCGCTACACCGAGTACTGGGCGCACGAGGCGGCCTTCCTCCCGGTCACCTCGTGGCCGCTCTGGCGCTGGCGGATGGAGCAGTACCGCGACGACTTCGCGACGCACGACGACTCGTGGGCGGCCTCCAACAAGCCGATGCTGGCCTGGCTCCTCGACGAGCTCCGCGCCTCCGGCCCGCTGCCGGCCAGCGCGATCGAACACGACGCGAACGTGCGCCAGGGGCCCTGGTGGGGCTGGAGCGACGTCAAACGCGGTCTCGAGGTGCTGTTCCGCACCGGCGACGTCGTCAGCGCGGGGCGCACCCGCTTCGAGCGCACCTACGGCCTGCCCGAGCAGATCCTGCCCGCCGAGGTGCTCGACGCCGAGGTCTCGCGCGATGATGCCCACCGCGCGCTCGTCACGCACGCGGCGAAGGCGCACGGCATCGGCACGGCGTCCGATCTCGCCGACTACTTCCGGCTCAAGGCCGTCGACGTTCTCCCCGTCCTGCGCGAACTCGAAGACGAGGGTGCGCTCGATCGGGTCGAGGTGCCCGGGTGGTCGAAACACGCCTACCTGCACGCCGAGGCGCGGCTGCCCCGACGAATCGAGGCCGACGCGATCCTGTCGCCCTTCGATCCCGTCGTATGGGAGCGCTCGCGGGCCGAGCGCCTCTTCGGCTTCCACTATCGAATCGAGATCTACACGCCGCAGCCGAAGCGCGTCTTCGGGTACTACGTGCTGCCGATCCTGCAAGACGACGCCCTCGTCGGTCGGGTCGACCTCAAGAGCGATCGACAGGCCGGCATCCTGCGCGTGCAGGCGGCGTGGCGCGAGGCCGGGCAGAGCCTCGATCTCGACCGTCTGGCCGCGCTCCTGCAGCGCACGGCCGCCTGGCAGGGGCTCGACTCCGTCGAGGTGATGCCGCGTGGCGACCTGGCTCCGGCGCTCGCGGCCGTGGTGACCACGGCCTAGACCCGCCTCCCGCAGCGAGACGCCTGTGCCTCGAGGGCGCGCGAGCTAGAAGGTGCCGGCGGTGGAGCGGAGGCGCTCGATGCGGTCGGCCAGGGGCGGGTGCGTGCTGAAGATCCGCGCCATGGCACCCGGGCGCATCGGATCGCTGATCCAGAGGTGCGACATCGACGAGTTCTGCTGCTGCATGGGCCGCCCGTACGCGCCGAGCTTCTCGAGGGCGCGGGCCAGGCCCTCGGGGTAGCGCGTGGTCAGGGCGCCGGTGGCATCGGCGAGATACTCGCGCTGCCGCGACACCGCCGCCTGGACTCCGGCGGCGGCGAGCGGTGCGACGACCATCGCGGCGATACCGACGATCAGCATGACGGGGTTGCCCCCGCCTCCGCCGCCGTTGTTGCCGCGTCGATCGTTGTTGCCGCCGAACATCGCCCCGAAGAACGACATACGAAGCAGGATGTCGGCGAGGAAGCCGACCGCCACGACCAGCCCGAAGACGATGGTCGAGACGCGGATGTCGTAGTTCTTGACGTGCCCCATCTCGTGGGCCATCACGCCCTGGAGCTCGGTGTCGTCCATGATCGCGAGAAGACCGGTGGTCGCGGCGACGACAGCGTGCTGCGGGTCGCGACCGGTGGCGAACGCGTTGGGTGCCGGGTCGTCGACGACGTACACCTCGGGCATCGGCATGCCCAGAGTGATCGACAGGTTCTCGACGGTGCGCCAGAGCCGCGGCTCGGTCGCGGCGTCGATGCGGATGCCGTGACTCATCGCGATCGCCTGCCGGGAAGCGCAGAAGTACTGGACGAGGGCGTACAGAGCCGCGATCACCAGAACGGTGAAGCCGATCGACGGATTGTTCCAGAGCGCACTGGCCCCGAACCCGAGCGCGCCGATGATGACGAGGAAGATCAGGATGATGAAGACGGTGTTGCGCTTGTTCCGCGCGACGGCGCTGTACATGAGTGAGCGTCTCTAGGGGAGGCCGGTGGCTTCTGGCGTGGGATCAGAACTGGACGCGGGGCGGTTCGGCGATGGCCGACGGCTCGGACACCTCGAAGAAGTCGCGGCCCGTGAAGCCGAGACGACGCGCGAACAGCGTGTTGGGGAAGACGGTGGTCTTGGTGTTGAACTCGCGGACGCCGCCGTTGTAGAAGCGGCGGGCGCCCTGGATCTTGTCTTCGGTGTCGACCAGCTCCGACTGGAGTTGCAGGAAATTCTGGCTCGCCTGGAGCTGCGGGTAGGCCTCGGCGACCGCGAAGATGCTCTTGAGCGAGGTCTGCAGGTGGCCCTCTGCCGCGCTGGCCTCGGCCGGAGTCGACGCGCTGAGCGTCTCGGCTCGAGCTTTCGTCACGCTCTCGAACACACCGGACTCGTGCGAGGCGTAGCCCTTGACGCTGCTGATGATGTTCGGGATCAGATCACCGCGCCGCTTGAGCTGCACCGTGATGTCGCTCCACGCCTCGTCGACGCGCACCTTCAACTTCACGAACGAGTTGTACGTCGCCCAGAGGTAGATGCCGATGATGATGAGCAGCAGGACGACGATGCCTACCGCGATGAGAATGCCTACGAGGGCGGAATCCATGGTCGAGAGCTCCTTGTTGATCCGCAAATCACTATAGGCGGGCTCGGCGAGACCTCCGAGCCGGCTGGGCATTCTCGGAGCTAACTCACGCCGACCCGTGTTGTTCTACGGCACCCGGAGTTTGCTAACGATTCACATACTCTTCCCGAGATCAACCGCACGGTGGATTGACTTGTACCCCAGAAATTGCGTAACTGGGTGACAGTGCTCACCAACACGACCCCCAGCTCGACACGCTCCGCGGCCCTTGGCGGCGAGCGTGATGCCGTCTTGCCCGGGAGCAGCCCGGTTCTCGCGAGGCGACTGGTTCACGGGCGTCGCACGATGGGCATCGTCGGCGCGACTCTGGCCGTGCTCGCCCTCGCCCTCGCGGGAATCGCTGGCTCGCAGTCACCGGCCGATGCAGCAGCCTCCGCTCCCCCTGCCGGAGCAGGCGCCGCTCCCGGCTCGGGCTCGACCAACATCGCGTCGCCGACGCCCGCTCCTCCGGTCGAACCGACGATCCAGGTCGCCAACTCCGATTCCGCGCGAACCACGGCGCGCGGCACGGCGACGCCCGGTGCGACACTGCGCATCCTCGACCCGGTGCATCCTGCGTCCTCGCTCTGCCCCGACTTCGTCGTTCCCGCCGACGGAACCTGGAGCTGCCGGATCACCGTCACCAGCGGCGCCGGCCAGAGGCTCACGGTTCGCGACGTCAAGAACACCTCGCTCGCCGACGTCCAGTCACCGACCTTCTCGGTCCTGACCCCTCCCGTCTTCGCCACGGCCTCGGGCCTCGCCAAGGGCGCCCGCGTCAGCGGCATCGCCTACCCGCGGGCCGGCGTCGTCGCCACCGTCACCGCGGCGAAGACCGGCACCGCCGTTCAGATCAAGGCGGTGGCCGACTCGACCGGCGCCTGGCAGGCGACTCTTCCGGCGTCGACGGTGCCCTCCGGCTCGTACGTCGCGACGGCCACGCAGTCGTCCGCCGCGATTCCCGACGTGCCCGTCTCCTCGGCCTCGTCGGCGATCTCGATCACGATCGACCGGGAGGCTCCCCGGCCCCGCGCGTCCAGCACCCCGTCGCCGACTCCACGGTGTCGGCGCAGCCTCTCGTCTTCGACGGCACGGGCGAAGAGGGCGACACCGTCACCACCTACGTCGACAGCAATCCGGTCTGCACCGCCGTCGTCCACGACGGCCGCTGGCGTTGCACGTCGACCGGTCTCCTCATTCCGGCCGGCACCCGCACCGTGCAGGCAGCTCAGCGCGATCCCGCCGGCAACTACGGGGCCCCGACCGCCGGCTCGAAGGTGACCTTCGCCGACACGACGTCCACCAGCACGCCGCAGGCGACGACGCCACCATCGACGCCGTCTCAGCCGTCTCAGCCGCAGCCCTCCCCATCCGCCTCGAGCGCGGCCCCGAGCGCGCCGGGTTCGGGCGGGTCGTCCGGGTCTTCCGGGTCCGGAAGCGGTGGCGGTCCCGGCGGCTCCGGTGCCGGAGGCGGCCAGGGCGCAGGATCGGGCGGCGGCGGTGCGGAGGCCGGCTCCGGCTCGTCCATGGCCGCGGCCTCGTCGTGGACCGGGTCCACCGGCTTCGGACGCAACCTCCCCACCCTCGCGCAAGGGTTCGGAGGATGGTCGTGGGTCTGGGCGCTGGCACTGGGGCTGATCTTCGTCGTGCTCGTGCTGGCTCCCCTCCGCCTCGCAGCGACGGCCCTCGGTGGCCGGCTCGCCGTTCGGGCGCGCCGGCTCACGGGCCGTAATCGGGTGCGCAGCCCGAGCGACGATTCGCCGACCCTGTCGCCGGTGGCCGCGACCACCGCTGCGCTGGTCGTCGGGGCGCTGCTCGTCGCCCTCGCAGCGGGAGTCGACGACCAGCTCCGCTATGTCCGCCTGGTCGTCGCCATCGTCATCGGTCTCGGGCTGATCAACGCGCTCGGCGTCGTGCTCCCGAGCCTGCTGGTCGGGCGACGCCTCGGCTTCCGACTGCACCTGCGGGTCTCCCCGGGCTGCTCGTCGCCGCGGCGCTCGCCTGTCTGGTCACGCGCGTGTTCGACATCGATCCCCCCATGGTCCTGGGCGTCCTGGCCGCCGCCTCCTCGTCGACGGTGCCGGCCGCGACCTCGACGAGACGGGCGACGTCCGGCGCGGCGGCATCCTGGCCACGGTGCAGCTCTCGTCGCTCGCCGTGGTCTCGTTCGCCGCCTGGGTGGTCCACGGGCTGCTGCCGGCCGCCAGCACCGATTTCGCCGTCGAGATCAGCCGCGAGACCCTCGCCACCGTGTGCCTCACCGGTCTAGGGTCCCTGATCCTGCTGCTCGTCCCGATCGGGCGGCTGCCCGGGCGCGCACTGTACTCCTGGTCGCGGCCGACACTGGTCGGTCTCGTCGTCGTCGGCGTCGCGTGTGCCGCCGTCGTCTACGCGGGCAACCCCGACGAGGCCTTCCCCGTACTGCCCCTCATCGTGGCCGCCATCGCATTCGCCGTGATCGCGCTGAGCACCTGGGTCTGGGTGCGGTACGTCGAGCCGGCAGCCGACGACCTGATCTAGCGCAGCGGTGCCCCCGCAGGGATTCGAACCCTGACTGAAGCGATTTTAAGTCGCCTGCCTCTGCCGATTGGGCTACGGGGGCATTCCTCTTTCTCAACCGAACAACGATTTCGGTCGACTCCATCGTCGTGCCGATCGGGCTACGGGGGCCTTCCTCATTTCTCAACCGAACGACGATTTCGGTCGACTGTACCGTCGTGCCGATCGGGCTACGGGGGCATTCCTCTTTCTCAACCGAACCACGATTTCGGTCGACTCCATCGTCGTACCGATCGGGCTACGGGGGCATCCTCCGCAGAAGCGCTCCGAGCACGAAGTACGCCCCCGACCACACTAATGTGCGGTCGGGGGCGAACCGTGCGGTCGGAATCTACTCGGCGGCGGGAGCGGGCTCCGACGCCTTCTTCGCGGCCGGCTTGCGCGCGGCGGCCTTCTTGACGGGTGCGGCCTTCTTCTCGCCGTCGGCGGGGTTGGCGTAGGCCGGGCCGGGCTCGCCGGCGGGCTTCCCGATCTCGGGCGCCGTGGCCGGTGCGGCCTCGACCGGCGCGGCCGGAGCAGCGGGCTTCGGCCGAGAAGCGAACTCCTCGAACGCCGCGCGAGGCTTGGTCACGTTGTCGAGCGACGCGATGTCGCGACCCAGGATCATGTTGTTCGCCCAACCGGTGACGACGCGGATCTTGCGCTCGTACGACGGCATCGCGAGGCCGTGGTAACCGCGGTGTGCGGCCCACGCCGGGAAGCCCTTCAGCGCGAACTTGCCGCTCTGGAAGACACCGATGCCGAGACCCAGGCCCGCGACGGCGCCGAGGTTGTCGTGCTTGTAGTCTTTCGTGTTCTCGCCGCGGAGAGTCGCGGTGAGGTTCTTCGCGAGCTGCTTGCCCATGCGGACGGCGTGCTGCGCGTTGGGCACGCAGAACCCACCGACGCCGGCGCCGGTGAGGTCGGGCGTCGCCGCGACGTCGCCGCAGGCCCACGCGTCGGGCACGACGGTGCCGTCTTCGGTGATGATGCGAAGGTCGGGCTGCACGGTGATGCGACCGCGGGCCTCGAGCGGGAAGTCGGTGTTGCGAACGACCGGGTTGGCCATGACGCCGGCGGTCCAGATGATGAGGTCGGATTCGAACGACTCACCGGTCGAGAGCTCGACCTTGCCGCCGACGGCCGACTGCAGCTGCGTCTCGAGATGCACGATGGCCTGCCGCTCGGCCAGGTTCTTGAGCACCCAGTGGCTGGTCTCGAGGGCGACCTCGGGCATGATCCTGCCCATCGCCTCGACGAGATGGAAGTGGGTGTCGTCGATCGTGAGGCCGGGGTAATTCTTGAGGAGGTCGGTCGCGAAGCTGCGCAGCTCGGCGAAGATCTCGATGCCGGCGAAGCCGCCGCCGACGACGACGGTCGTGAGCAGGCGGTCGCGCTCGGGGCCGGCGGGGAGGTTGGCGGCCTTCTGGAAGTTGGTGAGGAGCTTGTCGCGGATGGCCTCGGCCTCTTCGATCGTCTTGAGGCCGATGGCCTCGTCGGCGACACCGGGGATCGGGAACGTGCGCGAGACGGCACCGGCCGTGACGACGACCTGGTCGTAGTCGATGGTCCATTCGTCGCCGACCTCGGGCGTGATGGTGGCCGTCTTGGTGGCGTGGTCGATCTTCGACACCTTCGCCGTGATCACGTTGGTGCGCTTGAGGTGACGACGCAGCGAGACGATGGCGTGGCGAGGCTCGATCGAACCGGCAGCGACCTCGGGGAGGAACGGCTGGTAGGTCATGTACGGCAGCGGGTCGACGACAGTGACCTCGGCCTCACCCTTGCGCAGCCACTTCTCGAGCTTCCAGGCGGTGTAGAAACCGGCGTAGCCGCCGCCGACGATGAGAATTTTGGGCACGAGAAATGGACTCCTAGGTAGGTGTGGACGGGAACCAGGCTAGCGCCTGGCTCGCAACCTTCTGAAATGCCGCACGGCCCCGATGACGACGGCGAGCAAGATGACTCCAAAGAGAGAATAAACCGCGAGCGGGATGCCGAACGCTCTCCAGCCCTCGACTGTCGGCAGGAATCCAGCGTTTTCGTCTCTATTGGCGACAGCCGTCGTCGGTGTCGCCGTGACCCGACTGGTGGGCACCGGTGACGACGTCGGCTGAGGCGTCGCGGCAGCCCGCCGATGCAGCCGGATCCACTCGGAGAGGTCGCCGAGCGGATTTGTCGTCACGTGCGCCACGTCGGCCGTGACGGCGGCTTCGGCATCGACGAGACCGTGGCCGTAGATCGGCCCCGGCGACGGGGAGCCCTTGGGCGTGGCCGTCGAGACGATGCGCTGGATCACGTCGTCCGCCGAGATGCCCGGGTGCGCGGCGATCACGAGCGCGGCGACACCCGCCACGATCGGGGTCGCACCGCTGGTGCCCGACCAGAGGAGGTAGTCGCCGCCGGGCGCGACCCCGACCAGGCCCTCGCTCGGAGCGGCCACGCCGATCGTGATCCCCTGGCTCGAGGCGTCGAAGCTGGCGTTCTTCGACTGGTCGACGCCCGCCACCGTGAGGACGCCCGGCATCGTCGCGGGAGCACCGACCTCGTCGGTTCCGCTCCCCCGGTTGCCGGCGGCCGCAACGACCACGACGCCGTGCTGCATCGCGTAGAGGAACGCCTTGTCCCAGCTCGCCGGCCAGTCGAGCGTGTTCCGGGTCAGCGACATATTGATCACCTTGGCCCCGTGGTCGACCGCCCAGACGACCGCCTTGGCGATCTGTCCGTCGGGGTCGACCGCCTTCGATCCGAAACCGACCGAGATCGACAGGAGGTTCGCCTTCGGAGCCACGCCGATCATGCCGGAGGTCGGGCCCGTCCCTCGCCCCGCGATCAGGGATCCGACGAGGGTGCCGTGTGAGGAGTCCTCGTCGATCGGCTTCTGCCCGTTCGACGCACCCGTGCCCGAGAAGTCGGTTCCGCCCGACACGACACCCTGCAGTTCTGGCACGGTGCCGTCGACCCCCGTGTCGATGACCGCGACGGTGACGCCCTGCCCTTCGGTGGTCGACCAGGCCTGCCGGATTCCGTAGTCGTTCAGCCAGTACTCGCGGTCGCGGAGGGATTCGGCACGCGCCGAGTCGGCCGAGAGCAGATTGGGAACGAGCAGGATCGAGAGCGCGACGGCGAAGGCCGAGAGGGCGCCGAGACGTGGGATCCTGCGCACTGCGTTTCTACTCGGCTGCTGGGGCGTCGGTGGCCGCGGAGTAGTCGGGGCACGTGCAGACGTCGGGGCTCCACGCGGCGCGCTCGAGAGCGAGGTCACCGAACGGATTCACGCCCGGGCCCGCCGCCAAGGCGTGGCCGGCGAGCGCGTGCAGGCACTTGACGCGCTCGGGCATGCCACCCGCAGTGACATGGTCGATCTCGTCGACGTGCTCGATGCTCTCGCGGTCGCTGAGATAGGCCTCGTGCGCGGCCAGGTACTGGCTCTGCAGCTCGGGGCTGGCGGCGAGCAACTCGGTGAACTCGGCCATGACCCCGTTCGCCTCGAGGGTCGAGATGGCGGCCGTCGCACCGGGGTGGCACAGGTAATAGAGAGTGGGGAACGGGGTTCCGTCGCCGAGGCGCGGCTTCGTCGAGACGACGGTCGGGTTGCCGCACACACAGCGCGCTGCGACGCCGATGACGTCACGCGCGGGTCGGCCCAGCTGCTGGGTCACGACGAAGACGTCGTGCTCGGTCACGGGGGCGAAGGGAGGCGTTGTCATGAGCCCTCCACGATACCTGGCCGATTCGGCTATTTGCTGCCGCTGATGTCGGGGGCCACGAGCTTCGTCGCGGGCTCGTCGGTGAGCCCGGCGTCGAGGACCGACGACATCATGGCGCCGACCCAGTCGACCTTGGGGGTCTGGATCTTCTTCGAGATCGCTGCGCCCGACGACGTGGTGGGCGTCGTCGACGCCTTGTCGGCATTCATGACGAGATAGCTGTACTCGCCGGGATACACGTAGAGCAGCCGATCGCGGGCCTGCGCCTCGATGTAGGCGGGGTCGTTCCAGCGCGCGACGTCGTCTTTCAGAGCGTTGACGTCGGACTTCTGCTTGTCGACAGCTGACTGCAGCGACGAGATCTGTTGCTGCTGCTGGATCAGAGTACGGAGACTCGGGGCCAGGATCACGACGAACAGGACGATGATCACCAGCATCAGCAGACTGAACCCCGAGAAGCGCATGCCGCGGAGCCAACCTCCTGCGGCGGTCTCCATCGCCGGCAGGCTCACGGGCACGCGGCGGTTCTTGCCGGCGTCGTCGCTCGTGGCGTGGTCGGTGGTGTCGCGGGGCATGCTCCGACCCTAAGCGACAACTGCGCGGGATCCTGCTCCGCTGCCCGGCGTCTCCTGAAATCGAAGGGAATTCTCGGTGGGCGGCGCAACCCATGCGGCTCGAAGCGGGTCTGCGCGAAAATCCCCTTCGATTTCGGGAGCGCGCGTCGCACGAAGGAGCGCCGGGCACAGGGAGGGCAGCCCGGCGACGGCGCCCGACGAGCAAAACGAAGGCCCGCCCCGCGCGAACGCGGGACGGGCCTCAGCCTGGACGGTGGCGGCGCGAGTACTACGCGGTGAAGCGCGGGAAAGCGCTGCGACCGGCGTAGACGGCGGCGTCGCCGAGCTCTTCTTCGATGCGGAGGAGCTGGTTGTACTTCGCGACGCGCTCAGAACGAGCCGGCGCGCCGGTCTTGATCTGGCCGCCGTCGGTTGCGACCGCGAGGTCGGAGATCGTCGTGTCTTCGGTCTCGCCCGAGCGGTGCGACATGACGGTCTTGTACCCGGAACGCTGCGCGAGCGCGACGGCGTCGAGGGTTTCGGTCAGCGTGCCGATCTGGTTCACCTTGACCAGCAGCGCGTTGGCGGCGCCGGCCTCGATGCCGCGGGCCAGACGTGTCGGGTTGGTGACGAACAGGTCGTCGCCGACGATCTGAACCTTCGAGCCGATGACGGAGGTCAGGTGAGCCCAGCCCTCCCAGTCGTCTTCGTCGAGCGGGTCTTCGATCGTGACCAGCGGGTAGGACGCCACGAGCTCTTCGTAGTACGCCGACATCTCTTCGGCCGACTTGGAGCCGCCTTCGAAGGCGTACGAGCCGTCGGTGAAGAACTCGCTCGAAGCCACGTCGAGGCCCAGCGCGATGTCTTTGCCGGGCGTGAAGCCGGCCTTGGTGATCGCTTCGACGAGCAGGTCGAGCGCCGCGCGGTTGCTGTCGAGGTTCGGCGCGAAGCCGCCCTCATCGCCGAGACCGGTCGACAGCCCCTTCGACTTCAGCTCGCTCTTGAGCACGTGGTATGTTTCGGTGCCCCAGCGGAGCGCCTCGGAGAAGGAGGAGGCACCGATCGGCAGGATCATGAATTCTTGGATGTCGACGTTGCTGTCGGCGTGCGAACCGCCGTTGATGACGTTCATCATCGGGACGGGCAGCGTGTGCGCGTTGGGGCCCCCGACGTAGCGGAACAGCGGAAGGTCGGCCGAGTCGGCGGCGGCACGGGCGACGGCCAGCGAGACGCCGAGGATGGCGTTGGCCCCGAGGCGCTTCTTGTTCTCGGTGCCGTCGAGCTCGATCATCGCGTGGTCGATCAGACGCTGATCGGTGGCGTCGAGACCTTCGATGGCCGGCCCGATCTCGTCGATCACGGCGTCGACGGCCTTGAGCACGCCCTTGCCCTGGTAGCGGGCCTTGTCTCCGTCGCGGAGCTCGTAGGCCTCGAAGGCACCGGTCGACGCACCCGAGGGAACGGCGGCCCTGGCGACGACACCGTCGTCGAGCAGGACTTCGACCTCGACCGTGGGGTTGCCCCGCGAGTCGAGGATTTCGCGGGCGCCTACGGCGTCGATTGCTGCCACGGAAAACTCCTTAGATCGTGTTGTTTTCGAGGGGCCGAAGCCCGCACCAATCCTAGTCACCGCGGGAAAACCGCTGCTGCTGTTATCCACAGGGCAGCCCGCCAGAATTCACGAGGATCACGCCAAGGTGCGGAACTCCAGCTCGTCGGCCGACACCTCGGCGCGAGACACGATCGCGAATCGGCCGTAGCCGAGCGCAGCCAGGCCGGACAGCTGATTCTTCAGGTTCTTGGCCTTGCGATCGAGTCTCACCCGGCCCTGCGTCGCAGCGACCTCGTGTTGGAGACGGACGAGGGCGGCAGGATCCTGCGCCTCGTCGTACAGCAGAACGACTCCTTCGCCGCTCGCGTCGGCCGGCAGCTCCACGAGGTCGACCAGGCGCTCGAAGCCCAGCGAGAAACCGGCGGCCGGAACGTCGGCCCCGAGGAACCGGCCGATCATTCCGTCGTAGCGGCCGCCACCGCCGAGCGAGTAGCCGAAGTCGGGGTGAGCGACCTCGAAGATCGTGCCGGTGTAGTAGCCCATGCCGCGGACCAGGGTCGGATCGAACTCGAGTCGGGCCTCGGGAAGGGCCGCCCTGAGCGCCAGGAGATCGGCGAACGCGCCGGCATCGAGCCACTCGGGGTGGGAGGGAGCGGACACCGACTCCCAGGTGGCTCCGGCGAGCTCTTCGAGCTGCTCGGCGAGGCCGTCGACCGGTACTCCGATCTCGGAAAGCTCTTTCACGACCCCGGCGACGCCGATCTTGTCGAGCTTGTCGATGATGACGAGAGCGAGGTCGAAGCGCTCGATCGGTACCTTCCAGTGCGAAAGGAGGGCGAGCAGGATCCTGCGATCGTTGATCCGGATCGAGGTTCCGGTCAGCCCGAGTTCACCCAGCACGGCCGACGTCGCCGACAGCAGTTCGATCTCGGCCATGGCGCCCGGTTCGCCGATGATGTCGATGTCGCACTGGACGAACTGGCGGTAGCGCCCCTTCTGCGGCTTCTCGGCGCGCCAGACGGGAGCGATCTGAATCGATCGGAACACGGGAGGGAGGGCGGCCCGGTGCGTCGCATAGAAGCGGGCCAGCGGCACCGTGAGGTCGAAGCGGAGGCCGAGGTCGGCGAGGTCGAGGGGCGTCTCCGCCCCGCGCAGGTCTTCGACCCCGATGCCGCGACGCATCACCGCGAACGCCAGCTTCTCGTTGTCGCCGCCGAGGCCGGCGTGCAGCCGCGCACTGTCTTCGACGACCGGGGTCTCGATCTCGTCGAATCCGAAGGAGCGGTAGGTCGAGCGGATGACGTCGAGGACGAGGTCGCGGCGACGTTTGTCGGCGGGGAGGAAGTCGCGCATGCCGCGGGGCGGGGTGACGGGAGAAGGCATGAGGCGATTCTTCCAGACCGGAGACGGGGCGCTCGAACGACTCGTTGCGCGGATGTGACATTTCATGTACTCTAGATCTGTCGGTCGAGCTCGCAGCGGTTCGACCGGCTCTCCAAACTCGGCCGAGGGGCCTTCCCTCGGCCACACGACGACAGACGTGAATCGGGTTGCACGTCTGTCTGCCAGACGGCTCGCTCCTTCCCTGCGGAAGCGATCCGGGCTGGCCGGCGGCGCCCGGTGCGAGAACACCGGGCACCGCCACTCGCCCGGCTGGCGCGGGCTTGCAGGCGCGGGTTTGCTGGCGCAGGCTTGCTGGCTCAGGCGTGCTGGCGCGGCGCGCGGCTACGGCGCGCGGCTCCGGCCTACGAGGCCGACCGCGACGTGCCGACGGCCTGCGTCAGAGCGCGGCGGCTCAGGCCGCCCGAGCGCGCGCGAGTGCGGCGGCTCAGGCCGCCGAAACCCCGGCGAGGGCTCGCACGCGGTGCGCGAAGGCGTCGACGTGCAAGTCGAAGGCGGCGGTCACGCCCCGGACGTCGCCGGTGGCGAGCGCGTCGTACTGCAGGCCGTACACGGCATCCGTGAACAGGCGCGCTTCGACGTCTGCCTGGTCGGCCGGCACTCCGCGAGCGACGCACCACGCCGCCGCGAATGCGTGCCATTTGGCCACCGCCGAGCGCGAGATACCCGACCCCCGGCCCTCGATCATCTCGAGCATCGCGGCTTCGTACTCGAGTCGCTGCAGCTGGAGGTTCCGCGGCGACGAGACGACCTCCCAGGACGACGACATGAACTCGCGCCAGGCGCCTTCGTCGAGCTCGGCGGGGTCGACTGCCAGCAGGTCGTCCTGGCGGGCCACGATCGCTCGGACGATCTCGTCGACGAGCTGAGCGCGGTTCCCGAAATGGTAGACGAACACGTAGGTGCTGACCCCGAGCGCTTCGGCAAGAGTGCGGAAAGAGACCGTCGCCAGCGTCCGCCCCGTGAGATGATCGAGAATCTGACCGAGCAGCTCAGGCTTGCGGGTCGGGTCAGGTTTGCGCGGCATCGATATCGTCTTTCGTGTGTCGCCGTCGCGGGCCGCCCTACGCAGCCCCGGCGAGCAACGATCACCATAACAGACGCTAGACAGCGGGACGGAGCAGGCCGTGAGCGGCCTCCGGAGCCCGCTGAAATTCGTGCGAAACTTCTGAAATACCGTGAACGATTTTATGACATTTCACTTGTGTGTATGATGGAACCACCGCGCTGAACAAGCGCGGTCGAGCATGGCTGATCACCTGCTCGGGCGGGGTCCCCTCTATTCGGGTTGTGGGGCGCCCCGCCACCTCCCTCACGTCTGTCGGCGTCCGGATCCCAGCCAGATCAGGCGTCGCCGGCCGACTCTCGTCGAGCAGCCTCGGCTCGACGAAGGCTCGCCTCACGCTCTCGGACCGCCCCGCGGAGGGCGCGTTCCGCGTCCCAGCCTCGCTCCGAGGCCGCGTCCACGTGCGAGAGCAACCACAGACCCCACGCCTCCTCCGAGTCGGGGGCACTCTCGTCTTCTGCCGGACGAGGGGGCAGGATCCTGCGCCCTCGCCTCGACGCGCCCGCTCGGCTTCCGCCCGCGCCGCGACCTTCTGCGCCCGTGCGAGAGCCGGCAACCCGACGGGCACGCCGTCGTACGCACTCGCCCGCGACTTCTTCTCGCGCGCCTTCGCGAGCGACCAGAGACGCACGATGTCGTCGACGTCCGACGCCGTGTCGTCGCCGAAGACGTGGGGGTGGCGGCGCCGGATCTTCTCATCGACCTCGGCCATGACCTCCGCCAGGCCGAAGCCCTCTCCCGCGCGTTCGGCGATCCCGGCATGGAGCACCACCTGATACAGCACGTCGCCGAGCTCCTCCCGGAGGTCGTCGACGGTGCCGTCTTCGATCGCCTCGACGAGCTCGAACGACTCCTCCACGAGGTACGTGACGAGCGACCGGTGGGTCTGGGATCGATTCCACTCGCAGCCGGGCGGATCCAGGAGTGAATCGACCGTGGCTTCGAGCGCTCGGAGCGCCTCCTCGGACTTCGTGTTCTCCACTGCGCTCCCGTCGCCGAATGTCGGACCCCTCACGATAGAATCGTTCTCGGTGAGTCGGGAAGCCTGGTCGACAACTTTGCAGCCGACCCTCTTTTGACAGGACGCCATGAGCCTCTTCCGTTCCGAACGCGCCTCCGCCGGTCTCCTTCTCGGGGCCGCCGTCCTCGGGCTCGTCCTCGCCAACCTGCCCACGGGCCCCGGCCTCCTGGCCATCAAGAACCATCACCTCGACCTGCCTGCGATCGGCCTCGACCTGTCGGTCGGGCACTGGGTCAGTGATGGCCTTCTCGCCCTGTTCTTCTTCGTGGTCGCCGTCGATCTGAAGCACGAGCTGATCCGCGGCGATCTCAACACCGTCTCGAAGGCCATCGTCCCCGCCATAGCGGCCATCGGCGGGGTGCTCGCACCGGCGGGAATCTACGCGCTCATCACGCTCGGCACCGCGTACGGTTCGGGCTGGCCGATCCCCACGGCGACCGACATCGCTTTCGCGCTCGGGGTGCTGGCGGTGTTCGGCTCCGCCCTTCCCGGGCGAATCCGGGTGTTCCTGCTCGCGCTCGCGGTCCTGGACGACCTCGTCGCGATCCTGATCATCGCGGTGTTCTTCACGCACGGCAGCAACCTGCTCTTCCTCGGCCTGGGCATCGTCGCGGTGGTCGCGACCTTCGTCGCCGGTCGGTTCCTCGGGCGCCATCGCGGTGCCGCCGGAGTCCTCGCCGTGGTGGTGGTCGTCGTGCTCGCCGTCGTCACCTGGTACCTCGTCTACCGCTCGGGCGTGCACGCGACGATCGCGGCCGTGGCGGTGGGGCTCGTTCTGCCGCTGGGGCCCGCGCGCAAAGCGGTGCACACCCTCGAGCCGATCACCAACGGGATCGTCCTGCCGATCTTCGCCTTCGCCGCGGCGGCCGTGGCGGTACCGAGCGTCGGGCTCGGCCAGCTCAGCCCGGTGTTCTGGGCCATCGTCGTCGCGCTTCCGGTCGGCAAGCTCATCGGCATCACCATCGCCGGTAGCGTCGCGTCGCGCATCTTCCGCGACCCCGACCCCGCGCGTCGAAGCCAGACGCTGAGCACCGTCGAACTCGTCACCGTCGCCATGCTCGGCGGCATCGGCTTCACCGTGTCGCTCTTGATGAACGAGCTGGCGTTCAAGAAGTCGGCCGAGATCGTCGACGAGGGCACCCTCGCCGTGCTTCTCGGGTCGGCGATCTCGATCGTCGTCGCCGCGGTCCTGGTCAGTTCGCTCAAGCGCGCCGACCGCCGCCGGCGCCTGGCCGCGGCTGCTGGCGCTTCCGGCAGCGGCGCCGGTGCCGGTGCCGCCGCGTCGGGTCGCGGCTAGGTCGGTTCTCGCCGCACGGTTGCCGCACTGTTGCGGTCCCCCACTGTTGCGGTCCCGCGCGGCTGCCGCAACGCCGCTGCCCGCGTGCCGTGTCGGCAATTCAGGAGAAACCCGTGATTCTGCCCGTCACGAGGCAGAAATCACGGGTTTTTCCTGAGTTGCCACCGGGTAGGCCCGGCGCGCACCGGCCAGCGGGCAGGCCTGGCGCCCACTGGCCAGCGGGCAGGCCTGGCGCCCACCGGCCAGCGGCCACCGGCCTACCGCTGGCAACCCGGGCGCGCCGCCGCGCCTTAGCCCTGCGACGCAGCGCTGTCGGCCGCGGGGCGTGCGGCCTCCGCGCCGTAGACGCTGGTGAGCAGTTGCTCGACCCAGGTGATCAGCTCGGCGTCGGGGAGGGGCTCGCCGTGCTTGCGGGGCATCGGGACGGTGACGGACTTCGTCTGCGCGAAGTAGCGGGCACCCGGGAAGAGCCGTTGGAGCCGCAGCTGCACGCTGTCGGCGAGTTCGAAGGACGCCACGCGCACGTTCGAGCCCATCGCCACGACTTCGCTCAGCCCGGTCTTCTGGGCCATGCGGCGGAGCCGCGAGACCTCGATGAGGGCGAGCACCTGCGCCGGCGGCTCGCCGTAGCGGTCGGTCAACTCTTCGAGGACCTGGGTGATCTGCTCGTCGGAGGACGTCGGCGACGAAGCGGTCGAGAGCTTCTGGTACGCCTCGAGACGCAGTCGCTCGCTCTCGACGTAGTCTTCGGGGATGTGCGCGTCGACGGGCAGCTCGAGCCGCAGCTCGGTCTGGCCCTCGGCGACGTCGCCGCGGAAGGCGTTGACGGCCTCGCCGATCATGCGCAGGTACAGGTCGAAGCCGACGCCCGCGATGTGGCCCGACTGCTCGCCGCCGAGGAGGTTTCCGGCGCCGCGGATCTCGAGGTCTTTCAGCGCCACCTGCATGCCCGCGCCGAGCTCGTTGTTCGCGGCGATCGTTTCGAGGCGATCCTGTGCGGTCTCGGAGAGCGGCTTGTCGGCGTCGTAGAGGAAATAGGCGTACCCGCGCTCGCGCCCGCGGCCCACGCGGCCGCGGAGCTGGTGCAGCTGCGACAGTCCGTACCGGTCGGCCCGGTCGATGATCAGAGTGTTCGCATTCGCGATGTCGAGGCCGGTCTCGATGATGGTGGTCGAGACGAGCACGTCGAACTTGCGCTCCCAGAAGTCGACCATGACCTGTTCGAGAGCCGACTCGGGCATCTGACCGTGGGCGATCGCGATCCTGGCCTCGGGCACGAGTTCGGCGATCTGAGCCGCGGTGCGGTTGATGGTCGAGACACGGTTGTGGACGAAGAAGATCTGGCCCTCTCGCAGCAGCTCGCGACGGATGGCGGCCGCGACCTGCCGGTCGCTGTTGGGCCCGACGAACGTGAGGATGGGGTGGCGGTCTTCGGGAGGCGTGGCGAGCGTCGACATCTCGCGGATGCCGGTGACCGCCATCTCGAGCGTGCGCGGGATCGGCGTCGCGCTCATGGCCAGGATGTCGACGTTGGTCTTGAGCTTCTTCAGCTGGTCTTTGTGCTCGACGCCGAACCGCTGCTCTTCGTCGATGACGACCAGCCCCAGGTCTTTGAACGCCAGGCCGTCGGTCAGGATGCGGTGGGTGCCGATGACGATGTCGACCGTTCCGTCGGCGATGCCGGCGATGGTCTCTTTCGACTCCTTGGCGGACTGGAAGCGGCTGAGGGCCCTGAGGTGGACGGGGAAGCCGGCGAAGCGCTCGGCGAAGGTCTCCATGTGCTGCTTGACCAGGAGGGTGGTCGGCACCAGCATCGCGACCTGCTTGCCATCCTGCACCGCTTTGAACGCCGCTCGGATCGCCACCTCGGTCTTGCCGTAGCCGACGTCTCCTGAGATGAGGCGATCCATCGGGATCGGCCGCTCCATGTCGGCCTTGATCTCGTCGATGGTGGTCAGCTGATCGGGCGTCTCGGCGAATGGGAACGCCTCTTCGAGTTCGCGCTGCCACGGGGTGTCGGGGCTGAACGCGTAGCCCTTGGAGGCCATGCGCGCCGAGTAGAGCTTCACGAGTTCGACGGCGATGTCGCGGACGGCCTTCCGGGCCTTGCCCTTCGCCTGCGACCAGTCGCTGCCGCCCATCTTCGAGAGCTTGGGCGCCTCGCCGCCGACGTAGCGGCTGAGGAGATCGAGTTGGTCGGTCGGCACGTAGAGGCGGTCTCCGGCCTGACCGCGCTTCGACGCGGCGTACTCGAGGACGAGGTATTCGCGGCTGTGCTTGACCGCGTTGCGACCGCCCGTCGACACCTCACGGCTGGTGAGCTCGAGGAACTTGCCGATGCCGTGCGTGGAGTGCACGACGATGTCGCCCGTCTTGAGCTGCAGCGGATCGACCACGTTCTTGCGCCGGGAGGCGAGTTTCTTCACCTGGCGCGACTCGTAGCCCGCAGCCCGACCGTAGAAGTCGGACTCGCCGAGCACGGCGATCTTGGCGTCGGGCAGCTCGAAGCCGGCTTCGATGCCGCCGGCGACGAGGTGCACGACCCCCGGCTCCAGTTCGGGCGGCAGAGCGTCGAGAAGACGAGCCGCGATACCGCGATCCGCCAGGACGTCGCGAGCCCGCTCGACGAGGCCTGCGCCGCGGGCGGTGACGACGACGCTCCAGCCGTCGGCCACGCGGGCTGCCACGTGGTCGAGCGCACCCTCGGCGTTGCCCGAGAAGCTCGGCACCGTCTCGGCGTCGAGGCGCACGTAGTCGCCCGCGGCCTCGATCTTCTCCTCGTCGGTGAGCACCAGCCCCGCGTCGAAGCCGGACAGCGACCACCACGTGCGGTCGCCGGCCGAGTCGCGAAGGTCGCGCGGCGTCAGGAAGTCGCCCGAGTCGAGGTCGATCGGAGCTTCGGCACCGGCCGTCGCGGCGCTCCAGGCCGCCTCGAGGAACTCGCGGTTGGTCTCGGCCAGGCTCTTCGCGCGGGAGACGACGCGCTCGGGTGAGAGCACGGCGACAGCGCAGGATGCCGGCAGGTAGTGGGTCAGCGGCACCAGTCGGTGGACGAGGGCCGGCGCCAGCGACTCCATGCCCTCGACCGGGATGCCCTGGCCGAGTTTCTCGAGCATCGTCGAGAGGCTCGGGAACTCGTGCTGCATTTCGCGGGCCCGCTGCCGGACCGCCTCCGTGAGCAGCATCTCGCGGCTCGGCGGAAGCTCGACGCTGTCGACCTCGGTGTCGAGGCTGCGCTGGTCGGCCACCGAGAACAGGCGGATCTGGTCGACCTCGTCGCCGAAGAAGTCGACGCGCACGGGGTGCTCGGAGGTGGGCGGGAACACGTCGAGGATGCCGCCGCGCACGGCGAACTCGCCGCGGCGCGTGACCATGTCGACGCGGGCGTAGGCCAGGTCGACGAGCTGCAGGGCGATCGTGGTGAGGTCGTAGCCGCGTTCGCCCGTGGTGAGCACCACGGGGTCGATGTCGGCGAGGTTGTCGGAGATCGGCTGCAGCGCCGCCCGGACGCCGGCCACGAGCACCAGAGGGCGGAGGCCCGCAGGATCGGCGTCGGCCTGCCTCTGCCACGCGGCCAGCCGCCGGAGCGCGTGGATGCGCTTGCCGACCGTCTCGGCGCTCGGGCTCAGGCGCTCGTGCGGCAGGGTCTCCCACGCGGGGAACTCGAGGATCTCGGCGTCGGGTAGATAGCTGTCGAGAGAGGTGCGAACCGCCTCGGACTCACGGCCCGTCGCCGTGATGACGAGGAGCGCCTGGGGCCCTTCGCGCCTGGACAGAAGACCTGCCAGCAGCGGAATGCGGAGGCCGTCGACGAGGGAGAAGTCGCTGGACCTACCGGCCTGAGCCAGGGCAGCGTCGAACGTGGAGGCGCGCGAAAGCGCAGGAATCAAGCCCTGAAGGATCACTCGACGAAGTCTACGTGGCACCCCCGACACTGGCCCGGGGTGTTCGCTGCCCGCCGCAACGCGTTTTGCGGACATCGAGACGTGCCGCGGCACGTCGAGATGTCTGCAAAACGCGTTGCGGCGTCGAGGTCGGTGCTACTCGGCGGTGTGGAACTTCAGCTGGGCGGCGGTGAGACCGTCGCCGGCGATCAGTTCGACGGCGTCTGCCGCCTCGTCGAGGAGGTTGGGCAGCGTCTTGCGCTCCGCGGCCGAGAAGTCTTGCAACACGAAGTCGGCCGCCGACTGCCGACCGGGAGGGCGGCCGATGCCGACGCGGACCCGCGTGAAGTCGTTGGAGCCGCAGGCGGCGATGATGTCGCGCAGGCCGTTGTGACCGCCGTGCCCGCCCCCTGCTTGAGCTTGAGGGTGTCGAACGGGATGTCGAGTTCGTCGTGGACGACGATCAACCGCGACACGTCGAGGTCGTAGTAGCGCAGGAGCGCGGCGACCGGCGGGCCGCTCACGTTCATGAAGGTCAACGGTTTCGCCAGGACCAGCCGCGGGCCGCCGGGAAAACTGCGCCCTTCGGCGACGGTCGCCTGCGTCTTGTGGTTCTTGAAACCCGACTGCAGGCGGTCGCCGAGCAGGGTGAGCACCATCTGCCCGACGTTGTGCCGGGTGGAAGCGTAGCCGGGCCCGGGGTTACCGAGCCCGACCACGAGCCATCTGTTGTCGTCAGCCATTCGCGGCGAACGTCCGCCTTCGTTTCGAGGGAGTGACTACTCTGCGGGAGCGTCTTCTTCGGGGGCGTCCTCGGTCGAGGTCTCCTCGTCGCTGGCGGCGACCTCGGCGCGAGGCAGGCTGATGTTGACCACGAGGATCTCGGGGTCGGTGACCAGCTTGGCGCCGGCGGGCAGCGTGACCTCGTGGGCCTGGATCTGGGCGCCCTCTTCGAGGCCCTCGATCGACACGACGACGTTCTGCGGGATGTGAGTCGCCTCGACGTCGAGCAGCAGGGTGTTGGACTCGACCACGTGGATCGTGCCGGGGTACGACTCGCCCTCGATGTGGACGGGGACCTCGACCTCGACGCGCTCACCGGCGCGGACGATGACCAGGTCGATGTGCTCGATGATCTGGCGAACCGGGTCGCGCTGGATGTCCTTCACGAGGGCGAGCTGGCCCTTGCCCTCGATGTCGAGCTCGAGCACCGAGTTGGCGCGACGCGTGATGAGCATCGTCTCGTGACCCGGGAGGGTCAGGTGCACGGGGTCGGTGCCGTGGCCGTAGAGGACGGCGGGAATCTTGTCGAGGGCGCGGATCTTGCGAGCCGCTCCCTTGCCGAAGTTGGTGCGCAGCTCGACCGCGAGCTTGTTGTCGTCGGACATGGTTTTCTCCTAGGGGTTCTGGTGTGTTCAACTCGAACGCATTGTCAGCGTGAGGAAAGACCGGGAAACGCTCCCCTTTTGTCCGCCCACCGCGTCGATCACGGATGCCGTGCATCCCTCGCCGAAGTTCAGTCGTCGAGTCTACGGCACGCGCCTCGCCACGTCGAACCTGGCATCCGCAGGCCCTGGGGCCGTCACACACTGGGAAAGGCGGCGCACGGATCGATAGATTGTCGTTACCAAGCGAAGGAGGCACCGTGGCCGAACACGGAGAGAACACTGGCAAGGCGAACATCGGCGTCGTGGGGCTCGCCGTGATGGGCTCCAATCTGGCCCGGAACCTTGCTTCCCGAGAGGGCAACACCGTTGCCGTCTACAACCGCTCCCCCGAGCGCACCGACACCCTGATCGAGGAGCACGGCGAGGCCGGGTTCATCGCGTCGAAGACGATCGAAGACTTCGTCGACTCGCTGTCGAAGCCGCGCACCGCGATCATCATGGTCCAGGCGGGCCGTGGCACCGACGCGGTCATCGATCAGCTCGCCGGGCTGTTCGAAGAGGGCGACATCATCGTTGACGGCGGCAACGCCAACTTCCAGGACACCATCCGTCGCGAGCACGATCTGAAAGAAAAGAAGCTCAACTTCGTCGGCACCGGCATCTCCGGCGGTGAAGAGGGCGCGTTAAAGGGTCCGTCGATCATGCCGGGCGGCAGTGATGAGGCCTGGAAGACGCTGGGACCGATCCTGAAGTCGATCGCCGCGGTCGCCGAGGGCGAGCCGTGCGTGACCCACATCGGCCACGACGGCGCCGGGCACTTCGTCAAGATGATCCACAACGGCATCGAGTACGCCGACATGCAGCTCATCGCCGAGTCGTACGACCTCCTGCGCCACATCGGCGGCCACGACCCCGACGCGATCGCGGCCGTGTTCGAGGAGTGGAACAAGGGCGAGCTCGAGTCGTACCTGATCGAGATCACGGCAGAGGTCCTCAAGCAGAAGGACGCCAAGACCGGCAAGCCCCTGGTCGACGTCATCGTCGACGAGGCGGGCTCGAAGGGCACCGGCGTCTGGACGGTTCAGAACTCCGTCGGCCTCGGCGTTCCGGTCGGCGGCATCGCCGAGGCCGTCTTCGCGCGCGCCGTGTCGTCGAAGCCGGATCAGCGCGCCGCCGTGCAGAAGACGCTGAAGAATCGGCCCACCGTGCAGGAAGCCGGTGAGGGCTTCGAGGACGACGTGCAGAAGGCGCTCTACGCCTCCAAGATCGTCGCCTACGCGCAGGGTTTCGACGCCATCATCGCCGGCGCGAAAGAGTACGACTGGGACATCGACAAGGGCGCCGTCGCGAAGATCTGGCGCGGTGGCTGCATCATCCGCGCGCAGTTCCTGAACCGCATCGTCGACGCGTACCAGAACGACTCCACCATCGCGACGCTGCTGGAAGACGAGTACTTCGCCAAGGCCATCGCCGACGGCGAAGACGCGTGGCGCCGCATCGTCGCGAAGGCGAGTCTCTCGGGGATCCCGGTTCCCGGCTTCGCGAGCGCGCTCAGCTACTACGACTCGCTTGCAGCTAAGCGTCTGCCCGCGAGCCTGATCCAGGGTCAGCGCGACTTCTTCGGTGCGCACACCTACAAGCGCGTCGACAGCGACCTGGTGTTCCACACCCTCTGGTCGGACGACCGCTCCGAGATCGAGACGGAGCCCAGCACTCACTGAGCACCCGCGCCGAGTGGGCCGATTTGCACGCTTCCGTTTCGGAGAACGTGCGAATCGGCCCACTCGGCGTTCGGGGCGAAGCCGGGCCGACTCAGGCGGCGCCGTCGAACATGCTCGTGACCGACCCGTTGTCGAACACCTCGTGGATGGCCCGGGCGATGAGCGGGGCGATCGGCAGGACGGTGAGGCTCTCGAAGCGCTGGTGCTCGGTCAGGGGCAGCGTGTCGGTCACCACGACCGAGTCGATGAACTCGTTGGAGAGGATCTCGGGCGCAGGATCGGAGAACACCGCGTGGGTGGCCGCGACGACGACACCCAGCGCGCCCGCCTTCTTGAGGGCCTCGGCCGCCTTCGCGATCGTGCGACCGGTGTCGATCAGGTCGTCGACGAGAAGGCAGACGCGCCCTCGACCTGACCGACGATCTCGTGGACGGAGACCTCGTTCATGACGCGGGGGTCGCGACGCTTGTGGATGATGGCCAGGGGCGCGCCGAGCTTCTCGCTCCAGATGTCGGCGACCTTGACGCGGCCCATGTCGGGCGAGACCACGGTGAGGGTCTCGGGGTCGAGCTTCTCCTGGAAGTGCTTGAGCAGCACGGGCATGGCGAAGAGGTGGTCGACGGGGCCGTCGAAGAAGCCCTGGATCTGCGGCGCGTGCAGGTCGACGCTCATGATCCGGTGAGCACCGGCGGCCTTGAAGAGGTCGGCGACCAGGCGGGCGGAGATGGGCTCGCGGCCGCGGCCCTTCTTGTCTTGGCGGGCGTAGGGGTAGTAGGGGGCCACGACGGTGATGCGCTTGGCGGAGGCCCGCTTGAGGGCGTCGACCATGATCAGCTGTTCCATGAGCCACTCGTTGATCGGCCGCGTGTGCGACTGGATCACGAAGGCGTCGGAACCGCGGACGCTGTCGTCGTAGCGCGCATAGATCTCGCTCGAGGCGAAGGTGCGGGCGTCGGTGTGCGTCAGCTCGGTGCCGAGCTCGCGGGCGATCTCGTCGGCGAGAGCAGGATGTGCCCGACCCGTCACCAGCACGAGTCGATTTTCGCCCGTGATCTTGATTCCGGACACGTCACTCGCTCTCTGGCCCGGGGGCCTCGGCCGTGCGTCGCTCTGTCGACACAGGGGCCCAATCGTGGTTCGTCTCGCTGGTGCTCTGCGACGTCTCGATCGCACGGGCCGCTTCCAGAGCCTCGGCTGCCGCGGCCGCTTTCGCTGCCTCGGTGCCCGGGCGTTTGGCCTCGACCCATCCGCTCATCGTGCGCTGCGGAGCGACGTTGATGGCGAGGGATCCGGCCGGCACGTCTTTGCGGACGACGGTTCCTGCACCTGTGTACGCTCCGTCACCAATCCTAACGGGCGCGACGAACACGTTGTGCGACCCGGTTCGAACGTGAGACCCCACGACCGTGCGGTGCTTGTTCACGCCGTCGTAGTTGGCGGTGATCGTGCCGGCCCCGATGTTGGCGCCGACACCGACCTCGGTGTCGCCGACGTAGCTCAGGTGCGGAACCTTGCTCCCCTCGCCGATGGTCGCGTTCTTCGTCTCGACGTAGGTGCCGATCTTGCCTCCTGCTCCGAGGATCGTGCCGGGTCGGAGGTAGGCGAAGGGCCCCACGCTCGCGTCGGCACCGATCACGGCGAGGGTGGCGTCGGTGCGCTTGACCACCGCTCGCTCGCCGACCTCGGTGTCGACCAGCGTGGTGTCGGGCCCGACGACGGCGCCCGTCTCGACGACGGTCGCGCCCTTGAGCTGGGTGCCCGGCAGGATCTCGACGTCGCGGGCGAGACTCACGTCCCGGTCGATCCAGGTGGTCTGCGGGTCGTCGATCGTGACGCCCTCGAGCTGCCAGTGGCGGACGATCCGGTCGTTGAGGCGACGGGCGGCGACCGACAGCTGGACGCGGTCGTTGATGCCCTCGACGCGCCATGGCTCGTCGACGGCGAGCGCGGCCACCGTGCCGCCGTTCGTCGTCGAGAGGCCGACCACGTCGGTGAGGTACTTCTCGTTCTGCGAGTTGGAGGTCGTGACGAACGGCAGGTGTTTGCGGAGCGAGGCGACGGTGAAGACGTAGGTGCCCGAGTTGATCTCACCGACCGCGAGCTCGGCCTCCGTGGCGTCTTTGTGCTCGACGATCCGGGCGACCGTCTCGTCGCCGTTGCGGATGACGCGACCGTAGCCGCGGGGATCCTGCAGGATCGCGCTGAGCAGGGTGACCTCGGCGCCCGCGCTCCGGTGCTGCTCGAGGAGCTTCTGCAGAGTGCCGTGGTCGACGAACGGCACGTCGGCGCTCACCACCACGACGTCGCCCTCGAAATCGCCGGGCAGCGCCTGGACGGCCTGCTCGACCGCTCGACCGGTGCCGGGGACGTCGTCCTGGTCGATCATCACGGCGTGCGGGGCGACCTCGAGCACGCTGGCCGTGACCGTGTCGCGATCGTGCCGCACGACGACGTGGAGGTGGTCCGGTTCGAGCGCGCGAGACGACTCGAGGACGTGATGGATCAGCGGCAGCCCTCCGAGGCGGTGCAGCACCTTCGGAGTCGAGGACTTCATGCGCGTGCCCTGGCCCGCGGCGAGGACGATGACGGCCAGTGGTGACAAGGTGTGTTCTCCTCGGTTCGCTGCTTCGGGCGGCGACTCCGGGAAGTCGCCGCCTTCGACAGTAGCGCCTCGGCCGTCCTGATCGATGGCGAGGCGGTGTCGGCGGGAGCGATCCCGCGCTCACCCCGCGGCCCGGACCGCCGATCCTGCGGGGAACCCGACGACCTCCACGCGATAGCGCGCAGGATCTCCGCCGGTGACGGTGACCGTGCCGTCCGCGGCCCGATCGATGTCGAAGGTCGTCGCGGCACCCGTGGCCTGATCGGTGACCGTGAGTCGTCGGGAGTCCGCCCCCGTCGAGGGGAAGACGCGGAGGGTCAGGTCGTCGAGGTAGTCGTAGTCGGCGCGGTCGGTGCGCGAGCCGACGGGGACGACGGCGCCCTCCCGGACGTAGAGCGGCAGCGTGCGGAAACCGTGTGTCTCGGTCCGCCAGCGGCCTCCGACGACGGTCTCGCCCGTGAACCAGTCGGTCCACAGCCCGTTCGGAAGGTAGAACTCGACTGTTCCGTCGGCGGTGAAGACGGGCGCGACCAGGAGGTCGGGGCCGAGCATGTACTGCGCGTCGAGGTGCTCGACGGCGCGATCACGATCGAACTCCAGCGTCATCGGCCGCATGACGGGGATTCCGTGTTCGTGTGCTTCCACTCCGGCCTGGAAGAGGTACGGCATGAGCGAGAGCTTGAGCGTGGTGAACGCTCGGGTGATGTCGACGGCCTCCTCGTCGAAGAGCCACGGCACCCGATACGAGCTCGACCCGTGAAGGCGCGAGTGCGACGACAGCAGCCCGAAGGCGAGCCACCGCTTGAAGACGCCGGCGTCGGGGAGCCCTTCGAAGCCGCCGATGTCGTGGGCCCAGAAGCCGAACCCGCCGTAGGCGAGGGAGAGCCCGCCACGCAGCGACTCCGCCATCGAGATGTGGCTGGACGAGTTGTCGCCGCCCCAGTGCACCGGCATGGTCTGCCCGCCGACGGTCGCCGAGCGCGCGAAGACGACGGCATCCCGCTCACCTCGCTCTTCGACGAGGACTTCGTGGACGGCGCGGTTGTAGGCCTGGGCATAGAGGTTGTGCATGGCCTCCGGTTCGCTGCCGTCGTGCCAGACGACATCGATGGGAATCCGCTCGCCGAAGTCGGTCTTGAACGAGTCCACCCCCTGCCGGAGCAGGTTCCGGAGCTTCTCCTGGTACCAAGCGGTCGCCCGAGGATTCGTGAAGTCGACGATGCCCATCCCGGCCTGCCACATGTCCCACTGCCAGACGTCCCCGTTCGGGCGTACGACGAGGAAGCCCTGCGATGCGGCCTCCGCGAACAGCGGCGAGCGCTGAGCGATGTAGGGATTGATCCAGACGCAGGTGTGCAGCCCCCTGTCGTGAAGACGGGCGAGCATGCCCTCGGGATCCGGGAATCCTCGGCTGTCCCACTCGAAATCGGTCCAGTTGAACTCGCGCATCCAGAAGCAGTCGAAGTGGAACGCCGCGAGGGGCAGATCGCGCGCGGTGAATCCGTCGATGAACGACGTGACGGTCGCTTCGTCGTACTCGGTCGTGAAACTCGTCGTCAGCCACAGGCCGTAGCTCCAGGCCGGGACCAGCGCGGGTCGTCCTGCCAGCTGCGTGTATCGCTCGAGCACGTCTTTCTGAGTGGGCCCGTAGATCAGGAAGTACTCGAGGCTCTCTCCCCGGACGGAGAACTGCACGCGTTCGACGGCTTCGGAGCCGACCTCGAAGGCGACCTTTCCGGGGTCGTTGACCAGTACTCCGTAGCCCCTGTTCGTCAGGTAGAAGGGGACGTTCTTGTAGGCCTGCTCGCTGGAGGTGCCGCCGTCGGCGTTCCAGATGTCGACCGTCTGGCCGTTCTTCACGAGCGGCCCGAATCGTTCCCCGAGTCCGTACACGAGTTCGCCCACACCGAGCTCGAGCTGCTCGTGGACGAAGGTCTCCCCGAGTCCGCCGTGATGTGACCGACCGACCGGTGACCCGACCCGGTCAGTCGCTCGCCTCCCGCGGAGAAATCGAGCGACCAGGGGGCTCCGGCGCCGATCGTGACCCTGAGGTCCCCCGTCGACAGCGATCCCCCGCCTTCCGGATCGAGGACGACGTCGCCGACGGCACTGTCCGGATCGAGGCCGGGCAGCTCGAAGCCGCCCCGACCGGTGACTCCCTCGTGGTGAGAGATCCGCACGCGCACGACGTTCTCCAGGGGCGAGGTGACCGACACGGTCAGCATCGGGCGGTTGAGGGTGTCGCCGCGGGAGACGATCCGCTTCGTCGGGGCGAACGCCCGCAGGCCGCCGTTGTCGGCCCAGACGTCGTGGGCCTCTTGTGCGTAGAGCGCGGTGAAGCCGTCTCGCGTCTCCCAGAAACCGTCGGTGAACTTCATGCGGAGACCTCCTCGCGGATCACGGCGACCGCTCCGGCGGCGACGACGAGTGCACCGTCTGCCCGGTCTCCCGTCACCAGGTCGATCCCCGTGGCGGCCACCGAGGCGGGCTCGTCGCCGTGATTGATGGCGAACAGCCACGAGCCGTTCGCCCCTATCCGCCGAACACGCTCGAGACCGGGATCGCCCGCGGCGACCGGCTCGATTCCCGCTCCCCTCACGAGGTCCTCGACGAAGACCGCCTTGGAGGCCGGATCGAGGTGCGTCGACAGGTAGATGGCCGCACCGTCCCCGACCGTGTTCCGGAAGACCGCCGGTTCACCCGCGAGTGCACCGCTCGTGTACGACGCGGTGATCTCGGCACCCGCACTCTGCGCCAGCTCCGACCAGATGAAGCCCACCGACCCGTCGCTGAGAACGACGGATTCCCCTTCGAGCAGCGGGAAGAATTCCTCGACACGCACGCCGAGGAGCTCGCGGAGAGCGCCCGGGTACCCGCCCGTGAGCACACGGTTGTGCTCGTCGACGAGGCCGCTGAACGGGGTCACCACCAGGGTTCCGCCGGCTGCTGTCCAGTCGGCCACCTGCTCGGCGGCCGTCTCGGGCAGGGAGTACACGGTCGCGACGATCGCGACGTCGTACCGATCGAGCGGCGTGCCCGGCGGGACGACGTCGACCGCGATCCCGAGTCGGGTGAGCGCGCGATGGAAGGCGAGGGCCTCGTCGAGCGAGTTGAGGTCGACGCTCGGTTTCGGGCCGGAGCGGAGCGCCGCCGCCGAGTCGTCGCTGAACAGGATCGCGACCCGAGCCGCTTCGGTCACCGAGCCGGCCACCTCCGCGATCCTCTCGAGCACCGCTCCCAGCTCGACCACCTCGCGAAAGACCTTCGTGTCCGCTCCCGCGTGTGGAACGACGGACGAGTGGTACTGCTCGCTCCCCGCCGACGACTGACGCCACTGGAAGAACAGGGCGCCGTCCGCGCCGCGGGCGATGTGGGCGAGGCTGTTCCTGGCCAGTTCGCCGCGCCCCTTCGCTCGATTGCGAGGCTGCCAGTTGACGGCGGAGGTCGAGTGCTCGATGAGCAGCCACGGCTCGCCGTGGGCGATGCCCCTGGTCCGGTCGGCGCTGAATGCCAGCTCCCCGAAGCCCTCCGGATCGGATCCCATCGTGTAGTGGTCGTTGGCGACGATGTCGACCTCGTGCGACCAGCGACCGTAGTCCGCGACTCCGGGGTGGTTCTGGATCATGAAGTTGGTCGTGATGGGGATCTGAGGCGTGACCCGGCGGAGAACCTCACGCTCGGCTTCGTAGTGGGCGAGGAGGGCGTCGCTCGAGAAGCGTTCGAAGTCGAGCAGCAACCCGGGGTTCTGGCTCGTGGCGGCGAACCGCGGCGGTTCGACCTGCTCGAACGTCGTGTACACGTGTCCCCAGAACGCCGTGCCCCAGGCCTCGTTCAGAGCCTCGATCGAGGTGAATCTGCGCTCGAGCCAGTGCTGCCAGGCGACGGCGGTCTCGTCGCTGTAGCAGTGGTTGTTCTCGTTGCCGAGCTCGTTGCTGACGTGCCACAGACGCAGCGCGGGATGCGAGCCGTAGCGCAGTGCCAGTGCTTCCACGACCCGGAGCGCGTAGCGCCGGAACACCGCGGAGCTGGGCGACCAGCCGAGGCGGCCGCCCTGCGACACGCGCACGCCCGTGGGACCGACCAGGAGGATCTCCGGGTGCGCCCGGAGGAGCCAGATCGGCGGCGCGGCCGTGGGCGTCGCCAGGTTCACTCCGATTCCGTTCTCGTGCAGGAGATCGAGGACTCGGTCGAGCCAGCCGAAGTCGAAGACACCGTCGGCCACCTCGATGCACCCCCAGGAGAAGACGCCGACGTTGACCGAAGTGACTCCCGCCTCTCGCATCAGCCGGACGTCTTCCCGCCAGACCTCCTCCGGCCACTGCTCGGGCGAATAGTCGCCGCCGAACGCGAAGCCGTCTGCTACGGCTGGGAACGTCGTACCGGGTCGAAGGTCGGACGAGTGGGAGGTGAGTCTGGAGGGCATGAAGGAGAAGGACTTCCGTTGTGGTGAAGAGGGAGGGCTCGAGCGATCGATCAGCCTTTGAGACCTCCGGAGAGGAGGTCGAGCCTCCAGAACCGCTGCAGGACGAGCATGAGCACGATGAGGGGAATGATCGACACGGCGGCACCCGTGATGGCGAGCGAGTAGAGGGCCGGAGTACCCGAGCCCTTCGAGAGAAGCGTGTACAGACCGACGGTCAGCGGGTAGTTGCTCTGATCCGACAGCATCACGAAGGGCAGCAGGAAGTTGTTCCAGATGCCCACGAACTGCAGCATGAAGACGGTGACCATGCCGGGGACCATCAGCGGCAGCGCGATCGAGCGGAAGATCCGGAACTCGCTGGCACCGTCGATCCTGGCGGCCTCGACGGTGTCCGTCGGGATGGCCGAGGCCGCGTAGACCCGGGACAGGTAGATGCCGAACGGGCTGATGATGATCGGGAGCAGGACCGACAGATAGCTTCCGGCGAGCCCGACCTCCGACAGGAGCAGGTACTGCGGGATCGCGAGCGTGATGCCGGGGATGAGGACGCCGCCGAGGATCGAGTAGAAGATGAGGCTCCGACCCCGGAACTCGTACTTCGCCAGGGCGTAGCCGGCCATCGCCGAGACCAGGGTGGAGAGGAAGCCCCCGAGCCCCGCGTAGAGCACGGAGTTCAGCGCCCAGAGACCGAACTGTCCGTCACCGTAGGAGAAGAGGTCGGCGAGGTTCTGGAACAGCCCCGTCCCCGGCGCGAAGGTGAACGTGGAGAACAACTGGCCGGGCGACTTGCTCGAGGCGACGAAGACCCACGCGACCGGGATGAGGCAGTAGATCGCCCCGAGGAGGAGGACGACGGTGGGGACGATCTTGCCCCAGGGAACGCCGCGGCGGAGATCCGCGTCTCTCCGCGGGGGAGCGCATCCGAGCGGCGAGCCCGTGCGGTGGACAGAGTGGGGGCGGTCATGAGCGTGCTCCGGAGGTACGACGGTTGGTGATGCCGAGAACGATCGCCGAGAGGACGACGGTTCCGAGGGCGAGGATGACGGAGAGAGCCGCGGCGGACGGGAGGTCGTCCGTGAGGAAGGCGTCCTTGTAGATGGTCATCAGCGGCACCCAGGTCTGGCTGATGATGCTGGTCATCGGCTTCAGCGTGGTCGGCTCGCCGTAGAGCTGGAGGGCGCCGATCAGCGAGAAGATCGCCGTCAGGACGAGCGCGGGAACGACGAGCGGGATCTTGATGGACAGGGCGATCTGGCGTTCGTCCGCTCCGTCCAGGCGAGCAGCCTCGTAGATGTCCGCCGGGATCCCTCTCAGCGACGTGAAGATGATGATCATGTTGAAACCGACGCCGCCCCAGATCGAGATGTTCGCCATCGAGCCGAAGATTCCGGGCTCCTTGAGGAACGGGATCGAACCGAGCCCGAGGGCGTTCGTGATGTCGGAGAACGGACTCGTACCCGGCAGGTAGAGGAAGCCCCAGAGGAGCGCCGCGACGACTCCGGGAACGGCGTACGGGATGAAGATCGCGGTCCGGGAGAACCGGGTGCCCCTGGCCGCCGGCACGTCGAGCAGCAGCGCGAAGAGCAGCGCCAGGCCCAGCGTCACGGGGACGGCGATGACCGCGTAGAGCCCGAGGTGGCCGAAGCCGGAGAGGAGATCCGGATCGGTCAGCGCCGAGACGTAGTTGCTGAGACCCGTGAAGACGCGGACTCGGGTGCCCAGGATGCCGCCGCCCTCGATCCGATACGTCTGCAGGCTCAACCAGGCCGCGTAGATGATCGGGACGACCATGAAGAGCACGAACAGGACGAGCGCGGGAAGCAGGAAGAAGTACGGGGCGGATCGACCGCGACGACGCCGTGACGGGCGTGACCGGGCCGTGGTCGGTGTTCGCGGGGTGAGCGTTGCGGTCATGGAGGCCGTCCTTCCGTCGCGGGCCGCCGGCGCGCGTGGCGCGCCGGCGGTGACCATCGATCGAGTTGCTAGTTGGTGACCTTGAAGCCGGACTTCTTCATGTCGGCGACGACGGTCTTCTGGACGTCCTTGAACGCCTGGCTCCACGACGTGTGATCCTGGATGGCCTTGCTCAACGTGTCGCCGAAAGCGGTGTTGGCCACGTTGTAGTCGGGCCCCCAGGTGACCGGGATCGTGTTGGAGGAGATCTTCGCGGCGGTCGAGTAGTAGTCGGTCTGCTTCGGCATGAGCGCGGGCGGCGCCGTCTTCGTGGCGTCCTGCTGGCCGGAGATGGCAGCCGGGTAGACGTTCGAGATCGTCAGGAGGTTGCTCGCCCCGGTCTTGCTGGCGTTGAGCCACTGGGCGAACTCGGCGGCTTCCTTGGTGTGCTTGGAGTCCTTGGTCACGATGACGGCGGATCCGCCCTGGTACGCCACGGCGGAGTCACCCTTCTTCCACTGCGGCAGGGGCGCCATCGTCCACTTGCCGACGGTGGCCGGAGCGACGCCCGAGATGACACCGGGAGCCCACAGAGCGGACGGCCACGAGAGCACCTTGTCGGTGTTGACCTCGGCGTTCCACGCCGGCGTGAGGATCGGCTCCGTCGAGATGTAGCCCTTGTCGGCGAGACCCTGGAAGAAGTCGGCGACGTCGAGCGAAGCCTTGTCGGCGATCCCGACTGTCCACTTGCCGTTCTTGATGCTCCACCACTCGGCGCCGGCCTGCGTCGCGACCCCGGCGAAGAAACCCGTCTGGTCCGGCGGAAGCGATGCCAGCGTCGCGGAGGGGTCGGCCGCCTTGACCTTGGCGGCGGCGGCACCGAACTCGTCCCAGGTGGTGGGAACGGCGATGTCGTACTTCTTGAGGATGTCCGAGCGGTAGATGAGGGCCATCGGCCCGACGTCCTGGGGCAGTCCGTAGATGTGCCCGTCGAACGTCACCTGCTGCAGGGTGCCCTTGGCGTAGTTCTTCTTCGTCGCCGCCGTGACGTCCTTCGTCAGATCGACGGGGACACCGGCGACGATCAACGACGGGAGAGTCGTGTACTCGACCGCGGAGAGGTCGGGCGCGTTGCCGGCCCGGCTGGCAGTCAACAGCTTCGCGGAGGAGGCGTCGCCACCGCCGGCATCGGTGTGCTTGACCTGGATGTCGGGATGCGACTTGTTCCACTCGGCCACCAGCTTGTCGGTGCCGGGAGCCCAGGACCAGAATTTGAGAGTCACCTTGCCCGTCGCGGAACTCGGGCTGCTGGAGCCTCCGCCGCTCGAGCAGCCTGCGACCAGCAGGGCGGTGACGGTGGCTGTCGCCGCGAGGGCGACGATTCGGTTCTTCTTCATCGTGTCTACTTCCTTGTAGGTCGGCGCCGGTGGCGCCGCGGGTTGTGCGGGATCGGTGATGGAGTGGTGAGTGTCGAAGCGCTTCGACAATGGGCCGTCGAAAAAACTTCCGGGAGAGAGATCAGACGGAGACCGTCGACCCCTTGGCGACGTACTCGGGTGGGATCAGCTCCACGTGCGCCTCAGAATCGCCACGGAGTTGAGCCATGGTGAGTTCGACCGCCCGCCGACCTGATTTCTCGGCCGGGAGCGGAATGACGTCGAGCGCGGTCGTGAAGTTGTCGGTGGAGAAGCTCGAGCACGCGGAGACGACGGCCAGGTCGGACGGGATCGTGACGTCGTCGCGCTCGAGGCTGTGGAGCACGCGACGGTGCTCTTCTTCGTTGCAGTTGAGGACCAGCGCGGTCATCCCGGGCAGTTCTCGGCGCATCTCGCCGACGACGTCGGCTCGGGACCCGAGATCGGACATTGTGAAGAGGGCCTTGACACCTCGGGCCGCAGCGGACGCCAGGAAGGCGTCGCGGAACCGCGGGGCGAAATTGCTTCCGCGCTCGTAGAGGGCCGCGGAATGCCCGAGGAGGCCGATCTCACGATGCCCGAGTGCTGCAAGACGCTCGACGGCGAGGTCGGCGGCGGCTTCGAAGTCGAAGTCGACGCAGGTCATCCCGTCGACGTCGTCCGGCACCCCGATGATCGCGGACGGGAGTCGGAGATCGCGCAGCAGAGGGACCCGCGGATCGTCGGTGGAGACATCCATGACCACGATGCCGTCGACGAGCTTGCTCGACGCGACGCGACGCAGACCCGCCAGGGGCTCGGTTTCGGTCAGCAGGAGCAGGTCGTAGTCGACCTCGCGCGCGGCGGTTGCGATCGACACGACGAAGGACATGAAGGCGGGCGGATGGGTCTCGGCGTGCATCGGAGCGCTCAGGGCCAGGATGTTGGTCTGGGTTCCGGCGAGCATGCGCGCTCCGGCGTTGGCCTGATACCCCAGCTCGGCCACGGCCGAATCCACACGAGCGCGAACAGCCGGCCCGATCGATCGCTTGCCGCTGAGCGCGTACGACACCGTGCTGATGGACACGCCGGCGACGCGAGCGACGTCGTGGATCGTGGCCATTCGGAACTCCATTGTTGAAACGCTTCGACTGAGTGGCTCCACGATAAAAGGTCCTCGTCGGATGTGCAAGCTTTTTGTTGTCCAGGACGACAAATGACGAGAATTCAGCGCAGCGTCCCTCGGTGTGCCACTCGCCGTGATCCTGGCCGCTCACCCGCCTCCGACGGATCAGGACTAACGTCGTTGTGACCGTGGAACCAGGAGAGTGAATGGCAGACCGCTCGCGCGATCTCGCTGCCGGGGTCAGAGAACTCATGACCGCGGCGCTGACCGCCGACACGTATTCGGGTGCGACCTGTCGCGTGGCGATCGAGGGCGACGAGGTCGCCTCCGTCGCCGTCGGCGTCCTCGCGCGAATCGACGACAGCGGTGACGAGGTGAGCGTCGACGCGAGACAGCCCGTCACCGAGGCGACCCTGTTCGATCTCGCGTCGATCACGAAGACCTATTCGGCTCACACGCTTCTGGCGCTGGTCCGCGTCGGCGTCCTGGACCTCGACCGGCCGATCGCCGACCGGCTTCCCACCTACCGCGAGCCCGTGCGACGCGAGGTGACCCTCAGGCACCTCCTGACCCACACGGCGGGGCTCCCGTCGACCTGGCAGGGCTGGCGTCCGGCCCTGGCAGAGCTCCTCGGCGCGCGGCGCGCGGTCCCCGCGACCCCCACCCTTTTCCGCAGCACTCCTCTCACCGACCGCGGAGCCCTCCTCGACGACCTCCTCCGCACGCCTCTCACGGCAGCGCCCGGCGTGCGATTCGAGTACTCCTGCACCGGCTACAACACGGCGATGGCACTCGCCGAGACCGCGACCGGACGCCCCTGGTCCGACCTCGTCGACGAGTTCACGCTCGCCCCGCTGGGCCTCGCCGACACCGGCTTCACACCCGAGGTCGACCGGAGCGCCGCCACCGAATACCAGCCCGAGTTCGGCCGCGGCGTCGTGCGCGGCATCGTCCACGACGAAGCCGCCTGGTCGCTCGGCGGCGCCTGCGCGAACGCGGGGCTCTTCGCGAGTTCGAGCGATCTGCTGGCCTGGGGGAGATCATCCGCGCGGGCGGCACCCCCATCACGGCGGCCGACCTGTGGAACGACCAGCTTCCCGCCCTCATCGGGGCCGGGCCGGCCGCAGCGGGCGAATTCGGTGCCAGTCTGGGGCTGCGCATCGGTCAGACCGCGTGGATGGGCCGCGCGGCGTCCCGATCGCGCGGCCACACCGGCTTCACGGGGACATCGCTGCAGACCGACCGCACCTCCGGCGTCACCGTCGCGCTCCTCACCAACCACGTCCACCCCCACCGCTCGGAGGACGGCCTCACCGCTCTCCGCAGCGCCCTTGCCGATGCCGCGTTCGCGGCAGCGAAGAAGTGACACGAAAGGTCGATCATGAGCATCACCGAAGCGACACCCGCGACCGGATCCACCTCGGCGACCGGGCCGAAGCCCGACGCAGCCCGCGCCTCCGCCGACGTCCTCACGGCAGAGACGCTCGACGAGTTCCGCAGCGACTTCCTGGCCGATGCGAACGCGGTCAGGATGCAGAACGCCGTCACGCGGACGACCCTCGACGACATCGCTCTGCGACGCGACCGGTTCGTCGGCATCCCCTCGACGGTGTCGCACCGGCTCGACGATTGGAAAGTGACCAATCAGATGAAGAGCGGCCGCTGCTGGCTGTTCGCCGCCCTCAATCTTCTCCGCGTCGGAACGAAGAAAGAGCTGGGCCTCAAAGACTTCGAGTTCAGCCAGAACTACGCCATGTACTGGGACAAGCTCGAGAGGGCCAACTTCTGGCTGGGTGACATCCTCGACACCAGCCAGGACGAGGCAGGATCCCGCCTGCTCACGTTCCTCCTCAGCGAACCGCTCGGAGACGGCGGCCAGTGGGACATGGCTGTCAGCATCTTCGAGAAGCACGGAGTCGTTCCGCAGGAGGCGATGCCCGAGACGGAGTCGTCGTCGAACACCGCCAAGCTGAACACGCAGTTGCGGGTGCACCTGCGCAAGTCGGCCCTCTCGCTGCGTGGGCTGGCGGCGGACGGGGCCGACGAGGCCACGCTCGAGGAGGCGAAGCGGAGCGCTCTCCAGGGCGTCCACCGAATCCTCACGGTCCACCTCGGGACTCCGCCCACCAGCTTCGAGTGGCAGTGGACCGACGACGCGAAGACCTTCCACCGGGACGGCGTCACGACCCCGCAGGAGTTCTTCGACAGGTACGTCACCCTCGATCTCCAGGACTACGTGTGCCTCGTCGACGACCCTCGTCGCGACCACCCCAAGGGAGAGGCTCTGACTGTCGCAGGCCTCGGCAACGTCCGTGGCGGCAGCGAGGTCCGCTACGTGAACGCACCGATCCAGACCATGAAGGAGTTGGCCGCCGCCAGCATCCGAAACGGCGAGCCCGTCTGGTTCGGCTGCGACGTCGGCAAGCAGGTGCTGCGTAAGGAAGGACGCTGGGCGGCCGACCTGTTCGACTACGACGGCGTGTACGGCCTCGACCTCGGCATGACCAAAGAGGAGCGCGTCCTGTCGGGCGACTCGGCCATGACCCACGCCATGCTCCTCACGGGCGTGGACCTCGACGACGGAGAGGCGCGTCGGTGGCGAGTCGAGAACAGCTGGGGTGACGCGAACGGCGACCAGGGCTTCTACACGATGGACGACTCCTGGTTCGCCGAGTACGTCTTCGAGGTCGTCGTGAAGAAGTCCGCCCTCCCCGAGTCGCTCCGGGCGGCACTCACGTCGGAACCTCGGATCCTGCCCGCCTGGGATCCGATGGGTGCGCTGGCCTGAGGCCGCGGACGCCGTTACGGTCGTGAGATGAGAGGCATCGATGCGACGCGAGGAGCGTGAGGTGACTTCGTCCTCCGCGAGGTCCGATCTCCAGGACGTCGTCGCTGCGGTCGACCTGGGCAAGACGCACTGCCGGGTCCGCATCGGCACCTCGGTGACCGAGGGCGACGGCGCCAGCGGGCTCGCCGAGCGAGGGGCCCGGCCCGAGCCGTCGAGACCGTGCTCGCGACGCTGGCGAAGCAGCCGGACGATCTGCGCGCCGACGTGCAGATCATCTCGGTGGGCGCGGCCGGAGCCCTGACCGCCCCCGACGCGGCGGCAGAGATCGCCCGGCACCTCGGCGACGCCACGCGCGTCGATCTCGCGGTCACGAGCGACGTCGTCACGGCGCACGCCGGCGCCCTCGACGGCGAACCCGGAACGGTGCTGGTGGCGGGGACGGGCGCCGTCGCCTGCGGAATCGATCGCCGGGGGCGACTGCGCCGCACCGACGGGGTGGGCATCTGGCTCGGCGACGACGGGTCCGGTCGTTGGATCGGGCAACGGGGGCTGTCCGCGGCGCTCCGGGCTGCCGACGGACGTGGGGGCACCACCTCGCTGGTGCAAGCCGCCATCGCCGAGCTGGGGCCGCTGGCCGATCTCCCCACGCGGATCGGCAGCTCGCCGACACCCGAACGCGTCCTCGCCTCGTTCGCCCCCGCCGTCTTGGACGCCGCCGAGGCCGGTGACGCGATCGCCCTCGCGATCCGCGACGCCGCCGCGGCCGCACTCGCCGTGACCGCTCGCGCCGCCGCACCCGACGGCGACTCGCCCGTGGCGGTTCTCGGCGGGCTCACCGGCCACGCCGGATTCGCCGCAGCCCTCGCCACTGCTCTCGCCGAGCGCAACCTCCGGTCGACGACGCCCCGCGGGGATGCGCTCGACGGCGCCGTGCTCATCGGCAGCCGACCCCGACTCCCCCACGAGAAACAGGTGACCCGTGTCCGATCCGCATTCCCCCGCTGAACCGTCCGATCCGAACCGCGAACGATCGGCCGCAGAGCTTCCGTCCGTCGACGCCCTGTCCGCGGAACTCGGTTCGCTCACCACCGAGGTCATCGACGAAGAGCTCGAGAACCTCGATCTGCTTCCGACCCCCGAGCTGGTCTCGTCGATGTACGCGCACAACCGCGTCGCGGTCGACGCCGTCGAGGGCGCCCTTCCGGAGATCGCCCGCGCCGTCGACGCCATCAGCGAGCGCATGAGTCGCGGCGGGCGCCTCGTCTACGTGGGCGCGGGCACCTCCGGCCGGTTGGGGGTGCTCGACGCCAGCGAGTGCCCCCCGACGTTCGGCACCGATCCGGGGCTCGTCGTCGGCCTCATCGCGGGAGGCGACGTGGCGCTCCGCTCCGCGGTCGAGGGAGCCGAGGACGATTCCGAGCAGGGGGAACCGACCTCAGAGACATCGGGATCGGCGCGCTCGACTCCGTCGTCGGGCTCGCCGCCTCGGGGCGGACCCCTACGTGCTGGGCGCGCTCGGCGAGGCGAAGCGCTCCGGCGCCCTTGTCGTCTCGGTCGCGTGCAACAGCCCCTCGCGCATCGCCGCGCTGGCCGACGTCGCCATCGAGGTCGTCACCGGTCCTGAATTCATCGCCGGATCGACGCGCCTGGGGGCGGCGACCGCACAGAAGCTCGTGCTGAACATGCTCTCGACGCTCACGATGGTGCGCTTGGGCAAGACCTACGGAAACGTCATGATCGACCTGCAGGCCACGAACGAGAAGCTCGTCGCCCGTTCACGACGGACCGTCTCCGCGGTCACCGGAGCCGACCCGCACGCCGCCGCCGACGCGCTCGAGGCTGCCGGCGGCTCGGTCAAAGGTGCCGTGCTCGCCCTCAAGACGAGGCTGTCGCCGGGCGACGCCGCGAAGCTGCTCGAAGCGAACAACGGGCACCTTCGCGACGCTCTCCGCGACTTCGACCTGCACGGCTGAGTGTCGATCTCTCCACGCCGGTGCCGCCGAGTTACTTGTTGGTGCCGATCGACACGGAGCCCTGCAGCTGACGTTGGAAGATCAGGTACACGACGAGCACGGGCAGGATCACGAGGATCGAGGCCGCGAAGAGCGCACCGAAGTTCACCGAGTATCCGGCCTGCGACGAGAACGCCGCCATGCCCTGGGTCAGCACCCAGTTCTTGGGGTCGGAGTTGAGGGCCACCGGCAGGAGGAACTGGTTCCACAGCCCGACGAAGTTCAGGATCGTCACGGTCGCCAGCCCCGGACGGGCCTGCGGCAGCATGATCTGGAAGAACGTGCGCCACTCCCCCGCGCCGTCGATCGAGGCCGCTTCGGCCATCGACTTCGACAGGGTCTTGAAGAACGCGAAGAGGAAGAACACCGTGAACGGCAGCGCGAACGCGGCGTAGGTCACGATCAGCCCGGGCAGGGTGTTCAGGATCCCCAGGTTCTTCAGCACGAAGAACAGCGGCACGATCGCCAGGAACACCGGGAAGGTGAGGCCGGCCAGCATCAGGTAGTAGATCGCCCGGTTTCCGCGGAACTCGAAGCGCGCCAGAACGTACGAGCACATCGCCCCGAAGAGCATCGTGAGGATGAGCGCTCCGAAGACGACGATGAGCGTGTTGACGAAGTAGCTACCGATACCGGCCGTCGTCCAGGCGCTGACGTAGTTGTCGAAGTTGAACCGTGTCGGCAAGGAGAAGGGAGAAGCGAAGATCTCCTTGCTGGTCTTGAACGACGACATCAGGGTCCACAGGAGCGGGACGACGATGAGGATCGTCCAGATGACCAGGACGACGTGCGAGATCGTTCCCACGGTGCGGTCGCCGCGGCGCGACCGACGCTGGGTACGCGTGCTCGCTCGATCGGCGACGACCGCCGGGGTGGCTTCGGACTGGGTGGTCGTCATTCGGAAACCTCGTTCGTTCCGCCGGTGAGTCGGTTCACGGCGAAGACGACCGCCGCGAACAGAAGGGTGATGAGAGCGAGCGTCACGCCCATCGCCGACGCGTAGCCGAACTGTCCCTTGGTGAAGGCCGTGGTGAACAGCCGCTGAGAGATGACCAGCGTCGAGTTGCCCGGACCGCCTCCGGCCTCGAGCCCGGCCATGTAGACGAAGGCGTCGAGAGCCAGGATCCCCATGTAGATGTACGCCGTCTGGATGTTGTCGCGGATCAGGGGCACCGTGATCGAGATCGCCGTTCGGAAGCGGCCGGCTCCGTCGATGCGCGCCGCCTCGTAGATCTCGGCGGGCACACCCTTGATGGAGGCGATGAACAGCACCATGTAGAAGCCGACGAGGCCCCAGACGATGACGAAGATGACCGAGACGAGGGCCGTCCTCGGATTCCCCAGCCAGGCGAACGAGTTCGCCCAGTTACCGCCCAGCGACTGCAGGATGCCGTTCAGGAGACCGGCACTCGGATCGTAGACGAACGACCAGATGATCGCGATCACGATGGCCGGAATCACGTACGGGAAGAAGGAGACGACCCGGTACAGGCTCGACGCCTTCAGACCGCGGATCGGTCCGTTGCTCGGACCACCCAGGACGATGATCGACGCGAACGCCATGGCGATCACCAGGGTGACGAACGGCAGCACGATCAGAAGGGTGACGCTGTTGCCCACGGCCTTCAGGAAGATGCTGTCTTGAAAGAGGTTGACGTAGTTCTTCAGGCCGATGAAGTTCATGTCCGGGCTGAAGCCCGACCAGTCTGTCAGCGAGTAGTAGAACGCCTGGAGGAAGGGCCAGATCACGAAGATCAGGTAGCCGACCACCGGTATCCCGAGGAACACCACGAAGAAGCTGACGCGATCGAACGAGAACTTCTTGCGGCGTCTCCGGACGGGAGGGCCGGAGACGCCGCTACGAGTGGTCGCCGGTGTGTCGGTCGACGTCACTTGACCTTGACCTTCTTCACCGAGTCGTCGTTGCGCACCTTGTCGGTGATCGTCTGCAGCGCGCTCGTGAGCTGGGCGACGGAGGAACCCCGGAGAGGAACGTGTTCCAGACGACGAGCTGGTCGGTGTTCATGCCGTACAGGTCGACGAAGTTCCAGCTGAAGACGTTCGTGCCCGCGTCGGCGAGCATCTTCACCTGCGAGACGAGCGCGGTCGAGCCGAAGCCGTCCTCGGGAATGGTGTCTTTCACGATGGTTGACGAGAGGGTCGACTTCGCGAAGTTCACGGCCGCGTCCTTCGAGAGCATCGCGCGCAGGAACTCCTTGCCGCCCGCGACGTTCTTGCCCTGGCTCGGCACGATGTAACCCTCACCGGCCGTCGAGTGCAGGGCCGCGGCGGGGAACTTCGAGTTCTTCGTGACGGTGGGCTCCGGCGTTCCGGTCATCGTGAAGCCCGACTTCGTCTGGGTCTTCATCTCGTTCTCGATCCAGCTGCCGGACGGGTAGAGGATCGCCTCTTCGTCGTCCGACCACTGGGCCTGCGCTGCCGTGAACTGCGTTCCGGCACCGCCGGGCTTCACGTAGCCGGCGTCGATGATCTTCTTCATGGCGGTGAAGACCTGCTGCACGGCGTCCTTCGACCAGCAACCGGCCTCGAGGTTGTCGAGGGCGAGTCGCACTTCGTCGCCGCCCTCCTTGATCGCCGAGCTGATCGCCAGGGTCTGGTAGTAGGTCGCCGCTTCCTTGCCCCAGGTGAAGAGGTACTTGCCGGCGGCCTTGGCCTTCGTGCCGAGCTCGTACATCTCGTCCCACGTCGTGGGAACGGTCCAGCCGTTCTGTTTGAACAGGCTTTCGGAATGCCACAGTGCATATACCGTCAGCACATAGTTCAACTGCACGAACTTGCCGTCGAATGTTCCCGGCTTCGTCACACCCGCGTAGAGCGTGTCGCTGATCTTCTTGCCTTCGTAGTTGTCAGCATTAATGACGTCGGTGAGATCCTCGAGCTGCCCGCGGATGGTGTTGATACCGATGAGGTTGGCACCCGAGTTGTCGATGACGTCCGGCGGGTTACCGGCGACGAATCGAGGCTGCAGCGTCTGTGCGATGTTGGTCTGAGCGGTGACCTTGACGGTCGAACCCTTTTGCAGCTTGGAGACCTGCTTGCCGGCGAACTGCGCGTATGCGATGCCATAGCCACCCTTGAAGATGACAGCGTCCGTCGTCGAATTGGCGGCGACGCCGAACGGGTTGTTCTTCGACTTCTTACCGGTGCTGCTATCCCCGCCGCCGCTCGTTGCACATGACGCCAGCGTGCCGCTGAGCGGAATCATGATCGCGGCGACTGCAGCGCCGCGAAAGAAGGTGCGTCGCTCGATCTGCTTGTCTTTCATGCTCATCGCAATGCCTTTCCTAAAGGTCTTCATCGGCCGAGTCCATTTGACCAGACCAATGTTTCGGTGCTGTATCGGTTGTGGTAACGAATGTTCCGCGACTACGAGTCGGGCGGGAACCGTCGGATGATCCGGGCAAGGGGAAACGCGTCGAGCGGGAGGGATCTCACCGTGGGAGCGATGGCAAAGCGGGGGACGTTCGTCGGGCGGCCCTCCGGAATCGTCACGGAGAGGTCAAGCCTTCCAGCCGCGTTTCGCGGCGCGAATTGGCCCCACATCATGCCTCCTTGCCTGAATGTGATCAACAGTGTGCCACACGGATCGCGAGTTGGAGACGATCTGTCGGACGGGGAGTCGCCGCGCCCCGAATCGCCCTGGACGACGGCACGCCTCCCCGCGCGGAGGAGGCGTGCCGTCGAGCGCCGGCGCTCAGCAGTATTCGTAGCGGTAGGCCGGGTCGGAGCTGGGAACGACGTCGCGGTCGCGCAAGATGACGGAGATCGTCTTCCCCTGCGCCGCGCACGCGTTCGTGTAGGCACTGCGACGGTTGTCGGTGTACTCGATCTCGATCACGTTGTTCCCGTAGACGTCGGTGTACGCGTCGCACTCGGTGTTGAACTGGCATTCCTCGGCGATCGCGAAATCGAACTTGACGGTGTTCTTGCCGGCGGAGCCGAGCTCGGTGGTGTTCTTCTGCGCGATCGCGAGCCCGTCCGCGTGCGCGTGGGTCGCGAGGAGGGTGGCGTAGGCGATGGCGTTCGCCTTCGTCAGCTTGCCCTTCGAGCGCGTCCACGAGTCGAGGTTGTCCGGTTCGACGGCCTGGTATCCCTTGCTCTGGCAGCCGTCGATCCAGCCGTCGACGATGCCGGCGATACTGGTCCGCTTCGCGGCGGTCGACGTGTCCAGCAGATACTCGCCTTTCCAGTCGGGGTCTTCGACGTAACTGCCGTCGCTGTTCTTGAGCAACAGATCGGAGTGCGATCCCGTCCAGAACGACTTCTCCTCGGGCTGCGTCTGGAAGGCGTTCACGTAGCAGATGTTGTACTTGCCGACCACGGGGCTCGACGACCGGTCCCGGTCGACGATCGACACGCTCGACGCCGGCGTGTAGGCGCCGCCGATCTGGTAGTCGAACTGCCCGTTGGCGGGTGGAAGGGACGGAGTCGCAGCCTGGGCCGACGTCCCGGTGAGGGTGACGCCGATCACGGCAGCCAGAACCGTCGTGGTGCTGAGGATCGTTTTCGCGAGGGGTGATCTAAGAGCGCGCATGCGCCGTTCCCATCTACGGATACCCCGCCTCGAGCTGATCTCTGGCGATGTGTACCGGACTCACCGATGGACTGGATACCGGTCGGGCTCCCCGTGACGAGCACACCCTACGGGAGCCCTGCCCGACCCCTCAAGACAACTCTGTCTTCCCTTCCCAAACGATCAGGAGAAGTGAGCGAGTCGCTGTCTGCTCAGACGGAACGGAACACCGGCCGACGCTCGGTCTCCGGCTGATGATTGCGTGCGAGCCGATGCCTGTCTATGCTGTGGTAAATCGATTTATCACAGCGTGAATGAGGCCAATGATGCTCCCCACACAGCTCGACCGGTTGCCCGGCTACTTCCAGCCGCTTCCGAACGTCATCGTCGCCGACGACTTCGACGCCGGCCTGAACGGGTGGATGGACCTCCGACCCAATTTCGTGGGTGCCCAGTTCGCCGCACACTCCCACGAGATCGATCTCGAACACTGGGGCCCGGTGATGCTCAGCTCGGCCACGTTCGCGTTCGCCGGGACGCACGGTTCGGCATCCGGCACGTATTCCCTCCGGCTGCCGACGCGATCACCCGCGGCGCCGCCCGATCAGCCGCCGGCGCCGGGCTCCATGAGCCTCGCCATCAAGAGGCTGTCGTGTCCGGCCGAGGCGGCCCGCATCCGCATCGAGGCGGTCATCGCCTACTCCACGGTCCAGGATCGACCGGGCCTCGGCTCCGAGGCCATGCGCGCGTTCGGCCTGTTCATCGATCTGCAGGACTCCGAGCACCGCTTCATGCCGGGCGTTCGGTTCGTGAATGCTGTCTCGGGCGAGCCGGTCCGACGCTGGCAGTACTACCGGCAGACGGATTCGACCGACGTCGACTGGAGCTACGGCAGGGAGGGTGCCTGGCACCAGGCCGGCGTCGACCCGCAGTGGTTCGGCGTTCGAGACGCCGACGGATCGACGTCCGCCACCTCCTGGTTCGATGGACGGGAGCAACGACTCATCTACAACGAGACCGACGACAAGATCAACTGGATGCCGATCGCGCTCGAATTCGACCTGCGATCCCGCACCTACGTGTCCTTCACGGCGCACGGACGCGAGTACGCCTTCCCACCCGGTGCCGGCCCGTCGTTGGCCTCTCCCTACGCCAACATCTCGGGGTTGCTGAATCCGGTCTTCTTCGTCGAGACGGACGGCGATCGCCGCGTCGACCTCTACGTGGACTCGGTCGTCGTCTCGTACGCGACCGACGAGGAGGTCGCGCGATGAGGATGTTCCACACCTCCGTCACCGATCTCCGGCAGCCGTTCGTCGAGACCGTCGAAACCTTCCCGTACGAATGCGGCTGGGCCGATGAGGCGATCTTCTTCGTCACCGCGGAGACCGGCACCGACGAGAGCGCGCAGGTGTCTCTGGGCGTTCAACTGAGCGCGGACGGCATCCGGTGGCTCGACGAGGGATCGGTCCTGACGCTGAGAGGCCCGGCATCCGGCTTCGTGCGCGTCACTCACTTCGGAGGCTTCCTCCGACTCGCCGGCACGGTCGCCGGCGGGACCACCAACGGCGCAACGCTCACCGTGCGCCTCGCATTGAAGGGATAGCAGTCGATGGCGCTGCACATCACCCGGCCGACGATCGCTTCGGCGGTCGGAACGGCTCTCGAATGGTACGACTTCACGCTCTACTCCACGGCCGCAGCCCTCGTGCTCCCGACCGTGTTCTTTCCCACGGGCAACGCCGTGTCCGCGACGCTCGCGTCGTTCGCCACGTTCGCCGTCGGCTTCTTCGCTCGACCGATCGGCGGGGTGATCATCGGCAATCTCGGCGACCGGTTCGGCCGACGGCGGATGCTGTTCCTGACGCTGATCCTGATGGCGATCTCATCAACGCTGATCGGCTGTCTGCCCGGCTACGCGACGATCGGGATCGCCGCTCCCGTGCTCCTGATCGTGCTGCGAGTGTTCCAAGGGTTCGGTGCTGGCGGCGAATACGCCGGGGCGACCCTGCTCGCGGCCGAGCACGCGCGCAACAAAGCGCGGGGTCTCAACGCCAGCATCCCCGCCGTCGGCAACGCGGCGGGCTCGCTCCTCGCGACGATCGTCTTCGCCGTCGTCACCGGGAGCACGGGGTCGCAATTCCTCGTCTGGGGATGGCGCATCCCGTTTCTGATCAGCATCTTCGTCGGAATCGCCGGAGTCGTGATCCGGCTCAGGGTCACGGAGAGCCCGGAGTTCGTGCGCGCGCAGAAGGCGGAGCGGATCCCCCGCGTGCCGTTCACGGAGCTTTTCCGGAGCGCTCGCTCCCGGGTGCCCTTCGCGATGCTCGCCAGCATCGGTCCGAACGTGGCCAGCTACCTGCCCTCGGTCTACGCCCTCACCTATCTCGCCACCTCCGTTCACGCACCGGCGTGGATCGGATTGACCGGCATCATCATCGGCAACGCCCTCAAGTTCGTCACCATCCCCACCGCAGGCTGGCTCTCCGACCGGTACGGTCGCCGGCCGGTCTTCCTCGCCGGGGCGATCGGCGCCGTGATCCTGGCCTATCCGTTCTTCTTCCTGCTCGATACCGGCACGCCCATCCTGATCTGGGTCGCGCTGGTCATGATCTTCACCTTCTGCAACGACGCCATGCTGGCGGCGCAATCGGGGTTCATGTCCGAGTTGTTCGATGTCCGGCTCCGTTACACGGGTGTCACGTTCTCGCGCGAGATCCCCGGGGCCGTCGTCGGTGGGACCCTTCCGCTCATCGCCACCGCCCTGACAGCGGCGGCAGGCGGAGCAAGCTGGCTGGTGGCCCTCTACTGCGTCGTGCTCATGCTGCTCGCGGCCGTCGGAATGTTCTTCCTGCCCGAGACCCGCGGTTCGGCCACTGTCACGGAGGAGGCCCCTCGCTGGCAGAGTAGGGGGCATGGCAGCAGACCCGGCACCGCGCTCGGCGCGCCTGGCCGATGTCGCGTCGGCTGCTCGGGTCTCGCCGGCCCTGGTGTCGCGCGTGCTGAACGGCGACACGAGCGCCCGTGCCGCGCCCGAGACGAAGAAGCGGATCGTCGACGCCGCCGCCGCTCTCGGGTACGTCGCCAACGCCGCTGCGCGCCAGCTGCGTGAGAGCCGGACCGGCCTGCTGGGATTGGTGGTGCACGACCTGAGCAGCCCGATCTACGTCGAGGTCCTCGCGGGGGCACGAGCCGAGGCGGAGAAGAACGGCTACTTCCTGCTGCTCGGCGACGCCGACGAACTCATGACGAATCCGGCGACGTTCCGAGCCCTGGTCGAGGCACGGCGCGTCGACGGCATCCTGATCCAGGCCGGACACTCCGACTTCGACAAGCGGATCGGCGACGTGGCAGCCCATGTGCCCACCGTGGTCTTCAACGCACCCATGCACGATTCCGCGGTGGACGTCAGCGGCGTCTACGCCGACGAGGTCGGTGCCGCGCGGCTTCTGACCGAGCACCTCCTGGTGCGAGGGCACCGCAGGATCGGATTCCTCTCGGGTCCCCGCGACTCGTCCACGTCCCACCTGCGCCTCGCGGGGTTCCGCGCGGCGCTCGACGAAGCCGGCGTCGATGACGACGCCTTCGTGTTCTACGGCGACTGGACCGCGGCCACGGGTGCTGCGGGCGTCCACGAGGCCCTGGCGCAGTCCCGTCCGCCGACAGCCGTCATCGCCGGCAACACCCTGATCGGCCTCGGCGCCCTGTCCGAAGCCACCTCCCTGGCGGTGAAAGTGCCGGACGACCTCGCGGTGGCCGCCATCCACGACGCGTGGTTCGCCGACTACCTCGCCCCGACTCTCACGACCGTCGCGCTGCCTCTCCGCGAACTCGGGGCCACGGCCGTCCGCACGCTTTTGGCCGGCGGGACGCCGAGCGACGTCGTCGTCGGCACGCCGGCGCCGGTCGTCGTCGTTCGCGCGTCGACCTGACGAGGCTCGCGGTCGCGTTCGATCGGGTGGTCAGGAGCTCTCGCGCTGCACGAATCGAATGGTCGACGGGGGCTGCTCGGGAGGTGCGCTCGAGGCGCCGAGGAGGTCGAGGGTCGCCGCGACGATCGTCGCTGTCGCGGCGGCGACGTCGATCCGAATGGTCGACAGGGCCGGCGAGGTGAGGGCCGCGAGTTCGAGATCGTCCACGCCGATCAGGGCCACGTCGCCGGGCACCCGCACGCCCGCGACACGACAGGCAGCGAGGATGGCCAGGGCGGCGAGATCGTTGAAGGCCGCGATTCCGTTGACCCGGGTGTCGCCGGCCGTCCACACGGCGAGCGCGGACTGCGCGCTCTCGCGCGTGTACTCGAGCGTCGCCACGACGGGCGGGGCGATGCCGAGGCGTTCGCACGCCTTGCGGGCTCCGTCGAGACGCGGGAGGTAGAAGCGCTCCTCCACGGGATCGGAGAGGCCCGCGTACCCGATGCGATCACGCCCCGATGCGACGAGCCTGGTGACCTGGAGATCGCCGATCGCCTCCTGCCGGAACGCGGTCGCCTCCGGGCCCCTCGGGCTCAGGATCCCGTCGATGAACGGAACGGCAGACAGGCCCAGAGCCTGTCGATCCGCCTCGGTCAGGTCTCCGACGGCGAGGACGGCATCGGGCTGAAGGAACTGCAGAAGGTCGGCGAGCGGTGTGGTCACGGCGCCGCTGTACACGAACACGCAGGCGTAGCCCGCCTCGCCCAACTGCAGGCTGAGATCTTCTTTCAGCTCTTCGAGGGCCCGCGCCACGGGCAGCGTGGGGAGGGCGCAGAGCACGATGTTGCTTCGCCCCCGCTTGAGCGAGCGGGCGCTCGCCGACGGAACGTAGCCGAGACGCTTGGCGACACTCAGGACCTGCGAGCGGGTCGACTCCGAGATGCCCATGTCGGAGCGGCCGTTCAGCACGAAGCTCACCGTCGTCTGCGAGACGCCGGCCTCTCGTGCGACGTCGACACTGGTGGCTCGCTTCATGAGCAAATCCTTCCACGCTCTTGCGTTCGACCTCGACCGGGCCTATGTTCAGACAATCTAATACGAGTTAGTGACCACTCTAGGCTTGCAGAGCGACGACGGCGCGGCCAGTGCCCGGTGATGCTCCGGCCCGAGGTTCCAACGGAGGAACCATGACAAATCCTGATCCACTGATCGTCACCACCGTCGAAGAGGCGGTCGCGTCGGAGAAGCCGCCGAGTGTCGGGCGACTCCTCACCTTCATCTTCCCGGCCACCCTGGGACTGATCGCCCTCTTCCAGGGGATCCAGCAGATCCTCATCCCCAGTCAGGTCGCACAGCTCGACCCGGCGCACAAGGTCGGCGTCCTCGCCCTCATGACCACGTTCGTCGCCATCACCTCGATGATCGGCATCCCGCTCGGCGGGGCGCTGTCCGACCGCACGCGCTCTCGATTCGGTCGCCGCACCCCGTGGATCCTCGGTACCGGCGTCGTCTCCAGCGTGCTCATGATCGCGATGGGCTACTCCGGCAACCTCGTCCTGCTCGCCGTGCTCTACACGGCGCTCTGGCTCACCTCGAACATGTACCAGGGCGCGGTGACAGCGCTGCTACCCGACCGGGTGCCCGAGGCGCGACGAGGCCTGGCGGCTTCCATCATCGGCCTGGCGACACCCATCGGCCTGCTCGTCGGCGTCGCCGTCGCCGGCGCAGCGGGCCCGTTCTGGGGCTACGTGATCATCGCGCTGGTGGTCGCCGTGACGGCGCTGCTGCTCGTGTTCGGGATCCGCGAGGAATCGAGCGTCGATCTCCCACCGCAGCCGAAACGAGAGAGCGGCACCTGGATCGCGTCCGTGGGCCACTTCCTGCACGCGTTCGCCGACCACGATTTCCGCCTCGCATTCATCAGCCGCTTCTTCCTCTCACTGTCGTACGCGACGGCCACCGGCTTCCTCTATTTCACGCTGAGCGACTACATCGGCACCGAGAACCTTCCGGGGCACTCCGTGACCGGAGCGGTCACGATCGTCGACGTCGTCCTGGTCATCGGCTGGGTCGCGATCGCGACCTTCGGCGGCTGGCTCTCCGACAAGCTCCAGCGTCGCAAGCTGTTCGTCGGGATCGCGGCGGTCGGCCTCGCCGTCACGATGTTCATCCCGATCATCAGCCCGACCTGGACGGGCATCCTCGTCTTCGCCCTGTTCGCCGGGATCTTCATCGGCACCTACTTCGCCGTCGACCTGGCGCTGATGTCACTGGTACTGCCCGACAAGCTGAGCGAAGGCCGCGACCTCGGCATCCTCAACGTGGCGACCGGACTCCCGACCATCCTCTCCGGTGCGGTCGCCGGACTCCTCATCACCTTCGCAGGCGGATACGCCGCGCTCTACGTGTTCGGTGCGATCTGCGCCCTCATCTCCGGCGTCGTCGTCTTCTTCATCCGCAAGGTCCGCTGAAACCCACCAGGAAAGGCAACACCCATGCCCCTCATCACGACCACCAGCGGTACGGACCTGTTCTACGAGTCGATCGGCGATGCCACCCGCCCACCCCTGCTCCTCATCCAGGGGCTCGGCGCACAGATGATCGGGTGGACGCCGGAGTTCTGCCGCCAGCTCGCCGAGGCCGGATTCCACGTCGTCCGCTTCGACAACCGCGACGCCGGCGAATCCCAGAAATTCGAGGGTGTCGACTACACCCTCACCGACATGGCCGACGACACGGCCGGACTCCTGGACGCCCTCGGCATCCCCGCCGCCCACATCGTCGGCCAGTCCATGGGCGGCATGATCGCTCAGGAACTCGCAGCGGGCCACCCGGAGAAGATCCTGACGCTCGACCTGCTGTACACGAGCGCGTCGCCGAGCTTCATTCTGAGCCGAGCCATCGAACGATCCGAGGCGGTCGTCATTCCGACCGACCGCGCAGCGTTCATCGAGGCGTACCTCTCGAACGAGTACCTGTGCCGATCGCGCGACTACCCGCAGGACATCGCGTGGCTCCGCGAACTCGGCGGTCATGCCTTCGACCGAGACCCCCGCCAGTCCGGCCTGCAGCGTCAGACCGACGCGGTCCTGCACTCGCGAGAGCGGGGCGATCTCGTCCGGACGATCACCGCACCCACCGCGATCCTCGTGGGAGACAGCGACCAGCTCATCGATCCGGCGGCGTCTCAGGATCTCCACGATCGGATCGCAGGATCCTCGCTCCGAGTCTTCCCGGGAATGGGGCACGAGGTCCCCGCTGCCCTCTTCCGCGAGATCGTGGCGGACATCGTCGCCAACGCCGGGCGAATCGGCGCGCCGGAGTCGATCCCGAAGGAGGCGGTCCGATGAAGCTCACCACGCGCACCGTCGGTTCCGGATCGCGGACGGCAGCCCTCGTGCACGGCGCGTCGATGAGCGGCGACGCCTGGCGCGAGTTCATCCCCTACCTGCTCGAGCACGACCTGACGCTCACGGTGGTGGATCTGCGCGGCCACGGCGACAGCCCCCGGGCCGACAGCTATCGGATCGACGAGTTCGTCGGCGACCTGGTGGACACGCTCCCCCAGGGACTCGATCTGCTCATCGGGCAGTCCCTCGGAGGACTCACCGGTGCGTGGGCATCCGCCCAGCTGAAGCCGAAGCGGTTCATCGGGATCGACCCCGCCTTCAGTTTCGAGCGCAGGGAGCTGCTGCTGCTCCGGTTGCTCGGTCCGATCCAGCCGAAGCTCCCCGACGTGATCCTGCACCGCTTCGGCATGCCCCCGAAGGGCTCGCCGCCGGACATGATGGCGCGGATCCGCGCGATGTGGGCCAAGTGGGACACCTCGTCGGTGCGAGACGTCGTGAAATCCGCCGCCGCGAAGCCGTTCCCGGCGAGCCCCCGAGCGTGCCGTCCACCATCGTGCTCGCCGATCCCAGCATCGCGACGCCACCTGCCTTCGCGGCGGCCCTCCGGCAGCAGGGCTGGGACGTCCGGGTCATCCCCGGCGGGGGCCACGACCTCCACCAGGAGGATCCGCGCGGTCTCGCCGAAGTGCTCCGGGACGTCCTGCAGGCCGATCCCGTCTGAGATTCCGAATGTCGCGCGCCGCGTGTGCTCCCGTGAACGGCGCGCACGCCGCGCGCACCAGGCGGTGACGGCACGCCGAAGCGGCGACACGGTCTCCTTCGAGCCCGTGTCGCCGCCACGCGCCCGCGGTCAGGCGCTGGTGTTGATGGAGCCGTTCACACCGTTCGGGTAGAACCCGCCCTTGGCGACGGCGCCGGGGTTCAGGTAGGCGATGTTCAGGACCTGGCCGGGGGTGCGGCTGTAGGTGAGGCCGCTGGCGTTCGTCGGCACGAGGTTCGCCACGGACGCGGTGCCGATGCCCTGGTCGAGATCGGTGGACCCGTCGAGGCTGTCGCGGGCGTCCGAGATCTTCTGGATGCTGGCGTAGATGCTCGAGGTGTCGACACCCTTGGCATAGAGCGTCGTGCGCACGATGCCCGCGTGATACGCCTCGACCGACAGGAGTCCGGCGGCCGCATCCAGGTAGGTCTTGTTGGCGATGAGCCCTGCAGCGCCCTTGTAGGCCGTGACCCCGACGTCTTCGAAGATGAACGCCGCGAAGAGGAAGCTGGTCTCGTCGGCGAACGCGTCGAAAGTCTGACCCGGCTTGATGAGACCGGCAGCGGTCGCGGCCGCTGTGAAGCTGGCGTCGAGGGAGATGGCCGGACGCGAGACGGCTGCGCTGCCGAGTGCGGTGCGCAGGAATGCGACGTGGGCTTTCTCGTCGGCGGCGATCTCCACCGCGTACTTCTGGATGCTCGGCGTGGCGAAGGTGACCTTCTTGCCGCCCGTCACACCACCGACGGTTCCGACGCCGCCCACCATGTTGGCGGGAAGGCCGACGCCCGTGACGGCGCGGAGGTAGAACTCCGCTTCGAGGTATTCGAGGTTGAGAGCGAAGTTCAGGATCGACGCGTCGCTCGGAGGTGATGCCGTAGCCGCCATGGCGGGAGCGGCGGCCGCGAGGAGGCGGCAGCGACGCCGGCTCCGGCGAGACCGACCATTCCGAGAAGTTTGCGGCGGTCGACGCCTTTCTCGGCACTTCTCGCGATGGCGCTGGTGATGAACTTGTCTTCGAACATTGAAGGTTGCTCCAGTCGTTGGGCCGTGAGAGGGGTCAGACCCAGAACTGAATTCCCTCGCCGCGCGAAGAGTCGCGCTGAGTGCGACCCTAGGTGAGCAGCCCGTTCAGAGATAGCCCCCATTCTGCAGTAGCCGCAAAACGTCATGCGCTGCAAGATTTCTCTTCGCGATCGGACCGCGGCGTGTTAGAAAGCATCTTGGGAGTTCTCGCCAGGATCTCCGACTCTTCCTGACTCAGGAGATCCAATGACGCCTCATGCCCTCTTCCGATCGACGACGACCGAGGAGGGACGCGGGCATCCTGCTCGCCGTTCGCGACTCGCCGTCTTCGGCATCGCCGCCGTCGTCGCCGTAGCCCCCGCCCTGATCGGCGTCGGGGTCGCGAATGCCGCACCGCTGCCCGTCGTCACCGTCACGACGCCCGCGACCGGAGCGACGGGTGTGGCGCAGGTCGCTCCCAACGTCGTCGCCTTCGCCGGCACCAACGTCCCCACGGGCGACTACGCGTCGGTGAGCTACACCGACCTCACCGGAGGCGTGCACAACGCCACGTTCGGCGGCAGCACCGACGACGGCGGCGGCGCCTGGTCCGGAGCCGAGACGTTCGACCAGCTCAGCGTGGGGCAGACCACGGTGACCGCGATCGTCGCGGCCAAGAACGTCGACACCGATGCGGTCGACGCCGACGTCACCGCCGGCACGACCACGTTCACGCTGGCCGTCGCTCCGAAGCCCGCCCAGCCGTTCGCCATCACCTCGCCGGTGAGCAACTCGACGACACCGGTCGCCTCCACGAAGCCGACCTTCACCGGCACCGGCCTCGCCGGAGCCACGATCACCATCGTCTACGGAGCCCGTTCCGGCCAGAACCTCGTCGCCGCCACGACCACGGTCACGGCCGCCGGCACCTGGTCCACGCCGACGGACTTCAGCCTTCTCGAGCCCGGCCAGACCGATGGCACCGCCATCGTCACCGAGACCCAGAACGGTGCAATCGTTCCCGGCACCTCGGCCACCGGCGTGAACTTCGTGTTCCCGTCCGCACCGGCTCCTCTCATCCCGGTCACGCTGACCACCGACCCGAAGTCGTCGACCCTCACGTCCGCGACCACGAAGGGCGTCGCCTTCGCGGCGACCGGCTTCAGCCCCGACGAGGAAGTCTCCATCGCGGTCAAGGACCCGAGCGGCGCCACCATCGCTCTTCCGAAGGCCGCGGCGCACTTCTACGCCGACCAGGTCACCGGAAGCTTCATCGGCGCGGTCCTGCTCCCGACGACGTCCGGCACGGGCACCTACACGGTCACCGTCACCGGCGTGCGCAGCGCTCGCGTCGCGACGGGCACCTTCGTGGTCGTCGCCGATCCGGTCACGACGACCCCGGCCGGGCCCGTGGGCACGCTGCCCGTGGTGAGTGGCTGATCCTGCTCCATCCAGCACGGACGGACCGGCTCCCTCGCGGGAGCCGGTCCGTCCTGTTCTCTGAACGGTCCGCCCTGTGAAAGTCACCCGCCGCCTCGTCATCACCGTCGCGTCCGCCGTCGTCGTGGTCGCCGTCGCGGGTGGTGCGGTGCTCACGCTGAACCATCACTCCCCCACCCCTCGAGCAGCAGCCACCCACTCGGCCCCGGCCACTCCCACACCGACCCCGACGCCCTACTCGGCACCGGCGGCAGCCACGATCGCAGCGCTGCCCGAGGCCAAGTACAACGCCGTGATCCCCGGCCTCGTGGCCGTAGCCGCGGGCTCGGACCTCCACCCGGCGACGGCCGTGGACAAGATAGCGACGGACGCCCCGCTCTACGGCGACGACCGATCGAAACCCGTCGCACGATTCGCCGCCAAGAACTTCCTCGGCCAGCCGAGCGTCATCGTCCCGCTCCGCACGGACGGCGACTGGACCCTCGTCATGACACCGAGCCGGCAGACCCTGCCCTCGAAGGACCCCTCGGCACCGGCGCAGTCGGCCGCGTGGATCCGCACGTCTCTCCTGTCGCAGGTGCAGACGCTCACCCGCCACATCGTCGTGTCGGTCGGTGCTCAGACCGTGTCGATCGTCGACGACAAGGGCAAGGCCGTCTCGACCTTCGCCGCGGGAGTCGGCGCCTCAGGAACCTCGACGCCCACCGGCGTGATCGGCTACATGGAGGCCAGGTACCTGGATCCTGCTCAGAACCAGACGGTCTACCCCATCGGACTCACATCGCTCCACTCGACCGCGGCCGACGAGCCCTACACCGGGCACGACGGCGGTCTCATCGGCATCCACTACGAGGCCGTCCACTCCGGCAACATCTCGCACGGGTGCGTCCGCCTCGACGGCCCCTCGATCACCGCTCTCGACCAGCTGCCGCTCGGCACGTCGGTCCTCATCGAGAAGTAGCCGGGGTCCGAGGGCTCTTCCGTGCTCTCTGTTGTGAGCAGGCCGACGAAGCCCGAATCTTCCCGGCACGCTTACCCGAGGAGATTCCCGTGCGCAGCTCTGCCCCATCGAATGCCACCGCGACCACCGGCCGACCACTGCGTCGCACGTCGCCGGCCGACATGATCCTGTTCGGCACCGGCGACCAACGCTTCTTCACCCGCAACCGCTGATCCGGCGGCCGGACATGAAAGCGTTTCGCGCCTACCTGCAGGGCGCTCCTCTCGGCGTGCTGTTCGCCTGGTTCACCGGGTTCTACTTCCTCGGCACCTACGGTTTCGCCCTCCTCGACGGGACGTCGAAGTTGAACCTGGTCAGCGCACTCATCCGCGTGGTTGGTGCCGGGATCTTCGGTGGGATCATGACCGCACTCGTCGCCAGGCAGAGGCGCCGCGACGGCGGCAGGAGAACCTCCGTCCAGATCACGACCGCGCTGAAGACAGGCGCTGTTCCCGAGGATGCCGAACCGTCCATCTGGCTTCCCGCGCTGGAGGCGCGTCGGAAGCAGAATGAACGGGCACACTGGGTCAACCCGATCGTTTTCGGCCTCTTCACCCTGCTCGGCATCTGGCTGATCACGCAGGATCCCACCGGTTTCATCCCGTGGATCGTCACCGCGTTCTTCATCGCCGTCGCCATCCTCTCCCTCGTCCAGGCCCGCCGGGCGGTCACGAAGATCGAAGCGCTGATCGTGCAGATGCACGGGCGCCCGGGAGACTGATCGGTGGGATTCGCAGGTCGTCGACTCCCAAGATTCGCGGGGTCGAACCGGTGAGGAACGCGAACGCCGGCAAGCTGTTCGCGGCAGGTCCGTCCGCTAGCCTGGTTGGACTGTCCGGCGCTCACGTCGCGCGGCCCGTCAGGGCGGCGCTCAGCCGGATTCCGAGCAGGGCAGCCGGATAGAAGCGGAGAGACACGTGACCCACGACATTGCCGTCCACGATTGGTCTCTCGACCGCACCCTGGGACGGTTCCGGTCCGACTCGCCCGACGCCGTGGCCGCGGACTCCCTGGCGCTGGTGAATCTCCCGGCCGCCCTTCGCGCCCACGACATCTCCGTCGTCCAGTTCTGCCACTTCCACCTGCCCCGACGCGACCCCGGCTATCTGCACGACCTGCGGGACGCCCTCTCGGAGAGCGCCGTCCGCCTCGACACCTTCCTCGTCGACGCCGACAACCTGACCCATCCCGGGACGGGAGCGGCCGACGAGCTCTGGGTGGCCGCCCAGGTTCGAGACGCCGTCGCGCTGGGCGCGGAACGAGTGCGTGTCATCGCCGGCAAGACACGAACGCCTGACGCCCACGCGTCGAGCACTGCTGCGCTCGCTCGTCTCGCGGCCCAGAACCCGGAGATCCGCGTCGTCACCGAGAACTGGTTCGACGTCACCAGCACCGCCGACGACGTCATCCGCATCCTCGAGCCGTTGGACGACGCCGTCGGACTCCTCATCGATCTCGGCAACTGGACCGGCGCCGACAAGTACGCCGAACTCGCCCGAATCACCCGCTTCGCCGAGACGTGCCACGCGAAAGCCCACTGGCACGGCGCCGTGATGGACGAAACGGACTACCGCAGGAGCATCTCGACCGTCCTCGAAGCCGGCTACGACGGCCCTTTCGCCCTCGTCTACGACGGCGAGAACGACGACGAGTGGGCGGGGCTTGCGGCGCAGCGGTCTGTCGTCGAGAGCGAACTCGCTTAGGGGGACGTGCGTCGGGGTCACCACCACCCCGGTGCCCCGTGCCGACAGTGCCGCAGGCTGCCTGGCCGTTCGAAGCTCCGCCTCCAGGACTCGAACCTAGACCTAACAGCTCCAAAGGCTGTCGTGCTGCCATTACACCAAGGCGGACCGCGCTTTCGCGCGTCACATAGTCTGCCAGATCGCGGCTGGGCCGCCGGTCTGCGTCAGGCCACGGGCGCCAGCGGGTGAATGGCGGGCGCTGCGGCGAGCGCGTCTCCGGCAGCCGTCATGGCGGCCGCGAGGTGCGGTGACTTCACGTGCTCGTCGAGGTCGGCCTGCGAGCGCCACTTCTCGATCGTGACGAAGACGGAGGATTCCGCCTGCGACTCGAAGAGCTCGTAGCTCAGGCAGCCGTCTTCGGCGAGCGTCGGCCCGACCAGCTCGCGGAGAGCCGAGCGGACGGCGTCCTCCCGACCGGGTTTGGCGGTGATGACGGCCACGACGTTGAGATCGGACATGGTGTTCCTCGCTTCCGGCCAGCCTCGATGCGGGCCGCTGGTGATGGTAGGCCGACATAATGGACCAATGCCCGAGCAGGATGCGCAGGCGACACCCGCAGCGCAAGACGAGGTCGACCGCATCGTCGACGCCTGGAATCGCGAGCGCCCCGACCTCGACTTCGCCCCGCTGCACGTCCTCTCGCGGGTGGGGCGGCTCTCGAAGCATCTCGACCGCGCCCGCCGAGCCGCTTTCGTCGCCAGCGACCTGGAGTCCTGGGAATTCGACGTCCTGTCGGCCCTCCGCCGCGCCGGTGCTCCCTACCAGCTCTCGCCGAAGGCGCTTCTGACGCAGACCCTGGTCTCGAGCGGCACGATGACGAACCGCATCGATCGCCTGGTCACCCGCGGCCTCGTCGAGCGGCGCACCGATCCCCGCGACGGCCGGGGCATCCTGGTCACGATGACCCCGCGGGGCGGCAGCGCCGTCGACGTTGCCATCTCGAACCTGATCGGCGCCGAGGCCGACCTGCTCGGCGACCTCTCCCCCGACGACCGGGAGCGGCTCACCGCGCTCCTCCGCGCCCTGTCGCTCACGCTCGGCGACTAGCCCCCGTCGCCCCTCCCCACCACCCCCGCACCACCCCTCCGCACCACCCCTCCAGAAATCGAAGGGGATTCTTCCGCAGGCGACGACCCCGTGCCGATCGCAGGCCGTTGGCCGAAAATCCCCTTCGATTTCTGGAGGGCGAGGGGACGGCAGGCAGGAGGGGCGGCCCGGCGGGAGGGGGAGGAGGAGGCAGCAGGTGGGCAGCAGCACGCACAAGCGCGTCAGACACCACGCGCATCGGCAGCAGCCTCCAGCGCGGCGAGCGCCGCGCCGGCCGACGGCAGCGTCACGGTGAACTCCTTGCCCGAGACCAACGACAGCACGAGCCCGGGGCCGCGCTGCAGGATCACGCCGCTCGCGCCGAGCGTGGCGCGATAGCCCCAGCCGTACCAGCTCCCGACGGAGACGAGGTCGACCCAGGCGTCGGCGATGTCGTCGAGGGCGAACTGGGCGAGCGGGAAGCCGAGCACCACGGAGTCGACGACGACCCCCGTCGATCCGACCGTCACCCGCACCCGTGCGCAGGACGCGCTGAAGGCCGCGACGACGATCAGGGCGATCACGACCACGAGGAGGTCGACGTTCTGCCCGACGGCCAGCCAGTAGGCCAGCACGACCGCGGCGGCCGCCGCGAGCACCACCGACGTCACGGACAGCACCCGCGACGTGACCGTGGTCTGCCACGCGTCGGGAGCCGCGGCCATCGGGCTCAGCCCTCGAGCTTCTCGCTGACGACGAGCCAGGCCGACTCGAGTTCTTCGCTGCGGGCCTCGACGGCGGCGACCTTCGCCTGCAGCTCTCCGAGCCCGGTGTAGTCGTTCTGGTCGTGCGCCGCGAACGTGTCGAGCAGCGCTTGACGCTCGGCGGCAGCCTTCTGGATCCGGCGATCGAGCGAGGCCAGCTCTTTCTCGGCGTTCCGCTTCTCGGCGCCGCTGAGGCCGGACGCCTTTGCTGCCGCGGCGACCGAGGCGGAGGCTCCCTGGGTCGCGGTCGGGCGGTCGGTGGCCTCGCCGGCGCCGTCCACGGCCTCGCGGCGCAGCGCCAGGTACTGGTCGACGCCGCCGGGGAGGTGCCGCATGCGGCCGTCGAGCACGGCGTACTGCATGTCGGTGACGCGCTCCAGGAGGTACCGGTCGTGCGACACGACGAGGAGCGTTCCCGGCCAGGTGTCGAGGAGGTCTTCCATGGCCGCGAGCATGTCGGTGTCGAGGTCGTTGGTGGGCTCGTCGAGGATCAGCACGTTGGGTTCGTCGAGCAGGATCAGCAGCAACTGCAGCCGGCGCTTCTGGCCACCGCTGAGATCTTTGACGGCGGTCTGCAACTGCGGAGTCGTGAAGCCGAGGCGCTCGAGCAGTTGGCCCGGTGTCAGCTCTTTGCCGCCCGAGACGTACGACGACCGGTAGCGCGAGACGACCGTGTTGACGCGCTCGTTCGCGAACTCGTGCAGGTCGGCGAGCTGCTGGTCGAGCACCGCGAACTTCACGGTCTTGCCTCGGGTGACTCGGCCGGTGGTGGGCAGCACCGCGCCCGTGACGAGCTTCAGCAGGGTCGACTTGCCGGCACCGTTGACGCCGAGCACACCGGTTCGCTCGCCGGGGGCGATCCGCCACTCGATGTCTTTCAACACCTGACGTTCGCCGTACGACACCGACGCGTCGACGATGTCGACGACCTGCTTGCCGAGGCGCGAGGTCGCCATCTGCGAGAGCGAGACCTTGTCGCGGGCCGGCGGTTCGTCGGCGATCAGGGTCTCGGCGGCCTCGATGCGGAACTTCGGCTTGGCGGTGCGGGCGGGAGCACCGCGGCGCAGCCACGCGAGCTCTTTCTTCATGAGGTTCTGGCGCTTGGCCTCGGTGACGCTGGCGGAGCGATCGCGCTCGACGCGCTGCAGCACGTAGGCGGCGTATCCGCCCTCGAAGGCCTCGACGATGCCGTCGTGCACCTCCCAGGTGTCGGTGGAGACCTCGTCGAGGAACCACCGGTCGTGCGTCACGACGACGAGCGCGCCCTGGTTCGGCGACCAGCGGCGCTTGAGGTGTTGAGCGAGCCAGGCGACACCCTCGACGTCGAGGTGGTTGGTGGGCTCGTCGAGGAACAGGACGTCCCAGTCGCCGACGAGGAGGGCCGCGAGGGCGACGCGGCGGCGTTGCCCTCCGGAGAGGTCGCCGATCGTGGAGTCCCACGGGATGTCGGTGGCGAGGCCCGAGATGACGTCGCGGATGCGGGCGTCGCCGGCCCACTCGTGCTCGTCGCGGCCGCCGACGATGACGTCGCTGACGATCGAGTCGAGGGGCAGGATGTCGCGCTGGTCGAGCACGCCCATCGTGATGCCGCGCCGTCGCGTCACCCTTCCGGAGTCGGGTTCGAGACGGCCTGCGAGCAGCGACATGAGGGTCGACTTGCCGTCGCCGTTGCGCCCGACGACGCCGATGCGCGACCCCTCGTCGATGCCGAGGGTCACGCCCTCGAAGATGACGCGGGTCGGGTATTCGAGGTGAAGCGCTTCTGCGCCGAGGAGGTGTGCCACCCAGCAAGGGTACGGGGCTGCGGCTGGATGCCGCTCCGCGCCGGCGTCGAGCCGCTCGGCCCGGCACCCGAGACCGCGGCGGGTGCGACTCCGCCGCGGAGGCCGAAACGCTCGCTCTGTGCACGCGGCTCCAGACCGCGGCAGCGTCGTGTCAGCAGGGACGGGGGGTTAGCCGGTTGTGCGATCATCCCAGCGCTGCCCCGCGGTGGTGAAGTCGGGTGAGACGACGCGAGCCCCGATCGGCTCACGCGTGATGGCGTACTCGATCCGCGAGGCGAGCCACTTTCGCCGCCAGGTCGTCGGCGTGCCGAGAGAGAGGCCGACGAGCACTGCCAGCACGTCGACGGCCGGTGACTCCGCCAGGCTTCCTCCCCGCTCCTTGAGCCGTCGCATCGCATCAGCGACGAGTTCTTCGGCGGGCTCGGAAGAATCACCTCACCCGAAGACGCTCACCAGTCCGAAGAATCCGAGGAACGGCGCCAGAACCGGCTGCCAGATGATGCTCATCCCCGCGACAAGAAAGTCGGACACGATGAAGTGGATGAAGAAATGCGAACGGAGAGTGTCGTCGTTGATGACGCGTGCGGATTGCAGCAGGGCGACGACACAGGCACCCACAAACGGAATGCAGGCGAAGAGGAAGGTCCACAGCACGGGCCGAAGGTCACCCGTGATCTGGATGGCCGCAAGCTCGGACGAAACAGCCAGGACCACCAGGCCGGAACTCGCCTTCGACGTGACCAAGCAGGTGGCGCAGAGGGCAGCAATCGAGGCGAGAACAACGGACAGCCATCCCCGCTCGGGAGAGTCGAACCAGGCGATTCCCGAATGGGCCCACCCGGGAATCGGGATCGCCAGGTCTTTCGCGATGTCGACGAACCAGGAGAAGGGCCGGGCCACGCTTCGGGGCTCGGAATGCCAGGAGGGGAGAACGACGGCGATCCAGAACCAGGCGCTGGCGCAGCCGACGACGACCCATTGAAAGACGCGATCCCAGGACACACCGAACATCGTGTGGATCGTCTTGAGGATGTCTCCAGCCTTCGGCGCTTCGTTGTCGTTCATACGCCTCCTTCCGCCTGCGCAGAAAATAGCGCGGGCGACCGACAATCGGGATCAGCCGAGGGAGGCGACCCACTCGCTGGAGCCGTCGACGAAGTCTTGCTTCTTCCAGATCGGAACGCGCGCCTTGACCTCGTCGACCAGCTCGGCGCAGGCCGCGAACGCTTCGGCTCGGTGCGCGCTCGACACGGCGGCTGCGAGGGCGACGTCGCCCACGGCGAGCGCGCCGGTGCGGTGCTCGACGGCGAGGGCAACGGCAGGATGACGCATCGCGATGTCGAGGGCGACCTCACGCAGGACGTCGGTGGCGGTCGGATGCGCCTCGTACTCGAGAGCGGTGACCCCGCGACCGCCGTCGTGGTCGCGGACGACACCCTCGAACGTCACGACGGCGCCGGCCGTCGCGGCGTGGACGAGGTCGGAGACGGCCGCGATCGACAGGGGAGAGTCGGTGACGCGGGCCGAAAGCACTCGAGGGTCAGTCATGGCCGCCGCCCCCGATCTGATCGAGCAGGTGATCGAGCAGCTCGTCGAGGAGCGTCAGCCCGTCGCGGACGCCCCCGGGGGACCCGGGCAGGTTCACCACGAGGGTGCGACCGGAAACCCCGACGACGCCGCGCGACAGCAGAGCCATCGGCGTGTGAGCCGAGCCCCGACGCCGCAGTTCCTCCTCGATGCCGAGCAGGCGCTTGTCGACCAGTGGCGCGGTCATCTCGGGGGTCGCGTCGGTCGGCGTGACGCCCGTGCCCCCGTCGTGACGATGACCGAGACCGGCTGCGCGATACCGGCGATCAGCGCCTGGCCCACCGGTTCGCCGTCGGCGACGACGACCGGCTGGTCGACCGTGAAGCCGCGCTCGGCGAGCCACTCGGCGATGACGGGGCCGGTGCGGTCGGGCGCCTCGCCCCGGGCGGCGCGGGTCGACGCGACGACGACGAGCGCGGTGCGGGTCGGGTGCGCAGCGGAGTCGGAGGAGACGAGACTCATCCCGACCAGTCTCCCGACTTGCCGCCGGACTTCTCGAGAACCTGGATCGCGTCGATCATGGCCCGTTTGTCGACGGCCTTGATCATGTCGTACAGGGTCAGGGCGGCGACCGAGGCGGCCGTCAGCGCCTCCATCTCGACGCCGGTCACCCCGCGCGTCGACACGGACGCCAGGACGCGCACGGAGTCGGAGCCCGTCTCGAAGTCGACGGTGACCGAGCCGATCGGCAGTGGGTGGCAGAGCGGGATCAGGTTCGAGGTCTGCTTGGCGGCCATGATGCCGGCGATCCTCGCCGTGCCGAGGGCCTCGCCCTTGGGCAGCGATCCGTCGGAGATCTGCAGGATCACGTCGGGTCGGGTGTGCAGGACGGCCTGCGCGACGGCGACGCGCTTGGTCTCGGCCTTCGCCGTCACGTCGACCATGTGCGCGCTTCCGTCGTCGCGCACGTGGGACAGCCCGGACCCCGCTGAATCAGTCATCGAGGGCCCACACTACGACCTCGTCGCCCGCTTCGACCCGGCTGACTCCGAGCGGGACGTGGACGAGGTGCGTGGCCACCGCGTACGCGTGCAGCAGGTGCGAGCTCGGCCCGCCGACGAAGCGGGCGCGGCCGGCCTCGTCGAGGCGCCCGCGCCGGATCTGGTGCTTGCCGGGCGGTGAGTCGGCTCCCTCGGCCAGGATCGCCGTCGACTCGCGCCGAGGCAGCGCCCGACCCCCGCTCGCAGCAGCGGCGCGCGCAGGAACGCCTCGAACGAGATCAGCGCGCTGACCGGGTTGCCGGGGAAGCAGACGACGGGCACCGAGGCGTCGTCGACCGCGAGAGAACCCCAACCCTGCGGCCCGCCGGGCTGCATGGCCACGGCGCCGAAGGTGACGCCTCGCGGCCCGAACGTCTCGCGCACCACCTCGTACGCCCCCTCGCTCACCCCGCCCGTCGTCACGATCAGATCGACCCCGGCGTGCCGGCGCACGACGGCGAGCAGGGCCTCGGGGTCGTCGCCGACGCGCTCGAGGACGACCTCGGCGCCGGCCTCTGTCAGCGCAGCCGACATCGACGCCCCGTTGGCGTCGTAGATCGTGGCCGGCTCGAGCGGACGACCGGCGGCCGCGAGTTCTTCGCCCGTCGAGACGAGCAGGATCCGCGGGCGGTCGACGACCAGAACGCTGTCGACGCCGGCGGCGACGAGCGACCCCCACTGGGGCGCGCCCAGGCTGGTGCCCTGAGGGAACAGGACTCGCCCGCGCGGCAGGTCGGAGCCGGAGCGTCGGACGAACGTGCCCGGGGCGATCGGCCCGGGCAGGGTCACGACGTGACCGGGACCTTCGGGAAGGAAGCTCGCAGGATCGGCACGCTCGATCTGCACGACCGCGTCGGCGCCGTCGGGGATCGGAGCGCCGGTCATGATCGGAGCCGCGGTACCCCGAGCGAGCGAACCGGGCGCATGCCCGGCAGGAATGCGCGCGGCCACGCGCAGGGCGGCAGCGCCCTCGGCGAGGTCGGCCGAGGCGACCGCGTAACCGTCCATCTGCGAGTTGTCGAAGGGCGGCAGATCGATGCCCGACACCACGTCGGCAGCCAGGACGCCTCGCGCTAGTCCGGTCTCTGCGAGCTCGACCCGGTGGGAGGACCGACCGGCGAGGGCGGAGTCGACCAGGGCTCCGATCTGCCGGCTGTGTTCTTCGATGGTGCGCACTCGCGCCTCGCTCTCACCAACTCGGGGATGTCTCCCAGTAGTGTCGCACCCATGACAACGGACCCTCGGGACTCCTCCACAGGCCGGCTCCCCAGCGTCGACGTCGCGGTGATCGGCGGTTCGGGCCTCTACTCGCTCTTCGCCGACGGCACCGCGGAGTCGTACGAGATCGACACGCCCTACGGCCGCACGTCGAGCCCGGTGACCGTCGGCGTCCTGGGCGGCAAGCGAGTCGCCTTCCTGACGCGGCACGGCGCAGGCCACTCGGTTCCGCCGCACCAGATCGGCTTCCGCGCGAACATCTGGGCGCTCGCAGCGCTCGGCGCGAAAGCGATCGTCTCGTCGTCCGCCGTCGGCGGCGTGCACCCCGACTACCCGCCGGGGACCCTCGTCGTCACCGACCAGTTCATCGACCGGACCTGGGGCCGGGCAGACACGTTCTTCGATCAGGGCTCGGTGCAGCACCTGGCGGCCGCCGATCCCTTCGATCCTGCGCTTCGCCGTTTCGCGATCGACGCCCTCGCCTCCGAGCTCGGCTCGTTCGCTCCCTCCGGCACCTGCGTCGTGATCCAGGGGCCGCGGTTCTCCACCCGCGCGGAGTCGCTCTGGTGGCAGCAGGCCGGCGCGCACACCGTCAACATGACGATGGTGCCCGAGGTGCCGCTGGCGGCCGAGCTGAACATCGGCACGGTCAACCTGTCGTTCGTCACCGACAGCGACGCGGGTCTGGCCCCGAGCGACGAGGACGACTCCCCCGACGGCGACAGCGTGAGTCACGACCTCGTGATGAAGCGACTCGCCGAGGCGCAACCCGTCATCGTCAGAGCGATCGAGCGGATCGTCGCGGCCATCCCGGCCGGTTTCGCGCCGCGCGAGCTGATCCCTGCGGCGGCGGTCACCGAGGTGCTCGCACGCCCCGTGAGCGCCGCTCCCCGGCCTCCGGCGTGAGCGACGACCTGCTCCTGGTCACGGGCGGTGCCGGTTTCATCGGCGGCGCCGTCGTGACGGCGGCGCTCGAGCGAGGTTGGGCGGTACGCGTCCTCGACGACCTGCGGCCGGACGTGCACGGAGCCCGGCCGACGTTCGATCCGCGGGTGGACTTCCGCGAGGGCGACGTCCGGGATCCTGCGGCCGTCGACGCAGCCCTCGATGGCGTCACGGCGGTCTGTCACCAGGCGGCCAAAGTGGGGTTGGGAGTCGATTTCCAGGACGCTCCCGACTACGTCTCGACCAACGAGCTCGGCACCGCGGTGGTGCTCGCGGCCATGGCCCGGGCGCAGATCGACCGCCTGGTCGTGGCCTCGTCGATGGTCGTCTACGGCGAGGGCGCCTACCGCGGGAGCGGCGGGATCGTGAGGCCGGCCCCGCGCCGCATCGCCGACCTCGACGCCGGCGTCTTCGACCCCCGCGACGATGCCGGCGAGCTCCTCCGGCCCGAGCTGATCGCGGAGGATGCGCCTCTCGACCCCCGCAACGTGTACGCCATCACCAAATTGACGCAGGAGCATCTGGCGACGTCGTGGGCCCGCAGCACCGGCGGACGCGCCGCAGCGCTGCGCTACCACAACGTCTACGGCCCGAGCATGCCGCAGAACACGCCCTACGCCGGAGTCGCGTCGCTGTTCCGCTCGGCGATCGAGCGCGGCGAAGCCCTCGCGTGTTCGAGGACGGCGCCCAGAGGCGCGATTTCGTGCACGTGCGCGACGTCGCCGGCGCCAACGTCGCCGCCCTCGACTGGACGGCCGAGCAGGGCGCCGACACGTTCCGGGCCTTCAACGTCGGTTCGGGCCACGTCCACACGATCGGCGAGATGGCCGCCGCCCTGAGCCGGCACGCGGGCGGCCTCGAACCCGTCGTCACGGGCGAGTACCGCTCCGGCGACGTCCGGCACATCACGGCGTCGTCCGAACGTCTCCGGGTGGAGCTCGGCTGGTCGCCCTCGGTGTCGTTCGACGCGGGCATGGCGGAGTTCGCGAGCGCGCCGCTCCGCGCGAGCGTGTAACATCCCACCGAATCGACCTCGGCTCCGAACACTCTTCGCGGCACCGTCTGGGGTTGCCGCAGAACCGGAGTCATCATGAGCATCGCCGTCGTCGACGTGATCCTGCCCTGTCTGGACGAAGAGGCCGCGCTGCCGTGGATCCTCTCCCGCCTCCCCGAGGGCTATCGCGCCATCGTCGTCGACAACGGTTCGACCGACCGCTCCGCCGCCCTGGCCCGCGAACTCGGCGCCACCGTCGTCTCCGAAGCACGACGCGGTTTCGGTGCCGCCGCTCACGCCGGCCTTCTCGCGGCCACCGCGCCGGTCGTCGCCTTCTGCGATGCCGACGCCTCGATGGACCCGCAGGATCTCCCTCGCCTCGTCGCTCCCGTCGCCGCCGGTGACGCCGACCTCACTCTCGGCCGCCGACGCCCGACCGTCCGCGGCGCATGGCCGCTTCACGCGCGATTCGCCAACCTGGTCCTCGCGCGGCTGATGCGCCGCGCCTCGGGCGTGCGCCTGCACGACCTCGGTCCGATGCGCGCCGCGCGCCGCGAAGACCTCCTCTCCTCGACCTGCAGGATCGCCGGAGCGGTTACCCGCTCGAGATGGTCCTGCGCGGGTCGGAGCGCGGCTTCCGCATCGTCGAACTCGACGCGCCGTACTCGCCGCGGGTCGGGCGCAGCAAGGTGACCGGAACCCTGCGCGGGACGATGCGCGCCATCCACGACATGTCGGCGCTGCTGCGCGACGCACCGTCCCGGGCCGCCGCTCCGCGCCCCGCGGCCACGTCGGCGGTGACCCGATGACCGCGCTCGTGGTGATCGCCAAGGAGTGCCTGCCCGGCAAGGTCAAGACGCGACTGCACCCGCCGCTCACCCTCGAGCAGGCGGCGCTCGTCGCCTCCGCCAGCCTCTCGGACACGCTCGAGACGCTCTCCGCCCTGCCGGCGAGTCGTCGGATCCTGCTCTTCGACGGGGAGAACCCGCCGGCCGACGCGGCGGGGTACGAGGTCGTGCCGCAGGTCTCCGGAGGGCTCGACGAGCGGCTCGGCGCCGTCTTCGACCTGATCGACGAGCCCCTCGTGCTGGTCGGGATGGACACCCCGCAACTCACCGCCGCGATGCTGGCACCCGTCTTCGAGGAGTGGCCCACCGGCGTCGACGCCTGGTTCGGTCCGGCCGACGACGGCGGCTACTGGGCGCTGGCGCTCCGGAACCCGACGGGCGACGTCGTCCGCGGTGTGCCGATGTCTCAGAGCGACACGGGCAACCACCAGCTCCACCGCTTGGCCCGCCACGGCCTCGAGGTCGACTTCCTGCCCGAGCTGACCGACGTCGACACGATCGACGACGCTCGCACCGTCGCCGGGCTCGCACCCGACACGCGCTTCGCCCGCACGCTTCGCGACTTCGACGTGATCCGGCAGTTCGTCGTGGAGCCCGCCTGACGCATCACGGATCGGCCACGCCCCCGGTCCTCGGGGGCCTCGAGAGGGCCGAAATGCACGCTTTGGTTGCACCGGAGGTACATTTCGGCCCTCTCGGCAGGTCACGTCGACGGCAGAGCGTCCCTCCCTACACGAGACCGGAGCGACGCGGCAGGACCAGCTCGAACCGGCACCCGGCGTCGACGTTCGACACCGTCACCCGGCCGTGGTGGGCCACGACGATGCCCTGCACGATCGCGAGACCGAGGCCGGCGCCTCCCACCTGGGCCGGCGAGCCGGCACCCGGGGTCCGCGACACGCTCGCCCGCCACCCCGGCTCGAACACGCGGCCCAGGTCGGTCTCACGAATGCCGCCGGCCGAGTCGGTGACGGAGAGCACAACGAAGTCGTCTTCGCCGAGTCGAGCGGAAAGCACGATCTCGCTGCCGGGAGGAGACAACCGGATGCTGTTCATCGTCAGGTTGGCCACCGCGCGGGCCAGTTCGTCGGGGTCGGCTTCCAGCGCGATGTCGGCGACGTCACGACCGACCAACGTGAGCCCGCGCGACCGAGCGATCTGCCCCAGCTCGCCGACGATGTCGTCGACCAATTCGGTGACACTCATCGTCTGCACGGCGAGACGGAGGGCGCCGGCGTGCAACGTCGAGAGCTGGAAGAGGTCGTCGACCATGCCGCCGAGCCTGTCGACCTGGGCCAGCATCTGGCGGTGGTATCTCGGGGCGTCTTCGGCGACGCCGTCGTCGAGCGCTTCGGCCATGGCGCGAAGGCCGGCCAACGGCGTGCGGAGGTCGTGCGAGATCCAAGCGACGAGCTGACGGCGAGCCGCCTCGGCGCGCGCCTCGCGCTCGCGCGACTGCGAAAGGCGGAGGTCGGACGCCGCCAGCTCGCGCCCCAGCGCCGCGAACTCGTTCGCCACGTGGCGCCCCGAATCGAAGCCAGAGCCGCCAGAGCCGCCCGCGCCCTCGCGCCCGGCGGGGCCTTCAGGCCCGGCACCGACGGTGCGAGCCTGCACGACGAGGCGCCGACTGTTGCGCACGAGAGACGAGCCGAGCAGGATCGCGAGCCCGACCGACACCGCGCCGGCCAGCAGGGCGAGCCACAGGAACAGGGCGAAGTCGTTCGACGAGACGTACATCTGCTTCGACGCGATCAGCATCCCGAAGACGAGCGACCCGACAGTGGCGACGGCGACGACGACGACTTGCAGCACCAGGCTCGCGCTCCTCAGAAGGCGCAGTACCACCAGCGCCACGACGCCGACGGCGACGGCCGCGCCGAGAGCGAAAGCCCAGACGTGCAGGAAGTCCACGAAGCTCATTCCGAACCTGCCTCGTCCGCGGCACCCGAGTCCGCGGCCGTCGGGCGAGCGAGCGTCGGGCGAGCGAGCGTCGGTGCGAACCGGTAGCCGACGCCCCACACCGTCAACAGGTGAACGGGTGAGGACGGATCGGGCTCGACTTTCTCGCGCAGGCGCCTCACGTGCACCGTCACGGTCGACAGGTCGCCGAGTTCCCACTGCCACACGGCCTTCAGGAGTTCGTCGCGCCGGAACACCTGGTCGGCGTGCCGCACGAAGAACTCGAGCAGGTCGAATTCGCGAACGGTCAGCGGTAGTACGCGGCCGTCGAGCGTGATCTCGCGCCGAGACGTGTCGAGCCGAAAGGGCCCGCGCTGGATCACGGAGATGGCTTCGAACGGCACCGCGGTCCGGCGCAGGACCGCGTCGACGCGCAGCATCAGCTCGCGGGGCGAGAACGGCTTGACGAGGTAGTCGTCGGCGCCCGCCTCCAGCCCGTCGATGCGATCGTCCTCCTGTCCGAGGGCGGTGAGCATGATCACCGGCACGTCGACCTCGGCCCGAATGCGTCGGCACACCTCGAGACCGTCGATGCCGGGCAGCATCCGATCGAGCAGGATCAGATCGGGTCGGCTCTCGCGAACGCGGGCCACGGCGGCGAGACCGTCGGTGATCAGCTCGGCGACGTGCCCGCGCCTGCGCAGGTACGACACGACCACCTCGGCCACGATCGGGTCGTCTTCGACGACGAGAACGACGCGCGACGGGACCGCCTCGGAGGCGGTGGCGGGCGTCGGGGACGAAAGCGTCATGAGGAAATGATCCCGCGTCCGCGGAGGGCGCGAGGCGCGTTTCCACAGATGTTCGGGTTCCGTAAGGATTGCGGCGCACGAGCGTCCTCTGACGCGCCTAGCCTCGGTCCATGTCCCCTCCGCTCCACGTCTTCCAGCCGTTCCGGGGCAACCGACGCCCCCTCCGCTCCGAACTAGTACACGTGACCCACCTCGACTTCCCCACCCGCGACGACCGCGGCACCCACCGCCCCGCGGCGCACTTCGAACTCCGCCGAGGGGCCCTCCGATGAGCATCGCCGAGCTCGGCCGCGAGGCGACCTTCGGGTCGGGCGGCTCCGAGCCGTACGCTCACGCCCTCCGCCGCGAAGGGCAGCTGACGCTCGTCCGCGACCAAGGTCACCCCGGCAACGACTACGACCTCGGACGCTGGATGGCGGCCGCCGACGACGTCGACCGCGCCATCCTCGCCGGGGAGTCCGGGCCGATTCTCGACATCGGCTGCGGCCCGGGGCGCATGGTCGCCGCTGCCATCGACCTCGGCTTCGTCAGCCTCGGCGTGGACGTCTCCCGCGCGGCGGTCAAAGTCGCCCGTCGCGCGGGGCTGCCCGTGCTGGCTCGCAGCGTCTTCGACCGCCTGCCGCGCGAGGGCCACTGGAAGACGGCGCTCCTGATCGACGGCAACATCGGCATCGGCGGGGATCCTGCCGCTCTTCTCACGCGTTCCGCCGAACTCCTCGGCCGCCGCGGCGCCGTCCTCGTCGAGACGCAGCCGGACGACGACGTCGACGACGTCTTCACCGCGCACGTGGTCGACGAGGACGGCCGGACGTCGTCGACGTTCCCGTGGGCCGAGGTCGGAGCCACCGCCCTGGCTCGTCACGCCGCCGCGGCGGGCCTCGAGCTCGACCAGGTCTGGCGGATCGACTCTCGCGTCTTCGTCAGGCTGTGCCGATAACCCCTGCCGCAATACGTTTTGCGGACAAATAGACCTGCCGCGGCACGCCTAAGTGTCCGCAGCACGTCTCCTCGCGCCGGGGCGCGTAGTTCTGCCGCAACGCGTCTTACGGACACGACCCGCAGCCGCGGCACGTCTCGTTGTCCGCAAAACGCGTTGCGGCAGCCCAGCACCAAGTCGAGCCACCCGACGGCGTGCGGACAAAGCGACCGGCCGCGGCGCGTCTAGTTGTCCGCAAAACGCGTTACGGCAGCCGGGGTGCGACGACGGGTGCGCAGGTAGACCACGACGACCAGCGCGGTGAGCACCGCGACTGCGATCCACAGGAGACCGAGGCGCGTGCCGTAGTCGAACGGCAGCACCGTGTAGTTCTTTGGGATCTTCGCCTTCCGGATGATCTCCGGCACCACGATCAGGGTGAACACGCAGCCGACCAGAACGCCGGCCTGCACGATCGCGAGGACGCCGGCGGGAATGGTCCTGCCCACGCGGCGCATCCCGACGCTGATCCCGACCACGATCGGCGAGATGATCCCGTCGTGCAGGATCACCGCGGCGATCAGCCAGGTCAGCAACCCCCAGATGCTCTTCGGCTTGACCGTGTCGAACATCACCCAGGCGCCGAGCAGGATCGCCAGGGCGCCTACGCCGACGAGAAGGATGCGGGCGAGTCTCATGTGACGATCTCCAGGTGGCTCAGCCATTTCGTCTGCAGCACCCCGGGGCGGCCCGGCGCGATCATCCGCGCGGGATACCCGTGGTCGATGGTCAACCGCTCGCCGTTCAGGTGCAGCGCTACGAGCGTGTTGGGGTCGTGGACGTACTCCGAGCCCATCAGGGTGACCCGGTAGCCGCCCTTCTTCTCGAGCGACGTGATCTTGAGCTGCTCGCTGTCCGTCGCCCCGACGGCGCCCACCACGTCGTGCAACCGCGGACCCTTCCAGTGCGCCAGCTGGCTCCAGCCCTCCACGCAGGCGATCGGGAGAGCGGCTTCGTACTGGGGCATCGCCATCAGGTCGGCGATGCTGAAGGTGCGGATGGCGGAGCCCTTCGACACGACGAGCTGCCAGCCGGGGTCCATGGCCGTCTCGAGCACCTGCGCGGCGGCGGCGGTCCGGTTGATCGGCAGCCCGTTGGGGCCGTACGCGAGCTTGCGCGGGGCGAAGACGTTGAGGCGATCGAGCGGCTTGAACGACTGGCCGGCCGTCAACGCCATGACGGCGCCGGTGGTGACGCCGATCGCGCCGAAGAAGCCGCGCCGCGACGTCTTCACGTCGACGTCGGGGGTGCGGTCGATCCAGTCGAAGATCCGCCCCACGATGCCTTTCGGAGGCCGCGAGGTGACAGACGCCGCGCTGACCTCGGCCGGGATGACCAGCGCAGGATCCTCGAGCTCGTCCTTCGACACGACGTACGTCGCGAGCTTCTCCCGCGCCACCCGGTGCTTCGACGGCGGGACGTAGTCGGACTCCCCGACCAGGAAGGTGCCGTCCTCGTCGTACGAGTCCTTCTTGCGCCAGTAGCGCGCGATGATCGGCAGCTTGATGCCGATGTGCACGGCGAGCGAGCCGATGATGACGTACGCGAGGGCGTAGTGCACCTGTTTGAACGGGAACGGCCACGGGTAGTACTGGAACGTGTTCAGCAGCCCCGTGAAGATCTGCACGAGCGACGCCGCGACGAACAGCGCGATGGACGCGCGCTCGAGGATCTGTACCGGTGTCTTGATCGGCGGCCACTGGAACAGCTGTGGGAAGACGGCGTAGAGCTTCCCGAACAGCAGCGGGAAGCAGGCGATGCCGGCGGTGATGTGGACGCCCTGCGTCCACTTGTAGAGCGACACCGGCTGCGTCGGAAAGTGCATCCACGACGCGGGCTCCTGGAGGAAGTGGCTGTAGAGGCCTGTGAACAGGCAGATCGTGAAAGCGAGACCGAGCAGGCGACCGAGGACGACGGCGGTGCGCGCGTTACGGTTCGGCGAGGTCATCGACCGTCGCAGTCCGTACATCAGTTCGCGCATGTTGAATCTCACCATGGATCGGTCCTGGGCAGGCGTGATCGGGCCTTTTGGGGTCAGATGTCGCCGAGTCGTAAGGAGTTCGGACCGGAAGCCCTCTCGGTTCGGGCAGAGTGGGCACGTGCGCACCTTCCTCGGCCTCCTCGGCGTGACGATCCTCGCCGCCACCGTCGGCTGGGGTGTCCACGCGCTCGGGTTCTACGTCGCCGGAATCGGCCACTCCTTCCAGCTCTGGACCCTCGTCTGCTGGGCGCTCTTCATCGGCGCCTTCCTGCTCCTGCGGAGGGTCCCCGCGAAGTCGGTCACGGTCGTGGTCCTCGTCGGAGCGGCGCTGGTGGGCGGCGCAGCGGTCTCGGGGCCGCCGAACACGAGCACCGACTCGGCGCGCTACGCGTGGGACGGGATCGTGCAAGACCACGGCCTCTCGCCCTACGAGCACACCCCGAACTCGCGCGTGACCGAGAGCCTGCGCACCCCGTGGCTGTTCCCCGCCACGGTCACCACCTCGGCCGGGAAGGAGACCTGCACGGGCACGCGCGTGTTCTCGACGCACGAGTACGGCAGCCACGAAAGGCTCTGCACGACGATCAACCGGCCGAGCGTCCTCACGATCTACCCGGCGGCGGCCGAGCTCTACTTCGCCGCCGTCCGGGGCGTCGTCGCCGTGGATGCCGCCTACTGGCCGCTGCAGGCCGCCGGGTTGATCCTGAGCCTCGCGATCACGGTGGGCCTCCTCGTGATCCTGCGACGCCGCTCGCTCGACCCGCGCTGGGCCGCGCTCTGGGCCTGGTGTCCGCTGGTCGCCTCCGAGGGGATCACCAACTCGCACATCGACCTCCTGGCGGCCGGGTTCGCGCTCGTGGCGACGGCTCTCGTCGCCGGCGGTCGGCGCTGGTTCGGCGGCATCGCACTGGGGGCCGCCATCGCGACGAAGCTCATCCCGATCGTGGCGGCGCCCGCCCTGCTCCGCCGCCAGCCCGCCAAGATCATCGTGGGCGCCGCGGCGACTTTCGTGCTGCTCTACGTCCCGTACCTGCTGTCGACGGGGCCGAAGGTGCTGGGGTACTTGCCGGGGTACCTGTCGGAGGAGGGCGTCGACGACGGGTCCGGCTTCGCACTCGTCTACCTGTTCGTGCACGGGAAGGCGACGACAGTCGTGGCCGTGCTGATCCTGCTGGTCGTCGCCGTGATCGTCTGGCGCACGACCGATCCTGCCGCACCGTGGCTCGGGCAGCTCGTGATGATCGGGACTTTCCTGTTCGTGCTGAGCCCGCGCTACCCGTGGTACGCGCTGCTGCTCGTCCCGTTCGTCGCTCTCACCGGCCGCTGGGAGTGGCTGGCCGTGGCCCTCGCGATCTCCGTCCGGCAGTTCTGGCCGTTCGCGTACGTCCGGGCCTCGACGCTCGGGGTGGCTCTGCTCATCATCGTGATCGTCAGCATCCACCGGTCGGGGCCGGGGTGGTGGGGCAGGATCCGCGAGCGCGCCCGCGACGAGTGGGCTCTGCTCCGCCGCAGGCCTCTGCCCGCCCCCGGCGTGCGGCAGTAGGCTCGCCGCATGCCGCAGATCAGGGTCACGGAAGCCGGGTGGGCACCGTCTCGGAGTCTGCCCTCGCCGACGGCTGTGCAAGCCCGGCAGTAGGCTCGCCGCATGCCGCAGATCAGGGTCACCGAAGCCGCCCGCTACCTCGGAGTCAGCGACGACACCGTGAGGCGCTGGATCGAGAACGGAACCCTCGAGAGCTCGAAGAACGCCTCGGGCCGCACCGTCGTCGACGGCCTCGCGCTGGCTCAGCTGGCCCGGAGGAACGCCGTCCTGCCGGACGATCCGTCCGATGGCAACAGCTCGGCGCGCAATCGGTTCGTCGGCCTCGTCACGGGCATCACCTCCGATCCCGTGATGTCACAGGTCGAGCTCCAGTGCGGGCCGTTCCGCGTCGTGTCGCTCATGAGCACCGAGGCGGTGCACGACCTCGGTCTCGAACTCGGCTCGGAGGCGGTCGCGGTGGTCAAGGCGACGATGGTCATCATCGAGACGCCGACGACGAAGTAGGCGAGCGGACGAGGCGCGCAGCCTGAGGACGGCCGGAGGCACGGTCGCGAGCCGCGCCATGCCTCCGGTGGTCATCTCTCGGCGTCAGCCCTCGCGGTGTGCCGCTCCGGCCTCGACGGCCGCCGGGGACGGCTCGATCGGGTCGCCGAAGTCGGGGATCGGCAGGCGTGCACCGTGCTGTTTCGCCGACTCGTGGGCGATGATGCCCGGCAGCGTGTAGCGCGCGGCCACCCAGGCGTTCACGGGCGGCAGCGTGCCGTCGACCACGGCACGGACGAAGTCGTCGACCAGGAAGTGGTGGCTCCCCTCGTGGCCGCTCGGCACCCCGCGGTACTCCTCCGGCAGGCGCGAGATGTCGTGCACCTCGGCGTAGCCCGACACGAACGCGTCGCGGAGCGCCGGGTCGACGTTCGCGAGTGCGGGGTCGTCGTGTGCCAGCGTCGGCTTGGTCGTGATCTGCTCGCTGACGTCGACGACCTCTTTCTTGTCTTGCCAGACGCTGACCGTGGCGAGTTGCTCGAAGCTGGCCTCGGTGCCGAAGTAGCGGAAGCGCGACTCGCGGATCTGCGACGGGTAGCCGACGCGGCGCATCTCGTTGGTGCGCATGACGCTGCCGTCGTTCAGCTCGAACAGCGCGCTGGCGTTCGAGAAGTCGTTGCCGAACTGGCTGACCTCCTTGTCGAAGACGCCGTCTCCGCGGTCGTCCACGATGCCGATGCAGCTGACGCTCACGGCGTGGCCGGGGATGGCCCCGAGGACTCCGCCGATGGCGTGCGTCGGATACAGCATCGGCGGGTAGCTCGCCGTCGCCTTCCAGTTCTCGCCGCCGCTGTACTGGTACGCCGCGTAGAAGCCGAGATCCATGTCGTGGACGTAGTCGCCCTCGGCGTAGATGATGCGGCCGAAGGCGCCCTCGGCGACCTTGTTGCGGGCGTAGATCGTCGCGGGGTTGTAGTAGCTCGTCTCTCCCATCATGTAGGTGAGCCCGGTCTCCTTCACCGCTTCGATGATCGCGGCGATCTCGTCTTCCGTGATCGCCATCGGGACGGCCGAGTAGACGTGCTTGCCGGCGCGGAGCGCGCGGACGACGAGCGGGCCGTGCGTCCAGCGCTGCGTGAAGATCGCGACGGCGTCGACGTCCGACTCGAGCATGGCGTCGAAGTCGGCGACGAAGCCGGCGAGACTCTCGCGCTCGACCAGCTCGTGCGCGCGTTCGGGCAGGAGGTCGGTGACCAGGACTCGTTCGACGTCCGGGTGGATGTCGAACAGTTTCGCGAACGAACCGGCGAACTGCCCGGCGCCGATCATGCCGATGGATACCATGTGTGGCCTTTCTTCAGGGGGTGGTGGTTCAGGTCGTGGTCGCGTACGAGATCCGGTAATCGAGGATCTCGGTTGCGCTGGCAAGGCCCGACGTGGCGGATTTCTGCCCGAGGAACGTCGGGCCGAGGGCCGTCTCGACGTTACTCAGCGCTTCGTTCATCCCCGTGCCGACCGGGAAGTTGACGACCTTTCCCTGCGCCTCGGTGAGGAACGGGGTGACGTCGACGCCCTTCTTCTTCCAGTACGACTGGAAGAGCGGATCGAGCTTCTCGATTGCGGGCCAGATGTAGCCGCCGGATCCCATGATCCGCTGCGACTTCTCGCTGCCGAGCCATTGGACGAGCCGCCAGGCGGCTTCGGGGTTCCGGGTGTTGCTGGCGATCCCGTCGGTGAGGCCGTTGATCACGCTGATCCGACCCTTCGGGCCGATCGGTAGCGGAATGACCCCGACATGGAAGTCCGACAGCCCCGCGAGGGAGCCGGTGTTCCAGTCACCGGCCTGCCACATGGCCATGCGGCCCGAGGCGAAGATCGTCTGCGAGTTGTTGCTGTTACCGTTCGGTCCGGTCTCACCGTTCGGCACGAGCACGTGCGCCGCGTGGAGCATCTCCGTCAAGAACGTCATCGTCTTGCGGTTGGCCTTGCTGTCGAAGACCGACTTGGTCGCGTAGGCGTGGGGCAGCATGGCGCCACCGTTCATCGCCAGGTAGCTGCCGAAGATCGCCTGGAACTCGTTGGTCATGGCGGTTGCGTACACGTCGACGTTGCCGGGATCGAAGGCCGGATCGAGAGCGTTCCTGCCCTTGTGATCGAGCGTGACCTGCTTCAAGAAGTGCAGCCACGATCCGCCGTCCTCGGGATTCCACGCCAGGTCGGTGGGCGGGGTCCGGAAGCCGGCTTTCGCCAGGTGCTGCTTGTTGTAGTAGATCGCGATCGTGTCCCAGTCTTTCGGGAGGCCCCACAGCTTCGACCCGTCGCGGTGGAGGTCGACGAGGGTCGGGATGTACTGCCCGAAGTCGATGTTCGCCTTCTTCGCCCTCGGGGCGATGTCCGTGAGCAGCCCGCCCTTCGCCCAGTCGCCGAGCCACGGGGTGTTGACCCAGAACACGTCGGGCGCATCGCCCGAGATGTACTGCGCCGTGATCTTCTGCTGATAGTTGCCGTAGGGGATCTGCTCGATGGTGACGTGGACGTCGGGGTTGGCCCTCTGGAACTCGTCGATCGACTTCTGGTAGCCGACCTGCTGGTTGGCATCCCACAGCGCGTAGGTGATCTCGGCTGTCTTCGAACCGGCTCCGCGGAATCCCCAGGACGACGCGGAGCATCCCGCGAGCGCCAGGGTTCCTGCGGCGGCACCGGTCAGCCCGAGGAACTGCCGCCGGCTGACGCCGGTCGACTTCTGCGGGCTCATCGGTTCGCTCCCGACAGGTTGACCGAGTTGACGATGTGCTTCTGGAAGAGGACGAACAGGATCACCATCGGAATCAGCGCCACGAGGGATCCTGCGAGGACCAGGTTCCACTGCGACGTGAAGTTCGAGTTGAAGTTCGCCACCCCGACGCTCAGGACCTGGAGGTCGTTCGAACTGGTCGAGATGAGCGGCCAGAGGAAGTTGTTCCAGGAGAAGATCACCGCGATGATCGTGGCGGTCATGATGATCGGCCGCGACATCGGGACGACCACGCGGCGGAGCACTCCGAGCTCCGAGCAGCCGTCGAGCCGGGCCGCCTCGATCACCTCGGACGGGATCGACTGAATGTACTGCCGCATGAGGAAGATCGTGTACGGCGTTCCGAACACGTACGGCAGGAACAGCGCCCAGTAGGTGTCGGTGAGACCGACCTTCGACATCATGACGTAGAGCGGGATCATCGTGACGACGTTCGGGACCATCAGCATGCTGAGGTAGCCCCAGAAGATCGCCTCGCGGCCGGGGAACTGGATGCGAGCGAACGCGTAGGCCCCGAGCAGCGAGAAGACGACCTGACCTATGGTGATGATGATCGTCACTCCGGCGGTGTTGAGCAGGAACGTCCCGAACTTGTACTGCGTGAAGATCGTCACGAAGTTGTCGAATGTGGGGTGGCTGGGGAGATCCCACGCACGGTCCGCCTGGATCTCGGACAGCGGCTTGAAGGCCGCCATGACGGAGAACAGGTACGGCGTGATGAAGATCGCAGCGATCGCGAGCAGCACGATCACGTAGAGGAAGGTGCGGACTCCGCGGGTGACCGGCGGCGTCGCCGTGGTCGTCCTCGCGAGGCGGGCGGCGGGTGCTTTCGTCAGTGTCGTCATGATCGCGCCTCAGACCAGCTCGTAGACGGTGCGCCGGTTGAAGTACCGGAACTGGATGAGAGTGACCACCAGGATCACCGCGAACAGGATCACCGACAGTGCGGATGCCGCGCCTATCCGGAATCCGATGAAGCCGTTCTGGTAGATCAACATGTTCATGACCGTCGTGCTCGTGCCCGGACCACCGTTCGTCATGACGTAGACGGAGTCGAAGACCTGGAACGATCCGATCGCCCCGGTGACGAGCACGAACAGCATCGTCGGGCGGAGCAGCGGCAGCGTGACGCGGAAGAACCGCTGCACGGTGCTGGCACCGTCGATGGCGGAGGCTTCGTAGAGCATCGGCGGGATCGCCTGCAGCCCGGCCAGGAAGAAGAGCATGTTGTAGCCGACGAACTGCCAGATGTTCGCGAACGCGACCACGGGCATCGACCATCCGGGCGAGTTCAGCCAGTCGGGCCCGGAGACCCCGACGAAGTGCAGAAGCGTGTTCACGACGCCGGTCTGCGGGGCGAAGATCCACTGCCACACGACACCCATGGCGACCGGTGTCGCCAGGTACGGCAGGACGCAGAGGACGCGAATGAGGGCGGTGAACCGGCCCCTTCGGTTCATGAGGAGCGCCATGCCGAGGGCGAGGGCCGTCTGGACCGGGATGTTGAGCAGGAAGTAGTAGAAGGTGACGAGGAGTGCGTGCCCCGCACCCTCGTGCTGGAACACGTCGAGGTAGTTGGTCAGTCCCACGAACGTGGGCGCCGTCAGCAGATTCCACTTGAGGAACGAGAAGACGACGACGAGGATCACCGGGATCCCGAGGAACACGATGACGCCGAACAGGCTCGGCGCCAGAAGGCCGTAGGCGGTGAGGGAGCGTCTTCGAACGCTGCTGTGGGTGCTTCTCGGCTCCTCGGCTGCGGGTTGGATTGCTGGCCTGCCGGCGGCGATCTGGGTCATTCGATGGTTCCCATTTGCAACTCCTTTGTGCGACGGATGCGGCTCATGGTTGAACGTTCGACCGCGTGTGCCGATATGGTTGCAGAGCACTCAAGTCCGTGTCAACACCCGCCGTCGATACGAGAGGTGAAAGTCGATGAACAACCGCCGCGTCACCATCGATGACGTCGCCGGCGAGGCCGGAGTCTCGCGTCAGACCGTGTCGAACTACATCCGCGGAAAGGGCCGCGTCGGTCAGGAGACCGGCGAGCGGATCCGCGACATCATCGAGCGCCTCGACTACACGCCTCATCCGGGCGCGAGCAGCATGCGCTCGCGCCGCTCGGGTCAACTGGCCTACCCGCTCAGCGAGACCGCCCTCACCCCCGACAACGTCATCGTCGGCGACTTCATCCGGGCGCTCGTCACCCAGGCGGGCAACCACGGGTACCACGTCCTCATCACGTCCAACGGTGCGCGAGGAATGCGCGACCTCGTCCGCTCGGGTCGGGTCGACGGCTTCGTCTTCAGCGACATGTTCGGCTCCGACGAGCGGCTCGAGATCGTCGAAGACACGCACACGCCGTTCGCGTCCTTCGGGCGCGTTCCGATGGGCTTGAGACAGGCGTGGGTCGACGTCGACAACGTCGTCGGAACCCACGAGGCGACCGAGCACATCATCGGGCTCGGCCACCGGCACGTCGCCTTCCTCGGTCACCGGATCGCGTACTGGGACGACGAGAGACGGGAGGGCTACCTGTCGGCCATCGCCGAGCACGGGCTGATCCCCCGGGTCGTCACCGTGCACAACGACCAGGAGAGCATGGACGCGGCCGCCCTCGCGTTCCTGCGCGAACCGGACCGTCCGACGGCGATCGTCTGTTCGTCCGACTCCCTGGCCCTGTCCGTCTATCGCGCGGCGGAGAAGCTCGGCCTCACGGTCGGAGGGGACATCTCGGTGTCGGGCTTCGACTCGAGCGTCATCGGCCGATCGCTCGTCCCGTCGCTCACCAGCATGCGCGTCCCGGTCGATCGGATCGCCGAGCTCGTCGTGGAACGCTTCGTCGCCGAACTCCACGACCCCGGCGCCGACGTCGAGGGTGAGCTCGTCACCCCGGAGCTCCGGCCCGCCGCGAGCACGGCCCCGCCGGTGCGCCGCCGGGCCCTCTGAAAGAGAAGAACTTTTTGCCAATCCGTTCCGCGATCGGCACCGAATGACTTGTCGACGCCGGATTCCGGCGCGACCCTCTCCGTCCGGCGAGAGACCACAGGCCGGACAGCAACACGATCAACAGCACCACCGGATCAGCAGTCACCCGGCGGACCGCAGCGAGCAACCCGCGCGGCGGTCCCCGGGTGTTCGCCGTTCGCCCCGAGGTCGGCGCGCCCGGGGGATCCTTGCCCGGGGTCAGCCGCCGGCGAAAGGCGGCATGACGTCGACGACGGCGCCGTGCGAAACGACCTGGGAGCGGTCGCGCGTCGAGATCCCGTCGACGAGGAACGAGCACCGGTCGAGGACACCCATCAGCTCGTCGGGGTCGGTGCCGCGCGCGGGAGCGAGCCCGGCGATCAGCTCGCCGAGGGTGGGTTCGTGTTCGGCGACGCACTCGAGTTCGTCGAGACCGGTCGCGGCCCTGGACGCGGCGAAGAAGCGGAGGGTGACGGTGACGACAGCCACGGTCAGCCTCCGATCGCGCTCATCGAGCGGCTCGGCTGAACGAAGGAGGCGTCGTTCATGCCGTGCCCCTTCGGCTTCGCCCACATCGCATCGCGCCACAGGTCGGCGACCTGGAGGTCGGAGGAGCCGCCCCGGAGAGCGTCGCGGAGGTCGGTCTCGGTGTGCGAGAAGAGGCAGCTGCGCACACTGCCCTCGGCGGTGAGACGAGTGCGACGGCAGTCGGCGCAGAACGGCTCGGTGACGGAGGCGATGATTCCGACGGTGCCCTCGAGACCGGCCTCGTCGCGGCGCCCCCTCGCGACGAAGCGCTCGGCGGGTGCGCCGTCCCGCGGCTCGTCGGCGAGAGCGAGATCGAAGCGATCGGCCAGGAGCTCGCGCACGCGGGCGGCCGTCACCATGGTCTCCCGACTCCAGGTGTGACCGATGTCGAGCGGCATCTGCTCGATGAATCGCAGCTCGTGGCCCTTTTCGAGAGCCCACGCGAGCAGGCTGGGCGCTTCGTGATCGTTGACGCCGGGCAGCAGCACCGCGTTGATCTTGATGGGGCCGAGCCCGGCCGCGGCGGCTGCATCGACCCCGGCGAGCACGCGGTCGAGGAACGGGCGGCGCGTGATGTCGAGGAACGTCTGCGCGTGCAGGGAGTCGAGCGACACGTTGACACGATCGAGCCCCGCGGCGGCCAGCGCCGTCGCCCGCTCGGCGAGCCCGATCGCGTTGGTCGTCAGCGAGAGCTCGGGGCGCGGCTCGAGAGCGGCGCAGCGTTCGACGATCTCGACGAGGTCGCGCCGCAGCAGGGGCTCTCCGCCGGTGAAGCGCACCTGGCGCACACCGAGGTCGCGCACGGCGATGCCGACGAGCCGCACGATCTCGTCGGCGGTCAGAGCCTGGTCGCGCGGCAGCGACGGGAGCCCCTCGGCGGGCATGCAGTAGGTGCACCGCAGATTGCACTTGTCGGTCAGCGAGACACGGAGGTCGGTCGCTTCCCGGTCGAAGCGGTCGATGAGACCCGGCGCACCGGCGGGCCGCGGCGGGAGAGCAGGATCGGGCCGGCCCTTGATCAGGGGAATGCCGAGCGAGACCGTCATCCCCCGAGCGTAATCGAGGTCCCTGCGAGCCGGGTACGGCTTCACGGAACCCGCCGCCGCAGATCGCGATCCAGGGCACACGCGGCCCGCGGTGACGTGAGGGACACGCCCTAGGAGTGCAGGTTGGGGTGGAAACCCCGGGATCGATGTCGGCGAGAGGCAGGGCGACTCGGCCCGCTGCGGACGCGGCCGTGCCGGTGGCCAGCGCGCCCGGCCGCAGCGTCCAACCGAGCATGCCCCGGGAGACGACGGTGGCGTCGAGTCCTTCGTCGGCGAGCAGCCGCGCCGCCGCTTGCGAGCGCGGGCCGCGGGCGCAGTAGACGATGACCGGCACGGCCGGGTCGAGGGCAGGATGCTCGGTGCTGGTCGATCCGAATCCCGCGGCGAGGACATCGCCCGGGATCGCAGCGACCGCGTGCTCGGCGGGCTCGCGCACGTCGAGCAGCACGAAGTCGTCGCGCCCCTCCGCTCGCTCGACCAGGCGGGCTTCGAGGTCGTCGGCCGTGATCGCCGGGGCCTCGGCGGGCCTGGAGGGGACGGCCGAGCGCGGAGTCCGTCGATCCTGCGCCCGCGCGGCCCTTCGAGCCGGCGAGCGGACGAGCCGGCTCTCACGCCACGATCCGCCGAGAGCGTCGATGGTCACGACTCGCCCGAGCAGCGGTTCGCCGGCACCCGTGACGAGCTTGAGCACCTCGGACGCCATGACCGACCCCACGGTGCCGCAGAGCGGGCCGAGCACCCCGACGTCGGCGCACGATTCGTCCCACCCGTCTGCGGGAGGCTGCGGGTGGAGATCGCGGTAGTCGACGTCGCGGTCGTCGGGCGCAGCGTCCCAGAAGACACTGACCTGCCCGTCGAACCGCGACACGCTCCCCCAGACGACGGGGAGTCCGCGGCGCGCGGCCTCGTCGGCGACGAGATAGCACGTGTCGAACGAGTCGCTGCCGTCGAACACGACGTCGTAGTCGTCGAGGATCGAGGCGCTCGCGGCGTCGAGCCGGAACGGGTGCACGCGAACGGTCACGTCGCTGTTGACGGAGCGCACCCAGTCGGCGGCGGCGCGGGCCTTGGGCGTCCCGACCTGATCGGGCCGGTAGAGGACCTGGCGTTGAAGGTTGGAGACGTCCACAGCGTCGTCATCGACGATTCCCAGGACGCCCACACCGCTCTGGGCGAGATACTGGATGCCGGGGCAGCCGAGGCCGCCGGCCCCGACGACGAGTACGCGGGCGTTCGAGATCCGCGCCTGACCATCGAGACCGATCTCAGCCAATCGTGACGTGCGCGCATAGCGTGCCACGCCGGGGGCCGTCGTGTCTCTGCGAGCAGGGTTCGGCCCACCGACCGGGCCGCCGGCACCGAACCCATCCCGACCGTCCGTAGAAGCAGCACCACCACGAGGAGGAAGCGACGACATGACAGATCTCCTCGACTCGACGACCGCGACTCTTCCTACTGTACGTCGGGCGACCGAGACCTCCAGGCCGCCGACTCGGCTCCAGAACCTGCGGGCGCAGCCGTGGGGTGACGCCGTCCTGGTCGGGGCCGTCGGGCTCGTCGTCGCGGTCGCGTTCTCCTGGGTTCCATCCGTCTGGTACGACGAGTCGGCCACCATCGTGTCGGCGCAGCGAACCTGGACCGAGCTGTGGTCGGAGATCCACACCGTCGACGCCGTCCACGCCACCTACTACGCGCTCATGCACGGCTGGTTCGCGCTCGTGGGCTACTCGCCCTTCAGCCTCCGGTTCCCCAGCGCTGTAGCGATCGCGGTCGCGGCGGCGCTGCTGACCGTGCTCGCCAAAGAGCTCACCACCAAGCGCACCGGGATCGTCGCCGGGCTCCTGTTCGTGCTGCTCCCCCGCGTCACGTGGATGGGCGGCGAAGGGCGTTCCTACGCCACCGCCACAGCGCTGGCCACCGCCGCAACCCTCGTCTTCGTCCTCGCCGTCAAGCGCACGGGCACCACCAGGAGGGCCCACACGCTCTGGTGGACCCTCTACGGCGTCCTGGCCCTCGCGTCGACGGCCGTCTTCCTCTACTCGGCCCTCCTCATCGTCGGTCACGGCGTGACGCTGGCGCTCTGGATCCGGCGTGGTCGCCTCCAGGGCCGCTCCACACCGTGGCGACCGGCCGCGGCCGGATGGATCGTCTCGGCGGGGATCGCCGGCGCTCTGCTGATACCCCTGGCGCGCCTCGCGAGCACCGAGTCGAAGCAGATCAGCTGGATCAGCAAGCCCAACTGGCAGACGTTCATCGACGTCTACACGTGGCAGTGGTTCATGAACGACTGGTGGTTCGCGGCGTTCGCCTGGATCCTCGCGATCCTGGGCGTCGTCGCCGTGGTTCGCAGCCGGTCGCGGAGCGCGTCGTTCGGCGTGCTGCAGGTCGCCCTGCCGTGGATGTTGGTCCCGACGCTCGGCTTGATCGCCGTCTCGCTGGTCCACAGCCCGCTCTACTCGCCGCGCTACGTGGCCTTCGCCGCACCGGCCATGGCCCTCATGATGGCGGTCGGCCTCACCTCGCTGCGCCCCCGTCGCCGGGTCCGCGCGCGCACGCTGGTCGCTGCCGGGCTGGTCGTGGCCGTCGGGATGACGCTGCCGAGCTACGTGTCGCAGCGCCTTCCCGAGGCGAAAGACTCCTCGTCGTGGTCGCAGGTCGCGGCGCTCGTCGCGAAAGAGCGGGCGCTCGAAGGCGTCAACGCGACCGACGCCATCGTCTACGGCCACATCCGCCGTCATCCGACCGGCTCCGCGCGCAACATCGCCTACGCGTATCCGGCCGCGTTCTCCGGCATGACCGACGTGACCCTCAAGACGCCGGCGGCTCAGACCGACGGTCTCTGGGAGACGCGCTATCCGCTCTCGCAGACGATCGAGCGCGCCGACGGCCACACATACGTCTGGCTGGTCACGAGCATCAAGCAAGACCTCCGTCCGAGCGTCACCAAGGCGCTCTCGGGCGAGGGATACCACCTGCAGGACGAGTGGCACCTCACCTGGGTGAACGTTTTGCGCTACCGACTCTAGGGCGCCTGGGGCGCGTCTCCCAGGTGGCCCGCGGTGACGTGAGCGGCACGCCCTAGTCGGAGAGCAGGCGTGCGCCGTGCACGGGCCCGGTGGCTCGCACCACGGCGAGCTTGGCGGCGCTCAGCGCGATCTGGAGTTCGAGGGCATCGTCGAGGTCGGGCGCGAGGAACGCGACGGTCGGCCCCGAACCGGAGATGACACCGGCGAGGGCGCCGTTCTGCTCGCCGAGCTCGAGCACCGCCGACAGACCGGGCTCGAGGTGGAGCGCGGGAGCCTGGAGGTCGTTGTACATGACGTCGGCGAGGCGAGCCGGATCGCCGGCGCGAAGTGCCTGCAGAACACCCGAGTCGACGCGCGGCTGCCGCACCGGATTGATGTCGGCGAGGTGACGCACGCGGTGCTCGTCGAGCTCGCGGTAGACGGCCGGCGTGGACAGCCCGAAGTCGGCGAGCGCCAGCACCCACTGGAACTGGCCCTGCGCGAGCGCGGGGCTGAGCTCGTCGCCGCGGCCGGTGCCGACGGCGGTGCCGCCCATCAGCGCGAACGGGACGTCGGCGCCGAGCTGAGCCCCGAGCCGAAGGAGCTCATCGCGCGACAGACCGGTGTTCCACAGGGCATCGCAGGCGAGCAGGGTGGCGGCGGCATCTGCCGACCCACCGCCCATGCCGCCCGCGACGGGGACGTTCTTGTCGATCGTCAAATCGACGCCGCCCGAGTAGCCGGTGGTCGTCGCGAGGAGCTTGGCGGCCCGGATCGCGAGATTCGTGTCGTCGACGGGGACTCCGGCGAGGTCGATGCCGGACGCCGTCGACGTGAAGCGGACGCTGAAGCCGTCGGCGGGCCTCGCCCGGACGTCTTCGTACAGGAAACCGCCTGGTACGCGGTCGCGAGTTCGTGGTACCCGTCGTCTTGAAGATCACCGACGGCGAGGAAGACGTTGATCTTGCCAGGCGCGCGCGTGTGGACCACGGTCGAGGGGGCCACGGACGTCATGACTCAAACCTATACGGCTGGCAGCGCCTCTCGTGCCGCGCCGGATCCGGCCCGAACGAGCGGGATGACGTCACGTGCGAAACGCTCCATCTCTTCGACCTGCGGCGAGAACTGCAGCAGCAGCGTGTCGACGCCGACCGCTTCGAATTCCAGGATCCGATCGGCCACCTGGCGGGGCGTGCCGACGAAGCCGGGGCGGAGACCGCGGTTCGAGACCGAGTAGTCGCGGAGGTCGGGCTGGTGTTCGAGGTGCGATTGCGCGATGAAGTCCTGGTACGACTCGTACGCCGCCCCCTGGCTCACGTCGGTGATGCGTGCGAGCTCGGCCGCGGCCTCGTCGTCGGTGTCGCGGACGATGGCGTAGGCGGCCATGCCGAACGCCTCGAACGGCGCGGATCCTGCCGCCTGACGCCGTGCGCGCATGTCGTCGATCTTGCTGCGCAGCTCGTCGACGGTCCCGCCGTGCGTGAGGTAGGCGTCGGCGAACCCGACGATCGCGGCCTTGCCCGCCGGGCTCTCACCACCCGCGTAGACGCGCGGCTGCACGTGCGGCTTGGGCTCGAGGTGGGTGCGCGACAGGTCGTAGTAGTCGCCGTGGAAATCGAACGGCGTCGTGTTCCAGAGCCCCTTCAGGATCTCGACGAACTCGGTGGAGCGCGCGTACCGGTCGTCGTGCTCCGAGAAGAGGCCGCCGTACTGCTTCGACTCCTCCTCCCACCAGGCCGACACCACGTTGAGCGTGAACCGGCCGCCGGAGATCTCGTCGATCGTGGCGGCCTGCTTCGCCGTGACGGCCGGCAGGTGGTAGCCCGGTCGGACAGCGGCCATCAGCTCGAGCTTCTCGGTCACGGCAGCGATCGCCGCGGTCAGCGCCCACGCCTCGAGCGACGGGGCGGCAACGCCCTTGATGTCGTTGAGGTTCAACTCGGGGATCAGGGTCAGGTCGAACCCGACCCGCTCGGCCGTCTGCACCACCTTCTTCACGTAGTCGAAGGTGACCGGCATGCGCTCGTCGTCGACGTTACGAAGCCAGCCGCCGAAAATGGGGGTCCAGAAGCCGAATCTCACGCCAGGAGCTTATCCCGCGCCGTCTCCGGGTAGGCCTCGGCCAGAAGGCCGCCGAGGAACCTCGCGATCTCGCGCGGCCCCGACGTGTCGGATGCGGCCTCGACGTCGGGGTTGTAGTTCGTGTTCGTGTTGACGTCGTAGACGACCTGTCGGCCGTCCGAGGTCTCGATGAACTCGACGCCGGCGATCTCGATCCCGTTGGCGCGCAGGAACTCGGGCAGGCGCAGGATCACGGGGTGCTGGGCGATCGGGGCGCCATCGGCGGTCCGGTCCCGCAGCTGGAACAGCGGGGCGGCTCCGGGCACCGCGCAGGCGTCGGCCGGGCAGAACTCGAAGGTGTCTCCCGAGGTGTCGACTCGGACCGCGTAGACGAACTCATCGCCGACGAACTCGGCCCGCGTGTTGAAGGGCTCGGCGGCCTGCAGCAGCTCTTGGACGAGGGTGATGCCGTCGGGCGACGACTCGAACTCGGGCGAGTCGACCCAGGCGGCGAACTCCTCCTGGGAGTCCCAGCGGCGAACGCCGAGGCCCTTGCCGCCCTGGTTGTGCTTGGAGATGAAAGGGACCGGGAAGGTCGAAGCGGTCGCGGCGAGGTCGCGGGTGCCGAAGACGGCCGAGGTCCGCGGCACGTCGAAGCCGAGCGCCTGCAGGCCCAGGTGCTGCTGGATCTTGCTCACCTCGAGGTCGATGACGCCGCGGCCGTTGACGACCCGGCGCCCCGCGGCCTCGACCCAGGAGAGCGTGGCGCGTGTGTACTCCTTGGAGAACTCGTTGCCGCGGGTGTGCGCGCTGGCCGACATGCGCGACCAGTAGATCCCGGGAGCCGGTTCGGCGGTGAGGTCGATCGCCCCGTCGACGAGCAGCAGCTCTTCGACCGGGACACCCTCGGCCTCGAAGGCGGCACGCAGCGGCGGGAACCACTCGGGGTTCTCGTGGATCACATAGACGCGGGGCTCATCAGTCACCCGTCAAGACTAGGCACCGACCCTCCGTGCCGCGACCGTGTGTCGCCGGACTACGCCGGGGGCGCGGGGGCGACGCAGACGCGGCATGCTGGGGGATGGCACGGACGCAGCATTTCGGTTGGTTCTTCGGGCGAGGCTTCGGTCCGCAGGGGTGGCTGCGGCCGGATTGGCACTGGAACCTGCGCTGGGACCGACCCGACCTCTACCAGTCGTCCGTCAGAGAGCTCGAGCGCGCGGGGCTCGATCTCCTCATCATCGAGGACAGCCTGTCGCCCGGCCCCCGAGAGCAGCTCGACCTCCGCGTGCGCGGAGCTCTCGGCGCACCGAAGCTCGACCCGCTCCTCCTGACCCCGTACCTCTTCGCCGCGACCAGTCACATCGGGGTGGCACCGACCATCAACGCCGGCGTGTACCCCCGTACCTCGCCGCGCGGCAGTTCGCGACGCTGCAGCACCTCAGCAGCCACCGGGTCGGGCTCAACGTCGTCACCGATGTCAAGGGGAGCCGCCACTTCGGCATCCCCGAGCTCGCGCACGACGCCTCCTACGACCGCGCCGAGGAGTGGATGCAGGTCGTCCGGCAGCTCTGGCACAGCTGGGCCGACGGGGCGATCGTGGAAGACACCGAATCCTGGCGCTACGCCGACGGCTCGAAGCTCGACGCCTTCCAGCACCGCGGCGAGTACTTCGAACTCGACGGCCCGCTCAACGCGCCGCCCTTCGAGAACGGCGACGACCCGGTCATCGTCTCCCCCGGCGGCTCGGGTCGCGGCTTGGCGTTCGCCGGCCACAACTCCGACGTGCAGCTGGCCCTGGCGAAGCTCGACGTGGAGACCGTGATCGCGTACCGCGCGAAGATCCATGCGGCGGCGCAGGCGGAGGGCCGGGATCCTGCGGCCATCAAGATCCTCTTCGTCCTGACACCGGAGATCGTCGCGAGCCAGGACGAAGTCGACCGGGTCGTCCGGGCTTCGGCTCACCCCACCGACGCCGATCTGCACGAAGTCATCGAGCGGCAGTCGATCGTCACCGAGACCGACCTGACCGGGCTCGACCTCGACCGGCCTCTCGATCCTGCCGTCTTCGGCCAGCACGTCTCGAAGGGGAGCATCGGAGGACTCGTGGGCAACGCCGATCCGCAGACACCGCTCCGCGAGCTCTTCGTGGCGAAGTACCGCAAGGGCAGGATCGCCGACGGCACCGGATTCGTCGGGACGGTCACGCAGGTCGCCGACTTCATCGAGAAGCTGGGCGACGAGGCCTCGAACGACGGCTTCATCTTCAACGGCGACCTCCACCCGGCGACCGTGCACCGCCTGCTCGACGGTCTCGTCCCGGAGCTCAAGGTCCGGGGAATCCTGCGCTCCGAATTCGGCGGCGGCGGGCTCCGCGCCAACCTCTCCGATTTCTGACCCCTGCCCGCGGGACATTCACCCCCGTTCGAGGGTCGATGGTGCGGGAGAAAACGAAGTAGCCTCAGACCCAGGTGGTTCGCTTACCCGAGAGTGCCGCCACGCTTACCCGAGCACCCAGCACGGCTTACCCGAGCCCGCTGATCACTTGACGCCCCCTGCGTCACGTCTGCAATAGAGGCACCCCTTGGCTTCCCCCTGTCCCGAAACAGGAGACTGCCCGCAATCCTGACCGCCCTGACGTTCGTCGCGGGCAGTGTCCTGATCGCGGGTTCCGCTCACGCCGACTCCGCCCCCAGCAACCCCGCGAGTGCGGCGACCCCCACGACGGTCACGGCCGACGTGCTGCCGACACCCCAGATCGACGGAGTCGTCTGGTCCGAAGTCGTCGTCGGCAACACCGTCTTCGTCGGCGGTCAATTCTCCACCGCGAGGCCGTTCGGAGCTGCTCCGCGAACGCAGACCGTCAAGCGAACGTCGATGCTCGCGTTCGACATCCGCACCGGTGCCCTGAACACGAAGTTCGCTCCCGTCCTGAACGGGGCGGTCCAGACGATCGTGGCCTCGTCCGACGGAAAGCACCTCTACATCGGCGGATCGTTCACGAAGGTCGGCACCACCGCCAAGGGCCGCATCGCCGAGATCGACGCCGGAACGGGAGCCGTCGTCGCCGGCTTCAAGGCGTCCGCGAACAACACGGTCAAGACGCTCGCACGGGTCGGCTCGACGATCTACCTGGGCGGGGCGTTCACCTCGTCCACGGGCAAGAACCGCCAACAGCTCGCCGCCGTCTCCGCCACGACCGGTGCGCTTCTCGCCTGGGCACCCAGCGCGACCGGAGGCGTCGTCAACGCCCTCGTCGCCTCCCCCGACGCCACGAAGATCGTCGTCGGCGGCGCGTTCACGGCGCTGAACAAATCGACCAACCCCGGCTACGGACTCGGCGCCGTCGACGCGAGAACCGGGAAGAACCTGCCCTGGCACGTCAACTCCGTGGTCCGCAACGGCGGCACCAGCTCCGCCATCACGAGTCTCACGGCCACCTCGACCGGCCTGTACGGAACCGGCTACACCTTCGGTCGGGGAGGAAACCTCGAGGGGCCTTCCGCGCCGACTGGAAGGCCGGCGATCTCACCTGGGTCGAGGACTGCCACGGCGACACGTACGGCAGCGCCGTCGTCGGCAACGTCGTCTACATCGCCGGGCACGCTCACTTCTGCGGGAACGTGAACGGATTCCGCGAGACCTCGCCGACGACCCACCATCGGGCACTGGCCTTCTCGACCGCGGCCACCCAAAAGGTCGCGACGAACCGGACGTCCCCGTCGGGCTACGCCGACTTCGGCGGGAAGCCCGCCCCGTCGCTGCTCAACTGGTTCCCCGACTTCACTCCGGGTACCTACACGGGCAAGGGCCAGGCGGCGTGGACGGTCGCCGGCACGTCGCAGTACGTCGTCTTCGGCGGCGAGTTCACAGCCGTCGACGGAAAGGCGCAGCAGGGCCTCGTCCGCTTCGCGATCCCGACGGTCGCACCGCACCTGGTCGGCCCCGTCTCGAGCGGCGCCGGATTCGTCCCCTCCGTGACCTCGGTCGTCGCGGGCACGGCGAACGTCTCCTGGGTCGCAAACGCCGACCCCGACAACGCCACCCTGCGCTACGAGGTCTACCGGGACGGCAACCCGACCCCCGTCTACACGACGACCCAGGACTCGTCCGTCTGGTTCCGGCCACGGATCGGGTTCACCGACACCGGGCTCGTTCCGGGTCGCTCCTACGCCTACCGGGTCCGAGCCACGGATCCGTTCGGCAACACCGTCCGAGGCGACAACGTCTCCGTGACCGTCGCCTCGGCGAGCCCGACCGGGTACGCGGCCACCGTCCTGGCTCAGAACGCCTCGAACTTCTGGCGGTTCGGCCAGGCCTCGGGCACCGGCGTCGCAGACCTCGCGGGCACCACTCCTCAGGTGCTGGCCGGTCGTCCGACGGCGGGTCTCGCCGGGTCGAGCGTCGACGGCACCACCGCGACCGCCTTCTCCGCGACGGGTATGACCACCGCCGCGACCGCGACGCCGTCCTGGCCGTCGAAGACGACCACCACCGTCGCCGCCTGGTTCAAGGCGGCACCCGGTCGCGGCGGCACCGTGGTCGACTTCGGTAGCGCGGGCACGATGCTGTCCGACACGGTCGACCGTGATCTGACGGTCACCGCGAACGGCCTGCTGCAGTTCGGGATCCAATCCGCAGGATCACCGGTGGTCTCGACCAAGACCAGCGTCGCGGACGACACGTGGCACTTCGGCGTCGCCACGGTCACACCGACCGCCATGAGCCTCTACGTCGACGGAGCGCTCGTCGCCCAGCGCACCGGGTCGTTCACCCTGTCGACGTCGTGGGGCTACTGGAGGGTCGGAGGCGACACTCCCTGGCTCGGCGCGCACTACTTCACCGGCACGATCGATGACGTCTCGGTCTACCCGGCGGCACTCACCGCCGCGCAGGTAGCGGACCAGTGGGCTTCAGCGACGAACCCGATCGGCGGGTACCCGAGCCCGAGCACGTGAAAACGTCTTTCGCACAAGGGGTGCGGACGAGACGAATCACCCTCTACGATCCTGGCAACAGCACCGCTCACCCTGCACCACCGTTCACGACGGGCGCCCGTTCACCGGAAGCCCGTCACGACGAACGCGCCTCTGCCGCGTCCGGGGCCCGAAACCCGCCCGCTTCACCGTGGCACAGCAGCGTCCACGACTCGCCTGACAGGACAGGGGCACCCTCATGGGTCGAGGCATCCGCGGGGCATCCCGCAGACTCACCGCAGCACTCGCAACGACGGCCGTTCTCGTGGTCGGAACGTTGGCCCTCGCCGCCCCGGCGCACGCCGACTCGGCCCCCGTGGATCCCACCGATCCGAAGTCGCCGACCACCGTCACGAGCGACGTGCTGCCGGCGCCTCAGATCGACGGCGTCGTCTGGACGCAGACGATCTCGAACAACACCGTCTTCGCCGGTGGCGAGTTCACGACCGCTCGTCCCGCCGGCTCGGCCGCGGGCGTCAACACCGTCTCGCGCCCGAACCTGCTCTCGTACAACATCACGACGGGCACCCTCAACAGCGCCTTCGCCCCCTCGACCGACACCCAGGTCAAAGACGTCGTGGCCTCCGCCGACGGCTCGTCGCTCTACGTCGCCGGATCGTTCTCGAAGGTGGACGGCGTCACGCGCAATCGCATCGCGAAGATCAACGCGACGACGGGCGCCCTGGACACGACGTTCACCGCGACCACGAACTCGACCGTCAACGCCCTCGCTCTGGTCGGCAACACCCTCTACCTCGGCGGCGCGTTCTCGTCGGTCTCGGCGACCGTCGGCGGAACGGGCGTCTCCCGCGGTCAGCTCGCCGCTGTCAATGCGACAACGGGCGCGATCCTGCCCTGGAACCCCAAGGCCGTCGGCGGCAACGTCTCCTCCCTCGCCGTCTCGCCCGACAATACGAAGGTGGTCGTCGGCGGGGCCTTCACCACGCTCGACGGCTCGGGCAACCCCGGGTACGGTCTCGGCGCGGTCGACGCGACATCCGGGGCGCTCCTGCCATGGTCGATGAATGCCAGCAAGGTCCGCAACGGCGGTTCGATGGCGGGCATCACGAGCCTGACCCCCGACTCGACCGGCATCTACGGCTCCGGGTACGTCTTCGGCACCGGAGGAACCCTCGAGGGGACCTTCCGCGCCGACTGGAACGGAAACCTCGTCTGGATCGCCGACTGCCACGGAGACACCTACTCGACCGCCGTCACGTCGACGGCTCTCTACGTCGCCAGCCACGAGCACTACTGCGGAGACCTCCAGGGCTTCCAGCAGACCAATCCGAATCTCACCTTCCATCGGGCCACCGCGTTCAGCAAGGCGGCCACCCTGACCCTCACCGCCAATCCGTGGGGTCCGACCTACACGAACTTCGCCGGGACACCGGGGCCGTCGCTGCTCAACTGGAACCCGGTCCTCGCGGTGGGCACGTACACCGGCAAGACGCAGGCGGCCTGGAGCGTCGCCGCGAACGACAAGTACGTCGTCTACGGCGGGGAGTTCCCGACCGTCAACGGCATCGCCCAGCAGGGTCTCGTCCGCTTCGCCGTCTCGTCCATCGCCCCGAACAAAGACGGCCCGACCGTGACGGGCGCGCAGTTCGTGCCCAATCTCGTCTCCGTGAAGCCGGGCGTCGTCAAAGTGAGCTGGCTCGCCAACGCGGACCGCGACAACGGCACCCTCTCGTACGCGCTCTACCGCGACGGCTCCTCGACGCCGCTCTCCACGGTCGACGCGTACTCGACGACCTGGTCACGGCCCGAGATGAGCTTCACCGACACCGGACTCGCCGCCGGCTCGACGCACAGCTATCGCCTCCGAGCCACCGATCCGTTCGGGAACACCGTGCTCGGAAACGGAGTCAGCGTCACCGTGGCATCGCAGGCGCCGTCGGGGTACCTCGCGGAGGTTCTGAACGACTCCCCGAGCGACTTCTGGCGGCTGGACGAATCCAGCGGAACCGCCGTCCGCGACTTCACCGGTGACAACGACCTCGTCGCCGCGTCGGGCGTCTCTCGCGGCTCAGCCGGCGCCATCTCCGACGGCGACCGGGCTTCGACCTTCAACGGCACGACGAACGGCTTCGCCTCGACGCAGGCGCCGGTCGCGGGGCCGCAGACGTTCTCCGAAGAGGCCTGGTTCAAGACCACCTCGACCACCGGGGGCAAGATCGTCGGTTTCGGGAACGAGTCGACCGGCACGTCGCTCCAGTTCGACCGGCACCTCTATCTCTCGACCGACGGGAAGGTGAACTTCGGTGTCTCCTCGGGCGGCAACCAGATCCTGTCGAGCCCGACGGCGCTCAACAACGGCGCTTGGCACCAGGCGGTCGGCACCCTGAGCTCGGCCGGAATGAGGCTCTACGTCGATGGCAAACTCGTGGCGAACCGCGGAACGACCAGCGCGCAGAACATCCCGATCGGGTACTGGCGCGTCGGTGGAGACACGTCCTGGAGCGGCTCGGCCTGGTTCAGCGGTTCGATCGACGACGTCTCGATCTACCCGGCGGCCCTGTCGGCGTCTCAGGTGTCGGCGCACTACTCCGCGGCCACGGGAGGCACGGTCGTCACGCCTCCGCCGACGAACACCGCCCCGACCGCATCATTCACGCAGTCGACGTCGGGCCTGACCGCGTCGTTCGACGGCACCGCCTCGAGCGACTCGGACGGCACCGTCTCGTCGTACGCCTGGACCTTCGGCGACGGGTCGACGGCGACGGGATCCTCGCCGACGCACACGTACACGACGGCCGGCGCCTACCCGGTGTCGCTGACGGTGACGGACGACGACGGTGCGAAGGGCCAGACATCGCACTCCGTGACCGTCACGGCCGGAACGGGGACGAGTACGACGATCGCGTCCGACTCCTTCGGCCGCACCACGACGAGCGGCTGGGGCACGGCCGACGTCGGAGGCTCCTGGACGAGCGCTGGCAGCTCCGCCAACCTCGCCGTGAACGGAGGGGCGGGCAGGATCACGCTCACCGGCCCGACCGCACAGTCCGGCGCGACCCTCGCCTCGGTCTCCCAGACCGGAGTCGACCTCTCGCTGACGTTCGCCCTCACCCAGGCGGCATCGGGAGGGGTACCCAGGTGTCGCTCCTCGGCCGCAAGATCGGCTCGAGCGACTACCGCGCGACCGTCCAGCTCACGAACACCGGCACAGCGCTCGTCTCGCTGGTCGGCGCGGGCACGACGATCGGCTCCGCCGTGAAGATCGCAGGATCCGTGGGCCCGGGCACCAGCATCAGCACCCGACTGCAGGTGGTGGGCACCAACCCGACCACCCTGCGGGCGAAGGCGTGGCTGTCGAGCTCCGCCGAGCCGTCGGCCTGGATGGTGACCGGGACGAGCACGACGGCCGTGCTGCAGGCGCCAGGCTCGCTGGGGCTGCTGAGCTACGTGTCGGGTTCGGCCGCGGCCGGAGCCCAGAACCTGTCGATCCGCGCGGTGCGGGCCGTCACTCCGTGACTCTCCGCTCCCGCGGACGGTGCCGAACGGGAGTCAGACGTCGGCAGCGATCTGGACGACGGCCTTCTCGAGAGTCCGCCTGAGGCCGGCGACGAGCTCGGGCAACCGGATGCCCGACTGGACGAGAGACACCGAGCACCGGGTGCCGTCGGAGGTCGTCACTCGAGCGACGAGGAGATCGCCGCTCGGAAGGCGCCACGTCGCGGACGTGCGCTCCGGGAGTCGGTGGACCTCCTCGGGATCCTGCTTCGCCAGGGATGTGGCTCGTCCGATAGCGAGGTCGAGGACGTCCTGTTGCGCGCCACGGATGCTCCGGCTGGCCGACACGGTGAACGTGCCGTCGTCCTGTTCTCCGGGGAGCCGGATGCCGTGATCCTGCTGGTAGCGGACGGCGACGGCCTGAGCGCCCCACTCGGGCGCCTCGTAGACGTCGACGAGGAGGGCGACGATCTGATCGTGCGACAACCGGGTCGCGGCCTCGGCGTCGAGGAGCTCGAACCAGTCGCGTGCGCTGCGGCCCGTCCGGGCTGCGAGCTTCGCGTCGCTCAGACCACCGGAGCCTCCCGCGCGGGCCACGGCTAGGCCTCCCGGTCGGCCAACCGGACCCGGGCGATCGCCAGGAAGTCGTCGACCGTCAGCTCTTCGCCGCGCGCGGTGGGCGGCAGCCCGGCGCGCTCGATCGTGTCGGAGGCGAGCGCCGACGTGCCGAAGACGACGGAGAGCGACTGGCGCAGCATCTTGCGGCGCTGCTGGAAGGCGGCGTCGACGAGCTCGAAGGTGGCGTCGCGCTCGGCCACGGTGCCCTTGGGCTCGCGGCGATCGTAGGCGACCAGGATGCTGTCGACGTTGGGCACCGGCCAGAACACCTGCCGGGAGACCTGACCGGCGGTCGACCAGATGCCGTACCAGGCAGCCTTGATGCTGGGCGAGCCGTAGACCTTCGACCCGGGTGCGGCAGCCAGCCGGAGGCCGACCTCGGCCTGCACCATGACAAGGCCGCGGGTCAGCGACGGGAAGTGCTCGAGGAAGTGCAGCAGGACCGGCACGGAGATGTTGTAGGGCAGATTCGCCACGAGATGGGTCGGGTCGACCGGCAGCTCGGTGACCTTCATCGCATCGGCGACGACGACGGTGAGATCGGCGTCGGGCTGCAGGAGCCGGACGGTCTCCGGCAGTTGCTCCGCGAGTCGCTTGTCGATCTCGACGGCCGTGACCGTGGCTCCGGTCTCGAGGAGGCCGAGGGTCAGGGAGCCGAGGCCGGGGCCGATCTCGACCACCGACGTGCCCGGCGCGACCTTCGCGGTGGCGACGATCCTGCGCACCGTGTTGCCGTCGTGGACGAAGTTCTGACCCAGCTTCTTGGTCGGCTGGATGCCGAGGAGATCGGCGAGATCACGGATCTCGGCGGGCCCGAGAAGGCTCGACGAGGCCATCAGGCGTCGACCGTGATGGGTTCGGATTCCCAGGTGCCGTAGACGAGTTCGGTGTTCGAGGTGATCTGCGCGGCCAGCATCGACGGGTCGGTTCCCATCGTCTCGGCCATCGACCGCAGGGTGTGCGGAATGAGGTAGGGCGCGTTCGGCCGGCCGCGGAACGGCGTCGGCGTGAGGAACGGCGCGTCGGTCTCGACCAGGATCAGGTGCCTCGGCGCAGCCACGAGCGCGTCGCGCAGCCGCTGAGCGTTCTTGAACGTGACGGTGCCCGCGAAAGACAGGTACCAGCCGTTCTCGGCGCAGATCGCACCGAGCTCAGGACCTCCGGAGAAGCAGTGGAAGACGGTGCGCTCGGGCGCGCCGACGCGCTTCAGGGTCGCCACGACGTCGTCGTGCGCGTCGCGGTCGTGGATCTGCAGGGCGAGGCCGTGTTTCTTCGCGATCTCGATGTGCGCCTCGAACGACTCGATCTGGACGGCGCGGACCTCGTCGGCCGTCTCGGGGTGCTGCGAGAGGCGGCTCCAGTCGAGACCCGTCTCGCCGACGGCACGGACGCGGGGGCGCCCGGCCAGCTCGTCGATCTCGGTGAGTGCCTCGGCCAGCCGTCCCTCGGCGGCGTAGCGCGGAGCCTCGTTGGGATGGAGGGCCACGGCCGCCAGGACACGCGGCTCACGCGCGGCGATCTCGGCCGACCAGCGGGACGTCTCGAGGTCGTTGCCGACCTGCACGACGCCGCGGATGCCGACACTGGACGCACGGTCGAGGTGCTCGCGGTAGTCGAGCCCCTCGCCGTCCTGGATCTCGAGGTGCGTGTGGTTGTCGAACACCGGGACCGTCAGCGCCTGCGGCAGCGGCGGGTAGCTCAGGTCGCGCTTCTGCCCGCCGGACTCGGCGCTGCGTGTGCGCAGGTGTGCGGGGCCCGCGTCAGCGGCGTCAGCGGCCCCGGCACCGTCGCCGGTCGTGTCGGTCACGCTGTCGCGGGCTCAGGCTGCTCGATGCGGGGGAACAGCGTCGACGGCAGGGGAACGACATTCGGCGCCGACGACCACTCCGCCGCGCGGTCGATGTTCTGGCTGGTCAGCTCGCCCTGGCCGATCGACTCCCACAGCTTGTGCGCGGCGTCGGGGATGAACGGGCTGAGCAGGACCGTCAGCGTGCCGAGACCGCGGAGGGCGGTGCTCAGCACGGTCCCCAGGCGAGCGCGCTGCGCCTCGTCTTTCGCGAGGACCCACGGCTGCTGCTCGGTGATGTAGCCGTTGAGGGCGTCGACCAGCTGCCAGATGCTCGAGACCGACTCGTGGATGGCGAATCGCTCGATGGCCGCGTCGGCCTCGGCGGTGACGCGCAGCTCGGTCTCGCGGATGGCCAGGTCGTCGTCGTTCAGGTCGCCCGCCACGGGCACGACCCCGTCGAAGTAGCGCGTGATCATGGCGATGATTCGCGACGCCAGGTTGCCGAACCCGTTGGCGAGCTCGGCCTGGTATCTCGCCGAGATGTCTTCCCACGAGAAGTTGCCGTCTTGGCCGAAGGTGATGGCGCGCATGAAGTAGTACCGGAAGGCGTCCACGCCGAAGGTGTCGGTGATCTGCTGCGGCGCGATGCCGGTGAGCTTCGACTTCGACATCTTCTCGCCGCCGACGAGCAACCAGCCGTGGCCGAACACGTGCTTCGGCACAGGCAGCCCGGCAGCCATGAGCATGGCCGGCCAGATGACGGCGTGGAACCGCGCGATGTCCTTGCCGACGATGTGAACGGCCGGCCAGCGCCGCTCGAACTCGTCGAGCTCGTCGGGCTCGCCGTAGCCGACTGCGGTCGCGTAGTTGAGGAGCGCGTCGAACCAGACGTAGACGACGTGCGCGTCGTCCCACGGCACCTTGATGCCCCAGTCGAACGACGCCCGCGAGATGGACAGGTCGCGCAGCCCCTGCTTCACGAACGACACGATCTCGTTGCGCACGCTCTCGGGCTGGATGAAGTCGACCTGCGACTCGTAGAGGTCGAGCAGCGGCTTCTCGAAGTCGCTCATGCGGAAGAAGTAGTTGCTCTCTTTCAGGAGCTCGACCGGCTTCGAGTGGATGGCGCAGACGAACTCGCCCTCGTACGGCCCGGTGCCCTCGACCAGGTCGGACTGCTGCTTGTACTCCTCACAGCCGACGCAGTAATAGCCCTCGAACTCGCCCTGGTAGATGAAGCCGTCGTCGTACAGCTTCTGCAGGAACCGCTGGACGCCCGTCTCGTGCCTGGCGTCGGTGGTGCGGATGAAATCGTCGTTGCTGATGTTGACGGTCTCGAGCAACGGCTTCCAGGACTCTTCGACGAGCTTGTCGGCCCACTCCTTCGGCGACACGTCGTGGCTGGTCGCGGTGCGGAGGATCTTCTGGCCGTGCTCGTCGGTGCCGGTGAGCAGCCACGTGTCGTCGCCGCGCTGCCGATGCCAGCGCGCGAGCACGTCGGCAGCGACCTCGGTGTAGGCGTGGCCGATGTGAGGCACATCGTTGACGTAGAAGATGGGCGTGGTGATGTAAAAGGAATCGCCGGCGGGCATGTCGTCCATCCTAAAGCGAGCGGGACCCCGTGTGACGCGCGTGACGGCGCGGGCGGGCTCCCGTCGGCGCGGGCGGGTCGGCGGTGGCCCGCCGCCGCCTACCCGCAGGACCGAGTGTTCTCCACGGGCCGGCACCCCGAGTCGAACATCCACAGGTCGCGTCGAGACGGCGCGGACGATCGCGCGTGAGCGGGACGATCCTGCCATGGGCTCTTCTTCGGATTTCATTCCCCTTCTCGCACGCACCAGCTCCGATCTGGACGCTTCCGGCGTCGACCGGCGGCAGCAGTCGCGGCTCGTCGAGCGCGGAACTCTTCATCGAGTCCGACACGGCGTCTACGTTCCGGCGGACCGCTGGCGAGAGATCAGCGCTCGACAACGTTTCGTCGAATTCGCGCGGGCTGCAGCCCTGAATCGTCCGACGCCGCTCGTCTTCAGTCACGTCACGGCGGCGATCCTCCTGGGCTTGCCGCTCGTGGGGCCGCTGCCTCGTCGGCTCGATGTGCTCACGGTCGGAGCCTCGGGCAGACGATCCGAACGAGACATCGTGGCGCACAGGTCGAGCGACTCGTGCGAGACGACGCAGGTCGCCGGACTCAACGTCACCGACCTGGAGCGCACGCTCGTCGACGTGTCGGCAACCGAACCGCTGGGTCGTTCGCTGCCGATGATCGACCACGCTCTTCACGACTCTCGAACCGAGAAGGGGAGGCTGCAGCGTCACCTCGCCGCTCGAAGCTCCCTTCGCGCTCGCGCCAGAGCGGCCAGAGCTCTGGACCTCGGCGATGGTCGCGCGGACAATGCCGGCGAATCGTTCAGCCGCGCGACGATCATCGACGGCGGATTTGCGAGACCCGAGCTGCAGCGGCGTTTCGCCCTCCCCGGCGGGCGAACGGCCATCGTCGACTTCTACTGGCCGTCCAGCGACCTCATCGGGGAGTTCGACGGACGCCTCAAGTACGGTCGCGCGGACGGCACCCCCGACGCCGATGCCCTCTGGGCAGAGAAGAAGCGCGAAGACGCCCTCCGGAACGACGGACATCGCCTCATCCGCTGGACCTGGGACGACGCCTGGGCGGGGGACCCGCTGCTGCGCCGTCTTGCGAACGCCGCAGCTCCTCGTGCGTAGTTCGCGGGGTGGGTTGGCGGGTTCCTGCGGCAGTGGGCGGGTGCGCGCGCACGCGCCGACTGCCGCAGGAACCCGCCGACACGAAGCAGAGCCGCGCTACCGCGCAGCGAGCGCGCCCTGGTACAGGTCGCGCTTCGACAGTCCGGTGGCCGACGACACCTCGGCGGCGGCGTCCTTCAGGCGGTCGCCGGCCTCGACAGCGGCGAGCACCAGGGCCACGCCCTGCGCGAGGTCGACCTCGCGCTCGGGAGCGCCCTCGATCACGAGGCAGATCTCGCCGCGCGCACCCTCGACAGCCCACTCGGCGAGCGAGGCGGCGGTGCCTCGGCGGACCTCCTCGTGGAGCTTGGTGAGTTCGCGGCAGACGACCACGCGGCGATCCTGCCCGAGCGCATGGGCGACGTCGGTGAGCGACTCGGCCAGCCGGTGGGGCGACTCGAAGAAGACCATGGTGCGACGCTCCGCGTCGAGGAGCGCAGGATCTTTTGTCGGTCGCCCTGCTTCCGCGGCAGAAAGCCCTCGAAGGTGAAGCGGTCGGTCGGCAGCCCCGAGACGGCGAGAGCCATGAGCACCGCCGAGGGCCCGGGCAGGGCTGTGACGGTGACACCGGCCGCCGCCGCCGCTTCGACGAGCGGGAACCCGGGGTCGCTGATCGCCGGCATGCCGGCGTCGGTGAGCACCAGGACGTCGGCGGAGCGGCCGAGCTCGACGACCTCAGCCGCTTTGTCGCGTTCGTTGTGCTCGTGCAGGGCGATGAGCCGAGGGCGGTTCTCGATGCCGAGGGCGCGCATCAGGTGGATCGCGGTTCTGGTGTCTTCGGCGGCGATCACCTCGGTGTTCGTCAGGGCTTCGATCAGGCGCGCGGAGGCGTCGCCGAGGTTGCCGATGGGCGTGGCAGCGAGAACGATCACGCTGCCCATTGTCCCTGCCTTCGCCCTCTACGATGGCCGAATGACCCTGCGGCCCGGTGACGACTTCGACCAGTTGGTCGAAGACGTACCGAGCATCGAGCGGCCGGCGGGGCAGCAGCCCCAGCACGCGGCGCCCTCCGCAGAGGCGAAGCTCACCCGCGTGGACGCCTGGTGGGGCCGGCTGCTGTCGACTCCGGCGAGGCAGCGGGTGTGGACGTGGGGCGGCCCGGCGTTCGTCACGCTGGTGGCCGCGATCCTGCGCCTCTGGCATCTCGGGCACCCCGACTCGCTGGTCTTCGACGAGACCTACTACGTCAAAGACGCGTGGACGCTGCACAACCTCGGCTACGAGGGCACCTGGCCGAACGACGTCGACGGCAAGTTCGCGGCCGGCCAGACGAACCTCTTCACGAGCGCCCCGGAGTTCATCGCCCACCCACCGCTGGGCAAGTGGCTCATCTCGCTCGGCATGTGGGCGCTCGGCCCGAGCAATCCGGCCGGCTGGCGGCTCAGCACCGCGATCGCCGGGATCCTCGCGGTCCTGCTGGTCACCCTGATTGCCAGGAGTCTGCTCAAGTCGACTTTCCTCGGCGTGCTCGCCGGGTTCTTCATGGCCGTCGACGGTCAAGCCATCGTGATGTCGCGGGTGTCTCTCCTCGACAACTTCGTGATGTTCTTCGCCCTGCTGGCGTTCGGCGCGATCCTGCTCGACCGCACCTGGACGCAGAAGAGACTCGACGCCTGGGTCGTGAAGATGGACAATCGCGGGCGCGACCTCGCCTGGGGGCCGGCCGTCTGGAATCGCCCCTGGCTGATCGTGGCGGGGCTCCTGCTCGGCGCCGCCACGGGAGTGAAGTGGAACGGCCTCTATTTCCTGGCGATCTTCGCCGTCTACACGGTCCTGGTCGACATGGCTGCGCGCCGGCGCGTGGGCGTGGAGTTCTGGGGCACCGGAACGATCTTCAAACAGGGTCCGGTGACGTTCCTGCTCATGGTGCCGATCGCCCTGGCGACCTACGTCGCGACCTGGACGGGCTGGTTCGTCACGAAGGGCGGCTACTACCGCGAGTGGGTCACCTCGGCGCCCGGCCTCCACTGGACGGGAGCCCTCTCGTGGGTACCGGACGTCGTGCAGAACTTCTGGCACTACCAGGCGGGGATCTACGCCTTCAACGTCGGGCTGTCGACGCCTCACCCGTATCAGGCCAACCCGCTGCTGTGGCTGGTCATGCAGCGTCCGACGAGCATGTACTACCTCGGCCTGTCGGCGGGGCAGGAGGGCTGCACCACCGACCGGTGCGGGCAGGCGATCACCGGTATCGCGAACCCGCTGATCTGGTACGCGGCAGTCATCGCCTGCGTGTATCTGCTGTACCGGCTGGCCCGGTTCCGCGAATGGCAGTCGGGCGCCATCCTGATCGGGGTCGCCGCGGGCTACCTGCCGTGGCTGATGTACCTCGATCGCACGGTGTTCCAGTTCTACACGATCGCCTTCGAGCCCTACCTGCTGATCGGTCTCGCGGCCGCCCTCGGTCACGTGCTCGGGAGACGCACCGACGACGAGACGAGACGCCTGAGCGGCATCCGCGTCGTCGGCATCATCGTCATCTTCTCGGTCGTGCTCTCGGTCTTCTTCTACCCGATGTGGACGGCAACGCAGGAGAACTGGTCATTCATCAACCTCCATTACTGGGTCCCCAGCTGGAAGTGATCGCCCCCGTACGATGGTGAGGTGGGGCCTGCCGTCGCAGGCTGGGGTGCAAGGACGGGGAGAACGTGGCACAGTCGCGATCGAGTGGGGAAGCACTCGGCGCTTCCTACCGGCTCGTCGAACGGATCGGGTCGGGTGCGGTCGGCGAGGTGTGGCGCGTCGAGGTGGCCGCGACGGGCGAAGATCTGGCCGCGAAGCTGCTGCGGCCCGAGCACGCCGAAGATCCGGCCATCGTCGAGCGCTTCGTCCGCGAGCGCTCCGTGCTCGTGGCGCTCCAGCACCCGAGCATCGTCCGCGTGCGCGACCTCATCGTCGAGGGCTCCCAGCTCGCCATCGTCATGGACCTCGTCACGGGCGGATCCGGCCGCGACCTCCTCGCCGCGAACGGGACGCTGGCCGCGCGCGACGCCCTGCTCCTCACCGCTGAGACGCTCGACGCTCTCGCGGCCGCGCACGCGCGTGGCGTCGTGCACCGCGACGTCAAACCCGACAACGTCCTCCTCGACGGCGTCTGGCGGCCGGGGCGCACCGGCGCGGTGCGCGTGACCGACTTCGGGATCGCCTCGGTGCTGGCCGAGCGCGACCGCAAGACGACCGGGCTCCTTGGCACACCGCAGTACATGGCGCCGGAGTCCATCAGCAACGGCCGCTCCGGTGCTCCGGCAGACGTCTACGGGGCCGGTGTCCTGCTGTACGAACTGCTCTCCGGACGCACCCCGTTCGCCGGCCCGGGCACCGACTTCACGGTCGCGTACCGGCACGTGACGTCTCTGCCGCCGGTGCTCGACGTGCCCGCGAAGCTCTGGTCGGCGCTCGAGACTCTGCTCGCGAAAGATCCTGCTGCACGCCCGTCGGCCGCCGAAGCGGCCGCGCTTCTGCGCCGCCTGAGCGAGTCGCTTCCTGCTCTCCCTCCCCTCGCGCCGGGCGACGCGCCGGTCGACTTCGCCGAGGTCGAACGCCCCGCGACGGTCGTTCGCGGCTCGTCGGCCGCTTCGAGCTCTGCGACGGCCGACACGGTGAGCGACGCTGCAGCGCCGTCCGCCGGCACCGCGGGCGGTTCCGTCGTCGGCGAGGCCGGGCGCGAACCCGAACCAGAACTGGGTCAGGCAGGATCCGCGACGGTCATCCGGCCGCTCGTCCGCCCGCGAGACACGCCCGAGACAGCGGCACCGGAGCAGCCGGCCCACGGCCGTTTCCCGCGACCCGACTGGCTGACGAACCGGGCGCTCGCCTTCGGAGCCCTCGGCATCGTGCTGGTGGCCGTCGTCGTCGTGGGCGCCGTGCTCTGGCTGCCATCGGCCCTTCGCCACTCCCCGACCCCGCAGGCGAGCGCGGCCAGCGCGACGGCGTTCCAGCAGGATCGCCCGCTCCCGACCGGTCTCTCGGTGACCCGCCAGGCCCGCTACGACCGCGACGTGGGCGAGGTCACGCTCACCCTCACCTATTCGGCGCAGGCATCCGCCCTCTCGGGGTCTCTGCTCGAGGTCGTCCCCGGGATCGGATCCGGCTCCGGTTGTCCGGCCGTCGCCTGGTCCGACGACTCGGTAACGGCACAGCCGAACCAGCCGTCCGTCACCGGCCTCGACGTGCAGTGCGGCTGGAACCTCTCCGGCGCCACCGTTCCCGCCGGTGGTCAGATCACGGTCACGGGCCGGGTGCCGGTGAAGTCTTCCTCGCTGGCGTCCGGCACCCAGTCCGCCCTCGACGCCTGGCTCCAGCGCGAGGCCGCCGCCACCGGCAAGGCCGTCGGCGACGATGGCGTGAGCGGCACCGCCTATCCCGTCCAACGCCTTCAGGGCGTGCAGGTCGAGACTCCGGCGCGCGCCGTGAGCCAGACCACCCTTCCGGTGACCCTGGTACCGGTGTGGCCGAGCGGGCCGGACGACCTGGATCCCCTCTACCGCAGCCCCAGCACCGGGTCGCCGTCGCAGATGCTCGTCGACGTCGCCGGCGGCGAGAAGGGCGTGCGCTTCTCCGACGGCTGCTCCGGTGCTCTGGCCGTGTCGTCCGACGGCCTCGTCGTGACGGCCCTCTCGGTGGCGCCCACCTGCACGGTGCGAGCCGTCGTCGGCAACTTCGCCAACCTCGAGAGCGAGCAGTTCGGCATCACGACGCGCGACTGAGCGGTGAACCGCCGCTCAGGCTCCGGGAAGCGCCGACTGCACGAGTCGCACGCGGCCACCCGACGCCGAGTACCCGCGCCCTCGCGTCATGGCGACCGGTGCGCGCCTCGGCAGCGTCACCCCGAGGAGTTCTCCGTCGTAGTCGACGTCCGGCTGCAACAGCACGCCGCAGCGGGCCTTCCGCACCGTCTTCGTCCAGTGCCCGTACTGCGATCGCAGGTCGGCCGCGCGCCCCGCCGCGATGACGCAGAGCCCCGGGCGCTCCGACGTCAGCAGTGACGAGATCGCCTGGTCTGCGTCGTCGAACCGCTCCGCGTCGTCGACGAGCAGGATCACGGGGCCCCGCTCGATCCGGAGACCCGCGAGGAGGGCGGGCACCTCGTCCGCTCCGACTGCGACGCGGTCGAGGTGTGCCGTCGCGAGGGGCGAGCGCCGGTCGCAGATCGCCCAGACGGCGGGTCGAGTGCCCGTCGCCGTCCGGGCCGCCTCGGCGAATGCCAGCAGGAGCGTGGACTTGCCGGATCGGGCGGGGCCGGCGACGAGCACGTGCTCCCCGTCGTAGACCTCGAGCGACGCCGGCGAGAGATCGTCTTCGGCGATGCCCACCGCGATGCGCCAAGGGTCGATCTCGAAGGACGAGGCCGCACCGAGCTCACTCACGCGGACCTCCTCGGGCAGCCGCCCGACGGCCGCCGTCTTGGGGGTGCCGGCCGGGCGGTCGGCCTGGATCTGCTCGACGGCGCGCAGCAGACTCGAGGAGGGCGTGGCCACGTGGAGCTGCAGCTTGGTGCGCGAGTCGACACAGCGCCCGGGCACGGCGGCCGGGATGTCTTTCGCTCGGACTCCGAGCGAGGCGTAGTCGTAGGGATCCGCGAGGCGGAACAGCCACTTCTGCGTCGTCACCTCGTCCATCGCCGACGGCACGGCCTTCGCACGCGTCGTGGAGACCGCGAAGTGCATCCCCAGCGCGGGCCCGTCGGCGTACGCCCGGTAGAGGCCGTCCAGGAGCTGCTGCCCCTCGTAATCCTCGAACTCGTCGCGGAGCGCGGCCAGCCCGTCGATGAGCACGACGGCCCGCGGCCAGGCACCGGGGGCGACCCGTCGTCGTTCGAGCTCACCCCGGAGGTGGCGGAGGAAGCGCGCCTGCTGCTCACGGGCCCCGACCCCGGTGCCGACATAGGCCGTGGTGTGCGGCAGCCGCTCGAGAGGGGCCAGATCGCCCGAGCCGAGATCGAGCACGAGGAGGTCGAGGTCGTCGGGGGCGGAATCGTGCGCGAGAGCCAGCGCGAGGGAGGCCAGGGTCGTGCTCGTGCCGCTGCCGACGATTCCCATGGCCAGGAGGTTGCCCTCCCGGAGGTCCCAGCCGGCAGGACTCTGGCGCTGCAGGTCGGGTTCGTCGGCCAGCGCCACCGTGACGACGTCACCCGACACACCGCCGACCGTGGCGACCCGTTCGGAGTCGTCCGACAGCCCCGCGAGGGCCACGCGCGCGCCGAGTGCTTCCGGCCACACCGGTCGCGGCTTCGCGTACCCGGCGGCGGAGTTGGCTGCTCCGATGGCCTCGATCAGCACGTCGAGGTCGCTCGCATCCAGCGCGCTCGGCGCCGCCACGATCGGAGCCTCGGGAACGCCGAACACACTCGTCGGCCGGACCGCGACGGCGACGGAGTGCGAGGAATCCTGCGCGCGCCCCGTCGAGAGCGCTGTCTGGACCGGCGTGATGTCGTCCTGGCCGAGCTTCACGAACGCCCGCCCGGTCTGCTGTCGGCCGATGCCCGCGGCGGACGGAACCCCGATGACGTTCGTGGAGTCGTCCCGGCTCTGCACCCGCAGGGCCACGCGCATGTTGGTGTTGGCCAGGATGTCGTCGCTCACGACGCCCGCGGGCCGTTGTGTCGCGAGAATCATGTGGACGCCGAGGGTCCGGCCCACGGCGGCGATGCTCACCAGGGACGTGAGGACGTCCGGGAAGTCTTTCGCCAGCATCGCGAACTCGTCGACGACGAGCAGGAGGCGAGGCATCGGCTCGGACGGCCGGGTCGCGAGGTAGGCGTCGAGATTGTCGATGTCGGCGCCCGCGCTCGCGAAGACGCGCTGCCGCCGCTGCAGCTCGGCTTCGAGTGCCCGGAGCGCGCGGTCGGCGAGCTGCTCGTCGAGGTTGCTGATCGTGCCGATCGTGTGCGGCAGCCTCTCGCAGGCTGCGAAGGCCGCACCGCCCTTGAAGTCGATGAGGACGAAGTTCAGGCGAGTCGGGTCGGTCCGCGCGGCGAGCCCTGCCACGAACGACCGCAGGAACTCGCTCTTGCCCGACCCGGTGGTCCCTCCGACGAGGCCGTGAGGTCCGTCGCGGACCAGGTCGATGTCGAGCACGCCCGCCTCGGACGAGCCGATGGGCGTCGAGATCCCGGTGGGCGCCGCCCACGCCTCGAGGACCGTCTCGGGGGTGATGTCGCCCCCTCGCGCAAGAGATCGGGCAGGCGCACGAGCGACGGGAGCGAGGCTCCGGGCACCGTGAGCTCCGGGTCGTCGAGGTGAGCGAGATCCAGGGCGCAGCGCTCGGCCGCGGCCGAGTCGATGCCGGCCAGGACGACGTCCTCGACCGTGACGCGATCCTCCGGACGGGAGACCGTCGCGGCGGCGTCGACCCCCACCGACACGATGGTCGTGCAGGCGGCGGGGAGCTGTTGCTCCGACGTCGCGATCACGATGCCGCTGACCCGGCGCGGGCGTTCGCCGACGCGCCGTGACGTCTCCGGTGTCGAGCGGCCCTGACCGAGAAGGCTGCGAGCGGGTGCGTCGCGCCCCTCGGTCAGGACTTCGGAGTCGATCAGGACGAGCAGGTGCGGCGTCGGCAGATCGTCGAGCGACTCGCGCATGCCCCGGAGGACCGCCGCGCTGCCGTCGCGCTGAGCAGACATCCACCTCTCGCCGGTGCTGCTGCCGGCGACGCGCGTGTGCGGCAGCCAGGAAGCCCAGGACCAGTCATCGCCGCGCCCCTGGTCGCAGAAGACGCCCACGGTGAGATCGGCCGGCCCGCAGTGGACGGCGGCCTGAGCGAGCAGGCTGCGCGCCAGAGCCAAGGCACCGGCCCGGTCGCCGACGATACCGACCACGCCGGCGTCCGACAGATCGGCCACGACGGGTGCGGCCGACAGGCGACTGTCGGCCAGGGCCGCCTTGACCTCGTCGTCGTGTCGACTGGAAGCGCGCTCGTCGACCTCGGGCCGCCACGGAGAGTCACCCGTCCCGGCATGCAGGGCGAGAAAATCGTCGTCGTCGGACCGGCGTTGCCAGAGCAGTGTCGTCGGCAGCGACGCGCGACGGAGGACGGTCGCAGGATCGGGCACGAGGTCTCGGCGGCGGTCCGTTTCGGCCCTCGCCTCCTGCGCGATCTCCGTCCGGAACGTCTGGACGGCCTCGGAGAACCGCTTCTCTTCCTCCCGGAGGTTCCGCGCCCGACGCTGGCGCTGCTCGAACCACATGCCGATGGCCGTGACAGGGCTGAGGAGGGCGAAGAGGGCGAAGCGCGCGTCACCGAGCAGGAGCACCATGGCGCCGGCGATGGCGAGCGGCGCGAGCACCGTGATGAAGCTGAACTTCGACGCGGGCGGGACGTCTTTCCGCTCGGGCGGCACGACCGTGCCCGCCTCGCTGGACCGGCCCGGGCGCGGCGGCCGGTTGAACGGCGCCGTCGCGGCCGGCGTCAGGTTCGGCAGGGTTCCCGGGGCCGGGACCGTGCTCTCGGCGAGCCGCGGCCGGAGGAGCAGGACCGCTCCCCCGACGACGACGCTTGTGGTGTCGGTCACGAGAAGGCCGTCCGCGTCGAGCCGCACGCCGTCGACCACGGTGCCATTCGTGGATCCGGCATCGCGGATCCGCACGCCGTCGCCTTCCCGCTCGAACGAGCAGTGCTCCCAGGAGGCGCTCTCGCTCTGCAGCACGAGATCGGCCTGCGGGGCCCTGCCGACCACGAGGCGCCGTGTCGACGGCAGCGGTGCCAGCGCGGAAGCGGAGGTGCCGCCCGCGAGAGTGACGCTCCACCCCTGCACTCGGTGCGCACGCGTCTGAGGAGCGCGTGCGATGCGCGTCCCTTCGAGCAGGACGACGTCGCGCAGGGGCGTCTCGGCCGTGGCCGCCCGCTCGTCGACGAAGAGGTCGACCGCCGGTTCGAGATGGATGCCCGTGGCGGCATGAACGAGCGCGCCGAGGGCAGCCGTCGGGGCGAACCCGTCGATCTCGACGGTCTCGCGCCGTTCGTCCAACTCGATCAAGACGCGCATCGGTGTGGCCCTCCTGCTACTTCGTCGCCATCACTTCGATGACTTCTCGGCTCCCTCGGCGAACCAGATCAGGGGCTGATCGTCGGTCGTCGCGTCTCCGCGAAGTCCGAGTGGCTGGCCCGAGGCGTAGAGCACCGTTGTCGGACCGGTGAGCGCCTGGTGCTTCGCCAGATCGAGGGCAGGGCCCGCGATGCCGTCGGCGACGCCGAGCCGGAGGCCGCCCAGAGCCGTGGCCACTGCCGCCGGGTCTGCGCTGCGGGCCGATGACACGGCCCGGGCCAGTGCGACGACGGCGTCGTGACTGCGGGAGTCGGCAGAGGCGGCGACGGCCGAGAAGGCCTGGTCGCCGGTGAGGTTCTTCGCGCTCGACGACCCCGAGAGGACGCGCACGCCCGTGAGGAAGGCGGACATGGCCCGGCCGGAGGCGTCGGGCTGCAGAGCGACGGCGTCGTCGGCCTCGACCCCGGCGGTCGTGAACGAGCCCGACGTGCTGCCGCCTGCCGCGACGAGAGCCGTGCCGAAGGCGGGACTCGTCGCGTCAGGGGTGAGGACGACGGGGACCGAGACGTCGGTGGACTGCAGAGACGCCAGGAACGAGGCCTCGCGAGCAGCGGGACCGCTGACCAGGATCGCGTCGGCGCGGGTGGCCGCGGGCGCGGCGGTCTCCGACGAACCAGAGGTGACGCCCGTGAGGCCGGCGACCTCGGCGGCCAGGCCGTCGTCGTCCTGCGTGCCGTCGTCTTTCACGATCCGGGTGAAGCTGATGCCCGTCGGTGCGGTCCCGCCGAGGTCGACCAGCAGCGGAGCCTTTGCTCCGTCGAGGGCGCGCGCCAGGCCGGCGCCGATGTCGGACGAGACGGGCGCGAGCGACCAGGCATCGTCGCTCGGCGACTGCTCGTAGGGGAGGACGACGGGGACGCCGGCCGTGGCCGCCGCATCGACGGCCGCCTGCACGTGAGCGCCCGACGAGGCGACGACGATGCCGGCGACGCCTCGAGCGACGAGGGCATCGACGGCCTTCTTCGCGCCGGCGCTCGTGCCGCCGTCGTTCTGCGTGATGAGGGCGACGTCCGTGCCACCCAGGGCGAGTCGTCGCTGGGCGACGAGCGCTCCCTGCGCGGCGCCGCTCCACTCGGAGCCCTCGCCGGTGCCGAGGGTCAGCACGACGCCGAGCTTCGTGTCGCCAGGGACGTGCGGAGCCGAGATCGAGACGGGCACGGTGGCGGGGACGGCCTCGGCCGCGTTCCCGCCGCTCGAGCGGGCGACGACCACGCCGGCGACGACGAGGGCGGCGACGACGACCACGGCACCCGCGGTGAGCAGGACGCGCCGACGGCGCGGGTGGCCGTGGCGAGATGCAAGATCCGGCCCGGTCTCGTCGTTCTCGGCCGAGGGGGTGCTGTCGGTGGAGTGACTCATTTGGCGCCCCCGACCCGGAACGTGTAGAGGGTCGTCGATGACGCCCCCGTGGGAACGTCGAATCGGAACGCGGGCAGCGAGGTCGCGGCGTCGAGCGAGGCTCGGAACTGCGCCTGACGAAGCAGGATCCCGGCCACGTCGTCGGCGCGGACGTTTGCGTACCCGGCGGCGTTCTGGGAGGCCAGGGCCAGCTGGTAGTCGGCCGAATCGGCCTTGGCGGCGCTCGTGGTCATGGCGCCGAGGATTCCGGAGCCGTTCACCTTGCGGTCGCCGAGGTCGAGCATGACGCGGTTGAGGTCGCCGGTGAGCAACGTCGAAGCCCCTTCACGTCGCGGGTGGACGCGTCGGTGCTCGCCGCGATGCGGCTGAGGCTCGAGGCCGTCTGCTCGTCGACCGATGAGGCCAGCCCCGTGGTCTCTTTCTTCAGCTTGCCGCGCTGGCCGTCGATGGTCGCCTTGGAGTCGTCGGTCACGCCGTCGGCTGTCGAGCGCAGACCCGAGATCGAGGTGTCGAACGCCTTCACGACGGCGGTTCGGCTGGTCTTCGCCTGGGCCGAGACGTCGCGGACCTGGCCGGCGATGAGAGCGGCCGTCTGCCTGGAGGTCGTGCTGCTCGCGTCGGCGAACGCCTTCTTGACGTTGGCCGCCAGGGTGTCCTGTTCGTGTTTCACCTGCGTGAGAGAGGACGACAGTCTGCCGCCGGCGTCTCTCGCGGCCGACGTCTTGGCCTGCAGCTGATCGACGGCGCTTCCGACGCTGCCGGTGCCCGACTCCACCACGGACGCGACGTCGTCGATCTCTCCGTCGATGGCCGAGACGCGGGTCGCGAGGGTCGAGAGGGCCGCACCGAGGCCGGTGGACGAGTTGCCGAGGTCGGTCGTCGACACGACACCGTCCCACTGAGTGGCCTGGTCGGCGAGTCGGGAATCCATGGGGGTCGAGAACCCGAGCGGTGCTGTGAGCTGCGACTCGTCCGAGCCGAGGCACGGCGTCACGGTCAGGTAGGAGCGCAGGTGATCGACCTGCTCCTGAGTGAGCCTGCCGAGCGGCCCGGACAGTGTGCAGAGCTCGTTGGCGAGGGCCGAGTTCTGCGCTTGGAGGGAGCCGAAGGCATCGCCCTGGTTGCCGATGAGGCCCCGCGCCGCCTGGGCACGCGAGTGCACCGCCGAGATCTGATCGCGGATGGCGGGGATCGCGTCCGAAGCACTGGCGACGGCGCCTCGGAGATTATCGAGCGCCGTGTCGAAGTCGTCGGTCGATCCGTTGCTGGCACGGAGTGCGGCGAGTTGAGTGGTGATCGAGTCGAGATCGCCGGAGAGGACGCCGTAGCTGTCGATGGCGTTCTGCGCGAGTTCGGGCTGCAGCTGGCTCACCAGCGCGTCGCCTTCGCCGACCAACCCGATGAGCGCACCCGTCACCGCCGTGGACGAGTCGAACAGGGCGCAGGTCAGGGACGGTGCGTCCGGCGTGCATGTCGCCGCGGTCGGATCGCTCGGACCGACGGCCGTCTCGAGCTGCTGACTCACCTGCTGCTTGCAGGCCTCGCTGGCATCGGCGTAGCCGTCGAGCTGCGAGGAGACCCGCAGGAGGCTGCCGTACACGCTCGACGCCTGCCCCTGGTCGGCGGCGACCGCTTCGCAGCCCTGGCCGTCGAGCGTCGCCGTCGGCGCTGTCGCCGAGGTGTCTCCGAGGAGCGAGTCGAGGCTCGAGACGGTCGTCTGGAGCTGCCCGATGACGGTGGACTGCGTCGCCTTGGCGGTGGTGTCGAGGTCGCCTTTGAGGGACCCGAGCTCGCCGCTCAGGCTCTGCATCGTGCCCGCCAGCGACGTGCTGCTGTCGCGCAGACGCTGCGCCGTGCTGGCACCCAAGGTCTTCGAGGTGCTCTCGAGGTTGGTGCGGACCTCGGTGATGGTGCCGCCGGCCCGGGCGAGGACCCCGTTCACGTTCGTGATGAGGTCGATGGTGCGGCGCTGGAGGGCGAGCTCGGAGTCTTTGCCCGAGTCGAAGGCCGACGCCAGGACCCCGGTCGACGAGAGATCGGTCGAGATGCCCGGCTGCGCCGCGAGGTCGAACGACGGGACATCGAAGTTCTTGACGTCGGCGACGAGGTGCAGCGTCTGGCTCGCGCCCGAGGTGGGCGGGGCGAGGAGGGTGGCCCACTGGACGACGGCGTTGCCCTTGCCGTCGGAGCTGACGACCCCGTCGGTGTCCTGCGTCGAATCGGACGACTCGGTGACGATCGCGCTGGGCGACGTGCCCTTCAGAACGGTCGACGCCGCGATGCTGAAGGGGGAGCCGACGAGCGCGGGGGTCGTGCGCGACGACCCGGCGACGTCGTAGGTCAGCTTCTGCGGGTGCACGGTGAGGTTCTCCGCCGTGAGGTCGATCTCCAGTCGCCCTGTGTAGCCCTTGAGGTCGGAGAGGTCGGTACCGGTCTTCTTCGCCGTGCTGTACTGCGTCGTGACGCGGATGGGGAGGTCACGAGCGACCTTCGCCGGGTCGTGGTGGGTCGTCTTCGACGACGAGGCGTCGGAAGCCGCGACGGAGATCGTCGTGTCGGCCACGCCGGTGATCGCGCCGTCGGCCGCGAGCGTCGTGTCGACGGTCTGCAGGATCCGCGACGGGTGCGCCACCTGCGGCTGCGCGGACGTGCACCCGGTCGCCACCAGAGCGACAGCTGCCACCACGGCAATCGACGCAGCGATTGTTCTGACGTTGGCCCCCATGACCATCCCCCTCAAGATCGACCCGAGCAATGTTACCGGTCGGAAGACGCTCTCCCGGACGCCGGGCAAGGTCGTGGTGCCCCACTTGGAGGGGCACGAACGAACTATGTTCTTCGACTTCTGGTCATGTTCGGTCGCTCCCGTCGTGCCCCCGTCGATCTCGCCGCGGCCATCGTGAACCCCTGGAGAGGGTCGACGCTCCGAGCCGAGTGGGCGCCTTTCCGGGCGGCCGCAAGGGCGCAATGAAGCCGGGCGTCCTTGTCACCGCAGCCTTCAGCGTCGCCCGCCTTGCAGCTCACGAGACCAGCCGGAGGAGCGACGTGCGATGGCCGACCGGCGGCCCTCTGCCCAAGACGATGTCTCCCCAGAAGAACCGCCTGTCGGCCGTCCGCCCCCATTCCCCGCAGCCAGTATGTCACATCCGAAAGACGGATAAGGCCCACTGCCCGAACGGTCTTCGATTCGCCTCGTTGCGCCTCATCTCGTTGCGACGACGAGGCTCACATACTGTTGACGCTGCCCTACCCAGGTGCGGTTGGGCCGGCTTCCATCGGCCATGACCTTTTCAAGTCGCCTTGTGATAACGGTCGACGACCGGCGAGACGTGCAGGAGACCGGTGAGCCACCTCAGATGAAATGAACCTGCTCCGACGGTGAACTTGTAGCGATCGCCGCGGATGAAGCTCGCGGCCAGGTGGCTGCGGTTTTCGGCTGTGACGCCGTGCTGAAGGAGGAGCTTGCCGCACTCTCTCGTCTGAATCACGACTTGTGGTTGAGAGGTCCCGATGCCTTTGGTCGATCGGGTTGAAGCAACACCCGCCTTCGCATCGGTGACGACGCAGGTCACCGAGGTGGAATGAGCGTCGTCATAAGCGCCGAGCGCTGTCGGCCCGACGACGAATAGCCCGATCGGAACGACGACCACCAGGATCAATACGACGACAGCTATGACTCGATTCTTGCGTCGCGCCTTCGCCTTCGCCGTCGTGTTACTCGAGTCAACTTCACCCAGCGCCACAAATCTCTCCCGTCAGAATGCATCTCTCGTGGTTAATGCGCCGCGCGGAGGCCGGTGCTCGGCCCTTCGGCCCCACCGATGAATCCGCTGACGAATGTCGAAGATAGGTTTTCGCGACTCATATCCCCGTCCGGTTTGATTGCCTCGTTCACCACAGCTTGCATTCCACCAACGCCGTGATTCACGGTTCCTCCGATAACCGTGTTCCATCGTGTCACGTTGGGCGCCTGCAAATGCTGCCCCCAACCGGCCGGTATTCTAGGCGTGATGTCGAGCTTCGACACGACGGTCGACCCTAGTTTGCTCGATGCGCCACTGAAGAACGTGCCGACACCGAAGCCCGAGGCTGCGGCTTGAACGTAGCCACCGGTCGTGCGGTTGGGATCCTGGAGTCCGTAAGACAGCGTGTTGGAAGTTGCTCCCGAGACACCTGACGAGATGGCCGCTCGTCCTGCCGAACTCAGGATCGGCGCAACGACGCGCTGGACAGCTGGTGCAGCGGCGCGAGTCACGATCGGTGCCAGTTTGGAAAGGCCAGCGGCGGCAGCGCCACCGACCCCTCCGGCGGCGCCACCTATGGCAGCGTCGACGCCGGCCTTCTTCCAGTCGACCTTGCCGGTGGTCGCCTTTTGCGAGGCGACCGAGACGCCTCCGCTGAGAAGGGCACCGGACGCCACCATCAGCGCAATGCCAGCCGGCCCGCCGACGCCCGTGCACATGAGCGCGATACCGCCGGCGATGGCCACACCCGCGACGACGTACTGCCAGTTGTCATCCCACCAGTGTCCGACGGCCGCGAAGGCTCCCTGGTGGGCATCGCGATACGCCTTGAGATCGGCGTCGGTCGCCGGACGCAGGCCCAGTGGGTCGACCGCGTGCAGCGGGTCGTTGCCCGCGTACGAGTAGGGGTTGCCCGACCAAGCCGCACCGACGATGGCCTCGATCGGATCGGTCGACAGAAACCCCCGAGCCGAAGGATCGTAGACACGTGCGCCCAGCCACTCGAGCCCCGCCACTCCGAGCGCGCCGCCGGCACCGAGAGAGACACCCTGCGGCAGCGACAGACCCGGCAGGATTGACGACGCCGCCTCGAGAGCAGCCCAGGGGTCGGTCGCGTCGGTGGCTCTGGCGCTCCGCCAGCCGGAACTCGTCCAGTCGCCATCGATGGCGGCGATACCGCCCGGCAGGTCGAGGAGGGACGTGCCGGCGAGGCTCACGAGTGACGGGACCGGGTCGGCGGTGTCCCACCAGATCGCAGCACCGCCGGCATCGGCGAGTTCGCCGAGAACGTCGACCCACACGTCGACGTCCCCGACCAGCCCGAACGAGGCGTCGCGCGAGACGACCCCGCGCAGGTAGCCGAGGTCACTCCAGGCGTAGTCGGTCGTCGACCCGTCGGGCTCGGTGCGCCGGATCCGGCGCCCCAGGGCGTCGTGGACGTACTCCACCCGATCGCCGGACGACGCGTCGACCGTGCTCAGAAGTTGTCCGGCCGCGTCGTAGCGGTGCTGCTTCTCGCGGCCGAGCGACGTCTCGGCGACGAGGCGGCCCGCAACGTCGTAGCTCCAAGAAGAGACCGAGCCGTCGGTCGCTTCGAGGTGGACGAGCTGCCCGGCGTCGTCGTGGCGGTAGGCGACCCGGCCCCGGGACTCGTGACGGCAGTGATCCTGCCCTCGTCGTCGCGGTCGATGCGTGTCGAGTCGGCACCCTCGGGCGTGGTGGTCGTGTGGGCGACGAGCGCGCCGTCGACGTACGACCAGGAGTGGACGAGGTCGCCGGTGGAGGCCTGAGTGAGACGCCCGGCAGCGTCGTAGACGAACGAAGCGGTGCCGAGACCAGACTGCTCGACTGCAACGGCACGCCCGGCCGCGTCGCGCCGGTAGTCGGTGCGGGTTCCTTCGGGATCGATGCGGGCGATCCGGGCGCCGTCGGCGTCGTACTCCCAGGCGACCGCCTGGCCGCCACGGCTGCGGCGAACCAGGAGCCCGCGACGGTCGAATCGCAGCTCGTGCTCGACCGCACGGCCCTCGCCGCGGGTGTGGTCGGTGACGGCCAGGATGCGGGAGCGCGCGTCGCGGGCGATGACCGACTGGAGCCGCCTGTCGACGCTGACCGTCGACTGCTGACCGGCCGCGTCATAGGTCCACTCGGTCGAGTGCCCCTCGGGATCGCGCTGGAGCAGGATCCGGCCGGCATCGTCGTACGCGGCTCTGGTCGTGCGCTCGAGCGGATCCGTCACCGACGTCACGCGGTCGGCTTCGTCGTACGAGCGACGAGTGACCCCACCCAGCGCATCGGTGATCGACACCAGGCGACCGCGCAGGTCATACTCGTAGCGCGTGCTGCCGCCGAGACCGTTGACCGCCTCGACGAGCTGTCCTGCCGCGTCGTAGCGGAAGCGACGGCGTCCGTAACGGGAGTCTTGGCTGGCCGTGAGTCGCCCGACCGAGTCGTAGTGGAACCGTGCTGTTCCTTCGCCGGGGATCGTTCGCGTGAGGATCCGCCCCATTACGTCGTAGCCGATGTGTTGGACGTCGCCGGAGGCGTCGGTGCGACAGATCACCCGGGAGTCCTGGTCGTAGACGAGGACAGTCCGTGCGCCGACCGGATCGACAGCCGCACTGGGTCGACCGCAGGCGTCGTACTCGAAGGTCGTTCGAGAACCGGTCGGGGTCGTGATCGCGACGACTCGTCCTGCCGCGTCGCGCTCGAGCCGGGTGAGACCACCCTCGCCGTCGAGGAGTTCGACAGGGCGACCGCAGAGATCGTAGGTCGTCAGCTCGGAGCTGCCATCGGGTGAGGCCACAGACGTCGGGCGCCCGAACTCGTCGTAGCGGACGGTCGTCGTGTCGAACGCGTCACGCAGGGTAGCGACGCCGGAGACGATGTCGGCCGATGACTCTTGCCGGACCCCCGTCGGATCGATCAGCGCCGTGACCTCGCCGGTCACGTCGTACTCGCGGCGCCACTCGGCGCCCGTCGGGTCGGTGACGACGCGCAGGCGCGAGAGAGCGTCGTGCGCGAATCTCCACTCGGCGCCGCCCGGGAGCGTCACAGCCGACACGTTTCCCTCGTCGTCGAAGGTTCGCGTCTCGACGCGGCCGAGAGGGTCGATCGTCTTCGTCAGCTCGCCGTTCGATGCGTACTCGAACGTCGTGCGAGCACCGAGCGGATCGGTCACCGCTGTGACACGGCCCGAAGCGCCGTTCTCGAATCGCCAGACGGCGCCATCGGCGTCCTGCCGGGAGACGAGAAGGCCCGCGGCGTCGTAGCGGTAGCTCGTGCGTGCACCCGAGGGACTGATGGCAGCGACCGGACGGCCCGCCTGGTCGCGCTCGATTCGAGCCGTATCAGAGGCGGCGTTGGTCGTCGACGTGAGCTCGCCGTACTCGTCGTAGGCGAGTCGCACGACCACACCGGTCGGATCGACGACCTCCTCGAGGAGTCCGTCTCGCCAGCGGAGCTCGCTGCGGCCACCCTCGGGATCGACGACCAGCGACGGGTCGCGGTCGTCGCCGGTGTACTCGTACGTCACCACCGAGCCCGACTCGGCGACCACCGTGACCACACGGTCGAGGTCGTCGTAGCCGTAGGTGAGGTCGCCGCCGGAGGGTGTGACCGTGCGGACGCGACGGCCGCGGGCGTCGTAGGCGTGAACGGTGGTGGCGCCGTCGCGCTCGGTCGCGGAGACGAGGTTGCCGTGGGGGTCGTAGCTCATCGACTGGCGCTGGTCGTCGGCGTCGACGACCCCGACCAGCCGCCCCTTGGCGTCAGTGATCCAGGTGTTCGAACGCGAGCCGTCTTCGTCGGAGACGACCGTCACTCGGCCCGGGAGGTAGGCGAATCGCACGGTCCGGCCGTGCGGGCTGACCTGCTTCGTCACGCGGCGGAGGTCGTCGTAGACGTTGGCGGCTTCGACCACGCCGGCGGCGCTGGTCACGGTCTCGATCAGACCTGCCGCGTTCCAGCCGTAGGTCCGCGTACCGACCTCGGAGGTGGCACCGGTCAGGCGACCGGACTCGTCGTACGAGAATTCGACGCGACGACCGTCGGAGCCGCGGAGGACAGCCACGCGACCGCTCGCGTAGTCGATGTCGACGAATCGCCCGCGAGCGTGAGTGATCCTGCTGATCAGATCGTCACTGTCGCGCTCGACCGTGACGGTGGTGCCGACCCCTGCTCCGGACGCGACCCAGGCACCCGACGGTGAGAAGGACCACCAGGATCCTTCGTTGTCGCGCACGACGAGCAGGGCATCGGCCTCGCCGGGGCCGGGAGACGCAGGATCCGCTGCGGTCGCCAACCAGAAGTTCTCGCCGATGGCTCTTTCCCAGCCCCCACCGAGACGCGGGAACCGGATCAACCGACCGTCTGCCCGGAAGAGAGGCACCCTCGTCGTCGATCTCGAGTCGTGTCTCGAGCGTCGACGCCCAGCCCAGGCCGAACACGCCGACGCGCTGGTCGAGGGAGTTGTACATGCGGTCGAGTCGGAGCGAAGCCGAGGCTCCGGCGAAGGCGAGATCGGTCTCGGGCTCGAGGAAGTTGCCGGTCGAGGTGTTGACCGGATCCATCGAGTAGCCGCTGGTCGGCTGCGCGCCGTAGGCCCGCGGAGGGTCGATCGTGAGGTCGGTGCGCTCGGCGTTGACTCCGGCAGCCTGGAGGGCAGCGGCGAGGGCCGAGTCGGAGATCGTCGAGACGGAGCCCTCGCCACCAGCGGCGGCGAAGGCGTTGGCGATGGTCTTCGCCCACTGGACGTCTTGCGCGTTGGCTGCGAGCCAACGATCGAAACCGGTGACGAGGCCGGACGCTTCGATGGTGCCCCACTGGCAGCGCGACGCGAAGTCGGAGAGCTTGCCGCGAAGGGCCCCGGGACGACCGGAGAGATCGGAGTCGAGCGAGGCAGATCCGGTCGCGAAGCTACGGAGGTTCTCGGGCTTGGCGGACGACGTGCCGCCGCTGCCGCCGGAGCCGGACGACGGCGTCTGGCGTGTACCGGCGGCGATCGTCGCGGGGTGGAAGACGGGGGACTTTTCTGCGGCTCGCTCGGGGGCTGGTCGCCCCCGGTGAAGAAGTCGCCGACCTGCTCGAGGAGGTTGCGGTGGTCGTGCTCTTCTTTCCAGTCGCGCGCCCTTTTGCGACGTGCGTTCTCCTCCGCCGCGGCGGTCTTGAGGGTGCGCACCCACCCGGCGACCTCCCGGAGCCGAACGACGATTTCGCTCGCATCAGCGCGCGCGGTGCTCGCGTTCTGCGTGAAGAGTAGGGCGAAGTGCCCCGTGAAGTCGTCACTCGCGGTCGTCACAGAGGACGATCTCGTCCCGCGCTGGCCCTCCACCGCGTTCGCGGACGACGTCAGCTCGCTGATGAGTGCGTCTGCTGTTCCGTTGTCGAATGTGAGCGGTTGCGCCCCGTGTAGATCTGTCACGACTCCCTGTTCCCCCCGACGATGAATTCGTGTGGTGCAACGCCCGATCGCCCGAGGAGCCAGGATGTGAGATCTGACTCCCCGGGCGAACCGGCCGTGTGCTTACGCGCCGCCGCCGGCGGTGAAGATGTCGCTCGAGATCTTGTCGAGCTGCGTGCGAAGCTCGTCGAGCTCGGTCTTGGCCTTGTCGAGGGCCGCCTTCGTCTCGGGCCAGGTCGAGCCACGGAAGGTGGCGGCCAGCGGGCCGTCCCAGACGTTGGCGTCGGACAGGACACGCCCCTGCGCGTCCAGCTGCGAGATCTGATCGGTGAGGCCACCGTTGATGATGGACTGGATCTGACGAATGGCCGTCTTGGCTTGCTCGGTTGAAAGAACGCGCGACATGGTGATCCCCTTTATTTTCCTTTTAGCTGCGCCCCCGCGCAGTCATCCCCCGGAGGCTCGAACACCTCTACCCTAACCAGTCGCCTCGAAAAATGTCACATCCCCCACCTGGGGGTCGTCGACTGCGGCCCTCGTACGCATCCCCGTGCTCACACGGCATCGACGAGCGCTTCGAGGCTCGTCACGGGCAGGCGGCAGACGAAATCCCGGCAGAGGTAGGCGGTCTCGGCGCCGCCCTGCGCCACCCGGTCGTCGAAGAGGTCGAACCCTTCGGCCGACCACTCCTCCGCCTGCTGACGGGTCACGACGACGGTGACGAGCCCGGGGCGGAACCAGGCGTGGGCGAACGACGCGAGCTCGGAGGATCCTGCACCGCCCGAGACGACCACCAGTTGGGTCGCAGGATCCCGCAGCGAGGCCGCCAGCGACAGCATCGCCCCGAACGCGGTCGGGCTCTCGATCGCCCGCTCGGCGACCTGAGCGACGGCACGCTCGGCCGCCAGCCGATAGCGCGGCGCAGCGACGACCTGCGACAGCGTGAACGCAGCCGTGGCGACGGCGCTGAGCCCGGACGGGTAGGCGCCCTCGGACGGGTCGCTCGCGAGTCCGAGCCCCTGCGACGCGAGCACCGGGTCGCCGCCGCCCGGCGCAGCGAAGACGCGCTCGTCGTCGGTGACGCAGGCGTCGACGATGCGGCGAGCCTCTTCGGCGTAGCGCGCCTCGCCCGTCGCGAGGGCGAGGCGCAGGATCCCGTCGGCGAACATCCCGTAGTCCTCGAGCGTCGCCACCGCGGTCGACACACCACGCTCCGTGGACGCCCTCAGCAGGGCGCCGTCGGGCGTCGTGTGTCGCGCGAGCACATGGTCGGCGGCTCGCAGCGCGGCCGCCGTCCAGTCAGGCCGCCCGTGCCGGGCGCCCGCTTCGGCGAGCGCGCCGATCGCCAGGCCGTTCCAGCCCGTGAGCACCTTCTCGTCGACTTTCGGTGGTGTCGCTCGCCGCCTGTCCTCGGCGCCGAGAGCGTAGTAGCCGCCCTCGCCGAGGTCGCTCTCGCTGTCCTGGGCGGAGCCGAAGCCTCCGTCGGGGCGCTGCAGGGTCGCGAGGAGGAAGTCGGCGATCCCGGCCGCGACGTCCGCTGCCGCGGCACTCTCCTGGCCTTCGGTCATGGCCGACAGCCGCGAGTAAGCGCGCAACAGGAGGGCGTTGTCGTAGAGCATCCGCTCGTAGTGGGGTTCGTGCCAGTCGCGGCGCACCGCGTACCGGAAGAAGCCGCCCTCGACCCCATCGCGGAGCGGCGAGGCCGCCATCGCCCCGAGGGTTCGGCGCACGAGGTCGCGCGCTGCGCCGTCGCCCCCGGCCGCCAGGTCGACGAGCAACAGCTGCACGGGCGCGATCGGGAACTTCGGGGCGCGGCCGAAGCCGCCGAACTCGTCGTCCTCGAACGACGCGAGCTGCGCGACGACGTTCGTCAGCGACTCCGCCGAGGGAGGGAGCCTGCGTTTCCGGGCGTCAGGCTCGAAAGCGCCGCGGCGATCTCTCGCGCGTTCTGCTCGACCTCGCCGCGCCGGTTCGTCCACGCGTCGGTGACGGCGTCGAGCACCTGCCGGAACGAGGGTCGGCCCTGCACGGCGACCGGAGGGAAATAGGTGCCGGCGTAGAACGCCCGCCCCTCGGGCGTGACGAACACGGTCAGCGGCCAGCCGAGGTCGCCGGTGAAGGCCGACGCTGCGGCGAGATAGCTGGCGTCGACGTCGGGGTGCTCCTCGCGGTCGACCTTGACCGCCACGAAGCCAGCGTTCAGCTGCGCGGCGACAGCAGGATCACTGAAGCTCTCGCGCGCCATGACGTGGCACCAGTGGCACGTCGAATAGCCGATCGACACCATCACGGGCACGCCTCGCCTGGCGGCCTCCGCGAACGGCTCGGCGCCCCACTGCCGCCAGTCGACGGGGTTGCTCGCGTGGCTGCGGAGGTACGGGCTGATGGCGTCTTCGAGCTGATTCGGCACTCCTCGAACCTACGCCGCGGCTTGACACGCGTGAGTCTTTAAGATCGCGGATTGCCCCCGCTACGACGACCATCCGTGAGCGTCGGTCGCGACGAAAATACTCGGCGAGGACACGAGCCGCCGAGAGCGTCTCGGCGCCGCCGGCGGGGTACAAGAATTCTCGGTTTCTTCATAAAGTCGCTAGGGTTGGCGACTTATTGCCCTTTTCAGGGGCACACCAAGGACCTCGTGACGAAACCGATGTGAACGGAACCGACGACTGATGCTGTGGAAATTCGTGATCGACCGATGGGACCAGATCTGGTTCTCGTCCTGGCAGCACTTCTCGTTGGTGATCCAGTGCCTCGTCCTGGCCGTGGTCCTGGCCCTGGTGATCGCCGCTCTCGTCTATCGCAGCAAACCGCTCAGCGGCCTGGCCAACGGCGTCTCGGCCGTCGGCCTCACCATCCCCTCCTTCGCGCTGATCGGGTTGCTCATCGCGCCGCTCGGCTTCGGTGTGGTCCCGTCCGTCGTCGTCGTGACCTTCTTCGCGACGCTCCCGATCCTGCGCAACGCCGTCGTCGGGCTCGCCGAAGTCGATCCGACCGTCGTCGAGTCGGCTCGCGGGGTCGGCATGAGCCGCTTCCGCACGTTCGCCACCGTCGAGTTGCCGCTCGCGTGGCCCATCATCCTGACCGGCATCCGCATCTCGGCGCAGATGGTCATGGGCGTCGCCGCCGTCACGGCGTACGGCCTCGGCCCCGGCCTCGGTGGGTTCGTGTTCGCCGGCCTCAGCCGTCTCGGCGGAGCCAACTCCCTGCAATCCGTCGTCGTCGGAGTGGTGGGCGTCGTCGTCCTCGCCTTCATCCTCGATCTCCTTCTCCTCGGCCTCGGCCGCCTGACCATCTCGCGAGGTATCCGTGTCGCATAACGAAGCAGCCCCCACGACCACGACCAGCCGGGGCATCGTCCTCGACAAGGTCACCAAGCGCTACCCCGGCCAGAAGGTGCCGGCCGTCGACGGGATCACCCTCGAGATCCCGGCCGGCAAGATCGTCATGCTCGTCGGCCCCTCGGGCTGCGGCAAGACGACGACGCTGAAGATGATCAACCGCCTCATCGAGCCGAGCGAGGGAACGATCCAGCTCGGCGACGACGACGTGACCACGATCGACGGCGACGACCTCCGCAAGCGCATCGGCTACGTCGTGCAGGCCGGGGGCCTGTTCCCGCACATGACCGTCGCTCAGAACATCGCGATCGTCCCCAAGATGCTCGGCTGGTCGAAGAGCCGCATCACGGCTCGCGTCGACGAGCTCCTCGAGCTGGTGTCGCTCGACCCCGCGACCTACCGCGACCGCTACCCGAAAGAGCTCTCCGGCGGCCAGCAGCAGCGCGTCGGCGTCGCCAGGGCCCTCGCCGCCGACCCGCCCGTCCTCCTCATGGACGAGCCGTTCGGTGCCGTCGACCCGATCACGCGGCAGCGCCTTCAAGACGAGCTCATCAACATCCAGCACGAACTGCACAAGACCATCGTGATCGTCACCCACGACTTCGACGAGGCCGTGAAACTCGGCGACTGGATCGTCGTCTTCACCGAAGGCGCGCACATCGTGCAGTACGACACCCCGGAGCGGATCCTCGCCGAACCCGCCAACGAGTTCGTCGAGAACTTCATCGGCGCCGGGGCCGGGCTCAAGCAGCTCACCCTGACCCGCGTTCGCGACGTCGACCTCCAGGAGGCCGTCGTGGCCAAGCCGGGGAAGCAGGATCAGCGGTGCTCGCGCGGGTGGACGAAGCCGGCCACGAACACGCCGTGATCGTCGACGAGCGGAATCGCCCGATCAGCTGGCCGTCCCGCCGCCAGCTCACGCGCCTCGAGACCGTCTCGACCGCCGTCGACCCGGCTCTTCCCGTCGTCGGCCAGGGGGCCACGCTCAACGACGCGCTCGACACGATGCTCGTCTCGAGCGCCGGAGCGGCGCTCGTCACCGGAGCACGCGACAGCTTCGTCGGCGTCATCACGGTGGAGGTGGTCATGGAGGCCATCACGCGCTCCCGGCGCCAAGCGCTCGAGGCGCAGGATCGACCGGTGGGCACCAACACGGCGACCCTCGAGGTCGTTCAGGCGCAGAACGACCCCGAGCTCGAGTCGGCCGCCAGCGGGAATTCCCTGTGACGGCCGTCGTTCAGGAGCAGCTCGCTGCGAAGGTCGACAAGAAGGCACCGACGACGACCTGGCGCGGGCTCCTCATCCAGCCCCTCGCCATCGCCGTCGTCTTCGCCGGCTTCGTGGTCTGGCTGAACACCGCGAACCTGACGCCCACCGAGCGCTCGACGCTGAACCCCGCCGACCTCCTGACCTACACGCAGCAGCACCTCGCCCTGACCTTCGTCTCGGCCGTGATCGTCCTCCTGATCGCCATCCCCCTCGGGGTCCTGCTCACCCGCAAGCCGTTCAAGCGCGCGAGCGGAGTCATTCTGGCCATCAGCAACATCGGACAGGCTGCTCCCGCCATCGGTCTCGTGGTCCTGCTCGCCTTCTGGCTGGGATTCTCCTTCTGGGCGGCCGTGGTCGCCCTCGTCGCCTACGCCGTCCTGCCCGTGCTGCGGAACACCATGATCGGCGTGCAGAGCGTGGACGCGCGTCTCGTCGAGGCCGGGCGGGGCATGGGCATGAGCTCGATGGCCGTCCTGCTCAAGGTCGAGCTTCCGCTCGCCGTGCCGGTGATGCTCTCGGGGATCCGCACCGCGCTGGTCCTGCTCGTCGGCTCGGCCGCGCTGGCGACCTTCATCGGGGCCGGCGGCCTCGGACTCCTGATCACCACGGGCGTGAACCTGTTCCTCCCGAAGGTGCTCGTCTCCGGAGCCCTGCTGATCGCCCTGCTGGCTCTCCTGATCGACTGGCTCGGGCGCGTCGTCGAACACACCCTGCGACCGAAGGGACTCCGATGAGCCCGCACCTGAACTTCCCCACCCGCAAGCGTCGCGTCGTCCGCACGACGCTCGTCGCCGCCGGCGCGGCCGCTGCCCTGCTCCTGACCGGCTGCGGCCTGCAGCCGGCGACCGCCTTCGTGCCCGCCGCGGGCCCCGGCTCGATCAAGCCGATCAAGGGCCTGCCCGACGACGCCGAGCTGACTGTCACGACCAAGAACTTCACGGAGCAGCTGATCCTCGGCAAGATCGCCGTGCTCGCAGCACAGGCCGCCGGCTTCAAGGTCACCGACATGACGAACGTGCCCGGCAGCGTGGCCGTCCGACAGCTGATGCTCGACGACGGTGCCGACTTCACCTACGAATACACCGGCACCGCCTGGCTGACCTACCTCGGCGGCAAGAAGGGCATCCCGGACAAGGCGAAGCAGTACGCCGCCGTCCACGACGCCGATCTGAAGAACGGCCTCACCTGGCTGCAGCCGGCTCCGCTCAACAACACCTACGCTCTGGCGGTGCGCGAGGAGCAGGGCAAGAAGCTCGGCAACATCACGTCGCTCTCGCAGATCAAGTCGCTGCCCGTCTCCGAGCGCACCTTCTGCGTGGAGGCCGAGTTCAACTCGCGCAGCGACGGCTTCAAGCCCATGCTCGCGCACTACGGCCTCAAGCTCGGCGACCCGAACGGCGTCCCGTCGAAGAACGTCAACGTGCTCGACACCGGCACCGTCTACACGGCCACCGACCGAGGAACCTGCAACTTCGGCGAGGTCTACACGACGGACGGCAGGATCAACGCGCTGGGCCTCACCGTGCTGAAAGACGACAAGGCGTTCTTCCCGGCGTACAACGTCGCCCCCGTCTTCCAGACCGCGACCCTTGCGAAATACCCGCAGCTGAAGGGCGTCTTCGACAAGATCTCCCCGAAGCTCACCGACACGCAGCTGCGTGCGCTCAACCTGCGGGTCGACGTCAAGGGCGAGGAGCCGGCCGACGTCGCGTTCGACTGGATGAAGAAAGAGGGCTTCATCACGGCGCCGTAGCACCCTCCTGGCTGATATCTCGGACCAGTGGCAGGATGTCGTCATGGTCCAGACTGCGGAGTCTCCTCGGCTCGATTCACGAGTTGCGCTCGTCGGCGGTGCCGGTGTGGTCGTCGCTCACCTGATCCTTCTCCGTCCGTTCGGGTGGTGGTACGGCGAGGCCGCCGGGCTGATCGTGGCGGTCGCGCTGTTCGTGGGCTTCGCGGTCATCGCCTTCGGCCTTCCCGGCGCCGGCGCGGGGCTGCTCGGACCGAGCCGGCTGGCCAGGTGGGCCCTGTTCGTGTCGGGTGCCCTGGCCGTCGTCGGCGTCGTCGCTGCGTGGTTCTTCCCGCGTGGCTCCGTCGACTTCTCGTCCGCCGGCGTCCGAGCGTTCGGCATCGTCCTCGGCTGCGTCTCCTCGCCCAGTTGCTGGCGCTGGTGACGGCAGCCGTCTTCGCCGTGTCCTCGCGCGGCGCCTCCACGAGCGCCCGACGCGGCATCACCGTCTTGGCCGTCCTGGCCGTCGCAACAGAACTGATCTCGCTCGCGTGGGGACTCCTGCCGGTTGACGCGCTCCAGACGTTCGCGAACGCCACCGCCTGGCAGGGCCGCCTGTTCGACGTCGTCGCCCTCTGCGTCGGGGTGGGGATCGCCTGGCCGTGGCTCGCCCCGCAGGTCGATCGCCTCACCGCCGCGGGCGCGAGGGCCCGCGACCGCTGGGTCGACTCGACACCGTAGGCGGCGCTCTTCGACGGCGTCCGCGGCGTACCCGCTGGCGGCGCGTGCGATCCTGCGGGTGAAACCTGACCCGGAGCCTCGCGACTCAAAGGATGCAATCGTATGATGCGATGACCAGTCGCACCACTCGCACCACTGCCGTCAACGAAGACGAAAGAAGAGTCCGATGAGTCACACCGCCACCGCCTCGGTCGCCTCGATCCTCAAGGAGTCCGCCGACCGCTTCCCCGACGAGATCGCCGTCACGGTCGGTCCGGTCTCGACGACCTACTCGGAGCTCTGGCGGCAGACCCGCGAATACGCCGGAGCCCTTCGAGCCAAGGGGGTGACGGAGGGCAGCCGCGTCGCGATGCTGGTACCGAACGTGGCCGACTTCCCCGGGTGTACTACGCGGTGCTCGCGCTCGGAGCCGTCGCTGTTCCGATCCACGCGCTCCTGAAGCAGCACGAGATCGAGTACGTCCTCCGCGACAGCGGTTCGACCATGCTGGTCTGCGCGGCGCCCCTCCTGGCCGAGGGCGCACCGGGAGCCGGTCTCGCCGGAGTCGACGTCGTCACGGTTCTCGCGCCGTCCGACCTGGTGACCGGGTACGACCGGCTCGAGGCGCTCGCCGAAGCGGCCGAGCCGCTCGACACCTACGTGCCCCGCGACCCCTTCGACACGGCCACGATCCTCTACACGAGCGGCACGACCGGTCAGCCGAAGGGCGCGGAGGGCTCTCACTTCGCTCTCCTCGAGCAGGTGAACGTCCTCCTGCTGAGCACGTTCGAGATGAAGGCCGGCGACAAGGTGCTCGGCGCCCTCCCGCTGTTCCACACGTTCGGCCAGACCTGCACGATGAACGTCGCGTTCCGCGCCGGCGCCACGGTCGTCATGGTCCCGAAGTTCAGCGGCGACGCGGCGCTGCAGGTGATGGTGGAGCAGGGCTGCGACATCTTCATGGGTGTGCCCACGATGTACATGGCGCTCCTCGACGCGGCCACCCGCAGCGCCAGCAGGCCGACCCTCAAGTACGCGATCTCGGGCGGCGCCGCTCTGCCGGTGGCGATCATCGACCGATTCCGCGATGTCTACGGCGCCGAGATCCACGAGGGCTACGGCCTCACCGAGACGTCACCGGTCGCGACGTTCAACCACGTCGGCCGGACGCCTCGACCGGGCACCATCGGCACGCCGATCTGGGGTGTCGACGTCGAGATCGCCGACTCGAGCGTCGAGGACGCGATCGTCCTGATGCCCAACGGATCGATCGGCGAGCTCGTCATCCGTGGGCACAACATCATGAACGGCTATCTCAACCGGCCGGAGGACACCGCTCGCGCGATCGTGGACGGCTGGTTCCGCACCGGGGACCTCGCGACGAAGTCCGACGACGGCTACCTCACGATCGTCGACCGCACCAAGGACATGATCATCCGCAACGGCTACAACGTGTATCCGCGCCAGGTCGAGGAGGTGCTCGCCGCTCACCCGGACGTCACCATGGCGGCCGTGTTCGGCGTGCCGCACGAGACGCACGGACAGGAGATCGAGGCGGCGGTCGTGCTACGCCCCGACTCCACCGCGACCCCCGAAGAACTGATCGCGTTCGTCAGCGACGAGATCGCCGCCTACAAGTACCCCCGCGTGGTGCACATCGTCGACGCTCTTCCCCTCGGCCCGAGCGGCAAGGTGCTCAAGCGTGAACTCGTGACGCGCTTCGCTCCGGCGCACGCCTGATCCTGCCCGCCCCTCGCCCCGGTCGGCCGGGTGAAGCGGCGATCCGTCATCCTCCTGCGACCAGAGTGCCGCCTCTCGGCGTCCCGGCGCCGGACTCGGCGTGCGCCCGTGGAGAACGCGAGCCGGAAGCCGCCCTGTGCACAATGAGCGCGTCTTAGACTGGAACGCTCATGAATCCCACGATCACCTTCCCGCCGGAGCTGCCGGTCAGCCAGCGGCGCGACGACATCGCGACCGCGATCCGTGACAACCAGGTGGTCATCGTCGCGGGCGCGACCGGGTCGGGCAAGACGACCCAGCTGCCGAAGATCTGCCTCGAGCTCGGCGCCACGATGATCGGCCACACCCAGCCGCGCCGCATCGCCGCCCGCACCGTCGCCGAGCGCATCGCCGACGAGCTGCACGAAGAGGTCGGCGGCCTCGTCGGCTACCAGGTCCGCTTCACCGACCACGTCGGGGCCGACACCCGCATCAAATTGATGACCGACGGGATCCTGCTCAACGAGATCCACTTCGACCGCGATCTGCTCAAGTACGACACGATCATCATCGACGAGGCCCACGAGCGCAGCCTCACCATCGACTTCCTCATCGGTTACTTCAAGCAGCTGCTCCCCGCCGCCCCGACCTCAAGCTCATCATCACGAGCGCCACGATCGACCCGGAGTCGTTCTCCAAGCACTTCGACGGGGCCCCGATCATCGAGGTGTCTGGCCGCACGTACCCGGTCGAGATCCGCTACCGCCCCCTCGTGGCCGATGACGACAGCGCAGGATCGGACGACCCCGACGACGACGACCCGGCCCCCGCCCAGAACGCGCCGACGATCGCGACTACCTCCAGGGCATCAACGACGGCCTCGACGAACTCGCCCGCGAGAGCAACGGCGACGTCCTCGTCTTCCTCTCCGGCGAGAACGAGATCCGCGACGCCGAAGAGTCGATCCGGGGCCGCAACCTCCCCTTCACCGAGGTGCTCCCCTCTACGGCCGCCTGAGCGCCGCCGACCAGCACCGCGTCTTCGAGACATCCCGCACGGCCGGGACCAGGCGCAGGATCGTCCTCGCCACGAACGTCGCCGAGACCAGCCTCACGGTCCCGGGCATCCGGTACGTGATCGACGCGGGCACGGCGCGCATCAGCCGCTACTCCACGCGCGCGAAGGTCCAGCGCCTGCCGATCGAGGCCATCTCGCAGGCGAGCGCCAACCAGCGCTCGGGTCGCTCCGGCCGCACCAGCGACGGCATCGCGATCCGGCTCTATTCCGAACAAGACTTCGAGAAGCGCCCGGAGTTCACCGAACCCGAGATCCTGCGCACGAACCTCGCCGCCGTGATCCTGCAGATGATCTCGCTCGGCCTGGGCGACATCGCGAAGTTCCCGTTTCTGCAACCGCCCGACTCCCGCGGCATCAAAGACGGCCTCGACCTGCTGAGAGAACTCACCGCGGTCGACGGCGAGGGCAGGATCACCCGAGTCGGCAGGCAGATCACCCGGCTTCCGATCGACCCCCGCCTCGCGCGAATGGTGCTCGAGTCCAAACAGCACGCCACCACCCGCGAGGTCATGGCCATCGTCGCAGGCCTGAGCATCCAAGACCCTCGGGAGCGGCCGCTCGAGCGCCGCCCGCAGGCCGACCAGCAGCACGCGCGCTTCACCGACCCGTCCGGCGACTTCCTGACGTTCCTCAACCTCTGGAACTACCTCGAGAGAAGAGAGAGCTCGGCTCGAGCGCGTTCCGTCGCCTCTGCAAGGCCGAGTTCCTGAACTACCTGCGCATCCGCGAGTGGCAAGACGTCTACCGGCAGCTCGTCCGCGCCGTGAAGCCTCTGGGCCTTCACATCGGCGAGCCGAGCGCCAACCCCGACGGCGTCCACAAGTCGCTCCTTGCGGGCCTGCTCAGTCAGATCGGGCTGAAAGACCTGCAGAAGAAGGACTACGTCGGCGCACGCCAGTCCCGGTTCGTCATCTTCCCGGGCTCCGCCCTGGCGAAGAAGCAGCCGAACGCGATCATGAGCGCCGAGCTCGTCGAGACCAGCCGCCTGTTCGCCCGCGTCAACGGCGCGATCGATCCTGCGTGGGCCGCCCCGATCGCCGGTGACCTCGTCAAGCGCAGCCACTCCGAGCCGCACTGGGAGAAGAAGCAGGGGGCGGTCGTCGCCTTCGAGCGGGTCACGCTCTACGGCGTCCCGATCATCCCGCGGCAGCGCGTCCAGTTCAGCCGGATCGACCCGGTCTATGCGCGCGAGCTCTTCATTCGGCACGCGCTCGTCGAGGGCGACTGGGAGTCGCACCAGACGTTCCAGCAGCTCAACAACGCGCTGATCGACGAGCTGACCGAGCTGGAGGAGCGCACGCGCCGCCGCGACATCCTGGTCGACGGCGACGCGGTGTTCGAGTTCTACCACCGCCGGGTCCCCGCCGAGGTGAGCAGCATGCGCTCCTTCGAGGGCTGGTGGCGCAAGACGCGCGCCGCCACGCCCGACCTTCTCACGATGAAGGCCGAAGACCTCCTCGGCGAGGAAGAGCCCGAGGTCGACGACGAGAAGTATCCGACGGCCTGGCGGCAGGGCGACCAGCACCTCGCCCTGCGCTACCGGTTCGAACCAGGGTCGCACGACGACGGGGTCACCGTGCTCGTGCCGCTTCCACTGCTCGCCCGCTTGCAGCCCGGGGGCTTCGACTGGCAGGTGCCCGCCTTCCGCGACGAACTCGTCACCGCGCTCATCAAGTCGCTGCCGAAGCAGATCCGCAAGAACGTCGTGCCCGCAGCCGACTGGGCCGCGAAGATCACGGCAGAGCTCCCGGACGAGCCGCACGATTTCACCGTCCCCTTCACGGCGACCGTGGCCGAGGTCATCAAGCGCCTCACCTACACGCCGGTGTCGTCCGCCGACTTCGACCTGTCGCGGATCCCGGCGCACCTCCGCATGACCTTCGCCGTCGTCGACGAGAAGAGCGTCGTCGTCGGCATCGACAAAGACCTCGGCGCACTGCAGAAGTCGCTCGCTCTCGATACCCGCCGCAGCGTGGCGCGCGCGACGGAAGCGCCGGCGACCGTCGCCGGGCCGACGATCCAGCGCGAGGGCATCACGAAATGGGACTTCGACGATCTCCCGCAGACGGTCGACACGCGTCACGGCGAGACGACGATCCGCGCCTACCCCGCGCTCGTCGACGAGGGCACCTCGGTGTCGATCCAGCTCATGGCCACCGCCGCCGACCAGGCGCTCGCGACTCCGCGCGGAGTCCGGCGCCTGCTCATGCTGCAGACGCCCTCGCCGATCGCCTACGTGCAGCAGCATCTGACCAGCCAGGAGAAGCTGATCCTGGCGACCAGCCCGTACCAGAACACGGCGGCGCTGTTCGCCGACTGCCTCGTCGCCGTCGTCGACGACGTGCTCTTCCGCGTGAAGCCCGACGGCCTGCTGTTCACCAAGAAGGAGTTCGAGACCGTGCGCGATCGCGTGTCGGCCGCCGTGATGGACTCGATGTTCCAGACCGTCTCGCTCGTCGCTCGCACCCTGACCGCCGCGCGAGACGCCGACAAGGCCCTCAAGCAGGCCACCAACCTGGCGCTGCTGCCGGCTCTGACCGACGCCCGCGAGCAGCGCGATCGCCTGCTGTTTCCCGGCTTCGTCTCGGCCACCGGGCTGGCGCGCCTGCAGCGGGTTCCGGTCTACCTCGTCGGGATCCAGCGCCGGATCACGAAACTGCTCGAGAATCCCGCTCGCGATCGCGCGTGGATGGTCGAGGTGCAGCAGGCCACGGCAAGGTACGTCGATGCGGGTGGCGCTTTCCCGCCTGCTGCCGGGGCTGATCCTTCGCTCACCCGGGCCCGCTGGATGCTCGAGGAGTTCCGCCTCTCGCTGTTCGCGCAGGATCTCCGCCCCGCCGAGTCGGTCTCGCTGCAGCGGATCCAGAAGGTGCTCGCCGCCGCGTCGTGACCGTGCGGGCGAGCCCCCTCGGGCTCAGCCGCGCGTGACCTCGAGCTCGACGACCGCCCACGAGAGCGCGGGCAGCGACAGCTTCGCGGACGATCCGTCGACCGTGACGCCCTCGAGGGGAACCAGGCCCACGGCGTCCTGCGCGTCGAGCGTGTTGGCCGTGTAGCGGGAGCCGCCCTCGGGGACCTCGAGCAGTTCGGCCCGGACGACGCGCGCGCCCGCGAACCCGCGGAGAGCGACATCGACCTCAGCGGGCTCCTCGAGCCCGCGGTTGGCCAGGAACAGGGCGACCCGACCGGACGCCTCGTCGTAGGTGGCGCTGACGTCGACGAGGTCGGCGTCGCCGAACTGGGCCGTCTCGATCCGGTCGGACGTGACGGCTGCGCGCAGGATCTGCCCCTTCGCGAGGGCGGCCATGCGGGCGAACGGCCAGAAGATGGTCTGCTTCCAGGCCGGACCGTTCTCTTCGGACCGGATCGGCGCGATGACGTTGACGAGCTGCGCCTGGTTCGCGATCGACACGCGGTCGCCGTGGCGGAGCAGCGAGTTGAGGAGCGTGCCCACCACGACGGCGTCGGTGACGTTGTAGGCGTCCTCGATGAGGCGCGGGTGCTCGCGCCACGACTGGCTGACGGCCGACGGCTGGTCGTCGGTGGTCAGGCCGCGCTGGTACCAGACGTTCCACTCGTCGAACGAGAGGTTGATGTACTTCTTGGCCTTCCGCTTCGCCCGCACGGCGTCGGCGGTCGCCGTGACCGACTCGATGAAGTAGTCCATGTCGACCGCGCTGGCGAGGAACGACTCGGCGTCGCCGTCGTGCTCCTGGTAGTAGGCGTGCATCGACATGTAGTCGACCTCGTCGTAGGCGTGCGAGAGGACGGTGTGCTCCCACGAGCCGAAGGTCGGCATGCCGGAGTTCGACGACCCCACCGCGACGAGCTCGATGGTCGGGTCGACGAAGCGCATGGCCTTGCCGGCCTCCTGCGCGAGGCGACCGTACTCGTCGGCGGTCTTGTGGCCGATCTGCCAGGGCCCGTCGAGCTCGTTGCCGAGGCACCAGAGCTTGATGTCGAAGGGGTCCTTCGCGCCGTTGGCGATGCGGCGGTCGGAGAGAGCGGTCCCGCCGGGGTGGTTGGCGTACTCGACGAGCTCGCGGGCCTCGTTGACGCCGCGCGTGCCGAGGTTGATGGCCTCCATGATCTCGGTCCCGGCCTCCTTCGACCACTCCACGAACTCGTGGAGGCCGAAGGCGTTCGTCTCGACCGTGTGCCAGGCGCCGTCCAGTCGCCGCGGCCGCTCCGACACGGGGCCGACGCCGTCTTCCCAGTTGTAGCCGGAGACGAAGTTGCCGCCGGGGTAGCGGATGACGGTCGCGCCCAGCTCTTTGACGAGCTTCAGCACGTCTTGCCGGAACCCCCGCTCATCGGACTCGGGATGACCGGGCTCGTAGATGCCGGTGTAGACGCAGCGACCCATGTGCTCGACGAACGAGCCGAACAATCGCCTGGGCACCTCCCCGATGGTGAAGTCGCGGTCGAGGGTGATGGTTGCGCGGGACATGGATCTCCAGTGATCGAAGTCGGATGTCTCCATTATATCGTTGTAATGGGATCCGATTTCAAGCCTGACCGGTCAGGAGACGGGGGTCGTCAGAGACGCGCGGGGGTGACGGCGCTCGTGAGCCGACACGATGAACCAGACGACCGGGCCGACGAAGGTGAAGGCCAGAACGGCGAGGATCCAGAGGCCCTTGACGACCGGCGAGGCGAGCGAGCTGCGCAGGATGCTGACGACGGCCGCGATCCAGAGGACGACGAGGCCCGCGAGGACGACGAGGCCGGCGATGGCGGGGAGGACGTGGGTGAACTCCATGGTGCGGTTCCTTTCGTGAAGACCCCCGCTGGCGGGAGCCGCGACCCGATCGGGCCGATGTCTCAACGCTAGGTCGGCGCCCGTGCACGATGAATCGCACCACGGGAGCGCGGTCGTGGTCCTGAGGTGTCGTCACTCCCGCCGGTGGTCGACCCGTGGTGCCGGGCCGGCGCCCCGGGTTCAGCGGGCGCGCGTGCTCGAACGCGAGACGATCTCGTGCGCGATGTGGACGCCGCGGGGCGGCAGACCGCGGTCGGCGATGCGCTCCGAGAGCAGCGTCAGCGTGACCTCGGCGAACTCCCGCTTGTCGAACGACACGGTGGTGAGAGGGGGCGACGCGTAGCGGCCCGAGGCGACGTCGTCGAACCCGGTCACGGAGAGATCGTTCGGCACCAGGATCCCGCGCGACGACAGGGCGCTCAGCACCCCTTCGGCCATCGAGTCGGTGAAAGCGAAGATCGCATCCATCTCGAGGCCCGAGTCGAGCGCCTCGAGCACGACACGGCCCCCGGCGCCGGCGACCCAGTCGTCGACGACGAGCTCGAGGCGCGGGTCGTGCGGGATCCCGGCCTCGGCGAGCGCCTGCCGATAGCCGATGGTCCTGGCGCGAGCGGTCGCGGTGTCGAACTCCGGCGCGTGCGCGCCGACCACCGCGATTCGGCGGTGCCCGAGCGCGATGAGGTGCTGGGTCATGTCGCGAGCGGCCGCGACGCTGTCGAGTGAGACGTGGTCGACGAGATCCTGCTCGACCTCGCCGATGACGACCACGGGCGGGAGCTCGTCGGCGCCGACGATGGCGCTCGACTCCAGGCGCACCGGGTTGAGTACCAGGCCGTCGACGAGGTGCTCGCGCCCGCGGGAGAGCAGCTCCCGCTCGCGCTCCGGCCTTTTGCCCGTCTGCTCGAGCTGGATGTTCCAGCCCTTCTCGTGGGCAACCTCGACGAACTGGTCGAGCATCTCGGCGCTGTACTCCATCGCGACGTCCGGGAAGGCGAGGGCGATGGCGCCGGTGCGGCCGTTCCGGAGGCCGCGAGCCGACAGATTGGGCACGTACTGCAGCTCGGCGACCGCGGCCTCGACCCGCTCCCGGGTCTCCGGGCGCACGAAGACGACGCCGTTGATCACGTTCGAGACGGTCTTCGGGCTCACCCCGGCTCGGGCGGCGACGTCTCGCACAGTTGCGCGCATTGTCCGCTCAGGCTAGCGCCCCGGCGGCGTCGGGCGGGCCGACACCACGCGGACCGTCCGGCGGGGCTCTCGCGAGCCCTCCTCTCGCACCGGCGCACGGTCGATCAGAGGCGGCGGTACATGACGTGGAGTCCGACGAGGCCCTGCGCCGGGTGCTCGAACGCCTCGGGAACGGTGCCGATGATCTCGAACCCCAGCGACTGCCAGAGCGCCACGGCCCGAACGTTCGTCTCGACGACCGCGTTGAACTGCATGCTGTGGAACCCGGCGTCTGCGGCGGCGGCGACGACGTACTCCCCCAGCGCACGGCCCACACCCTGCCCCGAAGCCTCCGGGGCGACCATGAAGCTCGCCGTCGACACGTGAGAGCCGCGACCCGGGCGGTTCGGCCCGAAGTGGGCGGAACCCAGGATCGCGCCCCCGTCGTCGACCGCGACCACGACGGCGTGACCGGGCGTGAACCAGTCTCCGCAAGCCTCGTCCGCGGTTCGTCGTGGCGGCAGCGCATACGTTTCGCCGGCCTCTGCGATTCCGCGGTAGAACGGCCAGATGCCGGCCCAATCGGCATCGGTCGCGGTACGAATCTGCATGCGCCGAGGGTACCGGCTGGCAGGATGGCGGGATGCTCCTCACCTGCGACGACGCCTGGTTCGGCGGCTGGCGCGGCCCGAGCATCCTGCGCATCGAGGCGGGTCGGCTGTCGTACGGCGGCCCGGCCGACGGCACCGAGACCGACGGTCAGCTCGCCGCCACCGTGTTCGCGCCGTTCACCGACAGCCACGTGCACCTCGGCCTCGTCGACCCGGGAGCTCTCGTCGTCGGCGGGATCGGACGCGTGGTCGACCTCGGCTGGGATCCTGCGCTCTCCACCTCCTGGCCCACCCGAGGCACGGCGGCGGACTCGGGCTGGCCGGAGGTCTCGACGTCCGGTGGCCTGCTCTGCGCACCCCGGGGCTACCCGAGCCGCTCGGGCTGGGCGCCGGCAGCCGCGGCTCTCGAGATCGCCGATCGCGACGCGGCCCGCACGACCCTCGAAGGCCTGCAGGATCACGGCGCCACGGTGGCCAAGATCACCCTCAACTCCGACGCGGGGCCGGTCTGGGACGACGACCTCCTCGTCGCCGTGGTCGACGAGGCGCACCGCCTCGGCCTCCCGGTCGTCGCGCACGCGCAAGGGCTCGGGCAGACGAGACGAGCGGCTCGGGCGGGTGTCGACGCGCTGGCCCACACGCCGTTCTCGGAGCGGCTCGACGACGACCTCGTGCAGGACATCGCGCGCAGGATGACGTGGATCTCGACCCTCGACATCCACGGCTACGGGAGCGGCGGCGTGGCCTTCGACACCGCCGTCGACAACCTCACGCGCTTCCACGCGGCCGGCGGCTCGGTGCTCTACGGCACCGACCTCGGCAACGGGCCGCTTCCGGTCGGGCTGAACGGCCGGGAGCTCGCGGCCCTGAGCCGGGCCGGGCTCGACCTCGACGCGATCCTGCGCTCCCTCACGCCCGGCAGCGCCGAGGCGAGCTTCGACACGAGGCTCGTCACGGTGCTGCCCGGTCCGCGCCCCACGACCGTCGCCGAGTTGGCGCAGGCCGCCGTCGCCACCCTGCCGGAGCTCCTGGCAGGAGCCGAATGAGGCGGCATCCGTGGCAGGCTGGCAGCATGAGTTCCACCGACGCCTTCGAACCCGGTCAGCACCACGAAGCCCAGGCCACGTCGTTCGGATCAGCGGCCGACGTCTACGAACGCGGCCGCCCGGGGTACCCGGCCGAGGCCGTCGACTGGCTCCTCCCGGCCGGCGCCCAGAACGTCGTCGACCTCGGGGCCGGAACCGGCAAGCTCACCCGCCTGCTCGTCGAACGGGTTCCCGACGTGACCGCGATCGAGCCGTCGGCAGGCATGCGCGAGCAGCTCATCCGGAACGTGCCCGGGGTGCAGGTCCTGCCCGGGTCGGCGGAGCGCCTGCCGATCGACGGCGCCACCGCCGACGCCGTCCTGGCCGCACAGGCGTGGCACTGGGTCGACCCGGAGCGCGCCGTGCCCGAAGTCGCCCGGGTCCTGAAACCGGGCGGCGTCCTCGGGCTGCTCTGGAACATCCGCGAGGGCGCCGCACCCTGGCTGGACGCGCTCGAGAGCATCATGTCCGCCGCGAGCGCCGCCACGGAGAGCGACATGGCGTCGGAGTCGCCCCAGGTCGGCGACCCCTTCGGCCCGATCGAGCGACGCGACTTCCGCTGGACCTTCGAGATGACTCCCGAGACCGTCGAGGCGATGGTGGCGTCGCGCAGCTACGTCATCACGCTGTCGCCGTCCGATCGGGAGGCGATGCTCGGCGAGGTCCGCGACCTCCTGCGCACCCACCCCGACACGGCCGGTCGCGCCACGGTGGGAATGCCGTACGTGACTCGCTGCTCGCGCGCGATCCTGCCCGCGTGACGCTCCGTCGCGGCCTGGCGCTCGCCGCCATCGTGCTGATCGTCGCCGTCTTCGTGACCGCGGGCGTCGTCGCGGCCCTCGTGGCCGGGCACCAGCTCGACCGGAACCGGCCGTCGCCGTCGCCGTCGGGCTCGGCCTCGCCTTCGGCTTCGGCTTCGGCTTCGGCTTCGGCTTCGGCTTCGGCTTCGGCTTCGGCGACTCTGACGCCGACCGCGAGCCGCTGACCGCGGGTTGCGGGTTGCGCGTTGCGCGTTGCGGGTTGCAGGTAGCCGCTTCCGGGCCGTCGACGAGACTTGCGCCCGGCACAGCGGCCCAGCACGCTGAGGACATGTCCGTCTCGCTCAGCCCCATGGAGGGCTCCCGTCTCATCGAGTGGCTCTCGCGGAGCCGCACCGAGTACATCCGGTCCCGTCACGATGCCGGTGAAACGCTCGAGCAGGCCGAGGCCAACGCCGAGAAGTCGTTCACCACGTACTTCACGGAGGGCAGACCGGCGGCCGGCCAGCACGTCTACACGGTGCACACCGACGACGGTCGCGATGTCGGCGAGCTGTGGATCGGCGTCGTGGACGAGCCCTCGAACGCGTGGTGGGTCTTCGACGTCGAGATCGCCGAAGCGGAGCGAGGCAACGGCTACGGACGCGCCGCCATGCTTCTGGCCGAAGAGGAGTCGGCGCGCCTGGGCGCGGCTTCCTCGGACTCAACGTCTTCGGCTTCAACACGGTCGCGCGCCGACTCTACGAGTCGCTCGGCTACGAGACGACGGCGGTCCAGATGAAGAAGCCGCTCGTCTGAGGCATCGTTCGCCTGCTTGCCTGTCCCTTCGCTCCTGCCGACCCACCCGGCCGCCCGCCCGCCCGCCGGCCTCCGAAAATCGAAGGGGATTCTCCCGAACGCGATGCGTTCATGCGGATCGGGAGGGGGTCCGCCGAAAATCCCCTTCGATTTCGGGAGGGGGCGGGAGGGACGGGAGGGGAAGGGGGCGGGAGGGACGGGAGGGGGCAGGAGGGCGGGAGGGGACGGAGGACGGGAGGAGGGGACGGGAGAGGGCAGGAGCAGAAACGCGGGCACGCACCCGGGCCGGAGCCCGAGCGCGCGCCCGCGGGATCCTGCGCCCTAGCCTTTGAGGCCCGAGCCGGTGACGCCCTCGACGATCTGACGCTGGAACGCCAGGTAGAGGATGATCAGCGGCAGCGCGGCCAGGAGCGCGCCCGCCTGGATGTCGGCGTACCGCAGACCGAACGAACCCTGAACGGTGGCGAGGCCGACCGGCACCGTCATGAGGTTCGGGTTCGAGAGGACGAACAGCGGCAGCAGCAGGTTGTTCCAGACCCCGACGAAGGTCAGGATCGTGACGGCCGCGATGACGGGGCGCGACAGGGGCATGACGACCGACCAGTACACCTTCCAGAGGCCGGCTCCGTCGATCCTGGCGGCTTCTTCGAGCTCCTTGGGGATGCCGTCGAAGAACTGCTTGAAGATGAAGACCGCGATCACGGCGGGCACCTGCGGGAAGATCACCGACCAGTAGGTGTTCAGGAGGTTGACGGCGCCGAGCTCCTGGAAGATCGGCACGATCAGCACCTGGGTGGGGATCATGATGCCGAGCAGGATCAGCAGGAGGACGATGTTCTGCCCGCGGAAGCGCAGCCGCGACAGGGCGAACGCGGCCATCGACCCGAACAGCACCGTGAGCACGGCGGTGACCACCGAGGTGATCGCGCTGGCGAGGTACCAGTTCCAGATGTCGCCGGCCTGGAAGTAGGACGCGAAGGAGTGCAGCGTCGGGTTCCAGCTCTTGAGGATGTTCGTCGCTCCGAGCGCGGCGACCCCGTTGTCGGTGAGAGACGTCTTGAGGGCGAACAGGCTCGGGATGAGCCAGACGATCGCGAACACGACCAGGACGATCGCCGAGACGATGCTGAAGGTGCGGCCCGAGACGCCGACCTTGCCGGTGCGAGCCTGCGGAGCGGCACCCGAGATCGGTGACTTGGTGCGGGGACGGGTTTCGGTGAGGGCCATGATCAGGCCGCCTTTCGGGCCAGCGAGCGGTCGATGATCTGCCGCACGACGGCGATCACGACGATGACGATGAAGAGGAGCACCGAGGCCGCAGAGGCTGCGCCGACCCGGTTGTCGGTGAACGCGGTCCCGGTGACGAGGCCGAGGGCGACCTGCGTCGAGATGCCGGGGCCCCCGAGGTCATCAGGTAGACCTGGTCGAAGATCTTCAGGCTGGCGATGATCTGGAGCAGGACCACCAGGGTGGTCGTGCGACCCAGGAGCGGCAGCGTGATGTAGCGGATCTGCTCCCACGTGGTCGCACCGTCGACGGCGGCGGCTTCGTACAGTTCACGCGGAATCTCTTGGAGACCGGCGAGGTAGAGCACGAAGTTGAAGCCGAGGGTCCACCACACGGTCGCGATCGCGATGCCGATCATGGCGGTGTTCGGGCTGGCGAGGATGCCTGCACCCGGAGTGAGTCCGACCGCCTGCTGGGCGGACGCCCAGAGGCCGGTGCCCGGCGTGAAGATGAACACCCAGATGAGGGAGATCGTCGCCGACGGCAGGATGTAGGGCAGGAAGAACGCGAGGCGGAAGAACCACTGCCCGCGGCGCACCCGGTTCGTCAGGATCGCGAACACGAAGGCCAGGATCACGAGCGGCGGGGTCGTGTAGATCGTGAACTGGAGCGTGTGCCACATGGCGCTCCAGAAATCGGCCCGGCCGAGCATCTCGCCGTAGTTCTTGAACCCGGCGAACGAGCCGAGTCCTGCCTTGACGGTCGAGGTGTTGAAGAAGCTCGTGATGATCATCCAGATCGTCGGCCCGAGCAGGAAGGCCAGGTAGAAGAGCCCGAAGGGCGCCAGGAACAGCCAGGCGCCTCGGGAGTCGCCGCCGGACAGCGGCGAGCGTCGTTTCTTCGAGAGGGTGTGCGGGCTCGTGCGTGTGGCACGGGACACGGCGGGTGCGGCGGTCACGTCTTTGTACCTCCAGATATGAGGGGCGGAGTCAGAGGGGGCTGGGAGTGTTGAGGTAGACCTTCAACTGCTGCTTGATGGCCGAGAGAGCGCCCTGAGGCGTGATGGCGAGCTGCTGCACGAGCCCGAGCTGGGCGCCGACGGTGTTCTCGAAGGTGGAGCCCGAGCCCCCGTACCAGGCCGGATCGTCGTAGACGGCGTACTTCGCGGCGGAGGCGTAGTCGGCCTGCGGCTCGAGCTTCTTGTACTTGTCGCTGTCGAGCGTGGGCAGATAGGCCGGAACGTGGCCGCCCTGGGCCCACGTGTAGCTCTGCTCGAGCATCGACTTGATGAAGTTCATCGCCTGCTTGCGCTGCTCGGGCGTCCGGTTCTTGCGGGGCAGCACGAAGGTGTGGGAGTCGGCCTGGGCGGCCGGCACGTCGAACAGCGTCGGAACCGGCACCATGCCGAACTTGAGCCCCTTGACCGACTGGGCGACCGTGATCTCCCACTCGCCCTCGAGGTAGAAGCCCGACTTGCCGGCGAACATGGCGGACTCCGCGCCGGCGTAATCGAGGCCCTTGTTCAGCCAGCCCTTCTTGACCCACGACTGGATCCGGTTCGTGACTTCGATGAAGTCGTCCTCGTTGACCGTGAGCTTGCCGCCGTTGTTGGAGATGAACGGGGTCGAGCCCTTGATCTGGTGGTACAGCGTGGTGAAGACGCGCCACGGGGTGGCCGTCTCGGCGACGTTGCCGTAGGTGATGGCCGCTCCACCGGTGACCTTGCTGACCGCCGCGAGGGCCGCCTCGAAGGTGTCCATGCCGTCGAGGTTCTTCAGCTTGCCGTCGGACTCGAGGAGCCCGGCCTTCTTGCAGACGTCGGCGTTGAAGAACATGACCAGCGGGTGGGTGTCGAGGGGGATCGCGATGTTCTTGCCGTCGGTCTTCTGGGCCGCCCACGACTTGGCGTTGAAGTCGCTGGAGGACAGGCCGACGGAGGCGAGGTCGGCTTCGGTGATCGGCTCGAGGATGTCTCCGTCGAAGAGCGGCTTGGCCCGGGTCAGGTGGGAGATGGCGACGTCCGGCGGCTGGTTGCCGACCGTCGCGAGCGTGAGCTTGGAGTAGTAGGGGTTGCCCCACGTGAAGACGGTGGCCTGGAGGGATCCGGCGCCACCGTGCGTCTTGCGGTAGCCGGCCTCCATCGTCTGCATGCGGCTGCCGTCGCCTCCGCCGAAGAGGTTCCAGAAGATCAGCTGTTCGGGATTCAGCTTGCTGCCGACGAGGCCGGCGCCGATCGGGCTGGTCGCGCAGCCGGCGAGCGCCAGGGTGGCGGCCCCGGCGAGGCCTCCGCCCAGGAAACTTCGGCGGGTGAATGAGCTGTTTGCGGGCATTTGATCACTCCATCGTGACGGGACCAACTCACCGGGTCGGTAAGTTAGCGCTCACTTGCTTGTAACGGGCCATCTGGGGGGACAGGCGTGGCCCGGGTGTCCTGATAGTAATCCGATTCCAACGTTGGAATCAAGCTCCGCCGCGAGCGATTCCCGCGTCGCCTCTCGCGGCCCGGAAGGCGTTGAATGGAGCCGTGTCGTCTGCCCCCACGAGCCTCCCGTCCCGCTACACGCATCGCTACGGCATCCTCGCGATCTGCTGCATGAGCCTGTTCATCGCATCGATGGACGCCACGGTGGTCAACGTCGCCCTCCCGTCCATCGGGAGGAGTTCCACTCGACGATCTCCGGTCTGCAGTGGACGATCGACGGCTACACGCTCGTGATCGCGAGCTTCCTGATGCTGTCGGGCTCGACGGCCGACCGCTTCGGCCGACGCAGGATCTTCCAGGTCGGCCTGGTCGTGTTCGTGGTCGGGTCGCTCCTGTGCTCGCTCGCACCCAGCATCCCGATCCTGGTGGCCTGCCGGATGCTTCAGGCGATCGGCGGCTCCATGCTCAACCCCGTCGCGCTGTCGATCATCTCGGCGACGTTCACGAACGGAGCGGAGCGAGCGAAGGCCGTCGGCGTGTGGGGAGCCGTCGTCGGAATCTCCACCGGCTTCGGGCCCCTCATCGGCGGCGCCCTGACCGATTCGGTCGGCTGGCGCTCCATCTTCTGGATCAACATCCCGATCGGGCTCGCGGCCATCGCCTTGACCTTCGCCTTCGTGCCCGAGTCGAAGTCGTCCACGGTGCGGAAGGTCGACCCGGTCGGCCAGCTCCTCGTGATCCTGCTGCTCGCCTCGATCGTCACCGGGCTGATCGAAGGACCGAGGTTCGGCTGGGGGTCCCCGTTGACGATCGGGCTCTTCGTCGTCGGAGCCCTCTCGCTCGTCGGGTTGCAGCGCTTCGAGGCGACCCGGGACGATCCCCTCCTCGACTTCCGCTTCTTCAAGAGCATCCCGTTCACGTCCGCGATCGCCACGGCGGTCTTCGCCTTCGCGTCGCAGGGCGCCTTCATCTTCGTGACGGCGCTCTACCTCCAGGAGGTGCGCGGCTTCTCGCCGTTCGTCGCGGGCCTGCACACGCTCCCGCTGGGTCTCGCGCAACTCGTGGCCGCCCCGATCGCCGGTCGTCTCGTCTCGTCGACGGGGACGAGACGGCCGCTCGCCCTCGGCGCCTCCGCTCTCGGGGTGGGCGCGATCCTGCTGCTCTTCATCGGGGCGACCACGCCGACCTGGTACCTCGTGATCACGTACCTCATTCTCGGCGCGGGTCTCGGGCTCATCAACCCACCGCTGACCAACACGGCCGTGTCGGGGATGCCGCGGAACCGCTCGGGTGCGGCGGCCGGGGTGGCGTCGACGTCGCGTCAGACGGGCGTCTCGCTGGGGGTCGCCCTCGCCGGCACCATCACCGGCGCGAGCGGCGCCGCCAGTGCCGGAGCGGGGTTCGTCGCCGCGACGCACGCCCTCTGGTTCGTCGTCATCGGCTTCGCGGCGGTCATCTTCGGGCTGGCCTTCCTGGCCAACTCCGGCCTCGCGCAGCGGTCCACCGACCGGATCAAGGCACTCCTCTCCGACGATCCCACGGCACCCACCCCGGTCGTGACCTCGCACTGACGACGCCCCGGAACGCATCGGACTACCGTTGTCTCCCATGACCGACCCGACTCTCGCCTCCCTCTCGGGGCAGGGGATCCTGCAGGTCGGCGAACTCCTGCTGGCGTTCGCGCTGGCGTCGCTCATCGGGCTGGAGCGTCAGCTGCGCCACAAGGCGGCGGGGCTGCGAACGCAGGCGATCGTCGGCACCACGTCCGCTCTCCTGATCCTGGTCAGCAAGTACGGCTTCACCGACGTGCTCGTGGCAGGGCACATCGTGCTCGACCCGTCGCGTGTCGCGGCCCAGATCGTCTCCGGAGTGGGGTTTCTCGGGGCGGGGCTGATCCTGACGCGCCGCGGGGCCGTCCGCGGCCTCACGACGGCGGCGGCCGTGTGGGAGACCGCCGCGATCGGCATGGCGGCCGGCACGGGACTGTGGCTCCTCGCCGTGGTCGTCACGGCCCTGCACTTCATCGTGACCTACGGCTACTCGCTCGTGACGCATCGCATAGCAGGATCCCCGGAGACCGCCGTTCAACTCGAGCTCGCCTACAAAGACGGCAAGGGGGCTCTGCGGGAGGTCCTGTCCCTCGTGACCGAGGCTCACTGGACGGTGAGCCGGCTCAGCGTCGGTGAGCCGCAGGACGACGACGGCAGCAAGAACGTCGTGCACGTCACCCTCGATGTCGCAGGATCCGGCGACCCGGCCGACCTGGTCACCACCGTCTCGGAGGCGCGCGGCATCCGGTCCGTCAACTTCGTCGCGCAGGAGGATCTCGACTAGAAGACGGATCGCGTCCCGCGCCACTTTGGAAAGTAGTTGCCGAAGTGGAAAGTTAATGAGAGAGTGGAAGGACGAACACGACGACGATGTGAAAGGCGACCACCATGACCGACGCAGATCTGACTCCCGACGCCGCCCGCGATCTCCTGACAGTGGCCGACGCCGCCCGCGAACGGGGCGACGACATCAGCCGTCGTGCGCTACTCGGGCCCGCCATGAGCGCGTTCATCGGGCTTCTCCTGGGTGCCTTCCTCCTGGCCTCGATCTATCTCTTCCCGACGGCGACCCCTCTGCAGGGCCTGCTGATCAGCGGCGGCTACGCGGTCGGCATCCTGGCGAGCGTCACGGCGTACAACGTGGGGCGCCGCGCGACCCCGACGGGGTGGCTGCAGCGCTACCAGAAGGGGCTCGCGCTCTCCTGCGGCGTCTTCGCCGTCGCCCTGGCGCTGTCGTTCCTGGTCGAAGAGCGCTCGGCGGCTCTCTGGGTCCCCCTGGCGGTAGCGACGGCGCTCCCGATCGCGATCCTGGGTTCGACCAGGGCCCGCCGATGACGACCGGCGAGCAGCTCCACCCGCGCCACCGGATCGACGACCAGCTGACCGCTCCCATCCGCCTCAGCATCGCGGCGGCCCTGAGCCGCGTCGACGAGCTCGACTTCCGCACCCTGCGCGACAGCATCGAGATCAGCGACTCCGCGCTCAGCAAGCAGATCGGGCACCTGGAGTCCGTCGGCTACGTCGGAGTGCGCAAGGGCTACGTCGGAAAGCGCCCCCGCACCTGGGTGTCGATCACAGCGGAGGGGCGGGTCGCGCTCGAACATCACCTCGCGGCGCTGCGCGCCATCGTCGACGGCCAGTAGACGCCGCTGGGTGCCGGTGCGGGTCATCCTCGAGTCGAAGCCGTCATCTGGTGGAGGGACGCGGGCGCGACTCGACCGCCCGTAGGGTCGATCGGGTGCTGAACCCCACCCGCCGTCGCCCGATCGCCGTCGTCGCCGGAGCCGTCCTCGTCACCGGCGCGCTCGTCATCGTCGCCGCCCTCGTGGTCCTCGCGGTCTGGTTCCTCCGGGTCGGTTACCTGACCACCACCTTCGGCACCTTCGACCCCGCCGAGTTCTGTGCGGGCTACAGGCTGCAACCGCCTCTCGGCAGCACCTTCTGGCCACCCCGTGTCACCTGCGGCGGCGTGTCCGTCACCCCGGCCGCGACGACCCAAGGGTTGATGGACACCTGGGTCCTGTGGTCGCGAGTCCTGGCCGTGGGCGGCGCGTGCGCGGTCGCCGCGGTCTCGACCCTGGTCGTGCTGGCCTTCGGGGACAGGCCCGCCGCGACGCGATCCGGCCGCCCCGACTGGGCCGTCGAGACGCTCGTCGAGGCACCCCGGCCGCGGCGACAGGCCGACGGCCTCACCCTCCATCGTTCGTCGCGCTGATGCTCGTCGGGCTCGCGGGGGCCGCCGTCGGCCTCCTTCCCTGGCTGGTCCACGGCGCGCACCTGACGCTCCAGAACCTGTGGGCGACGCCGACGGTCGATCCTGCCGACATGCCCCTCGTGCTGCTCCCCTTCAGCCAGTACCAACTCGACCTCGTGGCCGGGACGATCATCGTCGGATCGGCGGTCGCCGGTCTCGCCGCGCGGGTTCTGGCGCGACGGGGTCACCCTGGCGCAGCGCTGCCGATCGGCGCAGGTCTCCTCGCCGGTCAGGTGGCCGCGCTCGCGCAGACGGGCACGCGGGTGTCGGCAGGGCTCGCCCACCCCGGCGGAGTCGTGCGGCTGATCGACGACTCGACCGCCTACCTGCTGATCGTGGTGGCGTGGATCCTGCTCTCGATCGCGGTCGGCGCCACCGTCTTCCTCCTGCTCACGCGCACCTCCGCCTCCCCCGTCGTGCTGGCGATCGGCATCGCGGCGGTCGTCCTCGGGCCCTGGCTGAGAGGCTTCGTCGCGCCGATCACCGACGTCTCGCCGAGCCCGCTCGGGCTGCTGGTCGCCCACTGGGCTCCGGCGGTGGCCGTCGGCGCCGCCGTCGCGTCGGGCGGCCTCCGAACGGTGCGCAGGATCATCGCCGCCTCCTCCGCGCTCGCGCTCCTGTGGGTGGGCACCGCGGCCCTCGGCGGGCTGGCCGCAGCGGCAGGATCCCGGGCCCTGCTGCGTCTGCCCGACGAGCTCGCCGCCGCCTTCGCGCTGGTCATGACGGCCGAGCTCCGAGGTGCGTCGCTCCTGCTCGTCGCGGCAGCCGCGGCGGTCGCTCTGGCAGGCGTCTTCGGACGCTGGGCCCTGGTTCGGCCGCGCCTCGCGGGCTGATTCCCGCGCAGCTCTCGGGCACGGACGCGTGACCCGCGCGAGCACGCAAGAAGGGCGCCGACCCGGAGGTCGACGCCCTTCTCTGCTAGGTGATGCGGTATCTATCCCCTGATCCCAAATCCTTGGACTCTCTCAGGGGTCGTTGTGCGCGAGCGAGACGTGACGCCTCGGTTCGCTCGGCGGTGGGTGAAAGCGCCTCCCCCAATCGTAGACGCCCGAGCCGGACACCGGCGACGCTCTACGTCACGGTCCGGTCTCTCGGGGGTCGGCGCTTGTCGCCTGCTGTTCGCCGCCTGCGCCTGTGTCAGCCTGTGCCGGAGCCCGACCTGCGCCATTCCCCTGGAACGGGAAGCGAGGTGCCCATCTCGGTTGCGCCTCATCGAAAGCGAGCCGATACGCCGCTCTCGAGAAGGGTGACGGCTGAGGCCGTTGACGCGTCAGAAGTCCCAGTCTTCGTCTTCGGTGGTCTCGGCCTTGCCGATGACGTAGCTCGAGCCGGAACCAGAGAAGAAATCGTGATTCTCGTCGGCGTTCGGGGAGAGTGCGGAAAGGATGGCCGGATTCACGTCGGTGACGTCTTTGGGGAACATCGGCTCGTAGCCGAGGTTCATCAGCGCCTTGTTCGCGTTGTAGTGGAGGAACTTCTTGACGTCCTCGGTCAGGCCGACGCCGTCGTAGAGATCTTGCGTGTACTGGACCTCGTTGTCGTAGAGCTCGAACAGGAGATTGAACGTATAGTCTTTGATCTCTTGCCTGCGCTCGTCGGAAGCGCCCTCGAGCCCCTTCTGGAACTTGTAGCCGATGTAATACCCGTGGACGGCCTCGTCGCGGATGATCAGGCGGATCATGTCGGCCGTGTTCGTCAGCTTGGCGCGGGACGACCAGTACATGGGCAGGTAGAAGCCGCTGTAGAAGAGGAACGACTCGAGCAGCGTGGAGGCGACCTTGCGCTTCAGCGGGTCGTCGCCCGTGTAGTAGTCGAGGACGATCTGGGCCTTCTTCTGGAGGTTGACGTTCTCGGTCGACCAGCGGAAGGCGTCGTCGATCTCGGGCGTCGACGCGAGCGTCGAGAAGATCGAGGAGTAGCTCTTGGCGTGCACCGACTCCATGAACGCGATGTTCGTGTAGACGGCCTCCTCGTGAGACGTGATGGCGTCGGGGATGAGGCTGATGGCGCCGACCGTGCCCTGGATCGTGTCGAGGAGCGTGAGCCCCGTGAACACGCGCATGGTGAGCTGCTGCTCTGCCGGCGTCAGAGTGTTCCACGACTGGACGTCGTTCGACAGCGGGATCTTCTCGGGCAGCCAGAAGTTGTTGACGAGGCGGTTCCAGACCTCCACGTCTTTGTCGTCCTGGATGCGGTTCCAGTTGATCGCCTGCACGGCCTGGATCAGCGGGATGGCCTTGCCGGTGGCGTGCGCCGGGTCTGTCACGGTCATGGTGTCTTCCTGAAAATCGGTGGTTACGGGCCCGTCGTGGGCGGGTGGGCCGAAGCCCGGTGGTGCGCCGCCGCAGGGGCGGCGCACCGGACGAGCTCTACAGCATGCAGCTGACGCAGCCGTCGACCTCGGTGCCCTCGAGCGCCAGCTGACGGAGACGGATGTAGTAGATCGTCTTGATGCCCTTGCGCCACGCGTAGATCTGCGCCTTGTTGATGTCGCGCGTGGTCGCGGTGTCTTTGAAGAACAGCGTGAGCGAGAGACCCTGGTCGACGTGCTGCGTCGCCGCAGCGTACGTGTCGATGATCTTCTCCGGGCCGATCTCGTACGCGTCCTGGTAGTAGTCGAGGTTCTCGTTCGACATGAAGGGAGCCGGGTAGTAGACGCGGCCGAGCTTGCCCTCCTTGCGGATCTCGATCTTCGAGGCGATCGGGTGGATCGACGACGTGGAGTGGTTGATGTACGAGATCGAACCGGTCGGCGGAACGGCCTGGAGGTTCTGGTTGTAGAGGCCGTGCTCCATGACGCTGGCCTTGAGCGCACGCCAATCGTCTTGCGTCGGGATCGCGACGTTCGCGTCGGCGAACAGCGAGGCGCCGCGCGGGGTCGAGGGCACCCACGCCTGGTCGGTGTACTTGTCGAAGAACTCGCCCGACGCGTACGTGGAGTCTTCGAAGCCGCCGAACTTCTGCTTGCGCTCGATCGCAATGGTGTTCGAGGCGCGCAGGGCGTGGAAGAGCACCGTGTAGAAGTAGATGTTCGTGAAGTCGATGCCCTCTTCGGAGCCGTAGTAGACGTGCTCACGAGCGAGGTAGCCGTGCAGGTTCATCTGCCCGAGGCCGATGGCGTGCGAGGAGTCGTTTCCGACCTCGATCGAACGCACCGAGGTGATGTGGCTCATGTCGCTGACGGCGCTGAGGCCGCGGATGGCGGTCTCGACGGTGCGGCCGAAGTCGGGTGAGTCCATCGACAGGGCGATGTTCATCGAGCCGAGGTTGCAGGAGATGTCTTTGCCGATCTCGTTGTACGAGAGGTCTTCGTTGAAGGTGGTCGGCGTGTTGACCTGCAGGATCTCGGAGCACAGGTTGGACATGTTGATCCGGCCCTTGATCGGGTTGGCCTTGTTTACCGTGTCTTCGAACACGATGTACGGGTAACCCGACTCGAACTGGATCTCGGCGATGGTCTGGAAGAACTCGCGAGCGTTGATCTTGGTCTTCTTGATGCGGGAGTCGTCGACCATCTCGCGGTACTTGTCGCTGATCGAGATGTCGCCGAAGGGCACACCGTAGACGCGCTCGACGTCGTACGGCGAGAAGAGGTACATGTCTTCGTCTTTTTTGGCGAGCTCGAACGTGATGTCGGGCACGACGACGCCCAGCGAGAGCGTCTTGATGCGGATCTTCTCGTCGGCGTTCTCACGCTTGGTGTCGAGGAAGCGCAGGATGTCGGGGTGGTGCGCCGAGAGGTACACCGCGCCCGCGCCCTGGCGCGCACCGAGCTGGTTCGCGTAGCTGAAGCTGTCTTCGAGGAGCTTCATGACGGGGATGATGCCGGACGACTGGTTCTCGATCTGCTTGATCGGGGCGCCGGCCTCGCGGATGTTGGAGAGCGACAGGGCGACGCCGCCGCCGCGCTTGGAGAGCTGCAGCGACGAGTTGATGCCGCGGGAGATCGACTCCATGTTGTCTTCGATGCGGAGCAGGAAGCAGGAGACGAGTTCGCCGCGCTGGGCCTTCGCGGTGTTGAGGAACGTCGGGGTCGCGGGCTGGAAGCGGCCGGCGATGATCTCTTCGACCAGGTCGACGGCGAGCTTCTCGTCGCCCTGGGCGAGGCCGAGGGCGGTCATGACGACGCGGTCTTCGAAGCGCTCGAGGTAGCGCTTCCCGTCGAAGGTCTTGAGCGTGTAGGACGTGTAGTACTTGAACGCGCCGAGGAAGGTCTGGAACCGGAACTTCTTGGAGTAGGCGAGATCGTTCAGCTTCTCGATGAAGGAGAAGTCGTACAGGTCGATGGTGGCCTGCTCGTAATACTCGTTCTCGACCAGGTAGTCGAGGCGCTCCTTCAAGTTGTGGAAGAAGACCGTGTTCTGGTTGACGTGCTGCAGGAAGTACTGCTTGGCCGCCTCGCGATCCTTGTCGAACTGGATCTTTCCGTCGGCGGAGTACAGGTTCAGCATCGCGTTGAGCGCGTGGTAATCCATGCCTTGGGATGTTCCAGAAAGCCCTGCGGGACCTGCGATTACCTCGAGGTCGTCGACTGCTGCGTCCAAAATTGGTCCAATCCGTCTTGTACTGCTGAAACATCGTCTGGCGTGCCGAAGACCTCGACACGGTAGAGCAGGGGCACTCGGCACTTGTCGGCGACGATGTCGCCGGCGAGGCAGTAGCCCTCTCCGAAGTTGGTGTTGCCCGTGGCGATCACGCCGCGGATGAGGGATCGGTTGCCCTCGTCGTTGAGGAACCGGATCACCTGCTTCGGGACGGCGCCTCGGCCCTCGCCACCGCCGTAGGTCGGCAGGACGAGGACGAAGGGGTCACGGGCGTGGAGCGGTTCGTCGCTCGGGAAGAGAGGAATGCGTTCGGCCGGGACACCCAGCTTCTCGACGAAACGTGCGGTGTTGCCCGACACGCTCGAGAAGTAGATCAGGTGTGTCACGACGGACCCTCCCGAGTCTCGCCTACGCGATGGCGGCGGCCAGGCCGGCGATCTTGTCGGGGCGGAAGCCGCTCCAGTGGTCTTCGTCGGTCACGACGACCGGCGCCTGCAGGTAACCGAGGGCCTTGACGGTCTCGAGGGCCTTCTCGTCGACCGAGACGTCGAAGACTTCGTACTCGATGCCCTTGTTGTCGAGCGCACGGTACGTGGCCGTGCACTGGACGCAGGACGGCTTGGTGTAGACGGTGATTGCCATTGGTTTTCCCCTTGTAGTGACCGGCTCGAAGCACACGAGTTGCGGCGATTTCGACTAATAGGAACAACGCTCGGGTGGGGTGTCAGATTCCCCTGGAATCCGCCGCCGACGCTCTCGAACAGTAGTGCTTGTTGGTGTGGATCGATACTACATCTAGGGGCCGACATTGGAAGGCACAACTAGATGCAGTGTTACAGCCGTGTAATTACGAGAGCCGGATTATCCACAGGTTTTCGCTCTCCCGGGGAGGGTTATCCCCGGAAAATCGCCTGTCTGCACAGCATCCTCCACACCCCCGACACTCGTGCTGTGGATAAAAACGCCGTGCCCCCATTTCGGGAGCACGGCGTGTCGCGAATCGGCGCTGCGAATCAGTACTGACCGAGTGACAATCCGCGCTGGAAGAACCTCTGCGTGAAGCCGAACAGCAGAGCCGTCGGGATCGAGACGACGAGCGCCGCGGTGAGGATGACCGTGTAGCCCGGCCCGCCTCCCTCGACCGACTGCAGCGCGTTCAGCAGGGGCATGACCGGTCTGGTCGACGGGCTCTGGGTCAGGATCAGCGAGATCAGGAAGTCGTTCCAGACCCAGGTCGCCTGGAGGATGAACACGACCACCAGCGCGCTCGTCGACATCGGCAGGAAGATCCGCGTGAAGATCCGCCAGGTGCCCGCCCCGTCGACGACGGCCGCCTCGAACACGCTCGGTGCGATGCCGGCGAAGAAGTTCCGCATCACGAAGGCCGAGAAGGGCAGCGCGACGACCGAGTAGATGATGATCATGCCGGGCACGGTGTCGAACAGGCCGATCTTCGCGTAGACGGAGAACCAGGGGATGAGCATCATCTGGAGCGGGAAGACGGTCCCGCAGAAGATCACGAAGAACCAGAAGAAGCCGTGTTTGACCTTCAGCACGATCACCGCGAAGGCGATTCCGGCACCCAGGGCGACGGCGATGATCGGAGCGACGATCGCGTAGACGAACGTGATCCCGAGACCGGAAGGGACGTCCGTCGTCTGGAACACCGCGACGACGTTGTCCACCAGGCCCGTGACCGATCCGGGCGTCCAGAGGGCGTCGCCGGAGTAGTCGGCGGTCGACTTCCCGGCGTTGGCGAGAAGGAGATAGATGGGGAGGAGCCAGATCAGCCCCATGATCCCCAGGATCCCGTAGCGGAGCACCTTCGAGACCATCAGGCGTCCTTGCTCGCGGTGTCGCCCGACGAGTCGCCGATCGCCAGTTGCCGACGCACGTAGATGACGCTGGCGGCGACGGTGATGATGCTGAGGAAGATGGCCACGGCGGATCCGAGCCCGTAGTCGCTGTTCGAGAAGGTGTCGCGGTACATCGAGACTCCCAGGGTCTCGGAGACCCGGTTCGGGCCGCCCTGCGTCATCGCCTGGACGATGTCGAAGGTCTTGAGGCTGTTGACGATGGAGAGGCCGACGACGATCGTGGTCGACGGTCGGAGCAGCGGCCACACCATGAAGCGGAACAGCCGCCAACCGGACGCTCCGTCGACGCGAGCCGCTTCGAGGGGCTCCTTGGGGATGGACTGCAGCCCGACCGTGAACAGCAGGGCGTTGACGCCGATCCCCTGCCACGAGGCCGCCAGGATCATGACGACCGTGTTCAGCGGCGCCTCCTGCAGCCACCGCGTCTCCGATCCCGGGAGGTGCAGAAAGGCCAGCGCCTGTGACAGCGCTCCCCCGTTCTGGAGGACGAAGCCGAAGACGATGCCGACCGCGACGCCGGAGAGCGCGTACGGGATGAGGAAGGGGACGCGGAGCCAGGCCGCACCCTTCAGTCCGAACGACAGGTACGCGACGACCAGGCCGATGCCGACCGGGATCAGTAGCGAGCCGGCAACCCAGATCAGCGTGTTCACGAGCGAGGTGACGAAGACGGGATCCTGCACCAGGGCGACGTAGTTCGCGACGCCCGCGAAGACGGGGCTGCCCAGACCCGAGTAGGTCGTGAAGCTGAGGTAAACGGTGTAAAGGACGGGGAGGTAGAGCACCAGGACCACCACCGCCGCGCCCGGGCCGAGGAAGGCCCAGGCGGAGCGCTGGTAGCTGGTCGCCTTGTGCGAGGTCGTGGTCGTCATCGGCTACTTGTTGCTCTTCCAGTAGGTGTCGGCCACCTTCTGGATGCCCTCGAGGTACTTCGTCGGATCACCGGGGTTGGTCATGAAGCCGGTGAACTCGTCGAGGGCTTCGGTCAGGATCACCTGTGGCGTCGCCTCGTAGTAGCGGAGGTACGTCTCGTACTTGCCGGGCGTCGCCAGCTCTTTCCCCGCGTCGACGAACGTCTGCGTGGCCGCGGTCGCCTTCGGGTTGTAGGGCAGGTTGTTCTGCTGCTTGGACCACGCCGTCTGCGCCTCGGAGGTCATCCACCACGCCGAGTACTTGAGACCGAGCGCCTTCTGCGACGAGTTCTGAGCGACGCACGCGGGCGCGGTCTCGATGGCGACCGGCGTCTTGCCCTGGCTCGGGTTGATGGCAGGGATGGTGAACACTCCCCAGTCGCTGCCCGGCTTGAGGCCGACCTGGTCGATGGTCGACGCGTACCAGGTGCCGAACGGGATCATGGCGAGCTTGCCGTCCTTCATCTGCGTCTCGGGAGCCGTCTTGGAACCCGGGTCGCTGAAGTAGCCCTTCTTCTCCATGTCGAGCCACACGTTCATGACCGCGACCACCTTCGGGTCGGTGTAGGAGGCCTTGCCCGTCGAGAGGTCTTTGTACAGTTGGAGGTCGGTGCCGGCGAGCAGGATCTGGAACCACACGAACGCCCAGGGGTCGCCACCGGAGCTCCAGAAGGGTGCGATTCCGTTCTTCTTGAGGACGGCCGCGTCGGACATCATCTCGGTCCAGGTGGTCGGCGCCGTGAGGCCGTACTTGGCGAAGGTCTTCTTGTCGTAGTACATGACCCAGTCGTCGACGCTGATCGGCGTGCAGTACTGCTTGCCCTTCACCGTGTAGAGATCCTCGACGCTCTTCGCGATCTGTCCGTTGGCGACGGCCTTCTTCCAGATGCTCGACGTATCGGCGACGAGGTTCTGCTTCACCAGTTGATCGAGCTGGTCGCCGGTGTGCCAGGTGAAGAGGCCCGGGCTCTTGTTGGTCCGGAAGGACTGCTTGACGAAGGCCTGGAAGGCCGGCTGATCGGCGTAGGTCGACGAGTTGAGGCTGACCTTGATGTCTTTCTGGGAGACCTTCGAGAACGACTTGAAGTCCCATGACTTGTCGTTGACGAAATTCAGGGTTCCGGTGGTGGCACTCGACGTGGTCGAGGACGAACAGCTCACCAGAACGGCGGAGGCCGCGAGGGCCATGGCGACAACAGGCAACAGTCTGCGGATTTTCACGCTGAACTCCTTTGTTCTCGACTTGGGCGAGTCGATCTGACCAGCGCTTCGCTGATCGGTGCGAGGTGTTGGTATCGTTACCAACTCAGGAACAGTAACACGGCGTCTGACCCGTGACAAGAAGCGGCGCGATCCTCGGCGTCAGGCGGAGCGCGCGTAGGCGGCGCCGAGGACCGCCGCCTGCGCGACGAGGTCGCGGGCGAACAGAGCGGCTGCACCCGGATCCGCGCGGGCCGCCACGAGCGCGTCGAGCTGGTGGTCATAGCTCGTCCGACCTCCGACGGTGAAGGATTCGGAGGCGGCTCCCTCACGCTCGAGCCGCACCGAGTGCCCGTGGTGCGGGGAGATCAGGCCGCGCACGTCGATCCTGCTCGTCGCCGATTCGACGACGAGGTCGGGCGGATCGTCATCGGTGCGGTCGCGCTCGAACGAACTCGTGATCCGGCCACGGGCATCGCCCGGGAACGTCAGGTCCAGGACAGACGATGCGTCCGCGCCGAGGGGGCCCTTCTGCTGGGCGAACCCGGTGACCCGAGGCTCGCCGGCCGCCAGCAGGCGCATCCAGTGCACGGCGTAACAGCCCGAGTGCCGCAGGACCCCGCCGCCCAGGGCAGGGTCGTGCAGGACGGATCCGCCGACGAACGGCCGGCGGCCGATGACGGCGCTCGTCATCGACTCGATCGAGCCGAAGGAGTCGGCCGAGACGATCTCCCGAACGCGGGCGAAGAGCGGGTGCCAGCGGTAGTGGAACGCCTCGACGAGCAGGCGGCCGGCCCTCTCGGCAGCCCCGACCATCTCCAGCGCCTCCTGCGCCGACGGAGAGGCGGGCTTCTCGCAGAGGACGTCCTTGCCTGCCTCGAGGGCCGCGATGGTCCAGCGGGCGTGATCGCTCGCGGCCAGCGACACGTACACGACGTCGATCGCAGGATCGTCGAGCACGGCCTCGTAGGACCCCTCGGCTCGCGGTATCCGCCACCGCTCGGCGAAACTGCGGGCCGCGCCCGGCCTCCGCGCCGCCACCGCCACCACCTCGACGTCGGTTCGTCGCGCTGCGGGCTCGACGATGGCCGACGGGGCTATGGACGACGCGCCGAGGATCCCGATCCTCAGGACGCTGACGGGGTTCTCCACCACGGCGATGCTCCTCGGTGTGCGCGGCTCCGAGGCCACGACTGTCTTGGTAACGATATCCTGGCCCGGAACATCCTCCAGTGACAGGTCCACGACGACGGAGCCACGACATGATCCCCGACCTCCACCCGGCCGATTCCTCGCAGCTCGTGATGGACGTCGGCGGTAGCCACGTGACCGCGGCCCGGGTCGCGCTCTCGTCCGGTCGCGCCGAGATCCTGCAGCGGAACGATGTGGAGCTCGACTCGCTGGGCAGCCGGGCCGAGATCCTCGACACCCTGGAGGCCGCCGCCCGCCCGCTCGCGATCGGCGACGCCCCGTGGTCCGTCGCGATGCCCGGGCCGTTCGACTACCCCCTCGGCACCGGGTCGTTCGAGGGGATCGGCAAGTTCGGCGCCATCGCGGGGCTCGACCTGCGAGGCGCCCTCGCGGACCGCCTCGGCACCCGGCCGGACGGCGTCGGCTTCCTCAACGACGCCGACGCCTACGGGATCGGTGAGTGGGCGTTCGGACACGCCGGTCCCCGGCCCGACCGGCTGGTCTGCGTGACGCTGGGGACCGGGGTCGGGTCGGCCTTCGTCCGGGAGGGCGTCGCCGTGGACGACGGTGACGACGTCCCGCTCGACGGAGGCGCCTACACGCTCGCATTCGACGGGAAGCCCCTCGAGGAGACGGTCTCGACGCGAGCCATCCGGGCGGGCTACGCCGCGCGGTCGGGCGAGGACATCGGCGTCGCCGAGATCGCGCAGCGCGCTCGCGCGGGCGATGCGGCGGCAGCGGCGGCGTTCACCGCGCCGATGGACGCCCTGGGCCGCACGATCGGTCCCTGGCTGGCGCGCTTCGGGGCCTCCGTGCTCGTCGTCGGCGGCGCCATGTCGAGATCCTGGTCGCTGCTGGAGGGCGCCCTGCACGCGGGTCTCACCGAGTCGCTCTCGGGGCGGGCTCTCGAGGTGCGGCCGAGTCGGCTGCTCGACGACGCGCCCCTTCTCGGCGCCGCCGAGTGGGCGCGGCGCGCGCAGGGTTAGGGTGTGTCTCCCGATTGGCCACACACGGCCCGCGGTGAAGTGGAAGACACACCCTAGCCGTCGGTCGCGCGCTCCGTCCCTCGGACGAAGGCCTTCACGGTGCCGAGCCGCTGACCGACGCCGGCGCCGTGGGGGCTGATGCGGTAGCGGCCCACCGCGGCCGGCACGATGAACGTCTCGGCGTAGTGCACGACGAACGGCTCGAAGGCACCGTCGGGGCTCTCGACCTTGGCCTCGGCGCCCTCGACGAGGTTGAGAACGTTGACGGTGCCCGCCGTGTCGTGGTCGACGGCAGCGTCGAACCAGTGCCGCCGCACCTCGATGAACTCGAACTCGTGCAGACCGGTCTGCTCCTCGACCCAGCCGTCGCCCCGCGCGACCTCGGTGACCTGGTCGACGAGGTTCGCCCTGGTCCACTCGGAGTCACGCGCCCACTGGATGTTGGCGACCGCGTGGTCGAGGTGGATCGGGCGCGGAATGCCGTCGAGACCGACTCTCCCCCAGTCCCACATCTTGAAGGTGAACAGGTACGGCGTCGCCGAGATCTCGAGCACCATGGAGTCCGCCCCCGAGCAGTGCACCGTCCCGGCGGGGATGAGGAAGTGGTCGTGCTTCTTCGCGGGGTACGCGTTCACGAAGTCGTCGGCCTCGAAGGGAGCCGCGCCCGTTGTCGCGGTCCGGAGCGCCTGCTCCATCGCGGCGGGATCGACACCGTCTTTCAGACCGAGGTAGACGACGGCATCGTCACCGGCGTCGAGGAGGTAGTAGCTCTCGTCCTGGGTGTACGTCATGCCGAAGGCGTTCTGGATGTAGTCGGTCAGCGGATGCACCTGCAGGGAGAGGTTGCCTCCGGCCATGGTGTCGAGGAAGTCGAACCGGATCGGGAACTCGGCGCCGAACCGCGCGAAGGTCTTCTCACCCAGCAGCTCGCGCGGGTGCCGGAAGACGAGGTCGAGCGACGGCAGCTCGACGACGGTGCCGCCCACGTCGAGAAGGAGACTGTTCTCCTCCGGAACGCAGTCGAAACACCAGGCGTAGTTCTCCTCGTCGCCGAGTTCGAAGACGTCTTTCATCCACTGCCCGCCCCAGACGCCGGGGTCGAAGAACGGGACGACCCGGAACGGCCTCGTCGCGGCGATCTCGAGACCTCTGCGGAACGTGTCGCCGGTGATGAGCTTCGCCTCCCGCATCGACGCGTTCGCGTCGAGGACGTAGTCGACGCGATCGAAGAGAGGGCGCTTGTGGCGATCGGCGACGCGCCACTCGACAAAGAATCCGCGCTTCACCTTGCGGAGCTGATCGTCGGAGCCGTTGCCGGCCCGCCAGTTGGGCGCCCCCGCGCGCTGGCGCTTCTGGATCTCCCAGCGGGCGAGATCGGCCAGGACGACGAGATCCTGCTCGACCGGGACGAGCGTGGCTCCCCAGCCGATCAGGATCACGGGCGCGTCCGTCGAGCGGACGAGCTCGGCGACCCGCCGGAGGCGCTCGGAATCGTAGAAGTCGCCGAGCACGCGATGGTCGAGCACGCCGAAGACGCGGTCGTCGGTCAGGTTGTCGGCGATGAGCGACTCGATCGCCTCCGGGGCGAGCGCGGCCGCGTCCTCGACGTCGATGACGAGCGCTGCGGGGGCCGCCCGCCGAAGCTCGCGCTGGAGGCCGGGGAGATCGGAGCCCGGGTAGGTGTCGATCGCGACGACCCGCCCCGGGGTCGCCTCCTCGGCGAGCCGCGCCCAGGCGCCGCTCCCGCTCCAGGCCGGATGCCCGTCGCCCACCGCGACGGAGGGAGCCTTGTCGTACGCACCTCGGACGATCCCCTTCGGCAGGTACTTCGACATGTTTTTCCTTTCGCGGGCGAGCTGCTCCGCACCTTCGCTGAAGCACCCCGGTGGCGGACTGATCCACCCACCGGTTGGTAACGTTATCAGATCCCGGAAGAGGGAACCACACCGAGACGCACGCCTCCAGGTCGGCCCGACGTCAGGAGAAGTCGACGAGACGGACCGGGAGCTCGACGAGGCGCGGCGCGGCGCCCTGCTCCCGCCCCTCGAGTCGATCGAACAGCAGCCCCGCGGCGATCCGGCCCAACTCGGAGGGATCGTGGTCGACGATCGAGAGCGGGATGGGCGACATGTCGGCGAACTCGAACGAGTCGAAGCCGAACAGTCGCAGGGACGGGAGTTCGCGCTCGTCGCGCCGGGCCGCCGTGCGGCGACGGTTCATCGACCTGATCACACCGACGCTGTTGCGGTTGTTCGCCGCGAAGACCGCCGTCGGCGGGTCGGCGAGAGCGAGGAGGTCGTCCATGGCCTGCTCGGCGGAGTCGGCGTCCTGCTGCCCGAGCCGGACGAGGTCGGCAGCCGGCTCGAGCCCGAGCTCGCGATGCGCCGCTTCGAACCCGTCGAAGCGGCGGCGCCCCGTCGCGACGGAGACCCGGTTTCCGAGGAAGGCGATGCGGCGGTGACCCTCGTCGAGCATCGCGCGAGTCGCGTCGTGGGCGCCGCGGACGTCGTCGAGCAGCACCGCGTCGGCGAGCGCGCCGTCGAACGATCGGGACGCGAGCACGAGCGGTACACCCCGAGACGCTCCGGGGCGAAGCGCACGGGATCGTGACCGACCGGGACGACGATGAGCCCTTCGACCTGCCGGCCGAGGAAGTCCAGGACGAGTTGTTTCTCGAGGTCGGCGTCTTCGTTCGTCACGCCCACCATGACCCGGCGCCCGGTCGCGGCGACGACGCGCTCGACGCCCTGCAGCATGCCGGCGTAGTAGGGGTTGCCGATGTTCGTGATGAGCACGCCGATCAGGCCGGAACGCTCTCCCTGGCGCAGGCGCCTGGCATTCTCGTTGCGGTGGTATCCGACCTCGGCGATGACCCTCTCGACGTGTTCGCGCACCTGCGGGCGGACGTTCTTGCCGCCGGAGAGGACGCGGGACACGGTCATCGGACTGACGTCGGCGGCCTTCGCGATGTCCTTCACGGTGGGCGCCGAACCGGATCGACGGGCCGGAGCCTTCTCCCCTCCGCACTCGCCATGACCTCAGGTATACAGGACGCGAGGGCGGGTGACTTCGTGGCGGCTCACCGTGGCGGACGCGGCGACTCGGTGCTACCGTCTCTTGGTAACGTTATCAAATCAACGACGATCGAAGGGGCCCGCGTGCCTGAATCACGGAACGACAGTCCGACCACTCCTCGCCCGGCGCTGATCGCCAACGAGCCGTGGAGTCGCCCGGCCGCCCGCCGAGGCCTGATCGAGCGGGCCATCTCCTCGGAGGGCGCCATCGGCGGCCACCGCGTCCGCATTCTTCCCGAGCCCCTGCGGAAGACGCTCGACGGCGTCGAGGTGCAGGCCGTCCGGATCCTGTTCGACGATGCCGCGAGCGCGACCAGCGCGGGCACCCTCGCGTCCTGGTCGACGGCTCCGACCGGGTCGCCGGCCTGAGCGACGCTCCCGACGCGGAGTCGCTCCGTCTGCTGATCCGGGTCGTCGACACCGACACTCCCGCCTCCTCGTCCTTCCGCCTTCGGCGACGAGCAAATCGACTTCGTTCTCACGCCGCAGCGCGCGTGGTCGGTCCACATCGTCCACCACTCCCACTTCGACTTCGGCTACACGGACCCGCAAGCGTCCGTGATCGCGCAGCAGCGCTCCTATCTCGACACGGCCATGGACCTCGCCGAGACGACGGCCGACTGGCCCGAGGAGTCCCGCTTCCGCTGGAACGCCGAAGCGCTCTGGGCCTTCAGCGACTGGGAGAAGCACCGACCCGCGAGCCGGATCGACGAGTTCGTCCAGCTGGTGAAAGACGGCTCGATCGGTCTCAGCGCCATGCCCTACAACCTCCACACCGACACCTGCTCGACGGACGAGTTGCACGAGCTGCTTCGGGAGGCGCGCAGGATCCGGGACACCTACGGAATCGACTTCACGACCGCCATGCAGACGGACGTCCCCGGTCAGGTGGCCGGTCTCCCCGATGCTCTCAGCGACGTCGGGGTGAAGTACCTCGCCGTGGCGCACAACTGGGCGGGCCGGTCGCAGCCGCACACGTCGGGTGCTCTGAACCTGCCTCGGATGTTCCGCTGGAAGACCCCGGCCGGCAACTCGGTGATCGTCTGGATGACGGACTCCCCCACGGGCTCGCCTACATGGAGGGGCCGAACGTCGGCTTCACGGAAGGCTACGAAGAGGTCGACGCCCTCTTCCCGGCCTACCTGCAGGCCCTGGCCACTCGCGGCTACCCGTACCCCCTGGCATCTTCGGCGCCCACGGCGAGACCGCGGAGGGCCGCGACGGCTACCCGTGGGACGTCCTGCATCTGCGCACCCAGGGCTTCATGGGCGACAACGGGCCGGCGCGTCTCCACGTCTCCGAGCTGGTCAGGCGCTGGAACGAGAACTGGACGTCGCCCACGCTGCGCGTCTCCCGCAACGAGGACTTCTTCGCCGAGGCGGAACGCCGCTACGGCGACGAACTCATCACGGTCGAGGGCGACTGGGGCGACTGGTGGGTCGAGGGCGTCGGCTCCGCCGCCGTGCCGCTGGCGCTCAGCCGCCAGGGCCAGGCGGCCGTGACCGATGCCGCCTCGATCTCGGAGGTGGCCGCCTGGCTGGGCGGCACCGGCGTCCCCGATGCCAGGCGGGAGAGCGGCGAGGTCTACGACGCGATCTCGATGTTCAACGAGCACACCTGGGGCGCGGGCGATTCGTGGACGCACGGCGACGAGGGCTTCCAGTCGGGCGAGCTGCAGTGGCAGTGGAAGGTGGGCCAGGGAATCGCCGCCCACCAGCGGGCCCTCGAGTTCCGCGAGCACGCGATGGCGTACCTGGCCGAGGGCGTCTCGCCCGATCCCGACTCCGTGACGAGCTACGTCGCCGCCAACGCCACGGGGCGGCGGCGCGACGCCGTCGTCCAGCTCCTCGTCAAGGAGGCGCACCTCCCCCTCGACACCGGGTTCGTGGTCCGAGACGGCCGAAGCGGCGCGATCCTGCCCCACTCCGTCAAGGACCAGGGCAATCAGCCGCACCGCGAATCGGGTCGATGGGCGAGCGTGATCGTGCCGGATCTTCCCGCGCTCGGATTCGTACGCCTCGACGTGTCGCGCGCCGACGCGGACGCCGAGACCGAGTCGCTCTCGCTCCACTCGACGCCCCGACAGGATCTCCTGACGCTCGAGAACGAGCACCTGCGCGTGGTCGTCGACGAGCAGACCTCGTCGATCTCGTCCCTGGTCGAGAAGCGCACGGGTCGCGACCTGGTCAACTCCGCATCGGTGGCGGGGTTCAACGCCTACCTGTACGACGAGTACGGGTCGTCGGGCGCCGGCTTCAACCACCTCGCCAACAAGCTCTCCGTCTCGGACCGCCTCGAACTGCTCGCTTCGCGGACGGTCGCGAATCCCTCCGTGGTCGTCGAGCGGGCGAGGGACGCCGTCGAGGAACGGCTCGTCTACGAGTACACGGCGAACGGCGTCGACCGGGTCGAGGTCACCCTGCGCCTTCGACACGGGTCGCCGAGGCTCGTGATCGAGAACCGCGTGACCAAGAAGACCACCCTGATCAAAGAGAGCGGCTACTTCGCGTTCCCGTTCGCGGCGTCCGACCCCGTGGTCCACTTCGAGGTCTCCGGCGGCGTCACCGGAGACGGCATCGCCCACATCCCCGGGGCGCCGCAGCACATGCGCGCGGTCCGCAACTGGGTGACCATCGACGATGGAGACGACGCGGTCGTCTGGGTGACGAAGGACGCCCCGCTCGTCCAGGTCGGAAGCATCGCGCTTCCGTACTCCCCGTTCCCGGCGAGCACGAGCCCGGTCGAGCCGGCAACCGTCTTCTCGTGGTTCCACAACAACGTCTGGGACACGAACTTCCCCATCGAGCAGGCGTTCACGGCCACGTTCACCTACGCCGTGGGCGTGCGCGCGACGGCGGACGAACCGACCCAGGCGACGGCGATCGCGACCGGCGCCGACGTCGTCCACCCGGTGGCCGTGGCCGAGGCGCGCGGGCACGCCGCCGACGGCACCGCCGAAGCGTCGCTCGTCGAGATCGACGACGAGCGCGTGCAGCTGGTGTCGGTCGTGGCCGGCGACGGGCCCGCGGCGTCGATCGTCCGACTGCAGTCGTTCGCCGGCGAGGAGATCGACGCGACGCTGACCTTCGGAATCGAGATCGGCTCCGCCGCCCGGAGCACCTACCTCGGAGACGAGCGGGAGCCGCTCGCCGTCGACGGCCGTCGGGTCGCGATCCGGCTCCGCCCCTACGAGACCGCGGCCGTCGCTCTCCGGCGGGAGGTCACCACTCCGTGATCGAGACGGTCCACGTCGTCTTCAAGACGCATCTCGATCTGGGGTTCACGGGGCGCGCGGACGCCGTACTCGACGAGTACGTCGAGCACTGGATCCCGCGTGCCCTCGACCTGGCCGAGGAGCTCGCCGAGTCGCCCGACGCCTCGTTCGTCTGGACGACGGGATCCTGGCTCGTGAAGGCCTTTCTCGATCGAGCCGACCCTCACGGAGTGGCGCGGATGGAGGAGGCGATCGCGGGCGGCCGGATCGTCTGGCACGCCCTCGCCTGCTCGACGCACACGGAGCTCATGGACGGGCCCCTCGTCGAGTACGCGCTGTCGATCTCGAAGCGCCTCGACGAACGCTTCGGAACCACCAGGATCGCCGCCAAGATGACCGACGTTCCCGGTCACACGATCGGTCTCGTCCCGTTCCTCGCCCGGGCGGGCGTCCGCTATCTCCACCTGGGCGTGAACCCCGTCTCGGCGCTCCCCGACGTTCCCGAGTTGTTCGTCTGGCGGGCGCCGGACGGCTCCGAGGTCGTCGTCCACTACCAGGGTGAGTACGGCTCGACGGCCCAGGGCGAAGCCTTCACCGCGCCCGGGCTTCGCGACGCCCTGTACGTCGCCCACACGAACGACAATCTGGGGCCGCCCTCGCGCGACGCCGTGGTGGCGCTGTTCGCCCGTCTCCGGAACGAGTACCCGGGGGCGAGGATCGTGGCCTCCACGTTCGACGCGTTCGCGCAGGCCGTCGACGGCATCCGGGACACCCTCCCCACTCTCGAGGACGAGATCGGCGACACCTGGATCCACGGGCCCGCGTCCGACCCCTTCTGCTCTCGCGGTTCCGCTCGCTTCTGCGAGCGCGATCGGCGCTCGTGGACGATGGCGGCCTGGCCGTCGGCGACGCCGAGTACACCTCGTTCAGCGACCCCCTCCTGCTCGTCGCCGAGCACACCTGGGGTGAAGACCAGAAGACGTTCCTGCCCGATTTCTCGAGCTACGACCGACCCGACTTCGAGCGGGCGAGAGCACAGGATCTCGTCCCCGGCACCGCGTTCTCGTTCGCAGCGTTCGAAGCGTCCTGGCAGGAGCAGCGCGACCGGATCGACCAGGCGCTGGCCGCGCTCTCCCCGCGAACCGGGCGGCAGCCGAGGCGGAGCTCACCCGAACAGTCGCGTCAGAGCTCACCCAAGCGGTCGCGTCGACGCCCTCCGAGATCTCCGCCGGCGCGGCCACCGTGCCCGAACGACTCGGCCTCTTCCGAGCTCGGTTCGACGACACCGGCGCCGTGGCCGAGCTCGTGGACGATCGCGGCACCGCGTGGTTCGACAGCGACCACGTCGCCGGCCGGTTCGTCTATCTGACCTACGACGCCACGGACTACGACACCTGGGTGGCCGAGTACTGCCGCGACGTCGACGCGAACGCCGAGTGGGCGCTCCCCGACCAGACGCGACTCGGGCTCCGCGAGTCCTCCGCGACGGCGCGGCACACCGACTTCGCGCCGCGGGTGTCTGCTCGCGAGTTCTCGGCCACGCCGGACGCCGACGTCGTGACGATCCACCTGACCCTGCCGGACGAAGCGATCTCCCCGTTCGGGGCCCCGCAGCGGCTCACGCTCGTCTACCGTTTCTCCCGATCCAACCGGCGCGTCGATCTCTCGCTCACGACGCACGGCAAACGCGCCACGCGCCTGCCGGAGGCGAGCCTCCTGGCGATCGTCCCCGCGATCCCCGGACGCTGGACCCTCGACAAGCTCGGTACGGAGGTCGATCCCCAGCGCGTCGTCCGGGGCGGGGCCCGCCGCGTGCACGCCGTCGACGGCCTCCGATTCACCGGAGACGCCGGGGCACTGACCGTGACCTCTCTGGACGCTCCCGTGGTGGCCCTCGGGAAGCCCGAACTGCTCCGATTCGACCGAGCTCTGCCCGATCCTGAGGCGGGAGCCCACGTGATCCTGCACGACAATCTCTGGCCGACGAACTTCCCGCAGTGGTTCGAGGACGACCTGACCTACCGCTTCCGCTTCGCGATCGCCTGAACCCCGCGGGTTCCGTAGACTTGTTCCCTCGTGGGCGCCTATTCGAATCTTCTGAAGACGCCGGGCGTCGCGCGGATCATCGCCGCACAATTGACGGCCCGGTTCCCCTTCGGCATGCTCTCGCTCGCCTTCCTGCTGCACGTCGAGCACAACACCGGCTCGTACGGCGCGGCCGGTCTCGTCCTGGCTGCGACGAGTGTCGGGCAGGCGATCTCGGGCCCGCTCACGAGCCGCTGGATGGGCATCTGGGGCATGCGCCCCGTGCTCCTGCTCACCCTGACGATCTGCGTCGTGAGCCTGGTGGTGTTCGCGCTCGCCGACCTGACACTCCCCTCTACATGGTCGTCGGGTTCGTCGCGGGGCTCAGCGTGCCACCGGTCCAGCCGGCGGTCCGCACCATCTATCCCAAGATGGTCAACTCGAAGCAGCTCACCCCGCTGTTCTCGCTCGACGCCTCGGCGCAGGAGATCATCTGGGTCGCCGGTCCCGTCATCACGACGTTCGTAGGAACGCAGATCGGCACCGTCTACGCGATCCTGGTCGCCGCCCTATTCCTCATCGGCGGAGGCATCTGGTTCATCGCGTCTCCGGAGGTCGGCAGGGTCCGCATCCCGAAGAGCAAGCGGTCGTTCGGGAAGGTACTCGCCCGCCCCACCGTGCTCCTCTCCACGGTCACCGGCTTCCTCCTCATCGGCACCTGCTCCGCCGTCGAGGCCGGGGTCATCAGCGCCTTCGGTGACGGCAGCCCCGCCTCGGGCTTCGTGCTCGCAGTGTTCGCGATCGGGTCGCTGGCCGGCGGCCTGCTGCTCGGACACCTCGCCGTGGGCCCCTGGTCGCTGCCGATCCGCATGGCCATCGTGTTCGTCGGCATCGCGCTCACCGTCTTCATCCCGACCTCGTTCGTCTGGCTCTGCGTGACCCTGCTGATCGCCGGCGTCGGTATCGCCCCGGCCCTGGCGGTCATGTTCGCGATCATCTCGTCGAGCGTGCGGTTCAGCGACACGGCCGAGGCGTACGGCTGGGCCGGCACCGGGCAGCTCATCGGGGCGGCGATCGGCTCGGCCATCGCCGGCGCCTTGATCGACCGCACCGGCACCGTGGGCGGGCTGTTCGTCGCGTCCGCGTTCGCGCTGCTGGGCATCCTGGTGCCCCTCGTGTTCAAGCGCGTGCTGCCCGACCTGCGCGGCTCCGACGCGAGCCCGCTCGCCGACACGGAGCCCGTGCCGATCCAGGCGAGCTGACCTCGCCCCGCCGACACGGAGCCCGCACCGATCCAGGCGAGCTGCCCTCGCCTCGCAGACACGGAGCCCGCACCGATCCCGGCGAGCTGCCCTCGCGGGGCTGCGACGTGCGCACCGAGCGGACAGGCGCGAGGCCGATAATCGAGACATGACTCTCGACGCGGTCCCCCGGATCCGACTCAACGACGGCAACTCCATCCCGCAGCTCGGACTCGGCGTCTACAAGGTCGACGACGACGAGGCCGAGCGCACCGTCGCGACCGCTCTCGAAGCCGGCTACCGCCACCTCGACACCGCGGAGTACTACGGCAACGAGGCCGGCGTCGGCCGGGCGCTGGCGGCATCGGGCCTCGCGCGAGACGACGTCTACCTGACCACCAAGGTCTGGAACGACCAGCAGGGGTACGACTCCACCCTCCGCTCGTTCGACCTCAGCCTGTCCAAACTCGGCGTCGACGTCGTCGACCTCTACCTCATCCACTGGCCCGCGCCGAGACAAGACCTCTACATCGAGACCTACCGCGCCCTGGAGAAGATCCGCGAGGAGGGGCGCACCCGGTCGATCGGCGTCTCGAACTTCCAGACGCACCACCTCGAGCGGCTCCTCGGCGAGACCGACGTCGTGCCCGTCATCAACCAGATCGAGGTGCAGCCCTGGCTCCAGCAGCGGGAGCTCCGGGCCTTCGGCGACGCCCGCCACATCGTGACCGAAGCCTGGTCGCCCCTCGCGCGCGGGCGCATCCTGGAAGACCCGGCCTTGCTGGCGCTGGCCGCCAAGCACGGCGTCTCGACCGCCCAGGCCGTCATCCGGTGGCACCTGCAGCAGGGGCTCGTCGTCATCCCCAAGTCGGTCACGCCCTCGCGCATCGCCGAGAATCTCGACGTGTTCGGCTTCGAGCTCGACGCCGACGACATCGGCGTGATCGATGCGCTCGACTCGGGCGAGCGGGTGGGGTCGCACCCCGACGAGGTCGGCTGATCCTGCGCCCCGCCCTGCCCCTCCCTCTGCCCCCTGCTCTGCCCCTCCCTCTGCCCCGCCCGAAATCGAAGGAGACTTCGGGCACGGGGCACGGTTCTCGGGCCAGGACGGGCCCCCGGCCGAAAATCCCCTTCGATTTCGGGAGGAGGGGACACCCGGTAGCGTTGGCGGGTGACCATTCGAGCAGCAGCAGACGGATCAGCCCTCGGCAACCCCGGCCCCGCAGGATGGGCGTGGTACGTCGACGACGACCGCTGGGCGGCCGGCGGCTGGCCCCGCAACACGAACAACGTCGGCGAGCTGACGGCCGTGCTCGAACTGCTCCGGGCGACCGCCGATGAAGACGACGACCTGCTGATCCTCTGCGACAGCCAGTACGCGATCAAGGCCTGCACCGAGTGGATGGCCGGCTGGAAGCGCAAGGGCTGGCGCAAGGCCGACGGCAAGCCCGTGATGAACGTCGAGATCATCAAGGAGCTCGACGAGGCTCTTCAGGGACGCCGCGTGACGTTCGAGTGGGTGCGCGGCCACGTCGGCCACGTCATGAACGAGGCCGCCGACATCCGCGCGCGCACGGCCGCCGAGGCGTTCCAGCGGCGTGGGCCCGTGCCCTCCGGCCCCGGCTGGCCCGGTAAGCCTGTCACCACCGTCTCGGCCGAAGCCGCGGCTCCCGCTGCGGAGCCGCCCGCCCTCTTCTGAAGCACGTGCGGCCTTCTGAGGCGCGTGCCGCCTTCCAAGGCGCGTGCGGCCTTCCGAGGCGCGTGCCGCCTTCCGAGGCGCGTGCCGCCTTCCGAGGCGCACGCGACCTTCTGAAGTACGTGCGGCCGCGAGGGGTACGGCCGGCTGATCGAGATCCTGCCCGCCAACCGGGCCATCGGCCGAGGCGTCTCGTGGCACGGCATCGCTCCGGCGTGGCTGCTTGCCGACGGTCCGGAGCCCGTCGAATTCGACGACGCCGTCATCGAGACGCGGCTGCGCGATGCGGCCGCCCCGGTACCCGGATCGCTGACCGCCCCGCCCGTCTTCGCGCGCGTGGTCGGAGACGTGGCGCTTCCTCGAGGGCGCCGCTGTGGTCGCCGGCGCGGCATTCCGCGTCCTCGACCTCGGGAGCGCCGGGTACTGGCACCGCGCCCCGGGCGACCTACCCGGCCGATCCGCCCTCACGCCGATGGGATCGGCGTCCTTCTTCCGAATCCTCGTCGAAGTGTTCGCCGCCGGACACCGATCCTGCAAAAACGAGACGAGTTGCGGACGAATCGCCCTGCCGCGGCAGGTTGAATCGTCCGGGAAACGTCTTACGGCAGGGCCGGGCTCGGCGGGGCCGGGCTAGACGGGGCCGACGGCCGTCACGCGCAGCACGGCGAGGCCCTGCTCGTTCGACTCGGCCAGGTCGACGGTGCCGGTGATGCCCCAGTCGTGGTCGCCCGAGGGATCGTCGAAGATCTGGCGCACCTCCCACGCGGTCGGGCCCTCCGTGACGACGAGCATCGCCGCGGACCGAGCCCCCGGGCCGGTGCCGATCGAGTCGTACTCGTCGTAGTACCCGTCGAGGGCCGCGCCCCACGCGTCCGCGTCGAAGCCGGCCGCCGCGTCGAGCTCGCCCAGAGCGTCGGCGTCGTCGAGCGCCGCCAGCTGCACCCGCCGGAACAGCTCGTTGCGTACGAGCACGCGGAACGCCCGGTGGTTGCCGGTGAGCGTCCGGAGAACGGGCGGCACGATGGCCTGCTCCGCCGCGATCTCCGTCGGGTTGACCATCTCCTCCCACTCGTCGAGCAGCGACGAGTCGACCTGCCGCACGAGCTCGCCGAGCCACTCGATGATGTCGAGCAGGTCGTCGGTCTTCGACTCGTTCGGGATGGTCTGTCGAAGCGCCCGGTAGGCGTCGGACAGGTAGCGGAGCACGAGTCCCTCCGACCGGGCGAGCCCGTAGAAGTTCACGTAGTCGCCGAACGTCATCGCCCGCTCGTACAGGTCGCGCACGACCGACTTGGGCGAGAGCTCGAAGTCGCCGATCCACGGCTGCGACGCCTTGTACGTCTCGAACAGCGCCGTCAGCAGCTCGTCGAGCGGCTTCGGCCAGGTGACCTCCTCGAGCAGCTCCATGCGCTGGTCGTACTCGATGCCCTCCTGCTTCATCGCCGCCACCGCCTCGCCCCGGGCCTTGAACTGCTGCTGCGACAGGATCGGCCGCGGATCGTCGAGGGTCGACTCGACGACCGACACCATGTCGAGGGCATACGAATCCGACGAGGGGTCGAGCACCTCGAACGTGGCGAGCGCGAACGGCGACAGCGGCTGGTTGAGGGCGAAGTTCGGTTGCAGGTCGACCGTGAGGCGAATGGAGGGCGCAGGATCCGGGTCTTCCGCGGTCGGAATCCCGGGGAACTGCTCGACGACGCCCGACTCGCGCAGCGCCCGGTAGATCGAGATCGCCTGGCGGGCGAGGGCGAACTGCTGCGCCTTCGACGAGTGGTTGTCGAAGACGAGCGTCCGCACGTTCGCGAAGGCGTCGCCGCCGCGGGCGATCACGTTGAGGAGCATGGCGTGGGTGATCTGCATGCTGGAGGTGAGGGCTCCGGCTCGGCCTCGATCAGCTTGAAGAACGACGGCTCGCCCCACGACACGAAGCCGTCGGGGGCTTTCTTGCGGATGATCTTGCGCTTCTTCTTCGGGTCGTCGCCGGCCTTCTTGATCTGCGACAGGTTCTCGATCTCGTGTTCGGGGGCCTCGAGCGTGACGGTTCCGGCGGTGTCGTAACCGGCCCGCCCGGCCCGCCCGGCGACCTGGTGGAACTCGCGCGCGGTGAGCTGGCGCATCCTGGTGCCGTCGAACTTGGTGAGCGCCGTGAGCAGGACCGTCCGGATCGGCACGTTGATGCCCACGCCGAGCGTGTCGGTGCCGCAGATCACCCGGAGCAGACCGCGCTGGGCGAGCTGCTCGACGAGCCGCCGGTACTTGGGCAGCATGCCGGCGTGGTGCACGCCGATGCCCGCGCGCACGAGGCGGTTGAGAGTCTTGCCGAAGCCGGTGGAGAAACGGAACCCCGCGATCAGGGAGGCGATCTCGTCGCGTTGCTCCCGGCTGGCGATCTTGATGCTCGACAGCGCCTGCGCCCGCTCGAGGGCGGCGGCCTGCGAGAAGTGGACGACGTAGATGGGAGCCTCGCCGGTCGAGAGCAGGTCTTCGACGGTCTCGTGCACGGGAGTCGTCGCGTAGAAGTAGTGCAGCGGCACCGGGCGCTCGACGCCGGTGACGAGAGCGACCGGCTCGCCGGTTCGACGGCCGAGGTCGTCGCTGATCTTCTCGACGTTGCCGAGGGTGGCGGACATGAGCAGGAACTGCACGTCGGGCAGCAGGAGGAGCGGCACCTGCCACGCCCAGCCGCGCGCGGGGTCGGCGTAGAAGTGGAACTCGTCCATCACGACCTGCCCGACCTCGGCAGCCGCACCGTGGCGCAGAGCGAGGTTGGCCAGGATCTCCGCGGTGCAGCAGATGATCGGCGCATCGGCGTTCACGGACGAATCGCCGGTGACCATACCGACGTTCTCCGGGCCGAAGAGGTCGACGAGCGCGAAGAACTTCTCGCTGACGAGAGCCTTGATGGGTGCGGTGTAGTAGCTGCGCCTGCCCGTGGCGAGCGCGACGAAGTGAGCGCCCGCGGCCACGAGCGACTTGCCCGTGCCCGTCGGCGTCGACAGGATCACGGAAGCACCGGAGACGAGCTCGATCATGGCCTCGTCCTGGGCCGGGTAGAGCGGGAGTCCGCGCGACTCGGCCCACGCGGCGAAGTCGGTGTAGACGGTGTCGGGGTCGAAGGTGCCGTCGCCGGTGGTGTCGTTCGGCCCGTAGTACTCGGACAGCAGGGCGGCGAGAGGCGCATTCGACATGATGCATCGATCCTGCCCTACTGCGCCTGCGGGCGAGACCAGGTGTTTGGCCGGCGGCGCGTGGCCAGGAGCGCGCGTTCGTCCCGCGATACAGAGATGCGCCCCCGTCGACGCCGCGAGGCGGACTGGGGGCGCATCAGCACGTCCTCGAGGCCGACCGAGCGGAATCGGATCAGGTGACTGCCGCGCGATCGGTTCGGAACTGGACGTGGTGCCTCGGTAACCAGCCGAGAGCGATCCCTAGGCTATATGCCTTTGCATAGGTAGCGGGGGTGATTCGTGGGTGATAGACGACCCAGTTCAGGGCACGCGACGTCAGAGGCGCAGGATGCCCACGCGGACGAGTTCTCGCACGCGCGGCAGGAGCTCCGCCCGAAGGTCGGCCTCGGACGCCTCGAGCAGCTGTGCCAGGGCCCCGACGATCGCTCCGACGCCGAGGTCGCCGTCGCAGGCGCCGACGAGCGCCGAGAGCGCGGTCCCCGACTCGACGGTGCGGGCGAAGCCGCCGCCCTGGCGGAGGCTGATGACCGTGGGATCGTCGTTTCCCGGCCAGTAGTGGCGCTCCTCCGTGACGTCTCCGGCGACGCGCAGCGTCGTGAGGAGCAGTTCGTCGTCGGTGAGCGAACGGAGGGCGTCCACCGCGTCGAGGCCCTCGAGCAGGTGCGCGCCGAGCCCGGTGTCGTTCGACCCGAGGGAGCCGGCGAGACGCTCGATCGTCGTGGTGGTGGCCGCCTCGGGATCCTGCGGCCTGCGGAGGGTCACGTAGCCGAAGCCGATCTCGCTCACCTGACGCGCGGCGAAGTCGTCGAGCCAGACCTCGTAGAGGCGCTCGAAGTCGGCTGAGCCCGGCCGGGTGCCTCCGTCGCGGATCCAGGTCTCGGCGTAGCTCGCGACGTCCTGCACCTCTCGCTCGACGACCCACACGTCGAGGTCGGCTCCGCCTCGGGCCACCCAGTCGGCGACCGAGAAGGCGCCGCGCTTGCCCGAGCCGCCCGTCTCCCAGTTGCCGAGCAGCTGGGCGACGCCGCCCGGTGCGAGATGCGCGCCGACCTGCTCCACGACCGTCGCCACGAGAGCGTCGCCGACCATGCCGCCGTCGCGGTACTCGTACGCCGGCACGCCCTCGGCCCGCGGCGTGATCACGAACGGCGGGTTGGAGACGATGTGGTCGAAGGTCTCGCCGGCGACCGGCTCGAAGAGGTCGCCCAGACGGAACTCGATGCCGTCGACGAGGTTGAGCTCGGCATTGAAGCGGGCGAAGTCGAGAGCGCGGGAGGAGATGTCGGTCGCCACGACGTGACGAGCGTGTCGGGCGACGTGCATCGCCTGGATGCCGCAGCCCGTGCCGAGGTCGAGGGCCCGGTCGACCGCGCGGGGGATCATGAGCCCGCTGAGCGTCGTCGAGGCGCCCCCGATGCCGAGCACGTGGTCTTCGCGCAGCGGCCCCTGGAGGGCGAGCTCGCCGAGGTCGGAGGCGATCCACCAGGTGACCTCGCCGGCGCTGTCGACGAACGAGTAGGGCCGCAGGTCGACGAGGGGCCGCACGGTGTCGCCGTCGACCTGGATCAGCGAGAGCGCCTCCGCCCCGCCGAGACCCAGCGTGGGCAGGGCGGCGTCGACGTCCGCTCGGGACTGCGGGTAGCCGAGCACGAAGAGCAGCGCGAGCGTGTCGGACGCGCGCTCCTCGCCGGTGGCGGGGATCCTGCTCGCGAGGGCTCGCCTGGCCGCGATCCGCTCTCCGCGGAAGAGTGCCGCACCGCCGGAGGCGCCCCAGGCGCCGGCGCCGGACAGCCGGGCGACCGTGAAGAGCGACCGGTCGAGGTCGTGGCGGAGACGGGTGGGGAGATCGGAACGCACCCGACCATCCTGCCCGACCTTGTGGCCGGGATCGGCCCTCACTAGGCTCCCCCGCAGGATCCGCGGTGCGACCCCGCGCGAAAGGTTCTCCATGCTCCTCCCTCTCCTCCGGCAATTCCTCCGGCCGCACTGGCGGCTGCTCGCGGGAGTCGTCGTGTTCCAGCTCGCTTCGTCGATCGCCTCGCTGTACCTGCCGACGCTCAACGCCGACATCATCGACAACGGCGTGGCCACGGGCGACACCGGCTACATCCTGCGGCTCGGCCTGATCATGCTCCTCATCACTCTCGCGCAGATCGCGTGCGCCATCACCGCCGTCTACTTCGGCGCGCGGGCCGCCATGGGCACCGGGCGCGACCTCCGCGGTGCGGTCTTCGGTCGCGTCGCCGCCTTCTCGGAGCGCGAGGTCACGAAATTCGGCGCACCGTCGCTCATCACGCGCAACACGAACGACGTCCAGCAGGTGCAGATGCTCGTGCTGATGTCGTGCACACTGCTCGTCTCGGCGCCGATCCTCTGCATCGGCGGCATCATCCTGGCGATCCAGCAGTCGCCCGGGCTGTCCTGGATCATCGCCATCAGCGTGCCGGTCCTCCTGATCGCGGTCGGTCTGATCATCACCCGCATGGTGCCCCAGTTCCGCAAGATGCAGGCCAGGATCGACACGGTCAACCGGGTCCTCCGGGAGCAGCTCACCGGTATCCGGGTCGTCCGGGCCTTCGTCCGCGAAGACATCGAGCGCAATCGGTTCGCCGACGCCAACACGGCGGTGACCGACACCGCCCTGCGAGCCGGGCGGCTGTTCGCCCTCATGTTCCCGACCGTCATGCTCGTGCTGAACGTCTCGAGCGTCGCCGTGATCTGGTTGGGCGCCTACCGGGTCGACGACGGGTCGATTCAGGTCGGCACCCTGACCGCGTTCCTCAGCTACCTCCTGCAGATCCTGATGTCGGTGATGATGGCGACCTTCATGGCGATCCTGGTACCGCGCGCCGCCGTCTGCGCCGACCGCATCTCGGAGGTGCTCCGCACGGAGCCGAGCGTCGTCGTCGATCCGGACCCGGTGACCGAGCTCACCGGCCGCGGAGCCATCCAGCTCCGCGGCGTCGGATTCGCCTACCCCGGTGCCGAGCAACCCGTCCTCGGTGACGTCGAACTCGACATCCGACGCGGCACGACGACGGCGATCATCGGGTCGACCGGCTCGGGGAAGACGACCCTCGTCAACCTGCTGCCGCGCCTGTTCGATGCGACCGACGGCCAGGTGCTCGTCGACGGCGTCGACGTCCGTCGACTCGACCCCGACGTGCTCTGGGCCACGATCGGGCTGGTCCCGCAGAAGCCCTACCTGTTCTCGGGCACGGTGGCGACCAACCTCCGCTACGGCAAGCCCGACGCGACAGACGCCGAGCTCTGGCGGGCGCTGGAGATCGCCCAGGCACGCGACTTCGTGGAGAAGATGGACGACCGCCTCGACGCCGCGATCGCCCAGGGCGGCACCAATGTCTCCGGCGGCCAGAGGCAGCGCCTCGCCATCGCCCGCGCCCTCGTGAAGCGTCCCGAGATCTACGTCTTCGACGACTCGTTCTCGGCGCTCGACCTGGCCACCGACGCCCGCCTCCGAGCAGCGCTCCGCGAGCACGAAGACGGAGCCACCTTCGTCATCGTCGCCCAGCGGGTCTCGACCGTCATCGACGCCGACCAGATCGTCGTCCTGGAGAACGGCAGGATCGTCGGGCAGGGCACCCACGACGACCTCCTCGCCTCGAACGAGACCTACGCCGAGATCGTCTCGTCGCAGCTGACCGCGGAGGAGGCGGCATGAGCACCACCTCCTCGTCCCAGCGTCCTCCCGCCCGACGCGGGCCCGGCGGCGGCGGCCCCTTCGCCGGCCAGATGCCCGCCGAGAAGTCGCTCGCCTTCGGCCCGAGCGCCAAGCGGCTGCTCCGCAGGCTCCTCCCCGAGCGAGCGAAGATAGCCCTCGTCGTCCTGCTCGCCATCGGCAGCGTCCTCTTCTCCGTCCTCGGCCCCCGCCTGCTCGGCGACGGAACGAACCTCATCGTCGCCGGAGCGTTCTCGAAGAACCTCCCCTCGGGCGAGACCCAGGCCCAGGTCATCCAGTCGATGAGAGCCCGCGGCCAGGGCCAGCTCGCCGACCTGTTCAGCGGCATGCACCTCACGCCGGGCGTCGGCATCGACTTCCTCGCCCTGTCGCACATCCTGATGCTCGTCCTGACGCTGTACGTCGCGGGATCGGTGTTCAGCTGGCTGCAGTCGTACCTCCTGAACGGCGTGGTCCAGCGCACCGTGTTCCGCTTCCGCGCCGACGTCGAGGAGAAGATCCACCGGCTGCCGCTGGCGTACTTCGACAAGACACCCCGCGGCGAGCTGCTCAGCCGCGTCACGAACGACATCGACAACGTCTCTCAGACGCTCCAGCAGACGATGAGCCAGCTGCTGACGTCGCTCCTGACCGTCGTGGGCGTCCTGGTGATGATGTTCGTCGTCTCCCCGCTGCTCGCGGTGATCGCCCTCGTGACGATCCCCCTCACGATCCTGATCACCACTGTCATCGCGAAGCGGTCGCAGAAGCTGTTCGTCGCTCAGTGGTCGCACACCGGCGCCCTGAACGCGCAGGTCGAGGAGGCCTTCACCGGACACGCCCTCGTCAAGGTCTTCGGCCGGCACCGCGAGGTCGAGGAGCGGTTCCGCCAGAAGAACCAGGAGCTCTACGAGGCCAGCTTCGGCGCGCAGTTCGTCTCGGGCATCATCATGCCGTCGATGATGTTCGTCGGGAACCTCGTCTACGTCGCCATCGCCGTCGTCGGAGGCCTGCGAGTGGCGTCGGGTGCGATGCAGATCGGCGACGTGCAGGCGTTCATCCAGTACTCGCGGCAGTTCACGCAGCCGCTGACGCAGCTCGGCTCGATGGCCAACCTGCTGCAGTCCGGGGTCGCCTCGGCCGAGCGCGTCTTCGAGGTGCTCGACGCCGAGGAGCAGTCGCAGGATCCCGCGGATCCTGTGCGTCTCGGCCCCACCGAGGGGCGCCTCGCCTTCGACGACGTCTCGTTCCGGTACGTCGCCGACAAGCCGCTGATCGACGGCCTCTCGCTCGTCGCCGAACCCGGCCAGACCGTCGCCATCGTGGGGCCGACCGGTGCCGGCAAGACGACGCTGGTCAACCTCATGATGCGCTTCTACGAGGTCGACTCCGGCAGGATCACGCTCGACGGCGTCGACATCGCCTCCCTGTCGCGTCTCGACCTGCGGAGCCGGATGGGCATGGTCCTGCAAGACACCTGGCTCTTCGCCGGAACCATTCGCGACAACATCGCCTACGGTCGGCCGACCGCCACCGACGACGAGATCGTCGCCGCGGCGAAGGCCACCTACGTCGATCGGTTCGTGCGGTCGCTGCCCGACGGCTACGACACGGTCCTCGACGACGAAGGATCGAACGTCAGTGCCGGCGAGAAGCAGCTGCTCACGATCGCCCGGGCGTTCCTGAACCGGCCGAGCGTGCTGATCCTCGACGAGGCGACGTCGTCCGTCGACACGCGGACCGAGCTGCTCGTGCAGCAGGCCATGAGCGCTCTCCGACAGGGACGCACCAGCTTCGTGATCGCCCACCGGCTGTCGACCATCCGCGACGCCGACCTGATCCTGGTCATGGAGGCCGGCACGATCGTCGAGCAGGGAACGCACCTGTCGCTGCTCGCGGCAGGCGGCGCCTACTACTCGCTCTACAACGCGCAGTTCGCGGGTGCGGTGGCGGAGGAGTAGCCGCGTTCCTCCCCACCCTCCCTCCCTCCCTCCCTCCCCCGAAATCGAAGGGGATTTTCGCTGGACGGCCTGTTCTGCCGCAGTGCGGGGGTCGTCGGCGAGAATCCCCTTCGATTTCAGGAGGGGCAGGGGGGCAGGGGGGCAGGGGGCAGGACGACAGGGCGGCCGGGTCAGGCGACGGACGTGAGGCGCCCCGGGCCGAACGGCAGCCACGGCGCGCGGTACCGGAGCGTCGTGCCCGGCCCGCCGGCGACGAGCTCGGCTGCGCCGAACCTCCACACTCGGTTGAACAGGTACACGCCGATGGTCGCACCCGGCTCGACCTGCCAGGTGCCGGTGCCCCACTGAGCCGGCTGTCCGCGCCCGCCGACGACGACGGTCGGCTTCGGGAACCAGCCGACGGGCGGACGGCTGAGGATCAGTTCGATTCGGGCGGGCTGCGCTTCGTCTTCGGGCACCCGGCCAGCCTACGGGCGGAACCCGCTGCCCGACGACCCGGGGGCACACGCCCGGCGCACAGACTCGCCACGAGTCGCGGGCATGCAGCCGCCCCGCCGCCACGACCGCAGTCAGCGCGGTGTCAGACCCCGACGTCGCGACGCCGGAAGACCAGGAGCGCGACGACGAACGCCACCGCCGACAGGGCGAGCAGCCCGAGCAGTCCCGCCAGGGAGCTCCCGGACGACAGCGGCTGACCGCCGAACGCCCACGAGTACGGCGAGAGGTGATGCAGCCACTCGAGCCGCGCCTCCTGGTTGCCGAGAGCGTTGAACACGTACCCGAGCGCCGTCACCAGCGCGCCCGCGGCGACTCCCCAGACGCTGCGACCGAAGGCGGCGCCGAACAGGAAGGCCACGCTCGCGGCCACGAGGGCGAGGGCGCCGAACACGACGGCGGTGCCCGCGAGGTGGCCGAGGTCGAGCTCCAGGTCTCCGGGCGCGTCGAACGCCAGGACGACGAGGAACGCAACGACGGCGAGAGCCGCCACCCGCACGAGAAGGGCGGCGTAGCGGGCCACGATCACCTCGCTGCGAGTGACCCCGTGGGCCAGGGTCAGCTCCAGGATCCCCGTCTCCTCGTCACCTCCGATGGCTGAGGCGCCCCACCGGATGGCGGCGACGCTCACCAGGACGAAGCCGATCAACCCGAAGTAGGTCGACTGCGTGTAACCGGACCCGGTGCTGATCGACTGGTAGTTGATCGTCTTGGTGAGGGCGGCCGGAAGACCGTCGATCAGCTTCTGCATCTGCGCGTTGCCGCCGATCGACGGGAACAGCGGCAGGTACAGGGCCGCCGGCGCGGCGATGACGACGCACCAGAGCAGGAGCCCGAGCCCGCTGTCGGTGAACACCTTGCGGAAGAGCGCGATCACGACGCACCTCCGTAGCGGCCCAGCACGACCTGCTCGAGGTCGGGTTCCTCGACGACGAGGTCGGTCACCGGCAGCGCGCCGACCGACGAGACCAGCGCGGCGACGGGGCCGTGCAGGATCCCGGACGCCCGCCCGGCCTCGAACGTCGCGTCGGTGAGCGAGGCCCCGAGCCTCAGTCGCAGTTCGTCCGCGTCGATCCCGTCCGCCCGCACGACGACGTGCCTCGGCGCCGCCGCCCTCAAGTCGTCGACGGTGCTGCGCGCGACGACCTCACCGTCCTTCAGGAGGACGACCTCGTCGGCCGCCTGCTGGATCTCGCTGATCTGATGCGACGAGAGCAGGATCGTGGACCCCGCGTCCCTCGCCTCCCTCACCAGCGCGAGGAACTCCCGCTGCATGAGGGGATCGAGGCCGCTCGTGGGCTCGTCGAGCACGAGCAGGGCGGGTGCGTGCTGGAAGGCCTGGATGATCCCGAGTTTCTGCCGGTTCCCCTTCGACAGCGACCGGACGCTCGCCGAGAGATCGACCCGCAGCCGGTCCGCCAGGCCGGCGGCGGCCCCGCGCGACACCGGCCCGGAGATCTCGGCGAAGTGTTCGAGCAGGCTCCGGCCCGAGATGCGCCCCTCCAGCCGGAGATCCCCGGGAGGTAACCGATCCGCCGACGCGTCTGCGATCCTGCGTCCGTCGAGGGGCGACCGAGCACGGTCGCTCGGCCTCCCCGGCCCGGACGATGTCGAGCAGGATCCGCATGACCGTCGTCTTCCCGGCGCCGTTCGGCCCGATCAGGCCGACCACGCTCCCGTTCGGAACCTCGAACGTCGCGCCGCGGAGCGCCTCGGTCCGCCCGAAGGACTTCACCAGCCCGGACACGCTCGCAGCGGTCGGGCCCTGCTCCTGCACCATCGCTTCCGCCTCCTGATCGCAGGCTTACCACGTCGTCCGCCATCCGGCGTGGAGCCCCGGTCTCGCCGGCGACGCCGGGCTACGGTGGCACCATGTTTCCCCGCAGCGGCCACGAACGCGTGATGGAGTTCGGCACCCCTGGCCCCCTGCGCCAGCAGCTCGTCGGCCTCGTCGTCGCGGGCGCCAAGACGGCGACGGCGGGCCGCCTCGCCGAGTACGCCGACGAGGGCGAGGAGCTCGAGCACCTCGGCGAGGTCCTCGTGGTGGTCGATGACGCAGGATCCCCCGTGGCCTCGATCAGGATCACGCGCGTCGACGTCGTGCCGTTCGCCGACGTGCCGTGGGAGTTCGCCGACGCCGAGGGCGAGGGCTTCGTCGACCTCGCCGACTGGCGGGCCCAGCACCGCGCCTTCTGGTCCCGAGCCTCCGGCGCCCCCGTCTCCGACGACGAACTCATCGTCTGCCTGCGCTTCGAGCTCTTGGCGGCTGCGCCCTAGGGTGTGTCTCCCACTTGGCCGCAGGTCGTGTGTGGTCTGGTCTCGTGAGCTGCACGGCGGGTGACGCAGGAGGCCGCCCGCGGCCTTCAAGGAATCCGCCGCCGCAGATTGCGCGATCCAGGGCACACACGGCCCGCGGCGAGGTGAGAGACGCGCCCTAGCATCTGCCACGAGCTAAGGGGACCCCGTCGTTCGGGCAAGCCCTCTCTCCTCCTCGAATCGCTGTGCCACGACCGCACACAACAAAAGGCGCGCCCTGGCGGGCACGCCTTCTGCTGTGTGCGGTGGAGCTAAGGGGATTCGAACCCCTGACCTTCTCATTGCGAACGAGACGCGCTACCAACTGCGCCATAGCCCCAAACTGCGGTTCCACGATAGCACCCGCGGCGACCCGCCCCGACCACCGTCCGTCTCGGTCGTTCGCGGACGCTACGCCGGTCGTTGGGTCCTCGCGCAGGTGCACCTCGCTGTCGTGCAGAGAGGCCCTCGCGTCTCCGGATGAACGTGAAGACGAACAGGATGCCGAGCACCCCGATCAGCGGCCGACGCCGCTTCCCCGCTCACGACGCCGACGGAGAGCGTCAGACGGCGCGGCGGCGCTGCAGGATCTCGTCGATCCGGAGTTCTTCGAGGTCGCCCTCGTCGACGTAGCCCATGCGGGCGAACCGACTCTGCGGGGCAGGCGGCGGCGTCACGGCCGCGGGGGCCGCCGGGGCGATGCGGACCGGCTCGGCGGGAGCGGCGGGAGCGGCAGGGGCCTCGACCTCGCGGTGCGACTGCAGCGCCGCTTCCGCGCGAGCGACCTCGCGCAGGGCCTGGCGCTGGGCTTCGTCTCGCGCGGCCTCCTGGCGGGCTCGGAGCGCCTCCGCCGACCGGGTGGCGGCGTCGCGCAGAGCGTCGGAGTCGGCGTCGGAGGTCGGCGAGGACGCGACCGCCGAGGAGCGGGCGAGGGCTCGCGCCGAGCCACGACGGAGGTAGAGGGGCCGCGGCATGGCGACGGGCGTCCACTGCCGTGCGGTGCGCTCGGAAGCCGAGCCGGCAGGATCCTGCGCCCCGTCTTCGTCGTCGGCGGCGCTCTGACGCGGTGCGAAGTCTTGGAACGGCTGCGCGGCCGGAGCGTCGGCGAGGACCGGCTGGACGACCGCGCGGCGGGCACGAGCCTTCGAGACGGCCGCCAGCTGCGCCAGGACCACGACGGAGCCGACTCCGGCGACGGCACCGGCGACCGCGATCAGCCAGCCGAAGACGGTCAGGCCCGTGACGAACGCGACGACTCCGGCGAGGAGGACGAGCGTGGAGGCGAGCCGGGTGCGGCGGAGGCGGCGGGCGGCGAGTGCGGGTTCTGCGTCGGCGGCGCGAAGGGCGGGGGCGGTCGCCGCGAGTTCGCGGGTGATGGCGCGCTGGCGGGCGGCCTCCTGGGCGCGGCGGATGGTCTCGCGCTTTGCCTCTTCGGATCGAAGAATCTTCTGCGCGCTCGCGACCGACTTGGCGTTGGCCTCGACGCGGACCTCTTCGGGCAGCTCGGCGGTCTGCGCGAGGATGCGGAGCGTCTGCTGCAGCCGGACGGCGTTGCGCTCGGTCGCGAGGTACTGCTGGCGTTTCGCCCACGACGGGATCAGGTACACCAGCCAGAGCACGGCGACCAGTCCGAGGACGATGCCTCCACCCCATGACCCGATTCCCATGCTGGCAAGGGTAGGAGGACGAGCAGCCCGAGCCGCGCCCATCGCGGGGTGTGTTGCGTCGAAGCCGCGCATCCGAGGCCCCACGCCGACCGCGCGGCGCCGCCGCCCTTCGGCACGACGCAGACGTCGGTACGACGGGCCGAAGGCCTGGGAGCACTCCCGCGGCCCGAGGGTGACCGCGCGGCGCAGCCGCCCATCGACTCAGCGGCGCCCAGCCTCAGCCAACGCCTCGGGCGGCACCGTTCCCTGACCGGGAGGAACGCGGCCCTCGTGCCAGCGGCGCAGCACGCCCTCGGGCACCTCTTCGGCGACGAGGCCGAAGCAGAAGTGGTCGCGCCAGTCGCCGTTGATGTGGATGTAGCGGCGGCGCAGCCCTCGTAGCGGAAGCCGAGCTTCTCGACGACGCGGAGCGACGGCCCGTTCTCGGGCCGGATGCAGATCTCCATGCGGTGCAGCCCGAGCCGCTGGAAGCAGTGGTCGGTCGCCAGCGCGACAGCGGTCGGGGTGGCGTTGTTGCCCGCCGCGGACTGCGTCACCCAGTACCCGATCGTCGCCGACGCGAGCGAACCGTAGGTGATGCCGGACACGTTGAGCTGCCCCACGAACCGCTGGTCGAGTTCGATGGCGAACGGGAGGCCGAGCCCGCTCGCGCATTGGTCTGCAGTGAGCGGATGCTCGATCTCACGTCGATGGTGGTGAAACCGTGGGGATTCGTGGCCTCCCACTGGCGGAGCCAGGCGCGGTTCTCCGCCAGCGCGCGATCGAGGTCGCGTGTATCACGCAGGCGCAGCGGCCGGATACCGACCCGACCCGACACCAGCGTGGGGATGGTGGTCACTTCTTCGTCTCTACCTAACTCTTCCGGCGGGCTACTCCAGCCCGGCCGTGAACTCCTTGAGCCACAGCTTGAGCTCCGAGCCGAGGTCGTCCCGGTCGCTCGCGAGCTGGATGATCGCCTTGATGTAGTCGAGTTTGTCACCCGTGTCGTACCGACGGCCACGGAACACGACTCCGTACACGCCTCCGGTCCACTCCTCGGCGCCCGCCATCTTCTCGAGGGCGTCGGTCAACTGGATCTCGCCACCCTTGCCGGGTGCTTGTTTCTCGAGAACGTCGAAGACCTCCGGGCGCAGCACGTAGCGGCCGATGATGGCGAGGTTCGAGGGTGCCTCGCCCTGCGCCGGCTTCTCGACCATGCCCGTGATCTTCACCACGTCGTCTTCGTCGGTCGCCTCGACGGTGGCCACACCGTAGAGGTGGGTCATCGACTCCGGAACCTCGAGGAGGGCCACGACGGAGGCGTTCTTCGTGCCCTGCACCTCGATCATGCGGCTGAGGAGCGGGTCGCGGGCGTCGATGATGTCGTCGCCCAGAAGGACGGCGAACGGTTCGCGCCCGACGTGCATCTTGGCGCGGAGCACGGCGTGTCCGAGCCCCAGCGGGTCGCCCTGGCGCACGTAGTGCATGTCGGCGAGGTCGGTGGACTGGTTGACCTTCGCGAGCTTGTCGTGGTCGCCCTTCTTGCGAAGGCTCTCCTCGAGCTCCGACACGTGGTCGAAGTGGTTCTCGAGCGCGTTCTTGTTGCGGCCGGTGATCATCAGCACGTCGGTGAGCCCGGCTGACACCGCCTCTTCGACGACGTACTGGATCGCCGGCTTGTCGACGACCGCGAGCATCTCCTTCGGAATGGCTTTGGTTGCGGGAAGGAAGCGTGTTCCCAACCCTGCTGCGGGAATGACGGCTTTAGAAATGGTGAATCCCATGCCGCTCAGCGTATCTATTTGTGGCGTTACGGTGCGGTTAAGATTGCGGGCATGACCGATCTCGTTGGCGATGCCAAACGCGCTCTCCGCAAAGAGCTCCGCTCCCGCCGCCGCGCGATGACCGAAACCGAGGCCTCCGCGTCGACCGAGACGCTGACCGAGAACCTCGTCTCGCTGGCCAAAGAGCTGGGCATCACGTCGATGTCGGCGTACCTCTCGGCGGCGTTCGAGCCGAACACCCGCCCCTTCCTCAACTGGGCGAACGAGCAGGGGATCCGGGTGCTGTTCCCGATCACGCGCGAGGACGGCCTGCTCGACTGGGCGGTCTCGACCGACTTCGAGTCGGAGACCGAGGGCCTGTTCGGCCTGCCGGAGCCGGTCGGCGAGGTCCTGAGCCCGATGGCCATCAACGACGTCGACCTCATCGTCGTGCCCGCCGCTCAGATCGACCACTCGGGAATGCGGATGGGCTGGGGCAAGGGCTATTTCGACAAGACGCTCGGTTCGATGGAGAAGCGGCCGCCGGTTTATGCTGTGGTGTTCGACACCGAGTACGTCGAGTCGGTGCCGAGCGAACGGCACGACCAGGCGGTCGACGGGGTCGTCACTCCTTCCGGCATCCACCGGTTCTAGCCCTGTAAAGGTTCCCGTGCCCACCTATTCCTACCGCTGCACCGAGTGCGACAACGCTTTCGACATCCACCAGTCGTTCACCGACGACACCTTGACGGTCTGCCCGGTCTGCGGCGGCAGGCTCCGCAAGGTCTTCAGCCCGGTCGGGGTGACGTTCAACGGTTCCGGCTTCTACCGCACCGACTCGCGGGCGAAGCCTGCCTCGGGCGCAGACTCCGGCTCCGGTTCGTCCGGGTCGAGGAGCGAGGGCAGCGGGTCGAAGAGCGAGGGCGCAGGATCGGGCGGTTCGTCGTCGGGCGACTCGAAACCGGCCTCCACCTCCTCCCCCGCGGCGGCCTCGTCCTCCCCGTCGAAGCCGGCCAAGAGCAGCCCGTCCACCGGCGGGTCGAGCTCCTCCTCCTAGCGCCGGTACGCTGCTTCTGGTTGAGTCGACGGTGATTCACACTTCGTCACTCGAGAAGAAGGAGTACCCGTGAAGGGCTTCAAAGAGTTCATCCTGCGCGGCAATGTCATCGACTTGGCCGTCGCTGTGGTCATCGGTGCTGCCTTCACCGCGATCGTCACCTCGCTCGTGACGAACATCTTCAACCCGCTGATCGGCGCCCTGTTCAACGCCACGATGCTCGACGACGCCCTCAAGGTCGCCATCCCGACGGTGTCGGGAGGCCACGCCGAGCTGAAGTTCGGCGCCGTCATCGGCGCTGCCATCAACTTCATCATCATCGCCGCCGTCGTCTACTTCTGCCTCGTGCTGCCGATCAACCACCTCCTCAAGACGGCGTTCGCCAAGCAGAAAGAGACCGAGGGCACCCCGCAGGACGTCCCGCCGACCGATGTCGAGATCCTCAGCGAGATCCGCGACCTGCTCCGTGCGCAGAACAGCTCGCTGGGCGAGACGCACGGCTCGCACGCCGGGCCCGTCGACCCGCCGACGCCGACCGGCACCACCGGCGTCCCCGGAATCCCCTCCGCCTGATCCTGCTGTGATTCCGGCCGCCGGAGGCTGCGGGGCGTGCCGCAACGCGTTTGCGGACATCGATACCGGCCGCGGCCGGTATCGATGTCCACAAAACGTATCGCGGCACGCCCCGCACTCAGCCCCAGTGCGGCGGCTTGTCGGCCTTCAGCCGCGCGTCGTTGTCGTGCGTGTCGACGCGGCGGTCGAGGGGCGCAGGAGTCGGGTCGCTCCCCGGCACCGGTGCCGTCGTCACGCGGCGGCCGCGGCGGCGCGCCCCGCGAGGAGCCTCCGCCGGAGAAGCGGGGGCAGGATCCTGCGTCCCCTGCTTTTCGTCGCTCACGACGCCTCTAGTGCGTGTTGACGTGCTGCCGCGCGGACACCACGGGGATCTCTTGCGTGTGGGAGGCTCCGAGGCCGAGCACGTCGGCGATCCTGGTCGCGACCGCGTCGGGGTCGGTGAACAGCTGGAACGCGTGCACCCGGACGTAGTGCCAGCCGAGGCGACGCAGGATCTCGGGGCGCGCGCGCAGGGACTCCCGAAGGCTCGACTCGACGAGGGTCGAGTCGGTCTCGATCGTGACGCAGACGCCGTCGTTCGCGCAGACGAGGCCGAGCTTGCCGCGGTGCCCCAGGGCGACCGGGATTCCCTTGGCCTCGAGCCGCCTGGCCAGGTCGACCAGCATGGGGTCGCTGTCGTCGGGGACGTGCTCGGCCGTCGTGCGCACCTGCACCTCGCTGAGGATCTCGGAGAGCGCGACCGTGCCGTGGCCCATCCGGTCGGCGTCGATGTCGCTCGGCTGGAAGCAGGTCACGATCACCATGGAGCGGCGCGCGCGCGTCATCGCGACGGCGAGCAGGCGCTCCCCGCCGGGCTGTCCGAGGGCGCCGAAGTCGCTGAGGACGCGGCCGTGCGGAGTGCGGCCGTAGCCGATGGAGAAGATGACGTGGTCGCGGCTCTGGGCGACGCTCTGCTCGAGGGTCGCGACCATGAACGGTTCGCGGCGGTCACCGACGACGAACTCGGTCAGGTCTTTGTGCCCGGAGACAGCGGTGAGGACAGCCTGCTGCACGCGGATCGCGTGCTTGGACGACGCCGTCAGCACCATCAGCGACTCGGTGGGACGGACGCGGGCGTGCTCGAGGACGAGCGCCGTCACCCGGTCGACCTCGGCGTCGACGCTCTCGACGGCACCGGACTCGGGGTCGGGAACGGCGGTGCCGCCCGAGACGTAGTCGAGGGAGATGCTGCCGTGCCCCAGGAAGCTGCCCGCCCACGGCAGCGACTCGATTCGGCCGCCGTAGAAGCGGCGGTTGACGAGCTCGGCGAGGTCTTCCCCGCCGGCGCGGTAGCTGCGGGTGAGCGACAGGGTGGGCAGGATCGTGGAGAGGCGCGCGAGAGCGGATTCTTCGTGGAGTTGCTCGAGGCGCGACTCGGCCGTGGCCACCGCGTCGAAGTCGGCGTCGTGGTGCTCGCCGTCGGCTTCGTCGTCGGCGTCTGGGCTCGAGGCCGACCGCGCCGGACGGACGGGCGGCTGATCGTCGACGAACGGCGTGACCGCGATGGAGAAGTCGGAGGGCGTCTCGGTCACCGGGTCGCCGAAGGCGACCGTCTGCCGACCGCGGCGGATGGCGCCCACGTTCTCGGCGAGCGTCGTCGCGCCGGCGTCGACGAGGATCACGGTGTCGAAGGGGACGGTGTCGGCGATCCGGTGCACCTCGTACGGGGACGCGATCCAGACCGGGGCGACGGCGCGCGAGAGATGCGGAGCGGCGTCTTGCAGCAGACGGCTGCTGACCCGGTCGTGGCGCAGTAGCTGCTTCAGCTGAGCCGACTCTTCGGGCCAGTCGACGAGGCCGAGCTTCCAGTTCTCGGCGAGCTGCCATCCCAGCGACTGAGCGCTGCCCGCCGCGTGCGCCTCGTCGACGAGCCGGAAGTCGGCTTCGAGGCGGTCGAGCATGGGGGTGTTGGCACCGAGGAGCGCTCGGTCGGCCTCGAGGAGCGACTCGAGGGCCGAGCGCCACCAGGCCAACTCGAGCTCGGCGGCCACCTGGGCCTCGGGTACGTGGCGGTTCGCCAGATCCGTGATGAGCGGCGAGAGTTCGAGGTCGCGGAGCGTCGTCATCAGCTGGGTGCGCTCTTGGAGGTTGTTGAGCACGTCGCTCTCGGCCGCCAGCACCTCGAGCTTCTGCTGCAGTTCGTCGATGCCGATCTGCTCGAGGAGGTCGTCCCCGGACAGGCCGAGCGGACGGTCGAGCTGCGCGAGGTCCGCGCTGACGTGGCCGTAGAGCGCGATGGTGTCGCTGACGCCCGTCGGCACTTCGGGCGGGGTGCCGGCCGCGACATAGCGCTGCCAGAGGATTCGCTGCTGCTGGACGCGCTCGAGCGCTTCGTGGAGATCGGGGACGTGCATGCCGGGGCGGACGTATTCGCGCGCCAGCTTCTTCAGGCGTCGCCGGTTGGCGCCGCTCATGTCGCCGTCGCGGTGCCCGGAGGTCGCCTCGATCAGCTCGGTGACCGAGCGGTCGAAGACGACCGGGAGGAACTTGTCCAGCGTGTCGCCGACGTCGGCGAGCAGCCGGAGGTAGATGCCGAGCTCGTGGATGCTCACGAACGGGCGCATCCGGGTGGAACCCACGACCTCGTTCGCCCGCTCGAGCAGGTGCGGCACGTCCCGGTGGTACAGGTTCTTCGCGAGCTGGTGGGCCTGACCCGCGGTCACCGTGCCGGTGCCGTTGCCGTCGTCGAACCGGGCGCCGTACCAGGGCGAGTCGCCCGGGCCGTAGCGGAACTCGCCGAGGTTCGCCGCACCGACCATGGTCTCGGCGACGCGGCCGCGCCCTCGACCATCGACTCGACGCTGTGCCTGCTGAGGCGCGCGGTGGTGGCCGGCGCCGACGGGAGGAGCGCCAGACGGGCGAGCTCGGTGAGACAGTCGAGCACCGAGACCGCGAGGACGGGATCTTTGCGGCTGAGGGCCCCGCGGTAGTCGACCAGGACGCGGCGAAGGCGCACGAGGGCGTCGTCGACCTCGGCCATTCCGGCCTGCTTCGCCTTCTCGTTTCGTCCGATCGCCTTGATGACGTCGCGGCGCAGGGTGTCGGGAGAGACGGCGACCCCGGGGAGGCCGATCTCGGTCAGACGGGCGGAGATGCCGCGGAGGGTGGCACGACGGGCGGAGACGACCAGGACGCGCTTGTTCTGCGCGACGAGCGTGCCGATGGTGTTGACGATGGTCTGGGTGCCGCCGGTGCCGGGCAGCGTCTTGACGACGAGCGAGTTGCCGGCCGTGATCTGGGCGACCACGTTCTCCTGCTCGCTGTCGGCGTCGAGGAGGAGCGTGTCGGTCTCGGGGCTCCGCTCGTCTTGCGGAGTCGGCGAGACGGGCCGGTAGGAGGCCTTGATCTGCTGCAGCGACGTCGGGTTGCCGGCCAGCGCGTCGAGCACCGGGTGGCTCAGCTCGCGGGTGTCGGCGACCATGTCGGTCGCGACGTCGGCGAACGACGAGACCACGAGGCGGGGTTGGACGGTGAAGCCGTCGAGGTGCGCGGTGAGGCCGCGGAGTCGATCGATCACCGGGTTGGGCGTGAACGAGCCCTCCCGGTCGGCGAGAGCGACGAAGGCCGAGGCGTCGAGCGCGATGCCGAACTGGTCGCGCAGGGCGTCGGCGAGGGCCGGGTTGAGGAACGGCGTACCGAGGAGCTTCACCTCGAAATCGCGGCCGTGGCGCCGGATCGCGAGAGGACGAAGCAGGAGCGGCGCTCGGAACGACTCTCCCGAGAAGGTCCAGTGCGCGATGCCGATCGCGAGGTGGATCGCGTCGATGCCGCGCACGGTCGAGAGTTCGAGGCCCTTGGCGGCGATCTCGCCGGCCGCGAGACGCGCTGTCCGGAGGGCCAGGTCGTCGCGGATGAGGCTCGACAGGAGGGTGGTCTTGCCGGTGATGAACTGCGCCAGACCGCCGGGATGGGTCGTGCTGAGCTCGATGCGCGTCCGCGGCGCGTCACGGAAGTGCAGCAGCGTCGAACCGCCGCCGACGCCCGCCAGCCGGCTGCGCCAGGAGTCCCAGACCGGTTCGGCCACGTTGCCCACCTGAAGTGTCGGATCGCCCAGGCTCAGGGTGTGCGGGGCGGTCGTGTTGTCGGGCGCGCGGAGCGGCACGTCGGAATCGATTCCGTCGCCGTCGTCCTGCTGTCTGTCCACGCGCCACACACCTCGACCTTAAGGCGTTCGAGCTCGGAATGCCGGGAGGACGGGCGGTTTTTCCCAGTCGCCCGGGCTCGGGAGCCCTTCGCGGCGGCACGCGTGGCCCGAACGCGCCGCGCTCTCGCCGCTCAGGCGTTTCCATACCGCTAACGGGCATAATATGCGCATATAACCCGAGCCGAATGCATGTCACAACGACCAGGAGACTCACCATGCCTTTCGAACAGAAGTACACGTCCGAGACACGCGACGCCTCCTTGGCACGCGTTCTCGAACGACGCTCGGCCGAGCCGGGCAACCGCAGCATCATCCGCGAGACGGCTGACGAGTTCGAGGTCGGCGAGCAGTCGCTGCGCGGCTGGATCCGCGCCTGGGAGAAAGCGAACGCGCCGGCCGACGAGCCCGTCGCCGCAGCCGCCCCGGCGAGTGTCGCCACGTCGGCCGCACCGTCGCCCACTCCGCCCGAGGCACCCGCGCGCCGCTCCCCGCGCGCGCGGCCGGCGCCGACGCTCGTGTCACCGAGCTGGAGGCCGAGGTCGCCAAGCTTCGCCGCGACCGCGAGGCTCTGAAGAGCGCCCTCGCCGTCCTGCTCTCCGACTGACGACGACAATTGTGAAATAGAAAGCCCAACGGGGCATGATGCGGCTCTATGCTGATGCTCCACCGGTTCACGAGGCCGGTCGTCGAACGACAGGGGTTTTACACATGGCTGGAAAATTCGTTCTCACCAAGTCCGAGTCGGGCTCGTTCCACTTCAACCTGGTGGCGTCCAATGGCGAGATCATCGCCACGTCCGAGAGCTACACGACCAAGGGCGCCGCGCAGAACGGTATCGACGCGGTCCGCAAAGTCTCCGCAGACGCGATCGTCGACGACCGGACCCCGCGCTCCTGAGTCCCTGCGCGCGTTAGCGTCAGGGCATGGCTTCTCCCTACGAGATCGTCCTGGGGGCCGAGATCGACGGGCTGCACCCGAGACTCCGCGCCTACTTCGGTGAGATCCCGGCGGGCAGCGTGGGCCGGGGCCAGGGCACGTTCGACCGGGCGGGGACCCCGAGACGCTGGCTCTGGCCTGCGCTCTGGCTGCTCGGGCGCGCCGGAATCGCCTTCCCGGCGTGGGAGGGCGACGTCGCGTTCACGGTCGAGAACCGGCCGATGGTCGATGCCGCGGGAGTCACGGGGGTGAGGGCGGTACGGACCTTCCACTTCGCACGCGGAGAGCGGCGGATGCTGGACGCGATCACGGCCGTCACGCCCGCGGAACCGCCTGCGGGAGTCGCGCCGACGGCGGCGAGCGCACCGGGCGCGGGCCGTGGGCAGGCCGGGGACGCCCGACCGCAGCTCGTCGACACGCTCGGCGGGGCGAGCCGCCTGACCACGCGGCTCCGCGCCTCCGTGGAGGGCGGCGCGCTCACGATGCACTCCGACGAGGTCGCTGTCCGGATCGGGCCGCGCCGCGTCGTGATCCTGCCCGCCCTCGCTCCCACGGTCGAACTCGTCGAGCGTTTCGACGACGGCGTGCGACGACAGCACGTCTCGGTCGTGCTGCGCCTGCCCGTCATCGGCAGAATCTACGAGTACGCGGGCCACTTCGACTACACCGTCACCGACGACCGCGCGGGTGGCACCACAGGGGGACGACAGCATGAGTGAGAAGAAGCAGGATCGCATCGTGCTGGCCGGGGCGAGCGGATTCATCGGTTCGTCCCTCACCGAGGCGTTCCGTCGGGACGGCGCCGACGTGAAGCTGATCGGTCGTCGCGGGCCCGACGCGTCCTGGGGCGACACAGCGGCGATCACCCGACTGGTCGACGGAGCAGACCTGGTGGTCAACCTCGCGGGCAAGAGCGTCGACTGCCGCTACGGCGAGGCGAACCGGCAGGAGATCCTGCGCTCCAGGATCGAGACCACCCGGGAACTCGCGACGGCGATCGCGGCAGCGGCGTCCCCTCCTCCCCTGTGGCTCAACTCGTCGACCGCGACCATCTACCGCCACGCCGAAGACCGCCCCATGACGGAGTCGACCGGCGAGATCGGCACGGGCTTCTCGGTGTCGATCGCCACGACCTGGGAGAAGGAGTTCTTCGCATCGTCCCTGCCCGAGACCCGGAAGGTGGCGCTGCGCATGGCGATCGTGCTGGGAGACGGCAGCGCTCTCGTGCCGCTCATCACCCTGGCCCGCTTCGGGTTGGGCGGCCCGCAGATCGACGGACACTGGCCGGCGTCGTCCGCGCGGCGGGCTGCCGGGACATACCACGCGTTCGGCGCGCGCGGCGGCCTGCAGAAGTTCAGCTGGATCCACATCGACGATGTGCTCGGCAGCATCCGGTTCCTGCGCGCGCACCCCGAGCTGGAAGGCGTCGTCAACCTGTCGTCGCCGAACCCGAGCGACAACCGCACGATGATGCGCGACCTCCGCCACGCCCTCGGCGTCCGGCTGGGGCTGCCGGCCTGGCGCTGGATGCTCGAGCTCGGAACGGCCGCCATCCGCACCGAGGTCGAGCTGGTATTGAAGAGCCGCTGGGTCGTGCCGGAACGCCTGGTGGCTGCCGGCTACGAGTTCGAGCACCCCCACCTCGACGAGACCCTCAAGTCGATCGTCGCCGAGCGTTCCGCCGCTGCGTAAACGCCCCAGGAGCCTCCCCCGCCAGAAATCGAAGGGGATCCGCGCGGGGAGGGCCGGAGCATGCGGGCTTCAAGCAGCCTGCCCGAAAATCCCCTTCGATTTCGGGAGGGGTCAGGCGGCGACCCCGGGGGCGACGGTGGCGGCGAGCTCCCGCTGCACCGAGAGCGCGAGCTCGCGCAGCAGCACCAGGTCGACGCTGTCGGCGCCGCGCGGGTGCGGGTCGGTGACGCAGAGCGCCCCGATTCGGATCCCGTCGGGCGTCTCGACCGGGTGCCCCGCGTAGAAGCGCACGGCCGGGTGGGTCACGAAGCGGTCGTCGTGCCAGACGTCCGGCACCACGAAGGGCATCCCGCTCTGGATCGTCACGGCGCACATCGCCCCGCGGAGCGGACCTCGACCTTGCCGACGCCGGAGAACGACTTGTTGTAGAGCCGGTCCTCGTCGACGATCGAGAAGGCTGCGCCCGCTGTGCCGAGGAGGATCCGCGCCCGTTCGGTGATGTCGTCGAACCGCTTCTCGGGCGGCGAGTCCAGCAGCCCGAGAGCGCGGATGGCGGCCAAGCGCGTCTCGTCGCTCTGCGGTCGGTGGCGCGCCGTGCGGGCCGTTCGCCCCTCGCCGACGTGGCGATCGAGGAGCGGCGCGAGGAGTTCGGCGTGGCCCTCGGCCCAGAGGCGGAAGCCCTCGCGGGCGCGACCGTGATCGGCCGAGGCGCCCTTCTCCGCCGCCTCGGGAAGCTCCGGCGGGACGACGAAGTGGGTACGTTCGCGAGCGTCGCAGAGCTCGCGGGTGACGGCGTCGAGGCGAGCGGCGTGCTTGTCGAGGATGCTGCCCTCTCGCACGGACAAGGCCGCGATCGAGCTGGGTCGGTGGATCCCGACGAGGAGGATCTCCGCGGACTCGTGGGCGCCGGCCGCGAGCGCGTCGAACAGGGCCAGGAGTCCGCGCCGCCAGCGTCGCTCCGAGGTGAGGCGGAGGGCGTCGCTCACCCCGAGGACGATCACGATCCCGTCGTACTCGCCCAGACGCTCGGTCGGCAGGGCTGCGGCCGCCGTACCGATGGTCAGAGTCGGATCCGCGACGGCGTCGACGTCGACGCCGCGACCGGTGAGCGCCGAGAGGCGGCGTGCCAGTTGGCCGGGCAGGGCGAGATCGTGGCTGCGAACACCCCAGCCGACCGCCGCTCCGTTGCCGAAGATCAGGAGGCGGTCCGGGTCGATGCCCGGTGCGTGCGCCTGCGGTGCGTCGTCGGGGCGGGGCAGGCTGAGCCGACCGCCGACGGCGCTGTAGCGACCTCGGACGAAGGGGAGGACGACGTGATGAAGAAACGACTGCACGAGGCCGAGTCTCGCCCCGGGGGCGTCCAGCGGACAATCCCCCAAGGGGAGTCCGCTCTTGAGGGGACAACCGCTCAGTCGAGGTGGAAGTAGCGCTCGAGCACGACGCTCTCACCCGGAGCGACGCGATCGTCGACGGGCTCGAAGTAGTCGGCCATCGCGGCCTGCCAGCGAGCGTCGACCTCGGTCTCGGCCATGCGGGCCTGGGCGGCCTCCAGGTCGTCGGTCTCGACCGTTCCGACGCACAGCCCCGTGGCCCGGTCGACGAAGAGCGAGTAGTTCGACCAGCCGGCCTGCCGCAGGGCCTCCTCCATCTCGGACCAGACGTTCTGGTGATCCTGCAGATAGGGGCCGAGTCTGTCGGGTCGCACGCGGAGGAGGAAGCAGCTTTGCGTCGTCATGGATGAATCCTTTCACAGGGCCGGGGTCACGAAACGATAACGAGGTGAGACGACACCAAACCGCAGAAAGGGCGGTGGCGAATACATGACATCGGGCAAACGCCCACCGAACGTAGCTGGAACGTTCACTTCTCGTCCAACGAAGGAACAGAAAATGCGCAAGTTCTCCAAAGCCGGTATCAGCTTCGCCGCCGCAGGACTCCTCATTGCAGGAGCCGCCGGAGTCGGCGTCACCGCCGCCACTGCCTCGCCCACGGTCCACCTGGCCGCCTCCTCGTCCAAGATCCCCGCCCCGGTCGCCGCCGTCCCGCAGATCTTCGGCGGAAACACCGGCGTCGCTCTCGATAGCAACTTCCTCGCCGCCCTCAAGAGCCTCGGCCTCACCCCCGGCGTCTCTGGCACGGCGAAGCTGAACGGCTCGACCGTCCAGTTCCCGATCACGGGCGGCTCGGTCGTCTACTGGTCGCCCAAGGGCGACTACCGCCCGTACGTTCAGGGCATCCTGGAGCACGACGGCTCCGGCCTGACGCTGACCGCAGGATCCACCACGGTCACCCTGGCGAACTTCACCGTGAACCCCGGCAACTCGAAGCTCTACGGTGACGTCTCGGTCAACGGCAAGGTCGCCGTCACGCAGGCGTACCTGTTCTCGCTGCACGGTGGCACGCTGAAGCCGCTGCAGGTCGAGGGCAACAACGCGATCCTGACCGGCACAACCGTGCACGTGTCCGCCGACGCGGCCAAGCTGCTCGACACGACCTTCAAGACCGACGCCGTCAAGGCCGACCTGCTCGTGGGAGTCGCAACGATCACGGCTCAGATCGCGCAGTAGCGGTACCCCTTCCACCGAGTCCGCCGACTCCCGAACAGCACGCCGCGTTCGTCGCGACAGCTGTTCCGGGGTCGGCGGACTTCGTTGACGGCACACGCGGGCGGCTACGCTCGGCGCATGGCGAGCAGACGACCGACGATCGCAGACATCGCAGCCCGCGCGGGCGTCTCGAAGATGGCGGTCTCGTTCGCGTTGAACGACAGACCCGGCGTCTCCGAGCCGACCAGAGCCCGGATCCGAGAGCTCGCCGACGAGTTGGGCTGGCGGCGCAACGCCGCAGCGATGTCGCTGACGGCGCGTCGGGCGAACGCGATGGGGCTCGTCCTGACGAGGCCCGCCGAGGACGTCGGAAACGACTCGTTCTATATGCGCCTCCTCGCCGGCATCGAGTCGTCGTTCGTCGGCAGCCGGACCACGCTCGCCCTGCACGTGGTGAGCGATCCCGCCGACGAGACCGAGGTCTACCGGACCATCGTCGGCGGCAGCCGCGTCGACGCCGTGCTGCTCACGGACCTCGTTCACGACGACCCGCGCGTCGACCTCGTGCAGGAGCTCGGCGTCCCGGCCGTCGTGCTCGGAGCGGAGGCGCCGGGTCTGCCTGTCCTCGCCAGCGACGACGGCGGCGCGATGGCCGAGGTCCTCGAGCATCTCGGGTCGCTCGGCCATCGCCGCGTGGCACGCGTGACGGGGCCCGCCCGATTCCAGCACACGCAGCGCCGCACCGAAACCCTTCTCGCGGGCGCCGAGGAACGGGGCATGGAGGCGCGCGTCGTCAGCGGGGAGGACGTCGAGTCGACGGCTGCGGTCACCGCGGCGCTCCTCGAACGGGAGGATCGTCCGACGGCGATCGTGTTCGACAGCGACCTCCAGGCGGTGATCGGCCTGCAGGTCGCCAGGCGGCACGGTCTCGATGTCCCGGCACAGCTCTCGGTCGTTGCGTGGGACGGTTCGGCGCTGAGCGCCTATGCCGAGCCTCCGATCACGGCCATCGAGCGAGACATCCTCGCTCTCGGCGCGGCAGCGGGGAGAAGCCTCCTCCGTGCGGCGGACGGCGATCTCGCACCGGGATTCGTCGAGGACGGCCACGACTTCTCGTCTCCCGTCCTCCGGATCGGCGGGACGACGGCCCGGGTGCCGAGCTGACCGTGTCGCTCGATTCGCGCGATGCCTGCGGTCGCTCCACGTCTACTTTATCGGTATAGTCATTCCAATCAAGCGACAGGTGGTGCGATGAAGCAGCGAATTCCCCTGACCGAGGGGTGGACCGTGAGTCTCGGTGAGACGACGTCCGACACGATCCCGAACGAGGCCGTTCCGCGTCACGTCCGCGACGCCCTCCCGATCTCCGCCGAAGTGCCCGGAACGGTGCACACCGACCTCCTCCGCGCTGGGCTCATCGACGACCCCTACCTCGATCGCAACGAGCTGTCCCTCGACTGGATCGGGCGACAGGAGTGGGTCTGGTCGAGCGTCGTCGAGCACTCGCCCGACGGTCGACGAGCGACACTCGCGTTCGACGGGCTCGACACGGTCGCGACGGTCTTCGTCAACGGCGCCGAAGTGCTCCGCACGCGCAACATGCACCGCCGCTACAGCGTCGACGTCACCCGGCACCTCGTCGAGGGCGACAACCGGCTCGACGTGCGGGTCGCCTCGGCGTGGGCCTACGGCGAAGCCGAGCGAGAGCGGATCGGACGCCTCCCGAACGCCTACCCTGCTCCCTTCAACTATCTCCGGAAGTCCGCCTGCAACTTCGGGTGGGACTGGGGGCCCACCCTCGTGACGGCGGGCATCTGGAGGCAGGCCTGGCTGCTTCTCGACGACGGAGCCCGCATCGCCGAGGTGCGCCCGCAGGTCACCGTCGAGGGTCCCACGGGCGCGGTCCACGTCGACGTCGACATCGACGGAGTGGTCGAGGGCGCGACGGCGGAGCTGACCGTCGACGGCTCCCTCCTGAGCTCGGCCCCTCTCGCGGGCGGCACCTCCGTGGCCGTCGATGGCACGGTCGACCGCCCCCGCCTCTGGTGGCCCCACGGGCTCGGCGACCAACCCCTCTCCGACCTGACCGTCGTGCTCCGCGACGCCGCCGGCGACGAGATCGACCGCTGGTCGTCGACGATCGCCTTCCGGTCCATTCGGCTCGACGCATCTCCCGACGCCGAGGGCACCGCCTTCGTGCTCGAGGTCAACGGGGCGACCGTACCGATTCGAGGAGCGAACTGGATCCCCGACGACTGCTTCCTGCCGCGCGTCGACGAAGCGCGCCTGCGGGCGCGCATCACGCAGGCCGTCGGCCAGAACACCAACCTGCTGCGCGTCTGGGGCGGCGGCGTCTACGAGAGCGACGAGTTCTACCGGGTCTGCGACGAACTCGGTGTGCTCGTCTGGCAAGACTTCCTCTTCGCCTGCGCGGCCTATCCGGAGGATCCCGCTCTGGCCGACGAGGTCGTCGCCGAGGCCCGCGACAACGTGGCGAGGCTCATGCCGCACCCGAGCCTCGTGCTCTGGAACGGCAACAACGAGAACATCTGGGGGCACGAGGACTGGGGCTGGAAAGACCTCCTGGGTGATCGGCCCTGGGGCGCGTGGTACTACCTCGACGCCCTTCCCGACGTCGTCCGCACGGTCGATCCTGCTCGCCCGTATTGGCCGGGCAGCCCGTATTCGGGGTCGATGGAGATCCACCCGAACGATCCGGATCACGCCCTCCAGCACATCTGGGACGTCTGGAACGAGCGCGACTGGAGCGTCTATCGCGACTACCGGCCCCGCTTCGCGAGCGAGTTCGGCTGGCAGGCTCCGCCGACCTGGTCGACCCTCCGGCGATCGGTGCGCGACGATCCGATGACGCCGACGTCTCCGGGCGTCCTTCACCACCAGAAGGCCAACGACGGCAACGGAAAGCTCCGGCGCGGGCTGGAGCCGCACCTGCCCGTGCCGCAGGACATGGCCGACTGGCACTACGCCATGCAGCTCAATCAGGCGTGGGCGGTGCGCGCGGGCGTGGAGTGGTTCCGGTCGCTGCGGCCGCGCAACTTCGGCACGATCGTCTGGCAGCTCAACGACTGCTGGCCCGTGACGAGCTGGGCGACGGTCGACGGCGACGGGCGCCTCAAGCCGGCCTGGTACGGGCAGCGCGAGGCGCAGCGCACCCGACTCCTGACGATCCAGCCGCACGACGACGGTCTCGACGTGATCGCCGTGAACGACGGCGGCGAGACGTGGCGCGAATCGGTCATCGTCCGACGCATCGGCTTCGACGGAGCGGAGAAGGCGAGCTTCACCGTGCGGCTGATCGCGGATCGCTTCGGTGCCGCCCGAGCGCGGATCCCGGCCGAGGTGGCGACGCCCGGCGACCCCGGGGCGGAGCTCCTGGCCGCAGAGACGGCGACCGGTGTGCGCGCGACCTGGGCCTTCGCTGAGGATCGCGAGCTCGCTCTCGCTCCGGACGCCCTGACGGCGACCGTCGATCGGGACGGCGCCGACGCCCTCGTCCGGCTCGCGGCGTCGTCGTACGTCCGTGGCGTCTGCGTCTTCGCGGATCGCATCGACCCGGCGGCGGAGGCCTCGGACCAGGCCTTCGACCTTCTGCCCGGCGAGACGCGCGTGATCCGTGTGAGCGACGTCCCGCGCGGACGAGAGAGCGAACTCCTCGACCGCCCGGTGCTCCGCCACGTCGGCGACCTGCTGGCGAGAGCCGGCGGAGTCACGCCGCCGGTGTCCCGCGGATAGCCCCGGGCACCGCTAGGGGCGTCTTTCCGCAGCCAGGCGAGCACCGCCAGCACCCGCCGATGCGCGGTTCCCGAGTCGTCGAGACCGAGCTTCTGGAAGATCGACGTCGTGTGCTTCTCGACCGAGGCGACTGCGAGGTGGAGGCCCGACGCGATGCCTTGATTGGTGTGCCCCTCCGCCATGAGCGACAGCACCTCGACCTCGCGCGGCGTCAGGGTCGCCAGCGGGTCGTGCCTTCGGGACAGCAGGTCGCGGACGATCTGCTCGTCGATGACCGTGCCGCCCGAGACGATCCGTTCGACGGCGTCCTGAAGCTCGTCGAGCGACGACACCCGGTCTTTCAGCAGGTAGCCGACCCCCGCGGCCCCCGTGTCGAGGAGGTCGGCCGCGTAGTCGGCCTCCGCGTACTGGCTGAGCAGCAGGACTCCGACGGCCGGGTGCGAGCCCTTGATCGCGATACCGGCCCGGACGCCCTCGTCTCGGAAGGTCGGCGGCATCCGGATGTCGAGGACGGCGAGGTCGGGTTCGGTCGAGCCGAGATCGGCCATCAGCGCCTCGGCGTCGCCGTAGGTGCCGACGACGTCGTAGCCCGCCTCCTGGAAGAGACGGGCGACACCCTCGCGGAGGAGAACGGAGTCGTCGGCCAGGACGACGCGAGGAACGCTGGAAGCCATGACCTCAGCGTACGGGCGGCCGGGCTTCCTGCGCCGCCGCGCTCGCCAGGGGAGGGTGACCGCGATCCTGCTCGGACCGCCCTCCGGTGAGTCGATGACCATCGCGCCTCGCAGGCCGGCCACCCTGGCGTCGAGCCCGCTCAGGCCGTGCCCGACCACGTCTCGGGCGCCCCCGCGGCCGTTGTCGACCACCTCGACGATCAGCGTCCGCCGCCGGCGCACCACGAAGCCGCTCGCCGCTCCGCCGCGGATGACGACCGACGCGGCCGTCGCCTCGGAGTGCTTGGCCACGTTCGCCAGCAGCTCGGACACGACGAAGTAGACGCTTCGCTCGATCGTGGCGAGCGACTCCGCATCGTCGGGCATGTCGACCGTGACGGTCGTCGGGACGGGGTTGCGGGCCGCGAGCGACCGGACGGCCGAGACCAGCCCGCGATCCTGGAGCAGCGGCGGAGCCATACCGCGGGAGAGGTCGCGAAGCTCCTGCAGGGTGTCTTTCGTCAGGCCGAGGGCGCCCTCGAGGAGCGGTCGCAGCGCTGCGTCGTCCGGCCCGAGGGCCCGGATCGAACTCGACAGGTCGTACTGCACCCGCAGCAGGCTCTGCTGCGGTCCGTCGTGGATGTCGCGTTCGAGGCGACGGAGCGCGTCGTCCTCGGCCAGGATCGCGGAGACCCGCGAAGCCTCGCTGTCGGCGATCTCCCGCCGGAGCGCCGCGGAGGCGCCCTCGCCGAGCATGGCCGTCGCGACGGCCTGGTGGAGCAGGACGAGACCGTGGATCACGAGCGGCAGGGTGAGCAGGAAGACGGCGCCGACGCAGGCGTAGAAGACGCTCTCGCCCGCGAAGAGGCCGTCGGGCGTGTCCTCGGGGACGTAACCGGGGATCCACTGCAGCACCACCACGTGCAGCCAGAGCTCGTCGGAGCCGTGCGGCGGGAAGCGACCCCAGAACCAGTACGTCGGCCCGGCGAGGGAGAGGACGGACCAGACGATGCCGATCGACCAGGTGATGGCGCCGAGGACGAGCTCGACCACGGCGGCGTGGGCCCAGTAGCTCCACGTGCGTCCGTCGGCGATGACCCCGAGCCAGCGGCCCAGCCAGCCGGTGCGCACCGGCCGTCGCGACCAGTCGGGAAGGGCGATCGCGGGCCGACCGGCCGCGCGGAGGCGGCGCAGCTCGAACGCTCCGAATCGCCTGGCCAGCAGCAGCGAGCCGACGAGGAGGGAAAGCCGATCCAGAGGATGGCGGTTCCGATTCCGAGTCCGAGCCCGGCCCAGCTGAGCACGCACGTCACGATCGTCACGGGCAGGATCGCGACCAGGAACGCCAGCTCGCGCGGCAGGTCTCGCCAGCGGCGGAGGTATCCCCCGCCGGATCGCGCTGCGGGCTGCTGATCGGTCACGGTCCCATCCTCGCGGGTCGTGGGCTGCGCAGGGGCGATTGCACTCATCGGGTGCCGCCGCCGGTGGTCTCGAGCGAGACGCGTGCCGCCCGAGCAGCCGCCTGGGTAGGTGCGACGGCGACCGGCCGGCGAGAGCGCCGCCTGCGCCGCGAGATCCGGTCGACGAGCAGCCCGATCCCGAGCGCGGCGACCGCTGCGACCGCGGCGCCGAGGATCGGCTGCTCGTGGAACCACGCGCCGGCGACGACGCCGATCACGATCGAGTAGCCCGCCCAGAGGACTCCGGAGATGGCGCTCAACACCACGAACCGGCGCCTCGGGAAGGCGCTGGATCCGGCGAGCACGTTGACGGCGACCCGGCCGACGGGGATGAACCTGGCGGTCAGGATCGTCGAAGCGGAGCGTTCTTCGAGCGTTCCACGCACGCGTCCGAGCAGCCGGGCCGTCCGCGGTCCGCGCGTGAATCGGAAGCGGTCGATCCCCAGTCGACGGCCGATGGTGAACGCGAGGTTGTCACCGACGAACGAGCCCGCGGCGGCGAGGAGCAGCACGATCCAGGGATTCGGCGCCCCCGTTGCGAAGCCGATCGAAGCGAGCGCGACGACCACGGTCTCGCTGGGGACGGGCGGGAAGAAGCCGTCGATGGCGACCACGATGAAGACCGCGAGCAGGATCAGCGGCGATCCTGCCCCGGCGAGAAGGAGGTGGGTGAGCGCGTCCATGACGGATCCGATCTGTTGGGTGCAGCGACACCATCGACGCTACGGATCGGACCGTTCGGGCACGACGGGGGTGACCGCCGTCTTGGGGTAGGGCTACCCCTACCCCCGGCGCGCGGAGGCCCCGCGGCGATCGCTCGCCACGGGGCCTCCCGACCGTGCCGGAACTACTTCGTCGAAGCGGGAACCGTCTTGGGCAGCGTGCGGGCGATGGTCGCCTGGTAGACGCCCCCTCCGACGAGCGCCCCGACGAACGGGCCGACGATCGGCACCCAGAAGAAGACGTTGCCCCGCTGGTCGAGCCAGGCGTCCTTGTAGCCGACGATCCACTCCATGAGGCGAGGCGCGAAGTCGCGGGCCGGGTTGATGGCGTAGCCGTCGTTGGTGCCCAGCGCGAAGCCGATGCCGACGACGATCAGACCGACCGCGATGGCCGAGACGGCCGGGGTCGGGTTGGCCCCGAGGACGTCGGTGATCGCGAAGATCAGGAAGACGAGGACGGCGGTGCCGAGCACCTGGTCCATGAAGGCCTGCGGGATGTGCACGTCGAGCGCGTTGTTGCCGTTGCCGGGCGACGTCGAGAAGATGCCCTGCGTCTTGAACGTGCGGTGCGGGTCGATCGCGTTGATCGAGTGCACGTAGTTCAAGTAGATGAACAGAGCGCCGAGGAAGAAGCCGACGAGCTGCGCGAGGATGTACGGCCCGACCTTGGCCCAGGGGAATCCCTTGTAGGTCGCGACGGCCAGGGTCACGGCCGGGTTCAGGTGGGCGCCGGAGATGGCGCCCGCCACGAAGATGCCGAACGTGACGCCGAGGCCCCACGACCAGGCGATGCTGTCGTGGCCGCCGAGGCCGCCGGCCCCGACGGTCACCTGCGCGACGACGCCGAACCCGAAGATCGCGATCATCATCGAGCCGAGCGCTTCGGCGACGAGCTCGCCGAAGGTGGTGGGCGTGGAGCCCTTGGGCGGGTCGGCCATCCCGGCCAGGTCGTTGGTCTGCTGCGAGGGCTTGCGCAGGGCAAAGATCGACGCCATCAGAGCACGTCCCCGTCGACCCAGTCGAACGTCTTGGTGACGGCTTTCTTCCACAGGCGGAGCTGACGTTCGCGTTCGATCACGTCGAGGTTCGGCTCCCAGCGCTTCGATTCCTGCCAGTTCGACCGGAGTTCGTCGAGGTTCGCCCAGAATCCGACGGCCAGGCCGGCGGCGTACGCGGCCCCGAGCGCGGTCGTCTCGGCGACGACCGGACGGACGACGGGGACGTTGAGCAGGTCGGCCTGGAACTGCATCAGGGCGTCGTTGGCGGTCATGCCTCCGTCGACCTTCAGCTCGGTCAGGTCGACGCCCGAGTCGGCGTTCACGGCGTCGAGCACCTCGCGCGTCTGGAACGCGGTCGCCTCGAGGGCTGCTCGGGCGATGTGGCCCTTGTTCACGTAGCGCGTCAGGCCCACGAGAGCACCCCGGGCGTCGGAGCGCCAGTAGGGTGCGAAGAGACCGGAGAACGCCGGCACGAAGTACACGCCGCCGTTGTCGTCGACGGTGGTGGCGAGCGCCTCCACCTCGGGGGCGGAGTTGATGATGCCGAGGTTGTCGCGCAGCCACTGGATCAGGGATCCGGTCACGGCGATCGACCCCTCGAGCGCATAGTGCGGTGCCGCGTCGCCGAGCTTGTAGCCGACGGTCGTGAGCAGGCCGTTCTTCGAGTGGACGATCTCCTCGCCCGTGTTGAAGATCAGGAAGTTGCCGGTGCCGTAGGTGTTCTTCGACTCGCCCTGGTCGAAGGCGGCCTGGCCGAAGGTCGCGGCCTGCTGGTCGCCGAGGATCCCGGCGATCGGCACCTCGCGCAGCAGCGACGAGTCGGAGACGACGCCGTACACCTCGGAGGACGACTTGATCTCGGGGAGCATCGACCTGGGGACGTCGAAGGCCTCCAGGATGTCGTCGCGCCACTCGAGCGTCTCGAGATCCATGAACAGCGTGCGGGAGGCGTTGGTGACGTCGGTGACGTGGATGCCGCCGTTCACCCCGCCGGTCAGGTTCCACAGCACCCAGCTGTCGGTCGTGCCGAACAGCAGATCGCCCGCCTCCGCTTTGGCGCGGGCGCCCTCGACGTTCTCGAGGATCCAGACGATCTTGGTGCCGGCGAAGTACGTCGCCAGCGGGAGCCCGACGATCGGCTTGAAGCGCTCGACGCCGCCGTCCTTCGCCAGGCGGTCGACGATCGACTGCGTGCGCGTGTCCTGCCAGACGATGGCGTTGTAGACCGGAAGCCCCGTGGTCCTGTCCCACACGACCGCGGTCTCGCGCTGGTTGGTGATGCCCACGGCCTTGATGTCGTGGCGCGTCACATTGGCCTTCGAGAGGGCCTGGCCGATGACCTCCCGGGTGTTGTTCCAGATCTCGATCGGGTCGTGCTCGACCCAGCCCGCGCGGGGGAAGATCTGCTCGTGCTCGAGCTGGCCGGTCGACACGATCGAACCGGAGTGATCGAAGATGATCGCTCTCGTCGAGGTCGTGCCCTGGTCTAGTGCGATGACGTAATCGCTCACTGATTGAACTCCGTTGTTGTCAGGTGGTGCCCGCCGACGAAGCGCCGGTGCCGGGTCGGCACGATCAGGATCGATCGGCCTCCCGAAATGTAGCGGCCTCTGCACGCCCTCCAGAGCCATTTGCACGTATGTGCAAACGCTTCGGCCGGATCGTCACCCGACCGGAGCCGCACCTGAACATCCGTTCACCTGTCTTGTCCCCCGATCCTGAGCCGCCAGAGCGCCTCGCCCTCGACGCAGAACGCCCCCGGCCGGGCGCGGAGCACGGCTGGGGGCGTTCGGAACTGATGCGTCAGAGCGTGGCGGCCGCAGGATCGAAGTCGGGCGTCAGGGGCTCGGGCTTCTGGATCGAGCTGGTCACCTTCACCGTCTCACCGGTCTCGGCTGCCTCGGAGATGCCGAGCAGGACGTCGAGGACGTGCGACGCGATCGCGCCGGTGGCGCGCTCGGGCACACCGTTGCGGATCGATCGGGCGAGGTCGACGACCCCGGTGCCGCGGCCCCAGGTCGAGCCCTCGGCCGTGAGCGTCTCGGGCTCCGACTGACCGAAGCGATACAGGGTCGAGTCGCCCTCGAACGTGTTCGGGTCGGGGAGCACGAGGGTGCCCTCGGTGCCGTTGATCTCGACGAATCCGGCGCGCGGGAGCGCCTGCTGGAACGAGAAGGTCGACTGCGACGACTGGCCGCCCTCGAACGAGATCAGCGCGGCGTGGTGAGTGGGCACCTCGACCGGGAACACGGTGCCGGCCCGCGGACCGGAGCCGATCGTGCGGGTGTCGTGCGACTTCGACGACGTCGCCTGCACGTGGTCGGCCGAGCCGAACGCGTGCACCAGCGTCGTGACGTAGTACGGGCCCATGTCGAACAGCGGACCCGCGCCCTTCGAGAACAGGAACTCCGGCCCAGGATGCCAGGACTCGGGCCCCGGAACCTGGAACAGGGTCGTCGCGGTCAGGGGTTCGCCGATCACGCCGCTGGCGATCGCGCGGAGGGCGGACTGGATACCGGCGCCCAGCACGGTGTCGGGCGCGCACGCCGTGCGCACGCCCGCGGCCTTCGCGTCGGCGAGGAGCGACGCGGCGTCGGAGGCCTGGAGGGCCAGGGCTTCTCGCTCCAGACGCTCTTGCCCGCCGCGATGACCTGTCGGCCGACCTCGGCGTGCGCTGCCGGGATGGTCAGGTTGACGACGATCTCGACCTCGTCGATCGCGAGCAGCTGCTCGACGGTACCGAAGCCGGGGACGCCGTATTTCGTGGCCTGCGCCTCGGCGGCGGCGAGGTTGATGTCGGCGATGAAGAGGACCTTCACGTCGGCGAACTTCGTGAGGTTGTCGAGGTACTGGGTGCTGATGTTTCCGGCGCCGATGAAGCCGACGCCGACGGGACCGGTGCTCATTTGTCGTTCTCCTTCAGCCAGGCGAGAGAGGTGGCGATGCCTTCGAAGACATCACCGGCGTAGCCGTCGAACTCGACGACGCGGAGCGCCTGCGGGGCTGCCGCGAGGATGCCGGTGACGTCGACGTCGCCGCTTCCGGCCGGGAGCTGCAGCTTGAAGGCGGCCATCAGCTCGTCGGGCACGACCAGCGCGCTCTCGGACGAGGGAAGGATGTTGGCGATGTCGCCGGCGACCTTGCCGTCTTTCACGTGGATGAACTGGACCTTGTCACCGAGCTCCGTGAGCACGGCGACGGTGTCGGCACCGCCGACGGTCGACCAGAAGGTGTCGAGTTCGAGGACGACCTCGGGCGCGAGCTGCTCGGCGAAGAGGTGGTAGATCGAACGGCCGTCGACCTTGTTGCCGAACTCCCACTGGTGGTTGTGGTAGCCGAAGCGCAGACCGAAGGCCTTGGCCTGCGCGGCGAGCTCGTTGACGCGCTCGGCGATCTTCTTCGCGTCGTCGGCGGTCTGCCAGCGATCGGAAGGGATGAACGGGTCGATGACGGTCTCGATACCGAGCTTGTTCGCCGCCTCGAAGATGTGGTCGGGGTTCTCGGCGTCGATGACGGGGGCGTGACCGGACGGAGCCTTGAGGCCGTTGGCCGTGAGTGCCGCCGCGTAGGCGTCGGCCTGCTCGACGAAACCGTACGGCTCGACACTCGTGAAGCCGATCTCGGCCACGCGAGCGACGGCGCCGGGGAGATCGGCAGCGATCGCGTCCCTCACCGTGTAGAGCTGGACGGACGGTTGGGTAGCCATGGGGACTCCTGGATCGTGGTGCCTGATCGGCTCGGAGCGGGAGCTTCGTCGACCCGTGCAGGACTTCTGTTGATGGACAGTCGAAAGTCGCGTAACCAGCGACAAAACAACCCTAGACCCCATCGAGCGGGCGGCGCAAAGGGCGTTCCGATTCGCCCCGACTCGTGTTGCGTCAATGTCCTGACAAGGCTAGGGTCGCAATTACCAACCATCGGTTGGGATTTGAGAAAATGGCCCGAGGAGGCGTCATGTCGGCATCAGAGACGATGAAACCCACACCAGAAGCACCGCTGACCCAGGCGGTCAGCACGATCGCGGTGTCCAAGAAGTACCTGTGGGGCCTCGGACTGGCCGAGTTCGGTCTCTTCGTGGCGCTCCTTTCGCCGGTCTACGTCAGCCTGCAGCTCAAGGCGCAGGAGTTGAACCCCACCGACCCTGCCGGGGTGATCGCCTCGGTCCTGCCGATCGGCGCGTTGGGCGCCCTCATCGCGAATCCGCTCGCCGGCTCCCTCAGCGACCGCACCCGCACCCGCTGGGGTCGACGGAGGCCGTGGATGGTCATCGGCATGATCGTGTTCATCGTCGGTCTCGCGATCGTCGCCTACGCGCCGACCACCTTCGTCATGGGCGTCGGCTGGTTGATCTCCCAGCTCGCGGCCAACGCGGCCTTCTCGGCGCTCACGGCGAGTTTCGCCGACAACGTCCCCCAGCTCCAGCGCGGCCGCGCCTCGAGCGTCATCGCGCTGGCCCAGAACGTCGCCGTCCTGTTCGGCACGTACCTGGCCGTCTTCTTCGCCTTCAATCTGCCCGTCCTCTTCATCGCGCCGGGCATCCTGGCCATCGTTCTGGTGCTCGTCTACTCGTTCATCGCCCGCGACGAGCTGCCGACCACCCCGATCAAGAAGTTCACCTTCCTCAACATCATCGGATCGTTCTGGACCAACCCCGTCAAGAACCCCGACTTCGCCTTCGCCTGGTGGTCTCGCTTCCTGATCATCTTCGCGACCTTCATGTTCACCACCTACCGACTGCTGTACATGGAGCATGTCATCGGACTCGGAACGGCCCGAGCGACGGCGGCAGTGGCGTTCGGCGTCCTCCTCTACACGATCGCCCTGCTGGTCAGCTCGTCGCTGTCGGGCTTCCTTTCCGACAAGCTCGGACGCCGCAAGATCTTCGTCGGCGGATCGACCGCTCTCTTCTCCGTCGGGCTGATCGTGCTGGCCCACACGTCGACCATCGGCGGCTTCTACACGGCCGAGGCCATCATGGGCTTCGCCTATGGCATCTACTCGGCGATCGACACCGCTCTCGTCGTCGACGTCCTGCCGAACGCCGACAAGCCGGGCAAAGACCTCGGGGTGATCAACATCGCGAACGCCCTGCCGCAGTCGCTCGCTCCGGCATTCGCAGCGGTCCTTCTCGGGATCGGCAGCGCCACGCACCAGAATTACACGCTGATGCTCTGGGGCGCCGGTATCGCCGGCATCCTCGGCGCCCTGGCCATCATCCCCGTCAAGAAGGTCCGCTGACACCACAAAGAGGGCACTTGTGCTCTCTCGACTCCCGCGCGGTCGTCCAATACCGTCGAGGCAGGAGGGTGCATGGATCAGGCGGCCGCCACAGAGACCCCGGCAGACGCGGTGGGGCCGTTCATCGAGCCCGCAGCGCTCCTCCACGGCTTCGGATGCCCGCGTGAGCTCCTCCGCCGGATGACCGCGGCCGGCGTCGTCCTCGCCCTGCCGATGCGCGACGGGCAGGTGGGCTACCCGGCGTTCCAGTTCGACTCGAACGGCGAACCGCTACCCGGTCTGGCGCGTGTGCTCGACGCCCTCGATCCCGCGCGCTCTCACACGTGGCGCGACGCCGTCTGGCTCGCCTCGCCCAACGGAGCACTCTCCGGCTCGACCCCCGCTCAGAGCCTTCGCGCCGGCGATGTCGACGCCGTCCTCGCCGTCGCAGCGCCGCTCAGCTGAACGCTCTGTCTGCGGTGGCGCGGTAGCGGAGACCGTCGAGCAACAGGTTCACCATGGTGAAAGCCCGCCCGGTGTCGCCGGTGACGGGCGACGGGATGCTGAGGTTGGCGATCGCCCCGAGCAGTTCGACCGGATCGACGTCGGCCCGGATGAGACCCGCGGCCTCGGCGTTCGCGAGGAGCGAGGCCAGGACGGGACCGACCTGGCCCTCGAAGTACAGGGGCAACGCGGCGAACGCAGGATCCCCCGAATGCAGTGCCGCGGCCAGCCCCGCTTCGTGGCGACGAACTTCGTGTAGCGCAGCACGAACCGCTCGAGCGCCTCGTCGGGCCCGTACCGCTCGGCAAGACCGTGCGCCTCGGCCACGACGGCGTCGATCTCGTTCCGCATCACGGCCGAGACCAGATCGGACCGCAGCGGGAAGTGCCGGTAGAGCGTCGCCGTACCGACGCCGGCGCGCTCGGCGATCGCGCGGACGTTGACGTCGACTCCGTGCTCGGCGAACTCCGCCTTCGCCGCAGCCACGAGAGCGACGATGTTTCGCTGGGCATCCGCTCGGGGTGACATGACGCTCCTTGCTAAACGGGACAATGTCCCATATCGTGATCCGTACCGGGACGTTGTCCCGCTTAGTTCATCGTACGGCACGAAGAGCCGTACTCGAAGGAGACTCCCATGCAATACCGCACCCTCGGTCGCACCGGCATCAAGGTCAGCCCGTATGCGCTCGGCGCCATGATGTTCGGCCAGATCGGCAACCCCGACCACGACGACTCGATCCGCATCATCCACAAGGCCCTCGACGCCGGCATCAACTTCGTCGACACCGCCGACATGTACTCCCACGGCGAGTCGGAGGAGATCGTCGGCAAGGCCCTCGTCGGCCGTCGCGACGACGTCGTTCTCGCGACCAAGCTCAACCTGCCGATGGACGAGAACCCCAACCACCAGGGCAACTCACGCCGCTGGATCGTCCAGGAGGTCGAGAACTCCCTGCGCCGCCTGCAGACCGACTACATCGACCTCTACCAGATCCACCGCCCCGACCCGTCGACCGATGTCGAAGAGACGCTGTCGGCCCTGAGCGACCTGATCCACAGCGGCAAGGTCCGGGCGATCGGGTCGTCCGCCATGCCCGCCTCCGAGATGGTCGAGGCGCAGTGGGTCTCCGAGCGACGAGGGCTGGAACGATTCCGCACCGAGCAGCCCACTTACTCGATCCTCAACCGAGGCATCGAGAGCGAGATCCTGCCCGTGGCCCAGCGCTACGGGATGGGCACTCTGGTCTGGAGCCCGCTCGCCGGCGGCATGCTGACCGGCAGGATCCGCAAGGGCCAGCAGACCGACCTCACGCGCGCCGCCTACTTCAGCTATTTCTCCGACGAGCGTCGGCTCGACGTCGTCGAACAGCTGATCCCGCTGGCCGACGAGTTCGGCCTGAAGATGACACACCTCGCGATGGCGTTCGCGATCGCGCACCCCGGTGTGACGAGCGCCATCGCGGGGCCCCGCACGCTGGAGCAGCTCGACGATCTACTGACCGGCTCCGAGTTGGTCCTGTCCGACGAGATCCTCGACCGGATCGACGCCATCGTGCCGCCCGGTACCGATGTCAGCGCCCTCGACATGGCGTACAAGACGCCCGCCGTGCTCCGGGCCGACCTCCGTCGCCGTCCCGCCGCCGAGCGAGCCGCTACCGTCTGACCCCCGGGCCGGAGCCAGGCGGCGGCGAGCAGTTCGTAGGAGCGCACGCGGTCCGCGTGGGAGTGGGCGATCGTGGTGACGAGCAGCTCGTCGGCACGAGTGACGCGCTGAAGGGTCTCGAGGCGGTCGACGACCGTCTCGGGGCTTCCCACGAAACGCGTGTCGAGGCGATCCTGAACGTCGTCGAAAGCGCCGCGCGGGTCGGTGACGGCGTCGTCGGGGGCCGGGTACGGGATGGCGCCGGCATCGGAGCGGATCGAGTGGACCCACTCGGCGTATCCCAGGCCCACCCTCGCCGCCTGGGCGTCGGTCTCCGCCACGACGGCGTCGACCGACACCACGACGTACGGCTCGCTGATGCGCCCGGGCCGGAAGTCGGCGCGGTACTCCGCGACCGACTCGACGACGAACGACGGGGCCACGTGATAGTTGGCGCCGTAGGGCAGGCCGAGTCGTCCGGCGATCCTGGCGCTCTCGCCGGCGGTCGAGCCGTGGACCCAGACGTCGAAGCCGCTCCCCTGCGCGGGGTGGACCGGCAGCGGGACACCGTTCGGATCGAGTGCCGTCCCGTCGAGGTAGCCGAGGATCGCCTCGACGTGCTGGCCGAATCCCTCCCCGTCTCCCGGCGTGCGCCCGAGGAGCTCGAACTGGACGCGGAGGCGCTCCCGGTCGAAAGCGATGGCGCGCGGGGGCGGGACGACGAGACCGTCGACCACGCGGGTCACCTGCTCCGCGGGCTCGGCCGGGGCCACCGGCCTCGTTCCGGAGCGCGGGATCCCGGAGCGCCCCAGGCCGAGGTCGAAACGCTCCCCGAACAGGCCTGCCAGCGTGCCGAACGCCTCCGCCACCTGGATCGGGCGGTAGTTGCCGAGAACGGTCACGGCCGTGCCGAGCCGGATGGAATCGGTCGACGCGCCGAGTGCTGCCAGCAGAGTGTGCGGTGCCGATCCGGCGATGCCCGGGTTGAGGTGGTGCTCTGCCAGCCAGTACCGCGAGTATCCGGAAGCCTCGGCTCGCCGCGCCAGATCGACGGAGGAGCGCAGCGCCTGCGCCGAGCCGCTCCCGGCGGAGATCGGGACGAGGTCGAGGACGGAGAGCGGTACGCGGGTCACTGCGCCGCGCCGACGGGGGTCCGCACGAGCGACGTGCTGCCGGGCACCAGCGGGGGCAGGTCGAGATTCTCGCGCAGCGTCGCGCCCTCGTCGTACGACGTGCGGTAGCTGCCGCGTTCCTGCAGCTCGGGAATCACTTCGGCGACGAAGTCGTCCAGGCCGTGCGGGTTGGTCGCTCCGACGATGACGAAGCCGTCGGTGGCACGCTCCTGCACGGCGCGGTCGATCTCGTCGGCGATCTGAGACGCCGTGCCGATGAAGCTGTGACGCCCCGACAGCGCGATGACGAGATCGCGGATGCTGAGCTTCTCCGCGTCGGCCTTCTCGCGCCAGGCCTTGGCGACCGCGGCGGGATTCTCGTGCCGGACCCGCCCGCGCGTGACGGTGACGTCGGTGGCCGGCTCGATGTCCGGAAGCGGTCCGTCGGGGTCGTACGCCGACAGATCCTTGCCCCAGATCTGTTCGACGAAGGCGATCGCCGTCTGCGGGCTCACCTGGGCGAGCGCCGTCTCGCGAGCCTTCTCGGCCGCGTCGGCGGCCGTGTCACCGAGCACGAAGGTCGAGGCGGGCAGGATCTTGAGCGAGTCCTCCTCGCGACCCCACTGCCCGAGGCGCCCCTTCACGTCGTCGTAGAACGCCCTGGCCGCGTCGAACTCGCTGTGCCGCGAGAAGATCACCTCGGCGTGCTGGGCGGCGAAGCTGCGGCCGTCGGCGGAGTCTCCGGCCTGCACGACGACGGGGTGCCGCTGCGGGCTCACCGGGACGGGGAAGTCTCCCTCGACGTCGAAGTGCTTGCCGTGGTGCGAGACGGGCGCGTCGACCCCGGCGTTCCAGAGCTCTTTGGCGACCGAGACGAACTCGGCCGCGCGCTCGTAGCGCTCGGCGAAGTCGAGGTAGCCGCCACGGCGGAAGTTGGCGCCGTGGAAGGCGTCGGACGACGTCACGACGTTCCAGCCGGCGCGCCCTCCGCTCAGGTGGTCGAGCGACGCGAGCTGCTTCGCCAGCTCGAACGGCTCGTTGAAGGTCGAGCTGAGCGTGCCGACGAGACCGATGTGGTCGGTGATCCCGGCGATGGCGGACAGGATCGCGAGGGTGCTCGGCCGACCGGCGACGTCGAGATCGTGGAGGCGCCCCTTGTGCTCGCGCAGCCGCAGCCCCTCGGCCAGGAAAAGATAGTCGAAGAGACCTTTCTCGGCGTTCGCGGAGAAGTGTTCGAACGACTCGAAGTCGATCTGGCTGCCGGCGTCGGGCGCGCTCCAGATCGTCGTGTTGTTGACGCCCGGGATGTGGGCTGCCAGGTGAATGCGGCGCTTCTCGCTCACGCGACGGCCTCCTTCTTCTGCGAGTCGGTGTAGCGGTTGGGGGCTTCTGGCAGCCCGAGCCGGGTGCGAAGCGTTCCGGTCTCGTCGCCCGCACCGTGGAGGCCCGCGGCGTCGAGCAGAGGAAGGACGTCGCGTCCGATGCGGACGAGATCCTCCGGAAGGCGGGCCGGACGCAGCCGGAACCCGGCGTACCCGAGAGCGTGCCAGGCGGCGATCCTGTTCACGAGGTCGTCGGCCGTCGTCGCGACGACGAGGGCGTCGGAGGCGAGCGGTGCGCCCGCCGCCTCGTCGAGGCGCGCGAGCTCGTCGCGGGCCGAGGCGGCGGAGTCGCCGAGCAGAACGAGGAGATCCGCGTAGACCCGAAGTGATTCGCCGGTGCGACGGACGCGGTGCTCGGCGTCCCGGACCTCGCCGAGGAGCGCGGCGGCCGAGCCGTCGTCGCTCGGGGTGACGTAGACGACGTCCGCGTGCCTCGCGGCGAGTTCGTACACCGGGGCGGCGTGCGCGAGCACGGTCACCGGGAGCTGCCCCTGGGGAGGCCGCGGAACGATCGACGCACCCTCGACCCCGAAGAAACGCCCGTTGAAGTGCGCGCCGTGGATGCGGTCGCGGTCGAAGTAGCGGCCGGTCTCGACGTCGCGGATCACCGCGTCGTCCTGCCAGCTGTCCCAGAGGAGTCGGGCGACCTCGATGACGTCGCCGGCCTCGTCGAGCAGGTCGCCGAGGGGCAGGGCGTCGGGATCACGACGACCGAACAGCGGAGCCTCAGCGCGGGCGTCACCGATCTGGACCCGCCAGCCGCCTCGACCGCGGCTCGCGTGATCGAGGGTCTGGAGCCCGGTGGCGACGTGGAACGGCTCGGTGTGCGCCGTGGTGACCGTGGGCACGAGACCGATTCGCGAGGTCGAGGGCGCGACCGCCGAGGCGATCAGAAGGGCATCGAGGTGACCCGCATCGCGACGGACGAAGGAGTCCTCGATCGTGACGAAGTCGATTCCGGCCCCTTCGGCCGTGCCGATGAGCTCCCGCCAGGTGGCGAGCGCGAAGGCTCGGTCGAGCCCGGCTGCTCCGGGGTGCCAGCCGGAGGCGCCGAGCGCCGTTGCGATGCGGAGGTGGTCGCTCATCACAGATCCCTTTCGGTACGTGGTCCACGGCCACGCTAGGCGGGTCGCCCCGCCGGTGCGAGTGCGTGACGACATCAGCGTCACCCGGTGAAAGAACTCGTCACATTCCGCGCCGCCCCTCGAAAAACCGGCATGCTCCACCCGAACCGATTGCCCACCCAGCCGACCACGTCCCCGAGGAGACATCGATGTCGAACATCCTGAGGTCACGCTCGACCGAGAGAGTGCCCGCGACGGGGACGGATCACGGACGCGACGCTCCGACCGCCCCGGACAGCGCGGAGCTCGAGCGGTTCGCAGCGCGTCCCATCCGGCCTCTTCGTCATCCGGCCCGCTGGATCATCACGGCTCTCGTCGTCGTCGTCGCGCTGAACTTCGCCCAGACGCTCTTCACGAACCCCGCCTGGGAGTGGTCGAAGGTCGGAACGTGGATCGTCAACCCCACGATCCTGAAGGGGCTTCGACTCACTCTTCTCGCGACCGGGATCAGCGCTGTCGTGAGCCTCGCCGGCGGAATCCTGGTGGCTCTGGCTCGTCTCTCGAAGAACCCGGTGCTCTCGTCGCTCAGCTGGCTCTACGTGTGGGTCTTCCGGTCCCTGCCGCTGATCCTCGTGCTGATCTTCCTGTACAACCTCGGCAACCTCTACCCGTCGATCGGCATCGGCATCCCGTTCGGCCCGCAGTTCCAGGTGAAGACCGTGTCCGTCCTCTCCGACCTCACGCTCGGCGTCGTCGGCCTGAGCCTCGCCCAGATCGCGTACACCTCGGAGGTCGTCCGAGCGGGTCTGCTGTCGGTCGATGCCGGACAGCTCGAAGCGGCCAAGTCACTGGGGATCCCGCGCCGACGCCAGTTCACGCGGATCCTGCTGCCCCAGGCCCTGCGCTCGATCGTGCCGGCGTTCGTCAACCAGATCATCGGCCTGCTGCAGGCCAGCTCGCTGCTCTTCTACGTCTCGCTGCTCGACCTCTTCGGCGTCGTGCAGAACCTCGGCAGCACGTACCCGACCGACATCATCCCGCTGCTCGTCGTGGCGTCGATCTGGTACCTCGTCTTCACGAGCGTCATCGGAGTCATCCAGTACTACATCGAGCGCTTCTACGCTCGCGGAGCCGCTCGCGAGGTGCCGTTGACGCCGCTGCAGCGGCTGCGCAGAGCGGTCGGCACGCGCCGCCCGACGGGAGCCATCCGATGAGCACGGCACTCGAGATCCGCGGAGCCACCAAGGCCTTCGGCGACAAGCCCGTCCTTCGCGGCATCGACCTCGACGTGGCGCGCGGCAGCGTGACCGTCATCCTGGGGCCCTCCGGCTCGGGCAAGTCGACCCTGCTGCGGGCCATCAACCACCTCGAGAAGCTCGACCAGGGCTTCGTGCGCGTCGCCGGCGAGCTGATCGGCGTGAAGGTGAAGGGCGACCGGTTCGTCGAACTGCACGAGCGCGACATCCTCACCCAGCGTTCGCGCATCGGCTTCGTCTTCCAGGCCTTCAACCTGTTCCCCCACCTGACCATCCTCGAGAACGTCACCGAGGCACCCATCTCGCTGGCCCGCGATGTGGCCGAGTCGCGCGAGAAGGCGCTGATCCTGCTCGATCGCGTCGGCCTGGCCGACAAGGCGGCGGCCTATCCCCGACAGCTCTCGGGCGGCCAGCAGCAGCGCGTCGCCATCGCCAGGGCGCTCGTCCTCGAGCCCGAGCTGATCCTCTTCGACGAACCCACGTCCGCTCTCGACCCGGAGCTCGTCCGCGAGGTGCTCGACGTGATCTCGGGGCTCGCCGGCACCGGCACCACCCTCGTCGTCGTCACGCACGAGATCGGGTTCGCCCGCGAGGTCGCCGACCGGGTCGTCTTCATGGACGAGGGCGTGATCGTCGAGCAGGGCACGCCCGCAGAGATCTTCGACACCCCCTCGCACCCCCGGACGCGCGAATTCCTCAGTCGCGTCCTCTGACCGTCCCCACCACAGCACCCACCACCACCAGGAGAACCATGTCCCGTTTCACCTCCCGCCACCTCCGTCGAGCCTCCGTGGTCGTCGTCGCCGTCGGCCTCGTCGGGGCCCTCGCCGGCTGCGCCGGAGCCGCCGCGACCGGCAGCGACGCCACCACCGCGTCGAAGTCGGGGACGACGTCGGTCACCGTCGCCAAGGCCGCCAACGGCTCCGGCACCGAGACCACCATCAGCGTCCCGCAGGTCGCGAAGATCCGCGCCGAGCTGCCCGCCTCCGTCAAGAAGAGCGGCACGCTCACCATCGGCGTCGGCAACCTGCCCGCCGGCTTCCCCCGCTGTCGTTCCTCGGCACCGACCAGGAGACGCAGACCGGCACCGAGCCCGACCTCGGCCGCCTCGTCGCAGCCGTCCTCGGCCTCACGCCGAACGTCAAGGCCGCGACCTGGGACAACCTCTTCGTCGGCATCGACACCGGCGCCATCGACGTCGGCCTCTCCAACATCACCGACACCGAGCAGCGCAAGGAGAAGTACGACTTCGCCTCCTACCGCGAGGACAACCTCGCCTTCGCGGTCGAGAAGAAGAGCACCTGGGAGTTCGACGGCGACTACAAGAACCTCGCCGGCCTGACCATCGCCGTCAGCGCGGGCACGAACCAGGAGAAGCTCGTCCTCGAGTGGCAGAAGAAGCTCGAGGCATCGGGCAAGAAGCTGTCGCTCAAGTACTACCCCGACACGAACTCCACCTATCTGGCGCTCGCGTCGGGCAAGATCGACGCGTACTTCGGGCCGAACCCGGGGGTCGCGTACCAGAACACGCAGACGGCGAAGTCGGCCAACCCGACCCGCACCGCCGGCACGTTCTCGGGCGCCGGCGAGAGCCTTCAGGGCCTCATCGCCGCGACCACGAAGAAGGGCAACGGCCTCGACAAGCCGCTTGCCGACTCGATCAACTACCTGATCGAGCACGGCCAGTACGCGAAGTGGCTGAAGGCGTACAACCTCTCGAACGAGGCCGTGAAGAAGTCGGAGATCAACCCTCCCGGCCTCCCCATCACCAACGAGTGATCCTGGCGGGCGATCCACCTGTTCGACGTCGATTCCCGTGAGTGGATCGGTGGCGAGCAGGTGGATCTTCTGCGTCTGCTCAGCGGGGAGCGAGAGGGAGGCGCGGCGCCGGCGGCAGCGGCGAGGCCACCGGGGCGGCCCGGAACGACTGCAGGATCAGTGCGGCGAACCTCCGCGAGGCAGCCACGCGGAGTGCCGGCGAGTCGGCCCGGATCCCCTCGTTGGCCATGAGCGCGAGGGCGACGTCGGCGATCACGAAGTCGGGGCGGAGGGATCCTGCGCTCTTCGCGCGCCGCACGAGTTCGCGCATGCGCACCAGCGAACTGTCGCGCTCGGCCGTGAAGTCTCTGGCCTCGGGGAGCTGCGAGGTGAACGCCCGGGCGAATCCTCTGTCGAGGGCGTGCACCGCCATGAGCTTCTCGATCACGACGCTGAACCCGGCCCACGGGTCGCGCGCCGCCAGGCCCTCGTCGACGATCTCGCGGCAGGAGGCCAGCTGCTCGGCGAACGCCTCGGTGAGCAGCGCTTCCTTGGTCGGGAAGTGTCGGTAGACGGTCGCCACCCCGACCTCCGAGCGACGCGCGACCTCGCGGATCGTGACGTCGAGCCCCTCGTCGGCGAACGCGGCGCGAGCGACCCTCAGGATACGGATCCGGTTGTCGCGGGCGTCCGACCGCTGCGCGGTTCTCACTTGGCTCGTCACCGTTCTCACTTTAGCCAAACGGACGGGGTGTTCCGTTACGGTCGGCGCATGAGAGCAATCGAGTTCACCGGATACGGCCCCTCCGCAGTCGCGCGCGTCACCGAGGTCACCGAACCCCACGCGGGGAAGGGCCGGATCAGGATCGCGGTCAGAGCATCCGGCGTCTCCCCCGGCGAGATCCGCCTCCGGTCCGGTGCGATGCGCGAGATCGCGCCGATCACGTTCCCGTATCGCAGCGGGTTCGACGCGGCCGGGGTCGTCGACGAGGTCGGCTCCGACGTCGCCGGCACGGCGATCGGCGACGAGGTCTTCGGCTGGCCCGAGTTCGCTGCCCGCGGGGCCAACGCCGACTTCGTGGTCCTCGCCGCGTGGGCCCCGAAACCGTCTTCGTGGAGCTGGGAGGAGGCCGGCGGCGCGGCGGGAGCCGTCGAGACCTCGGTCCGGGTCCTGGATCGGCTGGGCGTCACGGCCGGAGACACCGTCCTCGTGCAGGGCGCCGCGGGCGGCACGGGTTCTGTCGTCGTCCAGTTCGCCGTCGCCCGGGGCGCGACCGTCATCGGAACGGCGAGCGAGGGCAACCACCGATTCCTCCGGTCCCTGGGTGTGACGCCCACCACCTACGGACCCGGCCTCGCGGCGCGGATCCGCGAACTGGCTCCGGAGGGTGTCGACGCCGTCGTCGACTGCGCCGGGGGCGACCTGCCCGATCTCGTCGCCATCGCGGGCGATGCCGATCGCGTCGTGACGATCGCCGACCTGGGCTCGGCGGCGCACGGCGTCCACCTCTCCAGCGGCATGACCGACGCGTTGGCCGTCTCGGCACTCGCTGCCGCGGTCGACCTCGCCGACGCCTCTCGGTTGCGCATCCCCGTCGCGGGAGCGTTCGCCCTCGCCGACGTGGCGGCGGCCCACGACCTGACGGAGACGCGGCACGCCCGCGGAAAGGTCGTCCTGATCCACTGAGGCACGGACCCGCCCCACGGCGAGCTCGACCTCAGCTGTCGAAACCGGTGCTCCGACTCGTGGCCTCCCACGCCGCGGTCTCCGACCGGAGCCCGTCGAGAACCCCTGGAAGGCGTCGTAGGCGTCGTCGCCGAGCAGCAGGAGACCGGGGGCGTTTCCGCTCTCGACGACGTCGATCATCGCCGCGGCCGCGCGATCCGGGTCTCCGGGCTGCGTGCCGTGCGCGGTGTCGTTCTCGATGCGCCGCCGACCCGCCGTGTCGGCGTAGTCGGCGATCGGCTCGGCGGACTGCGTGAGGGAACGCCCGGCGAAGTCCGTGCGGAATCCGCCGGGCTCGACGGACAGCGCCGTGATGCCGAGCGGCGCGACCTCCTTGCGGAGCGACGCCGTCATGCCCTCGAGCGCGGCTTTGGCCGCCGAGTAGTAGCCGGAGCCCTCCGGTGAGATCCGGGCGCCGATCGACGAGATGTTCACGATCGTGCCGGATCGGCGGGCGCGCATCCCGGGCAGGACACCGCGGATCATCGCGACGGCCCCGAAGAAGAGGGCGTCGAACAGCGCCCGCACGTCGGCCGGGTCGCCCTCCTCGACGGCCGATCGGTAGCCGTAGCCGGCGTTGTTGACCAGCGTGTCGATGGCGCCGAAGCGCTCTTCGGCGGCGGCGATCGACGACGAGACCTGTTCGGCGACGGTCACATCGAGAGCGAGGGCGAGCGCCGTCTCCGGGAAGGCGTCGGCGAGATCCTGCACTTTCGCGACGTCGCGGGCGGTGACGACCGCGTTGTCGCCGCGCTCGAGCACGGCTCGGGCGAGGGATCGGCCGAGGCCGGTGGAGCAGCCGGTGATGAACCAGGTCGAGGTGGGCATGCGTTTCTCCTTCGGGTGCGATGTCCCATCCAGTCAAGCGCCTTCCTTATAGTTTTTCTCGTGGATTCGGGGCCTTCGTAAGCTTTCGGAACGCGCCAGGGGTCCCGGGTATGGCTGAGTGCCTTCCGCCGCTTGACGGCATGCCGTGATTAGCCGCCCGGGACCTTGCAACGGCATGACCGCTCATTGAGATGTGCGAACACGTCGGCCCGTAAGGAACTGCCGGCATGGCCGTTGACGGCGCACCACCCCCGATGAAACAGGAGCAGACTGCCGTCGTGACGGGAGAGGCGGCCGCTGCCCGCATCATCAGCCGCTTCGCCCACGATCTGCTCCGCATCCGTGACGAGCTCGCGGAAGTCGAAACCGAGATCGACACCGCCTTGAAGAGCAACCGGCTGGCGGCGCCGCTGATGACGGTGCCCGGGTTCGGGCCGCGGTTGGCCGCCGACTTTCTCGCAGCCGTCGGAGCAGACATCGCCGCATTTGAGAGCCCGGACCGGCTGGCAAGCTTCGCTGGCCTTGCCCCGGTGCCTCGCGACTCCGGGAAAATCTCCGGCAACCACCACCGGCCCCGACGCTACGACCGGCGGCTCCTAAACGCGTGCTTCCAGGCGGCGTTCATCGCCGCCAGAACCTGCCCGGTCTCCCGCACCTTCTACGAACGGAAGCGGCGCGAAGGTAAATCGCATAAGCAAGCGTTGATCGCCCTCGCTCGTCGACGGATCAATGTCATCTGGGCAATTCTCCGAGACCGCACCACGTACGACCCATCGCTCCCACCCGCCAAAGCCCAACCTGAATCGAGCAGTCGGTTCGATCAAGACCAGGGCAGCGCGGACGTTGATCGTCGGCAGAAGATGGCTCGCCGACCACCGAGCCGGCCGACCGTCAGCATCGCTGAGGCTCGTGAATATGGAACAGACCGTGGGGGACCCGTGTGGATCGCCGCATTTGACCAATAGGCCGACGAAGTCTCGAACGCTAATGTGGCGGCATGGGTCGGGCTTCTGAAACGGACGACGAGGATGTGGTGCGACTATTCCCGGATAATGCCGACACGGTGATCTGGTTTTCGGGCCCTGTTTCCTACGAGGAGGCGCATCTCAGCGAAGTCCTGAGCGCTGCGATGAAGGCGTGGGAGCATTTCTTCAACGCCCATGAAGTGTCCAGCCATTATGTCGTCGACGCTGCGTCGATGCCGTATTACAGAGACGAGGGCATCCGACTAGCGCGCGGCCTGGCGAACGAGCTTGGCTCGCAGTTCGTCGTGGAGTTCGACCCTGATGAGCGGAACCCGGCACCCCGGCGTTTCCGTGCCGCTGGCCCGGCAACCAACTCAGCTGCGGCACGTGTCTTCTCAGAGCTGGCGGCCGACAATGCGCGCGACCTCCGTGGTGACTGGACCATCGACTTGGGCTAGTCAGAGACACCCTGTGGCTGGGCAAGGTTAGTGCTCACTGACGCTCCTTCGGCGGCTGGGCGGTGTGCAGCGACGACGTCAGCCATCCAGCGGGGTGCTTCACCGTGCCCGTGTCAAAATGACATATGTCTGAACTACGCGATCGCCTGAAAGCATCCTTTCGATGGGTGGGCGATCGAACGGATCCCGACTACCGCGCTGACGTTACGGGCTGGTGGAGGGACGCCAGCATCCTGCAAGAGATCGGAGGGGCTCTTGCCGACCTCCATATCGGAAGCCGCCCCACAGTCGTACTCGGAACGCAATCCCGAGGAAGTCTTCTCGGAGTCCTGACCGCTAATGCGCTCAGCGTCGGCTTTGTGGAAGTTCGGAAAGATCCTTTTCGAGCCGCGGACAGCGATTCGTGGTGGAAAACCTCTACGGCACCTGATTACCGTGATCGGCACCTGGACCTCGGACTTCGGCGCTCGCTATTGCAGTCTGGTGACCGCGTACTTTTTGTAGACGATTGGATCGCCACAGGTGCTCAAGCCGAAGCCACATGGAGGCTCGTCGACATGAGCGGTGCCGCATGGGTTGGAGCCTCTGTGGTTGTCGACGGACTCGAAAAGAGCACAGTCAGGAGACACCTCAACCTGCGCTCGATCATTCACATCCATGACTTGTGACGTGCTCAGCCTCACACACGAGGAGGCGGCCCCGCCGCAGAGGCGCCTCGGCGAGGTACGCGCCAGTGCTCCGGTAGGGCAGTGGATACGCTTCTGCCATGACAGAGTCTCGAAGCGACGGCACGATGTGGCACTTCTCACAAAGCGTCCACGCCGACGAGGCTCAAGGACACTTCTCCGAACTGCTCCGGAACGTTGCCTCGACAGTCGACGAACTCGGAAATGTCCAGGTCTATGACATGACATTTAAGCACGAGATCACCACCGACGATGAATACCTCACCGTCACGATCTACTACGACAAAATCGACGCCCCAAACCTGAGCGTCATCAGGACAGACCGTTTCAGAACCGAACCGAATACCTGACTCGGCCGTCACCGCAAGGTCGCAGCGAGCACGTGGACCGCGACGACCGTCACCGTGCCGACATGCGAAGGCGTGTCCTGATGCGGAAAGCGTGAACGGCTAGCGGTCACCTGCCTTCGGCCGGCGCAGTGCTTGTCGCGCTGCGCGTTTTTTCGCCTGGAAGCCTTCGGCAGCATACGGGCCTCCACCGTCCACGCAAGCGGCAAGCCGCCGCCGCCTCCGACATTGCCGGCACGCGGTCGCTGCGCTCCCTTATTTCGCGCCGACAATGTCTCCTCCGCCACCCTCCGGGTTGCCCTTCCGTCTGCGGTCCTGCCGGTACTTCGTACCTTCCAGGCGAAAAAAGACGTGGAAGGGAGTGACAGTCAGGACCAACTCGAGCCCCCGTTTCGGCTTGACAAACCTGATTGAGAATCTCGGCATCCTCGGGAGTCACGCCGCAGACCGGTACTGGCGGTACCCCTGACCCCACCGAAACTGAGATTTACCCAGGAAGATTGTGAAATGTTGCAGAAAGCCTTTTAGGGTATAAGCATCTGGGATGTTTACCAGAGAGATCTCATCCGCCGGGCGTCGATCCGGTCGACTCGCAGATCTCACGACCCGCTCTCGACAGACGACCCAAGGAGCCGCGCCATGCGACTTTCCCTTCCTTCCGCCTGCCTCGGAACAGCCCTTCTTGTGGGCCTGACCGGCATGACGACGCCCGCGTTCGCCGACACCGGATCGGCCACCGGCGCCGGGTCGGCCACGACCGACGCCACCGTCCTGGCGACAGATGTCAACGCCAGTCTCATCGGCCAGACCGGCGTCGCCGTCCTGCCCGGCCAGATCCTGCGTTCCTACTGGCGCGTGGCCAATACGCCGGGCGCCGCGGCGATCCCGGCGAATGCCGTTCGGCTCTCCTGGAGCGTCGACAAAGGCGCCACCTTCTCGACCGGCACCGTGCAGAACGTCTTCAACGCCGGCAGCGCGAACCGCGGTTGCTCGCTCGCGGGCGCCCAGCTCGCGTGCCTGACCCAGAGCAACACCAACTCGATCGCTGCCAGCGGGGCGAACAACTACTCGCACTTCTATCCGATGGTGCAGATCCCCGCCGATGCCGTCCCGGGCACCGTCTACGCTGTGACAGGCACGCTGACCTTCGACTCCGGCACCTACACGAACGTCAACCCCAACACCACGTTCACCACCCGGCTCCCGGTCCCGCTGTCCGCTCCGGCCTTCACCGGGCCCGCTCTCGACACGACCGTCGGCGCGAAGCCGACCATCACGGGCACCGGCGTGGCGGGTGCGACCGTCCACGTCCTCGACGGGTCCGGGGCGGAGCTCGGCACGACGATCGCCTCCTCCGACGGAAGCTGGAGCTTCGTGCCGGCGGTTCCGCTGCCCGATGGCCCGACGACTCTCAGCGCCTGGCAGCACTCGGTCGACACCGACTCGACACAGCGCTCCTCGGCCACCTTCGTCGTGGACGCGACAGCACCCGACGCGCCCGTCATCACGGGGCCCGGCGGCGACACGATCCTGCCCGGCACGGACACAACGGTGACCGGCACGGGCGAGGAGGGCGCGCACGTGATCGTCCGCGACGACCGCGGCGGTGTCCTCTGCGAGACCGAGGTGAGCGGCGGAACCTTCTCGTGCGAGGTGGGAGCGCTTCCCCTCGGCAGCAACCGCCTCTCCGTCACCCTCACCGACGGATTCGGCAACGAGAGCAGCCCCTCGGCCGTCACCGTCACCGTCGCCGACGCCCCGGTCGACCCGGTCACGCCCGTCGACCCGACCGACCCGGTCGAGCCCGTCGACCCGACCGAGCCCGTGACGCCCATCGACCCCGGAGCGCCGATCGACCCCGTCGTCACGGATCCGTCCGACGGAGGCGCCGTCGTCGAGATCTCGACCCCGTCGACCGGGCCCGGCGCGGTCCTCGCGGGCGAGGCCGCAGCCCCGTCCGGAGCGCCCGTGGCTGCGACCACCACCCCGACCGGCGAGCGGCTCGCCTTCACCGGCACCGACCGCGGTGAGCTCGTCGCCGGCACGGCCACGGCGGGCGTCGCGATCCTCGCCGGCCTCGTCCTCCTCCTGGCCCGGCGCCGCCGCGCCGAGTAGCACTCGCCGGGCCGCCCTCTCCTGCCGGACTACCCGGCGGAAAGCGGCGCCACGTGCAGCAATCCTGCGACGCGGCGCCGCTTTTCGGCGATCCCTTGCACAGGTGATGGTGCGACGTCGAGATCTGACCGATACTTGCCGGAATCAAGCAGTTATCGCGCAACGATCGGAGGTCGAACCATGTCACAGGCAGCGAATGTCACCCGCCCCGCCATCATCGGTGAACCCGAGGTCGTCGAAGACGTCGCGACGTCCGCGCCGTGGCTCGATCTGAAGGCCGCGGCGACCGCGCTCCAGGCACTGCAGGTGCAAGACGGCAGCGTTCCCGAGGCAGCCGACCGGAACGCGGCCGAGGCGCTGGTGAGCAGGATCACACGAGCGATCGAGATCCTGACCCCCTCCTTCGCCCACGACCACGACTACCTCGCGCAGTGCGTGGTCGACTTCGACCGCTGGGCCGGGTCCGGCTTCGGCGTTCCCGACTTCTACGATTCCCTGGTCGCCTTCCACCCTCAGCGCGAGCGCGTCGACGGGCTGAGGCACCTGGTCGTGTTCCCCATGTACACGCAGAACGGCAGCACGTCGCGCCTGGTCGAAGCGGTCCTCGTCGAGGTGATCTGGCCCGAGTTCGTCGCGGAGCTCGAGCAGGGCCCCTACTCGAACGCGCTCTTCGTGCCCATCCGCTTCCTCGACTTCACGGCGGGCTACGACACCAATTCGGCTGTGCTCTTCCCCGAGTCGGTGGCCATGCGGCAGATCCCGACCTTCACCTGGGGCGCGATCTTCGCCGACCGCGAGGCGGCCAGATTCCGTCGCGTGCTCAGGGCGGCGTCGGAGATCACGAAGCTCGACCTCCCCGCCGACGCCGCGCGGCTGCTGGACGACCAGCACCTGGCCGAAGAGACGTTCGTGATGTGGGATCTCATCCACGACCGCACGCACATGCGCGGCGACCTCCCGTTCGATCCCTTCATGATCAAGCAGCGGATGCCGTTCTTCCTCTACTCGCTCGAAGAGCTCCGCTGCGACCTCACCGCGTACCGCGAGGCGGTGCGTCTCACGCGCAGCGCCGACACCGACGACCTGACCCGCGAGCGCGCCCAGCTCGTGCAGTACGCGGTCCTGTTCGACCGCATCTTCCGGTTCGCGATCACCGGGTCGCGCGTGCGCAACTACGACGGTCTCGGCGGCCAGCTGCTGTTCGCCTGGCTGCACCAGCACCACGTTCTGCACTGGACCGACACGCAGCTCGCCATCGACTGGGACGAAGTCCCCGACGTCGTGATCGCCCTGGGCACAGCCATCGACGAGCTCTACTGGAAGTCGATCGACCGGCCGAAGGTCGCACACTGGCTCGCGGCCTACGATCTCGTCGCCGCGACGCTCACCCCGCATCCGGCCTCGGCGTGGGCCACGCGCGACCTGCCGCTGGACGGTCCCCCGAAGGGCTACACCGACAAGGTCCTCGACGACGAGTTCCCGCTGAGCATGTTCTACGAGGCCCTCGCGAAGAAGATGACGGCGGTGATCGAGTCGACCGCCGGCATCACCGGGGCCGGCGTCGATCCGGCGACGCCCGAGACGGCTGTCGCCGCGTGAGCGTCATCGTCGTCACCGGCGCCACGGGCGACGCCGGCCGAGCCGTCTGCCGAACACTCCTGTCGGCCGGGCACCTCGTCGTGGCCGTCGGCACGAACGCCGACCGGCTGGCCTCCGTCGACGCGTCCTCCCGCCACGTCGTCGAACTCACCTCCACCGAGGAGACCCTGGCCCTGGCCGCCGCCGTCCGCGCCGAGTTCGGCCCGGCCGACGGAGTCGTGCACCTCGTGGGCGGCTGGCGGGGCGGCCAGGCGGAGGCCGACTTCGACTGGCTGGAGAGCAGGATCCTGCGCACTCTCCGGCAGGTCACCCTCGCGTTCCACGACGACCTCGGCTCGGCCGAGCACGGGCGTCTCGTCGCCATCGGGTCGTCCACCGCCGCCGAACCCACCTGGAGCAACGCGAACTACGCCACGGTGAAGACCGCGGCCGACGCCTGGGTGCGGGCGGTGGCGTCCGGATGGCGGAAGGCCGGACGCGCCGCAGCCGTCACGGTGGTCGTGAAGGCCATCGGTGGTGACGGGACCTCTCCCGACACCCTCGCCGACGCGATCCTGCCCCTCTGGTCCCAGCCCGCGGCCGAGCTCAACGGCGCTCGCATCGATCTCGTCCCCTCTTCGAAAGGCTCCGATTCATGACCCGTCTCCACGACGCCTCCTGGCGTGGTTTCGCTTCCGACAACTACGCCGGCACTCACCCCGAGATCCTCGAGGCCCTCGCCGAGGCGAACGGCGGCCACCAGATCGCCTACGGAGAAGACGTCTACACGGCCCGACTGCAGGCGGTCGTCAAAGGTCTCTTCGGCGAGCAGGCGGAAGCGTTCCCGGTCTTCAACGGGACGGGCGCGAACGTGACGGCACTGACGTCGATGCTGCCGCGCTGGGGAGCCGTCGTCGCGACGAGCACGGCTCATATCCACACCGATGAGAACGGCGCTCCCGAGCGGATCTCCGGGCTGAAGCTCCTGACCGTGCCGACGCCGGACGGCAAGCTCACGCCCGAGCTGATCGATGTCGAGGCCTGGGGCTGGGGCGACGAGCACCGGGCCCAGCCGCTCGCCGTGAGCATCACGCAGACGACCGAGCTCGGCACGCTCTACACGCCGTCCGAGGTGCGCGCGATCGCCGACCACGTCCACTCCAAGGGCATGCACCTGCACATGGACGGGGCCCGGATCGCGAACGCCGCGGCCGCCCTCGACGTCTCGTTCCGCGAGTTCACGACGGATGCCGGGGTCGACGTCCTCAGCTTCGGCGGGACGAAGAACGGACTCCTGTACGGCGAGGTCGTCATCGCGCTGACTCCTGCGGCCGTCGACGGCTTGATCTTCCTGCGCAAGCTCAACATGCAGCTCGCGTCGAAGATGCGCTTCGTGTCGGCGCAGTTCATCGCCCTCCTCGAGGGTGACCTGTGGCTCCGCTCGGCCGGGCAGGCCAACGCCATGGCGACCCGCCTGCGATCGGCTCTCGAGTCGTCGCGTTTCCAGGGGCTCGGCTTCACGCAGAAAACCCAGGCCAACGCGGTGTTCGCCACCCTCGACAACGCCGTCGCCGACCGGATCCGCGAGCGGGTCCGGTTCTACGACTGGGACCGCGCGGCGGGCGAAGTGCGCTGGATGACTGCCTTCGACACCACCGAGGCCGACGTCGACGCGTTCGTCGCCGTGATCCAGGAGGAGCTCGCCCGCTGACGCGTCCCGCTGCACTCCACCGCTCGTGTCCGCGGAGGCGAGCCCGCCGTGTCGGGCGAGCGGAGGGTGAGACCTACTGGCTGTCGACGAAGGAGTGCGCGAGGTCGCGGGGCGTCGCGGCGCGACTGAAGTGGTCGGCGAACGGGCGCGTCGCCCGGATCACGACGACGCTCTCGACCGCCTGCTCCTGGAGCGCTTCCACGAGGCCGGCCACGAAGACGCGCTCTCCCACGGAGACCTCGCCGGCGTCGAGGTGCACGACCGTACCCGCCACGGGCAGGGCGTCGGCCACGACGGCGAAGGCCGTCTCGCGGTCGGTGCCGAGCTTGGGGAGGACGATGGTCGTGATCGTTGAAGTCATCAGAGCATCCTGCTCCCCGAGCATGAGTGGACACCCAGGTGTGCCAGCCTGTGTCCATGCCCTTCGCTGACGAACTCCTCGGCCGGCCGGCCGCGCTCGCCCTGGTCGACGCCCTCCGCGACGCCGCGCCAGGCACCCCGCTGAAGCGACTGGAAGCCGCGGCGGAGGCCCTCGGCCCGCTCGCCCTGCGCGAGCGCAGCGACCTCCTCCGCGACGCGACGCTCGCCGACCTCGCACTGCCGTACGCCGAGTTCGCGGCCGTCGTCCGCCGGGCGGCGGAAGGCCCCCGGCCCTTCAGCGGCTGGCTCATCTGGCCGGTCACCTCGGCTGTGGCCGCCCTCGCGGTCGCCGACGGCAGCACCGGCGCCTTCGACGACGCCCTGGACCTCCTGGCCGAGCTCACGCCGAGGCTCACCTCGGAGTTCGCGATCCGGGTCCTCCTCCGGCACGATCTGGACCGAGCGCTGGACCGCATTCGCGATCGGTGGCTGACCGCGGAGGACGAGCACGTGCGCCGCCTGGCGTCGGAGGGGACGAGACCGTACCTGCCCTGGTCGAGCCGGGTGCCGGGGATCCTGCAGGATCCCGCGGCGACCGTTCCGATTCTCACGGCGCTCTACCGCGACGAGAGCGAGTACGTCCGGCGGTCGGTCGCGAACCACCTCAACGACATCAGCCGACACGCGCCCGGCCTGGTGGTGGACACCGCGGCGGCGTGGCTGGCCGCCCCCGATGCGAGCACGAGGGCGCTTGTGAGGCGCGCCCTGCGCACCCTCGTGAAGAAGGGCGATCCTGCCGCTCTCGCCCTGCTCGGCTTCGAACCCGCCGAGCTCGAGATCACGAGCCTGACACTGGATCGCACGGTGGTCGCGGTCGGCGAGAGCGTCACGTTCTCGGCACGAGTCACGAACAGGGGCCGGGAGACGGCCCGGCTCGCTATCGACTACATCGTCCACCATCGCAAGGCGAACGGGACGACGACGGGCAAGACGTTCAAGCTCACCGTCACGTCGCTCGCCCCCGGAGAGACGCTCGACCTCGCGAAGCAGCACTCGTTCAGGGTGATCACGACGCGTCGCTATCACCCGGGGCAGCACGCGATCGAGCTCCAGGTCAACGGCATCGCTGCGGGTCGCACCGCGTTCGAGCTGCTGCCCGGATAGCGTGGATGCCCCAGGGAAGGGGACCCATGACAGAGCTCGACGAGGCCATCGACCGGTTCGCGCGGCCCCGCCGCGGCGTGCAGGCGGTGCCGGAAGAATCCGACGAGGTCGCCGGCGGCTGGGCCCTGCAGTCGCTGCTGGCCGAGACCGTCATCCACCTGCGGCGCCGCGGGATCGAGCCGGTCGAGACCGTGCTGGTCGGGCAGGGCACCTCGGGGTCCCGCGTCTTCAAGTCCGTGGCCCCGTGCTGGCCGCTCGAGATCTTCGCGCTCACCTCGAGGGGCGTCGCCCTCCCGTACTCGATGCTGTCGGCGCCGATCCCGGGGCTCGAAGAGCGCCCCCGTCTCGACGCACCGCTGGTCTGCGTCCGGCCGACGCCGATCGCCGTCGGGCCCGGCGCCGACGACGTCGAGGTCAATCGGCGCGGACAACTGCTCTGGCGCTGGTCACCGCGGACGGACTCCTCGGCTCAGCCGTGGACGGCCGGCTTCCGCTCCCGGTTCGAGGCGAACTGGTCGGAGAGCCGACCCGGTCCGCTGACCGAACCCGTCGCGTTCGCGATCGTCGATCACCTCGACTCGAGGATCGAACGCGGCGTCATCCACTGAGCGGCACGATCCTGTCTCAGGAGTCGTAGCGGTCGAGCAGCTCTCGGCGCCAGGCTTCGGTGGCGCGGAGCTCGTTGAAGGTGAAGAGATGGAACGCGGTGACCGGCGACGGGCCGGCGACGGCAGGCTCGAGACCCGTGATCAACCGGTTCGGACTGTAGCCGCCCGGCAGGAAGAACCGCCAGAACAGGCTCTTCTGCTTCTGCAGGAATCGCGCCGAGTCGCCGAGTCCGATGGCCGCCGAGATCCGGATCAGTCGCTGCCGACGCACCGCGCCCGGCAGGCCGACCCGGATCGGAAGCGTGATCGCCTCGCGTTCGAGTTCGGCCGCCCACGCGGCGATGGCCGCCGGGTCGAAGCAGATCTGCGTCGTCACGTGGTTCGCCAGCTCGGCCTTCTCGCGCAGGGCCTGCAGCAGGGTGCTCCCGGGGATGAGAGCGTGCCCCTCCGGATACCCGCCGATGCCGATGTCGGTGAAGTCGTGGGCCGATTCGCGGACGGCGCGCAGAAGGGGAAGCGCATCGCGGTAGTCGCCCCGCGGCTCGCCGTCGCCGCCGACCACGAAGAGGCTGGTGACGCCGGCTTCGGCGAGACGGGCCAGCACGTCGCTCAGCTCGTGTTCGTCGGCGATCATCCGCGCCGCGAGGTGCGGTGCGACGTCGTAGCCCGCCGCCGCCAGTCGGACGGCGAGGTCGACGGTGGCGCCGATGCCCCGGGGCGGCGACGCCGTCACCGTGAGAGGAGTCGACCGCGGAACGTTCTCGAGGACGTTCTCGAAGGTGCGGGCGAAGGGCAGGATCTCGTACCCGGCGCTGCGGAGGGCGTCTGCCGTGGCAGCGCGAACGGACGTCATGACGATCCCCGAGCCTAGGGCATGCCGCGCGCCCACACCGCTACGCGGTCGCCAGCTCGAGCCCCAACGCGGCGGCGACCCCGGCGTTCGTGACGCGACCGGCGGTGACGTTGAGGCCCTTGGCCAGAGCCGGGTCTGCGGCCGTCGCCGCCTTCCAGCCCAGGTCGGCGAGCGCGACCACATAGGGCAGGGTCGCATTGGTGAGTGCGCGAGTCGAGGTCTCGGGAACGGCGCCCGGCATGTTCGCCACGCAGTAGTAGACGGCGTCGTGCACGGCGAAGGTCGGCTCGTCGTGCGTCGTCGGGTGCGACCCCTCGAAGCAGCCGCCCTGGTCGATGGCGATGTCGACGAGCACGGCGCCCGGCTTCATCGTCGACACCATCTCGTCGGTGACGAGCTTCGGTGCCGCGGCCCCCGGGATCAGGACGGAGCCGATCACGAGGTCGGCGTCGCGAAGCTGCTCGGCGATCGCGAACGGCGTCGAGTGCCGGGTCTGGATCCGGCCGCCGAACTGCACCTCGAGCGCGCGGAGTCGGGGCAGTGACACGTCGATCACCGTGACGTCGGCTCCCATGCCGAGCGCGTTGTCGGCCGCGTGCTCCCCGCGACGCCGCCGCCGATGACGACGACCTTGGCCTTCGGCGTGCCGGGGACACCGCCGAGCAGCGACCCGCGACCGCCGTTGGAGCGGAGCAGGTGGTAGGAGCCGACGGTGATCGACAACCGGCCGGCGACCTCGCTCATCGGCGAGAGCAGCGGCAGGCTGCGGTCGGCCAGCTGGACGGTCTCGTACGCGATGGCGGTCGTACCCGACTCGACGAGAGCGTTCGTCAGCGCGGGGTCGGCAGCGAGGTGGAGGTAGGTGAAGACGGTCTGGTCGGCGCGCAGGTGCCCGTACTCGGCGGCGATCGGCTCTTTGACCTTGAGGAGCAGCTCGGCGGTGGCCCAGACCTCGGAGGCGGTGGGCAGGATCGTCGCGCCCGCGGCCGCGTAGTCGGCGTCGAGGATGCGGGATCCGGCGCCGGCCCCGGCCTGGACGAAGACCTCGTGGCCGCGACGCACCAGGGTGTCGACGCCGGCGGCGCTGATGGCGACGCGGTTCTCGTTGTTCTTGATCTCGGTCGGGATTCCCACGCGCATGTCGTTCCTCCAGTTCGACGGGCGGCACCGTTGCCGCGTGACATCAAGCATGGACACGGTTCGTTTCCTCTATGTTTCTTCCGAAGAAGATTTTTCAATTCGTGAAGATTTTGCAGACAACTACCGTGGAGATGACGCCTGTGGTCGATTCGACGAAGGATATTCACGAGCCGGTCGTGCTCGACGAGATCGACCGGCGGCTGCTCGAGGTGCTGAAGTCGGACGGACGCATCTCCAACGCGGCCCTCGCCGAGGCGGCGGGCATCGCTCCGTCGACCGCGCACGTCCGCCTCCGGTCACTGCAGGACCGCGGCGTGGTCACCGGCTTCCTCACCAGCATCGATCAGCGCAGCTTGGGGCTGGGCCTCCAGGCGATCGTCGGGGTCACGCTGCGCCCGGGCGCTCGGCAGGAGAGCATCGTCCGCTTCTCGGAGGAGGTGCGGAACCTCCCGCAGGTGCTGCAGGTCTTCTTCCTCGGCGGCACGGACGACTTCATCGTGCACATCGCGGTCGCCGACTCCTCGGCCATCCGCGAGTTCGTCGTCGAGCACCTCTCCGCACAGCCGAGCGTCGCATCGACCCGGACGAGCGTCGTCTTCGACTATCACCGCAACGGGGTCGCCGCCTCGTTCCAGTGACGTCGTCGTCCGCTACGCCAGGTTGCGGACGATCAGGCCGACCGTGAAGTCGAAGCGCTCGTGCCCGTCGCCCGCCGTCAGCTCGGCGGCGTGGCGTCGCGTCTCGGGGAAGCGGTCGGCCGGCAGGTTGCGGAACCTGCTGACCAGTTCGTCGCGTTCCTCGCGCGAGACGAGCCAGTCTTCACCGGTCTGCCCCTGACGCTGTGCTCCGAGCGAGATCTCGAGAGTGTAGGCGCCGACGTAGAGGAAGAGGGCGTCGATCGCCCAGGCCGCCGACTGCGGCGCGACACCCCCGGCGAGGACGATGGCCATCATCCCCTCGCTGACGCGCAGCACGTCGAGGTCGGTGACCACCATCGAGAGAGCGGCGCGCGCGACACCCGGGTATCTGAGGTATTGGTCGCGCAGCTGGGCGCACACGTCGGAGATCTGTTCGCGCCAGGTCTCCGGATCGGGCTCGGGCAGGACCAGCTGGTTGCAGAGCCGGCCGATGATCAACTCGTCGATGTCGGCCTTGTTGACCACGTGCGCGTAGAGCGACGCGGGGCCGGTGTGCAGCAGTGCCGCGACGCTGCGCATGGTCAGCGCGTCGTAGCCCTGGGTCGCGATGACGTCGAGGGCGGCATCGGTGATCCGGTCGACGGTGATCGGGCGCTTGCGGGGAGCGGCCTCGTCGGCGGCCGCTGTCGATTGTGCGTGACGGGCGGCGCGGCGCTGTCTCGGGTCCGTGGGCATGGAACGATCCTACCTTGACACGAACGTCGTTCGCTGCGTATAACTTAGTTCGTGACTATCGAACAGCGTTCGTTGAACGCCTCCCCACCTGCCCCCGAGACCCTGCGTGGCGCCTGGATCGCCCTGGCCGGACTCTCGGCCGTCTTCCTCTTCGAGATGCTCGACAACTCGATCCTGACCGTCGCCCTCCCGACCATCGGTCGTGACCTCCACACCTCGACGGTCGGACTGCAGTGGGTGACCGGCGCCTACTCGGTCGTGTTCGGCGGCCTGATGCTCGCGTTCGGCGCGATCGCCGACCGCTTCGGGCGCCGTCGCGTCATGCTCACCGGACTGGTCCTCCTCGGCCTCGCCAGTCTCGCGACCGCCTTCGTCACCTCGACAGAGCAGTTGATCGCCGTCCGTCTGACGATGGGAGTCGCCGCCGCCATGACGACGCCGGGCTCGATCGCTCTGGCGTTCCGACTCTTCGCGGCCGACGGTCTCCGGGTCAGGGCGATGTCGCTCATCACCACCGTGGGCCTCGTGGGGCTGGCCATCGGCCCGACGCTCGGCGGACTCGTCCTCGCCGTCGCCCCCTGGCAGATCCTGCTGCTCGTCAACGTGCCGATAGCAGCCCTCGCGTTCGCGGGGATCCGCGGCGGCATCGCCGCCGACCGGCCGGACGAACTCCACCGCGACCCCGTCGACGTCATCGGCGCAGTTCTCGGCACGGCGACGATCGTGCTCGCACTCGTCGCGCCGACCCTCTTCGTCGACGAGGGAACGGGATCCTGGTCGCCGTGGTCTGCGAGCGCCGCGGCCGTCGTCGGCGTGATCCTCTTCGTGATCCGCATGCGCACGGCGGCGCACCCGCTCCTCGATCTCGCGCTGGTCGCCCGTCCCCTGGTGTCGTCCGGGCTGGCCTACAAGGCGGCGTCCGGGCTGGCGCTGGCCGGTCTCGGCTACCTCGTCACCCTGCAGCTCCAACTCGACTGGGGGTGGCCGCCCGCCCTCGCCGCGATCGGCATGCTGCCCCAGGTCGTCGTGCTCGTCGCATCCGGCCCGTTCGTCGGTCGCTTCGTCGGTCGGGTCGGGCTCGACCGGGCCGCGTGGCTCAGCGCTGCGGCGGTGGTTCTGGGGCTCGCCGTCTACGCCGTCCTGGGCCACCTCGGGTACGTCTGGATCGCGATGGCTCTGGCGCTCGTCGCCGCGGGAATCCGCGTGAACGGCGTCGTCGCCGGCACCAACGTGCTGCGCGGGCTGCCCGAGAACCGCACCTCGATCGGCGCCGCCCTCGTCGACACCGCCTCCGAGGTCGCCACCGGGATCGGAATCGCCGTCACGGGCACGATCCTCGCCGCACTCTTCGCCGGCGACATCGCGACCGGCGGCTGGAGCAGCCGACAGACCGCCCAGTTCCACGAAGCCGTGACCCTCGGCGGGCTGACGCTCACGCTCGTCGCCGGGGCACTCGTCGCCTGGGGCTTCGTCCGGACGCGTGTGGCACGATCCGGAGCATGACTCTTCCGGCCGACACCCACGTTCACAGCGAGTGGTCCTGGGACACCGGCGGTCCGCGATCCGACGCCGCCGGCCGCATGAGAGAGACCTGCCGGGTGGCGTCCCGGATCGGTCTGGCCACCCTCGTCTTCACCGAGCACCTCGACCTCGACCCCGAGTGGCGAGCCGATCCGGGCGACCTCCTCCCGCATCAGCGCCACCTCCTGAACGACGCGGGGATCGTCGCCCTCCCGCCGCTCGACGTCGACGGCTACCTCGACAGCATCGATCGGTGCCGCCACGAGTTCCCCGAGCTCCACATCATGACCGGCCTGGAGTACGGCCAGCCGCATCTCAACGACGAACGCGCGGCCGAGCTCCTCGGCCGCGGGGTCTTCGACCGGGTCAACGGCTCGCTGCACACGCTCGCGGCCGCCGCCGGGCGGAGCGAGCCGAACACGCTGTTCCGACTGCAACCTCCCGACGACGTCATCCGGGCGTACCTCGACGAGATCCCGCGGATGGTCGCCGGCTCCGACTCGTTCGCCGTCTTCACCCACATCGACTACCCGGTGCGCTCGTGGCCGACGACCACCGCGGGGCCCTTCGACCCGAAGCGGTTCGAGGGCGAGTACCGATCCGCGATGCGGTCGCTGGCCGAGAGCGGGCGCGCTCTCGAGATGAACACGCGCCGGATCTGGCCGTGGATCCCGCAGTGGTGGAGCGAAGAGGGCGGCCGCGCGATCAGCTTCGGCAGCGACGCCCACACCCCCGACGCCATCGCCGCCGGTTTTCCCGAGGCGATGCAGATGGTCGAACGGTTCGGCTTCCGCGCCGGATCGCGTCCCGAAGACTTCTGGACCAGGTGATCGCCCGAGGGACGACGGTCACGCGCTGAAGGTCTCCAGCTCGGCCGGGGTCGGGTAGGAGCTCTGGGCGCCGTGACGGGTCGCCGCGAAACTCCCCACGCGCACCGCGAACGTCGCCGCGGCGACGAGGGCGTCCCCTTCGGCGAGACGCAGCGCCAAGGCTCCCATGAACGCGTCGCCGCAGCCCGTCGTGTCGACCGCGCCGACACGCGGCGACGGGACCGTGACCGGGCTGTCGTCACCGCTCAGGACCACGCATCCGGCCGAACCGGTCGTGATCACGGCGTGCGGGACGCCGAGGCGCGCGATGGCCGCCCCGACATCGCTCCACTCGACCGCGTCGAGGTCGACGCCGAGGAGCTGCGCCGCCTCGTGCTCGTTGAGGAGGACGACGTCGGTCGCGAGCAGCAGGTCGTCGGGAACGGCTGCGTACGGCGAGAGATTGGTCAGAACCGTGAGCCCGGCTTCGCGGCCGGCCCGCGCGGCGGCCAGGACGGCGTCGATCCCCACCTCGAGGCAGAGCCCGAGCACGGAGGCTCCGTCGAACGACACCCGGTTCGCCTCGACGTCGGCGGCCGAGAGCGTTCCGTTCGCGCCCGCCGAGATCACGATCGTGTTCTCGCCCTGGGCGTCGACGGTGATGACGGCCGTTCCGGTCACGCTGTCGGAGCGAAGGGCCACCCCGCGGGTGTCGACCCCGGACTCACGCGCCGCGGCGACCAGCATCCTGCCGTTGTCGTCGTCTCCGACGGCGCCGACGAGGCGGACCTCCCCGCCGAGACGGGCTGCGGCCGCGGCCTGGTTGGAGCTCTTCCCACCGGGCAGGATCCGCAGGGGCGAACCGTGCAGGGTCTCGCCGGCTCGCGGGAAGCGCTCGGTCTGCACGACCAGGTCGGCGTTCAGCGACCCGACGATCACAAGGGGTTTCACGCTCACTCCGCCGTCTCGGCGTCGACGGGACGCGGGATGAGGAACGACACGGCGAACGCGCCGAGGGTGATGGCCGCCCCGAGCAGCATGCCCGCCGTGTAGCCGGTCGTCGAGTGGCTGCCGGTCGGTGAGCCGACCACTTGGAGCACCGGGAGCACGGCGAAGCTGAGACCGGCGCCGAGGTTGAAGGCACCCGCGTTCAGCCCGGGGAGGAACCCGGGGTTGTCGGCGGGCGACAGGACGATGCCCAGACCGTTCAGCATGATGTTCGCGATGCCGGCGTAGGTGATGCCGATGAGCACGGTCGCCGTGATGAGCACGGGAAGCGAGTGCACGCCGACGAACGCCATCAGCAGAGTGGCGAGCACGCTGCCGCCGATGCCGATTCGCAGCATGGTGCGGTACCCGAGCGTGGGCGCGAGCCGGCCGGAGAACGGTCCGACGAGCCAGCCGACCAGGGCGTAGGGCGTCAGGAACGCGAGCGAGGCGACATCGGGTTTCATCGAGAAGCCCGCGTCGGCGTTCTGCGCGAACGACGTGACGAGCCCGTTGACGACCGCGAACACGCCGGTGATGGTCAGCAGCGTCGTGAGCAGAAGCGCCCAGGACGACCGCCGGCGCAGATACGCGGTCGGGATCAGCGGCTGGCGAATCCTGTTCTCGAGGAACCAGAAGGCGAGGAAGGCCACGACCGCGAGGACCAGCCCGCCGACGACGAGACCCCAGTTCGCCGAGGCCAGTTTGCCGGCCTCGTTGAACGCCGTGAGGAGGGCGCCGATCGAGACGACGAGCGGCAGGACCCCCACCAGTCCATGCGCACGTCGCCGGACGGACGCGACTCCACACCCCACACGGCGACGAACACGACGGCGAGCGCTGCGATGGCGGCGATGACCCAGAACACCGACCGGAAGCCGAAGTTCGTCGCGAGCCAGCCGCCGGCGAGGGCGTCGATTCCGGCGATCCCGCCGTTCACGGCGGTGATGAGACCCATGGTGACGCCGTAGCGCTTGGGGTCCTTCACCTCGCTCCGCAGCATCAGGAGGCAGATGGGGACCACGGGGCCGGCGACCCCCTGGATCATGCGGCCGGCGAAGAGCATCGGCACGTTGACGGCCAGGGCGGCGATGATGCTCCCGGCGAACATGACGACGAGCATCCAGGCGAGGACCCGCTTGCGGCCGATGATGTCGCTGAGCCGCGGCAGGAAGAGCGAGAAGAGCGCGGCCGCCGTGAAGAACAGCGTCTGGGAGAGGCCGATCGTGGCCTGATCCGTGTGGAGTTCGGTGGCCATGGTGACGAGCACCGGGCTGAGCATGCTGGCGTTGAGCTGGAACGCGATGCAGGCGGCGAGGAGCGCCGCGGTGAGGGTTCCGATCCTGGCGGTCTTCGCTGCCGCTGTCGTGACGCTCATTCCGCGATCACCCCGCCTTCGCCGATCGTCTCCAGAGCGTCGACGACGAGCTTCCAGAAGCGGTCGCGGTCGAGGCGGGTAGCCGCCCAGGTGTTGCAGTCGTCGGGCGCCGGGGCGCGGAAGTCGGCCACGGTCATGCCGAGCGTGAGAGTGCCGGTGAGCTCGATGTCGATCGGCACCTTGACCGTCTCGACGATCGTGGGGTCGATCACGTAGGCGACGGCGCAGGGATCGTGCACCGGGGGCGAGTCGAAGCCCTGCACCTCTTTGTAGGTCGAGCCGAAGAACTCGAGCAGCTCCCCCACGAACCGGGCGGGCCCGGTGCCGACGGCGGCGATGCTTGCCGCGACCTCCGGGGTCGCGAGCGCCTGGTGCGTGAGGTCGAGACCGACCATCACGACGGGCCAGGCGGCGTTGAAGACGACGTGCGCCGCCTCGGGGTCGATGGCGATGTTGAACTCGGCGACGGGGCTCCAGTTGCCGACGTGGTAGCCGCCGCCCATGAGGACGACCTCGCGAACGCGCTCGACGATGGCCGGCTCGGTGCGAACGGCGAGAGCCAGGTTGGTGAGCGCCGCCGTCGCGACGAGGGTGACCGTGTGGGGCTCGCGGCTCATCACGGTGTCGATGATCAGCTCGACGGCGTGGCGCGAGTCGAGGTCGAACGCTGGATCGGGAAGGACCGGACCGTCGAGCCCGGACTCGCCGTGGATGTCGGCGGCGTGCTCGACGTGCCGGACGAGCGGGCGACCGGCACCGGCCGCGAAGGGGACGCCGGTGATGCCGGCGATGCGCGCGACGGAGAGCGCGTTGCGCGTCACCTTCTCGAGCGTCTGGTTGCCGAAGACGGTGGTGACCGCGAGGAGGTCGATGTCGGGGTTGCCGTGGGCCAGCAGGAGGGCGATGGCGTCGTCGTGCCCGGGATCGCAGTCGAGGACGATGGCGCGAGGCCGTGACGGGGAAGTCATGTTCTTCTCCACTTCGTTGGGGAATCAGGTGTGTGAGCCGCAGACGTCAAGCGCTTGACGGCATTCGAAGACAGTAGCACGTCAAGCGCTTGACGCTTTCTCGTCGCGGAGGACGTCCGACCCCGTACGATTACAGGATGCCCGGGGACGACGTCGAACACACGCCTCCGCTCGCCTCCGGCCCTCGGCCGGGTCGGGCGACGGCGACCGACGTCGCAGCACTCGCGGGCACCTCGGTGTCCACGGTCTCGCTGGTCGCGAGCGGCAAGACGAAGGGGAGGGTGTCGTCGAGCACCATCGCCCGGGTCGCCTCCGCGATCGAGACCCTCGGCTACGTGGTCGACCACACGGCCAGCGCACTGGCGCGAGGCAGCGCCGACGTCGTGATCCTGGTCGCCCCCGACCTGTCGAATCCGTACTACGGCGATGTCGTCCGGGGCATCATGTCGGTTCTCGGCGACCGCTACCAGCTCCTCCTCTCCGTTGCGAGCCCCGGCGTGCAGCCCGACGCGTCGGTCGTCGGCCGTCTCACCGCGCTTCGTCCGGCCGGGCTCCTCATCGATGCGCCGTCGGCCGAGTTCCTGGCCGCGCTCCCCGCGGGTCCGGCGACCGTACTCCTGGACGCACCGGGGAGCGCGCGCGGCGACGCCATCGTCAACTACGACCTCGTGCGCGGCACCGACGACCTCGTCGACCATCTCGCCGACCAGGGTCACCGCGTGCTCGCCTACCTCGACAGCAGCACCGGCACCGAGACGTTCGCTCTTCGGCGATCGTTGATCGAGGCGGCGGCCGCGCGCCGGGGCCTCACCCTTCTGGGCGGCGTGGCCAGCGTCGTCGACGTGTCCGCCGCGGCGGCCGCGGTGACCGCGGCCTGGCCGGAGTGGCGGGCCTCAGGCGCCACCGCCGTGCTGTGCGCGACCGACACGCAGGCGTACGGCGCCCTGGCGTCGGCGCGCCTGCACGAGATCCGGGTCCCCGAAGACGTCGCAGTGTCCGGTTTCGACGATCTGCCCTCGTCGGTCGTGACGGCGCCCGGTCTCACGAGCGTCGCCCTTCCCGGAACGTCACTGGGCCGCACGGCCGCGTCGCGGATGCTGGAGCTCCTGGGAGCGGCCGCCCCGCCGCCTGCCAACGCCGCCGCCGACGACGACGACGACGATCTGACCACCCGCCTCGTCATTCGCGATTCCACCCGGCACGTCGTCTCCTGACCGGCGCTCCTCGGCCGGCCCCGACTCCGCAGTGACGGTGTCCGACTCCTCAGCCGAGGGTCGCGTCGCGGAGGGCGCCGTCGGCATCGAGCGCCAGCACGACGGACGGCTCCAGCCGGCTCAGGAAGTCGTCGTCGTGGCTGACGACGAGGAGCCCGCCCCGGTAGCCGCGAAGCGCGTCGACCAGTTGCTCGACGCTGCGGACGTCGAGGTTGTTGGTCGGCTCGTCGAGGATCAGCAGGTGGGCGGGAGGGGCGGCGAACATCAGGATCGCGAGGGCGGCGCGGAATCGCTCCCCACCGGACAGCGTGGCGGTCGGACGCGAGACGCTGTCGCCCCGCAGCAGGAGCCGGGCGAGCTGATTCCGGATCACACCGGGCGCGACCTCCGGGGCGGCCGCTTCGACGTTCTCCAGCGCGCTCCGAGCGGGGTCGAGGACATCGAGGCGCTGATCCAGGTAGCCGAACCGCTCCGTGAGCAGGATCCCGCCCGCCCGGCCCGGACCCGCCGACGCGGCCGACACGAGCCCCTCCAGGAGGCTCGTCTTCCCGACGCCGTTCGGGCCGATCAGGGCCACGCGTTCCGGACCCTGGAGCACGAAGGAGCGGTTGGTCCCGTCGAGTCTCGCCAGCTGCCGGTTCCTCGGCACGTCCGGGTCGGGCAGGTCGAGACGGATGTGCTCGTCGTCGCGAACTCGCGCCGCCGCGTCGTCGAGCGAAGCCTGCGCCGCCGCGAGGCTGTCGTCGACACCGGCTCGGAGCTTTCCCGCCGACACCTGCGCGTCGGAGGCGCGTTGGTTCATGAGGATCTTCGCTCCCTGCCTGTTGTCGGACTTCTTCTGGCCGGTGCGCTCCCGCCGGGCCAGTTTCGTCGCGGCCTCGATCCGCTGCCGCTTCTCGACCTTGACGGCCTGCGCCGCCGTCCTGGCCGCCTGCTGAGCGGCGGCCTGCTCGCCTCTGAGGTGATCGCGCCACGCGCTGTACGCGCCGCCGAACACGCTGAGCCTGTTCGCGTGCAGCTCGGCGGTGTCGTCCATCCGCTCGAGGAGGGCCGTGTCGTGGCTGACGACCACGAGGGCTCCCGGCCACGCCGTCACGAGGTCGGCGAAGCGCCGACGCGCGTCGCGGTCCAGGTTGTTGGTCGGCTCGTCGAGGAGGGTCACCGGGGTGCGCGCGAGCCGGAGGCCGGTGGCGGTGACGAGCATCGCCTCGCCACCCGAGACCTCGCCCACGCGGCGGTCGAGCGAGACGGGAACACCGGCCTCACCCAGGGCCTCAACCGCGCGGGCCTCGATGTCCCAGTCGTCGCCGAGCTGCTCGAAGTAATGCTCGGCGACGTCGCCTGCCTCGATCGCGCGCACCGCGGCAAGCTTCGCCGTGATGCCGAGCAGGTCGGCGATCGTCGCGCCGACGTCGAGCGCGAGGGTCTGGGAGAGGTAGCCGACGTCGCCGACGGTCGTGATGCGGCCGGAGGTGGGCGTGATCCTGCCCGCTATCAGGCGGAGGAGGGTGGATTTGCCGGCGCCGTTGTCGCCGACGAGGCCGGTGCGACCACGACCGAAGCTGCCGGTCAGGCCGGTGAGGACCGTGTCGCCGTCCGGCCAGGTGAATCCGAGGTCGGCCAACGTGATGGACGGGGAAGAAGGCATGGAACAACTCCTGCGGCGATGCCGCGCTGTGGACCGATGAAGCGAAGGGAGAGGACAGCCGCCCGCGCGCGCCGAAGGGGCGCGCGCCGCGCGGGGGCCGCCACCGCGATGCGGTGGCTAGAGCCTGTCTGCTTCAGGAATCAGCACTCGTTCAGGGTAGCAAACGACCTGGACGAAGGGGGCCCGGCGCCCGTCGCCAGGACTCGCAGGCGAAGCGGGGAGTCAGAGGCTGCGATCTCGGGCCGCGAGGAGGCCGACGACCAGCTGGATGGCGAGCAGCGGGAAGAGGACGCCGAGCGCGAGATTCCAGGAGCCGGTCGCATCGTGGAGGAGACCGATCGCGATCGGCCCGGCAGCCGCGATGAGGTAGCCGACGCTCTGGGCCATGCCGGAGAGGCGGGCCGCCTGGAGCGGGTGGCGCGTCCGGAGGCCGAAGAGCGACAGGGCCAGCACGATGGCGCCGCCCGCGCCGACGCCCGTCACGCAGACGCCGATCACGGCGAGCGGCGGCGCGAACATCGCGATCGCGATGCCGGCAGCGACGAGGAGCGTGGAGGTCGCGGCGAGGACGCGCTGATCGTCGCCCCGGCGGAGGACGCTCGAGGCGCCCAGGCTGCCGGCGATCGCGAGGGCGCTGAACAGCAGCTGGTGGAAACCGGCCTGAGCGGCCGTGAGCCCGTTGGCCAGCTCGACGGACGGCAGCCAGGTGATCAACACGTAGAACGCCGTCGACTGGAGGCCCATGAAGACCGTGACCTGCCAGGCGAGAGGCGAGCGCCAGGTCGAGCGCGCCGGTGCTCCCCCGACGGGGGCGACCGCGGCCGCATGGTGCGGCAGGCGCAGCTGCGGTGCCAGGACGATCAGAGCCACGACCGCGAGGACGGCCCAGAGCCCGAGTGACGTCCGCCACCCGCCGGGAGCGACGGCGGCGACGGGCACCGCGACGCCGGCTGCGATCGCCGCGAACGCGGACTGAGCCGCCGAGTAGATGCCGGTCACCGGGCCGACACGCCCCGGGAACTCCTCTTTGACGAGAGCCGGCAGGACCACGTTCAGCACCGCCACCGAGACGCCGAGCAGCGCCGTGCCGATCCAGAGGGACGGCGCCCAGGGCGTCGACCGGATCACGATGGCCAGGGCGAGGACCGCGAGAGCACCCGCGAGGGTTCGCTGCGGACCCCAGCGGTTGGCCAGCGACGCCGCGAACGGGGACACCACGGCGAACGCCAACAGCGGGATGCTGGTCAGCGCCGACGCGGTCGAGGCAGGCAGGTGGAGGTCGGCTCGGATCTCGCCGATGACCGGCCCCACCGGCGTGATGCCGACGCGGAGGTTGGCGGCGATCAGGAGGATGCCGATCAAAAAGAGGGTCGTGCCCGACTTCCGGGCCGTGAGGGTGCTCACTCGGCGCCCCGCGCCCCCTGGGCGGGCGCGACGGGCTCGAGGCGCATCGCCTCGGCCAAGAGGGCGGTCGCGACTCGGTCGGCGTCGTCCTCGTCGTGGGCCGCGATGGCGTCGACCAGATCGGCGTGCAGGCGGCGCAGGGCCTCCGGCTCGCGCGACCCGAGCTTCGTCGGCGGGTGATCGCCGTCCGGCGGTGTCACGCTGGCGATCCACGCGGGGATCCCCTCCAGCCCGGAGTAGATGTCGACGAGCAGGGCGTTGCCTCCGGCGCGGATCACGCCGAGGTGGAAGGCCGTGTCGGTGTCGACCGCCTCCTGCGCGCTGGAGCTCAGGTCGCGGGCCGCGAGCAGCTCTCGAAGGGCGGAGACGTCGGCCTCCGTGGCAGTGCGCGCTGCGGCTCGGGCGCCGTGCCGGTCGAGCATCGACCGCGCGTCGAGCACGTCGGCCCACTCTGCCGCGTGGATGCGGCGGTTCACCGCGGGCACGAGCTCGCTGCTGGCCCGCACATAGGTGCCGTCGCCTGCTCGGGCGCTGAGCAGCCCCGAGTGCACGAGGGCTCGAAGCGCCTCGCGGACGCTGTTACGGCTGACGTCGAGCGCGTTCGCCAGCTCGAGCTCGGACGGGAGGCGGCTTCCGATCGGATAGGTGCCGTCGTCGATTCGCGCGCGCAGGAGATCGATGATCTGCGTCGACAGGGGAACGTTGCGCGTGACGAAGGACATGATTCGAGCCTAGCCAAATGTCCTACCTTTGGCTAGTCAGCTCTTCTCGTACCCGTACGGTGGACGCATGGCATCGACGCGCTGGTTCTCGCCCGAAAATCCGGAAGCACGCCGGAGCGGAGCCGGAGGCCTCAACCGCGGCGCGAAGGGGCGGCCCTTCACTTCGCTGCCGGCAGGCGGAACCCTGACACTGCTCGACACCGCATCGTCGGATGCCCAAGGACCGGGCACGGTGCAGCGGATCTGGCTGACACTGAGCGATCTGTCGCCCCAGACGATCCGGGGAATTCGGATGCGCGCCTGGTGGGACGACGACTCCCAGCCGGCCATCGACGTCCCCCTCGGCGCCTTCTTCGGGTTCCCGACCGGTGTGCTGACGCGCCTGCGCTCGCACTGGTTCACCAGCCCGGAGGAGGAGTCTCTGCGCCACCCTGCCGCTGCCGTTCGCCACGGCCGCCCGAATCGAGCTCCACAACACCGCCGACGTCGATGTCGAGCGGGTCTTCTACGAGATCGCCGTCGAGTTCCGCGAGCACGGCCTCGCCGAGCGGGTGCACTGCGTCTTCGCCGAAGCGACCCCGGTCGCTCTCGACGGCCCGATGACCGCTCTGGAGCTGAAGGGCGCCAGCGGTCGACTCCTGGGACTACAGCTCGGAGCCGTGATCGATCCCCGCTACGGGGAGCTCTGGTGGGGCGAAGGCGAGGTGCGGATCGCGCTGGGCGATGATCCTGCACCGACGCTCAGCGGGACGGGGATCGAGGACTGGGCGGGCACCGGCTGGGGCATGGGCGAGTTCAGCGACCCGTTCCAGGGCTGCCCGATCGCGGGCACGGACGGCCAGTGGACGCCCTACCGCCTCCACGTGGAGGACCGCGTCTGGTTCGACGGCGGCATCCGGGTCACGGTCGACGCCATCGGCGGGGGCCCGGCGGACCACGTGCTGGCGCTCCTCGCGAGCGGCGCGCCGGGGGTCCCCATCACGATCGACCGCGATGGCCACCCCCTCCGCCGACTGCTCGACGAACCTCTCGCCCCCGGCGAGGACACCTCCGACGGCTGGATGAACTTCCGCCGTTCCGACAGCTACGCCGCGACCACCTGGTTCGCGCTCGACACCCCCGCGCACGCCGGAATGTGACGCCCGGAGAGGCGCATCGGCGTTCTCCATTGACAAAATCCACTCTATGGAATTAGTTTGACGGAGCCGGGCCGCGCACGGGGCGGGATCGGTGCCTTTCACTTCCCGGAACGATGGAGTTCTCATGAAAGTCCGATCACTGTCCCTTGCGATCTCGGCCGTCCTGGTGACGGCCGTGGCGCTTCCAGCCTCGGCGCACGCCGTCGGAGTCGGCGCGAGCCACTCCCCGTCGACAGCCCCCTCGGCGTCGCGGGCGACGACTGCGTTGGCTGCGGCACCGACGGCCTGCGGGGCCGGCACCGCGAATCCCACGTCCAACAACGTCACCGACTACCACCTCGACACCAACGTCGTCGCGCCCGGTCGTTGGTCGTACCAGAGCCTCGACTCCGACACCCCTGGCCTGCTCGCCAAGGGCGGGACCGGCGCCTTCGCGGCCGACGAGTGGGCCGCCGATCTGAACAAGCCGGAGCACGCCTGGTACGTCAAGGCCGACGGCTCCATCGGCACCGACTACCGGCCGATCGCCGACGTCTACACGGTGCCGGACACCGCCGACGGCAAGACGGAACACGTGAGCGGCACGTTCACGTCGCCCGGCGGCCGCTTCCGGGTCCTGCTCGCCCACGACGGCGACGGCACCGCGACCACGGGACCGTTCTCCGAGCTCTACTCGTACACCGGCACCTCCGCGTCGTTCGACCTCGACGTGAAAGTCGCGAAGGGCGACGACGTCATCTTCGTCAGCGACCAGGTCAGCACCTGGTGGGTCGCCGGGAAGCTGAACGCGACCGTCACCACGGAGGTGGCCGCCCCGACCGCGCCCGTGACGGCGACGCCCGGTGCAGGATCCATCACCACCGGCAAGAAGGTCGCTCTCGCGAGCAAGACGCCCGGCGCCTGCATCTCGTACACGACGGACGGCACCGACCCGCGCACCTCCGCCACCAAGACCACGTACGCGAAGCCGATCACGATCACGGCGGACACCGACATCAAGGCCGTCGCCGTGGCCGGCGACGGCGCCCCCAGCCCCGTGGCCGATCTGCCCTTCACCCTCTCAGAGCCGTTCCGATCCTTCGCCGGTGAGAACCAGGCTTCTCTCGACGGCCTCGTGGGCAACGTCTCGTGGGACCGGCAGGACTTCGACTGGGGCACGATCGAACCCACGAAGGGCGTGATCGACAAGGCGGCTCTCGCCAAGTACGTGGCCCAGTTCACCGAGGCGAAGGCGCACGGCATCACGATCCTGCCCGTGCTCGACTACACCGCCGGCTGGGCGGCGAACCGCACCGGATACACCTACGAGTTCCACGGCACGACGTACATCTACGGCGCGGTGACGAGTGAGGCGAACGGAACGTTCACGAGGCCGCTGACCACCAAGGACTCGCACGGCAAGATCCTGACGACGACGGCCACGGCTCAGACCAACATCGGCCACACGCCGCCGCAGGATCCCAAGGACTTCGCGAAGTTCGTGCAGCTCGCGGTCGACACGCTGAAACCCCTCGGGATCACGTACTACCAGGTGTGGAACGAGGCCTACCCGGGCTCCGGCTTCTGGGAGGGCGGCATGGACGAGTACATGCACGACATCCAGCTGCCCGCCTCGAAGGTGCTGCACGACAACGGCGTGAAACTGGTCTACGGAGGCTGGATCGCCGGCGCCCCGATCAGCGAGTACATCGCGCTGCTCACGAAGTGGAACGCCTGGAAGTCGGTCGACGTCTTCGACATGCACTACATGCCGATCGGCGCCATGCAGACCGTCTACGCCGCCGCGCAGAAGCACGGCATCAAGCACCCGGCCGTCTGGCAGACCGAACTCGGCTTCACCCCCGAGGACAAGTTCGTCGCCGACATCTTCCCGCGCGTCTTCCACTGGGCACTGAGCAAGGGCGGGAGCAACCCCGACCAGTTCAAGCTGTTCTACTTCGCCGACTGGGCACCCAACGACCCCGCGGCGTTCGGGTACAACCAGGCGCTGAAATCCGGCGACTCGCTGAGCCCGAAGGGCAAGACCCTCGTGACCCTGGCAGACCTCCTGCGCGGCACGAAGGCCACGACCTACGACACCTTCACGACGTCGCCGGGGCTCAAGCCGGACATCAACGAGAGCGCCTCGACGGCGAACGGCTTCGAGCTCGACGGAAAGCACGTGGTGCTGGCCATCGACCTCAAGCGCCAGAACCAGGCCAACATCTTCTTCGACCAGAACACGGGTGACACGCTGCACCTCGACTTCGGCACGCCGATGATGACGGTCACGTTCAAGGACGTCCACGACGTGAAATCGCTCGACCGGGTCGACCTGTACGGCAACAAGACGCCGCTGACGTGGAAGAACCTCGGCCACGGCACGGTGCAGGCGCAGGTTCCGATCATCGACGCCGACCCCACAGTGAAGACGCTCAACCGGTCCGAGAACGAAGACATCTTCTACCTCTCGCTCCAGCAGGGCTGACGATCCGCCAGCGGACCGCTCCCCGGCGATCGCCCTCGGCCTCAGGCCGGGGGCGATCGTCGTCTCCGTGGTCTGCGCGGTCTCCGCGGTCTGCGCGGTCTCCGCGGTCAGGAAGCCGTCTGGTCGAGCACCAGGCACGCCGCGCCGACGGCCCCGGAATCGTCGCCCAGGGCCGTGCCGACGACGCGGATCTCGTGGATGCCCCGGGTGATGGACAGGGCGCGGATGATCGGAGCCGCCACGGCGAGATACCGGTCGGCGATCCTCGACCAGGTCGGACCGCCGAAGACGATGGTGTCGACGTCGAGGAGGTTGGCGATCCGCCCGACCGCTCCCCGTCCGCGCCGCCGCGTCGTTCAGGATTGACGCCGCGCGCTCGTCGCCCTCGTCCGCCAGGCGGCAGAGGTCGGTGAACCTCGCGTCGACCGCGAGAGGTTCGTCGATTCCGGGGCTCGCCTCGAAGATCCCGGCCAGCACGGCGCGGTGCAGCAGGACGACCGGATTGACCATGTCGCCCAGGTCGACCGTCCCCGCACCGTCTTCTCCGGCGACCTCGAACATGCCGACGTCTCCGGCGTTGCCCGAGACTCCGCGCACGACGACGTCGTCGGCGATGACGCCGACGCCGATTCCGGCCCCGAGGTAGACGAACAGCGCGTTCTGCGAGTCGGTCGCCTGCCCGGTCCAGCGTTCGGCGACGACGGCCGCGACGACGTCCTTGTCGAGCAGCGCGGGGAATCCTGTCGCCGCCGCGACGCGGTCCCTGACCGGCACGTCGTGCCACTCGGTCAGGAGCGGCGGATCCAGCACGGTCCCCGCTTCGGCGTCGATCGGCCCCGGCGAGGCGATGCCCACCCCGGCGACCCGCGCCCGGTCGATGGCGTTCTCGTCGAGGATCCGGCTGATCCGTTCGCCGACGCCCGCGAGCAGTCGGTCGGGGGTGTCGCCGGGGGACGTCGAGAACGAGGTGCGGGCGACGATGCCGCCGGTCAGGTCGAGGAGGACGATGGTCACCAGCGCCGGATCGAGGTGCACGCCGACCGCGTACGCGCCGGAGGGATCGAGCGACAGCAGCGTGCGCGGCTTTCCCATTCCGCTGCTGGTCTTGCCGGTGACCCTGATCATCCCGATGTCCATGAGGCGCTGGCAGATGTTCGAGACGGCCTGAGGCGACAGACCCGTGGCCGCGGTGAGCTCGACGCGGCTGAGCCCGGCCTCGGAACGCCTGATGTACCCGAGGACGACCGCTTCGTTCAGGTCGGCCAGCTGCGGCAGGTTGGTGCCGCTGCGCCGGGGCACGCGATTCAGGCGTTGGGGGTCACAAGACTTTCTTCGATCGGTCGGGGACGCCGGACCGCCCAAGTCTAGGGCGCGGCCACCGCCCCGCCGCGGAGGCGGCCGGGGCGGGCACCACGACGAGCAACCGGTTGTTCACCCACTAGGCTCGATCTGCGGCGACCCCGGGAGAGATGGTAGGAGCTTCGCGGTGAAGACCATTACGCTCAGCGACGTCGCTGCTGTCGCGCACGTCGACCTGTCGACCGCCTCCCGAGTCCTCCGCGGCGAGGGCCGCGTCTCGACCGAGACCCGCCGGCGCATCCTCGACGCCGCCGAGCGCCTCGACTACCGCCCCAACGCTCAGGCGCAGTTCCTCGCCCGCGGCATCAGCAAGACGGTCGGCGTGCTCACCATGAACGCCCCCGGCGTCTTCGCGATGCCCGTGCTGACCGGGGTGACGACGACCCTCGGTCAGCTCGACATCGCGACGCTGCTGTACGACGCCCGCACCGACAGCGGCCTGCTCCGCGAATCGGTCCGCAAGTTCCACGCCAGGCGCATCGACGGGCTCCTCGTCCTGGGGGCGGGTCTGATGCGCACCCCGATCCACTCCATCAGCAGCGGATTCGACGTACCGGTGGCGTACGCCTACGCGACCTCCGACGATCCTGCCGACGCCTGGTTCATGCCGGACGGCGAGCAGGCGGGCCGCCTGGCGGCGAAGCACCTGATCGACATCGGACGACGCAGGATCGCGCACATCACGTCGAAGGACGACATCGGAGCGCGCGACCGCGCCGCCGGATTCCGGGCCACCCTCGCCACCGCCGGGTTGGAGATGGTCTCGGCCGCTCCCCTCGAAGGCGACTGGACGAGGCTGTGGGGCGGGGAGGCGACCCGTCGACTCCTCGACCAGGGCGTCGACTTCGACGCGATCTTCTGCGGCAACGACCAGATCGCGCTCGGCGCCTACGGCGTGCTGCGCGCGGCCGGCGTGTCCGTTCCCGACGACGTCGCCCTGGTCGGCGTCGACAACTGGGAGGGTCTCGTGGGCAATGGCGACCCGCTGCTGACGACCGTCGACCCGAATCTGCTCGGCGTCGGCAAGTCGGCCGCCCGGTTCCTCACGGCAGCCACCGAGGGCGACTACACGCCGGGTGCCCACTACGAGCCGGCCTCCCTGGTGCTCGGGGAGACGACGATGGGGTCGGGGTACCGCACCACGTCCGACCCCGAGGGCCGGATCTGACGCAAGGCTTCTGGGAGCGGCACCGGGCCGGGTCGGGCGCGCGGCCGGGTCGCTCAGCGGGCCGCGGCGATCACGGCCAGGACGCGCTGTCGGAGGTCTCCCAGCGCTGCGAGCGTCTGGTCGGTGCTCGTCACGGCGCCGTCGAACTGCTTCACGATGCCGATGAGTTCGAGACGGAACCCTGCGCTCTCCAGGAACGACAACTCGGCCGACTCGTCGATGGTCCGGGCCACGGCGAGCCGTTCCCGGATCACTGCTGCGACTGCTTCGTCGTACGCCATCGTTCGTCCTTCCCGTCCGTCGAGGCTACCGCCGCATCGTCCACGGCGACGGTGCGCAGGTGCGGCCGTCGTGCCGACGCGGTGGGGTCGCTGGAGGGCCACTGCTCGGCGAGAGCGCTCCTGGCTTCCGGGCGGCTTCGGAGTGCGAGTGACTCCGCCTCGGGATCCGCCTGACCCAGCGGCAAGCAGTCACCGTCTCATTTCTGAGAATTCCAGTAGATCGTCTCACTGGTGAGACTCGCTGGTAGTCTTCTTTCGTGATCATCGACCGCATCCGGGCAGAAGCCGAGACGCTGGGCATCGCTGTCACCGACCTCGCTGCCCGCGCCGGCCTGAGTCGCGCCAGTGCCTATCGGCTCATGTCGGGCGAGATCTCGCCGCGCCTCGACGATCTCCGTGAGCTGGCGATCGCAGCCGGGTACGACCTCGACGTCCGGCTCGTGCCGCTCAGCGACCCCGCGGCCGCGGCCGCAGCGCGGATCCTTCTGGGAGACCGAGACCTCCACGCCGTCACCGATTCGTCCGGCGCGGACGCCTCCATCGGAACGCCGCTCGACGTGCGCGCCTGGATCGAGCGACTGCAACGCCTCACGGACGGAACTCCGGAATCCATCATCGTGGCCGCAGGCCACGCCGCCTCGCTCCAGAACCGCGCCGGTATCCAGGGCCTCTGGGCTCCTTCCGGATTTACCATCGACCGACTGGTGTCCGCCGGCCGAGCCTCCCGGGCAGACTGGGCGCTGTCCGGCTCCGCCGCGTTCGATGCGATGGGGCGCGAGGCACCGGGGCCGACGATCCTCTACACGACCGATCAGCGAACCATCACTCAACTGCTTAGCGACACCTTCACGGTCGTGGATCCGCGAGGAGCCCCGCTCCTCGTGGTCGAAGCAGACCGGCTGACATTCTCGGGGGCGGAGGCTGTCGAGCAGGTGAATCTCGTGACCCCGACCCAGGCGATCGTCGACGCGATCGGGCTCGGGGGCCGACTCGCCGAGGTGGCTCTGGACGCTATTCGGGAGGCGCGATGAGCGACGAGTGGCGCTGGGGCGCCGGCCCGAACCGGTACGTCAAACGCCCGGGTACAGGAGCCGATCCTCCTCGGCCGGACGGGATTCCTCTCCGACGTCCCCTGACACAGAATGCGTTACAGCTCACGGGCATCACCTACGACCGTGGGCGTGTCGACTTCGACCGGCTCCGCGAGTCGGATGTCGAGCGCGCGCGGACGCGGTTCCGCCGGAGCTTGCCGGATCTGATCTGGAACGCCGCCGCCCTCGAGGGAAACACGTTCACGCTCCCCGAAGTGCGGACCCTGCTCGACGGAGTGACAGTCGGCGGCAAGCCGCTCGCAGACGAAGAGCAGGTCCTCGCGCTCTCCGAGGGCTACAGCCGACTCGACGAACTCGTCGGAACCCGCGAATTCACCCTCAGCAAGGTCGTCAGCGACCAGGCGCACAGCATGATCGCGCGGCACGAAGCGATCGAATCGGGCCACTTCCGTGGCGAAGGCTTGACCGGCGGTGGTGGCGACGTCCGCCTCTCCAACGGCGGATACGTCCGAGGCGTTCCGGCGGCGGACCTTCCGGCGAGGTTCGAGCGGCTCGCGACGTACATCGGCACCCTGGACGACCCTCGCGAGCAGGCGCTGGTGTACTTCGCTGCGGCCACCCGGTCACAGTTCTACTTCGACGGGAACAAGCGCACGGCCCGCCTGATGATGACCGGCATGCTGATGAGCAGTGGCTTCGACGCGGTGAACATCCCCTTCGCCCGACAGTACGAGTTCAACCTCGCCCTCGACGACCTGTTCACGACGGACGACGGCACGGCCCTGATGGCGTTCGTCGCCGACTGCGCCGACCGCGACGGATAACGGCTGCACGACGCGAGAAATCAGCCGTCGGTCATGCGCCCCGTCGATGTGGAGGCACTGCACTAGTCCTGACGGGAGGAGACGTCATCGTCGTCGCGGCGTGAGCCGCGAGCCTTTTTCACGGTGTCTCGCCCGAGTGACAGGGCTTCGGACTCCAAGCTCACGGAGGGGCCCCCATCAGTTCCCAGACGCGCGCGATTCCGAGGAGTCCGCAGATGACGACGAGGGTTCCCGTTCGCTGCAGATTCTCCGCGCGGTGCGATCCGTTGTCCAGGTGATAACCCGTGACGATCTGGAGCGTGAAAACGGCCGCTAGCGCAAGAAGGAAGCCCAGGTCGCGCACGAGGGCCCATGACCACCGCGCGCGGCGCAGGGATAAGCCCGCTCCCACGAGGAAGAAGATGCCAGCGCTGCCAACGGCCGCACTGACAGCCCCGAGGTCCTGTCCGGGGATGAGGCCTAGAAGGCAGATCACGACGATGTTGGTGAATGCCGTCAGCGCTGCGGCGGCGCGTACGCGGTGAAGAACTCCGTCGCGGCTCTTGATTCGCTCTTGCGAGACGGATAGCGCGACGAAGAGCAAGCCGATGAGGGCTCCTGCGACACCGGCCCCGGCGAGGAAGAAGTCGTGATATTCAGCGATTTGTGCGTTCATGCTGGAACCTCTCATAGCGAGATGGGGCGTGCGTCGATCTCTGCAGACTGCCGCACCGCCCGCGGAAAGGTGCTATTTCGAGCGGGGCAGGGAGGCCGCGACGTCGGCCGGGTCGACTCCGTTGGGGACGAAGAGCGTCCAGACGTCGGAGCCGTCGCGCCGTTCGGCGAGGTACAGCACGCGGCTACCGGTCGCGTTCAAGTCGTCTCCCTCGAGGTACTCGACGGGTTTGCGGCTGGTCGTGCACTGATCGGAGGGATTGATCACATCGAGGGCTTTCGCCGACACGGACCCTTTCAGGACCGCGGAGACCTTCGCCCGGTGGATGTCGTAGCGCCCTGCCCGTTCGATGGTCCTGTCGGTCGTCGAGATGTCGGCCACGACGACGACCGGCGCCGCCGCGAACCGCTCGGCGGGAGTTTTCAGGCTGATGTAGTCGACACAGGATCCGGACGCGGGGAGGAGGGCGCACGACGAGAGACCCGCCGCTGCGAACCCGACGAGGAGAGCGGCGGCTGCCACTCGTCGCAGGCGATCGCTCGCTCTCATGTCCACCCCCGTGACCTCAGACGCCTCTCTCAACTCTGACGCGTCTCGGCGATGACGACCAGGTGGGCCCGTAACGATCCGATAAACCTCCCACCTGACGCGAAGAGGGCACGGGCGGCCGTCACCACTCGGCGAAGCTCCCGTCCCCGTTCGTCCAGAGCGGCGAACCCGGCTCGAGGGCGCCCGTGACCACGGCGGCGCGGACGGCGTCCTCGTCGACGTCGATGCCGAGTCCGGGGCCGGTCGGACGGTCGATGTGCCCGTCGGTGACGGCGAGCACGCCGGGGTTCACCAGGAGCCCGAGGTCGGCGCTCGTCGCAGGATCGAGGTCGATCGTGTGTTCCTGCGCGTAGAAGTGGGGCACTGCGAAGTCGAGCTGCAGGCAGGCCGCGAGCGCGACCGGACCGAGCGGGCAGTGCGGCGCGAGCTGAACGTCGTACACCTCGGCCAGGGCTGCGATGCGAAAGCACTCCGTGATGCCGCCGGCGTGCGAGGGATCCGGCTGGGCGATGGCGATCCCCGCTTCGAGGACGCGCCGGAACTCGGCTCGCGAGTGGAGGCGCTCCCCCATGGCGATCGGGATCGTGGTCGAGGCGACGATGTCGCCGATCCGCTCGGAGTGCTCCGGGCGGAGCGGCTCCTCGACGAACGCCGGGCGGAGCGGCTCGAGGAGGGGCAGGAGGCGACGGCTCTCGGCGACCGAGAAGCGCCCGTGCAGATCGACGGCGAAGTCCGCTCGGTCTCCGATCGCTCGTCGGAACTCCCCGAGCTCGGCGACGAGGAGGTCGATGGACCCGGGCGTCCCGATGAAGTCGCGCGGGCCGTCGGGGGCCACCTTCAGGAGCGTGTAGCCGGCCGAGACGCGCTCCGCGGCCGACGCAGGATCGCCCGTCCGACCGGCCGTGTTGGCGTGCGCGTACACGCGCACCCGGTCTCGGACGGCCCCGCCGAGGAGCTCGTGGACAGGTGCCCCGAGGTGCTTCCCGAGGATGTCCCAGAGCGCCTGGTCGAGGCCCGCGACGGCGGAGGCGAAGACGGGTCCGCCGCGATAGAAGCCGCCCCGGGACAGCACCTGCCAGAGCCGGGTGATGCGGCGGGGGTCCTGCCCGATCAGGAACTCGGCCATCCGCTCCACTGCGGCACGCGCGGTGAGCGCCCAGCCCTCGAGCGTCGGTTCGCCCCAGCCGGCGATCCCGGCGTCGGTGCTCACCTTGACGAGCACGCGCCGGTTCCCGAGAACGAAGGTCTCGACCGCGGTGATACGCATGGCGCCGCAGACCTCAGGGGTACCGGAGGGCGCCGTCGGGCGACCGCACCCCGGCAGCCCAGGCGTCGTGGCCGGACAGCTCTGCCGCGAACCGACGCGCGGCATCCTCGTCGAGGTCGATGCCCCAACCGGGCTCCTCATTGGGCCGGAGCCAGCCGTCCTCGATCCTGAGGGTGCCCGGGAACACTTCGTGCGTCGCGTCGTTGTAGACGTGACCCTCCTGGATGCCGAAGGCGGGCGAGCCCACGTCGAGGGCGACGTTCGCGGCGGCACCGATGGGCGATGTGTCGCCCGGGGCGTGCCAGGCGGTCCGGACCCCGGTGAACTCGGCGAGGGTGGCCAGCTTCTTGGCCGGCGAGAAGCCTCCGATGGCCGAGATGTGGCAGCGGATGAAGTCGACGCCGCCGTCGAGGATGAGTCCGGCCGCGGTCGTCGCCGACGTGGCCAGCTCACCGACGGCGAGAGGGACGGGCGAGGCCGCTCGGACTCCGGGAAGGCTTCGCCACTCCTCGGGAGCCAGGACGTCCTCCAGGAAGAACAGACCGTACGGTTCGAGCGATCGTGCCAGTGTGACGGCCTGCTTCGGGGTCAGCCGCGAGTGCGCGTCGTGGAGCAGTTCGACGTCGGGGCCGAGCTCCTGTCGGGCGCGCTCGAAGAGTGCGGGGGTGACGCGGAGATACTCCTCGACACGCCAGCCGTCGGGGTACGGGCTGCCCGGGTAGCCTCCGCCGACGCCGTGTGCGCCGTACGCGCCGATCCCCGGCTGGCCGACCTGAAGCCGGATGTGCCGCCACCCCTCGGCGACGTACGCCCGGGCCTGGTCGAGGGTCTCCTCGACCGTCGCGCCGCCGGCGTGGATGTAGGTGTCCGCCGCCGCGCGCGCCTTGCCTCCGACGAGCTCGTGGACGGGAAGCCCGGAGCGCTTGCCCGCGATGTCCCAGAGCGCCATGTCGAGGCCGGAGAGGGCGTTGTTCTCGACGCCGCCGTCCCGCCAGTACCCGGACAGGCGGACGAGCCTCGTGAGGTCCTCGATGTCGCCGGGGTACCTGCCGACGACCAGCCGTTCGAGATGCTCCTCGACGAACGACACGACGGAGTGCCACCGCTGCGTGAACGTCGCGCAGCCCAGACCGTAGAGTCCGTCGACGTTCGTGTCGACGCGCACCACGACCAGCGGCGTTCCCTCGGGCGCCGTCACGATCGTACGGACCCCGGTGATGCGCGTGCCGTCCCGCGCGGGCCAGGGCTGCTCGAAGGTGGGCTCGGTGAGGAGGTCAGACATTGAGGGCGTCTCCGGTGCGTGAGGGGAGGGTTCGGAAAGAGGAGGGTCGGACAGCGAGTACTGCGGTTCGAAGCCGAGAAGCGTTCTGGCGCGCGTGGTGTCGATCGCGGCGTCGCAGCCGTCGATGGGCGACCGGACCGGGACCCCGGGAGCGTAGGCGGCCAGCATCTCGGCCGTCGGCCGGTCGAGGAGGGTGTCGCGGGCGCTCACTCCGACGACGTGGGATCCGCTGAGCGGCGCCGTGAGCGCGAGCCGGATGGCTCGGGCGGCATCGCGCGTGTCGAGGTAGCTCCACCCCTCGCGCACCGTGCGAGCCGGGTCGGCGCGGATGCCGGCTGCCGTCTCGCGCAGGACCTCGACGTTCTTGACCAGCGGGAACCGGATCGCGACGACGTCGATCCCCAGCGACGCCACGCCATCCTGCTGGTCGACTCGTCGGAGTGCTTGGAGAGCGAGTAGGCGTCTTCGAGATCGACGGGGAGCTCCTCGTCGAGCGGGAAGTAGGCGGGCATCGGACCGTGGGCGTTCATCGGCACCCCGAACGCGTTGATGCTGCTCGCGATCACGGCCCGGGGGACGCCCAGGGCGCCGGCCGAGCTGAGGACGTTGAACGTCGCCGTGACGTTCGTCCGGTACACCTCGAGCGGAGTGCCGAGAGTCGGATGCGGGATGGCGGCGAGGTGGACCACGCCGTCGACGCCGTCGAGGGCCTCCGCGACGTCCGTGGGCGAGGTCGCGTCACCGACCACGATGCGGTCGGCTCCGGGCGGGAAGGGACCGGCGAGCGAGAGCGCCGTGACGGCGATCCCGTGCTCGACGAGCTCGGCCGTCGCCGCCGTCCCGATCTCGCCGGCAGCGCCGGTGACAAGCACCCGTCTGGGCGCTCGATTGCTGTTGGTCGTCATTCGTCGGCCTCTAACCCTTCACTCCGCCGGACAGCCCGACGCCTCGCAGGAACTGGCGCTGGAAGATCAGGAACAGCACCACCGGGATCAGCAGCGCCAGGAACAGCGATGCCATCTGGATGCTCACCTCCGAGTTCATGGCCAGCCTCGGCAGCGCTACCGAGATGGGCTGGATGCCGGGATTCTGCAGGACGAGGAGCGGCCACAGGTAGTCCTTCCACGACGCCATGACCGTCAGCAGCGCCACGACGCCGAGGATCGGGCGCGAGAGCGGGATGACGATGAGCAGGAAGACCCGCACGGTACCGGCGCCGTCGATGCGGGCGGCCTCGAAGAGCTCGTGCGGGATCGCGTCGAAGAACCGCTTCACGACGAGGATGTTGAACGCGTTGGCGGCCCCCGGCAGCCAGAGGGCCCAGTAGGTGTTGAGGAGGCTCTGACCCGTTCCCGGAAGATGCAGGATCGTCAGGTACAGCGGCACCAGGATCACGATTCCGGGAACGAAGAGCGTGGCGAGGATCGCGCCCTGGACGATCCGGCCCCACTTCGGCTTCAGCACGCTCAGCACGTAGGCGATCGTCGTGCAGACGACGAGGGTGGCGACGAGCTGTCCGAGCGCGATCAGGCCGGTGTTCGTGAGGTAGTGTCCGATCCCGCTCTGCGACCAGGCGCGACCCAGGTTCGACCACTCGACGACGCCGGAGGGGAACAGGGCGAACGGGTCGCGGAGCGTGTCCTGGGTCGTCGAGATCGCGGCTTTGAAGAGCCAGAGCAACGGGCCGAGGCCGGTGACGACCAGGCCGAGCAGGATGAGGATCTGGACGACGAGCAGCGGGGCGCGGACGCCGAGGCGCTTGCGGTCGGCGAAGGAGATGATGCCGCGCTCGCTCGCCTCGGCCTCGGCCTGGTTCCGGCGCTCGCGCCGCGTCGGCGTGGGCACGAGGGTCGGGTCGGGACTCGTGGGGAATTCCGTGGTGATCAGGGGGTAGCCATCAGTCGGTGCTCCAGCGGCGGGTCGCGATTTGGTAGACGAGGGAGAAGAGGCCGAGAACGAGGGCGAGAAGAACGCTCAACGCTGTCGCGGCCCCGATGTCGTTGTTCACGAAGGCGTAGTTGTAGATCATCAGCAGGACCGTGATCGTCGCGTGCTGCGGACCGCCGCCGGTGAAGATGTACGGCTCGGTGAACACCTGCATGGTTCCGATGATCTGGAGAAGCAGCATGATCAGGATCACGCCGCGGATCTGCGGCAGCGTGATGTGCCAGACGCGTGACCAGATGCCGGAGCCGTCCAGTTCGGCGGCTTCGTAGAGCTCGGTCCGCACCGACGTCAGTGCCGCCAGGTAGATGATCACCGTGCCGCCCGCGGAGGCCCAGGTGGCTTCGAGGACGATCGACGGCAGGGCCGAGTGCGTGCTGTTCAGCCAGGGCAGCGGCCCGATCCCGACGCCGCCGAGGATCGAATTGAAGAGCCCCTTGGTGGACGGGTCGTAGAACACCTTCCAGAGCAGGATCGCGACGACGGGCGGGATGACGACCGGCAGGTAGGCGAGAACGCTGTAGATCCAGCCCCGCTTCTTGAGCTCGGACATGAAGACGGCGAGGAAGAGCGGCAGCGGGAATCCGAACAGCAGCGCGAGCCCGGTGAACGCGAGCGTGTTGAGCGCAGCCTGCGGCAGCGTCGGATCCTGCAGCACGTAGGTGAAGTTGCTGAGCCCCACCCAGGTCGCCGCCTGCACGAGGTTGGTCTTCTGGAGGCTCATGATCACCGCGTTGACGATCGGAGCCCAGGAGAAGTACCCGAAGACGAACAGGGCGGGGAGGGCGAAGACGATGGCGCTGATACCGCCGCGCGAGCGCCAGACGCGGAACGACTGGCGTCTCCGTCTCGGCGGGTGGTTCGATGCCGAAGGCGGTGTCACCAGGTCCGTCCTGGGCGATCCGTCGAGGTCGACTGATGTCATGGTCTTCGTCCCTCCCCGGTCGTCAGCGACCGAGTTGCGAGTCGATCGACTTCGCGGCGTTCGAGAGCAGCTGGTCGACGTTCGCGTTCTTGTTGGTCAGCACGGCCTGGACGACGGGGTCGAGCGCGGCGTAGACCTCCTGAGCCTTGTTGACGGGCTCGGGCTGGATCGGGATGGACGCCGTCGTCTGGAGGTACGGCTCGAAGTTCGAGATCGGCACGTCGACCTTGTCCTTGATCCAGTCGAGGTACTGTGCGTTGGTCGAGTCGCTGACCACGGAGAGCCCGGGCAGACCGACGGGGGTGTTGCTCGCCGTGGCCGCTTCGGCGACGGAGATGGCCTGGTCTTTCTTCTCGTACTGACGCAGGTAGTTCCAGTTGATCCACTTCACGGCCGCGACGCGCTCGGCGTCGGTGGCCTTGGGGCTGACGATCTCGAGCGTGCCGCCGGTCAGAGTGCCGTTGACGCCGCCGTTCTGCGGCATCGGACCCTCACCGAAGTCGTTCTTGTTCATCTTGTTGTTCGTGATGGCCGCGTTGTAGACGTCCGGCGCGGCGATCCACATGCCCACCTTGCCCGCGGCGAAGTCCTGGCTCATGGAGTCGAGGTCGTAGAGGCCGTTCGGCCCCATCGACTTGTCGGTCCAGCGCATCTCCTGCAGGTTCTTCAGCACGGCCTTCGCCGGAGCCTTGTTGAACGTCGTCTTCGTCCCGTCGGCGTTCTCGATGCTGCCGCCGTAGCTGTAGGTCATGGCGCTGAGGATCCAGCCGCCCTGGTTCTTGGTGCCGAGCGTCTCGAAGCCGGGCACGCCGGTGGCGGCCGTGATCTTCTTGGCGTCGGTGCGCACCTCGTCCCACGTCGTCGGCGGCTTGTTGGGGTCGAGACCTGCCTTCGTGAAGAGCGCCCGGTTGTAGGCGAGGCCGATGGAGTACGCGTTGACGGGGACGCCGAAGACCTTCCCCGAGGAGTCCTGGATGACCTTCAGGGTGGTCTTGTTCAGCGACTTGGTCAGCCCGGCGGTCTTCAGCGCGCTGGTCAGGTCGGCCGTCTGGCCGTTGGCGATCAGGCCCTTCGCCTCGGTGAAGGGGACGCTCAGGGTGTCAGGCAGATTGCCTCCGGCCAGGAGCGACGAGAACGTCGTGGCGTCGTAGATCGTCTCGGTCGGCTTCAGCGTGATCTTCGGGTTCGCCTTCTCGAAGGACGCGACCTGCGCGTCGTACAGCTTCCGGTTGGCCGGCTGGTTGGCCGCCGGTCGATCGCCGATCGTGATCGTGACCTTCTGATCGGCGGACGACTGCGGTGTCGACCCCGAACATGCGGCCAACGACGCGGTCACGACGACGGCCAGGCCGAGTGCGGAGAAAGCCCGCGCTCCATGTCTGTTCATTGAAAACTCCTCTGTTTTCGACCTCGGCCGGTTCTGGTCATCCGGCGCCTAGGACAAGCGCTTGCTCACGCTCATCATGCAGCAGGATCACGCCACCGTCAACACGACACACGATTTGAATGCGGGCCTTGACGCAGACCGGCGGTACGCGCACCATGTGGAGGGAACAAGCGCTTGCCCAAGTAGCTGACGAAGGAGTCACGACAGTGGACAACTCATCCCACCTTCCGCGCCGGGTGTTTCTCGGCGCCCTGGCCACGGCCTCTGCCGGAGTCGCGCTGGCCACCACCGCCGCACCCCGGCACGCGCGGCCCGCGTCATCGCGAGACCGCAGACGGATTCACCGAACGCGTCGCCGGACGGAGCCACCATTCCGTCGGCGACCTCCCTGACCGACAACGCGGGCTCCGTCTGGACCGTCTCGAACGGCGTGGTCTACCGCGACGGGGCCACCGTCGGCGACACCTTCGCGGTCACCCTCCTGCTCTGGTACGGCGGCATGATCTATCACTCGGGGACGGGCGGCCAGTTCTACGTCTGCGCCAACTCGCAGTGGCTGAAGGTGACCGACCCGCGGATCCCGCTCTCGGCTCCTGCCGGCCTCCTCTACGGGGCGAACGGCCACCACGACACACCGCAGTCGCCGGCTCTCGTCGTCTCGCTGCTCACCGGTCTCGGCCTCTCGAGCTACCGGGTCAACTGCACCGAGGACCCCACGAGCCTCACGAAGGTCGTGGCCCTTGCCGAGGCGATGCAGGGAACCGGGATCACCCTGTTCCCGGTCATCGACAAGGGGCTGCAGGACGCCGACGGCACCCTCTTCGCAACCGAGGACGCCGCGTACGCCAGCGGATACACCACGGGTGCGGGAGTCGCTGCGGCGCTGACCCCGTACGGTGTGACGATGATCGAGTGCGGCAACGAGCTCACCCGCAATCCCGCGATCATCCTGCCGGGCGAGACGGCCGACGCCGGCACCAAGGCGGCCGACTTCGACAACCAGAACTGGCCGCTGATGCGCGGTCTCCTCCGCGGCATGATCGACGGCGTGAAGTCGGTCCAGGCGACCGCGAAGGTCGGCGTCAACTTCTGCAAGTCCGACATCGGCGCCTCGGACGCGCTCTGGGACGGCTTCCAGCCGGACGGGTCAGGCGGGTACCCGCTCGTGCGCTGGGACATCACGACCTGGCACAACTACGAAGGCGACGGCGACATCTTCGCGATCGGAACCGACGGCGCCGGGCCCTCGTTCAACCTCCCGATCTACTGCAAGGCGCGCTACGGCACCCCGTTCATGATGACCGAGTGGAACTCCGACCCGAACCAGCCGCTGAGCCACCGCGCCTCGTACATCCCGAGCCAGCTCGCCGAGTTCCGCGCCCACCGAACCACGGAGGCCTTCCAGGCCTCGATGATCTACGAGCTCGACGGAGGGACCGAGTGGGGCCTGGTCGACGACGCGGGCACACCCGTCCAGCCGCCGTACCAGGCCTTCCACGACTACGTGGCCGCGAACCCCGATTCGTGATCCCGCGGTCGCGCAGAGCACGTCAGAGGTACTTGACCGCGCTGAGGATGATGCCTCCGATCGCGACGAGCCAGACGTAGGGCAGCACCCTGACCATGACCTGCTGCGGCTTGACTCCGGAGTACTGCGCGGCCCAGACGGTCTGCGTACTGGTCGGGTCGCCGACTCCGAAGACCTGGTTGTACGAGGTCATGAGCCCGAGGACGGCCATCGGAGAGTAGAACCCGATCGCGGTCATGGCGCCCGCGATCCCGGCTCCGAGGCCGAAGATGTTGAGCGGCCCGCGGTAGAGACAGAGAGGAACCAGGATCGAGAAGACGATCACGTAGAGCCAGATGTTGGTCGGTGCGACCGCTTCGACGATCGGCTTGAGGGCTCCGACCGCACCGGGCAGTGCCACCGCCGAGAGCAGCATCCCGATGGCGATGAAGAGCACGATCGGCGGAGCGGCTACCTGGAAGCCGTCGTAGAGCGACCGCAGCAGTCGCGTCGCCCAGAGCCGCGGCCTCGTCGTCGTGACGAGCGCGAACAGCACGCCGGCGAGAAGCGACGGGATGATCGGCACCTGGACGACGAGCGCGAGGACGATCGGCACCAGCGGCGTGAGCAGGGCGAACCAGGGCGCGTCCCCGAGGCGCTGACGCCTCGACTGCTTCCGCTTCTCCGACATCGCCGCCATCGACCACTGGTGCACGGTTCCCCGCCGACGCGACTCGATGAGGACGTAGGCGACCGCGGCGACGGCCGCGAAGGGGAACAGCAGGATCATGAACGACCGCACCTGCGGGATGGACAGGTTGAGCGTGGTGGAGAAGAACTGCCAGACCGGCAGCTCGAACGGGACGCCCGCGCCGATCCCCATCAGGATGGTGCCCGCTGCGGTGACCTTCGGAACGCCCACGGCGATCATGGCCGGGATGCCGATCACACCGGCGAGCAGGGCCGCCGGGGCGGAGCCGGTGACGGCGCCGCAGAGCGCCGAGATGACCAGGACGCCCAGGGCGACGACGACCGGTCGATCGCCGGCGAACTCCACCGTCTTGCGCACGAGGGTGTTCGCGATGGCGGTCTCGCGCATCAGGGAGCCGAGCCACGATCCCAGCAGGATCGCGATCATGGTCGAGGCGAGTTTGATCGCGCCGTCCTGCAGCACCGTGCTGAGCACGCTGTTGGTCGCGCCCATCAAGGGCGCGCCGGATACGAGGGCGATGGCGACCGCGATCAGCACGAGGGCGAAGGCGGTCGGGATCTTGCCGGTGAGGATCAGGACGACCCCCACCGCCATGATGACGATGATGGCGATACCCATGGTCAGTTCTCCTTAGGAATGAAGGGCTCGGCGTCGTTGCCGAGGGCGGGGCCGTCGAGGGCGGCCATGGCCGCCGCGGTGATGAGAAGGGGCGAGCGGGCGAGGCCGAGGAGGCCTGGGCGAAGGCGTGCGCGGCGAGTTCGTCGGCGCCCGCGACGTAGGCGAGGCGCCGGAGGCGTCCCAGCCGGAAGACCTCGTGGCCGATCGCCTCCCTGAGGGCGAGGGCGCGATCCCGCCCGATGATCTCGTGTGCGCGCTCGTGGGCGATCGCGGCGGCGCGGATCGACCCGGCCGCGAACAGATCGCGCCAGTCGAGGTCGTCGACCAGCCGCTCGCAGAAGTCCACGCTGTCGGTGAAGAGCTCGACGACGTGGCTCTTCGAGCTGTAGCGGGCGATCACGGCGTTGCCGTCCTCGAGGCCGCCCTCCCGCTCGACGACCGCGACGTGGTCGTCGGCGAGCGGTCGGGAGCGAGCGAGGTCCGCCCCGAACGCCTGCGCTCGCCGACTCCACTCGGTCAGCTGCTCGTCGGTGCGGGACTCGTTCGTCGGGACGCCCCGCAGGAGGCGCACGCCGAGGGCGACGTCGGCAATGCGAGCGAGCTCGCGGAGCCGGTCGCGCTCGACGCGCTCCAGCGTGCTCATGCTCGGGTCTCCAGGACGGCGACGAGGGATTCGTCCCGGTCCCGGCCCTCGACCTCGGTGCGGGCGAGCGAGATCAGCTGCGACTCGTCGAGCACGCCGGACAGATCGGCGATGCGCGGTCCGACGATCAACTGCAGCGCGGGCGCGCGCGAGCCTCCGTCGCCGTACGACGTGGTCTCACCGATGAGGCGCGGCAGGAAATCGCCGCCGGTGCCGACGGTCGCCTGCTCGACGCGGGCGTCCTGCGACACGAAGCGGACCACCCCGTCCCGGTCGACGACCCGGACCGCCTGTCGCGCCGGCCGCAGGAGGCGCCGTCGCTCGGTCGTCCCGAAGACCACGTGGCTGTCGGTCGAGGCGAGCACCTCGACGAGCGAGCGGTCGACCGAGAGACTCGTGGCCGCCACCCCCAGGAGTTCCTCGTCCGTGACGCGGTGCGTGCGATCCTGCGTGCGCAGTTCCGTGGCCCCCGTCGCGATCGCCCGGACCGTGTTCGACTGCGGGTCCACGGTGACGTCGACCGAGACGTCGGCGGCCGACGCCCCCTGCGCGATGACGGCCTGTTCGGCCTCGCGCCGCACGGCCAGGATCTGCTCGTCGGTCGCGCCGGGGATGACCCTCTCGACCTGCTCGCGGATCAGGGCGAGGGCGACGCCGATCGGGCTGATGACCTCGCTGTGCTCCGCGATCCGCCAGTCGTGCTTCGACTGGCCCCCACGAACGGTGTGACGGAGGCCGCACCCCCGCCTCCCCCGATCAGCACGGCCGATTCGTCGGGCAGGCGGTAGTCGTCGATCATCTTCTCGACCACGGCGAGCACGGGGCCCGCGCCGGCTGCGAGCACCTGCCTCGCGGCGGTCTCGACGTCGACCCCGATCGCGTCGGCGAGGGGCTGGAGGGCGAGGCGGGACGTGGCCGGATCAGCACGCGCGTAGTCGGTCTCGGGCACGAGCCCGAGCGCGTTCGCGGCGCAGGTCATGGTGACGGCGAACCGTCCGCCTGCGGCCTCGATGGCGACGTAGTCGGCAGGATCCCCCTCGAGCGGAGCCACCTGGACCAGGCGTGCGCCGCCGAGCTGGCCCGGCTCGGCGTAGCACGCGTAGGGCAGCCCGGCGATGTGGGCGCTGCGCGGCCCGACGTGTGTCACCGCTCGCGAGCCGTCGAGTCGAACCCGGACCATCGATCCCCTCCGACGCCGACGGTCCGAACGTCGAGCGCGGACAGGAACGTCGAGCTGCCGCCGAAATCGGTGTATTTGACGGCGACCTTGCCGCGCCGAATGACCGAGATGTCGGTCGAGGTCCCGCCGGTCTCGAGGAAGATCCCGTCGCTCACCTTCTCTTGCATGAGCGCACCGGCCACTCCGGCGGCAGGGCCGGACAGCACGGTCAGGAGCGGGCGACGGCGCATCTCGTCGAGGGACATCACGCCGCCGTCGCAGCGCATCACCATGAGCGGGGCGGTGATCCCGGCCGCATCGATGCTGGACTGCACGAGGTCCGCCGTCGCGAACATCTTCGGCAGGATCACGGCGTTGAGAACGGCCGTCCTGGTCCGCTTGCTGAGGCCGTAGAGCGAGGTGATGTCGTGCGTCGACGTCACGAGGAACCCGCGGCGTCTCGCCGCGGCCGCGACCGCGTCCTCGCCGAGGGCGTCGTCGACCGAGAAGGGCTCGGTGACCACCACGGAGGCGATTCCGGAGGCGGCGAAGCGATCGAGGATGCCTTCGATCGCAGGGCCGTCGTCGGCTTCCCGGAGGTGCTCGAACACGATCGGGAGTTTCTTGCCCTCCGTGATCTCGATCTTGCCGAGCGAGCGGAGCCGCTTGACGAAGCTGCCGGACAGCCCGGTGCCGATTCCGATCAGCCCGACCGGGGCGACGTCGCCCTCGAGCAGGGCGTTGGTCGCCTGCGTCGTGCCGTGCGCGAGGAAGACGACGTCTTCCGCGCTCCTGCCGACGGATGCCAGGAGATCGTGCAGGGCGATGACGATCCCGTGGGCGACGCCGTCCGGGTGGTCGTGGCTGGTCGGCACCTTGGTCTGACCGATCAACCGAAGGGTGCCGGCGTCGATGGCGACGGCATCGGTGAAGGTGCCGCCGACGTCGATGCCGATCCTCAGAGCGTTGGGTTTCACTGCGTTGTGACCTCTCTCGAAGCGGGTCGCGCGCGGGTCGCGCGCGACGGGTGTGTCAGTAGCCGCGGACCTCGGGCCAGCGGCGTTCGATGCCGTTCCGGTCGAGGACGGCGGCGAAACGGGCGAACTCGGCCGGATCGGCCTGGACGTCGCGCGGCTCCAGCTCGGTGTCGAGGCAGTGCGCGGCGATCTCCCCCGCGACCTCGCCGACGTTCCACTCCACGGGGTGGAGCCGGTAGCAGCCGTTGCTGATGTGCGTCGTCCCGAGGTTCTTCCCGGCCGGCAGGAGGTTCGTCACCCGCCGCGGGATCAGCGCCCCGAGCGGGATCTCGAACGGAACGCTCGGGACGTCGACGTAGTTGTCGCCTCCGGTGGACGGGTGGAGGTCGAGCCGGTAGCTTCCGACACCGACCGAGTCGGCGTAGCGAGTGCGACCGCCGACGCCCAGCAGGTCGGCCGAGACGTCCCGCTCCGTGATCGTCGTGACGGCCTTGATCCTGCGCGCCTCCCGGATGTACGGAGCCTTGGCCAGGCCGTCGGCCGAGCCGGTGACGTCGGCTCGGAGTCGCAGGCCCGGGAAACCTGCGCCGCCGTCTGCGCGCGGCGCTTCGGTCTGCAGCCAGTAGAGGACCGAGAGCGAGAGCTGCTTGGCCTCGTGGAGCGCCCGCTCCGCCGTCGCCTGCCCGGCGCCGATCAGCGGCTGGAGCCAGTAGTCGTTCAGCGGCCAGTTGATCAGGCAGATGTCGGAGTCGAACGCGCCGTCGGCGAAGAGCCTGCGGGCCAGGATCCGGCGGAACCCCCACAGCTCTTTGTCACCGGCGTCGGCACTCTGGTCGGCGCTGACGGCGAGAGGGTCGACCTCGGGGTTCGGCTCGAAGCTGCGCGTGCCCGCCTCGAGGGTCCGCGGATCCGGCGCCAGGAAGCCGATCAGCGGAGCCGGCCAGAACGGCGGCGTGTACGAACGCCAGAAGTCGTAGAGCTCCGGTTTCTCGATCGTGTGGTCCTCGCCCTCGTGGTGCGAGACGGCGAAGCAGAAGGTGATGCCCTGCTGGTTCAGCGGCTGCGCCTCGGCGGGAGCGTGCGGCTCGTCGAACTCGGATCGCGCCTCCGCGCCGATCACGCTCTCGACACCGCCGAGTTCGAGCAGGATCCCCGTCTCGGTCGCGTCGAGGACGTACTGGCCGGTCAGGATCGTCTCGCGTCCGTCGTGCCCCGCCACGGTGACCCCGGTGCACCGATCGCCGTCCATCGAGACGGCGACCGGCCGCCGATCGTAGAGGACGGTCAGGAGCCCTGCGGCGCGGTACGGCTGGAGCAGTTCGTCGATGACGGCGACGGCGACGCGCGGCTCGTGGCAGAGCTTGCTGACGCGTCCCGCGCCCGGGTTGAGGTCGGGCAGTCGCGCCGCCTCGGGGCGCAGCGGGTAGGTGCGGCGGTAGTAGGCACGGATCCCGTCGCGGAGAGCGCGGTAGCTGGCGGTGACGCCGAAGCGTTCGACCCACGGGTGCTCGTCGGGCGGCACCGCCTGCGAGGTCAGCTGGCCGCCGAGCCAGTCGGTCTCCTCGGTCAGGACGGCGTGGCGGCCGGCGCGGCAGACGGCGAGCGCCGCGGCGACTCCCCGAGACCGCCGCCGACGATGACGACGTCGGTGGTGAGGGACGTGGTGGTGCTGGGCATGCGGGTACTCCTCGAGAAGCGGGTGGAAAAGGTCACAGGGCTCGGGGCCGGGAGAGGGTGGAGCCGCCCACGATCGACGACTCCAGCAGTTGCTGGCGGGGAAGCGGCGCGGCGCCGCGGCTGCCGTTCATGACTTCGTCCAGCAGAGCCACCGCCCGCGAGCCGAGCGCGGTCCGGGGCGCGCTGAGGCGGGTGAAGTCGACGGCGCGCTCACGGGGTCTGCTGTGCTCACCGAGGACGACGAGCGAGAGGTCGTCCGGCACGGTCACACCGTCCCGCACCGCGAAGTCGTGGATCTTCTGCGCGTCGAGCGGGTCCTCGACGAAGAGGACGGTCGCTCCCGATTCGCGGACTCGGCGCCAGGCGCCGTCGAGGCCCGCCTCGGGGGCGAGAAGCTCGGTGAGCGCGCCGTGTCCGGCAAGGCCCCGAAGCAGCCCCTCTCGCCGATCGGTCGTCGACTCGGCCGTGAGGCTGAGGTGGAGGGAGGCGAAGCGGGTGTGGCCGGCTTCGACGGCCAGGGTCGCGAGAGCCTGAGCCGCCGACACGTAGTCGACACCGACGTAGGGCACGCGGCCCGCGGCGGCGTCGCGACGACCGATCGCGACGAAGGGGTAGCCGCTGTCGACCAGGCGCGCGAGGTCGTCCGCGTCCATCTCGCGGCCGAGCAGGAGGCAGCCGTCGGCGAGGCGCAGGCGGCTCGACTCGTGGAAGAGGTGCCGGCGGCCGTCGAGGACCGGAGTGCTGGTGAACATGAGGAGATCGGCGCCGAGGTGCTCGGCCGCGCTCTCGACCCCGGTCAGCAGCGGCGTGTAGAAGTCGGTGGAGTCGTTCGGGAAGGCGTGCTCGTAGGTGAAGACGCCGATGAGGTTGTTGCTGACCCCGGCGAGGCTTCGCGCGACCGGGTTCGCGACGTAGGTCGTCTCGCGGATCACCTCGAGCACGCGGTCTCGTGTCTCGGCCGGGATCCGCCGGGTGGCGTCGGCTTTGCCGTTCAGCACGAGCGAGACCGTCGACTGGCTCACTCCGGCCATGTCGGCGATCATCCGCTGTGTCACGCGGGGTGCCCTCGTGTTCGTCATCCGTCGCTCTCGTCGTCGAGTGGTAATGCGTATGACCGTAGCCACTTGAAAGTGCGCATACGTATGAGCAGCCAAAATTCTTTGAAATCCTCTTTTTTGCCAACCCAGATTTGCCAATTCAGATTTGCAAGCATAGGTTTCCTTCCATGAGTCACGACGAAGAAGCGCGATCGACGGCCGCCGCCGTGCACGTCGCGATCAGCCTGTTCACGAGACGCGCGCGCGAGAGCAAATCGGCCGAGCTGAGCCTTCCCGAGCGCACGGCCCTGTCCCGACTCGACCGGAACGGACCGGACACCACCGCCGGCCTTGCCCGCTGGGAGGAGATCAGCCCGCAGGCCATGGGAGTGACCGTCTCGGCCCTCGAGTCGAAGGGGCTTCTGGCACGGTCTCCCGACCCGCAGGACGGGCGCCGGGCGATCCTGACCATCACGCCGGAGGGCGTCGAGGTCGTCCGCGCGAGCCGTGGCCGGTTGACGGATCGACTCGCCTCCACTCTCGACGAGCACTTCAGCTCCGACGAGATGGAGCTCATCCGCACCGCGGCACCGGTCATCGAACGACTGGCCGAACTGCTGTGACGACGTCGATCACGGGGAAACCCTTCTCGTGGCGTTTCACGACCCCGCTGTTCATCGGTTCCGTCCTCAACCCGATCAACAGCTCCCTCATCGCGACGGCGCTCATCCCCATCGCCGCAGGAATCCACGTCGGTGTCGGGCAGACCGCGATCCTGGTCTCGGCCCTCTACGTCGCGACCGCGATCGCGCAGCCGACGGCGGGCAAGGCCGCCGAGGTGTTCGGGCCACGGCGCGTGTTCGTCACGGGAATCCTGCTCGTCCTCCTCGGCGGGCTCCTCGGCGGCTTCGCACCGAACCTGACGGTTCTCCTCGTCAGCCGAGTGCTCATCGGGCTGGGCACCTCGTGCGCCTATCCGACGGCGATGCTCCTGATTCGCCGGCGAGCGCAGGCCGCCGGGCTGGACCGACCGCCAGGAGGTGTGCTGGGCGGCCTGCAGATCGCGGGCATCGCCACCGCTTCGCTCGGCCTGCCGATCGGTGGCGTGCTCGTGCAGTTCCTCGGCTGGCGCGCCGTCTTCTTCATCAACGTGCCGGTGGCCGTCCTCGCCCTCGTCGCGGCCCTGCTCTGGATCCCGCGCGACGTGCCGATCGAGCGTCGCAGCCCTCGCGCGGTGGTCTCCTCGCTCGACGTGACCGGCATCATCGGCTTCGCTCTGGCGATGACCTCGCTGCTGTTCTTCCTGTCGTCACTGCCCACCGTCAACGGGACCTTCCTCGCGGCGACCGTCGTGCTCTGGGTCGCCGAGGTGCTCTGGGAGCTCCGGGCGAAGACCCCGTTCCTCGACATCCGGCTCCTCGCCGACAACCTCGCTCTGACCCGCACCTACCTCCGCTTCGCCATCGTGTTGTTCTGCGCGTACGTCGTGCTCTACGGCATCACCCAGTGGCTCGAAGCCTCGCGGGGCCTCTCGGAGGGGACGGCCGGCCTCCTCATCCTTCCGATGACCGTCGTCTCCGGCATCGTCACCATTCCCATCGCGCGCCGCAACCTCATCCGCAGCCCGCTGCTGATCGCGGCCGTGGCCTGCATCGCGGCGGGCGTCGGCGTCCTGTTCCTCCACACCGACGCCTGGCTGGTGATCACCCTGATCATCACGGTCGTCCTCGGCATCTCCCAGGGTGCGGGCGGCAGCGGCAACACGACCGCGCTCTACACGCAGGCTCCGCCCGAGCAGCTCGCGACCGCGTCCGGGCTCCTGCGGTCGTTCGGCTACATCGGCTCGATCGCCTCGTCGGCCATCATCGGCATCGTCTTCCGCGACAGCGCCAGCGACGCCGGCGTCACCAGCATCGGCTGGATCATGCTGGGCGTCAGCGTCGTGCTGCTGCTCATCACCTTCTTCGACCGCACGCTGAAGCGCTCGGCCTCGGCCTGACGCCGAGTCCCCTCGGCGAGACCGGGACGGTCGCGGAGATCGCCGACGCGCTGGCCGGATCGCGTCGACCTGCGGGCGCGAGCGTCGCGATCTGGGTAGTTTCGAGCGTGCGCACCGCTCGCGCGTCCCCGAACCGGTGAGGCCCCATGAGAATCCACAACGCCTACCGGCTCGGCCTGTTCGGCGGCCTCGGCGCCCTGACCGCCATCGCGATCGGAGCGGCGCTCGGCCAGCTGTCCACCGTCGTCACCTACATCGGGATCGCGCTCTTCCTCGCCCTCGGGCTCGACCCGCTCGTCGTCTGGCTCGAGCGCCGCAGGCTGAACCGCCCGATCGCGGTCACGATCGTCACCCTCGTCGTCCTCCTGGCCGTCGCGGGCATCGTCCTGGCCATCGTGCCGACGATCATCGACCAGACCAGCACGCTCATCGCGAACCTGACCCACTACGTGCAGAGCACCACGTCGCAGAAGATCATCGACAACATCCAGTCGCTCGTCCCGAAGTCGGCGTTCAACGTGCAGAGCGCCATCGACGGGGCCGTTTCGTTCGTGACCGACCCGAAGAACCTCGCCTCGATCGGCGGCGGGCTCCTGGCCGTCGGCGTCGCGATCGGCAACGGCGTCGCCGGAACGATCGTCGTCCTGATCCTGACCCTCTACTTCATGGCGTCGCTCCGCAGCATGAAACGCGGGCTCTACTCCCTGGTTCCCGCATCGAGCCGGAAGGAGTTCCAGCGCCTCTCCGAGGAGATCAGCCAGTCGGTCGGCAGATACGTCCTCGGTCAGGTGGCTCTCGCGCTCCTGAACGGCGTCCTGAGCTTCATCGTCCTGACGCTGACCGGGTCGCAGCTCCCGGCGTTCTTCGCCTTCCTGGCGTTCCTCGGCGCGCTGATCCCCCTGGTGGGAACGGTGTCGGCGGCGGTCGTCATCGTCCTCGCGGAGGTCCTTCTTGTGCCAGGTCACCCGGTCACGTGGATCGTCCTCGCCATCTGGTACCTGGTCTATATGCAGCTGGAGGCATACCTCCTCGCCCCGCGGGTGATGCGGCGGGCGGTCAAGGTGCCCGGCGCCCTCGTCGTGATCGCGGCCCTGGTCGGCGGAACGCTGCTGGGTGTCCTCGGCGCGCTCATCGCGGTGCCCATCGCGGCGGCGATCCTGCTCATCGTGCGAGAAGTGGTGATCCCGAGGCAGGAGCTCAGGTGAGCGAGAGCAGGATCCCTACCAGCTCGTTCGGCACGGTGATCATGCAGTCGTGCCCGCTCCGCAGCTCGTGGACGACGGCAGGGTCACCGTTCGGCTGAGCCGGGACGGGCCGCCGCACGATACCGGCGGGCACGTTGTCGACGCACTGGATGTAGCTTCGGGCGACTCCCTCGAGGGCCGGGTTGTCCAGCCGGGCCGGCTGCTGATAGCAGAGCACCGACTCGTCACCGAGTGTCGTCCGGAGCCAGGCGAGGTCCTCCGGGTCGGTGACCCCGAACAGACCGGCCGGCGCAGGCGACTCGGGCAGGGGCGGGATCCGCCACGGCTCGTCCGACGCGGAGGCGGCCTCGATCATCAGACTCGTCACGGGCAGGACGTCCGCGGCGGTCTCGCCGTCGTCCGGCACCATGGCGTCGAGGTAGACGAGATTCGCGATCCGCTCGGGAACCTCGTTGGCCACGGTGGAGACGACCATCCCGGCGTAGCTGTGTCCGACGAGGACGACGTCCGTGAGGTCCTCGGCGAGGATCACGTCGAGGACGTCCCCGACGTGGGTCTCCAACCCGACCTCGGGCCCGAGCAGCGCCGACTTCGCGCCGTGGCCGGTGAGGTCGGGGGTGAATACCCGGTGCCCGGAAGCTTCGAGGAGGGGCACGACGCGCTTCCACGCGGAGCTGTCGTGCCACGCGCCGTGGACGAGGACGAAGGGGGACGGGGATGTCGCGGGCATGGCGGCGTTCCTTTCGGGGTCGGGACTCCGACGCTACGGAGCCGATAGGAACCGATCGGTACCTCTCGGCGCGGTTAGCCTGAGGGCATGACGCTGACCGCGGGAACCGTGTTCCTTGCCGACTGCCCCTCGCGACTCGCGATCGAGGTCATCTCCGACAAGTGGGCCGTCGTCGTGCTCTTCGGGCTCGGCGAGGGCCCCCGTCGCCACGGTGAACTCGTCGACCTGATCGGCGGGATCTCGCGCAAGGTGCTCACGCAGACGCTTCGACACCTGCAGTCCTACGGGCTCGTCGAGCGCCGCGCCTTCGCGGAGGCTCCGCCGCGCGTCGAGTACAGCCTCACCGACCTCGGCCGCACGCTCGAAGAGCCGATCGCGATCCTGACCGAGTGGGCGCGGCAGCACGGCGAGGCCCTCCTCGACTTCAAGGAGTCGTCCGAGGAGGGCTCGTGGGCGGTCGCAGGTCGCTAGCGACCGCGGCGCGCAGCCGCCTACCGAGCGGCGACGGGCACGGCCGAACGCGCGACGATCTCGCGGATCCGGTCGGCCGCGTCGCCGGACAGACTCGGCACCGGGGCGGACATGCGGTTGGAACCGATGATGCCGAGCTCGACCAGCGCGGTCTTGAACGCGCCGAGGCCGGCAGCCTCACCGCCGACGCCCTGCGCCTGGAACACGATCTCGAACAGCTCGTTCAGCTCCTCCTGGAGCCGGCGTGCGGTCGCCCAGTCGTCGGCGCGGGCTGCCGCGACCAGGTCGACGTAGCGGCGCGGGTCGACGTTCCCGAGGCCGGGGACCACGCCGTCGGCTCCGGCCAGGAGGGCCCCGTCGACGACGACCTCGTGGCCGGTGAAGAGCACCAGCGGCTTTCCCGCCGCACGGTTCTGCGCCACGAGGCGGCGGAACGACACGTCGTCGCCGCTGGAGTCCTTGACCCCGGCGATGACCCCGTCGAGGCCGAGGCGCACGAGCAGCTCGGGTGAGAGCTTGCGATGCACTCGCACGGGCACGTCGTACGCGTAGATCGGGAGCGGCGTCGAAGCGGCGAGCAGACGGAAGTGCTCCTCGATCTCGCGGTCGCTGGGCAACACGTAGAAGGGTGCCGTGGCGACGAGAGCGTCGACGCCGGCGCGCTCGGCGAGGCGGATCTGCTCGATGACGCGCGCCGTCGACATGTCGTTCACCCCGGCGAGCACCGGAACACGACCCGCCGACACCCGAACGGTCTCGCGCAGGATCACCTCGCGGTCGGCGTCCGAGAGGAACGCGACTTCGCCCGAGGAGCCGAGGACGAACAGGCCGCTCACGCCGCCCGCCACGAGGTGCTCGACCACGTCCTCGAGGGCTGCGAGGTCGAGGGCTCCGTCGGACGTGCGCGGAGTGACGAGGGGCGGAATGACCCCGCCGGTGGGGAGAGGGACGGACATGGTGCTCCTTAGTTCGTGTGATGGGAGAGAAGGGTCGGCGCGGCGCCGAGCAGGGTGCGCGTGTACTCCTGGGAGGGAGAGTCGAAGACCTGCTCCGCCGCTCCCTCCTCGACGATCCGGCCCGCGTTCATGACGAGGATCCGGTCCGAGACGTAGCGCACCGTCTGGATGTCGTGCGAGATGAAGACCATCCCCAGGTCGAGCCGCTCCTTGAGGTCGGTGAGGAGGTTGAGGATCTGAGCCCGCACCGAGACGTCGAGCGCGCTGGTCGGCTCGTCGGCGACGATCAGCTCCGGCTCCAGAGCCAGCGCCCGCGCGATGGCGACCCGCTGGCGCTGACCGCCGGAGACCTGCCTCGGCAGCACGTCGGCCGCCGACGCGGGGAGGCCGACGAGGTCGAGGAGTTCGACGACGCGGGCCCGACGCTGTGCCCGGGTTCCGACGCCGTGGACGTCGAGTGGATCCAGGAGCGTGTCGCGAATGGTCATCCGCGGGTTCAGGGCGGTCGCGGGATCCTGGAACACGATCGAGACCGCGCGTCCGGAACGCTTGGCCACGGCCCGAGAGCGTCGACGGATGTCGTCGCCCTTGAACGTGACCGTGCCGGAGGTGGGCTCCTGGAGCCCCACCATCACTCGCGCCAGCGTCGACTTGCCGCAGCCGGACTCGCCGACGATCCCGATCGTCTCGCCGCGGCGGACGGCCACGCTGACGCCGGCGACGGCGTGCACGCGGTCCCGGCGGAACAGCGTGCCGGTCCGGGCCGTGTGGACGACGTGGATGTCGTCGAGGCGCAGGATCTCCTCGGTCGTGTTCATCGGGCATCCTCCAGGGCGAGGGGCGGCGTCGCGTCGGCTGCGTCGTGCAGGGCCACGTAGTGGTCGGTGCCGGGCAGGCGCCGGAAGGCGGGTCGTTCCGCCCGCCGCGCGGCCCCGGACTGCGAGCGCGCGGCGAAGCGGTCGCCGGTGGCGAAGTCGCGGGGCGACGGCACCGTGCCGGGGATCTGGTGGAGCCGCTCCGAGCCGTCCTCGATGGACAGCACGGAGCCCAGCAGACCGCGCGTGTACTCGTGCCGCGGGTCGGTCAGGAGCTCGCCGGTCGGAGCGGACTCCACCACCTGGCCGGCGTACATCACCGTGATCCGGTGCGAGAGCTCGGCGACGAGGGCCAGGTCGTGGCTGACGAAGACCATGGCGAACCCGAGCTTGTCGCGCAGGTCGTTGAGCAGGGCGATGACCTGCGCCTGGACGGTGACGTCCAGCGCGGTGGTCGGCTCGTCGGCGACGACCAGTTGCGGGTCGCGCGTCAGGGCCATGGCGATCAGGACGCGCTGCCGCTGTCCCCCGAGAGCTCATGCGGGTAGCTGGAGAGCACTCGCGCCGGATCGAGTCCGACCAGGTGGAGGAGCTCCTCGGCTGTCCGCGTCCCGCCCCGCCGCAGGAGCTGCGCGAGCTGTGAGCGGATGAGCATGGACGGGTTCAAGGAGCTGAGGGCGTCCTGGTAGACCATCGACATGTCGTGACCGAGCAGCTTCTGCCGCTCCTTCCAGGGCATCGCCTGGAGGTCACGACCGCCGAACCGGATCGATCCGGTCACGACGGCGGATCTCGGCAGCAGGCCCATGATCGCGAGGCTCGTGATGCTCTTCCCGCACCCGGACTCGCCGACCAGCGCCATGGTCTCGCCCGGTCGGACCGAGAAGCTGACGTCGTCCACCAGGGCCACGTCGCCGTGTTGATCGGGGAAGCGGATGCTGAGGTGCTCGACCTCGAGCAGGGGTGCCGCGGTGGCGTCCGCGAGGACCAGGCGGTCGTGGCGAGCGTTCTCGGCCACGCGCAGGCGCTCGAGGTGCTGGTCGAGTCCCTTCGCGGCCTCGGCGAGCGCCGCCGGAACGACCTCCTCCTCCGCGCGCTTCACGGCGCGGGTCGCGGAAGCGGGCGCCGTCGACACCATGGCGTCGGTGAGCCCTTCGGCCAGGATGTTGAGCGCGAGGACGGTGAGCAGGATCAGCACGCCGGGGAAGAAGGTCGCCCACCAGCTGCCGCTCAGCAGGAGGTCGCGCCCGGACGAGATGACGTTTCCCCAGGAGGGCGCAGGATCCTGCACTCCCGCCCCGATGAACGACAGGCTCGCCTCGAAGACGATCGCGTCCGCGACCAGGACCGTCACGAACACCATGACGGGTGCGGCGCAGTTCCTGGCGACGTGCCGCGCGAGGACGTAGCTCATGCGCGCGCCCAGCACCCGCTCCGCCGAGACGTAGTCCTCGCCGATCTGCGAGAGGACGTTGGCCCGGACGACGCGAGCGATCTGAGGGACGTAGAGGAACGCGATCGTGGCGATGAGCACCGGCAGCGACTTGCCGAAGACCGCCACGAAGACGACGGCCAGGGCGATGCCGGGGAACGACATGACGATGTCGAGGAGGCGCATGACCGTCTCGCTGATCGCACGCGGCGCCGTGGCGGTGATGGCGCCGACGACGCTGCCGACGAGCAGGGCGAGCACCGTCGCCCCCAGGCCGATGGCGAGCGAGTACCGGGCTCCGTAGACGAGTCGCGAGAACTCGTCGCGACCGACGCGGTCGGTGCCGAACAGGTGCGCCGAGGAAGGCGCCTGCGCCGGGATGCCCGACGCGAGCGGGTCGTAGGGGGCGATGACCGGGGCGGCCAGGGCTGCCACCACGATGACGAGGAAGAAGCCGAGGGCCACCTTGGAGCCGAGGGGAAGGGCGCCGAGGCGACGGCCGGGTGCCGCGAGTCGTGCGGTGAGGGAACGACGCATCGTCTAGACCGTCCGGATTCTGGGGTTGATGAGCAGGTAGAGCAGGTCGACGGCGATGTTGACCAGCACGAAGGCGAGGGCGATGGTGAGCGTGACGCCCTGGACGAGGTTGGTGTCGTTGTTGGTCACGCCGTTCAGGATGAGCTTCCCCATGCCGGGCAGGTCGAAGATGACCTCGATCACGACGGCTCCTCCCAGCAGGTAGCCGACGCGCAGCCCCAGCACCGTGACGGGTGTGATGAGGGCGTTCCTCAGCACGTTGCGTCCGATCACCACGGAGCGCGGCACGCCGCTGCCGATGGCGGTTCGCACGTAGTCGCGATCCAGCTCTTCGACCATGGCCGATCGGATGACCCGGGTGAGCGACGCGGCCACGGGCAGCCCGAGAGCGATCGCGGGAAGCAGCATGGTCCGCAGCCAGCCGGAGAGCGAGGTGCCCGGGTTGACGTAACCGCCGGTCGGGAACCACGCGACGTCCAGGGCGAAGTTCTGGATGAGCAGGATCGCGAGCCAGAACGACGGGATCGCGATGCCGGCGATCGACACGATGCGGATGAGCTGGTCGGGCCAGCGGTCGCGGTAAAGCGCACCGGTCACGCCGAGGGCGAGGCTGACGACGACGGCGATGACGAGGCCCAGGAAGGTGAGCTGCAGCGTGAGCGGGAACGCGGTCGCGATGAGCCCGATGACCGGGTTCGACGGCGGCACGGTCGACCCGAGGCTGCCGTGGAACAGGCCGCCGAGGAACCGCAGGTACTGCAGGAACACCGGCTGGTCGAGGCCGTGCGACGCCCGGTACAGGGCGCGTGCCGCCTGGGAGGAGCTCTCGCCGAGCGCGTTGATGGCGGGGTCGCCCGGAGCGAGCTGCATCACGAAGAAGACCAGGGCCGTGATTCCCAGGACCAGGATCGGCAGGACGGCGAGGCGCCGCCCTGCCAGGCGGAGGAATGCGACCACGGCTACGCCAGTCGGGCCGTGTCGAGGAAGGACAGGCCGGTGAACGACACCGGCTTGAAGTTCTTCAGCGAGTCCGACTTCCACGCGGTCGGCAGCTTGCGGTGGACCAGCGGGTAGATCGGCACGTTCTCGGAGATGAGGTCGAAGGCCTGGCCCCAGAGCTTCTTCCGCGTGGACTCGCTCGTCGTGGCGAGAGCGTCGTCGAGAAGACCGGTGAGCGTGCCGAACTCGGGGAATTCGCCCAGCGGAAACGGCCGGCGGGCCAGACCGTCGCCGCGCCGTACCACCAGCGCAGCAGGAGGTCGGCGTCGTTGCCGAACACCGACGGGTCGCCCGGGGCGACCATCACGGTGTATTTCCCGGCGTCGACGGTCTTGTACTGGGTGCCCGATTCTGCGCTGTCGATGGTCGCGGTGACACCGATCGCGGCGAGATCCTGCTTGATCAGCGGAAGGGTGTCCAGCACCCAGTCGGTGTTCGTCGCGAGCAGGGTGATCTTCAGGTCGCCGACGCCGGCGGCCTTGAGGAGCTTCTTGGCCTTGGCGACGTCGTGCGTGTACACGGTCGACGCGCGCTGGTATGAGGGGTGCTGCTTCTGCAGGTAGCTGGTCGCCGGCGCGGCTTGGCCGAGCAGGCCGGTGTCGACGAGTTTCGTGTAGTCGACCGCGTAGAGGAACGCCTGCCGCACGCGCTTGTCGTCGAAGGGCGCCTGGGAGCAGTTGAACATCATGAACAGCTGGCCGAACGATTGCACCGACTGCACCGTGGCGTTCTTGGCCAGGGTCGTGACGTCGACGTAGGGCACGGCCTCGATGGCCTGGACGCGTCCCGAGCGAACCGCGGTGACCCGAGCGGCGGCATCGGACAGCAGGTTCCAGGTCATCGCGGCGGCCAGCGCCGGACGGGGGCCGGTGTAGCCGTCGAAGCGGACGAAGGTGATCTTGTCGTCGGCGGTCGCGCTGGTGATCTTGTAGGGGCCGGTTCCGGTCGGGAGCGCGTCGAACGCGCTCGGATCGGCCGTGACGACCTTCTTCGGCACGATCTTGACGACCGAGAGGCGCTGGAGCGCCAGCGGCGTCGGCTCCTTCAGGGCGATCTCGACGGTGGTCGAGTCGACCTTCGTGACGGAGGCGACGAAGGGGATGAAGGTCAGGTACAGGGAGGCGTTGGCAGGATCGAGGACGCGCTGGAACGAGAAGACCACGTCGTCTGCGGTGACGGTGCTGCCGTCGTGGAACACGGCGCCGTCACGCAGAGTGGCCCGGATCGTCTTCCCGTCGACGGTCGGCAGGGTCTTCGCGAGCGCCGGGTAGACCTTGCGAGTCACCGGGTCGAGCTCGACGAGCCCTTCCAGGATGTGCCAGTTGGCGGCCACGGTCACGGCACCGGTCGTCGTCATCGGGTCGAAGCCGGTCGACAGCGGATACGCGATCCCGGCCTGGATGGTGCCGTTCTTGTCGATCTTGCCGTTCGACGATCCGGCGGTGGAACCGATCGTGGACGCCGGACCGCTGCACGCGGCCAGAGCCGTGACGATGCCCACGGCGCCTGCCGCCTGCAAGAAACCGCGACGGCTAGTCTTCTTCTGAAGTGCCTCTTCGAACATGGAATGCCTTCCTGGAGATCGGACGTCAGACGTCCTACGTGGTAACGTGAAGGTAGTACAACAGTCGGCGGAAGGTCAACGGGGAATGTCAATGAACGCTTTGCCGGTCGAGGGAGTTTTCACTTCCGAAACATCCCGGAAACGAAGTTCGGTCACCGACCAGATCAAAGACTTCATCCTCGCGAGACGCCTGCGGTCGGGCGATCTCATGCCCACCGAGGCCGAGATCTGCGCCGAGCTCGGCGTCGGTCGCTCGAGCGTCCGCGAGGCGATCCGCACCCTCGCGGCCCTCGACATCGTCGAAGTGCGGCACGGCCACGGCACCTACGTCGGGCAGTTGTCGCTCGCGCCGCTCGTCGAAGGGCTCGTCTTCCGTGGAGTCCTGCGCCCCGCCGACGACTTCACCGCCCTGCGCGAGGTCGTCGAGGTTCGCGAAGCGCTCGACCTCGCCATGGCCGACCAGATCGTGGCAGCCCTCACCGGCGGTTCCGACCCCGAACTGGCGCGCCTGGTCGAGCGGATGAACGCGAAGGCGATCACGCGAGAGCCCTTCGCGGAAGAAGACCTGGCGTTCCACACCCGGCTCCTCGGATTCCTCGACAACGCCCTCGTCGGGCAGCTCGTCACGGCCCTCTGGGAGGTCAACACCGTCGTCTACCCGAAGCTCGGCCTCGCGCCGGCCGAAGACATCGACGAGACCGCTCGCGCCCACGGCGCGATGCTCGAGGCCGCTCAGGCCGGCGATCTCGAGGCCTACCGGGAGGCCGTGGTGACGCACTACCTGCCCCTCCGCCGCTCGATCGACAAGGCCGCAGCCGAAGCGGTCGGCTGAGCCGATCCTGCTCGCGGGGCCTTGACGCCTCGATCGGGAGGCCTCTAGGGTTCTGTCCACATCAGACGTCTGATGTCAGACAAAATCTCGGAAGGACCACAGATGTTCCGTTTCCGCCCCACCATTCCCGTCGCCGCGGCGGCTCTCCTCGCCGCTGCGGTCGCACTGAGCCCCGCAGCGACCCCCGGGCCGGCTCAGGCCGCCACCTCCGACTCTCCCGGCACCTTCACGCAGCAGAACCTCACGCCGGCGCTGGTGGCGCCCTTCGCCGCCTACCGGATCCCGGCGCTCGCCTCGCTCGGCGGTACCACCGTGATCGCCGCCTGGGACGGACGCCCGACGAGCGCGGCCGACGCCCCGAACCCCAACTCGATCGTCGTCCGCCGGAGCACCGACAACGGCACCACCTGGTCGACGCAGACCACAGCCCTCGCCGGCAATCAGGACACGGCGGGCAACGGTGCCGCCAAGACCGGCTACAGCGATCCGAGCTTCGTCTACGACGCCGTTGCGGGCAAGCTGTTCCTGTTCTCGGTCTTCTCGAAAGACCAGGGCTTCGCCGGCAGCGCGTTCGGCAACAGCGACGCCGACCGGAACGTCATCAGCGCGCAGGTCTCCGAGTCGGACGACAAGGGCGTCACGTGGAAAGCACCGCGGCTGATCACCAGCGTGGTGAAGCCGGGCACCAGCGCCTCGAACCCGCGAACCGGCGACGTCCAGGGGATGTTCGCCTCCTCTGGCGAAGGCATCCAGCTCGGCTTCGGAGCCCACGCGGGACGACTCGTCCAGCAGTTCGCCGGCAACGTCCGACAGGCGGACGGGACGAACGCCATCCAGGCCTACAGCGTCTACTCCGACGACCACGGCGCCACCTGGCAGCGGGGCGCCTTCGTCGGCACCGGGATGGACGAGAACAAGACCGTCGAGCTCTCGGACGGCCGCGTCCTGCTCAACTCCCGCAACCACTCGGGCGGCGACCGCAAGATCGCGATCTCGACCGACGGCGGTGCCAGCTACGGCGCGGTCACCGACGACACAGACCTGCCCGACCCCGGCAACAACGGCTCGATCACCCGGCTGTTCCCGAGCGCCTCGGCCGGTTCCGCCGATGCGGCGAAGCTCCTCTTCACGAACGCCGACAGCACGTCGTCGCGGGTCAACGTCTCCGCTCGCGTGTCGTGCGACGACGGCGCGACCTGGGTCTCCGTCCGTCCCATCGCTCCCGGCTCCTCCGCCTACTCGACCGCGACGCGCCTGGCGAACGGCCAGATCGGCGTCCTCTACGAGTCCGGTTCCACCACGGCGATCCAGTTCGCCCGGTTCGACGACGCGTGGCTCGACGACACCTGCCCCACCGCCACGAGCGCCGTCTCGTCGATCGACGGCGTCCACATCAGCGGCGCGAGGAACGACATCTCGCGCAACCCGGCGACGCAGCCCTACGCCGCCGGGGAGCAGGTGGGCTACACCTTCACCGTCACGAACACGTCGTCGAGCACCGTCACCGTGGCGCCGACCTCCGGCGATTTCGCTCCCCTGGTCCCCGCGGGCGCGGAAACTGCCGCTACACGAACCTTCCGGCCGGAGCGTCCTACACGTGTTCGACGCCGAAGCACACGGTCACCGCTGCCGAGGTGAGCGCGGGATCCTTCACGCCCGACACCACCTGGCGGGTCACGGCGGCGTCGACCTCGACGGCGCGCGTGCTCGGCACCCCGGTCGCCCTCCGCTGACGGGCGTTCGCGCCCCCGTCCTCCGATCCGGAGGCACGGGGGCTCGAGCGGCGGGTCAGCCGGCGACCTGCCAGGACGGCCGGTTGTCGGCCGTGTATCGGTAGTAGTCGCCGAGTGTCAGGCGGGACGCCGCGGCCTCGTCGATGATCACGGTGGCGTGCGGGTGGAGCTGCAGAGCGGACCCCGGGACCATGCTCGTGATCGGGCCTTCGACGAGGGCCGCGATCGCCCGCGCCTTCGACTCGCCGGTCGCGACCAGGACGAGATGCCGCGCCTCCAGGATCGTTCCGAGCCCCTGGGTGAGGCAGTGCACCGGCACCTGGGCCGGATCGTCGAAGAAGCGCGCGTTGGCCGCTCTCGTCGACGGCGCGAGGGTCTTGACCCGGGTGCGCGAGGCGAACGACGACGTCGGCTCGTTGAACCCGATGTGGCCGTTCTCGCCGACCCCGAGGATCTGCAGGTCGATACCGCCCGCCGCAGCGATCGCCGCGTCGTAGGAGGCGGCGGCCGCGCCGAGATCCGCCGCTCGGCCGTCCGGCACGTGGACCCGCGACGGGTCCAGTCCGAGGGCGAGACCACGTCGCGGTCGATCACCGCGGCGTACGACTCGGGGTGCTCCAGCGGGATGCCCACGTACTCGTCCAAGGCGAAGGCGGCGACGCCCGAGAGGTCGAGCCCGTCGGCGACGCGCTCGGCGAGTGCCGCGTAGAGGCCCTGCGGCGACGAACCGGTCGCCAGGCCGAGAACGGCGGCGGGTGCGCGCTCGACGAGCCGTGCGACGTACGCCGCCGCCTGACGGCCGACGGCCTGCGCGTCCGGCTGGATGAGGATCTCCATCAGCGCTCACCGTCCGCTCCGACGGCGGCGGCGAACCAGCCGGTGATCGTCGTCGGGTGGGTGATGGCCGTCCCGACGACGACGGCGAAGGCCCCCGCGTCCCGGCAGGCCGTCGCCTGAGGCGGCGTGTGGATGCGTCCCTCGGCGAAGACGGGAATCGTCAGGCGCCCGGCGGCCGCGGCGAGCACCTCGAGATCCGGGCCATCGGTCTTCGGCCGTTCTGCGGTGTAGCCGCACAGCGTCGTGCTCACGCAATCGGCGCCGGCATCCTCCGCCGCGAGAGCGTCGTCCAGCGACCCGACGTCGGCCATGACGAGCACACCGGTCTCCTCGCGCAGACGCCGGATCGTCTCGGCGAGACTCAGCCCGTCCGGTCGGGTGCGTCGCGTCCCGTCGAGCGCCACGACCTCGGCCCCGGCACGCGCCACCGCGACGGCGTGCACGAGAGTGGGCGTGATGAAGACCTCGCCGTCGCCGTCCTTCCAGAGTCCGATCTGGGGAAGGGCGACCCGAGCGTGGATCGAGCGGATGTCGTCCAGCCCTTGGGCGCGGATCCCGACGGCACCGCCCCGGACGGCGGCTTCGGCGATCTGGGTCAGGGTCTCGGGGTGCCGCATGGGCTCGCCCGGATAGGCCTGGCAGGAGACGACGAGGCCCCCTCGGAGGGCCTCGAGAACGGTGCTGGTCATGAAGTCGCTTTCGTCAGGGGGTGGTCGCGGGAGAACGCCTCGGCCGCGCCGACGATGGCGGAGTCGGCACCGAGGCGAGCGGGGACGAGAGGGCAGGATCGCAGGAGGGGCAGCATCTCGCCTCGCGCCGCCGAGTCGACGGCCGACCACCACCTCTCGCCGCTGTCGGCGAGTCCACCGGCGAGCACGACGACATCGGGGTCGACCTCGTTGACGAGACCGCCGATCAGCACGCCGAGCGCTCTCGCGGCCCGATCGACGGCTGTCGCCGCTCGAGCGTCGCCGGCCGCGGCGAGCGCGAAGACCTCGCGGGTGTCCGCGGCGAGACCACCTGACTCGGTGTAGAGGTCGTGGACGGCGGGACCCGAGGCGATCGCCTCGACGTGCCCCGCTCCTCCGCACGGGCAGGGCCGGCCGACGGCGGCCGGAGAGGCGATGTGGCCGAAGTGCCCGGCAGCGCCGCGCCGCCCGCTCACGAGCCGGCCGTCGACGACGAGGGCGCCGCCGACTCCGGTCCCGGCGGCGACGGTCAGGACGCTCGAGTGACCTCGGCCGGCCCCGCGAACCGCCTCGCCGAGGGCGTGCGCCTGGACGTCGTTGAGGGCCGTGACCCGCAGATCGAGGCGGCGCTCGAGTTCGGCTCGGAGCGGCGTGCCTTCCCAGCCCGGCAACGAGTCGGTGGCCGAGACGACGGCTCCCGTCGCGGGGTCGACGACGCCGGCAGCGCCGATGCCGCAGCCGGTCGGAGCGGGGCTCCTCCGCGTCGAGGACGGCGCGGGCGAGTCCCACCACGGCGTCGAGGACGGCGGCCGCACCGGACGCTGCAGGCGTCGCCACCGTGCGACGACCGCGCACGGATCCGTCGGCGGCGACGAGGGCGGCCGCGATCTTGGTGCCGCCGAGATCGATGCCGAGGACCGCCGTCATGCGACCCGGTTCTCGAGGGTTCCGATGCCGTCGACGGTGATGGCCACCGTGTCACCCGGCCGGATGGCCGCCGCGGTGTTCGGCGATCCCGTCAGGACGACGTCGCCGGGCTCGAGAGTCATCCAGCGCGTGACGTGCACGAGGGTGGCGACGATCGATGAGGAAGTCCGGCCGTGCTCGAACGCCGCTCTTCCTTCCCGTTCACCGAGACGACGATCGACACGTCTTCGAGGTCGGCGAGCTCGGTCTCGATCCAGGGGCCGAGGGGGTGTAGTTGACGCCCGCCTTGCTCTGGAAGTTCTTCTCGTCGACCGCCGCCTGGGTGACGTTGGTGACGTCGTTGCCGATCGTGAAGCCGAGGACGTGGTCGAGGGCGTTCTCGGGAGAGAGCGCCGAGGCGCGCCGGCCGATGACGACCGCCACCTCGCCCTCGGAGACCACGTCTCCGATGCCGGGCGCGATGACGATCGCGGCGCCCGGCGAGGCCACGCCACGCGGCGACTTCAGCCAGGCCTGGATCGGGAGCGCGTGCGATCCTGCCGCATTGTGGGCGATTCCGACCAGGGCGCCCGGCTCCACGGGAGCCAGGAGGACGGCGTCGTCGACGCGGTAGCTCTCGCCGGCCGGCTCGAGCGACTCGAACGGGTCGGCGACGGCGAACCACGCGCCGTCGCGCAGGACGACGCTTGTGGCGCCGCCCTCCGTGGCGAGGCGCGCGATCCTCACAGGAGCCCCGCCGTCTCGAGGAAGGACGCGACGGTTCGGGTCTCGTCGGCATCGAGCGGGACGTACGGCTCTGACGTGCGAGGCGAGTCGATGACGCCGAGAAGATGCAGAGCCGCCTTGAAAGCGCCGAGAGCCGACGACGCCGGCCCCATTCGCACCGGATCGCCCGCGGTCACGAGACCGAACATCGCGAACAGCCGCTCCTGCTCGGCACGCGCGGTGTCCCAGTCGTCCTCGCGGGCGGCGGCGAACAGGCGGACGTAGCCGGCCGGATCCACGTTGCCCAAGCCGGGCACGGCCCCGTCGGCTCCGAACGACAGCGCCGCGTCGACAGTGAGTTCGGAGCCGGTCAGGATCGCGAAGTCCGCCACATCCGACGCCGCGGTCGAGAGAATCACCCGTCGGAGGCCCGCGTCGTCGCCGCTGCTGTCTTTCAGCGCGCGGATGACTCCGTCCGAGGCCAGGCGGGCGACGAGCTCGGCGTCGAGCTTCGTGCCCACCGACACGGGGATGTCGTACGCCACGATCGGGAGCGGGGTCGCCGCGGCGAGGAGCCGGAAGTGCCTCGCGATCTCGGCCGGGTGGGTCCGCGTGTAGAAGGGTGCGGTGGCCACGGCCGCGGTCGCGCCGAGCGCGGCGGCCTGCTCCAGGTGCGGGAGGACCCGCGGCGTCGTCGTGTCGATCACCCCGGCGACGACCGGCACCCGGCCACCCACCGCGTCGACCACGGTCTCGATGACGACTCCGCGCTGCTCGTCGGTCAGGAACGCGACCTCACCGGTCGACCCGAGCACGAAGAGACCGTCGACGCCGCCCGCGAGGAGGTGCTCGGTCAGGCGGACGAGCGAGGTCGTGTCGACCTGACCGTCCGGCGTGAGCGGGGTGCAGAGCGGAGGGACGATCCCCGAGAGGATCTGGTCGTGCGGGCTGGTCATGGTGATGACGTCTACTTTCTGCTGGAGAGGGTCGGGCTCACGCCGCGGCGTCGGCGCGGGCGCGCGGCGGGGCACCGTCGAAGTCGTGCCGCCGGAAGTCGGTCGGCCACGAGGCGTCCCGGTGGATCAGCCGCTGCAGGCGCGCCGGGACGTTCAGCCCGATGAGCAGGATCACGACGAAGGTCAACGCGAACGAGATCACGGCCAGCGCGGTCCCCAGCGGCAGGGTGCGCGCGATGCTGGCGCCCAGCACGGGAGCGACGGCGCCGCCCAGGGCACCCACGTTGTACGTGAAGCCGAGCCCGGCGGCTCGCTGCTCCGCCGGGAAGAACCCGCCGATCCACTTCGGCAGCAGCCCGGCGATCCCCTGACCGAAGACCTGCTGGACGAAGAGCAGCACACCGAGGAGCAGGAGGCTGCCGCCGCCGACGGCGAAGACGGGGAAGATCACGATCTGCGAGATGAGGAGGCTCACGACGTAGGCGCGCCTGGTGCCGAACCGGTCTCCCGTGAAGCCGGCGACGATGCAGCCGACGGCCGCTCCCAGCCCCGCGAAGAAGAGCGTGTTGCTGACGGCGGCCGGGTCGTACCCGAGCTCGGACTTGAGGTAGGTCGGAAGCAGCGACTGGATCGGCCAGGAGTACAGGAAGGCCGCGAACACCGTCACCGTCAGCCCGAGCGCGGCCGGCCACCGGCGCCCGGAGAACTGGACGATGTACGACACGAAGATGGCGCCCACCACGACGGCAGCGACGACGACGGGGGCGCCGCCGGGCAGGGTCTGCGTGAAGATCAGCGCGAGCGTGACCATCGCGACGAGCGCGGTCACGGCGTTGACCAGGCGCCGCGGCCCCGCGAAGAGGACGGCGAACACGTTGGGGGCGGCACTCTCGCCCGCTTCCCGGCGAGGGACGACCGCGGGAGACTCCGGCAGGCTCTTGCGCAGCCAGATGGTGATCGCGATCGGCACGATGCCGAGTGCGAACAGCGCCCTCCAGCCGAACTCCGGCACGACGAAGCGGTAGGCCTCCGCGGCCACGACGGTGCCGATCGAGTACCCGGAGATGAGGAAGCCGCTGGCACGGTTCTTCAGCCGAGGCGGCCACGACTCGATGACGTAGGTCGAGCTCGCGCCGTACTCGCCGGCCATGCCGAGCCCGACGAGGAGCCGCGCGGCGAAGAGCACCCAGTAGGCCGGCGCCAGAGCGCAGGCGACCGACCCGATCGAGAAGAGCAGGATGCTGACGATCATCGCCGTCTTGCGGCCGAAGCGATCGCCGAGGGCTCCGATGCTCAGCCCGCCGAACCACCGGCTGATGAACGCCGCCGAGATCAGGCTCGCGCCCTGCACCGTCGACAGGTGGAACTCGGACGACACCTCGGTGAGCACGAGGGCGATGATGACGAAGTCGAACCCGTCCAGGAGGTAGCCGAGCCAGGACGCCCAGAAGAGCTGCCACTGCTTTCGATCGATCTGCCTGTACCAGGGCTGAGCCACTGCGCTGTGCTGCATCATCCCGCTCCTTTCGAGGACATCGGACGTCTGATGTCTTCGCGCAACGCTAGCAGCGCCTCGACGGCGTGGCAAGCGGGTCAGCCGAGGAGTGCGGGCCCGACGGACCCGCGCAGGACGAGCTTCGAGTCGGGAGGCCGGGCGCCTTCGCCGGCGGCGCCACCGCCCTCCCCGTCGAGGAGGACCTCGACGGCGCGCTCCCCCATCAGGCCGAGCGGCGTCATGACCGTCGTCAGCGGGGGCGACGTGAAGTCGGATCCGAAGATGTCGTCGAAGCCGATGATGCTGAGGTCGCGCGGAACCTGCCCTCCGGACCCCTGGACCCCCTGCAGGAGACCGATCGCGATCAGGTCGTTGTAGGCCACCACCGCGGTCACACCGGAGGCGACGACCCGCTTCATCGCATCGCGGCCGCCCTCGATGGTCGGAGCGCTCGACGGGATCTCGACGATGCGCATCCCGCGGCGCGTCGCCCCGTCGAACAGGACGTCCCAGCGAGCGCGACTCATCCAGGCCCGCTGCGGGCCGGAGAGGAACGCCATCGACCGGTGCCCCTGGGCCGCCAGCAGATCGAGCGCCTCGCCGATGCCCGGCTCCAGCCTCGGAACGATCGAGTCGACCCCTGTAACCTCGCGGTTGATCACGACGAGCGGCTTTCGGTCGGAGAGCTCGCGGATCTGCTCATCGCGAAGGCGTGTCGTCACCAGGATGAGCCCGTCGACGGAGGGGATGACGCGATCCGCGGTGCGCGCTTCGCGATCGGCCGACTCCTGAGACTCGGAGAGGATCATCGTGTACCCGCGATCGGCGGCGGCGCGCTCTGCGCCCCGCACCACCTCGAAGAACATCGGATTGGTGAAGTCGGCGACGAGCATCGCCAGCGTCGAGGTACGGCCCGTGGGGAGGAGCGCGCCATCGGGTTGAGCCGGTAGTGCAGCTCGGCGGCAGCGGCTTCGACCTTGAGGCGCGTCGTGATGGTGATCCTGCCCGGCTTGCCGAGCGCGCGCGACACGGTCGACGGCGCGACACCGGCCAGCTTCGCGACGTCGTAGATCGTCGCCGCCGGCCGAGGCGTCCGCCCCCGGCCGGCCGGCTCCTGCGGGCGGACGGGGTCCGTGGTCACGGCCGGGTTCTTCCTCCGCCGGAGGCGTTCCCGGTCGACGCGGCACCGGCGAGAAGACGCTCCGGGAACGTCTGGTCGTACACGGTCTGAATGATCTCAAGGGTCTTGAGGGCCTCGTCGGCACCGATCCAGAAGGGCTCCTCCGACCGGATCCCGGCGTAGAAATCGGAGATCAGCGTCTGGTGCGAGATGCCCCAGTACGCTCTCTCGCCGCTCGCGGTGACCGGCTCCGCAACGACTTCGGTGGTCCCGTCCGCGTAGGTGACGGTGAGGTCGCCCCGCAGGCTCAGGTGACCTCGCTCGGCCACGATGTCGACGGTCACGGTCTCGTTGGCGACGTGCGCGAGCGTGGCGTAGAAGACGCTCCGGGCGCCGCTCGCGTGAGTCAGGACCAGGTCGGCGGTGTCCTCCACCTCGATCGTGTCTCCGAGTGCGCGCGTCGCGACGCCACCGGTCACGCCGACGACGTCCCCGACGAGCCACTGCACGAGGTCGAGGGTGTGGATCGCCTGGTTCATGAGGAGTCCGCCGCCGGCGGTCTCCCACCTGCCCCGCCACGGGCTGGCCTCGTAGTACTCGGGAGTTCGATGCCAGACGACCGTTGCCGCAGCTCCGGCGACAGGGCCGAGGACACCGCTCTCGAGCACCTCTTTCGCCCGCTGGACGGGCTCGTTGTAGCGATTCTGGAAACAGACCGCGAGCTTGGCCGTCGAGCGCTCGGCCGCCTCGACGAGGGCGCGACCCTCGGCCACGCCCGTCGCGAGCGGCTTCTCGAGGACGACGTGGACTCCGCGATCGAGGGCGGCGATGGCCATCGGCGCGTGCTCGACGTGAGGCGTGCACACGTGGACGGCATCGGGGACGACGGCGTCGAGGAGCTCGTCGATGCCGCCGAACCCCGGCACGCCCCACTGCTCGGCCGTTGCGGCCAGGCGGCCCGGATCGGTGTCGCACACGGCGACGAGTTCGACGCCGGGGATCACGTCGAGAGCCGCGAGGTGGAGCGCCGAGATGTCTCCGCAACCGATGACGGCGACGCGGGTCGCCGCCTCGGCAACCGATGGATGAAAAGTCACGATCGAGCAATCTCCCTTGAGTGGGACGCCGGCGTCGCACGCGCTGGAACTTCGAAAAGCACGGCGTCTCGTGGCAGCCTAGAGAGATGCCGCTCGAATGGCAACCGGTTGACACAGCGTGGTGGCCGCACGTCGAGGCGGTGCCTTAGCCTCGAGAGATGACGTCCTCACCTCCTCGCCGCGGCCGTCCGCCCGTCTCGTCGCGGGAGGCTCTCGAAGAGATCGCCTTCGACCTCCTGCTGCGCGATGGCTACGAGGCCACCACCGTCCAAGCGATCATGGCCGCCGGCGGCGTGGGTCGGACGACCTTCTTCCGGTACTTCGGCTCGAAGGGCGGGATCGTCTGGGGAGAGTTCGACCGCGCCGTCGAGCGACTGAAGTCCCGGCTCGACGAGCGTGGAGAGACCCCGGTCATGGCGGCGATCCTGACCGCCGTGGCGGAGTCGACACGGCTCTCCCGAGAAGCGGCACCCGACACCTGGCTGGATCGATTCCGCGTGCTCGACGAAGATCCGGCCCTCCGGGGAGAGAGCGCGGAGCACTGGCGCATCTGGGCCGGCGCGATCGCGGCGTTCGTCGAGCAACGGACCCAGCTTCCGGCCGAGTCGGTCGTTCCGGCGTCGATCGGCGGAGCCGTCCAGGCCGCCTACGTGGCCGTCCTGAGGCAGTGGGTCGCCGATCCCGCGGCCGTCGACCTCTCCCAGCTCGAGACCCGGCTCGCGCCCCTGGGGCAAGCGCTTCAAGCCCTGCTCGAAGCGTCCGTCTGAGGCATCCGACCGGTCTCGGAAGACACTCAGCATTCCCGACGTATTCTTTTCGGTACGAGGTACCGTAAATAGCTTGACCGTGATCCCACTCTCAGCGGTGCCCCGTTCGAAGAAGAACGAAGGAGCAGCACATGGGTCGTCTCGACGGAAAAGTCGCGATCGTCACTGGAGCATCCCGCGGAATGGGCGAGTCCCACGCCAAGCGGTTCATCAAAGAGGGCGCGAAGGTCATGCTGACCGACCTCAACGAGGAGTCGGGCCAGAAGCTCGCCGCAGAACTCGGCGACAACGCCCGCTTCACCAAGCAGGACGTCACCAAGCTCGAGGACTGGACCCGCGTCGTCGCCGCGACCGAGGAGGCGTTCGGCCCGATCACGATCCTGGTCAACAACGCCGGAATCCTCGGCCCGGTCACGACGACGGTCGACCTCGACGAGGAGGCCTACCAGAAGGTCATGTCGATCAACGCCGACTCCCAGTTCCTCGGCGCCAAGTCGGTCATCCCCTCCATGCTGAAGGCGGGCATCGGCTCGATCGTCAACATCTCGTCGCTCGCCGGCCTGCGCGCCAACTACGGGTTCCCGAGCCTCGCCTACGTCGCGAGCAAGTTCGCGACGCGCGGCATGACCAAGGCCATCGCGGCCGAGTACGGGGCGAACAACATCCGCGCCAACTCCGTCCACCCCGGATTCATCAACACGCCGATGATGGTCGAGGCGACCGACGAGGGCGGCGGCGACGCACTCAAGGAGATCTTCCTCGGGCGCCTCGCCGAGGCCGACGAGGTCTCCTCGCTCGTCCTCTTCCTCGCCTCGGACGAGTCGTCGTACATCACGGGTGCCGAGCACAAGATCGACGCCGGAATGTCCGCGCACTAGTCGTTCGACAGCACGCAAGGCCCGCACCGCATCGGCGGTGCGGGCCTTCGTCGTCTCAGCAGAGACGTCGGGACGGACACGTTCGCACCTGAGAAAACACCGACGATCATGTTCGTGACGAACATGTTCGTTACACTCGCATGCATGGCATCCCCCACCCGCAGCCGCCGAGAGCGGCCCGCCAAACCGCCGCTGTCTCGCGACTGGATCATCGCCGCGACCATCGAGATCATGCGCAGCGAGGGCCTCGAGAAGGCAACGATGCGTCGAGTCGCCCAGGCCCTCGACACCGGCCCGGCGTCCCTGTACGTCTACGTCGCCAACACCGCAGCGCTCCACACCGCTGTCCTCGACGACCTCCTCGGGTCCGTCGAGCCCGCCTCCGAGGGCGACTGGCAGTCCCGGCTCGAGGCTCTCCTCACCGACTTCGGCCGGGTGCTCTTCGCCTACCCCGGTCTCGCGCGGTCCGCTCTCGTGCTCCGCCCGACCGGCCCGAACGCGATCCTGCTCTACGACCGCCTTCTCGGCCTGCTCCTCGAGGGCCGCATCGAGCCCGCCCGGGCGGCCTGGGGCGTCGACCTCCTCCTGCAGTACGTCACCGCCAACGCCGCCGAGCACAGCGCGCCTGCTCCGAGCGACGTCGATACCGCCGCCTCTGACGCGGCCGAATGGGACGACCTGACGCGAGCGCTCCGCACGGCGAGCCCTGAGATGGCGCCGCACGTCGCCGCTCACGCCGAGGCCATCCTCGGCGGCACCCCCGAGCAACGCGTCGACTGGGCCCTGCGCGCCCTCGTCGCCGGTATCGCCACCACGGCGCTGCCCGACTCCCGATCCTGACCGACCACCACCTCAAGGAGCACCGACCATGACAACGCACTATCCCATCGCCATCATCGGAGGCGGCCTCGGCGGCCTCGTCACCGCGCGCGTCCTTCACGCGAAGGGCATCGACTCCGCCGTCTTCGAGCTCGAGGCCGACCGCCACGCGCGCGTCCAGGGCGGGATGCTCGACATCCACGAGGAGAACGGCCAGAAGGCGATCCACGCCGCCGACCTCTGGGAGCCGTTCACCGCGCTCATCCACGAGGGGGCGAGGCCATGCGCATCCTCGACCACACCGGAGCGGTCCTCCGCGACGAGGCCGACAGCGGCGACCGGGGCCGCCCCGAGGTCGACCGCGGCCAGCTCCGCGACCTGCTCATCGACTCGCTCCCCGAGGGAACCATCCACTGGGGATCCAAGGTGACGGCGGTCCGCCCGGTCGACGACGTGGCCGGACGACACGAGGTCGCCTTCGCGAGTGGAGAGACCATCACGACCGATCTCCTGATCGGTGCCGACGGCGCCTGGTCGAAGGTCCGCCCGCGCGTGTCCGACGCCAGGCCCGCCTACACCGGCATCTCCTTCATCGAGGCCGATCTCTTCGACGCCGACGCGAGGCACCCCGCCGAGGCGGCGGCGATGGGTGGCGGAATGCTGTTCGCCCTTCGCGGCGAGACCGGGATCCTGGGGCACCGCGAGACCGACGGCAGCCTCCACGTCTACCTCGGGTTCACGGCCGCCGAAGACTGGGCCGAGTCGGTCGACTTCGGCGACTCCTCCGCCGCCACGGCCACCGTCCTCGACAGGCTCGACGGCTGGGACGACGCGCTCCGCGGGATGATCGGCAACGCCGACACGCCCCTGACCGCGCGCGCGATCAACGCTCTCCCGCTCGGCCACTCGTGGCCGCGGGTCGCGGGCGTGACGCTGCTGGGCGACGCCGCGCACGTCATGTCCCCGTTCGCCGGCGAGGGAGCGAACCTCGCCCTGTACGACGGGGCTCTCCTCGCGCTGGCGATCGCGGATCACGTCGGCGACACCGAGGCCGCTCTCGCCGCCTACGAAGCAGACCTCTTCCCTCGGGCGGCCGAGGCGGCTGCACAGTCGCAGGAGAGCATGGGGATCATCTTCCGCGAGGACTCCCCGAAGGGCCTGGTCGAGATGTTCGCCGCGTTCGACGAGCAGAAGGCTGCGACCTCCGGCGAGTAGCCCTCGGCGGGCCGCGACGACGTTTCAGCCCGCGACGGGATACGCGACGAAGGCGAACCGCTCGCTGTCGGGGCTCCAGCTGTTGACGTTCAGCGTGCCCTGCCCGCCGAACAGCGGGTAGGTCGCGATCGGAGCAGCCCAGTCCGCGGTCGCGACGAGCCGCACCTCGACGTCGAGATCGGCCGGGTGGCCGACGGTGCCGGCGGGGAAGGCGATGTAGGTGGCGAAGCGTCCGTCGGGCGAGGGTGCGGGAACCAGTCGACGGTTCCGGAGGCCAGCAGCCTCTCGACGGAGCCTCCGCCGTCCGCGATCCGGGCGAGCTGCGCGTGCCCCGGTTCGGTCGTGAAGCCCTCGGTGTTGAAGTAGATCCAGGCGTCGTCGGCGGACCACTCCGGCCCGTCGATGTGTTTCGGGCCGATGTCGACGAGCGAGCCGGGTGCTCCTCCGCCGGGCGACACGATGAGCCGGCCCGGCTCGTCGAAGCCGCCGAGCTCGACGTACGCGAGCCGCGTGGCGTCGCTCGTCACGCCGTGCAGGAAGTGCCACTTCCCGTCGTCGGGCGAGACACGGGTCACCGCCCCACCGGTCACGGCGCCGCGGTAGATGTGGCCGTCCGTCGCCGACAGGAACACCCACCGGCCGTCGCGCGACAGCACGTGGTCGTTGTTGATGGCCGGCAGGTCGTCGAACACCACCTCTTGCAGCGCGGAGGGCGAGCCGACATCGAGCCGCCACAGCTTGCCGTCGCCGTTCAGGAAGAGGGAAGCGCCGTCAGCAGACCAGTTGGGAGCCTCGATCAGGATCGCCGAGGTCTCGTAGAGCAGAGTCGCCGGGCCGCCTCCGGCCGCGGCCACCCAGACCTCGGAGCGCTGGCCGGGAGCGAGTTGCCTGTAGTCCATCCGTGCACCCTAGCAACGCGTGCGCTGTGCCCAGAGTCCTCCTCGGTCTCATCACCCTCGCGGCGGACGCCGGGTGACAGCGGCGCCGGCGTGGTCCAGCATGAGGGGGTGGATGACGACGGCGACCCCGACGCGATCCTGCTCGACCGGATCGCGAGCAGGCTCGGCGGAGGTGCGGCTACGGCCACGGAGTTGCCCGGCGGTTTCGTGAACGTCACGCACCGGCTCCGTACCGCTGACGGCCGCGACGTCGTGGTCCGGTTCCCGCGGGACCGTCTGCGGGCCAATGAGTATCCCGCGGAGGTCTGGGCGATCCGGGCTGCCCGAGCCGTCGGCGTTCCCATCGCCCCACCGCTCGAGGAGGGGCTCGAAGACGGAGTGCCGTTCCTGGTCTCCGACTACCTGCACCCGGCCGAGCAGGGCGTCGAGCGGCCGTGGTCCTGGCTCGGCGGCTACGCGCGCGCTCTGGGCGACATCGACGTCCGGGGTGCGCCGGCCTCGCTGTTCTCCCGCTTCGGCCGAGATCTCGAGGCGGCGTGGTCGTCGCACGTGCGGTACAACCGCGACGCGCTCACCCCCGACGACCTCCTGCTGCGAGACGGCGCCTACTCCGCGCACGCGCTCCCGTTCCTGCGTCGACAGCTGGACGACCTCTCCGCCAGACGCTTCCGCTTCGGGCTGGCCCACGGGGATCTCGCCCCGCGGAACCTCCTCTCGCGCGGCGCCGATCAGCCTCCCGTGCTTCTCGACTGGGGTGCGGCGACGACGGGGCCGACCCCGTGGACCGACGCGCAGCGGGTTTTCGAATGGGCCTTCTGCGAGCGAACGATCAGCAGGTCGGCGTACGAGGAGTTCGCGGCCGCGGCGGGTGTGAACGGTCCGACCGACGAGCGGACGCTGCTGTCGATGGTCGTCCTGCACCTCCTGGACGTGACGCGCTGGGCTCACGACCGGCGCCCGGACCTCTACGACGACTACGTCGCGCGTTGTCGATCCGGGCTGGACATCCTCGAAGCCCTGGTCTGAGCCCGCGGGCGTGAGCCGCTTCCGCAAGGCCGAGGCCGAGGGCGAGGCCGAGGGCGGGGTCAGCGTCGCCGGGCGCGCCGCCCTCGCGCGGGTCGAAGCCCGGCCGCCCGCAGTCGGCGCCGCCGGACGGCGGTGACGATGCCGAGGACGACCATCACGGCGCCGTACGCCAGGAGCGCCCCGGCGAGCGCGGGGATGAGCCAGGTGCGCGATCCGTTGACCAGCTGGTTCACGTAGCCGAGCTTCGGAATGCTGTACCAGAGCGTGCCCCGGATCTGCGCCGGCGCCACCGGGTTCGAATCGGGCGCGGCGTTGTTGTCGCCCTTCAGCACGAAGGTCTTCGAGCCGGTCGACGACGAGGTGATCGAGACGACGCGGTGACTGATGACGGCGGGCTGTCCGGAGACGATCTGGTAGGTGACGACGTCTCCCACGTGGATGTCGTCGACGGGCGTCGGCCGCACGATCAGCAGGGTTCCCGGTGGCAGCTTGGGCTCCATCGACTGCGTGAGAACCGTGAGCGGTGTCGAACCCGTCGTCTTCGGGACGACGATCAGGATCAGCGCCAGGCCGCCGATCAGGAACACGAGGCCGACGCTCACGCCCAGGTTCACCGCGTGCAGGACCGCCCGCCATCCGGTGCGCTCGGGACGCGGCGCGCGCTCACGGCCGGTGTGCTGCGTCAGCTTCCGCATCGGATCGCCCGGGCGCCGTTCTGCACGAAGAGGGTGACCGTTCCGGTGGCGGCGACGGTCGTGGTCGGGTTGTACGAGCTGTCGAGCACCACGACGTTGACGGTCGTCGCGCCGTCGGCGGCGAGGGTCTTGGAGATGATGGTCGACGAGAGCGGGATGACGCCGGAGAAGCCCTGCTCCTTGTCGCCGACCATCGTGCCGTTGATGTAGGCGCCGTAGTACGTCGCGAGCGGGCGGGTCGACGTGGTCCAGGAGAGGTCCACGTAGTTGCCGCCGTGGTCCACGCAGCCGAACGTCGGTGTCGCGGCCGAGGTGTTGAGGTAGAAGCCGCCCTGGATGACACCGGTGGTCCAGCTCCCGGTGGTCATCGTGAGGTTGATGTTGACGTTCGTGGTCGCCGAGGCGGGAGCCGACGAGGTCGGCGTGCTGCGGATGCACCAGGTGGAACTCGCGCCGGCGGCCAGACTCGACCCCATGCTGGGAAGCTGCGCCCAGGTGCCGCTGACGGAACCGGCTCCGACGGCGGCGGCCGTCGTGCAGGCCGCCGTCGAGGCGACGGGCCAGGCCTTGACCGCGACCGCCTGCGCGAGTGCCACGGAGCTTCCGGAGACGACCGAGACGGTCGTCGACACCGTGCCGGGAGTGCTGCCCGTATTGGCGAACGTCACCGCGTTGGTGACCGTGGTCACACTCGACGAGAAGGTCGTCGTCATGGCGCTGGTCCCGCTGATCGTCGCGGACATCTTGCCGATGGTCACGCTCGAGGCCGCGGTGGCCGTCGCGCTGTAGAGGGCCCAGGCCGCGGTCGAACCGGCCCCGAGCAGAACGGCCACGATCGCGAGGGTGGCGACCACTCGGATCCTGATTCCCGACAGCGGGTGGCGAGAGGCCCGGCGCGCCCGCGTCATGTCGTCACCTGGGTTCCCGTGACCGTCAGGGTGAAGTTGGTGACGGCGCCCGCCACCGACTGGGGAGCGTCGGCGTCGAGGTCGAGTTCGACGCAGCCGACTCCGCTCGCGCCGACGGGAAGCGTGTAGTAGCCGGCACCCGTGTCGAAGGCGGCGACGCGGCCGGATGCTCCGCCGAGCCCGGTCTTGCAGTCGGCGGCCGAAGCGACGACCGAGAGGCGCAGGGTCAGTTCGCCGAGCACGGTCGCGTCCGTGGCGCTGGTGGCGTAGGCGACCGAGGTGGCCGTGGTCGAGACGCGCATCGACAGCGGAATGGTGCCGGAGTTCTTGACCGAGAAGGTGCCGGTGACCCCGGTGCCCGGAGCCAGCGACGACGCGTTCATCGTGGAGAGAGCGCTCACCTGGACGGCGGCGGTGCCGGAGGTGACGGTCGAGGCGTTGGTCGAGGCCTTGCCGTTCCAGAGGGCGTACGTGCCGCCGATGCCGGCCGACCCCGCGACGACGAGAGCGACCAGGATCCCGGCGGCGATCCAGATCCCTCGACGGCGGCGCGGCGCCGCGTGGCGCCCCGTTCCGATCGTTGGCTCTGACATTCCCGTTCCCCTGGTCGCTGCTCATTCTGCCCGATCGGGCACTGTTGCCGGGCTCCCGCGAGGCGAAAGCCCGGCCTCGGCTCAGGAGCCGATGGTGGTCTGCGTCAGCGTGAACGCGAGGGCGCCGATGTTCAGCGTTCCGCCCTGGCCGGTGGTCGCCGAGGCCGGCAGCGAGATCGTGAAGACGACCTTGACGGTGGAGGTGGAGGCAGACGGCGACACGACGAAGGTGTTGGCGGTCGACGAGGCGACGACGGAGGCGCTCGACGAGGTCACGGCGAGGGTCTTGGTCGTGGCGGCGAGCAGAGCCGCGTCGCCGGTGATGCTCTGGCTGGCGTAGGTGAGGTTCGCCTTGAGGTCGTTGCCGGTCGCGGCGACGGTGAGGGTCTGTGTGAACTGGTACGTGTTGCCGGGGACCATCAGAGCGGTGGACGGGTTGATCGTGGCGGAGCGGCCGTTGGTGATGTCGGTCCAGGTGCCGTCGTTGTTGGCGCTGAGCGACAGCGTGCCCGAGCTGACCGACGAGGCGGCGCTGCTGGCATTGGCGTTCCAGAGAGCGAAGGTTCCGGCTCCACCGAGGAGGAGGGCGATGCCGGCTGCTCCGGCGATTGCTCCGGTGATGATCTTGTTCATGGGGAGAGTCCGTTTCTGCGCAGGCTGAAGCGCTGGGGAAGACGTCGGACGTCGACCGCATTCGGATACGGGCGACGCTCGACGGAGAGCGTGTCATCGACCTCGGGTGGTCGCGGCTGACTGGTTGCCGGGAACGGCCGCCGGGAACGGCCGCCGGGCTCCGTGAGCTGGTGTTGCTCGGGCGGGCTGGGCTCGTTCTGGTTATGACACTAGCGGTCCCCCAGAATGCGGACAAGCACTTTCATGCGCCTGCATGCACCCAGTCCGGGGTGTCCTGCACCCTGCCGACACGGCTGTACCCCGACCAGTCGGCAGGATCAGCCGCAGGCCGCACGAGTCGCGACCTGCGGCGTGATCTCAGGCTCCTCGGCGGCGCCGCCGGAGGACGATCAACGTCACTCCCAGAAGGAGCAGGACGGTGCCGACCGCGACCGGCGGCCAGACCAGCTGCGAGCCGGTGAAGGCCAGCTGCCCGCCGCCCGGGATCGTGACGGTGACGCCGCCGCCCGGGCCGGGATTCGGGGTGATGCCCGTCGGCGGGGGCAGGACCACGGCGACGCTGAGGGTCGCGACCGCTCGATCCCCGCCGGTGTCCGCCACCGAGTACCGGACCGTCGACGTCCCCGAGAACGACGCGACCGGCGTGAAGGTGACCTGACCGGTCGCCGTGTCGACGACGTAGGTGCCTTCACCGGGGATCGTGAGCCGCGTGACGAGGCCTCCGGTGCTCGGGTCGATCAGGCGCAACGACGACGGGACGAGGTGCCCCGAGGGGGCGGAGTCGTTGCCGAGGGGGTCGAGGGTCACCGGGCCGCCGTGCGACGTCGCGGTGTCGTTCTTGGCCGTCGGGGCGGTTTCCGTGACGGTAGCGGTGATCGTCGATCCGGTCGTGATGCCGTCCGTGTCGGTCACCCGGTAGCGGATAGGGTCGGCCGTGCCCGAGAACGAGGCGACGGGGGTGAACGTCACGCGGCCGTCCGAGCCGATGGCCCAGGTGCCCTGCCCCGGGACGACGACCGATGTCGCCGGCTGCCCGGTGCTCGGGTCGATCAGACGGAGGGTGGAGCGGTCGAGGGTCGCTCCGGTGCTGCTCGGCACGTCGTTCGCGAGCGGGTCGATGGTCACCGCGGTGCCCTGACCCGTCGTGACGACGTCCGGGACGGCCCGCGGCGCGGCCGCGACGGTCACCGTGACCTGCGAGACGGCCGTGTTGCCGTCGCTGTCGCTGACCTCGTACGGCGCCGTGACCGTGCCCGCGAAGCCGGCCACCGGGGTGAAGACCACGGTACCGTCGGCGCCGAGGCTCCAGGTGCCCTTGCCCGGCACGACGAGCGTGGTCACCGGGGCGCCGCTCGCGTCGCGGAGCCGGACGCTCGACGTGTCGAGCGTGGCCGTGCCTCCGGGGGCGTCGTTGTCGAGTACGTGGACGCTCGCCGCACGGCCCGACGGCACCGTCGCCGAGTCCGGCGCGGCTGTCGGGGCGGTGCCGACGGACGCGCTGAGGCTCCCCGTCACCGAGTCGCCGACGTTCGTCGAAGCGGTGTAGTCGATCGGCGTGGCGGCGCCGGAGAACCGGGCGTCAGGGGTGAACACGACCGCGCCCGTCGTGGTGTCGACCGTCCAGGTGCCTTCGCCGGCGATGACGACCCGCGTCGCGGGATCACCGGTCGCCGGATCGATGAGCCGGAGCGATCCGGTGTCGAACGTGGTGCCCGCGGGCCCGGCGTTGTCGTTGTCGAGGGGCGAGAACGGCACGGGTCGGCCGTTCGGCGCGTAGCCGGCGTCGTCCGTGGCGGTCGGCGTGTCGGGCCGGCCGACGGTGACCGTGATGTCGGCTCCGGCCTTCGCTCCGAACGTGGTCGTGGCGGTGTACGCGACCGGAGTGGCGGCGCCGGTGAACGACGGGAGCGGCGTGAACGTGACGAGGCCTGTGGAGGTGTCGACCGCGTACGTCCCCTGGCCGGCGACGACGACCTCGGTGACGGGATCACCGGACGCCGGGTCGATGAGACGCACCGACGACGGATCGAAGGCGGCCCCAGGATCACCCGTGTCGTCGTTGGAGGTCGGAGAGAAGGTGACCGGCTGGTTGTAGGCCGCGCTCACGGCGTCGTTCACACCGGATGGAGCGGGGGCGGCGTCGACCGTGACCGTCAGGTGAGCCGTCGAGCGATCCCCGTTGTCGTCGGCGACGCTGTAGGTCACGGGCGTCGCCGTCCCCGAGAACGTGGGCAGCGGCGTGAAGACGACCTCCCCGCCCGGCGTCGTCGAGTACGTGCCTTCGTCGGGAACCGTCAGGGTGGACACCAGCGCCCCGGAGTCGGGGTCGACGAAACGGAGAGACGCAAGATCGAGGGTGGTTCCGTCCGCCGAGTCGTTGTCGAGCACCGGGACGGTCACCACGTCGCCCTGGTCTGTCGTTGCGGTGTCGTCATGGGAGGTGGGCGGCCCGGCGATCGTGGCGGAGACGGTCGACGCGGCGACGGTCCCGTCGGAGTCCGTCACCTGGTACGGGACGGTGACCGTTCCGACGAATCCGGCGACGGGCGTGAACGTGACCTCGCCGGTGGCGGTGTCGACCGACCACTGCCCCGTGCCGGGCACGTCGAGAATCGCGACGGGGTTGCCGGCGTCGTCGCGGAGCCGAACGGACGAAGCGTCGAAGGTCGCCCCGGTCGACGGAGTGTCGTTGGCCAGGACGTTCGCGGTCGCCGGGCGGTCGAACGACGCCGTGGCGGTGTCGGGCGAGGCGGACGCCGGGGTGACGGCCGTCGAGGTCACGGTCGCGGTGGCCGTCTGGTCGGCGGTGTCGGGGTCCGGGGTCACGGAGGATTCGATCGCCTCGTTCGTGAGCGAGCCCGAAATCGTGGCCTGTCCGGTGACCTGGAGGGTCGCGGTGGCACCGTCGGCGAGGTTGCCGACGCTCCACACGAGGCTGTCGGGGTTCCAGGTGCCGACCGACGGTGTCGCCGCGGTGATCGCGACGCCGGTGCCGGGCTGATCCTGCACGCTGACGTCCTGAGCGTCGGACGGACCGGCGTTCCGCACGGTGATGGTGTACTGCACGGAGCGGCCCTGCCGGACGGTCGGGTCTGCCGCGGTCTTGGTCACCGACAGGTCGGCGCTGGCCTCGACGGGAACCGTCGCCGTCGCGGAGTCGTTGCCCGCAGCGGAGTCGGGGGTCGCCGAGGCGACCTGCGCCGTGTTGACCACGTTCGTGCCGGAGCCGTCGGAGGGGACGGTGGCCGTGACCAGGGCGGTCGCCGTGTCTCCTGGCGCGATGTCGCCGACCTGACAGATGAGGACCGCGTCGCCGATGGTGCAGCCGGGCGTGCTCGAGGCGGCGTCGACGAGGGAACGGGGCAGAGGATCGGTGATCACGACCCCGCGCGAAACGGACGGCCCGGCGTTCGTCGCCGAGATCGTGAACGTCACGGGCTTCCCCGCGACCGCTGTCGCCGGATCGGCCGTCTTCGTCAGCGACAGGTCGGCGTTCTGCTCGATGCTGACATCGACCGACGCCGCGTTGTTCTCGGTGTCGGGGTCAGGTGTCGGCGAGGCGATGCTCGCCGTGTTCGTCAGCGCACCGGCCGGGGCGTCGGCCGCAACGGTCGCGGTGACGGTCACGGTGGCGTCGGCCCCCGAGGCGAGGGTGGCCCACTGGCAGCGGATCGAACCGTCCGTCGGTTGGCCGCACGTCGCTCCCGGCGGCGCCTGGACGTCGGTGACCGTGATGCCGGTCGGCAGCGTGTCGTCGAGCACGGCGTTGAGGGCGTCCGACGGGCCGGCGTTGAGGGCGTGCAGCGTGTACGTCACGTCGTCGCCCGCCGTCGCCGTGGTCGGCGTGACGGCCTTCGTCACCCGGAGGTCGGCTTCGGTGTCAGCGGCGACGCTGACCGAGGACACGTTGTCGCCCGGGGTGGGGTCGGGAGTCGACGAGGCCACCGTCGCGCTGTTCTGCGCGATCTTCACGTCGGCTGCGAGCCGGACCACGACCGTCGCGGCGACCGTCGCGCCCGCTGCGATCGTGCCGACGTCGCAGCTCACGACGCCGGTGGTGACCGAGCAGGTTCCGTCGGGGACGGCGGCGGACACGAACGTCACGCCAGGATCGAGAGGATCGCTGAAGGTCACGTCGCGAGCGTCGGACGGACCGGAGTTGGTCGACGTCAGCCGGTAGGTCACCTGGTCGCCCGCGACCGGGACGGCGGGAGTGAGGGTCTTCGTCATCGAGAGGTCTGCGGAGGTCGTGACCGTTCCCGATGCGGACGCCGTGTCGTTCGAGCGGTCGGGGTCGGCGAGGGAACCCGAGATGGTCGCCGTATTCGAGAGCCCTGCGCCCGGGTCGGTGCCGGCGGGCACCGTGCCGGTCACCGTGATGACCTGGGTGGCGCCGACGGCGAGGTCGGGGACGGTGCAGGTGATGGTGCCGGACGCGGTCGCGCAGGTGGCGCCGGCCCCGGATGCGGTGACGCCGGTGAGGCCGGCCGGTACGGTGTCGGCGATGCGCACCCCGGTGCCGGTCTGCGGCCCGGTGTTGGACGCGGTGATCGTGTACGACACAGGACGCCCGGCCACGACCGGATCGGTGTCGAGCCGCTTGGCGATCGCGAGATCGGCTGCCGGCGCGATGTCGAGCGACGTGGTCTGCGTGGTGGACGTGTCGGTGTCGCCGGTGATCGGGTTCGTGAAGGTGACCCCGGCGGTGTTGGTGACGGCGGAGTTCGCCGCGCTCGTGTTCACCGTCACGTCGAAGGTCGCGGTCGTGGTCGCGGCCGGACTGAGTGTGCCCCCGCGGACGCGGTGGCGCCGTCTCCCAGCCGCACCGTGACCGTCCTGTCGCCGGCGGTGTACTCGCCCCGGTCGTCACCGGAGGCGTCGGTCAGCGTGCCCGTCCCCGATCCTGCGGTGATCTTGAGAGAGCCCGGCACGTAGGTGAGCCCGGCGTCCAACGGGTCGGCGAGGGAGGTCTGCGGTGCGGGGGTTCCCCCGCTGTTGGTCGCCGAGACGGTGTAGCGGAGGGTGTCGCCGACCTGCGCCGGGCTGTGGCCCGAGAGGTTCTGCACCGTCTTCGACGCGACGACGCACGGGCCGCTTCCGAAGCTGATGTTGTCGAGGAAGTTGCCGACCGTGGCGTTTCCGCCGGCGCTGCTGACGGCCTGGAACCCGAACCGCGTGGTCGTCTGGCCCGCGGGCACCTTGTAGGTTCCGGTGTGCGTGCCCCAGGCGGTGTTGCCGTCCGTCAGGTTCGCGCCGGACTGGGTCAGGGTTCCGCCTGGCGCTCCGATGATCACGCGCATGGTGTCGGTTCCGGCGCGGCCCCGGTGGTCGAGCGACCAGCCGAGCGTCTGCCCCGGCGTCGTCGGCACGTCTTGGAACAGCGTCGACGCCTGGGTCGCGTTGAGCTCGGCGAACTGCCTTCCGGCTGACGACGGCGTCCCGTTGAAGCCGGTCGACCAGAGTTCGATCTGGTGGTCGGTGGCGGTCGTCTGCCAGCCGGGCACGGTCGCGTCTTGAAGGAGTCGGTAGGAGGTGTCGGGGATGGCCGGCTGCTCGAAACCGCCGTTCGTGAGCGCCAGCGAGCCCTGACAGCTCGTCGGATCTTGCGCGGCAACCGCCGGGGACGTGCCGGTCACACCGACGACGGCCAGACCACCCGCCGCGACGACGGCGAACGCCGCGCCTGCCGCGATCAACCGGATCGTCTTCGCCCGTGCCCGCCGAAGCCGTGACACCCGTGACTCCCGACCGCTGACAACTGCCACGCGACATCCCCATCTTTTGGAGCATCCACCCTGGCGAGAGACACCCGACCCGTGAAACCTGCGACGCGACGAACCTCGCACCCCTGAATCAGCATGCCAAATTGTCGATCGATCCGCAGTCCACTGTATGACCGACTCCCGCCGGGCAGAAGACTTTGCCTGTCGGTGAGGCGCGAGGTCCTGCCCGACGTCGGCGGGCCGGCGCGCGCATCGGCGGGTGCCCGCGCACCCGCCCACACCCGCAAACACCCGCCGACACCTCGCACGCCCGCACCGACGAACCTCCGCCCGGCGCAGGAGCGCCGCCCCTTGCCTCCCCGGGTCGGGCGACGCAGCATGGAGCCATGACCAAGTACCTCATCTCGTTCCCGAGCGAAGCCATGGTCGTCTCCGACGAGGAGCTCCCCGCCGTCGCCGACGCCGCGCACGCCGTCCTGGAGGAGGCGAAGGCCGCCGGCGTGTACGTGTTCGGCGGCGGCATCGACGAGCAGACAGCTCCGGTTCTCGTCGCCGCCGACGGGGCCGTGTCGTCCGAGACCTATCCGGGCTCCGAGATCCGGGGCGGGTTCACCGTCCTCGAACTGCCGGATCGCGAGACCGCGGAGAAATGGGCCCGCAAGATCGCCGTCTCCTGCCGCTGCTCGCAAGAGCTCCGCGAGTTCCAGTACGACCCGCAAAGCTAGCCGCCCCGAAGGCCGCCGCCGACGCCGAACCGGATCAGCCCTCCCGGCTCCGCGTGCCCGTCACCCGAGCGGCGCGACCGGTGTCGACGTCGTACCTGAGCCCGGTGACCCGGATCCTGCCCGAGATCTTCTCGGACGACAGGAGGCGGTCGACGTCGAGCGCAACGGTCGCAGCCGGGTCGGTGACCGCGGTCGCTCGGAGGACGTCGTCCCGGAAGCCGCGAGCGACGAAGCCGCGGCGCAGAGTGTCATCGGCCATGAGCCCCGACCCGCAGTCCGTGTGGTGCATCACCACGACGTCGAACCAGGGGGTGTCGGGCGTGAGGGTCTCGTGGAGGTAGCTGATCCACGCGAGGTCGTCGAGGACGGCCTCGGTCACTCTCCCGCCGACCACGCGATGGACGATCGCGTCGCCGAGCGTGAGCCCGAACAGGTTCGCCGGATCGACGCGCGGGTCGATGCAGGTGATCAGGTAGACCTGCTTGTTCGGAACGAACGGGATCTCGGGGACGCCGGCTTTCTGATCGGTCCGGGCGAACGTCTCGTTGGCTCGGAGAAGGCTGTCGACGGTCGAGTGGTGCGCATCGATCATGCCTCCATCGAAGCAAGCGGGGCGAGGCCCCACGAGGGCGCCGCGGCCAGAAAGCGGGCGGTTTCGGCCGAGCCTCTGTCACAGGGACCGACGTTGCCGCCTCATGATCCTGCTCTGTGTCGCTTCCTGTACTGCGTCGGAGTGGTGCCGAGCTCGCGCGCGAAGTGCGTGCGCAGAGTGGCGGCGCTGCCGAAGCCGCTCTCGGCCGCAACGGCCTCGACGGGCAGCTCGGTCGCTTCGAGAAGCCGCCGGGCCTCGTGCAGCCGCTGCACGGTCAGCCATCGCATGGGGCTGACGTCCGTCTCCTCACGGAACTGCCGGGCGAACGAGCGCACCGGCAACCGCGCGTGGCGCGCCAGACGCCCCACCGTCAGAGGGCGCCGCATCTCGGCCAGGGCCCACTCGCGTGTCGGACCGAGGCCGCCGTCCGGGGAAGGGGACGCAGCGCGTACTGGGTCTGGCCGCCGGTGCGATGGGTGGCGACGACCATGCGGCGCGCGATGTCTGCGGCCACGCGTTCACCGTGGTCCTTCCGCACGAGATAGAGGCACAGGTCGATTCCCGCGGACAGGCCGGCGCTGGTCAGGATCGGCCCCTCGTCGACGTACAGGACGTCCGCGTTGAGGCGAACCCGCGGAAACCGAGCACGGAAGTGCTCCGCTTCGTCCCAGTGCGTCGTGGCCGCGCGACCGTCCAGCAGACCAGCCTCCGCGAGGGCGAACGCACCGGTGCACACGGACGCGATCCTGACGCCGCGGGCTGCCGCCGAGCGCAGAGCGTCCAGCGCGGGTCCTTCCACGGAGAGCAGCGGGTAGAAGCCGGGCACGATGACCGTGTCTGCCGCCTCGATCGCGTCGAGGCCGGAGCGCACGTCGATGCCGAACGCGGTCGAGGTCGCGACTCGACCCGATCGTTCGCTGCAGACGACGAAGTCGTAGCGCTCGCGTTCGTCGCGGTGGCCGAAGACCTGAGCGGCGATGGACAGGTCGAACGCCACCACGCCCGGAAACACCAGGGCCACGACCCGGTGCACTCCTGACTGAGCTGTCACCCGGCCACCGTAGCCCGGTCAGACGGGCGCCAGGGGAACGGCCTCGCCCGTCGGCAGCTCCACGCGGATCTCGTCGCCGGCACGGACGGTCCCTCCGGCGACGACGACGGCCATGACGCCGCCCTTGCGTTCGACGGTTCCGTCTTCGGCCCTTCCGAGGACCTGTCGCAGCAGCCCCGGCTCGAACCCGTTGATCTGCTGGCACGGGTTGCGAAGCCCCGTGACGCGCACGATCGCGTCGTCACCGAGGTGCAGCAGGGTGCCCGAGGGCAGCGCGAGCAGGTCGAGGCCGCGCGTCGTCACGTTCTCGCCCAGTTGGCCGGCTTCGACGTCGTATCCCGACGCTGCCACCTCGTCGAACAGCTCGGCGTGCATCAGGTGCACCTGACGGAGATTCGGCTGCGTCGGGTCGCGCGCAACCCGCGAACGGTGCTGGACGGTCACGCCGGCGTGGGTATCGCCCTCGATCCCCCAGCCCGCGATGAGAACGATCTCGTCGACGACGGGCTTGCTGAAACGGTGGTCGGCATCCCGGCTCACGGCGACGATCGACCCGATCTGGTTCTCCAAGGGCATGACTCGATTGTGACGCATGCCCGGGCCGACCCGTCGAGCACCGCCGGGAACGACCGGCGGGGCGGGCCTCTCGTTATCGTGGGCAGATGCCCAGGTCAGGCGGGCCGGGGCATTTGTGCCCCTCCCGCGCCGATCCCGTCTCCAACTACCCTCAGGGCATGCAGGATCATCTCGGCGCGGTGATGCCTCGAAGTCGCGTCGTCTGGGGCTGGGTCGAGTTCGCCGGTGCGTTCGTGGCGATCGTCGCCGTGCTCGGGCTGATCAGCCAGTGGGGATCCCTCTACTTCGTTCTGTTCGGCGGCCCGGCGCGCCCACCGAGCGACCACGAGATCCTGGTCTACAACGTGACCACCGGGGTCGCCGCGGTCGCCCTCGCCGCCGCCGTGACAGCCGCCTTCCTGCTCGGACACAAGATCCTCCTGGGCGTGCACATCGTCGGAGCCTTCATCGCGCTCGGCGTCGTCGTCATCCTCGCCTTCCCCGCTGATCGCTGGCAACCGCCCTCCGGTGGCAACCCGCTGCCCGCCGACTACCACCCCTGCTACAGCGGCGCGAACGACTGCGACTGACGCCTTCACGGCGTCTCGGTCGACCGGCCCAGAGAAGCGATCAGGCTCCACAGGATCCGCCGCGCAGCGGTTTCCTCCTGATCGGTCAGATTCGACAGCATCCTCCGCTCGACCGCCCGCACGGCCACCGTCGCCGTGGCGAGCTCCCGCCGGCCTGCGGCGGTGAGCCGGGCGGGAAGGACCTTGCCGACGGGCGCCTCCGACGGCCGGGTCACGTAGCCGTCATGCTCCAGCGACTGGAGGAGGACGTTCATGGACTGCCGCGACACGAATGTCGCCCGTGCGAGCTCGGAGTTCGACAGGCCCGGGCGCTGCGCGAGCTGTTCGAGGCACGCGTAGTGGGTCACGCTCATGCCCAGCGGTCGGAGGGCCGCGTCCATGGCCGAGCGCAGGGCGCTCGACGCCTGTTTGAGCAGCAAGCCCACGGATGTGTCCACGTCGACACCGACACCTTCTTGACTCATGTCAGTATTCTGACATACAGTGATGCGTGTCAACAAAACTGACATCAAAAAGGAGCATCATCATGGCTGTCACCGGTCCCGACTTCCTCTCTCTCCAGGCCCGCGATCTCGACGCGTCGCAGGCGTTCTACGAGCACTACCTCGGCCTCGTCCGCTCGCAGGCGGGCCCTCCCCACGCCGTCGTCTTCGAGACGACGCCGATCGCCTTCGCCCTGCGCGACGTCGTCCCCGGGGTCGACCTCGACGCCGCACCGCAGCCCGGGGTCGGCGCGGCGATCTGGCTCCACGCCACCGACACCCAGGCCATCCACGACGCACTCGCCGCCGACGGTCACACCATCGTCTCCGCCCCGATCGACGGGCCGTTCGGGCGAACCTTCACGTTCGCCGATCCTGACGGCTACCAGATCACCCTCCACGACCGCGCCTGAGGGGCGCGCGCCGGTCTTCCGAGCAACGGGTCGCCAACCCCGTGCCCCCATAACAGAGGACATGACCCGTGGCCCGAATTCCTGTAAGAATGCCTCAAATCGTCGTCTCCGTGAGGAGACGCGCCTGTTCATCGCCGTGACCCGCACGGCACCTCGGCCAGCGTTCCCGCCGCAGACCGACCTGGACAGATCTCGAACCCGAAAGCAGTCCGTTGCGCTTCTCTGTCGCCTCGCTCCTCAACCAGGATTCCTCATCGAAGGTGACAGGGTGGTTCACCCGGCCGCTGGCTGCGGTGCTGGCGATCCTGCTGGTCGCGATCGGCCTCGCCGTCGTCCCCTCCCAGGCTGCTCAGGCCGCGAACACGATGACCCTGACGGCCACGTCCTCCGGCAGCGTGCTCGCGGGCCAGCCCGCGACGGTGACCCTGACGGCGACGAATCCGACGGCGACCGACGAGTACAACGCGTCGTTCCGGTACGTCCTGCCCGCGGGCGTGACCTACGTCGCAGGATCGGCCGGAACGGACGCCGGCGATCCGACGATCGTGACGATCACGGATTCCGCCGGGCCCCCGGCGGTCACCCACCAGGTGCTGGTGTGGCAGAACCTGTCCGACCTCAGCGCAGGGTCGTCGTCCTCGGTGGGTTTCCAGGTGCAGAGCACGGCTCCGGTCGGGAGCACGTTCACGGGGACGGCCAGCGCGTACGCGCAATCCGATCCGCGAACCATCCCCGCGTTCGACGCGAACGGGAACGCCGTGGCCGGCACGTACACGGACAGCGCCACGGCCATCTCCTCGGCCACCACGATCTCCGCCCTCAAGGTCACGAAGTCGGAACCGAGCCCCGAGCACGAGCTGATGCGCGGCGTCCACGACCAGCCGACCGTCTACACGCTCACGGTCGAGAACACGGCTGATGCCGCGACCGCCGGGGTGACGCTGGTCGACTACCTGCCGGCGGGTCTCGAGTTCCTCGGCTGCGGCGCGGTCGACAATTCCACGGCGGGCGCGGTCGAGTACAGCGGTGCGCCCCGTCTCGATCAGACCTACCCGACCGCTCTGCCCGCGAGTGTCTGCCCGCAACCGGTGAGCGTGGTAACCGTCAGCAACCCCGCCGGGCAGCCCGCCGGTGTCTACACGGCCGTCACCTGGAGCCTCGGGGCGATCTCGTCGACCACGCCTCAGACGATCCAGTACGTGGCCGCCGTGCCACTGCGGGCGAACACGACGACGTGGAGCGGTACGGCCCCGTCGGCCGCCTCGCTCGGGCAGACGGCGAACCTCGACAACAACACCGGCGCGCTCACCCGCCAGGTCGGAGGCGCGACGGCCTACACGAACAGCGCCGTCGCCACCGGCACCTACACCGGTCCCGTCGCCTCCGGAGCCTCGACGACGGTGTCGGCGACGGACTCCGTCACGATCAAGGCGTCCGACCTCTCCATCGTGAAATCGAGCGACTCCACCTCGTTCGTGGCCGGTCGGCTCAGCGCCTACTCGCTCCTGGTCCGGTCGAGCGAGTACGTCTCCGACATCGGTATGACGATCACAGACGTCCAGGACGACGGGCTCTGCCCGGCCGTCCCCGCCGACACGCCTCGGTCGGGCGACCCGGTCCCCGCCGACTGCGATCCGTCCCGGACGCCTTCCGTCGCCGGAACGATCACGAACGCCACCGCCACGAACGTGGCCTACGACGCCTCCACGGGCAAATTCACCCTGACGCTCGTTCCGACCGCCGCGACCCTCGCGCCGAACTCGTCCGTCACCATCGGCTACAGCGTCCTCATGCGCGCCGCCTACTCGACCACCGGCCTGCCGACGGCGGCAGGCGACTCGTTCACGAACGACGTCAGGATCGCCGGCACGTCCACCTCCGTGCCCGCCACCGGCCAGACGCCCTCCACCGAGCCGGTCACCGACACGTCGAGTTTCACCAAGACGACCACCGGGCCCACCATCTCGAAGAAGATCCTGCCCCGAACCGCCGTGTCCGGTGTCGCCGACTGCGCCGCCGACTCCCACGCGGGTGACTACGTCTCGACCGAGACCACGTCGGGCCCCGCGTTCCAGCTGGGCGACCGCGTCTGCTTCCAGCTGACCGTCCGGTTCTCGGCCGACACCCTCACCCGCAACGCCAGGATCACCGATTTCCTGCCGTCCGACGCCGCCTACGAGGACTCCGCCCTCGGAGACGCCGGCACCGGCAACACCCTTCCCGCCGGTCAGTACTCGGCCCCGACCACGCGCACCTCGCGCGCCGCCTGGACCCTGGGCTCGACCCGCCAGGGGCTGAGCGGACTCTACGTCGATCAGGGCGTCACCGCCGTCATCTACGTCAGTGCACTCGTCACGTCACCCGCTTCCACGGCGACGACGCCTGACGTCCAGGGCAACCTGATGAAGTACAGCGAGACCAACACGGCGGGTCAGGCGCTCTCCCTGCGCGACAGGGCGAACTTCCGCGTGGCGCCGGCCCCGCAGCTGGCCCTGGCCAAGACGATCGTGTCCGACAGCACCGATCCGGTCGCCGGCCCGGTCACCCGGGCGACGGCTCGGGAGGGCTCCGTCCTGGGCTACCGAGTCGACGTCTCCAACGTCGGCACGGCAGCACAGGGCAACGACGTGCAGACCGACAACGTCACCGTGTGGGACGCCCTGCCGGCCGGCGTCACGTGCGCCGCCGTGTCCGCCATCTCGAACCTCGGATCCTGCTCCGACACTCCCCCGCTCGGGATCGTTCCTTCCCAGTCGTCGGCGAGTGTGATCGTGTGGACGATCCCGACGATCGCCGCCTCATCGGACTCCGCCGTCACCTACACGCTGACGGTCCCCGCGGGAGTCAGCGTCTCCACCTCCCTCACCAACCAGGCATCGGTCGTCGCGTTCGGCTCGCCCACGACGGACACGTCGACGGGAGACCCGGCCGAAGCGGCCTTCTACCCGGCCGCCTCGCTGTCGGCCACGAACAGCGCCCTCTCGAACGCGCAGACGGCGAACGGCTCGGCCACGGTCACGGTGCCCGCCACCACCGTCACCAAGACCGGACTGGTCGGGTCGGCGACCACCTACGAGACGGCCGTCGACAAGGCCGTCCAGGGACAGTCGGTGAGCTACCAGTACGGAGTGACCGTGCCGCGCGCCACCACCGTCTACTCCGGCGTGCTCACGGATCCCGGCATCTCGGGGATCATCGGGGCGTCACCCACCTACCTCGTCACGCTGCCCGATGGCACGACCCAAGGCCCGGGCACGTTCTCCTTCGGCGGCGGGAGCTTCACCCTCAGCCCCACCGGCACGCTGACCTTCCCGGCGACCTACGACGACACGGCGGCCGACCAGACCTTCACCGTGCAGGTCACCGGCCTGGAGGTCGACCCCGCCACGAGCCTCGGCACCAAGACGAACACGGCGACCTTCACGAGCACCGTGTCGACCGCCTCGGACGCGGCCGCCGTTCCGCCGCAGTCGGCCAGCAAGTCGATCGCCGTGGTCGCACCCGTTCCGACGCTGACCAAGACCGCCAGCCCGTCGACCGGCGTGGCAGCGGGCCAGAGCATCACGTTCGCCCTCACGGCGGGCAATACGGCAGGATCCCCTCCCGGCTACGACAGCGTGATCGTCGACTGCCTTCCCGTCGGCCTCACCTACCAGTCGTTCAACTCGACCACCAGCGGCGTCGCCCTCGCGTCGAACTCTCCGGGTGACCAGACCACCCCGGTCATCGGGACCAGCGAACTGTGCCCGACCGGAACCACGCGACTCGTGTTCAGCATCGGGACGCTCGCGCCCGGCGCGACCACACTCGTCAACGTCATCGCAACGGTCGACTCGACGGCCGTGTCCAGCGACACGTACACCAACAACGCCAAGGTCGTCACCTCGACGCTTCCCAACGGGGTTCGCGACAGCACCGTCGAAGGCGTCGAGGCCACCGCAGCGCAGGCGACCGTCACCGTGGTCGCTCCGACCGTGAACAAGACGGTGTCCGCACCGAAGGTGGCCGCCGGCGGAACCGTCTCCTACACGGTCGAGTCGAGCGTGCCCGCGAACGTGACGCTCTTCGATCCCACCCTCACCGATCAGCTCCCCGCTGGAATGAGCCTGTCCGGGACGGCCACCTGCACCCTCGACGGAACTCCGATCGCCTGCGCCCCGCTGACGACGACGACCGCGGCGAACCGGACGACGATCGGCTGGACCTTCCCCCGGATCACCGCCGGTACCGCGATCCGCAAGCTGACCGTCACCTTCGCGGTGCAGCTGTCGACGACGGTCTCGACCGCGCGCGGGACGGCTCTCTCCAACACGGCGCTCCTGAAGTGGAACTCGTCGGAGAAGGGCGCTCCGACGTCCGTCACGGCGACCTTCGACCGCTCGGTCCCGTCGAATTCCGCGTCCACCACCGTCACGACACCCGCCGTGACCGTGGCCAAGACCGTCACCCCTCCCGGTGGCACCGCCTCGGGCGCCGCGATGGCCAAGCCCGGTGACGTCTTCACCTATGCGGTGACGGCCACGAACGCGGCGAACGCGAACGCCAGCGCCGCCTTCGACACCGTGATCAAAGACGTCGTTCCCACCGGGGTGATCGTCGACCCGTCCTCGCTGGCGTCGAACGGCACCCTCTCGGGCCAGACGGCGACCGGTGGCGGCACGATCACCTGGACCGGCGTGACCATCGCTGCCGGCGGGTCGAAGACGTATACCTACGCGGCCACCTTTGCCGCCTCCGCGACGCTGCACGCGACGGCTCTCACCAACACGGCCAACGTCGCGTCCTACAACTCGGTGGAGGGCGCCGGCGTCGCCTACGGTCCGGGAACGGCGGCGACAGCAAAGGTCACGCCGACCGTGCCGCGGGTGACGATCGCGAAGAGCGCAGCCGCCGGAACGCTCGCCTACGTCGGCCAGCCCTTCCCGTGGCGCGTGGCCTTCGCGAACGCCGGCGCGGCCGCGACGACGCTGACCCCGACCGACACCCTGCCGGCGAACTGGACCTACGTGCCCGGCTCCGCCACCTACTCGGTCGCAAGCGGCGCAGCTCAGGCCATCGCCGACCCGACGGTCACCACGGCCGGCGGCGTCCAGACCCTCGCCTTCGGCAACCTGGGCTCCCTGCCCGGCGCCGGAACGACGAGCGAACTCGACTACCAGGCGGTGCCGACGGCTGCCGCCACGCAGACACCGGGCACGGGCGCGGCCAACCCGCACGTGAACTCCGTCTCGGCGGTCTCCACCGACCCGACCGGTGCCTCGCAGGACGCCGACAACTCGTACACGGGCCCCGCCGCGACCGCTTCGGCCGTGATCCAGTCCGCCGACATCGCCGTCGTCAAGAGCGCTGCCGACCCCCTCGTCGCCGGAACGACCGTGACGGCGTGGAAGCTGACGGTCTCCAACAACGGCGGCAACACGGCCGTCGGCCCTTTCACGGTCACCGACGACCCGACGACGCTCCCGGGTGACGTCACCATCACCCGAGCCTCGGGCGACGGCTGGAGCTGCACGACGCCGGACGGTTCCGGCGCGTTCACCTGCACACGCACCGACGCCACCGACACCCTCGCGAGCGGGGCGTCCTTCCCGGCCATCAGTGTCGCGGCGGCGACCGACAGCGACGCCTCCGTCGAGTCGGTCACCAACTCCGCCTCGGTGACCGCCAAGACCTTCGACCCCGACACGACGAACAACACCTCCTCCTCGACCGTGTCGACGGTTCAGCAGGCCGACCTCGCCGTCTCGAAGACCGTGGGCTCCGTCCACGCCGGAAGCACCGTGACCTGGCAGCTCGGGGTGTCGAACCTGGGTCCGTCCACCTCTCGATCCGGCATCACGGTGACCGACCCGATCCCCTCGGGCGTCTCGGACGTCGCGGCGTCCGGCACCGACTGGACCTGTGACATCACCACCGGCACGGTCGTCTGCACGCTCACCGCCGACCTCTCCGCCGGAACGCCGGCGCCCCCGATCCTGCTCACCGGAACCGTGGCGTCCTCGTTCACCGGCACCCTGTCGAACTCGGCGACCGTGACCGGCCGGACGACCGACCCGAACCCGCTGAACAACAGCGCCTCCGCGTCGGCCACGGTCGACACGGCGACCACGCTGTCCGTGGCCAAGACCCTCGTCTCGTCGACCGTCGAGCCCGGGTCCGACGTCAGCTTCGCCGTCGCCGTCACCAACACGGGAACCTCCGACGCCCGCACCGTGTCCGTGACGGATTCGCTGCCGGCCGGTCTGACCTACGTGTCGTCCTCGAGCACCACCGGCACCTGGACCTGCTCCGAGACGGCGACCTCGCCGTCGACCGCGACCTGCGACCTGCAGGGCTCTCTGTCGGCGAGTGCAGGATCGAGCGTGGCGACGGTCGTCATCGTCGCTCACGTTCCCGCCGACCTGACGACGCCGATCACGAACGTCGCGACGGCGCACGCCGACAACGCACCCGATTCCAGCGGGACGTTCACCAACGGCTCGACGCCGCGCACGGCCTTCTCGCTGACGAAGACGCACCCTGCCGGCGACATCCGGGCGGGGCAGGACATCTCCTACACGCTCACGGCCACGAACGACGGGCCCTCGGATGCACCCGCGGGCACCACCGTGACGGACACCCTGCCGAGCGACTTCACGTACTCGTCGGCCACGGGCGACGGCTGGGACTGCTCGGCCGCCGCGCAGGTCATCACCTGCACGACTCAGGCCACGGCGGCTGTCGGTGCGGCCTTCCCCTCGATCGCCGTCGTCGCCTCGACCGATCCGACGCTGGACCCCGGCACCTACACCAACACGGCCGCCGTGACCGGGCCCGGCGCGCCGTCGACCGTGTTCGCGAGTGATCCCACCGTCATCACGACGGCCGCGACCCTGCACGTCGACAAGACGGTCACCTCCGGCTCGACCGTTCCCGCGGGCACGCTCGCGACCTACGACGTGACCGTCACGAACGACGGCCCGTCGGCCGCGCGCAGCGTCTCGCTGGCCGACGTGACGCCGGTCGGAATGACCACGGTGTCGATCTCGGGCGACGGCTGGACCTGCGACGACAGCGCGGGATCCTGCACCGACGCTCTGGTTCCCCCAGGGACGACGACTCTCCACGTCACGGCACGCGTCGCTTCGTCCGTGCCGAACGACACCGTCCTGACCAACCGGGCGAACCTCGCCTGGACGGACACGCAGGGCAGCTACACCGACTCCAGCACGGCCGACGTGACGGTGAACGCTGCAGCCGCCCTCGCTCTCACGAAGACGGCGGTCGACGCGTCCGGCGCTCCGGTGGACGCTGCCGATGCCGGCGATCTGCAGCGCTACGCCCTGGTCGCGACCAACGCGGGGCCGTCCGACGCCGTCGGCCCCTGAGCATCACCGACACCCTGCCGGCCGGGCTCAGCTACGTGTCCTCCAACCCGGACTGGACCTGCGCCGTCGACCCGATCCACGCCGACACGGTCGACTGCCAGCTCGCCGACGGGTCCGGCCTCGTCGCGGGCGGAACCGCGCCGCCGCTGACCCTGACCACGAGAGTCGCTCCCGATCTCAGCAACGTCTCGCTCACCAACGAGGCGTCGCTGTCCTCCGCCACCGCGCAGGTCGGACCAGAGGCCGTGGCGAGCTCCACCGTCACGGTCGGAGCGGTCGACGACCTGTCGATCACGAAGACGCACACAGGGACGCCCCACATCGGGTCCGCGCTGCCCTTCCGGATCGGCGTGGTCAACCACGGCCCCTCGGATGCCGCCGGCGTCGCCGTCGAGGACGTCCTCCCGGTCGGTCTCGACTACGTGTCGGTCGAGGAAGCGACAGCGCGTGGACCTGTACCGCGGCGGCGGCGACCGCGACAGGCACGCCGGTCTCGTGCGACCTCTCCGGCACCCTGGGCGCCGATGCCACCGCGCCGACGCTCACGATCAACACGACCGTCACGGCGAAGGCCTACCCCGGCGTGACGAACACGGCGAAGGTCACCTCGACCACGACCGATTCGGACCCGTCGAACAACGCGGCGGCCGACCCCGTCACCGTGCCGGCCCTGTCCTCCCTGTCGATCACCAAGACGCATCGCGGCACTGCGGTTCGCGGCCAGGAGCTGGTCTACGTGCTCACGGTGACGAACTCCGGACCGACCGCGGATCCGGGGCCGATCACTGTCACCGACCCGCTCCCGACGGGGTTGAGCTTCGTCTCGGCCAGCCCGAGCGACGACTCGTGCCGTGCGTCGGGCGCGAAAGTGACCTGCGACCTGACCGGTGACCTGGCGGTCGGACAGTCGCGCACCATCCTCCTCACGACGCGCGTCGCCGACAACGCTCCCGGCACGATCGTCAACACGGCCGCCCTCTCCTCCCCCACCGAGCAGGTGCAGCCTCCCGCCGGCTCGCCCGCGCCGCAGACCACCGCCTCCAACTCGGCGGCCGTCGCAGCCGCTGCGGCGGCAACACCGGCAGGGGGCGCAGGATCCGCGGTGCTCGCGTTCACGGGATCGCACGGAGTCGGTCTGGCAGTCGGTGGAGCTCTCGCGGCTATCGCGGCCGGTCTCGTACTGATGGTGCGGCGTCGACGTCGCGGAGTCGGATACGCCAAGCGGCGGCACTGAGCGGACGCGGGCACTGACGACGTTCGTCGTCGGTGCCCGTTCCGACGCCGCTCTCGACCCTCAGTCGAGAACCGCGGCGACGGCTTCGATCTCGACGAGCTGGCCCTCGTACCCGAGGACTGTCACGCCGAGCAGCGTGCTGGGGACGTCGTGGTCGCCGAAGGCGTCGCGGACGACCTCCCACGCCGCCCCCAGATCGGCCCGATCGGTGGACGCCACGAGGACCCGGGTGCTGAGGACGTCCTCGATGCCGGCTCCCGCTTCGCGCAGCGCGACGAGCATGTTCTCCAGGCACTTCCGGGCCTGGCCTGCGTAGTCGCCGAGGCTCGCGGTGGTCCCGTCCGCATCGAGCGGGCACGCCCCCGCCAGGAAGACGAGTCGAGCGTCGGAGGGCGCCGTCGCCGCGTAGGCGTATTCGGCAACGCTCGAGAGGACTGCAGATCGGATGAGAGTCACGGTCTTCGGCATGTCGCTCCTGTGAGATCTAGCGCCCGGGGTGTCCGTACCGGCGGGCGGTGGCGAGTGCTTCGTCGCGCGTGGCGCGCCACGACGTGCGGTAGCTGTAGTCGGCGTCCCGCTCGTCGAACTCCTGCGCGGCGAGAGAGGCCGCCGCGAGAGCCGCGACGTCCTCGGGGTCGACGCTGTGCGCAAGAGGGAAAGCGAACTTGCCTCGGAAGTGGTCCTGCCACATCACCGTCAGCCGGTGGTCCGACGTGAGGTGGGCGGTCTCGCGATCGCCGCGCTCGGACCGGGTGACGATCCAGCCTCCGGCCGGGTTCGGTTCGGCCGCGAAATCGGGATCGGAGAGCCACGCCCACGCGCGATCCTGCAGGACGGGGGCATCCTGGTGGACTCGTGCCAGCGACTGGGCGAGGGCGGCCGGCGTCCACGGTGCCGGGAACCAGCTCGTGAGCGCGATGGAGAGCTCGAGCTCGGAGAGCCAGCGCATCGACTCGTCATCGGGGTAGGCGTGGGGGGTTCGAGCGCCACCGACAGCGCGATGGTCGGCAGTGCGGGTCGACCGGGGTCGAGCAGCGCCAGGTGGAGCTGAAGCATGCGAGCGTAGCGGCGATGCTCTGCCGTGTCACGAAACGGTGGCAGCGGAATGTCGTCGACCACGGGCCCGTCCCACGGCAGATCGGTGTCGATGACGCTCATCTCGGTGCCCCCTCCGGCCGCGGTCGACTGACCGCCGTGGCTACCATCCTTATCAGACGTGGCCACCCCGGCGCGCCTGTGCGAGGAGAGACGGGCTAGACGGCAGCTCGCTTGATCGACGATGACGTCCGGGCTTCATCAACGGCTCGCCGAGCGTTCGTCACTGTCCCACCCAGGGCGGCAGACAGCACACTGGTCGAATTGAACAGGATGATACGGGCCCCTCGTTCGACCCAGCGGGCAGCGTCTTCGGCGTCGTCGGCGATGACGCAGAGGGCCGCGTTGCCGGATGCTGCCACGTTCACGGCGATGGTGTCGATGGCAGAGGCGACTTCCGGGTGGCCCGGCTGCCCGGGGTATCCCATCGACATCGAGAGGTCGCTCGGGCCGATCCAGACGGCGTCCAGCCCCGGCACGGCGGCCACCTGGGCACTATTCACGTAGGCGTCCCGATCTTCGGCCTGAGCGATGACGTAGCTACCGCGTTCCGACGTGTGAAGGTGCGCCTCCAGCGACATGGTTCCGTGATGACCGGCGATGGTGCTCACGGCGAGACCTCGATTTCCGATGGGTGGGTATCTCGATGCCGCGACGGCGAGCGCAGCCTGATCAGCCGTGGAAATGTGCGGCAGGATCACGCCCGACGCCCCTGCGTCGAGAGCGCGCAGGATGAGTACGGGGTCGTTGCGTCCGAGTCGGACGAGAGTCTCAAGGCCCGCGAGGCGGGCCGAACGAAGGTGGTTCTCGAGGACGGAGTCGTCAGATTGTCCGTGTTCGGTATCGATGAGGACGAGATCGTATCCGGTATAGCCGGCGACCTCGACGAGCGGCTGGTTGGGCATCTTGACGATGAGGCCGTAGACGACTTCGTCGTTGCGGATGCGCTCTCGAAGGGATGGCTTAGCGGTCATGATGTCCGGCTCCTTGGCAGGTGGACGCGAGCGTCCGGGTTTTGTGGAAGAGTGCGATCGCCGCGGAGAGCGACTGGTCGTCGCCGACGTTGCCGGGGAAGATGACGTAGAGCATCCCTGCTCTCGGGCTGGTCGCGCCCAGGCGGAGAACCGAGATCTTCCCGGTGGCGAGCTGGCCGATGACGACGGCTTCGCGAAGGTCGAGCCCGTGGGCGGCGATGTCGTGAGAGGTGATGCCGCCCTTGGCGATGACGGAGGACAACGGCAGGTCCACCGGAAGGTCATGGACGAGTTGCGCGAGGGTGTCCGATATCCGTTTAGAGAGCGCAAGGCTCTCTTTCTTGTTCCCGTGGATGACCTCGGTCGACCTCGAGGTCACGAGGAGCGTGTCACGCCGCCCCAATGACAGCGCCACCCGTTCCCCGAGTTCGGCGCCGTAGGCTCCGGGTAGACGTTCGTGGAGGAACGCCGCGACATCGAACTCGATGACGGCCAGGTCATTTCGGGCCGCGGCCGCTTCGACCTGCGTCGTCGTCAAGGCCGTGTGGGAACCGACAACAGTGAGGCCGAAGCCCTTCCGCTGACCTTGCAGGTCGTGTTCGGTCAGTGGTGCATTGCTGCCTTGTCCGATGAGTGAGGCGATGAAGGAGGGACCGGTTCGGAACAGAAGGTTCTTCCCGAGGGTGATTGCTTCCAGGCTCGCCCGTGCGACCGTCTCGAGGTCTGGCCAGGTGGAGGCGTTGACCGCGGCAACGTCTCCGCCGGACAGGGCGCTGAGCTGGTCGAGGGCTTCGAATGGTGGACGCTCGGCGGTGGCCGCAATGGACACGACGCCCGTCCCGCTTCCGAGGCGAGCCGAGACCCAGTCGAGGAGATTCTTCTCGGTATATCCGAAGGTCGCGTCGAGCGCGAATTCGGTGTCGACGACGGGGGTCAGATGCCCGGCGCTGTCCTTCAAGGCATGGATGTCGTTGACCGTGACCCTGCCCGCTTCGAGGAACGCGGGGGCGAAGACGACGCCGTCGACGGGACGGCCGGCGTCCTTGAACACCGTCTGGATCTGGCCGAGCTCGATGGCGAAGTGTCCGCGGAGAGTGGAGTCACCCCGTGAGACGACGAGGGGCGAACCTCCGCCTCGTTTGCCGCGGAAAGGATCCTGGTGGTCAGAGTGGCGGTGGTGCTGGCTGCTCGTTCTTCGTCGAAGCCTCGCGTGTTCGTCCATACGAAGACCGTTTCACGTCGGATCGCGTGGTCGGTGAGCGTCCGGAGGCTCGGGTCGACGAGAACCGTGGCTCCGTGGACGGACTGGGATCCGGTCGGGTCGTCGTCGAGGACGACGACCCAACCGTTGACTGCCTCGAGAAGGCGAAGGATTTCCGTGTCGTGAGGCATCAGCCGACCCGAGACGCTGCGGTGATGTGTCGATTCTGTCGTTCGAGTGCTGATGTCACGGAATGCTCCTTCGCAGGTGATCGTGCGGTATCGAGTGCCTCAGCTGTGCGTCACTGGAACTTCGTGAACGTCTGCGCGGTTGCTTTGGTGACGATGACGGTGCCGGTGTCGATGACGGCCTTGACCTTCTTGCCGGAGGCGGCGGCAGCGGCTGTGGTGACGGCGGTCGTGCCCATCTTTTGCGGGAACTGCGCGACACTTGCGGTCTCGGTTCCGGCGAGAATCGCCTTGGCCTCGTCCGGCAGGCCGTCGAAGCCGACGATCAGGAGGTTCTTCTTGAACACGTTCGTCTTGGATCGGGCTTCGATGGCGCCGAGGACGGGTGGTCCGCAGGCGCTGTAGATGGCGTCGACGTCAGGGTCGGAGGAACCGATGGCCTGCATCACGTTGACGCCCTTCGTCTGGTCGCAGTCGGTCGACAGCGTTTTGACGACCTTGATGTCGGTGCCCTTGAGGCCGGCGAGCATGCCGTCGACGCGGTCCTGCAGTGCGGGAACACCGGGAACGCCGGACATGACTGCAACGCTGCCTTTCCCGTCGAGCTCCTTGGCGAGGTACTCGCCGCCTCGTTTGCCGCCGGCGTAGTTGTCGGTGCCGACGTAGCTGGAGAGCTTCTTCCATCCGGGAAGGTCGTTGTCCACAAGGACGACTTTGACGCCTTCGGAGACGGCCTGGTCGAGGACCGGCTCGACCTGCGGGCCGATCGGCGCAACGACAAGAGCGTTGGCTCCGCGGGTGAGCATTCCCTGGATGGCCGTTATCTGCGCCTGGGCGTCGGTGCCGTCCCCGGGCGCGACGACTCCGAGCAGATCGAATTTGCTCTTGTCCATCTTGTTGATACCGGTGGTCATGGCGCTGTAGTAGGCGTTGGTCGTCTTCAAGACGACGCCGATTTTGGGGAGGCTTGCAGCCTTGCCGCCGGCGCTTCCCCGCTTCCACCGGAGCAGCCGGTGAGGGTGAAGGCGAGGATGCCGACGGCGGCCATGGTGATCGTGACGTGTTTCTTCATGGTGTTCTCCACTTCGTTGTGCAGGGGATTGTGCGCGGCCGACGGGTTCGGCATCACACGGGGATGCAGCCGAATCAGGCAAATGGCGCTGTCGGTGCGGTTGCGTCGGCGCCGCCGACGATCATCGAGACGAGTTTTTGGTGGGTGGCGGCGGAGGATCTCTTCGCCGACGACTCGGCCGCGCCGGAGGACGATGGCGCGGTCGGCGACTTCGATGACGTCGTCGAGTTGGTGGGAGATGAGGATGACGGAGATGCCGCGGGCGGGAAGCGCTTTGACGAGGTCGAGCACCTGCCGTGTCTCTCGGATTCCGAGGGCGGCCGTGGGCTCGTCCAGGAGGACGACCCGGTGTGCGAAGGCGACGGCGCGGGCGACGGCGATGGCTTGGCGTTGGCCGCCCGACATGAGTCCGACGGGCATCACCAGGCTCGGGATCCGGACCTTCAGTTCTTCGAGGAGCTTCGCGGTCTCCTTGGCCATGGTCTTCGTTCGGAGGAGCCCGAAGCCGCGTGGCATCCTGCCCGGTCCGGTGAGCTCGCGGCCGGCGTAGAAGTTCGCCGACGCCGGCAGATTGTCGAACAGGGCCAGGTCTTGGTAGACGGTTTCGATTCCGGCACTCCGCGCGTCTGCGCTGCTTCTGAATTCGACGGGTGCGCCATCCACCAAGATCTGGCCCGAGTCGATCTGGTGCGTGCCGCTGATGCTTTTCACGAGCGTCGATTTGCCGGCACCGTTGTCACCGAGAAGGGCGAGGATCTCACCCTTCTTCAAAGTCAGCGAGGCGCCATCGAGGGCCACGACGTTCCCGTACCGTTTGACGGCCCCTCGTACTTCGAGAACGGGCGCGTCTTCGGAACTGGCGGCGGTGACGCTGGGGTGTTCGAGGACACTCATGAGGAAGCTCCTGTCTGGGTGGCGATGTTCCTGGTGGAGACGCTCTGGCTGGTGACACTTCGTTGGGCGAGGATGGCGCGGAACCGCGCCTCGGCACGAGTCCTGTAGACGTCCAGGAGGACGGCGAGGACGATAGTTGCTCCGATGATGACGATCTGGATGTACTGGTTCACGCCGAGCAGGTTGAGACCGTTGCGGATGACGCCGAGGGTCAGCGCTCCGATGAGGGCGTTGCTGACGCCGCCGCGGCCGCCGGTGAAGCTGGCGCCGCCGATGATGACGGCGGCGATCGCATCGAGCTCGGCGAGGGACCCTGCGGTCGGGTAGCCGGAGTTGGTCCGACCGGAGACGACGATGGCAGCCAGTCCTGCGGCGATGCCGGCGAAGACGTAGACGGAGATCATGACTTTCTTAACGGGGATTCCGACTCGTCGGGCTGCTTCCTCGTTGCTGCCGATGGCGTAGATCCAACGGCCCCAGGTCATCTTGCGTGTCAGGACCCAGACGGCGACGCCGAGGACCGCGACAAAGATCAGAGAGACCGGTACGGGCCCGACGAAGGCGCTGCCGAGGTAGTTGACGGAGTCGGGCATGCCGACCAGAGGCTGACCATTTGAGATGGAAAGGGCCAGGCCGCTCGCGACGCTCAGCATGGCGAGGGTCACGATGAACGGGCTCGGTATGCGTCCGAGGACGAACACGGCTCCGTTTACCCAACCTGCTATCGCGCCGACCAGGACCATCGCCCCGATGACGACGAGCCCATTGCCCACGCCGCCGATGAAGATGGTCGCGCCGACGACGCTGGCCAGTGAGAGCACGCTGCCAACGGAGAGATCGATGCCGCCAGTGAGGATGACCAGGAGTTGACCGAGGGCGAGAATGGCGATGGATGCCGTCTGCATGGCCAGGTTCTGCATGTTCCGCTCGGTGAAGAAGAGCGGGTTGGCGATGGTCATGGCGATAGCAAGCAGGACCAGGATCATGCCAGGCCCGAGCTTCATGACCCACAGGCCGACGGACACGGCGTTCGTGCTTTTTCCGGGAACGGTCTTCACCGTTCTGTTCGGAGTGATGGTTGAGGTAGTCATCTCAAGTGTCCTTTCGCGAGTCGAGGCGTTGACGCTCGATGAGCCTCGTCCGAGAAAATCGTCTGCGCCGGTGCATTCCTGAACCGTACGTCCCAATGGTCGACCGGTCAACCTTTATTCGCAAATGGTCGACCTTTAATGGTCGACCGGTTGCCCATTGACGACGAAGCACCTACGCTGAGGACGGCGCGGTACTTCTTCACGCGCTTGATCTCAAGGAAGAGGCACCGCATGTCCAGCACATCACTCGTATCCCGGTTGGGTCGCCGCGTCAGGTTCGGCATTATCGGAGGCGGTCTTGACTCCGTCATCGGAGGAACCCACCTGCTGGCCCTGCGCACCGACGGACTGGCCGACATCGTCGCCGGTGCCATGAGCATCGATCCGGCGGTTGCGGATGCGTCCGCTGCTGAGCTTCTCATCGACCCGAGTCGACGATATGCGTCGTGGCAGGATCTTCTCGCTGGCGAGACGGCTCGTGAAGACGGCGTCGATGCCGTTGTCGTCATTACCCCTCCGCAATTTCATGGCGAAATTTCCATGGCGTTCTTGCAGGCTGGGATCAATGTCCTCTGCGAGAAGCCGACGACATCGACAGCGGCGGACGCCGCGGAAGTGGTCCGCGTTGCCGATGAATCAGGCGCCCTCTTCACCGTCACGCACTGCTATACCGGGTACCCGATGGTGCGCGAAGCGAAAGAACTCGTCCGAACCGGAGTTCTCGGGCGGATCACACTGGTCGAAGGGCGCCATGCCGCGGGCGACCCGGGTGTGCTCCGTGAACCGGAGGACTCCAGCAAGCGCCACTGGCACTTCAAGCCGTCATCCATGGGCAAAGCCGTTGTTCTCGGAGAGGTCGGCTCGCACGCCCACAACATCGTCGAGTACGTCACCGGCCAGCGCGTCATCGAAGTCACCGCGCAGCTGACGACCATCGCCAAGCGTCGCGAGATCTACGACAACGCGTACCTGACCCTTAGCTTCAGCGACGGAGCCGTCGGACGTCTCTGGTCGAGCTTCGTGGCCGCAGGGAACGAACATGGGCTCGCATTCGCCGTCTACGGCGACGACGGTTCCCTCCACTGGGACCAGGAATCCCCCGAGTACCTGTGGCTCCGCCGACCGGGCGAGGCAGCTATCCGCATCTCGCGAGGCCTTGACAGCACCAGCGAGGCGTCCCAGGCGGCGACCCGCATTCGCCCCGGACACCCCGAGGGCTACATCATGGCGTTCGCGAACATCTACCGTGACTTCTTCTCCGGCGTTCTCCTACGCCTTCTCGGCGAAAGCAGCGACGAAGCCGTCCGCGAGCTCCCCACCGCACGCGACGGGCTCAGCACGATCCGTCTCATCGAGGCAGCCGTCGAGTCCCACGACCGGCGCTCCCCGGTCGAAATCGTCCTCTGACTCTCACGCACCCGTCCTGAAAGGACCCAATGACGAAAACAACGGTTCGAGTCGGCCAAGTCGGTGCCGGCTTCATCGGCCAGATGCACTCCCTCGCCTTCAACAACGCCGGATTCTCCCAACGGCAGCCCTCCATCGCAGCCAACCTGGTAGCCCTAGCCGACCGGAGCGTCGAAGCCCGGGAAGCAGCAGCCAGCCGGTACGGCTGGTCCGCGACCTACGGCGACTGGACGGATGTCCTGAAACAGGACCTCGGCCTGTTCATCAACGCCGGCCCCAACGACCTCCACTTCGATCCGACCATCGGGGCCGCTCAAGCGGGCATCCCCGTCTTCTGCGAAAAGCCGCTCGCTTCCTCCGCCGGCGTCGCGCACGAACTCTGGAAAGCCGTCGCCGCCACCGGCGTCGAACACCGGTGCGCGTTCATGCACCGCTTCATCCCCGCCGTGCAATACGCACGCGAACTCATCGCCTCCGGCGAGCTCGGAGAGATCCGTCATTTCCGCTCTCGGTTCCTGATGGACATGGTCGGCCCCGACGGCGAGATCACCTGGCGTTTCGATCGCGGGCGCTCCGGCGCCGGCGCCATCGGCGACCTCGGCTCGCACCACATCGACCTCGCGCGGTTCCTCGTCGGCGAAGTCACCGAGGTGTCCGCCCTCACCCAGACGTGGACAGTCGACCCGAGCAACCGGATCACCGACGTCAACGACGACTCGTTCATCGCCATCGGCCGCCTCGCCAACGGAGCAACGGCATCCTTCGAAGCATCCCGGGTCGCTGCAGCCCACGCGCTCAGCGGCGAGTTCGAGATCGACGGAACCAAGGGCTCGATCTCATGGAAGATGGAACGACTGAACGAGCTCGTGATCCGCAGACCCGGAGGCGGCCCGAGCACCCAAATGGTGACGCGCTCTGGAGACCCGCTCGAAGGATTCTGGCTTCCCGGCGGAGTCCAGGGGTCTCACCCCGTTGGTTGGAACGAGTGCTTCGCCCACCAGGCTCACGACATGCTCGCCCTTGCAGCCGGAACCTCCACGGGATCGGTCGCCGCAACCTTCGAGGATGGCTATCGCGTCGCGGAAATCGTCGACACGATCGAAGAAGCCGCCCACGAGCGGAAGATGCTCCCGGTCGTCTTCAAGTCCTGACCGCGGTCTGATCCGGCAGGGGAAAAGGGAGGACCATGCGGTCCTCCCTTTGCACGTCCGCTCTTCAGCCGGCGGAAGGCAGCGACGCGTGGAGTCGACGGGTGGCCCGCTCCATGTGAGCGGACATTGCGGCGACGGCGGCTTCAGCATCGGACGCTTCGATGGCCGCGAGGATGGGTTCGTGCATCGCCAGCGACGACTCCGTCTCGCCGGCGGTGTGAATGACTCGGGAGACCCAGACCTCGAGGAGCGACCGGATGTTTTCGAGCACGCCGCTCAAGACAGCATTGTGAGAGGCTCGCGCGATGTCCAGATGAAAGGCGATGTCGGCAGCCACGTAGTCATCCACGGCGACGTCAGGCGTCCTCATCACTGCAGCGTGAGCCTGGATGGCTTCCAGTTCGGCTGGCGTCCGGCGCTCTGCGGCGAGCCCGACCAGCTGCACTTCCAAGATGCTTCGGGCTTCGAGCAGGTCTTCGAGACGACGCTCACCGAGGAGCAGACCCCATTCGATGACCTTCGGAAGGAGTTCCGAACTCGAACTCTGCAGGAAGGTGCCGTCGCCCACGCGCTGGTCGAGAAGCCCGAGCATGCTGAGCGACTTGATGGCTTCGCGGATCATGCCGCGCCCCACCTGCAACTCTTCGGCGAGCTGACGCTCAGAGGGGATTCGAGCGCCCGGCGCGAGGTCACCCGAGAGAAGAAGCTCGAGCATGCGATTCAGGATGACTCGACTCGACATCTCTCGGGGAGACGTCTGCTGAGTTTCCAGCCATACCATCGAATGTCCTCTCACAGCGGCAGTGGAGCACCGGTGCACCAATTCTATTCGTGACAGCGCATTTGCGCCAGCAAGGCGGGCGGCACGTGACAACACGGAGGAAAAGCTTTTGCCGAGCTAGAGAGTGGCAAACGGCTGACGATTCGTCAAGGTCTTCCACGTGTGTGAGGGACATGCATCCCTCTCAGTGGTTGACCGGTCGACCATTAGGTGCAAGCATTGAGTCCAAAGCTTTTCGATCCACGACTGGAGTGACCAATGAAGGTTTCTGTTCCCTTTGACGTCCACGCGCTCGACGAACTCCTGGAGAAGCAAGGCGTCGACGTCGTGCTGGCGACGACGAAACACAATGTCCAGCACCTTCTCGGCGGTTACCGCTATTTCTTCTTCGCGAATGCCGATGCCACCGGCATCAGCCGCTACCTTCCCGCTGTCGGCCTCATCCGCAATAGACCCGATGACGCCTTCTACATCGGGGCCGGCAATGAGGATTGGGGCACGGAGGGCGATCGCATCTGGGTCCAGGACATCCAGAACGTCAGTTGGACCAGTATCCAGACGGCTCAGGTCGCGGCCCAGGCTCTTCTCACGCGCGGCCTCGGGGCCGCAACCATCGGCGTCGAGAAGTCCTTCATCCCGGCGGATGCTCTGGACACGCTGCGCGACCTGCTCCCAGACGCGCGCTTTGTCGAAATTCATCCCGTGCTCGAGACCATGCGTGCCGTCAAGACTCCGTTGGAACTCGCCTTGGTCAGCGAAGCCTCCGTCAAGATCATCGAGTCCATGAAATCCGCCTTCGCGTTGGCTCAACCCGGCATGAGCAAGCTGGAACTCCAGGAACTCTTCCGTTTCGAGCAAACCAGACGCGGTATGTACTTCGAGTACGCGCTCGTCACCATCGGTGGCGGCTCGATGAATCGGGCCCCAACGGACGCCATCTGGGAAAGCGGTAGGAGCCTCTCCTTCGACTCCGGCGGGCAATACATGGGCTACATCGGCGACCTGTCCCGTATGGGCATTGACACCGACCCGAGCCCGCGCCAGGTGAGTTTGCTATCGCAGGTCGAGACCGTCCAACAAGAAGCTCGAACGATGATCGGTGCGGGCAAGAGAGGTGCTGAGATCTACACGCACGCCCTCGACGTCATCTCGAAACTGCCTGACGGCGACAAGATGAAGTTCGTCGCGCACGGCATGGGCCTCATCACTCACGAGGCGCCCCGCCTGACCGGCTCCGGGCCGGTTCCCTACCCCGGAACGCACGCTCAGGACCCTCTGCAGGCAGGCATGGTTCTCTCGATCGAGTCCTGGTTCGAAGACCACGACTCGGGTTTCATCAAACTCGAGGACACACTCATCGTCACCGACGACGGCTGGAGTGCCCCCGGTGACGACGCCCGCGGCTGGAATCGGACGGGCGGGTCAGGGTCGTGACGCCACCGCGCGAATCAACCGGAGCTCCCGCGGACGCCAAAAGAGTTGACCCGACGTGGTCACGACCGTTGTCGATGACGCTTATGCCGATGACCCCTCCGGCTGCGGTCGACTGACCTCTGCGGCGACCATCGCTATCTGACGGCGACACCCGCGCGTGACCTCGCGGCGACAAACGATGTCCCTCCGTATGGGCGACGTCCGCTCGGCTTCACGACGAACGTGGCTCGGGCGATCGACTACAGGGCGCGGTCGTAGAAGTCGACGATCGTGGCGAAGACCTCGTCGCGGACCTCCGGCTGGTTGTGCACCTCGTGACGGACACCCGTCCAGAGGCGCGTCGTGACGTCGGGGTGGCCCGCGTCGGCGAGGCGGTTCGCAGCCTGGTACACGCCGCTTCCGAAGGAGCCGACGGGATCCTGGTCGCCTGAGACGAAGAGGACGGACGTCGTCCGCGGGATCCTGGCGGCCCAGTCCGGCGAGTCGATTCGTTCGTAGAGGTCGGCGAACCCGGCGGCGAAGCCCGCGCTGAAGGGGCGCATGCCCGCGTTGTAGGGGTCTGCCACGTAGTCTGCGAGGACTGCGGGAACCGCGGAGATCCACTCGAGGGGTTGGCTTCAGGCCCGAACCGGCGCACGAGTGAGCCGAGCAGCGGGTTGAGCGCCTCTGTCGGGGCATCGAGGCCCTCCGCGGCGACCTGCGCCGAGGCGGCCCGGTGCGCCGTCGCCATCCCGTCGAGCATGCCGGTCGTGCCGCAGAAGACCGCGGCGGTGACTCCGTCTCCGTGCTGGGCGACGTACTCCCGCATGATCATCGAGCCCCAACTGTGCCCGAAGACGAGATAGGGCACGTCGGTCACGATGCCCTGGGCGATCTCGCGCAGCCGCTGCTCGTCGTCGACGAAGACGTCAGACGTGTCGGATCTCGACAAGCCCCACGAATCGTTCGCCAGAGCCGTCGCGCCGTGGCCGAGGTGGTCGTCCATCGCCACGGCGAAGCCGGCGTCGGTGAGAGCGTGAACGAGCGGCAGGTAGCGCCTCGAGTGCTCCCCGAACCCGTGTGCGACCTGCACCAGACCGCGACACCGGTCGACCACCGGCGTGTGCAGCCAGCCGTGGACGACGTCGCGCCCGTTGCTCGAGTCGAATGTGATGTCGTGGACGGCCATGGCAAACCCTTCTTCGCGTTCTCCTCACGGTAGCAAGGCGTGCCGGGCGGACGAAAGGTGCCGCGAGCTCACCGACCGTCATCGGAAGCGGGAGCTCCCAGGACGGAGACCGCGTCTTGCGACGGGCTCGCGCGGCGAGCCAGTGCCCCTGGAGGGACTCGAACCCCCAACCCTTTCCTTAGGACGGAACTGCTCTTCCATTGAGCTACAGAGGCTGACCCGACCAGCCTACCCAACCATCGCCGAACCCTCGCGTTCGGGCGACCGGCCGCCGCTCCGGGCGGCACCGGCGGCCGATGCCGTGACGACCGGGCGCGCGCCGAGGGCGGGCGCCGGAACCGACGTTCCGGAACCGACCCCGCGCGTCACACCGCCATCTTCAGCTCGTGGCGCTGCCACGGAGCCGTGAACTCGGTCCAGGCGGGTTCCTTCCACCGTTTGCCGATGATGGCCGCGGCGGTGGGCTCCGGGTTCCTGAGCTCGAACGGAAGCTTCCAGCCGAGTTCGCTCAGGAGTCGGTCCGCCTTCTTGTTGTTGCACTTGACGCAGGCGACCACCACGTTGTCCCAGGTGTTGGTGCCGCCGCGCGCCCGGGGCAGCACGTGGTCGAGCGTGTTGCCGTATTTGAAGCAGTAGGCGCACGTGTAGTCGTACATCTCCAGGACGGCGCGACGGCTCAGGGGAATGGACCGCCGCGGGATCCGGATGAACTGGCGCAGCAGGACGACGCTCGGCTCGAAGGCCGTGACCGTCGCGCTCCGCAGCACGCGGTCGCTCTGCGACAGGACGGACGCCTTGTCGTTCATGACCAGGAGGAACGCTCGACGCGAGGACACGACCGCGATGGGCTCGTAGCTCGCGTTGAGCACCAGGGTCCGGTTCACGCTTCCGCTCCCGAGACCGAGCGCGCCCGTCTGAGGAGATCAGGGGGAGCAGGGGCGGAGCGGCGGCCGACGGTTCGAAAACGGTCGTGAGAGCAGAGGAGGAGACAGGGGTGCGCATTGCTTTCCTTTCGAAAAGGCCCGGACGGCTTCCGGGTATTCGATTACGCGCAGTCGGTCTCGCCGCCAGGTGGTGCCCACGAAAAAAGCACCGTCACGATCAGTGACGGTGCTCAGTCGTGGGCGCCTCGGCGCACACCGAAATGGTGGACGCTCTGGCGCGTTGCCCGTATGGCACAGCTCAGCAGCGCACCCATGGTGCGGGTGGCTCCCGTTCGTGTCATCGGATCTCCTGGTGGTTCGTCGAACTGCGTGCGCTCAGATTACGACACGTCTCGGTGAGTGCCTAGCACCGCGCGTAACGGTTTACAGGACGTTCACGCAGAAACGATCCGCACACGGCGACGGCCCCCGCTCCCGAAGGGGCGAGGGCCGAGACGCAGGATCCCGAGAGACCTACTTGATACCGAAGCGGACGAAGTGCACGTCGCTGGTCCAGAGCGGGCGGACGCTGACGGCGCCGCCGGGCTTCGGGGCGTCCAGGATCATGCCGTTGCCGGCGTAGAAACCGTCGTGCGAACCGTTGTTGAGCACGACGATGTCGCCGGGCTCGGCGTCGGCCTGCGAGATGGTCGTCCCCGCCGCCGACTGGGCCGGAACGGAGTGCGCGAGCGAGATGCCGTACTGCGCGTAGACGTACATGACGAAGCCGGAGCAGTCGAAGCCGGAGGGCGTCGCACCGCCGAAGACATAGGGGGTGCCGACGTACTTCAGGGCCGTCTGGTAGACGGAGGCGAGACTGAATGCAGGATGCGACGGGTCGGCCAGGTAGTCGGCGGCGGTCTTGCCGGTGTAAGCGGTGCTGGCGGCGAACGAGGCGCGCTTGGCCACGGCGGCGGTGGTCTGGCTGGCCGAGAGGGTGGTGCTGGTCGTCGCCGTCCGAACGACGGGGACGGTCGCCGTGTAGTTGTCGCGTGAGACGCTCGCGTCGGAGACCGAACCAGCGACGGCGACGCTCTGGGCGCCGTTGGTCCGCGCGGCGTTGATGGCCGCCGTGGTCGACGAGGAGCCGGTGGCCGAGCTGTTCGGGGTGAGCGCGAAGGCCGGAATGGCCATCGTGCCCACGAGACCGGCGGTCAGCGTCATGACGACGACCGAGACGACGGTCTTCTTGGCACCCGGGCGCTTGGCCTTGACCTGCGCGCGGTCGGCAGCGCGTGCGGCGCGACGAGTGGTCGGAACCGCGATCGTCGAAGTCGTCACGGTCGAGATCGGGCCGGTGCGGATCGGATCGGTGCGAGGGGTCGACCGGCGGGCGACGAGCGAGCTCGTGCTGGGGGTCGAGGTGATGCCATTGGTCAAGAGGGGTGCTCTCCTGCGCCTCGACGGACACCTGGCTCCTAGGCCCAGCGCCTGCCCCATCCCGTTCGTTGGATCAACGACTCACGGCAAGAGATGGGGAACGAGACGTCTTGCCACGGGTCCGGCAACCGGCTTCCTGGTTGTTTGGACTTGGCGAGCGTACCCGAGTACGACCCCGATGTCATCCTGAAGGAGGATGTTTGTAACGAAAAGGTAAACGTTTGTGAAGGAAATCAGGAAGAGAGGTAGATGTGCGCCGCGACGTCGCTGGAGAGCTCGATCGCCTCGTCGTACCCCTCCACCTTGACCGAGACGTACGAACCCGCCGCCGAGATCGTGGCCACGTTGCCGGGTTGTACCCCGTTGTCGTGCAGCTGCTGAAGGAATTCCGGCTCGAACTGGACCGGCTCGGCGAGCCGACGGATCGTTCCTGACTTTCCGCTGGGATTCTGGGCCGCCACGTCGACGATCGAGATCACTCCGTCGAGGAAGCGACCGGCCGGCGAATCGCCGAGCTCGTCGAGCCCGGGGATCGGGTTGCCGTAGGGCGACTCGGTCGGGTGGTCGAGCATCTCGAGGAGACGCCGCTCGACCTGCTCGCTCATCACGTGCTCCCACCGGCAGGCCTCGTCGTGGACGAAGGCCCAGTCGAGGCCGATCACGTCGGCGAGGAGGCGCTCGGCGAGGCGGTGCTTGCGGATCACATGGGTCGCCTTCGTGCGACCCGCAGTGGTGAGCTCGAGGTGGCGGTCTCCCGAGACGACGACGAGCCCGTCGCGTTCCATGCGGGCGACGGTCTGCGAGACGGTCGGGCCGGAGTGGCCGAGGCGCTCGGAGATGCGGGCTCGGAGAGGCACGATGTTCTCCTCTTCGAGATCGAGGATCGTGCGAAGGTACATCTCTGTGGTGTCGACGAGATCGGTCAACTGGTGCCTCCCGGTACAGCGCGCTTTCCTGAAATCCTACCGGTCGGACGGTATGGGCCGGATCACCTGGGGGTCGTCTGAACCGGGCGTCGCGATCCTGCCCTCTCGATAGCATCGAACGCATGCCGGACATCACCCTCCCCACCGACCTCCTCCCCACCGACGGACGCTTCGGGTGCGGGCCCTCCAAGATCCGCGGAGCCCAGCTCGAGCACCTCGTCACGTCCGGAGCGAAGATCCTCGGGACGTCCCACCGCCAAGCGCCCGTCAAAGACCTCGTGGGCCGCGTGCGCGCCGGCCTCGGCACCCTGTTCGACCTCCCGGACGGCTACGAGGTCGTCCTCGGAGACGGTGGCTCGACGGCCTTCTGGGACGCCGCGTCGTTCGGACTCATCGAGAAGCGCGCCGAGAACCTCTCGTTCGGCGAGTTCGGCTCGAAGTTCGCGAAGGCGGCCGGAGCGCCGTGGCTCGAGAAGCCGCACGTGATCACGGCCGAAGGCGGCTCGCGCGCCGAGGTCGAGATCGTCGAGGGCGTCGACGTCTATGCCTGGCCGCACAACGAGACCTCGACCGGCGTCATGGCCCCGGTCGCCCGCGTGAACGGCGACGCCGGCGCGCTGACGGTCATCGACGCGACGAGCGCCGCGGGCGGGGCCCGGTTCGACGCCGCCGAGGCCGACGTCTACTACTTCGCCCCGCAGAAGAACTTCGCCTCGGACGGCGGCCTGTGGTTCGCCCTGATGTCGCCGGCAGCGATCGAGCGCATCGAGCGCATCGCCGCTTCGGATCGATACATCCCCGAGTTCCTGAGCCTGAAGAACGCCGTCGACAACTCGCGCCTCAACCAGACGCTGAACACGCCGGCCCTGGCGACCCTGCTCCTGATGGAAGACCAGATCGACTGGATCAACGGCAACGGCGGCCTCGCCTGGGCCGACGCCCGCACCAGGGAGTCCTCGGGCGCCCTGTACGACTGGGCGACGGCGTCCGAGTACGCGACGCCGTTCGTGGTCGACCCGGAGCACCGCTCGCAGGTCGTGGCGACCATCGACTTCGCCGAGTCCATCGACGCAGCCGCCGTCGCGAAGATCCTGCGCGCCAACGGCATCGTCGACACCGAGCCCTATCGCAAGCTCGGTCGCAACCAGCTGCGCATCGCCACGTTCACGGCCATCGAGCCCGACGACGTCCGGCAGCTGATCCGCTCCATCGAGTTCGTCGTCGCCGAGCTCTCCGCCTGACCCCTCCAGAAATCGAAGGGGATTTTGCCCCCGGGCCTGCTCGATCAGCGATCGGCGGCCCTTCGGGCAAAATCCCCTTCGATTTAAGGCGATGGATCACGGCGCAGGATCCGGGTTACTCGTCTTCGTCCTCGTCGTCGTCGCCCGACCCGTCCAGGCCGGCGGCCTCGGCCGCCTCCTCGACGTCGATGCCGTCGAACTGGTCGCGGACGAGATCGTCGTCGTCATCGTCGTCGTCCGACTCGTCATCGTCGTCGTCCGACTCGTCGTCGTCGTCGTCCGACTCGTCGTCGTCGTCCGACTCATCGTCGGCCGCGTGCGCCGCGGCCTCCTGGGACGCCTCGTACTCGGCGAGCCGCTCGACCCACGGCACCCAGTCGGGCGCGAGCAGGAGGAATCGCCCGGGATGAGCTCCGTCTCGAGCACGGTGGGCTCTTCGCCCGCCAGGGTCGAGACGCTGACGGTCCAGATCCAGCCCGGGTAGCCGGGAAGCGTATTGGCGAAGTGGACCGTCGACGTGTTGTCGTCTTCGACGACGACGTCGAGGGGCTCGCCGATCGTGTCGTCGCGCGTGATCTCGAGCAGAGCGGTCCGGGCCAGCTCGAACAGGGCGTCGTCAGCCATCGAGCTGGTCCGCGATCTTGCGCAGGACGGCGGCGACCTGCGCACCGTTCTCCGGGTAGCGGCCGCGACGGAGTCGGTTGCCGACGCCGTCGAGCATCTTTACGAGGTCCTCGACGATGACGGCCATGTCTTCGGCGGATCGGCGGCTGCGCTCGACCATGCTCGGCGCGGCGTCGAGAACGCGCACCGAGAGGGCCTGAGCCCCTTCTTACCGTCGGCGATGCCGAATTCGAGGCGGGTGCCGGCCTTCACGCCGGTCGTGCCCGTGGGCAGGGCCGACGCGTGCAAGAAGACCTCCTGGCCGTCATCGCTCGAGATGAAGCCGAAGCCTTTCTCGTCGTCGTAGAACTTGACCTTGCCGGTGGGCATGACTGAACTCCTAGGTAGGTGGGGCGCCCCAAGCATACGGGCCCACGGCAGAGCGTGGCCCACTACGCTGGCATCGTGCCCACGAACAGACCTGCTCCCGAGGAGCGCACCGGTATCCGCCGCGTCGAGCGCGCCCTGCTGTTCGCCTTCCCCTCGGTGATCGGCCTCGGCGTCGTCTGCATCGTGATCGTGATCATCGCGGCGATCTCCGGTCACGGCAACTCGTCGTCCGGCATCTGGCCGACGATCACGCTGCTGCCCGAGATCGCCTTCCCGATCGCGATCATCCTGGTGATCGCCTACGTCGTCGTCAGCGGCATCCGCCGATCGCGAGACTCTCGACGCGAGGCAGACTCTCGGGGCGAGAAACGCTGATCCCGGCGCAGCGCCGACACCGGGCAGAGGCGCCCCGTGGCTAGCGCTCTCGACCTCGCCGGTACCGTGCGCGGCCTCGAGCCCGAGGCCCTGCTCGCACGACTCCGCGAGCGCACCGTCAACCGTCCGGCGTCCGTGAAAGACGCGTTCGATCTGGCCGACGCCCTTCTCGATCACACGTCGGTGCGCGACGCGCTCACGCGGCTCGACCGCGTCGCGCTGCTCGCTCTCCGCGTCGCGGCCACGACCGGCACTCCGGCCGACCTGCTGGCCGCCGCGGCGCCGTCCTTCGACGTGGCTCCCGACGAGTTCGAGCGGGCGCTGTCCCACCTCGACGAGCTCTTCCTCGTCTTCCGAGCCGAGGGCACGACCACGACGTTCGGTCCCGTGACCACCGTTCTCGACGATGATCCTGCGCTCTCGCAGAGCTCTCTCGGCGGCACCACGCCCCCGTCGTCCTCGAGGCCGTCGACTCCGTCGACCGTGCGACCCAAGACGAACGGAGCGCCGAGCGCCTCTACGCGATCGTGATCGAGGTCGCCGAGATCATCCGGGCCGTGGGTGACAGCCCTGCGCGCGAACTCGCCAAGGGAGGGTTGGCCCTGCCGGAGACGCGCCGACTCGCGGAGGCCGCTCGCATCGACGTCGACGACGTCACCCCGATCCTGAACGCCTCGCGCGCGGCGGGGCTGGTCGAGGTCGGTCGTGAGGGCTGGGTCCCGACGCCGCAGTCCGAGAGCTGGCTCCTGGCGTCGTGGCCCGATCGCTGGGCGACGCTCGTGTCGTCGTGGCTTCGGGCCCTCCCGCGCGAAGTGCTGGCGGTGCTCGATCAGCGCGCAGACACCTCGTGGGGCGAGCCGCTGCGCACCTTCACCGAGTGGCGGTACCCGGCGGGCCACGCCTGGGTTCCCGAGCGCCTCGACGCGTTCGCACGCTCAGCGGAACTCTTCGGGCTCACCACCGGGTCGCGGCCGACCTCCGTCGCGGTCACCCTGCTTCGGGAGGGCGTCGATCCGGCGCGCGAGATCGTCAGGCGGCTGATGCCCGCGCCCATCGACAAGGTCTACCTGCAGCACGACCTCACCGTCGTCGCGCCCGGGCCCTCGCGCCCGACCTCGACGGCCGCCTCCGCAGCATCGCCGAGGTCGAGAGCGCCGGCCTGGCCGCCACCTACCGCATCAGCGAGGGCGGCATCCAGCGAGCTCTGAGCGCCGGCGAGACCGAAGCGGGGCTCCGCGAGTTCCTGAACGGCGTCTCGTCGACCGGCATCCCCCAGCCGCTCGACTACCTGCTCACCGAGACCGCCGCGCGCCACGGTCGCTACCGCGTCTCGACGCTCGCCCAGGACGGCCTCGATCGCGTCGCCCTGTCCATCGGCGCCGTGAGCCAGCTCCGGAGCGACGACAGCGCGCTGATCGACACCGTCGAGGTCGACCAGGCGCTGGCACCGCTCGGCCTGCGCCGCGTCGACGGGCTGCGCATGCTGTCCCGCTTCGACGCCGAGACCGTCTACTGGGGCCTCAGCGACGAGCGCTATCCCGTCGTGCTCGAAGACGACGAGCGCGAGCCGCTCCGCTCCCCCTCCGACGAAGGGCGCGCAGGATCACGCCGCCCCCGGCCTCCGATCCCGTGGCCGATCTCGTCCAGCGGGTGGCGGCAGCCGGCGGCGGCAGCCCCGAAGACACCGACCGCGCGTGGATCGCCCGCCAGCTCGACGCCGCCGTCAAGGCCCGGATGACGGTCGTCGTGACCGTCGCCCTGGCCGACGGCACCACGTCGGAGCTGTCGATGGAGCCGACCGGAGTCGGCGGTGGGCGCGTTCGCGGTCGAGACCGCAAGTCGGACATCGAGCGCACGCTGCCCCTCTCGAGCATCGTCGCCGTGGCGACGCCCGCGCCCTGACTCTCCCTCCCTCCCTCCCTCGACCTCCCCCTGCTTGGTCGTGCACGGCGTGCCGATCACGTTCGCCGATCGCTGCGCACGACGAACCAGTGTCACGGGGCCGGGCCGACGCACAGGCGCGACGCTTAGACTTCAACGTTGTCGGTTTGCACGCGACACCCCTCAATGTCGGGAGCGTTTTGTCAGGTCCACTCATCGTCCAGAGCGATCGCACGGTACTGCTCGAAGTCGCCCACCCCGACGCTGACGACGCCCGGCACGACCTCAGTGTCTTCGCCGAGCTCGAGCGCGCGCCCGAGCACGTGCACACGTACCGCATCACGCGCCTCGGCCTCTGGAACGCCCGCGCGGCGGGGCACTCGGCCGAAGACATGCTCGGCACGCTCGAGAAGTACTCCAAGTTCCCGGTGCCGCAGAGCGTCTCCGTCGACATCGGCGAGACCGTGGCCCGCTACGGCCGGATCGTCATCGAGCGAGACGGCGATCAGTTGCTCCTGCGCGGTACCGACTCGGCCGTCCTGCGCGAGGTCACCCGGGCCAAGAAGGTGGGCGAGCTCCTCGGCGTGAAACGGGCCGACGACCTCTGGGAACTCCTCCCCTGGGCTCGCGGCGAGATCAAACAGCAGCTCATCAAGCTCGGCTGGCCCGCCGAAGATCACGCCGGGTACACCCCGGGCACCCCGCACCAGATCGATCTCGACACCACCGAGTGGAATCTCCGCGACTACCAGCAGAAGGCCGTCGACAACTTCTTCGAAGGCGGCTCCGGCGTCGTCGTGCTCCCCTGCGGTGCGGGCAAGACCCTCGTCGGCGCGGGTGCGATGGCGCAGGCCAAGACGACCACGCTGATTTTGGTCACCAATACGGTCTCGGCCCGCCAGTGGCGTGACGAGCTCCTCAAGCGCACCAGCCTGACGGAGGACGAGATCGGCGAGTACTCCGGCGCCGTGAAAGAGATCAAGCCCGTCACCATCGCGACCTACCAGATCCTCACCGCCAGGCGCGCGGGCAAGTACACGCACCTCTCGCTGCTCGACGCTCTCGACTGGGGCCTCGTGGTCTACGACGAGGTCCACCTCCTGCCTGCCCCCGTCTTCAAGCTGACGGCCGAGCTTCAGGCTCGCCGTCGTCTCGGCCTCACGGCCACGCTCGTCCGAGAAGACGGCCGCGAGAGCGACGTGTTCAGCCTCATCGGCCCCAAGCGCTTCGACGCCCCGTGGAAGGAGATCGAGGCGCAGGGCTTCATCTCCCCCGCCAGCTGCTACGAGGTCCGAGTCGACCTCCCGCAGGAGGCCCGCCTCGAGTACGCCGCCTCCGCCGACGACGAGCGATACCGGCTCGCAGCGACCGCGCCCATCAAGCTCGACGTCGTGAGGCAGCTTGTCCAGCGGCACGAGGGCGAGCAGATCCTGGTCATCGGCCAGTACCTCGACCAGATCGACGAGCTCGCCGATTCGCTCGGAGCCCCGAAACTCACCGGGGCGACCAGCGTCGACGAGCGACAGCGGCTCTATCAGGCGTTCCGCGACGGCGAGGTGAAGGTGCTCGTCGTCTCGAAGGTGGCCAACTTCTCGGTCGACCTCCCCGAGGCCACGGTCGCCATCCAGGTGTCCGGATCGTATGGTTCCCGCCAGGAAGAGGCGCAGCGGCTCGGTCGCCTCCTCCGCCCGAAGAAGTCCGGCTTGCCGGCGTCGTTCTACACGCTGGTCAGCCGAGACACGGTCGACCAGGACTTCGCGCAGAACCGCCAGCGGTTCCTCGCCGAGCAGGGCTACAGCTACACGATCCTGGATTCCATCGCCCTCGCCGCATAGCGTCGCGATCTCACCAGCGCACTACCAAGCGGCGTACGCGCGACTCTCAGGAAACGCTTAGACGGCGCGCAGATACTTGGGCCTATGAGTGATGGCCCCAAGATTCTGATCGTCGACGACGAGCCCAACATCCGCGACCTCCTGACCACGAGCCTCCGGTTCGCCGGTTTCGCGGTGCGCGCGGTCGGAAACGGGGCGCAGGCCATCTCGGCCGTCCTCGAAGAAGAGCCCGACCTCATCATCCTCGACGTCATGCTGCCCGACATGAACGGCTTCGGCGTGACCAAGCGCCTTCGTTCGTCCGGTTACACCTCGCCGATCCTCTTCCTGACGGCCAAGGACGACACCGAAGACAAGATCACCGGCCTCACCGTCGGCGGCGACGACTACGTCACCAAGCCGTTCAGCCTCGACGAGATCGTGGCGCGCATCAAGGCCATCCTCCGCCGCACGATGAACGAAGACGAAGACGCCATCATCCGCACCGGCGAACTGACGATGGACCAGGACACCCACGAGGTCACCATCGGCGAGACCGCCATCGAGCTCAGCCCGACCGAGTTCAAGCTGCTGCGCTACCTCATGCTCAACCCGAACCGCGTGCTCTCGAAGGCCCAGATCCTCGACCACGTGTGGGAGTACGACTTCAACGGCGACGCCGGCATCGTCGAGAGCTACATCTCGTACCTGCGGCGCAAGCTCGACCAGTTCTCGGCCGAGCCGATCATCCAGACCAAGCGCGGTTTCGGCTACATGCTGAAGGCCGCCAAGGCGTAGCCCGCGTTCGTCCAGCCACCTCCGCTAATCTGACGCGGTCATGCACACACGTCTGTCGCAGTGGTGGAACGAGATCTCCATCCGCACCAAGATCACCGGGATCACGGTGTGTCTGGTGACGCTCGGCCTCCTCGTCGCCGGCCTGGGCACGATGACGGTGCTGAGCACCTACCTCTACGGGCAGGTCGACCGCGACCTGACGACGGCCTCGAAGGCCATCACGAAGTACAACGGCGACAGCGACCACTGTTCGGCCGACTTCGGCATCGCGAAGAGCGCCTACATCGCGATCGTGGCCGACGACGGCACGCTGCTCTGCACCAACATCCGAGACCTCGACTCCACGAGTTCCGCGCCGTACCTGCCGGCCTTCACCGAGCGCGCGACCGCTGCGCACAAGGACGCCTTCAACGGCTACAACAAGTCGCACACCGAAGAGTGGCGCCTCTACGCCGTCCACACGGCGATCACGAACACGGCGACCGACCGAACGGAGGCGCTCACCGTCGTCACGGGCCAGAACCTCGCGTCGACCAACGCGACGATCGCCCGCTTCACCTACATCTTCCTGGGCTTCGGTCTCTCCGTCGTCGTCCTCGGGGCCGCGATCACCCGCCTCCTCGTCACCTCCACGTTCGCCCCGCTCCGCGACGTCGAAGACACCGCGGCGCGCTTCGCCGACGGCGACTTCAGCCAGCGCCTCGACACGACGTCCCCGAACACCGAGGTGGGCCGGCTCAACCGCTCTCTCAACACGATGCTCTCCCGGATCGACTCGGCCTTCGACGACCGCGCGAAGACCATCGACCAGATGCGACGCTTCGTCGGCGACGCGAGTCACGAGCTGCGCACGCCGCTGGTGTCGCTCCGCGGCTACGCCGAGCTCTACCGCATGGGCGCCCTGACCAAGCCCGAAGACGTGGCGCAGGCGATGGACCGCATCGAGAAGGAGGCCATCCGCATGGGTGGCCTCGTGCAAGACCTGCTGCAGCTGGCCCGCCTCGACGAGTCGAAGCCGCTCGAACTCGGTCCCGTCGACCTGGTGACCATCGCCCGCGACTCCGCCCTCGACACCATGGCCTCGAACACCGACCGCGAGATCCGCGTCATCGTCCGCGAGCCGGTGGCCCCGGGCGCCGCGACCACCGAAGAGTACGTCATCCCCCGCAGGCGCCGACGTCTCCCCGGTCGGCGCCACCGGCCCCATCGCCTTCGCCGGGGCGACTCTCGCCAGGCTCAGGATGCGACGCGCCCGGGCCACGGCCGCGGGCATCCCGCCCGAGGAGCTCCCGCGTCTCGACGCCGCAGACGAGCGCGCCATCAGCCCCGTGGTGCTCGGCGAAGAGAACAAGATCCGCCAGGTCGTGACGAACCTCATGGGCAACGCGATGCGATTCACCGAGTCCGACTCGCCCATCGAGCTCGCCGTGCAGGCCGACCCGGTCCGCGGCATGGCGACACTCGACGTGATCGACCACGGCGACGGCATCCCGCCCCAGATCCGGGAGAAGATCTTCCAGCGCTTCTGGCGGGCCGACACGTCACGGACACGCGACACGGGCGGCTCGGGACTCGGCCTGGCCATCGTGTCGGGCATCGTCGCGGCACACCGCGGCGATGTCGACGTCTTCGACACCCCGGGCGGCGGCGCCACCTTCCGCGTCTCGCTGCCGCTGCTCCCCGAGCCGCGCCCCTAACCCGCTACCGCGCCGCCGCGTCTGTCCGGCCCGCTTCCCGCGCTGCCCCGCCCGGCGACCTTGCATCGCCACGCCACCACCACCCGTCGACGACGAAGGCCGGCTCCCCGAAGGGGAACCGGCCTGGGCCTGAATCAGCTCGGACTTAGAAGTCCATGCCACCCGTGGGGTCGCCGGCCGGAGCCTGGACCTTCTCGGGCTTGTCGGCGACGACGACCTCGGTGGTGAGGAAGAGGCCGGCGATCGAAGCAGCGTTCTGCAGAGCGGAGCGCGTCACCTTGGCGGGGTCGATGATGCCGGCGGCCAGCATGTCGACGTACTCGCCGGTGGCGGCGTTGAGGCCCCAGCCCACCTCGAGGTTGCGCACGCGGTCGACGACGACGCCGGGCTCCATGCCGGCGTTGAAGGCGATCTGCTTGAGCGGAGCGTCGATGGCGACGCGCACGATGTTCGCACCCGTGGCCTCGTCACCCACCAGCTCGAGCGTGGCGAGAGCGGTCTTGCCGGCCTGGATGAGGGCGACGCCACCACCGGCGACGATGCCCTCTTCGACGGCTGCCTTCGCGTTGCGGACGGCGTCTTCGATGCGGTGCTTGCGCTCTTTGAGCTCGACCTCGGTCGCGGCCCCGGCCTTGATGACGGCGACGCCACCGGCCAGCTTGGCGAGGCGCTCCTGGAGCTTCTCGCGGTCGTAGTCGGAGTCGGTGTTCTCGATCTCGGAACGGATCTGACGGACGCGGCCGGCGATCTGCTCCTCGTCGCCAGCACCCTCGACGATGGTGGTCTCGTCCTTGGTGATGATGACCTTGCGGGCGCGGCCCAGGAGGTCGAGGGTGGCGTTCTCGAGCTTGAGACCGACCTCCTCGGAGATGACCTGGCCACCGGTGAGGATGGCGATGTCCTGGAGCTGGGCCTTGCGACGGTCGCCGAAGCCCGGAGCCTTGACGGCGACGGACTTGAAGATGCCGCGGATCTTGTTGACGACGAGGGTCGCGAGAGCCTCACCGTCTACGTCTTCAGCGATGATCAGGAGCTGCTTGCCCGACTGGATCACCTTGTCGACGATCGGCAGAAGGTCTTTGATGTTCGAGATCTTCGAGTTGACGATCAGGATGTAGGCGTCTTCGAAGACGGCTTCCTGGCGCTCGGGGTCGGTGACGAAGTACTGCGACAGGTAACCCTTGTCGAAGCGCATGCCCTCGGTGAGCTCGAGCTCGGTGCCGAAGGTGTTCGACTCCTCGACGGTGACGACACCCTCCTTGCCGACCTTGTCGATCGCCTCGGCGATCAGCGCGCCGATGGTGGGGTCAGCAGCCGAGATGGAAGCCGTAGCCGCGATCTCGTCTTTCGTCTCGATCTCCTTGGCGTTCTCGAGCAGCTGCGCGGAGACGGCCGCGACGGCCTTCTCGATGCCGCGCTTGAGGCTGATCGGGTCGGCGCCGGCGGCGACGTTGCGGAGACCCTCGCGAACGAGTGCCTGGGCGAGGACGGTGGCCGTCGTCGTGCCGTCTCCGGCGACGTCGTCGGTCTTCTTCGCGACCTCCTTGACCAGCTCGGCGCCGATCTTCTCGTAGGGGTCGTCGAGTTCGATCTCTTTAGCGATGGAGACACCGTCGTTGGTGATCGTGGGTGCGCCCCACTTCTTCTCGAGAACGACGTTGCGGCCGCGCGGGCCGAGGGTGACCTTTACAGCGTCGGCCAGGATGTTGAGGCCGCGCTCGAGGCCGCGGCGGGCCTCTTCGTCAAAAGCAATGATCTTAGCCATGTGGTTTTTCGTCCCTCCCGGACGTCGTGGGGTGGATGAACCCCGGCAGAAGCTTTGGCACTCACTGCGCGTGAGTGCCAATTGATTCTGGCACTCTGCCGTAACGAGTGCAAGTGCTGTCGGGAGGCTCTGGGGAGATGCGAAAAGGCGCCGCCCCACGGGGAGCGACGCCTTTACGCGAGTGCCGATCAGGCGAGGCGGACAGCCTCGGCCTGGGGGCCCTTGTTGCCGGTTCCGACTTCGAACACGACAGCCTGGCCCTCTTCGAGAACCTTGTATCCGCTCATGTCGATGGCCGAGTAGTGAACGAAGACATCTTGTCCGCCCCCTCGACGGTGATGAAACCGTAGCCCTTTTCAGCGTTGAACCACTTCACGGTCCCGTTGGCCATTTCGTACTCCTCTAGCTGTGTGACATGCGGCACCAGCCCAGTTGCGGAGTGCCGACTGGTTCCAGATAGTAATGAAGAAACGGGCCGAAAACTGTACCCCGACGGTAAAAAACAGGGCCGGGCGAACCAAAACGAGCGCTTCTTAACACGGCCGTAACCTGACTCGTCATTTCCTGTCACGCACGGGCCAGGATCACGACGTCACTGGGCTTTGTAGTCGGATCCCAAGACGACCGTGATGGTGGCCCCCGGGAAAGCGGTGCTCTGCTCTGCCGTGGCGATCCCGAGCTTCTGGGCGATTCCGAGCGCGATCGACTTGTTGAGCGCGTCGGAGTTGTCGTAGTAGACGACCGACGTCGCCACGTTGCTCGACGCATTGCCCTCGTTGCCGACCGTCCAGCCGCCGTTCTTGAGCGCCGTGCCGGCGTTCGCAGCGAGTCCGGCCGTGGTGGTCGCGTTCAGGATCGTGATCGTCGTCGTGGACGGGATCTTCGACGGGTCGAGCAGCGGCGCGGTCGTCGGAGTCGGAGTCGAGCTGGGCGTCTTCGACGAGGACGACGAGGAAGAGGACGACGACGACGACGACGAGGACGACGACGACGAGCCCGACGTCGAGCCGGCCCCGGGATCGGTGAACTGGAAGCTGTTGTTGGACAGCGAGAGCGCGCCGATGCCCACCGCGACGATGACGCCACAGGCCAGGGCGGCCCAGGCGAAGACGATCCAGCCCGAGTGGCGGCGCTTGCCGGAGCGATGCGCACCCACGCGGAGGAGGGAGTCGGGCACCCCGTCGAAACGATCGGGCGGGAACTTGGCCATGGCTTAGCGGTCTTCCGTGGGTCGGCGGGTCAGTGCCCGAAGGTGCGGGCGCTGCGCGCTGCGGCTCTCGAGTCGCGGAGACGCAGGAGTCTCGCGACGAGCATGGGCGCGTAGGCAAGTGCAGCGGGTTTTTCTATGAGCGAACCGAGCAATTGCTGATATCGCGGTGCGGTGAGACCGAGTTCTTTGCGGATGGCAGCCTCTTTGCGGGCCACCGAGACGGGGGCGTCCTGCTCGAAATCGAGGATGCGTCGATCGCGTTCGCTGAGGGAACCGAGCACACCTGCCTCGTCTTCTCGCATGAGCCGCCCTTCGGTCCCGGCCAGCCTAGAGTCACGGGCGGGCAGGATCGCGCAGGCACGGCGTGGTGCGTACGATCGGGGCGGTCACGGCCGATTCAGGCGGGTGCCGTGAGCGTCGCCCGTGCCGAGGGCGCGTCCGTCGAGAGCCAGGGTCGCGAAGTGCTCCGACCCGGTGAGCGAGCGCGCAGGATCGCCGAGGGTCGCGTGGATCCCGGCGAGCAGGCCGGTCTTCTCGTACGAGATCCACCGGACACCGAGTCGAGCGACGGCGTCGACGAACTCCTGACGCCGGGCGCCCGGGAGGTAGACGAGGGTTCCGGCCGTGACGACGACGGGCGTGATCCCGGCCGGAACGCCGGACACGAGCGAGTCGAGGCCGTCCACGGCATCTCCGGCAGCGATCGCCGCAGGATCACGCCGCGCCACGTCGACCGCGGATCGCAGGAGCGCGACACGGTCACCCTGGCCCGGCCAGAGCAGCGTCTCGAGCCAGACGGCGTCGGCCGCGCGGCGCACGTCGAGGGGCGCCACGTCGAGGCCGGCCCGGTGTCGGATCGAAGGCAGTGCCCGGGGATCCTGCGCGCCCCTCGGTTCGCCCTCGACGCGGAGGGTGAGACGAACAGAGCTCTGCGGATCACCCAGCGTGCGGGAGCCGCTCGCACTCGCGACGTCGATCCGGTACCGGTCGGGGTAGAGCCCGAGGCCGGCCGCCGCGCCGACCTCGAGGAGGGCGACCGGTCCGTCAAGTCGGGCCTCGGCGAGCGCGAGCGCGACCGGCGCCACGCGACGGACGTCGTTGGTCTGCGTGAGGCGCACGTCGAGCTCGGCGAGGAAGGCCTCGCGGTGAGCGATCAGCCACTCGTGCAGGGCCTCGTAGGGCGCCTCGGGTGCGCCCAGCAGACGCGCGACGGCGAACACGAGCACGGGTTGGCGCTGACCGGGCCGCGCCTGATCGATGAGGCGCAGGATCACGTCGTCGACGACGATCCGGTCGGCCCACTCCGCGTAGAGGGGAGAGTTCTGACGGGCCGCCGCGGTTGCGAACTCGCGAAACCGTTCGGCCGTGGTCATGCGTCCAGCCTAGGGTTACGCACAGCGTGCACCCGGTCGACTCACGGAATCATCGGGCCCCGCTCCGTGTTGAATGGGGTGGGTCCGGAGTGACCCGCAACGCGGCAACGAACACCGAAGAAGGAGCACCTCGTGGAGTACAAGGTCGAGAAGACAGACGCAGAGTGGCGCGAAGAGCTGAGCCCCGAGGAGTTCGCCGTTCTGCGGCAGGCCGCCACCGAACGCCCGTGGACGGGCGAACTGCTCGACGAGAGCCGCGCCGGCGTCTACACCTGCGCCGCCTGCGGCAACGAGCTGTTCAAGAGCGGTACGAAGTTCGACTCGAACTGCGGATGGCCGTCGTTCTACGAGTCGGTCCGCCCGGAGGCCGTCGAACTGATCGAAGACAAGTCGCTCGGCATGGTCCGCACCGAGGTCCGCTGCGCGAACTGCGGCTCGCACCTGGGCCACGTGTTCGACGACGGTTTCGGCACGCCGACCGGCGACCGCTACTGCATGAACAGCCTGTCCCTCAGCTTCGAGGCCGGCGAGTAGTGGGCGAAGCGGGACGCGCGCCCGTTCGCGAGGCGGCGCTCCGCCGGCGTTCCCGGTCGAAGGTGAACGGCGAGGCTCCGACACACGACGAGCTCCTCGAGCTCGTCGCCGCGGCAGGCACGGTGGCAGACCACTCGGGCCTCGAACCGTGGCGGATCATCGAGATCCGCGGTGCAGCGCGCGAGCGCGTCGGCCGCGCCATCGCCGTCGCAGGGGGTGCAGAAGGCCACGCCGCCGACAAACTCGCCGGCAAACCCCTGCGAGCGCCGCTGCTTCTGGCGGTGGTCCTCTCACCGCGCGAGAGCCGCAAGGTTCCGGAGTGGGAGCAGGAGTCGGTCGCCTCGGGCGTGGCTCACCTGCTGAGCCTGCTGCTGGACGAAGCGGGATGGGGCGTCATGTGGCGCACCGGAATCTGGACGAGGTCGGCCGAGGTGGCGGCGGCACACGGCCTGGCCGACGGCGAGAAGCTGCTCGGCTGGCTGTACGTCGGCGGCATCGAAGGCGACGAGAAACCGCGGAAGCCGCTGGACGCGGCCCGGTTCGTCAGCAGCCTGTAGCTGCGACCCTTCGGCGCCGAGAGGGCCTTACCAGGATCGGTTGCTACGACCGATGAACGTCATCGGGATGAAGAGCGCAGCCGTGCACGCGAGGATGCCGCCGAGGAACGTCAAGAAACGCCAGGCCTCATCGACCTGGAAGGCCAGACCGAAGCACAGGATTCCGAAGAGGAACAGCGCGATGGCGACCACGGCGATGACGATGTTGGACAACTTGGCTCCTCGAGACTCTACGAACGCTTCTCCTAGGGTATGCCCTCGCGCGACCTCGTCGCACACGGCGGGCGTCCTTTAGACTGTTCGCACTTGCCGACATGGCGCAATTGGTAGCGCAGCTGTCTTGTAAACAGCAGGTTGCGGGTTCAAGTCCCGCTGTCGGCCCTGTGTTTTTGGGGGCTGGCGTCCCCGCCGCCAGCCCGCAAGGGTTGCTCGTAGATGGAGTGGGTGCCGGCGCGTGAGGCTTGCGGGGTGGCGTCCCCGCTGCCAAGTCTGTGGGGCTGGCGTCCCCGCCGCCAGCCCGCAAGGGTTGCTCGTAGATGGAGTGGGTGCCGGCGCGTGAGGCTTGCGGGGTGGCGTCCCCGCAGGGCGTCCGCAGAGAGACCTCTGGGGCGCCGGCGCGTGGGGCTTGCGGGGTGGCGTCCCCGCAGGGCGTCCGCGGAGAGACCCCTGCAGTGCCGCCACGGTGGGGGCAAGATGTGGCGTCGCCGCCGAGCGACCGCAGTGAAGCCCGGGCGGTGGCGGCGCTGGGGCGTTCTTTAGCGGCGGCGGGCGGGCGGAAACGGTGACACGCCGGGCACGCCCCCGTTCTGGGGCGACCTTCTCTGGGGGAGATCATCCGGAAGGATGATGCGAGGGTCGAAGCATGATCACATCGACCCCGACCACGACCCCGAGCGGCGCGAGCGACCGCAGCGGCGCGGGCAGCGGCACGCGCAGCGCCCGCGGCCGGCTGGCCGTGGCCGCCATCGCCGCAGCAGCGTCCCTCGCCCTCGTCCTCGGTGCCTCCGCGACTCCGGCCGACGCCGCGAGCAAATCCTGGGGCGGCTACCCCAACGGCAAGATTCCGCTGACGTCGCTGTCCAAGGTCTCCAACGGGTGGCTCCGCCCCGACGCCGCCACGGCCTACAACTCTCTCGCCTCGGCGTTCAAGACGAAGTTCAAGAAACCACTGAGCGTCACGGAGGGCTACCGCACCTACGACACCCAGAAGTCGATCTTCACCTCGCGCTACACGGCGCACAGCACACCGCAGAAGAAGGACGTCGAGTGGGCCGGCAAGTACTGGGTCCAGAAACCCCACACCTCGGTGGCGGCCGTTCCCGGCACCTCCGTTCACGGCTGGGCCCTGGCGGTCGACTTCGGCGCGAACGTGAACAAGGCGGGAAGCACCGAGAAGAAATGGGCGGACGCCAACGGCCCCAAGTACGGCTGGTACCCGATCGGTAACACCTTCGGCGAGCCCTGGCACTTCGAGTTCACCCCGATTGCGAAAAAGAAGAAGTAGTATGCCGCATCAGGCATGCGCGGGGGAAAGCTTCAGGCACTTATCCAGTTGACTCGGTCGTAAACTCGAGGGGGTACAAAACGACCCGAGAAAACTCGATAGGGAGTCCCGTTGGACGGAAATGCAACGACGCGGCACAAGAATGTCGCCCTCCTGTCGGTCACGAGCATCATGGCCGACCGCGTCACCACCTCCGACGAACTCGATCGACGACTTCAACCCGTCCTCAAACGCCTCAAACTGCCCAAAGGGCTGCTCCAGAGGGTGGCCGGAGTCTTCGAGCGCCGTAACTGGAGCGACACGCAGACTTTCGAGAAGGCTGCCATCGAGGCGGGCAAGCGCGCCCTGTCCGAGGCGGGCATCCGTCCCGACCAGGTCGGGCTCCTCATCAACACGTCGATCACGCGCCGCAACCTTGAGCCGAGCGTCGCCGTCCACCTGCACGACGGCCTGGGCCTCGGCTCCGCCGCTCTCAACTTCGACATCGCCAACGCATGCCTCGGCTTCGTCAACGGCATGAACCTCGCCGCGTCGCTCATCGACGCGGGCCAGGTCGACTACGCGATCATCATCGACGGCGAAGACTTCGACGACGTGCAGACGAACACCGTCGACCGCCTCCTCAACGGCAACATCGCTCGGAAAGACTTCATGAGCGAGTTCGCGTCGCTCACGCTCGGATCGGGAGCGGCCGCGGCCGTCCTGGGCCGAGCCGACCTCCACCCCGAAGGGCACCGCATCGTCGGTGGCATCACCCGCTCCGCCAGCCAGTACAACGACCTCTGCGTCGGCACCGTGAACGGAATGTTCACCGACGCGAAGGGCCTGCTCAAGCACGGCATGGAGCTCGTGGTCCAGGCCTGGAGCGACGCCAAGCTCGAGTGGAACTGGGCGCACATGGACCGCTACGTCATGCACCAGGTGTCCGACATCCACACCGCCGACTTCGTCAAGTCCGCCGGGATCGATCGGGCGCTCGTCCCCCTCACCTACCCGACGCTCGGCAACGTGGGATCGGCCTCGATCCCGATCACGCTGGCACGCGAGTCGCAGACGCTCAGCAAGGGCGACCGGGTCCTGCTCATGGGCGTCGGCTCCGGTATCAACACCGCGATGACCGAGCTCGCCTGGTGAACTCCCGCCTGCCTCGCGCAGCCCAGGCGCCCGCCCCGGCGTCGCTCCCTCCCGCGGGGCTGCCGGGGCTCGATCCTGCTCTCTCGCGTCTCGTCCCTGCGGCGGCGCGCACCTGGCACGTCCTCGACAACGGTCCCGTGCTCGAGCGCGAGGGCATCGCGCCGATCGGCACCGTGCTCTGCGTGCACGGCAACCCGACCTGGTCGTTCCTCTGGCGCTCCTTCGTCTCCGGCGCAACCGACCAGGCCCTGAGGGGCGGCGACGCCTGGCGCGTCATCGCCGTCGACCAACTCGACATGGGCTTCTCCGAGCGCACCGCCGTCGAACGCGACCTGACCCTCAGGATCGGCGACCTCGCCGACCTCACCGACGCCCTCGAACTGACCGGAAAGGTCGTCACGTTCGGCCACGACTGGGGCGGCGTCATCTCCCTCGGCTGGGCGGTCGACCATCCCGACCTCCTCGCCGGAATCATGCTGCTGAACACGGCCGTCCACCAGCCGGAGTCGTCCAAGATCCCGGCGCCGCTCCGCCTCGCCCTCGGCCGGGGTGTGCTCGGAAAGGCCACCGTCTCGACGCCGGCGTTCCTCGAGACCACGCTCGCCCTCGGCCATCCTGCTCTCGCCCTCGACGTGAAGGAGGGCTACCGGGCGCCCTACCGCGGTGCCTCGCGACGGGGCGGTATCGGCGCTTTCGTCGCCGACATCCCGGCGAGCGCAAGCCACCCGAGCGACCCCGAGCGGCGTCGCGTGGCCGAGGCCCTGCTCTCCGTCGACGTCCCGGCCCTGATGCTCTGGGGGCCGCGAGACCCGATCTTCAGCGACCGCTACCTCGACGACCTCGTGTCGCGACTCCCGCGGGCCGACGTGCATCGTTTCGAGGGCGCCGGGCACCTCGTCGCAGAAGACGTCGACTTCGCTGCCGCGGCCCTCACCTGGTTGGGCGACCGGTTCGGCCGGGGAGCGCAGGATCCCGCCCCCGCCGAACCCGACGACGTCTCGTCCGTCTCCCTCCTCGCCGCCCTCGACGCGCGACGCTCCTCCGACGCGACAGCCGTGGTCGAGATGCCCCGCCGGGGTGACGTCGACGCCGCGCCCCGCGTCGTCTCCTGGCGAGCCCTCGGCCAGCGCGTCGACCGGCTCGCCAAAGGGCTCCTCGGTGCCGGAGTCGCGCGCGGCGACCGGGTCTCGCTCCTCGTGCCCCCGGGCGTCGACCTGACGATCGCCCTGTACGCCTGCCTGCGCATCGGCGCCGTCGTCGTGGTCGCCGACGCCGGGCTCGGCGTGAAGGGATTGACCCGAGCCGTTCGGGGCGCCTGGCCGGCGCACGTGATCGGCGCGCTGCCCGGGCTGTCCGCTGCCAGGGCGCTGGGGTGGCCGGGGCAGAAGATCTCGGTCACGAGCCTGCCCGCGGCCACGAGGATCGCCCTCGGCGTGACGCACTCGCTGCCCGAGCTGATGTCCGTCGGCGCCGCGGACTCCCGGCCCCTTCCTGCCGGACCAGCCGCGGATGATCCTGCCGCCATCCTCTTCACGTCGGGCTCGACCGGGCCCGCGAAGGGCGTGGTGTACAGCCACGGCCAGCTGGCCGCGGTCTGCCGCACCCTCGCCGAGACGTACGACGTGGGGCCCGACACGGGCCTCGTGGCCGGATTCGCGCCGTTCGCCCTTCTGGGGCCTGCCCTGGGCGCGCGCTCGGTGACGCCCGACATGGACGTCACCTCGCCGAAGACCCTCACGGCGACGGCCGTTGCCGATGCCGCGGCCGAGATCGACGCGACGGTCGTCTTCCTGTCGCCCGCGGCGCTCGCCAATGTCGTGGCGACCTCCGACGCGCTCGACCCCTGGCAGCAGAACGCCCTGCGCACGGTCGAGACGTTCCTCTCGGCGGGAGCGCCGGTGGGGTTACCGCTCCTCGAGGCGGCGGCCGAGCTGATGCCGAACGCGAGCGCGCACACGCCCTACGGCATGACGGAGGGGCTGCTGCTGACCGACGTCTCCCTCGACGAGATCCGCGCACTGCCCGAAGTCGGCGGCGTCTGCGTCGGCCGACCGGCAGCGGGGGTGCGAATCAGGATCGCTCCGCTGGCCGACGACGGGTCCTCGTCCGACTCGTTCGGGGAGACCGAGGGCGTCACCGGCGAGATCGTCGTCTCCGCCGCCCACGTCTTCGACCACTACGACCGCCTCTGGCTGACCGGCCGTGCTGCTCGACGCGGGGCGGAGCAGCACGCGCGCGCGGCCGAGAACGGCCAGACGACGAACCGCTGGCACCGGACGGGCGACGTCGGCCACCTCGACGCCGACGGCCGCCTCTGGGTCGAGGGGCGTCTCCCGCACGTGATCGTGACGGCGGGCGGGGTCGTCACCCCTGTCGAACCCGAGCAGCGCGTCGAGGGCGTCACGCGGATCAGCCGGGCCGCCGCCGTCGCAGCTGGACCGATCGGCACCCAGCAGGTCGTCGTCGTCGCCGAGACCGCACCGGGCACCGAGCGCCCGGCTCTCGCCGACGCGGCCCTCGCCGCCGAGGTACGAGCCGCAGCCGGAGTGCCCGTCGCCGCGGTCCTCGTCGTCCCGCGTCTGCCCACCGACGTCCGCCACAACTCCAAGATCGACCGCACGCGACTCAGCCGCTGGGCCGACTCGGTCCTGGCCGGCGGAGACCTGGTCGCCCCGTGACCCTCGTCCTCGTCACCGGCGCGAGCGGCCTGCTGGGCGGATCGGTGGCAGCGGAGCTGCTGCGCCGTGGGCACGAGGTCCGCACCTTCCAGCGCCGTCCGTCGGGCATCGAGGGCGCGCAGGATGCGACGGGCTCCGTCACGGATCCCGCCGCCGTCGTACAGGCCCTCGACGGTGTCGAGGCCGTGGTGCACCTGGCCGCGAGGGTGTCGCTCGCGGGCGACCCCGCCGAGTTCGCGGCCGTCAACGTCGGTGGCACGGCCGTCCTCCTCGACGCGGCCCGAGCCGGCGGGGTCTCCCGTTTCGTGTACGTGTCCTCCCCGTCGGTCGCGCACTCGGGCACGTCGATCGTCGGCGACGACGCGCGCCCGGCCGACCCGCGGCGAGCGCGCGGAGAGTACGCGCGCACCAAGGCCGAAGCCGAACGGGTGGCGCTGGCCGCCGACGATCCTGCTTTCCGCGTGGTGGCCGTTCGCCCTCACCTGGTGTGGGGACCGGGTGACACCCAGCTCGTCGGACGCATCGTCGATCGCGCGCGCGCCGGACGTCTGCCGCTCCTCGACCACGGAACCGCCCTGATCGACACCCTGTACCTCGACAACGCCGCAACCGGCATCGCGCAGACGCTCGAGCGCGCCGACGTCGTGCACGGCAACGCCTACGTGCTCACGAACGGAGAGCCGCGGCCGGTGGCCGAGCTGCTCAGCGGCATCTGCCTGGCCGCGGGCGTCCGACCCCCGACTCGGAGCGTCCCGGCTGGCCTGGCGCGCACTGCGGGCTCGCTCATCGAACTCGGCTGGCGCTTCCGGCCCGGCGCCGACGAGCCGCCGATGACCCGGTTCCTCGCGGAGCAGCTCTCGACGTCGCACTGGTTCGACCAGCGTCGCACCCGCCGCGACCTCGAGTGGACACCCGCGGTGACGCTCGACGAGGGTTTCGCGCGCCTCGCCGCCTCGTACGCGGCCGCCTCCCGCTGATCCTGCCCGCCCCTTCCCCTCCTTAAATCGAAGGGGATTCTCCCCCTCGGGCAGCGCTCATGCGGATCCGGTGCCTTCCCGCGAAAAATCCCCTTCGATTTGAGGGGGAGGGCAGGAGGGAGGGCAGGAGGGGCGAGAGCGCGCGTCAGGCGGGAGGAGGCCCGGCCGACGTCCGCTCCACGAACACGACCGGTGCCGGCTCGAACCGCGGCAGAGCGGGCTGCCCGGCCAGCTCCCCCAGCAGGACGCGCGCGGCCCGCGCCCCTGTGCCGTGGGGTCCTGCGCGAACGTGGTCAGACCGAGCGTCTCGCCGTAGGCGTGCCCGTCGATCCCGACGACCGAGATGTCCTCCGGCACTCGCAGCCCGGCCTGCCGAATCGCGAGCATCGCGCCGAACGCCATCTCGTCGGAGGCCGCGAACACCGCCGTCGGGAGGAGCTGCCGCACAGCAGCCGCTTCATCGAGTCGTGGCCGCCGGCGAAGGTGAACTCGCCGTTCGGGCTCCACTCCGGGATCGCCTCGATGCCGGCTTCGGCGAGCGCGTGGACGTAGCCCTGGTGGCGCTCGCCCGGTACCAGCACGTTCATGCCCGCTTCGTCCTGCCCGCCGATGTGCGCGATCCTTCGGTGCCCGAGCCCGAGAAGATAGGTCGTCGCGCGGGAGGCGACGTCGTGGTCGTCGATTCCGAGGTGACGGATGCCGGGTGCCGGCCCCCGATGACGAGGGTCGGATACTCGGTGAGCTCGAGCTGCTCGCGCTCGGCCTCGTCGAACACCAGCGACAGGAGGACGAGGGCGTCGACCCGCTTCCGCAGGATCGAACGGTGGAAGACCCGCTCGCGATTACCGGCTTGCCCGGCCAGATTGAACAGGATCAGGTCGTACCCCGCCCGCCGCAGTTCGGCGTCGACCCCCTCGAGCACCCGGATGTAGAACCACCGGTCGATCACCGGCACGACGACTCCGACCGCGTGGTTTCGGCCGGTGGCCAGCCCGGAGGCGGCCGACGACGGGATGTAACCCAGTTCGTCGGCCTTCCTCCGGACGGCCATCACGGTCGCGGGAGCAACGCTCGGCAGGTTTCGCAGGGCTCGGGAGACCGTCGCCTTCGACAGCCCGGTGGCGGATGCGATCTCCTGGATGCCACTCACGGTGCGACTCTACTTCGTCACTCGTGACCGGAACGATCCGTTGCCAGTTCCCCGGGCGCGGCGGTAGTGCGGCGGACGATGGCACCGCGATGGCGCACCTCGAGCACCAGCGCCACGACGAGCGCCAGCAGGATCAGCGCGTACGAGAGGGCCGGTCGCCCGGTCACCTCGCAGGCGATGGTGACCACCAGGAACAGCGCGGCGAACACGCCGAGGAATCCGATCATCACGTCGACCCGGTCGGTCGGCTTGGGCGGCGACATGCGAGCCATCGTCTAGCCCTTCACGCCGCCGGCGGTGAGGCCGGCCACGATGCGACGCTGGAAGACGAGCACCAGGATCACGAGCGGGATCGTCACGATGGTGCCCGCCGCCATGATCGCGGTGTACGGCTCCTGGTGCGGCACACTGCCCTGGAAGCCGGCGATGGCGATCGTCACCGGCTGCGTGGCGTCGCTCGAGAGTTGGCTCGAGATGAGGTACTCGTTCCAGGACGAGATGAACGCCAGGATCGCCGTCGTGAAGACGGCGGGAGCAGCGAGCGGCAGGATGATGCGCCGGAACGCCTGCACCCTGGTGCACCCGTCGATCCGGGCCGCCTCCTCGAGATCCCACGGCATCTCGCGGAAGAACGACGTCAGTGTGTACACCGTCAACGGCAGTACGAAGGAGATGCTCGGCAGGATCAGCGCCTGGTACTGCCCGATCCAGCCGAGGTTCGTGAAGAGCTGGAACAGCGGCGTGATGAGGGCGACGCCCGGGAACATGGAGGCGGCCAGGATGCCGCCGGCGATGATCGACTTCCCCTTGAAGTCGAGGCGGGCCAGCGCGTAGGCGGCGGTCGTCCCGACCAGGAGTCCGATGATCGTGACGACCGCGCCGATGAACAGGCTGTTCAGGAGAGCGCGCCCGAGGTGGTTCCCCAGTTCGGTCGAGAACGCGGTCGTGAAGTTGTCGAACGTCACGTGGCTCGGCCAGGCGTCGGTCGAGAACGTGAAGCCGACGTCGCGGAAGGCGGTGACGATCATCCAGTAGAACGGCAGCAGGCACCAGACGGCGATGACGATTGCGCTGATGGCCGTGCGGATCGCAGGACCGCGGCGCTTGTTGGTCCGGACGTTGACCTTAGCGTAGTCGGAGGACTTGCCCTGGGCGTTCGCCCGAGGACGATCGACGGCGACGCTCATTTGAGTTCACCCTTCTGCTGGGCGGCCTGCGTTTGCACCACGTTGGCTCCCAAGAACCGGACGAAGAGGAACGCGACCAGGAAGACGAGGAGGAAGGTGATCGTCGACAGGGCGGAGGCCGAGTTGAATCCCTGTCTGATCTGACTCACCACCAGGATCGACAGGGTGGTGGTCGCGTTACCGGTGCCACCACCTCCGCCGGTGAGGATCGCCGGGAGGTCGTACATGCGCAGCGCGTCCAGCACGCGGAACAGGACGGCGACCATCAGAGCCGGCTTGACGAGCGGGAGGGTGATCCGGAAGAAGCGCTGCACGGTCGACGCACCGTCCATCGAGGCGGCCTCGTAGACCTCTTCGGGGATGAGCTGCAGACCGGCGAGGATCAGGAGCGCCATGAACGGCGTCGTCTTCCAGGTGTCGGCGATGACGATCGCGAATCTCGACGACCACTCGCCCGAGGTCCAGATGATCTGGGTGCCGAGCACGTGGTTGAGGATGCCGTTGTAGTCGAAGATGAAGTACCAGAGCTTCGCAGTGACGGCGGTGGGAATCGCCCAGGGCACCAGGATCGCTGCGCGGACGAGGGCACGCCCGCGGAAGTTGCGGTTCATGATGATGGCCATCCACACGCCGATGACCGTCTCGAAGATCACGGTCACGACCGTGAAGAAGAGGGTGTTGCCGATGGCCTCCCAGAAGAGCGAGCCGATGTTGCCCGGGGGCACGCGGCGGTGCCGGCAGCCGTGGTGCACTGCTGCAGGAACCAGTGCGCGTAGTTGGCCACGCCGGCGAAGCCTCCGGCGACGAAGAGCCCGGTCGCCTTGTCGAGACCGGCGTCCTTCTGGAACGACATGATGACCGCGCTGACCACGGGATAGCCGATGACGACCGCGAGCAGGATGCCGGTCGGGACGATCAGGTAGAAGGCCCAGCGGCCGTGGGCCTCGTTGAGGCCGCCCTTCTTACGGGGCTTGACGGGTTTCGGTTCGCGAGAGATTGAAGGGAGATCGGTGAGTGCGGACACGGGGCCTCCTTGCCGAGTGTGCGGAACGGTTCAGCGGTGAGGGGAGGGGCGAGCAGGATCACGCGGATCCTGCTCGCCCCTTCGTCGTGCGTTGTTAGCCGGCGGCCTTGATGGCGGCCTGCATGTCTTTCAGCGCTTCGTCGACCGTCTTCGATCCCTTGAGAGCGGCATACGAGTTGTCTTGAATCGCCGCGGTGACAGCCGGGTAGAACGGCGACACGGGGCGCGGAACGGCACTCTGGATGCTCGTGAGCAGCGTCGGGAGGTAGGGCAGCTTCTTCACCAGGGCCGGGTCGGTGTAGAGGCTCGCGACCACCGGGGCGAGGGAGCCCTGCGTGGCGAAGAAGCTCTGCGTCTCGTTCGACTCGAGGAACTTGAGGAAGTCGTGAGCCGTCGCCTTGTGCTTCGAGTACACGCTGATCGCCGCGTTGTGACCGCCGAGCGTCGACGCTCCGACGCCGTCGACCCCGGGAAGCGGGGCGATGCCGAAGCTGGTCTTGACCTTCGACGAGCCGTCGGTCTTGGCCAGCGAGTAGACGTAGGGCCAGTTGCGCAGGAAGAGGAGCTTGCCGGCCTCGAACGCGGTGCGGCCGTTCTCCTCCTGGTACGTGATCGCCTCGGCGGGGATGTTGCCGTCCTTGAAGGCGTCGACGAGGTTCTGCAGACCCTTCTTCGCGGCGGCGGTGTCGACGGTCGGCGTTGTGCCGTTCTTGGCGAGGATGGAGCCGCCCGCGCCGTTGATGGCCTCGGCGGTGTTCACCGTGAGGCCTTCGTACTTGGCGAACTGGCCGGCGTAGCAGCCGATGCCGTGGGCCTTGGCGATGCTGCAGTCGGACATCATTTCGTCCCACGTCTTCGGCGGGGTCTTGACGAGGTCGGAACGGTAGTACAGCAGGCCTCCGTCGGAGGTCTGCGGTGCAGCGAAGAGCGTCTTGTTGTAGGTCGCGGTGGCGACCGTCGCCGGCAGGAGAGGCGACGTGTCGATCTTCATCTTGCCCGTGAGCGGAGTGAGCCAGCCCTTGGCTGCGAACTCAGCCGTCCACACGACGTCGACGTCGACGACGTCGTAGCCGGCGTCCTTGGCCTGGAAGTGCTGCACGAGGTCGTCGTGCTGCTGGTCGGCCTCGGTCGACTGCTCCTTGAAGGTGACCTTCTCGCTGGGGTGGGCTGCATTCCACTTGGCGATGAGCGGACGAATGACGTTGCTGTTGTCTTTGCCCTGAACGTACGTGATGGGGCCCCTGCTGCTGAGACCGGTCGAGGCGGCTCCTCCGCCGCCACCGCCCCCGGAGCTGCTGCCCGAACAGCCTGCCAATGCCAGCCCGATGACCGCGATACCGGCCACCGCGGCGAAACGCCTGGTTTTCATGTCTTCTCCTCATTGAGATCGCATCTGCTTCATTGCTTGGTGCCAGGCAAACATAACCCGTTCGCTGTAGAGACAGCAACCGGTTGCAGCAACCGGTTGCTCATCGTTACCTTTCCGTCGAGACCGACAACGAAGGACATTTCGTGCCGCCGTCCGCCGAACACGGAGCCCCCTGTTCGCCACTCCCCCGGTGTCACGGACGCCTTTCGGCGGCGCCGGGACAGGGGAGATCGGCGAACAGGGGGCGGTGGTCTCGTCGCGATCGGTGCTAGCGGCGGTAACGGTCTGCGGTCTCGCGCGCCTGATTCAGCAGCGCTGCGCCGCGCTCCTTGGTGACCGCCTTCGGCCCGATGACCACCAGCGTTCCGGCCATCTTGTCGTGCCAGCCCTGGCGACGTCCTGACGAGTCGAACGTCGGCGAGAGCAGCACCAGCAGTGCCCCGAAGGGGCCGACGAACGGGATCAGCCCGCCGAGTCCCGGCGAGATCCAGCGGAGGAAGGCGTTGCCCACGTTCGGCTTGCGGCCGTCGACCGCGCGGATGACGCGGAGACCGACGATCATCTTGCCGACCGTGCGGCCCCAGGCGGCGGTCATGACGACCTCGTAGACGTAGGCGAAGACGGCAGCCAGGAACGTCCCGAGAATGAATCCGCCGATGCCGGCGCCGATACTCGCGGCGCTCGACTCGAGGTACCCGTAACCCGAATACGTCGCGCGTGCGGATGCGGCGGCGGCGGCGCTGACGATCCGGGCGATGATCACGTACGCGAGCACCACGATCACGATGTCGATGAGTCGCGCACCGACGCGCTGGCCGAGGCTCGCCAGGCGGATCGCTCCGAGACCGGCGACCTGGACGTATTCCGTCGTCTGGCTCGCGACGGCCTCGGCGGCCACGTAGCCGGGAGTCGCCGGCTGCTGCGACTGCCACGGCACCGATCCCGCGTCGGGGACCGGGCCCGCCGCGGGGGCGGTGCCCACCGGCAGCGGGGTCGGCGCCGGCTGCGTCGGCGCCGGGAAATGCTGCGCCGGTGCTGCGGTCGGAGCGGGCGGCACGGTCGGAGCGGGCAGCGCCGTCGGAGCGGGCGGCACGGTCGGAGCCGGGGCGCTCGCGGCCGCGTGCGGAGCGACAGCGGTGAGCGCGGTTCCGCACGACGCGCAGAAGGCGCCCGACGATGCGGGAGTGCCGCACGCGGAGCAGAACCGAGGCTTGACCGGCGCTCCGGTCGAGTCGGTGGTGACGGAGTCGGTCATGGTGTTCCCCCAGGAAATGCTTGTGGGGGCGATCCTGCCCCCAGTGCGATCGATACGGGGGCGACGACAACGCGGCGCGCGCGACTTCCCCGGGATCAAGTCTGGCCAGCTTCTCCCGACAGCGCCTTCCCCAAGCGGGTGCCACCACGACCGAGCTGACCCCAGAAGAGGGGCACGATCACCACGCCGACGCTCCCCTAGGCTCGACGAAGAATCAGGAAGACCTCAGCGGACTGCTGGGTGTAGGGGAATCTGCAGTGCACTCTCACGTCGCTTCGTCGCGCGCCGACCACACGGGATCCGGCGCGAGCTCGCCGTCGGGGGCTCGCGCATGAGACCACGGCCGACCAGAAGCCGGGTGATCGTCATCGTCGCCGCGGCCCTCGTCGTCGCGGGCGGCGGCACGGCGACGTCCCTGGGCGTCGCGAGAGCCGCCGCGTCGGAGACCGCACGGCAGTGCACCGTCGCCGTCGGGGCCGGCGCAGCCGCGAGCAGGGCGGCCGCGGCCTCCAACACCTCGGCGGCAAAGGCCCTCACGGCCGCCGCGAGCGTTGCCCTGCCGGGCGGTGAAGGCTGGAAGAGCACCCCGTACGCCAACCGCCCGGCAGCCAAGGCGGTCGAGGCGGTCGCCGCCACGAAGAACACGAAAGCGGTCGTCGCGTCGCCCGCCCGCCCGAGTGGATCCGAGCTCACCAGCGCCGTGGCCGACGGCCGGAACGCACTCACCCACACTCCCCTTCCGACGACGTGTCTCACGCGGGAAGACGCCTCCGCGATCACCGGCCTCGCGAAGAAGTCCACACGTGAGCGGAAGGCGCTCGACGCACGCGTCGCGGCGCTCACGACGGACTTCGCGGCCTTCCAGACCTCGGAACACACCCGCGTGGCCGCCCAGGTCGCCGCGGCCAGGAAGAAAGCCGCCGAAGAAGCCGCCGCGAAGAAAGCCGCCGCCGAGGCCGCCGCGAAGAAAGCCGAGGCCGCCCGAGTCGCCGCGGCCGAGCGAAGCGCTGCCGCACAGAGCTACAGCGGCGGCGGGAGTTCCGGCAGCAGCTCCTCGCCACCCGTGAGGGGACGCGCTCCCGTCTCGAGCGGGGGTGGCCCCGTCGGCGGCGGACCCGTCCGCGGTGGACTCGGCGGAAACGTCGGCGGCGGCCAGGTCGGAAGCGGTGCCGGCCACGCCTGCGTCGTTTCCAACGGCCACGGCGGCACCACGGTCGTTCCCTGCAAGTAGGAGCGGCGGCGCCTGGCAGTGACACGAGCCCGAGTAAAGCAGAAAGCCCCCGGATTCCCGGGGGCTTTGTGCGTTACTCGAGCTGGGGTACCTGGACTCGAACCAAGAACAGCTGAACCAGAATCAGTCGTGTTGCCAATTACACCATACCCCATGATATTTCACACATTCGCCGAGCGATGGTGAAAACATGATCGACTCGTATTACCGAACCGAGTGTCTACTGTACAGCATCGGCGAGGTCTCCAATGCCGCCGACGAGGTCGCGATTGATGGTGGTGGCGGTCTTGGCCCCGGATCCTGCGGCCACGATCAGCTGCTGAGGCCCCGGGGCGGCGGACTCCCCGGCGACGTAGACCCCGGCCGCGGTCGTGCGGCCGTGACCGTCGGACACGAGGAGACCGTCGGCGTCGAGGTCGGCGGCGAGCCCCTCGAGGTAGTCGAGCTCGCTCGACCAGCCCGGGCGCACGAAACCCCCGACGACGTCGGCGATCTCTCCGTCGTCGAGACGCAGTCCGGTCACGCCGTCGCGACCCCCGACGACTTCGGCGATCGCTCGCCGGTCGACGCGGATCCCTCGGGAGTCGAGCGCTTCCTCCTCCAGCAGGGTGACGACGTCGCTGCCGTTCGTGAAGACGACGAGGTCGTTCGACCACTGGGTCAGGAACAGTGCACGCTCGGCGAGGTCGGGGTACTCCCCGATGACGGCGAGGCGTTGATCGCGCTTGTCGTACCCGTCGCACTCGATGCAGCTGTGGAACGCGGTCCCGTAGAACGCGCGCAGCCCTGCGATCTCCGGCAGCGTCTCGTGGAGCCCCGTGGCGACCAGGATCGTCCGAGCCACGGCCGTCGACTGCTTGTTCCGCATCGAGCACGCCAGCTCGAACCCGGCGTCGACACGTGTGACGGATTCGACGATGGTCATCCGGTGCTCGGCACCGTCGTACCGGAGGACCTCCTCGCGCCCCAGTTTGCGAAGTTCGAGCGGCGAGATGCCGTCCCGCGTCAAGAAACCGTGGGCCAGCAGCGTCGCGGAGTTGCGAGGGCGGTTGCTGTCGAGAAGCAGGACCCTGCGTCGAGCCCGCACGAGATTCAGCGCGGCGCTCAGGCCGGCCGGCCCACCTCCGATGACTGCGACGTCGTAGACCTCGGGATCGGACGCGACGGTCACGGCCGCGCCAGAAGCTTCTCGAGGCGAGCCACGGTCGAATCACGACCGAGGATCTCCATCGACTCGAACAGGGGCGGGCTGATCCTGCGCCCGGAAATGGCGACCCGGAGCGGCCCGAAGGCATTGCGAGGTTTGATTCCGAGCTGATCGACCAGGGCACCACGAAGAGCGACCTCGAGTTCGGCCGCGGTCCAGTGCCCGACCCCGCCGAGGGCTACGAGGGCCGCTCGCAGGACGTCGCCGGAGGTGTCGCCCAGCGTCTTGAGCGCATCGTCGTCGAAGGTGAGATCGTCGTCGCTCGTGAAGAGGAAGCCGAGGAGACCGGGAGTCTCGCCGAGGAGCTGCATGCGCTCCTGGACGAGAGGCGCCGCGTCGTCGAGGGTGCGCTGCTGGGCGGCCGTCGGAGGCGTCGCGAGGTAGTCGCCGAGGTACGGGACCAGCCGCCCGGCGAAGTCGTCGGCAGCGAGGAGGCGGATGTGATCGCCGTTGATCGACTCCGCCTTCTTCTCGTCGAAACGCGCGGGACTGGGATTCACGTCGGCGACGTCGAACGCGGCCACCATTTCGTCGAGGGAGAAGACGTCGCGGTCGTGCGTCAGCGACCAGCCGAGGAGGGCCAGGTAGTTGACGAGACCCTCGGGGATGAACCCGTTGTCGCGGTGGAGGAACAGGTTGGCCTCGGGGTCGCGCTTGGAAAGCTTCTTGTTGCCGCCGCCCATGACGTAGGGAAGGTGCCCGAAACGCGGGATGTACGTGGTCAGCCCGATCTCGACGAGCGCCTCGTAGAGGGCGATCTGCCGCGGAGTCGACGACAGGATGTCTTCGCCGCGCAGCACGTGGGTGACCCCCATCAGCGCATCGTCGACGGGATTCACGAACGTGTAGAGCGGAATGCCGTTGGGGCGAACCACGACGAAGTCTTTGAAGGACCCCTCCGGGAACGTGATCTCGCCACGGACGAGGTCGTCGAAGCTCAGGTCGCGATCGGGTACGCGAAGACGAAGCGCGGGCGAGCGACCCTCCGCTCGGAACGCCTCGCGCTCTGCGTCGGTGAGGTCGCGCTCGAAGTTGTCGTAGCCCTGCTTGGGGTCGCGACCGTTCGCGACGTTGCGCGCCTCGATCTCGTCCGCCGTGGCGAAGCTCTCGTAGAGCAGCCCGCGCTCTTTCAGCTGGTCGATGACGCCCTGGTACACGTCGTGCCGCTGCGACTGCCGATACGGGCCGTTGGGGCCACCGACCTCGACCCCTTCGTCCCAGTCGAGCTTCAGCCAGCGCAGCGCGTCGATGATCTGCGCGTAGCTCTCCTCGCTGTCGCGCGCGGCATCGGTGTCCTCGATCCGGAAGATCAGCTTGCCGCCGTTGTGACGGGCGTAGGCCCAGTTGAACAGGGCGGTACGGATGAGCCCGACGTGGGGCGTACCGGTGGGCGACGGGCAGAACCGGACACGCACGTCGGCGCCGGTCGCGGTGGTGAAGGAGGCAGACATCGCCGTCAATCCTACCGTTCGACGGATGCCGTCAGGCCGGGAGTTAAACGCAAAAAGGCCACCCGTGAGGGTGGCCTTTCTGGTGTTTCTAAATGGAGTCCGGCGGTGTCCTACTCTCCCACAAGGTCCCCCTTGCAGTACCATCGGCGCTGAGAGTCTTAGCTTCCGGGTTCGGAATGTGACCGGGCGTTTCCCTCTCGCTATGGCCGCCGAAACACTAGGTCAAGCAGTACACACCCATCAGGGTCTGCCGGCTTGAAGTCATGTCACGGAGCTTTCGCTCAGTATTGAATTATCTGTTCCACGAACCAGTCATCGACCGTGTTTCGGGAACCACAGAGTGGACGCAAGCATCACTGCCCAACCCGCAGAACGACGGGGTTGGGGGTGTTGTCAAGTTATCGGCTTATTAGTACCGGTCAGCTCCACGAGTCGTTAGTCCTCGCTTCCACATCCGGCCTATCAACCCAGTAGTCTAGCTGGGAGCCTCTCCCCCGAAGGGGATGGAAATCTCATCTCGAAGCCGGCTTCCCGCTTAGATGCTTTCAGCGGTTATCCGTTCCGAACGTAGCTAATCAGCGGTGCCCTTGGCAGAACAACTGACACACCAGAGGTTCGTCCATCCCGGTCCTCTCGTACTAGGGATAGATCTTCTCAAATTTCCTACGCGCGCAGCGGATAGGGACCGAACTGTCTCACGACGTTCTAAACCCAGCTCGCGTACCGCTTTAATGGGCGAACAGCCCAACCCTTGGGACCTACTCCAGCCCCAGGATGCGACGAGCCGACATCGAGGTGCCAAACCATGCCGTCGATATGGACTCTTGGGCAAGATCAGCCTGTTATCCCCGAGGTACCTTTTATCCGTTGAGCGACAGCGCTTCCACAAGCCACTGCCGGATCACTAGTCCCGACTTTCGTCCCTGCTCGACTTGTCAGTCTCACAGTCAAGCTCCCTTGTGCACTTACACTCGACACCTGATTGCCAACCAGGTTGAGGGAACCTTTGGGCGCCTCCGTTACTTTTTGGGAGGCAACCGCCCCAGTTAAACTACCCACCAGGCACTGTCCCAGAACCGGATCACGGTTCGTAGTTAGATATCCAAAGTGACCAGAGTGGTATTTCAACAATGACTCCACCCGAACTAGCGTCCGAGCTTCACAGTCTCCCACCTATCCTACACAAGCCACTCCGAACACCAATACCAAGCTGTAGTAAAGGTCACGGGGTCTTTCCGTCCTGCTGCGCGTAACGAGCATCTTTACTCGTAGTGCAATTTCGCCGAGTTCGCGGTTGAGACAGCTGGGAAGTCGTTACGCCATTCGTGCAGGTCGGAACTTACCCGACAAGGAATTTCGCTACCTTAGGATGGTTATAGTTACCACCGCCGTTTACTGGGGCTTAAATTCTGAGCTTCGCTTACGCTAACCCTTCCTCTTAACCTTCCAGCACCGGGCAGGCGTCAGTCCGTATACATCGTCTTGCGACTTGGCACGGACCTGTGTTTTTAGTAAACAGTCGCTTCCCACTGGTCTCTGCGGCCTTTCCCGCTCCCGGAGTAAATCCGTTCACGGTTCCGGCCCCCTTCTCCCGAAGTTACGGGGGCATTTTGCCGAGTTCCTTAACCACGATTCTCTCGATCTCCTTGGTATTCTCTACCTGACCACCTGAGTCGGTTTGGGGTACGGGCGGCTAAAACCTCGCGTCGATGCTTTTCTCGGCAGCATAGGATCACTGAATTCCCCCGTGAGGGGTACGCATCGGATCTCAGGCGCATTGACGACGGATTTGCCTATCGTCAGCCCTACATCCTTACACCAGGTTCACCTTACGGATACCATCGCCTGGCTCAGCTACCTTCCTGCGTCACACCTGTTAATACGCTAACCGCACCAGCATGGGGTCGAGCGTTAGACCGGCCGGCATCACCCCGAAGGGATCCACTCAGCCGGGTTAGGACTCTTAGCACCACTGGATTAGCTTGGGCGGTTTTTCGCCGGTACGGGAATATCAACCCGTTGTCCATCGACTACGCCTGTCGGCCTCGCCTTAGGTCCCGACTTACCCAGGGCGGATTAACCTGGCCCTGGAACCCTTGGTCTTTCGGAGGACGGGTTTCTCACCCGTCTTTCGCTACTCATGCCTGCATTCTCACTCGTGTAGCGTCCACGACTGGTTTCCACCGCCGCTTCACTCGCCACACGACGCTCTCCTACCACTCCATACGACTGAACCACGAAGGCTTGTCTAAAATATGAAATCTACAACTTCGGTGGTGTGCTTGAGCCCCGTTACATTGTCGGCGCGGAATCACTTGACCAGTGAGCTATTACGCACTCTTTCAAGGGTGGCTGCTTCTAAGCCAACCTCCTGGTTGTCTCTGCAACTCCACATCCTTTCCCACTTAGCACACGCTTAGGGACCTTAGTTGGTAGTCTGGGTTGTTTCCCTCTCGACGATGAAGCTTATCCCCCACCGTCTCACTGCTGCGCTCTCACTTACCGGCATTCGGAGTTTGGCTGACGTCAGTAAGCTTTTGGGCCCCATCGGCCATCCAGTAGCTCTACCTCCGGCAAGAAACACGCAACGCTGCACCTAAATGCATTTCGGAGAGAACCAGCTATCACGAAGTTTGATTGGCCTTTCACCCCTATCCACAGCTCATCCCCTCCATTTTCAACTGAAGTGGGTTCGGTCCTCCACGACGTCTTACCGTCGCTTCAACCTGGCCATGGATAGATCACTTCGCTTCGGGTCTAGGACATGCGACTGAATCGCCCTATTCAGACTCGCTTTCGCTACGGCTACCCCTCACGGGTTAACCTCGCCACATATCGCTAACTCGCAGGCTCATTCTTCAAAAGGCACGCTGTCACCCCTACTAAGGAGGCTCCAACGGTTTGTAAGCAAACGGTTTCAGGTACTATTTCACTCCCCTCCCGGGGTACTTTTCACCTTTCCCTCACGGTACTTGTCCGCTATCGGTCATCTGGGAGTATTTAGGCTTATCAGGTGGTCCTGACAGATTCACACGGGATTTCTCGGGCCCCGTGCTACTTGGGATACGCATCCAGCCAGCAACACCATTTCGGCTACGGGGTTGGCACCCTCTATGACCCGCCTTTCAATGCGGTTCGCCTATAATGCGCTGTAACTGCTCCAAGCCGGCAGACTTGAAAAACACGTCCCACAACCCCGACCATGCAACGACCGCCGTCTATCACACATGACCGGTTTAGCCTCTTCCGATTTCGCTCGCCACTACTCACGGAATCACTGTTGTTTTCTCTTCCTGTGGGTACTGAGATGTTTCACTTCCCCACGTTCCCTCTACCCGCCCTATATATTCAGGCGGGAGTCACCAGGTCAGCACGCCGCCTGGCGGGGTTTCCCCATTCGGAGACCCTCGGATCACAGCTCGATTATCAGCTCCCCGAGGCTTATCGCAGATTTCTACGTCCTTCTTCGGCTCCAGATGCCAAGGCATCCACCGTTTGCTCTTAAAAACTTGACCACAAAGAACCACGACAAATACGGCCCCATCCGAAGACAGAACCCATTCGCGCGGCATATCAGTGTTATCTCGTTACCCCACCCGGCCAAAGACCGACTGGGGAAGAAATTGCACTCGGATGACACTCAAAGAGCGCATCCAAGATGCTCGCGTCCACTGTGTAGTTCTCAAAAAACGGGCGACACCAAGAAACCCGAGCAAGTGATGCCCGACCTCAAAGTCCGCAAGAGGAGTTCAACCACCCACACCCGATAACTCGAGCGCCGGCCGGCTTGGTCCCTCAGGACCCAACAACGTGCACGCCCCCACCACCCGACCCCGCAACCGTTCCGAACCCCCAAAGGAGCTGTACTAAGCACGAAGCCTTCGTGTGAAGGCCACTGTCAATGTTCCACCCATGAGCGCCACCCACAGACATTCGCTGTGGACTGACTTGACTGCATCATCCGGCTGTAGACAGACCGGGCAGTACATGCTCCTTAGAAAGGAGGTGATCCAGCCGCACCTTCCGGTACGGCTACCTTGTTACGACTTAGTCCTAATTACCGATCCCACCTTCGACAGCTCCCTCCCACAAGGGGTTGGGCCACCGGCTTCGGGTGTTACCGACTTTCATGACTTGACGGGCGGTGTGTACAAGGCCCGGGAACGTATTCACCGCAGCGTTGCTGATCTGCGATTACTAGCGACTCCGACTTCATGAGGTCGAGTTGCAGACCTCAATCCGAACTGAGACCGACTTTTTGGGATTCGCTCCACCTTACGGTATTGCAGCCCTTTGTATCGGCCATTGTAGCATGCGTGAAGCCCAAGACATAAGGGGCATGATGATTTGACGTCATCCCCACCTTCCTCCGAGTTGACCCCGGCAGTCTCCTATGAGTTCCCACCATAACGTGCTGGCAACATAGAACGAGGGTTGCGCTCGTTGCGGGACTTAACCCAACATCTCACGACACGAGCTGACGACAACCATGCACCACCTGTATACCGACCTTGCGGGGCGACCATCTCTGGACGTTTCCGGTATATGTCAAGCCTTGGTAAGGTTCTTCGCGTTGCATCGAATTAATCCGCATGCTCCGCCGCTTGTGCGGGCCCCCGTCAATTCCTTTGAGTTTTAGCCTTGCGGCCGTACTCCCCAGGCGGGGAACTTAATGCGTTAGCTGCGACACAGAAACCGTGGAATGGCCCCTACATCTAGTTCCCAACGTTTACGGCATGGACTACCAGGGTATCTAATCCTGTTCGCTCCCCATGCTTTCGCTCCTCAGCGTCAGTAACGGCCCAGAGATCTGCCTTCGCCATCGGTGTTCCTCCTGATATCTGCGCATTCCACCGCTACACCAGGAATTCCAATCTCCCCTACCGCACTCTAGTCTGCCCGTACCCACTGCAGGCTGGGGGTTGAGCCCCCAGATTTCACAGCAGACGCGACAAACCGCCTACGAGCTCTTTACGCCCAATAATTCCGGACAACGCTTGCACCCTACGTATTACCGCGGCTGCTGGCACGTAGTTAGCCGGTGCTTTTTCTGCAGGTACCGTCAAGAGCAAGCTCCCTTCTTCCCTACTAAAAGAGGTTTACAACCCGAAGGCCGTCATCCCTCACGCGGCGTTGCTGCATCAGGCTTTCGCCCATTGTGCAATATTCCCCACTGCTGCCTCCCGTAGGAGTCTGGGCCGTGTCTCAGTCCCAGTGTGGCCGGTCACCCTCTCAGGCCGGCTACCCGTCGTCGGCTTGGTGAGCCATTACCTCACCAACTACCTGATAGGCCGCGAGTCCATCCTTGACCAAACAATCTTTCCACCCCCAGCCGATGCCAGCAGGGGTCATATCCGGTATTAGACGTCGTTTCCAACGCTTATCCCAGAGTCAAGGGCAGGTTACTCACGTGTTACTCACCCGTTCGCCACTAATCCCTGGAGCAAGCTCCAGATCATCGTTCGACTTGCATGTGTTAAGCACGCCGCCAGCGTTCGTCCTGAGCCAGGATCAAACTCTCCGTAAAAGAAAAACACCACCAACCACCGGAATAGGCAGCTGACAGCAAGTTTGATACTGACCAAAAGGTACAAATCAATCTGACGATTGTTGTCCATTTCAATCTCAAAGAAACCCAACACCCAACCAACCCCACCCCCACAAAGGAGACAAGACCAATCGAATGCCGGAGTATAAATTGGCATTTGACAATGTGCACGCTGTTGAGTTCTCAAGGACCAAACGCACCCCAAACCCAACCACAAAAGTGATCTTCGCCGAAGGCAACTTTCAAACCTTATCCACCCCAACGGGCCCTGTCAAACCTGGTCAAACGACCGGATCAACACGACTTCGGAAGCCATAAAAGGCGTCCGCACCTGGCCGAAACCAGAAGGTGGAGGACTTGCAATCCTAGCCACAACCCGGCGGACTCGCAAGCAAGCCAGGCTCTAAGCGAGCCAATCTGGGGGAAGGATGTCACCACTTGAGGAAGGCCGACAGAACTGGACCCGAAGAAGACTTCGGCCCCGGCCCGTTTCCGTTCCTTTGGGCTGACAGGAAGAAACATTACGGGCGAACGCCGGTCTCGGCAAATCCTGCCCGCATCCCGGGCGTGTCGCACTTACGAGCCCCGGAATTCCGGCGCATGCACGCGAAGGCGACTCGCGGCTACGACCGGTTCTTCGCCGGGTTGATGAGCGACCCGAGCCCCTCGATGCTGATCTCCACGGTCTGCCCCGCGGTGAACGGCCCGACTCCGGCCGGCGTTCCGGTCAGGATGACGTCGCCGGGCAGCAGCGTGAAGATCTCGCTGACGTACGCGATGATGTCCGGGATCTTGTGGATCATCTGTGCGGTCGACTCGCTCTGGAGGAGTTCGCCGTCGACTCGCGACTGGATCTTGAGGTCGCTCCAGTCGAGCTCCGTCTCGATGTACGGCCCCAGCGGGCAGAAGGTGTCATAGCTCTTCGCCCTGGTCCACTGCCCGTCGTCCTCTTGCGGCCCCCGGGCGGAGACGTCGTTGCCGATGGTGTAGCCGAAGACGACGTCGGCGTAGTCGTCGGCCTTCACCCGCTTGGCGATGCTGCCGATGACGATGGCCAGTTCGCCTTCGAGGTCGATCCTTCCCTCCACCGGAGGGATCTGGATCGAGTCGCCCGGGCCGATGACCGTCGTGTTCGGCTTCATGAAGACGATCGGGAATTCGGGGGCCTCTTGACCCATCTCGTCCGCGTGGTCGTAGTAGTTCAGCCCGATGCCGATCACCTTGGAGCGCGGGATCACCGGGGCGAGAATCTTGGTGCTCCGGAGCGGGACCCGCTCGCCCGTCGTCTCGTAGCCGGCGAACATGGGGTCGCCGGCCAGGACGACGAGATCTTCACCGTCGACGACGCCGAAGCGGGGATCTTCCCCAGGGCTGGAAAAACGCGCGATCTTCACGAGTCGAGCCTAACGCCCGCCTGGGCCGGACCTCCCTCGTGGCTGCCGATGAGAGGCAGCCCTGTGTGTGCGCACCACCCGTGGCGAGGGGGCACACACCCTAGAGAACGCCCTCCGACCAGGCATCGGGGTTTCCGAAGCGATGCGCGGTGACGGTGACCGCCTGTTCGCGGAGGAACGGGAGCAGCTCCAAGCGGGGCGAGGGAGTGACGGGGGCCGCGAACACGGCAACGGACGGATCGCCTCCGAGTGCGATAGCAAGCTGCCCGCGCGCTTCCGCGGGGCCGACGAGGCGAACTCGCGACGTCGTCAGCTCGCCCCGCGACGCGGAGGCGAGGAAGTCGGCGTCGGAAGCCTGCGTGACACTCGCGGAACCCAGCGCCGCGCGCACACCCGCAGACAGACCGATCGCCGAGCTGACGGTCAGTGGCGCCCCGGCGCGAAGGCCGGCGGCGAGCACTCGGAGAAGCTCGACCGGCGAGCCGCCCTCGGCCAGGCGCACCGTGACGGGCACGGGCCGGTACCGGAACACGTTGCGCTCGAGGCCCACCTGCGAAACGTCGATCGAGCGGCCGAAGGAGGCGGACCAGGCCGCTTCGTCGGCCGCGGCGATGGCTGCGAGCGCTCCCGAGGATCCTGCGCCGTCGTGCGCCGCGGCGATCAGACGGGAGACGGGCGCAGACACCGCGCCGGTCGAGGTGGGGGTCACGGGCGACGGCGCCCAGGATCCGAGGTGGACCAGATAGTTCGGTCCGCCGGCTTTGCCACCGGCGCCGACGGCCGACCGCTTCCAGCCGCCGAACGGCTGGCGGCGCACGATCGCGCCGGTAATGCCGCGGTTGACGTACAGGTTTCCGGCTTCGACGCGCTCGAGCCAAGTCTCGAGCTCCGACGGATCGAGCGTGTGCAGGCCCGCCGTGAGGCCGAAGTCGGTCGCATTCTGCAGGTCGATGGCCTCGTCGAGCGTTGCGGCCGTCAGGATGCCGAGCACCGGGCCGAAGTACTCGACGCGGTGGAACTCGCTCCCGGGCTCGACACCGGTGCGGATGCCGGGCGACCAGAAGCGGCCCGTGTCGTCGAGACGGCGCGGCTTCACGAGCCAGGACTCCCCGGGGCCAGCTGCGTCAGAGCGCCCAGGAGCTTCCCGGACGCCGGCTCGATCAGCGGACCCATCTGCGTCGCGGGGTCGGACGGCAGCCCCACGCGCATCGTCGACGCCGCGTCGATGAGCTGGCGACGGAAGCGCTCGGACGTGGCGACCGAGCCGACCAGGATCACGAGACTGGCGGCGGAGCACTTCTGCCCCGCGTGACCGAAGGCCGACTTGATCACATCGGACACCGCGAGATCGAGGTCGGCGCTCGGCGTGACGATAATCGCGTTCTTGCCGCTCGTCTCGGCCAACAGCTCGAGGTCGGGTCGCCACGAGCGGAACAGCTCGGCCGTCTCGAACGCGCCGGTCAGGATCACCCGGTCGACCGACGGGTGCGACACGAGCCGCCTGCCGAGGTCTCCTCGTCGACGTCGACGAGGCGCAGCACCTCGCGGGGAACGCCGGCAGCCCAGAGCGCCTCGGCCAGAACCGCGCCGCAGCGCTTGGCCTGGCCGGCCGGCTTCAGCACCACGCTCGATCCTGCGGCGAGCGCCGCCGCGGTCGAGCCCAGCGGGATCGCGAGCGGGAAGTTCCACGGCGGCGCGATCACCGTCAGCGTCGACGGCACGAAGGTCGCTCCGTCGACGACATCGAGCTCTTCGGCGAGCGTGGCGTAGTAGTTCGCGAAGTCGATCGCCTCACTCACTTCGACGTCGCCCTCGGCAAGGGTCTTGCCGGTCTCCGAAGCGGCGACCTCGATCAGCTGCGCGCGACGCGAGGCCAGCTCGGCGGCCGCGCGTCGCAGGATCACGGCCCGGCCGGCTCCCCCGAGATCGGCCCAGGCGGGTGCGGCGGCGACGGCGCCTGCCACGACCGCCTCGAGGCCGTCGACCTCGGTGATCGCGGCCGCTTCGATGGTGGCGCTGCCGAGGGTGGACGAGGGGACGGCCCGCAGGATCCTGCGCCCCCATTCCCGGTTCGTGGCGAGCGCCGGGTCGGTGTCCGGCGTGTTCTCGAACCCGCCCGCGCGGGGGACCGGCTGCTCGGCGAGCCTCGACTGCACGCGATGCGCCGCCGGAGTCTCGGGCGTCACCGCCTCGAGGGCGTCGACGAACCGCCGCTTCTCTCGGAGGAAGAGCTCTTCGTCGGACGCGAGTTCGAAGACGGCCGACATGAAGTTGTCGTGCGAGGCGTTCTCTTCGAGGCGGCGGATCAGGTAGCTGATGGCGACGTCGAACTCGCGCGGGTGGACCACCGGGGTGTACAGCAAAAGCCCGCCCACCGCTTCTTTGACGAGTTCTGCCTGCCCCTCGGCCATACCGAGCAGCATCTCGAACTCGACGCGGTCGGCCACGCCGCGCCTCTCGGAGAGGAGATGCGCGAACGCAATGTCGAAGAGGTTGTGGCCGGCGACGCCGAGACGGACCGCGCTGGTGCGCTCCGGCGTCATCGCCCAGGAGAGCAGGCGCTTGTAGTTGGTGTCGCTCTCGACCTTGGAGTCGTAGGTGGCCAGCGGCCAGCCGTGGACGGCCGAGTCGACGTGCTCCATGGCGAGGTTGGCCCCTTTGACGACCCGCACCTTGACCGGGGCGCCTCCGCCGGCCACTCGGGCGGCCGCCCAGGCGTTCACGCGCTGGATCGCTCCGAGCGCGTCGGGCAGGTACGTCTGCAGCACGATGCCGGCCTCGAGCGACGTCAGCTGCGGCTGGTCGAGCACCCTCGTGAAGACGGCGAGCGTCAGGTCGAGGTCGCGGTACTCCTCCATGTCGAGGTTGATGAATTTGGGCGTCGCCGAGGCCGCGGCGATCTCGTACAGCGGCGTGAGCTTCGACACGACCCGCTCGACCGTCTCGTCGAACGCCCACATCGAGAGCTGGCTGACGATCGACGACACCTTGATCGAGACGTAGTCGACGTCGTCACGTTCGAGCAGCGATCTCGTGCCGGTCAGGCGGTGGTCGGCCTCGGCGTCGCCGAGCACGGCCTCGCCGAGCAGGTTGAGGTTGAGGCGGGTGCCGTCCCGCTTGAGAGCGGCGATGCTCTTGCCGAGAGCCGCCGGGCGGGAGTCGACGATGAGATGACCGACCATTCCGCGCAGGACCCGACGGGCCACGGGCACGACGAGACCGGGCAGGATCGGCGCGAGCCGCCCGCCGATGCGCACCCCGGCCCGCAGGTACCAGGGGAGGAACGCCGGGGCTTTCGTGGCGAGGAGCGCGAGGTCGTGCGCCGCGACCCGCAGGTCTTCGGGGCGGACCACTCGGTCGACGAAGCCGATGGTGAAGGCGAGCCCGGACTCGTCTTCGAGCACCTGGGCGAGAAGGGCGGCCGAGCCGGTGCTCGGCGTCGAACCCGCCTGACGAGCCCAGCTCCGGGCCAGCGCGACGGCTTCGTCGGCCAGCCCGGCAGGAATGCCGGGCTTGGTCGCGGACAGGGGGCGCTGCTCGCCGGGAGTCGTCGGCTCGGACGGGATCGTCGGCTGGGCGGAGTCAATGTTTGCCACGCGGAAAGATTATTCCGATTACTTGCCGGATGGCAAGGAGATAAAACGACGTGTGCACCAGGGGGAAAAACCTTCCCCCGGCGACTGAGATGGTGATATATTAGCCGCCACACTCGGCCGCCGAAAGCAGAGAGGCACTCCATGGCGATCATCGAAGCGCGCGGTCTGACCAAGCGTTACCGCTCCAAGTCCGGTCCCGTCAAAGCACTCGACGGCCTCGACCTCTCCGTCCCGCAGGGCACCGTGAAGGCGCTGCTCGGGCCCAACGGCGCCGGTAAGACCACGACGGTGAAGGTTCTCACCACGCTGACCCGCCCCGATGAGGGCAGCGCGAGCATCGCCGGCATCGACGTCCTCGCCGATCCCAAGGCGACTCGACGCATCATCGGCGTCTCCGGGCAGTACGCCGCCGTCGATGAAAACCTGACCGGCTTCGAGAACCTCGACATGATCGGTCGGCTCTACCACCTCGGTCGCATCGAGTCGCAGCGGCGGGCGCACGAGCTGATCGACATGTTCGACCTGACCGCCGCGGGCGATCGCCCGGTGAAGGGCTTCTCCGGCGGGATGCGCCGGCGAATCGACCTCGCCGGTGCCCTCGTCACCGACCCCGAGGTGCTGTTCCTCGACGAGCCCACCACCGGCCTCGATCCTCGCTCCCGGCTGTCGCTCTGGGCGATCATCACCGACCTCGTCGCGAACGGAACGACGGTGCTGCTCACCACGCAGTACCTGGAGGAGGCCGACCAGCTCGCCGACGACATCTCGGTCATCGACGACGGTCGCGTCATAGCCGAGGGCACCTCCGACCAGCTCAAGCAGCAGGTCGGCGGCCACCGCGTGGTCGTCTCGCTGATCGAGGCCGACGATCGCGAAGCGGCGGCGCGAATCCTGCTCCGTCACGGCGATTCCGAGCCCGTCGTGTCGAGCGACGGCCGCACCATCGACGTCGGCGTCACCGACGGTCCGCTCGCCCTCCAGGGGTGCTCGGCGAACTCGGAACGGCCAACATCGAGCTCCACGACGCAGGGATGAGGCGCCCGACCCTCGACGACGTCTTCCTGAAGCTCACGGGTCGGAGTACCGAGATCGACGAACCGGACGACGACGCCGTCGCCGTAAAAGGGCGAAGCGCGAAGAAACGACAGAGAGAGAAGGACCTCGCATGACCACGCTCGCGGCCCCTACCCGCTCTCGCTCCGCGACCGGCACCTCCCTGACAAGCTGGTTCTCCGACGGCTGGGCCGTCACGAAGCGAAACCTGATCAAGATCAAACGCTCGCCCGACATGCTGATCTTCGCCGTCCTGCAGCCGATCATGTTCGTGCTGCTGTTCAGCCAGGTGTACGGCGGCGCGATCAGCGTCAAGGGCACCGACTACACGCAGTTCCTGATGGCGGGCATCTTCGCGCAGACGGTCGTCTTCGGTGCCACCTTCTCGGGCTCCGCCATGGCGCAAGACCTGAAGAACGGAATCATCGACCGCTTCCGCACGCTCCCCATGTCGTCCTCCGCCGTGCTGATCGGCCGGACGAACTCCGACCTCGTCCTCAACGGCATCTCGATGGTCATCATGATGGCGACGGGGTTCGCCGTCGGTTGGCGCGTCACGTCATCGCCGATCGAGTTCCTCGCCGGGATCGCACTCCTGCTCCTGTTCAGCTACGCGTTCAGCTGGGTGATGGCGTTGCTCGGCATGAGCGTCAAGTCGCCGGAGACGATCAACAACGCGTCCTTCATGATCCTGTTCCCCTTGACGTTCGTGTCGAACGCCTTCGTGCCGAGCAACACGCTGCCGACCCCGCTCCGGATCTTCGCCGAGTGGAACCCCGTCTCGTCGCTCGTGCAGTCGGCCCGCAAACTGTTCGGCAACGAAGGAACAGCACCGGTGCCTGATGTCTGGACGCAGCAGCACTCCTACGCGACGGTGCTGATCGGGATCGCGATCATGCTCGTCGTGTTCGTGCCCTGGTGCATCCGACGGTACGAGTCGATCAGCTCGAGGTAGCCGAGACGAGCTCGTCCAGGGCGTCGAGCGGGACGGTGACGACCGTCGCGATCACGAGTCGCATCAACTCGGCGACGTGCACGGTGTCGCGGTCGTACAGCCACTGCACCTGAAGACCGTCCTGCACGGCCAGGACGACGCGCGCCGCCGTCTCCGCCGTGAAGCCCGGCGCGAGCAGCCCGTGCGCGGAGGCGACCTCGAGGTACGCCGTGGTCGAGGCGACGATGCGCTCGTAGAAGTCGGCGTAGTACTCGTGCGCCGGATGATCCGGAGACGTCGACTCCGCCGATGCGGTGTTGAACAGCTGGATCACGCCGGGCACCTCGACGTTGTACTCGGCCAGCTCGACCAGCTCGTCGAGCCGCATGCCACCGGGGTCGTCGAAGTGGCGGCGGAGACGCTCGTCGCGGCGGCGGAGCACCGCGAGGAGGAGCTCGTCCTTCGTCGGGAAGTAGTGCATCAGCGACTGGTGCGAAACGCCGCACTGCCTGGCGATCTCGCGCAGCGAAGCACCGTGGAATCCCGCCTGGCCGAAGACCGGAAGCGCCGCGTCGAGGATCGCCTCCCGCTTGGCGAGGCCTTTGGCGTAGTGGCCGGGCGCGCTGGTCTTCCGGCGGGATGCCGGCCCTGCATCGCCCGAGGTCGTGTCGGTGCTCACACCCCGACGATACGGGACGGGCGCGTGAGTAGGCTCTCGCTCGTGATCCTGCCGCCCCGAGGCACCCGTTCCCGATGAACTGGTCCCTGCTGCGTCTGGCCGCCTTCCGGTCCCTCTTCTTCGGCCGTCTGCTGTCCTGGATCGGAAGCGGACTCGGGCCTGTGGCGCTGGCCTTCGCCGCGATCGACCTGGGCGCCGGCGCGACGGGGCTCGGCATCGTCGTCGCCTGCCGCTCGGTGCCCAACCTCGTGCTGATCCTGTTCGGAGGGGCGCTGGCCGACCGCCTTCCCAAGCGGACGGTCGCCGTGGGCGCCTCCGTCCTGTCCGCGGCCTCGCTGGCCGCCGCAGCCGTCCTCCTCGCGACGTCGTCGGCCACGCTGCCGCTGCTCGGTGCAGTCGCTGCCGTGAACGGCGCGGGCGCCGCCTTCTTCGTGCCGGCGACGAGCGCCGTCCTGCGCGAGATCGTCGGCGATCGGCTGATCCGCGACGCGACCGTACTCGGCCGGGTGAGCATGAACATCGGGCTGATCGTCGGCACGGCGGTGGGCGGCGGGATCGTCCAGGCGTTCTCCCCGGAGATCGCCCTGGCCGTCGGCTCGCTGCTGTTCACCTGTGCCCTGGCGGCGTTCGCGGGTCTCCCCCGACGGGCCGTGGGCTCCGTGCGCGGCGGGCACGTCGCCCGAGACCTCGCCGGCGGTCTGGCGTTCGTCTGGCGGACGCACTGGCTGCTCGCCGTTCTGCTCCTGTCGTTGATCGCCCAGTTCGCCTTCGCGGGCGGCGTGCAGGTGCTCGGGCCGATCGCCGCCGACCACTCGTTCGGGCGCAGCCTCTGGGGCTTCGCGGGAGCGGTTCAGACCCTGGGCCTCGTGGTCGGCGCCGTCGTCGCCGGGCATCTCCGGGGGCGCGTCCGACTGGCGGTGGCCACGCTCGGAGTCCTCGGGATGGCCCTCCCGCTGGGCGTGCTGGCTCTCATCCTGAGCGTCGCGCCGTACATCGTCGACCCGCTGCACTGGTTCTTCTGGCTGAGCGTGGCGCTCTTCGGGGCCAGCATCGGACTCGAACTGTTCACGATTCCCGTAGATGTCGCGATCCAGCTCCAGGTGCCGCGCAGCTACCTGGCTCGGGTGTACGCCTGCTTGACTCTGGCGTCTCTGCTCGGGATGCCGCTCGGTGAGATCGTGGTGGGGCCGGTGGTCATGCTCGTCGGAGCGCCCTTCGCCCTGGTCGGCCTCGCGGGCCTCGTCGTCGTCGCGGTGACAGCGGTCGGGCTGAACGGCCGGGTGCGCCGGGTCGACCTGGAGGCGATCCCTCGGCAGCCGCGGCGGGAGCGCTGAGGCGCGGGCGCGAGCGGTCGCCGTCTCAGGCTCGGAGCGTCTCGATGGCCTTGTCGAGCCGCCGCTGACGCGTGTCGGCCGCTTTGGCCTGCTCGATCGGCTCGACGAGGGCGCGCTTGCGACTGTACGAGAGGGCGTGGAAGGCGGCGAGAAGCGCAGGATCCTGCCCCAGCAGGTCGGCGAGATCGGCCGGCGGCGCGATGTCCCGCGGCGCATCGTCGAGGCTGAGGGTCACGTCGACCTCATCGCCGGCAGCCAGTCCGGAGGCCTTGCGGTGGTCGGAGCTGAGCGGGACGAGGAACCGGCCGCCCATGACGCCGACCGTGCTGCGGTACGTGTAGTCGCCGACGGTCACGACGACCGCGGGCTTCTTGCCGGCGCCGAGCTCGTCGATGATCTCGGGCGGCACCTCGAGGCCCGTCGCGGTGGCCCTTGCCTGCAGGATGGCGGTGTGAAAGGTCGGCACGCGGCCATGCTAGGCGGCGCCGGCGACCCGGCGGAAGCCCCGAACCACCGGAATTCAGACCGAGAAGCCGCCGTCGCTCTTGATCAGCTGCCCGGAGATCCAGCCGCCCTCGGCGGAGAGCAGGAACCGCACGATGTTCGCGGCGTCCTGCGGAAGCCCGAGCGCACCGCTCGGCTGGAGGGCGGTCAGCGTCTCCCGGGTGGCGTCGTCCATCCAGCCCGTGTCGACCGGCCCCGGGTTGAGGGCGTTGGACGTGATGCGGAGGTGGCCGAGCTCGCGGGCGGCCGCGATGACGATGCGGTCGAGCGCGCCTTTGCTGGCTCCGTACGGCAGGTTGTGGACGACGTGGTCGCTGGTGAGGGCGACGATCCGGCCGCCACCGTCGGGGACCTGCTCGGCGAACGCCTTGATGAGCAGCCAGGCCGCCCGGACGTTGACGGCGAAGTGGCGGTCGAAGCTCTCGACAGTGGTGTCGAGGATGCTCGAGTCGACGCTCTGCGAGTGCGACAGCACGAGGCCCGACACAGGGCCCATCGCGCTCGCCACCTCGCCCACGAGCGAGGAGGCGGCGCTCGCGTCCGCGAGGTCGGCGACGAAGACGTCCGCTCGCCGGCCCAGCGCCTCGATCTCAGCGGCGAGGCTGGCGACGTCGTCCGGGCGGTCGCCCCACGACATGGTGCGGTCGTAGGCCGCCCAGGTCACGAGCGCGACGTCCCAGCCGTCTCTCGCCAGCGTGAGGGCGGTGGCTGCGGCGATGTTCTCGCGGCGACCGACGCCGGTGAGGAGGGCGACGGGGGCGGACGACTGCGTCATGAGCCCATTCTGTCGGATCGCCCGGTCAGCGGCCGCGGCCCCGCGATGGGCCGCCGCGCCCTTGCCGCGCTGCGGCCCGCGCGCCTGCGGTCTGCTCGCCGATTTCCCGCCGCCCTTCTCAGGGTTCTCCCGCGCGTTCTTCGCCGCCTTCTTCGCTTTGGCGCGCGCTGCCCGCGCCGACTTCGCATCGGCCGCGGCCGCCGCTCGGGCCTCTTCGGCGCTACGGGTCCTGGAGCTGTTGGCCGTGCGGCCGCGCACGACGCCGATGAAGTCGGAGACGTCGTCCGTCGTGCCGTCGGCCGGCCAGACCAGGGCGATGGTCGTGGTCGGCAGGTCGGTGACGGAGCGCGCGACGACTCCCTTCCGCGCGAAGAGGCGCGCCAGCGACTGCGGCATCACGGCCACGCCCGCTCCGGCCTCGACCACCTCGACGGCGGCCTCGAGCGCAAGGGAGTCGTCGAGGTCGAGGCGCGTCTCGCCCGCCAGATCGGCGAGCGCAACGTCGGCCTCGTCGGCCAGCGCGTGCTCCTTCGGCAGGACCACGACGGGCTGCTCCTCATAGAGCGGGATCGCGTGCAGACCCTCTGTCTCGATCGGGAGCCGGGCGAACACGACGTCGGCGGTGTCGTCACGGAGCCGAGCCGAGGGATCCTGCGCGTCGATCGGAACGATCAACAGAGGTCGCTCGGGGTGGCGCTCGTTCCAGACCCGCAGCCACTTGGTGAGAGTGACGCCCGGGACGTAGCCGACGCGGAAGACGTCGGCGGCGCTCGACCCGAGGTCGGTGGGTGCGTCGTGATCGCTGATGGGAGCCTCCTCCGCTCCCCAGAAGGGTAACGTCCCCGGGTGGCGGCGCAGGCCGACCCGTTAGCCTGGGCCAATGACCACCGAGAACAGCGACCAGCCGGACGCGCAGCGCGCGAAGCCGACCAAGACGTCGCAGACCATGAAGCCGTTCACCGCGGCGAAGAAACTCGGCATCCACCTGCCGGCCACCCCGCAGGAGTTCCAGGACACCCCGCTGACGCGTGACGCGTTCAACGACCTCGTGGCGACTCCGCCGGAGTGGCTCGTCGAGCTTCGCCGCACGGGCCCGCACCCTCGTCCCGAGGTCGCTCGCAAGCTCGGCGTCACCATCTCGGGCCTGGCTCGCGGGGGCGTCGAGGAGGCTCTCACGACCGCCGAGATCCAGGAGCTGCTCGAAGAGATGCCGACCTGGCTCTCCCAAGAGAGGTTCAACCTCGCGGCCGTTCGCGACGAAGAGCTGCGCGTCAAGGAGCGGAACGCCGAGCGAGCGGCGAAGCGAGCAGCCGAGGGCCGCTAGCCCGATCCCTGCTCGGGTCGCTCCGACGCGATCCTGCGCGTTCGCTCGGAGCGCGCTCCGTGTCCGCGCGCCCGGGCGAACCGAGGCGCAGACTTCCCCAGACAGGGAGGTCTCCTCATGAATCGCACCTATAAGGCCGTGGAGTACGACGAATACGGCGATGTCGACGTCCTTCACATCGCCGAGCACGAGATGCCGACGCCGGCGGGCGACGAAGTCCTCGTCGAGGTCGTGGCGGCCGGGCTCAACCACATCGAGAACTTCATCCGCAAAGGCGATTTCGTCAAGCGGCTGCCGCAGACGTTCCCGGCCCGACAGGGGTCCTGCTTCGCCGGGCTCGTCGTCAAGCGCGGGGACGGTGTCAAAGACCTCAAGGTCGGCGATGCCGTCATCGGGCACGCGGTGGGCGGCGGCTCGCACGCGACCCACCTGGTCGCGGCGAGGTCGCAGGTGGTCAAGAAGCCCGACAACATCCCGTGGGAGGTCGCCGGCGGTCTCTATCTCGCCGGGTGCACGGCGTACGCCACGGTCGACTCGCTCCGTCTCGACGAGACCGACTGCGTCGTGGTCTCCGCGGCCGCGGGCGGCGTCGGGAGCATCGAGTGCCAGCTCGCCCTTGCGGCGGGGGCGAAGGTCATCGGAACGTGCAGCCCGCCGAACCACGACTACCTCCGGTCGATCGGCGTGGTCCCGGTGACCTACGGCGACGGCATCGTGGACCGGATCCGTGCGGCGGCGGGTCGACCGATCACGGCGTTCATCGACAACTTCGGGGGCGACAACCCGAAGCGCGCCAAAGAACTGGGCGTGGCGAAGAAGTCGCTGCGGACGAGCGAGCAGCGGCTCGACACCGAGATCCGCTTCCTGACGGCCGGGCGCGACGATCCTGAACCCGCGCGCCTGATGTCGGCGCTGGTGACCCTGCTGACCGAGCAGAAGGTCCGCTTCCTGATCTCGGGCTTCTACCCGTTCGAGTACATCGCCCAGGCGTTCGACGACATGGCCGAGATGCATTCCCGAGGCAAGGTCGTCGTCGGCATGATGCCCGTCGAGACCGGTAACCGGTCGAGCTGGTATCTGTCCGGGAAGGCTCGCACTCTGCACGAGGTGCCGATGGAGCGCAAGACGCCGGTCTGGACGGGCAAGCAGCCCTACCGGGTGCCCTGAGGGTCAGCAGGGGGCGTCGGGCTCGCGCTCGACGCTGCCGCGCTCAGCGGCCGGTCGCGTCGGGCTCGCGCTCGACGCTGCCGCGCCAGGAGCCGGTCTCGAACCCGTTCGACTCGATCAGCTCCTTGAACTGCTCGAGGTCGCGGTCGATGGCGATGTCGTCGACCTGGAGGAGGGCGCCGACGTGCTCGAGGAAGCCCTCGGGCTGCCAGTCGAGCTGGACGGAGATGCGTGTCTGGTCGTCGCCGAGGCGGTGGAACGTCACGACCCCCGCGTGCAGATCGCCCTCGGTGCTCTTCCACGCGACGCGCTCGTCCGGTGACTGCTCCGTGATGACGGTGTCGAAGCGACGTTCCACACCCGCGATGCTGACCTCCCAGCGCGTGTGCGTGTCGTCGACTTGAGTGATGCTCTTCACGCTGTCCATGAACTGCGGGAACGAGACGAACTGGGTCCACTGGTTGTAGGCGACGCTGATGGGGACGTTCACGTCGACGTCGCTCTTCACGGTGGTCATGTCTGCCTGCTTTCGCTGGGTGTTCGCGGATCCTGCTGATCACCCACGCAACACCGGCGTCGCCGCCGCGTCCGCATCTCGCGGCTGGCGCCCAGGCGTGCACGTCGCCATGTCAACGTTGTCAGCACCTCTGACGAAGGCCCGGTACTGTAACGCCGTGAGTGTTTTCGCGCTAGCCATCGATGTCGGCGGGACGAAGGTCGAGGCCGCGCTGGTCGACGACCGCGGTGTCCTGCTCCCCTCCAGCCGTGATCGGCGACCCACCGGGCACGGTTCCTCGTCCGACGAGTTGGCCGAGGCCGTCCGCGCCGTCACGGCGCACGCCCTCGCCGCTCTGCCCGAGGGGGCGCGCGTCGCGGGCACCGGCATCGGCAGCGCCGGCCCGGTCGATCTGCACCACGGCACGGTCTCGCCGATCAATCTGCCGGCTTGGCGAGAGTTCCCGCTCCGCGAGCTGGTCGAGGGGCTCGTCGCCGAGACGATCCCCGACGCCGAGCCCGTCACGCTCCGGCTCGACGGTGTCAGCCTGGCCCTCGCCGAGCACTGGGTGGGAGCGACGCAGGGCGTCGACAACGCCCTGGCGATCACGGTCTCGACCGGGGTCGGCGGCGGTCTGATCGTGAACGGCCGCCTCCTCTCGGGCGGCACGGGCAACGCCGGTCACATCGGTCAGATCCAGATCGCTTCGCGCACGCCCGGCCAGACGTCGGAGTCGGTCACCCTCGAGGTGCTCGCCTCCGGCCCGCACACCGTCGCCTGGGCGCAGGATCAGGGCTGGTCGGGTACCCGGGGCGAAGACCTGGCCGCCGGATACGCAGCCGGCGACGACCTCGCGATCGCCGCCGTGAAGCGCTCGGCCACTGCCCTCGGGGAGGCGATCACCTCGGTGACGACGCTGCTCGACCTCGACGTCGTGGCCGTCGGCGGCGGATTCTCACGGGTCAGCCCCGACTACCTCGACCTCGTCCGCGCCGTCATCGACGAGGCCGCGTACAACACGTACGCGAAACGGATCCAGGTCGTCACATCGGGCCTCTCCGACGAGAGCCCGCTGATCGGCGCCGCGGCCCTCGTCCACCAGGCTCATCTGCTCGGCTGAGCCTTTGCACCACGAGCGTCGCCGAGCGAGGCATAGGCTTTAAGGACACCCAATGACGGCCGGCGCGCATCTCGCGTCCGGCCGTTCCGTCTGCCTGGAGGAACATCCATGTCCACCACCGTGTCCGCTCTCGTCACCCCCACCGCGGGTGCCCCCTTCGAACGTTCCACCGTCGAGCGCCGCGACGTCGGCCCCCACGACGTCCAGATCGACATCGCCTACGCCGGCATCTGCCACTCCGACATCCACCAGGCCCGCGAGGAGTGGGGCAGCGCGATCTTCCCCATGGTCCCCGGCCACGAGATCGCCGGCGTCGTCTCGTCGGTCGGCTCCGACGTCACCAAGCACCAGGTCGGCGACCGCGTCGGGATCGGCTGCTTCGTCGACTCCTGCCGCGAGTGCGAGAACTGCCTCGCCGGCGAGGAGCAGTTCTGCCTCAAGGGCATGGTCGCCACGTACAACGGGCGCCAGTACAGCGGTGAGAACACCCACGGTGGCTACAGCAAGCAGATCGTCGCGGACGAGAACTACGTCCTCTCGATCCCCGAGGGCATCTCCCTCGACGAGGCGGCGCCGCTCCTCTGCGCCGGAATCACCACCTACTCGCCGCTCAAGCACTGGGGCGCCGGACCCGGCAAGAAGGTCGCCGTCGTCGGAATGGGCGGGCTCGGCCACCTGGCCGTCAAGATCGCGCACGCCCTCGGCGCGGAGGTGACCGTCATCAGCCAGACGCTGTCCAAGCAGGAGGACGGCCTGAAGCTGGGCGCCGACCACTACTACGCGTCGAGCGATCCCGCGACGTTCACAGAGCTCCGCAACACCTTCGACCTGATCATCAACACGATCTCGGCCGACATGGACATCGACGCGTACGCCCGCACCCTCCGCCTCAACGGCACGATGGTGTTCGTCGGCCTCCCCGAGAACCCGCAGTCGTTCAAAGCGGGTTCGCTGATCGGGGGTCGCCGGAGCCTCGCCGGTTCGAACATCGGGGGCATCCGCGAGACGCAGGAGATGCTCGACTTCTGCGCCGAGCACGGGATCGGGGCCGAGATCGAGCTGCTCGACGCCACGGACCCCGCGACCATCGACGAGGCCTACGACCTCGTCGTCCGCAGCAAGGTGCGCTACCGCTTCGTGATCGACGCCGCCACGATCTAGGGTCTGACTCCCACGTCACGGAAGCGAGGACGGCCCCGCGCACCCTCGAGTGCGCGGGGCCGTCCTCAGCGCGGCAGAGCTCAGAGCTTGGGTTCGAGGCGCTTCTGGCGTGCGAACTCGGCGGGCTTGTCGGGCCCGTTCCACACGGTGATGATGCCCCAGGCCACCGCGGCGATCGGCACGGCGAGCACGGCACCGACGATCCCGCCGATGATCGTGCCGGCGGTCAGCGCGATCAGAACGACGAGCGGGTGCAACGACAGCGACCGGGCCATCACGACCGGCTGGAGGAAGTTGCCTTCGAGCTGGTTCACCAGGATCACGATCGCCACCACGACGATGGCGGCGACCGGCCCGTTCGCGACGAGAGCGACGAGGGCGGCCAGGATCCCGGCCACCGTCGCTCCGACCAGCGGGACGAAGGCCGACAGGAACACGATCACCGACAGGGGCAGCGCCAACGGCACTCCGATGATGAACAGGCCGAGGCCGATGCCGATGGCGTCGACCAGGGCGACGGTGGCCGTGCCTCGGACGTAGCCGCCGAAGGTCGACACCGTCTTCTGGCCGATCCGCTGCGCGCGCTCGTACGCCTCCCCGAGAACGGGCGCTCGAGGAACGCCCAGATCTTCGGGCCGTCTTTCATGAAGAAGAAGAGCACGACGACGAAGAGGGCGAATCCGGTCACGAAGCTGGTCGCCGCGGACACCCCGGCGAGGGCGCCGCTGGAGAACGTGCTGCTCTGGAAGAACTTCACGGCCTGGTCGATCGCCTGCTGGATCTGCGTGTCGCTGACGTGGAACGGGCCGTCTTTCACGAACGCCTGCAGCTGGTCGACGCCCTTGGTGGCCTGCTTGATGAGCGTGCTGAACTGGTTCTGCACGGCGTTGACGATCAGCCAGACGACCAAGCCGAGGACGACGATGATCGCGACCAGGGCGATCCAGGTCGCCAGGATCGAGGGCACCCCGCGCCGTCGCATCAGCTCGAGCAGCGGGTAGATCGCAGACGAGACGACCAGGGCCAGGACGACCGGGATCACCACGAGGCTGAGCTGCGTCATGGCGAAGACGAGCCCCGCGGCCACGGCGAGCACCAGGATGATCTGCAGGCAGCGAGTCGCCAGCCGACCGAACGCGTCCGACCAGATGGTCCGCTGAGCCGACCAGGTCAGCGCCCGCTGCTTCTCGATCGGCTCGGTGATCTCGGGCTTCGGTGTGCTGCGGCGGAAAAGGCCCATGGGTCTTCTGCTTTCGTCGTGATCTTCCGACCACCGTACCGGGCCCGCGCTCTCGGAGCCCGTGTCTATCCTGGGCCGGTGCCCACCACCGTCGCCATCGTCTCCGACACGCACGTCCCGCAGCGCGCCAGGCGGCTCCCGAAGGAGGTCTGGGCTGCCGTCGACGACGCCGACCTCGTCGTGCACGCGGGCGACTGGACCGGTCTCGACCTCGTCGACGAGTTCGAGGCCCGCTCCACGCGCCTGCTGGCCGTCCGCGGCAACAACGACGGTCCCGAGTTCGAGCCGCGCCTTCCGCTGGTGGCCCACGCCACGATCGAGGGCGTCAGGATCGCGGTGGTGCACGAGACCGGCGACAAGGCCGGTCGCGAGACGCGAGCCGACCGCGAGCATCCCGACGTCGACCTGATCGTGTTCGGCCACAGCCACATCCCGTGGGACACGGTGACCCCGGCCGGGCGCAGGATGCTGAATCCCGGCTCTCCGACGGACCGCCGCCGGCAGCCGAATCGCACGTTCTTGACGCTGACACTCGACCGGGGTCGCGTCGAGGACGTGATCCTGCGACGTCTCCCGCTGGATTAGAGGAGCTACCTGGCGGGAGTCCCGGTCTTCGTGTTCGAGGGCAGGGTGGTGGCGGTCGGCTTCGCGGTGGCGGTGCCGGTCGGCTTCGGCGTCCCTGTCGCCGTGGGGGTCGGCGTCGCCGTGCTGTTGTCGGCGTAGCTGTTGCCGGCGGCGGTGACGACGAAGTTGCTGAACTCGTCGGTCGTGAACGGCGTCGTGTACTTGTACTGCTGGCCGTTGACCAGCACGGTCGGGGTGCCGCTGACCTTCTTGATGGACGCGTCGGCGATGGGCCCCGAGAGAGCGCGCTGCGTCGCGCTCACCACCCACGAGGCGTACGTCTGCTTCGTGATGCACCGGCTGATCTGCGCGGTGTGCGTCACGCCGTCGAGACTCCTGACGAGCTCGATCAACTGCGCGTCCGTGCGCCCCGAGGTTCCCTCCTGGGGCTGATCGGCGAACATCGCCGTGTTGAAGTCGAAATAGGCGTCCGGGGAGAAGTTCGCCACGCACGCGCCCGCGTTCGCGGCCCGCTGGGAGTATTTCGTGCCGAGCGACTGATTGGTCAGGATCGCGATGGGGTGGTAGTCGACGGTGGCGGCACCCGATCTCACCAGACCCTTGATGTAGTCGTTGTTCGTCTTCTCGAACGACCCGCAGATCGGGCAGAGGTAGTCGAGATAGATGGAGATCTTGACGGTCTGCCCGGTCGCAGCGGTCGTCGTCGCGGACGGTTCGGCGGAGGGGCTCTGGGCATCGGCCTGGACGGCCTTGAAGTCTTTGCCGATCGTGATGCCGTCGTTCGCCATGTTCGCCGGGCCCGGGCCACTCGGGTGGATCGACGACACGACGACGACGACGACGCCCACCACGAGGGCGACGACGACCAGGCCGAGACCGCCGAAGAGGGCCCACCGCGTACCGCGGGCCCGCCGCCGCTGCCTCTGGCGGGCGAGGCGCGCCTTCTCGCGAGCGGCGGCCCTGCGTCCGCGCGACGTCGTCGCGCTGTCGGTGGGGGTCTCGCCGTCGGCGCTGTCGCCCGAGTGGCTGTCTGTCATGGAACGGTCTCTCCGATGCGGAGGCTCTCACGTGGTCGTGGAGCCCGGACAAGGGTATGAGGAACCGCTGGGAAAAGTCCACGTGGATCCATGCAGATGAAACGAGTTCCCCTCGACCGGGGGACACGGCTTGCGCTGCCGAGCCGTCCGAGTGCCATAATGACCGAGGCGGTCATCGAGGATCCCACTCGATGGTTGTCATCCATTCACAACGGATCGTCCGGCACGTACCTGCCGGTGAAGGAGAAACATCATGGCGTCAGTGACGTTCGACAAAGCAACTCGTCTCTACCCCGGTTCGACCCGCCCCGCGGTCGACGGAATCGATCTTCAGGTCGCCGACGGCGAGTTCCTCGTCCTCGTCGGTCCTTCCGGTTGCGGTAAGTCGACCACCCTCCGCATGCTCGCCGGCCTCGAAGAGGTCAACTCCGGCGACATCCTCATCGGCGACCGCAACGTCACCGACGTGCCGCCGAAAGACCGCGACATCGCGATGGTGTTCCAGAACTACGCGCTGTACCCGCACATGACCGTCGCCGAGAACATGGGCTTCGCGCTCAAGATCGCCGGTGTCGGCAAGGACGAGCGCGCGACTCGCGTCCTCGAAGCCGCCAAGCTGCTCGACCTCGAGCCCTACCTCAGCCGCAAGCCGAAGGCGCTCTCGGGTGGTCAGCGTCAGCGCGTCGCGATGGGCCGAGCGATCGTCCGTCAGCCCCAGGTGTTCCTCATGGACGAGCCGCTGTCGAACCTCGACGCCAAGCTCCGCGTCCAGACCCGCACCCAGATCGCGTCGCTGCAGCGCCGCCTCGGCGTCACCACGGTCTACGTCACGCACGACCAGACCGAGGCGCTCACCATGGGTGACCGCATCGCGGTCCTGAAAGACGGCGTCCTCCAGCAGGTCGGCACCCCTCGCGACCTGTACGAGAAGCCCGACAACATCTTCGTCGCCGGCTTCATCGGCTCCCCCGCCATGAACCTCCTTCCCGCCGGCGTTGTCGACGGAGGCATCCAGTTCGGTTCGAGCGTCGCCGCCGTCGAGCGCGACATCCTGTCGCAGGCCACCTCCAAGCAGGTCACCGTGGGCATCCGCCCCGAAGACGTCACCGTCTCGCAGACGGGTGAGGGCCTCAAGGTCGCGGTCGACGTGGTCGAAGAGCTCGGCGCCGACGGCTACCTCTACGGTCACGCCGACGTCGACGGCCAGCGCGCCGACATCGTGGCCCGCGTCGACGGTCGCGCTCACGCTGCCGCCGGCGACACGGTGTTCATCACGCCGATCTCGCACCGCATCCACGTCTTCGACACCGAGTCGGGCCTCCGCCTCGGCGACAAAGCAGTGGTCTCCGCCTAACCGACACTCCCTGGGCACGCGATCTGCGGCGTTGTCGTCGTCGGCAATGACTCCGTCATGGCCTTCCTCCTCCGCCTTGCACCTCACACACCCAGGTCGCGTCCAACGATGAATCGGCCCGCCGGCGTCGGCTCGAGCTTCACGCTCGACCGCCCGGCGGGCCGTTCTCGTTTCCGCCCCGTACGAACGGAAAAACCGTGACCTCCCTCAACATCACCTCGGCCACAGCCGATCCTGCGCTGCTCGACCTGCCCTGGAACCTGCCGCTCGACACGTGGCCGGAAGACTCCATCGCCACCCTGCCCAAGGGCATCTCCCGGCACCTCGTGCGGTTCGCGTACCTCAGCGGCTACGTCATCGCGATCAAGGAGACGTCCGGCGAGATGGCACGCAGCGAGTACGAGATGCTCCGGACGCTCCAGAGGATGGACATCCCCTGCGTCGACCCGCTGGCGGTCATCACGAACCGGCGCGACAACGACGGCAACGAGTTGAACCCCGTGCTCGTGACGCGACACCTCAAGTTCTCTCTCCCCTACCGCGCCCTGTACTCGCAGCGGCTGCGGCCGGACACGGCGGCCCGACTCGTCGACGCCCTCGCGCTCCTGCTGGTCCGCCTGCACATCATCGGCTTCTACTGGGGTGACGTGTCGCTTTCGAACACGCTGTTCCGCCGAGACGCCGGCGCGTTCGCCGCCTACCTCGTCGACGCCGAGACGGGCAAGCTCTACCCGGGCGGCCTCTCGAACGGCCAGCGCGAGAACGACCTCGAGGTCGCCCGCGTCAACATCGCCGGCGAACTGCTCGACCTCGAGGCCGGCGACCGCCTCGACGAAGACGTCGATGCCGTGGACGTCGCTGCCGGCATCGTCGCGAAGTACCGCAGCCTCTGGAAAGAGCTGACCGGCACCGAGACGTTCTCCGACGCCGAGCGCTGGCGCATCAACGATCGCGTCGAGCGTCTCAACGATCTCGGCTTCGACATCGAGGAACTCGCGATCAAGACGACCGAGGGCGGCACGCAGGTCAAGATCCAGCCGAAGGTCGTCGACGCAGGGCACCACTCGCGCCGACTGCTCCGGCTCACCGGGCTCGATGCGCAGGAGAACCAGGCGCGCCGCCTCCTGAACGACCTCGACGCCTACCGCTCGAAGAACGATCGAGTCGAGCTGGACGAAGAGATGGTCGCCCACGAGTGGGCGGCGCGCGTCTTCGAGCCCGTCGTGCGCGCGATCCCGCGCGAGCTCCGCGGTCGACTCGAGCCCGCCGAGGTGTTCCACCAGATGCTCGAGCATCGCTGGTACCTGTCGCAGGCACAGGGGCGCGACGTTCCGATCGCCGAGGCGCTCACCTCATACATCAACGACGTGCTGCGCCACCGCCGCGACGAGCAGATGGTGATCGCGCCGCCGACGGGTGCGATCACCCTGCCGACCGCGATCCAACTCGAGCACGAAGAAGACGACTGGCGCAGCAAAGTCTGAGGTGCGGGTCAGCGTGGGCTCTCGGACGGGAACAGCGCGCTCCGCGCGGTGCGGAGCCGAACCCTGCGTCGTGCTGAGGCTCGCTCCGCTCGCAGGGCCCGGGATTACTTCGAGCGCTTGCGTTCTGCGCGGAGCTTGCTGATCTCGTAGAGGGCGACGCTCGTCGCGATACCGGCGTTGAGGCTCTCGGTCGATGCGGTGATCGGCACGCTGACGATCGCGTCGCACGTCTCGGTCACGATCCGCGACAGGCCTTTGCCTTCGCTGCCGACGACGACGAGCAGCGGCTCGCCGGCGAGGTCGAGGCCCGGAAGCTGGACGTCGCCGCCTCCGTCGAGGCCCACGACGAACACGCCTCGGTCTTTGAAGGCCTTGATCGTCTGCGTGAGGTTGCCGGCCATGGCCACCGGGACGCGGGCGGCCGCCCCGGCGCTGGTCTTCCAGGCCGACGCGGTGAGCCCGACCGAACGACGCTGCGGCACGATGACGCCCTGTCCGCCGAACGCGGCGACCGAGCGGATGATCGCGCCGAGGTTGCGCGGGTCGGTGATGCCGTCGAGAGCGACGAAGAGCGGCTTCTGACCGCGGCGCTCGGCCTGGTCGAGGAGCTCGATCGGGTGGGCGTACTCGTACGGCGGCACCTTGAGTGCGAGGCCCTGGTGCACCGAGTCGGGACCCGTGAGGCGGTCGAGCTCGGGGCGCATGACCTCGAGGACGGGAATGCCGCGGCGGGTGGCCAGAGTCAGGACCTCTTTGACGCGGTCGTCCATCTCGAGGCGCGCGGCGAGGTACAGGGTCGTCGCCGGAATTCGCGCGCGGAGCGCCTCGAGCACGGAGTTGCGGCCCGTGACGATCTCGGTGTCGTCGTTCGACTTGCCACGCGGAGGTGCCGTGCGGTCGGGAGCGGTGCGCGCCTGACGGATCGGACGCTCGGCATTCGATCCTGCTCGGCCCTTCGCCGCCGCGAGGCGCTCCTGCGAGGCCTTGCGCTTGCCCGCGGGGTGGTACGGGCGGTCCTCGGCTTTCGGCGTGGGCTTCTTGCCCTCGAGGGCCTGACGACCCTGGCCGCCCGAACCGACCTGTTTTCCTTTACCGCCTTGACGGACCGCCCCGGGGCGCCCCTTGCGTTCTCCAGAGGTGTTCTTCACGATGTAAGGCTCCAATGCGGTCCGGTCGAGGTGTCTTCGATGGTGATGCCCGCAGCAGCCAGGTCGGCTCGAATGCGGTCGGCGTTCGCGAAGTCTTTGGACTCGCGGGCGCTCTGTCTCGCGTCGAGCAGCTTGTCGACAAGAGTAGCGAGTACCACATGTGCGGCGCCGTCGTCGCTGCCGCGCCACTCGGGTGCGTGCGGGTCGATGCCCAGGACGGTGACCATCGCGAGGGTGTGCTGCCACTCGCGCGCTGCGGTGTCGAGGTCGTCGTCGTCGAGCGCGGCATTGCCGCGGCGCACCGCGTCGTGCAGCACGGCGAGCGCCTGGGGCACGTTGAGGTCGTCGTCCATCGCCTCGACGAAGGCCTCCGGGACGTCGCGGGTGCCGACTCCGGCGAACCGGGTGTCGGCGAGGCGGCGGCCGGCGCGGGAGACGAACGTCTCGATGCGGTCGAGCGCGGCCTCGGCCTCGTCGAGGGCGCCCTCGTGGTAGTCGATGGTGGAGCGATAGTGCGCCGCGCCGAGGAAGTAGCGGACCACGATCGGGCGTGCCAGCGCCAGGAACTCCGAGGCGAAGATCGAGTTGCCGAGCGACTTCGACATCTTCTGGCCCTCGACGTTGACGAGGCCGTTGTGCAGCCAGTGCCGGGCGAAGGCGTCGCCGGCCGCCGTCGACTGGGCGAGCTCGTTCTCGTGGTGAGGGAAGCGGAGGTCGAGACCGCCGCCGTGGATGTCGAACTCGGGCCCGAGGTAGCGGCGCGACATGGCCGAGCACTCGATGTGCCAGCCGGGGCGTCCGGCGCCCCACGGCGACTTCCAGCTGGCCGACAGCGGCTCGCCCTCTTTCGTGCCCTTCCACAGCGCGAAGTCGCGGGGGTCACGCTTGCCGCGCGGATCGGCGTCGGTGGCGGAGGCCATGTCGTCGAGATTCTGGTGGGTGAGCGCGCCGTACTCGGGCCACGACTGCGTGTCGAAGTAGACGTCGCCGGAGTCGTCCGGCGCCGGGTACGCGTGCCCGCGTTCGATCAGCTTCGCGACGATGGCCTGCATCTCGGTGACGCTCGCGGTGGCGCGCGGCTCGTAGGTGGGGGCAGGATCCCGAGGGCGTCGTACCCGGCCGTGAACTCGAGTTCGTAGCGGTACGCCCTCGCCCACCACTCCTCGCGCGTCTCGCTGGCGAGGTTCAGGATCTTGTCGTCGATGTCGGTGACGTTGCGCACGAGCGTGACGTCGAGCCCGCGGTAGGTGAACCAGCGGCGCCACAGGTCGTAGACGAGCGCGGAGCGCAGGTGACCGATGTGCGGCGACGACTGGACCGTCGGCCCGCAGACGTACAGCCCTACTTTGCCGTCGACGAGCGGGACGAAGTCTTCGGTCGACTGCGTGCGGGAGTCGTAGAGGCGAATGGTCACCGCCACAGTTTAGGTGGCGGCGACTTCCGGGTTACGGGGCCGCCCGCCGCATGTGCGCAAATCGGGTCGGGGACGGAAGCCGAGCTGCGAGTCGCGCACGCACCGGGCTCGAACTCAGTCGGATGCGACCGACACGAGGGCCGTGGCGATGACCGTCACGCCCTCGCCGCGCCCCGTGAAGCCGAGACCGTCGGTGGTCGTCGCCGAGACCGAGACCGGCGCGCCGACCAGGATCGCCAGGGCCTCCTCCAGCTCGGTGCGTCGCGCGGCGAGGCGGGGGCGGTTGCCGATCACCTGGACGGCCACGTTGGCGATGCGCGCGCCGGCGTCGGTGAGGATCCGGCGCGTGGCTTCGAGGAAGACCACGCCCGAGGCGCCGGCGTACCGGGGGTCGTCGGTGCCGAAGCGCGAGCCGATGTCGCCCTGGCCGGCTGCCGAGAGGAGGGCGTCGACGATCGCGTGGGCGACCGCGTCGCCGTCGCTGTGGCCGGCGAGACCCTGCTCGCCCGGCCAGTCGAGGGTGCCCAGCCGGAGTGGCTCGGCGGGATCGAACGCGTGCACGTCGATGCCGACACCGGTGCGAAGAGCGGTGGGTGAAGCGGTGCCCTCGGCCGCCAGCATCGCCGCCCGGGAGAGATCCCACGGCGTGGTGATCTTGAACGCCTCGGCGTGGCCGTCGACCACGGTCACCCGGTGGCCGGCCGCTTCGTAGAGTGCGGCGTCGTCGGTGTGCTCGTCGTCGGCGGCGGCGTAGGCGGCGTCGAGCTCGGCGCGCGGGAAACCCTGGGGCGTCTGCATGGCGACGAGCTCGGAACGGTCGACCGTGGCGACCACGGCGCCCTCCGCGTCGACCCGCTTGATGGTGTCGCTGACGGGCAGCCCCGGCACCACCCCGTGGCCGAGCGCCTCGACGCCCGAGGCGACCGCCTCGAACTGCGCCGTCGGCGTGAAGCAGCGGGCGCTGTCGTGCACGAGCACCGTGGTCACGCGGGGACCGACCGCCGCGAGACCGCGAGCCACCGACCCCTGCCGCGTGGCGGATCCGGCAACCACGGTGACGAAGCCGTTGCCCGACGAGCCGAGCAGCGCCGCAGCCTCGTCGACCAGGTCGGACGGCACAACGACGACGACCTGCCACGGAGCGGGCGAGAGCAGGATCGGCCGCAGCGACCACTCGAGGATCGTGCGCCCGGCGACCTCGACGAACGCCTTCGGCCTCCCCTGCGCCAGGCGCGTACCGCTGCCCGCGGCAACGACGACCACGGCGCGGGTCGGTGCCCCGACACCGCCGGCCGGCACCGCGTCTACGATGCGAGGACCTCGTCGAGGACCGACTCCGCCTTCGCCTCGTCGGTGTGCTCGGCCAGGGCCAGCTCGGACACGAGGATCTGACGCGCCTTCTGCAGCATCCGCTTCTCGCCGGCCGAAAGACCCTTGTCTTGGTCGCGGCGCCAGAGGTCGCGCACCACCTCGGACACCTTGATCACGTCGCCCGAAGCGAGCTTCTCGAGGTTCGCCTTGTAGCGCCTCGACCAGTTGGTGGGCTCTTCGGTGAAGGGCGCCCGGAGCACGTCGAAGACCTGCTCGACGCCGTCGTGCCCGATGACGTCGCGGACGCCGACCAGATCGACGTTCTCGGCGGGCACCTCGATGACCAGGTCGCCCTGGGTGACCTTGAGAGTCAGATAGAGCTTCTCGGAGCCCTTGATGACGCGGGTCTTGACCGCGGTGATCTCTGCAGCACCGTGGTGGGGATAGACGACGGTCTGACCGACCTCGAAGCTCATGCGGGCACTCCGTTCCAGGGCCGCCAGATTACCACGCGGGCCCCGGGCGGCGCGGGCGCGTGACGTCGGAGGGTATCCGTCTGGGCTAGGCTTTACCTGCATTCGAATCCCTTCTGGAGGAACCTGTGAGAGCACGTACCACGGCAACCGTCGTTCTGGCCGGAGCCGTGATGGTCCTCACAGCGGGCTGCAACTTCATCAGCCCCCAGACCACGACCGAGCACTACGACGCGAGCGACGGGTTCAGCACGAACGTGGGCTCCGTCGAGCTCCGCAACGCCATGGTCTTCACCGACAACGGCGACGACGCGAGCCTCAGCGTGACCCTGCTCAACACGAGCCCGACCGCCCGCACCGTCAAGTTCCAGTACGAGTCCCTCGGCAGCGACAAGACGATCACGATTCCCGTCGCCGGCAACGGCGAGACCCGGCGAGGCACCACCGGCGGCGACAAGCAGGCGCTTCTGACCGGCATCGGCAAGCAGCCGGGCACGCTCCTCAAGGTCTACGTCCAGTACGGCAGCGCGACCGGCAAGAGCTTCAAGATCCCGGTCCTCGACGGCTCGCTCAAGCAGTACGCGACCCTACTGCCCTCGCCGGTCCCGACCATCGACTCGACCCCCGTTCCTACCGGCGACCCGACGCTCGTCCCGACCGATTCGGCGACGCCGACCCCTGACCACGCACGACGAAGGCCCCCAGATCACCGATCCGGGGGCCTTCGTCGTTCGCCAGGGCGCGGAAGGGCGCAGGATCACGCCTCGATGCGGTACCCGAGACCACGGACGGTGACCAGCGCGACTGGCTCGGACGGCGTCGCCTCGATCTTCGAGCGGATGCGCTTGATGTGGACGTCGAGCGTCTTGGTGTCACCGAAATAGTCGGAACCCCAGACCCGATCGATCAGCTGACCGCGGGTCAGCACGCGGCCCGCGTTCCGCATCAACAGCTCGAGCAGCTCGAACTCCTTGAGGGGCATCGCGATATCCCTGCCGCGCACCGTGACGACGTGGCGCTCGACGTCCATCGAGATCTCCCCCGCCGTCAGGATCGCGTCGCTCAACTCTTCGAGGTCGACCCGCCGCCGGAGGACGGCGCGGATCCGGGCGAGCAGCTCGCGGGTCGAATACGGCTTCGTGACGTAGTCGTCTGCGCCGAGCTCCAGCCCCACGACGATGTCCACCTCGCTGTCTTTGGCGGTGAGCATGACGATCGGCACTTGCGACCTGTTGCGCAGTTCGCGGCAGACCTCGGTGCCCGGCAGGCCCGGCAGCATGAGGTCGAGCAGCACCAGATCGGCGCCTTCGCGGTCGAAGGTGGTGAGTGCCTTCGGCCCGTCGTCGGCGACCGACACCTGGTACCCCTCGCGCTCGAGGATGAAGGCGAGCGGCTCGCTGAGGGATTCTTCGTCTTCCACGATCAGGATGTGCGTCATTCTCAGTTCTCTTCTCGGACGGGGACCGAAGCCGTCGAGGCCTCGGGAAGTCGGATGGTGAAGGTGGACCCGGAGCCGAGCTGCGACCACAGGCGGATGTCGCCGCCGTGATTCTGCACGACGTGTTTGACGATGGCGAGGCCCAGCCCGGTGCCGCCGGTGCGGCGCGAGCGGGCGGGGTCGACCCGGTAGAAGCGCTCGAAGATGCGCTCGCGGTCGGCCTCGGAGATGCCGTCGCCCTGGTCGGTGACGGCGATCTCGACGATCCCGTGGTCGGTGACGGCCGTTCCGATCCCGACCCGGGAGCCGTCCGGCGAGTAGTGCACCGCATTGGCGACGAGGTTGTGCACCGCCACCGCGAGCATGTCGGAGTCGCCGACGACCGACGCGTGCTTTCCTCCCCGGGTGACGATCTCGATCCCGCGCGCTTCCGCTTCGACGCGATTGCGTTCGACCGCGGTGTGGATGACCGACCGGATGTCGACGAGGGCCGGCTCGTTGAGCGGGTCCGAAGCCTGCAGGCGGGAGAGCTCGATGATGTCCTGGGTGAGGCGGCCGAGTCGGCCGGACTCCCGCGTCAGGCTGGCGGCGAAGTAGCGCACCTGCTCCGGGTCGTCCGACGCCGCGTCGAGCGCCTCGGCCAGCAGCCCCACAGCGCCGATCGGCGTCTTGAGCTCGTGGCTGATGTTGGCGACGAAGTCGCGACGGACCTCCTCCAGCCGGTGCGTCTCCGTGTGGTCCTCCGCCAGCACGAGCACGTAGCGCGACCCGAGACGCGATGCCCGGACGCGCATCCGCAGGTCGGTCTCCTCACGGAGGCTGCGAGCGAGGTGCAGCTCCTCCGAGGCGGCGTGCTCCTCGACCCGGGCGCGCTCGATCAGCGCGACGATCTCGGGATGTGCCACCTGCTGGCCCACCACCAGGCCCGTCGCGATGGCCATGGCCGACGCCTTCTGGACGTTGTTCGACGGGTCGACGACGAAGCCGGCCGAATCGAGGGTCTCGAGGACGGCACCCACCCCGTCGGGGAGCGTGACGTCGCTGAGCGCCCTGGCGCGGCGACCGCGCTCCGCCGCGAAAACGACCAGGAAGACGAGTCCCGCGCCGACGACGATGCCGAATGCCAGGGAGATCGGCACCAGCCAGGGGAGTACATGGGACTCAGGTTAGTGAACGGGAGGTGGACCACCAGTGCCGAGCACTGACGGAGCGCTGTACGTTGGAGAGAGTTCGCCTGCGGATCACCATCCGTTAACCTCGGCGGTGGAGGCTCGTCGAGACTGCCCGGGCGACGTCCCGCACACCGCGGGCGAGTCCCGAAACGAAAGGGTCGACCTAGACAATGCGCGAGGTATTCCAGCTGGAGCTCCAGGAAGTGCAGGAGCGGCTCGTCGAGATCTCGACGCTCGTAGCTGCCTCGATCGAGAACGCGACCAAGGCCTTCCACGAATCCAACGTCAACCTGGCCGAGCAGGTCATCGCCGACGACGACAAGATCGACCAGCTCTCGGTGAGTCTCGACGAACTGGCCATCGACATCCTGGCCCGCCAGCAGCCGGTCGCCCGCGACCTGCGCATCGTGGTCAGCGCTCTCCGCATCAGCGCCTCGCTCGAGCGCATGGGCGACATGTCCGAGCACATCGCCCAGCTGGCCCGCTACCGCTTCCCCGAGAAAGTCGTCCCGAAGTCGCTGCGGCCCACCTTCACCGAGCTGGGCGAACTCGACGTCGCCATCGCGAAAAAGCTGACCCAGCTCCTCACCACCGAAGACGTCAGCCTCGCCGAAGAGATCCGCAACGACGACGACCGGATCGACGAACTGCACCTCAGCGTGTTCGACAAGGTGCTCGGAGAGACCTGGAAGGGCGCTCCGGCCGACACCGTCGACGCGACTCTCGCGAGCCGGTACCACGAGCGTTTCGCCGACCACGCGGTGTCGATCGCCAAGAAGGTGCAGTACCTCGCCACGGGTGACTGGGTGGGCGCCGAAGCCTGATCCAGCTGGCCAGAAGGGCCCGAAGCGACGCACCACGCGTCGGTTCGGGCCCTTGCTCATGTGCCTGTGTCGGCAGGCTGATCCGCGCCGAGGGGCGCGTCCCGACCCGCCAACACAAGCTTCACTTTTGGATCACGGTTTGCGTTAACCTCTTGACGACACCCATTCGGGCGACAATGATTCGAGCGTGTCAAATCTCCAAGGCCCAATGGCGGGCCGACGACAAAACCCCTCGGCTCGGTCGAGCCCGGGGTCGCAAACGTCTCTCCGCAAGCGCAACCAGCAGCGCGTCGTCGAAGCCCTCGTCAAGGTGGGCGCGTCGACGCAGGCCGATCTCGCGCGCCGAACGGGCCTCAGTACCGCCACGATCTCGAACATCGTCAGCTACATGGCCAAGAACGGCCTCGTCAGTCTGACGCCCACGACGAGCTCGGGCCGGCGGGCCGTCTCGGTCCAACTGCTGACCCACAACGGCACCGTCGCCGCGGGGATCGGCTTCGGTCGACGGCACCTCCGCGTCGTCCTCGTCTACCCCGACTACACGATCGCGGCGGAGGAGAACATCGTCCTTCCGCAGAAGTACGACCCTCGCGAGGGCTTCGATCTCGCCAAGGAGATGCTGACCCGACTGCTCGAGCAGACCGGGACGTCGTGGGAGGCCCTGAGCGGCGTGGGCGTGGGGATCTCCGGATCCATCGACCGCCGCGACCAGATGCCGGTGATCGGCACCGTCTGGGCGGAGTGGGCCTTCGTCGATGTCGTCGTGGAGCTCGAGGATCGCCTCGGCGTCCCCGTCGTCCTCGACAACGACGCCAACCTGGGCAGCGTCGCCGAGACCATCTGGGGGCTGCACGGCGGCGCCACCAACCTCGTCTACCTGAAGGTGGGCTCCGGGATCGGAGCCGGGCTGATCCTGAACGGCCAGCCCTTCAACGGCGCGACCGGGATCACGGGCGAGGTAGGCCACGTCCAGGTCGTCCCCGACGGACAAGCCTGTCGCTGCGGCAATCGCGGCTGCCTCGAGGCGGAGGCCTCGACGACGGCCATGCTCGACCGGTTGAGCACCGTGACGCCCATCAAGACGACGGAAGACCTGGTCAAGGCCGTTCTCGCCGGCGACGTCGCCGCCCTTCGGGTCATCGAGGACGCCGCCCGCCTGATCGGCCGCGTGGTCGGCGATCTCGCCAGCATCCTGAGCCCCGAGGTGATCGTGCTGGGCGGCCCACTCGCCTCCCTCGGCGACATCATCCTCGAACCCGTCGGACGAGCGTTCGCCCGACACGTGCTGCCACTCGTCCGCGATTCCACGGCCCTGGTGGCGTCGACCCTGGACGATCGCGGCGAAGCCCTCGGCGCCGCAGCCCTGGTGTTCCATCAGGCCGCGGTCCGGGTCATCTGAGCCCCGTCGTGATCCTGCTCACGCTCCGCGACGGGTCCCGGCCGACCGGGTCATGTGAGCGCTCTCGAGACCGAGACTCCTGAAGCCGTTACAAATTCGTTGCGTTAACCTTTTGACGCCAGGCCCAACCAGGCCTAATGTAATCCCGGGCTGATGAACAGCCTGCGGGGCAAGCAAGACAGCTCAACCCGACAACGATGTCTTAGTAAATGGCGGTGCACAATGGCTGGTGGCCCAACCATCCTCGAGATGCGCTCGATCACCAAAGAGTTTCCCGGTGTGAAGGCCCTCTCCGACGTGAACCTGACCGTGAAGGCCGGCGAGATCCACGCGATCTGCGGCGAGAACGGTGCAGGCAAGTCGACACTCATGAAGGTCCTCTCGGGCGTCTACCCGTTCGGGACCTACTCCGGCGAGATCGTCTTCGAGTCCGAGGTCGCGCAGTTCTCCGGCATCCGGCAGTCCGAAGCCGCCGGCATCGTGATCATCCACCAGGAGCTCGCCCTGATCCCCGAGCTCTCGATCACCGAGAACATCTTCCTGGGCAACGAGCCCGGCAAGCGCGGTGTCATCAACTGGGTCGAAGCCCAGCGACGCGCGCACGACCTGCTGGCCCGCGTGGGCCTCACCGAGAACCCCGACATGAAGATCAAGTCGCTGGGTGTCGGCAAGCAGCAGCTCGTCGAGATCGCCAAGGCTCTCAACAAAGACGTCAAGCTCCTCATCCTCGACGAGCCCACCGCCGCGCTCAACGAGCAGGAGTCGCAGCACCTCCTCGACCTCATCGTCGGTTTGAAGGCGAAGGGCATCACCTCGATCATGATCAGCCACAAGCTGAACGAGATCGAGCAGGTCGCCGACACCATCACGATCCTCCGCGACGGCAAGACGATCGAGAGCCTCGACGTCAAGGCCGACGGCGTCAACGAAGACCGCATCATCCGCGGCATGGTGGGGCGCTCCCTCGAGAGCCGCTTCCCCGACCGCACGCCGAACATCGGCGAGAAGTTCTTCGAGGTCCGCAACTGGACGGTCCGCCACCCCCTCGACCCCGAGCGCCTCGTCTGCAAGAACGAGAACTTCTACGTCCGCAAGGGCGAGATCGTCGGCTTCGCCGGCCTCATGGGCGCCGGTCGCACCGAGCTCGCGATGAGCATCTTCGGCCACTCCTACGGCACCTACGTCTCGGGCGAGGTCTACAAGGAGGGCCGCGAGATCCGCACGGACACCGTCGCCCACGCCATCAAGAACGGCATCGGCTACGTCTCGGAAGACCGCAAGGCCCTGGGACTCAACCTCCTCGACACGATCAAGCGGTCGACCGTCTCGGCCGGCCTGCCCAAGATCACGCACAACGGCGTGGTCTCGGCGGTCGAAGAGTACGAGGTCTCCGAGCGCTTCCGTCGCAGCCTTCGCACCAAGGCGACGAGCGTCGACGAGGGCGTCAACAAGCTCTCCGGCGGCAACCAGCAGAAGGTCGTCCTGGCGAAGTGGATGTTCACCGACCCCGACCTCCTCATCCTCGACGAGCCGACCCGCGGCATCGACGTGGGCGCCAAGTTCGAGATCTACGGCATCATCCAAGACCTGGCCGCGCAGGGCAAAGCCGTGGTCCTCATCTCCTCCGAGCTCCCCGAGCTCCTCGGCCTCTCGGATCGCATCTACACGATCTTCGAAGGCTCCATCACCAATGAATTGACCGCAACCGAGGCTGACCCCGAGTCGCTGATGGTGAGCATGACCTCGAAAAGGACCTCGGTTCGATGAAGAACTTCAAAAAGAATCTCGACAGCATCCTTGGCAACAAGGGTGGCGGGATCAGCCAGTACGGCATGATCATCGCGCTCATCGTGATCATCATCGGCTTCCAGATCTGGACCGGCGGCATCACGCTCGAGCCCGCCAACGTCATCAACGTCTTCCAGCAGTACTCGTACATCCTGATCCTCGCGATCGGCATGGTGATGGTGATCGTCGCCGGCCACATCGACCTCTCGGTCGGTTCGGTCGCCGCGTTCGTCGGCATCATCGTGGCCCAGGCGATGGCCGTCTGGCACTGGTCCTGGTGGGCCGCGATCATCCTCGGCCTCGTCGTCGGCGTGCTCGTCGGCGCCTGGCAGGGCTTCTGGGTCGCCTACGTCCGGGTCCCCGCGTTCATCGTGACCCTGGCCGGACAGCTGATCTTCCGCGGCGCCAACCAGATCGTCGGTAACTCCACCGCCGTCCCCGTCCCGCAGAGCTTCCAGAACATCGGCGGCGGCTACATCAACGACTTCGGCCCCGACACCGGATTCAGCAACGGCACGCTCATCCTCGGCATCGTCTCGATCGTCGCGATCATCGTCTTCGAGTTCCGCGGCCGTCGTAACCGCGTCAAGATGGGTGCCCAGCCGGCTCCGCTGTGGACCAGCATCGTCCGCATCGTCGTCCTCGGCGGCGTCACGGCCTACGCCACGTTCCTCTTCGCCTCCGGTCGCCCGAACACCTCGGTCCCGATCGTCGCGATCATCCTCGGCGTCCTGGTCATCATCTACGGCTTCGTCACCAACACGACCACCTTCGGCCGTCACCTCTACGCGGTCGGTGGCAACTCGAACGCCGCCGTGCTCTCCGGTGTGAACTCGAAGCGCGTCAACTTCCTCGTCATGCTCAACATGTCGGTCCTGGCCGCCGTCGCCGGCATGGTCTTCGTCGGCTACTCGGGATCCTCCGGTCCTGCCGACGGCACGGGCTGGGAGCTCGACGCCATCGCCGCCGTCTTCGTCGGTGGAGCCGCGGTCGCGGGTGGTGTCGGTACCGTCATCGCCTCGATCATCGGTGGTCTCGTCCTGGCGTTCCTCGCCAACGGCCTCTCGCTGAAGGGCATCGACACCAACCTGGTCCAGATCATCCGCGGCCTCGTGCTCCTCATCGCCGTCGCGTTCGACGTCTACAACAAGACGCAGGGCCGGCCGTCGATCATCGGCTACCTGACTCGCGGCTTCGGTCGCAAGAACAAGGACGACGAAGGCCCCACGTCGGGCGGTCTGAAGGGCGAGGGCGCTCAGCCCCAGTCCATCGACTCCGACTCACAAGTTTTGCTGCCCTGACCACCCGCCCCGAAACGGGCACAGCAGCAGCAGAAACCCGGGATACGCACCATCGATCCCACAGCACCGGGTGCACCAGCACTCACATCCCCAGAAATGAAAGAAGCCTTTCAATGAAGAAACAGCTCATCGTCGGCGCTGCCGTCGCGGCGCTCACCGTTGTCACGCTGACCTCCTGCTCCGGCACCTCGCGTGGCGGCTCGAGCGACGACGCGGCGAAGATCCCCAAGGGCTCGACCATCGGCGTCGCGCTCCCCGCCAAGACCTCGCAGAACTGGGTTCTGGCCAAGGCCGCATTCGAGTCGTCGCTGAAGAAGGCCGGCTTCAAGGCCGACGTCCAGTACGCCGCCGCCTCGAACACGGTCCCCGACCAGCAGAACCAGATCTCGGGCATGGTCACCAAGGGCGACAAGGCGATCATCATCGCCGCCCAGGACGGCTCGCAGCTCGGCACGCAGGTCAAGCAGGCCAAGGCCGCCGGCATCCCGGTCATCGCCTGGGACCGCAACATCACCGGCACCAAGAACGTCGACTACTACGTCGCCTTCAACAACTACAAGGTCGGTCAGCTGCAGGGTCAGGCCCTGCTCGACGGACTCAAGAAGCTGAAGGGTTCCGGCCCGTACAACGTCGAGCTCTTCGCCGGTTCGCCCGACGACGCCAACGCCCCCGTGTTCTTCAACGGTGCGATGAACATCCTGCAGCCGAAGATCGACGACGGCACCCTCAAGGTCGTCTCGGGTCAGACCACGTTCAAGACGGTCTCGACCCAGGGCTGGCTCGCTCAGAACGCTCAGACGCGTATGAGCAACCTGCTGCAGGCGCACTACTCGGGCTCCACCAAGCTCGACGGTGTCCTCTCCCCGAACGACACCCTCGGTCGCGCCATCCTGCAGGCCACGAAGTCGGCCGGCAAGCCCAACCCGGTCGTGACCGGTCAGGACTCCGAGACCGCGTCGATCCCGCTCATCATGAACGGCACGCAGTACTCGACCATCTACAAGAACACCGACACCGAGGCTCAGGCCGCGGTCGACCTCGTCACCGACCTGTCGAAGGGCAACAAGCCCAAGACGGTCATCGACAAGAAGAACAACTACAACGGCGTGAAGACGGTGCCGGCCATCGAGCTGACCCCGATCCTGATCACCAAGGAGAACGCGGTCAAGTCGTACGCGAACAACCCGACCCTCGAGGCTCTCGCCAAGGCCGGTCAGTAACACCTCTGCTCCACCGCGAAACCCCCGCTCAGGCTCACGCCCGGGCGGGGGTTTCCGCTGTCAGAGACCCGGGAACGGCTCCGTGAGGTCGGTGAGGACGGCGTCGGCGCCCGCCTCCCGGAGCTCGTCCGCCGAGTACTTCCCGGTGGCGACGCCGATGCCCGCGGCGCCGGCGGCGTGGGCCGAGGTGATGTCGTGCGGGGTGTCGCCCACCACCGCGACCTCGTCGGGTGCCAGGTCGTGGCCGACCAGAAGAGAGGCCTTCCGGATCGCAGCCCGCGTCGCCTCGTCACGGTCGGGCGAGTCCGAGCCGTATCCGCCGAAGACGAAGTAGCGCCCGAGGTCGCCCGGCTCCATCTTGGCTCGGGCAGCGCCCTCCATGGCGCCGGAGATGACGCCGATCACCACGTTCTCCTCGGCGAGCCGCGTGAGGAGGGCATCGACGCCCTTCTCCACCCGGTACCCCTCGGCGGTCCGGATGATGTCGGACAGGTGCCACAGGTAGCGCGCGTAGAGCCTCGACAGTTCGTCGGGGCGGGGATCGCGCCCCAGGACGCCCCTGAAGGTCTCCCTGCCCACCTCGGGGTCCGTCTCCCCGCTCGAGGTGTGCTGCCCGATGTCGGCGGGGATGCCGTAGAGCTCCTGGAACGCCGCGGTCCAACTGCGACCGCCGGCCCCACCCGTGTGGACGAGCGTCTCGTCGATGTCGAACAGGACGGCGAGAGGCTTCTTCATGCGTCCGTCCTACTCGGCCGAGGCGCGGCGAGCTCCAGGTTGATGTCGTCGGGATCGGTGACGGTCAGGCGGACGTGCGAATAGCCGCTCGGCGTGACGATGGGTGTGGGCATGCCAGAAGTCAACGCCTCTCGGCTGTGCCACCGGGGAACAGGCGCCCGGGCCACCGTCGGCGAAGGGGGGCACGCGCTCCGTGGAACCTCGGCCCGAGGCCGTCACGGCCCCGTGATCCTGCGCCGCCCTCAGAGCGACGTGACTCCGCGGATTCGGTGCCCGACCGCGATCGACTCCCCCGACACGGCGGAGAGCGGCGAGGCGAGGAATGCGGTGAGGTCGGCGATCTGAGTCGGGCTCGACTCGCCGGGACGACCCGTCTCGACGGCGAGCGCGGGCTCGTCGGTGACTGTGCCGGGGTTCACGACGTTGACCGCGACGCCGCTGCCGGCGAGTTCGTCGGCGAGGTTCTTCGCGATGAGGTTCGTCGCCGCGTTGCGGACGGAACCGGCGATGCTCCCGGTGATGAGGGCGTTCTGCCCGCTGACGGCGACGATCCGGCCGGAACCCGCCTCGCGCATGTGCGGAACGACCTCGTTGGCGACCCGGAGGAAGACCAGCGCCTTGCCGTCCAGCGCGTCGGCCACTTGCTCGGGGTCGGAATTGCGCGCCGGGTCGAGCGTCCGCGCGCTGGGGGCGGCGGTGACGACGAGGACGTCGATGCGACCGTGCAGGGCGATCACCTGGGCGACGCCTTCGCGAACGGACGCGGGATCGCGCGCGTCCATCACGACGCCGTCCTCCGCGTGACGGGAGGCCACGACGACCGTCGCGCCCTCCTCGCGGAGCCGAGCGGTGATGGCCGAGCCGATGTATCCGGCCCCTCCGACGACGAGAGCGACGTGGTCGTGAAGCTGCAGATCCATGCCTTCGAGACTACGCCCGCCCGCGGAACTCGAGATGTGCGGCCCGGCGATTTGTCAGAACATGTGGCGAAGGCAAAAGGGTCGTGATAATGTCCCTCCTGTCTTATTGATAGAACAAAGGAGTTCCCATGTCGACTGCCGTTGACCCAACTACTAGCGGGTCCAGGGTCCCCCTGCCGCCTCTGACCAAGGGCTCGCACAGCAAGCGTCTCGGCCAGGTGGCCCTGGTCGCGACCTTCGGTGGTCTTCTCTTCGGTTACGACACGGCCGTCATCAACGGTGCCCTGTCGCCGATGGTGAAAGACCTCGGGCTCACAACGCTCACCGAGGGCGTCGTCACGAGCTCGCTGCTCTTCGGTGCGGCCATCGGCGCCATCACCGGTGGCCGACTCTCCGACGCCTGGGGTCGACGAAAGACGATCATCCTCATGTCGGTCCTGTTCTTCATCGGCGCCATGATCTGCGTCGTGGCTCCGACGTTCGGCGTCATGGTCCTGGGGCGTGTCATCCTCGGCCTCGCCGTCGGTGCCGCGTCGACCGTGGTGCCGGTCTTCCTCGCCGAACTCGCTCCCTTCGAAATCCGCGGCTCACTCGCCGGCCGCAACGAGTTCATGATCGTCGGCGGTCAGCTCCTGGCCTTCATCATCAACGCCATCATCGGCAACGTGTGGGGCGAGGGCAACGGTGTCTGGCGCATCATGCTGTCCATCGAGGCGCTGCCCGCGATCGCCCTCTTCATCGGCATGCTGCGCATGCCCGAGTCGCCCCGCTGGCTCGTCAGCAAGGGCCGCGACGACGAGGCCCTCACCGTGCTCTCGACCCTCCGCACGAAGGAGCGCGCCACGGCGGAGCTCGCCGAAGTCGAGTCGATCACCTCGGAGGAATCCCGCCGGAAGTCTCTCCCGATCGGCGAGATCCTTCGGAACAAGTGGTTCCTGCGCATCATCCTCGTCGGCATCGGACTCGGCGTCGCGCAGCAGCTCACCGGCATCAACGCGGTCGTCTACTACGGCCAGACCGTGCTCAAGGAGGCCGGCTTCTCCTCCAGCGCCGCCCTCATCGCCAACGTCGCCCCGGGCATCGTCGCGGTCATCGGAGCGATCATCGCTCTCCGAATCATGGACCACTTCTCGCGCCGCCGTACCTTCCTGTTGGGCTTCGCGCTGGTTGCCGTCTGCCATCTCCTCATCGGGCTCGGCTCCGTCGTCCTGCCCGACGGCAACGCGGCTCGCCCCTGGGTGCTCCTGGTCCTGATCGTGGCATTCGTCGGCTCCATGCAGACCTTCCTCAACGTCGCCGTCTGGGTGACGCTGTCCGAGATCTTCCCCTCAAGATGCGCGGCTTCGGCATCGGCGTCTCGGTGTTCTGCCTCTGGATCGCCAACGCGTTCCTCGGTCTCTACTTCCCGACCCTCATCGCCGGCCTCGGCATCACGAACACGTTCTTCGCGTTCGGCATCGTCAACCTGCTGTCGCTGTTCTTCGTCTGGCGCGCTGTCCCCGAAACCCAGGGGCGCACGCTGGAGAACCTCGAGGAAGACGTCAGCACCGGCGCCATCTACACGCAGAACGTCCGTACCAAGAAGTAGTCCCTCGGCTACGAACTCCTCGAAGCCCCCGCTCACCGACTGGTGGGCGGGGGCTTCGGCGTGCCGGGCGCGGCTCCCTGACGGTCCGGCTTCGAGGCCGGCCAGGGGAACAGGATCGGCGCGGCGGACGGATCGAAGCCGCAGGGCCCCCACGATGGCCGCTAGCAGAGCCGCGATGAGCCATGGTGCGATCGAGACGGCACGGCCGCGTCGGTTCGTCTTCAAGAACGGCACCGCGATGACCTGGGACGTGCCGAAGAAGACGGAGGAGATCGGGCTGGACGCGACCTGGATCTCTCGCAGCCGGCAGGAGAAGCGAAGTCGTAGCGACTCGAGTGCGCGCCGCGCCCGAATGCGTGGTCACTGGTGACAGTGTGGCGACATGAGCGAGAAGCCGAGTCGTGCGCGACGTGTCCTGGACTTCACGGGCATCACAGAGTCGCCGGCTGAGAAGGCGACGCGAAAGACGAGGTCCGGCTCCTGGTGAATCTGGACCGGAGCGACCGCGATCGGAATCGCTGGTGTCATCGTCCTTCTCGCTACCCTGCACGTCCTCTAGTCGAATCCACTTCCATCGGCCGTGCCCGTACACGGTGAGCCGCGCGCGTCGAAAGGGCCGAAATGCACGCTTCCGGGCCTGGGAGCGAGCATTTCGGCCCTTTCGGCCTTCCCGCGGGGACCGGTCGGGCTGGATCCGACGATCACGGACCCTAGTCGGCGTCGTCTAGCCGGGGAGTCTTCACGGCTCGGTGATTGCGCCGGAGCAGGACGACGCCGAGACCGGCCGCCACGACGAACATCGCCGCGCCACCCAAGCCCACCCAGACGGACCTCACGACCGGCAATGAAGGCGTCGTGTAGAGCTGACCCTCGGGATGAGCAGGAATGGCCGGCACGCTGAAAACAAGGGTGCTCTGAATACCCGCGTGCCAGGCAAGCAGCAGCCCCAAACCACCGAGGGCAGCGATCACGAAAAAGAAGAACGGTGCGGCCGTCAGGGCGCGTTGACGCAGGCCCATTCGGACGATGTTTCGAAGCTCGCGCCCTGTTGGGCGCGCCCTTCCCTCGGCTTCGGCAACCTGCAGCAAGGTATCGAGCAGCGCTTCGCCGTGGACGCGCCTCCACCTCGCCGAATAGCAACGGATGCTAGCCCGGTAGTGGCGTTCAAGCTCGCTCATGCCCCAACCACCTTCGTTCTCAATCGGCGCAAAGCAAGCTCCGCGCCGTGTTGTCGGCGTCGTGCTTCCTCTGCAAGACGTGAGCGGCCGAGGGTCGTGAGGGTGAAGGATCGCCTCAATCTTCCGTGGACGATCTCCTCGGACGACACCTCGACCAGGCCATCGACCCGCAACCGGTCGAGAGCGGCGTACAGCGTTCCCGCCTGAAGACGCATCGTGCCGCCGGTCAGACCCGCGGTATCCGTGATGATTCCGTACCCGTGGCGAGGACCTTCCGCCAACGACGACAGGATCACAAATGTCGGCTCCCGCATCTCGAAACTCATCTGGTCACTATATCCAGATCATATGACTATCGGCCGGTCCCGGCGCGTCTTTGGCGCCGCTACCCTGAGCCTGTGGTCACCTTCGAAGAACAACTCCCCGCCCACCCGGCCGCCACCACCCCGACCGCACTCATTCTTCCCGGCGCCGGTTACACCACTCAGGCGCCCCTCCTCTACTGGATATCCTCCGCCCTCGTCGCGCACGGATGGAGACTCATCCGGGCGGACTGGGGGTTCCGGCCCGCGAGCTTGGAACAAGGGCGGAGGTTGGTTCACGACTCCTTGGAAACGTTCCCAGGAGGAGACGTCCCTGATCTCGTCGTGGCTAAATCCATCGGCACCTTCGCCCTTCCCTGGGCGATGACACACGGGGCGGCCGGCATCTGGCTGACCCCATTACTCTCCGAGTCCGACGTTGCCGAAGCCCTCAACGCTGCAGACGACCGCCACGTGGCCATCGGCGGTACTGCTGATCCCGCCTGGCTCCCGTCGCTGCTGACCGACAGCCACGCGATTCTCCACTCGGTGACGGGAGCAAATCACAGCCTCGAGTTGCCCTCGTCATGGGACGGTTCGGTCCGAGAGCAGGTACCAGTGATCCAAGCCGCGGTTGCGCATGCTGAACGGGTTCGTCTGTCCTGACGACCCGGCATCCCCGGCGTGCGTGACCCGGTGCGAACTCATGAGGTTCGGCACACGGGCCATGGGATCGCCTGGCGGGATGCTCTTAGGCCACCCGGCCTGCGGCCTGACGGGCAACGAGACCATGGAAGGTCACCGCGCGACCTTCCGCACATCCAAGCCGATAACCGCCAGCATGGTCGTTCTGCCGAGCAGCACGAATCACGTGCCACCGTGGGCGGTCGCTCACGGCTGTCGGATGCGCGGTCTCTCGCCGACGTCACCGTCCGGCAGGATGGACGCATGGCTCAGGTCGCGATTCTTGTCAACGGCACCCCCGACCCCCGGAAGACGGAGATCTCGTCCGCGCTGGGAATCCTGCTCGGATGCCCCGTCCTGCAGCCGTCCAAGGTGCAGGAGGCCCTCCTTCGACAGACCGGGCCCGTCGCACCGGCCGCGGGCGTGCGGGCCCTGGCCATCGAGACGACGTGGCGCACAGCCGGGCTGATCGAAGCCGGCGTCGTCCTCGATGCGGGCTGGGAGGCGTCCGACTCCGGCGCCGTGCGGACGGGACTCGAGAGCGCAGGATCACCGCGGCTCGTCGAGGTCTGGTGCGGCGAGTCGGGTGAGCCGCTGGGTCTCTCTCCCGTGGTGCGCGTCGACGACGTGGCCACCGTCGATATGGACGCCCTTGTGCAGGAGATCAGCGCACTGTTCGTGTAGGCGCGCTGTCGGCGCTCTTTGCCTGCGCTGCGCGGGTGCGGCGCTGCTTGCGCGCTGCGCGGGGCGGCAGTGCTTGCGTGTGCGCTGCGCGGGGTCGGCGCTGCGCGGGGTCGGCGCTGCCTGGATGCGCGCTGCGCGATGTCTGCATGGCCGGCGTACGCCCTGGGGTGCGGCGCTGCCTGCGCTTGCGTTCGCATGGCGCGCGGTCGACAGTGCGTGCGTACGCGCTGCCCGCCGTCAGCACGGCTAGCGTCCGCGCGGCGCGCGGTCGGCGCGTCAGGCGGTCGGCGCGTCAGGCGGTCGGCGCGTCAGGCGGTCGGCGCCGCCGCCGTCTGCGCGGCGCGCGGTCGGCGCGTCAGGCGGTCGGCGCCGCCGCGCCGAGGGCACCCGTCACGTACCTCAGCGCCTCGGCCGGCGTGACACCGAGCTTGGCCACGCGCTCGGCGTAGGCGCGCGCCGCGTCTTGGGCCTGCTGCGCGGCGGCGTCGCCCTGGGCACGGACGAGCGTGCCGTTCCGGCCGCGCGTCTCGACGAGCCCGTCGGCCTCGAGCTCGCGGTAGGCGCGCGCCACCGTGTTGGGCGCGATGCCGAGGTCTTCGGCCAGGCGCCGGACCGTCGGCAGACGCTCTCCTGCGGCGAGCGAGCCACGGCGCACCTGTTCGGCGATCTGCACGCGCAGCTGCTCGAACGGAGGCGTCGCGGAGCGCGGGTCGAGGGTGATCATCTGGCCTGCACCGCCATGATCCTGCGCGCCTCTTCGTCGGGGGTGCGACGACGCGAACCGGGCCAGAGCTCTTCGAGGTACCAGGTGCGCGTGTGCCGGAAGATAAAGCCGAAGAGCACCATGCCGCCCAGGCCGAGAGCACCGGGGATGAGGGCGAGTGGCGCCCGCAACGCATCGCCCTGGCCGATCAGCGACCACCAGGCACCGAGCACCACCGCCAGGAGAGGCGCGTAGAGGAGGTCTCGAAGAGCCTCCGATCGCAGGGCGTCGTTCCACACCATCTCGTCTGTGCCCGACGCGGGCCGGCCTCGGGAGACGATGCGGCGGGCCACCACCTCGAACGTCACCATGCCGCCGATGCCTGCGGCGACCACGGCGGCCCCCGGCAGGAGCCAGGGACTCACACCGCCGGTGACGGCGATCACGACGATCGTCGCGACGGCCAGCCCGAGCAGGTGCCACCCACCGACGCGGAGGACCGACGGTACGTAGTCGCGCACGCCGACCGCACGCGTTCGCGCCACGCGCGGCTCGTCGGCCGGAAGCGTCTCGGCTCGGAGAGCCGCCCACCCCACACCGAGCCCGGTCGCGATGGCCGAGACGGCGAGGACGCCGTAGGTCTCGACCATCCACACGCTGTAGCCGGATGCGACGGAAGGCCACGGAAACAGACCGGACAGCGAAGCTGCGGCGCACGCAGCAAGAGCGACGGCCAGCCCGACCAGCCCACCGACGGACCCGCCGAGAGCACGCCGACGCACCCTTTCGCGGAGTCGGGCGTCGAGATCGACGGGGACCCCGAGGCCCACGCGGCGGCCGAGGCGAGCCGTCAGCCAGCCCTGGAAGGGAGCGGCTGCCGTGAGTGCCGCGGTGGCGGCGAGGAAGACGGCATAGGCCGCGATGAGGCAGGTCAGAAAGATCATCAGCGACTCCTTTGTAGCATCCATTGTCGCAATGTACTGCGACAAAGGCAAGGGGTCGCGGTGCGCTACTTCTTGCCCTGGGCGGCCACGGCCGCGGCGCCGGCCGCAGCGGCTTCGGGATCGAGGTACTCGCCGGCCTTCGTCGGCTTGAAGTCGTCGTCGAGCTCGTAGACGAGCGGGATGCCGGTGGGGATGTTCAACTCGGCGATGTCGGCGTCGGAGATGCCGTCGAGGTGCTTGACCAGGGCGCGGAGCGAATTGCCGTGGGCCGTGACGAGCACCGTCTTGCCGGCCGCGAGGTCGACGGTGATGTCGCTCTCCCAGTAGGGCAGCATGCGCTCGATGACGAGCTCGAGCGACTCGGTGCGCGGTGCGTCCGCACCGAGATCGGCATACCGCTCGTCGTGCGCCTGCGACCACTCGCTGTCGTCGTCGAGCGCGGGCGGCGGGACGTCGAACGAACGACGCCAGGTCTGGAACTGCTCGGGGCCGTACTCTTCGAGGGTCTGCGCCTTGTCCTTGCCCTGGAGGGCACCGTAGTGGCGCTCGTTGAGTCGCCAGGAGCGCTTGACCGGGATCCACAGGCGGTCGGCCTCCTCGAGGGCGAGGTTCGCCGTCTGGATGGCGCGCGTCAAGACCGACGTGTAGAGGATCTCGGGCTTCAGGCCGGAGTCGCGCAGCAGTTCGCCGGCTCGCTTCGCCTCGGCGGTTCCCTGTTCGCTCAGTCGGACATCGACCCACCCCGTGAAGAGGTTCTTCTGGTTCCACTCGCTGTTGCCGTGCCTGAGGAGGATGAGGGTCGAAGTCATGCCCCGATCCTATCGCCGACCCGCTCGCGGGATGCTTGACTTGTGCGCATGCCCATCGGCCAGGTCACGCGCGGAACGACCGGCACGAACCGCCTCCGCAGGGTCGATCGCTGGATCGCGTCGCATCCCGCCTTCCGCCGCGCTGTCGACCCGCTCGTGGTCGACCTCGGCTATGGCGCCAGCGCGACGACCTCTCTCGAACTGCATCAGCGCCTTGCCCGCGTGCGGCCGGACGTCGAGGTCGTCGGCATCGAGATCGAGCCGTCGCGCGTGGCCCTGGCGTCACTGTCGGCGATCCCGGGGGTGTCGTTCGTGCTCGGTGGTTTCGAGGTGCCTCTCCCTCCGTCGGACGAGCGCGCGGGGAGGCGACCGGCCGTGATCCGGGCCCTCAACGTCCTCCGCCAGTACGACGAGTCCGCCGTCGCCGACGCGTGGGCCCGGATGGTCGATCGGCTCGCGCCGGGCGGAGTGCTCGTCGAGGGCACCTGCAACGAGGTCGGCCGTGTGGCGAGTTGGATCGACGTCACCGCCGACGGTCCCCAGACGTTCACCGCGTCGCTCCGACTGGCATCGCTCGAGTCGCCGTCGATCGTGGCGGAGCGGCTGCCCAAGGCGCTGATCCACCGCAATGTGGAGGGGGAGCGGATCCACGCGTTCCTGGGCGACCTCGAGCGGCACTGGCGCTACAACGCCGGACTCGCCGTCTACTCGCCCGTGCAGCGGTGGGTGGCCACGGTGAGTGCCCTGCGCGACGAGGGCTGGCCGATCCTGCACGGTCGCTCGCGCTGGCGGCTCGGCGAGGTCACGGTGCCCTGGGCTGCCGTCGCTCCGTTGCCCTAGCCCCACCCCGGTCGCCACCCTGGCTTCCCACCTGCTCGCGCCCCGGTCCTCGCTCCTGTCCTCGCCGCGCACCCGGCCCCCGGTCCTGCCCCGGGTCCCGGTCCCGGCCGTGGTCAGAAATCGAAGGGGATTTTCGGCAAAGCCCCCGTCGATCCCACTGAATTGGCTCCCGGGCGGCGAATCCCCTTCGATTTCCGGCAGGACGACCGCCGGACGACCGGCAGACAGCAGCGCGCGAGTTACGGGGAGCGCCGGCCACGGCGCCGCCCCGGTCAGAGCGACGCGAGCCGCGCGCGGGCCTCGTCGTGAGGCAGCCCCGTCGCCATGAGCAGGTCGATCACCAGCGGCCGCAGCATCAGGACGAGCACGGTTTCGCCGACCGCGGCGCCCGGCAGGACGAGCGCGGGGTCGAGACGGCGTCCGACGGCGGACAGCGCCTCCTGCGCCACCGGCCGCCGCTCGACCGAGGCGAAGGACTCCCCCAGCACCCCGACGGCGACACCGATGCTCGCGACGACGTCCGCCACCTCGGGCCGTCGTCGCCCGTCGCCGATGCCGGTGTCGATGCGGCGGGTCACCACGCGCAGGTTGCGAACAGCCAGGTCGAGGTAGCGCAGGATCCGCGCCTCGCTCTCCACCACGGGAAGCCGCCGGCGCAAGAACGGCGACAGCCGCGAGATCGACCGCGCGGTCTCGAGCGTCGCCGCCCAGTCGTCGAGCAGCGGCTGCGTCGCCCGCAGCCGATCGAGGGCGGCGTCGGCCTGCCGCACGTCGTCGTGGCGGAGAGCTCGTACGAGCGACTCGAAGGCCGGCTGGAGCTCGGCGAACAGGCGCGTGGCGTCGGCACGGGCCAGCCCGAGCGGATCGCGGGGCACCAGAGCCGTGATGAGCAGTGCGATGACACCGCCGACCAGGCCGTCGAGCGACCGGGTGAAGGGACCGCCGGCCGGATCGGGCAGGAGCATCACGAACATCGACTGCGTCGCGGCCGCCACAGCGAACGCGCTGCTCGTCGAGAAGAAGCGGGCGATCACGAGCGCGGCGAACAGGACGACGCCGTCCTGCCAGATCCCTTTGCCGATGACGAGCAGGAGGAGCTCGCTGAGGGCGATCCCGATCACCACGCCGACCGCGTTCTCGAGCACGCGCCGAGGTCGGGCGTCGCGCGCGAAACCGAGCGAGGAGATGGTCACCGTCACCGCCAGCACGGGTGCCGCGTGCCCGAGACCGAAGCGCGCGATCGAATACGCGGCACCGGCGGCGACGACGATCTGGACGACCGCGGGAAAAGAGGATCGGACGCGGAACAGCGCCTGCCGAACGTCGAACCCGGAGGCCGTGCCCGCAGAGGGCGCCACCGTCAGCGCCGCACGATCAGCGCCGCACGGCACCCAGCCGCGGCAGCCGAGGAACACCGGCCGCTGCGCCCGCTTCGGGCGGAACGATGACCTCCTGCGCCGCCGCGACGACCGTGCCGTCGGCCAGCACGGAGAGCGGAGCGGTCACGTCGACGCTGCGCTTGATCACGGCGAGCGCGATCGGACCGAGCTCGTAGTGGGTGCCGCTCGAGGTGATCTCGCCGACGACGACCTCGCCGCCGAGCTTCGGGTCGAGTGCCGACACGGGGGCGCCGTGCGCGGGCAGCACGTTGTCGGAGCCGTCGAGGTGCAGCATCACGAGGCGCCGCGGCGGGTGCCCGAGGTTGTGCACCTTGGCGACGGTCTCCTGCCCGCGGTAGCAGCCCTTGTCGAGGTGGACCGCGGTGCGCAGCCAGTCGAGCTCGTGCGGAATGGTGCGCTCGTCGGCCTCGGTGCCGATGCGCGGCCGCCAGGCGGCGATGCGCAGCGCCTCGAGGGCGAGGGAGCCCGCGACGCCGACGTCGGACGCAGCGACGGCTGCGAGACCGTCTGCCGTGACGAGCGTCTCGCGATAGGTCCAGTCGTGGGCCGGGTGCGTCGCCTCGGCTGCGTAGCCGACGCCGCCGACGGCGACCTCGCGCCACGGGTCGAGCCAGACGAGAGGAACACCTGCAGGATCGGCGGCGGGCAGCGACAGGTCGGCGAACGCTCCGAGAACCGCGAACTCGCCCGTGCGGTCTGCGACCTCGACCCGCAGCATGAAGCGCATCGAATCGAGCCAGGCGGCGAACGCCGGCGCCGCGGCCGCATCGACGAGCAGCCAGGTCGTCTCACCGTCGTCGAGGACGCCGGCGGCGTGCTCCACCCGGCCGGAGGGATCGAGCAGGAGCGTCTCGGTCGAGATGCCGGGGGCGAGGCCCTTGAGCCGCTGGCTGGTGAGCGAGTCGAGCCACGACAGCCGGTCGGGGCCGCTGACCGTGACGAGACCGCGCGAGGGGACCTCGACCAGAGCGGATCCTGCGATCAGGGCCTTCTGTTCGACCAGCGGGTTGCCGAAGTGGGCGGCTGAGCCGGTGGCCTCGTCGGCGACGAAACCGGGGCGAGCGGCGAAGGGCGTGCGGGCGTCAGTCGACATGAGCGAGCCGCCCGGACGCGTGCGTGCGCAACTCGTTGCCGAACGCGGCGATGTCCCACGCCCAGAGGAGGTGGTTCTCGACGAGGCCGTACATGCGGGTGGCCGCCGAATACTCTTTGGCGTTGCTCGAACGCAGGACCGCGTCGGTCGAGAGGTCGATGCGCGGACCCTTGACGCGGCCCAGGTAGAGCTCGTTGACGCCGGACGGGTGCACCAGCGAGACCTCGATGTTGAAGCCGTCGTCGGGGGTGCGCAGGATCTCGACGGCCCGGGGAGTCGTGAAGGGCTGGACACCGACGCCCGGCAGCATGCCCGGACCGCGGTCGCCCTCTTCGGCGGGACGGTCGAGGCGCCAGTACCCGGTCTCGCTCGCCAGTGGCGTGTGCTGCTCGTCGAGCAGCCACGAGTACGAGCTGTAGTTGAGGAAGGGGAGACCGTCATGACTGAAGCTCACGCGCTGCCCGAACTCGTGGGTACGGCGGGTGTCGTCTTCGTCGCCCACCTTGTAATCGACCACACCGGTGCCCTCCCAGACGCCGAGAAGCCACGACAGCGGAACGATCTCCGCAGGAAGGTCGGTGGGGATTTCGATCATGGAGGTCTAGCGCTGGCCTTTGAACAGCTTGACCAGAACGGTGACCGCCACGAAGACGATGCAGAGGGAGGCCAGTACGAGCAGGCCGATGTAGAACATCTCGAGAGGAAGCAGCGAATCCATACCGCCAGCCTACCCGCGCAACTCTCTTAGAGGGAGAGCACCGACAGGATGCCCGTGGCGATTCCCAGGACGACGAGACTGCCGGCGAGGCTCAGCATGGTGCGATCGACCAGCCCGTCTTTCTCGCGGGTCGCCAGCTGCAGGCTGAAGGTCACGACGATCGTCGCGCCGAGTACGAGGGGCAGCCAGACGAGGTACCGGTCGCCGTGCGTCGTCAGCGCCACCACCACCGCACCGACGATCGCCACGAACCACACGGGAAGGGTGGTCGCGAGCCGGAGTCGTTCGCCGCGGGTCTTGGTTTCCACCGCTTCATCATCCCCTACCGGGGCGCTCTTGCGCACCCGCTAGGGTGGTCCGGGGCAAACTCGGTGTGACGTTAGAATCGCTGGGAGTACATCTACTGGAGGTCGTGTGGCGCAACTCTTGGTCCTGACCTCTGGCAGCACGCCAGACGTCCTCCCGGCCCTCGCCCTCCTGAGTCACCGTACGCGCCAGATCCCGGCTGAGCCCGCTCACCTCGTCAACGCTCCGTCGAGCGACCTCATCTTCGTCGACGCGAGAACCGATCTCGCCAGCGCCAAGGCGCTCTGCAAGATCCTGCGCACCACCGGCGTCACGGTTCCCCTCGTGCTCGTCCTCACCGAAGGCGGCCTGACCGCGGTCAACTCCGAGTGGGGCGTCGACGACGTCATCCTCGAGACGGCCGGCCCCGCCGAGGTCGACGCGCGCATCCGGCTCGTGACCGGGCGCCTGGCGCAGAGCCAGTCGGGCAGCAAGATCCAGGCCTCGGGCGTCGTCATCGACGAGGCCAGCTACTCGGCCAAGGTCCACGGCCGCCCCCTCGACCTCACCTTCAAAGAGTTCGAGCTGCTCCGCTTCTTCGCCACGCACCCCTCGCGGGTCTTCACGCGCGAGCAGTTGCTCAGCGAGGTCTGGGGCTACGACTACTTCGGTGGCACCCGCACCGTCGACGTGCACGTGCGGCGCCTGCGCGCCAAGCTCGGCGACCTCGAGTCGCTGATCGGCACCGTCCGCAACGTCGGCTACCGCTTCAACGTCTACGACGACGACCAGCGCGATGTCCAGCCCCTCACGTCCTGAGCCGGGCCCGGCCGACGTCCCCGCTCCCGATCAGAGCGGTGCCGCTGCGGCCGCCCTCCTTCGGCCACTCGCGGCAGAGGCCCTCGCCGTCGACGGCACCCCGCCGTTCTCCGACCAGGCGCTCGTCGACGCGCGCTCGGGCGAGGCCACCGTCGTCGGCGACGGCGACGCCGCGGCGATCCTGCGGAGTGCTTCGTCCGAGGCCGAGCTGGTCGTGCGCCCGGCCCTCCGTCGGCAGGGCCTGGGCACGATCCTGCTTCGTCACGTCGTCGAGCTGACCGAGGGTCCGCTCGCGGTCTGGGCTCACGGAGACCACCCCGGTGCGAAGCGCCTCGCCGACGAGTTCGGGTTCACGGCGACGCGGCGCCTGCTCCAGCAGCGAGCGGCCGTCTCCCAGGATCACCCCGCTCCAGATCTCCCGGACGCTACCGCGGTCCGCCCGTTCCGCCCCGGCACGGACGACGCGGCCTGGCTCGATCTCAACGCCCGCGCCTTCGCCCACCACCCCGAGCAGGGCTCCCTGACTCAGCTCGACCTCGACGCCCGCAAGGCCGACGACTGGTTCGACGCGGACGACTTCCTGCTCGTCTGGCAGGGCGACGAGCTCGTCGCGTTCTGCTGGCTGAAGGTCGCCGGGCCGCCCCCGGAGCCCGGCGAGTTCTACGCGGTCGGCGTCGCCCCAGAGCACCAGGGCCAGCACCTCGGCGGCCTGGCCGTCGACGCGGGCCTGCACCGCCTCGCCACCCGCGGCCTCTCCACCGCATCGCTCTACGTCGAGGGCGACAACACCTCGGCACTGCGCCTCTACGCGGCCCGCGGATTCACCGACCACGCGGTCGACGTGCAGTACACGCTCGCGCGCTGACGCCGGCGCGGGCGCTGGCGCTGGCGCTGGCGCTGACGCTGACGCTGACGCTGACGCTGACGTCGGCTTCGGCTTCGGCTTCGGCTTCGGTGCTGGCGCTGGCGTCGGCGTCGGCGTCGGCTTCGGTGCTGACGCCGGTGCGGCCTCGGCGGTCGACCTCGGCGCCTCCGGCCGCCGATCCTCCGGCGAGGTCGCAGTTCGACCCGTTCGCGCCGCGATCGTCCGGGCCGAACTGCGATGTCGTGCGCCGGCGGAGGTCAGCTCGGACGGCGGGCGGCTCGTGAGATGGCCGGAACCGTCGCCTCCCGTCGGGCGAGGCGACGGCTCGGGCCATCTCACGAGCGCCAACGCCGGAGGAACCGAGCGGAAGGATGGGGAACTCACAGGCGCATCGGAGTGGAGTGAGGCCAACGCACCTCCCCTCCAGCAGAAGGCACACCATGAATCCCATCAAGTTCGTCCACGACCTCGGCATCAAGAGTGAGCACGCCTACATCGGCGGCTTCGCCTCCATCGTCATCGCCCTGCTCGCCTGGCTCGTCTCGCGCGGCAAGAAGAGCGACGACAAAGCGCAGTCGGACCGCTGGGGCATCTTCGTCGGCCACTGGGCACCGACGTTCTTCGCCATCGGACTCGCCCTCAAGAACGAGGAGTAGTCCACAGGGCCGTCGCGTGCAGGAGTTACCAACAGTTCACGCGCGACGGGCCTGCCGAGCACCCACCGGTGGCAGGATTGAGCAATGGACAGCGAAGCATACGTCGACGGCGCAGCCGTCACGAACGACCTCATCGACGATTTCGACGATATCGTCACGTTCGACGACGACGGCACGCTGCCCGGCGACCGCTACCTCGACCGCGAGATCAGCTGGCTGGCGTTCAACCAGCGTGTGCTCGAGCTCGCCGAAGACGCTGAGACACCTCTGCTCGAGCGGGCAAACTTCTTGGCCATCTTCGCCAGCAACCTCGACGAGTTCTTCATGGTGCGGGTCGCCGGCCTGAAGCGTCGCATCGCAACCGGTCTCGCCGTGCCGACCAATGTCGGCACGGCACCGGTCGACGTGCTCGCCGCCATCAACGCCAAGGCGTACGAGCTGCAGAAGCGTCACGCCGTCGCCTTCAGCGATTTCGTCAAGCCCGACCTCGACGCCGCCGGCATCCACATCGAGATGTGGTCCGACCTCGCCGAGGCCGACCGCGAGCGCATGCACGACGTCTTCTCGACACAGATCTTCCCCGTCCTCATGCCGCTGGCCGTCGACCCGGCGCACCCGTTCCCGTACATCTCCGGGCTGTCGCTCAATCTCGCCGTGCGGGTTCGCAACCCCAAGACCGAGAAGCAGGAGTTCGCGCGGCTGAAAGTTCCGCAGGTCCTGCCCCGCTTCGTGCAGCTGCCCGACGACAACAGCGGTCGCCTCCGCTTCATCCCCCTCGAAGATCTGATCGCCAACCACCTGCAAGACCTCTTCCCCGGCATGGAGGTCAACGAGCACCACGTCTTCCGCGTCACCCGCAACGAAGACGTCGAGATCGACGAAGACGAGTCGGAGAACCTCATCCAGGCCCTCGAGAAAGAACTCCTGCGGCGCCGTTTCGGTCCGCCGATCCGGCTCGAGATCACCGAAGACATGGACCCCGTCACGCTCGAGCTCCTCGTCCGTGAACTCGACATCACCGATCAAGAGGTCTACCGCCTTCCCGCGCCACTCGACCTGGCCGGTCTGTTCGAGATCGCCAAGATCGCCGGCCCCGAGCTGCACTACCCGAAACATCTGCCGACGACCGCCGTTCAACTGCTGCCGACCGAGCCCAACATGGCGCCCGACATCTTCGCCAGCATCTCCCGTCGTGACGTGCTGGTGCACCACCCGTACGAGTCGTTCGCGACCAGCGTCCAGGCGTTCCTCGAGCAGGCTGCGACCGACCCCAACGTCCTCGCCATCAAGCAGACGCTCTACCGCACCTCCGGCGACAGTCCGATCATCGAAGCCCTGATCGACGCCGCCGAGGCCGGCAAGCAGGTGTTGGCCCTGGTCGAGATCAAGGCACGCTTCGACGAGCAGAACAACATCACCTGGGCGCGCAAGCTGGAGAAGGCCGGCGTGCACGTCGTCTACGGCCTCGTCGGCCTCAAGACGCACTGCAAGCTCGCCCTCGTCATCCGCCAGGAGAAGGGTGGCCGGCTGCGCCACTACACGCACATCGGCACCGGAAACTACAACCCGAAGACCAGCCGCATCTACGAAGACCTCGGCCTCTTCACCGCCGACGACCAGGTGGGCAAGGATGTCACTCGCCTGTTCAACGAGCTCTCCGGCTACGCGATCGAGAAGAAGTTCAAGCGCCTGCTCGTCGCCCCTCTCCACCTGCGTAAAGGTCTCGTCAAGCGGATCGCCGTCGAGGCGGAGAACGCCAAGGCGGGCAAGCCGTCAGGAATCCGCATCAAGATCAACTCGATGGTCGACGAAGAGATCATCGACGCTCTGTACCATGCCAGCAACGCCGGGGTGCCGATCGACATCTGGGTGCGGGGCATCTGCTCGCTGAAAGCGGGCCAGCCAGGTCTGAGCGAGAACATCCGGGTCCGCTCGATCCTCGGCCGCTACCTCGAACATTCGCGCCTGTTCTCGTTCGCGAACGACGGCGACCCGCAGGTCTACATCGGCAGCGCCGACATGATGCACCGCAACCTCGACCGGCGCGTCGAAGTGCTCGTCCGACTCGTGCAAGAAGACCACCTCCGCGAAGTCGACGCCCTCTTCGACCTCGCGATGTCGCCCGAGACGTCGTCGTGGCACCTCGAGGCCGACGAGACCTGGGTGCGGCACTCCCGGGCCGATGACGGAACACGGCTCGCCGACATGCAAGATGGACTGATGCGACAGATCAGCAAGAGAAGGCGTTCCACCCGGTGACGACCAAGCGTTCGACAACGGCTGCAGCAACGACCGTGGTCGCGGCGGGAGCAGTGTGCTGGCGCCTCGTCGACGGCAAGGTGCGGGTACTCCTCATCCACCGCGAGTACAACCACGACGTCTCCCTGCCCAAAGGCAAGGTCGATCCGGGCGAGGCGACGCCGCAGACCGCCGTGCGCGAGGTCTCCGAAGAGACCGGCTACGACATCACCCTCGGAGCACCGATCGGCACGGCCGAATACCTTCTGCCCGGTGGCCGCGACAAGATCGTGCACTACTGGGCCGCCGAAGTCACCGACGAGGCGTTCGAGGCCGCCGGCACCTTCAAGCCGAACAGCGAAGTGCAGGTCATCGAGTGGGTGCCGCTCGCCAAGGCCCGGGCTCAACTCACCTACGAGCGCGACGCCGAAGTGCTCGACCGCTTCGCCGACCGAGTCGCGAGCGACCAGGCCCGCACCTTCGCCGTCGTCGCCCTCCGCCACGCCAAGGCCATCCCGCCATCCGAATGGTCGGGCGTCGACGCCACGCGTCCGCTGCAGCCCACCGGCCGCAAGCAGGCCCGGAGCATCGCCCCCAGCATCGCGTCGTGGAGCCCCGAGCGCATCATCTCCAGCACGGCGGCACGCTGCCTCGCGACGGTGGAGCCGCTCTCGTCCGCGTCGCACGTCGGCGTCAAGCAGACCGACGCCCTCAGCCAAGACGCCTTCGAAGCCGGCAAACACGATGTCGCCGGCGTCGTGAAGAAGCGACTCAAGAAGCGCGTCAACGCCGTCCTCTGCAGTCACGGTCCAGTGCTGCCCGAGATCGTTCGCGAGATCTCCTCGCAGACGGTCGGCGGCCACAAACTCGACCTGCGTCGATACTCGGCCCTCGGCACGGCCGACTACACCGTCCTGCACATCTCGAAAGCCGACGGCACGCTCGTCGCGGTCGAGACGCACGGCCCCGCCGCGTGACGATCAACCGCATCGCCTGACCCGCGGGGCCGGTCGGCGCCCCTCGGCCACGGCCAGGCCGCTTCGTACCGCTCGTCCCGTCGCGGCGGCACGAGCGCACCAGCGGCACCAGCGGCACGAGCGGCACCAGTGGCACGAGCGGCACGAGTCTGACCAACGGCACAAGTCGCACGACCCGCACGAACGGCACGACCCGCACGACCCGTTCACCGACAGATCGTTCCACCGAATGCGCCCCGGCGATCCGTCAGGATCCCCGGCGCTTGTTCCCTTCGCGTTCACCTTCCGTTCACCGGTACAAACGATCGTCGTTAACGCACGGACGTAGCCTCGCTCGCGGGTCAGCACCGGCCCGGTCCCGCAACACGAACGACTTCTACCTCCCCGAAGGGAAACCTGTGAACATCAAGCGACTTGGCAGCATCGCCGCCATCGCCATCGTGGGCACCATCGCGCTCTCGAGCTGTGCCTCCAACGAGTCGACGCCCGCCAGCAGCGCGTCCTCGAGCACCAAGGCCGTCTCCGGCACGATCAACGGCATCGGTTCGTCGGCGCAGGGCGTCGCCGAGACCACCTGGGCCGCCGGCTTCCAGACCGCCAACCCCGACGCCACCGTCAACTACGACCCGCAGGGCTCCGGCGCCGGCCGCACCTCCTTCATCTCGGGTGCCGCCAACTTCGCCGGCTCCGACGCCGCGCTGAGCGACGACGAGCTCAAGTCGACCTTCGCCGGTTGCGCCGCGGGCTCGAAGGCCATCGACCTCCCCGTCTACATCTCCCCGATCGCGATCGCCTACAACGTGTCCGGCGTCACCGATCTGACCCTCGACGCCGACGCCATCGCCGGCATCTTCAAGGGCACCATCAAGAAGTGGAACGACGCGGCGATCACCAAGCTGAACCCCGACGCCAAGCTCCCCGACGCGGCGATCACCGTCGTGCACCGCTCGGACGACTCCGGCACCACGTTCAACTTCACGCAGTACCTCGCGAGCCAGGCCAAGTCGGCGTGGACCGCTCCGGCCTCGCAGACGTTCCCCTACAGCGTCGGTGACGCGGCCAAGGGCACCTCCGGTGTCGCCGACGCCGTCAAGAACTCGACGAACAGCGTCACCTACATCGACGAGTCCGGCGCCGGAGACCTCTCCATCGCCAAGCTCGACGTCGGCGGGGTCGCCACCAAGATCAGCGCCGACGGTGCTGCGGCGGTCGTCGACAAATCGCCGCTCACCACGGGCCGCGAGTCGAACGACCTGTCGATCGACATCGACCGCACCCTGACCGACAAGGGCGACTGGCCGATGGTCCTGGTCAGCTACCTGATCGCCTGCGACACCTACAAAGACGCCTCGATCGGCAAGGTCGTCAAGGCCTACGCCACCTATGCGGCCAGCGACGAGGGCCAGAAGGCCGCCGCCGCGCAGGCCGGGTCGGCTCCGCTGACCTCGAAGCTCGCCGCCGATGTCGCCAAGGCTGCCGCCACCATCAAGTAACGACCCGCACCATCGGCCCGGGTCGCGGTCATCGACCGCGGCCCGGGCCACCTCTGCTTCACCTGTACGTCGGCCCCCGCTCGTCGTATCGTTCCACCAGCGCCACCACCCGACCAGTCATGCGGCCCCCGGCCAGAGCAGGAATCCACTTCATGACCGCAACCGCGGAACGTCCCACCCCGACCGCCCCACGCCCCAAGGCCACGGTTCGGCTGGGCGACCGCGTCTTCTCGCTGGCGACGGTGCTCTCGGGGTCACTGATCCTGCTCGTCCTCGTGCTGGTCGCACTGTTCCTCATCGTCCAGAGCATCCCCGCCCTGTTCGCGAAGCCCGGCGAGATCCCCAACCAGGCCACCAACTTCTGGACCTACGTCGGCCCCCTGGTCTTCGGGACGGTCTGGGCGGCGATCCTGGCCCTGATCATCGCCACCCCGCTCTCGCTGGGCATCGCGCTGTTCATCTCGCACTACGCCCCGCGCAGGATCGCCGCGGTGCTCGGCTACATCATCGACCTGCTCGCGGCCGTGCCCAGCGTCGTCTTCGGCCTCTGGGGCGTTCTGGTCCTGGCCCCCTTCATCCAGCCGTTCTACAACACGCTGGTGGACCACGTCGGGTGGATCCCGCTGTTCGCCGGCCCGGTCTCCGGCACCGGCAAGACGATCCTGACGGCCGCGATCGTCCTCGCGGTCATGTGTCTGCCGATCATGACCGCGGTGATGCGCGAGATCTTCCTCCAGGCCCCCGTGCTGCACGAGGAGGCGGCGCTGGCCCTCGGAGCGACGCGCTGGGAGATGATCCGGATGGCGGTCCTGCCGTTCGCCCGCTCCGGGATCGTCTCGGCCGTGATGCTGGGCCTCGGCCGCGCGCTGGGCGAGACGCTCGCCATCGCGATCGTGCTGTCGCCCGCGACCGTCGTCAACGTCTTCCTGCTCACCTCGCAGAACCCGAACACCATCGCCGCGAACATCGCGCTGCAGTTCAACGAGGCCCAGGGCGTCGGGCTCAACACCCTGATCGCGTCGGGCCTGATCCTGTTCGTCATCACGCTGCTGGTCAACATGGCCGCGCGCTTCGTCGTCAACCGCCGCAAGGCCTTCTCGGGAGCCAACTGATGTCGGTCGCCGTGCGCTCTTCTCGCGCCACCACCTCCAACACCCTCACCGCGGGCAAGCTCCCGAAGGGCGCTCCGTGGGGTCTGCTCATCGTGAGCTGGGCGATCTTCGTCGGGATCTTCCTCCTCCTGAAAGCCTCGGGTACGACCGCCGACTTCAACATCGTCGGGGCCCTCTTCTTCGGGACCATCCTCTTCGACGTCCTGATCGTCGTCATCTCGATGGTGGTCGAGGGCGGCCGCAAGGCGAAGGACCGCCTCGTCACGTCACTCGTGACGACCGCCTTCATCGTCACGCTCCTGCCGCTCGTGTCGCTCATCTACACCGTGATCTCGCGGGGCGTCGCTCGTTTCGACGCGAACTACTTCAGCGAGTCGATGCGCAACGTCATCGGTGCGGGCGGCGGTGCCCTGCACGCCATCGTCGGCACGCTCGAGATCACCGCGTTCGCGGCCCTGATCAGCATCCCGATCGGCCTCCTCACGTCCATCTACCTGGTGGAGTACGGCCGCGGCCGGCTGGCTCGCGCGATCACCTTCTTCGTCGACGTCATGACCGGCATCCCGTCCATCGTCGCCGGCCTCTTCGCCTTCGCCCTGTTCTCGCTCTTCCTCGGCCCCGCCTTCCGCGCGGGCGTCGTGGGTTCGATCGCCCTGAGCGTCCTGATGATCCCCGTCGTCGTCCGCTCGAGCGAGGAGATCCTGAAGATCGTTCCGAACGAGCTGCGCGAGGCGAGCTTCGCCCTCGGCGTGCCGAAGTGGCTGACCATCCTGAAGATCGTGCTGCCCACGTCGATCGCCGGCCTCACGACCGGGGTCATGCTGGCCATCTCGCGCGTCATCGGCGAGACCGCACCGCTGCTGCTCACCACCGGTTTCACGACGAGCATGAACTACGACCTGTTCAACGACCGGATGATGACGCTGCCCGTCTTCGTCTACACGCAGTACGCGAACCAGGGGCCGGATGCCACGCCGTTCGTCGAGCGCGCGTGGACCGGCGCGCTCGTGCTCATCCTGATCGTCATGGCTCTCAACCTGCTCGCCCGCCTCATCGGCAAGATCTTCTCCCCCAAGCTCAGCCGCCGCTGATCCGGCCGCACCCGCCCGAATTTCGAAAAGGAACCACGTGTCCAAGCGCATCGAAGTCAAAGACCTCAACGTCTACTACAGCAAGTTCCGCGCTGTCGAAGACGTCACCATCACCATCGAGCCTCGCACCGTCACCGCTTTCATCGGCCCGTCGGGCTGCGGCAAGTCGACCTTCCTGCGCACGCTCAACCGCATGCACGAGGTCATCCCGGGCGCCTATGTCGAAGGCGAGGTCCTGATCGACGGGAACGACCTGTACGCGCAGGGGGTCGATCCGGTACTCGTCCGCCGCCAGGTCGGCATGGTGTTCCAGCGCCCCAACCCGTTCCCGACGATGTCGATCCGCGAGAACGTCCTGGCCGGTGTGAAGCTCAACAACCGCCGCATCACGAAGTCCGACGCCGACGACCTGGTCGAGAAGTCGCTGCTCGGCGCCAACCTCTGGAACGAGGTGAAAGACCGCCTCGACAAGCCCGGCTCGGGCCTCTCGGGCGGCCAGCAGCAGCGCCTCTGCATCGCGCGGGCCGTCGCGGTCTCGCCCGACGTGATCCTGATGGACGAGCCCTGCTCGGCTCTCGACCCGATCTCGACGCTCGCGATCGAGGACCTCATCGAGGAGCTGAAGCAGGAGTACACGATCGTGATCGTGACCCACAACATGCAGCAGGCCTCGCGCGTGAGCGACAAGACGGCGTTCTTCAACATCGCGGGCACCGGCAAGCCGGGGAAGCTCATCGAGTACGACAACACTGCGACGATGTTCTCGAACCCCAGTGTCCAGGCGACGGAAGACTACGTCTCGGGTCGCTTCGGCTGAACCGCGAAGGTCAGGTCGCGTCACGCGGGGATGACGGTCAGCCGGTGGCTCCGAGGAACGCCAGCACGGCCAGCACGCGGCGATTGCTGTCGTCGTCGGCCTGGATCTCGAACTTGGCGAAGATCGACGTCGTGTACTTTCCGATGGCGCCCTCGCTGAGGAACAGCCGCCGCGCGATCGCCGCGTTGGAGAGTCCCTCGGCCATCAGGGAGATGACCTCGCGCTCGCGCTCCGTCAGCGACCCGAGCGGCGAGCCACCCGGGCCTCCGAGGATCTTCGCGACGACCGCAGGATCGAGGGCGGTCCCGCCGGCAGCGACGCGCTCGACCGCTTCCATGAACTGATCGGCCTCGAAGACGCTGTCTTTCAGCAGGTAGCCGACGCCGCCGTTGCCGTCGGCCAGGAGCTCTCGGGCGTAGAGCTGCTCGACGTGCTGGGACAGCACGAGAACGGGCAGCCCCGGTACGGTCTGGCGAGCGGTCAGCGCCGCCTGCAGACCCTCGTCGGAGAAGGTCGGCGGCATCCTGACGTCGACCACGGCGACGTCCGGTCGGTGCTCGATCAGCGCGGCGAGCGTGGCCGGCCCGTCGGCGGTGGCCGCGACGACCCGGTGCCCGTACGCCTCCAGCAGGCGCACGAGGCCGTCGCGGAGCAGGTACAGGTCTTCGGCTACGACGATGCGCACGGAACCTCCAGGGTGATGCGGGTCGGTCCGCCGGCGGGACTCTCGACGAGGAGCGTGCCGTCGAACGCGGCCAGCCGGTCTCGGACGCCGGGCAACCCGGATCCTGCCGCTTCGTCCGCTCCCCCGCGACCGTCGTCGGCGACCACGACGGCGACCCCCGTGGCGGTCGGGGCGATACGGATGTCGACGGCATCGGCACCGGAGTGCTTGGCCGCGTTCGTCACGAGCTCCGCGGTGGCGAAGTAGAGCGCCGCCTCGATGGGCAGCTCGAGCCGGCCGGCCAGGTCGGAGCCGACCCGCGTGGGCACGGGCGAATCGAGTGCGAGGGCCCGGACGGCTTCGACGAGACCGCGCTCGGAGAGGACGGGCGGAACGATGCCCCGAACCAGCTCGCGCAGTTCCCGAAGGGCGAGCGACGACGCCTCACGCGTCTGCCGGAGAAGCGACTTGGCCTCTTCCGGGTCGCTGTCGATGAGGCGCTCGGCTGCACCCACCGACAGGCCGATCGCGACCAGGCGGGCCTGCGCTCCATCGTGGAGATCGCGTTCGATCCGGTGCAGCTCGGCGTCCTGCGCCTGCGTCAGATCGCCTCGCGCGACGACCAGGGTGGCCACGCGCGTACTGAGCAGTTCGACGAGCGACGGGCCGAGGAGCCGGACGGCGACGGGCTCGACGAGGCGCCACCCCGCCGGCAGGAGGGCCACGCCGACGACGATCGACAAAACGGCCAGGAACGGGGTCGAGACGACTCCGAGCCGAAGAGCGGCGAGCGCCCCGAAGGCGATCAGCGCCAGGGGCAGAGCCGCAGCGATCCCCACCGAGAGCGGCGCGACCACGATCCACAGCATGTCGCGCCAGGCCGCAGGATCCCGCACGCGCGTGCGCAGCCACCGTTGGTAGGCGGCCTGCCACCGCCGTCGCTGGTAGCCGTACCCGTTCCACCAGTAGCCCGTCGTCAAGCGCGTCAGCGGCACCACCGGGCGGTAGGCCGGAGCGACCTCCGTCCCGGTCCAGCGGGCGACCAGGATCCGCGTGGCCCGACTCACGAGGCGCGCGAAGATCAGGAGGATCAGGGCGACCAGCCAGAACACCCACCACCAGGCCAGCACGACGTCGTCGGCGACCCGGAAGCAGAAGACGACGGCGACGAGGAGGAGAGCCGGGACGAACCAGGTCAGCACGACGAGCGTGACCGATCGTACGAAGCCCGAGACGACGAGGCGAAGCGAACTCACGGCGCGCACGATTCCCCTCCCGGTCGGTGATGATCCGTCCACTCTTCCAGCCCGGCCGCGTCGGCGCAGCCCGGACGAGAAAGGGTGGGGCTTCCCCCACCCCGGCAGGCGGTCCAGGCGGATGGTCGGCTCCGCGAGGTGTCCGTAGCGTCGACAGCAACCGAAAGGACACCACCATGAACGGCAACAGCCTCCCGACAGCCCCTCCCGTCCGCCCCGTGAAGCCGGGCGACGTCGCTCGCGAGCACCTCGATCACCCGGACACCCTCCGCGCTTTCCGAGCGGTCAAGGCCTGGATCCTGGTCTATCTCGGCATCGGCGTGATCGCCCTCGTGGTCACGGTCCTGCTTCGCAACGACTCCGCCGAGGTCAACGCCAACGTCTGGTCGCGCAGCGCGGGCGTCGTCGTCAGCGCCGGCCTCCTGTACGGGTTCGCGGTGCTCGCCTCCCGCGGTCGTCGCTGGGCGTACCGACGCCTGCGGATCGTCTCGATCGTCGTGCCGATCGCCATCGCGGCCATCGTCATCAGCCCGGGTTTTCCGCTCTGGATGCGCCTGGAGCAGGTCGTCTGCGGACTCGTCGTGATCGGCTTGGCCGTCGCGATCAACGGACGACACCTGCGGAGCCTGTTCACGGCGGCGGCGCCGCAGAACTGACCTCTGGTCAGGCGCTCTGCAGGGCCACGATCGGCTTGGTGGTCGGCTGCTTCGAGCCGCCGTTCGGCTCGACCGTGATACCCACGGTGTCGCCCTTGGCCATGTCGCCCTGGAGCACCTGCGTGAGCGAGTTGGACGACGCGGAGACCGTGCCGGCCGACTTGACGCTCGACCCCTTGATGTACCAGAGCTGGTAGGTCTTCGAGCTCGGCAGGGCGGACGCGCCGTCGAGGACGACGACGGAGCGCTTCAGCGCACTCGACCAGTAGAGCGTGGCCGTACCGCCGGTGGAGATGTCGGAGGCCGTGTGCTCGACGTCGGACGCCGCGAGGATCTGCGACGCATCGGCGCTGATGGCCTGCTGCGACGTGCCGGGATTCTGCGGCTGCGGCGAGTTGAGCACCGCACCGCCACCGAAGAACAGGCCGACCGCGGCAGCGGCGCCGACGAGCAGGACCGCGGGGCGCATGAACCAGCGCTGGCGGGCCAGAGGGATGGGCTCGAGGAGCTCACCCGACTTCTCCGCCGGGGCGGGTGCTGCGGCGGTCGTCGTCGACTCGTCGCGGCCGTCAGAACCCTCGGCCTCGAGCTTCGGGAGCTGCGGCGTCGAATCGATGAGGTCGAGGATGCTGGAGCGGAGTGCGGCCGACGGCTGCACGGGCTCGACGGCGCGGCCAAGAAGCAGTGCGGTCTCGTTCAATTCGGCTACCTCCGTTCTGATCTCGTCGGACTCGGCCATGCGAGCCTCGAAGGCTGTGCGTTCTTCGTCGCTGAGGGCGTTCAGCGAGTAGGCACCGGACAGGTTGTCGGTGTCGGTTTCGTGGGGGCCGAAGCCCGACGTCGAGCCGTGTTTGCTCATGACGCCACTCCTAATTCATCGCGAAGGCGGATCATGCCGTCGCGTAGTCGTGTCTTGACCGTCCCGATCGGAACGTGAAGCATCGTGGAAACCTCGCTATGCGTGTAGCCACCGTAATAAGCGAGGGTGACAGCCTGCCGCTGGAGCTCTGTGAGCCGGCCAAGAGCCCGCTCGACCCGCTCGTGCTCGATCCTGATCTCGACCTGCTCGGTGACCGAGTCGTAGTCGGTCTCGAAGTCGCGGATTCCGACCTTCGTATCGCGGTCACGGCTGGACTGGCTGGCGCGGACCCGGTCGACCGCTCGGCGGTGGGCCATGGTGAGCATCCAGCTCGCGGCGCCGCCCTTGTTGTGGTCGAAGCGCGTTGCCGTCTGCCAGATCTCGAGGAACACCTCCTGAGTGACCTCTTCGGATTGCGAGTGGTCTTTCAGAAGGCGCTTGATGAGGCCGAGGACACGCGGTGCGGTCTGGTCGTACAGCTGAGCGAAAGCCTCGCGGTCGCCCTCGGCGACGCGCTCGAGCAGTTCCTCCGGGGAGGATGCGACGTCATGGTCGCGCTCGGGGATTTCACTATCTCGGCTCACGAGTTCCAGCATGTCAGGTTGCACCTCCATCCGCACTTCGCTTCGATTCACGCCATGGACTGCGGTGGCCCTCCCGTGCGAGGTCCGTCTGGGATGGCAATCACGCCCGGTTCGCACGAGAGAACCACCGCAGTGAATCGGGCACAGGGGCACGACTCGGCGAAGATGGAGATTTTGCGGTCTTTCTCTTGCAAGGTGTTCGGCACCCGCCGCGGAGGGGTTTGGGTGGAACCGGACTTTTTCTGCGGGCGGTGGGTGGGCGGTGGCGTCGGGGTGGCGTCGCGGTAACTTCGCAGCGGCGTCGCGGTGGCCTCGCGTTAAAGTGGCCTCGCGTTAAAAGAAGAGCGCCGGGCCGCAGAACGCCTCTCGGCGCGAGGCCGCTCGGAGCGGCGAATTTTGGAGCCCGGGGTTACTGCGGCCCGGCGTCGTCTACTGTAGCGAGACTTTGCTCGGCGGGGCCTGGCTTCCGCAGGTAGCGAACGTGCGGGTCGTCGGCGTGGCGGGGGTGCGTGCGGGTGGCGGCGCGTGCGGGTCGCGACTGCGTCAGGCCAGGCTGCCGTCGCGCCACAGGGCCGCGCACGCCGAGAGGTCGACCGCCAGCTCGGACAGACGAAGCGCGCGGCGGGTGAGCTCACTGGCGCGGGCCGGCTCGGTCGCCTCGAGATCGTCGGCGACGCTGGTGGCGCCCGCTCCGGCAAGCCGGCAGAAGGCCGCACCGCGGTCGAGCGCCAGGGCGAAGTCGCCGACGAAGACGCCGCGCAGGATTTGGTCGGCGAGCTCCAGGATCTCCTCCGGGCTCGCCGGAGCCGGAGCACCCGCAACGACCTGGTCGATCGTCGCCGTCACCTGGGTGCCGCGCTCGAACAGATAGGTGATGTCGTTGGGGTTCTGGCGGATGACCGCGCGCATCAGGTAGATGCGCCAGAGCGCACCCGGCAGGCTGTGCGCCGTCGCGCCGGCCCACAGCTCGGCGAGCGCGTCGATGCCGTTCGCGTCCGTGAAGGCAACCAGGCGATCGAGGATCTCGGGGCTCGGATCGTTACGGACCCGGGCCAGCAGCGCACTCGCCGACTCGTGCGCGACGCGGTGCATCACAGCCGGGTCGTCGCCGCCCTGGAACGCCTCGAACTCGTGACCCGAGAACTGGGCTGGGCGGTGGAAGTCGCGAGGGGACATTGCCCCAAGGGTAGTCGCCGCCCTTTGTGCTCGCCTGGGGCGGGCTGCGGCGCGCGCCAGGGCAGCGGCACGGGCCGCGGCGCTGACGCCAGGGCGACACCACGTTCTCTCGCCGCCAGGCCCCCGGCAGTCGGCGCTTGCGGCCGCAACGCGACGCGCGGCGACGCGACGTCGATGCTGGGGCGGGTCGCTGCTGGTGGACGCCTTCGGGAGCGTCGCAAGCTTGCTAGGCTGAGTGTCTGTGCGCCGCGAGGGCACACGGGCCTCTAGCTCAGTTGGTAGAGCATCGGACTTTTAATCCGTTGGTCGTCGGTTCGAGCCCGACGGGGCCCACGTCTGTGAAAAGGGCCGGCGCTCTGCGCTGGCCCTTTTTGCATGCGCGGGCCCCGTCTCGTCGAGGACCGACAGGGAGTGGGCCCCCGGAGCCGGTAACGACGCGACGCGCCAGCGTCGCGGCGTCCGTGCCCCCGGGGATCGAGCCCGACGGGGCCCACGTCTGTGAAAAGGGCCGGCGCTCTGCGCCGGCCCTTTTGCATGCGCGGGCCCCGTCTCGTCGAGAACCGACAGGGAGTGGGCCCCCGGAGCCGGTAACGACGCGACGCGCCAGAATCGCGGCGTCCGTGCCCCGGGGATCGGGCCCGACCGGCGCGCGTCAGGCGCCGCGGCGCGGCCCGGGTTTGCCGGGAGTGACCTTGGCGGTGTCGGCGACGTCGATCCGGGTCGTGCCGGTCGGCGACGTCGTCACCTCGATGCGAGGGGCGGCGTCCGACTCGTCGGACTTGGGCGCCCTGGTCAACTGGTCGTGCCGCTTCTCGTCGAAAGTCATGTCGTCAGCGCTCATGCCCGGAGCCTAGGCCGTTCCGCGACCGCAGGCCCGAGCCTCTGCCCAGCCCAGCCGCGGCCATGACCTCAGCCCGACGTCTCGACGTCACACAGTCGGCCCCGTGTACGTGACGCCCCACGACCCCGACCAGGTCTCGCCCTCGTCGAGCCAGCGAAGGCCTTCGCCGGAGGCCAGGGCGTTGGCGGGAGCCGTCATCGGCTCGGCGGCGAACGCCAGGCCCTTGACGCCGTCGCGGGGGAAGTTCCGCGGCGTGAAGATCTGCACATAGGGGAACGACTCGTCTTGCCACATCGTGGTGCGGGAGCCGTCGGGCGCGGTGAGGTGCGTGCGGCGTCTGCCGTCGTGATCCTGAGCGATGTCTTTGTAGCCGGCGTCGATGTCGAGGTCGCCGAGCAGCGGGGAGCCGCTCAGGTCGAAGGGGTTCCGGCGACGGGTGAGGTTCCGACGGGGATGCTGCGGACGTTGGTCTCGAAGCGGGTGGCGGCGTCGAGGGTGACCGTGAGGGTCGCAGGATCATGGGACCCGACGCGGAAGAACGGGTGCGACCCCACGGCGAACGGCGCGCGGCCAGGGCCGCGATTGGTGATCGTGTGCGTGACGACGAGGCCATCGGGGGTGAGTTCGTGCCGCACGGCGGTGTCGAGCCGGAACGGGAACCCGTGCTGCGGGAAGACGGTCGCGGCCTGCGTGACGGCGTGGGGCTCGACGGACACGGCGCGGTACGGCGTGTAACGGAGCAGCCCGTGGCTGGCGTTGCCCTTCGCGACCTCGGTGATGTCGAGCTGCTGGGCCGCGCCGTCGAGGGTCCAGGAGCCGCCGTCGACGCGGTTCGGCCAGGGCACCAGCGTGATGCCGGACGCCGACGGAGGAGTCTCGTGCTCGGCGAAGGTCTCGGCGATGGCGGTGCCGTCGACCTCGAGCGCCCTCAGGCCGGCCGCAACCTCGGTGACGATGGCCGTGACGGTTCGGCCGCCCGACTCGAGAGCGAGGTGGTACTGCTCGCCGGTGGGCGGTGCGACGGTGTCGGTCACTTAGGAGGTCTCCTTCGAGGGTGCTGTCTCTTCTGACGGGGCTGTCTCGTCGGGCGCATCGGCTTCGAGCACGGTGATCCCCGCGGCTCGGAGCCCCTCGACCATCGATGGCTCTGCTCCGGCGGTGATCAGGCCGTCGAAGGACGCCAGCGGACCGATCACACCGAGATGCGCCTCTCCCATCTTGCCCCCGTCGGCGACGATGAACGACCGCTTGGCCGTCTTGGCCATGAGTCGCTTGAGATCGGTCTCGGGGAGATTGACGTTCGTGACGCCGTGGCGCACGTCGACGCCGGTGCACCCGATGAACGCGATGTCGGCCGTGATGCCCTCGAGGACGGTCATGGCGAGCGGGTTGACCAGCGAGTGCTGAAGGGGCCGCAGGGTTCCGCCGGTGACGACGACCGTGAAGCGCGGCACCGACTGTTCGAGAGTCAGCGCGATGACCAGGCTGTTCGTGACGACGGTGACGCCGATGAGACCGGTGCGTTCGAGCAGCGCCTCGGCGATCTGCGTCGTGGTGGTGCCGACGTCGAGCACGACGCACTGCCCGTCGCGCACGAGGGAGGCGGCGCGGGCGCCGATGGCGCGCTTGGCGTCGACCCTCACGGTCTCGACCTCTTCGAACGACCGCTCGACCGGCGACTGCTCGACCGACATGGCCCCGCCGTGCACGCGGACGAGCCGGCCGGCGACGACGAGGGCGTCGAAGTCGGTGCGGATCGTCACCTCGGACGTGCCGAGCTCGCGGGCCAGATCGACCGTGCGCGCGAAGCCGTGCGACTCGACCACCGCCACGATGCGCTCGCGCCTCGTGGCCGCGAGCGGGGCGGCGGGCGCAGGATGCTCGGGACGACTGGATTCCACGAGTCCAGTTTCGTATACTTTCATTTGCTTTCGCAATCCCAAGCAGCGCGTCTCCGAAAGGCACCATGAACCAGATCGTCAAGCGGCCGACGACCCTCGCGGACGGCCGCGAGCTCATCTACTTCGATGATGCCGACACCACGCTGCCGCCCGAGCGCAAGCCCGACCTGCGCGAGCTCGAGCCACGGCCCGAGACCGCGACCATGCGACAAGACGTCCTCACCGGCGAGTGGGTGTCGATCGCGGCGTCGCGGCAGAACCGCGTGGTCCTGCCGCCGGCCGAGTTCGACCCGTTGGCGCCGGCGTCCGAGACGAACCCGTCCGAGATCCCCGACGACTACGACGTGGCCGTCTTCGAGAACCGCTCCCCTCCTTCGGCCCGCTCCTTCCGGCCGATGCCGAGAATCCTCCGCACGACCTCGACGACCTGACCACGCTCGGCCTCGGCCGCACTCGCACCTCGATCGGTCGCTGCGAGGTCATCTGCTTCAGCCCCGAGACGTTCGGCTCGTTCGCGAGTCTCAGCGAGTCCCGGGCCCGCACCGTGGTCGAAGCGTGGGCCGACCGCACCGCCGCGCTGGGCGCGCTGCCCGGCATCCAGCAGGTCTTCCCGTTCGAGAACCGCGGCGAGGCCATCGGCGTGACGCTGCACCACCCGCACGGCCAGATCTACGCGTATCCCTACGTCACCCCTCGCACCACTCGACTGCTCCAGAGCATCGACGAGTACGGCCCCACGCTGTTCGCCGACATCCTCGAGAGCGAGCGCACCGGCCCCCGCGTCGTGCTCGCCGGCGAGCACTTCACGGCGTTCGTGCCGTTCGCGGCCCGCTGGCCCGTCGAGATCCACCTGCTGCCGCACCGCCACGTGCCCGACATCGCGGGTCTGACGGGCGACGAGCGCGACGAGCTCGCGACGATGTACCGCACACTGCTGCGCGGCCTCGACGTCCTCTACGACGACCCGACGCCCTACATCGCCGCCTGGCACCAGGCGCCGGTCAACGTCGGACGCGACACCGTGCGGCTGATGCTGCAGATCACCTCGCCTCGTCGCGCCGCGACGAAGCTGAAGTTCGTGGCCGGTTCCGAGTCCGCGATGGGAGCCTGGATCGGCGACCTCGTGCCCGAGACCTCCGCCGCAGAGATCCGAGAGGCGATGAGCCGCGCATGACGTTCTCCGACACCTTCGACACCGCTGTCGTGGGCCGCTGGGCCGCTCCCGGCCGGGTCAATCTCATCGGCGAGCACACCGACTACAACGACGGCTTCGTGCTGCCACTGGCGATCGACCGCTCGACGACCATCACGGTCGGGCGACGCTCCGACCGTCTGCTGCGGGTGGCCTCCACATTCGAAGACGGGGTGCACGAGGCGTCGCTCGACTCCTCGATCCCGCCGGCATGGCCGGATGGTCCGCCTACGTGTTCGGCATCGCTTGGGCTCTCGGGCAGAAGCTTCCCGAGGTCGAGGGCCTGACCGAGACGTCGGCCGATCTGTCGCGGGCCTTCGGGCTCGACATCTTCGTCGAGTCCGACGTGCCGGTCGGCGCCGGCCTGTCGTCGTCGGCCGCCATCGAGTGCGCGGTCGCCGTGGCCCTGAGCGACCTCTGGAGCCTCGACGTCACACGCCCGTTCCTCGCATCGGTCGGTCAGCTCGCCGAGAACAAGGCCGTCGGCGCTCCGACCGGAATCATGGACCAGTCCGCCTCCTCCTCGGGCGCGCCGACTCCGCCGTCTTCCTCGACTGTCGCAGCCTCGACGCCGAGGTCATCGACCTCGGCTTCTCCCGGGCCGATCTCGAGCTCCTCGTGATCGACACGCACGTCACCCACGCCCACGCGACCGGTGGCTACGTCGAGCGCCGCGCGTCGTGCGAGCGGGGCGCCTCGACCCTGGGCGTCTCGTCGCTCCGCGACCTCGACATCGACGACCTCGGTCGCGCGCAGGATCTCCTCGACGACGAGACGTTCCGCCGGGTCCGGCACGTGATCACCGAGAACCAGAGGGTGCTCGACACCGTCCGAACCCTCCGGCTCGAAGGTCCGAGCGCGATCGGCGCTCTCCTCGACGCGTCGCACGTCTCGATGCGTGACGACTTCGAGATTTCGGTGCCCGAGCTCGACCTCGCGGTCTCGACCTCGCAGGCGTCCGGCGCCGTCGGCGCGCGGATGACCGGCGGCGGCTTCGGCGGCGCCGCGATCGCGCTCGTCCCGTCCGCGTCGCGAGAGGCCGTCACGGCCGCCGTGCTCTCGGCGTTCGACACCGCCGGCTACACCGAGCCGACGATCTTCGCCGTGCACGCCGCCGACGGCGCGCACAAGCTCTAGCCCCGGCGGCCTGCCGCTGCCGCCCCGGCGTGGGTCGTGCACTACACGCCGCACACCACGAAGGTGAGCGGCCTGTTGCGCACGACGAACGGGCAGAGGGACGGGAGGGAGAGCAGCCGAGCTACCGGCGAAGCTTCCGCTCCGCCGCCTCGACCACGTTCTTCAGCAGCATCGCCCGCGTCATCGGCCCGACGCCGCCCGGCACCGGCGACAGGAAGCCCGCCACCGCGGCGACGGCGGGGTCGACGTCGCCCCGCAGCTTGTATTTGCCCGTCTCCTCGTTCAGCACGCGGGTGATGCCGACGTCGATGACCACCGCCCCGGGGCGCACCCAGTCGGGCTTGACCAGCCCAGCGACACCGGCCGCCGCGACGACGATGTCCGCGCGACGGACCTCTGCGGCGACATCGGCCGTGCGCGAGTGCGTCAGGGTCGCGGTCGCCTCGAGGCGCGTCAGCAGGAGACCCAGCGGACGCCCCACGGTCAGGCCCTGACCGATGATCGTGACGTGACGCCCGGCGATCGGGATGTCGTACGCCCGCAGCATCTCGACGATGCCGCGCGGAGTGCACGGGAGCGGGGTGTCGATCGTCCCCCTGCCCCCGGGCACGGCGAGCACGAGCTCGCCGAGGTTGACCGGGTGCAGGCCGTCGGCGTCTTTGAGCGGATCCATCAGCTCGAGCATCACCGTCGGGTCGATGCCCTCGGGCAGCGGGAGCTGGATGATGAACGCCGTGACGGCCGGATTGTCGTTCATGTAGTGGATCGCGGTGCGGATCTCGGCCTCGGTCGCCGACTCCGGCAGGTCGAGTCGGATCGACTCGATGCCCACCTCGGCGCAGTCGCGGTGCTTCCCCGCGACGTACGACAGCGAACCGGGGTTCGCGCCGACGAGGATCGTGCCGAGCCCCGGGTGGATTCCTGCGGCCTTCAGGGCGGTGACCCGCTCGCGCAGGTCGTCTTTCACGCCCGCCGCGAGCGCCGTGCCGTCGATGAGGGTCGCCGGAGACACCGCGGAGGCTGCTTCGCTGACCATCCGCTCCGCCTACGCGTACAGCGGGAAGGCCTCGGTGAGAGCCTTGACGCGAGCGGACAGGGCGGAGATGTCGGGATTCGGCAGGAGGGTGTTCGCGATGATGTCGGCCACCTCCGTGAACTCGACGTCGCCGAAGCCTCGCGTCGCGAGCGCCGGGGTGCCGATGCGCACACCGGAGGTCGTCATCGGCGGACGAGGGTCCCACGGGACGGCGTTGCGGTTGACGGTGATCCCGACCTCGTGGAGGAGGTTCTCGGCCTGCTTGCCGTCGACCTCGCTGGCGCGAAGGTCGACGAGCACGAGGTGCACGTCGGTTCCGCCCGTGAGGACGTCGATGCCGGCGGCCTTGGCGTCGGGAGCGGTGAGCCGCTCGGCGAGGAGCTTCGCGCCGCGGATGGTGCGCTCCTGGCGGTCTTTGAACTCGGGCTCCATGGCGAGCTTGAACGCGGTCGCCTTGGCGGCGATCACGTGCATGAGCGGGCCACCCTGCTGGCCGGGGAACACGGCCGAGTTGAGCTTCTTGAACAGGGACTCGTCGTTGGACAGGATCACGCCGGAACGCGGCCCGGCCAACGTCTTGTGCACGGTCGACGAGACGACGTGCGCGTGCGGCACGGGCGACGGGTGCAGCCCCGCGGCGACGAGACCGGCGAAGTGGGCCATGTCGACCCAGAGGTACGCGCCGACCTCGTCGGCGATGGCGCGGAACGCGGCGAAGTCGAGCTGGCGGGGGTAGGCCGACCAGCCGGCGATGATGACCTTGGGCTTGTGCTCGAGCGCCTGCTTGCGCACGGTCTCCATGTCGATGAGGTAGGTGGTCGGGTCGACCTCGTAGGCGACGGCGTTGTAGAGCTTGCCCGAGAAGTTGAGCTTCATGCCGTGGGTGAGGTGGCCGCCGTGCGAGAGCTCGAGGCCCAGGATCGTGTCGCCCGGAGTCGCGATGGCAGCGAGCACGGCGGCGTTGGCCTGCGCGCCGGAGTGCGGCTGGACGTTGGCGAAGTCGGCGTCGAAGAGCTTCTTGGCGCGCTCGATGGCGAGGTTCTCGGCGATGTCGACGAACTCGCAGCCACCGTAGTAGCGGCGCCCCGGGTAGCCCTCGGCGTACTTGTTGGTCAGGACGGAACCCTGCGACTCGAGGACGGCGCGCGGGACGAAGTTCTCGCTCGCGATCATCTCGAGGAAATCGCGCTGGCGGCCGAGCTCCTGCTCGAGGACCGCCGCGATCTCGGGGTCGACCTCCGAGAGCGGGGCGTTGAACGTGGAGGGCTGGCGATCGGTGGTGACAGTCATGGAAGGCTCCAATGCACACGGATAGACGGATGAGAGGTCCAGCGGCAGCCCAGGCGTACGGCCACCAACCGTGTCAGTCGCTCCCCGGTGGTTGACCACCCGAACGCCAGTCGCGACCCCCTGAGCATAACCACTCGCGGTGCGTCCTCTCAAGGAAACCGTGACACTCTGGAGTCGTGAGCATGACCCTCGACGAGACCGATCTGCGACGCCTGGTCGCACCGGACGTCCCCTGGGTGACCATCGTGTGGGACGACCCGGTGAACCTCATGTCGTACGTGTCGTTCGTCTTCCGCACCTACTTCGGGCTCGAGCGCTCCGAGGCGGAGAGGCTCATGATGCAGGTGCACACGAAGGGCAAGGCCGTGGTCGCGACCGGAGCCCGCGAGCAGATGGAACTCCACGTCGAGGCGCTGCACGGTTACGGACTCTGGGCGACCGTCTCGAGGGCCGACACGTGATCCTGCCGTTCCAGCACAAACGCGACGGCGTGCACCTGAGCCTCGCCGAGCACGAGCGGGCCCTGCTCGGCGACCTGGCCGGTCAGTTGGTGACGCTCCTCGAGGGGCGTGACGAGGCCGATCCTGCCGTCTCTCGGTTGTTCCCGCCCGGGTACTCGGGCGATGACGAGGCCGACGCCGAGTTCCGGCGCCTGACGGCCGACGACCTGACGGCAAGCAAGATCGACAACGCGAAAGTGCTGATCGCGTCGCTCGACACCGACCGCCGGACCCCGCTGGCCCCCGAGGTCGCGCAGGCGTGGCTCCGATCGCTGACCGATCTGCGTCTCACGCTCGCCTCGCGGCTCGGCGTGACCGACGAGGGGATCCCCCAGCCCGCGGAGCAGGCCGGCATCGTCCTGCGAGACGTCTACGAGTGGCTCGGCTACGTGCAGGAGTCGCTCGTCCGAGCGCTCGACCGCTAGCGCGGACCGCGAGCCGCACGAGCCGCGCGTTCCGCTCGCCGAGCCGCGCGCCGCCGGGCGTCCCTCCTGGCCAGGACCCGGTCGGACACCACGAACACCACGAGCATCACGACGGCGATCACGATGTAGAGCCGGGGAAGCGCGCCGAGGCCCGCTCCCGAGAGGACGAACCCGCCGATGAGGGCACCCGCGCCGATACCGGCATTGAAAGAGCTCGTGTAGAACGAGTTCGCGATGTCGCGGATCCTGGCCGGCGCCACCTGGAGCAGTCGCGTCTGGAGGAGCGGCGGCAGGGCGCCGAAGGTGACGCCCAGGATCACGAAGACCACGAATGACGGGACGGGTCGCCCTTCGAAGACCAGCAGACCGATGACGGTGACCGCGACGAGGGCCATGAAGATCGGGATCGCCAGCGCGGGCCGCTTGCCGAGCGCGACTCCGACGAGCAGGAGGCCGACGGCGCCCGCGATCCCGTAGGCGAACAGCGCGATGCTGAGCGAGGAGCTGGAGAGACCGCTCGACCGCTCGAGGAACGGCGCGACGTAGGTGTAGAGCGAGTAGTGGCCGATCATGAAGACACCGGTGACGATGCAGCTGAGTACGACGCCGAGCACGCTCGCGTCGGGCAGCTCGCGCGGAGCCTTGCCGTCTCGGATGATCGGGATGGCGCCCGTCGCCAGGGCTCCCGGGCCGACCGGGGTGGCACCCGTCATCGCCTCCGAGCCCTCGCGACGGAACGCCTCCGCGTCGTCGGCGCCCGAACCGACGTCGGGAAGGAGTCGCCAGACGAGAACGGCACCGATCACCATCAGGATCGCGAGGATCCCGAACGCGACACGCCAGCCCACGGCCTGCCCGAGCGCGGTGCCCAGCGGCACCCCGAGCACGAAGGCGAGGGTGCCGCCGCTGGAGGAGACGGCCAGCGCCCGACCGACCTGCGCCTTGGGAACGAGGTGCGCGGCATACGCGCCCGCGATGGCCCAGAACACGCCGTGGGCCAGCCCGCCGAGGACGCGGGCCGCGACCATCCAGCCGTAGGTCGGGGCGAACGCCGTCCCCGCGGCGCCGAGGGCGATGACGCTGATGAGGCCCACGAGGAGCCGGTGCCTCGGGATCCGGGACGTGAAGTGGGTCAGCACCGGAGACGTGAAGACGACGGTGAACGCGAACACCGAGACGAGGAGGCCGACGGAAGCCTCGCTCACCCCGAGATCGCGGCCCATCTCGGGCAGCAAACCGGTGGGCAGCATCTCGCCGGAGATGGAGAGGAACGAGGCGACGGCGAGCGCGAGGAGGCCGCCCCAGGGAAAGCGGGCAGCAGGGGTCGACGTCACGCATCAAGCGTAGGGCGTGCAGGCATCGCGGAGTAGAACCGGGGTATGCCGCCCGAATCCAAGACCTGCCGCTCCTGCGGGCGACGCATCGAGTGGCGAGCCAGGTGGGCCGACACCTGGGACCAGATCGCCTACTGCAGCGATGCGTGCCGCAGACGCAAGGTGAACCGGGTAGACCGCGCTCTCGAGGAGAGCATCCGCGATCTGCTCGGGAAGCGGGCCGCCAGCTCGACGATCTGCCCGTCGGATGCGGCGCGCGACGTGTTCACCGGGGAGGGCGACGGGTGGCGCGACCTGATGGAACCCGCGCGGCGCGCAGCAAGGCGGCTCGTCGCGGCCGGCGAGGTGGACATCACGCAGCGCGGCAGCGTCGTCGACCCCTCGACCGCGAAGGGCCCGATCCGGATCCGCCGCCACCGCCCGTGACAGAGGAGCGCAGGATCACGCCCCGCTAGGTTGGACCGATGAGACGCGCCGTGACGACGAGGCCCTGGCTCGCCGTCCTGGTGATCTATGCGGCGTCCCGGATCGTCTCGACCGTGCTGCTCGGCGCGGTGTTCGTTCTCGCCACGGCGCAGCACTGGACGTTCGCCAGCTACCGGTCGAACCCGACGTTCTTCACCTTCTCGGGCTCCTGGGACGCCTCGGCGTACAAGACCATTGCCGAGCACGGGTATCCGCTGTCGCTGCCGCTCGACTCGTCGGGCCACGTCCTGCCGAATCCGTGGGCGTTCCTGCCGGTGTTCCCGGGGATCGTTCGCGCCGTGTCGAGCGCGACCGGAGTCGGCTTCTACCCCGCGGGCGTGGCGGCGGCGACCGTCTTCGGGTTCGGGGCCGCCCTGATGCTGTATCGCCTGCTGATCCTGCGCGTGCCGAAGCGGCAGTCCCTGTTCGCCGTGGTGCTGTTCTGCGTAGGGCCGATGGGCTTCCTCCTGCAGACGGCCTACGCCGAGAGCACCTTCCTGTTCTTCCTGTTCGCCGCCCTCTGGTGTCTCGCGACGAGGCGCTATCTGCTGCTCGTGCCGTTCGCCGTCGTGGCCGCGTTCACGAGGCCGGGAGTGCTCGCACTGGCGCTGACCCTCGGCGTGCACTTCGTCGTGCGCCTGGTCGCTTCCCGGCGTGGCCGCTCCGTATTCCCGGTACGGCATATGGTGTCGATAGTCGTGGCCGCGGCGGTCGTGTCGGTGGCCGGGCTCGCCTGGCCGGTCATCGCGACGGCCGTCACCCACACGCCGGACGCGTACCTCGACACCGAGCTCTCCTGGTGGGTGGGGTTCGTCGGACGCCGGCACTTCGCACCACTCACGCCGTGGTTCGTCATGGCCACGACGTTTGTCGGCTGGGCGGGGATCCTGCTCGTTCTGGTCGTGATCGCCGCGGGCGCGTTCTGGCTGACCCGCCGCAGTTCGCGAGCGCTCGGGCACGAGGTCGTCGGCTTCACGGCGTCGTACTGGCTCTACCTCGTCGCGGTGTTCCTGCCGCAGCAGAGTCTGATCCGCCTGATGCTTCCGGTCGCGCCGCTGCTGGGCAGCTCGGTGTTCTCGACGACCAGGCGGCGCAGGATCACGGCGGTCTCGCTCGGCATCCTGCTCCAGGCGGTCGCCGTCGTCTTCTTGTGGTTCCTCGGCTACCCGTAGCTCGCGGGCGCGGGTGTGCGGGCCGGCGCGGGTGTGCGGGCGGGCCCGGGTTTCGGGCGGGCCCGGGTTTCGGGCGGGCCCGGGTTTCGGGCGGGCCCGGGTTTCGGGCGGGTCGGTGCAGGGGCCGGCGGGTGCGCGTCGAGCCGCCGACTCCTGCGTTCACCCGCCCACACCGGGCGGGTCCGCGAATAGACAGGCAACCTTGCAAGTTTTACTGGCGAAGCGTACGGTCGAGGGCATGACCGTGATCACGAGCATCGATCTGGCCGACCGCCTCATCGCGGCGACCGGCCGGATCCGGCGCACGCTGCGCCGGGCCGACGAGCAGGCGTCCCTACTGCACTCGGCCGGTGGCGAACCGCACAACCTCACGCTGTCGCAGGAGGCCGTCGTGGGCCACCTCTCCCGCGGCGGCGCCATGACCACCGCCGACCTGGCCCGGCTCGAGGGGTGCGTCCGCAGTCGATGGGCCTCACCGTGGCCGGCCTCGAGGAGGACGGGCTGGTCGAGAAGCGAGCGGACCCCGGCGACGCCCGACGCAGTCTCGTCGACCTCACCGACGCCGGCCGCGAGTCGCGCGCCGGGGCTCGAGACCGCCGCACCGGCATCCTCGCCGCCCGCTTCGACGCGCGCCTGAAGCCCGACGAGCTCGCGGTCATCGACCGCGCCCTCCGACTCATCGACTCGGTCATCGAGCGCTGACGTCCCGTCGCCGCACGCCTGCGAACCCCTACACCTAAGAAGGCGTTCACCACGCGCAGAGAAAGTGGCCTTCCGACACAGACCCCCGCAAACTCCCAACCCTAAGAAGGCGTTCACCACGCGCAGAGAAAGTGGCTTCGGCCCCCGCTTCATCATCCCGATCCTGTTCGGGCCTCTCCTCAACCCCATCAACACGACGATGATCGCCGTCGCCCTGGCGCCGATCTCGAAAGACCTCGGCATCGGCAGCGACCAGGCGATCTGGCTCGTGTCGTCGCTCTATCTCGCGAGTGCGATCGCGCAGCCGACGATGGGTAAGCTCGCCGACCGGTTCGGGCCGAAGAAGATCTTCCTGCTCGGCATGGTCATCGTGCTGGTGGCCGGGTTCCTGCCCGATCTCGTGCCGACGTTCGGGGCCGCGCTCCTGTCGCGCGTTTTGATCGGCATCGGCACGTCGTCGGCCTATCCCGCCGCCATGAGCGCGATCCGTAATCAGACCGACCGGCTCCGGATCCCGACTCCGCCGCTCGTGCTCGGGGGCTGTCGATCTCGTCCCTGGTTTCTGCTGCTGCGGGCCCGCCGCTGGCCGGCGCCTTGATCGGCGCATTCGGGTGGCACTCGATCTTCCTGGTGAACGTCCCGCTCGCCGGTGCCGGGCTGATCCTGGCCGCTTTCTGGTTGCCGTCCGATCGCATCCGTCCCGTCCGCGAGGCGAAGCTGCCCCTCTCGCAGGCCATCGACCCGCTCGGACTCGGCCTGTTCGCGATCACCATCGGCAGCCTGCTGGTGTTCCTGCTCGACCTGTCGGCCGGGCTGTGGTGGCTGCTGGCCGTGACGGTCGTCGCGCTGATCGCGCTCATCGTCTGGGAGCGCCGGGCCGTCGCGCCGTTCATCGACGTCCGCATGCTCGCGACCAACGGGGCGCTCACGCGCACCTACGTCCGACTGTTCCTCCTCTACGGCATCGCCTACACGATGACGTACGGCTTCTCGCAGTGGGTGCAGGACGACGCGGGTGTCTCGTCGCAGGCGGCCGGCCTCATCCAGCTGCCGGGCGCGATCCTGGCCGGTGTCGCCTCCTTCTGGTTCGCTCGCAAGGCCGGGGTGAGGGCGCCGCTGATCGCTGCGGCCGTCGTTCCGCTCGGGGGCGGCGCGATCCTGCTCTTCCTCACGTCGGGCTCGCCGATCTGGCTGTTCGTCGCGGTCACGATCTTCTTCACGATCCCCCAGGGCCTCGCGTCGGTGTCGAACCAGGCGGCGCTCTATCGGCAGGTGCCGTCGTCGGGGATCGGAGCGGCTGCGGGGCTCTCGCGGACGAGCATCTACATCGGTGCGATCGCCTCGACGAGCCTGATCGGGGTGGCCTACGGCGACCGGCCGACGACGGGGCGTTGCACGAGCTGGGGTGGGTGATCCTGGGGCTCGCCGTCGTGCTGAGCGCGCTGACGATCTTCGACCGGGCGCTGCGGACGCGTGCGGCGGCAGCTCCCGCGACCACAGCCGAGCAGGACGCCGAGCGCTTCGATGAGCCGGAGGCCGTCACCACCCCTGACACCCCGGCCGAAATCGAAGGGGATTCTGCGTCTCACCTGGCGCCCGCGCCGATCGCAGGCCCATCGGCCGGAAATCCCCTTCGATTTCGGGAGGGGGCGGGGGAGCGACGAGGGCATCCTGCTCCACCTCGACCCCGGTTTCGGGAGGGGGCGGCGGGGGAGAGCGACGAGGGCATGCACCGCGCCGTCGACCTCGAGTCCGGGAGGGCGGCGTAGCGTCGGGCGCATGCTCCTCCTGATCGACCTCGACAACACGCTCATCGACCGCGACTCCGCCTTCGCGACCTGGGTCCGGCGCGTGGCGGAAGACGCTGGAGCGGACGACGCGGCCGCCGACCGGGTCATCGAGGCCGACGACAGCGGGTACGCCGACCGAGACGACGTCGCCCGCGCCCTCCAGCGCGAACTCGGTGTCGACGACGACCTCGAGACCCTGGTCGACCGGATCCGGCACGAGCATGTCGAACACGTCGAGCTGAACGACGGAGTGGGCGAGCGCCTCGCCCGCCTGGCCGACCGCGGCGTCGACGTCGCCGTGTTGACGAACGGCAACGTCAAGCAGCAGAGCATGAAGCTCCACCGCGTCGGGCTCGACCACCTGGTCGACGGGGCCGTCATCTCGGAGAGCGCCGGTCTGGAGAAGCCCGACCCCGAGATCTTCCGCCGGGCGGTGGCCGATCGCGGCGCCGACGCCGACGACACGTGGATGGTCGGCGACAACGCCGACGCCGACATCAAGGGCGCGCAGGATGCCGGTCTCCGCACCGGGTGGGTCACGCTCGGCCGCCCGTGGCCGGGTGGCCCTGCACCCACCGTGCAGGCGGCGACGACGGCCGAAGTCCTCGATCGGATAGCCGATACGCTGAGAGAGTGACCGACACGCACTGGACCCTCACGCTCGTCTGCGAAGACCGGCCCGGAATCGTGCACGCGATCAGCGGAGCCGTGGTCGACGCCGGCGGCAACATCACCGAGTCGCAGCAGTTCTCGAGCCACGACACCGGCACGTTCTTCATGCGTCTCCAGGTCGTCTCCTCGTCGGGGCGCGAAGCGTTCGTCGACACTCTCGCGCCCGTCGCCGCGCGCTACGGCATGGAGTGGAAGCTCGACGTCGTCGGCCGCCCGCTGCGCACGCTGGTCCTCGCCAGCAAGGCGGCGCACTGTCTGAACGACCTGCTGTTCCGCCAGCGCGCCGGCCAGCTGCCCGTCGAGATCCCGCTCGTCCTGGCCAACCACCCCGATCTCCAAGAGCTCGCCGCCTTCTACGGCGTGCCGTTCGAGCACCGCGCCGTCAGCGGCCCCGAGCAGAAGGCGGAGTTCGAGCGCCGGATCCTCGACGCGGTCGACGAGTACGACATCGAGCTGGTCGTCCTGGCGCGCTACATGCAGATCCTCAGCCCCGAGCTCTGCGCCGCCCTCGAAGGTCGCGCGATCAACATCCACCACTCCTTCCTCCCCGGCTTCAAGGGGGCCAACCCCTACCGCCAGGCGCACGCTCGCGGCGTGAAGCTCATCGGCGCGACGGCCCACTTCGTCACGAGCGACCTCGACGAGGGTCCGATCATCGAGCAGAACGTCGTGCGAGTCGACCACTCGCGCTCCGCCTCCGACCTCGTGGCCATCGGCCAGGACGAGGAGTCCCGCACCCTGACCCAGGCCGTCCGCTGGTTCGCCGAAGACCGCGTCCTGCTCGACGGCGCCCGCACGATCGTGTTCCGGTAGGCCGCAGCATGTTCGACACACCCAAGAGACGCCCGGGTCGCGGCGGGGGCGGAGGGAACAACCCGCCGATCAAGGCGAACGACGTCCTGCGCTTCTTCCTCGAGCTCTTCGCGTTCTTCAGCCTCGGGTTCTGGGGGTACATGGCCTGGCCGTACCCGTTCCCCGGCATCTTCTTCCTGGTGGGGGCGCCCCTGTTCGCGATGCTCATCTGGGGCCTCTTCCGCTCGCCGAAAGCCCTCGTCAAGAGCGATCCCGTCGGAAAGGCCATCGTCGAGATCGCCGTCATGGGCTCGGCCGTCTATGCCTGGTTCAGCCTCGGTTACCCGATCGTCGGCACCGTGTTCGGCATCCTCGCCCTCGTCTCCGGAGTGTTCAACTTCCGACGGGAGAATGCCGAGTGACCCCGACGCGAGCACCTGGAGCGATCCCCGAGAGCCGCCGGACGACGCTGCTGACGAACCTGACGAGGCTCGACGCCGACGGTGAGGCCGCCGAGTCATGGATCCTGCTCGACGGCGACCGGATCCGCGCGGTCGATCGTCACGCGGCCGGCCCCCTGCCCGTGGCCGACGAGACGGTCGATCTCGGCGGCGCCACGATCACGCCGGGCTTCGTCGACCTGCACGCGCACGGCGGCGGCGGGTTCGCGTTCGACGACGGGGTCGACGCGATCCGACGCGGGCTCGCCCCTCACCGCGAACGAGGCACCACTCGCAGCGTCATCAGCCTCGTCGCCAATCCGCCGGCCGCCCTTCACGCCTCCCTCGCGGCGATCGCCGATCTCGCCGCGACCGACCCACTCGTGCTCGGAGCACACCTCGAGGGTCCATTCCTCTCCCCCGACAACCGCGGGGCGCACCATCCCCACTTCCTGGCGGCCCCCGATCCTGCTCTCGTCGACGACCTCCTCGAAGCCTCGCGCGGAGCCCTCCGCCAGATCACGATCGCTCCGGAGCTGCGCGGCGCACTCGACGCGATCGAGAGACTCGCGGCGGCCGGGGTCCGCGTGGCCCTCGGTCACACGACCGCCGACTACGAGCAGACGCGAGCCGGTTTCGATCGGGGTGCCACGCTCCTCACCCACGCGTTCAACGCGATGCCGGGGATCCATCACCGAGCACCCGGGCCGATCGTGGCGGCGATCGACGACGCGCGGGTGACCCTCGAGGTGATCCTCGACGGAGTCCACGTGCATCCCTCCGTCGCCCGCCTGCTCTTCGACGCCGCGCCCGGCCGGGTCGCGCTCGTCACCGACGCCATGGCGGCCGCCGGCGCCGCCGACGGCCCCTACCGCCTCGGATCGCTCGACGTGACGGTCTCGCACGGAACCGCTCTTCTCGCCGGAACGACGACCATCGCCGGATCGACGCTCACCCAAGACGCAGCGCTCCGCCTGGCGATCACGGCCGCGGGTCTCTCCGCCCGCGACGCCGTCGCAGCCCTCACGCGCACCCCGGCTCGTGCACTCGGCCTCGACTCCTGGTTGGGCCTGATCGCTCCCGGCTACGCCGCCGACGTGGTCGTCTGGAACGACGACTGGACCGTGCGACGCGTGTGGGCCGCCGGCCGGCCCGTCGCGGTCGGCGCTGCGGCACGACCCGCCGACTCGGCCGCAGCTCCGAACTGAGCCGACGTATCCCCCGTCTGGCATGATCGGACGATGACAACGAAGTCACTGCTCGTCCTCGGCGGCACCGGCCAGATCAGCGCCGCCTGTGTCCGCGAGGCGACCGATCGCGGCCACCGTGTGACGGTTCTCAACCGGGGTTCGACGAGCCTGCGCACCATCCCGGATGGGACCGAGACGATCACCGTCGACGTTCGCGACGAACACGCCACCCGGGCGGCGCTGCACGGCCGGAGTTTCGACTGCGTCGCCGACTTCCTCACCTTCACGATCGCAGAGGCCGCGGCGGCGGTGCGCCTCTTCGGGTCGTCGACCGACCAGTACCTCTTCATCAGCTCGGCGTCGGCCTATCAGAAGCCGCCGCAGCACCTGCCGATCGACGAGTCGACGCCCTTGTTCAACCCGTACTCGGCGTACGCCCGCGACAAGATCGCCTGCGAGCGCTTCCTCCGCGACGAGCACGCGGCGGGCAGGATCCGGGTCACCTGCGTCCGTCCGTCGACCACCTACGACCGCACCAGGGTTCCCCTTCTCGGCGGCTGGACCGTCGTGGATCGAATGCGGCGCGGTCTCCCGATCGTGCTGCACGGCGACGGCACGGCGCCCTGGGCCATCACGCACTCGGACGACTTCGCGCGCGCGTTCGTCGGCCTCCTCGGCGCCGAGGCGGCGATCGGTGAGGCGTTCAACATCATGTCGCCCGAACTCCTGACCTGGAACACGATCGCCCTCGACCTCGCCGACGCCGCCGGCGTCGAGCTGCCCCACATCGTGCACCGCACCACCAGCGACCTCGTCGGTGCAGCGCCCGAGTGGGATGCCAGTCTTCGCGGCGACCGCAGCCACGCGGCGATCTTCGACACGACGAAGATCCGCAGTGTCGTGCCCGACTGGGAGCAGAGGATCCCGTTCGCCGAGGGGGCGAGGCAGATCATCCGGTGGCACGACCAGGATCCCGCGCGTCGACGGGTCGATCCGGCGACGGACGCGCTCTACGACCGGCTCACCGCGTAGGCGCCCGGCGCCCGTCGGCCGTCGGCGCCCGTCGCCCGTCGGCTAGCTCGCCGACGCGACCGCGTACCCCGAGCAGAACCGCGTGTCCCCCGAAGTTCCGACTGCGCGGGCTAGCCCGCACCCCTAGCCTTCAGACATGAAGCCGGAGCACCGTCGGGTCTGGGAACGGATCGCCATCATCTCAGGGATGATCGGCGGCCTGTTCTTCGTCGCGGCGCTGACGCTGATGCTCACGACCGCGCCGATCATGGCCTCGGCCATCTGTCTGCCGCTCGGGTTCATCGGGCTCCTCTTCGGCATCCTGCTGACCCTGTACCTGCGTCGTGGTGTCGCGGGCGACACCTGGCCGCGGTCGGGTCGCAGGGCGCCGCGCTAGCGGGACCCCTACCCCGCCGGCCCACGCCGCACCCCCTCCTTGCTTCCGGCAAGAGGGGTGCGTCTGGTTGAGCCTCGCGCCACCTCCCGAAATCGAAGGGGAATTTTGCTCGCACCCCCTTCGATGCCCATGAAACCGGCGGCAGGCGGAGAATCCCCTTCGATTTTCGGCAGGGTCAGGCAGACACGCCGGCGGCCATCCAGCTCTGCGCCAGGACCGCGGCGCGGTACCGGTCGAGGGCGGCGGGGACCGCTCCGGCGTGTTCGAGCGCCAACAGCCCGGCACCGAGCAGCGGCGGCACGCTGACGACGCGGGTCGTCGCGAGGGCGCGCGCCGCGAGCCCCGAGTCGATACCGTCGAGCAGGCGCGGGTGGCGGGCCGCGAGCACGCCGCCGCCGAGCACGACGGGCACCGGCACGTCGAGCAGGTCGAGCCGCTTCAGCGCGGTCGCCGTGAGCGTCACGATCTCGTCCGCCTGCTGGTCGACGACGCGCGAGGCCACCTCGTCTCCGGCCGCCGACGCTGCGAACAGCACCGGGCTCAACCGGGAGACGACCCGGAAGTCGATGCGCCGGAAGTGCAGCGCCTCGGTCACGTCGCGCACCGTCTCGAAGCCGAGCGCCTCGGGGACGTCCTGCTGCAGACGGGTCGACGGCCCTCGGCCGTCCTCCGCCCGGGCCGCGTGCCAGAGCGCCTGGCCGCCGAGGAACGACCCACCGCCCCAGTCACCCGAGATGTCTCCCAGCGCCGGGAATCGCGCGGTCGCACCGTCGTGCCGGACCCCGATCGCGTTGATACCGGTTCCGCAGACGACCGCGACGGCATCCTGCCCGGTCGCCTCCTCGTCGCCGAGCCCGCCCCGCAACAGGGCGAAGAGGTCGTTGTCGATCACGTCGGCCGACCAGTGCGCCAGCCCGACCGAAGCGGCCGCGATCTCGGCGGGGAGGTCGAGGCCCGACAGGTAGACGTGCGTCTCGACGACGTTCACGTCACCGATCTGGCGGAGGACGGTGTCGCGCAGACGGTCCAGGATCTCGAGCGCCTCGTCGAGTCCGAGCACCTGCGGGTTCGATCCCGGCCCGCGCGCGTGCCCGACGAGGTCGCCGTCGACCGTGACCGCGACGACGTCGGTCTTGCTGCCGCCGCCGTCGACGGCCAGCACGACGTCGCGGCGTCCGGCGTCGGCCTCCGCCCCGTGAGGCGAGGTCATCGTGCCCAGGCCAGGTGCTTCGAGTTCTCGGCCAGCAGCAGATCGGTCATCTTCTCGGCCTTCTCGAACTGTCCGACCATCGGGTGCGCGAGCAGAGCCCGGACGATCCGGTCGCGGCCGCCGTGGACGGCCGCCTCGAGGGCGAGCCGCTCATACGAGGCGACGTGCGAGATGAGCCCCACCATGTCGGCCGGCAGCGGTTCGATCGGGAGCGCCGTGAGGCCGGCCGAACCCACGACGGTCGGCACCTCGATGACGTGGTCGTCGGGCAGGAACGGCATCGTTCCATCATTCCGCACGTTGAGCACCTGCGTGTCGCCGCGGTTGGTCGTGAGCGAGGCGAGCACGTTGACGGCGGCGTCGGAGTAGTACGCCCCACCGCGCGATTCGAGCTCGATGGGCTTGGTGTCGACGGCGGGATCCGCGTACTTCTTCAGGAGGGCGCGCTCGGTCGCGTACACGACCTGCGCCCTCGTCGGTTCGAACAGCTGCTCGCGGAGCACCTCGTCGTGCGCGTAGTAGTACCGGAGGTAGTACGACGGCAGCGCCTGCTGCATGGCCAGCTGACGCGGGTCGGCGTGGACGGAGAGCGCCGTCTCGTCGAGGTGGTCGGCGAGGAGTGACGGCAGCATGTCGCGCTCGACGCCGTCTTTCGTGACGTGGACGCCGCGCTCCCAGGTGAGGTGGTTGAGGCCGACGTGGTCGAGCCGGACGGCGGACGGGTCGACTCCGTAGCGGTCGGCGTATCGCCGCTGGAACCCGATGGCGACGTTGCAGAGCCCCACGGCGCGGTGGCCGGCTTCGAGCAGAGCTCTCGTCACGATCCCGACCGGGTTCGTGAAGTCGACGATCCAGGCGTCGGGCTTGGCGTACTTCCGAACGACCTCGGCCGCCTCGAGCACGACCGGCACGGTGCGGAGCGCCTTGGCGAATCCGCCCGGCCCCGTGGTCTCCTGGCCGATGCAGCAGAGGTCGTGCGGAAAGGTCTCGTCGCCGTGGCGGGCCTGCTGGCCACCGACCCTCAGCTGGAACATGACGGCGTCGGCACCTTCGACACCCGCACGGAGGTCGTCCGTGACGTGGATCGTGCCGGGGTGACCGGCACGGGCGAACATTCGGCGCGAGATCCCGCCGATGAGCTCGCGACGCTCCGGGTCGGGGTCGATGAGCCAGAGCTCGTCGATGGGCAGCTCGTCGCGGAGCCTCGAGAATCCGTCCACGAGCTCGGGGGTGTAGGTCGAGCCTCCCCGACGACGCTGAGTTTCATGGTCAACCTTTCGTTCCGGTCAGGGCGATGCCCTCGACGAATGCCTTCTGGGCGAAGAAGAAGATGATCACGACCGGGATCATGACGACGACGGTCATCGCCATCGTGATGCTCCAGTCGGTGCCGTGGACCCCGCGGAAGGTGGCCAGCCCGTAGGCCACCGGCCACGCGTTCGGGTTCTCGGACGCGTACAGCAGCGGACCGTAGTAATCGTTCCACGAGTTGAAGAACATGAAGATCGCGGCGGAAGCGATGCCCGGACGCGCCATCGGCACGATCACCTTCAGCAGGACCCCGAACTCTCCACAGCCGTCGGTGCGCGCCGCGTCGGCGTACTCCTTCGGGATGGTGAGGAAGAACTGGCGGAGCAGGAAGATGCTGAACGCGTCACCGAGGAGGTTCGGCAGGATCAGCGGCCACAGCGTGCCGGTCAGGTGCAGTTGGCTCCACAGGACGTAGATCGGCACGGCCGTCACCTGCGGTGGCAGCAGCATCGTGATGATGATCGCCAGGAAGATGAGGTTCGCGCCCTTGAATTTGATCTGAGCGAGAGCGTAGGCGGCCGGCACGCTCGAGACCAGCATGAAGAGCGTCGCGAGCACGGCGTACATGGCCGAGTTGCCGAACCACTGGGCCAGCGGCACGGTCGTGAACACCTTGACGTAGTTCGACCACTCCCAGTGCGTCGGGATGATCGACGCGGTGAGCGCCTGATTGCTCGACATGAGCGACGTCAGGACGACGAAGACGATCGGCGCGAGGCAGAGCACGGCCACGGCGACGAGAGCCGCGTGCTCCGCGATCCAGCGCAGGATCTTCGCGGGGCGGGTCTGGGCGGAACGCCCGCGACTCGTGGTCGCGAGGGGGCGGGAGATGGTGGTCATCGGTCGGCCTCCGGTCGGCTGAGTGTGGTGGGCCTCGGTTCGGCTGCGCTCATTGGTCGGCCTCGGGCCGGAAGACGGAAATGCGACGAATGGTGAGGGCGAGCAGCACCGCAGTGATCACGAACAGCACGACGGCCATGGCGGAGGCGTAGCCGAACTGGAAGTTCGCGAACCCGTGCTGGTAGAGCAGTTCGGTGTAGGTGAGCAGCGAGGTGCCGGGGTAGCCGAGGTTGGCGCTCGACCCGCCGCCGACCGTCGCCTGACCGGACGCCACCCCCGAGGCGACCGCCGCCTCGGTGAAGTACTGGAGCGCGGCGATCACCCCCGTCACGACGGCGAAACCGATCACCGGCGAGATGGTGGGCAGCGTGATGTGCCGAACCTGCTGGAGGCCGTTGGCACCGTCGAGCGAGGTCGCCTCGTAGAGCTCCTTCGGAACCTCGAGCAGCGAGGCCAGGAAGATGATCATGATGTCCCCCATCACCCAGACCCCGAGGATCACCAGCGACGGCTTCGACCACGACGGACTGTTGAACCACAGCGGCCCGTGGATTCCGAAGAACTTCAGGATCAGGTTCACCGGCCCGGTGCCCGGGTTGAAGAGGAACACGAACGCCACGACGCTCGCGACCGGCGGCACCAGGGCGGGCAGGTAGAAGATCGTGCGCCAGACGCCGGACAGCGTGCGCGCCCGGACCAGCAGCCCCGCGACCACAAGAGCGCACACGATGCGGACGGGCACCAGGATCACGACGAACCACAGCGTGTTGAGAGCGGCCGCGCCCACCTGGGGATCCTGCGTGAACAGGTACCGGTAGTTGAGCAGCCCCACCCACTGAGGCGACGAGAGCTGGTTGTAGCGCGTGAACGAGAAGTAGATCGACGCGAGCAGCGGATAGACGAAGAAGACCAGCAGGCCCAGGATCGCGGGGGTCAGCATGATCAGCGCGGTCCGCCGCCGGCGACGCTCGGCCGACCGGCGGCGCGGCACCCGGGTGGGTGCGCGCCGCGCCAGCGCCTGCGTGGTGGTGTCGGTCGTCATCACGGACCCGTCAGAGCGTTCTCGTTGTCGATGTTCTTGTCGAGCGTCTTGAGTTGCGCGTCGAGATCGCCGCCGTCGGACTGGTACTTGGTCCACATCTTGGTGAACGTGGTGATGTAGGCCGCTCCGTCGGCGGTGGCAGGCGAGGTGATGGTGTCGGGGTTCTTGGCCACGTCGATGAACGTCTTGTAGTTCTTGTCCACCTCGAGCTTCGGCGAGTTCAGCGCCGACGTGATGGTCGGGACGTTCTTCAGCCCGTTGCCGATCTGGACCTGAGCCGAGGTGTCGAGCGAGAGGTACTTCAGCAGGGCCCACGCCAGCTCGGGGTTCTTCGACCCCTTCGCGATACCGGCGACGTTGCCCGCGATGTACGAGGCGCCGTACTTCCCGTAGCCGGTCAGGACGGGCGTCGGTGCCGTGGAGTACTGGAGGTCCGGCTTCTGCGACTTGATGAACGCCGTGCGGTACTCGCCGTCGAGGACCATCGAGATCTGCCCCGTCTGGAACGGGTTGTCGGCCGCGAACTCCTGGCCGAGACCCGCGGTGAAGGCCTGCAGCTTCGCGTACCCGATCTTGTCGACGTACGCCTTCTGCCAGGCGATGAGCTTCTTCCAGGCGGCGCTCGTACCGATCTTCGAGGTGCCGTCCTTCGTGAGCCAGGAGCCGTTGATCATGGGGGCGAAGTGCTCGGGGCTGTTCTCCTCGAAGCTCATCAGCGGGTTGAAGCCGAGGTGCTTGATCGAACCGTCGGCGTTGTAGGTGGTGAGCTTGAGGCCGTCGGCCTCGAGCTCGTCGAGCGTCTTCGGCGGCGTCGTGATGCCGGCCGCGGCGAGCTGGGGGTGTTCATCATCAGAGCGCTCGTGTCGGCGAGCGCCGGCAGCGTGCACTGGTTGCCCTTGTACGAGGTGTAGCCGCGCACGACCTTGGGGATGTCGGTCAGGTCGACCTTGTCGCGCTTGATGTACGGCCCGAGGTTGCGGAAGGCGCCGGACGAGCAGAAGCTTCCGACGATGGCGGTCGAGTACGACATGCCCACGTCGATGTTCTGGCCGGACGAGATGGCCTGCTGCATCTTGGTGTCGTCCTGGCCGCCGTGGATGTCGACTTTGACGTCCGGGTACTTCTTCTCGAATCCGGCGACGGCGGTCTTGATGACCCCCGCCTCGCGACCCGTGAAGAAGTGCCAGAGCGAGACGGTGCCGGAGAGATGCTTCGGCGCGTCGGCAGCGACCTTGCTGCCGCCGGAGCCGGAACACCCGGTCAGCGCGAGAGCGCCGACCAGCGTCAGCGACGCGGCGGCGAACAGTCGTTTGTGGGAGAAGAGGGAGCGTTTCATGGTGGAGCCTCACTTCCTAGGGGATGGTGGTGCCTGTCGGGGTGGAGCGCAGTGCTGTCGGGGTGGAGCGGTTTTCGGGCGCACCGAAGAGCCCTGCGAGAGGGCTGCTTCGACACTGTGGCTGGTCTGGGGGCGACTACTCGGGTGGGTCGTCGCCGACCGATGGCAGGTGCGCCACCGCCTCGACGAGGGCCTGGCGCACGGCGTCGATGAGGACGTGCCGCGCACCGTGGAGGACGGGCGTCTGCGTGATCGTGGGGTTCAGCACCGGGGTCGACCAGCGACTGTGCTCGGCGAGCCAGGCTTCGACACGGCCGGCGAGTTCGGCGCCGAAGGCGATCCCGATCGGCCCGTGCAGGATGATCCGCTCCGGGTCGACGACGGCGAGCGCCGGCATCACGACGAGCCCGACGCGGGGCGCGAGCTCGTCGAGGATCGCGAGGCGCGCAGGATCCGCGGAGATCGCCTCGAGCAGGTCGGCCAGCGTCTCGGCCTCGATCCCGTGGCGACCGGCGAGACGCTCGATCGTGCGCGTCGTCACCAGGTCGTCGATCAGGCGCGCCTCCGGGTCGTAGTCGACCGCGTCGATCGGCGCGCCGATGTAGCCGATCTCACCGGCGCCGCCGGCGGCGCCGTGGTGGACCGTCCCGCCGAAGTCGAGGGCCAGCCCGAGGCCGTTGCCCATCCAGAGCAGGGCGAAGGTGGAGGCGTCGACCCCGGCGCCCTCGCGGCGCTCGGCGATGGCGACGAGGTTGGCGTCGTTCTCGACCAGGACCTCGACGCCGAGCGCCTTCGCCAGCGTCTCGGTGACCTCGTGCCGGGGCCAGCCCGGGAGTTCGTCGGTGAAGACGAGATCGTCGGTGCGGGGTTCGACCGAGCCCTGAATGCCGACGCAGACGACGGTGACCGTCTCGGGGTCTCGCGAGGCGGCAGCGCAGGCGGCGTCGATGGCGCGGGCCAGGTCGGTGGCGGCGTCGCGCTCGCCCGGCGCCTCCTCCGCCGCCTCGAAGACGACGGGGTGGGCCGCGCCGGTGGCGTCGACGACCGTCGACGTGATGCCGAGCGGCTGGACGTCGATGGCGACGCCGATGGCGCGGTCGGTGAGCACGGAGTAGAGGACGGCCGCCGGCCCCCGCCCGGACGACGACTCGCCCGACACCTCGATCAGCTCGGCCTCCTCGAGGCGGCGGATCATCTCGGCGGCGGTCGGCTTCGAGAGGCCGGACAGGCGCGCCAGCTCGTTGCGCGTCATCGGGCCGTTCTCGAGGAGCAGCCCGAGCGCGGTCCTGTCGTTCAGGACCCGCAGCAGCGCGGGTGTTCCGGGACGGCTCGTTCGAGGCATGCCACGACTGTAATAGACAACCTTCTTAACTGAAAGGTTTGTTTACAGATCGGAAACATGTGGCGGTGGACTCGCCGGGACGCCAGCCGTCGGGACCGGCCTCCGCCGGAGTGGTTGGCTACACCCATGAGAGTTCTGGTTCTGGGAGCAACGGGCGGGACGGGCAGGCACGTCCTCGAGCAGGCGATCTCCGCCGGGCACGAGGTGACCGCACTGGTGCGCGATCCGACCAAGCTCGGCACGATCGAGGGCATCCGTTCGCTCACCGGAGACGCGACGAACACCGTCGACGTGCGAGCGGCTCTGGACGGGCAACAGGCCGTTCTGAACGCGCTCGGCTCCCGGAGCCTGACGCATCCCGTGGAAGCCGCCTCGACCGCGATCCTGGTGCCCGAAGCGGAGAAGGTCGGCATCGAGCGCCTCATCGTGTGCTCCGCCTTCGGGGTCGGCGAGACGCGCGACGGCGCGAACGCCTCCCAGCGGGCCTTCTTCTCGACGATGCTCGGGCGGGTCTACTCGGCCAAGGAGGTGGCCGACGCAGCCGTGCGCGCGTCGAACCTCGACTGGACCCTGGTCTATCCGACGCGTTTGACCAACACGCCGCCGACGGGTCGGATCCTTGCGGTCGAGAGCTTCGCCGGCGTCGGCCGGGTGTCGCGCGCCGACGTCGCGCGCTTCATGGTCGAACAGCTCGACTCCGCCGCCTGGTCGCGTCAGACCGTCATCGTCTCCGGCCGCTGAGCGGTCGGCGGCCCCTTCGCCTCGTCATAGCCGTCGGACTCACGCCGCCAGATGGAACGTGCGCGCGAAACGGTCGAGGAGGTCGTGCCGCCCGCCGAGGACCTCCACGACGCCGCTCCCGATCGCCCGATCCGGGGCGAGCTCGCCCGAGATCACACGGCGGAACCCCGGGCCGGCCGCAAAGGTGAGGTCGGCCGGCCCGTCACCGCGCGACACCTCCAGCTCGGGGCCGGCCACCCGGATGAGGAGTTCGGCGGCCCCCAGGCGCGCCGAGTAGGCCGTCGCCGGGAGATCGGCCGCGACCTGAGCCCGGAACGCGGTGCGGAGGTCCATGGTCATCGAGTCGGGGGTGATGATCTGCTCGTCGCGCTGATCTCCGAGCTTCTTGAAGCCCCAGGCACCGAGGGCGAGCACGACGGGCTCGAGTTCGCGACCGTACGGCGTGAGCTCGTAGACGATGACGCGCGAACGCGGCATCCGGTGGATGATCCCGGCCGCCTGGAGTTCTTTGAGGCGCGTCGCAAGGACGTTCGTCGGGATGCGGGGCAGGCCCGCCGCCAACTCGCCGTAGCGGCGCGGACCGACCAGCAGATCGCGAATGATCAGGAGCGCCCAGCGCTCACCGACGAGCTCGACCGCCTGCGTGAGGGCGCCGTACTGCCCGTAGTCGCGGACCGCCATCGCCCCTCAGCTCTGCTGGGCTGCGAAGGCGTCCGGGCCCTGTTCGGCGGCTGCCGGGTTCATCCACCCGAACTCGATGATGTTGCCGTCGGGGTCGGTGAGCTGCCGCTGGTACATGAAGCCGTAGTCGGAGGCCGGACGAGGCTCCGACCCACCCGCCCCCAGGCCGTTCTCTGTCGCGGCGTCGACGTCCTCGCGCGAGTCGAGGAAGATCGCCGTCGACACCGAGGGCGCCACGGACGGGTCGCCGATCGGGAGGTCGGTGAACGTCTGGAAGTACTCGCGGGTGAGGATCATGAAGTAGTTGTGGTCGTCTTCGACGACGACGCACGCGGCGTTGTGGTCGGTGAAGAGCGGATTGATGGTGAACCCGAGCGCGGTGTAGAACTCCTTCGCGCGATCCAGGTCGGTCACCGGCAGGTTGACGAACATCGAGGGCATCGCAGTCTCCAAATCGAGTGAGCGGGTTGATGAGATGGCTAACACTTGCAAAAAACAAGCACCGCGTCAAGGGTCGATTCAGCCGGGCAGCGACCGGTGGACGCCTCGACGCGAACTGGGGGCAGCGGGCACCCGACCCGGCGCGCGCAGAATGGTCCCGTGACCACCCTCTACGTCTGCGACCTCGACGGCACCCTCCTCGGGCCGGACGCGCGCCCCAGCGAGTTCACGCGGGAGACCCTCAACGACCTCGTGCAGGACGGCGTGGCCATCACCGTCGCAACGGCACGTTCGCTCGTGTCCCTGCGCCGAGTGACCGGGGGCCTCGATCTCCGGGGGCCCGCAGTCGTCTACGGCGGCGCGTTCGTCGTCGAGCTGGCGACGGGCGTGACGCTCGTCGAACGGGTCCTGAATCCTGCGCTCGTCGACCGGGTGCTCGGAGCCTTCGGCCGCCTCGGAGTCGCGCCCCTGGTGTACTCCGTCGATGCCGTCGACACCGACGCCTCCGGAGCGTTGCACGCCGACACGGTCGGGTGGGTCGCCGGATCGGAGAGCCCCGGCATCGCCTGGTACCTCGGCGATCGAGGGCAGGATCCGCGGTTCCGTCCGGTGGGTCACGCGCACGAGCTCCGGCGCGACGGCACCTTCTCGATCGTGGCCATCGCTCCCGAGGACGAGCTCCGGCCCGTCGTCGACGTGCTGCGGAGCGAGTTCGCCGGCGAGGTCGCTGTCAGCCTGCAGGAGGAGACGTACCTGCCGGGCGTGTTCTGGCTGGAACTGGCAGCACCCGGCGCCACGAAGGGCGACGGGATCGCCGACCTCCGTCGCCTCACCGGCGCCGACCGCGTCGTCTGCTTCGGCGACAACCGCAACGACCTCAGCATGTTCGCCGCGGCCGACGAGTCGTACGCCGTCGCCAACGCAGGCCCCGAGGTGAAGGCCCGAGCCACCGGCGTCATCGAGTCGAACGCGGCCGACGGCGTCGCGCACTGGCTCGCGGCGAACGCCCGAGTCGGCTCCCGGCGCTAGCGATCGAGGACGGCCAGGGCGTCGATCTCGACGAGCATCGCCTCGTTGGGCAGCTCGACGAAGACCGTGGTGCGCGTCGGGTAGGCGCCGGACGGCACGTTGGCAGTGATGTACTCGGCGTACGCGGCGTTCATCTCGGCGAAGTCGCTGCGCTGCGTGAGGAACACGCGGAGCGAGAGGACGTCTTCGAAGGTTCCGCCGGCGCCCTCGACGATGGCCTTGACGTTGTCGAGGGTGCGGATCGTCTGCGACGTCAGATCACCCGGGAACAGGTAGGCCCCCGTCGCAGGATCCTGCGGGCCCTGCCCGGACACCGACAGGAAGCCGCTCTTCTGCACACCCTGCGAGAATGTCGTCATGGGTGTCGGGGCGCCGTCGGTGACGACGGGGGTCTTGCTGTCGGTCATGGAGGGGTCCATTCTTTCTCTCACCGCGCGGGACGATCACAGGCGGCCTACGGAGACGGTACTGCACCCCGTTCCAGGCAGGAGACAGAGATCATGACCACCAGCACGGAGACGTCGACCAAGATCGCGTTCACCAGGCGTCCCTGGCCGATCCCGCTCGAAGAGCTGCCGACGCCGATCCTGACGATCGACTCCACGGTGCTCGACCACAACATCCAGACGATGGCGACGTGGTGTCGCGAATCGGGCGTCGACCTGGCACCGCACGGCAAGACGACCATGGCTCCCGAGATCTGGCAGCGCCAGCTCGACGCCGGCGCCTGGGGCATCACCGTCGCCACCGCGTACCAGGCCGAAATCGCACGCGAGGCGGGCGTTCGCAACGTGATCCTGGCCGGTACGACGTTCTCGGGTGCGGCCCTGGCGCGGCTCGCGGAACCGGGCTGCGAGGTGCTCATGTGGGTCGACTCGGTGGCGGCCGTGCGGCTCGTCGACGAGGCGCTGGGTGCGGCGGGGGCCGAGCGCCAGTTGCCGATCCTGGTCGAACTGGGTGCCCCGGGTGGGCGCACGGGTGCTCGCTCGATCGAGTCGGCGCTCGCGGTGGCCGCAGCCGTGCAGGACGCCGACACCCTCGTGCTCGCGGGCGTCGCGGGGTACGAGGGCGCGCTCAGCCACGCGACGGATCCTGCCGCCCTTCGCCTGATCGACGACTACCTGGCGACCCTCATCGAGTTCCGCGATGTCCTCGACGGCGTCTGGTTCGCCGACTGGCTCGAGCGAGGCGGAGACGTCGTCCTCACCGCGGGCGGCAGCGTCTACTTCGACCGCGTGGTCGAAGCGCTGGGCTTCCGGCACGATCCGTTCGGCCAGCGCGGCGTGCGGACACGCGTCGTGCTCCGCTCGGGCGCCTACGTGACCCACGACCACGATCTCTACCGGCGGCTCACGCCATTCGGCCGCACGGCCGCGACCGAGCGTTTCCTGCCCGCGCTCGACCTCTGGGCGAGTGTGATCTCACGGCCGGAACCGACCCTGGCGCTGCTGAACGTCGGTCGCCGCGACACCGCGGACGACGAGGGTGCCGCTGCCGATCGAGGCGTATCGCACCTCGCCGGGAGCGCCGCAGGCCGGGGCGAGCAGGATCCCCGGTTCCGTCGACGGCTCCGTCGTCACGGGCCTCAACGACCAGCACGCGTTCCTGCGGCTGCCCGCCGAGTCGACGCTCGCCGTCGGCGATCTGGTGCGGCTCGGCATCTCTCATCCCTGCACGACCATCGACAAGTGGTCCGAGATCGCGACCATCGCGGACGGTCGCGGACAGGCGGGCGCGCTGCCCGTCGCGGACGGTCGGATCGTCACGCGGTTCTGAGGCGCGGGGTCGGGGGCGGGCCGGGGCGGGCCGGGCCGCGCTGCCGCAAGACGTCTTGCGGACATCCCGACCGGCCGCGGCACGTCTAGTTGTCCGCGAGACGTTTTGCGGACATCCCTACCGGCCGCGACGAGGCGCTCCTGCCCGCGAGACGTTTTGCGGACATCCCTACCGGCCGCGGCACGTCTAGTTGTCCGCGAGACGTTTTGCGGCAGGCGGCTGCAGTCCGGCCGACGCGCGGGAGGCAGGCGGCAGGCCGCAGGCGGCAGCCCGGCTACAGGACGGCGATCGCGCGGTCCAGCCAGTCGACGAGCAGAGCTCGTTCGGCGCCGCTGAGCACATCGAGCTGCGGAGCGACGGCCCGGAAGGCCACCGCGGCCGTGAGCGGCCCGGCCTCGGCCCGCTCGGGAGCGTCGGTCAGGATCTGCGCCAGAACGGCATCGAACAGCCCGTCGGCGAGACCCGCGTCGCGCTCCTCGACGGGCGTGGTGAGCAGCACCTGGATCGCTCCGGTTCCGGCCGCCTGAATGAGGCCGACGGCGCGCTCCTCGGTGACGCGCAGACGCCCGACCAGGGCGAGTCGGTGGACCCTCGCCTCGAGAACACGTCTTCCCGACCGGGCTGCGGGCGAACCGAGCACTCGAGCCGGGTCGCTGAGCAATCGGAAGAGGGCCGGGTTCGCCACGCCGAAGTCGATCTGCGTCTGCCAGCCGGCGCGCAGGTCGTCGAGGGGATCGACGTTGTCGGCGGACGCCGCTTCGACGATCGCGGCCTTCGCCGAGACGAAGTCGGCCATCACGTGCTCGGCCACGGCCTCGAGAAGACCGTCCTTGTCGCCGAACAGGCGGTAGATGGTGGGGGCTTGGACACCGGCGCCGTGCGCCACGGCCCGAGTGGTGACCGCTGCCGGACCCTCCTCGTGGAGCAGACGAGCGGCCGCGGCGATGATGCGGGAACGGTTGTCGGCCGGTGCTTCTCGTCGGATCGTCGCGCTCACGAATCAACGATAACGCATTCTTGCTAACGTTATGTTTCCAATGCTAATCTGATTTTGATTTCATCGATAACAACGAAGGGCTTTTCATGATCATCGTCACCGGAGCGACCGGCGCGCTCAACGGCGCCACCGTCGACCACCTGCTGAAGACCACCCCGGCGAGCGAGATCGTCGTCGTCGCCCGCGACACGGCCAAGGCCCAGCGCTTCGCCGGTCGGGGCGTCGCCGTCCGCCAGGGCGACTACGCCGACGCCGCGTCGCTCCCCGCCGCCTTCGAGGGCGCCGACCAGCTCCTGCTCGTATCGTCGAGCGATCCCGCTGCCGATCACCTGGCTCTCCACACCGTCGCGATCGAGGCTGCCGTCGCAGCCGGGGTCGGGCGCATCCTGTACACGAGTCACCAGGGTGCAGCACCCGACTCTCCGTTCGGGCCCGGTAAGAGCCACTACGAGACCGAGCAGGTGCTCGCCGCGTCCGGCGTCGCCTGGACGTCTCTCCGCAACGGCTTCTACGCGCACAGCCTGAACTGGCTGCTCGGCCCGTGGCGCGAGACGGGAGTCGTCGCCGTGCCCGCCGACGGCCCCGTGTCGTGGACGTCGCGTGGCGACGCCGCCGAGGCAGCCGCCGTGATCCTGGCCTCCGACGGCGCCTACGACGGCCCGACGACACTCACGGCGAACGCCGCTCCGACCTTCGCCGAGGTCACCGCGATCGCCTCCGAGGTGGCCGGTCGCGAGATCGGCTTCGAGGTCCTCGGCGAAGACGCGTGGATCGCCGCGCAGGCCGCCGCGGGCCAGGAAGCCGGCGCCCGCTTCATGCTCGGCATGTACCAGGCTGCTGCCGGCGGCTACTTCCGAGGCACCGACCCGCTGCTCGGCACCCTGCTCGGCCGCGAGCCGCAGTCGGTGCGCGACCTGCTCGCTGCGCCTGCGCCTGTCGCCCACTAGCCGGCTCCCGCCCGCCACCCAGCTCCCCCTCCCCTGCCCTCTCCCCCTGCCCTCCCCTCCCCCTCCCCTGCCCTCCTCCCTCCCGAAATCGAAGGGGATTCCGCGTCCCGCCGCCATTTTCTGCGCCAGGAGGGGGCATCCGCCGAAAATCCCCTTCGATTTCGGGAGGGAACGGCTGGGAACGGGAGGGAACGGCAGGGCCGACGGGGCCGACGGGGCTGGCGGGCCGGAAGACGCGGCGGGTGGCAGGAGGAGGCGAGGCGCGGCGCGGCGGCGAGGGGACGAGGGGACGAGGCGGGCGACTAGCGGGACGTGCCTGCGGGCAGGAACAGCCCGGCCGGCGCGACGTCGGCCCGAACCCCGTTGACGTAGGTGGTGACGAGGCCGGCGGGGGACAGTCGGGGCGACGCGAACGTGGCCCGGTCGGCGTAAGCGCCCGCATCGACGAGTTGCAGGTCGGCCGCGAAACCCGGTGCGATCCGGCCGCGACCGGCGATGCCGAAGCGGAGGGCGGCATCCTGCGTCATCTTCCGGATCATCTCGCCCCGCGGCAGAACCCCCAGCGTCAGCGCCCGCGAGAACGTGCCGAACAGGCGCGGGTGAACCGTGCCGTTCTCGCGCGGGAGGCCGTCGCTGCCGACCAGGGTGTGCGGCCAGGCGAGGGCGGTCTTCATCCCCTCGAGGTCGGTGTGGAACAGGATCACGGTCAGCTGAGCCGACGTCAGCAGGACGAGGTCCGCCAGCGCCTCGAGGGGCTGCTGGTCGCGCGCGACCGCCACCTCGGCGACGGTGAGCCCCTCCAAATCCGAGAGGGCAGGATCGTCGAACCCCACGACCACGATCTTCTCCGGCCCGATCGCGGCCCACTGGTTCTCGAGCGTGGTGTCGGTCCACGGCGCGGTCAGGCTCGCCAGCACCTCCGCCCGGTTGTCGACGTCGCGGAGGCGCCCGAGCAGCCCCTCGGCGCCGCCCTCTTGCGCCCACGGTGGGAACAGCGACACCACCGTCGTCGAGCCGGCGTCGTACGGGTAGACGTCGGCGGTGATGTCGAGGCCGCTCGCTCGGAGGCCCTCGAGGTGGTCGATGATGCCGGGCATCGAGCCGGCGTTCCTCGGCCCGGTGACCTTGAGGTGGCTGACGTGGACGGCGGCGCCCGCCTCGCGGCCGAGGCCGGCAAGTTCGTCGATCGAGGCGCGGAGGTGATCGGCCTCGTTGCGGATGTGCGCGACGAGCAGCCGGTCGTGGGCGGCCACTGCGCGCGCGAGCGCCAGCAGCTCGGGCCGTTCGGCCGCGTCACCGGGCGAGTACATCAGGCCGAGGGAGATGCCTGCGGCTCCGGCGTCGAGAGCGTCGGAGGCGATTCCCGCCATGCGCTCCGACTCCGCTGGCGTGGCGGGGCGCCGCGCCGCGCCCATGGCGGCGATCCGCAGGGGCGCGTGCGGCACCAGCGCAACGGTGTTGACCGCGCGCGCTTCCGCCGCGACGGTGGTCAGGTAGCTGCCGAAGCTCACCCAGTGGTCGTCGGGGAAGGCCCCGAGGACGGGGCCCGCCGAGTCGAGCAGCGCGGCCGCCGACGGGGCGACGCCGAGGCCGCAGTTGCCGATCACACTCGTCGTGACGCCCTGCCCGAGCTTCGGCGCAAGCCCACCCGGCCGGAAGAGTGCCGCGTCGTCGTGCGAGTGCACGTCGACGAAACCGGGCAGGATCTCGAGGCCGCGGGCATCGACGACCTCCTCTCGCCGTCCGGCGCGACACCGCGGCCGGGCCCGACCTCCGACACGATCCCCTCGCGCACGACGACGTCGACCGCGACCGGCGGCGCACCGGTGCCGTCGTGGACGAGGCCGCCCCGCAGGAGGAACGAGCCGGAGGTCACTCGAACCGCTGGAAAGCCGGCTTGTTCGCGTACGTGTACTTGTAGTACTCCGACAGCGTCAACTCGGCGGCTGCCGCCTCGTCGATGACGATGGTCGCGTGCTGGTGCAGCTGCAGCGCCGATCCCGGGCACATCGCCGACAGCGGGCCCTCCACCGCTGCGGCGATCGCCGCAGCCTTTCCCGCGCCCTGCGCGACCAGGACCACACGGTGGGCGTCCAGGATCGTGCCGAGCCCCTGCGTCAGGCAGTGCGTCGGCACGTCGGCGGGATCGTCGAAGAACCGAGCGTTCGCCGCACGGGTCTCCGGGGCGAGGGTCTTGATGCGCGTCCGCGACGCGAACGACGACGTGGGCTCGTTGAAGCCGATGTGCCCGTTCGCACCGATTCCGAGGATCTGGATGTCGACCCCGCCCGCGGCCGCGATCGCCGCGTCGTACTCGGCCGTCGCCGCCTCGATGTCGAGGGCGCGTCCGTCCGGCACCCGGACCTTCGCGGGGTCCATGCCGAGCGGGCCGACGACGTCGCGCGCGATCACCGCGGCGTAGGACTCCGGGTGCTCGAGCGGGATTCCGACGTACTCGTCGAGCGCGAAGCCGGAGGCCTGCGAGACGTCCAGCTCGCCCGCGGCCACCCTCGTAGCGAGCGAGTGGTAGATGTCGAGCGGGGACGACCCCGTCGCGAGGCCCAGGACGGCCGTCGGCTTGGCCTTCACGACCGAGGAGATGAGATCGGCGGCGACGCGGCCGACGTCTTCCGGGGTGGGGAGGATGATGATTTCCACGCGGGGTCCTTACTGAGCTATGTTCGCGACGATCTCGGCGATGTACGCCGCGCGCTCCTCGCGGGTCGCCGGGCGGCCGGGAACGCCGGGCCGCGTCTGCCACGGTAGCGGGCCGGACGACCGACGGTACTCGACTCCGACCGCGTCGAGACGAGCCAGGTGGCGCGCGAGCCGCGGTTCGAACTCCGAGAAGTCGCGCGAACCGGTCGTCCAGACAGCCTCGGCGAGCGCCGACAGCCGCGGGAACACCAGGTAGTCGATGGTGCGCGGCGAGTCCATGTGCTCGGTCCAGATGTTGCCCTGGCCTCCGAGGACGTGCGCCGCCTCCGCCTCGGTGAGGTCGGAGGGGACGGGCTCGAACGCGTAGACGTCTTCGACGGTGAGCGGGATCGAGACGGGGATCGGCTCGTTCGGATCGAGCGATTGCCGGTAGTCGAGGTAGACCTGGTCGTCGGGGCAGGCGACCACGTCGTGGCCCCGCTTGGCCGCGGTCACCGCGCCGGTCAACCCGCGCCAGGAGGCGACGGTGGCCGAGGGCGAGATCTCGCCCTCCAGGATTTCGTCCCACCCGTAGATCCTGCGGCCCTTCGAGGTGATGTGCTCGTCGAGGCGGCCGATGAACCACGTCTGCAGCTCGGCCTCGTCGGTGAAGCCTCGCTCGCGCATGAGCTCCTGCGTGCGAGGGTCTTCTGCCCACTGCACGCGCGGGCACTCGTCGCCGCCGACGCCGATGTAGGCCGACGGGAAGAGATCCATCACTTCGTCGAAGACGTTGGTGTAGAACTCGACGGTCGACTCCTCCATCGCGAGGACGTCCTCGATGATGCCCCAGCGGGTGTAGACCTCGAGCTGTTTCGCCTCTCCGCCGATGCCGAGGAAGGGATACGCGGCGATCGCCGCCTGCGAGTGGCCGGGCACGTCGACCTCGGGCACGACGTCGATGTGGCGGGCGGCGGCGTAGGCGACGACCTCGCGGATGTCGTCCTGGGTGTAGAAGCCGCCGTGCGGGCGGCCGTCCATCGTGGCGTCCTCCCCGGCGCCGACCTGCGACTCCGTTCGCCACGAGGCCACCTCGGTGAGCTTCGGGTAGCGCTTGATCTCGATCCGCCAGCCCTGGTCTTCGGTGAGGTGCCAGTGCAGCACGTTGAGCTTGTGCATCGCCATCAGGTCGATGAAGCGCAGGACGTCGTGCTTCGGGAGGAAGTGACGGGCCACGTCGAGCATGGCGCCGCGCCAGCCGAACCGCGGGGCGTCGACGATGGTGACGGAGGGCACGAACCACTCGGCATCGGCGACCAGGGCGCGACGATAGACGGCGGTCGGCAGAAGCTGCAGGAGAGTCTGGACGCCGTGGAAGAGCCCGGCTTCGTCGCCGCCCTCGATCACGACGCCGGAGACGCCGGCCTCCAGGCGGTACTCCGACGGCCGCAGATCGGCGGAGAGGCCCAGCACGATGGCGCGGTCGGATCGATCGGTGGCGTCGGATCGATCGGTGGCGTCGGATCGCTCGCTCTCGCGGAGGGGCAGGCCGGTCGCCGGGCGGAGGGCCTGCTGAAGCCAGGCCACGGTGCCGGCGAGCGAGTCGGGTGCGACGATGCGAGTCTGTTCGTCGAGGACGAATCGGCCGGAGCCCTCGACGAGCGACGACGGCTGGGGGACGAGCGAGATCATTGTGGTTATCCCTTCACGGCACCGGCGGACATGCCGGAGACCAGGTTGCGTTGGATGATCATGAAGAACACGACGACCGGCAGCGAGAACAGCACGGACGCTGCCATCTGGCCGCCGAAATCCGTTCCGGTGGTCTGCGTGGTGAACGAGGCGAGCCAGACCGGCAGCGTGTAGTGCGACTGATCCTGCATGAACGTGTACGAGACGATGTAATCGTTCCACGCCGCGATGAACGCGAAGACGCTCGAAGCGATGATGCCGGGCATCACCAGCGGGAACAGCACCCGGGTGAGAACCTGCCAGGTCGACGCGCCGTCGATCCTGGCCGCCTCTTCGACCTCCATCGGGATCGCGAGGAAGAAGCCTCGCATGACCCAGATCGTGAACGGCAGGACCGCCCCGACGTAGGCGAGCATCAGGCCGCCGTAGGTGCCGATCAGGCCGATCTGGCTGAAGATCAGGAACTGCGGGATCAGCAGCGCCGTGGCGGGCAGCATCTGCACGACAAGGATGAAGACCATGATCGTGCGGCGACCCCGGAAGGTGAAGCGGGACAGAGCCGCGGAGGCGAAGAGGCCGAGCAGGATCGAGAGGATCACGGCTCCGGCGACGACGATCGCGGAGTTGCGCAGGTAGAGCAGGAAGTCGCCCTGCGTGAACGCGACGATGAAGTTGTGGAAGGTCGGGTTCGCCGGCAGGAACTGCGGCACGGAGGTCATCGCCTCCGAGCGCGGCTTGAAGGCCGTGTTGACCATCCAGTAGACGGGGAAGATCCAGACGATCGAGAACACGACGGCGATCGTGTTCGAGATCCAGCGCACCTTCTTGCGTCGGCGAGGGCGATTGCGCGTCTCCTTCGCCTCTGCTCGCGAGATCTTCTTAGCCTCGTCTGCGGTCTCGGGGACGTCGGTGCCGATGCCGGCGGGCGCGGTCGTGGTCACAGGTCTTCTCCCGATCGGATGAGGTTGCGGATGTAGAAGACGGTCAGGATCAGGAGGACGAGCGTCGTCACGACGGAGATCGCGGCGCCCTGCCCGAGTTCGAACCCGACGAAGGCCGTCTTGAAGGTGAAGACGCCCAGGGTCGACGTCGCGTCGTCCGGGCCGCCCTGCGAGACGAGCCAGATCTGGTTGAAGACGTTGTAGTCCCAGATGACCGACAGGATCGTGACGAGAAGCAGGGTCGGCTTGAGGAAAGTCAGCGTGATGATCCGGTAGACGCGCCACTCGGAGGCGCCGTCGAGGCGGGCCGCCTCCTTGAGCTCGGCGGGGATCTGCGTCTCGGCCGCGTACAGCGTCAGGGCGATGAAGGGAACCGCCTGCCAGACGATCAGCATCCAGATGGACGAGTAGGAGAGGAACGCGTTGTTCGACCAGTCGACGTTCGTCATGTCGCCGAAGACGTGCAGCTGAGTGAGGAACCAGTTGATGACGCCGTAGCCGGGCTGGAACAGCCACTTCCACACCAGTGAGGACGCGACGTTCGGCATGCCCCAGGCGAAGATGAGGACGACGGTCACGACGTAGCGCATCGCGGTCCCGAGCCGGGTCAGCAGGTGTGAGACACCGGTGCCGATGACGATGCTGCCGATCACCATGGCCGCGGTGAAGAACACCGTGCGGATCAGCGACCACCAGAAGTCGGGGTCGGTCAGCAGGGTGACGTAGTTCGCGAAGCCGACGGAATCGAAGGCGCCGGTGTAGAGCGTGCGCTGGTCGTAGTTCGTGAACGACGTGAAGACCAGGTAGATGATCGGTGCGACCAGGACCGCCAGGATGACGATCCCGGCGGGGCTGAGGAGCCAGACGGGCGCGAGGCTGCGTTTCTTCTTCATCCGGAAGCCCGGGTTCACTGCCGTGATGGCCACGAAGAGGTCCTAACGAGTCGGGGTGATGGGCGACGTGGAGAAGGGGCGCTGCGCGTGTCCGCGCAGCGCCCCTCGGCACTACTTGCTGTTCAGCTGCTTGTTCGCAGCGGAGTCGAAGCTCTTGGCCGCGGCTTCGGGCGTCTTCGAGCCCGAGGCGATCGAGCCGAAGATCTGGTTGATGCTCTTGTCGCCCTCGAGGTTGGCCCAGTTACCGCTTGCGGGGGTGGCCTTCGAGTTCAGGGCCGCGTTGAAGAAGCCCTTGTTGAGGTCGCTCAGCGTGCTGTCGGCCGCCTTGATGCCCTCGGTGCTGTTCGGGATCCAGCCGTCGTTCTTGTAGACCCACTTCGACTGGATCGACGGGCTCGCCGCGATCTTCGACCACGCCAGGGCGAGGTCGGAGTTCTTCGACTTGGCGGCGATGCCCCAGTCGGAGCCACCGAGCATGACCGGCTGCGTCTTGCCCGACTTGCCGGGGAGCGGGAAGCTGCCGAGGTCGGAGTCCTTGATCTTCGGGTTGGCCTTCTCGATCAGACCGATGGCGCCGTTGGTGTGCAGGATCGCGCTGGTCTTGCCGTCCGCGAAGATCTGGTCTTGATCCGGGCTGTCGGTGTCGAGGGTCTGCGAGGCCGCCGAGGAGTACTTGTTCTGGAAGGTCTTGAAGTCGGTCAGACCCTGCTGGGCCTTGGCCGAGCCGAATCCGGCCGTCCATTTACCGTTCTTCGAGGTCGCGATCGACCCGCCGGCGTCCCACACGAACTGCATGCCGGCGTACCAGTACTGCCCGGGCAGGTAGAACGGCGAGAAGTCGGAGGTCGACTTGTTGGCGGCCGCGACCTTGTCGAGGTCGGCGGTCAGCTCGTCGTACGTGCTCGGCGCGGCGGTGATGCCGGCCTTGGCCCACATCGTCTTGTTGTAGATGACGGCGCGCGCACCGGCGAAGCCGGGCAGGCCGTACAGCTTCTTGTCGACGGTGGCCGGGTCGGAGAGGCCGGATAGCCAGGTCTGGCCCTGAGCGAGGTCTTTCTTGTACGGCGTGAGGTCGAGCAGGGCGCCGTTGGCGGCGTAGCTGGCGACCTGCGTGCTGCCGAGGTCGAGCACGTCGGGCGGAGTCGACGTCGCGAGCGCCGTCGAGACCTTGGTCGTGATGCCGTCCCACTGCTGAATCTGGACGTCGACTTTGGCGCCCGTCTTCTTGGTGAACTCCTTGTTGATGGCGGCGATCGTGGCGTCCGTGTAGTCGCCGGTCATGACCCAGACCTTGAGGGTCTTGCCCGACCCCTTGACGTCGGGGATGGTCTTGACCCCGCCGCCGCCGGCGCTCGTGGTGCCGCCGCTGGAACAGGCGCTGAGCGCCACGATTGCGGCGAGGCCGATGGCCCCGACGCTTGCGATCTTTGACTTACGCACTTTCGACTCCTCGTGATGTGGGGTGGGGTGAAGGGAGGGAACAGGAAGATTCAGGAGACGCCGAGCTCGGCCTGCAGCACCAGGGAGGCACCGCCGAGGAGCACCAGGTCGGTGTCGCCGCCGCTCGTCCGGAGGGAGAGGCCCGTGCCGACCACCGACAGGGTGCGCGAGCGGACGGTGTCCAGGGCCGCTTCGGCGAACGGGCCGTCGAGGAGGGCGGCGGGGCCGGAGAGGACCACCTCGTTGAGGTTGAGCGCGCTGATCACCGGCGCCGTGACGACGCCGAGGGCCCGGCCCGCGGTGCGGAGGGCCGCGTCGCGATCGGCTTCGCCGAGTCCTTCGATCCGGTCGCTGAGGTAGCGGGCACCGATGACGACCTCGAGGCAGCCGCGGCGGCCACAGGTGCAGAGGTCGCCGGACTCGCCGTCGCTGCCGGTGTCGACCGTGACGTGGCCGATCTCGCCGGCGGAGAACTGCTCGCCCTCGACGAGTGATCCGCCGATGATGAGGCCGACGCCGACGCCGTGCTCGATCGTGATGACCATGAGGCTGAGCCCGGGCACGTCGCGGAAGGTGTGCACGCCGAGTGCGGCGACGTTGGCGTCGTTGGCGACGCGCACGGGCACCTGGAAGTGCTTCTTCAGACGCTCCTTGAGCGGGAGGTCGAACCACTCGAGGTGGAGGGCCTCGCGGACGACGCCCTGGTCGTCGACGATTCCGGGAGAACCGACGCCGATACCGAGGATGCGGCGGGTCGTCAGAGCGGAAAGACGCTCCCCCAGCCGGATCACCCGCGCGATCGCGTCGTCGCGAACGGCTCCGTCGATCTCGATCTCGGCGCGCTCGATGATCTCGCCGCGGAGGTTGACGACCGCGCCGACGAAACGATCCGCGCTGGAGAGGTCGAGGACGATCATGTGGAAGGCGTCGGCGTTGATCTCGACGAGGGTGGCCGGCTTGCCGACGCGGACGTCTTCGCGCTGGCCGATCTCCGAGACGATGCCGTCGGCCTCGAGCTCGGCGACGAGCACCGAGACGGTGGGGCGAGTGAGCCCCGACTGACGGGCCAGGTCGGCTCGACTCATGGCGCCGAGGTGGAAGAGGGCCTGGAGCACCAGGGACCGGTTGTGCACGCGATTGTGCTGCGGGAGCGCCTTGACCGACACGCGTCGGCGACGAGGTGCAGCGGCTTCTTGCGCGCTCGTCATCACGTCGTCCGACATGCTGGCCCACTTTCGTCTCGGCTGCCCGGTGGCCCCGAACGGGACCCGCTCTGGCCTGGTTGTGTTAGTAAATTGCCCTTACAAACAAAAGTCAAGGGGCAATTCGCGAGTTAACGTGGCCGAAACATCCTTGCAATTGCGGCGATTTATTCGGTAAAGAAGTGAACGGAGCGGTTGCGCGGAATCGTATTCGTAAGCTTTACTAACAAACATGCCCGCCCCGCACGCCACCGACGTCTTCGGCACATGCCCCGCGCCGACCACCAGGGCGGACGCCGTCCGATGAGGGCCGGCCTCGACATCGGCGGCACGAAGATCGACGCCGTCGCCATCGACGACGCGGGAACACCCGTTCAGAGGCTGCGCCTCGCCACGGGCTTCGGCGAGGCCGAGGTGCTGGCCAATGCGGCTGCGGCCGTGACCGGGCTCCAGCGACTCGCCCGATCCGAGTTCGACTCGATCGGCGTCGGAATTCCCGGCCTGGTCGACCCCGCGACCGGCCGCGTGCGGCACGCGGTCAACCTGGGTTTCGACGACACCGCCTTCGGCAGCGGCCTCGAGAACCTGGTGCACGCCCCCGTAGCGGTCGAGAACGACGTCAACGCGGCCGCCCTGGGCGCGTACCACCTGATGGCCCTGTCCGGGCCCGTGGCCTACCTGAACCTCGGCACCGGCCTGGCCGCCGGCATCGTCGTCGACGGTTCCCTATGGCGCGGCGCCCGCGGCGTGTCCGGCGAGATCGGCCACATCCCGGTCGACCCGCTCGGCGCCGTCTGCGCCTGCGGGCAGCGCGGCTGCCTCGAGACCGTCGCCTCGGGCGGCGCCATCGCGCGACTGTGGCCGATCGAACACGCGTATCCTGCTCAGGCCCTCTTCGCGGCGGCGGCGGGTGGAGACCCCGAAGCCCTGCGGATCCGCGCGCTTCTTTTCTCCGGGGTCGCCGCGGCCGTCCGGATCCTCGTGCTGACCGTCGACGTCGAGTCGGTGGTCATCGGCGGCGGCCTCAGCCACGTCGGTGCGCCCCTCCTCGACGGCGTCCGCGGCGTCCTCGCCGGCTGGGCCGGGTCGTCGACGTTCCTGGCGTCGCTCGACCTGCCGGGACGGATCCGCCTGCTGCCCGACGGCCTCTCGGTCGCTGCGGTGGGCGCCGCCATGCTGGGTGCGCCGGCCGCCGTCCTGCGCCCCTGATCCCTGCCCTCGGCCCCGCGCTACTCCGCCGCCACCCCGCCCCTCCTTAAATCGAAGGGGATCCTCCCCGGAGGGCCTGCGCAAGGGGATGCGAGGGCCTCCGGGGAAGAATCCCCTTCGATTTCGGCAGGTGTGCGGGTGCGCGGGTGTGCGCGGGTACGCGCGGGCGCGGGCGGCGCGCAGGGGCGGCCGCGCGGGCAGGCACGCGCAGCGCGCACCCGCGCGGCACGCACCTAGAGCGCGGCGAGCGCCTCGTTGAGCGTGGCGGAGGGGCGCATGACAGCGCTGGCCTTCACGTCGTCGGGACGGTAGTAGCCCCCGATGTCGACCGGCGAGCCCTGCACGCTGATCAGCTCGCCGTTGATCTTCTCCTCGGACGACGCCAGCGTCGACGCGAGAGCGGCGAAGTCGGCGGCCAGCGACGCGTCGACCGTCTGCGCCGCCAACTCTTGCGCCCAGTAGAGCGCCAGGTAGAAGTGGCTGCCGCGGTTGTCGATCGAGCCCACCGAGCGTGCCGGCGACTTGTTCTCGTCGAGGAACGTGGCTGTGGCTCGGTCGAGCGTGTCGGCCAGGATCTGCGCGCGGGCGTTGTCGGTGGACGTCGCGAGGTGCTCGAAGCTGGCTGCCAGTGCCAGGAACTCGCCGAGGCTGTCCCAGCGCAGGTAGTCCTCCTTCACGAGCTGCGACACGTGCTTCGGGGCCGAGCCGCCGGCGCCGGTCTCGAACAGGCCGCCGCCGAAGAGCAGGGGAACGATCGAGAGCATCTTCGCGGAGGTGCCCAGCTCCATGATCGGGAAGAGGTCGGTCAGGTAGTCGCGGAGGACGTTGCCGGTCACCGAGATGGTGTCTTCGCTGCGGCGGATGCGCTCGAGCGAGAAGAGCATCGCGTCGACGGGCGACTTGATCTCGATCTGCAGCCCGTCGGTGTCGAGCTCGGCGAGGTAGCCGTGCACCAGGTCGGTGAGGACGGCGTCGTGCGCCCGCGTCGGGTCGAGCCAGAAGACGGCGGGAGCCCCGCTGGCACGCGCGCGGGTGACCGCGAGGCCGACCCAGTCGCGGATCGCCGCGTCTTTCGTCTGGCACATGCGCCAGATGTCGCCGGCCTCGACCTCGTGCTCGAGCAGCGTGGCGCCCGAGGCGTCGAGCACGCGGATCGTGCCGGCGGCCGGAGCCTCGAACGTCTTGTCGTGCGACCCGTACTCTTCGGCCGCCATGGCCATGAGGCCGACGTTGGGCACCGAGCCGAGCGTCTTCGGGTCGAAGGCGCCGTTGACGCGGCAGTCGTCGAGCACCGTCTGGTAGATACCGGCGTAGCTCGAGTCGGGGATGACGGCGAGCGTGTCGTGCTCGGCACCGTCCTTGCCCCACATGTGACCGGAGGAGCGGATCATCGCCGGCATCGACGCGTCGACGATGACGTCGCTCGGCACGTGGAGGTTGGTGATGCCCTTGTCGGAATCGACCATGGCGATGTCGGGACCGTTGTCGAGGCGCTCCTGGAAGGCCGCCGTGATCTCGGCGCCGTTCGGGAGCGAGTCGAGGCCCGCGAGGAGGGCGCCGAGCCCGTCGTTCGGGTTGAGCCCCGCGGCAGCGAGGTCGGCGCCGTACTTCTCGAACGCGTCGCTGAAGTAGGCGCGGATCGCGTGGCCGAAGATGATCGGGTCGGAGACCTTCATCATGGTCGCCTTGAGGTGGACGGAGAAGAGCACACCCTCGGCCGCGGCGCGGTCGATCTGAGCCACGAAGAAGTCTCGGAGCGGCTTCACGTGAAGGACGGTCGCGTCGATGACCTCGCCCGCGCGGACCGCGACCGCGTCGCGGAGGACGGTGACGGTGCCGTCGGCCGCGGTGAACTGGATCGAGACGGCGCCCGCGTCGGGGACGATCGTCGAGGTCTCGTTCGAGCGGAAGTCGTCGACGCCCATGGTGGCCACGTTGGTCTTCGAGTCGGACGACCACGCGCCCATGCGGTGCGGGTGGTTGCGGACGTACTGCTTGACGGAGGCGGGGGCGCGACGGTCGGAGTTGCCCTGGCGGAGCACCGGGTTGACCGCGGAACCCTTGACCTTGTCGTAGCGCGCGCGGGTCTCCTTCTCGTCGTCCGTCGAGGGCTCGTCGGGGTAGTCGGGCAGGTCGAAGCCCTGCGACCGCAGCTCGGCGATCGCCGCCTTCAGCTGCGGGACGGACGCCGAGATGTTCGGCAGCTTGATGATGTTGGCCTCGGGGGTGTCCGCGAGGGTGCCCAGCTCCGCGAGCGCGTCGGCCTCGAACTGCTCCGCGGTGAGCCGGTCGGGAAACTGCGACAGGATGCGGGCCGCGAGCGAGATGTCGCGGGTCTCGACGTCGACGCCCGCTTTCGCCGCATAGGCCGCGACGACGGGCAGGAACGAGTACGTCGCCAGTCGGGGTGCCTCATCGGTCAGGGTGTAGATGATCTTGCTCATTCGCGGGACGACTCCTTAGATCTTCGGACAGAAAATGTCTCGATATCAAGATACCTCGCGTCGGCCCCTTAAGGGCAACGCCGACGCCCGGACCAGCCTAGTGAGCCTTCCGTGTCCGTTCCGTGAGTCGTCGAAGCGCGCAGGATCAGGCAGCGCCATCCGGGGTGGACGCCACCGGCCGACCCGTCAGTCGCAGCGCGACGGCGTCGCCGAACAGGAACTGCTGCTCGACGCCGTGCTGCACCGACACGATGGTGTCGTCGTCGAGCCGGACCGTGGTCCGCCGGAGCGAGCCGAGGAAGCTGGTCGACGCGACCGTCCCGTGGATGTCCTTCGGCGAGGCGTCGGCGGGGGCACGAAGGCGATGTCCTCCGGTCGCACGTAGGCGAGCACCGGGCCGTCGGGAAGCGTCGGATCGATCGACGCGAGTCGCGCTCCTCGCACCGTGATGGTCCCCGCCTGGAGCTCGCCCCGCATCCTGTTGCTCACCCCCACGAAGTCCGCCACGAAGGCGCTGGCGGGCGTGAGGTAGAGCTCCTCCGGGCTGCCGATCTGCTCGATCTCTCCGGCGCGCATCACCGCGACCCGGTCGGCGACGGCGAGCGCCTCCTCCTGGTCGTGCGTGACGAAAAGGGTGGTGATGCCGAGTTCGGTCTGGATCCTGCGGATCTCCTCGCGCAGCGAGACGCGCACCTTCGCGTCGAGCGCGGACAGCGGCTCGTCGAGCAGGAGCACGCGCGGTCGGGTGACGAGCGCCCGCGCCAGGGCGACGCGCTGCTGCTGGCCGCCCGACAGCTGATGGGCGAACCGTCCGGCGAGATGATCGAGACCGACCATCTCGAGAGCCTCCACGGCTCGGCGCCGGCGACTCGCCGAATCGACGCGACGCATCTGCAGGCCGAACTCGACGTTCTGCAGCACGGTCAGGTGCGGGAACAGCGAGTACTGCTGGAACACCATGCCGATGTCGCGCTTGTTGACCGGCGTCGCGACCACGTCCTCGCCGTCGATGAGGATGGATCCTGCGTCGATGGATTCGAGTCCGGCGAGCGAGCGCAGCGCAGTCGTCTTGCCGCACCCGGACGGGCCGAGCAGCGCCACGAACTCCCCCGGTGCCAGGGTGAGGCTCAGCCGGTCGAGCGCGCGGGATCCTGCGTAGCTCTTCACGACCCCGCGGAGTTCGACGGTCGCACCCTCGCCGAGGCGTTCGAGCGTGGGGGCGGGGCTGGTGGACGTCATGAGGCACTCCTGGAACGAACGGGACGAGTGGGACGCGCGGGGCGGGCGCGACGGACGCGGCGCTCGCGTCCGCCCGGGCGGATGGCGCCGAAGCGGCCGATGATCACGAGCAGGATGCCGGCGAAGACGAGCGCCGCCAGCGCGAAGATCGTCGCGACGTACGAGTCGGTCTGACTGATCAGCAGCAGCGCCGTCTGGAAGGTGTTCTGGCTCAGGAACGAGGCGATCGTGTACTCGCCCAGCACGACGGCCACGGTGAGGAACACCGCCGAGACGACTCCGCGCCGCATGTTCGGCAGGATCACGCGCCAGACGACCACGGGCCAGCTCCCGCCGAGCGACCGCGCGGCTTCGCTCAACGTGACGAGGTCGAAGGCCGAGATGTTCGTGGCGATCGGCCGGTACGCGTAGGGCAGCACGATGATGCCCACGGCGAAGGCCAGCGTCCACGGCTGACTGCCGAAGATCGCGGCCACCCGCTGGTAGACCGGGACGAAACCGACCACCAGCACGATCGAGGGGATCGTGATCGGCAGGATGCAGACGAACTCGAGCACCCGGCGGAACCTCGGGTACCGCAGCTCGACGAACAGCATCGTCGGCAGCAGGATCAGGAGCATGAGCGCCACCGTGATGAGGCAGATCACGAGCGAGTTCCGCAGGCCCTGGAAGAGGGGCGAGTAGTCGACCCCCGCCGCGGCGTCCGGATGGAAGATCGAGGCGTAGTGGCCGAAGCCGAGCGCGGTCGTGCCCGCCGATCGGAGGGTGAACTCGAACATCGCCGCGAGCGGGACGACGAAGACGAGGCCGACGACGATCAGGATGACGAGCCGGGTGATCCTGCTCGGTTCTGCTCCGACGCGGGGCGCACGCCGATTGCGCGGCGCCGGGTTGGCCGGTTCGCCGGTCGGTTCGACCGCGACGCCGGTCAGCGGAACGGCGCTCATCGCTGCCACCTCGCGGCCCGACGCTGGAGGAGCGAGTAGAAGAACATGACGACGACCATGATGACGAGCATTCCGAGGGCGAGGACACCGGCCGTGTTGGAGACGCCGAGGATGGTCTCGCTGGTCAACTGCTGCTTGATCGTCAGCGGGACGATCCCGCCCTGGCTGAGCAGAGCTGCCGCCGTGGCGAACGAGGAGAACGAGTTCGCGAAGAGCAGCAGGAGGCTGCCGAAGAACGCGGGGGCGAGCACCGGCATGGCGATCCTGGTCCAGTACTGACGCCGGGTGGCGCCGAGCGTGGCGGCCGCCTCACCCCAGGTGGCCTTGAGCCCCTCCATCGCGGGCATGAACGTCAGGACCATGAGCGGCACCGAGAAGTAGGTGTACGGCAGGATCAGCCCGGGGATCTTGTAGAGGAGCGCGCCGTCGCCGTTGATGTCGTACCCGAAGGTGCTCTTGATCCAGAGCGTGACGAAGCCCTGGAACCCGACCGTGGCGATGAACGCGAAGGCCAGCATGACGCCACCGAATTGGGCGAGGACCGACGAGACCGCGTCGACGACGGTGCGGAGGAGGCCCTCGGCCCTCGTGCCGAGGAGCGCGAAGCAGACGAGGGCTCCGATGACCGCGCCGAGGACGGCGCTCACGATCGAGACGAGGAGCGAACCCTGGAACGCCTTCAGGATCGTGGGGTCGGTGAACGCCCGGAGATTGGCGACGGTGATGCTCCCGTCGGCAGAGAAGAAGCCGCTGGCGACCGCGATGACCGCGGGGACGCCGAGGAAGAGGACGACGTAGGCCGCGAACGGCGTGAAGCCGAGCCACGCGAGGCTGCGACGCCGGGGACGCGTGCCCCCGGCGTCGCACGCCTCTCGAGGAGCCGGGGACGACGCGCTCGACCCCGCTGGGCGAGTGCGCGCATCGGGAATCGATTGCGTCGTCACGGTGCTAGCTCACCGCTTTGGCCCAGCCGGCCGTCAGCAGGGTCGCCGCCTTGGACGCCTGGTCGGTGCTGAGCTGCACGAAGTCCGAGGGAGCCTCGCCGACCGTCTTGAGGGTGGCCTTGTCGACCGTGCCGGCCTTCTCCATCGCTGCGAGCGTCGCCGGGTAGGCGCCGGACGCCAGGTAGAGGTTCTGCACCTCGGGCGTGTAGAGGTACTCCTCCCAGAGTCGGGCGGCCGCGGGGTGCGGGGCGTCCTTGTTGATGGCCTGGTTGTAGTAACTGCCCAGTGCGGTTCCGGGAAGGACGACGGTCTTCCAGTTCGGGTTGCCGGCCGATCCTGCGGCGGGACCCCAGGCGAGGTTGTTGTAGCTCCACTGGATCACGACGGGCGTCTCGCCGGAGTTGACGGTGGCCTGGGTCGGGAGGGTGGAGTTGAAGTTGCCCGCCGACTTGAGCGACTTGAAGAAGTCGATGCCGGGCTGGACGTCGTCGGCCGAGCCGCCGTTGCCGAGCGCGGCGAGGTACACGGCCGAAGCGGCCTCGTTGGCCTGCGTCGGGTCGCCCTTGATCGAGACCTTGTTCTTGTACGCCGAGTCGAGGAGATCCTTGACCGAGGTCGGCGCCGTCTTGATGACGCTCGAGTCGTAGCCGATCGACATGAGGCCGGTGTAGTCGTAGTACCAGGCACCGCTCGGGTCTTTGAAGTCGGCGGGGATGTCGGCCCAGTTCGAGACCTTGTACTTCGCCAGCAGGTCGGTGTTCTGGCTCAGGACGGCGGTGCCGAGATCGAAGACGTCGGGCGCGGTCGACTGTCCCTTGAGCGACTTCGCGGCCGCGACCTCGTCGGCGCTCGAGCCGTTCGGGTTGGCCGAGGTGATCTTGATCTTCGGGTACTTCTTCTCGAAGCCCGCGATGATCTTGCCGTAGTTGGCCCACGACGGCGGGAGCGTGATGACGTTCAGGGCACCCTCGGCGTTGGCGGCTTTGACGAGACCGTCCATGCCTCCGAGGTCTGCGGCGCTCGTGGCCGTGGCCGCGTTCGAGTCGGCCGAGCTGCCGGAGCCGGCGGTCGCGCTGCTGGAGCAGCCGGTGAGGGCGATGCCGACGGCGGCCGTGAAGGCCAGGCCGGCGACGAGTCGGCGGACCGACTTCTTCGGGAGAGTCTGCACTGTGATTGTCCTTCTGATCGCAGCCGGTGGTCCGTGGTGCCGGACGAGGGAAAGCCGGTGGCCGATCGGGCCCATGGTCGTCGTCCCCCGTTACGCGGACACGCTGGGTCGGTGAACGGTTCCCCAACTCTCGGCGACCAGTGCCTTTCCGGGCCCTCCCGCGGTGTCGGAGGAGGGCGCGCACCTACCCTCGGAGCATGATCGAATTGGCAGTCTTTGACATGGCGGGCACCACGATCGACGACGGCGGGGCGGTCTACCGCGCGCTCTCGTCGGCCGTCACGGGAGCCGGCGCCACCGTCGAGCCCGGAGACCTCCAGACGTGGATGGGCACCGACAAGGTCACCGCCATCACCGCGCTGCTCGAGCTCGGCGGCGTGACCCCGGACCACGCTCGGGTCGCCTCCACCTTCGACGCGTTCAAGCAGGATCTCGCACGCGCCTACGCGGCCACCCCGCCGTTCGCCTTCGACGGCGTCGAGTCGGCGATCGCCACGCTGCGCTCCCGCGGCATCAAGGTCGCCCTCAGCACCGGGTTCGACCGCGACGTCGCGGAGGGCCTGCTCGGCTCGCTCGGCTGGACCGTGGCGCAGGATCCCGCCGCCTGGCTGTCCGCGGAGGTCACCCTCGACGCCGTGGTGACCACGTCGGACGTGCGAGCCGGGCGCCCCGCGCCCTACCTGATCCACCACGCGATGGAGCTGACGGGTGTCCGTTCGGTAGCGGCTGTGCTCGCGGCCGGAGACACCCTCGTCGACCTCGAAGCGGCGAGGAACGCCGGGGTCGTCTCGGTCGGCGTCCTCACCGGCGCGCTGTCGCGGGAGGCGTTGTCGGCGGGGCCCTTCGACTACGTCCTGGACGGTGTCGCGGACGTGCCGGACCTGCCCGAGGCGCAGGAGTCGGCGCTCGCGCCTGCGGCGGCCGCAGCGCGCTGACGGGGGTGGCGGCGGTGTGGCGGCGGCGCTGCGGTGTGGCGGCCGGTGTGGCGGCACCGCGCCGACAGCACACCGCCGGCGGCACCGACGAAGCCGGTCGGCACCAAACGTTCGCTTGGTGCCGACCGGCTCGCGTGGTGCTTCCGCGCCGCCTTTCGAGAACGCCCTCTAGGCCAGCTTGACCCGGAGGGTGACGACCTCGAAGGGCCGCAGGCTGAGCGAGATCGTGTCGCCGGCCTGCCAGGCCGGGTTGCCCAGCTCGCGTTCGAGGATGTCCGTGGTCCACGCCGACTCGAGAGCCGCCCCCACCGCGACAGACGTCTCGGCCCGGGCCCCTTGCGCCTCGTAGAGACGCACGATCACGTCGCCGGAGCGATCTTCGGCGAGCTTGACGGCTTCGACGAAGACCGACGGCGAGGACACCGTCACCAGCGGCGCCACGCCCTCGGCGGAGGCGCCGGCGACGGTGCGCGTGGGCAGGTTCAGCCGGTAGCCGCTCGCCGCCGCGTCGAGGACGCCCGGAGCGACGCCGAGCGCCGTTCGCAGGACGTGCACACCCTGGTCGGCCGAAGGATCGGGGAACTGCGGCGCGCGCAGCAGCGACTCTCGCACGAGTGTCGTCGTGCCGCCGTCGTCGCGCGTCGCCCGAGTGATGTCGTGACCGTACGTCGATCCGTTGGCGACCGTGGCCCCGAAGCCGGGCTCGCCCACGTGCACCCAGCGGTGCGCGATCGTCTCGAACCGCGCGTAGTCCCACGACGTGTTGGTGTACGTGGGTCGCTTGATGTGGCCGAACTGGATCTCGGACGACGCCTGATCGGTGCGCAGGTCGAGCGGGAACGCCAGCTTGAGCAGCTTCTCGTGCTCGTGCCAGTCGATCTCGGTCTCGATCTGGAGTTCGCTCGACCCCTCGGCGAGCCAGTAGCGCTGGACGATGCGCGACGCGTTGTACTCGTGGGTCACCTCGAGCACGGAACCCGAGACCTCCACCGCGGTCGGCGTGCGCAGTTCGGTGCGGTTGTGCCGGTAGTGGACGTCGATGTCCCAGGCGTCCCACTGGTTGGGAGTGTCTCGGAACACCTGCAGCAGGGAAGCCGCCTCGCCGGGCGCGACCAGATCGCGCCCGCTCGTCGCGTCGACGAAGGAGACCAGGAGCCCGGCCGCGTCGAAGTGCGCCGAGACCGACTCGTTGGCGAGGGTGAAGCCGCCCGCGTCCGCCAGGGGAACGACCAGCTCGGGCGCAGCGACGACGGCGGCTCCGAGAGGGCCGACGCCCGCTGCCGTCACCGGCGCCGCGTTGAACACCACGGCGGAGTCGCCGGTGCCGGCGAGCGCCTTCTGAGCCGTCGCGATGATGGCTTCGAGCTCACCGGCGATCCGGCGGTAGTTCTCTTCGGCCTGCTGGTGCACCCAGGCGATGGAGGAGCCGGGCAGGATGTCGTGGAACTGCTGGAGCAGCACCGTCTGCCAGATCGACTCGAGCGCGTCGTAGGGATACTCGATCAGACCGCGAGCGCTGGCCGTGCTGCTCCACAGCTCTGCCTCGCGGAGGAGGTGCTCGCTGACGCGGTTGCCCTGCTTCGTGTTCGCCTGCGAGGTGTAGGTGCCGCGGTGCAGCTCGAGGTACATCTCGCCCGACCACACCGACGGCTGCGGCAGAGTGGCCTTCGCCTCGTCGAAGAACGACTTGGGCGACCCGAAATGAACGCGCGGCGATCCCTCGAGGTCGCGCGTGCGCTTGGCCGCGGCGAGCATCTCGCGGGTGGGTCCGCCACCGCCGTCGCCCCAGCCGAAGAGGGCCAGCGAGACGTTGGAGACGCCCTTCTCGGCGTACTGGCGCTGTGCTCTGGCGAGGTCCGCACCGGAGAGGTCGGAGTTGTAGGTGTCGCTCGGCGGGAAGTGCGTGAAGACACGGGTACCGTCGATGCCCTCCCAGAGGAAGGTGTGGTGCGGCATCCGGTTGGTGTCGTTCCAGGAGATCTTCTGGGTGAGGAACGAATCGGATCCTGACGCCTTGACGATCTGCGGCAGCGCCGCAGTGTAGCCGAAGGAGTCGGGCAGCCAGACTTCTTTCGGCTCGTAGCCGAACTCGCGGAGGAAGAAGCCTTTGCCATGGACGAACTGGCGGGCGAGGGCTTCGCCGCCCGGCATGTTGGTGTCGCTCTCGACCCACATTCCACCGACCGGCACGAAGCGCCCTTCCGCGACGCGCACCTTGATGCGCTCGAAGAGCTCGGGGTAGTACTGCTTCATCCACCAGAACTGCTGCGCGCTGGAGCAGGCGAAGACGAAGTCGGGATCGGTCTCCATCAGCTGGAGGACGTTCGAGAAGGTGCGAGCGCACTTGCGGATCGTCTCGCGTACGGGCCAGAGCCAGGCAGAGTCGATGTGCGCGTGCCCGACGGCCGTGACGCTGTGCGCGCTGGCGTAAGCGGGTGAGGCGAGCACGGCGGTCAGGGCTTCGCGCCCGAGGTGCGCCGTGCCGGCCACGTCGTCGGGATCGACAACGTCGCACACGCGCTCGAGGGCACGCAGGATCTCGGCGCGGCGCGGCAGTGAGGGCTCGAGCTCGCGCATCAGCCCCAGGAGCGACCAGGTGTCGCGCTCGAGCTCGTAGACGTCGACGTCACGCTCAACGAGATCGATCCGGCTCACCGTGTAGATCGGGTCGGTACCGGCCGTCGCCTTGTCTCCCAGAGGAGTCGGAATGTAGAAATAGTTGCCGCCGATGTCGGGGTTCGACGCGGCCTCGATGAACAGATCGACGGTGTCGCCCTCGCGGAGGTCGAGCGGCACGTAGCCGTTGAACGGCTCGATCGCCTTGACGATGCTGCCGTCGGGTCGATAGACGAGCCCCTCGGCCTGGAAGCCGGCCTGCCGCGTGCTGAAGCCGAGATCGACGAGGAGCTCGAGCGAGGTGCCGTCGACACCCCAGCCGGCGGGCACCGTGCCGGTCACGTGGAACCACGTGGTGCCCCACGGTTTGCTCCAGGGAGTGCCGACCGAGAACGGGGTGAAGGCCTGGCCGACCGCTTCGGCGAACGGAACCGGCTCGTCTGGCACCTCCCAGGCCTCGATGCTGAGGGGGAAAGCTCGGCGGTAGATCGCCGGGGTGAGTCGTTCGAGGACGAATCGATCGATTCGGACCTCGACCGAGGCGCTGTTGTCGTGCATGGTTCTACTCCTGGAGGCTGCCGGTGCGGCAGAGAGTCGGTGGTACGGGCAGTCGTTCCGGGGAGGAACTGGTGGTGGTCTGGTTTCGGCTTACCCTTTCACGGCACCTGCCAGTGCGTTCGAGCCGCCGAGCGTGCGCGACACGACGACGTAGAGGGCGATGACCGGCACGGAGTACACGATCGAGAAGGCCGCGAGCTGGCCGTAGGCCACCGAGCCGTACTGCCCGAAGAAGTTGAAGATGCTCACAGCGGCCGGCTGGTTGCCCGGGCTGAGCAGCAGGATGAACGGAACGAAAAAGTTACCCCAGGCCTGGATGAAGACGAAGATGAAGACCACCGCGATCCCGGGGCGCATCAGCGGCACGACGACTCGCGTGAGCGTCGTCATCATCGAGGCGCCGTCGGTCCACGCGGCCTCCTCGAGAGAGATCGGCACGGAGTCCATGAAGTTCTTGGACATCCAGATCGCCATCGGAAGGCTCGACGCCGCCAGGAAGAAGATCGTGCCGGGCACCGAGTCGATCAGGTTGAGGCTGACGAACAGGCTGTAGACGGGCACCATGATCGCCGTGATCGGCAGGCAGGTGCCGAACAGGATTCCGTAGAGGAACGGCTTGTTGATTCGCATCCGGTACCGCGACAGCGGGTACGCAGCCAGGATCGCGACGATCACCGTGACGATGGCGCACCCGCCCGACAGGATCAGGCTGTTCAGCAGCGGGATGAACGAGATGTCGGGTGTCAGGACCTTCTGGAAGTTGCTGAGGGTGAACTCCGTCGGGATCTTGACCGACAGCGTCGCCGACGAGTCGAACGAGGCCAGGAGCAGCCACGCCAGGGGACGGCGAAGCAGAAGGCGACGATCACGAGCACGGTGTTGGAGACCGCCTTGAGGCTCCGACCGCTGGGAGATGTCATGGCCATGGTCAGTCGACCTCCGGTTTGAGAGCGCGGATGTAGACGATCGAGAAGATCGCGCCGACGAGCAGCATGATCGTCGCGATCGCAGTACCGAAGCCGAGCTGCGAGAACTTGAACGCCTCTTGGTAGGCGAGGATCGGCAGGGTCGAGCTGTTCGTCCCGGGACCACCGCCGGTCATCACGAAGATCAGCGTGAAGACGGATAGCGTCTGCAGCGTCGTCAGCATGAGGTTGGTCGAGATGCTGCGGCGGATCACGGGGAGCGTGATGTAGATGAGCCGCTTGAAACCGCCGGCACCGTCGACCTCGGCCGACTCGGTGATCTCGGGCGGGACCTCTTGCACGGCCGCCGCGTAGACGAGCATCGAGAACGCGGTACCGCGCCAGATGTTGGCGAGGATGACCGAGAGAAGAGGGAACGTGTAGAGCCAGTTCGCCCCGTGGATGCCGAACCAGGCGAGCATCGTGTTGAGCGTGCCCGTCTGATTGAAGAACGCGTACGCCGCAAACGCGGCGACGATCTCGGGCAGGACCCACGCGGCCACAACGAACGTTCCGACGATCGCGCGGACGGTCTTGTGCGCCGACCGCATGAGGAGGGCGAGCCCGAGGCCGACGAGGTTCTGACCGATCACCGCGGAGGTGAACAGGAAGACCAGCGTCAGGACGACGGACTTCGGGAAGTCGGGATCGGCGAACAGCTTCGTGTAGTTCGAGAAGCCGATGAACTGCGAACTCTGCGCCGTCGCCCCTGTGAGGGACGAGTTGGTGAACGAGCCGTAGAACGAGCTGATGATCGGCCCGAGCAGGAACAGCGCGAGGAGGACCATCGAGGGCACGAGCGGGAGCGTGCGCCCCACCGTGCGGAGCCGCCGCGCCCGCCCCGACCCCGGGCGCGAGCCCCGCGACGAACCGTCGCCGGACCCGGCCCGGCGCGTGCCGGCCGAATCGTCGTTCTTACCGACCGGAGTCGGAGCGAGCGTGGACATGCTGACCTACTTCTTGGTGATGGACTTGGCGCCGACAATTCCGGCCAGGGCGGTGTCGTAGGCGGCAGCCGCTTCCTTCGGCGACTGCTGCCCCGTCATGACCGACTCCATCGCCACGGTGATCTGGTTGGAGATCTGGCTGTAGTCGGTCGTCGCGGGCCGGAAGTGCGTGTCTTTCACGAGCGAGGAGAAGAACTTCGACGTGGGGTTGGAGTTGACGTAGGCCGGGTCGGTGGCGACGTCGCTGCGAACCGCGATCTGGCTGGCGGCGATGTCGTACGACTGCGACCCCTTCTTGTTGAGCGCCTGCGCGATGAAGTCGAACGCCTTCTGCGGGTTCTTCGTCTTCGAACCGACCGCGAGGGTCCAGCCACCGGACATGCTGTTGACCCCTGGGGCCTGGCCGTCCTGGGTCGGCATCGCGGCCACGCCCATCACTTTGCTCCACTGGGGCCACGGGTTGCTGCCGGTGGAGAGCCACGAGCCGCTGACCCACGAGCCGTCGAGGTCGATGGCGAGCTTGCTCTTCGGCAGCCAATCGCCGGTCACCACGGTGGCCGCGTTGGTGTCGAGCGCCTGCTCGGGTGTCGGGCCGAGGTTGCCCTGGTAGACGTCTTTGATGAAGCCCAGCGAGTCGGTGAAGTTCTTCGAGCCGGAGACCCACTTCTTGGAGGAGGCGTCGTACAGGGTGCCCTTCGGAGTGCCGTACAGCAGCATTTCGAAGCCCTGCATCGTGGACCCCTCACCCTGCGGCTTGCCGGAGTAGACGTTCAGCGGCACGACGCCGGGGAGCTTCGACTTGACCGTCTTGGCTGCCGCGAGCACGTCGTCCCAGGTCTTGGGCTGCCACGGAACGGGCAGGCCCGCTTTGGCGAAGAGATCCTTGTTGTACCAGAGGGCGCGCGTGTCAGTGCCCATCGGGATGCCGTAGGTCTTGCCGTCGATGCCGACGCCGGCCTCTTTGGCGTTGTCGTAGAACTTGCTCCAGTCGGCCCACTTCTTCGTGTACGAGTCGAGGGGCAGCAGGTAGCCGGCGGCCGCGTCGGCCTTCACCTTGAACGTGTCTTCGTAGATGACGTCGGGAGCCGTCGCCGGAGCGCGCTCCATCAGGGCGAGCTTCGTGTAGTAGTCGTCGTTCTGGGCGGCGATCGGCTCGAGCTTGATCGTGATGCCGGGGTTGGCCTTCTCGAAGGTCTTCTTGACGGCCTTGAGGTGGTCGTCGAGCTGGGTGAAGTTGCCGAACTTCTCGTACGCCACCTTGATGGTGTTGCTACTGCTTCCGCCGGCGCCGCTGCACCCCGTGGCCATCAGGGCGGTCGCCATGACTCCGGCGGTGATACCGAGTACTCGAGTGGCCAGACGTCGACGCGAGTGCGACGGACTGGTGATGCTGCTGCGTTTCATGGTGCTCCTTTGCTCCACAAGGGGGCCTCCGTGCTGGATGATCACCAGCCCGTCGCGGCCCTGCCCGGCTGCTCTGCCGGACCGCTGTCCCATTAACTAAAACGTAGTGAGTAACTCGTTGTCAAGCCCCTGCTCCGCCGTGATCGGCTCGACACGCTCCGGTCAGACCGAGATGAGCATCGCCGACGGGCGCGGCGAGAAAGCGTGGTCGAGCACCAGCACCGCTGCGCCCACCGCGGCGACGTCCTCACCGACGGCCGACCGCTCGAACCGCAGGCCGTGCTTGGGGATGAGAGCCTCCGACGACTCGACGGCGAACGGCAGCACCTCGAGGATCGCACCGCTGATCTCTTCCCAGAACGGGCCGCCGAAGACGATCTCGTCGAGGTCGAGCAGGTTGACGATCACCACGATCGCGCGGGCGAGGTGACGGCCCGCGTCGTGGAGGATCTTCGTCGCGGCGGGGTCTCCCGATCCTGCCAGCTCGGCCAGCCGATGAAGGGAGCTGACGATCGACGCGAGGTCGAGGAGGTCGTCTTCGGTCGCCGGAGGAAGCGGCAGCAGCCCGGCTTCGACCGCCTGACGGACCAGCGATCGCGGTGTGATGAGGTCGCCGACGCAGCCGCGACGACCGCAGATGCACACGCGGCCGCCGGCGTCGACGGTGATGTGCCCGGCGTCCCCGGCGTTCGAGCTGGCCCCTCTGACCGCTTCGCGGTTGATCACCAGCCCGGTGCCGAAGCCGGTCCCGTAGTAGACGAAGGCGAAGTTCGCCCGGCCGTTCCGACTCGAGAACCAGAGTTCGGCGACAGCCGCCGCCGTGACGTCCTTTTCGAGCAGCACGGGGAGTCCGGTCGCCTCACTGAGCGCGGCACGCAGAGGGACGTCCTGCCAGCGCGGCAGCATGGGCGGGTCGAGGACGATCCCGGCGTCCGCGTCGATCGGCCCGGGTGACGCGATGCCGACGCCGAGCACCAGTGAGCGATCGACGCCGGAGTCGTCGATGAGGTGGTCGATCGAGCGTGCCATCAGGTCGACGACCTGGTCGGGCTGCGATGCCGACGGCGTCCGGGTGCGGGAATGCGACACGATCGATCCGCGCAGGTCCAGGACCACGTAGGTGATGACGGCGGGGTCGATGTGGACGCCCACCGCGTAGCTCCCTCGCGATTCGAGCTGCAGGATCGTGCGCGGCTTGCCCGGTCCGTTGACGATCTTGCCGGTCTCGATCACGAGACCGGCGTCGAGCAGCCGACGGGAGACGTTCCCGATCGTCTGCGCGCTGAGGCCCGTTCTCTCGGCGAGCTCGACCCGGCTGAGGCCGTCTTCGGCCCTCCGGATGGCGTCGAGGACCACCGCCTGGTTGTACCCGCCGATGGCGGGCAGGTTGGTGCCGGTGCGCATGCCGCCCCCTTCGCCGTCAGGTGTCGTCCAGATGCACCCTAGCGGCACGATCTCCAGTTCGCGTTCGCCGGGAGCCTCGCCGCAGTTGTCCACAGGTTCGCCACGACAGTGCCGCGCGGGTGCAGCGCGCGCTACCCTGAACCACATGAACGACCTGCGCCTCGAAGAGCTCTCGGCCACCACCATCGTGGCCGCAAACTCCCTCACCCTCAAGCCGGGCCAGGAGCAATACGTCGAGCCGGTGTCGCATTCGATCGCCCAGGCGTACGTCAATCCCGTGAGCGCGTGGCCTCGAGTAGTGCTCCAGGGCGACGAGGTCGTCGGCTTCATCATGGGCAATTTCGACGCCGAGAACGACCACGAAGATCTCCGCAGCGCCATCCTCCGAATCAACGTCTCCGCCGATGCGCAGGGCCAGGGCGTCGGGCGCTTCGCGGTCCACGCTCTGGCCGCGGAGGCGCGCAGCCGAGGCTTCGAGAAGCTCACCGTCGCCTACGAGCCCGGCGAGGGCGGCCCCGAGGCGTTCTTCAAGCGGATCGGGTTCGAGGTCATCGGCGAGACCCAGTACGGCGAGCATCTCGCCGCGCTCACCATCAGCCCCGCCACCACCGGTGACGGCGAGTAGCGAGCCGGCCGAGGAGACCGAGCCGCCCGAGGCGACCGAGCCAGCCGAGCCTCACCCCGCCGGCGACGACTGGTTCTCGCTGGTCATCGGAGTCGTCGAGTCCATCCCCGCGGGTCGGGTCATGACCTACGGCGGGGTGGCGGCGGCCATCGGGTCACGATCGTCGCGAGGTGTCGGCAAGGTCATGGCGCACGCCGGTTCCGAGCTGCCCTGGTGGCGCGTGATCCGCGCTTCCGGCCACCCGCCCGAGAACCACGCGCAGAGGGCGCTCGAGATGTACCGCGTCGAGGGCACGCCGCTCGCGTGGTCACGGGCCGGCACCTGGCGCGTCGACCTGACGCGAGCCACCTGGTCGGGGTGATCGCACCCCAGACCGAAACAGCTCCCGCCACCGGTGACATCCGGTCGCGGGAGCTGTTCTCGGTTCGGCCGCCTGCGGGCTACACCAGCGAGTCGCGCCAGGCCGCGTGCAGCTGAGCGAAGCGACCGGTGCCCGAGATCAGGTCGTCGGGGCTCCCGTCTTCGACGACGCGGCCGTACTCCATCACGAGCACCCGGTCGGCGATCGCCACGGTCGACAGCCGGTGCGCGATGATCAGCGCGGTCCGGTCGGCGAGCAGCGTCTGAAGCGCCTCCTGGACGAGCCGCTCCGACGGGATGTCGAGCGACGCCGTGGCCTCGTCGAGGATGAGCACCGCCGGGTCGGCGATGAACGCCCGCGCGAACGAGAGCAGCTGGCGCTGACCCGCAGAAACCCGCCCACCGCGCTTGTTCACGTCGGTGTCGTAGCCGTCGGGCAACGCCATGATGAACTCGTGCGCGCCGACCGCCCGCGAGGCCCGCTCGATTTCGTCCCGCGTGGCATCCGGTTTTCCGAGAGCGATGTTGTCCGCCACGGTCCCCGAGAACAGGTAGGCCTCCTGGGTCACCATGACGATCGCGCGTCGAAGGTCTTTCGGGTGCAGGTCACGCAGGTCGACACCGTCGAGCCGGATGCTGCCGCGCGTCGGATCGTAGAACCGCGCGATGAGCTTCGCGAGGGTCGACTTGCCGGCGCCGGTCGATCCGACGAGCGCGATCGTCTGGCCGGACGGCACGTGCAGATCGAACTCCGGCAGGACGACGGCGTCGCTGTTGTACGCGAACTCGACGTCGTCGAAGTCGATCGAGCCGCGCGCGTGCCAGAGATCGGTCGGGCGCACGGGATCCGGGACGCTCGGTTCTTCTTCGAGCACACCCGAGATCTTCTCGAGCGCCGCCGACGCCGACTGGTAGCCGTTGTAGAACACGGCCAGCTCTTCGGCGGGATCGAAGAACCGTTTGGCGTACAGGGCGACCGCGAGCAGCGCGCCGATCTCCATCGAGCCTCCGACGACGCGGAAACCGCCGAACAGCACGACGGCCGCAAGAGTCGCGTTCCCGATCATCACGAGGGCGGGATCGAAGGTCCCGAACAGCTGGAAGACCTTGGAGTTGGCGGCGCGGTAGTCCTCCACATAACCGCCGTACTCCTTCTCGTTCCGCTTCTCCTTGCGGAAAGCCTGCACCGCGCGCATGCCGGTCATCGTCTCGACGAAGTGCACGATCACGCGAGCGCTCGTCACCCTGGTCGCACGGAACAGCTTCGCCGACCGCACCTGGAACCAGCGCGTGAGGACGAACAGCGGGATGAGCGCGACACCCAGCACGAGGCCGGAGGGTGCGTCGAGGCTCACCAGCGCGATCGCCGTGAAGATCATGTAGAGCAGCCCCTGCACGAGCTGGTTGATCCCGGAGTCGAACAGCTCTCGGATGGAGTCGAGGTCGCTCGTCTGCCGCGAGATGATCCTGCCCGAGGTGTAGCTCTCGTGGAACTCGAGGCTCAACCGCTGCGTGTGGAGGAAGAGCCGCTTGCGCAGGTCGAACAGCACGCTCTGGCTCACCCGCGCGAACAGCACGGTGTACTGGGCCATCAGGACGGCGCCGACGATCCCCGTCACCAGGTACAGCACGACGATGACGATCGTGGGCAGCCAGTCGTTCCGTTTCACGAGCGCGGGAAGTGCGTTGTCGATGCCGTAGGCGATGAGCGTCGGCCCGGCGACCTGCGCGGCGGTCGACACCACGACGATGATCGCCGTGATGACGAGCCGCACGCGGAGGGGCGCGAGGAGCGAGGCGAGCAGGATCCGCGAGCGCTCTCGCAGCCTCCGGCTCTCTTCGCGGGTGAAGTTCTCGCGTTCCTCGCCGCGGACGCCCTGGGTTGTCGATGCGGTGCTCACGCGAGCACCTCCTCTCGGGTGTTCTGATCGTCGTCGTCGAGCGACGAGATCACGTAGCGGTAGTGATCGTTGGTGGCGATCAGGTCGGAGTGGCGACCGACCGCGGTGACGCGGCCGTTCTCGAGCAGCGCGACCCGGTCGGCCAGGTTGACCGTCGAGGGCCGGTGAGCGACGATCAGTGAGGTGGTCGACGCCAGCACTCGGCGCAGGCCGGCCTCGACTCGCGCCTCGGTGTCGACGTCGAGCGCCGACAGCGGGTCGTCGAGCACCAGGACGGACGGCCGCGCCGCTATAGCCCTGGCCAGGGCGAGACGTTGACGCTGTCCGCCCGAGAGGCTGAGTCCCTCTTCACCGACCGTCGTGTCGACGCCCTCCGGCAGGTGGTCGACGAAGTCGGCCTGGGCGATCTCGAGAGCCTCGCGCATCACGCGTTCGGCTTCGTCCCCCGACAGGTCGGGGCGACCGAGCAGGACGTTGTCGCGCACGGTGGTGCTGAACAACGTCGCGTCTTCGAAGGCCATGCCGATGTGCCTCCTCAGCTCTTCTCGAGTCAGGTCGCGGACGTCGACGCCGTCGAGCAGCACCTCGCCGCCCGTGACGTCGTAGAGCCGCGGGACGAGCGCGAGCAGCGTCGTCTTTCCGGAGCCGGTGAGGCCGACCAGAGCCATGGTCTCGCCGGGCTCGAGCACGAGGTCGACACCGTCGACGAGGTCGGGGAACTGGGCCGCGGAATCCTGGTACCGGAAGTGCGTGTCGCGGAACTCGAGGCGACCGTGAGGCTCGGTGATCGTCTTGGGGTGCTCGGGGTCGGTGACGGTGTTGACGCTGTCGGTGACCTCGAAGAAGCGGTCCACGGCGGTGCGGGTGTCGAACGTCATCGAGAGCAGGAAGCCGATCGACTCGACCGGGAACCGCAGCACGGTGGCGGTGGAGAAGAACGCGAAGAGCGCACCGACGCTCAGGTGGTCGGAGGCGGCGAGCCAGATGCCCGCGAGCAGGCAGAAGGCGAACGCGACATCCGGCACCAGGAGCAGCCAGAACCACAGCCCGGCGACGGCCTGCGACTTCTCGATCTCGGTTCCGCGAAGGTCTTCGGCGCGCTTCGCGAAGTCGCGCAACGAGTGCTTCCCCCGGCCGAAGGCCTTGAGCACGCGGATGCCGTGCACCGATTCCTCGACGCTCGTCGCGAGGTCGCCGACCTGGTCCTGGCTGCGTCGGGCGATCGTCGAATAGCGCTTCTCGAAGCGCAGGCCGACGATCCAGATCGGGATCGACGCGACCAGGAAGATGGCGCCGAGCACCCAGCTGTAGAAGAACAGCACGACGAAGCCGATCGCGATGGTGACGAAGTTCACGACCAGCAGCACGATCCCGAACGCGAGCCACCGCCTGATCAGGCTGAGGTCGCTGACCGACCGGCTGAGTAGCTGGCCGCTCTGCCAGCGGTCGTGGAACGCGACCGGCAGGTCTTGGAGCTTCGCGTACAGTCCGTTGCGCATGGTCGCCTCGACGTACGTGCTCGGGGTGAGCACGAGCCAACGCCGAGCCATGATCATCACGGCTTCGATCGCGCCGAGCGCGAGCAGGATCACGAAGGCGGGCCAGATCTGCCGGTCGTCGTGGCTCGCCAACGGCCCGTCGACGAGCGATTGGAGCACGAACGGAATCACGAGCGCGACGACGGACGCGAGGAGCGCGGCGACCATGCCGAGCACGATGCGGGGCAGCGCCGGCTTGATGTAGGGGTAGAGCCGCATCAGCGTGCGGAAGGTCGAGAGTCTCTCGCCGGCGCCCTTCTGAGGCGTGTCGACGGGTGACGGGGGATGCTGAGGCATGGAGATATCCAGTCGTCGTGGAGCGGGGTCGACGGATCGACCCGAAACAGTGGTTGTGCGTCGCCGACCGACGAAACGGACGGCGGACGGGGTGCAGGCGGCGGCTGCCGCGGGATGATTCCCTGAGGCGCGCTCGGGCGCGGCTCTGCGTGGGGTGTTCTGGTGCGGCGGGTGCCTCTAGTCGGCGATTCGCGGGGACGCGAAGAGGGCACCCTCGAGGACGGCTGTGGTCTCGACCGTGGTCTGGGTTGTCTTCTTCATCATGTCCTCCCGAGGCATTCGCAGTGTGTGTGATCTCCTCGACCGACAAGCGGCCGGCTGCATGCAGCCTTACAGAATACGATGCCCTCGCTCGCGATTACAAGAGCGAATGCACGACTGCGCAGAACCCGTCCGAAATCAGTGGAAGAAGTGCCGTTCGCCCGTGAGGTACATCGTGACTCCGGCGGCCTTCGCCGCTGCGATGACCTCATCGTCGCGGATCGACCCGCCGGGCTGCACGACGGCTCGCACGCCGGCGGAGAGAAGGACTTCGAGGCCGTCGGCGAACGGGAAGAACGCGTCGGAGGCGGCAACGGAGCCCGAGGCCCGCTCTCCGGCCCGGTCGACGGCGAGGTGGCACGAGTCGACGCGGTTGACCTGGCCCATTCCGACGCCGACGGACGCCCCCGCGTCGGCCAGCAGGATCGCATTCGACTTGACCGCGCGGGCCGCGACCCAGGCGAACTCGAGATCGGCGCGCGTCTGGACGTCGGCTTCGTCTCCGGCGACGAGTGTCCAGCCCGCCGACGAGAAGCCGGTGAACCGGTCGCTGTCTTGCAGAAGCACACCGCCCGAGATCTGCTTGATCTCCTGGTCGGCGAGCGCGAAGCCGACCGGGAGCCTGAGCAGGCGGATGTTCTTCTTGGACTGCAGGATCGCGAGCGCCTCGGGTTCGAAGTCGGGGGCCACGACCACCTCGGTGAAGATGTCCTTCACCGTCTCGGCCATCGCTCGCGTGACCGTGCGGTTGGCCGCGATCACTCCGCCGTACGCCGAGACCGGGTCGCAGGCGTGCGCGCGAGCGTGCGCGTCGGCGATCGGATCGTCTTCGAGCAGCCCCCGACGGCGATGCCGCACGGGTTGGCGTGCTTGATGATCGCGACGGCGGGGTCAGCGAAGTCGTACGCCGCGCGCACGGCCGCGTCGGCGTCGACGTAGTTGTTGTACGACATCTCTTTGCCGTGCAGCTGCTCGGCCTGCGCGATGCCGTGGGCACCCGGCTGCGCGTAGATCGCAGCGCGCTGGTGCGAGTTCTCGCCATAGCGGAGCGTGTGCTGGAGGGCGGCGGTGACGGTGAGGGTCTGCTCGAAGGGGGCCTCGTGATCCTGCGCCTTCTCGGTGGCCTCGTGCTCGGCCCGAACGCCGACGTGTCCGGCGAAGTAGGCGGCGACCGCGGTGTCGTAGGAGGCCGTGTGCGCGAACGCCTCGCCGGCGAGACGCTGCCGCTGAGCGAGCGTCGTGCCGCCGAGCGTGAGCGCCTTGACGATCTGCGGGTACGAGGCGGGCGAGACGGCGATGGCGACGTTCGCGTGGTTCTTGGCCGCAGCGCGGACGAGCGCAGGGCCTCCGATATCGATGTTCTCGATGACGGTGGGCGCCTCGGCGCCCGAGGCCACCGTCTCGACGAACGGATAGAGGTTGACGACGACGAGCTCGAACGGCTCGATGTCGAGGTCGCGCAGCTGGTCTTCGTGCGACTCGAGTCGGAGATCGGCGAGCACACCGGCGTGGATGGCGGGGTGGAGCGTCTTCACGCGACCGTCGAGCGACTCCGGGAAACCGGTCACGGCGCTCACATCGGTCACGGCGAATCCGGCGTCGCGGATCGTCTGCGCGGTCGACCCCGTCGACACGATCTCGACGCCCGCGCCGGCCAGGGCTGTCGCGAGCTCGATGAGCCCGGTCTTGTCGCTCACCGAGAGGAGGGCGCGCCGGATCTGGACGGCGTCGCGGTCGCGATACAGGCTGGGGTCGATGGCGTGGCCGCTCATGCGGGGGTCTTCTCCGTAAGGTCGAGTGTTCCGTTGGCAATGTCGAGGATGCTCTGCACGAGCAGGCGGCGTTCGACGACCTTGATTCGGTCGTGCAGCGCCGATTCGGTGTCGCCTGCGAGCACGGGAATGCGCTCCTGGGCGAGGATCGGGCCGGAGTCGACGCCGTTGTCGACGACGATCACGCTCGCCCCCGTCTGGGAGGCGCCGGCGGCCAGGGCATCGCGCACACCGTGCGCGCCCGGGAACTCGGGAAGGTACGCCGGGTGCGTGTTGATGAGATTCGGGCTGAGAGCGGCCACGAATCGCGGAGGCAGGAGACGCATGAAACCGCTCAGCACGACCAGGTCGGCGCCCCACTGCTGCACCTGCGAGAGGAGCTCGGCGCCCCAGGCGTCACGGTCGGAGAAACTCGTGAACGGCACCGAGAACGTGGGGATGCCATAGGCCTCCGCGTGCTCGAACCCGTCGGCCTCGCGGTCGGCGCCGATGGCCACCACGCGAGCGGGGTACTCCGCGTCTTGCGCGGCCTCGAGGAGGGCTCGAAGGTTCGAGCCTCCGCCGGAGATGAGCACGACGAGCTTCAGCACTCGGCAAGCCTACCGTGCGGCCGCCGGCGCTCCGGCGGGTCGGGACGGGCCCTGCGCGACGGTTCTGACGCGCCCACCGTACCGAGTGCTCAGCGCGTGAAGCCGTCGAGCCGTTCGGTCTCGACGGCGTCGGGGTCGCCGGGCTGCCCGGCGTTCCTCGGGACGGCGACCGGGGTTTCGCACCGCGGCCGTCGAGCACCTCGTCGAGACGGGGCAGGACGTCGGTCGCCCGCGCGTCGTCGGACGCAGGATCACGGTCGCTCCCGTTCGGCACCGATCTCGCCGACGACGGCTCGTTCGACGGCTCGGTCGACGGCCGCTCGTTCGGCCGCTCGTCCGACGGCTTGTTCGAGGGCGACGACGTCGACGCCCCGTTCCGGCCGACCGCCACACCGTCGCCGCGGCTCGACAGACGGTCTCCGACCGCAGAGGTGAGATCACCCAGCGAGACGTCGGGCTGCCGGACGACGAGCGCCAGGATCGCCGGGACCGCGACTTCGAGAGCCGCGAACGCTCCGACGACGAGACCGTTCGGCCCCACCGAGGCGAGACGCCCTGGCCCCGCCGAACCGGCGGAGAAGCCCGCGACGATGCCCAGCGCGAGGCCGGCCACGACGCCGGTGGCGGCGCCGGCGACGATGCGCACGACCAGGGTGTCGTCGCTGCCGAGCTGACGCTCGATGCTCGCGCGGAACAGGGTGACGACCACGAAGGTCGCCACGACGGGCACGAGGATGCCGACGAATCCGAACGCGAGCTCGCTGGTCGGGAGAGCGCCGAGGAACGGGACCGCCGGCATCGGCCCGATCGTCGTGCCGAGCGGGGACACCGAGGATCCGGTGCCGAGTGCGAAGCCCGGCCCCACGAACCAGGAGGTCGCCCAGGCGATCGCATTGGGGATCAGCGCGATCTGGCCGAGGGTCAGCGCCAGGCCCCCGAGGCCGCCGGCGTGGGCGCCCTCGTAGAGCGTGATGATCTGCGCGTAGTGCGTCAGCAGCAGAAGCCCGACAGCGAGACCGGCCACCGCGAAGACGACGACCGCGATGCCGAGGCCGGCGCGAACCGCCACGGCGACGACGGCCCGCCCGACGACGGGAATGCGATCGATGGCAGCCAGGATCGCCCCGGTGACGGGATCGGGATCGGCCCCTCGTCGACGCCGGTTGACCTCGGCCGCGACCAGCAGCGGAACGGCGAACACCAGCGTCGGAAGCACGATGCCCTGGACCGGCGCCGGCTCGGCACCGGGCTGGCGCGCGGAGACGCTGACGAGCGCCGAGAAGACCGCGAAGGTCGCGATCGCCGAGACGCTGCCGATGGCGCGGTGGCGAGTCTCGGCGATCCGGCGCCCCGACCGCGCCCCGAGCAGCACCGTGGCGACGGCGAAGCCCAGCGCCGCGATCGTGAGGACGATGGGGGCGCCGGCCCCCGTGATGCCGGTCGCCGCGGCGGCCGACTTCGACAGCGTCAGGGTGAGGTCGACACCGTGCCCGACGAGCCAGACGTCGGCACCCGCCCGCCAGAACTCGAGCCAGTCGACCTGCAGGCCGTATTGGAACGCCCAGAGGAAGGTGAGGGCGACGACGGGGATGCCCACGCCGATGCCCACGACGAGGAGGGACTCGAGCGCGGCGAAGACGACGGTGACAGGGCGATTCATACGGCCATGACTGTACCTGCGGCCACCGACGCCGAAGGGCCGCCCCGCCGAGGCGGAGCGGCCCTTCAGGCTGTCTTTTCAGACGGGACCGAAAGTCTCAGGACGACAGACCGGCGTAGACCTCACGGAGCAGAGCGGCGGTCTCGGACGGCGTCTTGCCGACCTTGACGCCGGCCGCCTCGAGAGCCTCTTTCTTCGCCTGAGCGGTGCCCGCTGATCCTGACACGATCGCGCCCGCGTGACCCATCGTCTTTCCCTCGGGCGCCGTGAAGCCGGCCACGTAGCCGACGACCGGCTTGGTGACGTTCGCTTTGATGAAGTCGGCCGCGCGCTCCTCGGCGTCTCCGCCGATCTCGCCGATCATGACGATCGCCTTCGTCTCGGGGTCGGCCTCGAACGCCTTCAGAGCGTCGATGTGCGTGGTGCCGATGACGGGGTCGCCACCGATGCCGATCGCCGTCGAGAATCCGAGGTCGCGCAGCTCGAACATCATCTGGTAGGTCAGCGTGCCCGACTTCGAGACGAGACCGATCGGCCCCTTGCCGGTGATGTTGTTCGGCGTGATGCCGACCAGGGACTCGCCGGGGGTGATGATGCCGGGGCAGTTCGGGCCGATGATGCGGGTGGCGCCGCCCTTCGACTTGGCCAGGGCCCAGAACTCGGCAGCGTCTTGCGCCGGGATGCCCTCGGTGATGACCACGACGAGGGGGATGCCGGCCTCGATGGCCTCGACGACGGCGTCTTTGGCGAAGGCCGGCGGCACGAAGACGATCGACACGTCGGCGCCCGTCTCGGCGATGGCCTCGCTGACCGCGCCGAAGACCGGGAGAGTGACGTCGCCGTGCGTGACCGTGGTGCCGGCCTTGCGCGCGTTGACGCCGCCGACGACCTGCGTACCGGCTTTCAGCATGAGCGCCGTGTGCTTGGAGCCTTCGCCGCCGGTGATGCCCTGGACGATGACCTTGTTGTCTTTGTTGAGGAAGATCGACATTGTTCTTGAAGCCCTTACTTCGAAGCCAGCTCGGCGGCCTTGTCGGCCGCTTCGTCCATGGTCGGTACGACGGTCACGAGGGTGGTCGGCCTCGGCCAGGATGCGACGCCCCTCCTCGACGTTGTTGCCGTCGAGGCGCACCACGAGCGGCTTGGTCGCGGCGTCGCCCAGGATCCCGAGGGCGGCGACGATTCCGTTGGCGACGGCATCGCAGGCGGTGATGCCACCGAAGACGTTGACGAACACGCTCTTGACCTGAGCGTCGCCCAGGATCACGTCGAGGCCGTTCGCCATCACCTCGGCGCTCGCCCCGCCTCCGATGTCGAGGAAGTTGGCCGGCTTCACACCGTTGTACTTCTCACCGGCGTAGGCGACGACGTCGAGAGTCGACATGACGAGCCCGGCGCCGTTGCCGATGATGCCGACTTCTCCGTCGAGCTTCACGTAATTCAGACCGGCGGCCTTGGCCTTCGCCTCGAGCGGATCGGCGGCCTCGGCGTCTTCGAGCTCGGCGTGGTTCGGGTGACGGAAGTCGGCGTTCTCGTCGATGGAGACCTTGCCGTCGAGGGCGACGATGTCGCCCTGCTCGGTGAGGACCAGCGGGTTCACCTCGACCAGCGAGGCGTCTTCGCCCTTGTAGACGTCGTAGAGCTTGACGAGAACGGGAGCGACCTTCTCGATCAGGTCGTCGGGGAAGCCGCCGGCTTCGGCGATAGCCTTGGCCTTCTCGAGGTCGATGCCGGTCAACGGGTCGACCTCGACACGAGCGAGTGCCTCGGGACGCTCGACGGCGAGCTCTTCGATCTCCATGCCGCCCTCGACGCTGCAGAGGGAGAGGTACGAGCGGTTGGCTCGGTCGAGGAGGACCGAGAAGTAGAACTCCTGCTTGATCTGGGCGCCGCCGGCGACCATGACCCGCTTGACGGTGTGGCCCTTGATGTCGAGCCCCAGGATGGCCTCGGCGGCCGTCTGCGCGTCGTCGGGCGTCTTGGCGACCTTGACGCCGCCGGCCTTGCCGCGGCCGCCGACCTTGACCTGCGCCTTGACGACGGTCACCCCGCCGATCTTCTCCGCCGCGGCTCTGACCTCGCCCGGGGTGTCGGCAATGATGCCCGGCAGGACGGGGACGCCATAGGCCTCGAAGAGGTCTCTGGCCTGGTACTCGAAAAGATCCACGCTGTTCTTCCAATCCGCATCGCTGCGTCATCACCGAGGGGTCGACTCCGAGGATGCCCGACCCCGTTCGCACTCGCCTCGAGCTCTCTTGATATCGAGACATCGGGCCGTGAACAGCCTAGCGCTTCGAGCCTTCTCGAAGCTGCGCGCGGTCCTGCCCCCGGCTCCTGCGCGGTCCTGTCCCCCGGCACCTGCGTGCTCGGTCGAAGCCCCGGAGTAGAACGGCGACATGTCCAAAGAGCAGAACCTCACAACCCAGGAAAAGATCGGCGAGATCATCACCGCGCGCGACGTGTCTCGGCTCGGGGAAGGTTTCCACAGGGACGTCGTCGATCACGACCCGGTGCCCGGCGCCTCGGCCGGCCTCGCCGGGATCCAGGAATTCTGGTCCTCGTTCTTCGAAGCCTTCCCGGACCTGGACCTCCAGGTCGAGACCCTCGTCGCCGACGACACCCAGGTCGCCGCCGTGTTCACCGTGTCCGGAACGCACACCGGCCCGTTCCAGGGCCACGAGCCCACCGGCAAGAGCTTCTCGGTGCGCGGCATCCAGGTCGGCCGCTTCGATGACGACGGACTCCTCGTGGAGCGCTGGGGAGCGACCGACCAGGCGACGCTGATGCAGCAGCTCGGGCTGGCGTGACGATGAGCGACACGAGCACCCCCTTCAGCGACGACGACGCCGAGACCCGCTTCGAGGAGTCGGAGCAGATCGCCACGAACGACGCCGTCGCCGGCGAGACGGTCGAGCCGGGAGTCGGCGAGGGGAACGATGGCCCGACCGGCGGCTCCCCTCACGAGGGAGAGCCGTACGAGGCTCCGAACGACCTCGAGGGCGACGAGATCGACTGATCTGCACCCGTTCTCCCCAGGAGACAGACCGCGGGAAGCTGTCCACAGGCGCGCTCCGGCGGCCGACGCGAGAGCTTCGTGATCCTGCAGGGTCGTGGCCATGTTCACACGACTTCGGATACACGGATCACCACTCACCCCGCGGCATCGGCCGCGAGTTGCTGCCATCGGCCTCGCGCTCGTCCTCGTCTTCGGAGGTCTGCTCGCTCTCCTCCAGCCGTTGCCCGCGCACGGCCTCGCCTCGAGCAGTCACGGCGTCGGCCATCTCTGGAAGGGCGACAACTTCTCCTGGATCGGCAGCTACCGAATGGACGACGGTCGGCTCGGCTTCTGCCTCGAGGCGGGGCGGCCCTCGCCCATCGGCAACGACTACTCCACGAGTCTGACCACGCAGGTCGCCGGCACCACGCCGGAGGAGACGGCCCGCCTGGCCTGGATCGCTCGGACCTACGCGGCCACGACCTCCAGAGACGATGCCGCCGCCGCGCAGCTGGCCGTCTGGACCATCACCGGGCTCAACGGGCACACACAGGAGTACTACGCGGCTCGGGCGAACGAGCGGGCGGCGTTCGTCCTGCAGCGCGCCAAGGCGATCCTGGCGGACGCCGACACCAAGGCGACGATGACGGCGAGCGCTCGGATGACCCTTCAGCTCGATGAGCGCGGCACCGCGCGGATCACCGGCGACATCCTCACCACGGCGCCCGGAGGCTCGCCGACGGTGCTGCCGAGCGGTCAGCACGCCGGGTCGACGAAGCTCGTCGGGGCCACGCTTCCCGACGGGAAGACGAGCGGCTCGGTCAAGAACGGCGAGCCGGTCGCGATCACGCCCGACACGTCGAAGCCCGAGATGCAGGTCCGCGCCGACGTCACCTTCACCGATCTGCCGTTCGGCCGCGAGGTCTACGTCGGCACGAGCCCCTCCCGCTCGCAGGGCTTGCTGTTCTCGGCCGGCGGGAGGGCGACCGTGACCGCGCACGACACCAAGAAGGCCCTCTCGCCGCGACCGTTCCAGCCTCGCGTCGAGACGCAGACGAGTGCCGCGCAAGCGAAGCCGGGCGCCCTCCTGGTCGACCGACTCGAAGTGAGCGTGGCGCAGGGGCCCGGGCTGCTGCCCGAGTGGGGACGGTATCGATCGGGTGAATCGCTGGCCCCGATCCCGGTCACGGTCACGAGCCGGCTGCTCGGTCCCTTCGTAGACCCGATCGCCCCGGCGCCCGCTTGGCCCGACGAACCCCCGACGGTCTGCACGGTCTCGACCGTTTTCGCGAGCGGCCCGGCGAAGGCGACGACCCCGCCCTGCCGCGTACCGGCCCCCGGCTACTACGTCTGGGTCGAGACCATCGACCCCGCAGACACCCCGAGCGACAAGGGCCGAGACAGGGTCCGGCCGTGGAAGTCGCCGTTCGGCACGGCGAGCGAGGTCACCTTCAGCCCGAAGAGCATCGCGGTGCAGACCCGGGTCCGCGACGAGCAACTCGACGCAGGATCCTGCGCGGTCGACGAGCTCGACGTGTCCGGTTTCTCGCAGATCGCCGAGGGCGAACACCCGGAGGTCGACGTCGAGTCGCTGCTGCTCGGTCCCTTCGCCGAACCGGTTTCCGACGGTCGCGACCTCTCGGACATCGACTCCTCCCCCTCGCCGGCACGGCGGTGACGACGGTCGCGGCGGACGGTGACTACGACACGCCGTGCATCCGCGTGAGGGAAGCGGGGCACTACGTGTTCGTGTTCCGGTCTGACGGGTCCGAGCGCGATTCGGCCGGCCACCAGCTCATCCCGGCCTTCGCCGATTTCACCGCGCACGCACCCGAGATGTTCCGAGTCGTCGAGCCGGTGAAGCCGACGCCGCCCGTCACGCCGGAGGCCAGCGTTCCGCCGGCCCCTCGGCCGTCGAAGTCCGCCCCGCCGGCGCTCGCGTTCACAGGCAGTGACGGGACACCGGGGCTGATCGCCCTGGGTGGCGGCGTCGTCTCCTCGGAGTGCTGGCGCTGGCCGGCCGAGCGGCGCTCCGACGCCGACGCGGCCTCGGCGCCGAGACGGACCCGCTGGGCGACGCGAGCCCGGATCGCCCGGCGCAGAGCTAGAGCGTTCGAGAGCGCAGCCGGTGCCGATCTCGGTGCCGGCTGCGCTCGCGCGCCGCGCCCTCGCGCGGCGCCGCGCCCTCGCGCGGCGCCGCGTCCACCTCGCCCGCGCCGCGGCGACCGACTAGAGGACGGCCGACTAGAGCTTGTCGATGGGAGCGACCTTGATCAGGAGCTTCTTCCGACCGGCGGTGTCGAACTGGACCTCGGCGATGCGCCGAGCCCCGACGCCGGTGACTGCGATCACGCGGCCCTCACCGAAGTCGAGGTGCGAGATGCGGTCGCCTGCGTCGAGTTCGAGGTCGCCGTTGTCGCGGACGGTGCCCGTGACGCGGTTGGTCCACTCGGTCTTCGGCTTCGTCTTCGCCGCAGCCGTGGCTCGGTCGTAGCTGCCGCCCCCGTAGCCACCGCCGGAGCGCGTGCGCCCTGCGAAGCCGCCGCTGTCGCCGCCGAACCCGCCGTCGCGGCGCGCGTTCAGAGCGCGGGGCTGGGTGCCTCCCCGACTGTTGGCCATGCCGGGCGATTGCTTCCAGTCGATCAGCTCGACCGGGATCTCTTGAAGGTAGCGAGACGGCATCGCCACATTGACCTCGCCGAACTGCGCCCTCGTCATTGCGAGCGACAGGAACAGCTTCTGCCTGGCCCGAGTGATTCCGACGTAGAACAGCCGCCGCTCTTCGGCCGGGCCACCCGGCTCGGAGGCCGACATGCGGTGCGGGAGGAGGTCTTCTTCGACGCCGGTCAAGAACACGGCCTCGTACTCGAGCCCCTTGGCGGTGTGAAGGGTCATCAGCGACACCGTGCCGCTGGTGTCGTCGAGATCGTCGGCCGCGGCGACGAGCGTGACCTCGGTCAAGAAGTCGAGGAGCACGCCGTCGGGGTTGTTCTTCTGGAACTCTTTCGTGACGGCCACGAGCTCGTCGATGTTCTCGGCGCGGGCTTCGTCTTGCGGGTCGCGCGAGGCGCGGAGGGCCGTGACGAGACCGCTTCCTTCGAGCAGCGCCGTGAGGATGTCGCTCACGGGCGCCGTCGCGGCCGTGGCCGACACCTCGTCGAGAAGCTTCGCCAGGCCGGTGATCGCCCCGGTCACCTTCGGGCCCAGCCCGAGCTCGGCGGCGCTGCGCATCGCGTCGCGAAGCGTGACCTCGTTCTGGTCGGCGTAGCGCTGCAGGGCCGTCTCGGTGGCGGGCCCGATGCCGCGCTTGGGGGTGTTCATCACGCGGCGCAGCGCCATCGGGTCGGCGGGATTCGCCACCGCGATGAGGTACGCCATGGCGTCTTTGATCTCGGCGCGCTCGTAGAACTTCGTGCCGCCCAGCACGCGGTACGGAATCGCCGACCGGATGAAGATCTCTTCGAGAGCACGAGTCTGCGAGTTGGTCCGGTAGAACACGGCGATGTCTTTGTACGCCGTGCCCGCCTCGTGGAGCGTGGCGATCTCGTCGGCGACGAACTGAGCCTCGTCGTGCCCGGTGTAACCGGTGAAGCCGATGATCTTCTCGCCGGCACCGACCGTCGTGAAGAGATTCTTCGCCTGGCGATCGAAGTTGTTCGCGATCACGGCGTTGGCGGCGTCGAGGATGTTCTGGGTCGAGCGGTAGTTCTGTTCGAGGAGGATCACCTTGGAATTCGGAAAATCGTGCTCGAATTCGGTGATGTTGCGGATGTCCGCCCCGCGGAAGGCGTAGATCGACTGGTCGGAGTCGCCGACGACCGTGAGCGAGGCACCGGGGATCCTGCCGCTTCCGTCTTTGAGGCTGGTGACGAACTGGCCACCGCGCTCGAGATCGTCGACCAGCTCGGGGTCGATCGGTCGGGTGAGCTCGCGGATCAAGGCGTACTGCGCGTGGTTGGTGTCTTGGTACTCGTCGACCAGGATGTGCCGGAACCGCCGCTGGTAGACCGCCGCGACGTGCGGAAAGGCGCGGAACAGGTAGACGGTCTGCGCGATGAGATCGTCGAAGTCGAACGCGTTGGCACGCTGAAGCTCTCGCGTGTACTGGCGGAAGATCTCGAGGAACATGACCTCTTGCGGGTCGCCCATGTTGATCTGCCGGGAGTAGCTCTCGACGTCGCTGAGCTCGTTCTTCAGCTTCGAGATCTTGCCCGAGGCCTGGCTGACCGTGAAGCCGAGCGAATCGGCGTCGAGTTCTTTGAGGATGCGCTTGAGCAGGGCCCGGGAGTCGGCGGAGTCGTAGATGGTGAAGCTCTTCGTGAATCCGAACTGCTCGGCCTCTCGCCGCAGGATGCGGACGCAGGCGGAGTGGAAGGTCGAGATCCACATGCCCTCGGACGACTGCCCGATCAGCTGTGCCACGCGCTCGCGCATCTCGGCCGCGGCCTTGTTGGTGAACGTGATGGCCAGGATCTGGCTGGGCCAGGCCTCGCGCGAGTCGATCAGCCCTGCGATGCGGCGCGTGAGCACGCTGGTCTTGCCGGAGCCCGCGCCCGCGACGATGAGCAGCGATGGACCTCGGTACTCGACCGCCTCTTTCTGCTGAGGATTGAGCCCGGCGGTCAGGCGCGCGCCGAAACCGGCACCGCCCGGGCCAGGCGCGGAGGCGCCGGGGCCGTTGTTCGGTTCGGAGGGCTCGAGCACGATCGTCATGGTCGTACCAGCTTAAGCGCGCGCACCGACATCGCCGGCCCCGGGATCACAGGGCAGCAGGTTCCTCCGCGAGCGCGACCCGCACGAGCTCCGGATAGTCCGCGAAGACGCCGTCGACCCCCGTGCCGACGAGGCGGGCGAGCTCGGTCTGCCAGTGGCCGAAGTCGGCCTTGTGGGAACTGCTCCGGAGCGCCTTGCTGACGAAGGAGTTCTCGGGGCGGACCGTCCAGGTGAAGACGTCGAGGCCGAGTGCGTGGCCACGAGCGACGAGCGCAGGATCCGCGACCCCGGCCGCGTCGATCAGCATCTTCTTGTCGAGGCTGATGCCGTCGATCCTGGCGCCGTCGGCTCCCGACGCCAGCTCGGCGAGGGCTGCCGGTTCGAGCTGCTCGAGGTACTGGGGCGCGGCCGAGCCCGACCGCGCGACGAGGTCGGCGGCCGCCCCGCTCGACTCGAGGAGGTAGACCGAGCGTCCCGTCACGCCGCGAGCTCGCAGCTTGCCCAGCACGGTCCGCTCGAAGCTCTCGACCGTCAGGCGCGGATCGGTCGCCCAGCCCGAGGCCGTCAGCTCGGCTGCCACGAGCTCGTCGAGGGGAAGGCCGATCGACTCGAAGTAGGTGGCGTGCTTGATCTCGGCGACCAGGCCGACGCCCGCTCCGCCGCGGGCGCTTCGAACGTCGTCCGCGTCGAGGAGGTCGAGGAGGTCGCCCAGTCTCTGGATCCTGCCCTCGCCGTCGTGCGCCGCCGAAGCGGGTCTCAGCTTCGGCAGGCGCTCGCGGATCCGCAGTGTCGACAGCTCCGCCCAGGTGAAGTCTTCGGTGAACCAACCGGTGACAGCGGCACCGTCGACCTCTTTCGTGGTGCGGCGGTCGGCGAACTCGGTGTGGTCGGCCACGTCGGTGGTACCCGAGATCTCGTTCTCGTGGCGGAGGACGAGGACGCCGTCGAGCGTCGCGACGATGTCGGGCTCGATGGCGTCGGCGCCGAGTTCGACGGCGAGCCGGTAGGCGTCCGCCCCGTGTTCGGGGCGGTGCCCGGAGGCTCCGCGATGGGCGATGACGATCGGGGCTCGGCTCACCCCTTCACGCTAGCGCCCTCGGCCCCTGCTGCAGCAACTGCAAACCTGCAGGTCGCGCAGTTATGCTTTCGGCGAATCCCGCCTCTCATCAGGCAAATTCTCAGTGGCGAGACCTCGAGCCTCGCGTAAGCTGTGAGGCCACAACAGTTGTGCCTCACCAGCACGGATCCTCGGAGGACCCAATGGCTCACTCGAATCCCGGCTTCAGTCAGTCGCCGGCTTTTTCGAACAACAGCAACGACCTCGTCAAGTGGCAGAACGCCCAGGCCGCCGCCCGCCAGCCCGTCGTCAACGGCGGCATGACGGCCGAGCAGCTGCAGGCGATGTACAACCAGCCCAGCGCATCGCCGGTCGACACCGACCGGATGACCTACGAAGACACCATCGCCAAAACCGTCGGCGCCTTCGCCGTGTTGCTCGTCGGTGCGGCTGTCGGGTGGTTCGTTCCGGCGCTCGCCATCGTCGGTGGCATCGTGGGCTTCGTCCTGGCGTTGGTCAACATCTTCAAGAAGCGCCCGTCCGGCGCTCTTGTCCTGGCCTACGCCGGCTTCGAGGGGCTGCTTGTCGGCGGTCTGTCCAGCTACTTCGAAGCGGCCTACGACGGGATCGTCGTTCAGGCCGTTCTGGGCACACTCGGGGTTTTCGGCGTGACTCTCGCTCTCTTCGCGTCGGGCAAGGTACGAGCGTCCAAGCGCGCGACGCAGATCTTCCTCGTCGCGATGTTCGGCTACCTGGCGTTCTCCTTGATCAGCTTCGCATTGCAGATCTTCGGCGTGACCAAGGGTCAGTTCGGGCTCCGCAGCATCGAGTTCCTGGGTATTCCCCTGGGGTTCTGGATCGGCATCGTCGTCGTCGTCCTGGCGGCGTACTCCCTTGTTCTCGACTTCACGCAGATCAAGGTCGGCGTCGACCGCGGTGCCCCGCGGATCTTCGGATGGCAGGCGGCTTTCGGGCTGGTCGTCACGATCGTGTGGCTGTACACCGAGATCCTGCGCATGCTGGCCATCCTGCGCGGAAACAACTAGCGACTTCTGTCGCAAGAGCGGGCCGTCCTTCGGGGCGGCCCGCTCTTTGCGTGACAGGCGGCGGCCCTCCATGAGATGGCCGGTTCTGTCGCCCGCATGTCTGCGACCCGACAGATGGGGTCATCTCACGCACACCCGGTCCCGCCGCGTCCCCGCCTCGCCGACGCTCCGGGCGCCACCGAGACCCACGGCACGACTGGCCGACCGGCCGACCACCCGACCGGCCGCTCGCCCGCTAACCACACGTCTCCGCCCCGAGTTGGATGGCACCATGACGGCTCACACCTTCGCTCTGCTGTGGGGGCCCTTCGCGATCCTGTTCGGCGCGTTTTTCATCGTCTTCCGCCGGACCGTCTCGAACGCCGCCCGCGCGCGGCGCGAGCGACAGGGGATCCGCGTCGGCCCGAACACGCAGCCGCCGCTCCTGATGGCGCTCGCTGGCGGCTTCTTCATGGTGGTCGGGGTCGTCGCGCTGATTGCCGCGCTCACGGGCGCCATCCGCTAGGGCAGGATCGGCGCCGGTGTCGCGACAACAGGAAAATCCCGTGATGTGGGCCCGGTGAGGGCCGAAATCACGGGATTCTCGTGAGTCGTGGGGGCGGCGGGGCTACTCCCACTCGATGGTGCCCGGCGGCTTCGACGTCACGTCGAGCACGACGCGGTTGACGCCGGCGACCTCGTTGGTGATGCGGTTGGAGATCCGGGCCAGGACGTCGTAGGGCAGGCGGGTCCAGTCGGCGGTCATCGCGTCTTCGGAGGAGACGGGGCGCAGCACGATCGGGTGACCGTAGGTGCGGCCGTCGCCCTGGACGCCGACCGAGCGGACGTCGGCGAGCAGGACCACGGGGCACTGCCAGATCTCACCGTCGAGGCCGGCAGCGGTCAGCTCGGTGCGCGCGATCTTGTCGGCCGCGCGGAGGAGCTCGAGGCGCTCGAAGGTGACCTCGCCGACGATGCGGATACCGAGGCCCGGGCCGGGGAACGGCTGGCGTCCGACGATGACCTCGGGCAGCCCGAGCTCGCGGCCGATGGCACGGACCTCGTCTTTGAACAAGGCACGCAGCGGCTCGACCAGTTCGAACTGCAGGTCTTCGGGAAGTCCGCCGACGTTGTGGTGGCTCTTGATGTTCGCGGTGCCCGTGCCACCGCCCGACTCGACGACGTCGGGGTAGAGGGTGCCCTGCACGAGGAACTTGACCGCCTCGCCCGAACCCGACGCGTCGGCCTCCAGCACGAGAGCCGTCGCGGCCTCTTCGAACGAGCGGATGAACTCGCGGCCGATGATCTTGCGCTTCTGCTCGGGGTCGGTGACTCCGGCCAGAGCGTCGAGGAACTGCTTCTCGGCGTCGATCGTGACGAGCCGGATGCCCGTGGCTGCGACGTAGTCTTTCTCGACCTGCGCCCGCTCGTCGGCGCGCAGGAGGCCGTGGTCAACGAAGATGCAGGTGAGCTGGTCGCCGACGGCCTCGTGCACGATGGCCGCAGCGACGGCGGAGTCGACGCCGCCGGAGAGGCCGCAGATGACGCGACCGGCGCCGACCTGCTCCTGGATGCGGGCCACCTGCTCGGCGATGACGCTGCCGCTGTTCCAGTCGGCGGGGATGCCCGCCGCGCGGTGGAGGAAGTTCTCGAGAACGGCCTGGCCGTACGCGGTGTGCTTGACCTCGGGGTGCCACTGCACGCCGTACAGCCGCCGAGCGTCGGAGGCGAAGGCGGCGACCGGAGTCGACGCGCTCGACGCGAGCACCTCGAAGCCCTCCGGAGCCTTCGACACGGAGTCGCCGTGGCTCATCCAGGTCGTCTGCTCTGCGGGCTGTCCGCCGAGCAGGGTGGAATCGGTCGCGGTGAGGACGACATCGGTCGCCCCGTACTCGCGCAGGCCGGTCTGGGCGACCTCGCCGCCGAGGGCGACAGCCATCGCCTGGAAGCCGTAGCAGATTCCCAGGACAGGGACCTCGAGGTCGAGAATCGCAGGATCGAGGGACGGCGCGCCCGCCTCGTACACGCTCGAGGGGCCACCGCTCAGCACGATGCCGACGGGGTTCTTCGCGGCGACCTCGGCCGCGGTGATCGTGTGGGGCACGATCTCGGAGTACACGTTGGCCTCGCGCACGCGCCGGGCGATCAGCTGGGCGTACTGCGCGCCGAAGTCGACGACGAGGACGGGCTGCTGCGTGGTCTCGTCGCTCATGCGGTGGCCGTCTGGGCCACGGCACGCTCGGCCTGGAGGGTCTCGTACTGGGACAGGGCGATCTTGGCCATGTGGCTCTCCACGAAGAAGGACAGGAAGGGGATGACACCGCCGAGAGCGATCAGTACGAACCGCGAGAACGGCCAGCGCATGATGCTCCAGAGGCGGAAGTCGACGAACAGGTAGACGACGTAGAGCCACCCGTGGACGATCAGGATGGTGAGCGAGAGGTCGATGGCCGGGCTGCGGATGGTGCCGGCGGGGACGAAGAGCCCGCGCGAGTCGCCGAGGGCGAGTTCGGTGTGCAGACCCGTGTACTTCAGGATCATCTCCATGCAGAGCAGGAGGAGCATCACGCCCGTGACGTAGGCGGAGATCTTGTACAGGCGCACGGCCCCCGGAATCTTGGGGATGTTGCGCGGCCGGGGCTTCAGGGGCATGGGGGCCAGTCTAATCGAGGTTGTCTGGAGGCTATTCGGTGCGCGTGGGGGTCGGCGGCGAGGCCGCGAGGAGGGCTGCTTCCTCTTCGGCCTCCTCGGTCTCGCGCTCGAACGCGTCGCGCACGAGCCGGAACCAGAGGAAGATCGCGAAGCCCGCAAAGACGACCCACTCGACGGCGTAGAAGACGTTGAGCCAGTTGAGCGTGGCCTTGTCGATGGGGGCTGGCGAGTAGATCGGGGTGAGCCCGCCCCAGCCGCGGTGGTCGACGACATAGCCGTTGTAGACGTCGCCCGAGAAGTTCGACCACTGGTTGATCAGCTGCGGAACGGAGACGACTGTCTGGAGCCCCTGCGTGAACTTGCCGTCGTCGGCGGCCTCCGTCGGGAGGTACCGTCCGGACAACGTCTCGACGGTGGGCGCCAGCGGAATCGACGGGATGGCCTCCCGCGCCTCGGCTCGCGTCGTGCCCCAGCCGAGCGCGACGACGAGCGACGACTGGTCGGTCGAGTCGACGAAGCGGCCGACCAGCCAATAGCCGGTCTTGCCCTGCTGGATCCGGCCGCTCAGCACGGTGAAGTCGCTCGGCGCGAACGAGCCCGTGACCGACACTTTCTGCCCGGTCATCTTGTCGAGGAACTCGGTCTGCGGTTCAGTGACGTCGGAGAGGACCTTCCGGGTCTCCGACCCCGTGTTCACGGGCTTGAGACTTTCGACGCTCCGGTCGAGCTGCCAGTGCCCGAGATACGCGAAGAGTGCCGCGACCGCGAGGGCGAAGACGAGCATCCCGATCCAGCGGGGTCGCCTCGCGACCTCCCACATCGTCTCGGGGAGCTCGGGGCCCGGTCGCGTCGCGGTGTCGTGCATCAGTACTCGGGATCTCTCTGCCTGGTCGCTCGCTGGTCGGACTGCTGCCCGGCCTGCTCGGCCGCCGCGTCGTAGACGGCGGACTGGTCGGTGTCGTACTCGTCGTCGAGGTCGTAGTCGTCGAACTCGTCGGCGACCGCGGCCTCGGCGGTGCGCTGGGTTTCGGCACCGCTCCCCGCCACGACGTCGTCGTCGCCGAGCGCCAGGGCGACGGCCTCGAGGTCGTCGTCTGGCTGATCGCCCGGCAGGCGGTCGCCCGCGAGCGCGGCTTCCATCAGGGCGATCTCTTCGCTGTGACGAGGGACCGCCTGGCGGTTTCGGTCGGACGCGCCGGCTTTCTTCCGCGATCGCAAGAGTACGCCCCCGATCCGCTCGGAATTGGCCGCGAGCAGGGGACCGATCACGGCCATGACGAGCACGTACAGGCCCGCAAAGGGCTGAATGCGGTGATCGAGCCCCGCGCCCAGGGAGAGTGTCGCCAGAATCAGGGCGAATTCACCGCGATTGTGCAGGATCGACGACGCGTTGATGCCGGCCTGGGGGCCGAGTTTGTTCAACCAGGCGACGAATTGCCCGGCGCCGGCGTTGAGCACGAGGGTCATGACGACGGCGCCCACCACGGGCCAGATGACGAGGGGGAACAACCCCGGGTTGAGGCTCAGCCCGAAGTTGAGGAAGAAGAAGGCGGCGAAGACGTCGCGCATCGGCAGCGCGAAGGTCTCGATGCGGTTGCGGAAACGCGTCGCGCCGCAGACCAGACCGATGAGGAAGGCCCCGATGGCGTCGGTCACGCCCAGGATCTCGCCGATGCCGGCGAACATGACGGCGAGCCCGAAGAACAGCACCGTGAAGAGCTCGTCGTCTTTGGTGCGCATGAGCCGGGAGACCCATTTGCCGCCCCAGCGCGCAATCGTGAACATCACGATCAAGAAGAGGAAGGCGATGGCCAGTTTGCCGATGACGGGCAGAGGAGCCGTCTCGCCGCTCAGGACGACGGAGACGATGGCGAGGTAGATCGCGATGAAGATGTCTTCGACGACCGTGATGCCCAGGATCATCGGCGTCTCGCGATTGGCCAGTCGGCCCAGCTCGATCAAGAGCTTGGTGACGATCGCGCTCGACGACGTCGCCGTGATCCCGGCGATGATGAGGGCCTCTCGGGTGCCCCAGCCGACCCAGAAACCGAAGGCCAGGCCGACGACCATATTGACGAGGATGTAGCTGCCGCCCGACAGCACGAGCCGCCCGACGTTGCCGAAGAATTCGTCTTGATCGAATTCGAGGCCGAGATTGAACAACAGCAGGATCAGCCCGAAGATCGCGATCAGTTCGATCTTGTCGGCCCCGAAGCTGAGCGGGAACCAGCCGACGTGCGGGCTCGCCAGGAGACCCACGACCATGTACACCGGAATGGTGGGCAGGCCGATGAGCTTGGCGAGCCTTCCGAGAACGTACGCGATCAGGAGGAGGACGCCGAGGACGACGAGCTCTTGGCCGAGGTGCATGCGCCTACTCTCTGGGCAGCGCGGACGCCCCCGGCGGGGAGTCGACTGCCCCGGCGACGGCCGTCGCGTGCTTGAGGGCGCCACTGCGATAGAAGGCGAAGGCCTTGGCCACCTTCTCGGGCGAACCGGCGACGACGAGGGTGTCGCCGGGGAACACGCGGAAGTCACCAGACGGGGCGGGGTTGGCGGTCTCGCCGCGGACGACCGCGACCACGGTGAGGCCGACGACGCCCTTGGCCGAGAGATCGCCGAGGGGCTGACCGGCGATGTGGTCGTCGTAGTCGACGGTGAACCAGTCGATGCTGAGGCCGGGCATCTGCTCGAGGGCCGAGAGGGACTCCGTGATCCGGGTACCACCGAGGAGCTCGGCGAGAGTGTGGGCCTCGTCTTCGCTCAGTCGCAGCGAGACCTTCGTGACGTCTTTGTCGTCGGACTCGTCGCTGAAGGTGATCAGGTCACTGTGACCGGAGCGGTGGGTGATGACACCGCATTTGCCACCGTCATCGGTGATGAATGTGTGAAGGACTCCCACACCGGGGAGTTTCACACGACGAACGTCAACCATGGGCTGGTCTCCAGAAGCTCGGGGGCAGTCGTCTCAGCTTACCGTCGGGGGGACGGGCGGAAGCCGGGCTGTACCTGTCTGTGGATAACCAGGATCCTGCCCCGTCTGTTCCGAACGGAACCGCGGTTCAGCACGCCCAGAGCGAAACCGTCAGTGTTGTTTGCGGGGCCGCGGCTTCGAGGCGGGTCGCGGCGCCGCTTTCGCCGTTTCCGCGGGCTTCACGACGACGTCGTCCTCCTCGAACCCGAAAGCGATGTCCGGCGCCTCGAGCCGCACGCGATCCGCCGAGGCGTCGTCCGGTTCGAGCTGACTCGCCCTCTCCGCGGCCACCCGGGTGAGGTAGTTGCCGACCTCCTCCTCGGTCTGGGCGTCGGTCCAGCCGAGGACACCCGCCATCAGCTTCGCTGCGACGGGCGCGGCCGAGTCACCGCGGTCCCACGCCTCGATCGAGATGCGCGTGCGGCGGGCGAGGACGTCTTCGAGGTGAAGGGCTCCCTCGTGGCCCGCGGCGTAGACCACCTCGGCCCGGAGGTAGTCGTCAGCGCCCGGCAGCGGCTCGGCGAGCGAGGCATCGTCGCGAATGATGTCGAGGAGTTCGTCGGTGAGAGTTCCGTACCGGTTGAGCAGGTGCTCGATCCTGACCTGGTGGACGCCGAAGGCACGGCCGATCTTGCCGGCCTTGTTCATCGCCGCCCAGTACCCCTCGGCGCCGAGCAGGGGGATCTCCTGCGTGATGCTCTCCGGGATCTTTCCGTCGAGCGCTGCCACGGCCTCGTCGATCGCGTCCTTCGCCATCACGCGGTAGGTGGTCCACTTGCCGCCCGCCACGACGACCAGGCCGGGGACGGTGTGAGCCACGATGTGCTCGCGCGACAGCTTCGAGGTCTGGTCGGACTCCCCGGCCAGCAGCGGGCGGAGTCCTGCGTACACGCCCTCGACGTCGTCGCGCGTGAGCGGCACCGCCAGGACCCTGTTGACGTGCTCGAGGATGTAGTCGATGTCGGCGGCGGTCGCCGCCGGGTGCGCCTTGTCGAGGTTCCAGTCGGTGTCGGTGGTGCCGACGAGCCAGTGCCTGCCCCACGGGATGACGAAGAGCACGCTCTTCTCGGTGCGCAGGATCATGCCCATCTTCGACTGGAACCGGTCGCGCGGGATGACGAGGTGGACGCCCTTCGACGCTCGGACCTTGAACTGCCCGCGCGACCCCACCATGGCCTGCGTGTCGTCCGTCCAGACTCCGGTCGCGTTGACGACCTGCTTCGCGCGGATGTCGAACTGCTCGCCGGTCTGGATGTCGTGGGCGTGCACGCCGACCACGCGCTCCCCCACCTTGACGAATCCTTCGACTCGCACCCGACTCGCGGCGTGCGCACCGTAGCTCGACGCCGTCCGCACCAGCGAGGAGACGTAGCGCGCGTCGTCGACCTGGGCGTCGTAGTAGGTCATGCCTCCGACGAGCGCGTCCTTCGACAGGCTCGGGATCGACCGCAGCACCTGCGACTTGGAGAGGTGGCGGTGGTGCGGCACACCGGGCGGGCGCCCGCCCGACCAGCTGAACAGGTCGTAGAGCAGCATGCCCGCGCCGATGTAGACCCGCTCGATCACGCGCTTGTTGAGCGGGTAGAGGAAGCGGACCGGTTTGACCAGGTGCGGGGCGATCCGCTGCAGCAGGAGACCGCGCTCGATCAGGGCCTCGCGCACCAGCCGGAAATTGAGCTGCTCGAGGTAGCGGATGCCGCCGTGTACGAGCTTCGACGAGCGGCTCGAGGTACCGGAGCCCCAGTCGCGAGCTTCGACGATGCCGACGCTGAGCCCGCGCGTGACGGCGTCGAGAGCGCTCCCGGCGCCCACGACGCCTCCTCCGATGACCAGGATGTCGAGCTCTTTCGACTTCAGGGCGGCCAGGGCGGCCTCGCGCTCGGCCGGACCGAGCTTGTTCGAGATGGACGCGGATGCTGAGAGGGCCATGCGTTCCTCCGTCGGATGAGGTCGAACGGCGTCGCTGCCGCTCGAGCCCATTCAACGCCCCGAGGGGGCCGCCTGACCAGTGCTCAGTGCGGGTGGTACGGAGCTACGACGACCTCGACCCGCTGGAATTCCTTCAGGTCGCTGTACCCGGTCGTCGCCATCGAGCGGCGCAGGGCGCCCATGAGGTTGGCGGTGCCGTCGGCCGTGGGAGCAGGGCCGTACAGGATGTTCTCGAGCGTGCCCGTGGTGCCGACCCGAACGCGGCGGCCGCGCGGGAGCTCGGGGTGGTGCGCCTCGGCGCCCCAGTGGAAACCGCCACCGGGAACGTCGTTCGCGCGGGCCAGAGCGGCGCCGAGCATGACGGCGTCGGCGCCGACGGCGACGGCCTTGACGAGGTCGCCCGACGTGCCGAGGCCCCCGTCGGCGATGACGTGCACGTAGCGGCCACCCGACTCGTCGAGGTAGTCGCGGCGAGCACCGGCGACATCGGCCACAGCGGTCGCCATGGGCGCGTGGATGCCGAGCGAGGCGCGCGTGGTCGACGCCGCGCCGCCACCGAAACCGACCAGGACGCCGGCGGCACCCGTGCGCATGAGGTGCAGCGCCGCCGTGTACGTGGACGCACCGCCCACGATCACCGGGACGTCGAGTTCGTAGATGAACTTCTTGAGGTTGAGGGGTTCGGTGTTCTTCGAGACGTGCTCTGCTGACACGGTGGTGCCACGGATAACGAAGATGTCGACACCGGCGTCGACCACCGTCTGGTACAGGTCTTGCGTGCGTTGCGGGCTCAGTGCCCCCGCGACCACGACACCCGCTGCACGGATCTCGGCGAGACGGGCGGCCACGAGATCGGGGCGGATGGGGGCGGCGTAGATCTCTTGCATCCTGGTCGTCGCGATCTCGTCGGGGAGCCCGCGGATCTCGGCCAGGACCGCTTCGGGGTCTTCGTACCTCGTCCAGACGCCCTCGAGGTCGAGCACGCCGAGGCCGCCGAGCTGGCCGATGCGGATCGCCGTGGCCGGGCTGACGACGGAGTCCATCGGAGCCGCGATGATCGGCGTCTCGAACTGGAAGGCGTCGATCGACCAGCCGACGTTGACGTCGTGCGGGTCGCGGGTTCGCCTCGACGGAACGATCGCGATGTCGTCGAACGCGTATGCCCTGCGGGCGCGCTTGGCCACGCCGATCTCTACCTCAGTCACGCGTCAACCCTACCGGTCGCCTCTGTCCCGCCCGCCGTAGCGCGTTTCGCGGACAATGCGACCCGCCGCGGCAGGTCGAATTGTCCGCGAAACGTTTTGCGGCAGCCGCCGCGCAGCGCAGCGCCACCCCGCGCAACCCGCGCCGCGCAGCGCAGCGCCGCTCGGAACCACACCGCCGCAGACCCTATCGACGACCGGGCAGGCCGAGCCGGCCGGACAGGAGCGCAGGATCGCGGGCCTCCCGCCAACCCCAGCGCACCAGGCGGCGGACCTGAGGCAACGCCTGGATCCGGTCGGCCCGGCGCTTCTCGTCGAGCAACACCCGCTCGGTGGACCGGCCGCCGCGAAACTCCGGCCGCAGGTATTTCTTGTCGCCGTCGAACTCTCCGACGACGCCCCATCGCGGCCACCAGAAATCGACGAACCCGATCAGCCCCTCGCCGTCGCGGAACTCCTTTTGGAGGTCGGGCACGTCGATCCTGCTCTCGGCTATCGACACCCGGCTCATGGACTCGCCCGCCGACTCCGCACGGGCATCGGCGAACGCCAGAGCGCGCCCCGCGGAGGGGGCGTTCCGTGCCTCGCACCGGCGGTTCAAGGCCTCGCCGAGTCGAGCGCGATCGGTTGCTCCCCGCTGCAGGGCTCCGTCCACGAGGGCGACGGCGGACGAGAACGGGAGGGTGAGCGCCAGGTCGACGGAGGTCCGCGTCGGGGTCGTCACGGCAACGCCGTGGTAGCGCACCACTTCGCCGACGGAGAGCGGAGAACTGTGCCAGCGCACGAGACTGCCGCTTCGGGTGGACGACCGGGTGGGATCGGTGGCCGACACGAGGTCGGGCCACGGCCCGATCCACGGGAGGTCCCACACGTACGCGGCCGCGGCGTGAGACAGGACGGGTGCCGTTCGGCTGATGGCCCGTGCGGCGGCGATCCGGAGCCGGAACCGATGATCGAGATCCGCTTCCTCCCAGAGATCACGGGCAACGTGACAGCCGCGGGCGAGCGTCACGAGGGTTCCGGCTGCTGCAAGCCGACGAAGAGCCCGGTCGGAGGTGCTGCTGCGGATGAGTTCGGTCCCGACATCGAGACGGTTGCTGGAAGTCATGACGGCAGGATCCCGAACCCGTCGTCCGGCTGCACGGTCTCCGACGCCGCGTGTGGATAACGAGACGCCTCGCGGACGAATCACCCTGCCGCGGCAGGGTGATGTGTCCGCGAAACGTCTTGCGGCGAAACGGGAGGGGCGGGTCAGCCGCGGTAGTTGGGCGCCTCGACGACCATCTGGAGGTCGTGCGGGTGGCTCTCTTTCAGACCGGCCGCCGTGATGCGGACGAACTTGCCGCGGGCCTTGAGCTCGGGGATCGTGCGACCGCCGACGTAGAACATCGACTGACGCAGACCGCCGGCGAGCTGGTACACGACGTTCGACAGGGCGCCGCGATAGGGCACCTGCCCTTCGACGCCCTCGGGGATGAGCTTGTCGTCGCTGGGGACGTCGGCCTGGAAGTAGCGGTCTTTGGAGTACGAGGTGTTCTTGCCTCGCGTCTGCATCGCTCCGAGGGAGCCCATGCCGCGGTAGGCCTTGAACTGCTTGCCGTTGATGAAGACCATCTCGCCCGGGCTCTCGTCGCAGCCGGCGAGGAGCGACCCCAGCATGACGGTGTCGGCACCGGCCACGAGGGCCTTGGCGATGTCGCCCGAGTACTGGAGACCACCGTCGGCGATGACCGGGACGCCGGCTTCGCGGGCGGCGAGGAAGGCCTCGTAGACGGCGGTGACCTGCGGGACCCCGACGCCGGAGACGACGCGCGTGGTGCAGATCGAGCCGGGGCCCACGCCGACCTTGACGGCGTCGGCGCCGGCATCGATCAGGGCCTGGGCGCCGCTGCGGGTCGCGACGTTGCCGCCGATGACGTCGATGTCGGCGAAGGTCGGATCGGCCTTGATGCGCTTGATCATGTCGAGCTCGCCGGTGCTCTCGCCGTTGGCCGTGTCGACGACGAGGACGTCGACGCCCGCGTCGCGGAGGGCCTGGGCGCGCTGCCAGGCGTCGCCGAAGAAGCCGATGGCCGCACCGACGCGGAGGCGGCCCGCGTCGTCTTTCGTGGCGTCGGGGTACTTCTCGGTCTTGTCGAAGTCTTTGACCGTGATGAGGCCGCGGAGCTTGCCCTGCTCGTCGACGAGCGGCAGCTTCTCGATCTTGTGCTGGGCGAAGATCGCGACGGCGGAGTCGGGGTCGATGCCCTCGGGGGCCGTGATCAGCGGCGCCTTGGTCATGACGTCGCGCACGTAGGTGGTGGCCATCTCGAACTTGGAGACGAAGCGCATGTCGCGGTTGGTGATGATGCCCACGAGGGTGCCGTCGCGCTCGATGACCGGCAGGCCCGAGACGCGGAACTGCCCGCACACCGCGTCGACCTCGGCGACCGTGGCGTCGGGAGTGGTCGTGACCGGGTTCGTGATCATGCCGGACTCGCTGCGCTTGACCTTGTCGACGTGCGCCGCCTGGTCTTCGATCGACAGGTTGCGGTGGATGATGCCGATGCCGCCCTGGCGCGCCATGGCGATGGCCATGCGCGACTCGGTGACGGTGTCCATCGCGGCGGACAGCAGCGGCGTGGCGACGCGGATGCGCTTCGTCAGCTGCGAGGACGTGTCGGCCTCGGAAGGGATGACGTCGGTCTGCCCAGGCAGGAGCATGACGTCGTCGTACGTGAGTCCGATGAAACCGAAGGGATCCGGCTGGTCCATGAGCCACCTCTCGAAGGGAGAAAACGGGAACGGGGAGCCCGGTTTCGCCGTCGATCACCGGTGGTACATCTTAACCCAGGCGCGGCGATTCCATTCCCGATGTCACTGCCAGGGCCTAGGAACCATTTAGACTCCTGTGTCTCTACTGTGTTATCGCGGAAACACAGCGGACACATAGGGAAAGTACTGTCAACGACGACGGCGAGCCAGACCCTCGGGGAAATGTCCGACTGGGCCGTCCAGGAGGTTCTGTGATTCTCGTCCCAACGAACACACCACCCGCCCGACGGCGTCACTCCCTGGCGATCCTGGCAGCGGTGCTGCTGCTGGGACTCCTGGCGAGTCTCACGTCGCTGGCGTTCGCACCGGGCACCGCGAGTGCGGCCACGACGACGTGTGCCACCGATGCGACCACCGCGTGTATCCAGGGCACGCTGCTGCGGAGCGACGGCAAGCCGGCCAAGGGCGTGACGATCTCTGCCAAGCCGCCGACCGGCGCGGCACTGACCAGCGTCACGGACGGCACCGGACGCTGGTCCATCGCGGCGAAGTCGTCCGGCACGTACACGGTCACGCTCAAGGAGGGGACGCTCCCGAGCGGCCAGTACCTCGCCAACGAGAAGACGAACGACCGCAAGGTCCCCGTCACACTCGGCTCGAGCGCCGGCACCATCTTCCAGCTCTCGACGACCAAGGGCGCGGTGATCGACAACAACACCTCGGGCGACGACTTCTCGTTCCAGCGGCTCGCGCAGCAGGCCGCATCCGGTCTCCGGCTCGGGCTCCTGCTCGCGCTGGCCGCCATCGGCCTCTCGCTCGTCTACGGGACCACGGGCCTCCAGAGCTTCGCGCACGGCGAGCAGGTGACGCTCGGGGGCTGCTGGCGTACACCTTCGCCAACGTGCTCGGCCTTCCGCTGATCCTGGCGGCGGTGATCACCGTGGTCATCTCGGCGGCGACCGGCTTCTTCCAGGACCAGCTCATCTGGAAGCCGCTGCGGAAGAAGGGGCTCAGCCTCACGCAGCTCATGATCGTGACGATCGGCCTCTCGATCGCCCTGCAGTACGCGTTCCAGTACTTCTACGGCGCCGCAACGGTCCGGATCAGCATCGCCAACCCGAAGACTGTCGACATCGGCGGCGTCGTGCTGACGGTCCAGTCGTACGTCGCGATGGGGATCTCCGTCGTGGTCCTCGTGCTCGCCGGCCTGTTCCTGCTGAAGACCAGGACCGGCCGCGCGACCCGCGCCGTGAGCGACAACCCTGCTCTCGCCGCCGCCTCGGGCATCGACGTCGACAGGATCATCCGGCTCGTCTGGACCATCGCCGCCGGCCTCGCCGGCCTCTCCGGCGTCATGCTCGGCCTGGTGCTGAACGGCGTGAACTGGGAGCTCGGCCTCCAGATCCTGCTGCTGATCTTCGCAGCGGTCACCCTCGGCGGCCTCGGCACCGCCTTCGGCGCCCTGGTCGGCTCGCTCATCGTCGGCATGATCGTCGAGCTCACGAACCTGGTGCTGCCAGGCGACTTCAAGTACGCGACGGCGCTGTTGATCCTCATCATCATTCTCATGTTCCGACCGCAGGGCATCTTCGGTCGCCGAGAGCGCATCGGTTAAAGGAGACCACTCATGGACTACATCGTCAGCCTCTTGCAATCGCTCTCCGTCCAGGCGCTCGCGCCGACGACCGCCGCCTTCGCGATCGCCGCCATCGGGCTCAACATCCACTTCGGCTTCGCAGGCCTGCTGAACATCGGCCAGGCCGCGTTCCTCCTGCTCGGCGCCTACGGCTTCGCGATCTCGATCGAGCGCGGTCTGCCGATCTTCCTCGCCGTGCTGGTCGCTCTGATCGTGGCGCTGGCATTCGCTCTGATACTCGGACTGCCGACGCTGAAGCTGCGGGGCGACTACCTCGCCATCGTGACCATCTCGGCCGCCGAGATCATCCGCATGGTCGGCCGATCGTCGATCCTGACCGACGTCACCGGTGGCTCGAACGGCATCACCGGCAACACCTACAACGGTCCGTTCAACGCCCTGTCGCCCCTTCCGGACGGCACCACGCAGATCCTCTGGTTCAACTACGACAACAACGGTGTCAACGGCTGGTGGATCCGCATCGTCGGATGGGGCCTCGTGGCCCTGTTCGCGCTGCTCGTCTGGGCGCTGGCACGGAGCCCGTGGGGCCGGCTGCTCAAGGGCATCCGCGAGGACGAGGACGCCGTGCGCAGCCTCGGCAAGAACGTCTACAGCTACAAGCTGCAGGCGCTCATCCTCGGCGGCCTGATCGGTGCCATCGCGGGCATCATCTACGTGCTGCCGTCGTCCGTCCAGCCCGACGGCCTCGGGAGATCGACGACGTTCTTCATCTACACGGCGCTGCTGCTCGGTGGAGCCGCGACGGTGTTCGGACCCATCCTCGGCGCGATCCTGTTCTTCGTCATGCGCCTGCTCGTACAGACGCTGGCCCAGGACTTCATCCCGTCGTCCATCATGAACGGGCAGCAGACGGTGCAGTTCTCCTACGTGCTCGTCGGAGTGGCGCTGATGTGCCTGATCATCTTCAGACCCCAGGGCATCCTGGGCAACAAGAGGGAGCTGTCGTTCAGTGTCTGAGACCACGAAGACCCCGCGGGGCAGCATTCCCGGTTACGACTACGACCGCACCGAGCTGCGTCGCAAGCTGGCGACGGTGACCGAGGAGCCGGGCAGCGCGAAGCCCGATCCCATCCTCACCGTCGACAACGTCGTGCGTCGCTTCGGCGGCATGACCGCCGTCGACGTGGGGCACGTCGAGGTGCAGCGGGGCGCGATCACCGCTCTGATCGGCCCGAACGGCGCCGGCAAGACCACCTTCTTCAACCTGCTCACCGGATTCGACAAGCCGAACTCGGCACCGTCGATCACCAACCGCGGCCCGAACACCGCCCGCTGGGTGTTCGACGGCAAGGCCATGAGCGCCGTCGGTGCCGCCAAGGTGGCCCGCACCGGCATGGTGCGCACCTTCCAGCTGACCAAAGCGCTCTCCCGACTGACGGTCATGCAGAACATGCTGCTCGGCGCCAAGGACCAGCCGGGCGAGAACTTCTTCGTCGCGATCGTGAAACCGCTCTGGAAAAAGCGCGAAGCCGAGATCGAGCTCAAAGCCATCGATCTGCTGGAGCGCTTCAAGCTGCTCGAGAAGAAGGACGACTACGCAGGATCCCTGTCGGGCGGCCAGCGCAAACTGCTCGAGATGGCGAGGGCGCTGATGAGCGATCCGGCCATGATCATGCTCGACGAGCCGATGGCCGGCGTGAACCCGGCCCTGACCCAGTCGCTCCTCGGACACATCCAGAGCCTGCGCGACGAGGGCACCACGGTGCTCTTCGTCGAGCACGACATGCACATGGTCCGGCACATCTCCGACTGGGTGATCGTCATGGCCGAGGGCAGGATCGTCGCGGAAGGTCCCGCGGACACCGTCATGGACAACCCCGCGGTGATCGACGCCTACCTGGGCGCCCACCACGACACCGACCTCGGCGACGACTCCCTGCTGACCGACGACACCCTCGAGGAGCTCGAGGCCGAGGTCAAACAGGAGGACGCCGCCCGCGGCTCCGCAGAACCGGAGCGGGTCGGCCGCGAGCCGGCCCCGGAGCTGAACGAAGAAGAGCACCAGATCGACGCACCCGCCGAGGACGACAAATGAGCACGACCATCGACACCACCGTTCACAAGGGCACCGAGAAGTTCGCCGGCCAAGAACCGATCATGCGAGCCGACGACCTCGTCGCCGGCTACCTGCCGGGCGTGAACATCCTGAACAACTGCGACCTCGTCTGCTACCCCGGCGAGCTGATCGGCATCATCGGCCCGAACGGGGCCGGCAAGTCGACGCTGCTGAAAGCGCTGTTCGGCCTGGTGAAGATCCACTCCGGCAGCGTGACGCTCGCCGGCCAGGACATCACCAACCTGAAGGCCAACAAGCTCGTCCAGGCCGGCATCGGCTTCGTGCCGCAGACGAACAACGTCTTCCCGTCGCTGACCATCGAGGAGAACCTCCAGATGGGCATGTTCCTCCGCCCGAAGAAGTTCGCCGAGCGCCTCGACGTGATCTTCGACCTGTTCCCCGTCCTGGCCGATCGGCGCGATCAGCGCGCAGGATCCCTCTCGGGCGGCGAGCGGCAGTCGGTGGCGATGGCCAGGGCCCTCATGATGGACCCCAAGGTGCTGTTGCTCGACGAGCCGTCCGCGGGACTCTCCCCGTGCGCCAGGACGAGACGTTCATCCGCACCCGCCGCATCAACAAGGCCGGCGTCTCGGTCATCATGGTCGAGCAGAACGCGCGGCGCTGCCTGCAGATCTGCGACCGCGGCTACGTGCTCGACCAAGGCCGCAACGCCTACTCGGGCACCGGCCACGAGCTGGCCGACGACCCGAAGGTGATCGAGCTCTACCTCGGCACCCTCGCCAAAGACGTCGACAGCGAGCACCCCTCGGGGGCGTGACCTGCGGCGTTGTCGTCGTCGGCAATGGCTCCGCCATGGCCCTCCTCCTCCGCCTTGCATCTCGCGCCTCCGACGGGCGCTCCGCCACCCCCGCGACCTGCGGCGTTGTCGTCGTCGGCAATGGCTCCGCCATGGCCCTCCTCCTCCGCCTTGCATCTCGCGCCTCCGAGGGGTGCTCCGCCACCCCCGTGACCTGCGGGAGGGGCGTCAGGCGCGCAGCACGGACGCCAAGGTCTCGGCCCAGGCGTCGTGCATCGTCCGCCAGGAGAATGCCTGCTTGATGTACATGTCGCCGATGCGCCAGGTCGGGAACGGCACGAAGATCAGGCCGGGCACCGACGCTGCGAGGTCGGCGCTGGCGGCGTTGAGGCGGTCGACCTGCCGGTTGATGATGCGGCGCACGGCGGGCCGGATCGGCCGGAAGTCGGACAGCGGCGGGATCCCCGAGATCACCACGCGACACGCGCGCAGACCGGACTCGCTCTGGATCCTGCGCGCCACGGTCTCGAGGTCGCGCGACCAGCGCTCCGGTCGGGTGATGAGCAAGACGTCGGGAATGCCGAGCGCGACGTAGGCCACCTCGACGCCCGCAGCGCCGATCTCGCGGCGCGCCACCAGTTTGGCCAGCGTGAGGTCTGGCTCGGCGACCACCGTCCACGTGGCGCCGCGGCCGGAATCGACGGCGATGCGCTCCGCGGTCCGCGACACCACGGTCAGCCCGTGGCTCAGGACGCCGTGGCCGGAGACGGCGACGTCGCCGATGAAGAGCAGGCGAACCGGGTCGACACCCTCGAAGGCCGCTGACGGCGTGTCTCGGGGGTAGAGATTGCGGCGGACCTCGAGCTGGTAGAGAGCGAAGGAAACGAGGAGGAGGGGACGCGCGAGCAGGAGCAGGGCGTCGAGCGGGCGACGGCGCCCGGGCCGGCGACGCTCTTCGGGCAGCGTTGTCATCTCCACAATCGTGGCATGCGGAGGGTGCTCGACCCGGCATTGAATGTCCCCAAAAAGGAGGACATTTTTTCGCGGCGCTCGCAGGAGCGTCGGAAACACCGGAAAGCCCGGCAGGATCGCTCCTGCCGGGCTTCCGGCGTCGGGTCTGACTGGTGGTGAGAGTTACTTCACGTCGCCCTGGATGCTGCTCTGGTAGACGGGGACGTTCTTGTCGTCGTACTTGTAGATGCCGATGTAGGCGCTCGACGGGTCGTTGTTCTTGTTGAACGGACCGATGCCGGACGGGCCCTGGTACTGGATCTTGCTGCCGGCGTCGAGGAGCTTCTTGCAGTCGGCGTACGTGGCGCACTTGGTGCCGCCGTCGGCTCCGGAGACCGCAGCCATGTTGGCCTGGATGGTCCCGGCGTCGGTGCCCTTGCCCTTCTCGGCGGCGAGCGCCGCGAGGGTGATGGCGTCGTACGACTCGGCCGCGTAGGAGTAGTCGGTCAGCGCCTTCTTGTCGTTCTTCAGGTACCACGCGTTGAGACGGGCCTTGAGTGCCGTGGTGGGCTGGGCGCCGGGGATGGTGCCCTTTCCGTTCAGCAGCGTCTTGGCCGGGAAGTCCTTTGAGTAGTCGGCGGTGTTTCCGTCCGACATGTAGGTCTTCGAGAGGTCCCAGCCCTGCGACACGAGCTCGGGCACGATCTGCTTGGTCTCGTCGAACGCCAGGATGACGATCGCGTCGGGCTTGGCGGCCAGAGCGGCCGTCACCTCGGACGAGAAGGTCTTCTGACCGGGCGGGAACTCCTGGCTCTTGCCGGTGCCGCCGTAGACGACCGAACCGCCGGCGGCCTCGATGGCCTTCTGCGTCGAGTCGCGGAGGCCGGTGCCGTACGAGTCGTTGAAGACCAGGAAGGCGACCTTGGCGTGGCCGTCACCGACGACGAGCTGACCGAGGGCCGAGCCCTGGACCGAGTCCGGCGGAGCGGTGCGGTAGTAGTACGACGAGTAGCCCGAGAGCGACGACGCGGTGTTGGCCGGCGAGATCTCGATGGTGCAGCTGCCGGTGATCTGGTCGATGACGTTCAGCGTGACGCTGGACGACTCGGCGCCGAGGACGACCGAGACCTTGGCCGCCTTCAGCTTGGCGGCAGCCGAGCTGGAAACGGTGAGGTCGGTCGAGTCGCCGGAGTCGGTCACCGACGAGATCGCCGCGGGCTTGCCGACGACGCCGCCGCCCGCGTTGATGTCGTCGAGCGCCAGGCCTGCACCCGCGACAGCGGGAGGGCCGAGGTACGCGAGCGAACCGGTGAGCGGCAGGAGCGTGCCGATCTTCATGGCGTCCGTGCTCGGCGTCGAAGGCGCCTTGCAGCTCGCTGCGGGGTCGGCCTTCGCCGTCGACTTCGGCGTCGACGAGCTGGAGGACGAAGTCTTGGAACCCGTGGAGGAACACCCGACGAGGAGCAGTGTCGCTGCTGCCGTGATCGTGAGTGCCTTCAGGGCAGTGGTGGATCTGATCATCCGTGAACCCTTTCTGAACGGTGGTGATGCGGTCGCGCGATGGCGCGCGACCCAACCGTGTGAATGGGTAAGAACCTAGGGGGCGAATGTTTCACCCGTGTGTTGCTGGCATCACCTCGCCGTTTCGTTAGCAATTCGTGATGTATTCGCTGAGAGCTGCCGCGCCCGACTCGACCGGTTCACGAGCACCGCGTCGGCGCTGAGAACGGCCAGAGCGACCCAGATCAGGGCGAAGCCGAACCAGCGCGAGGCGGACATCGGCTCGTGCAGGAACGCGACGCCCACGACGAGCTGCAGGATCGGCGCGATGTACTGCGTCAGGCCGAGCGTCGAGAGCGGCAGCCGGCTCGCGGCCGCGGCGAAGAAGAGCAGCGGGACCGCCGTGATCGCCCCCGTGCCGACCACGGCCACCGCCTGCGGAACACCGGAGGTGCCGAAGGCCAGGCCGCCGTTGACGCCGACGACGATCAGGGCGATCGCGGCGGCGGGCGAGAGCGCGAGCGTCTCGAGGGTGAGGCCGCCGATCGCGTCGACCCGGCCGCCGACGCGCTTCTTGATCAGGCCGTAGGTACCGAACGAGAAGGCGAGGATCAGGGAGATCCACGGCATGGTGCCGTAGCCGACCGCGATCACGACGATGGCGACGACGCTGATGCCGACCGCGATCCACTGCCGGAGCCGGAGCCGCTCGCGCAGGATCACGACGCCGAGCAGGACGGTGACCACCGGGTTGATGAAGTACCCGAGCGCGGCCTCGACAAGGTGACCGCTCAGGGTGGCGAAGATGAACGTGGTCCAGTTGACGACGATGATGGCGCCCGCCAGAGCCATGGTGCCGACGGTGCGGCGATCGCGGAGGAGGGCGGCGAAGCGACGGAACGACTTGGTGGCAGCCAGCAGCACGGCGCAGAAGACGAGCGACCAGAGGATGCGCCAGGCGACGATCTCGACGGCGCCGGCCGGCTGCAGGAGCAGGAAGTAGACGGGCAGGAAGCCCCACAGGCCGTACGCGCCGACAGCGAACAGCAGGCCGGCTCTCGCCTTGGCAGGATCTTCGTTGCTCACCTCGAAAGGCTAACCGCTGCCTCCGACGTCGGGCAGGCTCGTGACGGCCACCGACCGTCGTCCTGCTGCCACGTGATCCTGCGCTGCCCGCCGCGCACGCGAAGGGCCCCGCCTCCTTGCGGAGACGGGGCCCTTCTGCAGCAGCGGTGCTACTTGACGATGACCGCGAGCACGTCGCGGGCCGAGAGCACGAGCAGGTCTTCGCCGCCGTACTTCACCTCGGTTCCGCCGTACTTGGAGTAGATGACCTTGTCGCCGACGGCGACGTCGAGCGGAACGCGATTGCCCTTGTCGTCGATGCGACCCGGTCCGACAGCCACGACCTCGCCCTCCTGGGGCTTCTCCTTGGCGGTGTCGGGGATCACGAGGCCGGAAGCAGTGGTCTGCTCGGCCTCGACCTGACGAATGACGATGCGATCTTCGAGCGGCTTGATGTTGACCGACACGGTTGACCTCTTCTTTCTAAACGAGCTGCGACGGCGGAACTGGAAATCCGTGGTTGGCACTTCACGCGTGTGAGTGCCAGATCAACCATAGGGCGTGGCTGGCACTCGGTCAATCCGAGTGCCAGACTGTGTCGCCGCGGGCGGCTTCGTCGCGTCTCCCCCGTCTCTGGAGCATGTGCTCGAAGGCTCGTGCCGGAGACGGAGCCGCCGCCGCGGGATGATTGACCCATGCAGGCGAAAGAACTCCGCGAACTCCTCACGCCCGAGGGGCTTCGCCTCCTCGACTCGCTTCCCGCCTTCGATCAGAAGGCCGACGTGCTCGCGCAGGTCGCGAAGCTGCGCAAGGCCGGGCACTCCCCGGAGCTCGTCGCCGCGGTCCTGACCCAGGCGAAGCTCCGTTCCAAGGGGCGCGCCAAGTTCGGCGACTTCGCCGAGCGCATGCTCTTCACCGAGGCAGGCCTCGAGCAGGCGACCCGTCTCCCGGTGGCCTCGACGCACGCCGGGCGGTTCCGCCGCGCGGGCCTCACTCGCATCGCCGACCTCGGCTGCGGCATCGGCGGGGACGCCCTCGCCCTGGCCGCCCTCGATCTCGGGGTCGTCGCCGTCGACCGCGACGAGGTGACGGCCGCCATCGCCACCTACAACCTGGCGCCGTGGCCGTCGGCCGAGGTTCGCCTCGGAACCGCCGAAGAGGCCGACCTCGACGGCGTCGACGGGGTGTTCCTCGATCCCGCTCGGCGCACCTCGGGCCACTCGTCGACGCAGCGGCTGCAGGATCCTGCCGGCTGGTCCCCCACGCTCGACACGGCGTTCGCCTTCGCCTCGCGCCTGCCCACAGGGGTGAAGCTCGGCCCCGGAATCGACCGCGAGCTGCTGCCCGACGACGCCGAGTGCCAGTGGATCTCGGTCGACCGATCGGTGGTCGAGGTCGGCGTCTGGTTCGGCCCCCTCGCCCGGCCCGGGGTGAAACGCGCCGCACTCGTGCTGGGTGCGCACGGCCCGGCCGAACTGACGGCATCCGGAGACTCGGACGACGTCGAGGTCGGCGATCTGGCCGAGTACGTCTACGAACCCGACGGCGGCGTGATCCGGGCGCGGCTCATCGGCGATCTCGCCCGGCAGCTCGGCGCGTCGACCATCAGCCGCGACATCGCCTACCTCTCGTCGTCCGCGGCCACCGAGACGCCCTTCGCCCAGTGCTTCCGGGTGCTCGAGACGTTCCCGCTCGACGAGAAGCGGCTGCGCCAGGAGTTGAAGAAGCGCGGCATCGGCCGGGTGGAGATCAAGAAGCGCGGGGTGGACGTCGATCCGGCCGCGTTCCGCAAGAAGCTGCAGCTGTCGGGCTCCAACGAGGCGACGCTGATCCTGACCCGGTTCAGGGGGCACCACACGGCGCTGCTCTGCGAGCGCGTCTAGCGTCAGGACCGGACGACGACGATCAGGAACGCGACGCAGGCCAGCACCAGGAAGCCGGTGAGGGCGAGTGCGCCCGCCCAGACGGCGGTCAGGACGATGATGGCGCGCCCGGCGCTCTCGCGCTCCGCGGGCGTCGCGGCGGCGCGGTAGCGGCGCCACAGCGCGAACGCCAGGCCGAACCGCCACGCCGCGGGGATCATCTAGAAGCTCGAGCCGGAGCCGCTGTTGGCGGAGGTGATGCCGATGACGACGAAGATGGCGATGTAGCCGAGGAAGAAGGCGACGCCGACGAAGCCGGTGATGATGCCGGCGAGGGCCATGCCCGATCCCTGCTGCTGGAATTGCTTCGCGCGACGACGCGCGATGAAGCCGGTGATGATCGCCGCGATGGGCATCAGGGCGATGAAGAGGAACCCACCGATGACCCCGACGATGCCCAGGACCATGGACACGATCGCGAGCGCGCTGGTGCTCCCGGGGACCGGACCGCCGTACGTCGCGTAGGGATTCTGAGCGTACGGGTTCTGAGCGTAGGGGTTCTGGGCGTAGGGGTTCTGGGCGGGCGCCTGGCCGTAAGGGTTCTGCCCGTAGGGGTTCTGCGCGCCGGGCTGCTGCCCGTAGGGGTTCTGCGCGCCAGACTGCTGCCCGTAGGGGTTCTGCGCGCCGGGCTGCTGGCCGTACCCGGACTGCTCGCCGTAGCCGGACTGCTCGCCGTATGCCGGTGGTGCGTCCGGAGCGGACTGCCCCGCATCAGCGGGCTGGCCGTACGCCGGCGGCGCGTCCGATGCGGGCTGGCCGTACGACGGCGGCGCGTCCGATGCGGGAGCTTCGGCCCCGGAGGTGTCGGGCACGCCTGCGTCGGCGGCGGGCGTCGAGCCGGCCGGCTCCTCCGCCGGCGTCGGCCCTGAAGAAGTCTGGTCGCTCATGGTCGTCGCTCCGTAGTCGTGATCGCAGTGACGGCGTCCCCCGCCGTCCCGCGCCGCGGCGGGAGCCGGACGCGCGGGTTTCCATCGACCCTAGCGCCAAGCTCGCTCCGCCGCTGGCTCTTCGACGGGCACGGGCCTCAGCGCATCGCGCCGTGACTCGCGCCGACGATGATGAGGATGACCTCGAGCACGATCCCGATGATGCCCAGGATGATGCCGGCCAGGGCGAGACCCCGCCCCCGCTGGCCGGAACCGGCGATCTGACGGCGACCGAGGAGGCCGAGCACCAGCGCGACGAGGCTGATCACGCCGTACAGGCTGAAGAAGAAGCCCACGATCCCGGCGATCAGCGAAATGATCGCCAGCGGGTTCCAGCGCCCCGACGCCGCCGCGGGCGTGCCGTAGGCGTCGTTCGAGGGCGGGGCGGTGGGAGGAAGAGAATCGGACATCGTCGTACAGCTCCTTCGGGTGACCACACGTACGGTGGCCTTCACTGGACGGTAGTCCGCACTCGGGCATCGCGACCGATTCGACGCGAAACGCTGCGCGACGTTCGCTGGCTAGAACGCCTGCGCGGTGGTCACCGGAAGCGTGGAGTCCGCGCCGAACGACAGCGGCGACGGTTCGCGCCCGCGCAGGGCGAGCTCGGCGCCGAGCGCCGCGATCATCGCGCCGTTGTCGGTGCAGAGCGAGAGCGGCGGAATGCGGAGTTCGACACCGGCGTCGGCGCACCGCGCGGCGGCGACCTCGCGCACCCGCGCGTTGGCGACGACCCCGCCGCCGAGGAGCAGGCGCGACACCCCGCGATCCCGGCACGCGGCCAGCGCCTTGGTGAGCAGGACGTCGACGACCGCCTCGCGGAAGCTGGCCGCCACGTCGGACACGGGCACCGGGGATCCTGCCGCCTCGGTCTTCTCGACCCAGCGCGCGACGGCCGTCTTCAGGCCCGAGAACGAGAAGTCGTAGCGGTGCTTCTCCAGGTCTTTCGGAAGCGTGAGGCCGCGCGGGAAACGAATGGCCCGAGGGTCGCCGGAGGCCGCGACGCGATCGATCTGCGGCCCGCCGGGGTAGGGCAGTCCGAGCAGGCGCGCGACCTTGTCGAACGCCTCGCCCGCGGCGTCGTCGATGGTCTCGCCGAGCAGTTCGACGTCGTCGAGGAGGTCGCGGACGTGCAGCAGCGAGGTGTGCCCGCCCGACACGAGCAGCGCGATGGTCGGCAGTTCGAGGGCCGAGCCGTCGGCGCGCAGGACGTCGGCGCCCACGTGTCCGACCAGGTGGTTCACGGCGTAGAGGGGTTTGCCGGCTCCGAGCGCCAGGGCCTTGGCCGCGCCGACGCCGACCATCAGCGCACCGGCGAGGCCTGGTCCGCTGGTGACTGCGATGGCGTCGAGATCGTCGAGGGTCACGTCGGCCTCGGCGAGCGCCGCCTCGAGAGTCGGCTGGAGCGCTTCGAGGTGGGCGCGGGCCGCGATCTCGGGGACGACGCCGCCGTAGCGGGCGTGTTCGTCCATCGACGAGGCGATGACGTTGGCCAGCAGCGTGCGTCCGCGGACGATACCGATGCCGGTCTCGTCGCAACTGGTCTCGATGCCGAGCACGAGGGGTTCAGCGGTCATGGGGTTCCTCCGGAAGGACGGAGGCGCGCGCGCATCACCAGCGCGTCGACGCCGTCCGGCATGTAGTAGCGGGGGCGCACGGCGATCCCCTCGAAACCGAACGACTCGTAGAGCGCCTGGGCGCCCGGGTTGTCGACGCGCACCTCGAGGAACGTCTCGCGGGCGCCGCGCGCCGACGCCTCCTCGAGCATCCGCCGGACGAGGTCGCGGGCGATGCCGCGGCGGCGCGCGCCCGGAGCCACGGCGATGGTCTGGATGTCGGAGTCGGGCGACCCGATCGCGGCGAGCAGCCCCGCGTAGGCGACGACCTCGCCCGCGGGGTCGGTGACGACCTGGTAGAAGCACGAGGAGTTCGCCAGCTCGTGCGCCATGCTCTCGGGGCTCCAGGCGTCGTTCACGAACACCGAGGTCTCGATGGCCATGATGGCGTCGAGGTCGGCGGGCGTCGCCTGGCGCACCTCGTACGGCTCAGCGCTCACGAGACCCGCTTGGGCGCACCGGGGATCGTCACGTCGGGCGATCGGAGGTAGAGCGGCTCGTCAGCGGCGAACGGCCGGCCGGCCGTGTAGAGGGTCTCGCCGAGCAGGCCGAGGGCGGCGGCCGACACCACGGTCGAGGCGGGGTCGGTGCGCGCGGCCTCCGCCGAGAAGACGGGGCCGCAGGATCCTGCGATCGCCTCGTCGAGATCGGCCGGTCGCACCAGAGACGGCCCGGCCACCCGCACGGGCAGACCCTGTTCGTCGAGGTGCGAGTACGCGCTCCAGTACACCTCGCGGCGGCGGGCGTCGGTCACGACGAGCAGCGGGGACCTGGCGACGGGAGCGCCGCCCGTGGCGAGCGCCGGACCGCCGAGACGCTCGAAGGCGATCGCGTCGTGGCTGACGAGTGGCAGGCACGGCTTGCCGGCGCCGAAGGCGAAGGCGCGGGCCGCGGCGATGCCGACGCGGAGGCCGGTGAAGGGACCGGGGCCCATTCCGGCGACGACGGCGCTGAGACGGCTCGGCTCGATGCCGGCCTCGTCGAGGCACGCCGCGATCAGTTCGCCGATGACCTCGGCGTGACGGCGGGTGTCGAGCTCGGTGACCTCGGCGAGGACTCCCGCCTCGCGGTCGACGACGCTGACACTCGTTCCGGAGGAGGTGTCGATCGCCAGAAGCATGCCTCAATCGTACGGTGCCGCGGCGTCCGGAAGACGCCGCCCGCGACCCGGAACGACCGGTGGCGCGAGCCGGAACCGGTGCCTCGAACGTCAGGGGAGCGTGACAGCGGACCAGCGGGGGCCGTGGGCGACGACGGTGACGCGGCGGGGCTCGTCGTCGGGAGCTGTGACATCGGCATCGGTGGCATCGGAAGCGCCGGCATCGGGAGCGCCGGCTCCGACGGGGCGCTCGATCGTCACGTCGAGCCACGACTCGGCGACGCCGTCGAGGAAGCCGGACCCCCACTCGACCACCACCACGGAGCGGTCGAAGTCGATGTCGAGGTCGTCCAGCTCGGCCGCGGACCCGAGCCGGTAGGCGTCGACGTGCACCAGGGGGACGCCGCCCTCGCCGAGCGGCGGGTGGGTGCGCGCGAGGACGAACGTCGGCGACGCCACCGGCCCGCGCACGTCGAGCCCGGCGCCGATCCCGCGCGTCAGAGTCGTCTTGCCGGCCCCGAGCGGACCGGTCAGCACGAGGAGGTCACCCGCCCGCAGCTCGGAAGCCAGGCGGATGCCGAATCGCTCCATGCCCTCGCTGGACGCGATTTCTCCGTCGAACAGCACGGCCATCAGACGTAGACCCTCGGGATCCGCGGGCCGAGGCCCGAGACGATCTCCTCGCCGATCGTGCCGATCAGGTCGGCCCACTCGCCCACGGTCAGCTCGCCGCGCGTTCCCGGACCGAACAGGGTCGCTTCGTCCCCCGCCTCGACCGGGTCGTCACCGACGTCGATCAGGAACTGATCCATCGCCACGCGACCGACGATCGGGTACCGCTTGCCGCGCAGGGCGACGGTCACGCCGTGCTGCGAGCGCCGGGAGAGGCCGTCGGCGTAACCGATCGGCACCAGCGCCACGGTCGTGTCGCGGGGCGCGCGGTAGGTGTAGTCGTAGGAGACGCCGGTGCCGGCCGCGATGCGCTTGACGCGGGCGATCCTGGCGCTGAGGGTCATCACCGGGACGAGACCCCGATCGGCCGCAGTGACGCCGTCCGTCACGGGGATGCCGTAGGTGTTCGCGCCCATCCGCACCATGTCGAGGCGCAACTCCGGCCGTTCGAGCCCCGCGCTCGACGCCGTCAGGTGCCGTCGCTCGAAGCGGGCCCCCAGGCCCTCCGCGCGACCGATCGCCTCGGTCAGGGTCTCGGCCGACTCGGTGTCTTCGTCGTCGGAGGCCTCGGCGAGGTGCGAGTACACCCCGCGAAGGCGCAGGATCCCGGCGTCGCGCAGCTCGATCGCTCGGCTCACCAGGGCGTCCCACTCGCCGACCAGCACTCCGTCGCGGTGCAGGCCGGTGTCGACGTTGAGGTGCACGAGCGCCGGAGCGTCGATCGGTGCTGCGGCCGCGTCGGGGGCGAGCGCCTCGGCGACGGACGCGACTGCCCTGGCGACGGCTTCCAGCTGAGCCAGCGAGGAGATGCCGAGGTCGATCCGCTCGGCGACGGCGCGCTCGAAGGTCTCGGTCGACGCGAACTGCCAGGCCAGGATCGAGACGGAGTCGCCGATGCCGGACGCCCGCAGCTCGTGCGCGTTGGCGAGTTCGAGGGCGCCGAGCCAGGTCACCCCGGCCTCCACTGCGGCGGCCGCGACGGCGGTGGCGCCGTGCCCGTAGCCGTCGGCTTTCACGACCGCCATGAGCTCGGCCGGGGCGACCACCTCGCGCAGGTGTCGGAGGTTCGCGCGGTACGCGCCGAGGTCGACGGTGGCGCGGCGGAGCCACGGCGACTCGGGAGTCGACGACACGTCGGTCACGTGTACCTCCTCGGCAGGCGGTGCGAGAGGCGCGCGACGACCTCGTAGGCGATGGTGCCGGTGGCCTCGGCCCAGTCGGCGGCGGTGGGGTGCCCGGCAGCGGCGTCGCCGAACAGAACGGCCTCGTCGCCGAGCGACACGGCCACGGAGTCGGCGCCTCGGTCGGGACCGATGTCGACGGTCATGGCGTTCATGGCGATCCGACCGACGACGGGGCAGAGTCGCCCGCCGAGGAGCACCGACGCACGGTTGCTGGCGATCCGCTCGATGCCGTCGGCGTAGCCGATCGGAAGGAGGGCGAGCCGGGTGTCGCGGGGCGCCCGCCACGTGTAGCCGTACGAGGTGCCCTCGCCGGCGGGGATCGCCTTCACGCCGATGACGGGAACCGACAGGGTGAGCGCCGGGCGGATGCCGAGGTCTTCGGGGGTGCGATCGGGGAACGGGCTCAGACCGTACAGGGCGAGCCCGAACCGGACCAGCGTGAGGCGCCCGGCGACGCCGTACGACAGGGCTGCCGCCGACGCGGCCAGGTGCTGCAGCGGCGGGTTCACCCCTCGCTCGCCGAGACTGCCCACCGCGCTCACGAGGGAGGCCAGCTGGTGGCCGTCCTCCTGCGGCGAGGTGTTCGACAGATGGCTCATCACGCCTTCGACGCGCAGAAGTCCGCTCTGCTCGAGGATGGCCGCACGATCGAAGAGGGCCTCCCACTCCGACTCGACGGCGCCGTTGCGGCTGAGGCCGGTGTCGAGGCAGAGGTGCACGGCCGGCACGCCCGCGGCGGCGCACGCCTCGAGCTGGGCGAGGTCGCTGACAGCCGGCGTGATCTCGAACCGGACCGCGCGCTCGAAGGTCTCGCCCGGTGCGTGCAGCCAGCTCAGCACCGGCAGGCTCACCCCGCCGCGCCGCAACGCGACCGCTTCGTCGAGGTCGACGACGCCCAGCCAGTCGACACCGCCCTCTTCGAACGCGAGCGCGGCGTCGACGGCGCCGTGCCCATAGGCGTTGGCCTTGACGACGGCCATCACTGCGGCGGGCGCGACCGCTTCGCGCAGGATCGCGACGTTGTGCCGGAGTGCGCCGGTATCGATCGTCAGGCGGGCCTCCCGGGTCACGAGGCGGCCACCGTCTCGGCGATGACGAAGGCCGTCGCGACGCCGGCGTCGTGGCTCAGCGACAGGTGCACGGTCGTCACGCCGCGCGACTCGGCGAGCGCGGCGGCTCCCCGCGGAGCGTCAGCGACGGTGCCCGCTGGTCGTCGGCCCCGACGACCATGTCGTGCCAGCCGATACCGGTCGAGCCGCCGAGCGCCTTGATGAGGGCCTCTTTCGCGGCGAACCGCGCCGCGAGGGACTCCACCCGCCGGGGCTCCCCGTCGCGCAGGAGCTCGGCGTCGGTGAAGAGACGCCAGCGCAGCTTCGGGGTGCGCTCGAGGGTGCGCCCGAAGCGTTTGACGTCGACGACGTCCACCCCGATTCCGACGATTGCCACGGTGATCCTGCGCTCTGCTCTCTCGTGTCGCTGCTGGTCGACGTCTACTCGACCGTGACGCTCTTGGCGAGGTTGCGGGGCTGGTCGACGTCGAGGCCCTTGGCCGCCGCGAGCTCCATGCCGAAGATGTGCAGCGGCACGACCGCGAGGAGCGGCTCGAACAGCGGCGCGGCCAGCGGGATGTGCAGGACCTCGTCGGCGAACGGAAGGACCGCCGCGTCGCCCTCTTCGGCGATCGCGATGACGCGGGCGCCGCGGGCGCGGATCTCTTGGATGTTCGAGACGACCTTCGCGTGCAACGACCGCGGGTCGCGCGGCGACGGAACGATCACGAAGACGATCTGGCCCGGTTCGATCAGGGCGATCGGGCCGTGCTTGAGCTCGCCCGCCGCGAAGCCCTCGGCGTGGATGTACGCCAGCTCTTTCAGCTTGAGCGCTCCCTCGAGTGCGATCGGATAGCCGACGTGGCGGCCGAGGAAGAGGACGGAGCGGGTGTCGGCCATCCAACCGGCGAGGGTCTTGATGCGTTCACCCGTCTCGAGCACCCGCGAGATCTTCTCGGGGATCGCCCGGAGGTCGTCGACCTGCTCGGCGATCTCGGTGGCGGTCATCGTGCCGCGGAGCGTCGCCAGGTGCAGGCCGAGCAGGAACAGCGCCGTGCCCTGGGCGACGAACGCCTTCGTCGACGCGACGGCGACCTCGGGACCGGCGTGCGTGTAGATGACGGCGTCGCTCTCGCGCGGGATCGTCGCGCCCTGCGTGTTGCAGATCGACAGCACCTGGGCGCCCTGCTCGCGGGCGAACTTGACGGCCATCAGGGTGTCCATCGTCTCGCCGGACTGGCTGATCGACACGACGAGCGTGTGCTCGTCGAGGACCGGGTCGCGGTAGCGGAACTCGTGCGCGAGCTCGACCTCGACCGGCAGCCGCGACCACTGCTCGATGGCGTACTTGCCGAGGATCCCGGCGTAGGCGGCGGTGCCGCAGGCGATGACGATGACCCGGTTGACCGTGAGCAGGCGCTCTTTGATCGGGTCGAGGTCGTCGAGGTGCACCCCGCCGTCGACGGCGCGGCCGAGCAGCGTGTTGGCGACGGCCTCGGGCTCCTCCGAGATCTCTTTCGCCATGAAGCTCGACCAGCCCCCTTCTCTGCGGCGGCGGCGTCCCAGGTGACCTCGAACTCGGTGGCCTCGACCGGAGCGCCGGCGAAGTCGACCACGGTGACGGTCTCCGGGGTGATCGTGACGAGCTGATCCTGCCCGATCGCCAGGGCGCGGTGCGTGAACTCGATGAAGGCAGCGACGTCGCTGCCGAGGAAGTTCTCGCCGTCGCCCAGGCCGATCACCAGCGGCGAGTTGCGGCGAGCGCCGACGACGACGCCGGGCTGGTCGGCGTGCACGACGAGCAGGGTGAAGGCGCCCTCGAGGCGGTTCACGACCCGTCGCAGCGCCTCGGCGAGGTCGCCGACCGCGCGGTACTCGCGGGCGACGAGGTGGGCGGCGACCTCGGAGTCGGTCTCGGAGGCGAAGACCGTGCCCTCGAGGAGGAGCTCTTCTTTCAGGTCGGAGAAGTTCTCGATGATGCCGTTGTGGATCAGCGCCAGCTTGCCACCGTCGGAGAGGTGCGGGTGCGCGTTCTGATCGGTCGGGCCGCCGTGGGTCGCCCAGCGGGTGTGCCCGATGCCGGTCGAGCCGTTCACCAGCGGCGAAGCGTCGAGGTCGTCGACGAGCATCTGCAGCTTGCCGGCCTTCTTGCGCATGTCGAGAGTGCCGTCCGGGCCGATCACGGCCACGCCGGCGGAGTCGTACCCCCGGTATTCGAGGCGCTTGAGACCGCCGAGGAGGACCTCGACGCTCTTGTCCGAACCGACGTAACCCACGATGCCACACATGCGAGCCAGCCTATTCGACGGCGACTGCACGGCTCGTCCGCCTCGCGCTGCAGGTCCGTACGCCCGTAGGCTGACTCCCATGGCCGAAGCGACCGCCACCTCTCCCGTGCATCTGACCCCCTTCGTCGAGGTCGATCGCGACGCGTGGGCGGCTCTGGCGCCCGTGGCCAAGAACCCCCTGACCGAGACCGAGCTGGTCCAGCTCCGCGGCCTCGGCGACCGGCTCGACCTCCGAGAGGTGAGCGACGTCTACGTCCCGCTGAGCCGTCTCATCAACCTCTACGCGGCCGGCGCGCGCAACCTGCACCGCGCCACGAGCGACTTCCTGGGCGAGCGCGCGCAGCGCACCCCGTTCGTCATCGGGGTCGCAGGATCGGTGGCGGTCGGCAAATCGACGGTGGCTCGGCTCCTCCGCGAACTGCTGTCGCGCTGGAGCGACACTCCCCGCGTCGAGCTGATCACGACCGACGGCTTCCTCTACCCCAACGCCGAGCTCGAGCGCCGCGGCATCATGGACCGCAAGGGCTTCCCCGAGTCGTACGACCGGCGGCGCCTCCTGAAGTTCGTGTCGCAGGTGAAGAGCGGCGCCGAAGAAGTGCGGGCGCCGTTCTACTCGCACGTCGAGTACGACATCGTGCCGGGCGCGGAGGTCGTGATCCGGCGGCCCGACATCCTCATCGTCGAGGGCCTCAACGTGCTCCAGCCTGCCGTCGGAGGCCGCCTCGCCCTGAGCGACCTGTTCGACTTCACGCTCTACGTCGACGCCCGCACCCACGACATCGAGAACTGGTTCGTCGAACGTTTCCGCCAGCTGCGCGAGGGGGCGTTCAGCCAGGAGGAGTCGTTCTTCCACCGGTTCTCGTCGATCCCGGAGGCCGAGGCGCTGGGCTTCGCCCGCGAGGTCTGGCGCACCGTCAACGAGCCCAACCTGAAGCAGAACGTGCAGCCCACGAGGTCGCGAGCGACCCTCGTGCTGCGCAAGGGCGCCGACCACAAGGTGGCGTCGGTGCTCCTCCGCAAGATCTAGGGCGTGTCTCCCCCGTCGACGTGGATTCGGGCGCGGAACGGGGCGGCGCGCACGCGTGTGGTGCCGGACGAGTCAGTCGGCAGCCCCGGCGAAGCGCTTGCGCGTCGCGAACCCGATCACGCACAGCACGGCCATCACGGCGGCGAACCCGATCCCGGTCGGCGCGAGGCCGAACAGCCTCTCGGCGAACCCGGCCAGGATCGCCGGCACCGAGATCGCGAGATACGCCACCACGAAGTACGCGCTGGTCGCCTCGGTGCGGCGGTCGTCGGGCGTGGCACCGACGATCGCCCGCAGCCCGTAGCTGAACAGGAGACCCTGCCCGGCGCCCGAGACGACCGACGACACGATGAGCAGCGCGAGCGACGCCAGCGGGAGCGCCACGGCGAGCAGGATCATCCCGACGAACAGCAGGATGCTCCCGAGGACGATGGCCCTCACCACCGCCAGCTTGCCCAGCACGATCTGCGCCACGGCCGACGCGGCGAAGAGCGACGCCGTCACGACCCCGACGACGAGCGCCGAGTGGATCCCGAGCACGGTGCCGACGAAGTTCGGCGCGACGGACGAATAGAGCCCGCACACGGCGAACCCGGCGACGGCGCCGATGGACGCCGCGCCGAACACGCTGCGGGCCTCGCGAGGGATCCCCGGGCGCTGCAGCCGGAACCTGGCATCCTGCTGCTTCTTCACGGTCTCGCGGACGAGCAGCAGCGCCAGCCCGGCCAGGACGAGCAGGAGAGCGTGCATCACGAACGGCGCGCGCGTGGGCCAGGGCGTCAGCTGCGACACGAGCCCCGCCAGGAACATGCCGAGGCCGAGGCCGCCGATGTTGGCCGCGGTCGCGAGAGCGCCGGCGACGGCCTTGCGAGCGGCAGGAGCCTGCTCGAGCACGGCAACGGTGCCGGTACTGGTCAGGATGCCGGCGGAGAAGCCCGAGAAGATGCGGCCGGCGAAGAGCAGACCCTCGGCGGTGCCGATCGAGAACAGGATCGCGCTGACGAACGAGAGCAGGATCCCCGCCAGCAGCATCGGCTTCCGTCCGATGATCTGGCTCAGTTGCCCGACCCCGATCAGCGCGGCGATGACCCCGGCCGCGTACACGGCGAAGAGCACGGTCGTGGTGCTGCCCGAGAAGCCGAAGGCCGCCTGGTACTGCGGGTAGATCGGCGTCGGCAGCGTCGTGCCGATCATCACCACGGCGAAGACGAAGAGGACGGCGGCGAAGCCGAGATTCTGGCGGGTGTCTGTCTCAGCTGTCACTCGTCAACGGTACTCGGTTGTGCGACAGCCGTCGCCCCCACGAGACCCTCGCCGCGGGCGGGTCGCTCCCCTCCGCGGCGGCAGCCTCTACGCCGCGGCAGTGCCCAGGCGCTCTCGCACGACCTCGGCCAGCGAGTGCGCGATGCGGTCGGCGTCGTCCTGTGAGGCGGCCTCGACCATGACGCGGACGAGCTGCTCGGTGCCCGAGGGGCGGAGCAGGACCCGCCCCGAGTCGCCGAGCGACTCCTCAGCCGCAGCGACGGCGGCAGCGATGACCTCGTCGCCGCCGAGCGCCGAACGATCGACGTCGCGCACGTTGACCAGGATCTGCGGGAACACCGTCATGACGGACGCGAGCTCGGCGAGCGACTTGCCGGTGCGAGCCATCTCGGCCACGAGCGACAGCCCGGTGAGGACGCCGTCACCGGTCGTGGCGTGCTCGGCGAAGATGATGTGGCCGGACTGCTCGCCACCCAGGCTGAAGCCGTGCTCGTTCATCTCTTCGAGGACGTAGCGGTCGCCGACGCCGGTCTCGACGACCCGGATGCCGTTGTCGCTCATGGCGCGGCGCAGACCGAGATTGCTCATGACGGTGGCGACGAGCGTGTCGTCCTTCAGGCCCCCGCGCTCCTTGAGCGCCAGGGCGAGGATCGCCATGATCTGGTCGCCGTCGACGATGGTGCCTTGCGCGTCGACGGCGAGGCAGCGGTCGGCGTCGCCGTCGTGCGCAATGCCGACGTCGGCGCCGTGCTTCACGACGGCCTCCGCGAGCTGGCCGAGGTGGGTCGAACCCACTCCGTCGTTGATGTTGACGCCGTCGGGGTCGGCACCGATCACGGTGACGCGGGCGCCCAGGTCGTGGAAGACCTCCGGCGAGACGCCGGCGGCAGCGCCGTGCGCGCAGTCGAGGACGACGTGGATGCCGTCGAGGCGGCCCCGGACCGCACCGAGCAGGTGCACGACGTACCGGTCCTCGGCGTCGGCGAACCTGCGGATCCTGCCCACGTCGCCTCCCACCGGCATCAGCCGCGGGGCGTCCATGGTGGCTTCGATGCGGTCTTCGACCTCGTCGGGCAGCTTGGCGCCGCCGAACGCGAAGAACTTGATGCCGTTGTCGGGAGCGGGATTGTGCGACGCACTGATCATCACCCCGAAGTCGGCGCCGGAGTCGGCGACGAGGAAGGCGGCGGCGGGCGTCGGGATCACCCCGGCGTCGAGCACGTCGACGCCGGACGAAGCGAGGCCGGCGGCGACCGCTGCGGCCAGGAACTCACCGCTGATGCGGGGGTCGCGGGCGAGGACGGCGACCGGACGGCGCCCCTCGGCGCGCCGAGCGTCGGCGTGGTGCCCGCGGGTGAGGACGACCGCACTCGCCTGGGCAAGACCCAGGGCGAGTGCGGCCGTCAACTCACGGTTGGCAAGGCCCCGAACTCCGTCGGTTCCGAAGAGACGCGTCATCGCGAGACCGAGCCGGTGCTTAGCGCTTGGAGAACTGAGGAGCCTTACGGGCCTTCTTGAGGCCGGCCTTCTTGCGCTCCTTGACGCGAGCGTCGCGGCTGAGGAAGCCCGCCTTCTTCAGCTCGGCGCGGTTGTTCTCTTCGTCGATCTCGTTCAGCGTGCGGCTGATGCCGAGGCGGAGGGCGCCGGCCTGACCCGAGGGGCCACCACCGGAGATCTTCGCGACGACGTCGTACGAGCCGAGCAGGTCGAGGACCTTGAACGGGTCGTTGATCAGCTGCTGGTGCAGCTTGTTGGGGAAGTACTCGTCGAGCGCACGGCCGTTGACGGTGATGACACCGGTGCCGGGCGTGAGGCGCACGCGGGCGATGGCCTGCTTGCGACGGCCGACGGCGCCGCCGCCGACGGTGAGGACGGGACGGGGAGTCGAGGCCTCGACGGGAGCGGCGCTCTCGGTCGTGAAGCTCTCGGGCGTGGATTCGATGGAATCGGCGATGCTGGCCACTTAGGGATCCTTAAAGTCGGAGGCGGACGCTACTGGGCGACCTGGTCGAGGGTGTACGGCGTGGGCTTCTGTGCCGCGTGAGGGTGCTCAGGACCCGCGTACACCTTCAGCTTCTGGATCTGCGCGCGACCCAGCGAGTTCTTCGGCAGCATGCCGCGGATGGCCTTCTCGACGGCGCGAGTCGGGTGCTTCTCGAGCATCTCGGAGTAGGTCTGAGCCGTGAGGCCGCCCGGGTAACCCGAGTGGCGGTAGGCCAGCTTGGTCTGGAGCTTCGATCCGGTCAGCGCGATCTTCTCGGCGTTGACGATGATGACGAAGTCGCCCATGTCCATGTGGGGGCGAAGGTGGCCTTGTGCTTCCCGCGCAGCAGCGCGGCAGCGTGGCTTGCGAGACGGCCGAGGACGATGTCGTTGGCGTCGATGATCAACCACTGCGGCTGGACGTCAGCCGGGGTGGGAGAGAAAGTGCGCGTCACAGTAGTGCTGCTTTCTGGTCGAGGTGAGAGGTTCGTGAATCCCGCTCCGTTGCCGTTGGCACCTCGATGAGGCACGAACGAGTCAGGTGGAGGGCTCAACTTCGGGCGAAAGCGCGCAGTTGCGCAGACACCAAGGGGACACGTTACAGGATCACGGGGCGGCCGGCAACCACGCGCAGGATCGCGGGGCTCCGTCGCGGCTAGAGCGCGGCCCGCCGCGCCCGGGTCAGCTCCGCCCGCGCCTCGAAGTGCTCCTCGCCCGGGTAAGCCACCTCGCGCAGTGTCAGACCGTGGGCGTTCGCCACCTTGAACTCGCCCTTGCGCAGCCCCGTCTCGCGGATGCGCGTCACGTCGTCGATCGAGAGCCGCCCCTCCCCCACGGCCAGCGTCGCGCCCACCAGGGAGCGCACCATGCTGTGGCAGAAAGCGTCGGCGCGGACGCGTGCCACCAGGATCCCGTCCGGGTCGCGGCGCCAGTGGAACTCCTGGAGGGTCCGCACGGTCGTGGCGCCGTCCCGGGGCCGGCAGTACGCCGCCCAGTCGTGCAATCCGAGCAACGACAGGGCCGCGGCGTTCATGAGGTCGAGATCGACGGTCGCGTCGAACCAGAGGGTGTCGTACCGACGGATGGGGTGCCTGGGGCCCGTGAGATCGGACACCCGGTACTCGTACTCGCGCCAGAGGGCGGAGTAGCGCGCATCGAAGGTGCGCGGGACGACCGCCGCGTGCGTCACGTGCAGGTCGTCCGCGGCCCCGGCCAGACCGTTGATCCTGCGCGCCAATCGCAGCGCGGGCGGGAAGGGCGGGTACTTGGTCCGGTTGCGGTGCGGGGTGGCCAGGAAGGCGTGCTGATCGGCCGTGAGGTCGAGGTGGACCACCTGGCCGATCGCGTGAACACCCGTGTCGGTGCGGCCGGCGACGATCAGCCGCGGTGCCGGCAGGTGGCGCCTCAGGGTCGTCTCGAGCGCGATGTCGATCTCGCCCTGGACGGTGCGGAGGCCGGGCTGCGCGCTCCAGCCGTTGAAGGCGGTGCCGTCGTACGAGACGTCGAGCCGAAGTCGAACGGGCCCTGTCTCGTTTTCCACGCCGTCGATTCTACGAGACGCCCTCCCCTCCTTAAATCGAAGGGGATTTTCGTCCCGACCCCGCTCGATCCTGATGGGGTGGGCCCTGCCGGGAGAATCCCCTTCGATTTACGGAGGGGCAGGATCGGCGGACAGCCGCAGAGGCGCAGGATCGGCAGAAGGCCCGCCCTCCAGAGGAGAGCGGGCCTTCAGGCTGTGGTGCCAGTGGAACGACTACTTCTTGTCGCCGTCGGCCTCGTCGGCCGGAGCCTCGTCGGCCGGAGCCTCGGTGGTCGCCTCGATGATCGTCTCGTCGGAGGCGGTCAGGTCGTCGGAGGACTCCGACTCGAGCTCGGCGGTCGTCTCGGGGACCTCGTCGGTGTCGACGGGGGCCTCGGTCGTGGCCTCGATGATGGTCTCGTCGGAAGCCGTGAGCTCGTCGGAGGACTCCTCGAGGAGCGCCTCGGTCGTCGCGGGGGTCGCGGCGGCCGTCTTGGACGACTTGGCGGAACCCTTGGTCTTGGGGCTCACGGGCTCGAGGACGAGCTCGATCTGCACCATGGACGCGTTGTCGCCCTTGCGGAAGCCGAGCTTCGTGATGCGGGTGTAGCCGCCCTCACGCAGTTCGAGCAGCGGCGCGACCTCGGAGAACAGGATGTGCGTGGTCTCTTTGTTGCGCAGGATGCCCTGCACGCGACGACGCGAGTGCAGATCGCCGCGCTTCGCGAAGGTGACGAGGCGCTCGGCGACGGGACGGAGGCGCTTGGCCTTGGTCTCGGTCGTCTTGATGCTCTTGTGCGTGAACAGCTGGCCGGCCATGTTGGCGAGCAGAAGGCGCTCGTGCGCCGGGCCGCCTCCGAGGCGGGGACCCTTGGTGGGCTTGGGCATTGTTTTTCCTAAAAGTGTTTAGAGGTGGAGGGCGTCGAGCGGGGAGACCTTAGTTGGTCTCCTCCTCGTCGTAGCCGCTGTAGAAGTGAGCACCGTCGAAGCCGGGAACCGTGTCTTTCAGCGAGAGGCCGAGCTCGACGAGCTTGTCCTTCACCTCGTCGACCGACTTCTGACCGAAGTTGCGGATGTTCATGAGCTGCGTCTCGGAGAGAGCGACGAGCTCGGACACCGTGTTGATGCCCTCGCGCTTGAGGCAGTTGTAGCTGCGGACCGAGAGGTCGAGGTCTTCGATCGGGGTCTGGAGCTCGCTGGAGAGAACGGCGTCGACCGGCGCGGGGCCGATCTCGATGCCCTCGGCCGCGTTGTTGAGCTCACGAGCGAGACCGAACAGCTCGGTCAGCGTGCGGCCGGCCGAAGCGATGGCGTCGCGGGGGCTGATCGCGGGCTTGGTCTCGACGTCGACCACGAGGCGGTCGAAGTCGGTGCGCTCACCGGCACGAGTCGCCTCGACGCGGTAGGTGACCTTCAGGACGGGCGAGTAGATCGAGTCGATCGGGATCTGACCGGCCTCGGAGAACTCCGAGCGGTTCTGCACGGCCGAGACGTAGCCGCGGCCGCGCTCGATGGTCAGCTCGAGTTCGAACTTGGCCTTGTCGTTCAGGGTCGCGATGACGAGCTCAGGATTGTGGACTTCGACACCGGCGGGAACCGAGATGTCGGCGGCGGTGACCTGGCCGGCACCCTGCTTCCGCAGGTACGCCGTGATCGGCTCGTCGTGCTCGCTCGACACCACGAGGCTCTTGATGTTCAGGATGACCTCGGTGACATCTTCTTTGACACCGGGAACGGTCGTGAACTCGTGAAGCACACCGTCGATGCGGATGCTGGTGACAGCTGCTCCGGGGATCGACGAGAGGAGCGTGCGACGCATCGAGTTGCCGAGCGTGTAGCCGAAGCCGGGCTCGAGGGGCTCGATCACGAAGCGGGAGCGGAACTCCGAGATGTTCTCCTCGGTGAGAGTGGGGCGCTGTGCAATGAGCACTGTGGATTCCTTTCGGCGAAGAGTCCGCTATATGACTCTTGTGCGATGCGGCAGGTGGCGGGCCCGCCGGTATTGAGTTGTGAAAGTTATGACGGGTGACGCGAGGCGTCTGCTGACGCCGGGAGCGGGGCCGCGCGCGGCCCCCGCCTTCAGCACCAGCGCGAAGCGCGCGTCGGATCAGACGCGACGGCGCTTCGGCGGGCGGCAACCGTTGTGCGCCTGCGGCGTGACGTCGTTGATCGAACCCACCTCGAGGCCGGCGGCCTGGAGGAGCGGATCGCGGTCTCGCGCCCGGAACCCGGGCCCTTCACGAACACGTCGACCTTCTTGACGCCGTGCTCCTGCGCCTGACGCGCAGCCGACTCGGCGGCGAGCTGCGCCGCGAACGGGGTCGACTTGCGCGAGCCCTTGAAGCCGACCGCGCCGGACGAAGCCCAGCTCAGCACGGCCCCGGACGGGTCGGTGATCGAAACGATGGTGTTGTTGAACGTCGACTTGATGTGGGCCTGGCCCACGGCGACGTTCTTCTTCTCTTTACGGCGGGGCTTACGCGCGGCCGACTTCGGTGCTGCCAATTTTTTCTCCTACAACCTAGATGGCTACGGCGGGCGCCGGGCCTATCGAGCCTTCTTCTTGCCGGCGACGGTGCGCTTCGGGCCCTTGCGGGTGCGAGCGTTCGTCTTGGTGCGCTGGCCGCGGACGGGCAGACCGCGACGGTGGCGGATGCCCTCGTAGCTGCCGATCTCGACCTTGCGGCGGATGTCGGCGGCGACCTCGCGGCGGAGGTCACCCTCTACCTTGAAGTTGCCCTCGATGTAGTCGCGGAGCAGGACGAGCTGGTCGTCGCTCAGGTCTTTGACGCGGATGTTGCCGTCGATCGAGGTCTCGGCGAGAGTCTTCAGCGCGCGCGTGCGGCCGACTCCGTAGATGTAGGTCAGTGCGACTTCCACGCGCTTGTCGCGCGGGATGTCAACGCCTGCTAGACGTGCCATTGTGGCTTCTCCTTGAGAGATGGTGGAGGTGTGTCACAGCGCCGGTGCCAGGGCCTCCGCCCTGGGTGTCCTCGCGGCCCCTCGACGGTGACCGTCTCGGGATCCTGCGGATCTGGTGCTGCTTGGGGTGTTGCCGGTGGAGCTGGTGTTGCTCTGGAACAGGATTCTCAGACGAGAATCAGCCCTGGCGCTGCTTGTGGCGCGGGTTGCTGTTGCAGATGACCATGACGCGGCCGTTACGGCGAATCACCTTGCAGTGCTCGCAGATGGGCTTGACGCTGGGCTTGACCTTCATGTTGTTTCCTTTTGACTCGCTGGCCTCGTGCCCGACGGGTGCGTCGGGCCGTTCCTTTCCAGCACGCCCTACTTGTAGCGGTAGACGATCCGGCCGCGGGTCAGGTCGTAGGGGCTCAGCTCGACGATCACACGGTCTTCGGGGAGGATGCGGATGTAGTGCTGACGCATCTTTCCGGAGATGTGAGCGAGAACTTTGTGTCCGTTGCTCAGCTCAACGCGAAACATCGCGTTGGGCAGCGCTTCGACCACTGCGCCTTCGATTTCGATGACACCGTCTTTTTTGGCCATAGCCTCACTGTCGCTAAAAATTGGTTGTGTTGGTCTTGCGGGGAATGGTAGCCACAGGATCACGATCGCCTCGGCGAATCGGGACCACGACGGCACGCAGAAAGCGGGCCTGGGACACCAAAGATCGATCTTATGCGATGGGGCTATAGTTTGCCAACCCGGCGGGTCAACTCGACACGCCGTCGTTCGCGTTGCGTCTTCCCGATGCCGAAAGCCCGAAAGAGAGACCCGTGCCCGGAGAACGTTCGAGCCGTCGAAATCCTGCCCAACCGGGCGTCGCCCGTCACGGGCGACTGCCCCGAAGCGGCCCGGTGCGGTTCGTCGCACTCCTCGTGGGCGTGGCCCTGGCGGTGTCCGTCGTCAGCGTCGGAAGCGTCGCGGCGTACGCCGGAATCACGCTTAAATCCCAGATCAAGAGTGTTTCGATCGGCGCGAAGGACGACAGGATCGCCGAGAGCACCTCGATCGGCGCGATCGCCGGCGGAGCGAACATCCTGCTCGTCGGAAGCGACACCCGGGTGGGCCAGTCGCAGGTGGCGGCGGGTGTCGCCGACGGGAGCCGCAACGACGTCACGATCCTCATCCACCTGTCGGCCGATCACAAGCAGATGACCGCCGTCTCGTTCCCGCGCGACCTGATGGTCGACCTGCCGTCCTGCACCGGAACGAACGGCGCCACGTTCCCTGCAGCGGATTACCAGCAATTCAACACGACTCTCGGAGAAGGGCTCGGCTGCACCGTCGCCACGGTCGAGTCGATGACCGGGCTGTCGATCCCCTACGCCGCCGAGATCACCTTCGACGGCGTGATCGAGATGTCGAACGCGATCGGCGGAGTCGACGTCTGCGTCGCCAAGGCGATCGACGATTCCGACTCCGGTCTCGTGCTCTCCGCCGGCGACCACACCCTCCAGGGGTTGCAGGCACTGCAGTTCTTGCGCACGCGGCACGGCGTCGGTGACGGCAGCGACCTCGCGCGCATCTCGTCCCAGCAGGTCTTCCTCTCTGCCATGATGCGGAAAATCGTCTCGGGCGGCACGCTCGGAAACCCCGTGAAGTTGTACGGCCTGGCCTCGGCCGCCGTGAAGAACATGACCCTCTCGAAGAGTCTGAGCGATACCGACACGATGGTCGAGCTCGGCCTGGCCCTCAAGAACATCGACCTGTCGAAGGTGCTGTTCGTGCAATACCCGACCGCTACCGATCCGGCCAACGCGAACCGCGTGGTGGCCGACAGCTCGGCCGCGACGGTGCTGAACACGGATCTGCAGCACGACACGAAGTTCGTCCTCGGTGCGGACAGCGTCGGAAGGGCGTCCCAGGTCTCCGGTTCGTCGACGTCGACCGCCTCGCCGTCACCGAGCGCCTCCCCGTCATCGAGCGCCTCCCCGTCGTCGTCGGGTTCTTCGGCGGCAACGCCGACGCCGACGTCCGGCACGTCGACGCTCCCGTCGACCATCACCGGCCAGGCCGCCTCCGAGGCGACCTGCTCGGTCGGCAACGGCTAGGGCGATGTGACGGACGCCAGCTAGGGAACGGGGACGGGGCGGATGCCGAGGGGCGCGAGCTTCTCGGCGCCGCCGTCGGAGGCCGTGAGCACCCAGATGCCGCCGGAGTGCACAGCGACCGAGTGCTCCCAGTGGGCGGCGTCCGAGCCGTCGCGCGTCGTGACGGTCCACTCGTCGTCCTGCGTGAACGTGTCGATGCCGCCCGCGGTGACCATGGGCTCGATCGCCACGACCAGCCCGGGCTTGACGGCCGGGCCGTTGCCGCGCACGCGGTAGTTGAACACGGGCGGATCTTCGTGCATCGACCGGCCGATTCCGTGCCCGACATAGTCTTCGAGGATCCCGAAGTCGCCCTGCGACTCGATGAAGTCTTCGATGGCTTCACCGACCTGGTTGAGGTGCTTGGCCGTCGCCAGTGCGGCGATGCCGTGCCAGAGGGACTGCTCGGTCACCTCGTTGAGATGCTGGCGGGCGGCGAAGCGAGCAGGATCCGCGGGATCGTCCACGACGAACGTGCGCGCGCTGTCGCCGTTCCACTCCTCGAACTGGGCCCCGCTGTCGACGGACACGATGTCGCCGGCCACGAGCACCCGATCGCCGGGGATCCCGTGCACGACGTCGTCGTTCACCGAGACGCAGAGCGTCTTGTGGTAGCCGGGGACGAGCATGAAGTTGGGTTCTCCGCCGCCGTCGCGGATCGTCTTCTCCGCGATCGCGTCGAGCTCGGCGGTGGTGATGCCCGGCCGGATGGCGGCGGCGACCGCATCGAGCGAGGCTTCGGTGAGCAGGCCGGGACGGAGCATCCTGCGGAGTTCGTCGGGGGTCTTGTAGATCCCCGACCGGCGGAAGGCCACGCGGGAGTTCTAGGCCGCGGCCGCGGGGCGGATGCCGCGCGACGAGAGGGCGTCGTCGACTCGCGCTGCGACCTCGTCGACGGTGCCGAGCCCGTCGACCTCGAGCAGCAGGCCGCGGTCGCCGTACTCGGCGATCAGGGGCCCCGTCTCGCGGAGGTAGACGTCTTGGCGGTGACGGATGGCCTCTTCGGTGTCGTCGCTGCGGCCCTGCTCGAGCGCGCGCTTGCGCAGTCGCTCGACGATCTCGTCGCGGTCGGCCACGAGCTGCACGACGGCCGTGAGTTCTTCACCCTTGCCCGCGAGAAGCGAGTCGAGGAAGGCCACCTGGTCGGCGGTGCGCGGGTAGCCGTCGAGCAAGAAGCCGTTCACGGCGTCGGCCTGGCCGAGGCGGTCTTCGATCAGCTCGTTGGTGAGCGAGTCGGGTACGTAGTCGCCGGCCGCCATGATGGCCTTGACCTGGAGGCCGAGGGGCGTCTCGTTCTTGACGTTGGCACGGAAGATGTCGCCGGTCGAGATCGCGGGGATCCCGTACGATTCGGCGATCCTGCCGGCCTGGGTGCCCTTGCCGGCCCCGGGAGGGCCGACGATGAGCAGGCGCGCGCCCTGCAGCGCACCGCCCGTCATCGCAGGAGCCCCTCGTAGTGACGCTGCTGCAGCTGGGAATCGACCTGCTTCACGGTCTCGAGACCGACACCGACGATGATCAGGATGCTCGCTCCTCCGAAGGGGAAGTTCTGGTTCGCACCGACCGTGGCCAGGGCGATCAGAGGGATGAGTGCGACCAGCCCCAGGTAGAGCGAACCCGGCAGGGTCACGCGGGTGAGGACGTAGTCGAGGTAGTCGGCGGTCGGCCGCCCGGCGCGGATGCCGGGGATGAACCCGCCGTACTTCTTCATGTTGTCGGCGACCTCTTCTGGATTGAACGTGATCGCCACGTAGAAGTAGGTGAAGCCAATGATGAGCAGGAAGTACAGGAGCATGTAGAGCGGCTTGTCGCCCGAGGTCAGGTTCGTCTGGACCCAGGTGACCCAGCCGGCCGGCGCGGAGCCGTCGGACGGCGTGTTGAACTGCGCCACGAGAGCCGGCAGGTACAGCAGCGACGAGGCGAAGATGACCGGCACGACGCCAGCCATGTTGACCTTGATCGGGATGTACGTGTTGTTGCCGCCGTACGTCCGCCTCCCGACCATCCGCTTGGCGTATTGCACGGGTATCCGTCTCTGCGATTGCTCGACGAAGACCACGAGCCCCATGATCACGATTCCGACCACGATGACCATCAGGAAGATCTCGAAGCTCTTGGCCTGCTCGATGGCCCAGAGGGCGGTGGGGAACTTGGCGGCGATCGACGTGAAGATCAGGATCGACATGCCGTTGCCGATACCGCGCTCGGTGATGAGCTCGCCCATCCACATGATGAGGCCCGTACCGGCGGTCATGGTGATGACCATGAGCAGGATCGCGTACCAGGCGTTGTTCGTGATCAGCTGGCTGCACTCGGAGACGGTGGAGGAGCCGAACAGGGCGCCGGACCGCGCGACGGTGATGAGGGTCGTCGACTGCAGGATGCCCAGGGCGATGGTGAGGTAACGCGTGTACTGCGTCAGCTTGGCCTGGCCCGACTGGCCCTCTTTGTAGAGAGCGTCGAAGTGGGGGATGACCACGCGGAGCAGCTGCACGATGATCGACGACGTGATGTAGGGCATGATGCCCAGCGCGAAGACCGAGAGTTGGAGGAGCGCGCCACCGGAGAACAGGTTGACGAGCTCGTAGAGGCCCGATGTCGACTGGTTGCCGGCCAGACACGTCTGGACGTTCGAGTAGTCGACGAACGGCGAGGGGATGAACGACCCGAGTCGGAAGAGCGCGATGATGCCGAGCGTGAACCCGATCTTTCGCCGAAGGTCGGGTGTGCGGAAAATTCTCGCAACAGCTCTGAACACGAAGGCCTCCCGGTAATGAGGATAGACGACTGATGAGGGTGGCCCTTCCGGGCCACCCTCTCAGGTATTACTTGGTGACGGTTCCGCCCGCGGCGACGATCTTCTCTTCGGCAGAGCCGGAGACCTTGTCGACGACGACGGTGAGCTTGACGGCGAGATCGCCGCCTCCCAGAACCTTGACCTTCTCGTTCTTGCGAACGGCCCCCTTGGCGACCAGGTCGCTCACGGTGACCTCACCGCCCTTGGGGTAGAGGTCGGCCAGCTTCTCGAGGTTGACGACCTGGTACTCGACGCGGAACGGGTTCTTGAACCCGCGCAGCTTCGGGGTGCGCATGTGCAGAGGCATCTGCCCACCCTCGAAACCGACCTTGACCGAGTAACGGGCCTTCGTGCCCTTGGTGCCGCGACCGGCGGTCTTGCCCTTCGAGCCCTCACCGCGACCCACGCGCATCTTCGCCTTCTTGGCACCGGGAGCCGGGCGAAGGTGGTGGACCTTGAGGATCTGGGGGCGAGCGACGTCCGAGGTCTCGGACTTCGAGGCCGCAGCCTTGGTCGAAGTCGCCTTGGTGGCCGGCTTCTTGGCTGCAGCCTTGGGGGCAGCAGCCTTCGTGGTGGCTTCTGTCTTCTCGTCAGCCATTAGTCAATCTCCTCGACCTTGACGAGGTGAGCGACCGTCACGACGTAACCACGGTTCTGCTTGTCGTCCGGGCGAACGACCGTCTGGCCGATTCGCTTGAGACCCAAGCTCCGCAGCGTGTCGCGCTGGTTCTGCTTCTCGCTAATTTTGGACTTGATCTGAGTTACGCGGAGCTGAGCCATCAGGCACCTGCCTTCTCAGTTGCTGCGGCGCGAGCCTCGGCCTCGACGCGAAGCAGACGGGCCGGAGCGACGTGGTCGATGTCCAGACCACGGCGAGCCGCGACGGCGCGAGGCTCTTCCAGCTGCTGCAGCGCCGCGACGGTCGCGTGCACGATGTTGATGGTGTTCGACGACCCGAGCGACTTGCTCAGGACGTCGTGGATGCCGGCGCACTCGAGCACGGCGCGGACGGGACCACCGGCGATGACACCGGTACCGGCCGCAGCGGGACGCAGCAGGACGACGCCTGCCGCAGCCTCACCCTGGACGGGGTGCGGGATCGTGTTGGCGATGCGGGGGACGCGGAAGAAGTTCTTCTTCGCCTCCTCGACACCCTTCGAGATGGCCGTGGGGACCTCGCGGGCCTTGCCGTAGCCGACACCGACGAGACCGTTTCCGTCGCCGACGACGACGAGAGCGGTGAAGCTGAAGCGACGACCACCCTTGACGACCTTGGAGACGCGGTTGATGGTGACGACGCGCTCGAGGAACTGGCTCTTGTCGCGGTCGTCACGACCGCCACGACCCTGGTTGCGGTCACCGCGGCCGTTGCCACCGCGACGGTCGGTACGACCGGCGTTGGCGCCTTCGCGGTTGTTCGACTCCGAGCCGGCAGCCGTCTCGACGGGGCGGTCGACGACGGCCTCGGCCGCCACCTCCGGCGTCTTGTTCGTTTCGTCGCTCACAGGTCCAACCCACCTTCCCGGGCGCCCTCGGCAATAGCCGCGACGCGTCCGGCGTACTTGTTACCACCGCGGTCGAACACGACCGCTTCGATTCCGGCAGCCTTGGCACGCTCGGCGACGAGTTCGCCGACCTTCTTGGCCTTGGCAGTCTTGTCACCGTCGAACGTGCGCAGGTCGGCCTCGAGGGTCGATGCGCTGGCGACGGTGTGGCCCTTGCTGTCGTCGACGACCTGGACGAACACGTGACGTGCCGAACGGTTGACGACGAGACGCGGGCGGAGTTCGGTGCCCGCGATCTTCTTGCGCAGGCGAGTGTGACGGCGGCTCGTAGCGGCCGACTTGCTCTTACCTCTGGTTCCGAGACCCATGATTACTTACCTGACTTTCCGGCCTTGCGGCGGACAACTTCGCCGGCGTAGCGCACACCCTTGCCCTTGTAGGGCTCGGGCTTGCGCAGCTTGCGGATGTTGGCAGCGACTTCGCCGACCGCCTGCTTGTCGATGCCGGTGACGGTGAGCTTGTTGTTGCCCTCGACCGTGAAGCTGATGCCCGTGGGCGGCTCGACGGTGATGGGGTGGGAGTAGCCGAGGGCGAACTCGATGTTCGAGCCCTTGGCCTGAACGCGGTAACCGGTACCGACGATCTCGAGCCCCTTGGAGTAACCCTGGGTGACGCCGATGATCTGGTTCGCGATGAGCGTGCGGGTGAGGCCGTGCAGCGAGCGCGAAGAGCGCTCGTCGTCGGGACGGGTCACCAGAACGGTGCCCTCCTCGATCTTGGCCTCGATGGGGCTGGCGACGACGAGCGCGAGCTCACCCTTCGGGCCCTTGACGGTGACGGCCTGGCCGTCGATCTTCACATCGACCCCGGCAGGGATCGGAATGGGGAGTCGTCCGATTCGTGACATGGCGGGTTACCACACGTAGGCGAGGACTTCCCCACCCACGCCCTTCTGCTCGGCCTCGCGGTCGGTCAGCAGACCCGAGGAAGTCGACAGGATGGCCACGCCGAGACCGCCGAGAACCTGAGGGATCTCGGTCGACTTCGCGTAGACGCGGAGGCCCGGCTTGGACACGCGCTTGATGCCCACGATGGAGCGCTCACGGGCGGGGCCGTACTTGAGGTCGATGGTGAGGGTCTGACCGACGCGAGCGTCTTCGACCTTCCAACCGTCGATGAAACCCTCTTTCTTGAGGATCTCGGCGATGTGGGACTTGAGCTTGGAGCTCGGCAGCGACACGGTTTCGTGGAACGCCGAGTTCGCGTTGCGCAGTCTGGTCAGCAGGTCTGCGACCGGATCTGTCATCGTCATGCGATTTGATCACTTTCTCGCCTGGTTTCGGCTTCCGGTACACCGGGAGCCGACCTGAGCGATCGGGGTGGTTCGAAGCGGTTCTCCGAACACGGAAGGACGGCCGGACACTCCAGAAAGCGAAGTGTCCGACCGAACGATCTTAGTTGGCCTGGTCGGCCGCGCGGAACGGGAATCCGAGAGCCTTGAGCAGAGCCCGGCCCTCGTCGTCGTTCTTGGCCGTGGTCACGACGGTGATGTCGAAGCCACGGACGCGGTCGATGCGGTCCTGATCGATCTCGTGGAACATGCTCTGCTCGTTGAGACCGAACGTGTAGTTGCCGTTTCCGTCGAACTGGCGGTCGCTGAGACCGCGGAAGTCACGGATACGGGGAAGAGCGAGCGACAGCAGGCGGTCGAGGAACTCCCAGGCGCGGTCGCCACGAAGCGTGACGTGAGCGCCGATGGGCTGACCCTCGCGCAGCTTGAACTGAGCGATCGACTTGCGGGCCTTGGTGACCTGCGGCTTCTGGCCGGTGATGGCGGTGAGGTCTTTGACCGCGCCATCCATGACCTTGGAGTCGCGAGCAGCCTCGCCGACACCCGTGTTGACGACGATCTTCACGAGTCCGGGCACCTGGTGCACGTTCGTGAAGCCGAAGTCGCTCTTCAGCTGCGGAAGGATCTCCGCCTGGTATTTGGCCTTGAGGCGCGGCTGGTTTGTGCCAGCCTGCAGGGCGGTGGTGTCAGTCATCAGAGGTCCTCACCCGACTTCTTGGCGTAACGAACGCGGACCGTCTTGGTGACGCCGTCCTTCGTGACCTTGTCTTCGCGGAAACCGACGCGGGTCGGCTTCTTGCTCTTGGGGTCGACCAGTTGCACGTTCGACACGTGGATGGGAGCCTCGTGCGTCTCGATGCCACCGGTCTTGGTGCCGCGCTGGGTCTGACCGACGCGGACGTGCTTGGTGACGAAGTTGACACCCTCCACGACGACGCGGTCTTCGGCCTTGAGCACCTCGATGACCTTGCCCTGCTTGCCGCGGTCTCCGCCGCGAGCCTGCGTGGGCCCGGAGATGACCTGAACCAGGTCACCCTTCTTGATGTTTGCCATGACTTAGATAACCTCCGGCGCCAGCGAGATGATCTTCATGAACTTCTTGTCGCGGAGTTCGCGACCGACCGGTCCGAAGATGCGGGTACCGCGAGGGTCTCCGTCAGCCTTCAGGATCACTGCGGCGTTCTCGTCGAACTTGATGTAGGAGCCGTCGGTGCGACGGGTCTCTTTCTTGGTGCGAACGATGACCGCCTTGACGACGTCACCCTTCTTCACGTTGCCACCGGGGATGGCGTCCTTCACCGTGGCGACGATGACGTCGCCGAGGCCGGCGTAGCGACGGCCGGAGCCACCGAGAACGCGGATGGTGAGGATCTCTTTGGCACCGGTGTTGTCGGCGACCTTGAGGCGGGATTCCTGCTGAATCACTTCTGTCTCCTTCTGGAGTAGGCCGAGGCCTACTTCGCCTTCTCGAGGATCTCGACCAGGCGCCAGCGCTTCGAAGCGCTGAGCGGACGGGTCTCGCTGATGACGACCAGGTCGCCGACGCCGGCCGAGTTAGCCTCGTCGTGGACCTTGACCTTGGAGGTGCGGCGGATGACCTTGCCGTACAGGGGTGCTTCACGCGGTCTTCGACCTCGACGACGATGGTCTTCTCCATCTTGTCGCTGGTGACGTAGCCACGACGCGTCTTGCGGTAGCCGCGGACGAGAGTCTCGGTCGAGGCGTCCGCGGTCTTCTTCTCGGTAGCCATTACTTGGTCTCCTCGGCGGTGTCGGCGGCCTCGGTGGCAGGTGCCTCGTCGGCTGCGGCCTTGGGGGCGGCGGCCTTCTTGGTCGACTTCTTCGCAGCTGCCTTGGGGGCGGCCACGACCGGGGCGGGGGTGGCACGGATGCCGAGCTCGCGCTCACGCAGGACCGTGTAGATGCGAGCGATGTCGCGCTTCACGGCGCGCACGCGGCCGTGGTTCTCGAGCTGGCCCGTGGCGGACTGGAAGCGCAGATTGAACAGCTCTTCCTTGGACTTCTTCAACTCGTCGACGAGTTTCTCGTCTTCGAACGTGTCGAGCTCGGTGGAAGCGAGCTCCTTGGATCCGATCGCCATTATGCGTCGCCCTCCTCGCGCTTGATGATGCGTGCCTTCAGGGGCAGCTTGTGGATTGCGCGAGTCAGAGCCTCTTTGGCGACTTCCTCGCTGACGCCGCTGAGCTCGAAGAGCACGCGACCCGGCTTGACGTTGGCGACCCACCACTCGGGCGAACCCTTACCGGAACCCATGCGGGTCTCGGCCGGCTTCTTGGTCAGCGGGCGGTCGGGGTAGATGTTGATCCACACCTTTCCTCCACGCTTGATGTGACGGGTCATGGCGATACGAGCGGACTCGATCTGACGGTTGGTGACGTAGGCAGGCGTGAGCGCCTGGATGCCGTACTCACCGAAGCTCACGCGAGTGCCACCGGTCGCCTGGCCGGAACGGCCGGGGTGGTGCTGCTTGCGGTGCTTGACACGACGGGGAATCAACATGGTTACGCCTCAGCTCCTGCGGTGGCCGGAGCATCCTGCGTCTGCGGAGCACGGGTGTTGCCACCACGGGGTCCACGGTCGCGGTCTCCGCCACGGTCGTTACGACGCTCGGGGCGCGACGACTTCTGGTTCGCCTGCTCACGCGCGAGCTCTTTGTTGGTGATGTCGCCCTTGTAGATCCAGACCTTCACACCGATGCGGCCGAACGTCGTCTTGGCCTCGTAGAAGCCGTAGTCGATGTTGGCGCGAAGGGTGTGCAGGGGCACGCGGCCCTCGCGGTAGAACTCCGAACGGCTCATCTCGGCGCCGCCGAGGCGACCCGAGACCTGGATGCGAACACCCTTGGCGCCGGCGCGCTGGGCACCCTGCAGTCCCTTGCGCATGGCGCGGCGGAAAGCCACGCGAGCGCTGAGCTGCTCGGCGATGCCCTGAGCGACGAGCTGAGCTTCGGCCTCGGGGTTCTTGACCTCGAGGATGTTCAGCTGGATCTGCTTGCCCGTGAGCTTCTCGAGGTCGGCGCGGATGCGCTCGGCCTCGGCGCCACGACGACCGATCACGATGCCCGGACGGGCGGTGTGGATGTCGACGCGAACGCGGTCGCGGGTGCGCTCGATCTCGATCTTGGCCACGCCGGCGCGGTCGAGGGAGGTCTTGAGCAGGTTGCGGATCTTGATGTCTTCGGCGACGTAGTCGCTGTAGCGCTGTCCGGCCTTCGTGCTGTCGGAGAACCAGCGCGACACGTGGTCGGTGGTGATTCCGAGACGGAAGCCGTACGGGTTTACTTTCTGGCCCATTACTTGCTCGCCTTCTTCGACGTTGCGGCCGCTTCGGCCTCTTCCGGTGTCGCGAGGACGACCGTGATGTGGCTGGTGCGCTTCAGGATCTGGAACGCACGGCCCTGAGCACGCGGCTGGAACCGCTTGAGGGTGGCACCCTCGTCGACGTAGACGCTCGAAACGTAGAGGTCTTCGTCGTTGAGGTAGCTGTTCTGGGCATCCGCCTTGACCCGGGCGTTGGCGATGGCCGACGCGACGAGCTTGTAGACGGGCTCAGAGGCGCCCTGGGGCGCGAACTTCAGGATGGCCAGGGCCTCGAGGGCCTGCTTGCCGCGGATCAGGTTGACGACGCGACGGGCCTTCTGAGGCGTAACGCGGATGTGTCGCACACGTGCGATCGACTCCACCATTTTCTCTCCTCCTTTCGTCACCGCGTTAGCGGCGACGACCCTTCTTGTCGTCCTTCACGTGGCCGCGGAAGGTGCGGGTGGGCGCGAACTCGCCGAGCTTGTGGCCGATCATGCTCTCGGTCACGAACACGGGGATGTGCTTGCGCCCGTCGTGCACGGCGATCGTGTGGCCGAGCATGTTCGGGATGATCATCGAACGACGCGACCAGGTGCGGATCACGTTCTTCGTGTTGGCTTCGTTCTGGACAACAACCTTGCGAAGCAGGTGGTCGTCGACGAAGGGGCCCTTCTTCAGACTGCGTGGCATCTTCTACAACTCCTACTTGCGCTTTTTACCAGCGTTGCGGCGGCGGACGATGAGCTTGTCGCTCTCCTTGTTGGGGTGGCGCGTACGGCCCTCTTTCTGACCCCACGGCGAGACCGGGTGACGACCACCGGAGGTCTTGCCCTCACCACCACCGTGCGGGTGGTCGACCGGGTTCATGGCGACACCACGGACGGTCGGGCGAACGCCTTTCCAGCGCATGCGGCCGGCCTTGCCCCAGTTGATGTTGGACTGCTCGGCGTTGCCGACCTCACCGATGGTGGCGCGGCATCGGGCGTCGACGTTGCGGACCTCGCCCGAGGGCAGGCGCAACTGGGCGTAGGGGCCGTCCTTCGCGACGAGACGAACCGAGGCACCGGCGGAACGAGCCATCTTGGCTCCCCCGCCCGGCTTCAGCTCGATCGCGTGGATGACGGTACCGACCGGGATGTTCTTCAGCGGAAGGTTGTTGCCCGGCTTGATGTCGGCCGAGGGACCCGACTCGACGATGTCGCCCTGGCTGAGCTTGTTCGGCGCGATGATGTAGCGCTTGGTGCCGTCCACGAAGTGGAGCAGCGCGATACGAGCGGTGCGGTTGGGGTCGTACTCGATGTGAGCGACCTTCGCGTTGACGCCGTCCTTGTCGTTGCGACGGAAGTCGATGACACGGTACTGGCGCTTGTGGCCACCACCGATGTGACGGGTCGTGATGCGACCGGCGTTGTTGCGGCCACCGCTCTTCGAGAGCGGACGCAGCAGCGACTTCTCCGGAGTGGAGCGCGTGATCTCGGCGAAGTCGGCGACGGACGAACCGCGGCGACCCGGAGTCGTGGGCTTGTAGTTACGAATAGCCATTTTGTTATCCCTCCGAGCCCTAGCCGACAGCCGTGAAGATGTCGATGGAACCCGACTTGAGTGTCACGATGGCGCGCTTGGTGCTCTTGCGCTTGCCGATCCCGAACTTGGTCCGACGCGTCTTACCGGGGCGGTTCAGCGTGTTGATGCTGTCGACCTTGACGTCGAAGATCTTCTCGATGGCGAGCTTGATCTCGGTCTTGTTCGAGCGGGGGTCGACCAAGAAGGTGTACTTGCCCTGGTCGATCAGGGAGTAGCTCTTCTCGGAGACGACCGGCGAGATCACGACGTCGCGGGGGTCTTTGTGGATGCCGCTCATGCGGTGGCCTCCTTCTTGGTCTTCGCGGCCACGAAGGCCTCGAAAGCGCTCTTGGTGAAGACGATGTCGTCGGAGACGAGGACGTCGTAGGCGTTGAGCTGGTCCCACGTGATGACGTGGACCTCGTCGACGTTGCGGACGCTCTTCTGCGTCAGCTCGTCGCTGCGCTCGATGACGACCAGGACGTGCTTGCTCGTCGAGATGCCGGCGAGAAGCTCGAGGGCGACCTTCGTCGACACGACGTCGGCGACGAAGCTCTCGACGACGTGGACGCGGGCGCCGCGGGCGCGGTCGGAGAGAGCACCGAGCAGAGCAGCGGCGATCATCTTCTTGGGGGTGCGCTGCGAGTAGTTGCGCGGCGTCGGGCCGTGGACGATGCCACCGCCGGTCATCTGAGGAGCGCGGATCGAGCCCTGACGAGCGCGACCGGTTCCTTTCTGCTTGAACGGCTTGCGGCCGGCACCGGAGACCTCGCCGCGGCCCTTGACCTTGTGCGTGCCCTGGCGTGCGGCAGCGAGCTGCGCGACGACGACCTGGTGGATCAGCGGGACGTTGGTCGTGACGTCGAAGAGCTCGGCGGGGAGCTCGACGGTGCCGGACTTGGCGCCCTTCGCGTCGAGAACGTCGACGCTGCTGGCGGATGCAGTGGTGGTAGCCATGCGCTAGGCCCCCTTAACGGCGGTACGGACGAAGACGGTGCGGCCACGAGCACCGGGGACGGCGCCCTTGACGAGCAGCAGACCCTTCTCGGCGTCGACGGCGTGGACCGTGAGGTTGAGGACGGTGACGCGGTCGCCACCCATGCGACCGGCCATGCGCATGCCCTTGAAGACACGGCTGGGGGTCGAGGAAGCGCCGATCGAGCCGGGCTTGCGGTGGTTGCGGTGCGAACCGTGCGAGGAGGAGACACCGGCGAAGTTGTGACGCTTCATGACACCGGCGAAGCCCTTGCCCTTGGAGGTACCGACGACGTCGACCTTCTGGCCGGCTTCGAAGGTGTCGACCGTGAGCTCCTGGCCGAGTGCGTACTCGGCGGCGTCAGCGGTGCGGACCTCGGTGAGGGTGCGGCGCGGCGTGACGCCGGCCTTGTCGAAGTGACCGGTGGAGGGCTTGTTCGACTTGCGAGGGTCGATGGCGCCGGCGGCGATCTGGACGGCGACGTAGCCGTCGAGCTCTTCGGTGCGGATCTGGGTCACGACGTTGGTCGAGATCTCGACGACGGTGACGGGGATGAGCTTGTTGTTCTCGTCCCAGACCTGGGTCATGCCGAGCTTCTTGCCGAGCAGGCCCTTGACGTTCTTGGTGGAGTTAGCCATTTGTCGGTCGCCCCCTACAGCTTGATCTCGATGTTGACGTCGGCGGGGAGGTCGAGACGCATGAGCGAGTCGACGGCCTTCGGCGTCGGGTCGATGATGTCGATGAGGCGCTTGTGCGTGCGCTTCTCGAAGTGCTCGCGGCTGTCTTTGTACTTGTGCGGCGAACGGATGACTGCGATCACGTTCTTCTCCGTGGGGAGCGGCACGGGGCCGACCACGGTCGCACCGGCACGGGTCACCGTGTCGACGATCTTGCGAGCTGACGTGTCGATGACCTCGTGGTCATACGACTTCAGTCGGATGCGGATCTTTTGTCCCGCCATGTGTGACTCTCTCTCGATGTAAACGTCGCGCACCTTCACGGGGCCGCCTGACGCGCCCTCCCGAACTCTCGCTCGGTCGGACTCGGTCGGTAGGCAAGGCATCTTGCTCGCCTGCCGCACCACTGTTTTTCTGTCAACGCCCCGCGAGTCGATTGCTCGTTGCTCTAGGGCTGGCTCGAACCCGCGCAAGAGATTTTCAGCGGACGCTGGGGCCTGGGGAGGTCCATCTCTTGGCCCGAGAACGCCACCCCGGTGGGAGTCGCTCTCGGATCCAGCTCCGGGCCGCACGGAAGCGCAGCCGAGGCCTTCGGATTCGATTGAAGAGGTGTCCTGCTACCCGCGGCCCAGAGAGGCCTCGTACGTCTGCGGCGATGAAACCGCTGCTCGTCATGAGACCGACACTGTGCACTGCCTGGCAGTGATTCACGCCGTGAGGCGGAAGTGTTGAACCAGATAATCTTGCCACACCCCGGCATTTGCTGCAACCCGGGCGTGTCGCACCTCGTCGGAGGCCTGCTCAGGCCTCGCTGGGCTTGAACCACGGCGGGTAGATCGCCACGCGGGGCACGACTCCGCCGGCCTCTTTGACCAGGGCCTTGACGTGATCGCGCACCTTGTCGTTCGGCACGCCGATGAGTGTCAGCGCCTTCAGGTCGAAGGATCCGGGAACCAGGATCTCGACGCCCACCAGGTCGGGATCGGTCAGGGACGCGCGCCGCACCAGGGCACCGCCCTCGGCCGAGCCGGCCGCGAAGCGCGTGAGCGGTGCCGATGCGTCTCCGTCGGCCACCACGAACGCGTCGCCGAGGGCGGAGACGGGGGCGACCAGGATCACGTAGTCGGTCGGTCGGGTGGCACGCGCTGCGGTCGACCAGCGGGCACCCTCCGCTCCGTGCCGCACTTCGTCCCAGGTGGCGGCGTCGGGCGACAGGGCGAAAGGCACGTGGCCGGCAGCGGTCGATCCGTCGGGCAGGGCCACGGCCGCGCGCTTCTCGCGGGCGTCGATCGACGTGACGTCGAGTTCGGGGGCCGCATCGGCGCGCAGGAGCCCGGCCGAGAGGATGCCCTCGAGGTTGGAGAGGTGGGTCCAGTGGTGGACCCGCATCGTGGCGAGGTCGATGTCGGGGAGCGGGTCGCTCGCAGCCGGCGCACGCTTGGCGCCGGGAACGCGAGCCGGGAGGCGCCTCGCCGGAGCGGTCTTGCGGGCGGTCGGCGCGGGATCCTGCGGCTCGATGGTCGGGCGGGGCGAGCAGATGTCGCACAATTCTTCATCCAGCCCGTGGATGCACTCGGTCACTGCAGAGGTCCTCTCGAGCGCCCGATGAGCCGGGCGCAACTGCCAACGTTACGTCACCCGGGGCCGTCACCGGTACAGAAGGGCGCGCACCTCCGACTCGGCTGAGGCCGCGCGGGCCGGGTCGATGGTCTCCCCCGAGGTGTAGGCGTCGACGAGTCGCGGGTCGACGTAGCTCTGCTTCGCGATCGAGGGCGTGTTGCCGAGGACCTCGGCGGCGTCCCGCATCGCCTGGGCGAGGGCCCGCTGGCGCTTGGGCGCGCTCGGCTGCGGACCCGTCCGGGCGAGGCTCACGGCGGCGGCCACCGTCCCGTGGAGGGTCCGGAAGTCTTTCGCCGTGAACTCTCCCCCGGTCCGTTCGTGGACGTACTCGTTGATCTCCGCGGCGTGCAGGGGGACCAGGATGCTCCCACCTCCGGCCGGAAGGCGAGGAGGTTCGCGCGCGCTCCGCGCTGCTTCAGACCGCGGATCACCCGCGCGAGGTCCGGGTCGACGATCTCGCTCTCCCACTCCTGCCCGCTCTTCGCGGGAAACGAGAGTGACACCGTGTCGCCGCTCACGGTCGCGTGCGAGCAGAGCAGCGTCGACAGCCCATGGCTGCCGTGCTGCTCGGCGTAGCGCTCCGAGCCGACCCGCAGCGAGCCCGAGTCGAGCATGCGGAAGGCCGCTGCCAGGGCGCGCTCCCGATCGGGTTCGGCGCGCCGCAGGTCCATCGTGACGAGCCGCCGCGCCGCCGGCAGCGATTCGGCGAGCGACAGGGCGCGGTCGAACTTGATGCGGTCCTTCTGCTCGCGCCAGGTGGGGTGGTACAGGTACTGTCGCCGCCCGGCACCGTCCACGCCGGTCGCCTGGATGTGCCCGTTCGGATACGGCGCGATCCAGACGTCCGTCCAGGCCGGCGGGATGGCGAGGTGCTCGATGCGCGCGCGGAGGTCGGGATCGGTGATCGTGCGGCCGCGGTCGTCGCGGTAGGTGAATCCGCGTCCGGAGCGCGCACGCGTGACACCGGGGCGGGTCGAGTCGGTGCGACGAAGGCGAGGCATGCCCCTACGAAACTCGCAGGATCCTGCGCGCTCGCCCACCGGGGTACGCGCCGGGCCGCAGCAGTGGCGGCACGCGAAAGCCCCCGGCGCGAGCACCGGGGGCCAGCGAGGTGACGTCTTACTCGTCGCTGCCGATCTTCTTGTCGGCGGCTTCGCGGGCGTCTTCGATCTTCTCGTGGAACTTTCCACCGGTGATCTTGTCGGCCGCGCCGGCGACGGCGTTGAGGATGTTGTCGCTGACCTCTTCTGCCTTGTCGCTCTTCAGAGCGTCTTTCACCTTGTTGTCGTTCAAGAAATCTTGGGCTTTTTTCGTGACGTCGTCCAGGCCTGCCATGTCGGTCCTTCCTCGGTGACCGGCACTTCCGGCCCTTGCGAACCATCATGGGCGCGACCGGCCGCGGATGCAACGCTGTTTCGGTGAAAAGCGGTTCCGCCCGGGAAGACGTCCGGACACGCGAAAGCGGGCCGAGCCTTTCGGCTCGACCCGCTTCGTGTGGCAGTGCTGGCTAGCAGCCTGTCAGAAGGATCGTGTTACTTGATGATCTTCGTGACGGTGCCGGCGCCGACGGTGCGGCCACCCTCGCGGATAGCGAAGCGCAGGCCCTCCTCCATGGCGATCGGCTGGATCAGCTGAACGGTGATCTCAGTCGTGTCGCCGGGCATGACCATCTCGGTGCCCTCGGGCAGCGTGATGACGCCGGTGACGTCGGTGGTGCGGAAGTAGAACTGCGGACGGTAGTTCGCGTAGAACGGGTTGTGACGGCCGCCCTCATCCTTGGAGAGGATGTAGACGTTGCCCTCGAACTCGGTGTGAGGCGTGATCGAGCCGGGCTTGACGACGACCTGGCCGCGCTCGACCTCTTCGCGCTTGGTACCGCGGAGGAGCAGACCGACGTTCTCACCCGCACGGGCGTCTTCGAGGGTCTTGCGGAACATCTCGATGGCCGTGACGGTCGTCTTGATGCTCTTCTCCTTGATGCCGACGATCTCAACCTCGTCGTTCGGCTTCAGGATGCCGCGCTCGACACGACCGGTGATGACGGTGCCACGACCGGTGATCGTGAAGACGTCCTCGACGGGCATGAGGAAGGGCTGGTCGGTGGCACGAACGGGCTCCGGGACGTTCTCGTCGACGGCGTTCATGAGCTCGAAGACCGTCTCGGCCCACTTCTCGTCGCCCTCGAGGGCCTTGAGAGCGGAGACCTGGATGACCGGAGCGTTGTCGCCATCGAAGTCTTGGCTGGAGAGCAGCTCGCGAACCTCGATCTCGACGAGCTCGAGGATCTCTTCGTCGTCGACCATGTCGGACTTGTTCAGCGCCACGACGATGTAGGGGACGCCGACCTGGCGAGCCAGGAGGACGTGCTCACGCGTCTGGGGCATCGGGCCGTCAGTGGCCGCGACGACCAGGATCGCGCCGTCCATCTGAGCGGCACCGGTGATCATGTTCTTGATGTAGTCGGCGTGGCCCGGAGCGTCGACGTGAGCGTAGTGACGCTTCTCCGTCTGGTACTCGACGTGCGAGATGTTGATCGTGATACCACGAGCCTTCTCTTCGGGCGCGTTGTCGATCTGGTCGAATGCCGACGCGTCGTTGAGGGTCGGGTACTTGTCGTGCAGAACCTTGGTGATCGCCGCGGTGAGCGTCGTCTTACCGTGGTCAACGTGACCGATGGTTCCGATGTTTACGTGCGGCTTAGTCCGCTCGAACTTGGCCTTCGCCACTGTGGGTCCTCCTCAGGACTCGAGTGCAGTCCCAGGGCCGGCCGGATTCCTCCGGCCGACTCAGGGCCTGCGCATTGGTGTGTACTCATGCTACGCGGTCGAGGCTCGACCCCGCATTTCGGGTGGTGCGCCCTGTGGAGAACGCAACCCCCGGGGTGGGCTATTCGCCCTTGTTCTTCGCGATGATCTCCTCGGCAACAGCCTTGGGGACCTCCGCGTACGACTCGAACGTCATCGAGTAGACGGCGCGACCCGAGGTCTTCGACCGCAGGTCACCGACGTATCCGAACATCTCCGACAGCGGGACGCTGGCCTTGACGACCTTCACACCGCTGGCATCGTCCATCGACGCGATCATGCCGCGACGAGAGTTGAGGTCGCCGATGACGTCGCCCATGTACTCCTCGGGCGTGCGCACCTCGACGGCCATGATCGGCTCGAGCAGCACGGGCTGCGCCTTGCGGGCAGCCTCCTTGTACGCGATCGATCCGGCGATCTTGAACGCCATCTCGGACGAGTCGACATCGTGCGCAGCACCGTCGAGGAGCAGCGCGCGGACACCCACGGTGGGGTAACCGGCGAGGACACCGACCTGCATGGCGTCCTGGATGCCGGCGTCGACCGACGGGATGTACTCGCGCGGAACGCGGCCACCCGTGACCTTGTTGACGAACTCGTAGGTGGACTCGGCCGTGACCTCGAAAGGCTCCAGCGCGATCTGCACCTTGGCGAACTGACCCGACCCACCGGTCTGCTTCTTGTGGGTGTAGTCGTAGCGCTCGATGCCCTTCTTGAGCGTCTCGCGGTACGCGACCTGGGGCTTGCCGACGTTCGCCTCGACGTTGAACTCGCGCTTCATGCGGTCGACCAGGATGTCGAGGTGGAGCTCGCCCATTCCCTTGATGACCGTCTGACCGGTCTCGGCGTTCAGCTCGACGCGGAACGTCGGGTCCTCTTCGGCGAGCTTCTGGATGGCCAGCGAGAGCTTCTCCTGGTCCTGCTTCGTCTTCGGCTCGATGGCGACCTCGATGACGGGCTCCGGGAAGGTCATCGACTCGAGGACGATCTGCTCGGACGGGTCGCACAGCGTGTCACCGGTGGTCGTGAACTTCAGACCGATGACGGCGTAGATGTGACCGGCGGTGACGCCGTCGACCGGGTTCTCCTTGTTGGAGTGCATCTGGAAGATCTTGCCGATGCGCTCCTTCTTGTCTTTGGTCGAGTTGATGACCTGAGCACCCGACTCGATGTGACCCGAGTAGACGCGCACGTAGGTCAGACGACCGAAGAAGGGGTGCACCGCGACCTTGAACGCCAGAGCCGAGAAGGGCTCGGCGGAGTCCGGCTTGCGGATGATGATCTTCTCGGCGTCGCGGACGTCGTGGCCCTCCATCGGAGGCACGTCGAGCGGCGACGGGAGGTAGTCGATGACCGCGTCGAGCATCGGCTGGACGCCGCGGTTCTTGAACGCGGAACCGCAGAACACCGGGTACAGCTCGGAGTTGACGGTCATCTTGCGGACGGCGGCCTTGATCTCGGCAACGGTCAGCTCTTCGCCGCCGAAGTACTTCTCGAGCAGGACGTCGTCGGACTCGGCGACGACCTCGAGCAGCTTCGCGCGGTACTCCTCGGCCTGGGCCTGGAGGTCTTCGGGGATGGGCTCGATCTCGTACTTGGCACCGAGCTCGACGTCACCCTTCGAGTCGCCGCGCCACGTGAGCGCGCGCATCTCGACCAGGTCGACGACGCCCTCGAAGTTCGACTCGGAGCCGATCGGGAGCTGCATGACGAGGGCTTCGCACCGAGGCGCTTGATGATGGTGTCGACCGTGTAGTAGAAGTCGGCGCCCAGCTTGTCCATCTTGTTGACGAAGCAGATGCGGGGCACGTCGTATTTGTCGGCCTGACGCCACACGGTCTCGGACTGGGGCTCGACGCCCTCCTTGCCGTCGAAGACGGCAACGGCACCGTCGAGGACGCGCAGGCTGCGCTCGACCTCGACCGTGAAGTCGACGTGACCGGGGGTGTCGATGATGTTGATCTGGTTCTTGTTCCAGAAGCAGGTGGTCGCAGCGGAGGTGATCGTGATGCCACGCTCCTGCTCCTGAGCCATCCAGTCCATCGTGGCAGCGCCGTCGTGGACTTCACCGATCTTGTGGGTGATGCCCGTGTAGTACAGGATGCGCTCGGTGGTCGTCGTCTTGCCGGCATCGATGTGCGCCATGATGCCGATGTTGCGGACCTTGTTCAGGTCGGTGAGCACGTCCTGTGCCACGGGTTCCTCCGATTGGGGGTTAGAGAGTGTGGTTTCTTGCGGGGTGGTCACGGTGGTGACCACCCCGCAAAGCTGTTACCAGCGGTAGTGCGCGAAGGCCTTGTTCGACTCGGCCATCTTGTGCGTGTCTTCACGACGCTTGACGGCGGCGCCGAGACCGTTCGATGCGTCGAGGATCTCGTTCATGAGACGCTCGGTCATCGTCTTCTCGCGACGAGCCTTGGCGTAGCTGGTGAGCCAGCGGAGAGCCAGGGTGTTGGCGCGGTGAGGCTTGACCTCGACCGGCACCTGGTAGGTGGAGCCACCGACGCGACGCGACCGGACCTCGAGGGTCGGGCGGACGTTGTCGAGAGCCTTCTTGAGCGTGGCGACGGCGTCCTGGCCGTTCTTGGCGGAGACGCCGGCGAGAGCACCGTAGACGATGCGCTCGGCGAGGCCCTTCTTGCCGTCGAGCAGGATCTTGTTGACCAGCTGGCTGACGATGGGGGCGCCGTAGACGGGGTCTGCGACGACGGGACGCTTGGGAGCGGGGCCCTTACGAGGCATTACTTCTTCTCCATCTTCGCGCCGTAGCGGCTGCGAGCCTGCTTGCGGTTCTTGACGGCCTGGGTGTCGAGGGCGCCGCGAACGATCTTGTAACGGACACCGGGGAGGTCTTTCACACGACCGCCGCGGACGAGCACCATCGAGTGCTCCTGGAGGTTGTGGCCTTCACCGGGAATGTACGCGGTGACCTCGGTGCCGTTGCTGAGCTTGACGCGAGCAACCTTGCGGAGGGCCGAGTTCGGCTTCTTGGGGGTGGTGGTGTACACACGCGTGCACACGCCACGCTGCTGAGGGTTGGCCTTGAGGGCGGGGGCCTTGGTCTTGACGACCTTCGGCGTGCGTCCCTTTCGGACCAGCTGCTGAATAGTTGGCACTGGTTCTCCTTGTTACGTACTTCTCGGCTCTGGCCGGCCCGGTCGGACGGCTTCCTCATCTCTGGAGCACGGCCGTCACACATCGCAATGCTGAGTGTTGTTGTCGTGCGTCTCTCCCGAGCCGCTGCATCATGGATGCGGAGCATCCTGGACATATGCGGTCGGGCCTGATCGAATCGGCGAGAAGTTCGCCACCCCGAAGAGACGGTTGATTCCAGTTTCGACTGCACCTGGATTCTGGGCGCGCGTTTAAACGCACACCCGAGCAAGAATAGCCTGCCGCCAGGCTCTTATCAAACGGCGGTGGATGCGGGCTCTGCGCCCGGAGCGAACTCGGGGTCGCGGGGGTGCTGCTGGTGCGCGGCCGCGAGAGCGACCACGGCGAGAGCGGCCGTGACCGCCGGCAGGGAGTCGGCCGGGAACGACGTGACCAGGTGCGCGCGCTCGACGTCTTGCATCCTGCGCTCGTGTGTCTCGTCGTGCCGCGCCTCGGCGACGAGACGCCTCGTGCGCGATCGGGCCCTGGCCATGCGGACGAGGACGACGGCCGCGATGATGGCCCAGACGACGTTGACGACGGCGGAGGGCCAGGCGCCGTGCGCCGCGACGTTGAGCGAGATCGCGAAGGCCCCCACAAGATTGCTGAGCTGGTACACCGGGCCGTTCGGGAGTTTTCCGAGGGAGAAGAGAGCGTAGCCGGCGAGGATGACGACGGCGCCGACCCAGCCCAGGATGGTGAGGAGCACGCTGTGATTCTCTGCTTTCTTTTCGCGCGCGGCGAAGCTGCCGGAGAGATGCCGGCTGCTTCGGGGGAGGTGTTCGGACGAGTGCCGGACGAGCAATTGTAGGCACGGTTCCCGGCCGGATTCGACACCCCGAGCGAGGGTGTCCGCCGTGGTCCTCCGCGGCGATCGCGGGGTGCCGCTAGAGGTCGTCGTGGCGGGCGTCGCGCGGTGCCTCGCGGGGTGCCGCTAGAGGTCGTCGCGGGGTGCCTCGCGGGGTGCCGCTAGAGGTCGTCGTGGTGGGCGTCGCGGACCGCACGAGCGGATTCGAAGCGCGCCAGGAGAAGGAAACCCGCGACCACGACTCCGGCCCAGACCGACGAGACGATCACGAACGCGGAACCCGCGTACCGCCCGGCGAACAGCACCAGCCAGACCGCTTCGTCGCGACGGAGCGCGTAGAGCAGGCTGCCGATGAGCAGCATGACGACGTAGCTTCCGACCGCGGCCAGCAGAGAGGGTCGCAGGATCGCAGGCGCCCGGCTCTCGCCATCGCGGCCGGCCACGCCGAAGCTTCGAGCCAACACGAAGAAGACGGCCGCCATCGAGCCGAAGACCATGGCCGGCCCGAGCGTCGTCCCCGCGTCGCGCTCGACGATCACGTCGTCGTCGGTGACGTAGAAGAGGAGCCCGATCGTCAGGACCACGAGCGCGAGATGCGTCACCGTGGCCATGAACGTGAGGAGGCCGCGGGACATGATTCCAGGCTACGCGTGCGCTTCGCGGGGGCTGGTGGTGGTGCTCCCGCCGGCCTCTCCTCCCCCCTCCCGAAATCGAAGGGGATTTTCGCGGCGCGGGCTCTCCCGCCGCCTGCCCTGCGGCCCGACGGCAAAATCCCCTTCGATTTCGGGCGATCTCCGCCGCTGCGGGCCCGCTCGTCGAGTGTCGCCTTAAAGAAGGAGGCGCCGGCGAGGGCTAGGGGCCCGCGTCGACGCTCCCGTCCCGCCATCCCTGGCGGGTCTGACACCACGGTCCGGTCGATCGGGACCTCCGACCGGGCCGTGGCGGCTTGGTCGCTCCTCTACTTACCGGCTGCGGTGTCGGTGGAGGAGCTGCCTGTCGGCGTGGTGCCGGTGGCGGTGGCGGTGTTTGCCTGCTGCTGCGTCTGCACTGTCTTCGCGTCCGTCAGCGAATACACGAGGCCCGAAATCGTCCAGCTGTTGGGCGCCGTGGTGGCCGCCGTCGAGTCCGAATCACTCGTCACCGAGCTGGCGACGTTCGTGATCAAGAAAAGACGCTTGCCATCGTGCAGCCCCTTCATGAAGTCGAGCGCCTGGGCGTAACTCCCTTGATCTGGATCGTGACGGGAATGGCTGAGAAGTTCGTCGGCGTGATGAGGGAACTGGTCACCGACTTCGGCGCTGCCGCGACGCCGGCCGACGTCGTCGCCACGGGCTCGGTGTAGGCCTGCGCGTCGGCGAAAGTCAGGTTGACGATGGTGGTGTCAGTGGCCTTGGCAATGTCGTTGTATTCGTCGATCAGAGTCGACGAAGCCGCGTCCGCCGGCACCGAAGCTGTTAGCGAGGCAAGTTGCGTCGTCAGCGAATCGATCTTCGAGAACTGACTCCTGAGGGTCGCAACCCCCGTAGCGAGAGCGCTGTTGTTCTGGTTCGTCGTCGCGGTCTGCGCTTTGGCCGCGTCGGCCGCTTGAAGCTGCGGCTGGACGCCGACGAGAAAGCCTGCGCCGGCCACCACGAACATGGCCAAGACGGCCACGAACATCAGGATCTTGTTGCGGTCCATGGTCACTTGTCCTTCGTGGTGAAGCGACCGGAGTACGCGGCCTGGTTGATGTGCATTGTGATATTGGCGGTGTACTGGCCCGCCGCGAAGGAGACGGATCCCGGGGTGGCGTCCACGTAGCCGGGCAACTTCGTCAGATCGTCCAGCCATTCCGGCACGGACGGCAACGAGGCACTGGTGGCAATGAAGGTCACGGTCGCAATGCGAGTGCCCTGCCCAGGCGTGGCCGACTGGGCGTACGACGTGAGGGGCGACGCTGAATCGAGGCTGACAGACGTCATGGAGACATCGTCGGGAAGGCTTGCCTGGACTTTTGCGAGATACGTCGTCCAGTCGATCTCTGTTGCGCCGCCGACACTCTGCGCGGCTTTTGCGAGGTTCACCTGATTTTGGACGGTGCGAACCTTCGCGTACTTCTGCTGTTGGGCATTGAGTGTGACTGTTGCCGACTGTGCAGAGGACAGATCGCTCTTGGCCTGAGCCGAGAGCAATGACGCGCTTGCGCTGGCGAGGAGCACAAGGGCGGCCACACCGGCGACGCCAAGCCACGTACGACGGACGACGGCGGCGGCGCGGCGTTCGGCCCGTACCTCGCGCGGCAACAGGTCGACGCGAGGCAGACCCCCGATCACCATGGCGCTGTTCTGACGGGTCGCCTTGGACGGCCGCTGCCGTCGACCGACCTTTGTGTGCTCGACCGCCGATTTCGTCTTGGCTGTCGAGCGCCCGCTGTCGTTTTTCTTGCGGGTCAGAGTGACGTTCATGCGGCACTTCCCAGGGCCAGGCCGAGTGCGGCCGTCAGACCCGTGGAATTCTGACGGAGCTGCTCGGCGGGTGCGGATTTGGCCAACGAGAGACCGACGAGAGGATCCCCTTTTACAACGCGAAGACGCGTCACCTCTTGGAGCGCTTCTGGCAGGCCGGGCAGCTCGCCACCGCCACCAGTCAGAACGATGTGGCTCACCGTCTCGGTCGGACGCGTGTTCGCGTAGTAGCTCACTGTGTTCCGGAGGCTTCCCAGGAGCTCGTTGACGGTCTCGAAGATGACCGCCGACGCCGACTTGTCTTCCTTCGTCGTGGAAGGTGATGTCAGTCCAAGCGTGCGCTTGGCTCCTCGGCGAGATCGCGCGGAATCTCCAGCCGGGTGGCAAGATCGCCGGTCACGTCGTCACCGCCGCTCGGAATGATGCGGACGAATTGCGGCACACCATCAGCAACGAGGACGACAGAGGTCGTGGACGCTCCGATATCGATCAGGGCGATCGTGCCAGGCGTCCCAGGACGATTGATCAGCAGGCGCGACGTTGCGAACGGGATCAGGTCGACTCCTACTGCATGCAGTCCGGCCAGCTTCGTCGCCCGCACGTTCCCAAGCACCGCGTCTTTGACGGCGGCGATGAGCAGGCCGTTGACCACGGGGCCGTGCTCCCCGATGCCTTCCGACACAGGGTAGAAGTCGAGGAGCGCGTCTGCCACCGGGACAGGCAGCATGTCCTGCACCTGGAAAGGCAGGGACTCTTTGATACGAGCTTTGCTGGCTTTGGCAACGGTGAGGTCACGCGCCAAGACCCGCTGATTCCCCATTCCGAGGACCACCTGCTTGCTCTTAAACCCGGCCTGACTCCAGAGCTGTTTCATCGAGTCGGCGACAGTCTGGGGTTCCAGGACCTCGCCGCGACTGACACTGCCCTCGGGCAGGAGGATTTCGCCGTAGCGGACGATGGTGGGCTTGCTGCTCGTGGCGCCGACGACCTCGACAGCCCGAAGCGACGCATGTCCGATGTCGACACCCACAATGGATTTCGTCATTTGGTTCTCTCTTTCATCAGTCGCGATGCGGTCTCAGTTGAAACCGAGGAATGACAGGTAGCCGGCCCAGATGCTCGGGCCCAGGAAGATTCCGACCCAGGCGCCTACGAGCATCCACGGACCGAAGGGAATTCCGCCTTTCCTACCGACACGTTTCGTGCCGAGAAGGATCAGGGAGAAGAGGCCCCCTAGGAGGAAGGCTGCGAAAGCTCCGACGATCAGCGGCCCCCAGCCGAGCCAGCCCAGGTAGAGACCGAGCACCCCGGCGAGCTTGACATCGCCGAACCCCATGCCACCGGGATACGCGAGGGCCATTCCTGCGTACGCGACCCACAGCACAGCCAGACCAATGAGCCCTCGGATCAGGGAATCCCACTCACCGGACAGCACGGCCGCTGCCGTGAAGAGCACCACCCCGGCGACGTAGGAAGGCAACACGATCGCGTTGGGAAGACGATGCACATCGACGTCAATGAGCCCGAGGGCGACGCTGATCGCGGCGAGATAGAGGAAGGCAAGGACCACAGGCAGCTGCGCCACGATCGCGTGGCCCGGCTCCAGCAGGAGGCCTCTCGGGACGAAGCGGAGTCCCACGATGAAGAAGAATGCGGCGGTACCGAGTTCGACGAGTGGATACCGAGCCGAGATGGCTTTCTTGCATCCTCGGCACTTGCCTTGCAGGGCGAGCCAAGACAGAACAGGAACGTTGTCATACGCCTTGATCCTCGAACCACACCCGGGGCAGGCGCTCGGCGGGGTCGACAGAGACATGCCGTTGGGTAGCCGGTAGACGACCACATTCAGGAATGAACCGATCAAGAGCCCGAATCCTCCGACGGCCACACCGATCGGCAGGATCCATGCAAGCGAGGCCGTCATCGGTCGCCTCCATTCGCAGTGAACGCCGGCTTGGTTTCGGTGAGCGTCGATACGCCGTAGCTCGTCGACACCGGGGTGAGGAATTTCGGTGGGGCCGTGTACCGAAGTCGCGAATCGTAGAGATACACCTTGGTGTATCCCGTTCGGGAAATGACGTTCCCGTTGCGGTCCGACGTCGTCGATCCGACAGCCCCGCGGAATTTCTGTGCGATCGAGCCGAGGACCGTCAGATTGCCCTTGAACCCCGCCGCCTTGTAGTTCTGCACTTGAAAGGTGTGCAGGACGGACAGGATCGCAGCGTCGATCGTGATCCCCGTATTCGACGTGTCCAGCAGGGCACCATTCGAGTCGACCGGGTTGTAGACCCAGACAGCACCGTTACCGACGAGGCCCAGCAGGTTGTTCGACGCGTCCGTGGTGCTGTACTTGAGATCATCCGTCACGTACACGTAGTTCTCGGCAGCGACGGTGACCTTGCCTTGAACTGTTCCCTTGACGAAGACGTCGCCCGTGTCACAGCCGTAGGACGCGGTACCGGACGCATAAGTGGGAGCGACTTCACCCGCTGCGGGATACCCGAGTCCGTTTCCCGTCGTCGACCCTCCGGCAGCGCCCGTGCAGCTGAGGCCAGTTGGCTTGGCTGAGGTCGAGTAGTAGTTCGGATCGTTGGAAGTCGTGTGTGGCACGTTCTGCACGTAGATGAGGTTGTTCTGAGGCACGTTAATGGTCTGACCCGTCGAGCTGCCCAGCTGGCCGACTCCCGTGCCAGGTGTTCCACAGTCACCACTGATGATTCCGCCGTTCGGGTTCCCCGATGCGTCCGCAGTCCAATTCGTCTTGACCGTCCACGGCGATCGGACGGTCATGGTGCCGCCGTCGTTGAATGTGATGGTCGTCGGGCCGGTGTACAAGCAGCCCGGGCGCGGCACGGTCGTGTCCGTCAGGTCGGAACGCGTTTCCTGCTTCATATTCAGGTTCGTCGCAGGCATGGTTATTGGCGGCGAGTAGACCGGCGCGTAACCCGCCTGGTAGGTGAACTGAGCGGCGGAACACGTACTCGAAGGGATGTTGTACGGCTTGGCCGTTCCTGCAACCCGATATCCGGTCTCCACGGTGCTCTCGAATTTCGAGCCACAGATCAGGAGGGAATCGTTGGAGTGAACCGGCCCTTGGAGGTCGTCGCTCGGACCAAACTGAAGCTCGGTGCAGTCCGAGTCGTGCGGGGTCTTCCAGTCGTATGTCGGAGTGCAGTTCAGGTTGCTGACTGCAGGGTCCGACACTTCGTAGTCCGTGAAGTAGAGGTAATTGATGAAGCCGTTCTGCTTCAATTCAGCCACCTCGGATCGCACTGTCGTCCCGACTTCACCAGTGGATCGAAGCCTGATGATGCCCGTCGAGTAGTACGCGGAGTTGTCGACCTCGTATCGGTACTGCGCACGGGTGCTTCCGGGGATTTTCGCCCAGGTACCCGAGGCTCCCAAGCCGAACGCGTCGTTGCCGTTCGCGGACGTGAACTTGCTGACGTAGGGGTTTGGATTTGCCGAGGTCTTGGGCGGGTTGCTGAACGTCGATGCCGCATTGCCGTACTGCTGGTACGTGTTGTCGTTTGCGAGACGGCTCTGGTAGTCCTCGATGCCGGCATACGCAGCGGCCAGCGCCGCCGCGGAGTCCTGATCTCCATTGGACTTGACGAGGCCGCTCACGGACGTGGTCAACATCGTGGCCACGAGCAGTGTGAGGACCATGCCGATGCCGATGACCATCGCCAGCGCGATGCCCCCTCAGGGTCATTTCCTCGGAGTCGTCGGAGAAGGGCCTTCATGATGTCCTCGCAATGCCGACGTTGGGCAAACCGATGGTGTTTACGAGATTGGTCGCCTGACCTGCAGTCGAAGAAGTACCACTCGAGATGGCGAATTTGACGGAGGCGATGCTTCCGAGTGACGTCGACGGAATGGCCGAGCTCACGAAAGCGATCGGAGTGCCGTCTGCTCCGAGGTAAGAGAAGAGCGCTCCGACGCTTGACGAGGCCGGCAGCACTGCCGTGCCGATGACTCGGGACGACGCCGGTGTCGAGGAAGCCGACGGAAAGGACCAAAGGCCGCCGGTGAGCCCGGTGGCCACCCACCGGGATTCCGTGATCGTGCCCGCGGCGGCGCTGTAAGTGAACCGGACCTGCACGGGCGTCTCCAGCGAGGAGGTGAGGTTGATGTAGGCGTAGAAGACCACTGAAGTGGCCGTGGCCGAAACGAATGCGGGGTCCGTCGTGTTGTTCAACTTCGGATTCGGGGTCGCGGCGCGGAGCACACGGGAGACCTCGTTCATCGCGTTCGAAGCAGTACGCGTGTTGCCGTCGATTGCCTTGTTCGTCGCGAACGTCTTGGAAGACGTCACGAAGAACGCCATCACGACGCTCATGAGGACTGCCAGGATGACCATCGCCACGAGCAGTTCACTCAGGCTCACGCCAGCGTCACCGCGAAGGGCGGCCGGGCGAAGGCGGGCTCGAAAGCGGGAGAGGCTCATGGAATCACGTTCCTCTCGGGTCGAGGGTCGCGGTGCCGAGCAGCAGGTTGGTCGAACCCGCCGTCTGAAGGGTCATGTTCGTCGTGGCCACACCACCGAGAAGAGGCGTCGAACCCGGCGTCGAACTCTGGTAGATCGCCCAGGTTCCGTAGGGAAGTGCGATCGTCATCTGAGTCGTGTTCGTCATCTGCGGGAACGAGTAGCTCATCCCGATCGCGCATCCGGGGTCGCCGGACCCCGCGATGGGCGTACGACTCACTGCCGTGAGGTAGTTGTTCTTCACCATGTTGTTGACCGTGATCGATCCCATGCCGACGTTGACGGCCGGGCTGACGGTTCCTCCGGGAGTCGTTGCCGAAGGCACCACCGCGGTGCCAACCGCTCCAGAGGAGTTCGGAGTGGACCAGGCGGCGGGATCAGGGCTGAGGCAGGTCGGCGAGGAGGTTCCGGTCGAGCCGACGTAGCTTCCCGCGAGGACGGAATAGCCATTCGTCGACGGGAAGAGCTGTATGGGATTGGTCGGCGACAAGGGGGTATATGCCCCCGTCGTCGCATTGACGAATGTCGCCGTCAAGTTGGTCGGGAGGACGGGCGACGGCCCTTTGGTGGCGTTGTAGGCGTACTTCAGCGGGTAGGTCGCAGCGGCGTCATAGGTGAACGTTGCAGGCGCGGATGCACCGGCTTTCACGGTGACGTCTTTCGTCGGGGCAGTTCTTTGAGAAATGTCGATGCTGTTGGTACGGCTGATCGCGACGGTGTAGGAGCCCGGACTCACTTTGAAGAAGAATGCGCATCCGGAGCCGTCCGTCGTGGTCGGGGCGGGAACCGCGAGGCCCGACGTCTTCGACGTCACTGTGACTGTGACGCCGGACGTGCCGGATCCGGATGAATTGGTCACGCCGACGAGAATGGAGCCGAGCGCGGGGTCGTTGATACGGGTGTTGGGAGCGATGACCGTGTCGGTGTAGACGGGCGCCGTCGACGTCGACTGACCGTCCCACGTGACTCGGACGGTCACGCGATAGAACTGCAAGATGCCGCCGCCGGTGCCGCACACGGTCGAATTGTCACCGCTGGCGACCCACTGGCCGCTGGTATTCACGTGATACGTCGTGTTGCCCACGCTGGTGTCGACGGTGCCGACCTTGATTGTCTGAACGTCGTTGAAGGATCGATCGAGGTCGATCGCCTGTGACGCAAGGTTCACAGCCGTCTCGCGATTCTGCGAGTCGCGCGTCAGCACCAGCGTGTTGGAAATAGTGAAGGCCACACCGATGGTGATGATCGAGAAGATCATCATGGCGACCATGATCTCGATGAGACTGAGGCCCGCCTCCGGGTCGTGCTGCGGAGATACTGCGTCACGGAGTCGTTTCACGGAGGTTCACCCCTTCGGGTGCTTTGCGGAAAGAATGGGAGGATCAGGCGACAGCAGGGCGAGCATCCATCGATGCTCGCCCTGCTGTGATTCGGATCAGGAGCAGCCGGCGGGAGCAGTGTCGGACTTGACGACACCAGTCGAGTCGGTGACCCAGAACTTGGTGCCGGTGGGGCTCGTGGCCGTGATGCAGAACGACGTGGCCGTGTCGGCCGGCTTGGAAGGTGCCCACGCGGGAGAGTTGCCCGTGCCGTAGGTGACGCTGGTTCCGCTGTAGCCGTAGGAACCGAGTCCGAGCACGGTGCCTGTCGTCTTCGTGGTGTTGATCGCGGCGGGGTAGGACTGGTTGGCCGTGAAGTACGAAGTGACCGCAGTCTTTGCGTTCGTCAGGTCGGACTGAACGGCGCTGTCCTTCGCGTTGTTCTGAACGTTGAGGTACACCGGGATGGCGATGGCAGCCAGGATGCCGATGATGATGACGACGACGAGGAGCTCGATGAGGGTGAAGCCCTTGTCGTCCTGCTCGGCGAGGTTCTTGCGGCGAGCACTGAGCTTGCCCATGAGTGCGAAGTACATGAGATATCCGTTCGGAATGTGGTGGATGGGGAGGTGTTCGCGGAGGCAAGCTCTGCCTGCCAAGACAGACGTTATTGGGGAGTCCGGGGGTGCAGAATCCCTTGTCCGGGGGTTTTCCTTGTTTCCATGACCCCAGTCCGGGGAGCACAAGATCCGCCTTATCCCCAGGTCAGGGGCCATTTCACGAGACCTCTAATAGAGCTCCCGACCAGGGCATAGAAACATCAGCCGTCGGCAGACAAATAGACAACGTATGTCGTTTTGCAAAGGCGGTGGTGGTTGATCCTGATGGACTCGGCAGGGGCCGGCGAACGACGCACCCCTGCGACGTGACGAGCTCAGTGGATGAGAGTGGTGATCTTGAAGATCGGCAGATAGAGACAGACGATCATGCCACCGACCACAACGCCCAAGAAGGCGATGAGGAGCGGCTCAATGAGGGACGTGAGGGCCTCCGTCGTGGCCTGGACTTCAGCGTCGTAGAAGGACGCGATCTTCTCGAGCATCGTCTCGAGCGAACCAGAGTCCTCCCCGACAGAAATCATCTGCGTGACCATGGCGGGGAAAACGTTTGCCTCGGCCAACGGAACGGCAATCGACTCGCCCTGACGAACGGATTCGGCCACCGTGACGAGGGCCCGCTGCAGGACCCAGTTGCCCGACACTTCGCCGACGATGCGAAGCGCCGTCAAGATCGGGACGCCGGCACCGATCATGTTGGAGAAATTGCGGCTGAAGCGCGCAATTGCGATCTTGGTCAGGAGAGGGCCGAAGACGGGAAGCCTCAACTTCAGGGGGTCGACAACGCTACGCACACGATCGGTGTTCTTGTTTCCGCGCCACCAGATGCTGAACACGAAGAGAGCGATCGCGAGCGCGGGACCGACGAACACCATCGCATGGGACGCGTACACGAGCATCTGAGTCGGCAGCGGGAGCTTCCTCCGAGGCCGGAGAACATCTTGGCAAACACCGGAACGATGAAAACGAGCATCACCACCACAGCCACCAACGACATCACCAGAACGACGACCGGATACGTCATGGCCGACTTGATGGTGCCCATCAGCTTGACCTCCTTCTCGAAGTTCGTCGCCAGCGAGTCGAGCGCGCCCTCGAGGAAGCCGCCGGTCTCGCCGGCGCGCACCATGTTGATCATGATGGGCGGGAGGACCTGCGCGTGCTTGCCGACGGCATCCGAGAAGGAGACGCCCGTCTCGACGTCCTCGCGGATCTCGGTCAGGATCTTCGCGAGCTTCACGTTCTCGGTCTGCTCGGAGAGGATCGAGAGGGTGCGCAGCAGCGACAGGCCTGACCCGATCATGGTCGACATCTGCCGGCTCATGATCGCGAGGTCTTTGAGCTTGACGCCCTTGTTGAAGCCGGGGATGGAGATCTCGCGCTGAAGGCCGGTGGAGGAGCTCTCGGAGATCGCGATCGGCGAGACGCCCATGGTGCGCAGGCGGGTGACGACCGCGCCCTCGCTGGAGGCCTCGACCTTTCCCTTGACGACCTTTCCGGCGGAGTCGCGGCCGCGGTAGGCGTAGGTCAGTGCGGTTGCCATCAGTGGTCACTCCCCGAGAACGCGTCGCCGAAGTCGATGCCGCCGGACGCGAGCCCCTGGGATCCGCCGGTGTCGGCGCGGGTGACGAGGCGGTGGAAGCCCTCTGTGTCGTGCACCTTGTCCAGGGCCGCCTTGAGGGTGACCTTTCCGGTGTTGACCAGGTCGGCGAGATCCTGGTCCATGGTGTGCATTCCGAGGTCGCGGCCGGCCTGCATCGACGAGGCGATCTGGTAGGTCTTTCCTTCGCGGATGAGGTTGCCCACGGCGGGGGTCATCATCATGATCTCGGTGGCGACGACGCGGCCGCGGCCGGTGGCGCGGGGCACCAGGGTCTGGCAGACGACGCCCTGCAGGGTCGAGGCGAGCTGGGTGCGCACCTGGTCCTGCTGGTGCGGCGGGAACACGTCGATGACGCGGTCGATGGTCTGCGCGGCGTCCTGCGTGTGCAGGGTCGCGAAGACCAGGTGACCGGTCTCGGCCGCGGTGAGGGCGACCGAGATCGTCTCGAGGTCGCGGAGTTCGCCGATCAGGATCACGTCGGGGTCCTGGCGCAGCACGTGCTTGAGCGCGTTCGCGAAGCTGTGGGTGTCGGAGCCGACCTCGCGCTGGTTGACCAGGGCCTTCTTGTGGGTGTGCATGAACTCGATCGGGTCCTCGACCGTCACGATGTGGTCCGTGCGGGTCTCGTTCACCAGATCGATCAGCGCGGCGAGGGTGGTCGACTTGCCGGAACCGGTCGGGCCGGTGACGAGCACGAGACCGCGGGGCATGCCGGCGAACTTCGAGATGGCCGGGTCCATGCCGAGCTCGTCGAGCGTCTTGATGAGCGTCGGGATCAGGCGGAACACGGCGCCGAGGACACCGCGCTGCTGGTAGAAGTTCACCCGGAACCGGGAGTCGGGCGAGAGCGAGTAGGCGAAGTCGAGTTCGAGCTCTGCGTCGAACTGGTCCTGACGGTCGGCGTTCAGAAGCGAGGCGAGGGCCGAGCGCACCTTCTCCTTGCCCCAGGGCTCGGGCGAGAGAACGGGCTGGAGGTGACCGTCGACCCGGATGGTGGGGGCGGCGTCCACGGTGACGTGGAGGTCGGATCCGCCCTGGAGGACGACCTGGCAGAGCGCCTCGACGAGATCCTTGTCCGCCTCGTAGGCGGCGTGGTGGCTCAGCTCGATGCCGGCCGCGGCGCCCCGGGGGCGAACTCGGCCGTCGGCGCGGATGCGGTGGCGACGTGCGCGGGGGTGGGCACGAAAGGGAGCGTGGGAGCGGGCGCGTCGAGGTCGAAGACGGCCGGAGCCGACGAGGTGGGCGCGGGCGCCGACCAGGACTGCGGCTCGGGGAACGACGACGCCGGCCAAGCGGGCGCCGCCGTCGGCGCGGGCAGGTCGAAGACCTGCGCCGCCGTCGGCGCGGGCAGGTCGAAGACCTGAGGCGACTCGGGTGCTGCAGCGAGGTCGTAGGCGGTCGGGTTGTCGAGGGCGGCAGCCGAGGCGGGCACGATCACCTCGTGGAATGCCTCGATGCCGGGCGACAGGGGCGACGACGGCTCCTGCTCGCGGAGCCAGCGGCGGCTGCCGACCGGAGCGGGGCTCCAGCCGCCGGCGGCCTCGGCGCCGTCGGCGTCGTCGAGCGAGTAGACGGGGCGGGGCGTCTGCGGGTCGTACAGCGGGTCACTCATCGGAGGTCCTTTAGGTGGTGTGTGATCACGTGAGAGGGGGCTAGGCGACGACTCGAAGGATCTCTTCGACGCTGGTGAGGCCCTGCTTGGCCTTCTCCCAGCCGTCCTGTCGCAGGGTCAACATGCCCTGGTCCTGCGCCAGGCGACCGATCTCCGCGCTGGAGGCGCGCTTCACGGCGAGGCGTTCGATGTCCTCCGACACGGCCATGACCTCGTGGAGCGCGACGCGCCCCCGATAGCCCGTGTTGGAGCACGACTGGCAGCCGACCGGCTCGTAGATCGTCGGCGGAGCCTGGTCGGGATCGATGTGGAACTTCAGCGCGTTGAGGTGCATCGGCGTGTAGTCGGCGGGGCGCTTGCACCGGTCGCAGAGGCGACGGGAGAGGCGCTGGGCGACCACGCAGTCGAGCGCGGAGCCGACGAGGAACGGCTCGATGTCCATCTCGGTGAGTCGGACGATCGCGCTGGGGGCGTCATTGGTGTGCAGGGTGGAGAGCACGAGGTGGCCGGTGAGCGAGGCTTCGATGGCGATCTGCGCGGTCTCGTGGTCGCGGATCTCACCGAGCAGGACCACGTCGGGGTCCGACCGCAGGATGCTGCGGAGCGCACTGGCGAACGTCAGGCCCGCCTTCGGGTTCACCTGGACCTGGTTGATCCCCTTCATCCGGTACTCGACGGGATCCTCGACCGTGATGACGTTGATCTCGGGTCGGGCGACCGCGTTGAGGGTCGTGTAGAGCGTGGTCGACTTGCCCGAACCCGTCGGGCCGGTGACCAGGATCATCCCGTAGGGCTTCGAATACGACTCGGCGAACACGTCGAAGTTGCGCTCGAGCATGTGGAGGTCGCGCAGGTTCATCGACGTGTTCGAGTTGTCGAGGATTCGCATGACGACCTTCTCGCCCCACACGGTGGGCAGGGTCGCCACGCGGAGGTCGATCTGGCGGTTGCCGTGGCGGACCGACATGCGGCCGTCCTGAGGCTTGCGACGCTCGGCGATGTCGATGTCGCTCATGATCTTGAGGCGCGAGATCACGCCGTTCTGGATGCTCTTCGGAGCCGGCTGCATCTCGTGCAGCACACCGTCGATGCGGTAGCGGACCCGCACCTCGTTCTCACCCGGCTCGATATGGATGTCGGAGGCCTGGTCGGTGATCGCCTGGCTGACCAGGAGGTTCACGAAGCGGACGATGGGGACGTCGTCGTCCGGGCCCGACGCGATGTCCATCGCGGACTCGGCGGCGACGGTGTTCTCCTCCTCCAGCGTGGAGGTGAGGTCGTTGAGCTCGTCGTCGGCGCGGATGTACCTGTCGATGGCCGTGCGGAGGTCGCCCTTCTCGGCCATGACCCACTCGATGGGCATGCGGCTCGCGGCTCGCACGTCGTCGAGGGCGAAGACGTTGCCGGCGTCGCTGACCGCGACGAGCAGGAGTCCGCCGTGGATCGCGATCGGCAGGGCGTTGTGGCGGCGGCAGACGGCAGCCGAGACCATGGTGACGGCGTTGCGGTCGACGGGATAGTCGACCAGTTCGACGAACGACATGTTGGCGGCCTGCGCGCGGGCCTTGGCGATCTGGAGCTCGGAGACGACACCGCGTTCGAGCAGGTCGCGCACCGACGCTTCTTCGTCGGACGGGTTCGACATCAGGTCGAGCTGCTCGATCGGCAGAAGACCGTGCAAGATCAAGATCTCGGTCATCGACGCCATGCGGAACCTCCTCGGACAGGTGACCGCGGCAGTTCCGTCAGACGCGCGGCCGACCGGCGACTGGGGCCGGGCCAGGCAAGCATCGCGTGCCGGGACGCCCGGGGGACATATCCCAAAGGGAGTGGCACCCGTTGGGGGTGCGCGCATCCGCCGCTTGACGATTCTTATCCCTGACTGAAAATAACAAGGGTGTAATTATCAGTTCGAGGCGGGAAACTGACGTTGCGATCGAGCGACGTATGGCGAGCTAACATTGTCGATCTCACAAGTTCATTTTTGAACCGTAAACTAACAATGTGGATGCCCAGAAGTTTGCTAAAAGTCCCCTCGGCTATCTCGTTCCGATCACCGGAGTAGACGGCCGGTTTCGTCGCCCATTTGATCACGTGGCCTACGTTGCCCAACCATTGGGGGACGAGCCTCCCTCCTGCCAGACACGTGGCGCGCCGTCACTCGCGCCACTAGAGCACTCGCACGTCTTGACCAGGCGTCCAGCCAGGTCCCTTCGCCCCACTTGCTCCGCAGACCGTCGCTAAGGCGAGAAGCGCAGAGTACGTCAGCCCTCGAGGGGACTTTTGCCCCGCTGGAACAAGTCCTCGCGGCGGACGCAACGGACGCAACTCCATCGAAGGAGCTGGCCGAGGTCCTCAACTACATCGACGCGGCCAACCTGGCCTTCGACTTCGTCGCTGAGCGAGGCATCGTGACGACCGGCCTTCTCGACGAAGTTCACCGAGTTCTCGTCCGGGGCACCGACTCCGAAACGCACGATGCCGGGCGCGTCCGTACCACCCTGGTCGCGATCGGGAGCCCGACAGGTTCCGTGGAGGACTCGCGCTTCGTTCCGATGCCACCCGGAACGGAGTTGAACGTCGCCGTTCGAGACTGGGTCGATTGGATCGGTGCAGACCGCGCCTCGCAGCGCGAGCCGATGATCGCCGCGGCAATGGCTCATTACCAATTCGAAACTCTGCATCCTTTCAACGACGGAAATGGCAGGATCGGTCGGCTCGCAATCGTGCTTCAGTTCATGCTCGACGGCCTCCTCCGCGAGCCTCTCCTCACAGTCTCACCCTGGTTCGAAGCGCGCCGCTCCGAATATCAAGATCGCTTGGCAGCAGTGTCAGCAACGGGCGATTGGGACGGATGGATCCAGTTTTTCGCCGCCGGAATCGAGTCCGCATCCATCGATACTGCGTCGCGTGTCGATCGTCTCATCGCCGTTCAAGCGGCCTACGTTCAGATCGTTCAGAATCACAGTGGTCGAGGGCTCGTGCGCGACATCGTCGACTCTCTCATCGGCGATCCCGTCGTCACGGTGCCCTTGCTCACCCGGCGCTTCGGCAAGACCGCTGCCGCCACCGGAACGGCCGTCTCGCGCCTCGTGGAGTGGGGAGTGCTGACACCCCCGATCGGCACGTACAACCGGCAGTACAGAGCTCTCGATGTCCTCCGCGCCATCTCGGCTCCGGTCGGGTCGATTCCCGAACGGAGCGCCGCCTTGGAGCTGCCCGTCGCCGATGCCTAGAACTCCTTGACGAGGGTGATCGAGCGGTTGATCGGCGCGAAGCCGAGGCTCGTGTAGAGGCCGTCAGCACCTGTCGGGCTCTCGGAGTCGACGTCGAGCACGGCCGCCTCGAGCCCTTCGGCGCGATAGGCCCTCATCGTGTGTGTCAGCAGCGCCTGAGCCACCCGCCGGCCGCGGAAGTCCCGGCGCACGCCGACATACCCCACGTAGCCGTAGGAGTGCCCCGCGCGCTCCCACTCCGCGGGGTTCGTCTCGGTCAACACGAATCCGGCGACCGTGCCCTCGCGGTCGCGCGCGAGGAACGAGAGGTCGGGCCTGGCGATCGGGAGTCGCCGGTTGGCCTCCCAGTCGTCTGCCGACGTCGACTGCGATCCCCAGTGGTCCTGGAAGACGTCGTTCCGCGCCAGGCGCGTCGCCTCCGAGAGTTCGAACGAGAAAGGAACGAGGGTCAGGGCAGGATCGAGAGGCACCTCCGGAATCGGGTCCGCCAGGTCGCGTTCCATCTCGAACCACCACCGACGCCTGTCGAAGCCGCGGCCCTCGAACAGCGCGAGTTTCGCCGTCGCCCGCTCGTCGGCGGGTGCCGTGAGCCACCCCGGCAGCAGCGCGTCGGAGGTGGCGAACTGCGCCAGGCCTCGGGCCTCCTGCCACTCCAGCAGCGCGGAACCGATGCCCTCGCGCCGACGATCGGGGTGCACCGCCCCCTCGACGTCGGAGTCGACGAAGCGTTCCTGGGCGGGGAGCAGGATCACGAGACCCCACGCGATCACGTGGCCTCGGCCGTCGACCGCCAGTGCGCTGTCCTGCGCGAGGTCGACGCCCGAGCGAGCGAGGTCGCGGGCGATCTCCTCCGACGTCACGACGTAGCTCGGGTGGTCGAGGAGACCCGCCACGCGCTCGAGGGAGGTGATGGCGGCGACGTCACGCGGCGTGATCCTGCGCCAGAAGACGTCGGGGCCGTTCGGCGGCAAGCCCACGTCGCGGAAGGCGGGCACACGTTCTCGGAGCGGAGTCGAGTCGAACATGCCTCCATCCTGCCGGGCGGTTCTAGGGTTGGCGACATGGAGACGACGGGGCAGCCTGCGAGCCAGGCGAAGAAGCTGGGGCTGGCCGACGGCGTGCGCCTCGCGGTGGACGAGGCTCCCGAGGGCTGGTCGCTGGCCGACCCGCCCGACGGGCTCGTGCGGGCCGACGTCGACGAGCAGGCCGACGTCGTGCTCGCATTCGTCACGCGCGCCGCGGACCTGCCGGTGCGGCTGCCGATCCTGGCCAGCAGGATCTTCCCGGGCGGCGTCCTCTGGATCGCCTGGCCGAGACGCGCCGGGGGCCACACCAGCGACCTGACCGACGTCGTGGTGCGCGACGCGGCGCTCGAGACCGGCCTCGTCGACACCAAGGTGGCCGCCGTCGACGAGGACTGGTCGGGGCTGAAGTTCGTCTGGCGCTTCGCCAGTCGTCGCGGGGCCCTCTAGCCTCTGCCCTCGCGCTCGCCCTGCGCGCCTGCCCTCCTGCCTGCCCCCCCCTGCCTGCCTGCTCCCTTCCTGCCTGCCTCCCCTCCGGAAATCGAAGGGGATTTTCGGCGGAAGGGCCCCGGACGCCTATGACGGAGGTCGGGGAGCGAAGATCCCCTTCGATTTCGGGAGGAGTGGGGGCGGGGCGGGCGGGACGAAAAGCCCCGCCACACCGGAGTGTGACGGGGCTTTTTCTGCAGGGCTGCTGCTTAGTTGTACGTACCCGGAGTGAAGTCGTCACTCGAGAACGAGTCGAAGTCGACGAAGCTGAGGTCGGCCTCGTTGAACGACGCGTCGTCGGTGAAGACACGGTTCGGGTAGCGCTCGGCCTTCGCCTCTTCGGTGGCCTCGACGGCCACGTCGCGGTAACGGCTGAGGCCGGTACCGGCCGGGATCAGCTTTCCGATGATGACGTTCTCCTTGAGGCCCATCAGCGGGTCGCTCTTCCCCTCCATGGCGGCCTGCGTGAGAACACGCGTGGTCTCCTGGAACGAAGCGGCCGACAGCCACGACTCGGTCGCCAGCGACGCCTTGGTGATACCGAGGACCTCTTGACGAGCCGAAGCCGTCTTCTTGCCCTCGGTCAGGGCGCCGCGGTTGATCTCGTTGTAGCGCATCCGGTCGACGAGCTCACCCGGCAGCAGGTCGGTGTCGCCGTGGTCGACGACGGTCACCTTGCGGAGCATCTGACGAACGATGACCTCGATGTGCTTGTCGTGGATCGGCACACCCTGCGAGCGGTAGACGTCTTGCACGCCGCCGACGAGGTGCTGCTGGACCGCACGGACGCCCTTCACGCGAAGGACCTCCTTCGGGTCGACCGCACCGGCGATGATCTGCTGACCGAGCTCGACGTGCTGACCGTCCTCGATGAGGAGGGTCGAACGCTTGAGGACGGGGTAGATGACCGGCTCGTCGCCGTTGTCGGGGGTGAGGATCACGCGGCGGGCACGGTCGGTGTCTTCGATCGTGACGCGTCCGGCGGCATCGGCGATCGGGGAAGCACCCTTGGGGGTACGCGCCTCGAACAGCTCGGTGACGCGGGGCAGACCCTGCGTGATGTCGTCGGCGGAAGCCGAACCACCGGTGTGGAAGGTACGCATGGTCAGCTGCGTGCCGGGCTCGCCGATCGACTGGGCCGCGATGATGCCGACGGCCTCTCCGATGTCGACGAGGTTGCCGGTGGCGAGCGAACGGCCGTAGCACTTCGCGCAGACACCGACGGCCGACTCGCAGGTCAGGACCGAACGGACCTTGATGGTCTCGACGCCCGCAGCGACCAGGAGGTCGATCAGGACGTCTCCGACGTCGGCGCCGGCCTCGGCCACGACGGTGCCCTTCGGGTCGACAGCGTCGGCCGAGAGGGTGCGTGCGTAGACCGTGTTCTCGACCGTGGCGTCACGGACGAGCTTGCCGGTGGAGTCGGGGGCCGCGATGGGCATCTCGAGACCGCGCGTGGTGCCGCAGTCGTCTTCGCGGATGATGACATCCTGCGAGACGTCGACGAGACGACGCGTGAGGTACCCCGAGTCGGCCGTGCGGAGAGCCGTGTCGGCCAGACCCTTGCGGGCACCGTGCGTCGCGATGAAGTACTCGGCCACCGACAGACCCTCGCGATACGAGGAGATGATCGGACGAGGGATGATGTCACCCTTCGGGTTGTTCACCAGACCACGCATACCCGCGATGTTGCGGACCTGCAGCCAGTTACCACGAGCACCCGACGTCACCATGCGGTTGATGGTGTTGTTCTTCGGGAAGTTCTCGCGCATGGCCGCGGCGACCTCGTTCGTCGCCTCCGTCCAGATCTTGATCAGGTCGGCACGGCGCTCGGCGTCGGAGATGAGGCCCTTGTCGAACTCGCCCTGGACGGCCGCGGCCTGCTTCTCGTAGCCCGCGACGATCTCCGGCTTGCGCGGAGGCGTGAGGATGTCGGAGAGAGCGACCGTGACACCGGAACGCGAGGCCCAGTAGAAGCCCGCGTCTTTGATGTTGTCGAGTGCTGCGGCGACGGCGACCTTCGGGTACCGCTCGGCGAGGTCGTTGACGATCGTCGAGAGGACACCCTTGTCGGTGACCTCCTGCACGAAGGGGTAGTCGTCCGGGAGCGCCTCGTTGAAGATCGCGCGGCCCAGCGTGGTCTCGACCAGGGTGGTGTCACCCTCGACGTAACCGGCAGGAGCCTCACCCTCGGCGAACGTCAGACCCGGGATGCGGATCTTGACGACGGCGTTGAGGTCGAGCGAGCCCTGATCCTTGGCCAGGATCGCCTCGGAGACGGACGAGAACGCGCGGCCTTCGCCGGTTGCTCCCTCGTTGACCGTCGTGAGGTGGTGCAGGCCGATGATCATGTCCTGCGCGGGCAGGGTCACCGGACGGCCGTCGGACGGCTTCAGGATGTTGTTCGACGCCAGCATGAGGATGCGGGCCTCGGCCTGCGCCTCGACGCTCAGCGGGAGGTGGACGGCCATCTGGTCGCCGTCGAAGTCCGCGTTGAACGCAGCGCAGACGAGCGGGTGCAGCTGGATGGCCTTGCCCTCGACGAGGAGCGGCTCGAAGGCCTGGATGCCCAGGCGGTGCAGCGTGGGAGCACGGTTCAGCAGAACCGGGCGCTCACGGATGATCTCTTCGAGGACGTCCCACACCTGCGGGCGCGAACGCTCGACCATACGCTTGGCGCTCTTGATGTTCTGAGCGTGGCTGAGGTCGATGAGGCGCTTGATGACGAACGGCTTGAACAGCTCGAGAGCCATCTGCTTGGGCAGACCGCACTGGTGCAGCTTCAGCGTCGGGCCGACGATGATGACCGAACGTCCGGAGTAGTCGACGCGCTTGCCGAGCAGGTTCTGGCGGAAACGACCCTGTTTTCCCTTGAGCATGTCGCTCAGGGACTTCAGGGCGCGGTTACCGGTACCGGTGACGGGACGACCGCGGCGACCGTTGTCGAACAGGGCGTCGACGGCCTCCTGCAGCATCCGCTTCTCGTTGTTGACGATGATCTCGGGAGCACCGAGGTCGAGCAGACGACGAAGACGGTTGTTGCGGTTGATCACGCGACGGTAGAGGTCGTTCAGGTCGGAGGTCGCGAAGCGGCCACCGTCGAGCTGCACCATCGGGCGGAGCTCCGGCGGGATGACCGGGACGACCTCGAGCACCATGGCGGCCGGCGAGTTGCCGGTCGACAGGAAGGAGCTCACCACGCGCAGGCGCTTGATGGCGCGGATCTTCTTCTGACCCTTGCCGTTCGCGATCTGGTCGTGGAGGATCTCGGCCTCGGCCTCGAGGTCGAACGACTGGAGACGCTTCTGGATCGCCTCGGCGCCCATGTGGGCCTCGAAGTAGATGCCGAAGCGATCCTGCAGCTCGTGGAAGACGGCGTCTTCCGGCTTGAGGTCGCCTACCTTGAGCGAGCGGAAGTCTTCCCAGACGCGCTCGAGGCGGTTGATGTCTTCGTCGAACGCCTTGCGGGTCTGCGACATCTCCTTCTCGGCGCCGTCCTTGGCACGACGCTTCTGGTCGCTCTTGGCGCCTTCCGCCTCGAGGGCGGCCAGGTCGTCTTCGAGCTTCTTCAGACGGTCGGCGATGCGGCTGTCGCGCTGCGACTCGAGCTGCTTGATCTCGAGGCGGAGCTCGTTCTCGAGACCCGGCATGTCGGCGTGACGACCTTCGTCGTCGATCGAGATGACCATGTAGGCAGCGAAGTAGATGACCTTCTCGAGGTCTTTCGGTGCCATGTCGAGCAGGTAGCCGAGACGCGACGGAACACCCTTGAAGTACCAGATGTGCGTGACGGGCGCGGCGAGCTCGATGTGGCCCATGCGCTCGCGACGGACCGAGGACTTGGTGACCTCGACGCCGCAGCGCTCGCAGACGATGCCTTTGAAGCGGACTCGCTTGTACTTTCCGCAGGCGCACTCCCAGTCGCGGCTGGGTCCGAAGATCTGCTCTCCGAAGAGGCCGTCCTTCTCGGGCTTGAGTGTGCGGTAGTTGATGGTCTCCGGCTTCTTGACCTCACCGTGTGACCAGGCGCGGATGTTCTCGGCAGTAGCGAGACCGATCCGCAGCTCATCGAAAGTTGTTGCTTCGATCAATGTTTATCCCTTTATAAAAGTGTCGACGTTGTCGTAATGGGGGTGAGGTGCTTTAGATCTCGTCGACGGACGAGGACTCGAAGCGGGAGGAGATGTTGATGCCGAGCTCTTCCGCAGCGCGGAACACCTCGTCGTCGTTGTCGCGCAGACTGACCGTCTGGCCGTCGGCGGACAGCACCTCGACGTTCAGGCAGAGCGACTGCATCTCTTTGATGAGCACCTTGAAGGACTCGGGGATACCGGGCTCCTGGATGTTCTCACCCTTGACGATCGCCTCGTAGACCTTCACGCGGCCCAGGATGTCGTCGGACTTGATGGTCAGGAGCTCTTGGAGGGCGTAAGCCGCTCCGTAGGCCTCGAGGGCCCAGACCTCCATCTCACCGAAGCGCTGACCACCGAACTGCGCCTTACCACCCAGCGGCTGCTGCGTGATCATGGAGTACGGACCGGTCGAACGGGCGTGGATCTTGTCGTCGACCAGGTGGTGCAGCTTCAGGATGTACATGTAGCCGACCGAGACGGGCTCCGGGAACGGCTCGCCGGAGCGGCCGTCGAAGAGCTGCGTCTTACCGGACGAGCCGATGAGACGGTCGCCGTCGCGGGTGACCAGCGTGGAGTCGAGGAGTCCTGCGATCTCGTCTTCGGAAGCACCGTCGAACACCGGGGTGGCGACCTTGGTGCCGGCCGGGGCCGACAGCGCGTGCTTCGGAAGGTTCTCGGCCCACTCCTGGATGCCGTCGACGTTCCAGCCCTGCTTGGCGATCCACCCGAGGTGGATCTCGAGCACCTGGCCGAAGTTCATTCGACCGGGGACGCCCAGCGGGTTGAGGACGATGTCGACGGGCGTGCCATCCGCGAGGAAGGGCATGTCTTCGACCGGGAGGATCGTCGAGATGACGCCCTTGTTGCCGTGACGACCGGCGAGCTTGTCACCCGCGGTGATCTTGCGCTTCTGGGCGATGAAGACCACGACGCGCTGGTTGACGCCCGAGCCGAGCTCGTCGTCGCCATCCTGCGAATCGAAGACCTTGACACCGATGATCGTGCCCTGCTCGCCGTGCGGCACCTTCAGCGACGTGTCGCGAACCTCGCGGCTCTTCTCGTTGAAGATCGCGCGGAGCAGGCGCTCCTCGGCGCTCAGCTCGGTCTCGCCCTTCGGCGTGACCTTGCCGACCAGGATGTCGCCGGGACGAACCTCGGCGCCGATGCGGATGATGCCGCGCTCGTCGAGGTCGGCCAGCAGGTCGGGGCTGACGTTGGGGAGGTCACGGGTGATCTCCTCCTTGCCGAGCTTGGTGTCGCGGGCGTCGACCTCGTACTCCTCGATGTGGATCGAGGAGAGCGTGTCGTCCTTCACCAGGTTCTGGCTCAGGATCATCGCGTCTTCGTAGTTGTAGCCCTCCCACGGCATGAACGCCACGAGGAGGTTCTTGCCGAGCGCGAGCTCGCCGTTCTCGGTGGCCGGGCCGTCGGCCAGGACCTCTCCGACCTCGACGCGCTGTCCGGCGTCGACGATCACGCGGTGGTTGTACGACGCGCCCTGGTTCGAGCGGTCGAACTTGCGCAGGTAGTAGTCCTGGGTGCCACCCTCGTCGAGCTGGACGGTGACGACGTCAGCGGACACCTCGAGAACGACACCGGCCTTCTCGGCGGTGACGACGTCTCCGGCGTCGATGGCGGTGTAACCCTCCATACCGGTGCCGACGAGCGGCGACTCGCTGCGGACCAGCGGGACGGCCTGGCGCTGCATGTTCGCACCCATGAGGGCGCGGTTCGCGTCGTCGTGCTCGAGGAACGGGATGAGCGAGGTCGCGACCGACACCATCTGGCGCGGCGAGACGTCCATGTAGTCGACGTCCTCCTTGGCCACGAGCTCGACCTCGCCGCCCTTGCGGCGGACGAGAACGCGCTCTTCGGCGAAGGTGAAGTCGTCGGTGAGCGGAGCGTTCGCCTGAGCGACGACGAAGTCGTCCTCCTCGGACGCGGTCAGGTAGTCGATCTGTTTCGAGACGATGCCGTCGATGACGCGGCGGTACGGGGTCTCGATGAAACCGAACGAGTTGATGCGGGCGAACGACGCGAGCGAGCCGATCAGACCGATGTTCGGGCCTTCCGGGGTCTCGATCGGGCACATGCGGCCGTAGTGCGACGGGTGGACGTCGCGGACCTCGACGCCGGCGCGCTCGCGGCTCAGACCACCCGGGCCGAGGGCCGAAAGGCGACGCTTGTGCGTCAGACCCGACAGCGGGTTGTTCTGGTCCATGAACTGCGACAGCTGCGAGGTGCCGAAGAACTCCTTGATCGCAGCGACGACGGGGCGCACGTTGATCAGGGTCTGCGGGGTGATCGCTTCGATGTCTTGCGTGGTCATGCGCTCGCGGACGACACGCTCCATGCGGGAGAGACCGGTGCGGACCTGGTTCTGGATGAGCTCGCCGACGGCGCGGATACGGCGGTTGCCGAAGTGGTCGATGTCGTCGATGTCGAGACGGATCTCGACCGGCTTGCCGTCGCGGGTGCCCGAGATGGTCTTCTCTTCGGCGTGCAGCGAGACGAGGTACTTGATGGTCGCGACGATGTCCTCGACCGTGAGCACGGAGTCGGTCAGCGGGGCGTCCATACCGAGCTTGCGGTTGATCTTGTAACGACCCACCTTGGCCAGGTCGTAGCGCTTCGGGTTGAAGTAGAAGTTGTCGAGCAGCGCACGCGCGGCTTCGGCAGCGACCTGCTCGCCCGGACGGAGCTTGCGGTAGATGTCTTTGAGCGCCTCTTCCTTCGTCAGGATGGCGTCCTTCTCGAGGGTCGCCTCGATCGACGCGAAGCCCTTGAACTCCTCGAGGATCTCTTCGCTGGTGAGGCCGAGGGCCTTCAGGAAGACGGTGACGCTCTGCTTGCGCTTGCGGTCGATGCGGACACCGACCTGGTCGCGCTTGTCGATCTCGAACTCGAGCCAGGCACCGCGGCTCGGGATGATGCGCGACGAGTACACGTCTTTGTCGGAGGTCTTCTCGGGCGTGCGGTCGAAGTACACGCCGGGAGAGCGGACGAGCTGCGACACGACGACGCGCTCGGTGCCGTTGATGATGAACGTGCCCCGCTCGGTCATGAGGGGGAAGTCGCCCATGAAGACCGTCTGGGTCTTGATCTCACCGGTGAGGTGGTTCATGAACTCGGCGTTGACGTACAGCGGCGCGGCATAGGTCTTGCCGCGCTCTTTGCACTCGTCGATCGAGTACTTGGGGTCTTCGAGCTCGGGAGCGGTGAACGACAGCTGCATCGTCTCGCCGAGGTCTTCGATCGGGGAGATCTCCTCGAAGATCTCCTCCAGGCCCGAGTGGACGGCGAGGTCGGTGCGGCCCTGAGCCTGGCCTTCTGCGAGGCGGCCCTTCCACACGTCGTTGCCGACCAGCCAATCGAAGCTCTCCGTCTGAAGCGCCAGCAGGTCGGGGACCGTCAGCGTGTCGGTGATCTTCGCGAAGGACAGCCGCTGAGCTGTCCGGCCGTTCTTGGGTGAGTTGGTTTGTGCGTTGGGCGCAGCAGCCAAGGAAACTACCTCCGTGGACCCTAGGGGCCCTGTGTCGTCTGTCGGACAGTACGTTGTGATTGGTGGAGACGAACTCACCAGGATGACCGGAAGCGGTAGCCTCGGACAGTCACCCACCCCGCCGCAATTTTCGGGGAAGTCAAGTCGACCGCAATATGACGACTGGACATGGGGAGCGCAAAGGTCAACTATATGTCGCCCCGACGCGCCCTGTCCAGTAGGTCGTTGACCTTTTTCCGGATCACCGGTATAAGCGGCTGAGCGGAGGCCCGGATCGGCGGCCGGGTGCCTTGGATCCTGCGTGCCCTCTCCCCCTTTGACCCCAGCCCTCCCCTCCTGCCCCTCCTGCCCCCTCCTGCCCCCTCCGGAAATCGAAGGGGATTCCGCCTGAGCGACGGCTCCGACGGGCGCTGCGGCCCGAAGAGGGAGAATCCCCTTCGATTTCTGGCGGGAGGTCTTCTCCACAGGGGCCGAAGGGCGGACCGGGTTCCACAGGTGCGGGGCCCGGCCGCCGAGCGGCGCCGCCATGACGACATGCTCGCGCCATGGATCGACAACTACGAGCGTCCCTGGGTTCGCTGGGCGGCATCGCGAGACGGGCCGAGCTCCTCCGCCGGGGTGTCCTGCCCGAACAGATCGACGCCGCGTGGCGGAGCGGTGAGATCGCGCGCATCCGTCACGGCGTCTACGGCCGACCGGACCTCCCCGAGGCCGTCGTGCGGGCGGCCCGCGTCGGCGGAGTCCTCGCAGCCTCGTCGGCGACGCCGTCCCTCGATCTCTGGCAACCGCCGGGAGCGTCGCTTCACGTGAGCGTTCGCGAGAATGCCAAGGGGCTTCGCGATCCCGATTCGGCCGATCGGCCCCTCGATCGCGAGAACCACCGGGTTCGGATTCTCCGCGACGGGGCCCGCCTGGATCGCCGCCGCGAGCGACTTCACGTCGGGCTGCGGTCGTGCCTTCGCCAGGTCGTGACGCTAGAGCCTCCGGCTTTCGGCCTGGCTGTCCTGGATTCCGCCCTTCGGCGGCACGGGCTGGCGCGCGAGCAGCTGGCTCTGCTCTGCGCGGAGCTCCCCGCGCGCTGCCAGGTCGTCGTGGAGCGCGCCAGCCCGACGGCGGAATCGGGCACCGAGTCGGTCCTGCGGTGGGGGCTCCTCGAAGCCGGCCTGCGATTCGAGAGCCAGAAGTGGATCAGCGACGGGATTCGCGTCGACTTCCTCGTTGCCGGGCGCGTCGTCATCGAGTGCACGAGCTTCGAGTTCCACGGGTCGGCTCGCGACTACGAGAGGGATCGGGCCAGGATCGCGACCGCCGTTCGACTCGGGTACACCGTGCTCGAGTTCACCTACCACCAGGTGCTCTTCGAGTGGCCGATGGTTCTTGACACCATCCTGTGCGCTGTTCTTCGGGGGTGATCGAGCGTCGGGCGCTCGGCAGAACGAAGGGGATCTTGGACCGTGCCGTCGCTTTCTGCGGCTGAACGGGGTGGGCGGCGAAAATCCCCTTCGATTTCGGGAGGGGGCCCGGGCGGGCGGGCCCGGGGCGGGCAGGCGGGCGGGCAGGCAGGAGAGCGCAGGCAGGCAGGCGGGAGGCGGGCAGGCAGGAGGCGGGAGGCGCGCAGGCAGGCAGGCAGGCAGGAGGGCAGGGAGGAGCTAGAGGCCGAAGGCCAGGCGGAGGCCGAGGGCGATCATGACGACGGCGATGAGGGCGTCGACAACGCGCCAGGCGGCGGGGCGAGCGAACACCGGGCGGAGCAGGCGCGCACCGAAACCGAGGCCGGCGAACCAGACGCAGCTCGCGAGCAGGGCTCCCCGGCCCACCACCAGCGCTCGTCGAGGCCCTGCTGGTTGGCGACCGACCCGAGGAAGAGGACGGTGTCGAGATAGACGTGCGGGTTGAGCCAGGTGAACGCGAGCGCGGTGATGACTGCTGTGCGCACGCCGGTCGGAGACGACGCCGCCGCTGCGACGAGTGCCGCGGGGCGCAGCGCCCGACGCGCGGCCGACAGCCCGTAGACGAGGAGGAAGCCGGCGCCGACGATCCTGATCACGATCATGACGACCGGTGCCGCCTGGATCAGCGCACCGATCCCGAGGACTCCGGCCACGATCAGCACGCCGTCGGACGCCGCGCAGATCACGACGACCGGAGCGATCACCCGGGAGCGTCCCTCGATCCCGAGGCGGAGCACGAAGGCGTTCTGCGCCCCGATGGCGACGATCAGAGAGAGCCCGGTCAGGAAACCGACGAGAGCGGGCAGAACGGTTGCGGTCACGGTTTCACGGTAGGGAGCGGAAGCGATTCAGTACAGCTAATGATTTTCAGGTTGCCTAAGCTCTACTTATGCAGATGGACCAGCTCGAGACCCTCAGCGCCCTGGTAGACGAGGGCACGTTCGAGGCGGCGGCTCGGCGACTGCACGTCACGGCGTCGGCCGTCTCGCAGCGCGTGAAGGCGATGGAGACCTCGACGGGCCGCGTGCTGGTGCAGCGCACGACGCCGGTGAGCCTCACCGAGGCGGGGATGGTGGTGCTCCGCTACGCCCGTCAGGTCGAGTTGCTCGAGGCCGACACGCGTCGCGCGCTCGACGGGCCGGACGATACGTCGGGAGCGAGCAGGATCGCGTTGGCCGTCAACGCGGACAGCCTCGCCACCTGGTTCCTCGAGGCGCTCGCCGGGCTGGGCGACGACCTCGGCGTGGTGTTCGACCTCCACCGCGAAGATCAGGAGCACACCACGCGGCTGCTGCGGTCGGGCACCGTGATGGCGGCGGTCACGTCGACGCGCGAACCCGTGCAGGGCTGCACGACCCAGGCGCTGGGGGCGATGCGGTATCGGGCGGTGTGCTCGCCGGGATTCGCCCTGCGGTGGGGGCTGCGGGATCCTGCGCCCTCGTCGCTGGCGGCGGCACCCGTGGTCTACTTCGATCGGGACGACGACCTCCAGGAGTCCTTCGTGCGGAAGCACACGGGCTCGGCCTCCACGGCTCCGCGGCACTACATCCCGACGTCGGACGACTTCGCGCGGGCCGTCGCACTCGGCTTCGGCTGGGGCGTGCTGCCCGAGCAGCAGTGTCTCGGGGCCATCGCCGAGGGGCGGCTGGTCGAGCTGGCGCCGGACGATCCGCTGGACGTTCCGCTCTACTGGCAGCGCTGGAACCTGGCGTCCGTGCTGCTGGACGCGGTCACCGAGGCGGTGCGGGTGGCGGGGGCCGGTTCGCTGCGGCAGTAGGTGTCGCGGATGGGGCCGGGCGTGACGGCCCCGGCGTCGTGCGCACCAGCGTGCCTCGCGCACACGTGCCGTGAGGCGCGCCCTACGGCGACGAGAGCGCGGGCGACGGCCAACGGAGCGTGACGACCGTGCCGCGGCCGGGAGCGCTGACGATGTCCGCCGTGCCGCCGCAGTTCTCCACGCGCTCGACGATGGACACCCGCACCCCGAGACGCTCGGACGGCAGTTCCGTGTCGAACCCCGCTCCGTCGTCCCCGACGATGACGACGGCCGTGTCACCGTCTGCGACGACCCCCAGCCACCGCGCGGCGTCCTCACCGGCGTGCTGGCAGCTGTTCACGAGTGCCTGAACCGCGGCGTCGGCCAGGGTCTGCGCGATGTCGGCCGGCAGGTGGAGCCAACCCGCCTCGCTCTCGGGCGAGAGGTGGGCCTCGGGGTCGAGGTGGACGCGCGCTCGGTCCAGTCGCTCCCGGATCCGCGCGAGCGGCACCTCCTTGCCGGCAGCTCTCGGGGCCTCCGCAGCCGTGACCAGCCGCGTCATGCTGGTTTCCGCCATGACGGAGGCCAGGCGGCGCGCGCGCGGAGTCTCGGCCCTCGAGGCCGACAGGAGGGCGGTCAGGACGCCGTCGTGCACGATCGAGTCGACCTGGACGCGCTCCAGCTCCGTGGCGTGCTCGCGCACGGCGTCGCCGTAGCGGCTGACCGCGGCCCCCTGAGCCGCATCGACGTCGTGCGCGGCCTTCCTCAGCAGCACGACCAGCACCAGCACGGCCGCTCCGAGGACGACGGTGTAGGTGCTGTCGAGCAGGGCGTGCCCGACCGACGCCCCACCGCCCGACGGCGTCTGGCGCACGACGAAGAACACGGCCGGGATCAGCACGAGGTAGACCGACGCGATCAACGGCCGGAACGCGAACACCCCCGTCGCGAGGACGAGATTGCAGACGAACCAGAGCCACGGCACCGAGGGCTGGACCAGCGCAGGATCCCGCACCGTCAGCGGCCAGGTCGCCATCGACACGAGATAGACGATCGGCACGATCGGGGCGGCGACCTCGACGGATCGGCCGGCGAATCCGGCGACCGCGGTCGCGAGGAACGCCCCGAACAGAGCGACGACGACGATCAGCGACAACGGTGCGCGGAGGACGTCCTGCTGCAGGATCGCGAACGGCAGTCCCTGCGCCCCGAACACGACCGTGAACACGGCGAGGCACCGGCCGAGGATCCTCTCGAGCAGGAGGCCGGTGATCGGCCGGAGAGGTCCGCGCCGGCTGGGCACGGGAACGAGCGCGGGCTCGCGAACAGTCATGTCGGGTTTTCGTGTCGGGTGACGCCGAGGCCCGGGTGGAACGCTCGACGGGATCGAAAGAGTACTGGCCCGGCGCAGGCATCGGGAGGGTGATCCGCGAAACGAACCGTGTATTGGGGGTGCGCCGCGTCGCCCCCTACGATCGGGGCATGGCACTCCTGCACAAGTCGGAACTGACTCCGTCGAAGACCGAGATCCTCGCCGACTGGGCCCGGGCGCAGCCCTGGTTCGACGGCGATCCCGAGCGCGACTTCGACAAGGTCGCCGCGTTCCGGTTCGACGATCCCGAGGGGCGCGTCGGCATCGAGACGCTGTTCGTCAGCGCAGGCGCGGGGCCCGTGCTGCAGGTGCCGCTGACCTATCGCGACACCGCTCTCGCGGGCGGTGAGGCCTGGCTGCTCGGCACGATGGAGCACTCCGTCCTCGGCACCCGGTTCGTCTACGACGCCCTCGGCGATCCCGCGTACCTCGCCGCGGTCGCGAATGCGGCCCTCGGCGGCGGAGTCCAGGCCGACGAGTTCTACGAGATCGACGGAGCCCGGGTCCCCCGTGAGCCCACCGCCGTCGCAGCGGGGAGCGGGGCGGCAGGATCACGAGAGGTCACCGCACCCGACGTCGCCGCCGTGGCGACCCGCGACGACGACGGGATCACCGTCGCGAGCGCCGGCGACCTGCGGGTGGCCCTGGCCAGGGTGCCCGGCGCGGACGCGGCGGCCCTTGCCGCGGCCGCCGGCACCGGAGCCGAGCGCGAGGTGCTGAGCGGCTCGTGGCAGGGTCACGACGAGCCCATGACGCTGGTCGTCGTCGCCCGCGACTGATGAAGCCCGGCCCGCCGAGCCGAAGCCCGGCGGGTCGAGCCGCCGTCCCTACTCCGAGTCGGCGACCCGGCGGCGGCGAGCTGCAACGGTGAGACCGAGGCCGAGCGCGAGGAGCACTCCGGCAGCACCGAGCGGAGCGACCACGTCCGTGCCCGTGTAGGCGAGCGTCGAGTCGTCGTCCGACGCGACCGGCGCGACGGCCGGCCCGGTCGTGCCGACCGCCGCGGGTGCGGGGGCCGGAGCCGTGACGGGAGCAGTCGGCCGCGTGGTGCCGCCGTTGGGCGTCGACGTCCCGCCGGTCGGACCACTGAGACCGGCGACGCGCGCGAAGTACGCGTTCGAGCCGGTCACTCGCTGCCCGGAGAGCACACCGGTGGCCGTGACGGTGCCGACGTCCTGGTGGTCGGTGTCGCCCGCGGAGACGCCGCTGAGGTTCGCGGTGCAGGGGAAGCTGACACCGACGGCGAAGTGACCGGAGAACGAGGTGCCGCTGGTCGGCCCGCCGAGAGCGGAGAAGTCGCAGCTGAGCCCGGTGACGGTGCCGTTGGACACGACGCGGTCGGAGACCTGGACGTTCTGCAGAACGTCGCTGCCGGTGTTGGTGACGCGGTAGACCAGCGACGCGGTGCCGTCGGCCCCGAGGGTGACACGGGCGGCATCGGTGTCGGCGGCGTTACCGCGGGAGTCGCCCTTGACGATGGCGACGGCCGGGTTGACCCCGACGCCGGTGCCGCCGCCGGAGGACTGCTGGTCGACGGCCGTGGCCGCCTGCGAGCGCCGGGCGCCGCCCTGCACGGTGACGACTCGGGCCGTGTTGGTGAACGTCTGCGATGCGGTGGAGACGCCCGTCGCCTTGGGAAGGCTCGCGTCGATCACCACGCGGTACTCGTGGAGCGCGACAGCCGGACCCCAGCCGACCGTGAGGGACGTGGGGCTGCACGAGGTCGAGGCCGGCGTCGTCGGGGTACGACCGACCATGGTCCCGGCGGCGTTGAGGCGGACGTCCAGGTACGAGATGGTCGAGCAGTCGAACGTCCACTTCTGGTCGGAGCCGACCGTGTCGGTCGTCGTGGCCGACTCGAACGGTCCGACCGGAGTCGAGATGTTGTACGCGAGGAAGTCGGTCCCGTTGGTGCGACCCTGGTCGGGTCGCGTGTACACGCCGTACTTCGAGGGACGGTCGGTGCCGGTCGGTGAGCCGGTCGGCGTGACCGGGACGGTGAAGACCCGCCCGTCGCCGCTCGTGTACGTGAGCGGAGTCGTGACGCCCGCCGGCGTGCTGGAGGCCGAGAAGTTCGAGGTGACGAAGGCGGTGCCGTGGGTGTCGAAGTGCGTCGACGCGTAGTCCGTCATCGTGAACGTGATCACGGCCGGCATCGTCTGCGAGAGGACGGCGTTGGCCACCACCGCTCCACCGTCGGGGTCGACGAGCGCGAAGCCCTGCGGAAGATTGCGCAGGTTCGACGGGAGCGTCAGCGTGAAGGTGTCGCCGGACTGCGTGCCGTTGGGCACCCTCCAGTCGATCTCCGTCGTGAGCTGTGCGCCCAACCGGGGATCCGTCGGAGCGATCCTGACGTCGGTGATGGCACCGGTGATGGGGGCCGCCTGGGCCGGTGCCGCCGCTCCAAAGAGCAGTGCGGCGAACGCCAGGAGTGGAACGAGGAGGAGGGCGGCGAGACGACGACGTCTCCCAGGGGTGAGGCGGGTGGACGGGTGAGCGGGCGCGGACAGACGCGTGGCGGGCATGCGGGACTTTCGGGTGTCGGGTGGTGGCAGAAGTCGAAGCCAGGAGGCGCGGTTGGCTTCGCTCGGCCGCGAAGGGCCGGGGAGAGCGGGTGCCTGGGTGTGCACCACCGACAAGACCTGGCGGCTTCGGTTCGCCGTCGGGTACGAACAACATAACCCCCGAACGGGGGTGATGTCTAGACCCGTCGGGTGAACGACCGGCGAAGCGCGACGTCAGCCGAGCGCGAGGGCGATGGCCTGCGCTCGTGTCGTCACGTCGAGCTTCGCGAAGATCGTGTTGACGTGGGCCTTCACCGTGGCGATGCTCACGAACAGCTTCACCGCGATCTCGGGGTTGGACAGTCCGAGGGCGATCAGCGCGAAGACCTCGGCTTCGCGCGGGGTGAGGTCGGGGTGGCGTGCGCGGAGGAGTCGGCGGACGAGCGCGGCGGCTCGACGCCGGCCGGGGAGCGATTCGCGGATCCTGCCGTCAAGCTCTGCACCAGCAGCGCACCCACCGAGGCCTCGAAGATCGACTGACCGGCGGCGACCGCCCGGATCGCGCTGGCGAGCTCCTTGCGCCCGGCGTCCTTGGTGAGGTACCCGCGAGCGCCGGCCCGCAGGGCGCCGACGATCGACTCGTCGTCTGCGAAGGTCGTCAGCACGAGCACGGCCGTCGCCGGGTGGGACGCGAGGACACGTGCGGTCGCTTCGGCGCCCGACAGCTGGGGCATGCGGAGGTCCATGAGCACGACGTCGGGCGTCAGCTCGTCGACGAGACGGACGGCCTCGGCCCCGTCGGCGGCCTGCCCGACGATCTCGAAGTCGTCGACCAGGGAGAGCATCGTCACCAGGCCGTCGCGGACGATCGCCTGGTCGTCGGCGACCACGATCCTGATGGAGCCCGCCGGTGTCGTCTCCGTCACCGCGTCACCACCTCTCCTCGATGACGAACTCCGCCCCGCGCCGCTCGGCGTCGACCCACGAGGCATCGCCCAGCTCGGCCACCCGCTCGCGCATGCCCGGAAGCCCGTGGCCGCCTCCCGGCGACACGGCTTCCGACGCCGGAACGGGGTTCGACACCCGAAAGCGCAGGATGCCACGGTGCCGGTCGAGCGAGAAGACCAGAGTCACGGTCTCGCCGGGGGCGTGCCGACGCGCATTGCTCAGCGTCTCGCGGAGCACCCCGGCCACCGCGCGCGCGTGCTCCGGATCGAGCTGATCGAGGGCGGACCTGCCCTCGACGACCGAACGGCCGCCCAGCGATTCGTGAGCAGCCATCAGGCGCTCGAGAGCGTCGGGCGCCCCGAGAGCATCGCGTTCGGGGCTGGGGTCGGCATCCGGGTCGCGCAGCGTCGCGACGGCCCGCCGAGCCTCGCCCAGCCCTTCGGCGGCGAGCTGCCGGGCGGCGAGCACCCGGGCCGCGGCGTCGTCGGTGCGGCCGTTCTCGAGCAGGGCCTCGACGGCGTCGAGCTGGATGACGAGCCCGCCCAGGCTGTGGGCGAGGACGTCGTGGATGTCGCGGGCGACCCGAGCACGGTCGGCCAGCAGACTCGAACGCTGCTGCTCGCGGTCGATCTCGAGATCGCGGGCGAGGAGTTCGCGTTCGCGTTCGGCGGCGATCCTGGTCTGCCTCCGGTTGAAGCCGATCACGAAGCCGATCGCCAGGCCTCCCAGGACACCGAGGAGGAACGACGGCGGGCGCCCGTACGCGATCGAGGTCGCGGTGACGATGGCCGCGCCGACGAGTGCGAAGGAGGCCCCGACGGCGATCGGGTGACGCCTGTCGACAGTGACGGCGAGCACCGCGATGATGGCGGGGGTGATCATCAGCGCATCGGTCGCCTGCACCATCGTGGTTCCGCCGAGGAGCATCACGACGGCCGAGACGTCGCCGAGCCGGTTCTCGCGGGTGAACGCGCGGACCACCCAGGCGACGAGAGCGACCAGGCTGATCGCGATCACCGGGGTCGTCAGGTGCGCGCCGGCGACGTGACCCGCGAAGAGCCAGAAGGCCACGATGATCGCTCCGATGCCGTTGAGCGCCGAACCCAGACCGCGCGGGCGGTCCGGGTCGGAGGAAAGGCGGCGGTCACACCGCCATCATGCCCTGACAGTCGAGACCTGCGGCATGCGGCCGTCCATCATGAGGGCCGAAGCGGCGCGGCTGGCGGCGACGGTGAGCAGGATCACGCCGGTCGCGGTGAGCAGGTGGGCGCCCATCATCCCGCCGACCACGTCGAGGCCGACGCGCACCACGATGAGGACCACCCAGAGCGCGGCGCCCGCGCCCCGGAGCGCGCCTCGATCCTGCGCCCCTTCGAATCGGGCGTCGCCGCCACCCGGAACACCGTCAGGCGCCCCATGAGGAGACCGATCACGACCGCGAGGACGAGCTCGATGCCGATGATGGTGATGTCCGGGGCGCCGACGGTCGCGTTCTTCGCGGTCGACGAGAGGTTGATGACGCCGATCACGCCGAGGATCAGCGGCATGCGCCAGACGCTCGCGCGGTCGGTCCGCGTCCAGCGCAGCTGACGGTAGGCGATGAAGCCGACGAGCGCGAGCCCGATGACGATGTTGGTGAGGAGCTGGACCGACACGGTGTGACCTTTCTTCTGGGGATGTCTCAAGAGTTGCAGCGGCAGCCGGGCCGGCCCACCACCCACGGGTGGAAGTGCGGGGTGGAGATCCCAGCGCGCCGTGGCAGGCTGGAGGCATGGCTTCCTCCCGCGGCTCGTCCCGCGACACCGTCGGCTCCGGAGACGACGCCCCGCTCGAGATCACCATCGGTGCGGGCCAGGCCAGAATCGATCCCGACCGCTGGAGCCCCGGCTCGTACACGCTCGTCGTCGACGGCACACCGCAGTCGCACGTCGACCTCGACGATCCGACGCACCTCGCCTTCGAATACGTGCGCAGGATCGGGCACGCCATCGACCTCCTCCCGCCTGGCCCGCTCACGGCCCTGCACCTCGGGGCCGGCGCCCTCACGCTGCCCCGCTACGTCGAGGCCACCCGGCCGGGCTCGCGCCAGCAGGTCGTCGAGCTCGAGCAGGGCTTGGTCGACCTGGTTCGCGCCCAACTGCCGTTCCCGCGCGGCGCGTCGATCCGGGTGCGCTACGGCGACGCCCGCGAGGTGATGGAGAAGCTGCCCGCCGGCCTGCGCGGCACCGTCGATCTGCTGGTCGTCGACGTGTTCGGCGGGTCACGCATCCCCGCGCACGTCACCTCGCTCGAGTTCTACACGGCCGCGGCCGCGTTCCTCTCCCCGACCGGCATGCTGATCGTCAACTCGGCCGACGGTGCGGGCCTCGCGTTCGCCCGCGGCCAGGCGTCGACGCTCCAGACCGTCTTCGAGCACGTCGTCGCCGTGGCCGACCCGGGCACCTTGAAGGGTCGGCGGTTCGGCAACGTCGTGCTGGTCGGATCGCACTCCGAGCTGCCGGTCGACCGCATGCCCCGCGTCTACTCCTCCGACCCGCTGCCCGCCAAGGTCGTGGCCGGGCGCGAGCTGCGCGACTTCGTCGCCGGGGCGCCCGTCGTCACGGACGCCACCGCCGTGCCGTCCCCCGAGCCGTCGCGATCGGTGTTCGGCGGCCGCTGACTCCAGCGCCCGCGCGCACCGGCACCGTCCTCCTGTCCCGGCCCGCCCCGCCCCGCGCACCCGCCCCGCACACCCGCCCCGCACACCCGCCCCCGCCCCGCCCCTGCCCCGCGCCGCTGCAGCCCCCACCCCGCAGAAATCGAAGGGGATTTTCGCGGCGACGACGGCTTCATGCCGATCGGGCAGGGTCGGCGCGAAAATCCCCTTCGATTTCGGGAGGGAGGCAGGGAGAGGGGGCTGGCTGGCTGGCTGGGGACTACTGCTCGGGGGCAGGATCCGCGGGCGGCTGCGCCCCACCGAGCAGATCGCGCAGGCGCGCCTCGGCGTCGTCGGGTGCGCTGGCAGCCTCGGCGTTGGCCTCGGTGACCGCTCGCACGACCTCTTCGCGCTGCACCTTGATGCCGCGCGGGGCGTCGATGCCGACGCGAATGCCGTCGCCGCGGGAGTCGAGGATGGTGAGGACGATGTCGTCACCGATGAGGATCCTCTCCCCCACCTTGCGCGTAAGCACCAGCATCCCGCAAGACTACCGGGGTGTGGTCCTGTCTGCCGCAACGCGTTTCCCGGACATTCACACGCGCCGCGGCGCGTTGAGTTGTCCGGGAAACGCGTCGCGGCGGCGACCTACGCGTCGGTCCAGCCGACGGGGAGGCCGAGAGTGCGCACGGTGTCGGGCGTCGAGGTGCCCGCCAGGCCCGCCGCGGCGAGCCCGTCGGCGTCGATGACGGCGGACGCCGTCGCGAGGAACCGCTCGGTGTCGGCGTGCTTGCGCCCGGCGTCGACGGCGAACCAGATCTGGTCGGGCGCGAGCGCGGCGACGATCTCGGCCGTGGCCGAATCCCACCCCACGGCGACGAAGGTGGCCCGGTCGAGCTCCACGCCGGACGCCCTGGCCTCGAGCGCGCCGCGTCGGTCGGTGACCCTGACGAATCGGCCGTCGGCGCAGGATCCTGCCACTCGGATGGCCGCGCGCTGCAGGCTCGAGCCCTCGGCCATCGCCTGCGCGACGGCGACCGTGTCGGGGCGCTCGCCCACCACGACGACCAGGTCGCCCGGGCCGTCGAGCAGGTCAGGGGCCGGGCGGGGCGCCTCGGGTGCTGCGGGCGCCACCGGGGTCGCAGTCATCTTGACGACCGGCTCGGGAACGACCGGCTCGGGAACCAGCGGCTCGGGAACGACGGGATCGGTGATGACGCCGTTGAAGGCGAGATCGTCCATGAGGTCGGCGAAGGCGCCGGATCGGGTGGAGACCGCGGGCTCGGCGGGCTTCTCCTCGAGCGCGAACGCCTCCTCGGCGTCTTCGGCGTCGGCCAGGAGCGCGGCGAGCCCCACGCGCTGCGCCGGCGTGGGTGAGAAGGCCGCCTGCGAGGCGGGGGTGTCGGAGGCGCGGCGACCGGGCGCGTCCCGCCCCGTTCGCGCCGCCCGGCGACCGCGCTCGGGCAGTTCGACGGTGGCCTCGACGTAGCGCTTGGCGAAGAGCCCGGCGATGCCACCGGAGGTGACGCGTTCCGCCGCCACGATGCGGGCGCGCGGGCCGTGCTCGACGCGCACCCGGGTGGCGATCTCGTCGAGGGTCTTGCCCGTGACGGTGATGCTCGGCCCGCTCATCGCTTCATCCTCTCAGACGGGGTCGGTGGACGACAGGGTCAGGCGGCGAGCGAGTCGACGCCGCGCACGACCCCGACCGTCTCGATGGTCACGTTGCCCGCCGTCGCCTCCTGGTACGACAGGACGGGCAGGCCGCCGGTCTGCGCCGAGACGAGGCGGCGGATCGCAGGACGCAGAGCCGGCGCGCAGACGAGGACGGCGCTCAGCCCGGACGCCTCGACGTTCTGCACCTGGGCCTTGAGGGACGACAGGATCGTCTCGATCCGGTGCGCGTCGAGCAGGATCTGAGTCCCGAGCTCCGAGGGACGCAGGCCCTCCAGGAGCGACTGTTCGAGACCGGGCTCGATCATGATGACGCGCAGGGTGTTCCCGTCGAGGTACTGCGCGCTGAGTGCCGGGCCGAGAGCCGCGCGGGCCGCCTCGACGAGCCCTTCGGGGTCGGTCGACACCTTGGCGCGGAGCGTCAGCGCCTCGCAGATCCGGCCGAGGTCGTTGATCGGGATCTGCTCCTGCAGGAGGCCCTGGAGAACGCGCTGCAGCTCGGCCATGCTCAGCATGCTCGGGATCAGCTCGTCGACCGCCGGGGCGTTGACGGTCTTGACGCCCTCGACGAGCACGCGGACGTCCTCTCGGCTGAGCAGGCGGGCGGCGTTGTCGGTGATGATCGACGAGAGGTGGGTGACGAGCACCGAGACGCGGTCGATCACGGTGGCGCCGGTCATCTCGGCGGAGTGACGCATCTCGGCCGGGATCCACTTGCCGGCGAGGCCGAAGACGGGCTCGACGGTGCTCGTTCCGGGCAGCGCGTCGAGGAGGTCGCCGAGCGCCAGGACCTTGGAGGCGGGAGCGACGCCGCGACCCGCTTCGACCCCGGCGATCCGGATCGCGTAGGTCGACGGCGGCAGCTCGACGCTGTCGCGGGTGCGGACCGGTGGCACGACGACCCCGAGCTCCATGGCGATCTTGCGGCGCAGGGCGCGGACGCGGCCGAGGAGGTCGTCGGAGGCGCCGGAGACCATGTCGACGAGGTCGGGGGCGAGCTGGATCTCGAGCGCGTGCACGCGCATCTGCTCGAGGAGGTCCTCGGTGGTCTCGGAGGGCGCGACCGCCTGCGTCATCGCGGCCAGCTCGAGATCCTGTGCCGCCTTCTTCTCCCGGGCCTTGATGCGGTAGCCGATGAAGAGCAGGCTGCCGCCGACCAGGATGAACGGCACGATCGGCATGCCGGGGATGAATGCCATGCCGATGGCGGCGACTCCGGCGATCATGACGGCGGTGCGGGACTGCGTGAGCTGCGACGACGCCGTCGAACCGAGGTCCGACTCCGCGTTCGAGCGGGTGACGATCATGCCGGTGGAGACGGCCATCAGCAGAGCCGGGATCTGGGTGACGAGGCCGTCGCCGATGGTGAGGATGCCGTACTTGCTCAGCGCGTCGCCGATGGCGAGACCGCCCGACACCATTCCGGTCGCGATGCCGCCGATCAGGTTGATGATGATGATCAGGATGCCGGCGATCGCGTCGCCCTTGACGAACTTCGAGGCACCGTCCATGGCCCCGTAGAAGTCGGCCTCGCCGGCGACCTCCGCGCGGCGCTTCTTGGCGATCTCGTCGGTGATGAGCCCGGCGTTGAGGTCGGCGTCGATCGCCATCTGCTTGCCGGGCATGGCGTCGAGGGTGAAGCGAGCGCCCACCTCGGCGACGCGCTCGGCGCCCTTCGTGACGACGACGAACTGGATGACGACCAGGATGAGGAAGATCACGGCGCCGATGATGACCGAGCCGCCGACGGCGACGTGCCCGAAGGCCTGGATGACCTCCCCGGCGAAGCCCTTGCTCAGCACCAGGCGGGTCGACGCCACGTTGAGTCCGAGGCGGAACAGCGTCGCGACGAGCAGCAGCGAGGGGAACACCGAGAAGTCCATCGGCTTCTTGACGAACATCGTCGTGAGCAGGATGACCAGGGCGAGCAGGATGTTGCAGACGATCAGCGTGTCGAGCAGGATCGACGGCACCGGCACGACGAGCAGCAGGACGATGCCGACGACGCCGATGGGGACGACGAGCTTGGGAAGGTTTTTCACGAGGGTGCTCCAACCAGGGTGCTAGCCGAGGGTTCGGTGTGTTCGGACGGTTCGGGCTCGGCCGCGATGGTGCCGCCGGGCATGGTGTGCACTCCGGCGGCGGCAGAGGAGCCGCGCGCTCTGAGGGCCATGACGAAGGTCAGGACGCGGGCGACCGGTGAGTAGAGGTCGACGGGGATCTCGTCGCCGAGCTCGCAGGCGGCGTGCAGGGCGCGCGCCAGGGGAATGTCCTTGACCATCGGGACCCCCTCCTGCTCCGCCTTCTCGCGGATCCCGCGAGCGACCTCGCCGGCGCCCTTGGCGACGACGCGCGGCGCAGAACGGCCCGGCTCGTATTTCAGGGCGACGGCGACGTGGGTGGGGTTGACCATGACGACGTCGGCGTCGGCGATGTTCGACATCATGCGGCCGCGGCTCATGGCCAGTGCTCGCTGACGACGCTGCTGGCGGATGAGGGGATCGCCGTCGGACGACTTGCTCTCGTCCTTGATCTCCTTCTTCGACATGCGCGTCTTCTTGCGGTTGCGCCGCAGGACGACCATCACGTCGAGCCCGCCGAGCACGAGGCCCGCGGCGACGGCTGCGACGACGAGCGAGGAGACGCCGCCGCTGGCAGCCGAGAGCAGCGAGGTGAGCGGCAGGTTCGAGTTCATCAGCACCGGCATGAGGTTCTTGATGACGATCCAGAGCACCAGGGCGACGACACCCGTCTTCAGCAGCACCTTCGCTCCCTGCCAGAGGGCCTGCGGACCGAAGGTGTGCTTGATGCCGTTCAGCAGGTTGAAGTGCTCGAACTTGGCGATCGACTTCTTGAAATGAACGCCGCCCTGGATGATGGCGACGACCAGGACGGCGACGGCGCTGACCGCGAGCAGCGGCGCGACGATGCCGCCGATCTGGGCGAACGCGTCGAACATGGCGCTCTTCGCGGCGCCCACCGAGGGGGCGGCGATGACGTTCTTGACGGTGGCCATCTGGACGAGTCCCGCGTCGGACGCCCGGGCGATCGTCGCGGGCATCATGACGACGGCGGCCCCGACCCCGACCCAGGCGGAGAGATCCTGCGACTTGGACAGCTGGCCCTTGCCGTGGACCTCCTTCATCCGCTTCTCGGTCGCCTGCTCGGTCTTCTCGCCGGACGCGTCGGACATCAGCTCACCCCCACCAGGACGTCGACGGCCTGCTTCGACAGCGTCGAGACGATCTGCGGCAGCGCCACGAAGACCATGCCGCCGAGACCGAGCGTGATCATGATCTTGAGCGGGTAGCCGAGTTGGAACGCGTTGAGCGCGGGAGCGACTCGGGTCAGGAGCCCGAGGCCCGCGTCCGCGAGGAACAGGACGACGATCAGCGGACCCGCGATCTGCAGCGTCGCGACGAACATCTGCGTCACGGCCTTCACGATGAGGGCGGCCGGGTGCGAGAGGTCGATTCCGACGCCGATCGGCACCGCGTCGAAGGTGCGCATGATGCCGCCGATGATCAACTGGTAGCCGCCCGAGGTGAACATGAGCACGAGCGAGGTCATCTGGAACAGGCGGGTGAACTGGGCGCCGTTGACCATCGACTGCGGGTCGTAGGCCTGAGCGAGCTGGAAGCCGCCGAACAGGTCGATCGCGCTGCCGGCCGACTGGATGGCGGCGAAGACGAGCCACACGAGGAAGCCGAGCGTGGCGCCGGCGACGAGTTCGAGGACGAGCGAGACGAAGAAGTCGCCGGTGGTCTGCGCGTGGTAGCCGGGGACGATCCTGGGCGCCACGGCGATCGCGAGGCCGACCGACAGCATCGCCTTCACGTTGCCGGGGATCGCCTTGTAGGAGAACGGCGGCGCGATCATGATGAAGGCGACGATGCGGACACCCGCCAGCATCACGGCCTCCACCGCGCTCATGTCGAACCGGAAGTCCACGGTCTAGCCACCGCCCAGAAGCGACGGGATCCGGTCGAACATCGTCGTCGTGAACGAGATCATCGTGGAGATCATCCAGTTGCCGCAGACGACCAGGGCGATGGCCACGGCGATCGCCTTGGGCACGAAGGCCAGCGTCGGCTCCTGGATCTGCGTGATCGACTGGAGGAGCGAGATCGCGAAGCCGACCACGAGGGCCGTGATCAGCACGGGGGCGGCGAGCTTGCCGGCGACCAGGAGCGCCTGTACGCCGATGTCGAGGACTCCGGTCGTGTTCATGTGTTGTAGCTCTCGATCAGGCTCTTGATGATCAGGCCCCAGCCGTCGACGAGCACGAAGAGCAGGATCTTGAAGGGCAGCGAGATCATGACCGGCGGCAGCATCATCATGCCCATCGACATCAGGGCGGCGGAGACGACGAGGTCGATGACCAGGAACGGGATGAAGATGACGAAGCCGATGATGAAGGCGGCGCGGAGCTCCGAGATCATGAAAGCCGGAATCAGCGTCAGCATGGGCGTCGCGTTCATCGTGGCCGGGTTCGCCTTCTTGGCGGCCCGCGTCATCAGCGCGATGTCCTCCTCGCGGGTGTGGCCCAGCATGAAGTGGCGCATCGGCCCCTCCGCGAGGGTGATCGCGTGCTGGAAGTCGATCTTGCCGGCGAGGTAGGGCTGCAGGGCGAGGTCGTTCACGTGCATCAGCACGGGGCCCATGATGAACAGGCTGAGGAAGAGCGCGAGACCGGCGATGACCTGGTTCGGCGGGATCGACTGGAGGCTGAGCGCGTTCCGGGTCATGGCCAGGACGACGAAGATCTTGGTGAAGCTGGTCATCATCAGCAGCAGGGCCGGCGCGACGCTGAGGAGCGTGAGGCCGAGGAGCGTGACGACGGCGGAGGACGGGGTCCCGTCGGGGCCGTTGATGTCGACGGAGAGCCCGCCGGTGCCGGTGGTGGCGGGAGCCGTGGGGCCGGTCGGCGCGACGGGGGCCGTCGGCGCGACCGGAGCGGCGTGGGCGCCGTGCGCCTGGAGGAGGACGAAGCCTGCGACGAAGGCCAGCAGGGCGACGACGACGGTCGTGACCCGGAGGGCGCGGGCCAGGCGAGAGCGGCGGTGGCGACGGAGCTCGACGCTGGTGACGAGCACCGGAGCCGTGGCCGGGCCGAGGCCCAGGATCTTTGCGGCGAAGGAGTGCTCGAACCCGGCGCGGAGGGCGGTGACGAGAGCCGAGGAGCGGTTGCCCTCGGCCGAGCCGAACAGGACGATTTGCGGCGCGCCGGAGGGAGCCGCGGCCCACGTGGAGCGGCGGCGGGGCTGGTCCGTCATGCGCGCTTCTGCGATCTCATGGCTGCGGCGGCCTGCTTCCAGGTGGCGGCGGAGAGGATCGAGCCGGCCAACGGGGCGGCCTGCGCGGGGGCCGCCGGTGCGGCCGCGGCTGCGGCTCGGGCGGCGCGGCGGGGGCTGTCGATCGGGGTGGCCGCGGGAGCCGGCACCACGACGGCGGGCTGGGCGGCGAGGGTCTGCGCGAACGTCGCGGCCGGAGCCGCGGCCGCAGCGGGCGCGATCGCGGTGACGATGGCATCCTGCGGGGCCTCTTTCGACCCGAGGACGCTGACGCTCTGCTCGGTGACGCCCAGGACGTACCGGACACCCTCGACGTCGACGACGGCGACGGACGCCTTGCCCGAGATGCCCTGGCGGGCCACCACGGTGACGTGCTTCGCCTGACGGGTGACGCGACCGGTCTTTGCGATCTTGCGCTGGATGAACCAGAGCAACCCCAGCACGGCGGCGAGGAGACCACGACCCGCAGGCCGACGAAGAGAGTGTCCACGGTCAGTTCTGCCCGTCCGCGATGTCGAGGATCTGCGTGATCCGGACCGCGTAGTCCTGGTCGACGACGACGACCTCGCCGTGCGCGATCAGGCGGCCGTTGAGCAGGACGTCGGCGGGAGCACCGGCGGAGCGGTCGAGTTCGATGACGGCGCCAGGCTCGAGGAGAGGACGTCGCGGACGCTCATGCGCGTGCGGCCGATCTCGACGGTCAGCGCCATCTCGACGTTGTTGATGCGGCCCAGCTTGTCTGCGACCGACCCCTGGAAGCTCGAGGCCGACGAACCGACGACGCCGTTCTCACGGACCCGCACGACGAACCAGCCGGCCGGGCGACCGGCGTCGACGAGCTCGAACACGATGCTGGCGGGATCCGAGGCCAACTCGGCCGCGCCGCCGTGGTGCACGTCGCCGAGCACGCCGACTCCGAGCGCCTGACCGGCGGCCTCCAGCGCGGGACGCAGCAGATCCGTGGCCTCGAGGCCGGCCTCGGCCGCACCGGGGAGGTCGGCGACGACGACGGCGAAGTCGGCCGAGACGTCGCCGACGAAGTTCGCCGTGACGGCTCCGGAGAGGACGTCCTCCGGCACGAAGGAGGCCAGCTGGGTGACCAGCGGGACGCTCGAGGGCAGCTGCGAGGCGAGTGCCGCGGCTGCTGCCGAGTGCAGGGCTGTGACGGTCGTGGTCATGCGAGTCTCTCTTCGGTGGTGACGATGATCCCGGCCAGGCGCGAGCCGTTGGCCCCGACCGCGGCACGGCCGACGGTCTGCCCGTCGATGGTGACGTCGAGAGGGCGGTGCTCGGGGTGCGGGAGAGCCAGCAGGTCGCCGACCGCGAGGTCGAGGACCTTGCTGGGCAGCACCTGCGCGGGGAGGAACTGGAGGGCGACCTCGACCGGGACGGCGGCCAGCTGGCTGTCGATCAGCTCGCGGGCGTTGGCCGTGGTGGAGGTCGGGTTGGTCTCACCGAGCTGCGGGAGCAGGATCTCCGCGGGCAGGGCGAGCGTCGCCGGCGCGGTCGACTCGCCGACGCGGATCTCGAACGCGGCGACGATCATGAGGTCGCTCTTCGCGGCGGCCTGGGCGAACTGCGAGTTGTACTGGAACCCGCCCACGGAGATCGGGGTCACCAGGAGCGAGCCGAGCGAGTAGCGGAGGTCTTCGAGCGCGTCGTCCATCAGGCGGCGCACGAGGGCCTGCTCGATGGGGGTGAACTTGCGCTCGGGAAGCTCGACGCCGACCGCCGGGGTGCCACCCAGCATGTGGGTGACCCACCCCAGCGCGGCCGCGGAGGGGAACTGGATGACGGCCTTGGCCGTCGCGCCGTCGAGGGGGCAGAGCACCATCGCCGTGGTGGCCGGGAGGGACGCGGCGAACTCGTCGTAGGTCGTCATGACGACCTGCTCGCAGGTCACCTGCGAGAGCACACGCACCTTGGCGGTGAGCTGCGTGCCCCACTGGCGGGCGAACGTCTCGAAGGCGAGCTCGAGCACGCGCGAGTGCTCACGGGCCAGCGTCGTCGGACGCAGGAAGTCGTACACCTCGACCGGGCGGGCGGGCGCGGCGCGCAGGGCGCTCTGCTGGCTCGGGGCGGTCTGGTCGAGGAGGGTCACGAATACAGCTATCGGACGCTCGACGCATCACGTTAGAAAAATGTCTCGATTGGTTAGCTACTTCTCGGAGGGATCTACTTGTGCACTGCGGCCTCCGCGGCGGCGATCTTCGGGATCAGCGCGTTGACGTCGTCCTTCTGGTTCGACAGGACGACGATGTCCACCCTCCGGTTCTTCGCCAGGTCGGCGTCCGTGGTCCCGGTGGCCAGCGGCCGTGACGATCCGTAGCCCACCGATTGGATGCCGGCCGGCGGCATCCCCCGCGTTCGACCAGGTCGCGGAGGACGTCCGTCGCGCGCGCCGACGACAGCTCCCAGTTGGTCGGGTACGGCGCCGCCGAGTCGCGGGAGTCGGCGTGGCCCTCCACCGAGACCTGGTGACCGGATCCCCTCAGCACGGGAGCGATCGCGTCCATGACCGAGCGCGCCATCGTCGAGAGGTCGGCCGAGTTCGATCCGAAGAACGTCTCCGAGCCGACCAGACGGACCGTGAGGCCGCGCGCGTCCAGCGTGAACGTGACATCCTGCGTCAGGCCCTTGGCCGCGAGGTTCTTGGCGATCGCCTTCTGGATCGCCGTGAGATCGTCGACCTCCTTCGTCGCCAGCTTCGTGTTGGCCGCGATCTGGGCCGAGGTCTGGGTGGTCGCGGCGCTGGCGGTCGTCGACGACGTCGACGATCCTGCCGCGTCGCTGTTGGTCTCCTTGACGCCGTTGGCCGCTGTCGCCGTCTTCGCGTCGGTCTTCGACGCGGAGTAGCCCGAGCCGCCCTTCGTGACCTCGTCGGCCTTGACCACCGTTCCGGACGCCGTGTCGACCTTCTTCGAGTGCGTCTGGCCGAAACCGGTCGCGAGCGACTCCTTGAGCGCCGCGAACTTGTTGGCGTCCACGCTCGACATCGCGAACAGCACGATGAACATGCACATCAGGACGGTGATCATGTCCATGTAGGACGCCATCCAGCGCTCGTCCGGGTGGTCGTCGCCGTGGTCCTCGCCGCCGTGGCCCCTGCGGGACTTCTTCGAGGCGCTCATGCGGCCATGTCCGCATCCTCGGAGACCTTCTTCGACTTCACCAGCTTGCCCTCGGCCGGCAGCTGCGACTTCGGCACCATGGCCCGGAGCCGCTCGCCGAGCAGTCGGGGCTGAGTGCCCTCCTGGACCGCGAGGACGCCCTCCATGAGCAGCGTCATCCGGGCGATCTCGAGTTCCATGACGCGCTTGATCCTGCCGCCGAGCGGAAGCCAGATGAGGTTGGCCGTGAGCAGACCCCAGAGGGTCGCGACGAAGGCGCTGGCGATCAGCGGTCCGAGCTTGTCGGGGGTCGAGAGGTTCTCGAGCACGTGCGTCAGCGAGACGACGGTGCCGATGATGCCGACGGTCGGGGCGTAGCCGCCCAGTGACATGAAGAACTTGGCAGCCGTGCGCATGGTGGCGGTGCGCGACTGGATCTCGTCCTCCAGCAGCTCGCGGAGCTCGTCGCCGTCGGTGCCGTCCGCCACGCTCTGCAGGGCGCCCTTGAGGAAGGGGTCGTCGACGCCCTCGGCCTCCTGCTCGAGGGCGAGGAGCCCGTTGGCCCTGGCCTTCTCGGCGATCGTGACGAGGTCCTCGATCTGCTTGGCGGGGTTCGACTTCTTGGCCAGGATCGCGCCGGGAACGGCCTTGAACGAGTTGATCGTGTCGGAGAGGGCGCCGCTGGCGAGGCCCACGCCGATGGTCGTGCCGAACACGAGCATCATGGGAGCGGGGATGATGATCGACACGATGCCGACGTGCTCCATCGTCATCATGCCGAACAGGGCGCCGAAGGCGACGACCAGTCCGATGATTGTTGCCGGATCCATGTCAGCGCCCCCTGGTGAAGGGTGCGGGCTCGTTCGGGACGAGTTCGAGGGTCCTGGCGGGCTGCGGCTGCTCGTCGTAGGCGAGCGACACGATGCGGGAGCGGTAACGAGCGACGAGCTCGATCACCTCGGCCATCGTCTCGGTGACGATGTACTTCGCCCCGTCCACCATCACGAGGGTGGTGTCGGGGTTCTCGTGGATTCGCTCGATCAAGTCGGGGTTGATCGCGAACTGACTGTCATTGAGTCGTGTGACGACGATCATCGGCCCGTCCTAGGTCTGTGTTCTCGCGGTCCATCCGTGTCCCGCGAAGCGCGCGTCCTGCGCTGCTTACTTCTCACTATCGGCAGGCGTCTGCGCGCCGTTAGCCTGCCTCCGCCCCAAATCGAAGGGGATTTTCGGCAGGTGCCCGCCCGATCGGCATGAAGTCGAAGCGGCGGGCGGGATCCCCTTCGATTTCGGGCGTGGAGAGGTCGGAGGACGCTGCTGCCGGCATCCCGCGTGCCGAGGGTCGTTCACGCGCGGGGCGGCAACCATTCACTTCGGCGACACCCGTCGTCGGGATGCTGGGGTCCTCCCTCCACCACAGAACGGACCCCCATGCGCCCGCTCCCTCTCCGCCTCGGTGCGATCGGCCTCGCCGGCAGCGTCGTGGTCGTCGGCCTCCTCACCGGGACGGCCGGCGTCGCCTCGGCCGCCACTACGCCGTCCGCCGCGGCTCCGCCCGCTGCCGCGACCACGGCCGCGGCTACGACTTCCGCGACCACCTCACCTGTCGTCATCAACGAGGTCGAGTCGAACGGCGGTACCCCGGACGACTGGGTGGAGCTCACGACCACCGGCACCACCACCGTCGACATCTCCGGCTACGTCTTCAAAGACGACGACGACTCGCACTCGTACACGATCCCGGCCGGCACCACGATCGCGCCCGGCGGCTTCGCCGTCCTCGACACGAAGACCGCCAGCTCGCCGAACGGCTTCGACTTCGGCCTCGGTAGCGCCGACAGCGCACGCCTGTACCTCCCGGACGGTTCCACCCTCGTCGACTCGTACAGCTGGACCTCGCACGCCGGCACCACCTACGGCCGCGACCCCGACGGGACCGGCCCCTTCGAGACGACCTCCGCCTCGACCAAGGACGCGGCGAACCTGTTCACCGGCACCGTGGTCGCCACGCCCTGGCCAGGCAGCCCCGACGAGACCGCACTCGACGCCGAGTCGACCTACACCGGCGACCTCTCCGGACTCGACTACGAGCCCTCGGGAACCTCCGCCGACGGCACCCTCTGGGGAGTCGAGAACGGCAACGGCCTGCTCTACAAGATCGTGTCCGACGGTTCCGGCGGCTGGGCGCCCGCGAGCACCGGCGGCTGGGCTGCGGGTAAGACACTGCACTACGCCGACGGCACGGGCACGCCCGACGCGGAGGGCGTCACGGTGGCGGACGACTCCTCCGCCGGCGGCGTCTACGTCTCGACCGAGCGGGATGACCAGAATTCGACGGTGAGCCGTCCTGCGATCCTGCGCTTCGATGTCGCAGGATCCGCGAGCACGCTCACGGCTTCCGGCGAGTGGAATCTCGCGCCCGACTTCCCCGGGCTCGGCGCCAACTCCGGTGCCGAGGGCGTCACGTTCGTGCCCGACTCGTTCCTCACGGCGGGGAGCTTCGTCGACCAGTCGACCGGCGCCGCGTACACGCCGTCGACGTACGCGAACCACGGCGACGGGCTCTTCTTCGTCGGCATCGAGGGAACGGCGAGCGTCTACGCCTACGCCCTGATGCCGAACGGCGTCTTCCATCGGGTGGCCACGATCGCGACGGCGTTCCCCGTCGTCGCCGACGTCCAGTTCGACGCCGACCTCGGCAAGCTCTGGGTCATCTGCGACGACGCCTGCTCGGGCCAGACCGCGCTGTTCTCGCTCGACTCCGCCGGGGCGTTCACGCAGACGACGCTGTACGACCCGCCCGCGAATGCCGACCGGAGCCTGGCCAACGAGGGCTTCGCCATCGCTCCGGCCGCGACCTGCTCCGACGGTGCGCGGCTGACGTTCTTCGCGGACGACAACGACACCGACGGCTACTCGTTCCGCGCGGGGACGTACCCGTGTGAGTCGACCGGCCCGCCCGGGGGTGGATCCGGCGGAGGGACGGGCGGCGGCGGTTCGGGTACTCCCGGCACCGGCACCGGCACCGGCTCCGGCACCGGCGGCGGCACTGGCACCGGCTCCGGCAGCGGGTCAGGCACCACTCCCGTCGCGGCACCGAACCCGCTGCCCGGCGACCGGCTCACGGCCGCCAACCGCGGCGATGTCTCCGGCCCCGCCCGAGCCGCCGCGGGATCGAGCGTCACGGTCGCCGTCGGCGCCGCGCACGCCGGCGAGAAGGTCTCGGCGTTCCTGTACTCGGAACCGCGCTCCCTCGGCCGGGTAACGGTCGCGGCGGACGGCACCATCCGCGTGGCGATTCCCGCCGACGTCGACCCGGGCGCACACCGGATCGCCGTCTACGCCGCGGACGGCACCCTGCTGGGCTGGACGCCGATCACGATCACGGCCGCGGCGACGGCGGCCGCGAGCCTGGCGTACACCGGGTCGGATCCTGCCGGCCTCGCCCTTCTCGGGGCTGGGCTGCTGCTCGCCGGCGCCGGACTCGCGGTACGGCGACGTCGGCCGATCCGCCGCGGCTGATCACCGAAAGTGTGCGCACACCGGGCGTCACCGAGAAGGTGAGCCGCGCTGTGCGCACACGCGCGGGTGGAGCTCGCGACTAGCGCGTGTCTCTCAATTCTCCGCGGGTCGTGTGTGCCCTGGATCGCGCAATCTGCGGCGGCGGGTCCTTGAAGGCCGCGGGCGGCCTCCTGCGTCACCCGCCTTGCAGCTCACGAGACCAGACCACACACGACCTCCGGTTAATTGGGCGACATACGCTAGCGCTTGAGGTTGGTGAGCTCCTGCAGGACCTCGTCGGAGGTCGTGATGATGCGGGCGTTCGCCTGGAAACCGCGCTGGGCGACGATGAGGTTGGTGAACTCCTGCGAGAGGTCGACGTTCGACATCTCGAGGGTGCCGCCGGCCAGCGAGCCGCGGCCGGGCTCGCCGGGCGTGCCCAGCGTGACGTTGCCGGAGTTGGCGGTGACGACGTACCCCGAGTTGCCCGCCTTCTCGAGGCCGGCGGGGTTGGTGAAGGTCGCCAGGGCGATCTGGCCGAGGGCCGACGACTGGCCGTTGGAGAAGGACCCGATGAGCGTGCCGTCCGCCGAGATCGTGTAGCCGTTCAGCGTGCCGGCCTGACGGCCGTCGACGTCGGAGATGGCGGCGGTCGACAGGGTCGCGAAGCCGGTGACGCTCGACAGGTCGGCGGTGATACCGCCCATCGTGATCGACGAGGCGCCGGTCTGCTTGCCGTCCGCGAAGGCGAGCGTCGTGGTGCCGGTGCCGCCCTGGCCGTCGTCGCCGGCGACGTCCCAGCCGGCCGCCGTCTTGGTGAAGTCGAGGGTCAGGGTGTGCTTGGTGCCCTGCTTGTCGTACACGTCGACATCGCGCGTGATCTTGGTGCCGGTGGCCGAGTCGGAGGGCAGGTTGCCGCCGACGCTGGCCTTCGTGGTCGCCACGGCCGGCGACGTGGCACCGACCGGGAGAGTGATGTCGGTCAGGCCGCCGTTGGTGTTGACGACGCCGTCGGTGGCCGGGTACCCTGGACGATCTTGCCGTCGGTCGTGGTGAGACGACCGGTGCTGTCGAAGTCGAAGGCGCCGGCGCGCGTGTAGACGCTGTTGTTGCCGTCGCGGGTGACGAAGAACCCGTCGCCCGAGATCATCAGGTCGGTCGCCTTGCCGGTGGCCTGCGCCGAGCCCTGCGCGAAGTTCGTGGTGATCCCGGCGACCTGCACGCCGAGGCCGACCTGGGCGGGGTTGGTGCCGCCGAGGCCCTCCTGCGGGCCGCCGGCGCCCTTGGTGATCTGCGAGAGGGTGTCCTGGAACACGGTCGCGGAGCCCTTGAAGCCGACGGTGTTCACGTTGGCGATGTTGTTGCCCGTCACGTCGAGCATGGTCTGGTGGGCGCGAAGTCCGGCGATGCCGGAGTAGAGCGAACGGAGCATTGTTCTCTTCTTTCGTGGGGTAGAGGGGTGGTGAAGATCAGGAGGTGGCGGTCGACGAGGTGGGGTCGATCACGCCGGAGATGGAGTCGAGGGGGATGTCCTTGCCGCCGACCGTGACGGTCGGCACGGAGCCGGCGAACGACACGGCGCTGGCCGTGCCCTTCACGTCGGTGCCGGTGGTGGCGTCGGTGTACGACACCTGCTTGCCGACGAGGTTCGCCGCGGAGATGCGCATCTGCAACGAGAAGTTCTCGTTGCCGGTGGTGGTGTTGTTGGTGATCTGCTCCATCATCGCCAGCTGCGTGGTCTGGCCGATCATGGCGTTGGTGTCCATCGGTGACGACGGATCCTGGTTCTGGAGCTGCTTGACGAGCAGCTGCATGAACATGTCGCTGTTCATCTCCTGCGAGGGAGCGCGGGTCGTGGTGCTGGTCGCGGGAACGGACGTGGAGACCGTGCCGGTGATGCCGTCGAGTGCCATTCGATGAGTCCTTTCAGGCCATCACGTCGATGGAGGTGGCGGAGTCCGCGAGGCCGCGGAGCGCGGCTGCGGGAGATTCGGGTTCGTCGCCGCTGCGGTCGCGGCGATCGGGGCCGGCGTGCGCCGTGGCGTTCGCCGAGCCGTGGTCCTGCTGCCCGGCGTTCAGCGGGTTCTGCTGACCCTGGCCGCTCGACGGCTGGTTCTGGTTCGACAGGTCGACGCTCGTCTGGACGCCCGCGGCCTGCATGTCGCGACGAAGATCGGGCAGGATCCCGCGGACCGCGTCCCGTCCCGCGTCCGACTGCGCGTACAACTCGACCCGCATCAGTCCGGCTCCCACGTGTGCCCGGACCGTGACCGGACCGAGTGCGTCGGGGCTGACCTGGACGGTGACCGTGTGCTCCCCGGTGCCGGCGGCGGCGAGAGTGAACAGCGGTCGTGCGAGCTGGGTCTGCAGAGGCTGGGCCGGCTGGGCGGGGGCCGGCGGGGCGGCGGCGGCCGTCGGGGCGGGAGCCGCGGCCTGCGCGACGGCCGCGAATGCGGTGGCGCCGTCGGTGGCGGGCTGCGGAGCCGCTGCGGTCGCTGGCGGCGCGGCGGCGGTCGTCGCGCCGCCGGTCGCCGAGCCGTCGGCGGAGCTCGACGCCGCAGCGACCGCGGTGGCCGCGGTGGCCGGCTGCGCCGCCGGGGTCGCGCTCGTGGCCGGCCCGGCGGAGTGCTGGACGGGGACGAGGATCGGTGCGGGCGCCTGGGAAGCCTGGGCCTCCGGGGACGAGGTGGCCGGAGCGGCTGCCGGCGTCGAGGTCGGCATTTCAGGCTGCAAGCCGCCGGCCACAGCCGGGGTCGCCGTGGGCACCGGCCGCGCGGCGCCCGCAGCCTGAGTTGCCGACGCCGGGCCGGGAGCGGCGACGCCGGCCGGGGCGGCAGGAGCGGCTGCGGCCGCAGCCGCCGGCCCGGTCGGGAATTCAGGCTGGAGGTCGGCGGCTGCGGTCGAGGATGCGTGCGCGGCGCCGGGGGCGGTGCTCGCATCCTGAGATGCCGACGCGGGGCCGGCGGGGCCGACTGGGGCGGGGTGGCCGGCGGGGACCGCGGCCGGGCTTGGCCCGGCCGCGACCGGCTGCGCGGCGGCAAGCGCCGACGGCACGTCAGGGTGCAGGCCCGCGCCCGCGGGCGAGCTCGGGCCGCCGGGGGCGACGCTCGTGCCTGCACCCTGAGATGCCGACGCGAGGTCGACGAGGGCGACGGGCGCGCCCGCGGAGGAGGTAGCGCCGCCGGAGCCGGCCGCCGCCGCGCCCTGAGGCGCCGACGCGGTGGCGGACGAAGCTGCCAGCAGCGCAGCGAGGCTGAGGGCGGTCGCGGGCGTCGCGACCGCAGCAGCCGTGGCGATCGGCAGCAGCGCGGAAGCCGCGACGACCGATGCGTCGTCGTCGGTGCCGTCGGCCGGCGGTACGGCCGGCGTCGCGGCGGCGGGGCGCGAGCCGTGCCGGTGCTCGCGGCGCGAGGCGCGAGCGGCGGTGTCGGAGTGCTCGTCGCGCGCCGGCGCCTTCGGGTCGCGACGCTCCGCGGTGGAGGCAGGCGCGTCTCCCGCCCCGCGCATGGCGACGTCGAACGTGGCGGCCGAGTCGGGAGACGAGCCGGCCGAACGCGATGCCCGTGCGGGTCGCGCAGGAGCGAGGTCGGCGACCGAGGCCGCACCCGACGACGGAACGGCGCTCACGAGGTGGCTCCGCTCGAGGCCATCAGCTGCTGCAGCGCAGCGGTGACGAGATCGGACTGCGACGCGGACGAGGGCGACGACCCGCTCAGCGAGGACGACGACGACGTGGTGGCGGTCGAGGGGACGATGCGGCGGATCTCGCCGATGTCCGAGTCCTTGAGGTAGTTGTCGATGATCCGTACGTCCTTGCCGGGGCGAGGCGCGTGCAGGATCTTGCCGTCGCCGAGGTAGATGACGATGTGCCCCTCGTCCTTGGTGGTGATGATGTCGCCGGGCTTGGCGTGAGCGAGGTCGGGCACCTTGACGCCCATGTTCGCCTGGTCGGGGACGACGCGCGGCATCGTGATGCCGAGGTCTTTGAAGACCGTCTGGACGAGGCCGGAGCAGTCCATGCCCGAGGTGGTGGTGCCGCCGAACACGTAGGGCACTCCGAGGTACTTCTTGGCGTCGGCGACGACGTCGGCACCGGTGACGCCGTTGTTCACGAGCCCGCCCGTGGGCGACGCCGGGGTGGCGGCGGTGCCCGCGGTCGAGTCGAGGGCGTCGGCGGACGCGGTGGTCCCGGTGGCGTCCGTGCCGGCTGCGGCGAGCGCCGACGCGAAGGTCGACGCCGAATCGGTCGCGGTCGTCGACGCGGTGGCGCTGTCGGGCAGCGTGCCGGTCTGGAGCTGGGCGATCGTGCTCTGGATCTCGAAGATCCGGGACAGCACGTTGGTGACACTCATGACTGCTCCCCCTGGAGGTCGTCTCGGTGGTGCGCGACGGAGGCGATCTCGTCGAGCGCGATCTGCTCGTCGTGGAGTTCTGCCGCGGCGGCGAGGATCGCGTGGCGGGCCTCGAGCTTCTCGAGGGCGATGGAGCGGGCGCGCGTGGCGTTGTACTCCTGCTGGGCCGCGGCGGCGGCGGCGCGGTGCTCGGCGGCGACGGCGTCGAGCTCGGCGAGCATTCCGCGCGTGGAGGCCCGGGCCGCCGCCACGGCGTTGAGCGTGGCGGCGTCGGTGACGACGTCCTTGCTGCCGACGGCGTCCGTGAGGGTCCGCTCGGTGCGCGCCCGCCGCTCGGCGACGTCGCGGATGCGGCGGTTCGCCTCGGAGAGCTCGGCCATGGCCTTCTGCTGCTGGGCGTGCCGGACGCGCAGGAGGCCGGTGAGGGAGAACGGCTTCATGGCCATCAGGCACCGCCTCCCAGCATCGCGCCGAGGGCCGCGAGCCGTGCCCAGGCCTCGACCGCCGGGGTCTGGTCGTCCATGCGCTGCTGCAGGAACGCGTCGATGTCCGCCTGGTGGGCCACGGCGGCGTCGACGAGCGGGTTCGTTCCGGGTTGGTAGGCACCGACGTCGATGAGATCCTGCGCCTGCCTGCGCGCGGCCATGACGGAGCGCAGCAGGCGAGCATCGCCCGACTGCGACGGCGAGATGACCTTGGTGGCGACACGCGAGATCGAGCCGAGCACGTCGATCGACGGGAAGTGGCCGGTGACGGCGAGCTTGCGATCGAGGACGATGTGGCCGTCGAGGATGCTGCGCGCGGCGTCGGCGATCGGCTCGTTGTGGTCGTCTCCGTCGACCAAGACGGTGTAGAGGCCGGTGACGGACCCCGTGGTGTCGGTGCCGGCGCGCTCGAGGAGCGTCGCGAGCGTCGAGAAGGTCGACGGCGGGTAGCCGCGCGTGGCCGGTGGTTCGCCGACCGAGAGGCCGATCTCGCGCTGCGCCATGGCGACGCGCGTGAGCGAGTCCATCATCAGCACGACGTCGGCTCCGCGGTCGCGGAAGGATTCGGCGATGCGGGTCGCGACGAACGCGGCGCGCAGGCGCATCAGGGCCGGCTCGTCCGAGGTCGAGACGACGACGATCGACCGGGCGAGGCCCTCGGGTCCGAGGTCGTCCTCGAGGAACTCGCGCACCTCACGGCCGCGCTCTCCGACGAGGGCGACCACGCTCACCTCGGCGTCGGTGCCGCGGGCGATCATCGACAGCAGCGACGACTTGCCGACTCCGGACCCGGCGAAGAGGCCCATGCGCTGGCCCCGGCCCGCGGTGGCGAGGGTGTCGAGCGCCCGGACGCCGAGCTGGAGCGGGGTGTCGATGCGGGCGCGACCCATGGCGGACGGGGTCGGGTGGTCGAGCGGCACGAGCTCGTCGAAGGCGAGCGGCCCCTTGCCGTCGATCGGGCGGCCGAGGCCGTCGATGACGCGGCCGAAGAGTCCACGGCCGGTCGGCACGAGGATGGGGCGGCCGGTGGGCCGCACGGACATGCCGGAGCGGACTCCGGTCATGGCTCCGAGGGGCATGCAGCGGACACCGTCGGCGGTGGTCGCGACGACCTCCGCGAGGCGGCGGGGAGACCCGGGGGCCGAGGTCCCGACCTCGACGACCTCACCGATGGCGGAGTCGAGCCCCGTCACGGTCAGCCCGAGGCCGACGACGCTGGAGACGGAGCCGACGCGCTGCGGCCGGGCGGCCTGGACAGCGCTCTCGAAACGGGGTCGGTCGATCGTGAGACTCACGCGGCACCCCCGAGGAGCTCCTGGCGAGCGCGCTCGAGCGCGGTGCCGAGAGCGGCGTCGATGAAGCCGGCGGTGAGGTCGGCCTGCGCGTCGCCGCGAGCGAGCGCGGCGTCCGCGACCAACAGCACGCCGATGTCGTCGGCGGTGCCGGCGGGCAGGACCTCGAGGTCGTCCGGGTTCAGGCGGACGGCGACGACCTCCGCCGGATCGACGACCGTGAGTGCGCGGGTGAGCGCGGCCACGACGGTGGAGGAGGCATTGGTGCGCACCTCGTAGCTCAGGATCGCCTCGGCCAGACTCAGCCCCGTCTCGACCAGGGTCTCCTGCGCCTCGGTCCGAAGGGCCAGCTGGCGCGCGTCGATCGCGGCGGCGGCCGTCGTCAGCACGGTGATGGCGCGGTCGGTGCGAGCGGCGTGGTGCGCGAGAGCGGCGGCGTGGTCGGCCTCGAGCGACGCGCGCAGAGCGGCCGTCTCGGCGGCCGACGCTCGGAGACCGGCGGCGTAGCCGGCGGCGTGACCTCGCGCCGAGGCCTCGTCCTCGCGGTGGGCGGTCGCAGGATCGCGAAGCACCGGGAACGCGACGCGGGAGAAGGCGGCGTCACTCAACGAGGGCCTCCTCGTCGCCGCGCTGCACGGTGATCGCGCCCTGGGCCTCCAGCTCGCGGATGGCACGGACGACGGAGGCGCGGGCCTCTTCGACCTGCGACAGGCGGACCGGGCCGGCGGCGCGGATCTCGTCGTCCAGGAGCTCGCGGTTGCGCTCGGAGACGTTCGCGCGGATGACGGTGGTCACGGCGTCCGGCGCGCCCTTCATGGCGATCGCGAGGACGGCCGCGTCGATGCCGCGCAGCACCTGCTGGATGTCGCGGTCGTCGAGCTTCACGATGTCGACGAAGGTCAGCATGCGCGAGCGGACCTCCTCGGCGAGGGCAGGATCGCGCGCTTCGAGGCTCTCCAGCAGGATCCGCTCGGTGGCGGCGTCCGACCGGTTGATGATGTCGACCAGCGGCTGGATCCCGCCGACGGCTTCGACCTGCTCGCGCGGGGCGACGACGGCGCCGGCCCGCACCTTGAGGGTCTGCGCGACGATGCCGACGGCTTCGGGCGTCGCGGTCCCCATGGTGGCGATCGCCTGCGCGACGTCGGTGCGGAGCCCGACGTCGAGCCCGGTGAGCACGGCGGAGGCCTGCTCGGCGTGCAGGTGCGCGAGCACGAGCGCGATGGTCTGCGGCAGCTCTCCGTCGAGCAGGGTGAGCAGCTGACCGGAGTCGGCCGTCTCCAAGAACTCGAACGACTTCCCGGCCATGGACGACGCGAGTCGCTCCATGACGCCGGCGGCCTTCTCGGAGCCGAACGACGCCTCGAGCAGACCGACGGCGAAGTCGCGTCCGCCGCGGCGGGTGAGCCGCCCCTTGGTGGTGAGCTCGTGGAACTCCGCGACGGCCGTGTCGGCGATCGACGCCTCGACGCGGCGCATCTTGACGAGTTCGGCCGTGATCTCGTCGGCCTCCTGCTCGCTGAACTTCTGCATGACGGCCGCGGCGCGGGTCTGATCCATCTGCATCAGGATCACGGCGACCTTCTGCGCACCCGTCAGCTCGGCCGACTTCTGGGCGGCGGGACTCATACGGTCTGCCTGTCGTCGAGGAGGCCGCGCAGGAGTTCGGCCGTGCGGTCGGGGTCGCTGCCGGCGAGGGCGTCGATCTCGGCGCGCTTGCGCTCCAGCGTCGCGCCCTCGCCGTCGAGCGACGGCAGTTGCACGGTCGGGGCGGTGACGGGCTGCGACGACTCGAGCAGCTTGCGCGCCTCCACGTCGTCGAGCGACAGCGGCTTGGTCACGGCGTCACCGGGCCAGGTGCCCGGCACCGACGAGATCTCTCCGAGGTCGATGTTCTCGCGCTGCTGCTTGCGGCCGCGGCGGGTCGCCAGGAACAGGGCGAGGATCAGCGGGATCCCGATACCGGCGGCGATCAGTCCGGTCCGGATGGTCTGCCACATGCTGTCGGTCGCCGCCTGGGCGCTGGCAGCCTTGAGGGCCGCGGCGGCCTGCTTGGCGCCGGTCTTGTCGAACGAGACCGCCTGGACGCTGACCTGGTCGCCGCGCGAGGTGTCGATCCCGGCCGCCTTCGAGACGAGGTCGGTGATGCTCGACATGTCGAGTCCTGCGGCGACCTTGCTGTTGATCGCGACGGAGATGTTCTGCCTCGTGAGACCGCCGGCGGGGATGGAGGTCGACTCGGTGGTCTTGTCGACCGAGTTGTTCTTGGTCGACGACTCGTTCACGTACCCGCCGTCGCCGGTGCCCGAGGTGGAGCTGCCGCTCGGAACGGCGATGTTGTCGGGGCCGAGGACGCCGGTGGTGCCCGCCGATCCTGCGCCGTTTCCCGAGTAGGACTCCTTGGTGCTCGTCTCGGAGAGCGGTGACGCGCCCCCGGTCGGGGTCGAGAACGACTCGGTCGTCTTGGTGCCGGAGTTGGGGTTCATGTCGGCGGCCACGACGACCGTCGAGTTGCCGGCGCCGACGACCTTGTCGAGCATGGTCTGCACGGCGGCCTGGGTCTGGGTCTGGTACTCGCCGGCCTGCTGCGAGGCGCTGCCGGTTGCGCCGGTGCCGACGGCCGACAGGACGTCGCCCTTCGAGTCGACGACCGAGACGTCGGTGGCCTTCATGCCCTCGACCGCGGCCGAGGTGAGGTGGACGATCGCCTGGACCTGCTCCGTCGTCAACGTCACGCCCGACTTGGTCGCGATGAAGACCGACGCGGTCGGGTCCTTCTTCTGGTCGGCGAAGACGGTCTCCTGCGGGATCGCGAGCTGCACGCTGGCGGTCTGGACGCCGTCGAGGGCACCGATGGTCTTGGCCAGCTCGCCCTCGATCGCGCGCTTGTAGGTGACGTTCTGCTGGAACTCCGACGCCGTGACGCCCATGGTGTCGAGCAGGGCGTACCCGCCGCTGTTGTCGGCGGGGAGCCCGGCGGAAGCGGCCTTGAGGCGCTCCGCGTAGACCTGCGACTGGGGAACCAGGATCGTCCCGCCGCCGTCGGTCAGCTGGTACGGCACGTTGTCGGTCTGCAGCTGGCTGACGACGCTCGAGGCGTCCGTGGCCGCGAGTCCGGTGAACAGGGGGTGTACGCCGGCTTGGTCAGCCAGGAGGTCAGAGCGACCGAGCCGAGGATGAGCACGGCGACGGCCAGGAGAGCGAGCGTCTTCTGGGCGAGCGAGAACGACCGGACGCGGTCGCCGAGGCCGGTGAAGAAGGAGCGGAGCGCGGGAGGCATCAGGCCTGCATCCTCATGATCTCGTTGAAGGCGTCGACGCCCTTGTTACGGACGGCGGCCACGAGCTCGAGGGTGACCTGAGCGCGGGTGGCGGCGATGGTCGCGGTGTGGACGTCGTCGACGCTGCCGGTGACGGCCTTGACGGCGAGATCCTGCGACTGGCCCTGGAGCGCCTGGAGTCCGTCGATGACGTTGCCGAACGACGAGGCGCCGGTGGTCGGGGTCGCGTCGAGGCCGTTGACGGTCGAGGCGACCGTGGCGGGCGACTGGGTCGAGGAGACCGGGAAGGTCCCGTTCACGGGGTAGATGGCCATCAGTTGCGTCCGATCTCGAGGGCAGCCTGGTAGGAGTCTTTGGCTCGGTCGACGACCGCTGCGTTTGCTTGGTAGCCCCGCTGGGCCATGATCAGGTCGGCCATCTGCGTGCCGAGGTCGATGTCGGGCATGCGGACGTAGCCGTTCTTGTCCGCCTGGGGGTCGGTCGGGTCGTAGGTGACTCGACCGGCGGCACTGCCGAAGGCGGCCCCCTTGACGTAGACGCCGGAGACTCCTCGCCCTCCTGGACCTCGACGTAGCGCGCCTGGAACGCGGCACCCGACATCGGCTTGACGGTGTTGACGTTGGCGATGTTGTCGGAGATGGCGTCGAGCCACTTGCGGTGCACGGTGAGGCCGGTGCCGGCGATCCCGATCGCGTCGAACATGCCCATGGTCAGCCGTCCTTCAGTGCGGCGCGGATGCTGGTCAGCACCTGGTTCTCGGCCTGCGTGGCGAACTGGTACTGCAACACGGTCGTCGTGTTGCTGAGGGTCTCGGTGTCGAGGTTGACGTTGTTGCCGTCTTCGCGGGTCGGCTCGAGCGAGCGCGACATCGTGGCGGTCGTCGCGCCGTTGCCCTCCTGGACGCTCTTCGCGAGGGCGTCCTCGAACGAGACGCGCTCCGCGGTGTATCCCGGCGTGTTGATGTTGGCGATGTTGTTCGCGGTCGCCTTCTGCCGCAGGGAGAGGCCGTCGAGGGCGCTCTCCAGAGCTCGGGATGTCACGGATTCCAGCACGGTGGCTCGCTTCACAGGGGACGGGGCGGGCGGCCGATCCGTGGCCTGGGGAGTGAGCGATCCGTGCTCACTGTGCTCTATCGGCCCAGCCCCGGTGCGCGTTAGGAGCGGTCGGCGCTCCCCGCGCCCCGTCTTCGGGGGTCGTGGTCGTCATCGAGCCGATGCAGCAGTCGATCGGAACGCGCCGAGGGCGGAGCGGGCCAGGATGGAGTCATGTCCTTCCCTCGAACCGCAGCCCGCCTCCTGCTGGGCGGAGCCCTCGCCTTCGCCGGCACCAGCCACCTCACCTTCGCCCGCGAAGACTTCCGCGCTCAGGTGCCGAACAGCCTCGCCAAGCCGCTGCCCCTGACGCAGGATCAGATCGTGCTCGCGTCCGGCGTCGTGGAGATCGCCCTGGGTGTGGCCCTGCTGTCCGGCATCAGGAAGCGGAGCGTGGGGTCCATCGCGGCCGCCTTCTTCGTCGCGGTGTTCCCGGGCAACCTGTCGCAGCTCGCGAACCACGCGTCCGCCTTCGGTCTCGACACCGACCGCAAGCGCGCGCTGCGCCTGCTCGGTCAGCCGCTGCTCATCGCGACGGCGCTCTGGTCGACGCGATAGTTCCCGCGCGATGCCGGGCTGCCGCAACACGTTTCGCGGACATCTAGACGGGCCGCGGCACGTCGAGATGTCCGCAAAACGTCTTGCGGCGAGCGCTGGCTCAGCCGGCGGCGTCGAGGTACACGGCGCGATCGGTGTCCTTGGCCGGCGGCACCGACTTGAGGGCCGCGATGTGTTTGATGACCGTGCGACGCGCCCCCAGCACCCGGGCGATCGCCGACTTCTGCTTCGCTTGGACCTCGCGAGCGCGCTCGGCCAGTTCGGGAGGCAGCGGCCCGAGGTCGGGGTCCGGGCTCCACGCGGAGGGCGCCCAGGTTCCGTCGCCGGAAGCGCCGGCAACGGCCTCCATCTCGGCGAGCGCCGCGAGCCAGGCGGCCCGCGTCTCCTCCGACCTAGCCAATTCCGAGGCTCCCGCCGGTGAAGGTCGGAGAGTCCATCGACGCCGCGCCGGTGGCGGGCACGAGTGCTGCGGCTTCGTGCCAGGCCTGGCGGAGCGGCTCCAGGAGCGCGATGCCCTCGCGGGTGAGGGCGACGTCACGGTGGACGTTCGCGTTGACCAGCGCGACCGACACGTAGGTGTAGAGCGCCTGCAGATCCTGCCCGCCGTCCCAGAGGTCGACTCGGAGCGACGAGTTCAGCTCCGCGACGATCGCCTGAGCGTGCAGGAGGTTCTCGGAGGCCACCGGCCAATTGCCCGCGGTCTGCGCCGCTTCGGCCCGGCCGAGGTCGAGGAGGAGGCGGTCGTACAGCATGGTGAGCAGGCGCACCGGCGTGGCCGAGAGCACCGCCTCGCGCCCGTAGGCGCTGCGCTGCTGGGCGCTGGTTCCGTAGGTGAGAGTCATGATCAGGCCCCGGTGTAGACGGCGGGCAGGCCGGCGAGGGCGCTCGAGAGCGACGACGACTGCGAGTTGAGGGTGGAGAGCTGCGTCTCGAGGGTCGCGTACTGCTTCTCGAGGGCGGAGCGGCGATCGGTCAGGCGCAGGGTCCACTCGTCGACCTGCTTGTTGAGGTCGGTGACGATCGACTGCTGGCCGGTGATGACGCCGGTGAGCTGGCCGTCGTACTTGTCGGAGGCCGTCGTGGCGGCGTCCGCGACGCGGCTCGCGAGGGTGGCGAGCATCGACTGGGTTCCGGCAGGATCCTTCGCCAGTGCTGCGGAGAATTTGTCCTGGTCGAACTCGAAGTTGCCGTCCTTCGTGATGCTGATGCCGATCTCCGACGGCGAGTGGCCGTTGACCGGCATCGACGCGGCGGTGACCAGCGCGTCGTTGACGCCGCGCACGGTGCTGTCGCCGGTGAAGGGGCCGCCCGACACGACGTTGTTGCCGGCGGAGTCGGTGCTGTTGACGACGGCGCTCTTGGTCGAGATGAGCGCGAGGACGCCGTTGACGGCGCTGACCAGACCGCTCGCCACAGCCGTGGCCGCCGAGGTGTCCTGGGCGATTCCGATCGTGACCGGATCGCTCGAAGCCTTGCTGACGCTCACGTCGACGCCGGGCAGGAGGCCGGTGAAGGTGTTCGTGCTGGAGGTGATCGTCTGCTCGGCGGTCGTCCCGGCGTAGAGCCGGACACTGGCATCCTGCGCGGTCTTGATGACGGCGCTGCCCGGAGCGGTCAGCAGATTCGTCGCCGAGCCCGCCGCCACGTCGGCGCTGGTCCCCGAGTAGACCTGGAAGTCGCCGGACGCACCCGTCGTCGCCGAGCTGAACTGGATGCGGTACTGGGCGTTCCCGTCGGCGTCCTTGCCCGCTGCGACCTTGAGGGCCTTGACGCCGGCCGAGGAGGCGTTCACCGCGGAGACGAGGTCGTCCAGGAGTCGGACGCGGGCGTGATGTCGATCGAGGTGCCGGCCGCCGACACGATGGTCAGCGACTTCGGCGAGGTCGACGAGGTGAAGGCCTGGCTGACGCCGACCTTGGCCTGGGCGACCTGGTCGACGACGATGTCGAACGAGCCGGGCGCGGCGGAGGTGCCGGCGGCGGCGGTGACGTTGCTGGACGACGTCGACGTCGTGAAGAGAGCGAGGGCGGTCGGCGACTTCGCCGTCGCGGCCAGGGCGGCGAGGAGGCGACCTGAGTGTTCAGCCCCTGCAGCGCCGTGATGTTGCTCTGGGTGTCGGTGACCTTGGCCTTCAGCAGCGTCTGCGGCTGGGCCTCGGCGGTCATCAGCGAGTTGATGAGCGAGGTGGTGTCGAGGCCGGAGACGAGCCCGTCGATGCCGAGTCCTGATGCGGATGTCACGCGCTGCGCCTCCTTCGGGGGATGAGTGTTCCGCGGGCGGGTGACGAGAGAACCCGAACTCTCTCTCGTCACCCGACCCGCGGGTGGTGGTGCTGGGTGCTACCGGTGCGGCGACTGGTTGTCGCTACCGACTTGTCGCTACGGCTTGTCGCTACCGGCTAGCGGAGGAGCGACAGGACGCCCTGCGTCGACTGGTTCGCCTGAGCGAGCATCGCGGTACCGGCCTGGCTGAGGATGTTGGCACGGGTGTACTTGACCATCTCCTGAGCCATGTCGGTGTCGGTGATGCGCGATTCGGCGGCCGTCAGGTTCTCCTGAGCCACGTTCGTCACGTTGATGGCGTGGTCGAAGCGGTTCTGGACGGCACCGAGGCCGGCACGAGCGGTCGAGATCGCGGTGATCTGCGTGTCGAGCAGCGTGATCGCAGCCTGGGCGTGAGCGGCGGTGTCGAACTGGAGACCCGCTCCGGTGCCCGTGACGCCGGTGGCGACACCGGTGATCGCCGACGAGGTGACCTCGCCGCCGTTCTTCGCCTGGACGTCGATGCCCGTTGCGACACCGGCGGCGTCACGCGAGACGGTCGCGCTGAAGCCGGCCGAGAAGTTCGAGTCCTTGTTCAGAGCGGCCGCGACGTCGTCCATCGACGAAGTCGCCGTGAAAGCGGTGCCACCGTTCAGCGCGCCGAGGGTGGCGGTCGTGACGACGCCGTCCTTGGTCGAGGTGAAGGTCGCGCCGGAAGCCACGTCCACACCCGCAACGGAGGCCACTGCGAAGTTGGTGGAAGCCGAAGCGTTCTTCAGCGTCGAAGCGATGTTGGACACGTTGGCGCCCGACAGGTCGACGTTGATCTGGCTGTTGGCGTCACCGTTCGCTCCGACCTGGAAGCTGAGGCTGTTGGAGGAACCGTCGAGCAGTTTGATGCCGTTGAAGTTGGTCGAGCCCGAGATGCGGGTGAGCTCGTCCGTGAGGGCCGAGACCTCGGTGGTGATCGCCTTGCGGGAGTCACCGTTGTTCGAGTCGTTACCGGCCTGAACAGCGAGGTCACGCATGCGCTGGAGGATCGACTGCGTTTCGGTCAGTCCACCTTCAGCGGTCTGGACGACGGAGACGCCGTCCTGGGCGTTGCGGGCGGCGACCGTGAGGCCACCGACCTGCGACTTGAGTCCCTCGGAGATGGCGAGGCCTGCAGCGTCGTCAGCGGCACGGTTGATGCGAAGACCCGAGGACAGCTTCTCGAGCGAGGAGCTGAGGGAGTTCTGCGTGCTGTTGAGGTTGCGGTAGGTGTTGTTCGCCGCGAGGTTGGTGTTGATCTGGAAACCCATGATGGAACTCTCTTCCGTGAATTGTTGGGGGTGTTCTGCCGCCCATCCGTGGGCTGACATCTGTAGCTATCGGCGGCGGGATCGCCGCCGTTAGCGAATTCTCAAAAAGTTCTAGGAGGCGGCCGATTCGCGCTGGGCCGCGATGTCGTCGCGCATGGCGAGGCCGATCCCGACGACCGCGTTGCTGGCGACGCGAGACAGATAGGCCGCGCGGCGGGCCGGCGCCGTCTTCGACTCGTAGACGACCTCGGAGCCCTCGGCTCGCTCGTCCGAGGCGTAGTGCGTGTTGAGGCCGTCGCGGAGGAGGCGGATCGCCTCGGTGCGCTGCTGCGACACGGCCGAGTGGGTGATCCCGAGCTCATCGGCGATCTCCGTCACGCTCTTGTCGCCGAAGTAGACGTTCTCGACGATGTAGCGCATCTTCTCGGGCAGGGCCTCGACGGCGGCGCGGAGGTAGCGGGTGCGCTCCTGCTCGAGCGCGCTCTCCTCGGGCAGGATGATGTCGGCGGCGAGCTGGTCGGCGACCGTCTCGTCGATCGCGGTGACGGTGCGGGCGGCGTCGGTGAGCGCGTCGGTGGCGGTCTGGCGGTCGACACCGAGGGACGAGGCGATCTCGTCGACGCTGGGCGTGCGTCCGAGAGCCGCGGTCAGCGTCTCCTGAGTGGAGAGGGTCTCCTTGATGCGCTTGCGCGTGGCCCGGCTGGCCCAGTCGCTGGAGCGCATGTCGTCGGCGAAGGAGCCCATGATGCGGGTGCGGGCGTAGGCACCGAACGGGACGCCCTGCGCGGGGTCGAACGCGTCGGCGGCCTGGACGAGGGCGAGGGCGCCGGCCGAGGCGAAGTCGTCGCGGCTCAGGTGCGTGGCGCGGGCGCAGACCTCGGAGACGAGGTAGCCGACGAGAGGGAGGTTCTGCACCACCATCGCGTTGCGCTCTGTCCTGTTCATCCTGCACCCCGGTCTGTTCGGAAATCGGCATGACGAATCGCCTCGGCGGCATGGCTCGCCGAAGACGATTCGAAAGTGATCTGCGATTCGGAAGGGCCCCTAGCGGCTCTTCCTTCGCTGGCCGGAGTGATCTTCCGACACCCACAACGCTACTGAGCCCGGGAGGGGCAAAACTAGGCCGGAAAGCCCCCACTACGGGGGTTTGGGGTGTCGTCATTTAGGAGGACAAAGCGTGAATTCTCGCGGATTTCACCCCCAACGGGGCCTTGTTTAAGCCACGCAGGATCACGAGTACCAGACACGTGTCGACAAGCTGCGTCGGCAACCGCAAGGTCCACTCCTTACGGTGGGGTCCTACCGGCCGATAGTGCATCTCGAGAGCGCAACCGCTCTCTGCGGGAGGCCTGGCCGGACCGCAGCCGAAACTTGGAGGGACCGTGGGCGTGAACGAATTGTCCGCCGTGCTCTGGCGTGAGAGGGAGCTCCTCGAGCTGCTCACGTTCAAGCTCGAAGAGGAGCAGCTGCTCCTCACCGCCGGGAAGTCCCGCTGGATCGAACACGCGACCCGCGAGGTCGAGCAGGTGCTCGAACGTCTCCGGGCCGCCGGTCTCGAGCGCACGGTCGAGGTGGCCGTCGTCGCCGAGGAGTGGGGCACCGAGGGCGAGACGCCGCTGCGCGAACTCGTCGACCACGCTCCCGACGGCCCCTGGGCCGACATCTTCACGTCGCACCTCCGGGCCATGACCGAGCTGACGCGCCAGATCAAGCAGCTCCGCGACGAGAACGAGCAGTTCCTCCGCGCCGCGGCCCGTTCCACGCAGGAGACGCTCGCCACGGTCAACACGGATCCTGCGACCTACGACGCGACCGGCTCCGGCCGCAGCACTTCCACCTCGAGCCACCTCTTCGACGGGCGACTGTAGACACGTGAGCACCTTCTCCGGACTCAACACCGCGTACCGCGGCCTCTCGGCGGCCCGCGCGGGTCTCGACGTCGTCGGGCAGAACATCGCCAACGCGTCGACGGACGGCTACACGCGCCAGCGGGTCACGACGTCGTCGATCAACGCGGTGCAGCCCGGCCTCTTCTCCACCGGCACCGCCATCGGCCAGGGCGTCTCGGTCGACGGGTACGCCAGGATCGGCGACGCCCAGCAGGACGCCCAGGTGCGGTCGACCGCGTCCAGCGCCGGCTACGGCTCGGTCCGCTCCAGCGTCCTGTCCACGCTCGAGGCGTCGCTGAACGAGCCGGGCACCAATGGCCTGTCCGCGCAGCTCAACACGTTCTGGGCCGGCTGGGGCGACATGGCGAACGCCCCCGGCGGCGCCTCCCCCGCCTCGACCCTCCTCGGCGAGGCGCAGACCATCGCCGACACCCTCAAGACGGGCTACCAGCAGGTCTCCGACCAGTGGAGCGCGACCAGGACCCAGGTCGCCTCCCTGGCGAACGACCTCAACTCGGCCGCGGCGCAGGTCGCCGACCTCAACAAGCAGATCCAGCAGGGACTCTCCACCGGCGGCAGCGTCAACGAGTTGGTCGACAAGCGCAACGCGCTCACCGAGAAGATCTCGTCGCTCGCCGGCGGGTCGGTCCACGCCAACTCCGACGGCACCGTCGACGTCCTGATCGGTGGCAACGCCATCGTCTCGGGCACCGAGTCGCGTTCCGTGCAGGTCACCGGATCCTCGACCCTGGAGGGCGCGGGCGCATCGCCGGTGACCCTCGAGTGGACCCACCGTCCCGGTACCTCCGTCGGGCTCGACGGCGGGCAGATCGCGGGCGCGCTGTCCGTGCTCGCCCCGGCCGACGGCTCAGGATCCGGCGGTGTCCTCGCCGAGGCCGCGGCCAGCTACAACGCTTTCGCGACCCAGCTCGCCGCCGCCGTCAACTCGGTCTACCAGACAGGCTCCACGCCGTCCGGCACCACCGGCGCCGACTTCTTCGCCGTCTCCGCCACCGGCCCCGCTGCGACGGGCCTCTCCGTGATCCCGAAGTCGGCCGCCGACATCCAGACCGGGACGGCAGGATCCGGAGCCCTCGACGGTTCCGTCGCCCTGCAGATCTCCCACCTGGGCGTCGGCGCCGCAGCTCCCGACCGCGCCTGGGCCGCCTTCGTCACCTCGACCGGCGCCCTCGCACAGACCGAGATCGCGTCGTCCGACCGTGCCACGATCGCCGCCACCGCGGCCAAGACGCAGCAGCAGTCGACCGCGGGCGTCGACCTCGACGAGGAGAACGTCAACATGCTGACCTTCCAGCACGCCTACCAGGGCGCCGCCCGCGTGATGACGGCCGTCGACGAGATGCTCGACACGCTCATCAACCACGTCGGACACGTGGGGATCGCCTGATGCTCGGCCGCGTCACGAACCAGACCTCCGCGATGGCCGCCTCGCGCCAGCTGCAGGCCAATGCCGCCCGGCTCGCGCAGCTGCAGGGCCAGGCGTCGTCGCTCAAGGCGATCGGCGTCCCGTCCGACGACCCGACGGGCACCGGGCAGTCGCTCCTCGTCCGCAGCGCGCAAGCCGCCAACACCCAGTACTCCCGCAACGCCGACGACGGAGACGGCTGGCTCACCATGACCGACTCGGCTCTGAGCGACACCGCCAACATCCTCCGCCGGATCCGCGACCTCACCGTGCAGGGCGCCAACGACGGCTCGATGTCGCCCACCGCGAAGGAGGCCATCGCCACCGAGTTGACCGGTCTCAAGAGCGACCTCCTCGCTTCGGCCAACACGACCTACGCGGGGCGCTCCGTCTTCGCCGGCACGTCCGACGCGAACGGAGCCTTCTCGCCCGAGACCAGCACCACCGATCCGGTCACCGGCGTGGTGACGACGACCCCGCCCGCGTTCACCGGCACGGCCGGGAGCAGCGTGCAGCGCAGGATCTCCGACAGCACCACCGTCAAGGTCGACACCGACGGGGCGGCCGTGTTCGGCACCGGCTCCGACTCGGTGTTCTCGATGGTCGACTCGATCGTCTCCGACCTCCGCGCCGGGGTGAACGTCAACCCGCAGCTCAACGCCATCGACGCCCGCCTCGACGCCGTCAACGCGGCCCGGGGCGACGTCGGAGCCCGCCAGGCTCAGATCGAGCGCGCTCAGGACTCCCTCAAGTCGTCCTCCGTCTCGCTCGAGAACCAGCGCTCGGGCATCGAGGACCTCGACCTCGCCAAGGTCATCCTCCAGCTTCAAACCCAGCAAGTCTCCTACCAATCCGCCCTCGCGACCACCGCCAAGGTGATCCAGCCGACCCTGATGGACTTCCTCCGATGAGCGCTCTCCTCACCTTCGTCACGCCTCCTCCCGGACTCGACCCCGTCGTCGACTTCACCCTCGACGAGGTGTCCGGCGCCACGGGCCTGTACTCGCTCCACGCCAGTGCGGCGCCGACCACCCGGCTCTTCGTCGTGGACGCCGGCGTCCACCTGCCCGACTACTCGCCGGAGATCTCCGAGGAGCAGGGCGAGTCGCTCGGGGTGCACAGCCCGGAGGACGCGCTCGTCCTGGTCGTCGCCAACCCCGCGCCGTCCGGCACGACCGTGAACCTGATGGCGCCCATCGTCGTCAACGCGACCACCGGGCTGTCGGCGCAGCTGATCCTCGAGAACCAGGACTGGCCGCTCCGCGCCGCCCTCGTCCCGCGCCCGGCCTCCGCGCCGACCCCCGTCGCCGTCCCCGCCTGACCAGCCTGCCTCTGCCCCGCACTGCTCCGCACCCACCTGCCCCCACCCTCCCGAAATCGAAGGGGATTCTCGTCCCCGACGAGCTCGCATGCGGCAGGCGGGCCCGTCCAGCGAGAATCCCCTTCGATTTCTGGAGGGAGCGCAGGGTGCGGGGCGCCTCAGACGGCGGGCTGCTTCGGCGCGCGCGGCAGGAACAGCGCCAGCACGAGCGGCACGACCCCGAACCCGACCACCCACCAGAAGGTCGATCCGAAGGCCCCGGCGAGCGCCTCGGATCCTGCGCCGCCTCGGTCGATGGCGCTCTCGAGCAGGACCGCGACGACCGTCACTCCGAACGGCGCTCCGACCCGCTGCACGACGCTGAACGCCGCGCCGGCCCGGGGATCTCGCTCCGGCCGAGGCCTGAGAAGGCCAGCGTCATGATGGTCATCAGGATCGCGCCCGAGCCGAAGCCGATGACGTACTGCGAGGCGAGGAGCAGGACGTCGTGTCCCGATGCCCCGACGACGGCGAACGGCACGGCTCCGAGCATGATCAGGAGGGAGCCGGTGGCCACGATCCACTTGGTCGGGACGCGCCCGGCGATCGTGCGGTTCAGCAGCATGAAGGTGACGGTGCCGAGCCCCTGCGGGATCAGCAGCAGGCCGGTCTGGAGTGTCGAGTCGCCGCGCAGCTGCTGGTAGAAGAGCGGCAGCAGGAACATGACGGCGTAGCTGGAGAAGCCGCCGACGAAGGTGATCACGCTCGACAGGCCGAAACTCCGGCGGGCGAACGGGCGCACGTCGAGGAGCGGGATGCCCTTGGAGCGGAGCGACCAGACGGCGAAGGCGGCGACGAGGACGGCGCCGGCGATCGTCGGCAGCCACGAGCCGACCGCCGAGAATCCACCGTCGCGTCCTGCCGCGCTGATGCCCCAGGCCAGTGCGACGAGCCCGGGTGTCAGCAGGACGAACCCGATCGCGTCGAACGGGTGACCGCGTTTGGGCTCGCCGGCCGGCAGGAGACGCGGCGCCAGGATCAGCGCGGCGAGGCAGAGCGGGACGTTGACGAAGAACAGCCAGCGCCAGCTGACCGACGACACGAGCGCGCCGCCGATGACCGGCCCCAGGATCGGGGCGAGCTGGCCGGGGATCGCGATGGTGCCGATGGCTCGACCGAGGCGCGCCGGGCCGGCCGTCTGGGTGAGGATCGTCACGGTCAGCGGCAGGACGAGACCGCCGCCGATGCCCTGGAGGACGCGGAACCCGATCAGGCTCGGCAGGTTCCACGAGAGCCCGCAGAGGACCGACCCCAGGAGGAAGGCGCCGACCGCGGTGGTCCAGACGGCTTTCGCGCCGAAGCGCTCGGTGGCCCACCCGGAGAGCGGGATCACGCCGGCGAGCGCCAGGAGGTACCCGCTCGAGATCCACTGGGTCGAGGCGACGGAGGCGTGGAAGACCACGTGGAGGTGGTCGAGGGCCACGTTGACGATCGTCGTGTCGAGGATCGTCGTGATCGTGCCGAGGAGCAGCACGACGCTGATCACGGTGAGCCGTCGGTCGCTGACCAGCGCCGGCGTCGTTTCGAGTGTCGAAGTCATGAAAAGTAAACTACACCGTGCAGTGTAGTTAAGCGAGGGGTCACTAGAATCGGCGCATGCCTCCGGTCGAGACCAAACCGCTTCGCGCAGGATCCGCGGCCAAGCGCTCCGCCATCCTCCTGGCCGCCCGAGACCTCTTCATGACCGAGGGCTTCGAGCGCACGAGCGTCGACGCCGTGGCGGCCGCCGCCGGGGTGTCGAAACGGACGATCTACGACTACTTCGGCGACAAGAGCACGATCCTGCTCCGAGTCGTCGAGTCGGCCGCGGCCTCCCTCCTGGCCTCGGTGACGGAGGCGGCCGACGAAGAGCTGGGGCCGGTCTCCGAGGCTCCCGAGACGCTCGAGGCGAGCCTCATCCGGTTCGTCGCGCGGATCTCCGACACCACGATGGGCTCCGACGCGTACAGCTCGCTGCGGCGCCTGGTGTCGACCGAGGCAGCCCACCTGCCGGTGCTCCGCGACCAGTGGGACACCCGCGAGCCCGAGACCCTGCTGGCCGAGTACTTCACGACGTTCGAGCGCATCGGGCTCCTGCGCCTTGCGAAGCCGCTCACGGCGGCCGACCATTTCGGAGCGCTGACGTTCCGCCTCCTTCAAGACGAGGCCGACGCTCCGAAGGCGCGTCGCCACGAGATCGTCGCCGACGGGGTGCAGGCGTTCCTCCGCGCCTACCGCCCGTGACCCCGTTCGTTCGTCGTGCTCGACTCGCCGCTCACGTCCGGTCGAAGCCGTCATGTGCGCACCGCGAACGACCGACGGCGCGCGGCGATGGAGCCAAAACCGGCCCGGCGCGACTACCCTCGTAAACGATGACCGAGCACGACCACTCCGACAACGACGCGCACGGTGGCCCGACCAGCCACCCCGTGCCCGCGAGCCTGACCGCACCGATCGTGCCGACGGGCGCTTCGTCGACCGCGCACTTCGACCCGGTGAGCCTCCGCCCCGCGATCGACGCCGGTTCGCTCGAGGGTCGGCTCGCCGAACTCGGAGCCAGCCGCAGCACCGCCGCCCTCGGCGAGCGCGCCGACCTGCTGCGCATGCTCGGCCGACTCGACGAGGCTCTGGCCATCTCCGAGGAGGCGTTCCGCCTCGCTCACTTCACCGGTGACCGGGCCGACTCCACCGCCGCCCGCATCCGTCGCGCCTACGTCTTCAAAGAGCAGGGCCGCCTCGAGCGGGCCCTGAACGACCTGCACACCAGCCGCATCAGCGCAGCCACCGAGGAGTGGCACGAGCTCGAGGCCGCGGCCGCCGAGCTCGAGGGCTACACGCTCTACGACCTCGGTCGCTACGACGAGGCGCGCACCTCCCTGACCGCCGCCCTGGCCGCGTACGAGAAGGCCGGCGCACCGGCCGAGCGCACCAACGGGCTGCGGGTCGCGATCGAAGGGGTCATGCGCGCGATCCTGCAGGGCTCCGCTCCCGAGCCCCTCGTCGATTCCACGTCAGACGCGGCCGACGCGGCCGACGGCGACGAGGTCGACGACGCTCGCGAGCCCATGGTCACCCCGGTCGTCGTCGACGCGCCCGGCACCCTCGGCACCGAGACGGCCGTCGAAGCGGAGGCCGACGACGCCGACGACGGAGACACCAACCCCACGCCCCTGTTCCGCACCACCGGCTCGCCCGCCTTCCTCGGCGCCCCGGAACAAGCGCCGGAGGCACCCGCCCGCCTCGATCCCGCCGCCGCTCGCCTCGACCCCGACGCGGCCTCCGACGAGCCCGTGCCCGACGCCGCGTCGATCGGAGTCGAGACGCAGGCCATCGCCGTGCCGCACGCCACCGCCCCGGGCCGCTCGCGCCGCTCGGTCGACGACGAAGACCGCAACGAAGACGACGAGCCGCAGGCCACCGGCTTCGACGCCGAGGTCAACCGGGCCCGGAAGGCCGCTCGCAGCATCTGGGGCGCGTTCGACGCGTCGAACCAGAAGACGCCCCCGTCCGACCGCTCGTAGCGGGTCGGGCGTGGCGGAACTCGACCGCGTGCGGCAGTGGGCCGACGCGCTCATCTCGCTCCATCTCGATCCTGCCGTCTGGAACTTCGCCTTCGACAACGCCAAGACGCGCGCGGGGCTCTGCGACTACACGAAGCACCGCATCACCGTGTCACGGCACCTGGCCGGGCGATACGACGACGACGAGATCCACCAGGTGCTGCTGCACGAGGTCGCTCACGCGATCGCAGGATCGAAGGCGGGTCACGGGCCGCGCTGGCGCACCGTCGCGCGCGAGCTCGGCTACGTCGGGGGCCGACTGCACGACGGCGCCATCGCGTCCGAGCTGGCTCCGTGGATCGGGCGCTGCCCGGCCGGGCACGAGCACTACCGGTACCGGACGCCCCTGCGACCGCTGGCCTGCGGCCGCTGCGCGAAGCGGTACGACGCCGCCAACCTGATCTCCTGGAGCCGTCGCCCCGCCTGACGTCCCGTCGTCCGGCCCCGCCCGTCGCGCCGCCGGCCCCACCCCGGCCCCACCTCGTGCTCCCCGGCCCCCGCCCCGGCCCCACCTCGCGCTCCCCGGCCCCGCCCCGGCCCCGGCCCCGGCAGAAATCGAAGGGGATTTTCGCCCGGACGGCCTCCGATCCCCATGAACACGCTGCCCGCGCGAAAATCCCCTTCGATTTCCGGCGGCAGCTCCCCGCTAGGCTGGTTACATGCCTCAGGGGAACTGGTTCCGCTCCGACAGCGGAACACGCTGGTTCTTCGACGCGGGCGCCCCGAGCCTCGACTTCGCCTACCTCGGCGGGTTCCCGGACGACGCATTCGGGCCCGCCAGCGGGCTGCCCGGCGCGGGATGGGACGGCCTGCTGCTCCCCGCCGACCTCGGCGACTGGCTCTCCGAGCGCTACGAGGGCCTCGGCTCCGCCCCGACCGAGCGCGAGCTGCTCGACGCGCGGTCCCTGCGCGACGCGATCGCCCGCCTGGCTCTGTGCGCGGCGGACGGCCACACTCCCGACACCCGCGACGTCGACCTGCTCAACCTCTATGCGGCGACCCCCGACGTACCGCCTTCGCTCGCGGGCGGAAGCCGCCAGGCGGGCGCGGGGCGCCTACGGGTCGGCCAGGCGATGTCGTCCGTCGCACGCGACGCCGTCACGCTGTTCTCGACGGTCGGCTTCCTCGGCGAGGCCGATCGCCGGATCAAGAGGTGCGCTGCCGACGACTGCGGCCTCGTCTTCCACGACGACTCCCGGGCCGGCAGCCGTCGCTGGTGCTCCATGCCGAAGTGCGGCAACCGGGCCAAGGTCCGCGCGCACCGGGCTCGAGCCGCCGCAACGCGTTTCCCGGACAACTAGACGCGCCGCGGCCGGTCGAATTGTCCGGGAAACGCGTTGCGGCAGCAAGCGAGCGACACACCCGGGCTGCAACACTTTTTCTCGTAATGAGAATTACTGCTACAGTGGAGCCATGACATACACGATGGCAACTCGGATCGGGCCCGGCTACGTCACCACCCCGACGTTCGAATCCATGCTCTTCCCGGCCGGCGAAGCGCACATCAAGGTCATCAACGAGAACGACCACAAGGGCCCTCTCACCGAGACCTTCACCCTCATCGGCACCGACGCGAACGACCTGATCATGCTGGGCATGTGGGCCGACGCCGTCCGCCAGCGTGGCGCCCGCAGCGTCGCGTTCATCCCGTACCTCCCCGGAGCACGGCAGGATCGCGGTCTCCCGTTCGGAGCGAAGGTCTACGCCGACATCATCAACGGCTTCCACCTCGACCAGGTCGTCGCCTTCGACCCGCACTCGCCCGTGATCGTCGGGCTGATCGACAACCTGACCGTGGTCGACTCGGCCCAGCTCGTGCGGCGCCACGTCGTCGGCCGCGCCGACAGCGACGTCAGGCCGCAGCGCTACGCCGGCATCATCGCCCCCGACAAGGGTGCCGTGGCCCGCGCCCAAGCGGTCGCGACCATCGCCCACCTCCCCCTCTACCGGGCGGAGAAGCACCGCAACCCCGACACCGGCAAGCTGGGCGGGTTCACCTGCGAAGAACTTCCCGAGACCGGCCGCTTCCTGGTCGTCGACGACATCTGCGACGGCGGCGGAACGTTCATGGGCCTGGCCGAGGCGACCGGCCTCCCGAGGGAGCGCCTCGGCCTCTACGTCAGCCACGGCGTCTTCTCGGGCCGCGCACCGGCTCTCGCCGAGCACTTCGGAGAAGTCGTCACCACCGATTCGTACGAGGCCCAGAACGAGATCCCCGGCCTCATCACCATCCCCCTCGAAAGCTACCTGACAGGAGCACTCCAGTGACGTCCACCATCACCCCGCGCATCACCACCGCCAGCCCGATCGCGGCGCTCCTCACCACCGACGGCTACAAGCAGAGCCACCGCCAGCTCTACCCGGCCGGCACCACGCGCATCCTGATCAACTGGACCAACCGCAGCAACAAGCTGCTGCCCGGGTCCAGCCACGCGGTCGTCTTCGGCCTCCAGGCGTTCGCGCAGAGCTACCTCACCGAGGCCTGGGCGCCGTTCTTCGAGGCCGACGTCGACGAGGTCTGCGACCTCTTCGAGAAGGCGCTGCTCGGCTACTTCGGTCCGAACGAGATCGGGTCCGACCACGTGCGGGCCCTCCACGACCTCGGCTACCTGCCGCTGCGCGTCAAGGCCCTTCCCGAGGGCACGCTCGCCCCGATCGGCGTGGCGACGCTCACCGTCGAGAACACACACGACGCGTTCTTCTGGCTGCCGAACTACATCGAGACGGCGCTGTCGGCCAGCATCTGGCACCCGTCGACCGTCGCGACGATCGCGCTCGAATACCGCGATCTGATGGAGGCGTGGGCCGAGAAGACGGGCGCGGATCCTGCGACCGTCGACTTCCAGGCGCACGACTTCTCGATGCGCGGACAGGCCTCGATCGAGTCGGCTGCCGCGTCGAGCGCCGGTCACCTGCTCTCCTTCCTCGGCACCGACTCGATGCCGACCTTCGACTTCATCGACCGCTACTACCCCGGCGACAACGGCTGGGTGGCGGCCTCGGTGCCGGCCACCGAGCACTCGGTGATGTGCATCCGCGGCGAGCAGGGCGAACTCGAGACCTTCGAGCAGATCCTCGACACCTACCCGACCGGCATCGTGTCGGCGGTCAGCGACGGCTACGACCTGTTCAAGGTGGTCACCGAGGTGCTTCCGGCCCTTCGCGACCGGATCCTGGGGCGCGACGGACGCCTCGTGATCCGGCCCGACTCGGGTGACCCCGTCGACATCGTGACCGGCGAGCTGTTCGGCGACACGCTGGCCGAGCTGTCGGACACCGACCGCGCCGCGCGCACGCCCGCCGAGAAGGGCGTCGTCGAGCTGCTCGACGAGGAGTTCGGCCACACCGTCAACGACAAGGGCTACAAGGTGCTCGACACCCACGTCGGCGTCATCTACGGCGACAGCATCACGCTCGACCGGGCCCGCCGCATCTTCGAGCGGCTCGAGGCGAAGGGCTACTCGTCGCAGAACGTCGTGCTCGGCGTCGGGTCGTACACGTACCAGTACCTCACCCGCGACAACCTCGGCAGCGCCGTCAAGGCGACCTGGGCGCTCGTCGACGGGGTGCCGGTCGACATCCAGAAAGACCCGAAGACCGGCGGCGCCGGCAAGAAGAGCGCCAAGGGCAGGATCGCGCTCCACCTCGACGCGACCGGAGAGATCGTCCAGACCGACCAGGTGTCACCGGCCGACGAAGCGGACAGCCTGCTGCAGACCGTCTGGGAGGACGGAGCGTTCATGAGGCTGCAGTCGTTCGCCGATGTCCGCGCCACTCTCCGCGACGCCAGGGCCGCCAGGGCCGCTCGCACCCCGCACACCGAGGGCTGAGACCGTGCCTGATCTCGTCCGAGACCAGCCCCTCATCGCCATCGACGTGGTCCCGCTCGCCTTCGACCGCGTCGCGGGCCTGCTGATCGGCACGGCTACCCGGGCTTTCGATCCGTTCGCCGGATCGGAGGCCCTGCCGGGCGTGCTTCTCGGGCCGTCCGAGCTGCTCGTGGCGGCGGCGTCGCGGGCGCTCGACGCGAAAGCGGGCATCAGGGCGGCCGAAGTGCGTCACCTCGCCCAGCTCGGAGCCTTCGACGGCCCGGGGCGCGACCCGCGCAGCCGGGCGATCAGCGTCGCCTTCGTCGCTGTCACCGGTCCCGACGCCGGCTCGGCGACCCTGTGGACACCCGCGGCCTCGGGCGCCCTCGACCTCCCGTTCGACCACGACGCGATCATCGCCGTCGCGCGGGAGCACGTCCGCACCCGGCTCTGGTCCGACGTCCCCCTGACCCGCGCCCTCACCGGCGACACCTTCTCGACCGCGGCCGGCAGCGCCCTCGAGGCGGAGCTGACGGGGCTGAAGCCGCACGCGGGCAACTTCCACCGGGGCCTCTCGAAGCACCCCGGGCTGGAGCGACTCGACTCGACGGCCGCGACGGGCGGGCGCCCGGCGACCAGCTGGCGCTGGCGGTAGCGCTGCTCCTGCCTCTGCGCCTTGCCTCCTCGGCCCCTTACCGGGCTGCCGTAAAACGTTTTGCGGACAATGAGACGCGCCGCGGCGCGTTGAAGTGTCCGTAAAACGCGTTGCGGCACAAGGCAACGGGCAACGGGCACGGGGCAACAGGCGGCTAGCGCCGCGGCAGGCGCGGCACGGCGGCCAGGAGCTTCCGCGTGTAGGGGTGCTCGGGCGCCGCGAGCAGGGCGGCCGTCGGCCCCTGTTCGACGACGCGTCCGCGCTCGAGCACGAGGGTCCGTTCGCAGAGGGCGGCGACCGTTCCGAGGTCGTGGGAGACGACCACCACTGTCAGCCCGCCGATCGAGAGCGACGACAGGAGCTCGACGATCCGCACCCGGGTCGAGAGGTCGAGCGCGCTGACCGGTTCGTCCGCGACGAGCAGCTGAGGCCGCGGAACGATGGCGCGGGCGATGGCGATGCGCTGGCGCTGGCCGCCGGAGAACTCGTGCGGGTAGCGCTCCGCGGCGTCGGCGGGCAGGCCGACGGCCTCCAGAGCGGATGCGACCCTGGTCCGCGTCTCGGAGCCCGTCGTCGACAGGTGGAGGGATCGGAGGGGCTCCGAGACGATCCTGCCCACGTTCTGCCGCGGATCGAGCGACGAGTAGGGGTCTTGGAAGACCGCCTGGGCGAAGGTGCGGTGGCGCCGCAGCGCGGCTCGGTCGCCGGCGTCGAACGGCACGCCGTCGGTGTCGATGCCGCCGGTCGTCGGCCGGGTGAGGCCCAGCAGGAGCCGCAGCAGGGTCGTCTTGCCGGCGCCGGACTCGCCGACGATGCCGAGGTTCTGGCCCCGGTCGACCGTGAACGACACGTTTTCGAGCGCAGGATCACGCCGGTACGTGTATCCGAGGTCGCGCACCTCGAGCAGCGGCGCGGTCACGAGACCCTCCCCGGGTTGTCGAGCGCGTCGTCCAGCACGCGGGCTCCCGCCACGAGCGCGCGGGTGTACTCGCTCCCCGGGGTCGCGATGAGCGCGCGGAGCGACCCGCGGTCGACGACGCGCCCCTGCCGGAGGACGACGACGTCGTCGGCCACCTGCGACACGACGGCGAGGTCGTGGCTGATGAACAGCAGCGACGTGTCGCGTTCGGCCACCACCCGGTCGAGCAGCTCGAGGATCTCGGCCTGGACGCTGACGTCGAGCGCGGTCGTGGGTTCGTCGGCGATCAGCAGTTTCGGGCGCGCAGCGAGCGCGATGGCGATGGCGACGCGCTGGCGCTGGCCGCCGGAGATCTCGTGCGGGTACGCGTTCGCGATGCGCGCAGGATCGGGGAGGCTCACCTCGCGAAGCGCCTCCAGCACGCGCTCGGGGATCTCGGTGCGGCCTGGCTTCGAGCCCTGCCGGGCCGCGGTGCGTCGCACCGGCTCCGCGACCTGCCGGCCGACCCGCATCAGCGGGTCGAGGAGGTGAGCGGCTCCTGGAACACGATCGCGACCTCGGTGCCCCGCAGCGCGACCCGGGAGCGCTCGGCGGCGCCGACCATCTCGCGCCCGGAGAGACGGACCGAGCCGCTCGGCACCAGGGCGTCGGGCAGCAGCCCGAGCACGGCCAGCGCCGTCAGCGACTTTCCGCTGCCGGATTCACCGATCACGCCGAGCCGCTGTCCGGGTGCGATGGCGAACGAGAAGTCGTCGACGAGAGCAGAGCCGTCGGGCCCCGCGATCGTGAGGTTCCGGACGACGAGGCCGTCGCTGCCGCTGGTCGCGGCCGTGTCGCTCACGAGCGCCTCCTGCGCGTCGGGTCGCCGACGTCGCGGAGCCCGTCGGCGACGAGGTTGACGCCGATCACGAGCACGACGAGCAGGACCCCGGGGGCGATCGCGCCGATCGGGGCGACGAGCACGGTGCCCTGCGCCTGCTGGAGGATGCTTCCCCACGAGGCGTTCGGCGGCGGGCTGCCCAGGCCGAGGTACGAGAGGCTGGCCTCGGCGAGGACGGCGAGACCGAACTGCAGGGCCAGGTTCACCACGACCGTCGGCCAGATGTTGGGCAGCACGTGCTGCACGACGAGTCCGGGCCAGCGCGTTCCGGACACCCGCGCGGCCGTGATGTAGTCGAGCGAGAGCACGCGCTTGGCCAGGATCCGGGTCAGACGCGCGACCACGGCGCTCATGGCGAGCCCGATCGCCAGGATCGCGGACCCCAGGGACGCCCCGCTGGCCGCCACGACCAGCATCGCCACGAGCAGCGTGGGGAACGCGATGAGGACGTCGAGCACGGCCGACAGCCCGTCGTCGAGCCAGCGCTGCGCGAACGCCGAGGCCAATCCGAGGAGGAGGCCGATCACCCCGCCGAGCACGACGGATCCTGCCCCGACCTCGAGCGCGATGCGCGCACCGATGATGAGCTGCGTCAGCAGGTCTCGGCCGAGCTTGTCGGTGCCCGCCCAGTGTGCGGCCGACGGCGGCGCGAGGCGTCCGCCGGAGATGTCCTCCGGCGAGTACGGCAGCCAGACGAACGAGACCAGCGCGGTCACGAGGATGATGCCGACGAGCACGACGCCGATCCAGAGCGTCGCGGACCGCCGCCGGCCGGTCGTCCGGTTCGCGACCCGGACCACCGGTGGCAGGCTCGCGACGTCGCCGCTCATGCTCTGGCCGCCCGACGTCGTCCGGACGCGAAGCGGTTGCCGTTGACGCTGGCGCGGAGCCGCGGGTCGACGAGGCGCTGGACGAAGTCGGCCAGGAACCCGACGACGAGCACGACGAAGGTACTCACGAACAGGACGCCCTGAATGTCGGGGTAGTCGTGCTGCGCGATCGACGTGAGCAGCATGCTGCCGAGCCCGGGCAGCGCGAACACGCTCTCGACGACGACCGCCCCGAGGAAGGTGGTCGCCAGCTCGATGCCCAGGATCGAGATGACCGGCACCGAGGCGTTTCGCAGCCCGTGACGCCACATGGCTTCGGCGAATCCGGCGCCGAGGGCCCGCGACGACCGGAGGTAGTCGCTGTCGAGGACGTCGAGGACGGCGCTCCGGACGTAGCGCGTGACCGATGCCGACATCACGAGCGCCACGGTCACGACCGGCAGCGCCAGCGACTGCAGCGCCGCGCCGGGGTCGGCCCAGTCGTCCTGCGGGAAACCTCCGGCCGGAAGCACCTTGAGCGTCAGCGCGAAGAGCGTGACCAGCAGGACGCCGATCCAGAAGACCGGCACCGCGATCCCCAGCTGCGAGATGGCCGAGAGCAGGATCCCGTACCAGCGGTGCGACTTGTAGGCGGCGACGAATCCGACCGGCACCGCGATGATCACCGCGAGCACGAAGGCCATCAGTGTCAGCGGCACCGTCACGACGAGTCGCTGCACGATCTCGGGACCCACCGGGAGCCCGGAGATGTACGAGGTGCCGAGGTCGAGACGGGCGAGCTGTCCGAACCAGCGGAAGAACTGGGCGACCAGCGGCAGGTTCTCACCGACGTGCTCGCGGGCCGCCGCGATCTGCTCCTTCGTTGCGCCGACCGACAGCAGAGCGTTCGCCGGGTCGCCCGGCAGCAGCCGGAGGAGGACGAACAGCACGATCGACGCCAGCACCAGGGTGATGACGAGGAACGCGAACCGTCGGATCAGATACGAGACCATCGGGTGCGACGGTACCTACTTCTTGACGATGTCGTAGGCGTAGAACTGCGAGTTCAGGCCGTTGACCGGGTAGCCGGAGAGCTTCGACGAGGCGACGACGATCTGCGGGTAGAGGTACAGCCAGTCGCTGGCCGCGTCGTCGGCGATCTGCGTGTTGACCTTCTTGAGCAGAGCGGTCTGGCCGGCGGTGGTCTGCGCCTCCTCGGCCTCCTTCACCCAGGCGGTGACCTTCGGGTTGTCGTAGCCCCAGTAGAAGTCGGGGTTGCCGTAGAACACGACGTCACGGTCGTTGACGTGCTCCTGCATCGTCGCCTCGAAGTCGTGCGCCTGGTAGACCTTCGAGTACCAGGTGTCGGGCGTGATGATGTTGATCTTCACCGTGATGCCGACCTTCGCGAGGTCGCTCTTGATGATCTGAGCGGCGGCGGGGTGCGGGTCGTAGTTCGGTGTGTCGAGGGTGAAGGTGAAGCCCTTGGCGTAGCCGGCCTCGGCCAGCTCCTTCTTGGCGAGTGTCACGTCGTACGGGTTGACCTTCGTGAGGTTCTCGTACCAGGGGTCGGTCGGCGGCACCATGGAACCGATCAGCGTGCCGTACTTCCCCCAGATCGACGCGAGCAGCTTCTTGTTGTCGATGGCGGAGGTGATCGCCTTTCGGACCTCCACCTTGTCGAACGGCGCGACCTTGTCGTTGAACGCGAGCAGGAGCTTGGTCGTCGATTTGCCGTCGGTGACCTTGTACGACGCGTTGCCGGTGAACTGGGTCAGCGCGTCGGGGCTCTGCTCGCTCGTGACGACGTCGACCGCGTTGGTCAGCAGCGCGTTGTTCAGAGCGGTGGCGTCGGAGTAGTAGTGGAAGACCACGCCGGCGTTCTTCGCCGGCGTGCCCCAGTACTTCGAAGAGCGGTCCAGGCTGAGCGACGAGCCGTGCTTCCAGGTGCCGAGCTCGTAGGGACCGGTGCCGTCTTCGGACGTCTTGAGGTTCTTCGCCGAGTGATCGATGATCCAGACGTAGCTGAGGTTGTAGGGCAGCGAGATGGATCGGCTGGAGAGATGCACGACGACGGTCGCGTCATCGGGGGTGTCGATGCTCTTGATGACGGTGAGGCTCGATTTGCGGGCCGACTGCGAATCAGCGGCCGTGACCTTGTCGATGCTGTACTTCACGTCTTTCGAGGTGAGCTTGTCGCCGGAGTGGAAGGTGACGCCCGAGCGCAGCGTGAACGTGTAGGTGAGTCCGTCGGACGACTTCGTGTAGCTGCTGGCGAGGAGGTTCTGGACCTTGCCGGAGTCGGTCAGACGGAACAGACCCTCGTAGACGTTGCCGTTCAGGGCTTCGGTGACGCCCTGGCCGCCGCCGGCGGTGTTGTCGAGGTTCTGCGGCTCGTAGACCGATCCGATGTTGATCGTCGCGCTCACGGGCTTCGTCGGGCTGGTCGACGTGCCGGAGCAGGCCGCCAGAGCCAGGGCTGCGACGAGGGCGACGCCTGTGGCGAGGCCGAGTTTCTTCTTCACGGGTTGGGACTCCTGGGGATGGTCTGCGGCCGGTCGAGCAGGGAGGCGACCGGCGCACGGTGCTGCGGAAGGGACTAGTGGATGCTGAAGCCGTCGGTCAGCACGAGATCGCGCTCACCGGCTTCGACAGGACCGCGGAAGCGATTCTGAACGGGTGGGAGGGGACAGTTGTACTGCTCGGAGAAGCCGCAGGGCGGCACGAAGGCCTTGTTGAAGTCGAGCACCACGGGGCCGGCGTCGACGAAACCGGTGCCGGACGACGGGCGCTCCACGAAGAGGAAGCGGCCGGACCCGTAGGTGGTCGTCTCGGGATCCTGCGCGCCGTTGGTCGCGTCGCCGAACACGAGCAGCAGCACGCCGCCGTCGTCGAACGCGCTCAGGCGGTAGTCGACGCCGTCGCGGGAGAACGTGATGTCGCCGGGCACGACGAGGTCGCGCGACGAGCCGTTGTCTCGGATGTGCTCGAACGGGATGGTGCGATCGGCCGAGACGGGTGTGAACTCGGCATCGATGACCCAGCCGGGGTCGAAGTCGAACAGCGAGATGGTGTCGAAGTGCTGGATCGCGGCCGACGCGCTGTCCCAGAGCCGGATGCCGTGCTCGGGCCGCCCGTCGTCGAGGTTGCTCCGCGTCAGGCGGGTGACCGTCACTGTCGCCGGCTGGCCCGCGAGCGCCTCGGCGTCGCTGATCTCGGTGCCGTCGGGGAGCCAGCGCGTCTCGATCAGGGCGAGGTTGCCCTGCGGGGCGGCGACTCCGGCCAGGCGCGACTTGCGCCACGCGTCGCGGGTCGCTGCGGCGCGTTCCACCGAGGTGGGCAGGGTTTCGGGCATGATTCCATGCTTTCGCTCGGGCGGCGCTCTGCCTAATCCGGATTACGGAGTGTGACCAGGGCTCGGGCCGCAACACGTTTCCCGGACAATGAGACCGGTCGCGGCCGGTTGAATTGTCCGGGAAACGTGTTGCGGCAGAAGGTAGACGAAGAGGGCTACTCGACGACCGAGACCTCTTTCCAGAAGGCGACGTAGCCCGAGTAGTCCTTGCCGACGCGGTCGAACGACGTCGGGTAGGGGGTCGGGTAGCTCCACGCGCGGTCCTGGAGGCCGTTGACGGCGAAGTACTGCGCTTCGCCCTTCCACGGGCACGTGTAGGGGGTGTCGGTCTTCTCGAGGAGGGCATCGTTGACGCTCGCCGGCGGGAAGTACCAGTTGCCCTCGATCTTGATCAGGTCGGACTCGGGGGCCTCGGCCACCACGGTCCCGTCGCTCAGTACAGCCTTCATGATTCCTCCACAGGGTTGATCTACGAGGGCGAACGCTACGCCGGGGCGCTGAATTCCCGGAGGACGGCGACGGAGGCGGGATGCGCTGCCCGCTGAGCCCTGGCATCCTGCGCGCCTTCCCCGGAGCGCCTGGCGGAGGTCGACGCGGTGAGCAGGTGCCCGGTCGCCCGACGGAGGCTCTGCCAGCTCGCGCAGGCGGCTGCAGCCTCGGGGCTGGACGAGTCGATGCCGGCCTCGGCGAGCGCGTCGACGACGGCGCCTGCTGCGAGGTGGTCTTCGACGGCGGTCCGGAAGCCGTCCGCGTCGACGGACCCGGCGCCCACGAGAGCGATGATGCAGCGGTCGCCGAGCCGCTCCTGGAGACGCAGGATCACCGACGCCGCGTCGGCAGCGGAGGCCTCGGTCGCGCAGAGCACGGCTGGTGCTGCGGCACCGCCGGATGCCGTCGCCTGGGCGATCCCCGCCGCCAGCTGGGCGGCCGACGCGTCGCCGTGTCCGTCGAGTTCGTCGACCACGACGACGGCGTGGACACCGTGCGCGATGCGCTTCGCGCCCGCTTCGCCCCACTCGAACCTCACCTGGTAGCGGCCCTGGTCGCGGAACTCCTGCATGCCCCCACGATATCGAGGGGTGGTGTGGTCACAACCCGCAACCCCACCGGCACTCGCGCGCTCTCCGCGCCGAGCAACCCGCAACCCCACCGGCACGCGCGCGCTCTCCGCGCAGAGCAACCCGCAACCCACCGGCACGCGCCGCCCGCTGTGCGGGTTGGGAGGCGCTCTCCGCGCCGAGCGATCCGCGCAGCGGGTACAAACACCGTGCGGGTTGGGAGGCGCTCTCCGCGCCGAGCGATCCGCGCAGCGGGTACAAACACCGTGCGGGTTGGGAGGCGCTCTCCGCGCCGAGCGATCCGCGCAGCGGGTAGGAATGAACGATGCATGTGCAGTTGAAGGTCGTTCTCGCCGCCTCCCCCGCGGTCGTCCGCGACGCGCTCGCGAACCCTGCGGTCATGGTGGCGGTGACCACGCCGCTTCTGGTCTACCGCTCGGAGGAGCTCGACGGCTTTCCCCGCCGCTGGTCGGATTCCGCGCAGCGGGTCAGCGCGCGGATCCTCGGCGTCTTCCCGCTCGGCCGCACGCACGTCTCCCTGCGCTGGTACCGGGTCGGCGACGCGGACGTGCAGGAGGACACCGGTCGCGGCATCGCCGGCACCTTCGCCCTGCTGCGCATCCGCCACCGCATGGCGGTCTCGCCGGCGCCGCACGCCTCCGGGCTCCCCCGCGGCACCCTACTCCGCGACCGCATGGAGTTCCACGCCGGGCCGCTCACTCCGCTGCTCTGGCCCGGCCTGTGGCTCGTCTGGCAGTGGCGCGGCTTCCGGCTGAGGCAGCTCGCCCCCACGTGGACGCGTCGTCGCTAACGCCGCCGTTCACGATCCCGGCACGCCTCCGCCGCTGCGACTGCCGCCCAGGTCGCCGGGGGCAGGATCACGACGCTCGACTCGGAGAGACGGCGCGGTACCAGCGGGGCTGCAGCCATCGAGGCACGCCGAAGAAGATCAAGACGAGGAAGCAGGCGCCGGCGATCCCCCCGAGCGCGAAGACGATGAACCCGACGACGGCAGCCGGGGTGTCGATCAGCGCGCCGAAGATTCCGCCGGCCAGGATCGCGAGACCGACGAACAGCAGCGGAAAGACAACGTCGGCCCGCACGCGCCCCGACCACGACCGCCAGACGCCCGTGTACGCCCCGAGCCCGAGCGCGGTGAGCACCGCCCCGCCTGCGATCAGTACCCACGTCATCGGACTGGTTCCTTCCACACGTGGTGCACGGAGGAGACGGAGGAGCTCTTCGTGGCCGCCTCCGGCACCCCGTCAGTTCTCGGGCTGGCTGTCGACCTTGATGTCGACGTGGTAGTCGGTGCCCTTCACCTGCGAGATGGTGACGACGCTGTCGTACTTGGTGGAATCGCCCTTGGCCCCGACGTCGCAGTGCAGCTTGGTGCCGTCGACGAGGTCGACGCGACCTGAGCCGCAGTCGATGACGGGGCGCTGGCCGATCTGCTTCTCGAGGGCGTCGGCGGCGCCCTTGGCGACGTTGCTCGCGGGAACCGTGACCGTGGCCTTGACGCTGCAACCCGTCAGGCCGAGCACGACGAAGGCTCCTGCCAGGACGGCTCCGGCCAGTTGGATTTTCTGCATCGGTTCCCTTCCCCTCGGGCACAACCCCTGCGCCGCGCCCACCAGTCAACCATCCCGGGGCCGCTGTCCCCTCCGCGGCCGACTTTCCTCCTCGCGAGCGTCGGCGTAGGGTCGAAGCGGCTGGTGTTCGGCTGGGGGAGTTGTACAAGGGGAGTTCCATGAGCTGGTTCAGCGTGTCGCCGGAAGACCTCGGCAGGACCGCGACTGCCGTCGAGAGCGATATCTCGGGCATTGCCGACGCGGGCGCGAAGGCCGACGGGGCACTGTCCGCCGCGGCAGGATCCGTCGGCGCAGCGAACGTCGTCGCGGCCCTCGAGTCGTTCGCATCGGCGCGGCGCACCGTCGTCCCGGGGCTCGCCGACTTCGTGCGCTCGTGCGCCACAGCCGCCAGGCAGATCGCCGCCACCCACGTCGAGGGCGACTCGGACATGGCCGCGCAGACCTCCGCCACCGCACACGGACTGGGGATGGACTGATGCCGAGCCTGGTCGACTCCGCGTCGCTCCCCCGCATAGCCGCCGATTCGGGCGCGATCCGGCAGGCCGCCCTCGACCTGCGCACCGCCGCGGCCGAGGTCCACCAGGAGGTCTCGAGCGCCGCGAAGAGCTGGCAGGGCGTCGATGCCGCCTACTCCTCGCCGTTCTCCTTCACCCTGGTCCTGGCCATGGGAACGCAGCCGGCTGTCGCCGACGCCTACCGCGAAAGCGTCGACACCGTCGCTGCGGCACTTCTGACCTTCGCCGACGCGGTCGACACGGCGAAGGCCTCCTCTCCGACCTGGGTGACAAGGCCGACGTGCTGGGAGCCTCCGTGAAGACGTTCCACGCCGAGAACCCGACCGAGAGCTGGTCGACCGACTTCGCCCTGGTCAACCGCAACCTGCTGCTCCAGGTCCAGGTGCAGTCGACCGTCGACGGCCTCGACGAGGCGGCGCGCGTCTGCGCGGCGACAATCACGGCCATCGACTCGACGTCGCACTCGTCGTCCTCGTCGTCGACGTCGACGGGTTCCTCGTCGCACGGCAGCAGCTCGACCACGACCGATGCCTCGGGCAAGACCACCAGTCAGGCTTCGGGTTCGGCGCAGTGGGGCGCCGAGGCGAAGGCCAGCGGTTCCGCGTCGAACGACTACGGCAGCGTCTCGGGCAAGTCCGACGCATTCGCCGGCACGCAGGCCGGCGGCGGGGCCAGCGCTTCGAGCGGCCCGGACGGCGTCACGTCCGAGGCCTACGGCAACGCGATGGCCGGCGGGAAGGCCTCGGCCAGCGGCCAGGCCGAGACGCAGTGGTTCGGCACTCTCGCGGCCGGGGCATCGGCGTTCGGCGGCGCCAAGAGCTCCGGCACGGCCAAGGCGTACGCCACGAAGTACGACGGCCTCTACGCCGGGGCGCAGGGTGACGCCGAGGCCGGCGCCGATGCAGAAGCGCACGCGACCTACACGGACGGCGTCCAATCTCTCACCGGGACGGCCGACGCCAAGGCGGGAGCCTGGGCCGACGGGGACGCGCACGCGGGAGTGGGCCCGAACGGTCTCAGCGCGAAGCTGGGCGGCAGCGCCTACGCCGGAGCGAAGGCCGGCGTGTCGCTCGAGTCCGACACCATGGGGCTGAAGCTCGGCGTCTCTCCCGACGTCCGGGCCGGCGTCGGCGGCGAGGTCGGTGCCGAGGTGAAGGTCGGCTGGGAGGAGATCGGCGCCCACGCCGACCTCGGAGCAGCCCTCGGCGTCGGTGCCGGAGTCAAGATCGACGTCTCGATCAGTCCGGAAGAATTCGTCGACGACCTGCAGAAAGTCCTGCCCTTCTCATGAACGATCTCCACACCCGTGTCTTCGTCGAAGCCCCCGAGCCGTGGGAGGTCGTGCCGCTCGACGGTGCCGAGCTCGCCGTCGCCGCGCCGGAGACCCCGGGCGCGTACCGCCCGAACGTCGTCGTCACGATCACGCCGACTCGCGGCCTGCTGCCGTTCGAGCGCGTCGTCGTGTCGGCCGGGCACCGCCTCCAGGAGCTCCCCGAGTACGTCGAGATCGGCCACGAGGCGATCACGCTGCTGGGTGGCCCCGGTTACCGCTTCGAGGGCAGCTACCGGCACCCCGAGCTCGGCACCCTCTTCCAGGCCCTCTCCGTGACGGTGGTGCCGCGCGGCGCCGTGACCGAGGTGGTCGAGATCACGGGATCCTGCTCGGCCAGCGAGGCGCTGACCCAGGTGCCGGTGATCCGTGACATCGTGGCGAGTGCGCGAACCGACCTCCCAGGAGACACCGATGCCCAGTAACCTGACCGACGTCACCGAGGCCCTTCTCGCCCTCAACGACGACCCGAGGATCCCGTTCACGGTCAGCCGCCGAGACGACGGCAAGATCGTCGCAGAGTGGACCTACGTCAACACCAGCTCCGACAACAAGACGTACCGCCTCACGATCACCCCGTTGCCGGAGACGAACGAGTACAAGGCGTCGTCGCTCACGGTGGAGGGCGCAGGCAGCGCGGGCGCACCCGTCGCCGGCACCTGGAAGTTCTCGACCTCGGCCGTGACGACGCCGGTCTACGCCGTGCTGACGGAGCACGGCTGGGAGCGCAAGAAGAGCTTTCTCGGGAAGCTCTTCTCCTGAGCGCCCCTGGGCGATGCGCCTGTGGTCCTGCGCGTCCACTGTCGTCTCGCGGAGCCGCAGCCCCGGCCGCAGCCGCACGCGGGTAGCGTGTCCGGCGTGACCGCCACCACTGCCCAGACCGCCCAGGACGCCCTCGACATCGCGTCGTGGCGGAGAACGATCCACGACACCTACCGCAGCGTGCGCGAGGCGACCGACCTCGAGGCCGCCCACGACCTGTGGCGCCGCCGCCGCGACGACCTGTTCGCGAATCACCCGTCGACCCCGGTGATGGAGCAGGATCGCGCCCGGTTCACCGGTCTCCCGACGAGACCGTACGACGCCGGGTGGCGCTTCGAGGTCGCTGTCCAGCCGGCCGAGGAGCACCGCATGGTCGTTCCGACCGGCACCGACGGCGACGTGCCGTTCGACCGCATCGGCCTCGTCGACGTCCCCGGTGTGGGGCGGCTCGACGTGTGGCGTCTGGCCTCGTACGGCGGCGGCCTCTTCATCCCCGTCCGAGACGCCCTCGCAGGGCAGCACGGCGGCACGTACGGCGGCGGCCGCTACCTCGTCGACACCGTCAAGGAGCCGACCTCGGGCCCGGCCAGGCCCCGGGTTCGATCGTGCTCGACTTCAACTTCGCCTACAACCCGAGCTGCGCCTACGACCCGGCCTGGGCCTGCCCGCTCGCGCAGCCGGGCAACACCGTGGCCGTCGAGATCCCCGTCGGCGAGCGGTACTTCGGCAGCTACTGATCGTGCCCCGGGGCGTCGGATCCTGGTCACGGGAGCGTCGAAAAGCACGTCGTGTAGACTGAAACCACTTGTGAGCCGACCCGATCGGCTCCCTGCGTCGTAGTACGCCCCTCACTTCCCCGGTTCCGCCTTCACACGGCGTGTGACAGACCGGGTTCGCGAAGCTCACTCTGCGGCGAAACGATCGAGCACAACTGCTCCGTCGCCACATCTCGAGTCCAGCTGCGTCGTTGACAGATGCAAGCCCCTGGGGCTCGATACCCGATGCCCGAAAGGCACCAGTGACCGACACACTCACAACCCCCAGGCCGACGCCACCGTCGAGACGGAAGGCACCACCTTCGTCTCCCTCGGCGTCCCCGCCCCCATCGTCAAGGCCCTGGCCGCCGATGGAAAATCCACCGCGTTCCCGATCCAGATCGACACGCTCCCCGACACGCTCGCCGGCCGCGACGTCCTCGGCCGCGGAAAGACCGGCTCCGGCAAGACCCTCGCGTTCTCCATCCCGATGGCCGCGCGCCTCGGCGGCAAGCTCGCCGGCGGCAAGCGTCGCCCGGGCCGTCCCCTCGGCCTCGTGCTCGCCCCGACCCGCGAGCTCGCCACTCAGATCGATGCGGTCCTCGCGCCGATGGCAGCCGCCTACGGCATGAACACCACCACGATCTTCGGCGGCGTCTCGCAGAACCGCCAGGTGCAAGCCCTCAAGCAGGGCGTCGACATCATCGTCGCCTGCCCCGGCCGCCTCGAAGACCTCATGAAGCAGGGCTTCGTGAAGCTCGACGCGATCGAGATCACGGTCCTCGACGAGGCCGACCACATGGCCGACCTGGGCTTCCTGCCCGGCGTGACGCGCATCCTGAAGTCGACCCCCGAGAACGGCCAGCGCCTGCTCTTCAGCGCCACGCTCGACAACGGCGTGGACAAGCTCGTCAAGCAGTTCTTGCACAACGAGGTCCTCCACTCCGTCGACGAGGCCAACTCGCCCGTCGCCAAGATGACGCACCACGTCTTCGAGACCGAGTCCGTCGAGACGAAGAAGGCCCTCATCGAGAAGCTCGCTTCCGGCCAGGGCCGCCGCATCCTCTTCATGCGCACCAAGCACCACGCCAAGAAGCTGGCCAAGCAGCTCACCGAGTCGGGCATCCCGGCGGTCGACCTGCACGGCAACCTGTCGCAGCCGCAGCGCGACCGCAACCTCGCCGCCTTCCAGGACGGCACCGCTCGAGTGCTCGTCGCAACCGACGTCGCTGCCCGCGGCGTGCACGTCGACGACATCGAGCTCGTGATCCACGTCGACCCGCCGACCGAGCACAAGGCGTACCTGCACCGCTCCGGCCGCACCGCGCGGGCCGGCGCCGAGGGTGACGTCGTCACCCTCGTCATCCCCAGCCAGCGTCGCGACGTCGCCCAGATGATGAAGAAGGCCGGCATCACCGCGACCGTCACCGCCGTGAAGCCCGACTCGCGCGAGGTCACGGCTCTGGTCGGCCAGGTCGCCGCCTACGTCAAGCCCGCACCGAAGTCGGAGCGAGCCGAACAGCACTCCGGCGGCGGACGCTCGCAGGGCGCCAACGCCCAGCGCAAGCGCGCCGCTCGTCAGAACGCCGACGGCAGCCCCATCGCTCGCAAGGACCGCTCGGGTCGTCCCGCGGCGTCCGGCAACGACGCGAGGGGCGCCGGATCGGCCGGTCGCGGCCAGCGCGCGGCAGGCGGCTCCGGTCGCGGCACGGGCGCTCCGGCACGGGGCGGCCGTGGCGGCCAGAAGGGTGCACCCCGCTCGGGCAGCGACACGTTCTACTCGACCGAGTCCGGTCGCTCGGCAGCACCGGTTCGCGACGAGCGTCCCGCCCGCGACGAGCGCCCCGCGCGCTCGAACGGCGGCGTCCGAGGCGACCAGGCGGCTTTCGCCGCAGAGCAGGGCGAGCGCCGTCAGGGCGGGTCGCGCCGCGCGTCGTCGTCGGGCGGACGCCCGTCGTCGCTCAAGGTCGGCAGTCTCGTCCGCGGCTCCGCCCCCAAGTCGGGCGGCGGCCGCGGCCGCTGAGTTGAGCCGATAAGAGCTTCGGTTCACGCCGCTGCTCGTCGCCGGACCCCCTTCTGCGCGTTGCTCTCGTCCGCGGACGAGAGCAACGGGCGGGCGCGGGGTTTCGTCGCTCCACCCGGGCGCCGCAGCATCGGGCACAGCCAGTCGAGGGCGCAGCGACGGGTGCTCGCTCAGTCGAGGGCGCGCAGCGAGGGGTGCTCGCTCAACCCCTCGAGCCCGTAGGTGGCGAACACCGTCATGACGGCGAGGATCGGTGCGTCCGGCCCGCTCAGCCGCAGCGGCGCGATGCTTGCGAAGCCGGAGACGAGCGTGCGCTCCGTCACCTCGGGATAGACGGCGTTCATCGCCTTGTAGTGATAGCTCAGCCACTTCCCGCCGAGGAACAGGATCAGCCGGTGGTTGCTGACGACGACGCGCACGCGCTGCCGGTCGCGCCACTGCGACGCGGCCTGCTGCTCGGCTGCACGGCGCCGTGACGCGTTGGCGAGCCCGGTGACCGCCAGCCCCGCCAGGATGAACGCGGGGTTGCCCAGCAGGAAGGTCCCGGCCTTCTCGTACGTGGCGTTCTGTCCGTAGTACCGCTCGTAGAGGGCCTCGAGGTCGTAGAAGAACACCTCCCCCTCTTCGGGAACGATCTCCCAGAGCGAGAGTGTCGCGGGCACCTGTCGGGCGAGCAGCAGGCGCCGCAGCCGACGGGCCTCCGCCCACGAGGGGTCGGCCGGATCGAGGGCGCTCGGGGTGTTCACGGCGGCTGCCGCGGAGGGCGGCGCGGGCTGCGCGGCCGGAGGGCGTGCGGGAGCATCTGCCGGGGCGGAGGGAGCCTGCGCCCTCGTCTTCTGGGGCGCCGCCCCCGCATCGCCCGAGACGCCGCGGGAGCCGGAGCGGCCCGACCGCGCGACGCGGCTGAGGATGAGACCGACCACGACAATGGCGCCGATCGACAGGATGATCACTCAGCCATCATCCCTCACGACGGCGTCTCGGCTCGCGATCCAGAGGCAGATCGGTGGAACGAGAGCCCGACCGCAGTCGGCCGAAGCGGGCAGACTGGAGGTCTTCCCCCATCAGAAAGAAGTACGCATGTCAGCGCTGACAGTCCTGTTCATCGGCGGCACCGGAATCATCAGCTCGGCGGCGTCCGTCAGAGCCCTCGAGCTCGGCTACGAGCTCACCGTGCTCAACCGCGGTTCGTCATCGACCCGCCCGGTGCCCGCCGGGGTCGAGGTCCTGACGGGAGACGTGCACGATCATGCATCCGTCCGCTCGGCGATCGGCGACCGGCAGTTCGACGTCGTCGTCGACTTCGTCGCCTTCACGCCCGACCAGGTGCAGGCCGACATCGACCTCTTCGCGGGTCGGGCCGGGCAGTACGTCTTCATCAGTTCGGCGTCGGCCTACCAGAAGCCGGTGGCCGCGCTGCCGATCCGGGAGTCGTCGCCGCTGCGCAATCCGTGGTGGCAGTACTCGCGCGACAAGATCGCCTGCGAAGACCTCCTCGTGGCCGCCTATCGCTCGACCGGCTTTCCGGTCACGATCATCCGGCCGTCGCACACCTACGACCGGACCTCGATCCCGCTGACCGGCGGCTGGACCGCGATCGACCGATTCCGCCGCGGTCTCGAGGTCGTCGTCCCCGGCGACGGCACCTCGCTGTGGACTCTGACCCACCACACCGACTTCGCCCTTGCCTTCGTCGGGCTCCTCGGGCTCCCGGCCGCCGTCGGCGACGTCTTCCACATCACCTCCGACGAGGCTCTGCCCTGGGATCAGATCTACACGACGCTGGCCGCCGCCGCAGGGGTCGACGAACCGCGCCTGGTCCACGTCGCGAGCGAGAGCGTCGCCGTGGTCGAACCGGAGTGGGGCCCCGGGATCCTGGGCGACAAGGCGCACTCGGTCGTGTTCGACAACAGCAAGGTGAAGGCCTTCGTGCCCGGGTGGCAGGCCACCACGCCGTGGTCCACCGGGGCGCGCGAGATCATCGAGTGGTTCGACGGCGACGCCTCGCGGCGCACCGTCGATCCCGCTGCCGAGGCCGCCTTCGAGCGTCTGATCGCGGGGGCCCGAGGCTTCAGCGACTGACCCCGTCGTGAGATCGCAGCACCCGTCGCCGACGACCGGACGGGCCCTGCGATCTCACGAGGCCGAGAGACAGGGGATGAGCGCGGTGCAAGGCTTAGGCTAACCTTACCTAGGATAGGCAACCCTAACCACACGCGCTCTACCGAAAGGCACTCGTGCTCCGTCGTCATCTCCGCCGCGCCACCGCCCTGGCCGTCGCCGCAGGACTAGCTTTTTCCCTGGCCGCCTGCAGCACCTCCAGCAGCCCCGCATCGTCCGACGCCAAAGCCTCCTCCGACTCGTCCGCCTACCCGGTCACCGTCACGTCGGCACTCGGCTCGGCGACCATCCCGTCGAAACCCAAGCGGGTCGTCACCATCGGCTGGGGCTCCGCCGACACCGTGGTCTCGCTCGGCACGACGCCGGTCGGCGTCGAGGAGGTCACCTGGGGAGGCGACAGCCACAAGGACTACCCGTGGGTCACCAAGGCGATCCAGAAGCGCGGCGACGCCCTGCCGAAGACGTTCGCGGTCTACCCCGACATCGACATGACGGCGCTGGCCGAGCTGAACCCCGACGTGATCATCGCTCCGCAGTCGGGCATCACCGCCGCCCAGTACAAGACGCTGAGCGCTCTCGCTCCGACGGTCGCGTACCCCGGCGAGGCCTGGGGAACGCCCTGGAGCAAGCAGATCCAGATCATCGGCAAGGTCCTCGGTGAAAGCGCCAAGGCGACGAAGCTCGTCGGCGACATCACGACGAAGCTCAAGAAGACCGCCGCGGCGAACCCGGAGTTCGCGAACCTCACGTTCTCATACGTCTACACGGCCGAACCCGGCGCCCTGTCGATCTACCAGAAGGGCGACCCGCGGGTCGACATCATCACGGGCCTCGGTCTGAAAGAGGACAAGACCCTGGCCGCGCTGCCGAAATCGACCGGCACGTTCGTCTCGACGATCGGCCTCGAGAAGGCCGACCTGCTGAAGAACACCGACGTGCTCTTCACCTGGTTCAACGACGAGGCCAACCAGAAGGAGATCGAGAAGCAGAAGCTCTTCTCGACCATTCCCGCCGTCGAGCGCGGTTCGTACGTCGCCAACGTCAACCAGCAGCTGGCCATGGCCTCGACGGTCATCACGCCGCTCAGCCTGCCGTACGCGCTCGACCGCTACGTCGGCATGATCAAGACGGCCGCCGGCAAGGTCGACTGAGGCCGGCAGTGAGGAAAGCCCCGCAGGATCATCCGCGGGGGCTTTCGTCTGTCGGTTCAGCAGTCCTGATCGGAGTTGGTGGCGACCGGATTGCCGATCGACGTCACCACGTCGTCGTCGGAGAAGACACCGACCCCCTGATCACGTCGGGGAAGGCGGGGTCCAGCCAGCCGCGCCCGAGCATCAGGAGCGACGAGGTGCCGCCGGCGGTCGTCGCGAAGCTGTACTTCCAGGTGTCCGGAGCCTTGGCGTATTCGTCGGCGATGTTGTCGCCGACCTTCACCCCGGTGGCGGCGAGAGTGATCGTCGACCCTGTAGTGGAGGTCACAGACGCTTTCAACACCCGGATGCTGTAGGCCGGCTCCGCGGTCTGCGGGTCGTCCTCCCGGAAGAAGAGGACGGCCCCGTCGCCCCAGTCGTCTGTCGACGTCGCAACGGTGCAGTGCTCGGCGTCCCGGTGAGTCGTGGTCGGCGCCCCGAGCAGTTCGGTCATCTGCGCAACCGCCCTCGTCGGGTCGACCATCGAGATCTTCTCGACGGTCGTCCCGTCGTGCAGGAGGTCGATCCACTCGGCGTGGAACACCACCGTGTCGACGTCGGCGACCGTCGGTGCGAGCGGCGTCGGGCTCGGCGTCCCGGCGCCCTGCACATACCCGGGAGTGGAGTCCGGGGTCGCGCTGGGCTGGGGCACGACTGCCACGTTCCCGCGGGGTGCCGGAGCGGTGCTCCCATGCGTGACGCCGTAGCCGACCCCGACGGCGACGACCACGGCGACGGTCGCCATCGAGGTGAAGACGATCACCCCGGGGCGGAGCCGGGGACGGACCCGCGAGCGGGCGTTGTCGACGAGCATGGCGCGCATCGCGGTGGCGCGAGCGGGATCGAGACGCGGTGATTCGTTCATTTGATCTCTCCGAGGGCGGGTGTCGAGACGTCTTCCGGAAGGGGCGAGCCCGTGAGGGCTGCGAGCCGCTGCTTGGCTCGGGAGAGCCGCGACTTGACGGTGCCGAGCGGGACGCCGAGGGCTTCGGCCGCCTGGGCGGTCGAGAACTCGTTGACGACGCAGAGGGTCAGGATGTCCTGGTCGGCCTTCGCGAGCTTCACGAACCCCTGCTGCAGCCGACCGAGCCGAGCCGTGTCGTCCATCCGCGCGAGAATCTCGTCGGACGGATCCGGCTCGTGATCCTGCGGTGGCAGCTTGGACATCGCGAAGCGGTGGCGCCTCGCCGTCCGTGCCGCGTTCCGCACGACGAAGTTGGTCGTGACGAGCAGCCAGGGCAGAGCGGATCCCTCGACCAGGCGGACAGTGGCCCGCCGACGCCAGGCTTCCAGGAAGACGAGCGCCACGACGTCTTCGGCGTCGTGGGTCGTCTTCATCAGGCGGAGCGCCTGGGCGTAGACGCGATCGCGGTGCAGGTCGAAGATCTGGCCGAATGAATCAGGATCGCCCGACCGGACGCGATCCCAGGCGGCGGATTCAGCCGACATCGCAGTGTTCCCGTGTGATCATGGCTCCCCCTCGTGGTGGTTCTGGTCTCCGGTAATGTCCGCTCGCCGGAAACGGTTCCATCCTCCCCGAACGGGTTCTCCCTGAAGTGGGGATCACTCGGCTCGTGGGCTGCCACCTAGAATCGAGCGCATGACGACCAGTGATCCCCGGGGTCGCTCCGGAGGCGAGCGACAGACGGAGATCGACGACGCCGCGAAGAAGATCGCCTTCGCGTCGGGTCTCTCGGCGATCACTCTGCGCCGACTGTCGGCCACGGTGGGAGTCGAGCCCGGCGTCATCGCCCAGCACGAGCCCTCGATCACGGCGCTGGTGGCGCGCATCTTCGAGGAGTTGGCCACCGACGAGCGTGAGCAGACCGCGCGTGACATCGCGGCGCAGACGACACCGCTTCTGGCGCTCCGGGTGCTGGTCGAGTCGCTCATCGACGCCAGCCACGACAATTTCAACTCCATCTGGGCCGATGCCTGGAGCCTCGGCCGACGCAGCGCGCCCCTCGCCAAGGCGGCCCGCGAGAGCATGCGCGAGTGGAACGCCCTCGTGCTCGACCTCGTCGCGAGCGGCATCGCCAGCGGCGACTTCAACGACACCGACCCCGACCTGGTCGCCATGCAGTTCTTCGCGCTGATCGACTCCACGACGGCGTACTCGCTGGTCGACTACCGCTCGTCCGACGACCGCGCCCGCCTGGTGCGTCGCACGCTCGAGATCTCGCTCGGCCTGGCTGCGGGCACGCTCTAGCCGCTCGCGAGCGCGCGCAGCGCACGACACCGCTTGCGGCGGGAGACACCTGGCGTTACCAGTGTCTCCCCCGCGAGCGGTGCCGGCAGAGGCGAAGCCCGAAGAGACGGCGTCCGCGTGGCGACGGCTCAGCGCGTCGCGACGGCGAAGCCTCCCGCGGGGAGGAGCACTGCGCGCGGGGCGCGGAGGGCGAGGGTCTGCACGAGGCGCCCGGCGTCGTCGTACACGCGCACCGTCGATCCTGCGCTCCCGATCGTGGTCCGCTGCGGAAGCAGCGACGTCGACTGGGCCAGCTCGGTCGCCGACGATCCGGCTCCCGACAGCTTCACCCGGGAGACGAGCGGGCGCAGGATCAGCGCGTCGAGCGTGGTGGTCCCGGCCACGGCCCTCACAGAGGCGCTGGTCGCGCGTCCCGCGAGCGGCACGGGCAGCGCCTGCGGCAGGAGGGCTCCCGCGACGGGCGTCACGCCCTGCGCTCCCACCGAGGAGCGGAGGAGGCCGAGGCCCGGCCACGACGAGACGGCCGAGGAACCCGTGGGCTCGGCGATCACGGCGTCGACGTGGCGCGCACCCGAGTCGGCCGGCACGACGAATCGCGCCGTGTCACCTCGGTCGAGCTGCAGTTCGGAGCCTCCGCTCACCTGCGATTCGCCGTCGTTGGGGTTCGTCGGCGTCACGATCGTGCCCGTCGTCGAGACGGCCTTCTCGGCTTCGACGACGCTCAGCCCGTCGTGCGAGACGGCGTGCGACGACGCCTGCGCGAGAGCCGAGACGGCGGGGTGCGCGTCGAGGGCGAGCATCGACAGCAGGCCGTGGATGGTCGACTCCGCGCCGCTGCCCGTGTTCACGGTCCCGTCGGGTTGCACCCCGTCGAAGGTGACGCCGGTGGCCGGGTCGTAGGTCGGCTTGCCCGAGGTGTTGTTGCCGAAGTACCAGCTGCCCATCAGGCCCGCGAGCTGCTCGATGCCCCGGCTGTGCGAGGCGTCGGCCACCGCCAGCAGGGATTGCAGCCGAGAGTCGGCTCCGTAGGCGATCTGGGTCGTGTCGGTCGGCGTCGGCGAGAAGCCGTTGATCGGGCCCGTCGAGGTGAGCAGCGTCGTGGAGTACGCGACGGAGTCGGTCACCGCCGGCTTCAGGAGGGCGGGTCGTTTCAGGACGACCGACGCGCGGGCGAGGGCCTCGGGCATCTGCGACGCCCACGAGTGCAACTGCGACCGCGACGTGGTCCCGGGCAGGATCGCGCCGTACGGCCAGCTCTGCACGGCCACGGCCGCCGACTGCTTCGAGCCCATGGCGGCGATGCCCTCCGAGAGGTGGGAGAGGGCGGAGCGCGCGGTCCGATCGTTCGGTGCCGCGGCCGAATACGCGGAGAGGCCGAGAACGGCCTCGGCGGAGGCGTCGGCACCCCCGACGATCAGCCAGCTCGGCACGCGCACCCCGTCGGCCACGGAGTACTTCCCGTACGACGACAGCGTCTCGCGGTCGAGCGCCTTCACGCCGAGCTGGATGCGCTGCTGCAGGAAGGCCGCGAACGCGGGGTCCGTCTTGTGGAAGGCGGCGTACCCCTCGCCGAACGCCCACAGCGAGCGCGCCAGCCAGTAGCTGTTGCCACTGTCGGACGGGTTCGGCAGCTCGACCGGCACCGGGCTCGGGTTGAGCGTGCCGTCGGGCTGCATCCAGAGCACGACGTTCCCCGCGTCGGGCCCGGTCGTCGTCTGGAAGTAGGCCGTCGAGCGCAGCAGTTCGTACGCCTTCTGGCGGCTCGTCGCCGAGCCGGTCTGCTGCCAGTCGCGGAGGTACACCACGGCCGCCCTCGACACGTCGTCCGCGTCGTAGGAGCCCTGCCCCCAGTGCCCGGTCGCAGGATCCAGGGGCCCGCCGCCCACGCGCTGGAAAGTCCCGCCCGGCCGCGCGTCGGCGTACACCCACGGCATGGTCAGCGTCGGCTGCGAGTCGAGCGCGTACGTCGTGTGGCCGGCCACGGGCTTCGGAGCCGTCCGGTCGAGCAGGAAGTCGAGGTGGGCGAGATCGGTCAGGCGCGCGGGCGCCGCGGCCGCCGGCGGCGATGCAGCGAGAGCCGGCGCCGCGGCGGTGAGGCCGAGCCCGGAGACGAGCGCGGCGGCGGCGATCGCGGCCACCACCCGCCTCCGGCCGGACGTGGTGAGGTTCGTCATTGAACTGCTCCTTGCGTTGGTGGAACGGGTCAGGCGTGCTCGAGCAGAGCCACGCCGATCTTCGAGTCGGCCATGCCGTAGAAGACGTAGTGCGCGCCGTCGATCTCCTCGATGGCGGTGGGGAAGACGACGTTCGGCACGATGCCGCCCCGCTCGTCGTCCGTGGCCGGGGCGAGCAGCGGCTCGGCCGTCCGCGCGAGGACGATCGACGGGTCGTCGCCGTCCAGGATCATGGCGCCGGCCGCGTAGTTGACGTTCTGCTGCTGCGCGAAGGCGCTGTCGATCGTCCCGGTGACCCCGTGGTGCAGCAGGAGCCAGCCCTCGGGCACCCGAAGCGGTGCCGGACCGCCGCCGATCTTGAGCTCCTCGAAGGCGAACTCGGGGCCGGCGACGAAGCGGTGCTGACCCCAGCGGGTCAGATTGCCGAGGTCTCGGGCCACGGCCTCGACGGAGACGTAGCTGATCCAGATGCTCTGGCGGGTGTCGGTCACCCCGGCCGGCACGCGGATGCCCTCGCCGGGTGCTGTCTCGCCGATGTTCCACATCGGGCGGTGCAGGACGGCGAAGCTCCGCACCCCGTCCGGCGCGGTGACGGCCGTCGGGAAGAAGACGGTGTCCTTGTTGTGGAACAGGCCGAGGTCCATGTCGAGCGAGTCGTCGTAGTCGAACGTGACCGGCCCGAGGCGCCGCCACTCGCGGAGATCGTCCGAGACGGCGACGGCGGTGCGGGGCCCGAGCGGTCCGTACGCGACGTAGGTCATCACGTCCAGACCGAGCTCGTCGATCCTGGTGACTCTCGGATCTTCGACGCCCGCGTGGGTGGCTCCGCGCTCCCACCCGCGGTCGGGCTCGAGGACGAGCCCCTCGCGCTCCACGCCGATGGGAACACCGCCCTCGACGACGACCTTCGCGAGGCCGATCCGGGACACGTTGCCGGTGGCGACGAGGCGCGGCAGGAGGTAGAGGTCGCCCTCCGGCGAGCGACCCGACCCGGGGTTCAGCACCCCCTCGGCCTCGAGGTCGTTACCGGGCTCGGGCGTCATGACGATGCCGACCCGGGTCAGTCGATACGGGAATTCGGACATGGGTGTTCTCCTAAACGGGATGGCAGGGCGTCAGCCCTTGACGCTCGAGCCGACGTCGGTCGAGATGAAGTAGCGCTGGAACACGATGAACAGGATCACGACGGGCGCGGCCAGGACGACGGCGCCGGCCAGGATCGCTCCGAACGGGTTGGCCGCGGTGGCCGCGACGTTCGAGATGTAGTTCGCCAGCGAGACCGCCAGCGGCTGCATGGCCGCGTTCTTGGTGATGAGGAACGGCCACAGGAACTCGTTCCACGGCCCGATGAAGGTCAACAGCGCGGCGGTCACGAGGGCCGGGCGCACCAGCGGCAGCGCGATCCCCCAGAGCAGCTTGAATTCGCCCGCACCGTCGATCCTGGCTGCCTCGAACAGCTCCTTGGGGAGCTGCAGGAAGTACTGGCGGAAGATGATGACGGCCGTCGAGTTGATGGCGAACGGCAGGATCATGCCCAGGTAGTTGTCGCCCAGCCCGTAGGTGCGGGTGATGAGCACGTAGAGCGGGATGATCAGCAGCTGGAACGGCACGACCTGCACCAGCAGGGCCAGCGCGAAGGTGACCCCGCGGCCGCGCCACTGCAGGACGGCGAGCGCGTAGCCGACCAGGACTCCGAAGATCAGCGTGCAGATGAGCACGCCGATCGTGAAGATGCTCGAGTTGAGCAGCCCGGAGAAGAGGTTGATCCGGTCGTTGATGGCCGCGTAGTTCGCCCCCGTGAGGTTGCTCGGGTGCGGGAAGGCGCCGCCGAGGCTGGCGTCCTGCTTGGTCTGGAGCGATCCGATGATCATGTAATAGAACGGGAACAGGAACACGAGGGCGCCGAGGGCGAGCACGGCGTTCCGCAGGGTCGTCTGGAACTTCGACATCAGTCTCTCCTCCCGCGAATCGGTTCTGCAGCAGCGCGATGATCAGCACCACGACCACGAGGACGACGCCGATGGCGGACGCCTCGTCGGGGTGGCCCTGCTCGATGCCCTTCTGGTACATGAGCAGCACCGGCGACGTCGAGGCCCCGTTGGGTCCTCCGCCGTTCGTCAGCAGGTAGGGCTCGGTGAAGAGGTTCGCGCCGGTGACGGTCGAGACGAGCAGGACCAGCACGGTGGCGGGACGCACGCCGGGAACCGTCACGGTGAAGAACTTCCGGACCGCGCCGGCCCCGTCGGTCGACGCCGCTTCGTACAGCTCGTTGGGCACGTTCTGCAGCGCGGCCAGGTACAGCAGGATGTAGAACCCCATCTGCTTCCAGGTGACGAAGAGGGCGATCGACGGCATCGCCCAGCTCGAGTTGATGAGCCACGACGGGTTCGGCGCCAACGGGCCCAGGATCTGGTTGACCAGCCCCGAGCCGTTGAAGAGGAACAGCCACACGGCCACGACCGCGACGCTCGCCGTCAGGTAGGGGATGTAGTACGCGACCCGGTAGAACGCCTTCAGGTGGACGACCCGGTTGAGACCGGCGGCCAGGATCAGGCTCAGCACCACCGTGAGCGGCACGTTGATGATCAGGAAGATCCCGACGTTGCCGAACGACCGGATGACGTCGGGGTCGGTGAACGCGTCGACGAAGTTCTGGATCCCGACGAAGGGCCGGTTCACCACGGCGCCGGGGGCCGCGAAGAAGTAGTCGTGGAACGCGATGTAGACCGCGAAGACGAGTGGATACGCGAACACGGCGAGGACGAACACCAGGTACGGCGCGCTGAACAGCAGCCCGAGCGGGTTCTTCCCGAGGAGGCCGCGCCTCTTCCGGGCCCCCGCCTCGGGCGGGGAGGCCGAAGCGCTCCCCGCCCTCGGGGTCTTGATCGTCGTCGACACGATTACTTCTCGGCGGCGAGCTGATCGATCTTCTTGGCGGCCGAGTCGAGCGACGACTTCACGTCGCCCTTGCCGAAGATCACCGAGGAGGACCAGTCGTCGCGGAAGGCCTGCATCTCGGCGACGGTGTTCGGGCCGCCGGGCACCTCGACGGTGCGGCTGGCCTGGTCACCGAAGAGCTTGTACGACGGGTTCTTGGCGAAGTAGTCGGCGTACGTCGTGGCCAGGTCGCTGCGGAGCGGCATCTGTCCCGTCGTCTCGAGCAGCTTCTGATCCTGCGCCTTGCTCGTGGAGTACTTCAGGTAGCTCCACGCGGTGCCCTGGTTCTTGCAGGCGGTGAACATGCCGACGTTCTTGGCGTCGCTGAACGTGTAGGTCTTGCTGGCGGGTGTGCCGTTCTTGGTCGGAACCGGCACCGCACCCCAGTTGACGTCCTTGTAGACCGAGACGGCCCACGGTCCGACGATCGCCATGGCCGCCTTCCCGTCGGCGAACGCGTCGCCCTGGTAGGCCTCCTGGCCGGCGAGCTTGTCGGCGTAGAGCGAGCGCCAGAACCCGGCGGCGTCGTAGCCGGCGGTGTCGGCGAAAGTCGACTTGCCGCTCTTCGAGACGAGCTGCTTACCGCCCGATTCCGCCGCGTAGAGCGGGTAGAAGTCGAACGACATCTGGAAGAACTCGCTCGTCGGGGCGGGCAGGATCGCGTTGGGCGCGACACCCTTGTCGACGAGCGTCTTCGCCGTCGCCAGGAAGTCGGCGTAGGTCGAGAGCTTCGGGTTGTCGGCGTCGAGCCCGGCCTTCTTGAACAGGTCCTTGTTGTAGAAGATCATGACCGGGTTCGACTTCCAGGGCAGCTGGTAGTAGTCGCCGTCGGAGCCCTTGTACTGGTCCGCCTGCGATCCCGAGCGCGCCTCGATGTACTTCGCACCGTCGGAGAACTTCGACAGGTCGACCATGCCGCCCTGCTTGACCCACTGGCCGACCGCGGACGGGGCCGTGTTGTAGACGAGGCACGGCGAGTTGCCTGCCGTGATCGATGCGCCGATGACCTCTTCCGAGGTCTTGCCGGCCGGGATCTCCTGGCCGGTGACCTTCTGGTCGGGGTGCAGCTTGTTCCAGGACGCGACCGTGGCCTTGCCCCAGGCGACCTCCTGCTCGTTGTTCGAGTACCATATCTTGATCGGGCCCTTGGCCGTCTGCGAGCCGCCGGAGCCGCTCGATCCCGAACAGGCCGTGATGCCGATCATGCTCGCGGCCAGGATGGCCGCGCCCAGGATCTTTGTGCGTCGTTGCACGGTGTCTCCTTCTTTTCGTGGCGGCCGAGCCGCCGATCGTTACTGCGTGATGAGGGTCTTGTCGGAGTAGAAGTCGATGCGCCGCTCGCCGGCGTCCGCGTCCCAGCCCTGCGCGAAGAGGTGACGGCCGAAGGAGCGGATCATGCCGCCCCAGCTCAGCGCCCCGCCGCGGTGGAGTTCGAGCTGATCGAACGGGGCATCGGTGGCGTAGAGCGCCTGCCCGGCAGCGAAAGCGCCGACGGGGTCGGCGTAGAAGAAGTCGAGGACGAGGCGGTCGGGGCGATCGTCGTCGACGATCGCGCACGCCACCTCGTGCAGGTGGCCTCCGAGCTCCGTGAGGTCGAGGTAGGGCTCGGCGGTGAAGGTCCAGTGCTCGAAGTCGGTGGAGCGGCCGACGTGGAGCTCTCCGCCGCACCCCTCCGAGAGGTACATCAGGTACTCCCCGCCGATGCGGACGGCCTCGCCCGCACCGTTTCGCGGGATGACCGCGCCCTTCGCCCAGAGGTGCGAGACGGTGTGGTCGACCACGGAACCGAGCTTCGTCCAGTGCTCCAGATCGTCCGAGACGGCGAGCAGGATCTCGCAGCCCACCTCCGCACGCGGGTCGGGTCCGAACGCTTCGCGAGCTTCCGGCGTCAGCGGGTAGATGCCGTTGTAGAACAGGTACCAGCGCCCCTCGGCGCGGTACACCTTGGGGTCTTCGCAGCCGAAGAGCTCGAGGTCGAGGGTCGGGAAGACGACGGGGTTGGCCGGGGAGTCGACCCAGGCGCCGTCCGTCGTCCTCGTCGCGACGCCGATCCTGCTGCTGAGCGATTCCTTGGTCGGCGAGGCGCGGTAGAAGAGGTGGAGCACGCCGTTGCTCTCGATCACCGAGGGGTTGTAGATCGACGAGCTCGTCCAGCCGATGCCGACGGGGTCGTTCCACTGGCCCTCGGGGCGGAAGGCGTCCTCGGACACGGTGTCGAACGGGCCGACGGCCCAGTCGGGGCGCTCTTCGTACACGGCGGAGAACTGCCCCTGCGTCAACTGCGCCGTGGCGTCGTTGCGGTGCGCGAGCGCGGCGTCGAGGTTGTCGCGCAGGGCGTCTTCGGTGAGGGGGAGGAACACGTCGTCGGGCTTCCTGAGGGTGATCGATGAGAACGGAGCGACGAAACGTTTCGGTCAGGACACAGAACCGAAACGTTTCGGTATTTGTCAAAGTAGCACAGGCGCACCCGTCGCGCACGGGCGAGGTCCCCTCAGCGCAGGACGGGGGCGGGGCCGGTCGACGACCGGACGACGAGGCGAGCCGGCTCGATGTCGACGTCCGCGACCCGCTCGCCGTCGACGGCGGCGAGCAGCATCCGCGCCGCTTCCAGGCCGAGGAGGCGAGGTGTCGTGGCGATCGTGGTCAGGGTCGGGCGCACGTAGGTGCCGAGCTGGATACCGTCGAAACCGGCAACCGAGAGGTCCTCCGGCACCCGCGCGCCGAGCTCTCCGGCTCGGGCCATGAACCCGATCGCCGACAGGTCGTTCGAGCACATGACCGCGGTCGGCCGCTCCGACGCAGCGCGTCCCGCGAGCAGGCGGTCGGCCGCGACGACGCCGCCGTCGTAGGTGAAGTCGCCCTCGACGATCTCGCCGCCCGGGAGCCCTTCCGCCGTCACGGCGTCACTCCAGGCCCGGCGGCGCTGCCCGGCGTGGATGAACTCGTGCGGCCCCGTGACGAGCGCGAGGCGACGGTGTCCGAGCCGCGCGAAGTGCGCCACGAGCTCACGGATGCCCTCGACGTGCCCCTGCCGAACCGACGGCATCGGGAAGTCGAGCTCCGCGTTGACCCCGATGGCGGGCAGCCCCAGCTCGCGGACGAGCGGCACGCGCGGATCGTCGACCCCGAGCTCCGAGAGGAACACCCCGTCGACCCTGCGATTCGCGGCGAGGCTCCGGTAGCGGTCGAGCGTCTCGACGGGTTCGGAACCCATCTGCAGGATCAGCGCGTAGTCGCGGGGGTCGAGGACCGTCTCGATTCCCCCGATGAAGCTCCCGAAGAACGGGTCGGACTCGAGGACGTACGGATCGCGGTGCACCACCAGGCCGACCGCGAACGCGCGCTTCGCCGACAGGCTGCGCCCGCGCAGGGACGGGACGAAACCGAGATCCTGCGCCGCCTGGACGATGCGCTTGCGCGTCTCCTCCGACACCCCCGGACGATTGTTCAGTGCGCTCGAGACGGAGCTGATGGCGACGCCCGCGCGCGCTGCCACGTCGACGATCGTCACCCGCGTGTTCACGGGACGACCCTAGCTCCTGAGAAGCGATCCCAAGATCCGACCAATCGTTCTGCGGGGTGGTGGCGAACACAGTGCATCGGGCAAAGGCCCACCGGACGTGTCTGGAACGTTCACCAATCGTCCATCAAAGGAACAGATCATGCGCACCATCTCCAAAGCCGGAATCAGCTTCGCCGCCGCGGGACTCCTCATCGCGGGAGCCGCCGGGATCGGGACAGCCGCGACCGCGGCCCCGTCCGTGCACCTCGCCGCGTCGTCGGCGAAGATCCCCGCCCCCGTCGCCGCGGTCCCCGAGATCTTCGGCGGCAATACGGGCGTCGCTCTCGACAGCAACTTCCTCGCCGCGTTGAAGAGCCTCGGGCTGACCCCGTCGGTCGACGGCACCGCGACCCTGACCGACGGCACCATCAAGTTCCCGATCACGGGCGGCTCGGTCGCGTACTGGTCCCCGAAGGGCGACTACCGCCCCTACGTCCAGGGCATCCTCGAGCACGACGGGTCGGGCCTGAACCTGACCGCGGGTTCCACGAAGGTCACCCTGGCGAACTTCACCGTGAACCCGGGCAACTCGAAGCTCTACGGTGACGTGCTCGTCAACGGGAAGGTCGCCGTCACGCAGGCGTACCTGTTCTCCCTCCACGGCGGCACCCTGAAGCCCCTCCAGGTCCAGGGCAACGACGCGATCCTGACCGGGACCACCGTGCACGTGTCCCCCGACGCCGCGAAGCTGCTGAACTCCACGTTCAAGACCGACGCCGTCAAGGCCGGCCTCCTCGTCGGAACCGCCACCATCACCGCCCAGATCGCGCAGTAACCCTCGCCCCGAAGCGGCCGGGAGGGCCCACGCTGAAAGCGTGGGCCCTCCCGGTTCGTGTCCGGGGTTTGGACGGCTCCGGGCAACCCGATGGGACCCGCCACACGCCCCGCGTGCGGCGGGTTTCTCGCGTCCGGGTTCTAGCCGAGCGCGCCGACGGAGGCCAGAGCGGTGCGCAGGAGAGCCCCGCGCCCACCCTCCATCTCGGCGGCGACCTCGGGCGAAGCCGCGGTGAGCGGACTCATCCAGGTGATCTCGAGGGCGTCCTGCCGCGGATCGCAGGTGCCGGTGACCGGCACGACGTAGGCGAGCGAGACGGCGTGCTGGCGCTCGTCGGTGTAGACGGAGGCGCCGGGGAACGGGAAGTACTCGGCGACGGAGAACGGCACCGGCGAGGGCGGCAGCTGCGGGAACGCCATCGGTCCGAGGTCTTTCTCCAGGTGCCGGAACAGCGCGGTGCGCAGGGACTCGCCGTACATGACCCGGCCGGACACGAGCATCCTGGTCATCGCCCCTTCGGAGTCGGCGCGCAGCAGCACACCCACTTCGGTGACGACCCCCTGGCCATCGGTGCGCACCGGGACGGCCTCCACGTACAGGATCGGCAGGCGCTGCCGGATCTGGAAGAGCTCCTCCTCGGAGAGCCAGCCGGAGTTGGGATCAGGGGTCTGGACGGAACTCATGCCCCATTCTTACCCGCCCCACGTGTCGATCGCGTGACAGCCACGCTTCACTACGCTGGTGGCATGGTCTCGATCGACACGTCCACCGTCCGCTGGTCTCTGCCAGAAGCCGAGCGTGCCGGCAAGCCGCTGATCGTTCTGCTGCACGGTGTCGGGTCGCACGAGGGCGACCTCGTCGGGCTCTCGCCGTATCTCTCCGGAGACTTCGTCTACGCCTCGCTGCGCGCTCCCCTCGAGTACGGCGGCGGCTACTCGTGGTACCCGCTGTCGACGCCCGGCGCACCGGAGTACGGCCCCGTCGACGAGGCGGCCGACGCCGTCCTGGCTTTCATCGACTCCTCGGCACGGCTCACCCGGCGGTGGGCCTGCTCGGCTTCTCGCAGGGAGGCTCGCTGGCGCTCCAACTGGTTCGCCGGCGGCCCGATTTCTTCGCCTTCGCGGTCGTGCTCGCCGGTTTCGTCGTGCCCGGCGCACCGGCCGAGGTCGATGCCGCGGTCGCCTCCTCGCGTCCCGCCGTCTTCTTCGGGCGGGGCGACGTCGACCAGGTGATCGGTCTCGACGCGGTCGAGCGCACCACGGCCTGGCTGACCGAGCACGCCGACTCCGAGCAGAACGTCTACCCCGGTCTGGCCCACGGCATCGCGCAGGAGGAGCTCGACGACGTCAACGCCTTCCTGGGTCGGGTGCACCCCGCCTGACCTCGCGCCTCCGCCGGCCCTGCGGCAGGATGAGCGCATGACGACATTCGTGGTCGCAGGATCAGCGACGAAGAGCCACCCGGCCGAGCGCGGCACCGTGCAGATCACCGTGAGCTTCACGGCGGCGGACCGCAGGCAGGTGCGAGCCGACTCGACCGCTGCGCACATCGCGGTGACCCAGGAGGCCGCGGCGCACCAGGAGTCGGGCGCTGCCACCGAGTGGACCGCCGAGCGCGTGTCGACCGACGCCTACCGCGAGTACGTGAAAGACAGCGACGAGACGGTCCTGCGCTACCGCTCCATCTCGACGGTGTCGGTCACCTTCTCCGACTTCGGCGTCCTGGCCGACTGGGTGAGCCATCTCGCTGAGCGCCCCGGTATCGGCGTCGACGGCATCACGTGGAGCCTCACCGACCCGCTGCGCGTGAGTCTCCAGCGCAAGGTCAGGATCGACGCGGTGCAGGATGCCATCACCAAGGCGAACGACTACGCGGCGGCTCTCGATCGGGGCAGTCCCACCCTCGACGCCGTCTTCGAGGAGGGGCTCCGGCCGAACCTCGGAGGAGGCGGCGGCTTCGCGCGCGACGGCATGATGATGAAGGCCGCCTCGTACGACGGGGGCTCGTACGTGCTCAAGCCCGGCGACATCGAGGTCTCGGCGTCGATCAGCGCGGACTTCACGATGTGACCTGCGCGTCGCCTTAGATCAGGCGTGTCAGGAGTGACAGCAGGATCGCGCGCTCGGGCTCGGTGAGGTCGGCGAACGACCCGGTCACGAACTCATGAGCCACCAGCGAGGCTTCTGCGAGCAGCGACTCGCCGGCGGGCGTCAGCCGATGCTCGATGCGGCGGCCGGCCCCGGGAGCTCGCGCGATGAGCTGCTGCGCCGCGAGGCGATTCGCCAGGGTGCCGAACGCCTGGTCGCTCTGGAACGTCCGCAGCGCCAACTCGTGCGCCGATGCCCCCGGCAGCTCGGAGATCGCCCGAAGGGCGTCCCACTGGGTGATCGTCGTGCCGAGGTCGGCGAGCCGGCGGTCGAGGCCTCGGTGGTGGCGCCACTGCACCTGCTTCACTGCGCGGCCGAGTGCCATGATGTCCGTCGCCATGGATCGACAATAGCAGCTTGTTTATATAAGCATGTTGATTTACTCTGGTCGACATGACTCAGACGCACCGCGTGATCACGCCCTCCTTCGAAATCGACCTCGCCTTCGACGATTCGGGCGACGGCCCGGCCGCGCTCGTCCTCCACGGCGGTGGCGGTCCATTCACCGTCGCCGGGCTCGGCGCCCACCTCGCCGAATCGCGCCGCGTGATCCTGCCCACCCTCCCGGGCTGGAACAGCGCACCCCGCCCCGAGGCCCTGACCCGCGTCGACGACCTGGCCGACAGCTACCTCGCGTTGCTGGCCGACCTCGGGCTGAGCGACGTCCTCGTGCTCGGTTCGTCTCTCGGCGGTTGGATCGCCTCCGCGATGGCCGTCCGCGACACGGCCGGCCTCGTCGGCCGCGTCGTGGTGATCGACGGCGCCGGCGTGAAGGTCGAGGGGCAGCGGTTCGTCGACTTCTTCTCGCTCACGCCCCGGCAGATCGCAGAGCACTCCTGGCACGACGCCGACCGCTTCTACGTCGACCCGGCGACCTTCTCTCCCGAGCAGGCCGCTGTGCAGCGCGCCAACATGCAGACCATGGGTCTTCTCGCCGGCGACCCCTACATGCACGACCCGTCGCTGCTCGCCAAGCTCGGCGCCGTCACCGTGCCCGCGCTGGTGCTCTGGGGCGAGAGCGACCGCGTCTTCACGCCCGAGTACGGCCGTGCCTACGCCGCCGCGTTCGGCGACGGCCGCTTCGAGCTCGTCGCCGAGGCCGGGCACCTGCCGCAGCTCGAGCAGCCCGCAGCGACCTTCGCGGCGGTCGACGCCTTCGCGCGCTGACGGCTGCCGCTCCCGCCCGCCAGCCCGGCTCCTGCCCGCCCGCCTCCTGCCGGCCCTCCGACCACCCCTCCCGAAATCGAAGGGGATTTTCGCCCCCACCCGCCCGGATCCCACTCAAAATGTGCCAGCCCGCAAGATCCCCTTCGATTTCCGGCAGGGCGGGGTCGAGGCAGGGCGGGGTCGAGGCAGAGCGGGCGCGCGCGCAGAGCGGGCGCGCGCGCAGAGCCAGCGCCCCGCAGGCACCGCGAACGCAGCTGCTACACGACGAGCGCGAGCTTGCCGCCGGGGTGCCCCGTCGCCAGCAGTTCGAGGGCGGCGCGCGCGTCGTCGAACGCGAACGTCTGCGCGACCGGCACCACGAGCTCTCCGGCGGCAGCCAGGTCGACGAGGTGCTGTCGCACGCTGTCGCGGAACACCTTCGACTCCGGCACGGCTCCCCCGACCACCTGGAAGCCGTCGGTCTGAGCCCGTGCGAACGCCGCGATGCTGACGATCTTGCCGGTGTCGGGCACGAGTGCGAGCGAGACGTCGATCGCCTCGTCGGTGCCGACGCAGTCGAGTGCGGCCGAGATGCCGTCGGGTGCGAGCGAGCGCACCCTCTGCTCGAGACCGTCTCCGTAGACGACGGCCGTGCCGCCGAACTCCTCGACGACGCCGAAGCGCTGCTCGGAAGCGGTGCCGATCACGTGGACTCCCGCGCGCTTCGCCTGCTGCAGCACGCTGACCCCGACGGCGCCGGAGGCCCCGTGCACGACGATCGTGTCGCCCTCGGCGGGAGCAGCGACGCGCAGCATGTCGGCGGCGGTCGCGCCCGCCAAGAAGAGGTTGGCGGCAGCGGCCCAGTCGAGGGTCGACGGCTTCGCGAACACGTCCGCGGCGGGCACGGTCAGCTCCGTCGCATAGCCACCCGTCACGCGGAAGGCGATCACCTCGGCGCCCACCGTCAGCTCGACGTCGGGCCCGACGGCCGTCACGACGCCGGCGACCTCGTAGCCGATCGAAAGCGGAAGGGCGGCAGGATCCTGCCCGAACTGGATCCCCTTGACGTCGGCCGGGTTCATTCCCACGGCGCGCACGCCGATCGTGACCTCACCGGCGCCCGGCGCGGGCACCTCCGAGTCGATCCTGGTCAGCCCGTCGAGCGATCCGAAAGCGGTCGCCACCCATTTTTGTGCCATGTGCTCATCCAACACCCGGAACGAGCCCGAGTCGGGCGATGATCTCGGCCGTCTCGGCCTCCGGTGCGCGTCCGGCATCGATGACGAGGTGACGCTCGTCGTCACCGAGCGGTTCGAGGGTGGCGAGCTGCGAGTCGAGCAGCGCCGGCGGCATGAAGTGACCCTGGCGGTGGGCGATCCGGGTGCCGATCAGCTCCATCGGCCCGGCGAGATGCACGAAGACGACGTCGGGCCCGCGAAGGATGTCGCGGTAGGAGCGCTTGAGCGCCGAGCAGGTGATGATCCCGGGGCGACCCGACTCGGTATGCTCGCGGATCCACGAGGCCACGATCTCCAGCCACGGCCAGCGGTCGTCGTCGTCCAGGGTGCCCGGCCGCCATCTTCTCGACGTTGGCGGTCGGGTGCATGACGTCGCCCTCGGCGAAGTCCCAGCCGAGCTCCTCGGCCAGGAGGTCCGCGACCGTCGACTTGCCGACGCCGGAGACCCCCATGATCACCAGGACCGGCTGACGCTCGGCCGACATCAGATGAACACCGACAGGAGCATCGCGCCGCCGAGTCCGACGACCGAGATGATGCACTCGACGACCGACCAGGTCTTGAAGGTCTCGCCCACGGTCGTTCCGAGGTACTCCTTGATCAGCCAGAAGCCGGCGTCGTTCACGTGTGAGAGGAACAGCGATCCCGCGCCCACCGCGAGCACCACGAGCGACACCTCCGGGCCCTGGAGGTGCGCGGTCACGGGCGCGAGGATTCCGGCGGCGGTCACGATGGCCACGGTAGCCGAGCCGGTAGCGACCCGCACGAGCGCGGCGACGAACCAGGCGACCAGGATCACCGACACCCCGCTCTCGGTGACGGCGTGCGCGATGAGGGTGCCGATTCCGGTGTCGATCAGCACCTGCTTGAACCCGCCGCCGGCGCCCACGATCAGCAGGATCCCGGCGATCGCCGGCAGGCCAGACCCGAGCGACCTCTGCACGTCGTCGCGGCCCATCCCGGCGCTGCGAGCGAAGAACACCATGCCGTAGAGCAACGCGATCGCCAGGGCGATCATCGGCGTCCCGAGGAAGTCGAACAGGTTCTTGAGGGCACCGGCGCCGTTCTCGTCGGCGGCGTCCCAGATCGCCTTGAGCAGCATCAGGACCACGGGCAGCAGGATCCCGACGACCGCGACCGCGAAGGACGGCCGGCGCTTCGGGGTGGTCCCGTCCGAGTCCGCGTCGGAATCCGTCTCCGACTCGAACAGCGCCGGGGCCGAGATCGGCACCCACCGCGCGGCGACGGCCGAGAACAGCGGGCCGGCGATGACGACGGTGGGGATCGCGACGGCGATGCCGAGGGCGATCGTGAGGCCCAGGTTGGCGCCGAGGGTGGTGACGGCGACCAGCGGACCCGGGTGGGGAGGCACGAGTCCGTGCATGACCGAGAGCCCGGCGATGGCCGGGATGGCAATCCGCATCAGCGGCAGCTTCGACCGGCGCGCGACGAGCACGATGACCGGCATCAGCAGGACCACGCCCACCTCGAAGAACATCGGCAACCCGATGAGTGCGCCGATCAGGGCCATCGTCCAGGGCAGCGATCGCGGACTCGAACGCTTCACGAGAGTGTCCACGATCCTGTCGGCACCGCCGGAGTCGACGAGCAGCTTGCCGAACATGGCGCCGAAGCCGACCAGGATCCCGACGCTCGTCATCGTCGAGCCGAACCCGTTGCCGAAGCTGGTCACCGTGTCCGCCGGACTGAGCCCCGCCCCGATGCCCACGCCGATCGACCCGATCGCCAGGGCGAGGAACGGATGGACCTTGAGCCAGGTGATCATCAGGATGATCGCGGCGACTCCGGCCACGGCCGCGATGACGAGTTGGGCGTCACCGCCGGACGGTTTCACGAGTGTCGTGGCCGCAGCCAGGAGAGGTGGGGAGAAGTGCACGTCGTCGTCCTCTTCCGGGACCGCTTCCGTGCGACCCCATCGTCTGGTGAGTCGAACCGGCGGCCGATGCGGCACACTGGTTCTGCAAGACATCCGATTAATCTGATTAATCGAACTTATGGACTCTGTCACGAAACGACGAGGTGGTCAAATGGCTCGGACCCCGGGAACGGATCGCGGCTTGCACTCGCACGTCGTCAGGTCGCTCGGTCAAGAGATCGTCGACGGGATCCTGCCGCGCGGCGCGATCCTGAACCTCGAGGTTCTGAGCGCGCGCTTCTCGGTCTCCCGGTCGGTCCTGCGGGAGGCTCTGCGCGTCCTCGAGTCGCTCGGCATGGTCGAACCCCGGCAGCGCGTCGGCACCCAGGTGCTCCCGCGCGAGGACTGGGACGTCATGAACCCGCTCGTCATCGGATGGCGCGGCCGGAGCAGCGACTACTTCGTGCAGATGCGCGAGCTCCTCGAACTGCGGCTCGGGCTCGAACCCGTCGCCGCGCGCCTGGCTGCGACGGCGTTCACGCCGCTGCAGGCGTCCCTCGTGCAGCGGGCGGCCGCGACGATGGTCTCGGCGAGCGCCAGCGGTGACCAGCGCGCGTATCTGGAGGCCGACGTGGCCTTCCACACCTCGATCCTGCGCGGCTCGGGCAACGCCGTGCTGGCGCACTTCGCCACGACCATCGAGGCGCTGCTACGCACGCGCACCGAGGAGCGCCGACTGACCATCACGGAGTACACACCGGCGTCGGCACACCGCCACAACGAACTCGCGCGGGCCCTCGTGGAGCGCGATGCGACTGCTGCGCACCGCTGGTCGGACGAGCTGCTCACCGCGACGCTCGACGAGTTCGTGCGCGAGGCGCCCGCGCGCTGATCCTGCGCCCCTGCCCTGCCCTGCCCTGCATTGCCCTGCATTGCCCTGCATTGCCCTGCCGCCTCTCGCCCTCCCTCCCTCTCGCCCGCCCGCCCTCCCGAAATCGAAGGGGATCCGCCGGCCGGCCGCCCGATCAGGCGGGAAGGCGGGGCATCGGCGGAAAATCCCCTTCGATTTCGGGAGGGCGGGGAGGGCGGGGAACCCGAAAAGGAGAGGCAGTCGGGATCGGCCCGGCGTCAGTGCGTCGGCGTGCCACCCGTCACGGCGATGGTCTCGCCGCTGACGTAGCTGGACTCCTGCGAGGCGAGGAACACGAACGGCGGCGCGAGCTCGGCCGGCTGACCGGGACGGCCGTAAGCCGCCTCCTCGCCGAACGACTCGATCTTCTCGGGCGGCACGAACGCGGGCTGGAGCGGCGTCCAGACCGGTCCGGGAGCGACGCCGTTGACGCGGATGCCCCGCTCGGCGAGTTGCTGCGCCATGGCGCGGGTCCAGTTCGCGATGCCCGCCTTCGACACCGCGTACTCCGCCAGCGACGGCGACGGCACGAAGCCCTGGATCGACGATGTCGTGATGATCGACGCCCCCGGCTTCAGGTGCTTCATCGCGGCCTTCGTCGTCCAGAACAGCGAGTAGATGTTGGCCTTGAGCACGTGGTCGAGCGTCTCCGTCTCGAAGTCGTCGATGCTGTCGACGGTCGGCATCACACCGGCGACCAGCGCCAGGACGTCGAGGCCGCCGAGGGCCTCCACGGTCTTCTCGACGAGCTCGGTGTTGTACGCCTCGTCCTGCAGGTCGCCCGGAATCAGCACGGCCGTGCGTCCGGCATCCTGCACCAGCTTCTCGACTTCCTTGGCCTGCGTCTCCTCCTCGGGCAGGTAGGCGAGCGCGACGTCGGCCCCCTCGCGGGCGAAGGCGATCGCGACGGCGCGGCCGATTCCGGAGTCGGCACCGGTCACGAGCGCCTTGCGTCCGGCCAGGCGCCCGAAGCCGACGTACGACTCCTCGCCGTGGTCGGGGCGCGGCTTCATGTCGTGCACATCGCCGGGGCCGGACTGCTGCTGCTTCTCGAAGGGCGGGCCGGGGTACTGCGTGGTGGGGTCTTGGGGCGTGTACATCGAGTCGGTCATCGGTTCGGTCTACCCGGCGACGGGGCCGCGGGCGTTCAGACGGGGTACACGCGGTGCGCTCTGCGGCGTTCCACGGGCTTCGATGTCGCGGCCGTCGGCGGCTACCGCGCGGCGTCGACCACGCCCGCAGACGAGCGACGACCGGGCAGGATCCCGACGACGCCGATGACCACGAACGGGATCGGCGCGAGGTACGCCAGGAATCCGAAGCCCGCGCTGGGCCCGATCTGCTGGTCGATGAGGCCGCCGAGGAAGTTGCCGAAGGCCATCGCCCCGACGACGAAGGCCGACACCCAGGCCAGGGCCTCCGTGAAGACGGCGGCCGGGGTGTTCTCGTGCAGCACGCGGTTGGTCGAGATCGTGAACGGCGTGATCGTCGCCCCGGCGAACAACCCGAACAGGAACAGCCACATCGGCCCGGGCGCGAGCGACAGGATGCCCCAGAACACGGCGAACGCGAGGGCGGCCGCGCCCAGCAGGCGGTAGGCGGGGATCCTGGACGGGACCATGCCCATCAGGAATCCACCGGTCACGCTGCCGATCGAATAGGCGGTGAGCACCAGGCCGGCCACCTCGGGGATTCCGACACTCGTGGTCCAGGAGACGACGGTCGTGTCGTTCACGCCGAAGACGACACCGAGCCCCGCGTTGGCGATGAGGACCGCGACGAGGCGGCGCGACTTCCAGGGGGCGAACGTGTGGCGTCTGCCGGACGTGGGCGCCGGAGCCACGGCGACGTCGGCACCGCGTCGGAGCCACAGTGCGCCGAGAGTGCCGGCGATGGCCGAGAGCACGAGGCCGGCCGCGGGGTTGATCAGGCCGGAGACGAGCGACGCCAGCGCAGGACCGAAGACCCAGACCAGCTCGTCGGCGATGGCCTCCAGGGAGAACGCGACCTGCAGCTGCGGCGTCGGCCCGAGCAGAGCGGACCAGCGGGCACGCATGTACGCCCCGACCGGAGCGACCGTCGCACCGACGAGAGCCGCCGCGATCGAGACGACCGGGAGGAACGCGCCGGTGAGGCCGACGACGATGAGCAGGGCGACGGCGATGGGGTGCCCGACGGCCGCGAGGAGCAGCCCGCCCTTCTGGCCGCGGCGATCGGCGATCCGGCCGAAGACCGGACTGGTGGCCGCCATCGCGGCCACCGCGAGACCGGAGGCGAAGCCCGCCGTCGCGAACGAACCCGAGGTGGCGTGCACGAAGAAGAGGATGCTGAAGCCGACCAGGGCCATCGGCAGACGCGCTGCGATGCCGGCGGCGAACAGCGACCGCCGTTGGCGCGGCCCGAGGAGCTCGGTGTAGACCCGGAACCCGCCGACGCTGTGCTCGGAGCCTCCCCCGGCGCTCGCGTCGGCGCTCACCAGCGGGAGTGGATGCTGGCGCGGAAGTACCGGTCGTACAAACGCTCGGCGCGATCGTGGAACTCGTCGCCGAGGGCGGGGACGTCGCCCGCCTCGGCGTTGGCGCGCGCCTGCTCCACGGTCCGGGCCCCCGGGATGACCGTGGTGACGCCGGGCTGCTCGACAATCCACTTGAGGGCCGACTGCGCGGTCGAGACGCCCTCGGGGTGGAGGTCGGAGAATGCCTTCGCCGCCTCGACACCCGTCTCGAAGTCGACGCCCGAGAAGGTCTCCCCTGGTCGAAGGCCTCGCCGTGGCGGTTGAACGTGCGGTGGTCGTTCGGCGCGAACTCGGTCTCGGCGGTGTACTTGCCGCTCAGCAGACCGCTGGCGAGCGGCACGCGCGCGATGATCGCGACGCCGGCCTCTCGGGCGGCCGGCAGCACCTCGTCGAGCGGCTTGAGCCGGAACGCGTTCAGGATGATCTGCACGCTCGTGAGGTTCGGGTGCTCGATCGCAGTGAGCGCCTGGGCCGTCTCCTCGACGCTGACACCGTAGGCGGCGATGGCCTCGCGCTGCACCAGCTCGTCGAGCGCGTCGTACACGGCGGCGTCGTGGAAGACGGGCGTGGGAGGGCAGTGCAACTGCACGAGGTCGAGGGTGTCGGTGCCGAGATTGCGGCGCGAACGGTCGACCCACGCGATGAAGTTCTTGCGGGTGTAGTTCTCGGGATCCTGCGCCTCTCGCCGACCCATCTTCGTGGCCACGGTGAGCGGGGCGTCCTCGTTGCTGCGCCGCCACTGACCGATGGTCTTCTCGCTGCGGCCGTCGCCGTAGACGTCGGCCGTGTCGAAGAAGGTGACGCCGGCTTCGGTGCTGGCATCGAGAATGGCGAAGGCGGTGCTGTCGTCGACCTCGCCCCAGTCGCCGCCCAACTGCCAGGTGCCCAGCCCGATGACCGAGACTTCGCGTGCGGTGCGGCCGAGACGTCGTTGTTCCATGGGTCGAGTCTATTGCCGCCGGTCGCGGGTCACTCGGCGCGGAGAGCGGCCCGGGCGCAGGATCAGCCCAGCCGGTGCGCCGCCGACGTCGCAGCGTCGATCGCCGCGTCGAACTCGGCGTGCTGCTTCTCGACCTCTGCCTGCGGAGCCCCGAAACGCTCGCTCAGCGTGCGGGTGTCGACGATGGTCTCGACGCGCATGCCGAGGGCGCCGCCGAGGATGAGCTGAAGGGCCGGGACGGCGTGGTCGTCGAACTCGGTCGGGGTGTTGCGGTCGTAGGTGCCGCCTCGGGTCGAGACGAGGATCGCCGGTCGGCCGGCGAGCGGCTGCGACTCGTCGGTGCCGAACGGGGCGGTGACGCTCGGCACGTGGATGTAGTCGACCCAGGCCTTGAGCGTCGAGGGCAGGGAGTAGTTGTACAGCGGGACACCGACGAGCAGGACGTCGGCGGCGAGCAGCTCGGCGATGAGCTCGTTCTGCAGGACCTCCTGCTCGGGGTCGACGTCTGAATCGACGGGGCGCAGCGGCCCCGGGAAGTGCAGGTCGGCGTTCGACAGGTGGGGCAGCTGGTCGCGGTGGAGGTCGCGGTACACGACCGTGTGGTCGTCGCCCTGCGCCCGCCAGGAGTCGGCGAAGGCCTTCGTGATGGCGCGCGAGCGGGAGGTGACGAGGTCGGCGGAGGAGTCGAGGTGCAGCAGCGTGGGCATGGATGCCACGCTATCGCCTGCCGGTGTCACCGCCGTGGTTTTCTCCGGCTCGGCCGCCTGGGAACAGCCCGCACCAATGTCAGTGGCCCGGGGGAAGATGGTCCGACCATGCCAGACGTCCTCGACCGCTTCTCCCCGGCCACCGCCACGTGGTTCCGGGGTGCTTTCGCGCGTCCGACGCACGCGCAGGAGGGGCCTGGCAAGCCATCTCCAGCGGGGCGAACGCCCTGGTCATCGCGCCGACCGGCTCCGGCAAGACGCTGGCGTCGTTCCTGTGGTCGATCGACAAGCTCGCGTCGTCTCCCCGCCCGAAGAGAAGATGCACCGCACGCGAGTGCTCTACATCTCCCCGCTCAAGGCCCTCGGCGTCGACGTCGAGCGCAACCTCCGCTCCCCGCTGGTCGGCGTCACGCAGACGGCCCGCCGTCTCGGCACCGAAGCGCCCGAGATCACGGTGGGCGTGCGATCCGGCGATACCAGCTCGGCCGAGCGGCGACTGCTGCAGCGCCTGCCCCCGACATCCTGATCACGACGCCCGAGTCGCTGTTCCTCATGCTCACGTCGGCGGCCCGAGAGAACCTCCGCGGGGTCGAGACCGTCATCGTCGACGAGGTGCACGCCGTCGCCTCCACCAAGCGCGGGGCGCACCTGGCGCTCTCGCTCGAGCGCCTCGACGCCCTGCTCGAGAAGCCCGCCCAGCGCATCGGCCTCTCCGCGACCGTGCGGCCGCCCGAAGAGGTGGCACGGTTCCTCGGCGGCAGCGCGCCGGTGGCGATCGTGGCACCCGCCTCCGAGAAGAAATTCGACCTCCGCGTCGTGGTCCCGGTCGACGACATGACCGAGCTGGGCACCGCCGGCCCGCTCGAAGGGTCGGCGGCCGGCTCCGCCCCGCAGGGGTCCATCTGGCCCCACGTCGAAGAGGGCATCGTCGACCTGATCCTCGAGCACCGCTCCACCATCGTCTTCGCGAACTCGCGTCGCCTCGCCGAGCGGCTGACGGCGCGGCTCAACGACATCTACGTCGAGCGCACCTTCGGCCCGGTGACCGCCGACGAGGGCGCGCTCGTCACGGCCGGGGCATTCGAGAGCGCCGGATCCCCGGGCACCGACGACGACATCGCCGCCACCCGGCGCCCGGGCGGCAACGACCTGGGCCCCGCCCCCGTGCCCGTCGGTTCGCCTCCGGCTCAGATGATGAGCTCGGGCCAGACCACCGGCGCCGAGCCGTTGCTCGCACGCGCGCATCACGGGTCGGTCAGCAAAGACCAGCGGGCGATCATCGAAGACGACCTCAAGAGCGGCCGGCTCCGCTGCGTCGTCGCGACGAGTTCCTCGAACTCGGCATCGACATGGGTGCCGTCGACCTCGTCGTCCAGGTCGAGTCGCCGCCGTCGGTGGCGAGCGGCCTCCAGCGCGTCGGGCGGGCCGGGCACCAGGTCGGCGAGGTGTCGCGAGGCGTGCTGTTCCCGAAGCACCGCGCCGACCTCATCCACTCGGCCGTCGCCGCCGAGCGCATGGTCGCCGGGCTGATCGAAGAGCTCCAGGTGCCGGCGAACCCGCTCGACGTCCTGGCGCAGCAGACGGTCGCGGCGGTCGCCCTCGGCGAGGTGAACATCGACGAGTGGTTCGACACCGTGCGACGCAGCGCGCCCTTCGCCTCGCTTCCGCGGTCCGCCTACGAGGCCACCCTCGACCTGCTCAGCGGCAAGTATCCGTCCGACGAGTTCGCCGAGCTCCGACCCCGCATCGTCTGGGATCGCGTGCACGGCACCCTCACGGGTCGGCCCGGCGCCCAGCGTCTCGCCGTCACCAGCGGCGGCACGATCCCCGACCGCGGGCTGTTCGGCGTCTTCATGGTCGGCGAGAAGGCGGCCCGCGTCGGCGAGCTCGACGAAGAGATGGTCTACGAGTCGCGGGTCGGCGACGTCTTCGCGCTCGGGGCCACGAGCTGGCGCATCGAAGACATCACGCACGACCGGGTCCTCGTCTCGCCGGCCTACGGTCAGCCGGGTCGCGTTCCGTTCTGGAAGGGCGACGGCATCGGCAGGCCGGCCGAGCTGGGCCGGGCGATCGGCGCCTACACGCGTGAGCTCTCCACGTCGAGCGAGCAGGAGGCTACCGCTCGCGTCGTCGCCGGAGGGCTCGACGAACGCGCGGCGAAGAACCTGCTCGCGTTCCTCACCGAGCAGCGAGACGTCGCCGGCCACGTCCCGACCGACACCACGCTCGTCGTCGAGAGGTTCCGCGACGAGCTCGGCGACTGGCGGCTGATCCTGCATTCCCCGTACGGCATGCGAGTGCACGCCCCTGGGCCCTGGCCGTCTCGGCGCGCATCCGCGACCGACTCGGCATCGACGGCTCCGCCATGGCCGCCGACGACGGCATCGTCGTGCGCATCCCCGACACCGACGCCGAACCCCGGGTGCCGACCTGTTCACGTTCGAGCGCGACGACCTCGACGCCATCGTCACCGAGGAGGTCGGCGGGTCGGCACTGTTCTCGTCCCGCTTCCGGGAGTGCGCCGCACGCGCCCTCCTGCTGCCGCGCTACAACCCGGGCAAGCGGTCGCCGCTCTGGCAGCAGCGGCAGCGGGCCTCGCAACTGCTCGACGTCGCTCGCAAGTACCCGACCTTCCCGATCGTGCTCGAGGCGGTCCGCGAGGTCCTGCAAGACGTCTACGACCTCCCGGCGCTGATGCAGCTGACCGACGAGCTCACGCGCCGCGAGATCCGAGTCGTCGAGACTGAGACCGAAGTTCCCTCGCCCTTCGCGCGGTCCCTCCTGTTCGGCTATGTCGCAGCGTTCATGTACGAGGGCGACTCGCCGCTGGCCGAGCGACGAGCGGCCGCCCTCTCGCTCGACTCGACGCTCCTCGCCGAGCTGCTGGGCCGCGCCGAGCTGCGCGAGCTGCTCGACGCCGATGTCATCGAGCAGCACGAGCTCGAGCTTCAGCGGCTCGCGCCCGACCGTCGAGCGCGCGACATCGAGGGCGTCGTCGACCTGCTGCGGCTCCTCGGGCCCCTGTCGACTGACGAGATCGTCGAGCGGAGCTGGTTGGCTGCTTCGGCAGGGTCGACCGGTGGCCCGGCGGGTGGATCGTCGGGGGCTGCCGGGTCGGCTTCCGCCGACTCCCTGCCGACGGGCGGCCCGTCGGACGACGCCCACGCCGAGATCGAGGCGGCCCTGTCCGCCCTGGCGTGGAACAACCGCGTTCTCCGCTTCACCCACGCCGGCGACGACCGCTGGGCCAGCATCGAAGACGCCAGCCGCCTGCGCGACGCCCTCGGCGTCAACCTTCCGATCGGCGTCCCGTCCGCCTTCGTCGAACCGGTCGACGACCCGCTCGGCGACCTCGTCGGCCGATTCGCCCGCACGCACGCGCCCTTCGCACCCGTCGACGTCGCGCGGCGCCTCGGCCTCGGCACGGCCGTCGTCCTCGAGACCCTCCGCAGGTTGGGCACGCAGCGGCGCGTCGTCGAGGGCGAGTTCCGGCCCGACCGCCAGGGCAGCGAGTGGTGCGACGCGGAGGTTCTCCGCAAGCTGCGCAGTCGGTCGCTGGCCGCGCTTCGGCACGAGGTCGAGCCCGTCTCGGGCGACACCCTCGGGCGGTTCCTCCCGGCGTGGCAGCACGTCGCGACCGGTGCTCGCGGCTCGGGTCTCCGAGGGCTCGACGGCGTCCTCCAGGTGGTCGACCAGCTCAGCGGGGTGACCCTTCCAGCCTCGGCGTGGGAGTCGCTGATCCTGCCCGCCAGAATCCCCGAGTACTCGACCGGCATGCTCGACGAGCTCACCGCGACCGGCGAGGTCATCTGGTCGGGTGCCGGCGCGCTTCCCGGCAACGACGGCTGGGTGAGCCTCCACCTCGCCGACGGCGCGCAGGTCACCCTCCCCGAGCCGTCCACGACCGAGACGACCGAGCTGCAGCGCGAGGTGCTCGCCGCTCTGGCCGGTGGCGGCGCCTTCTTCTTCCGGCAGCTGTCCGATGCGGTCGGATCCACCGACGACCAGGCACTCGCCACGGCCATCTGGGATCTCGTCTGGCAGAGCCAGATCACCAACGACACCTTCGCCCCGCTCCGCACGCAGGTCGGCGGCCGGCCACCCCGACCGCGCACCCCCACCCGGTCGCGCGCGTCGTACCGCGGCCGGCCCCGCGCGGTCCTGCCCCGCCAGTCCGGGCCGCCCACGGTCGGCGGCCGCTGGTCGCTGCTGCCCCTGGCCGAGCCCGACGCGACGATCCGCGCGGCCGCCCAGGCCGAGCTTCTCCTCGAGCGGCACGGCGTCGTCACCCGAGGCGCCGTGGTCAACGAGGGCGTCCGCGGCGGCTTTTCGACCGTCTACAAGGTGCTCTCGTCGTTCGAAGAAACGGGTCGCGCCCGACGCGGCTACTTCGTGGAAGGCCTCGGAGCAGCGCAGTTCGCGACCGGGCCGACCGTCGACCGCCTGCGCACCTTCGTCCGAGACGGGTCGTCGGCCGGGGCCGGCGGGTTCGGCGACGGCTCGACACTCGACGGTCTCGCCGCCCCCGGGCGCGGCGCCGACCTCCCCGTGATCACGCTCGCGGCCACCGACCCGGCCAACCCGTACGGAGCAGCCCTCCCGTGGCCGGCCGTGCCCGACGACTCCCCCGCGGGCACCGGCCCGGCCGCAAGGCCGGCGCGCTGGTCGTGCTCGTCGACGGCCGACTCGTCGTCTACGTCGAGCGGGGCGGAAAGACGATCCTCACGTTCGATGAGCCGGGCGAAGCCGACCTGGCCGCCGCTGCCACTTCTCTCGCCGCGGTGGTGCGCGCACGCCTCGGCAAGCTGGCCGTCGAACGGGTCGACGGCGAGTTCGTCCTCGGCAGTCCGTTCGGCGACGCTCTCCGGGCCGCCGGCTTCGCGCCGACGCCGAGCGGCGTGCGGTTGCGCTCGTGAGCGGCAGACGCTCGGCGACGCGATCCTCCCGGCCGGGGGCCCGGCGCTGGGGCCCCGTCGCTCGGGCCGACTCGGGGCACACTGGTCGCGCGGCGCTGTGGGCCGCGGCCCTGCTGCACGCCGGGTGGCCCCGTGCAGCCCGAGAGGCCGCTGACCGTGCCCGAGGGCGATACCGTCTACCGCGCAGCCAAGAACCTCGACGAGATCCTGCGGGGCCAGGTCCTGACGACGACCGACTTCCGCGTCCCTGCCTTCGCCACCGTCGACCTCTCCGGCCGCACGGTCGACGACGTCGTCAGCCGCGGCAAGCACCTGCTCCACCACATCGGCGACCTCACCCTGCACACCCACTTCAAAATGGAGGGCTCCTGGCATCGCTACCGGCACGGAACCGCGTGGCGGCGTCCCGCCTACCAGGCGCGAGTCGTGCTCGAGACGGCCGACTGGGTGACCGTGGGCTTCGACCTCGGCGTCGTCGAGCTCGTGCCGCGCGATCCCGACGACTCGGTGGTCGGCTACCTCGGCCCCGATCTCCTCGGCCCCGGCTGGGACGCAGACACAGCGCTGGCCAACCTCTCCCGTGATCCTGCTCGCGAAATCGGACTAGCGCTCCTCGACCAGCGAACCCTCGCCGGTCTCGGGAACGTCTACCGCAACGAACTCTGCTTCCTCCGCGGGGTGCTCCCGACCCGCCCGGTCGGCGACGTCCCCGACCTGCCGCGCCTGGTCACCCTCGCCCACCGCCTGATCCACGCCAACAAAGACCGCGTCGAGCGCACCACCACCGGCACGCTCCGCGGGGCGACCGACTGGGTCTACGGCCGCGCCGGCAAGCCCTGTCTCCGCTGCGGAACGACGATCCGGCGCGGCTCCCTCGGCGAGTCCGAGCTGGAGCTCCGCGACACCTACTGGTGCCCGCGCTGTCAGACCTGACGCGTGCCCGCTTCACGCCGACCACGGGATTCGCGCAAGCGTCCTTCCGGGCGGCGCAGGATCACGCACGACTCAAGGCGCTCGCGACGCTGCAGGCCCGTTCTCGTGCTGCGCTCAGCACGCCTCCTCTGCGACCGGCCGACCTGCTCAGCCGGAGAGACGCCGCACACGCGCACAAGCGAAGCCCCCTACGCCACCTCGCCCAACCACCCCGCCAGGAACTCCGCCCCGGCCTCGTCGTGGATGGCACCGGTCGCCGACACGCGGATCGGGTAGGCCTTCGAGGGCACACCGTCGGCCGGCCGCACGTCGACGTGTTCGACGGTGTAGCCCGCCGCGTGCAGCCAGTCGGCCATGGCGTAGTCGCTGCGCGAGTCGCCGACAGTACGCCAGGCGAGAGGGAGTTCTCCGTCGGCCGAGAGGAGGGTGAGGGCACGGCGGGCGCCGAGGTCTTTGCCGAGGAGGATCGACTCGATGTCGGTCGAGATGATGGTCGGATCGATCCGCCACTGCACCTCGCCCGAGGCGTCCGGTCGGACGTCGTCCAGGCGCCGGACTCCGAAGCCCCGGCGCTGCAGCGCCTCCATCGCCAGCGCGTCGAACACGGGCTGCAGCGCGAGGTAGGCGTCGGTGTCGATCGACGTGAGCTGCTCGACGGAGACCATGGCGCGCTTGGTGCGGTCGAAGAAGACGTCGTCTGCGAACCGGGACGCGACGAGAGTCTCGATCTCCGTCGCGAAGTCGGCGGGCATGGCGAGGGACTCGTCGACACTCAGCCCTCCGATGCCGGTGGGCCCGAACTGCGGCCCGATCGAGAACCAGACGGCGCCCTTCTCGCAGACACCGTGCACGCGCGCGTCGGCCGGCAGCCCGGCGGCGATCAGCGGCCTGACGACCTCGTCGCGGATGAAGGCGTCGGAGCGACCGGTGTTGAAGATCAGCGGAACCCCTCCGACGCGAGCGCGACGAGGTCGCGAGTGATCGCGGGGAGGTTGATGCTCCGGGTGACCGGACTGGCGATCGGGCCGTCGACGTCGAGGAGAAGTCCGAGGGCAGGCGCAGAAGAAGTCACCTGTCGATTATCCCAGGCGGCGAAGCTGCGAAAGGCCGCGCAGGATCACGCCACCCGGCAGGCGACGCAGCGCACCGTCACGCCTCGACGAGCTCCGACGCCGGCACGACCGACTGCGAGAAGATGAGCTCCTGATAAGCCACCTCTTCGGACTGCTTCTTGGCCTTGCGGAGGCGCAGGTCGCGACAGCGGGCCGGCTCGTTGGTCGGGGCGTCGCCGGCGAAGATCGGGATCAGTTCGGCGACGCGTTTCTCGACCCGCGACCCGAGCTCGCCGAAGAAGTCGTCCGGCCTCTCCATCGCGAGGAAGCGCCGCTCGTCGGCAGCCCTCCACAGATCACGTGCAAGCTCCCCGTAAGCATTCACTTCGCCACCCCATTCACAACTCATCGTGTGTGGTTCTACTTCACTTCACTTCTCCGGTTCCGGCATCCTCCCCAAGGCTGATCCTCGGGGCTGTGGATCAGGCCGCAGGTACCAAAGAAGTGAGTATGAGCGCGACGACGGCGGGCACGAACTGCAGCGCCGCCGCGCTCCGATAGCTGCGCCCCGTCGAGGCGAGCACGATCCCCGCGACGACCATGCACGCCGTGCCGAAGATGACCAGGGTCTTGCCGGCGACGAACATGCCGGACGACCCCTCGAGCAAGAAGATCCCGACGATGACGCCGAGCGCCAGGGCCAGGTTGTAGAAGCCCTGGTTGTACGCCATGGGCCTGATGGTGTCGGCCTCCGCCTGGGTGGCGATCCCGAAGCGGCCGTAGATCTTCGGCCTGCTCCAGAAGACGCTCTCGAACAGGAAGAAGACGACGTGGAGGAGCGCGGCGAGCGCGGCCACGACCTGGGCTGCGACGAGCATTCGTGCTCCTGTGGCGAGAGGGTTCCGGCGTCGGTCGAGCGCCTCTCAGAAGCATGGGGCACGAGAATGCCCGCGCTCGTGCACACGCGGCGTGTCGCCGCGGAATCGATGCCCGCGCGAGGGCTCCGTCAGGCCGCCCGCTTGTCGTCGCCAGGCGTCTGGCCGATCACTGCCCGCGCGGCGAGACGGAGGACGTCGGCGACGTCGCAGCCGTGCTCCCCGGCGAGCGCGGCGCCGAGCCCGGCGGTGAGGGCGGCACTCGCGGTTCCCATGGTCTCGATCACGCTGGCCTGCCGTTCGGTCAGCGGTACGTCGCACATCTCGTCGACGAGTTCGACGAGCCCGCCCTCGCTCGCGGACTGCGCGTCCTCCCCGCCGTCCACCGAAGCGGTCGCGACGGCGACCAGAGCGAGAGCCAGAGCTGCCGCCTCACGTTCCGTGAGCTGATCCATGGCCGGAACGCTACGCCGCCGCGACCGGCCAGGAACGGAGGTTTCGCCCAGACAAGCGCGAGTGAACCTTTTGTCCCGACGCCACGTGTGATCTAGTGACCGAAGGCACACCGCGAGCGGGAGAGGACGAGCATGGTCGACGACGACGCCACTCTGCTGCGTGCCCTGCACGACGAGCACGCCGCGCCGCTCTGGCGCTATGTGGTCGGGCTGACCCACGACACCGCCCTCGCCTCCGACATCGTGCAGGAGACCCTCCTCCGCGCGTGGAAGAAGCCGAGCGTCCTCGACCAGCGTGAAGCCTCCGCCCGGGCCTGGCTGTTCACCGTCGCCCGGAACCTCGTCATCGACGACCGACGCAGCGCGCGGCACACGCACGAGTTCCCGACCGAGATCCTGCCCGAGCCGGAAGCCGCCGACCGCGCCGACGCTCTGCTCGACGCCTGGTCGGTCTCCGACGCCCTCGCCTCACTCGGGCCGGAGCACCGGGCGGTCATCGTCCACGCCTACTACGGCGGCCGCTCGGTCGCCGAGATCGCTCGCGAGCTCGACATCCCCGAGGGGACGGTCAAGTCACGCATGCACTACGGCCTGCGAGCTCTCCGTCTCGCCATGCAGGAACGCGGGATCACCCAATGACCGACCAGAGAGATCACAGCGAGCGCTACGGCGAGTGGGATGCCGCCTACGTCCTCGGAGCGCTGTCGCCGGCCGAGCGGCACGAGTTCGAGGAGCACCTCGCCACGTGTCCCGAGTGCGAGCGCGCCGTGGCGGGTTTCGCCGCCATGCCCGGGCTGCTGGCCTCCGTGCCGACGGCGGACGCGTTCGCGATGCTCGACGACGCCGACGCATCGGTCGACGACGGTGAGGCGGTCGACGAGGCGTTCCCCGCCCAGCCGCCCGCCGAGATCCTGCCCGCCCTCGTCTCCCGGGTGCGCCGCACTCGCCGCCGCCGCTTCGGCATCACTCTCGTGGCCGGCCTGGCCGCCGCAGCGGTGGTCGCCTTCGCCATCGTCGTGCCGCCGCTCGCCTCGCAGCCCAAGCCGACGACGTCGACCTCGCTGCAGCAGGTGGTTCCGAGTGCCCTCAGCGCGACCGTCGCCTTCACGACGAAGGCGTGGGGGACCAGGATCGACATGACCTGCGTCTACGGCGGACCCGCAGCAGGATCCGGCTCGTCCGGCGACGACACCTGGCGCTACGGCCTGTATGTGACCGACGCCCAGGGACACACCCAGCGCGTCTCCACCTGGACGGCCGACCCGGGCACCACGGCCCGCACCACGGGGTCGATCGACACGACCCTGAACGACCTTCGCCGCGTCGAGGTGAGGAACGAGTCGAGCGGGACCGTCCTGCTCTCCCGCGCGCTGAACTGACCGGCGGGCGCCTGCTGCCCGCGGGGCCGACCGGCGCCGGCCCTAGTTGAGCGTCGTGGCCACCGCGGAGATGATGCCGATGACGATCGACAGCCCCACGATGAAGCCGACGACGAGGATGCCGATCGAGATCCACATCGGCAGGAGGCCACGCCCAGCACGGCGACGGACGACGACCGACCGGCCGATGATGTAGACCAGCGGCGTCGCGAGCGCGAAGAAGGCGAACGCCCAGTGGAACGGACGCGCGATGCCCTGCGCCTTGAGCGCCTTCCAGTCGAAGTAGGCGAGCACGATCGTGGCCGCCGCGATCGCGAGCCCGATGAGTTGCGACGCGACCTCCCACGGCGTGGTGGCCGGGGTCGTCGGGATGGTCTGCGCGCCCGGGTTGGCCTGGGCCTGCTTGAGGACGTCCTCCAGGATCGGCTCGATGCTGCTGACCGAAAGGAGGTTCAGGATGATCGACAGGATCGGCAGAGCGACGATGATCCAGATGAAGAGGTTGTAGATCTTGGCCCCCGCCGGCGCCTTCGGGAAGGTCGTGGGCGCGTAGCCGTAGCCGGGCTGGCCCGGATAGGGCTGCTGGCCGTACTGCTGCTGACCGTACTGCTGCTGACCGTACTGCTGCTGACCGTACTGCTGCTGGCCGTGACCCTGCTGGCCATACGGCTGCTGCTGGCCGTACTGCTGCTGCCCGTAGGGCTGCTGCTGCCCGTAGCCCTGCTGCCCGTACTGCTGCTGGCTCGGCTGCTGCTGGCCGTACGCACCCGCGGAACCCTGGTGGCCGTAGGGCTGCTGGCCGACGCCGGGCTGCTGAGGAGCATTCTCGCCGTAGCGCGGAGCCGCCGCCGAGCTGCCGGGCGTCTGGTAACCAGGGATCCGCTCCCCGTACGCCGGCCGGTCATCGTCACGCCCGCCGGGCGCCGCCTCCTGGGCCGTCGGCACCGTGGTCTCGGGCTCGGTGACCGACGAAGGCGCCGGGACGGGAGCCGGGTCGACCTGCGGGGCCGGAGTGGGAGCCTGCCGCGGAACCGAGTCGTGCTGGTGCAGCGGAGCCGTCGGCTCGGGAGCGCGGACGTGCTCCGTCCAGGAACGGCCGTCCCACCACCGGTAGCCGGCCTCGCCGGAAGGGTTGGGGTACCAGCCGGGCTGCGGCGATGCGTTGCCGGTCGAGTCGCTCACGAGGGGTCCTTTGCGTTGGCGTCGTTGTCGGTTCGCGTCCAGCCTAGGTCCGTGTCCCTAGCAGTGACCTGTTTGGGTGGGCGGGTTCCGCCCACTCCGCGCCGAGGGGCGCGTCCTGGCCCGAACCCACCCGGCGGGGCCTGTTCGCGCTACGCCAGCAAGCCCTGCCCGATCACACCGAGCAGCTCGAGCCGGCCGGCCGACTCGGTGCCCGGCGTCGCCGTGAAGACGAGCAGCCACTGCGAGTCGTCGTTCACCTTGAGGATCTGGCACTGCACCTCGATCACGCCGAGCTGCGGGTGGGCGATCCGCTTCTCCTCGCCCCGGCGGACCGCGACGTCGTGCTCCTCCCAGAGGGACCGGAACTCGGCGCTCCGGGCCAGGAGGCTGTCGACCAGGGCGCGGGCCCGCTGATCCTGCGCCCCTCTCCGCCCGACGGCAGCTCTCAGGTCGGCGACCTGGACGCGGCTCTGGTGATCGTGATCCTGCTCGGGGTAGACGTCGCGAGCGCGCGGATCGGTGAACCAGCGGTGCACGAGCGACCGGTCGAGCCCCTCGAAGCGGTTGTCGTCGCCGAGGAGGGCGACCGCCAGAGGGTTCTGCACGAGCGTCGTCCCGAGGTCGTCGACCACCTGGGCCGGGGTGTCGTGAAGGCGGTCGAGGATCCGGAGGAGGGTCGGATGCACGTGATCGGTCGCGCCGATTCGCGCAGGCGGGTTGTGACCCGCGAGCCGGTAGAGGTGGTCCCGCTCGTCGAGGGTCAGCCGGAGGGCGCGGACGAGCGCGTTGAGCATCTGCTCCGAGGGCTGGGTGGCGCGCTGCTGCTCCAGGCGTCCGACGTAGTCGACGCTCATGCCGGCGAGCATCGCGACCTCCTCGCGCCGGAGTCCGGGTGTGCGGCGACGCGCGCCGTCCGTGAGCCCGACGTCGGCCGGGACGAGGGCCTCGCGACGGCGACGGAGGAAGTGCGCCAGCTGCGCGCGATCCATGTCCATGGAGTCATCCTCCCCCGCGGCGGGCCCCGCAGCCAGGGAGTCCCGCTCCCCGCGTAACGGAAGACGGGCGTGCCCTGGGCGTGTGCCCTAGCCTGAATCGGTGAAGCAGAGCACCGACCGCATCCTGACCACCCACACCGGCAGCCTCCCCCGCACGAAAGAGCTGACGAAGCTCCTCGTCGCCCGCGAGCGCCGGCGCCCGTTCGACCAGGCGGAGTTCGACGCCGAGGCCGCTCGTGCTCTCGACCTCGTGCTGAAGGGCCAGGTCGAGGCCGGGATCGACATCGTCAACGACGGCGAGGTGCCGCGCGTCGGTTTCTCCACCTACGTGACCGAGCGCATGTCGGGGTTCGGCGGGGTGAGCCGGCGCAAGCAGTCGCTCGACCTGCAGAAGTTTCCCGAGTGGGCGAAGTTCGGCGAGACCCAGATCGGCGTGGCCGAAGACCTGGCGCGGGTGTGGGACACCGCCGAGGCCCAGCAGGCGGTGCACTACGAGGAGTCGCTGGCCGGCATCACCTACGATCTCGATCTCTTCGACCGGGGGCTCCGCGATCCTGCGATCTCGCCCGCGGTGAGCGAGACGTTCGTCAGCGCCGCCTCCCCCGGAATCGTCACCACCACGATGCTTCGCTCGGCCGACAACCCCGACTACGCGACCGACCGCGACTACGTCTTCGGCGTCGCGGCCGAGCTCAAGAAGGAGTACGAGTACATCGTCTCGAGGGGGCACGTCCTGCAGCTCGATGCTCCCGACCTCGCGATGGAGCGCGTGATCATGTTCGGCGACGACCCGCTCGACGTGTTCCTCGACAGCGTGCGGCTGCACATCGAGGCGATGAACTTCGCGCTCGCCGACATTCCCGCCGAGAAGGTGCGCCTGCACGTGTGCTGGGGCAACTGGCAGGGACCGCACCAGGACGACGTCCCCGTGGCTGCGCTGCTCGACCTGCTGTACGAGGCGAAGGTCGGCGCGCTCAGCATCCCGCTGGGCAACCCGCGCCACGAGCACGAGAGCGTGGCGTTCCGCGACAACCCGCTCCCCGACGGCATGGTGCTGATCCCGGGCGTGATCGACGTCACCACGAACTACCTGGAGCACCCGCAGGTCGTGGCGAACCGAATCCAGGCGGTCGTCGACGCCGTCGGCGACCCGACGCGCGTGATCGCCGGAATCGACTGCGGCCTCGGAACCTTCGCGAGCTACGAGTTCATCGCGACCGACGTCGGGTGGGCGAAGCTGCGCGCCCTGCGCGAGGGCGCTGACATCGTGTCGCAGCGCATCTGGGGCTGAGCCCGGTGTAACGGGCCGGTCCGCCCCGAGCGGTGGGGCCCAGCCGGGGTGCTCCGAGCCTGACTCAACGGCCCGGGCCGCTCCGGCTGCCGGGGGCGATCAGCGGAGAACCGCAGCCTCGGACGGCGCGCGATCGGCCGCGGATCCTGCGCCGGGGGCCCGGCCACCGGTGGCGGTGCGGGTGACGGCGCCCGCGACGGCTCCGAGGGCGTAGCCGCCGAGGGTCGCCGCCACCGCGGTCACGATCGCGAGGGCACGCTTCCCACCGCCGCGACCGATCAGCCGGAGTTCGCGGACCAGGGCGCCGGGCACGATGCGGGTCAGGTACGACGACTCGCTCGAGAGCGCGTCGGTGCGGCCGAGCGCGCGACTCAGCGCAGCCTTCGAGACGCCCCCGGCGAACGAGCGACTCCACAGGTGGCGCCAGGTGGCACGGTCCGCGGGGACTCGGCGGTGCACGAGCGAGAGGGGCTCGTAGACGATCCGAGCGGCAGGATCGGCCTGATGGATGCGGATGCAGAGCTCGGTTGCGCCCCCGTCGAGCCGGAGCGCGCCGAGGCGACCGCCGGTCGACGGGAAGCCGCCGACGGCGAGGATCGCCGCGCGACGGAGGGCCAGGGAGCAGCCGAGCACGTCGCGGACGTCGGCGGTGGGGGCTGCAGGACCCCCGTGGGTGCAGCCGACGGTCCAGAGCAGTTCGTCCGGGAGGCGGGCGACGCCCGCGGCGTCCGACCAGACCGGCTCCACGAACCCGCCGACGCCGGCGACGTTGGGGTCGTCGAACGAGTCGAGCATCCAGGTGAGCCAGTCGGCGTCGGCGACGACGTCCCCGTCGAGGAACGCGACGATCTCGGTGGTCGCCGCCGACACGCCCGTGGTGCGCGCTCCGGCAAGGCCTGGAGCCCCGGCGCTCTCGACGACGGTGAGGGCCGGCCACCGGTCCTGCGCTCTCCGCAGCAGTGCCGGCGCGTGGTCGACGACGACGATGACTTCCGCGGCGTCCTGCTGAGCGCGAGCCGACTCGACGGAGTCCTGGAGATCGCGCCAGCGAAGCCGCGCGTGCGCGCAGACGACCACGCTGACGTCGGGAGCGCGGGTCACGCGGCGCCCTGCTCGGCGTCGATGCGGATCGGGGCCGTGACGGCCGGCGCGACGACGGTCTCGAGGGCGGTGAGGTCGACGTCGCTGTTCTCGCGACGCTTCTCGGTGACGATCGTCTTGAGGACGCGGAGGCGATCACCGATAGTCGACTCGCCGCGCGTGCGGTGTTTCTCGGAACTCGACACCTCCGTCACCCGCAGTTTGGCGGCGGCAAAGCGGCAGCTCAGGATCGTCTCGATCTCGAAGCCGTCGCCCCACAGCGTGCCGCCTCCGGCCGGAGCCTCGATCGTCGTCGGGAGCAGGTCGACGGCGGGGAGGACGTCGCGCCAGAAGGCGTTGAAGCCGTAGCCGGGATCGGAGTACGTGGTGCCGAGCAGGATGTTGCAGACCACGCTCAGACCGTGGTTGCCCGTGGAGCCACCGGCCCGGCGGAACCGGCTGCCCTTGGCGACGTCGGCGCCCGCGACGAGGGTCGCGACGAACGCGGGGATCTCGGCGGGGTCGGCGGATCCTGCGGCGTCGAACATGACGATGACGTCGCCGGTCGCGGCCTCGAAGCCGCAGGCGAAAGCGTTGCCTCTGCCGGTGCGCGTCTGGCGGACGATCGTGATGCCGGGGAGGACGCGAAGGGCCGTCTCGACGGTTCCGTCGACCGAGTCGCCGTCGACGAGGATGACCTCGTGGACGGCGGGGAGCTGGGGGAGGACCACCTCCAGGTTCTTGGCGTCGTTGCGGGCGGGGATGACGATCGAGACGGTCGGATCGTTGGAGCGCAGGCCACTGCTGGGTGTCATGGGGTAGCCAATTCGGGTAAGCGGTGCAGGGGTGGTGCTTGTTCGCGCGGCGTCGAGGAGTTCGGGTCGTCGACGGCTGCGCGGGGAGAGGAGGTCGGGTCGCCTCTTCTCCTGGACGCGAACGGCGTGGGCTTCGGGACCGCTGCCGTTCTCGTCCTCGGGTCCTGCCAAAGTAGCTCCGCTCCGGGAGACCGCAATACCCCCGCGTCCGGGGGTGCTTCGGGCGCCCACTCCTGCTGATGCAGCCGGTGTCGGCCGATTCGTCACCCGATCGGGGCGCATCCCGGAGAGCACGGGTCCGGCACGATGAGGACATCCGTGTACCCCGATGGCAATCGGCCCGTTCGAGGAGGTCGCCGAGCGTTATCGTGATCTCCAGAGTCGGTGGAGCGCCTCAGCCGTGAGCCCCTCCACCCAGACGAAGCAGGATCGATGTCGCCCGCCACGCCGCCGCCGGAACGGTTCTGTCTCTGCGGCCACGTCGAAGAGGCGCACGAGCACTACCGCCGCGGCACCGACTGCAGCCTGTGCGATTGCAGGAGCTACCGGCCGGCACGGTGACGCGCGTGATCCTGCGGGCCCGCGATCGGGTCCATCTTCGCGCCGACACGACGGCCTCTTGTACCCCTGACGTCGTGCGCCCCGGGCGCGCGATGTCCGCAGTGAGCCGCTCGGACACCCCTCCGGCGGCGTCGAAGGTCCGCCTGGGACCGCTTGGCGACGTGGCCACCGGATCGGCGTCGGACCCCGAACTGGGGGTGTCTCCCGCAACCTCCCAGGCGAGGCCGAAGGGGTGACGCCACGGCGGCGCGGGGTCACAGCGTCGACTCGCGCGAGCCGGATACCCTCGTCGCATGCATCGACAGAGCACGGGCCGCGCCCTCATCGCCGGGGTCGCCGTCGCCGCCGTCCTCGCCGCCGCAGGCTGCTCGGCCTCCTCCTCGACCGACTCCACGGCCGCGACGGTGCCGGCGTCGCTCTCGGTCGAGGGCTACGGGGTCGCCGGGGCTTCGACGCTGGCCGCACTCGCGCGGGAGCACGACGCCATCGACATGATCGGGATCTCCGGGGTCAGCATCACGCCCGAGGGCGAAGGCGTCGCCGCGTCGTCCGACGACGCCCTGAAGATCGCCGCGGCCGCGAAGAAAGACGGCACGAAGTCCGAACTGCTCGTCAACAACATCGACGCGAGCAAGGGCGACTTCAGCAACAGCATCGCGACGAAGATGCTCTCGAGCGCCGAGAACCGCGATTTCGTCGTCTCGGGCCTCGCGTCCGAAGTGGACCACGGCGGCTACGACGGGATCCAGCTCGACCTCGAGTACCTCACCGCCGACAACGCCGACGATCTCGTGTCGTTCGTCACCGAACTGCGGTCCACCCTGCCGAAGACCGCCACCATCTCGCTGGCGGTCATGGCCGAGACGAGCCCCGCCGCCTATCAGGCCGCCGGCTACGATCTGGCAGCCCTGAGTCCCCTCGTCGACCGCTTCGTGGTCATGGCCTACGACGAGCACGGCACCGGCTTCAGCGCCGCCGGCCCGGTCGGCGGTCTCCTCTGGGCCAAACAGGTCGTCTCGGCGCTCACCTCCGTCGTGAAGCCCGCGAAGGTCGACCTCGGCGTCGCCGGCTACGGCTACAGCTGGAAGAAAGACGGCAAGGGCGGCGTCGTCACACCCGCTCAAGCGCGAAAGCAAGCAGGATCACGGGCGAGCTGGGTGAGCGCACAGGGCGAGTGGACCGCCAAGCTGCAGGACGGCACCGTGCTCTGGTGGTCCGACGGCAAATCGCTGACGGTGCGGTCTAACTACGCCGAGTCGGTCGGGCTGCACGGCGTCGCGCTCTGGCAGCTCACGACCGGGGATCGGATCGTTCGAGCGGGCTGATCCTGCCGTCTCGGCTCCGGTCTTGGCGCGTCGCGCCTCCTCGACGTAGAGTGCCCTCTATCGAACATACGTTCGAGTGAGAGGAGCACGGTGGAAGCCATGACCCGGGTCGACGAGTCCGTGATGGTGTGGGTCTCCGACGACGGAATCCCCCAGCGGGTCGTCTGGGGCACGCAGCGATTCCGAGTGAGCGACACCCCCACGCGCCTGAACCCGACCTTCCCCGGGTGGCAGACCGAGGCGGCCCTCGATCCCGCGTTCACGCACCCGCTCGAGCGCCGCGAGTCGTGGCGCTTCCAGGCGACCTCCGAGAGCGGCGAGACGTTCGTCTTCGACGTGGCGCGCGACCCGTACAGCACGCTCTGGCGGTTGCTGCGCACGTACGACTGAGGTGCGACGGCGGGGTACGGGGCCGCGCGGTCGTGGGGAGCCGGCTGCTGGTCGTGGGCAGCCGGCTGCCCAGCTGCCGGGCCGCCCGGCTGCCGGGCCGCCCGGCTGCCGGGCCGCGTCGGCGGCCTGCCCTAGGGTCGGTGGCATGGAGTTCACTTCCCAGCCCACGCTCACCGGAGCCCGCGTGACCCTCGAGCCCCTCGCTCAGGCGCACGCCGCCGACCTGGCCGCGGCTGTGCTCGACGGCGAACTCTGGAAGACCTGGTACGCGACGCACATCGCCGCCCCCGAGGCGATGGCAGCCGACATCGACTCGCGTCGAGCCCTGCACGCGGCCGGGGCGAGTGTTCCGTGGGCGGTCGTCGACGCGGCGTCCGGCCGGGCCGTGGGCATCACGACGTTCCTCAACCTCGAACCTGCCAACCGACGCCTCGAGATCGGCTCGACCTGGCTCGGGCGCGCGGCGCAGCGCACCGGCATCAACGCCGAGGCGAAGCTCCTCCTGCTCACCCACGCCTTCGAGACCCTCGGCTGCATCGCGGTCGAGTTCCGGGTGCACTGGCACAACCAGCAGTCGCGCGCCGCCGTCGCCCGGCTCGGCGCCAAGCAGGACGGCGTGCTCCGCAACCACAAGGTGTGGCCCGACGGCACGATCCGCGACACTGTCGTCTTCTCGATCATCGACGGCGAGTGGCCGACCGTGAAGCAGTCGCTCGTCCAGCGCCTCGCGGGGCACGCGGGCTAGTGGCTTCGTACCGGATCACTCTCTCCGTCGGCCGTCTCGCGCCGGCGGTCGCCCCCGATGCGGTCCTGCCCGCCGCGGCCGCGGGTGCCGCGACCCTGACGACCGTCGAGGCCCGAGACGTCGCCGTGGTGCGCGGCGAGGCCCGCATCACCGTTCGCTACACCGCCGACGACGACCACACGGCCGCTCGCGTCGCGGACGCCGTCGCTGCTGCGACCAGTCCCCTCGCCGAGGTCACGCGTGCCGCCCTCACCCGCCGCGACGGAGGGCGCTGGGTCCGGTTGCCGTACTAGGGCGCGGCTGCGGCTGCGCCCGGCGGGCCGACCCGCCGGGCAGGCGGTGGCGGCGCAACGGCGAGCCGCCGGCACCGCCGCCGCACGCAGGAGTGCACCCCGCCGCAGGACGACGGGGCGCACGGCCGCCGGGTCTACGAGGCGCCGCTAGGGTTCGACGCTCGTACGCAGGCACCGGCTCCGATTCGGGCGGAGCCGTGGGCGACCCCTCGACACTAGAGGGTCGCTCGCGCGAACTATCAGGATATTCACCGCCGGCTCCGGCGAGAGGTCGCCAGCGGCGCAGCGGGCAGAGGTCAGCGGGGGAGCAGCCCGAGCTCCATCGCGAGAGTCACGGCACGGGTGCGGTCTCGGACACCGAGCTTCTCGAAGGCGTGCACGAGATGCGTCTTGACCGTCGCCTCGCTCACGAAGAGCTCGTCGGCGACCGCCCGGTTGCTCCGGCCGCGGGCGACGAGGGCGAGCACCTGGATCTCGCGTTCGGTGAGGACGATCGCAGGATCGGCGGAACGAGCGGGATCCGTCCGGCTCGTGGCTACGCGGCGTACGAGCATCGCAGCGATCGACGGCGCGAGAGCGACTTCGCCCCGGGCCACCGAGCGGAGGCCCGCCAGGAGCTCCTCCTCGGGAGCAGCCTTGAGGAGGTAGCCGCTGGCGCCGGCCTCGATCGCTGGAAGGATGGCGTCGTCGGTGTCGTAGGTGGTGAGCACGACGACGCGGATGGCCGGGTCGGCGGCCAGGATCTGCGCGGTCGCCTCCTCGCCGCCGAGGACGGGCATGCGGAGGTCGATGAGCACGAGGTCGGGCTTCGACACGAGGGCCCGCTCGACCGCCTCGCGACCGTCGGAGGCTTCGCCGACGACGTCGAAGTCGGGCGTCGAGGCGAGCAGCGCGACGATCCCACTGCGGACGATCGGGTGATCGTCGGCCACGAGCACCCGGATCACACCGGCACCCCGGGCCCGCCCGCCACCGCGCCCGGCTGCCGCGCGGCCGCCCCCGTGGACGTGCCTCCCGCGGGCGTGCCCGCACTGGACGAGGCAACCGCCGCGGGGGCGCCGGCAGCCGACGCCCCTTCCACCGGAAGCGCCACGGTCAGCGTCGATCCGCTGCCGGGAGCGCTCCGCACCTCGAGGTGACCGCGGACCAGGGCGATGCGCTCACGCATACCGGCCAGACCGAAGCCGTCGGAGAGGGCCGAGGCGTCGAACCCGCAGCCGTCGTCGTGCACGGTCAACACGATGTCGCCGCCGATGCGCCTCAGCACCAGGTCGGCCGTCGAGGCTCCGGAGTGCTTGCGAACATTGGCCAGCCCCTCCTGGGCGCAGCGCAGCAGGACCACCTCGGCGCCGCGATCCGACCCCGGGTCGACGAGGAGAGACCGTCGTCGACCGACACGAGCACGGCGATACCGGTCTCGCGTTCGAACCGTCGGCCCAGGCGCTCGAGCGCCGCGGCGATGCCGCCGCCGAGATCGACCGGAGCCGTCGCCGCGACCAGCGACCTCGTCTCGACGAGGGCTTGGCGGGCGGTCTCTTCGAGGAGCTCGAGGGTCTCGGCCAGCGCAGACCCTTCGGCGCGCGGAGACTTCTCGGCGATCGGAGCCGCCCCGGAGAGCGCGGAGCTCGCGGCGAGTTCGCGGCGAGCTCGCTGCCCGAGCATCACCAGCCCGGTGAGGCTCTGCGCGATCGTGTCGTGGATCTCGCGCGCCCACCGCTCGCGCTCGCTGGTGCTGCCCGCCTCGCACCCGAGCGCCTCGACCTCGGCCTGCGCTCGACGGAGCTCGTCGAGCAGGCGGGCGCGCTCGGCGCTGAGTTCGGCGAGCCGCGAGACCCAGAGCCCGAGCGCGATGCTGCCGGCCAGGCTGATGCCCTCGATGAGGACGACCTGGACGACGGTGGAGGCGGACGGACCGAGGTAGCCGGCCATGGCGAGCGCGATGACGGCCACGATCACGACGTTGCCGACGACGGCGTCGCGAGTGCGCTGCAGCTGGCACCAGATGAGCGGCATCGCGATGCACTGGATCAGTGCCATCGACGGATCGACGCGAACGGCTGCGCCGGAGCACACGACGAGGACTGCGATCATGACGAAGCCGACGCGCTGCGAGTCGAAGCCGCGTCGGCCGAAGGTGGCATAGGCGGCGACGAGCACCCCGATGGCCGCGAGCGCCAGGTACTCGTCGCCGGTGCCGCCGGGGAGGTTCACGAGGGCCACCGCGACGAGCACGGCCATCGTCGTCGCGAAGAGCGCGTGCCACCACCTGTTCCCGGTCATGCGGACAGCATTCCACGCATCGGCGAAGCCGCGCAGGAGGTGTCCACACCCGTCGACGACGGCATCAGGAGTCCTTGCGGATCCACCGGAACGTCACGAGCGCGGCCACCACCCCGACGACGAGCCAGATGCCGAGGACGAGCGCGACTCCCCGAGGTTCCAGTCGCCGCCCTGCTCCTGCACGGCGAACGACGAGGGCAGGAACACCGATCGCGTCCCCTGGGCGATCCACTTCAGCGGGAAGATCGACGCGACGTTCTGCAGCCAGACGGGCAGCATCGAGAACTGCAGGTAGACGCCGCTAATGAACTGCAGCACGAGCACGATCGGGATGATGACCGCGGTCGCGCTCTTGCCCGAGCGCGGCACTCGCGACAGAGCGATCCCCAGGACCGCCGACGTGATCATGCCGAACACGTAGATCCAGAGGAACGTGAGCCAGGCGGAGGCGCGGGTCGGGAGGGCCACGCCGAATGCGAAGTGCGCCATCACGATGAGCAGGATCACCTGCAGCACCGAGGTGGCGAACACCTGCCCCAGCTTGCCGATGAAGTACGACAGCACCGGCAGCGGCGTCCCGGCCAGCCGCTTCAGCGTCCCGTCTCCGCGCTCGACGGCGATGTCGACCGCGAGGTTCTGGACTCCGGAGAGCAGGATCCCCGCGGCGATCATCCCCGGCAGGTAGAAGGCCGCGGGGGTCACACCGCCTGTGCCGTCGGGGCGCGCGCCGATGTTCCCGGCCGAGCTGAAGGCCACCGAGAAGATCGTCAGCATGATGATCGGAAAGAGGAAGGTGAACAGGATCGTGTCCCCCTGCCGGAAGTAGACCCGCGTCTCGTAGCGGGCGCGGTCGAAGCCGAGGGCGATGGCGTTCATGCGAGCTCCTTCTCTGCGGCGGGGCGCCGCTCGAACTCGGCGACGAGGCCGAGGTAGATGTCTTCGAGGCTGGGGCGCACGACCTCGAGCTGATCGAGCGAGTCGCCCAGGGTCGAGTACAGGCGTGCCACGAGCGCCGCGGGCTGCGCCGTCCGCTCCTCGTGCGCTCCTTCGGAGTCGCGCCAGCGGACGACGGGAGTTCGCGCTTCCTGCCCGCCGATCTCGTCGATGCGCCCGATGTCGATCAGCCGACCGCCCGCGATCACTCCGGCCCGGTCGCTCAATTGGGCCGCCTCGTCGAGGTAGTGGGTGGTGAGCAGGATCGTCGTGCCCTCGCGTTTGAGGGATCGGATCAACTCCCAGAACTCGCGTCGGGCCTCGGGGTCGAAGCCGGTCGTGGGCTCGTCGAGGAAGAGCAGCTCGGGGCGCCCGATCACGCCGAGTGCGACGTCGACGCGACGTCGCTGCCCGCCGGAGAGCGCTTTGATCCTGGTACCGGCTTTTTCGCTGAGGCCGACGGCGGCGATCGTCTCGTCGACGTCGCGGGGGTCGGGGTAGATGCGCGCGAAGTGCGCCACCTGCTCGCGGACCGTGACGTTGCCGCTCTCGCCGCTGGACTGGAGGACCATGCCGAGGCGAGCTCGCCAGTCGCGCCCGGCCGTCTGCGGGTCGGTGCCGAGGACCGACACCGAGCCCGAGGTGCGGTCGCGGTAGCCCTCGAGGATCTCGATGGTGGTGCTCTTGCCCGCTCCGTTGGGGCCGAGCAGAGCGAACGTCTCGCCGCGGTGGATCTCGAAGCTCACCCCGGCGACGGCGTCGAAGGTGCCGTAGGTCTTGCGCAGGTCTCGCACGATCACGTGCTCGGTCTCTGTCATGAGACCAGGATCGCGCGGCGTCGCCGGGAACAGAACAGTGGATCGGTCGGTGCGGCATCAACCGATCGATGGATGTTGCCGCCGCGAGGAGGGCGAGAGGTGCCGGGCGAGGCTCGAAGCGCTCGCACCGGCAGCTCGCCCCAGTGTTGCCTCGGCCCCTCAGTGCCGATCCATCGATGAAACCATACTGGTCGGTACTTTTCTAGCCTCGTCGCCGAGGTTCACCCGCGCCGCCGCCGGAGTCGTCACCGGGCGAGCGGCCGCGGCGGAGAGCCACCAGCGGGTCAGGGGCGGATGAGCGCCGGCAGGGAGCGGCACGCCTCCAGGCAGTGCGGGGCGCTGATAGCCGGGAGCAGGATCTCCCACATCTCGCGGACCCGATCGAAGAGGTCGGCACGGCCGGTGAGCGATGCGGACATCATCTGCACGCCCGTGAAGGCCCCGATGACGAACCGGGTGAGTCGCTCGACGTCGATGTCGGCGAGCAGCTCCCCTCGGCGATGCCCCGCTCGAAGAGCCGGCTGTAGACGTCGGTCCAGGTGTCGTACGGCGTCTGGATCGAGAGCTGCGCCACCAGCTCCTCGGTCGTGAGCTTCACGCCGGCCGCCACGACCACGTCGTTCACGATCTGGTCGGTGAGGTTGCGGTTCAGGCGCACGAGCGTCTCGATGCCGGAGAAACCGCCGTCGAGGGTCTCCTGCGCGCGAACGGAGGTGAGCCGCAGCTCTTCGGCGATCACCGCGTTCGCGAGGTCGTGCTTCGAGTCGAAGTGGAAATACAGGGCGCCCTTGGTGACGCCGGCTTCGACGGCGACGACGTCGAGGGTGGTGCGGGCGTAGCCACGCTGGCCGAAGATCGCGGCCGCGGCACGGATGATCGCCGCCCTCGTCGCCTGGGCGCGCTCCTGCTTCGGGCGCTGGTCTTTCGGCACGGTTTCTCCGCCGTCGGTCGTTCGGACAGCCCCCGCCCACAGCTCGGGCTGTGCCTTTGAATCGTACTCGCGCCGGGCCGCCCCGACGCACGACCCGCGGATCGCGGAGGCCAGCCCTCCACGGCCCGCGGATCGCGGTGCAAGGCCGCACACGGCCCGCGGGCGATCGAGAGAGACGCCCTAGGCTCGAGGGATGAGGATCATCGTCGCTCCCGACTCGTTCAAGGGCTCCGCCGACGCCGCCGAGGTCGCCGCAGCCATCGGGCGCGGGTGGGCGTCGGTGCGCCCCGACGACGACGTCGTGCCGATGCCCATGGCGGACGGTGGCGAGGGCACTCTCGACGCGTTCGAAGCGGCGGTCCCGGGGGCCGAGCGTCGAGTGCTGCGCGTGACCGGCCCGCTCGGTGATCCGGTCGACGCGGGCTGGCTGCTCCTGCCCGACGGCACGGCGGTCGTCGAGCTCGCGTCGACCAGCGGCATCACCCTCCTCGCCGAAGACGACCTGAGAGCGCAGGATGCCACGACCCGCGGCTTCGGGGAGGCCGTCGCCGGCGCGATCGCGGCCGGCGCATCGAGGCTGCTGCTAGCGGTCGGCTCCAGCTGCTCCACCGACGGCGGAGCCGGGGCGCTCGAGGCCCTCGGCGCCGTCTTCCTGACCGCCGAGGGCGCGCCGATCGCGCCCGGTGCGCGCGGGCTCGCCTCGCTGCGCTCCGTCGACCTGACGGGGCTGGTCGCCCTGCCGAAAGGGGGCGCCGTCATCGTCTCCGACGTCTCCAACCCGCTCCTCGGGCCGAACGGGGCCGCCGCCGTCTTCGGCCCTCAGAAGGAGCCGATGCCGACGACGTCGTCGAGATGGACGCCGCGTTGACCCACTTCGCGTCTCTCCTGCCGGCGGCGCCCGATACGCCCGGTGCCGGGGCGGCCGGCGGAACGGCCTTCGGACTCCTGGCGTGGGGCGCCACCCTCGAGCCCGGCGCGGCTCTCGTCGCCGAGACCATCGGACTCGCCCCGGCGATTCGAGCGGCCGACGCCGCTGTCACCGGCGAGGGGCGCTTCGACGCCCAGTCGGCCTCGGGCAAGGTGCCCTCGTTCGTGCTCGCGGCCGCCGCCGAGACCGACGTCCCGGCGTTCCTCGTCGCGGGGGCGATCGCCGCCGAGACCGGTGCCTTCCGCGCCGCCGCCTCGCTCACCGACCTCGCCGGATCGTCCGCAGCCGCCATCGCCGACCCCCTCCCTTTCCTCGAGCGCGCGGGCGCCGACCTCGCCCGAGCGGCGTCCTGACACCGGAACCTGCTCCTGACACCTGTCTCGCGCGGCGTCCTGCGCCGCGGGCGGTGCCGACGCACGCCGCGAGCCCCGGCCTAGGCTGAGCGGGTGCAGCCCACGAGTCTCCCCCAGTTCCAGGCGTCGAAGACCTTCGGCGTTCCCCCTTCGAGCGGGTCCGCGACGACGTCTGGGCTCTGGCCCAGCCGATGCCCGGGGAGCACATCCCCTGCTCGTTCCTCTATCTGCTCCGCGACTCGGAGGGCGGCTTCCACGTCGTCGACCCCGGTTGGGACACCGACGCCAACTGGTCGGCCTTCGTGGCCGCGCTGGAGACCCTCGGCGCGACGCCGGGCGACGTCCGCACCATCACTGCGACGCATCTCCACCCCGACCACCTGGGGCTCGGGCGCAGGATGCGAGACACCACGGGCGCGATCCTGCAGCTCCACCGTGCCGAGGCGCACGCCCTGTCGACGCAGGCCGAGCACCGCCCCTCGCAGGCGAGCGTCGAGCGCCAGGCCGACGAGTGGGGCGTGCCGGCCGACCGGCGGCACGAGCTGCTTGCCCTCGCGCTCACCGACGAGGTCCCCGCTGACGGGGCCGCGGCTGACGAGCCCCCGGTCGTCGACCGCCTCCTCGACGACGGCGACCGCCTCGACGTCCCCGGCTTCGAGCTCGTCGCGATCCACACCCCGGGCCACACCCCGGGCCACCTCTGTCTCCGAGACGACGCGCGGTCGCTCCTCGTGACGGGCGACCACGTGCTGCCGACCATGTTCGCCGGGCTGGGGCTCGGCGGCCCCACCGAGTCGAACGCGCTCGCCGACTACGTCGACAGCGTCGCGCGCGTCACGGCGTTCGGAGACCATGAGGCTCTGCCGGGTCACGGCTATCGCTTCACGGGGCTGGGGGAACGCGCCGAGGCCTCGGCAGCACACCATCTCGCGCGGACGGCCGAGGTGGCGCGGATCGTGGGGCAGGATCCTGCGACCCCCGTCTGGCAGATCGCGGCGCAGCTCACCTGGACGGCCGGCTTCGAGAACCTCGCGGGGTTCATGCTGTTCTCGGCGCTGTCGCAGACCGAGATGCACCGCGACTACGTCAGGCGCTGACGGGTACCGCTCCCAGCGAGAGCTCGCGCTGAACGGCCAACGCCAGTTCGCGGAGGAGCACGAGGTCGACGCTGTCGGCAGCGCGCGGGTTGGGGTCGGTCACGCAGAGGGCTCCGATGCGGATGCCGTCCGGCGTCTCGACCGGATAGCCGGCGTAGAAGCGAACCGACGGGTGCGTGACGAAGCGGTCGTCGCTCCACACGTCGGGGACGATGAACGGGCCGCAGCCCTTGATGGTCTCGGCGCACATGGCACCGCGGAGCGGCGTCTCGACGACGGCGGCACCGGCGACCGCCTTGTTCCAGATGCGGTTCTCGTCGACGACGGAGAAGGCGGCTCCCGCCGTGCCGAGGAGGATGCGAGCCCGCTCGACGATGTCGTCGAACCTCTTTTCGTGCGGCGAGTCGAGGATGCCGAGCGCGCGAATGGCGGCCAGGCGCTCGCCGTCGCTCTGCTGTCGAACGCGCAGTGGGCACGACTCGCGACCCTGCGCGGCCTGGATGTCGAGCAGCGGGGCCAACTCGGTGGCGACCGACGCGGCCAGCGTGCGGAAGATGTCCGGGGCGAGCTGACTGCGTCCGCCCTTTCCGGTCATCACGGCGTCGTGGTCGGGCGACTCCAGGTAGCGCACGCGCGGCCTCGCCGCGCAGACCTCCTGGGCCACGGCGTTGAACTGACCGGCGCGCTCGTCGATGGCGTTGTCGCGACGGAGCGAGAACACGTTGAGGGCCGACGGCCGGTGGATGCCGACGAGGAGGATCTCGGCGCCGTCGCGGCGAGCGTCCATGAAGCGATCGAGCAAAGCTCCGAGGAACTTCCGGTACTGCCGCACCGACGTCATGCGCAGCGCGTCGCTCAGGCCGATCACGACGACGATCGCGTCGTAGGAGACGACCCGCGGCGTCGGCACGGCGCGCTCCGCGGTGGCGATGGTCACGGTCGGGTCGGCCACCAGGTCGACGTCGACGCCGCGCCCGGTGAGGCTCGACACCTGGCGGGCCAGGTGCCCCGGCAGGGCGAGGTCGTGGCTGCGGACACCCCAGCCGACCGCCGCGCCGTTGCCGAAGACGAGGATGCGGTCCGGGTCGATCCCGGGCGCATGAGCCATCGGGGCGTCGTCCGGCCTCGGCATGGTGAGGCGTTGTCCGACTCCCGTGAAGCGCCCGCGGAAGAACGGCAGGGCGAGGGAGTGGAGCGGTGACAGCACGGCGGATTCCGATCTGGTGCGGGGGGACAAGACGACTATCACCCCCTCGTCACCCGACTGCAATCCCCCTCTCCGGGGTGGGTGACTCTGTCTACCCCCGCGGGTGGCTGTGTCCTGCACTCGGAGGACACCGGCTGTGGCGCGATCTGATCAGGGTCGCAGGACGATCCGGATCGGATTTCCGTCTTTTTCGGACAGCATCCGGACGGCCTCGGCCGCCTCGGTAAGAGGCATCACACGGCTCACCGAACGGGCGAAATCGAGGCGGCCGAGCTCCTGGAGCGCAACCAGGTCGACGACGTCGCCCGGCACCGAGCCGTAGTGGCCCAGGATCTGCTGCCGGAGGTAGCTGAACAGCGTTCCGTTCTTCACGGAGACGGGCTGGTCGGTGAGCCCGACGAGGACGAGCCGTCCGCCGAGTCCGAGTGACGCGGCGGCCTGCTCGCGGACCGCGGGTACCCCGGCGAAGTCGAACGCCGTCTGGAGCCCCGTCCCGCGCGTGATCTCCTTCATCCGACGACCGAAATCCGGGGCGGCAGGATCGAGGGCGACGTCCGCCCCGAACTCGAGCGCCCGCTCCCGCGCCGCTTCGAGCGGGTCGACCGCGACGATCGGAGCCGCACCGATCAAGCGGAGCAGCTGGACGCCGTGCGCACCGAGACCGCCGATGCCCCAGACCCCGGCGGCCTTGCCGGGCTGCACGCGACCGGTCGCTGTGATGGCCGACCACGGCGTCGAGACCGCGTCCGGGATGAAGCAGGCCTGCTCGAACGGCAGGCCGTCCGGGATCGGGACGACGGTCGCGGCCGAGGCGACGGCGAACTCCGCCCAGCCGCCGTCGTAGTCGACCCCTCGGGTCAGGACGGCACCGTGTTGCTCTTCGCCGGCCTGGAGCAGGACTCGCTGCCCGAGCTCGACGCCGGTCACACCCGCGCCGAGCTGATCGACGACGCCGGCGACCTCGTGTCCGAGCGTGACGACGTCACCGGGCAGATACTGCGGCTTCAGCATCCCCTCGATGAGATGCACGTCGGAGAGGCACACGCCCGCGGCTCGGACCGCGATGCGGACCTGCCCCGGCCCGGCCTCCGGGGTCGGCACCTCCTCGACGGCGAACGTGGTGGTGGCGACGTCGAGTCGTCCTGCGAGCATGATCTCTCCTTCGAAATCGAGTGCCGGAATGCGGGTTCAGGCGAGGGGGCGGATCCGTAGATGCTGCTCAGCCACACGTGGAGGAGGGTCTCGACGGTCGCCTCTCGGGCGCCGGGGAGACCCGGTTCGGTCAGCGACGCGACGATCATTCGTTCGTTGAGCAGGTTCAGGGCGGTGGCGAGAGATTCCGGCGACGGGCCGGACGGCGACGCACCGCGCTCCCGCTCGGCCGCGATGGCCGAAGCGGTGGCGGCGATCCAACCGCGCGTGAGCGTAGTCCACTGGGCCGCGAGCTCGGGCTCGGTGGCACGTGCCGCGGACGCCGCGACGGACACCCCGCGGTGCGTGGCGAAGGTGTCGGCGAACGCCTCGATGGCGCGGCGCCAGGAACCGGCCGGATCGCGCGCCAGGTCGTCGAAGACGTGCGCCGAGCGACGTTCGGCCTCGTGCGCGACCTGATCGAGGAGCGCCAGGAGGACCGCCTGCTTCGAGGCGAAGTAGAAGTAGAACGTCGGCCGGGACAGACCGGCGCCGCGGGCGAGGTCGTCGATGGTGATCTCGGCGAACGTCTTCTCGTCGAGCAGCTGCTCGGCCGTCGCCAGGATGGTGCGTTCGCGTTCGTCGCCCGAGACACGCGGGGGACGAGGCGCACGACGGCTGCGGGTGGCTGACTCCATGGAGGCAGTCAAGCACCATCTGCGAGTTATCGACAGGGTGTTGACTGAATCGACAGTGTGTTTATAAGCTGCCGGGGATCGGTCGACTGCAAAGGAGCACTCATGCCCGGCGAACACCTCGACGTCCTCATCGTCGGTGCCGGCCTGTCCGGCATCGGCGCCGCCTGTCGACTGAGCACCGCCTTCCCGTCCCGATCTCTGGCGATCCTGGAGGCCCGCGAGGAGTCCGGCGGCACCTGGGATCTCTTCCGGTACCCCGGCGTCCGGAGCGACAGCGACTTGTTCACGCTCGGCTACCCGTTCCGCCCCTGGTCGTCCCCGCAGTCGATCGCGCCCGCGGCCTCGATCCTCGCCTACGTCCGCGAGACCGCCGAGGCCTACGGCGTCGACCGCAGGATCCGCTACCGTCACCGGGTCGTGTCCGCCGACTGGTCGACTGAAGACGCCCACTGGCGCGTGCAGGTCGACCGGGGCGACGGCTCCGCCCCCACCACGCTCACCTGCTCGTTCCTCTTCGTCTGCTCGGGGTACTACCGCTACGACCAGGGCTACCGGCCGACCTTCCCCGGGCAGGACGACTTCGCGGGGCAGATCATCCACCCGCAGCACTGGCCGGACGACTTCGACGCCACCGGCAAGCGCATCGTGGTGATCGGCAGCGGCGCCACCGGGGTCACTCTGCTCCCGGCCCTGGCCGAGACCGCCGAGCACGTCACGATGCTGCAGCGCTCCCCCACCTACATCGCCGCCCTCCCCAGCGCGGACGCGGGTTTCGAGAAGCTCTCGCGCAGGATCCCCGTGCGTCTCGCCTCGCGGGTCTCGCGCTGGAAGGGCATCGCCCGCGCGCTGATCAGCTACCGGATCAGCCGCAACCAGCCCGACCGGATGAAGGCGATGCTCCGCTCGGGCGTCTCCCATCGCCTGCCGGAGGGGTTCGACGTCGACAAGCACTTCACCCCGGCCTACGATCCCTGGGACGAACGCCTCTGCATCGTTCCGGACGGCGACTTCTTCCGGGCGATCCGGCGAGGCACCGCCGCGGTGGTGACCGACGGGATCGACACGTTCACGCGCGACGGCATTCGGCTCGCGTCCGGCGACGAGCTGCCGGCCGACGTCGTCGTCACCGCCACGGGGCTCAACCTCCTGCTGTTCGGCGGCATGGCGCTGTCGATGGACGGCGAGCCGTTCGACCCCGCCGACCGCGTCACGTACAAGGGCATGATGCTGGACGGCGTCCCCAACCTCGCCTTCGCCATCGGCTACACGAACGCCTCGTGGACCCTCAAGATCGATCTCGTGGCGCGCTACGTGGAGAGGATCCTGCGCTTCCAGGACCGCCACGGCGCGCGCACGGTGACGCCCGTCGCGCCGGCCGATGTCGGTCCGCTCGAGCCCCTCATCGACCTCGCGAGCGGGTACATCCGCCGCGGGATCGCCCAGATGCCGAAACAGGGGCGGGTGGCACCGTGGCGTCTGCACCAGAACTACCCGCGGGACGTCCGGCTGTTCCGCTTCAGCCGACTGACCGGCGACGGCCTCCGCTTCTCCTCGGCAGAACCGCGACGCGCGCCCGAGCGGGAGAGGGTGTCGTGAGCGACCTCGGCGTCCTTCCTGCACCGACCTTCGTCGACGTCGCCGGCGTCCGGACGCGGTACCGAGAGACCGGTGCGACCGCGTCGGGCCCGGCGATCCTGCTGATTCACGGGATCGGCCGAAGCCTCGACGACTGGGACGACCAGCACCGCCTCCTCGGCGACGACCGGCACGTGGTGAGCCTGGACCTCGCCGGCTTCGGCGACTCGAGCCCGCTTCGCGGACGCCACACCCTCGAGGGGCTCGCCTCCTTCGTCGACGACTTCGTGGTCGCTCTCGACCTCGGCCGGGTCGACGTCGTCGGCAACTCGCTCGGCGGCGCCGTCGCGATGGCCCTCTCCGTGCGGGCACCGTCGCGCGTGCGCCGGCTGGTCCTGCTCGACAGCGCAGGCTTCGGGGCGACCGTCACGGCTGCCCTCCGGCTGATCGCCCTCCCCGTCGTCGGCAGGATCCTGCTCCGCCCGACCCCGAAGACGACCGCCCGGACCGAGCGCGCCCTCTTCGTCAGCCGCGACTTCGTGTCGCAGGAGCGCATCTCGCGAAGCCTCGCTCGCGGATCCCGACCGCAGGCCATGCGCGCCTTCCGGGAGGTGGCTCACGACCTGGGAACCGCGCGCGGAATCCGTCCGGCCTGGCGGTCGCGCCTCCTGGCCGCGGTGGACCGCGCCGGAACACCGGTGCTGGTCGTCTGGGGCGCGCGCGACATCGTGCTGCCCGCGTCGCACCTCGACTCGGTTGCGGCCTCGCTGCCGTCCGCGCGGACACACCTGTTCGACGCCACGGGGCACATGCCCCAGATCGAGCGAGCCGCCGAGACGGCGCAGCTCATCCGGCAGTTCTTCGACGAGTGACGCAGCGGATGGGCGACCAGAACGGAGTCACGACGGCAGGATCGCGGGCAGCTCGGGGTCGAGACCGGTCACGTCGTCGAACGTGCCGCGGGCCAGAGCGCGCAGATCGCTGATCGACCCCGCGAACAGGTCTTCGTCGGAGGCCGGGGTGTCGCCCTTCTTTCCGTCGGTGACGCCGGCGTACCGGTGACCTTTGCTCGTGTACTGCCAGATTGTCCAGTGCTGCCAGCCGGCCGGCAGCGCACCTGCCCCCTGCGCCGGATCATCGACGTAGCGGGCCAGGAAGAGCGGGTTGCCGAGGAAGTCGGGGCTGCCTCCCGTGCACCTCGACCACCAGTCGGTCGTCGTGTAGATCGCGGGCACCCGGCCTGTCAGTCCGGTGACCGTGTCGACGAACGCGGAGATCCAGGAGACCATCTGCTTGGGCGTGAGGCCCCAACAGGAATCGGTGCCGTCGGTGCGCACGTACGGGTCGTACTCGAGGTCGACCAGCGGCGGCAGCGTCGACGACCCGGTGGCCCGGCCGCCGCCGAGGCGGGAGAGCGACTTCACGAAGTACTCTGCCTGCGCGACCGGTGTCGACACGTTCGGTTTCGCGAAGTGGAACGCACCGCGGATCAGACCGGCTCTCGCGGCCCCGGTGTACTGCTCGCGGAAGCGGGCGCTGGTGTAGCGATCACCCTCGGTGGCTTTGACGTACGCGAAGCGGGCTCCTTGGCGTACGCCTTCCGCCAGTCGACGCCGTGCTGGTAGGCGCTCACGTCGAGGCCGGGGATCGTCTCGGTCGAAGCCGGGGCGGGTCGCGGCTCGACGCCGGCTCGCGAGAGACCGGTGGTGGCGACACCACTGGATCCGGCGATGGTCGTCAGCACGACGACGGCCGCCACCAGCGCTGTGCGAGAGACCATCCCGCGACCTTAACGCACTCGAGTCGGGCGTCGCCCGGGAGCTATTTGCGCTTGGGGATGAGGATCCACAGGACGATGTAGAGGACGAACTGGGGGCCGGGAAGGACGATCGAGACGACGAAGATCAGTCGGACCAGGAATCGGCTCCAGTGGAAGCGGTCGGCGATTGCAGCGCAGACGCCGGCGATGACCCTGCCGCGGGTCGGACGAGCGAGAGTAGCCATGCCCCCGAGTCTGCCCGGCCGGCCTGATCGCCGGCCGGGCGCCGGAGCCATCCCCGAGGGCCTCCGGTCCGAATCACCTCCATGACGACGACAGCCAGCGGCTCGGCCAGCGGGACGACGCGCGCACCTCTCGACCGCGCGTACGAGATCGGCACACCCATGACCCCGGTCGGCTACTACCCGAAGCACGGGCCTCTCCCGGCGGTGCTCGAGGTCCGCGGCCAGTCGGGCGCGTGGAACACGCCGGGCAGGCGACGGCAGCTGATGCTGTCCGACGGCGGCAGCGTGACCGAGACGCTGGTGACCGTCGACGCGCCGCACCGCTTCGTCTACGAACTGAGCAACTTCGAGAAGCTCTTCGGTCGGCTCGTCTCAGGGGCCCGCGCCGAGTGGGAGTACACCGCCGTCGCCGGGGGCACGCGCGTCGACTGGCAGTACACGTTCTTCGCCCGCCCCGGCGCCGGCCCCGTGCTGCGGGCCATCGTCTCGCTGTTCTGGGCACCGTACATGCAGCGAGTGCTTCCCGGGATCCTGGCGGAGATCGACCGGCAGGCCTCGCAGCGCTGAAGCGCGCCATACTGGCAGCAGCCCGAGGCCGCAACTCCGCAGCCCCGGAGCGCGAGGGAGCAGGCCCCATGTCCGAACTCACCGATGCCGCCTACGACGAGGTCGTCCTCACGCTCGGGCAAGATCCCGACGTCGACGTGACCGTGACCGACGACGGCCTGCTCGCCCACGGCAGACGCTTCGCGTTCCTCGACGACGACCGGCTCGTCGTAAGGCTTCCGGACGCCCGCGCGGCCGACCTCATCGCTCGCCGAGTCGTCGGCGGTCATACCGCGGGCGACGGCTGGGTCTCGGTGTCGAGCGTCGACCTCTGGCTCGAGCTGGCCGGTGAGGCGCACGCGTTCGTCGGCGAGCCCGCGGTGGGCGGGCAGTCCTGACGCCTCGCCCTACTCCGCCGCCGCATCGGCGCGCGCGACCAGGGCGTCGACGCGGGCCAGCAGAGGCCGAGGCCGCCGAGAACTGAACTCGGCCACTGGACACACAGCCGGGTCGCGCGCTAACGTCACCCCCATGAACACGATGAGCAGCTGGTGGCGCCTCACTTAGGCGACCCCTGCAGACTCATCCTCGAAACGGCCGCCTCTCGGGCGGCCGTTCCTGCGTGCCCCGTGCGAGAGGTGCCCCCTCCGAAAGGCACCCCGTGCGACTCCTCGACCGACTGACGGCTCCCGATGCGACCGAGCCGTTCGCGCTCCTCCGGCGCGGCTCCGCCGACCATGTCGTCGTCCTCACCGGCGACGTGGTGGACGTGACCGACCTCGCGTCGATCCCGCTCCGGCCCGAGCACGACGTCCTGACGCTCGTCCCGTTCGCGCAGATCCGCGAGCGCGGCTTCGACGCGCACGACGACGGCTCACCCCTGCGCTGCCTGATCGTCCACGAGCGCGAGGACGTTCCGCTCGCAGACGTCGACGCTCTCCGCGACGACAGCATCGTCGCCACCGGCGGGCGGTTCACCACCTCCGACGCGGCGTACGAAGAGGTCGTCCGAAGCGTCGTCTCCGACGACATCGGCACGGGCGCGGGCGCGAACTTCGTGATCCGGCGCGACTTCGAGGCCCGCGCCTACGCGTCCGGTCGACGTGCCGTGCTGGCGTGGTTCGCCAACCTCGTCCGGCAGGAGACCGGCGCCTACTGGACCTTCGCGATCGTCACCCCCGGGATCAACGTCGTCGGCGCCAGCCCCGAGAAGCACGTCGGCGTCGTGCGCGATCCTGCGACCGGCTCTCGCGTCGCGTCGATGAATCCGATCAGCGGCACCTATCGGCACCCCGCCACCGGCCCGGACGCCGGCGCGTTCACGGCGTTCCTCGGCGACACCAAAGAGACGGAGGAGCTCTTCATGGTCGTCGACGAGGAGATGAAGATGATGAGTCAGATCTGCGAGAAGGGCGGCAGGATCCGAGGCCCGTACCTGAAGCAGATGCGCGCGCTGACCCACACCGAGTACCTGCTGGAGGGCGAAACCGATCGTCACCCCGTCGACGTCCTGCGCCACTCGCTGTTCGCCCCGACGGTCACCGGCTCCCCCATGCAGAACGCCTGCGCGGTGATCCGCCGACGGGAGACCACCGGTCGCGGGTACTACGCGGGAGTCCTCGCCCTGTTCGAGAGCGATGGCAGAGGCGGGCACGACCTCGACGCGCCGATCCTGATCCGCACCGCGTACATCGGCGACGACGGGTACGTGCGCGTGCCGGTCGGCGCGACGCTCGTGCGGCACAGCGACCCGGCGTCCGAGGTACGGGAGACGAGCGCGAAAGCGGCCGGGATCCTGCGGGCGATCGGCGCAGGATCCCGGGAACCGGACACGCGCGAGGACGTCCGGCTGGCCGACGTCCCCGGAGTCGCCGAGCTGCTCGCCGCCCGAAACACGCGGCTCGCGCCGTTCTGGCTGGCACCGCAGGCACCGGCGCTCTCGCCCGAGGCCGCCCTGGCCGGCCGGCGCGCGGTGGTCGTCGACGCCGAGGACGACTTCAGCGCCATGCTCGCGCACCAGCTCAGGTCGTTCGGCCTTGCGGTCGACGTCGTGTCGTGGACTGCCCTCTCCGAAACGGGAACGCAGGATCCCGCCACCGCCGACCTTCTCGTCGCCGGTCCGGGCCCGGGCGATCCCCGTGATCCTGCCGCCCCTCGTCTGGCCGCGATGCGTCGGCTCATCGAGGCCCGCCTCGCGAGCGGACGCCCGCTGCTGGCGGTCTGCCTGAGCCACCAGCTCCTGGCCCTCGCGCTCGGCCTCGACGTCGGTCCGCTCGTCTCGCCCCACCAGGGCCGCGCCGTGCCGCTGGCGTACGACGGACTGAGCTCCGACGTCGGTTTCTACAACTCGTTCGCGGCGTTCGACGGCCCGCTGCCGTCGGGCGTCGCGTCGACGGTCGAGGCGGGATCGCGCGTGGTCCAGACCCTGTCGGGCCCCGGCTTCGCCTCGGTGCAGGGGCACCTCGAGTCGGTGCTGTCTCGTGACGGGCGTGCGATCCTGCGCGCTCTCGTCGAGCACGCGCTCGCGCCCGTCCGCGTGTCCTGACCCTGCGCGCCTTCCGCCCCTCTGTCCCTCCCGCTTCTCCCGTCCCCCCGCCCCTCGCCCCCTGTCCCTCCCGAAATCGAAGGGGATTTTGCGCGCACCGACCTTTTCATGCGGATCGGGGGCGGTCAGCGCGAAAATCCCCTTCGATTTCTGCGGGGCGGGGAGGGACGGGTCAGCTGGGGCGCAGCACGTTCTCCGCGAAGGCGGCGGCCCGCTCGCGCAGGGCCAGGATCCGCTCCTCGCGCGCGGCGTCGACGTCGAACCCGAGGTAGGCCGGCGGCACGGGGCGCCGCACGTTCGTCGAGCACTGGAACTCGGCGCAGACCAGGGTCCCGACCGTGTCGCCGTTGCGGCCAGCCGCACCGGCACGCTTCGCGCTAAAGAACACGACGTCGTTGGGCAGCTTGACGTCCTGGCACCAGGTGCACTGGGCGCGGGCCGCGGGGCGAGCGTCGGCCTCCCGAAGCAGGATCGCCGTCACCTCGCCTTCGCCACTCGGCACCACGACGTACGAACGCTTCGACATCTTGGGGTCACGCCAGCCGAGGTAGTCGACGGCTTCCCAGTCGAGCTCGTCGAAGTCGGGCGGGAGGGTGAGGACGCTGACCTCCTTGCGGGAGGCGTTGGCGAAGGAGGCGCGGATGATCTTTTCGGTCAGGGGAAGCATGGGTATCGCCGTTCGTGAGGGCCCGCGGCGTGCGCCTGCGGGCGAGAGTTCGTGGAGGGAAGAGCGCGCCGGGCACGACGAAGCGATGCCCGAGGTCGGCTCTATCTGCCGCCGGCGCGAAAACCGCCGGCGACCTCCCCGCGCCCCGAGGGCTCCACGATCGAGTTTCTGCTCACTCCCTCAGCGTAGCAACGACCGAAGCGACCGCAGATTCAGTCCCCCGATGCGAATTCAGCATGTACAAGACAGAATACTGCACTAGTGTTCGAAGTACTGCGGGAATGCGTCCCGCCCACGAAGGGGTGAACATGTCGTTAAAGAAAATGATCGTGGCCGCGGCGTTTGTCGTTGCCGTAAGCGGCACGCTGCTCGTGCCGAACGAGTCTGCACAAGCAGCCCAGTGCACGATCAAGAGCGTCACGACGACGAATGTCAGCGGCCGAGTCCAGGGAAACTCGACCACTCAGTGCCAGGTCGGACTCAAGGGCACAATCACGCAGCGGGTTTTCCACCGGTACCCGGGAATCATTCCCGACGCACAAGTCTTCTGGGGAGCGAAGCTGGGTCCCCAGAACGGAGCGGCCTTCACGTACTCGAATCGCCGATGCGATAACCAAACGGAGGCCGACTACGACACCCGAGTCACCGTCGACTACGGCGGTTCCAAGAACAGTGCAGCTAAGCGCATTCGGACCTGTGCCGGAACAGGTGGCTGATCGGTGACGACAACGCGAGGGCACACCCTCGTGGTCGACTCGCTCGTCGTGCGGCACCGGCGGCGGCACGCACTCGACGGGCTGAGCTTCGAGGCGGGGCGAGGTGTGCTGGCCGTGCTGGGTCCGAACGGCGCCGGCAAGTCGACGCTGTTCCGCGTTCTGGCGGGCCTCGCGAAACGGACGTCCGGCGTCGTCCTCTTCGACGGCGACGACTATCGCGACCGGAGCGGTCTTCGCGCTGTTCGCGCGACGCTCGGTTTCCAGCCGCAGGCGCCCGTCTTCAACACTGGCTTCACGGTTCTCGAAGCGGTCCGCTACGCCGCCTGGCTCAAGGGTGTCGGCCGACGCGAGTCCGCCGCGCTGGTCGACCGGGCTCTCGGCGCGACCCACCTGACCGACCTGGCATCGCGGCAGGTGCGACGGCTTTCCGGCGGGCAGCAGAAGCGAACGGCCATCGCCCAGGCAATCGTCCACGAGCCGCACCTCGTCGTGCTCGACGAGCCGACGGCGTCGCTCGACCCGACGGAACGACAGGCGGTTCTGGAGATCATCAGCCGACTGGGCCGACGGGCGACGGTGCTCGTGTCGACGCACATCACGTCCGATCTCGCTGCCGCAACGGACGTCCTCGTGCTGGACGCGGGTCGGGCGCAGTTCTCCGGCTCGAAGCGCGACTTCCGCGAGCGCACCCATGCGACCCATGCCACCGATGCGACCCCTGCGACCGACCTCGACGTGTGGGAAGCCGCCTACGCCGCGGTCCGCGGGGCGACGTGACATCGTTCGGGGCGGCGTGGCTGGCGTTGCGCCGCTCGCAGTTCCTTGCGCCGTCCGCGGTCATCGCGCTCGCAGGGATCGCCCTCGGGAGGGGCGAGACGGCGCCCGGCTTCTACGAGTGGCGCGATCGCACCGCCGCCGTCGCCGCGGCTCTCACCCTCGCCCTGCCTCTCCTCTCGGGCGTGTCCGCGTTCGCCGGGGCGCGACTCCGGCGATCGGCAGCCTTCGCGCTGATTCGTTCGGCGCCGGACGGAGGCGTGCGAGCCACCCTCGCCTTCCTCGCCGCGGCGGCCCTTCTGGCTGTCGCCGCCTTCACGGCGATGGCAGTCGGTATCTTCATTCCCTGGGGCTCGCCGGGGATCCCGAGGGGCAACCCCGACTGGTCGTGGCTCGTCTCGTCGGCGGTCGCCCTCGTCGCGGCCACCCTCGTCGGGTACGTCGTCGGGATCCTGCTGCCGTGGTGGTGGTCGGCGCCTGCCGCGTGTGTCGTCTCGTATGCCACGGGGGTCGTGATCCTGGTGCTCGGATCGGCTGTCACGCCGACGACGCCGATCCTGTCGCCGCTGTTCGTGGCATCCCTCGGCCCGTTCTTCCGGCTGAACGACGCCCTCTTCGAGGCGCGTTCGGCCTGGTTCGGCGGCTGCGCTCTGCTCGCGACGGCCGTTCTCCTGCTGTCCGTCGCCCGATCGCGACGGGCCGCGTCCGTCGTGGCGGTCTTCGGCGCCGGGCTCGTCGCGATCGGCGCGATCGGCGTCCTCGGCGCGTCGACAGGAATCAGTCTCGACCGGCCCAGCGCCGCGCTCCGGTGTGCGGGCTCCCACCCGCAGCTGTGTCTGAACCCTGCCTACGAGCCGGAGCGCGCGGCCCTTCGGGCGGCCCTCCTCCCGGTGGAGCGCCGACTCGACGAGACACCCTTCGCGTTCGACCGGGTGGAGCTCACCCAGCGGGGAGTCGGCGGCGATTCGCCTGCCGGCACCGCGGCCCTCCACGTCGACGACTTCACGACCGACTGGCAGACGAGAGACCTGTCCGAGTTCGTCCAGAGCATGCTCGACTCTCGCGGCCCGGGCTCGGCCTGCGCCCGATCGGGGCCGGGCGAACAGAACGGCTCAGCGCTCGTCTTCATCGGCTGGGCCGTCGGCAGTCGAGAGATCGCCGACTCCTGGGAAGGTGGCGGAGCTGCCTACGACAGGCTGAACTCACTCCCGCCCGACGCGCAGAAAGCATGGGTGACTCGGGGCGCGAGCGAGCTGTGCGCCGGCGAAGCACCCCTGTCGGAACTCTCGTGAAGGACCACGCCTCGAGCTTTCGGCTCGGGCGGATTCTCGTGGCCGTGTTCGCGGCAGGCCTCGTCTCGGGCTGGGGACGATCCCTCTCGGTCAGGATCGGGGACCAGGTCGACTTCCACGTGCCGGCCTCCCTGCTCCTGCCGTTGGCCGCCGCGTGCATCATCACCGGGGCCGTGATCGATCCGGTCGGGCCGATGGGCGCGACCTCCGTGCGACCGCTGCGACGGCTCGCAGCCGCGCGAGTGGCATCCTGCACCCTCGCCTTCGCCGTCGGACTGGCACTCGGACTGGCGGCGATCGGTGCACCGGCAGCCGACCTCGGTGTCGCGATGCGGAACGCCGGCCTCCTGCTGGGACTCTCTCTGGCGGCAGTGTCCGTCATCGACCTCGCCCTCGCGTGGCTGCCCTCGTGCGCCTACACGATCATCTGCATGGTGGCCGGCGTCGGATCCGACGGGACGCGGGTGCCGTGGGCGGTGCTGCTCGAGCAGGACGCGCAGGCGACCGCGCCGTGGATCGTCTCGGGCGGAGTCCTCGCCGTGGGGGCGTCGAGCGTGTCGACGCGACTGCGCCGGCTGCAGGCGCGCTGACGCGATCGGCACCGGATGCCGGCTGCGCCACGGAGGGCGCCAGAGGTCAGGCAGGCGCCTCCGCGCGACTGCCGGCCACGGCGTGCTGGTGGAAGCGATCCGCCACGGGCGTGCGGCGACGGTCGAGATGACCGCCGGAGGTCTCGACGAGGTCGTAGAGCCCCATGGTGAGGAGGTGATCGACCCGGGGGCTCGAGCTGTGACGATAGGTCCACTCGTACATGTCGAACAGCGGCCACCAGGTGTAGCCGACGACCGGAACCCCCTCGCCCCGGAGGTCGTGCAGGGCCGCGACGGACTCGTCCATCCAGGCGATCCGTTGCTCGACGCTTCCGGTGACGCACGTCTCGGTGAGCATGACCGGAGCGCCGTAGCGGTCGGCGTAGGTGGTCAGCACCTCGCGGAGCCCGTCGGTGCCGGCGTCGAAGAACGGTCGGGGATCGGCGAAGCCTCCGCCGTGGTGGACGCCCGCCTCGAACACCTCGGTCGAGTGCAGCGGATAATAGTTGACCCCCATCACGTCCGGCCTCACGGCGTTGTCCCGGAACCACGCCAGAAGGGCGTCGGTCACGCCGCCCCGGTGCAGCTGCGCGAGGAGCGGATGCCCGTCGCCGACGCCGCCGGTGACGAGGTCCTCGACGAGGAACGTCTGCTCGCGGAGCCGGGCGACCGTCTCCCGATGCTCAGGGGCGTCGGTGTCGCCCACGTAACGCATTCCGGCGTCGACGTGCACGAAGGTGGCGCGGTCCCCGAGCTGCTCGGCGATGCCCTGCTGAGTGAGGACGAAACCCCGGGCCAGCGAGGACGCGATCGACGCCAGGCCGGTCGGTCCCGACCGGTACGGGGGCCAGTAGGCGTACTCGCCGGAGAACAGCGCGTGGATCATCGGCTCGTTGACCGGGGTGTAGTCCGTGGCGACGTCGCCGTAGCGTTCCGCGAACCGACTCGCGAACTCGGCCATCCGCTCGGGGTAGTCGGGGTTCGCGAACTGGTCGTCGAGCCAGAGCGGCGTGCCGTAGTGGAGCAGATCGACGACCGGCCGGAGTCCCAGCTCCCGGAATCGGTCGAGCGCGCGATCGGTCCACGACCAGTCCCACGTCTCGGCCGTCGGGGCGACCCGGTACCAGGGCACGCCCCACCGCAGGAGCTCCGCCCCGACGGACGCGGCGAGTCCGAGGTCGGTCTCGACCTGCTCGTAGTGCTCGGTGAGTTCGTACTCGTCGATGGGCCGTTCTCCGGCGCGGCTCTGAGGCACGAAGGTGTCCTCGATGCCGAGTGCGAAGTGGAGGGCGCCGTCCTCGAACCATTTCATGGGCGTGCTCGTCTCAGGGTGGGGAGGGGTGGTGGGCTGCTGCTGCGACGTCATTTCAGCCCGGTGCTGGCGACGCTCTCGATGAAGCGACGCTGCACGAGGAGGAACATGATCGCGAGGGGGAGCACCGCGATCAGCGCGCCGGCCATCATCACGCCCTGCGGGATGATGCCGCCCGGGCCGGTCAGCAGAGTGAGTCCGGAGGTGATGGTGCCCATCTTCTGGTCGGTCGTGAAGACGAGCGGCCAGAGCAGGTCGTTCCAGTTGTTCACGAACGTGAAGATGCCGAGGGTCAGCAGCGCGGGGACCGCGTTGGGCAGGACCACGCTGCGGAACACCCGCCACTCCGACGCTCCGTCGATGCGCGCGGCGTTGTCGAGGTCGCGCGGCAGCGAGACGAAGAACTGTCGCAGGAAGAAGATCCCGAAGGCGTCGGCGGCTCTCGGGGCGATGAGACCTGCGAACGTGTTGACCCAGCCCAGCTGCGAGACCAGCTGGTAGATCGGAATGAGGGTGGCCTGGAACGGGATCATGAGGCTCGCGATGATGACGATGAGCAGGATCCTGGACCCTCGGAAGTCGAGTCGGGCCAGGGCGTAGGCGGCCAGGGAGTCGAACGCCAGGGCGAACACCGTCACACCCCCGGCGAAGCCGAAGCTGTTCGCGATGAGCCGGCCGAACGGCAGCTCCGAGAAGATCGCCCGGAAGTTGTCGAGCGTCCACTGGTGCGGGGCGAGCGTCGGCGGGAACGCGTTGACCTCCGAGGCGGGCTTGAAGGCCGTCAGCACGATGATGATCACCGGCAGCATGAGGGCGAACGTCACGATCAGGAAGCCCGCGAAGAAGATCCAGCGGCCGGGATCTCCGTGGCGGCGCGTGGTGGCGCGGCGAGCCAGGCGGACGCCCGGCCGAGTGAGTGCGGTCATGAGGCGGTGTCCTCTCCGCGACGTCCGAAGAACAGGAACTGGACGAGGCTGAGCAGCAGGGTGACGATGAGCAGGACGTAGGACAGGGCGGAGGCGAAGCCCAGGTCGAGGTCTTTGAAGCCGGACTGGTAGATCTGCATGACGATCGTCTCGGTGCTCCGGTAGGGGCCGCCTCCGGTGAGCACGTAGATCTGGTCGAACGCCTGCAGGGCGGCGATCACCGCGACGATGACGACGAAGGCCATCGTGTTGCTCAGCATCGGATAGGTGACGTTGGTGAATCTCTTCCACCCGCCGGCCCCGTCGAGCTGCGCCGCTTCGTAGAGGCTCTTCGGGATCTCCTGCAGGCCCGCCAGGAAGATGACCATGTAGAAGCCGAAGTTCTTCCAGACCGCGACGAGCACGACCGTCGGCATCGCGAGGGTGGGATCCTGCAGCACGTTCCCGATCCGGATCCCGACCGCCTGCAGCCAGTAGTTCGCGAGCCCGATCTGCGGATCGAGCAGATAGGACCACGCGAACGCCGCGACCGCGAGCGAGACGATGAACGGCAGGAACAGGGTCGAACGGAAGAATCCGCGGAACGGCAGCCGGGGGCTGTTGACCACGAGGGCCAGGACCAGTGCCACGACGATGGAGACGGGCGTGAAAAGGACCGCGTAGAGCGCCGTGTTCGCCATCGCCTTGAGGATGTCCGAGTCGGTGAAGACCCGGACGTAGTTCGCCAGGCCCACGAAACTCGGGGTTCCGAACCCGCTGGCGTCGGTGAACGACAGTCGGAGCGCCGAGATCATCGGCCAGCCGACGAAGGCGGCCAGGATCACGAGCGCCGGGGCCAGGAACCCGACGATCGTGGCCCGTCGCTTGAAGGTCCCGTTCAGGCGAGTGCGTCCGCCGATTTGGCCCGGGGGCCGGTACGGGCGCTTCCGCTGGAGCTGCTGAGTGGTCACGGGATCACTTCGACAGTGCCTGCTGGATGCTCGACTGAGCATCGCCGAGGAGCTGCTTCGGATCGCCACCGGCGACCGCCTTCTGAGTGGCGGTGTCGATCGCCGTCAGCACGTCGGTGCTGTCGACGACTCCCGGCAGGAGAGCCCGCGTGTTCGGCGCGATCTTCGTGAGACTCGCGACGGTCGCGTTCGAGTCGACGTCCGCTGCCGACACGTCGGTGCGCAGCGGAGGCCAGCCGGAACCGAGCGACCAGGTCGTCGCCGTCGACTTCTCGTTGAAGTAGGCGAGGAACTTCTCGGCCGCCTGCTGCTTCGCGGTGTCCGTCTGGGCGGTCACGCCGAGGGAGATGCCGATGGCCGAGGCGGCCTGGGCCTTCGGGCCGGCCGGGATCGCGGCGAGGCCGTAGTCGATCTTGGATGCGGTGGCGACACCGGCCATCCAGGGCCCTCCGACCTCCATCGCCGTCTTGCCGGCGGTGAAGAGCTTGTCGGCTGCGATCCCGTCGGTGCCGGTCGGCGAGATCTTGTCCTGCCGGATGGCGTTCGCCCAGTAGGTCAGCGTCTCGACGTTCGCCTTCGAGTCGATCGTCGCCTTGGTTCCGGCGGCGTTGGTGATGGAACCCCCGTTGCCTTCGAACAGGCTCGGCCAGATCCCGTTGCCGACCGTGGCGTGATCCGGCAGAACCAGGCCGTACTGCTCCGGCGTTCCGTCACCGTTGGAATCGACGGTCAGCTTCTTCGCGTCGGACACCCACTCGTCCCACGTGGTCGGGAACGTCGTGATCCCGGCCTTGGCGAACAGCGTCTTGTTGTAGATGACGGACAGCGGGACGAAGCCGCTCGGGACGCCGTACTTCTTGCCGTCGACCGTCTCCATCGAGACGGCCTCCGCCTTCAGCTTCGACGTGTTGCTCGACGGCTTCGCGTAGAAGTCGTCCAGGTCGACCAGGGCGTGCTTCTTCGCGTAGACGGGCAGGCGGTCGGACGTCATGGCGACGATGTCGGGACCGTTCTTGGACGACAGGGCCGGAAGGAGCGTGTCGTCGATGACGGCCCAGGTCTTCGTCTGCGTCTTGATCGTGATGTTCTTCTGCGAGGCGTTGAACTTCTTGACGATGTCGTCGAGCACACCGCCGTCCGCCTCCGTGTAGCCGTGCCAGAAGGTCAGCGAGACCTTCTCGGAGGAGGACGAGGCACCGGTCGAACCGGCGCATCCGGTGAGTCCTAGTGCCGCGACGGCTGCGGTCGCGACGACTGCGATCAGCTTCTTCACTGCGAACCTGCTATCTGCTCTCGACCTCTTCGTCCGAGAGCCCTCGGGGAATGTGTTCTTGATTTACATCGATGTAAATCGAGAAACTACGGCAGCGCGAGGACGCTGTCAACCGGGTGGCCGAGAAAAGTCGCGGCGACCTCAGGCGACGGAGGAGAGGCCGGACGATTCGCGGACGACGAGCGAGAAGCTCGTCTCGATCTGCTCGGGGCGGAGCCTGGTCCTCGTGCCCTCGAGGCTGTCGACGAGCAGGTCCACCGCGGTCCGCGCGATCTCGTCGCGACCCGGCGAGACGGTCGTGAGAGACGGCGTCGAGTAGGCGCTGTCCTCGATGTCGTCGAAGCCCGTGACCATGACGTCCTCGGGGATGCGCCGACCGCTGCGCTGCAGGGCGCGCATCACACCGAGCGCGAGAGCGTCGTTGAAGCAGACCACGGCGTCGAACTCGACGCCGCTCGCGATCAGGCGTTCCGTGGCCTCGACCCCGTAGGTCCGGTGCCAGAGGGCCGCCGTCAGCACCAGGTCGGGATCGACCTCGAGGCCGCGCGCCTGGAGGGCGGTGGTGTAGCCGCGGAGCCGAGAGGCTCCCGTACCGATGGGGCCGTCGGGGTGCGCCCCGACCACGGCCACGCGCCGCCGACCGCGATCCAGCACATGCTCGGTGGCAGCCCGGATCGCCCCCTCGTTGGACATCGTGACGTGGTCGGCCTTGCTTCCGTCGATCCACTCGCCGAGCACCACCAGCGGGAACTCGACGTCGAGCTGCCGCACGTCGTCGGGCCCGAGGGCGAGCGGGCTGTAGATCAGGGCGTCGATCGAGTGCTTCCGCATCGTCGAGACGACGCTGATCTCGGTGTCGCGGCCGGCTGCCGTCTGCTCGATGAGGACGGTGTAGCCGCGCGTCTGGGCGGCGCGGATCACGGCGTCGGCGAGCTCCGCGAAATAGGCCTGGCTGAGCTCCGGGACGGCGAGTCCGATGACGTGCGTGCGCCCGACCCGGAGGTTGCGGGCGGACACGTTGATCTCGTAGTCGAGTTCGCCGACCGCCGTCATGACGCGGTCGCGCATCTTGGCGGACACGTGCTCGTAGCCGGAGAGCACGTTCGAGACCGTCTTGACGGAGACGCCGGCGAGTCGGGCGACATCCTGCATGGTCGCTGGCGACCTCACCCCGCCTGCCATGCTGACTCCCACGTGTTCTCCGGCCCCCGACGACGGAGACACCCGCGACAGGAACATAACGCAGTTCGGCGCCGCGAGTCGAGCCGGGCCCACCCCTACGACTTCGCGAGCACGTGCTCCCGCAGCGCCGGGATGACCTTCTCGCCGTAGAGCCGGAGGGTCTCCTCCTTGTCGTCGTGGTCGAGATAGCCGGCGAACTGGGTGACGCCGATCGCCTCGAACTCCTTGAGCTTCGCGATGTGCTCGTCGACGGAGCCGATCACGCAGAAGCGCGACACGATCTCGTCGGGCACGAAGGCGACGTGCGAGTTCCCGGCGCGGCCGTGCTCGTTGTAGTCGTAGCCCTCTCGGCCCGCGATGTAGTCGGTCAGGGCCGTCGGCACGGTGCCGTCGCTGCCGTACTTCTCGACGATGTCGGCGACGTGGTTGCCCACCATGCCGCCGAACCAGCGGCACTGCTCGAGGGCGTGCTCTCGATCCGATGCGCTGCCGTCGGTCACGTACATCGGCGCTGCCACGCAGAACTTGATGGCATCAGGATCCCGCCCCGCCCCGACCGCAGCAGCCCTCACGGTGTCGATCATCCACTTCGCGATGTCGACGTCGCCGCACTGAAGGATGAAGCCGTCGCCGACCTCGCCGGCGATGGCGAGCGCGCGCGGCCCGTACGCGGCCACCCAGACGTCGACCGACGACCCGCGAGACCAGGGGAACCGGATCGTCGACCCGTTGACGACCGCGGACCTCCCGTTCGCGAGCTCCCGGATGACGCCGATCGACTCCGCGAAGTCCTTCAGCGTGACCGGCGACCCGTTCGTGACGCGCACGGCAGAGTCGCCGCGGCCGATGCCGATGATGGTCCGATTGCCGAACATCGCGTTCAACGTCGCGAAGGTGGACGCCGTGACTGTCCAGTCGCGCGTGGCCGGGTTCGTCACCATGGGCCCGACGACGATGCGCGACGTCTGCGACAGGATCTGCGAGTGGATGACGTACGGCTCCATCCACAGGATGTGGGAGTCGTAGGTCCAGAAGTGATCGAACGAATGCTCCTCGGCCAGGCGGGCCAGGGCGATCGTCCGGGCGGCGGGCGGGTTGGTCTGTACGACGACGCCGAAATCCATCAGATGTCCTTAGATCAGGTACTGCGAGAGGCCGCGCTTGAAGTAGCGACCGTCGCCCTTGGTGCCGAGGTACTGCCCGTCGTCCACGACGACCTTGCCGCGCGAGAGGACCGTGTCGACGTGGCCGTCGATCTCGAAGCCCTCCCAGGCCGAGTAGTCCATGTTCATGTGGTGGGTTCTTCCGGGAGCCGTGCCGATCGAGGTGTGGCCGGCAGGATCGTAGATCACCACGTCGCCATCGGCACCGGGCTGAATGACTCCCTTCTTGCCGTACATGCCGAACATGCGCGCGGGTGTCGTCGAGCAGAGCTCCACCCAGCGCGGCAGGCTGATCTCGCCCATCACGACGCCCTGGTAGATGAGGTCCATGCGGTGCTCGACCGACCCGATCCCGTTCGGGATCTTCGAGAAGTCGGAGAGCCCCAGGTCTTTCTGGCCCTTCATGCAGAAGGGGCAGTGGTCGGTCGAGATCACCTGGAGGTCGTTGGTGCGGAGGCCGCGCCACATGTGGTTCTGGTGCCCCTCCGCCCTGGCGCGAAGAGGCGTGGAGCACACCCACTTCGCACCCTCGAACGAACCCCACTCGTCGCTCGTCGCACCGAGCTGATCCTCGAGCGACAGGTACAGGTAGGCGGGGCAGGTCTCGGCGAACACGTTCTGCCCCGTGTCGCGCGCCGCCGTGATCTGGTCGAGCGCCTGCTTCGCGCTGACGTGGACGACGTAGAGCGGCGCCCCGGTGAGGTTCGCCAGCATGATCGCGCGGTGAGTCGCCTCCTCCTCGGCCTGCCAGGGTCGCGTGAGGCCGTGGAAGTACGGAGACGTGTCACCGCGCGCGATCGACTGCTGCACGAGCACGTCGATCACGCTGCCGTTCTCGGCGTGCATCATCATGAGGCTGCCGTTGTCGCTGGCCCGCTGCATCGCCTTGACGATCTGGCCGTCGTCGCTGAGGAAGACGCCCTTGTAGGCCATGAAGAGCTTGAAGCTCGAGACGCCCTCGTTCAGCAGCTCGTCCATCGCGGTCAGCGACGAGTCCTGGACGTCCGACAGGATCTGGTGGAACCCGTAGTCGACCGCGCAGTTCCCGGCCGCCTTCTCGTGCCAGAGGGCGAACTGGTCGAGGACGTTCTCGCCCGCGTACTGCACGACGAAATCGACGATGCTGGTCGTGCCGCCCCAGGCCGCGGCGCGGGTGCCCGTCTCGAACGTGTCGCTGGCGAACGTGCCGCCGAACGGCATCTCCATGTGGGTGTGGGCGTCGATCCCGCCCGGGATGACGTACTTGCCGGCTGCGTCGACCACGCGGTCGACGTTGGCCGCGAGGTCGAAGCCGAGGAGGGATGATCCGGGTGCCACGACCCCCGCGATCGTCTCGCCGTCGATGAGGACATCGGCTTGCGCGACCCCCGTGCTGTTGACCACGGTGCCGTTCGTGATGAGCGTCTTCATGGCTACGGGGCGACGATCGGGCCGTAGACGTCGGGGCGGCGGTCGCGGTAGAACTGCCAGTCGTCTCGGACCTGCCGGATGAGTCCGAGGTCGATCTCGCGCACCAGGAGCTCCTCGTGCGTGCCGCTGCCCTTCTCCCCGACGAAGTTGCCCTGCGGGTCGACGACGTACGAGGTCCCGTAGAAGTCGACGGCCTTGTCGCCGTACTCGTTGTCCTCTTTGCCGACCCGGTTGGGCACGGCCACGAAGTAGCCGTTCGCCGCGGCGGCCGCGGGCTGTTCGAGCTCCCAGAGCCGGTTGGAGAGACCCGGCTTGGACGCGTTGGGGTTGAAGACGATCTCGGCACCGCCCAGGCCGAGCACGCGCCACCCCTCGGGGAAGTGGCGGTCGTAGCAGATGGTGACGCCGATCTTGCCGACGGAGGTGTCGAAGACCGGCCAGCCGGTGTTGCCGGGGCGGAAGTAGAACTTCTCGTAGAAGCTCTCGAGCTGCGGGATGTGGTGCTTGCGGTACTTGCCGAGGACTCGGCCATCCGCCTCGACCACGACGGCCGTGTTGTAGTAGACCCCGGGCATCTCCTCCTCGTAGATCGGCAGGATCATCACGAGGTGCAGTTCGGCCGCGAGGGCCGCGAAGCGAGTCACCACCGGGCCATCTACGGGTTCCGCGAACGAGTAGTACTTCTTCTCCTCGGTGATGCCGAAGTACGGGCCGTAGAACAGCTCCTGGAAGCAGATCACGTCGGCCCCCTGCGCCGCCGCGTCTCGTGCGAAGTTCTCGTGTTTGTCGAGCATCGACTCTTTGTCGCCGGTCCATGTCGTCTGCGTGATCGCCACCGTCACCATTGCCAGGCTCCTGCCCTTCGAACGAACGTCTCCCTTGGACAGTACCCAGGGAGCACGTTTCGAGGTTGTTAATCCGGCCCGGTCAGTCGAAGCGGCGCGTCGTCAGACGCAGGACCGACAGGGCGAGCGACAACCGCACCCGGCCCCGCGGTGTCCTGAGGTCGAAGCCGAGCCGATCGCCGTAGTAGGCCAGGTGGGCCTGCACGGTCGAGTGGTGGAACCCGAGGTCGAGCGCAACGGCCCGAACGCTCTCCGACACGGCGAGGGATTCGAGCAGGGGCAGGGCTGCCGGGTGAGCTCCCAGCAGAGTGCGCAGCGCCGTGAGATCCGGGTCGTCCGCGGAATCCCCGTCCGCCGCGTCGGCGAGGGCGAGCAGGATCCCGAGATCGTCCGCGCGGACCACGGGCTCGCGCTCGTCCGTGAGCCGAAGCGCCACGAGCGCCGACGCCCACGACTCGTCGAGGGCCTCTGGCCTGCGAGCGAGCCCGATCCCGACGGGCCCCACCGACCCGGCGTGATCCTGCGCGACCCCGACCCGGACCCGACCGAACGGCGTCTCCACGACGACGCTCGGCGTGACCGGCGCCGTCGGGCCGACCTCACCCGCAGCGGGAGCAGCGACGACCCGGTACGACGTGCCCGCGTCGAGGGAGAGCCTGCGAGCGGCCTCGAGGCGTTCAGTCGGCGGCGTCCCGGCGTCGATGACCGTCTCGAGCGCTCGCCGAGCGGCTCCGGCCGGTGTCCGGTCGAGAACGATGGCCACGGCGAGCGCGAGGCGCTCCAGGATCATCTCGTCGTTGGCGTGAGCGGGCCCGGATCGTTCGATCCAGACGCGGCCGTCGTGGGCGACGGGGTGGGAGGGCCACGGCGCCTGGGCTGGGTCGGGAGCCCCCGGATCCTGCGCCCTCTGCAGGACGCCGTTGGCCGCCACCCGCAGCACGACCCCGTGGGCGTCGCACCCCGCCGCCTGCCCGCTGAGCACCGCGGCACCGCGCAGCAGCACCTCGATCGACGCGTGCCCGTCGACGAGCGCGTCGAAGTACGAGATGACCTTGAGGCTCTCGCTCGCCTCGGGGTCGAGCGCGGTGAGCCGACCGACCAGTTCTTGCATCGTTGCCGTCCGTGGGTTGAATCCTGCGCCTCACCTTAGACCGCAGCCAGGATGCTCAGCACTCGAGATGCTCAGGCACTCGACATGCTCAGGCGCCCAGGATTCGATGGAGCCACCTGACGCGCGCGGCTCGCGCCTCGACCGAGAGCTGTGCCTGGGGCGCCATCGCGTCGAAGCCGTGGAAACCGCCCGGCCAGACGTGCAGCTCGGCGATGCCTCCGACGGCCCAGATCTTCGAGGCGTAGGCGACGTCCTCGTCGCGGAAGACCTCGGCCGTCGCGCAGTCGATGAACGTGGGCGGCAGGCCGGAGAGATCCTGCGCTCGCGCCGGGGCCGCGTAGATCGAGACCTCGTCGGTGAATCGCCGGTCGCCGAGCAGGGCGTCCCAGCCGGTGTCGTTGCTGCCCCGGTCCCACACGCCGAAGCCGTCGATCTGGTGGCTCGACACGGTCTCGTTCCGGTCGTCGAGCATGGGGTAGATGAGCAGCGAGCCGGCCAACGCCGGGCCGCCCTCGTCGCGGGCCTTGAGGCTCACGCCGGCGGCCAGTCCGCCGCCGGCGCTGGCACCCCCGATGACCAGGCGTGCGGGGTCGAAGCCGAGCTCGTCGGCGTGCTCCACCGTCCAGAGGAGGCCCGCGTAGCAGTCGTCGACCGGCGTCGGGTCCGGGAACTCGGGCGCCAGACGGTACTCGACCGAGACGACGACCGCGTCGAACTCCTCGACCCACTGGAGGTATTCGTCCGCACCGGTGAAGCGGTCGCCGATGATCATGCCGCCACCGTGGGTGTGGAAGATCCCGGGGCCGCCTGCGACGTGGCCCTGCTTCGTGAAGACGGACACGGTGATCTCGCCGTCCGCGACGGGGATCCTGCGCTCTTCGTGGTCGATCGGCCGCCCGCCGAGCAGATCGGCGATGACGGGAAGAGGGACGCCCGTGCGCATCGGCTCGATCATCTCCGGGGTGAGGGTCGGCGGCATCGCTTCGGCGAGCACGGCGAGCACGGCGCCCAGTTCGACGTCGAACGGCGGGGCGGGGTGGATTTCGGTCTTCTCTGACATGACGGCCTCCAGCTGTCTGACCACGGCTCTGTGGTCGCCTCCATCTTCCGCCTCGAAGCTCCCCGCCCCCACCGCCGCAGCGGCGCAATCCCGGCCCCTTGGCCCGCCGACTGGCGGACTCGAGCGTGCGGCCTCCGGAGAGTCACGACGCGCGTCGTCGGCTCAGCGGCTCCGAACGCCCTCGCCGGCCAGCTCTCGGACGAGGTCGGCGGTCAGCGTCAGGCTCGGGCCGTTGCTCGACTGCGCCTCCAGGTCGTGCAGCCAGGCGGCGTCGATCGGGCCGACCTTGCTGTTGTCGAACGCGAACGCGAGCGGAACGGTGTGGCTGAGCCAGATGCTGCCGCGCTCCGTCCCCGCGCCGATCGCGTTCCACGAGAAGAAGAAGCCCTCACCGCGACGCAGCTTCGCGCCGATCGCGATCTGGAGGTGCACCAGGGTGCGGTCGTCGAACGGGAAGCTCAGCGAACCGTAGAGGAGAGTTCCCACGGGGTTCCCCTTCGTCGTCTCGGCACGGGATGGGTCGCCGGATCAGGGAACGACCCACCCCGCGCACTCCAGGATCGGCGGGGTCTGGGCCGAGTTCTTCGTCCGGTGTGAAACCGAACTCATCGAACTTATCCGCCCTCCTCGCGGTTGCGCAAGGGAGAGGTCAGACGCGCTCGTCGTGCGGCGGTCGCTCCCCCGTCAGCTCCGCGACCGACGTCGTGCACACATCTCCGCGCCAGGCTTCGCGGCCCTCGCGCAGGGCGAAGACGACGATGGCGAGCGCGGCGAGGAGTCGGCCCACGCCCAGCCGAACAGGGTGTTCAGCAGCAGGCCGACGAGGAGGGCCGCGGACAGGTAGGAGCACACGAGCGTCTGCTTCGAGTCGGCGACCGCCGATGCCGAGCCGAGCTCTCTGCCGGCGCGTCGCTCCGCGAAGCTGAGGAACGGCATGACGGCGAGGCTGACGGCCGCGAGGACGATGCCGACCGCGCTGTGCTCGGCCTGTCGGACGCCCGTGAGCGAGAGGACGGCATCGACGGTGACGTACGCGGCGAGTCCGAAGAACGACAGCGCGATGACTCGGAGCGTCGTCCTCTCGCGCGACTCCGGATCCGGTGACGAGAACTGCCAGGCGACGGCCGCAGCGGAGAGGACCTCGACGACGGAGTCCAGCCCGAAGCCGATGAGGGCCGCCGACGACGCAGACCCGCCGGCGGCGAGCGCGACGACGGCTTCGAGGCTGTTGTAGGCGATGGTGAGGGCGACGATCCACCGGATCCGCCGCTGCAGGAGCGCGCGGCGGCCGGCGGTGACGATGTCGGCCGCGGTCATGCGGCCGGCCCGCAGCAGAGCGGGACGTCGCAGTCGTCGTCGGAGCAGGCGGCACCGTCGTCGACGGCCAGGACGACGTCGACGAGCGTCTCGAGCGCGCGGGTCAGGTGCGGGTCGGAGATCTCGTACCGGGTCCTGCGCCCCTCGGGGATCGCGACGACGATCCCGCACCCGCGAAGGCACGCCAAGTGGTTCGACACGTTCGTTCTCGTCAGGCCGAGCTCGTCGGCCAGACGAGCCGGGTACCCCGGCTCACGAAGCAGGTGCATCAGGATCCGCGAACGGGTCGGATCAGCCAGCGCCCGGCCCAGTCGGTTCATGACGTCGAGTCGAGTCGCACGTGTCAGCATGTGCTGACCATACAGTCGCGAGTGACCTTTCGGAAGATCTCTCGGCTCCGGTGGTTCCAGCTCTGGACGCCCCGGAGGTGTCTACGGGAGCTCAGCGAGCGCGTTGTCCTGGAGGAGCAGTCGGCGGTCGCAGCTGGCAGCGATCGTCGGGCTGTGCGTTGCGATCACGAATCGGTGGCCGAGATCTTGCAGTCGAGCGAAGAGTTCGAGGACCTCGCCTTCGGTCGATGCGTCGAGTGCTCCGGTGGGTTCATCTGCCAGGACGAGTCGAGGGCGCTTGACGAGGGCTCTCGCGATCGCGACGCGTTGGGCTTCCCCACCGGAGAGGTGTCGGACTCGTGTGGCGGCAAGGCCTCTCAGCCGGACCAGCTCGAGACTCCGAAGGGCCTCCTCTGTGGCTGCCTGCTTGTCGGCACGACCGAGGCGCACGTTCTGCAAGACCGTGCGTTCCGGCAGGAGGTCGTAGCGCTGCGTGATGATGCCGACGGCGGCGGCTCGATGACGCGCCATGCCGGCCGCCGATCGGGGCAAGAGCATGCCGTCGGCCAGGTACTCACCGCGATATGCCGTGTCGAGTCCGGCCAGGAGTCGCAGGAGGGAACTCTTGCCGCTGCCGCTGCGCCCGAGGATGGCGACGGACCGGTCCTGGTCGCCGAGTCGAAAATGCAGGTCGGCGAACAGGGTGCGCGGGTGGCCGTTCGGCTCGCGGATGACCTTGGTGATGGACGTGAGTTGAATCATGAGACGTTATCTGCGCTCTCCCGACTCGGTGCGGATCAGCGTTGCCAGAAGGCGCCCGTGCTGGCCCAGGTCCAGAAGGACGAAGGCGGCGAAGGCCAGGAGGACCGGCCGGAGCGCGGCCTCACTGTGCTGGGGATACATGAGGTAGGCCGTGGCGACGACCGCCCCTATTCCTCCGTGCGCCACGAGAACGGAAGGAAGGCTGGTCAGGAAGATTCGCTGCCGGGACGTACCGGCGATCCAGGCGATTCGGTAGCGGTTCGATTCGCGCGCGAAAAGGAATCGGTTGAGAAGAAAGATGGCGAACAGTACGCCCGCCACGAGCGCTCCCTCGATGGCGACCACGAGTCCGAGGTTGCTCTGGATGATTTTCTTGGTCAACGTGAACTGGGTGAGATAGGGGGACACGTTCAGCAGGGCGTAGTTCTCGAATCCGGTCGAGCTCGCGATGGACGCCAGACGATCGAGCACTTCGTCCGTCGCGAGGTTCTTGGACGCGGCGATGTCACCGTTGACCATGGCGAAGGAGAGGATTCCCGAGAAGTCCTTGTTCGCCTCGGTGAACCCTCGCAGCTGTTCGGGGTACGGGATCACGACGGAGGTGTCGAGGAAGAAGTTGATGTCGTCGTGGTAGAAGATCGAAGAGTGGGGCGCGAGGAACCCGGCGACCTCGAAGGTCATCTCTGCGAAGTAGAGGGTGCCGACGAACGTGTCGCCGACCTCGTAGACGCCCTCGAAATCGCTGCCGAGGACCACCGGCGTCACGCTGGCCTCATAGTCGATCGTCTCCCAGTCCGGGGTATCCCCCGTGCTCGTTCGCAGCTTGTAGAACTCGAATGCGTTTCGGTTCATCTGCAGCGACTTGACGTCGACCATCGTGCGTCCGGTCTCTTCATCCGTATAGGGGCCACGCGTGCTCATCCCGGTGCCGTACCCGTCTTCGAAGCTTCCGTCACCCGGGAAGTCTCGGATCGGCAGCGGCTGGTCGAAGCTAGAGAGGAAGGTCAACTCGTCGTCGTTCGAAAGCTGGTTGTAGAAGGCACCTAGTCGCTCCAGGTCGGGAAGCGAGTCGCGAAAAGAACGGAACGCGTCAGGATCGTGGAGGTCGTCGATGAGACCGTAGAGGTTGACGTCGGCGTTATCACTGAAGCTCCGATTGACGGCTGCGTGGGTCGACTCGGAGAAGGTCACGACGTTGTAGAGCGTGACGAACAGGATGCCCGCCAGAAGGATCTTCGCGATCAGCGGCAGAACCCCCGCTCGGAGCACATGAATCAGCTCCACGCGCCCTCACCCCGAGGCCGTCTCGTCACGCTCACGATGTAGCCGATCACGGCCAGGAGAACCTGGATACCGGCCAGTCCGACGAGGGGGAACCACTCGAGCTGCGCCGTGGTCGACCCGACTCGAACGGCGACCCCGGCTCCGACCAGCGGAACGACGAGGAGAGCCAGCCGAGCGACTCGTCGAGAGAGGGCACGCCAGCGGACGGCTCCGACGAGAAAGGCCACTTCGAAGGCGGGCCGCGACCCCGCTCCGGCCAATGAGCCCGTCAGTGCGAAGCCGAGGAGCGTCAGGCTCGCGCCGAAGGTGGAGAGCACGGGCGAGACGAAATCGATGTTGGTCCGGAGGCTGGTGGTGGCTGCGATCGGAATGGCTGTTCCGTCATCGATCTCCCGGCGGAACAGGGCGGGTGCCTCGTCGCTGTCGACCACGAGCGCTGCCGTTCCCGTGACGGCGAAGAGCTTTCGGTTCACGATCAAGACCTGGTCGGAGACGAGGCTCGCCTTCTCGAGCCCGAGGCGTCCTTTGACCGCATACCTCTCGCCGTCGTGTACGAAGTAGTCGTTCGACGCCTCACGTCGAACGGACACAGAAGACCCGACGAATGCGACGTGATCATCGTCAGCTGCTGGTTGCTGCCCGGCGTAGAGAGGAGCGGCCTACCGGGCGACCCGATGCTGGACAGGGCGCGAACGCGGCCGTCGTCGGTGAGCCGCAGGAAGACTCGCCCCGACGATCCCCGCTCGGCCAATGCATTCACCACGTGTTCCGCGTCGGCATCCACCGCCACTGCCGACGGAGAGTAGAGAGAGTTGCCTTCCAGCGTGAGGGCACCCTGGCGGTGCTGGTACACGCCCAGAGCCGTCGTGAGAAAGGTGAAGAGCAGAAAGAGCAGGGCGATGGTCGCCGTGCGCGGAGCAGTCAAGGTGACCCCCGGGTCGAACACAGTCGGGGGAGGGCGCACTGCTCCCTCCCCCGCTCGGTGTGGCTACTTGCCGTAGTACGTCTTCGCGTGGCCCCATCCGTTGTCTGCGGCGTTCGGCTTGAATGCCTTGTACGCGGAGACCGCTTCTGTGCCGCTTGTTCCCCACTTGCGTCCCGAAGACGTGATCACAGCGCCGCCGCCGCGCTCGAGCTGTGCCGTCTTTTCATCTGACTCCGTCCGTTCTGAGGCTTCGCCTCGGCGTCCCACGAGTCAAGCGGGGACGGACGAGTATGTCAAGATGGAATTTATATTGTGACGCGCTCGCTTCCGGCGGGCTGTCGACTCAGTCGAGCGCAGCGGCGAGCGCACCGACGATGTCAGCGGCGATGTCTCCGCTCGGGTCGTGCGTCACGTTGACGAGGCGAAGGACGCCTCCGCTGGTGACCACGCCGAGGATCCGCTCGCCGTCGACCTGGGTGGTCATGGTCGGGCCCCAGAGGGCGGAGATCTCGGCTTCGGCCGACGGGTCGACGACACCGAGGTTGGTGATCTCGATGTCGGCCCCGGTCGCCGCGAGCATGGCGCCCTCCGCCTCCTCCGGCGTCGCCGGCGTCGCGGCCGCGATCATCAGAGCGGTGGCCTGGACGGTGGCGGGCTGACGGGCTGCGTCGAGCTGGCCGTGGGCGCGCCTGGCGAGATCCCAGAAGGGCTCTCCGGCCACCCGCTCGAGGTCGACCATGGTGGCGCTGAAGCGGATGACCACGTCGTCGTCGAGGTCGACCGCCGAGCGCAGGTCGATCGGTACGTTGATCCGAACGCGCCCGTCCGCGCTCGTGCGGAACAGGGCCGATGCGGCGGCTGCGCACAGCGCCGCCTGCACGGTGCAGGATTCCGCGCGGGCCCGGTCGAGCAGGGCTTCGGTCGCCCGGGCATCGAGCGCCGCGGGCTGGACGGCGGGCCTCGATCCGTCGAAGGGGCGCAGCCGGCTCGGCGGCAGCGGAGCAGGATCGGCGGGGGTTCGCCGGGGGTCGGCGGGTCGGCGGTCAAGAGCTCCTCCTGAGCCGACGGGGTGGTGCGCGGTGCGAGGCGGCTGCCCGCCAGGATTCCGAGCAGGTCGGTGACCGCGAGGAGAGCGCCCCGACCGTCCGCGATCTGGTGCGCGAAGGTCAGGAGCAGGGCGGTGGGCGTGTCCGGCATCCGACCCGGCAGGAGAACGGCTCGGACGAGCGGACCCGGAAGCGGCTCGATCGCGGTCGTCTGCTCCAGGGCCGCCTGGTCCTGCCAGGTCGAGCTTCCGGCCACCCGGATCGGGATCGCCTCGTCCGTGAGCCCGAACGACGCCTGTCCGCCGGCGCCCGGCCGGACGACAGCGGCGCTGAGAAGCGGGTGCACGCGCTGAACGTCTCGCAGGGCGGCTGCCAGCTCCGACTCGGAGACGTCGCGTGTCAGCTCGGCGATCAAGGAGAACTGAACCGGATTGCGGTGCATGTAGAGATCGATGGTCTGCTCGAAGGCACCGAGCGGGCGAAGGGTCTGTTCAACGGGCTGAGACATCCGGCGATGATTCCACAGAACCTATAAGCATGCAACAAAAGCCTAATGGTGTTAGTTTGACACCATGCCTCGCGCGAATCTGAAGCCGGACGCCATCATTCGGGCCGCGGCCGACGCCGCTGACCGCGACGGTTTCGACTCGATCACTCTGACCGCCGTCGCGCGACAGCTGGGCGTGCAGACGGCCAGCCTCTACGCGCACGTGAAAGACCGGGCTGCCGTGCTCGACGGCGTCCGCGAGCTCGCGCTCGACGAGGTCTCGGGCGCGATCGAGGTCCAAGTCGCCGGCCGCTCCGGCCGAGACGCTCTCGTGGGGCTCGCCGAGGCACAGCGCGTCTACGGCCGCGACCACCCGGGACGGTGGGCCGCCCTGCTGCACCCTTTCTCGTCCAGCATCTCGACCTCCAGAGCGGAGGCCCGGCTGCGCACCCTCGGCCTGGCCGCCCTGCGCGGCTACGACATCCCCGAGGGCGAGCTCGTACACGCGTCCCGGATGCTCGATTCCACGATCAACGGGTTCGTCGAGCTGGAACGGACGGGCATGCTCCGCCGCCGTGCCGACGACCCCGAAGCATCCTGGAGCCGGATCCTGAACTGTCTCGACGCGATCCTGCGCACCTGGCGCGACTCGGCGATGACCGAGGACACAGCACGATAGGCACCCCTCCACACCGCGTCCCCGACGCGTCTGAGCCGAAGGAGCACCACCCGTGACCACCGCATCCCCCTCCCCGAGGGCGAGCGCAGAGCCCGCCCGGGCATCCCGGAAGCCGTCATCGGCCTGGTCGTCTTCGGGCTCGTCTCCTACGGCGTCCCACCGCTGCTGAAGGCCGCCGGCCTCGACACCGCTCACGCCGTCGGCTACGGCCTGGCGCTCGGTGCGCTCTCGGGCGTGGCCGGGATCGTCGCGTTCCTCGCCGCGCTGAGCCTTCGGGTCCGCGCGCTCCGGCCCTTCGGTGTTCGACGCACGCGCTGGCGGTGGGTCTTCATCGGCATCGGCGGCGGGGTGGTCGTCTGGATCGTCGCGCGCCTCCTCGTCGCGGGCTACACCGTGATCTTCGGGGTGCCCGAGAACGTCCAGGCCACGTACAACACTGCCGCGCAGGGCGGCGTCCTGGCGCTCATCCTGTCGACCCTGTTCTTGGGCGTCCTCACGCCGATCGGCGAAGAGGTGCTCTTCCGCGGGGTCCTCGCCACCGTCCTCCTCCGCTGGGGATGGGTGCCCGGCGTTCTCGGCAGCGCCGTCGTCTTCATGTTCTTCCACGGGCTGAACGGCTTCAACATCGCCTACCTCACGGCGATCGTCGAAGGCATCGTCGCCGCCGAGCTCTACCGGCGAAGCGGCTCGATCTGGCCCGGCGTGATCGTCCACGTCACCAACAACGCGATCGCCAACCTCCTCGCCGCCGGGGCCGGCTGAGCGATTCGGTACCCGAACGCAAGCGCCGGGCGGCCTGCGGTGTCGCCGTCACTCGGGCGCGGAGTACCCGTTCCGGAACGCCCAGACGACCGCCTGCAGCCGGTCGCGGGCGCCGATCTTTCCGAGAAGACCCGCCAGGTGGTACTTCACCGTCGACGGCTCGATGAAGAGCGCGCCGGCGATCTCCTGGTTGGAGAGCCCGGTGCAGAGCAGTTGCAGGATCTCGATCTCGCGCTGGGTGAGGCGACTCGCCGAGGCCGGGTCGGCCGTTCGAGGCGCAGGACGGCGAGTGGCGAACTCCGTCAGGACCCTCCTGGTCAGCTTCTGATCGAGCGTGCCGTCGCCGGCGGCGACCGAGCGGATGGCCGACAGGAGCGTCGTCTCGTCGGCCCCTTTCAGCAGGAAGCCGGAGGCGCCCGCCTCCAGAGCTCCGAAGACGTAGTCGTCGAGATCGAATGTGGTGACGACGAGCACCGGGATCGCGCCTGCCGGGTCGGCCGACAGGATCCGGGTCGCCTCGATGCCGTCTCGACCCGGCATCCGGATGTCCATGCAGACGACGTCCGGTCGCAGCTCCTGGGCCAGTCGGACGGCTTCGTAGCCGTCCTCGGCCGCTCCGACGACCTCCATGTCGCCCTCGGCCTCCACGATGACGGTGAAGCCCGCGCGCACGATCGCCTGGTCGTCGGCGACGAGGACGCGGATCACGAGTCCTCGCCCGTCCGGAAGAACGAGCCGGGTGTGTCCTGCGGTGGCAGGACCAGGTGGTTCTCCCAACCGCCCTCGGCCGTCGGACCGGTCGTCAATCGAGCCCCCGTGAGAACGGCACGCTCCTCCATGCCCACGAGACCGAAGCCACCGCCTCCACCCGGCCCGGCGGGTCTCGTGGCGCGCTCGTTGGTGACGGTGATGTCGGCGCCGCCGTCCCGGTAGGCCAGCAGCACCGTGCAGCGCGCCGCCGGAGCGTGACGTCGAGCGTTCACGAGAGACTCCTGCACCATGCGATACGCGCTGATCTCCGCCACGGGCCCGAGGGGTCGCGGCGTCCCCGTCGTCCGGAGGTCGATGTCCATCCCCGCGGCCGTCAGGCTCTCCACGAGGTCGGGGATCTGGCCGATGTCGGGCGCCGGAGACCGGGACCCTTCGGAGTCGGTCCGGAGAAGCCCGACGGTCTGGCGCAGGTTCGCGAGGGTCTGCTGCGCTTCCCGGGCGACGTCGCCCATGTACTCGCCCGCCCGCGTCGGATCGGCGTCGACGAGCGCTCGGGCCGCCTGCGATCCGAGGATCATTCCGGAGAGATGGTGCGCGGCGATGTCGTGCAGCTCACGTGCCATCAGGGTCCGTTCTTTCTCGACCGCCTCCCGGGCCAGGAGGGCGCGCTCCCGCTCGGCGTATTCGGCGCGCTCGCGGAGTCCCTCCAGGATGCGCGCCCGGGTACCGACGAGATGAGCGATCAGGACCGGGAGCAGATAGGTCAGCAGGGTGCGAAATACGGCGAGAGGCAGTTCGAGCCCGCGCGGGACGGTGTCGCCACCGGCGTAGGCGATCCACGCGGCGACGGTCGACACGGCCGCAGCCCCGGTCAGGATCAGCAGGTCGGGGCGACCGAGCGAGCGCAGTCCGAGCACGTACGCGGCCACCAGGACGGCGATGGACCCGACACCGAGGTCGCCCCGGGTGACGACGAGCAGCGCCATGTCGATCACGGTGACGGCGAGGAGGACGCTGCCGGCGAACCGCTGTCGCCACCAGAGCAGGATGCCCTGCGCGGCGACCAGGACGACGACGAGCACCACCGGGCCGTGCACGAGGCTGGAGCCGCCCAGCACGTCGCGACCCACGGCGCTGCGCTGGGCGACCTCGCCCAGCGCGAGTCCGGCTGCGACGACGATCACGAGCAGGGAGGGCAGCCCGCGCCAGAGCACCTCCCCGATCGGGGTGCGGCTCGGGTTCTGTGTGGTCACCCTGCCATTGTCCGGGACGTTCCTGCTCGCGGCGGCGGGATCCTGCCCCCTCGTCACAGGTCTCGACGCCTCAGCGCCACTCCGGCCGCCGCGAGCACCGCCGCCACCTCGACCCCGAGCACCAGGAGAGCCACGCCGGGGTTGGTGCCGGAGGCGCTGAAGCTGCGGACGATCGCGTGGCTCAGCGTCACCGGGAGGAGCTGCGTCCAGCCGGGAGCGCCGCCCGCGAGGAGGCCGGCCATTCCCTGCACGAGGGGTTCGCCGACGACGATGGCGCCGAGGGTCAGGAATCCGGCGAGTTGGCTCCGGACGAGCAGCCCGACACCGAGGCCGAGGAGGGACAGCAGGACGACCGCCACCACGCCGCGGGCCGAGGTGCTGAGGATGTCGAGCCCGGACACGCGCAGGCGCGCCGCAGGCGACAACTGCACGGTCCCGACGACCACGACGACCGAGATCACGGCGTAGACGACGCCGAGGAGGGCGGCGAAGACGCCCGTCGCGGCCACCTTGTCCAGCAGGATCCGCAGTCGGCGGGGTTCCGCGAGCGCGGTTCCGACGATGCCGCCGAATCGGTAGTCGGTGGTGGCGACGAGCAGCCCGAGCGCCAGTGCTCCGAGGACGGCGAGACCGAGCGAACCCGACGAGCCACCGTCGCCGAACACGCTGAGGGCGGAGTACTGGAAGGAGCCCGACGACAGGTCGACGCCGGGGAGTTCCGAACCGAGGTTCTCGCCCTGCGGACGCAGCGCTCCACTGGCGAGAGCGGGCAGCAGGGTCACGAGCAGGATCTGGGTGGCCAGGAGGCCGAGGACTCCGACGCCGAAGACGACCCGGGTGGAGGTCAGGGACGCGGCCTTCAAGATCTCCGAACGGAACATCAGCGCACCGCTTTCGTGTCGTCGTCCACGCCGCCCGAGACCAGGTCGAGGTAGAACGATTCGAGGCCGCCCTCGCTCGCGTCGGTCAGCGCGGCGACGCTGCCACCACCCGCGATGCGGCCGTCGACGATCACGACGACGTCGTCGGCGACCTGGGCCACCTCCGCCAGGAGGTGGGACGACAGCAGCACCGATCCCCGGCCAGCGCGAACGAGGCGAGTCGGTCGCGGAGCCAACGTGTGCCGACCGGGTCGAGACCGTTCGCGGGCTCGTCGAGGACGAGCACCCGGGGGTCGCCGAGGAGCGCGGTGGCCAACGCGAGTCGCTGGCGCATGCCGAGCGACCAGGTGCCGATCTTCCGGTGCGCGCCGGATGCCAGGCCCACCTCGTCGAGCAGCTCGTCCGCCTTCGATCGCGGTGCGCCCACCGCGGCGGCGGCGATCAGCAGGTGCTGGCGCCCCGTCCGTCCCGGGTGCAGGCCACCGGCGTCCAGAACGGCTCCGACCGACCGCGCCGGCGAGGTCAGCTCGCCATAGGGCCGGCCGAGGACCGTCGCGGTTCCCCGGGTGATGCCTGCCAGGCCGAGGAGCATGCGCATCGTGGTGGTCTTGCCCGCGCCGTTCGGGCCGAGCAGGCCGACCACGCGACCGCGCGGAACGGTGAAGCTGATGTCGTCGACGGCCGCGTGCCCGCGGAACTCCTTGTGAAGGTGTGCGATCGCAATGGGATCGTCCTGATTCGTTGTCATGGGTCAACGCTCCCTCCGTCCGCGTTCGAGATCCCCCGCCAAACGGCCAGTCCTCGGACCAGCCGACCGGCCGGGGTGCAGCGGGCCGCGGGGAGTCACGGTGGAGGCATGACGAAAGACGATCTCATCACCCACTCATCCACCGCCACTCGCCGTCACCGACGCCGCCGCATCTGGGCGATCGTCGGGGTGGCCGCTGCGGTGTCGACCGCCGCCTCCGCGCTCGTCCCGACCGCCTGGGGAGCGCAGAAGCAGGACTCGCTGCAGACCAGTCTGAACCGCCTCGTCAGTCGAGACGGGTTCCCCGGCGCCACCGCGACCGTCACCGATCCCGACGGCCACGTCACCACCTACACCGCGGGAGTGTCCAAGCTCGGCTCGACCACCGCTCCCCGGCCGACGGCCTGGTCAGGATCGGAAGCAACACCAAGATGTTCACCTCCGTCGTGATCCTGCAGCTCGTCCAGGAGGGCAAGGTCTCTCTCGATCAGCCCGTCGACCGCTATCTCCCCGGGCTCCTCCGGGGCACGGGCATCGACGGAAGGAAGATCACGGTCCGGCAGCTGCTTCAGCACAAGAGCGGTCTGCCGAACTACACCCTCACCTTCGGCACCGACCTCTTCGCCATCCGGAACACCTACCTCTCTCCGAGGGATCTGATCGATCGGGCCCTGTCGATGCCGGCCGACTTCGCTCCCGGCAGCAGGTTCGAGTACAGCAACACCAACTACGCCGTCGCGGGCCTCCTCGCCGATAGGGTCACCGGCCGGCCCATCGGCGAGCTGATCTCGGATCGCATCATCGACAGGCTCCACCTGAAGCACACGACGTTCCCGGCGCCCGGCGACTCCCGCATCCACGGCCCGCACGCGCGGGGGTACAACAACACCACGACCGGGAAGCTCGAGGACATCACCGTCAGCGACCCGTCCTGGGCGTGGGCCGCCGGCGAGATCGTCGCGTCGCCCAGCGATCTCAACCGCTTCATGAAGGCCCTCCTCGGCGGACGCCTTCTCGATCCCGCCGAACTCACGCAGATGAAGACCACGGTTCCCTACGACGATGTCTGGGCGAACGCCGGATACGGCCTGGGACTGGCCCGCTACCCGCTCAGCTGCGGCCGAGCCATCTGGGGCCACGGCGGCGACATCCCCGGCTACGAGACCCGGAACGGTGTCGACGCCAGCGGCAAAGCCGTCACCATCGCCGTCACCGCCCTCCCCCAGGCCCTCGCGACCGGCGAGGCCAAGATCGTCAGGATCGCGCACGACGTCGAGACGACTCTCGACACCGCCTTCTGCGGGTGACCCGATGTCGGTCGGTCACCGGCTGGATCTGCTCCTCACCACGCTGTCCGCGTACTGGCTGGGTGGCACGCCGAAGGCGGCGGTGAAGACGCGCGAGAAGTAGAAGGCGTCCGGTATGCCCACGCTGATGGCCACCTCGCGGACATGCATGTCGCTGTTCTGCAGGAGAACGGACGCCACCTTCATTCGACGCCGACGCAGCCACGCGCGGACCGACGTGCCCGTGTGGCGGAGGAACAGCCGCTCCGCGGTCGATGTGCTCACGGCCGCGGAGTCGGCGATGACACGGGCCGTGAGGGGCGATCGCAGGTTCTCGTCGACGAAGCGCATCATCCGGTTGAGTGACGCCGGATACTGCCGGCCCGAGGCGCTGTGATCCCAGTCCCGGCTCTCGTCCATGAGGAGGACGCCGAGGGATCGAAGGGCCGATTCCTCGACGCGTTCTTCGAGGAATCGGCTGACCGTGTACGTCGCGAGGTCGGTGAGGCGTGCGCCGGACGGCGAGTGGGCGGGGATCGCCGCGATCGCCGGCCCCGACCCACGACCGCTGCGTCCGGGAGCGCCGAGGAGCGGATCGCCGCTCCGAACCGCCACTCGAGCGACGAAGTCGTCGGCTTGCTCGAGCCACGGGACGACGTGCACGACGCCGAACTGGAACGGTGCGTTACACGTGGCTCGCACCTCGTGCCCCCACGGGAGGCGCAGCATGAAATCGCCGGAGTCGCCGAAGGTCTCGCCGTTGCATTCGATCGTCCCCGATCCGCTGACGGTCCAGACGAAACAGACGCTCTCGACGTAGGTGTTGTGGAGCACCTCGCCTCGCTTCATGTGGTACGTCGCCGCGTGGACGACAGCGGGGCCGCCGCTCCGCGCCACGGAATCGCTGGCGGACGGTTCGCTCTGCACCGGTGGCATTCGTCCAGAGTACGCGATCGACCGTTCCTTGATTTGACGGGCCCCATTCAGCTAGGCAGTTCGTCCCTGAGTGAAAAATCCATGCTTTGATCCTTCAAGACATTCAAGGCGGCGGCTTTTCGCGATTAGCTTTCACCACCGTCTCACGCAAGGAAGCAGCCATGAGAACCTCCCTGACACCGACGATCGCGCTGCGGTCGGTCGCCTCTTCGGCGGTCCTCGCGTGACGGGCGATCCTGGACTGGTCGTGGTCGGAACGGGACTCGCCGGGGTGAGCGCCGTTCAAGCCGCTCGCCGCGACGGATACACCGGATCGATCACCTTCGTCGGTGCCGAGAGACACCTTCCGTACAACCGCCCTCCCCTCTCGAAGGCCTTCCTCGAGGTCGACGGCGTCGTCGACTATCTCGCCACGGAGGACGAGCTCCGGAACGACCTCTCGGTCGACCTCCGTCTCGGATGCCAGGTCCTGTCGCTGGACGACGATCGCAAGATCCTCCGGACGTCCGACGGGCCGATCCCCTACGACCGCCTGATCATCGCGACGGGAGCATCACCGAGAGTCCTGTCGCACCTTCCGCGAATGGCTGGAATCGAGACCCTTCGAACGGTCGACGACGCGACGAGGATCCGCTCGGCGATCGTCCCTGGCGCGGATGTCGTCATCATCGGGGCGGGGTTCATCGGGTCCGAGATCGCCTCGTCGGCTCGGAAGCGGGGTGCCAAGGTCACCATCGTCGAGGCTTCACCGGTCCCTCTCGTTCGAGCCGTGGGAGAGGTCGTCGGTGCGGCGATCTCCGATCTCCACCGACGCAACGGGACTCGCCTCCTGTGCTCCGCTCAGATCGAGAGGGTCATCGGACAGGACCACGTCGAGGGCGTGCGCCTGGTCGGCGGCGAACTGATCGCCGCGGATCTCGTCGTCGTCGGCGTCGGCGCCGCACCCGCAACAGGCTGGCTGGCCGACTCCGGACTCGAGTTGAGCCCGGTCGACGGCGGCCTGATCTGCGATCGGTACCTGCGAACCTCGGCCGACGGGGTGTACGCAGCCGGCGACGTCGCGCACTGGCCGAACGGCCTTCTCGACACCACCATGCGCCTGGAGAACTGGACCAACGCCGCCGATCAGGGAGCGCACGCCGCCCTCAACGCCCTCTTCCCCGACCGGGCCGAACCGTACGAGACCGTGCCGTATTTCTGGAGCGACTGGTACGGGAATCGCATCCAGTTCGTCGGCACCGCGATCGCGGACGCGGTCAGCTTCGTCTCCGGAGGCCCGGACGAAGAGGCGTTCGTCGCCCTGTTCCGCCGGGGCGATCGCCTGGTCGGCGCTGCGACGCTCAACGAACCACGCAAGATCATGAAGCTGCGTCGGCTGATCGCGCAGAACGAGCTCGTCGCCAGCGCGGTTGCGACCTTCTGAGGAGACAGCCGCCCGGTCGCCTACCCCAGCCGCCATCGTGTTCACACACCCGCATGGCGCTCGCATATGTGAACATATACGATGGCCTGCGGGAAGTCGACGAGAAGGGAAGTGCGGCTGTGAGCACTGTCACGGACGTCGCGGAAGGCGAACCGACGGTCGCCCGCGCGGGAGTGAAATCGTCGGTTCGCACCCTCGAGATCCTCGAGACACTGAGCCGCTCGAACGAGAAGAGGTCCGTCGCGACCCTGAGCCGCGAACTCTCCATCCCGAAGAGCAGTCTCCACGGGCTCCTCCGAACGATGGAGTCGATGGGGTGGCTCGAAACGGACGGCACGGGCACGTTGTTCGGGCTCGGTCTCCGCGCTCTCGTCCTCGGCAACGCGTACATCGAGAGCGATGACGTGGTCGGCATGGCGCAACCCGTTCTCGATTCCCTCGCCGAATTCACCGGCGAGACCGTGCACCTCGGCCGGCTCGACGGCAGTGACGTCGTCTACCTGGCGAAGCGCGAGTCCCGTCACACCCTGCGCCTCTTCTCGGCGGTAGGACGCCGGCTGCCCGCGCACGCCACGGCTCTCGGCAAGGCCATCCTGGCCCGCCTTCCCGACGAGGACGTCGACGCACGCCTCGAATTCCCCTCCCGCGCCTGACGGAGAACACGATCGTCGAGAAGGATGCCCTGCACGACGAGCTCGCCCGCATCCGGGTCGCCGGCTGGAGTGTCGACGACGGAGAGAACAGTCCCGGCATTCGCTGCATCGGCGTCGCCCTCGCCAGCCGGGCCGGCTCCCTCAACGCGCTGAGTTGCTCGGTGCCCACGAGCAGGATGACCGATGAGCGCGAGAGAGCGATCATCGCCCACCTCCGCGATTCGGCCGTCATGCTCGACAGCCTGATCGCGCGCCTCCGCTCCTGACGCGCGATCCGAAGCCGTGCTTCACCCGATGGTGATCACGACTTCAGGCTCCCGGCGGTGATCCCGTTCACGAGCGGTCGCTGCATGATCAGCGTGAAGATCACGATCGGCGCCAGGATGACGACGGCCGTCGCGCACATCTGCGCCCAGAGCAGCTGCTCGGACGAAGCGAACGTCGCCGCGAAGGCCGTCAGCGTCTGAGTCACCGTCTGCCCCAGCACGACCGGAAGCAAGAAGGAGTTCCACGAGGCGATCGCCGTGAAGATGCCGGCCGCCACGAGACCCGGCGCGAGCATGGGCACCAGCACGTAACGGAACAGCTGGTACCGGTTGACGCCGTCGACGAATGCCGCCTCTTCGACCTCCACCGGGACGGAGCGGAAGAACGCCAGCATCAGCCAGGTGACGAACGGCGTGAAGAGCCCCACCTGCACGACGATCAGGCCGATCCACGTGTCGTAGAGCCCGACGGCGCTGACGATGTTGAACAGCGGAACGATCAGGACGAGGAACGGCACCACCTGGAGCAGCACCATCATGCCGACGAGGACTCGACGCCCGAAGACCCAGAGGCGGCCCAGGCCGTACGCCGTGAGCGTGCCGACGAGGACGGAACCCAGAGTGGTCCCCGCCGTGGTGACGGCGGTGGTCAGTGCGGCATGGAGGAACACCGGCGAGTTGAAGAGGTCGGCGTAGTTCTGCAACGTCGGCGTGAACGCGAACGCGTTCACGGAGGGCGAGTTCGCGTCGACGTTCCTCTTGATCGAGGTCAGCACGACCCAGAACAGCGGGAACAACGCCAGGAGGCAGGCGACGATGAGGACGACGTGCGCCACGAGGCGCTGAACGGTTCGTTCGATTCTCATATGCGTGTCAATCGGATGTAGAGGAAGTAGAAGGGCGACAGCAACAGCGTCAGAGTCACGGCTTCTGCTGCCCCGTAGCCGAACTGGAAGGAGCCGAAGGTGTCGTTGTAGACCAGGATCGAGGTCGTCAGCGTCGACGTCCCAGGACCGCCACGGGTCGACGAGTAGACCTGATCGAACATGCGCGACGTGTCGACGACGCGGAGCAGCAGGGTGATCATGATCACCGGAGCCAGTGCGGGCAACGACACGTAGCGCGTCTTCTTCCACCAGCCTGCGCCGTCGAGCGAGGCCGCCTCGAGCTGCTCCTTCGACACCCCCGACATCCCGGCGAGGAGCATCAGCATCACGAATGGCACGAACAGCCAGGAATCGAGCGTGACGATGAACACCTTGCCCCAGAAGGCGTCGGTGAACCACGGGATGTGAACGCCGACGCTCTGCAGCAGGGCGTAGACGACCCCGATCTTCGGCGTGAACATGAACTTGAACACGAGGCCGATCACGACGGGGGTGAGCAGCATCGGGATCAGCAGCACGCTTCGTGCGAGCTGATAGCCCCGGAGCTGGAGGTTGAGGAAATAGGCGATTCCGTAGCCGATGACGAACTCGACGACCGTGCAGACCACCACGAAGATTCCCGTGACGACGAGGGAGTCGAGGAACGACGGCCTGAAGACGGCGGCCATGAAGTTGCTGAAACCGACGAAGTTGTGATGGAGGGCCGAGACCCCCTGATTCGTGAAGGCCTCCCAGACGGCGTAGATGAGGGGCACGATCCCGATCAGGCCCACGAGCACCCAGGCCGGACCGACGAAAGGCAGGGACTCGAGGTACTGGCGACGCCGGATGGCCCGGCGTCGCGGATCGCGTGCGGGTCGGGGGATGTCCCGAACCCGGGGAGGCCGGCGGTGCGGCCTCCCTCCGTTTCCGTGCGCGTCACTTCTTGAGCCTCCCGGAGTCGACGAGGATCTGACGCAGCTTCTGATTGAGCGAGTCCATGCTCGAGTCGACGTTGGCCTTGGACCCTTGTGTGGCCATCGAGTTGATCCCGTTGCCGAGCGCCACGGCCAGGGGCAGGAGCTCGGGGATCGCGGGCAGCGGCACTCCGTTGACGACGCCGGGCTTCAGGTACTGGAGATACGGCAACTGGTTCTGGTACTTCGCGTCGTCGAGCGTCGAGGTCCGTGCCACGACGGGTGATCCGGAGTCGATGAACGTCTGCACGTTGCTCTTGCTGAGCGCGAACGACAAGAAGTCCCAGGACGCGTCTTCGTATTTCGACTGTGCCGAGATACCGACCATCCATCCCTTGAGGATTCCCTTGGGGGCGTACTTCCCGATCGCCTGCGACGGAACCGGCGCCACTCCGACCTTGCCGGCGGCCTTGGACGTCCCAGGATCGGCGACGGTGGAGTACCAGCCGGAGGGCGCGATATCGAGAGCCACCGGGATCTGGCTGAACTGCGTCGCCGCGTCGGGCGACCCGCCGGAAATGGTGGCCTCCGGAGAATCGGCCGTCAGCTCGAGGAAGTCCTTCATGGCCTTCTTCGCCACGGCGGTGTTCAGCAGGGGCTCCGACGTCTTCGGGTCGAGCAGGCGGCCGCCGTACTCGTAGAGCCGCTCGAGGTAGGGCTCGGCGCTCGCTCCCTGCGCCCCGTACCAGCCGGCGTAGCCGTACTGGCTGGAACCCGGACTCGTCGTCGCCTTGACGTTCGAGTTCAGTTGATCCCACGTCGTCGCGGGCGTGATACCCGCCTTCTTATAGAGATCGGTGCGGTAGAGCTGGACGTAGGGTTCCGTCGACAGAGGCAGGCCGTAGGTGACGCCCTTGTACTTCGGGTAGTCCTTCAACGACGCGGGAAAGTCCGAGTAGTCGTACGTGGAGTCTTTCGCGAGGTGCTTGTCGAGGGGCAGGAGTCCGCCCGAGGGGGCGACCGTGGCGAGGTACAGCGGATCCAGCATGGCGACGTCGAACGTCGACGTCTTGGACTTTCCCGCGAGGACCAGCTTGGTGGCGAGCTGGTCGTAGGGCACGTCCACGAACTGGATGTCGATGCCGGTCTTTTTTGTGTACAGCTTTCCGGTGGCCTGCAACGCTTTCTCGCTGGGGCTGTTTGTGGTCAGGATGACGAGCTTGTCGGGTTTCTTGGCTCCGCCTGTCGAATTCGAACTCGAGCATCCGACAAGGGACACGGCCAAGGCGACGGCAACCGCGCCCGCCGCTAGAGTGCTGAACTTCATCGTTCGTGCTTCCTCTCGGTGAAGGGAAAATCAATCAGTATTTCGAACGCTTGTTCATAAACATGAACGCTTGCTGCTGTTTGTTCATACTGGCGATTGGCGTTCGCATACGAGACACTAACAGCAAACGGATTCTTGTCAACAGGGATCGAAGAGTGACCGGATCCGAGACGAATCAGGCGCGACAAACCGCGTCCTGATGCGCAGCCGGGCTTGCGAGACCGCCGCCGAGGAGCCCGACGGGCCGACGGGTCAGGGCAGGACGGGGAGCACGATCGTCGTCGTGGAGAGGGATGCCAGCGCCTCCCGGAAGAGCGCGCGGTAGTCCTCCCGGTCGCCGCTCTTCCGCTCCTCGTCGACCCGATAGAAGACGTCGAGAGCTATCCCCGCACTGATCTGCACGGAGTGGTCTGTGGCGGGCAAGCCCATGCGCTCCGCGAGCGCCGCCTCGAGGTCTGCCCGCGACTGCAGGAGGACATCCCAGACGCGCGCTCGAGGCACCGGCGAGGAGTCGAGGATCCGCCGGATCTCGGGGATGCGGCGGGACGGGTCCGCGTAGTCGTCACCCAGGTCGAGGAGGGCTCCGGCCAGTGCAACCCCGGTCGGCTCGGAGACGGGGCGCGCTCGGAGATACCGTCCCGGGTCGACGACTTCGGCGTAGGGCGCGAGGAGGAGGAGCTCTTTGCTCGGGAAGTAGCGATAGAGCGTCGAGGTGCCCACCTCGGCGAGCTCGGCGATCCGCTCCATCGTGGTCTCGTCGTAGCCCTGGTCGATGAACGTCGTCACCGCCACATCGACGAGCTGCTGTCGCGTCCGAGCGGCTTTCATCTCTCGCAGGCCCACCCCCGCAGTCTAGGACGACCAGGGCCGGCCTTGACAAAAGAATGGATGTGACTTCATATTGGCAGTGACTTCCATTTTTGTTCGATCTCGCACGAGGGAGTGCCATGAGACACACGGACGTGGTGCTCAGTGGGCACGCACAGCACGGCTACGGCGCGGTCGCCGACGTCTTCCGGGAGAACTTCAGCGTCCGCGGCGACACCGGTGCGGCCTGCAGCATCTACGTCGACGGGCAGCACGTGGTCGAGCTCTGGGGCGGCGACACCGGCCGAGGCACGTGGACATCCGAGACGCGCAGCGTCCTGTTCTCCGTCAGCAAGGGCATCACCACCATCTGCCTGCTCATGGCAGTCGAGGAGGGTGCTCTCGCACTCGATTCACTCGTCACGGACTACTGGCCCGAATACGGCTCAGGGGGTAAAGCGGCCACGACCGTGCGCGACGTCCTCGCGCATCGCGCAGGACTCATCGCCCCGGCCGAGCGAGTCACCCTTTCGGGCCTCCAGGCCTGGACGCCGGTCGTCGACCTCTTGGCTCGTCAAGTCCCGATGTGGGAGCCGGGCACCGCGTTCGCATACCACGCGATCACCTTCGGCTACCTCGCCGGCGAGATCCTGCGCCGGGCCACCGGGAAGCGACCCGCGCAGTGGCTGCAGGATCGCATCGCCTCGCCGCTCCACCTGCGAGCGGGCTTCGGAGCCGACCCGACGGACGCGGACTTCGCCTTCCAGGGCGAGCAGTTGGCCACGGCCGCCGACACGACCGGACCCGGGCCCAGCGAAGCCGACGTTCTCCTCCTCGACCGGGTGCTCGGGATGAACGGCGCCTACGACGGCCTCCGTCTTTTCGACTCGGCCAACCGGCCCGACTTCCTCGCGGCCGAGATCCCCGCTGCCGACTTCGTCAGCAGCGCCGGCGCACTCGCCCGGATCTACGCGGCGACCGTCGGTGAGGTCGACGGAGTCCGCCTCCTGCAGCCGGAGACCCTGCGCGACGCGATCCGACCCGTGTCGTTCGGCGCCCCGCTCGTCGGCCCGGACGAAGGCCTCCGATGGGGAACCGGATTCATGATCGATAACCGCGCGCGCCGCATGGCCGGCGAGGGCAGCTTCGGTCACGACGGCGCCGGCGGGCACCTCGGCTTCGCGCGGCTGGAAGGCCGCGTGTCCTTCGCCTACCAGACCATCCGACCCGGCGGCGTTCCCGACGAGCGCGCGGAACTGTTGTCGGCCGCCCTGCGCGCCTGCCTCTAACCGCCCTCCCTGCCCCCTCACCGACAGGAGAACCACCGTGACAACACTGTCCATGTCGTCGTACAGCGTCCGAGAGCACCTCGGACCCGTCGAGTTCCAGTTCACCGACTCCCACGGGGAGGACCGGTCGTTCTCGTTTCCGTTCCCGAGTCTCCTGACGCTCGCGGACTTCCCCGAGCGGGCGAAGAGCGCCTTCGGCGTGGATGCCATCGAGACGGTCGCCTTCCAGTTCACGGGAGGTTTGGGCGATCCGGAGCTCGACGCCTTCGCCGACGCGCTCGGCGCGGCCGGCGTGACCCTGGTGAACGTGGCCATCGATGTCGGCGACCTGCTCGACCCCGACGAGCTCAGGCGCGCAGGCGATGTCGCTGAGCTGAAGGACTGGATCGCCCGCTTCGGTCAGATGGGCGCCCGCTTCCTGCGAGTGAATCCCGGTTCGCCGTTCAGCCCCCACGACGGCGGCGCGCAGCCACCGGCGCATCTCGTCGAGGCGTTGGGAGAGCTCGGGGACTTCGCCGCGCGATACGGCAGCCGTCTCCTCGTCGAGAATCACGGAGGCCCGAGCAGCGACCCCGCGTGGATGCTCGACCTCCTCCACTCGGTCGGCGTCGAGCGGCTCGGCCTCCTGCTCGACCTGGGCAACTTCGACGCCCTCCTCGAGCCCGTCGGGGCGCTGGCGTTCCCCGCTGACGGCGCACCCGCCGCCGACGCCGCGCAGGTGCTCGACAGCGTCGACCTCACGACCGTCTACTCGGGCATCGAACGACTTGCTCCGCACGCCGAACTCGTCCACGTCAAGGCTCACGACGTCGACGAGGCCGGGGTGGTCCGGGCCGTCGACATCGACCGCGCGCTCAAGATCCTGCGGGAGCACGACTACTCGGGCCCGCTGACGATCGAGTACGAAGGCACAGGAGGCGATCCGTGGGCCAAGAGCGCCCGGGTCCTCGAGGTCACCCGTCTCGCCGCGGAGGCTCGAGCGTGAGCCCGCGGAACGACAGAACGGACGTCGACGTCCTCATCGTCGGCAGCGGTCCCGCAGGGTCGATGTACGCGAGGACGATCGGAGAGCTCGTCCCGCACGCTCGCATTCTGATGGTCGAGGCGGGTCCGCGCGTCCCGGGAACGCGCGGCGACCACACGCAGAACATGTCGGAGCAGGATCGGGAGGCCGCGCAGTTGCTGACACAGGGTCCAGATGCCGGGACCCAGCGGGACGCCGCTCTCCTCGACATCGCCGAAGGACTGGATCCCAGTCTCGAATTCCGTCAGACGGTCCTGCCCGGGCTGCACTTCGTCGACTCGCATCCGACTCTCCGCAGTGGCGAGGTGGGCCTCCCCGCAGCGAGTATGTCCACCGGCGTCGGCGGCATGGGCATCCACTGGGGTGCCTCGACACCGCGACCACACCAGTCGGAGCGCATCCCGTTCATCCCCGAGGACGAGATGGACGCCGCTCTGTCGCACGCCGAACGCGTGCTCGGCGTCACCGAGCAGAGGCCGCCCGGAGCGGGGCTCGCAGCCGCGATCCACTCGGCGATGGCGGAGGAGTTCGACGGCCCGGGACTCACTCCCGTCGGGTTCATGCCGAGCGCGATGCACTGGGAGGGCGAGCGACTGGTGTTCTCCGGCACCGGTGCGATTCTCGGTGACCTCGAAGAGGACGTTCCCGGCTTCGAACTGCGGCCCGAGACTCTCGCGCGCCGCGTCCTCCTCGAAGACGGGGTCGCCGTGGGCGCCGAGCTGCAGGATCGAATAACGGGTGAGGTCTCCACCGTTCGGGCTGCTCGAGTGGTCGTGTGCGCCGACGGCCTCCGGACTCCCCAGGTGCTGTTCGCGTCCGGCATCCGGCCCCGAGCACTCGGCCACTACCTCAACGAGCACTTCCAGATGGCGTCGTTCCTGCAGCTCGGCGACGACTTCGACCCCGCGCGGTTCGGCCGGGATCCCCGAGAACACGGCTACGTACTGATCCCGTTCTCCGACGCGCGCCCCATGCAGGGCGGCGTGATGGCCCTCGCGGATTCCCCGTACGCGATCGGAGACGACGACGGAGCTGCCGCGTCGCGCCTCGGGATCCTCGCCTGGTACGCCGCGAAGGACGTCCGGTACGAGGACGCCGTCGAGTTCAGTGAGACGGAGACCGACTTCTTCGGCATGCCGCGGATGACGATCCGGTACTCACGCACCGACCACGATCAGAAGACGATCTCGGCGATGTACGCGAACTCGATCCGGTCCGCCGCACGCATCGGCGAGCTCACCGACCAGCCCACGCTCGCGGCCGGCGGATCGTCGCTGCACTACCAGGGCACCGTGCGCATGGGGCCGGTCGACGACGGCTCGTCGGTGTGCGACGAACGGCTTCGGGTGTGGGGTATCGCGCACCTGTACGTAGGAGGCAACGGCGTCATCCCGACCGCCACCGCGGCGAACCCCACGCTGACGACCGTCGCGCTCGCATGGCGCGCGGCGAAGGAGCTCGCCGCGACTCTCGCGGACGAACGGTGAGAACAGCGCGCACCGTGGCCTGAGCTGCGGGGCGACTCACCCCAGGATCCGGAAGAACGGTTGGACCTCGTCCTCGTCGCCGCTGCCGATCCTCTCGAAGGCGACCTCGACTCTCGCGCCGTCGAGGTCGGTGTCCGGATCCGCGTCAGCGAGCTCGGTCCACCACCACGGGCCTTCGTCCAGGGCGACGATGCCGACGACGACCCGCGTCGTGAGTCCGTCGGAGCCGCGGTCGTGCACGACCGCCCAGCTGACGACGCGTCCGGTGCCGGCGGCGGGTGCGCTCACGTAGCGCTGGGGATCGACGGTGCGATCGAACTGCGGCCCGTGGAATTCTCCGGTCTCGGAATCCCTGACGAGCAAGAACTCCCCGGCGGCGGCGGCGGCGAAGAACTCCGCGGACTCGGCGTCGCGGCGAAGCGGGAACTGGGGCATGGCGGTCTCCTAATCGGTGCCGATGACAAGGGTCGAGTGGTGGTCGAGGACGCCGCCGTTACCGGAGACGAGCACTCGATCGTGATCCGCCACCTGGCGTTCTCCCGCCTGGCCGCGCGTCTGCATGACCGCCTCGGTCAGAGGCGTCATTCCCCATAGGTAGTACGACGAGAGCTGTCCTCCTCCCGTGTTGACCTTGAGTCGACCGGTCGGACCGAGCACTCCCGGTTCGGACACGAAGGAGCCGCCCTCGCCCTTCTCGCAGAATCCGTAGTCCTCGAGGGTCACCAGGGCCGTGTACGTGTAGCAGTCGTAGAGCTCGACGACGCCGATCTCGTCGAGGGACGTGTCTGCCATCGCCAGCGCTCGCGGCCCCGATGCCGCAGCACCGGTCACCAGTCCGAACTCGTCGTTGCGGATGCCGGTGGCGCCCGGATGGCTCTGCCCCCAGCCGAGGACGCGGACCGGCGGCTGCCTCATGGCGCGTGCGCGGTCGAGTGTGGTGACGATCAGGGCGGCGCCTCCGTTCGACACCAGGCAGCAGTCGAACAGGTGGAACGGCTCGGCGATGTACCGGGACGCGTGGTACTCCTCGAGAGTGAGCGGGCTGCGGAACTGCGCGAGCGGATTCAGGACGGCCCAGTCGCGCTGGGCGACGGCGATGTGTCCGAGCTGGTCCTGCGTGGTGCCGTACCGCTTCATGTGGCGGCGTGCGGCGAGGGCGTACAGAGTGTTCGTCGACGAGATCCCATTCGAGGCTCGAAGTCCGGCGAAGCCTGCGGGAGCGGTACCCGCGGCGGCGTACGCGGCCGAGCTGCGCCCGTTCTCCCTCAGGGGATCGTCGGCCCAGACGACCGCGATCGTCTCGGCCATCCCCGATCGCACGGCCATCGTCGCGTACTGCACCATCTGGCCCGCGGTGGAGCCGTAGCCCTGCATGGCGGTCAGCAGGCGCAGGTCGGTGAGGCCCAGGACGCCCTGGAGGTCGAGGCCGACCGCGTTCGTCACTCCTCCCGACACGATCAGCCCATCGAGATCGCCGAGAGAGATGCCGGCGTCCTCGGCGGCCAGCCGCACCGCCTCTGCGGCGAACTGCGTGGCGGTCCTTCCGTAGACCTTCCCCAGTCGAGTGATGCCGAGCCCCGCGACGGCCGTCTCCGTGGTCGTCATTTGCCCGTCCAGAGCGGGGCGCGCTTCTGGGCGAAGGCGGTCATCCCCTCGATCGCATCGTCGGTCGCCATCACGATCGCAGCTTCCCGGTCGGTGCGCCTCCAGTCCGCGCTCTCGGCGGTGAAGACCCCGTCGTCGATGCCGCGCGCGATTCGCTTGGACACTTGCACGGCCACCGGCGCGTTCGCCATGATCGCGTCGGCCAGACGGAACGCCTCGTCGAGGAGCTTCTCGGGGGCACCACCCGATTGACCAGTCCGAGCTCGTAGGCCCGCTGCGCTGTCATCGGCCGACCGGTGAGGACGGCCTCCATGCCGATCTTCTGAGGGATCTGCCGGGGCAGCCGAAAACTCCCGCCGGCTCCGGCGAGAATCCCGCGCGTGACCTCGGGCAGGCCGAAGGTCGCCGTCTCGGAAGCCACGGCCAAGTCGCTCACGAGCACCAGTTCGGTGCCGCCCCCGAGGGCGTACCCGTTGACGGCGGCGATGGTCGGCTTCGAGACGGCGTGGTTCGCATAGCCGGCGAAGCCCCACCTCCCGGCTTCGGGGCCGTCGAAGAACACCCCGGCCGCGGCCTCCTTGAGATCCTGTCCCGCACAGAACGAGAGGTCTCCCGAACCCGTCAGGATCACGACCCAGACGTCGGCGTCCTGCTCCGCGCGATCGAGCGCTTCTCCGATGCCCCGCGTCACGTTGACGTCGACCGCGTTCCGCGCCTCCGGCCGGTTGATCGTGACGAGCAGCACGTGGCCGCGCACCTCGGCCAGCACCGCCCCCTCGCCACCGAGGGGGAACGGGACGGGGTCTTCGACGAGGTCTGTCATCGGCTTTTCCTTTCGAGTGGCACCGCGTGCTCCGGCGGAGCAGGCTTGCAGGGGTCAGGCATCGGCTCGTTCGGGGCGCGCCGTTTCGGCCTCGCCGACCTCGAGGGCCCCCGCCACGATCGCCGCCTCGATCTGCTGCGGACCCCAGTCGAGGAGACGTTCGGCGAGACGTCTGGTGTGTTCGCCCTGCGATGGAGCGGGGCGCAGTCTCGGTTCGGGAATCGTCTCGAACGTGGTCTCGGAAGCGAAGGCGGGGAGCGGACCGCCCAGCTGTGGCTGCTGCAGCACTCCCAGGGTGTTGCGTTCCGCCAGATGCGCATCGTCGACGAGATCCTCGGTCCGCTTCATGTCACCGGCGGGGACACCGGCCTGCTGCAATCGGCTGGCCACCTCCGACGAGGACAGCCTGCGGGTCCACTCCTCGACACCCGCACGGATCTCGGCGGCGGCCTCGAGCCGTCCGGAAGCCGTCGCGAATCGCGGGTCCGCCGTCCACTCGGAGTGCCCGACGACGCGAGCGAGCGCGGCGAAGACGTCGCCGCCCTGGACGTCGATGACGGCCCACTCGTCGTCTCCCGCCGCCGGGAAGATTCCGCGGGGAGCGTCGCCGTCCCGCCGGTTGCCGGCTGCGCGAACGGAGCCGGGCTCGACCGATTCGAGGGCGATCTCCACGGCCATGGCGTCGAGGATGGCGTCCACCTGCGCGGTCGAGACCGAACCGCCGAGCCCGGTGTGGCCGCGCCGGATCAGCAGGGCGATGATCGCCGCGGCGTTGAGTCGAGCCACCGCGTGATCGGGATAGATGGTGATCGCATCACTGAAGCTGCCCTCGATGTCGGGGTACTGCCACAGCAGACTCAGCCCGGCACTCGCGCGCACCAGCGGGCCGTACCCCATCCGACCGCTCCAGGGCCCTCCGTTGCCGAAGGCACTCGACTCGGACAGGATGACGCGGGGATTGATGGCCTTCAGGGTGCCGTAGCCGAAGCCCAGCTTCTGAAGCGTGCCCGGCTTGAAGTTCGTGAGCACCACGTCGGATCGGCGCACCAGCTCGGTGAAGGCGACGCGGCCGTCGTCCGACGTGAGGTCGAGTCCCATGCTCAGCTTGTTGCGATGACCCCACGCGAAGCTCTCCGTGATGTCTCCGGCGAGCCTGCTTCCGTCAGGGAACGACCGGCTCTCGATCTTGATGACCTCGGCGCCGAGATCGGCGAAGAGGCGGCCCAGTTCGCCTCCCATCACGATCACCCCGAGGTCGAGGACGCGGAGTCCCTCGAAGGGCAGGATCCCCGTCGGCGAGAGATTCGTATCGCGGCGCACGCGCGTCTCCCGTGCGAGCTCGCGCGCTTCGTCCAGCTCGGGAGCCGGGGCGTCGGCACCCACGTGCGCGCCGTCGAGGTCGAACACGCCCGTGGGCGCGACGAGGTCGAGATCGCCTGCTCGCACAGCGCCGAAGGAGCCCGCCGCACCGTAGTGCTCGCTCTCCAGGACTTCGCTCACCGAGAGAAGCGCGGCCGTGGGGACACCGAACGATTGGCCGAGTTCCGCCGCGGCGTCCTTCGTGAGGCCCGCGAACAGCGCCGCTATAGAGGGGTAGAGCTCGGCCGCCGCATCGAAGCGCGTCTGGGTGTCGGTGTAGCGCGCGTCGGCGAATCGCTCCGGGCGGCCCAGCCACTCGAACATGCCCGCCCACTGACGCGGGCTGAGGACGCAGATCCGCACCCAGCCGTCGAGGGTGCGAAAGACCGGGTACATGTGGCCTGCGTCGGGCCGGCCACGGGGCAGGTCCCGCACCGAGAGGCCGACCCGAGCCGTGCCGCCGATTCCGAACGCCGGATCCAGCACGTGCATGAGCGCCTCGGAGACGCTGAAATCGACGTACTCGCCCGTTCCGGTGCGCAGTGACTGGTAGAGCGCCACGAGAGCGGCGAAGAGCCCCTGGGCAGACGCCGCTCCGGAGGCCAGGAACTCCGGCGGCAGAAGAGGGTGGTCGACCGACGGGAGGCCGCTCCGCGACAGGGCGGTCGAGATGGCGGCGTGCACATCGGGGGTCGCGCTCCATCCGCTGCGCGGCCCCGACCGGCCGAAATCCGTCATCGAGACCACGGCGAGTCGGGAGTACCGGCTGCGGATCCACTCCGGGTCGGCGAACGCACCGAGTTCGCTCGGCCTGGCGTCCATCAGGCACAGGTCGGCGTCGGCGAGGAGTGCGTCCAGAGTTCGCCGACCATCCGACGTCGACGGATCGGCCACGACGCTTCGTTTGCCGCGGTTCAGAACCGCGAAGGTGAGACTGGTGTCGCCTCTCACGACGCCGGTCCGCCGGGCGACCGATCCGCCCTCGGGCTCGACCAGGAGGACTTCGGCCCCGAGGTCGGCGAGGGTCTTTCCGACGCTCTGCAGAGGGCCTCGGACGAGATCGACCACACGGATCCCGTCGAGAGGGAGGGAGCGAGAGGTTCTGGCCACCGCGATCAGCCGATTCGGTTCGTGATCGCTTCGATCGTCCGACTCACCGAGGCGCGAGCCGCCTCGAGGTCGGCGTCGGTGTAGGGCGGGGTGCCGGAGCCGGACATCCTGTGCGGCAGTTCCGACGCCGCCACCGCGCGAACGTGCGTGAACGTGTCGAAGCCCGCTTTCCCGTGGTAGTACCCCGTGCCGCTCTGGCCCACGCCTCCGAAGGGGACGTCGGGGATCGACAGGTGCAGCGCCATGTCGTTTCGGGTCACGCCCCCCGACGTGGTGCGATCCAGGAAGCGCCGATAGTCCGCGTCGTCCTCGCCGTACCAGTAGGCGGCGAGAGGGTGAGGATGCCCGTTGACGTAGTCGATCGCGTCGTCCACCTCCTCGTACGGATAGACGACTATGACCGGGCCGAAGATCTCCTCCGACGCGATCGCCATGTCTTCCGTGACCTCGAGCAGGACGGTGGGCGCGATCCGCCGCGTCGCCTCGTCGGGGAGGCGATCGGCGTCCTGCGCCCCGATGGCGCTCAGCACCACCGCTCCCTTCGCGCGGGCGTCCTCGATGAGTCCGACGACGCGGTGGTAGTTCGGCGGGTTGACGACGGAGACGATGTCGGACGAGGTGGCGTACTCGGGATAGGTCGACGACAGGTGAGCGCGATAGTCGTCGACGAATGCGTCGACGCTCTCGGAGGGGACGAACACGTAGTCGGGGCACAGACACAGCTGCCCGCCGTTGATCATCCTGTTTCCCATGATCCGGTCCGCGGCGACGGCCAGGTCCGCTCCTCTCGCGACGATCACCGGGTTCTTGCCTCCGAGTTCGAGGGTCACGGGGACGAGATTGCGCCCGGCGGCCGCTGCCACGCGACGCCCGACCGAGGGCGAGCCGGTGAAGAAGAGGTGATCGAACGGCAGGTCGGAGAAGGCCGTCGCCGTGGCCGGTCCTCCCAGCACGACGGCGACCTCGGAGGGGTCCATTCGGCTGGCGACGGCACGCGCGAAGACAGCGGCGGTCTGCTGTGGGATCTCGGAGAACTTGATCATCACGCGGTTTCCGGCTGCCAGGGCCTCGACGGCGGGCTGCACGGTCAGCTGCACCGGGAAGTTCCAGGGGCCGATCACGCCCACCACGCCCTTCGGCTTCTTCTGGAGGAACGACGGGATTCCCAGCGCCGATCCTTCGGCGACGGGTTCGTCCGCCATCCACTCTTCGAGGCCCTCCCGCGTGTGCTCGATCGTGGGAAGCATTCCCACGATGTCCGCCCGGTAGCTGAATAGCTCGGGGCGGACCCCGAAATCGGCGTCGAGGGCGCGAGCGAGCTCGTCGGCGCTTTCCAGCACCGCGAGGACGAAACGATCGATGCGATCGCGTCGTTCAGCCGCGGTCGGCGAGCCGGCGCCCCGGTGGGCGAGACGCTGCAACTCGAAGAGAGCGGCGAGCTCGTCGGGGGACGAATCGCGAGTCGTGGTGGTGGAGGGTTCGGTCTGACCGGTCGACACGAGGTCGCCTTTCTCTAGGTGGTGGGAGCCGCCCGGCGGGCGGGCGTCAGAAGACGAGCACGGGCTTGATGACGGCGCCGGACCGTGCGTCCTCGGCCGCCGCGTTGATCTCCGCGAAGGGGTACTTCTTGATGAGCCGCTCGACGGGGAACTCTCCTGCGCGGTGCCATTCGACGAGGCGCGGAATGAACTCCTGCGGTTCGGAGTCGCCTTCGATCGACCCGCGGATCGTCTTGCCCTCGGCGATGAGGTCGTTGCCGACGAGGCTGAAGGCGGCCGCGCCGGACCCGACGATGACGAGTGTTCCGCGCGGGGCCAGGCCCGCGACGGCGCCGGAGACGACGGCGGGTACGGAGGTCGTGTCCAGAGCGTGGGTCGCGCCGCCGCCGGTCGCTTCGCGAATCTCGTCGACCGCCGTTTCGCCGCCGCCGTCGACGGTGTGCGTCGCGCCGATGTCACGGGCGACCGAGCGTCGGTTCTCACTGAGGTCGACGGCCACGATCACAGTCACCCCGAGGGCCCTGGCCGCCATGATCGCGGCCATCCCGACGCCTCCGGCGCCGTACACGACGAGCTTCGAATCGTGCTGGGGCCTCAGGACGTTGGCGACCACCCCGGCGCCCGTCTGGAATCCGCATCCGAAGGGGGCGGCCACCGTCAGGTCGACGTCGGAATCCACGGCCACCACGTTGTCCTCGCTCGCGAGGACGTGCGTCGCGAAACTGGACTGTCCGAAGAAGGACCCCAGGATCGGCCCCTCCGCGGTGCTCATCGAGAGACGGCCGTCATCACGGTGACCCGACGTGTTCAGCGCGACGAAGTCGCGGCAGTAGGCGCGATGCCCGGAGCGGCACTCGGGGCACCGACCGCAGCTGTGGAAGGACACGATGACATGGTCACCGGGTGCGACGTTGGTCACGTCTCTGCCGACGGACTCCACGACGCCGGCGCCTTCGTGCCCCAGCACGACCGGCAGGTCGCCGTAGAGGAGAGCCTTGGCCGCGAGATCGGTGTGGCAGACGCCGACCGCGACCATGCGCACGACGACTTCGCGAGGTGCCGGATCGTCCAGGTGCACGCGTTCGAGGCGGAATCCCGAGGCCGGTCCTCGGCTGATGGCTGCGGTGATCTCCACTCGCGAGACCTACCGTCGCCAGTCGAGTCGCACGACGCGACCGCCGAGGAGCCACTCGGTCACGTAGACGGCACCGCTCTCGGCCACTGCAACGCCGTGGGGGCTGTTCAGTTCGCGATCGTTCAGCACAGGCGGCACGACCTCGCCGTCGACCACGCGATTCGGCCACCCCGCACGACCGACTTCCGGCGTGTATCCAGCGCGGATCTCGACCCGATCATTCGGATCGACGGTCACGACGGCACCGTAGAGATCGGTCACCACGAGGTGATCTCCGCGCACGGCGATACAGCTCGGAGACGTCAGCTTCTGATCGGCGACGACACGATCGAGAGATCCGTCGAGGTGAAGGAAGACGATCCTGCGATTCCCGCGATCGGCCACGACGAGACGAGGCGGGTCGGATCGGGTGTCGACGGCGAGCCCGTGCGGGCAATCGAACGGAATCCCGTCCGCCGCATCGATCACGTCCGCGCCACTATCCGGTGTGAGCCGATAGACCCGATTCCGGCCGTACCCGTCGGCGATCCACAGCACACCGCGTTCGGAACCGTCCGCGACCGCGACGACGGAGGTCGGACGCCACTCGCCTTCCGCGGCGAGCGGTGCCGGGACGCGCGAGAGGATCCGCCCCGAGAGCGAGACCTCGAACACCTGTCCGGTTCCCTCCTCCGGCCCCGGATCGGCGATCCACAGCCGTTCTCCCTGCGCCGACCGCGCGACGGTGACGCCGTGAGCTGCGGAAAGACGGAGCGGAACGACCGTCGCAGTGTGGGTCCGCTCGTCATGGATCACGATCGCGCCACCTCCCACGGCACCCGTCACGAAGCGACCGTCATCAAGGAGGGCGATCCCGGAGTGGAGCCACTCGGCACTGTGGGATTCGTTGTCCTGCACCACGGCCCATTCCACGTCGGACGGCCACGCGGTCACCATTCGACGACCACGGAGCCGGTGTCATGCATTCCGACGGGATGCGCGAACGGCATCGGCTCGAGTTGCGCGGCGCTCACCAGGCGCAGCGACGGGATTCCGAGGATGAGGGCTTCGATCGCCAGACGGATCTCGACGCGGGCGAGTTGCTGGCCGACGCACGAGTGGGCGCCGAAGCCGAACCCGAGATGGCCGAACGCGTCGCGGGTGACGTCGAAGTCGTCGGGGTGCTCGAAGCGCTTCGGGTCGCGGTTCGCCGCAACCGCCGAGACCGTGACCGACTGGCCGGCGTCGATGTGCAGATCGTCGATGTCGGCGTCCTCGATCGCCGTGCGCACGAACAGACCGACGAACGGGGATCCGTAGCGGACGATCTCCTCGACCGCCCCGGGGACGAGTGTCGGGTCGTCTCGGAGGATCGCCAGTTGCTCAGGATTCTCGAGCAGCGCCACCGTCATGGTCGAGATCATGCGGGCGACGTTGTCTCGCCCCACGCTCATGAGGATCCACGCGGCGCCCTCGGTCTCACGATCCGTGAGGCCGGCGCGGAGGAGATCGCTGAGCGCATCCCCCGAGAGGTCGCGCCTCTTCTCTTCCAGGACCGTCCTCACCAGGTCGAACTGCTCCTGGACGGCTCTGACGAAATCGGTCTGATCCGCGGCTTCGGGCTCGTCGTTGTAGATCCTGACGTAGGAGTCGATCAACCCGTCCGGTACGCCGAGCGCGAGGCAGTGCACGTGGGCCGAGATGGGAAGCGCGTATTCCGTCGTGATGTCGACGGGCCGGTCGTGCCCCTGGAGGCGCTGCAACTGGCGCTGGACGATCTCGCGGATGGCAGGTTCTCGGCCGCGGACCGCCTTGACCATGAAACGGCCGGTCATGGCCCGCCGCATCTTCTCGTGCTGGGGCGAGTTGAGATTGAGGACGTTCGAGACCGCGAGCGACTCGATGGCGTCGGCGTCCAGGAGGGACGCGACCACGTCGTCGTCGAGCTCCGCGTTCGTGCTCTCTCCGGACGATGCGGGGACTCGCTCCGAATGGATGCCGAGACGCGAGTCTTCCAGCACTCGCTTTGCGAGCTCGTAGTCCGTGACGAACCAGCCGACGTGGTCACCGGTGTACTTGAGCGGGGTCGCCCGCGCGCTGCTCCTCAGCTCGGCCAGGGCCGGTGAGGGATGAAGAAGCGTGCCGTCGGCCGGCAGCGCCTCGAGACCGTGGAACGGGCAACCTGCGGTTGGAACTTTGTCGACTGTCGGGTTTTCCACCGTTCAGACTCCTCTTCGTTGTTCGGTCGGTGAGTGTCGTGCGTGTCGCTCCCCGGACGGCCGAGTCATTCGCGGACGCGAATCGCTCGTGCGGGGCACAGCGAGGCAGCACGACGAGCCGCCTGGTGCGATCCGGTGGGCGGGGTGTCGTCGAGGACCACGACGAACCCCTCGTCGTCCTGGTCGAAGACCTCCCCGGCGACGAGGGCACACTGCCCAGCGCCGACGCACGCGTCGTGATCGACTTCGATTCTCATGGCGCCTCCTTTGGCGATTGCGTGATGAAAGCTAACCTCGCGGCATCGTCAACACGAATGTGCTGAGCGATCAATCCATGGATTTTTCGATCATTCCTGTGGGCATGTTTCAGCGTCTGGCTTGCAACAACAGGATTCGTCGCATGAATGGTCATGGACATCTGGCACAGTTGGTCGCAGGTGGCGCGGGAGTCGGGTGGAAGAGCTCAGCCCGCGGCGGCGGCGAAGATCCGCTCGAGCCAGCTGGTGCGGGCCGCCTTCGCCGCGATCGACACGGGTGCGTCCGGGACCATGAAATCGAACGAGTGGTAGCCACCCGGCCACACGTGCACCTCGACGTTCACACCGCCCTGCCACAGGCGAGACGCATACGCCAGGTCCGCGTCGCGGAAGACCTCGTTGCCTCCGACGTCGATGAATGCCTGGGGGAGTCCGCTCAGGTCGTCGGCACGCGCAGGGGAGGCGTAGATGCTGACGTCCGCGTCTTCGTGGCCCTCGCCGAGGAGCGCGTTCCAGGCGTAGCGGTTCGTTTCGCTCGGCCACGGGTCGATGGCTCCGTTGGCGAGCGTGAACTGCTCGGAGGAGACGGTGTCGTGCCGATCGCCGAGCTGCGGACACAGGAGCATCTGGGCGAGAAGGCCCGGGCCGCCGTTGTCTCGAGCGAGAAGCGACACGCTCGCAGCCAGGCCGCCTCCGCCCGAACCGCCGGCCAGGACGAGACGGTCATCGTCGATGCTCAGGTCGATCGCGTGCTCGGCGACCCAACGGAGTCCTGCGTAGCACTCCATGGCCGCCTGCGGGGCTCGCTGTTCCGGAGCGAGCGTGTACTCCGGCGAGACCACGACGATCCCGTGGTCGACGATCCAGGTCAGGACGTCGGGAAGGAAGCTGCCGAAGCGATTGCCGGCGATCATCCCTCCGCCGTGAATGAGGTACAGGGCCGGGAGCCGGCCCGCGACCGTGCGAGGGCGGACCACGGAGAGAACCATCTTCCCTCCGGGCACGGCGACCACGTGCTCCTCGTGGACGAGCCCCAACTCGTCCAGCGCCGGTCGCAACTCGTCCAGCCCGGGGAGGGGTTCGGCTCGCCACTCGCGGAACTGCTGCTCGTTCGTGACCGCGGACGGCATCCTCCCGACGTCGGCTATCAGGTCCGGGTCGTACGCGGGGATCTCGAAACGTGCGGACATCGTCACTCGCCCCCGCAGCAGTCGCAGGGGCCGTCGCCCGCCGAGCAGCACCCGTCGTCACTCGGGATCGAGTCCGTCGCGGGGTCGTCGCGAAGGACCCCGCGGAGTGCGGTCGCCACCTCGTCCGCCGTCATGGCGTCGGCGAGATGGGTGAGGAGCCGGCCCGCGTCGTCGAGCACATAGGTGAGCGCGGTGTGCGGTACGGCGTACCCGTCCGGATCCTGCGGATCGTCCTTCCGCTTCGCGAACGCCCGGAACGCGCGCCGGGTGTCCTCGAGCTGCCGGGGCGTTCCGGACAGGCCGAGGAAGCGGGGACGGTCCCTGAGGAACCAGCGCATGCGTTCGGGGTCGTCCCGATCCGGATCGACCGTGACGTACAGCGGCTGGAACGCTGCGGCATCCTCGCCGAGAAGGTCGAGCGCCCGGTCGAGTCGATCGAGCGCCCTCGGGCACACGGTGCGGCAGTGCGTGAAACCGAAGAACACCAGGGAGCGGCGGCCGGGGAAGCTCGACTGCGCGGTGGGCCGACCCAGATGATCGTCGAGCGTGAAGGTGATCGTGTCGTCAGTCGACATGGAGCACATACCTTTCTTCCGGGGATCGCGGCGTGACGATCAGCTCGCCGCCGACGTACGCGACGTCCGGATCGCTGCTGTCCGCCCGTTCGGATCGTCCGCGGGCGACGACGAGCCCGTCTCGCTCGAGCGACCAGCGCCCCTCCGCGGGAAGCCGCCCGATCCGCGCGGACGCGGCCGGTTTTGCGGCCGCGGTACCGATCGTCGTCTGCAGGTCGCCTTCGTCGTCGACGAATGCTCGGGCGACGTCGATGCTGCGGTCGACCTCGACGACGGCCGGAGCGGTCGCGGAGTGAGGTTCGCGCGGCAGATGGTAGAGCCCCCAGAGGCCATCGGGGACGTCGAGACGCGCCAGTGCGAGCAGAGAGTTGCCAGTGAGGGGGTCGACGAGCCGGTGGTATCCGTCCTCGTCCGTCGAATCGTCGCTGCGCGGGTAGAACAGTCCCCCGTCGACCCAGGTCGGTGCCAGCCGCGCGTCGGCGAAGCGGAGCAGCCGATCCCGGGTAGACGTGTCCCCCACCTCCGCAGCCCAGGCGGCCGCCCACCCGAAGTCCCCGTGATCCTCGAACAGGTCGTGGCCGAGAAGCGGCGTGGACGTGAGCGGGCGGATGCTCAGCGTCCCGTCCGGGCCGTCGACGAGCAGCCGGCGGATCTGCTCCGGGTAGTGCTCCCGCACGAGGTCGCGATTGAGCATGTTGAGCACGGTTCCGGCCCACGCGTCGCCCCACACCTCGGTGGCGTCGTTGGTCAGCATCTGCTGCGAGTCCTCGAGGAGGAGCAGGTTGTAACGCCCCTCGGTGTCGAGCCGGCCGAAGTCATCCCAGGCCTTCCGATAGCCGCGCTCGACCTCGGCTGCCCGCTGACCACCCGAGAGGAAGTCGTGCAGGCGGAAGCCGAGCAGCGGGAGCTGGTTGCAGATCTGGAAGACGCAGTTCGGCTCGCACGCGACGCCCACGTAGCCGCTCTCCACCATCTTCCAGTAGATGAGCTCGTTCAAGCTGTTCTGGTCGTAGTCGAATCGCTTCTCTTCGCCGCCCCAGCTGAACGCCCAGTGCCGGAAACTGATGGACCCGGGGACGGAGTACCGGTCGTCGTCGAAGAGGTAGGCGAAGAGCAGGGTCATGACCTGCACGTACGCGCTGTACATGATGTTGTCGCGCCGGACAGGGTCCCACTCGGACTCCATCGGGATGTGGGCGTTGAACACGGCCTGACCCGTGCTCGTGTTCCGCCAGTACATCCACACCTCGGGCAGGATCATCTTCTGGATGAGCCGGTCGAAGGTCCCCTTGAAGACGCCGGGGGCCGCGGGCAGCCGATACCGGTGCGCCAGGGCGAGCGCAATGGCCGCGTACGCGAGCTGATACCGGAGCGACGCGAAGTCGTCCTGGCCGTTGGATCGCGATCCCATCCCCGACCAGTCGTTCGGAAGGCGCCGCGACAGGTTGTCGATGTGCCGGATGTGCCCCCGTTGAACGGCATCGACTCCCTCCCGCTGGTAGTGGCCGACGCTCGCTGCGAACTCGTCCACGGTGAGCGTCATCGGGAGCCCTCCGTCGTGGCTTCGGCGGCGGCGTCGCGGCCGAGGCCGAGGTCGACGAGGGCTGCGGGCGGGTCGACGACCGTGGACGGCGTCCACCCGAGCACCTCCACGGTGCGGCTGGCATCGAAGAACGCCGACCGTCCGTCGAGCGGGCCCCGCACGGTCACGTCCGGGTAGTACCGTGCAGCCAGCTCGCCCGACGGGGCCGAGACGAAGGTCTCGGGTTCGACGACCCACAACCGTTCATGACCCGTGACCTCCGCCTCGCAGGCGAGGACGACGGCGTCGACCGTCGACGAGATGGTGCAGTATCCGAACAGCCCGTTCACCGCCCAGTCGACACCGAAACGATCGACATAGGCCTGGGCGTCGGAGGCGTCGTTCAGGACCGCGTGCAGCCGGAGGCTCACGACGCTCGTCGACTCGAATCGACGCGTGAGAGAATCCGCCTGAACCTCCTGAACCAGCTTCGACAGGCTGTAGGCGTCCTCGTTCCTGGTCGCGTGGGCCAGGTCGACCGGGAAGTAGTCGAAGCGCGGGGCGCGACTCCAGGAGAGACCGATCGCATTGACGCTCGACGACTGGACGACGCGAGAGATCCCGAGCTCGGCGGCGGCGCTGAGCACGTGGTACGACGCGACGACGTTGTTGTCGTGGACCTCCCACCCGGGAGCCGAGAGAGGGTTGTTGATCCCCGCGAGGTGCACGACCGCCTCGGCGTCCGCGAGCGCTTCGCGCGTCTCCGCATACGAGGCGAGGTCCACCGTCCTGACTTCCTCGATGAACTCGAAGGGGTCCGGCGTGGCCGGAGTCTCGAGGGCATCGGCGTAGTCGCGGAGCGCGCGGGCCGCGTCGGACGGAGGCCGTCGATCGATCGCGACCACGGTGTGGCCCCGGGATCGCAGGCCGGCCGTGACCGCCGATCCCACGATCCCGAGACCCCCGTCACGGCGACCTTCACAGGGTCACCGGCGGCGAGGCGGGCACCGAGACGAGAGGAACGTCCGCCTCGTCGACGGGGAGGTCCGCCGTCGTCCGCGCGCGACCGGGCAGCTGCACGTAGAACATCAGCAGGAAGGAGAGGACGTAGAGAGCGACCACCGCCCACGTGACGCCCTGGAAGCCGAGGCCCGGGAGCACGATGGCGACGATGGCCGGGCCGAGCAACGAGGCCACACCCGTCGACAGGTTGATGACGCCGAGGGCCGCCGGCTTCTCCTTCGGCGCGAGCGCCGGCACGAGCGCCGAGATCGGCACGTAGGCCGACGTGCCGACGCCCCAGACGAGCATGACCACGGCGATCAGGACGAAGTTCGCTCCGGCCCACTGCGGCACCCAGAAGAGCAGGGCGATGCAGATCGCGTTGATGGGGCTCGCCACCCACTGAACGGTGTTCGCCCACCCGAGCCGGTCGCTCAGCCACCCCCAGACGAGGTTCCCCGGAACGCCGGTGATGCCGAGGATCGTGAACGCGAGCACCGCCTGCGACAGGGGAACCTTGATCTCCGTCGTCAGGTACGGGACGTAGTACACGGTGACGGCCAGGATCCCGCCGATGTTGATGATCTTGACGAGTCCACCGACCCCGACCTTCGGCTGGCGCCAGATGATCGAGAGACCGGCGAGGAAGTGCTGCGAGACCGAACCTCCGACCTTCGTCGACCCGATGCCGGTGGGGTCGCGGATCAGCAGGACGGCCACGAGGCCACCGGCGAGCGCGATGCCCAGCCCGATCCACAGGGTGCCGAGAGGACCGAGGACCGGGAGGACGAGCCCGGCGACGGCGACTCCGAGGATCTGCTGACCGCCACTCAGACAGAACCAGAACCACGCCTGCGTGCGGGCTTCGTGGCCGGCGCGGGCCCGCTTGGTGAGCCAGATGAGGAAGGCGAAGCCGAACAACGGCTGGCCGAGGCCCCGGAGGGCGTAGACAGCCAGGATCAGCCAGTAGTTCTCGCTGGGCAGAGCGACGGAGATGAAGACGGCGTCGACGGCCGCCCACAGGAACAGGCCGATCAGCATCACCCGGCGCGGTCCGAGGACGTTCGTCAGCGGGCCGACGACGTACGCGCCCACGGCGCCGCAGATGCCGAAAGCGGTGACGATCCACGCGGCTGACGCCAGGGGAATCCCGATGCCGGTGGAGAAGAAGTTGGTGATCCACGTCACCTCGAGGGCGTCGCCGACCACGAAGATGATCATGCCGAGCACGCCGAAGCTCATGCCCTTCGGCAGACCGATCTTCTCGAGAACGGTCTGCCTCGGGAGGCTTTCGGTGGCCCCCTCCTGACGCACGGGGGCGTCGTCTACAGATGTCATTGCCTTACTCCTAACCTGGAACTTCTCTGTCACGGGTGGGTAGTGCTGATGGTCATTCGAGTGGTGAACGTTCGTGTCGACCCCGCCGCCAGGCGCGGTGCTGCCCGGTCTCTGACCGTGGCGCGGGTCGACGGCTCGATGGCGAGGACGTAGCCGCGGCCGTCCCAGGGCGGGCTCGCACGGGATCCTGCATCGAGCCAGAACCAGGCGCGATCCCGATCGTCCTCGTCCCATTCCAGGGTCGCGGCGAGTCCGAGCCGTGGATTGGCGATCCTGACCGAACGAGTCGCGAAATCCTCGAGCCAGCCGAAGCGGAAGACGCCCGAATCGGGCGCGGGCACGGCAGCGAGGTCCACGGCGACACCGTGGGACGCCGCCCTGGGCCAGTCGACCGCCACGCCGGGCGCGAGTTCGCCGAGGTCGAATCGCGGATCGGGAAGGTAGCGCTCGGCGTCCAGCTCGATGCGACAATCGGCGTCGAGGAAGGGCGCGCCGAACGCGGGGTGCGACTGGTAGTCGTACGCGAGGGGCTGGTTCGCCACGTTGGTGAGCACGTCGGTGACGGTCACGGCGGCACCGGCGAGAGAGACGGTGCGGTCGATGCGAAGAGGCACGGTCTCCAGCTCCAGGTGGCCCCTGACCTCGTCCTCGGTCGCACCATCGAGTTCCCAGGCGACGGCCGAGCCCTCACCGTGGTAGTGCCGGACCACGCCGTCGACCTCCTCCGGCTCTCCGGCGTGCGGGACCAGTGTCTGCCACCCGCCTCCGTAGCTCGCCGTCCACTCGGCCTCGCTCGCGCGAGGATCGGCCGCAAGCTTCACGGGACGCATTTCACGTGCCGCGGACGCCCAGGGCGTGGTCATCAGGATGTCCACACCGGTGCCGAGATCATGGATGCCGGCGATCTCGGCGCCTCGGCCAAGGTCGACCTCGACCCGAATCCGGTCGCTCTCGAGCAGGACGACGGACTCCGTCACCGCCATGGCGCGACCACCTCGCCGAAAGCGCGCATCAGAAGGTGAACGCCATCTTGCCGCTCGCCCCGCCGGCGAAGAGCTCGTATGCCTCGACCCCGTCCGCGAGTTCGAAGGTGTGCGTCACGAGAGAGTCGGGGTGGACGCCTCGGCGCGCGAGGATTCCGGTCAGCTCCTGCATCTCGGCCTGGCTCGACACCCACGAACCGCGGATGGTCAGCATCTTGACGATCACCTGCACGGTCGGGTCGAACGTGATGGTGCTTCGCCCCACGCCGACGAAGACGACCTGCCCCCACGTGGCGCTCGCCTCGATGCACAGCTCGCGGGCGGCGGCGGCGCCGGTGCAGTCGATCGCGGCGTTCACCCCGAGGCCGCCCGTGATCGCCATGATCTCGGCGAGGGCCTCCTCCCCCGTCTTGAGGATGACGTGGGAGGCCCCGTGATGCGTCGCCTCCTGGGCTCGCACGGGGTTGATGTCCGCTCCGATCACCTCGATGCCGAAGGTGCTCGCGAGAAGGGTCACGGCGAGTCCGACAGGACCGAGTCCGGTCACGAGCAGCCGGTCGCCGGTCTTGGCACCCGTCTTGCGGAGTGCGGAATAGGCGGTGCCGACACCACAGGCGATCATCGCCCCGTCGGCGAAGCTCAGCTCGTCGGGCAGCTTGATCAGGGAGCGCTGCTCCACCAGGAGGAGCGGCGCGTGGCCCCCGTTGCGCTCCCCGCCGTAGGCCTTGCGCTCGTCGACCGACGTGCACACGACGGGATACCCGAGCCGGCAGTTGTAGCAGTTGCCGCATCCGAGGATGTGATAGGCGAGGACGCGGTCCCCGACGGCGAAGTCTCGGACCTCGGACCCGACGGACTCGACGATTCCCGAGGGCTCGTGCCCGGCGACGAGCAGGGTGTCCGTTCCGGGCGCTCGCAAGCCTCGCTCGGAATCGTAGGTGTGCAGGTCGCTGCCGCAGATGCCGGACGCCTGCACTCGCAGGCGAACCTCGGTGGGACCGGGTTCGCCGATCTCGAACTCTCGCAGTTCGGCGACTCGGTCGCCTGTGAACGCGAGGCCGGTGACCTTCGTCATGTGTTCACTCCTTCGTGATGGTGTTCTGGGGTTGTGAAGCGGGTCGCCCGATGGTCTCGGGGGTGGGTTCTCGTCCGTCGGTTCTCGCCGGTGGGTGGGTTCTCGCCGGTGGGTGGGTTCCCGTCAGTCGTCGAGGGCGCCGAGCGCGCGGAGGCTCGCTCGGATCCAGCCGACGGCGTAGGCCATGCCCGTCTCCCAGGGCGACGACGTGCCGGGGTGCGGGGTGTGGTCGGGGATGACGACACCGTCGTAGCCGCCGTCCCGCAGGATCGCGAGCACCCGCTGCAGATCGGTGTCACCGTCGTCGATGAACGTCTCCCGGTAGTTCGGCACACGACCGGACACGTTCCGCAGGTGCACGTACTGGATCCGACCGGTGGCGACGAATCGCTCGACGATCTCGTAGATGTCCTGATCGGGCATCTCGCTGAGGGTGCCGACGCAGAACTCCATGGCGTTGCGAGGAGAGTCCGACAGCGAGAGCACTCGCTCGTACATCTCGCCTCGCCAGACGAGCCGCGGGGTCCCGCGAAGGGTCTCGAGCGGCGGGTCGTCCGGGTGGAGGGCCATGGTCACCCCGGCCGCCTCGGCGACCGGCAGGATCTCGCGGAGGAAACGGGAGTAGCGATCCCACAGTTGGTCGGACGAGATCGGGTCGAGAAAGTCGCCGGAGGCGAGGCTCCGATCGTAGAGCTCCTGGTCGTACACGGCGTTCCAGACCATGCCCTTGGGGATGGGTGTCTGAGGAGTGTCGGCGTAGGTGGCCGACAGGGCGCCGCCTCGAGCCGACGGCGTGTCCGGGCGGCCCCAGACGCCGGCGATCGAGAAGTTGTAGCCCAGGGACGGGATCCCGGCCGCACCCACGTTGCGCACGATCTCGGAGACCTTCGCCATCTGCCGGTCCCGTTGAGGCCCGTCCAGGAGAACGTCGTACCAATCCGCAGGCTCGAAGTTCTCGACCGAGAACAGGTGCAGGTCGTGGGCCTCGACGCGCTCCTTGATCTCGAGGAGCCCGTCGAGCGTGTAGCGGGGGTCGTCGCCGTACGTCGTGAATCCGGGTGCCGAGGTCAGCTTCTCGAACGAGTCGGTCGGTCGACCGCCGACGATGTGCGCAACGACATGCGTCGCACCGATCTGCCGCGCGAACGCCAGAGTCGTGTCCGTCAGCCGCGGACCGTGAATTCCGAATCCCACCTTCATTGGAGGTTCCTTCTCTTGTTCCGGGCGCGCCGGTGCTTGGGCGCACGCGACTGCCCGGTTGCTTCAGGCGCTGCCAGGCGGCGCCGAATGGGGTCGGTCGACGCCTTGGACGACGTGACCGTCTATGAGTGAGCGGCCGCGGTGCCGCGTCTGGATCGTTACCCGCGAGTGGAAGTCATCAGGGTGCCGGGGCTCCCTCTGCTGGACTCTCGTTCATCGAGCGGCGATGCCGTTCGACGCCGTCGGCGAGGCCGAAGACGTCGATCATGGTTCGCACCCGACGTCGGGTCTCGTCGCTGTCCGCGCTGCGGTTCGACCCGAGCTCGAGGAAGAGCAGGCCGGTGAAGGCGGCCGCTGCCGCGTCGTCCAGCCCGGAGACCGGGAGGAACTGTTCGTAGCTGGAGCGCAGGGCCTCGATGTTCGCCTCACCGCTGTCTCTGAGCTCGGGGTCGCGCACGGCCGCCATCGACAGCTCCATGGCCACGATGCCGGCTGCGAACTCGCCACTGCGGTGGATCGCGATGTACTCGACCGTCGCGTCTTCGAGCGAGAGCTCTCCGGCGAGGATCCGGCTCTCGTTGGCCTGAATCCGTGTGATGGCGATGCCTGCCGCGCGACGCATGGCGGCGATCAGCAGCTCTTTGGCCGTCGAGAAGTGGTACGTGACGCTGGCGAGCGACACACCTGCCTCTTCGGCGACGTTCCGCTGCGTCGCCGCGGCCTGGCCGCCCTTCGCGATCATCTCGATCGCTGCGTCGAGAATGCGCTCGCGCGTCAAGACGCCCCGCTCGAGGCGCCCGTCCGTCTTGACCATTTTCCACCTATCTGTACTGCCGTACGGAAACTGTACTGCCGTACGAAAACCTCGTCAAGGGTGGGTGGTGCGGGTTTTTTTGGGGGGGTTCCGGGTGTCAACGCTCTCGCGGGACGCGCTCGCCACAAGGAGGCTTGACCAGCGCTCGGAAAATGCAAGAGCCCCACCGGTTTCCGAGGGGAAACCAGGCAGGGCTCAGGCAGTTGCTTCCGCGGTACCGGTGGGATTTGAACCCACGGTGGAGTTAACCCCCACACATGTTTTCGAGACATGATCCTTCGGCCGCTCGGACACGGTACCGGGAGAGAGTTTAGTACATCTCGGAGCGTGTGCCGAACGCTCTCCCCAGCCGGGCTGATCCTGCTCACACCCGGCCCTTCGGATTCACTCATGACTCCCGAAAACGACCGGCGTATCGTGCGGGTATGAGCAACCCCCGAGCCGCGATCGGCATCCTGGCAGGCATCGGCGGAACGGCCGCCGCGGCGGGCGCCGGCTACGCGTACTACAAGCGTTTCATGGCCAAGCGCAATGCGGCCGCCGACGTCCTGAACAGTCTGCTGCCGGTGCACTCGAAGTGGTGGCGCGATCGATTCGGCGCCGACGGGGCGCTCTCGTACGTCGCGCTCGGTGACTCCGCGGCTCAGGGAATCGGCGCGTCCACCCCGTGGCACAGCTACGTGGGCAGGATCGGCGCACACATCCGCCGCACGACCCACGGCACACTCGGCGTCAAGAACCTGAGCGTCTCGGGAGCGACGACGCACCTGTGCAAGATCGACCAGGTGCCGCGCCTTGTGGACTACGAGGCCGACATCGTGACGGTGTCGATCGGAGCCAACGACATCGGCGACTTCAACCCGAAGAAGTTCGAGAAGAACATCCGCACGATCTACGGAGCCCTCCCCAAACACGCGATTGTGGCTGACCTGCCGTTCATGCTGCTGCCCGAGTCCGAGAAGAAGGTCGCAGTCGCCAACGAGATCGTGCGCCGCGTCGCGGGCGAGTTGGGGCTCGTCGTCGCTCCGCTCTACGCGACGACCCGTCGCCAGGGCTACCTCGGCACGTACCGCAACACGGCCAAAGACCTGTTCCACCCGAACGATGCCGGCTACAAGGTGTGGGCGTCGGCCTTCTACTCGGCGATCGACGCCCGACTCGCGCGCATCGCCGCCGAGCGCGCCGCCTCCGACGTGACGGCGACGAGGCGTGTCACCTCGGTCGCGGCGACGGTCGCCGAGAGGGCGCAGGATGCTGCTGCCGCACACAGTGCACAAGACACCGACTCGATTCCCCTCCCCAGTTCGACGAACTGACCGGTTTCTCCCCAGGGCGCCCAGTCGCCGCCCCGTTGTCGGAGGCTCGACCTAGAGTTGCCGCATGGCTCGAGTCACCTCCACGTTCCGCTGCACCGAGTGCGGCTGGACCAGCATCAAGTGGGTCGGCCGCTGCGCGGAATGCCAGCAGTGGGGCACGGTCGTCGATGCTGCCGCAGCGACCGCGTCCGTGCGGGGCATCTCCGCCGTCGCCGTGTCGCAGGATCGCGCGGCTCGGCCGATCACCGAGATCGAGGCCGACAGCGTCGCCCACTGGCCGAGCGGCATCGCCGAGTTCGACAGGGTGCTCGGTGGGGGCGTGGTTCCGGGGGCCGCGATCCTGCTCTCGGGTGAGCCCGGTGTCGGCAAGTCCACCCTCCTCCTCGAGGTGGCCTCTCGCGCAGCTGCGTCGGGGGCGCGCGTTCTCTACGTGACCGCAGAAGAGTCCGCGTCTCAGGTGCGTCTGCGCGCCCAGCGCACGGGCGCGATGCATCCCAACCTGTTCCTCGCGGCCGAGGTCGATCTCGGTGTCATCCTCGGCCAGATCGAGCAGACCTCACCCACCCTGCTGATCGTCGACTCCGTGCAGACCGTCTCGTCGTCGGCCAGCGACGGGATCGCCGGCGGTCCCTCGCAGGTGCGCGAAGTCGCGTCGACGCTGACTCGGGTGTCGAAAGACCGCAACCTGCCGATCCTGCTCGTCGGCCACGTCACGAAAGACGGCAGCATCGCCGGCCCGCGGCTTCTCGAGCACCTGGTCGACGTGGTCCTGCAGTTCGAGGGCGACCGGCAGACCGCGCTGCGCTTCGTCCGCGCTCACAAGAACCGCTTCGGCCCCACCGACGAGGTGGGCTGCTTCGAGATGACCGGCGACGGCATCGCCGAGGTGGCCGACCCCTCCGGGCTGTTCATGTCGCGATCCGGGGCACCGGTGAGCGGCACGTGCATCACCGTCGCCATGGAGGGCCGCCGGGCGCTGCCCGTCGAGATCCAGGCCCTCATCGTCGGCAGCACCGCCCCGCAGCCGCGCCGCGTCGTCAACGGCGTCGACTCCTCTCGCGTCGCGATGCTCCTCGCCGTCCTCGAGCGCCGCGCCGGCATCCGCCTCGGCGACGCCGACGTCTACGTCTCCACCGTCGGCGGCATCAAGATCACCGAGCCGGGCGCCGACCTCGCCATCGCCCTGGCCCTGGCCTCCGCCTCGCGCGAGGTGTCCTACCCGCACACGATGGCGGCCGTCGGCGAGATCAGCCTGGCCGGCGAGATCCGCCCGGTGGCCTCCGCCAAACAGCGAGCCTCCGAGGCTCGCCGCCTCGGCTTCACCCAGCTCGTCGACGCCGAGTCCGGCCACCTGCGCGAAGCCCTCCGGCGCGCCTTCTCGGCGGCGTCCACCGAGCGCGATCGCGAGCTCGACGCGGCCTTCTAGCACGGGCGTGCCCGGGCTGGCGCGGCGCGCTGCCCTCGCGGCCACGGCCACCGCCACGGCCGCTGCCTGTCGCTCCGCACCACGCCCGCGGGCGCTGCCTGTCGCTCCGCACCGCGCCTGTCCACAACTCAGGCCAAACCCGTGATTCCACCCCCACCACGGCCCACAATCACGGGTTCTTCCTGAGTTAGCGCCGCCGGCAAACCAGCACACGCCGCCTGCATCGGCCTTGCCAGCAGCCCACCCTCTAAGCCCGCAACGCCTTCAGCAGATCCTCCGGGTTCGCGGCCATGGTGTGCGGCCCAGCGATGTCGAAGAACACCTGCTCGAGCACGTCGAGGTGGGCCTCGATGAAGTCGCGCAGCTTCGGCGCGTCGTAGAGCATCACGAGCGTGACCTTCTCGCCCGGAACCATCGCCTTGTACGCGTCGGCCGACGAGAACAGCAGCAGGATCCGCTTGTCGGTGTTCTCGCGCCCGAACACGCGCACCTGCTCGTCGCGCCGGTTCGGCAGCACGAGCCGGGGCACCACGACGACGTCGTTGCGGAGCGCGAACGCGACCGCCGCGACATCCTGCGCCGCGAGGGCCTGTTCGAGCTGCTCCGAACGGAAGACGGGTTTGGAGTCGGCCATCAGTTCAGGATCATCAGGGCCGAGGTCGCCGACTTGATCGAGCCGACCGACACCGACAGGTGGTAGCTGGCCCCGCCGGCCGGAACCGAGCTGCGGGTCTTGTTGCAGGTCGCGGTCGTCGAGCGCGTGCGGTCCCAGGCGATTGCGGGAGTGGTCAGGGTCTGACCCGCGGTGATCTTCACGTTCTGGTGGGTTCCGTTCACCTGGCAGTCTTTCGACGACCAGTACGTTTCTGCCCCGCTCGTGATGGTCAGCGTCTGCTGGCTCGAACCGAGGTCGATGGAGCAGGCCGAGGTCGACGTGTTGGTGATCGACATCGAGATCTGCGGCTGCTGGAGCGAGGTGTAGGCGTTCTTGTCGGCGATGGGCTTGAGGGTGATGTCGGACGGTGCGCAGGTGCCGTTCGCGGCCGACGCGGTGGGGGCGTCGGTGGCGGCGCTGGTGTCACGCGGCGTCGGCTTCGCGGGAGTGGTGGTGGAGGGCGTCGCGGCGGCCACGGGGGTCGACGCGGTGGGGGCGGGGTGGCCCCGGATCCTGCGCCCGGCTTCGTCGCGATCAGCACGATGACGACGATCACCAGAAGCAGGACGACGATCACGACGGCCCGACGGCGCCAGTACACCGTGCTCGACTGCGAGCCGACCGGGTGCTTGAACGACGACATGCGCTTAGGGTAAACGGCGATCAGTGCCATCGCAGGCATGTAGACGGCGAGTCAGGCGACCTTCGGTCAATGCGAAGCGAGAGCGCAGGTTCGTCGCACCGACCAGGTGCTCCCGCACGCCCAGGAGCCCCTCTCCCTACCCCCGGCTCAGCACCTTCAACATGCGCGTGTTGCCGAGCGTGTTGGGTTTGACGCGAGCGAGGTCGAGGAACTCGGCGACGCCCTCGTCGGACGACCGCACCAGCTCGGCGTAGACCTCGGGAGAGACGACCGATTCGCCGATCTCGAGGTAGCCGTGCTTGGTGAAGAAGTCGACCTCGAAGGTGAGGCAGAAGATGCGGCCCACGCCGAGGTCGAGTGCGTCGCGCTCGAGCCCGTCGAGGAGCTTGTGGCCGACACCGTGGTGGATCCAGTCGGCGTCGAGCGCGAGGGTGCGCACCTCTGCCAGGTCGTCCCAGAAGACGTTGAGCGCCCCGCACCCGATCGGGGTGCCCTCGGGGTCGAGCGCGATCTGGAACTGCTGGATGCTGCCGTAGAGGGTGACGTTGTCTTTGCCGAGCAGGATGCGCCGCTCGACGTAGGGCGAGATGAGTCGCTGAATGTGCGGCACGTCGGAGGCCAGAGCCTTGCGAACCGTGATCTCGCCCGCCAGCGATGTGGAATGCCCCGAAGTCATGCTGCCAACCCTAGCGAGGCGCGTTCGCGAATACGCCGAAGGGCGGCCCTCCTGTGGAGGGCCGCCCTTGGCGGTGGAACTGTGGAGCGAAGGAGGCTAGGCCTCGATCTCGCCGGGCTCGCCGACCAGGACCTCTTCGCGGCCGGGCTGGCGTCCGGTCGAGAAGGTGAACTTTCCGTCGACGTAGTCGACCTTCACGTGGTCACCCGCGTTGAGCTCACCCTGGAGGATGTGCTCGGACAGCTGGTCTTCGACCTCGTGCTGGATCGCGCGACGCAGCGGCCGAGCACCGAGCGACGGGTCGAAGCCGATCTTGATGAGCTGCTCCTTGGCCGCGAGCGAGAGCTCGGCGGTCATGTCGCGGTCGAGTAGGCGGTCCGACAGGCGCTTGATGAAGAGATCGACGATCTGCAGCAGCTCGGGCTGCGTGAGCTGCGGGAAGACGATCGTCTCGTCGACGCGGTTGAGGAACTCGGGCTTGAAGTGCTTCTTGAGCTCTTCGGTCACCTTGGAGCGCATGCGGTCGTACGACGTGGCCGTGTCGCCCTCGATCTGGAAGCCGACGGGGCCGCCGGTGATGTCCTTCGTCCCGAGGTTGGTCGTCATGATGATGACCGTGTTCTTGAAGTCGACCACGCGACCCTGACCGTCCGTCAGACGCCCCTCCTCCAGAACCTGGAGCAGCGAGTTGAAGATGTCGGGGTGAGCCTTCTCGATCTCGTCGAACAGCACCACGGAGAACGGCTTGCGGCGGACCTTCTCGGTCAGCTGGCCACCCTCTTCGAATCCGACGAACCCGGGAGGGGCACCGAACAGACGCGAGACGGTGTGCTTCTCGCCGTACTCCGACATGTCGAGGCTGATGAGAGCGTTCTCGTCGTCGAAGAGGAACTCGGCGAGCGCCTTCGCGAGCTCGGTCTTCCCGACGCCCGTGGGGCCGGCGAAGATGAACGATCCCGAGGGGCGCTTCGGGTCTTTCAGACCGGCACGCGTGCGGCGGATCGTCTTGGAGAGGGCCGCGATGGCCTGCTCCTGACCGATGACGCGCTGGTGCAGCGCCTTCTCCATGAAGACGAGACGCGAGGTCTCCTCTTCGGTGAGCTTGAAGACCGGGATGCCCGTGGCCTGAGCCAGGACCTCGGCGATGACGCCCTCGTCGACAGTGCCGCTGGCCCCGACGTCGCCCGAGCGCCACTGCTTCTCGAGACGGAGACGCTCGCCGAGCAGCTTCTTCTCCTCGTCGCGGAGCGAAGCGGCCTTCTCGAAGTCTTGGTCTTCGATCGCGGCCTCTTTCTGGCCACGCACGACGGCGATCTTCTCGTCGAACTCGCGGAGCTCCGGGGGCGCGGACAGGATCGAGAGGCGGAGACGGGCACCGGCCTCGTCGATCAGGTCGATGGCCTTGTCGGGGAGGAACCGGTCGGCCACGTAGCGGTCGGCCAGGTTCGCCGCCGCGACGATCGCGCCGTCGGTGATGGACACCTTGTGGAAGGCCTCGTACTTGTCGCGGAGACCCTTGAGGATGTTGATCGCGTGGGGCAGCGAGGGCTCGTGCACCTGGACGGGCTGGAAGCGGCGCTCGAGAGCGGCGTCTTTCTCGAAGTGCTTGCGGTATTCGTCGAGCGTCGTGGCACCGATGGTCTGGAGCTCGCCACGGGCGAGGAGAGGCTTCAGGATCGACGCGGCGTCGATTGCGCCCTCGGCGGCACCGGCACCCACCAGCGTGTGGATCTCGTCGATGAAGACGATGATGTCGCCGCGGGTGCGGATCTCCTTGGTGACCTTCTTCAGGCGCTCCTCGAAGTCACCGCGGTAGCGGCTTCCGGCGATGAGCGAGCCGAGGTCGAGGAGTAGAGCTGCTTGTCTTTCAGCGTCTCGGGCACGTCGCCCTTGACGATCGCCTGGGCGAGGCCCTCGACGACCGCGGTCTTTCCGACGCCCGGCTCACCGATCAGAACCGGGTTGTTCTTGGAGCGACGGGAGAGGATCTGCATGACCCGCTCCATCTCCTTCTCGCGCCCGATCACCGGGTCGAGCTTGTTGTCGCGCGCAGCCTGGGTCAGGTTACGACCGAACTGGTCGAGCACCTGAGAGCCACCCTGCGGGCCAGCCTGCTGTTCACCGCCCACTGCAACCGCCTCCTTGCCCTGGTAACCCGAGAGCAGCTGGATGACCTGCTGGCGAACTCGGTTGAGGTCTGCGCCGAGCTTGACGAGGACCTGGGCGGCCACACCTTCGCCTTCGCGAATGAGGCCCAGCAGGATGTGCTCGGTACCGATGTAGTTGTGTCCGAGCTGGAGCGCTTCGCGCAGGGACAGCTCGAGGACCTTCTTCGCGCGGGGCGTGAAGGGAATGTGGCCGGTCGGCTGCTGCTGACCCTGGCCGATGATGTCCTGGACCTGCTCGCGCACGGCGTCGAGCGAGATTCCCAGGGACTCGAGCGCCTTGGCGGCGACGCCCTCGCCCTCGTGAATGAGGCCGAGCAGGATGTGCTCGGTGCCGATGTAGTTGTGGTTGAGCATCTTCGCCTCTTCTTGGGCGAGGACGACAACGCGACGGGCACGGTCGGTGAATCTCTCGAACATCTTCTAACTCCCTAGGTGACGGGCTGGAACGTCACCGATATGGCTGCAACACCCGCAGGGGGTGGGGTCACGTACGTCGAGACTAACCACGGCCCGGCAGGACGTCTGCCCCTGTTCGCCGTAGGCGTGACGGAGCCGTGCCCGGAGCGGGCCCCACCTCCTCCCAAGGGGGTCGGTAACCTCGGGCCCATGGCGAAATTCACGGTCGGCCTCGTACCTCACCCCACCAAACCGGTCCTCGAGTCGATCGACGTGCTGCGCGGCTGGAAGAAGGGCGCGGACGCTCAGCTGATCGCCCTGCAGGACGACGCCGCTCGGGTCGGCGACGGAGTGGAGCTGGTCGACGAGGCCGCTTTCGTGCAGAGGGTCGATGTCGTCGTGTCGCTCGGCGGCGACGGCACGATGCTCGGAGCGATGCGCCTCGTGGCGCCGCGACCCGTCCCCGTGCTCGGGGTCAACTACGGCAACGTCGGATTCCTGGTCGAGATCGAGCCGTCCGAACTCGCCGACACCCTCGACGCGCTGCCCAGCACCGACTTCTCCCTCGAGCCGCACCACGCCATCGAGGTCAGCGTTGCCTCCACCGGTTTCGAGAGCTCCTTCCTCGCGTTCAACGACCTCTCGGTCACCCGCCGCCCGGGTCAGGGCGTGGTCACCGCCGACCTCGAGGTCGACGGGACCCCGTACGGCTACTTCAAGGCCGACTCGGTCGTGGCCTCCACCCCGGCCGGTTCGACCGCCTACAACTACGCCGCCGGCGGCCCCATCGTGAGCCCTGCCGTCGCCGCCGTCGTCGTGACCCCCGTGGCGCCGATGGCCGGCATCGACCGCTCGGTGGTGCTCGGCCCGAAGGAGCGCCTCAAGTTCACCATCGGCGAGGGCACCCGCTCGGCGGCGCTGGAGCTCGACGGCCGAGTGGTCTTCGACGTCAGCGAAGGCACCGTCATCAAGGTCAAGCTGCGCAAAGACGCCGGCGTCGTGGCACGGCTCGACGCCGGCCGCCACGGCCGCAAGGGCCGCCTCAAACTCAGCCTCATGGACCTCCCGCTCCGCAACGACCAGCTGCTCGAACTCGTCCCTCCCGACGTCCGCGCCCGGTTCGCCCGGCAGCACTGAGCGGCGCTCTCCCGCGCGCGGCGGTGCCGCCCCTGGCCCGGCGGTGCCGCCCCGCTCGCCCGGCGATGCCGCCCCGCTCGCCCGGCGATGCCGCCCCGCCGCCCGGCGGCGCCGCTCCCGCTCGGCCGGCCCGCATCGCGCCTCGGCGACCCGTACCCCCGCCTAACCGCCGAACACCTCCCCCAGGCACTCCGCGAAGATCTGCTCGACGTCGCGCACGAAGCCGCGCCGCGCGAACCAGTCGGCGATGTTGCGGCAGTCGCGCTCCAGCAGCGCGACGCCGTTCGGGTTGCTCACGACGTCGACCAGCTGCGGAACGTCGATCGCGACGACCCGGCCGTCGTGCACGAGCAGGTTGTACGGCGAGAGGTCGCCGTGGGCGTAGCCGGCCCGGGCGAAGCCCAGCAGGATCTCGCTCACCTGCTCGAACAGTGGCCAGAGCGCCGCGCCGTCCTCCGTCACCTGGGCGAGGCGGGGTGCCGCCGTCACCCCGTCGCCGATGAACTCCATCAGGATCTCGGTGCCACTGATCTGCACCGGATACGGCACTGCCACGCCCCGCGCGAACATCTGACCCAGCGCCTCGAACTCGGCCCAGGCCCACAGCCCGGCCTGGACCGCTCGCCCGTGCGACGAGCCCCGGGCCATGGCGCGACCGTCGCGGGTGTTGCGGGTGCGCCGTCCCTCGCGATACTGGGCGCCGCGGTGGAAGTCGCTCGTCTCGGCGCTGCGGTAGCGCTTGGCCGCGAGCACACAAGCCGCTGCACTCCCGTCGTTCAGGACGACGTCGGCGGGCACTGCCCGCTCGATCAGGAACACGTCGGCCTCCTTGCCCGACTTGACGATGCCGAGTTCGGTGTCGATCGCTGCTGCGGAGGTCACGATCCACGAGGGGAACGGCCGCGGGCCGCGCTCCGTCGGGGTGGTCGCCGGCCATGTGGACCAGCGCTGGTCGTCGTCGGGATCGACGGCGGAAAAGGTGGGTACGACGAAATCGTCGGAAAAAGTCAACGGAAGTCTCCAGAGAGGGAGGCCACCGGACGGCGCTCGACGGGAGGTGAACCCGAAGTCGGTTTAGTGTGCGGCGACCTCGAGGGATGAGGTGTGCGGGGTCTTCTCGCGTGTCGCAATCATGCTCATCACCTCTTCCTGGTCGCCTGGCGTGCGTCAACACTGTAGCGTCCGCTCGTCGAGAAGGCGAGAGATCCGGTCGAGCAGGATGCCAGGACTCACCAGGTCGTCGTCGGTCACCCTCACCACCCGCCACCTCTCGTCGCTGTACCGCTCGTACTTCGCGACGTCACGCCGCCACTGCCTCCGATCGGTGCGGTGCTGATCGCCCTCGTACTCGACGACGAGCCGTTGCCGGGGCCACACGAGGTCGCCGTGCCCGATCGTCGCGCCGTGGCCGTCGGTGATCGCGGCGTTCAGCCCGGGTGGCTCGGGGAGGCCGGCGCGCACGATGATCAGACGCAACTCGGTCTCTTTCGGCGACCACACGTCGGCCCGCACGAGGCCGAATGCCTCACGCAGTCGCCGCGCACCGCGCCGACTCCTCCACCCGTCGACGGCGGCTTCGAGCTGGTCGAGGCTCTGCTCGCGCGCAGCCTCGTGCGGGGACCACCTGCCCGCCAGAGCGTCGCCCATGGCGACCAGGTCGTCGACGTCGAGGAGCGCCGCGCACTGCGACCAGGCAGCGAGGGGCTCGACCACCGGCAGCCCACCCAAGAACGTCCCGCGCACCACGCGCGCCCGATGCCCGACAAGACCCGGCCGCTTGGGGCGGCCTGCCCCTGAGCAGACGACGTGCAGCGGCGCATCGACGAAGGCGAGCGGGAGAGGAAGGCCCCAGAGTGCCGCCGCGGTCACGTGGCTGAACGCTGCGCTGTCGGCCAGAAGGGGCGCGAACTCGAGGCACCTTGCACGCGCCCCGCTCGCCTCGGAGTGGGTTCGAAGCCCGTGGTGAGGAGCGGAGAGATCGGGATGCTGAAGACGGCGCCGGCGGACGCCGAGTTCGCGGGCATCGTGCACCGCGAACGGATGCGACTGAAGGACGGCGGGGAGGGGAGCTGGCACAGGACCAGCGTGACGTGGCGGCGGTCTCGGGTGGGCGGGATCCTGCGATCTGTGGACAAGTCGCAGGCAGGTAGCCCCTGTGGAGAACAGGTACGAACGGCGAGTGGGCCGAAATGCACGCTAACCGAAGGGAAAGCGTACATTTCGGCCCACTCGCCGTCACTCCAGGAGGAGGACGACGACGACGACGCAGAACCAGAAGCCCTACTGCAGGTACAGCTGCAGATCCTGCGAAACGGCCTTGGCGAACATGCGCAGGCGGGCCCGCGACTCGACTCGCGACACCGCCTGGCGCGACGAATGGACGCGCTTCGAGATCTCGTCGAGGGTCATCGGCTGGTCGTCGTCGAGGCCGAAGCGCATGCGGATCACGCGCGCCTCGTCTTCGGGCAGCGCTTCGACGAGCGAGTGGATGTCGCGGCTGAGCATCGACGACTCGGTCGCCTCGCCGGGCGAAGGGGTCTCTTCGTCTTCGATGAAGTCGCCGAGTTCGCTGTCTTCGGCGTCGCCGACCACGGTGTGGATCGACACGGGCTCGTGGGATCGCGACTTCAGGTCGACCAGGTCGGCCACCTCCATCGCCACCTCGGCTGCGACCTCGTCGACGGTGGGCGTGCGGCCCAGGTCGACGGTCAGGTCGCGCTCGGCGCGAGAGATGCGGTTGATGCGCTCGACGGTGTGCACCGGGATGCGGATGGCGCGCGCCTTGTCGGCGAGGCCTCGGGCGATCGCCTGGCGGATCCACCACGTGGCGTACGTCGAGAACTTGTAGCCCTGCGTGTAGTCGAACTTCTCGACGGCACGGACGAGGCCGAGGTTGCCCTCCTGGATGACGTCCATGAAAGGAAGTCCGCGCTGCGTGTAGCGTTTCGCGATCGACACGACCAGGCGGAGGTTCGCCGTGATCATCCTGTCTTTCGCGCGCTCACCGTCGTGGATGAGCCAGCGGTAGTCGTTGCGGTCGGAGGGTGAGCCCGCCCGCCTCTTCGAGGAGGCGCAGCTTCTCTTCGGCGAACAGGCCCACTTCGATCCGGCGCGCGATCTCGGTCTCCTCCTGAGCGTCGAGGAGAGGCATGCGGCCGATGTGACGCAGGTAGTCGCCGACCTGATCGGTCGAGGCGCCGCGGACCTGCCCGAGGACTTCGACCTCGACCTCTTCGTCGGCGGCGCTGGACTGTGAGGCGCTCGTGGCGCCAGTGGTGTTCTCGCGGACGTGGTGATCAACTGCAGTCGTCATAATGTTCTCTCCGTCTTCAAGCGAGCACGACTCTTGTGAGAGTCGGTGCGACAGCGAAGCCACCCGTCCGGGGGTCTTTCGCCGCACTACGAGTCAAGCCGTGGTTACAGAGCCCGACAAAATCATTCAGGGTTTTCTCAAGTAATCTCAGGGTGCGCTCACAGGAAAGTCGTCGTATTGGGGTACGACGAGCTGTCCTCTTTGACATCGAGGGCGATTCGGGTGTAGGCGCATCTATCCGGAACGGGGTACGCTCTTCACCGGCTTTTCTGAGCAGGATCAGAAGAAGGGCACACATTCGGGGGACGCCGAACGTTAACCGGACATTTCCGGCAGTCGACCGCCGGGTGGATACGGGGTACAAACGGGGGCACTCTCGAGGGGTGGTGCACACGCCCGACAAGTGACGCCCCCGACAAGAACGGCGACCGCCCGGCAAGAGACGCACACACCCCCGCCCAGAAAGCAGAAACGCCCCCGACGAGAATCGGGGGCGTTGGAAGGGCGAAGCGTCAGAGCTCGGCGGCTGGCCGCACGGTGCTCTCTTCGGCCTCGGCTCGCGCTCGCTCTTCGAGCTCGATGGCGTTGTACGCGGCGCGCTCGGTCTTGTCGGCGCGGAAGATCGCGCGCATGGCGAACCAGAAGAGCAGGCCGACCAGAATGGTCGGGCCGATGGCGTAGAAGATTCCGCCGATGACGTTATGAGGCACGCCTCAAGGGTACGTCGCGCAGCCTGAATGCCCAAAGGCCGGGCAGGATCACTTCACCAGCGGGAACAGGATCGTCTCGCGGATACCGAGGCCGGTGACGGCCATGAGCAACCGGTCGACACCCATGCCCATGCCTCCGGTCGGCGGCATGCCGTGCTCGAGAGCCCGCAGGAAGTCTTCGTCGAGGCGCATGGCTTCGACGTCGCCGCGTGCGGCGAGCCGCGCCTGCTCGACGAAGCGCTCGCGCTGCACGACCGGGTCGACGAGCTCGGAGTAGCCGGTGGCGAGCTCGAAGCCGCGAATGTAGAGGTCCCACTTCTCGACGACGCCGGGCTTCGAGCGGTGAGCCCGGACGAGCGGCGAGGTGTCGACCGGGAAGTCCATCACGAACGTGGGTCGCACGAGCGATCCCTTGACGAAGTGCTCCCAGAGCTCCTCGACGAATTTGCCGTGCGTCTCTTGCGGCACCGAGATGCCGACGTCGGAAGCGACCGCCTGGAGCTCACCGAGCGGGGTGTCGGGAGTGATGCGCATCGACGCGGCCGCCGAGAGCGACTCGTACATCGAGATGCGGTCCCAGGACCCGCCGAGGTCGTACTCGGTTCCGTCGGCCCAGGTGACCACGTGGGATCCTGAGACGGCGACGGCGGCGTCTTGGACGAGCTGCTGGGTCAGGTCGGCGATCTGGTTGTAGTCGCCGTAGGCCTGGTAGGCCTCGATCATCGAGAATTCGGGCGAGTGCGTCGAGTCGGCGCCCTCGTTGCGGAAGTTGCGGTTGATCTCGAAGACGCGCTCGATACCGCCCACGGCCGCGCGCTTGAGGTAGAGCTCGGGGGCGATGCGCAGGAACAGCTCGGTGTCGAAGGCGTTCGAGTGCGTCGAGAACGGCCGCGCCGAGGCACCGCCGTGGATCGTCTGCAGCATCGGGGTCTCGACCTCGAGGAAGTCGTGCGAGTCGAAGGTCGCGCGCAGCGACTTCATCACGGCGGCGCGGGCGCGCACGGTGGTACGGGCCTGCTCGCGCACGATCAGGTCGAGGTAGCGGCTGCGCACGCGCGTCTCTTCGCTGAGCTCGGAGTGCAGGTTGGGCAGGGGCAGGATCGCCTTCGCCGCGATCGCCCACTCCCTCACCAGCACGGAGAGCTCGCCTCGGCGCGACGAGATGACCTCGCCCGAGACGAAGACGTGGTCGCCCAGGTCGACCAGCTCTTTCCACTCCTGCAGCGATTCGGCGCCGACCTCGGCGAGGGAGACCATGACCTGGATGCGCGCGCCGTCGCCCGACTGGAGCACGGCGAAACAGAGCTTGCCGCCGATGCGGAAGTGCACGACCCGGCCGGCGAGCCCGACGACGTCGCCCGAGGCGGTGTCGGTCTCGAGAGACTCGTACGCCGCGCGGACCGCGGGGATGGTCGTCGTGATCGGCACACCGACGGGGTAGGCGCCCACGCCCGACTCGATGAGGCGCTCGCGCTTCGCCAGGCGCACGGCCTTCTGCTCGAAGACTTCTTCGTCAGTAAGGTCAGCGGGCGCGTCGGTCATAGGGGTGACTCCAGAACTAGAGAGGGCCGTCGTCGTCGAACGAGGCCAACTCGATGGTACCGGGGCCGACCGAGGTGTCGGCGACGCCCAGAGCGCGGTCCATCGCCGAGCGCACGAGCGGGGCGATGACCCGGCCCGGCTCGGGCATGCCGAGATCGCGCAGGATCCCCACGGACTGCGAGACGATCGCGGCGGAGAACGTCGTCGCGGTTTCGACCGCCTCGGCGTAGCGCGGGCGGTCGGCGTCGTCGACGATCACCGGTTCGGCTCCCATCTCGACGACCAGCGCCTGCCCGATCGGCAGCACCGGCCCGGGTGCCGTGACGGCGCAGTACGAGTCGCGAAGACGCACCAGGTCGATCGTGGTGCCGGTGAACTGCAGCGCGGGGTGGATCGCGAGCGGGATCGCGCCGGCGTTGCGGGCCGGGTCGAGCACCGAGAGGCCGTGCACCGGCGACGTGTGCACGACGAGCTGGCCGGCCTGCCAGGCGCCGGTCGCCGCCAGGCCCGAAACGAGGGCTTCGAGCTGATCGTCGGGCACCGCCAGCAGGACGAGCTCGGAGCGCTCGACGATTTCGTGGACGGGCAGGATCGGAGCACCGGGGAGGATCGCGTCGGCCCGGTCGCGGCTCCGCTCCGACACCGCCGAGATCCCGACGATCGCGTGCCCTGCGGCCGCCAGGGCGGCTCCGAGGACGGGGCCGACGTGGCCGGCCCCGACGATGCCGACGCCGAGGCGGCCGGAGGGGCGCTGGGGGCTCACGACGGCTCCTCCCGAACCCGGTCATCCGGTCGCGGGGAGGGCCAGTGCGCGCCGCCGGTGCCCTGCTCGTCGGCCGGAGGGATCGACGGGGAGGACCAGTGTGCGCCGGTGCCCTGCGCGTCGGCCGGAGACGCCACCGGCAGCGGGCTCGGACGACCGTCGCCGCCGCCACGCACGGCGCCGTCGAGCCAGCGATGCGTCCGGTCGGCCCGCGCCGCGGCGACCGCATCGTGAGCCGCGGTCTCGAAGAAGTCTGTGGCGTCCTGCTGATCGATCGCTCCGATGTTGGCGACGATCGGCCCCTGGACGGTGTGCAGCTCGAGGAGGCCAACCGCAGTCTCCGCAGGAGGGGCCCTGCCGCACGCCGACGCTCTGCAGGCGAGGCAGGGGCACGACGACCAGCTGACGCCAGATCGCGCCCTTCCGGAGCAGCAGGGCCCCGGGCGCGGTCCGGAAGCCGTTCCGCCGCCAGGAGAACCAGCGAAGGACCTGACCGCGGCGCGGGGACGTGGTGAACCCGCCCTCGGATCCTGCGCTCGTCATGCCGGCCTCGATCAGCGAGAGCGTCCGCGTGGACTCCTCGACGGCTCGCTGCGGCTGCGCCGCGACCACTTCGGGTGCGGAGAACTCGCCGCGCGCCAGACCGTCTTCGATCTGCACGTCGGCAGCGGTGAGCCCGACCAGTTCGGGCAGGATCAGCCCCAGCACGCGCACCACGTCGTCTTTGCTGCCGACCGGCAGGATCGTGGTGTTGGCCTGGTTGTCGGCGCCCTTCGTGGAGGAGTGCGAGGCCCGGTTGATCTTGACCTCCCACCAGCCGAACGGCCGCCACATCAGCGGCTGGCTGAGTCGGATCGAGTGGATCCGGCCGGGCGGCAGCGTCTCGTTGCTGGTCGAGAGGAGGCCCCAGCCGATCCGGATGCCGTCGCGCGTCGACGTGATCGAGTAGCGGAGGGATTTCACGATGCGCCGCGAGTAGTAACTGAACGATCCCAGGATCGTGGGAAGGAAGACGAAGAGCAGGAAGTACTGGCCGGTGGTCACGATGCTGACCACGACGGCCACGACGATCGCGACCATGAACAGGGTGAAACCGCTGAGCACGGCGGAGCCGATCAGGCGCCCGAGGTGCATGTGCACGACCGACTGCGGAGGCTGGCCGTCCTCGCCGAGCGGCTCGGCCAGGAACTCGTTGAGCCGCTGCTCGATCACTCCGGTGCCCGGCTGTCCGACGGAGCCGGTCTGCGGGTTCGCTGCTTCGCGGGTCCCGCTCGCGCGGCGCAGGATCTCGCTCCGCACCTCGTCCGCGGACGCGGAACGCAGGTAGGCCAGTGGCACGTTCGCGTCGTGACCCGCCTGGTTGATCTCGAGCTTGGCGGCACCGAACACCCGCGCGAGGATCGGACGTTGGATGTTGATGCCCTGGATGCGGTCGAGACGCGCCCTCCGGTTGGTGCGGAAGACGATGCCGCTGCGCACCTCGACGGTCTCGGCCGTGACACGGAACGTGTTCATCCGCCACGACAGGTAGAAGATGCCGATGATGACGACGAGCAGCGCCGCGATCCCGAGCAGCACGAGACCGATCAGACCGTGGTTGAGCACGTAGTCGACCGGGTCTCCGTCGTCTCCTCCCCCGCCCCCGCGATGTCCGTCCGGCCCGGGGATGAAGAACTGGAGCAGCTGCTCGCGCGCGTTGTTGACGAAGATGCCCAGGATCACGACGAACACGATGCCGCCCTTGAGCAGCGGGGTCGCGGGGTGCAGCCGGTGCCACTCGCCGTCGGTCAGGTCGAGGGCCGCCGTCGACGCCGCTGCCCGCCGCGGGCTCGGCTGCTGGTCGAGCCGTCGTCTGCCCGCGGGGTCGGGCGGCTGGACCGGCCCGGGCTGCCAGCCGCTCACAGGCCGGCCCGCCGCGATTCGGCCAGTTCGACGAGGCGGTCACGGAGTTTCTCCGCCTCGGCCGCCGGCACACCGGGGATGGTCACGGCCGACGACGCCGCAGCCGTGACGAACTTGAGATCGCTCAGGCCGAGCGCGCGGACGATCGGCCCGCGGTTGACGTCGATCAGCTGCATGCGGCCGTAGGGCACCGCGACGAAGCGAAGGAACAGGATGCCGTGGCGCACCAGCAGATCGTCTTCGCGGAGCTGGTAGCCGATGGCCCGCACACGCCGGGGGACGAACGCGACCACCAGGATCGTGACGACCAGGATCGCGGCGGTGAGGGCGTAGGACCACCACTGGCCGGAGAACCAGGTGAACGCCGACAGGGCGGCGACGACGAGCCCGGACAGGGCGTAGCTGCCCATCTCGGGCCACTTGTACTTCGGGCTGATCCTGGTCCAGGTCGCGCCGTCGAGATCGAGTCGGGTGGTCACGTGGTGCTCCAGTGGTCGTAGCGGGTGCGGCTCTGCACCCCAGTCTCGCAGTATGCCCCGCTCGGCGGTGGGATGCCCTGTCGAGCTGCGCGGAGACCCGCCCTAGATGCGCTGGGGGTGCCCGTCGTCGGGTTTGTCGTCTTCGGGGGCGGCACGGTGCACATGTACTCGGCGATGAGCCCGGCCACGAGCAGCACGATCCCCCCGACGACGGAGGTGACGGTGGGCACCAGGGATCCTGCTCCCACCGAGACACCGCGCGTCAGCACGTACACGAGCATGCCGCCCACGAGACCGCCGAAGATCGCTCCGGCCAGGCTGGACGCCTTCGCGATGAGCACCACCCGGGTCGCGTAGTAGGCGTCGATCGGCTCGCGGGTGCGCCCCCGGGCGACGCGGAACACGGGCACGGCCAGCGAGATGACGATCGCGGCGATGGCCAGGAGCACGAGCCCGAGGGTCATCGCCGGCACGAACACCGGGTGCAGCGTGGCGGCCAGGGCGGCGTCGAAGGCGAAACCGGCCACCGCGGCGACGACCACGATGCTGATGATGGTCGAGATCCGGGTGCGCTTCACGCGACCCCTCCCGAGTCACGGGCGACGAGCGGCACGTCGAGCGATGGAGCACCGACGACGTGCGCCACCGGGTCGCCGAGGGCGCGCAGGATCACGTCGACCCGGCCGACACCCGGCAGCTCGGCGTCGGCGTCGACCTGCAGCCAGGGCTCCAGCACGAACGACCGCTCGGCGGCGCGCGGGTGCGGCAGCGTCAGTCGATCCGTGCTGTGGACGGTCTCACCGTGCACGATCAGGTCGAGATCGAGCGTGCGATCGCCCCAGCGCTCGAGACGGACCCGGCCGTGCTCCGCCTCGATCCGGTTCAGCTCGCCGAGGAGGGGTTCTGGAGCGAGCGTCGTCGACACGACCACGACGCCGTTGAGGTACGGCGGCTTGGACGCGTCGAGGCCCTGCAGCGTCACGGCCACCGACTCGATGGGCACGGACGCGCCGACGACCGTCACGCCGTCGATGGCGCCGAGGTCGGTCACCGCCTCGCGGAGGGTGGCGTCGCGATCGCCGAGGTTCGCCCCCAGGGCGATCACGGCGCGAACGGGAACCGCCTCGCTCATGAGCGACCCCGTTCGATCGTGATGGAGACGTCGGAGAACGGCACCGTGATCGGAGCACCCGGCTTGTGCACCGTGACGCTGGTGCGGAGCGCAGCCGGGAACGAGAGCACGGTCGACGCGATGCGTTCGGCGAGCGTCTCGATGAGGTCGACCGGTTCGTTCTCGATGTCGCGCACGATCTGCTCCGCCAGGACGCCGTAGTGCACGGTGGCGTCGAGGTCGTCGTCTCGTGACGGAGCGGCGGCGTCGATGTCGACGGTCACGTCGACGACGAACTCCTGGCCGTGAGCGCGCTCGAAGTCGAACACGCCGTGGTGCCCCTTCGCCCGCACTCCGGTGAGCTTCAGTTGATCAACCACGGGAACCTTTCTGCCACGCTTCCCAGACGTCGAGGGCGGCGCGGGTGGATGCGACGTCGTGCACGCGGACCCCCACGCCCCGGCCTGGGCGCTCAGGGCCGAGATGACGGCGGTGGCGGGATCGCGCTCGCGCACGCCCGCCTCTTCGGGCAGGAGTCCGCCCAGGAAGCGCTTGCGCGAGGCGGCGACGAGAATCGGCAGCCCGAGCTCGGCCAGTTCGTCGAGGTGCCCGAGGAGCTGCCAGTTGTGGTCGGCAAGCTTCGCGAATCCGAGTCCCGGATCGATGACGATGCGGTCGGGGTGCACTCCTGGACCACGAGTTCGGCCACGCGCCGGAAGAGCTCGGCCTTCACCTCGGCGACGGCGTCGCCGTAGGTGGCGCGCTGGGTCATGACGTCGCTGTGGCCCCGCCAGTGCATCGCGATGTAGGTGGCGTCGGTGTCGGCGACGACCTGCGCCATGTTGTGGTCGGCGAGGCCTCCGGAGACGTCGTTGATCACGTCGGCTCCGGCCTCGCGCGCCGCGTACGCCGTGGCGGCGTTCATGGTGTCGACGCTGACCCGGAGTCCGAGGTCGACGAGCTCGCGGATGACCGGGATCACGCGACGCTGCTCTTCGTGCACGTCGACTCGCGGGGCCCCGGGGCGAGTCGACTCGCCGCCGACGTCGATGATGTCGGCGCCGTCGGATGCCAGCAGCCGCGCGTGCGCGATCGCGTCGTCGAACTGCGCGTACCGACCGCCGTCGCTGAACGAGTCGAGCGTGACGTTGAGGATCCCCATCACGAGGGTGCGTGCGGGAACGAAGGGGGTCGCGGGCTCGGTGCCCTCGGGGCCCGGACCAGCCTGACGGACCACGGCGATGGCCCGGGTGGCGACGTCGTCGAGCTCGCCGACGGGCGGCGCAGGATCGTGCCGCGCGACCGTCGGATCGGATCGGCTCGCGGTCTCGACCGACGTGCCCGCGGCGAGCGGCTTGTCGAACACTCCGCCGGCGATCAGCCTTCGGCCCGGGGCCTCGGTCTGCGAGGGGACGAGCTGCTGCTCGGCACCCTCGACGGACGGGCGCGGGCGCACGGCGTCGGCCTCGCGGAGACGAACGGCGTCGGCGGCGCGGCGGTGTTCGGCAGCACGCCGGATGGCCTGCCCCTGCGCGGCGACGGCGGCGCGGTCGGCCGCGAGACGCTCAGCGGCCTCGGCGGCAGGGTCGAGAGCCGCGCTCGCGCGACGCCCCGAGGTGCGGCGCTCGGGTGCGGTGGGGGCTGCTGGGAGGCCGGCTCAGGTGCCGGGCCGCCGGCTGGCGCGGCGGACGTCTCGCTGAGACCGGGCACCTCGGCCCCCGCCGTCGCGGAGCGCGAGACGGCGGACGCCGCCGGACGCGGCTGACCGACCGGCTCCACCCGGGTGGCGGTGTCGGTCGCGTCGGCCGGATCGGGCGACGGCGACGCTTCGCGTGGCGACGGCTCGCTCGGCCAGGTCGACCCGGGATAGCGGTTGCGTCCGCGCGGACGAAGCCACGTCTTCTCGACCTCGGGATCGAGGTCGACGGACGTGGCTGCGTGTGAGACGCGCGGCGCGCCCGAGTCCGACGCGGGGCCGGGCTCGGGCTCCGCGGGGGCTCGGTGCGCCCCGCGAATCGCCTCTCTGCGAGTCTGGTCGCTCACGGCCTAGGCGGGAGCGATGCCGGGGGTGGTGCGCGGAGGACGCTTGCGGGCAGGCTTGGCGGTCGGCTCGGAATCGATGCCGCCGTCGACGGCCCCGGCGTCGACCGGGATGCGAGACGGGATCTGGATCGCGGGAAGGTTCGACGACGGGCGCTTCGAGCTGGACAGCCACTCGGGACGCTCGGGAAGCTTCTTGACGTCTTTGAAGATGTCGGCCAACTCGTCGTGGTCGAGGGTCTCTTTCTCGAGGAGCAGCGCAGCCAGCCTGTCGAGGATGTCGCGGTTGTCGTTGATGACCTGCCACGCCTCGTCGTGAGCCTGCTCGAGGAGGACGCGCACCTCGGCGTCGACCGTTTCGGCGATCTTCTCCGAATAGTCGCGCTCGCCCATGTCACGGCCCATGAACTGCTCGCCGGAACCCTGCCCGAGCTTCACGGAGCCGACCTTGGTGCTCATGCCGTACTCGGTGACCATCTTGCGGGCCGTGGAGGTGGCCTTCTCGATGTCGTTCGAGGCGCCGGTGGTCGGGTCGTGGAAGACGATCTCTTCCGCGACGCGGCCTCCCATGGCGTAGCTCAACTGATCGAGGAGCTCGTTGCGGGTGACGGAGTACTTGTCTTCGAGCGGCAGCACCATCGTGTAGCCGAGTGCGCGACCGCGAGGCAAAATCGTGATCTTGGTGACCGGGTCGGTGTGGCGCATCGCGGCGGCGGCCAGAGCGTGACCACCCTCGTGGTAGGCCGTGATCAGCTTCTCGCTGTCTTTCATCACGCGGCTGCGACGCTGCGGGCCGGCCATGACGCGGTCCACCGCCTCGTCGAGAGCGCGGTTGTCGATGAGCTGAGCATTGCTGCGCGCCGTGAGGAGGGCAGCCTCGTTGAGGACGTTGGCCAGATCGGCACCGGTGAAACCGGGAGTCTTGCGGGCCAGGACCTCGAGGTTGACGTTGGCGGAGAGGGGCTTGCCCTTGCCGTGGACCTCGAGGATCTGCTTGCGACCTTCGAGACCGGGTGCGTCGACACCGATCTGGCGGTCGAAGCGACCGGGGCGGAGGAGGGCGGGATCGAGGACGTCGGGACGGTTGGTCGCGGCGATCAGGATGACGTTCGTCTTGACGTCGAAGCCGTCCATCTCGACCAGGAGCTGGTTCAGGGTCTGCTCGCGCTCGTCGTTGCCGCCGCCGATGCCCGCACCGCGGTGCCGGCCGACGGCGTCGATCTCGTCGATGAAGATGATGGCGGGGCTGTTCTGCTTGGCCTGTTCGAAGAGGTCGCGGACGCGGCTCGCGCCGACACCGACGAACATCTCGACGAAGTCCGAACCGGAGATCGAGAAGAACGGCACCCCGGCCTCGCCGGCGACGGCGCGGGCGAGCAGGGTCTTACCCGTGCCGGGAGGGCCGTACAGCAGCACGCCCTTCGGGATCCGAGCGCCGACGGCCTGGAACTTGGCCGGCTCTTTCAGGAAGTCTTTGATCTCTTCGAGCTCTTCGATCGCCTCGTCAGCGCCCGCGACGTCGTGGAACGACACCTGCGGGGTCTCCTTGTTGTTGAGCTTGGCGCGCGACTTGCCGAACTGCATGACCTTGCTGCCGCCGCCCTGCATGCTCGAGAGCAGGAACCAGAACAGCGCACCGATGATCAGGAAGGGCAGGAGCACCTGGAGCAGCGACACGAAGAAGTTCGACTGGGTGACGACGTCGTCGTAGCCGCCCGTCTTGCCGGTCGAGAGCTTGGCGTCGCTGACGGCCTTGACCACCTCGTCACCGCGCGGCGTCGCGTAGTAGAACTGCGCGGTCGTGTTGTCGTCGAGCTTGAGGTCGACGCGCTGCTCGTTGCTGTAGATCTGGGCCGACGAGACCTTGCCACTGGAGAGGTCTTCGAGACCCTGCTGCGTGGTGATCTTGGTCGTGCCGCCGGCGCTGATGAGGCTCCAGCCGATGCCGATGCCGATCAGAGCGATGAGCACGTAGAGGTACGGGCCGCGGAATAAGCGCTTGAAGTCCATAGAGATCCGGGCGGCGGCCCGATACCTTTCTGCAGGAAGAACGTGAGTTGAAGGTTACCTCCCCGCGCCTTGCAGGCAAGTGGGTGTTCGCCGTAGGAATAACCGGGTTTGCCTGAACCGGTCTTTTCGCCCGTCTTCGCTCAGGAGTAGACGTGCGGAGCGAGGATGCCGATGGCGCGGAGGTTGCGGTACCGCTCGTCGAAGTCGAGACCGTAGCCGACGACGAACTCGTTGGGGATCTCGAAGCCGGCGTACTTCACGTCGACCTCGACGGTCGCGGCCTCCGGCTTGCGCAGGAGAGCGAAGATCTCGACCGACGCGGCACCGCGGCCGCGCAGGTTGCCGAGCAACCAGGAGAGCGTCAGGCCGGAGTCGATGATGTCTTCGACGATGATGACGTCGCGACCGTGGAGATCGGAGTCGAGGTCTTTCAGGATGCGGACCACCCCGGACGACTTCGTGCCGGAGCCGTACGACGACACCGCCATCCAGTCCATCGTGGCGGGGATGCGCAGCTCGCGAGCGAAGTCGGCCATCACCATGACGGCGCCCTTCAGCACACCGACGAGCAGGGGATCGCGCCCGGCGTAGTCGCGCTCGACGAGGCGCGCGACCTCGGCGATCTTCGCGTGGATCTGCTCCTCGGTGTAGAGGATCGAAGAGAGGTCGCCCTCGATGTCGCTGGTTTCCATTGCCTGCTTCTCGTGGTGGGGTGTCAGTCGGCGGTGGGCGTGGCGACGGCCTCGAAATGCAGGATCCCGCCGCGTCTGACCACTGTAACGCCCGGCAGCGACACGGGCCCCTGCCCGTGCCAGTCGGTCACCAGCCGAGCGACCTCGAGGGTCTGGGCCCTCGACAGCGAGACGGCGAACTCGCTCTCGACGGCCAGCCGGATGAGTCGCTGACGCAGCGCCGCGGGATTCGCCGCCAGCCCCGAGACGCTGAGCGAGATCCCGGCCTCGGCGTGGTCCGCGAGCTCCTCCGCCTGCTCCTCGGCGAAGTGGTCGAGCGCCGCGGAGTCTTCGCGCAGCTGGTCGGCCGTCCGCGCGAGCGCCTCGGCGATGCCCGGGCCGAGCTCGCGCTCGAGCATTGGCAGAACGGTCGCGCGCAGACGGACTCGACGGAACGCGGTGTCGTGGTTCTGGGGATCCTGCCAGGCCTCGAGCCCCGAGTCGGCGCAGAAGGCGTGCGTGGTCTCGCGCCGCACGCCGAGCAGCGGACGCGCGAACCGGCCGGACCGCGGCTCCATGCCCTGCAGGCTGGTGGGACCGCTGCCGCGAGCCAGCCCGAGCAGCACGGTCTCGGCCTGGTCGTCGAGCGTGTGGGCGAGCAGGATCGAGAGCGCTCCCGACTCGCGGGCGGCCTCCTCGAGCGCGGCGTACCTGGCCGTGCGGGCCGCGGCCTCCGGGCCGCCTCGGCGCCCCACGGCCACCCGTTTCACGAGCACCGGCGCCAGGCCGAGGAGGGCGGCCTGCTCTGCCGCCCGGGCCGCGACGTCGGCGGACCCCTCCTGAAGGCCGTGGTCGACGACGACGGCCCCGGCCCGCACGCCCGCACGCGGTGCTTCGAACGCCACCGCCGCGGCGAGCGCCAGCGAATCGGGGCCTCCGCTGAGCGCGACCAGGACGTCCGCTTCTGCAGCGAGGGCAGGATCCTGCGCCCTCTCGGCTGCGATCGCGACCAGCGGCTCGCGCGCGGCTCGGCGCACGTCGGCGATGGCGGGGGTCAGGCGAGGGCGGCTGGGCATCTTGTAACGTTACCTGCGGCGCATCACGCGCCCTTCACACTTCTCACACACCTCTCACGCACCAAGGAGCAGTCATGACCGCGTACGACGTCGTCGTCGAAATCCCCAAGGGGTCCCGCAACAAGTACGAGGTCGACCACGAGACAGGCCGCGTGTACCTCGACCGCGTGCTCTTCACCTCGTTCGTCTACCCGACCGACTACGGCTACTTCGAGAACACCCTGGGCCTCGACGGCGACCCCGTCGACGCGCTGGTCCTGCTCGAGTACCCGGTGTTCCCGGGCGTCGGCGTCTCGGTGCGCCCGGTCGGCGTCTTCAACATGACCGACGAGGCCGGCTCCGACGCCAAGGTGCTCGTCGTCCCGGCGAAGGACCCCCGCTGGCAGCACATCCAGGACATCGACGACGTCCCGGAGCAGACCAAGGCCGAGATCGCGCACTTCTTCGAGCGCTACAAAGACCTCGAGCCCGGCAAGTGGGTCAAGACCGAAGGGTGGGGCGACGCGGCTGAGGCCGAGGCCATCGTCGAGGCCGGTTTCAAGAAGCTGGAGGAGGAAGGCGGTCACTGACCCTTCCTCTGCGACACGGCGAATGCACCCGAGGGATCGGGTGCATTCGTCGTTGAGCCGCGCGGACGGGCGGCGGGCCATCGGGCGGCAGGCCACGCCGACGGCAGGCCACGCCGGCGTCAGGCCAAGCCGATGTCAGCCCACCGGGCGTCAGCCCACCGGGCGCCCGACCGCGTAGAGCTCGAAGTAGCGGACGGCGACGATGCGCACCTTGGCGTTGGGGTTCGGGGCCTCGAGCATGCTGCCGCCTCCCACGTACATGGCGTCGTGGTACATGCCGTCGGTCGCGTTGTGATAGAAGATGATGTCGCCGACCCTCATGCTCGAGATCGGCACGAGTCGGCCTTCGCCCTGGAGGTAGTCGTACTGGTAGCGCACCGAGTGACCGCCGATGTAGACGCCGGCCGCCGAGTAGGAGCCCATCATCAGCCCCGAGCAGTCCCAGACGTTCGGACCGGCGCCGCCGAACACGTAGGTCTTGCCGAGCTGAGCCCTGGCGAACGCCACCGCCGTGTTGATCGCCGCGGAGGAACCGGAGGACGGCGGCGTGGGCTTCGGCGGCGTCGGTGTGGGCGGTGCGGGCGCGCTCGGCTTGGACGGTGCCGGGTTCGACGAGTGGCTCGGCGCCGGAGCCTTGGGCGGGCTCGCGGCCTTGCTGGGCGAGGCGCCCTTGCTCGGAGCGGTGCCCGTGCCCGAGTTCGTCGCGCTGCCCGCACCGGAACCGGAGGAGGTCTTGCCGGGGACGACGGGAGTCGTGTCGCCCGCCGACCCAGCGGCCACGCCCGCGTAGTACTTCTCCTCGACCTGGGCCGTCGTGCCCCGGAGGTACGCGACCTGCGCGATCAGCTGCGACTGGTTCTTCTGCTGGTTCGCGAGCGCTGCCGCGGCCGTGTCGGCCAGAGAGTTGGCCTGCTTGAGAGCGGCGGCGGCGGCCTGCGTGCGCTTGGACAGCGCCTTCTGGGCGGCGGCGGCCTGGTCGCTGAGAGCCGTGGCGAGGTTCTGGTCTTGGCGGGCCTGCTGCAGGAGGCTCGTGGTGCGTGACGTGAGGTTGGTCATCGTGCCGAGCTGGTAGAGCAGGTCGGAGGCGTGGCTCGACTCGGTGAGCATCGTCACCGTGAGCTGGCCGCCGCCCTCGTGCGAGAGCTCTGCGACGAGCTGACCGACGCGCTCTTGCGACACCTTCGCGGCCGCGGCCGCCTTCTTCTTCTCGGCGGCGACGCCGTCGAGCTCGGCCTTCGCCTTCTGCTCGGCCAGGACCGCGACCTGGTACCGCTCGCCCGCGCCGGAGACGGAGTCGCTGGTCGACTGAGCGCGCTGCTGGAGGCTCGTGATGGCGTCGTCGATCGACGCGATCTGCTTCTTCGCCGCGGCCTCGTCGCCCTTTGCAGCCTGGACGTCGGACCAGGACGGGTAAGGCGAGGCCTGCGCCGGCGCAACGAGGCCGACAGCCGACGTCGCCACGAGGCCCGCCGACACGGAGAGAACGATGAGCACACCCAGTGTGCGACGCCGGGGCGTCACAGAACGAACGTTTCGGGTGTGCGGATGTTCACTACAGGGTCACTCCTCGGGCGGCCATGAAGGGCACGGCATTGGTTGCGACGCCGCCGGGGCGGGTCTCGAAATGGAGGTGGCAGCCCGTCGACCAGCCGGTGGAACCGACCTGGGCGATGACCTGTCCGACTTTGACGCTCTGGCCGACGGCCACGTGGATGCCGCCGTCGACGATGTGGCCGTAGCCGGTGTCGATGCCGCCGCCGTTGTCGAGGAGCACGAAGTTGCCGTAGCCGCCGTAAGGACCCGCGTAGATCACGGTGCCGGAGTGGGCCGCGTAGATGTTCGAACCGCAGGAGGCGCCGAGGTCGGTGCCCGCATGCAGCGTGTAGGAGCCGGTCACGGGATCGACGCGCATGCCGAAGCTGCTGGTGATGTAACCGCCTGCAGGGCGGGTCCAGCCCTGGGAGTTGGCGATGCCGTTGGCGCCGCCCTGCTTGGCGGCGAGTGCCGCGGCGCGGGCGGCTGCCGCAGCGGCGGCCTTCTGCCGAGCGACGACGCCCAGGTTGTACTGGTGCTCGGTGAGGGCGCGCTGGTGCTTGATGGCGGTGAGCTGAGCCTGCAGACGGGTCTCATTCGCCTTCTGGGCGTCGACGGCCGTCTGGGCCGCCTCAGCGGCGGCCTGCGCGTCGACCAGGGCGGCCTGCGCCTTGTCGGCGAGAGCGGCGAGGGCCTTGGCTGCGACTTCGGCCTGGTCGGTCAGAGACTGCGCCGTGTTGCGGTCTTGCACGGCCTGGGCGTAGATGCCGTTGGCCTGCTCGGTGAGCTTGCTCATCGCGCCGAGCTTGTAGAGCAGGTTGCCCGCCTTGCCGGGGTTGGCGATGAGGTCGGTGCTGATGTTGTTGTTGCCCGACCGCCCGAGCTGGGCGGCCAGCTGACCGGCCCGCGTCTCGCTCGCCTTGGCCACCTTGCCCGCTTGGTCGGCCTGCGCCTGCAGTTTGGCCTTGGTGTTCTCCTGCTGGTCGTAATTCAGTTGCGCCTGCTGGAGGTCCTTGCCCTTCTGGACGGCGACCGCCTGCTTCGCCTTGACGTCGCCGGCGAGTCGCACCAGGAGCTTGTTGATGTTGTCGATCTCGGCGGCCTTCTTCGACTGGCTCTTGGCCGCCGCGGCGACATCCGCCCAGGACGGGTACGTGACCGCGGCGGCGTTGGCCTCGAGGGGCGTGCCGAGGACGACGCCCGAGATCAGGACGGCACCGGCCATCAGCAGGGCCGTGCCCGCGCGCGGCCGACGGACCCGGCGAGAGCGCGCCGAAGGAGCGGCGGAGGCCGTCGTCGCGGGCGCTTGCTTGCCGGAGCGGAGGAAGAGTGTCATCGGATCCCGAATCGTCGTCACGGTGTGACCGGATGGCTCGTCACACTGTTAACACGAGCAACAGTAGCAACGCAGGCCGAGCGGCCCAAGGGGTCTTTTCCCTGGGCTGTCGGCGTCATCCGGCCGGAGACCTTCGTCTGAAAGTCTCAAGAACAGCTTGAAACTAACTCTGACAGGGCATGTGGAGCCTCTGCCCCGCCGGTGTGGCGCATCTGTGGATAACTCCGTTGTACCCACAATTGGGGAGGAGAGGAATGCTCGATTCGAGGCCCGGCAATCCGGGGATCCTGCGGATTTTGCAATTCCGGGTGGGATCCGTATGCTTGTCCCTCGGTTGCTGGAACGCCTTCACGCTTTTCACGGCCCCATCGTTTAGTGGCCTAGGACACCGCCCTTTCACGGCGGCAGCACGGGTTCGAATCCCGTTGGGGTCACGGTACGATGAGTGAAGGAACAACAGCAACACAAGTTTGGCCCTGTAGCGCAGTTGGTTAGCGCGCCGCCCTGTCACGGCGGAGGTCGCCGGTTCAAGTCCGGTCAGGGTCGCCATGGCTGGGTAGCTCAGTTGGTAGAGCGTTCGACTGAAAATCGAAAGGTCCGCGGATCGATGCCGCGTCCAGCCACCCCGTGTCGTGCTTCGCACGACGGTTGCTGGACTCGGTGCTGGTTTAACATCCGGCCAGCCACTTGCATGTCCGTGCTTCGCACGGAATCGGCTGGGCTCGGTGCTGGTTTGACATCCGGCCAGCCACCCCCGTGTCGTGCTTCGCACGACGGTTGCTGGACTCTGTGCTGGTTTAACATCCGGCCAGCCACTTGCATGTCCGTGCTTCGCACGGAATCGGCTGGACTCGGTGCTGGTTTGACATCCGGCCAGTCACCCCCGTGTCGTGCTTCCCACGACGGTTGCTGGACTCCGTGCCTATTTAGAATTCGGCCGGCCACCCCGTGTCGGCGGCGCAGAGCGCGGACACCGGGCCACACCCGTCGCCACACACCCGACCTGACGACGGCGCGGGAGGCCGGCCGTACCCGACCTCCCGCGAAACCCGGCCGGAGAGCGGCCGGGCCGCGCATCCTATGCGCTACATACGGTATATATGCCTTGGTGATTCATGCCTCGAAGACACGCCGGGACAGCAGGACGCCGCCTGAGCGGACGTGATCCGGTGGTCTGCTCAGACGGCGCCGTCTCGGGGCCGCGACGAGGGCGCGTCTCTCAATTCGCCGGAGGTCGTGTTCGGTCCGGTCTCGTGAGCTGCACGGCGGGTGACCCAGGAGGCCGCCCGCGGCCTTCACGGAACCCGCGGCCGCGGCTCGCGCGATCCAGGGCACCTACGACCCGCGGCGAATTGAGGCACACCCTAGCGACCGAGTTCCTCCAGCGTGTCGGCCAGCTGCGCCACGGCCCAGTCGAGCTCGTCGCTCGTCACCACGAGCGGAGGCGCGAGCCGGATGGTGGAGCCGTGGGTGTCCTTCGCCAGGACGCCGCGCCGCATGAGCCCCTCGCAGACGTCGCGTCCGCTGCCGATGGCGGGGTCGATGTCGATGCCGACCCAGAGGCCGGCGCCTCGAACCTCGGCGACACCCGCGCCCGACGCGGCGAGAGCGTCGAGGCCGGACCGGAGCCGGGCACCCAGTTCACGGGCACGATCCTGCCATTCTCCCGTTCCGAGCATCCTGACCACCTCGAGGCCGACTGCGGCGGCCAGCGGGTTTCCGCCGAACGTCGAGCCGTGTTCGCCGGGCCGCAGCACTCCGAGCACATCGCGATCGCCCACGACCGCGCTCACCGGCACGATGCCGCCGCCCAGGGCCTTCCCCAGCAGATAGAGGTCGGGCACGACGTCGACGAGGTCGCAGCTGACCGTGGCACCGGTGCGACCGAGCCCGGCCTGGATCTCGTCGGCGATCATCAGCACGTTGCGGGCGGAGGCCAGAGAGCGGACAGCGGGCAGGAATGCCGGCGGCGGGACGACGACCCCCGCTTCTCCCTGGATCGGCTCCAGCAGCACCGCGACCGTGTCGTCGTCGATCGCGGCAGCGAGGGCGTCGATGTCGCCGTAGGGCACCGAGACGAAGCCGGGCGTGTACGGGCCGAAGTCGGCTCGCGCCTCCGGATCGTTCGAGAAGCTGATGATGGTGGTGGTGCGTCCGTGGAAGTTGCCGTCCATCACGACGATCTTCGCGTGATCCTGCGCCACGCCCTTGACCCGGTAGCCCCAGGCACGGGCCACCTTGATCGCCGACTCGACGGCCTCCGCGCCCGTGTTCATCGGAAGCACCATCTCTTTGTGGAGAAGTGCTGCGAGCTCCGCCGCGAACGGGCCGAGCTGGTCGTTGTGGAAGGCGCGACTGGTCAGCGTGACCCGATCGAGCTGCGCCTTGGCCGCGTCGATGAGGCGAGGGTTTCCGTGCCCGAAGTTGACGGCCGAGTAGGCGGCCAGGCAGTCGAGGTAGCGCTTGCCCTCGACGTCGGTGACCCAGGCACCCTCGGCCGTGGCCACGACGACGGGCAGCGGATGGTAGTTGTGCGCGAGCGCCCCGTCTTCGACCTCGATCGCCGAAGCCGACCGGGAACCGGTGGCGGTGCTCATCGCCGCAGCTCGAGGGTGCAGCACTTCACGCCGCCACCGCCGAGCAGCAGCTCGGACAGGTCGACGCCGATGGGGTTGTAGCCGCGCTCGCGCAGCTGCTTCTCGAAGCCCGTGGCGCGGGAGGCGATGACGACGTTGTAGCCGTCGGAGTACGAGTTGAGGCCGAGGATGGCGGCGTCCTCCTCGCTCACGAGGATGGCGTCGGGATAGCGTTCGCGCAGGATCGCGAGCGACGGCTCGTCGAAGGCGCTCTCGAGGTACGCGATGTTGCTGTGGCCGTCGACCGGCACCGGGTCGAGCACGGCGATCGCGGTGTCGAGGTGGTAGAAGCTCGGATTGATCAGCTTGAGCGTGATGACCTCGCGACCGAAGATGCGGGCCAACTCTTCGTGCGACGTCGAGTCGCTGCGGAAGCCCGTGCCCGCCAGGATCACGTCGCCGACGAGGAGGAAGTCGCCCTCGCCCTCGTTGATCTGCTCGGGCACCGAGACCTCGTAGCCGTTGGCGGCGAACCACTCCATGTACGCGGGGCCCTCCGGCTGGCGCTCGGGGTAGGTGAAGCTGGCGCCGTACGCCTTCCCGTCGAGCACGAACCCGCCGTTGGCCGAGTAGACCATGTCGGGCAGGCCGTCGATCGGCTCGATGAGCTTCACGTCGAAGCCGAGGGAGACGTACGTGTCGTAGAGCGTCTGCCACTGGGCGACGGCCCTCGACGTGTCGGTGGGGTCTTCGGGGTGCATCCACGGATTGATCCGATAGCTGACCGTGAAGTGCTCCGGGCGGCACATCAGGATCGTGCGGTGGGAGGCCTCACGGGTCGGGACGGCGGTCGACTGGGGTTCGGTAGCGATGCTCACGTCAGCCAGTTTCACACGGAATACGCGCATTTCGGCAGCGTCGAACGCAGTATTCATGCAGAATCGAGAAAACGGCGCAACAAAATCCCGTACAGTCTGCTCGTGGACAATCTCGACTTCAGCATCATCGACCTTCTGCGCCAGAACGCCCGCGCGGGCTACGGCGACATCGGCGCCGTGGTGGGCCTCAGCGCCTCCGCCGTCAAGCGCCGCGTCGACCGGATGGTCTCCGACGGCGTGATCCGCGGGTTCACCGTGCAGGTCGACCCCGCCGTCGACGGACTCGCAACGGAAGCGTACGTCGAGCTGTTCTGCCGCGGAACCGTTTCGCCCGCCGAGTTGCAGCGGATCTTGAGCACCGTCCCCGAGGTCGTCGACGCCGGCACGGTCACCGGGAGCGCGGATGCCATCGTCCACATGCGCTCTCGTGACATCCCGAGCCTGGAGGGCGCCCTCGAGCGGGTGCGCAACGCCCCCAACGTCGACCACACCCGCAGCGCGATCGTGCTCTCCAAACTCATCAACCGCCAGCCCGCGTAACCCGCCCGCGCCTCGCCGGAGACCGCCTGCGCGGCGGCTACAGCCGCAACGCCGCCAGCTCGGCGACCGGGTTGCCGAACCGGTGCGCGGTGAGCGACACGGCCTGCTCGTGCAGGAACGGCAGCAGTTCGATCCGCCCCGATTCGGTGACCTCGTCGGCGTAGATCGCGACGTCGGGGCTGCCCGCGACCGCGCGGGCGAGTGCTGCAGGATCGCCGCCGATCAGCCGCACGCGCAGCCCGCGGTAGACGCCGGGCCCCGGGCCGTCGAGACGAGTCGTCGGGTCGGCCTCCAGCAGGGCGGCGCGGTCGAGCGCCACCGTGTTCTGCAGACCGAGTTGAAGCAGGCCGGAGTCTCGCGTGGCTCGCTCGATCAGGGCGAGGTCGTCTTCGACCGGAGCCGAGACCTGCCCCTGCAGGAGGCCCGCCGACGCGCGCGCCAGCCAGAGCCCCTCGTTCTCGATCGTGATCTCGTCGACGCGCACGGGCGAGTCCGCCCCGCGGAGCAACTGCACCAGGGTGGCCGGGAGCGGAAGGGCGCTGCTGATCGAGAGAGGCGCGCCCGCTACGGCAGCCGCAGCCACGAGGCGCACCAGATCGGCCATGCGACCGTCGGTCGAGAGGCGCAGGATCACGGGGTGAGGGCGGTAGCGGAACACGTTGCGCTCGCTTTCGAGGGCCGACGGATCACGCGATCCTGCGTAGTCGTCCTGCCAGGCGCGCAGATCGCTCGCGCTGCCCGATCGCACGAAATCGAACTCGCCGAAGGAGAGCACCGAGCGGGTCGCCTCGATGACGCGGACGCCGACGTCGGGCACGCCGTGCAGGCTGAGCGACGAGGTGGGCTCGTGATTGTTGCGCCGCCAGGTCGTGAGGCCGACGAGCTGGTTGGGGCCGCCGGCCTTCGCGCCGGTGCCCACCGTCGAGCGCTTCCAGCCGCCGAAGGGCTGGCGCTGCACGATGGCACCCGTCGTGGTGCGGTTGACGTAGAGGTTGCCGGCCTGGACCGCGTCCGACCAGGTCGCGATCTCGTCGACGTCGAGGGCGTGCAGGCCGGCGGTGAGCCCGTAGTCGACGGCGTTCTGCCACTCGATGGCCTCGCTCAGCGACGAGGCGTGCATGATGCCGAGAACCGGCCCGAAGTACTCGGTGAGGTGGAACTCGCTGCCCGGCGTGACGCCGTCGCGAATGCCCGGGCTCCAGAGCACGTCGGTGTCGTCGAGCGCCGCGGGCTTGAGCAGCCAGGACTCGCCGTCGGCCAGGGTGCGGAGACCCCGCTCGAGTTTGCCGGTCGGAGGATCGATCAGCGGCCCCATGCGGGTCGTGGGGACGTCGGGATAGCCGACGCGCAGGCTCGAGACCGCGTCGACGAGCTGGCGCCGGAAGCGCGCGCTCTCGGCGACGGAGCCGACCAGGATCACGAGGGACGCAGCCGAGCACTTCTGGCCGGCGTGGCCGAAAGCGCTCTGGACGATGTCGGCCACCGCCAGGTCGAGGTCGGCGGACGGTGTGACGACGATCGCGTTCTTTCCACTCGTCTCGGCGTGAAGCGGAAGGTCGGGCCGCCACGAGCGGAAGAGCGCCGCGGTGTCGTAGGAGCCGGTGAGGATGACGCGGTCGACGGCCGGGTGCGCGATGAGGTCGCGGCCGAGCGACCCCTCGTCGAGGTCGACGAGGGCCAGGAGCGACTTGGGCACGCCCGACTTCCAGAGGATCTCGGCGATGACGGCGGCCGACCGGTGCGCCTGAGGGGCGGGCTTCAGGATCACGCCGCTCCCGACCGCGAGTGCCGCGAGGACGCCGCCGACGGGGATCGAAACCGGGAAGTTCCACGGCGGGGCGACCACCGTGAGGCGCGGAGGAACAGCGACTGCTCCCTCGACGCGGTCGAGGGCCCGGGCCTGCTCGGCGTAGTAGAAGGCGAAGTCGATCGCCTCGCTGACCTCAGGATCGCCCTCGGCGATGGTCTTGCCCGTCTCGGACGCCATCACCTCGATGAGCTCGGCGCGGTGCGCCGCGAGCCCCTGTCCGACGAGGTCGAGGAGCTCGGCCCGGGTGGCGCCGTCTTCGCGCCCCCAGGCGACGCCGGCCGCGGCGACGCCTGCGACGACCTCTTCGAGGCGGCCGGGATCGTCGACCCAGGCTTCGTCGATCGTCTCGATGCCGAGCTCGGAGGTGGCGGAGCGCCGCAGGATCTTGCGCCCCCACGTGCGGTTCGCCTCGAGCGAGGGATCGGTGTCGGACGCGTTGACGAATCCGGCGGTCGGCGCTCCCAGGTCGAGTCGCCGAGAGCGATCCTGTCGGCGGTTCGGACGAGGGACGCGGTCGTCGAGAGCCGCCAGGGAAGCCAGGAACCGCGACTTCTCCCGGTCGAAGACCTCGGGGTCGGTGGCGAGGTCGAAGGCGCCGGAGAGGAAGTTCTCGGACGAGGCGTTCTCTTCGAGGCGGCGGACGAGATAGCTGATGGCGGAGTCGAACTCGTGCGGGTGGACGACCGGCGTGTAGAGCAGCAGCTGCCCGACGTCGGCACGGACGGCAGCCGCCTGGGCGGTCGCCATGCCGAGCAGCATCTCGAAGTCGACGCGGCCCGTGACCATGCGGCGCTTGGCGAGGTTCCACGCGTAGGCGACGTCGAAGAGGTTGTGCCCCGCGATGCCGATCTTGACGACGGCCGCGTTGTCGAGGGTGAGCGCCCAGTTGAGCATGCGCTTGTAGTTGGTGTCGGTCTCGACCTTGCTCGACCAGGTGGCCAGCGGCCAGCCGTGCAGCGAGGCGTCGACGCGTTCCATCGCCAGATTGGCGCCCTTGACGACCCGCACCTTGATCGGCGCCCCGCCGCGGGCGACGCGCGCCCTCGACCACTCGGTGAGGAGCTGCAGCGCCCCGAGCGCATCGGGCAGGTAGGCCTGGAGGACGATACCGGCTTCGAGCTTCAGCATCGAGGGCGTGTCGAGGATGCGCGTGAAGACGTCGATCGTGAGATCGAGGTCGTGGTACTCCTCCATGTCGAGGTTGATGAACTTGGTCGTCTCGGCGGCGCTGGCCAGCTCGAAGAGGGGAGCAGCCGCGCGACCAGGCGGTCGCTGGTCTCTTCGAACGCCCAGAGCGAGAGCTGGCTGGCGACGGCGCTGACCTTGATCGACACGTAGTCGACGTCGTCGCGCGCCAGCAGATCGCGAGTGCCTCGGAGCCGCCGGTCGGACTCGTCGTCACCCAGGACGGCCTCGCCCAGCAGGTTGAGGTTGAGCCGCGACCCGTCGGCGCGGAGCTTGGCGAGGCTGGCGCCGAGGCGGGACGGCGTGGCGTCGACGATGAGGTGCTCGACCATCCGCCGCAGTGCCCGGCGCGCCATCGGAACGGTCGGCCACGGTGCCCCCGATGCCATGCTGCCGCCGGCCGAGATGGCCGCCCGGAGGAACCAGGGCAGGAACGAGGGGATGGAGTGGCTCAGCTCTTCGAGACTGCGGCCCGCGACGTGCAGATCTTCGGGCCGCACGACCCGGTCGACGAACCCGAGCGTGAAATCGAGGCCGGCAGGATCGCGAAGGACCCCGGCCAGTCGGGCGGCCGACGGATCGACCTTCGCCCCTTCGGAAGCAGCGAGCCAGCGTCGAACGGTCTCGATGGTCTCGGTGGCGAGGTCAGCGGAGCGCACGTCGGACATGCTTCGAGGATATGCCGCGCCACCGTCTCTACACTGGGCGAATGGCCGAGCAGCTCACCGAAGACGAGTGGAGCGTCTGGGACACCTTCTACGCGATGCGGCGTCGCCTCGATCGCGCCCTCGAAGTGCGCCTCTACGAGGGCTCGGGCGTGTCGGCGCCGGAGTACGAGATCCTCGCCGGCCTCGGCCGGAGCGCCGATCGTCGGCTTCGCGTTCGGGACATCGCCGAGCAGATCGGCTGGGAGAAGAGCCGCGTCAGCCACCAGGTGACGCGCATGGAGAAGCGCGGGCTGGTGCGCCGCAGCGAGTGCGACTCCGATGCGCGCGGCACCTGGGTCGAGCTCACTCCCGACGGCCGCCGCGCGATGCTCGAGTCGAGCCGCGGCCACAACGAGGCGATCAAGCGCTACTTCGTCGACGTGCTGGGCGAGGAGGGCGAGTCGCTGCGTGCTTTCTCACAACGCGTCCTCGACGCCATAGGAGACGACGCTTCCGACTGAGGCGTGGCAGGGCACGCGATCTGCCACGCCTCATCTGGCAGAGCAGTTCACGCACCCTGCCACGCCTAGTGGTGTCGGTGGTCTTGGATTGTGAGGCGTGGCCCGAAGCGGGGTTTACGAAACCCACTCGCCCCGATGAGCCGCATCACGCGCTCCCGGTTGCCGCGCCACGGCTCGAGCAGTTCGAGCATGCCGTCGTCGTCGACGGGGCGGCCGATCAGCGCCCAGCCGACGAGGGCCGGGAGGTGGTAGTCGCCGACACTGGGTGAGTCGGCGTCGCCGTGCGCCCGCTGGCTGGTCTCGGCCGCCGTCCACACGCCGACGCCGACGACGGAGCGCAGCCGCTTCTGGATCTCGTCGCCTCCGCGCCCGAGGCTCAGCGTGCGCTCGAGCCCGGCGGCGACCGCGCAGACGCGCATCACGGTCGCCGAGCGCTGGGGGCCGACGCCGGCACGGTGCCACTCCCAGCTCGGGATCCGTGACCAGCCGGCGGCGTCGGGTGGGACGACGAGCCCTTCGGGGGCCGGCCCGGGCGCGGGTGTTCCGTGGGCCCGGACCAGCTGCCGCCACGCGCGCCAGGCCTCGGTGCTCGTCACCTTCTGTTCGAGCACTGCGGGGACGAGCATCTGCACGACCTGATTGGTGCGCGTGAGCCGCAGCCCGGGCAGCCGACGACGCGCGTCGGCGAGGAAGTCGTTGCGGGAGACGTCGAGACCCGACCAGTCGTCGCCGTCGCCGAGGAGCTCGGGCACCCCGTCGATGAGCCACTCGGCGCCGTCGCCCCAGGCCGTCGCCTCGATGCCGGACGACGACGGCACGAGCCGGAGGCTGCCCGGCCCAACGGGTGTGCGGACGGCACGCCAGATCGTCGACCCGACGACGCGGTACGCAGGATCACCGGACCCGCGCGACAGCCCGCGGAGCGTCTGGTGCAGGTGCACGGGCTCGGGCGGGGCGTAGCGCGTGCGGAACTCGGCCGTCGGACCACCGGAGGCTGGGGCGACGACCATCGAGGACATGCGGACAGGCTAACCGTCGGGACCGACACCCTTCGCATCGACGAGGCCGGCGCCGCCGGGTGCGCCGGCCACCGCCGCGGCCCCGAGATGGGAGACGACGGCTCGGACCACGGCGGACTCGTCGCGTCGCTCGACACCCCGCAGGATCTCGACCGCGAAGCCGGTCACCAGGGAACGATCGACGGGCACCGGGGTGTTGACGAAGCAGAAGGCCAGCCGCACGCGCACCTCGTGGAGGAGGTCGAGGAGGAGAGGGTTGCCCGCGCGCTGCGAGAAGAAGCACAGGACCCGGTCGACCGAGGCGAGGTCGTCGGGTTGCCAGCAGGCCGGGCCGTGCTCCCGGCCCAGCTCGACGACGGGCGCCAGTCGTCGGCGAAACTCGACGACGGCAGCGTCGTCGAGGCGGGACACGACGCCTTCGACGGCGGAGACGGTCAGTGCCGCGTGGACTTCGAGCGCCTGGACGAGACCGGCGAGCGACGGCACGGCTACGCGAGTGAAGCGATTGGGCTCCATCTCGATGAGCCCGATCTCGGCCAGTCGTTCGAGCGCCGTGCGGATCGGGGTGCGTGAGACACCGAGCCAGGCCACGAGCTGCTCGTCGTGAAGGCGTTCGCCGGCGACGAGGGTTCCGTCGAGGATGGACCCGAGGAGTCGCCGCCGAACACTGTCGCTGAGCAACTCGCGCGATTTCGAGCGCGCTGCGACAGAAGGCACGGGGCTCATCGAGCGCTCCCGTTCGGGCTGGTACGCGACCTGCACACGCTGATCATGGGCCTCCCCCTAGCCGTCGCCCGTCGTGCGACATTTACATTTCATACACTATAGGGGCCCGGTCTCCTCTCGGGAAGTTAGACTTCCGGGTGTGGCGACCCCGAAGATCCTGCTCTACTACGTGTTCACGCCACTCGCTGATCCCGAGGCGATCCGGCTCTGGCAGCGCGACCTCTGCGAGTCGCTCGGCCTCGTCGGCCGCATCGTCATCTCGAAGGACGGCCTCAACGGCACCGTCGGCGGCGACCTCCCGAACGTCAAGCGCTATCTCCGGAAGACTCGGGAGTACGCCCCGTTCAAAGACCTCGACGCGAAGTGGAGCGAGGGGCGCGGCGACGACTTCCCCGGCTGAGCGTGAAGGTCCGCGACGAGATCGTCAGCTTCGGCGCGCCGGGCGAGCTGCGCGTCGACGAGCACGGCGTCGTCGGCGGCGGCACGCGTCTCGACCCGGAGCAGCTCCACGAGCTGACCGCGCGCGAAGACGTCACGTTCTTCGACGGGCGGAACGAGTTCGAGGCCCGGATCGGGCGCTTTCGGGGTGCGGTCGTGCCCGACGTCCAGAACACTCGGGAGTTCGTGGCGGAGCTCGACTCGGGCCGCTACGACCACCTCAAGGATCGTCCGGTCGTCACCTACTGCACCGGCGGCGTGCGCTGCGAGGTGCTCACGTCGCTCATGATCGACCGAGGGTTCCGCGAGGTCTATCAGCTCGACGGCGGCATCGTCCGCTACGGCGAGCGCTTCGGCGACGACGGACTGTGGGAGGGCTCGCTGTATGTCTTCGACAAGCGCGGCGAAGTGGAGTTCAGCGACCACGCGGCGGTCCTGGCATCCTGCGTCGTCTGCGGGGCTCCGAGCTCGCACCTGCAGAACTGCGCGGATCCGCAGTGCCGCGAACAGCTCGTCGTCTGCCGTGTGGCGGGGGTACACGACGGTGAGCGCATCCTGTGCGCCGCGCACGCCGCCGCAGCGTAGCGTCCGCGGCATGACCGCTACAGCAGAAGAGATCAAGACAGTCGCCGATGTCCTCGACAAGGCCCGCATCGGACTCCTCACCACGCTCGACGCCGAAGGGCACCTCGTCAGCCGGCCCCTGGCCCTGGTCGACCGCGACTTCGACGGCTCGGTGTACTTCTTCGTCGCGAAAGACAGCCCCAAGGTCCACGACATCGATGCGAACCCGCAGGTGAACGTGGGCGTCGAGACGTCGAAGGGCTGGCTGTCCATCTCGGGGACGGCGGTTCTCACCACCGATTCCGCGAAGATCGACCAGCTCTGGAACACCGGCGCCGAGGCCTGGTTCGACCAGGGCCGCGACGACCCGCAGGTCGCGCTCCTCGAGGTGGACGCCCACACCGTCGAGTCGTGGACCAGCACCGAGCCGAAGGCCGTGACCCTGCTCAAGTACGCCAAGGCCGCGGCCACGGGCGGGCACCCGAAGAACGTCGGCGACAACGAGACGATCTCGCTGTAGCAGCCGCCGGGGTCAGCGGCAGGTGACCTCGGAGCCCGACTGGGTGAGGTAGTGCCCGGGCCCCACCAGGGAGCACTGCTGCGCGACGTCGACCTCGTAGCGCACCCAGGAGAGCCCGATCGCACCGACGACGAAGATGCTCAGGAGCGATACCAGGACTCCGACGAACCCGAGCACACCCGCTCGGCCGACCTCGCGAGAGCGGTGGACCGAGTAGACGCCGATGAACAGGCCGACGATCCCGACGAAGAAACCCACCACGATCGACGCGATGCCCGAACCTCGACCGGGGTCGTCGTCGACGGGAGGCCACGACGGCGACGGGGCGTCGTAGAGCGGCTCGGCTTCGCCCGGCTCGACGGCCGGCGGAGGGCCCAGGAGTTCACCGAAGAGCGGCTCTGCTCGAGCAGGATCGGGGGTGGCCGGCCAACCGGGAACGGTACCCGGCGCGATCGGCTCGCCCGATCGGGGCGCGACGGACTGCGTCTCGGCCGGCGGCTGAACGCCGGGTGGGCGGTAGCCCCCGGGGACCGGTGGCGGCCCGGGAGGACCCACGCGGGTGCCGGCGCCGCGGCGGAACCGCTGAAGCGCCGGGTCGTTGTCGGAAGGGCTCGCCATCAAGTCGATCCTAGGTCGTCGGTACGACATGATGGATCCACCGCGGCTCCTCGACGACTGATGGATCGAGCCACCGCAAGCGATCGACGGAGTGCAAAGATGCGAATCGGAATCCTCACCTCGGGCGGCGACTGCCCCGGCCTCAACGCGGTCATCCGCGGTGCCGTCCTCAAGGGCGTGCAGATCAACGGCCAGGAGTTCGTCGGGTTCCGCGACGGCTGGAGAGGCGTGGTCGAGAACGACGTCGTCCCGCTCGGCCGAAAAGACATCCAGGGCATCTCCAAGCAGGGCGGCACGATCCTGGGAACCTCCCGGACGAACCCCTTCGAGGGAAACGGCGGAGTCGAGCGCATCACCGAGAACCTCAAGCGCCGCGGCATCGACGCCATGATCGCCATCGGAGGCGAGGGCACGCTCGCGGCGGCCAAGCGTCTCACCGACGCGGGCCTCAAGATCGTCGGCGTCCCGAAGACGGTCGACAACGATCTCGGCGCCACCGACTACACGTTCGGCTTCGACACCGCCGTCCAGATCGCCGTCGACGCGATGGACCGGCTCCGCACGACGGGTGAGTCCCACAGCCGGTGCATGGTCGCGGAGGTGATGGGCCGCCACGTGGGGTGGATCGCCCTGCACTCCGGGATGGCGGCCGGCGCGCACGCGATCCTGATCCCCGAGCAGAAGACGAGTGTCGAGCAGCTCGCCGAGTGGGTGCGATCGGCGTACGACCGCGGCCGGGCGCCGCTCGTCGTGGTCGCCGAGGGATTCGTGCCCGACGAAGAGGACGACGCCCACTCCGAACGAGGGCTGGACGCCTTCGGCCGGCCGCGCCTGGGCGGCATCGGCGAGCGTCTCGCACCGCTCATCGAAGAGCTCACCGGCATCGAGACCCGCGCCACGACACTCGGGCACATCCAGCGCGGCGGCACCCCGTCGGCGTACGACCGCGTGCTCGCGACGCGACTCGGCATGGCGGCCAGCGACTCCGTCCTGGAGGGGCTGTGGGGCCGGATGGTCGCGCTACGCGGCACGGACATCGTGCACGTCTCGTTCGAGGAGGCTCTCGGCACGCTCAAGGTGGTGCCTCAGAACCGCTACGACGAGGCCGCGATCCTGTTCGGCTGATCCCTCCCGCCCGTCTCGACGAAGCATCAAGGCTCCGGGCGTAGCGTCGCAGCATGACTCGTGCCGTCGTCGTAGCCCAGGATGAGACCGCCCGCCTTCGAGAGGTCGACGACGACTTCCTCCGGCAGGGTGCCGGCACGGGCGATGCCGTGATCGACGTCGAGTGGTCGAGCCTCAACTACAAAGACGGCATGGCGCTGACCGGCGACCGCAGCGTCGCGCGCGTCAGCCCACTGATCCCGGGCATCGACCTCGTCGGCACGGTCCGGGCGTCCGACGGCGCCGGGCTCTTCGACGTGGGGGACAGCGTGGTGCTCAACGGCGCCGGAATCGGCGAGACGCGGCACGGCGGGTTCTCCGAGCGGGCCGTTGCGGATCCGGGGTCCCTCGTGATCCTGCCCGAGGCCATCACGCCTCGACGCGCAGCCGCCATCGGCACCGCCGGGTTCACGGCCATGCTGAGCGTCCTCCGGCTCGAGGCCGACGTCGCTCCCGATGCGGGAGACATCCTGGTCACCGGCTCGGCCGGGGGTGTCGGATCGATCGCGATCGCCCTCCTCAGCCGCCTCGGCTACCGGGTCGTCGCCTCCACGGGACGACCGGAGCAGGCCGACTTCCTGCGCGGCCTGGGCGCTGCCGAGGTCATCGACCGGGCGACTCTCGGAGAGGCCGGCAAGCCGGTGCAGCGGCCGCGCTGGGCGGGTGCGATCGATTCGGTCGGCAGCCACACGCTCGCCAACGTGCTCGCGCAGACGCAGTGGGGCGGCAGCGTGACCGCGTGCGGGCTGGCGCAGGGCAGCGACCTGCCGACCACCGTGCTCCCCTTCATCCTGCGCGGGGTCTCCCTTCGGGGGATCAACTCCGTCGACGCGCCGCGATCCCTGCGCGAGACCGCGTGGAGCCGCCTGGCGACCGATCTCGACCTCGACCTGCTCGACTCGCTGACCGACGAGGTGGGGCTCGCCGAGGTCATCGGACTCGCCGAGCCGATCCTCGGTGGGCAGGTCCGCGGACGCACGGTCGTCGACGTCCGGCGCTGACTCACCCGGATCATCACCCGCCGACACGGCCCCTCCTACGCCTCGACAGACCGGATCGGCATATCCTAGAGTCTGAGATACTCGATACATTGACCTGCATTGAAGGTTAGGCATGCCCGTCCCCACCGGTCCCGACAATCCCGCGCCGCGTCGTCTGCTCCGCGACATGGTCTTCGAGAAGATGATCGCCGCCATCCAAGACGGCACGTTGCAGGCCGGCGAGCGCCTGAACGACGACGAGCTCGTCGCCTGGCTGGGGGTCTCGCGCACGCCGATCCGCGAGGCCATCGCCAAGCTGGTCGACTACGGGCTCGTCGAGATGGAGGCGAACCGCTACACGCGTATCGTCAAGCCCACCTTCGAGATGTACCAGCACGCCGTCCAGATGCTCGGAGGGTTCCACGAGCTCAGCGCGCGCTGGGCATTCCCCGGTTCACCGACGCCGACGTGAAGAGCTACCTCGCGCTGGGCGCAACCGCTCTGAAGCACCTCGAAGCGCACGACACCCGAGCGGTCGCCGACATCGGCGCCATGACCACGTTCACGCTGGAGCGGACGGGCAACCCCCTGCTCCCCCAGCTCGAAGCGACTCTCAACGCCCGCGTCATCTTCATGATCCAGGCGGCGCTCGACGAGTTCCGCTGGGACGAGACGATCGAGTACATCACCCGACTCCGCCGTGCCGCCGAGCACCGCGACTACGCAGCCATCATCCCCGCGTTCGAGGCCTTCCAGAGCGCGACCGAGAACCACCTCGCGGCTGTCCATGCCGCGGGCGCCATCCCCGACTGAACACGTCCGGCCGCGCAGGGCGGCCGCCAGGACACTCCGTCACCCCGATTCGACCAGGAGCACCCCGATGCCAGTACCCGTACCCGCAACGCAGACCCCCGCGCCCCGCCGCCTCCTCCGCGACGTCGTCTACGACAAGATGTTCGCCGCGATCATCGACGGCACCCTCGAACTGGGCGAGCGTCTGAACGACGACGAGCTCGTCAACTGGCTCGGCGTCTCCCGCACCCCCGTGCGCGAGGCCATCGCCAAGCTCGCCGACCAGGCGCTCGTCGACATCGAGGCCAACCGCTACACCCGGGTCATCCAGCCCACCTACGACGAGTTCGTCGACACCCTGCAGACCGGTTACGACGTCTGGTCGCTCGTGGTCCGCCGCGGCGTGCCCGCGCTGTCCTCTGCACAGAAGAAAGAGGTCGGCACGATCCTGGCCAACCGCAGCAAGGCCTTCGCGTCGCACAAGCAAGAAGACATCGACGCCCTCGTGCGCATGAACGACATCTTCCTCGAGGCGTCGGCCAGCTCGTCCCTGTCCCGGCTCTGGGCCGCCACCGGCCCGCGGATCCTCCTGCTCGTCCGCCGCACCTCCGCCCTGGGCATGTACCCGTGGGAGCCGGCCGTGACCTTCACCGACGCGCTCCGCAAGGCCGTCGAGGCCGGCGACGGCAGCACCGCGGGCGACCTCGTCTCCGGCCAGACGGCGACCTTCGGCGACTACTTCGACGAGGTGCGCGCCAACGGTCTGTTCCCGACCAACCCCGTGCGCCACTGATGCGGGCGGGGTTCGGCGCGGCCGGTACCACTCGCCCGTGACCGTTCTCGATCTCGACGACGTCCGCGTCACCCGTCAGGGTCGCGACCTCCTGCGCCACATCGACCTTCGCGTGGAGGCCGGTGAGCACTGGGCCCTGATCGGGCCCAACGGTGCGGGCAAGACGACCATGCTGACGATGTGCGGCGCGCTCGGGCACCCGACCTCGGGCACGGTCGCCGTCCTCGGCAAGCGCCTGGGCCGCGTCGAGCTCCGCGAACTGCGCACCCATATCGGGCACGTCGACCCGCGCCACCGAATGCTCGGCGACAACACGGTGCTCGAGGTGATCCTGACCGGCATCACCGGAACCAGCGACCCGGTCCCTCGCTGGGAGGCCTCCACCGGCGAAGTGACGACGGCGCACGATCTGGCGGCTTCCGTCGGGCTCTCGGCCAGGCTCGCAGCACACTGGAGCACCCTCTCCCAGGGCGAGCGCGGCCGAGCCCTGATCGCCCGCGCGCTCATCTCGGATCCTGCGCTCCTGCTCCTGGACGAACCCGCGACGGGCCTCGACGTCGCTGCGCGCGAGCACCTGCTCGAGACGGTCGACGCCCTGCGCGTCTCGCATCCGGCGATCGCCTCCGTGACGGTGACGCACCACCTCGAAGACCTGCCGGCCTCGACCACGCACGCCATGCTGCTCCGCGACGGCAGGATCTTCGCCACCGGCCTGGCCGACGACGTCCTGACCAGTGAGCTGGTCTCGGGTGCCTTCGACTTCCCGCTGCACATCTCGCGCGACGCCGGTCGCTGGCAGGCGAGGCGCGCCACCGCCGCCTCCCGCTGACCCGGGCGCGTGGGTCGAGGCCGCGCGCGCCGGCCGGGCTCAGCGAGGCGGTTCTGCCGTGGCGGCGGCCCGAGCCGCAGCGGGGAGGGCGTCGACGATGCGCGAGATCGCGCGGTCGTCGTGGGCGGCCGTGACGAACCAGGCCTCGAACACCGACGGGGGCAGGTTGACCCCCGCGTCGAGCATCGCGTGGAAGAAGGCCGGATAGCGCCACGTCTGTTGCGAGCGGACGTCGTCGTAGTTGCGCGGCGCCGACTCGGAGAAGGCGAACGAGAACAGGTTGCCCGCGCGCTGCACCGTGTGCGCGACACCCTCGGCGGTGAGAGCCGACGAGGTCTCGCGCGCGATGAGGTCGGCGACCTCGTCGAGACGGCTGTAGACGGCAGGATCGGCGAGCCGCAACGTGGCGATCCCGGCGGCCACGGCGACGGGGTTCCCGCTGAGCGTGCCCGCCTGGTAGACCGGCCCGAGCGGCGCCAGGAAGTCCATGATCTCGGCCCGGCCGCCAAGAGCGGCGAGCGGCATTCCGCCGCCGATGACCTTGCCGAACGTGATGAGGTCGGGTTCCCAGCCGGCCCCGTCGGGGACGACGCGCGACGCCTCGAGCCCCCACCAACCGGCGCGCCCGACCCGGAACCCGGTGAGCACCTCGTCGACGATGAGCAGCGCGCCGTTCTGCTTCGTGATCGACGCCAGAGCGCGATTGAAGCCGCGGTCGGGGGCGAGCACGCCCATGTTGGCCGCGGCCGCCTCGACGATGACGCCCGCGATGCGCTCGGAGTGCTCGTCGAAGGCCCGCCGCACGGCGTCGAGGTCGTTGTAGGGCAGCACGAGCGTCTGCGCCGCGGTCTCGGCCGTGATCCCGGCGGAACCCGGGAGAGCCAGTGTGGCCACTCCCGATCCCGCTTCGGCCAGGAGGGAGTCGGAGTGACCGTGGTAGTGGCCGGCGAACTTCACGAGCAGGTCACGGCCGGTGTAGCCGCGGGCGAGGCGAATCGCGGTCATGGTCGCCTCCGTGCCGGTCGACACGAGCCGGAGCTTGCCGATCGGCCGCTGGTCACCGAAGCTCACGCGCTCGCGCACGATCTCGGCCAGCTCGGTCTCGCCCGGCGTCGACGCGCCGAACGACAGCCCCTCGGCGGCGGCCTTCTGCACGGCCTCGACGACGGCAGGATGCGCGTGCCCCAGGATCGCCGGGCCCCAGGACGCCACCAGGTCGACGTACTCGCGCCCTTCGGTGTCCCAGACCGACGAGCCGAGAGCCTTCACGAGGAACCGCGGGGTACCCCCGACGGAGCCGTAGGCGCGCACGGGCGAGTTGACGCCACCGGGGATGGACGCCTTCGCGCGGGCGAAGGCCTGGTCGTTGGCCGACTGCGGGGCGCTCATCGGATCACCCGCGCCGCGTCACTGCGGCCCGTGAGGCGCTGGGCGAGATCGACGGCCCAGTAGGTCAGGATCGCGTCGGCACCGGCCCGCTTGATGCCGAGCACGCTCTCGTAGCTGGCGGCGTCGAGGTCGATCCAGCCGTTCTGTGCGGCGGCCTGCATCATCGAGTACTCGCCCGAGATCTGGTACGCCCAGACCGGCACGTCGCTGGTGGCGGCCGTGTCGGCGAGCACGTCGAGGTAGCTCATCGCGGGCTTGACCATGACGATGTCCGCCCCTCCTCGAGGTCGAGGGCGACCTCGCGCCGGCCCTCGCGCCGGTTGCCGTTGTCCATCTGGTAGGTGCGCCGATCGCCGACGAGCGACGACTGCACGGCCTCGCGGAACGGGCCGTAGAACGCGCTCGCGTACTTCGCCGCGTAGGCCAGGATCGAGCGATCCTGGTAACCGTTCGTGTCGAGCGCATCGCGGATGGCTGCCACCTGGCCGTCCATCATTCCGCTCGGCGCGATGATCTGCGAGCCGGCCTCGGCGTGCAGCACCGCCATGTCGCGATAGCGCTCGAGCGTCGCGTCGTTGTCGACGGTGCCGTTGGCGTCGAGGACGCCGCAGTGGCCGTGGTCGGTGAACTCGTCGAGGCAGAGGTCGGTCTGCACGACGAGGGCGTCGCCGGCCTCGCTCGCGGCGACCCGGGTTGCGACGTTCAGGATGCCGTCGGGATCGGTGGCGCCCGACCCGACGGCGTCTTTCTTCTCGTCCAGGGGGACGCCGAAGAGCATGACCCCACCGATCCCGGCCTCGGCCGCCTCGGCCAGAGCCGGCTTCAGGCTCTCGAGGGAGTGGTGGACGACACCGGGCATCGACGCGATCGGCTGCGCGTCGGTGATGCCCTCGCGGACGAACATCGGCAGGATCAGATCGGCGGGGTGCAGCCGCGTCTCGGCGACGAGGCGACGGAGCGCGGGGGTGGCCCGGAGGCGACGGCCTCGGACCTGGGGGAAGACGGACATCAGTGACTTTCGGTGTTGGACGAGCCGTCGTCGTGGGACGGCTGCGAGGCGAGATCTCGATCTGCGGTGGCGTGTTCGACGACGGCCTCGACGAGGGCTGCCGCCGAGCGGGTCTCGGCGATCAGGTGCACCGGCAGACCGGCCGCGCGCGCGTCGAACGCCGTCCGCGGGCCGATGCAGGCGACGATGGTGCCCTCGGGTAGAGGCGCGAGCTGCGCCTGGATCTGCCGGGCGACGCTGCCGGACGTGATGAGGACGACCGAGATGCCGCCGTCGGCGACCGACGCGCGGATGACGGGATCGACGGGAACGCCGACGGTGCGGTATGCGGCGACGAACTCGGCGTCGAGGCCGCGCTCGGCGAGGCCGGCCACCAGGGTCGGTTCGGCGATCTCCGACTGGGGCACGAGCACCCGGCCGACGATCTGATCGGCCGGCCACTCTTTGACCAGGCCGCGCGCCGAGTTGTCGTTCTCGGGCACGAAGTCGACCCGGATGCCGGCCAGACTCAGCGCCGCCGCGCTGGTCTCGCCGACCGCGGCGACCCGCGTGGTCGGGGCGGGTCGGATGCTGTTTCCGATCAGGACGTCGACGGTGGTGGCGCTCGTGACGACGAGCCAGTCGTAGTCGCCGGCCTCGAGCCGCAGCAGCGCGACCATGAGGTCGTGGGGGTTCTCGGTCGGAGCGAAGTTGATCAGCGGCGCGATGACGGGCTGGGCGCCGTAGGAGCGCAGCGCCGCCGACACCGAATCGCCCCACTTGCCGCCGCGGGGCACCAGCACCCGGACGCCTCGGAGCGGCTTCTCGGGTATCGGGGTCGCGCTGCCGCTCCTGCGGGTCATGCGGTGCCGCCCCCGACGGGCGCGAGGGCCGCGGCACCGTTCTCGAGCAACTCGTCGACGACACGGCCGGCGACATCGTCGACCTCGGCCAGCTGGCTCTGCAGCGACCCGGGCTCGAGCGTCACGCCGTGCGAGGCCGTCAGGCGCTCCGTGCCGTCCGGGCGATAGACGGTCGCGCTGAGCAGCAGGAGACCGGCATCGACGACGGCGGTCGCCCCGATCGGGGCGGCGCAGCCGGCCTCGAGGCCGGCCAGGACCTCGCGCTCGGCCGTGACCAGGAGCCGGGACTCGCGGTGGTCGAGAGCCCGCAACCCCTTCTCGAGGTCGGCGGGCTGATCGCCCTCGCGCACCTCGATGGCGAGCGCGCCCTGCCCGGGAGCGCTCGGCCAGAAGCCGAGGCCGAGGAGCTCGGTCGCTGCGTCGAGGCGGCCGAGGCGGGTGAGCCCCGCGGCCGAGAGCAGGACGGCGTCGAGGTCGTCGCCGACGCGCGCCAGTCGCGAATCGACGTTGCCCCGGATGTCGATCACCTCGAGATCCTGCCGTCTCGCCCTGAGCTGGGCGACGCGGCGAGGTGACCCCGTGCCGACGCGGGCCCCCTCGGGAAGCTGGTCGAGGGTGAGCCCGTCGCGCGCGCACAGGGCGTCGCGGGCGTCGGCGCGAGCGGGGATCGCCCCCAGCGTGAGCCCGGGGTGGACTGCCGTGGGCAGGTCTTTGAGCGAGTGGACGAGCAGGTCGCACTCGTCGGCGAGCAGCGCCGCACGGAGGGCGCTGGCGAAGACACCGGTGCCACCCAGGGTCGCGAGTGACGCCTTCGACGTGTCGCCCTCGCTCGTCACGGTGACGAGTTCGACGTCGCGACCCGTGGCCGCCGCGAGACGATCGAGGATCAGGGTCGATTGAGCGACCGCCAGGGCGGAACCGCGGGTACCGATGCGAAGAGCTGACACGGGATCCTTAGGGAATGAGTCCGGAAACGGCGGGTTTGAAGCCCAGACGGACATTCTCGCAGCAGCCGGGGCGGCACACGTCGTACCAGGGGCCGAGATCGGTGAGGTGCGGGCGATCAACGGCCGGAACGCCGTCGCGACGCTCGAGTACGAGATCGACCAGGCCGGTCACGTAGACGGGGTCGATGCCCGGGGTCGGCGTGCGAGTCGCCCAGAAGCCCTCTTCGTCGCAGGATTCGAGAGCCTCGTTGTCGAGATCCCACATGACCTCCATGTGGTCGCTCACGAACCCCAGCGGCACGATCACGACGGCCCGGGTGGGTCCGCCTTTCAGGGCGTGGATGGCGTCGTTGATGTCGGGCTCCAGCCACGGCATCGACGGCGGACCCGAGCGCGACTGGAAGACGAGCTGCCACGGCACCGTCGTCGAGGAGTCGAGCTCGAGGGCGGCGGATGCGGCGGCCATGACGACCTCGGCGACCGCTCGGTGCTGCGCCGCATAGGCGCCGTCGTCGTCGAAGCCGCGCGACGCGGGCCCGCTCTTGGCGGCGTCGCTGGACGGAATCGAGTGCGTCGAGAAGAGCACCTGCACCTCGCTGCCGAGGTCGAGCCCGTCGTTGGCCGCTCGCGCGGCGAGGAGGGCGTCGCGCACGCCGTCGATGAACGGCTGCACGAAACCGGGGTGGTCGAAGAACTGGCGCACCTTGTCGATCTGGACGGTCTCGGCGAGACCGGTGTCGTCGAGGGCCATCGCGAAGTCTTCGCGATACTGGCGGCAGGACGAGTAGGAGCTGTAGGCGCTCGTCGCGATCGCGATGAGCTTCGTGTACCCCTGGTCGGCCGCGTCACGAACGACGTCGCTCAGATAGGGATCCCAGTTGCGATTGCCCCAGAGCACGGGGAGGTCGATCTCGCGGCGGGCGAGCTCCTCTTCGAGGGCGACCTTCAGCTCGCGGTTGTGCTGGTTGATCGGCGAGACGCCGCCGAAGTGGCGGTAGTGGTGGGCGACCTCTTCGAGGCGCTCCTCGGGGATGCCGCGGCCCCGCGTGACGTTGCGCAGGAACGGGATGACGTCGTCCTGGCCCTCGGGGCCACCGAAGCCGGCCAGCAGGATCGCGTCGTACGCCGTCGGCTCGGACACCCACTCGGGCCCGTCGGCCGCTGCCGCGGTGGCAGCCGGGACGAGCTGCCCATTGGTGATGTTGCTCAACGAATGACCTCGCCGATCTCGGATGTGGGGATACGTCGCCCCGTGTAGAAGGGAACCTCTTCGCGGACGTGGCGCCTGGCCTCGGTGTACCGGAGGTCGCGCATGAGATCGACGAGCTGAACCAGCTCGGGGGCCTCGAGCGCCAGGATCCATTCGTAGTCTCCCAGGCTGAAACTCGCCACGGTGTTGGTCAGCACCTGGCGGTGGACGGCGCCCTTCATGCCGTGGTCGCGCAGCATCGCGCGCCGCTCGTCGTCGGGCAGGAGATACCACTCGTAGCTCCGCACGAAGGGGTAGACGGTGAGCCAGGCCGCGGGGTCTTTTCCGCGCATGAACGCTGGACTGTGGTCTTTGGAGAACTCGGCTTCGCGGTGCATGCCCATGGCGTTCCACGTCGGCAGGAGCGACCGGAGCGCAGCGGTGCGCAGCAGCTCGCGGTAGCCCCACTGGAGGTCTTCGGGGATGCTGCCGTGCAGCCAGATCATGAGGTCGCTGTCGGCCTTCAGCGCGCTGACGTCGTAGAAGCCGCGCACCGTGACGTCGCGCGCGGCGAGGCGGGCCACGGCGGCGTCGAGCTCGGCGACGTGGTCGGACGAGGGGAGTACGGGTTCGTGGGATCGCGACGCAGGACGGCCCAGAGGGTGTAGCCGAGGGTCTCGGCAGAGGCTTCGGGAGCCGTGGTTTCGGGGGTGGTCTGCGTGTGCGCGTCGGCGCTCGAATTCATGACCACCATCATCCCCCGTCCGGCTGCAAGGATCGAACCCGCCCTCTCAGCTTCGAGAGAGCCGCCCTGACCCTCGTCAGCGACGCTGTGTGCCGACGAGAGAGCCGCGGGCGAGGACCTGCCCGTCGACCCACGGAAGCAGCTCGGCGAAGTCGACCAGCGAGGCGTCCTTCGGCACCGCCCGATCGAGCGCGTAGACGTGGAAGCCGTACCGGTGCGTGCCGTGCCCCGGCAGCGCACGAGGCCCCTGGTAGCCGCTCCGGCCGAACGCCGCCGACACGAAGCGCACCGTCGGGTTCTCCGGGTCGAGGTCGCCCTCTTTGAGCGCCGGCACGCTCGCGTCGACCAGAGCGATCGTGTGCAGGACGGGCCGCGGCAGAGGCACGTCGACGTCTTCGATGACGAGCAGGAGCTGCGCGGTGCCGGCCGGGAGGTTCTCCCACGCGATCGCGGGCGAGGCGTTGTCACCGACCCCCTCGCCGGCGTGGACGCTCGGGATCGCGCCGCCGTCGGCGAAGGACGTGCTGGTCACCGTGATGGTGTCGGGTGCCTGGAGCTGTCTGGCGTTCGCAACGCTCCACCGCGCGCCGGCACGCCGCCAGCGGAGGGCGTTGCCGAGCAGGGAGAGGGGAGGGCGGACGCCACGTCGGCGTCAGCGGCGGCGGAGCGCCAGCAGCGCGATGCCGCCGATGGCCGCGGCGACGGCCGCGGCACCGATGAGCCACGGCTTGGGCTCACGGGAGAACGAGACCTTGGCCTCGTGGGCCTTGACGCCCAGCTGCTTGGGCAGGTTGAGCTTGTCTTCGAGCTCGTTGAGCGTGGCGGCCAGGTCGGCGCGGGTGCGGTCGACCGCAGCCTGGATCTCTTCGGCGCTGCTCATCAGAATCGTCCTCCCACGTCGGAGCGCGGGATCCTGCCCACGCCCTTCACTGCCTTGATGTCGGCCTTCACGCTGTCGATGGTCTTCTTCGGCAGCGGGGGCAGACCCTTCTTGATCTGGGTGTAGCCCAGGAACCCGAGGCCGGCGGCGATCACCAGGAAGAGCGCCGCGACCAGCAGTGCGGCGAGCCACAGCGGCATCACGAGGGAGAGGGCGGCGATGCCGGCGCCGATGAGGCAGAGCACCATCAGGAAGAGGAACAGGAGAGCACCGACGATCAGGCCCGCGCCGATGCCGAAGACCTTCGCCTTGGCGATCAACTCCTGCTTCAGCAGCGCGATCTCGCCCTTCACCAGGTCGGTGACGAGGGTCGGGATGTCGCTGAGCAGGCCGAAGAGCGAACGCGACTTCTTCGCGTGGTGGATGCTGTCGGCTCGAGTCGACTCGGTCATGGGCTCCCTCTCAGGGCGGGGGTGGTGGCGGACAGGACGGGACGGGGTCAGCGACCGCTGACGGGCCTCGGCTTCGATTGGATGCCGAGGAGCTTCTTCACGGCCCACAGGGCGGCGTGGAAGAGACCGGTCACGATCTTGGGGAGGGCAGCGCCCGCAGCGGCCTCGGCCTTGACGACCTGCTTCTGGACGGGACGGCTGTTCCAGAGCTTCGATGCCCCGGCAGCGATCTGGTCGTAGCGCTGGTGACCCGCCCTCGAACCGAGGACGTACCCGATGGCCGCACCGGCGACGAAGATCAGCTTGCCTCGCATGAAGCCTCCAGACGTGTAGTCGTACCGGCGGGTTACCGCAGCACTCTCTTAGGTTAGACCGCTTGGCCGGGGCTTTTCCGCACGGGTCAGGCCTCCGGTGGCGACACGATGCCCGCGGCCGCCGCTCGGGCACCGGCGATCACGCCGGCGAGACCGCGGCCGGCGACGGCACCGCCCACCCGCAGGACACCCGGGATGTCGCTTCGCCCGGCTGATCCTGCACCGCGGAACGGTGCCGCCCACTCGACGCGAGCGAAGCCGTCGAGCCGGGTCGGGGAGATCGGAACCTCCAGGATGTTCGCGGCGTCGGTGGACGCAATGGCACGCAACTCGGCGTCGTCGGTGCTTCGATCCACGGCCGGGGAGGTGTAACTGAGCCGGAGGACGTGGCGCCCCTCGGCTCGTTCGGCGACCCACGCCCACTTGACGCTGGCGTGGGTGAGCGCCTTGGCGCGGATGCCGACGGCGCCCGGGCTGACCAGCACGCCCGTGCCGCGGGGCGCAGCGTCGAGCGCCGGTTCGCGGACGACCAGGGTGACGAGCGTGATCAGGCCGGCCCTGCCGGGGACGACGGCGGACTCTCCGTCGAGGCGAGCCGCGTCGCCGCCGCCGAGCGCGACGACGACGTGATCGGCGGTCAGGCGCTCCCCGCCGCGGAGAGTCACCGACGCGGCGTCGTACTCTTCGGCGCGGGAGCCGAGGCGGACCTCGACCCCGTAGGTCTCGAGATCTGCCACGAGTTCGTCGACGAGCCGGACGATGCCGCCTCGGATGCCGGCCACGGCGGATCCTGCCGCTGCCTGTTCGCGGAGCGAGCTCACGGCGCGGGCGAGCGAGTTCTGATGCAGCAGCGCCTGGCGCAACCCCGGCGCGACGCGATCGACGTCGAGGTCGTCGGGGTGCGCCGAGTGCACCCCCATCACCACGGGCGTGACGAGTTTGTCCAGCACGGCGCGCCCCATCCGGCGGCGGACCAGCGGCCCGAGCTTCTCTTCTTTCGAGCCGACCGGCCCGGGGATGAGCGAGTCGAGCTCTGCCCGCAGCGCCGCCGCCGTGCCGATGACGTCGATCACGTCGCGCGACATGGCCGTGCCGGGGATGCCGAGGAGTCCGGTCTTCGGCAGCGGGAACGCGTGCCCGTCGGGTTCGATCACCCAGGCGCCGCGAGGATCGGGCAGGACGATCTCGCTGCCGAGGCCGAGCTGGGTCGCGAGGGTCGACACGGTGTCGCCGCGGGTCGCGAAGCTCTCCGCGCCGGCGTCGAGGTCGATTCCCGCGACGGTGTGCCGCTGCACCTCGCCGCCGAGCCGGTCGGAGGCCTCGAGCAGGATCACGCGACGGCCTGCCTTGCCCAGGTCGCGGGCGACCACGAGCCCGGCGACCCCGCCGCCGATGACGATCGCGTCGGTGCTCACAGGCTGTGCGCCAGCTCGACGATCCTGGTCAGGACCGTCGGGTCGGTGTCGGGGCTGACGCCGTGGCCGAGGTTGAGGACGTGGGCCGGGGCCGCCTTGCCGCGCTCGACGACCTCGCGCACGTGCGCTTCGAGAACCGGCCACGGAGCCTGGAGGAGCGCGGGGTCGATGTTGCCCTGGACGGGCGTCGAACCGCCGAGCCGCCGCGACGCCTCGTCGAGCGGGATGCGCCAGTCGACTCCCACCGCGTCAGCGCCCACGTCGAGCATCGCCCGGAGCAGCTCTCCGCTGCCGACGCCGAAGTGGATCCGGGGCACGCCCAGGTCGTCGACATGGCTGAGCGCTCGGGCGGAGAACGGCGCGACCCGCTCGGTGTAGTCGCGGAGCGAGAGCGATCCCACCCACGAGTCGAAGAGCTGGCCGGCGCTCGCTCCGGCGAGGACCTGCGCGCGGAGGAAGGCGCCGGTGACGTCGGCCGCCCAGGTGAGCAGCGCGTTCCAGGTCTCGGGGTCGGAGTGCATCATCGCGCGGGCCCGGACGTGGTCTTTCGACGGACCGCCCTCGACCAGGTAGGCCGCGAGTGTGAAGGGGGCGCCGGCGAAACCGATCAGAGGGGTTTCACCGAGTTCGGCGACGGTGCGCGCGACGCCTTCGGCGATCGGGGCGAGGGCCGCAGGATCCAGCGGCTCGAGCCGGGCGACGTCGTCGGCCGTGCGAATGGGCGACTCGAGCACCGGGCCCCGACCCGGCACGATCTCGACGGCGACCCCGGCCAGCTTGATCGGCACGACGATGTCGCTGAAGAAGATCCCGGCGTCGACCCCGTGGCGCCGGACCGGCTGGAGGGTGATCTCGCTGGAGAGCTCGGGATCGAGGCAGGCGTCGAGCATCTTGGTGCTGACGCGCAGTGCCCGGTACTCCGGCAGCGAGCGGCCGGCCTGCCGCATGAACCACACCGGAAGTCGCTCCGGCCGGTCGCCGCGAAGGGCGCGCACGAGCGGTGACACCGTCGTCGCCCCGGTGACGAGCGGGTGGGAGTCGGGCAGCGCGGTCGTGATCACGTGCTGCATTCTCGCATCCTGCGCTGGACTGCCGCCTCGTCGGTCAGAGCGGCTTGCGCAGGACGACGAAGCGGAGATCGTCGCGGCGCGGAGTGCCGAAGCGCTCCTGGCCGTAGGGAAAGGGCTCGAAGGTGCCCGTGCGCTCGAAGCCGCGGCGCTCGTAGAAGGCGATGAGCTCTTCGCGTGGTTCGAGGACCGTCATCTCGAGAGCCGTGAGCCCCCAGTCGTCGCGGACGATCCGTTCGGCCTCGGCCATGACCTGCTTGCCCAGGCCCGCGCCCTGGCGAACCGGCGACACCGCGAACATGCCGAAGTAGCCGGCCGTGTCGCTGCGCCGCGCCAGGTGGCAGCAGGCCAGGATCGCGTCGCCGTCGACTCCCACGAGCACGACCCCGTTCGGGTCGGCCAGGTCGTCGGCCAGCAGCTCGGCGTCGATCCGCGGACCGTCGATCAGTTCGGCCTCGGTGGTCCAGCCGACGCGGCTGTCGTCGCCGCGGTAGGCCGAGGTGACGAGCTCGACGATCGCGTCGGAGTCGGCGAGGGTGGCGGGGCGGAAGAGGAGCACGGCAACGACTCTAGGGTGTGTCTCCTACTTGGCCGGAGGTCGTGTGGGGTCTGGTCTCGTGAGCTGCACGGCGGGCGACGCGGAAGGCCGCCCGCGGCCTCCGAGGAACCCGCCGCCGCAGATCGCGCGAGCCAGGCCAGACACGGCCCGCGGTGAAGTGGGAGACACACCCTCATCCGAGCAGCGGTCTCTCGACGCCGAGCGCCGCCGATGCGCGCCACCGGGCCGAGAGTTACGATGTCTGTCGTGCTCATCTGCCTCACGGCGTCCCATCAGAACGCCAGCTTCGATCTCCTCGAGAAGTTGAGCGTCGGTGCACCCACGGCAGCCACCACCCTGGTCGAGTCGAGCGATTTCGTCTCGGGGGCCGTCGTGCTCGCGACGTGCAACCGCTTCGAGGCCTATCTCGACGTCGACGAACCCCTCACGGCCGCGTCGGCCGTCGCCGTCGAGGCGACGATCGAGACGATGAGCGCCGCCAGCGGCGTCGTGCCTGCCGACCTCCGCGACAGCGTGAGCGTCATCACCGGCGACGGCGTCGTCGAGCACCTCTTCGCCGTCAGCTCGGGCCTCGAGTCGGTCGTCGTCGGCGAAGACGAGATCTCGGGCCAGGTCCGCCGCGCCCTCGAGCGCGCCCGTCACGACGGCACCACCTCCCGCGACCTCGAGCGCCTCTTCCAGCAGGCCTCGCACACCTCCCGCGGCGTCAAGAACCGCACCAACGTCGGCGGCGCCGGGCGCTCCCTCGTCCGGCTGGCGCTCGACCTCGCGCAGAGCCGGGTCACCGACTGGGCGCAGGCGAAGATCCTCCTCGTGGGAACGGGGATGTACGCGGCGACCACCGTCACCGCCCTCCGCGACCGCGGCGCCCAGCAGATCGGCGTCTACTCGGCCTCGGGTCGCGCGCCCTGGTTCGCCGCCAAGCACGAGCTCGTCGCGCACGGCGACCTCGCCGACGCCATCGCCTGGAGCGACGTCCTCATCACCTGCACGTCGACGACCGAGCCGCTCGTCGTGCCGTCCGTCGTCGCCGCGGGCCCCCGCCGCCTCGTCATCGACCTGGGCCTCCCCCGCAACGTCGACCCCCTCGTGGCTCTGGTCGAGGGCGTCGAGCTGCTCGACCTCGAGACCATCAGCCTGCACGCCCCGCTCGCCGAACTCAGCGCCGCCGACGATGCCCGCGCCCTCGTCTCCAGCGCCGCCGCCGAGTTCCAGGCCGTCGCCGCCGAGCAATCCCTCTCCCCCGCCGTCGTCGCCCTCCGCAAGCACGTCTTCGACCTTCTCGACGCCGAGATCGATCGCGCCCGCACCCGGGGCGATTCGAGCGAACGCACCGAGCAGGCGCTCCGTCACCTCGCCGGCGTCCTGCTCCACACGCCGTCGGTGCGCGCCCGCGAGCTCGCGCGCGAGGGCCGCGGCGAAGACTTCCGCGACGGCCTCGAAGCCCTGTTCGGCCTGACCGACACGCGTGCCGCTGCGGCGCCGACGGCCCTGCACCGCGTCGATCGCGACGACCCGGGTGCGTTCGGCGAGGCCGCCGCCGTCTGATGTCGTTCGAGGCCCGTCCGCTCCGCACGGCCCGCCTGCTGCTGCGGCCGCTGACCGCCGACGACCTCGACGACGTCTTCGTCTACCAGTCCGACGCCGAGGTGCTGCGGTACATGCTCTGGCCGGTCCGCGACCGAGCAGGCGCGGCAGAGCACCTCGACCGCCGAACCAGGATGACGCGGCTCGCGAAAGACGCCGACCCGCTCTCCCTCGGCGTCGAGACCCTCGACGCACCGGGGCGGGTGATCGGCGAGGTCAACGTCCGTCTCACCAGCGTGAGCGACCGTCAAGCCGAAGTCGGCTGGGTCCTGAACCCCGCGTACCAGGGCAGGGGCTACGCGACCGAGGCCGCCGCCGCGCTCGTCGATCTCTGCGTCGACACCGTCGGCAGCCACCGGGTGCACGCGACCCTCGATCCGCGCAACCTCGCCTCGATCGGGGTCTGCGAGCGACTCGGAATGCGCAAGGAGGCGCACTTCGTCCAGGATGCCTTCTTCAAGGGCGAGTGGGGCGACACCTGCGTGTACGCGACCCTGGCCACCGAGTGGCGTGCCCGCCGGGATGCTCAGTCGACGGAGAGCGCCAGGGCGTAGTCGGCCACCAGGGCCGCGAAGTCGTCGCCGCGACCGTCGAGCAGGCTGCGCACGAGGTCGCACACGAGCTCTTGCCGGGTGGCGGCATCGGCCGCGAGCTCGAGGCCGTGGACCTGCTGCGCCGTCTCGGAGAACAGGACGGCGATCGGCACCACGAGCTCGTCGACGACGGAGATCGAGCGCCGGCCGAGCAGGGCGCGAGCGAGCTCGAGGAAGAGGTCGACGTCGCCGGGGACGGTCAGGCCGAACAGCTCGACCGCGCCGTGACGAGCCTCTTCGCCGTCGATGACGTCGACACCGTAGGGATCGCGCGACGTGACGGCGCCGACGGCCGCGACCATGGCCCGGGCGAGTCGGTGCAGCTGCGCCTGCGACACGGCCGGGGTCCAGCTCACGATGGCGCTCGCCCGGCCCGCGCGGCACGAGACCACCCCGAGGCACGCGGCCGCGTCGAGCGCGTCGAGCGCGTCGGCGTCGGAGAGACCGTGCTCGTGCGCGAGTTGACCCGCGTGCACCACGTCACCCGGCAGGTGGCGCCCGGTGGCGAGGTCGACGAGAAGGTAGTCGACGGGGTCGATGATGAGGGCGGGGAGAAGCTGAGTGGCGGTGCCTGCGGTCATGGGTTCATCCTCGGGAGTCGGAGCGGGAGCGGGTTGCTTCGCATCTTGAATTGAATATTTCACAATCGTATTCCACTGTCAAGGTCTTTTCTCCGGCGTCGGTGCGACCGGCGGGCCCTCGCTCCCACCAGACTTGTCCCATGCACTCGATCGTCGTCAGCGCGCTGGCCCTCGTCCGCGACCGCCGGCTCCTGATGGTCACGGCTCGCGGCAGAGACGTCCTCTACCTCCCCGGCGGAAAAGTCGAGCCGGGCGAGACGGGGGCCGACGCCGTCGTCCGCGAAGCGCTCGAGGAGGTCTCCCTCGAGCTGGATCCCGCGACGGTCACCGTGCTTTTCACCGTCGTGGAACAAGCTCACGGCGAACCCGACGGCCGGCTCGTCGAGATGACCCTGTTCGCCGCCGAGACCTCCGACGATCCGCACCCGGCTGCCGAAGTGGGAGCCATCAGCTGGGTGACGACGGCCGACGCCGACCGCTGTCCTCCTGCGGGCGTAGAGACGCTTCGGCGGATGTCACTCCTGGGACTGATCGACTGATGTCGCGTTCCCGTGCCAGGCTGGGGCAATGCGCACCACCACGAGGATCACGATCATCGCAGTCGCCTGTCTCACCGCCGCGGGGCTGGCCGGCTGCTCCGCCAAGAGCGACACCGCGAGCACTCCCACCGCGACGAAGACCGTGACGGCCGCCCCGGCTCCGACGCCCAGCGACAGCACGACGACGTCCCCGAGCGCGTCGTCGACCCCCGGCACGGGTACCGGAACAGGCACCGGATCAGGCACCGGGATCGCAGCATGCACCTCGGCGAACCTGTCCGCCGCCATCGCGAACAACGCCGGTGGCGGGGCAGCGGGCAGTACCTACGTGAGCCTGGTCCTGACCAACAAGGGCTCGGCGTCCTGCACCCTTCAGGGGTGGCCGGGCGTCTCCTTCGTCGGTGACGGCAACGGCACCCAGATCGGGCAGGCCGCAGCCTTCGACCGCAGCACGCCGCACGCGACCGTCACCGTCGCCCCCGCGGGCACGGCCACGTCCACGCTTCGCATCGTCCAGGCCGGCAACTACTCGAGCGCCGACTGCAAGCCGACCAAGGCCGACGGCTTCCGCGTCTACCCGCCCGGGCAGAAGGCGTCGATCTTCGCGAGCAAGTCGGGTCTCACCGCGTGCGCGTCGAAGTCGGTCTCGCTGCTGACGGTGTCCGGCCTGAAGTAACTCGGCGTCAGCGTTCGCCCGGCGTCGGGCCCCACCCGGTGTCGGGTCTCGTCCCGTGTCGGGCCTCGCCCGGTGTCAGGGGTTCCGCCCGAGAGCGTCAGCTGACGTGCTCGAGCAGGTCGAGCCCCACCGTGCGCAGCACCTCGAGCACGCGCAGCCGGGCCGCCAGGTCGGTGTCGTCGAACGCCACGGTCACGGCGTACGCGAGGCCCCTTCGCCTTCCGCGCAGAGCGCCCGCCTCCGAGCGGACGCCGAGGTCGGCCCCCGTGAGGTTGACCAGCTGGATGCCGTGATCGCGATCGCGGTGGGCCACGGGGTCGAGCCCGAACGCCGCGGCGACCATCGACAGATCCGAACCGGTCGAGAGCCAGCCGAGCACGCGGTTGCTCACGGCGGTGTCGACGCAGCGCCCCGCGACCAGGTCGCCGAAGAGGCTCTGCAGTTCGTACGCCGAGCCCACGGAGAACTGCGGGGCGTCGTCCGGCCCGCGCGTGGCGCGCGCGAAGTCGAGCAGCGCCGTCCGCTTGAGCCCCAGCGATTCGCCGCGGCCGTGGATCGCGTCGAGCCCGACGAGGCGCGCGAGCGCGTTCGTGGCGACGGGATCGCGGACGGCGCCGACGAGGGTGGCCGCGTCCCGCACCCCGAGCGTCGGCAGCAGCAGCGATGACCAGAGCCCGCCGGTTCGAGGGTCGTCGACGCGCGTGCCGTCTCCCGCGGGAGCGTCTCGCGACACCTCGTCGAGCGGCGCCAGGCGGCCGTCGGCCAGCCGCGCCGCCACCTCGATCAGGAGCAGCAGACTGCCCACTTCGGCGGTCGGGAGCGCCACGTTCTCGTCGATCGCCAGGACCACCTCGCCACTGTCGAGGTCGGAGGCCGAGGCCGAGACGCGCGCGTGCGAGTAGGCGAGGGATCCGAGCGCCTGGAAGCTGCGCTCGAAGGGCTCGGCGGCTCGTTCGCCGAGATGGCGGCCGTGGTCGCGGATCCTGCGACTTCGCCTTCCGTCCAGGCTCGACTCCACCGGGTGGCTCCTACCAGATCGTGACGCGCTCCGAGGCGGGCAGCCACAGGGCGTCCGACTCGGCGACGTCGAACGCCGAGTAGAACTCGTCGATGTTGCGGACGATCTGGTTGCACCGGAACTCGTTCGGGGAATGGGGATCGATCGACATGAGTCGGATCGCCTCCTCGTCGCGAATCTTCATCTGCCAGGCTTGGGCCCAGCTGAGGAAGAACCGCTGAGCGCCGGTGAGACCATCGATCACCGGCGGCTCCTGGCCGTCGAGCGAGATCAGGTAGGCCTTCCACGCGATCGACAGGCCGCCGAGGTCGCCGATGTTCTCGCCGATCGTGAGGGCGCCGTTGACGTGGTGGCCGGGCGTCTGCGCCGGCTCGAGGGCGTCGTACTGAGCGATCAGCGATTTGGTGAGCACCTCGAACGCCTCGCGGTCGGCCGGAGTCCACCAGTCGGTGAGACGGCCGTCGCCGTCGTACTTCGACCCCTGGTCGTCGAAGCCGTGGCCGATCTCGTGACCGATGACGGCGCCGATCGCACCGTAGTTCGCCGCGGCGTCTCGCGCGGCGTCGAAGAACGGGAACTGCAGGATCGCCGCGGGGAAGACGATCTCGTTGAACCCCGGGTTGTAGTAGGCGTTGATGGTCTGCGGAGTCATGAACCACTCGTCGCGGTCGAGCGGCTTGCCGATCTTGCCGAGTTCGCGGTCGAACCCGAACACGGCGGTCGCGCGGACGTTCCCGACCAGGTCGGTGGCGTCGATCTCGAGCGCTCCGTAGTCGCGCCACTTCGCCGGGAAACCGATCTTCGGAGTGAACTTGTCGAGCTTCTCGAGGGCTCGGACGCGCGTCTCGTCGGTCATCCAGGCCAGGCCCGTGATGCTCTGGCGATAGGCCTCGACCAGGTTCGCGACGAGGACGTCCATCGTCTCCTTCGCCTCGCTGGCGAAGTGGCGCTCGACGTAGATGCGCCCCACGGCCTCGCCCATGGCCCCCTCGACGAGCGAGACGCCGCGCTTCCAGCGGGCCCGCTGCACGGGAGTGCCGGTGAGGGTCTTGCCGTAGAACTCGAAGTTGGCCTTCACGAAGCCGCTCGACAGATACGCCGCGAAGGAGCGGATGATCTGGAAGCGCAGCCAGTCGCGCCACGCCTCGAGCTGGTCATCGACGAGGAGGGTCGCGAGCCCCGTGACGAACGACGGCTGGCGCACGACGACCTCGTCGAACACGCCGGCGGGCGCGCCCACGGCGTCGCGCCAGGTGCCGAGGTCGACTCCGCTCGTCTCGGCGAGCGCCGCGGTGTCGCTCCACGACAGGAGGTTGTAGGTCTTCTCGCTCTCACGGGTCGCGACGTTGTCCCAGTGGTGGGAGGCGATAGCGGTCTCGAGCGCGAGGACGCGGCCGGCTCGCTCGCCCGCGCCGTCGAATCCGGCCAGGTCGAACATGGTCTCGAGGTAGCCGCGGTACGCCGTGCGGATCGCCTCGAACTTCTCCTCGCGATAGTACGACTCGTCGGGCAGGCTCAGACCGGCCTGCTCGACGAACACGATGTAGCGCTCGGGATTGCCCGGGTCGTTGTCGACGAAGAGCTGCACGAATCCGCTCACGCCCTGGAGCTCGAAGCGGCCGACTGTCTCGAGAAGCGACCCGACGCTGGTGACGTCGTCGACCGTGGCCAGCAGCGGCTCGATCGGCGTCGCGCCGAGGGCCTCCACTCGCTCTTCGTCGAGGAAGCTCGCGAACAGGTCGCCGACCTTGCGGGCCTCGGTGCCCGGCTCGGCCGACTGCGACTCGTCGATGATCTCGCGGACGGCCTTCTCGGCCGCCTCCGCCAGAACGTAGAACGAACCCCAGCGGGCCTTGTCTTCGGGGATCTCGGTTCTCGCGATCCAGCGCCCGTTGACGTGGCGGAAGAGATCGTCTTGCGCCCTGGTGTCAGGATCGAGGTCGTCGGTCAGGATTCCGGAAGCCGCGGCAACGTCAGTCATGGCCCAAGCCTAGGCGTGTGGGGAAGGACGAAGCAGAGAGCTCCCAGTACAGTTCCTGCATGGCCCTTCCCTGGACGCTGCACGGTGACGGCAAGACGGTCGATCAGAAGGCGATCGTCCTTCCCGAGGAGCGGCTGACCTGGCCGCGCACGATCGGGCTCGGCGCCCAGCACGTCGTCGCCATGTTCGGTGCGACGTTCCTGGTCCCGCTGATCACGCACTTCCCGCCGTCGACCACGCTGCTCTTCTCCGGCATCGGCACGCTCCTGTTCCTGCTGATCACACGCAACAGGCTCCCCAGCTACCTCGGCTCGTCGTTCGCCTTCCTGGCTCCGATCGGGGCCGCGACGAAGATCGGCGGGATCCCGCTGGCGCTGAGCGGCATCATCGTCGTCGGCGGCCTCCTGGCGATCGTCGGCATCGTCGTCCACGTCCTCGGCACCCGCTGGATCGACGTCCTGCTGCCCCCGGTCGTATCCGGCTCGATCGTGGCCCTCATCGGCTTCAACCTGGCGCCGACGGCCGAGGGCAACTTCGTGGAGTCGCCGCTCATCGCCGTGATCACCCTGCTGGCGGTGATCCTCTCGGCCGTTCTCTTCCGGGGCATCCTGGGCCGCCTCTCGATCGTGATCGGCGTCGTCGTCGGGTACGTCTGCGCCGTCATCGGCGGACTGATCGACTTCACCGACGTCGGCGAGGCGAAGTGGATAGGGCTCCCGACCTTCACGGCCCCGTCGTTCGAGGCGTCGCACCTGGCCGTCTACGTCGGGTTCCTGCCCGTCGTGCTCGCCCTCGTGGCCGAGAACGTCGGGCACGTGAAGGGCGTCGGGCAGCTGACGAACCGCAACCTCGACAAGCTCACCGGCCGCGCCCTCTTCGCCGACGGCATCTCGACCGTCATCGCGGGCGTCGGCGGCGGCTCGGCGACCACCACCTACGGCGAGAACATCGGCGTGATGAGCGCGACGCGGGTCTTCTCCACCGCCGCCTACTGGGTGGCCGGCATCATCGCGATCCTGCTCGGACTCTCGCCCAAGATCGGCGCCGTGATCAACACGGTTCCGCCGGGCGTCCTCGGCGGTGTGACGACGGCCCTCTACGGCCTGATCGGGATCATCGGCATCCGCATCTGGGTCGAGAACAAGGTCGACTTCTCGAAGCCGAAGAACCAGCTCACGGCCGGGATCGCGCTCATCATGGGCATCGCGAACTTCACGTTCACGTTCGGCGGGGCGACCTTCGGCGGCATCATCGTGGGCACGGTCGCGGCGGTCGTCGTGTACCACCTGATGAACTCGATCGGTCGCGCGCGCGGCACCGACTGATGCTGCCGGTCTGCCCTCCCGCCCGCTGCCCTCCCTCCCGCTGCCCTCCCTCCCCCTGCCTTCCCTCCCGAAATCGAAGGGGATTTTTGCCCGACGGCCCTCCGATCGCACTGGGCAGGGTCGAAAACGCGCGAATCCCCTTCGATTTGTGACGGCCCGCGCGCTGGACAGGGAGATCGCCCGGCTGGCAGTCCCGGCCCTCGGGGCGCTGATCGCCGAGCCGCTCTTCCTGCTGACCGACACCGCGCTCGTCGGGCACCTCGGAGCCGCCCCTCTGGCCGGGCTGGGCGTGGCCGGCGTGATCCTGCAGACCGCCCTCGGGCTCCTGATCTTCCTCGCCTACGCGACGACGCCGGCGGTGGCCCGACGCCTCGGTGCCGGCGACGCCACCGGAGCCGTGCGAGCAGGCGTCGACGGCATGTGGTTCGCGCTCGGCATCGGGCTCGTGCTCGTCGCCGCGGGGCTCCCGACCGCGCGGCCCCTCGTCACTGCGTTCGGCACGGCTTCCGCAGTCGCCTCCGAGGCGACCACCTACCTCACCGTCTCGATTCTCGGCCTGCCGGCGATGCTGCTGGTGATCGCCGCGGCCGGGCTGCTCCGGGGGCTCCAGGACACCCGCACCCCCTCCTCGTGGCGACGACCGGCTTCGCGGTGAACGCGGGCCTGAACGCGCTGTTCATCTACGGATTCGGCTGGGGAATCGCAGGATCGGCATGGGGCACCGTGGCAGCGCAATGGGGCATGGCCGCGGTGTACGCGGTGATCGCGGTTCGAGCCGCCCGCCGGGTGGGCGCCTCCCTGCGCCCGGGGCTCGCCGGAGTCGGCCGAACGGCGTCGGCGGGTGGGTGGCTGCTGATCCGGAGCGCCTGCCTGCGCCTCGCGATGCTCGCGACGGTCTCGGTCGCCGCGGGGCTCGGGGTGACGGGGCTGGCCGGGATCCAGGTGGCCCTGACGATCTTCTCGACGCTCGCATTCGCCCTGGACGCTCTCGCCATTGCCGCCCAGGCCATGATCGGGCACGCGCTGGGTGCCGGCGACGCCGCCCGGGTGCGCGCGATCACGCGCCGCCTCCTGGTCTGGGGCGTGACCGGAGGTGCGGGTCTCGGGATCCTGCTCGCCCTTCTCACCCGGGTGGTCGCGCCGGTGTTCACGTCCGATGCGGGAGTCGCCACCCTGCTCCCGGGAGTGCTGCTCGTGATGGCCGCCGGGGTACCGCTGGCCGGGTTCGTGTTCGTGCTCGACGGCATCCTGCTCGGAGCGGGCGACGCGCGGTACCTCGCCTGGACGGGCGTCGTCGACGTCGCGGTCTACCTGCCGCTGCTGCTACTCGCCCACGGTCCGATCGGCCTTTGGGCGGCGTTCGGGCTCGGGTACATCGGGGCCCGCGCCGTCACCCTGGGTCTGCGAGCGTTCGGCTCGCGGTGGATCGTGCTCCGCTGAGCTGCCTGCCTGCCCTCCTGCCCTCCCGCCGTCCTGCCCTCCTGCCGTCCTGCCCTCCGGCCGTCCTGCCGTCCTGCCGTCCGGCCCTCCGGCCCTCCGGCCCTCCGGAAATCGAAGGGGATTCTCGCCGGCGGACGCGTTGAGCTGGGATCCGAGGGGTGTCGGGCGAAAATCCCCTTCGATTTCGGGCAGTGCAGGCCGGACAGTGCAGGGCGGACAGTGCAGGGCGGGCAGTGCAGGGCGGGCAGTGCTGGCAGGGGCAGGCGAGGGCGGCAGGACCGCAGGGGCGGAGAGGGCGGCAGGACCGCAGGGGCGGAGAGGGCGGCAGGACCGCAGGCGGCGGCGAGGCGGACCCGCGTCAGACGGCCGGCGGAGGGGCCGTCGTCGAACCCCGGCGGAAGGCGCTCGTGAACGACACCGACGACGGCGACCCGCCGGCGAGCAGCTCGAGCACCCCGCGCCCGGCGGCCCGGCCCTTGTCGAGCGCCGGCTGCACCATGGTCGTCAGGCCCGCCGCGGCCGGGTCGTCGATCCGGACGCCGTCGAAGCCGACGACGCTGAGATCGCCGGGCACGTCGAGGCCGAGCTCGCCGGCCGCACGGATCACGCCGGCGGCGAGGAGATCGCTCTGGGCGATGACGGCCGTCGGACGGGTCGCCGGATCCGCCAGGAGGGCCCGGCCCGCGATCCTGCCCTCGTCGATGGTGCTGCCGAGTGTCGCGTAGCCGCCGATGTCGGGGTAGACCTCCTCAGCGCCGCGCACCCGCTGGAGTGCGGTGAACGAGGTCGCCGAGTCGATTCGCGAGGGGGTCAGGATGCCACGGCGCCGGTCGCGATCGAGCTCGAGCGTGACGAGCGCGACGCGGGTGTGCCCCAGACCGCGCAGGTGCTCCGCCAGGGCGCGCGTCGCCTCGCGGTTGTCGAGGCCGACGTCGAGCACGCCGGGGAGGGGCCGCCCTTCGATGGCCACGACGGGGATCCCGCGGCGCTGGACGATCTCGACCTTGCTGTCGACACTGGGGCTGCAGCCGAACAGGACCACCGCGTCGACGGGAGCCTCGACGAGACTCGACCCGCTGGCGGCCGTCTCGGTGAGGAGCAGCAGGGAGTTGCCGGAGGGACCCGTCACGTCGGCGATGCCGTCGAGCATGACGACGTTCATCGGGTCGCGGAAGGCGTCGCGCAGGGACTCCTCGAGGACGACCCCGATGATGCCGGATCGACCGCGCCTCAGCGAGCGGGCGCGGGGGTCGGGGCCGTCGTAGCCGAGCTCGCGGGCGGCGGCCAGGATGCGGTCGCGTGTCTCCTGGGCCACCGGGCCGGAGTCGTTGAACGCGAGCGACGCCGTCGACGACGACACACCGGCTCGTCGGGCGACGGCCGCGAGCGTGGGGCGAACTGGTCCTGTGTGGTCGACGGGCATGAATTCGAAGCGTAGTCGAATCGATTCGAGTTTGCCTCTTGTGATCGTTTGCAGACGGTTGCTAGCGTTGTCGAATCGATTCGATCCGCGACTCGAACCACCGCTCCAACCCCGGAAGACCCATGGCGACCTCCTCTCTCGACACCCGCACCTACGACGGCGGGCTCACGCGCCGCGACGTCGTCAAGTGGCGCAACGCCCTGTTCATCGTGTTCGCCCTCTCCGGCCTCGCGATCGCCACGTGGCTCGGCCGCGTACCCTCGATCCGCGACCTGCTACACGCCTCGACGCTCGAAATGGGGTTCCTCGCCGGCGGCATCAGTATCGGTTCGATCATCGGCGTGACGCTCTCGAGCCACGTCATCGCGCGCTTCGGGGCACAGCGCACGGCTGTCGGCGCCCTCATGCTCGTCGCGGTCGGTCTCATCGCCGCCGGGCTCAGCGCCTCCTCGGGGCCGGTTTCTGGGCGATCCTCGTCGGCATGGCCGTCTTCGGCTTCGCGAACGGCACGCTCGACGTCGCCATGAACGTCTCGGCCGCCGCCAACGAGCGTGTCCTCGGCCGCACGATCATGCCCCTGTTCCACGCGTCCTTCAGTCTCGGCACCATGATCGGCGCGCTCCTCAGCGCCGGCGCAGAGCTCGTGAACCTCCCCGTCGCCGCTCACGTCGGCATCCTGGCGCTCGTCATCGCGGCCATCGCACTCGTCGTGACGCGCTGGTTCCAGTCCGAAGACCTCGGCCACGCCGTGGAGTCCACCGAGTCGGCTCCGCCCGAGACCGGATGGCGGTCGCGCCTTGCCGTCTGGACGATGCCCGGCACGATCCTGATCGGCCTCATCGTGCTCGGCATGGCGACGGCCGAAGGCTCGGCCAACGACTGGCTCGCCCTCGCAATGGTCGACGGTCACGGCGTCACGAACGCGGCAGGCACCACGATCCTGTTCATCTTCCTCACCGCGATGACCGTGGCCAGGATCGCCGGAACACCGCTGATCGACCGCTTCGGCCGCGTCTTCATGCTGCGGATCTCCGCCGTTTCGGCCATCATCGGCCTCCTGCTGGTGATCCTGTCCCCCGTCGTCCCGCTCGCCGTCGTCGGCGTCGTCCTGTGGGGGTTCGGGGCCGCCCTCGGCTTCCCGGTGGGGCTCTCCGCCGCGGCCGACGACTCGAGGAATGCCGCCGCCCGGGTCAGCGCCGTCGCCACCATCGGCTACGTGGCGTTCCTCGTGCTGCCGCCGGTGATCGGCTTCCTCGGCGAGCACTTCGGGCTGCTGCACGCGCTGTTCGTCGTCCTGATCCTGATCGTGATCGCCGGCTTCGCGTCGAGCGCCGCCCGCGAGCCGTCTCGCCGCCGAGGCTGACCGGCTGGTGCCGAGCCGCCGGTGCCGGAGCGAGGCGAGCGACGCCGTAGGCTCGGTGCCGTGCGTCTCGTCATTGCCCGCTGCTCGGTCGACTATGCCGGGCGGCTGTCCGCCCACCTCCCGCTCGCCACCCGTCTGCTGATGGTCAAGAGCGACGGGAGCCTGCTCGTCCACTCCGACGGCGGCAGCTACAAGCCCCTGAACTGGATGAGCCCGCCGTGCACGATCACGATGGGCGACCCGTCCGACGAGCAGGCCGAGGCCGGCATCGCGGAGGTTTGGAAGGTGACTCAGAAGAAGACCGACGACGTCCTCGTGGTCTCGATCTACGAGATCCTGCACGACTCCGCTCACGACCTCGGAATCGACCCGGGCCTGCAGAAGGACGGCGTCGAAGCGCACCTGCAGAAACTGATGGCCGAGCAGATCGACGTGCTGGGCGAGGGGCACACGCTCGTTCGGCGCGAGTACATGACGGCGATCGGCCCGGTCGACATCCTCGCGCGCGATGCTCAGGGCGGGGCCGTCGCCGTCGAGATCAAGCGGCGCGGCGACATCGACGGCGTCGAGCAGCTCACGCGCTATCTCGAGCTGATGAACCGCGACCCGCACCTCAAACCGGTCGCCGGAGTATTCGCCGCCCAGGAGATCAAGCCGCAGGCGCGCACGCTCGCCGAAGACCGTGGGATCCGCTGCCTGCTGCTCGACTACGACGCCATGCGAGGGCTCGACGACAGCGATTCCCGTCTGTTCTGAGACCGGCAGGATCACGAGTTTCATCTGAAATACATATTGACTTTCGGGTGAGAGACGGTCAGGATATGAGATATATCCGACCGAAAGGCACGCCCGTGACAATCAGCCCGATCTTCGACCAGCTCACCAACCGCCGTCGTTCGACCTTCCGCCCCGTCGACCGATCCAGCACCCCCGTCTTCGCCTCGATCTCCGAGAGCGCTTCGCCGACCGCCCGGGGCGCGCAGCCGCTCGGCGCCCAGCCGCAGACCACCCCGCCCGTCACCGTCCACGACCTCACCGCCGACGAGCGCGAGCTGGTCGCCGAGATGGGCGGCACCGTGGCGCGACTCATCCTCCGGATGCTCGACGACGACACCACGAAGACGCGGCGCTGGCCCTTCCACGCCGTGAAGTAGGCACCGCCGGGTCGGCACCGCCGAGCAGGCGCGCCCAGCCTGCGCCGCGAGGGGACGTCGCGCCGCCCACCCGACGGCACACCCGGCCTCGGGCCACGTGGAAGGCACACCCTAGGCTGGGAGGGATGACTTCCTCCTTCCCCTACTCGGTCGTGCTGTTCGACCTCGACGGCACCATCGCCGACTCGGCCCCCGGCATCACGTCGACGCTGGCGAGCACTCTCGAGCAGCTCGGACTTCCCGTGCCGGCGCCCGCGCAGCTCCTCGAGTGGGTCGGCCCTCCGCTGCCCGACAGCTTCACCGCGAAGGTCGGCCTGACCGGCGATGCCCTCGAGGAGGCCATGCAGATCTACCGCAAGCAGTATCTCGCCCACGGCGCGCTCGACAGCACGATCTTCCCCGGCATGGAGGAAGTGCTCCGCCGCGCGCACGAGGCCGGGATCCCGTCCTCGCTCGCCACCTCCAAGCCCGAGCGGCCGGCGACGCTGATGCTCGACCACTACGGTCTCAGCCGCTACCTCGACGTCATCACCGGTGCGAGCGACGACGAGGTGCGCAGCGCCAAGGCCGACGTCGTCGAAGAGGCCCTCGTCCGACTCCGCGACCGCGGTTTCGACCTCTCCCGGCCCGTCCTGATCGGCGATCGCCACCACGACGTCGAGGGCGCGGCCGTGCACGACGTCCCGACGATCTTCGTCGAGTGGGGCTACGGCAGTCCGGCCGAGCAGGCCGGCTCGATCGCCGTGGCGGCCGACACCGACGAACTGCTCGAGCTCCTCGGCCTGGGCTCGGAAGCCTCCGAAGGGTCCGCGGCCGCCGCGCAGACGGCATGACGACCCGGCGACCCGCCGCGAGTACCGTCGTCCGCTCGCCGGTCGCCTGGCTCCTCACCCTGGCGATCGTGCTGATCGCCCTCAACCTCCGGGGCCCGATCGTCGCCACGGCACCCGTCCTCGACGAGATCAAGGGCGACCTCGCGCTCGGCGCTTTCGTGGCCGGCCTGCTCACGAGCATCCCGGTGCTCTGCTTCGCTCTCGCCAGCCCTCTGGCGTCGGGCATCATCGGCCGGCTGGGCCCCGAGCGCGCCGTCACCATCAGCCTCCTCGGTGTCGTCGCCGGAACCCTGGTGCGCTCGGCAGGCGGCCAGGCGTGGCTCATCGCCGGGACGATCCTGCTCGGCGTCTCCATCACCGTCGGCAACGTCGTGCTGCCCGTCGTCATCCGCCGCGACTTCTCTCCGGAGCGCGCCGGCTTCATCACCGGCATCTACACGTCGGCGCTCAACGTCGGGTCGATGATCACCTCCTCGGCACGGCGCCGATCGCGCAGGCCACCGGCTGGCCGATCGCGCTCGTGATCTGGGGCGCCTTCGCGATCATCGCCGGATTGGTGTGGTGCTTCGCCGTCGGAGTCCGCCCGGCGGTGCTCGGAACGGGCGCGCCCGCTGATCCTGATCTCGTCACCGGGCCGGTCGAGGTCATCACGGCCAGCATCCCCGTCGTGTCGGTGGGCGACGACGTCGACGAGCGCGAAGATCGCTCGCTGTTCCGACGTCTCTCGACCTGGGGACTCACGCTGGCGTTCGCCGGCCAGGCCTTCGGCTACTACGGCCTGACCGCATGGATCCCGACCCTCCTGCACGACGAGGTCGGGCTCGGCCGCGCCGCCGCGGGCGCCAGTTCGTCGGTGTTCCAGATCCTCGCCGTGGTGGGGGCCCTGGGCGTCCCCTTTCTCGCGCTCCGCCTGAGGCCCGTCGTGATCGTCGGCCTCGTCGGAGCCTGTTGGCTCTTCATGCCGCTCGGCCTGCTCTTCGCACCGCACCTCTGGCTCGTCTGGTCGATCTTCGGCGGGGCGGCCCAGGGCGGCGGGATCACCATCATCTTCATCGTGATCGTCCGCATGGTGACGAGCGATCTCGAGGCGCGACGGCTGTCGGCCCTGGTGCAGGGCGGCGGGTACGCCCTGGCGTCGCTCGGGCCGCTGGTCGTCGGCGCGGTCCACGACGCGAGCGGAAGCTGGACGGTGCCGATGATCGTCGTGCTGGTCTCGGTCCTCACCCTCGGCGTCAGCGGAGTGCTGTCCGCCCGGCGGGTGCGCTGAGTACAGCGATGGCGAGCGCCGCGACGCCAGCACCAGCACCACAGCGGCGGCGGAGGGCTTAGGCCAGCAGCTGCTCCAGCGAGAGCGGCGCCCGGCCGGTCACGCGCTCGACGTCGCCGGAGACCTGCGCGAGCTCGCCCGAGGCGATCGACGTATACGTCGACACCCACGCGTCGGCCTGCCACTTCTCGGGGTTCCACTTCTCGCGCGAGGCGTAGGCCTCCTCGAGGGTCTCGTCCCGGTAGGTGACGACGCGACCGGTCGCCTTGGTCAGCAGATCGGCGGCGGCCGTCAGGGTGAAGGCCTCGGGCCCGGTGAGGTCGTACGAGGCTCCGACATGGCCCGCAGGATCCCGCAGAACGGCTGCGGCGACGGCGGCCACGTCGGCGCGCGCGACCGCTGCCATCGCCCCATCGCCCGCGGGGCCCCGGATCACGCCGTCCTCGCCGACGAGCTCGGAGACGAAATCGAGGTAGAAACTGTCGCGCAGGATGGTGAACGCCGATCCTGATGCCCGGATCTTCTCCTCGGTGGCCCAGTGATCACGCGCCAGGGTGAAGAGGGCGTCTTCGGCCGCGCCCACGAACGAGGTGTAGACGATGTGTTTGACGCCCGCCTCGGCGGCCGCCTCGACGAAGTCGAGGTGCTGCTGCAGGCGGTCGGGCGCCTCCGCAGCCGACACCATGAGCAGGATCTCGGCGCCCGCGAGGGCGCGGACGCTCGCCTCGCGATCACCGTACGACGCCACCGCGACCTCGGCGCCGTCGAGCTGGGGAGCCCGCGCGGCATCACGGACGATCAGTCGCTGCGGGATGCCCGCGCCGGCCAGCTCAGCGGCGACGAGCCCGCCGATGTGGCCGCTGGCGCCCGTCACGGCGATGCGGGGCTGGTGCTGCTGGTCGCTCATGGTCTCCAGCCAACCACCGATGCGCCTCCCGGCATAGGTCGGGCGCGTCAGCTCGGCTGAGCTTCGAGGGCGTCGCGGATCGCCTCGATGCCGAACCGCACCTCCTCGAACGTGGTGCTGAGCGGTGACAGGCCGAGCCGGAGACCGTCCGGATTGCGGAAGTCGGGAACGACGTCCTTCGCCCAGAGGGCGTCGTTCACCGCCCTGAAGTCGGAGTGGCGGATGGTCACGTGGCTGCCGCGGACGGCGTGGTCGCGCGGCGTCGCCACGACGACCCCGAGGGGGACGAGGACGCGGTCGACGAGGTCGAGGGCGTAGTCGGTGAGAGCCAGCGACTTCTCGCGGATGGCGTCGATGCCGACCGTCTCGATCAGGTCGAGCATGTCCTGCATCGGCAGCATGCCGACGATCGGAGGGTTCCGCTGATGAACCTCCGCATGCCGGTCGCGGGACGGTAGTCGGCGGCCATCGCGAAGACGTCCCCGGCGCCCATCCAGCCCTGGATGGGTTGCGCGAGCTGCCCTTGGAGCCGCCTGGCGACGTAGGCGAAGGCCGGAGCACCCGGACCGCCGTTGAGGTATTTGTAGGTGCAGCCGACCGCGATGTCGACGTCGCAGGCATCGAGCTCGATCGGCACGACGCCCACCGAGTGGCAGAGATCCCAGACCACCAGCGCGCCCGCGTCATGCACCGCGGCCGTGATCCCAGGCAGATCGGCCAGGTATCCCGAGCGGTAGGAGACGTGGCTCAGGACCACGACGGCGGTCGAGTCGCCGATGGCGTCGCGGACCTGGTCGAGCGTCGCGCCGGCCGCCGTGTCGACGGCGATCTGCCGAACCGTGAGACCGCATTCGCGCGCGATGCCCTCGATCACGTAGCGGTCGGTCGGGAAGCTGTCGCCTTCGAGCACGATCTCGGTTCGCCCGGGTCGAGCGTCGACGGCGGCCCGGATCATCTTGTAGAGCAGGACGGTGGTCGAGTCGGCCACGACCGTCTGCCCGGGCGCGGCGCCGAGCGCGATCGCCCCGATCCGGTCGCCCACCACGAGCGGGAGCTCGAACCACTCTTCGTCCCAGGCGCGGATGAGGCGACCGCCCCACGCTCCGCGAGTGAACGAGGCGAAGCGGTCGGCGGTCGCGGCGAGCGGGCGACCCAGCGAATTGCCGTCGAGGTAGGAGACGACCTCGTCGCTGGGCAGGAACGCGGAGACGTGCCCGGCGAGCGGGTCGGCGGCGTCGAGAGCGGCGGCATCAGGGGCGCCGGCATCAAAGGCGGCGGCATCAGGGGCGCCGGCGTCGCCCCGCTCGGCGGACCGGGCCCGGGTGTCGTCCTCGGTGCTCATCGAGTCCTCGTCTCTGCTCTCGTCGAGCGTACGCGAACGCATCGGAGCGCAGGCGGTATCGAACGGGCGCAGGATCGGGTTATAGCCTTCGAGTGACTCGCGCGAGACGTGTGCGACGCCGAGAGAATGAGGATCCATCGTGAGCGAACTTTCCGTCGGCTATGCGGCGATGCTGGAGCAATTCCACCCCACCGAGGCCATCGCCCTCTCCGAGTACGCCGAGTCGAAGGGGTTCTCCGGCGTCATGGCCGCCGACCACTTCCAGCCGTGGATCCCCCAGCAGGGGCAGTCCGCCTTCGTCTGGAACGTCCTGTCGGCCCTCGGCGAGCGCACGACGGGCGACATGGGCCCCGGCGTGACGGCCCCCACCTTCCGCTGGCACCCGGCCATGATCGCCCAGGCGTCCGCCACCCTGGCCGCCATGTACCCGGGCCGGCACTGGCTCGGCCTCGGCTCGGGCGAGGCCCTCAACGAGCACGTCGTCGGCGGCTACTGGCCGGAGGCCCCGAGCGCATCAACCGCATGTTCGAGGCCATCGACATCATCAAGAAGCTGTTCGCGGCCTCGCTCGCCGGACGCGACGTGAAGCACTCGGGCACCTTCTACAAGCTCGAGTCGACGAGGCTCTGGACGATGCCCGAGGTCGCACCCGAGATCCTGGTCGCCACCGCCGGCCCCGTCACCGCGAAGCGCGCCGGCAAGACCGTCGACGGCCTCATCACCGTGGGCGCCCCGCTCGAGAAGATCGAGGGGCTCTTCGCGAAGTTCGAGGAGGGTGCCCGCGAGGTGGGCAAGGATCCCTCGACCATGCCGCGTGTCCTCCAGCTCCACCTGTCCTGGGCGCCGACCTACGACGAAGCGCTCCGCAACGCGCTCGTCGAGTGGCCCAACGGCGGCATGAAGTTCCCCAAGGGCGACATCCGTTCGCCGTTCGAGCTCGAGCAGATGGCGAAGATGGTCCGCGCCGAAGACTTCGAGGGTCGCATGATCATCGACGCCGACCCCGAGGTCCACCGCGAGTACATCCAGAAGTTCGTCGACCTCGGCTTCGACCGCATCTACCTCCACAACGTCGGCCGCAACCAACGAGAATGGATCGACGTCTTCTCCGAGCACGTCCTCCCGAAGCTCAAGCGCTGACCGCCGCTCCACCGACCTCTTCTCTCCCCGCCGACCCGGAGGCTCCATGCTCACCGTCTTCGCCCTCGAAGGCATCCCCGAGGTCGGCGACGGCGACGACCTGGCGGCCCTCATCGGCGACGCGGCTGCCGCGAGCGACGACACCGCCCTGCGCGACGGCGACGTCCTCGCGGTGACGAGCAAGGTGGTGTCGAAGGCGGAGGGGCGCACGCGGCCCGAGGCGGAACGCGAGCAGGCGATCACCGACGAGACGGTGCGCGTCGTCGCAACCCGCGCCTTCCCGGGCGGGGTCACCCGGATCGTCGAGAATCGCCTCGGCATCGTGGGTGCGGCCGCCGGGGTCGACGCCTCCAACACGGCCGACGGCACGATCCTGCTGCTCCCCTCGACCCCGACGCCTCGGCGGCCGCCCTGCGCGCTCGGCTCGAGGAGCGATTCGGCGTCAGGCTCGGCGTCGTGATCACCGACACGCTCGGCCGCGCCTGGCGGGAGGGCCAGACCGACGTCGCGATCGGGGGCAGCGGAGTGCTGCTGCTCGACGACCTCGCGGGCACCGCCGACGCGAACGGCCGACTCCTCGGCGTGACGGCTCCGGCCGTCGGAGACGAGATCGCGTCGGCGGCCGACCTCGTGAAGCGCAAGAGCTCCGGGCGACCGGTGGCCGTGGTGCGGGGGCTCGGCGATCTGGTGCGCGCCGATGTTCCCGGGGCCCGGGTGCTGCTGCGGGATCCTGCGAAAGACTGGTTCCGGCTCGGCACCGACGAGGCGCGCCACGAGGGGTACCAGGCCGGACTCGCCGCGCGTGACTGACCCGACCTGGACGGTGATCGTCCCCGTCAAGGGCACCGCGAACGCGAAGTCGCGCCTCGGCGCCGACCGCGATCTGGCCGATGCGATCGCGGTCGACACGGTCGTCGCCGCCGTCTCGGCCGGGGTCCGCGTGATCGTCGTCACGCCTTCGTCGTCCCGCGTCTTCGCGGGGATCGACGTGACCGTCGTCGACGACCCGGGGTCCGGCCTCGCCGGGGCGGTCACCGCGGGGATCGAGAGCGCAGGATCCGGGCCCACCGCCGTCCTGCTCGGCGACCTGCCCGCGCTCCTGCCGGCCGACCTCGGCGCGGCACTCGCTGCGGCGGAGGCGTATCCGCGCGCCCTCGTCGCCGACGCCGACGGCACCGGCAGCACCCTCATCACCGCAGCGTCCGCCGCGCTCCACGTCCCGCACTTCGGCCCCGGCTCCCGGGAGCTGCACCTCGCCGCGGGCTACGTCGAGCTCGCCGTCCCGGCCTCGTCCGGCCTCCGCCGCGACGTCGACACCCCGGACGACCTCGCCGCGCTCGCTCCGCGTCTCGGACGCGCGACCCGGGCTGTTCTCGCCGGTCGCGCGGCGCGTGCCGCGGGTTCCGCGGGTACCGGCCGAGCAGGCCGAGCAGGCCGAACCGGCTGAGCGGGCTGAGCGGGCTGAGCAGGCCGAGCAGGCCGAGCCGACTCAGCGGGCTGCCGACGTCAGCCGGCGACGCCGCCACCCGCAAGGCGCCGGACGAAGTCGCCCGGCTCGAAGCGGCCCGCCTCCTCCCGAAACGCAGACGCGGTGTCCGGCCAGAGCAGGGTGAGGCGCCCGCTCCTCTCGTCGACGTACCAGCTGCGGCAGCCGCCGCTGGTCCAGACGGTGGTCGCCGCGCGGCGATCGAGCTCCCGGACGTAGGCGTCCTGGGCCGTGCGCGTCGGCTCGAGGGTGCTCGCCCCCGTCGCCGACAGGTGGTCGAGAGCCTCGAGGACGAAGCCGATCTGCGTCTCGATCATGTGCACCGCCGAGTTGTGACCGAGGCTCGCGTTCGGGCCGTCGATCACGAAGAGGTTGGGGAAGCCGGCGACCGCTGTCGAGTTGTACGCCACCATGCCTCCGGCCCAGGCGTCGGCCAGGAGCAGCTCGTCGCGGCCGCGCACCCGACCGGCGATCGGTGGCTCCGTCGAGGTGAATCCCGTGGCCAGGATCAGCAGGTCGAGCTCGTGCCGGTGCCCCGAGGCCGCGATCACGCCGGATCGATCGACCCGGACGACCGCGGACGGTTCGAGCTCGACACCCGGTCGCGACAGCGAGGGGTAGTAGTCGTCCGAGAGCAGAACCCGCTTGCAGCCGATCTCGTAGTCGGGCGTCAGCGCTTCTCGGAGTCGGGCGTCGGGCACCTGGGCGCGCAGGTGGTCGGCGGCTGTGGCGCCGAGGCGTGACAGCGGGGAGGTCGCCCGGATCCGGGCGGTGAAGCCGGCCTCGGCTTCCCAGAACAGGGTGCGGCGCAGCGCCTGGGCGGCCTCGGGATCGGCGGCGAGGGCCGCTCGATCGGCGCTCGAGAACATCGTGTTCCGACGCGGGACCACGTAGGGGGCGCTGCGCTGGAACACGACGACTCCCGCTGCCCGTTCGGCGAGCGCCGGCAGGAGCTGCACCGCCGAGGCTCCTGTGCCGACGAGACCGACCCGGCGCCCGGCCAGCTCGAGCTCGTCCGGCCACTCCGACGAGTGGAGCACGCCCCCGCCGAAGGTGCCGAGCCCCTCGATGTCGGGCACGCGTTTCTCCGACAGGCGCCCGGTGGCGACCACGAGTGTGCGGCCGCGGAAAGCACCCGCGGTGGTCGAGACCTCCCAGCACTCGCCGTCGGCATCCCACCGGGCCTCCGTGAGCTCGGCTCCGAACCGGAGCCGGGGCAGGATCCCCTCATCGCGGGCAGCGTCCTGGAGATAGCGCAGGATCTCGCCGCCCGGCGAGTAGAACTGCGACCAGTCGGGGTTCGGGCGGAACGAGAAGGAGTACAGGTGCGACGGGATGTCGCAGGCGACCCCCGGATACACGTTGTCCCGCCAGGTGCCGCCGACATCGTTCGCGCGCTCCAGCACCAGGTAGGAGCCCCGTCTCTCGCGCTGCAGGCGGATCGCGAGCCCGAGGCCGGCGAACCCGGCACCGACGATGAGCGTGTCGACCTCGACCGGAGCCGGCGACCCGCTCACGGGCACGCGCGCCCGGGTCGACCCGGTGCGGGACGCCGGTGCGGATCGCGCAGGAAGGCGTCGACGAGGTGGGCGGTCTCGACCGGGTGACCCGACGCTGCGACGCGCTCGTCGCCCGGGTCGACGCCGGTGCGGATCAGCAGCACCGGCCGGGTCGCGCCCGCGTCGACCGACCCGGGCCCCACGACCACCAGCGCCTCGACCGGCAGCAACGCCGCGATCTCGGCGGCCAGAGGGCCGCCGACGAGCACGACCGCGGAGGAGCCCGCCCACACCGACACGGCGTCCGTGAGAACGGCCACCGGTCCGGCCGCCTGCTCGTCGAGCACGTACACGTCCCGGCGCCGCGCCAGCAGCGGCGCGAGGGCGTCGAGCACGTCGACCGGCAGGTCGGGGAGTACGACGACGGGCGCCTCCTCCGATCCGGCGAGGCGACGCACCCCCGTCTCGAGAAGGCGCAGGGGTGCGACCCGCGGGGAAGCGAGCGTCATCCTGCGACCGCCCGCGACGGCGCCGGCGACGGTGACCCGTAGCCGGTCGAGCGCTCCCGCGCCGGTCGGCCGAGTGCCGCCGCGATGCGAGCGACGTCGCCGCGGGTCGCACTGCGGTGGGCCTCGGCGCCGGCCTTCGGCCAGATCGACCCGTCGAGCAGCAGACCTCCGAAGTCGTCGGCCCCGCCCGCGAGCACCTCGCGCGCTCCCGCGAAACCGAGCTTGGTCCAGGCCGCCTGCACGTGGTCGATCCTGCCGCTCAGGAGGAGGCGCGCAACGGCGTGGACTGCTCGCGTCGTCCGCCGGTCGGGCCCCTCGCCGGCCGCGGCGCGCACGGCGTCGGCGGAGTCCCACGGCACGTGCGGCATCGCGATGAACTCGCTGAATCCGCCGGTGCGGTCCTGGATCGCGGCGAGCTGTCGCAGGTGCGCCACCGTCTGCTCGGGCGTCTCGACGTGGCCGTAGACGAGGGTGGCGGTCGACGGCAGGCCCGCTCGGTGCGCCGCCTCGATGCCGCGGATCCACTCGGCCGCGGGTGGGTCGGTGCGCCCGCTGAGCACGGCCCTCACGTCGTCGTCGAGCACCCGCGCCGCGGTGCCGGGCACACTCGTCGCGCCCGCGTCGCGCAGCGCCGCGAGGAACTCGTCGAGGGGGACCCGCAGCCGTCGAGCCGCATCGGCGGCCTCGGCGGGGCGGAACGCGTGGATCGACAGCTCGGGGCCGGCCCTGCGGATGGCGCGAACGATGTCGAGATAGGCCTCTCCGGGGAGCGCAGGATCAGGGGTGCCCTGCACGCACACCTCGGTCGCCCCCTCCGCGACGGCCTCGGCCACCAGCCTCCCGATCAGCTCCGGCGACAGCCCGGGGGCGTCGTCGTCGGGCACGTACAGGGACGAGTCGAGGTTGCGATTGACGACATAGGTGAGGTCGGCGGCCCCGACGCTCCTCCGGACGTCGTCGGCGAGCGCCGCCAGGTCGTCGAGCTGGCTGCCGTCCGCGCGGAGGAGGGCGGCGTACGCCGAGTCGGGAAGGCCCGCAGGATCCGCGGACGCCAGGGCGAGCGCGGACGTGACGTCTCGATCGCCGGACCGACCGTGATCCTGCGCCCTCGCCGCCGGACCGCTGGCGAGCGGTCGCCCGAGCACGGGAGCCTCCTCGTCGGCGAGCGCCGTGGCCGGGTCGATCAGCGCGTCGACGTGCCCGAGGAGGCCTGTGTCGAGCCAGGTGCCGGCATCGCGGAGGTACTGCGGGTGCGCCGTGAGCCGCTCGCGCAGCGTGAAGCCCGACTCGGCGGTGAGTCGCGCCAGCGTGTCGAGCTCGGGCCAGGGCCGCTCGGGATTGACGTGGTCGGCGGTGAGCGGGCTCACGCCACCCCAGTCGTCGATGCCCGCGCGGATCAGGAGGCTGAGCTCGGTCAGGTCGGTGAGGTTCGGCGGAGCCTGGATCGTGGCGTCCGGCCCCATCACGACGCGCGCGACGGCCACGGCCGCCACGTACTCCTGCAGCGCGAGGTCGTCCTCGTTCTGCATGGCCGTGCGGGGTTTGGCACGGAAGTTCTGGACGATGGTCTCCTGCACGTGTCCGAAGCGCTCGTGCGAGCGGCGGATCGCGAACAGGGCGTCGGCTCGCTCGGCGTCGTTCTCGCCGATGCCGAGCAGGACACCGGTGGTGAAGGGGATCCTGGATCGACCGGCGTCGTCGATGACGCGCATCCGTAGCTCCGGATCTTTGTCGGGCGACCCGAAGTGCACGCCGCCCTTCTCCGACCAGAGGCGCGTCGCAGTCGTCTCGAGCATCATGCCCATGGACGGGCCGAACGGCCGCAGCCGCTGGAGTTCGGCGAACGACATCACGCCCGGGTTGAGGTGCGGCAGCAGGCCGGTCTCTTCGAGCACGAGCTTCGCCATGGCGGCGATGTAGTCGAGCGTGGAGGCGTAGCCGTGCTCGTCGAGCCAGCGGCGCGCGGCGGGCCAGCGGTTCTCGGGCCGGTCGCCGAGGGTGAAGAGGGCCTCTTTGCAGCCGAGGGCGGCGCCCTCGCGGGCGATGCGCAGGATCTCCTCGGGCGGCAGGTAGGTGGGGATCCCCTGGCCAGCAGCCCGCCAGGGGTGTCGACGAAGACGCAGTAGTGGCAGCGATCCTGGCAGAGCTGCGTCACGGGCAGGAACACCTTCTTGCTGTAGGTGATCACGCCCGCTCGGCCCGACCGCGCGAGGCCCTCGTCGCGGAGGCGCGACGCGACGGCGAGCAGGCGGTCGAGTGCCGGCCCGCGCGCCGAGAAGAGCAGCTCGGCGTCGCTCAGGTCGACGTCCGCGCCGGCTTCGAGCCGGGTGAGCGCCGCGGCGAGGTCGCTTGCCGCCGGAGCGGCGGGGGACTCGGGTGATGTCATGGCTGACCTTCGGATTGGTGACGGGACGGAAGTTCGACGGAACTCCCCGAGCCCAAATCCAGGCCCGAACGATGACTGTCGCCCATCTTACGGCGGCTCCCCCTCGGCGGCGTCTGTCAGGATCGGGGGATGACTCGCATCACGATCCTGGCCGGCGGCGTCGGAGGCGCGAAGTTCACCTCCGGAGTGCGCTCGCTCGCCGCGGAGCTCGACCTCGACATCACGGTCGTCGCCAACAACGGCGACGACCTCTGGCTCACCGGGCTCCGGGTCTGTCCCGACCTCGACTCGATCATGTACGCGCTCGGGGGTGCGAACGATCCGGTCCGCGGCTGGGGCCGCGCCGAGGAGTCGGAGCGCGTCAGCGCCGAACTCACCGCGTACGGCGTCGGCTGGCCGTGGTTCACGCTCGGGGATCTCGACCTCGGGACCCACATCGCCCGCACCTCGCTGCTGCGCGAGGGTCTGACCCTCACCGAGGTCACCGCGCGCCTCGCCACTCGCTGGAACCTCGGCGTGACGCTCCTGCCCGCGACGGACGACGAGGTCGAGACCTTCGTCGAGGTCGAGACGCCCGGCGGCGAGATCGACACGATCCACTTCGAGGAGTGGTGGGTGAAGCACCGCGCGAAGGTTCCCACCCGTCGTTTCGTGCAGCGCGGGCTGGAGGGGTCTTCGGCGAGCCCGGCGGCGATCCGGGCCGTCGGCGAGGCGGACGTGGTGCTCGTCGCGCCGTCGAATCCGGTGGTGTCGATCGGCACCATGCTCACGCTGCCGGGCTTGCGCGAAGCCCTCGCCGAGACCGCGGCCCCGGTCGTCGGGCTCTCGCCGATCATCGGCGGCTCGGCGGTTCGCGGCATGGCCGAGACCTGCCTGGCGACCGTGGGGGTCGAGGCGAGCGCGGCCGCGGTGGCCCGACACTACGGCGTGCGGGCTGCCGGCGGGATCCTGGATTCCTGGCTCGTCGACACCACAGACGCCGCAGACGCCGCAGAGCTCAGCGCGGAGGGGCTCCCGACGAAGGCCGTGCCGCTGTGGATGACGGACGACGCGGCCACCGCCGAGATGGTGCGCGAGGCCCTGCGGCTCGCGGCGAAGTGAGAGACTCGCCCTAGCCGTTCTGCTCGTCGCGCCACTTCACGAGCGCGCGCACCCCACCGAGGTCGATGTCGGGCCCCGAGATGCCGAGCGTGAACAGGCTGGCGCCCAGTGCCCGACTCGCGTCGAGGTTCGCCCCCTCTTCTGCCGTGAGGGCGGCACCGGCGACGTCCACGCCGGTCGAGATCTCGATGGCAGCAGGATCGCGGCCGACCTTTTCACACCACTCGTGGAGCACGCCCAGCTTGTGCTCGAGCGTCGCCGCGTCGGAGAACGTGTGCCAGATGTCGGCGTGCTGCGCCACGATCCGGAGCGTCTTCTTCTCGCCCCCGCCGCCGATGAGCACCGGGATGTGGCGGGTCGGCGCCGGGTTGACCGAGGCGAGGCGGGCCTCGATCCGCGGCAGGTCTTCGCTGAGCGCGTCGAGCCGCTGACCGGCGGTGCCGAACTCGTAGCCGTACTCCTGGTAGTCGCGCTCGAACCAGCCGGAACCGATGCCGAACACGAGGCGGCCCGTGCCGTCCTTGGCGCTGATGTGGTCGACGGTCCTGGCCATGTCGGCGAGGAGGTCGGGGTTGCGATAGCTGTTGCAGGTGACCAGCGGGCCGAACTCGATCCTGCTCGTCTGCTCGGCCCAGGCCGCCAGCATCGACCAGCCCTCGAAGTGCGTGCCGTCGGGGTCGCCCGAGAGCGGGTAGAAGTGGTCCCAGTTGAAGGCGATGTCGACGCCGAGGTCTTCGATCTCGCGGAGCGTGTCGCGGATGGTGGCGTAGGACGAGTGCTGCGGGGCGATCTGCACGCCGATCCGGACCGGGCGCGGGCTCACGCGTCCGCTCCCGCGGTGCGCTCGAGAACGACGACGGGGATCTCGCGGTCGGTCTTCCGCTGGTAGTCGTCGTAGGCGGGCCACGCTTCGGCCATGATCTTCCAGAGCGCGGGCTTCTCCTCCGCCGTCGCGACGCGGGCGTTCGCCTCGAAGCGGTCCGCCTTCACCTGCACCGTCACGGCCGGGTCGGACTCGATGTTGAGGAACCAGGCCGGAGGGGCGTCGTCACCGCCCTTGGAGGCGACGACCAGATAGGCGTCGTTCCAGGGGCGGAAGATGAGGGCGTTCGTGCGGTCTTCGCCCGACTTCCTTCCGGTCGTGGTGAGCAGGAGGATCGTCGTGCCTTCTCGCCACTCGTAGCCGTCCTCCCCGTCGGTCTCGAGGTAGCGGGCGACGTGTTCCGGGCCGTGGAGCTTTTCTGCGGTTGCCATGATGCGATTCTGCTCCTGTCGGCTGCTCCGAGCGACAATAGGGATATGTGCGGGCGGGCCGGGTCGGGACGCGCCCCTCGGCGCGGAGCGACCCGGCCCGAGCGACAATAGAGATATGTGCGGGCGATTTGTGGTGGCCAGGGCAACCTCCGATCTTCTCCCGAGCCTGCTCGAGGGTTTCCCGGAGCTGGCCGAGAACTACAACACGGCGCCGACCGACCCGATCGCGGCCGTGCGCGAGCGCGGGGGCGAACGCGAGCTCGCCACTCCCCGCTGGGGCTTCGTGCCCGGCTGGTACCCCGACCTGAAGAAGCGCCCGCAGCCGATCAACGCCCGCATCGAGACGGTGGCGACGAGCGGCATGTTCCGCAAGGCCTTCGCCTCCGGTCGCTGCATCATCCCGGCGCAGGGCTACTACGAGTGGGTCATCACCGAGAACGGCAAGCAGCCGCACTACATCTTCGAGCCCGACGCGGCTCTCGCGATGGCCGGTATCGTCACCGCCTGGCGCGACAGGTCCAAGGCCGACGACGATCCGGATCGCTGGGTGCTCTCGACGGCGATCATCACTCGCGATTCGCACGTGGCGCCCGGCGAGGTCCACGACCGCATGCCGGCGTGCCTCACCCCCGACGCGTACGACGCCTGGCTCGACGCCGACCTGGTGCCCGACGACGCCCTCGCCCTGCTCGACGCCGAGAGCGTCGAGGTGGCGCACTCGCTGAGCCACTACGAGGTGTCGAAAGACGCGAACAGCGTCCGCAACAACGGCCCGCAGCTGATCGAACCGCTGCCCTGACGCGGGCCACCGGCCCGGGAGGTCACAGGCAGTGCCCCGTTGGGTGAAGAATAGGGTGCGCAGAGCATCCGAGGGAGAACAATGAGCACCGTCACCACCTACGCACCCGGCAGCAAGGTCCGCTACGGCTACGCGAAAGGCCCGGCCCAGGTCGCAGCGCTCGTGGTCGCGCTCCTGCTCCTCCTCACCGGCATCCTGGGCTTCATTCCCGGCGTCACCACGCACCTCGGCGACATCACCTTCGCCGGGCCGTACTCGGGCGCCCACATCTTCAACATCTTCCAGACGTCGGTGTTGCGCAACGCCGTGTGGATCCTGTTCGGTCTGATCGGGCTCGGCGCCCCGCGCGTCCGACTCGGCGCGACCCTCTACATGGCCGGTATGGCCGGGCTGTTCATGACGCTCTGGCTGTACGACATCCTGTTCGGCAACAGCGACTTCGGCGGAAACATCTTCTCGTCGAACCTCGCCGACTTCTCCCTCGACTTCTGCTACGGCCTGGCGTTCGGCATCACCGCCCTCGCCACGAGCCAGATCGCGCTGATGGGCAGCGACTACGAGGAGTAGCGCTCTCCTGCGATGAGAAACCGCCGCCTCCCCATCGGGAGGCGGCGGTTTCGTGATTCGGTGAATCAGCCGGCGATGCCGTCCAGTTCGGCGATCGCGTCGGCGGGGAGTTCGAGCCCCGCTCCGGCGACGTTGTCACGCAGGTGCTCGACCGACGACGTCCCCGGGATCAGCAGGATGTTCGGCGACCGCTGGAGCAGCCAGGCCAGGGCCACCGCCATGGGCCGGGCTCCGAGGCGGGCGGCGACGGCGTCGAGTTCACCCGACTGCAGCGGGTTGAAGCCGCCGAGCGGGAAGTACGGCGCGTACGAGATGCCCTGGTCGGCCAGCGAGGCGATCAGAGCGTCGTCCTCCCGGTTCGCGATGTTGTAGAAGTTCTGCACCGTCACGATCGGCGCGATCTTCTGCGCCTCGGCGATCTGCTCGGCGCTCACCGTGCTGAGTCCGAGATGCTTGATCAGCCCCTGCTGCTGCAGCTCGACCAGTGTCGTGAAGGGCTCCTCGATCGAGCCTGCCTCTGGCCGATCCTGCCCGCCCCAGCGGAGGTTCACGACGTCGAGCGCGTCGAGGCCGAGGGTCTTCAGGTTGGAGTGCACCGCATCGCGAAGCTGCTGCGGCGAGCGCGCGTGCGGCCAGCCGCCCTTCTCGTCGCGGACGGCGCCCACCTTGGTGACCAGGTGAAGATCCTGCGGGTAGGGGTGGAGCGCCTCGCGGATGATCTCGTTGGTGACGTGCGGGCCGTAGAAGTCGGAGGTGTCGATGTGGGTGATCCCGAGGTCGATCACCTCCCGCAGGACGGCGACGGCCGAGGCGCGGTCGGCGGGCGGTCCGAAGACGCCGGGGCCGGCGAGCTGCATGGCGCCGTACCCGGTGCGAGTGAGAGTGAGGTCGGGGGCGCCGGCGGCCGTGAAGGTACCGCCGGGAAGAGTGGTCGTGGTCATGGCTCCACTGTGCTCCCGCGAACCGGTGCGGAACCAGTGCCCGCGTGTTCCTGGGAGCACGGGGAACAGTCGGATCGGACGACGGCGGGTTACCGTTGCCGCATGGACGACGCGAACGAGCTGGGCGACTACCTGAAGGCCCGGCGCGAGCTGGTGCAGCCCCAGGACGTCGGCATCCGGGTCGGCGGCCTTCGGCGCGTGGCCGGGCTCCGCCGGGAAGAGGTCGCGATGCTCGCCGGGATCTCGGCCGACTACTACCTGAGGCTCGAGCAGGGGCGCGACCGCAACCCGTCCGTGCAGGTCCTCGAGGCGGTCGCGCAGGTGCTCCAACTCGATGTCGCCGCAACCGACTACCTGGTCGACCTGGCGCAGAGCGCACCGCGGAAGGTCGTCCGGCCGCGTCGGGAAGTCGTGCCTCCCGGGATCCTGCAGCTTCTCGAGACCATCGGTCTGCCGGCCTTCGTCGAGGGCCGGTACTTCGACGTGCTCGCCTCGAACCCGCTCGCGGAGGCCCTGTCTCCGGCGCTGGCCCCGGGCCAGAACCGGATGCGGGCGTTCTTCCTCGACCGCGGCGAGCGGGCCCTGTACCCCGAGTGGGACGGCGCAGCGGCGGGCCTCGTCGCCAGTTTCCGCGCGTCGGTCGGCACCGACACCAAGGATCCGCGCTTCGTCCAGCTGGTCGGCGCGCTGTCTCTCGAGAGCGAGACCTTCCGGCGGCTCTGGGCCAGGCACGACGTCCGGCCGCGGGAGGGCGCCCCGGTCCTCCTGCGTCACCCGCAGCTGGGCGACCTGTCGCTGCGTCGCGAGAAGCTCGGGGTGGGCGACGGCCTGTTGCTCGTGATCTACCACGCCGCCGCGGGCAGCGAGTCGGCCGGCCTGCTCGGACTCCTGGGCTCCGTCTCGGTCCCCGCTGCCGGGACGACCTCGCCCGGGATCGTAGGCTGAGAGCGGCACGCGACGGAGCGGGCCGGGAGCGAGGTCGACATGGACACCGACGTCATCATCGTCGGCGGCGGGCTGGCCGGCCTGGTCGCCTGCTGCGAGCTCGTCGCCGCCGGCAAACGTGTCGCGATCGTCGAGCAGGAGAACGCGGCGAATCTCGGCGGGCAGGCGTTCTGGTCGTTCGGCGGCATCTTCCTGGTCGACAGCCCGATGCAGCGGCGCCTCGGGGTGAAGGACTCGTTCGCCCTCGCCTGGCAGGACTGGCAGGGCTCCGCCCAGTGGGATCGGCTCGAGGGGAGCATCCGGAAGACGAGTGGGCCGCGCTGTGGGGCCGCGCCTACGTCGAGTTCGCCGCGACCGAGAAGCGGAGCTGGCTCGAGCAGCAGGGCGTGAAGTTCACTCCCCTCGTCGGCTGGGCGGAGCGCGGCGACGGCCGGGCCGGAGGCCACGGCAACAGCGTGCCGCGCTTCCACCTCCCCTGGGGCACCGGCACCGGCATCTCCGAACCCTTCGCCGACCGCGTGCGAGCGGCCGCCGCCGACGGGCTGGTCACCCTCCACTTCCGCCATCGCGTCGACGACCTCCTGGTCGAGGGCGGCGCCGTCGTCGGGGTGAGCGGCACCGTCCTGGCGCCGGACGATGCGCCGCGGGGTGTCTCCTCCAGCCGCGAGAGCACCGGCGAGTTCGCACTGCGGGCGCAGGCGGTCGTCATCGCCTCCGGAGGGATCGGCGGCAACCACGCGAAGATCCGCGAGTGGTGGCCCGAACGCCTCGGGACGCCGCCCGCGACGATGATCACCGGGGTCCCGAAGCACGTCGACGGCCGGATGCTCGACATCGCCGACGCCGCCGGCGTGCGCCTGGTGAACCGCGACCGCATGTGGCACTACACCGAGGGCATCGCGAACTGGGACCCGATCTGGCCGGCCCACGCCATCCGGATCCTGCCCGGCCCCTCGTCGCTGTGGCTCGACGCGCGCGGCCGCAGACTGCCGTTCCCGGCGCTGCCCGGCTACGACACCCTCGGCACGCTGCAGCACCTGCGGACGACGCCCGACATCGCCGAGTTCGACTACAGCTGGTTCGTGCTCGACCAGCGGATCATCGAGAAGGAGTTCGCCCTCTCGGGTTCCGAACAGAACCCCGACCTGACCGGGCGCGACCTCGGGCTGCTCCTGCGGGGCCGCCTCGGGAACGGCGCGCCGCCGCCCGTCGAGGCGTTCAAACAGCACGGGGAGGACTTCGTCGTGGCCGACGACCTGCGGGCGCTGGTCGACGGGATGAACCGGATCGGCGACGGCATCCTGCGCTACGACGACATCGAGAGGCAGGTCCTCGAGCGGGACGCCGAGATCGAGAACCCGTACACGAAGGATCTGCAGGTGATGGGGATCCGCAACTCGCGGCGCTTCCTCGGCGACCGGCTGTTCCGCACCGTCAAGCCGCACCGGATCCTCGACCCTGCCGCCGGTCCCCTCATCGCGGTGAGACTCCGCATCGTGACTCGGAAGTCGCTCGGCGGCATCCAGACCGACCTCACCGGCCGGGCGCTCGACGCGGACGGCTCGGCGATCGAGGGGCTCTACGCCGCGGGCGAGGCGGCGGGCTTCGGCGGCGGGGGCGCCCACGGGTACAACGCGCTGGAGGGGACCTTCCTGGGCGGCTGCCTGTTCACCGGCCGAGTCGTCGGACGCTCGCTGGTCGCGCGGCTCTGAGGTCTTCGTCTCCGTCTCTCCGTCTCGGCGGGAGAGGACCTCCCGACGTCTTCGTCTCGGCGAGGAGGAGGCTCCCCAAATCCGGTCGCCCGTGGTGGTATACCATTGCGGCACACCGATTAGAGGAGACAGCATGACGACGCTCGCGACCACCGAGACGACACCGGCCCTCGCCTGGCGGATGCTCGTGCTCGGCGTCCTCGCGCAGGCGTCCGGCACCGTCCTCGTCAGCACGCCCGCGTTCCTGATCCCGCTCCTCCACGTGCAACGAGGGCTCCCGCTCGCTCAGGCCGGGCTGCTCGCGGCTGCTCCCACGTTCGGCATGGTGCTGACGCTCGTGGCCTGGGGCGCGCTGGCCGACCGCTTCGGCGAGCGCTGGGTGATCGCCGCGGGGCTCGGCCTGACCGCGCTCTTCACCGTGTGCGCCCTGCTGAGCCCGGGCTACGTCTCGCTGGCCGTCTTCCTCGTGCTCGGCGGCGCCTCCGCCGCGAGCACCAACGCGGCCAGCGGGCGGGTCGTCGTCGGGTGGTTCCCGAAGCGCCGGCGCGGTGTGGCCATGGGCATCCGACAGATGTCGCAGCCGCTCGGCGTGACGATCGCGGCACTGGCCATCCCGACGCTCGCCTCAGGGCACGGGATCGCCGGCGCACTGGCGCTGCCGCTCGGGCTCAACCTCGTTCTCGCGGTGCTGTGCGCGATCCTGCTCGTCGATCCGCCTCGCCCGGCCGCCTCGCGGCATCCGGGCGCCGCCGCAGAGAACCCGTACCGCGCCAGCTCGTTCCTCTGGCGGATCCACGCCGTCTCGATCCTGCTGGTCCTGCCCCAGTTCACGCTCTCGACGTTCGGACTCGTCTGGTTGATCAGCGGCTTCGGCTGGAAGGAGGCGATCGCCGGCCTCGTGATCGCAGGATCACAGTTCCTCGGCGCCCTGGGACGAATCGCGATCGGCTCCCTCAGCGACCGTTTCGACAGCCGTGTCGGCCTGCTCCGCTGGGTGGGCACGGCCGGCACCGCGGCGATGGGCCTGCTCGCTCTGCTGTCGGCGACGCCGTGGGGTGCCGTCGCCGCCGTCGGGTTCGTCGTCGCGACGATCATCAGCGTCGCCGACAACGGGCTGGCGTTCACGTCGGTCGCCGAGGCTGCCGGACACCGCTGGTCGGGCAAGGCGCTCGGGGTGCAGAACACCGGCCAGTTCGTGGCCGCATCCGCCGTCGGGCCCGGTATCGGCGCACTGATCGCCGGGGTGGGGTTTCCGCTGGCGTTCGCGCTCGTCGCCCTCGCGCCGCTGCTGTCGATCCCCGTCGTCCCGAGGCGCGACCGGGCCGCTGACTAGGCCATGCGCGGCACTCAGTCGAGCGACGCCGCGTACACGCGGAACTCGCCCCGCTCGGAGTGCATCCGCCACAGCTTGTCGGCCAGGACCTCGGGCTCGTGCGACGGCTCGCCCCCGCCGATGCCGCGCGGGATGATCAGCTGGCCGACGTGCACGTTCTCGGGCGCGAGGGCCTCGTGGAGCAGCTCGGCGTAGGCGCTCTCGCCCGCGAAGGCGATCGAGGTGCCCGTCACGGCGCCGCGCGGACGAACGGCGCTCGCGCCGTTCACGAACAGGATGCTGCCCGACTTCAGGGCGCGCATGCCGGGCACCACCTGGTGCACGACGGTGGCCGGACCGTAGATCGAGAACTCGACCGGACCGACCAGGTCGTCGGCCACGGTCTCGAGGACGGGGCGCATGAACTCCTTGGCGGGCAGAGGACTGTACTGGACGACTTCGATGGGCCCGAGCCGCTCGGCTGCGGCTTCGAGGGCGCCACGGAGCGACTCCCGGTCGCGGACGTTCGCGACGAAGCCCTCTGCGGTGAAGCCCTCGGTCGCGAGGGTGGCGGCGAGCTCGTCGACCCGCGCCCGGTTTCGGGCGAGCAGGGCGACGGAGAAACCCTCGCGGGCGAATCGGCGGGCGACGGAGAGGCCGAGGCCGGAACCGGCCCCGATGATGGCGATGGTGGTCATGCCTGCACGCTACCCACCCGGCCGGCTACGCCGTTCAGGACGGCTCAGGACTGCTCAGGCTCCGACGTAGGCCGCGAGGTGCTGCCCGGTGAGGGTCGAGCGGTCGGCGACGAGTTCGGTGGGCGACCCCTCGAACACGACGAGCCCGCCGTCGTGTCCGGCGCCGGGGCCGAGGTCGATGATGTGGTCGGCGTGAGCCATCACGGCCTGGTGGTGCTCGACCACGATGACCGACAGCCCGGAGTCGACGAGACGATCGAGCAGGCCGAGCAGCTGCTCGACATCGGCCAGGTGCAGGCCCGTGGTCGGTTCGTCGAGCACGTAGACGCTGCCCTTCTCGCCCATGTGTACGGCGAGTTTGAGGCGCTGGCGTTCCCCGCCGGAGAGCGTCGTCAGCGGCTGACCGATCGTGAGGTAGCCGAGCCCCACGTCGGCGAGTCGCTGCAGGATCACGCGCGCGGCGGGGATCGTGCTCTCGCCGCTCTCGAAGAAGGAGAGCGCCTCGGACACCGGCATCGCGAGGACTTCGCTGATGTCGCGACCACCGAAGCGGTACTCCAGCACGGAGGCGTCGAAGCGCTTGCCCTCGCAGTCTTCGCAGGTCGTGGCGACGCCGGCCATCATCGCGAGGTCGGTGTAGATCACCCCGGCGCCGTTGCAGGTGGGGCAGGCCCCCTCGGAGTTGGCGCTGAACAGCGCGGGCTTGACGCCGTTGGCCTTGGCGAACGCCTTGCGGATGGGTTCGAGCAGGCCGGTGTAGGTCGCCGGATTGCTGCGGCGGGACCCCTTGATGGCGCTCTGGTCGATCGACACCACGTCGGCGCCTTTCGGGATCGAACCGTGGACGAGCGAGCTCTTGCCCGAGCCCGCGACGCCGGTCACCACGGTCAGCACGCCGAGCGGTACGTCGACGTCGACCCCGCGGAGGTTGTGGGTCGCCGCGCCACGGATCTCGAGGGCGCCGGTCGGCTTTCGCACGTCGGGCTTGAGCGCCGCGCGATCGTCGAAGTGGCGCCCCGTTATCGTGTGGCTCGTGCGGAGCTCGTCGACCGAGCCCTCGAAGCAGACGGTGCCGCCCTGGGCTCCCGCCCCCGGACCGAGGTCGACGACGTGATCGGCGATCAGGATCGTCTCGGGCTTGTGTTCGACGACGAGCACCGTGTTGCCCTTGTCGCGCAGGCGCAGGAGGAGGTCGTTCATGCGCTGGATGTCGTGCGGGTGGAGCCCCGTCGTCGGCTCGTCGAACACGTAGGTGACGTCGGTGAGCGACGAGCCGAGGTGCCGGATCATCTTCACTCGCTGCGCCTCGCCGCCGGAGAGCGTGCCGGTGGCCCGGTCGAGCGAGAGGTAGCCGAGGCCGATCTCGACGAAGGAGTCGAGATTCTGCTGGAGAGTGGCGAGGAGCGGCGCCACCGCCGGTGCGTCCAGGCCCCGGACCCACTCGGCGAGGTCGCTGATCTGCAGGGCGCAGGCGTCGGCGATGCTGACCCCCTCGATCTTCGACGACCGGGCGGACTCGCTGAGCCGGGAACCCCGCAGTCGGGGCAGGGGGCGAACGTCACGGCGCGGTCGACGAACGCCCTGATGTGCGGCTGCATGGCGTCGCGATCCTTCGACAGGATCGACTTCTGGACGCGCACGACGAGCCCCTCGTAGGTGAGGTTGATGCTGTCGACCTTGATCTTGACCGGCTCGTGGTGGAGGAAGTCGTCGAGCTGCTTCTTCGTGAAGGTGTTGATCGGCTTGTCGGGCGGGAAGAAGCCCGAGCCGGTGATGATCCGCACCATCCAGCCGTCGCCCGTGTAGCCGGGCACCGTGATGGCCCCCTCGGCGATCGACTTCGAGTCGTCGTAGAGCTGCGTGAGGTCGATGTCGGAGACCGAGCCGCGCCCCTCGCACCGTGGGCACATGCCGCCGGTGCGGTTGAAGCTGCGTCGTTCGGCGACGGTCTTGCCACCCTTCTCGATCGTGATGGCACCGCTGCCGCTGACCGATGCGACGTTGAACGAGAAGGCGTTGGGAGAGCCGATGTGCGGGGCGCCGAGCCGACTGAACAGGATGCGCAGCATGGCGTTGGCGTCGGTGGCGGTGCCGACGGTGGAGCGGGTGTCGGCGCCCATCCGCTGCTGATCGACGATGATCGCAGTGGTCAGGCCCTCGAGCACGTCGACCTCCGGTCGCGCCAGCGTGGGCATGAAGCCCTGGACGAAAGCGCTGTAGGTCTCGTTGATCATGCGCTGCGACTCGGCGGCGATCGTGCCGAACACCAGGGAGCTCTTGCCCGACCCGGAGACCCCGGTGAACACGGTGAGGCGGCGCTTGGGGATCACGACGCTGACGTCTCGGAGATTGTTGACACGAGCGCCGTGCACTCGAATCAGATCGTGGCTGTCGGCGCTGTGCATGGTGTCCTCCCGGGGTCGCTGACTGCCGACCAGTATGTCTGATGCCGCCGACACCGCGCCTCCACGACGTCGGGAAGGGTTGTCGACCGTCGGGTGTTGGGGGTCACGGCGTACTCGCGCCCTCTCGAAAGGACACCGTGGATCTCTTCTCCCCGCTCACGCTCGGCGGCATCACCCTCGCAAACCGCCTCGTCATGGCTCCGCTCACCCGCACCCGCTCCGGCGAGTCGGGCGTACCGAACGACCTCAACGTCGAGCACTACACGCAGCGGGCCAGCGCGGGTCTGATCATCACGGAGGGCACCTACCCCAGCCGCGAGTCGCGGTCGTACCCGGGCCAGCCGGGCATCGTCGACGACGAGCAGGAGGCCGGCTGGAAGCGCGTGGCCGACGGCGTCCACGCCGCGGGCGGGAAGCTCGTCCTGCAGGTCATGAACGGCGGCCGGGTCTCGCACACCGACATCACCGGCACCTCCCGCATCGTCGGCCCGAGCGCGATCGCCATCCAGGGCGAGGTCCACGTGCCCACCGGCAAGAAGCCGTTCCCGGTCCCGCACGAGCTCACGACGGCCGAGCTGGCGACCGTCCGCGACGAGTTCGTCGAGGCGTCGGTGAGGGCCGTCCGCGCCGGGCTCGACGGCGTCGAGATCCACTCGGCCAACGGCTACCTCCTGCACCAGTTCCTGTCACCGGCGTCCAACCAGCGCACCGACGGGTACGGCGGCTCACCCGCGGCTCGCACCCGCTTCGTCGTCGAGGTCGTGCAGGCCGTCGCCGACGCGATCGGGGCCGGCAGGGTCGGCATCCGCCTGTCGCCGTCGCACAACATCCAGGACGCACTCGAGACCGACGCCGACGAGACGCGCGCGACCTACGAGATCCTGGTCGACGCCCTGGCGCCGATCGGCATGTCGTACCTGAGCATCCTGCACGCCGAGCCGGCCGGCGAGTTCGTCCAGGGTCTGCGCGCCCGCTTCGGTGGCGGCTTCATCGCCAACAGCGGCTTCGGCCACATCACCACCCGCGACGAGGCGATCGCGTTCATCGCCGACGGCTTCGCGGACGCCGTCGCCGTCGGCCGCGCGATCATCGCGAACCCCGACCTCGTCGAACGCTGGGAGGGCGACCACCCCGAGAACCCTCTCGACCCGGCGAGCCTCTACGGCAACGGGCCCGAGGGGTACAACGACTACCCGCGGCTGAGCGCGTAGCCGTGCTCCTCCAGTGCGTTCGGCCGTCCGAGCTGCTCGCCCGGGCATGGAAAGCGTGACTCTCGTGACTCACGTGCTCGACGACGCGATCGACGGCGGCCTCCGGGGCGCCCACGAATCGCTCTCCCTGCGGTCGCCGTCCGGCGCCGCCGTCCGCTATCGACCCGAGATCGCCCCGTTCGCCTCCGTCGGCCTCGAGCCGTCTGCCGACGCCTGGGCCGCGCTCCGCGCGCTCGTCCCCGACGGGACGGTCGCCCTCTTCCCGTTCCCAGGGTTCCGGACGCCCCCGGGTGGGCGCGTCGGCGGAGTCGGGCTGGCGCAGCTGACCGACGACGAGGTCGACCTCGAAGCGCTCCCGCCGGCTGGTCGGTCGCGAGCGCTGTCTCGCGACGACGTCCCCGAGATGCTCCGATTGACGGCGGCGACGAAGCCCGGCCCCTTCGAGGTCGACACCATCGAGTTCGGCGGGTATCGCGGCATCTTCGACGGCGACGAGCTCGTCGCGATGGCCGGACGCCGGATGAACCCACCCGGCTGGACCGAGATCAGCGCGGTCTGCACCGACCCTCGCTATCGCGGTCGCGGGTACGCCCGCGAGCTCGTCCTCGACGTGCTGCGGGGCATTCGCGCCGACGGCGCTCGAGGTTTCCTCCACGTCGCCCACGGCAACCCCGCCCGCGCGGTCTACGAGTCGCTCGGCTTCGTCGCGCGTCGCGACTTCGAGGTCGCCGTCGTCCGACCCGCGGAGCCGGCCGAGCCAGACGGCAGCCGCCCGGTCTGAGCCGGGCCGAACGGGGCCGACCGCGCCCGGCCGGCCCCGCCCCGCGCGCTACTTCGCGGCCGCGACCACCGCGTTGATCGCGTCGGCCACGGACGGCGTCGACGCGGCGGGCTTCACGGCTGCGGCTGCGACCGCGGTCGACGACGCCTGCGCCGAGATGTACAGGTTGCCGGCGACGGCGCTGACGGCCTCGACCGTGATCGGCTTGTTGGAGCCGCCGTTCGAGGTCGGGACCGTCACGGTCTCGACGAGACCGGTGGTGGTGTCGGCATCGGTCGTGACGTTCGACTTCTTGATGGTGAACGGGATCGTGAGGGTCTGCCCGGACTGCGTCACGGAGATCTTCATCGTGCTGCAGGTCTTCAGGAGGCCGTCGAGCTTCGTCGAGCCGTCGGTGGCGAGAGCGGTCGGCAGCTTCTTGCCGGAGATCGCCGTGACGGTCACCGTGTTGCTGCCGTAGGTGAGGATCGAGTTGACGCTGCCCGCGGGAGGCGTCTGGTTGAGCGCGTCCTTGATGGTCTGACCGCACGACGCGGGCGAGAGCGTCACGCCGGACGTGTTGAGCAGAGCGGAGATGCCGCCGTTGCCCTGCACCTGCTTGAGCTTGGCCTGCACCTGCGCGTCGTCGAGAACGGTGCCCTTGACGCCGAGGGTCTTCTCGGCCGAGGTGAGGATCTTCGGCAGGTCGGCTGCCGTGTAGGTCTTGGCGGCGGCCGCCTTGGTCTTGGCCGGGGCGGCCGAACCGCCGGTGCTCCCGCCTGAACTGCAGGCGGTGGCGGCGAGGACGATGCCCGCGGAGACGAGGACGACGGTTGCAGCACGGAACTTCACGGGATCCACTTTCGGTTGTGTGTGCGGTTCGAGGGGTCGACGGCGTCGCGCGACGAGGTGCGTCGGAGCGGGCCTGCCGGGGGTCGGACCGTAGCCGGTCGGTCAGGCGCTGGCTCGCGCACCCCCGCGCCGTGATCGTTCCCCACGATCGATTATGGGCCGTCTCCGGCCCTTTCGCGCGAGGCACTTGTGCCCGCTTCCGCTGGGCTCCTCGAAATCGACCGACCTCCGCCAACCCGCCCCGCCCATCCGGGAGACCTGCGAGTGTCAGCGTCGGCTCGGCCGGCCCACCGATTCGCGCGCGAGGAAGGTCGCGGTCGGAGCCTCGTACTGCTCGGCCGCCCGGCCGGCCAGCACGTCGAGCAGGGCCGAAGCGGTCAGTTCTCCGATCGCCTGGACGTCGTGTCCCATCACCGTCAGGGCCGGCTCGGAGAGCTGGCAGAGGGCGGAGTCGTCCCACGCGACGATGGACAGGTCTCCCGGCACGCTGAGACCGCTCTCGCGCGCAGCCCGGAGGCCGCCGATCGCCATGAGGTCGTCGTCGTAGACGATGGCCGTGGGAGGCGTGCGAGCGCTGAGCAGCTCGCGCGTCGCGAGAAGCCCGGCCTCTTCGCTGTAGTCGCCGCTCGCTTCGAGCACGGCGACCGCCGACGCCGCGGCCGCCTCGTGCAGGGCGGCGATGCGGATCTGGCTGTGCGCGAGTCCCTGGGGGCCGCTCACGTGGGCGATGACCGAGTGCCCGAGCTCGACGAGCGACCCGACGGCGTGGTTCATCGCCGACGCGTCGTCCGTCCACACGGCCGGAAGGGAGCCCGCCGTCGCCGGATCGCCCACGACGACCGCCGGCAGACCGAGCGACACGAGGAGCTCGACGCGGGAGTCGTGCGGGTCGAGGTCGACGACCAGCACACCCGCGACCGTCTCGTCTTCGGCCCACCGCAGGTAGGTCGCGGCCTCGTCGGCGGCGCTGGTCACGACCTGCAGCAGCAGGGTGATGCCGCGCGGCCCGAACACTCCCTCTGCTCCGGCGATGAGCTCCTGGTAGAAGGGCTCGGATCCGAGGAGCTGGCTCGGCCGCACGAGGACCAGCCCGACGGTGGAGCGCTCTCTGGGGACGGTCACGACATCATCCTGCCGCACCGACGCGCGTCGAGGTCGTGACCGCCGAGTCGACCTCGGGGTGGTTCGCCTCGCCTCGGAAACCGTCGATCGTGAGACCCTCGGCGTCGATGGCCTCGAGCGCTGCGCCGAAGGTGTCCTGGACGGATCCCCAGACCACCTCGCAGTTCCGCAGGGTGACGTCGGTCGCGGTGTCGATGTGGAACCCGCTGGTGACGTGCTGGTAGATCTCCTCGCCCCGGTCGAACGGCCGCCGATCGTATTCACCGCCGGGCCACGACGACCAGCGATCGAGCTCGACCCGGACGCCGTCGAGGACGACCCCGCTCACGAGATCCGGCTCGAAACCGGCGATGTAGACCCCGTTCTCGCTGCGGGCCAGGATGTTGCGGAATCGGACGTTGCGGATCTTCCCCACCTTGTCGTGCCACGGGAACGCCGTGACGTAGATCGGTTCGCCGTGGCCCCACCAGTCGTCCGCGAAGTGACGCGTCTCCACGATGCAGTCGGTGAACAGGATGTTCTCGAAGTCGCCCTCCTGGCCGAGGTTCACCGACAGGCCCCGGTGCGACGAGCGGATCACGCAGTTCGACACCGTGACGTTGCGGATGTCTGCGACCGCGTCCACTCCGACGACGATCGCACTCGACGTCGACTGCAGCGTGCAGTTCGTGATGACGATGTCTTCGGTCGGCCCGTACTCCGGGAACTCCTCGCAGGTCTTGAGGGAGATCGCGTCGTCGCCCGAGGATATCTCGCAGTCGCTGATGCGCACCTGTCGGCAGCGGTCGAGGTCGATGCCGTCCGCGTTCGGGTACTTGAGGTCGGTGTCGACGCGGATCCCGTGGATCAGCGCCCGGTCGACGCCGGTCAGTCGGATGCACCAGAGGCCCGCGTCGGTGAACGTCGTGTCGCGCAGCGTGACGTCCTCGCAGTGGATGAAGAAGATCGTGAACGGGCGCGCGTTGGGGCACCGGTAGATGTAGCCGGTGTCCGACTCGATGAAGTGGCGACCCCCGCCCTTGATGGTGCCCGCGCCGGTGATCGCGATGTTCTTGGCATCCTTCGCGCCGATCAGGATGAACGTGTCGTCGGTTCCGTCCTTCAGCTCGCCCCCGAGAGCGCCGAGACCGAGAACCGCTCGGTGTAGTCGGCCGGGTCCTCGCTGCCGTCGAGGACGGCGCCGCGCTCGAGGTGGAGCTCGACGCCGGCCTTGAGCAGGATCGAGCCGATCTTGAACGTGCCCCCGACGGGACGAGGACCGTTCCGCCGCCGTCGGCCGAACACTGGTCGATCGCTCGCTGGACGGCGGGAGCGTCATTGGTGACGCCGTCGCCCGTGGCACCGAAGTCGCGGATGGAGAGGGTGGTCATTTCGTTCCTTCGGTGACGAGCCGGTTCGCCACGAGGGCGTTGACCGACTGGAGGACGGGGTGGCTGACGAGACGCTCGCCGTCGAGGTCGACGTCCGACCGGATGTGGAAGGTGTGGCTCTCGCCGGGGAGGAGCGTGACGAGTGCGTCGTCGACTGTCGCGCGCGGATCGAGGCGATCGACGTTCAGGACGATGTCCTTGATGAGCGTCGCTGCCCGGAGCTCGACGGCGACGCCCCCGGCCTCGGCCCGCACCTCGGCCGAGAGCGTCGGCTCGGCGAGGTCGAGCTCGACGTCTTCGACGAAGTACCAGAACGCGGGTCGCGCCTCAGCGGTCGTGGCCTGGACGAACTCGCGTCGTTCGTCGAGGGGGACGACGAGGGAGGCGTCGAGCAGGATCGTCTCGGCGCGGCGGGCCGGGACGGTCAGATGGATCGTCCTCGACACGACGGCCGCACCGTCCAGGGTCCGCCGAGCCACCTGGATCTCAGCGGCCCAGTCGACGCCCGAGTCGTTGCTCGCGACGAGCGAGAGCCCGTCGGGCCGCGGCTGGAGCGTGATGAGGTGCGGCGCGTTCACGTTCCGCAAGGCGTACCACAGGGGCTTCCGCCGGCGCCGGCTGTCGACGGCCGCCCAGCTCGTCACGGGCCAGCAGTCGTTGAGCTGCCAGACGATGGTGCCGGCCGTTCGCGGTGAGTGCGAGCGGAAGTGCTCGATGCCGAACTGGATGGCGCGCGCCTGGTTGAGCTGCGTGGCGTAGTGCCAGTCGTCGAAGTGGGCGGGTTCCGGAAGGTGCAGCTGGTAGCCCCGCTGGAGTTTTCCGTTGCCGTCCTCCGCCTTCTGATGGGCGAGGATGCCCGGGGAGTCGGGCAGGAGCGGCACGTCGTGGATGGACTCGGTGATCGTCGCCATCGCGGGCGGGCCCTGGAAGCCGAATTCGGCGACGAACCGCGGAATGCTGTCGCGGTAGGCCGTGTAGTCCTTCCGGTTCCAGACCTCCCAGCTGTGCACGCTCCCGTTGTCGGGGTCGCGCGGGTCGGAGTAGTCCTTCGGGGAGAACGGGCTGGACGGCGTGTACGACCGCGCCGGATCGAGCTCGGCCACGAGAGCGGGGAGCAGCTCGTCGTAGTACCCGCGCCCCCAGGAGACACCCTCACCGAGGGCGTCCCGCCAGCCCCACTCGTAGTATCCCTCGATGTTCTCGTTGCTTCCGTTCCAGAACGCCAGCGAGGGGTGCGGCGCAAGACGCACGATGTTCTCGCGGCTCTCGGCCTCGACCTCGTCGCGGAGTTCGTCCGCCTCGGAGTAGGCCGCACAAGCGAACAGGAAGTCCTGCCACACGAGGATCCCCTCGCGGTTGCAGCGCTCGTACAGGTGGTCGCTCTCGAAGAGTCCTCCGCCCCAGATCCGGAGCAGGTTCATGTCGGCGTCCACGGCGTCGGCGACGCCGCGCGCGTAGTCGTCCGGGCCGACCCGGTGCGGGAAGCAGTCGTCGGGGATCCAGTTCGCCCCCTTGATCCAGACGTACTCGCCGTTGACGAAGAAACGGAAACTCGTCCCGAACGCGTCGGGCTCCATCCGCAGCTCGACCGTTCGGAAGCCGATCTCCCGCGTCCACGCGTCCAGTTCCCGTCCGTCTTGGGACACGCGCACCTCCAGCGCGTACAGCGGCTGCTCGCCGTAGCCCCGAGGCCACCACAGCGCGGCGTCGGGAACCTCCAGTTCGAGCACGATGCCCGACTCGGATCCGGTCTGCGACACGAGGAGGTCCACCCCGCCCGGGCCCGTGAGTCGGGCCTCGACGTCGACGGCCGTCGTCGAGGTGCGCTCGAGGTCGACGCGGACGGTGACCCGGCCGACCCCGTCGGATCCCACGCGGACCTCGGGAAGGACCTGGGCGAGTCGGGCGACCGACCAGCCCTGCAGCGAGAGCGGCTTCCAGATCCCGGCCGTGACCAGCACGGGCCCCCAGTCCCAGCCGAAGTTGCTCGCCATCTTGCGGATGGCGTTGTACGGCAGCGCATTGCCCACGAAGGGCCGCTCTCCGATACGCTTCTCGGCGCCGCGCGCGAAGGCCAGAGCCGACTGGAACCCGACGGTCAGCTCGTTGCCCGTCGCGCGAACGGCCTCGGTGACGTCGAACCGGTAACTGCGGTGCTGGTTCTTGGTGGATCCGACTCGAACGCCGTTGAGATCGATCGTGGCGACCGTGTCGAGGCCCTCGGCCACGAGGTCGATCCGCTCGAACTCGGCGAGATCGCTCTCGAAACGCACGTCGTAGGCGAAATCGCTCTCGCCGATCCAGCCGAGCTCGGCCTCGTTGCGATCGAGATACGGATCGGGGATCAACCCGGCCGCCAGCAGGTCGGTGTGCACGGTGCCCGGGACCGTCGCCGGAACGGCCCCCGGGATCCCCTCGGGGATCGGCCCGCTCACCGGCCGGAGCGTCCAGCCATCGGTCAGATCGGTTCTTCTCATTCTTCGTCGTCTCCTTGTGGGGTCGCCCGAGACGCGTGATCGGCGTACTTCGCGGCGACAGAGGTGAATCGCTCGTTGCGAGCGGGCTCGGGAGCTGCCTTGGCCAGCAGCTTGGTGAAATCGGCTCGGGGGTGCAGGATCACGTCGTCCGCCGGGCCACGCTCGACGACCTCGCCCTGGAACATGACCAGGATCTCGTCCGAGAAGTGCCGAGCGGTCGCCAGGTCGTGGGTGATGTACAGGACGGCGAGATTCTCCTCGCGCTGAAGTCGGGCCAACAGGTTCAGCACCCCGAGGCGGATCGACACGTCGAGCATCGACACCGGCTCGTCCGCGATCAGCACGCTCGGCTCGGGAGCGAGGGCGCGCGCGATGGCGACCCGCTGCCGCTGGCCGCCGGAGAGCTCGTGCGGCCTCCGGTCGATGAAGTCGTCGGCCGGCGAGAGGTTGACGCGCTCCAGCAGCTCGCGCACCTTCGCGCGGGCGTCGGCCTTGCCGCGCGCCTTCCCGTGGAGGAGGAGCGGCCGGGCCAGGTGGTGCTCGATCGAGTGGAACGGATTGAGGAGGCGAACGGATCCTGGAAGACCATCTGGACCTCGTCGCGGTACTCGCGGAGGCCTTTCCCGTGTTCGCGGTAGGAGGTGCCGTCGAGCAGGATCTCGCCCGACGTCGGATGCTCCAACTGGGCGATCATCCGCGCGACGGTCGACTTGCCGCTTCCGGACTGGCCGACCAGCGCCACGGTCCGGCCGGGCTCGAGGTCGAAGGCGACGTCTTTGACGGCGTGCAGCGTTCTCGTCCGGAGGCCGGAGCGCAAGTGGAAGTCCTTGGTCAGGTGGCGGACGGCGAGTGTCGTCATCGGGCGACCTCCTGCTCGAGTCGTTCTCCGGTTCGGATGAAGTCGCCCCGCTCGCCCGTCAGGCTGGGGAAGGAGCGCAGGAGCGTGCGCGTGTAGGGGTCCTTCGCCGCGAAGTAGATCTCCTCGGCGGACCCTGACTCGAGGATCTTGCCGCTCCGCATGATCGCCACGCGGTCGCTGATCTCGAGGAGCAGCGGCAGGTCGTGCGTGATGAACAGGACGGCGAATCCGAGGTCCGACCTCAGCCGCATGATCTCGTTCAGGATGTCCCGCTGGACGACCACGTCGAGGGCCGTCGTCGGTTCGTCCATGATCAGCAGCTGCGGATCGAGTGCCAGAGCCATCGCGATCATGACGCGCTGCCGCATTCCGCCGGAGAGTTCGTGAGCGTAGCTCGACAGGCGGTCGGGATCGACCCCGACCAACCGCAGGAGATCCTGCGCCCTGGTGTGCCTCTCGGCCTTCCGCATCTCGGGGCGGTGCGTGCGGAACACGTCGACGATCTGCGACTCCACCGAGATCACCGGGTTGAGCGAGTTCATCGACCCCTGGAACACCATCGACACCTTCGCCCAGCGGTGGCGCCGGAGCTCGCGACCCGAGAGCGCCAGGACATCGACGTCGGTGCCGCTCCGATCGTGGAACACCACCTCGCCCGAGCGGATGACCGCCGGCGGTTTGAGCAGCTGGTTGATGCCGTAAGCCAGGGTCGACTTGCCGCAGCCGGATTCTCCGGCGAGGCCGAGGATCTCCCCGCGCCGGATCGTGAGACTCACGTCGTCGACGGCGTGGACGGTCTCCGCTCCGGCGTAGTCGACGCGGAGATTCGTGACGGTCAGCACCTCCCGGGGTGCGTCCTGGGTCGTGCTCACGATGCCTTCCTCTGCAGCTTGACCAGTCGCGGCGCGCGGAGCCGCGGGTTGATGACCTCGTCGATGCTGAAGTTGATCAGCGAGAGCCCGCAGCCGAACAGCGCGATCAGGAGCCCCGGAGGAACGAACCACCACCAGCCGCCGAGCAGCAACGCTTGGCCGTTCTGCGCGTTGGCGAGCATGGTGCCCCAGGTCAGGGAGCCGGTCGACCCGATGCCGATGAACGACAGGCCCGCCTCGCCGAGGATCGCGAAGATGATCGAGAAGACGAAGCCCGACGACATCACCGGCAGCAGGTTGGGCAGGATCTCGACGGTGATGACCCGCCAGGTCTTCTCCCCCGAGACCCGGGCGGCCAGCACGTAGTCGCGGTTGCGCAGGGACAGCGTCTGACCGCGGAGCACCCGCGCGCCGGCCGCCCAGCCCGTGAGGGCGAGGACCCCGGCCACCAGGAAGATGCTCTTGTGCTGCACGTAGCTGCCGATGACGATCATCAGCGGCAGACCGGGGATGATCAGCATCACGTTCGAGATCAGCGAGAACAGCTCGTCGAGCGCGCCACCGACGTACGAGCCGATGATCCCGAAGAAGGCGGACAGGATCAACGTCAGGAGACCGACGAGAACGCCGATCAGCAGCGAGCCACGGGTGCCGTACGCGAGCTGCGCGAGGACGTCCTGGCCCGTCTGGGTCGTGCCGAGCAGGTGGGCGCCGGTCGGGCCCGCGAGCCCGATGTCGGACACGGCTCGCGGATCCTGCGTGAACAACGGAGCGATCAGGCCGAACAGGACGATCACGACGACCATCACCGATCCGGTGACGAGCTTCGCGCCGGGGCGTCGGCGGAGGCGAGTGCGGGTCAGGGGCGGCGCGGCGTCCGCCGGCGTCGTCGAGCCCTCGAGGAGGAGTTCTGACATGCGAGTTCCTTAGGCCCTGGACCTGGTCCGGGGATCGATGAAGCCGTAGAAGATGTCGACGATCAGGTTCGCCGCGAGAACGGCGACCGTGATGACGAGGAACAGCCCCTGCATGAGCGCGTAGTCGTTGTTCGACACCGCGTCGAGGAGGGCGTTGCCGATCCCCGGGTAGGAGAAGACCTTCTCCGTGACGAGCGAGCCGGCGACGACGAAGCCGAGCGAGATGGCGAATCCGGTGATCGACGGCAGGACCGCGTTCCGGGCCGCGTACGTGATCATCACGCGGATCGGGCTGAGGCCCTTCGCCTCGGCCGTGGCGACGTAGTCGTCGGACAGGGTCGAGACCATCATGTTGCGCATCCCGAGCAGCCAGCCGCCGATCGAGCTGATGACGATGGTCAGCGCCGGCAGGGTGCCGTACCGGATCACGCTCCCGATGAAGTCGCCCGAGAGCCCCGGCGTGGTGCTGTTGACGTCGTACCCGCCGCTGAGCGGGAACCATCCGAGCATCGAAGCCAGGAAGTACACCAGGATCAGCGCGAGCCAGAAATACGGCACGGACTGCAGGATCGTGGTCCCCGGGATCAGGGAGTCCACCCAGGTGCCCCGACGCCAGCCCGCGAAGGTGCCGAGGGCGATGCCGAGGAGCGCGGCGATGACGGTCGACAGCCCGACGAGCCCGAGGGTCCAGGGAATGGCCTGACCGATCACGTCGATGACCGGCGTCGGGAAGTAGGTGACCGAGACTCCGAAGTTGCCGTGGACGAGACCGTTGAGGTACCCGACGTACTGCTGCCAGAGGTTCTCGTTCGAGTTCGTTCCGAAGAGCGCGTTCAGCGCCTTCCGGAGGCCCGGCGAGACGGGGCCCTGCTGGGAGAGCTTGCCGATCAGGGTGTCGACCGGGTTGCCCGGGAGCAGCCGTGGAATCAGGAAGTTCAGAGTCACGGCCGCCCACAGGGCGATCAGGTAGAAGCCGATCTTTCTCAGGAGGTGCATGTCACTTCTTCTTGAGGTTGAGCAGAACCACTTCGTTGTCGGGCGCCACATTGGGTGCGGGCTGGGCGTAGAGGTTGCTCGTCGTCGGGAAGCCCGTGACCTGGGTGGTGCTGTACTCCGCGAAGTTCCGGTTGTCGATGATCGGGATGTAGGGCAGGTCTTTCGTGATGATCCCCTGGATCGTCGCGTAGGCCTTGGCCTTCACCGCCTGGTCCTGGGTGCCGGCGGCCGTCGCGAGCGCCGCGTCGACGGTCTTGTTCGAGAAGCGCGAGACGTTGGCGTACGGGTTGCCCGACTTGCCGACGGCCGAGGTGTTCTCGCTGCCGAAGTACTTGTCGTAGACGTAGTACGGGTCGGGCGCCGGCCCCTGGAAGATGCCGTTGATCTGCAGCTGGAACTTGCCGAGGCCCGCGGCCGAGTTGTTCTCCTGGTTCGCGACCTGCTGCACCTGGATCTCGATGCCGGCCTGCTTGAACTGCTGGGTGATCGCCTGCAGGGCTGCGATGTAGTCGGTGTAGCCGCTCGTGACGAGGACGTTCATCGAGAGCTTCTGGCCGTTCTTCGCGTAGATGCCGTCCGATCCCTTGACCCAGCCTGCGCCCTCGAGAAGCGACTCCGCCTTGGCGGTGTTCGCGCTCATGGGCTCGGTGGACGCGTACTCGGGAGCGATGAACGCCTTGTCGCGCTTCGGCAGGCCGAAGGTCGCCGAGATCGGCACCGCGTTGCCGTAGTAGGCCAGCTTGTTGACCTGGTTGCGGTCGATTGCGGCGGCCATCGCCTGGCGGACGACGGGGTCGGTCTGCGGCCCGGTGCAGCCGAGCGCCGTGTTCGAACAGGTGTTGAGGACGACCTGTTGGTCACCGTAGAACGTGTAGCCGAGGTTCGGCTTGTCGAGGACCTTCTTGACGTCGGGAACGAAGATGCCGGCCCAGTCGAGCTGCTTCGCCAGCAGTTTGTTGGTCGCCGCCTCGTTGCCGGAGAGCGAGTAGACCCGCAGGCCACCCACCTCGAGCTTCTTCGCGTCGCGGAAGTCGGGGTTCTTCTTGAGCAGGTAGGACTGGTTGGTGAAGCTGCTCATCTCCATCGGACCGGTGCCGACCGGCGACGAGTTGATGTAGGTCGCCGGCTCCTTGACCGACTTCCAGATGTGCTCCGGGACGATGTACGTCGTGCCGAGGATCGTCGGCGCGCTCGTGAACGACGGGTGCGCGAACGTCAGGGTGACGTGGGTGGGGTCGACGACCTTCGCCACCGGGGTGTTTCCGCTCGTGTTGAGCGCGGGCGTCGTCCGGATGAGGTTCATCGTGAAGGCGACGTCGCTGGCCGTGAAGGGCTTGCCGTCGCTCCAGGTGACGCCGCTCTTGAGCGTCACGGAGAGGACGGTTCCGTCGGCGTTGAACGAGAAGCTCTGGCCGAGGAGCGGCTTGGGCTTGGTGGCCAGGGAGGCCAGGTTGTTGTAGAAGAACATCGGCTCGTAGATCAGGCCCTGGATGTTGGACAGGACCGTCGGCGAGAGCGGATTGAAGTTCTTGACGAAGGCGCCGCTCGCGCCGTTGTAGACGGCGAGCGTCGGACCGGACGCCGAGTTCGTCGTGCTGGCGGACGACGTGCACCCGGTGAGGGCGACCGCCAGAGCGGCTGCTCCGGCGAGGGCGGCCAGGACACCGCGCTTTCTTGAGATCATCATCGACCCTTTCCTTCCCGCATCGTCGCGGGTCTCGTGCAGTGGAATCATCACTTAGATGATTTAACTAAGTCATTGGGTTAGAGTGTTGCCCATCCCCGAATCGATGTCAAGATGAATCGGCGCACCCCGAGAGGACACCATGACGACGACCCAGCGAGCAGGCGGAGCCACTCCGCCGCCCCTGAGTCACGGGCGAGTGCTCGACGTCATCCGGTCGTCCGGTCCGGTCAGTCGCGTGGAGATCGCCGAAGCGGCGGCGCTCACGCAGGCGTCGGTCTCCTCATCGTGCGCGCCCTCATCAACGACGGCCTCGTCCGCGAGGTCGGCACCGCGCTCTCGACCGGCGGCAAACGCCGAACGCTTCTCGAGATCACGCCGAGCGCGCGGTGCGCCATCGGCGTCCACCTCGGGCCGGAGTCGATGGTCTTCGTGGTGACGAACATGGCCGGCGGCATGATCGGCCGGGTCCGCTGCGAGGGGACGGCCGACAGCCCTCCCGACCTCGTCGTCCAGCGCATCGCGAGTGAGATCGACACGCTGATCCTGTCCCTCGGCCTGATCCGCTCCGCCGTCGTCGGGATCGGCATCGCCGCCGCAGGCCCTCTCGACTACCCCGCGGGGATCATCGCCGCCTCCCCGCCCTTCGACGCCTGGGCCACCTACCCGCTTCGCGACGAGCTGGCCGAGCTGACCGGTCTTCCCGTGGTCGTCGACAACGACGCCACGGCCGCTGCGGTCGGAGAGTTCTGGGGCGGCCGTGTCGACGCACCGCTGTCGTTCGCGTGCCTGTACATGGGTGCCGGCATCGGGGCGGGGATCGTCATCAACGGCAGCGCGTTCCGCGGTTCCGCGTCGAACGCCGGCGAGATCGGGCACGTCTCCCTCGACGTCAACGGCCCGCTCTGCTACTGCGGCAACCGGGGCTGCCTCGAGATGCTCGCCGCACCCGCCGCGGTCGTCGCCTCGGCGGGCGAGCGAGGTCTCCTGGCCGAGTACGTCGACGATCCCCGAGCGGCCCTCGCGACCCGGACCGGGATCATGCGCGCCTTCGACGAGATCGCCAGGCGGGCCGTGCGGCGCGAGCCCGAGGCGCTCGAGCTGATCCAGGAGTCGGCCCGGTACGTGGCCGCCGGGGCGCTCGGCCTGGTCAACCTCACCGACCTCGACCTCATCGTCCTCGCCGGTCCGGGGTTCGCCATCGCGGGCGCCCTGTACGTCGACGCCATCCGGAAGCACCTCGCCACGCGCACCTTCGCCAGGGCGATCCACGGCGTCGAGGTGCGGTTCTCGTCCAACCCGCGCGACGCCGCCGCCCTCGGCGCGTCCGCCCTCGTCCTCCAGCAGTCCCTCGCCCCGCGGAGCTGAGCTGAGCTCCGGGCACCACTCCACGAGAAAGAACCTGATGATCAACGTCGACATCGAACCCGTCAACCCGCGTGCAACGGCGGAAGCCCGGGCACTGCTCCGAACCCTTCAGGGCGTCTCCGGGCACCTGACGCTGTCCGGTCAGCACAACACTCCGCGCGAACTCTCCCACTACAGCGAGCAGGCGGAAGAGCTGACGGGGCGAGCGCCGGCCGTCTGGGGCCAGGACTTCGGATTCTCCGAGGACGGCGACATGGACGGCGTGATGTACCGGCAGGCCGTCATCGATGAAGCGAAGCGGCAGCACGATTCCGGATCGATCATCACCCTCATGTGGCATGCCGTGCGGCCGACCGAAGACGAACCCGTCACCTTCCTCGGGAGCATCTGCGACGGGATGCTGCCCGAGGCCGACTGGCGCGATCTCCTGACCGAAGGGACCGAGACGCACTCGCGCTGGGTTCGCCAGGTCGACGTGATCGCCGGCTTCCTCGGCCAGCTGCGCGACGCCGGGATCCCGGTCCTCTGGCGGCCTTACCACGAAATGAACGGGAGCTGGTTCTGGTGGGGAGGTCGCGAAGGGGCCGACGGATACGCCGCCCTCTATCGGCAGCTGTACTCCCGACTCGTCGATCACCACGACCTCGACAATCTCGTCTGGGTCTGGAACACCAACGCGCCGCGCGGTGACGCCGCCGCCTACGCGGGCTTCTACCCGGGGCACGACGTCGTCGATGTGCTGGCAGCCGACGTGTACGCCAACGACTACCGCCAGTCGCATCACGACCAGCTCGCTCAGCTGGCGGAGGGCCGACCGATCGCTCTCGGTGAGGCGGGGATCCTGCCGACGCCCGAGATCCTGGAATCGCAGCCGGAGTGGGCCTGGTTCATGACCTGGACCGACTTCCTCACGAAAGAGAACGAGGCCGACGAGGTCCGTCGCCTGTTCGCGGCGCCCCGCGTCGCCAGTCGCGGCGACTACCCGTCGGCCCCCGCCCTCGGCTAGGGCGCGTCTCTCACACGGCCCGCGGTGACACGAGAGACACGCTCTAGCCCTCGAGGCGACGACGTCGCGCAACGAACGCGAACGTGCCGCCGATGGCCAGGAGCAGACCGCCCACCGCCGCCGCGAGCGCCGCGTTCGACCCCGTGAACGCCAGGGATCCGTCAGAGCCGTCGGAGGCCGTCGCGGTCACTCCCGTGGCCGAGTCCGACGGCGCACCGCCCGCGGGCGGCGTGCCCACCGGTGCCGTCGCGGTGACCGCGGGCAGGGTGATGGTGAGGGCTCGGGCAGCTCCCGAGGCACCGGCACCGGGCTGACCGATCGTGAGCTTCTCGACAGCGGGATCCTTCGCGCCGAAGGTGTGCGTGCCGGTCCAGATTCCGTCGGCGGCGGGGACGACCTGCAGGATCCGCCGACCAGAGGAATCGAGGATCGTGACCGCTTGCCCGGGCGCACCGGTTCCGGTGAACGTCACCGTCCTCGACGCCACGTGGGAGCCGTTCGCGGGAGCGGTCACGGCCAGCGCCGGAGGAGCGGGGACCGTGACGGCCGTGAGGCTGAGCGTCTGCTCCGCGACGGTGGGCAGGCCGGCGACCGAGCGGGCGACGGTGTGGTCCCAGGTGCGCGCCGGCGTCGTCTGGGCGCTCGGCTCGGACCCGCCGGACAGGCCCAGGACCAATCCGCTGTAGCGGTTGACGAGGCGCAGGGAACCGGTGGCCTTCCCCGTCTCGGGGGAGGTGTTCGGAACGACGAACCACTGTTGTCCGACCGTCGCCTTGGCCGACGTGGTCGCCGTCGGCGCGGTTCCCCACGCTCGACTGGTCGTGGAGGTCGAGTTCACTCCCAGCAGCTGACCCGTCGACGCGTTCGCGATCGTGTAGGCGCCGTCCCCCGTTGCCGAGAACGTCCAGGCGGTCAGTGACGAGTCGACGCCCGCGGCCGACGTGGTGCTCGACGTGCCGGCGACCTGGGAGAGGAGCTGGCCCGCCGCGCTGCCGATCGTGTACGTCTTGCGCGTGTCGACGGGTGCGGCAGGCGAGGACGAACCGATCGTGATGTTGGCGTACTCGGAGTCGGACCCGTTGGAGCAGCCGAAGGAGCAGTACGAGCGGAACGTCTTGCCGACGATGCTCGTGCTCGTGGCGTTGGCCGGATCGAGGAACCACCGGTACCAGGAGGCGGTGTGATACGAGCCCGTGTCGCCGAGGAGGTGCCACTTCTGGGTCGCGAGGTTGTCGGTGGCGTAGTACTCCTGCGGCGCGTCGCCGCTCTGGTCGGGGTTCTGCGCTTCGCCGATGTAGAGGCCCAGGTAGGCGTTGTAGGTGACGTCCATCACGAACAGCGGTGACGTGGCCGGCATCGTCCCGGCCGCGATCTGCTGCGCCGCCGTTCCCGCGTTGGCGGGGTCGTACTCGTCCGCCGGAGCGGTGTAACCGGTGCTGTCGGCGGAGCTCGTCGGCACGATGTTGCTCTCCAACCCCTTCAGGCCGGGCTGGGACCACGCGCCGCCGTACCACTTCTGCCACGATCCTGCGGCCATCTTGTCGGCGATCGGCGCGCGGGCGACGTGCTCGTAGAACGCCTTCCAGCTTCCCGTCTTGTCGACGATCCGCGAGCCGTAGAACATGTAGAAGTACCCGGATGCCGCGTCGACGTAGAGCCTCGGGTCGCCGTCTCCGTAGTCGTAGGTCTGCTGCGGGAAGGTCGCGGTGTCGCCTCGCTCGGTCGAATAGGGCGTCGTGACGACCTGGTTCTTGATCTTCCACGTCTTGCCCTGGTCGGTGGAGACCGCGTAGTCGATGGCGTCGTAGTGAAGGCCGTCGCCGAAGGGCTGCGGCGTGAACTCGTTGTGCACCAACCCGTACCAGTCGCCGGTGTCGGGATCGACCCACATCTGCGTCAGGTCGCAGTAGTTCCGCTGCGCGTAGTTGGACCCCGCGGGGGCGAACGTCGACGTCAGGCCGGTCGGGCTGTTGTTGCACCGAGAGGTGGTGTCGCTGTTCTTGTCGGCCGGATCAGCCGGATCGACCGCGTCGTCGATCGCCGTGGCGGGCTTCGCGTCGTCCAGCGTGGTGCCGGTGTAGAAGGTCCAGTGGCGAGGGTCCGTCGCGCCGTAGAGGGCGTCGGCCTGCTCGTAGTGGAAGGTGCCGTCTTTGTCGGTGAACAGGCTCGCGGGCGTGTCGTCGGGGTTGGACCAGGTCCCCAGCGAACCCACCGAGACGGGGTCGTCGGCCGGCGGCGGAGTCGTGACGGGCGCGGGAGTCGTGTCGCCGGTGGCCAGCACCCGCAGCTCGGAGGCGGAGGCGTTGTCGCTGCCGTTGACGGCGCTGTCGGCCTCGAACTTCACGTAGCGGGCCTTCACCGGGCTGCCGAACAGAGCCGTCTGCACCTGCGTGTTGCTGGTCGGCTGCACGAACGACCCCGTGGCGACCGCCGCGCCCCAGTCGGCCTTCGGGTTCGTCGCGATGGACTCGTCGTTCGTGGCGAACACCGAGAAGTCTTTCACCGGGCCGTTCGACTGGTCCTTGACGGAGTAGTCGAGGCCGGTGAGGGTGAAGCTGCCACCGACGTCGAAGGTGATCCAGTGCGGCATGGGTTCGGCGACGCCGACTCCGTTCTGCACCGTGTAGGCGACGGTCCACTGGGAGCCGTAGTCGTCGTCGAAGGCCCCCGCCGCGGTCCCGTCGAGGGCGGGCGGAGCCGGATACGCAGGCGACTGGGAGTCGGCGCCGATCAGCGAGTACTGCGCCGGCGTGATCGGGGTGCCGCCGGCCTCGGGGGCGGCGAGGGCGGGGACCGCCCCGCTCGCCGTCGCCGCGGCGACCACCAGGACGCCCACGCTCAGTCGAGCCGTCCATCCGAGGTGCTTGGCGAAAGGACGGGAGGGGGTGTTTCCGTGAGAAGCATCGGAGGACCTAACGGCGTCGTCGGGGAAGGAGCTCGAGAGAATGGACCCATCGTAACCACTTTGGCATCGATAACAATCACCCCGGCGCAATTAAGTCGCATTCGAGGTGTGGCCTGATCCTGAAAGACTGCGCTCGGGGAAACCGAGATGTTTTCGGTATCATTCACGGGTGCGACAAGAAGATGGAGCGGCCGTGGCCGTTCGCCCAGTGGCAGGCGTCGAGCGTCTTCCCGCCATGACCGACGTGGCGCGCCGCGCGGGAGTGTCGCCGCAGACCGTCTCGAGGGCGCTCAGCAATCATCCGAACGTCCAGCCCGCGACCAGGGCGAAAGTGCTCGCCGCCGTCGAAGAGCTCGGCTACCGGCGCAACAACGCCGCCCGTGCGCTGAAATCGGGGCGGAGCCGGATCCTCGGCATCGTGAACCTGAAGACCAGCTTCTTCTCGCGAACCGCCGTGACGTTCGGCATCGAAGGGTCGGCCAGGAAGGCTGGCTACTCGGTCCGGACCGCCACCACCGCATCGCTCGACGCCCCGGCCGTCGAACGCGCCCTCCTGCAGCTCGCCGACGAGGGGGTCGAAGGCATCGTCCTCGCGATCCCGCTGATCCAGGCGACCGAGACCATCCGCGAGCTGACGCGGGCCATCCCCACGGTGACGATCGACGGCTCGCGGACCTCCTCCACCGAGGTCGTCGCCGTCGACCAGGAGCGGGCCGCGCGGCTGGCGACCGAACACCTCCTCTCCCTCGGGCACCGGACCGTGTGGCACGTGTCCGGGCCGGCCCTCTGGAGCGACGCCGCAGGGCGATCCAGGGGCTGGCGGGCCGCTCTCGACGAGGCCGGCGCGGAAGCTCCGCCCGAGCTCCACGGAGACTGGTCGCCCGAGTCGGGGTACCGGAACGGCCTGATCCTCGGGCGGATCCCCGAGGTGACCGCCGTGTTCGTCTCCAGCGACGAGATGGCTTTCGGCGTGATCCGCGCCCTTCACGAACTCGGGCGACGGATCCCCGACGAGGTCTCCGTGGTCGGCACCGACAACATCGCGCTGGCCGAGTACTGCTCCCCCTCGTTGACGACCGTCGACCAGCCGTTCGCCGAGATCGGCGCCCTGGCCGTTCAGCACCTGCTGCGGCTCATCACCGATCCGACGGCTGAGCCGGCCCCGATGACCATCGAGCCCCGGCTGATCGTCCGGGCCAGCACCGCACCGCCGCCCGCCTCCGCTCAGTAGTCAGGCACTCCTCCGGCTCGGTGTGATCGATCTCATCCGAAGCGCCGGCGGTTGTCGGGGGTCGACTGGCCGCGCTCGAGAGGCTCGATCACCCGGGCTGGCAGAAATGGAGCCGATTGGAGAAGGGGTCGATCACCGTCAGGGTCGGACCCCCGGCGCAGAGCGATCGACGCCGGGCCGCGAGTGGGCGTTGCGCTTGCCGATGAGTTCGACGTGCAGCGCTTCGACGTCGCGCACGGGAATCCACACGGCGCTGCCCGGCGTGCCGTCACCGTAGTGCTCCGACAGGTCGATGACGACGCCGGACCGGGCGAGGCGAGCGTAGAGCGGCAGCTCGGGCTCGAAACGGTGCTCCCACTGCACCGCGAACCCCAGGTACTCGACGTAGAAGTCGTAGGCCGTGGCGTGGTCCTGGATCCGGATCACGGGCACCGGGCTGCCCCAGTCCGGTGGCCGTTGCGAGTCGAGTCGGTGCTGCGAGTCGAGGTGCTGTTGCGAGTCGAGCCGGCTGGCTGCCGTGTTCCAGTCGGCGTAGCCGAGCTGGTGCGCGACGATCTCGAGCGCCTGGCCGTGGCTGATGTCGTGCGACCTGCGCTGCAGGTCTTCGCGAAGCACTCGCGCTGAGCGCTTGGCTTCGTCGATCGTGAGTGGCATGAGGATCTCCTGGAGTCGACGGTGTCGAAAGATCAGTGCCTGCATTGCTGAGCGACACCTCGCTCTGAGAGAGACGACGTTCGAAACGATGTGTTCACCCAACCGGAACCGGCGCAGGCGGCAGGTCACACCAAACCGCTCCTAGCTCAGCACCGCCTCCGCCCGGCGTCAAGAGGTCGAGCGCCAGCGTTCTGTGTTCGTGCCTGTCGGCGACCCGATCATCTGAGTTCGGCTATCCGGAGCGCGAGCGCCCGCCGCACCTGCGGCACTCGCAACGCGGTGGAGACGGCCACGTTGCGGACCGCTCGCATCGGGGCGGATTCGACCGTTGCGGCTCTCGTCATCCTGTCGGTCAGCGAGACCACCGAGCGTGCGACGGGACGGCGACGCCCCTCGTATCCGTCGAGCCCCTCAGGATCCGGATCGTTCGCCAGCGCGCGGCCAAGGGTGCCGGCGAGGTCGACGGCGTCCTGGATTCCGGTGTTCATGCCCTGACCACCGGCAGGGCTGTGCACGTGAGCCGCATCGCCGGCGAGGACGACGGGTCCTGCCCGATAGGCGGTTGCAAGCCGGTGATGGACGCGAAAGCGAGAACTCCACGTGACCTCCCGCACCGTGGTCGCCCCGGGCCCGCGCGCGTCCAGCAGGCCCGCGATGTCTGCGAGGTCCGGATGCTCCGGCGCGGTTTCGACGGTGGCGACCACTCGATGGTGGCCGCCGGGCAGGGGCGCCACGACGACGAGCCCCTGGGGCGAGAAGAAGAGTTGCACCTCGTCGCGAGCAAGCGGCCAGTCCATCAGGACGTCAGCGAGCACGAACGACTGCTCGTATCGTGCGCCGGGGAAGTCGATCCCCTGGCTCTGACGGACGATGCTGTTCGCGCCGTCCGACCCGATGACGAAGGTCGAGTCGATCCGCCGGGTGCTGCCGTCGTCAGCGATTGCGACGACCTGGGCTCCGGCCGTGGTCGCTGCCACGTCGGTCACGCGGAGCCCGCGGTGGACCTCGCCTCCCAGCTCTCGCAGCCGTCCCGTCAGGATCGCTTCGGTCCGCGACTGGGGCAGCATGACGGTGAACGGATAGGGCGTCGGGAGGATCCGAAAATCGAGGCGACCGAGGATCCTGCCGCCGTCGCGCACCGTGAACTCCGGCACGCGGACCCCTTCTTCGACGATCGGCGCGGTCACACCGAGAGGCTCCAGGACTTCGAGGGTGCGGGGGTGGATGACGGCCGCGCGTGACGTGTTCGCGCCTTCCGCAGCCGCGTCGATCACGATCACGTCGATCCCGCGGGCACGCAGGGCACAGGCGGCGGTCAGCCCGGCCGGGCCCGCGCCGACGATGACCACGTCCACTTCACTTCTCGCTGACATGACGCTCCATTCCGCGGCCGATGCTTTCGGTCAACAAACGTTGACCCTACGCTTCTCGATCCGTTGGGTCAACGATCGTTGAATAGAATGGAGGAATGACCGATTCCACGTCGCGGGCGCAGCAGAAGGCCAGGACGGCAGGCCTCATCCTCGAGGTCGCGCGTCACCGTTTCGCTTCGGACGGATACGACGGGACGTCGATCCGCGCCATCGCGGCCGAGGCGGGCATCGACGCGGCTCTCGTGATGCGCTACTTCGGCAGCAAGGACGGGCTCTTCTCCGCCGCCACCGAGATCGATCTGGAGATGTCCGACTTCAGCGACACACCCCGGCAGGATCTCGGCGCCGCCCTGGCGCAGCACTTCGTGGAGCGGTGGGAGGCCACCGACACCGGGGTTCCCCTGCGGATTCTCCTGACCGCCGCACCGAAAGACACCGCCGCTGCCGAAAAGATGAAAACGGTCTTCGAGCAGCAACTCCTTCCCGTCATCGCCCACGCCGTCCCCGGGGATTCGAACGGGGACGCCGTGCCGGCGAAGAGGGCCGCCCTCATCGCGTCACACGTCCTCGGATTCGCGTTCTGCCGCTACGTGCTGAAGCTGCCGGCAATCGTCGCGATGGACGAGGCCGAGGCCACGACCTGGCTCGGTCCCGCCATTCAGCGGTGCCTGGAGGGCGGCATAGCGCCTCTCCGCCGATGAGGCTCAGCCACCCGCGAGGTCGCGCCGGGCCCTTTCAGCCCGGTGGCCCTCTCCTCCACCCGTCCGGCGAACCGGAAGCAAAAGCCGTTGCCCGGGTTGGCGGTGACGACGACGTCGTAGTAGGCCCACTCGTCCAGACTCGTGTTCAGGCGGCCAGCGGGTCGAGATCAGCTGTGTGCTCTCGGACGTACCGGCGGGCTCGACCGATGCGGACCACCTGAAGAGGAAAGATGACGGCCAGGATCGCCACAAGGAAGACGATGATGATGATCGAGAAGCTGTCGCCGAAGCCCTCGCGCAACGTGTTGATCTGCTGGAGCAGGATTCCTGCGTAGAGGAGAACGAGATAGGCCAGCTGGAACGACATCGTGATCGAGATGACGGCCGCATACCGAGCCGCGGCGGTCAGATCCTCCGGCTCCAGATCAATCGGCTTCTTGCGAATGACGACTTTGGCGATGCGTCGAAGCCTCGACGGATCCCTGTCAGTGACATCGCGGAGCCTTCGATTCCATCGCAAGGTGGAGAAAATGGCGACAGCGCCGGCCATGATGCACGCGAAAGACAGGGCGAAGAGGAGGAGCTGCGACAAACTCAGGCTGCGTGGAGCAAAATCGTTCACCACACCAAGGCCGATGAGTCCCAGAGCAAGCACTCCGACGAACGTGATCGCGACCACCACGATCTTCCGCCGAACCTGCGTCGGCTCGATCGCCACCCACTCCTGATGTGGCCTCGGGTGGGCCCGGTCGTACCGATAGACGATCGGCCCGACCAGCAACGCAATGACCGTCAACACAGCACCGGTGCCGATGAAGACGACAGGAATCAGAGGACCGCTTGACGTCACGATGGCACAGGCGACCGTGCAGACCGCAGCAATGGCTTCGAGACCAAGAACAACCAAGACGATGCGACGAAAATAACGTCCGGATTCGAGCGACCCGGCGACGTCCCACGAGGCACGGAACGACCCGACGGTCAACGGCCCATAAACGAACGGAATCATCGCCAGGGACTGAACGAAGATCCAACCGGGATCTTGCAGATCACTCTGGAGGACGAGGAGGGTTACTCCGCCCATCAAGAGCCCTGTGGCCAACAAGATGGTGACGATGAACGCTGCGATGCGCATGAGCCGCCTTTCGGGTAAGCGGTGAATTCCGCTCAGCTTGGCACAACGACCACGGCCGCCCCAAGGCCCCGTCGACCGTCACCGGCTCCACTCCGAGCCGAACGACGTCACCCCGATCGAGGTCGAACCGGCGTATCACGCTGACTTCGAATCAACCCGGCCCGCACCCCGCCCGACCAGGCCCCACTCTCGGGACCTGACCCGGCCCGACTCAGTCGGTCGCCTGTTTCAGGCGTTCTCCGCCCGTGCCGCGAGTGCTGCGTTCATGGCGGCGAATCCGGCGTCCGTGTTCTTCAAGAGACTGCGGAAGAGCGGCACGAGGATGCCGGTGAACGTTTCGGATTGGGTGAAGCGACAGGTGGTCTCGGAGGTCGGCTCCACCAGAAGGCTGTGAGCGCCGTCGAAGACACCGGGCAGGATCAGTCGGCCGAGCCAGGCGAGTCGACGGCCGGGTTCGACGGCGGTGACCGTGGGCGTGAATGTCTGCGGTTTGCTTCCGGGAGGCGTGATGCGGACGGTGATCTTGGAGCCGACGACCACGTTGCCCGTGATCTTCATGAAGGGATTCCACTCCGGATACGCGGCGGTGTCCTGGAGGATCTCCCACACGGTGTCGGCGGTGGCGGTGATCTGGGTCGCCCGGGTGACGGTCGCCATGGGGTCCTTTCGCTGCTGACGATGACGTCAGACGTGGTGTGTCGGCTCGGGCCCATCGATTGACGGACTGCGGAACCCGAGACAGGTTGTGCGACACGGTGTCGCTTTAGTGGAGTGTGTCAAACTGCGAGGCACGATGCAACACGGACGCATCCTGTCCGTTCCGGGAGGCGATATGGACCCTGTCAGGCGAGGCGGGGCGGGCGATGGGAAGCGACCCGGTGGCCGGAGCGCCCGGGTCAGCGCCTCCGTCCAATCGGCGGTCCTCGAGATGCTGGTCACGGTGGGATACACCCGCTTGTCGATGGATGCGGTAGCCGAGCGCGCCGGGGTTCACAGAGCCACGCTCTATCGGCGTTTTCCGAACAAGGCTGCGATGATCGCGTCCACCCTGTCGCAGCTGACCGACGAGGTCATCCCGATCCCGGACACCGGCTCCCTGGAAAGCGACCTCTCTCTTCTCGTCGTCGCCGTGTTGGAGAACCTGCGAGGCGTCGGCGGGGGAATCATCCGCGCGTTCGTGGGCGAAGCCTCACGCGAACCCGAGGTCGAAGCAGCGGGCCGGGCCCTGTGGGAGTACCGACTCGGGCTCGCCGCGGCCGTCGTCCGCCGGGGCAGCGCGCGCGGCGAACTCCCCGACGACACCGATCCCGACGCGTTCGTGGAAGAACTCGTCGCACCAATCTTCTTCCGGGCGCTCATCACGGGGAAAGAGGTCGACGCCGACTACGCCCGAGCCCGCGTCCTGAGGCAAATCGACCTCGCCAGGTCGGCCTCGTGAGCCGCCGGGCGCGTTCGTTTGCCTCGCTCCGGTGAGGGTCAGCTGATGACCTTATCGAAGACTTCGTTAAGCGCTTCGGTGGAGCTGGGGTGGGTGTAGATCGAGTTCCGCAACTGCGTGGCGGTGATGCCATGGCGGACGGCGAGGGAAACGAGATTGATGATCTCCTGCGCGTCAATACTCAACAAGGCGGCACCAAGAATCGTGTCGGTGTCCGCGTCGACGATGAATTTCATCAGCCCTCGCGTCTCCTCCACGGTGTAGGCGCGAGGCATCGCGACGATGTCCGCGACGTTCTCGCGCGAGACGGTGATGTTCAGGCCTTGCGCACGTGCCTCCGTTTCGGTGAGACCGACCGTGGCAAGGGGAGGTGTGATGAAGAGGGTGTGCGGCACAGCCACACGGTCCGAGACACGCCGCGTGCCCTCACCGAGGAGCTGGTCGAGCACGATGCGCGCATCGTCGAGAGAGACGTAGGTGAACTGCGGCCCACCGTTGACGTCACCCAGAGCGAAGATGTGTGGCTGAGTGGTGCGCAACTGGTCGTCGACCTTCACGGCACCACGCTGTGTGACCTCGATTCCTGCGGCGGCGAGGTCCAGGTTGTCGATTGCGGGTCGACGGCCGGTGGCCGGGAGGATCGCGTCGGCGGCGACCTCGAACGTGCGCCCGTCCTTCTCGTAGGAGATAACGGCTCCGTTTTCGTTGTCTCGAACGGCGATAACCCGAGCGGCCGTAACGAGTTCGATGCCGTCCCCCTCCAGGATGCCGGTGACGGCATCGGCGATGTCGGGGTCTTCGCGGGCCAAGAACCGGTCGCCGGCTTCGAGCACGGTGACGTCCGTGCCGAAGTGGCGGTAGATGTCGGCGAACTCGAGGCCGAGATAGCCGCCGCCGATGATCACGAGTCGGCTCGGAAGCCGATCCTTCTGGATGAGGTCGGTGCCTGAGACCAGGTGGGCGCTCTCGGCCAGACCGGGAAGAGCTGGGAGGAGTGGTTCGGATCCCGTGTTGATCAGGACGGTGGTCGCGGTGACGGTGATCGCGTCGCGGCCTTCGCCGACGACGACGCTGTGGTCGTCGAGGAAGCGCGCGGTGCCCGTCAGCACGACGGCGCCGTTCTGACCGTTGAGACTGTCGAAGTTTCCAGCCCGGAACGCGCTCGTCAGCGCCTTCACGCCTGCGACGGACTGGGCGAAGAACTCTTGCTTGTCGTCTTCCAGGCGGCGCGCGCTCGAGTAGTGGACCAGCATCTTCGAGGGTACGCAGCCCACATTCGGGCAGGTCCCGCCGTACATGTTCTCGTCCTGTTCCACCAGGATGATGCGCTTGCCTGCCTCGGCGAGCACGTGAGCGGCCGTCTTGCCGCCCTTGCCGAAACCGATGACGACGACATCGGCCGTCAGAGAGTGTGAATTTGTAGTCATGCAACGAGCGTCCCAGTCTTGAATCAATCCGAATAGACTTCTTTGAGTCTGTTTTCTGCGCGAAAGGATCACATGGACGCGATCAGCAAAGTATTGCGCGATGCCCAACTCGAAGCCGTTCTCGAGCGACACTGCCGACTCGGCGCAAGTACGCGGATGGACATCGTCGGACCCGGCACGAAGCGAATACCGTTCCACGTCCTCCTCGAGGGCGAGTGTCTGCTCGTCGTGAACGGCCGAGAACTGCATCTGACGGCGGGCGACGTCGTCATCATCCCCAGCGGCGCCGCCCATCGGATCGTCACCGCCGGTCCTGCGCCGCTGACCGGCACCTCGGAAAAGACGGGAACGAACTTCGTCTCCACCACCAGCGTCGGCGGTGGCCCTCCGGTGATCGATCTGTTCTGCGGCTTCTACACCGCCGGGCCGGGAGCCGGCGCGATCCTCGCGCACAGCCTCCCCGACCCGTTGCAGGTGTCCCTCGGCGACACCGGACCCGATGCCGACTTCCTCACCAACCTCAGCAATCTGCTGCGGGGGAAGCCCTCCACGAGGGACGGGGAACATCGGCGATCCTCTCTGCCCTCTGCACTGCCCTGCTGGCTGTCGTGCTCCGAACCCACCCCACGACTGCCTCGGGCACCATGCTCTGGACAGCCGTTCGCGACCCCGACATCGCCCGGACCGTCACGGACATCCTCGATGATCCGGGCTCCAACTGGACACTCGCACGGGCATCGCTGAACGCCACGACGTCACGCGCAACCTTCATGCGCCGATTCCAACGCGAGACAGGCATGACTTTCGGAGCTTTCCTGGTGCAGGCCAGGCTCTCGGCGGCCGCGGTGCTGCTCCGAGGCACCTCGCACGGCTCCGTCGCAGACGTCGCAGCGCAAGTCGGCTACCAGTCAGAATCCGCCTTCAGCCGAGCGTTCCGGAATGTCGTGGGCACGACACCGGGAGCATTTCGCCGGGAAGGTGTCGGCGCTCTTCGCGGCCTTGGCCACCGCGATTGAATCGCTCAAAGATCCGTGATCGGCGGGCAGCCCTTCCCGAGCCCCAGTCCAAAACGAGCCACGGACCAACGTGAGGGAGACCCGTCAATGGAAGAAATCGACCCTGACGACTAGGACGATGGCACCGGGAGCGTCAATGGTCTGAGAGGGGAAGTTCGCTTGACGCAACCCGGGGTTTACGTGATACAACATGCATGTCATGACACGTAAATGCCGAAAGGGGCAGCCGATGCCACAACTGACCAGGCGAATCACCCGCCATCCACGCTTGGTGCTTGCCATCTGGCTCATCGTGCTGGCTGCCGGCGCGCTTCTCGCCACGCAGCTCGACGGCGCCCTCTCCGGAGGAGGTTTCACCAATCCTCGCGCCGAAGCGCTCGTCACCCAGAAGGTCGTCCAGAAGGCGTTCGGCGACGCGCCGAACCAAGTTGTCGTGGTCCTCGACGGGGACAAGACGCTGACCGATCCCGACTACGGGTCCGCGACGAATATCCTGCGAAGCGCTGGCGCCACGACGATCACGACCCCCGTCGACAACTCGGCATTCGTCTCCCGAAGCGGTCACACCGCCGTCATCACCGCAGGATTCGACGGCGACGGCACCAGCGCCCAGAACCTCGTGCCCGGCCTTCAAAGCAAGCTCTCCGCCGATGGTTCGGCGAAGAACGTCTACGTCACCGGTCAGCCCGCCTTGGACTTCCAGCTCAACGCACACTCCAAGGAGGACGCCACCCGAGCCGAGCTCATTGTCTTCCCGCTGCTGATCATGGTTCTGCTCGTCGTCTTCGGGACAGTCGTGGCGACGGTGCTGCCGCTTCTCGTTGCAGGTTCGGCCCTCGCAATCGCCAGCGGAATCGGCTTTCTGGCCACTCACGTGACCGACATCTCGAACCTCTACTCCAACATCGTCTCGATGATCGGCCTCGCCGTCGCCGTCGACTACTCGCTCTTCATCATCAAGCGATTCCGAGAAGAACTCGACCGCGGCGAGACCCCGGCCGACGCCGTGGTGACCGCGATGCAGACCGCCGGAAAGTCGGTGCTGTACAGCGGCATCGCCGTCGTCCTTGCCCTCGCCGCGTTGTTCATCCCACGCGTGATGGCGTTCACGAGCATTGCCCTCGGCGGCATCGTGGTCACGATCGTCGCCCTCGCCGTCACGGTCCTGGTTCTGCCCGCAGGACTCGTGCTTCTCGGGGATCGCGTCAACCGCCTCCGCATCCCTCTCCCCGCCCGCCGCGAGAAGCGCACGACACCGCACCGCCACCCCCGCCACCCCGGCCTCATCGGCCTTGCCGGCATCATCGTCATGCTCGCCGTCGCCACACCGATTCTGGGGATCTCTCTCCAGTCTCCGGTCGCGAGCGCAACGGTCCTTCCGGCCAACGACCCCGCGCGCATCGGCCTCGAGGTCATCAAGAAGGACATCGGCCAGGAAGGCCTCTTCCCCATCGACGTCATCCTCACCAGCCACGGCAATTCGACAAGCACCCAGGTTCTGACGTTGGCGAACAAAGCCACCGAGTTTCTCACGAAAGAACCCGGCGTGAACTCAGTCGACTCCGTCACCACACGGGGAATCCCGACCGAGCAGCTGACAGCCGCCCTCGACGCCGCGACAACCCCGAAGCCCCTCTCTCAGGTGTTTCACCGATCCAACGGGACCACCACCATGCGGCTGCTGGTTACGAGCACGCAGGGTCCCGACTCGGTGCAGGCACACGACCTCGTCCGCACCATTCGCACGGGCCTCCCGGCCGCCCTCGGGACTGGAGCAAGCGTGGCCGTCACCGGCGCGACCGCTCAAGGGCTCGACTTCGACAACACCCTCATCGCTGGCTTCCCCCTCATCGCCGGCGTCGTCCTCCTGTTGACGTTCCTCATGCTCGCGTTCGCCTTCCGATCGGCACTCCTGCCCGCGCTCGCGCTGCTGTTCAACGTCCTCGTCGTCGCCGCAAGCCTCGGGCTGCTTACCGCGGTCCAGCACGCCGTCTCGACGCAGCCGCTGAACTCCGTGACGCCGATCCTGCTGTTCGCCGTGATGTTCGGCCTCAGCATGGACTACATGGTCATCATGATCTCCCGCATGCGCGAGGCGCACCGGGGCGGGCTGGCTTACGACGCGGCCGTCCTCGACGGGGCGCGCCGAACCCGGCGGATGATCAACAGCGCCGCCGTCATCATGATTGCTGTCTTCTGCTCCTTCATGACCGGGCAGATCGGCATCGTTCGCGAAATCGGTATCGGCCTCGCCATCGCCGTCGCCCTCGACGCCGTCGTCATTCGAATCATCGTCATGCCGAACATCCTCCGAGCCATCGGCCCGCGAGCATTCGGCGCCAAGCGGGGCACGACAGAGACGGCCTCCGAAGACGCAGTCCTTCCCGGCCCGGAAGTTGTCGAGGTGTGACGCACAGCGTCCAGTCAGGGCGTCTCGACACCGGAAACGCCGCGGCGTTCCCCGTTGCGGGGTTTCTCTCTGCAGCACGCTCACCTGAGAAGATAGGGACCGAAGCGCTTCCGGCCCTCGTCGAACTGGAACCCACATGCCCCCCGCCGCCAAAACAGAACCAAACCCCGCCGCGACCGGACTCGCCCCGTCGGAGCTGCGCTACCTCGTCCTCGCCGCCCAGCGCGAAGGCAACCGCGCACTGAACCGACAACTGAGCAGCTATGGCCTCACCGCCAGCCAGTTCGAGATCATCCTGGTCCTCGACGAGTACGGCCCCATCACCCTCAAGGAACTCGGCGAACTCATCGTCTGCGAAACGTCAAGCCCGAGCCGCATCATCGACACCCTCGTCCGCCGCAGACTCGTGCAGCGCGCCACGGACGGGCAGGACCGACGAGCCGTGTCCCTTCTGCTCAGCGACGAAGGCGAAGACCTCGTTCCGAAGCTACGCCGGATCGACGAGGCAATCGACGACGGGGCGCGTGACGCCTTGAACAGCGACGACATTCGGGGCCTCGTCGGTGCGCTCCGCACCTACCTCACAGGAAGTGAAAGCGGCGACGTCCTCGACCGCCGCTTCCTCAACCGCCGGGAACAACTCGGCGAGTAGTCGGCGCCCACGTCCAACGGCGACCTCCCAGGTCGCACGGACGGCGAAAAGGAGGGCTCTGCACCGAAGAAGGACGGAAAGCGTGCCGAGAATTCCCACGGAAAAGAAAGCCGGCCCGAAAAGGCCGGCCTTCTTTTTGCTGTACGAGTCTCGCTAACCAAATGACCTGGTTGAGCGAAAATCCCCTTGCTGGTGCGCGAGGGGGAGTTGAACCCCACGCCCTTTCGGGCACACGGACCTGAACCGTGCGCGTCTGCCTATTCCGCCACTCGCGCCAGCGTTGGCCGCTCGGGCCAACCTGAAAACGATAGCATGCAGCGGCAGCTACTCTTGCACGGGCTAGCATCGGTGGCTCTGCGCCCTTTCCGTGCAACCGACCTGGAGACCCATGGGACTGCTCGACAATTTCGAACGACGTCTGGAGCGTGCCGTCAACGGCGCGTTCTCCAAGACGTTCCGTTCGGGTGTGCAGCCGCTCGAGATCACCAGCGCGCTGCGCCACGAGCTCGATGTCAAGGCCGCCGTCGTGAGCCGCGACCGGATCCTCGTCCCCAACGACTTCCGCGTCAATCTGGCCGAGGCCGACTATGCGCGGATGAACGAGATGGGCGGCGCTCTCATCGACGAGCTGACCCAGCTGGTCAAGAATCACGCGGCCGCCCAGAGCTATTCCTTCGCCGGTCCGGTGCGTGTGGCCCTCGATGCAGACCCTGCCCTCTCGGTCGGGATCCTGCGCATCACATCGGCCAACGTGCGCGAAGACGACGTCGTCTGGACGGGTGTCGTCGAGGTCGACGGCCGGCGCCACACGCTCCGCAAGGGCCGCACGGTCATCGGCCGCGGCAGCGAGGCGGACATCACCGTCCAAGACACCGGGACGTCGCGCAAGCATGTCGAGATCCTGTGGGACGGCACCCGCGCGCAGGCCACCGACCTCGGCTCGACGAACGGTTCGAAGCTCGACGGCGTGCCGCTCTCGAAGGCTGCGCTGGCACCCGACTCGTTTATCCAAATCGGTCGAACGCGTATCGTGTTCCGAGTGCTTCCCGTGTCGACGTCCTCGAACAGCCCCGCCGACCCCCGGCGCGACGGCTCGTCCGCCCGCGACGACAGGCGTGATGGAGGTGCCCTCCGGTGACCAGTGAGCTGACCCTTCTCGTCCTCCGGCTCGCGTTCATCGTGATCCTGTGGCTCTTCATCTTCTTCATCGTCTACGCCCTCCGCAGCGACCTCTTCGGCCAGCGGGCCAAGCGACTCCCCAACGACCAGCAGCCCGCGGCGCCCCAGCAGGCGCAGTCGGCGCCGGCTCCCGCGCAGGCTCCGCGTCAGGCGGCACCCGCCGCTCCGCGGGCCCCGGCCGGCGCGAACGACGTCCCCTCGCGACTCGTCATCACGAAGGGTGCCAAGAACGGCCTCGAGATGCCGCTCGGCGACGGCCCGCTCACGATCGGCCGCTCGAACGAGAGCAACCTGATCATCCGCGACGACTACACCTCGACCCACCACGCCCGACTCATGCTCTGGAACGGCCGCTGGGTGATCCAAGATCTCGATTCGACCAACGGCACGTTCTTGAACGGCACGCGAGTGACCGTCCCGACGCCCGTTCCGACGAACGCCACGGTCACCATCGGCACGACGAGCTTCGAGCTGCGGCGGTAACCGGGTGGCGTCGTCGATCAAGAGCTCTGCCCTGTCGAACGTTGGCAAGATCCGTGCCAACAATCAAGACTCCGGGTACGCGGGCAACAACCTGTTCGTCGTGGCCGACGGAATGGGCGGGCACGCGGGCGGCGACGTCGCCTCGGCGATCGCGATTCGCAGGATCCGCGAGACCGACAAGACCTACACCTCTCCTGGCGATGCCGAGTTCGCTCTGCAGTCGTCACTGATCGCCGCCAACCAGCTCCTGGCCGAGACCGTGTTCGAGCACCAGGAGCTCACCGGGATGGGCACCACCGTCAGCGCGATGATGCGCGTCGGGAACAGCATGGCCATCGCTCACATCGGCGACTCGCGCATCTACCTCTATCGCGACGGCGAGCTCAGCCAGATCACGGCAGACCACACGTTCGTCCAGCGGCTGGTCGATTCGGGCAGGATCACGCCGGAGGAGGCAGCGGTCCACCCGCGGCGCTCCGTCCTGATGCGCGTGCTCGGCGACGTCGACGCCGCTCCCGAGATCGACACCGCGATCCTGGGCACGCAGCCGGGCGACCGCTGGCTGATCTGCTCCGACGGGCTCTCCAGCTATCTCGCCGAAGACCGCATCCGCAAGGCCCTCGCCTCCGGGCTCGACGCCGACGCGGTCGGTCGCCGGCTCGTCAAGGAGACGCTCGATCACGGTGCCCCCGACAACGTCACCGTGGTGGTGGTGGACGTCGACGAGAGCGAGACGAGCTCCGCCGAGGTGCCGACCACGGTCGGCTCGGCCGCCGCGCCCCTCACGTTCGAAGGGCAGGAGGGGCGTCGCCCGCTGCGCCTCCCCACGATCCTGCTGCACCCCCTCAAGGTCGCGACCACCCCCGAAGACAGCCACTTCGAACCCGAGTCCGACGAGTACCTGGCCGAGCTGATCGCCGAAGACCGGCGCCGCGCCCATCGCCGCCGCATCACCTGGCTGGTGGCCCTGGTCGTCGCGATCCTGCTCGTCGCCGGTGGCGTGTTCACGACCTACCGCTGGACGCAGGATCACTACTACGTCGGCCAGCAAGACGGCACCGTCGTCATCTACAAGGGCGTCCAGCAGAGCCTCGGGCCGATCGCCCTCTCGAGCGTGTACGAAACCACGACGGTCTCCGTCACCGATCTCTCGAACTACAACCGCCAGAACGTGAAAGACACGATCAACGCCGGCAGTCTGAAAGACGCGCGGGCCATCGTCGAGAGGCTTGCCGATGCCAGCAGCCAGTGACGCGACCGAGGCGATCGGCAAGCCCTCCAACCAGGGCTTCTCGGCCTCCAACCTGACGCAGACCATCACGATCCGCTTGCGCCAGCCCGCACGCCTGCGCAACATCGAGCTGGCGCTGCTCGTCGTCGCCTGCGGCATCTGCGCCGCGGCGATGATCCTCGTGCAGCTCGGCGCGCTCGGCAAGATCGAGACCGGCGTGCTCTGGGGCGGCTCGAGCATCCTGGGCCTCGCCCTGATCATGCACATCGTCCTGCGGGTCGTGGCTCGAGAGGCCGATCCGTTCATCCTCCCCATCGGGCTGACGCTCAACGGCCTGGGCATCGCCGAGATCTACCGCATCGACCTCGCGCGGGGTGTGGCCGTGTCGTCGGGAGCGGGTGTCCGCCAGATCATCTGGACGATCGCGGCGCTCATCATCGCGATCGCCGTCCTCCTCGTCATCCGCAACTATCGGGTCCTCGCCCGCTACCGCTACATCGCGATGTTCGTGTCGATCGTCTTCCTCTTGCTTCCGCTCGTGCCCGGGCTGGGTCGCACGGGCCTGAACGCCCGGGTCTGGATCGACATCGGTCCGCTCGGCTTCCAGCCGGGTGAGATCGCCAAGATCACGCTGGCCATCTTCTTCGCCGGCTACCTCGTCCAGGCGCGCGACAGCCTGTCGCTCATGGGTCCGAAGATCCTCGGCATGCGGTTCCCGCGGCCGCGCGACCTCGGGCCGATCCTGGTCATCTGGGCCGTCGCGATGGTCGTCCTCATCTTCGAGCGCGACCTCGGGACCTCGCTCCTCTACTTCGGCCTCTTCCTCGTGATGATCTACGTGGCCACCGGCAAGGGCAGCTGGGTCGTCCTCGGCATGGTGCTGTTCGTCGGCGGCGCCATCGTCGCGTCCGTCTCCCTGTCGTACGTGCACGGCCGCTTCGAGGCGTGGCTGAACCCGCTCGCCAGCTCGACCTACAACGCCCAGGGCGGAAGCTATCAGCTCGTAACCGGTCTGTTCGGTTTCGCCAACGGCGGCCTGATCGGCACCGGACTCGGCCAGGAAGCCCGCAGACGACCCCGCTGGCTCAGAGCGACTACATCATCGCCTCACTCGGTGAAGAGCTGGGGCTCGCCGGCCTCGTCGCGATCCTGGGCCTCTATCTCCTGCTCGTCTCTCGCGGATTCCGGATCGGTTTCGTCGGTCAGGACGACTTCGGCAAGATGCTCGGCGTCGGCCTCGCCTTCGTCATCGCCCTGCAGGTCTTCGTGGTGATGGGCGGCGTGACCCGCGTCATCCCACTGACCGGTCTGACCATGCCGTTCCTGGCGGCCGGAGGATCCTCCTCCTGTCGAACTGGATCATCGTCGCGCTCCTGCTCCGCCTTTCAGACGGCGTTCGGAATCAACCGAGGATCGTGGTCGGCTGATGAACAAAGAACTCAAGCGCGTCAGCATCGTGGTCCTCGCCATGTTCGTGGCCCTCCTCGTCTCCAGCACCTACATCACCGGCGTCCAGGCCGACTCGCTGCGGGCCGACTCGCGCAACTCGCGGGCCATCCTCGAGAGCTACTCCGCCCAGCGAGGAGCGATCATCGTCGACGGGAAGGCCGTCGCCGAGTCGAAGGCCGTCGACGACCAGTACAAATTCCTGCGCACCTACTCCGACGGCGACCTGTATTCGCCGATCACGGGGTACTTCACGCTCGGTCAGGGGGCGACCGGCATCGAGAACGCGCTCAACAAGCAGCTCACCGGCAGTTCGAACGAGCAGTTCTTCGACAAGCTCAACTCCCTGCTCACAGGGAAGGACCCCGAGGGCGCCTCGGTCAACACCACGATCGACGCCGCCGTTCAGAAGACCGCCTACGACGCTCTCGGCGACAACACGGGCTCGGTGGTCGCCATCGAACCGTCGACCGGCAAGATCCTGGCCATGGTGTCGAAGGGCTCGTACGACCCCAACCAGTTGGCGAGCCACGATCCGGCCACGGTGAAGAAGGCGTACGACTCTCTCATCAACGACTCCTCGCAGCCGCTCATCAACCGGGCCATCCAGGGCAACCTGTACTTCCCCGGCTCCACGTTCAAGCTCGTGGTGGCGGCCGCCGCCTTCGAGAGCGGCGACTACACGAAAGACAGCAAGCTGCCGAACCCCGCGACCCTGAAGCTTCCCGGCTCGAGCCACACGATCAACAACGCCGAGGGCGGCGCCTGCGGTGGCGGCTCGACGGTCACCATCGAGACCGCCCTGATCGACTCGTGCAACATCCCGTTCGCCGAGCTGGGCGCCAAGCTCGGCTACGACGAGATCAACGACATGGCGAAGAAGTTCGGCTTCGAGTCCACGCTCGACATCCCGCAGCGGACCGAGGCGAGCGTGTTCCCGTCGACGGACGGCGACGAGGCGACCCTCATGCTGCAGTCGTTCGGCCAGGGAAGCGTCCGCGAGAGCCCACTGCAGGTCGCCATGACCACGGCTGCCATCGCCAACGGAGGCAAAGAGATGACACCCACGCTCGTCGAGAGCATCGTGAACCCCGACCTGTCGACCCTGGAGAAGTTCCAGGGCAAGACGCTCGGCACGCCGATCAGCGAGAGCACGGCGTCGACGCTCACCACCCTGATGACCGAGGTCGTCGCCAAGGGCACCGGAACCAATGCAAGAATTAGTGGCGTCGACGTGGCGGGCAAGACAGGGACGGCCGAGAACGGCACCGGAGACCCCTACACTCTGTGGTTCACCGGGTTCGCCCCGGCGAAGAACCCGAAGGTAGCGGTCGCCGTCGTCGTGGGGAACGGCGCGGGCAAGGGTCAGACGCTCGTCGGCAACAGCGTGGCGGCACCAATAGCAAAGCAAGTAATGGAGGCGGTGCTGAACAAATGAGGCCATACAGCGGGCTCACCTTCGGTGGCCGATACGAACTCTCGTCCCGAGTCGCCATCGGCGGCATGGGCGAGGTCTGGCAGGCGACCGACCTGGTCATCGGCCGGACCGTCGCGATCAAGATCCTGAAAGACGAATACCTGGGCGATCCCGGGTTCCTCGAGCGATTCCGCGCCGAGGCCCGGCACGCCGCGCTCGTGAACCACGAGGGCATCGCCAACGTCTTCGACTACGGCGAAGAAGAGGGCAGCGCCTACCTCGTGATGGAGCTGGTGCCCGGCGAAGCCATGTCCACCGTCCTCGAGCGCGACCGGGTCCTCCCGACCGACAAAGTGCTCGACATCGTCGCGCAGACCGCCTCCGCTCTCCAGGCCGCCCACGCGGCGGGCCTCGTGCACCGCGACATCAAGCCGGGCAACCTCCTGATCACGCCCGACGGTCGCGTCAAGATCACCGACTTCGGAATCGCCAGGATCGCCGACCAGGTTCCGCTGACCGCCACCGGCCAGGTGATGGGGACCGTCCAGTACCTGTCGCCCGAGCAGGCGTCCGGGCACCCCGCTTCGCCGTCCACCGACATCTACTCGCTCGGGATCGTCGCCTACGAGGCTCTCGCCGGCCGCCGTCCCTTCACGGGCGAGTCGCAGGTGGCCATCGCGATGGCGCAGATCAACGAGACCCCGCCCGACCTGCCTTCCACGATCCCCGAGCCCGTGCGCAAGCTCGTCTACTCGTGCATCGCCAAGAAGCCCGCCGAGCGTCCCGCGTCGGCCTCCGCCCTGGCTCAGGCGGCCCGCGCGCTGCGCCGCGGCGACGTGGCAGCGGCCACCGCCGCCGTCCCGGCCATCGGCGTCGGAGGCAACGGCGACGCTGCGACGCAGGTCTTCGCGGCGCAGGATTCCACGACTCGGCTCATGCCCGCACCCGACCGTGATCCTGCGCCCACCGCGGCCACCCTCGGCCTGGGCGCCGCCGCCGGCACCGGCCTCGTCGACACTCCGGGCGACGGCGAAGAGACCGAGAAGAAGAAGCGCGGCGCCTGGTTCTGGCCGCTCATCGTCCTCGGCATCATCGTCGTGGTCGGCGGCGCCGTCATCGCGGCGATCGCGCTGACGTCGAACTCGGACGACAACACCACGGCACCGGTCACCAACACGAAGACCTCGAAGTCGAGCACGCCCTCGCAGACGCCGAGCGAGACTCCGTCGGTGACTCCGACCGCGCACACGATCGGCGCGAACGACTACAACGGCAAGACGGTCCAGCAGGCGCAGATGCTGCTCGGCAACCTCGGGTACCGCGTCGACATCGCCAGCAACACGACCGCCGCGACGACAGCCGACCAGGTCGGCAAGGTCTACAAGGTCGACCCGGCCGGCGTCGTGCAGGTCGGTCAGACGATCACCGTCTACGCCTACGGCAACGTCGTGACCGCCGGCAATCCCGCGAGCCCGACCGTCGAGCCCACCGCGATTCCGGCCGACGGGACGACGAGCGCAACCGTCACGATCCCCACCTACACGGGCTGCCCGGTCGGCTACCAGCTCACCAACATCACGTACACGATCACCGGCGGAAAGGACGACTCCGGGCAGACCAGTGCGACCGTCGGAGCCAACACGACGACCGTCAACGTCGTGTCCACCACGCCCGGCACGCTGACCTTCAGCTACGTCGCGGTCTGCGGGTCGGTCAAGTCGCCCGCCTCGCCCGGGGTATCGGTCAAGGTGACGCCCGCCGGCGATCCGTCCGATCCTGCCGGAGACCCCTCCGACGGCTCCACGCCGCCGGCCGAGTGAGTCACAGGGGTTCTCGGGCTGAGGTCCGAGACCCCGATGGTCCCGTCCCGGTACACTGGGGCGGGACCGTGGCATTTGGGAGAACATTCGTGGCTGAAGGCGTGACTGAGGGGATCAGCCTCCTCGCCAACCGATACCAGATCGGTCATCTGATCGGTCATGGCGGCATGGCCAATGTCTACATGGGCACCGACTCGCGGCTCGGCCGCCAGGTGGCCATCAAGCTGATGAAGTCGCAGCTCGCCTCCGACCCCGCTTTCCGCACCCGCTTCCGCCAGGAGGCCCAGGCGGCCGCCCGCATGGCGCACCCCACCATCGTCCGCGTGTTCGACGCCGGCGAAGAGAGCGTTCGCGACGCCCTCGGCAACCAGGTGCTCGTCCCGTACATCGTGATGGAGTACGTCGAGGGGCGCCTCCTCAAAGACATCGTCGCCGAGGGCCCCTCGACCCGAAAGAAGCCGTCCGGGTCACCGAGGGCATCCTGACCGCGCTCGAGTACTCCCACCGCGCCGGCGTCGTCCACCGCGACATCAAGCCGGGCAACGTCATGCTGACGCATGCCGGGCAGGTCAAGGTGATGGACTTCGGCATCGCCCGCGCCGTCTCCGACTCCGCCGCGACCGTGGCGCAGACGACCGCCATCCTCGGCACAGCGCAATACTTCAGTCCCGAGCAGGCCCGCGGTGAGACCGTCGACGCTCGCAGCGACCTCTACTCCACCGGCGTCGTGCTCTTCGAGCTGCTCACCGGGCGCCCGCCGTTCCGCGGCGACTCGCCCGTGGCCGTCGCGTACCAGCACGTCAGCGAGCCTCCCGTGCCTCCGAGCGTCCTGAATCCCGCCGTCTCGCCGGCTCTCGACGCCGTCACCCTGCACGCCCTGGCCAAGAACCGCTTCGACCGATTCCAGAGCGCCTCCGAGTTCCGTGCCGACGTCGTCGACGCCGGCGCGGGCCACCTGCCCGCCCGCCGCCAGCAGGCGCAGCCCGAGACCGTCGCGACGACGCTCTTCGGCGTCAACCCACGCACGGCCATGGGCTCCGAGGCGGCCATCAAAGAGCTCTCCAGCACAGACACCAACCGCCCAGCACGCACCCAGACGAGACCACCCGTCGCGTGGATCTGGGCCGGCATCGTCATGATCGCGATCGTCATCGCGGCCGTCGTGTTCTGGGTCGGCCACCTGTCGCCCGTGATCCTGCCGTCCGCTACCGGCGTCAGTGTTCCGAGCCTCACCTCCGAGACGTACTCGGCGGGTGCAGCGAAACTCACCAAGCTCAAGCTGGTGCCCGAGCGAGTCGACATCACGAGCAACTCGATCGCCGACGGCAAGATCATCAAGACCAGTCCACCTTCCGGCACGAAGGTCGCCGAGCAAGAGACGGTGAGCGTCTACGTCTCGACCGGCCCTGAGACGGTGACCCTGCCCGACGTCTCGGGCCAGACCGCCGACGACGCCTGGAACCAGCTCAGCAACCTCGGGCTCGAGAAGGGCTCCGTCACCCAGCAAGACAGCCCCGACAAGACCGCGGGCACGGTCATCTCGACGAGCCCCGCCATCGGGAAGAGCGTGACCCTGGGCTCGACCGTCAACATCGTCGTGTCGAGCGGCACCGTGGCCGTCCCCGACGTCACCACCAAACCCGTCGCCGACGCCATGACGTCGCTGCAGGCGCTCGGCTTGACCGTGCAGACGGTCGGCGACGACACCTGCACCGGCAACATCGTCAAGTCGCAAGACCTACCCGTTGGCGAGCAGGAGCAGGGCAGCACCATCACGCTGACCGTCTGCACCGGGCAGTAGCGCTGCGGGCAGTAGCGCACCGGGTAGTAGCGCCGCGGGCAATACCGCTGCAGGCAGGACCGCTCCAGGCAGTGGACCTGCGGGCAGTACCGCCCCAGGCAGTACCGCCCCGGGCACGGCTGGGCGGTCGGCTCCGCCGAGGTCGACGAGGGCTCAGCGCTGCCGACGCACCGAGCATGCCCGTGTCGCGACGCCGACGAACGGCCTCAGCCGAGGTTGACGAGGGGCTCAGGCCCTTGGCCGTCTCGGCCGCGCCGGGCAGGCCTGCGACCCCGAGCCAGTTGCCGATCATGCTGTAGCCGCCCTCGGTGAGCACCGACTCGGGATGGAACTGGACGCCGTACACGGGCGCCTCGCGATGCCGCAGCCCCATGATGACCCCGCCGGACGTCTGCGAGGTGACGAGGAGGTCGTCGGGGACGGTGTCGGTCACGACAGCGAGGGAGTGGTACCGGGTCGCCACGAACGGCTGCGGCACGTTCGCATAGAAAGCGCTGCCGTCGTGCGTGACGCGGGAGGTCTTGCCGTGCATCAGCTCTTCGGCGTGTGTGACGGTCGCGCCGAGCGCCTCGGCGATCGCCTGGTGCCCGAGGCAGACGCCGAGCAGTGGTGTGCCTGAGTCGAGCGCGGCGTGCACGACGTCGATCGAGACGCCTGCAGCGGCCGGTGTTCCCGGCCCGGGAGAGAGCAGGACACCGTCGTACTCGTCGATGCGCCGCGCGGCCTGCGCCCCGGGGAACGAGTCGTTTCGCACGACGTCGGTCTCGGCACCCAACTGCTGCAGGTATCCGTTAAGCGTGTAGACGAAGCTGTCGTAGTTGTCGATGACAAGGATGCGTGTCATGAGGAACCCACCGTCACGTCGGGCGAATCGATGAACGAGTCCGCGAAGGGGAACACCCAGGTCACCAGGGCGTACAGAACGGCCGCGGCGAGGATGATCAGGATCAGCACGCGCAGCCACCAAGGGCCGGGCAGGACACGCCACAGAGCGGAATACACGGGTCAGCCCTTCGCGACGATCGAGGTGATCTCGGACGGCGGGCCCGCCGAGAGAGGCTGCCACGACGAGAAGACGCCGTAGGCGATGATGCGCTCGGCTGCGCTGTACTTCGGATTGCAGCTCGTCAGCGTGATCAGGCGATCTTTGGACGCCGTCGACACGACCGGGGCGTCCGGCACCTCTTGAAGGACCTGCACCTGGGTCGGTTTGACGTACTGGAGGTTGCGGAACGTGTACGTGTAGTAGCCCTCTTTGGTCTGCACGTAGAAGTGGTCGCCGACACGGAGCGTGGCGATGTTGGCGAACGGGGCACCGTGTGTCGTTCGGTGGCCCGCGATCGCGAAGTTGCCGATGGCGCCGGGCATCTGTGTGGAGTCGTAGTGCCCCGCATCGCCCGTGTTGAGGGTTTGCGTGGTGCTCGTGCCACCGGCGATCGGCACCTGGTAGTCGGCGCCGAAGCGGGGAACGTACAGGACGCCGAAGCGCTTGCCGTCGGACGCAGCCGGAGTGACCGCCGGAGTGCCGTAGTCACCGCTCTTGTCGGGCGTCGCTCGCGGCGGCGCCTCGTCGTGGAGCTGCTGGCTGAGCTTGGCGGCCTGACCGCGGGAGTCGCCCGCGACGACGATGTCGTTGAACCACTGCTGCCACACGATGAAGAGCAGGACCACGACGCCCACCGTGATGAGGATCTCGCCGAGCACACCCAGCACCGACGTGCGGCGGCGGCGCGTGTGGCGCCTCGGCAATTCGGTCATGGCTCGATTCTACGGGCGCCTGATCGGCACCGCGAAGGCTGTCCACAGGGGCCCTACCGGTACACTGCTGCGCATGGCCAAAGAGAAGAAGACCACCGCGAGCACGTCGCGTGCCTCCCAGAGCGAGACCCGCTCCGCCGAGAACCGTCCGAACCCGGTCTGGTTCAAGCCGGTGATGTTCGGCTTCATGCTCCTCGGCCTCGCCTGGATCATCGTCTTCTACGTCAGCCAGAGCGTCTACCCGGTCCCCGCGCTCCACTCCTGGAACATTCTGATCGGCTTCGGCATCATGTTCATCGGCTTCCTCATGACCACGCGCTGGCGCTGATCCTGCTCGCTGTTCACGCCTTCTCGTCATTCATAACGGGCGGTCTTACACGGGTGTAACTATCCCCACTGTGGATGGGCCTGTGGATAACTTTCGGCTCACGAGAAAAGGCCGCCCCGAGGGGCGGCCTTTCGCGTGGTGCGGACAGAAACGGCTCAGCCGATCAGGGCCGCCGAGCGGACCAGCGCAGCCGCGACGAGCAGGATGCCCAGCGCGACGATCGCTGCGATCTGGATGAAACGCATCGACCGGTGGCGGGTGCGCATGTAGATGAGGCCGATGATCGCGCCGACGATGACGCCGCCGACGTGAGCCTGCCAGGCGACGCCCGGGATGATGAAGCCGATCGCGAGGTTGAGCGCGACGAGCACCAGGATCTGCACGCCTCGGCCGCCCATGTGGCGCTCGATCACGAAGAACGCGCCCAGGAGGCCGAAGATGGCTCCCGAGGCACCGATCGCCGCGACGCCCGGTGCGATCAGCGACACGGCGACGGAGCCGCCGATCCCGCTGATGAAGTAGAGAGCCAGGAAGCGGCCCCGACCCAACTGCCGCTCGAGCATCGAGCCGAACACGTAGACCGACCACATGTTGAAGCCGACGTGGAAGATGCTGCCGTGGACGAACAGCGTCGTGATCAGGCGCCACGGCTGCGACACCGTGAGCGGTGTGTAGAACGCCATCGCGTTCGACAGGGTGTTGCCGGAGACCGTCTCGACCAGCCAGAGCAGGACCGAGACGGCAATGATCGCGTAGGTGGCCACGGGCGCACCGGACGAGACCATCGTGCGCACGCGGGTCACCGACTGCGGCTTGACCCGGGGCATGCTGCCCCGGGCCTCGCGCACGCATTCCGGGCAGTGCACACCGACGGCCGCCTGCGTCTGGCACTGGGCACAGATCGTCCGTCCGCACCGCTGGCAGAGCACGAAGCTCTGGCGGTCGGGGTGGCGATAGCAGTAGTTGTCGGTGCTGCTCGGTGCGTAGGTCAAGGAGGATTAGACCTCGTCGATGGTGATGCTCTCGATCACGACGTCTTTCAGAGGCTTGTCGCGAGCGTCGGTGTCGACGGCCTGGATGGCGTCGACGACCTTCTTGGACTCGGGGTCGGAGACGACGCCGAAGATGGTGTGCTTGCCCTGCAGCCACGGGGTCGGCACCGTCGTGATGAAGAACTGCGAGCCGTTGGTGCCCTTGCCGCCGCGTGTTCCGGCGTTGGCCATCGCGAGGATGTAGGGCTCCTGGAAGGTGAGCTCGGGGTGGATCTCGTCGTCGAAGTTGTAACCGGGGCCACCGATGCCCTGACCGAGCGGGTCGCCGCCCTGGATCATGAAGTCGGGGATGATGCGGTGGAAGACGACGCCGTCGTACAGCTTGTCTTTGGAGACCTTGCCGGTGGCCGGGTGCGTCCACTCGATGGTGCCGGTCGCGAGACCGGTGAAATTGGCGACGGTCTTGGGGGCGTGGTTGCCGTAGAGGTCGACCTTGATCGGGCCCAGGTTGGTCGTGATCGTGGCGACAGCGGTGTGCGTTGACATGGGTCTGATTCTTTCACAGCGCCCTGTGGATTCAGGCATCACTCAGAGACCACGCCGTGACCTGCCAGCGAGGTGCGTGCCAGGATGGAGTGAACGCCGCAGAATCCACGAAGGAGACCACATGGGCACGTCACGTAAGCGCACACGAGAAATGAAGAAGCTTCGGGGCGACGCCGCCGAGATCTGGGGTGAGACGCGCGAGATGCTTGGTCACTCCGCTCAGTTCTGGAAAGAGGCCGGTTCCGAGGCCGCTCAGGTCGCCAAGGAGGACCTTGCTCCGCGCGTTCGCGCAGCGATCGACAATCAGGTCAAGCCGGCTGTGAACAGCGGGGTCACGCAGGCGTCGGCCGCCGCTTCCACGGCGAAGGACCGGCTGGTCAACGACGTGGCTCCGGCCGTCTCCGCCGCGGTCGCGTCGAGCCCCTCAGCGATCTGGCGAACGACCCGACGGTCTCGAACCTCGTCAAGAACGGTCAAGACCTGGTGTCGGGCGGCAAGAAGAAGGGCAAGAAGCTCAGCCGTAAGGCGAAGCGAAAGGCTCTCAAGGCTGCCGCGAAGCAGGCGCGCAAGCACCCGAAGGCGGCCGTGAAGGTCGCCAAGGTGGCCGTCAACGCCCGCAAGACTCAGAAGCAACTGCAGAAGAAGTCCGGCAAGTCGGGCATCGGCGCCGGCAAGGTCTTCCTGATCATCCTCGGCGTGATCGGTCTCGGCGCTGTGATCTACGCGGCCGTCCAGACCCTTCGGGCCGACGACGAGCTCTGGGTCGCCGACGACGACGACAAGGCGACCTCCTAGAGATCCGCTCCGTCGACAAACCCCCGCTTCCGTCCGGAAGCGGGGGTTTCTCGCTTCCCCGAACACCCCCACCCACCCGCACAACCACCGCACCCACCAGCCCGGCAAAGCCGGCCCCCGAACACCCCCACAACCACCCCACCCCACCAGCCCGGCAAAGCCGGCCCCCGAACACCCCCACCCGCCCGCACAACCACCCCACCCCACCAGCCCGGCAAAGCCGGCCCCCGAAGACCCCGCAGCCGCCCGCAAAACCACTGCCGCCCACCAGCCCGGCGAAGCCGGCCCCCGAGCACCCCCAACCTGGCCGCACAACGACAAAAGCCGCCCGACCAGGGGCGGCACGCCGCCGGAGGCGGCCAGACAAGCACTGCACCCCCGGGAAGTCACCGAAGGCGACGAACAGGCCAGACCGTGGAGCCTAGGAGAATCGAACTCCTGACATCCTGCTTGCAAAGCAGGCGCTCTACCAACTGAGCTAAGGCCCCGGGCCCCTCGCGCCAGGACGCGGGGGAATATCCTTCGTGGCGTGTGACCGGCACGGCGTGTGATGAACACCGCCATGCGATCGCACAGTGGGGCTAACAGGACTTGAACCTGTGACCTCTTCGTTATCAGCGAAGCGCTCTAACCGCCTGAGCTATAGCCCCTGGGCCGAATAAGACAGTACCTTATTCGGCGGTTTCTACTAAATCGAGAGCGGCTCGCGAGTCAGTTGTTGGTGAAGCCGACGAGCAGGCCGCCGGTGATGCGGACACTGAGGTTGTAGAGCAGTGCCGCGATGGCGCCCAGCACGGTTCCGATGACGACGTTCAGGATCGCCACAACGATGGCGAACAGCATCACCTGCCCGATCGAGAGGGTGTCTTGGAGCGTGAAGCTGGAGTCGCCGAGCACCTCCTGCAGGAGGGTGTCGAGGGTGGTGAAGATGCCCAGGCGGGCCAGGATGACGTAGACCAGGAACGTCGCGACGACCGTGATGATCCCGATCGCGACGGCGATGAGGAACGACAGCTTCACGGTCGACCAGAAGTCGATGTAGACCAGCTTCAGTCGGACCTGCTTGGTGCCGACCGGTTTCTTGGCCTTGCTCTGCAGCTTTTCGGCGACGCTTGTCATTCTTCGGTCGTGTCCTCTCCGGCGGGCTCACCCGTGGTGCCGTCTTCGGGCGTGGTGTCGGTGTCGGCGGCGCTGGTTGCGCCGGGGGACACACTATCAACCGTCTCATCGACGTCTACCGCCGCGCCTCCGTCTGAAGGAGCATCTTCCGATTCGGAGAGGTCCTCGTCGTCTGCGACCTCGAGGTTGCGCTCGGTGTTGCGGGCCACGGCGATGATCTTGTCGTCGGAGGCGAATCGCGCGAACACGACACCCATCGTGTCGCGACCCTTGGCGGGGACCTCGGCCACGGCCGAACGGACGACCTTGCCCCCGACAGGACGACGAGCACCTCGTCGTCTTCGGTGACGATCATGGCGCCGGCGAGGTCGCCGCGCGACTCGGCGAGCTTCGCGACCTTGATGCCGAGTCCGCCGCGGTTCTGCACGCGGTACTGGTCGGCGGCGGTGCGCTTGGCGTAGCCGCCCTCGGTGACCACGAACACGTAGCCCTCTTCACCGACGACCGAGGCCGACAGCAGCGAGTCGTCGCCACGGAAGGTCATGCCCTTCACGCCGGAGGTCGAGCGCCCCATCGGCCGCAACGAGTCGTTCGAGGCCGTGAAGCGCAGCGACATGCCGTGCCGCGAGACCAGCAGGAGATCGTCGTGCTCGTCGACGAGGAGGGCCGAGACGAGTTCGTCTTCTTCGCGCAGGTTGATGGCGATGATGCCACCGGTGCGGTTGGTGTCGTACTCGGTGAGGGCCGTCTTCTTGATGAGGCCGTCGCGGGTCGCGAGCACGAGGTACTGGGCGACCTCGTAGTCGCGGATGTCGAGCACCTGCGAGATCTCTTCGTCGGGCTGCATCGCGAGCAGGTTGGCGACGTGCTGGCCCTTGGCGTCGCGCCCGGCCTCCTGCAGTTCGTACGCCTTGGCGCGGTACACGCGCCCCTTGTTGGTCAGGAACAGCAGCCAGTGGTGCGTCGTCGTGACGAAGAAGTGCTCGACCACGTCGTCGGCGCGGAGCTGAGCGCCCTTGACTCCTTGCCGCCGCGGTGCTGCGACCGGTAGTTGTCGCTGCGCGTGCGCTTGATGTAACCGCCGCGGGTCAGCGTGACCACCATCTCCTCTTCGGGGATGAGGTCTTCGACGCTCATGTCGCCGTCGAAGCCGAACATGATCTCGGTGCGACGGTCGTCGCCGAACTTGTCGGTGATCTCTTGAAGTTCTTCGCTGACGATCGTGCGCTGACGGACGGGCTTCGCCAGGATGTCCTGGAAGTCGAGGATCTTGCGCTCGAGCTCGTCGTGGTCGTCCTGGATCTTCTGGCGCTCCAGAGCGGCCAAGCGGCGCAGCTGCATCGCGAGGATGGCGTTGGCCTGGAGCTCGTCGACGTCGAGGAGATCGATCAGCCCGGCTCGGGCGTCGTCGACGGTCTGCGACCGGCGGATCAGGGCGATGACGTCGTCGAGGGCGTCGAGGGCCTTGATGTACCCGCGCAGGATGTGCGCGTCTGCTTCGGCCTTCCGCAGACGGAACTGCGTGCGGCGGACGATGACCTCGATCTGGTGGTCGACCCACGCGGAGATGAAGCCGTCGAGGGGCAGCGTGCGCGGCACACCGTCGACGATCGCCAGCATGTTCGCACCGAAGTTCTCTTGCAGAGAGGTGTGCTTGTAGAGGTTGTTGAGGACGACCTTCGCGACCGCGTCGCGCTTGAGCACGATGACCAGCCGCTGACCCGTTCGGCCGGAGGTCTCGTCGCGGATATCGGCGATGCCGGCGACGCGGCCCTCTTTCACGAGGTCGGCGATCTTGATCGCCAGGTTGTCGGGGTTGACCTGGTAGGGCAGCTCGGTGACCACGAGGCAGGTGCGCCCCTGGATCTCCTCGACGTTGACGACCGAGCGCATGGTGATCGAGCCGCGACCGGTGCGGTAGGCGTCGTGGATGCCGCGGACGCCGAGGATCTGCGCGCCGGTCGGGAAGTCCGGGCCCTTGATGCGCTGCATGAGCGCCTCGAGGAGCTCCTCGCGGTTGGCGTCGGGGTGCTCGAGGTACCACTGGGCGCCGGCGGCCACCTCGCGCAGGTTGTGCGGAGGGATGTTGGTGGCCATGCCGACCGCGATGCCGACCGAGCCGTTCACGAGGAGGTTCGGGAACCGGGCGGGCAGGATCGCGGGTTCTTGCGTGCGACCGTCGTAGTTGTCTTGGAAGTCGACGGTGTCTTCGTCGATGTCGCGCACCATCTCGAGTGCCAGCGGGGCCATCTTGGTCTCTGTGTACCGGGGTGCCGCTGCGCCGTCGTTGCCGGGCGAACCGAAGTTGCCCTGCCCGAGGGCCAGCGGGTAGCGGAGGCTCCACGGCTGGACGAGCCGGACGAGGGCGTCGTAGATGGCCGAGTCGCCGTGGGGGTGGAAGTTTCCCATCACCTCGCCGACGACGCGCGCGCACTTCGAGAAGGCGCGGTCGGGCCGGTAGCCGCCGTCGTACATCGCGTAGATCACGCGGCGGTGTACCGGCTTGAGGCCGTCGCGCACCTCCGGGAGGGCGCGCCCCACGATGACGCTCATCGCGTAGTCGAGGTAGGAGCGCTGCATCTCGAGCTGAAGGTCGACCGCTTCGATGCTGTCGCGCTTCAGCGCTGCCGCGAACTCGCGGGGCTCCACACCTTCGGGAATGCCGCCGGTCGTGTCGTCGGTCTCGTCTGCCATCGTGTGTGTTCTTTCGGTAGCCGGCCACGAGCATCCTGCTCACGGCCTGGGCGCCGGCCAAGGGCCGGCGCGGATCAGATGTCGAGGAAGCGAACGTCTTTCGCGTTCTGTTGGATGAAGTTGCGTCGCAGTTCGACGTCTTCGCCCATGAGCGTGTTGAAGATTGCGTCGGCCGCTACCGCGTCGTCGAGGGTGACCTGACGGAGAGTGCGCGTCTCGGGATCCATCGTGGTCTCCCAGAGCTCTTTGTAGTCCATCTCGCCGAGACCCTTGTAGCGCTGGATGCCGTTGTCTTTCGGCATGCGCTTGCCCTCGGCGCGGCCGGCGAGCGTGAGGGCGTCGCGCTCGAGGTCGCTGTAGACGTACTCGTGCGGGGCGTTCGACCACTTGAGCTTGAACAGCGGCGGCATGGCCAGATAGACGTAGCCGAGGTCGATGAGCGGTCGCATGTAGCGGAACAGGAGCGTCAGCAGCAGCGTGGTGATGTGCTGGCCGTCGACGTCGGCATCGGCCATCAGCACGATCTTGTGGTACCTGGCCTTGTCGGGATCGAAGTCGTCGCCGATGTCGGCGCCGAACGCCTTGATCATGGCCTGCACCTCGTTGTTGCCGAGAGCGCGGTCGAGGCGGGCCTTCTCGACGTTCAGGATCTTGCCGCGAAGGGGCAGGATCGCCTGCGTCTCGGGGTTGCGCCCCTGGACCGCGGAACCGCCGGCCGAGTCGCCCTCGACCAGGAAGATCTCGCTGAGCGCGGGGTCTTTGCTCTGGCAGTCTTTGAGCTTGCCGGGCATGCCGTTCGACTCGAGGACGCCCTTGCGCCTGGTCTGGTCGCGAGCCTTGCGCGCAGCGAGGCGAGCGGCCTGAGCCGAGAGGCCCTTTCGGATGACCGCCTGCGCCTGCTTCGGGTTGCGGTCGAACCAGTCGTTGAGCTGGTCGAAGGCGATCTTCTGCGTGAACGACTTGGCGTCGGTGTTGCCGAGCTTGGTCTTGGTCTGGCCCTCGAACTGCGGCTCGCCCAGCTTGATCGAGATGACCGCAGTCAGGCCCTCGCGGACGTCTTCGCCGGAGAGATTGTCGTCTTTCTCCTTGATGAGAGCCTTGTCGCGGCCGTACTTGTTGACGACCGTGGTCAGCGCAGCGCGGAAGCCCTCTTCGTGGGTGCCGCCCTCGTGGGTGTTGATCGTGTTCGCGTAGGTGTGGACGCTCTCGCTGTAGGAGGTGTTCCACTGCATGGCGACCTCGAGGGCCATGCGGCGCTCGGTGTCTTCGGCCTCGAAGCTGATGATGTCTTCGTGGACGACCTCGACCTTCTTGGTCTTGTTGAGGTACTCGACGTAGTCTTCGAGGCCCTTCTCGTAGAAGAAGTCGTCGCTCTTGGCGACCGTCCCCTCCGGGGCGTCCTCGGGCACGGGGCGCTCGTCGGCGAGCGTGATGCGCAGGCCCTTGTTGAGGAACGCCATCTGCTGGAAGCGGGCGCGGAGCGTCTCGTAGTCGAAGTCGACGGTCTCGAAGATCTCGGCGTTCGGCCAGAAGGTGATGGTGGTGCCGGTCTCGGTCGTCTCTTCGCCCTGAGCGAGCGGTGCGACGGGGACGCCGTCGGTGAAGCTCTGACGCCACACCGACCCCTGACGCCGGACCTCGACGTCGAGCTCGGTGGAGAGCGCGTTGACCACGGACGAGCCGACGCCGTGGAGGCCGCCGGAGACGGCGTAGCCGCCGCCGCCGAACTTGCCTCCGGCGTGGAGGACGGTGAGGACGACCTCAACGGTCGACTTCTTCTCGACCGGGTGGATGTCGACCGGGATGCCGCGGCCGTTGTCGATGACGCGGATGCCGCCGTCTTCGCGAATGGTCACCAGAATGGTGTCGCAATACCCGGCGAGGGCCTCGTCGACGGAGTTGTCGACGATCTCGTAGACCAGGTGGTGCAGACCGCGCGGCCCAGTCGAGCCGATGTACATGCCCGGACGCTTGCGAACGGCCTCGAGCCCTTCGAGTACCTGGATGTCGCTTGCTTCGTAGGAGTGGTCGGTGCCATCAGGCGAATTCGGTGACATCAGTTGTGGGGCTCCTGCCGTATTTTTCGTGACGCCGCGCAGCTGCCCACCACCCCGACGGGAAGCTCGCGAGCTTCGTTCGAACGATGGTTCTGAAGGCCCCTGGACGACTGATCCAGTCTACCGCAGGACTCCGGGCGGCGGGGCAAAAAACGCTCTCAGAGCGATTTTCAGGAGCCGGGTGACCGATTCACCCTTGTCAACCGTAAGTATCGCGAGGGCCACGCCCTGGAACCGATCTGGGGCCGCGTTTCCAGGTCGGGGCGTTGGGGCCCAGAAAACGCATCGACTCGATACCCGCTTCGGGGTAGGTCGCGATGATGGCGGTGGTCACCTGGGAGCGCATCAACCGGAGCTGTGTCGCCCACGCCGTCGAATCGCACTGGACGGTGAGCGTCCCGTCTTCGATGCCGACCGGCACGGAGTGATCGGCCAGCTCGCCGCCGACCAGCTGGGGCCACGCGATCATGAGATCGGACTGCGCCAGGGTGCTGTTCCAGCCGAGTTCGGTCGTGACGCCCAGGATCACGTCGGCGATGCCCTTCGGGTCGCGCCCCGAACCGAACGGCTGGCTGGGAGCCCCGGATCTCGCGATCCTGCGCTTCGCGTCTCGCGACCTGGTGGACGGGTCGCCGAAGACGCGCCGAAAGCGCAGGTACACCCGCTGGGCCTCGTTGTCGTCGGCGGGCGCGGCCGGACGCGGGCTCACGTCGCCACCTCGTCGAGGATGGTTCCTTGTGAGATGCGGATGGTGTGGGCCGCGAGGCGCTCGGGGACGTCTTCTTCGACCGCGGCCGTGATGAGGACCTGTTCGTAGTCGGCCACCGCGTCGGCCAGGCGCTCCCGACGCGACCGGTCGAGCTCGGCGAACACGTCGTCGAGGACGATGACGGGATCGCCCGTGACCGAGTCGGTTCGGAGGACGGCTGCCGAGGCCAGTTTCAGGGCGAGGGCGAACGACCACGATTCTCCGTGGCTGGCGTAGCCGCGTGCCGGCAGCCCGTTGAGGGAGAGGAACAGGTCGTCTCGGTGCGGACCGACCAGGGTGATTCCGCGGTCGAGCTCGGAGCGCCGGACGCGGGCCAGCGCCTCACGGAAAAGGGGGTCGATCTCGGTGGAGGGAACAGGCTCCTGGCCGGTTTCGAGAGGTTCGTCGTCTCCCGAGACGGTCCCGCGGATGCTCGCCACCATCGCGAGGGTCGCGGCGTGGTCGTCGCCCGCCACGGCCTGGTAGGCCGCCGACACCTCGGGGAGGAGGAGACCGACGAGGACCTGCCTCGCGGCGATGATCTCGGACCCGAGGACGACCAGCCGGTCGTCCCAGATGTCGAGGGTCGAGAGCTTGTCGCCCTTGACCCCGGACGCCCTGGCCGATTTCAAGAGAGTGTTGCGCTGGCGGAGGACGCGGTCGTAATCGCTCAAGACCCCGGAGAGCCGGGGGTTGCGCGCCACGAGCAGTTCGTCGAGGAACCGGCGGCGACCGCTCGGCTCGCCTCGCACCAGCGACAGGTCTTCGGGGGCGAACAGGATACTCGAGAAATAGCGGGGAAGCTCGCGCGGCTTGATCGCCCCGCGGTTGATCTGCGCGCGGTTCGGCGACGAACGATTGATCTGCACCTCGGCGAGCAGATCTCGCTCGGCGCTCTCGAGCCGGGCTCGCACGATGGCCGAGTCGGCGCCCTGCCGGATGAGGGCTGCGTCGCTCGAGACCCGGTGCGAACCCAGGGTGGCCAGGTAGCCGAGGGACTCGACGAGGTTCGTCTTGCCCTGGCCGTTCCGGCCCACGAAGAGGTTGGGCCCGCGCTCGAGAGTGACTTCAGCCGATGCGTAATTGCGGAAGTCGGTCAAGCTGAGGTGGAGTACTCGCACGCGGGCCCGTCTGGTCGTGCTGTGAAGGCTTAGTCGGCCTTCTTGACGGCGTGACCGCCGAACTGGTTGCGCAGGGCCGCAACGGCCTTCATCGTCGGCGAACCATCGCCCTGCCGGGAGACGAAGCGCGCGAAGATCGACGCGCTGATCGCGGGCATCGGAACGGCGTTGTCGATGGCCTCTTCGAGTGTCCAACGACCCTCGCCGGAGTCTTCGACGTAGCCCGAGATCTCTTCGAACGACGGGTCTTGTTCGAGCCCGAGCACGAGCAGCTCGAGCAGCCACGAGCGCACGACCGTTCCGCGCTGCCAGGCCTTGAAGGTGCCTGTGACGTCTTTGATGAGGTCTTTCTTGGTCTCGAGGAGTTCGAAGCCCTCGCCGTACGCCTGCATGATCGCGTACTCGATGCCGTTGTGCACCATCTTGGCGTAGTGGCCGGCGCCGACCGGGCCGACGTGGACGAAGCCCTCGGCCTGGGGACCGTCTGGGCGCAGGGCGTCGAAGATGGGCATGGCCGCGCCGACGTTCTCGTCGCTGCCGCCGACCATGAGGCCGTAGCCGTTCTGGAGGCCCCAGACGCCGCCGGAGACACCCGCATCGACGTAGTTGATGCCCTTGGCGGAGAGGAGCTTCTCGTTGTCGAAGTCGCTGGTGAACTTCGAGTTGCCGCCGTCGATGACCATGTCACCCTCCGACAGGACCTCGGACAGCTCTTTGATGACGCCGGCGGTGATGGGACCGGACGGGACCATGGCCCAGACGATGCGGGGAGCGGGCAGCGCGGCTGCGAGGTCTTTCAGGCTGGCGACGTCGGAAACGGCCGGGTTGTTGTCGTAGCCGGTCACCTCGATGTCGTGCTCACGGAGGCGAGCACGCATGTTGTTGCCCATTTTGCCGAGACCGATGAGGCCGATGTGCATGAGATTCCTTTGTTCTGTTGAGCGCGCAGGCCGCTGTTCGGCCGCGCCCTCGGTGGAGTGCGCGATCAGCGCAACAGGAGATTGGGCTGGAGGAGGTACTTGTAGCTGTCCGCTCCGGGCTGGTCTTTCGAGGATTGGCTCGTGATCAGCACCGGACCCGGTTTGTTCGGGTTCTCGGTCTTGGTGAACGAGATGCGGACGAACTCCGAGTGAACGGCTCCCAGTCCGTCCAGGAGGAACTGCGGCTTCAGGGAAACCACGGTGTCGTCTCCGGTCAGGAGCGCGTCGATCGACTCTGACGCCTGCGCTTGTTCGCTGCCGATTGCCTCGAGGGTGAGGCCGTCGATCGTGAACGTGAATCTCAAAGCTGCTTCGCGCTCGAGGACGAGCGACACGCGACGTGTCGCCTCCACGAGGTCGGCGGTGTTCATCACCGCGTAGTTCTCGACCGTCTCGGGGAAGAGTCGCTTGACGGGCGGGAAGTTGCCCTTGATCAGCAGTGATGTGACGGTCTTGTTGTCGGCCTGGAACGAGATGAGCTCGCGGTCTTCGCTCCCCGTGATCGAGACCGACAGGGTCGACGCGCTGCCGAAGGTCTTGCCGACCTCCTGGAGGGTGCGAGCCGGGACGAGCGCCGTGAGCGTCTCGGTGGAGGCTGCGGTGCCCGGATCCCAGTCGATGCCTCGGACCGCGACGCGGTAGCGGTCGGTGGCGACGAGCGACAGGGCATTCTCGGTGACCTCGAGCTGCACACCCGTGATCACGGGCGTGACGTCGTCGCGCGACGCTGCGACGGCGACCTGCGACACGGCGAGGGAGAACTTGTCGCCGGGAACGACCCCCGATTGCTCGCCGGCTGCGGGCAGCGTCGGGTACTCCTCGACCGGCATGCTCAGCAGGGAGAAGTTGGCCGACCCGCACGACACGCTGATGCGGGTCTCTTCGGTGGTGAAGACGACGGGCGCGTTGGGGAGGCGGTTGGCGATGTCGGCGAGGAGCCGGCCGGAGACGAGGATCGTGCCCGACTCGTCGACCTCGGCGGCGATGCTCGTCTGCGACGAGACCTCGTAGTCGAACGACGACAGTGTGAGCCCGCCCTCGTGGGCCTCGATGAGCACACCGCTCAGGATCGGAAGGGTCGTCCGCTGAGGAAGCAGCTTGACGGCGAACGAGACGGCGTCGCTGAAGACATCGCGGTTGACCTGGAACTTCACGCTGTGACCCCTTACGGTGCGGCCCTGTCGGAACCGCCATCGAATGCTCGAGCCGGGCATGGATCGCGCCTGGCCGGTTAATACTGGCACAGCAATTCTCCAGGTGGTTCCGGGGTTCCCAGGCGGCCGAACGATCCACAAGGTTGTCTCTCCCAATGAATCTTTTAAGAAGGAGTAACAGTCTTAACCGTTGTGCACAGTGTGGATAACTTGTTAATAACCGCTTGGCGACTGGGAACTACACCCGTGTGAGTTGTTGATGGATTGTGAGTCGAAGCGGGTGGCCCTGTGGGCTCGACCGGTCGGCGACGTCTTGTCATTCACAGGGCGACCTCCGGAGTGAACAATTTGCCGCCGGTTATCCACGACTATCCACAAGTTATCCACACTGGGGGAAACGGGTCCGCTTTAAGACCCACAGGGGCGTCCCCAGGGGGACGTGAGAGGGGACAGGAGCGTGCCGACGATCAGGGGATCGCGGCTCGGGCCGGGAACGGGAGGCAGGATCCTGCGCCCTCTGCTCTGCCCTGCTGCGACATCGCTTCGCGCGCTTCCCTCTGTCGACGGGCGCGGGCCTCGGGCTACTTGTACCGGTGATCCTGCTTGATCCGGCTGGTGAGTTCGGTGACCTGGTTGTAGATCGAGCGACGTTCTTTCATCAGCTCGGAGATCTTCTTGTTGGCGTACATCACCGTGGTGTGGTCGCGGTTGCCGAACAGCTGGCCGATCTTCGGAAGGGAGAGGTTGGTCAGCTCGCGGCAGAGGTACATGGCGATCTGCCGAGCGGTGGCGATCGCCTGCGAGCGGGACGAGCCGTACAGGTCGTCGACCGAGAGCTTGAAGTAATCGGCCGTGTGGTTGATGATGTCGACCGGCGCGATGATGTTGTCTTCGTCGAGCGTGATCAGGTCTTTCAAGACCGTCTGCACCAGGGCCATGTCGACGGCCGTGCGGTTCAGGCTGGCGAACGCGGTGACCCGGATCAGCGTGCCCTCGAGCTCGCGGATGTTGCTCGAGACCTTGGTGGCCATGTATTCGAGGATCTCGTCGCGGACGAGCAGCTTCTCGCTCTGGGCCTTCTTGCGCAGGATCGCGATGCGGGTCTCGAGATCGGGCGCCTGGACGTCGGTGATCAGGCCCCACTCGAATCGCGAGCGCATCCGGTCTTCGAAACCGGTGAGGTGCTTCGGCGGCAGGTCGCTGGTGATCACGAGCTGCTTGTCGTGATCGTGGAGCGTATTGAAGGTGTGGAAGAAGGCCTCCTGTGTGGAGTCTTTGCCTTGGAGGAACTGGATGTCGTCGATCAGCAGGATGTCGATCTCGCGATAGCGCTGCTGGAACTGGCTCGAGCGGTTGTTCGCGATCGAGTTGATGAAGTCGTTGGTGAACTCTTCGCTCGAGACGTAGCGGACACGGATCCCGGGATACATGCTCTCGGCGTAGTGGCCGATGGCGTGGAGGAGGTGGGTCTTGCCCAGGCCGGACTCGCCATAGATGAAGAGGGGATTGTAGGCCTTGGCCGGCGCTTCGCTCACGGCGACGGCCGCGGCGTGGGCGAAGCGGTTGGAGGCGCCGATGACGAAGTTGTCGAAGCTGTACTTCGGGTTGAGCCGTGAGTCGTTGCGCTTGCCGCCGGTGGCGACCTCGACCGGCGCCGGCACGAACGGGGCCTCGACGTACTGGTTCTGTTCGGCCTGCTCTCGCGGCTCGCTGAGAGTGTCGGGAGTGATGTCGGGGTTCACCGTGATGGCGAAGCTCGAGACGGACGTGTCGTCGAGGGCGCCGATGGCCTCGAGAAGAGGCTCGCGGATGCGCTGCTCGAGCATTCCGCGGGTCAACTCGTTGGGCACCTCGAGATACAGGGTGTCGCCGAGGACCCCTTGGGCTCGACGAGGCTGACGAAGCCGTGGAGCTGAGGGGTGATGCGGTCGTCGGTCGTGAGCCGGGCGAGGACGGATCGCCAGAGGCCCTGGACCGGGTCGATCGTACTCGTCACTGTGTTCTCAATTCCTCTGACATTGCTTCGGCCTGTGGTGCGGGGATCCTGTGGTGCGGGGATCTTTGTCGTGTGAACCGGGCCGACTTCTCAACAGGGTTGTTCACAGGGTTATCCACCGGCTGTGCAACTCGCGTGGGGCGGGGGAACTTCGGGTTTCTCCGCTGATCCCGTGGTGATCGCGCTCGGGACTCCCCCACCTTAGTTCGACACGGCGGGGGAAACGCAACCGAAGTTTTCCCCACTGTGGATAATGATCGTTTTGGCTCGCGTTTGACCCCCGAGCCCCCGTCGCGTAGTTTTAACCAGTTGATTTCAGCCACCTTTGGGCTGACCAGACTTTTCGGACTGCGGCACCTGGCTCGGTCCTTTCCCTATGGAGACGAAACCATGAGCAAGCGCACTTTCCAGCCGAACAACCGTCGCCGTGCCAAGAAGCACGGTTTCCGTGCCCGCATGCGCACCCGCGCCGGCCGCGCCATCCTCGCCGCTCGCCGCGGCAAGGGCCGCACCGAGCTCTCCGCGTAAGCCAGCCGCGCAGGGTCGAGGCTCTCGTGTTGGCGCGTGCCAACCGGATCGTTCGCGCTGACGACTATCGCAACACCGTGCGTCGTGGCCGCAAGTCGGCCACGGCGCACTGTGTCGTCTACGTGCGCGTCGTCCCCGCACGTGAGCTTCCCGTCCGTGACTTCCCCGGACAGTCGGGATCAGCGCGGGCGCCGGAGGTCCGGTTCGGGTTCATCGTCGCGAAGACCGTCGGCAACGCCGTCGTGCGAAATACCGTCCGCCGTCGCCTCAAGGCGATCGCTCACGAGAAGCTCTCTGTTCTCCCTCAGGGAACAGACGTGGTGATCCGCGCCCTGCCAGGCAGTATCGAAGTTCCGTGGTCTACCCTGCTCGAAGAGATCACGGAAGTCATCGACAAAGGTGTACCGAGTTCGAAGGTATGAGGGCGTGAGGCACGTAGTCCAGATTCTGGCACTTCTTCCGCGCAACGTGTGCGTGGCGCTCCTGCGCGCCTACCGGGCGTCCATCTCACCCCTGTACGGCGACGTCTGCCGCTACTACCCGTCGTGTTCGCAGTACGCGCTCACGGCGATCCAGAAGCACGGCGCCGTCAAGGGCATCGCGCTCGGCAGTTGGCGGCTCGTCCGCTGCCACCCGTGGGCAGCCGGCGGCATCGACGACGTCCCCGAGCCCCATCACCACCGTTACACCCTGACGACCAGGGGTTTTGTGACAACACGACTTGCACACGTCCACGGGGCCGCCCCCGTGGAAGCCACGAAAGGGCTGACGCAGAATGCTTGACCTCATAGGCACGATCCTGTGGCCCATCCGCTGGGTCGTGGAGGCGATCCTCGTCGGCTGGCACTACGTGCTGACCGCGATCGGCCTTCCCACCGACGCCGGTGTCACGTGGGTGCTCTCGATCGTCCTGCTCACGATCATCGTGCGCGTCTGCCTCATCCCGATCTTCGTGCGTCAGATCAAGAACCAGCGGCGAATGATGGAAGTCGCGCCCCAGCTGAAGAAGATCCAAGACAAGTACAAGGGCAAGAAAGACCAGTTCTCCCGCGAGGCGATGTCGCGCGAGACCATGGCCCTCTACAAGGAGACCGGCACCAATCCGCTGTCGTCCTGTCTTCCGCTGCTGATCCAGATGCCCGTGTTCTTCAGCCTCTACACGGTTCTCCACAATGCCCAGACCGGAAAGATCGGCATCGGGCTCCTCAACAAGGGCCTCTCCGACTCGTTCGCCGGCGCCAGCCTCCTCGGCGCTCCCCTGCACGAGACGTTCACGTCGTCCGATGTCATCACGGTCAAGATCATCGCCGGCATCATGATCGTCGTCATGACCGCATCGCAGTTCTACACGCAGCTGCAGCTCACCTCCAAGAACATGTCGCCCGAGACCAAGGCGAGCCCGATGTACCGCCAGCAGAAGATGCTGCTGTACGTCCTCCCCTCGTCTTCCTCTTCTCCGGTCTGTCCTTCCCGCTCGGCGTCATGTTCTACTGGCTGACCTCCAACATCTGGACCATGGGTCAGCAGTACGTCGTCATCCGCAACAGCCCGACTCCCGGCAGTGACGCCGCGCTCGCTCGCGAAGCCCGGCTCGCGAAGCGTCACCAGGACAAAGAGGCCCGCAAGCCGTCCAATCCCCTGACCGCTCTCAACGAGATCACGGTCACCGAGATCGAGACTCCGAAGCGAGTCACCACCCAGCGCGTCCAGCCGGTCGGCAAGAACCGCGCCAAGAAGCAGAACGGCCAGGCCCGATGAGTTCCCCCGACACCCAGACCAACGGCGCTTCCGACCGCGCGGAGCACTTCGACGTCACTCCGGCGGCGTCGAGCGAGTCCGAGAAGGCTGTGGACAACGCCGACTCCCCGGATGTCACCGAACTAGCTGACGATGCGGGTGCGGTGGACGCAGTCGACTCGTTAAGCGACGGTGCCGAGTCCCACGCTGCTGTGGATGAGGATTCCTCAGAGAATGGCGATCGGACCTCCGACCAAGACGAGGGTGACATCGCAGCCGACTACATCGAGGAGCTCCTCGACATCCTCGACCTCGATGGCGACATCGACATCGAGACTCGGGGCGGACGCTCGTACATCTCGGTCGATTCCGCTGGGGAGAACGACCTTCACCTCCTCTCCAAGCCCGACACCGTGACGGCTCTCCAGGAGCTCACGCGTATCGCCGTCCAGACCCGCACGGGTGAGTTCTCCCGGTTGATCCTGGACGTCGGCGGGTCTCGTGCCACGCGCGAGCAGGAGCTCACGGCCCTGGTCGACCGCGCCGTCGCCAAGCTCGAAGAGGGCGCGACTGCAGCGTCGCTGCCGCCCATGTCGTCGTACGAACGGAAGCTGGTCCACGACATCGTCGCGGCGCGCGGTTTCGTATCGGAGTCCGAGGGTGAAGGCCGCGACCGGCATACCGTCGTTACTCGTGGCTGATCCTGAGCCCCCTCAGCCCCCTGTTTCACGTGAAACGATGACCACTCCCCTGACCGATCTCGAGACCGAACCGGCCGCAGCAGCGGTGCTGTTCGGCGACAGGATCGACGTCGTTCGACAGTTCACGTCCGACCTCGCTCAGTACGGCGAAGAACTCGGGCTGATCGGTCCGCTCGAGCTCCCGCGCCTGTGGACACGGCACGTCGTCAACAGCGGCCTCCTCGCGCCTATGCTCGTCGCAGGGCGCGTCGGCGACATCGGTTCTGGGGCGGGCCTTCCCGGCCTTGTGCTAGCTGCGGCTCGTCCCGATGCCACTCTCATTCTGATCGAGCCCATGGAGCGTCGCACCGACTGGCTTCGCGCTGAGGCCGATCGTCTGGGGCTCGCCAATGTCGAAGTGATCCGGGCGCGGGCCGAAGAGGCGACCATTTCTCCCTGGCTCGACCAAGCGACCGCGCGAGCCGTCAGTGCCCTGTCGAAGCTCATTCCGCTGACCGTCCCGCTGGTCAAGACCGGCGGAGAACTCCTCTTTCTCAAGGGCGCCAGAATCGATGCCGAGGTCGACGCCGCGCGGAAAGTCATCGCCAGGAACCACCTCGTTGATGTCGAAGTTCTGGAGCTCGGCGTCGGGCTCGTCGAAGAAACGACTCGGGTCTTTCGAGCTACAGTTGATTGACTTGCGGCGGTGGCCGTCGGGTACACAGTGCTTCTGAGGCCTGAGGGTTTCTGAACGCTCGTGATCGCCCTGGTCCACTCGACCGTTTCACGTGAAACACTGCGATTCGGAGATTCATCCGGTGAACACCGCTTCTGACGTCCCCTCCGAGTTCTCCGCGCGCGGATCGGGAGCGGCGGAGACGCCGGCGCCGGAGCTGGCGACCACCATCGACGCCACGACTCCCCTGGCGCGGGAGCTCACCGAGTTGACTCGACGTCGCGAGGCGCTGAAAGTCGACACGCTTCCGCGTCCGACCCGGACACGGGTGATGACGGTCTCGAATCAGAAGGGTGGCGTCGGTAAGACGACCACCACCGTGAACCTCGCTGCCGGCCTGGCTCGTAATGGTGCGCGTGTGCTGGTCATCGACCTCGATCCGCAGGGCAATGCGTCGACCGCTCTCGGGGTCGAGCACCGGGCTGAGACGGCCAGCGTGTACGACGTCGTCGTCGGCGAGGCTGCCATTGCCGACGTCATCCAAAAGAGTCCGGAGTTCGACCAGCTCTTCTGCGTCCCCTCTACGATCCACCTCGCGGGCGCGGAGATCGAGTTGGTCTCTCTCGTGGCCCGCGAACAGCGTCTTCGCACCGCGCTCGATGCCTTCCTCGCCTCGACGTCAGGCTCTGAGACGCGATTCGACTACGTCTTCATCGACTGCCCGCCGTCGCTGGGGCTGCTCACCATCAATGCGTTCGTGGCAGCGCAAGAGGTTCTGATTCCCATCCAGTGCGAGTACTACGCACTGGAGGGCCTGAGCCAGCTGCTGCGGAACATTCAGCTCATCGAGAAGCACCTGAACCCTGTTCTCACGGTGTCGACGATCCTGCTCACCATGTACGACGGGCGCACGAACCTGTCCCAGCAGGTCGCGGCCGACGTGCGGGAGCACTTCCCCCGCGAGGTCCTGGACACAATGATCCCGCGTTCTGTCCGTATCAGCGAAGCCCCCGGCTACGGGCAGACCGTCATCAGCTACGACACCAACTCCCCCGGCTCGCTCTCGTATCTCGAGGCCGCCGCCGAAATCGCACACCGAGGAGCACCCAACTAGTGGCCACCAAGCGAACCGGACTCGGCCGAGGAATCGGCGCCCTCATTCCCGTCGCGGACGAGAGCCAGGATCGTCCCGTCGACGTCTTCTTTCCGACTCGCGAGCAGTCCGCAGAAGAACTCGTCGCGGTCCCCGGCGCGCGCCTGGCCAGCCTGAACCCGCTCGACATCGTTCCGAACGCGCAGCAGCCTCGCACCGAGTTCCGCGAAGAAGAACTTCGCGAGCTGGTGGCGTCCATCCGCGAGGTGGGCCTGCTGCAGCCGATCGTCGTCCGTCCGCTGAAAGACGCGCTTCCTACCGGCCCGCAATACGAGCTCGTGATGGGCGAACGCCGGCTCCGAGCGACCAAGGAGCTCGGTCTCGCCACGATTCCGGCCCTGGTGAAAGACACCGCTGACGAATCGATGCTGCGCGATGCGCTGCTCGAGAACCTGCATCGCGCGCAGCTCAATCCCCTGGAAGAGGCATCGGCGTACCAGCAGCTCCTGGCCGACTTCGGCATCACCCAGGAAGACCTGGCCGATCGTATCGGCCGCAGCCGGCCCCAGATCACCAACACCATCCGGCTCCTGCGTCTCCCCTCCCCCGTACAGCGTCGGGTCGCGTCGGGAGTCCTGTCGGCTGGACACGCACGAGCGATTCTGTCGGTGGGCGATGCGGCGGGGATGGAGCGGCTCGCCGACAAGATCGTCAACGAAGACCTTTCCGTTCGCGCGGCCGAGGCGGCCGCGGCGGGCGTCACCACGAAGCCCAAGCGGCCCAGTTCACATTCCGGTGCTACGCAGGGTCACCTCGACGAGGTCGCCGAGCGTCTCGGTGACCGATTCGACACTCGGGTCAAAGTCTCTCTCGGCGCTCGGAAGGGGTCGATCACCATCGACTTCGCTTCGATCGGTGACTTGAACCGGATTCTGTCGGAAATGGGACAGGATCCGTTCGGCGTGGCGTAATCGTGTTGCCGTTCAGCCTTCTGAACAGGGATTTCTCGAGAGTGACGGCTGTGCGTCGATCTGACGGAGAGCTGTGATTTCGGTGGGCCGGAATGAGGCCTCGAAATCGAAAATCGAGACGGTTCGATCGACCGAGCCTCGTCATGCTGAGCTGATCACGGCGGGATGCCGGGTCGTCGGAGAATCCTGGGGTGCCCGCCTCCGTGTCACCGGTCGCGCCGATCTCGATCCTGCTCGTCGTGCATTGTCGTCGACACTCTCCACCGCGGGGGCCGCGGGTACGACCTTCGTGAAGGGACAAGGGACGAATTGCCTGCCGTCGCCGACCTGGACAGGCAGACGTCCTCCGACTATCCAGAGACACCAGCGTCTCGCCACGACGAAGTCGGCCTCGAGCAACTCGAGGCGTGGCTGGATGAGGGCTTGCGCTACTTCGGTGCGTGGGTCGGCGAGCGGCTGGTCGCGGTCACGCTGGTGGCCCGCGATGCCGAGCGAGCGGAGACGGAGTTCACGGCGGTGGCGCAGGAGCACCGTCGGCGGGGGCTCGGAACCGGGGTGAAGGCCCTGTCGGTCCTGTCGCTTGCGGAGAGGGGAGTGACTCTCTTCGGGGCGGGCGGCGCCGCGGGCAACATCGGCATCCTCCGCGCGTGCGAGTCGCTGGGCTACGTTCTCACGGAGCGCTGGGTGAGCTTCGATCGGGACGAGTGACACGGAACGTCTCCGCCTGGTACACCCTCGGAGGATGCGGGCTGCTTGCCGGCTGCAATAGGCTCTTGCGGCATGGCGCTTCGACTCGTTCAAGTGAATTTCAAGGCTCGAGATGACGTGTCTCTCGGGCGCTTCTGGGCGGACGCACTCGACTGGGGTGTCTCCAGCGAGGGGCCGGGCGTGACCAACGTCGAGCCGCGCGGCTTCACCTGGGCCGATCCCGCTGCCGTGTGCGTCGATGTGGTGTCCGTGCAGGATCCCGAGACGGTCAAGTATCGGGTGCATCTGGACCTCGCAACGACGTCCGTTGCGCATCACGATGAACTGGTCGCTCGTCTGGGCGATCTCGGAGCCACTCCTGTGGACGGGGAAGGACCTGCGGGGCGAACCGCGATGGCGGACCCGGACGGGAACCTGTTCTGCGTTCTGGGCCCCGGCTTGGCCGAGCTGAACTCGGGGCCCATCGCCGCGGTGGTGGTGGAGTGCCGAGACCCGCAGTTCCTGGCCGCCTTCTGGAGTCAGGCGATCGACTGGACACTGCACGAGGCGACAGCTGACCGAGTGGTTCTGCGCTCCGCGGCGGACTTGGGACCACGACTGGAGTTCGTTCGGACGCCTCACGTCGCCGGGGCGTCGACGCGCGTTCACCTGGACGTGATGCCGTACGTGGGGGACGACCAGGAGGGCGAAGTCGAGCGGCTCCGCGCCCTCGGCGCCGAGGACCTCGATGTGGGGCAGGGTGAGGTGTCGTGGAGATGCCTTGTTGATCCCGAGGGAAATGAGTTCTGTGTCCTGACGGCGGGGTGAAACTGGCCGCGATGTCCGTGTCGATGTTTCACGTGAAACAACGTGGGAGTTGCGGGGGTCGACGATGTTTCACGTGAAACAACGTGGTGGGTGTGGCGTAGTAACGCCGACGGGGCGTGCGAAGCGGACGTGGGATGCTGACGGTGGCCCGGGGAGGGTGTGACTCGCCGGACAACACAGGAACGTGTACATCTCATGGCGCCGGTGGTGTCGGCGCTCAGTGCACCTACCGTGGCGACTCGGCGCGGAGGGGCGCGGTGTCCGTCTACAAGAGCGCGGCGGTCAGCCCGACGGACCTCAGGCGCGGTGGTCGGTGATCGCCTTCTGGGCGAGCTCGGCATAGAGCCAACCGAGGTCGTAGCCAGCGGCCTCGAGTGCCAGCGGCACGAGGGAGGTCTCGGTGAGCCCGGGGAGCACGTTCACCTCGAGGAACCAGGCCGTGCCGGCGGCGTCGATGATGAGGTCGACGCGGGAGAGGTGCCGAAGACCGAGCGCGGTGTGGGCTGCCACTGCCGCTGCGGCGGCCGCTGCGGCGACCGTGTCGTCCAGTCGAGCGGGGGTGAAGAATCGCGTCTCACCGGCGTTGTAGCGGGCCTCGAAGCCGTAGAAGCCCGATCGGGGCACGATCTCGACAGCCGGAAGGGCGATCGGCCCGTCGCCGGTGTCGATGACGCCGATGGCGACTTCGGTTCCGACGATCTTCTGCTCGACGAGGACGTCTTCGCAGTACGTGTAGGCGTCGACCATTGCACGAGGCAGGCCCGCGATGTCATCCACGACGGTCACACCCTGGGCGGAACCGCCCCGGGCCGGCTTCACGACGAGGGGAACGGGGTGCTCGTCCGCGATGGCCTGGAGGACGCTGACGGCACCGAGCTCTCGGAAGGCATCGTGCGAGAGGGTGACGCTGCGCGGCGTATGGATTCCCGCGCGTGCGACGAGGGCTTTGGCGGTCGGCTTGTCCCAGGCGAGCCGCGCTGCCGTCGCCCGGGAACCGACGAAGGGGATGTCGAGCGCTTCGAGGACTCCGCGGAGTGCCCCGTCTTCCCCGCTGGCACCGTGCAGCGCCGGCCAGATCACGTCGGGCCGCGTCTCGCTCAGGTGGCCGAGCAGCGTCGCGTCGGGATCGCGCAGCTCGACGGAGATGCCGTGCGCGGTGAGGCTGTCGGCGACCCGGCGGCCCGAGCGCAACGACACGTCGCGCTCGTGGCTGATGCCACCGGCGAGCACGGTGACGGTGCGGAGACTCTCGGGGACGAGTGGGGTGGTCATGCGAGCGAGTCTCTTTCTCGGTGGGGAACGGGGCGGATCAACGGGCGCAGTGCGAAGGACGGGAACGAGCGGTGACGAGAGTGACCCGAGGAGGAACCCGTGATCCTGCGCCCTTCTGAACGACCAATTCTTAGAAAATGCTGATCAGAGGGTGTTGGGCGGAGGTGTGGTGACACTGGACCTGGTCGGGATCGGCGTCGTGAGGTTGGCGCCCGAGAAGGTCTGCAGCAGGTCGATCTCGCCGTTGATGACAGTGGCGAGGCGAGCGATGCCGGTGCGGATCGACTCGGGGGTCGGGTAGCAGAACGACAGTCGCATGTTCTGCTTGCCCTGGCCGTCGGAATAGAAGGCAGTGCCGGGCGTGTAGGCGACGAGCTCTTTCACGGCTCGGGGCAGCATCGCCTTCGAGTCGAGTTCGTCGGGGAGGGTGACCCAGACGAAGAAGCCACCTTCGGGCTTGGTCCAGCTGAGTTTCGGCAGGTACTCCCCCAGGGCGGAGAGCATCGCGTCGCGACGCTCGGCGTAGAGATGACGGAACGTGTCGATCTGACCCTTCCAGTCGGTCTGGTCGAGGTACTCCGTGATCACGAACTGGCCGAACGAGTTGGGCGACAGGGTCGCGGATTCGTTGGCGAGGATCAGCTTCTCGCGGATGGCATGCGGCGCGAGCGCCCAGCCCACACGGAATCCTGGAGCCAGGGTCTTGGAGAAGGAGCCGAGGTAGATGACGCCCTCGTCGTCGACGGAGCGCATGGCCTGCGGGGCCGGCTGATCGAAGTACAGGAGACCGTAGGGGTTGTCTTCGAGCACGAGGATGCCGTGGGAACGGCAGATGTCGAGGATCTCGAGGCGCCGGCCCCAGCTGAGGGTGACTCCGGCCGGGTTGTGGAAGTTGGGGATCGTGTAGAGGAACTTGATCGGCTTGCCCGCGGCCTCGAGCGTGGTGATCGTCTCGCGCAGGGACTCGGGGATGAGCCCCTCGGCGTCCATCGCGACGTGGACGACGTCTGCCTGGTACGCGCGGAACACCCCGAGCGCGCCGACATAGCTCGGCGACTCGGCGAGGACGACGTCGCCGGGGTTGATGAACAGGCGCGTGACGAGGTCGAGGGCCTGCTGGGAGCCGGTGGTGACCACGACGTTGTCGGCGCTCCCCGGATGCCCTCCATGGCCATGATCTCCATGATGTGCTCGCGGATGGCGGGGGTGCCCTGGCCGGAGCCGTACTGCAGTGCCATGGCGCCGTTGTCGTGCATGACCTTCTCGATCGAACCCATGACCATCTCGCGCGGCAATGCCGACACGTAGGGCATCCCGCCGGCCAGCGACACGACCTCGGGGCGCGAGGCGACGGCGAACAGGGCTCGCACCTCGGAGGCGCTGAGGCCTGCCGTGCGGTCTGCATAGCTGTCGTACCACGGATCGAGGTTGGTGCCCTGGTTGGTCATCTGAAGCCCTGTCTTTGGGAGGTGTCGTTCTAGGTTATGGGAGAGAGTGGTTTTTAACAGAGAAAGCCCGCCCAGCGTGGTTGCTGGGCGGGCTTTCGGTGGCTTGGTACGTGTCGCTACACGAGCACTTACGCCAGGAAGTCCGCCAGGTCGGCCTCGAGGGCCGGCTTGGGCTTGGCGCCGATGACGGTCTTGACGACCTCGCCAGCGCGGTACACCTTCATCGCCGGGATGGAGGTGATCTGGTACTTCATCGCGGTCTGCGGGTTGTCGTCGACGTTGAGCTTCACGATCTTGATCTTGTCGCTGTGCTCGGACGCGATCTGGTCGAGGATCGGCGAGACCGCGCGACACGGGCCGCACCACTCGGCCCAGAAGTCGACCAGGATCGTCTCGTCGGAGTTGAGGACGTCGGCCTCGAAGCTGGCGTCGGTGACTGCGGTTGCGTTGCTCATGTTGTTCCCCTTTCGCGGAGATTCTGAAGGTGTGAAGAAGCGGGGTGGAGCGGAGGATCAGGCGGAGACCGTAACCGGTTCGACCGGTTGCTCACCAAGGGCCTGGTCGAGGAGGGTTTTGTCGAGCCCGGCGAGGTAGTGCTCGGCGTCGAGGGCCGCGACGGTGCCGGAGCCGGCGGCCGTGATGGCCTGTCGGTAGGTGATGTCGATGACGTCGCCCGCGGCGAACACACCCGGCAGGTTGGTCTTCGAGGAGCGCCCTTCGACCGCGACGGTGCCGTCGGTCGTCAGGTTCAGCTGCCCGTGGACGAGGTGCACGCGCGGGTCGTTGCCGATCGCGATGAACAGACCCTCGAGATCGAGGTGCGAGGTGCTGCCGTCGACGGTGTCCGTCAGCGTGACGCCGGCCGCCTTCTCGTCGCCGGTGATCTCGGTGACCTCCTTGTTCCAGAGGAACTCGATCTTCTCGTTGTCGAAAGCGCGGTCTTGCATGATCTTCGACGCGCGAAGCGTGTCTTTGCGGTGGATGACGTAGACCTTCGTGGCGAAGCGCGTCAGGAACGTCGCCTCTTCCATTGCGGAGTCGCCGCCACCGACGACCGCGATCTCTTTCTGCTTGAAGAAGAAGCCGTCGCATGTCGCGCACCAGCTGACACCGCGACCGGAGAGGCGCTCTTCGCCCTCGACGCCCAGCTTGCGGTACGCGGAACCCGTGGCGAAGATGACCGTGAGAGCCTCTTCGACCGCGCCGGACCCGAGCGTGACCTTCTTGACGTCGCCGTCGAGCTCGAGGCCCACGACGTCGTCGAGCAGGACCTCGGCACCGAACTTCTCGGCCTGCTCCTGCATCTTGAACATGAGGTCGGGGCCCTGCAGGCCGTCGGGGAACCCGGGGAAATTCTCGATCTCGGTGGTCTTCATCAGTTCACCGCCGGCCTCGACGGAACTGGCGACCACCAGGGGTGCGAGACCGGCACGACCGGCGTAGATCGCAGCGGTGTAACCGGCAGGACCGGAACCGATGATGATGACCTGGCGCATGTGGCACCTTTCCAATAGAACTCGGGGGCGGGAATGCCCGTCACCTGTGCGGTGAAACACATCCTAACTTCCGGATATTCCGCTCGCCGGAGTTGCTCACAGGCTGTACCCATGTGCCGTGTCGCCTGGGGTTCTGGGCAGGATCCGCCGGCCGAAATCGAAGGGGATTCTGCGCCGCGGACCGCGACGACGGGACAGAACAGGGGGTGGCGAAGAATCCCCTTCGATTTCGGGACGGGTGGGTGCGCAGGCGGGCGGGCGCGGGCGACGGGAGGGCAGGCTGGAGCGCGCAGGCAGGGCTGGCAGGGCGCCGGGGCGCAGGTCAGGCGCGACGGAGACGCCGGAGGATCGGCCTGGTCATGGCAGACAGCTCGGGGATCCTGGCCGCCGTGAGAAGGACGAAGTAGACGGCCGCCATGACGATCCCGGCGACGATGACCGTCAGGATCGCGGGCACACGCCCGGACAGCCCGAACCCGTCAGCCCTGTAACCACCCAGGCCGGATACGACGAGGTAGCCCACGAAACCCGCCACGAGAGAGAACACCAGGTACTGCACGTGCCGGCGCGTGACCCACCTGCCGTCGAGCCCGCCGATCCTGCGGTGCACGAGGACCAGCGCGACGATCGTCTGCGCGCTGCCGGCGACGGAGGTCACGATCGCCACCGCGACGGCGATGTGCTCCGGTGCGACGAGCCAGGCGCAGACGAGGGTGCCGAGCACGAAGACCCCCGACTGCACCAGCTGCATGAAGAAGACGGTGCGCTGCTCGTGGAACGCGAAGAAGACCCGCTGCAGGACGAAGAGCATGCTGAACAGGATCAGCCCGGGCAGGTACGCCAGGATCACGTGCGCCATGGCCCCGATGTGCGAGTACTTCGCCTCGTAGAAGCGGGCGAACGGAAAGGCCACGACCGAGAGCGCCACCGCCGCGAAGACGATGAACATCCCGATCGTCCGCAGCGAGCTGGACAGGTTGTTGCGCACGGCGCGGAGATCGCCCCGATCGGCGTCGGCGGTCATCGACGTGAAGTACGCCGTCGCGATCGACACCGTCACGATGCCGTGCGGGAGCATGAAGATGAGCCAGGCGTTCGAGAGCACGGCGTTGGATGCGCCGGATCCGAGGGTGGCGACGCGGCTCTGGACGATCCCGGCCAGCTGCGTGACCAGGATCAGCGCGAACATCCAGCTGGCTGCGCGCCCGGTGGCTCCGAGGCCCACGCCGCGCCACCGGAAATCGGGTCGGAAGGTCAGGCCGGCCCGCCGCCAGAACAGCAGGAGGAACCCGGCCTGAGCAGCGACGCCGAGGGTCGCCGTGCCGGCCAGGACGACGATCCGGCCGGGGTCCAGTCGGCGACCAGGCTGTTCTCGCCCGCGCCCCCGAACAGGACCATGAAGACGACGAGCCCGATGATCGACACGATGTTGTTGAGGACGGGAGCCCACGTGAACGGACCGAAGATCTGGCGCGCGTTGAGGACCTCGCTCAGCAGCGAGTAGACCGCGTAGAAGAAGATCTGCGGCAGACACCAGTAGGCGAAGGCGGTGGCGAGGGCGATCGCCTCGGGGGTGAAGCCCGGGCCGTCCTTCGTGGCTGCCTGGGCGTAGACGTGCACCAGGAACGGCGCGACAAGCGTTGCTATGAGGCTGACCACGACGAACACGACCGTGCCCAGGGTGACGACCTTGTTGATGTATCGCTGGCCGCCGTCGGCGCCCTTGGCCGCCTTGACGATCTGCGGCACCAGCACGGCGCTCAACAGGCCGCCGGCGACCAGGGCGTAGATGTTGTTGGGAAGCTGGTTCGAAACACTGAAGGCGTCGGCCGCGCGACTGCCGGTCTGGCCGATCGCGGCGGCGAGGACGGCGGTCTTGGCGAAGCCGAGCACGCGCGACACGATCGTGCCCCCGGCGAGCAGTGCCGAGGCGCGGCCCAGACTGCGAGGGGCGGCGGCCGGGACGTCGGTGGAGAGAGCAGGATCCGGGTTCTCCGCGCCCACGGGATCGACGGTGCTCACTCTGTGGTTCCTGGGACGAGGGGATCCTGCGCCTTCTGGCCCTTCGCGCGCCGCCGACGGCGGACGGATCGGTAGATGCCTCCGCCGAAGAGGACGACGACTGCGACCGCGAAGACGAGGGTGATCACGGTCTCCCAGCCGGCTCGCACGGTGATGCCGATCTGCGTGGGGTCGGAGATCGCGATGCCCTGCTTGCTCGACAGGCTGAGCGTCAGCGTGACCTTGCCGTTGGCGACCGACTGCACCGGGACCGTGACACGCTGCTGCGAGTTCGGCTGCACCGTGACCGGAACGTCTTTGTTCTCGACGCTGAGGTAGTAGTTCGACGGCACGACGTGCAGGTACACGATCGCCGTCGACGTGGTGTCGTTCTGGATCATGACCGGGAGCGACGAACGGTCTCCGAGGATGTTGATCGGTGAGCCGTCGACGACGGAGATCAGCCCGGTGGTCTTCTTCACCGAGGAGGTCACCTTCGAGATCTCGCTCGTGAGCCCCGAGGTGTTGTCGGACCAGGCGGTCGACGAGAGCGCAAGGAAGCGGAGGCGCTCTTTCGCGGTGACCAGGGTCGGTTGCTTCAGCGCGGTGGCGAACTGGCCGAGGGAGGCGTCCGCCTGGACGAGCGGCTTCAACGCGTCGACGCGGGCGTCGACGGCCTTCTTCGCCGACAGGGTGACCCCGGTGGAGTCGCTGCCGATGGCGGACGACAGCGGCGCCTCCGTCACCCAGGTCATCTTGGACAGTGCGGTCAGGGTCTCGTCGAGCTTCGATCCGGTGGTGGCCCAATTGCGGCCCAGGGTCGTGAGGAGAGTCCGGGCGTCGCTCGGTCGCTCGTGCGTGAGAGTGGCGAGTTCGGCGGAGAGGAGGGCGATGTCGCTCTTCCACTCCTCGTTCGTTCCGGCGTCGACGGCCGAGCGGATGAGCGAGGAGAGCGTGTCGTCGGAGACCAGGACCTTCTGCGATCCGATGGTCGAGGCGGCGTCCTCGGTCGAGGAGGCCGGCACCGTGACGTTGCCGCTGCCCAGGATCGTGGTCGTGAGGCCGCTCGAGGAGAAGGCGCCGAGATCGGCGGCGGCCACGGTGCCCTCGAGGGGCCAGGCGATCGACTTCTCGGTGTACGGGAACGCGAGCAGCGACGCGGTCGTGGGGACCGCCGAGGTCGGCGGGATGGTCGTCGGGGTCGCCGGTGGCGAGGCAGGCGCCGTGTCTGTCGGGGCGTCGGTCGCCGTGCCCTTGTTCTGGTCGGCGCCGTTCTGGTCGCTCTTGCCCGGGTCGGCGTTGCCCGGGTCGGCGTTGCCCTGGTCGTTCGCGTTGTCGCCGGGGCTCTGAGTGGCTGCCACGTACGAGTCGGGCTCGGCCTTCTCCTGGGCGGCGATCGCGTCGGCGAAGTCGATGGGCTGAGGCAGCTTCGTGGCACCCGCCTGCCGCACGGCGGAGATGTCGGAATCGGCATACGACAGGGCGAACGTCTCGTTCGGGACCGTCTCGAGGCTCTTCAGCCAGACGATCGCCGAGGGGGTGCGACGTTGCCCAGAATTCGGATGGACGCCAGGATCATCGGATCTATGCCGATAGCGACATTCTTTCCGCGGACCGCCTGGAGCTCCTGCGTGAGGAGGCCGTTCTCCGAGGTGTACGAGGCCAGCGCGTCGCTCGAGATCAGGCCGCTGGTCGATTCCGGGACGGTCAGAGGAACGGCCATCGCCAACTTGGTCGCCTGGAAGCTGTCGTTCGGGTAGTAGACGACGCTCGAGTGATCTTCGGTGAGCGGCACTCCCGCGGCGGAGTAGCGGACGCCGAACGCCTTGGCCCCCAGTCGTTGCCGCTGAGGGAGAGGGTCGACGACGGGATCGTCACCGTGAGACCGTCCGCCGTCCCTCCGGCTCGGATGGCCGGGACGGCGATGCTGGTCATGAACGAACCGAGAGCATCGGTGGTGGTGTCGGCGGGGCGAGCGAACCAGGACTCGAGCTGCGAACGGCTCGAGAACGTCTCGCGGTCGAGGTACACGCGGACCAGTCCGGCGTCGAGAGCCTCGTCCGTTCCGTTGTGCACGGTGATCGAAGCCGTCAATTCGCCGTCCTCGCGGATGACGCCGTTGTCGTTCGGCGCGACCGACACCGTCACGACGTCGGAAGCGGACGCGCTCGGGGAGGCGGTCGCCGTGGTGGTCGCCGCAGGGACCGCTGTCGCCGAGGCCGCGGGCAGACCGGCGGCGAGGGCGACGACGGCCAAGGCGGAGACGGCGAACGCGGGAAGGATTCTCATAGGCAGGGGCCGTCGGTCGGCGGATGCGACCGTCGGGCATAGCGAGTCTAGGGAATGCCACCCGAGAAGACGGGGCGCGACGCCAACGCGTCCGAGGCTGTGCAGTCTCGAAGCCCCTGTGCAGAGTGGTCGCCCGCCGTGCACTCTTGAACCCCGCCCCTCCGCACTATGCTGTCTCGAAGCCCGCCCCTCCGCCCTGTGCACTGTCGAACCCCGCCCCTCCGCCCTGTGGCAAGCTTGGGCGTCATGGATTCCGTAGCGAGCGCCCTCGAGAGGCTCGACCGACTCGCGGCCACCGACCGCGTCTCGACTCTCGCCCTCGCCTTCCAGGCGGCGGGGCACGAGCTCGCCCTCGTCGGCGGCCCCGTGCGCGACGCCTTCCTCGGCCGCCCCGTGAACGACCTCGACTTCACGACGTCCGCCCGGCCCGACGAGATCCTGCGCATCGTCGTTCCGCTGGCCGAGGCGCACTGGGAGGTCGGCCGCGCGTTCGGCACCATCGCCGCTCGGATCGATGGCGAGACGGTCGAGATCACGACCTACCGCACCGACGTCTACGACGGCGAGACGCGCAAGCCCGAGGTCGAATTCGGCGACACCCTCGAGGGCGACCTGGTGCGGCGCGACTTCACCGTCAACTCGATGGCGCTCCGGCTCCCCCAGCGAGTCCTCGTCGATCCGTCCGGCGGTGTCGAACACCTTCTTTCCACGACCCTCACCACGCCCGGCGCCGCAGTCGACTCGTTCCGCGACGACCCGCTCCGCATGATGCGTGCGGCGCGCTTCACCTCGCAGCTCGGCTTCACCGTGTCCGACGAGGTCCGTGAGGCCATGACCTCGCGGGCCGAGACCCTCGAGATCGTGAGCGTCGAACGGATCAACGACGAGCTGTCGAAGCTGCTCAAGACCGACGACCCGGTGCCCGGCGTGCGCCTCCTGGTCGAGACCGGGATCGCCGCGCTGGTCCTGCCCGAGCTGCCCGCGATGATCCTGGAACGCGACGAACATCACCACCACAAAGACGTCTACGAGCACAGCCTCACCGTGCTGAGCCAGGCGATCGGCTACGAACGCGAGCGTCACCCGGCAACCCCACCCGACCTGATCCTGCGCCTTGCCGCTCTTCTCCACGACATCGGGAAGCCGGCGACTCGGCGCCTGGAACCGGGTGGAGTGGTTACCTTCCATCACCACGACGCCGTCGGCGCGAAGCTGGCCAAGAAGAGGCTGAAGGCGCTGCGATTCGACAACGAGACGATCGCCGCCGTCGACCACCTCGTCGAGTTGCACCTCCGCTTCTTCGGCTATACCGAGGGCGGGTGGACCGACTCGGCCGTGCGACGGTACGTGCGCGACGCCGGCGATCAGCTCGAGCGCCTGCACATGCTCACCCGGGCCGACGTGACGACCCGCAACCGTCGCAAGGCCGACCAGCTGGCCTTCGCCTACGACGACCTCGAGAGCAGGATCGCGGAGCTGCGAGAGAAAGAGGAGCTCGATTCGCTGCGCCCCGACCTCGACGGCGTCCAGATCCAGGCGATCCTCGGCATCGGACCCTCGCGCGAGGTCGGGGAGGCGTACCGCTTCCTGCTCGAGTTGCGCACGGAGGAGGGGCCGCTCGGAGAAGACGAGGCCACTCGTCGCCTTCAGGAGTGGTGGTCTGCCCGCTGACCTTGTAGTCTTGCAAGGTTGCTCTGGCTTGGTCGCGCTTTCGCGCGTCCTCCGGCAACGATGCCACTACCCTCCTGCCCCAGAAATACTGGGGCCGTTAAGTCCGAAGGAGGTGGGTTAGACATGCATCAGTACGAATTGATGGTGATCCTTGACCCCGAGATCGACGAGCGCACTGTCGCTCCGAGCTTGGACAAGTTCCTCAACGTCATCCGCAACGATGGCGGCACCGTCGACAACGTCGACATCTGGGGCCGTCGCCGCCTCGCCTACGAGATCGCGAAGAAGACCGAGGGCATCTACGCCGTCGTCAACCTGACCGCGAACCCCGACGCGACCGTCGAGCTCGACCGTCAGCTGGGTCTCTCCGAGGCCGTCCTCCGCACCAAGGTGCTCCGCGCCGAAGAGGGCATCGAGATGGTCGCCAAGGCCAAGAAGCTCGCCGACGAGAAGGCCGCCCGCAAGGCTGCCGCTCCGGCCAAGGCTCCTGCCGCATCCGCTGCCCCGGCCGCTGCTGTCGCTTCAACCCCGGCTGCTCCGGCTGCTGCTGCTCCGGCCGCCGCTGCTCCGGCCGCCGCGCCGAAGGCTGCTGCGCCCGCTGCCGCGCCGAAGGCCGCTGCCCCGGCTGCTCCCGCCGCGAAGGACGCCGAGTAGCGCATGGCCGGCGAAACCGTCATCACCGTCGTGGGCAACCTGACGAGCGATCCCGAACTGCGCTACACGCAGAACGGTCTCGCAGTCGCGAACTTCACGATCGCGTCGACTCCCCGCACGTTCGACCGCGCGTCGAATGAGTGGAAAGACGGCGAGGCGCTCTTCCTGCGTGCCAGTGTGTGGCGCGAGTTCGCCGAGCACGTCGCCGCTTCGCTGACGAAGGGCTCCCGCGTCATGGCGCAGGGTCGCCTCAAGCAGCGCTCGTACGAGACCAAAGAGGGCGAGAAGCGCACCTCGATGGAGCTCGAGATCGACGAGATCGGCCCCTCGCTCCGCTACGCCACCGCTCAGGTGACCCGTGCCTCCTCGTCTCGCGACGGTGGCGGCGCCGGTTCCTTCGGTGGCGGCGCACCCCGTCAGCCTGTCGGCGGCGGTAACAGCGGCGGCGGCCAGGCCGACGAGCCCTGGGGTCAGCCCGCTTCGACGGGCGGCGCCGGGTCCTCCGGGTCTGGCTCGTCGGGCGACGTCTGGAACACTCCGGGCGGCGGCGGCACCTACAACGACGAAACTCCCTTCTGAGTTCGTCACCACTCAACTTCTTTTACTGAAAGCAGAAAAAAATGGCTGGAAAGAGCAGCGGCGACCGCCGCAAGCCCTCCGCGGTAAGGGTGGCAAGAACGCCGCTCCCGCGAAGGCGATCCGCGTCGGCGTCATCGACTACAAAGACGTCGCGACCCTTCGCAAGTTCATCTCCGAGCGCGGAAAGATCCGTGCCCGCCGCATCACCGGCGTCTCCGTCCAGGAGCAGCGCCTCATCGCCCGTGCCGTGAAGAACGCCCGCGAGATGGCGCTCCTCCCCTACGCCGGCTCCGGCCGCTGATCCGCTAGGGAGTAGCGAATGTCCAAGGTAATCCTCATCCACGAGGTCTCCGGCCTCGGTTCGGCCGGCGATGTCATCGACGTCAAGAACGGCTACGCCCGCAACTACCTGATCCCGCAGGGCTTCGGCGTTGCGTGGACCCGTGGCGGCGAGAAGCAGGTCGAGCAGATCAAGTCGGCCCGCGCCACGCGCGAGCTCAAGACGATCGAAGAGGTCAAAGACCTCAAGGCTCGCCTTGAAGCCGTCAAGATCACGCTGGCCGTGAAGACCGGTACCGGCGGGCGCCTCTTCGGCTCCGTCAAGCCGGCCGATGTCGCCAACGCCGTTTCGGCGCAGGGCGTCGGCACGATCGACAAGCGCAAGGTCGAGATCCCCAACGCCATCAAGCTGACCGGTGAGCACGAAGCCACCGTTCGTCTGCGCGAAGACGTCATCGCTACGATCGCCCTCCAGGTGGTCGCTGCGAAGTAGCACCTCACCGATAGCGGTGCAGCCCTGCGGGTTGTACCGCTATCGGCGTTTAAGGGCGCAGGATCCCGCCCGATGCCCTCGAACCGACGCTCGTCGGCGCTTGTTCTAGCCCTGCGGGGGACAGGCTGTCAAGTGTTTTGTACACAGGGCGTCCCCCGATGAACCAACCTTCAACCCTCGATTCAAGCAACTTTGCACACAGTGGGTGTGGAATCGAAAAGGCCTGGTCAAGGTCGGTTTAGCACCCGTAGTTTCTTTTGATTCCACAGGTCTATCCACAGTTCTCCCCAGGAAACCCCGGCGTTTCTCCCACATTTTCCACACTTCTATCCACAGGCTCGTTTGGCGACGTGGGGGTCAAGTCCCTAGTGTGTGACAGCGCGCATCAGCCAAGCGCGAATTCATCGTCCGGGCAGTAGCCAGGGGGCCCGGAGGCGGTGCTTTCGTGCGCCCTGCGGCGTGTTCGGCCGCTCCTCCCGACGCTGTTGTCGGAGGGTGGCGGTAGAACGCAATCAGCACTCACAACCAGTCATGCCCCAAGCCAGCAGGAGGCCCTCGTGTCGATAGCCCATCTCGGACTAGCCGCAAGCGACGCATCCGGCGAACGCGGGCAGTCCTCGGGCTACGACGGCGGCAGCGGCTACGACCGTCGCACTCCCCCGCACGACCTTCTCGCCGAGCAGAGCACCATCGGCGGCATGCTGCTCTCGAAAGACGCCACCGCCGACGTCATCGAGACCGTGCGAGCGGCCGACTTCTACCTTCCCAAGCACGAGGTCATCTTCAACGCGTTGCTCGGCCTGTATTCCCACGGCGAGCCGACGGACGTCATCGCCGTCACCGACGAGCTCACCAAGTCGGGCGAGCTCAGCCGCGCCGGCGGCGCCGAGTACCTCCACACGCTCACCGGCCTCGTGCCGACCGCGGCCAACGCCGGCTACTACGCGTCCATCGTCGCCGAGAAGGCCGTCCTGCGCCGCCTCGTGGAGGCGGGCACGCGCATCGTGCAGATGGGCTACGCCAGCGAGGGCGAGGTCATCGACCTCGTCAACAACGCGCAGGCCGAGGTCTACAACGTCGCCGGCGGCGTGCAGACCGAAGACTATGTTCCGCTCACCGACGCGGTGACGGTCGCGATCGACGAGATCGAGGCCGCCAAGGGCCGCGACGGTCAGATGACGGGTGTGCCCACCGGCTTCGCTCAACTCGACGCTCTCACCAACGGCTTGCACCCGGGCCAGCTGATCATCGTCGCCGCTCGCCCCGCCCTCGGAAAGTCGACGCTCGCCCTCGACCTGTGCCGCGCCGCGTCGATCAAGTACAACCAGCCGTCCGTCTTCTTCTCCCTGGAGATGGGCCGTAGCGAGATCGCCATGCGCCTGCTCTCGGCCGAGTCGAGCGTTCCCCTGCAGAACATGCGCAAGGGCACCGTCGACTCCCGCGACTGGACCACGATCGCTCAGACCCGCGGCCGCATCAACGACGCTCCTTTCTACATCGACGACTCCCCCAACATGACCCTCGTCGAGATCCGCGCCAAGTGCCGCCGGCTCAAGCAGCAGGTCGGCCTCAAACTCGTCGTCATCGACTACCTCCAGCTGATGACCTCCGGCAAGAAGGTCGAAAGCCGCCAGCAGGAGGTCTCCGAGTTCTCCCGCGCCCTCAAGCTCATGGCGAAAGAGCTCCAGGTGCCCGTCATCGCCCTCTCCCAGCTCAACCGTGGCCCCGAGCAGCGCGCCGACAAGAAGCCCGCCATCTCCGACCTCCGCGAGTCCGGCTCCCTCGAGCAGGACGCCGACATGGTGATCCTGCTCCACCGCGAGTCCGCCTACGAAAAAGACAACCCCCGCCAGGGCGAGGCCGACTTCATCGTCGCCAAGCACCGCAACGGCCCCACCGACACGATCACCGTCGCGTTCCACGGGATGTTCTCGCGGTTTGTGGATATGCCTAGTTGATTGGCTTTTGTTGTCGGTCGACTGTGACCAGAAGTCTTGAAATGTCCGCCAGGCAGACGTTTTGTCCGAGCCGACGGTCATCCCGCAGCCGATGAGTGCCACTACCCGCTTTTGACCCCACTAAGCACGGCCATCATGCTGCGGCCCGCGGCGGACTCCGACGCGATCACTACGGCTCTCAATCTCGACGACGGGGAAGTCGTCCTCCCGGCGGCGGATGCCGCGCAGGTCGAGGCGGGAAGTGCATCCCTCGATGGTGCGGGCATCCGTCTCGACGGCCACGGGTGGGCTGTCTTGACTTCCTGAGACGTTTGTCAGAAGTCGGGTTCTCGGAACGAGATGTCCAGGTCGACCCAGTCGGGGCCCGCGTCATCTTCGTCGACGGTGTCGCTGCGGAAGAAGATAGGTACTCCGGGCGAGACCAGGACGGACACGTTGCGATTGTCATCGTGGAACACATTGACCATGCCCCCGCCTTGCTGAACGGCCAGGAGGGCTGCGGCTTCGACTTCTTGTGCTCGGACGTCGTCAGTGAGGACGAACGTATCCTGGTCGATCTTGATGGTGTGGCGTCGCATCTTTGTCGCTCCCGTGGTCGTTGAGAACGGTAGGCGGGCAGAGCGCCTGAGGGCGGGCCTTGACCACGTGGACATGCTGTGCAGGGTGCGTTCTTGCCGGTGTGCGTTCAGTATCAGGTCAGACAGTCTGAAAAGGCGCAAGATTCACAACGTCGTCTTCTTTGACGAGTTGGAGGCCGGTCGGTGCGCCCGCAGTGTCGAGGATGGCCTTGATCCACAGTTGGTTCAGGCGTGGGGGCCGGTTGCCGTCGAAGTGGAATCGGATGTCCGGGTCGGGGTGATCCAGAGCGTGTCGCGACCGCTTCCCTCTTGGACACTTCTTGCGTAGGAGAAGGCGATACTTTTCTGCGCGCGTAGGAGAGTCAGTATCGCGACTTTGAGATGCGCCAGGGAGCGATCTTCGATCTCGATCGCGTAGGCGGTGCTGCCGTAGAACAGAAGACCCATGGAAGCTACCTTGATTTCGAAGCGGGAGTAGGGCACACCCTGGGATTGGGAGTGGAAGCCGCATGGCGGGTCACGCGGAATGCCTGCCTGCTTTGGCCGGCGGGCATTCGGGTTGAGCGTCGTAGCGTTCGCGGCCGCCGACCTTGGCGAGGCCTCGAGACATGAGGTACGCGATGGTAACGGCGACGATGAACTGCACAGCGGGGAGGGTACCGAAGGGGTCGAGTCCTTAGCCTTCGCCGTTTCCAACAACGACTGCGGTCACGACGATGGTGATGACGACGAGGACGTAGACGAAGAATTCGGTGGTCCTCAAGGCCGACTTTGTCTCCGTGGCACGGCGTACCGGGCGGTCTTCGTCATGAGTCCGCGTCCGGGTGGCAATGCTGGTGGGCATGTTCTTGTCGGTCATGTTTCTGCTTCTCGGGGGCAGTGTTGCGATGTCTCCTGGGCCGGATTGGCGAGCAGTGACGGACTGATCGTCAGCTCCGTGAGAGGCGAACAGCTGTCAGGTCGAGTCCTAGGCTTTCGGGTGCACCGGAGCGCCAGGAGACGAGGTCGGCCGCGGCTTTTATGGTGGCGAGGTCCGGACCGGTGTCTGACTGAGTGAGGATCCACACGTGGGTGGCGCCCATCAGACCCTCTAGCTCTGTGAAGAGGCGTTCGCGGAGATCGGCGTCGTCTTGGACGACGATGATGCCGACGTCGGCGCTCTCGGACGCAAGGGTCGTGACGGTGGCACCTTCAGTGAAAGGCGCGAGGGCATCGTGAATTTCCGGTGTCGCGCCGATGAGGCGCACCGTTTTTCCTGAGGTGATACCGAGCGTGTTGATCGAGGGCTGAGGTTTGTCGGTCATCGTGCTCCTTTCGTGCGTGAGATTCGAAGTGGAAGGCAGGACCCGCCCTCTTTCGGCAGAGGTAGGGGTGGCGGGTCCTGCCGGATCAGGAGGGTCTAGCCGGACGGGTTGTCGATGGGGATGTCGTCTGGGTCGGTTCCCGTTTCGGGATCGACCTCGTCCGGCTTAGCCGGTGCATGGGTGTGGTCGGGTTCTTCGGATGGGGGCGTTGGTGTCGTAGTGCTCATGAGGTCCCTACTTCTTGCTCAGTTTGTCTTTGACGGCGCCGGCGGCCTTCTCGACCTTGTTCAGGATCGGGGTAGTGCCATAGAAGCGCTCGTCGGGGATCGTCGGCTTCGGGAACGCGACACCCGTAGCGGGTGCCTCCTCGTAGGAGAACCCCAACAAGACACCCTCGACGCACCCCTCGACCCGACCAACGGCAACCGGTACGTCTTCGCCGGAGACGACCCCATCAACGGACTCGACCCGGCCGGCGAAAAGGCTCTTGATACCGTCTGCTACGCAGGGGCCCTGGCAACTCTGCCGACCGTTATCGGGCCTGCCTTGGTCGCAACCGACTGCTACGCAAGTAGCTTCCTGCCGGACGACTTCTACGCAACGCACCCAGAAGAGTTTGTCGCCACAGCGGGAGGATACTAAGGACGTGTCAAAGCCAGATGCCAGAAAGGGCCGAGTCACAGATGTAACCCTCATCGTCATCGCCGTCTTTCTGATTTCGATCGGTTTTGTTCTGTCGCTCACACATGTCCTTTCAGATCCCATTTTCTTCCTCGGGATCGTTGTGGTCGTGGTGGTGTTGGGAGCGCTCCGAATCTGGCTCGCTCGCGACCGCAAACCCAGGTAGCGACTTATGTCCAACGATGAGATGAAACGACGGCGAGGCCCAGCAACCTCGTGGCTCGTGGCGTATGTGGCCGCGGGTGTTTGGCTCGTCGCAGCCTTGGTAAGTCTGTTCTCCGTGGAGAAAAACCCAACGATATGGGTAACGCTGCTGAACTTCCTTCCGCCACTCGTGTTTGCCGCCCTCGGCACATACGGGCTCGTGTGGAGTCGGAGGCACCCCGACACGGAAAAATCTGTCGAATAGTTGGAAGAGTTCTGCTTCAACTGCTTCTGCTAAACGGTTCTTGAAAAAGCGATAGGCAAAGCAGAAGGGCCGCCCACTTGGGCGGCCCTTCTGCTTTGCGTCTGCTGGCTTCGCGGCAGTCGGGAGGACCTACAGCGCGTGTGGCGCCACCCGTCGAAACCATCGTTGTAGCGCGCCTGCAACAAGCGGCGGCGCGGGCAGGCAGATGGGATCGTCCTTGGCTGATGCAAGGGTGAGCGTGAGTGTTCCCTGGGCGTCGGTCACGTCCCACCAATCATTGTCCGTGAAGCGGATCTGACGGGAGACGTGCGTGGTTGTCGTTGGAAGATGGAGGACCAGGAACGAACCGAAGTCACACACCTCGAAAGTAAGCCCGCCGGTCGTCCATTTTGTACAGTTGCGCATCTCCACGTCGGAAACCTACGGGGTCACCGGAGCGCGAGACAAGGCAGTTTGCCGTAAGAGGCTGTGCAGAGCCGCGTCCGAGTCAAGTAAAGCAATGCTCGAAAGCTGGACGAGGACGGTTCCGGCGCGGGAGAGGGTCGTCGCGGGAGGCGTCGCCCGCCAGCAAGCGTCGACGAGCTACCCGACGAAGGGGGCCGCGCTCGCACAGTCCCGCAGCAGCAAACCGCCGAAAGCACGCCACAACAACAGGACCACACATGAAAACCAGCAGCGCGTCCGGCCTCAGCCGATAGCCCTGAGACAGCGTCGGCTGCTGCGGCCGGCGAGGCGGCTGTGGCAGCCGACGCGGTCTGGTGCGTGTCGCACACGGTGGAGTGTGCTTGCTCGCGCTCGACGGGGTTGCAGTCGGTTGTCATCGTGGAGTTGAGTGGGCTGCGGGGCCGACACGGTTGAGCTGGACGACGATGTCGTGTGGGTTGACGATGTTCGTTTTGGTGTGGGCACGTGGTCAAGACGACCGTGTCACTATCGACCGCAATCTGCTGACGTTGTTTGTGTCGAGGACGTGATGCGTCGTTCATCCGGGCAGAGTTGATTGGCGGGGCGTTGCCTCCAATGTCGTGGAGGGGGATTCTCCGAAGCGTTCGCCGTAGGCTTTGGCGAATCGGCCGAGGTTTCCAAAGCCCCAGCGTCGGGCGATCGTCGCTACCTGCCCGGGTCCCGTTGTTGTGAGGTCCTGATGGGCTCGGTCCAGGCGGACACCGCGCAGGAATGTGTTTGGTGTCATGTCGAGGTGGCGTTGGAAGCCTTCTTGGAGGGCGCGGATGCTGATCCCGGCGGCGGCGGCGATACTCGTCGTCGTGATCGGTAGATGTGCGTTGGCGTGGATGTACTCGATGGCGGTGCGCAGGTGCGCGTTCTTCGCCGATTCAAGGACTGCCGTGACCGTGGTGCGGGCGGGAGGGAACATGCCGAGAAGCGCGACCGCGGCGAGCCGGGTCAGTTCGGCGTGCAGGAGGGGGCTGGATGCCTCGTCGCGGACTGTCCGTGAGACCAGGGCGATGGTGTTCCGCCACGCACGAATCGACGCATCGGATGGGGGCACGGTGTGATCGAGATGCACCGCCTGAACGGCGGTGCCGCGCTGGGCCGCGACGATGCCGTCGAGGGTGGCGCGGTCGAAGTGGACGAGATTCTGCTTCACATCGATGAAATCGAAGACGAAGGGTCGATCGGTGGTGAACACCATGGGTTGCCCGAGGTCGAGTTGCGCATCGAGGCGGCCGACGTCGAAGTGGCCGCGCCCTTCGGTGAGCCAAGACACGACGTACTCCTCGGCCGGCGCGATCTCACCCGTGACGTGCCCGTCGAAGCGGGTAGTCCTGAGTGTCATGGCCGCGTCGCCGATGGCCGTGTGCCGGTAGAAGAAGGGTCGGTCGGAACGTTCGGCGGCGAACGTGTTGCCGTTGTAGCCGTCTTGGAACAGGTCGATGGCCTGGCCGATATCGGTGCCGTCCAGGTCGATGTGGACGCGGGGGTCCGGGACGGTCGACACAGGAGGATCATGACACACCGCGCGCCAGCACCCCTGGTTGTCCGCGTTAAACGGCTAGGCGTCGTTTCGGGGCTTGTGCTGTGGCTGCGGTCACAGGTCGAATCCGCCCGGGCCTGATTCTTCTTGGTAGAGGGCGATGAGCATGGCGGCGGCGGAGCGGGCTTCGCGCGCCGGCGCGATGGTCCGCGTCAGGGCTGCGGTCACCTGGGCGCCCTCGGCGAGGAGCGCGATGCTGGTTCCGGCGCTTTCGGGAAGGCCGGCCTCGAGGGCGAGACGCGTGACGAGGTCGATGAACACGTTTTTGTGCTTGGCGGCGTAGTCGGCCGCCCAGGGGATCTCCGGGCCGAGTTCGGCGTATACGTTCACGAACGCGCAGCCGTGGAACGTGGGTTCGGCGAACCAGGTTTCCAGGTAGCTGAAGATGGAGAGGATCTTGTCCCGCGGATCCGCAGACGGCGCCATGGCATCTGCGAGGTGCCGGTTCCAGGCCGCATGCCGGTAGTCGAGGACGGCGACGATGAGGTCGTCCTTGTCCCGGAAGACGGCATCGAACGCGGCACGGGTGCGGTGCGCGTGCGCATCGATGGCGTCGATCGTCGTCGACCGGATGTGTCCGATGGTGAAGAGGTGGTCGGCGCTTCGGATGAGGGCGACCCGGTCAGAGGCGTCCTCCACGACGGTAGTGGAGGGGTGGGGCATGAGCTCTCTTCCGGTGGTTGGCCACTCCGAACCCTAGACGCTCGCAACCGAACCGACGACGAGATGGAGAAGCTGGGCACAAAGCGCGGATTCCCCTGGCCGATAAACGCGGGAACCTCCCGTAGCGCATCCGATCGCACCGGCGGAGGAACGCGGACTTCTAGATTCAGTTCTGTCGGACGGTATTCATCCGGCCGGTGAGGCAAGCGCCTCAAGAAGGAGCAGCCATGTCCGACATCATCGCCCCCAACACCCGCATCGCGACCGCCAGGCGCCACGTCGCCGCTGCGGCTCGCGTCCGCCTCGTTCCGACCAGCGGCTTCACGTACGCACCCAGGGGCCGTGCCAGCATCGCGCCGACGTTCGTCGCCCGGCATGCCGCCGGCGTCACCGGGATCAGCGCAGCCGCGGCTCTGGTCGGTAGCTCCGCCACAGCCATCGCCCTGATGCTCGGCCTCGGCCGCTGATCACGACGGCAGAACCCGAAATGACGACTACCAGCCTTCGCGGCCTCGCCCACGAGCAGCTCCTCGACCACGTCACGGACGCGATTCGGGCAACCCAAGCCGACGCGAGCCTCTACCTCCGCAACGCCCATGTGCCCGCCGCGCGCATCCACGGCTACCCAAAACAACGAAAGCTTCCAGAAGCGCGCCTCGCGCCGGTCACGCAGCTTTCGGCCCCCGCGGACGTCAGCTACGCGGACTTCCTCCGCATCGGCCCCAGCGCCACCATCGACCTCGCCGTCTAATCGGCTCGCTATTCACTGCCTCCTCCTGTCGCTGCGACCGTGTCGCACCAGAACAGCACTCGCACCCAGGGACTCATGCCACCACTCCCGGCAGCGGCCGAAACCGCACTTGCCAGCAACGACGAACTCCTTCTTCTCATCGCCCAAGGCGACCAACGTGCGTTCGCGACGCTCTACGACCGAACCGCTTCCCGCGTGCTTGGCATTGTGTCTCAGTGCCTCCGCGATCCCGCGCAATCAGAGGAAGTGACCCAAGAGGTCTTTCTCGAGCTCTGGCAAAACGCCGCCCGCTTCGACGCGTCAAGAGGCAAGGCCCTGTCCTGGATGCTCACCACCGCCCGCAGGCGCGCCATCGATCGCGTCCGCTCGTCGCAGGCATCCCGTGACCGCGACCTGGCCGTCGGCATCCGGGAACTGCCAACCCCCTACGATCAGGTCGCCGAGTCGATACACATCCAATTTCAGACCGCGGAGGTCTTAGAGGCGATGACCCGGATCACGGCCCTTCAGCGCGAAGCAATCCAGCTCGCCTACTTCGGCTCGATGACGATGGCGGAGATCGCCGACCAGCTCGGAGTAAGTATCTCCACCGTCAAGACCCGTCTCCGCGACGGACTCATCGCCCTGCGCCGACACATGCTTCCAGACGTCGCCTGAATCCAATTGAAACTCCCTGTCCACGTCTTTTTCACCACTGGTTGGTGCCGTATTTGCACGCTCGTCGCCGGGGTCATGAGAAACCGCGTCGGGTCCGTGCCAGCGTCTTGAGAGTCGACGAAATCACCGCCAGCCGCCGCGGCCGTTAAGACGCGATCTGCGAAAGCGCCTTGTACGACGGGCGGGACGAGGATCTGGTGGCCGTTGATGTGCACGAGATGCACCATGGAAAAACCTGTCATCGGGGCAATCTAAGGGGGACCCACTTCGGGCGTGACGGGGTGCCGTGAATTTGAAGATCGGGCCTGTCACAGGGAGGCCAGCGCTTCGTGATTAGTTGTGGCCAGAGGCGCGGGGTGGGGTGCTCGTCCAGTGTCCTTGCGATTCGACGTCGTCCCAGGTTGTGCCTGGCGCGTTGAGCATCAGCCAGGTTTCGGCGAGTTTGCCGTCGCGGATGTTGTCGTACTGGAAGCCGGCTCGGAGGTGCGGTTCATGATGGGTCTTCCGTCTCGGTCAGGATGAGATCGCGCCCAAGGCCAGATTGTCGGCGCAGCCGGATCTTGGGGCTACATCACCTGCTACCCCCACGGGGTATGCAGCCCTGACCAGAGGCTAACGGTCTGGTCACGGGCGGTGTTCGTGGCCTGTGTGGTCGTGGTGCTCCGTGGTGGTGACAGTGCGGAGCATCATGTCATCGAGGTTCGGGACGTCGTGGGTGACGTGGTGTCCGGCTTCGTGGGCGATCCGCTCCGCAGTGGCCAGGGTGGTGTCGGCGAGGACGAGGGTAGCGGCTCCTTGGAGTCGGTGCCCGACCCAGCGCAGCTGGATCTTGGGCACGGAGAGGACGCCGGGGGTGTGTTCGAGGGCGTGGCGTGCGCGGTCGACGAGGTCGGGCTCGATGCCGTCCATGAGGCGCCGGCCGATGCTTTTGATCGTGCCCCAGAGAAGGACGATGATCGCGGCGGAGATGATGATGCCGATGATCGGGTCCGCGAGCGGGAACCCGAGCATCACCCCGATGGCTCCGAGGACCACGGCAAGGGACGTGAACCCGTCCAGGCGGGCGTGGACGCCGTCCGCGACAAGGGCGGCGGAGCCGATTCGCTGGCCGACGCGGATGCGGTAGATCGCGACGAGTTCGTTGCCGGCGAAACCGATGAGCCCCGCGAGGGCGACGAACCAGAGGTTGTGCAGGTTTTGCGGGTGGAAGAGCCGGTTGATGGACTCCACTGCCGCAACGACCGCGGACAGGGCCACGACGGCAACGATGAACAGGCCCGCGAGGTCCTCGGCGCGACCGAACCCGTAGGTGTAGCGGCGGGTCGCGATGCGGCGGCCGAGGATGAACGCGATCCACAACGGCACCGCGGTCAAAGCGTCAGAGAAGTTGTGGATCGTGTCCGCCAAGAGTGCGACGGACCCGCTGATCAGGAAGATCAGGAATTGCAGGATCGTGGTGCCGAGGAGGATGAACAGGCTGATCTTCAGCGCGCGGACGCCCTGCGAGCTGGCCTCGAGCGCGTCGTCGATCGAGTCCGCGGCGTCGTGGGTGTGCGGGACGAAGAGACCGTAGAAGAATCCCTTGATCCCGGTCGGGTGAGAGTGCCCGTGACCGTCGTGATCGTGGGAGTGGCCGTGCTCTTCATCGTGGGAGTGCTCGTGGGTGCCTTGATCGTCTTCGTGATCGTGATCGTGCGTGTGTGCGTCGGTGTTGTGCGGGTGGTCGTGGTGGGTGCTCACGCCGTAGCCTGTTTGTCGATGGGGTGGTGGTGCCGAGGAGACCCACCGAGGCTGTGCTCGGCTTGGAAGATCGCGTCACTCACCAGCTGGCTCGCGTGCTCGTTCGCGAGGCTGTAGAACACGCGGGTGCCGTCCTGCCGGGTCGACACGATCCGGGCCAGGCGAAGCTTCGCCAAATGCTGCGACACCGACGCGGGGGTCTTGTCCAGGATGTCGGCCAGGTGGTTTACCGACAGCTCCTCGCCACGGAGGGCAAGGATGATCCGGACCCGGGTGGCATCCGCGAGCATCCCGAAGATCTCGACCGCCAGCTCCACGTACTGACTGTCCGGGTTCCACCCACATTGCTCACTAGCTGCATTCATACGCAGATTATTGCATTACTGTGGCGTGATGACCCCGTGGTGGCAGGTGCTTCTCAGCGTGCTGGGGGTGTCGTCATTCTGTATGGGCTTCTGCTTCTCCTGCTCTGGCGAGAACAACGCCACCACCCCGACGCTGCAACACTCCGTGACCTGCTCCGGCTCGTGCCCGATGTCATCCGCCTTGTCAGGCGACTCGCCGCCGACCGGACGGTCTCTATCGGAGTACGCGTCTGGCTCTCAATCCTCCTGGTGTACCTGGTTTCACCGATTGACCTGATTCCTGATTTCATTCCTGTCCTCGGCTACGCCGATGACGCGATCATCGTTGCCCTCGCCCTTCGATTCGCCGCCAGGAAAGCCGGCCGAGCGAAGATCGAGGAACACTGGCCAGGAACTCCGCACGGACTCGTTGCCGTACTTCGACTCGCCGGGCTGACCACCGACATCTAGCGCGGAGCCCAAGAACACAATCTCTGCCCGATAGCCGGTCGCTCCCGGACACAACCTCGACGCCGGTCGCGGGCCACGAGTACTCAGGAAATGTGGAGTTGATCCCTAAGTGGCGGCGTTCTGTGATCGCTCATTGGTGGGTGCTGCTGCACGGTGACCAACGTCTACCGTGCGGCCGGCCTGGCCTTTACCGGGGAGCCCTCATCGTTCGTGCTTGATCGCGTTGTAGATGATGCTGGGTGCGGAGAGGATCACCAGTAGCGTAGCCAGCACGGGAACGACGAGGCGCCAGGCATCCTGCGATGAGATCGATGTAGGCAAATTGAGGAAAGCCGTCACAGCGGCGATGACCCAAAGAGCAGTGAGAGCGATGCTCACCGGGAGCGAGGAAGTGGCGACCCACCAGGGCTGGTCGTGACCAGGCGCAGGCGGCAGTTCCTCGCTTCCTAATCCCAGCTGCTCTAAGCCGTTCTCGGGATCCTCCATAGGCCAGACGATAGACCCAACCGGTACTTTGACCGGGCGCTCGGCGAGCGTTCGACAGGGAACCTCTATCGGGCATCCGCCGCAAGCGGACGAAGGGATTTCGACTAATACGTTGGAAACTGCGATAGAACGAGGCCGTGGGCCTGCAACTGTGGATTGATTGGCCACTCCGAGTCACGAGGCGCGGTTTACGAATCGATGGAAGACAGGCAATGAGATGGCGAAGAAGCCACTGATACCGACTGCCCGAGACGGTCAGAGCCCCTGGCCTCTGTTTGGGCTGGGGTGCTTCACCTTTGCCCTCGCCCTGTTGGGCCTCCTGACTCCATTTGGCCAACAGACCAGCGTCGGAGGGTTTCCCATATGGATTGTCAGCATCTTGCTTTTAGTTTTCACCGCGTACCTCTGGGCGATCGTCGGCAAGACTCAAATGGAGCGAAGGAAGTGACCAGATTGCCGTTCTCGATGTTGCTGTCGCTGACGTGAAGGCCGTCGTTCGCCTATGCCGATAGCCGAACCCCTTCGTTCGATGTCTTTCCTGTAAGGGCGGGACTGGGCAGAATCGGACCATGACCCTCCCGACTTGGCCGGTAGCAGGCGCCTTGACGTTATCGGTGTCAGCCGGCGTCGTTCCAACCGTTCTGGCCGTGATCGTCGGTCTCGGGTTAGCCGTCGTGAGCTGGGTTGTTTTGGGGCGACGGCGAAAGTGATCGAGAAAGGCAGCGTCCGTGGATCCTTCTGAACGTAATCGAAGGAATCGAGCCTCGGTTCCGCCGGGGACTTCGTTGTTCCTGGGGGCATTCTTCTTGGCCATAGGCGTAGCTGTGCTGATTTTCCTTCCGCAGCACTCTTTCCTGCCACTCCCATTTTTGACACTGGCCTTTGGGGCCCTGGGTCTTTTCATGCTCGTCAACGGAATCGTTGGCTACATCCGAAAAGGACGAAGCCGGACCTAGTAAAGACCGGCACGGAAGCCGAACCCCTCGCGTCCCGTCAGGCTTCGACAGTGAGCACCTCAAACCTGTTGCCGAAGCCGTCGCGGGCATGGAAGCGTGCATACCCCTCAAGCGTGTCCCGCTCTGCCCACGAAACTTCAAAGCCGCCGGACTCAATTCGCTGGCCCATCGCCTCGAGCTCGTGAATTGAGTCAACAACCAACGCCGGGTGTGCTTTCTTCGCCGGCACGAAGGGGTCGTCGACGCCCAAATGAATTTCTGCAATGACGTTCTTCCCGGAGAAGGCTCGGAACCAGCAGCCGCCGCGGCCAATAAGGGACGCGGGCTTGTCGACCTCCGTGAGACCCACCGCATCACGGTAAAAGAGTCGTGCAAGCTCCTCTTGAGCTGCCGGCATCGAGACCTGAACATGGTGCAGACGCATTTCGTCCTCCAGAAGTATCTTGACGTCAAGATACTCTTGGAGGAATCACGTTCGCAAGAGACGAAAAGTCGGCGGCTCTTGGGCGGCACGCAAGACGGACGACCACCGCTCCCCAACCCTCATCGCCTCGAGAAAGATCACTGCGAGCAAGCGGATGCACGTTACCCCGTACGGTGACCATGCGCGGTGACCGGGGGTCAACTGCAACCGTCAAATCAGTGCCGTAAGGCATGGGTTTCGGCACACGACAGTATTGGGACACTAAACCGATCGCAATGGCTACCGAGAGTCGAGGTAGTGTCATGATTTGAATAAGGCGCACACGAAGAAGTGGAAGAAGAGCTAATGACCGACAACACGGCAGCACCTCGGGTTACAGATCTGGCAGGAGTCATCGATGCGAACCCGATCACCCCCGAACTGCAAGCTGCCACAGGCTCTCTAAATCAGGATGCCGACGAAATCACGGTGTTTCTTAGTTACGCCCACGCCGATGAGGACGCCTACCAAATGATGAGCCCATTTAAGGAGTTATTGGGGCACTTTGTGTACTCGAAGTCGGGTAAGAAGGTCCGCGCGTTTCTCGATCGGGACAGTCTTGAATGGGGCGAATATTGGGGAGAGCGACTAGACGCCGAGATATTGGCGGCATCCGTTTTCATTCCTCTGCTGAGCGCAAGTTACCTGGATAGTGACAACTGCCGCCTAGAGTTCAACCGCTTTCAAAGTAAGGCAACTGATCTGGGGGTCCGAGAACTCCTATTGCCAATCCTTGTTCTGGACGCACCTGCAATCTTCAACGACCAGTCGACGGATGACATCGTGCGCGAGGCGAGGGCTCGGCAGTGGGAGGTGATCGAGGAAGCGGTCTTGACGGATCCCGGGTCGTCTGAATGGAAAAAGACTATGTCTCGCCTAGCCGCTCGATTTGTTAGGTCGTATCAAGTCGCAGAATCGCATTTGGCTACGCTGAGCCAAACACCGCCGCAGAACGAAGAAGAACTGATTCCTGGCGCAAATGGCGATGATGATGATGATCTGGAGGCGCCGGGTCTTGCTGACTTGTTTGCAACGTTTGAGCAAAAGACGACGGCCCTTACTCAGATAGCTGAGGAAATGGGTCCGGCAATTGAGGATCTTGGGAACGCAGCAGAGGCTGCTGGTCCGCTTAAGGACAATCCCGGCGTGAAGGATGTTCAATCTTGGACTTTCCGCTCTGCTCAAGCGTTCAGCGCCCCAGCCGAAAAAATTAGTTCGATTGGCGAACAGTTGTTTCTGGCAACAAAGGATCTCGACATCGACATGCGCGAGTTTCGACGGATTGCTCAAGAAGCGCCCGTCGAGCTGGGTTTCATCGAGACCTACAACTCAATGATCGAGGGACTTTCTGGAATGGGTGAAGTCGTCGGAAACCTCGATTCCCTTCTTGATTCGTTGAAGCCTGTCGAATACTTTTCCGTCGCCCTACGCAAATCCCTCCGACCAGCACGACGGGGCGTCACCCGAGTTACTGACAGCATTCGCCTCATAGAGACTTGGAAAGAATTGGAGCCGGCGGGCTCCTAAAACCCTAGGGATATGGGATGTCCCACCGAGTGTCGGATCTCGAGGTCGCGAGACCTGGGATTCCGGCGCGCCCCAATTCCCATATCTATGTGCCAAAAGTTGAATGCAGGTGTTCATCATTGGTTTTGGGACACCAGGAGGCCCGGTTCGGGGAAGTTGATTGGGTACGCCCGGGTATCGACGAAGCAGCAGGCAATTGATCGGCAAGAGCTTGATCTTCTCGCGGCCGGCGTGCGTCGGGATGACTTGTATGTGGATCAAGGGGTTTCGGGTGCTCGAGCGTCGACGCCCGCGTTTGATCGGGCCCTGGACGCGATCCATGACGGAGACACTCTGGTCGTGACGACGCTTGATCGCCTTGGCAGGTCGACGCAGAACATGCTCGACTTCGCCGAAGGCCTTCGGGCACGATCGGCAGGGCTTCGAGTGTTGAACCTTGGGGGAGGGGACGTGGACACGTCGACGCCGATGGGGTCGATGGTGTTCACGGTGATGTCGGCCCTGGCGCAGATGGAACTCGACATCAAGCGGGAGCGGATCACCGATTCGGTTGCTAAGCGGCGCACGGCCGGTGGGGATCTCGGCGGCCGGCCGCAGAAGGTGTCCGACCGGCAGATCCGTAACGCGCTGCATCTGATCGAAGAGGGTGAGTCGACGGCGCAGGTCCTTCGGGACCTTGGGCTGACCCGGTCCACCTTTTACCGTCGCGCCAGGGAGGCGTCTCGTGCCAGTTCCTGAACTCGACCTGCGACGCATCAAGAAGTGGTGCAAACAGGAGACATCGCCCCTGCACGCTGACCAGCTCCGCGTCGAGGCCGACGTGACGTCGACGGCCGTCACCATCGTGGAGACGCGACCGCCATGGGATGACCCGACTAGCGAGTGGACGAGGGACCCAGTGGCCCGGCTTCGGTACACGGCCACGACGGGGGAGTGGAGCCTGTACTGGCGGGACCGGCACTTGCGCTTCCACCGCTGTGACCAGGTGCCACCGACGAGACAATTGCAAGTTTTGCTGGATGTCGTCGCCGAGAGCGGCGATCCGATCTTCTGGGGCTGACCTCCGCGTTCTCATGGGGGCTCGATCGCAATTCAGACATTGCCCCGGACTGGTGGCATCGGTGCGGATGGCTCTGCTCCTACGGTGGAAGTGGGGCCGCGCACGGTTGCGCACCCGACTGAGAGGGGTGCTTATGTCGGATCTGACGCTTTCGAGCCGTGTTCCCGGAGAGTCTCTGATGGCGGCCCTTCGAGACGCCATCGGGCCCGAGGCGCCGCCCTCTTTCGCGGCGCGACTCTTCGGACGCCACCCGATTCCTTCGTCCGCACGCAGTTGGTACGTCGGGCTACTCGGGGAGCAGGCGGTCGCGGAACGGCTCCTTCGGCTTCCCGAAGGGTGGTTGGTGCTGCACTCGGTGCCAGTGGGAGATCGAGGCAGTGACATCGATCACGTTCTCGTGAGCCCATCCGGTCGCGTGGTGACGGTAAACACGAAACACAGCCCAGGCGGGAAAGTGTGGGTCTCGCCCAAGGCATTCCTGGTGAACGGGCAGCGGCAACCATATTTGCGCAATTCCAGCCACGAGGCCGCCCGGGCGGCGAAGCTGCTCTCTGCAGCGGCGGGCGGAACGGTTGATGTCCTCGCCGTCATCGTTACTGTCGGCGCGACCTTGACACACAAGGGCGAACCCAAGGACGTCGCAGTGGTCACGCTCGACCAGCTCGTGCGGTTCCTGATCCGAACGGTGTCACCCCCGCGGGGCTCCATCTCAGGGGAACTCGTCCGTCACGCAGTCCTTCAGCCCCGCACGTGGGCGCCCCGCCAACCGGTGCCCACGCCATCGGTGGAAGACACCGAATGGTTCGTGGGATTGCGAGAGCGTGTTCGGGTCGCCGCTCGCAGGCGAACTGCTTGGGTCCTAGGAGCCGCCTTAGCCGCACTGGGTCTGCCAGTTACCGCCGTCGTGCTCACCGTCGCAGGCACCGGCCTGCACCGTTGACTGGTCTGCCGGACAACACGGGCCGGGCTGGGCCATCCGTAGAGCTCCCGGTCCAAACTGAACCTCGGCACAAGGACAGGCTGTCGTTAGGCTCCGAGTAATCCTGTTGACCCGAACGACGGAGTTCCCCCATGACCACCACCCAGAACGATGCTGCCACCCGCTGGGCTGCAGCCGCGAAACTCGCGGACGGCGTGACCGATGACGGCCTTCACAAGCGCCGAGCCCGGGTGTTTTTGCAGGTGGTTGCCCTCATCGTCGGAAGCTGGATCGTCGGCGTCGTCATCGCGCTCATCTTCATTCCGCACGGATCCGGCCACGACACCGCCGGGTCCTCCGACGTGCAGACCCAACAGCTCATCGCCCAGTTCGTCTTTCTTGGCCTCGGCTTCCTCGTCGGCATCCTAGGTTTCATCTGGGCTAAACGCACCGGCCACTACATCACGAGGTGGCGGGCCGTTGCGAGCCCCTCAACCGGAAGGAGAAGAAAAGCGTCCGCCGGCAGATCAGCGGCAAAGAGCAGCCCGACCAGACACATCTCGGAATCGTTGTGGCGATCGCACGCCAGAACCGGCGAGCCACCCTCGGCATCGCACCCATCTATGCCGCGCTGGTCCTCTTTGCCATCGCCACCGCCGTCGGCTCCAACGATCTCCTCATCAAGCTCCTCGAGCTCGCGGTGTCCTTGATGTTCGTCGTCGTCGCCATCCAACTGGTCGTGCTCTATCGCCGAGGGGGCCGTTTCATCGACCGCTACTCAGTCGAAACCGAATGAGAGTCCGGGGAGCGTCCTGCGAGCAGACGTAGGATCACCGGCAGCATGAGTCCGATTTCCGATGCTCTGCCGACGGCCGACGACGAGGATCGCCGGTGGGCCGAGGCTTCTCGGCGCGTCCAGGAGCTGAAGGATCATGGGCCCCGCGTACGGGGCATTTCAAACCAGCTGGCTCTTGTCATCCTGATTGTTCTCCTGGGTGGACTAGCTGTCGTAGCCCGCTTAGGTGAGCCTTTAAGCATTGCTGCCGTTTGCCAGTTCGTGCTCCTCGCCGCTGCGCTTGTTGTGAGCGGTGTGGGCTATGCCCGAGCAAGACGGGGTGGCCGCCTCCTGTCGCAGATCCCGACACCACGAGCAGAGTGGCCTCTCTCGCCGCTGCTTCCCGAAGAGCGTCGCTCTCTGGCCCGGCAGCTTCGTGGACGCATCCCGCCAACCAAACGGTCCCGCGAGATCGTGCCGGATCTCATCGCGAACTCCCGACTCAATAACCGAGCCGTGCTGCCCTCTCTCGTCGGGTTCGTTCTGTTCCTGTTCTCGGAATCGTTGTACCTCGGGTGGCCTTGGCCACTCATCATTGCGGGAATGGTGGTCTTCCTGGTGATCATGACAAGGGTCGAAGCCCGAAGGTGGCAGAAAGCACTTGAGCTGAATCGTTCGACGTTTCACGCATGAAGTCTCAGAGAATCGGTCGCTATTAGGGAATGGCGGCTTTGTCTTGAAAACCCTGAAAGGACTACTTAGCTAGCCCGGCGGCGGGAACGACTTTCCAAGACGCCACGTGGCTCGTGCATTCAGTGCTTCCGAGGCCGCTGACCCGGCAGATTGAGACGTCTCCGAACCTTTAGTTTTCCGAGACTGCGAGTTCGCAGTTGCCGCTCGCCGGCCAGCGGGTGTTTCATCTGTTAGGCGGTGGCGCGTGGTGGTGCGAGGAGTGTGCCGCGGATGACGCTGCCGTGGAAGGTGCGGATTGCGACGGTGATCCAGGCCGCGAGGAGTCCTGCGTAGTAGATGCACGCGAGGACTTGAAGAGCCACAAGGCCGGTGTGGAGGGCGAGTCCCGAGAGGCCGGTCACACAGGTGCCGACGGGAAAGGTGAACGACCACCAAGTGAGGGAAAACGGTAGTTTCTCGAGGGCGGTACGGATCGTGATCATCAGGGCGAGGGCTGTCCAAATGAGGGCGAAGCCGAGAACGGGGATGCCGTAGATCAGTCCGAATGTCAGGAGCATGGTGGCAAGTGCCGGGGCGACGACGAGGTGGGCGTTGCCGCCCAACAGGTTGACGGCGGTGATCGACTGACCGAGCGGCCCGAGAACGATCCAGAGGGTGGGGACCATGGCGGCCCCGCCAACCTTGTGCTGGGTCAACCGCGACCAGATGAGGGTGATGACAATCAAGGAGGCGACGAGTGCGAGCCCGAAGAGGGCGTAGCAGGACCAGAAGAGCGTCTCGCGGGCTTGCCCGGCCGGGGTGTAGGGCAGTAGCAGTGCGCCGGTGGAGGCGGAGACCATGGGCGGGACGATGGGCATCAGCCAGCCGCCGAATGCACTGTCGGGCTTTGAGTCGTGGCGGGTGAAGGTCAGGAACGGGACCGCGATCGCGGTGACGAGCCCCATGGCTGTACCGAGGGACCAGAGGACCCAGTCGATGCCGATTGCGGCGGGAAGACCGATGACGTCTTTGCCGAGGAGGATGGTGCCGGCGCCGACAGTAAGGAACGCCATCGCGGGCGCCCCGTAGAAGTGCGAGATGACGGGATTCAGGTGGTGCTTTTTTGCGGTCTCCCGGTAGAGGGCCCAGTGCATGACGGTCGCGAAGGTTAGGGCGACGAGGCCGATGCTGGCGATAGCCCAGATAACCGTGCCGAAGACTCGCAGGCCCGGGAACTGCAGCGGCAGGCTCGCGGCGACGTTGGCGACAATGCCGGTGCCCATGATCGAGGCAAACCAGTTCGGAGTGAGGTTCGACACGATCTCACGGGGATGTTCGAGGTCCCGGAAAATGCGGCGCGCCTGCTTCTGAGGCGCAGGCGCGGCCGGTCGGCTGGCGGTGGTGGTCATGAGACAAGCGTGCTCTCGGACAGTGACGCTCGCTATGCCCACCTGCCTGTCAGCTGACAAGTGTTCCTTGTCACCTATTCACGGAGAAGAGTGAAGAACCTCTCCGCGGCGGGAGGCAGCGGTGTCCCGGTGCGCCAGAGCGCGGTAAACGGTCGCGACAGGGTCAAACCTTCCACGGGAACGCGCAGGAGGAGTCCGCGGGCGATATCGTCCTGCACGGTGGAGGTGCTGAGAACTGCTGGCCCCACCCCGCTGGCGACAGCCGCCCGGATGGCGCTGGTGGTGGCCAGAACCGCGGCCGGCTCGTGGAGGACGAGGCCGGGCTGGGTCTCGGCAAGGGCGATTTCGAGGGTTCGCCGTGTGCCGGAGCCGGTCTCTCGCGTGATCAGCGGTTCACCGGCGAGTTCCTCCACAGTCACACTTCCCTTACTGCGGGCCCAGGGGTGCGAGGGGGCGACGACGACGACAAGCTCGTCGTCGCGGATCGTGGCCGAGGCCAGATCCGCCGGAATCTCCGGTGTTTCGATGAGGCCGACCGCCGCCGCCCCGCTTCGCACCTGATCAATCACAAAAGCACTGTTACCCGAGGTTAGCCGGAGCTGATCGTCGCCGCCGGAGCGTTGCCGGAACGTGCTCATCCAACCGGGCACGAACTGTTCGGAGATTGTCTGGCTCGCAGCGACGGTCAGGACGTGGGCGGCTTCGGGACGAAGAGTCCGCACGGAGAGAGCAAGCGCGTGCGCGGCCGCGAGGTAGTCACCGGACCATTCGGTGATCAGCTGACCTCGCGTCGTCAGGGTGGACCCTTTCCTCGTTCGGTCGACGAGGGCGAAGCCAAGGGACGCCTCTGCTGCGCGGACCCGGGAAGACACGGCCTGCTGCGACATCCCAACGGTCACCGCTGCGCGCCGAAACGTCCCGGTCTCAGCGATCGCCTGAAGGATTTGCAGTGTCACCAAATCAGGAATCTCGTCGCGCACCACCTTCTCCTTCCTCTGCCCTGCCGGTCACAAGCGGAACTTATGTCACGAGGATGGGTCGAGCGTAGCGAGGCGCGAGGCCGTCACACGGCGGCGGCGTGCCGAAGCGCGGTGACGGCGCGAAGGTGCTCCTCTGCAAACCGGGTGGCATTCGCCGGTGACGGGTGCGGTGCCGCCAAGACCGGCACGACGCGGACGTCGTCAGAGAGGGTGAAGTGACGCATCACTCCCGTCAGCGCGGGAGTGCCGAACGTGACAATCGCCCGAACCTCCGTGAGGGCGGCGAGAAGCTGACCGAGAGCGGGCCGCGCCTCCTCCAGGTCGCCGACCGTCGGGGAACGATGAAGAGCCCATGGGACCACGTTCCAGCGCAGGTACTGGTCGCGCGCAAGGCCCGATTCGATGCGGGCCGCGCGGAATGCCTTCGCAGTAGGGCCGGGGTTGTCTTCGCTGCTGATCGCGGGCGACCCCTGGGCGATGGTTGCCGGTCCCGGTGATTCCATCAGCACCAAAACCGTCGACCGATCGCCACCCGAGTGCGGATCGAATCCGGGGACGAACCGTTCTGGTCGACCTCCAGGGTGGCGCCAGTGACCCAGGAGTTCATTCAGACCCGCAAAGCAATGGACCGTCATGCAGGTCGCATCCGTCCTGCGGACGGCTCAATCATCATTCCCATGAACCTACTCACAGTCCAACTTTGGCGAACGGGCACTGTGAGGCGGCCAGCGCCGAAAGAGGTTGCCATCGAGTCACCAGAAACAGCGCTCCGAACGATCAGGTTCATGAGACGACGCAAGGCGAGCTGAGACGCCTCAAAAACCTATAGTTTTATGAGACTCCTTTGTGATTGGTAATCCGCGAACTACTAGATGCGGATCGTCTTACCGCAGTTGCCGCAACGGATTAGGCCATGCTGAACAGCGCGGACGCCGACGAAGGTGTGGTGGCAGTAGGGGCACGTGAGGGTGGGGATGGAAGGCATTTGCTGTCTCCTGACAGTTTGAAGGGGCTTAGGTGATGGCGAGCTTGATCGTGAGCTTGGGCTCTAGTCAGTCCTGGAATTGAGCTGCGTCGACGTCGGTGAATCCTGCTTGGTACCCGGCGTATCCGGCAAAGCCGGGGTATCCGGGGTAGCCCGCGTATCCGGGGTAGCCCGGGTATCCGGGATATCCGCGATAGGGCTGGAAGGTGCGGCGGAGGAGGCGGTTCCCGACGACGGTTCCTAAGTACTTTCCTGTTTTGTCGACAGCGTCGTTGTCGCCCCAGGGGAACCAGCCGAGCCAGTGGCCGTGCTTGTCGAACAGGAACTTGTCCTCCTGAGTTCGGCGGAACGCCACGTGGTGACCGTGCAGATTGAACAAGAAGGTGCTCACTTAGAAATCCGTCCTAGGTAGGGGCTTGGAATGTGCGGAGGGGTAGGCCGGTGGGGCGGCGCGAGGGGTCGCCCCACCGGCCCTGGCGGGGCGCCTATTTTTCGTTGCGGACGCCCTTGTGCTGTGTCGGGCTGCCGTTCATGATCTGGCCCGTCGTGGTGTTGCGCTTGAACCACGTCTTGCCAGACTTGAATTCGCTTCGGGCCTTTACGGCGCCGGCGCGGTGGTTGTGACCGGTATTTTTGGCCATGTGCTGTCTCACCTCGTTCCCGAGGGCAGGTGTCCCGCTTCTGCGGCCCCTCACCGAGTAGTCGGAGTGGCCCGCGAAGTTATAAGCGCCGGATTAGGCGCACATCTCGCATTGACCATTCACGAGTAGATGGGAGCGCGTCAGGGTGTTGCACGTGATGCAGAGCTCTTCGTCCGCGCGCTCACGAGTGCATCTACAGTTGCCGCACTTGGGGCAGAAATACTGCTGGCACTTAGAGCATGGATAGCCCCGAACCGCTCGCTGCATTCCGCAGCAGAAGACACTTCCTTCGAGACGGGTGTCCCATGCTCGGTCTGTGAGGACCGGCATCGGTTCAACTTTCCAGAGGTCAGCATCGGCTAGGACTGCATAGATACGACGGTCGTCGGCGACAGCGTCGATGTAGAAATCCTCCCGTTTGTCCCAGCTGGAGCGCCAGAAAGAACGTCGAGTGAGGGAGTCGCCAGAGTTCATGTGGACCAAGGTGTGCGCGGCGTCGACTTGTTGCCCGCGCCACGGGTAGATCTTTGGCCATCCGAGCTCGGGATCTGGGACGACGCTCGAGCTCGTGATGGAACGGCTCGGCCGGTCGATGATGACGATCGCGCCGAGTCCTTTCAAGCGGGACGCGACAGCAATTGCTGCTGCGGGACGACTCGCCGCCGATCCTGCGTAAAGATCAAGGATGTTTTGAGCTCGAACAGGGTTCGAAACGATGGAATCGATCAAGTCGTCCGGGAGTAGCAGCCGTTGTGCGATGCGGTCGCAGAGCGTCTCCAGGGCCACGCTCGATTCGTCACGGTTGGCGACCCAATCCAAGATTGCGTCATCATGTTCGACCAGCCAATGCCCGAGTTCATGAGCAACGGTGAAATTCTCGCGCCGGCTGCCGTCAGTTGGCGCGTAGAGAACAACACCATCGCTGAGATACGAAACGCCGTCGCACATCCCGCCATCCTGACGCGACTCCGCAAGTGAATCGACAGCCCGGACAGATATCCCCATCGACCTGATGGTTTCAATGGGGTCCAGAACAAAAGCCTCCCGAGTTGGGCCACTCAGTTGGTCAATCGCCCGGGTAGTCCAGCGTTCCAAAGTCACTAGGATTCTCGATTCTCGACTTCTTCAACAAACGCCGTGATGACGGCCAGTTGCAGTTCCACTTCGGGCGGACCGCCTCGATGGACCGCTTGCAAGGATCTACTTTCAAGGCTCGCCGCGGCAGCGAGCCTGGAAATATGTTTCAAGCGTGCCCACCTTTCGACGAGCTCTTTGAAGCGGCTGTCGTCTCGCAATGCTCTGAAGCTGTCATTCACGGTGCTAGTGACGAGATCAGTTTCTGCTAGCTCCAACTCATCCGCGATCGTGGCGATCAGTGCAGGTGCTAAGTGCGTTCCTTTGCGGGTTTCCCATTGAAAAACTTCGGCAGTAGTGACACGCCAGCCCCGGACGGTTAGGTGGTTAGCCAGGGCGGATGTAGTCAAATTCAACTTCATCCGGGCTCGCTTTAGGGCAGCAGGATTGAGAACTGAAGTGGAATCAGGAACAAGGCCAAGAAGTCGAGCCGCAGCATCATTTTCCAGTGCCGGTGGGACGTAGGCCGCAGCTGCAAGCAGCGCATCCAAGGTTGCGTCGTGGTTCTCCGCATTCGTCATGCCTTGCCTCCCTCCTGATCTTCTATCGCTGTTCGAAGTTTCGTTCGCGCACTTCTTAGCACTTGGCTGACGCGCGCCTGAGTTATCCGGAGCTCGTCCGCTACCTCCTGTTGCGGGCGTTGTTCCCAGAGGCATCCACGGGCAATAGCCTGCTCTTGTGGGGAAAGACTCTCCAGGACTTCTTCGGCCTTCTTCACATAGCTTCGGGTGTCGATCCCGTCCAGCAGATCGTCAATTTCATGGCTCTCCGCGTCCTGGCTTTCCAGGTCATAGTCCGAACCTTCCCGATTGCGGACGTGTTTTGAACGGATGTGATCTATGGCCCGGCGTTTCGTCATGGTGACCAGGAAGGCCTCCCAGCTGACGACGTCGGCAGGCGGGTGTTCCAGTAACGCAGTAGCGACCTCCAGGACGACATCCTCGACCTCGTCTTGAAGGCCTGCGCTGTAAAGCGTGGCAAACGCGACACGGAGGAGAGTCTCGCGATGTTGCAGCCAAGCGTCGGCAGCGAAGCCAGAAAGAGAAGAATTTACGTCGCCCTTTGCCATTCAGATTCTTCCCCCCGTATGCCCTGTCGTGGTGTAGTCGACGATCGAGACCAAGTTATAAGGAACCGAGGGACATGGGGAGATTGCCGTGGGTTGAACTGCTCGGAACGAGGTGCGTTCGCTGCTTTATCCGCAAACTGGCGCCACTCGGCGCGCGCATCGCTGCGATGTACGACTCGACCTGGTGGCGATTATGGTCCAAAGGTCGAGGCCGGTGCCGTGGGTGGGACTTCGCCGTGACGTCGGGTCCGCGTCGAGCAGGAACGACTTCACCAGGTCTTCATGCCGAATGGATGACAGGTGCAGATCATCTGAGGGTCGCCAATACTGCACGTCCCAGCGCCGTCCACTCCTGATGCGTCGCGCCACCACCCGGTCTCTGTCGCTCGTCACCGACCCGGAGGTGAGACCGCTAGTCGATTCCCCCTTGGGGCCCTCGGTGAACTGGCCTCCCGCGCCTGACGGCGATCCCGCTGGGCGCCGCTTCCGAGATTGTTCGGTCACCGGTAGTCCTCCTCCCAGCCGTCGGGGAGATCGACGTAGCGACCCGAGGACGTTGACCGGTAGGCGATGGTGTCGAAGTCCCCGTCGGAGGCCTCGGAACGGGCGACCTCACATGCGTTCCTACCGGCCAGGATCTCAACGCCGCCGTCCTCAAAGACCAGGGCGTGCAGGTCATCACGCCCAGCAGCTCCACCGCTGCACGCCCCGCGTCGGTCGACGGTACCGCGACGACGTTCGTTCAGAGCCAGCTCTACGACGACGCCAGCTACGGAGGATCGTTCTTCCAGATCACCAACAGCGCTGCGTGCAACGGCAGCACCGTCTACACGCTCAACAACCTCGGCAGCTACGGGTGGTCCGGCCGCGTGAGCTCGTTCAAGAGCTTCTCGAACTGCACCACCAAGGTCTGGCAAGGCACGACCCCTTCCGGAGCGTCCTATGGGTTCAACACCAACGTCGCCAACCTCGGCGCGATGAACGACAAAGCCAAATCCGCCCAAATGAAGTAGCGAAGTCTCGAAGCAATGGCCCCACTCACCGAGTGGGGCCATTGCGCGCGCTTAGTAGACCAAGATGTCCGTCAAATCGCGCACAAGCCCCAAGTCCACGCAAGATCCGGTGCTCGAATTCTCAGACATCGACACGTTTCGTGAAGACGGGGGAGTGGCCGGTCGAGGATCGGCTATCGGACGGTGAACTGCACCCAAGCATCGGCCGGGAGGTTAGGTGGGCTAGGTACGTTTCAGTGTTCGAGCCTCCAGTGATCGTCGAGATCAGCGGCCACTGCCGGCCAGAACTGGGAAGCTACCGTGTTGCGGTCTTGGAACGCCACGGACCAGCGACCTGGTTGATGGCCAGGACGCATCCCCGAATGGGGGGTATCTGGCCTCAATGGTGGGGGCGTACCGTTCCGTGCAGGGCGGCATTCTGGGATTCTGATCACGATTTCTCCGGGGGTGGCGGTCGTGCACGGCCGTCTGGGATCGGCTAGGGCTTCCTCGACGGTTTGTGTTTTTCGGATCACAAACAAAGGGGTTTCTGTGTCTGCTTTCGCCACCCGTCCAACGCATCGCGGGAGGGCTTTCGCCCTTCGGACCGCGCTCGTGGGCGCAACCTGTATCGCCCTTGTCGGCGGTTTCGCTCAGGTCGCACAAGCGGCCCTCCCCACCGGGCCGACCACGACCGGCCTTACCGGCTCACGCCCCGGCGCGACCGCTTTGTCGTTCCGGATCAGCGACCAGGTTGCCGCGTCGGTGGACGTCGCCACCGGGAACCTCCTGGTCGCCACGCAGGGCCTCGCCCTGCCGGGGGTGAACAACACGATCCCGATCGGGGAGACGTACAACTCCCTCGGCTGGCAGACCGGTTCGAACAGCACCGCCGCCGCCTACAACTGGTCGCTCGGGCTCGCATCCGCGGGCAGCTTGTCTGTCGTCGGCACGAACGTGATCTACACCGGTGGCGACGGCGTCACCTGGAAGTTGACCCCGGTCTCGGGCTCATCGACCGCGTTCACGTCGCCGGCGGGGTTCAAGCAGGATCTCGTCAAGACCGGCACCACCGGGTACACCCTCACCGACCGGACCTCCCGTCAGGTCGTCACGTTCAACGCGGACGGCGTCGCGACGTCGGTCGCTGACCGCAACGGCAACAGCACCACCCTGAACAGCTACACCGCCGGCGTCCCGGCGACGGTCGTCTCGACCGCGGGTCCTACGGGAGCCCGTACGGCGGCGCTGAGCTTCAACGGCAGCACCTTGGCGACGACGATCACGCAGACTGCGGACCAGTACAACACCCGCACGGTGAAGTACCAAAGGACTCCTCCGGAAACCTCACCGGGTTCACGGACGCTGCCGGAAACACGACGACCTTCGCCTATACCGGCCATGACTTGACGTCGATCACCTCGACCACTGGGGCGGTGACGAACATCAGCTACAACGGCTCCACCCACACGGTCTCGCAGATCGACCAGCTGAACACCACCGCGGGTTCGCCGGGGACGTCGACCACGCGGTTGACGTACCCGTCGACGTCGCAGACTCTCGTCGCCGGCCCGAACACCAGCACCGGCACGCCGGTTGCGACCGGTGACCACACCACGTACACGATCAACCCCACCCAGGACCTCGTCCTGAAAGCGGTCGACGCGGCCGGTCGTGAGCAGTCCAAGACCTACACGGCCAACGCGGACACCGCTACCGCCACGGTGGGTGCGACCGGCGCTCCCGGTACCGGCACGTCGACCGGCACGTACGGGGCGAACAGCGGCAACTCGCTGACCAAGGCCCAGGCCCCCGGTGGTGCGTCGAACTCGACCACCTACGGGTCCACCACCAGCACCGCGTACCTGCCGGCTTCCACGACGGACGCCGATGGGAACACGAGCGTTCAGACGTTCAACGGTGCCGGTAACCAGCTCACCAACGCCGACGCGTCCGGCGCCACGGCGACGCTGACCTACAACGCGGATGGGACCGTCGCGACGGCTCTCGCCCCCGGCAACGGCACCAACAAGACCGTGTACGCCTACAACTCCGACAAGCAACTCTCCACGGTGACCCCGGTCACCGTGTCCGGGACGGCGCTCGGGGTGAAGACGTACACCTACGACCCCTACGGCCGGAAAGCCTCCGAGACCGACGGCCGCGGCAACACCACCCGGTACACCTACGACAAGGACGACCGCCTGCTGACGACCGCCCTCGCCGACGGGTCCGCCACGGTCACGAACACCTACGACGACGCCGGCAACCTCACCAAGTCGGTGAGCCCGACCGGGACGATCAACAACACGTTCGACCAGCTCGGCCGCCAGCTCACCACCTCCAACACGGCGGGCGGATCCGAGACATACACCTACGACAAGGCCTCCAACCAGATCACCTCGGCCGACTCGTTCGGCACCTACACCAACGCCTACGACCCGTCCGGCGTGCTCACCAGCACGACCTACCCGAAGGGCTCCGGAACCCAGGTCACCCGGTACAAGACCGATGACCAGGGCCGCCGCACCGACACCTGGCTGCAGTCCTCCAACCCGAGCAACTCCACCTGGGCCGCCCACGAGAACACCAGCTACGACACCTCAGGCCGGGTCAAGGAACTGAAGTCCTACACCGGCCCCAGCGCCTCGAGCACCCTCGTGTTCGACACCGTGTACTGCTACAACTCCGACACCCCCGCCCCCACCTGCGGGACGGACACCACCAAGGACCACGCCAAGCTGCAATGGACCAAGGACACCACTACCGGCCAGCCGAACAGCGGCCAGGTCACCAACTACACCTACGACACCCAGGGGCGCGTGACCAAGGTCGCCCAGTCCGGCGGCGCCGGGACCAACAGCACCTACACGTACACGTATGACGTGCGCGGGAACCGCCTCACCGCGGTCGTCACCGGGTCGAACCCGTCGTCGCAGACGCTGACCTACAACGCCGCGAACCAGATCACGACGGCCGGGTACTCCTACGACGCCACCGGGAACCTCACCGCGGCGCCGGGGGCGACGTATACGTACAACGCGTTCCAGCAGATGACCACCTCGAAGGACACCACCAGCGGCATCTCGACGAACTACACGTACGCCGGGGCCGACCAGAAACAGCTCCTCTCGGCCGTCACCCCGACCGTTCGCACGAACAACTACACGTACGGCAAAAACGACCAGCAGGAAACCCGCAGCTCGTCACCAACACCTACGGCGGCAGTGGAGCGCACGTCTACAGCGATCCCGTCACCGGGCAGGCGTTGATGCTGACCACCTCGTCCGACATCGACGGGCTGTACGTCTGGGACGGCCTCGGCAACCCCGTGGGCCTGCTCGTGGACTTCGCCGCCAACGCGTTCTCGTACAGCTACGACCCCTACGGGCAGCAAGCCCTCACCGCCGGAGGCTCTGGAAACGGCGCCTCGCAGAACCCGTACGCGTTCAAGGCCGGCATCACCGACCGCGCATCCGGGCTCGTGAAATTCGGCATCCGTTGGTACGAAGCCGCAACCGGAACCTGGACGCAAAGAGACACTCTGGATGCACCCCTCGACCCGTCTAACGCCAACCGTTACCAGTTCGCCGGCGGAGACCCCATCAACGGCAGCGATCCTAGCGGTTTGGCATCCTTTGGTGAGTATGCAAGCAGCTGCGCCGTCGGTGCTGGCACTTCATTGGGTATCGGATTGGGCCTTGGCGCCGTCACAGGAGGCGTTGGGCTGGCGGGCACGCTGGCTGTTGGATGCGGTTTGAGTGTTCTTGGTACCTTTGTCGGAAGCACGTTGGGAACGGGCGCGGGGCAAGCTGTGGGGCTTGGCGGCCTCTACATATCCTTGATTCAAATTGGAACCAAATTCGTATGACCGACTATTTGAGGGCGTGTCCATGAGCATTTCAGATCTGGAGGACTTAAAGTTCTGGGGTTTACTGCCTCGAGAGGCGGCATATATCTCTGGGCAGGTCATGGGAGGCTTAGCCCTTGTCGCGCTTGTGGCAGGAGTTATTACCGGGCAATGGTGGTTCTTCATTGCCACTGCCATCGGCCTGGGGTTCGCGGCTGTCCTCTTTAAGCTTGCTCATCACCTTCGAATGTTGGCTTACTCGTCGCTGGATGAATCCACGTAAGTTCTGGCTAGTAGCCGCGGACGAGACCTGGCACCCCGCGTGAGCATCAATAACAAGTCTAGCAAAGGGAACTTTCAGGCGGCTCATCGGTCACGTACACGTATGACGTGCGCGGGAACCGCCTCACCGCGGTCGTCACCGGGTCGAACCCGTCGTCGCAGACGCTGACCTACAACGCCGCGAACCAGATCACGACGGCCGGGTACTCCTACGACGCCACCGGGAACCTCACCGCGGCGCCGGGGGCGACGTATACGTACAACGCGTTCCAGCAGATGACCACCTCGAAGGACACCACCAGCGGCATCTCGACGAACTACACGTACGCCGGGGCCGACCAGAAACAGCTCCTCTCGGCCGTCACCCCGACCGTTCGCACGAACAACTACACGTACGGCAAAAACGACCAGCAGGGAAACCCGCAGCTCGTCACCAACACCTACGGCGGCAGTGGAGCGCACGTCTACAGCGATCCCGTCACCGGGCAGGCGTTGATGCTGACCACCTCGTCCGACATCGACGGGCTGTACGTCTGGGACGGCCTCGGCAACCCCGTGGGCCTGCTCGTGGACTTCGCCGCCAACGCGTTCTCGTACAGCTACGACCCCTACGGGCAGCAAGCCCTCACCGCCGGAGGCTCTGGAAACGGCGCCTCGCAGAACCCGTACGCGTTCAAGGCCGGCATCACCGACCGCGCATCCGGGCTCGTGAAATTCGGCATCCGTTGGTACGAAGCCGCAACCGGAACCTGGACGCAAAGAGACACTCTGGATGCACCCCTCGACCCGTCTAACGCCAACCGTTACCAGTTCGCCGGCGGAGACCCGATCAACGGGCAGGATCCCACCGGTCTAGCGTCTGCTCTCCGCTGCACGATCAATAACGGGATCACTGCGGTGTCGGGCGCGATCGCGGGTGGAGCGGCCCTGTACGCTGCTGTGACCGCACCTGCCGACGTATTCGTGGCTCCGACCGCAAATACGGCCGGCGCGTTGACAGTTGCCGCTGTGGCCGGGGCCGTTTCTGGTCTAGGCGGTCTGGACTCCTTTATCGAGGGATGCTAGTGACATATTTTCTTCTTGCTGTAGGCCTTGTGATGCTGGGATCGGCCATAGTCATACTCATCCGCCAGAGTCGATCCCAGGCTCCGCGATCTGCACCCCTGAAATCCGCACTCGTGGTCGCGATCGTCGTTGGTGCAGCGCTCATCATCTTGGGGGCCGTGCTTCCAAAATGATGTTCTACAAGGCCTTCGGTCGAGACGACCGTCGCCGGCGTCCCGGCGACGGTCGTCTCGACCGCGAGGCCCACCGGAGCCCGTACGGTGGCGCTGAGCTTCAACGGCAGCAGCCTGGCGACGACGATCACGCAGACCGCGGACCAGTACAACACCCGCACGGTGAACTACCAAAAGGACTCCCCGGCAACCTCACCGGATTCACCGACGCCGCCGGAAATACGACGACCACGGGGACACTCATGACCGCAGCACTCATCATCCTGATCGCGGCCGTAGTCGGTGCTGTAATCGGCTTCATCGTCGTCCGCCGTCGTAAGCGGCTGTAACTTCCTGCGCCGCAAAAAGCAATAGGGGCTGTACGTCTGGGACGGCCTCGGCAACCCCGTGGGCCTGCTCGTGGACTTCGCCGCCAACGCGTTCTCCTACAGCTACGACCCCTACGGGCAGCAAGCCCTCACCGCCGGAGGCTCTGGAAACGGCGCCTCGCAGAACCCGTACGCGTTCAAGGCCGGCATCACCGACCGCGCCTCCGGGCTCGTCAAATTCGGCATCCGTTAGTACGAAGCCGCAACCGGAACCTGGACACAACGAGACACCCTCGACGCACCCCTCGACCCCAGCAACGCCAACCGGTACGTTTTCGCTAGCAGTGACCCAGTCAACGGCTTCGACCCGACAGGGCTATCCGCCTACTCTGATTGCGTGGTTCAATCCGTGAAACGACGGGAATCGGTGGTGCCGTGACCGGCGCTGTCGCCGGTACGCAGAAAGGTGTTCTCCCTGGCGCTGCTGCTGGCTTCCTTGTTGGGGGACTTACCGGGCTCATTGTCGGAAGCGTCTCTTGCTAGAGAATGGAATTATGAGCGATCGAGAACAGGCGATAGACCGTCTTGACAAGCAGCTTTGGCGAATCCGGTGGTGGCCACTTATTCCGCTGGCTGTGATCGTCGCGCTCTGTTCGGCCAGATGGGGAACAATGGGTTTTGTTGCCTCTCTAGTCTTTGCAGTAATCGTTGCCGGTGTTCTTTACTTTGTGCGCATGCCTCTGAACGCCAGGCGGTTGCAACTTATAAACGACGATTCATCGGCATCCGATCCTGAGTAGTCCACATGATTCGCAAGGAGAAGGGCCGCCCGATAGGGCGGCCCTTCTCTCATCTCGGACGCGCCACAGAATTAGGCAATCGGATTCTTCGGCGCTCTGGCTGTCGTCGCCGTAGGAGGAAACATCATCGCCGCGATGCACTGGAGAGTTTCGTGAAACTAGTTGTTCAGTTTCGGGAAACCTCAGCGGCAAAGAAAAGACCGGCCCATTTGGGCCGGCCTTCTCGTTTGGTGGAACGTTCAGTTGCGATTTTGCGTCTGGTTCGCGGGGCGGTGTGGGTTTGTATCGGTTTCGGGGTCCCCTAATCGTCCCGTTCTTGATGAAGGTGCGGTTGATATGTGGGGGTGGCTACGCGACTTTTGGTCGTGTGTTAATCGCTAACGCTTTGAACTTGCTGGTCGATAGAAGAAGGCGTCCGCCCTGGTTTGAGGACGGCGGCAAGCAAGGGCTCATATCGAAAAAAGATAAAGGACGTGATGGTGAGACATGCGTTCGTGGCCGTCAACCCGACTAGTGGTCCGCGGGCCTTGGTTTCGTGGCTGTCTCTCGACGACCCTCACATGGAACGAGAATTATGAATTTGGCGCCTTGGTTTTCCGCGGTTGTCGGTCTGTTAACTCTCGCATGGGCAATTGCCGCCTACGTTCGAGACAGCAGCGGCACGAGGCAGGCCGAGCAAGCGGAACGTGCAGCACGAATGATCGAGCTGCTCGAAGAGATTGATCTCGGCGGAGCGGACGTGGGGTTGGACTCAAGTAAAGCCCGAGCCCTCCACGACGAGCAGATAAGAGCTCTACAACGCGTTATCCGGCTCGGTGCTGTCGACTTCTCTGACCGCGCCCTCCGCAGTGGACTGTCAATCGTCACGTTGCTCATCGTTGCCGCCTACGCCATTCTCTTTGGCGTCCTCGGAATCAATATTCTGGGAAACGGCGACTCGAAGGACCCTAGCCAAAAAATCGTCAACAGTACTTCGGGCTTGACGCTTCTGGGGATGGGCGTCGTCGGCATCGTCGTTGTTCTTGTTTCGTGGCGTCGCCGACGCCGATCAACTCGGCGTCGGCGAGCCGCGGGCATGATCGTCCCGACCCCTTAGAAGCTGCAAGCTCAACGCTCGACGAGCTCGTTACAGCCGTCACCGCTCGGAAGCTTCGCCGCCGCCAACGGGCCGTGTTCAACTCACGTCACACTGATCACAACGTCCAGAGGAACTCCAACACCTAGGCCATCGTGTGGTGTCCTTCGCGTGTGAATATTGATCGGTTCTCACTGACCATGACAGGGTGGCTCTTCACGTCGCCGAAGCAACACTCATGGAGCCGAGATTTACGCCACTCCCAGGGCCGTCACCAAGCGCGAGAGGCCTGCAGCCGAGCAAAGCCGCCCGCGGTCGGGCGCCAAACTTGCGTTCCGTGGGCGGACCTCATTTATAGGTTTTATAGATTGTCTCGATTTATAGATCCGGGATCGATGCTCGGGGCGCCCGCCCGTCCGCTTCCAGCACGTGCGCCCCCTTCGCATCGACGATCTTTTCGGGTGAAAGTGTGGCCTGGGCCGGACTTGAATCCAAATGGAGTCGAGAGCGTTATGCGACGGGTCGGTCTCGGGGCGGCCCCGGTTGCGTCGGAGGGACTGGTGGTTGACCACGCGTGAATTGCGCGCCACTGATCACGTCCACCTTTAGCGACACATATACCGGCGCGCTTCTCGGTGGGCTTCACTATTCTCGGCGACAGAAGAATAAGGCGGGCAGGCATGGAGGAGCAGACAGACCTCGGTTGGAATCCGTTGAGGGCGCAACTCGGCGGGAGAGCCGAGTGAGTGGCGTCCCAGACATCACTCTCGCGCTAGAGACGCGAGCGGTTGTGGCCGGCGACTGGCATGGATCCACTCGCTGGATCCAAAAGGTCATCCCCGAATACACCGACTCGCACCCGACGTCAAGACGATTCTCCACGTCGGCGACTTCGGATACTGGAAAACGGGCCAGCGCCAAGGGAAGGGGTATCTCGGTGCCGTGGATTATTGGTGCAAGCGTGCCGGCATCGAACGGATCCTGGTGACCCCAGGAAACCATGAACAATGGAGCCTCCTGAGGGCAGCGTTCGGGAAGCAACCGGGACAACCGATCCAGATCACCGAACGCGCCTGGGCCATGCCAATCGGCTACCGGTTCCGATTAGGAGCCCACACCTACATGTCCTTTGGAGGGGCCGCTTCCTTTGACGCCGATCAGCGAACAGAGGGCGTTGACTGGTTTCCGGACGAGATGGCCACCCAGGCTCAAGCCAACGCGGCGGCAACTGGCGACCCAGTTGACGTCTTACTCACCCATGAGACGCTCTTGGAGCCGAGCCCTCTCGTCGCGCGGGAAATGGAGCGAAACCGGGACTCCGTTTCCGACGAGGTCCAAGCTCGTTCTGCTCTTTCACGACAGCGCGTTACCCAAGTCACCGATCATCACCAGCCGGCGAGGCTATTCCATGGTCACTTTCACACTCCGGACATGATGAACCTGCCCGGCGGTCGGCAGGTGTGGTCGATGGGGATGGACCGGCAGGACCGGAACGTCGGTGTGCTCGATCTCGACTCGCTGAAGTTCGACTGGTTGCTTGAGTAGGCCCGTGGGCTCTGGACCGAGCTGCTTCCATGCGGCGCCCCTGTCCGGTTCGAGCTCGGTTCTGGGTTTTGCCGCCTCGGCGTTCGGGCCCCGTAGGCGGGGATCTCGTTCGTGACTAAAATCCATGGCGTCGGCATCGATGATGGCAGTCATCGCATTGCGACAGCCCCGCGCGGCACCGCCGGGAAATAAATTGCAAACGATCGAGAGGAACAGCGGGACGGGCAAACCGTGCCCGCTGCTCAGCATGCCATCGGAACGCTGCGGCAGCAACAACTTCGCCGCAGAAGGAGACGTGCATGAGCGAGAACGCGAGAGCCCAGAGCCACATGAGGCAGCGCGACCCATGGTCAGGTGACATTGACAAGATTTTGGAGGCCGAGCGAGAGCGGCACAATCAAGCTCGGCTCCATCGAGCGCTGATCCTCGATGTCGTCGATCGTGGTCTCGGCGTCCGGCCGCTCGCTCGACGGCTGGGAGTCAACCCGGGCACCGTCGCGCATTGGCTCAAGGCGGCACGGAAGGAAGTCAGCGGAGACAGACCCGCCGATGACACGCCGCCGTTGCAATCCTGAGACACCCCATTTCTGGTCGTATGCTGACGCCAAATTGGTTCAGAAGCGTTCCCGATCGGAGCCCACATGAGCACCGCACCCGTTCCAGCCATGCTTGATTCAGACCCACGCGTGGTTCGTCGGCCACGCGGCCCGGTCACGCAGAATATCGGCCGATGACTCTGCTAGGGCCCGTCCGGATTCCTGCGTCAAGGCCGAATCCCCTACAAGCGTCTCTGAGCTGGCCACCATCCATCTGGTCTCTACGGCCGACACCGCGCGACCCGATACTCGAGACGCTCCTTGAGATGGCTAGGTGGCAAGTCCTCCGTGAACCGGGGAAGCGGGCGCGAATCAATCGGCCCATCAGAGGACCGCGGCAGGCCGTTCCTCTGCCCTCTCAACCGACGGGGAGCGAGCCGGACTTCGTCTTCAGCACGGACGGAGCGACGTCGTTCGCGAGAAGAGCGAACACGATCGAGCTCGCCGACCTTGTCTTCGCCCATCCCCGTCGATCATTTTCTCGGCGCCACGCGCAGCATCACAAACCCATCGCGCAATTCTCACGGGTCGTTGGCGACCTGATCATGTGCGAATCGCGACTCGAACGGTCCTTTGTCCTTCTTGCCGACCACACGCCGTTCGTGGCGCACATCGTTAGTCAGCCGATGACGATCATGTTCCCGGCGGGTTCGCCCATCAGGCACCACACACCCGACTTTCTCGTTCTCCGGCATGGGCACCCCCGATCGTCATCGATGTCAAGCGGCCAGATCAGGCAGTGGTTGACACGAACGTCCGACTGCACCAGATCGTCGCTGCCGCTCTCGCGCAGGCAGGCATGGTGCACGTCGTCTGGACGGGAATCACCAAAACCATGGAAGCAAACCTTGACCTTTTTCGTGGTGCTACGAGCCAGCTCGACGGAGTCGAGCTCGTCGAGCTGGAGGACATTGCCTACGAGATGGCGGGAAGGGACGGTCTGGAGGCCGGCGAGATCGCCTCACAAATCAGTGATCAGTTTGGGGGCGCTGACTTGTTCTGGTTGACCATGATCCGGCAGATGATCTGGGACCACATCCTGCAAATCGATTGGAACATCCTCTTCACGCCGCAATCTCGGGTGTGGGCCGCATGATCTCCTCACAGCCCCTCGACCGGGCCTCTAGCGCAGCCCAGGCAGTCCGCCAAATTTATGTCGGCGCCCGCATCACGTGGAATGACGAGACGGCTATCGTCGCGCAGATCGGCATTTTCACGGCGCTCCTAGTTCACGACAATCGGGGCCGCGCGCCGATCGGGGAGTTTCCCATCGATCAAATCGTTTCCGCCATGCAACACGCAGGTGCCGCCGCCCCGACGTGGGTCGGTCAAGACCCCGAACATCTGCTCGCGCGCGATAAAGATGCCCTGGACGCGTATCGGGCCAACCTCGACACGGTCTACCTCGCCCTGTACGGCGTCCACCCGAACGATCCTCCGGGAACGGCACCTATGCCTGAGCTCCATCCCAAGCTGCCGTTGGCAGCGCGGAAGCGATTTCTCGCCGAGCTGAACAGCCGCAGCCCCCGCTCCAAAGGCTCCCGCAACGGGTTTCTCGTCAAACCGGATTCTGAACGAACTCGAATTGACCGGCTGATCCGAAACTTCACCGAGTTCGGACCCATCGGGCTCGTCCACGCAGCCAGACTCGGCCTCCGCGACCGACCGGGCACTGAGGCAATCCGAACAGCTCTCGACGAGTGGCTTCTCGATCAGGCTGGCACGTCTTTGAGGACTAAGCGAGCCCTCGCAATCCGCTTCGTGGCGGAACTCGATGATGATGTGCCCTTCAGGGTGCCTGGCGTCGACACCATCGCGGACTACATCGCGGACTGGTTTGGCCTTCAAGATCACAGCGGCGGGTCGGCGGCCACCCGAGCTTCCGCAGAGGCCCGCGCTGCAATGTCGGAACAGGTTCGCATCACGACCCACCCCGGGCAACTCGTCCTCTTCGACACCACGAAAGTGAACGTCTGGGTTCGCAATCCAGACGATGCGAAAAGGGCGGTCCGGCTTGAACTGACCATCGCTCTCGATCACTACACGTGCGCCATTGTCGGAATGGCGCTCACGCACACCACCGCATCGCTCGGAATCGCCTTATGCCTCGCCGACGTCATCATGCCGAAACGCCGGGACTTCATCGAACAGTGGAACAACGACCCGCCCTCGCCCTACACCTACCTTCCACACGAGATCGACTTTCTTGAACGCATCACCGATGAGGACCTCCACGGGTTCCTTCCCGAAACCATCCTCAGCGACAACGGCAGCCCGTACGTCTCGGCGACGATGGCAGGCGTGTGCGCCTACTTCCACATCTCCTTCGAGCAGGCACGCAGCTACACCCCCGGCGATAAGGCGCAGATCGAGCGCGCCTTCGGCACGATCAAAGAAATGCTAGAGGCCCTATTCCCAGGATTCCTGGGCGGCTCCGTCTACGAACGAGGAAAGAACTCGCACCTCGAAGCCCTGGTGGAACGCGTCGATTACGAACAGGCTCTTCGAGAATTCATCTGGGCATACAACCGCACGCCGCACGAAGGGCTTCGCATCACTGACGACGAACGCTTCGACAAAACGGTCGACGTAAGCCCCATGAAGAAGTGGGAGCACGGCATGCGCCAGCACGGGCCCCTTCGCGTCCCCGCCTACGCACTGGACCCCGTACGCATGCTCCCGTTCGTCGAACTGAAAACCGACGCCGGTCGGGCAATCGTCAAACGACTCACCTTCCGGTCGCCGATCGTCGCGCAGCTGGCGCGAGACTACCGATGCCTCAACAGCAAAAACCAGTTGAGGATCCATTACAACCCGGCCGACATGCGGCAGGTATACATTTTCGATGCGAGCGGCGATTGTCACGAGATCCCGTGGATTGGCCGAGCTGACTGGACGCCACAATTCGGCCTCTACTTCACCAAAAAGGCCACCGACGAGTTCAGCATGCCTGTTTTCAAGAAGCGCGATTTGGACAATCTTTTGATTGATCTCACGCGTCGCATTTCCAAGTCTGCTAAGCCCGCTCTGGCGCCGGTTGCCCTTTTGAGCACGGCTGAGGAGCAGCTCGATCACATCCTGCAACCGGCCTTCCGGGCGATGCGCGCTCGCTTTGGCAAGGGTTTTCCTATGGAACATGACCTCGGAGAGCCTGCCGAGGTTCTCACCGTCGATGCCCCGATCCGCTTGACGGTTCCCTCGCCGCTGCCGTTCGCCGAATTGGAACCCATCGAAGAATGGGGCGACATCTGAGCACGGTAGAGCCGGCCTGGCGCGACCAGCTCCGACCGGAAGATCAGCATTTCGCTGACGTCCTGTGGGGGCGTCTCGCCCCCGAACCGGAGCGCCGGTCAGGGAGCGAGTTGGCCTCGCTCGGTGACGTCGATCGTGACGTCTACGGCCGTCAAAGACGAGCTTGGTTCCGGGAGGTCCCTCCCGTTAGGTTGACGGCGCACGCTCGGGTGCGCCATCAGCTCGAGGCCGAGAGACTAGACGATGCCGACTCGGACCCAGGATTTGGCGCGCCCCGCCCGATCACCGTTATTGAAGGTGACCCTGGGGTCGGAAAATCCAAACTCATGGACGTTGAGGGGTTTTTCACGTCGGCCTACTTCGCAGGGTTTCGATCTCGTCCTGGTTGCAAGCCCGATCCTCGCTCTACCCTCACGCGCTCAACGGCCGACTACATTCCGGTCGTACGCGTCAAGTTTCGCCCCACGCAGAAAACCATTTATAAGGTCATCGACGGCATCCTGACGGCCTTCGGCGAACCCGGCAGCTCCGGTGCAGATCGAGATGACTCGCTGGGAACCGCCATCCGCAATCATGGGACTCGTCTTATCGTTTTTGACGAGCTCCAGCGGCTCCCTCTTACCAAGGCACTGGGTCGAGACGTCTTGAACCTATTCCGCGACCTAAGCGACTCGTGCCGCGTCTTAATCGGCATCACCAATATCGACGACGTCGTGACTGGACCCCGTACTGATGGGCGCGGCGCGGCCGACGACACCCTCGACCTCAGGAGTGTCGCTCTGACGCTCAAGCCTCTTGGGTACGACACCGACGACGAGGTCAAGGAATGGCAGCAGTGGCTTATGAGTCTCGAGGGGCGTCTTATTCTGGCAAAGATGACCCATCCTGGGTGGTTGAGCGTTGATCTTGCCTCCTACATGCACGCCGTATCCCAGGGGCACATGAACTCCGTCGTTAGGCTTCTGAGTACGGCGCTTTCTCGTGCCATGGCCACCGGCGCGGAATGCATAGACAGGGCACTCCTTGACACCCTCGCTGTTGAGCGAGCCCATGAGTCAGCCCGCGCCACGAGGATCAGAGGCTAGAAATTGAGGAAGACCTCCGAGGCCGTCCTGGCCCGCCGGATTCTGGAACCGCCCCGGAAGATCAGTTACTCGCTCGTCTTATATCCAGGCGAGTTTTTTCAGTCGGCGGTGACCCGATGGGCCGACGACCTTGGGACGACCCGGGCGCGACTCCTGTACTGGTTCGGGCTCCGTCATCTCGAGCCCACAGAGATCCGATCGCTGGGCAACTTCATGCGAAGCGACGTTCTGCACAATGTGGGATTTTCTACGGGCATTTCGATCGAGCGCCTGCGGGCATCGACTATGGAGAATCTCAATGGCCGGGCCGTCATTCTGAACCCCTCGGACGGCTTCGCCTCGACCGCGATAAATAGGCAATCGCCCCTCGCCAAGTTGTCAGGAACCCGCTACTGCCCGTCGTGCTTGCTCACCAATCCGGGCGTCATGCTTCAAAGGTGGCGCTTGAATTGGACGTTTGTGTGTTTGACCCACGGCTGCCTGCTGCAGGACACCTGCGGCCAATGCGGGCACCCGCTACGTGAAGAGCGAGCCTTGGCGAGTGGACGCGCAATCGACTCTCGGCTCTGTTCCAATTGCGGCCACATGCTTTCGGAGCACCCCGGATCTGACCGGCTCGCACGCCAATCGAGGATCGTCGAATGCCAGGAAGAGGTCGACGGCATCATTGAGTTCGGAATCCGACCGCTCGCAGACCTCGCGGATACGGCATCGGTCATTGCGGCGCTTCGTGCGGTCAACAATTTGGATCGAATTGCCGAACTTGCCGACGTCGACGCATCCAGTCTCGTCGGCCTCATAGAGACAGAGGCCCATCCGGGTTCGTCGGCACCGAGAGATGCGCTGGCGATGGGAGCCCTCGCGACCGCAGCTCGCAAGATCCTGACGGCTCGAGAAGAGACCAGTCAGGAGTGGATCCGAATGACAAGTTTCGAACGCGTGGTTACGGCGTCGCCTCGGGCCGATCAAATTGGCCCCGGATCTGCCCGAGACTTTCTGCAAAAATATCCCGGATCCCTCGAGTCGCCCAATCTTAGGCAAAGAATTTTGCGCGCACACGACCAGGATCTCTCACTTGCGCAGCGGATCACGTGGGGGTCGTCGATCACCGCAGGCACGCGGGCGCGGTACCCCAAGTCCGGACGATACATTCCACTCCATGGGGTTCTACCTAGGGGTTTCTGGCCGCAGTGGACTTCCCGACTCGACTGCGGGGGCGCCGTCGACATCTCAGCGCTTCAAAAGGGGTTGGTGATCGCCACTAGCCTGGCGGATGTCCACGAAGATCATGAGCCGAGCGAGGGATACAGGCCGGCCTTGTCCATCGCCAAGTACCTAAGAATAAAGATGCTCGGAAACAAGGAAAAAGGCACCCAGCTCATCGCGGGAATCATTGAACTTGCCCTATGGCTGAAAGCAAATGGGATTCCGATCGACTACGCCCGCCGACGTGCGATACCTAGTCCCCTTCTACTTCAAGGCGACCACTGGGAACGCATCTGCGAGACGGCGGGAGCAAACCCGGGGCAGGCGAGACGGCATTCGCTGGCGCGCTTGTACCTGGCCCAGCGCATCCAGGGCGCACGGCGCGGACGGGGACATGACCTGCCGGCGTCAAACTCTCTGGAGTCCGAATATACTGACTTCAAGTTCGCTCTGACTCGAGAATTGCAAAGCGCACTTGACGATTACGCGCGAGCCTTGCTCCGCATCCGAGGTATCGACGAGCCGCTTCGCTGGGAGCCACCATTGCTCCTGCTTGAAAGAGGCATTCCCGGACGCGAGCTAGGCGACATCAACATCGACCGCATGCATGAGTTGATTCTCAACGGCGAGCATCGCCAGGGTGTGCTCGCGAAGGAGCTTGGTGTCACACAGCGGCACGTCGTAGGCGCGGTAGACGAATGGCCTCCTCTGACATCGTCCGGAGTAAACGTAGCGATCTGGAACTCGTCCGACTGGGCCGCCGCCTGATTCAGGCTGTTTCTAGCCCTAGTCCCCAGCTAGATGTCAAGCGGCGCGCCAAGAGCCCCTGATCTCTCATTCAAGAGAAGATAAATGCAATGAGTGACGACCGGGACGAGGTGCGGCATCTCAGCATTGATCACATGCCATCCCGAGAGGACTGGCGCCAGGTCCTGTTGCTGGCGAAGCATCACAAGAACACTGTTGGGTGGCTCCCGGACTCCGCCTTCTCCGACCGGCTCCGCACGGGAACGCTCGTCACGATTTGGCGTGATGAAGTCTTGCTCGGGTACTGCCTCTACGACGTCCAACGTTCTGGGTTGATCAAGCTTGTTCACGTCTGTTCGGCGGAGCGAGGCTCTGGAATCGGTAAGCGGCTCATCAACGAGGCCGTCCAAAGACACCCGAGCGCGATCGGAATTCTGGCGTGGTGCCGACGTGATTGGAACCTAGGGCCGTTCTGGACCGGCGCTGGCTTGATGCCGCGAGGCGAGCGCCCAGGGCGCGCGCAGCACGGTTCGATCCTCACTGCTTGGTGGCGCCAACTCGGGGCGCTCGATCTCTTTGAGGAGGCCGCGTTGGGGGCCGGCCTTCCCCTCGTCATGGTCGACACAAACGTCGTTTCCGACTGGTACGCGTCGGCAGATGTGACGCGGCCAACACGACGATCATCACAGGCCCTTCTAGCGGATAGCGTGCAGGCAGAGATCACAGTCGTCCTTTCACCTCGAGTCAACGTCGAGCTCGACGGCATACCAGACCCCGAAGAGCGCGGCAGGCAGCGCCGAGCCGCCGAACACCATGTTCGGGTGCGATCCCGAACAGCGGATGACTCTCGGACCTATGAGACCCTTCGCGCAGGACTGCGGCCGGTTGACATTCAGTCGGACCCATCCCTCCTCAATGACTTACATCACGTCGCCGACGCGATTGACAACGGGGTGCAGTTCTTCGTCACGAACGACGAGCGCTGCTTGTCACTGGCGCATCAGTTTCTTCCGCGCGATTCGTCTCTTGAGGTCCTTCGTCCGCACGAGTTGATTCGGCGTCTTGAGCAGCGGATCGGGTTTCCGCAGTTCCAGTCCCGATTTATTGAATCCATCGACCTCCAGTGGGTCCCCGCTTCGTCGTTGCCTGAGCGACGACTGATCGACGCCTTTGTTTCCCAAGAAACACGTGAGCGCGGAAGGGCGTTTCAGGCGACGCTTCGCGCAACCATGGCCTCGGATTCCGCCGGTTGCCGAGTGCTCGTTGATCCGTTCAACGACCCATGGGCTCTACTCGTGCAGAGTCGCGACGACCTAGACCTGCGCGTAGATCTCTTCAGGGTGATTCGAGGCGAGCGAGCTGCAACGCTGGCCTTACAGCTCGCGCGACACGTCCGTGAAAACGCTCGCGAGAGCGGACTAGGTCAAATCCGGATCACAGACGGTGGACTCGCGAACGTGAGCAGGAATGCGCTCCGCAGCGACGGATACGTGCTCGCTGAAGAGGCCTACCGAGCGACTCTCATCGATCAAGCGCTCCCCATTGATGCCATTCTTCCTGACGAACCGTTGCCAGCCTCGGTGTCGTCCGTGCGAGAAGCCGAAAGAAAATTTTGGCCTTTGGTGCTAATCGGGGCAGGTCTGCCCGCATACATCACGCCGATCCAACCCCGGTTCATCGACAATCTCTTCGGAATCGAACGCCCGACTCTCTGGAAGGATCGCTCCAGAGCCCTGGGCCTGTCGCGAGAACACGTGTACTACAGCGGCTCCGACAAGTCACTCCCTGAAGAGGGATCTCGAATTCTTTGGTATGTCACGGCCGACCCAACAGGTACGTACCGAGCAATCATGGCGACTTCCCGGAGTCTGGGATTTGAGAGGCTCGACCCGGAACTGGCGTTCGAGAAGTACGGGAGAATCGGCGTGCTGCACCTTCGAGACGTCCGGAACGCGGCCGGGCGACGAGATGGCAAAGTCAGCGTCATCCGATTTGAGGACACCGAAATTCTCATGTCCCCAATCAAGAACGACAAGCTCCTTGAGCTACGGCAGGCGCACAACGTAAAGGGTCCGATCCAATCGTTCCGCTCGGTGCCACCCTCGATGTTCGATGACATCTCTTTAGTCCAGGCACGAACCGGGAGCCGTAGATGACCGCAATCCTGCTATCCGTGCGACCGGAATTCGCGAACGCGATCCTCTCGGGAACGAAAACAGCCGAGGTGCGGCGGCGTTTCCCGACTCAGGTCTTGCCGACTACGCTTTATCTCTATTCGAGCACCCCGGAGCGAGCGGTCCTCGGCACGGCCGTGCTGCAGAGCATCGATCGGCCGCGCGCTGTCGATGTGTGGGCCCTCTATCGAGATCGAATTCGGATCGGACGCGGACCTCTGGCCAGCTACCTCAAGGATGTAGCGCAGGCAGCTATCCTGCGCGTCGAAGATCCCATTCGTTGGCACCGGCCGCTCACGCTCGCGGAGCTTCGAAGCCAAGTCGGGGTGGAGCCGCCCCAGAGTTTTCGTTACCTTACCGACGACCACCTGCAATCCATCGCCCGATGGGGCCGTTCGAGTTCAGATGCGAGGGCACTCGCCTGAAGCTCGTGTTCACAACCTGAAGCGCGAAGGCGCAAGCCGCAGGGAGCCAGCTGCTACCTCAGACGTCGGCGCGTTGAAACCCTTACGCGCCGCCTCGACCCTTGCTTCGGTGAAGACCTCAATCAACCAAACTCGCCGGTAGTATCCACGAAGTGACCACTCGGTATCGCACTCTTCCTCAGGTCAAATTCAAAGAGTTCCGCGATCTGGAACGTAGACGCGTCGAAGCAAGCGACACGGTGTGGGCGTTGCTCGTTGGTTCAAGACTCGCCGTGCAGACGCTGGCAGCTATTCCCGATCAGCGAAGTTTGCTCGCCGACGAGTTTCCCAATCTTGCTCACGTACAACGAATGAACCAGCGCCTGGATCGTACGGCACGGTTGATCGTCGAATCCGAGGGCACGGCTTGCACGATGGCCATGAACTTTACCTTCGGCCTGCACGAAGACTTCGTCCGGTCTTGCCTTCGACTACTTGTCTCCCTCGGAAAAGCGACGAACGGAGACGCAGCTACAAATTCCGACAAGATGCACGAGGTCTTCTCTGAGCGCACGGGACACGTCGCCGATCCCGACTCCTTGGCGCTGTTTCACCTCACAAGAAAGGTAAGGAATGCTTTCACCCACGCGGCAGGCTTAGTCCGCCAGGACCTGGTCGACCACTACGCAACGCTCTCTTCGACCGCGCAGGCCACGTGGTCGGAACTGACTTCTGAGGAGTTCCGAATCCCTCGTGTCGGCGAGCCGGCCGCATTCGGTGTGTCTGGCCTGATCGGCGCTCTTGCTGTTCAGAAGCGGTTGGCATACGACGTGAATCTGGGTTTGCAGCTAGCAGTTCCCCGCGACGCATGGGCCGACATGGCAGTCAACGAGTACTTCGCCGAAAGCGGCAAGTCCGTTAAGGACCCGAGTGCTCGTCGAAGCGTGATCGGCTATCTGCGTGGGGGCTTCGGAGCGTTGAACCTCAGCGCAGCAGAGATTCAAGCCGGCATCGAGCGGAAGAAGAAAAGTGGGATGCTCTAGACCGCTGAGCTACAGCACCCTGTGGCGGCACCGCCAGGATTCGAACCTGGGTCTCCCAACTCTGTGAACGACTGGATCGTGAACCCATGAGCACGCTAACGGCTGGTCGCTCCTGAGATCAGGATAAGGCACTCGGCCAGCTTTGACTCGTCTTTGCGCCGCGGCCTGACGCCTGGCATCGCTGCGATCGACAGGGCATTCTGCTCGGCACCCCATTGGGAACTGTATTCTGGAAGATCAGATTATCGTCGCTGGGCTCAGCCCATCGTTGCTGTTCCCGTCTACTCCTTCCGGACGCCGAGGCGGGAGGCTAGAAAATGAGTCAAGAGTCGACGCAATTCAGTCCGGTTATAGCGCCGGACACTTCGCCGGCCCGAAGCTCGGACACCATCCCGCAGCTGCCCGCGACGCTTCACCAAAGTCCCGGACACATCTTGTTCACGCTTCACATCGACCCCGTAGATGGTCTGTCCGCCTAGTAACCAGTCCGTCCTTTCGGCTCGGACGATCTGATTGGGGCCGGCAAATGAACTCTTCACAAGGCGGTCGTTTGTGGGACTAGCGACATTCGGGTCCAGTGACGCTGGCGTCCCGTTCACTGGCGCTCCGCGGACCCTGGTTCGCGCGAAACCTACGTTGAGGGAGCGGACCGTTGATTCCTGGCAGCAATTCGTATCTTGGTGCGACGACCGTGGTCTGGAGTCGTTACCTGCCACGGGAGCAACTGTGGCAGCGTATGTTTTATTCAGATGTCGAGAAGTTAATGATGCGGGGAGCCTTGCTCACTCTTTCTCCAGAATGACGGCATGGGTTGTAGGGATCGACGCGCGGCATAGTGGTCAGGGCCACCCCCGACCTACCGCGTCGCCAGAGGTCAAAGAGTTCCTCTCGCGCCAGCGCATCTTCTGGGAAGAAGCAAAAGTTCCACGAGATCACTACGCCGTCTGGTCGCTGAGCCAAGTACTCAAAGAGATTGAGCGCGATTCACATGCGTTAGATGCACGGCGAGATCGGGCATTGATACTGCTCGGCACTATGGGCGCTCTTTCTTTCGACGCCCTGGCGACTCTCCGTTACTCGGATGTCTTATTCGACCGACGTGACGGTATTCGTCTAGGGATCGGTACCCCGTTAGAAGTATGGGTACCTTCTGTGCCTGCTCCGGAGTTCTGCGCGCCCTGTGCCTACGTCCGCTGGGTCTCGTCAGCATTGACCTCCCCTGAGGCACTTCACAGCGATCTGATGACTGGAGTGTCTGAAGAAAACCGCCACGTCTGTGCCGAGGCGAGCATCGAAGTTGTCAACCACAACGCGGCGGTTTCGGTTTTCACTGTCGGTGCTCGCAAGATCCGGGCAATGTCCTTTGACGAAGTACGAGCTGCCGTCCACCGGCGATTGGTGTCTAGCGGTGTGTCCCTCCGACAGCTTGATGGATGTCGAGACCAGCTGGCCCTCGAGGACGTCATCTTTGATTTGAGCACTGGTGGCTAGAGGTGTCCTTCCTGCCCTGGGATGGTGTACCGCTTTCGGGCGCCCACTGACAACGACATGAATCACGGAATGTTCTCGCGCTTCGTGAACCTCTTCGCAGGGAGGCCGGGATGTTGTGGCTTCCAAAATCAAATCTCGCTTTCCAGATTTTGGTGTCGCATTGCTGATCTGATCGCCGCATCGTGCAGCGTGGTCTTGGCAGCTGTTATGGATCCTCGACACCGGGTTCTGCCTATGTCCATATAGAGGTAGGACGTTCCGAGAGCTATTGGTACCTCTGTCGGTGACGGGCGATGCAGCGAGAACTTGGCTCGACCCGCTCGCACCCGATAAGCGCCATCACTCGCGTTGACTCCGAACACGCGAATCAGTACCTCGAGTGGTGTCATCCGACATCTATTTTCTCGAATTGCCACAACGCCGCGACGCTAACCTAACCTTCGGGAAGAGGGGTGGCTTGAGGCAGACTCTCGGGCCGGGCAGACCTTACAGATCGATGAAGTGGCTGTCCCCAATTCCCTCGAGCAGTGAAGGACCGAACGCCGACGCCGGGGTCTGGAATCCCGGAGTGAAATCGCCCGCGATGATCCGGGAAGCGATCTCGACGGCGGCGAGCTGGGTGAACCCGTAACCGGTCGGAGTATCGACCAGCCCCTCGGCGGTGGAGCCGTCGCGGCCGGTGACCTTCGCGTAGACGCGGGCGCGCCCGATCGCGCGGTCCGCGGCGTCGGGGCCGTCGGGCACTTCGCTGCCAGGTGCTGTCGTGGGGATGGGGACGCCACCGGCGACGTAGACCTCGATCTCGGGAATCCCGGTCGAGTGCCTGCCGGTGACGAGGTCGCCCATCGGCGCCAGGCCGACCTCTTCGAGTCCTGCGCCGAAGTCGATCGATCGGGTGGGCGAGTCGTCACGGGTTGTGATGGTGCCGCCGGAGCGCACGGAGCCGGCGAAGGGAGCGAATCCGAGGGCGCTCGTCATGGAGCCCTTGGAGAACAGCAGCGGGATCCGTTCGCCAGGAGTGCCGACGAAGATCTTCAACGCCAGCACGAGGGAGACGGGGTCGGTGACGCGGGCGGCGGTGCGCGCGGCGAGGGTGTCGCTGGGGACGACGTCCCAACCTGTGCCGCTCATGACCATGACGCCGGCCTTCTTCGCCTGAGCGTCGGCAGCCTCCGTGTGGAGGAACGTTCCGAGTTCCGCGGTCGTGTCGAGGTAGTGCGTCCCGACGTAGAGAGCGGCATCCAGGAGCGGCCCCGACGTGACCGCGAAGGGTCCCGCGACGTTCAAGACGACGCCGACGCCCAGCACTCCCTCGCGGGTTCTCTCCTCATTCGACAGGTCGAAGGCGCGTCCTTCGAGGCCCAGCTCATCGGCGAGGATCTGCACTTTGGCTGCGTCCCGGCCGGCGACGATCGGGTTCAAGCCGCGTCGCACCGCCTCGCGGGTGATCAGTTGCCCGGTGTACCCGGTTGCTCCGTAAATCAGGAAGTTTGTCATCATCGCTCTTTCTGTAGTGATTACTACCGAAAGGGATCATGCTGGGGATTTATTCCGGATGGAACGAACTCGGATGGCTCAGCGGGTGATCAGAGCACGGAGGGCGATCTCGACGACGCCGCGCAGCTCGTCGCGTTCGGCGCCGTCGGCCGCACGGACGGCGATCCCGTTGCTGATGCTGACGAGGTACTCGGCGATACCGGCCGGGGTCATGCCGGCGAGGTCGAACCCTTCGTCATCGCGGCCCTGCTCGATCCGGGTGGTGAGGCGCTTGTATCCGGTGTCGCGCGCTCGCGAGACGAACTCTCGGATCTCGTTACCGGCTGGGCTGAGCCCGGTCTTGGAGCCGCCGATCTGCACGGACATGCAACCGTAGGGCCTGCCCTCACGGGTCATGGCCTCGACGGCGTCGAAGAGGTAGTCGCGGAACACATCGGAAAGGCGGTCCTGTTCGAGGGCTCGGACGGCGTAGGCCATGTCGATGGTGAGGTAGCGGGTGAAAGCGCGCTCGAACAGCTCCCTTTTGCTTCCGAACGCCGCGTACAGGCTTGTCGCCGTGATGGACATCGCCGCGGTGAGTTCGGCGATGCTCGCCCCGTCGTAGCCCTCGCGCCAGAAAACGTCGATGGCGCGGTCGAGTGCGATGTCGACGTCGAATCCTCGCGGACGCCCTCGGGTGATGACCGTCATGGCCGTGTTCCTCTCGTGGACTCCGAGCTTAATCCGCGAAGGCGGAATAGAACCAAGCAGCTCTAGCTTTCGGTAGTGATTGCTACAGAAAGTGAGCTTCCATGACTTCCATGCGTTACACCAGCTTCGGCCGCCGCACCGGCCTCCGCGTGTCCGAGTTGGCTCTCGGCACCGGCAACTTCGGAACCGCATGGGCCAGCGGGGCGGACATGACCGATTCCCGCGCCATCTTCAACCGATTCGCGGAAGCCGGCGGCACGTTCCTCGACACCGCGGCGATGTATCAGGGCGGCCAGTCAGAATCCATGCTCGGCGACATGCTCACCTCGACCCGCGACGACTTTGTCATCTCGTCGAAGTACGGGCTCGGTAATCCCGAGAAAGCCAGCCGCACCAACAACGGTGTTTCCCGGAAGGCGATGATCGCCTCCGTCGACGCGAGCCTTCGCCGGCTCGGAACCGACTACCTCGACATCTTCTGGGTCCACTTCCCCGACGCGTTCACCCCGACCGACGAGATCCTCCGCGGTCTCGACGACCTGGTCCGCGCCGGCAAGATTCATCACGGAGCCCTGTCGAACTTCCCCGCCTGGCGCATCGCGCTGGCCGCCAAGGAAGCCGACCTTCGCAGCTGGGCCCCGGTCGTCGCCATTCAGACGGAGTACAGCCTCGCGGAGCGCGGCGGGGAGAACGAGTTGCTTCCGATGGCCGAGGCCCTCGGTCTCGGAGTGAACCTGTGGTCACCGCTCGCGGGCGGGCTCCTCACCGGCAAATACCGCCACGGTGCCGAGGGCCGAAAGACCGACCCCAGCCGCTGGGTCGCCGACACCTCGGCCCAGACGACCGCCGTCATCGATACCGTTCTCCAGGTCGCCGCCGAGACCGGTGCCAGCGCTGCCCAGGTCTCCATGGCGTGGCTGCGCGAGCGAGGCAACCGCTCTGTGACCGCGGTCGTACCGATCATCGGTCCGCGCACGATGGCGCAGCTCGAGGACTACCTCGGCGCCCTCGACGTCGCCCTGACCGACGCCCAGTACCAGCGTCTAGACGACGTCAGCGCGCCCGGTGGAGAGATCTCTGCCGAGATCAACGAGATGACCCGCGGCGCCATGCTCGACGGCGAACCCGACCGCTTCACCCTCCCGACCATACCGGTCGCCTGACCCGCACTTCCTCGCGGTTCCGCCGGACAGAACGCCGCAGCAGCCCGGGGCGGTAACGCGGCAATCGTGAGGCATCAACGTCGCCCGGTCTAATCGACTTCGACGGCGTGGGTGAGGCCGGCCTCGATCTGTTCCATGGTGGACGCAAAGGCATCGGCGATGTCGATGTCGAGGCGCTTTGCGATGACCATCACCCACCACATCGATTCCGCCAACTTGTGTTCGAGTTGTGCGGTGGCGTCGCCGTCGATGTCCCAGGTGCCCTCTTTTGCCAGGATCAGCCTGCCGACTGTTCCGACATCGTTTGTGAAGCCGAGCATCAACTCATGGGTCGACCAGACCCTGCCGTTGATGCGGTTCTCGAGGATCTCGTACAGGTCGCGGATCTGGCCGGCTCGCTTGGCTGCCGCCTCAACGCCGTCTTGGATGGGGGTGCTCATGGTGAGTCCTTCGGTCGGTGCTGCCTGGTGGTGGGTCGATGTTGTCTCGCGGGGAGGCTACCTCTGGAGGGTGGGACGGACGATGATCTCGTTGACGTCTACGGACGACGGCTGCGACACGGCATAGGCGATCGCTTCTGCGACGGCTGATGCCGGCAGGCCCAGTTGAGCGGTGGCTTCGCGGACCGCGGCCTGGGTGTCGGCGTCGCCGCCCTGTTCCGTCAACTCGCTGACGGTGAATCCGGGGCTGATGATCGTGACGCGGACGACGGTGCTCTCCTGACGTAGCCCCTCCGACAGAGCTCGCACGGCGAACTTCGTCGCGCTGTAGACGGCCGCGGTCGGGTCGACGCGAAGGCCGGAGACCGATGCGACGTTGATGATGTGTCCGCGTCCTTGCGCTTCCATGAGGGGAAGCACGGCTGCGATTCCGTGCAGGGTGCCGCGCAGGTTCACGTCGATCATCTGATTCCACTCGTCGATCCGCAGCGCACTCACAGTGGACAAGGGCATGACCCCGGCGTTGTTGACGAGCACCTCGATGGTGCCGTTCACCTCGCGGGCCGCGCCGACGAATGCGCGGACGCTGTCGATGTCCGTGACGTCGAGTTGACGCGAGTCGGCGCGCCCGCCGGCCTCGCGGATCTCGTCGACGATGGCGGTGAGGCGGTCGGCGCGTCGGGCTCCGAGGAACACCGGATACCCGAGGGATGCGAGGTGCCTGGCCGTGGCTTCCCCGATACCGCTGCTTGCTCCGGTGATGAGGACGGCGCCGTCGTGCGAGGTGGTTGCTGTGGTCATGAGTTTTGCTTCTTTCCGTCGGTGGTGCGGGTGATTCGTGCGTAGACCGTGGTGGCGGCGAGGAAGAGCGCTGCTCCGCCTGCAGTGGAGATCCAGCTGAAGGATCCGGGTGGTTCGCCGCTCCCAAGGCGTTCGATGAGGCCTCCGAGTCCGAGGGAGACGAGCAGGATCCCGGCGACGATTCCGAAGTGCAGGTAGGTGCCGATGGTCGCGGTGGCCGTCCTGCGGTTTCCGGTCATGGTGTCGATGTGACGCTCGGCCGAGGTGGAGACACGGCCGAAGTAGATCCACCACATTCCGAGGGAGGTGGAGACGGCGGCCATCGAGACCAGGACGATGCTCGGGGTGAGGCGGGATCCTGACGCTGCTAGGCCGATCGAGATGATCGATTCTCCGAGGGCGAGGATGACGACGAGTCCGTGTCGTTCGGCGTAGTGAGCGGCTGACGGCAGTTGCCATGCGCCACCCTGCGAGGTCGCGAAGACGGTGATGCCCTCGAGGGCGACCGCTGCAAGCCAGAGGACGATCTGGGCGATCCCGCCGACGACGGCGCCCACGATCAGCGCCGCGGCGACCGGGCCGAGAGTCGTGCCCATGGTGCGAATGACCTGTCTGCGAAGGGGAGAGTCGCGTCGCGCGACCACGATGTTCACGGTCGAGTACACCAGCGAGAGAATCACGAAGCCGATGGCGAAGAGCAGGGCACCGGATCGGCTTCCTCCGCATCGGGGTAGGTCTCGGGGATGGCGATGGACAGCACCAGCACGATGGCGATGGCAACCAGGATCCCGACACGAACGGCACCACGGTCCGCGATCTGCTGGTTTGCCAGCCACGCATGGGATGCCCACGACCACCACAGAACGCCGAGGACTGCCAGCCCGCCGAGGACGCTTCGGATGCTCTCCCCATCCGCCATCAGGTGCGTCACCTGGGTGAACGCAAAGACGTAGACGAGGTCGAAGAAGAGCTCCAGGGTGTGGCCCGGTCCGACACCACGGCGGTGGTGGGGATCTCGGGCACGTCAGCTGGCTTCGATGCGATGGGCCACGGTTGTGAGCTTCCAATCGACAGTCGAGTGGTCGATGGTCGCGTGGACGGGCGACGCCGCCCTTTCGTCGCTGATGCCCGCAGCTCCCGCGCGGGCGTGCTCCATGCTGTCGTAGGCGACGATGTCGATGATCGTGCCGTCGGCGGCTTCCAGGATGCGGCGCCATTCGAACCCGGGCTGCCGCTTCAGGTACTCGTCGATGTCAGCGTTCGCTGCGACGAAGTCCGCTGTGCTGAGGCCGGCGACCGGTCGGAGAGTGGTGACTTCGAGCGTCTCGGTCATGGCGTCAGCTGCGTTCGGTGTTGAGCATGTCGAAGCGGGTGCAGAGCCCCGACTCGTCGAAGTGGAGCGTCCAGACGTTGTCGAAGTCGCCGAGCTTGACGTAGTGGCCGATTCCGGTGATGACGGCCGTGAAGCCGTCGATGCTGGTGATCGACCAGTCGAAGTCCCAACCGCCCTGCTGCCAGTCCCACCGGCTTCGCCATCCCTCGACGATCTCGTCACGGCCGACCCATTCCGTGTCGAAGGGTTCTTCGTGGTACTCGGCCTCCTCGGTGAAGAGGGCGGCGATGTCCGCCTCGGAGTTGCTTCGCCAGGCGAGGAGATACCCCTCGACCCACGTCGTGATGGATTCGGTCGTCGGGGGCGCGATGGCGTCGGATGCGGTCGGCGTGTTGTCTGTCATGGGGTGTCCTTTATTGGTCTTCATGCGCGAGCGAACGCGGCGGAGCCGTGTCCGTTGATGCTGGTGTCGCCCTGTTGGAAAGGCGTCGCGAAGCTGCGGATGACGTTCATCGGGTACTCGAGGTCCGGTTCGCTGAGGAAAGCGAGCGTGGCGATCTCCTCGGGGGTCAGCGTCACGTCGGCGGAGGCGAGGTTGGCTTCGAGCTGCGCGACGGTGCGAGCACCGATGAGGGTCGACGTGACCTCGCTCTGCTGACGTACCCAGGCGAGCGAGACGGCCGCGACCGTCGTCCGGTGTCCATCAGCGATCAGGGCGAGCGCATCGAGAAGCACGAAGGTCGACTCCGTCAGGTTGGGGGCCGCATATCCGGATCGGCTGGATCCTTCCACCGTGCGCACGGCTCGGGAGTATTTCCCGGAGAGCACCCCGGATGCCAGCGGGCTCCACGGCGTGATCCCGAGGCCGAGGGCACGGGCTGCGCCGAACTGTTCCCCCTCGGGAGTGCGAGTGAGGAGCGAATACTCGACCTGAAGAGCTGCGATACGTTCCCAGACGTGCGCCGTCGAGAGACCCATCGCCTGCCCTACCCACCAGGCGGGCGCGTTCGAGACGCCGATGGCGCGGATCTTGCCGGCGCGGATGAGGTCGTCGAGAGTCGACAGTGTCTCTTCGATAGGGGTGTGGCGGTCCCACTGGTGCATCCAGTAGAGATCGATGTAGTCGGTCTTGAGCCGGCGGAGTGATTCGTCGAGCTGCGCGTAGATCGCCTTGCGTCCGGCGCCGCCACCATTGGGATCGGTCGGGTGGAGGGTGCCGCCGAATTTGGTTGCGAGCACGAGGCGATCGCGGCGGGTGGGCTGCTTCTCGAAGTAAAGCCCGAGGCTCTCTTCGGACTTCCCGCCGTTGTACTGGTTCGCGGTATCGATGAAGTTCCCGCCGGCGTCCAGGTACCGGTCGAGGATCTGGAAGGACGTCTCTGGAGCTGAGCCCCAGGTGCCGTCGTCGAAGTTCATGGCTCCGAGGGCCAGGGGCTGACCCGGAGGCCCGAGGTGCCGAGTGTGCGGTAGTCGGTGATGGTCATGTTCTGTCTCCCCAGCTGTTCGTGCGGGTTACTACCTCGCATCAACGAGTCTTCGGGCTCATGGCGATTCGAAGAAGGTCGCGACAAGGGGGTGCACTGCACCCCGGCTCAGAGCCCTGCAGTTCGTTGGACCGGGAATTCCTCGCGAGCACGCGACGCTGCTCCGACCGTGGGCTCAACTCGAGCGCCGAAGAACGCGGACAGAGGGCAGGATGCCGAAAGAGCGCGGAAAGACGATCGTCGCGAGCAACCGGAGAGCGCGGTACGACTACACCATCGAAGACGTCTACGAGGCGGGACTCGTCCTCACCGGCACCGAGGTGAAGTCTCTTCGCGCCGGCCGCGCCTCCCTGGTCGACGGTTACGCGTTCGTCGACGGCGGAGAGATGTGGCTGGAGGCCGTTCATATTCAGGACTACGACGAGGGGACCTGGACGAACCACGCCCCGCGCCGGCGACGCAAGCTGTTGCTCCATAAGGAACAGATCCGGAAGATCCAGAAGAAGACGGCGGACACCGGCTACACGCTCGTGCCCCTGTCGATCTACTTCAGCGACGGCCACGCCAAGGTCGAAATCGCCATCGCGAAGGGTCGACGCGAGTATGAGAAGCACCAGGCGGTGTGGGAGCGAGAGGACAAGCGGGACGCCGATCGCGCCCTGTCGGCGCATCGCACCGGCCGCTGACCGGGCACGCTCATTCGACGCTCTGCTCGGATTCGATGAGGTGCTCCGGGTCTCGCCAGGCGTCGTCGACCCAGATGACGTTCAGCCGGGTGATGATCTCTCCGCTTCGCCGGAACTCCTCGTAGGCATAACCGAGCCGGTGTGGATACTTCCCGGAGTGGCTGCCCCCGAGGCCCGTGATGGTATCCGATTCGACCAGGTCGACACGTGCCCAGACTCGTTCCATCCCACGGTCGGTGACGGCGCGCAGAAGGATCCTGTCACCGGGCTTCGGAACGGTCTTCTGCGTCACCCTTCGACGTTAAAGACAGAACTCGCTGCGGAGAAGACACGCGCGCTTCACCGAGGGTTGCTTCGCGCGTCATGCCCGAACTCCCCGCGAGAGCGTCGGGATGGATCGAGAGCGCGGACTCGCGGACGCGGTCGCGTAGCCAACGATGCGCGGCATCGGTGTGGGTCCTTCGATGCCAGGCCATTTCGATGAACACGGGGCTGATCGGGGCATCCAACGGTCGAGTGATCAGGCCGTCACCGAGCAGTGGCCGCGTCAGCCACTCGGGTGCCATGCAGAGGAAATCCGAATCGCGCAGGATCGTGAACGCCGAGGTGAAGCTCGGCGTTGCGACCGCGACGTCCCGGATGAGGCCGAGCCCGTCCAGGTGACGGCCGAGGGCGGCTTGGAAGTCGCAGTGGCGCGAGGGCGTGATGTGCGGCACCGACGTCACCTGCTCCGGTGTGAGGGGAATCTCGGGCGGCAGCTGTGAGAGGAAACCGTTGCGTGGCCCGACGAGAACCATTCGGTCCGCGAGAAGACGCTCGCGAAGGATGTCGTCGTCGGCGGAGGCCAAGGGCAGCCCGAGATACACATCGATCCGCCCACCGGGTAGCGCCTCGCCCTGGAGGGGACCATCGTCCAGGAGCGTCACCTGCACCCGCGTGGTGCGGTTGCGGACCACATTCACCAGCGCGGGCCCGAAGATCTCGGCCGTGTCGGAGACCGCCTGAATTGTGAACGACGCCGTCAGGTCCCGCTCGATTTCCGAGTCCGAGACTTCCGTTTTCGGAGCGAGGATCTCGTGCACATCGTCGAGCACGCGATGGGCGCGATCGCGAAGGGATACAGCCATCGGCGTCGGAACAAGCCGTCGGCCCCGCCTGATCAGCAACGGATCGCCCGTCACGTCCCGCAGCCTCTTGAGGCTTCGGCTCACGGCCGGAGGTGTCAGATTCAGCTGCCGGGCCGCACCGGTGACCGTGCCCTGTTGGAGAAGGGCGTCAAGCGCGGTCAGAAGATTGAGGTCGACGGAAGGCATCCTCCACCCTAAGGCGGATTGCGCACGGGGACATCATCAGTTGCGAATCTTTGACTTCCGCTTATTGATCGACCTTCTTAACGTCGAGGCATGACGACACCAGGCGAAGCACTCTCAAGCCGGCCGACCCAGGCTCTCGGAACAGGATCCACGACAAGCCCGGTCCACCGCACCGGGATCCTGGTCATCATCCTGGTCAGCTATTTCATGATCCTGCTCGACAACTCGATCATCTTCACCGGGCTCCCCTCCATCCAAGCCACCCTGCACTTCTCCAGCACCGGGCTGTCCTGGATCCAGAACGCCTATACGCTCACCTTCGGCGGCCTGCTCCTCCTCGCCGCTCGCGCGGGCGACATCATCGGCCGGCGCCGCCTCTTCATCGTCGGCCTCGTGATCTTCACCGCGGCATCAATGGCCGTGGGCCTCTCACCCGCCGGCGAGTGGATGATCGGCGCGCGAGCCCTCCAGGGCATCGGCGCCGCCATCGTCGGCCCCATCTCGCTCTCGCTGCTGACAGCAACGTTTCCGGCCGGCCGAGAGCGCAACCAGGCCGTGGCTTGGTATGCGGCCACCGCCGGCATCGGCGGGAGCCTCGGCATGGTCGTCGGCGGCCTCCTCACCGACCTCGTGTCGTGGAGGGCCGGCTTCTTCGTCAACGTGCCGATCGGGATCGTCATGATCATCATGGGGATGCGCTACCTCGTCGAACAGCCCCGCACACCCGGCAAGTTCGACGTTCCCGGCGCCCTCTTCTCCACCCTCGGCGTGGGATCGCTGATGTACGGAATCGTCTCGTCGACCGATCTCGGCTGGGCTTCGCCCGTCGTCATCGCGGCGATCGCTCTCGGAGTCGCCCTTCTCATCCTCCTGGTCGTCAACGAGGCTCGAGTGAGGCAACCGATCATGCCGCTGCGGCTATTCGCGAGTCGAGTCCGCTCCGGCTCGTTCGCGATCCGGTTCCTCTACATCGGCGCCACGATCGGACTGTTCTTCTTCGTCACCCAGTTCCTGCAGAACGTCCTGCACTGGACGCCCCTTCAGGCCGGCCTCGGCTACCTCCCCATGACCGTCGTCAACTTCGCCGTCGCCCTCCTCGTCCCCCGTCTGAGCCGAAGGATCCCTCCGCTGCTGCTCCTCGCCGCCGGCATCCTCGCGACCCTTGTCGGCATGGTCTGGCTCAGCCGCGTCAGCGCCGACAGCACCTACATCCTCGATGTGGGACTGCCGATGATCTTCGTCGGCCTCGGCCAGGGCCTCGCCTTCGCACCCCTGACGAGCTTCGGCATCCACGGTGTGAAGGCTGAGGACGGCGGAGCCGCATCCGGCGTCATGAACACCGCCCACCAGCTCGGCAGCTCACTCGGACTGGCCATTCTCGTCGCCCTCGGCGCATCCGCCGTCGCATCCCAGACCTCGACGTCAGTGGGCGATGTCGTCACTCGCGTCCAGGTCGCCCTCACCGGATCCAGTGCCCTGCTCATCGTGGCGGCCGTCGTTCTCGTCAGCGTGATGCTGCCGGCCTTCATCGCCGATCGACGCCGATTGCATTCGGGGACATCATCGGTTGCCTATCTTTGACTTCCGCTTCACCATGCACCTTTCTAGCGTTGAAGCATGACAACTTCCGACGCAGGACTTCTGAACACTCAGATCGACGAACTCAGAGCCCAAGTCAGCGGCAGCGTTTTCCCACCCAGCGAAGCCGGCTATCTCGATGCAGCGCCGTGGAACACGTCGGTACCGTTCCACCCCGCGCTCGTCGTCTTTGTCGAAGACGCAACCGACGTGGCCGCCACCTTCCACTTCGCCGCCCGACACGGATACAGGGTCGCCGTGCAGGCAACCGGGCACGGTGCCGTCGCACGCCCCGAGAACACCGTGCTCATCCACACCGGCGGCTTGGACGACTGCCTCATCAACACCGAAAAGGGCACCGCGACGGTCGGTGCCGGAGTCACGGCGCAACGTCTCATCGATGCCGCCGCCGACCACGGGCTCGCCGCCATCGTCGGATCGGCCGGCACCGTCGGTGTCGCCGGCTACCTCAGCGGCGGCGGCTTAGGGCCACTCGTATCGACATTCGGACTCTCCTCCGACTACATCGACTCCATGGACGTCGTCACCGCCGATGGTGAGATCCGCCACGTGTCTCCCATTCACAACCCGGACCTCTTCTGGGCCTTCCGAGGCGGGAAAGCCCGTCTCGGAGTCATCACCCGCGTCACCCTTCGACTCGAACCACTCACGTACTTCTACGGCGGCGCCCTCTGGTTCGACGGCCACGACGCGTCAAGCGTGGTGCACGAATGGGCGCGCTGGTCCTCGGCACTTTCGAACGACGTCACGACATCCATCGCCCTGACCAGGATGCCTCTTGAGGGACCCCGAAGCTCGCCGGCCGCTACGTCGTGTCGGTCCGAGTCGGGTCGGTCCTGTCCGCAGAGGACACCGAGACGCACCTCGCGACCATCCGCGCCGCCGGCACGCTCCTGCTCGACGATCTGGAGACGCGCCAATACCGCCAGATCGGCCGGATCAGCGACGAACCCACGAACCCCGAACCCCTCGTCCAAGACGAGGCGCTGCTTTCAGCGCTGCCGAGCAAGGCGATCGAGGCGCTGTTGGCCGCCTTCGACGCGACGTCCGGAGCGGAACTGGCCGTGGTGGAGATCCGGCATCTCGGAGGCGCCCTGGCGCGCAGACCGAGCTACGAGAGCGCCTTCAGCTACCGGGACGCGCCTTACAGCGTCCTCACTGTCGGCTTCGCGCCAGCCGGTGAGACAGAGACGGTGACATCCGCGGGAGCCCGCGTTCTCGCATCAGTTGCCGACCTGTCCGAAGGCCGAATCCTCGGCAACTTCGTTGCCACTTCCGACCCGGAACGAGCTTCGAGAGCGTTTGACGAGGCGTCCCGCGCCCGTCTCCTTCGACTGGTCGACATCTACGACCCCAGCCACGTCCTCGCCCTCTGATCCAGAGAAAGAAGAACACCATGACAACCACATTCATCACGGGCGCCAACAAGGGCATCGGCTACGAGACCGCTCGGCAGCTGATCGAACGAGGCCACCGGGTCATCCTCGGAGCACGTGACGCCGACCGCGGCGAGAAGGCGGCGCACGAACTCCGCGCTCGCTTCGTCCAGATCGACATCTCGAACGACGCCTCCGTCGATGCCGCCTTCGACGACATCCAAGCGCACGAGGGCGGCATCGACGTCCTCATCAACAACGCCGGCATCCTCGGACCGCGCAATCCGCCCATGGGCGCCGTCTCCGGAGCCGTCGCAGACCAGGTTCTGCAGACCAACGTCCTCGGGGCCGTGCGAACGACGCACGCGTTCCTCCCGATGCTGGTGCGCTCACCGGCTCCCGCGATCGTCAACGTCTCCAGCAGCATGGGCTCGTTCACCCGCGCGATCGATCCGGCTGCGCCAGAGAACGCCTATCCGCTGCCGTTCTACCAAGTGTCGAAGGCAGCACTGAACATGCTGACCGTGATGTATGCGCAGGCGTACCCGACGATCAAGATCAACGCTGCGGACCCCGGAGGGACCGACACGGACATCATGGACCACCTCGGAACGCAGACGGTCGCCGAAGGGTCCGAAGCGATCGTCACCCTCGCCACCCTCGGCGCGAACGGCCCGACCGGCACGTTCGTCACTAAGGATGCCGTCGTTCCCTGGTAGGAACGGCCGTCGTCTCCCGAGGTGCGGACAGCTCAGTCGGCCATGGCGGCGAGGAACGCGAGCGACTCCGCGCTCTGGCTGCCCGGGACTGCCGTTCCGACCAGGAGCTGCTGGCCGGGCGCATCGTGCACGTCGAAGGTCTGATAGGTCAGTTCGATGCGCCCGACACCGGGATGCTGGAAGACCTTGTATGCCCGGGTGAGACCCGAAACGACCTGAGATTCCCAGAAGCCCCGGAACTCGTCCGACACCTCGAGCATTTCGGCGACCAGCGACGAGATCGAACGGTCGTCCGGGTAGAGGCCCGAATTCAGCCGAAGCGCGCTGACGGTCGAACTGGCGACCATCGACCACTCGGTGAAGATGGCTCGAGATTCCGGGTCCGTGAACAACACGCGAACCATGTTCTGTGTGCCGGCAAAAGGCCAGAGGAGCGCAACGGCGATCGGGTTCGTCGCCAGCACGTCGAACGAGGGGCTCAGGACGTAGGCCGCCGACGCAGGAAACGCATCCAGCAGTTCGAGCAACGCCGGATGAACGAGGGTCCGACCACTCTCGGGCGCCATGCTCGGGTTCAGGCCGGCGATCCGAAAGAGGTGTCCACGTGCGTCCGTATCGAGCTGCAGCGCTCTCCCGATTGCCGAGATGACCTGAGGTGACGGATTCGTCTCGCGACCCTGCTCGAGTCGAGCGAAGTAGTCAGAACTCACTCCGGCGAGAACGGCGACCTCTTCGCGGCGAAGACCTGCAACGCGCCGCGCGCCACCTCCGGGCAGACCGACGTCCGTCGGCTCGATGCGACTACGACGGGCCCGGAGGAAGTCGCCGAGTTGGTTGAAAGCGGGAGTCGTCATGCGCCCAACGCTAAGACCCTTTCGTGTCGGGCGGGGAGCAGGGGCGAGAATTCGGGTGACCTGGTCATCTTCATAGTCGAGGGGCTCGACGGGCAGGCCGCGCCGTCCTGGGTGCGCCGCACCCAGGTCCACACGCCCACGCGCTCCGGCCGTCTGCCTGTCACGGTAGAGCCATGCCCTTCGCAGACGAACTCATTGGCACGCATACCGTGCTCGCCTTGATCCGGGCCATCCAGGTCGCAGCTCCGGATCGCGATCTGCCCATCCTTCGAGCCGTGGCCGACTCGCTTCCTGGCCTTGCCCTGCGCGAGCGCAGTGACCTGATGCGAGACGCTCTGCTCGCCGACCTCGATATGCCCTACCCCGACTTCGCAGCGGTGATCCGCCGCGCGGCCGCCGGTGACGCTCACTTCTCGGGATGGCTCATCTGGCCCGTGACCAGTGCAATTGCGGCGCGGGCCGTCGAGGACGGAACGGGCGAAGCGTTCGACGACGCTTTGGCGCTCCTGGCATCGCTCACCGCCCGGCTCTCGTCCGAGTTCGCCATCCGCACCCTCCTCCGGCACGACCTCGACCATGCTCTGGACATCATCGGCACCCGATGGGTGGTCTCCGACGACGTCGACATCCGGCGTCTGGCCTCGGAAGGCACTCGACCGTACCTTCCGTGGGCGACGCGAGTGCCCGGGATCCTGCGCGACCCCGCCTCGACCATCCCGATCCTCGACGCGCTCTATCGAGACGACAGCGAGTACGTCCGCCGTTCCGTCGCGAACCACCTCAACGACATCAGCCGCGATCACGCCGACCTCGTGGTGACGACGGCTCGGGCCTGGCTCGACAACCCCGATGCAAACACGACTCGCCTCGTGGGGCGGGCTCTTCGCACCCTGATCAAGCGCGGCGACGCCGGCGCACTCGACCTACTCGGATTTCACCAGGCCACGGTCGAGGTCAACGACTTCCGGCTGGATCGAGAGACCGTCGCCATCGGCGACTCCGTCGCGTTCACCGCGACCGTCACCAACACGGGCCTCGAAGAGTCTCGGCTGTCGATCGACTACATCGTTCACCACCGCAAGGCCAACGGCCTCACGACCGGGAAGACGTTCAAGCTCGCGGTGCGGTCACTTCAGCCGGGGAAAGCATGAGCATCGACAAGTCCCACTCTTTCCGCCTCATCACGACCCGCCGCTACTACGCCGGCCCTCATGCCATCGAAATTTTGATCAACGGCGTCAGCGCCGGCAACCGTGGATTCAGCCTTGTGATTGACTAACGACCTCCCGAATAGCGAGTCACATCGCACTGTCATCGATCCCTTTCACTAGGACCGCACGCGGGACGTCAGTCGTTCGCGGCCGCCGTTGGCTGGCCAGTTTGGAGGGGAACATTTGGCGTGAGAGCGGGCAGGCTCGTGAAACTGATCACGCAGCTGCAAAGATGTCGGCGCTCCCGTTCGTCCATGTGATGCGCAATACGCGTCCCGAGATGCGCCAGCCATCTGCGGTCCGAATCAAGTCGTCTTCGTAGGTTCCGCCGGTGTTGTAAAAATTCGTGCCGCGGTGGTGGTGAGCGACTATCTGCGTGGAGGCGTGCGCGCCTGCCTCTGTGAGGTCCACTGTCTGGGCGCCCAGCAGGTGTTGCGTTGCGTCCAGGCTGTTGAAGAGTTCACGTGCGCCATCGGCTACGGCGCTTCCGCCCACGGTCAGGCTGCTGAACGAGTCGGCTTCGGGCATGTACGCGTCGAAGGTGTTTTCGACGACGGCGTCGTCGGTGAAGACAGACGCGACGGCGGAGAAGTCGCGACGATCTAGGCCGAAGGCATAGGTCGCGAGCAGGTCGAGAATCTCGCTGCGGTCAGACTCGCGGGAAGGCTTCGTGTCATTCATCGGGGTCCATTCGGGTGAGTCGAAAGTCATGTTCGGCTGGGCTGCGGGTGGCTCAGCTGCTCTTGTTGTCGGGGCTGTCTGCGATGTAGTTGGCGTAGGCCTCGATGCGGGTAATGAGGCCCTCATCGTTGAAGCCGAAGTAGACGGCGGCATAGACCCCGCCGCGTTCCCCGGTCTTCGTGGCGACGCGGACCACGTGTTGTTGGAGAACGCCTCCTGGCTGGGTGAGCTGGCGTGTGATGTCGTAGTGGATTGACTCGTAGAGCGAGATCTGGGTCTTCAACCCGGCGAAGTACGACTCGAGGGTCTCGTCGCCTTTGCCGTCGTTGTGCCACACGGTAGCTGTGTCGGCGCAAAGAGCGCGTGCGCCATCCCAGTCGACGTCTTCCAGCGCGTGGAGGTAAGTGACGACATTGTTTTTCAGGTCCTGGCTCATGGTTGTCGTTCAGATGCCGGAGAGGACGGTGGGGTCGCCCTCGGTCCAGGCGTTGTCGACGGTGAGGTGCTGGATGACCCACACGTCGCCCTGGCGGACGAGTTCGACGTCGTAGCGGTTGGTCATGAGGACGTGGCGGGAGTGGTCGGTGCGGGGCAGGTGCATGCACGCCATGATTCCTTCGAGAGTCGCGGTGTCGCCATTGAGAGTGACGCGGGGGTTGCTCAGGGAGTGGGTGGTGTCGAGCGGGCTTAGCGAGGCGGCGACGGCGGAGGCGATCGTGGCGCCGCCTTCGATGGGCGGGTAGTCCTGGCCGGCCTTCCGCGTTGCCGGGCCGAAGTCAGCTACGGCGTCGCTTGCGAAGGCGGATGCGAGCAGGGCCTCGTCGCGGAGGTCGAGGCCTGCGGCGTAGCGGTAGAGGGCGTCGACGACGGCGAGTTTGTCGAGGAGCTTCGCCGAGGAGTCGGTGGAGGTGGTGTTCTCTTGCGTGGAGTTGGTCATGCTCGTGTCCTTCGTCGGAGGTGGCTTTCGAGCCACTCGGTGCGGGCGTCTCGTATGGTCCACTGTCGCTGGATGACCCAGCTGGAGCTATCCCGCAATCGCGGTGTATCTGACTCTGGTGCCCTCATCACGGCGCCCGACCCGCCGTCGACGAGGCACCAGTCGGGCGTCAGGGTTGCGACAGTGAGGCGGTCATATCTTCGGATCGATCCCAGAGTTCCGTGGCAAGGCGGACGTCGAGCGCTTGCGGGTTGGTGCGCTTGGGCTTGCGCTTCTCGTAGTAGGCGCCTGATTGCCAATCGGTTCCGGGGTTCTTGTCGGCCAACCAGACCAGCTGGTCGGCACCCTTGTCGGGAGTTGAGAGCATCACGGCGCGGGCAACACGGTTGGTCGCGACGAATCTCATCAACCCCGCCTCGGACTGCGTGGCGAAACTCGTCGCAATGTTGCCGGGGTGGAACGCCGCGGTAGAGATTCCTCGCGCATGGGAGCGGCGGTGAAGTTCCTTGGTGAACAGGATGTTTTCCAGCTTCGCGGCCGTATAGGCACGCGTGGCATCGAAGTTGTGGTCGTGGTTCAGATCGTCGATGTTCAAGGCCTTGGCAAGTTTGGCGCCGACGCTGGAGGTCTGGATGACGGATGCCTTCGATTCGATCAGCGTCTCGATGAGGAGGTTGGTTAGAAGGAACGGTGCGAGGTGGTTGATTTGAAATGTTTTCTCGAACCCGTCAATGGTTTTTGTCGGGTCGCCGAAGACTCCGCCGGCGTTGTTGGCCAGGACATCGATTCGCGGATAGGCATCCTGGAGGTGACTGGCAAGGGTGCGCACGTCCTCGAGCCGGGTGAAGTCAGCGACGAGGGAATCGACTCCGAGGTTTCTGGCGACGGCGGCGGTCTTTTCCGGCGATCGTCCGACGATGACGACCCGATGACCTCGCTCATGGAGTTGCCGTGCGGCAGCGGCGCCGATGCCGTCGCTGGAGCCGGTGATGACGATGACCTTGTTGGTGCTCATGAAACTTCGGCTTTCTGTTGTGGTTCTGCCCGGTCAGGCACCTGAGCCGTCCCGGTTCAGGCGACGATAGGGGCCTCTGCGGAGCTAGTTGATGGGTTGGTGCGAGCGGTCGAGAATGCCGCGGGCGTAGCCGGCCTGGCCGGCGTGTTGGAGGTTGTCGTCGAGGATGCTGAGCAGCTGCCCGCCGCGCGTGACCGCAGGCGTTCGGTTCTTGTCGACGACCTCGTCGAGGTCATCCGGGGTGAGGCCGCCGAGGTAGGACAGGGTGCTGGCCGTCACTGCGCGAAGGTAGCCGCTAAGGAGGTCCGCGGAGGCGACGACGCGAGTTGCGTCCTGTGCGGGCATTCCGAAGCCGTTCTCGTCGGCCGCAAATGGGAGGCCAAACCGGTCGACCCAGCCCTCGCTCGTCCAGACTTCTTTCTCGCCGCTGAGGTCGGCCATCCAGGAGTCTTGTCCGCGGGCGGTGTGCCAGGCGAGCCAGGCGATGCTGTTCGCCCCTGGTGCAGGTGGCGTCGCCAGCCTGGATGCGGCGAGGTTGCGGGTGGCGCGTTCGATGAGTGGGGGATCCGGCCGAAGCCGTCGACGAGGAGATGGAGGGAGTTCATGGGGTCCTTCTTTCCCGTCGGCGGCAGCGGCCGGACGGTTCAGTGCCAGGTGGGGAGGGCGAGGTCGGCGTAGCGGGCGCCGAAGCCTCCGGTGGGGAGGATCTCCTGGATTCGGGCGAGGTCCGCTGCGGTGAGGTCGAGGTCGACAGCGGCGACGTTCTCGTCGACGCGGGTGGCGCTGCGGGTTCCGGGGATCGGGACGATGTCGTCTCCCTGGGCGAGGATCCATGCGAGGGCCAGCTGAGACACGGTGGCGTTCTTGGACTCGGCCAGTTCGGTGAGCTGGTGGGTTGCTTCGAGGTTCTTCTCGTAGTTACCGGGCTGCCAGCGGGCGTCGTCTCGTCGCATGTCGTTTTCGCCGTATTCGCTGGCGGGCTTCGCGGTGCCGGTCAGGAATCCGCGGCCGAGCGGCGAGTAGGCCACGAATCCGATGCCCAGTTCTTGCAGGGTTGGGAACAGCTGCTGGACGTCGCGTTCGAAGAGGAGAACTCCGTCTGAAGCACGGAGACGGGCTGGACGGCGTGGGCGGCTCGGATGGTCTTCTCGCCTGCTTCGCTGAGCCCGAAGTATTTGACCTTTCCGGCGTCGATGAGTTCCTTGACGGTGCCGGCGACGTCCTCGATGGGGACGTTGGGGTCGAAGCGGTGCTGGTAGAGCACGTCGATGTGGTCGGTCTGCAGGTGGCGCAGGCTGTTCTCGACGACCTCGCGGATGTGCTCCGGGCGGCTGTTCGACTCGTAGTACGGCGGCGTCAGTCCGAACTTCGTGGCGATCAGGATGTCGTCACGGAAGCTGGCGACGGCCTTGCCGAGGACTTTCTCGTTCTCGCCCCAGCCGTACATTTCCGCCGTGTCGAACAGGGTGACGCCGCGGTCGTAGGCGCGCTGGATGGCGGCGGTGCCGCCTTCACCGTCGCTGGCGCCGTAGGCCATGGTGATTCCCATCGAGCCGAAGCCGATGCTGGACGTGGTCAGCCCTTGGCTGCCGAGGTGTCGAGTCTTCATTGCGTGGCCTTCGTGTCTTGGGGTGATGCGAGTCCTGCTGGGGAGCGGGTGTGTCAGGCGACGGGGTCGCGGATGATCGTGCGGAGGGTGTCCTGTGCCGAGGTGATCGTGAACGGGTCCAGGTGGATCTCCTGGTGGGGTCCGCTTCGTTTGACGCCGTGTGCGTCGGCCTCGGCACCCATGCGGGCGAGGGTTGCCAGCTCGGTGGAGAACGGGCCGGTGTGCATCACCTGGACGACGGTCTGCTCGGGGATCGTGAAGATCTCGATTTCGTCGCCCTCATCGGAGGGGCTGGCTGCCCGCTCGCGGGCGGCGGCGATGTCGTCGAGGGTGGTCTTCGGGTCGATCTGGGCGAGGGCCCGGTATCTGAGGTCGGTCAGCGGGTTGACGCTGTAGAAGTCCGCGATGTTCGTTTCGGGGGCGTCGTCGGCGTACCAGTAGTACATGTGCTGCGCTGGCGTTCCCTCCGGTGCCAGGCCGAGCTTCGCGAGTTCACGGGCGATGTCGCTGGCGAGCAGCTTCTTGCGGTGCCACACGGGAGTCGCGGGTGCTCCGGTTCCGGAGATGGAGAGGAACACGGCCTCGGGGACGACCACGAGTTCGGGGTCGGCGGGGGCCTGATGCTGTTCGGTGGTTCGAATGTCCGTCATGGTGGCGTCTTTCTCGTGAGGAGCTTGTCGGCCGCTTCTGCGGCGTAAGACAAGGCTCGAGCCTCCGGTAACAGGAGGGTCAAGCTCTTCCTCGAGAAAGACGCTTGGGAGTTAGTTCGCCTGCTCGGCCGAGGCGTTGACGGGCCAGCTGATCTCGGTGCGCAGTTCGCTGTCGTCGGTGGTGTCGTCCGGCGTCAGGAGGTAGTTCTCCCGGATCGGACCGGGCCGTCCTTCATGTCGGTCGGCGACGTAGGACCCGAGCGCCCCGTAGGTGCGGTCGATTCCGGCGTAAGAACCACGATGAACCGTGACGGCGAGGTCGGAGGCCGGTAGGACGAGCGCCTTCACCCTTCCTGCGTCCAGGGGTTCAGCAACGGGCAGGAAGACGGTCACCTGCCCGACCTCGTCGGTGTAGAGAGCCGGGTCGTACAGGCCGCCGAGGAAGCCCGTGACCTGGACACCGGTTTGTCGCGCCAGCGCCCGCAACTCGCGGGCCGCTTCCTGCCACCACGGCAGGACATCACTCACAGCCACTTGGCCGGTGATTGCAATCGACGCCGTCTCCGGGACGGCCCGGTACTCGACCTCGATCGCGCCGGTAGACGGGCCGAGCATCACCCGCAAGTCGGAGACGGCGGCACGGGTCTGCTGGAGGGCACCTTCCATCCGAGCCAGATGATCCCCGATCAGTGCATCCCGCTCAAGGTCGTTCGGCGCGGCCAGGACGGACCGGACATCCGGAACCGGCATGTCCAGGCCCCGGAGCCGTCGGATCAGCTGCGCCGTGGGAACGAGGTCCGTGTCGTAGAAGCGGTATCCGGAGGAGGCATCCACTGACGTCGGCTCCAGGAGCCCGACATCGTGGTAGTGCCGCAGCGTTTTGACGCTGAGTTGCGTCATCAGGGAGAACTCCCCGATGGGGACGAGACCAGTCATTTCCGGTTTCCTTCGATCTCCGACGTCGAGAACCGAATCGGGCACTTGATGGTGAACCCTCCACCAGCGGGAGAGTCAAGGGTCGCAGGTGCGGTGCCTCGGAACCGAGCAGGCGTCAGGCGACGGCCGCGGGGTTGCTGGCCGAGACGCCGCCTAGGCGTGCCGTCAGCTCGGGTCGCGAGCGGACTCCGACCTTGGCGTAGATGGCCTTCACGTGATCTCGCACCGTGTAAAGGGACAGCGACAGGTGGTGTGCCACGTCATCCAGCGGCCAGCCCGCCACGACAAGCCCCGCCACGGTCTTCTCCCGAGCGGACAGATCGTAGAGAGCCAAAAGCAACGGGAACAGGGAACGTGAACTCGCGGGCTCAAGGGCCATCACCACTTTGGCATCCCCGGAGCCCTGGAGGACCTCGGCCTGCACCGTGACCAGTTCCCCGTCCACTGTTGCAAGGCGCGATCTCGCCGCGCGAAGCTCGGTTCTCGATCCCGCCGAATCAGCGCGGGCCCGCGCTTGCAGGGAAATCCAGCGCAGCGCGGCAGGGAGGGGCTCGCTGAGACGCGAGACGCCGAGCTTCTCCAGCCACGCCTTGCCCTCGGGAGTGAAGCCCTCGACCAGGTCGCCCTTCCCCAAGACGAGAGTTCCGGGCCCCGTGGCGACGTCCGGGAACGCTGCGCCCGCAGTGGGGTGCATGGCCACTCGAAGCAGATCCCGCCGAAGCGCCGAACCCACCTCTCGGGCAATATCGGTGACGTAAGCCACCTCTTCCGCCGAGAAGGACGCATCCGTGCGGGTCCAACACGCGGCACCCCAGACACTCTCGCCGCTCCGGGAAACGAACCGAAGATCCGACCCCGACTTGGCGTTGCCGTTCCGCATGTCGTGTTCCGCGACCGCTTCCGATACGTCGTGGTGGTCTTCACGTGTTCCGGAGTTCAGGCCCTCGAGTGGGACTCCGGAATCCGGCTTGAGTTCTCGCGCAATGACGTCGATGTCGAAGTTCCACAACTCGGTGGGGAGAAGCGTTTCGGGGTCCGTCGTCCACCAACCCCCGCATCGAAAGGGACGACACGCCGAAGTCGCGCCTCGACCTCGTCGAGGAGTTCGCGAGCGGGCGGCTCCTGAGCCACGAGGTCATCGATGGCACGGCGCGCTGCACGTGCCCGTGGGTCGTGCGGAGAAAAAGGGTGAGCGAACCATTCGACGAGACTACGTCCGGCTCCCGATGAGGCAATCCCTCAAGTTAGGGAGAGCGAGACTTGAGGCTCGCGCAAAGCAGGAATGTTTGTGGGCCTTATTCCCTGCATGTTTTCCATCGCCCCGTAGAGAACGGCGTTCGCAAGCCGGACCCTCGACGTCCTAAAACACCCAGTTTCGGTTCCGGCTGCGTGGCAGCTCGACGAACGAGCGTCTAGCCCGGGCGATCCTTTTCCCTTTGAGCAGGCGACAAACGTGCGCTCCTTTGCGGGCAGACGCCTGGCTTGTGTTGCGCTGAGGGGCATCTAGGGCGACTTGAATCAGAAGCTCGGGTGCGTTGGCCGTGACACGTTTAAGCGAAAATCTAGGACTTGAGCAACGAAGGCGCCGGCGGGTCGATCTTGCAAATCTTACGTACGGCGACCGAGTCGCAGGAGGTCTCCGACCACCGCACACTCCGTGATGTTGCCGTTCAACCGGGGTTGGAGGGCATATCCAGGGCTCGAACAGATCGGCACGAGCAACGAACTCCTCGTTGTTGATAAGGACCCAAAGTAAGCACTTGTGACGGGGCGAAACTGCAAGGTTTCGACCGCGTCTGACACTGCGACCCGTTTGATGGCGGGGGTCAGGAGACGCCTCGTCAGTTCTGTTCCGGACGCGTTAGTACAGTGAGCAGCAGTCACTTGAGTTCTACATGGAGGTAGGAATGGCTCACCGGCGGGGGTTCCTTGCAGAAATTCAGCACCAAAATCGGCTCGCACAGACTCGGGCGAATCAAGCGGCTCGGGCGCGTGCGACGGCCGCGGCCCAGGCGCAACGCGCGCAGGCCGCCCAGCTTCGAGCTGCCGCGGCAGCTGTGCGAATGTCCGAGGCGGAGCAAAAAGGGCTGACCGGGAAGCGCACGCAGCCTATGTCGAGTCGAGACTTGCCGAGGTCCAGGAACTCAATGACGATCTCGCTTACGAGTACGACGAGATCGACAGCCTGTTGAAAGCCACCCTCGACGTCGACGACTACGTGGACCTCGACTCGCTCAAGAAGTCGGTTGAGCATCCGCCCTTCCCTCGACCGGAACTGCAAACCCCGCGGCCTCTCCCTGAGCCCATCCAGATCTCGGATCCGCCCGTTTTCGTCGAGCCGGAAGTTCCAAAGGGTCTTTTCGGCAAGAAGAAGAGGCATGAGGAGATCCGGCTTCAGGCGTGGACGGAGTACCAGCAGGCGCTGCAGCAGTGGGAGGCGTTCCGAGACTCCGTTCCCGCACGCCAGGCGCAACTGACGAGTCAGCATGGTGCTCTAGAGCGGACCCGGTTGGACATGCTCGCGGCGGCTGAGGCGCAATATGAGGCAGAGTGCCGCCTTCGCGAGCAGGAGGTAGCCGAACACAACTCAGCCATCGACGCCCTGATCGCCGGACTCGGGTACGGTGTGGTCGACGCCGTGCAGGAGTACATCGGGATCGTCCTGGCTAACTCGGTTTATCCGGCGAGTTTCGAGGTCGTCCACGAGGCGGCGTTCGAGCCGGAGACAGCCGAACTCAAGCTGACCGTCATCGTTCCCGCGCCTGAGGATCTGAAGACAGTGAAGGCTTACCGGTATGTCAAGGCCACCGACGAGGTAGCGGAGACGGCATTGTCCAAGACGGATGCGAACAATCGTTACGCCGGCGCTCTTCACCAGGTCGCACTTCGGTCGATGCACGAAATTTTCGAGGCCGACCGTCGAGGCATCATCCAAGCGATCTCCTTGCAGGTCGGACCCCGCACGAAGGACCCCGCAACTGGCCGACAGATGTTCCTACCGCTGATTGCGGTGACGGCACCGCGCCAGAAATTCACGGAATTCGATCTCGCTGGCGTGGTTCCAGCGGCGACCTTGCAGCACCTCGGAGCTGCCGTCTCGAAGACCCCTGCCGCGCTCACCGTCGTGGACGCTTCCGGGGTCCGCCGATCGTGACGTCGGGTGAACGACGTTTCAACCCACCCCCAGGCTGGCCACCCGTCCCTAACGGATGGAAGCCGCCAGCGGGATGGAGTCCTCCCAAGGACTGGGCGAAACCTCCTGAGGGCTGGCAGCTTTGGTTGATCGACGACGCGAATGACGGCGCGACTTTTATGGCGAGCCTCGAGTCGGCCGACGCTCCAGTCCAGCCAGCGTCCGAGTCGCTCGATCTGAACAGAAAGCCGCGTCGAGCTTCAACTCTCCCCGCGTCGTCTGAGACGCGGCTCGCGGAGTTGGAGGCGGAGAACGCTGAATTACGTCGCGAACTGCGCGAGGGTGGTCATTCTGGCCAGGAGCTCATTCAACTCAATGACCAGATCGTCCTGCAAGAAGTGGGCATCTACCGGTACCACCACCCTCTCGAGAATGCTGCCGCCTACCTACCAAGGTTGCAGGATGTCGAGGCGCGCGCGGCCGCTATGATTCGCGACGGTCATGCGATCGAGAAGTCGAACATGTTCACTTTCGACAATTCGCTCGCTCGCGGGCGAAAGATGAGCGATGACTTGTCCAAGCTCATGCTCCGCGCCTACAACGCGGAATCCGAAAACAGCATTCGGACCCTCAAGGTGGGAAACGTTCAAACAGCCAAGCGACGGCTCCAAGCGTCAAGGGACGCCATCGCCCGTCTTGGCACGATGATGCAGATGCGCATCAGCGACAGCTACCACGCTCTCCGTCTCAAAGAGATCGAGCTGACCGCGGACTGGCTCATGATGAAGCAGGAAGAGAAAGAGCGCGAGCGCGAGGAACGCGCGCGCCTCCGTGAGGAACGTCGCGTCGAGAAAGAACTAGCCGAACAACGCGCCCAACTCGATAAGGAACGTTCCCTCCTCCTGCAGACTCTCGAGACGCTGGAAGCGGCCGGAACCACGAACTCCGACCTCGCCCAGCGCCTCGCCGACATCGATCAGGCGATTGCCGACAACGACTATCGAGCTGCCAACATCCGGGCCGGCTATGTCTACGTCATCTCAAACCGCGGAGCTTTTGGCGAGGGTGTCGTCAAGATCGGACTCACCCGCCGACTTGAACCCACGGACCGGGTCAACGAGCTGGGAGGTGCGTCTGTGCCGTTCCGCTTCGACGTGCACACGATCTACTTCTCTGAAGACGCCGTCACCCTTGAGACAGAACTCCATCGTCATTTCGCAGCGCGCGCTCTGAACCAGGCGAATTCTCGCAAGGAATTCTTCTTCGCGACGCCTGCCGAAGTGCGTGAAGTCCTGGCCAGCAAAGTAGGCAACCTTCTGGAATTCTCTGAGGAGGCCGCAGCGACCGAGTACTTCCAATCCGTTGGCTTGTGGCCCGCAGGCATGTCGGCAAAAAGTTAGGCGAACTCCTCGAAGCTCGGATGAAATTAGGTTCGAACGCGAGGCCGCAACCTTACGTTCGACCACAGTTCGGGAACGACTCGAGCGAAGCGAGGAACGGTCTGCGCCCAAGCGCTAGTCTGCGGTTCATCAGCCGACCCAGCGCGGCCATGATTGGAGAGCAGGCATGACGGACGCGATCACCGGAGCGATGGCGGGCTCCGTCACGAGCTTCCTCCTCAACATTTTCCAAGGCGGACTGAAGTCAAGGATCGCGCTAGTACGGAAAGAGCGGCGAGCCACCAGCAAAATCCTGCTGTCGGCACTGGAGCCAGTCCTGGATGAATTTCGGCACGTAGCCGAACGGCGCTCCTCTGTGGCTTGGCCGGACCTCATTAGCCGCAGCTACGAAGCGGCCGACGACGCGGTCTTCCGGACCCCCATCACCTGGAGTCACCTCAAGCGGTCCCTTCGCGATTGTTTCGGGCACGGCGTCGGCGGAGCGTCGTGGATAGATCACCGCGACTGGGCCGCCCGCGAGCCGGTCGAATACCACCCCATGTGGTCCGTCTACTCTGCCGACTACATGGATCTCGTGGTCACCACTATCCGTTCATGGCGGGATACCAAGAATGGTCGGCACGCCCGACGTCACAAGATTCCTTCATTCGACGTCTGGCTGCGAACAACTCAGCGGTGGCCCCTTGATTCGTGAAAGCGAAGCCAACACTGGCTCGTCGGTCCTCCGGTGGTGGGGGCCAGGCTTCGTGCTCAGGGTCATTAGCGGCAATAAGCGTCCGGATGCGTCGCTCGTTCTGAAACATGAAAGCCACGGCGGAGTTCAGCGAGTCGCTGAATTGAAGCCACGGTCGTTTGTCACTCGCATCGCGACAGTGTGCGTAGCAGTGATACTGGCGGTCCGGCTGGTCCCGGCGGACGATGTACCATAGCGCTGGTTCGTCACCTCTTAGGACCAGCCCTAGTCCCCAGCCACCAGAGATTGGCGGAACGGCGTAAGGATGAGTTTCGGGGCGGCGGGTCAAAGCCCTGGTGGCGTTCTCGAAGCTGGACTGGACTCCCATGGTGGAACCGTACGGCGGTCCGCCGACACTCGGATGCCCTCAAGGAGGCCGCAGCCTGGAGTTCGCATTTGGCACCTTCAAGCCTCCAAAATAGTTCGCTTCCCGACTTGTCTGCTTTCAGGACACCGACCTGAATAGAACCGGACAGTCGGTCCTGGCTGTCGAGGAAACGCGGTCGGATCTACGGACCTGCTCGCTCGAACGGTCGATCCCGAGGGATTCACGTGCCCGTTTACGTCTTTGTGTCTTCGCTGAAGTCCAGGGCGGCAGTGGCTATGACGTGAGGGGGAGGATTGTGCCGGTCTGTCGGGCGAGGGCGACTCGAGCTCTGGCGCGCGCGATCTGCAGCTTCGTGGCCACTACGAGAGCCCTTCCGACGCGAGCGCAGACGTTTGGTCGTTGTCTCCGTTCATCGAAAGTGTCAGGAGCCTCGGTAGCGCGGCCCCTAACGACTGGCGCCACGAGAGAGAGTGGCGCGTTGGCGGCAACCTTGAGTTCGAGTTCAATGACATCGCGCTCCTGATCCTCGACGACAGCGGCAAGTCCGAGTTCGTCGAGGAGATCCCGATTGGACTACCTGTCGCGTCTCCCGGTGACATGACGGTTCGTTGGTTCGGCGGGTATTTGCGGAGTTGGGATGACGCGATGGACGGGATGCTCGACCGATTCCACGAAGTCTTCACCGCAGTCGAGAATTCTGGGGCGATCTGGGACCAGGAAGCCGGCGACTGGTTTTCTATGGTCGAGGTCCTCGACGAAGTGTCCGCCATGGATGAAGTCTTCGGCGAGCTCCGGGAGGACGTGCGCCAAGAGATAGCGCGGTATCTCGCCAACACAGAAGGATGGTGTCGAACATACGACTTGGATCATGCCGGGGATTAGCGCGCTAAGTCATCTGTTCCTAGATCAACGACCCAGACGAAGCGAGTACCTATTTTTCTTCGGGCAACCGGCCGCAGCGAGCGAGTAATGCATCGCTCTCGAGCGGGGCCCCATATCTCTCGGCCTTGTCCGTCGTGTGAGCCGTTTGTCGAAGATCGATCCGCCTGTGACCCTCGGAAAATCTAGATGGCGGAAGGCCCGTACGAGATCATGGCGAGGAGCCCTGATCTGGGTGGATTTCGGCCCCGCCGTGGCCGTCGACACCTGTCGACCACGAATCCTTAATAACGTCGCGTGCGACCGCTAAAGTCAGCCGCAGGCGTGACCATACGTCGGTTTCTTGAGACGGGGCAAATCATGGGGGTAGCGGAATCGCCGAGCACGCGAACGGATCCTCGAGAGCTGTTGAGCAACTGGGCCAACGGATCCGACGAATGGACGCGATTCATCGTTCGACAGGTACTCGCATCGGGTCGGCCGCTCGACGTCGATGCACAGGAGCACGCATACTCGTTGTTCCGTCAGGAGAAGGCCCTCGACGTTCGTACATTCCCCACCGAGGAGCCGCTCGTACTCATCGAGCGAGAGGATGAAGCCCTCGAACCTCTGACGCTGACCTCCCTGTCGCGCGTCGAGGGCGTCAACGCTCTCGAGACCGGCGGCGTCATCGAACCGCATGAGGGCCTCACGATCCTCTTTGGCGAAAATGGCACAGGCAAGACTGGGTACTCGCGGATCTTCAAGGCTCTGGCCGCAAGTCGGACCGCCGACGAGATCCTCAGCGACATATCCGTCGCGTCGCCGCAGCCGCAATCTGCCACGATCAGGTACTCGCTCGGAGCCGAGCCGAAGACCTACATGTGGAGCGGCCAGCAAGGCGTGGCACCGTTTACCCGCATGTCCATCTTCGACAGCCCGTCTGTCAGCTTCCACGTTGATGACGATCTCGAGTACGTCTACGTCCCCGCCGCTCTCGCACTGTTCAACCACGTAGCTGCCGGCATCAAGTCGGTCCAATCCCAAGTCGATGCCTCGATCTCGGAACTCCGATCTCGCTCAACTGGCCTGCTGTCACGGTTTGGCCGAACAGCGACTGTCTACCCACTCATCGAGACTCTCGGCGCCTCCACTGACCTTGAGGACCTCAAGTCGAAGGCGGACTTCGGCGCGGACGTCGAGACTCGAATCGGCGAACTGCGCCGAACCGTCGCCGCCCTCGAAGCCGACACGATCAGCTCGGAGATCACCGCCCTTGCCCGCACCGAGCGGGCTCTCAAGCAGGCCGCCGCTCTGGCGACGACCGTTGCGGGCTTCGACGGCAATGCATTCTCGGTTGAGCGCGACAAACTTGCTGACCTGCAGAACGACTATCGACTGTTCCGCGCTGCCCTCTTTGAGGCAGCTGACCTGCCGGCCGAACCTGACGAAACTTGGAACAGCTTCGTGCAAGCGGGTGAACGGTACAAAGCGCACCTCTCAGACCTGGACGTACACGATGCAGAACGCTGCTTGTACTGCAGGCAACCTCTAGTCGGCCCAGCAGCAGTCCTCGTCGGAAAGTATTCGGAGTATCTCGAAGACACGATCGCTGACGGAATCACGGTCTCGAAGGGCCGACTCACGGCTCTCGGCGCCCCGCTCTTCGCCGCCGAAGTCGCAGACATCGAAGCCTTCTTGCGGGACCATGCGGACGAGGATCCACAACTGACCTACCAGGCTGCATTGGAGCGCACAGTGTCGACGCACGCGACGCTCATGGACGCGTGCAAGGCGAACGAAAACAACGTGGGCGGAGAAGCCAGCAACATCGATTCTGAGGCAAGGGCTCCCCTCGGAATCGATGCCCAGACCATCCAAACTGCTCAGCCCGACGCGCTCACGCTGTCGGACGCAGTCACTGCGGCCAGTGATCGCCTCGTCGACTTGCGTCAGCAGGCGGCAACTCGTGATGAGACGCTCGCGGCGAAACAGAAAAGCCTTGTGGAACTTGAGGCCGCGGCAGAGTTAAGCAAGTCGTGGAGCGAGATCGAGCTGCACGTGCGAGATGCGAAGCAAGCAGATCGGCTTGCCCTCTTGGCAAAGCCCATGCCCACCCTTCAGCGAAACCTCACGGCTCTGTCGAAGGCCGCGAGCGACCAGATGATCAACGAAAGCTTCGACGCTCTATTTGCGGCGGAGCGCGCGGCTCTCCGGGCGCCCGAGATGCGGGTCGAATACATCGGCCGTAAGGGCAAAGCGCACCGCCGGAAAGTCCTGACCGGCAAGCACAGGCCATCTGCGGTGCTGTCCGAAGGTGAGCAGAAAGTCCTCGCCATGGCGGACTTCCTCGCCGAAGCGCGCCTCGCAGGAATTAGCGCACCGGTGATATTCGATGACCCGGTGTCCAGCCTCGACCATCGTCGCATCAACGAGGTAGCGCAGCGCATCGCTTCCTTAGCCGAATCGACACAGGTCATAGTTTTCACTCACGACATCTTCTTCGCGACTACGCTCCTGAACCTCATGGTGTCCAGCAAACGGTGCTCGTACTTCCAGATCACGGACGAAGATGGCAAGGGGCACGTCACGCGGGCTACCGGCCCGCGCTGGGACACACTCAACAACATCAAGGCGCAAATCAACGAAACGATCCAGACCGCGAATTCGGAAGAGGGCAACGCGCGTGCCGCACTCATCCGCACGGGATACGACTGGATCCGCTCCTGGTGCGAAGTCTTCACCGAGACCGAACTCCTCCAGGGAGTGACTCAGCGCTACCAGCCGAACGTCCGGATGACGAGCCTCCCGAACATCAAAACGGCCGCCTTACCGGCGGCTATCGAGGTCGTGAACCGAGTCTTCGAAGAGGCATGTCGCTACATCGACGGGCACTCGCAGCCGCTCGCGAGCATGAACATCAGCCCCTCGCTGACCGGGCTCGAGGCCCACTGGAAGGAACTGCAGGAGGCACGAGGGGCTTGGTTCAAAGCTGACGGCTGACAACGCTCGGGCGGTAGCGAGTGCGGCGCGCATGCGCTGGTTTGCTGAAGAGCGATCCGAAGGAACGCACCGCTGGCCGCACCACCGTGTTGCGGATCAATTCGGCAGCTTCGCTGGTCAGCCGGTGGTGGGAGGGACCAAGCGTAACGTGTCCGTCTCGGCTGAGGTCACGGGCGGAGCGTTCTCGCGCCACCACGCGCGTGGCGCAGCGATACGGCGGGCGGCAGTCGGGCAGACTTGCCCTGTGAGCACCCCTCGCATTTTCTTCAGCGATCAGTTCGGAGTCTCGCGACAGACGCTCGACGCCTATGGCGCCTTCGACATCAATCTGCTCGCCGACGTCCAACTCTTCGTCGACCCGTTTCTGCTCTTCAACAGCAGCAAGCCCGAGTACCAGGCTCTTCACGCAAACATCATTCGGTATCTACGATTCCTCCGCAGCATCGCTGGAGACGATCTGCCCGACGCGATCATCAAGGACCTGTTCCGGTTCCAGGAGGTAAAGCAGAACTGGTTCGGGTATTGCGAGCTTGGAAATGACGGCCGAGGACTTGGACGTGAGTTTGCAATCGCCATGCGGGAGGCACTCGGCCGTGCACTCAGTAATTTCGGTGAGGAGACAGGAACGAGGGGCAGTCACCTCGAGAAGGTGTCGCTCATTCGCCCCGGTGTCGGCCTCGATAACATCAGCGACTTCACCACGAATCTGATCAAGGACTACCTGGTCGATTACACCGAGCGATTCGCTCGAGATCACGTCGACCCGTCCCGCTGCGCCAACGTCGGCGTCCGACGAGTCCGGTTCAGTTACGACACCCGCACTTGGGTTGACGAGGTGCGATACCTGCCGGTCTTTAACGGTGACTACGTCCTGCTCACTCCCGTTGACATACTCGTCCACGACCAGGTGTGGATCAACCATGCGGACATGGTCGCGCAGTACCCGCAGATCGTCGCAGCCGTCGATGACGACGTCCAACGCGCGCGCGTCGACGCGTACTTTCAGCAACAACTTGCCGGCGACGACTCACCCACGTCGAAAGAATTGCGACGCGCGCGCGAGCGAACGCTCGCGTACTTCCCGACCCTTCTAGACACGTACATAAGGATGCGGGAGGACGATGGTGATGGTGCCGTCGCGGTCAGTGACGCGGAGATCGAGAAGATCACCGAGGTCTTCGCCACCATCTTCAAGTCCATCCTTGACTCGTTTTGGTCGATGCCCGCGATGCTGTCGCGGCCAAAGGCCAATAGTCTCGAAGAGGTCCGGTACCGCGCCCTGGTCTTCAAGAACTGGGTAGAGGATCAGGATGGTTACAAGAGCCTGAACCATGCAAAGAATCACGCATCCGAGAAGGATGTCCAGCGACTCGTGGCGCTCACCTTGCAGGCGAGTGTGTTTGACGTAAACGCAGAGGTGAACAACGGCCGCGGTCCCGTGGACTTCAAGGTTAGCCGCGGTTCAGCGGACACCACCCTGCTGGAAATCAAGCTCGCTTCCAACAGTGCGCTGCGCAGGAACCTCGAAAAGCAGGTTCCGGTCTACAAGAAGGCGAACAAGACCAAGAACGCCGTCACGATGGTCATTTACTACTCCGCCGAAGAGCGAGCGACGCTCGATCGCGCCTGCAAGAGCCTCGGCATTGAAGAGGGGCCGGACCTCGTCTTCGTCAATGCCCGCGATGATGACAAACCTTCCGGGTCAAAGGCCTGACGGGAACGCCGCGCGGGCTGTCGCGCACCTGCGTGATGTCGCGGCCCGAGACTGATGGGGTTCTCGCAGATACAGACTGGGCGACTAACGAGCCTCCGAATGATGCTCATGTCCAGCGTGAGGTTATGGTCGATCGGTCTCGTGCACGAATCGACAGATGTTGTTGTTGGCATCAGTTCGATGCGCTTCGAGAGAGAAACTACGGCAGTCGCAAGGTGCCAGATACCCTAAGCTCGACAAGTTGTTCGTTGAGCACGGTCAGGAGACTTTGGGTATCGCTCAACGTTGACAAATGATCCGCGTTGATGACGAGAATGGTGACCCCGTTCACCAGAGCAGTCTCGACAGCGTGAATTCCCGCTCTAGCTGTGGTTCCAGAGATCGATGTGGTCGTCAAGATAATTCCCGACCGAGCGCCCTTGTCTCTGAGGCGAGTGGCGAAGTAGCTGATATCTGCTGAGGAGACGTTCGAGGTTGCGTAGTTCTTGCATTCGATGATGAGAACGGGTTCCAGGAAGTAAAGACCGCTTTTTGTCGCATCATTTGTAAAGACGAGATCAGTCTCGGCCGAGCCGAAAATATCGATGGCGTTTCTTGCAACACACGTCACCCCCGGGAATTTGGCGAATATGTATTCACCGAGATCCTCGCACGCTCGACCCGTTCCCGTAGTGCTCGTGGCGATGGCTCCTTGCGATAGAAAGCCTTGAACTTTGACCTGCGAGATCCTAGCCACGAAGTTCGCCGCCGTGCACAAGGTGATTCCTTGCTTCTCGAACTGTGCGGCCAAGCCATGCATTCTGGCCAGCGGAATTGATAATCCCAACCTGGATTACGGCCAGTCCGGATTTCGGCTCATGCACATATGGTTTCGATGGCGCCTCAGAAGTGATGAGGATTCCCACTTTGGCTTGGCTCGCGAGCATCGCCTCAACAAGGCGATCCAACGAAGGTACGACGTCGTGATTACCAACTTCGACAGGTATGGGGTTAAAGGGCTCTGCTCCGTCGATCCAGATTAGGAAATCAGGAACATACGATCGACCAGGTGAGGACAAAACGGGTCTCTGGGTCTCGCGCCTGATGGAAATGACATCGGGATCAAGGCTCAGAGCTTGAAAAACTTCCTGTTCCAACAGAGATGAAAAGTTCAGGTCTGAGGTATTCATATCTCGGCGACTGATCCGCGGTGAGTCAGGCTCGGCAGGCCTGAGGGACTTCCTTGCCTTAGCGACCGATCGACGTTCCGCCCTCGCGCCGCCGAGGGTGCTCACTTGAAATCCGACAGCTTCGATTGGGACGGGATCGACGATTGTGTAGCTGTTCGCGGCAAGGGCGGGCGATGTTACCGGCATTGGACCGACGAACAGCACCGGAGTTTTGCTGCCCAAGGCGAGGCCGAAAAGCAGCGACTGGTCTGGGGTCAAGGCCGCACCGCTAGTGACGACTACTACGACGTCTGCCCAGCGCGCCGCAGATGACTCGTCACGTGTACTGGTGGCCAGCGTCGGAGCCTCTACTTCATGGCCCAGACGGAGAAGACCGTCTGCAACGGCTTCGCTGCGAGAGCTGAGTCCCGTGACCCAGACGCGAACATGAGCATCCATTTGACAATACTGTCACGAGGTCCGCCTCCCAGAATGTTCATCAGATCCGGCCATTGTGCAACCGTTGGTGGCCCCGGCCTGGACATGTACGTCCCGAGCGGTGGGCTGGCGGCGATTTTGCTGTTGAGTTCAACGACATCGCGTTCGTGATCCTCGACAAGATCGGCAAGTCCGAGTTCCGCGAGGAGATTCCGATTGGATTGCCTGTCACGTCACCGGGTAACAGCGCGGTTGCTTGGAGCTCGGAGTCAACCTCGCCTTCTGGCCGGCACTCGTCGCCCTGTGCGGCCTGGTCATCGGCGGCATCTGTCACAGCATGCGCACCGGCACTTAGCCCCCGGCGGGGAAAGCGACCGATTATCCTCTCGAGGGTCGCTTGGAACCCCATATTCATGGGGCATCGAAACCCTTCGGGTACCAATAGTTACAGAAGTCCTGCTCAGAAGGGGTTTTCCAAGCCAATGAATCAGAACGTCTAGAGTTGGCCGTGACGGCCCCTTCGGTGCCGCGATGACGAAGGGAACTCGACATGGCGAAAGGTCACCTGTGCCCGGACTGCGGCACGTACACGCTCCAGCCCGTCAGCACGAACTGGCTGCAGTGCAGTACCTGTGGTCTGAAGAAACGCTCCTGACCGGCAGCACGAACAAGAGAAGCCCGAGAGGTTCACTCCTCTCGGGTTTCTTTGTCGGCAAGGTCCTCGCGCGTCAGACCTCGACGTCCTCGGCATCGTCCTCGCGGACTTCCTCGCCTGGCCCCTCGCGGGCCTTCTGGAGCGCGTTCAACGCCATCCGCCAGATGACGACGTCGATGCCGAGCGTCGCGATCGACAGGACGAGGCGCAGGACGCCGAACCAGATCAACGCGTTGACCAGAATGAATAGGCCGAACGCGGTCCAGATCGAACCCACGGGCCGCGAAATCGGACGATCTAGTTGGCGGAAATCGCAGACGAGATGGTGGCGGAGACCCCGATTGCGTGCCCGATTCCGGACCATCTGCTGCTGTCGTCGACATTGTCGGCCGCCAATTCAAAGCTCTTCCCGCCACACAAAAAGTCAAAGCAGGCATTTTCGGTGAGTTGATTAGGCGGTAGGTGGATCAGAGATAGCAGAAAAATTTTATGTCTTCGTCTTTTCTGACTGGTCCGCTTCCTTCTGAGCCTCCCCTTCATGTCGCCGAAGGAATACCCCAGCACATGGGCGTCCGCGAAAAGCCCAACTGGTGTGGGTTCCAAAAAGAAATGTCGCTTTCCAAAGTTTGGTGTCGTATTCCCGGACGGATGTCCTTTTCGTACGGCGTCGTCCCGTTTTCCGGTGTGAATGGTCGACCACCTGTTCCGCTCTCTCTGAAGAAGAGGAGATTCTGAAGTCTCTGGGCACCTTTGTCGCTGACGGGTGGTGCAAGGAGAGCCGGCTTCGCCAAGACACACTCGATAAAGGCCTCTAGCGCGGGTGGCAACCTGCTTGTCTCGCTTCGCCCCTGCGTTTACCGTGCCGTAAAAGGCGCATCACAGCCAGTCGACCGCGATCGACGTCGTCTCGGAGACTATCGATATCGAGTTCGCGAACGTCGAGGTCCGCGTGGCGAATCCGAGGACCCATGCGCTTCGGTGGCAGGTAATCGAGCTGGCGTAGTTCGGGAACTTCACCCGGAGAGATATCTCCGAGCGACTCGGCGGGCATATCTCGACGATCACGATGCCCATGCGTAACAGCCTCATCGCCATCCGCCACACGAAGTCGGCCGAGGGCGCGTAGCTGGTGTGACGCAGCCGTCGCGTGCTCGACGCTTAGACGACCCCGAGGTGGTTTTTATCGACACGGATGCGCAACGCGGCGGGGCAGAACAGCGTGTGCGCATTCGACAGATTTCCGCTACCCGCGCTATTTGGTTCGCGAAGCCCTGCGCGTCTTTCGACTGGCTGGCGACTTCTAGCGGGCGTTCCGTCGGAGCTGTGCTGACTGGACGGAGAGCCAGATGGCCAAGCCGTAGATGACGAAGGCCAGCGCGACGTGGAACGGCGTGATCCAGTCCAGGCCGAGGCCCGAGATGGCGTGCCCGGAGAGCCACTGTGCGACCGTCGCTACGAACAGGATTACGGCGAAGATCCGGATCCGGCCCGCCGCGCGGAGCCGCGCAGCGCGACGATGGCAGCGATCAGGGCGAACAGCATGATCGGATAGGCGAGCCCTCCGTGGATGTTGGTCCAGGTCTCTTTGGCGCTGTCCGGCAGGCCGCCCTCGATGAAGTTCCCCGCCGTGATGGACTGCACGAAGATGAACAGAACGGTGATGCCGGTGAAGATGGCATAGTTCCGGCGCGAGCCGGGCGCGATCTCAGGGCGGGCGGGGACGGGAGTGCCCTTGGTCGTCGTGTCACTGGATGTCATGTGCTTCTTCCTGTCGAGTGGAGGGTGTCAGGCGTGGACGCTATGCGTCCGCTGCCGGGTGAGCACGTGAAAAGGGGCTGCGAATTGTTCGAAAGCTCACACGTTCGGACCCCGACCGCCGGATTCGTCGGGGCAGGGAAGGCTAAGCATGCTGGTGCTTTCCGTGAGCCGGGCAGAGGCTTTCACCATGACCACATCTGCAAGCACCGCTGCCACCCACGAGGGAGAAGAGCACGCCGGAAACCTCGCCGGCCGACTCAACTGGCTGCGCGCCGGGGTCCTCGGAGCGAACGACGGAATCGTGTCCGTCGCGGCGATCGTCGTCGGCGTCGCGGGCGCCTCCACCTCCACCGGCGCGATCGCGACCGCGGGCGCCGCAGGGCTAGTCGGCGGTGCCATCTCGATGGCTCTGGGCGAGTACGTTTCGGTCAGCAGCCAGCGCGACAGCCAGAACGCCCTGATCGAGAAGGAGCGCAGGGAACTCCGCGACGACCCGGACGCGGAACTCGCCGAACTGACGCAGCTCTACCGCGATCAGGGGTTGAGCGAGGAGACGGCCGCGGCCGTCGCGGAGGAGCTGACGAAGCGAGATGCCCTCAAAGCCCACCTCGCCGCGGAACTCGGGATCGACGAAGACGAAGTCGTCAGCCCGTGGCATGCCGCGGCAGCCTCCGCCGCCGCGTTCACGATCGGCGCCATCCTGCCGCTGCTCGCGATGCTGCTGCCGCCCGCCTCGATCCGGATTCCCGTGACGTTCGTCGCGGTCCTGCTGGCTCTCGCCCTGACGGGCGCAGTCGGAGCGAGGATCGGCGGAGGGTCGAAGGCACGCGCGACTCTCCGCGTCGTCGTCGGCGGTGCTGCTGCTCTCGCCGCCACATTCGTCATCGGTATGCTTCTGCACACCGGTGGCGTCGCCTGACGATTCCCCGGCAAGGAGACGATCGGCAGTGGCGAAGATCCTCGTCGTAGACGACGACTCCGAGATGCTCCAGCTCGTCAGTGCAAGTCTGACCGACGAGGGGCACACGGTGACCTCCGTCTCCGACGGGATCGCCGCGCTGATCGCAGCCGGTGGTACGGATTTCGACGCCGCCGCCATCGACGTCATGCTGCCGGAGATGACCGGGTTCGAGATCTGCCGCCGACTCCGTCAGTCCGGCAACGACTTTCCGATCATCCTCGTGACCGCGCGCGACGCCGTCGACGACCGGATCTTCGGCCTCGACTCCGGCGCCGACGACTACCTCACCAAACCCTTTTCGCTCGCCGAACTGAACGCTCGTCTGCGAGCACAGCTGCGTCGCCAGGCGGCGCCGTCGGCCAGCGCCCCGGTGCTCGAGGCGGGCGACCTCCAGCTGGACACGACCACCGTGCGGGCTCGCGTGGCGGGACGCGTCGTGGCGTTCAGCGTCAAGGAGTTCTCCCTCCTCCGGTTCCTGGTCGCATCCGCGCCGGAGATCCGGAGTCGAACCGACATCCTGGCCGAGGTCTGGGGATCCCCGGAGCACTTCGACCCCACGATCGTCGACCAGTACATCAGCTACGTCCGGAAGAAGCTCTCGGCCGCCGGGTCCGTCGTGTCGATCGCGACCGTCCGCGGCGTTGGCTACCGAGCCGACGTTCCGGCCCCCGCATGAGACGGCTCCGCGCCCTTCCGATCCAGCTGCGGATCACCCTGGGCAGTCTGCTGGTGGCCGGGATCGTCCTCGCGGGTGTGGCCGCGCTCATGGCGTTCCAGATCCGTGCGACGACCGCCGCCAGCGAGCAGACCCTCGCAGAATCCGACCTCGACCCGTTCCTCTCCGACCTTCAGAACAATCCCGACGAGACCCCCGACAAACCGGCGAGCGGAATCCTGGTCGCCATTCGGTCGGAGTCGGACGGATTCCTCCTGAACACGCTCCCGGACGAGTTGCAGGCCCACCTCGCCGACCGTGACCTCCACGACAGGGACTTCGTCCAGGCGATCGTGCCGGATCGCGACTCGGAGGCGCCCACCCGTCGCGTCACCAGCGGGGGGATCACGTACATCGTCGTCGAGCAGCACATCAGCACGCACGAGGGGCAGTTCACCCTCTGGGCGGCGCGCAGCACGACGTCGGGCGACCTGACCATCAGCGCGCTCGACCGGTCGCTCGTCGTCGGACTCGTCGTGGCGTTCCTCGCCTTCGGGGCGGCCGCCTGGATCCTATCGAGCCTCTCCTTCGGCCTGTTCGCCGACTGGCTCAGTCGGCACTGCTGATCAGCCGCGACGACTCGCGCGAGTCACTCCCCGTCTCCCGAGCCGGAGATGAGCTCTCCGACCTCGCCGTCACCCTGAACGCCTTCATCAGTCGTTTGCGCGCGAGTGCTGACCACGAGCGGCAGATCGTCTCGGATGCCAGCCACGAACTCCGGACCCCGATCGCGGCCCTGACGGCCCGCCTCGAACTCGCCCATCGGTCTTTCGGCGACGCCCCCGCCCTCGAACGGGAGATCGTCGCCGCGGAGACGTCGCTGAAACGTCTGTCCGATCTCGCGACGACCCTGCTCGAGCTCTCCCGTCTCGACCAGTCCACGGTCGGCTCGACGCCGGCACCCTCGAGTACCGCGGCCGACCTCCGCCGAGAACTCCTCGACAGCGTCGACCGCGCCCGCATCGCACCCGGCGCCTCGGGGATCGTCATCGAGTTCTCTGTCGACGACGTCGACGACGACCACGACGACTCCGACGATCGCGTCAGTTACGCGACGAGCGTCTCGTCGTTCGGACGGATCTGCGACAACCTCCTGGTCAACGCCGTCACGTTCAGTCCCGACGGCGGCACCGTGCACGTGACCCTCGAGCAGGAGGACGACTCTGACAGGGCCCTCCTCCTCACTGTCACCGACGAGGGCCCCGGCCTCCCCCAGGAATTCCTGGCCCACGCCTTCGACCGGTTCTCCCGGGCCGACGATTCCCGACGGCGCGTCCGCGGCGGGAACGGTCTCGGCCTCGCGCTGGTCCGGGGCCTTGCGATGCAGGCGGGTGGGACCGCCGACATCGACAACCGGGACACTCCCGGAGCGGTCGCCACGGGTGCGGGCCCCAGGCCTGGTCCGACCTCGTCGTCCGAGATGCCCGCCTCGCCGGCGTCCCCGAGCACCAGATCCACCAGGAAAGGTTCAGCTCATGAGGCCACGCGCCATCGCCGGAGGCGTCTTCGCCTCCGCATCGGTCCTGCTCATCGGGTGGCAGATCGGTGCCAGCCAAGTCACCGCTACGTCGTCGACGAGCGCCCCCACAGGAAGCGGGACGTCCGGAAGCTCCACGCCCACGTCCTCCGGCTCGGGTTCGTCCTCGTCGTCGACACCGAGTTCGACCCCGTCCGCATCGACGCCCTCCGCGAGCTCGGGTTCGTCCTCGTCGAAGACGGCGACCGTGTCGGGCACGTTCGACGGGACTACCGCGCAGACCCAGTTCGGGCCCGTGCAGGTCGAGATCGTCGTCTCCGCCGGAAAAATCACCGACGTGAAAGCGCTGCAGCTCACTGACCAGGGCGGCCGGTCGGTCGAGATCAGCAACTACGCCGCCCCGATCCCGCGCACCGAAGCCCTCAGCGCCCAGTCGGCGAACATCCAGTCCGTGAGCGGCGCCACCTACACCAGCCAGGGGTACACCACCTCGCTCCAGGCTGCCCTCGACAAATCCGGCCTATGAGCGTCCACACCTTCGACACGATGGGGACCATCGTCAGCGTCCGCGTCGACGACGAACTGGGCCTCGTCGATCTCGAGGCGGTGAGGGCGGTCTTCCAGCGGTACGACGGGGTCTACAGCCTGTATGACGACGCGTCACCCCTGTCGCGGGTCGCGGGAGGCGAACTTCAACTTGCCGATACGATGCCAGACGTCCGCGAGACCTACGCGCAGGCTCTCGAGTGGAGGAACGCGACGTGGGGCCTGTCCACGCCCCATCGCCCCGACGACGTGATCGACCTGTCGGGCCTCGTCAAGGCGCTCGCCATCCGCGACGCGGGTGCGGTCCTCGACGGGCTGGGCGCGGCGTGGCTTCTCACTGTCGGCGGGGACTGCCTGAGCCGGATCACCCCGTCCACGCCGACGTGGCGCGTCGGCATCGTGGATCCCGACGACGCCGCCGGTCTTCTCGGCATCGCCACCTTGGACGGGTCGCGGCGTGCCCTGGCCACTTCGGGCATCGCGGAGCGCGGTGACCACATCTGGAGCCGGAACGGTCGATCCCACTTCGTCCAGGCGACGGTCCTCGCCGACGACATCGAAACGGCGGACGTCCTGGCCACGACGATCATCGCCGGGCTCCCCGGCGACCTCGACCGGGTGACGGAGACCTGGAACGTCGACGTCCTGGTCGTGGACCGCGACGGCGAGATCCGCGCCACCCCGAGGGCGGCCGAGTGGGTCTCGCGGCCTACCTCTGTGGTCGGCTGAACTGACCGCCCTCGGATACGGGCAAGATGATTTGCTCCTAGAACACATCGGGATCCCGCGTCCTGAAGAGCCCTCCGCCGGCGTCGGCGAGGGTGTCGAAAGCCGTCGATACCGGCGTCGGAACCGGGCCGAAGTCGCATGGCGGGCGATGACGAGCCTCCGATTCCGTGCCCGGTGGATCTTTGCAGTTGCGTCTTCGCGGCGCGGATCGAGACCGGTTGTAGCGGCGTGATCTGTGGGGAGGGAACAGGCCAGCTTGCGTACGTAAGGCGCTGAACGTGTCGCTTTGAGGTACACCTCAAAGCAACCCAGTCCGATCGCTTGACTGGCGTCGCTCTAGAGTCCCGAATCCTCGCTTGCAACAGATCTGATCAGCGGTCTAGACGAATCCCGACAAGGAAGCCCGCTCTTCATTCCCGAAAGCCATGGGTCGTCCGTAGGCTGGCGACAACAAGAGGAGCCCGGGGTGGAGCACATCAAATACGACCTTGGTCACGTCAGCAAGGGCGCCACCGTCGTCGTAACGCTGGGCAAGCAGGCAAATGTTCTCCTCCTGGACGCGTTCAACTACCGAATCTATTCATCTCCCCGCGGTGGCCGATACCGCTACACGGGTGGTCTCATGAAAAGGTCACCCGCGCGCGTCCCTGTCCCAAGTTCGGGCCACTGGTACGTGGCTGTGGACCTTGGCGGGGCGGCAGGAACAATCCGGAGCAGCGTTGAAGTTCTGCCACCGCCTAGAGGAAATCTGCCCGCCTACCGAGCGCCGGACGAACGGAGCCTGGCCGACTCCGTCGACACCAGGACTCCGCAAGCTCCTACAACGGACGACGAATTGGACGGGCGCACGTGGGACGTGTTTCTGTCCCATGCGAGCGAGGACAAGACAACTGTCGCGATCCCATTGGCTCAAGCGCTGCAAGACCGGGGCGTCAGCGTCTGGCTCGACAAGGCTGAACTCAGAATTGGCGACAGCCTCAGACGCCGGATTGATCGGGGCCTTCGAGGCAGCCGCTTTGCGGCCGTCATCTTCAGCGAGCACTACTTCACGAAAGGCTGGCCCCAATACGAACTCGACGGAATTGTCACGCAGACAGTTGGCGGTCGTCAGAACCTTCTGCCCATCTGGCACGACGTCACACGGGCCGACGTCGAAGAGCACAGCCCATCCCTCGCTGACAAGCTCGCCCGCAGCACCTCCGACTCGTCCATCGATGAAATCGCTGACGACATCGCCGAGCTGGTCATCTCGTCGCGGACAAGCGATTAGCCGCCCGAAGTAATTGCCTTCTCATCAGCGTTTTGTGGAAATGGACATTCTGCGTGCGAAACCGGGTGGACAAGCGGGCGCGAGAAGCCCGTCAAATCAGGGGTGACTTGGACAAGCTGAATAGAGGCGGACAGATTTGTCGTCCGACATCTATTTTGTCGAATTGCCACGTAGATTGTCGCTTTCCGCGGAACGCGACAATCTACGTGGCAAACGGTAGCTCATGACGGATGCGTGGTTTCCAGAACTTCATTTCGAGTTGCAGGCTTTCGTGTCGTGAGTCCAACGGCCCGCAGCGAGTCGCGCAAAGACCGCTCGCCCACGTGGGCGAGCGGTCTTTGATGGCTGTCTGAGCTACGCGCCCTGCGTGAGGAAAGCCGGCGGGTTCGTCGTGACCGACGCGATCACACCGCCGTCGACGAGGATGTCGATTCCGGTGATGAACGACGCCTCGGAGCCGAGGAGGAACGAGACGGCGTTGGCAATGTCGGCGGGGGTGCCGATGCGCTTGGTTCCGGATCCCTCGATCATGGCCTTCATGTAGACGCCGGAGGGCCCTTCGAGCTCCTGCTGGCCCATCGGGGTAGAGATGATGCCGGGGCTGACCGAGTTGACACGGCCGCCGCGCTGCCCCCAGGCGACGCTGGCCGCCTTGACGCGCAGCTGGTTGGCGCGTTTCGACAGACCGTAGGCGGCTCCGGGGTCGGCGATCCCTTCGGCGACGAAGGGGAGGTCGAGAAGAGCGTCGGTGTCGGTGGTCGCGAGAGCGAACTCCTGCTCCGGTGTGAGGGCGCCGTACGTCTGCCCGGCCATGCTGGCGATGACGACTCCGGCGCCGCCGTCGGCGATGACCGAAGCGAATTCTTCGAGGACGATGGCGACGCCGAGAAGGTCGACGTTCAGGATGGCGCCGATGGGTGCCTGTGTCGGCGAAAGACCGGCCGTGTCGATGACCTCGACGACCGGGCCGGCAGCGGCGGCCGCTTCGGCGAGGGCCTTCACCGACTCACGCGATGAGACGTCGACCTTCTGCGACGTGACTTCGAAGCCGTCGATCTTCAGGGCGGCGACTTTGCTCGCCAACATCTCCTCGTTGAAGTCTGCGAGGAACAGGTGCTTGCCGGCTCCCTGGCGGCGGGCGATCTGCTCGCCCATCCCGCCCGCTCCGATGACGACGACGACTTGCTTGGACATGGTGGCTCCAATTGTGCTGACACTTGAGACGAGACGGTCCGTCTCGCTGCAGAAGAGCATACGCCTCAAGTACCGTTGGCTCTATGAGTGAGCCGAGTCCGACAAGACCACGCAGCGAGCGGGCGCGCACGGCGATCCTGGCAGCCACTCGCGACCTCGTGGCAGAGGTCGGTTACGAGCAGATGAGCATCGAGGGCATCGCCGCTCGAGCCCACGTCGGCAAGCAGACGATCTATCGGTGGTGGAAGTCGAAGAGTGCGATCCTGGCCGAGTGCGTGCTCGAAGGGCTGATCCTGCCGTCACGAGAACTGCCACCCGACACCGGCGACCTTCGCGACGACCTGCTCGTGTGGTTCCGCGGCGCCCTGCACGAGCTCGGCGACCCAGCGAACGCCAGCCTGCTCCGCGGTCTCGTGTCGGCAGCAGCCGACGATCCGGATCTCGCGGCCGTGCTGTACGAACGCCTGACCGGGCCGCAGGAAGCGTCCATGGCCGCTCGCCTTCGTGAAGCGGAGGCAGACGGCGAGATCGACTCGGCGCTCACCTCGACGGCTGTGATCGAGATGCTCTTCGGCACCATCGTGTACCGAATCCTGAGCCGCCTCGACGTGGGTCCTGATCTGGCCGACGGTCTCATCGACACCCTGTTCGACGGCCTGCGCGGCGCTAAGTGACAGTCTCCTAGGCTCGAGAGGCGACAGCCGACGCGCGAACGATCGAGTCGGCCCACGGGGCGTCATCCATCGCCAGAACAGGGATCTCGGGGTGATCCGCGGCGAAAAGAGCGGCCGTCGCGCGCCCCGGAGACACTTGGACGACCGCGGTGGTGCCGAGTTCCGCCAGGAGGTCGGTCGCGTCGCGCCAGCGGACCATCTGCGCAACACCCTGGGCAAGATCGTCGACGACGGCGTCGGTCGTAGCCGCTGACCGTGCCGAGAGCGCAGACACGTACCGGATCGCGGGGCGCCGGGCTGGCCTGGAGCCAAGCTGCTTGCGCACCGCATCGGCAACCGGACTCATGAGACGGCAGTGCGAGGGCACCGCGACATCCAACCGTCGGACTTCGCGGACGCCGAAGCCTGCCGCGAGTGCGGCGACACGCTCGAAAGCGGCATCGCTTCCCGCGAGGACGATCTGGTCTTCCGAGTTCTCCATCGCCACGAACAGGTCCGCTCGTCGTTCGGCGGCGGTGACGAGGCGGCGGACGTCGGGCAGCCGAGCGCCGATCACGGCGAGGAGGCCGAATCCTGCGGGATAGAGGTCGCGCATGGCCTCGGCGCGGACACGGACGGCAGCGACTCCGGCCTCGAGGCTGAGGACGCCCGCCGCGACGGCGGCAGGAAAGGCGCCGATGGAATGGCCAACGACCGCGTCGGGCCGAACACCGTTGTCGGCCAGGAGGCGCGTGGATGCCACCCCGACAGTGAAGAGGGCCAGTTGCGCGGCGACGGTGTCGGTCAGGGCCTCGGCCGTGTCGAACTCGCGGACATCATGGCCCAGGACGAGCGCCACCTCGTCGAGGGTGTCAGTCACGACCGGGACCCGAGGGAGGGCGGCGATCATGCCTGCGCGCTGCGACCCCTGGCCCGGATAAAGGAACGCGATCACGAAGCGCAATCCTGCCACGGGTTCTTCGTCAGGACCGGGCCGCTCGGCGTGCGCAGCAGCACGCCCCCGTCGCCTGCGGCCCACTCGGCGAGAGCGACCGCCCCACGGCCGATTTCGAGCAGACAGTCGACTCGGCAGGGCAACGTCAGAAGAAAGTGCAGGATCCGGCCCGCGACCTCCCGTGTGACGGGCCGGTCGGCGCGCAGGATCATGTCCAGATCGCTGGTCTCGCGCACGGCAGGGATGCCTGTAGCCAGTTCGAACCCGGCAGAGCCGGTCGGCCCCCAAACCAGCCCGCCGAGCTTCTGCGGGTCGACGGACGACAGCACGGACAGGGCCCTCGCGAGCCCTGGGTTCACGGTGCCGCTGAGAGGTCGAGTAATGAGTTCCTCGGGGGCGACGACCTCGAGGATGTCGCTGGTCGTCACCTCGACCGCTACGCGTTCCGAGCGTTCTCGGCCGCGAAGACCAAGAGCCGCCCCGCCATCGGCGCGGGCGCTCTGCCTACGGACGACGCCCCATGCGCTCTCCCGGTCGCGCAGGACCCACGGCGGCAGTCGATCGTCGGCCGCAGGGACTGAGAAGCGCACCAGATCGTGGACCCGAGCGCCGTTCCGCGTGATCACCGCCACTGCTGAGTCATCGCCTCCCAGACCTGTCTGGTCGCGGCTCGGTTCCTGCCCGAGGTTTCGACGGACCAGCGTCCGCTGAGACCGCGGTCGCCCGCGCGCGCCCGTCGCACGGCGGCTCCGATCTGCTTATTGACGAGGGCCACCTCGTCGCCAGTCGGGTGGTCGGCGTCGACGACCGGCAGCAACCCGTTGCAGAGCCCGAGGGTCGCCCAGTCACGGACGTCGTAGGACAGGGGCGGGATCCTGGTGGCCAGTTCGTCCAGTTCGGCGACCGTTCGACGCGTGATGCGGGCGGCGGCGGGCTTGTGCATGGCGTGGATTTCGACGGCGGGATCGTCGAGCGCCAGGATCTGATTTGCCTGGAGGCCGTGGGCGAGGAATCCGCCTGAGAGGGCGGTGCCGACCACGAGCGCAACGACCGGGTGCCCCTGGGTGCGAGCCGTCGCGTACGCGTCGGCAGCCGCCGCGAGGTGCAGGTGGATTCCGACCATCTCCTCGAGACGGCCGTATGCCTGACTGGGGAAGTCGACGACGGCGACGATGGGGCGTTTTCGGTTGACCTCGAGGTCGGCATCCTCGGCCACGACGGCTGCGACGCGTTCGGCGAGAACGAGGCCCTCGAGCAGTCCGACCTCCCCGTGCCGTGCGCGGCGATAGGGGCTGCCAGCGTCAGGGACAACGGCCAGCAGGATCGCCGAGACACCGTCGATCCCGATCGTCGCCTCGATGACGGTCGACTCGACCGCCGTCGGTACGGTGTCGGCAAGCGACGTCATCCAGGCGGAGCCGCGTCCACTCGACTCGGCGACAGCTTGCGGCCGATTGGACCCTCGCGGTCCCGTGGCCGTCGCAAACAGATCAGGAAGGTTCGCTGGCGAGGGCGGGGACCCGGGATCGATGACCGCCAAGTGAGCCCGTAGACGTGCGAGGTCGCGCGAGGCGAGCACTGACGCGGCTTTGCCCGATACCGCCTGGCGAACCGCGTCGAGGATCTCCGCGGTGTCGTCCGTGACGAGCACGTCGGCCTGGCCGAGCGCGTGGCGCTGGACACCGCCGTCGATCGACCAGACGAGGGCGTGGTCGCCGGAGTCGAACTCGGCGATCCCACCTTCGGACTCGATGACCTCGGGGCCGTTCAGACCCAACCGCGCTTCGCGGGTCATGACGACGGTCGAGCAGAGGCCGGCGACGATGCTCATCCCGCCGAAGCTGCCGAGACCGCCGGCGATGACGGCGACGACGGGTTGAAGGGCGCGGAGTTCGAGCACACCGGAGCAGGCTTCGGCAACCGCAGCCAGCCCGAGATTGGCCTCCTGGAGGCGGACGCCTCCCGTTTCCAGGAGGAGAACGGCCGACGTGGGGGTGCCTGCCCGGCTGTCGCGCGTGGCGAGCCCGAGTGCGGCGGCGATCTTCGCTCCCGACACCTCTCCGATGCCACCGCCCTGGAAGCCCTGCTCGATGCCGATGACGACGGTGGCTTTGCCTGCCACGGTGCCCTTGACGATGACGACGCCGTCGTCCGCTTCGGGGACGACGCCCTGCTGCTGGAGCCAGGGTGACTCGAGGCGGTCGAACGGATCCACGAGCTCACGGCCCGATCCCTCGTCGACCAGCGCGAACGCCCGCGACCGGGCGTCGCGCTCGATGAAGCTGTCTCGACGGACGTAGGCGCTCTCGGGCACAAGGGGTTCGACGTCGGTTTCCGTTGTCATGCTCGGCTCTCCGGCGTCTGGTCGTGGGTGGACTGGTCGAGCGCCTGCAGGAGGCGGATGGAGACCACGCCCGGTGTGGCCCCGAAGTCGTTGATCTCGATGGAGCCGGTGAGGCCGTACCTCGTGAAGAAGCGCTCCAGGACGTTGCGCCAGACGTCGTCGAATCCGTCGACGCTGGTGCGGATCCGGACCGAGGCCGAGTCGCCGTCGGATGGCTCGACCAGGACTTCGAGGTCGGCCGAGGCGACGACGCCGACGTGGGCGCGCTGGGTCGCAGGCCGGTCGCCCGGGAAATCGAATTCAAACGTCTGCATGGGCGTGCTCCTCGGAAGGGACGGTCGTGGGGAGGAGAGGCCTTCAACGAAGATCGCGCCCGACAGCAGATCGGCGCTTCCGCCGGGGAAAGACGTCGACGCTGCGCGCGGGCGACCAATCGGCTGAGCGCGGTGTCGAAGCGTCCGGCCCGCTGGACGCTGTGGGCTGACGCCTGCATCCAGCGGAGACCAGCCGCGCCGCCGCGGTGAAGGACGCAGGTGTCGTCGAGGGTCGCCACGAGTGCCAAGAGCGCTCGGAGTTGCGCGCGTTCCACGGTCTCGCCCCAGGCCAGGCTCGATCGGAGCGCGGGGAGGGCGTTCAGACGGATATGGGGGAATCCGGTGGCCGCCTCGCCGACGGCTCCGGAGACGCCGTAGGTCCGGACGGCGGCCTGCCCGTGGGAGGACGACGACGGTGTCGCGGCGGAGTCGGGGATGGCCGCGAGGGCCCCCGCGATCCTGAAGATGTCGGCTTCCGTGTGTGCTGCGCCGGCGGCGGTCGCCAGCAGCCCCACGGTGAAGAGTGCCCCGCGATGGGTGTTGACTCCGCCGGTGGCTCGCAGCATCAGAGCCTCGCCAGCGCGCCCGAGGCGACCCACCCGGTCACGGAGACTCTGGCCCATCGGCTCTTCCCCGCCCGCCCGCGCAAGGTCGGCGAAGGTGTCGAAAAGGGAGTCGGCCGAGGCAAGGAGCATGGCCAGGGTCATGTCACGGTGGCTGCCCTGCCCGTTGCGGTCGACGAGGCCTGGCTTGGGGGTGAGCAGCGCCTCCTCGCGAAGCGCAGTGACGGCTAACGCGGCGATGGTGTCCGGAGTCGATGTCATGGCGTCAGAAGTTCCGGAAGCGCGCTGGCGAGTCGTAAAGGCCGCCCGACCAGGCCTCGAGATCGCCGATGCTCTTGGCGGCCAGCAGCGTGCGGTCGGCGCGGCGCACGTCGACGCCGAGGTCTTCCGGGAACGCGACCACACCGTCGCGGCGCAGCCGCTCTGTCACCTCGGGGTCGTGCCGGAGCCCGGTCGGTGTCGCGCCCGCCACCGCCGCAATTGCCGCTCGGCGCTCGTCGAGGCTGTTCGCCTTGTAGAGGTAGGCGACACCCTCCTCGGTGACGATGTGGCTGACGTCGTCGCCGTAGATCATGACCGGCGGCAGAGCCATGCCGGCCTGGGCACCGACGTCGATGGCGTCGAGTCGATCGACGAAGGTGGGCGTGCCTCCGGCCTTGAACGTCTCGACGAGTTGGACGACGAGCTTCTTGCCGCGGCGGCTCGCTCCTTCGCCCGAGGCGAGGTCGAGCCACGCGGCGCTGCCGTGCCGGCGGCCGTGCGGGTCGTGGCCCATGTTGGGCGCTCCACCGAATCCGGCCAGGCGTCCGGCCGTGACGGTGGAGGAGTTTCCTCGCCGTCGATCTGGAGCGAGGAGCCGATGAACATGTCGATGGCGTACTGCCCGGCGAGCTGGGCGAGGACGCGGTTCGACCGGAGACTGCCGTCGCGGCCGGTGAAGAAAACGTCGGGTCTCGCCGCGACGTAGCGCTCCATGCCCGGCTCGCCGCCGAAGCAGTGCACCGACTCGACCCAGCCGCTCTCGATCGCCGGGATCAGGGTCGGGTGCGGGTTCAGCACCCAGTGCTTCGCGATCCGCCCTCGCAACCCGAGCTCCTCGCCGTAGGTGGGCAGGATCAGCTCGATGGCCGCGGTGTCGAAGCCGATGCCGTGGTTGAGCGACACGACCTCGTGGCGCTCGTAGACGCCCCGGATCGCGAGCATGGCCTTCAGGATCTCGACGCGGCCGATCTTCGCAGGGTCGCGCGTGAACAGGGGCTCGAGCTTGTACGGTCGCGGGCTGACGACGACGGCGTCGACCCAGTCGCCGGGGATGTCGACGCGCGGCAGGGTGTCGACGATCCGGTTGACCTGAACGATGACGATGCCGTCGTGGAACGCCGTCGCCTCGGCGATGGTCGGCGTGTCCTCCGTGTTCGGACCGGTGTAGAGATTGCCGTGCTCGTCCGCTGCCTCGGCGCAGAGGAGTGCGACGTTCGGCGGCAGGTCGACGAACATCCGCGCGTACAGCTCGACGTAGGTGTGGATGGCGCCGATCGTGACGACCCGATCTTCGACGAGCTGCGCGAGGCGGAGGCTCTGGGGGCCGGCGAAGGCGAGGTCGAGGCGAGAGGCGATACCGCGCTCGAAGACGTCGAGGTGCGCGGGCAGGCTCACGGACGAGATGAGCAGGTGCAGGTCGTGGAGCAGCGCCGGGTCGGCCTCGGCCAGGGACTGCGCCAGGAAGTCGGCCTGCTTCTGGTTGTCGCCCTCCAGGGAGACGCGGTCGCGGGGCTGGATCAGCGTGGAGAGGACGGTGTCGATGCGGTCGGCATCGACGATCTTGGTGGCTTCCGACAGGCCGAGTGCGTCGAGGCGTCGCTTCTTCTCGTGACGGTGGGTGGTCCAGCGAGTCTCGGCGTCTGCCATGACACCCACTCTCCGCCTCGGCCCGTCTTGCGTCCAGCGAGCGACGCGTGTTTCATTCATAGATGCATGAATCTTCGGCGGCCTCGCTCGCACCGACGCTGGCGCAGTTGGCGGCGCTCGCTCTCGATCCGAACATCACCCGCGCTGCCGAACGAACCGGCACCAGTCAGCCGACCCTGAGCCGGGCCCTGCGTGCGTGGGAGGACGACCTCGGGTTCGCGATCGTCGCTCGACGCGGCCGGAGCATCGAGCTGACGGAGGAGGGCCGGATCCTGGCGGCTGCCGCTGCGGAGTCCGTCGAGCGCATGGACCGGGCTCTCCAACGCATTCGCGGCACCCGGACGGCGAATTCCTCGCCGTCGGGTTCCTGCGTTCGCTCGGCCCGACCGTGGCCGGCGAGTTGATCGCCTCGTTCCTCGACAAGAGCCCGGGCGTGCTGATCACGCATCGAGAAGGATCGGGCGTCGAGCTTCTCGACGCCCTGGACGAGGGCCGCGTCGACGTCGCGATCACGGCGCCGAAGCCCCCGAGCGCTTCGGGTGGCTGCCGGTCGGGCGGCAAGCGTTCGTCCTGGTGGTGCCTCGGGGGCACGCCCTGGCCGAGGCGGGCGCCGCCGACGTCTCCGACACCCGCAGCGAGCCGTTTCTCGTGCTCGATCGACGCTTCGACGCTCGTCAGCGCGCCGATGCCCTCTGCGCCGCGGCGGGCTTCTCACCCCGGGTCGTTCTGGAAGCCGACGATCTGACCACGGTCCGCGGCTATGTCGCCGCCGGGCTAGGAGTCGCGATTCTGCCCGCCGACGGTGCCCTGAGCCCGCGGACGGTCAGCGTGCCGCTGACCGATCCAGACGCGCACCGGAGTTTCGGGCTGACCTGGGACGGTGAACACGCGTCGTCGGCAGCTCGGACGCTCATCGACTTCACGCGAGACCTGACCAAGAGGTATCCGGGCTGGGCGGACGTGACCGGCTGATCGATCAGGCGGTGAGCGTGCGCTCCAGTTCGGCCGCGATGGCCGTCATGCCCGCCTCGTTGGGGTGGAACGACCCTGCCGTCGCCGCCATGTTCTGGTGGAACGACTGGACCCAGGGTTCGGCCGATCCGAGCGCGTGACCCTCGCTGAGAGCCGAGGCGAGGATGAGATGGGCACCGGTCCGCGCCGCAGCATCGCGGAAGACCGTGCCGATCGCCGTCTGGATGACCAGGAACTGCTCGAGCTCGTCCTGGTCGAACGGCGTGTGGTCGAGCGAGTCCGCATCGAGGACGGTCAGGTAGTCGACGAGCAGGATCCGGGCGTCCGGCGCCTTCTCGCGGGCCTTCTCGACGACCCGGACGAGTCCGGCGGTCGCCGCTTCGACGGCCTCGTCGGTAGGCGCCGGGATGCCGCCTTCGAACATCGCGCCGAGCATCGGGACCATGGGGGAGTCCGGGTCGAGTCGACGCCACGCGACGTAGAGCATCGCACCGGCGAACTGGAGATCGTTGCCGCCGGCCGTCACGGTGATCGCGTCGGCGTTCGCCGGAAGTCCGTCGACCTGCGGCGGGTAGGAGGAACCGGTCGGGCTCTGCTGCGGGGTGTCGATGACGTTCGCCGTCGTCGCGCCCGAGACGGTGAGGTCGACGAGCTCGGCCGAGAGTCGATCGGCGAGCTGGTGCGCGTAGTTCTTGGCGGAGCGCATGGCGGCGGCATCGGCGACCGGCTCGATGCCCGGACCTGCCGCGAAGGAGCTTCCGAGGGCGGCGATCACGGCGACTGGGGCGTTCTCTGAGGTGGACACGACGCCATCGTGCCACCGCCGAACGTCGTCCGCTGAGCCGACCATCCGTCCATGCATGATTCGGATGAGCGCCGCTGAGAATTATCGAGGAATGACCGTGCCTGCGCGAGGCCCAGGGGTAACGTCATGAAACGAGACGAACCGTCTCGTCTTTTGGGATCGAAGAGGATGGCAAATGAACTTCACGGAATACAAGGGCAAGCGGGTCGTCGTCACGGGTGTCTCCTCGGGGATCGGCGAAGCGACGGCTCGCGCCCTGATCGACCTCGGGGCCGAGGTCCACGGCGTGAGCCGTCGCGAGCCGGGGGCCTCGCCCTCGCCGGCTTCGACTCCGTCGATCTGGGTGATCCGGAGGCGATTCGCGCCGCCTACGGAAACCGGGACGAGCACATCGATGCGCTCTTCAACTGCGCCGGCCTGGCACCCATGTTCCCGCCCATGGACGTGCTGAAAGTCAACTTCCTCGGCACTCGACTGCTCACGGAGCTCGTGGCGACGAACATGACCGAGGGCGGCGCCGTCGTGAGCACCTCGTCGGACGGCGGTGCGGCATGGCGCAAGCGCGTGCCCCTGCTCACGGAGTTCTTGTACGTCGAGTCGTTCGAGGACGGCGCCGCCTGGTACGAGCAGAACGAGGAGGTCGCCGGACACGCTTACGCCTTCGGTAAGGAGGCGCTCGACCTCTGGACGATGCAGCAGTCCGCAGTTCTGATCCAGCGCGGTATCCGCATCAACGCAACGACGCCAGGATCGGTCCGCACCCCGATGCTCGGCGTCATCGAGAAGACCTACCCGAAGGAGCTGTCGGCGGCGACGGAGCAGCCGATCGGTCGGGCTTCGACGGCCGAGGAGCAGGTCCCGCCCCTCCTGTTCCTGAACAGTTCCGAGGCGTCCTATATCAACGGGGCAGACCTCGTCGTCGACGGCGGCTACGGAGCGCTACTCTCCTCCGCCGGCCACCTCTTCAACGCTTGAACACCGCCCGATCCACATCCAAAAGAAAGCAAGGAGAAAAAGATGACCGACGAATCAGCCGGCTACGTTCCGACATCCGTCAGCGCCCAGGCGCAGCAGTGGCTCCAGATCCCCAAGCAGACGCCGACGTATCCGCCCACCGACGACACCGCCGCGTGGCTCTCGATGATCGAGCAGACCGACAAAGCCGTCGTTCAGCAGTTCCTGAGCGTCGAACTCCCCGTGACGACCGACGACGTCACCGTCGACGGCGTGCCCGTCTTCGTCGTCCGCGGCCCGGCCGTCGCCGAAAACGATCGCCGGATCTACCTCGACTTCCACGGCGGTGGCCTGATCACGGGCGGCGGCCAAGTCGCCCGGACCATGACCGGCATGGCCGCCCTGTCGGGTGGCCTGACCACCTGGGGCGTCGACTACCGAATGCCTCCGCTGAACCCCTACCCGGCCGGCCTCGACGACGCCATGACGGTCTACCGCCACGCCCTCGAAGACCACGATCCCGCCGACGTCTTCGTCGGTGGCGGGTCTGCCGGCGGCAACATTGCCGCAGCACTCATGCTCCGCGCGCATGACGAAGGGCTGCCCATGCCGGCAGCGCTCGTGCTCAACACTCCGGAGATCGACCTGACGGAATCGGGAGACTCGTTCTACACCAACGCCCAGTTCGACAACATCCTCGGTTCGCTCCGCGAGGTCAACGTGCTCTACGCGGCAGGACACGCACTCGACGAGCCCTACCTGTCGCCGCTCTTCGGCGACGTGAGCACCTTCCCTCCCACGTTCCTCAAGACGGGAACACGCGACCTCTTCCTGTCGAACACCGTCCGTCTGCACCGGAAGCTCCGGAATGCAGGAGTCGAAGCCGTCCTGCATGTCGGCGAGGCGATGCCGCACGGTGGCTTCGCGGGCGCCCCCGAGGACCAGGAGCTCGACGCGGAGCTGCAGCTCTTCCTGGAGCAGCACAGCCGTCGCTGAGGCGCCGGTCGACAACGAGAAGGAGGTCAGCGACGTGATCGCTGACCTCCTTCTCTGTCGCGCCTCTCCCCTACTGGAAGAGGCCCGACGGGACGGCGGTGTCGAGCTCGTCGAGTGTCCAGAGCGCACGCAGGTCGTCGTCCTTCGTGATGGACGCGCCATCGACGGGTTCCTTCCATCGGATCACCTGCGAGCCGGTGACACCGAAAACCTCGCCCGTGACGTCGGCGGCGGCGTCGGAGCAGAGCCAGGCGAGCATGGGCGCAATCAGCTCGGCAGGCGGGAGGTAGAACCCGCCCATCTCGTCTTCCGGAACACCCTGCGCGCGGAGGGCCTCCTCCATGTCGTCCTTGTAGAGGTCGAAGGTGCGGGTGCCGGCAGAGGGGGCGTACGAGTTGAACGTGACGCCCGAGCCGCGGTGGGTGTTCGCCAGATCGTGCGAGAGGCCGATGCTGCCGTTCATGACGACGGCCCCGAGCGGGCTGGCCTGCGTGCCGCGGGCGATCTCGGAGGTGGCGAACAGCATGCGACCCCAGCCGCGCTCGAGCATGGCAGGAAGGGCAGCCCGGCTCAGCCAGAACTTCTGGCCGAGGTACAGATTCAGCATCAGCTCCCACGAGGCGTCGTCGGCCTGGACGCCGGCCAGGGCGCCCTTGACCAGCGCACCCGCGTTGGCGACGACGATGTCGCAGGCTCCAAAGTTCTGCACGGCCGTATCGACCGCTTTCTCACAACCCGCGGCGTCGGCGACGGAGTCGTAGTTGGCGACGGCCGTGCCACCGGCCGCGATGATGTCGGCCACGGTCGTGTCGGCCGCTTCCGAGCTCACGCCTTCGCCGAATGCGCTGGTGCCGAGGTCGTTGACGACGACCTTCGCCCCTTCCGACGCCAGCCGCAGGGCGACCTCCCGGCCGATTCCGTTTCCGCTGCCTGTGACGAGTGCGGTGCGACCCGCGAGACGACTTGTCATGTACCTGTCCTTTGATCAGGAGATCGACGACCGTCGATCCCGTTCGACAGAACGAGTCTGGCATAAAACGAGACAAATAGTCTCGAAAACAGCCGTCAGTTCACCGCTCTTCGCGGTTGACGATCCCGCTGAAGATCAATTCCACGAGCTCGTCGACGAAGACATCGTCGAGTTCTTGCCGGGTCAGTATCCGGTAGAGCAGAGCTCCGACGACCGTCTCCGCAACAGTGGACACCCCGGTGTCCTTTTGGAGCTGGCCGGCATCGACACCTGCGCGGAGCCGCGTGACGAGGGTCTCCTGTGTGATTGTGACCTGGTCCTGATAATGCGCCGCAACAGCGTTGTCCTCGGCGGCCGCGGCCGTGATCGCCCGCGTCAGCGATGCCGCCGACGGCGTCCTGCTCTCCTTCGCGAACGACCGGATCCAGGTGGCGATGTCGCGACGAACATCACCGGTATCGGGCGTCATGATGACGGGACGCACGATGTAGCCGGCCAGGATGCAGTCCGCCACGAGTTCGCTCTTCGACGGATACCAGCGGTAGATCGTCTGCTTGCCGACGCCGGCTGCTGTCGCAATCCGGTCGATGGAGAGCCGGTCGTACCCTTCAGCAGTGAGCTCGTCGCGGGTGGCCTCGAGGATCGCCGCCCGAGACACCTCACTCCGCTTTCGCCCCGGACGGTCTCCTGCCATGGGTCAAATCCTCACGGTCGAGAAGGTCTTGCGCAAATCGCACCTTCGTGCGAATGGTCCTGCTTACTTGACGACGACGATGGAGTCGGTGTCTTCGACGCCGAGCTTCTTCGCGGCAGCCATGCGGTTCTTGAGCGACGGGGCGGCGAGGGCGATCACGATCGCAAGGGCTGCGACGCCGGCGCAGGCCCAGAAGCCGATCATGAAGGTGTCATCGGAAGGCAGCGCGGTCTTCCCGGTGGGCAGGGTGAAGAGCTTCGTGTGCGACGAGATCAGGGCGGCGATGACAGCCGTTCCGACGCTCGAGCCGATGGTCCGAGCGATCGTGTTCGCGCTGATCGCCTCACCCGTCTGCGTCATCGGGACACTCTCGATGATGGCGTTCGACGCGGCGGCGAGACCGAAGCCGATACCGGCACCGGTCAGGATGCCCGAGACCAGGATCTGCCAGGTGTGAGCGTGAGACAGCGCCGGCAGGACGAACGCAGCCGTGAGGAGGATCGCGCCGATGACCAGGGCGGGCTTCGGGCCGTTCTTCCGGACGATGCTTCCCGAGACCGGGGAGACGACGACCATCATCAGCACGGTCGGCAGCAGGAACAGCCCCGAGACGGTGGCAGTCTTGCCGAAGCCGTAGCCGGTGAAGGCCGGTAGCTGGAGCAGGGTCGGCACGAGCACGAAGGTGCCGTACATGGCGAAACCGAAGACGAGGGCGACGACGTGGGCCGTCCAGACGCCGCGGATCTTGAACAGGCGGACGTCGATGAGCGGGCTCTTGACTCGCAGTTCGACGAAGACGAACACGACCATGGCGACGGCGCCAAGGGCGAGCAGGCCGATCGTCTTGAAGTCGCCCCAGCCCCAGGTCTCGCCCTCGCTGATCGCGAGTAGCAGCGAGACGAGAGAGATGGTCAGGATGCCGGTGCCTACGAGGTCGAGCTTGCCCGGCGTGCGGATCGGCGACTCCTTCATACCGAAGATGATGCCGGCGAGGGCGATGACCACGAGTACGAGGGGGAACCAGAAGAGCCAGTGGTAGTTGAGGTGTTGCACGATGGGGCCAGCAGCGACGATGCCGACGCCGGCGCCGATTCCGAAGATTCCGGAGAGGATTCCGATGGTGACGCTGACGCGCTCCTTGGGGAGCTCGTCGCGGACGATGCCGATGGAGAGCGGCAGGACGGCCCCAGCAGCGCCCTGGAAGATGCGGGCGACGATGAGCACGCCGAGGTTCGGTGCGAGACCGGCGACGACCGTGCCCACGAGGAGGAGGGACATGACCACGATGAGGATCTTGCGCTTACCCATCATGTCGCCGAGCTTGCCGAAAATCGGCGTCAGCACGGAGGCCGAGAGCAGGTAGGAGGTGATCAGCCAGCTGACGCTCGACGTGGTTGCGTCGAGATCTTTGCCGATGGTCGAGAGGGCCGGGGCCACGAGCGACTGCAGGACCGCATAGGCGAGACCGCCGAGCGCGAGGTAGACGACGAGGAGCGTCGTGTTCGGCTTGTGCCCGTCTGTGGCGGGAACGGAGCCGGTGGCGGGCTCCTGAAGGGTGTGCGACATATGTCGTCTCCGGTCGATGTAAACAAGTGCTGACTTACAAACTCTAGACCGTTCTCTCCGAAAGTCAATTGCTGTTTACTTCTTCCAGAATGGGCCTGTAGCGTGACGCAGAACGAAAGGAAATCGATGTCACCCGACTCGCCCTCCCTGGTCGTCGGTGACGACGACCTGGAGACCACGGTCCGGTCTCGAGATGCCGGGGCCACCCGGCAGCTCCTCTTGACCGCCGGCCGTCGTCGATTCGCTCAGGACGGCTACTCCTCGACCAAGGTTCGAGACATCGCCTCGGACGCTGGTGTCAACGTCGCACTCATCAATCGGTATTTCGGTTCGAAGGAGGGGCTGTTCGAAGCGTGTCTGGCTACTGCCCGCGACGAGCTGGGTCGAACTGACGACGCCACGACATCATTGGACAACCTGGTCGAGAAGACCACGAGGCAGATCTCGGGGCCGCCGAACGGCGAACGAACATTGATGCTGCTTCTGCTTCTGAGATCGTCCGGCGACGAGGGCGCGGACCGGATTAGGCGGAACACGCTTCGATCGTTCGCCGAGCAGATGTCGGTCGCGGCCGGCTGGGCGCCGGAGAGTGCCCGAAGCGACGACCTCATGCTCCGGGCTCAGGTCGCCCTCTCGACGATGCTCGGGATCGCCCTGCTGCGGGCATCGTCCACTGGACTCGAGCCGCTGACGTCTGCCGGGGCCGGCGACCTCGAAGGTCCCTTGAGCGATGTGATAAGGGCTCTGCTGGAGCCCCCGCCTGGCCGAGGCGCCTGACAGATCAAGTCTGGGACGCCCGGCAAGAGAATTCCTCTCGCGTACGCGAACGAGGCCAACTGCGCGTGACCGTAGCGCGTCCACCTTGGACAGGTGGTCCCTTGCGGATGAGGCCGAAGCCGCACGCACAAAGGTCACCGAGAACGCGTTCGTGAGCGCCGGCGCTCCCTGCCGGGTCTTTTCGGTCGGCGCAGGTAACGCGCCTCCTCTGTCATCCCCGCACGAATCCGCCGGCGGTCGTAGTCACCCGACTCCGAGGATTCGTCCAGCGAATCACAAGAAGGAATCAAGGGGATCGCTGGTTCGCTAGTCTCGCCACCAGGAGGGCTCCATGAACAACCCGCAGCTCGCAGCCATCACGCGCATGGTCGATCAACACGCTGACGAGGACCCTGCCACCTCGGCGGGCCTCGCGTGGGCTCGGACACTCGCACTCGGCAGGCTCGTTCTGGACATGGTGACTGGCGACCGGGACGACGCCGGCGTCCGAACCCTTTCGACCCAGCTCGAACTGGCTGCTGTCGTGACGCTGTGCTCAGGCGGCGACCTGGAAACCGCAGCCCTGCACCATGACCACCTCGCCGACGAGCTGGAGAGCGTCCGGCCCGGGGAGGATCCGCGAAGTGCGCTCGGAAGTGCCGTCGCGGCGCACCGGTTCGCCGCCCAGATCTGCCGCGGCGACCTCGACCAACTGCGCTTCTTTGCCACGCATCAGCGCGACGGCACCAACTTCAGCGCGGCCCTCAGGCTGCCAACGCCGCACTAGCGCGGGGCTTCCCCGTCGGAACGCAGACGATGAGCCACTCGTCACGACGGGCGACATCGTGTCGAATGTGCTTCCGGCCGGCATCTCCATCACGACGGTTCACGTCGAACACCCCGACGAATTGATCGATGCGACGCGAGCCCTCCTCGGCAAGGCGCCTAGCGTGACGTCTGCGCCGTTGCGCGGGCCTCTGCCCGCTCGGCTTCGATCGGGGCGGCGCGCCCGTCCGCGCTGGCCCTCATCGGCCACGCGCTGCCCGTGCTCGCCGTGTCGACGTTCGTCACTTCGACGTCCATTGCTCCAGGTTCGGCCGGGTACACCCGCATCGTTGCGACGTCGCCGGCAGACGTGAAGAGCTCGACGATCGACCCGTCGACGAACACGTCGAGGCCGATGCGCCGGGTCTCGGTGAGACCGGCGGCGGCGAAGCCGACCGAACGGCCGTCCGCCCGCGGGTCGCTGCTGGCCCGGGAGCGATCGATCGAGATCGTGCCTCCGTCCCAGTCGATCAGTATCTCAAGGCATTCCCGCTCGGAGAAGCGCAGGATCACGGCACTCGGGCCGCCATCTCGTTGCGCGGCCAGGTCGATGGTGATCCAGGCGTGCCGATCGAGCTGTCGCCAGGTGACCGTGTCGTCGCCCGCCGTCGCGGGGGCCTCCGCGCCGCGGATGTTCGCGAGCCCAGCGGGGGTCTGTAGCCGACCGAGCCGTCAGGACGGAGGCTCGCCAGCCGGGGGAGCGTGAGCATGCCCGACCAGTCGTCCTCCAGACACCAGGAGCGGTCACGCCCCTCCGTCGCCCATCCCCAGACGACGGGCCCGAACGGTCCGGCGCGAAGCACGCTGGCGGCGTAGAAGTTCGTGCCGTGATCCACCCGGTCGAACCGCGGTGCCCCGCCGTCCAGCGTCGTGCTCAGAACCTGCATGATGCCGTCTTCTTCGGTCCATGTGGATACCAGCGCGATGTCGGTGCCGTCGAGGGTCAGGATCTGAGGGCATTCCCACATCGCACCCGTGTCGTGCGGTGTCCGGGTGCGGGCGAGCTGCAACAGGAGCCCGTCATAGGTCCAGGTCTCGAGGTCGGGCGACGAGTACGCCCGGAGCCCAGCGATCTCACCCGTCATGCCGGTGCCGACGACCATCCGCCAGCCGGAGTCGTCGCGCCAGACGAACGGGTCGCGGAAGGTGCGCACATTTTCTTCGGGTGCCGGGTCGGCGAACGCGGCCCGGGCCGGCTCGAATGAGTCGCCGCCGTCGCGCGACCGGGCTCGCACGACCGACTGATAGGGCGAGCCGGCATCGTAGGCGGAGTAAAACGCCACCACGTCGCCGTCATCGTCGACGACGGTATTGCCCGACCAGCAGCCGTCGCGATCAAAGCCCCCGGTTCTGGCGAGATCGCGACCCGATGGTGCGTCCAGGCGGCGAGATCCGGGCTCGACGCGTGACCCCAGAAGACCGCGGTCTCCTGTGAGGTCGCGGGGCGGAACTGGTAGTAGAGGTGCACGTGCCCGTCGACCACCACAGGCCCGTTCGGATCGTTCACGAAACCTCGCGGCGGACGTACGTGGAAGGTGGGATAGAGATGGGAATTCGTCACAGAGATCTCCTGAGTGGGTCGGTTCAGCGGAACGAGCCGGCGGTGATGCCCTCGATGAAGTAGCGCTGGGCGACGACGAACAGCACGACGCTCGGGATGAGCGCGAGGATGACGCCAGCAAGCACGACCGAGATGCTGCCGGTTCCGAGGTTGCCCTGCAGACCGACGAGACCGAGCGGGAGAGTGAATTTTCCCTGCGACTGCAGGAAGATCAGCGGGCGATAGAACTCCGACCAGAACGACGAGAAGTTCAGGATGGCCAGTGTCGCCATCGCCGGCGTCGCCATGCGCGCGTAGATGAGCCGGAAGACCTGCCACTGGCTGGCGCCGTCGATCCGACCCGCTTCGCCGAGCTCTCGGGGCATTTGCAAGAAGTACTGCCGCATCAGGAACGTGCCGAACGCGCTGCCCAGCGCCGGGATCACCAGCGAGAGTGGCGAATCGGTGATGCCGAGCACCTTCACGATGACGAAGACGGGAATGATGATCGTCTGCAGCGGCACCATCATGGTCGCCAGGAACAGTGCGAAGATCACGCCTCGCCCTTTGAACCGGATCATCGCGAAGGCGTATCCGCTGAGCGTGCACGTGACGAGTTGCCCGACCACGATCAGCCCCGTGACCACGACGCTGTTGACGAAAAACGTGCCGAGCGGGATCTGCGAGAACACGGCCGCGTAGTTGCCGAAGTCCGGGTGGAGGGGGAGCCACTGCGGCGGGTTCGTGAATGCCTCGGCGGGCGTTCGGAGCGAGGTCGTCAGCGTCCAGAGCAAGGGCCCGAACGCGGCCATCGCCGCGATGACGATGACCACGATCCCGGCGATCCTGCCCCTCGCCTTATGGCGTCGGATGTCGTCTGCGTGGTCACTGGTAGAACACCACCTTTCGTGAGGCTGCGAACTGGATTCCGGTCACGAGCAGGATCAGCAGGAGCAAGACGATTGAGATCGCCGAGCCGTAGCCGAATTGCAGGTTGTTGAAGGCCGACTGGTAGATGACCATCACGGTCGTGGTCGTCGCGCTGCCGGGGCCGCCCTTCGTCATGATGAACGGTTGATCGAAGAGCTGCATGGCGTTGATCAGGCCCACGACGGTGGCGAAGAAGAGCGTCGGGCTGATGAGCGGCAGCTTGATTCTCGCGAGCGTGCGGATCGGCCCCGCCCCGTCGACGGCCGCCGCCTCGAGGATGTCGCGCGGTAGAGAGGTCAGCGCCGCCGAGATGAGCACGAAGGTGAACCCGACTTGCTGCCAGACCGTCACCAGCACGATCGTGACCGATGCCCCGAAAGAGCTTGTCAGCCACGGCACGTCGCCCGAGCCGACCAGACCGAGGTAGTAGTTGATCACGCCGAACTTCTGGTCGAACAGGTAGCCCATGAAGATCGCGACCGAGGCGGTCGAGGCGAGCAACGGCAGGTAGAAAACCGTGCGGAAGACCGTCTGGGTGGCCTTATGCCGCCTCTGCTGCACCAGGACGGCGAGACCGAGCCCGATCACGATCTGCAGCACGACGATGACGATCGCCAGCACGATCGTGGTCACGAACGAGTGGAGGACCGGCCCGTCGTGCAGAAGGCGCCCGTAGTTCTGCAGCCCGACGAACTTCGGTCGAGACAGGATGTCCCAGCTGAAGAACGAGAGCCCGAGCGACGCGAGGATCGGTAAGAAGGTGAACACGCCGACGAAGACGACCGAGAGGGCGATCATCGCATAGCCGAACACCGCCTCCCCGCGCCGAGCCTTCTTGGACCGTTTCGGTGGCGCGGCAGCCCTGGCCCGCGGCCGGACCGCCAGCTGAGTGGTCATGACTTGGAGGCCAAAGCCGACTCGAGGTCGCGCTGCATCCCGTCGAGGGCAGACTTCGCGTTGCCGGTCGAGATCGCCTGCGTGGTCCGCTGATTGAGCGACGTTGCGAGGGCGTTATAGATCGGAGGAGCGGGGATCGGCGCCACGTCGACGTCGGAGAGCGAGTCGTAGAAGGTCTGCCAGTGCTCAGGGCCGGTCGTCTTGTAGCGCGCCGCGGTCGAGAGCGACCGCCGGGCGGAGGTGGTCGTGTTGCCGGGGTAGATGATGTCGAACGACTCGGGCTCGATCAGCAGCTTCACGATCTCCCAGGCGAGATCCTTCTTCTTCGACGACTTGAAGATCGCATAACCACCCGTGCCGAGCAGCTGCCGCTGCACCTTTCCGGTCGGGAAGTACTGCACGTCGAACGAGCCGTTCTTCATGCCCGCGTCGTGGAGGCCGCCGGCCCAGAAGCCGCCGCCGATAGCCATGCCGATGCGGTTTGCCGAGAACAGACCCTGCAAGGTACCGCCACCGCCGACGTCGGGCGACGGCGAGAGGCCTGCCTTCTTGAGCTCGATCATGTACTCGAGCGACTCGACGACCGCCGCGCTGTTTGCCGTCGGCTGTCCCCACTTCCAGCCGCCCTGCCTGCCCTTCGCCGCCGAGTCGCCGGCGTACGCGGTGTTCCACAGCCAGTCCCCGCCCGCGTATTTGCCCTCCTCGAGCAGGTTGCCGCCGTTCGCGTACATGAAAGACGTCCAGCTGCCCCAGAGCCGAACGACCCAGTCGAAGGCGTTGACGTTTGGGAGGGTCGCGATCTTGCGGCCGGCCGCCTCGAAGTCGTCGAACGTCCAGTCGGGCGCCGGCGCGGCGACACCGGCTCGCTGGAAGAGGGTCGTGTCGAAGAACATGTTGCCGGCGTTGAAGTCGACGGGCAGTTCGTAGAGGTGCCCCTTGTACATCATCGCCTCGACGAGGCTCGGGTGGACGTCGGCGAAGTAGCTCTTCAGCTTGGACATGTCCTTCGTGACGTAGTCGTCGAGGGGGATGGCGAGCCCTTTCTCGGCGAGCAGCTGGAGCCCCTCCGTCGGCACTCCGACGATGTCAGGCGGGCTCCCCGCCGCGATCTGGGTCAGGATCTTCGAGAAGAAATCGTTCCAGTCGGTCCCGTTGACCGCGTTGATGCTCAGCGTGATCGACTTGTCGATCGATCGGATCTTGGGGGCGAGGCGCTTCTGGAGCGCGGTCGCCGACTTCTGGTCGCCGAAGTAGGCGATGGTGAACGTGGTCGCACTCGATCCGCCCGACCCCGAGCCGAATACCGAACAGCCCGTCAGGGCTGCAAGCGACAGGCCAGCCGCTCCGACTCCGCCGACCCGGAACAGGTCTCGACGGCTGATCTGCGGTGCAATGGACGAATCCATGGTGACTCCTCTCTGAGTACCAATACGTATTGGGGACGAGTGAACCTCGATCGAAACGAGAAGTCAATACGAATTGGTAAACTGTTCGAAAAGGAGTTTCATGGCTGCAGCACCCGGTTCGCGGCCCCCGCGACGGCCGACGATGACCGACGTGGCCCGTCTCGCTGGCGTATCTCAGCCCACCGTCTCGTTCGTGATGAACGACCGCCGCGATGTCGCGGTGTCCGATGCGACACGAAAGCGCGTGCTCGACGCTGCCGACCGCCTGGGCTTCCGGCCGAACCGCACGGCCCAGGCTCTCAAGCTCGACCGCTCGTTCACCCTGGGCGTGGTCACCAATGGAATAGCCTCACAGCCCTATGCCGGTCGCACCATCGAAGGCATCCAACGCGCTGCGCTCGATGCCGGCCTGGTCTGCATGGTCATCGACACCACCGGCGATCCGGCAGCGGGTGACGAGGCCGTCGCCAGCATCCTCGACCGCGGAGCCGCGGGCATCATCTACGCCTCGCCGGCCCTCCTGCCTGTGCACGCGAGTCGGCATCTGCGCGGCACACGGACCATTTTCGTCAACTGTTGGCCCGAACCGGTGGTCGACGCCGAGGCGGTGATCCTGCCCGACGAGATCGGCGGGGGCGGCGGGCAGCCGAGACGGTGTTCTCGCGCGGCCACCGCCGGGTCGCCTTTCTGGGCGGCACAGAGCACGAGGCGGCAACGGTGCGCCGGTTGGCCGGCTTCTTCGCCGCCGCCGATGCCGCCGGCGTGCCGCGGTCCGAGCTCACGGTCGAGTTCGGGCATTACGACATCAGCTCCGGCTACGAGCTCACCCGGGAGAGCGTCCGGCGGGCCCGGCCGACCGCGATCGTCGCCGGCAACGACCGCATGGCGCTCGGCGCTTTCTTCGCACTGGCCGAGGCCGGCATCTCGGTTCCCGACGACATGAGTGTGGTCGGGTACGACGACCAGCCCGATCTCGCCGCCGAGCTGCGACCTGCTCTCAGCACCGTCGCCCTGCCGCATTACGAGATGGGGATTCGGGCGGGTAGCCTCCTGGCCGCCGGCACCGTCGCCCCGTCGACGGGTGAGACGCTTCTCGACTGCCCGCTCGTCGAGCGCGCCTCGGTCTCGGTTCCGCGCTAACCGCGACGACGTCGCGACGGAACACCAGTGGGAATGCTTTGGGCACGGTGACCGTCCGTCCGTGAGAACCGATCCTCACGGTGTCGTTCCGACCGGTCCGTCCGGACCCACAGCTGGCCGTTGATGTGGCGTGTCCCGACGGTGTGTCCGCCTGGCGGCGCCGGTTTCCGTTCTGCGGTGTCACGTTCTCGGCGCTGGTTCGTCGCCCGGCGAACAAGCCACGGACCCGGCCCGGCCCGAACCGTCCGGCGAGGCTTATCCTTGGATCCACGCGGCAGTCCTGCGGGAAGAAGATCGATCCTGCCGGCTGTTCATCGACGATGGGGATGCTCACCTGAACTGGATCGTCTCGAACATCGGTCTCATTTGGGGCCTCACCGCCACTCATGCAGCGCTGAGTGTCGCGCCCATCGTCGTCGGGTTCGCCGTGGCGGTTCCCTTGGGCTGGGTGGCGAACCGTTGGAACACCGTCAGATCATTCATCGTCGTCGGCGGCAGTCTGCTCTACACGATTCCGTCACTGCCACTCTTCGTGATCCTGCCCTACCTGCTCGGTACCCGCATCACGGATCCCGTGAACATCGTCGTCGGCCTGTCCATCTATGCGGTCGCCGTGATGGTGCGATTGGCCTCTGACGCGTTCGCAGCCGTTCCGTCGGACGTCATCGACTCGGCAACCTCGGTGGGGCACTCCACGTGGACGCGTTTCTGGGCAGTCGAGTTCCCGCTGGCCGGACCCGTTCTTCTCGCAGGGATGCGGGTGGTTTCCGCAAGTACGGTCGCGCTGGTTTCGGTGGGTGCCCTGGTCGGTTCCGCCAACCTCGGCTTCCTGTTCACGGATGGGCGACAGCGTCAATTCCTCGAAGAGATCCTCGTCGGTGTCGTGGCGAGCCTGATCGTGGCACTGGTCTTCGACACGATCCTGGTCGGGATCGGGCGCATCCTGATGCCGTGGTCGAGTCGAATCCCGCGGCGGGGGCGGCGTGAACCGGCGCTCGCGACGATCGAGCGGGGAGCCTGAGCATGCAGTTCTTCTTGAACGCGGTCGCCTGGCTCCTCGACCCGGCGAACTACCGTGCCGGACTGCAGAGCCCGCTTCCGATCCAGGATCGACTCGGGGAGCACCTCCTGTACACGTTCGTCTCGGTCGCGATCGCTGCCCTGATCGCGCTTCCACTGGGCTTCTATATCGGTCACACCGGGCGTGGGCGCCAGTTCGTCATCGGTTTCAGCGGCTCCATGCGCGCGCTCCCGACGCTGGGGCTGCTGGGCACCCTCTTCGTGGTCATCGGGATGACCGTGCCGTTCACCCAGACCGCCTTCATCGCGTCCATCATCGCGTTCGTCGTCCTGGCCATCCCCTCGATCCTCGCCGGGGCCTACGCGGGTGTGGAGTCCGTGGACCCCCAGACCGTGGATGCCGCGCGCGCGGTCGGGATGACCGAACTGCAGATCCTTCTCAAGGTCGAGGTGCCGCTGTCGCTCCCGCTCATCATCGGCGGGATCCGCGCGTCCGTCCTGCAGGTCATCGCGACCGTCGTCATCGCCTCGTACATCTCGCTCGGGGGCCTCGGCGCGATCATCTCGACCGGCATCAGTCTGAACGACAACAACCTCATCCTCGGCGGCGCGCTTCTCGTCACGGCACTCGCCCTGGCGATCGACGGGCTCTTCGCGCTCGCACAGCGACTCACTCGACGCGCCGGAACGGGACAGACCCGCCGCCGTCGCACACGCGTCCGCGCGCTGCCACCCGGGCGGCGCGCGGTGACGGTAGCCTCCGTCGACGAAAGGGACCACTGATGTTCACAGCAGGCAGAAAGACACGCGTTCTCGCGGGCGTCGTCGCGATCGGAGCGATCGTCGCGCTCTCCGGATGCGCCACCTCCGACCCCACGAAAGCGGCGCCGGACTCCACCTCCAAAGCGGGCAGCACACCCATCGTGGTCGGCTCGTTCAACTTCCCGGAGAGCGAGATCCTCGGCAACATGTACGCTCTGGCGTTGAAGCACGCCGGATTCACGGTCACGACCAAGTTCAATCTCGGACCCAGGCAGACCACGATTCCCGCCCTCAAGGACGGCTCGATCAACCTCATGCCGGAGTACAACGGCAACCTGCTGTTCTTCTACGACACCAAGGCCACCGCAAAGACGACTGCCGACGTCGACGCTGCGTTGAAGACCGAGGTTCCGAGTGACTTCCAGGTGCTCAAACCATCGCCGGCCGAAGACAAGGATGCCTACGTCGTGACCCAGGCGGAGGCAGCCAAGAACGGCCTCACGTCGATCGCCGACCTTTCGAAGATCCAGCCGTTCACGCTCGGTGCCAATCCGCAGTTCGGCACGCTGCCCTACGGCATCCCCGGGCTCAAGTCGACGTACGGCGTCGACAAGGTCACCTTCAAATCGATCGAGGACTACGGCGGGCCCGACACGGTCAAGGCACTCGTCGACAATGCGGTGCAGGTGGCCGACATCTATACGACGTCGCCTGATCTCGTGACGAAGAAATTGCTTGTGCTGAAGGATCCCAAGAATTTGATCGCGGCGCAGAACGTCTTGCCCTTCCTCAACAAGAAGATCTACAGCAAGAAGCTCGCGTCCGTGCTGAACGAGGTGTCCGCGAAGCTGACGACAGATGACCTCATCGCCCTGCGCAACCGTGTCGAGGGCAGCGAAAAGGCTCAGGCCGCGACTGCCGCGAAAGAGTGGCTGACCAAAGAAGGGCTGCTGAAGTAGCGGTACTGCCCAGGCAGGTCCGCCCGAGGCGGGCTGAGTGCGGGATCCTGCATTCACCCCCTCAGAGCGGGCAGGACGACGTCGTCGACGATGGCGACGATGGTCGCCGGATCGACGGGTCCGGTGGTCAGATGGCGTCCGAGGACGAGGGCGGCGCCCGCGCTCACCCGGGACGGGGTGACGGCGTCGGCTGGGATCTCACCGCGGCCGGCGGCTCTCCCCATCGCCTCGGTGATCAGTCGCTGGCGGGGCTCGACCAGGAGGGTGACGATGCGTTCCCACATCTCCGGCCGCCGTTCACGCTCCAGGAGCAGCGGCGGGAGGGCGCGCCCGACCGGGGTGGTGAGCCCGTCGGCGAGATCGCCGAGGAATGCGATCAGCTCCTCGCGGAGATCGCCTGTCGGAGTCAGCCGCGTGCCGGACGGGTGTTCGCCCTGCTCGGCATCGTCTTCGCTTCGGGCGAGGACCGCGAGCACGAGCTGTTCGGGATCCGCCCAGCGCCGGTAGAGCGATGCCTTCCCGGCCCCGGCCGCGGCGGCGATCGTCTCGAAGGTCAGCCCCGCCATGCCGTGGGAGGCCAGCTCGTCGAGGGTGGCGTCGAAGATGGCGTCCTCCAGGTCGGCGCCGCGGCGACGGCTCCTGCCGCTCACGCGATTAGCACTCCGCCGACCCAGACGGCGTTCGGCTGGCGGAGGGCGGCGGTGTCGACGGTCGGATCCCGGTCGACGAGAAGCAGGTCGGCGCGGCGGCCGACCTGGATGGCTCCTCGGTCCGCGAGGCGGAACGCGGCGGCAGCACCCGTCGTGGCCGCGAAGAGAGCCTCAGCGGCGCTGAGACCGGCCTGCTGCAAGAGTTGGATCTCGATGTGGAGGCCCGCGCCGTGCGCGACGGGAGCGAACGGGGTCTCATTGGCGTCAGTGCCGGCGACGACGGGCACGCCGGCCGCGTGCATCCGACGAACGCTCTCGATCGTGTTGCCGATGGCGGCGTCGGCGTGGTCGCCGAGGCGTGCCCGTGCCATCACGCCCATCATCACCAGCGTGGGCGAGGCAATCGTCCCCTGTTCCCGCATCCTGGCGACGGTCTCGTCCGGGAGCGGCCGGTCGAGCGGTGCATGGGTCAGGATGTCGACCCCACCGTCGAGACCGCGGCCGAAGGCGTCGGCCGTGACCACGTGCGCGACCGTGAGGAGACCGCGACGGTGTGCTCCGTCGACGAGAGCGGTGATCGTCGGGATGTCCAGGGCCGGGGTATCGGTCGCGTCGGGATCCTCGACGATGATCTTGATGAGATCGGAGCCGTTCTCGGTGCGCCAATCGAGGTAGCGTTCGGCGTCCTGCGGGTCGGTGACACCGCTCTCGCCCGGGAATCCCATCACCGCGATCTGGGTGCTGCCCGGCGCCGATGCCGCCGACCCGGCGCTCAGAAGCGAGGGGACACCCGTCATCCTGCGCTGCTCGGCGATCGAGGAGTCGGGCGTGGTGCCGAGATCGACCATGGTCGTGACGCCGGCCCTGACGGCCGACTCGAGGGCGGACGGAGAGCCGAGGTGGACGTGGGTGTCGATGAGGCCAGGAACCAGGATGCCGTCCGTGCCGTCGACCACGGTGCCCGTCGCGTCCTGTGCTCCGGCCCGGCGGACGGCCGAGATGACGCCGTCGAACTCGACATCGACCGGCCCGGCCGGGGTGCCTGCGTCGAGAGGGGCGAGGGAGACGTTGGTGATGGTCACTGTCATGAGAGTTACGATACAGATTCGTTCACTAAACGCAACCGCCGGCGACCGCCGGCCAGGAGTTCCGATGGCAACCGAGACGCGAGACCTGATCGACGTGCACGCGCACTTCGTGACCGACGACTACGCCGCTGCGGCGAAGGCGGGCGGACACGACTCGCCGGACGGCATGCCGGTCTGGCCGACGTGGTCTCTCCCGGAGCAGCTGGGCGCCATGGATCGGCGCCGGATCCGCAAGGCGATCCTGTCGATCTCCTCTCCGGGCGTGCACTTCGGCGACGACGACCGGGCGGGAGAACTGGCGAGGTACGTCAACGACGAAGCCGCTTCGATCGTCGGGAGACAGCCGGAGCGCCTTTCCTTCTTCGCTTCCCTGACCGCCCCCGACATCGACGGCGCCGTTCGGGAGGTGCGGCGGGCGATGGGCGAGCTGGGCGCCGTCGGGGTCGTCCTCGAGTCCAACGCTCACGGACAGTACCTCGGTGACCCGGCTCTCGAACCACTCTGGGCCGAGCTCGACCGGCGGCACGCGATCGTCTTCGTGCACCCGACGTCGCCGGTCGGCTGGGAGAGGACTGCCCTCGGACGTCCGCGGCCCATGCTGGAATTTCTCTTCGACACCACCCGCAGCATCGTCGACCTCGTGTTCGCCGGAGTGCTCACCCGGTACCCCGATCTGCGCGTGATCGTCCCGCACTCCGGTGCGACCCTGCCGTTCCTGTCGGATCGAATCGCCCTGTTCCAGCGGCTGTCCGGCGATGCGGGCGACGCGATGCCCTGGGCCGGGGCGATGCGTCGGCTGTGGTTCGACACCGCCGGCACCCCGTTCCCGACCGACATCCCGGTCCTCGAAGGGATCGCAGGAGCTGAGCGCATCGTCTACGGCAGCGACTCCTGTTGGACCCCGGCGACCGGCGTCGACGCGCAGATCGCGAGCATCGATGCCGCGCCTGCCCCCGCTGGTGCGTCGAGCTGGCGGGAGCTCACGAGCCGGAACGCCGAGGCGCTGCTGGGCCTCTGATCGGGCTCCGCTGCCGAGGCCCGTCGTGCGTGGGGCAGTGTTGACTGCCCCGCGCGCGGCGAGAGGGCCGAAATGCACGCATCCGCGGTCGGGAGTGGACATTTCGGCCCTTTCGGTCAACGGTGAGGAAGGGGAGGGGGTTACTGGCGGTCGGGCGTATCCGTGTGCCGCGCGTCGCGGAGTGGCGACACGACGACGATGAGAGCGGCGATCGCGAAGATGACGGCGGCGATTCCGAGGGTGACGCGATACCCGAGGAGAGTCGCCAGAAGCCCGGCGAGGAGGGCCCCGAAGAGGAAGACGACACGGTTGACCGTTCGGATGGTCGAGTTGAGCCGCCCCTGCAGGGCGTCGGGCGCCACGGTCTGTCGATATCCGGTGTCGTTCGCGTCTTCGATCCCCATGGCGAGGGCGTAGACGAATTGCACTGTGGACACGAGGGCGAGGAGAACGACGAGCCCGCTGTGTGCGTCGAGTGGTACGACTGCCAGGACGAGCCACGGCAGGATCACGAGTGCCCGGCCGACGAAGATGGCGCGTCCCGTCCCGAGAAGAGCGCCGATGCGCGTGGCGGTGAGCGCTCCGAGGAAGCCGCCGACAGCACCGAAGGCGAGTGCGACGCCGTAGGCCCAGGCGGGCAGGTGAAGCTCGCGGAGGACGAAGACGCCGAAGAGCGTCGCGACGATACTGTTGCCCAGGAACCACGTGTGAACCGAGAGCGCGAGCGGGCGCAGGGTCCGATGCCGGTAGGTGTACCTGACTCCCTCGGCGATGTCGTGCCCGACGTGGCGTCCGGCTGCGCGGGGTGCCGGCTTCGACTCCTCGATTCTGATCCGCGACTGGAGGACGGCCGCCATCGCGGTGAGCGTCGCGTCGACCGCGAAGAGCAGCGGCGCTCCGAGCAGAGTGAGAAGCGCACCGCCCAAGGCTGGACCCGCGGTCGCAGCGACGGTGCTGCTCTGTCCCAGACGGGCGTTCGCCATCACGAGTGAATCCCGTGGAACGATCCGCGGGAGGAGCGGCTGAGACGCCGAGTCCGAGAAGAGAGCCAACACCCCGAGGACGAGAATGACAAGCGCCAATGACCAGAAGCCGAGTGCGCCGGAGAGCAGCAGAACGACCACGGATGCCAGGACGACTGCCGTGCCGACGCTGGTGATTACCAGCGTTCGCTGTCGACGCCGACGATCCATGAGGGCACCGACGATCAGCCCGAGGAACACGTACGGGACGACACTGAGTGCACTCAAGATGCTGATCTCTGCGGGGGTCGCTTGCAGCACGGTGACGATCAGAACCTGAACCGCGACGCCGGATACCGAACTGCCGAACGCGCGGATGGTCGTGGCGCTCCAGAAGAACGCGAACGCCGGAAGCCGGAGCACCTCCCCCACGCGATCGCCGGCGTCGGTCTCCGCCGGAGTCGCGTCATCGCCCACCCACTCAGCCTATCGGCGGCGTTTTCGCCCCGTCGGACGGGGAGATCCATCGCAGCTCACCGAAGCCCGGCGAGGCCGAGCTCCAGCACGTCGGCACGCGACGATGGGGCCGACGCTCGGAGCGCCGACCCCACCCGGGTGCCGTCGAGCTACTTGCCGAGGTCGGTCAGGAACCGCTGCGTGTACTGCAGAGCAGTGGAGCCGGCCATCGAGTTGCACGTGGCGGACGCAGTGCTTTGCGTCGTCGGGCACGGGGTGTCGCGGTCGAGCGACCAGTAGTGGACCCCGGCGAGCTTGTTGGCCACGGCGTAGGACGAGATGGTGTCGACGTCTTTCAGCGAAACGACGTTGCTCGCCGAGTCGTTGACGCCGATCATCGGGGTCAGCTCGATCTTCGTCAGCGGGGTGCCGTACGTGTGCTGGAGGTTCTTGGCCGCTTGCACGGCCGAGGCGCCCATGTCGCAGACGCCGGAGCTGACGACGCAGACACTCGGCGTGCCGTTGCCGTAGTCCATCGTCATGAGGTTGATCGTGTAATTGGTCAGGCTCGACGCCTTGATCGCCTTCACGACGGTGTCACCGGTGCTGTTGAGCCCGCCGTACGACCCGTCGGAGGCTGCGAGCGTCGCCAACGTGAACGAGAAGCGCAGCTTCGGGTAGGTCGCCTGGGACGTTGCGGCGGCGGACACGAGTGCCTGGATGTCCGAGGCGGTCTGGCCGGTCTCGATGTCGAAGTCGATGCCGACGAGGTGAGCCGACGAGTACCGAGCGATGAAGGAATTCAGGGCCGCACCGGAGGCGCACGTGAAGGATCCCGCGGCGCCACCGGTGGAGACGACGTAGTTCACACCCGCTTTGTCGAGCGCCGGAATGTTGGCCGCCGCAAAAGCACCGCCGGCGACCCCGCCCCAGTTCTCGGACCCGCAGGTTCCGGTGGCGAAAGCGAGGCTGATGCCACCGAGGTTCGGGACGGCGGTCGAGACGAGGCTGTTGCTGGTGCCGACCACGGGGATGGTCGAGCCCGTGATGGCCGTCTGCATGACGTCGGTGTTCCAGTTCAGGTTCGCCGTGACGTCCTTGTACGGGCTGAAGAAGGTGCCTGTCGCCGAGCCGGTACCCGTTCCGCCGCCGCCGGTGCCTCCGCCGCCGGTGCCTCCGCCGCCGGTGCCGCCGGCACTGCCCGTGCAGGCGCCAGCGGACGTCCAGGGCTGGCCGCTGCCAGTGGCGCCCGAGTGTGTCGCCGGGTCGTCTCCCTGGGTCCACCAGTTCGCCGTGTAGTTCGCGCCGTTCTCGCTGGCTGTTGCGCCACCCGAATAGGCCGTGCCCGCGCTCCACGCCGTCGCACATGCGGGCGTCGCTGCCTGCGCGCTGACGCCGCCGAAGATCGAGCCTGCGACGACCGTGGCCGCCGCCGCAACGTAAGCCACCTTCGTGATTCCTCTAACGATTTTCACCTGATACCCCTGTTCGATCCCGGCATCACGCCGTGGACCCTCGAACGGAACTCTCACGAATTTGTAAGAGAGGTAAACAAATTGCCTGAGAAAATTCTATGACCGCCGTCGAACGAACAACAGTCGGCCGAAGGGAGGACCGCGACGTGACGCGGCGACGGAGACCCATTCGGGTCCGAGGGGGCATTACGGTGAAGACATTCGTCGAGCCGTCCTCGCTGAGAAGTCAGAACGCACGGCGGGCGGCCAGTCAAGGTCGAGCGGTGGGACGGGCGCCCGTCGCAACCAGCGTGGTCGCGCCGGGGCTTTCTTCTCCGTCACCGGTTCACGCGAAAAGACAGGCGCGGATTGATGACCTTCCTGGCTCCTCCGCCGGTGCGCCTCGTGGAGCTACCAGGACCCCTGAACGATCATCCGGTCGACGGCGGCGGGCTCGAGAACCTCGTCGATCACCATCGAGGCGGCACCCTGCACGCCGGCGAGGTCGCCGAGGGCCGTGCTGACGAGCCGGAGGCGCTCGCTCGAGCCGGGCAGGGCGTTCTGGTAGAGCCCCTCCCGGATCCCCGCGAACAGCGCCGTCTCGGCACCCGTCAGGTATCCCCAGGCGGCGATGACGGAGGGATTCAGCAGGTTGACGACCGAGGCCAGTGCCTCGCCGATGTGCCGCCCGGCCTCACGAACGGCGCGGACCGCCTGCGGATCGCCCTGCGCGACGAGCGCCACCACGTCGGAGACGTGTGTCACCGTGGATCCCTCCCGGGCCAGCTGTTTCACCAGGGCGTTCCCACTCGCGACCGCGTCGAGGCAGCCGACGCCGCCGCAGGTGCACGGGACGGTCGATCCGCCGACCTTGATGTGGCCGAGCTCGCCGGCCAGCTTGCTGACGCCGTGAATCGGGGCGCCGTTGACGACGATCGCGGCGTCGATCAGGGTGCCGAGCTTGATGCAGACGAAGACCTCTTCGTGCGGCCACGCCTTCTGTCGTTCGGCGAGAGCGAGCAGGTTGACGTCGAGGTCGATGAAGACGGGCGAGTGAAAGCGTTCGCGCAGATTGCTCGCGAACCACTCTCGATCCCAGTCCGTCCCGGCTTGGCCGAGCGATCTCGAGTAGGTGAGCAGCTCGATGGCGCTGGGAATGCCGACACCGATCCCCGCGATCTCGGCGAGTTCGCGCCCCGTCTCTCGAACGATCTCGACGAAGTTCTTCTCGAGATCGGCCAGCACTCGCTCTGGGCCCGCCGGAATGTCGATCGAGACCAGACGATCGGCGAGAACTTCTCCGGAGAGATCGGTGACGGCGAATCGACAGCCGGTCATGCCGATCTGGACGGCGAGGACGATTCCTCCGGCGGGGTCGAAACGAGAGACGGCCGCTGGACGACCTCGGGACCCGCTTCCCGAGGTGCCGTTCGACACGAGACCACGCTCGTGTAAAAAGTCGAGTCTCTGCACGACCGTCGACCGCGAGACGCCCATGGCTGCGGCGAGCTCGGAGATCGTCTGACCCGCCGTCTGCCGCAGGAGCTGCAGGAGAAAACCCGAACCCTCGACGGCGCCCGGCGACGGGAGTGTCCGATCGACCGGGTCGACGGTCGCCTCTTTCATGCTCATCTGGTCCCCGCATCGTTCGAAGTCGTCTTATTTAATCATAAACAACGATCTTTCCCCTTCTTTTCGTGAAGTTGCCTATCGAATTATCTTGACAATCCACATAAAGGGAAATAGCTTCACCTCTACGACGATCTCAAGGAGCAATGACGCTATGAGAAGAAGAACCCAAGCAGTGCGAGTGGCAGCCGTAGCCGCCTCACTCCTCTTGGTGGCCACCGGCTGCACGATGTCGAACGATTCCGCCGCGAATGCTCCGGCGGGCACGACGACCCTGAAGTTCTGGAACTACTACACCGGAACACAGCTGACCTGGCTGCAGGCCCAGACGAAGAAGTTCGAGAAGGCGAATCCGAAGATCAAGGTCGACCTCGTCCAGGTGGTCGGAAGCCAGCAGGATCAAAAGCTGCTCGCCTCGGTCGCGACCGGGAACGGCCCGGATGTCCTCATCAACAACATCGTCGTCGACAATCCGACCCTCGTCGCGGGTGGCGTCATGAAAGACATGACGTCCATGTGGAACTCCTACCAGGACAAGGCCCAGTACCCCTCGACGGCCGCCTGGAAGACGAACGGCAAGGTCTACAACCTGATGTCGTACACGAACCTCATCGGCCTGTACTACAACAAGGACATCCTGAAGGCCTCCGGGATCGACAGCCCGCCGACCACTCTGACCGAGTTTCAGGACGACATGGCCAAGGTCACGGCAGGGGGCACGTACAAGGCTCTCGCCGAGTCCGGGGCCCCGACGGTCGAAGGGGCGTGGCTCTTCGCGCCGCAGCTGCTCGGCCTCGGCGTGAACTACTGCAATTTCTCGGGCAAGAAGGTGACGACCGCCTTCGATCGCGTGGCGGGTTGGTCCAAGAAGGGTTACATCCCTCTCTCGACCGCCACGTGGGATCAGAACACCGCCTGGCAGCAGTTCATGACCGGCAAGTACGCGTTCGGTCTCAACGGGAACTGGCAGCTCGGAAACGTGAAGTCGGCGAAGTTCGCCTACGGCACGACCGAGTTCCCGAAGCCGACGGATGGCACGAGCACGGTCTACCCCGGCGGTGAGGGAATCGCCATCGGCGCCAAGTCGAAACACCCGGCCGAGGCGTGGAAGTACATCCAGAGCGTCTTCCTGTCGAAGGACGCCGCCGAGACGAGCTTTGCGCAGACGGGCTCCATTCCCCTGCGGAAAGACGCGTCCGACACGCAGGCGATCAAGACGAACACGTACGTCCAGCCGTTCCTGACCGCCGCCCAGAAGACGGGCACCTGGCCGAACAACCCGAAGACGGCCGACATGCAGACGTCGCTCGGCAAGGCGATCAGCAGTGTCATCTCCGGTCAGCAGAGCGCGTCGGCAGGCGCGCAGTCGGCTATCGACACGATCAAGAAGGCCAAGGCTTCGGGTGGAGGCACCTGCAAGTGAGTGTCATCGCCAAAGAGAAACCTCGGGCCTTCGACTCGACGGCGGGGCCGGGGCCGCGGCGGTCGCACCGTCTCGTGCGGAAGATCCCGCTCGGTTACCTCGTGCCGGCGGTGGTCATCCTCCTGGCGTTCGCGGCCTATCCGATCTTCGTGTTGGTCCGGATGGCGTTCAGCGACGTCGGCCCGAGCAACATCGTGGGCGTCTGGAACTGGGTCGGCTTCGCCAACTTCGGCACCGTGTTCGGCCTGCCGGAGTTCTGGCGGGGCCTCGCCCGGACGGCCGGCCTCGCCGCCGCCCTTCTCGCGGTCAACCTCATCGTCGGCTTCCTCGTCGCCTCGGTCCTGTCGACCACGGGACGCATCACCAACGTCGTGCTCGGCATCATGGTCTTCGTCTGGGCGTTGCCGCCGATCGTGAGCGGCAGCGTGTGGAAGTTCCTGCTCGACGATTCGGGTGCCGTCAACACGATCCTTCACTCGGTGGGACTTCACCCGGTGTCGTGGCTGAGCTCTCCGGGTCTCGCGCTCTGGACGGTCGCGGCCGTCGTCGCCTGGGCGGGTATCCCGTTCTCGGCGCTGATCCTGCGGGGAGGTCTCCTCGCGATCACCCCCGAGGTGATCGAAGCGGCGGCGATCGACGGTGCGGGCTACTGGCGCACCCAGTTCGCGGTCGTCCTGCCGCTTCTGAGGCCGACCATGTGGATCCTGGGGATCCTTACGGTGCTCTACGCATTCAAGAGCTTCGATTTCTTCTACGTCCTCACTCAGGGCGGTCCCGGCACGGCCACGAACACGCTGCCGGTGCTCTCCTACTACACGGCGTTCTCGAACTTCGACATGAGCACGGGCGCGACGATCGCCGTCATCTCGATGCTCGCCGTCGCCCTGTTCGCCATCCCCTACGTCCGAAGCATTCGACAGGAGCCCGAAGAATGATCGGCACATCGACGCGGCGCGTCTTCACCGTCCTGAAGGTCGTCATCGGCCTCGTCTATCTGCTGCCCCTGCTCTGGATCGTGATCACGTCCCTCAAGACCAACGACGACATCCTGCGCGCCCCGAACTCCCTGATCTTCACGCCGACGTTCGCGACCTACGAGAAAGTGATCGGGCAGGGCGTCGGAGCCATTCTGACCTCCCTGCAGATCGGGGTCTTCGTGACGGTCGTGGTGCTGCTGGTCGGTGTGCCGGCCGCGTTCGCGCTGGCCCGCAGGATCACGCCGACCTGGAACAGAATCATCGCCGTGGTCCTCGCTTCCTTTCTCGTGCTGCAGATGGTGCCGCAGCCGATGACGGTGATCCCGCTCTACAGCGTGCTGGCGCAGTGGAAGCTTCTGGGCACGCTGCCGGGCCTGATCCTCGCCGACATCGCCCTGCTCCTGCCCTTCTCGATCATGCTTCTGCGGCCGTTCGTCCTGTCGATCCCCGCCGCCCTCTACGAAGCGGCGGAGATCGACGGAGCGAGTACCTTCCAGACCTTCCGTCGGATCACCGTGCCCATGCTGGCGAACGGCATCGTGACCGTGATGTGCGTGATCTTCATCTCGGCGTGGGGGAGTTCGTCTACGCGATCAACTTCCTTCCCGAAGGAACGACACTGCCGGTGAGCGCCCTCCTCGCCCAGCAGAACTCGACCTACTCGGCGAACTGGAACGGGCTGATGGCCTTGGCGGTCCTGACGTCCCTGCCCCTGCTGATCGTCTTCATCCTGGCCCAGAAGAGACTCGTCAACGGTCTCTCGCTGGGTGCTGTGAAGTAGGCGACATGGACTCGATCCCAGCCACGATCCTGCTCGTCGGTGCCCTCGACACCAAGGCGGAGGAGTACGACTTCGTGAGTCGCCGTCTCGCCGAAAGGGGGATCGCCTCCGTGAAGATGGACGTCGGTGTTCTCGGCACCCCTCGGACGACGGCGGACATCGACCGCGCATCGGTTGCCCGAGCCGGAGGCACGACCCTCGACGAGCTGATTCGCTCCGCCGACCGCGGTAAGGCGATGACGGCCATGGCGCAGGGGGCGAGTGTTCTCGCGCGCGGTCTCGTCGCCCGAGGCGCCGTCTCGGGGCTGCTCGTCCTCGGCGGCTCCAATGCCGGGTACGTCATGAGCCGCGTCGCCCCGGAGGTCCCGTTCGGGACGCCCAAAATGCTCGTCTCGACCATCGTGGCCGGAGACACCCGCCCGTACCTCGGCACGAGCGACCTGACGATGATCTATCCGGTGGTCGACCTTGCGGGCCTCAACTCGATCAGCTCGGTCGTCCTGGCCCGCGCGGCCGACGCATTGGCGGGCATGGTTCACGGCCTGTCGCAGCCCGCGGGAGCGGATGATCGACCGCTCGTGGGATGCAGCATGTTCGGCGTGACCACAGCGTGCGTGAGCGCCGTTCTCGATGCGCTGGCGCTCGCCGGCGTCGAGGGCCACACCTTCCACGCGAACGGCGTGGGGGCCGCGGTCTGGAGGCGCTGATCCGTTCGGGTTCTTTCTCGGCGGTTGCCGACATCACGACGACCGAGCTCGCCGACGAGTTGTTCGGCGGGGTCTGCTCCGCGGGCCCCGAGCGCCTCACGGCTGCCGCGGACGTCGGAGTACCGCAGGTGGTGAGCGTCGGAGCGCTCGACATGGTCAATTTCGGGCCGGCGGACACGGTGCCCGCTCGCTACGCCGACCGTCGACTCCTCGCCCACAATCCCGCCGTCACGCTCATGCGGACCACGGCCCCGGAATGTGCGCTGCTCGGCCGCGAGCTGGCCGAGAGGATCAACCGGTCGACGGCGTTCGCCGAGGTCCACGTCCCGCGTCGGGGATTTTCGCAGATCTCCGAGCCCGGCGGCCCGTTCCACGACGCCGACGCCGATGAGGCGCTCATCGACGCACTCCAGGTGAATCTGAGCGACAGGATCCCGCTCGTGGTCCACGATGCCGCTCTCAACGATCCGCGGTTCGCCGACGCGATCTCCCAGGCACTCTTCCGTGCCCTCGCCAGTCAGAAAGGTGACAAGCAATGACCTCACGAACAGAAATCATGGCGCGGCTCCGCAGCAAGATCGCCTCGGGGCATCCCATCATCGGCGGCGGCGCCGGAACGGGCCTCTCGGCGAAGTGCTCCGAAGCAGCCGGTCTCGACTTCATCGTCGTCTACAACTCCGGGCGCTACCGGATGGCCGGCCGGAGCTCGATGGCGGGGCTCATGCCCTACGGCGACGCCAATCAGATCATGATGGACATGGGGGCGGAGATCCTGCCGGTCGTCGACCACATTCCTGTGGTCGCGGGCGTGTGCGGCACCGATCCGTTCCGGCTCATGCCGAAGTTCTTGCGCGACGTGAAGGACGCCGGATTCTCCGGAGTCCAGAACTACCCGACGGTGGCCCTCTTCGACGGCATCATCCGTGCCAACCTCGAAGAGACCGGGTTGGGGTTCTACAAAGAGGCGGAGATGATCCACGAAGCTCACGACCTCGACCTCTTCACGTGCGCGTACGTGGCGAACGACGACGAAGCGCTGATGATGGCCGAGGCGGGCGCCGACGTCGTGGTGCCCCACATGGGCCTGACGACCGCCGGCATGATCGGCGCCAAGACGGCCATGACCCTGGACGAGGCGAAGACGAAGGTCGACGCTCTCGCTTCGGCTGCACGCGCAGGCAACCCCGACGTGATCATCGTCGCCCACGGTGGTCCGATCTACAGCCCCGACGAGGCGGCCGAGGTGATCGGCTCCGTGCCGGGCGTCCACGGGTTCCTCGGCGCATCGAGCATGGAACGACTGCCGACCGAAGTCGCCATGGTCGAACACATGTCGAAGTACACCCGCATCTCCCTTCCGACCTTCACCCGGCAGTAGAAAGAGAAGACCGTGTACAGGATGACCATTCTCTACGGCGCCCCCGCCGATCCGGTGGCGTTTCGGCGGTACTACGAAGAGACCCACATTCCGATCGCTCGGAAGATGAAGGGTCTCACGGGCTGGAACCTGTCGTGGATCGATCCGGCGCCATCGAACGACGACGGTGCGGCGTCCCGCTACATCCTCGTCGCCGAGCTCTACGCGGAGTCGGCCGAGGCGATGAAGTCGATCATGGCGTCACCGGAGGGGGTGCGAGCGAATCAGGATCTCGAGAACTTCGTCACCGGCTCGGTGGAGTTCCTAACGGGGGACGAGCTCGAGGTGACGCTGGTATGACGAGCGCAGCAACCGCGGGCGCGGGCCTCACCGTAGCCGTCGTCGGTCTCGGCTTCGGTCAGGACTTCGTGCCGATCTACCTCAGTCACCCCGACGTCGCGAGAGTGGTGCTCGTCGAACCCGATGCGGCTCGCCTCCGAGAGGTCAAGGAGCGATTCGGTGTGACGGACTCCTCTGCCGACATCGCCGGTGTGCTCGCCGATCCGACCGTCGACGCCGTCCACATCCTGGCGCCCGTTCAGTTCCACGCGGACATGTCGGTGGCGGTTCTCGAGGCCGGCAAGCACTGCGCCTGTGCCGTGCCGATGGCGACCTCGCTCGCCGACATCGCACGTATCATCCGCGCTCGCGAGGCAGCGGGCACGAACTACATGATGATGGAGACGTCCGTCTACGGCCGGGAGTACTTGACCGTCGACCGGATGTACCGGGCCGGCGAGATCGGCGACCTGACCCTATATCGAGGCACGCACATCCAGAACCTCGACGGGTTCCCGTCGTACTGGCAGGGGTACCCGCCGATGCACTACCTGACCCACGCGCTGTCCCCGGTGCTGGCGATGCTGGGCACGACCGTCGCCACCGTCCAGGCGCACGGGGCAGGACGACTGACCTCTGACCGTCAGGCCGGAGAATTCGACAATCCTTTTCCGGCAGAGGTCGGTCTGTTCCGCTTGACCGGGTCCGACGCTCTCGCCGACATCACGATGTCGTTCTTCCAGACGGCGCGGAGCTATCTCGAGGGCTTCGCGCTCTACGGCGAGCACCGGGGCATCGAATGGCCCGAAGACAACGAGGGCGACCTGACGCAGTACGACATGGTCCGCCCGGCCGGCGGCCAGCGCGGCAACCCGATCACGTCGACCTCGCTCACCCCGTCGGATTTCCCCGAGCTCCTTCCGCCCGAGCTGAGACAGTTCGTCCGACCGTCCCGCGTTCTGCTGCCGGGCATGCCGAGGCCCGTCGACGTGGCCTCCCACCACAGTGGATCGCACCCGTATCTCGTCCACGAGTTCGTGGACAGCATCGTGAGCGCTCGGTCGCCTCGCGTCGATGCCATCCGGTCCGCCGAGTGGACGGCGCCGGGCATCGTCGCCCACGAGTCGGCCCTGGCCGGAGGGATCTCGATGCCGGTTCCCACTTTCGCTCCGTCGGCGACGACCCTGTCGTCGTGACGCCAGCGAAGAGGGTGGCGGGGTTCGGCACCTTCCGCCTCACCGCAGCGGAAACGTCACCCCGGTGAGTTCCTCGGAGACGGTCCACAGCCGCTGCTGGGTGTCCTGGTCGTAGGAGTCCGGGCTGGAGGTGACCACCTTCGGATAGCCCCGGGTCTCACGCCGGTCGCCGGGGCCGTAGTACTGACCGCCGATGACAGCCGGGTCGGTGGCCGCGCGCAGTGTGGGAAGGGCGCCCATCTCGGGCCTCTGCGTGAGGAGCGGCGCCAGCACCGTGAGGGGGAGTCGAAGCGCTGCGGGCGTGTTGCGGGCGAGGTCGGTGTTGGAGACGCCGGGATGAGTGGCCACCGCGACGGTGGTGCCGTGCCCTGCCAGGCGGCGCTGCAGTTCGTACGTGAACATCAGGTTGGCGAGCTTGGCCTGGCCGTACGCGGCGGCGCGGCTGTAGGAACGCTCCCAGTTCAGGTCGTCGAAGTGGATTGCGGCCCGGATGCGGTGGCCGGTGCTGCTCACCGTGACGACGCGGGAACCGGGGACGGGGAGGAGCTGGTCGAGCAAGAGGCCGGTGAGAGCGAAGTGTCCGAGGTGGTTGGTCGCGAACTGCAGCTCGAAGCCGTCGACGGTGGTCTGCTTGGGCGTGTACATCACGCCGGCATTGTTGATCAGAAGGTCGATGCGGGGATGACTGGCTCGCAGATCGGCGGCCGCGGACCGGACGGACTCCAGCGACGTCAGATCGAGCGCCTGGACGGCGACGTCGCCGGTCATGCGGGCGGCGGCCCTCCTGCCTTTTTCCACGTCACGAACGGCCAGGACGACCGTTGCTCCGCGCGCTGCGAGCATTCGGGCGGTCTCGAAGCCCAGGCCGGTGTTGCCGCCGGTCACGATCGCGACCCGGTCTCGCTGATCCGGGATTCGTTGTTCGGTCCAGTCGTCGCTCATGCCACTCTCCTAAAAAACTATCGGTCTGTTATTTGCGAGCATAAAGGACCGCCGGTCTTATAACAAGGGACCGGGGGTCTTTAAGTTAGGCTGAGGCGGTGACTTTCCAGCGGGCGCGAAGCGATGAGCAGCGAGAGATCCGCCGCCGAGCGATCCTTGACACAGCCGCGGCGATGCTCGACGAGATGCCCGTCGCAGACGTGAGCCTCAACGAACTGAGTCGGCGAGTGGGCCTGGCGAAGTCGAACGTCCTGCGTTATTTCGAGTCTCGCGAGGCCGTGCTCCTCGAACTGCTGGACGACTTCCTCGGAAGCTGGCTCACCGCGCTGGCCGACGAGCTCGACGCGAGGATCGACAGACGATCGGCGCCCGAAGCACGAGCGATCCAGCTGGCCGAGACCCTCAGTCAGTCGCTGGCGGCCCGGGTCGTCCTGTGCGACCTGTTCGGCGCGCAGGGCGGCGTCCTGGAGCACAACGTCTCGGTCGAGGTCGTCAAACGGCACAAGCGGTCCTCCCTCACGAAGCTCGCGACCATGTCCGACCTCGTTCGCCACCACGTGCCCGAGCTCGGCGACGCCGCGCAATGGTTCTGTCTCATGACCCTCGTCACGGCGGGTGCTCTGTCGACGTACGTCCCGCCGCCACCCAGCCTCGTGGCCGCCTACGCCGACGAGCCCGCTCTCGGCCTGCTCGACCTGGACCTCGGCGAGGCTCTCCGGGGTGCCCTCACGTCGGCACTCGTCGGCGTTCTGCCGCGCGCGTGAGCCCCACCGCCTGTCGCGGGAACACGGCGCGGACCTTTGGCGCGGCCGACGCAGGAGCGCCAGTCGACCCGAAAAGCGAAGGAGACCCTCAGCCGCCGTGTTCGGTTCGGACGAGCGGCACGGCGACGAGGGTCAGAGCGACGGGAGCGGCGTCATCCGGCCGCTCATCGTGGTGTCCTATGGGTCTGCGGGTCGCGAGGGGCGTGACGATCCTGCTCCACTGATCGAGGACGTCGCGGAGTTCATCGGGGGTGAGGTACAGGAGGCTCTCCCTCGTGCCGGCGAGCGACTGCCAGCCGGGGTCTTCGTGATCCCGCCTGTTCTGCCAGTCGGAGAGATCCCGCGCCGCCGCCTCGACGGTGTGACGTTCGAGGACGTCCGCCGGGCCGCGCGATTCGGGGTCCGTCGACTCGATGTGGAACGAGGTCGATGTGACCCTCCACGGACGGGCACGGGCGTCGGTGGTCTCAGCGGCTTCGACGAAGCCGTACTTCGCGAGTTGACGGACGTGGTGACTCGCGAGGCCGTGGCTGATGTCGAGGAGCCGTGCGGCATCGGCGGAGGTCAGCGCGCCTTCCCGGGCGATGAGGTCGTAGAGCTTCCGTCGAAGAGGATGCGCAAACGCCCTCAGAGCCAGGGGGTTGTCGACGGTGCGTGTGCCGACGGGGGAGGGACGGGCATGTTCCGCATCTTCGGGGCCGTGGGGCCGGATGTCAAACGGGTTCGGACACGAGGACGCCGCCGGAGCGGCGTCGCCTGGACAGGACGGTGAGGGCGATCACGCTCGTCAGAACGTAGACGACACCCTGCGTGCTGATCACCGGGATGATCCCGACGCTACCGGCGAGGGTTCCCGCGAGAAGGGTGCTGAGCAGCATGGTCGCGTTCTCGGCGCTCACGAGCAATCCGAAGACTCGCCCGCGGGTGAGGTCGCCGGTGGTGCTTTGGAACAGCGTGAGCATGCCGGCGTTGAGGGCGGCACCGGGCACTCCGACGACGGCGATGAGCAGCACGGCCGGCCAGGAGGACGCGTCGATGAGCGGGTAGAGGAACAGCGCCAGATCCAGGATCCCGAACGCGAGCGTCCCCCAGGCGAAGAGCCTCCGCGGGCTCGCGCGGCGTCCTGCGAGGGTGATGACGAGACCACCGACGATGCCGCCGATCGCCTGGGCCGCGAGAATCGCTCCGTAGACGCTCCCGCCCGCCCCGAGGACATCGTTCACGAACGGCGCGAAGAGCGTGCCCATTGCTCCCTCGCCGACGCCGCGAAGGAGGAAGAAGGCGGCGAGGACGAGGAGGACTCGGTTGTGCCGGACGATGGCAAGGCCGGCGCGCCACTCCGCGAGGAGGCCGGTTCGTCGAGTCGGGGTCGACGCGAGTCGATGCCGAATCGCGACGACGAGGACGGCGGCGACCAGGAAGCTGGCGGTGTCGGCGACGGCCAGGGCGGTCAGCCCTCCGACGGTGATGAGGATGCCGCCGAGAGCCGCGCCGATGAGCCGCGCCACGTTCCTGACCTGAGCGTGCAGAGCGTTGACCGTGACGAAGTTCTCCGGCCTCCTCGCCAGGCCGGGCAGGAGACTGGCTTCGGCCGACGAGAAGAACGGTGACACGCAGTTCGTCACCGCTGCGACGACGAGGATGATCCACACCGATCCGGAATCCTGCACCAGGGCGACCGGCCAGATGACCAGGGCCGAGATCACGTTCGTCCCGATCATCATCCGTCGCCTGTCGTGACGATCCACGATCACCCCAGCGACCGAGCCGAGGACCACCTGAGGAATCTGCGTCGCCAGCATGACCGCGGCAGAGGCCAAGGTCGAATGCGTGAGCAGATAGACCTGAAAGGCCATTCCCGTGTCCAGGATCCAGTCGCCCGTCTGCGAGACGAGGCTCGCCGACAGGAAGAGCGAGAGGTCTCTGTTCTCGGTCAGAAGGCGCCATCGTGAACGCCGAAGAGACTTTTCCAAAGACATGCTTGGAATCTTGACAACCGTCGGAAGAGATGTCAAGCATGTGCTTGGTTTCTGTCTGTAAGCCGCTCAGGCCTCCGGCCGCGAGCGTCGACGCGGCGCTGCGGAGCGCGGCGGGATCGCGCGGAGGTGTGCCGCGGCCGCGCCGAGGATGCGGGCGAGTTCGTCGATGTCGCTGTCCGACAGGGCGGCGAACAGCAGGCTGTGAAGCGCCTCGATGTGCCCGGGGAACACGGCCGCGAGGACGTCTCGACCGGCTTCGGTGAGGGAGATGACGGTGCTGCGTTCGTCGTCGGGCGACGGCGCGCGGGTGACGAGCCCCCGCTGGTCGAGCAACTGCGCCTGGTAGGTGAGGCCGCTTCGGCTGTAGACCACACCGTCGGCGAGATCGGTCATGCGCTGCTGCCCGTGAGGGGAGTCGCCCAGGCGGGCCAGGAGCTGGAACTGGACGTAGCTGAGGTCGCCCACGTCGCGGAGCTGCTTCTCGACTGCGTGCCGCAGGAGGCTGCTCACCTCGGTGAAGGCGAAGTAGGCCCCGAGCTGTGTCGAGGTCAGGGATGCCGGCGTCTCGGTCATTCTGAAAGCATACCGTTGCTTCGAGTTCGAAGCAGTGCTACCGTTCCTTCAGATGCTTCGAACTCGAAGCACATGGAGAAGAGGACAGAATCATGAAGGCAGTACGGTTCCACGAGGTCGGCGGTCCCGAGGTGCTCCGCACCGAGGAGATCGAGCAACCCACGCCCGCAGCCGGGCAGGTGCGGCTTCGCGTCGCAGCGTCCGCGTTCAATGCGGCCGACAACGGCATGCGCGCCGGATTCCTCCCGATTCCGGTCGAGCTCCCCCACGTGCCCGGCTACGACGTCTCCGGCATCGTCGATGCCCTCGGCGACGGCGTCGACGACCTCGCCGTCGGAGACGCCGTCATCGGGTTCCTCCCGATGGAGAAAGACGGCGGGGCGGCGGAGTACGTCGTCGCACCGGCGGAGGCGGTGGTCGCGGCGCCGACGAGCATTCCCATCGCCGACGCTGCGGCTCTGCCGTCGGTCGCGTTGACCGCGTGGCAGGCGCTCTTCGACGACGGCCACGTCGCGGCCGGACAGCGCGTGCTGATCATCGGCGCCGGCGGAGTCGTCGGCAAGTACGCGATCCGACTCGCGAAGCGCGCCGGCGTGCACGTCATCGCGACTGCGAGCCCGCGCAGCATCGACGCCGTCCGCGCGGCCGGTGCCGACGAGATCGTCGAGCACACCGGCACCGACGTGCTCGATGCCGTTACAGAACAGGTCGACGTGCTGCTGAACCTCGCCCCCATCGATCCGGACCGGTTCGGCGCGTATGTCGCCACCGTGCGCGACGGCGGCATCGTCGTCAGCACGACCGCTTTCATGGCGACACCGAGCGACGAGTCGCGCGGGGTTCGCGCGGCCACGGTGTTCGTCCTGCCCAACCGGGATCGGCTCGCGCAGCTGGTGGCTCTCGTCGACGACGGTGCGCTGACCGTCGAGGTCACCCGTCGCATCCCGCTGGCCGACCTGCCGGCGCTCCATGCGGAGGCCGGCGCCGGCCGAGTCGTCGGCAAGGTCGTCGTTCTCGTCGACTGACGGCGCGGCGTCGGCGCGAGGTCGAGGCCGGCGCCTGCGGACGTGATGCTCACGAGGCCGGCGCCGGTCAGTTCTTCGCCTCGAAAGCCCGTTCGTACTCGCTCCGGATGGCGTCACCACCGCCCTTGCGCCACTGGCTCACCACCGAGTCCCAGCTCGAGACCGGCTTCCGGCCGAGGTAGATGTCGTTCGTGGCGTTCGAGAGCACGGTGGAGAGGAGGCTCCCCTTCGTCGAGTTGGTCGGCGAGTAGAGGCCGTAGGTCGGGTTCTGGATCGCGTGAGGCTGCATGGCCAGCATGTTCCGGTAGACGCTGTCCGTGCCGTCCGGGTGGCCCGAGTAGTAGATCGGAATGGGCGAGTCGACGATGTACTCGATCGGGAACGCTCCCAGTCCCGTCTCGCTGTTACCGGTCGTCGTCAGCACGGGTTCGCCGTTCGAGAAGTCGAAGTCGTGGCCTTCGACGCCGTACTTGCGGAACGTGTACTCCTTGCTGCCGAAGGGAGCGGCGAACCAGTTGAGGGCGTCCAGGATCATCCGGATCCGATCGGGCGAAGCCTTCGAGACCGCGGTGATCGAGTTGTTCGGATTCGGGAGCCAGACGTTGCCCTGCTTACCGTCCGGGCCGGGAATGGTGGGGATCCCGATCGTGAAGGCTTTACCCGCGACGTTCTGCTGGTAGAAGCCGGGCAGCGCCGTGTACGTGTCCTGGGTCATCGCGGCAGAGCCCTGGTTGAACCACACCTTGGCGTTGGGTGCACTGACGCTGTCGGGGTGCACGAGCCCTTTCGAAGTCATCCGGCGACCGATCTCGAGCATGTCCTTGTGGGCGTCGAGCTCGTTCTCGCTGGTGAATCGTCCGCCCTTCTCCTGCCAGGTGTTCGGGAGGCCGAGCATGGCCGAGAGCACCAGGTTCGGGACGGCGGCGAAGGCCCACTTGTTGGAGCGTTCGTCGGTCATCTGGCCGGCCAGCGACTGGAGCTCGTCCACGTTCTTGAAGGTCATGTCGACGCCGCGCTCCTCGAACAGGTCCTGGCGGGAGAGGAGCACGTTGGTGCCGATGATGCCTCGGGCGACCGGCACGGCGTAGATGCCGCCGGCGAAGACGCACCCGCGCCAGGCCTCGGTCGGCAGGTTGGCCAGGAACGGGTAGCGACGGATCGCGTCTCCGGAGAGGTACTCCGTCAGATCCTGCGCCTTCGCCTGCAAGAGCTGCGGAAGGTACGGGGGCGCACCGAAGATGTTCCAGACGTCGCCCAGCTGGTCGCCGGCGAGAGCCGTCTGGAACTTGTTGGGGTAGTCGCCGCCGGGGGTGATGCTCAGTCCGAGGTCGAGACCGAGCCTGCCGTTCAACGCCTTCCAGTACTGGTTGCGATCGAGCGACGGAGGCACAGGGGTGTTCGTCGGCACGGTGCCCTGCAGCCGGGAGCCGTCGCCCGGGTGTCCGGACAGCACCTTCGTGGTCGCTGGGTAGCGGTAGTACGCGTCCGGCATCAGCGGGTTCACGGTCGGCAGGTCGGGTTTCGGACCCTTCCACCGGACGTAGTCGGGCAGAGCCACCGCCTTGTTGATCGCCTTGATGTCGGTCGACCGGGTGACCGTGGTGCATCCGGCCAGCGAGCCCACACCGGCCAGCCCGGCGGCGGACAGCAGCGCTCCGCTGAGGAAGGTCCGGCGCCCGAACGGTGTGTTCGCGCTCATCCCTTCACCGCCCCCGTCAGCACGCCCTTCGCGAAATGTCGCTGCAGGAACGGATAGACGATCAGGATCGGCACGATCGAGATCACCAGGATCGCCATCTGGATCGACGCCTGAGGTGGCAACTGATCGGCGGTCGCACCGAGCTGAGCGCCGCCCAGCTGCGAGTTGTTGATGACGTACGTCCGCAGCACGAGTTGCAGGGGCCACTTTCCGGTGTCGTTGATGTAGAGCAGGGCGCTGAAGAACGAGTTCCAGTAGCCGACCGCGTAGAACAGCCCGATCACAGCGAGAACCGCTTTGGAGAGCGGCAGCACGAGGCGCCAGAAGATCCCGAAGTCGCCGGCGCCGTCGATCCGGGCGCTGTCGACCAGTTCTCGCGGGATGCCCATGAAGAAGGCGCGCAGCACGATCACGTTGAAGGCGTTGATCGCGGTCGGGAGGATGAGCGACGCGAAACTGTCGAGCAGGCCGTACTCCTTGACCGCAAGGTAGTTCGGGATCAGGCCGGGAGCGAAGAGGAGCGTCAGCAGGACCATGATCAGGATCGGCTGGTGCGCGAACGAACCCGGCCGGCTGAGCGAGTAGGCGAGGAGTGTCGAGCCCGTCAGACTGACGAGCGTTCCCAGGGCCGTGATGCCGATGCTCACCAGCAGGGCCTGGGTGACGACGCCGCCGGCGAAGAGGGATTCGTACGACGAGAAGTTGATGCCGTGCGGCCAGAGGACGAAGCCGCCCGCTCGCGTGACCTCCTTCGGGTCCGCGATGCTCGTCGACGCGATCCCGATGAACGGGACGATGACGACGGCGCAGATGATCAGGAGCACGAGGCCCTTCACCAGGCGGATCGGCATGGACGGGGCGTCGAGCCGCCGTCGCCGCTTCTTTCGCGCGGGAGCGGACGGGACGGGCGCCTTCCGAGGCGCCTCGATGTTGCCGTGTGTGGTCGTCATTGCTTCTGGTACACCCCTGCCTCGCCGAAGACGTGCGCGACCTTGTTGGCGCCGAACACGAGAAGGACGCCGACGATCCCCTTGACGAGCCCGACTGCCGCCGCGACTCCCCACTGGCCGCCGAGCACGCCGTTGTTGTACACGTAGGTGTCGAGCACCTCGCTGGCATCGCGCCCGAATGCTCCCTGCTGCAGAATGATCTGCTCGAAGCCGACGCTGAGGGAGTCGCCGAGTCGCAGGATGAGCAGCAGGATGATGATCCCGCGCATGCCGGGCAGCGTCACGTGCCAGATCTGACTCCACCGGGACGCGCCGTCCATGCTCGCTGCCTCGTACAGGCTCGCGTCGATCTGGGACAGCACGGCCAAGAACAGGATCGTCGCCCAGCCCGTGTCCTTCCAGATCACCTGGCTGGTGATGACGGCGATGAAGTTGTGCGGATCGCCGAGGATGTTGACCGTCCCGTGGTCGCCCGCGCGCAGGGCGTTGTTGAGGAGGCCGCTGCCGCCGAGCATCTGTTGGAACACGGCGACGACGATCACCCAGGAGAGGAAGTGCGGCAGATACAGGATCGACTGGACGATCTGCTTGAGCCGCTCCGACAGCAGGCTGTTGAGCAGCAGCGCCATCAGGATCGGCGCCGGGAAGACCAGGACGACCTGGACGAGCGTGATCTCGAGGGTGTTCCGCAGAGCGTTGAGGAACGCCGGGTCGCCGTTGAAGATCACGGCGAAGTTGTCGAATCCGACCCAGGGGCTGTGCCCCAGCGGCACGAACGGCAGGTACTCCTGGAAGGCGATGAGGTTGCCGAGGAGCGGCACGTAGTGGAAGGCGAGGAGGAGCACCAGGCCGGGAATCGCCATCAGCAGGAGGACGCGATCGCGCTTGGCCCGTTCGCGCCAGGTGCGTTTGCGCCGCACTGCCGGGGGCGTCGAGAAGGCCGGATCCTGCGCCTCCGCTCGGGTCCGGCGCGCTGGGCGCGCTCGGACGCTGACGTCGTTCATCGGCTCCTCCTTTGGATCCTGACCCTCGCGATGTCGTCGTCGACAGCGCTCGCGAGCCCCGTGCGCCACATCGACGTGGGCACGTCCGGTGCACATTACAGCGCTGTAGAGAATCAGTCCAGAGCGGTGGCAAATGTGCCACGATGGAGTTCCGGACGGCGCCGCCGTGCCGTCTGTGCTCGGAGGTTCGGATGAACAACGTGCGTCTGGTCGACGTCGCGGCGCACGCGGGAGTCTCGATGAAGACCGTCTCGAACGTGGTCCACGCCTACCCGCACATCCGACCGGCGACGCGCGCGAAGGTCCAGGCGGCCATCGACGAACTGGGCTATCGGCCGCACTCCGCCGCCCGCCGACTGGCGACCGGGCGCACCGGCATGCTCTCGCTCGCGATCCCGGTGCTCGACATCCCCTACTTCGCCGAACTCGCGCGCTGCCTCGCCGACGAGGCCGCCCGACGTGACTACCGGGTGCTCATTCAGCAGACCATCGCCGGGGAGAAGGCCGAGCGGGCGGCACTCGACGTGTCGGAAGCCGGTCTCGTCGACGGGATCCTGGCGCATCCCGTCAGTCTTTCGGCGGACGAGATCGAGCAGGCGGTCGCGCGTCAGCCCATCGTCCTCCTGGGCGAGGGTGACGTCCCGAGTCGATTCGACCGCGTGATGATCGACAACGTGAAAGCCGCGAGAGAGGCAGTCGACCTCCTGGTTCGTCTCGGTCGGCGCCGCATCGCCTTTCTCGGCGTCGAAAGAGCGCCGCTGACTCCGCCGACGGTCGACAGGATCGCCGGCTACCGACAGGGACTCGAAGAGGCCGGCCTCGAGATCGACGACGACCTGCTCATCCCCCTCGACGGGTTCGGCTCGGGCGACGCGCTGCGGGCGATCGAGCGCACCCTGGCGGCCGGCACCCGCTTCGATGGCATCGTCTGCCGCCACGACGGGGTCGCCCTCGGTGCCCTGCGAGCGCTCCGTGCCGCGAAGGTCCGGGTGCCGGACGACGTCGCCCTGGTCGGCTGGGACGACGACACGGCGGGCGAGTTCCTGGAGACCAGCCTCACCACCGTGCGTCCCGACAAGCAGATGATCGCCACGACGGCGATCGACCTCCTGATCGAGAGGATCGAGGGCTACGACGGCCCCGGGCGCCACGTGATCGTGCCGCACACCATCGAGATCCGAGAGAGCGCGCCGTTGCCCGCTTCCGACCGCGGGTTCCGCGACAGCTAGGGGAGGAGTCGTTCTCGTCGGTACCGCTCGAGGTGGTCCACGACCGCCCGCTCGGTGCGCCGGGAAAACGTCGGGGTACAGGGTTCCGGTGGAAAGCTCCTACGCCCCTCCTCGAGTCTCCGTCAAGGCTCAGTAGTGGGGGTGCGAAGGCGACCCCGCGAGGGATTGACTGGTGCCACTGGGACGATCACTCTCTCTGCACGCCCGATGACGACTCCGCGACGCGGACCCTCTGGTGCGGCAGAATTCCAGGCGATATCGGGCCTACGACGCCCGAGACGAAGGTCTTCATGACCGCCCCTCTGATCGGTTCTCCCGTGAACGCCGATGGTCTGGCCACCCTCCCGCACGAGCAGCTCGTGCGCCTGATCGCGTCGATCGCGGGCGGCGACTGCCTGCTTCCGGGCACCCGCCGAGCCACCCGTCGAATCCGATGAGCGCCACGCTCGCTCCTGTGCCGCACGTCCTCCTGGCTCAGGGGGACGTGCTGGGCCGGATCGCCTCCGGTGACAGGGACGCCTTCGCCCAGCTGTACGACCTCAGCATCGTGACGGTCTTCAATCTCATCCGCTATCACCTGACGACGACCGCGGACACGGAAGCAATGACCCGCGAGGTCTACCTCGAAGCGTGGCGGACCGCCGCCCAGCACGCGCCTGCGGAAGTCGATGCGGTGCGGTGGGTCATCACCCTCGCACACCGCCATGTGATCGCGCACTCCTGAGGCGCGCTTCTCAAGCGTTCGCCGGAGGTGCGTCGCCCTGGGCACGACTCGGGTTTCTTGCGCGGACGGGGTGCAGTGTGGAGGCATGTCCGAGAAAAAACTGTTGCAGGGGGCTCTGGCCGGAGCGACGGTGATCCTGGCTCTCTCGGGATGCACCTCGACCTCTCCGAGTAGCACCGACACGAGAGTGTCCTCGAGCGCATCGGCGGCGGCGAGGCCGAGCCCCACGAGCTCCTGTGGTCCGTCGAGCGGCGAGGAGGTGGCGGCGAAGCCGATCAGGGCGCTCGCCCTCCCCAGCGGCCTGAGCGACGCGCGGTGGGATGCAGCCCACGCGGACTACAGCGGCTACGAGCCGTGTGCGGCCCTGTCGTGGTCGGTCGTGACGATCGAGGGCTCCACACCCAGCTCGCCGTATGCGATCCTGCTGTTCCATGACGGCGAGTACCTCGGAACGGCTACGTCCGTTCCGTACGGGTTCTCGCCGGTCATCGCGCGCGGCTCGGACGACGCGATCTCCGTGACCTACCGCTATGCGCAGGGAACGGATTCGAACGCGGACCCCTCCGGGCGGGCCACGGCGACGTACCGCTGGAACGCCGCTACCGGCCGCGTCGACATGCGCGGGAGCACGCCGCCCGATCAGTGAGCGTCTGCCCGCCGGGTCGGCGCACCCGACCACGGTCTCTCAGGACGCGCACTCGATGCAGACGGGGCCGAGCTTCGTCTCGTGATCGAGCTGCAGGCGCGGGCGCACGAGGAAGCATTCGACGCAGGTGAACTCGTGGTCTTGCATCGGAAGGACGATGACGTCGAGCGCCTCGTCGACGTCCGCGGCGTCCAGCTCGAAACCGCCGGACGCGTCTCCGTCGTCGAGGTCGGCGACGAGGCCGACGCGCTGCGGGGCCCGCTCCTTGAACGCCTGCATGGAGTCGTTGCCGTCGTCTTCGGGGGTGTTGCGTGGGGCGTCGTAGTCGGCGGCCATGGGATGCTCCTGCGAAAGTGGCGGGGCGGTGAACCCGCGAAGGTCTGTTGGTCGCCGCCACTCTAGGCGAGCCCGGGCGGCCGTGTCGCCGTGTTCGCCGCCGGCGTTCTCCGGGGCCTCGCTACCGCGTTTCTACCGGGAAGAGCTCCGTGCGGGCCACGACGCGATCGCGCCAGTCGGCCAGCGCGAGACGCGCCGGGTCGTGCAGGTAGCCGTCCAACGCGGCTGCGCTCGGAAAACGGTAGGTCTGGACCTCGTCGGGTACTCCGTCGGTGCCCTCACTGACGACGCGAGTCAGGAGTTCGCCACCGTGTGGAGCCAGGAACTCGAGTACGGCGTCCTCGTAATCGGACAGCGCTCCTGCGGCTCCGTCACGCGCCCACAGCAGGCAGCAGAGAGTGATCGAGTCGTGATTCTGCACGCCGCCGATCCTGCCGTATTCGCTGCGCTCGCGCGATCCGCATCACGATGCCCAGTCGACTCGAAGAAATGCGCGAGCGCCTCCAGGAGCACCCGGCGCCGCACGCGTGATGCGCCGCGACCCGAGTCGCGGAGCCGTCTCCTAGGAGCGCACGCCGGGTCGCGGCGTCTCGCGCGTGGCCGTGCGGATCCGGTAGAGACTCGTCGACGCGGTCACGTACAGGTCGCTGCCGTCCTCGCCGCCGAACGTGAGGTTGGACACGACCTCCGGGAGAGGGATCCGCAGGAGCTCCGTTCCGTCGGGGGCGTAGACGAACACGCCGGAGTGCGAGGACGTCCAGACGCGGCCCTCCACGTCGACTCGGAAGCCGTCGGCGATGTCGGGGTCGGCGAAGAAGCGCGGGTTGCTGCAGACCGCGTCCGCGGAGACGTCCCAGGCGAGGATCTGCGCGCGACCCGGAGTCTGGCCGTACTCGGCGGCAGAGAGCCCGGTGTCGGCGACGTAGAGGATCCTCTCGTCCGGGGAGAAGGCGAGGCCGTTGGGGTGAACCATGTCGGTGATGACGGGCGTCAGCTCTCCCGTCGCCTCCACGCACCGGAACACGAAGCAGCCGTCGTACTCGCGTTCTCCCGGGTGGCCCTCGCGGCCGCTCGGGTGGAGGCCGTACGGCGGATCGGTGAACCAGATCGCCCCGTCGGACGCCACCACCACGTCGTTCGGCGAATTGAACCGCCGCCCCTCGAAGCTGTCGACGACCGGCGTCACCACGCCGTCGACGTCGCGCTCGACCCGGCGCCGACCGTGCGAGCACTGCACCACGTGCTGGTCGAGATCACGGGTGCGGCCGTTGGTGTATTCGACCTCCGTCGCGTAGACGCTCGTCGTCGACGTCGTCGCGTCGAACTGCAGGATCCGGTTGTTCGGGATGTCGCTCCAGCGCAGCGCCCGCTCCGCCGGAAGCCAGACGGGGCCCTCGCCCCACTCGGCGCCCGTCCACAGGCGTTCCACCTGGGCGTCGGGAGCCAGCAGGTCGCTCGCGGGTTCGATCCGTTCGGGTTCCGCCATGGTTCTCACTCTTCTCTGAGGTCAGTCGTCCGGCCGCTGTCGTCGACGTGAAGCCCGGTGCCGCCCGCGCGCGCGGACTCCGAGCTCTGCGTCCGCAATCCTGGCCCTCCTGCGTGCCCGACCGCGTCCGGACTCGCCGCGCGGCGGGCGGTTGGCGCGGTGATCGCGCTGCACGGGGTGGTGTGCCGTGCGTCAGTCGCAGCGGGCCGCAGCGCCCGCGGGTGTCGCGCCCGTGCGGAGGAACGAGTCGACGGCCGAGTCGATGCACGAGTCGCCGAGGTCGTAGGCCGTGTGGCCGTCTCCCACGCGCGTCAGCAGGTGGCCGGTCTTCAGCTGCTTGGCCAGAGCGACCGCATCCGCGTACGGGGTCGCAGGATCTCCCGTGGACCCGATCACCAGGATCGACCCCGCGCCCGGCGCACGAACCGGTTCCGGGAAGTCGGCCACCTCGGTCGGCCACTGGGCGCACAGCAGGTCAGAATAGGCCTGGTATTTCCCGAGGACGGGTGCCTCCGCCTGGATCTTCGCGGCGTCCTTGCGCAGTGCCGTGGCGGAATCCTCCCCGGGCGACTCGAGGCAGGTCACGGCATCGAAGGCCTCGGCTGAATTGTCGTAGTAACGACCCTTCGGCGACCGGCCGTTGTAGTCGTCGGCGAGGGCGAACGCGGCCGCCGGGTCTCCGGCCTGAACGTGACGGAACGCGGTGGTCAGCCGCGGCCAGCTCGTCGTGTCGTAAAGCGCTTCGGCGATCGCCGTCGCGAGGGTCGCGTCGCCGAGGAGGCGGCCGTCCTTCGCCCGGAGCGGGGACGCCGCGACGCGGTCCAGGATCGACTTCACCTGCGTCATGCCCGCGTCGGTGCTGCCGGCGAGCGGGCACGAGCCCTGGGGCACGGCCTCCCGGGATCCTGCGATGCACGCCGCCACATAGTTGCGGAGGTCGCCGTCGAAGCCGACGGCCTGATCGGTGGCGCCCTCGTCGTCGGTGCTGCCGCCGCCGTCGCTCCAGGGGTTGTCGGCGCCGTCGAAGACGAACCGGCCCACGCGTTCGGGGAAGAGCCCGGCGTAGATCGTGCCGAGGTACGTCCCATAGGAGTACCCGAGGTAGTCGAGCTTCTTCTCGCCAAGATCGGAGCGAATCAGGTCGAGGTCGCGGGCGACGCTCTCCGTGTCGACGTGGCTGATGAGCGGCCCGGTCCGGTCGGCGCAGGCTGCCGCGAAGTCCGCGTCGGCCCGGCGCGAGGCGGCGAGCCACTTCGCGGAGCCGATGGCTCCGGGCAGGATCCCGTAGAGGTAGCGGTCCATCTCTTTCGCGCCGTAGCAACGGACGGGACTCGATTCGCCGACGCCCCGGGGGTCGAACCCGATCACGTCGAAGTGCTCCGCAAGGGCCGGATCGACTGCCTGGTGGACGTCGCCGCCGACGAAGTCGACACCGGAGCCGCCAGGACCGCCGGGATTCACCAGAAGGGTGCCCTCGCGAGTGCCGGTGGCCGTGTGCTTGATGAGCTTGAGCGAGATCGAACCGGTCGTGGTGTCGTGCCAGTCCAGGGGTGCGTCGACATCGGCGCACCGGAGGCCGTCACCGCACGCCTGCCAGTCGATCGCCGTGCTGAAACGGCGCGAGAGGGCAGCGGGATCGTCTTCGGCCGCCGGTCCGGTGACGACGTACACGATCGCGCCGATGCCGAGGATCCCCACCAGGATCGCGGCAGTCACGGCGAGGCGCGCAGGCGTCCAGAACCGCACGGGAACGGCGCGGCCAGTCGGGTCGGTCACAGCTCTCCTCGGTGCGGGTCGATTCACCTTAGGCGGCCCGGGCGTCGTGCGTGCAGCCCCCGAAGGGGTGGTCAGTCGCCGGTCGCGAGGGCAGCGGTGAACGCCGCGACGTCGAGAGCGGGGACCGGGAGAGCCGGGCGCTCGTCGGCGCGCAGGCCGTCGAGCAGGATCGCGAGGTACCGCCGCCAGAGGTCGGGACTCGTCTCGCTGAGTCGGTAGACGCTGTCGAGCATGGCGAAGATCGGGAGGAGGTCGGTGACGAGGACCCCCTCGCGGAGGACTCCCGCCGCGCTGGCCCGTTCGAACAGCGGAGAGACGACGGCGACGATCTTCTCGGCCATCTGCTCGGCCGGGCCGGAGCGGCCGTTCCGGTCGTGCCCGCCGTTCCGGTCCCGCCCGTCGTGCCGGTCCCGCCCGTCGTGCCGGTCCCGCCGGTCGTGCCCGAGGAGTGATTCGCTCAGACCGCGATCCCGGGCCTGGTTGGCAGCGGTGACCTCGAAGAAGGTGACGAGGGCCAGCCACGGGTCGTCGATTCGGAGGGCCTCTTCGACGTCCGCCAGGGCCGAGTCGATCGCGGCGTCGTACAGGGCCGTGACGATCGCGCGTTTGCTGGGGAAGTTCCGGTACACGGTGCCGACCCCGATCCCTGCGTGCCGGGCGATGTCCTCCAGTGTCGCCGAGAGCCCCGCTGCGCGAACACCTCTCGAGCGGCCTGCAGAAGGCGCTCGTTGTTCAGGACCGCGTCTTTGCGTTTGGGGCGGGCGAGATTCTGGTCGGGGGCACCCGGCCATTATCGTCTCGGTCGCTCACGGCGAATCGCTCCTCACCGGGCTCGATCCGTCGCCCGCCGGGGTCTCGCATCGGCGGCCAGCTGTTCGGCCAGCCGAGCGACCTCGCCGGACAGGCCGGGCGACGCGGAGCCCAGCGACGCCGACACCGGACTGCGCAGGAAGCGGCGGAACACGGGGGCGAGCGCCCGATCCGGCAGGACTCTCAGGACGCCGAAGGCCGCTGGCACCGGTCGGCCCGGCAGATCCTCGAGGCTCTGCTTCAACCGGCCGATCATGTCGCGGACCGCCGCTCCGTCCTCGGCGAGAGCGCCCGGGCCGCCGGCGGCGTGCACGGCTTGCCCGAGCGGCACCTCGAAGGCCGCGTGGGTCGTGAGCCAGGCGTCCATCCGCGGTTCGGCCTTGGCCTGGAATCCGGCGGAGCGGAACATCTCCACGACTCTCTTCAGACGCGGAGTGGCGAGGCCGCTCGGCTCGCCGATCGGCATCGAGACCAGTCGGGTCACCAGCGACGCGCGCCGGAACCGGACCACACCCCGGTCGATGATGCCGGCCGACGTCGGGAAGCCGAGCAGCACCCGCTCGGCGCCGATCACCGCGCCGAGGGGCTCCGGCCCTGCCGCCCAGTTCAGCAGGAACAGGACGTCGCCCTCCAGGTGCGCGATCGACTCGAGCACGGCGTCGACCTGATGGGTGCGCACCAGGACGATGATCAGGTCGTACCCGTCGGCCGGCTTCGCGATCACCCGCACCGGCACCCGCCGGATGTCCGGGCTGTCGCCCTCGGCGAGGAGGATGTCGTTCTCCCGCACGGCGGTCAGCCGCTCACCCCGGGCGAGGAGCGACACGTCGTGCCCGGCCTCGTGGAGGCGCGCGGCGTACAGGCTGCCCAGGGCGCCCGCTCCGTAGACGAGCACTTTCATGGCGACTCCTTCCGAGTATGCGGAACTACTAATTCCGCTTACTGTAACCGAAGTGGAATGGAACGTTCCTGTTAATTCGTCCGTCCGCCGATCCTGCGTTCGGGGTCGCCCGAGGTGGCACCACTACCGCCGTTTGGCACCGAGGGGGCGCGTGGTGCCAAGCAGGTGCCGCGGTGTCGCGCGCGCTCCCGCAGCCCTCCTGACGAGAAGGTCGAGAGCGGCCGCGTGCTCGCTGCGCGCCTGCGCGAACGGAGCGCCACCGGCCGACGCGTCCAGGAGCGTGCGCAGCAGGCCGGGGTCCGAGATCTGAAGCTCGGCGAACCAGCCGACGACCGTCTTCAGCGCTGTCCACGGATCCGGCTCGTCGAGAGCGTCCCGGAGCACCAGGACGCACTCGGCGACGCGCTCCGCGAGCACCGCTTCGAGGAGGTCGCCCTTGGTCGGGAAGTGGCGGTAGGCGGTCGCGATCCCGACTCCGGCGTCTCGGGCGATCGCTCGCATCGACACGTCGAGGCCGCCCGAGCGGATCGCCCGGGCGGCCGAAGCCCTCAGCCGGACCCGGTTGCGGTCGCTGTCGACCCGGGTCTTCCGAGTCGGTTCGGCCATCGGGCGTCTCGGTTCCGTCGAATCCGGAGCGGGTGATCCGGATCGTCTCTACGGTACGGGTATCGCCTTTTCCGAGACCGGGAGCCACCATGATCGCCGTCCACTTCGACCGAACCGGAGACCCGTCCGTGCTCCGCCTGGCAGAGCACGCGCGCCCCGAGCCCGGCGCCGGATCCGTGCTGATCCACGTCCGCGCAGCGGGGATCTCTCCGGTCGACCTCGGGCTCCGCGCCGGGACGACGCCCATGGCGTCGTCGCTGCCGCTACCCCACGTCCCCGGCGTCGACGCGGCCGGCGTCGTGGTCGCCCTGGGAGACGGGGTCGACGACGTCCGGGTCGGAGACGAGGTGTTCGGAAGCGTCGACCTCGCGACCCTCGGGGGCGCCACCGCCGAGTTCGCCGTCCTCGCGGCGTGGGCGGCCCGACCGGCCGAGTTCCCCTGGTCGCAAGCGGCAGGCGCAGGATCGTCTGTGGAGACGGCGACCCGGGCCCTCGACCTGCTGGAGGTCGACACCGGCACGACCGTCCTCGTCGACGGCGCGGCGGGAGGGGTGGGCGTCGTCGCCGCGCAGCTCGCGGTCGCCCGAGGGGCCCGCGTCTTCGGCACGGCCCGGACGGAGAGCCTCGACGTCGTTGCGGCCCTGGACGGTGTCACCGCCATTCGTGCGGGGATGCATCTCTCGCACGACCTCCGGGATGAGGGGGTCGACCGCGTCGACCGGGCCCTCGACACCAGCGGGGCCGGAGTCCTCCCCACCCTGGTGGCCCTCACCGGAAGCCCGGATCGGGTCGTGACCATCGCCGACTTCTCCGCCGCGGAACACGGCGTCCGCCTGACCCGGGGCGCGCTCGCGGGAGAGGCAGACGGACGACACGGCCTCGCCGAGGCGGCGCGCCTGGCGAGGGAGGGGTCGTTTCGTGTTCCCCTGCGGGGCACGTTCCCGTTCTCGCAGGCCGCCGCCGCGCACCGGGCCGCCGAGAAGCGTCCCCGGTGGGGGAAGGTGATCCTGGTCAACGACGTCTTCTGACCTGTCTCGTCCGGTGCTCGACCGCAGAACGCGCCCGTGACGTCGCGACCGGCGGGCAGTCGCGAGACGTCGGCGGCCACGGTCGACTTGCCCTCGCCGGTCGCGTGCGCACGGCCGGCCGGATGGGGACACTCTGGGGTCATGGAACCTGAGGAGCCCTGCGTCGAAAGGGATGGAGCCCTCTGGAGCAGGGTCCGCGGCACGTTCTCTCGCGGCGTCGATCCTGCCTATCGGGAATCGGCGCTCGCCGGGTCGCGCTCGGCCGGCAGGTTCTCGCCGCCGGGGGTTCCCACGCTCTACCTGAGTTCGTCCGCCGAGGGTGTCGCGGCGGCCATGATCGCCCACGTCGACCCGAGCGCACCTCCGCGCGAGGTCCTCGAGTTCGAGGTGGACGCGCCGGGGATCGCGGACCTCCGGGATCGATCCCGGATGGCAGCGCTCGGGATCGACGTGGAGGCGGCAGCGGCTCCGTGGCAGGCCGACGTCGCGGCGGGTCGCACGCCACCGTCCTGGCGGGTGCGGGATGCGCTGGTCGAACTCGGAGCGTTCGGGTTGATCGACCCGTCCCGACAGCGCCCGGGACTCTGGCACCTGACCCTCTTCGCCTGGAACGCGGAGGGCGAGCCGACGGTCAGGGGCTGCTGAGCGGACTCCGTCAAGCAGGATCTCGCGCGACGGCCAGGACGGTGTCGACGAGCCGGGCGGTGTCGGCGTCGGGATCGAGCGGGGCACCGAACTGCGCCCAGAGGTAGGCGGGGGCGAGGATGAGCTCGACCAGGCGTAAGCCGTCGATGCGGGTGACCTCGGCGGCGTCGAGCAGGGACTGGAACTGTTCGATCCGGGGCTCGACGAACTGGGTCACCTGCTCCGCTTCGGTGGCCTGCCCAGCCGCCGCGAGGAGTGCCTGCAGCAGGGTGCCCGTACCCGCCTGGCGGAGGGAGGCCAGCAGTCGGTGCACGTACTCCGTCAGATCGGCGCGCAGATCGCCGGTCGCCGGCACGGGCGACTCCTCCGTGACGCGCTCGACGGCGAGGTCGAGAACGATCGACTCGATGTTGCCCCAGCGCCGATAGAGGGTCGTGAAGTGCACGCCCGATCGCTCGGCGACGGCGGCCATGGTGATCTCGGTCTCCGGCTCGGCCAGGAGCTCGCGGACCGCGGCGTGTACGGCGTCACGGGTGCGGGCCGTGCGGCCGCCTGGGCGAGAGACTCCGGAGTGTTCGGGCATGATCCTGATTCTATTGCAAATTCACTTGCGTTAATCGTAAGCTCCCTTTTGCAAGTATTTTTGCATTACTAGACAGGAGTTGACATGCCCACCATCCTCATCACCGGCGCCGGTATCGCCGGCGACACCCTCGCCGTCCTGCTCGGGCGCTCGGGCTGGGACGTGACCGTCGTCGAGATCGCGCCCGCGCTCCGCGAAGGCGGTCAGACCGTCGACCTCCGCGGCGACTCCCGCGAGGTGCTCGAGAGGCTGGGTCTTCTCGATGCCGCTCTCGGCGTCCTGGTCCCGCAGCGCGGCATCGCCTGGGTGGACGAACGCGAACGCCGGCTGGCCGCGATGCCCGTGGAGGCGTTCGGCGGCCAGGGCTTCGTGTCGAGGAAGAGCTGCTGCGCACCGACCTGGCGCGACTGCTTCACGAAGCCGCGGTCGATGCCGGCGTTCAGCACCGCTTCGGCGACACCGTCGACGAGCTGCACGACGTGGGGGCGGGCGTCTCCGTCCGCTTCCGTTCCGGCGATCTCGCGACCTTCGACCTCGTCGTCGGCGCGGACGGTGCGCACTCCCGCATCCGGGCCCTGCGCTTCGGCTCCGAAGAACTCTTCCGTCGGCCGCTCGGCCTCGCCCACGCCTGGTACACGCTGACCGAGAACCCGGCGACACCGTCCGTCGACGGCTGGGCCCTCGTGCACAACGCGCCCGGGCGCCGGTCGGTCGCGGCTCGGCCGGGCCACCCCGGCGAGCAGGAGGTCGGCCTCACCTTCGCTGCCGACACACTCCTCGCGCGGCGACGTGGAGGCGCGCTTCGCCCTGCTCGAGAAGACGTTCGACGGCGTCGGATGGCGGACACGCGAGTTCCTCGCCGCCGCCCGCACCGCGCGCGATTTCGCGCTCGACACCTACGACCAGATCCACATGCCGAACTGGACGGACGATCGGGTGATCCTGCTCGGTGACGCCGCCTGGTGTGCCAGCCCCCTCAGCGGCCTCGGCACCGCCCTCGGGCTGAGCGGTGCTGCGGCTCTGGCGGACGCGTTCGGCGACGGGTCCGGGCTGGGCGACGACCGCGTCCGGGCACAGCTGCTCGCGGAGTACGAGCGCCGCATGCGCCCCCGCGTGACGGCGGCGCAGAAGCTGATTCCGGGCCGAGTCGACATGGTCGCGCCCAAGACCCGCTTCGGGATCCGGTTCAACGCCCTCGTCATGCGGATCGTGCAGTGGCCGATCCTGCTGCCCCTGATGGCCAAGGTGGCCGGCGACAGCGGCCACCTGACCGAGCCGAGCCGCGAGGCCGTCGCCTCGAAGCGCTGAGCCGTCGCGAGGTGGCTGGGTGCGCCCGCGTGCCGTGAGATCGCACGGTGGCCCGGTGCAGGGCATTTCGGGCCGGTCGACGTGCGATCTCGCCTGCTGGCGCCCGGCGCCCGGCGCTCGGCGCCCGGCGCCCGGCGCCCGACGCCGACGCCCCAAGCCCGCCGCCTGAGGACGACGCCCGACGGCCGACCAAGCCCCGCCCGCCCGCGGAGGCGTCACGTCGAGACCCGCGCCGCCCGTGGCCGACGTCGATCGTCGGCGACCAGGACCGCGGCCACTCCGGCACCGCAGAGGGCGAAGCCGGCGACCGTCACGGGCGCGAGCGGCTCGGCCAGCAGGAGCGCGCTGGCGAGGGCCGTCGCCGGCGCGACCAGGAACAGCAGGGCGTTCACCGCCGTGATGCCGAGCCGGCGCAGCAGCCACCAGTAGAGGCCGTAGGCAAGGACGGTGGGCACGAGCGCCGAGAGCAGCGCCGAGAGCCAGAAGGCCGACGTCATCGGCGGCGCGAGGGTGCCGGTCCCTGCGGCGAGCACCACGAAGGCGGCGGCCGTGACCACGACGTGGACCGTGAGCGTCGTCAGGACGGGGAGCCTGGCATCCTGCCGTCTCTCGACGAAGGTGCCGGCGACGAGGCAGGCCATCGCACCGGCGAGCAGAAGGAAGGCGGCGGGCGGCGCTTGCGAGCCGCCCAGCTGCGAGCCGATGACCAGTGCGACCCCGAGCGCCCCGACGATCAGACCGGCCCACTGCCCGCCGCGCACGCGCAGCCCGAGCAGCGGCCCCACCAGCGTCGCGACGACGAGTGGCTGGGCGGCGTCGATCAGGGCGCTCGTGCCGGTGGCCACTCCCGCAGCGATCGCGGCATAGACGAAGGTGCAGTACCCGAACTGCGCGAACACACCGATCACGGCCTGGTGTCGGAGGTCGGCGCGCGTCACCCGGTGAGTCGATGTGCGGGCGGCGGCCAGGACCACGAGGACGCCGGCCAGGGGCACGAACCGCCAGACGAGCAGCGTCGTCCAGGGCACGTCCACGGTCGCAACCGCCGCGATGACGAAGCCCGAACTCCAGGCCGCGACGAAGGCGGCCGCGGCGAAGGCCGAGACGACGACTCCGATTACACCGATCTGTTTACTCATTCCCGTTACTATACAGATCTGTATAATCAGGGTATGCCAGATGCCGTTTCGGAGCTCGCCCCTCTCACCCCCGCAGCACGTCGCGTTCTCGATGCGGCGTCGGGCCTCTTCTACGAGAGTGGAATCCACGCGGTCGGCGTCGACACCATCGCAGCCACCGCGGGTGTCACGAAGAAGACCCTCTACGACCGATTCGGTTCGAAGGAGGCGCTGGTCGTCGTCTACCTGCAGCACCGCGACGCGCGCTGGCGCGACCATCTCACCGCTCACCTCGAGCGTGTCCCCGAGCCGGGACCGGCGCGCGTGCTCGCGATCTTCGATGCGGCGATCTCGTGGTCGGACGCGAACAACACCAAGGGGTGCAGCGCGATCAACGCGCGCGCAGAGATCGGCGACGGGCACGACGGCAACCCGGTCTTCCCCGAGGTGGCTCGGCAGAAGACGTGGCTCCTGGGCGTGTTCGCCGACCTCCTCGACGAGGCGGGTTTCGACGACCCGCGCGAGACGGCGACGACCATGATGCTGCTCTACGAGGGTGCCATCGTCACGGTGGGCATGGAAACCTTCGCTCACCCGTTCGAGCGTGCCCGCGATGTCGCCCGCGTCGTGCTCGCCTCTCGTGGGCACTCGACGACCGGCGCTTGACCTCAAGCGCTTGAGGTGTGTTTACCTCGGGTCATGACCACGATGACCATCCAGGACGCATCGCGACGGAGCGGGCTCAGCGAGCCGACGTTGCGCTACTACGAAGACGTCGGGCTCGTCGGCCCGATCGCCCGCGACGACAGCAGCGGGCATCGCCGCTACGACGATCGCGATCTCGACTCCCTGCAGGTGCTCGCCTGCCTTCGCGCGATGGGAGTGGGCATCGAAGACATGCGCACCTACCAGGCGAACCGGGCTCTCGGGTCGGCCGCCGCCGCCGAGCAGCGCGACCTCCTGCTCCGGCACGCGACGCGGATCGAGAAGGAGATCCAGACGCTCCACGTCCATCTCGACTACCTGGGTGCGAAGGCGGCCCTCTGGGACGCCCGAGACCGGGGAGACGCCGCCGGCGAGGCCGAAGCGCGCGCCCGCGTGGACGAGATCGTTCCGAGCCTCCAGGCGGTGATCCGATGAGCCCCGTCCTCGTGACCGGTGGCTCCGGCTACCTTGCGACCCGGCTGATCGCCGACCTTCTGCGCGGTGGCACGGCAGTTCGCACGACCGTCCGGTCGCTCGCGAGCGAGGCCGAGGTCCGCGCCGCCGTGCGACGCGGCGGCGCCGACGACGACGGACTCGAGTTCGTCGTCGCGAGCCTGACCGCCGACGCGGGCTGGGCGGAGGCCGTCGCCGGGATCGACGACGTCTATCACCTCGCGTCGCCGATGATCCAGGCGCAGGATCCCGACGACGTCGTCGTGCCCGCCCGCGACGGCGCTCTCCGCCTGCTCCGCGCGGCCCGCGACGCCTCCGCCCGTCGGGTGGTCCTGACGTCGTCCTTCGCGGCGGTGGGCTACTCGCCGAAGCCGGTCCGCGACTACACCGAGGCCGACTGGACCGACCCCGACACCCCGGGCTCCCCGCCTACCCCCTGTCGAAGGCGGTGGCGGAGCGAGCGGCGTGGGACTTCATCGACCACGAGGGCGGCGACACCGAGCTGGTCGTGATCAACCCGACCTGGATCGCCGGCCCGACCCTGACGACCGCGGCTCGCTCCTCGCTGCAGGTCTTCACCGCCATGCTCAGCGGAGCCATGACCGTGACGCCGCGGCAGCGCTTCGGCATCGCCGACGTGCGCGACGTCGCCGACCTGCACGTAGCAGCGATGGCCGCGCCCGAGGCGGCCGGCAAGCGCTACCTGGCGCTCGCCGACGGCCCGACGACGACGTTCCTCGCCGTGGCCCGGGTGCTGCGCGAGCGGCTCGGGTCGCTGGCGGTGCGGGTGCCCACGGAGGAGGCTCCGGGCGACGAACTGCCGAGCCTCGTCATCCACAACGACCGCGCCAAGGCCGAGCTCGGCTTCCGGCCGCGTCCCGTCGAGGCCACGATCGTCGAGACGGCCGAGAGCCTGCGCGATCTCGGCCTGCTCGGTGAGCCCGCGTGATCCTGCGCTGACCGTCCGAGCGCCGGAAAGCGGGCCCGTCGCCGCAGGATCGCGGCGGCGGGCCCGCTCGAGGGCTGCGCGTCGCGCTACTTCGTGACCCGCAGTCGGACGACAGCCGAGGCGTCGCTCTGCACGCCGTGCAGGGTGACGGCGACGTCTCCCGTCTTGGCGGGCGCGGTGTACGTCACGGTGACCGTTCCGTCGATCACGTCGAAGGTGCCCAGGTCGGCGGATCCGGCCGTGGCCGTGACCTGACGATCACCGGCGAATCGCGTGCCCGTGACGGTGATCTTCTCGGACGGGCGAGGTCGCACGTCGTTCGCCGTCGCCCGAGCGGACCTGCTGAAGCGGTCGGTGTCACGGTCGAGGCGGAGCGAGCGAGTCATCGTGAAGAAGGTGTCGGTCTGGTCGCTGAGTCCGACGACGTTCGCCGCGCCGGGGCCGTAGGCCGCGATCCGGACCTGCGTGCCGGTGTGCTGCTGCGAGGCGCCCGCGGCGGCGGTCCCGTAGGCCACCTTCATCGTCGTGCCGTCGGCCGTCAGCAGCGCGGAACTCAGGGTCGCCGGCGGAGTGCTGTCGACGATCTGGCTCGAGTGAGCGTGGTCCGCCGTCGCGATGACGAGGGTGTTGCCGTCCTTCTTCGCGAATGCCAGGGCGGCCTGGACGGCCTCGTCGAAGTCGAGGGTCTCGCCGATCTGACCGCACGCGTTCGCGGCGTGATCCTGCTTGTCGATCGACGCGCCCTCGACCTGCAGGAAGAAGCCCTTGCCGTTCTTGGGCTTGTTCAGGAGCGAGATCGCCTTGTTCGTCATGCTGGAGAGACTGAGGTCGCTGCTCAGCCGATCGGGATTCGCCGTGCACGTGACGGGCGCCGCGTCTGCGCCTCCGACGGTCGCCGTCGTCGGCGCGTAGCGGGTCGGGAAGTTGCCCGGGGTGAAGAGCCCGAGGAGCGGCTTCTTCTGGTCGGCGGTCTTGACCGCGGCGAGGCTCGCGCCGTCCTGGACGACCTGGTAGCCGCGCGCGGAGGCCTGGTCGAAGAGCGACTCGCCCGCGTACTGACCGGCCTTCGCCGTCTGGAGGAAGCTGGTCCGGCCGCCGCCGAGGGTGACGTCGGGGCGCGTGTTCAACAGCTGCTCGCTGATCGAGCCGAGGCCGCCTGCGGCCAGGGCGTCGGTGCCGCACGCGGCGGTGTCCGGGCCGTAGCAGCCGCGATCCTTGACGTGCGCGACCTGGACGGCGGGCGTCGCGTCCTGGATCTCGGCGGTGCTCACGTCGCCGGTCCGGAGACCGTTGGCCTTGGCGATCTCGGTGAGGGTGTCCTGCGGGGTGCCGTCGATATCGACCGAGATCGCGCCGTCGTAGCTCTTCGTGCCGGTGGTCCAGCCGGTTCCGGAGGCGGCCGAGTCCGTCACGTAGTCCGGCTTGCCCTTGGTGGCACCGTCCTTGTAGAGCGAGTAGGTCGTGTACGAGCCCGTGAGAGGAAGGGCGTCGAGGCCGGGCAGCTTGCCGGCGGCGCCGTAGGCGTAGTTCCGGGCGACGGTGATCTCGGAGTCGCCCATGCCGTCGCCGAGCAGGAAGATGACGTTCTTGGCCGTGGAGTTCTTGATGGCGGCACGGACGTCGGCCGTCTGGTCGCCGGTGTGGCGGGCCGCCCCTCCGTTCTGCGACAGGGCGACGCCGGCTCCGGCGACGGCTGCGCTGGGGAGGAGCACCGCTGCGGCAAGGACGCCGATGCCGAGGGTGAGGGCACGCTTGCGCGCGACGGGTGGGCGGGTGGCGGATTTTTTCACGTCAGGCTCCTGGTCGAGCACCCCTGAATGGGGCGCAGAACCAGACTCGACTAGAAGAAGCGATAGGAAATGAACGGCGTGCAACGGGCTGGCCAACGTTTGCCGACGCGCTCCTCGACCGCTCTCAGGCGATCACGGATCGGCCAGGAACTCGTCCGGCACGACGAGATTTCCGGTCAGCTCGAGGGGGAACTGGTCGCTCGAGAGGATGCCCGAGACGATCGCCAGCCCGACGAGGGCGGGCAGCGTCGGCGTGCGCAGCTTCAGCTGGAGCCGACCGACGTGGTACGCGACCGTCGCCGGGCTGATGGAGAGTTTTTCGGCCAGGGCGCGATACGTGTTGCCGCGACCGATGCCCTCGATGATCTGGGCCTGGCGACGCGAGAGCTTCACTCCTCCCGCCGGGGTGCGCTGGCCGCTCATGCGTTGATCCTAGGCGGCGGAACGGCCGGTGGAACCGCAGGTGGACGCGCCGGCGGAAGCGCGGCCGGCTGCCTCAGGCCGACGCGCCGCTCTCCTCGGCCGTCCGGGGCAGGGAGGTGAGTCGCTGCGCCTCGCGGTAGCGCTTCGTGATCTCGGCGTGGTGGTCGCTCTCGAGAGTGACCTCGCTGGACGCGGCCCAGGCCGGATTCGCTCCGGTCAGCGTCCAAGCGGCCTGCCGTGCGGCTCCGTTCGCCACGTACTCACCGGGGGCGGGAACGACGACGGGCACGTCGAACACCTGCGCCGCGACCCGCTGCACGGCGACGTTCTGCGCCGCGCCGCCGATCAGCAGCACGCGCCGCATGTCGAGCGACTGGAAGCGCATGGCCGACGCCCCGTCGGCGAGGGCCGACAGCATTCCTTCGATTCCGGCGCGCGCGATGTTCTCCCGGGTGGTGCCCTCCAGAGTCATGCCCGCGAGAGTGGCGGTGGCGTTGGGCAGATCGGGAGTGCGCTCGCCGGTGAAGTAGGGCACCAGGGCGATCCCGCCGGCGCCGGGTTCGGCGGCGAGGGCGAGCCTGGCGAACTCGTCGTGGTCGACGCCGAGGAGCGTCTCGATCGAGGTCAGCACCCGCGCGGCGTTCAGCGTCGCGACCAGGGGCAGGTACCGGCCGGTGGCGTCGGCGAAGCCCGCCACCGTCCCGCTCGGGTCGGTCGCCGCCTTCTCCGTCACGGCGAAGGCCGTCCCGCTGGTGCCGATGCTGATCACGACGTCGCCGACGCCGGCGTCGAGCCCGAGCGCCGCGCCGGCGTTGTCCCCGGCGCCGGGGCCCACGGTGAGACCGGCCGGGATCGCGCCGTTCGCGACGGTCGTTCCCGCAGGATCCGAAGGACCGAGCACCCGAGGAAGCACGACGTCGCCGTCGGGCGCAGCGGTGCCTGCGCCTCCGGCCTCGCGGCCCGGTCGCCCGAAAGCGAGTTCGAACAGCTCGAGGTCGTACCGGCCGGTCTCGGGGCTCCAGTACGACGTGCCGCTCGCGTCGGAGCGGTCGGTGACGAGGGCGTCGAGGTCGGGCCCGAGCGGGGCCTCACCCGCCGGGCCGTAGCCGAGCAGCCGCCAGGTGAGCCAGTCGTGCGGCAGCGCGACCGCCGCGACCAGGTCGGCGTTCTGCGGCTCGGCGTCGCGCAACCACCGGAGTTTGGTCGCGGTGAAGGACGCGACCGGCACGGATCCTGCTCGCCTCGCGTACTCCGCCGCGCCGACCTGGGCGGTCAGGTCGCGGGCCGCTCCGGCGCTCCGCGTGTCGTTCCAGAGCAGCGCGTCGCGGATCACCCGGCCGCTCGAGTCGAGGACGACCATGCCGTGCTGCTGGCCGGCCACCGCGATCGCCCGGACGTCGTCGAGCCCACCGGCCGCCGCGAGGGCCTCGAGGAGGGCGTCCCACCAGGCCGCGGGTGCGACCTCCGTGCCGATCGGGTGCCTGGCCACTCCCTGCCTCACCAAGTCGCCGGTTGCGGCGTCGCGGACGACGACCTTGCAGCTCTGGGTCGACGAGTCGACTCCGGCGACCAGGGTTCGGGTGGGGGTGGACGTCATCGGCGCTCCTCGTCGAGCAGGGTGTTCAGGGTCGTTGCCAGCGTACTGTCCACGATCAAGTGCGTGAGGAATCCTCCGTTCGCCGCGGCGACCACGGCGGCGGCTCTGCCGGGGCCGTGGGCGACGGCGATCACCCTCGGCGTCCGCTCGAGCTGGTCGAAGCGGACCCCGATCAGGCGCTCGTCGAGGGGGTGACGACGGGGCGGCCCGCCGAGTCGAAGAGCCGTCCGGAGATCTCGCCGACCGCGCCCGAGGCGCGCGCCTGCTCGCGCTCGCCGTCGCCGGTCTTCTCCCAGATGCTGGACTCGCCCGGCAACCAGCCGCCGATGGCGACCACGGCGACATCGAGCGAGTCGGCCCGGTCGAGAGCCTCCTTGATCTCGGGCTGACCTCGGAGGTCGCTCGCCGTCGAGGCCCGATCGACGAGGAGAGGCGCGTGGATCGGCAGGGTCGTGATGCCCGGGGCCGAGCCGAGATTCTGGATGACCTGGGGGAGCGTCCCGGCGCCGGGAAGTTGGAGGGCGCCGGCCAGCTGCACGATGACGCAGGGAGGCAGCTCGGGGAGCGACCTGGCGGCGGCGTCCAGGGTTCGCGACCACGAGATGCCGACGGTGTCGCCGGCCCGGACGGTCTCCTTGAGCGCCTGCATGACGGCGCTCCCGACCCGCGCTGTCGCCTGCTCGTCGCTGACGTCTTCGATGTCGACGACCTGCACGCGGTCGATCCCGAGGGCCTCCGCGAGCCCCTCGTGGAGGTGCGGCGACCACGATCGAGGGTCGCGGATGTCGATCGACACCACACCCTCGTCGCGCGCCGTGCGCAGCAGCTTGGCCACCTGGAACCGGCTGAGGCCGAACCGGTCGGCGAGCTCGACCTTGGACCGGTCGTCGACGTAGTACCCGCGAGCGAGATCGGCGAGCAGGATCCACTGGTCGCGCGCCAGGCGCGGAGTCGTGCGTTCGGGCATGGGGCAACTTTCTGAGGAAGTGCCCCCATTGTGGCTCAAATGATTGGTCTTGCACATATGAGTTCGCTATGCGAGGCTACTGCTCACTTGAGAGGCGAATCTCAAATGTGACGGCGATCAATGGAGAACCCCGTGAGAAGAACGATTTCGACGAAGAAGAAGCTGATGGTCGCGACCGGGCTCGGCCTGGTCACGGCCCTCGCCCTGACCGGGTGCGGGGGTGCCGGCGGCTCGAGCGCCTCCGGCGGCTCGAAAGAGGTGAACGTCCTCATGGTCAACAACCCGCAGATGATCGACCTGCAGAAGCTGGCCAAATCGGACTTCACCAAGGAGACCGGCATCAAGGTCAACTTCACCACCCTCCCCGAGGACGACGTCCGCGCCAAGATCAGCCAGGAGTTCTCGGCGCAGGCGGGGCAGTACGACGTGGCGAGCCTCAGCAACTACGAGGTGCCGTCGTACGCCAAGAACGGCTGGCTGAGCCCGCTGGACGACACCGTCGCGAAGTCGAAGGGGTTCGATCAGTCCGACATCCTGAAGCCGATGACGCAGGCGCTGACGGTCGGCGGCAAGGTCTACGCCGAGCCGTTCTACGGTGAGTCGTCGTTCCTGATGTACCGCAAGGACGTCTTCCAGAAGGCGGGCGTGACGCTGCCCGACCAGCCGACCTGGCAGCAGGTCGCCGACGCGGCCGCCAAGGTCGACGGGGTCCAGCCGGGCATGAAGGGCATCTGCCTCCGCGGCCAACCCGGCTGGGGTCAGGTCTTCGCGCCGCTGACCACCGTGGTGAACACCTTCGGCGGCACCTGGTTCGACAAGGACTGGAACGCCCAGGTCAACTCGCCCGAGTTCGTCAAGGCCACGCAGTTCTACGTCGACCTCGTCAAGGCGCACGGCGAGAGCGGAGCGGCACAGGCCGGATTCACCGAGTGCCTGAACGACCTCACCCAGGGCAAGGTGGCCATGTGGTACGACGCCACCTCGGCCGCCGGCAGCCTCGAGGCGGACGACTCGCCCGTCAAGGGCAAGATCGGCTACGTCGCCGCTCCGGTCGACCAGACGAAGGAATCCGGCTGGCTGTACACCTGGGCCTGGGGCATCGAGAAGGCCGGGAAGAACCAGGACGCCGCGGCCAAGTTCGTCGCCTGGGCCTCCAGCAAGAAGTACGAGGACCTCGTCGGCAAGAAGCTCGGCTGGTCGCGGGTTCCCGCGGGCAAGCGTGCTTCGACGTACGAGAACACCGACTACCAGAACGCCACGCAGGCGTTCTACAAGCAGACGCAGACCGCCATCGAGAGCGTCGACCCGAACAACCCCGGCGTCCAGAAGCGCCCCGCGGCCGGCATCCAGTTCGTCGCGATCCCCGAGTTCGCCGACATGGCGACGCAGGTCTCGCAGGAGGTCAGCTCGGCGATCGCCGGCAAGGAGACGGTGCAGCAGGCGCTCGACAAGGGACAGAAGCTGGCTCAGAAGGTCGGCGACAAGTACAAGGGCAAGTAGGCCATGACGACCACCGACGACATCGTGGGTCACGCGCCCGGAAGCTCGGGACCCAGCGCCCCGGGCTTCCGGGCCCCCGGCGGGACGCGGCGCGTCTCGCCCGGGCCGGCGCGTGGGCCAGGCGCGCACCGCTCCTTCCCGCACTGATCTTCCTGGTGCTGGTGACGCAGGTCCCCTTCGTGATCACCATCGTGATCTCGTTCATCTCCTGGAATTCGCTGTACCCGAACGACATCGCGTTCGGTTGGTTCCAGAACTACATCAACGTGTTCACCGACTCGACCATGCGCGAATCGGTGCTGACCACGATCGTGCTGACGGTCGTCGTGGTCCTGGTGAGCCTCGCCATCGGCTTCGCGGTCGCGCTCCTGCTCGATCGCAAGTTCTGGGGCCGCGGCGTCGTCCGGACCATCATGATCGCGCCGTTCCTGATCGTGCCGGTCGCGGCCGCCCTCCTCTGGAAGCACGCGCTGTTCAACCCGTCGTACGGCCTCTTGAACGGCGGACTCCAGTGGTTCTTCGGACTCTTCGGGGCCACAGCACCGCAACCCGACTGGATCTCGAACAATCCGTTGATCGCGGTCGAGGTCGCGCTGATCTGGCAGTGGACGCCCTTCATGATGCTGATCCTCCTGGCCGGACTGCAGAGCCGCCCGCTCGACGTCCTCGAGGCGGCCCGGGTCGACGGCGCGACCGCGTGGCAGATCTTCCGCTACATGACGGTGCCGCACATGCGTCGCTACCTCGAGCTGGCGACACTGCTCGGCGCGATCTACATCGTGCAGAACTTCGACGCCGTCTTCACCATCACCTCGGGCGGGCTCGGCACCGCGAACCTGCCGTACACGATCTACCAGCAGTTCTTCCAGGCGCACGACTACGGCGCCGCGTCCGCCGCCGGTGTGGTGGTGGTCGTCGGATCGCTGATCATCGCGAACTTCGCTCTCCGGAGCGTCTCCACACTCCTGAAGGAGGAGAACCGATGAGCGCACCCAGCATCGCCGGGTCCACGCCGCGAAGCGCGCGGTCCGTCGCGAAGACGAGCACCGGCATCCGGCGTCCCAAGAAGCGTGCCGCGAACGTCTGGCTCGGAGTCGTCGCGTGGCTGATCGGGCTGATCTTCGTCGCCCCCGTGCTGTGGATGATCCTGACCTCGTTCCACAGCGAGACCGACGCCGCGACCAACCCGCCGTCGCTGTTCGCGCCGCTCACCCTGGCGGGCTACGAGAACTTCTTCGGCGCCGGCGGCGCGAGCCCGTGGCCGGCCCTCATCAACTCGGCCACCGCCAGCGTCGTCTCGACCCTGCTCGTGCTGGTCCTGTCGATGCCCGCCGCCTACGCCCTCTCGATCCGGCCGGTCAAGAAGTGGTCGGACGTCATGTTCTTCTTCCTCTCGACGAAGATGCTGCCGATGGTGGCCGGCCTCCTTCCGATCTACCTCATCGCCAAGCAGGTCGGCGCCCTCGACAGCGTGGGGCTCCTGATCGTGATCTACACCTCGATGAACCTGCCGATCGCCGTCTGGATGATGCGGTCGTTCCTGTCCGAGATCCCCGTCGAGATCCTGGAGGCGGCCGCCATCGACGGCGCATCGCTGCCGACGATCTTCCGCAGGGTCATCGTGCCGATCTCGGGGCCGGGGCTCGCCGCGACCGCGCTCATCTGCTTCATCTTCAGCTGGAACGAACTGCTCTTCGCGAGCGTCCTGACCAGCACCCAGGCGATCACGGCGCCGGTCTTCCTGACCAGCTTCGTCACCAGTCAGGGGCTGTTCCTCGCGAAGGTCTGCGCCGCCGCGTTCGCCGTGTCCTTCCCCGTTCTGGTCGCCGGCTTCGCCGCGCAGGACAAACTGGTGCAGGGCCTCTCGCTCGGTGCCGTGAAGTAACGAACCGATCCACCTTTTCAAGGAGTACCACCATGACCGATGTCATCACCCCCGTCCCCCTCCGTCCGGAGAACCTCGACGCGATCGCTCGAGGCGGCGACGTCGCCGTCCCGACCTACGACCGCTCGACCCTCACGACCGGCATCGTCCACTTCGGAGTGGGCGGCTTCCACCGGGCCCACCAGGCGATGGTGCTCGACCGGCTCTTCGCCGAGGGCAAGGCGCTCGACTTCGCCATCTGCGGCGTGGGAGTCCTCGAGCAGGATCGCCGCATGAAAGAGACGATGGACGCCCAGGGCGGCCTCTACACGCTGATGCTCAAGCACCCCGACGGTCGCCGCGAATCGCGCGTGATCGGCTCGATCATCGAGTACCTGTTCGCCCCGGACGACCGGAACGCCGTCATCGAGAAGATGGCCGACCCGTCGACGAAGATCGTCTCCCTCACCGTCACCGAGGGCGGCTACAACTTCCACCAGGTGACGGGCGACTTCGACCTGGGCAACCCGCTCGTGGCCGCCGACCTGGTACCCGGCGCCGAGCCGCAGACGGTCTTCGGACTCGTCGTGGCAGCGCTGCGCCTCCGTCGCGATCGCGGGCTCGAGCCGTTCACGGTGATGTCGTGCGACAACATCCAGGGCAACGGTCACGTCGCCCAGAAGATGTTCACCGCATTCGCCCGGGCGCAGGATCCTGCGTTCGCCGACTGGATGACCGCTCACGTGAGATTCCCCAACTGCATGGTCGACAGGATCACGCCGGTGACGAGCGACGACGACCGCGCGGAGGTGCGGGCGAACCTCGGGATCGACGACGCCTGGCCGGTGGTCGCCGAGCCGTTCTTCCAGTGGGTGCTCGAGGACGACTTCGGACTGGGTCGGCCGCCGTACCAGGACGCCGACGTGCAGATGGTCGACGACGTGGAGCCGTACGAGCTGATGAAGCTCCGGCTGCTCAACGCCAGCCACCAGGGCATGTGCTACTTCGGTTACCTGTCGGGGTACCGCTACGCGCACGAGGCCACGCAGGATCCCGCCATCGCGACGTTCCTGCGCAACTACATGGACCTCGAGGGCACACCGACGCTCAAGCCGGTGCCCGGCATCGACCTCGACGAGTACAAGACCACGCTGATCGAGCGGTTCTCGAACCCCGAGGTGCGCGACACCCTGGCCCGGCTCTGCGCGGAGTCGAGCGACCGGATCCCGAAGTGGCTGCTGCCCGTCGTCCGCGCCAACCTCGAATCGGGCGGCGAGATCTCGCGCTCGGCGGGGATCGTCGCGAGCTGGGCGCGGTACGCCGAGGGCGTCGACGAGTCGGGCGAGCCGATCACGGTCGTCGACCAGCTCGCCGACGAGCTCACCCCGATCGCGCTCACGCAGCGGAACCCCGAGGACCGCCTGGCGTTCATCCGCAACGAGCACCTCTTCGGCGACCTCGCCTCGAACGAGCGCTTCGTCGCCGCCTACGTCGACGCCCTCGACGGGCTGCTCGACGCAGGGGCGCACGCGACGGTCACGCGACTGGTCTGAGCCGGGCGGACACCCACCCCCGCGGGTGCCGGCGGGCGCAGGATCGGGCGCGTGGGCGGGCCGGCGCGGGCCCGGGCGCGTGGTCGGGCCGGCGCAGGCTCGGGCGCGCGGGCGGGGACCCGCCCGCTGCTGCGGCTACCCGCCCACGCCAGAAAGACCCTTGCGCGCGCGGTACTCAGTGTTACTATCTACGAGTAGTCGGTAACACTAAGTAGTGACAAGGAGCCCCGTGAGCAAGCAGACGACCGAGATCCTCAAAGGCACGCTCGAGGGCATCGTGCTGGCGATTCTCGCCGTGCAGCCTGCGTACGGCTACGACATCACGGCGAGGCTGCGCGAGCAGGGGTTCACCGAGATCGCCGAGGGCACCATCTACGCGCTCCTGATCAGGATCGAGCAGCGCGGCCTCGTCGACGTCGAGAAGATCCCCTCCGAGAAGGGGCCGCCGCGCAAGGTCTATTCGCTGAATGCCCGGGGTGGCGACTACCTCGACGAATTCTGGAAGACCTGGGCCTTCCTCTCGGAGCGAATCGAACAGCTCCGCCGTCACATCGAACAGCCACTCGAAGAAGGAGATTGATCATGGCCGCAGGATGGATCGAGCAGGTCACCGGCTCGCTCGACGACAAGAAGCGCTGGCGCCAGTACAAGGCGCGCAAAGAACACCTTCCGAAGAACTACCGAACCGCGATCGAGGGCATCGAGCGCTACTTCATGTTCGCGGGGTCGATCGTCAAGGGCGACGTCCTCGTGCAGATGCTCGAAGACCTCGCCGATCTGATCGAGCAGGCCGCAGCCGACCACACCCCGATCCGGGTCGTTGTCGGCGACGATCCCGTGGAGTTCGCCGACACGTTCGTGCGCAACTACGCCGACGGTCAATGGATCGACAGAGAGCGGAAGCGCCTCACCGACGCCATCGATCAGGCGTCCGCCGAGTCGTGACGGCCCCCTGAAAGGAAGCCCGAGATGATCACGAACGAGGCACCCGAGCCCGCGATCCGGGTCCGGGGCATCGAGAAGTCGTTCAAAGACCTCCCCGTCCTCCGCGGCGTCGACTTCGACGTGGCCGCCGGCAGCATCTTCGCCCTCCTCGGGTCGAACGGTGCAGGCAAGACCACGCTGGTGCGGATCCTCTCGACGCTGCTGAAGGCCGACGGCGGCACCGCCAGCGTCCACGGCTTCGACGTCGCCGCGAGACCCGGCGACGTTCGCGAGTCGATCAGCCTGACCGGTCAGTTCGCCGCCGTCGACGACGTGCTCACCGGCAGGGAGAACCTCGTCCTGGTCGCCAAGCTGCGCCACCGGAAGCAGCCGGGCGTGATCGCCGACGAGCTGCTCGCCCGCTTCTCCCTCATCGAGCCGGGCGGCCGTCCGGTGTCGACGTACTCGGGAGGCCTGCGTCGCCGACTCGACATCGCGATGAGTCTCATCGGCGATCCGCCGATCATCTTCCTCGACGAGCCGACGACAGGGCTCGACCCCGCGGCGCGCATCGACGTCTGGCAGACCATCGAGCGGCTCGCCGACAACGGCACGACGGTGCTGCTCACCACGCAGTATCTCGACGAGGCCGAGCGCCTGGCCGACCGGATCGCGATCCTGCACCAGGGCACCATCATCCAGAACGGCACTCTCGCCGAGCTCAAGAAGCTCCTGCCCGAGGCGCAGGTCGAGTACGTCGAGAAGCAGCCCTCCTCGAAGACGTCTTCCTGGCTCTCGTCGGCGACGGCGCCGAGACCTCCGTTGGGGCCGGTCGCATCGCTGCGGCGGCCCGGTCCGAGAAAGAAGAACTCCGATGACCACCTCTGCCCTCGGCGACACGACCGCGCTGACCGGGCGCTCCCTCCGCCACATCCTGCGCAGCCCCGACACGATCATCACCACCGCGATCACTCCGATCGCGTTGATGCTCCTGTTCGTCTACGTGCTCGGCGGTGCGATCACCACCGGCTCCGACGAGTCGTACATCGACTTCATGCTCCCCGGCATCCTGCTCATCACGGTCGCGTCGGGAATCGCCTACACGGCCTACCGACTCTTCCTCGACCTGCAGGGCGGGATCTTCGAGCGCTTCCAGTCGATGCCGATCGCTCGATCGAGCGTGCTGTGGGCACACGTGCTCACCTCCTCGCCGCCAACCTCAGCTCCGTGGCGATCGTCACCGGTGTCGCTGTCCTGCTGGGGTTTCGCACCGGTGCGAGCGTCGGCTCCTGGCTGGCCGTCGCCGGCATCCTGGTCCTGTTCACCCTCGCGCTGACCTGGCTCGCGGTCATCGCCGGGCTCTCCGCGAAGACGGTCGACGGCGCGAGCGCATTCAGCTACCCGCTGATCTTCCTGCCGTTCATCAGCTCGGCCTTCGTTCCCACCGCGTCGATGCCCGGTCCCGTCGCCTGGTTCGCCGAGAACCAGCCCGTCACCTCCGTCGTCGACACGCTCCGCGGCCTCTTCTCCCAGCAGCCCGTGGGCAGCGACATCTGGATCGCCCTCGCCTGGCTCGCCGGCATCCTCGTCGTCGCCTACGTCGTGGCCGTCACCCTCTACCGGCGTCGGGTCGGGTGACGTCGCCCGCCGCTCCCGGCCCGCGATCCCCGGATACTCTCGAGACGATGAGCGACGAGCTGACAGCACAGACGAGACACGCCTACGACACGGTCGCCAGGACGTACGCGGAGGTTCTTCCCGACATGTCCTTCGAAGACCCACTCGACCTCGCGATGATCGACCACTTCGTGTCGCGGCTGCGGGCGGATGCTCGCATCCTCGACGCAGGATGCGGAGCAGGTCGGATGCTGGCGTACCTCACCAGGCGTTCTGCGTCACTGGCACTCGAGGGAGTCGATCTCTCGCCCGCCATGGTCGCCGAGGCGCGCGCGGCTCATCCGACGTTCCCGATCGACGAGGGAGACGTCGCAGACCTGCCTCACGAGACGGGCGCCTTCGACGGCATCCTCGCCTGGTACTCGATCATCCACACGCCTCCGCGGGCGTCAGGCGGCGTGCTCGAGGAGTTCCACCGGGTTCTGGCACCGGGTGGTCTCCTCCTCGTCGCCTACCAGGCCGGCACGGGTGAGCGCACGAGTTCGCGACCCTACGGCCACGAGGTCGAGCTGCGCACGTTCCTTCACGAAACCGGCGACGTGGTCGCCCGACTCCACCGCACCGGATTCACGGTCCGGGCACGCCTCGACCGCAGCGCCCGCGAGACCGAGAAGCACGATCAGGGCTTCGTGCTCGCCGAGCGGCGCTGAGCAGCAGCCGCTCGGCAGCCTCGCGGCGAGGGCTTCGGTACAGTCGACGCGTGGTCACCGACGAGCCGACACCGCTCCGGATTCTGTTCACCTTCGCGGGAGGGCGCGGCCACCTCAATCCGATGCTGCCGTTGGCCGACGCGCTTCGGGAGGCGGGGCATCTCGTGGCGCTCGCCGGGCAGGGCTCCGTCGTGCAGAACGCCGAAGGATTTGCTCGGCGGTTCCCCGCTGAGCCGACAGCCGACGAGTCGGAAAGCGCGTCGACCGGCGTCCTCGTGCAGCCGGACCTCGCTCACGAGTTCGCCGTCATCGGCAGCTACTTCGTGTCTCAGCTGGGTCGAGCGACCGCGTCGCGAGTGGGCGAAGTCATCCAGCGGTGGCGGCCGCAGGTGGTCGTCTCGGACGAGATGGATTTCGGCGCGATGGTCGCCGCTGAGAGAGCCGGCCTCCCGCGGGTGATCGTCAAGGTCATCGCGTCCGGTGGTTTGACGCGCCGCGGAGACGTCGAGGCTCCGCTGCGCAAGCTGCGACGCGAGCTCGGCCTCGACGAAACCGCGGCAATGGCGGGCCTCGAACGCGATCTGGTCATCGCGCCGTTCCCCCGCAGCTTTCGTGATCCTGCCTTCGCCCTGCCTCCGGGGTCTCTGTCAGTGCGTCCGGCCGAGCCCGTGCCGCCGGAGGCGGGGCGCGAGCCGGATCCTGCCGTGGACTGGCTGCGGGAGGGCGCAGAGGCGACGCGCATCTACGTCACTCTGGGAACGATCTTCAACACCGAGTCCGGCGACCTGTTCCAGCGGATCCTCCGAGGGCTCAGCGGCCTGCCGTCTCGTGTCCTCGCCACGGTCGGCTCGAACGTCGATCCTGGGTCGCTCGGCATTGCCGCCCCGAACATCCGAATCGAACGCTACGTCCCCCAGCGACTCGTTCTCCCCGAGGTGGATCTCGTCGTCAACCATGCGGGGTCGGGGAGCGTCATCGGCGCTCTGAGTCACGGGGTCCCGGTGGTCGCGATCCCCCTGGGCGCGGATCAGCAGCTCAACGCCGACCGCATCGCGGACCTCGGGGTCGGACTCGTCCTCGATCCGGTGACCGCCACCCCCGACGACATCCGCGCGGGCGTGGTCGAAGCGCTCCACTCGCGTCGCCTCCAGGAGCGAGCACTCACCCTGCAGCGGGAGATCGGCTCGTTGCCGCCGGTGGCGTCCGCCGTCCCTCGGATCGAGCAGCTCGTGCGAGTCGACGGCCGGATCGGCCCTCGGAATCGGCCCGCTGTCTCGTCAGCGGACTAAAGCGGTGCGCGCGATCGGAGGGTTGAGGCGACAACCCGACGACCAGGGTCAGCGCGAAGACCCGACGGCCGCTACTCCCCGGGCCAGGCCGGCAGGCCGATCCTGGCGGGTTCGTGACGCGTTCACGGAAGAAAGTCCGCCGCAGCCTCCGCCTCGGCCAGGGACGCCGCCGAGCGGCGGGCTCGCGCCTCGACGCGGTCGAGTGTGTCGTCGCCGTCGGGGAAGACGCCCTCGAGCAAGAACATGGCGAAGCCGTGGGCCGAGGCGGCCACGGCGTAGACGAGCTCGAGCGCCGACGAGTCGTCGGGCCGCAGGCGGCGGGCGGGATCCTGCAGGATCACGAGGACGTCCTGTCCGGCGTCGTCCAAACCCGGATGATCGGCCTTGTCGAGCCCCGCCCGGAAGGTGACCTCGAACAGGGCCCTGTCGGTCACCGCGAAGCGCACGTAGGCGGCGGCGAAGGCGGCGAGCCGGGCCGCGGGATCCTGCTCGCCGGCCATGGCCGCCTCGAAGGCTTTTCGCTGCGCTCGGTAGCCCCGCTCGGCCAGGGCCGCGAGCAGCGCGTCACGGTCGGCGAAGTGCTTGTACGGCGCGGAGACGCTGACGCCGGCCCGCCGGGTGACTTCGGCGAGGGTGAAGCCCCGGGGCCCTCGCTCCGAGATCAGCTCGAGCGCTGCCCGCTCGAGCTCGTTCTTGAGATCGCCGTGGTGACGGCCGGTCGCCCGGCGGGCTTCCGAGGGGGAGTCGCGTCGCGAGTCTCGTTCTGCATCGGTTGCTCCGCCTCTCCGGCTCGGGGCGCCGCCGCGAGGGCGAGCACCGGTCCCTCGAGGTTAATGCCCTTTACGTCGCCGGGGCGGACGCGTAAGGTAAATGATGTTCACCACAGGTGAATGTCATTTACCATAAAGAGGAGACATGGCGTCGTTCACGTTCGACCACGTCGGGCTGTCGGTTGCCGACCTGGACGCACAGCGGGAGTTCTACGCGAGGGCTCTCGACCTGACGGAGGTCGAGGAGCACTTCGAGATGCCCGAGGCCCAGGTGCGCTCGATGATCCTGCGCAGCCCGTCGGGGCTGAAGCTCGAACTGGTCGAGCGCGGAGGGTCGACGGCCCAGGAGTTCGCCGACCCGTACGACGGTGCCCGGCTCCAGGGGTACTTCCACTGGGCCCTCACCGTCGACGACCTCGACCAGGCCCACGGCGACCTGCTCGCGGCGGGCGCGCAGGAGGTCTCTCCCCGGCGGACGCGGTGCGCGTCGGGGCCCGCTTCGCCTATGTGAAGGATCCCGAGGGCAACCTGCTCGAGCTCATCCAGCCGGCCCGGTGACCGCCACCCGGCGTTCTGCCGGTCAGCGCGACTGCCCGGACAGGAGTGGCCGGAGGATCTCCAGCAGCGGCCCGGGAGCGTCGAGCGGGATGATGTGGCCGGCGTCCGGGAGGAGGTGGCTGGTCAGATCGTCGGCCACCGCGGCGAGCTGTCCCGCGGTGGCGGGTCCGACGACCTGTCCGCCGATGGCGACGGTCGGCGGGAGGAGCCGCGAACGGCCGGTCGCATCGGCGATCTGTTCGGCGCCGGTCGGCATGGCCCGGTAGTGCTCGAAGGCGGCGCGGAGCGAGTCGGTCCCCGTGTAGGCGGCCACGAACTCATCCCGGAGTGCCGCATCGATGCCCTGTCCGTCCGCGGTCCCGGCGCGGAGGAAGAAGTCGAGGTACGCGCCCTCGTGCCCGACGAGCACCGACTCCGCCAGCCCGGGGACCGCGTGGAAGCCGAACCACCAGGGCGGGCCTCCGCGGAAGAACTCGTCGGCCCCGGGGAGCCGGCCGATGGTTCCCTCCATCAGAACGAGTCGCGTCACGCGCTGCGGATTCTCCAGGCCGAGGAGGAAGGCCGGTGGAACGGCGGCATCGAGCGCCACCACCGACGCCGATGCGATGTCGAGATGGTCGAGCAGGCCGATCAGATCCCTTGCCACGTTCCTCGGGTCGTACCCGGTGAGCGCCCTCGCGCTGCCGCCGAGCCCGCGCAGGTCGGGGGCGATGACGCGGTTCGTCTCGGCCAGCTCGGGGATGATTCGGCTCCAGACCTTCCAGGTGTGCGGGAAGCCGTGCAGGAGGAGCACGGCGTCGCCTTCTCCGGCGACGGCCACGTGGAGGTCGGTGCCGTTGGTCGGGATCGTCGTTTCGGTCGTGCGTTGCATGCTCAGCCATCCTCTTTCTCGGTTACCATCGGGTACCAGGAAACGATAGGAGACCGCTCTTGGCCATGGAAGACGGCACGTCATCGGCACCTGGTCACCCCGGGGTGACCGCCCCCTCCGGCCGCGGCCGCGGCGACCTGTTCGATCCGAAGTGCCCGACGCGCCTCCTCCTCGACCGGCTCGGCGGCAAGTGGACCTCGATGGCGATCAAGGTGCTCGGCGACGAGTTCCCTGATGAGACGCGCTTCGCCGACCTGAAGCGCCGAATGCCGGGGATCTCGCAGAAGATGCTGGCACAGACGCTGAGGAGCCTCGAACGCGATTCGCTCGTCGCGAGGCGGGTGGAGTCGACCTCCTCCCCGCGTCCATTACGCGCTGACCGAGCTCGGGGCCTCCCTTCGCGAGCCGCTGGCGGCGTTGCGCGACTGGGCTGAGCTCTACATGGCCAGGATCGACGACGCCGGCCTCGCCTGGGACGCCGAGCGCGCCTGAGCCGCGCGCCCGAGGCGTTGCCGGGCCACGAGCCCCTGAGTCGCTACCAGACCGTGATTCCCGAGGCGACGTCAGACGGGGGCATCAGACGGCGACCCGCGGCCGTCTACGAGTCGAAGCCCAATCCGACGGCGTCGAGCGAGCGCAGCAGGAGGTTGCGCCGCCCGCCGTCGTGGTCGGCGCGGTCGAGGGACCAGCGCGTGGCCTGGACGCCGAGGAACGCCAGCGGCTCCGGCGGGAAGGGGAGGGGGCGCTTCCGGACCATCTCGAGCGTCGTGCGCTCGGTCGTCGCCCCTTCGAGGCGGTCGAGCATGACCTCCGCGGCGAAGTGGGTCGAGGCGACGCCGAGGCCGGTGAAGCCGGCGGCCGACGCGACCCGGCCGCCGTGCGTCAGGCCGAAGAACGCGCAGAACTGGGTGGACGTGTCGATGGCCCCCGCCCACCGGTGGCTGAACCGGATGCCGGCGAGCTGCGGAAACGTCGTCAGGAAATGCCCGGCCAGGCGCCGGAAGGTCTCGTCGCGCTGCTCGTACGAGGGTCTGACCCGTCGCCCGAAGTGGTACACGGCGTCGTAGCCGCCCCAGAGAACGCGGTTGTCGCGCGTGAGGCGGTAATAGTGGAACTGGTTGGCGAGGTCGCCGATGCCCTGTCGGTGCGACCAGCCGATCGAAGCGAGCTGGTCGGCGGTGAGCGGCTCGGTCATCAGCACGTAGTCGTAGACGGGAACCGTCATCAGTCGGTCGCGCTTGAGCAGCGACGGGAACACGTTGGTCGCCAGGGCGACGCGCGACGCCCGGACGGTGGCGCGCGCGGTGGCGACGTCGATCCGGGAACCCGACTCGTCGAGCCCGGTCACCTTCGAGTGCTCGAAGATCTCCACCCCGAGGTCGGTCGCCGCGCGGGCCAGCTCTTTCGCCAGCCGGGCCGGGTGGACCAGGGCCGACGAGCGGCGATTCCAGGATCCCGCGAGGTACGTCGGGCTGTCGACCTCGGCGCGCATCGCCTCCTGGTCGAGGAACTCGCCGTCGCCCTCCTTCAGCCACGCGATCTGGTGCTCTTCGACGGCGACGTCGAGGAGCCGTTCCGCTCGAACTGGCAGTCGAGCGACAGCTCCGCGACGGCGTCTTCGATGGCGTCGAGATTCTCGAGGCCGAGACGATCGAGGACGGGCAGCTCGTCCGGCCACCGCGCCTCGCCGTTGCCCTCGCCGTGGGTGAGGCTCGCTTCACAGAAGCCTCCGTTGCGGCCGGACGCGGCCCAGCCGACGGTCTCCCCTCGAGCAGGACCACCCGGGATCCTGGGTCGCGCTGCTTCGCCCGGATCGCCGTCCAGAGCCCGCAGTAGCCGCCCCCGACGACCACGAGGTCGGCCTCGAGTCCGGCGGACAGGTGCGGGTAGCGGGTCTCGTCGCCGACGTCCTCGAGCCAGAAGACCGAGTGCCGGGTCGAGGCCAGGGCCTCGTCGACGAGCCTCGCCTCGGCGGGACGGCGCTCGAAGACGGTCGGTTGCTGAGCCACGGGGCTCCTCTCGGCGCGGACGCGCTTTCGTGGGGTGCTGCCTTGATTGCTGCTGAAAACGTAGTGGAAACTGAATGAGACGGTGGATTGCGTCGATCAGACCGCCTAAGGCGATTGAAACAGTCGTCCGCGCCAGTATAGGATCGTGCCCACCCCGGGCGACAGCATCGGCCGGGGCGCCGGCTCCTCCTCCTTCCGCGTTCCAGTCGACCCGAGGCGAGACAGATGACAGTGGCTTCCGAGACCAGCACCATCCGCGCGGGGGCGCCCGAGTCCGGGATGGATCTCGCCGTGCCGGCCGTCCGCCTCGACGGCGTCGGACGCCGGTTCGGCGACGCGATCGCCGTGTCGAACATCGACCTCGAACTCGCTCAGGGGAGTTCTTCGCGCTGCTCGGCCCGTCCGGTTGCGGCAAGACGACGACGCTGCGCATGGTGGGCGGGTTCGAGACGCCGAGCCAGGGGCGCATCGAGCTGGCCGGCCGAGACGTCACCGGACTCCCGCCGTATCGTCGCGACGTCAACACCGTCTTCCAGTCCTACGCCCTGTTCCCCCACCTGAGCGTGTTCGACAACGTCGCGTACGGGCTGCGACGACACAGGGCGGACCGCTCGACGACCCGATCCCGCGTCGGGCGCTACCTCGAGATGGTCGGTCTGCGCGGTTTCGACAAGCGCACTCCGGCGGCCCTCTCCGGCGGACAGCAGCAGCGCGTCGCCCTGGCCAGGGCTCTCGTGAACGAGCCGAAGGTGCTCCTGCTCGACGAGCCCATGGGCGCTCTCGACGCGCGCATCCGCAAGACGATGCAGGTCGAGCTCAAGCGGATCCAGCGAGAGGTCGGCATCACGTTCCTCTACGTCACGCACGACCAGTCCGAGGCGATGGCCATGGCCGACCGCCTCGCGGTGATGCGCGCCGGGCACTGCGAAGACATCGGCTCGCCGGATCGCGTCTACGACCGCCCGGCCACCCGGTTCGTCGCCGACTTCCTCGGCACCTGCAACCTCCTGCCGAAGGCGCCGGGCGAGACCTCCCGCCGGGGCATCCGTCCCGAGAAGCTGCACCTGCACCGGGTCGGCGGCGACGACGTACCGACCGGCGAGCGGGTTGCGGCCAGGGTCGTCACCGCGACCTACTTCGGTGCCAGCAGCGAGTACCTCGTCCAGACGTCCGCCGGAGACTCGCTGATCGTCTACGCGCAGAACGTCCACGACTCGTCGCGCGCCCGCGAGGGCGACGAGGTCGAGGTCGGCTGGTCGGCCGACCACGCGTTCCCGCTTCCCGACGCCGAGCCCGACGCCGCGTGAGCCGCGCGCACGAGACCCGCTTCTCGCGGCGGGCCGTCCTCCGGGCGGGGCTCGCCGGGGCAGGCGCCGTGTCGCTGTCCGCGTTCCTGAGCGCCTGCGGCATCGAGGGCTCGATCGCGCAGCAGGCCGCGACGAAGGTCGACTGGTCGAAGTACTGGGCGGGTCAGAAGAAGACCGGCACACTCGATTTCGCGAACTGGCCGCTCTACATCGACCAGACCCACGGGAAGTCGAAGTCCCTGGCGCTGTTCGAGAAGGCGACCGGCATCAAGGTCGACTACCAGGCGGTGATCCAAGACAATGCGACTTTCTACGCCACGGTGTCACCGCTCCTGCGCGCCCACGGATCCACCGGCTACGACATCGTCGTGATGACGAACGGGTGGGAGCTGACCGAGATGATCCAGAACGGCTTCGTCGCCGAACTCGACCACTCCAGACTGCCGAACTTCGCGAAGTACGCCGCCGCGAACGTCACGAGCCCGAACTACGACCCCGGCAACAAGCACAGCGTCGTCTGGCAGACGGGCTTCACGGGCATCGCCTACAACACGAAGCTCATCGATCGCGAGATCACCTCGTTCGAGGACCTCGCGGATCCGGCCTTCGCGGGTCACGTCGGCATGATGAGCGACAACACGGAGCTCGGCAGCGCGGCGCTCCTGGCCACCGGCGTGAAGCCGGCCGACTCGTCACCGGCCGACTGGCGGAAGGCCGCCGCCTGGTTGAAGAAGCAGCGCCCGAACGTCTCCGGCTACTACGACCAGAGCTACATCGACAAGCTCGAGAACGGTGACACCTGGATCTCGCAGGCCTGGTCGGGAGACGTGTTCCAGGCGCAGCAGTCGGGGTTCCCGCACATCAAGTTCGTCACGCCGAAAGAGGGCCAGATGATCTGGCACGACAACATGATGATCCCGAGGCAGGCGGCGCACCCGGTCGACGCCCTCGAGTGGATGAACTTCTACTACACGCCGAAGATCGCGGGGCTGGTCGAGGACTGGGTGAACTACGTCTGCCCCGTCCCCACCGCTCAGGCCTACATCGCGGGTGCGCTCGACGACGCGACGGTCGCGAAGAGCCCGCTGATCTTCCCCAGCGCCGAGGTCGAGGCGGCCTCGAACGAGTTCTACGTCTACGAGAACTACGACGAGTACGAGGAGTGGAACACCGTGTTCAACCCCATCATCCAGTCATGACGGCCACGGCTCCCGACCTGAGCACCGCCGCGATCGGGACGGCAGGATCCCGGGGTCCTGGCCCGGGCAGAGCGGGCCGCCGCTCCCGCCGCGCTGCGCCCTACCTGCTGAGCCTTGCGGGCGGTGCCTGGCTGCTGGTCCTGTTCGTCATCCCCCTGGTGTCCGGGCTGATCGTGTCGCTGATGTCCGGCAACCCCGAGAAGGGCTACTCGCTCACCTGGAACTGGAGCGTGTACTCGAACCTGTTCGTCGACCCGGCCGTGCCCTACCTCACGTTCTTCGTCCGGTCACTGATCTACGGGGTGCGGCGACGCTCATCACGATCCTGCTCGGCTACCCGATGGCGTACTTCCTGGCCTTCCGCGTCTCGCCCCGGTGGCGCAACACACTGCTCTTCCTCGTGCTGCTCAGCTTTCTCGTGTCGTTCGTGATCCGGATCGACATGTGGGCGTTCATCCTGGCCGACCAGGGGCCGGTGCTCACCTTCCTGCGCGAGATCCACCTCGCCTCGAAGGGCTTCCACATCCTGGGCACCCCGGCAGCGGTCATCGGCGGCGACGCGTACAACGACCTCGCGTTCATGGTCCTCCCGATCTACGTCGCCCTCGAGAAGATCGACTCGCGCTTCCTCGAGGCGGCCGGCGACCTCTACTCCGAGCCGCGTTCGGTGTTCCGTCGGGTGGTCTTGCCGCTGTCGCGCTCCGGCGTCTTCGCGGGCGTCCTGCTCGTCTTCATCGACACCGTCGGCGATCCCGTCGACGCCTCGCTGCTCGGTGGCACGAACACGTACACGATCGGCCAGGCAATCCAGGACGCCTATCTCACCAACCAGCAGTACAACGTCGCCGCTGCGCTCTCGACCGTCCTGATGGTCGTGCTCGGGATCATCCTGTTCGTCTACGCGCGGATCGCGGGCACCGAGAACGTCGAGAACCTCGTATGACCACCACAGTCGAGCGCCCCCGAGAGACCCGGTCGCAGGATCCCGAGATGGTCGAGCCCCGGCGCCGGCGCCGGCCGATCCTGCCCCTCGTCTACTGGATCGTGACGGGCATCACCCTGGTCCCCATCGCCTTCATGGTCGTCTACAGCTTCAACGACGTGCCGACCGGGCGGATCAGCTTCCACTGGAGCGGCTTCACGCCCTACTGGTACATCAACCTCGGCCAGGTGTCGGGCCTGACGCAGGCGTTCGTCACCTCGGTCGAGATCGCGCTGCTCTCGGCGGTCATCTCGATCGTCCTCGGGGTGCCGCTGGCGTTGGCGCTGGAGCGCTACCGGTTCCTGCTGCGCGGGCCGCTGAACGCCACGGTCTACGCCGACATCGCCGCACCGTCGATCGTCGTGGGCGCGGCATCGCTGTCGTTCTTCCTGTCGGCCAGCGTGTCGACCGGGTTCCTGACGATCCTGCTCGTCCACGTCGCGTTCAACCTCGCCTACGTCGTGGTCGTCCTGCGCGCCAGGCTCTCCGGCGTCGGCACCGCCCTCGAGGAAGCGGCCGGAGATCTCGGGGCGCCGCCCTTCGTCGCGTTCCGGACGATCACGCTGCCTCTCCTGCTGCCGGGAATCATCGCCGGCGGGATGCTGTCGCTCGCGATGTCGATCGACGACTACGTGATCACGAGCTTCGTCGCCGGGCCGTCGGTCACCTTCCCGCTCTTCGTCTACGGCGCCGCGAAGGTCGGACTGCCGCCGCAGGTGCTGTGCTTCGGCACGATCATCTTCGCGGTGGGGCTGCTCGCGGCGCTGGTGAACGGTTTCATCACCCGGCGAGCGCCGCGGGCCGCCGTCGACGACGGATAGGTCGGGCCAGGTCGGCGGTCGGTGCTACCGGGTGCCCCAGTTGTAGAGCTGCTTGTGCAACTTGAGGTAGACGAAGGTCTCGGTCGACGCGACGCCCGCGAGGGTCCGGATCTGGTCGTTGAGCAGTTCGAGGAGATCGTCATCGTTCTCGCACACGACCTCGACGAGCAGGTCGAAGGTGCCCGCCGTGAGCACGACGTAGTCGACGCCGGGGAGCGTCGCGAGGGCATCGGCGACGATCCGGGTGTCGCCGGTCGCGCGGATGCCGATCATGGCCTGGCGGTAGAAACCGAGCTGCAACGGATCGGTGACCGCGACGATCTGCATGATGCCCGACTCGGTGAGCCGCTGCACCCGTTGGCGCACCGCGGCCTCGCTCAGCCCGACGGCCTTCGCGATGTCGGTGTAGGAGCGTCGGCCGTCCTCCTGCAGCTGCTCGATGATCGCCTTGGACGTGTCGTCGAGCGGAATGGGCGCTGTCCGTGCGGGAGTCGTCACTCGACGATTATCGTTCCTGCGGCCACGGTCGACAAGCGATATCGATGCGAGTGCCGCTCACTTCCACCGAATCAGTGGTGCGTGTGCTCGAATTCGCGGATGCAGCGAAGCCAGGATCGAGAAAGAATTGCGTTGCGTGCACAAATGCGAGTCGTGTAAAGTTGCAACCCTGCAATAACCCCTGTTGCTGCACCGAACCGCGATACGATCGCGATCCTGCCGACAGCCCCCAGCCGAACCACCCACGAAAGAATACGCATGTCCACTGCCACAGCGCCCACTGCGGTGCACTCCGGCCGCCCGGCCGACAACGCCGAGGGCGGTGCGCGGCGGCCGATCATGAGCCACCGCCAGATCCTCCTCGTCATCTACGGCCTCATGGCCGGGATGTTCCTCTCCGCTCTCGACCAGACCGTCGTCGGAACCGCCATCCGCACCATCGGCGACGACCTCCACGGTCTCGACCAGCAGGCCTGGGTCACCACGGCCTACCTGATCACGTCGACCATCGCCACCCCGATCTACGGCAAGCTCTCCGACCTCTTCGGTCGCCGGCCGCTCTACATCTTCGGCATCGTCGTCTTCATCGCGGGCTCGCTGCTGTCGTCCTTCTCGACGTCCATGCTCATGCTGGCCGGATTCCGCGCCATTCAGGGCATCGGCGCCGGTGCGCTCATGTCGCTGCCTCTGGCGATCATGGGCGACATCCTCGCCCCGCGGGAGCGAGCCAAGTACCAGGGCTACTTCCTCGCCGTCTTCGGCATCTCGAGCGTCATCGGCCCGCTGATCGGCGGTCTCTTCTCCGGCGCGCACCAGATCCTGTTCATCAGCGGCTGGCGCTGGGTCTTCCTCGTCAACGTGCCGATCGGCATCGCCGCCCTCCTCATGGTCCTGGCGTTCCTGCACCTTCCGAAGGTCGGCGAGAAGCGATCGCCGCGCATCGACTGGTGGGGTGCCACCTCCGTGGTCGTCACCCTGGCCCCGCTTCTCCTCGTGGCCGAGCAGGGCCGCACCTGGGGATGGGGTTCCGGCCTCGCCATCGCCTGCTACGCGATCGGTCTCGCCGGTCTGGTGTCGTTCCTCGTCGCCGAGACCCGCATGAAAGACGACGCGATCATCCCGCTGAAGCTGTTCCGTTCCGGCACCTTCTCGATGGCCACGCTCCTCGGCTTCCTCGTCGGATTCGCCATGTTCGGCGCCATGCTGACCATCCCGCTCTACCTGCAGATCGTCACCGGTCTCACGCCGACCGAGTCCGGCTTCGCGACGCTGCCGATGATCGGTGGGCTGATGATCGCCTCGATCGTCTCCGGGCAGATCGTCTCCCGGACCGGCCGCTACCGCATCTTCCCGATCATCGGGACGGCGTTCACCGCGATCGGCTTCCTCGTCCTGACCTTCATGACGATCGACCGGCCGCTCTGGTTCCTGATGATCGGCATGTTCTTCATCGGCCTCGGCCTCGGCCAGCTGATGCAGACGATCACCCTCGCCTCGCAGAACTCCGTCTCTCCGCGCGACATGGGCGTGGCGACGTCGTCGTCCACGTTCTTCCGTCAGATCGGCGGAACGCTGGGAACCGCGGTCCTGCTCTCGGTCCTGTTCTCGCTGATGCCGACGAACATCGTGCACGCGATGGCCGACAAGCACGACCTGACCAGCGCCCTCGACGCGGCAGTCACCCCGCAGGTGGCGACCGCGAGCAAGAACGCGGGCGTCATGAAGCAGATCTGGAACCCGATCGTGAAGCCGATCAAGAGCCAGGTGCAGTCGGGTCTCGACAAGGGGACCACCGCCGCGAAGCAGGCCGCCGACGCGGCCGTGACGAAGCAGGTGACCGCCGCCGTCGCGCAGCAGGTCGCCGCGGGAACCCTTCCCGCCTCGGCACAGGCGACCGTGATCGCGCAGCAGGTCGCCACCGCCAAGCCGGCCGCGGAGGCCGCCGCGCTCACGACAGCGGCCTCGCAGGCGCACGCCTCCGTAGTGAACGGCGCCCTGGCCGTCAACTGGTCGGACGCCTCGCAGCGCGAGTACTACGTCGGCAAGGTGGTCCCGACCCTCGTGAAGCAGCTCGACAAGGGGACCTCGTCGGGCAACTCCTCGTCGGCCAGCAGCACGAGCGACACGTCGTTCCTGAACGGTGCCGACGCCCGACTGACCAGGCCGTTCATGAGCGGCTTCAACGCCTCCGCCGTGAGCATCTACTGGGTCGGCCTCGGCGTGGTCCTGCTCGCCTTCATCCTGTCGCTGTTCTTCAAGGTGCCGCCGCTGCGCCAGCACTCGGCCCTGCAGGAGCAGGCGAACACGGGCGAAGAAGCCGGCCTCCCGGCCGAACCGGCGCCTGCCGTCCCCGGCGCCGGGTCACCCGCCGGCGCCACCACCACCCCCACCCAGCGGCAGTAATGCCGCCTGCGCGGCCCGCCGGCAACGAGCCGGCGGGCCGCGCAGGATCACGTCGACCTCGGGAGACACCCGTGACAACCACAGCACCGGACACCGCTGCTCCGGCCGATACCGAGACCCTCCGCGAGCGGAAGAAGCAGCGGACCAGACAGCTGCTCCACACGACCGCGATGGAGCTCGTGCTCGAACGAGGTCTCGCCGGCGTCACGGTCGAGGAGATCTGCGCCACCGCCGACGTCTCGACGCGCACCTTCTTCAACTACTTCTCGTCGAAGGCCGCCGCCGCGGTGGGGCTCACCCCGCCCGTGGTCCGCGCCGACGTGCTCGAGAACTTCCACGCGCGCCAGGGGATGCCGGCATCGTCGCCGACCTGTGCCGCGTCGTCGCCGAGACGATCGATCTCCCGCCCGACCGGGCCCAGATGAAGCAGCTCATCGATCTCCGACCCGAGCTCGTGCCCACCATGCACGCCTGGATGTCGGAGATCCGCGAGCAGATCCAGTCCGCGGTCGCGGCGCGGATCGGCGAAGACACGTCGCACCTGGCGGTGGCGCTGGTCATGAGCGCCTTCATGGTGTTGATGCACGGCCCCTCCGTCTCGTCCCGCGAAGAGCTCGCCGACCGGCTCGTGAGCACCGTCGAGAAGATGGTCGCCCTGGCGCAGGCCTGAGCCGTGCTGCCGGGGCCTCCCGGCGAGACTAGGCGGTCTCGCGAGGTGCGACCGGCACGGCGGGTTCGATCGCGAACTCGGGCAGGTCGCGCAGGTCGCCGATGACCGTCGCGGCTCCCGCGGCGGTGAGGGTCTCGGCCGCCTTGGCGTCGAGCCCGGCCGCGTAGCCGACGACGGTCGCGCCCGCCGCCACGCCCGCGCGCACCCCCGTCGGCGTGTCCTCGACGACGACGCAGCGGTCCGGCGCGACGCCGAGGCTCGAGGCCGCGAGAAGGTAGACGTCGGGCGCCGGCTTGCTCCGGGCGGTGTCCATGCCGCTGAAGGTCCGGCCCTCGAAGAACTCGATCAGGCCGACCTTCTCCAGCTGCAGGTGCACCTTGTGGAGGTCGGCGCCCGAGGCGACGGCGATCCGATCGCCGTAGACCCCGGCGATCTCGCGCACGACGTCCGGCGCTCCGTCGACGGCGACCAGTCGGTCGGCCAGGGCGACGTTGCGACGCTCGCGGAACTCGGCGATCCACTCGTCGCCCACGGTGACACCCGTGTGGGACGCGATGACCCCGAGCTCGTCTTTGATCGCCTTTCCGATGAAGCGGTCGACGCACTCCCGGGCGCTGATCTGCCAGCCGAGCTCGATCAGCATGTCGCGCAGCACGCCGTTCGTGATCGGCTCGGAGTCGACGAGGACACCGTCGCAGTCGAACAGGATCGCGTCGAACAGGGGGCGGGCTGCGGGAGGGCTGGTCGTCATGGTGCCCCCAGCCTTGCAGATCGGGCTACGACTCGACGAGGCCCGCCAGCCGCGCGAGGTCGTCGCCCACGGCTCGGACGTCGGCCGCGAACTCGTCGTCGCTCATCCCGTCGCGCTGGAACACCGAGAAGACGACCTCGCTGCCGTCGTCGTTGCTCAACACGCGGAAGGGGTTCCGCACGGTGGTGCCGTCCGGCAGGATCACGTCGTGGTCGAGGATCCCCGCCTCCACCGGGCCCGTGAACCGGACCTCGACCGCCCCCATCGGCGAGTCGGTGATCCAGTGCTCGCCCTCTCGGCGGATGCCGCTGCTCAGCCCCGCCGCCCACCTCGGCAGCTGCGCAGGATCTCCGGCCACCAGCGCGACCGCCTCGGGCGTCGCTCGGATCGTTCGCGTGACGTGTTCGACGTGCCAGGTCATGCCCTCCACCGTGGCACGGCTGACGCGCTCGCACGACCCCTGGTTTCGGTCACCGATCGAGACCGCGCCCGGGTTCGGCGTGGGAAACCCAGGGTGTGCCGTCGGCACCGGTGCCGACGCAGGGTCGTCGCTACACTGACCGAGGAAGCGAGCGGCGACGGGCGCCGCGCCTTTGGGAAGGGGCTCCGTGCCGACTCAGGAGCGAGCCGTCGTCACGAGGGCCTCGATCGTCCAGGGCGCTGCCGTGGTGTTCGACGAGCGGGGCTACGCGAACGCGTCGCTCGACCTCATCGCCGAACAGGCGAATGTGACTCGCGGTGCCCTCTACTTCCACTTCAAGGCCAAGGACGCACTGGCGAACGCCGTCATCGAAGAACAGCACCGGATCTCGCGGAGCTACGCCGAGCACGCGCTGACCGAGGCACGAAGCGCGCTCGAGGGAATGATCCGCATGAGCGCGGGCCTGGCCCGCCAGCTCACCACCGAGGTCGTGGTGAGCGCCGGGATCCGGCTGACCACCGACGGGACCGCGTCCGAGCTGTCCGCCAAAGATCCGTACCGCGACTGGATGGACACGTTCGTAACGCTCATCGGCCTGGCCATCGAGCAGGGCGACTTCCGCGACGACGTCGATCCCGTCCGGGTCGCCGGCTTCATCATCCCCGCGTACACCGGCGTGCAGCTCGTCTCCGACACCCTCCACGATCGCGCCGATCTCTTCGAGCGCGTCTCCGACCTGTGGAGCCTGCTGCTCCCCGGGCTCGTCCGACCGGAACGGCTCGCCGACGCGACCGCCCTGCTGACTCTCGTCGCGCCCTGACGCGGGTTGCCGCGATCCTGCCCCCAGTTCTGGGTGAGACAAAACGGGCCGATCGGATTGTTTTGCCGAACGAGCGCGGTTAGTCTTGCCGCGAGGAACACTGGCGGACTCACCAGCCGTCGGCCAGGGGCGTCGCGTGACCCCGCACGCGGCAACGGGATCAGGGCGCTCGCCGCGTGAATGGAACGCGGCGGCCCTGCTCCTTCTGGGACGAGCAGCCGAGCTAGCTCGCCTGCGCCGGCTGGTGCGCGCCCTCGCCACCCGCGCGTCCGCCGCCGGGGCGTCCGTGATCGGCGTTCTCCTCGCGGTAGTACGACATCGACCAGTCGCCGAGTTCGACCGGCGACCCGGTGCGCAGGATGCCCTCGTCCGCGAGCCCCGCGGAGTCCAGGAGCGGCCCGTTCTGCTCCGAGTCCGCGACGACGTGCGCCAGGACGTACTCGTCGTCATCGGTGTGCTCGATCTCGGCGTGGAACGGCTCGAGACCGGCGAGTTGCAGGTCCATGTCGTCGGCGGAGCCGATTCGGGTCGTGCCGATCAGCAGGTCGAACTCGCGTGGTGGCGTGCCGTCCCAGTTCTCACCCACCTTGAAGATGAGCCGCGGGCGACCCGCCCCGAAGGCCGCGTGCGTGCTGGCCGGTGCGTTGCCCCGGTCGTGGGTGTCGCTGCCCGCGGGCTCTTCGGCGTCGACGCCTGTCGGACTGCCTGCCATGATCGGCCTCGTTCTCTCGGTCTGCCGGGGACGCGCTCGCCGTTCGGCCGTGCGCGACTGTGTTCGGTGAACGGTAGGTCGACTCGCCCGGGTCGGCTCGCAGGCGGCGACATGCACGGGCAGTTGTCAGGTGCGGCCCGCGGCCGGACGACGTCCCACGGACGTCGCTCGAACAGGTCGTCGAGACGTTCCAGCCGCGAACCCGGAGCGCTTTCATCCCCGCCACCGCGTCCTGCGATGCCGATTCGTTCGTCTCGAAGGCGAGCCAGGCGCACTCGAGACCGAGCTGCTCGGTGGGGCCCGTGAGGTCCCTCAGTGGTGCGCCAGGGTCTCGAGCGCGATGACGGCACTGCCGATCACGACCTCTCCGAGGAGCACGCAGAGCTTCTGCCAGGCGGGGAGCGAGATGCGGCGCACGGCGAGATAGCCGACGACGACCAGCGTTCCGAGCAGCACGCCAACCGAGGCGCGAAGCGCGACCGGGACCGTCCAGACCTGCAGGGCGGCCAACCCGAGGAACACCATGGGCAGCAGGATCACGCCGATCGAGCCGATGCTGACCCTCACCATGTGTCGCAGCTCCGGCCCCGTCGTCACGCGCGCGTGCACGGTGAGGTGGCTGAGGAAGTCGGCCAGGAACACGGCCAGCAGGGTGCCCACGACGCCGATCAGCAGGGTGAGCGCGGCCGCACCGGCGGTGTTCTCGCCGGCGTGGGTGTTGAGCGTCAGGACCAGCGCCAGGCTCGTGAACGTGACGTAGATGCGCTCCTTGAGGGCTTCCCCTGTGCTCCCGTGTCGAGGATGCTCCGCCGTCTTCGGCGTCGGGATCGGGATCGGGATCGGCCGGTCGTCGAGGGGTGCGCGTCACCCGACAAGACTAGGGACACGCCCCAGAGCGCGCCATAAGGTACAGGGGTGACTTCGACTCCCCGTTCCGGGCCGACATCGTCGGCAGTTTTCTCCGTCCGGCCACCATCAAGCAAGCACGGCTCGACCGCGACGCGGGTGTGATCACGGCGGCCGAGCTCACGGCGATCGAAGACGACGAGATCGCCGCGCTCGTCGCCGAACAGCGCGCGGCCGGGCTCGAGGTCGCGACCGACGGCGAGTTCCGGCGCGGCTGGTGGCACTTCGACTTCTTCGGCATGCTGAACGGGGTCGAGATCGTCGAGCAGGAGCACGGCATCCAGTTCACCGGCGTCGAGACGAAACCCCACGGCATCCGCGTGACGGGGCCGATCTCGTTCCCGGCCGATCACCCGATGCTCGAGCACTTCCGCAAGCTGGCCTTGGCCGTCGCGTCCTCCGAGACGGCCGCAACGCCCAAGATGACCATCCCGGCCCCGTCGGTGCTGCACTTCCGTCTCGGGCGCGATGCCGTCGATCCTGCTGTCTACACCTCGCGCGACGCGCTCTTCGACGATCTGGCCGCGGCCTATCGCGCTGCCATCGCGGCGTTTTACGACGCGGGCTGCCGGTACCTGCAGTTCGACGACACCGCCTGGGCGTACCTCTGCTCGCGCGACGAGCTGGCCGGCGCACGCGAGCGCGGCACCGACACGGATGGGCTCGCCGAGGCGTACGCGGCCCTGATCAACGCGTCGCTCGCCGGGCGGCCAGGCGACCTGACGATCACGACGCACGTGTGCCGCGGCAACTTCCGCTCGACCTGGATCTCGTCGGGCGGCTACGAGCCGATCGCCGAACAGCTCCTGGCGGTCTGCGACTACGACGGCTACTTCCTCGAGTACGACTCCGATCGCGCCGGCGGGTTCGAACCGCTCCGGTTCCTGCCGGTCGGCGACAAGGTCGTCGTCCTGGGGCTGGTGACGACGAAGACGGGTGCCCTCGAAGACCCGTCCGACATCCAGCGCCGGATCGACGAGGCCGCCGAGTTCGCGCCGCGCGACCAGCTCGCGCTGAGCCCGCAGTGCGGCTTCGCGTCGACCGAGGACGGCAACGACCTCACCGTCGACGAGCAGTGGGCGAAGATCCGCGAGGTCGTCTCGGTCGCTGCGGCCGCCTGGGTCTAACTGCCCTGCCCGCTGCCCGCTGCCGGCTGCCGGCTGCCGCCTGCCGCTCGGCGCCGGGCAACCTACGCGTCGAACTCCGCCCGGCTCGCGGCCACCTGTCCCTGGTGTCCCTCGACCCAGTCGACGATGGTTCCGAGCGGTGCGATGAGGGTCACGCCGAGGTCGGTCAGGGTGTACTCGACGCGTGGCGGGACCTCCGCGTAGACGGTCCGCGTGACGAGCCCGTCGCGCTCGAGCGCTCGGAGCGTGACCGTGAGCATCCGGTGCGACAGCCCGTTGATCTCACCGAGCAGCGCCGAGAAGCGCAGCGGGCCGCGCGCGAGCGTCGTGATCACGAGGGTGGTCCACTTGTCGCCGATTCGGGTCAGCATCTCGCGGACGAGCCCCTTCTGGTCGGCGGAGCAGACTCGGTCGTCGGGCCACTGCGGTGGCCGGAGGCTTTCCTGCGGCATTGCGCGTCACGTCCTTTCGAGTGCGTGGGGCACTTATTAGTGCGTATCGGAATCCGGGATTATTCGCCGTCGTCACGCGTTACGCACTGACGGTAACCGAATCCGGCGCCGATTGTTCCCCGTCGGGGAAGAGGCGCCCAGACCGCTCAGAAGGAGCACCGCAGTGACCAAGATCGGAATCATCATCGGAAGCACCCGCCCCGGACGCAACGGCAAGGCGGTGGCCGACTGGGTGTACGACCGCGCCGTGCAGCGCGACGACGCCGAGTTCGAGCTCGTCGACCTCCGGGACTTCCCGCTACCGCACTACGACGAGGAGGGTTCGCCCGCACGCAGCACCTTCGACGCGGACCACGCCGTCGCCTGGACCAACAAGGTCGCCGAGTTCGACGGGTTCGTGTTCGTCACGCCGGAGTACAACCACTCGACGTCCGGCGTCCTCAAGAACGCGCTCGACTACGTCTACACCGAGTGGAACAACAAGGCGGCCGCGTTCGTCAGCTACGGCGGTGCCGGTGGGGCGCGCGCCGTCGAGCACCTGCGCCTGGTCGCCTCGGAGCTCGAGATGGCGACGGTGCGCAATCAGGTCGCCCTCTCGCTCATGACGGACTTCGAGAACTTCTCCCGGCTGGCGCCCGCCCCGTATCAGCTGTCGCAGCTGGACGCCGCCCTCGACCAGGTCGTGGCATGGTCGGCTGCGCTCGCGCCCCTGCGTCAGCCGGTCGACGTGGCCGCCTGATCCGGCGGCCTGTCCCTCGAGGTGAACCGGCCGACCCCGCGGCGCCGCGACCCGCCCGTCGCGGCGCCGGGGTCGGGCGGCGCCTGGACTCCCGGCGTCACATGAGTTACCAGTACGTAACAGATCGGGCGTGGGTCGCGCGACCGGGGGCGCAGTGCGCTAGGCATGTGAGCAACCATCACTTCGAAGGAGAGCCATGTCCTATCCCGACGCACCAGAACCCGCGGTCCCCACCACCCTCGGCCGGCTCACCGCCGAGGCGATGGGCACCTTCCTCCTCGTCTTCGGCCTCGTGGCCACGGCGATCTTCTCCGCGAAGTTCCCCTCCGCCGGAACCGCCAACACCTTCGGCGTCGGGTTCTTCGGGGTGGCGTTCGCCCTCGGGCTCACCGTCATGATCGGCGCCTACGCCTTCGGGCCGATCTCGGGTGGCCACTTCAACCCCGCCGTGACGCTCGGGCTCGCGGCGGCCGGACGGTTCGCCTGGAAAGACGTCCCCGGCTACATCGTGGCCCAGCTCGTCGGAGGCATCGTGGGTTCGACGGTGGTGTTCCTGCTCTCGCTCGGCTCCGGCACGAAGTTCCACCGCGACGCGGTCGACGGCGGGTTCGCCTCCAACGGCTACGGCACGCACTCCCCGGAGGCTTCAACCTGGCCTCGGCCATCGTGATCGAGATCATCGTCACGGCGATCTTCCTGTTCGTCATCCTGGGGGTCACCCACGCTCGCGCCCACGTCGGCTTCGCCCCGATCGCGATCGGCTTCACACTCACCCTGCTGCTGATGATCGCCATCCCGATCGACAATGCCTCGGTCAACCCGGCCCGTTCGATCGCCACGGCCATCTACGGAGGCGGCGACTGGCTGGGCCAGCTCTGGGTCTTCATCGTGTTCCCGATCGTCGGGGCGCTGCTCGCCGGTTTCGCTCAGCGCTTCCTGTTCGAGACCGCGACGAAGACGGCGTAGCGCGGCGCCCCCTCGGCAGCGGTGCCTCGAACTACGCTTGGGCGACCGAACCATCCACTGCCGAGGAGACCGCTGTGCCCGCACACCGCGTCCGCTCGATCGAGCGTGTCGCCGAGGGCGTCCACTTCGTCGAGGGGCCCGCATCCAACTGGATCGTCCTGTCGGGAGACGGCACCGCCAGCCTGATCGACGCCGGCTATCCGAACGACATCGACCTCGTCCGCTCGAGCGTGCGCGAGGCCGCGGGCGACGCCCCGCTCGCGGCCATCGCGGTCACGCACGGGCACTCCGATCACACCGGCGGCATCAACCCTCTGCTCGCCGAGTACCCCGGGGCGATCGTCCTGACCGGTGACGACGAGCTGGCCAACGTGCGGCGAGACGTCACCTACCAGGTGACCGCCGGCGCGGTCCTGCCGCACCTCGTCAAGCCGCGCTTCGCCCGCTGGCTGCGGCACGCCATCCAGGCGGGTGGCCTGCAGGACGTCGCGGTCGCGAACCCGACCGGGCTCGCCGACGGGGCGTCGTTCGAGTTGAGCGGGCACCGCGTGCGGGCCCGCACCACCCCGGGCCACACGCCCGGTCACACGGCCTACGAGCTGGTCGACGAGCGGGCCGTCGCCTCCGGAGACGCTCTCGTCACCGGACACGCGGTCTCCCGCGCCACCGGGCCGCAGGCGCTCCACCCGATGTTCCACCACGATCGTGCGGCGGCGCTCGCGGCGGCCGGCGAGCTCGCGCGGGAGTGGGCTGACCGGACCCTGCTGCCGGGCCACGGCCCGCTGCTGCGTCGCTAGCAGCCCTGCCCCCTCCCTCCCTCCGTCTGCCCCCTGCACCCTGCCGCCCGCACCCCCGCCTGCGCCGCCGCCCGAAATCGAAGGGGATTCTGCCCTCGCGAGTGCGAGAGGTGGCATCGGGAGGGGCAGCAGCAAAAATCCCCTTCGATTTCGGGAGGGGCGAGGGGCGGACTAGGACCCGGGGTCTTCGGCGGGTACAGCGGCTTCGAGGGCCGCAGTCAGTCGGTCGAGCAGCGTCGGAACCCGCGCGAGCAGCGCGAGGTCGGCCTCGTCGAGCGCGATCTCGGCGACGCCCAGGAGGAGAGTCGCCCGCATCTCGCGCGACTCGGTGACCACGCGGGATCCTGCCTCCGTCAAGGCGATCAAGACCCCGCGCGCGTCGCTCGGATCGGCCGACCGTTCGACCAGCCCGCGCGAGGCGAGCTCGGCCACCGTGGCGCTCATGCTCTGGTGACGGATGCGCCGCTGCCTCGCCAGGGCCGCGATGCTCTGCGGGCCGCCTCGCATGAGGTAGCCGAGCGTCTCGATCTGGTTGTCGGGGGCCGCGTCGGTCACGTCGCGGACCGCGCGGACGAGGTCGCCGACGGATCGCCGGAGTCGATCGGCCGTGTCGAGCTCGAAGTCGCCGCTGGGTTCCATGGCGAAAATTATACAGGCCAACTGTATAGTTGGCGGCATGGAACTCACGAAGCACACGCACGCCACCGTCGTCCTGTCGAAGGGCGAAGGCTCCCTCGTCATCGACCCGGGCGCGTACACGCCCAACGCCGCAGACCTCGTCGCCGACGCGACGGCCGTGCTCATCACGCACGCCCACCCCGACCACTTCGACGCCGGAATCCTCGACGCCGCGCTCGACGCTCAGCCCGCCCTCACGGTGTACGCGCCGGGCTCCGTCGCCGCCGGACTCGGCTCGCACGACGGCCGCGTCGTCACGGTCGCTGCCGGCGACACGTTCGCGGCCGCCGGCTTCGACGTCGCCGTCTTCGGCGAGGAGCACGCCGTCATCCACCCCGACGTGCCCGTCGACGAGAACGTCGGGTTCCTCGTCGACGACGTGTTCCACCCCGGCGACGCCTACCTCGAGCCCGGTGTGGCCGTCGAGACGCTGCTGCTGCCGACGAGCGGTCCGTGGGTCAGCATGCGCGGCGCCGTCGACTACGTCCGCGCCGTCAAGCCGGCCGCTGCCGTGCAGATCCACGACCTGATGCTCAGCGACGCCGGCAAGGGTTCGACCGAGCAGTTCTTGAAGAACCTCACGGGCGTCGGCCTGACCACGCTGCAGCTCGGGGAGAGCGTCACTCTCTGACCCCGACGATCCCCTGAGTCGACGTCGATCCGCGCCCTGATGCGGGTCGGCGTCGATTCTGTGGAGTGGCGCTCAGCCGGTCACGAACGGAGGGCGTCGCGCGCGGCGGCGAGCAGATCGGAGAGGACGCTCCCGCTCGATCCTGCGTCTTCGGGATGCCACTGCACCGCCCAGAGCGGTGCGGACGCGTGCTCGATCGCCTCGGGGGTGCCGTCGTCGGCGCGGGCGACGATCCGTAGGCCCTCTCCCGGTCTGCCCACGGCCTGGTGGTGCGCGCTCTGCACGTCGAGCGTCGTCGCGCCCAACGCCGCCGCGAGTCGGCTGCCGGGATCGACCGCGACGCCGTGCGTCACCATGCCGGGCTCAGCGCTCACGTGGCCGCCGTCGTGGAGGTGCTGCACCAGATCGCCCCCGAGCGCGACGTTCACCAGCTGCATGCCGCGACAGATGCCGATCAGCGGAATGCCGGTCGAGACGGCTTCACGAACCAGTGCGGCCTGCGGCAGGTCGGCCTCGGGGAAGACCTCCTCGCGCCCCGGATAGTCGGCATCGCCGCCATAGAGCGCAGGATCGACGTCTTCGCCGCCGGTGAGCAGGATCACGTCGGCTCCCTGGCTCGCCTCGGCCAACTCTCCGGTGTCGGACGCGACGCGGACCACGTCGAATCCGGCCTGCCCGGCAGCGCTGCGGATGTTGGCGCTGAGCTCGCGGAGCTCCGCCCCGTAGGCGGGATCCGCGCGCTCCCGGTCGCTGACGTCGACGACGAGGAGGCGGGCGCGGGTCGCTTCTGGCACGGGTTCATCCTGCCAGCGACGCGGGGTTCGCCGTGCCGCCGCCACAAATCGAAGGGGATTTTCGGCGGATGGGCGATCCTGCCGCCTGGGTGGGGTCGATCGGCGGAAATCCCCTTCGATTTCCGGCGGCGCGGCGCGGGGCGGGCAGGGCAGGGCGGGGTGGGGCAGGGCGGGACGGGGCGGGGCAGGACGGGGCGGGGCAGGACGCGGCAGGGTGGGGCAGGACGGGACGGGGGAAGAGGGCCGGCAGACCGGCGGCGCAGCGGGACGCGTCAGACGGCGAACACCAGCAGCGTGCTCGACGCCGTCGCGATCAGGCGCCCCGCGGCGTCGCGCACCTCGCCCTCCGCGAACGCTGCCCGGCGGCCGGGTTTGGTGACCCGCCCGATCGCCGTCAGTTCGCCGCTGTCGGCGGACAGCGGTCGCAGGTAGTTCACCTTGATCTCGAGCGAGGTGTAGCCCGTGCCGGCCGGAAGCGTGCTCTGCACGGCGCATCCGAGCACCGAGTCGAGCACGGTGCAGACGAAACCGCCGTGGACCGTGCCGATCGGGTTGTAGTGGGACTCGTCGGGCGTGCACCGGAAGGTCACCTCGCCGGTCGTCGCCCCGACGGCCTCCAGGTTCATGAGCGCCAGGATCGGAGGTGGCGGCAGCGTCCCGTCGACGAGCGCGTGCAGGAAGTCGAGACCGGCCATGGTCTTCGCGGCCGCAGCGGAGACGGCAGGATCGCTCCAGCTCACGGTCTTCGTGCGGGTAACGGTGGTGGCTGCGCTCTCGTCGCTCATCGGCGGGACTCCTTCGTCTGTCACTTGCTGGCCGCCAGCCAGCCTAGGCAGCCCGGGCCGCAGTGCCACACGCGTTGTACGAGTCGGCAACGGCGTCCGCGGACCGGGCGAGTCGTGTTGTAGATCCCCGCGCATCGTCGGGTCGAGGCCGTGGGGGCGCGCCTCCCGCGGACCGTTCTCGGCGGGAGACCTGGTTTGTGCGCCCTCGTCCGACTCAGCGAGCCGCTGCGGTGGCGATCGCGTCGAGGAGGGTGCCGACGAGCCGAGGACCGGGCGCGTGAATCCAGGTTGCCGCCGAGGCCGCCGCTGCCACTCCGACGTGGAGGCCCGACGAGCTCTGCGATCGCGCGTTCAGGCGGCTGCCCGTCGGTCCGACCGCGAAGTCGAGCTGGATCCCACTGCTCGCGGCGAACCTCCGCCTGAACACGATGAACGCCTGCTCATCGTCCAGACTCGTCGTGGTGAGCAACGGCAGCTCGTGCAGGGCCGCGCGCACCACGTCCGGCCAGTCGGCGACGACCCCGTCGAACGTCAGCGATCCTGCGGTCGTTCGAGCGTCGACCGTCTCGACGCGTCGGGTGAGCACGGACGGCATGGCTCAGACGCGAGCTTCCAGGTGTCCGTAGTCGGGCAGCTCGATCTTCTCCGCCGGGGGCCGGAACATGCGGCTGCGGAGCGGCGCCACGGCCTTCGTCGATGCGGCGCGGAGCAGACCGTGCAGGGCTGCGATGCCGGCGCGAGTCGACGGGTTCGCCAGGCGGGGCGTGCCCGGCGGCGGATCCTGCGCTTGCTCGACGTAGGGTCGCAGGATCCGCTCGTAGCCGCGGAAGGCGTCGCGGTGGTCGACGTGCGCGGACAGCTCGCCGGCGAGGACGTACGCGCCGACCAGCGACAGGCTCGTGCCCATACCGCTCACCGGCGAGGCGCACCACGCGGCATCGCCCGTGAGCGCCACGCGGCCGGTCGACCAGGTCGGCGCGTGCACCTGACCCAGGGATTCGAAGTAGACATCGGCTCCGTCGAGCGCGTCCAGGACGCGGGTCGCCTCCCAGCCCGCGTCGCCGAACTGCTCGCGCAGCGCAGACTTCTGACCGGCTGCGTCACGGCGGTCGAACCCACTGGCGCGGCCGTGCGTCATCCGGCTCAGGACAGCCCGCGTGGTGCCGTGCCGATCCGGTCGCAGTGTGACCCCGCGCCCGCCCGGTGCGCTGTACCAGCGCCACCAGTCGACGTCACCGTCGGTTCGCGGAATGGTGAGGTAGGCCATCTCCATGCCGAGGTCCCGCACCTCGGCGCGCTCGGCGCCTCTGAACAAAAGGCTCCGAGTGGTGGAGTTCTTGCCCTCCGCGACGATCACGAGGTCGTACTCGCGATCCTGCCCCTTCTCGAACGAGACCCGGACGCCGTCAGTGGTCTCCTCGACTCCGGCGATGGCGTCGCCGAAAACATATTCCGTCTTGGACATGCTCGCATCGATCAGGATCTGCGCCAGATCTCCACGCAGGATCTCGACCTCCGCGGTCGCTCCTTCGGTGTCGCTCTCGCCGGCGGGGAACTCAGCAGCGGTGCTGCCGTCCGCGCGCACGAAGCGCGTTCCGAGCTCCCCGGTGGTAGCCGCCCGGACGACGTCCTCGAGCCCCGCGCGGCGCAGCGTCTCGCGGGCCGCCCCGCGAACGTCGATGTTCTGGCCGCCGGTGCGGACCTCGGCGGCCCGCTCGACGACGGTGGTCTCCCACCCGTAGCGGTTGAGCCAGAACGCGAGGGCGGGGCCCGCGATGCTGGCTCCGGAGATGAGGGCGCGGCGCTGTGTCATCCGCCCAGTCTTCTCGCTCCGGCGCCGTCCGGGCCATCGCGGTGCATCCCGGTGGCGCGCACCCTCGGGTCCGGCTGCGCCGATGGCGGGGAGGTGGTCACGACCGGTGCCGCCCGGCCACGGCGGCAAACCTCGCGGTACGCTCCCCGACATGAGCGACGAACGCGACGTGGCGGCGGCCGACGGCAGGATCCTCCGCGTGCACGACAGCGGTTCGGTACCCGACGAGCGTGCCGCGCTGGTCTGGCACACCGGATCGCCGCAGACCGGAGCGCTGCTCCCGCCCGTGCTCGACGCGTGTGCCGCCCGAGGCATCCGGCTCGTCTCGTACGGCCGACCGGGCTACGGCGGCTCCACCCCGAACACCGGCCGTGACGTGGCTTCCGCCGCCTCCGACGTCGAAGTCGTCGTCGACGCCCTGGGCATCGACCGCTTCGCCACGATGGGCGCCTCGGGTGGCGGCCCGCACGCCCTCGCCTGCGCGGGGCTGCTGCCACGTCGCGTGACCGGCGTCGTCACCCTCGCCGGAATCGCTCCGTACGCCGAGTCGTACGACTGGTTCGCCGGCATGCAGGCTCCGAGTGCGCTGAGGTCGGCCGTCGTCGGCCTGGCCGCCCGCGAGGAGTTCGCCAAGGTCGACGACTTCGACCCCGAGAGTTTCGTCCCGGTCGACTACGCCGCCCTCGAAGCCGATTGGGCGTCGCTCGGGGCAGACGCCGGAACAGCGGGGGCAGCAGGATCCCGCGGCCTCGTCGATGACGATCTCGCGTTCGTGTCCCCCTGGGGATTCGATCCGGCGACGATCACGTCGCCCGTCCTGGTCGCGCAGGGCGGCCTCGACCGCGTGGTTCCCGCCGCGCACGGCTTCTGGCTGCACGACCGCATCGCCGGCTCGGAGTTCTGGGAGCGACCGGACGACGGCCACATCTCGATCCTGCGGGCCGTTCCCGCCGCGCTGGACTGGTTGCTCGCCCACTCCTGAGGCGCTCCACTGCGATGTCGCATTCTCGCTAGTGCAGGTCGGGGGCGGGTGTGAGGATGGACTCATGCACCTCGACGAGACTCTCTGCCGCGGCGCGGTGAAGAGCCGCGACGCCCGCTTCGACGGCTTCTTCTACACGGCCGTCCTCTCGACCGGCATCTACTGTCGGCCGAGTTGCCCGGCGCGCACGCCGAAAGACGAGAACATGGTCTTCCATCCGTCGGCGGCCTCGGCTCAGGCGGCTGGTTTCCGGGCCTGTAAACGCTGCCGGCCCGACGCGACCCCCGGCTCGCCCGAGTGGAACGTGCGCTCCGACACCGTGGCCAGGGCGATGCGGCTGATCGCCGACGGTGTCGTCGATCGCGACGGCGTCCCGAGCCTTGCGGCGACCCTGGGCTACAGCACGCGGCAGGTCGAACGCCTCCTGCGCGACGAGCTCGGCGCCGGCCCTCAGGCACTCGCCCAAGCGCAGCGAGCCCAGTCCGCCCGCACGTTGATCGAGGCGACCGACCTCCCGATGAGCGACATCGCCTTCGCCGCGGGCTTCTCGTCGATCCGCGCGTTCAACGACGTCGTCCGCGCCACCTACGCCGCCTCGCCCTCCGAACTGCGGTCGGGCGTCACCGGTGCAGCCTCTCCCGCGCTGCCGCACTCCGGCGTCATCTCCCTGCGGCTCCCGTTCCGCCGGCCGCTCGATCCGTCCAACCTCATCGGCCATCTCGTCGCGACGGGGGTGCCCGGCGTCGAAGAGTTCCGCGACGGCGCCTATCGCTCGACGGTCCGCCTGCCGCGCGGCTGGGGCATCGTCTCGGTGCGGCGTCCCGTCGGCACCGCGTTCCCGGTCACGCTCCGGCTGACCGACGTGCGCGACCTCGCTGCGGCCGTGAGCCGCGTGCGACGGCTGCTCGACCTCGACGCCGATCCCGTGGCCATCGGAGAAGCGCTCGGCCGTGACGACCACCTGCGCCCCCTCGTCGATGCGGCGCCCGGGCGTCGGGTGCCGCGCATCCTCGATCCTGCCGCGTTCGCTCTGCGAGCCGTGCTGGGCCAGCAGGTCTCGACGGCGGCCGCCCGTACCCACGCGGCCCGACTGGTGTCCGCCCTCGGCGAGACGATCGTGGATCCCGACGGCGGGCTCACGCACCTGTTCCCGACCGCCGAGGCCATCGTGGCCGCCGCGGGCGAACGCGCTCTCGCGCCCACCGAGTCGGTCGACTCGCGTCTCGACGAGATCCTCCGCATGCCCGCCTCGCGCCGCCGCACTCTCCTCGCGATGGCGACCGCGCTGGCGTCCGGCGATGTCCGGCTCGACGCCGGCGCCGACTGGCAGGCTGCGCGCGACGCCATGCTCGCCCTGCCCGGCATCGGCCCGTGGACCGTCGAGACCATCGCCATGCGAGCCCTCGGCGATCCCGACGCGTTCGTCGGCAGCGACCTCGGCGTGCTGAAGGCGGCCGCATCGCTCGGCCTCCCCGCGGCGCGCCCGCTCTCGAGCGGGCCTCCCAGGCGTGGTCGCCGTGGCGCGCCTACGCCGTGCAATACCTCTGGGCCGCCAGCCCGCACGCCGTGAATTCGATTCCCGAGGGCGACGTCGTCCTGCCGACCCTCCCCGATCCTGCTCTGCCCGTCCTCGAAGGAGCCCCCTCATGAGCTACACCGTCATCGACTCGCCCATCGGCGAACTCACCCTCGTCGCCGACGACGAGACCTCCGCACTCCGCGCCCTCTACATGGTCGAGCACCGGCACGCACCGAGCACCGAGACCTTCGGCGAGCGGCTGTCGGGCACCGACGAGGCTCGCGTGTTCGGAGCCGTCGTCGCCCAGCTCGGCGAGTACTTCGCCGGAACCCGCGAGACCTTCGATCTCGAGCTGGCCCCGGTCGGCACCGAGTTCCAGCTCGCCGTCTGGCAGCAGCTCCGCACCATCCCTTACGGGGAGACCTTCACCTACGGCGACATCGCCGCGCGTCTCGGCAACCCCAAGGCCGTCCGCGCCGTCGGCCTCGCGAACGGCCGCAACCCGCTCAGCATCATCGTTCCGTGTCACCGCGTCATCGGAGCCAACGGCGCCCTGACCGGCTTCGGCGGCGGAATCGAGCGCAAAGAATATCTGCTCGGCCTGGAGAAGGCCGAGGCCGTGCAGCCCTCGTTGTTCGCGTAGATCGTTCGGCGTGGCCTCGCGCACCCCGGCCACCGGCGCCGCGGCGTAGCGTTGAGGCATGGCCGAGAGCGACCGCCACCACGCGCCCGACGAGCAGGGGCGCAGTGATCCGCGCCGCCCGGCTCCTGTGCACCGCGACGAGGTCGCTCGCGAGACCGCCCGCCGCGACCCGTCACTCGCCGCCGCTCGCTACCGGGTCGAACGCGAACTCCCCGCCGACGAGCAGAAGCGCGCCCCCACGGCCGACGAACTCCGTTCCATCGCGAAGACGCAGCTCGACATCGCCATCGCGCGCGGCGACTTCGACAATCTCCCGGGTGCCGGAAAACCGCTGCCCGGCCTCACCGGCGGCACCCACGACCCCGACTGGTGGATCAAAGCCAAGATCGAACGCGAGGGCCTGTCGGGCGTCGCTCCCCCGGCCCTGTCGCTCCGAACCGAGAACGAGCGGCTCGACGACCTCCTCGACACGATGGCGACCGAGGCGTCGGTGCGTGCGACGGTGGCCGACTTCAACTCCCGCATCGTGGAAGCACGCCGTCAACTGACGGGAGGCCCTCCCGTCGTCACGCCGACGCGCGACCTCGACGTCGAAGTGCAGCGATGGCAGGATCGCCGCGCCCGCCACCGCGCAGAAGCCCGAACCGCGGCCGCCGAACTCGCCGCGGAGCAGCCGCCGTCCTGGCGCGAGAGGCGTCGGGCCGCTCGGGCCGCTCGGGCCGGTCGTCGGCCGCGGGACTAGTCGCTGCGTGTCCGCACGACCGCACCACTTCTACGTCTCCGGCACGACCTCGTCGGCCGCGTCCTCCTCAGCAGCCGCCTTCGGTTCCGTCCGCCACTTGCCCCGCGCCACGAACGTCACCATGACGTTGATCACGGCGATCGTGGGCACGGCGAACAGCGCGCCGGGGATACCGGCGATGTACGAGCCGCCGGCCACGGCGAAGACGACGGCGAGGGGTGCACCTTGACGGCGTTTCCCATGACGAGCGGCTGCAGCACGTGGGCCTCGAGGAGGTGCACGATGACGACCCCGCCGAGCATGATGAGCGCCTGCAGAGGGCCGACGAAGAGCAGCGCGATCACGACGGCGAAGGCACCCGAGACGATGGCACCCACGACCGGGATGAACGACGCCAGGAACACGAGAACGCCGATCGGCACCGCCAGCGGCAGTCCGAGGAAGAAGGCGAAGAGGCCCACGCCGAGGCCGTCCACGGCGGCGACGAAGATCTGGACCCGTACGAACGTGGTGAGCGTGTGCCATCCTGCCTGGCCTGCTCCGTCGACGGCGGTGCGAGCGCGGCGGGGGAACAGCCGCGTGACCCACTTCCAGACGCCTTCGCCGTCGATCATCATGAAGATCGTCGCGAAGATGGTGAGCAGGCCGTCGGCGACGAAGTGCACGCCGCCCAGCCCGACGGCGGCAGCGCCCGACAGCAGCGACTTACTGCTGTCTTGGAGGGCCTTGGTCGCCTGATCGATGTACTTCTGGTAGTCGGTCGTGGTCAGGTTGAACGGTGGGGCCGCGAGGAACGCCTGCACCGACTTGAACGACGAGACCGACTCCTTCTCGAGGGCGGGCAGCCCGGCCCGCACCTGCGAGACCACCAGCAGCACCAGGGCCCCGAAGACGATGAGGGTTCCGAGCAGTGTCACGACGATCGCCAGCCACTTCGGCCAGCGCCGATGCACGAGCGCCGTGACGGCCGGCTTGAGCAGCGCCGAGATGAGCAGCGCGATCAAGAACGGGATGACGATCTCGCTGAGCGTGGTGATCAGGTAGATCAACACGGCGAAGCACGCGACGACGACCAGGATCCGCCAGCCCCAGGCGCCCGCGATCTTCATCCCGTTCGTGACGGTGTCGTCGGCGTGGAGGGTACCCGGGCGTGTGCTCGGGTCGGTGTTCTTGGAACCGGGAAGTCTCATGATCGAAGTCTGCCGTGCTTTCTGCCGCGAGTGAGGGTGGAGCCGGGAAACGGCCCCCACGACAAGACGTATCGAGTCGACGAATCGTCACGCGGCCGACAGGCTGCGCCGGATCGCGGCAGCGCGCGCACGCTCGGCCCGGCGGAGGCGCCCGCGTCGCGATCCTGCGCCCTGCTCCTCTGTCGTCACCCCGTCGGGCTATTCGCCCGTCACCGTGCTGGTTCCGTTGCCACCGCCCGTCGCGCCCCCGGTGGTGCCACCGCCCGTCGCGCCCCCGGTGCCCCCGGTCGCTGCACCGGCGCTGCCCCCGGCTGCCGCGCCACCCATCGATGCGCCACCCGACCCCGACTCCCCGCCCGCAGACGAGGAGCTGATCTCGGAGGCGGGCGGCGCCGTCAGCGTCCCGCCGCCGTACTCCGCGTCGAGCGACTGGAGGATCGGCTTCGCGATGTCGAACTTGACGTCGTATCCCTCGATGCCGTTGATGGAGGTGTCGTAGAAGTCGGTCGATCCCGAGACGTTGCCGACCCAGGTGGCCGTGGCGACCTTGGTCGTCGAGGTGACCAGCCAGTTCTGCTCCGCGTCGTCGTTGGTGCCCGTCTTGGCCAGGATGTCGACGCCGTCTTCCGGGTTGGCGCTGGCACCGGTGCCGCCCGGTTCGAGGACGGTCTGCAGGGCGTACGAGACACCGGCCGCGATCTCCGACGACATGCCCTGCGTGCAGCTGGTCGGAGTGGCGGCGATCGCCTTCCCGGTCGGACCCGTGATGCTGGTGATCGCGATCGGCGTGCAGACGATGCCGTTGTTGGCGATGCCGGCGTAGGCCGTGGCCATCGTGAGCGGAGCGATGTCGTTCGTGCCCAGGATCATCGACGGCACCGAGCTGAGCTTCACCCCGGTGGCCGTGTGGACGTCCATGGAGGTCGCGTCCTTCGCGATGCTGCAGAGGTCGAGCTGAGTGCCCATCTCGGCGAAGGCCGTGTTCACCGACTGGGCCGTGGCCTGGAGCACCGACAGCGAGGCGGCAGCCGGATCCGCGTTGGCGACCGGCCAGGTGCTGTCGCCGATGTCGGTGCAGCTGTTGGTGAACTCCGAGAAGGGGAAGGTGTGCTGTGTCGTCGTCACGGAGTCGGACAGGGTGTGTCCCGCCTGCAACCAGGCGGCCAGGGTGAACGCCTTGAACGACGATCCGGTCTGGAACCCGCCCGAACCGCCGTACGCCTTGTCGGTGTTGTAGTTCACGCTCGTCTCGCCGGCCACAGCATGGTCGCTCTGCGTGTAGTTCGTGTTCTGCACCATGGTCAGGATCTTCCCCGTCCCCGGCTCGACCGACACGTTCGTGGCGCCGAGGTTCATCCCGGCTGCCGTCGCCGGGGCGTAGGTCGACAGCGCCGTCTGCGCGACCTTCTGCTGCGCGAGGTCGAGGGTGGTGTAGATCTTCAGGCCGCCCTCGCTGAGGGTCGCGGCGCGGGCGCTCGCGGTGGCACCGAACGCGGTGTCGTTGGCCACGACGTTGGTGACGTAGTCGCAGAAATAACCGGCGTCGTACTTCACAGCAGCGCCGCAGCCGTTGGTCGCCGTGGTGATCTTCGGAGTGATCGCGGTCGCCGTGGCGGCCGTCAGCTCGGCCTTCGAGAGCTTGCCGTGGACGTACATCCGCTGGAGCACGTAGTCGCGACGCACCTTCGTGAGCGCGTAGCCGTTCGCCGAGCCGTTGGCGGCATTCGTCGGCTCGTCGATCCGGAGGTTGGAAGGATTGTTCAGGATCGCGATCAGAGTGGCCGACTGCACCGTGCTCAGGCTCGAGGCGGAGACCCCGAAGTAGTACTCGGCGGCCGCCTGGATGCCGTAGACGTTGCCCCCGAATCCGACGATGTTGAGGTATCCGGTGAGGATCTGCGACTTGGTGTACTTCTTCTCGAGGCTGATCGCATAGCGCATCTCGCGCAGTTTGCGCTGCGGCGTCACCGCGGTGACGGTCTTGTAGCAGGCGAGCGCCTTGGCGGTGTCCGTGTTCTCGGTCGCGCAGCGCTCGACGAGGACGTTCTTCACGTACTGCTGCGTGATCGACGAGCCGCCCTGGACGTCGTCGCCCAGGGTCGTGGCCAGGACTCCGCGGATCGTGCCTTCGACGTCGATCGCGCCCTCCTGGTAGAACCGCGGGTCTTCCGCCGAGACGGCGGCGTCCTTCACGCTCGCGGCGATCTGATCCGCCTTCACGTCGGTCCGGTTCTCGGTGTAGAAGGAGGCGATCTTGACCTCGCTGCTGCCGTCCTTCGCGTAGAGGCTGGAGGCCTGGGCCGGCTGGGTGATGGCGAGGTAGCTCGGCAGGTCGTCGAAGGCGGTGACGCCGGTCGTGACCGTGTTCCCGGCGACGACCAGGCTCGGGATCGCGAGGACTCCGACGAGGAGACCGGCGACGATCGCGAGCCCGGCGAACCCGGTCAGGGCCGAGAGGGCGCGCGGGGCGGAAGTCGGAGAAGTGCTCACGCTCGACGGTAGGGACCGCTCTCCAAGAGGAGGCTGGGGGCAGGAATCCTTCCCAGCGAACCGATCGGATCTCGGGAGCGGGCGCCCAGGCAATCGGCCGTCCGGAGTCGAGGCGGGAGCCATAGGGGGCCGCCCCGGCCCGCCGCTAGGGTTTGGACATGACTTTCGAGACGGGAGCCGTCCTCCAGCCGGGTCGCGGCGAGATCCCGGGCGCGCTCTATCTGCCCGCCAGCGAGGCGAACACCTTCTGGGGACGCCTTCCGTGTGAGACCGACGTCGCCGTCCTGACAGTCGATCCCGGCGACATCGTCACGATCGACACGATCAGCCACGAGGGCATCCTCGACGACCAGGGCCGTGACCCGGTGGCCTTCTTCGCGCAGCACGGCGTCGCGGCAGAGGCCGTGCTCGACGACGCGGTGGCGATTGCCGCGTCGACCGGGCGGCGCGATCCTGCCGTCGACGGTCCGCACGTCGTGACCGGCCCGATCGCCGTCCGCGGAGCCGAGCCCGGCGACGTCCTCACGATGACCCTCGTGACCGCGACGCCGCGAGTGCCGTACGGCGTCATCTCCAATCGCCACGGTCGCGGTGCGCTGGCCGGCGAACTGCCGCGCGGCTCCGAGAACGTCAGCGTCTTCGCGGCCGCCACTCGCGATGCCGCAGGCTCCCTCGTGGGGACACTCCCCCGCACTCCGGGCGGCGTTCCCTCCGTGACCTTCCCACTGCACCCGTTCCTCGGCATCATGGGCGTCGCCGTCGCGGGCGACGAGCGACCGCACTCGGTGCCTCCCGGCCCGCACGGCGGCAACATCGACATCAGCCTGCTCGTCGAAGGTGCGTCACTGCATCTGCCGGTGCAGGTGCCGGGGGCCCTCGCCTATGTCGGCGACCCGCACTTCGCCCAGGGCGACGGCGAGGTCGCGCTGACCGCCCTCGAGGCCTCCCTCCGGGTGACGGTCCGCTTCGATCTCATCACGAAGCAGGATGCCCGGGCTCGCTTCGGCGAGATCGCGGGCCCGTTGGCCGAGACGGCTGAGTTCCTCGTCCCGACCGGGCTCGACGAAGACCTCGACGTCGCCGTGCAGAAATGCGTCCGTGCAGCCCTCGACCTGCTGCATGCCCGATTCGGCATGGAGGAGAGCGTGGCCTACGCGTACCTCTCCGCGGCGACCGACTTCAACATCTCGCAGGTCGTCGACCTGGTGAAGGGTGTCCACGCCAGAATCCGAGTGAGCGACTTCGATGACTGATCCGACCTCTGTTCAAGGAACCCTGCCCGGCGGGCTGCTCGACGCCTTCGACGCGTACGAGGGAGCGCTCGCCGCCAACGATCAGGCGGCGCTCGCCGACGCCTTCGAACCCGGTGCCGACACGCTGCGCGCCGACGGCGCCGGGCTGCTGGTCGGTCACGAGGCCATCACCGAGTTCCGCGGGCGGCGGAAGTCCGCGCCCGCGCGCCACATCGAGCAGTGTCACGTGAGGGTCCTCGATCCTGCGACCGCCCTCATCGTGTCGGTCAACCTCCCCGCCGCCGGCGGACGCGGCGTCGTCACTCAGCTCTGGCGCCAGAATCCGCAGGATCACGTCTGGCGGATCGCGTCGGCGCAGGTGCAGGCTCCGGCACCGATCTTCGACACCCGGATCTGGCGCGTCGTCGGGGCACCCCTGGTCGCCTCGTCGGTGGACGTGTCGGCCGAGGATGAGCCCGCTGCGGGCGTCGCTCCCCTGCTCGGTGAGACCGTCGCGGTGAAGGACCTCTTCGCGGTGGCCGGCCTGCGCATCGGCGCGGGGGTGCCCGCCTACCTGGAGGAACAGTCCGACCAGGAGTTCAACTCGCCCGCCGTCCAGGCCTTGCTCGACGGCGGCGCCGCGGTGCTCGGTATCGCGCAGACCGACGAGTTCGCGTACAGCATCGCCGGCCGCAACTCCGCCTACGGCACTCCCCGAACGGTGCCGTGCCCGGCGCGATCTCCGGCGGTTCGTCGAGCGGGCCGGCCTCCGCCGTCGCACTCGGCCACGCCAGCGTCGGCCTCGGCACCGACACGGGCGGGTCGATCCGCGTCCCGGCCTCCTATCAGGGGCTCTGGGGCCTCCGCACGTCGCACGGCGCCGTCCGCCGCACCGACCTGCTGCCCCTGGCGCCCTCGTTCGACGCGGTCGGTTGGCTGACCCGCGACGTCGACCTCCTGGCGCGGGTTGCCGCCGCCACCTTCGGAAGCCCGGCCGCGACCTCCTCCCCTCTGCAGCACGAGGTCGAGCCGGCCTTCGCGGTCGATCCCAGCCTGATCGCCTCCGTCTCCCCCGACGTCCGCGACGCCTTCGACGGGTGCGTGTCCGCGCTCGCGTCGGCGGGGACCATCGGTCGGCCCGACGAGATCGCCCTCGGCGACATCGCCCACCTCTACGAGCTGTTCCGCGTGCTGCAGGCCGCCGAAGCCTGGCGGTCGCACGGCGAGTGGATCACGGCGCACCCCGGCGCGCTCGCGCCCGACGTCGAGGCCCGCTTCCAGTTCGGCCGCAGCGTCACGCCCGACCGCGAGGCCGAGGCCCGCACGGAGCTCGCCGTGCAGCGCGACCACCTCGACCGGATGCTGGGCGGCAGGATCCTGCTGCTCCCCAGCGCATCGTCGGCGGCTCCGTCGCTGGCCGCCACGCCCGCGGAGTTCGACGCGGTGCGCTCCCGCACGCTCGGCCTCACCTGCATCGCGGGGATCGGCGGGTACCCGGCCGTGTCCGCTCCCCTGCTCCGGGTCGCCGGCGGTCCCGTGGGCCTCTGCTTGGTGGGCCCGCGCGGCACCGACCTGGCCCTCGTGCGCGTGGCGGCGTCGCTCGCGGGCTCCCTGGTCGCCTGAGAGCGGGGGCCTTGCCGCGTGCGCGCCGTGCGCGTCGATCGGACGTAGCCTCGCGAGGAGTGCGCGTGTTACACGGCTGAAACACATGTTGCGTAGACTCGCCGTGTGAAACAGTCTTTTCAGCCGATCGATCCGCCCGCGCGACTTCTGATGGGCCCCGGTCCGATCAACGCCGACCCGCGCGTGCTGCGCGCCATGTCCGCGCAACTCGTCGGCCAATACGACCCGTGGATGACGGCGGCGATGGACGAGACGCAGGTGCTCTACCGCCAGGTGTTCCAGACCGCGAACGAGCAGACGATGCTGGTCGACGGCACCTCGCGCGCCGGGATCGAGGCCGCCCTGGTGTCGCTGATCGAGCCGGGCGACCGCGTCCTGGTGCCGATCTTCGGTCGTTTCGGGCACCTGCTGCGCGAGATCGCCGAGCGCTGCGGGGCCGAGGTGCATGTCATCGAGGTTCCGTGGGGCCAGGTGTTCACGGCCACCGCCATCGAGACCGCGATCGCTTCCGTGCGGCCGAAACTCCTGGCCGTCGTGCACGGCGACACCTCGACGACGGTCGCGCAGCCCCTCGACGAGCTGGGCGCGATCTGCGAGCGGGAGGGCGTGCTCTTCTACACCGACGTCACCGCCTCGCTCGCGGGCAACACGTTCGCGACCGACGAGCTCGGCCTCGACGCCGTCACGGCCGGTCTGCAGAAGTGCCTCGGTGGCCCCTCCGGCTCCTCTCCGGTCACGTTCTCTCCGCGCGCGGCCTCCGTCATCACAGCCCGCAGGTCGGTCGAGGCCGGGATCCGCAGCGTGGGCGACGCCGTCAGCGCGCATCCCATCCGCTCGAACTACTTCGACCTCGCGATGATCTTCGACTACTGGGGTCCCCAGCGGCTCAACCATCACACCGAGGCCACGACGATGCTCTACGGCGCCCGCGAGTGCGCGCGCCTGCTGGTGGAGGAGGGCATCGACGAAGCCGTCGCTCGCCACGCTCTGCACGGCGGGGCCATGCTCGCAGGGCTCCGGGGTCTCGGGCTGGAGATCTTCGGTGACCCCGCGCACAAGATGAACAACGTCACCGCCGTCGTGATCCCGACCGGAATCGACGGTGACAAGGCCCGCGGAGCGATGCTGAACGACTTCGGCATCGAGATCGGCACCTCGTTCGGGCCCCTGCACGGCAAGGTCTGGCGGATCGGCACCATGGGCTACAACGCCCGAAAGGACACGGTGCTGACGACGCTCTCGGCGCTCGAAGCCGTCCTGCGGCGCTCGGGCGTCGCGGTCACCGGCGGCGGGGGAGTCGGGGCCGCCTACGAGGTCTACCAGGACGCGGGTGTCGCATGACGACTCCGATCGACGCCGCGACCATCCTGGAGCGCTGCGACGCCCTGGCGCGAGAGACCTCGACGCCGACCGGCATCGAGCGGGTCTACCTCTCGCCCGAGCACGCCGCGGTGAACGCCATGGCTGCCCGCTGGATGAGGGAAGCCGGGCTCGAGACCGAGACCGACGCGGCTGGTAACCAGCGTGGCCGGTTAGAGGGCAAGGTCCCGGGACTACCGGCACTCCTGCTCGGATCGCATCTCGACACCGTTCCCAACGCCGGCCGGTTCGACGGGATCCTGGGCGTCATGATCGCGATCGCGGCCGTGGACCGCCTGCGCGCGAAAGACGTCCGACTGCCCTTCGCGATCGAGGTCCTGGCGTTCGGCGACGAGGAGGGGACGCGCTTCGGCACGGCCCTGCTGGGATCGCGAGCCGTGGCCGGCACCTGGCCGGAGTCCTGGTGGGAGCTCACCGACGCCGCCGGGCTCTCGCTTCGCGAGGCGTTCGTCGAGTTCGGTCTCGACCCGTCTCGGGTCGGCGAGGCCGCCCATCGACCGGACGAGGTCGTCGGCTATCTCGAGGTGCACATCGAGCAGGGGCCGTACCTCGAGGAGGCCGACCGTGCCCTGGCCGTCGTCTCGTCGATCGCGGGTGCGCGCCGGTTCGCACTCACCCTCACCGGCGAGGCCGGGCACGCCGGGGAGTGCCGTTCCACCGGCGCCACGACGCCCTCGCCGGCGCCTCCGAGCTGGTCCTCGCCGTGGAGCGCCTGGCGCGCGACGCCGGCTGCATCGCCACCGTCGGGCGCCTGCAGGCCTACCCAGGCGGCGTCAACGTCATTCCCGGCCGCGTCGAGTTCAGCCTCGACCTCCGCGGCGAGACGGACGAGGCGCGCGACGACGTCTGGGTCGGGATCCAGTCCGTCGCGGCAGAGGTCTGCGATCGTCGCGGCCTCGCCTTCGCGGTCGAGGAGACGCACAACGCCCCCGCGGTGGTCGCTTCACCGAAGCTGCAGGACGTCGTCGGTGCCGGTATTCGGACCACGGGCGACGCCGATCCGATGGTCCTGTTCTCCAAAGCCGGACACGACGCCATGGCCGTGGCAGACCTCACCGACTGGGCGATGCTCTTCGTGCGCAACGGTCGCGGAGGAATCAGCCACCACCCCGACGAGATCGTTACCGAGGGCGATGTGGCGGCCGCCCTCGACGCGTTCGAGGGCGCGATCCTGGCCTTCGCCGCCGCATATGCCTCGTGAGTGATACACCGACCGAGGTGATCCATACCTCTGGTGACATACAAACCAGGATCGACTCCGGCTACGGGAGCCTGACCCCGCAGGAGCAGCGCGCTGCCGACTTCATCCTCGACCACCTCGACGACCTGGCCGTGTACTCGGCGACCGAGATCGCCGCATCGAGCGGGGTCTCCAAGGCGACCGTGTCGCGACTCTTCCGCAGGCTCGGGTTCGCCGACGCCCAGGAGGTCCGGGAGCAGGCGCGGTCCCTGCGCCGCCGCGGCGTGCCCGTGGGCCCTGCCGCGGATGCCGCCGTCGGATTCGCTCAGCACGTCGCCGCCGAGCGGGCCAATCTCGAAGCCCTCGTGGCGGGCCTCTCCGACGGGCGCCTGGACGCCGCCGCGGCGCTGCTCGCCGGGGCGCGCGAGGTGGTCGTGATCGGATTCCGCAACAGCTACCCCGTAGCCCTGCACCTCCGGCAGCAGCTCGTGCAGGCCCGCCCGGGGGTCCGGGTCGCGCCTGCGCCCGGCCAGTCGGTCGCGGAGGAACTCGCCGACCTGGGGCCCCGAGACGCAGTCGTCCTCGTGGGCTTCCGGCGTCGGCCCTCGGGCTTCGTCGAGGTACTGGCCGCACTGGAACGGCGGCAGGTCCCTGTGATCCTGATCGTGGATCCCGGCGCCCGGCTGCCGACAGCCGCGACGACCCGGGTGCTGACCTGCCCGGTCGACAGCGTCGCCGCCTTCGACTCGTACGGGGCCGCCATGAGCCTCGCCAACCTGCTCGCCGCGGCCGCCCTGGCCGCGGCCAAGGGCCCCGCACGCGCCCGGATCGGCGGCATCACGTCGCTCTACGCGGAGCTCGGCGAGCTGGAGTAGGGCGCGGGCACTGCCTCGTCCCGTGCGGCTGTTGCCCGCTGTGCCCTCGGCCCGGGGTCACGGTCGGTAACTCAGGCTCCAAGCCGCGTTCTGGCTTCGTGGAGCGCGCCAACGCGGCTTCCAGCCTGAATTGCCAGCCCGCCGGCCGCGACGCTTTGGCGCGCCGTTGGTAACTCAGGCTCCAAGCCGCGGTCTGGCTTCGTGGAGCGCGCCAACGCGGCTTCCAGCCTGAATTGCCGGCGCGCCGAAGCTTTGGCGCGCTGTCGGTAACTCAGGCTCCAAGCCGCAGTCTGGCTTCGTGGAGGGCGCTCTTGCGGCTTCCAGCCTGAATTGCCGGCGCGGCTGCTGCGCGGCGCGGGCAGCCGTCGGTAACTCAGGCTCCAAGCCGCAGTCTGGCTTCGTGGAGCGCGCCAATGCGGCTTCCAGCCTCAATTGCCGGCGCACCGGGCGTGCGGCCTGGGCCGACCTCGCTGACTCAGGGCGGAGGGCGCAGCCTGCGCAGGCGAGCGAGCCGCTGGTCCCGTCAAGCCCTGCACCTCACAACGAACGACGCCGGCCCCGCCCCGCCCGCCTCGCCCCCACAGGAAACCTAGGTCCGCCGCAGCAGGCGCCCCGCCGGCGCTGCCGAGTCGACCTCAGCGCCTCGCAGCCACACCCGCGCCACGTCGCCGTGCAGGTGGCTCCCGTCGAAGGCGCTCACGGGGTTCTTGTGTGCGAGAGCCGCAGCGGACACCGTGAACGAGGCGTCGGGATCGAAGGCGACGAGGTCTGCCTGCGCGCCGACGGTGATCCTGCCCCGGTCCGACAGTCCGACCAGGTCGGCGGTTGCCGTCGACATCCAGCGCACCACCGCTGAAAGCGGGATTCCGCGCGAGCGAGCCCCGGTCCAGACGGCCCGGAAGCTCAGTTCGAGGCCCGAGATGCCGCCCCAGGCGAGGTCGAAGTCGCCGTCGCCCGCGAACTTGAGGGCGGCCGTCGAGGGGGAGTGGTCGGAGGCGACGAGGTCGATCGTGCCGTCGACGAGAGCCTCCCAGAGCTGCTCCTGGTTGGCGGCGTCGCGGATCGGCGGGCAGCACTTGTACTGCGTGCCGCCGTCGGGGATGGTCGCTTCGTCGAACGAGAGGTAGTGCGGGCAGGTCTCGACGGTCAGCCTCAGCCCGGAGGCTTTGGCGGCGCGGATCGCCGGGAGCGCCGCTGCCGACGAGAGGTGCAGGATGTGGGCGCGACCGCCGGTTCGTCGGACGGCGTCGATGACGTGCTCGATGGCCGACTGCTCGCTGGAGTCGGGGCGCGATCGCACGAACGCTTCGTACGAGGCTCCCGCGGGTGCGGGCGCCGCCGCGAGGCTCTCCGGATCTTCTGCGTGCACGATCAGCAGGCCGTCGAACGCGGCGATCTCGGCCATCGCCTCGTGCAACTGGGCGGTCGACAGGTGCGGGAACTCGTCGACGCCCGACGGTGACAGGAACGCCTTGAACCCGAACACCCCGGCCTCGTGCAGCTCGCGGAGTCGACCGAGCGACGACGGGATCGCGCCGCCCCAGAAGCCCACGTCGATTACGGCCTGCGGTGCCGCGGCGTCGCGCTTGAGGTCGAGCGCCGACGGCGTGGTGGTCGGCGGGATGCTGTTGAGCGGCATGTCGACGATCGTCGTGACGCCGCCGCGCGCGGCCGCCGTGGTGGCGCTCGCGAAGCCCTCCCAGTCGGTGCGCCCCGGCTCGTTGACGTGCACGTGCGAGTCGACGATGCCCGGCAGGAGGACCTGACCCGAGGGCAGGATCACCTCGTCGACGGCCGCCAGGGGAGCGTCGACCCGGTCGATGGAGACGATCACCCCCTCGCGCACGGCCACCGCCGCCGAGCGGAAGTCGCCGTCGATCAGCGCGGAGTCGCTGCGGACGACGAGGTCGAAGGGAAGGGCTTCAGAGTCGGGCATTCCTTGATTTTACGGGGTTTTACCTCCTCGAAACGGCAGGACACCTCGGCCGAAACAGAGAAATGTAAGTGTGGTCAACATGGAGAAGTCTGTCGTCGAGTGCCCCAAGCACATGGAGTACGGGCCGTGCGGGGAGTGGAGTTCGACGGCTCCTGCGAGGTGGCCGATCACGCCTGCGTGTTCCTCGACCTGCCGACGGTGCGGTGGGCCCGGTCGGCCGGCTCGCGGCCGCCGGCGCCCGAACCCGCCCGGGCGCCCGGCACCATGCGCCACGTTCTGCGGCAGCGCCAGGTCGTCGTCGCGGACTTCCCCGCGCGAGCGCTGAGCGCGTCCTCTCTCACGGAGGTGTCCGCGATCCTGCTCGGGTCGGTGGATGCCGTGCTGGCCGGCGATTCCGGGGCAGAGCGCGTGCAGTTCTCGCCTGCGTATCGTGCGGCGCTGATCCAGCGGCAGGGCCTTCGGGTCTGGAGCGGCCTGAACTGCCGCGACCGCAACCGGGTCTCCCTGGAGGGCGAGCTCGCCTCCCTGGCCGATGCGGGAGTCGCGGGAGTCCACTGCGTCACCGGCGACCACACGCGGACGGGGTCGCGGCCCGACGCCCGACCCGTCTTCGACCTCGACTCCACCCGGCTCGCCGCGCTCGCCCGCGCCGCGGGGCACCTCGTCTCCGTCGCCGAGTCGCCGTGCGCGCCGCCCACCGGGCGTCGTGCCGAACGCCTGGTCGAGAAGGTCCGCGCGGGCGCTGAGGTCTGCTTCGTCAACCACGCCGGGGGAGCGGCGCCGGTCTCGTCCTTCATCCGAGAAGTGCAGGACCTCCTGGCCGAGTCGCAGGATCCGGGGGCTGCCGTGGCCTTCGTTCCGTGTGTTCCGCTGGTGGTCGACGTGGCGTCGGCGCGGCTGCTGGAGTCGTTCACGACGCTCGTGCTCCCGCCCGGGTACCTGGAGCGGATCCTGCGCGCCCCCGACCCGTTCGCCGAGGGCGTGTCGGCGGCCGTCGACCTGTCGCTGGAGATGCTCGCCCTCGACGGGGTGCGGGGCGTCAACCTCTCCGGCGGGGCCGGGCCTGCGGGTGCAGCTGTCTTCGCGGAGGCCCTCGCCGCCGTCGGGCGAGAGCTTTCTCCCACGATCCAGACATGAAACCACTCGATCCCGTGGTTTCGTGTCCGATTTTCGGTGCCAAGCTGGTGCCGTGACCGACAACGCCTTCTGGCAGGACCGCTACTCCCGCGCGTCGGCGTCGGGCGAGCAGCTGTGGTCGGCGGGGCCGAACGCGTGGATCGAACAGACCGTCGGACACCTGCCGATCGGCGAGGCCGTCGACCTCGCAGCCGGTGAAGGACGCAACGCCCTCTGGCTCGCGGCCCGCGGCTGGACGGTCACCGCCGTCGACTTCGCCCCCGCGGGCCTCGCGATCGGACGGGCCCGCGCCGCTGAGCTCGGAGTCGAGGTCGACTGGGTGGAGGCCGACGCGACCTCGTGGATCTCGCCGTCGCTGGTCGACCTCGTCGTCGTCGCGTACCTGCAGCTGCCCGCCGACGCACTCGCGGACGCCCTGGCCAACGCGAGCGCGTCCTTGGCGCCGGGCGGCACCCTCGCCCTGGTCGGTCACGCGCTCGAGAACCTCGCCGACGGCGTCGGAGGGCCGCAGGATCCCGCGCTCCTGCACCGGATCGACCACCTCTCCGCGACCGCTCGCGCCGTCGGACTCGACGTCGAGGAGTGTCGCCTGGTCGCGCGAGACACCGCTGCCGGCACGGCCCTCGACGCCGTGCTCGTCGCTGCGCGCCCCTAGGGCGGGTCTCTCGATTCGCCGCGATCCAGACCACACACGACCTCCGGCCACGTGGGAGACACACCCTAGGCCGCCGGCGCTCCGTGACCACTGCGCTCACCTGTCGACACACACCTACCCCGCCAGGAACCGCCGCGACCACCCGCCGCCCGGGGCGAGGGCGAACTCCGTGCGCTGCGACGCGGTGTCGCCGTTCGACGACCAGAAGGTGAGGCGCGTGGGCGTCACCAGGTAGCCGACCCACGACGCGGGCTGTTCGAAGACGCCCGCGTGGGCCTCCTCGAAGGCGGCCCACTGCTCGACGCGCGCCGCGCGGGGAGGCCGGCGAATTCGTGGGTGTTCAGCCAGGCGAGCTGTTTCAGATAGGGCGACCGCGACTGGTACGCCGCCGCCACGGCGGAGGGCGCTGCCGGCGCAGCCGTCCCGCGCACGACCAGTTGGCGCGTGAACCCGGGCCACAGCACGGTCAGGGCCACCGCGGGGTGAGCTGCGATGTCAGCGGCCTTGCGGGACGCACCGTCGGTGTTGAACTGGAACCCCGACTCGTCGAACGACGTCAGGAGCACCGTCCGCGCATCGGGGTCGCCGGCGGCGTCCACCGTCGACAGGGTGATCTGCGGCCGGTCGGGGTCGTCGTTCGCGGGCAGCCAGTCGACGAGAAGGTCCCACGCCTCGGCTGGGAAGACCGCCGAATCGGAGCTCACGACAGCGTGCCGGGGTCGAGGATCGGGTGCTCGAACCGCGCGATCTCGGCGAGGGAGGCGACTCCGGCGGCGATGGCCCTCGCGTACAGGGTCGCGCCCCACTCGGCGGAGGCCTCCGACGCGTCGCCCACCACTCCCGCCGGCCCGAAGTCGTTCGACAGCCAGCCGAAGTGCACCGGTCCGCCGTTGAACCTGATGTATTCCAGATCGAGCATGTGGTCGGGGATCCACCGGGCCGCCTGTGACATGTCGACCAGGTCGGGGCGAAGGTGCAGGATCATCGACGTCTCGCTGTGACCCCCGTGCACCCCGAACCCGTGCTCGTCCGGCCCGTTCGTGCCGTCGCCGCCCTGCATGTTCGAGCCCATGAGGAAGGTCCGCAGCCCGAACCGGCGCCGGAGCTCCCGCAGGGCGACCTGCAGCAGGGCGATGTTGCCGCCGTGGCCGTTGTAGAAGACGATCGTTCGCGCGGGGGTGTTCGCGATCGAACGGCCGATGTCGACGACGGTCTGCAGCAGGGTGTCGGCGTTGAGCCACATCGTGCCGGGCGCCCAGTGGTGCTCGTCCGACTTGGTGTAGGCGAGGGAGGGCAGCAGCCAGACGTCCTGTCCGGCGTCGGCCGCGGCCTCGACCACGCCGCGACCGATCAGCTCGGCCATCAGCCAGTCGGTGGAGAGCGGCAGGTGCGGGCCGTGGTGCTCGATGGCTCCGGTCGGCAGCACGAGCACCGACGAGGAGGTGAGCGTCGAGGCCAGCGCCGGCCCGGAGAGGTTGACGAGATCGCGGTTCATGAGACCTTTGCTCCGGTGGTGAGAGGGGCGTCGACGAGCTTGCCGGGGTTGAGCAGGCCGTCCGGGTCGGTCGTCGCGGCGAGCGCGCGCGTGCGCGCCGGCTCGAAGTCGACGTACCACTGGTGCGGGTTGTGGAAGCCGACGCCCAGCTCGGTGAGCCGCGCGAACCCGTCGTAGACGGCCGACGCCGACGTGTACGTTCCCGCCAGCATGCCGATCGGTCGCCCGTGGGCGGTCTCGATGTGGAGCATTCCGCCGGGGTAGACGGCGTGGACCTCGTCGATCCGGTCGATCAGGGCGTCGCCGGACACCTCGACGTGGAAGTACGTGTCGGGGTAGGCCTTCTGCAGCCACTCGATGGGGTGGTTGTACGACATCATGCTGATCTTCATCGACGTCTGCGGACCCTCGCGGACGTCTTCGACCCGACCACCCGCGGCGAGGACCAGGGACGTCGCCGCCTCGACCGTCGAGGCGTCCAGGATCGCGCGCAACGACGCCCGTCCGGCGGGAATCCCCGGATCGTCGGGCAGCGCGTCGGCCAGTGTCGCGAGGTCGCCCGACGCCAGGCGAGGCAGCGGATCGAGCTCGCCGAAGGCCCGGATGAGAGGAAGGAGCTGCTCGAACGTGTCGAAGCTGGCGAAGAAGCCGCGCCAGTCCTGGAGCGGCTCGAGCCGGATCGTCGCGCGCGCGATGATCCCGGCGGTGCCGTAGTTGTGGACGTAGGCCTGAGCCTCCTCACCTTCGACGTGGATCAGCGTCGCCTCGGGGGACGCGTGCACGACGTCGAGCGCGAGGACGAAGCCCATGTGATTGGAGCCGTGCTTGATCGAGCCGGTGCCGCCTGAGCCGCCCGACAGGAAGCCGCCCAGGGACGACTGGGCGGTGGACGGATACAGGAGGATCTGCTGATCCTGCTTGTTCGATGCCTGCTCGAGGGCGACCATCGTGGCGCCGGCCTCGGCTGTCAGGTAACCGTCGCCGACCTCGGTGATCGCGCGGGCCTTCGTCATGTCGAGCACGAGTCCGCCCGCCATCGGGATGGCCTGGCCGTAGTTTCCGGTGCCCTTTCCCCGCGGGGTGATCGGGACTCCGTGGCGGGAAGCCGCGCCGACGACGGCCGCGATCTCTTCGGCGGACGTGGGGAAGGCGACGAGGTCGGCCAGGCCGAGGGGAAGCTGCTGACTGATGACGGGGGAGAGGCGGGAGCCGTCGACGGAGGCTTTTTCGCGCGCGGCAAGCTCGACGGAGACGCCGCGGTCGCCGAGCAGTTCGCGCAGTTCGACGACGAGCGCCGAGAGCGCCGCGGGTGTCGGTGACGCCGCAGTGGTGGAAGTGGTCATGATCGTGCTTTCTGGATCGTGGTCGCTGCCTGGTGTGGTCGATGCCGTGATGGATGGGTGAAGGGACGCCGCGGTGGGCACGGCTACGACATGACCATGCCGCCGGTGACGTTGATCGCCTGCCCCGTGAGGTAGTCGGCGTCGGGCGTGGCCAGGAAGAGGGCCACACCGGCGACGTCCGCTGGGGAGGCGCACCGCCCGAGCGGTGACAGCGCCGACCACGAAGCCACCATCTCGTCCGTGCGGGTGGCCGCGCCCATCTCCGTGAGCACGTAGCCGGGGCAGAGGCAGTTGACGTTGATCCCGTGCTCGCCCCACTCGAGGGCGGCCACACGCGTGAGGGCGACGACGGCGGCCTTCGAAGCCGGGTAGGCGCCCTCGCCCGCGCCGCCCTTCTTGGCCGCCATCGACGCGAGGTTGATGATCTTGCCCCCGCCGCCGGCCGCGATCATGGTGCGCGCGGCGGCCTGCATCGTCGTGAGCATCGCGCGGGCGTTGATGGCGAAGGTCGTGTCCCAGTCGTCGACGGTCAGGTCGAGGAGGAGGAGAAGTGCAGGATCCCGGCGGAGTTGACGAGGATGTCGACCCCGCCGAGCGCCTCGAGAGCGTCACTCATCGCGGTAGCCGTGTCGCCGGGATCCTGCAGGTCGACCTGGTGGTAGGACCCGCCGATCGAGGCGCAGAGTTCCGTGCCCCGGTCGGCGAGCAGATCGAGGACGGCGACGTGCGCGCCCTCGGAGGAGAAGCGGCCGGCGATCTCGGCGCCGATTCCGCGAGCACCCCCGGTGACGACGACGCGCTTGCCCTCGAGTCGCAGGCCGGAGGGCCGTGCGTCAGCGGAGGGGGCCGTCGTCACCGGGAAGTCGCTCATGAGCGGCTCAGAATCCGATCGACTTGTCGATGAACTCGTTGGTGAAGATGTCGCTCGGCTTGAGGTCGGGTTTGAGGACCGTTCCGGAGGCCTTGTAGATCGGGGTGTCGACGTCGATGACCTTCTGGATCCGGCTCGAGTCCATGTCGCCGACGTACGCGTTGTCGCCGTTCGACGCGATCTTCAGCTTCTTCATCTCCTTCACGGCGTAATTCGCCACGCCCTCGTCGTACACCCAGCCGTTGTTGTACTGGGTGACCAGGTCGGTGATGAGCTTGTTCGTCGTGGCGGGTGACGTGATGTAGTCGACGTCGGCCTGCTGGAGGACGGGGACGAGTTTCTTCAGGCAGGGGCTCAGCTTGGTGAGGTCACCGGTGCGGACCGACATGGCCTCGGGGTAGATGGGGTATCCGGTGTCGTTGACGAGTTGGAATTTGACGTCCTTGCCCCAGGCCTGGACCTCGTTCTTGTAGATGTAGGGCTCGGCGGTTGCGAAGCCCTGCTGCGCGTCCTTGCCCTTGGCGACGACGAACTTGGACGGGGTTCCGTCGTAGCTTCCGTCAGTGGTGGACTTCGGGAGGATGTCGTTGCCGATGAGGTAGTTCATGTAGGCGGCGCCGCCGAAGTAGCGAACCACTCCGCCGTCCTTCTCGAGGGCGGTTCCGAGCTCTTTGATCGTCTTGACCTTGGGGTAGGTCTTCGGGTCCCACATGATCATCTGCGGCGAGATGTCGTTCTCGGCCATGACGGCCGTGGTGGGCAGCTTCTGCGAGTTCTGCACGGCTTCGTCGGTGGTGACGTAGCCGAGCGTGATCGACTTGTCCTGGTACATCTGCGACGAGACGGAGGCGTACCCGATGGCCGGTCCCCCGGCGCGGATCTCGACCTTGACGCCGGTCGACTTGCCGCCCGACATCAGGTCGCCCGAAACCGACTTCTTCGAGGCGTCGACGGTGTAGTTCGATCCGAGCAGCTGGTACAGGTGGCCGTGGTCGGCCTCCGGGTTCCAGTCGGTCTGGATGACGACGTTGGCCGGGCAGACGCCCGACAGGTCGACCGCTGCCGATGCCGTGGTCGCCTTGCTGCCCGTGGTGGTGTCGCCTGAGCCGCTCGAGGAGCAGGCGGTCAGGGCGGCGGCTGCGGCGAGGGTCAGGCCGATGGCCATGGCGCCGCGTGTGTTGAGGTGCATGTTTCTCCTTGGGGATGCGGGAAGGAATGCAGAGCTGTGGTGCGGGGAGGGGCTGTGTTGCGACAGGAAAGTCAGTTTTGGTCGTACCACTTGCCGATCGCCAGTCGGCGAAGGACGTTGAAGAGGACGAAGACGAGCACGCCCAGGATCGACGCGGTGAAGATGGCCGCGTACATCTCGGGCCCGTTCAGGCGTTGGTTCTCGATCGAGATCAGGACTCCGAGGCCGCCGTTGCCGCGCTGGAAGAACTGGTCGGCGACGACGGCGCCGATCACCGCGAGGCCGGCGGCGTTGCGGAGGCCGACGAAGATGGACGGCAGAGCCGCTGGGAAGCGGAGCTTCATCAGCAGCGTGAACCGGCCTGCGCCCTGGAGCTGGAACAGCTCGCGCTGACCCTTGTCGATCGACTGCAGGCCGAACAGGGTCGAGGCGATCATCGGGAAGAGGCAGAACAGGACGGTGACGATCACGCGCGACTTGAACTCGTAGCCGAACAGCGAGCCGATGAGGGGGACCAGCGCCAGGATCGGGATGCAGAGCAGGACCACCGCGTACGGGAAGAGCGCGCTCTCCAGCCACTTGGCCTGCGCCATGATGACGGCCCAGATCATGCCGATCACCACGGCGATCACGAGGCCGACGACGGCGACCAGGAGCGTGCTGCCCAGGGCCTGCACGAGCTGCGTCTGGAACGCCGGCTCGGTGAAGACGGCTTTCAGGATCAGGTGCGGGTACGGCACCAGGAAGGGCAGCTGCTTGGCCTTGTCGTAGTAGAGCGCGGCGAGGTAGAAGAGGCCGAGGAGGAGGAAGAAGACGACGATCGGCAGGCCGACGTTCATCCCGCGGCTGCTGCCGGAGCGGCGGCGCGTGGTCCGCTGCGTCGAGTCGACGCGTGTGTCGATGGCCATCAGTGGTGCCCCTCTCGGAGTGCGTGGGAGACTTCGCCGACCAGCTTCCCGAACTCCGCCTCGAAGCGGATCTCGGGGCTGCGCGGCATGGGGAACGGCACGTCGAAGGTGTCGACGATGGTGCCGGGGCGGCCCGACATGACGATGACGCGGGTGGAGAGGTAGACCGCCTCCGACACCGAGTGCGTGATGAAGAGCCCGGCGAACTGCTTCTCGACGAACAGTCGCAGGAGCTCGTCGTTGAGTCGCTCCCGAGTGATCTCGTCGAGGGCGCCGAACGGCTCGTCGAAGAGGAACAGCTCGGGATCCAGGGTCAGCGAGCGTGCCAGCGAGGCGCGCATCTTCATGCCCCCGGAGAGCTCTTTGGGCAGGTTCTTCTCGAAGCCGGACAGGCCGACCAGGTCGATGGCCTCCTGGGCCTTGACCGTGCGCTCCGAGGCGGACCGGCCGTTCAGCTCCGCGAGCAGCTCGACGTTCGCCTCGACGGTGCGCCACGGGAGGAGGGTGGCGTCCTGGAAGACGTAGCCGATGCGGTCCGTCTTGACGGCGGCGGTGCCCTGCGAGGCGCGTTCGAGACCGGACGCGATCCTGAGCAGGGTGGATTTGCCGCAGCCCGAGGGGCCGACGACCGTGACGAACTCGCCGCGGTTCACCGTGAGGTCGACGCCGTGGAGGGCGACGGTGCCGTTCGGGAACTTCATCTCGACGTCGGAGAAGTCGAGGAGTGTGTCGCTGCGAGCGGGACTCGTGGACGTGGGGTTTGCGGGGGCTGTTGTCGTCATGGAGGACGTCACCTGGTTTCCGTCAGGGTGGGCAGGAGGGCGGGTTCGGCGATCTCGGAGGAGACGCGGCTCGCGGCGACGAGTCGGCCGCGGTGGATCACGAAGCGGTCGGCGGGCGCGTTGGCGGTGACGTCCGCGAGCGAGGAGCCCCGGATCGCGAGGAACTCGGCTTTCGCCCCGACCGTCGCCCCCGCCACCGGGAGCGCCATGACGTCGCGTGCACCGCTGCTCACGGCCGTGTACGCCTCGTCGATCGTGAGGTGGCCGGCGGTGACCAGGAGCATCGCCGTCTCGAGGGCGTCGCTGCGGCCGAGCGGGTTGAACGGATCGCGGACGTTGTCGGCGCCGGCGGCGAAGCGCGCGCCGGCATCGAGCAGGGCCCGGACCGCGGTGAGTCCACGCGGTGTCGAGACGGGATCCTGCCAGCCCTGCAGGTAGAGGTTCGTGATCGGGTTCGCGATCACCCCGATGTCGGCGCGCGTGACGGCGGTCACGAGTTCGTCGCGCGTGGCTTCGTCGACCGACCCGAGCCGCACGCAGTGGCCCGCGCTGACCGGGACGGTCCAGCCGGTGACGGTCTCCGCGAACTCGCCGAGGGTGACGGCGCCGGCCAGGCTCTCGTCGGTGTGCAGATCGACGCCGATGCCGCGTCGAACGGCGATGGCGAGCAGGCGCTGCAGGTCGGCGCTCGGGTTCGGAGCCAGGTGCGGCGACCCGCCGACCAGGTCGACGCCGAGGTCGATGGCGGCCTCGATGTCGGCGTCGGGAACGTCCGGCCCGGCGAGGGCGACGAGTTCGAGGTCGAGGAGCCCGCGGAGTTCCTCGCGCACCTGAACGAGAGCCGTCGCCCCGCGGAGCGGCTCGTCTCCGAGCAGGATGTCGACGTGGGTGCGGATCGAGGTCGTGCCCTGACCGAGCATCCGCAGCGCCTGCGTGCGAGCGCGAGTCGCGATGTCCTCCACGGTCATGGTCCGCGCGTACTCCCGCCACGACGCGATCGCGAGTCCGAGGTCGCCCATCGGCGGCCGGATCGCCTCCCAGGACAGCGCCTTGTCCAGGTGGCCGTGCGGCTCCGCGGGCGCGGTCAGCAGCAGGTGTCCGGTGAGGTCGAGCGTCTGCTCGGGTTCGGCCGGGACGGCTGCGGACCCCGCAGGAACGACCGCCGCGACGGTGTCACCATCGAGGGTCACGTCGACGGTCGAGCCGTCGGGAAGCGTCGCGCCGGACAACAGGACGAGGCTCTGGGGAAGGGTGGTCACGAAGGGGATCTCTCGATCGGGATGCGGGAACCTCGGGGGCCCTCCGCACTCGAATGTTGATGGGCTCAACATGATTGAATCTACGGACGCCGCGTTTCCACCACGTAACGCGGTCGTTTCGACGTGTTAATTGCGGGCACCGCCCGACGACTGCCGTGGTACACAATCACAGTCCCTATCGATCCAGGAGGATCCCGTCACATCGCTCGACACCGCGATCGACCAGCAGGCGCTGTCGGTCGGTCGCCGCATCCGAGAGCTCCGGCGCGCTCGCGACCTCACCCTCGTCCAGCTCGCCGCCGCGGCCCAGCTCTCTCACCCGTTCCTCTCCCAGTTGGAGCGCGGTCTGGCACGCCCCAGCATGGTGTCGCTCGAGCGCATCGCCCGGGCACTCGGGTCGTCCCAGGTCGAACTCCTCGCACCCGTCGACGTCTCCGGGCCCGACGCGTCGCGCCCGGGCATCGAGGTGATCCGGGCCTCCGACGGGTCCCGCGGACCGTACGGCCAGGCCGAGGGGCGCCTGCTCGTGCACGGGGACCGGCCGTTCCACCCGATGATCCTGGTCGGCACCAGCGCCGACCCCGGCGACTTCTTCTCCCACGCCGAGGACGAGTTCCTGCACGTGATGGAGGGTTCGGCGGTCGTCGACTTCGGTGACGGCGAGCCCCGCGTCCTGAGCGTCGGCGACTCGGTCTACTTCGTCGGCGGGACACCGCACCGCTGGTGGGCCGCGGGCGACGCCGGCTACCGCGTGTTCGTCGTCAAAGAGAAGCCGGAGACGCTGTGAACGCCCCCGGCGACGCGCAGGGGCTGCACGAGACCCAGTTCGACGTGCGCGTGGTGTCGCGCACGCGGGCGCCGACGGCGTCGAGCTGTTCGAACTGGTGCCGCTCGGCGACCGTCCGCTTCCCGGCTGGACCGCGGGATCCCACATCGACGTGATCCTGCCCGATGCCGAGGTGCGGCAGTACTCGCTCTCCGGAGCGCCGTCGCCGGGGTCGAGCAGCACCTGGCGCATCGGCGTCCTGCGCGAGGCCGAGGGCCGAGGCGGATCGGTCTGGCTCCACGACGAGCTCGCTGTCGGTGACACCCTGACCGTCGCCGGCCCGCGCAACCACTTCGAGTTCGAACCCGCTCACGGCACCTCGTACGTCCTCGTCGCCGGCGGGATCGGAGTGACCCCGATCTCGTCGATGGCCGCGGCCGCAGCCCGGGCCGGCGTCGACTACGAGGTCCACTACGCCGGGCGCTCGCGGCAGACGATGGCTCTGCTCGACGAGCTGGCTTCGCTCCACGGGCCGAGCCTGTCGGTCTACGCCGGCGACGAGGGCGAGCGGCTCGACCTCGAGGGGCTCTTCGCCTCGATGAAGCCGTTCACCACGACGTTCTGCTGCGGGCCGGCTCGCCTCATCGAGGCGATCGAGAAGGCGGCCGCAGGACGCCAGCTGGTCGTCGAGCGGTTCGAGCCCAAGGCCGTCGGCGCGCCCGTGCTCGCGGCCCCCTTCGAGGTCGAGCTCGCCATGACCGGGGTCACCGTCACGGTGCCGCCGGACCGGAGCATCCTCGACGTCGCCGAAGAGGCCGGGGCGCTCGTGCTCTCGAGCTGCCGCGAAGGAACCTGCGGCACCTGCGAGACCGTCGTGCTCGAAGGAGAGGTCGACCACCGGGATTCGATCCTGACCCCCGACGAGCAGTCCGCCAACGACGTCATGTACGTGTGCGTGTCGCGCTCGGCCTGTCCGCGATTGGTGCTCGAGCTCTAGCGCGGCACCCGGGCCGTGGCAGCCGCCGCGAGAGAAGCCTCGTCGGCGTTCACCAGCTCGTAGTCGCGCACGACGACCCGCCCCGCCACCACGACGTGCCGAGGGCGCCGCCCCGGGTTCGCCCAGAGCAGTCCGGCGACGCGGTCGGCCACCCCGGCGTCGGCCACGCCCGAGACGTCCCAGACGCAGAGGTCGCCCGCCGCGCCCGGCCGGAGGTGCCCGAGCTCCGGGCGCCCGAGCCCCGCGGCCCCGCCCGCCGTCGCCATGCCCAGGATCTCGCGCGCGGACACCGGGGGCCCGACCAGGGGTGCCACCTGCATGGCGAGGCGCGCGTCGGCGAGAAGGTGCCCGGCGTCGTTCGAGCCGCCGCCCGAGGTCCCGAGGCCGACGGTCACGCCCGCGGCGCGGAGGGCGGCGATCGGCGAGATGCCCCAGCCCATCGGCAGGTCGCACCCGGGAGCGTGGGTGGCCGTCACCCCGGCGGAGGCCAGCCGGGCGACTTCGGAGGGAGTCACGTCGCACAGGTGCGCGATCGTGACGTCGGCGGCGAGCCAACCCCACTCCTCGAGCAGATCGAGGGGCCGCCGTCCGTAGCGCTCCAACGCGATCGCGGTGTCGACCTGCTCGTTCGCCTGGGTGCGCCGGCGCAACCCGTGCCGCGCCGCGACCTCGGCGAGCAGCTCGAACGTCTCGCGACTGTCGCTGTGCACGCCCGCCGGCCCGACCGCGACCTGCAGGAGGCCGTCGGCGCTCACGCCTCCGGGGGTGCCGGGCACGAGCGCGCGCACGATCGCTTCAGCCGACTCCGCCGCGTCGTCCGGAGCATCGCGAGCGGAACCGCGGACGAACACGAGGCGTCCGCCGAGCCGAGCGGCGGCAGCGGCGGTGGCTTGCGCGATGGCCGTGCGGTCGTCGATCGACGCGTCGGCCGGCCAGTTCAGCTGATGGTCGGCGACGGTGGTGACACCGCTCAGCAGGCCCTCGGCGATGCCGACGCCCGCCGAGGCGGCGAGCAGGGAGGCGTCGATCCCCGCTGCCGAGTACGCGGCGGCCATCGTGGGCAGCCACTCGGCCATGGGCACGCCTCGGGTGCCCGGAAGCGTGCGGAAGACGCTCTGCAGGAGGTGGTGGTGCGCGTTGACGAGCCCCGGGGTGACGATGGCGCCGGTGGCGTCGAGCGTCTCGGCGCCGGCGGCCGAGGTGCGGTCCGCGGATGTGCGGTCCGCCGCGCCGCCCGCCGATGTGCGGTCCGCCGCCGCGCCGCCCGCGGCGCTACCGCCGCGCGCCGGGCCGCCCGCGGACGCCACCACCCGCCCGTCGTCGATCAGCACGCTGCCCCCGTCGACCTCGGTGGACTCGTCGACGAGCAGGACGGTGGCGCCGGTGACTGCGAGCATCCTGCCATCGTGGCACTGCCGTGTGTCGTCCATGTGACGCGCCGAATCCCGCCCGTAACACCGGTGAAACCGACGCGTGGCACGCTGTGCACATGTTCGAGATCGCGGACCGCCTGCTGCAGGCCCTCGACGGCGGCGCCGTGCTGGCCGTGGCGACCGCGGTGTCGATCGAGGGCAGCGCCCCGCGGACCGTCGGCACCTCCATGGCGTACGACGGCTCGGTCGTGATCGGCTCGATCGCCGGCGGCTGCGTCGAGGCGGCGGTCGTCGGGGTCGCCGAGGAGGTGCTCGCCGACGGCGTGGCCCGGACGGTCGAGTACGGCGTCGACGACGAGACCGCGTTCTCGGTCGGGCTCACCTGCGGCGGGCAGCTGCGTCTCCGAGTCGAACGCGTCGACGCCTCCCACGCCATAGTGCCGCAGCTGCGCGCCGCCGCTGCCGGCCAAGCCGCGGGTGCGGCGATCGCCCTGGGCCCGATCCGAGCGGAGTGGCGGGGCAGGATCGAGAGCGAACGGCTCGCCCGGACCACGCTCGGTGAATCGGGGCTCACCACGATCGACTGCGACGGGACGCTCGTCGACGTGTTCTTCGAGGTCCGCGCGACCCGACCGCACTTCGTCGTCGTGGGCGCCATGGAGTTCTCGACAGCGCTCTCCGCGGCAGCGCAGGTGCTCGGTTACCGGGTCACGGTCACCGACCCGCGGGCTCTGTTCACCACTCCCGAGCGCTTCCCCGGCGCGAGCGTCCTCGTCGGCTGGCCGCAGCGGATCCTGCCCACCCTCGACCTCGACGAGCGCAGCGTCGTCTGCGTCCTCTCGCACGACGCCCGTTTCGACGCTCTCGCCCTCGAGCTGGCCCTCGCCTCGCCGGCGTCCTACGTCGGCGCGATGGGGTCGCGTCGCACCCACGCGCGCAGGATGGCGTCCCTCCGCGAACGCGGCGTCGCACCCGAATCGCTGGCCCGGCTGCGCTCGCCGATCGGGCTCGACCTCGGTGCGTCCACGCCCGAAGAGACCGCGATCTCGATCCTGGCCGAGGTGATCGCCGCCAGGACAGGTGCGACGGCGGCCGCGCTCGCCGCCACGAGCGGGCCCATCCACCGGGTCGTGTCGTCGTCGAGTCGAGTCAGGCAGTAGGGCGCGTCTCTCACTTCGCCGCGGGCCGTGTGTGCCCTGGATCGCGCGAGCTGCGGCGGCGGATTCCTTGAAGGCCGCGGGCGGCCTCCTGCATCACCCGCGGTGCAGCTCACGAGACCAGACCAGACACGACCTCGGGCCACGTGGGAGACACACCCTAGGCGGGCTTCCGCGCGACGATCAGGAAGCGCGTCGAGTACGCCACGAACGAGCCATCGCGCAGGATCTGCTCGTGCAGGTCTCGCAGGCGAGGCAGGTATTCGGCGACCGTGAAGCCGGGAACCATCCAGATGACCTTGCGCAGGAAGTACACGACTGCACCGATGTCGAAGAACTCGATGCGCGTCTCCTCCAGCCGGAGATCGTCGATCACGAGGCCGGCCGCCGTCGCCCGCTCGACGTCGTCGTCGGGGTGCCGCCCGCGCCGGACCGCTTCGGGCTGAGGCCCGAGGAAGTACTCCACCACCTCGAACACCGAGTGGGGTCCGACGTGCTGAGCGAAGTAGGTTCCGCCCGGGGCCAGCACCCGTGCGATCTCCGACCACCAGACCGTGACGGGGTGCCGGCTCGTGACGAGGTCGAAGGCCGCGTCGGCGAACGGCAGCGGCGGCTCGTCGGGGTCGGCGACGACCACGACGCCTCGGGGGTGGAGCAGCGCGGACGCCTTCGCGACGTTCGGCGGCCACGACTCGGTGGCGACCGCCAGCCGCGGGATCGTCGGCACGCCTGCCACGACCTCGCCGCCGCCCGTCTGGATGTCGAGCGACGCTGAGGCGCCCGCCATGCGGTAGCCGAGGGCCTCGGAGTACTTCCAGCTCGGTCGCTCCTCGGTCGCCCGGCCGTCCAGCCAGGAGAAGTCCCAGCCGTCGACCGAGACGGTCGCGGCCTCCTCGACGAGTTCTTCGAAGGTGCGCATGGTTCCAGTCTGCCCGGGCGTTCAGGATCCCGGCGAAGCGACGATCTACCGCGAGCCCTCGGCGAGCCGCCACAGCCGGTCGCGCGACATCGGCAGGTCGTGCGGTCGCACGCCGAGCGCGTCGCGGATCGCGTTGGCCAGCGCCGGCGCCACGGGGTTGTACGGAGCCTCGCTCATGCTCTTGGCGCCGAGCGGCCCGAGGTCGTCGTGGGTCGACGCGAAGTGCACCTCGGTGACGGGCAGGTCGGCGAACTTGGGCAGCCGGTAGTTGCGGAACGCCGACGTCACCACGCCGCCTGCCCCGTCCATCATCACCTCTTCGAACAGCGCCGTGCCGATCGCCTGCGCCGTCCCGCCCTCGATCTGGCCTCGGAGCTGCTCCGGGTTCAGCACCGTGCCGGCATCGGCGGCCTGGATCGAGCGCAGGATCCGCACCTCTCCGGTCGCGCGGTCGACCGCCACCCGGAACGCGTGCACGTTGAACGCGACCGACCGCGGTGTGCCGTCGTGGCTGCCGTCCGCCTCGAGCGGCCCGTGCTCCAGCAGCTCGCGGGCGGTCACGAGCCGGCCGGCACCCCAGCGGCCGTCGGGGACGACGACACCGTCGGGCACCAGGGTGCCGACGGCGATCGAGGTCGACGATGGAGTCGCAGGATCCTGCGCCGCATCTCCCACCCCGGTCACGATCGCGCTCGCCCGGGCCAGCATCGCGGCCTTGAGCTTCGTCGCCGCGGCGAAAGGGCCTTTCCCGCTACGACGACCCCGGCAGAGCCGAAGGCGCCGGTGTCGTAGCGGGCGACGTCGGTGTCGGACTGCCGGATCACGACGCGGTCCGTGGTCGTGCCGAGGACGCTGGCGGTGAGCTGCGCGTGCACCGTGGTGGTCCCGTTGCCGAACTCGGCGGTGCCGACGCCGATCGTGTACCGGCCGTCGCCGCCGAGCGACACCGTCGTGTCGGCGAAGTGCCCCCGCGGGGGCATCGTGGCGATCATCGCCAGGGCCATGCCGCTGCCGAACGACCAGGAGGTGCCGCTCGGGATGTCGGTGGACCCGGTCAGCGACCCGGAGTCGGCCGGCGGCGGCCCTCGAGCGCCGCCTGGACGAGGTCGAGGCACTGGTCGAGACCGTAGCTGCCGAAGAGCAGATCGCTCTCCTCGTGCGGATCGACGACGGTCATCAGGTCGCCGGGCACGACGACGTTGCGCCGCCGGAGCTCGAACGCGTCGATGCCGAGCTTGCGGGCCAACTCGTCGAGGGCCGATTCGACGGCGAAGATCACCTGCCCCAGGCCGTATCCGCGGAACGCTCCGGACGGCGGGTTGTTCGTGTAGACCGACTCCGCGTCGACGCGCTTGTTCGGCACGCGGTAGACCGAGATCGACTCGTGCACGCTGTGGAACATGACACCGACGCCGTGGTTGCCGTAGGCGCCGGTGTCCATCAGTTCGTCGACGGCGAGGGCCGTCAGCACGCCGTCGGACGTCGCGCCGAGTTTCACGCCGACCCGCATCGGGTGCCGGAGCGGGGCGATCACGAACTCGTCCTCGCGCGTGTACTCGTACTGAACGCTCCGTCCGGTGCGCAGCACGGCCATCGTGACGAGGTCTTCCGTCAGGAGCTCCTGTTTGCCACCGAATCCGCCGCCGACCCGCGCCGCGAAGACGCGCACGGTGTCCTGAGGAGCCCGAAGATGTGGCAGATCTCGTCGCGCACCAGGAACGGCACCTGCGTGCTGGTCCGGAGCACGAGCCGACCGTCGGCGTCGATCCAGCCGCGGGTGGCATGCGTCTCGAGGGCGGCGTGCGAGATGCGCTGCGTCTGCCACACGCCCTCGACCGTGGCGTCCGAGGCGGCCAGCGCGGCCTCGACGTCACCCATCTCGCCGTGCATCTGGGCCACGACGTTCCGGCCCGGTTCGGAGATGCGCGACTCCGCGCCCTTCTCCCCGTGGAGACGCGGAACGCCGTCCTGCGTGCTCCGAGCGAGCGCAGGATCGAAGACGGCCGGCAGGATCTCGTACTCGACCGTGATCAGGGCGAGGGCGCGTTCGGCGATCCGCACGCTGTCCGCGACGACGGCCGCGACGCGCTGGCCCCGGAAGCGCAGGACCGGGTCGAGCACCAGGGTGTCGTCGGGGTCGTCCTCGCGGTTCTCGTGGCGGCCTGTGGAGAACAGGGTCGCGGGGGAGTCGCGGTGGGTGAAGACGCACTCCACGCCCTCGAGGGCCTCGGCCGCCGCGGTGTCGATCGAACGTATCCGCGCGTGGGCATGGGGGCTCTTGAGCACGGCGAGGTGGAGCAGCTTCGTCGGTGTCGTGAAGTCGAGCGTGTACTCCTCCCGGCCCGTCACGACTCGCAGGCCGGCGGGTGCCTTGACCGAGCGGCCCGCCGCCTCGCCGGCCGCGGGAGTCGCGGTGTTGTCGACGCCGTGGATCGCGTCGCGGATGGCTCGGTAGCCGGTGCAGCGGCAGAGGTTCCCCTTGAGTGCGCGCGGCAGGTCGGCGAGTTCCTCGTCGCCGAACGTCGATGCCGTGACCACCATGCCGGCCGTGCAGAAGCCGCACTGCAGGCCCGCCGCGTCGACGAACCTCTGCTGCAGCGGGTGGGGGTCTTCGGGCGTCCCGAGACCTGCCACGGTGGTTACGTGCTTGCCCGACAGGCGATGGGCGGGGTAGATGCACGAGTGGACCGGCTCAGCATCGACCAGAACCGAGCACGCCCCGCAGTCGCCCGCGTCGCAGCCCTTCTTGACCTCGTAGTGCCCGTTCTGCCTCAGCACCGTGCGGAGCACCTGCCCGGGCAGGACCTCCGTCTCGAGCTCTTCGCCGTTCACCTCGAACTTCACGCCAGCTCCTCGCGGATCTCCTCGGCGAACAGCCGAGTGACGGCCTCGCGCCAGTCCGGTGCTCCGTGCGGGTCGTCGTACCAGGGATCTATGCCATCCAGGGCATGTTCGAGTTCGCCCGCCGTGGGAGCCGCGGTGAAGCGCAGCTGAATCGGTCGCGGCGTCGCCGCCGTGATCGTGACGACGAAGGAGCCGTCCCCTGCGGCACGGCCGATCACCAGGCTGCCGGAGCGGCCCAGGTTCGACAGGGCGATCCGACGGAACGCGACCCGGGACCGAAGCGCGGCCGACGGGACCTCGATCGCGCGCAGGATCTCGCCCGCTCGCAGATCCGTGGAGCGGACGCCGCGAACGAACTCGGCCACGGGGATCCTGCGCTCCGTGTGTTCCGGCCCCCAGATCACCGCTGTCGCGTCGAGCGCCGACATCAGCGAGGTCATCGCGCCGGCGGGGAGGGCTGTGGCGATGTTGCCGCCGACGGTCGCGACGTTCCAGATCTTGAAGCTGGCCAGCAGCGAGTCGGCGCAGAGCCGGAACAGCCGGTGCGCCGGCCAGTCGGGTTCGGCGGGGACGCGCGTGAGGTCGCGGATGGTGCAGGTCGCGGCGACGACCAGGGCGTCGTCGGTGCGCACGACAGCCGGCCAGCCGAGCCCCGTGAGGTCGACGAGCCCCGTCACGCCGGGCTGCGGCTCGGAGAACAGCCAGGTGCCGCCCCCGAGGGCACGGACGCCTTCGCCCAGCACGATGTCGTCGCGGGTTCGGGCCACCCGGATCTCGTCCACGCCGATCAGGTCCATATGTTCACCGAGTCAACATCATCCCTGTTACGGGCGTGTTGCGGCGTGCCGCTGGTGCCCTCGAGCCGCGGTCCTCCGTGACTTCTTTTCTCAGCTGCCGCCACCAGCCGCCCGCAATGGGGAGTGCCGTCCAGAGGAGCATCGAAGTCGACGCTGGGCCCAGTCCGACCGAGAGATCACTGTTCGCCAGCCACTCCCACTGAGGCGCCGCCGCAGTTAGGCGTCGAGCGCAATGCCCGCCGGCACGACGTCTTCGATGGCGGCCCACAGGTCGTCGGGGATCACGAGCTGCGCGTCGTCGATGGCGGCCTCGAGGCGCGGAAGGCTCGAGACGCCGACGACCGTCGAGTGGATTCGCGGTTCCCGCAGGCTGAACTGCAGGGCGGCGGCGGCCAGCGGCACGCCGTACTCGTCGCAGAGCAGTCGCACGGCCTCGAACGCCTCCGCGGCCTGGCGTGTGATCGGCCGGTAGCCGTAGCTGCCGGCGAAGCGCGGATCGCCGGTGAGGATCCCGGCCCCGTACGGTGCAGCGTTGGTGATGCCGACGTCGCGCGCGGTGGCGGCGTCGAAGAGGTCGGAGGCCGATCGGTCGAGGATCGTGAACCGGTTGTGCGTGATCAAGGCGTCGAAGAGGTCCGTCTCGACGAACTGCTGCAGCATGCCGACGGGCCCGCCCGAGATGCCGATCGCCGCAGTGAGCCCCTGCTCCTTCATGGCCACGAGCGCGGACACCGGCCCTCCGTCCGCCATGGCCGCGTCGAACCCGATGCTGTCGGGGTCGTGCAGGTGCAGGATCTGCAGGCGGTCGACTCCCAGGCGCGACAGCGACTCCTCGAGGAGCGCCACATGCGGTCGGCGCTGAAGTCGCCGGTCGCGACGTCGCGGTCGAGTTTGGTCTGGAGCACGAGCCCGTCGGCGATGTCGCCTGCCGCGACCGCACTCGCACTGGCGAGTCCTCGCCCGATCAGCAGCTCGCTGCGCGCGTCGCCGTACTCGTTGGACGTGTCGAGGAAGTTCAGCCCGATCGAACCGGACGCCCACGACGAGGCGATCTCGGCGATGCGCGCGTCACCCCGCTCTTCCGTCTCGTCGGCGCGGGTGCGGCCCCACGCGGAGGTCCCGATGCAGAGCGGCGACACCTCGAATCCGGTTCGTCCGAAGGTCTTGGTCGGCAGTGACGTCATGAGGACAGTCTGCCCGACGGGGTCGAGTCGGCACATGCTCGTGCGGTCACGCGCCGCTTTCGCTGTCCGAGCGCGGGGTGTCGACGTCGAGCCCCGGCGACAGGTCTCCGCACTCGACCTCGGTGACGTCGTGCGCGAGGAGGTAGGGGCGCGCCCCGCGGTCGCCGGACAGGCCGGCGACGAGGGCCGGCCAGTGGTCACGGCCGAGCAGCACCGGGTGCCCGGGCCGCCGGGCGAAGGTCGCCTGGCGAAGGACCTCCGTCGAGACACCGCCCTCGAGCACTCGCAGGGCGACCTCCACCGGCAGATCGGGCAGATCCACGAGGGTGACGAGAGCCGCGACCGACCCTGATGCCGCTGCGGCCCGCAGCCCCGCGCGCAGGCTCGCGGCGAGGCCGGACGCCCAGTCCTCGGCGACCACCGCCTGCGCCCTCGGAGGCACGAGCTTGCGCGCCGCATCGACCGCAGCCCCGAGGACCACGGTGACCTCCTGGCATCCTGCGCCCCTCAGCAGCTGCTCGGCGAGAGCGACCCACGGCCTGCCGTCGGCGTCGCGCGCGAGCGCCTTGGGCTGCCCGTACCGAGCCCCGGCCCCCGCCGCCAAGACGATCCCGTGCACGAGCCCCATGTCCCCAGTCTCGCTCACCTTCTCCGTGGCGCCGCTACGGTGGAACAATGATCGACGTCTCCGAGTCCGACCTCCGCGCAGCACTCCACGTCGAGCGCTGGGTCGCCGAGGTCGCCGCCGGCTCGCCGTACGACGACTGGGAGGCGCTCCGGGCGGCGTCGGGGGCCGCCGCCACGCCGCTCAGTCCGGCCGAGATCGACGAAGCGCTGGCGTCGCACCCGCGCATCGGCGAGAAGCCGACCGGGGCCGATGCTGCGGCCGAGTTCAGCCGGGCGGAGCAGCAGGCGCCCGACGTCGACGACCAGCACCTGGCTAAGGCGCTCGCCGAAGGCAACGCCACGTACGAGGAGCGCTTCGACCGCGTCTTCCTCATCCGGGCCGCCGGCCGCACGCGCGCGGAGATCGTCGAGGAGCTCGACCGCCGTCTCAAGCTCGACGACGAGACCGAACTCGCGATCGTCGGCGACGAGCTGCGCGACATCGCCCTGCTCCGGCTCGAGAAGACCTACGGGGCCGCATGAGCCACGTCACCACGCACGTCCTCGACTCCTCCGTGGGGCGCCCGGCCTCCGGCATCGGGGTCGAGCTGCAGGATCACGAAGGGCGCACCCTCGCGACGGGTGTCACCGACGCCGACGGCCGGGTCGCGATCCTGGGCCCCGACGTCCTGGAGCCCGGCGCCTACCGCCTGGTCTTCGCGACCGCCTCGTATTTCGCAGCGACGGGCACGCCGACCTTCTACCCGCGCGTCACCCTCGATTTCACCGTCGTCGACGGCGCGCACTACCACGTGCCGCTGCTGCTCAGCCCGTTCGCCTACTCGACGTACCGCGGCAGCTAGCCCCTCCAGAAGCGACGGCCAGCCCCTCCAGAAGCGACAGCCCGCCCCTCCAGAAATCGAAGGGGATTGCTGCTCTGGCGCCGGAGTCATGCGCATCCGGGGCCCTCGGCGCGAAAATCCCCTTCGATTTCTGCCCGGGGCCCGAGGCTCGCCGCCCAGCCCAGCCCAGCCGGAGGCTCACCGCCCAGCGCAGCGCAGGAGGGCAGCACCCCTAGTAGTCCGTGCGGCTCTCCTTCGCCAGCCACGCGTCGAACGGCGCTGACGCGTCGGCCGGTCGGACGGCGTCCACCGGCAGCTCCCAGGTGTCTCGATCGCGCGCGAACAGCTCGTAGAACTCGAGATCGTCGAACCCGCCGCGCGCGGCATCGTGACGGTCGGCGGCGAAGACGACCCGGTCGACCCGCGACCAGAGGGCCGCCGACAGGCAGAGCGGGCACGGCTCGCACGACGTGTAGAGCACGGCCCCGGCCAGGGAGAACGACCCTTCGGCGTGGCAGGCGGCGCGGATCGCGACCACCTCGGCGTGCGCCGTCGGATCGAGGTCGCGCGTCACGCGATTCTGCCCCTCGGCCACGACGTGACCGTCGCGGACGATCAGCGCACCGAACGGCCCGCCCCCGTCGGCCACGTTCGCGGTCGCCAGCTCGATGGCCCTGGCCAGCCACTCGTGATCCTGCGCCCCGCCCTGCGGAGCCCCGGCGGTACTCACGCGAGCCCCGCGGAGGCTCGCCACGCCTCACCGGCCGGTGGCGCATCGTCGCGGATCAGCGTCGCCTCGATCAGTCCGTAGGCGCGGTCGGAGGCGAAGAACACCTCGCCGTGATTCTCGACGCCGAAGCGGCCGATGTCGTAGTCGAAGTGGTGCTTGTTGGGAGCCTTGAGACGTACCTCGGCGATGAACGGGAACTCCTCCATCACCGCGGTGCCCATGTGCCACAGCGTCTGCTGCAGGGCGAGCGACTGCAGCGTCGCGAACTCCGTGACCATCAGGGCCTTGATCGTGGGGTAGACGGCGTTCCAGTCGACGTCGAGCGACGAGAACCGCCACTTCGCGTCGAGGGCGGTCGCCATCACCCGGTCGTGGGTCTCGGGCAGGGTCGTGTACTCGTCTTTCAAGAAGCCCGCGAACTCCGAGCCGGTCGACTTGAGCAGCACCAGGTCTTTGAGGCCGCCGATGACGTATTCGCCCGAGGAGTCGACCGTGACCGCCGCGGTCCGTACCTCCTGGCCCTTGCGCAGCCAGGTGTGGTCGTGCTCGGTGCCGTCGACGACGGCGCGCTCCCAGGCGAACTCCTCGATCTCGATGCGCGCCCCCTCGACGGGGTCGATCTCGTGCACGAAGTGGCGGGCGAGGTCGAGGCCGTACTGCTCGATCGACTCGACGCCCTTCGACTTGGTGAACGCGTACGCGGTGTTCTTCTGAGTGTCGGTGGGGAGCACGTTCGACTGGTCTCCGACGAGGTACGCGGGCTCGAACGGACCGCGCAGAGCGGTCGTCACATTGAGGTCGCGGATCTCGTGTCGGGGGCTGTCACGGACGATGCGGACGATCCGCGATTCCGCTTTTCCGTACTGGTTGTCTCCGAGGATGATCGCCATGATGTTGATTCTGTCAACAATTTGTGACCGGGGTGTTTCGGCCTGGTTCCGGGCTGTGACGGAGTCGACGACGCGCTCCCGCGGGCCCTCCCGCCGTCGAACACGGCCGCCTGGGCCCCGAGATCGCAGGAACTGTCGCCCGTCCGACAGCGAGTCGACGGTTCCTGCGATCTCACGCCGCGCGCAGGATCAGCGCTGCGCGATGGTGTTGCCGGATCCCGAGTCGGTGACCTTGGGAGTCGCCGCGGCGCCGTAGAACACGACGTTTCCCGATCCCGCGGCCGAGATGGCGGTCGCGGAGTCGACGGTGACGGTGTTCTTGCTGCCGGTGATGTCGACGGTCTTGGTGTTCGGCAGGCTGATGATGGCGCCGTTGGCCGTGACGGTGATCGTGTCGCACGGGGTGGTCACGTTGATCTTGGCGTGAGCCTTGCCGCTGACGGTCATGGCGCCGTCGACGCACTTCGGGGCGGACGCGGAGGCGGCCTTCGTGGTGGGCGAGGTCGCCGAGGAGCCGGACGAGCTGCAGCCGGCGAGGGCGAGGCCGGCGGCGAGGACGACGACCGGGGTGAGCAGGGTGGTGGTGCGCATGGTGGTTCCTTACTGTGGTTCGCGCCGCCCGGAGTGCCGAACGGCCCCGAAGACCCTAACGCTCCGCGGCTGTGCGCCCCGCCGCCCCCGACCGCACGCCGCCTCAGACGTGCTCCGCCAGCGGGTCGAGCTGCTCGGGAGTCGCGTCGTCGGCGTCGGTCGACTCGCTGAGCGAGCGCCACGCGGCATCCGATTCCATCAGGGCTGCAGCATTGCGGGTGGCGTTCGTCACGGCGTCGCTTCCGGCCAGCAAGCGCACCGGCGGTGAGTCGAGACCGGCGACCGTCAGGACCAGTTGTGCGACCTTCGCCGGATCGCTCGCTCCGATGGCCGAGCCTTCGTGCAACGCTGCCATGGCGCCGACCGTCGGCTCGTAGCCGGGCGTGACCGGGGCGACGGCCATCGACGACCCGGCCCAGTCGGTGCGCATTCCGCCGGGTTCGATCGCCGTGGCGAACAGGCCGAGCGGGGCGATCTCCTTCGCGAGCACCTCGGTGAACCCGCCGACGGCCCACTTCGCGGCCTGATAGGCGGCCAGCCCCGGCGTTGCCGAGCGCCCGCCGACCGACGAGATCTGGATGATCCTGCCCGACCCCTGCTTCCGCAGCAGCGGGAGGACGGCCTTCGTCACGGCGATGACGCCGACCAGGTTGGTGTCGAGCTGCCGGCGGAACGACTCGAGCGTGGTGTCCTCCACGCTGCCGAGGTCGGCGTAGCCCGCGTTGTTGACGACGACGTCGAGGTGGCCGAAGGCGTCGACGGCTGTCGCGACGGCGGCGTCGACGGCCGCGGGGTCGGCCACGTCGAGGGCGACGGCGCGCACCCGGTCGGGGTTCGCGGCGACGAGGTCGTCGAGGCTGCGCGGGTCGCGTGCGGTCGCGACGAGACGATGGCCCGCGGCGACGACCGCTTCCGCGATGGCGCGCCCGAGCCCCCGCGAGCTGCCGGTGACGAAGTAGACGGTGTCGGATCCTGTAGTCATGATGCTCTCCTAAATGAATGTTCATTCAGTAGAGCACTGACCATCCCTTGTGTCAAATGAATGTTCATTCAGTAGACTGACCGGATGCGTACCCGCGATCCCAAAGCCAAGAAGCGACAACTGGTCGAGGCGGCGACAGCCGAGTTCGCCGCCTACGGCATCGCCGGTGCCCGGATGGACCGCATCGCCGCCGCCGCCCAGTGCAGCGCGGGCCTCGTCTACAGCTACTTCGGCGGCAAGGACGAGCTGTTCGACGCCGTGTTCGACCGCATCGTCGCACGCACGATGAATGACATCCCGATCACGGTCGACGACCTGCCCGAGTACGCCGGCCGCCTGTTCGACGGCTACCTTCAGCACCCCGAGGTGCAGCGGATCGCGAGTTGGCACCGCCTCGAACGCTCGACCTCGACCGGCCTCATTGCCGCGATCACCGCCAGCATGGAGCAGAAGGTCGAGGCGATCCAAAGGGCGCAGGATCACGGGCGACTCACGACCCGGTTCGCGGCCATCGACCTGCTCACGCTGCTGCTCGCCCTGACCGGCGTGTGGGCCTCCGCCGAGCCCGAGCTCAAGGTCATGACCGCGTCGCACGACGACGCCCACCGTCGCGCGGTCGTGGTCGCGGCCGTCGCCGCCCTCCTCGCCTGACCGGGGCCCGCCCAGCGAGGCTGGCAGAAACTTTCAGCGTTGACCAATAGGTTCGCTGCGTGGTTTCGAAAGCAGAGCAGGCGGCCAGGCGCCGCGCCAAGGTCGAAGAGTTCCGGCGGCAGCAGGAGGCGACGCAGCGGCGACGCCTGCTCTTCATCCTCGGGGGCGCGGTCGTGACCGCCGCCATCATCGTCGTGATCTTCGTCAGCACCATCGACGGCAATCGCGAAGCCGCCGACAAGGCGGGCGCGAAGAGCGGTTCGCAGATCGTCCCGGCCGCGGTCAGCGGCACGGCGGTCGCGCAGAAGGCCGTGAAGAGGGTGGCCGACGACTCGGGCATCAAGGGCGTCCTCGCCTGGGACACCACCGGTTGGCCGGGTGACGGCAGCGACCACCCCGGGGCCCTGGAGCACGACCACGTCGCCGGGCCGGTGACCTACGGCATCCTGCCGCCCGTCGGCGGCCCCCACAACGCCGTCTGGATGAACGCCGGCGTCTACACCAAGCCGGTTCCCACGGAGCGAGCCGTCCACAACCTCGAGCACGGCGCCGTCTGGATCACCTACGACCCCGACCTGCCTGCGTCGACCGTCACCACGCTCACCGCATTCGTCACCAAGCAGACGATGATCTCCGAGACGGAGCAGAACGTCACCGACCAGGCCAACCGCTACGTCGATCTGAGCCCGTGGACGAAGAACGATCTGCCCTCGAAGATCGTCATCAGCGCCTGGGGCCACCAGCTGCAGGTCACCAGTGCGACCGACCCGCGCCTGCAGACGTTCGTCGACACCTTCCGGCACAGCCAGAAGTACACGCCCGAATACGGCGCCGCCGTCGACGGGGTGCCGGTGCAGACCGGCGGTCGACCCGCCACCGACGGCAGCCGCAAGGCCAATCCCGCCGGCACCGCCCAGTAGCCGTCGGACGTGCACCTCGGCCGCCGGGCCGCGCCCACGCCCTCAGGCCACCGGCCGCCGCGCCGCGCCCACGCGCTCAGGCCACCGGCCGCCGCGCCTTCGGGAGCGTCGCGATCACCAGCTGGTACGACTCCTCGATGAGGTCGGCCGCGAGCCCCTGGGGGAGCTCTTCGTCGAGCGCGACGGTGATCCAGTGCCTCTTGTTCATGTGATAGCCGGGAATGATCGCGCCGTACTCGCGCACCAGCGAGGCGGCGTCGTCGGGCGCGCTCTTCAGGGTGATCGACGGCCGCTCGGCATCGAGGGGCAGGATCGCGAACACTTTGCCGCGCACCTTGTAGACCGCGGTCTCGAACCCGAACGGATGCGTGAGCTCGGCGGAGGGGAGATTGCCGCACGTGTCGAGGGCGGTGTCTTCGTCCATACCTGGCATCCTGCACCCGGCCGCCGACACTGCTCCCGCCCCTCCCTCCCACCCTCCCGAAATCGAAGGGGATTTTCGCGAAGCGCGCCCTCGATCGCGATGAAGCCGCCGCCCGGCGCACAATCCCCTTCGATTTCGGGAGGAGTGGTGCGGCGGAAGCCAGGGAGCGACGAGCACCGGATCGCCGCTGTCGGTCCCGGGAGGTAGTTTGGGCGCGTGAAGACAAGTCAGCTCCGCCACTTCGTGGTCGCCGCCGAAGAGCTGCATTTTCCGCGCGCGGCCCAGATGCTCGACATCTCGCGCCAGAAGCTCAACTCGTCGATCGCGGCGGTCGAGCTCCAGTACGACAAGGCGCTCTTCGATCGATCGGGGTCCGTTCCACGGCTGACCCGCGAGGGCGAACGAGCGCTGGCCGACGCCCGCGCCGAACTCGCCAAGCCGTCCACCCCGCCGGAGCCGCCCGCTCGCCCCGCCGGCGGAAAGGCCAAAGCCTCGAAGGGGTCGGTCGCGGCAAGGTCCTGAAGGGTGAGCCGAAGCCGTTCAAAAAGCGCCAGGGCCGCTGATCGCCATGGCCGCCAAGCCCGAGTTGACGCCGGTCACGCCCTTCTGCTCGATCGAGCGCGCGCTGGTGCTCCTGAGCGATCGCTGGTCGTTCCTCGTGATGCGCGAGATCCTGCTCTACGGCGAATCGCGATTCGGCGAACTGCAAGAGCACCTCGCCATCGCCAGCAACGTCCTGACCGATCGTCTCGAACGCCTTGTCGCGGGAGGCGTGCTCGAGAAGCGTCCCTATCGCGAGACAGGATCCCGGGCGCGTTCCAGCTACCATCCGACGCGCGCCGGCCTCGACCTCAAGCTCGTCCTGGCTGCCCTGCAGCAGTGGGGCGACGTGCACGAGCCGCGAGACGACGGCCCGACCGTCGCGCGCCGCCGGCTCTCCGACGGAGCACCCGCCCACGTCTCGTTCGTCGCAGACGGCGCGCCGGTGTCCGTCGACGAGGTGGGTTTCGAGCGCACGGCCGCCTACCCCGGGCGCCCGTAGGAGATTTTCGTCTCGAGCGGGAATGATCTCCGTCCAGCTGAGTTGCTATAAACAACTCAGTCTCGAGATCTTACGCACGAGATCCGTCTACGAAAGAAGAACAGCATGTCCACCAGCTTTGAAGGCGCAGTCGTCCTGGTCACCGGCGCGAACGGAGGCCTCGGCGAGCAGTTCGTCGCGCAGGCGCTCGAGCGCGGGGCCGCCAAGGTCTACGCCACCGCCCGCACGCCGCGCGACTGGGGCGACGACCGCATCGTCCCGCTGAAACTGGACGTCACCGACGAGGCGTCCGTCGCCTCTGCCGCAGCAGCGGCGTCCGACACCACGATCGTGGTCAACAACGCCGGTATCTCGCGCCGCGACGCCAACTCGCTCCTCGAGAGCGAGATGGACGACGTCCGCGCGCTCTTCGAGACGAACTTCTTCGGAGCCGTCAGCATCGTGCGGGCGTTCGCACCGGTGCTCGGAGCCAACGGCGGTGGCGCCCTGATCGACGTCCACTCCGCCCTGAGCTGGATCGGCATCAGCGGGATCTACTCCGCGACGAAGGCCGCCTTCTGGTCGGCCACGAATTCGTTCCGGCTCGACCTCGCTGCGCAGGGCACCTACGTGCAGGGTCTCCACCTCGGCTACACGGCCACGCCGATGACGGCCGGCATCGACGCTCCGATGGGCGACGCCGCCGACGTCGTGCGCGACTCCTACGACGGACTCGAGGCGGGAACCCTGGAGGTGCTGGCCGACCAGACCTCGATCGACGTCAAGGCCGGCCTGTCCGGGCCGCTCGAGGGCCTCTACCCGCAGCTGCAGGCCACCGTCTGAGACACGCCCGAGGGCGGCAGGATCCCGTCGCCCTCGGCTTCGGCTTCGGCCGACGCCCGCCGGGACCGGTCGTCCACCAGACTGGGGCGGTGAAGAGGTCGTCGGTCATCGCCCTGGGTTCCGCCGTCGTCATGGGAGCGGACACTGCCGACGATCGTCTGGATCCACGGGGGCGCCTGGATCTCGGGAAGCCGGGTGGATCCTGCTCACTACCTGAAGATCCTGGCCGCCGAGGGCTACACGGCCGTCTCCGTCGACTACTCGCTCGGTCCCGACGCCGTCTATCCGACCGCCGTGCGGCAGCTCAACGACGCTCTGCGGCACTTGGTCGGCAACGCGGCGTCCCTGGGCGTCGATCCCGACCGGATCGTGCTGGCGGGCGACTCGGCCGGAGCCCAGCTGGCCAGCCAGCTCGCGGCGCCGGCGGTGAACCCGGAGCTCGCCGGGCTCCTCGACCTGAAGCCGTCCCTCCGGCCCGAGCAGCTCCGTGGGACGCTGCTGCACTGCGGCATCTACGACCTCCGCGCGATGTCGTCCCTGCACGGGGTCGCCGCGTGGGGATTCAAGCACGCGCTCTGGGCGTCCACGGGAACTCGCCCGTGGTCGCAGACCTTCGCCGGCGCCACCATGTCGACGGTCGACTTCGTCACCCCCGACTTCCCGCCCGCGTTCGTCTCGGGCGGGAACGACGACCCGCTGACCTGGATGCAGTCCGTCCCGTTCGCCGCGCGGCTGCGCCAGGTCGGTGTGGCGACGACCACGCTGTTCTGGGCGGCCGGGCACGAGCCGGCACTGCCGCACGAGTACCAGTTCCACCTCGATCTGCCAGACGCCGGAGTGGCTCTGACGGCGACCCTGGAGTTCCTGGCGCGCGTCACGTCGTGATCTTTTTCGCGCCCGCGTCATCCTTACGAGGGATGACACGCCCCCAGGAGTGGAGGTTGGTCGGCGGCCGATCTACCCCTTAGGGTGGATGGCGATGCACTCGACCGACTCGACTCCCGACACCCTAGCGCCCGCCGGCGCGACCCCGTCGGCATCCGTCGACTCCGGTGTCGCCGCCCCCGCCGCGCCGCGTGTTTCGGGTCGTCGTCGCGCTGTCGCTGCGGATTCCGCCGGTGCTGCTCCCGTTCTTTCGCACGGTTCTGCCGGCGCCGGCGCCGTCGCCGTCGCCGTCGCTGCGCCGTCCGTCGGCGCTGCCGATGCTGTCGTAGCGCCCGTGCACGTAGCGCCCGTGCTCGACGCGGCTGTGAGCCCCCGGCGCGCGGCCCGAGCCGCGCGCGAGGCAGCCGCGGCCGCAGAGCTGTCCGCCGCTCCCTCGTCCGTCCCGGTTTCGCCGGTCGTCGGGCCCGTGTCGCCGGTCGCCGCTCCGGGAGCCTCGGCCGAGCTCGCCTCTGCATCCGACACCGCCCTGTCCGACAGCGCCCTGTCCGACACCGTCTCGCTGTCGACGGAGGCCATCGAGCTCCCCGTCACGACCGCCGTGCTGGCTGTCGTTCCGGCCGCCCGCGTCGCCCCGGCTCCCGCTGCCGCCCCGGTGGCGCCGGCTGCCGCTTCCGCCGCGCCGGCCACCGCCGAGCCGGCCCCCGCCGCTCAGGTCGCCACCCCCGTCGTCCCGGCTCCCGCAGCTCCTGCCTCCGCAACCCTGACCGGATTCGCCGGCCTCGCCGCCGGAGTCCCGACGCCCGCGTCGTCGACCGGTCGCCGCCAGACCTTCCTCCCCGTCGAGCCCGCTGCCCGTCGCCGCCCGGCCGCTCCGGCCGTGTCGCGTCGTCGCCCGGCCACCCCGACTCGCCCCGCCGCCGCGCCCGCGCCCGCAGCTCCGCGCCGCGGCAAGATCTTCGTGGCAGCGCGCCGTGGCGCCATGCTCACGGTCGTGTGCGGAATCCTGGCCACGAGCATCCTGCCGGTTCTCAACGCCACGCAGGGCAAGGCCTTCGCCGCCGGAACCGGCGTCGCCGCCACGACCCCGTCGGTCACGGGCGGCCAAGACTACGACGTCGCGTCCGACGTCGACAACGCCGTCTCGTCCCGCGACACCTACGGCGCGACGTCCGTGGTCGACTACGAGAAGCAGGTCATCGCCAATCGCCTGGCCGAGAAGAACACGACGTACACCGGCCCGACCGCCGCCGAATACGTCGCCCACCCGCTCTACGACCACCTCGACCGCGCCGAGGTCTTCCAGGTCGCCCTTCAATACCTCGGAACGCCCTACGTCCACGGCGGCGCCGACCCTCGGCCTTCGACTGCTCCGGGCTCATCATGTTCGTCTACGCCCAGTTCGGCATCTCCCTGCCGCACTACGTGCCGTCGCAAGACAAGATGGGCACGACGATCCCGCAGAGCGAGGCGGTCCCCGGCGACCTCGTCGTCTTCGACAACGAGGAGCACGACGGCATCTACGCCGGCAACGGCATGATCCTCGACGCACCGAAGCCCGGTGGCCACGTCAGCGTCCGACCCATTTGGGACCAAGCGCACCACTTCGTCCGCATCGCCGGCTGACCCGCACCTCCCGGCGTCGGCCCTGGCCGTCGCGACACGGAAAGAAATCCGCCCCGCAGTCAGCTGCGCAGGGCGGATTTCGTCCGTTCGGCCGCTGATTCGACGAGAACCGCCTCCCGCAGGCGGGCAACGCGAAGTGCCCCCACCGGACGGTGAGGGGCACGAGGCGACGGACGAAGCGCCGGTCAGGCGCGCGGCTCGCCCGCGTCCGGCTCGACGTCGGCGGCATGGGCACCGTGCCCTGAGTGCTCCGGCTCGGCGACGTGGTGGCCGTGGCCCGCGTGGACGGGCTCCGCCGGGTGAGCAGGATCGGCGGCGTGGGCACCGTGGACCGGGGCCGCGGCTCCGCCATCGACAGGGGCGGCTGAGGTGCTCGAGCTGCCCTGCGCGGCGGGGGCGCCGACTGCCACGGGCACGCCAGCATCCGCCGGAGCACCGGCGTCGGCCGAGACAGCACCTCCGGCACCCGCGGGGGCACCGGCCGGAGCGCCTTCACCGGCACCCGCGGGCGCACCCGCCGCCGCGTCGGCGGAGGCACCAGCACCGGCAGAGGCACCAGCACCGGCAGAGGCACCAGCACCGGCAGGAGCGCCAGCACCAGCCGGCGCACCACCGCCGTGCCCACCACCTGGGGCTCCCACGCGCTTCGGCAGCGCGAACACGAGCCCGAACGCCACGATCGCGAAGATCACGCTGACGAGCATCGCGTGGGCGGAGGCCGAGGTGAAGTTCGTGGCGAAGCTGTCGGCGAAGTCCTGCTTGACGGCGGCGATCGCGGCGGGCGTGTTCGAGGTCGGTCGACCCGCCTTGGGGATCACCAGGGTGCCGAACAGCACCGAACCGATGACGGCGATGCCGACCGCGCTGCCGACCCGCTGGATCGCGGCGATCACGGCCGACCCGGATCCTGCGTCACGACGATCGACGGTCGCGACGATGAACTGCGCGTTCGGTGCGATGAAGAGACCGTTGCCGAGGCCGGCGATGAAGAGCGGAGCCAGGAGCATCCAGCTCGTCAGATCGGTGCCGGAGACGTTCTCGAGAAGGAGCCAGACCCAGATCAGACCGATCGAGAGCAGCGCGGTGCCGATGATCAGCACCGTGCGGCCGAGGCGCGACGAGAGCCGGTTGCTCTGGGAGGAGCCGATGATCGAGCCGACCGCGAACGGAATCGTGACCGCGCCCGAGGCGAGGGCGCTGTGCTTGAGGCCGGTCTGCCAGAGGAGCGAGATCGTGAAGAAGATGCTGGTGAACGCGGCGAAGTAGACGAGCGCCAAGATGACACCGCCGGTGAACTGCGGGTGCCTGAACAGCGACGGCGGCACGAGCGCGTTCTTGCCGCGCTTCGTGACTCGCACCTCCCAGGCGCCGAAGACCGCGAGCAGGATCACGCCGGCTGCCATGGTCAGGTAGGTCCAGAGCGGCCATCCGTCTTGCTGCCCCTGGATGAGCGGCACCAGGATGGCGACGAGCGCGGCGCAGACCAGGAAGACGCCGAACCAGTCGAGGCCCGCGGGAGGACGGGGCGCCGACTTGTCGCGTTTCGGCAGCAGGATCGCCGCGGCGATCAGAGTGGCCGCGCCGATCGGCAGGTTCACGTAGAAGACGGTCCGCCACCCGTCGGTGTCGCCGAACGCCTGGATGAGAAGACCGCCGATGATCGGGCCGAGCGCCGAGGAGACGCCGATGACGCTGCCCATGATGGCGAAGGCCTTGCCGCGCGACTGCGGCGGGAACAGCAGCTGGATGAAGGCCGTCACGGCGGGCACGTACATACCGCCGGCGAGACCCTGGATCACGCGGAACACGACGAGCTGCGTGTCGGACTGCGCGATACCGCAGGCGAACGAGGCCGCGGTGAAGAGCGCGATGCCGGAGAAGAACACCCATTTGTGCCCGATGCGGTCGCCGATGCGGCCGGCCGGGATGAGGGTGAGCCCGAAGGCGAGGGCGTAGCCGGAGATGATCCAGGAGATGGTCGACTCGGAGGCGTCGAGGGAGGTTCGAATGGTCGGGAGGGCGACGTTGACGATGGTCGTGTCGAGGAGGGCGATGAACATGCCCGCGAGGAGGACGGCCAGGGCCCGCCACGCGGTCTTGGAGATCGCGGGTGCCTGGGGCTTGCCGGCCAGGGCGGTTGCGTCGGTCATGGTGGTGAAGCCTTTCGTATCGCAGGATGCGACGTGATGCGGAAGGAGGGTAAGGGGTTCAGGGGGTGGCGCGGTCGGGGATGACCCTGGCGCGCTCGTCGGCGATGATGTCGGGGAGTTTGCTTTGCAGCGAGCGCAGCCAGTCGATCTCCGAGCGGAGCCGGTGCTCACCGTGCGTGATCACGAGCTCCTCGCCCATCGAGAGCCACGGGCGGGCCCTGTTGTTGTTGTCGACGGTCTCGACCAGGAGGTGCTCGAGTGCGTCGAGGCGCTCCTGGATCGTACGCGGCAGATCGTCGAGACGGTCGCGGTCGAGTCGCGCGAAGGCGAGGTCGAACGGATCGGGGTGCCGCGAGACGGCCGTCAGGGTCGCCTGGTGGAGCTCGCGGAGCGACTCCCGCCCCTTCTCGGTGATGGCGTAGATCTGGCGCTCGGGGAAGTTGCCGTCGCGTTCGACCCGCACCTCGGCGAGGAGTCCGTCGGCGGTCAGACGCTTGATGGCGCCGTACAGGGCGCCGACGCTGATGTCGGTCCAGAGCTGAACGCGCTCCTGCTCCGCCTGGAGGCGCAACTGGTGACCGTGCATCTCGCCGTAGCGCGCGAACGCGTCGAGAATGAACAGCCGGATGGAAGACATGCGACTACTCTCGCACAAGTAGTTCGCAGACACAAGGCCACGAGCGCCGATCGATGTCGATTCTTTTCACATGTCATATACTGACTTCTCATGATCGTCGCCTCCGCCGTGACCGTACTGGCAGCCACCGTCATCGTTGTGACGACCTGGTTGGCGGCTGCCGGCCGTCTCCCGATCAACCTGCTCGCCGGTTACCGGTTCGGTTTTTCCTCGCCGGCGAGGCGGCCTGGCAAGCGGGGCATCGCGCCGCACTGCTACCGACCGTGGTGGGTGCCGCGGCCCTGGCCGGGGCCGGGGTCACCGTGCTCGTCGTCACCGACTCGGGGAGCCAGGCGGCCTGCATCATCGGAGGCTGCGTGATCCTGTTCGCCTGCATCGGGTGGGGAACCGTGCGCGGCACCCGCGCAGCGCTCGACGCGCTGGCGGCCGACGCCGACTCGAGCGCCTAGCTACTCGGTACCGGACGCGCCAGAAGCATCGGAAGCCTCGGAAGCCTCCGCGAAAGCGTCGAGGGCCGCCCGGTCTCCGCGCAGGATGCCCCAGGCCATGAGGGCGAACAGCAGAAGGAACGCGACGATCACGATCCCGACGGAATCCGGCCGGAGCAGCCCGACGATCCCGCCGGCCACGGCGATCAGCCCTCCGATGGTCACCGGCAGGAGAGCGGCGGCGTGCCCGGCCTCCCAAGCCTCCTGCGACGCGAGGTAGTAGTGCACGCGGATGCCGACGGCGTGGTTCAGCTTGATCACACCGCCGGCCGCGAAGACCGTCGTCCCGACGACCACGACGGCGACGGCGAACAGGGTCACGGCAGCGGCTATCACTCACCCAGCCTATCGACAGGCGCGTACCGTGCAGGGCATGACGAAGGCGACGAGGTGGCTGTTCGCCGGTCAGCTCGGCTCGCTGTTCGACGACGGCGGCCCGATCCTGCTCATCGAAGCGAAGTCCGTCTTCGCCAGGGCTCCGATGCATCGCGCGAAGGCCCACCTGCTCCTCTCGGCCCTCCGCCACCGCGCGCGGGAGCTCGGCGAGCGCTGCGAGTACCTCCGGGCCGACACGTTCGCCGAGGCGCTGGCCCGACGATCGGGCGACGGCGACCTCGAGGTCATCGACCCGACCTCCTACGGTGCGAGACGCGAAGTCCGAAGGCGAGGGTGCAGGATCCTGCCCTCCCGCGGCTTCGTGACCAGCGAGGACGACTTCCGCGCCTGGGCCGATGCGCGGCAGGGCAAGCGCCTTCTCCTGGAGGACTTCTACCGTCAGGTCCGCGAGCGCACCGGGCTGCTCATGGAAGGCGCCCAGCCGGCGGGCGGCCGATGGAACTACGACCACGACAACCGCGCCTCCCCGCCCAAGGGCGCCGTGTCGCTGGGCCTGCCCGACCCGTGGTGGCCGACCGAGGACGACATCGACGACGAGGTGCGCCGCGACCTCGACCGGTGGCAGGCCGACGGGAGCGTGACCCTGGTCGGCGACGACGGTCCGCGCCGCTTCGCTGCGACGGAAGCGGAGGCGAACCGGGCTCTCGACGACTTCCTCGAGGTGAGGCTGGGCGACTTCGGGCCGTTCGAGGACGCCACGCTCACCGGCGACTGGACCATGGCCCACTCCCTTCTGAGCGCGCCCCTCAATCTCGGGCTGCTCGACCCCCGCGCCGTCGTCGAGCGCGTCGCCGCCGAGTACGAGCGGGGCGCCGCGCCTCTCGCGAGCGTCGAGGGATTCGTCCGGCAGGTCGCCGGCTGGCGCGACTACGTCTGGCACCTCTACTGGTACCTCGGCGAGGACTACTCGACCTCGAACAACGCGCTCGGTGCCCACGAGCCACTGCCGGCGGCGTTTCTCACCCTGAGCCCCGACGAGATCGAGGCGAACTGCCTCCACCACGCGATCGCCGGCGTTCGCGAGCACGGCTGGGCGCACCACATCCAGCGGTTGATGGTCATCGGCAACTGGGCGCTCCAGCGCGGCTACGACCCGCGCGCCCTGAACGACTGGTTCGTCGGCATGTTCGTCGACGGCACCCCGTGGGTCATGCCGGCCAACGTCGTCGGCATGTCGCAGCACGCCGACGGCGGCATCGTCGCGACGAAGCCCTACGCCTCGGGCGGCGCGTACATCAACCGGATGACGGACTTCTGCGCAGGATGCCGGTTCTCACCGAGCAAACGGCTGGGCCCGGACGCCTGCCCCTACACGGCCGGATACTGGGCGTTCCTCGACCGCACCGAGCCGATCCTGCGGTCCAATCAGCGCATGGCGCAGCCGCTGTCCGGCCTGCGCGGGTTGTCCGACCGCGAGGCCGTGGTCGCTCAGGAGCGCCGCCGCGAGAGCCTCTAGCCGCTCCCGCTTCGCCCTCCCGCCCCCTGGCAGCCCCGCCGTTCGTCGTGCGCACCTGAGGGCCGCCGACGAAAGTGAGCGGCGAGTTGCGCACGACCACGGGGCAGGCGACCGCCGACGGCTACTGCCGACGATTCTCGACCAGCTGCTCGGCATAGGACGAGAACCACACTCCCGCCGCCGGGCCCCCGTTGCAGGTGCCGTCGCTGACACCCGGCGTCTTGATCCACAGGAGGGCGTCGAGCTCGGACGAACCGGACGCGACGCGGGGATCCTGACCGAGGCCGGTGCCCCGGGGATTGCACCACGTGCCCTTCCAGCCCTGCCCGTTGCGCGACACGTCGATGACGTAGTGCGCGTCGCCGGTCAGCCTCGAGACCTTCGATGCGAAGTCGCGCTCGTCGTCGACCGGGTAGAAGCTGGCGACGTTGGTGAAGAAACCGCGGGCGTCGCTGATCCCCGCCTTCTTCAGGCGTTCTGCGATCACGGACGGACTCACCCAGTGTGAGTTTCCCGCGTCGAGGTACGCCGGGACTTTGGCGGCAGCCAGCTGCTCGACGGCCTCCTTGACGAGGGGGATCCGGGTGTCGGCCTCGTCGGGGCAGTTGCTCAGCATCGCGAGGGAGTCGGGCTCGACCATGACCGCAGCGCGGTGGCCCTTCAGGGCGCTGGCGACGGCCTGCGTCCAGATCGGATACTTCGCGGCCGTCCAGCCGCCTGCCGAGTAGTCGCCGCAGTCGCGATGCGGGATCGCGTAGAGCACGAAGACCGGGGTCACGCCCTTCTTCTCGGCGGCCCGGACGTTCTCGGCGACGACTTTCCGCACCTCCGACACGCTGTACTGGTCGCCGAGCCAGATCGCCACGGGAGTCTTGGCGATCTCCGACGCGGCATCGGCGGCGTCCGACCTGCCGTCGGCCCGCAACGTGTCGGCGGCTCTGGCCGCGAGGCTGTCGGGCTGCACGTAGAGGCCGCCGCCGTAGACCTTCGCGGCCGACTCGTTCTGCACGGTGGCCGGAGTCTTCTTCACCTCGGGTGAGCCGGACGTGCAGGCGGTCACCGCGAGAGCCGTGGCGAGCAGGATCGCGATCGCCCCGGCCAGGCGCACCGGGCGCCAGGGTGTCGCGCGGTTCTGTCGCTGGGTCATCGGGCCCCGATCGGCAAGGAGGTCAGGTCAGCGTCCCGCTTTGCACGCCCACCTAGTGCACCACGCCTCCCCGCGCGCCCGCAACGTCCCCCGGTGTTCGCTCAGAACTCCCGTCGCCCTGCCCCCGCCCTGCCCCCCGCCGCCCGAAATCGAAGGGGATCCTCCGCCCGCCCGAGGACTCGTGCGGATCGCGACGGGTGCGGCCGAGAATCCCCTTCGATTTCCGGCGGGGAGGAGCGTGCCGGCGGCGAGGAACCGGCCGGCGGGGAGAAACCGGCCGGCGGGGAGGAGCGGGCCGGTGGGGAGGGGAAGGCAGCGCGCGCGTCACCGCTCCGCACGGGTGATCGCCGACAGCGGCAGGCTCACACTGTGGTCGAGCGGCGTGCTCGGCGTCACGCGGAAGTGGACGATGGCGGTGTCGCCGCGCACCTCGAGTCGGTAGTTGGCGGGGTCCACCGGTCGGAACCCGGACGCCTGGCCGTCCTGCGACCAGGTCGACTCGCCGCTTCGAGGGAAGGTCACGAGGAGTCCGTCGCGCACTCCGGCCGACACCGCGAGGCCGGCCAGGGAGCTGTTCGCCTCGACGACGATCGCGTGGCCCGACACGGAGCCGACGGTCACGAAGGCCGACGGATAGCCGAACAGCGTGGCGAATCCGAGAGCGGCCATGCCGAGGAGCCAGATCGAGCAGGACACCAGGGTGACGACTCCCCGTACGGCTACCGCCGCGATGCCCGCCGCGCCGCCGTGGCCGCGCGCGCGCCTGGTCCAGCGGTAGGTCCAGGCGATGACCGCGTGGGTTCCCGCCAGCAGGGCGACTCCGCCGGCCGCGAGCGAGAGCCACTGAGCCCCGAAGCGGCCGATGACCACCTGGCTGCTGCCGCCCGTTCTGCCGAGTTCCCAGACCGCCAGCGCTGCCGCCGCCGCGATGACCGGGGTGAGCCAGCGGGTCGCGATCACGCGCACGCTGTCCCGGGTGCGGGTGGCGTCGCCGGTCGTCGTGGTCATGGCTCGACGCTACGAGCGGGCCGACCGTCCGCGCGTCCGCCGCAGGGCGCGACTCGTGCGACCCGAGACCGAGGTCGTCTCCGTCCGAGGGTGGGTCACGGCGGGCCGAGCAGCCACATGATGACCACGCAGGTCACCTGCAGCGCCATGCCCGACGCCAGGACGAGGCGTCGGATCGCCCGCTGGTGCGTGATGCTGTCGACGGCGATCAGGGGAGCCAGCGGCATGATGAGCCGCGGAAGGCTCTGCTGTGGCAGGAACACCGCGAACAGGTAGAGCGAATACGACGTCAGGAAGGCGCGGATGTCGAAGCCGAGTCGCCGGAGCGACGGCTTGCGCATGCCCCAGATGTAGAGCGCGGGAACGCCCAGGACGACGATGATGCCGGCGATCCCGAGGTAGCGCACGGCCATCAGGAACCACGGCGACAGCGGTACGAAGTGCGACGGCGTGTAGCCGATGACGCCCTTCCACCACGACATCTCGGTCTTGAGGTAGGCACCGCTCTCGCCCGTGATGGCTGCGGCGACGAGCGGCCACGCGAGGCCCGCCGCACCGATCGCCAGCCCCGCGACGACGGCTGCTGCGCGTTCGGCCCGCGGGAACTCGTCGCGGTGCTTCCAGAACCGGTGCACGACGACGATGAGCAGCGTGAGAGCCAGGACGAGCGCCCCCGGCCGCACGAACGAGGCGAGGACGCCGCACCACATCAGCGTCACGTAACGACGTTGCATCAGCGCGAGCAGGCCCGCGAACAGGAAGAACAGGAACATGCTCTCGGCGTAGCCGACCTCGAGCACGAAGCCCATCGCGCCGAAGCAGAAGAAGGTCGTGCCCCAGAGCGCTCCGAGAGCGTCGACGCGGAGAGAGAGGAAGCGGTGCAGGGCGAGCGCCGCGAGAGCGCCGAAGATCGTGGCGACCCCGGCCGCGACCGCCCCGGTGTCCCAGCCGGTGATCTGGGCCAGGATGCGCACGCACCACGGGAACACGGGGAGGAACGCCCACGCGTTCGGCTGCACCGCGCCGCTCGCCGACACGGGGAGCACGTGGGGGTAGCCGTGTTCGGCGATGGACGTGTAGAACCGGGCGTCCCACACGTTGAGGAAGCCGAAGAAGCCCTTGGTCGCGCCGGCATCGACGTACTTGTCGGCGTACTGGGTCGGGTGCGTCGCCGCGATCCTGTACATCACGAAGAGGAGCACGGTCGAAAAGACGCGCGAGAGGGCGTAGACGACGAGCACGGCGCCCCAGGCGGGGAGCCTCTGTGCGGCCGTCAGGAGCCTCGACGGAGACCTGACCGGGTCGACGAACGCGACACGGGTCATCGAGGGGTCGGGGACGAGCACGCGTTATTCTATTCATTTCACACTGGGAACCGGCATCCTCCTCAGGGCTGGCTTTCCGGGCGGTAGAACGCGTCTTCCAGTCGTTCCGAGAAAGAGGCACCGTGGTCGGCTTCACCGGTTTTGCCAGCAGGCGCCGCATCGATCCTGCTCTCCCGCCCGGTCAGTACCTCGAACGCGGCTTCCCGGTCCTGTCGGCAGGCCCCACCCCCAACATCAAGCGGTGGGAACTCCAGATCGCGACGGAGACCGGTCAGCGCTCGTTCTCGTGGGACGACTTCCTCGCCCTCCCGCAGGAGGACGTCGACACCGACATCCACTGCGTCACGAGCTGGTCGAAGCTCGGCACCCACTGGCGCGGCGTCTCGCTCGACACCCTGTTCGACGGCCTCGAGACCCAGCACCGCTTCGCCCTGGCGCGCAGCTACGGCGGCTACACGACCAACCTGCCGCTCGACGACCTGCTCGGCGGGAAGGCCTGGATCGTCCACACCTTCGAGGGGCAGCCCCTCGCCGACGACCACGGAGGCCCCGCGCGGCTGTTCGTCCCGCACCTCTACTTCTGGAAGAGCGCCAAGTGGGTCCAGGGCATCCAGACGATGCCCCAGAACACGCCCGGCTTCTGGGAGGGGCTCGGGTACCACGAGCACGGCGACCCCTGGAAGGAGGAGCGCTACTCGTGACGATCGGCTGGCGGCCCGCGGTCTGCGTCGAGACGCGGGTCGAGACGGCCACCGCCCGCAGCATCCGGCTGCGGGTCACCGACCTCGACGAGGTGCTTGCCGGACAACACGTCGACGTGCGCCTCACGGCCGACGACGGGTATCAGGCCGTCCGGTCGTACTCGCTGTCGGCCGCGCCCGGTGGCGGCCCGTTCGGACGCCCCTCCCCGACGACGAGGTCGAGATCACGGTCGAAGAGCTGGCCGACGGAGAAGTCTCCCCGTACCTGGTGCAGGGGCTCGAACCCGGCGACCCCCTCGAGATCCGGGGGCCCATCGGCGGCTGGTTCGTCTGGCGCCCGACCGACGCGGCGCCGGTCCAGCTGATCGGCGGCGGCTCCGGAGTCGCCCCGCTGATGGCCATGGTCCGAGCACGGGTCGCGGCCAGCGGCGCGGTGCCGTTCCGCCTGCTCTCCTCCGTGCGTTCACCGGGTGCGGCGTACTACGGCTCCGAGCTCGAAGAGCTGAAGGCGGCAGGATCACTCCGGGTCGACACGGTCTACACGAGACGGTGCCCGGAGGGGTCGCCTCGCGCTCCCGGCAGGCTGACGGCCGCAGACCTCGAGTCGCTCGTTCCCGAGCCCCGGGCCGGCGCCGTCTTCTACGTCTGCGGCCCCAACGGGTTCGTGGCGCACGTGACGGATCTGCTCGCGGCCCTCGGTCACGACCCCGCGTCGATCCGCACGGAGCGTTTCGGCGGCCCGTAGCCCTGCCCGTCGCCCAGCCCCGCACCTCACCCCTCCTCCTCCAGAAATCGAAGGGGAAACGCGCGGCGCCGCCGCATTCATGCGGATAGCGGGGGCGTCGCCCGAAAATCCCCTTCGATTTCGGGAGGGAGAGGTCGGCGGGAGGGGAGGTCTGCGGGAGGGGAGGGGGAGCGAGCGCTAGCGACCGCCCTCGAGTTTGCGGTTCCGCTGCGCGACGCCGGCCGTGCCGTACGGGTACTCGTCGACGCGCGGCGCGCTGGCGTCGTTCAGCGCGAGCACGTCCGCGGTGCTCAGGCCGAGGCCCGAGGCACCCAGGTTGTCGACGAGCTGGTCGACGGTGCGGGCGCCGAGGATCACCGAGGTGACGGCCGGCTGCTCGAGCAGCCAGGCGATGGCGACCTGCGAAGCCGTGGCGTCGTGATCCTGCGCCGTCGCCTGGACGACCGAGAGGACGTCCCAGGTGCGCGGGTCGGCGTTGCGCGCCTCCCAGGCCTCCATGCCGCGCGTCGGATTCTCGCCGAGCCGCGAGGCGCCGGTCGGAGCCTCGTCGCGCTTGTACTTGCCGGTCAGCCAGCCGCCGCCGAGCGGCGACCAGGGCAGGAGCCCGATACCGGCGTCGAGCGCTGCGGGCACCACCTCGTGCTCGATGTCGCGCACGAGCAGGCTGTACTGCGGCTGCAGGGTCACCGGCGGCGCGAGGTGCAGGGCGATCGCGCGGTGGACGGCCTTCGTCAGCTGCCAGCCGAGGTAATTGGAGAAGCCGTAGTAGCCGATCTTGCCGGCGGTGACCGCGTCGTTCAAGAAGGTCAGGGTCTCGTCGAGCGGGGTCAGGGCGTCCCAGGCGTGCATCTGGTAGAGGTCGATGTGCTCGACGCCGAGCCGCGTCAGCGACGCGTCGAGGGCCGTGCGGAGGTGGCGGCGCGACAGGCCGACGTCGTTGGGCCCCGTGCCCATCGGGAAGCGTCCCTTGGTGGCGATGACCGCCTGCGCGGCCTCCGTCGGGTGTGACTCGAGCCAGTGCCCGATGATCGTCTCCGAGACCCCGGCCGAGTAGACGTCGGCGGTGTCGATGAAGGTGCCGCCGTGTTCGAAGAAGGTGTCGAGGATGGCGTGCGACGTGGTCTCGTCCGCTTCGGAGCCGAAGGTCATGGTTCCGAGTGTCAGCTCCGACACGATGGTTCCTGAGTTGCCGAGTTTTCTGTAGTCCATGACGACGACGCTAGACCGTGAGCGCTCACATGGGCCGTGCGAGCCCCACCTCCGTCGGCTCGACATTCGAAGCCACGACTTTTGTCAACCAGAATGAAACGTCTAGTATGTAATGCCAGAGATAGTCGACCGGGGGCGGAGTGAAGCGAATAGTCATTGTCGGAGCAGGGGCTTCGGGCATAGCCGTCGCGCACGCGCTGACACGTCAGATCCGCGATCCTTTCGAACTCTCCGTTTTCGACTCGACTCTTCGAAGCGACCGGCATGCCGGACGAGGTCTCCCGTATCTTGCGGACGACACGCATCCTCTCCTCAACGCCCCGAGCAACCTCATGTCCATTTGCGGGCACGACGACAACCACTTCACCCGATGGCATCACGCCCGATTCGGCCCAAGCGATCCGGGTCATCTCTTCGCAACGCGACCCGCATTCGGTGACTACCTGCGGGAGTCCTTGACTGGCCTGCGAGACGACTGGGCAAGACGCGAGGGCGTCCTGCAGTTGGTTCCCTACGCGGTAGATCGCATCCGTCGAGACGGCTCGAAGAAATTCTCTGTAGAAACGAACAACTCCGTCCACGCCGGCTTCGACGACGTGATCCTCTGTCCGGGTTGGTCCGGATTCACGACCGGTCCTCGTCCGGGCGCCACGATTTCTGCGTATCCGCTCCGGGAGACGGTGCGGCGCATCAGCCCCGATGATTCAGTCCTCGTCCTGGGCACCGGCCTCACGGGTGTGGACGTCGTCAGAGCCCTCCTTCAGCGCGGACACGAGGGTCGAATCGACATGGTCTCTCGGAGAGGTTTTCTGCCTTCCGTTCGCCCGGGGAGGAGCGCGCATCGTCCACACCTCTACACTCGGCAGGCGGTTCGAGACGCCGCGACGTTCTCCGTGAGAAGGGCCATCGGTCTCCTCGAGGCAGAAGCCGAGGTCTGTCAGGTCGATCTGAGAGAACCCGAGAAGCGCATGCGTGGTCTTCGGACGCCGCAGGACGCGCTCCGCCGGGGAGTGGCGGGGCTGGACGACCCCTGGACTTCGTTGCTGGTCGGTGTCGCGGACGAAGCCGTGAGTGAGAGCTGGAATCGCTTCGACGTCGCCGACCGGCGGGTGTTCCTACGCGCGCTCCACCCGTATTTTCAAAGCTGGTGCAACCCGATGCCTTCGCCGACGGCGGCTCTTCTCCTCGGCGCGATCGATGCCGAGCAGCTTGGTGTTCACGCGGGCGTCGGCCGCGGAAACAGCCGCGGCGCCTCGACCGATTCGGGTGACGACCTGGCGGCCGATGTGGTCGTTCAGGCATATCGCTCCGCGCACGAACCCTTTGTCGACGTGCAAAGCGGGATGCTCGGCCGGATGATCGCTGACGGTCTGGCAAGACCCGATCCGTTCGGCGGCTTTGCGCTGCACTACGGCACGAGTCGAGTGATTGACTCCGGCGGCACGGCCCTGCCGATCTATGCCATTGGCGGTCTAGCGCAGGGCGCTCGCTATTACGTGAGCGCGCTCGACGGCATCGTGGACGCCGTGCAGGGCGTGGTCCGGCACATCGTCCGCACCATGGGCGCCGATCCGATCGAACGCGGTTCGTGCTCAGAGGTCGTCGAGGCGTGAACACGCCCCACCGAGCCGGTCCTCTCGCCATCGTCGCGGCGAGCACGCTGTGGCAGGCAGTCGGCACCGTGGTGATCGCCCGAGTCATCACGGCCGGAACCGCGCCGCTGAGTTCCTTTCTCGCTTTCGCCGCCGCAGCAGTGATCTGCGTCGTGCAGGCGTTCCTGCGCGGAGCATTGCCAGGTCTCAATCGCCATGTCCGTTGTCGTTCGACCCTTCTGGTCCTCGTGGGGATGAACGCCGCGACGGCCGGAGTCTTCGTCGCCTTCTTCTCGGCGCTCGTCTACCTTCCCCCAACCAGCGTCAGCGTCCTGGAGGCGGGATCTGCTCCGTTGATCGTCACGATCGCCGTCGCCTCTCGCTCAAGGAGACGACTTCGGTTGCGAACGGTGGCTGCGCCCGTCTGCGTCGTGATCGTGTCGGTCGGGATTGCGGCGCGTTCGATCCTGGTCGACGGAACACGCGGCGCGGAAACCTGGTTGGGACTCGCGCTCGCCGTCTTCGCGGGCTTCAGCGGCGCGTTCGTCGTCCTGTTCTCGGTCGAGCTGAGCAAGGCCGGGCTCACAGCCGTGCAGGTGAACGCCTCCCGATTTCACCTCGCCTGGATCGTCAGCGGCCTCGTCTTCCTCCTCGGAACACGTGGTGGCTCCCTCGTCTCGCCCGACATCCCCCGGTTGGTATTCGTCTCCGTTCTGCTGGGCGCCGCGCCCCTCATCGTCCTTCAGTACGGTCTCGGCAGGGCGAACCCGGTTTCATCCGAGCTCGTCCTGTCGTCCCTTCCTGCCCTGGTCTTTCTCACCGAGGTTCTTCTTGCGCGCCGCTTCGACCCGCTGACGGCCGCCCTCATGGTGGTGCTCCTCGCCGTGTCGGCCTGCTCGCTCGTGGCCCAGTTGCGAGTGGCCCAGGTGCGAGCGGCCGAATGGCGAGCGGCCTTGATGCGCGTCGCCACCAAGAGCGCCGCCGTGATGCGCGCCCCTGTGACGCGTCTGGTGACCTGCGCTTCTGCCGGCGGAAAGCCGCAGGGCCAGGCTCCACGATCCGACCCCGCGACCGCGAAAGCGGCACCACCGCCAAGGAGAGAAATGATCCACGTCCTCGTCATCGATCCCGAGTCCAGTGGCACCGATCTGGTCCGAGAGCTGCGTGAGCGAAACGTCCACGTCACCACCTGGTGGCAGGACGTCCCGTTCGTCCTCCCCTCGAGTGACTCCCCCTCGCGCCGGCGCCCGAGTTGCTTCGCTTCGTCGACGCGAACCAGTTCGACCTCATCATCGCCGGCGGCGAAAGCGGGGTGTCGGCCGCAGAGTGGCTCGCCGCCCGCGCTGGGCTGCCGACGTCCGACCCGGAGTTCATCCATCACCGTCGAGACAAGAACGGCATGATCGAGCGAGTTGCGCGAGCAGGCCTACCGACTGCTCAGAGTTACCTCGTCACCGACGTCGCCCACGTGTCCGCCCTCCAAGAGCGGCTCCGGTTGCCCGTGATGGTGAAACCCTCCAACAGTGCCGGCAGCGACCTCTGCCGAGCCGCCTCGACCTGGGCGGACGCGCGAGCCTTCGCCGCCGACGTCATCGACAGCACGTCGATCCTGGGCAACAAGAACGTGGGAGCGGTCATTCAGGAGTTCGTCGAGGGGCCCCAGTTCCATGTGAACACCGTCGTCGTCGACGGAGTCCACGAGGTCACCGAGGTTTACTCCAATGAGTTCCGATTCGTCGGCGATGCGCCTCAGCTCTTCGCCGGGCGAACGCATCGCCACGACGAGGAAGGCATCGCTCAGCTCGTCGAGTACGTCCTTGCCTGTCTGGAGGCACTCGGGGTCCACGCCGGTGCCACGCACACAGAAGCCCGTCTCACGTGCGACGGACCACGACTCATCGAGTTCAACGGGCGTCTCATGGGGCCGGCTCAGCCGACCGACTATTTCGTCGCCGCTCAGGGCTTCAGCCAGGCGACCGTTCTGGCAGATGTCATTGCAGGCGAGCCCGCAACGGCCCGCGCGGCCCTCGGATCCCACCCTGATCGTCAGTTCCTCGGGTTCTACCTGCTGACCGCCGAGCGGTCAGGAGTCCTTGTCGAGTTCGACCCGGCACCTCTGCGCGCGCTGGTTTCGTTCCGCCTCCTCAGCAATGCGCCCGACCTGGGAACCGAGTTCGATATCGAGAACCGGACCACCGATGCCGACCTGGGTCTCGTGCTCTTCGCCAACGTCGACGCCGAGCAGCTCGAAGACGACCTCGCCGAAGCGGAACGGCTCGAGAGAGCCGGAAAAATCCACAGGGTCGAAGGCGTCGAGATCGCCTGACGAGTCGACGGGGCATAGTCCGATGAGGGGTGGTCTGGCCCCACGTGCGACAAGCGTCGGTCCGGCCGGCAGCGTCACCCGACAACCGGCGTGTAGCCCGAATCCAGGACGTCTTCACCACCCAGGTCGCCCGGTGGATGGACGCGACGAAGCAGTAGGTCGCCTCAGCGACGCCTGCGAAAGCGCCCGAACAGCCCGCGGGCCCGGCCGCTGATCTCGTCGGTGTAGTTGTTCGACACGGTCATCGACAGCGTGCCCGGGTCGGGTGCCGAGACGAGATCGGGCAGGAGGTCGACGACGTACGCCGCGCGAGCGTCGCGCGTCGACGAGAACGTGAGACCGAGGGCGGCCGCGTCGGACGCCAGCAGCCCGAGCGCTTCGTCGTTGCTCACATCGGCGGCGAAGGCGAGGCGCAGGATCCCCGGGCTCGTGATGCCGGCCGCTGCCCATCCGGCCGCGAGGTCGACGAGGCTCCCTGCGGGAAGGAGCCCGAGGATCCTGCCGGCTTCGGCGGTGCGGATCTCGGCGAGCGCCTGGAGCGCCCGGTCGTCTCCGTCTCCCATGCACCCACTCAACCACGAAAGGGCGGCACGACCGAAGTCGAGCCGCCCTTCGTGAGGACAGAGCTAGCGGGGTCTGTACTCCGCGGCCATCGGGCAGTCGAACGGTCGGCGCGCAGCAAGGCCGACCCGGTTGAGGTAGTTCACCACCGTGCCGAAGGCGCTCACCAGGGTGGCCTCCGTGTACGGGACCTGGTGCTCGGCGCAGTGCTCGCGGACCAGCTTCGAGGCGGCCTTGAGATGCGGGCGGGCCATGTTCGGGAACAGGTGGTGCTCGACCTGGTAGTTGAGGCCGCCCATCGCGAGCGTCATGACGCGGCCGCCGCGGATGTTGCGCGAGGTGAGGACCTGCTTCGACAGGAAGTCGACGCGGCTCGACTCGGGGATGATCGGCATGCCGATGTGGTTCGGTGCGAAGGCCGAGCCCATGTAGAGGCCGAAGATCGCGAACTGGACGCCGATGAAGGCGAACGCCATGCCCAGCGGCAGGAACCAGAAGATGATGCCGAGGTAGACGGCGAAGCGGATCGTGATCATCGTGATCTCGAGCGACCGCTTATCGACCTTCTTGCGGCCGAACACGGTCTTGTACGACATGAAGTGAAGGTTGAACCCTTCGAAGAGCAGGATCGGGAAGAACGCGTAGCCCTGCTTCTGGGTGAACAACCGGCTCAAGCCTCGCTGCTTGACGGCGTCGCGTTCGAGGAACGACACGGTGTCGTAGTCGATGTCGGTGTCGCGGCCGATGGTGTTCGGGTTGCCGTGGTGCTTGGTGTGCTTCGAGGTCCACCACGAGTAGCTCATGCCGACGACGCCGGCCGCGAGGACGCGACCGACACGGTCGCTCGTCTTGCCCGACTCGAACACCTGGCGGTGCGCGGTCTCGTGGGCGAGGAAGGCGTACTGCGTGAAGATGAGGCCGATCCCGCCGGCGATGAGCAGCTGGAACCAGCTGTCGCCGAGGAGGAATGAACCGGTCACGGCGGCGGCGAGGCAGGCGGTGACGATCGCGAAGACCGTGACGTAGAAGCCGGTGCGGCGCTTGAGGAGCCCCGCGTCGCGGACGCGGGCCAGCAGAGCCGTGTAGGTGCTGATCGGCTTGGCGGTGGGGCCGGAGGTCGTCCCGCGGAAACCGGCGGGGAGCTCCTTGTGGTTGCGGATCGTGCTGAGTAGGGACCCGGGGACTAGGGGTGCGGTGGAAGTGGGGGCTGAGTCAAGTGCGGTCATCGCGACTCTCCCTGTTCGAGGGTCGACTTCCCAGTCGGGTGTGTGAGCGAATGCTCCTTTCAGATGAGCCGACAGTATCCGTCGCCGCTGTGAGGCGGAAGTGAGTTCCCTCCCCCGTTCGGCCGGGCCGGGCTCGCTCGGCGGCGAGCGTTCGAGCCAGGACTCAGGATCGCAGGCGGTAAACTCGACTGTTCCCAACCACCCCGAGAGAAGAATCGTGACGGCTGTTCAGCACGGCGACGCGTCCGACGCGCGTTACTGGCCCGTCCCCATTCTCCGGGCGATCCCCTTCCTCGTGCTCGGAATGGTGATCACCTTCGTCAACAACCACTCGGCCGTGATCGGCATGACGGTGTTCGGCGCGACCACCGTCGCCGGCGGGATCCTGCTGGCTCTCGGCTCGTATCGCTGGCTCGACGACCCCTCCAGCCGCACGATCGCCGTCGTTCAGGGCGTCGTCGGTGTCGTCTTCGGCGCCGTCGCGTTGCTCTTCCACGCCGGAGGGCTGCCGATGTTGGTCGCCCTCGTCACCGGCTGGGCTCTGATCTCCGGAGTGCTCGAACTCGTGACCGGGTTGCGTCGCCGCAGGCGCAGCGGGCTGGCTCGTGACTGGATGCTCTTGGGCGGCATCACACTGCTGCTCGCGCTCGCCTACCTCCTCGTCCCGACCGATTACTCGAAAGAGCTCGGCGGCATCGAGAAGATCCAGGGCACGCTGACCTCGTCGACGATCCTCGTGGGGATCGTCGGGGCCTACGGCGCCCTGGTCGGAATCTTCCTGATCATCCAGGGCCTGTCCCTGAAGTGGCAGACCGGCACCCCCAGGATCTCGCCCACGGCGGTCGGGCAGACCGCCGCGACGGCACGGGCGCGAACGACGCACACGAATCCAGCAGCATCGACGGAGCACAGACGAAATGAGCACACCCAGCAGGCACGAGCGGGTCCGCCCGGCCGAACTCCTCGGGCTCTCGGCCGTCTTCGGCCTCTTCACCGGGCTGATCGTGCTTCTGGCGACCCGCGAGGTGCGCCTCGCCGGGATCTTCCTCTGCATCGCCTTCATCGTCGGCGTCGTGGTCCTGGCCATGCTCTCGCTCGCCTCCAAGCCGAACGACGCCGAGCAGCACGAGATCACCGACGAGAACGGCCGCACCAAGGGCCTGCTCGAGCGCGACGAGGACTACCCGCGCGGCCACTAGCCCTCCCGAAATCGAAGGGGATTTTCGCTGGACGGCCCTCCGATCGGCTTGAAAGGCGCGGCAGCGGAGCGTTCCCCTTCGATTTCTGTCGAAGGCGTGCGCGGAGGCAGGCTCAGAGGTAGGCGACGAGCTCCGGAGCGAGACCGACGTAGGTGGCCGGCGTGAGCGCCACGAGTCGCGCCTTCGCCTCGTCGCCGATGTCGAGACCCTCGACGAAGGCGACCAGCTCGGCCTGGCCGACCCGGTGGCCGCGGGTCAGCTCTTTCAGCATCGCGTAGGGGTCGCTGATCTGCGACCGCCCGGCGGTGATCTCGGCGCGGATCACCGTCTGGATCGCCTCGCCGAGCACCTCCCAGTTACGGTCGAGGTCGTCGGCCATGGCCGAGGAGTTGATCGAGATCTCGCCGAGCCCCCGCGTGATGTTGTCGAGCGCGAGCAGCGAGTGCCCGAAGGCGACGCCGATGTTGCGCTGGGCCGACGAGTCGGTCAGGTCGCGCTGCAGGCGCGACGTGACCAGGGTCTCGGAGAGCGACGAGAACAGCGCCGACGAGATCTCGAGGTTCGCCTCGGCGTTCTCGAAGCGGATCGGGTTGATCTTGTGCGGCATCGTGGACGACCCCGTGGCGCCGGCCTGCGGGATCTGCGAGATGTAGCCCATCGAGATGTAGGTCCAGATGTCGGTGGCGACGTTGTGCAGCACCCGGTTGGCGTGGGCGACCCGGTCGTACAGCTCGGCCTGCCAGTCGTGTGACTCGATCTGCGTGGTGAGCGGGTTCCAGGTCAGGCCGAGGCCTTCGACGAAGGAGCGCGAGACGGTGGTCCAGTCGAGGTCGGACGCGGCGGCGACGTGAGCGGAGAAGGTGCCCGTCGCTCCGGAGAACTTGCCGAGGAACTCGGACCCGGCGATCTGGGCGCGGATGCGGCCGAGCCGGTACGAGTAGACGGCGAATTCTTTGCCGACGGTCGACGGTGTGGCCGGCTGCCCGTGGGTGTGGGAGAGGATCGGCGTGTCTTTGTGCTCGTGAGCCAGCGCGGTGAAGAGCTCGATGACGCGGTCGAACTTCGGCAGCCACACGTCGAGGGCCGCGGCCTTCACGGTCAGCGCGTAGGACAGGTTGTTGATGTCCTCCGAGGTGCAGGCGAAGTGGGTCAGCTCGGCGACCGAGTCGAGCCCGAGGTCGGTCAGGCGGGCGCGCACGTAGTACTCCACGGCCTTGACGTCGTGACGGGTCGTCGCCTCGAAGACGGCGAGCTCGTCGATGTCGTTCTGCCCGAAGTCGGTGACCACGGCCCGGAGGGCGGCCTTCTGCGCCTCGGTGAGAGGGGAGGATCCTGCGAACGAGCGATCGGTCTGGTCGATCAGCCACTCGACCTCGACGCGCACGCGAGCCCGATTGAGCCCCGCCTCGCTCAGGTGGTCGCCGAGGCCCTCCACTGCGGGGCGGTAGCGGCCGTCGAGCGGGCTGAGGGGCTGCGGGGGAAGGCTCATGTGGTGGATCCCTGTCGTAGTGCTGGTTCGATCTGCCGGAACAGCGCGGTGGAGGCGTGCTCGACCATGTCGAGGACCGTCTCGAACATGGCGGCATCGGAGTAGTAGGGGTCGGGCACGTCGGTGCCGTCGCCCGCCCGGCCGACACTCGAGTCTCTGTCGAAGCTCAGCAGGAGCTGCACTTTCGAGCGGTCGGTCTCGGTCGGCGCCCACGCTCGCAGGATGCGTTCTTGGCCGCGGTCGAAGACCACCACGAGATCGTGCCGGTCGAAGTCAGCGGCCTCGAACTGCCGCGCTCGATGCCGTGACCCATCGTAGCCGCGGTTCTCGAGGGCCGCGATCGTGCGGGAGTCGGCGCGCTCGCCGACGTGCCAGTCGCCGGTGGCGGCCGAATCGACGACGACGCGGTCGCCGTAGCCGGCGGCGGTGACGCGGGCCCGGAAGACCGTGGAGGCCATCGGCGACCGGCAGATGTTGCCGGTGCACACGAAGACGATTCTGAACAGGGCGTCGGCCCCGTCCGATTCGCCGAAGTCGGCCCCTCGTACGGCATCGCGGTCAGGCGCGGGCGCGCACGTTGCCGAAGAGGGGCCGCAGGATGATTCCGATCAACCAGCCGAGAATGGCCAGGACCAGGGCGCCCAGGATGCCCCAGCCGAAGTTGTCGACGACCAGGCCGAATCCGATGATCCCCGAGATCCAGGCGACGACGATCAGGAGCAGTCCGTTGATGACGAACGAGATGAGGCCGAGGGTCAGGATGTAGAGCGGGAACGCGACGACCTTGACCACGGTGCCGACGATGCCGTTCACGAGGCCGAAGATGAACGCGACCAGCAGATAGGTGAGGACGGTCGGCACGATGGTCTTGTCCCCGAACGCGGTGACGTGGACGCCGGCGACGAGGAAGGTCGTGAACCAGAGGGCGAGGGCGTTGATGACGAGGCGGACGAAGAATCGCATGCGCACAACTATGCCCACCCGGGGCCGTCGGTGGTAGCCCGTAGGCTGGTCGGGTGACCGCTCCCGTACGACTTCGCCCCGAGATCGCTGCTCTCCCGCCCTACCGCCAGGGCAAACAGGCCGCCCCAGATGCCTTCAAGCTGTCGTCGAACGAGAATCCCTTCGAGCCCCTTCCGGCGGTCATCGAAGCCCTCCACGGGGCGCTCCACGTCAACCGCTACCCCGACGCGGCGGCCTCCGAACTCCGGTCGGTCCTCGCAGAGCGCTTCGGCGTAACTGTCGACGAGGTGCACGTCGGGGCCGGGTCGGTGTCGATCCTCTCCCAGCTCCTCCTCGCCGTCGCTCAGGCGGGCGACGAGGTCGTGTACGCCTGGCGCTCCTTCGAGGCCTACCCCGGGCTCGTCACCGTCACCGGCGCGACGAGTGTGCAGGTGCCGAACCTCGCCGACGGGTCTCACGATCTCGTCGCCATGGCGCAGTCGGTCACCGAGCGCACCCGCGCCGTGATCGTGTGCACCCCCAACAACCCGACCGGCGAGATCGTCGACGCCGAAGCCTTCGAGATCTTCATGGCGGCCGTGCCGGAGACGGTCCTCGTGATCCTGGACGAGGCCTACGTCGAGTTCGTCACCGCCGAGAACGCGGTCGACGGCGCCTCGCTGACCGAGCGCTACCCCAATCTGGTGGTCCTGCGCACCTTCTCCAAGGCCTACGGGCTCGCCGGGCTTCGAGTCGGCTACGCGGTCGGCCCTGCCTACGTGCTCGATGCCGCGCGATCGACGGCCATTCCGCTCTCCGTCACCGAGCCGGGTCTCCGGGCGGCCCTCGTCTCGCTCGAGCACGAAGACGAACTGCTCGAGCGAGTGGGTCGAATCACGCTGCTGCGCGACCAGGTTCGCCAGGCTCTGATCGACCAGGGCTGGGCCGTCCCCCGAGCCCAGGGCAACTTCGTCTGGTTGCCCACGGGCGAGCACACGGCGCGCGCCGCAGAGGTGTTCCAGCGACAGGGCGTGGTGGTCCGAGCCTTCACTCCGGAGGGCATCCGGATCACCATCGGCGAGTCCGCTTCTGTCGACAAACTCCTAGGAGCTGCCCAGGAGGTTGTCCGGAGCCTCTAGGTCTCGCGCGGCAGCCCGCCTATAGGCTCGTCGGCATGTCTTCCGACGCGATGGGGCCCGAGGTGCCTCCGATTCAGCTCCTCGACGCCTCCGGGGTGCTCCAAGAGAACGATCGGACTACCGAGTTCCTTCCGGTGATCGAGGCTCTCAGCGACGAGATGCTTCAGCGCTTCCACCGCGACATGGTGCTCACGCGCCGATTCGACGACGAGGCGGGCAACCTGCAGCGGCAGGGCCAGCTTGCGCTCTGGGTGCCGAGCCACGGCCAGGAGGGTGCGCAGGTCGGCTCCGCCCACGCCTCGCGGCCGCAAGACCATATCTTCCCGTCGTACCGCGAGCACGCCGTCGGCCTCGTCCGTGGCATCGACCCCGTCGACGTGATCCGCCTGCTCCGCGGCACGACGCACGGCGGGTGGGATCCCGTCGAGAAGCAGAACTTCCACCTCTACACGCTGGTGATCGGCTCGCAGACGCTGCACGCCACCGGCTACGCGATGGGCATCACGATCGACGGCGAGTACGCCACCGGCGATCCCGAGCGCGATCAGGCCGTCGTCACCTACTTCGGCGACGGGGCCACCAGCCAGGGCGACGTCAACGAGGCCATGGTGTTCGCGGCGAGCTTCCAGACGCCCGAGCTGTTCTTCCTGCAGAACAACCAGTGGGCCATCTCCGTGCCGGTGTCCACGCAGTCCCGCACCCCGCTCGTCCGCCGCGGCGAGGGCTTCGGCATCCCGTCGACCCAGATCGACGGCAACGACGTGCTGGCGAGCTATGCCGTCACCCTGCGCGACCTCGACGCTGCCCGGGCCGGCGACGGCCCGCGCTTCATCGAGGCCCTCACCTACCGCATCGGCGCCCACACGACCTCCGACGACCCCACGAAGTACCGCACGCACGCCGAGACGCAGTCGTGGATCGCCCGCGATCCGATCACGCGCTTCGAGGCGTTCCTGCGCTCTCGTGGTGAAGGCGACGCCTTCTTCCTCGAGGTCGAGGCCGAGGCGCTCGATCTCGCCGAAGACGTGCGCAAGCGCACTCTGGCCCTCGAGCGGCCCCCGGTCGAGCTGATGTTCGATCACGTCTACTCCGAGGCGCACCCGCGCATCGACGAACAGAAGGAGTGGCTCAAGAACTACGAAGCCTCCTTCGGAGACTCGCTATGACCGACACGATCGCTGCTGCGCCCTCGCGCCCACCCAGCCGAGCTCCGAGATCATGCCCTCGGCCGTGCCATCAACGCCGGCCTGCGGCGCGCGATGCAGGACGATCCGCGCGTCCTGATGATGGGCGAAGACATCGGCACGCTCGGAGGCGTCTTCCGCGTCACGGAAGGCCTCAAGTCCGAGTTCGGCGCGAAGCGCGTCATCGACACGCCCCTGGCGGAGTCCGGCATCGTCGGCACCGCGATCGGCCTGGCGATGCACGGCTTCCGCCCGGTCTGCGAGATCCAGTTCGACGGCTTCATCTTCCCCGGTTTCGACCAGATCACGTCGCAACTGGCGAAGCTGACGAACCGCCACGAGGGGACGCAGAGCATGCCCGTCGTGATCCGGGTGCCCTACGGCGGGCACATCGGCGCCGTCGAGCACCACCAGGAGAGCCCGGAGGCGTACTTCGCTCACACGGCCGGCCTCCGCAGCGTCAGCCCCTCCACCCCGCACGACGCCTACTGGATGATCCAGGAGGCGATCCGGTCGAACGACCCGGTGATGTTCTTCGAGCCGAAGAGTCGCTACTGGCCGAAGGGGCAGGTCGACTTCACCGCTCCCGGTGTTCCCCTGCACGCCAGCCGCGTGGTCCGACTCGGTACCGAGGTGACCGTTCTCGGCCACGGTGCCATGGTCTCGGTCCTGCTCCAGGCCGCCGAGATCGCCGCCGAAGAGGGCATCTCGCTCGAGGTCGTCGACCTCCGCTCCCTGTCGCCGGTCGACTACGGCCCCATCCTCGAGTCGGTGCGCAAGACGGGTCGTCTCGTCATCGCGCAGGAGGCCCCCGGCAACGTCAGCGTGGGCTCCGAGATCGCGGCCACCGTCTCCCAGAAGGCGTTCTACTCCCTCGAGGCGCCGGTGCTGCGCGTCAGCGGCTTCGACGCGCCCTTCCCGCCGGCCAAGCTCGAATCCGTCTACCTGCCCGACGCCGACCGGGTGCTCGAGGCCGTCGACCGCGCCCTCGCCTACTGAGAGAGTCCGCATCATGTCGACCACTGTCACCAGCAACGAATTCCACCTTCCGGACGTCGGCGAGGGCCTCACCGAGGCCGAGATCGTCGAGTGGAAGGTCGCCGCGGGCGACACCGTGGCGCTCAACCAGGTCATCGTCGAGATCGAGACCGCGAAGTCGCTCGTCGAGCTCCCTCGCCGTTCGCCGGCAGGGTCGACGAACTGCTCGTCGCCGTCGGCGACACCGTCGCCGTGGGCGCACCCATCATCCGTGTTGCGGGCGCCGAGATCCCGCGGACGCCGGCCGACGAGATCCTCGAGGCCGAGGCCGAAGCTGCCGCATTCGAAGAGGTCGTCCACGCGGCGTCCGCCTCGGTCGACGAAGACGGCTCGGGCGCCGTCCTGGTGGGCTACGGCATCACCGGCGCGCACCTCAGCACGCGACGTCGCCGCCCCAGCAAGGGCGAGGCCGACGCGCGCGTGCAGCGCGTGGCAGAAGAGAAGCGCCGCCGTCCCGCCTCCGTGCCCGCGGCATCGGCCCAACCGGTGATCGTGAAACCCCCGATCCGCAAGCTCGCCAAAGACCTCGGCGTCGACCTCGCCCTGGTCGAGCCCACCGGCCTCGCCGGCGAGACGACGCGCGACGACGTCATCCGGCAGGCGCGCCAGGCCAGCGTCTTCCACAACATCGAGACGCCCGAGTGGGGCGACGAACGCATCGAGCGGATCCCGGTCAAGGGGGTCAGGAAGGCCATCGCCACCTCAATGGTGTCGAGTGCCTTCACGGCCCCGCACGTCAGCCTGTTCGTCGACGTCGACGCCACCCGCACGATGGAGTTCGTCAAGCGCCTCAAGAACTCGGCGCAGTTCGCCGGCGTCAAGGTCTCGCCTCTGCTCATCATGGCCAAGGCCGTCATCTGGGCCGTACGGCGCAACCCGACGGTCAACTCCGAGTGGACCGACGAGGAGATCCTGGTCAGGCACTTCGTCAACCTCGGCATCGCGGCCGCGACCCCGCGCGGACTCATCGTGCCGAACGTGAAAGAGGCCCAGGCGATGAGTCTGCTCGAGCTGGCGCAGTCGCTCGAGCAACTCACGCTCACGGCCCGCGACGGGAAGACCCAGCCGGCCGAGACGCAGAACGGCACCATCACGATCACCAACATCGGCGTCTTCGGCATGGACACCGGCACGCCCATCCTCAACAAGGGTGAGGTCGGCATCGTGGCGCTCGGCACGATCAAGCTCAAGCCGTGGGTCACCGACGGCGAGGTACGCCCGCGCATGGTGACGACCATCGGCGCCAGCTTCGACCACCGGGTCGTCGACGGCGACGTGGCCTCGCGCTTCGTGGCCGACGTCGCCAGCGTGATGGAAGAGCCGGCTCTTTTGCTGGACTGAATCGTTCTTGGTTCGGTCGCCGGGTCACCCGGCCCCCGAAATCACGATCAGACGAGCCCGCGCTGGTACGCGTAGATGACGGCCTGCACCCGATCGCGCAGCTCGAGCTTGGCGAGCACCCGGCCGACGTGCGTCTTCACCGTCGACTCCGAGAGGAAGAGCTCCGCCGCGATCTCGGTGTTGGAGAGCCCGCGGCCGATCGCGATGAGCACTTCGCGCTCGCGCTCCGACAGCGGCGTCGCCGCGGCAGGATCGACGGTCGTCTCGGGCATCTTCCCGCGGTAGATCTCGATCATGCGCTGCGTGATGCGGGGCGACACGATGGCCTCGCCGCCGGCCACCGTGTGGATGGCCTGTACCAGGTCGGCCGAGGGGGCGTCCTTCAGGAGGAAGCCGCTCGCTCCGGCGTTGAGGCCGCCGAACGCGTACTCGTCGAGGTCGAACGTGGTCAGGATGATGACGCGCGTCTCGGGAAGGGCCGCGACGATGCGCCGGGTCGCCTCGATGCCGTCGAGCCCCGGCATCCGGACGTCCATGAGGACGACGTCGGGCCGCAGCTCGGTCGCCCGCGCGATCGCGTCCTCCCCGTTCGTGGCCTCGCCGACGACGCGCAGGCCTTCGGCGGCGCCGAGCACCATGGCCATCCCGGCGCGGAGGAGATCCTGGTCGTCGACGAGCAGCAGGGTGGTATCGGTCATCGGTTGTCCTCCGGGGGTGGGGCAGGGTCATGTGGACGCGCCAGCCGCCGCGTTCGAGGCCGGTCGCAGGATCGATGCGGGGGCCGGCCTCGACGGAGCCGCCGTGGATCGCGGCGCGCTCCCGCAGGCCGACGAGGCCGCGGCCGGTGCCGACCGAGGTGGGCGGGCCGAGGTAGATGCCGTCGTCGGTGACGTCGACGACGGTGCTCTCGTCGCCGTAGTCGAGCTGGACGAGGACGCGGGAGGGCTGGTTGGCGTAGCGGAGTGCGTTGGTCAGGGACTCCTGCACGGCGCGGTAGACGGCCACCTGCACGCTGGAGTCGGTCGGCGGTGTCCCGCGCTGCTGGACGGCCACCGGCACCCCGGTCGTGCGGTAGGTCTCGATCAGGCGGTCGAGTTCGTCGAGGGTGGGCTGCGGCGCCGTCGCTGCCTCGCCGTCCTCGCGCAGGACGCCGAGGAGGCGCCGCATGTCGCGGAGCGAGTCGCGCCCGACCTGTCCGATCTGCCGCACGGCCTCGCGCGCCCGGTCGGGGTCGGTGTCGGCGACGGCGTCGGCGCCGTCCGAGAGCCGCACCATGACGGAGAGACTGTGCGCGACGACGTCGTGCATCTCGCGCGCGATGCGGGAGCGCTCCGCCGCCGTGGCGAGCAGGCCCTGCTGGTCGCGCTCGCGGGCGAGCTGGGCTGCCCGTTCGATCAGGGCGTCGAGGTACCTTCGGCGGTTGCCGATGTTGACTCCGACCAGGAGCGCGAACAGGACGATGACCAGGATGAGCGACGGGCGGTCGCTGGACCCGCGCTGCGCGATCACGATGAGGAGGTAGGAGCCGTAGGCGGCTGCCGCGGCGATCCACGCCTGCAGGGTCCCGCTGTAGACGGCGACCGAGTAGATGGCGACGATGAGGGCCACGCCCAGGGTCGATCCGTCGTTGAACGCGGTGAGGATCCCCGAGCAGACGATGACGATCGCGATGGCGAGAAGCGGCCGCCGCCGGCGGAGGACCAGCGCGGCCGCGCCGATCAGCGGGATGACGAAGAACCCGTGGACGAGCCAGTCGGCCCCGGCGAACCCGAGCCCGTCGTCGATGCTCTCGACGTAGCCGGTGAGCAGCGCGAAGATGGCGATGAGGATGTCGGCGAGTAGCACGTGCGTCAACCAGAAGCGCCGGAACACGCCGGGCGGACGCGGCAGCAACAGTTCGTCGGCGTCGGCCGCGGCCTGCCCAGGGGGCCCAGCCAGAACTCGCGCCGGAAGGCCCTGGTCCGGTCGTCGGTCATGGCCTCGAAACTACCCCGAAGGGCGCAGGATCACGGTCGTCCCCGAGAACCGGCCCGTCGTACCGGGGTACCGGCACCCTTTTTGACAATGATTATCGTTTAGCATAACGTCGTCCGTGGCCGGGGCTCGAGGGCGGCACCCCGCGTCCTCCTTCCACGCCGCCCTTAGATGGATTCCTCCGTGAAGTTCCGCCCCCTCCTCGCCGGTGCCGCTCTCGCGGCCGCCGGTTCGCTGGCTCTCGCCGGCTGCTCCTCCAGCACCGGCACGGCCGACGCCGGCACCGGCTCTTCCACCGGCACGTCGGGCAAGGTCCTCGTCGTCGCCTCGACCGACGTCTACGGCGACATCGCGTCGCAGATCGGCGGCTCGGCCGTCCAGGTCACGAGCATCCTGACCAATCCGAACCAAGACCCCCACGGATTCGAGGCCGACGCGCAGACGCAGCTGGCGATCTCGAAGGCCCGGCTCATCATCGAGAACGGCGGCGGCTACGACGACTACGTCGACACCATGCGCTCGTCGACCTCGTCGAAGGCCGCTCTCATCAACGCCGTCACGCTGTCGGGCTTCAAGGCCGTCGACGGCGACCTCAACGAACACGTCTTCTACGACTACCCGACCATGGTCAAGGTCGCCAACGCCATCGCCGCGAACCTCGCCAAGGAGGCTCCGTCGAGGGCGAAGACCTTCTTCTCCAATGCCGCCACCTTCCGCCAGTCGATGCTGAAGCTCGAGGGCCAGACAGCCGCCCTCAAATCCCGCGACGCGGGTCGTGACGTCTCGTACACCGAGCCGGTGCCCGGCTATCTCTTCGACGCGATCGGCCTGAAGAACGTCACCCCCGAGGCTTTCTCGCACGCGGTCGAAGAGGGCAACGACGTTCCCCGGCGGCGCTGAACGAGACCCTCAAGCTGATGACGGGCACGAAGGTCGCGCTTCTCGCCTACAACGAGCAGGCCTCGAGCCCCGAGACGTCTCAGGTGCAGAAGGCGGCCGAGAAGGCGGGCGTCCCGGTGATCCCGGTGACGGAGACCCTTCCGAAGGGCGACGACTACCAGGCCTGGCAGCAGGGCAACATCGACGCCATCACGGCGGCGCTGGCCAGGTGACGACGAGATGAGCGAACCGGTGCTGACCCTCCGTGGCGCAGGCATGAGCTTCGGCGAGCGGACCCTGTGGGCGGGGCTCGACCTCGACGTGCGCCCGGGCGAGTTCATCGCCGTGCTGGGCCCGAACGGAGCCGGCAAGACCACCCTGCTCAAGGCGATCCTGGGGCAGCAGGACCTCTCCGACGGCACGATCGAGTTCCTCGGGCAGCCGGTCCGGCGCGGTCACCGCAAGATCGGCTACATCCCCCAGCAGCGCCTGATGGAGTCGGGCACCCCGCTCCGCACCCGCGACATGATCGCGCTCGGCATCACCGGCCACCGGTGGGGGCTCCGCCGCGAGTCGCGCGACGAGCGGCGCAGGATCGATGCGCTCGTCGACGAGGTCGGCGCGAGCACGTTCGCCACGGCGCCGGTCGCCTCGCTGTCGGGTGGCGAGCAGCAGCGGGCCCGGGTCGGGCAGGCACTCGCCTCGCAGCCCGCGCTCCTCCTCTGCGACGAGCCGCTCATCTCGCTCGACCTCCGGCACCAGCGGGGCGTCACCGAGCTGATCGACGCGCAGCGCCGGAAGACCGGTGCGGCCGTCGTCTTCGTCACCCACGACGTCAACCCGATCCTCGACGTGGTCGACCGGGTCGTCTACATCGCCGGCGGCCGCTTCACGATCGGCACACCCGACGAGGTCCTGCGCGCCGACGTCCTGAGCGACCTCTACGGCACGCCGGTGGACGTCGTCAGAACCATGGGCAGGATCGTCATCGTCGGCAGCACCGAGGCGACCGCCATCGGCGAGGGCGAGCACGACCACGCGCACCACCACGCCGACGCCGACGCCGACCCGGAGGGGCCGATCCGATGAACCTCGACGTCCTGACCCACATCCTCTCGTTCCAGAACTTCGGCGAGCTCGTCGTCCTGGTGCGCAACTCGATCTTCGCGGGCGCCCTGCTCGGCATCGTCGGCGGTCTGATCGGGCCGTTCGTGATCACCCGCAACCTTCCGTTCGCCGTGCACGGCATCAGCGAGCTCTCGTTCGCGGGCGCCTCGATCGCCCTCCTCGTCGGAGTGAACGTCGTGACCGGGTCGGTGGTCGGCAGCGTGCTGGCCGCCCTGCTGATCGGCGTGCTCGGCAACCGCGCTCGCGAGCGCAACTCGATCATCGCGGTGCTGATGCCGTTCGGTCTCGGTCTCGGGATCCTGGCGCTCGCGCTCTACCAGGGGCGCGCCGCCAACAAGTTCGGTCTGCTCACCGGCCAGATCGTCTCGGTCGACAACCCGCAGCTCGGCTGGCTGCTGGCCATCTCGGCCGTTGTGATCGTGACGCTGCTCGTCGTCTGGCGACCGTTGACCTTCGCCAGCGTCGACCCCGACGTCGCCGCAGCGGCAGGAATTCCGGTGCGCTCGCTGTCGATCGTCTTCATGCTGGTCCTCGGCCTGTCCGTCGCCGTGTCGGTGCAGATCGTGGGGGCCCTGCTCGTGCTGTCGCTCCTGGTGACTCCGGCGGCTGCCGCCCTCCGGCTCACGGTCTCCCCGATCTGGGTGCCCGTCTTGAGCATGGTGTTCGCCGTCGTCTCCGTGGTCGGCGGGATCCTGCTCGCCCTCGGCGGCGGGCTGCCGATCTCGCCGTACGTGACCACGATCTCGTTCGCCATCTGGCTCGTCTGCCGCCTCGTCGGCGGACGACGCGAGAAGCGCCGGCCCCGCCGCACGACCGTCGCTCCGACGGCCGTCGCCGAGAAGGTCGCGGTCGACGCATGAAGCGGAACACGTGGCAGCGGGAGGCCGTGCGCACCGCCCTCACCGGCACCGAGGGGTTCGTGAGCGCGCAGGTGCTGCACTCGCACCTGCGCGACACCGGGTCGTCGATCGGGCTGGCGACGGTGTACCGGGCGCTCGCCTCGCTCGAGGAGACCGGCGAGGTGGACGCGCTGCAGCAGGACGGCGAGAGCCTGTACCGCGCCTGCACCCAGGGCACGCACCACCACCACCTCATCTGCCGGAACTGCGGCACGACCGTCGAGATCTCGGCCGACCCGGTCGAGCAGTGGGCTCGCCAGGTCGCAGCAGAGCACGGATTCACGCAGGCGAACCACGTGGTCGACGTGTTCGGGCTCTGCGCGGCGTGCACGGCTCTCGCCGCCGCGGGCGGCCAGGTTGCCGAACCCGGGCGTGTCACGTAAGCTAGCTCCTTGGTTGAGTGCTATCTGCGCTCATGTGGGCCGAATCCTCGCTGTATCTCTCCGGAGAAGTGGATGACGCACGCCGACAAGTGACCTTGGGTAGAAGCTCTGCTTCTACGGTATCTACGGAGGAAAACCATGGCAGCAACCTGCCAGGTGACCGGAGCCGTTCCCGGCTTTGGGCACAACATCTCGCACTCGCACCGACGCACCAAGCGTCGTTTCGACCCGAACGTCCAGAAGAAGACGTACTACGTCCCTTCGCTGCGTCGTAACGTGACGCTGACGCTGAGCGCCAAGGGCATCAAGGTCATCGATGCTCGCGGCATCGAGAAGGTCGTCAAGGACCTGCTCGCACGTGGGGAGAAAATCTAATGGCCAAGAGCCAGGACGTCCGTCCGATCATCAAGCTCCGTTCGACGGCGGGCACCGGTTTCACGTACGTGACCAAGAAGAACCGTCGTAACAACCCCGACCGCCTCGTGCTCAAGAAGTACGACCCGGTCATCCGCAAGCACGTCGAATTCCGCGAGGAGCGCTAAACATGGCCAAGAAGAGCATGGTTGCGAAGAACAACCAGCGTAAAGAGATCGTCGCTCGCTACGCCGCGAAGCGCCTCGAGCTGAAGAAGGCTCTGATCGACCCGAACGGCACCGACGAGAGCCGCGAGGCCGCTCGCGTGGGCCTGCAGAAGCTGCCCCGTAACGCCTCGCCGGTCCGCGTCCGCGGTCGCGACGCGATCGACGGCCGCCCCCGCGGGTACCTCAACGAGTTCGGTGTCAGCCGTGTTCGCTTCCGCGACATGGCTCACCGTGGCGAATTGCCGGGCATCACGAAGTCTTCCTGGTAGGTTCTGAGGCGGTTCTCCACCGCGGTATCCCTGTAAATCCAGGGCTGGCCGGCGAAGAACCGCCTTTCGACTGTCAACAGCAGTCGTGCACCACCATCAAGTGCTTAACAAAAATCGCGTCCGAGGAGGACAACCTATGGCTGACAAGTCACTGAACCGCACCGAGCTCGTCGCAGCTGTCGCCACCGAGTCCGGCCAGAGCCAGGCTGCAGTGAGCGGCGTCGTCGACGCTCTCTTCGCCGTCGTCTCGAAGAACGTGGCCGATGGCACGAAGGTCACCATCCCCGGGTGGATCGCCTTCGAGAAGACGCACCGCGCCGCTCGCACCGGCCGCAACCCGCAGACGGGTGAGGCTCTCGAGATCGCCGCCAGCGACAGCGTCAAGGTCAGCGCCGGCTCGAAGCTGAAGGCTTCGGTCAAGTAGGTTCCCTCAAGAATCTGGCTGCTTTCTCGAAGGAAGGGTTGTCGTCCCCGGGCGACAACCCTTCCTTCAGTTAAGCCTCTATAGGCTTGCCGGGTGCCACGCCTCACCCGACTCGCCGCGCCCGCGATCCTGCTGCTGGCCGCGCTCGGGGCACTCCTGGTGGCGCTGTTCTTCGGCGGGGCGGCCGACCGCCTGCCGCTGGCAGACCCGGGCGGCGTCGTGCGCTTCGGTCTGCCGATCGCCACGCTCGTCACCGACCTCACCGCAGCGCTCGCCATCGGCACCCTCGCGCTCACCTGCTTCGCGCTGACGCCCGAGCGGCCCGAGTGGGGCCGGGCCCTCGACATCGCGTCGGCCGGTTCGCTCTGCTGGACCGTGGCATCCTGCGTCACCGGGTTCTTCACCTTCCTGAGCGTGTCGAACGTTCCCGTCACCCCCGACGCGAAGTTCGGCGAGTCCCTGGCGTTCTTCCTCACCGGGACGAGCCTCGGCCTCGCGTGGCTCGTGTCGACTCTCCTGGCAGCCGCCGTGACGGTGCTCTGCTTCGCGGTGCGAGGCGTCACCCCCGTCTTCTTCGTCGCACTGCTGGCCGCGGGCGCCCTGATCCCCATCGCGCAGCAGGGTCACGCGGCCGGCACCGCGAGCCATACCGCCGCGGTCACGGCCCTCGGCCTGCACATCGAGGGCGCCGCCGTCTGGCTGGGCGGGCTGCTCGGGCTGGTGCTGCTGCGGCCCGTGATCGAGAAGGCCCGGCTCGGTCCCGTCCTCGCGCGCTACTCCTCGATCGCGCTCGTCTGCTTCGTGATCGTCACGGTGTCGGGGGTCGCGAGCGCCGAGATCAGGATCGGCTCGTGGTCCGAGATCGGCTCGAAGTACGGTCTGCTCGTGATCGCCAAGGTCGTCGCGCTGATCGTCCTCGGACTGTTCGGCGTCGTGCACCGCCGCGTGCTGATCGCGCGCCTGCAGAACCGCCTGGAGGCGAGCAAGCCGACGTTCTGGTGGTTCGTCGCCGCCGAGCTCGGCTTCCTCGGGCTCGCCTCGGGCATCGCGGCCGCTCTGGCCCGCACCGAGACACCGGTCGCGCAGCAGGCCGTCAACGACACGGCGGCGGTCACCCCGGCCGAAGTGCTGACCGACGCTGTGCTGCCGCCCGAGTTCACGCCGCTGCGCTGGATCACCGCCTGGAACCTCGACCTCGTCTGGCTCCTCGCCTGCGTCTTCCTCGTCGCGGTCTACGTCGCCGGCGTCGTGCGCCTGCGCCGTCGGGGCGACTCCTGGCCGGTGTCGCGAACCATCCGGTGGTGCGTCGGGCTGGCGCTGCTCGCGTACGTCACCTGCGGGGCGCCGAACGTCTACGGCTCGTACCTGATGAGTGCGCACCTGGTGACGGTCGTCGTCGCAGGTCTGGTCGTGCCGATCCTGCTCGTGCCGGCGGCGCCGTGGACCATGGCTCTCCTGGCGATCGCCAAACGGACCGACCGTAGCCGCGGCCCGCGCGAGTGGCTGCTTCTGATCGTGCAGTCGAGGGTCGCGGCGTGGCTGACCTATCCGCCCGTCGGCGGGATCCTGCTGGCCTTCTCGTTCTGGGCGGCGCTCTTCACGCCGCTGCTGCGATTCACCGCGACGTCGGCCCTGGGGCACTTCGTGCTCGTGCTCGGTCTGCTGCTGTGCGGCCTGCTCTTCGCCCAGGCGCTCGCCGGAGTCGACCCGGTGCCGGTGACGGCCGGCTTCGGCGTGCGGATGGGGTTGGCCGCACTCGTCGCCGCCGTGGTCGTCGCACTCGGCGCATGGCTGGCCGTGACGCAGGGGCTGCTGCTGGCCAACTGGTTCGGGGCGATGGGCCGCGAGTGGGGGCGGCGCCGGTGGCGGATCAGCAGCAGGCCGGCGTGGTGTTCGGCGTCGTCGGAGTGGTGGCGTGCGCGGCGCTGACCGGGGGCGCACTGCGGGTCGCCCGGCGTGCTGCAGCTGGTGGCGCCGGCGGCTGAACCCGTGTGCGTGCGTGCGGCTTTGGCCCGCAGACGAGAGCGGTGTCCATGACCCGGGGTCTGGGGCAGACACGCCCTCGTGCGGCCGAGCGCTACACCGTCGCAGCAGCAGGCGCAGCCAACAGCTCGCGCACCATCGGTGCCACCTCGCGGCCGTACAGCTCGATGCTCGACATCAGGTGCTCGTGCGGAAGCTGCCCCATGCTGTACCGCAGGTCGAAGCGGGTCGCCCCGAGGATGCGCAGGTTGCGCACGATCTTCCGCGCCACGGTCTCGGGCGAACCGACGTAGAGCGCCCCGTCGGCGGCGGCCGTCGCGAGGTACTGCTCGCGCGAGTAGGGCCCCAGCCGCGCTCGCGCCCGAGCTGGTTGGTCTGCGCCTCCTGGTACGGGTAGAGGATTTCGAGCGCTTCCTCGTCAGTTGCCGCGATGAACCCGGGCGAGTGCATCGCGATCGGCTGCGGTGCCTGACCGAACTGCTCGAGAGCCCGGCGGTAGAGATCGGCGTAGGGGGCGAACTGGGCGGGCTGGCCGCCGATGATCGCGAGGAACAGCGGCATGCCGTAGTGCGCCGCTCGGATGACCGACTGCGGCGACCCGCCGACGCCGACCCACGTGGTGAGCGTGCCCGACTCGGGTCGCGGGTAGACCCACTGGTCGTTCAGGGCTCCTCGCTTCGTGCCCTCCCAGGTGACGGGCTCGTCGCGGAGCAGAGCGGCGAAGAGTTCGATCTTCTCCTCGAAGAGCACCTCGTAGTCGGCCAGGTCCAGCCCGAACAGCGGGAACGACTCGGTGAACGAGCCGCGTCCGAGGATCACCTCGGCGCGTCCGCTCGACAGCGCGTCGACGGTCGCGAAGCGCTCGAAGACGCGCACGGGGTCGTCGGAGGAGAGCACTGTCACGGCCGAGCCCATCCTGATCCGGGACGTTCGGGCCGCGATGGCGCCGAGCACGACCTCGGGCGCGGAGACGGCGAAGTCGACGCGGTGGTGCTCGCCGACGCCGATGAAGTCGAGGCCCACCTCGTCGGCCAGGACCGCCTGGTCGAGCAGGTTGCGGATCGACTGCGCGTGCGTCAGCGGTGGTCCGGCGAGCGGAGCGCCACCGAACTGCTCGGTCACGTCGCCGAAGGTGTCGAGTCCGAGCTCGACGGTCGCAGGATCGATCTCGGGCACGATCCGGTCGGGATGTGTTGCGGTGGCCATGGGGTCCCCATTTCTATGCGTTTGCATGTTACTGCAACGCCGAGGTGGCCGCACTATTCCGACACGTCGGTCAGCGCAGTGACGCGAGAGTGCGAGTCACGGCGCGCGCCTGCTGGATCCTGCGCTCGTAGGTCGCCGCGACGACGATCAGCAGGACGCCGCCGACCCCCGCCCAGAGCCACCAGGGCACACTGGTCGAGAGCACTTGCAGCCCGGGCCAGACCTGCGCCAGGGCGTGCAGGATCACGACGGCTCCGCCGATCACGACCGGCGCCTGGAGATGCGCCCGCACGCCGACGAGGAGCACGGCGAGCGCCGCGGCGCCGAGCAGGACGACGCGCAGCACCGTGACGTCGAGGTAGTCCGCCGCGAGCGACGGCAGCAGCCCGAGCAGGAGACCCGCACCGAGCGCCGGCCAGGAGCGACGGCTGGCGTCGCGACGGAGGTCGAGCGCCCCGGCCGCGACGAGTGCCGCCGCCAGCGGGGCGGTGAGAGCCTCGAAGGCGACGCGGTGGGCGACCCCGGCGACCAGGGCGTCGAAGACGACGAAGGCGGAGGCGCCCAGCGCGACGAATCGGAGCAGGCCGGCGGCCTGGGCTGGCGCTCGGCCCGCTGCCAGCACGGACCCGCCGGCGAGGACGGCGGCGACGACGACCGGCCGGATCGCCTCGCCGGGGTGCGCGGGCACGAGCACCAGCTCGGGCACGGTCAGCGTGACGATCGCCCCCAGCACAGCGACCGGAGCCGCCCACACGGAGGTACCCGTCCTCGGCGATGCCGGACCTCCGGCAGCGTCCCGGCGCCACGCGAGGGCGGCGGCGAGCAGGATCACGGCGCCGCCCGCGGCCCACGCGTCAGCGGTCCAGGGCGCCGCAGCGCTCCGACCCGCACCGTCGAGGCCGGCCGTGACGCCGCGGACGACGGACGTCCCTCCGACGGCGACCAGCGCGCTGACGATGAGCGGAAGGCGGACTGCCGGCCCGCGAGTCGCCAGTGCGCGAACCGCCGGCCCGGCGACGACGAGCGCGGCGGCGAGGGATCCTGCGAGCACGAGGAGGAGGGGGCGCACGACGGGCCCGCCGCCCGAGACGACGAGGCTCGGCAGGATTCCCGTGGCCAGCGCCGCGGCGAACAGCGCCGTGCGTCCGTCGAGCGGAAGACCCCGGTCGTCGTCGGGCGCGCTCGTGACGGCAGGCTCCCGCCAGAGCGTGAGCGCCGCCGCCAGCAGCAGCAGGACTCCGGCGAGGGGCAGCGTGTACGCCTCGACCAGCGTCACGGACCGCTGGACGAGTGCGATCCACAGCGCGGCCGTGGACAGGGGGAGCGCGACCCACGCGAGGTGTCGCCGGGGCGCGGATCCGGTGAGCACCGGTCCGTTTCCGGAGGCCGCGACGAGCGCGGCGACGGCCAGGAGCAGCAGAGGGAGCCAGGCGTGGGCTGTCGCGAGAGCGGCCGGCAGCAGAGCCAGTGCACCGAGGGCCGTGACGACGTCCCACGCCGGCCGTCGCGTCGTCGCCCGGGCCAACGCGCTCGCGCCGAACGCGGCGAGCAGGATCACGACTCCCGCGACGACGACGTCGCCCCAGGCGTTCGCTGCCCGCGAGAAGCCGGCCGCGGCTCCGAGCAGCGCCGCAGGTGTGAGGGCGGCGGCGACGAGCCGCTCCTGCGTACGCCCCGGGACGGGCAGGAGGATCCAGAGCAGGCCCACCGCGCCGACGATCGTCAGCAGAGTCGCCCAGGCGGCGGGGTGGAGCGCCGACTCCCCGGCGGCGAAGGTCTGCACGGCCGTGCTCGTCAGGCCGACGACGACCGCGATCAGCGCGGTGAGCGCGAGGCAGCCCGCTTCCACCCGCGCGAGCCGTCCTCGGCCGGGTGCGCGTCGGCGCCGCATTCTGCGATCCGCTGCCGTGACGGCACCGTCGGCGCCGGCGAGAGCGTTCGGCGGATCGTTCGGCTTCCGCACGATCGGCGCAACGGCGAGCAGCCCGAGGGCCAGCAGGCCCCCGAGGCTGAGCGCCACGGCTCCGTCGCGCGCGGGCGCCGTGGCCGAGACCCAGCTCGGTCCGCGCCCCGCGGCGACCAGGGCCACGACGAGCGCGAACACGCCCAGCCCGCCGCGGACGGCGATCCGTCCGAGGCGCGGCAGCGGGACGAGTCGCACCGACGCCCGCACCAGCAGGGGGTCACGACGGCGACGACGACGCCCGCCGGCCACAGGTCGTGCGTCGCGCCTGCCGACGCGAGCAGGAGGAGACTGCTCGCCATCGCCATCGCTGCACCGATCCAGCGCAGCGTGCCGCTCACGCGCGAGCGCCAGCGCATCGCGAGCAGCGCGATCGCGACGAGGGCCCCGAGCAGCGCCGTCTCGAGCGCGGGAACAGTGGTCAGGATCGCACCGTCGAGGGCCGCGATCCCGACCAGAGCGACCGCGACGACGCGACAGGCGCGGCTCAGCGAGCCGCGGGCCGGGCGAGCGAGACTCCCGTCGAGCATCTGCAGGACGAGGACCGCCAGGACGGCGGTCGCGGCGAGAGCCGGCGCTGCCCAGAAGACGAACGTGGCGCCCGTGCCCGGCACCTCGGGCACCGGCCACGGGTTCGCGAGCGGATCGCGGGCGAACGCCGGTGCCGAAAGCCAGGCCGCCGTGCGACGCAGGATCGTGACCAGGACGACCACGAGGTCGGGGACGGCGAGCAGCGCGGCGCAGACCAGGATCACCGCAACGCCACCGCGGAGGACGGCGATCAGCGGCCACGCGGACCAGCGGTGATCGGAGTCGGAAGGACCATCGGCCGTGCGGCTCAGCAGTCGTCGGGTGCGGGCCAGGGCAGCCGCCGCCAGCGCCGCCGCCACCAGCGTCGACGCCGGTGCGAGCCAGGCCAGGAGCCCGGCGACGCCCAGGCGCGCGACGAGGTCGACCAGGGCGAGCACGAGGGTGACCCCGAGACCCGCGCGCGCGAACCGGCCGACGCTCCCGGCTCCCCATCCTGCCTGCCACACGCCGGCGCCGCCGTCGACGAGGGCGAGTCCCGTCCAGAGCGCGGCCGCGACGAGCAGCGCGAGGGAGCCGCCGCCGACGAGGCCGGAGGCCGCCGTGTACCCGGCGAGGCTGGCGCCGACGAGGGCCGCGGTCGTGACGGACCTGGCCCAGGTGATCTCGATCGGCGTTCGGGAGAAGCGGCCGAGGGCGAGGCCGACGATGGCTGTCACGGCCGCGCCCGCCCAGGCGCTCGTCGAGCCGTCGCTCGCTGCGGTGGAGACGATCCCGCAGCCGATGCCGAAGGTCGCCAGAGGTGCGAGTGCCAGGCCGCCGAGCCGCAGGGAGCGGAGTCGCGTGCGACGCTCGAGCAGGAGGACGAGCGTCGCCAGCCCGCCGGCGTACAACCCCGTGAACAGCCAGCCCCCACGCCGCCCGAGCCGAACAGGCCCTGGGCGCGGACGAGGAGGCCGTCGAGCGCCACCAGCACGATGGCGAGGGTCGCGATGCCCTCGGCCGTGCCGGGAAGGCGGCGGCGGAGCCCGCGGGCCGTCGCGAACACTCCGCCGGCGATCAGCAGGAGCAGGACCGCGCGAACGCTGGCCGACGTGACGAGGAAGGCGATCAGCGCGAAGAAGATGGCCGTCACGGAGACGAGCACGATGCCGACGGCCAACAGCAGGATCTGCACGGTGCTGCGGCGACGGACGGGCCCGGTGGCGACGGCGGAGGTCGGCGCCGGGGCGAAGGTCGCGCGGTAGGCGGGTGGCGGCGCGGCGGCAGCGACCCACCCGGACGCGTCCGCTCGATCCTGCGCCGCCTGCTCGCGGGCGCGTCGGTCTGCGGTCGCCCGCTCGGCGTCGATCCTGCGGGCTTCTGCGACCCGGAGGTTCTCGACCCGGATCTCCGCGACGAGCGCGTGTCGTCTCGCGTCGGCCGCCAGCATGTGGCGGACGTGCTCGAGCAGGCGCTCGGCGGCCGGGGCGTCGAGCCGGAGGCCGCAGGCGGGGCAGGCGATGCCGATCAGTTCGGTGAAGCAGGACGGGCACAGCGTCGTGTCGCCGAGAGCCTCGGCGCTGGGTGGCCACTGCGTCTTTTCGTCCATCTCGTCCTCCGCTGATTCGCGACCGTTGCGTCACCCTAATGCCCGATCAGCCGCGGAATCTCACCCCAGAGCGAGCGAGGGCACAAGTGCCCCAGGGGCACTTCTGCCCCTTTGATCGGCGATCCCGGTTGACGGCGACCCCCGAGAGGGGGTAGACAGGAGTCTGCATGACAACGCTGTCATTAACCCGACCGGCGAGCATGTCCTGAGAGATCACACCGGGAGAAGCGACGAAGATGTCCGTAGTACGCAGGGGTCCAACAACCGACCGGCCGACGAGGGTGCGCAGCGTCCTCCAGCGAACGGCGGTCTTCGTGACCGCCGCGGCCCTGATGACCAGCGGAGGTGCCATGTCGGCCGAGGCCTCGACGAACCACCACGGCGGTGGCAAGACCGCCGATTTCCACTCCTCCTTCGAGGCGAACGACGCGCAGCCGCTCACGAGCACGCCGCTGCGCGACCCGGTCAACGTCGTCGGCAGGGCGGCCTTCCCGGTCGGCAGCCTCCTCGGGCACGTGACCGATGTCACGGCCAGCGCGGAGAACGCGCCCGACGAGGTCGCCGCCAACCTGGCCGACAACAACGCCGCCTCCAAGTGGCTCGCGTTCGAGACGACGGCGACGATCACGTACACGCTCGACAGCGCGCAGACCCTCGCGAAGTACTCCCTGACGAGCGCCAACGACTCTTCCGGTCGCGATCCGGTCGACTTCACGGTCGCAGGATCCAGCGACGGCAGCACCTGGACCACTCTCGACACGCAGACCGGCCAGTCGTTCAGCGGCCGCGGTGCCACCGACTCCTACTCGGTCACCAAGCCCGCCGCGTACACGACGTACCGGCTCAGCATCACGAAGAACGCCGGCGACGCGATCACCCAGCTCGCCGACTGGAGTCTCTCGGACGGCACCACGACCGCCCCGCCGGCCAGCCCGATGGCGACCGTCGTCGCCGGTGGCCCGGCAGCCGGGCCGAACCTCAAGAAGGGCCAGGGCTTCACCGGCCTCGCGTCGCTCCGCTACGCCGGTGAGCACGTCGCCGACGGCGCGGCCAGCGCGACGAACGTCCTCTACGACGACCTGAAGCTCAAGGTCGGCAGGGCGACGCAGCTCAGCTACAAGATCTTCCCCGAGCTCGGCGGAGACCTCCAGTACCCCGCGACCTACGCGGCCGTCGACCTCCAGCTCAGCAACGGCGACCTCGTCAGCGCCTCGAAGTACGGGCTCGTCGACGGGCACGGCGACGGCATCTCGGCGCAGGCGCAGGGGAAGTCGAAGATCCTCTACGCCGACCAGTGGAACTCCGTGAAGATCGACCTCGGCAAGCTCCAGGGCAAGACGATCACGAAGGTGCTGTTCACCTACGACAACCCGTCCGGCAAGGCGGCGACGAGCTTCCAGGGCTACCTCGACGACATCGCCGTCGCGGACGCCCCCAAGGCCTCGACCAAGGACGGCCTCGTCTCGTACGTCGACACCCGTCGCGGCACGAACTCGTCCGGCAGCTTCTCCCGCGGAAACAACATCCCGGCGGCGGCACTGCCGAACGGATTCAATTTCTGGACGCCGATGACCGACGCCTCGTCGCAGACCTGGCTCTACAACTACGCCTCGACCAACGACGCCAACAACCTGCCGACGCTGCAGGGAATCGGTGTCTCGCACGAGCCCAGCCCGTGGATGGGGGACCGCAACCAGCTCGCGATCCTGCCCGCCGTTCCCGGCGCCGCCGGCGCGGCTCCCGACGCCACTCTCTCCAAGCGGGCGCTGGAGTTCAGCCACGACGACGAGATCGCCCGACCCGACCTCTACTCGGTGACGTTCACCAACGGGATGACCGCGTCCGTCACGCCGACCGACCACGCCGCCGTCATGAAGTTCACCTTCACCCGTGATTCGGGGAGCGTTCTCGTCGACCAGGTCGCCGGCACCTCCGGCCTGACGGTCGCCGCCGACGGCACCGTCTCCGGCTGGGTCGACGGTGGCTCCGGTCTCTCGACCGGCGCGAGCCGCATGTTCGTCACGGGACGCTTCGACCAGAAGCCCGTCACGAACGGCGCCGCGGCCGGCAACCGCACCAGCGCCCGCTACGCCACCTTCGACACCTCGAAGCACAAGACGGTCGAACTGCGTCTCGCCACGTCATTCATCTCGTCCGCCCAGGCCGTGAACAACCTCGACCAGGAGGTCACCGGGAAGTCCTTCGCGTCCGTCCACGACGCGGCGGTGAAGGCCTGGAACTCGCGCCTCGGCGTGATCAAGCTGGGCGGCGCCACCGCCGACCAACTTGCCACGACCTACGGCAGCCTCTACCGCCTGAACATGTACCCGAACTCGCAGTTCGAGAACACCGGGACCACCAAGAAGCCCGTGTACGAGTACGCCAGCCCGGTCGCGAAGCAGATCGGAACGGCGACCGCCACGACGACCAACGCCCAGGTCAAGAAGGGCAAGGTCTACGTCAACAACGGCTTCTGGGACACCTACCGCACGGCCTGGCCCGCCTACTCGATGCTCTACCCGAAGCTCGCGGGCGAGTTGATGGACGGCTTCGTGCAGCAGTACAAGGACGCCGGCTGGATCGCCCGCTGGTCGAGCCCCGGCTACGCCGACCTGATGACCGGCACGTCGTCCGACGTCGCCTTCGCCGACGCCTACATCAAGGGGGTCTCGACGTCCGATGCGCTGTCCGCGTACGACGCAGCCCTGAAGAACGCCACGGTCCTGCCGCCGAACTCGGGCGTCGGGCGGAAGGGTCTCGACACGAGCATCTTCCTCGGCTACACGGCCGACACCACCGGTGAGAGCGTCTCGTGGGCTCTCGAGGGCTACATCAACGACTACGGGATCGGGCAGATGGCCGCCAAGCTGGCGACCGACCCGAAGGTGCCGGCCGCGCGCAAGCCGCAGCTCAAGGAGGAATCCACGTACTTCCTCGCCCAGGCGAAGCAGTACGTCGAGCTCTTCGACCCGTCGATCGGGTTCTTCCAGGCGAAGAACGCCGACGGCACCTTCCAGCAGAAGGCGGCCGACTACGACCCCGAGTCGTGGGGTGGCGCCTACACCGAGACCGACGGCTGGAACTTCGCCTTCCACGCCCCGTTCGACGTGGCCGGCCTGGCCTCGCTCTACGGCGGCTCCGACGGGCTCGTGAAGAAGCTCGACCAGTTCTTCGCGACACCCGAGACCGCCACCAAGCCCGGCGGCTACGGCGGGACCATCCACGAGATGCTGGAAGCCCGCGACGTCCGCATGGGTCAGCTCGGCATGAGCAACCAGCCCTCGCACCACATCCCCTACCTCTACGCCGCCGCCGGTGCGCCGTCGAAGACGCAGGCCGCGGTGCGCGAGATCACTCGCCGCCTCTACGTCGGCAGTGACATCGGGCAGGGCTACCCCGGTGACGAAGACAACGGCGAGATGTCGTCGTGGTTCCTCTTCTCCTCGCTCGGCTTCTACCCGCTGGCAATGGCGTCAGACACGTACACGATCGGCTCGCCGCTGTTCACGCACGCCGTGGTCTCACCGCTCGGCGGCCACCGCCTGACGATCGAAGCGCCGAACAACAGCGCCTCGAACGTCTACATCAAGGGCGCGACGCTGAACGGGCACCGTCTCCCGACGACCACCCTGTCGGCCGACGCGGTCGCGAAGGGCGGCACGCTTCGCTTCGAGATGACGTCCACACCGTCGACCTGGGGTGCTGTCGCCCCGAAGGCGGAGAAGACGCCGGTGCCCCTGGTGGATGCGACGAAGGCCGGCAACGGATCCGTCACGTCGAACGACGGGACGGACCTCGCAGCCCTCACCGACGACGACTCGACCTCGTCCGTCACCTTCGCCACCTCGGATCCTGCGATCTCGTTCGAATCCGACGCGGGCCCCGCGACGGTGACGTCGTACACCCTCACCAACGGCGCGACCGGCTCGTCGCCCACGGCGTGGAAGCTCGAGGGCTCGTCGGACGGCAAGAAGTGGATCACCGTCGACCAGCGCAAGGGCCAGACCTGGCCCTGGCAGACGCAGACGCGGCCGTTCGAGATCGCGCACCCGTCGGCGTTCGCGCACTACCGGCTGTCGATCACCGCGACGACCGACGGCAAGGCGCCGACCCTGTCGGAGCTCGAGCTGCTGAGCGACACGACGGCGAAGCAGACCGGCTTCACGGTGACCCCGCGGTCGTCGGTCACGGGTTCGGTGGCGTCTCCCGTCACGGCGCCGCTGGCGTCGATCGCAGGATCGACGGCGGCCACGTCGACCGCGACCGTCGACTTCCAAGACGGCAAGGGCCCGCAGAAGGCGACTCTCACGAAGAACTCGCTCGGCTCGTACGACGTCACCGCGTCGCACACGTTCCAGGCGGCCGGCAGCTACACGGTGCTCATCACGGCCACCGACGGCCGGCGCATGGCCTCGACCACGGCGACCATCGCGGTCTCGCGGACGGCGCCCTCGCTGACCAGCGCCTACGACAGCATCTGCCTGGCGACCGACGGTCACGGCGGGAGCTGCGACGGGGAGGGCAACGCCTTCTCGGCCGCATCGCTCGCCGCCAACGGGTTCAAGCCGGGCACGACGGTCGCGGTGCCCGGCACCGCGCTCACCTTCGATCTCCCGGCTGTCGCGGCGGGCAAACCCGACAACGCGACCGGCAACGGTCAGGTCATCCCGCTCGACCTGGGAGACGGCGTCACGAAGCTCTCGGTGATCGGTACGGCGAACGAGAAGCCTCAGGACACCGTCGGCACGCTGACCTACTCCGACGGCTCCACCGGCTCGCTCCCCATCCAGTTCGGTGACTGGACGGCTGCGGTGACGTCACCGCAGTTCGGCAACGTCGTCGTCGCGAAGTCGAACGGCCGCTACGGCGGAGGCTCGCAGGGCGACGACGCGGTGGCGGCGATCTACGCCACGGCGCCGTTCACCCTCCCCGCCGGCAAGAAGGCGGTCTCGCTGACGCTGCCGGTTCAGACGGGCGACATCACGAAGGTCGGCAGGATCCACGTGTTCGCCGTGGCCACGGACGGCACCCGCGTGTCCGTCCCGGCGCTCTCCGTGGCTCCCGCCGCCGGGCTCACGGCCCGCGCTCGCGCTCCGTTCTCGGGCCGGCTGGCCACGGTGACCGGCGGTCGTCCCGCCACCGCCGGTGCTTACACGGCCGAGGTCAACTGGGGTGACGGCTCCGCCACCACCACCGCCACGGTGTCGGCGACCGGAGCGATCACGGGCACGCATACGTATGCCGACCGCGGCACGTACAGCGTGACCGTCACCGCGGACGACGGCTCCGGAAGCTCGGCGGCGACCCTGGCGGCCACCGTCAAGTAACTCGCTGCCCGCGCACCGAAGCGCCCCCGCCACGAACCTTCGTGGTCGGGGGCGACTTCGGTGGTCGCCGGCGCGCCCGCTGCCGGTGTGCGGCTGCCGGAACGGCAATGCGAAAACTCGAACAGGACGAGACGGCATTGACGCGTGGCGGCGGGTTCCGGTTCTCTTGGGCAACCCGCGATCCTGCACCGATGGAGGCCCGAATGTCTGCAACCACCGCGCCGACGAGCACCCAGCCCGTCGACACCAAAGGGCTGAAGGGAGGATCCCTCGGTCTCGTCTCGAGCGTCGTGGTCGGGGTCGCCTCGACGGCCCCCGCCTACAGCCTGGCAGCGAGCCTCGGCTTCATCGTCGTCGGCGGAGCGACGATCGCCGGCGTTCGTGCGCCGGGCATCATCCTGCTCGCGTTCATCCCGATGTACCTGATCGCCGTCGCCTACCAGGAGCTCAACAAGGCGGAGGCCGACTGCGGCACGACGTTCACCTGGGCGTCTCGCGCGTTCGGGCCGAAGACGGGCTGGATGGGCGGCTGGGGAATCATCGCGGCCGACGTGATCGTCATGGCGAACCTCGCCTCGATCGCCGGGTCGTACTCCTTCACCTTCGTCGGGTCGTTCGGGCTGCCGCAGGTCGCGGCCCTGTCGACCAACCCGGTCTGGTCGACCGCTGCGGGCCTCGCCTGGATCATCGTCATGACGTACATCTGCTATCGGGGCATCGAGATCTCGGCGCGGCTGCAGTACTTCCTGCTGGCTTTCGAAGTCGTGATCCTGATCTTCTTCGCGGTGTTCGCCCTGGTCCGGGTGTACGGAGGCGACGCCGAGTCGTACTCGATCCTGCCGTCGCTGTCCTGGCTCAACCCGTTCCCCCTCGGCTTCCAGACCATTGCGCCGGCGATGCTGACCGCGATCTTCATCTACTGGGGCTGGGACACCGCCGTGTCGATCAACGAGGAGACCAAGGACCCGGAGAAGACGCCCGGTCGCGCGGCGATCCTCTCGACGGTGCTTCTGCTGGTCACCTATGTCCTCGTCGCCGTCGCCACGATCGCCTTCGCCGGCGTCGGCACCAAGGGCATCGGCCTCGCGAACCTCGACAACGCCAACGACGTGTTCTCGTCGATCGGGCCGCAACTCTTCGGCGGTGGCGTCATCGGCTCGATCCTGATGGCCATGCTCGGCTTCTCGATCCTGACCTCGGCCTCCGCTTCGACCCAGACGACGATCCTGCCGACGGCCCGCACGTCGCTGTCGATGGCCGTCTACAAGGCGCTCCCCTCGCAGTTCGCCCGGATCCACCCCAGGTTCCTCACGCCGACGTGGTCGACGGTCGGCATGGGAGCCATCTCCTGCCTGTTCTACCTGGTCTTCACGCTCATCAGCGTCGACCTGCTCAACGCGCTCATCGGGTCGATCGGCCTCATGATCGCCTTCTACTACGGCATGACGGGTTTCGCCTGCGTCTGGTACTACCGCAAGACGCTGTTCCAGTCGGCGCGCAGCATCATCATGCGCGGGATCTTCCCCTTCCTCGGCGGCGTGATGCTGCTGTCGGTCTTCGTCTACGGCGTCTACGCGTTCGCGGCTCCCGACTGGCTGACCGACGCCAAGGGCGACAACGTCACGATCTTCGGGATCGGTGCCGAAGCGGTCGTCGGCATCGGCGGTCTCCTGATCGGTGCGGTGCTCATGCTCGTCTGGCGGGTCATCAAGCCGGACTTCTTCGTCGGCCGGACGCTCAGCAAGCGCCAGGACGACTACGTGCTCGCCCCGGGGGACGGTGTCGTCGCGAACTTCGGGCTGCCCGACTCGGGGTACTTCCCCACCGTCGTCTCGCCCGACCTGTCGAACCTCCCCACCGGCGCCGTCGCCATCAACGCCGAGACCGGCAAGCGCGTTCGCGGCAACCGGCGGACGGGCCCGACCCCGGACACGACCGAGACGCCGGCCGCACCGTTCGACCCCACCTCTTCCTCTTCCTCCGATTCACCCGACGCGAAGTAGCTCTCCTCATGAAGATCCTCATCATCGGCGCCGGTGGCGTCGGTTCGGCCGCCGTGCGCATCGCCGTCCGCCGCGACTTCTTCGACAGCCTCGTCGTCGCGGACTACGACCCGGCCAGGCCCACGGCACTCGTCGAGGCCGTGGGAGACCCGCGGCTCGTCGCCGCCCAGGTCGACGCGTCCGACTCGTCGTCGGTCGCCTCGCTGATCCGGTCGCACGAGATCACCCACGTGCTGAACGCGGTCGATCCGCGCTTCGTCATGCCGATCTTCGACGGCTGCTTCGAGGCGGGGGCCACCTACCTCGACATGGCGATGAGCCTCAGCCACCCGCACCCCACCTCCCCTCACGAACAGACCGGGGTCAAGCTCGGCGACGAGCAGTTCGCGGCGGCGGCCGCGTGGGAGGCGGCCGGACAGCTCGCGCTGGTGGGCATGGGCGTCGAGCCGGGCCTGTCGGACGTCTTCGCGCGCTACGCCGAGGACGAACTGTTCAGCGAGATCGACGAGCTCGGCGTGCGCGACGGGGCGAACCTCGTCGTGGCCGGCTACGACTTCGCGCCGTCCTTCTCCATCTGGACCACCATCGAAGAGTGCCTCAACCCGCCCGTGATCTACGAGGAGGGCCGCGGGTGGTACACGACGGCGCCGTTCTCCGAGCCCGAAGTGTTCGACTTCCCGGAGGGCATCGGGCCGGTCGAGTGCGTCAACGTCGAGCACGAGGAGGTCCTCCTCATGCCCCGGTGGACCAAGGCCAAGCGCGTGAACTTCAAGTACGGCCTGGGCAACGAGTTCATCGAGGTGCTGAAGACCCTGCACATGCTCGGCCTCGACTCGACGGCTCCGCTCACCGTGAAGGGCGTCTCGGTCGCCCCGCGCGACGTGGTCGCCGCCGCGCTGCCCGACCCGGCGACCCTCGGCGACAGGATGTCCGGCAAGACCTGCGCCGGCCTCTGGGTGCGGGGCACGGGCAAGGACGGCCAGCCGCGATCGACCTACCTCTATCACGTCGTCGACAACGAGCAGACGATGGCGGAGTACTCCTCGCAGGCCGTCGTCTGGCAGACCGCCATCAACCCGGTGATCGCGCTCGAGCTGCTCGCCACCGGCGCCTGGTCGGGCGCCGGCGTCCTCGGCCCGGAAGCCTTCCCCGCCGGACCGTTCCTGTCGCTCCTGGCCGCCGACGCTCCGTCGGGCTACGGCTCCCCGTGGGGCCTCCAGGAGAAGGAGCTCTAGGGTCGTCGGTGCGGCCCGTCGATTCGTTGGCGCTGGTAACTCAGGTTGCAAGCCGCAGCCGCGGGCGGGCCGAGCCCGTTCTGCTCAGCGCGTCGGCTTGCAACCTGAAATGCCGTCGCCTGTCGCGGCGAGGGAGAATGAGCGGGTGCTTCGCGTCGACTTCCTGCCGCCCGACCTCGTCGGCCGGTGGGCCTTCGAACGCGTCGTCGACGACCGCCTGGCCGGGCAGACGATCGGCGTCGAGGGAGCGGCCGTGTTCTCGCGCCGCGACGACACCACCATCGACTGGCGCGAGCAGGGCACGATGCACCTGCCGTCGGGCGATGTCCCGGTCACCACGCACCGGGTGCTGACGCGGGAGGGCGCAGGACCCTGGTCGGTCGACTTCGCGGACGGCCGCGGCTTCCACGCCTGGGCCACCGGCACCGAGCTGCTGCACGACTGCGCGCCCGACCTGTATCGCGGGCGCCTCGATCCTGAGCCCGCGTCCGCGACAGCAGGAGTCGCGCCCGGCGCCTGGACCATGCGGTGGGCTGCGACGGGGCCGGCGAAGGACTACGTGATCGACACGCGCTACGAGTTCCGCGCGGCCGTGTGACGACCACGTAAACCTTTGCGGAGGCTCGCTGCGAGCCATGAATCATCTGAGTAGGGTGCTGAGCAGGCCCCCCAGAAGGGGGCAGACAACCTCTCTACAGACTGGTGAACGATGAAACTCCGAAAGTCGACGAAGACGATCGCCGCGGTCGCGGCTCTGGCGCTGGGGGCGACGCTGTTCGGCGCCAACTCCGCTCAAGCCTGGGACGGCGGTGGCCATCCGGGCCACGGCGGCACCGCACAGCAGCTGCAGCCCCGCACGCAGTTCACGATGGCGCCCGACGGGTCGAGCGGCGCCACGCAGGGCGGTGAAGGGATTCCCAACATCGACAGCGTCAAGTCGACCATCGCGAAGTACTACGGCGACCCGGGCACGGGCATCGCGTCGAAGACCTCCTCCCCGTACATCAGTGAGATGGCGCGCATTGTGGCGCAGCAGTCCCGCACGCTGAAGTCGATCTACCTGTCGGCGATCCGCCAGCACAAGAAGCCCGCCATCGTCTTCGACGCCGACGACACCACCCTCATGACCTACGACATGGAGGTGGCCGACATGCACTTCACCTTCTCGGTCCCCGAGCAGGACGTGTGGGTCCAGGATCAGCGGTTCCCGGCCACCCCTCGATGGTCGGGTTCGTGAACCAGGCCAAGGCCATGGGCTTCACGATCTTCGGTCTCACCGGCCGCAACGACGACCAGAAGGCCGCCACCCTCGGCAACCTGACGAAGGTCGGCTACGACGCCTTCACGTCGGACAAGTTCTACACGAAGTGGACCGGCGTCGGAGCCTCGCAGCAGCCCTCCTACGTGACCTGTGCGACGGCAAAGTGCACCACGGTCGAGTTCAAAGCCCTCACCCGGAAGCACATCGAGAGCCTGGGCTACGACGTCGCACTGAACGTCGGCGATCAGTGGTCCGACCTGCAGGGCGGCTACGCCGACCGCATCCTGAAGCTGCCGAACCCGACGTACTACCTGCCGTCGGCCGACCTGCCGGGCGTCTCCGAGCCGCGGCTCGCTCCCCGCACGCACTTCGTCATGAAGGCGGACGGATCGAGCGGCCTCACGCAGCCGGGTGACGGCATCCCCAACATCGACAGCGTCAAGTCGACGATCGCGACCTACTACGGCGACACCGGTACGGGCCTGTCGAACAAGTCCACCTCGCCGTACATCCGGGAGATGGCCTCGATCGTCAAGAGGAGATCCCCCGCGTGGCGGCCCAGTGCTACGTCGCGTCCAAGCGCCATCAGAACCCCGCGATCGTGCTCGACGCCGACGACACCACCCTCTGGACCTACGACATGGAGGTCGGCGACATGCACTTCACCTTCTCGCCCGCCGAGCAGGACGTCTGGGTGCAGGATCAGCGCTTCCCGGCAACGCCGTCGATGGTCTCGCTGACCGACGTCGCGCAGAAGTACGGCTGCTCGCTGATCGGGCTCACCGGCCGTACCGACGACCAGAAGGCGGCCACCATCGGCAACCTCGCCAAGGTCGGGTACACCGGCTTCACGCCGGCGGACTACTACACGAAGTGGACCGGCGTCGGCGCCTCGCAGCAGCCGTCGTACATCTCCTGCGCAGCGGCGAAGTGCACGACGATCGAGTACAAGTCGCAGACCCGCGCGTTCGTCGAGTCGAGGGCCGGAGGTCACTACGACGTCGTGGCGAACTACGGCGACCAGTTCAGCGACCTGATCGGCGGTCACGCCGACCGTTCCGTGAAGCTGCCGAACCCGACGTACTACCTGCCCTGATCGCCTCGAAACCCTCGCCGCCGGTGCTCCCTGTGCCGGCGGCGGGGGTTTTCTGCGACCTCCGTTCGGGTGCTGTCGCTCGTCGTGACCCCGCGCTAGCGTCGATGCATGCACCTGCGCCCGTACGTGCCCGCCGACGCCGAGCCGACGCTCGACGTGTTCCGGCGCGCCATCCGCGAGACGGCCGCACGCGACTACTCGCCGGAGCAGATCGCGGCCTGGTCGAGCGACGACAGCGACCGCCGGGAGTGGGCCGCGCGTCGGGCGGCCGCCGACACCGTCGTGGCCGTCGACGAGGGCCGCGTCGTCGCGTTCATCGACGTCGACGGGCTGGGCTACATCGACATGCTGTTCGTCGACCCGGCGTTCGGCGGCCGCGGTATCGCGGCGGCCCTGCTCGAGGTCGTGACGGAAGCCGCCTCGACCGCCGGTGCCGAGTCGCTCACGACGCACGCGAGCCTGACCGCGCGCGGCTTCTTCGAGAGGGCGGGCTTCGTCGTGGTGGAGGAGCAGCGGCCCGTGATCCGCGGCGTCGAGCTCACCAACTTCGTGATGCGGCGGGAGCTGGGCGGCGGCTGACGGCGTCGTGCTGTGTGCGGGCTGCGGGCTGCGGGCTGCAGGCTGCGTGTTGCGTGCCGCGCGCTGCGTGCCGCCTACGCCTCGGGCGCCGTCAGGCCGCCCTGCAACACCGCGTCAGCGGGCGGCGCGCGCGGCCTTCCGCGACGGCAGCACGGCCGACAGCGACACCTTCTTCGAGTACTCGATCGACCCGAAGCGGAACAGGCGCACCGCCAGCCGCAGCACCACGACCCCGAGCACGAACTGCTCGACGATCACGCCGATCGCCTCGCCGGGCGACAGCGACGAGAAGCCGTTCCGCAGCATCGCCGTGACCGGCGCCGAGTACGGGAACCACGTGAACACCTGCACGATCAGCGCGTGCGGATCGGAGACGATCAGCGTCACCCCGTAGAACGGCACGAAGATCAGGGCCATCATGACGCCGAAGATCTGGCCCGCCTCCTTCGCCGTCGGCATGATCGCTCCGACGGCGACGAGCGTGCCGGTGAACAGGGTGAAGCCCCCGATCAGCAGGAGGGCACCGGTGATCATCTGCCACGGATCGAGCTGCAGGTCGGCGAGGTCGAGCGCCGGCAGGTTCAGCGAGGTTCGGAAGAAGAGGTACCCGACCACCACCGGCAGAGCGAACACGAGCATCTGCACGATCCCGACGATGAACAGCGACACCACCTTGCCGATGATCAGCGTCGTCGGGTTGAGGGTCGTCAGGATCATCTCCGTGACCCGGTTCTCCTTCTCCTCCAGCGTCGAGGTCAGCATCTGATTGCCGAGCAGCAGGATCACGACGTAGAAGATCGCCAGGAACAGCAGCGGCGGGATCACGCTCCCGATCCCGCCCGACACCGCACCGGACGAGTCGTAGGTGGTCGCGTCGACCGGCAGATCGCCCTTCACGAGCGTCGTCAGTTTCGCGTCGTGGACCTTCGCCTCGGCGCTCGCCGTGAGGATCGACGACGCCACCGACGAGTACTTGCCGTTGTCGAAGATGCCCTTGTCGACGCCGTAGACCTTGGTCGCCTGCTTCGCAGGATCGGCGGGGTAGTCGAAGTACGCGTCGAGCTTCCCGCTCTTGACCGCCGCGATCGCGGCGCTGGGCGAGGAAGCCTTCGAGCCCCCGACGGCTTTCACGATCGACGGGTCGACGACCCCGGACGCGTCGCTGTACGTGAACGAGAACTTCTGGTTCTTCTGCGACGAGACGCTGTTGTCGGTCGAGCTGTTGGCGCCGACGATCAGCGCGACGACGATGCCGATGATCACGGGCACGATCAACGTCGCGATCCAGAACCGGCGCTTCGTCAGCGTCCTGGTCACCTCGAACGAGACGACGGTGCCGAGGTTGTACCTGGCCATCAGGCACTCACCCCTCGGGCGCCAGGGGTGCGTTCTCTTCGCCGTACACGCGCAGGAAGATCTCGTCGAGGCTCAGTTTGCTCGTCTCGAACCCCCGCACCTGCACGCCCGCCTCGACCAGCTCGCGCAGGATCACGGCCTCGTCGACCGAGTCGGTCACGTCGAGTTCCGCGTAGTTCCGATCGCGCGTCGTCACCGAGTAGTGCGGTGACGCGGGCACCTCGCCCGAGTACCGCAGCCGGATCGTCGTCCCCCGAACTGATCCTGCACCTCGGAAATGGTGCCGTAGGCCTCGGAGCGCCCGTTCTTGAGCAGGATCACGCGGTCGCAGAGACGCTCGACCTCCTCCATCTGGTGGGTCACCATGAGCACCGTCGCCCCGGCCTTCTTCTGCTCTTCGATGATGTCCATCAGCAGGCGGCGGTTGACCGGGTCGAAGCCCTTGGTCGGCTCGTCGAGGATGAGCAGGTCGGGCTGGTTCATGATCGTGACGCCGAGCTGGACCTTCTGCTGCTGGCCGCCCGACAGCTTGTCGAGCCGCGTGCTCGCCTTGTCGGCCAGCGCGACCCGGTCGAGGTACGTCAGCGACCAGTCTTTCGACTCCTGCTTGCCGAGCCCCTTGAGTCGGCCGAAGTACGTCATCACGTCGATGACCGACTCCTTCTTGTACAGCCCGCGCTCCTCCGGCAGATAGCCGAGGCGACTGCCGCGCTCGGGGCTGAAGGGCTTGCCGTCGATGTGCAGGACCCCACCGGTCGGCTCGTAGATGCCGAGCAGGGCTCGGATGGTCGTCGTCTTGCCTGATCCGTTGGAGCCCAGGAATCCGAAGGTCTCGCCGGCCTTGATGTCGAACGACAGGTCGTGTATCACTGTCGTGCGGCCGAAATCCATTCGAAAATTCTGGATGCGGACGATTGGTTCGATCTGCCGTTGATCCATGGCCACGACCCTACTAGGGCCTGTCTCTCACGTCTCCGCAGGCCGTGCGTGGCCTGGATCGCGGCCACGCGGGAGACACGCCCTAGGAGCATTCCGCCCGCGCCTCAGCCCTGCGGCCTACCTCCAGTCGACCCCGGGCGCCGCCTCGCCCGACCCGCGCTCGATGAGGCGGACCGGCAGCACGACGGGCTCGCCGCCCGGCTGACGGCTCTCGAGGGTCTCCAACGCGATCCGCGCCGCGCGTGAGCCCATCTCGACGGGGTCGTGCGACACGACGGTGACGCCGAGGACATCCGACAGGTCGAAGTCGTCGAACCCGACCAGGGCCGGCGCGACCGGCAGCCCCCGGAAGGCCGTCAGCGCGCCGATCGTGACGCGGTTGTTGCTGGTGAAGAGTGCGGTGGGCGGAGTGGAGAGGGAGAGGAGCTCGAGGGCGGCTCCGCGGGCACCGGCGGCGTCGTGGAAGTCTTCGCGGACGAGTTCCCGTGGATCCTGCCCGCTCTTCGTCGGGAGAGCCTCGATGGCGTCGAGGTAGCCGTCGAGGCGCTGCTGGTGCGTGGGGAGGCGCGAGAAGTCGCCGATGAAGCCGATGCGCCGGTGCCCCGCGGCGATCAGGTGCTCGATCGCGAGGCGGGCGCCGGCGCGGTTGTCGAGCACGACGCTGTCGGCCGTCAGATCGAGGGCCGGGCGGTCGACGAAGACGACGGGGATGCCCCGCTCTTGGGCGGACCGCAGCGTGTCGTTCGACTCGTGCGTCGACACGACGATGAGCGCCCGGACCTGGCGAGCCACCATCTCTTCGACCAGGACCCGCTCGCGCTCGCCGCTCTCGTCGGTCGAGGAGACGACCAGCTGCAGCCCCTGCGACCGGAGCTCGCGCTCGACCCCCTTGGCCAGGGACGAATAGAACGGGTTGGCGAGGTCGCCGGTGACCAGGCCGATGAAGTTGGAGCGGATGCCGCGCTTGAGCAGCGAGGCCATGCTGTTGAGCTGGAAGCCGAGATCGAGGGCGGCCTTCGCGACCTTCTGACGCGTCGCCTCGGCGACGTGCGGCTCGCCGTTGACGGCGCGCGACGCCGTCTTCAGGCTGACGCCGGCCCGCTCGGCGACGTCGACCAGCGTGGCGGGACTCTTCGGGATCGTCACGTGTTCACTCCAGGGCCTACCCCGTCTCCGGGCCGCCCGCAGGGTCTCGGGCCGGACGAACCGCCAGTATGACAGCGCTGTCCGCAGGATTCACCGTGAGCCACGCGTCACCTCGGGGTGATCGTCAGTCGATTGTCGGAGCCGATCGTCACGAGATACTCGACCTGGAACGGCACGCGCTCGTCGATCGTGTACGGGTGTCCGTCGTAGAGCGACTGCGCGCCGACCTTCAGGTGCGCCTCGCCCGTGGCCTCGGAGACCAGCCAGACGCCCGCCGTCGCCGTCGGGCGCATGGTCACCGGGGGATACGACGTCATGCTCCAGGTCGGCTCCGAGGTCAGCCGGTCGTCGATCTGTTCTCCGAACGGGCAGCCGGAGGGGAGCAGCACCCGCTGAGGAAGACACGTCGTGCGCAGGTACTTCGTGACGTCGGTCGTCACCTTCTGCACGAAGCTCTTCTTCGGGGCCACCGTCACCGTCGCCTTCACGACGGCGCCGGGCGCTGCGACCACGGCCGTGGCCGGCGCCGCGGTGAGGTAGGTGGTGTCGTGGGCGAGCTCGAAGACGGCGGGCGCCAGCACCGTGTAACGGGTGGCGAGATCGGCGCTCTTCGACCGGATCGCGACACCGTTCGCCGTGAAGCGCGGATCGTGCGCCGGAGTGATCTCGATCGACGCCGTCGGGGCGGTCTGGAACGCCCAGCGGGTGAACAGCCCTCCGAAGACGCCGTCCTTCTCGACGGCGAACGGAGCCCGGTGCGTCGCGCCACCGGCCCTGAACGACACGGTGACGACCCGGCCACCCCTGGCGGTGGGGTGGTCCGAGACCACGTGGGCGTCGCTGATCCTGCCGCTCTCGGAGACGGTGAGCAGGACGTCGTCGGCGCCGGGGGTGACGCCGGCCAGGCTCAGCGCGCTGCCCGTGTCGCCCTGGTCGAGGGCATCGAGGTAGCCGCGGACGAAACCGGGAGCGCTGTAGACGGTGGCGTTCAGGATCGCGACGACCACGAAGAATCCGCCGATCACGACGGCCGCCAAGCCGCCCCAGATCAGTGCGGCTCGCGTCGTGTTCCCCACAGGCGCTGCCATTCTCCACATCCTACGAGTCGTCGGCCGTGCACCCCGGCCGGGCGGGCGGCAGCGGGTAGATTGGGAGGGTCTGGTCGTCGTGTCGTCGTGTTGTTGTTGTCGTGTCGTTGTGTCGTCGTGTTGAGGAAGGGGTTCTGCGTGAGTGCTGCTCCTGCCCTGTCCGATGAGCAGGCCGCCGTCTACGACGCGATCGAGAACACCCGCGAGCACATCTTCGTCACCGGTCGCGCGGGCACCGGAAAATCGACGCTCCTCAATCACCTGTCGTGGAACACTTCCAAGCAGATCGTCATCTGCGCACCGACCGGCGTCGCCGCCCTGAACGTCGGTGGCCAGACGATCCACTCGCTGTTCCGGTTGCCGATCGGTCTGATCGCCGATCACGACATCGAGCAGAACGGCGAGCTCCGCAAGCTGCTCAACACCATCGACACCCTGGTGATCGACGAGGTGTCGATGGTCAACGCCGACCTCCTCGACGCGATCGACCGGTCGCTGCGTCAGGCGAGACAGCGCAAGAACGAGCCGTTCGGAGGCGTGCAGGTCGTGCTCTTCGGCGATCCGTACCAGCTCGCGCCCGTCCCGGGCGACCCGGAGGAGCGCGCCTACTTCCGCGACCACTACCGGTCGATGTGGTTCTTCGACGCCCACGTCTGGGACGACGCGACGCTTCGCATTCTCGAGCTCGCGTTCATCCACCGGCAGAGCGACTCGGCGTTCAAAGAAATGCTCAACGCGGTGCGGCACGGGCGCGTCACCGCCGAGATCGCCGGCGCGCTCAACGCGGCCGGAGCCCGCCCGCTGCCGACCGACGGTGGCGCGATCACGCTCGCCACGCGCAACGACACCGTCTCCCGGATCAACAAGGTCGAGCTCGACCGGCTGCCCGGCAAGATCAAGACCGCCAAGGCCGACGTCACCGGCGACTTCGGCGGCCGCACCTTCCCCGCCGACGAGGCGCTCGAGTTGAAGACCGGCGCACAGGTGATGTTCCTCCGCAACGACTCCGACCAGCGCTGGGTCAACGGCTCGGTCGGGGTGGTGACCAAGATCCGCGACACCGTCTTCGTCGAGATCGACGGCGAGGAGGTCGAGGTGCAGCCCGCGGTCTGGGAGAAGTACAAGTACAGCTACTCGCAGACGACCAAAGAGCTGAAGAAAGACATCGTCGCCGAGTTCCAGCAGTTCCCCTGCGGCTGGCCTGGGCCGTCACCATCCACAAGTCGCAGGGCAAGACCTACGATCGCGCCATCGTCGACCTCGGCTCGCGGGTGTTCAGCGCCGGCCAGACCTACGTGGCCCTCTCTCGGATCACCTCGCTCGACGGGCTCTACCTGTCGCGGCCCCTCCGCCCGGCCGACATCATCGTCGACCTCGACGTGCGGCGCTTCATGTCACAGGCGACGCGGGTGCCGGCCATCCAGGCGGCGCGCGTCGCGTCGGAGTGAGGTCGGGGCGTCGGGTTCTCGGTGCGGCGGTGGGGGTCGCGTAGTGGCGACCGCGAGGCGTCAGGCCGCCGTCGAGTTGCGGCTCGACGAGAGGTCCTCGAAGAGCTCCTCGGTCAGCCGGTAGGCGACCCCGACCTCGGCGATCACACGCTCGCGCTCCTCCTCCGACCAGCCGACGGCGTCGAGCTGCGCGCGGTAGGTCGACTTGAACTCCTTCGGCTTGGCGATGTCGGCGAAGAGGTAGAAGCCGACCCCGTTCGTCTCGAAGCCGAACTGGCGCTGCATGATGGCGCGGATGATCGCGCAACCCGACAGATCGCCGAGGTAGCGAGTGTAGTGGTGCGCCACGAAGGCTCCGGTGCTGGTCGCCGCGACGGACTCGATGCGGTCGACGTACCGTTTCGTCGTGGCCAGCGGGGCGATGGAATCCTGCCAGTCTTCTCCGATCAGGAACCGCAGGTCTTCGCGGATCGCCGGCAACCGCGTGAGGGCAGGCGACATGAATGTCGCGGCGACGGGGTCGCTCGCTCGCTGCTCGGCGGCCCGCTCGAGGGCGCCGTACACGAAGTAGTTCTGGGCCACCAGCGCGACGTAGTCGGCGCGCACGGATCGCCCGGAGAGCAAGGCGGCCATGAACCGCTCCGATGCGGACGGCACGGCCGACCTCACGGAGGTGCGCTCGCGCAGGGCCTGCGAGAAGGGGATCGCTGCTGGCATTCGCTCCTCTCGGCCGACGTCCGCGGTGGTTAGGTGACCCTAACCCTAGCGGCGCGTAGGCCCCTCCGCCAGAGTCAGGCGGCGACCGGTTTGCGCAGGATCACCTTGTCGCTGGCGAAGCCCGCAGCGGCCAGGAGCAGCCCGACCAGGAGGTGCAGCAGGCTGTCGGGCGTGTTCAGGGCGAAGATGTTCGCCGAGGTGTGCGCCGCGACGAAGCCGAAGATGCCGAAGGCGAACAGCCCCACGCCGATCAGGACCCCCGCGATCTTGGCCGACAGGGTGCCGGTCAGGCCGCACAGCACGAGAATCGCGCCGATCACGACGTGGATGCCGCTGAGGGCAGCGTTGGCGGCGAAGAGGCCGATGAACACGGCGCCCTCGGCCGTCGCGAAGGGGAACGGGGTCGCGAGGAAGAAACCGAACAGCCCGATGATCAGGAAGATGGTGCCGAAAATGACGCCCAGCAGCCGGTTGGGGGACTGGCTCATGTGTTGTTGCCTCCAGGTGCGCGAAATGCTTGCCCCCAAAGACTACCGAGGTCGAGGAAGGGTAGCGGTCGACGGGCCCGTTGCGCGCGACCGTCAGGCCGTACCCCGACCGCCCTTGACGATCCCGGCGATCTTGCGGCGGCCCACCATGTAGGTGATCGCGACCGAGCCGCCGATGGCGAGCAGCGTCGGGACGAGCAGGGTCGTGCCCTGCCCGGTGAACTCCAGAACCAGCACCAGGGCGGTGAGTGGCGCCTTCATGGACGAGGCGAGAAAGGCGGCCGCGGCGACGAACGCGAACGCGGAGATGCTCGACCCGGGCCAGAACAGCAGCCACAGACCGCCGAGGACAGCGCCCATGCCCGCGCCGAGGGCGAGCGACGGCGTCAGGGTGCCGCCGGCCGCGCCCGCGCCGATCGTGCCGACCGTCGACGCGGTCTTGACGACCACGACAGCGGCGATGAAGAGCAATGGAGCGGTTCCCGTCAGGCCGAGCTGGCCGAGGGCTCGACCGTTGCCGAGGATCTGCGGGAACCAGATCGACAGCACGCCGACCGCGGTGAACACGGCCGGCATCACGATGAGGATGGCCCAGCTCTTCGGTCGGTGATCGCCGGCCCACTTGGCGAGCAGCATGAAGCCGAGCGCCCCGAACCCGACGACCGGCCCGACGACGACGGACCACACCACGAGCGAGGGACTCAGGCTCAGGTGCGGGACGTCGTACAGGGCGCGGCGCTCGTCACGAGGCGTGCGACCAGCGCCGCGATCGCCGACGTGGCCAGCGCGGGAAGCACGGTGGCGATGCTGAGCTCGGCGAGGAGGACCTCGATGGCGAAGACCGCCCCCGCCAACGGGACGTCGTAGACAGCGGCGAGACCCGCGCCGGCTCCGCACGCGACGAGGATCCTGCGCTCCCGCTGGTTGACGCCGGTGGTGCGCGTGATCCACTGCGCCGCGAGGGCGGCGAGCTCGCGCGGCGCCACCTCGCGGCCGATCGAAGCGCCGAGACCGACGATGACGATCTGGAGGGCGACGTTCGCCAGGCTCGACAGCACGGGCATGCGAGCGCCCTCCACCGCCGCCTCGACGGAGACGACCTTCTTGCCGAAGCGCCGCAGGGCCCACCAGCCGAATCCGCCGACGACACCCGCGATGAACAGGGCGAGGACTCGCCTGAGGTTCGACGGGGTCGGCAGGTCGTCGAGGAAGTCGCCCTCGCCGAAGCCGTAGGTGACGTGCTCCAGCCCGTGCAGGAGCCAGCTGACGACGAGACCGCTCACGCCCGCGCCGAGTCCCACGAGGATCGTCACCGCGACGAGGCGGATCAGCCAATGGGCGGAGGCGGGGTGGGGGCTCGTCACCCGAAGATCGTACCGAGGCGGCGGTGCCGCCCGCGCCGTGCCGCCGTCCCGCCCCGTCCCGCTGCGCCCGCGGCGCCCGCCGCGCCCTCTGCCGCCGCCACCCCGGCCGGCAATTCAGGTTGCAGCCTGCGCCCCGGCGGCCGCAGCCGCCAGAGCCGTGTGCCGCGCCGCGGGACCCGCGGCCACGATCCTGAATTGCCGACCCGACCCGTCGGCCCCTGCCGATGATTGCCAAGGGCGGCGTCGATGGCCGCCAGGACCCGCTCCCAGTCGTCGCGCACCATCGTGTAACTCAGGCGCAGAGTCGACCGGCCACTGAGCACGATCTCGAGGTCCTTCCTGCGATCCGACTCGAACGTCTCGGCGTGGAACGTCTTGCCGTCGAGTTCGAGACCGATCGCGCCGTCCACGACGAGGTCGATCCGCTGCCCGTTGGGAAGGACTTCCTGACTTCTCACGTCGTGGCCACGCTGCAGCAGACGGGTTCGGACGACGCTCTCGAGGATGCTGTCGCTGTTGCCGTCGACCCACGCCTCGATTCGTGCAATGTCTGCCGGGAGGCCGGCGACGAACGCCGGGATGTCGTCGTGGTCGAGCAGGCCGCAGTTCACCGCCCAGTCGAGCAACGACACCGCCTGTTCGAACGTCGTCTCGAGCAGTGCCTCGCGGAGCGCATCCCGCGGAGCCACGGAAGAGGTCGAACCGCGCTCGCTGAGTTCTCGGTCGTCCCAGACGACTCGCACTCCTTTCAGACGGCGGAACCGACTGGCGTTGGCCGGCACGGACACCGTGATCGGCGGGCGGGCGTCCCACTGCCAGGCGTCGAGCAGGGCCAACGCGGACAATCCGGTCAACCGACCGCCGGCGCGGACGGCGATGTAGCGAGGGTCCGAGGGCGCGAAGGTCGTGTACCACCCTCGGCGCGGGCGTCGGACGTAGCCGCGGCGCACCGCCCAGGTGAGCTGTCGGTCCCGTGCCCCGAGGGCGACGAGCTGGCGTTTGTGGAGGATTCCGCCGCCTTCGGCGACGAGGGTCTGGATGCCGTTCATGCAGCCACCGTCGCGAACCGCTGGCCGCCTCGCTGAGCAGGGAAGCCCGGCTGTGGACAACTCGATCGGACCTCGCCCTGTGCAGAAACACCCGCCCCGGGGAGCTGACAGGAGCTCATGCCAGGGTGGAACCATGCGATACGTGATCATCGGCGCCGGAGCCATCGGAGGGGTCGTCGCCGCACGACTCGCACAGCACTCGACCACCAACCCGCCCCTTCTCATCGCGAGAGGTGATCACGGCGACGCCATCGAGGCCGCCGGACTTCGGGTGCGCTCCCCAGACGACGACACGGTGATTCGTCTTCCCCTCGCCTCCTCGGCTGCCGGGGTCCACCTCCAGATCGACGACGTCCTCGTGTTCGCCACCAAGACTCAACAGGTCGAGCAGGCCCTCCGCGAGTGGGCCGACCAGCCCGTGCACGACGGGAGGACCTTCGTCGGGTCGGCCGGCGCGATCCTGCCGGCCTTCACCGCCCTCAACGGCATCGAGAGCGAGCGGATCGCCCTGCGCCACTTCGCGCGTGTCTTCGCCGTGTGCGTCTGGCTTCCCGGAGTGCACCTCACTCCGGGCGAGGTGGTCGTGCGGATCGCACCGTCGAGTGGGACCTTCGTGGTCGGTCGCTACGCGGCGGAGGCCACCGAGGCGGACCGCGAGCTCCTGGCGACCCTCGAAGCCGATTGGACGGGGTCGACCTTCCAGATCTTCCTCGCCGACGACGTCATGCGCTGGAAGCACCGCAAGCTTCTTTCGAACCTGGGCAACGCGCTGCAGGCTCTCTTGGGCCCGGCTGTAGAGGGCACCGACGACCTCCGCGCGCGCCTCGAAGCGGAGGCCGTCGAGATCTACACGGCCGCCGGGATCACCTGGCCGACAGCCGACGATGAGGAGGCGTGGCGAGGCGACTCCTTCGACGTGCGGCCCGTGCCAGGCCTCGAGGGCGATTTCGGCGGATCGTCGTGGCAGTCGATCCAGCGTGGCACCGGCTCGATCGAGACGGACTACCTGAACGGCGAGATCGCGCTGATGGCGAGGCTCCACGGGTTGGAGGCGCCGCTCAACGCGGAGGTGCAGCGGCTCGCGCGCCAGGCCGCCGGCTCGGGTGCCGGAGCGGCCTCGATGACGGTCGACCAGGTCTCGGCGGCGCTCGACGAGGTCGACCACGCGTCCGTGTCGGCCGACTGACGTCGGTCGCCGCCGGTAACTCAGGTTGGAGACCGCGGTCACGCCGCGCGCGGCCCGCGCCGCGCCGCGGCCACGCCGCGCGGCGGCTTGCAACCTGAGTTGCCGCCGCAGACCCCGCGACCTCCGCCGGTAGCGTGTCACCATGCGAATCCTGGTGGTCGGCGCAGGCGCCGTCGGCGGCTTCTTCGGTGGTTATCTCGCGGCGGCAGGTCGCGACGTGACGTTCCTCGTTCGGGAGCGCCGCGCCGCCGCCCTCCGCAACGGCCTCACCCTCCACGCGATCGACGGTGATGTCCGCGTCTCCGAGCCGCAGGTCGTCGTCGCCGCCGACATCACCGAGCCCTTCGACCTCGTCCTCCTCTGCGTGAAGTCGTTCGCGCTCGAAGGCACGCTCGACGACATCGCGCCCGCCGTCGGCCCGCAGACGACGATCGTGCCCTTGCTCAACGGCATGCGGCACTTCGATCTCCTGAGCGAGCGGTTCGGCTCGGAGGCCGTGGTCGGCGGCCTCTGCTTCGTCGCGGCGACGCTTGTGGACGGCTCCGTGAAGCAGCTCGGCCCGCTGCAGACGATCGTCGTGGGGGAACTCGCCGGGGGCGATTCCGCCCGGATCACGCGAGTGCACGAAGCCCTGAGTGGCGCCCCGTTCGACGCCCGGCTCAGCGGCGACATCCGGCAGGCCCTCTGGGAGAAGTGGTTCGTGCTGGCGGCCGGCGGCGCCCTGACCACGCTGCTCGGCGGCGACGTCGGCACCATCGAGTCGGTGCCCAACGGCGCTGCGACGGCCCGCGCCATCGTGGCGGAGTGCGCCTCGGTCGCGGCCGCGGCCGGACACGCACCCCGCGAGAAGGCCTACCAGCAGGCCGAGCGGACGCTCACCCAGCCCGGCTCGGATTTCACGACGTCGCTGTTCCGTGATCGGGAGGCGGGCCTCGAGGTCGAGGCCGATCAGATCCTGGGCGACCTCGTTGCGCGGGCCCAGGGGTTCGGTCTGCGCGTTCCGTTGCTCGCCGCCGCCGACGCCGGCCTCGAGATCTACCGCGCTCGCCGTGGCCAGGCCTCCACGTCCCCCGCGCCCACCGGCGCCTAAGCCACGAGGCGGCCGTCCAGACCGGCTCCGAGCAGCCCCGCGCCCACCAGCACCCAAGCCGCGAGGCGGCTGTCCAGACCGGCTCCGGGCAGCCCCGCGCCCACCAGCACCCAAGCCGCGAGCCGCCGCGCCCCAGCCGGTACCTAAGCCGCGACGCGCCCCCGCGCCGCCCCTCGCCCGGCGCGCCTGAGCCGCTTCAAGTAGTAGCGCTGCGGCCACGTCCGCAGGCGCACCGGCAGCCTCGGGTACACGACCTGCACCAGGCGCCAGAGCAGATCCCCGTGGCGCTGGTCGCGCGCCGTCCAGCGCAGGCCGTAGGCGGCGCGGAGTTCGGGCGGCAAAAATCCGGCAGTGATGAAACGGTTGAGGGGCATCAGGAGCCGCACCCACCGAGGAGCCTTCGTCGCCTTCCACAGGGCATCGGCCTGTGCTCGGATCGTGTCGTCCACGGACAGCCGAGCGAGGGCATCCTGCCAGTACCGCGCGAACGCGCCCCGATCCGCGGGCCACGACTGCGGCGGCACCTCGAGCGCGGTCCCCAGGGCGGCGTAGCGCTCGTACAGCGCGTCGGCGCGCGACTCGGGCAGATGCCCGAGGACGCGATCGTGCACCAGGATCGCCGTGTCGTACAGGGTGGCCGCCACCCACAGCTGCAGTTCGGGGTCGCGCGCGTCGTAGGCCGGCACCCCGCCCGACCCACCGCCGTGCACGGGCTCGTGCATCCGCCGGACGTAGCGCTGCGCGAGCGCGCGGTCGTCCGGGGTCCCGGCCATCACGGCGTAGACGTACATCAGGGTGCCGTGGAGTCGCGCCATCGGGTTCTCGGCGAAGCCGCTGTGCCTGGCGACTCCGTGGCCGACCTGGGGGAGGCCAGCTGCAGCAGGATCGCGCGGCCCGCCCCCGCGAGGATCACGGCCTCGGAAGCAGGATCGACGCGGGCTGGCACGATCGCAGAGTACCTCGCCTACTTCGGAGGACCGCGGGTGCCGGTGTAGGCGACGCGTGTCGTTCGCCGGGACGTAGAGTCGACGGGTGACTTCCGACGAGTATCCAGAACGCCGACGCGAATACACCTGGAGCGATCCTGCTCCCATCGCGGACGCGGCGCCGTCGACCTCGGGGATGGAGTTCCTGCAGCGCATGGTCGACGGCGAGATCCCTCAGGCGCCGGTGGCGTCGACGCTGTCGTTCGCCCTCGTCGAGGCGTCGGTCGGGACGGCGACGATCCTGGCGCAGCCTCACGAGTTCGGCTACAACGCCATCGGGACGGTCCACGGGGGCGTCATCGCGACCTGGGCCGACACGGCCATCGGGTACGCGGTGCAGAGCCATCTTCCGGCGGGGTCGAGCATCACCACGCTCGACCTGCAGGTCAGGTACCTGCGGCCGATCCGCGTCGAGACGGGCCCCGTCACCATCACGGCGACGACCGATCACGCGGGGCGCCGCACCGGTACGGCTCGGGCGACCATCTCGGACGCCGACGGCCGGCTGCTCGCGACCGCGACGTCGACGTGCCTCGTCGTTCCGGCCTGAGCTGCCTGCGCGGCCGGTGAGCGCGCGGCCTCCTACGGGCTGATCGCCAGGAAGACGAACGCCGCCAGGATGATCAGGTGGATCATGCCCTGCAGCCGAGTCGAGCGGCCGGGTGCCACGGTGAGGGTGCTGACGAGGAGCGTGACGCCGAGCAGCACGATCTGCACCGACCCGAGGCCGAGGACGAGCGGCCCCTCGAGCCAGATGCTGGCGACGGCGATGGCCGGAATCGTCAGGCCGATGCTGGCGATGGCCGAGCCGTAACCGAGGTTGAGGCTCGTCTGAAGGCGGTTGCCGAGGGCTGCCCGCGAGGCGGCGATGCCTTCGGGCAGCAGCACGATGAAAGCGATGACGACACCGACGAAGGTGCTCGGGATGCCGGCTGCGGCGAGGCCCGACTCGATGTTCGGCTGCACGGTGTGGCCCAGCTGCACGACCGACAGCAGCGAGACGACGAGCAGGATCAGGCTGATCACCGTCGCACGGTTGGTCGGGGGATCGGCGTGGTCGTCGCTGCCGTCGGGATCGTCGAGCTTCGGCTTCGCCTCGTTGATGGGCAGGAAGAAGTCGCGGTGCCGCCCGGTCTGGGTCGACACGAACGCGAGCCAGAGGGCCAGGGCCGCGACCGCGATGAACGCCAGCTGGAACCCGGTGAATCGGCCGCCGGAGGCGCCCGTGGTGAAGCGCGGGAGCACGAGGGTCAGCACGGCGAGCGTCGCGACGACGCTGAGGGCGGCACCTGTTCCTTCGCGGTTGAACCGGGGAGCCCGTGCCGCACGGAGCCGAGCAGCAGCGACAGGCCGACGATTCCGTTGCAGGTGATCATCACGGCCGCGAACGCGGTGTCTCGGGCGAGCGTCTCGACGTTGTGCCCGCCGGCCAGCATCAGCGTGATGATCAGCCCGACCTCGATGATGGTCACGGCGACCGCCAGGACGATCGACCCCAGGGGCTCTCCGACGCGGTGCGCGACGACCTCGGCGTGATGCACGGCCGCGAGGACGGCACCGATCAGGATCGCCCCCACCAGGATCGCGAACCCGGTCGACAGATGCCGATGGTAGGTCGCCACAAGTGCGATGAGTGCGATCACGGGCATCGCGACGGGCGCGAGTGAGCGAATGCGGGTGGCCATGGAACTCCCTCCAGGTCGGATTCAGCCTACTGAAGGTTCGCTGGGAAGCAGCGTCCCGGCCCGCGCCGGTACGTCCTCGCCCCGTCGTCGCCCGACCTCGCTCAGTCTTCCGAGAAGAGGACCACTCTCTCGGCGGTGAGCAGCAGGGACGACACCTCGTCGGCCGAGCGCGCCTCGTAGTCGTTCCACCGCGTGAGGTCGCGGAGGTGCTGCACGCGCGTCATCGGCGGCGGGCACCACTGAACGGGTGCGTCTTCGGGCTCGCGCAGTGCGTGCCACACCGCGTCGAGGACGCGCTGCACGGACTGCTCGTGCGCGGCTGCGGTGCCGCCGGCGGCCCGGATGACCGACCCGACGACGCAGGATCCCACGATCTGGTTGTCGGAGAGCATGATGGCGCGGCCACCGCGCACCAGCCTGGTCCGACCGCTGGCGTCGCGGACGGCGAACCAGGCGCCGCGGATCCAGTTCTCCTCGACGAGTCGTCGCGCCTCACCGAGGATCGTCTGCAGCCGGGCCTGCTCGGTGGCCCACTCCGCCTCGCGGACGAGGAGCGCCTCCTCTTTCTTGCGGCGGTGGCGCGCACGCCAGCCGAACAGCGGGAGTTCTGGGCCCGCAGGGGACGCTGCCACTCGAGGATCGTGGATGCTCATGATGCTCCTTCGCACCGGTGAACGGCCCCGCTCGTGATCACCGCTGCGGCGGGGCGACGCAACAGATCTCAGCATCGCGTGGACACCCTCCGTTGGCAAGAGGTTTCCCTCGAAAAGCCGTGACGGCCGTCGCGCACGGGGCTAGTGTGACGAATGCTCACAGGAGTGGGTTTCGAAGCACGAAGGGTGGCAGGACCATGGCTGGATTCGACGACATCGCAAAGAAAGCTCAGGAGTTCCTGGGCGACGACAAGGTCAAGGACGCGCTCAAGAGCGAGCAGGCCGAGGGCATCAGCGACAAGCTCCTCGACGGCGTCGCAGGTGCGGTCGACAAGGCGACCGGCGGCAAGTTCCACGATCAGATCGACTCGGCGCGCGACGAAGCCGACAAGAAGGTCGGCGACAACTAGTCGTGCGTCGGTAACTCAGGGTGCAAGCCGGCGCCGCCGGCGGTTGCCCCGCGGGTCGGGGCGGCGCGCGGCTTGCACCCTGAGTTACCGACCGTGGCCCGGTCGTCGGCGTGCAGCCGACTGCGGGCAAGACCCCGGACCCCGGGCCCCGGGCCCCGGGCCCCGGGCCCCGGGCCCCGGACCCCGGGCCCCGGGCAGAGGGCGACGCGACCCCGTGCCCGGCCGTAGGCTGATCGGATGAGCAAAGCTGCTGTCGACACCTCCCCGGGCGGCGTCCTCAGCAGGCACTACCTCCTCGCCACGCTCGGCATGGTCGCGCTGATCGGCATCGCCGCGTTCGAGTCCCTGGCGGTCACGACCGTGATGCCGACGGTGAGCCGCCAGCTGAACGGCGAGGCCTTGTACTCCCTCACCTTCGCGGCGCCGCTCGCGACGAGCCTCGTCGGAATGGTGTTCGCCGGCAACTGGGCCGACCGCAGCGGCCCTCGGTCCGTCGTGATCTCGTCGACGCTGATGTTCGCGATCGGGCTCCTGATCGTCGGCACCGCCCCCACCATGACCGTCCTTCTCGTGGGCCGACTGGTGCAGGGGTTCGGCTCCGGCGCGTTGATCGTCGGCCTCTACGTGATGGTGTCAGAGCTGTATCCGGCCCGTCTCCACCCCTCCGTCTTCGCGGGTTTCGCCGCCGCCTGGGTCGTGCCGGGCCTCGTCGGCCCCGTCATCGCCGGCACCGTCACGGAGCGTTTCGGCTGGCACTGGGTCTTCCTCGGTGCGATGGTGGCAGCGGTTCCGGCCTTCGCGATGATCGCTCCGAGCCTTCGCAGGCTGGCGCCGCGCGAGGCAGTCGTGCCGTGGAGCGCCGGCAGGATCCTCTGGTCCGGCGCGGCGGCCGCTGCCGTCGTGGCTCTCAACCTGCTGTCGGAGTTCCCCGTCGCCGTGTCGGTCGCGGTGGTCGTCGCGTCCGTGCTGGTCCTCGCGGTGGCTCTGCGGCCGCTGCTCCCCGCGCGGACGCTCCGAGCCGGTGCCGGGGTGCCGACCCTGGTCCTCCTGCGCGGTTTGGTCGGGGCGGCGTTCCTCGGCGGCGACGTCTACATTCCGTACCTTCTCAGCGCGCACTACGGCTTCTCGCCTGCCGCGTCGGGCATCACGCTCACGGTCGGCTCCGTGAGTTGGGCTCTGGCCAGCTGGCTCGTGGGGCGGCTCGGCGATCGGGTCACCCAGTTGCTCGGTATCCGGATCGGCATCACGCTCGTCGTCGTGGGCGTGGTCTCCGCCGTGGTCACGCCGATCTGGCACGTGCACCCGGCGGTCCTGATCGTCGGTTGGACGCTCACCGGCTTCGGAATGGGCTTCATGTATCCGCGCTTCTCGGTGCTGGTGCTGCGCTGGTCCGGCGACGACGAGCGCGGCTTCAACTCGTCCGCGCTCACCATCGCCGACTCGGCCGGGGCCGCCGTGGTTCTCGCTCTGACCGGCGCAGCGTTCGGTCTGCTCGGTGGGGCGCAGGATCCCGGCGCGTTCGTCGCCTGCTTCGGTGTGGCTCTCGCCGTCGCGGTGCTCGCCCTCGCGGTGAGCGGTCGCGCGATTCCCACGGGGTCGACCGACCGCTGACGAGCGCCGACCGACGAGGGGGCCGACGGAAGCGCAAGGGTTCGGCGCGACCGACGTGGTGATGCCGGCCCGAATTCCGGTATCACCCGTGTTGATGCCGGCCCGAATTCCGGCATCACAACGTCGGCCGCGCCCGGCGGCTTCAATGAAGGTCGGGCGTCCCACCGCCCTCGACTTCTAGCCTCAAGAAAACCAGTCGAGAGCCGGACGCACATCCCCCAACCCGGGTGTCGGCCTTAGGGGGGACAGCCGGGGGACGTCCCCTTCAGGGCCGGCCACCGCGTCGGTGGAGCGATCTCGACGCGGCGCGCGTCAGCCGACGACGCGTCGAATCGCTTGTGCCACTCGCTCCCACCTCGACGGGCCGAGCAGCCCGGCGTGGTAGATCATCACCTCGTCGACCCCCGTCGCTGCCGTCTCGTCGATGAGAGCGCCGATGCCGTCGATCGCTCGGGGCGGCATCGCCGACGTGTAGGCCGAGAGCCTGCCGGTGCGCGTTCTGACCGCCTCGATGTCGGTTCCGAGGATCTCCGCCGAGGGCAGGATGGCGTCCGGCTGATCACCCAGGGCGGCCAACGCCGTGAATGGCCCGGTCGCCCAGTCGTCGGCACTCGCGTGGTACCGCACGCGCGTCACGCCGTTGGCCGCCGCGGCCTGCTCGACGCTCTCTCGCGCGGCACGCGTGGACGCCTGGCGGACGCGCAGGACGCCGGAGGCGGCGTCGCCGAGCAGGCGCGACGGGTTCGGGTCGTGGGCCGCACCCGTTCCGGGCGCCAGGAGCGCGCGAACCCGCGCGGCAAGCCCTGCGGCCTCAAGGCCGCTCCCGGCTTCGTCGTACGCCCGCCGGCAGTGCTCGCAGAAACAGATCGAGAGGAGTTGGCGCTCGACGGTCGTCCAGTCGGCGCCCGAGGTCTTCTCGTGAGTGAAGTTGTGGTCGGCGCCGAGCGGCCCCACCGCCTCGAGGACGACGGTGTCGACGTCGGCGGCGGCAGTGACGTTCGCGACGAGGTCGCGGACGTAGGCCCGGGTCGTGGGCGACGACGGGCAGAGCGCGTAGTCGAAGGTGTCGCCGAACGCGTCCGTGACGCGTGACGAGGGCGGCGCCGCAACCGCGTCGACGTGGCTGAGGACGATCCAGGCCTCCACGCGGAGCCCAGCACCCCTGGCCGCGTCGCGAGCCCGCCCGAACGAGTCGGGCCCGGCCCACTCCGTCGCGTCGCCCGCACTCAGCCCCGACCAGGTCGCGGCGGAGGTGCCGGTGTAGAGGGCGGTCCGGGGTGCCGTGACGAAGCGGCGAGCAGGATCGAAGGGGTCGCCGCTCGAACCGCGTGGTACCCGCCGGCGAGGGCGACGGCCGTCGCACCCGTCGCAGCGATCCGGTCGCCCGCTCCGTCGCTCGCGAGATCCCACGGGTAGACGCAGAAGTTCGCTTCGACCATGCCTCGACTCTACGGCGCACCTCTTGCCTCGCGCATTGTCATCTGGCAGGGTTTGAGAATATTAACTATCGCATTCTGAACAATGAAGATTACATGAGTGTTTTTTTCGGATTTGGTCTGGCCGCGAGTCGAATGAGCATCGCGGCGGTCACCGCTGTGGTGGCGAGTCTTGTTGTCGGCGCCCCGGCGACCGCCGCAGAATCACCGAGTGCGGGGGCGATCACGGTTGAACGCAAGGAGGTACTTCGCTCGAACATGGGCGAGGCTGGTATCTCCTCGTCCGTAGCGGATCACCTCATGACCAAAATCGAGGCAGGAGAAGAACTCGACTCGCAGAAGGCGTCCGCCGTGCCGATCAGCCAGGTCGAGGAGACATCAGCAGGCGAGCTGACACGTACCGTCGAAAGATTCGCTGACGGATCGACGCGGTCGACGGAGCTCGTTCCTCTGAACGACGGGCACTCGCCGACGATCGATGATGTGTCGACCTACGCGACAGTACGGTGCAACCTCGTCCACTGCACTCTCTACATGACTCGTGCGCAGACGAAGCAGATGGCGACGGGCCCCGCGACCGCAGCCGCTGTGATCGCCGCTGCTTGTGGGCCCGCGGCTTGGGCGTGCGCGATTGCGACCGGCATTCTCGTGGACCAGTCGAAGAAGGCCAAGAGTCAGAACAAGTGCCTCGGTCTCCGAAAGTTTGTCGGCCCCAGCCTGGTGTCGTGGCCGGTGATCGAATCGTGTCTCGCTTAGAGACGCAGCCTTCCGGCGAAGAGAATCGTCAGCCTCTGGTGCCCGGAACGCGAGCTGGGCTGCTCCTCGCCTGTGGGGCGTTGTCGTGTACTGCGGTGCTGTCGACCACCGAGTGGGGGCGCGAGACCATCGGCCCCTTCTTTGGAGTGGGGTGGGTCATCACGGTGCTCCTCGTCGGAGTCGTTCCCCGGTCGATCCGACCAGGACACCACTGGATCCGTGACCGTGTGGAGCCCCGAACGGCGTCCGCGGTCTACTGGTTCGCCCTCGCAGCCGCCTTGGTGGGCATCGCTTCGGGGGCTGGCGAGAACACGAGTGGTTGATGATCGCCTCCGGTGTGGTCGTGGCTGCGGTCACGCTGGCCGTGGCGTTCCTTCCCTCCCGCAGTCCCTAGCCGCCGGGCGCGGTCGCCGGCGCCGATCGCCCCGGCGCTTCCGGGCCGGCGCGCGACGCGCCGACGCCCCCAGCCGCCCCGCGCACCACCACCCCGCGCACCGCACCCCGCGCACCACCGCCCCGCGTCAGACCAGCGCACCGCCCTCCGCGACGACGCGCCCGCGGTGGATCACGATGCGGTCGAGGTCGCGGTCCATCACGGCCGCGGTGGGGGTGTCGCCGCGCACCACGACGAGGTCGGCCGGGTCGCCGACGTCGGTTCCGCGCCGCGTCTCGAGGGTGTCGAGTCGCGGCAGGGCGGCGTCGATGACGGAGGCGCCGCCCCAGGTGGCGACGGCGAGGGCGTGCTCGATGAGGTGGTCGTCGGAGAAGCCCTGCGTGTAGGCGAGCAGATAGGCCCGCTCGAGCATGTCGCCGTTGCCCCACGGACCCCAGTAGTCGCGCTGGCCGTCCATGCCGAGGCCGACGCGCACCCCGGCGTTCGTCAGGTCGACGAGCGGGATCGGAGCACCCTTCGGTGCGACGTTCGTCACCGAGACGTCGAGTTCGGCCAGCGTGTCGATGGCCGAGGCGATGTCGGCGGCTCTCGCAGATCCTGCACCGCCCGCGGCGAGTGACATCGCGTGCGAGATGGTCACGCGTCCCTGCATTCCGAGTGCGCGCACCCGCCGCGTGATGAGGTCGAGCGAGAACAGCCCGAGGCTGCCTCCTCGTGCAGGTGGATGTCGATACCGACCTGGTGCTTCTCGGCCAGTGCGAAGACGGCGTCGAGGTGCCTGACCGGGTCGCGGTCGATCTCGCAGGGGTCGATTCCGCCGATGAGGTCGCCGCCGAGCGAGAGCGCCTCGTCGAGCAGGTCGACGACACCCTCCTCGAAGAAGATCCCGACCTGCGGGAACACCACGATCTCGACGTCGGCGCGCTCGCGGTGGGCCTCGCGGGCGGCGAGCACCCCTCGAACTTCTCGAGGCCCGAGTCGGCGTCGACCTGCGCGTGGCTCCTGGCGCGGGTGACGCCCTTCTCGATCATCGTGCCGAGTGTCGACGTGGCCCGCTCGGACACGCTCGCCTCTGCCGTCCGCCAGTACGCCCGGTCGTTCATGATGTGCTCCCACCTCGAGGACCCACCGGTGTGCGGGCGGAACGGCAGCCCCAGCCGCGTGGAGTCGAGGTGCAGGTGCACGTCCGAGAACGAGGGCAGCAGGATCCCGCCCCGCCCGTCCACGACCGCCGCCTCCGCGGCCTCGAGCCCACCCGCCTCCGCGGTCTGCACGATGCCCGTCTCGTCGACGAGGAGGTCGCTCGGAGGGCCGCCCCAGGGACGGACGTTGCGGAGGAGGGTGAGCTGAGACATGGAGCGGCCTTTCGAGATCGTGGAGGGGGTTGGTCGAGCGAGATCAGCGCGTGTGGATGTCGCTGACGACGAACTCGCCGTCGACGCGCGGCGTCCAGCTGAGGGTCGAGTTCACCGCGTAGTCGGCCTTCGGCGTGAAGAGCGGCAGGATGTCGGCGTCGTCGGCGTTGGTGCGGGCGATCTTCTCGAAGTCGGCCAGGCGGTCGGCTCCGGCGACGGTCCGCTGATCTTTGACCAGGGCGGCGAGGGCGGGCGACTTGGCGTAGTCGTTCTGCCCGCCGCCGAACAGGTTGCTGGCGGGCATGTCGCCGTCCATCGTCGACGGGGCCCAGGTGTTGAGGTAGAGCCCTGCCATGTTGACGGTGCCGTAGATCTTGGCGGACAGGCTCGCCTGGTCCATGCCGACGAGGTCGACGTCGATGCCGACCGCCTTGAGGTAGCCGCCGATCGCCTGCGCGATCTCCGAGCTCAGCGGGATCCTGCCGCTCGTCGCGTACTCGAGCGGGATCGACTGCCCGCTGTAGCCGGCTTCCGCGAGCAGCTTCTTGGCTTTGCTGGGGCTGTAGCCGGTGCCGTCGAAGCCCTTGACGAAGCCTGCCACGCCGGGGGCGACGATCTGATCGTTGGCGACCGCGCGGCCGTCCAGCACCACCTTGGCGAGCGCCTTCTTGTCGATGGCGAGGGAGATGGCGCGGCGGATCCTGCTGTCTTTCAGCACGCCCTTGGTCTGATTGACGCCGAGGAAGGTCACCCGTTCGCGGCGCGCGAGGCGACGTCCACTGCGCTGTTGCCGGCGAGGGTGTCGACCTGGTTGGGAGAGATGAGGGCCAGGTCGAGGCTGCCGGAGGAGACGCCGTTGAGGCGCGCGTCCTCGTCGGCGACGGTCTGGAAGGTCACCTTGGCGATCTGCGGCTTGGTGCCCCAGTAGTGCGGGTTCCGCTTCATGACGTAGTCGACGCCGCGGTTCCAGCTGACGAACTCGTACGGGCCGGAGCCGACCGGCGCCTTGGCGAAACCGGCCGAGCCGAGCTTCTGGTACACCTTCTGCGGCACGATCGAGATGGCCGTGGTGATCGACGGCCACGGCGAGTACGAGGCGTTGAGGGTGAACTCGACGGTGTCCGGGCCGGTGGCCGCCACCGACTTGAGTGCGCCCATGTAGGCGAGGTTGTCGGAGTCCGGCGTCTTCAGGATGGTGTCGTACGTGAAGGCCACGTCGGCCGCGGTGAGGTCGCTCCCGTCGGTGAACTTCACGCCCTTGCGGATCGTGAACGTCCAGGTGGTGAAGTCGGCGCTGTGCGTCCACTTCGTGGCGAGCGAGGGCTTCACGGCGCCGGAGGCGGTGAGCTTCGTGAGCTGGTCGAACTCGTTGTAGTAGTAGTTGTAGCCCGCGAGCGAGCCGTCGACGATCGGGTCGGGGGCCTTCTCGGGCTCGGTGACCTGACCGATGGTGATCGCGCGCGAAGCCGACCCCTTCGGCGAGCCGGACGAGCCGGACGAGCCGGCGCAGCCGGTGAGGACGAGTGCCGAGGCGGCGATCAGCGAGGCGGCTGCTGCCGCTTTCAGGCGGAACCGGGACATGGTCGAGTCAACTTTCCTGGAGCTGGGTGGGGGCGTCGGCGCGTCGACGGGGGTCGGCGACCGGGATCGATGCGAGAAGCGAACGGGTGTAGGGGTGCTCGGGGGCGTCGAAGACCTGGTCCTTCGACCCGACCTCGACGAGCTTCCCCTTCTGCATGACCGCGACGCGGTCGGAGAGGTAGCGCACGACGGAGAGGTCGTGGGCGATGAACAGGTACGACAGGGAGTGCTTCTCCTGGAGGTCCTTCAGCAGGTTGATGACCTGCGCCTGGACCGAGACGTCGAGTGCCGAGACGGGTTCGTCGAGCACGAGGACGTCGGGGTGGAGGGCCAGCGCTCGGGCGATCCCGATGCGCTGACGCTGCCCGCCGGAGAACTGCGCGGGACGCTTGGCGAGGGCGTCGGCCCCGAGGCCGACGTCGTCGAGGAGGGACGCCACGGTGCCGCGCGAGTAGCGGCCGGCGATGCGGAGCGGCTCGGCGACGATGTCGTGCGCCGTCAGCCGGGGGTTGAGGGACGAGTACGGGTCTTGGAAGACGAGCTGGACCCGGTTCTGGATCGCTCGACGTCGGCGGGAGGACAGGCCGGCGAGCCGGTGGCCGAGCACCTCGATCGACCCCGACACCGGCGTGTTCAGCCCGAAGATGGTGCGCACGAGCGTCGACTTGCCACAGCCGGACTCGCCCACCAGACCCAGGGTCTCGCCCCGCCGCAGCGCGAAGGAGACCCCGTCGACGGCGCGGATCGTGCGCCGGGCTCCGCGGGAGCCGCGGGTGCTGAAGTGGACCTGCAGATCGTCGACGGCGAGGACGGTCTCGGCGGGCGAGTCGTTCATGCGGTCACCTCAGCCGCGAAGTCCGCCGTGGCGTCGGCGAAATGGCAGGCCGACGACTGCGAAGAGCCGGACGGGGCGAGGGCGGGTCGGGTCGTGAGGCAGAGCTCCGATTTGGCCGGCAGTTCGCAGCGCGAGGCGAACGGGCAGCCGGTGCCTCGTGACGCCGGCGACGGCGGCTGCCCCGGGATCGCGTAGACGCGGTCGCCGGTGTGCTCGCTGGAGAGCAGGCTGGCCAGCAGTCCGGCCGTGTACGGGTGGGTCGGGTGCTCGAAGATGTCCCAGACGCTGCCGGTCTCGACGACGCGGCCCGCGTACATGATGCAGATCCGATCGGCGGTCTCGGCCACCAGGCCGAGGTCGTGGGTGATCAGGATCATCGCCGCCTCGGTCCGCTCGCGAGCATCGGCGAGCACCCGCATGATCTGGGCCTGGATCGTGACGTCCAGGGCCGTCGTCGGTTCGTCCGCGACGAGCACCGACGGGCCGTTCGCCATCGCCATCGCGATGACGGCGCGCTGCCGCATGCCGCCCGACCACTCGTGGGGGTACGACCTGGCCCGCTCGGCCGGCTCCGGGACCCCGACGTCGGCCAGCAGCGTCTCGACCCGGGAGGCGACGGCCCGGCGGCCCAGGCCCGGGGTGTGAGCGGTGACGGCCCGCGCGATCTGGCTGCCCACCCGCTTGACGGGGTTGAGAGCGGTCATCGGATCCTGGAACACCATGGCGAGCTCGGCTCCGCGCAGGGCGCTCCACTCGCGCGGGGTGAGGTCGAGGAGATCACGGCCGCGGTACACGACGGAACCGCCGAGGATCTCCAACCCGTCCGGCAGGAGTCCGAGCACGGCCAGCATCGTGACGCTCTTGCCCGAGCCCGATTCGCCGACGAGGCAGAGGACCTCGCGTTCGTGCAGCGTGAACCCGACGCGGTCGACCAGGGTGACGACGGCGCCGTCCTCGGTGCGGTAGCCCACCGAGAGGTCGGTGACCTCGAGCAGGACGGGGCGGTCGCTCATCGTCGCGCTCCCTTCTTCTGTGTGGTGCGCGGACTCCGTTTCCGCGACGGCGTGCTCTCGGAAGTGAAGCGCTGGCTGACGAGGTGCAGCCCCGCGACGACCAGGAAGATCACGATCCCGGGCAGGATCGAGAGGTACGGCGCCTGCCGCACGTATTTCTGTCCCTCGCTGATGAGCAGCCCCCAGCTGGGCATCGGCGCCTGGACGCCGAGCCCCAGGAAGTCGAACGACGAGGTCAGCAGGATCACGGCGCCGATGTCGCTCACCGCGAGGATCAGCATCTGCACGGAGACGTTGGGCACGATGTGGCGCCGGACCGTCCAGAATCCGCTGGCGCCCTGGATCCTGGGGGCCAGGACGAAGTCCCGCTCGCGGAGGCCGAGGCTCACGCTTCGGGCGACGCGGGCGTAGCCGACCCAGTAGGTGGCGGCCAGGACGCCGATCATCAGCCAGACGCTCGGCCCGACGGCGGCCGCCAGCGCGATCAGCACCAGGATCACCGGCATGGCGAGTTGGACGTCGGCCAGCCCCATCAGCAGGTTGTCGATCTTGCCGCCGAGGTACCCCGAGACGATGCCGATGCTCATGCCGAGCAGGCTGTTGACCACCACGATCGCCACCACGATTCCGAGGGTCACCCGGCCGGCTAGGGCCAGCCGCGAGGCCTCGTCGCGGCCGAGCGAGTCGGTGCCGAGCAGGTGGTGCGCGTCGACGCCCGGGGCGGTCAGCGCCAGGGAGAGGTGCTGCGTGTAGGGGTCGAAGGCGGGCAGCAGGGGGTAGCCGAACGAGAACAGGACGACGGCGACGAGCATCACCGCGCCGATGATCTGAAGGGCGGGGATCCGCGGCATCCTGCGCGCTCTCGGGATCGCCGTGCCCGCGGCGGTCGGGGCGAGGTCGGGGATCTGGTCGATGGCGGTCATCGGAGCCTCACTCTCGGGTCGATCAGGGCGTAGCAGAGGTCGACGGCGAAGTTCGCGACGATGAAGAGGCCGGCGACGACGATCAGTCCCGATTGCACGACGGGGAAGTCGCGCGAGTAGACGGCGCTCAGCATGAGCTGGCCCATTCCGGGCCAGGCGAAGACGTTCTCGACGATGACGAGCCCGCCGAGGAAACCGCCGAGACTGATCCCGGCCACGGTCATGACGGGCAGGAAGGCGTTGGGCAGGAGCTCGCCCAGCACGACGCGGAACCTGCTGTCACCGCGGGCGTAGGCGGTTCGGGCGTAGTCCATCGACGACTGCTCGGTCAGCGAGTTGTCGATCAGCCGCATGTAGAGGATGAACTGTCCGGTCGCGATGGTGAGCGCGGGCATGATCACCGAGGTGATCCCGCGGTTGCCGAGCGAGGGCAGGATCCCGAGGGTCACCGAGAAGATCAGCACCAGCAGCAGGCCGAAGAAGAAGTCGGGGATCGCCTGGCGGACGGCGCCGATGCCCAGGGCTGTCGTGCGGAGCCCGCGGGAGCCGGTGAGCTGGATGACCAGCCCGGCGACCATCGCGAGCAGGATGCCCGCCGTGAGACCGACGGCGCCCAGGAGCAGTGAGGCCGGGAGGCGTTCGAGGACGAGGGACATCGACGAGACGCCGACCTGTCGGTACGACTGGCCGAAGTCGCCGTGGAGCAGACCGCCGAGGTAGTCGACGTACTGCAGCCAGAGCGGTTTGTCGAAGCCGAGGCGGTGGTTGAGAGCGACGATCTGCGACTTCGGGGCGTTCTCCGTGAGGAGCAGCGCGGCGGGACTCCCGCTGAGTCGACCGAACGCGAAGGCCACGGTCACAACGGCGAAGATCGTCGCGAGAGCCTGCACGAGGCGGCGGGAAAGGTAGCGGGTCATGGTCACCTCCTGGCTGTCGTGGGTGGGGTTGATGATGTTCTTGGATACAAGAATGCACCGGTCGATGTTTCAGCCGTGTCTCACCGTGTTTCGGTCTCGTTACATGTGGGCTCCTACTGCCCGCAAATACAAGTATCCGTGGTGAATCGTGAACTTCCGAGGTGAGGAGGCCGGTGGACTTTGGAGTAATTCTGGATACAGAATGACCCAGGAGGAAAAATGCCGACTCGTATCCTGAGCTCCGACGACTGCGAACGCCTCGTCGATCCCGACTCGCTCGTGACTGCGCTGGAGACCGCGCACGCCCAGCTCGCGATAGGCGGAGCCGTGCAGCCCGTTCCGCAGAAGCTCCGGGTGCCCGGCGACGAGTCCCCCGACGGGCCCACCGTGGTGCCGATGAGCGCGTTCGCGCCCTACCTCGACCTCGTCGCGGTCAAGGTGCTGATCGACGCTCCTCGCAACCGGTCCGTCGGATTGCCGGCGCAGCGCTCGACGATCTCGCTGTACTCCGCGACGACCGGCGAGTGCCTGGCCCTCGTCGACGGTCGCGCCCTCACGCGAATCCGTACGGCCGCCGCGACCGCCCTCGCCTCGCGCACTCTGGCTCGCGCCGACTCGTCGGTGCTCGGCATCGTCGGCGCCGGGCCGCTGGCGCGCGAGCACATCGGCTTCCTGCGACGGGTGCTTCCGATCCAGGAGGTCCGGATCTGGTCGCCGTCCGGCACGTCCGCCGCAGTGCTCGCTGCCGAGGTCGCCGGCGACGGGGTGCGCGCGGTCGCCGTCGAGCACCCGGAGAGCGTCTTCGCCGGCGCGGACGTCGTGTGCACCCTGACTCCGTCGCGCGACCCGCTCGTCGACCCGTCCTGGATCCTGCCCGGTCTTCACCTCAATGCGGTCGGCTCGCCGCCCCGGCCCGGCTACCGCGAGATCCCGGGCTCCGTCGTCGCTCTCGCGGACGTCGTCGCGGTCGACGCGCGGCAGGTGGCCCTGGCCGAGTCCGACAATCTGGTGCGCGCCGTCGCGGAGGGTCTCTCGACCCCGCGCGCGTCGCCGAGCTGGGCGAGATCATCGTGGGGGCGGCTGCCGGCCGCGAGTCCGACGCCGCGGTCACCCTCTTCAACTCCGTCGGGGTGGGGCTGCAGGATCTCGCGGCTGCCGCCTCCCTGCTCGCACGGGCCGACCTCGCCGAGGTCGGCGAGCTCGCCGACGCTCGCGGCTGACGGCCATACTCGGAAGATGGCTACTGACGGTTCGCTCGCGTTCCAGACCTACCGCACCCTGCGCGAACAGATCATCGTCGGGCAGCACGCGCAGGGGTCGGCGCTCAAGGAGGAGCACCTCGCCGCCGAACTGCACGTGTCGAGGATCCCGATCCGGTCGGCGATCCTGCAGCTCGAGAACGACGGTTTCGTGCAGAGCGCGCCGCGGCGGAGCGCTCGCGTGATCACCTGGACCGAGACGAGCATCGTCGAGCTGTTCGACGTGCGGCTGAGCCTCGAGGTGCTGGCCGCCCGGCTCGCGGCCGAGAACGCCGCCGCCGGTGCGCCGACCGCCGGGCTCGCCGAGGCCATCGCCATCTCGGATGGCGCGCTCGCCGATGGCAACCCCCTGCGCATCGCCGAGGCGAGCACGATCTTCCACGAGCGCGTCGTCGAACTCGCCGGCAACGGCCTGCTCACGGCGCTGATGCGCGGCGTCTTCGGGCGCATGACCTGGTTGTTCTACCTGACCTCGAATCGCGACCCGCAGACGCAGTCGCACGAGCACCACGAGCTGCTCGAGGTGATCGCCAAAGGGAACGCCCGGCTCGCGGAGAGCGTCGCCTACTCGCACATCGAGATGGGGCGGCTGCCGTCGCTGGCCCTGGTCGTGTGATCCTGCGTCATTTAGTTGACAGATGTCAATCAACGGTCGATGATTGATCTTCGTCAACTAAATGGGTGCAGCGTGGCATCCCCCGAATACCCAGGAGTTCCCTCGATGTCACAGACCGCGACCCACGTCGCCCCGGCGCCGGCAGATGCCGCGCCGGTCGCCATGACCCACCGCCAGGTGCTGGAGGCCCTCTCGGGCCTTCTGCTCGGCATGTTCGTGGCGATCCTCGCCTCCACCGTCGTCAGCACGTCGCTGCCGCGCATCATCGGCGACCTGGGCGGCGGCGAGAGCGCCTACACCTGGGTCGTCACCTCGACGCTCCTGGCCACGACGGTCTCGACGCCCGTGTGGGGCAAGCTCGCCGACCTCTTCAACCGCAAGCTGCTGATCCAGCTGGCCCTCGTGGTGTTCGTGCTCGGATCGGCGCTGGCCGGCTTCTCGCAGAACCCCGGCACGCTGATCACCTTCCGCGTGGTCCAGGGTCTCGGCGCCGGTGGCCTCACCGCCCTGAGCCAGATCATCCTGGCCGACATCATCAGTCCCCGCGAGCGCGGTCGCTACAGCGGCTACTTCGGTGCCGTCATGGCGGTGGGCACGGTCGGCGGCCCGCTCTTCGGTGGCCTCCTCACCGACAGCCTCGGCTGGCGCTGGAACTTCTTCGTCGGCGTGCCCTTCGCCGTCGCAGCGATCATCCTGCTGCAGCTCACGCTGAAGCTCCGCACGCTCCCCAAGCGCAAGGTGTCGATCGACTACCTGGGCATCGTCACCCTCGCCGGCGGCGTCTCCCTGCTGCTGATCTGGGTCACCCTCGCGGGCAAGAACTTCGAGTGGGCGTCGCCGACCTCGTTCATCATGGTGATCGGCGCCGCGATCCTGCTCGTCGCCACGGTCTTCGTCGAACTCCGGGCGAAGGAGCCGATCATCCCGATGACGCTCTTCAAGAACCGGACCTTCACGCTCGCCGTGATCGGATCGATCGCCGTCGGAATCGCCATGTTCGGTGCCACGGTCTACCTGGCCCAGTACATGCAGCTCGCTCGGGGCGCCACACCGACCCAGTCGGGTCTGCTCACGATCCCGATGATCGGCGGCCTCCTCGTCACCTCCACCGTGGGTGGAAGCCTCGTCACGCGGACCGGCAAGTGGAAGCCGATCATGCTCGTCGGCTCGATCGCCCTGGTCGTCGGACTCGCCCTGATGGGCACCATCCAGTACGACACCCCGTACGTTCTCGTCGCGGTCTTCATGTTCATCACCGGCGGCGGCGTCGGCACGGTCATGCAGAACCTCGTGCTCGTCGTGCAGAACACCACCGAGCCGAAGAACATCGGTGCGGCCAGCGCCGGCGTCGCGTTCTTCCGGTCGCTCGGCGGCGCCCTGGGCGTCTCCGTCCTCGGGACCGTCCTCGGCACCCGTGTCACCGACCTCATCGGCGACAAGCAGGGCGCCCTCACCAAGGCGATCGGCGCCCTCGGCGAGAAGGGTGCCGCCGTCGCCAAGGAACTCGCCAGCGGCAGCATCCCCGCCGTCAGCAAGCTGCCCGACGGAGTGCGTCAGATCATCGAGTCGGCCTACGGCCAGGCGGTTGCGAACATCTTCCTGATCGCCGCACCGATTGCGATCCTGCTCGTTCTCGCGGTCCTCTTCATGCCCAACAAGCCGCTCACCACCAAGACGGTCGCCGAGCGCGACACCGACGGCGGAGCCCTCGGCGGTGCCGCCGAGGACGCCGCTGGAATCGGCTCCGTCGGAGAGGCGACCGAGGCTACGGTTTCTCAGGAACCTGCAGGGACTCGTGGTTCACACTCGTGACATGACCCTCGACCGGACGTCGCTCCCCACACCAGCGGGGAGCGACGTCTCGGACGAGATCGATCGGCTCGAGAGGCAGTTCGGCGTACTCTTCGACGCCTACCGGCAGCGCCTCCGCCAGCGGTCGGGCGATCTCGACCCCGCTCTTCAGCCGTCGGGCTACCGCTGCGTGTTCACGCTCGTGGTCGACGGCCCCATGGGCGCCTCCCCGCTCGCCGACCTGCTCGGCTTCGACAAGAGCGTGCTCAGCCGCCAGCTGCACCAGCTCGAGGAGCTCGGCCTCGTGTCGCGGGCGCAAGACCCGGCCGACCGGCGGGCCGTCATCATCAGCGCCACGCCGGCCGCGGTGGAGCGCGTCGAGGCCATCCGCAGCACCGACCGCGACGCGTTCCGCGCGCGGCTCGCGGCCTGGGATCGACGCGACCTCGACGCCCTGACCCGGCTTCTCGCCAAGCTCGGCGAACTCTAGGCCTGCGTTGCCGACCCCGGGCGGCCAGCCGGCCGCGGGCGGTAACTCAGGTTGCAGGCTGCACGCGTGCAGGCTGGGTGCGGCGTGCGGGCCTGCCGGCGGCCCGGGGCCTGAGTTACCGACCCCTGGGCGGTGGCCAGCCGGCCGCGGCGGGCCGGCGGCGGGGCGGTAACTCAGGTTGCAGGCTGCGGGCGTGCGGGCTGGGTGCGGCGTGCCGGTGGCCTGGGGCCTGAGTTACCGACCCCGGATCAGCCGGCCTCGGCGGGCCGGCGGCGGGCCCGCGGCGGGCGGTAGCTCAGGTTGCCGGCGGCGGACCGGCGGCGGGGCGGTAACTCAGGTTGCAGGCTGCGCGCGTGCGGGCTGGGTGCGGCGTGCGGGGCGTGCCGGTGGCCTGGGGCCTGAGTTACCGACCCCGGGCCAGCCGGCGGCGGCCAGCCGGCGGCGGGGCGGTAACTCAGGTTGCAGGCTGCGCGCGTGCGGGCTGGGTGCGGCGTGCGCGGCGTGCCGGTGGCCTGGGGCCTGACTTGCCGACCGCAGGTCAGTCGGCGGCGACCACCGGCACCGGCGCTGTCGGCGTCGCGGCGGCCGCACGCCGCCGCGGCATGGCCAGCACGGCGACGACGACGAGCAGCACGACGACGACGACCGCCACGAACACCGCGCTGGAGGCGGAGACGATCACGCTCGGGATCGCGTCCCCGCCGGTGGTCTCGGCGTAGATGGCGTTGGCCACGGCGCCGAACACCGCGACTCCGAGGGCGCTTCCGATCGAGCGGGCGAAGAGGTTCGTCCCGGTGACGACGCCGCGCTCGTTCCACTCGACGCTCGACTGCGCCGCGATCAGGCTCGGTGTCGCGACGAGCCCGAGGCCCAGACCGATGACGAAGCAGGAGGCGGCGACCACGATCAGGTTCGGCCGACCGGCGGTCACGGCGAGCAGCGCGGAGCCGACCAGCGCGAGGCCGACGCCGATCAGGACGGTCGAGCGGAACCCGATCCGGAGGTAGAGCTTGCCCGACTGGGAGGCGCTGACCGGCCAGCCGAGGGTCAGCGCTGCGAGGGCCAGGCCGGCCAGGATGGGCGAGACGTTGATCGCCCCTTCGAGGTAGGTCGGCACGTACGAGGTGAGGCCGAGGATGATCGCTCCGACGCCGAACGAGATGAGCGACGTCGTGAGCAGCAGCCGCCGCGAGAACACCCACTGCGGCAGCACCGGCTCCGCGGCGCGGCGCTCGACCACGAGGAACGCGGCAAGCACGACGGCGCCGACGGCGAACGCCGCGATGCTCTGCGGCGAGTTCCACGCCCAGGCCTGCCCTCCCTCGAGCACCGCGAGGATCAGCAGGCTGAGCGACACGGTCAGGAGCCCCGCCCCGAGGTAGTCGACCCGGTGCCGCGTGCGCTCGATGTTCTCGTGGAACGCGCGCAGCAGCATCCACGCCGCCAGGAGGCAGAGCGGCACGTTCACGAAGAAGATGCCGCGCCAGATCCCCAGCGAGGAGAAGACTCCGCCGAGCGTGGGCCCGACGACCGACGAGATGGCCCAGACGCTGGCCAGGTAGCCCTGTGCCTTTGCGCGTTCTTTGAGGGTGTAGATGTCTCCGGCGATGGTGATGGCCATGGGCTGGACGGCACCCGCACCGAGGCCCTGCACCACGCGGAACAGGATCAGCGCCGGCATGCTCCAGGCGAACCCGCAGAGGATGCTCCCGAGCAGGAAGAGGCCGATGCCGATCAGGATGATGGGCTTGCGCCCGACCACGTCGGACAGCTTCGCGTAGATGGGAACCGACACCGCCTGCGCCAGAAGGTAGATCGAGAACACCCACGGGAACGAGCTGAACCCGCCGATGTCGTGCACGATCGACGGCACGGCGGTGGCGACGATCGTCGAGTCGATCGCGACCAGCCCCGTGGTCAGCATCAGGGCGATCAGGATCGGGCCGCGTTCGGACCGGAACCCGACTCCTTGTGCCGTGGTGCTCATTTGTTCTCGTCTCTTCGCAATTCAGCTCGCGGTCAGTATCCGTTGGAACAGCCGGTGGTCCTGCCACCTTCCCGCGATGCGCAGATAGTTCCGCGCGAGCCCGAACTCCTCGAAGCCGTTGCGGAGCAGAACGTTCTGCGACGCCTCGTTGTGCAGCAGGGTGCCGGCCTCGAGGCGGTGCAACCCCAGGTCGTCGCGCGCGAGCTCGATCGCGGCGGCCACTGCACGAGACATCACGCCCGCGCCCGTGTGTCGCGAGTCGATCCAGTAGCCCAGGCTCGCGCTCTCGAAGGCACCGCGCACGATGCCGTTCAGGTTCAGGCGGCCCACGATCTCGGAGCCGCTCACGAGCACGAGCGGCGACGCGGACCCGGCCCGCTTCGACGAGAGAAGGCGCAGGATCTCCTCGCCCTGGCCCGCCTCCGTGAAGAACGCCTCCGACCGCTCGGGGTCCCACGGCGCGAGGTGCTCGCGGTTGCGGCGGTAGGCGGTCGCCAGGGCGGCGGCGTCGCCGGTGTCGAGCGGGCGGAGATGGACGGTGTCGGTGAGCGGGCGGGGGAAGTGCACTCTCGACAGGCTAGTGCCGGCACTCGCGCCGGGTGTCGGGGGTGCCCCCGGGCGTCCGGGTCACACGACGCGGAAGTCGAGCGGCGCGGCGCGGACGAGCGCCAGCCCACGCTGCACGGCTCCGAGCAGCACGCTCTCGGCGCCGAGCGACGACGCGATGAGCTCCGGCACCGGCGGGTAGAAATCGGTCTTGAGCACCGCGCGGGCCTCGGCGATCACCGGCTCGGATACTGCGGCCATCGCCCCGGAGAGAATCACGCGTTCGACGTCGATCAGGCTCGACAGGACGAGACAGACGCGCGCCAGCCGCTGTCCGAGGAGTCGCACGAACTCGACGCTCGTCGCGTCGCCCCGGCTCGCCGCCGCGAAGACGCGGTCGGAGGTGAGCTTGCCCGTCGGCAGGGCCCAGAGGGGGAGGAGCGGGGGATCGTGCCCGCGGTCCGGGCCTGACGGGCGAGGTCGCGAGCCAGCGCACCCAGGCCGACGGTGCTCCCGACGCCGTCCACGAGATCGAGGATGCGCATCTCGCCGGCTCCGCCGTGGCGTCCGCGCAGCAGCTGCCTGTCGACGACGAGCCCGGCCCCGAAGCGCTCGCCCGACAGGAGGGCGGCGAACGAGTCGACGTCTCGTCCGGCCCCGACGGCCTGCTCGGCGATCGCGGCGAGGTTGGCGTCGTTGTCGATGACGACCCGCCCCAGTCCCTCGAACGCGTCGACGAGGCCCGGGTTCATCGCGGCCCAGTAGTCGCCGTCGCCCGACGGCGAGTGGCCCGCTTCGTCGACCGGTGCGGGCACCCCCACGATCGTGGCGAACACGCTCGCGGTGCGGACCGACGCCGCTTCGAGGGTCTGGGCGACGGCGGTGCGGGTGAGTTCGCGCCGGACGTCGGGCGCGGCCGTCTCGGCCACGGGAAGGTGCACGCCGTGGACGAAGGCGCCGCGCAGGTCGGCGACGACGGCGGAGATGGTGTGCTGCCCGGCGTCCACTCCGACGATGTGGCCGGCTTGCGGCCGGAGTTCGTAGCGGCTCGCCGGTCGACCCTTGCGGTACTCGCCCGCAGCGCGCGCGTCGTCCAGCTTGACGAGCCAGCCGAGCCCGACGAGCTCCTCGCAGAGGCCGAGCACCGTCGAGCGTGTCAGCCCCGTCTCGTTCATCGCCGCCGTGGCGTCGAATGCCCCGCAGGAGAGCGCGTAGGCCAGGATCACCTCGGCGTTGATACGACGAAGCACCTGGGGCGAAGTCGCCGCGCGTTCTGTCGTCATGCGTTGACGGTAGCGCGAAAATCCCTGTCGGCCAATTGATGCAGGATCTAAATTTACTTGCTAGATTAAATTCTCGAACGAGGGCCGACGGGGTTCCGCGTTCCGAAGGAGACAACGACGTGAATCCGAAACCACCGCTCCCGGTGCCGGGGCTGAGCCGACGATCATTCCTGATCGGCGCCGGCGCCCTCGGCGCAGGGTTCGCCCTCGCGGGATGCGCAGCGCCCGGCGGCAGCGCCTCCGGCGTCACCGAGATCAGCTTCTACGTGTCGAAACCCGAGGTCATCGGCTACTTCGACACGCTGATCGCGAAGTTCCACAAGTCCCAGGCGAGGGTGCGGGTCGTGCGCGACTCCACGTCGAACATGTCCGCCGACTTCGTGCGCAACTCTCCGCCGGACCTCGGCTGCTGGAACTACAACTTCTCGGTCGTCGAGTTCGTCGAGCGTGGCGCCCTGAGCGACCTCGGCGACATGCCGGAGGCCGCCACCATCAACCCCGACATCAAGCCGCTGCTGAAGGAGACCGCCGACTACCCCGGTCGGACGAGCGCCATCCCGTACTCGCTGACCGCTGCGTCCGTTCTCTACAACAAGGACCTCTTCACCAAGTACGGCGTCGCCGTCCCCACGACGTACGACGATCTCGTCGCCGCCTGCGAGACGTTCCAGAAGGCCGGGATCGCGCCGTTCTTCAACACGTACAAAGACACCTGGACCATCGCCCAGGGCCTTTTCGACTACACGATCGGCGGCATGGTCGACGTGCCCGACTTCTTCAAGCGGCTCCGGGCCGAGGGCACGAAGGTCGATGCCGCCTCCTCGGTGTCGTTCCAGAAGGACTTCCGAAGCGCCATGGATCGCATGGTCCAGCTCGGCTCCTACGCGAACAAGAACGCGGCGAGCCGCGGCTACGGCGACGGCAACCTGGCCTTCGCGAAGGGCGAGGCGGCCATGTATCTCCAGGGCCCGTGGGCGCTGAACGAGATCGCCAAGACCAACGCGAAGATGAACGTCGGAACCTTCCCGCTGCCGGTCACGAACGACCCGAAAGACCTCAAGGTGCGCGTGAACGTCGACCTCGCGCTCTGGATCCCCGAGGCGTCGAAGAAGAAGGAGGCCGCTCGCAGCTTCCTGTCCTTCCTGATGCAGCCCGAGATCCAGAACACGTACAACGCCGACAACAACGCGTTCGGCACGACCAAGAACGCCCCTCCGACGACGAACCCCGCTCTCGTCGGCATGCAGAAGTACTACGACGACGCCGCGTTCTACCTCGGCGCTTCGCAGATCATCCCGTCCGAGATCCCGGTGGCGAACTACGCGCAGTCGATCGCTCTCGGCTCGAAACCGGAGCCGGTCCTGCGCCAGCTCGACGGCGACTGGTCTCGCCTCGCACTCCGCTCGTGAGCGGGCTCTCCCGATGACTCTCCTCGACAGAAACGAGAACGACATGGCCGTCGTCACATCCGCACGGACGGGCGCGAAGAAGAGAACGTCGCACCGTCGCGTCGACAAGACCTTCTACGCCTTCCTCCTGCCCGGGCTGGTGCTCTTCACCCTGGCGATCACACTGCCCGCCGTCATGGGCATCTTCTACAGCTTCACCAACTCCGTCGGCTTCGGCGAGTTCAGCTTCACGGGCTTCATCAACTACATCGCGCTGTTCTCCGATCCGTCGATCCGCAGCGCCTACGGCTTCACGATCGGCTTCGCGCTGGTCACGGTCGCGGTGGTGAACGCGGTCGCCTTCCTCCTGGCGATCGGACTGACCGCCAGGATCCGCGCGAAGGTCGCCATGCGCGCCGTCTTCGTCCTGCCCATGGTCGTCTCCGGCATCGTCATCGCGTACGCCTTCAACTTCCTGTTCTCCAACTCGATCCCCGCGGCCGCGAACGCCCTCGGCTTCGGTCCCCTCGAGAGCAGCCTGCTGGCGAACCCCAACTGGGCGTGGGTCGCGATCGTGATCGTGACGGCGTGGCAGGCGATCCCGTCGACGATCCTGATCTACATCGCGGGCATCCTCGCCATCCCGAGCGACGTGTACGAGGCGGCGGCGCTCGACGGCGCCTCGGCCGGTCGGCAGCTGCGGTCGATCACGGTGCCGCTCACGGCCGGGTACATCCTCATCAACGTCATCATCGGCTTCAAGAACTTCCTCAACTCGTACGACATCATCGTCGGCCTCACCAACGGAGGCCCGGGCACGTCGACCACGAGCATCGCGATGTCGATCTTCCAGGGCTTCACGAACGGCGACTACGCCTACCAGATGGCCAACGCCACCATCTTCTTCCTCATCGCGATCGTGATCGCTCTCCTCCAGCTGCGCACGACGCGCGGAAGGGCCAGTCTCTGATGTCCACCCAGATCCCTCTCGCCACCTCGACCGCCACCGGTGAGCTCGCAGGAACCGACGCCGACTCGGTCACGACCCGACGAGCCGGTGGACGGGGCGAGCGCGTCAACTGGCCGGTGACGATCGTCCTGATCATCTGCTCGCTGGCGATTCTCGTCCCCCTCTACGTCACCCTGACGATGGCATTCAAGACGACGTCGCAGGCGGTCGACGGCAACGCTTTCAGCCTGCCTGCGCCGTTCAGCGTCGACGGCTTCGTGCAGGCCTGGAACCTCACGACCTTCCCCCGGAGCTTCGCCATCTCGATCGGCGTCTCGGCGCTCACGGTGGTCGGCACGATCATCCTGAGCTCGTTCGCCGCGTTCGCGATCTCGCGCAACTGGAACCGGCGCTTCTTCCGCTGGTCGTTCTACTACCTGCTCGCCGCGCTCTTCCTGCCCTTCCCGGTCGTCGCGCTGTCCCAGGTCAAGCTGACCGGTCTCGTGCACCTCGACAACCCGCTGGGTGTCGCGATCCTGCACATCATGTTCCAGCTCGGGTTCAGCGTCCTGCTGTTCACGGCGTTCCTCCGCTCGATCCCCGACGAGCTCGAGGAGAGCGCCCGGCTCGAGGGGGCCACGACCGGCCAGGTCTTCTGGCAGCTGATCTTCCCCCTGCTCGCTCCGATGAGCGCCACGGTGGGCATCTTCGCCTTCCTCGCGTCGTGGAACGACTTCGTGATGCCGTCGCTCATCACCTCGAACCCGGCGCTCCAGACCCTGCCCGTCCTGCAGCAGATCTTCCAGACGCAGTTCAGCAACAACTACAACGTGTCGTTCGCTTCCTACCTCATGGCGATGGCACCTGCGATCCTGGTGTATCTCTTCACGCAGCGCTGGGTGATGGCCGGAGTGACGCAGGGCGCCATCAAGTAGCGACGACAGAACGACCACGCACACGATCCCTACGCAAGAAACGGAGCATCACCCCCGATGACCGACACCCTCCCCACGACCACCGCGACGCACCTCGACGAGACCTGGTGGCGCGACGCCGCCGTCTATCAGATCTACCCGCGCTCGTTCGCCGACTCGAACGGCGACGGCATCGGCGATCTGCCCGGCATCACCTCGCGCGTCCCGTACCTCCGCGAGCTGGGCGTCGACGCCGTCTGGCTGAGCCCCTTCTACCCGTCGGCGCTGGCCGACGGCGGCTACGACGTCGACGACTACCGTGCCGTCGACCCGAGGCTCGGCACCCTCGACGACTTCGACGACCTGATCGAGGCGCTCGACGAAGCCGGAATCCGCTGCATCGTCGACATCGTGCCGAACCACACCTCCGACCGGCACATCTGGTTCCAGGAGGCGCTCGCGTCGCCCAAGGGCTCCGCTGCGCGCGACCGCTACCTGTTCCGCGACGGCCTGGGCGAGAACGGCGAACTCCCGCCGGCCGACTGGACCTCCACCTTCGGCGGACCGGCCTGGACGGCCGTCGGCGACGGCCAGTGGTACCACCACTTCTTCGCCACCGAGCAGCCCGACCTCAACTGGAAGAACCGCGACGTCCGTGACGACTTCCTCGAGACGCTGCGCTTCTGGTCCGACCGCGGAGTCCAGGGGTTCCGGATCGACGTGGCCCACGGCCTCGCGAAAGACCTCCCCGAGGTGCTCCCCAGCCAGGCCGAGCTCGACGCCCTTCCCCTCGACGGGACGCACCCGATGTGGGACCGCGACGACGTCCACGAGATCTACGCCGAGTGGCGGACGGTCTTCAACTCGTACACCCCCGCGCGGACCGCCGTCGCCGAGGCCTGGGTCGCGGCCGACCGTCGGGCCCGCTACGCCAGCGCTGCGGGGCTCGGCCAGGCGTTCAACTTCGACCTGCTCGAGGCCGATTTCGACGCGGCCCAGTTCAGGTCCGTCATCGAGTTCAACCTCGCCCTGAGCGAGCAGTCGGGCTCCTCGTCGACCTGGGTCTTCTCCAACCACGACGTCGTCCGTCACGCGACTCGCTACGGCCTTCCGCCGCTGTCCGGGCGCCGCGTCAAGCAGGGCGGCGAGTGGCTGCTGAGCGGCGGCACCGAGCCCGCGCTCGACCGCGAGCTCGGTCTGCGTCGCGCTCGCGCCGCCACCCTGCTCGAGCTCGCCCTGCCGGGGTCCGCCTACCTGTACCAGGGCGAGGAGCTCGGCCTCCAGGAGGTCGCAGACATCCCCGCCGCCGAGAGACAGGATCCGTCGTTCTTCCGCAACCCCGGCCGCGACATCGGCCGCGACGGGTGCCGGGTCCCGATCCCGTGGGCCACCGACGGGCCGTCCTTCGGCTTCGGCGCGGCGGCGCCCCACCTTCCGCAGCCCGCCTGGTTCGGTGCGTCGAGCGTCGAGGCCGAGGAATCCGACCCCGACTCCACCCTGAACCTCTACCGGAGCGCTCTCGCTCTGCGCAGCCGTCTCCGCTCCGGCGGACTCGAGTGGATCGAGACCGGACGGGCCGACGTTCTGGCCTTCCGGCGGCCGAACGGCTGGATCTCCGTCACCACCTTCGGCGACGATCCGGTCCCGCTACCCGACGGGGAGCTCCTCCTCGCCAGCGCCCCGGTCTCGAACGGCATCCTCCCGGGTGCGGCGACCGCTTGGATCCGCGCATGAGCGCCGCGCAGGATCACAAGGACCTCCGGGTCGGAGTCATCGGACTCGGCTTCGCCGGTTCGACTCACCTCGACGCCTTCACGTCGCTCGAGGGGGCCACGGTCGTGGCGCTCGCCGGGCAGGAGCCCGCGCGGCTCGACGAGCTCGGGACGAGCCGCGGGGTGCCCCACCTCTACGCCGACTGGCAAGACCTCGTGGCCCGCGACGACCTCGACATCGTGTCGATCGGCGTGCCGAACGACCTGCACCACCCGATCGCCATGGCCGCTCTGCAGTCGGGCAAGCACGTCTTCTGCGAGAAGCCGCTGGCCACGACCGGCGATCTGGCCGCCGAGATGGTGGCTGCGGCGAAGGCCGCCGACCGCGTCCTCGAGGTGGCGTACAACCACCGTCGCCGCGCCGACGTGTCGTTCCTGGGGAGTACCTCGCCGACGATCCGATCGGTGACATCTACCACGCGCGGGCCAGCTGGCTCCGGCGCTCCGGGATCCCGGGGCTCGGCTCCTGGTTCACGAGCCAGGCGACCGCCGGTGGCGGACCCCTGATCGACCTCGGATCGCACGTTCTCGACATCGCCCTGCACCTCATGGGCGAGCCGCGGGTCGTCACGGCGTCGGCCGTCACCTACAACGAGCTGGGTCGCCGCGGTCGGGGCGGCGGCAGCAAGGTGCCGGCGCTCAGCGACGGCACGCACCCGTTCGACGTCGAGGACTTCGCCAGCGCCCTGCTGCGCTTCGACACCGGCTCGAGCCTGCTGCTGCAGGCGTCCTGGGCGTCGTACTCGAAGAACAACGAAGACATCGAGGTCGAGCTGCTGGGGTCGAGCGGTGGAGCCCGCCTGCACGTCGACAACTACTCGACGGACGGCACGCTGACGCTCTACTCGGACGTCGAGGGTCGACCGACGGTGGCCCGCCCCACCGTGCACGTCCCCGCGGGGCACCACCGCACGGTGATCGAGGGGTTCCTCGCCGCCATCCGGGCGGGCGTCGAGGGCAGCGCCCCCGCGTACACCGGCCACTACGGTGAATACGCCCTGCACCGCAGCCGGGTCGTCGACGCCATCTACGCGTCGGCCGCAGCCGGTCACGAAGTCGAGATCGAAGGAGAAGCATGACGCTCAACATCAAGGTCTGGAACGAATACCTCCACGAGACGCGCGGCGATGCCGTGGTCGTGGCCAACTACCCGGACGGCATCCACGCCGTCGTGGCGGAGGGGCTGCGCGAGAATCTCGGTGACGGGGCGTCCGTGACCACGGCGACCCTGCAGGATCCTGAGCACGGCCTCTCCGACGAGGAGCTCGACGGCACCGACGTGCTGTTCTGGTGGGGGCACATCGCCCACGACCAGGTCTCCGACGAGGTGGCGCAGCGCGTCGTCGACCACGTGCACGCCGGTATGGGCCTGGTGGTGCTGCACTCCGGGCACTACTCGAAGCCGTTCAAGAAGCTGATGGGCACGACCTGCTCGCTGAAGTGGCGCAACGACGGGGAGCGCGAGCTGGTCTGGACCGTGCTGCCCGGCCACCCGATCGCCGAGGGCGTGCCTCACCCGATCCAGATCGCGAAGCAGGAGATGTACGGGGAGTTCTTCGACATTCCGGTGCCGGACGAGGAGATCTTCCTGTCGACCTTCGCCGGCGGCGAGGTGTTCCGGTCGGGAGTGGCCTACCACCGCGGACTCGGCCGGGTGTTCTACTTCTCGCCCGGAGACCAGGAGTACCCGGTGTACCACCACCCCGACATCCGCCGCGTGTTGTCCAACGCCGCGCAGTGGGCTGCGCCGCGCGGGCCGCGTCGGGCCCTGACGGCGGACCAGCACCCGTTGGGCTGGTTCGAGAGCTAGGCGTGTCTCCCAATTCGCCGCGGGCCGTGTGTGCCCTGGATCGCGCGATCTGCGGCGGCGGGTTCCTTGAAGGCCGCGGGCGGCCTCCTGCGTCACCCGCCTTGCAGCTCACGAGACCAGACCACACACGACCTCCGGCCACGTGGGAGACACACCCTAGGCGTGTCTCCCACGTGGCCGCGGTGAAGGGAGGGACACGCCCTACGGCGTCTGGGCCACCAGGTCCATGAACGCCGTGGCGGCCGGGGTCAGGTCGCGCTCGCGGCTCGCCACCGAGATGTGGATCGCTGCCGTGGGCGTGAGCCTTTGAACGGTCGCGCCCGCCTGCCGGGCGAGATCCGTCCAGCCGGAGGCGAGCACCGCCTGGCCGATGCCGCTCAGCACCATCGGAACGATCGAGGCGCGGAGCGACACCTCGGCGACGATCTCGGCGTCGAGGGAGCCGCTCTCGATCAGGCCGTCGATGGTGGCCCGGATCAGCGAGCCGCGCTGAGGCACGATCAGGCGTGCCCCACGCAGCTCGCTCAGGTCGATGGTCGGGGCGACCGGCGCTCCGCTGCCGGGTGGCGAGATGATCACGAACGGCTGCGGCGCGAGAGCGATCGACCGGAGTCCGCGGACGGCGCGCTCGGTGGGGGAGCCGAGCACGCCGATCTCGCGCTCCCCGCTGCGGATCGCCTCGATCACCGCGGCCGGCGTGAAGCCGACGGCGATGTTGAGCCTCGTGCGGGGCCTCTCGCGAGTGAACTCCGCGAGCAGAGCCGTGAGCGGTTCGACGCCCGGCGTCGGAGTCGAGATGAGGTCGAGGTGGTCCCACCCGGCGCGGGCCCTCGACCCGACGGACGACTCGGCGTGCTCGAGACTGCGGAGGACCGCGCGGGCCGGGCCGACGAGATCCTGCCCGCTCGAACTGAGGACCACGCCTCGGCCGACCCGGTGGAACAGCGGAGTGCCGAGTTCTCGCTCGAAGGCGGCGATGGCCTGCGACAGCGAGGGCTGAGCGATGCGAAGGGCGTCGGCCGCCCGGGCGAAGCCGCCGTGGTCGGCGACCGCGAGGAAGTACTGCAACTGGCGGGTCTGCACCCGACGACTATAGGCCGAGCCTATGTTTCGATGCCGAATCGGTCTTGGACGTCGCAGCTCGCGTGCGGTGGGATGGAAGCATGTCGACGAGCGAGATCACCCTGCCTCGCCGAACCGCCGCGATCCCCGTGACCTTCGACGTCGGAACGGTCCGTCGAGTGTTCGCCGTCGCCGGCCTCCTGCTCTCGATGCTGATGACGAACATCGACTCGTCGATCGTCAACGTCGCCCTCCCGCAGCTCTCGCGCGACCTGCACGTCACGGCGGCCGACACCGTCTGGGTCGCGACGGCCTTCCTGCTGGCGCTGTCGTGCTGCCTGCCGCTCGCCATCGGGCTCGCCGACCAGCTGGGCCGCAAGGTCTCCTTTCTCATCGGCACCCCGATCTTCACGCTCGCGTCGCTGCTCTGCGCCCTGGCGCCGACACTGCACCTGCTCGTCGCCGGCCGGGTCTTGCAGGGGCGGCCTCGTCGCTCATCTTCGCCGTCGTGATCCCGTCGTACCGGCAGCTGTTCCCGCCGGCGAAGCTCGGTTTCGTCCTCGGGATGAACGCCATGATCGTCGCCCTCGGCACCTGTGCGGGGCCGACCCTGGGCGGGGTGATCCTCGCGAGCCTCAGCTGGCCGTGGCTGTTCCTGATCAACATCCCGATCGGCATCCTCGCCAGTGCCCTGGTGCTCCTCGCCCTGCCGCGCTACCAGCCGCCGCGGGGACGCTTCGATCTCGCGGGCGCCCTGGCGGCCGGCGCCGCGATCGCGTGCTTCCTCCTCGGAGTGCACGAGCTGGCCGACGTGTCGACGCTGTGGGTCGCCGCGATCCTGCTGGCGCTCTGCGCGATCTTCGGATACGGCTTCGTACGCATCGAGAAGAAGGCGGTCAAGGCCGTCCTGCCGCTGAGCATGTTCAACGGCCGCTTCGTCCTGGCGATCCTGGCGGCCTTCTGGTCGTTCTTCGGGCAGGGCGTCGCATTCGTGGCTCTGCCGTTCCTCTTCCAGATCGCCTACCACGCGAGCCCGCTGGAATCGGCACTGCTGTTCACCCCGTGGCCCCTGGTGATCGTCGTCGTCGCGCCGATCTCCGGCCGGCTCGCCGACACCTACCGACCCGCCGTCCTCGCGGTCGTCGGCCTGTGCCTCTTCACGCTCGGGCTCCTCTCGCTGGCCCTGCTCGGAGCCCACCCGCCGATCTGGCAGGTGCTCGCAAGCACCGCGTTCACCGGCCTCGGCTTCGCGATCTTCCAGTCGCCGAACAACCGCGACATCATGTCGTCCGCCCCCGCCCGGCTCTCCGGCCCGGCCGCCGGCATGCTCAACATCAACCGCACGCTGTCGCAGTCGGCGGGCGCCGGCGCGGTCAGCATGGCGCTGGTCCTCAGCGGCGCGTCGACGGCGTCGCTCGCCTCACAGGCGTCGGCCGCCAACGCCGTGCTGTTCGTGGCGGTCGCGGGGGCTGCGGTCGCCGCCGTGATGAGCATCGCCAAGCTGCGGGCGCCGGTGCCCGTGCACGTGTAGCCGCGGCGGTGGTGCTGCCGCGGCGGCGCGTGCTGCCTTGCGGCGGTAACTCAGGTTGCAGGCTGCGCGGCGCCGCGCGGTCGCGCGCGTGGCCGCCGCTTGCGCGGCGGCGTCGCGGCTTGCAACCTGAGTTGCCGCCCGCTGCCCGGGTTGCCGCCGCCGGCTGCTGCGGGCGCGCGGGTGGCTGCTCGGTGTGGGCGGGTTGCCGTTGCTGTGGGCGGGTGCGCGCACACGCGCCCACTGCCGCGCGGACCCGCCCATGCGTCGGCCGCCGCGCCCGACCGGCCGCAGGTCGGGCGCTGCGGCGGTAACTCAGGTTGCAGGCTGCGGGGCGCCGCGCGCCCGGCCGCAGGCACGCCGCACACGCGGCTTGCAACCTGAGTTGCCGGCGGCTGCTTCGAGAGCGTGGGCGGGTGCGCGCGCACGCGCCCACTGCCGCGCGGACCCGCCCATGCGTCGGCCGCCGCGCCCGACCGGCCGCGGGCACGCCGCGGGCGCGGCCTGCAACCTGAGTTACCGACCAGCGGGGCCACGCGGAAAGAACGGCGCGCAGGTTCCGCGGCGGCGTACGGTCGACTCATCCGGTGCGGCGCAGCCGACCGGTGCACCACGGACGAAAGGCCTCACCATGACTCATGACTCCGACCCGCTGAGCGGGCCGACGGACGACGTGCCCGAGCCTGAAAAGCCGTCGACGGAGATCCCGAAGAAGACCGAGAACGACGACGGTTCGGAGTGGATCCCGGTACCCGGGCCCGCCGAGGGCGATGGTCCGCTGCCGTAAGCCTCCGGGTCAGCTCGCTTCGGAGTCCTGCTCGACGTCCTGGAGGTCGATCGCGGCCGTGATCATCAGCTCGTCGTAGCTGACTTCGAGTTCGGGCTTGGGTGCCTCCGGCACGGCGGGCACGCCGAGGTGAGGCTGGGGGCTTCTCGCCGGGTAGTGTCCGATCTTCGCGGCGGGGACGCTGTCGTTGCTCTCGTATTGGCTGGGCACCTGTGTTCCGTTCTTCAGCACCGTCACCGGCGGGGTCTTCGCCGGTTCGGCCCCAAATGTACGGCCCGGCGTGAATCGCCGCTACGGGTTGCGCTTTGTGCCGGTCCTGTGCAAACGCACGGCTAGCGCCCCGCAGGCATTCCGGCCGGCACCCTGTCGGTCAACTCGGCCGTCAACCCGCGTCAACCCGGCCGTCACCCCGTCCGGTCAGCTCACCGGCACCCCGGTCGGCCCCACCGGCGACAACGCGATCACCCCTGCCCGAACTCCCATCCCGTGATGTCCGGGTGGTCCTCCCCGCGCGTGTACGCGTACTCGCGGGCGGCGTCCCGTCGCTCCTGCAGGGACGCCTTGGCGTCGGGGTGCCGGGCGGACAGACCCGGCACGTACTCCAGGACGTCCAGCACCAGTTTGAAGCGGTCGATGTCGTTGAGCATCGCCATGTCGAACGGCGTCGTCGTGGTCCCTTTCTCCTGGAACCCGCGGACGTGGATGTTGTCGTGGTTGTGCCGACGGTAGGTCAGCTGGTGCACGAGGGACGGGTAGCCGTGGAAGTCGAACACCACGGGCCGGTCCGTCGTGAACAGCTCGTCGAACTGGTCGTCGGTGAATCCGTGCGGGTGTTCGCGCTGATCCTGCAGCTTCATCAGGTCGACGACGTTGACCACACGCACGTTGACCTCGGGCAGCTCGTGCCGGATGATGTCGGCGGCGGCCACGGTCTCGAGCGTCGGGACGTCGCCGGCGCAGGCCAGGACCACGTCGGGGAGGGGGTCGTCGCGATCCGGTGAGCCGGGCGTTCCGGCCCAGTCCCACGCCCCGGCACCGCGCTGCACGTGGGCTTCCGCCTCGTCCATCGACAGCCAGGCGGGTTGATCCTGCTTGCCCGCGATGACGACCTGCACCGTGTCGACGTCGCGGAGCGCCTTGTCCATGACGGCGAGGAGGGTGTTGGCGTCGGGCGCGAGGGAGATCCGCACCAGGTGGGCCTGCTTGTTGACCACGACGTCGAGAAAGCCGGGGTCCTGGTGCGAGAAGCCGTTGTGATCCTGCCGCCAGACGTGCGACGAGAGCAGGTAGACGAACGACGAGATCGGTCGGCGCCACTCGATGTCGCGCGTCGCTTCGAGCCACTTCGCGTGCTGATTGAACATCGAGTCGACGATGTGGACGAACGCCTCGTAGGTGTTCAGGATCCCGTGGCGGCCGGTCAGGAGGTAGCCCTCGAGGAGTCCCTGCAGCAGGTGTTCGCTGAGGACCTCGGTCACCCGCCCCGAGCGGGCGAGGTTCAGGTCGGTGTCGAGCAGGCGCGCCGCCCACACGCGATCGGTCACCTCGAAGACGGCGTCGAGCTTGTTCGACACGGTCTCGTCGGGTCCGAACAGCCGGAACGTGTCGGGATTGTCGCGGATGACATCGGCCAGCCACTCGCCGAAGCCGTGCGTGGCGGAGGCGGTGACCGTCCGCGATCCTGCGGTGTCGACCGCGTGCGCGCGGAAATCGGAGAGGCGGAGGTCGGTGCGGATCCTGCCGCCGTTCGCGAAGGGGGTGGCGCTCATCCGGGCGTCGCCGTGCGGCTTCAAGGCTGCGAGCGAGGCGGCCGGTTCGCCGCTCTCGCCGAAGAGCGCCACCGGGTCGTAGGAGGCCAGCCACTGCTCGAGCTGGCGCAGGTGCTCGGGGTTCTCGCGGACGGAGTCGAGCGGCACCTGGTGGGCGCGCCAGGTGTTCTCCACGGGTTCGCCGTCGACGACCTTCGGGCCCGTCCAGCCCTTGGGGGTGCGCAGGATGATCAGGGGCCAGGCCGGGCGGGCATCGCCGGCACCGGAGCGCGCCGCCGCCTGTGCCGCATCGATCGCTGCCAGCGCGTCGTCCAGGGCCGTGGCCATCCGGCGGTGCACCTTCATCGGGTCCTCGCCGTCCAACCCGCCCGCCACCACGACGGGGTCGTACCCGTAGCCGCGGAACAGCTGGAGCAGTTCGTCCTCGTCGATGCGCGCCAGGATGGTCGGATTGGCGATCTTGTAGCCGTTGAGATGCAGGATCGGCAGGACGGCCCCGTCGTGCGCCGCATCGATCAGTTTGTTCGCGTGCCAGCTCGTGGCCAGGGGCCCGTCTCGGCCTCACCGTCGCCGACGACGCAGACTGCCACCAGGTCGGGGTTGTCCAGGACGGCGCCGTAGGCGTGCGACAGCGAGTAGCCGAGCTCGCCGCCCTCGTTGATGGAGCCGGGCACGTTGGGCGCATCGTGGGAGGGGATCCCGCCGGGGAAGGAGAACTGGCGGAACAGCCGCTGCATCCCGGCCTTGTCGCGCGTGACGGACGGGTAGAGCTCGGAGTAGGTGCCGTCGAGCCAGGCGTTGGCGACCATCGCCGGGCCTCCGTGTCCCGGGCCGCAGACGAAGATGAGCTGTCGCTCGTCGCGCACGATCACCCGGTTGAGGTGGGCGTAGACGAAGTTGAGGCCCGGAGAGGTGCCCCAGTGGCCGAGCAGGCGCGGCTTGATGTGGTCGGGGGTCAGCGGTTGCTCGAGCAGAGGGTCGTCGAGCAGGTAGATCTGGCCCACGGTGAGGTAGTTGGCGGCGCGCCACCAGGTGTCCACGGTCTCGAGTTCGGTCGGCACGGGAGCCCTTTCCCTCGTCACCCGGTGCGGGGAACGAGCAGCCTCCCTTCTACGCTCTGTACCCGTGCGCGGAGTCATCCCGGTGCATCCTCAGCTTCGGAGGCCTAGGCAGGAGGCATGCAACTCATCCACTACGCCGACGGATCCGTGCTCACCGGATCGACGATCGCTCTCGCCCTGGTCGACTACGCGCAGATCCTGGCCTCCAACGGGTCGGCCGCGGCCGTGCAGGTTCCGACCAGGCAGGACGACGGGTCGGTCGGCCGGGCGACGTTCCTCCTCGGCCCGGCGAGCCAGATCGTCGCCGTCGACACCGCCAGCGAGTTCGCGGAGCTCGAGGACACCGAGCTGGTGGCCTTCCTCGAGTCGGAGACGGCGAAGCAGCGCGGGGCGGCTGTCCGGCCCGAGGAACAGTCGTCCGACGTCGTGCCAGACGACCTCGAATGGAACGAGTGACGTGGCCGAGTCGCTGGCGGTCGGGGATCGCGTCTCGTGGAACACCTCGCAGGGCCGGACGCACGGCGTGGTGAAGGAGAGAAAGACCTCGGATTTCGAGTTCGACGGCCAGAGCTTCACGGCGTCGCGCGACGAGCCGGCGTTCGTGGTCGAGTCGGAGAAGACCGGGGCCCGCGCTGCGCACAAGGGGTCGGCGCTCCGCAAGCTCGCGGCGCGCTGAGGCGCGCGTGCGCCCGGCGCACCCGCGCGCGCAGCGGCCGGCGCACCCGCGCGCCCGGCGCACTCCAGCGCGCGACGCAGCCCTCGACTACCCGGCGCTCCGCAGACTCTCCGGGTCGCGGAGGAAGTCGGCGTACGTGACGTCGCTCGGCAGGCTCGGCACGGCGATGGGCTGGAGTGGTTCGACAGCACGGGTGGCGGCGGGTGTCGCCGGACGGCGCTTCGGGTACGGCCGAATCGTGACGGCGGGCACGCCAGGCGCCCGGAGATAGGCGCTGCCGGACGGCCGACTGGGCTCGCCGAGGCGCTCAGCGATCGCCCGGACGAGTTCTTCGTGGGTCAGGTGGTCGAGTTGCTGGTCGGGCATCGAGTGTCCTCTGGGTCTGTGATTCCTCTCCCAGCATCACGCCCACCGCCGTCATCGACGGCCTTGGCGGGCGGCATCCGCGTTAATCGGACGCTCCGGCCCGCTCCGCTGCCGCGGGAGTGCGTTTTTCGGCGGGTGAGGTCCGATCGTTTCCCGACGGTGCACCCGGAGTGCGTTCGCCGACCCCTTTCAGAACCGATGTCGACACCGGGCAGACGGGGCCGGCGAAACGCGGTTGGCTGGGCGCGTGACGGGCGACGTCGGCGAACCCCGCCGGTCGATCCGTTCGGGACGGAGGGCTGCGATGCACCCGTCATCCGCGCCGACCGTGCCGCGGGGCGACGACCTCGACTGGGACGCGTTCTTCGGGCCTCTCGATCGTGAGCTCGTCTTCGAATGCACCAGCACCGTCTCCGGTCGCTTCGACTCCGTCTGCGTCTACCGGCGGCTGATCGTGATCGAGTCCGGGGACGCGGCGGCGGGAAACGACACTGCCGAGATCCCGGTCGCGCGCGTCAGCGCCTGGCGGGTCGACCTCGAGGGTGGCGCCGCGCGGGTGGCGATCCGGGCCGGCCGCGAGCACGTCGGGCACGTGCCGGCGGCGTTCGCCCGCGCTCTGCGGGTCGCTCTGCACGACGTCCTGGGGCCGGAGTCGGCCTGACCGCTTAGCAGAAGTGCGTTCTGCGGCCAAGGGCTTATCCGCGCCGGTCTCCTGTGTCAGCATGCCCCTGATGACCACGCAGCCCGAGCCGATGTCGCGTTCCGACGTGGGCGGCCGCGACCTCGAGCAGGCGCGCGCCCTGTTCGAGGACGGCTACAACGGCGACGACTTCACGACCGAGCTCACCGAAGCCGAGTTCGCCTACCGCTACACGATCACGGGCGACGCCGACATGACGCTGAGGTCGTCGATGTTCCTGGGTTCGATCCGGGGACGATCCAGCCCGAGAACGAGTACGTGGTCTCCTGGATCACGGCGGGAGCCGGCATCTACGACGTGGGAGCCGACGAGACCCCGCTCGCGATCGGACGCCCGGCGATGTTCCCCACCGGAAAGCGCTTCGCGTTCGACTTCACCGACTATCGGCAGAACCTGGTCCACTTCGGCGCCGGGTTCCTCGAGCGCGTCGCCGCCGAGTCCGAGGGCGCCCTGCCCGGGCCGATCCACTTCGACCACACCGCCGTGCCCGATGCCGATGCCCTCCGGCGCTGGAAGTCCACCATCACGACGGTGGCGAAGACCGTGATCGGGCAGGAACCCTCGCCCCTCGTGCTCGCCGACATCAAGCGGCTCGCGGCCGAGACGCTGCTCCGGACGTTCCCGCACCGGACGGCGCCCCTGCCGCCCCTCCTGACCAACCCGAGGAACAGCAGGATCCGGGCCGCCGTCGAATTCATCCACGTCTCGGCCCACCTCCCGATCACCAGCACCGACATCGCGCGAGCCGCCGATCTCAGCCTCCGCGGCCTGCAGAGCGCCTTCGCGACGCAGCTCGGGATGACGCCGACGGCCTATCTCCGCGACGTCCGTCTCGACCGCGCGCACGCCGACCTCGTGCACCTCGGGCCTGCCGAAGCGTCGGTCGCCGCGGTCGCCGAGCGCTGGGGGTTCGCTCACTCGGGCCGATTCTCCGCGGCCTACGGCCAGCGCTTCGGCGAGCTGCCGTCGGAGACGCTGCGCAGCTAGGGCGTGTCTCCCCCGTCGCCACGGGGGAGACACGCCCTGGAGCGTGTCTCTCACGTCACTGCGGGCCGCGGGTGTCTTGCGCCTGGCAGGCTGGGCTCACCAGGCTCCTCCCCACCCGCCTGAGAAAGTCGAGGCCGCCATGCGCGCCGTCATCCACCACGAGTTCGGTGAGCCCTCCGAGGTCCTGACCGTCGAAGACGTTGCCCTTCCCGAGCCCGGCGAGGGCGAGGTGCGGATCCGCACCCTCCTGTCGCCGATCCACAATCACGACCTCTGGACCATCCGCGGCACCTACGGCTTCAAGCCGGAGCTCCCGGCCCGCGCCGGCACCGAAGCCGTCGGCGTCATCGATGCGCTGGGCGAGGGAGTCGAACGTTTCCAGGTCGGACAGCGAGTGGCGTCGGGCGGCAGCTTCGGAGCCTGGGCCGAGTTCTTCGTCGCCAAGGCGGCCGGACTCATCCCGGTGAGTGACGACATCCCCGACGAGGTCGCCGCGCAGCTCGTCTCGATGCCGTTCAGTGCGATCAGCCTGCTCGAGACCCTCGCGCTCTCGGAGGGCGACTGGCTCGTGCAGAACGCGGCCAACGGAGCCGTCGGTCGACTCGTGGCGCAGCTCGCCGCCGCGCGCGGCGTCAACGTCGTGGGGCTGGTCCGTCGCGCCGCCGGCATCGACGAACTCGCCGCGCTCGGCATCGGCAACGTCGTCGCGACCGACGCCGACGGCTGGGTCGCGCAGGTGCGGTCGATCGTCGGTGACGCCCCGATCCGCGTCGGCGTCGACTCCGTCGGTGGGCGCGCGAGCGGCGAGGTCCTGTCGCTCCTGGCGGAGGGCGGCACGCTCGTGGTGTTCGGGGCGATGCAGTCGCCGGTCATGGAGCTCGCCTCGGGCGACGTCATCTTCAAGCAGGCGACCGTCAAGGGTTTCTGGGGAAGCCCGGTCAACGCCGCCATGCCCCGAGAGCAGCGTCGCGCCCTGTTCGGAGAACTCGTGAGCAGGATCCAGGACGGCTCGCTCACCCTGCCGGTCGAGGCCACCTACACCTTCGACGAGGCGCGGGCCGCGAGTGCCGCGAACTTCGAGCCCGGCCGCTCCGGCAAGATCCTGCTCCGCCCGTGATCACTGCCGGGTCCGGGCTGGTCAGCGAGGTCGGTACGTCGCGGCCGCGGGGCAGTCGAACGGATCGCCGCCGGCCGCGAGACCGACCCGGTTCAGGTACCGCACGATGATCCGCCACGAATCGATGATGTTCGTCTCGACGTAGGGGATCTGCTCCGCGGCGCAGTGCTCTCGCACCAGGAGCCGCGCGTGCCGCAGGTTCGGCCGCGCCATGTTCGGGAACAGGTGGTGCTCGACCTGGTAGTTCAGCCCGCCCATGGCCATGTTCATGACCGGACCGCCGGTCACGTTGCGCGAGGTCAGCACCTGCTTCGACAGGAAGTCGACCCGCGACCCCTCGGGGATGATCGGCATGCCCTTGTGGTTCGGCGCGAACGACGCGCCCATGTAGAGACCGAAGACGGCGAACTGCACGCCGATGAAGGCCCAGGCCATACCGAACGGCAAGAACCAGAAGATCACGCCGAGGTAGATGGCGAACCGGATCGTGATCATGGTGATCTCCGAGGACCGCTTGTCGACCTTGCCGCGTCCGAACACCGTCTTGTACGAGGTGTAGTGCAGGTTGAGACCTTCGAGAAGAAGAATCGGGAAGAACGCGTAACCCTGTCGTCTCGCGAACCAGCTCAGGAAGCCGGTCTTGTTCGCGGCATCCTGCTCGGTGAACGACACCGGCCCGGGTGCGATGTCGGGGTCCTTGCCGATCGTGTTCGGGTTGCCGTGGTGGCGGGTGTGCTTGCTCATCCACCACGCGTAGCTCATGCCGACCACGGCGGACGCGAGGACGCGTCCGAAGCGCTCGCTGCGGGGGCCCGACTCGAACACCTGGCGGTGCGCCGTCTCGTGAGCGAGGAACGCGTACTGGGTGAAGATGACGCCGAGTCCGGCGGCTATGAGCAACTGGAACCAGGAGTCGCCCAGGAGCGCCGAGCCGGTGACCGCGGCAGCGAGGCACGCCGTGATGACGGCGAAGACGGCGATGTAGAAGCCCGTGCGTCGGCGGAGGAGCCCGGCATCGCGGACGGTGCCGAGGAGCAGGTTGTAGGTGCTCGTCGGCTTGGCGGTGGATCCCGGCGTGGTCGACCGGAAACCGGCGGGCAGTTCGGCGCTGTTGCGAACCCGGACCGGGATCGGCGCGGGTGCGGGCGCAGGTTCCGGCGAGACCAGGGGCCTCGGGGAGAGAAGAGAAGACATCGTGACCTTGTTCCGTCGGATGGGTGCCGCGGTGGAACGAGTACGAGTCGCTGTGTGCCGGGGCCGGGAGCAGCCGGGGACTAGGGCAACTACCTCACCGTAGAGCCCTCGCGCCACTTCGGGCGCCGATCTCGACGCATTGGCAGCCCGGGCTCGCGTTTCGGACGGCTCTCGCTCAGCCAACGTTCGGCCGTCCGCCGGCGCGAATGTAAAGCGCCCTTGACACGAGGAGCGATGTCAAGCAGGCTTGTCATATGGACAGCGAGATCAGGCGGCTCCGAGCCGAACACGACCTGTCGCAGGCAGACCTTGCCCGGCTCGTCGGCGTCTCGCGTCAAACCATCAACGCAATCGAGACGGGGCGATACGACCCGTCTCTGACCCTGGCGGCCCGCTTGGCACGTCACTTCGGCAAGGCAATCGAGGAGGTCTTCCATGTCCAGGATTCATAGTCGTTTCGCGATCCGGCCCATCAACGTCGTCGTGATCGCCGTCTTCGGGGTCTCGGCCGTCACCGTGCTCATCGGCGGCCAGCTCTTCACCGGCCTCTACCTGGCGGTCGCGACGGTCTACCTCTACGGTGCGATGCTCTACGCCCGGCGCGGCGACTCGTCCGAGGTGCAGCGGGTCAACGCCCTCGAATACCGAGACGAAAGGGATCGCATGATTGCGCGCAACGGATTCTCCGTCGTCGGGGCCGCGGCGCTGGCTCTCGCGGCGGTGCAGATCCTCGTCGCGAGCGTCTGGGTCCACGAGATCGTCCTGCTGGCTGCCGCGTGGCTGCTGGCGCTCTGCATCGTCTGGGGTGTCGCCAATTCCGTGTCCGCGCGCCGGGGCTGACACATCGGCATGCTCGCTCGGCCGCCGCGCGTGCAACGCTAGGGGCATGGATCTGGAGGTGTCGCCCGCGCTGACGATTCCCGCATCCGAACTCGGCTGGCGGTTCTCGCGGTCCTCCGGGCCGGGCGGCCAGCACGTCAACACCTCGGACAGCCGGGTTCAGCTCTCCTGGGACGTCGCCGAGTCGCCGGCACTCTCCGACGACCAGCGGATGATCCTGCTCGCGCGCCTCGCCCGCCGCCTCGTCGACGGGGTGCTCACCGTCTCGGCGTCCGAGCAGCGGTCGCAGCTCCGCAACCGCGAAATCGCCCTGACGAAGCTCGCCGGGCTGGTGGCCGCGGGCCTCGCTCCGGAGGCCCCCGGGCGTCGCGCGACCAAGCGCACGCGAGGCTCGGACCGCCGACGCCTCGCCGCCAAGGGAGAGCGGTCGGAGACCAAACGGCAGCGCCGGCGGCCGCCCGCCGAATAGCGCCGTCGTCGTCGTCGCGGCGCGACTAGCATCTCGGGCGAAGACGCACGACGGATCCTCCGTGGTGCGGTGGGAGTCCGACGAAGGAGTGCTCATGCCCGGCCGGTTCGTGTACTGGATGAACGTCTCGCTCGATCTCTTCATCGAACGTGAAAAGGGCGAACACGACGATCTCAGCGGCCCCGACTGGATCCGCCTCGATGAGCCCCTTCACCTCGAATTCAATTCCCGGGCGCGCGCCCTGTCGATGATGGTCCAGGGCCGCGTCGTGTTCGACATGATGGACCCGTTCTGGCCCGACGCCCGGACCGATCAGTCGCTGCCCGGCTTCGCCCGCGAGTACGGCGAGATCTGGACGGACATGCCCAAGGTGCTGGTGTCCCGAACCCGGTCGGCGGCGGAACACAACACCCGGATCATCGGCGGGGACGACGACGCCATCGAGCAGCTCGCCGCGCTGCGCCGAGACAGCGCAGGAGACATCGGCGTCGGGGGTGCCACCCTTGCGACCCAGCTGCTCGGGGCGCACCTGCTCGACGAACTCCTGCTCTTCACGCACCCGGTCGTCCTCGGCGCGGGCCGTCCGCTCTTCGACGAGCTGGCCGAGCCCCTCCAGCTCGACCTCCTCGAGCAGCAGACGTTCAGCCAGGGCGTGACGCTCCACCGCTATGCGGTGCGGGGTGCTGTCTGATCGCTCGCGCCGACGCGCTGCTGTCTCCCCTCCACCGCCTCCCTCCTCCCGAAATCGAAGGGGATTCTCGATCCTGCCCGCGGTTCATGGGCCCGCAGGGGCCGCCCGGCGAAAATCCCCTTCGATTTCGGGAGGGGAGGGAGGGGTGCAGGGAGGTGGCGGGGGAGAGGCACAAGCCGCGCCGCATCCTCCACGCGGCGCGCGAACGTCATCCGAATGATCGATGCGGCCCGTTCCCGACCGCTGCTGGACTCGTCGCGATGACGAACCTCACGGGCAGTGCCCCACGATCAGGACGACTGCGGCGCCGGGTCGGCGTGCTGCTTCGCGGCGGGATCCTGCTGATCGTCGGCGTCGTCCTCGTGGCGCTGACCGTGAACGGGACCCTGTGGCCCAATCGGTGGTTCGCGCACAGGTACCCGGTCCGCGGTATCGATGTGTCGGCCTACCAGGGCAGGATCGACTGGCCGCTGGTGGCCCGGCAGGAGGTCTCGTTCGCGTACATCAAGGCGACGGAGGGTTCCTCGTACACGGACGCCCGATTCGCGCGCAACTGGAAAAGCGTCCACGAGACGGGCATCACCGCGGGGGCGTACCACTTCCTCAGCCTCGACAGTCCGGCGGCGCAGCAGGCCGACCACCTCTTCGACACCGTCGCGCTGCGCCCAGGCGACCTCCCCATCGCGATCGACGTCGAGTGCTACGGGCGCTACTGCGCACATCCGCCGCCGGTCGCGAAGGTGAGAAAGATGGTTCGCGAACTGGTCGTCGCGGTGGCAGCGCACTACGGCACCGCACCCGTGCTCTATGCGACCGCAGGCTGGAACAAGCGGTATCTCCAGGCGGCGTTTCCGCGCAACCCGCTGTGGATCCGGTCGATTTTGTCCCCGCCGTTCCTGACCGCCTCGGGGCGATGGACGCTGTGGCAGTGGTCCGATCGCGAGGGGGTCCACCTCGACGGGCACGGGACGGCGCGTGTCGACGCGGACGTCTTCGGCGGCGACGTCAGCGAGTTCCGCCGCCTGCTGGGCTGAGGAGGGCGCTCGCCGGGGTCGCGCGATTCTGCGTCGGTGTCCCGAAGGGCGAGGATGGAGCACATGCTTGTCGAAAACGAGAAGAGGGTGCTCGACGCCGCCGTCGAGGTCGCCGCGACGTCGTTGCACGGAGATCCGACGCACACCGTGGCGTCCGCCGCCATGGACACCCTGGGCAGGATCCACACCGGCGTCAACGTCTCCCACTTCAACGGGGGCCCCTGTGCCGAGCTGGTGACGCTCGGCGCTGCCGCCGCCGCCGGCCCGGAACGCCTGGTCACCATCGTGGCAGTGGGGGATCGAGGTCGAGGCGTCATCCCTCCGTGCGGTCGCTGCCGCCAGGTGCTGCTCGATCTGCATCCCGACGTGTTCGTCATCGTGCCGACGGCCGATGGTCCCGACAGCGTGCCGATCCGCGAACTCCTGCCGCACGAATACCGGTATCCCGACAGCAGCGTCGCCCGGCTGGTCCGATTCGACAGCCGCTACTACGACGACATCGTGGCCGGCCGGAAGACGGCCACGCTCCGCTACCGCGATCCGATCGACGTCGGCCCCGTCCTGCTCGTCTTCGAAGACGCCGACGGGTTCCGCACCCTCCCGGCACGTGTCGATCGGGTCGAGGACCGCCGCGTCGACGAGCTCACGCAGGCGGACGCCGTTCTCGAGAACGCCCCGTCGCCGGACCTCCTCCGGGCAGGCCTACGGCGGCACTACCCCGGCCTCCCGGACGACGCGCTCGTGCAGCAGGTCGCGTTCCGTCTGGAGCAGTGACCTGCCCCGAGAAGACCCGGCTCGGACCCACCGGATCAGCCGACGCCCTTGGTGCGGAGGAAGGCCATCGGATCGGTGGCGATGCCGCCGCGCCGGACCTCGAAGTGCAGGTGGCAGCCCGTCGAGACGCCGGCGTTTCCGACACCGGCGATGTTCTGCCCCTCGGACACGCGCTGGCCGGCGCGCACGTAGATGCCGCTGGGGAACACGTGGCCGTAGGCGCTCGTGACGCCGTTTCCGTGATCGATGATGATCAGGTTGCCGTAGCCGCCGTAGGCGCCGGCGTAGGTCACCGTCCCGGCCGATGTCGCGTAGATCGGGGTGCCGCAGCCGGCGCTGAAGTCGGCGCCGGCGTGCAATTTGTACGTGTGGTACACGGGGTGCATGCGGTAGCCGTAGGCCTGGTAGAAGCTGTACGACGTGATCGGCCGGGTCCAGCCGTTGGCCGAGGAGGAGCCGCCTCCCGAGCCTCCGCCGGTGGAGGGGACTGGCGGCGAGGGGCGCGCCGGAGTCACGGGATTGGCCGCGGCGGCACGTCGACGCTCGGCTTCCGCGGCGGCGGCTGCCTGCCGGATCTTCTCGACGCGCGCCGCCTCGGCGGCCGCGGCCGCGGCTCGGGCGGCGACACCCTCCTGGTACCCCTCTTCGATCGACAGGGCGTCGTTTCGCAGGGTCGCGAGCTGCGCCTGCATCACGCCGAGGTTGCTGCGCTCGGCGTCCTCGGCGGCAGCAGCGGCCCGGCTCGCCGAGGTCGCCTCTTCGAGGGCGGCGGCTGCCGCTTTCGACTGCTTCTGGCGGGCTTCCTTCGCGACCTTGGCCTGGTTCGACGTGGACGTGACGACACGGGCGGCCTGCACGGCGTCGTCCTGGAGGCGGGCCACCTTCCGGCCGACCTGGTTCGACAGGCCGAGGCCTCGCAGGATCTCGCCCGGGTCGCCCTCTCCGGAGAGCAGGGTCACGGTGGGGCTTCCGGCACCCGGCTTGGCGAGAGAAGCTGCTACCTGACCCACGGTCTCGGCCGAGCGCTTGGCCTCGGTCCGGGCGTCGTCGAGCTCTCGGGCGAGCTTGTCGTAGGCGCCGCTGGCGTCGTCCAGGGCATCCTGCGCCTTCTGATAGTCGGCGCCGCTCTTCTCGGCGCGGGCGGCGGCAGCCGAGGTGGCCTGCTGAAGCTGCGAGATCGCGCCGGTCAGCCGTGAGATCTGCCCCTGCTTGGCCGATTCGCTGCTGCGCGCGGCCTCGACCTCATCCCAGGTGGGGAACCCGTCGGCCTCGGCGGGAACGGCGATGAGAGCGGGAAGAGCGATGGCGAGGGCCAGCGCGATCGTCGCGAATCGCTTCCGTGCGCGCAGCGGTTCGGTCGTCGGTTCGATCGGAGGCATCGATCGAGACTGTCACATCCGTCACATCTTTCACAGTGGTTTCACGAAACTCGTCGGCCGAAACGCCCGGATGCACCCGAACGGGGGCGGCCCGGCCACCTCGAGCACGGCGGAGGGCGGTCGCCTCAGAGAGCGTCGGCATCTCGGAAACCCCGGAGGAACTCCGCGTCGCGCTCGTACGCCGCAGCGTCGTCGCGAAGGTGCGGCTTGCCGAGCTCCACGGACTTTCGAACCGACAGCTCGGCCAGGTCGACGAGCCGGATGATCGCGACTCGCAGGACGTCGTTCCAGCTCGCGTCGGATCCGTAGGACGTAAGTAGCAGGTCGACCCGGCGGCGGGCGTCGTCCATGCTCGGAGCGCCATCGGGCGTCGCCTCCGTGAGCGGGGCGATCCTGGTCGCGAGGTAGGCGATGTCCCAGAGGCGGGGGCCGGGAGAGCACTGGTCGAAGTCGATGGCTCCGACGAACACGGCGTCGGCGAAAGCGAGATTGTGGGGTGCGAAATCGTTGTGGCAGATGACTTCCGCCGGGATCTTGGCCGGGGACTGCCAGACGGCCCCGTCGAGGGCGAACCCGACGCTCGCGTCGTGGAGCGCCCGAAGTCGGCGCGCAGCTTCCACGAGGACCGAGTCGGCCCAGACCCACGCCGGAAGAGGGTAGAGAGGCACGTCGCCGTCGACGAAGGTGAGCCGTTCACGACCGGCTTCGATGCCGACGGGGCGCGGCGCCCAGTCGATCCCCGCGAGGGCGAGGTGGTCGAGGTAGCGGTGGACCGTCGGCGTCCACGGGCCGGCGGTGCGGAGGACGGTGTCGCCGCTCCGCTCGACCGCGTTCATGTTCCCGCCGGGAAGGAGTCCGTCCATCCTGACAGCTTAGGAACACCCGTCGTGAGATCGCGACGCGCTCGGACGTCGCGCCGCCCTCGAGCAGGATTGCGACGCTAGAGGCCGACAGGCCCTACGCACCGACGGCCGTCTCCTCCTCCTCTTCGAGCGACTCGTTCTCGGCGTCGCGGATGTGCTCGTCGACCCGGTCGCGGGGCAGCCGCATGCGCATCGCGAGGTAGTAGACGGCGACCGTGACGACGATGTTGATCAGGAACACCCAGTTGAACAGGCTCGGGTGAGTCGCAGGATCGAAGAAGTAGCTGATCAGCGCCATCGCCGCGAACCACGGAAGGACCCACACGGCTCCCGCCTTGAACTCGAGCAGCGGCCGGTTGGCCTTCCGTCGTCCCGAGAGCTGGAAGACGACGAGGAGGACGTAGCCGATCAGGATCGTGACGAAGAGCTTCGAGTTCGTGGACCAGCCGCCCCAGTAGATGATCATGTTCGCCGCGTAGAAGGCCAGCAGCGGGATCGCGTCGCCGCCGGGCAGCCGGAACGGGCGCTCGCGTTCGGGCATCTCGCGCCGCAGCGCCCCGAGCACGAGCGGCCCCACGCCGAACGAGATGACGGTCGCACTCGTGATGAACCCGACGAGCTGCTGCCAGCTCGGGAACGGCAGGAGCAGGAAGAGTCCCGCCACGAACGTGACGACCAGGCCCCAGTACGGAACTCCGAACTTGTTGTTCGTCGAGAGCCACGCGGGAGCGTTGCCGTTCTTGCCGAGCGCGTAGGACACCCGAGAGGCGATGGTCGTGTAGACCAGCCCGGTGTCCGCGGGCGAGATGATCGCGTCGAGATACAGCAGCGCGGCGAGCCAGCCGAGGCCGGCGATCGTCGAGATGGCCGCCAGGGGTCCGAAGTCGTTCGTGAAGGTCAGCTTCTCCCAGCCGCCTGATTTGCCGAGCAGCGCGGCGGGAACGCCGAGCGTGAAGGCCACCTGCAGGAGCGCGTAGATCACCGACGTGATGAGCACCGAGCCGATGACCGCGATCGGAATGTTTCGCGACGGGTTCTTGCTCTCGCCGGCCAGCTCGATCCCCTGTCGGAAGCCGAGGAACGAGAAGGTGATCCCCGCGGTCGAGATGGCGACGAAGATGCCCTGGAAACCACCGGGCGCGAACCCGTGCGACGTGAAGTTGGAGGGGCTTCCCATCCGGGTGGTGCTCAGGGCCGTGAAGAGGAACACCACGATGACCAGCAGGATCACGCCGAGCTTCCACCACACCAGCACGTTGTTGATCTGGGTGAACAGGCGGACTCCGAAGTAGTTGACGACGACGAAGAGGGCCAGGAGCAGGGCCGCCACGACGAAGCCGAGCGGTGTCAGGACGTGCACCGTGTCGCCGTTGACCGTCTTGGCCGACGTGAACCCGGCGAACTTCGTCGCGTAGGTGAGCGCACCCTCGACTTCGATCGCCGGCACCGCGACGGTCGAGATCCACGTGATGAAGCCGAGCGAATAGCTCGTGAAGGATCCCCAGACGAGATGTGGATACCGCACGACGCCGCCGGAGATCGGGAACATCGGCCCGAGCTCCGCGTAGGTCAGGGCGATCAGCAGGATCATGACACCCGCGATCAGCCAGGAGAACAGCGCTGCCGGCCCCGCGATCGCAGACGCGTTGAACGCGCCGAACAGCCAGCCCGATCCGATGATCGACCCGATCGCCGCGAACAGCAGCCCGACCACGCCGACGTGCCGCTTCAACTTCACGGTGCCACCGGATTTCGAACCCTCATTGGTTGAACTCATCCGCCCCGTCTACTACATCCGCGGGATCCCCGCCCGGAGCGGAAGGCTCTATCCCCGAGACGACTATCGTCGGATGCCATGGCGCCGTCGTCGATCACCGCTGTTCTGCAGCCGCAGGTCGGCGATGCCGAGGCTGCCTCCCTGGCGGCCGTTCTGGCTGCCCTCACCGAGGGGGCGCGCCGTGTGCTGGGCGACGGCCTCGTCGGCGTCTACCTCACCGGCTCGTTCGCCATCGACGCCGGCGACGAGGCGAGCGACGTCGACTTCCTGGTGGTGTCGGATCACGACCTGACCGGAACGGAAGAGGCGTCGGCGCGCGAGGTGCACGCGATCCTGCCCGATCGGAGCGAGCACTGGGCGCGCCACCTCGAAGGCAGTTGGGTCTCGGCGCACGCGCTGGGCGACGCCGTCGGCGCGCACGACGCGTGGCTGTACGTCGACAATGGGAGCTCCGCGATGGAACGCTCGCGCCACGACGACACGTGGAATTCGAGATGGCTGCTGCGCGAGGCCGCCGTCCCGCTGACCGGCCCTCCCGCGCATCGCCTCGTCCCGCCCGTGGATCCGGCGGCGCTCCGGGCCGAGGCCGCCGAGCAGGCCGGCGTCAGAGCGGCCTGGATCCGCGGGGAGCCCGAGGCGCTCCACGACGGCTGGGCCCAGCCTTACGTCGTGCTGACTCACTGCCGGCTGCTCTGGGCGGCGACCTTCGGCACCGTCGCGAGCAAGGGCGAAGCGGCGGCCTGGGTTCGCGACCAGGTGGCTCCGTCGGAATTCCAGGATCTCGTCACCGTCGCGATCCTGCATCGGCGCTCGCCCTTCGATCCTGCGACGAACCGTGCGGATCCGGCCCTCGCCGACCTGACCGCCGCTTTCGTCCGGTGGGCCACCCGGGAGGTGCGACGGAGGGCGTCGGTGGCCGCCTAGCGGACGGCGATGCCCCCGAGCACGGTGTCGAGGTAGTCGTCGGCGCGCTCGGGCCTGGCGGAGCTCAGCCGTCGCGGCGGTCAGGCCTGAAGCTCAGCCAGGAACCGCTGGACGCGGTCGACGGCGAGATCCGTAGCGCCCTCGTCGTACGAGGGCAGCGAGCTGTCGGTGAAGAGGTGCGCGTCGCCGGGGTAGGTGAACACCTCGGCGAGCGGAGTGCCGGCAGCCGCGACGAGCTCGCGGGCCGCCTCGAGGTCTCCCTCGAGGGCGAAGAACTCGTCGTGGTCCATTCCGTGCACCTGGACGGGCAGCGACTCGGGCCACGGGCCGAAGGCCCACTCGCCGGTGATCGGGAAGCACGCCTCGAAGAACACGGCGCCGCGCGCCCCGGGCGGGTCTGCGCAAGGCGCTGCGCCTGCGAGACGCCCCACGAGACGCCCGCGTAGACCAGCGCACCGGGGAGATCGGCCACGGCCTCGTCCGCCTGCCGCCGCACCGCATCGGCGTCGAGCGACTGCAGGAACGCGAACCCCTCCTCCAGCTCGGCGAACGTCTGGCCGCCGAAGAGGTCTGGGGTGTGCACCGTGTGCCCCGCGTCCGCGAGGCGGCCGGCGAGGGCGGTCACGCCGGGCGTCAGACCTTGCACGTGGTGGAAGAGGACGACTTCGGCCATGGGACAGGGCTCCATTCGTCGGACGATGATTGAGCGTACCGAGACTCTAAAACGGTCCATGTGTGTCGTTCAACAGCCGAATCCCTGATTACGACCTCGGGGAGCAGAAGGTCGTCACCAACGCGGCGGCTCACGAGGCGCCGGCGAACCCGCTGAGAAGCCGACTGATCGAACTCGTACTCGAACGGGCGGCCGCCGTGACCGAGATGGCTGCCGCCGTCGGCCGACCGAAAAAAACCGTGGCTCATCACGTGCAGGTGATTGTCGCTGCGCGGCTGCTCCGGGTCGTGTGGACTCGCCGCGTGCGCGCGATCGAGGAGCGCTGCTACGGCCGTGTCGCCCGCACCATTTCCATCGGGGCGCTGACCACTTCATCCGACAAGCGCGCCGTTCTGCCCATCAACGGGCTCTCCGAGGCTGCGGCCGAGGCGGAACACGCTCACGCCAACGACGAACGGCGTTGCCTCCTCGTACGCGCGCGCGTCCCCGCCGAGTACGTGCGCGAGTTCTGGCTCGAGGTTCAGGCCCTCGCGCGTCAGTTCGGCCAGATCCCCCGAGGCGGAGGCCGCGTCTACGGCTTCGCGGCCGGCCTGTACCCGACGGAGGTTCCGACACTCGCGCCCGTCGCCGAAGAGGCCTGAGCCGACGGACCTCGGGGCGCGATACTGCGCCCCTCAGCATCGGTTCGCGAGCACCTTCACCACGTCGGTGCCCCGGTAATGAGCCAGCGTGCGGGAGAACGAGAATCTGAATGTGCATTGTCATGTCACGTCGTCTTGGGCGTGTGGGAGGGCTGGTGGAGCCCCAGGTGCACGTGGTGGGTGCGGCCATTGTCTCTCTCGACGCGAAGTGGTCTCCTTAGAGCGTGACTTTCTTCGAGCCGGATCCGGCGATACCCGACGTTGAGGCAGACGAGCCAGAGCGCGACCCGAGGTCGGAGCCCGCCTTCGACGAATTAGCTGCAATAGCACCGATCAACGCTCTGCTGGCAGCCAACGAGCACGTTGCAATCGCGCTCGCGGCCGTGCGGGTCTTCAGCGATGGGGTGGAATTTTCGTTGGAGCGCAGAATGCGCCGACACGGCATGAGTCGAGCGGACTTTCGGCGCCTCACCGAAGAACGCCGGATCATGTCCGACGATGAAGCACGTGCCTCCCGGCTGCGGTACGGAGTTCTCCTCGCTGACGGTCAGCGCCTGACGGGCAACCGGCCACGGTTTCAGGAAGTCGAAGACGCAGCCTTGTCCACGGATCAGCACAGCCTGGTGACGATAGGCGGAAGCGATGGTGGATCGGATTCACGCTACGCGCACCGCGATGGTCTCTGGCTGCATCCGCTTCCGCCAGCGGGTCCGATTGAGCTCGTTACACAATGGCCATTCGCGGGCATCGAAGAGAGTCGCGTGCAGATTGACGCCGATCTCATTCTCACCGTCGTGCCGCACGTGAGGCACCTCTGGGGCGGCTAGAACGGACTCGGAAGACCAGAAACGGACCGGGGGCTGGAAAGAAACCGATTGACGATCGGTCACTGGCCCCGTCGCAGACGAGCCGAGCTGACATTTTCAGCGATGTTCGATGATCTGCACGACGTTGCCGTCCGGGTCCCGGAGCCGAAACATGCGAGGGACGTTCTCGCCGAGGACCAGCACCTCGTCATCGACATCCACGCCGGCGTCCCGCAACCGGGCGTGCTCGCCGATGATGTCGGAGCATCCAAGGCTGATGTTGGTGTCGCCACCGGCCGAGCGCCACATGCCCCCTCGGGGTACGGCCAATGCGATGACTGTGGGCGTCTCCGCGAGAGCGAGCTCCACCCACCGCATTCCGGGGCTGGAGTGAAGTCGGCCCGAACCTCGAAGCCGAGAACTCCTCCGTAGAAGCGAATCGAGTCGTCGTGGTCGGTCACGGGGACAACGACACTGGTGATTCCGTCGATCATGACCGAGTCGCCGTCGCGGCGGGCATCGTGGGGTCGACGGTCTCGATGAGGACGATCCAGTTGCCGGAGTCGTCGCGGCAGACCGCCTCCGACCCGTACGGTCGGGCCAATGGTGCCTGCACGAACTCGACGCCCTTGGCACGGAGTTCCTCATACGTTTTCTGGCAGTCGTCGACGTTGAAGCCGAGTCCGCGCCAACCGCCGGCCCGTTGCGCACTGCGGAGTGACTCGACGAGGTCCGGGGGAGCGGTGGGCCGAACTCGATCAGGCTGAGGAGCAACTCGGGCTGGTTGGGGTGGCCGATCGTGCACCATCGGAAACCACCCTCGAGAGTGACATCATCACGAACCTCGAAGCCGAGGATGCCGGTGTAGAACTCGAGGGCCGACTGCTGCTCTTGCACGAAGACGTTGACGATGGCGACGTTGGTGATCATGTCGCCACAGTAAACGTCGAAGTCGGCGAGCCGCTTCTCCTGCGTTGCTCAATCGAGCGGCAGAGGTCTCGACGCTGGCGTGTGCATGAGGATCTCGCAGCCGGGGATGCGCGGGTGACCGATCCCACGCCACCGCTGCTGGAACGCGGAGGGACTCTCGCTCGTGGCCGTCCGGAACGCTGACGAGAACGAACCTATCGAGAGGTAGCCGACGGCAACGCAGACCTCGGTTACCGTCAGGTTCGCAAAACGGAGAAGATCCTGCGCCCTTTCGATTCGCCGCCTCGTCAGGTAGGCACCCGGCGTGAGCCCGAACTGCTTCGAGAACCTCCGGACGAAAGACCACTTCGAAAGGAACGCGACGGACGCGATTCGATCGAGATCGAGGGAGGAATCAGCGAAATCGCGGTCCATCACATCACGAGCTCGTCGCAGCGCCGTCTCGGGATCCACCTTCCTGCTCACTCGTTCAGCTAACACCCTTTTCACTCACAGCCTGGGGAGTGCGCCGCCGACATGTAGGTCGTCGGGTAGTTTGCTGTCAAGCTCCTCGCTCATGCCTCGATTTCATCATTCGCCATGGCCGTGAGCTAGCCTGTCTGGGCCTTTTCCCCGAGAGTGACCCGGTCCTGATGCCAACTCGAGAACCACAGCCAGGCGTAGTAGGCGATGTGAATCGGGAGCGTGATAGTGAACAGCCCGATCAGTATCACGAGGTAGATCACGTTCTGGACGATGTAGGGCATGTCCGCGATGAAGAAGACGGGGCTGAGGGCCGCGTCGACGGCGCGATCCGACCTCCGTTGTCTGCCGAGCCGCTGCCCGATCCTGGCGAGGGTGGCGCGGATCTGGTCGAGGGGCCCTTCGTCGGAGGCGCGCTGCGACCGTTTCATCTTGCGGCTTATGCGGTCGTCTCCGATTCGTCGCTCGAGGTGGCCCCTTCGGGCAAGGTGGCGCTGGAGGCGTCCCAGATCCGGGCAAACTCCGCGTCGACCTGAGGCCAGACACGGGCCACGGCTTCGTCCGCAGTGGTAATCGCGGTCGAGTCGGGCGCGAGGATCACGAACTCGTGCAGGATGATCCGGCCGGCCTCGTCGCGCCGGCCCTCCGGGTCTCGCAGGCGCAGCGCGACCATATCGTCGATGTGCCGGAACACGTCCGACGAGTCATCGGTCCCGGCAAAAGCCGACTCGTAGATGGCCAGGGGACGGGCAACACCGCCGTCCAGGAGGAACCTGGTGCCCCAGGTCCGCCCGCGGGTAGCCCAGATCACTCTCATGCGCGGCTCCGGAGGAGCACCCCTGCCTCTTCAGCGCGTTGCAGATCAACACCGAATCCCGCGAGCACGGCTGCGAGGAACTCATGGTTCTTCGTGGCCTTGTCCTCGAGGTGCTGGAATACACCGCCGTCTGCCTCGTCGAGGGTCTTGGCCAGCGCGGTCGCCGCGAAGCTCGCGACGGCGCCGACGGGGCCGGCGAATCGTCCGAGGCGGGAGAAAGCTCTGATCCCCGGTGTTAGGACGACGGCCACGGGCAGGGCGGCGCGGGCGAGGTCGTTTGCGAGCTTGCTACCTCGACGGGCGCGATTCGCCCACTTCACGAAGCGGTCGAACGGCAGCACTGCCGCCATCGGAAGGATGAGATTTACGCCTGTGCGCTCGGTCACGTCGATCCGGCCCGGCTCGAACTTCGCGGACGACAGCAGGACGAAATCCTCGCCCACGGACAGGGCCTCCGGCATCTCGACCAGGCTCGCGAGGGCGTCACGCAGCTCGTTCATCTCCGCGCCCGCCTTCTCGACGACGATCTCCTTCAGTCCGGCGACGTCGAGATCGGGCAGCACGTCGGCCTTTGACAAACCAAGGATCCAGATGCGCGGAAAGCGAGTCAGCGGCTTGCCCGCGTCGAGGAGGTCGTCGCGAAGTTTCACGAGTCCGTTGCGGAACATGGTGAAGAGCGCCTTCAGATAGCGATCCTCTTCGCCAGCGTTGGCCGCCAGCTTTTCGCCATCGATGAGCAGAAGGGCGACATCGGATCCCACGAGAGCCCGGAAGGTTGAGATCCGCCGCTGGTTCTCGTCGTCGGTGCCGGGATCCTCGGAAAACCACTCGCCGGGGTAGTCGTGCCAGATCAGCCGGAGATCCTCGGCCGGCTTCGACGTTGGGTTCGAGGTGCGCCGACGCTTGATTGAGAACGTATACGACGTCGAAGCAAACCGCGTGGTCGGCGGTCGCTCGTTCGCTTTCTTCATCTTCAAAAAGTTCTGATGCAGCCTCGTGCCCTGCCCGGTGTCATCGGCCAAGATCTCGAACTGGCTCACCTCCTTGAATGCCGCCTCCTGCGCCATCCCGTAGAAGGACGACAACAAGACAGTCTTGCCGCTGCCCATTTCCCCGAAGACCGCGATCTGCTGCTGCTTACCCACCCCGTTTGACGCCATGCATCGAACCTACGGCACGCCCTGAAGGAGCGGCGCATCCCATGGAGTCGAGATTCGGGTCAGAATGCGCGCTCTCGATCGCGGTCATGGTGCGCCAGGACGGACTCGTGACGTAATAGGGCGTTATCGGCGCGGATTGCCTGTCTCGAAATCTCGGGGCACGGTGATCTTGGCGGTCGGGGCGCCGAACGACATTGCGAGACAGCCGCTGCCTCAGGGCGAAGCGACTCTGCTTGCGTTCTTCCGAATCGAGTGCGACGTCTCACCATCGATTAGTTTTTTGAGACGCGCGATTTCGATGTGACGCTACTTCGATTGGAGGCGCGTTCGGAGAAGGTCGATTTTTTCATCGTCCTGAAGAGACCAGCCGAGTCGGAACGAGAAGAGGAAAAAGCTTTCGATCGCACGGATGATTATCCGAAGCTCTTCTTTTTCTGCCTCAGTATTTTGATCGGCGTGCTTGATTTTCTGAAGTCGGTCGCGGGCTCGAAGTAGGCCGGCCGCGGCGACCTCCTGGTAGGGCGATATCGGTCCGGTCTGTCCTCCGTATACGAAGCATCGCACTTGGGCTCGTTTTGATGACCGTTCTCGGTTCTCTTGTTTGTTCTCCTTGTCTGGATAACGACCGTCCGCCCAGGAAAGAATCTCGCTGTCTGTGAAGGCTTCGCGGACAAGCCGATCAATGAATTCGACCAAGGAGTTCGCGGCTTGAGAGACTCCATCCGGCGAGTGGTCGAGGGCATATGTGGCGCCCCGAATCTTGCGACTAAGGGCGTCACTCACACCTTCCACCTTCTCTAGAGACGCTTCGGAAATGAGGGGCCTCAGTCTGGCGGCCAGCCTCGATAGGTCAAGGTCGAGGGAGACGGCCTCATCAGCTCGGATCGGTAGATCACTAAGGGGTATCCCGTCGTCAAAGGCCAAGAGCTTCCCGATCAAGCCATCCAATTGAGTCAGGAGCATCAGCCCTCCGTGTTCGGCTGCCGAGAAGCCGTCAATCTTCTCGAGCTCGTCCCTGGTGAGCATCATGGCAACCTCGTCCAGCGCGCCCGCCATGGGGAGAAATGTCCGCGCGCTTCGTCGCAGCGCAACTCCTACGATCGCTCCGTCCAGTTTTGCAGCGACGAGTAGACGGTCGTAGTGTCCGGCTCCCAGAAGGCGACGAATGAAGTTTGCGCCGCCTTTTGTGGTCAGTCGCGTTATCCAGGGCTTGATTTGAAGCTGAAGAGACTCCTCGTTGAGGCTTCCTAAGCCAGCCATCCATTCCTCGACTTTTACGACATCGAGAGCCTCGAGTCGAGGTTGGAGGTCGGCAAATTTGTCCTCGAAGCTTCTGCTGTCTTCGTCGTCAAGAAGCGTCCGCATTGCGACCAGGGCAAGCTCCGCGAGGGAGATGAGCAACTCCGATATGCCTAGACGAGCTCTCGTTCGCGCCGGCAGCTGGCGTAGAGCGTCGGCCACGTACGAGCCCGACGCCGCCGGAGCATGCCGTCGTTGTTCCTGTCGTTTTTTACTGATTGATGACATCCATCCCCCAATGCGAGAACCAGCTGCGGTGCTAGTCCTTCAAATGTCCTCCTAACCACCGACATTTTGGGGGACGGTCTGGTGGCGTACTGGTGGCTCCGGTTACTCGACGCGGCAGGTGCGAGCCAGCTTTCGCAGTTTGAAGGCGCTAACCACTGCACTCTCGTCGACGCTTCGTCGAGTCTCAGCTCACTCGTCGAGCGCCTGCATGGCCGCCCGGAACGGCAGCGTCATGTCGCGACCTGAGGTGGAGGCAGCCCCTGTCCTGAGACGCCAATCAGTCTTTTGACGGCTGGCGAGGAGCTCTACCTCCCTTCTTGTGTATTCGCGCGCCCAATCAATGTCATAGGTTTCTTGATCGAATCGAAGGCACACGGCCACGTCGAACTCCAGCGAGTTGAAGGAAAAGAATCGTTGCTCCCCGCGTGGAAGCGCGCGAGCTTTGATCTGGAAGGTCCTTCCATCTGCGCTGACCAAGTCAATTGCTGCCAATCCCGGCGCAGAGAGGTCACCCCCGTAGACGCTTAGTGCCAGGCGTTCCGCTAGCTCGCCGACCACGGGGCCAGAGGTTCGGGTAATTCCTCGTCGGACGAGTTCAGCGTCAATTTGAATCCGTACCAACAGGAGGTGACGAATGGGCTGGCTCTCGAAACTCGATGTCACGCGGGGGCGGCGTTCTCGTCATCAGCGTCTGTAGCCAGGGCGGCCGGCAAGGGGAGGCCATACTTCTCGCAGAGGAAGCGGGTTTGGCAGTACCGCTGTGCGTCGGCCGCCACGTTGCCGAGAATTGTGGAGTTCGTGCCGGCACCAATGACGATGCCGACGAACGGCACGACCTTTGCGACTGACTCGACAGAGACCCTTCCGCCTGCCGGGCCGAGTTGCTTCATCAGCTTCTCGAGTCCGACCAGGAGCGGGTGGTCAGCCCGAAGCTTGGGAGACCACTTGACGCGGTCCTTGACCGCTGCTGCTGCCCTTGCAGCATCGTTCAGCGGCTTCGCTTTCACTGCTTGCGCCATGAAGGAACGGCGTACGAGACGTTCAATGAAAGCCTGCTCGCAAGGGTCCTTGGCGTCGTAGCCGTAGGAGTAGGCAATCCGGGCAGCGATTGAGGTACTCAGGACTTGAATGACGAGAATGTCGGCCGTTATCGCGACGGGGATGCCAGCCACGGGGACCATGGCAAGAAGCCCCATGGCACCCCCTTCGATGGCTCCGGCTGTGCGCCATGTGAGCGTGTTGTGGGTCAGCAGCCGATCGCAAATCTTGAGGTCTTGCTCGCGCAGTTCGGTGAAGGTGTCGATGGCAAGGCCCCGTTTCCGAGCGAGCTTCTCGACGCTCTTGGGGTCATTGAGTTCGAGAGCCCAGTCATTGACGAGTTCAACCATGTGCGTCGCGGCTTGAAGAACTGGCCGGATTGCTTGGTTGGCCACCACTTCACCCGCATTGCGGAGTGGTTCCTTGACCCCCTCCGGCACGACTCGTGCGGCACCGCCGGCAACGCGGCTCGCCACCTCGCCGGTGCGCTCTCCGGCGGTTGCGACCCAGTTTGGGAGCCCCCGACGGTTGCTGCGGTGCTGCCAGTGCTCGTTCAGTTTTTCCACACCTGTGCCTCGTAGGCATCCATGGATTCCACAACGGCTGCTTTTTGATCGTTGTCTGTACTCACTCGTTCCCCCACGCTGACTGTGACCGATGGCTCCATCATGGAGGACCTGCGCTCTATTGGCTGCCCTCCAATAGTGAGGAACCAGGTTAGGGTCAGACCGTGCAAGCCAATACGTACCCGCTGAGTCAAATCTTGCTTCCCGACCGTCGGTATCTGATCCCCACCTTTCAGCGCGATTACGAATGGACGCGCGAAGGGCAATGGGAACTCCTCTTCGAAGACCTTGAGGCAACGGCCGATCGCCTGCTTGAGGTGCGCACCACCGGCGCATCAGATGCTGCATTGCTCAGCAAAGAGGCCGCCGTGTCGCCTCACTTTCTCGGCGCAATAGTGGTCGCATCGGTTCCCTCACCAGCAGGTGGAATCACCCTTCGGTCAGTAATTGATGGGCAACAACGACTCACGACCAGTCAGCTGCTGGTCCGAGGAGTACTCGACGTCCTCGCCGCGGAGGGATCCTTGAAGCAACATCAACTTCGGGAGATGCTGTTCAACAAGGACTACCTTGTCACCACTAAAGACGAGACCTACAAGCTCTGGCCGCGTCGCAACGATCGCCTGGTATGGCCGACAGCCATCAGAGACGCCATGCCGACTGCGGAGTCTAACGACCACCTTTACTTGCAGGCGCGTGCGTTCTTCGCCGAGAAGGCTCACGAGTACGTCGTTGAGAACGGGGCAGTTGAGCCACTCCGGATGAATGCCCTGGCAGATGCGCTCTCAACCCTGTTCAAGCTCGTTGTCATCGACCTCGAGGACAACGACGACGCCCAAGTCATTTTTGAAGTCTTGAACGGTCGCCAGACGCCTTTGTCTGCGATCGACCTCGTCAAGAACCTGCTGTTCCTTCGGGGAGAACTCGCGGCCGCCGACGTTGAGACGCTTTATGACAGATACTGGGCGCACTTCGATGACGCGTGGTGGAAAGAAGAGGTAGGCCGAGGCCACGCACAGCGAGGCCGGCGAGACGTCCTGCTATCGGTGTGGCTCACAGCCGAGACCGGCAAAGAAGCAAGCGTCAGCCACCTCTACTCGGAAGCACGCGCCTACCTCAACGACGGACCCAGCACCGAAGAAGTACTCGAGAGCCTCTCTAACTATTCGGTCGCGTACGAGGCCATTTACGACCACTCGGCCGTGCCCGAAGCGCAGCTCAGGGTCGCCTATGAACGAATCCGACGCCTCGACATCGCCACGGCAGTGCCCCTCCTGGCGTGGTTGCGGACCCTGCCGGCCAACGCACTCCCGACCGCGGATCATGTCCGGGCTGTTCGCGCCATCGAGTCCTGGGCCCTGCGGCGCGCATTCCTCGGACTTCAAACGCGCGGCTACGGCGCCCACCTCACCCGCGCACTGAATGATGCCAAACGTGCCCGAGAAGGCGACACTGACATCGCAAACGCGATCATCGAGTCATTGCAGCGCGGAGCACTGGCCTGGCCCACCGACCGCGATGTGACGGAAGGTTTCAGAACCACCCGCTTCTACGGCAACCTAGGGCGTGCCCGCATCGCGCTCTTGTTGTCAGCCATTGACGCACAATTGCGCGCCGAAGACCCTCACCAGCCCGACGCGAACATCGACTACTCGAATCTGCAAATTGAGCACGTCATGCCTCAGTCGTGGCAAGCCAACTGGCCCGTCTTCGAAGCTGGCCTGCCCTTAGAACAAGACGACAACAACCCCGTTTGGCTTAGTGCCAGCGACGATCGCAATCGAGCAATCAACCAGCTCGGTAACCTCACTCTCGTCACCGGGTCGTTCAACGGTCACTTGTCCAACGGCTCGTGGGAAGCTAAGCGATCTGAGTTCGCCAAGCAGAACACGCTGGTCGTCAATTTTTCGATTGCCAACAGCGAGCTATGGGACGAAGGTCGCATTCGGACCCGGGCAGAAGAGCTGGCTCTCGTTGCCACAAGAATCTGGCTACCCGCGAACAAACTCCAGGGCTGAGTCAGCTCTGCGTGCCATGAGTCCGGTTTATCCGACGGGCTGCAAGGGGGTGCCGATGACGCTCGAAGCACATAACTCGGGCATTCAACGCGACCTCGACCCATTCCTGAGTCTCTTCCGCTTCTAGCAAGACTCTGCCCGTCTAATCATCTACTTGCATGGTCAGAAACTATCTCGCCCCAGACTGCGACTCAGCTTCGAAGGAGTGCTCGGAGCTAGTACCTGCTGCGAGGATGAGTCACCTATGAGTCATCTACTTCCCAACATTCAAGATCTCATCGCGGCGTTACCTGACAGCAAAGCTGCTGCCGAGGCGAGAGAGCTCGCTGACGCTGCTAAGACCGCAGAGACGATGCAGGGGCTTGATGCTGCCCTTGCAGGTGTTGTCGACGGATGGCTGAAAGAGTGACCGGCGCCGTGAGGCTGGATTGGATCGAAGTACGCGGATTCCGTTCTTTCGGGTCCGAACCCCGCCGCCTAGATCTGAGCGCCGACTTGGTAGTCATCCACGCTGGTAATAGCCAGGGCAAGACGAGCTTGGCCGAAGCGATCGAGTTTCTAGTGGCTGGGCGTAGTAGCCGTCGCGATTTGTTTGGCGGGGCAAAAGCCGAGTACAACGCCAGCCTTCGTAACGCTCACCTTGCGCCGGATGCCGACGTGTGGGTGGCCGCGGGCATTCGAGACAAGCAAGGGAACCAGCACACCGTTCGGCGTGATCTGGTATCAGATTTCACCGGTGCAGCAGACTGCGTCTCAGAACTCACGATCGATGGGGCCGAACACGCGGACTTGAGTCTCTTCGGCCTCGACGCTAGAGACGGGGCGATAGCCGCTCCGGTCCTTCTTCAGCACACGCTGAGATATGTGCTGTCCACGGAACCAAAACAGCGTGCCTTGTACTTCAAGGCCCTTCTGACCTTGACTGATCTCGATGTGCTGCGTGAACGGGTGCATCAGCAGGCAGTCATTCTTCAACAGGTCAACCCGGATCCTGGACAGCTTGCCGTGGCTCAACTCGCAAAATCAAGCCTGAGTGGCGCCGCCGCCCAGCTCGAAATCATTGACGGATCTAAGCCTGACATTCTCGCCGCAGGGACGGGAGTCCTGCTGTCCTTTGGTAATGGCAGCCTTTCCACAGACTGCACATCGCTCGCGGAACTTGTAGCTGCGATTGAGGAGGCCATCCGCGCGCGGGGCGATCGAGTCTTTCCCTTGTCTGACTTTTTGGTCAGCTCTAGTGGAGACCGACCAGAGCCGCCGGATTTGACGATATACGGTGCTGCAATTCACGACGCTGAAGGCCTTCTGGCTTCGATTCTTCCCGTTCTTTCAGCGGTCATGGCAGTACCGGAGTTCGAACATCTCGACACGGACGTGGACTGCCCGGTCTGTTCCACGCCTAATGCTCTAACTCCGGCTCGTATGGACGAATTGAGGACGCAAGTCCTGTCCAACGCCCATCTCACCCAGGCTGCCGAAGCAGCCATCGGTGATGTTCGCTCCTATCAAAGGGCACTTCGAGCCTGGGTGAAGGCGTACGAGGACGCTGTACCCAAGGCGGGGCGGTGGACCAATGAGCAGGAGGATAAATTCCGAGCGGCTGCGGAGGTGCTCCTCGGCACAGAGGCTCCCCAATTTGCCCTGGCGCTCACGTTCAGCAGGTCACTGGCAACACAGGCCGACCTCCTCTTGGCTGCTCTTGGTGTTGCAGACAGCGAGTTAGACGTGCTCCTCGGTGTTCTCGCCCAGAGATCACTTCCAAACGCCTCGCCTGCGGGATTGGTGGAGGCCCTAAACATCCAAGCCAAAGCCATTGACGATCTGGTGGGCGAGGCAAGCGCCCTCGACGACCTCCGCTCAACCATCGAACCCTTGCTTCGGGATCACCTTGAGGCCGACGGGCTTCGCGAACTGCTCAGCGTCGCGCGCCAGCTTCCGGAATGGGCGGATGAACGGCGGGCGCAGTTCAGCCGAACGGAGGTGATCAAACGGCTGGCGCGGGCCGAACGCGTTCTCAAGCAGGCGAGTAGCGCTGTCCTTGACAAGCGATTCGGGAGTATGAGCGAATCGATCGAACGCTGGTGGTCAACGATTCGACCAGAGGAGCTCGTGGGGTTCGCAGGGGTAAAACGGCGCGCGGCCGGGGCCATCTTCGTGAACCTCGTTGCCGCGTTGCAGCCCCAAGAGAGCGAGGAGGCCGTCGAACGCGACGCCTTAGGGGTTTATAGCGACTCGCAATTGAACGCATTAGGGCTTTCGACATTCCTGGCCCGCGCTGAACTGGTCGCCTCTCCCTTCCTCTTTCTCGACGACCCGATACCCGGTAGTGATGGCGACCATCGACTTACTTTCGTGGAGAACACTCTCGGAGCATTGTTGGACGCGGGCCGGCAGATCGTTCTGACGACCTATGACCCCAAGCTCGCTGAATACGCTCAAACGCTGCACGATTTTAGGGACCCTATTTCCTACGATCTGAACCTCATTGACGTACGAGAAGGGACGGAACCTATTCAGACATCCGACGCGTTTAGCCGCTACATGCTTCAGGGTGAAGACGGTCTGTCGGCACCGACCGCGGCGGGGAGGCGCGGAGCTTGCGCGGCATACCGTAGCGCTGCTGAACGACTCGCAAAGCAGATCATTGCCACGAATCGAACGAGCGTTGGGGTCGCGACGAGCGTCCTCGACGTCGAAAAAGAAGCCACGCTACTTAAGGATCTCGTCGTCCTCGCTGCGCCTTTCGTGCTGTCAGCCGACGAAAAAGGAAAGTGGCGGGTGATGCCAAAAATCTTGAACCCGGGCAATCACGACGATGACGTGCCTAGCACGATGGATCTGAAGCAAATACGTGGCAATCTGCGCACCTTCGCGAAAGGCCATAAGGCGAAATGGGGCGGCAGCCTCGCGAGCTGACGGATGAGTAAGGACGAAAACTTCGGATGAATGTTGGTGAAGAAATTCAAGGGCAGCCAGAACCGCTAGAAGCGGTTCTAGCAGCTGCGTCTAGGGCCTCGGCCAGCCTGACTATTCCAGTACGGATGATAGACCTACACAGGGAAGTGGCTCCTTCACGCCGCCAACAAGCACTGCGTTGGGGAGCCTTTCTACTTATTTATGGGCCGCTTGAACGGTTCTATAACGAGGTGCTGGAGTCCAAAGAATCTACCCGTACGCTGCCCCTCAACCCGGATAAGCTACGCGACCGAGCGCTAGAGCTACACCAGGTTCATCTGTTCAACTCGAAATGGTCGCTGCGGACTCGAGTGCCCTCTCCACAAGGTTGGGGACGTTCAAGATGGGTTTTGTACGAGTCCACTACTCAGATTCGCCGTTATTTAGGCGACATGAAATCTCTGCGTGATCACTTGAGCCACGGCGGCGATCCTTGCTCTGCAACGAATACTTCCGGCTCATTGTGGAAAGTAAAGGACGGGTGGTCCATGCGCCTGATGGGCGTGGAGGGCTTCTTGCAGGCCGCCTGCGATCTGATGGAGCAGACGATTATTGCCTTCGGTGGTTCAAGACAGATGATCGAGTGGCCGGTACCTGTTCGCTCTGGCTTGTCCGCGGAACCAATGCCTGTCCTTCGTAGATCGACTAGATTGTGAGCTTCGCGCGTTCGAGGGCATTTCGCTGGCCATGTCAGCAATAGTCGGCCCCAGGGCGGCCGCCAAGTCCGGTTCCACCAGCCTTTCCCGGTCGTGTAGCGGCGGGCATGGATCCCCTCAGCATGGTTCTAATCCGCGACTTATGGGAGCGCGCGATGGTCGCCACAATGGAGTGGCTCGCAAGCTCATCGTCAAGACATGGACACTATCTCCGTGTTTAGGAATGCGACCTGATCGCTGTCGAGCCGATACTTGGCGCAGAGTTGCTGGTCGATCTCGGCGACCGTCTTAGTCCAATCAATGTCGGATGTGTCTGAGAAGTCCTGCGCTGGGACATATTTCCAAGTGCTGCGCGGGTTGTGCTGTGTAATCTTCAAGACGCCGAGCATCGCTCGTGCGAATTTAGACTTGACGTATTTCTGGCAGGCCTCGGCCTCGGCTTCGGTCTCGAATGAGCCGATGGTCATAAATGTTTGAGTGACCGCGACTCCGGGCCCGAGCACAGTTGGCTTGTTCAGGGGTACGCCAAAGAAATCGGTAGTCGACCCCGAACCGTTCGCAGCCGGGACCGCAACTTTAAACTTGTCAAAACTGCCGGGGCCCGAAACGTAGTCGCTGCGAATCCAACGAAAGACGCGACGGTTCTTGATGACACCGAGAATTCGGACGTACTCATCGGCATCAGCGGGCTTTTCTACGTGGTAGATAGAGGAGAATTGCTCGAAAGTGTTGGTGTTTATTAAGGCTGAGTTTCCTTCCGGCCGAAGCGCCATGGCCTCCGGGTGGTCTGCATACAACTTGTTGGTGTAGCGGTACGAGCGCGAGCTTGTGATTCCGAGTTCCTCGAGAGACCCGCCCCCGCTCTTGGCGACGTTGCCGAGAATCGTGTTCAGCTCGGGGTGTCTGGCAAAAAAGCCGATGGGTCCGAGCTCACGATTCGCATCCCGATAAGTCACAGCGATGCCACCCTTGATGGGGTCCGTGAGACTAGGGAACAGGTGGTTTGAGTCGGACTCGAAATACGCCACCATGATGTGTTCGTCCGCCAACATCTTCTCGTTCCAAGCCTTCGGGGTGAAACCAGCGTTGAACAAGAATCGGGCTGGCGTGATGAGCACAACCTTCTCGCCCACTTCGTAAGCCGCATTCATGAAGAGGTGATAGATAGGGGTATCGCGAGTGCCTAGGCCTTGCGCTTCCTCCTGATAGGGCGGATTGCCGATCACAACGTCGAACTTTTTAGGCATGTCAGTTATCTCCGAGCATCTCGTCTACAACGTTCTGGCGATCCGTGCCGGACATGCGAGCCAGGTCGCCGACGCGGAAGTGTCCCGATTCCTCTATCCATGCCCGTCGCTCGGGAACACCGCCACTGACGGCCTCCACTGTGATGCTGTGCAGTATTTCGTTGTGGCTCATCTCGAACACCTGACAGGTGAGGATATGTCGTAGCCGCTCTTCCCTGTCAGGCAGGGTGTCGACCAGCCCAGCGTCCAGCCGGCGAACAATTTCCATGCAGAAGAGGCCAGCGGTGGAGAACAAGTCGGCGAACGTCTTATCGGGGTCAGAAAAAATGCCCTCATTCTCGGCCTCCAACGCGTCGCACATCATTTGCACGACCGGCTTGGGCGTGAATACCAACGACGTTTTCTGCTGAGGGATGTACGCGAAGATGTCCTCCGTCAGAGTCGGGTCGGAATAGTCCGCAAGATGAGCCTTTTTGTTCAGAAATTCCTGGATTGACTGATCAAAGACCGCGGCGTCGAACAAGCCAGGGACGTGGGCAGTTTCGCCAGTCTCGGGGTCGATGATGTCACGACCGTCGCGGAGCTTGCGGAACTCGTCTTCGCTGATGCCGGCGATCTCGGCGAACACGTCGTCGGGTGTGTAGTCGTCGAAGTTCGAGAGGGTGATGTTGCGGTCACCGTAGGCCATGAGGAACATGGGAATCGTGCGGGCAAACCCGCGCAGATGATCGCGGGCATCACCGAGGGTCTTATCGACTTGTTTCTGCAACTTTTTTGTCTCCTCGCGCCTGACGACTGTTTCGGTCAGCGTGTCGAGGGTGCCGTGAAGAATGTCGAGCACTTTGGCGTCGAACTCAAGTTTCGCGTCTCCGATTTTCGCCTGGGCCTTATCGGAGTCGGCTTCAGTTGCCGCGCCTTCAGCTTCATCGTGGATGTGATGGACAGCGATTTGATGCTCAACGTAAGCGCGCTCCACCCTCGCCTTGACCAGTCCTTCGGTGGCCTTCTCGTCTGCCTCTACTTGCTTGGCCGTCATGCCGTATTCCGCCGCAACTGCGTCGCGCGTCGGGCGCGCCTTTTCTGTTACGACAGCCGCGATACGTCTGGCTGCCTCAGATTCTTTCACCGTAATTGGATCGATATCGGGCATATCTCCCGTTGAGTAGACCGGCTTTCCGAGCTGAGCCACCTTCGGGTTGATGACGGTCTCCGTGTCCAGCAGCACCTTGCCATCACGATCGGTGGTTGGCAGTGGCTCCGACATATCGATCGGCGTCGCCTTAACGACCTGCTTCTCTTTGACGACCGGAAGCTGGTCGAGGATGTCTTTGAAGTGCTCAACGGCCCGGAATATGCCGGCGACGTTTGCGAACAGGAGGTTTGACAGGAAGCCCCGCCGCACGACCTCGCGCGCCCTAAATACCCGTGGGAAAGAGAGCACCTGCTCCGCGTCTAGCTCCACCATCCGCCCCTCAGCGTCCTCGCCGAGGATGGGGAAGAAGTTGAGCAGCCGTTTGATGTTTTCTTTGCGCTGGTCGACGTCGACGGCCGGAGTTGGGGCAAGGTTGTTAGCGAACGCGTCGAAGATCGCCAGAGTGCGTTCTGGTGCGAAGTCGAAGATGTATGCGTTCTTCTTCTGGAGCACTCTGTTGCCGCGCACGAACGTGAATGGATTCTGGGATCGAAAAGCTGCCTGCATGTAGAGTGCCGGACTCGCGAGATTAGACAGCATTATGACCGCCGTCCACTCTGGCACCGTGACACCAGTGGTGAGCTGTCCAACCGACAGCGTTATTGTCCTGCCGCCCTGGCCCTCCGCCTTGGCGATGGCAGTACGGACCTTGTCGAGCGATTTGCCGACGGCTGACAAATCGTCAGCGTCTTCCTCTAGCCCGTTATCGTCAGAGGCGTGAGGACGACCATCACCGGCAGCGAGGATGACGGTGTACTCGCTGAACACGTCGTGCCTTTTGAGGAGTTTCTCGAGCGCCTTAGCTGACGCGACGCGGTTGAGCAACCAGAATGAGTGTCTTATCTCATTGCGCAGTTCCGGGGTGGAGAACGGGTACTTATCGTTTGTCGCCAGAGCATCAAGGAACCTAACGACGTCAGCTTCATAGGTGAAGAAGCCGTTGGCCTTGGTGGAAAAGAACTCCGCTAGGTCGAACGTGTAGTCAACGTTCTCGTCCTCTTCGTCGAGCGCAACGCCTTCGGCGAGCCGATCGGTCACCATGCGAGAGACCTGGTAAGTAAGCAGGTTGAGGGTTGGGAGTTGGGCGTAGGGACTGTCCTGAGCGAGGTGGTCGGGTGCGTCCCGCCAGGATGCTTTCGCTGTCTGTTCGTCCTCGTAGGTCCAGTTAAAAATCTGGTCCTGGTCAAATTTTCCCGATGCCAATGCCTTGAACGGCGTGCCGGAAAGATGGAGCGTGTGAGCGCGCTTGATCTGATTGAAGGCGACGTCGGTCTTCGTGGTGTCGATGCCCTCGTGGGCCTCATCGATGACCAGAAGATCCCAATCAAACTCGGCAATATGCTTCAGTTTCGGATGGTTGCCGCCGAAGTACTGAGATCCCTTGAGGTCCTGCAGGGAAACGAATTCAATGATTCGCGGATCTTCATCGAGGTGCTCGCGTGCGTATGAACGCCATTGTTCGCGTGTCATCTGCGTCCGCCCCGCAAGCGACGGTGACTCGGAGACAAACTTGAAAGTTGTTTGGTGGGCCAAGAACCGCTGATAGTCGTCAAACCACGCATTTGCGACGGCTGGGCGGTTGGTCACTATCAAGACGCGCTTCACGTCCATCTTCCGCATCAGATCGTAGGTCGTCAGCGTCTTGCCGAATCGCGGCTTCGCATTCCATAACGCCTCACTCGCACCGACGGTTGGACCGAACGCCTTGATCGCCTGCGCAACGGCTTCATGCTGCTCTGGCCTCAGCTCGTAGTCCTCCGGAGCGGCCGCAGTCTCTTCCGCAAAGAATTTCTTCTTGCTGAAGTCGCTGAAGAACTCGTCGGACGTTTTGGGGGCTCCCGCGAATTTGTGCCACTCGGTGCGTGGACTCAGCTCCCGTTGCACGCCCCGCTGGCGCAGAAATGCGTGAAAATCGCTGTCACGGAACCTGCCCCCATCCTCGGTGACAAACACCGCTTGGTACGCCCAGAGTTTTTCTTTGGTGATGCCGAGCTGGCTGGCCTGCTGGGCGATGCGTTTGTCGGCAGTCTCCTGCTCGGTATACCCGATCTTCTCCCAACCTTCGTATTTTGGGATGTCGGGAGTACGCCACGAATAAATGAGCGGGGTCACTTCACGGAAAGTGCTGATCTTAGGGCTAGCCACCGGTTCTCGCTTCTTCATGGACATGGTCGATAGGACAGGGGGCGTAGAGGTCGGGTTCGACGAGCAAGTCGAACAAGTCTGGAGCGGGAGCGCCAGAACGCAGAGACTTAAAGTGAACCGCTCGCGAACGACGATGCTTGGGGCCCGTTCCTCCCGAACCCACCACGAGAAAGTGATTTCCTCGCCCAGCCAGTCCAGACCGGTTAGCGTGTTGCCGCAGATCACGTTCGCGTCGATGAGAAAAGCCGCAGCACGCATCAAGTTGGTATCAGGGTCGCAGGGCACGTCGTGCCTCGCATGAAAGCTCCGGAACTCCTTAAGCATCGCGGCCTTGGCATCCTGGTGATTGTCTTCCAATAACTCGACGCCATAGATCGAGGCAACGGCAAACAAGGACTCGCGAGGCCAGAGCTCCCGTTCCATTCGCTGCTCGATCGCCGTGAGCTTCCTCTGTAGGATTGCAATGAGAAAATTTCCGTCGCCTGCTGCCGGTTCGAAAAATGTCGTGTCGACCAAATCCAGGTCATTACTGACGAGGTCGAGCATTTGGTCGACCATCAGTCGCGGCGTGAACACTTCGCCGTGCGCCTTGACTCGAGCTCGAGACTTCACCAGCATCTCCTCGCCGATAGTCTGCGTCACTTGAATCTCCAGTACCTCGTCCGGACGCCCCTCCGCCGGTTCATTCAGGCTACAGGGCCGGCGGGTGCCGAAGATGCTGGTGCGGGTGCGGCGCATGTCAGCGGTTCGAACTAACAGCGGTCGTCCTTCACCCGTTCGTAGCGACGCAGAAGTCAGCGACATCACGCCAGCTGCCGGAGCCGTCACACCGCCGGGTTGCGGTTCTAAGCCAAAAGTAAAGCCCACGACCTCGCCGGGTCGTGAGCTTTGGTTTGGCTTCCGAGTGTAAAGCCAGGGGATGCATACGATCCCTGAGTTCATCGCTCGAGTCCAGTGTAATCGGGTCCGCTCGATTACGCACCTCTGGCTCCGCTTCTTGTGTTCGCCGGCGCGTACACCAGGAGGTGGCCCGATGTCTGATGACACCGGTGACCGTCCGCCCAGGAAGGCAGTGCCCTGGCTAGGGATCGCGAGCTTGCTCGTGACCGTGGCCCGGTTGCTGCTTGACCTGTGGCGGAAGGGCTAGCAGGAAAACGGGGTGCCCCCGCCAACACCGTTGGCGGGGGCGCTTCCGTGTCGGGGGTCGCCCGTACGGTTCCGAGCATGGGTGTGCAGGGTTCCGGTGAGGCGATTGCGAAGATTCTGCGCCGCCCGATTCCCTCGCACCCGCTCGCCGTCCCACCAGTCCCGGGGACCTATGGAACTTGGCAGGTGCGACGACACCGGTCGGCGCCAATCGGGTACGTGAACATGCGCTCTCTGAACGGCCGGCACGTCTACGACGCTTACGCCCACTGCCGCGACGACAACGGCGGCCGCCCTTGGCTGCGCACTTTTGACACCTTGAACTCGGCGGTCGCATGGATCATCCAGCACGAGGACCAGATCCAAGCGTATATCGACCGTCACCACCCCGAGCCCGAGCAATGGCCGGCCTGAATACCCCCGCCGTCAGGTGAAACGCATAGTGAAAACTCGGCCGCTAGCGTGGCGGACATCGTTGGTGCTGCGTACCGTTGTGGGCGACTGGTTCCCCCACTAGTCGTACAGCCTCCGGGCGTCAAGACTCCCCCAGTTCCTGACCAACCCGGGGGCTTTTCCATGCCCGCAGTTCGTGTGCCGACGCCGACATGGGGGTGGCTCCACCAGCTACAACTAGGTCGGCAATAGTCATTGTGGTCCAAGGCCCATTCGTTACCCATCTCGAAGACTTACCGAGAATCGGCTCGTTTCGGGCTGAAAGTCTCAACTACCTTGAGCGAAGTCTCACTTAGCTTGAGAAACGACACTCTGATGTGTGACTCGCAGAGCGAATGACGGGAATCGAACCCGCGCTACCAGCTTGGGAAGCTGGAGTTCTACCATTGAACTACATTCGCGCACCGCACTCGGAAGAGCAGTACCACCAGCATACCGAAGGTCGGCGGGAGCGCGATTCGAGGTCGATCACGAGCATCCTTCCCGCCGCGTCCCTTCGGATCGCGCCCAGGGCCGCGCGGCTCCGGCGTGAGCGAAGCGGCCGCAGCCGAATGCACGTGTGACCAGCCGAATTGTGGGCGACAGGGTGGTCAGGGGCTGGTCTTCACCGCCGCAATCGACGTTTAATGTGCAGGGCACGCGGGGGAAATACGCCCGGTCTCTACCGGTACTACCGAATTCAGGAGAGAGATCGAATGATCGTCACCGTCGTCGCAGGCAACCCCAAGCCTGCCTCCCGCACCCTCGACGCCGCGCGGCACGTGGCCGAAGCGCTCGCTGGGCGCGCGCCCGACCGCGAAGTCGACGTCGTCACGCTCGGACCGTCGCTGCTCGGCTGGGGAGACGAGACGGTGAAGGCCGCGGTCGACCTCGTCGCCGGCAGTGACCTCGTCGTGGTCGCCTCGCCGACCTACAAGGCGAGTTACACGGGGGTGCTCAAGTGCTTCCTCGACCAGTTCGCCGGAGCCACGGGCCTCGCCGGAGTCACCGTCGTCCCCCTGATGCTCGGCGCCGGGCCGACTCATGCGCTCGCTCCCGAACTCCTGCTGAAGCCCGTCCTCGTCGAGCTGGGAGCGACCGCACCGACCCAGGGCCTCTACCTCAACGAGAAGTTGTACGCCGAACCAGAGGCGTACGCCGGCTGGGTCGGACAGTGGAAGGACGTCGTCCTCGCCTGCGCGACCACCACCCGCTCGACCGGGGGCAGCTGACCCCGCGCTCCACCGCTCTCGTCAGCGTTCTCGATTCGGACGCCACCGCTGTGCCGCCGCCTCCGTGAAGTCGGCCTTAGGCGCCATCCCCACTGGAGTTGGAACTCTCTGCGCCGAGACCGGCGGCGTCGAGGTCGGGATGGTCACGTCGCCAGGAGCAGGAGCCGCTGGTGTATCGCGGCAACCTCTTCCGAGCGATTCGTGTCGTGTCGTAGGCGGGCGCGGGTAGGCGTCCCTCCGCCCGTGCCCCTGCCCCGGCGGCTGGCAACTCAGGTTGCAAGCGTCGAGCCGCCGCAATTTCGTGCCTGCGCGCCCGTGCCGCGGCTTGCAGCCTGAGTTACCGCCGCACGGCGACTCGTCCTGCTGCCCGCAGGCGCCGCCCGTGCGCGTGCCCCTGCCCCCAACCCCGGCGGCTGGCAACTCAGGTTGCAAGCGCCGAGCCGCCGCAATTTCGTGCCTGCACGCGCGTGCCGCCGCTTGCAGCCTGAGTTACCGCCGCGCCGCGCCGCGCCGCGCCGCACCGCGCCGCGACCGGCTCCGCCGGCTCCGCCGCGCCCGCCACCGCCACCGCCACCCCGAAACGCCAACCACCCCGCACCGCGCCCGCAGGCGCAACCCCGCCGAGCCGCTACCCGACCGACACGATCCGCACGTCCACCTTCGCCGGCGGCAACGCCTCACCGGCCAGCCGCTGCAAAATGGCGGCGGCCACCGCCCGCACCACGACCGGCCCCGAGTGATCGCGCGCGACCGCGACGTCGAGCGACACGAGAGTCGCGTCTGCGGTGACGGTCACCCCGATTCGGGGCAGGAGCCCCTGCGATCCTGCGCCCTGCCGCGCCGCGACGAGGCCTTCGACCACCCGCTTCGCGAACCGCGCGACGCCCAATCGGGGTTGCACCCGCAGCACCCCGGGCACTTCGGTGACGAGGGCTTCGAGTTCGTCGGCCAGCGCGCGGAGCCGGACGGCTTCGAGGTCGCTCACGACGCGACCCCCGTTTCGAGGAGGTGCACGTCGCCCACGACGATGTCGACGGCCTCGATGTCGAGCTCGGTCTGGCGGAGCAACTGCAGCGTGACCGCCTCGCGGACCTCGTCGGCCATCACGGGGACGTACTGCCCGCGAAGCGCGCTGATGACGACCTCGACGCGCACCGGGGCGTCGGCCGCGGAGACGTCGCCGCCCAGCGAGCACGAGATCACGACGGCACCTGGTACCGAGTCACCGGCCTCGCGGATCAACCCGCGCACCGCGCCCTCGGTCATGTGCAGCGTGGCCGCGCCGTCCGAGTCGAGTGGGATGTCGCGGCCGGAGCGCGCCTCCTGCCGCACGCGCTCCATCACGCCGCTGATCCAGCGGGGGTCGGGGTCGGGGTCGGCTGCAGCGTCTTCGGCGAGGAGTTCTCCCGAGAGGACGCGCAGCCGTTCAAGCGTCGCGAGCTGACTGGCGTTCTCAGGGACGTCCTCGATCGACGGGTCGTAGGGGACCCGCCCGGAGTCGAGGTAGTGGGCCAGGCGCTCGAGTGTCACGGTGTCGTCGTTCATCGCCACGCCTCCATCTCTCTGGTCAGGTTCTCGCGGGCCCGGGCGAGCTGGCCGCGGGCCGCGGTGGTCGTGATGCCGAGGTGTTCAGCGATCTCGCCGTACGATTCGCCACCGACCTCGCGCAGGATCCAGGCCTGCCGCTGCAGCGCGGGCAGCGCGTCGAGCGCGCGGCGTAGCCCCGACATGGCATCGGCCGAGACGGCGAGGCGAGCAGGATCACCGGCGTCGGTCACCGGCAACTGCGCGACCACGGCGTCGTCGTCGACGTCGGCCGTCGGCTTCCGCGAGCGGATGAGGTCGAAGGCTTTGCGCGAGACGATCTTCATCATCCAGCCGCGCACGGCGTCCGGCGCCGTGAGGGTGGGCAGCTCGCGCCAGATGGCGATCGACGCTTCTTGGACCGCGTCCGAGGCGTCGGCGCGCGAAGCGGTCAATCGCGTCGCGTAGGCGGTCATGAGCGAAAGGTGCCGGCGCAGGAGCGTCTCGAACGCGTGCTCGTCGCCGTCGGACGCGCGACGCGCCAGGAGTCCGTCGGTGGCCGTGTCGAGCAGCGACGGATCCGGCCCGGGCGGCGCCTCGCGTTCGGCGGCCAGGCCTCGCGGGCGTTCGGCGAGATTCACTCCCCCAGCAAACTCCCACAAGCTGCGAAGCGGGCCTCCGAAAAAGTTCGACGTTTCGCGTGACGTTTCGCCGGCGGCGTGCGTCTCATCTCCAGAGCGGTTCGAGAGGTCGATCCGCCCGTCCACTTCCATCGAGCACCACGTATCTAAGGAGCACCACCATGGCCGACAAGATCACTCCGACACCCGCCGCGACCACGAGCCGCGTCGACAAGGTCGCGACCCCGGTCACCACGACCACCACGATCCCGTCGGGTGTGGCTGCGGGCAAGACCGTCATCGCCGACGGCGTCATCTCGAAGGTCGCGGGCATCGCCGCCCGCGAGGTTCCCGGGGTCTTCGCCCTCGGAAGCGGCGCCGCCCGCGCGTTCGGCGCCATCCGCGACGTGATCGGCTCGAGCGACCTGTCGCAGGGCGTCCGGGTCGAGGTCGGCGAGACCCAGGTCGCGGCCGACGTCACGATCGTCGTCGAGTACCCGACCCCGATGAACGCCGTCGCCGAGCAGGTCCGCGCGGCCGTCGCCCGCGCCATCGTCGAGCTCGTCGGCATGGAGGTCGCCGAGGTCAACGTCGCGATCAACGACGTGCACATCCCGGGCGACGACGACGACAACGGCAGCGACTCCGTTCCCGCTGAGAGCCGCGTCCAGTGACCGCCACCACCACCGGCATCGCGATCGGCGCCGTCCTCGGCATCGTCGCGGTGGCCTTCGGCTTCTGGGCCTTCATCCTGGTGGCGGTCTTCATGGCCGTCGGAGCCCTCGTCGGACGCATCGTCACCGGAAAGCTCGACGTCTCCAGCCTCGTCGATGTCATCCGCGGACGGCGCTCCTCGTCATGACCGAACCTCACGCCGCCCCCGGCGCACAGACCGCCGCCGCCGACAACGGTGCCGACGCGGCTTCGAGCGGGTGGTCGTCGATTCCTGATTCCTCGGCGGCCACCCTCGACCACTCCGTGACTGCGGCCGACGTGCCCGGCCGCGGACCGGTGATCCCGGGTCACGTCAGCATCGCGCCGCGCGTCCTCCAGAAGGTCGGCGGCGCCGTCGTGGCCGACACGCTCGTCGTCGACCGACGCGATGTCCGGGTCGATGCGCGCGACGACGAGGGCAACCTCGCCCTCCGCGTCTCGACGCCCCTGAACGTCCCGGCGCTCACGCCCGGCCTCGTCGTCCAGCCCGGCGGTGTCCTGGGCACGGTGCGATCCCTCCAAGAGACGGTGACCCGGCGTCTCTTCGAGATCACCGGCCGTGCCGTCTCGCGCGTCGACGTCACCGTCACGGGCAGCCACCTCGAGAAGACAGCTGGGCTCCGATGACCACCACCGCCTCCGCCGTACCCACCCAGGCCGACGGCGCCATCATGCCGAGCGTCCCAGCAAGCCTGTACCGCAGGATCCTGCGCCGCGAGACCCATTCCTCTCGCTCGGGCGCAGCCATCGTCGTCCTGATCGCCCTCGTCATCGTCGCTGCCTACGTCGGCCTCGAATCGGTGTATGCCGCACTCGGCATGCGCGCCCTCCTGTTCTCCCCGATCGATGTCCTCGCAACGCTGTTGTCCGCCTCGACGACGCAGGGCGGTCTGGTGATCGCCGCCGGAATCGTCGCCGCCGTCGTCGGGATCATCCTGATCGTGGTCGGCGTCACCTCCGGCCGTCGAGGCCGCCACACCATCGACGACTCGCGCGTCGCGGTCGTGGTCGACGACCAGGTCATCGCGGCGGCTCTCTCGAGGAGCGCTCGCACGGCAGCCGCGCTCGCGCCCGGCCAGGTCACCACCTGGGTCTCGCGGCGAAGCGCTCGTCTCACGGTCACCCCGGCCAGCGGCGTCCGCGTCGACGAGGAGGCCGTGCTCGCGGCCGCTCGAGACGAACTCGGGGCCACCGCCTATCAGCCTCCGGTCACTCCGGAGGTCCGCACCACCAGCACGGGAAGGCTCGGCGCATGACCACCTCCAACCGGTTCGCCAACCGTCTCTTCCTCGTCGTCGCGGGGCTCGTCACCCTCCTGGTGGGTGCCGCGCTGATCCTGGTCGCTCTGCCCGGCGGCGGCTTCGCCCGCGACGCCGTCCGCTCGGCGCGCGACGCCCAGTCATCCGCACTCGCCGGCACATCGCTCTCCGACGCGCGGCTCTCCGGTTCGGGCAGCTATCTGCCCTGGCTCCTCGCCGTCCTGTGCCTGATCGTGGTCGTCATCGGCATCATCGCCGCGTCGACTCGGGGCGCGGCCGGATCGATCGCATCGTGGAGTCGGACGACGCGGCCGGCAGCATCGTGGTGTCGTCCCGGTTCGCCGAGACGGCGCTCGTCGACGTGCTCTCGGCACGCCGCGACGTGTCGGGCGTCTCCGTCGCCGCCTACCAGCTGAAGGGCGAGCCGGCCCTCAAACTGCGCCTCCGCCTCACGGCCGGCTCGTCGCCCAGCGCCGCGGTCGAGGCCGCATCCGTCGCGGTCCGTGGGCTCGATCTCGTGCTCGGCACGGGGCGACCGTTGCCCGTGCTGCTGGAGGTCACCGGGGCCTCGCCCGCGCGGCCCGGCGCCGACTCCCGGGTGCGCTAGACCCTCAGCAGGATCTTGCCGATGTGGCCGCCGTCCTCCATCCACCGGTGGGCGGCGGCGGCTTCGTCGAGCGGGAACACCCGGTCGATCACCGGCCGCACCGTGCCCGCCTCGAGCAGCGGCCAGACGTGCTCGCGAACCCCGGCGATGATGGCGCGCTTCTCGGGCAGCGGCCGGGGGCGAAGCGTGGTTCCCCAGATCCTGCCCCTCTTCTGCATGAGCGCCCCGAGCTCGAAGCTCGACGCCTGACCCGACTGGTTCGCGATGACCATGATGCGGCCGTCGACGGCCAGGGCCCGGACGTTGCGCGCGAGGTAGTCGCCGCCGACGAGGTCGAGGATCACGTCGGCTCCGTGCCCGTCGGTGAGGTCGTGAACCGTCTCGACGAAATCGTCCTGATGGTAATTCAGGCTCGAAGCACCGAGGCTCTCGCAGAAGGCGACCTTGTCGTCCGTGCCGGCGGTCGCGATCACCCGCGAACCGAGGGCCACCGCGAGCTGGATGGCGAACGTGCCGATTCCGCTCGTCCCGCCGTGGACGAGCAGCGTCTCGCCCGGTTTCAGCCCGGCGTTGACGTAGACGTTCGACCACACGGTGGCCGCGACCTCGGGCAGGCCGGCCGCGTCGACGAGGTCGACGCCGTCCGGAACCGGCAGCACCAGGCCCGCGTCGATCGCCACGCGCTCGGCGTAGCCGCCGCCGGGCAGGAGGGCGCAGACGCGGTCGCCCGGCTTCCAACCTGAGTTACCGGCGCCGACCTCACCGCCACCGCTGGCTGCGCTGCCGCCACCGCCACCGCCACCGCTGCCGCCGGCCCTGCTGCCGCCGGCCCCGCCGGCGCCTGCCTCCGGCCCGACCGCCGCGATCGTCCCCGACACCTCCATGCCGGGCCATTCGACCGTGCCGGCCGGCGGCGGATAGCTGCCCTGCCGCTGGCCGATGTCGGCTCGGTTCAGGCCGGCGGCCGCCACCTCGATGACGACCTCGCCCGGCCCGGCCACGGGCTCAGGCGCTTCGCCGGGGACGAGCACCTCGGGGCCGCCCGGCTGGGAAATCAGGATTACGCGCATGCGTCCGATCCTGCACCCTGTCGCTGCACGAGGCTGTCGTCGAGGGCGCGGCTTGCCTCCTGAGAAGTCGTCCCGCTTCGACGACGCCGCACCGATCAGTAGGCTGGCCGCGTGCTGCTCTCGGATCGCGACATCAAGGCTGAACTCGACCTCGGACGCATCGGGCTCGACCCGTACGACCCGACCCTCATCCAGCCGTCGAGCATCGACGTGCGGCTCGACCGGTTCTTCCGGCTGTTCGACAACCACAAGTACCCGTTCATCGACCCGGCCGCCGACCAGCCCGAGCTGACGCACCTGGTCGAGGTCGACCCCGACGAGCCGTTCATCCTCCACCCGGGCGAGTTCGTGCTCGGCTCGACCTACGAGCTCGTCACGTTGCCCGACGACATCGCGGCCCGTCTCGAGGGCAAGTCGTCACTCGGACGCCTCGGCCTGCTGACGCACTCCACGGCCGGCTTCGTCGACCCGGGCTTCTCCGGTCACGTCACGCTCGAGCTCAGCAACGTCGCGACCCTGCCGATCAAGCTCTGGCCGGGCATGAAGATCGGGCAGATCTGCTACTTCCGCCTGTCGAGCCCGGCAGAGAACCCGTACGGTTCGTCGATCTACGGTTCGCGCTACCAGGGCCAGCGCGGCCCGACGGCCAGCCGTTCGTTCCAGAACTTCACGCGCACCGATACCCGCGCGGCCCCGTCCTCCGCGCAGCAGTAGCCCCGCCCGCCCGCCCCTCCCGAAATCGAAGGGGATTTTCGCGCAACGGGCTCCGATCCGCCTCACTTTCGGGCGCGGGAGAACATCCCCTTCGATTTCGGGAGAGGGCGACGGCGAGAGCGAGGGCGAGGCGAGGGCGAGGGCAAAGGAGCGAGCGCGCGCCTCAGGCGCCCGGCCAGGCAGCGAGCTGCCACCCGAGCCACGGGCTCCACGCGAACGGCGCGGCCGCGACGGCGGCGCGGAGCTCGGCCGGAGCGATCCACACCCACTCGGCGACCTCGTCCCGCGACGGGTGGGGTTCGCCCACGGCCACGGCCGTGAAGACCGGGCAGATCTCGTTCTCGACGATGCCGGAGGCGTCGACGGCGCGGTAGCGGAAATCGGGCAGGATCGAGGTCACCTCCGCCACCTGCATCCCCAGCTCCTGGAACGCCCGCCTGGCGACCGCTTCGCGCGGTGTCTCGCCGGGTGCGGGGTGTCCGCAGAACGAGTTGGTCCACACTCCGGGCCATGTCGCCTTGGCGAGCGCGCGTCGGGTGACCAGGATGTCCCCCGTTTCCGGGTGGGTGACGTGGCAGGAAAAAGCCAGGTGAAGCGGGGTTTCTTTCGTGTGGACCCGAGCTTTGGGGTACGTTCCGATCGAATTCCCGGCCTCGTCGACCAATACCACGAGCTCGTCGTGCACGTCTCGGGAGGGAGCCGTCTCCTGCTGTGGAAGTGCCTGAGGTTCGGATTTCATCGCGCTGTAGTCTCACAGAATGGACGGTGATCACCTGCTCGCAAGGTCGCGGGCCGGAGCCGCGTCGACCGCGGGTGCCACGCTCGACACTACTGTGCTGGTCGACCGGGTTCTCGCAGACTTCTTCGCCGCCGCCAAACGGCGCGCAACAGCCCTCGGCCCGCGGTACGTCGACCTGTGGGACGTCCTCGAGCGCAACTCGGTCGGCGGCAAGCGCTTCCGGCCGCGGATGGTCGTCGCCGCGTACGAGGCGCTGGGCGGCACCGACGACGAGGCCTGCGCCCTGGTGGGCGCCGCCTTCGAGCTCCTCCACACGGCGCTCATCGTGCACGACGACGTGATCGACCGCGACTTCTCCCGGCGCGGCATCCCCAACGTCTCCGGCAGCTACCGCGACACCGCGACCACGGCCGGCATCGCGTCGCCGGCCGCCGAGCACCGCGGGATGTCTGCGGCGCTGATCGCCGGCGACCTCGCGCTCGCCGGGGCGAGCCGGCTCCTGCTCGGCGTCACCTGCGCCGAAGACGTCCGCTTCGGTCTGCTCGAGTTGCTCGACGAGGCGATCTTCGCCAGCGCCGGCGGCGAGCTGCTCGACGTCGAACTCGCCCTGGCGCGCGAGGTGCCTTCCGTGCAAGAGGTGCTCGACATGGAGCGCGCGAAGACCGCCGTCTACTCGTTCGAGGCTCCGCTGATGGCCGGCGCGCTGCTCGCCGGGGCCGAGCGCCCGCTCATCGACGCCCTCGAGTCGTTCGGCCGCGAGGTCGGGATCGCCTACCAGATCGTCGACGATCTCCTCGGGGTCTTCGGCAGTGAGGCCGATACCGGCAAGACCACCCTCGGCGACCTCCGCGAGGGCAAGCGCACCGTCCTCATCGCCGAGGCCGCCACGACGGGGGAGTGGTTCGCGATCCGCCCGTTCATCGGCAAGTCCGACCTGACGGAGGCCGAGGCCGAGCACGTCCGCGGGCGATTGGTGAGCTGCGGGGCGCGAGCCCAGGCGGAGCGCCTCGTCGACGAGCACGCCGCCCGGGCGCTGGCCGTGCTCGACGGCGACATCGTGCCTGCCGATCTGCGCGTGATCCTGCGCCCCGTCGTCGACACCGTGCTCGAGCGCGACCGATGACCCGGCTCGCGCTCTACGACCGCGTGGCCCAAGAGACGTCGAGCGGCGTGATCCGGCGGTATTCGACGTCGTTCGGGCTGGCGTCGCGCCTGCTGGGCTCGGGCGTGCGTCAGGACGTCGAGAACATCTACGCCCTCGTGCGGGTGGCCGACGAGATCGTCGACGGGCCGGCCGGCGAGGCCGGGGCCGACACCGCCGGGTGTGCTCGCCTGCTCGACGACTTCGAACGAGAGACCCTGCGCGCCATCGAGCTCGGCTTCAGCGCCAACCTCGTCGTGCACGCCTTCGCCATCACGGCTCGGCGCGCGGGCTTCGACAGCGATCTCACCGCGCCGTTCTTCGAGTCGATGCGCCGCGACCTCAGCCAGACGGAGCACGACCAGGAGTCGTTCGACCGCTACGTCTACGGCTCGGCGGAGGTGGTCGGGCTCATGTGCCTGCGCGCGTTCCTCGAGGGCGGCTCGTACGACCCGTCGTCCGTCGCGAGGTTCGAGACGGGCGCGCGGGCCCTCGGTGCCGCTTTCCAGAAGGTCAACTTCCTCCGCGACCTGCACGACGACTTCGAGACGCTGGGCCGCAGCTACTTCCCGGGCGTCGATCCGTCGTCGTTCAGCGACGCCGAGCGCGACCGCCTCGTGGCCGACATCGACGACGACCTGCGTGTCTCCGGCGAGATCATCCCGTCGCTGCCGTCGTCGTCCCGCCGGGCGGTGGCTCTGGCGCACGGCCTCTTCGCGGAGCTCAACCGTCGCCTTGCCGCGACTCCCGCGACCGAGCTGATGCACACGCGCATCCGGGTGCCCAACCCCGTCAAGGTCCGGATCGCCGCCGCCTCCGCAGCCGGCCGTGTCTCGTCGGTCGGTGGCGGCTCGTGACCTCGCCCTCCGTGACCCGCAACGGGCGGCGGGTCGTCGTCATCGGCGGCGGCATCTCCGGGCTCGCGTCCGCCGCGCTCCTGGCCAAGGAGGGGCACGAGGTGACCCTCCTCGAGAAGAGCTCGGAGGTCGGCGGCCGCGCCTCGTCGTGGGAGTCCGACGGCTTCCGCTTCGACCTGGGCCCCAGCTGGTATCTCATGCCCGAGGTCTTCGACCACTTCTTCCGGCTGATGGGAACCTCCTCGGCCGAGCAGCTCGACCTGGTGTCGCTCGATCCCGGGTACCGGGTCTTCTTCGAGGGGACCCCCGAGCCGATCGACATCCCGCACGGCCTCGACGAGAACGTCGCCCTCTTCGAGAGCATCGAGCCGGGGGCAGGGCGCAGGATCCGCGAGTACCTCGCCTCGTCGCGCGACACCTACGACGTCGCCAAGAGGCGGTTCCTCTACACGTCGTTCCGCAGCTGGGCCCCGCTCCTGCGACGCGACGTCGTCACCCGCCTCCCCACCCTCGGCCGGCTCCTCCTGCAGAGCCTCGACTCGTTCGTCGCGCGCACCGTGTCCGACCCGCGGCTGCGGCAGATCCTGGGCTATCCGGCCGTGTTTCTGGGGTCGTCGCCCTACGAGACGCCGAGCATGTACCACCTCATGTCGACCCTCGACCTCGACGACGGCGTGCTCTACCCGCAGGGTGGACTGACCACCGTCATCCAGCGCATCGCCGCGCTCGCCCGGGAGGCCGGTGTCAGCATCGTGACCGAGGCGACCGCCACGCGCATCCGGACCTCCGGCGGCGTGCGTCCCGCCGCGTCCGGTGTCGACTGGGTCGACGCGTCGGGCGAGCTCCACACGGCGTGGGCCGATGTCGTCGTGTCGGCCGCCGACCTGCACCACACCGAGACCGCGCTCCTGCCCATCGCGCTGCAGACCTACGGCGAGCAGTACTGGGCGTCGAAGAACCCCGGGCCCAGCGCCCTGCTGATGTACCTCGGCGTCTCGGGCGAGCTGCCCGAGCTCGAGCACCACACGCTCCTCTTCTCGCGCGACTGGCACGACAACTTCCGGCGCATCTTCCACGAGCCGAAGTCGATCCCGTCGCCGCCGTCGCTCTACGTCTGCAAGCCGTCCGTCGTCGACCCGTCGACCGCGCCGGCCGGGCACACCAACCTCTTCGTGCTGGTGCCGCTGCCCGCCGAGCCCGCGCTCGGCTCCGGGTCGCTCCCGGGGCCGCCGCCGCTGGCGACGGCCCGGGAGGCTCCGGGGCACTCCCCGGCGCCGCCGTCGCGGTCGATAACTCAGGTTCCACGCAGCTCGAAGCCCTCGGCGACGCCGTGATCCAGCAGATCGCCGACTGGACCGGCGTCTCGGACCTGAGTTCCCGACTCGTCCTCCGCCGCACGCGCGGCCCGCAAGACTTCGTCGACGACTACAACTCCTGGTCGGGCAGCATGCTCGGCCCGGCGCACACCCTCGCGCAGAGCGCCATGTTCCGGGCCGGCAACGTCTCGAAGAAGGTGCGCGGCCTCTACTATGTCGGCGGATCGGTGCGGCCCGGCATCGGCCTGCCGATGTGCCTGATCAGTGCCGAGGTGCTGCTCAAGAACCTTCGCGGCGACACCAGCACCGAGCCGCTGCCCGAGCCGCGGCCGGACGCCGCCGAGCGCCAGGCCGCTCGCGACGCGGCACGCTCCTGAGGCGCCGCCGTGGGCATTCTCTACCTTCTCGGGCTCCTGATCGCGCTCGCCGCCATGGTGGTCCTCGACCGGCGGTTCCGGTTGTTCTTCTGGCGCGACCGGGTCCGAGCGGCGGTGATCCTGCCCGTGGGAATCGCGTTCTTCCTCGTCTGGGACCTCTTCGGGATCGGTCTCGGCATCTTCTTTCGGGGCGAGACCTTCTTCATGACCGGTCTTCAGGTGGCGCCCGAGCTTCCCCTCGAGGAGCCGTTCTTCCTGGCCCTGCTCTGCTACCTCACGATGAACCTGGTGGCGGGCGTGCCGCTCGTGGTCGACGCCGTCGCGTCGGCAGGTCACGGTCGGAGTGGTCGACGTGAACGAAGCCGCGGCCCTCGCCGCGAGGACGCCTCATGACCTACTGGGCGCTCGACGCCGTGTTCCTCGCGATCGTCGCGGCGACGGGCATCGCGGCCCTCGCCGTGTCCGCGCGGCGGAGCCGCGGCCGCCCGCGCGCGACGACGCCGCAGCGGCGCCGGAGGCTCGCCTCCTGCGTCATCGCCGTCGGGATTCTCCTGGTGATGACCGCCGTCTTCGACAACGTCATGATCGGCATCGGGCTGGTCGGCTACGACGCGTCGAAGATCAGCGGGGTCTTCATCGGCATCGCACCCCTGGAAGACTTCTCGTACGCGGTCGCGGCGCTGGTCCTGCTTCCGTCGCTCTGGGTGCTGCTCGGCACCCGCGCACGGTCCGACGCCCGCCGGGAGGGGAACGGTGAGAGACACTCTGAAGGCGTTGTTCGCGGTGTCACGACCGCTGAGCTGGGTGAACACGGCGTTCCCGTTCGCGGCGGCGTACATCCTGGGCACTGCGGGCACGACCGCGATCAGCCGCGCCGCGGGCTACACGGCCTACGCTCCTCTCGATCAGGGGCATCCCAGCCCGGCGATGGCGTCGATCCTGCACCTCTCGTACAGCCGGTTCGATTTCGGCCAGGTCGACTGGCTGATCGCCGTCGTGGGGATCGTCTACTTCCTCGTCCCGTACAACCTCGCGATGTACGGCATCAACGACGTCTACGACTACGAGAGCGACCTCCGTAATCCGCGCAAGGGCGGCGTCGAGGGGGCGATGCTCGACAGACGTTTCCACGCGAGCATCCTGCGTGCCGTCGTCATCACCAATGTTCCGTTCCTCGTGTTCTTCGTCCTCGTCGGGTCTCCGCTGAGCTGGCTCGTCCTGGCGGTGAGCGTCTTCGCGGTCGTCGCCTACTCGCTCGGCGGCCTCCGCTTCAAGGAGCGCCCCGCCCTCGACTCCCTGACGTCGAGCACGCACTTCACCAGCCCCGCCGTCTACGGCCTGGTGCTCGCCGGCGTCGTCTTCACGCCGCAGCTGTTCGCCCTGCTCGGAGCCTTCTTCCTCTGGGGCATGGCGAGCCACGCCTTCGGAGCCGTGCAGGATGTCGTCGCCGACCGGGAGGGCGGGATCGCCTCCATCGCGACGGTGTTCGGCGCGAAGGCGACCGTCCGCTTCGCGTTCGCCGCGTACGTTCTGGCCGGCGTGCTGATGCTGCTGACGGCGTGGCCGGGCCCGTTGGCGGCCATCCTCGTGATCCCCTACGCCGTGACGGTCGCCCCCTGGTGGAACGTCCCCGACGCGGATGCCGAGGAGCCAACCGCGGCTGGAAGCGCTTCCTGCTCCTCAATTTCATCAGTGGTTTTCTCACCACGCTGCTACTGATCTGGTGGGTCGCGCTGGGACGCTGAGCGCGCCACGCTGTACCCCCGAACCCGACAGGAAGCCCCGGATCTGGGCGCTGGCGCGCCCGCGGTGCCAGCGTAGAAGCTTACGAACCACCGATTACCCAAGGAGAACCCCATGAAAGGCAAGATCCTGTTCGTTGCAGGGCTCGCGGCCGGATACGTCGTCGGGGCCCGCGCTGGTCGTCAGTCGTACGAGAAGATCAAGAACCGCGCCGACAAGGTCTGGCACGACCCGAACGTGCAGCGCGGAGTGACCAAGGCCGAAGACTTCGTCGCCGAGAAGGCGCCGATCGTGGCGAAGAAGGTCCAGGAGGGCGCGCAGGATGCCGCCCACGCCGCGACCGAGAAGGTCAAGTCGGCGACCTCCAAGACCGATCCGATCACTCCGTAAATGGCTCTGTTCGGAGGTCTCTTCTCGGACTCGGACTCGGACTCGGACGACCAGCCGCAGCGGCAGTCGATCGGGAGCCTGCTCTCGTCGCTGCCCGACCTCGTCAAGCGGATCATCCGCGGCGAGATCGAGTTGGCGAAGGCGGAGCTCGTCGCGAAGCTCAAGGCCGCCGGAGTGGGCATCGGCCTTCTCGTCGGTGCCGCCGTCTTCGCGTTCGTGCTGCTCGAGGTGCTGATCGCGGCGGCGGTGCTCGCCGTCTCGACGGCTCTGCCGCCCTGGCTGGCCGCTCTCCTGGTCGCCGCGGCCCTGCTCGTGATCGTCGCCGTCCTGGCGCTCGTCGGGGTCCGCTCGCTCAAGCGCGGTGTCCCTCCGGTGCCGACCGAAACCATCAAGAACGTCAAGAGCGACGTCCACGCGCTGAAAGGGGAGCGGAATGACTCCGCCGAAGAACGACCCTGACTCGTCCGCCGAGGCCCAGAAGGCCGCCGGCGGCAGCATCCCCGAGCGCGAGCTCGACGTTGCGCGGGCCCGCGAGGAGTTCGCGGCCACGCTCGACGAACTCGAAAACCGCCTGAACCCGAAGAACCAGTTCAGGAGAGCTCGAACGGCTGTCACGAAGCGCGTGTCGGACGATCCCAAAGTTCTGGCGGCTGCGGCCGCCGGGGCTGCGGGTCTCGCCGCGGCCGTGGCAGGCGTCGCCCGCCTCGCGTCTCGCGGCTCCCGGCGCTGACTCCCAAGCCCCACGCAGTCGACCCTCCCGGAGATCCCCATGGCCCCCTCGTCGAAGACCGCGATCGCAGACGATCCGACGCAGGATCCCGACGCCGGCAAGCCGAGCAGCCCCGCCGACCTCACGAAGCGGACCTGGCTCTACACGTTCAAGAAGACGCTCCGTGAATTCTCGAGCGACGGCTGCACCGACCTCGCGGCCGCGCTGACGTACTTCGCCGTGCAGGCGCTCTTCCCCGGTCTGCTCGCCGTCGTCTCGTTGCTCGGTCTCTTCGGCCAGGCCAAGAACACCACGCAGCAGGTGCTCGACCTGGTCGGTCAGTTCGCCTCGGACGACGTCGTGACCGCGATTCGCGGCCCCGTCGAATCACTCACCGGCTCCCCGGCCGCCGGCGTCACCTTCGTCGTGGGTGTGCTCGGTGCCATCTGGTCGGCGTCCGGTTACGTCGGTGCCTTCGGGCGGGCGCTGAACCGGATCTACGACCGCAGCGAGGGTCGGCCGGTCTGGAAGCTCCGCCCGACCAACCTGCTCGTCACCGTGATCGCGGTTGTCCTCGTCGTTCTCGCCGGGCTGATACTGGTGCTGAGCGGCGACATCGCGCGCACCATCGGCGACTTCATCGGTCTCGGCGACGCGACCGTCGACGTGTGGCTGGTCGTGAAGTGGCCCGTCCTGGCGTTCATCGTGGTGCTCGTCGTGGCCGTGCTCTACTACTTCGCCCCGAACGTCAAGCAGCCGAGGTTCCGATGGATGAGCATGGGCGCCCTGCTCGCCATCGCGATCTGGCTGGTCGCGTCGGTGGGCTTCGCCTTCTACGTCGCGAACTTCTCCCACTACAACAAGACCTACGGTGCCCTCGGTGGTGTCATCGCCTTCCTGCTCTGGCTATGGATCACGAACAACGCCCTCCTGTTCGGCGCCGAATTCGATGCGGAGACCGAGCGCGGCCGGGAGCTGCAAGCCGGGATCCGCGCCGAGGAGGACATCCAGCTGCCTCCCCGCGACACGAAGCAGAGCGACAAGAAGGCGGCCAAGCACGCCCAGGACGTGCTCGACGGCATGCGCCTTCGGCAGGCCTCGGCGGAGGAGATCCGTGCCGAGGAGGAAGCCGAAGCCGAGCGGGAGCGCGCCGCACGGGAGAGCGAGCGAGCCGAGAAGTCGACCGGAGCGGACGAGGAAGCAGCCGAGCGCGACGCCGCCGCGCGGAAGAAAGCGGAGCACGAGCACGCCGAGCCCGACGGAACGGGGCTCAGCCGCCGTGCCCGGCGCGAGCAGGAACGCGACAAGAACCCCGTGGACAACCCGGCCGACTTCGTCTGAGGCCGGCCGGGCGCAGCGGCCCAGCGCCGAACCGCCCCGCGCGCCGCCCCTGGCCCCGAACCGCCCCGCGCCCTACGAGATCACCTTGACGAGCGCACCGGTCGCGTCGGAGATCGTCGCCAGGCGGCCGAAGGGCGTGTCGGCGGGCTCGTCGACGATGGCGCCGCCGAGCTCGACGGCCCGCGCGATGGCTTTGTCGGTGTCGGCGACGTTGACGTACACCATCCACTGGGCGGGGTCGCCCGCGGGCCAGTACGCGGAGGCGTCCATGATGCCGGCGTAGAAGTCGTCGCCCACCTTGAGCTGCGCATAGCGGAACTCCGGAGTGTCGGACATCGTCGCCGTCTCCCAGCCGAAAGCCTGCTGGTAGAACTGCACGGAGTCGTGGAATGCGGTGGTGTGCAGCTCGAACCAGGCCGGAGCACCCGGTTCGGCGACCGCCTGGAAGCCGCGCATCTCGTCGCGCTGCCACGCCCCGACCACTGCGCGGTCGGCGTCGTTGGCGAGAAGCATCGTGCCCATCGGGCCGACCTGGTGCGGGCCCATGATGACGAACCCGCCGGCGCCGGTGACGGCCTGGGCCGTCGTCTCGGCGTCGTCGGTCTCGAGGTACACCGTCCAGAAGTCGCGAATCGTGTCGGGCTCGGAGTTCTCGACCATGCCCGCGACCTGACGCCCGTCGAGCGAGAACGTGACGTAGTCGCCGAAATCGGGCCCCGCAGTGAAGGAGGTCCAGCCGAAGAGGCCCCCGTAGAAGGCCTTCGACGCCTCCACGTCGGTGCTGTTGAGGTCGATCCAGAGGGGCGCGCCGGTGGGGAAATCGGTGGGCGTTGGCATGGGGAGCTCCGTTCGTCAGCGGGTTGCTGCCGCCGACACTAGAGCATCCCGGTGGCCGGCGGGAAGGTCGTCCACAGGCCTTCCCGCCCGCGGATCAGAAGTCGAAGCCGAGCTCGGCGGGGTAGTCGCCGCGAGCGGTGAGCGTCGCGGCGGCGCTCTGCAGGTGGGCCAGTGTGAGTCCCATGATCCTGGGCCCGAAACTGACGCGCGAGACCCCCAGCTCGGCCAGGCGCGCGAGCGGAACCGAACCGGCCCCGGAGATGACCGACACCTTGCCGTGGATCTGCGCGACGGCGTCGGCCACCTGCTGCTCGGTCGACAGCCCGAGGACGAACGCGACGTCGGCCCCGGCGTCGAGATACGCGTTGGCGCGCAGGATCGTGTCGTCCCAGGCGGCAGGATCGCCCGCCAGCGCGTCGACCCGGGCGTTGATCACGATCGGCACTCCGGCGCGGTCTCCGGCGGCCCTGGCCGCGGTGATCTTCGCCACCTGGGCGTCGACGGCGTAGAGCTCGCCCTTGTCGCGCCCGCGGGAGTCTTCGATGTTGAGGCCGGCCGCGCCCGCCTCGATGAGGCGCCAGACGTTGTCACGGGTGCCGGCGGGATCCTGCGCGTAGGCCTTCTCGAAGTCGACCGACACGGGCAGCTCGACCGAGCGGATGATGAGCTGCGCCGCGGCGAGGGCCTCGTCGACGTCGAGGCCTTCGCCGTCTTCGACGCCGTGGGCCTCGGAGATCGAGTGGCTGGCGGTGGCGAGAGCCTTGACGCCCGGAGCGGCCGCGACGATGCGGGCGGTGATGCTGTCCCAGACGTTCGTGACGATCAGCGGGTCGCCGGGAACGTGGAAGGAACGGAGGAGTTCGGCCTTCTCGGCCGTGGACTGGATCGACATGGACCCAAGCCAACCAGCCCGGGAGCCTCCTCGCCAGACCCGCCCTGCCAGCGGTGGCGCGGAAGCTGCCAGACCCGCGCGCCTAAACTGGCGCAATGGCCAAGGCTCCCACGGTCTACGACGTCGCCGATCACGCCGGCGTCTCGATCGCGACCGTCTCGCGCGTGCTTCGGCAGCCCGACGCGGTCCGTCCCGAGACCCGTGCGCGCGTGCTCGAGTCGGTGCGCGACCTCGGCTACGTGCCGAGCGGTTCGGCGCGGGGGCTCGCGGGGCGTCGCACCGGAGTGCTCGGGCTCTTCCTGCCCGGCCACGACAGCCTCGAGGTCCCCGACGTCACCGACGCGTCGGGGTCGCTGCCGATCCTGACGTCCGCCATCCCGCTGATCGACGACCGCGAGACCCTCGCGTCGCCGCCCTCCACCGGCTTCTACTTCGACGAGGTACTCCGCGGGGCCGAGGTGGAGGCCTGGCGGCACGGGTTCGCCCTGATGGTCGCGGCGGGCCGGGGGCCGAGCCGCGACGCCATGATCAACGACATCGCCGGTCGCGTCGACGGGCTGGCGGTGATCGCGCAGACCGTACCCGCCGACATGCTGGCTCACGTCTCGCGCCGCATCCCCGTCGTGGTCCTGGCCGACTCGCGGCCCGACGACTCCGTCGACCACGTCGGCGTCGACAACGCAGGAGGCATGCGCGCCCTCACCCGGCAGATCGTCACCGCGCACGACGTCGGGTCGCTCGTGTACGTCTCCGGTCCCGCCGACTCGCCCGACGAGGCCGATCGTCACGCCGGGCTCGAGGCCGGGCTCCTCGACGGTCGCTTCGCAGGATCACGCAGGATCATCACGGGGACCTTCGGTCGCGAACGCGGCCGCGAGGTGGGCGAGCACCTGGTCGACACGAACACCGTGCCCGACGCCGTGATCTGTGCGAACGACCAGACCGCACTCGGCGTGCTCGACGTGTTCGCGTCGCGCGGCGTCGACGTGCCGGGCCGCGTCCTCGTCACCGGGTTCGACGGCATCGAGGCCGGCCGTTTCTCGATCCCGCGCCTGACCACCGTCCGCCAGCCGATGGCCGAGCTCGGTCGTGCTGCCGTTCGCACCATCGTCGCGCGCCTGGCCGATGCATCGCTGCCGCCCCAGCGCGTGACCCTCCCCGTGCAGATCCTGCTCCGCGAGAGCGCGCCGCCGACCCCTTAGCGCGGCCCTGCCTGCTGCCTGCTTGCCTGCTTGCTTGCCTGCCGTGCCCGCCTGCCTGCCCGAAATCGAAGGGGATTTTCGCCGGAAGGCCCTCCGATCCGCATGAACTCGCACCGGCGGCGAAAATCCCCTTCGATTTCTGGAGGGGTTCGACCTCGGGAAGGTGCGACCTCGGAGGAGGCCCAACCTCGGAGGAGGCCCAACCTCGGAGGAGGCCCAACCTCGGGGAGGCCCGGCCTCGCGGAGGCCCGGCCTCCGGCGGGGCCCACGCGGGCGGGCGGGCAGCGAGCGCCAACCCTAGAAGTCGGTCACCCCGTACACCGGCCGCTCCTGCGCGAACAGGCGCGCGGCCAGCAGCAGCGCGCCGGCGCGGTGCTCCGCGACGAGCCCGGCCGAGCCGAGCAGCGTCGCCGGCACCCCGCCGAGGTAGAGCGTCGCGAGCGTGGCGGCGTCGAGTTCGAGGGCGGCGGGGGCGTTGTCGCCGATGCGTGTCGCGTGCCCCGTGCCGTCCGCGGCGTCGAGGAGGAAGGTGCCCTCCGCGTAGCCCAGCTTGTCGTGCACCCGCAGGGTGAGCGACCCGTCGGTCGAGTAGGGCCGGGCCGAGAGGGCGGCGGGCGCGTCGAGGAGGCGCAGCCACACGTGGTCCGACTCGCCCTTCGTCTCGAGGGTGCGGCTGCCGGTCAGCGCGTGGAGCAGCGGGTTCTCGACGGGCGCCTTGCTCCAGCGGATCTCGTCGACGAGGTCGACCGAGCCGAGGAAGTCCCACAGCCCGAGGAACCCGTCGCGGGTCGGCGCGACCAGGTCGTCGATCTTGAGCACCGACAGCGACCCCTCGGCGACCATCGAGTAGATGACGTAGCCGTCGGCCGGCCCTCCGTCGGCGGGGACGTGGATCGCCGCCCGGAGTGCGCGGGCGGGCTTCGCCGTCTCGTAGTCGAGGCCGTTGTAGAGGTTGCCGTACTGCCCTTGGCGGTCGACGGACCCCGGTGTCACCGAGTGGAACGCCGCGAAGACACGCGGGGCGACGGAGGCCAGCGACGACGGGGTGGCCATCTCGACCCGGCCGGAGGGTGCCGAGAGGAGGCTGAACGGAGCGGCGCGCTCGATGGCGATGCTGCGCTTGCGGGTCGCGGGGCCGAAGCCGAAGCGCCGGTAGATGGTCGACTCGCTGGCCGTCAGTGCGGCGATGCTGTGGCCGGACGAGGCCGCAGCGGCGAGCCGATCGGTCATCAGGTGGCGGAGCATCCCGCGGCGGCGATGCGTCGCGCGCACGGTGACGTCCGAGATGAGGTACGAGTCGACGAGGGCTCCGCCGCCGACGTTGATCGACTTGGTGTAGCCGGCGTAGGTGCCGACCGGCCAGTCGTCGCCGAGCGAGCCGGCGACCGGCGTGCGCGCGTAGACCCCGCTGAAGACGCGTCCGTCGTCGATCGCGCCGAGGGCCGACTCGCGGATCTTGTCCGGGTCGTCGTCTTCATGGAAGCCGATCCGCGTCGCAGCCAGCCAGGCGGCGGTGGCGGGGTCGGGCTTGCCGTCGACGAGGCTCGGGGAGAAGGTGCGCACGACGTAGTCGTCATCGAAGGAGGCCATCGGACCAGCGTAGGGCACGGCCCAAAAGCGAGCAGGATCAGATGGAGGCCGGCGGGCGAACACCGCCACGCCCTTGCACACACGCAATGTATGCGCTTACACTCAGAGAGTCCCGCCGGCGTCCCCGGCCAGACCTTCGACGATCACCCCTACGACGAAGCCTTTGACGAAGACGACGAAGACAGAGGAAGCCCGTGGCAACGATGCACACGACCCCACCGAGAAGAGCGAGAAGAGCCGCGTCCGCACTGGTCGCGATCGTCGCCACCGCGCTGGTGCTCACCGGCTGCAGCATCGACATCAAGAGCGCGCCCGATCCGAGCCTCGGCTCCGACACGATGCTCATCGCCGCCGACACCGGCAGCCCCTCCCTGCAGCGGGTGTTCAACCCCTTCCTGCCGAACACGCGCATCGCGTCCTGGTACATGTTCGAGCCGCTGGCGATCCTGAACGACCTCAACGGCAAGGAGGTGCCCTGGCTCGCGACGAAGACCAGCATCCCCGACCCTCAGACGGTCGTGTTCACGATTCGCAAGGGCGTCAAGTGGAGCGACGGCAAGGCCTTCACGCCGGCCGACGTCGAGTTCACCTTCGACATGCTGAAGAAGAACCCGAGCCTCGACCTCAAGGGCGCCTGGCAGTACATGAAGAGCGTCGAGGTGAAGGGCGACGACGTGGTCGTGCACCTCAAGGGCGACGACGTGCCCGCGGCACAGATCATCGAGCAGACCCAGATCGTGCCGAAGCACATCTGGTCGAAGGTGAAAGACCCCTCGACCTTCACGAACCCGAACCCCGTCGCGACCGGGCCGTACTCCCTCGGCAACTTCACGCCGCAGGAGTACTCGATGAACAAGAACCCGCTCTACTGGCAGGCCGACAAGGTCAAGGTCCAGCACCTCGTGCTCCCGGCCAGCAACACGCAGCTCGACGTCGTGACCAAGGGCTACGACTGGGCGTTCTCCTTCATCAGCGACGTCAAGGGCACCTGGAACGCCGCCAACCCGACGAACACCTACTGGTTCCCGCCGGGGGCACGATCAGCCTGTTCCCGAACCTCACCGAGAAGCCGTTCAACGACGTCAACTTCCGCAAGGGCCTCAGCTACGCGCTCGATCGGAAGGGCGTCGGCGACGCGGCAGCCGAGGGCTACATGCAGCAGGCCGGCCAGACCGGCATGCTGCTGCCGAACCAGGAGTCGCTGCTCAACCCCGCGATCCCCGACAAGGGCCTGATCACGCAGAACGACAAGACGGCGCTGTCGTACTTCGCCAAGGCGGGCTACACGATGAAGAACGGCAAGCTCGTCGACAAGACGGGCGCTCCGCTCACGGTCAGCATCACGACGGCCAACGGCTACTCCGACTGGCTCCGTGCGGTGCAGGCCATCACCAAGGAGTGGGCCAAGGTCGGCATCACCGTCAAGACCAAGCAACCGCAACCCGCCGCCTACCAGCTCGCCCTTCGAAACGGCGACTTCCAGCTCGCCATGGGCAGCGTCGGTGGCACCGGGTCGGTCTACCAGGACTTCGCCAACAACCTCTCGAGCGAGTTCTACACGCCGATCGGAAAGCAGGCCGCGAACAACTTCGGCCGCTACAAGAGCGCCAAGGTCGACGCCATCCTCGACAGGTTCAAGACCACGACGAACCCGCAGGATCAGATGGAGCTCGGCTATCAGCTCCAGCAGATCTACTACGACGAGCTCCCGTCGATCGGCCTCTACTACGGCGGCTCCTGGGGCCTGTTCAGTACCCAGAAGTTCACCGGCTGGCCGAGCGCGAAAGACCCGTACACGAGTCCGAAGACCTACGTCTCGACCTCGCTGCTCATCCTCACGCACCTGAAGAAGAAGGAGGCCGCCAAGTGACGTACGCACTCCGCAAGGTCGGCCTGCTGATCCTGACCCTCTGGGCGGCGATCACCCTCAACTTCGTGCTGCCGAGGCTCATGCCGGGGTCGCCCGCCGACGCCGCGGTCGCGAAGCTATCGCAGAACGGTCCCGTCACGGCGGCCACCCGCAAGGCGATCGAGATCCAGCTCGGCGTTCCCAACGGCAACCTGATCGAGCAGTACGGCCAGTACCTCAAGCAGGTCGTGACGCTGCACTTCGGCGTGAGCTACACCTTCTATCCGCAACCGGTGGCCGAGCTCGTCGGGCAGGCGCTGCCCTACACGCTGATCCTCGTCGGCCTCGTGACGATCATCGCGTTCGTCTGCGGCACGCTCCTCGGCGTGCTCGCGGCCTGGAAGCGCGGCACCTGGCTCGACTCGCTGCCGACCCTCGGCGGATCGTTTGCGAGCGCGTTCCCCTACTTCTGGACGGCTCTCCTCCTGCTGTTCTTCCTGGGCTACGTGTTCAAGATCTTCCCAACTTCGGGCGCCTACGGCGTCACCAACGTGCCCGGGTTCAACGGCGACTTCCTCGGGTCGGCGGTCAATCACGCGATCCTGCCGGCCATCACGATCCTGATCACCTCGCTCGGCGGCTGGATCCTCGGCATGCGCAACACGATGATCTCGACCCTCGGCGACGACTACGTCACCTTCGCCGAGGCGAACGGCCTCAAGCCGCGCACCGTGGCGATCCGGTACGCCGCCCGCAACGCGATCCTGCCGAACCTGACCAGCTTCGGTCTGGCTCTCGGCGGTGTCGTCGGCGGCTCGGTGCTGGTCGAGACGGTGTTCGGGTACCCCGGCATCGGCTACCTGCTGCTCAAGGCCGTCACCAACCAGGACTACCCGCTGATGCAGGCGCTGTTCCTGATGATCACGGTCAGCGTGCTGCTGGCCAACTTCCTCGTCGACATCCTGTACGGCGTCCTCGACCCGCGAACCAGAAAGTAGAGACGGCGATGACGACGACCCCTACTGCCCCGCCCACGACCTCGATGCCGGTTCCGCCGCCCATCGCGGCCGGAGCCAGCCCCTCCAGGTCGTGGGGCGCGTGACCGCGACGGTCTGGTCGAACACGAAGGCGCGCATCGGCGTGATCATCCTGCTCGTGTTCGTCCTCGTGGCGATCTTCGCGCCGCTGCTCACCCCGTACGACCCGAGCGCGACGACCTTCGCTCGCAGCGCGGACGCCTCCGCCTCCCACTGGCTCGGCACCACCGCCGCCGGAGAGGACGTGCTCAGCCAGCTGATCCAGGGCGCCAGGATCAGCGTCTTCGTCGGCTTCGTCGCCGGACTCCTGTCGACCGTCGTCGCGGTGCTGATCGGCCTCAGCTGGGGCTACGTCCGCGGCTGGTGGGCCGACGTGATCAACTTCTTCGTCAACCTGTTCCTGGTGGTCCCGGGCCTGCCGCTGATGATCGTGATCGCGGCCTACCTGCAGAACGGCGGTATCGGGATGATCATCCTGGTCGTCGTCATCACCGGCTGGGCCTGGGGAGCGCGCGTCCTGCGCAGCCAGACGCAGTCGCTGCGCGGCCGCGACTTCGTGACCGCGGCGGTCTTCAGTGGCGAGCGTCCGTTCCGGATCGTGTTCCGCGAGATCCTGCCGAACATGACCTCGCTGATCGTCGGCAACTTCTTCGGTGCCGCGACGTCCGCGATCCTGGCCGAGGCCGGCCTGGAGTTCCTCGGTCTCGGCGACCCGTCGACGGTGAGCTGGGGAACGATGCTCTTCTGGGCGCAGAACTCCAACGCGCTGCTCACCGGCCAGTGGTCGCTGCTGTTCGCCCCCGGCCTCTGCATCGCCCTGCTCGCCACGAGCCTCACGCTCATCAACTTCGGTGTCGACGGTCTGTCGAACCCGCGTCTCCGCGAAGGGAAGAGTGGACGATGACCATCACCGAAACCACGCAGGATGCTCCGGCCACGTCGCCCGACATCCTCCTGTCGGTCCGCGACCTGAGCGTCGTCTACGAGCCCCGGGGCGCCGAGCCCACCTCTGCGGTCGAGAACGTCTCGTTCGACCTCCGCCGCGGCGAGTTCGTCGGCCTGGTCGGCGAGTCGGGCTCGGGCAAGTCGACGCTGGGCTTCGCGCTGACCCGCCTGGCCAAGCCGCCGGCCCGGATCAGCAACGGCCGCATCCTGTTCGACGGCAAGGACATCGCGTCGATCGACGCCGAAGCGCTCCGCGAGCAGCGGCAGGGCGGGTTCGCCATGGTGCTGCAGTCCGGCATGAACGCGCTCAACCCGGTGCGAAGCATCCGCCACCACTTCTTCGACGTGTTCAAGGCGCACGGCCACGTGCCGCACGATCGCCGGGAGGAGAGGGCGCGCGAGCTCATCGGCAAGGTCGAGCTGCCCGCGGCGACGCTCGACCGCTTCCCTGGCGAACTCTCCGGCGGGATGCGGCAGCGCGTCTCGATCGCCCTCGCCCTCTCGCTCGAACCCCAGTTGATGGTGTTCGACGAGCCGACCACCGCCCTCGACGTGCTCGTGCAGCACGCCGTGATGAACACGATCCGCGAGCTGCAGAAGGCCGAGAACTTCACGGCGGTCCTGATCAGCCACGATCTCGGCATCGTGCTGGAGGCCACCGAGCGCGTGCTCGTCATGCACGAGGGCGTCATCGTCGAGGACGGCCCGTCGTCCGAGATCCTGAACGCCCCGACGGCCGAGTATACGAAGATGCTGCTCAGTCACTACGCCGACCCCCGGGCAGAGGTGGTCTCGCTGCCCGGTTTCGAGGACCGCAGGCTCCGGCAGGCCGCCGGCGAGGCTCGCAGCGCAGCCGCTGCGCCGGAGCACGCCCCGACCGTCGTCACCCGGTCGGTCAGCGTGGCCCAGGAGAGCATCGTCGTGTCGCACGTCTCCAAGACGTACCCGCCGCCTCGCCGCGGCGAACAGCCGGTGCGCGCCGTCCGCGACGTGTCGTTCACGCTCGAGCCCGGTCAGTCACTGGCGCTCGTCGGCCAGTCCGGGTCAGGCAAGTCGACGATCGCCAAGATGATCACCGGCGTCGAGAAGCCCAGCGAGGGCTCGATCACGTTCGGCGGCCTCGACGTCGCCAAGCTGGGCCGCGGCAAGCTCCGCGATCTGCACCGGAACGTCCAGATGGTCTTCCAGGATCCGTACGCCGCGCTCAACCCGCTGCACACGGTCGAGTACACGCTCATGCGCCCGGTCGTGAACTTCACGGGCCTGAAAGGGCAGGATGCCAGGCGCCGGGTGCTCGAGCTCCTCGAGACGGTGGGGCTCACGCCGGTCGAGCAGTTCGCGGCCAAGCTGCCGCACCAGCTCTCCGGTGGTCAGGGCCAGCGCGTCGTCATCGCGCGCGCCCTGGCCTGCGACCCGCAGGTGATCATCGCCGACGAGCCCGTGTCGATGCTCGACGTGTCGCTGCGCGCTGGTGTGCTCGCCCTGCTGGAAGACCTGCGCGAGAAGTGGGGGTGAGCCTGCTCTACATCACGCATGACCTGCTCTCGGCGCGGCTCATCACCGACAACATCATGGTGCTGCACGACGGAGAGGTCGTGGAGCGAGGGGAGACGGCGGAGGTCCTGCAGCGCCCCGTCGACGCCTACACGGTCGCCCTCCTCGACGCCGTCCCCAACCCCAAGCGAACCTTCTAGGAGAACTCCTTTGCTCACCTTCCCCGACGGCTTCCTCTGGGGCGCGGCCACCGCCGCACACCAGATCGAGGGCAACAACGTGAACAGCAACTGGTGGGTGCACGAGCACACGCCCGGCACGAGCATCGTCGAACCCTCCGGAGACGCCGCCGACAGCTACCACCGCTTTCGCGACGACATCAAGACGCTGGCCGACCTGGGCCTCAACTCGTACCGCTTCAGCATCGAGTGGGCCAGGATCGAGCCCGAGCGCGGCTACGTCTCGCGCGCCGAGCTCGATCACTACCGCCGCATGGTCGACACCTGTCACGAGTTCGGCATCGAGCCCGTGGTCACCCTGATGCACTTCACCGTGCCCCGCTGGTTCGAGCGCGACGGCTTCTGGCGTGCCCCCGACGCGGCCGACCTGTTCGCCCGCTACACCGAGACCGCCCTGCCGGTCGTCGCCGAGGGGTCCGCTACGTCTGCACCATCAACGAGCCGAACATCGCCGCGATGCTCGCCGGGGAGAGGACGCCGCGAACCTCGTCGCGTACGGCCTCCCCAACCCCGACCTCCAGGTGGCCGATGCGCTCCTGGCGTCGCACGATCGCTCCCGCGAGGTGCTCTCGCAGGTGTCCGGTCTGAAGACCGGCTGGACCGTCGCCACGCAGGCGTTCAAAGCCGTCGACGAGCCGGGCGCCGCCGAGATGCTGAAGACCTACGGCTACCCCCGCGACGACTGGTACCTCGAACGTGCGGCCGGCAACGACTTCGTCGGGGTGCAGGCCTACACGCAGACGTTCATCGGCCCGGAGGGACCGCGCCCCGTCGCCGAGGGGCTCGAGACCACCCTCACCGGCTGGGAGTTCTACCCGCCCGCCGCCGCCGAGGGTGTCCGCAGCGCCTGGGAGCTCAGCTCCCACGTCCCGGTCATGGTCACCGAGAACGGTATCGCCACGGGCGACGACGAGCGCAGGATCGCGTACACGCGCGGAGCGCTGGAAGGCCTGCACCAGGCGATCGAGGAGGGGATCGAGGTGCTGGGCTATCAGCACTGGAGCGCCCTCGACAACTACGAGTGGGCCTCCGGGTTCAAGCCGACCTTCGGTCTGATCGCCTGGGACGACGAGACCTTCGAGCGCACCCCGAAGCCGAGCGCCCACTGGTACGGCGAGGTCGCGAAGGCCAACGCCCTGGTCTGACGGGCCCACCCTTCTCAGCGTTTTTGCATGTGAAATACATATCCTGATCGTCGACTTTTTCGACCCGACGATCAGGAGGCACATCTATGGCCGCGAGCAGGAGACGCATCGCCGCGAAGAGGCGCGCCCAGCAGGCCATGACCGCTCGGCGCCGGAGCGAACGTCGCACGAAGGTCCTCGTCTGCTCCGGCGTGCTCGTCGCCGTCGTCGCGGCGTTGACGGCGGTCGTGCTGGTGCTCGTCACGAGTCCGTCGCCGGGCGCGGTGGCTCCGCGCAACCTCGCCAGCGACGGCATCGTCGTCGGCGAGGGCTTCCGGGCCGAGCGTGCGCCCGCGGTCGAGGTAGGCTCCGACCCGATCCCGACCGAGACCGCCACCGACGGCAAGACGGTCTCGATCCAGCTCTACGCCGACTACCTCTGCCCCAACTGCCGGGCCTTCGAAGAGGAGAACGGCGACTACCTGTCGAAGGTGGTCGAGTCGGGGGCCGCCACGGTCGAGTTCCACCCGATCGCCATCATGGACCGCGTCTCGCAGGGCACGAAGTACGCCACCCGGGCCGCGGCCGCCGCGGTCTGCGTCGCCGACCTCGCGCCCGACTCCTTCTTCGCGGTCAACCGGGCGCTTTTCGCCGCCCAGCCGGCCGAGCACTCACCGGGCCTCAGCGACTCCGAGCTGGCCGACGTCGTCGGTGGCGTGGCGGGTCTGACGGCCCGCGATCGCGTCCTCGCCTGCCTCGACGACCAGCGCTTCGCGCCCTGGGTCACCGCTGCGACGAAGCGGGCCGTCAAGGGCCACTTCCCCGGCACCGACGTCACGGCCTTCCGCGGTACCCCCACGGTGGTCGTCGACGGCAAGGAGTGGAGGGGCGAGCAGCCGTTCACCGAGTTCGTCACCACCGCGATCGGCGAGTCGACCACCCACGACTGACGCCTGCCCTCGCTTGCCGCCGACAAACTTGCTGGATACCTAGCTGTCAGTATCTTACATTCCTACGGCTAACTAAGACATTAGAGACATTAATGAAATGGCCGAGGGCAACATCCTGAACCGTCTTGGTCAGTTCGTCGACAAAGCGCGCTGCCTGACCCGGCCCGATGCACAACCCGTCATCGAAAGGATCTCGTGATGTTGCGAGGAAGCGCCTTGGCTTCAGCTCGAGGTGGCGTGATCGCTGTCCTGCTCGCAGCGCCCGTTGCCGTGATCGTTGTGACGGCAGTGCACTGGTGGGGCCGCCTGCCACACCGCACGGCGTCCCACTGGAACAGTCAGGGCCGAGTCGACGGGTACACGGCGACGTGGGAACTCCTCGCTGGGTGCCTCATCGTCCCCATTCTTGCCGTCGTGCTCGCCATGGTTTTCTTGAACGACGCGCGGCTCCCCGCTGACGCAGCTCTTCCGGTGATCTTGGCAGGCACATTCTCCGGGATGGCTTGCAGCGCATGGATCGTCATTGCGGGAGCTTCGCTCCCCTCGGGCATGATTCTCAGTGGTGCCTCCGCCCCTCTTTCTGTGGTCGGCATATTCTATGGCTTGCCTGTTTGGGCGGCCGTTGGAAGAGCCCACCCCCAGAAAGCGCCAAACCAGTCAACGACCCGCGTTGGCCATCGTGACTGTCCGTCGCACTGGGGAGGATGGGGCTACCGCATCCTGCCCGGGAAGCGTGGCATCATCCTTCACAGTGGACCAGGTCTGGTCATAACGAGACTCGACGGACGACTTTTCGCAGTCACGGTCAAGTCGCCCGAGCGCGGCGTCACTCTCCTCCGTGAGCTCATGAACGAGACTCGCTGACGACAAGCAGCTGGCGAGATCTCACCCACGACTGACGCCCGCCCTCGCCCGGCGACGAGGTCAGTCGATCTCGCGCTGCACCGGGTGCACCCGTACGAGGAGGGCGAGCCCTGCGGCGAGGACGATCGCGATTCCGATCGCGCCGTAGCGGGTGTTGCCGGTGAGCGTCACGAAGAGGGTGAACAGCGCGGGAGCCAGGAAGCTCACGGCGCGCCCGGTCGTCGCGTAGAGGCCGAACACCTCGCCCTCGCGACCGCTCGGCGTCACCCGCGCCAGGAACGACCGGGAGGCCGACTGCGCCGGCCCGACGAAGATCGACAGGAACAGCCCGCAGATCCAGAAACCGAGCTTCCCGTCGCCGACGAACAGGATCGCGACGGCCGCGACGACGAGGCCGACGAGCGAGAACACGATGATCGCCTTGGCGCCGAGACGATCGTCGAGGTTGCCGGCCGCGAAGGCGCCGATGCCCGCCATCACGTTCGCCGCGACCGCGAAGTAGATGACCTCGCTCGACGTGAAGCCGAACACCTGCGACGCGATGATCGCCCCGAACGTGAAGACGGCCGCGATGCCGTCCCGGAACACGGCCGACGCCACGAGGAAGAGGAGCACCTGCGGGTTCTTGCGGTAGAGCTGAGCGATCGTGTGGCCGAGCTTCCGGTACGACGCGACGATCCCGATCCTGCCCTCGCGGTTATCGTGCGCGGGGATCTCGGGCACGGCCAGCAGCAGCGGGATCGCGAACGCCCCGAACCAGACCGCGGAGACCAGGATCGCGATCCGGACGCTCCACACGCCGCCCGCCGGAGTCGACGCGAGCCCCAGAAGACCCGTCTGCCCGTCGACCCCGAAGCTCTGCAGGAAGAGCACCAGCAGCAGGAGGAGCAGGACGATCCCGCCGAGATAGCCGGCGCCCCAGCCCCAGCTCGACACCCGGCCGATGGTCTTCGGGGTCGACACCTGCACGAGCATCGCGTTGTAGTTGACGGCCGCGAACTCGAAGACGAGGTTGCCGACGGCGAGCAGTGTGGCGCCCAGCAGCAGGTAGGGCGGCGCGGGCACCACGAACACCATGGCCGCCATCACGAGCACCAGCACGGCGGAGTTGATCCCGAGCCAGCGCTTGCGCCGCCCGGACCCGTCGGAGCGCTGCCCCAGGATCGGCGCCAGCAGCGCGACCAGGATCCCCGCGATGGTCAGCGCGGTCGAGATGACCGTGGCGTTGTGCGATTTCGCGGCGACGAGGGCGGGGTTCGACGCGTCGTCGCCGGCGGCCGCGACGATCGCCGGCGAGACGAACGACGACGAGGCCAGGTACGTGCTGAAGACGAAGGTGGTCACGACCGCGTTGAACGCCGCGGAGCCCCAGTCCCAGAGCGCCCAGGAGACGATGCGGCGACGGGGGATCGGGCTGGTGTCGGCAAGCGTCGCCTCGGTCATGGCTGGACGCTACCGCGAACCGGTTAACGAGCGGTAGCAGCGCCCTGCGGCGGCGCGTCGCCGGCGTCGGAGGCGTCCTCGCTGATGACGACGCGCGTCGTCTCCTCGCCGTCCGAGGCCAGCACGGTCGCGATCGAGTCGCGGCCGTCCGGGAGCAGCCGCGCGACGATCCTGCCGCTGGTCGCGGCGTCGAGATGCTCGAGCAGCGCCGCCTCGATCCGTTCGCGGACCACGGGCGGCACGTCGGCTCCCGCGCGGTCGTCGAGCAGCGAGACGTCGACGCCCCGCGACCGCGCCCGGGTCGCCGCCTCGGCCACCGAGGCCGTCGCGAGATTGCTCGCGCGAAGCTGGTCCCGCAGGGCGGCCTCCACGAGGGTGAACGACCGGCGGTCCTCCTCGGTCAGCACCTCGGCCGACAGGATCCGCTGCAGCGCCGGGATCGACACCGCCCGCAGCTGGTCGAGGCGCGAGTTCTGCTCCTCGAGTGCCGCGGAGGACGCCGCCTCGGCGCGCACCCGCCCGAGCTCGGCGCGCTGCAGGCGGCGGATCGACACCCTGGTCCGCGAGAGCAGGATCGAGAACAGCCAGACGACGAGGACGAGCACCGCCGAGCGCAGCACGAAGCCGATTCCGCCTCCGACGCCGCGGCCCACCTGCACGCTCCAGACGAGGGTCAGCAGCGTCATGATGCCGAAGCCGATCCACGCCCAGGCCGGGCGCCCGCGGAGGGTCAGCAGGAACAGCACGAAGGTGACGGCGCCCCAGCCCCAGGTCGCCCAGCCCGGCCAGCCCGTGTCGGGCAGGTTCCAGACGTTCAGTGACCCCAGGCTGGTCAGGACCACGACCAGGATCGTGAGGTTCCGGGGAAGGGATCGTCTCGCGGCAGAGTCATCAAGTAGCCGGCGGCCAGGATCAGCGCCAGCGCGACCAGCGAGAGCACCGGCACCTTGTCCGATCGCAGCCCGTAGATGCCGACCGCGGTGTGCACCACGGCGAAGAGGACGAAGAGCGCTGTCGTGCCGCGCCCGGTCAGCTGCAGGAAGCTCGGCGTCTCGTTCGTGCTCACGCCGCCGCCTCCGTCGCCGACCAGCCGAGGGCGACGCGCGTGCCGACCCCGCGGGCGCTCTCGATTCCGGCGCGGCCACCCGGCAGGGTCGCCATCCGGTTGAGGATCGAGACGCGCACCCCGAGCCGCTCGGGCGGGATCCTGCGGCTGTTGAAGCCTCGTCCGTTGTCGCTGACGCGGATCTCGATGCCGTCGACGGTCGAGACCACGGTCACCTGACGCCACGCGGGTCGCTCGTCGCGGTCGGCGTGCCGCAGCGAGTTCCGGACGGCCTCGGCGGTGGCCTCGAGGAGCGCCTGCGCGATGTCGGCCGGGATCGTGCCCGAGCCGTCGACCGTCGCCTCGAAGCCGATGCCGTCGCTCTGGCTGGTGACCGACGAGCGCAGCCGATTCACGAAGTCGTCCAGCGCCAGCGGGACCGGCGGCAGGAGGGTGTCGTCGCGCAGCATGCCGAGGGTCGCCGAGGCGAGCTCGCGGAGCGCCGGAGTCGGCACGCCGTCGGCGCGGGAGGCGATGAGGAGCGCCGACAGGACGTGGTCGTGCACCAGGGCGTCGATCCGGATGCGCTGCTGCACGCGAGCCGACGCCTCCGCCTCGAGCGAGGTCTTCCGCCGCGCCGCGGTCGCAGCCCGGTCGAGGCGCTTGGCGCTCGCTCGCGTCACCAGGGTGATGGCCACGAAGACGCAGTCGAACAGCAGGTTGTACGAGAAGTCGAGGATGGGCAGCTTCCAGCCGATCTCGGGGTCGGCCAGATAGCGCATGGTGCCCGAGAGGAGCGCCGTGACGAGCACGTACGCCCAGACCGAGCGCATCCGCCACGAGATCGCGATGGAGATGGCGGCCACCGTCATGAAGTCGTTCGTCCAGGGCGAGTTGCTGCCGGGCAGCATCGGCGCCACCATCGCCAGTTTCCAGGTCGCCATGACACCGACGAAGAAGAGCCCGTAGGCGGAGGCGAGCGTGTCGAGAACGCGGATCGGCGCCCACATGGCCAGGACACCGAGCAGGATCGGCGCGACCGCCGCCCCGTACCAGGTCACGTGCGCCCACCACGGGTTCAGCGCCGCGAACTGCTCCGTCGCCTTCGCATTGCCGACGACGCCGTAGACCAGGGCCCCGATTCCGATCGACAGGTAGAGGATCCTGGTGACCCGCAGCTCGGCGTCACCCAGGTGCCGACCGCCCCCGAGGATCACCCCCGCGGTCCGTCCTCGTTGATCAGGCCGTCCTCCGCCGCGCGGCGGTGCAGGTCGACCTTGGTGTGCGCGGGGCGCCCGGCGTTGGCGTACTTGGCGCGGATCCTGCTCACGTAGTTGGCGACCGTCGACTTCGAGAGGTTCGTCAGGTAGGCGACCGACTGCGCCTTCTCGCCGGAGGCGTAGAGGGCCAGGATCTCGCGCTCCCGGGCGCTGAGGCCGGCGTCGGCGAGCCCCGCGTCGCCGTCGATCGCGGCCGCCCAGTCGAGGCCGGCGACGGTCGCACCGCTCGCTGCGTCGCGGATCGCTTCGACGAGCTCTTCGACGGGCTGCGACTTGCGCACGATGCCGAGCGCCCCGGCCTTGGCGGCGGCCCGGATCGCGTGCGGATCTTCGGCGGCCGTCAGGATCAGCACGTCGACCTCGGCGTCGAGCAGCGACCGGATGTTGTCCGTGGCACTGGAGCCGTCGCCCAACCGCAGGTCGAGCACGACCAGGTCGACCGGGGTGGCGGTCAGATCGAGTTCTCGCACGGTGGGGGTGACGGCCACGACGCGGATGTCGGGATACTCTCGCAGGAGTTCGGCGAACCCGACGGCGACGATCTCGTGGTCTTCGACCAGGGCCACTCGCAGAACCGGCAGGGCGGTCGCATCGCTCATCGGAGCCTCCTGGCAAAAGTCTATGGTTCCTCGATTTACGCCACGGTACCGTGTCCTCGGATGCGTACCCCCGTTCGGGTGCCATCACTTGTGATTCTGTCGAACTGTTTCGGACGGTGGGATTCTGTTTCTGTCGGAAGAGACGCCGACCTCGATGCCCGAATCATCGAGAGCGCCATAGAGGGGCTGCCGCGACATCTGCGGGGACGACACAACCGGTGGGGGCCACGGTCGTGCTGTGTCCGGGGTCGCGGCAGCCCTCCCCTTCTTCTTCGAGCCGCCTCCGGGCGGCTTTTTCGTGCGCCCGCACGACTTCGCAAAAACTTGAGTCGTTCAGGCTCAACTTTCAGCTTCAGAACTTGACTCCGTGTCGTGCGCCAGTAAACTTGAGCCTGTCGGACTCAACCCCGGCACTCAGACTTTAGCTACATCGAGCACGACAAAGGAGAACAGCCACATGGCACGTGCAGTAGGAATCGACCTCGGTACCACCAACTCGGTGGTCGCCGTCCTCGAGGGCGGCGAGCCGACCGTCATCGCCAACGCCGAGGGTCTTCGCACCACCCCGTCGGTCGTCGCATTCACGAAAGACGGCGAGGTGCTCGTCGGTGAGACCGCGAAGCGCCAGGCCGTCACCAACGTCGATCGCACCATCGCGAGCGTCAAGCGCCACATCGGCACCGACTGGACCGTCGCCGTCGACGACAAGAAGTACACCCCGCAAGAGATCTCGGCCCGCATCCTGGGCAAGCTCAAGCGCGACGCCGAGCAGTACCTCGGTGAAGAGGTGACCGACGCGGTCATCACGGTCCCCGCCTACTTCGGCGACGCCGAGCGTCAGGCGACGAAGGAGGCCGGCGAGATCTCGGGCCTCAACGTCCTGCGCATCATCAACGAGCCGACCGCTGCGGCGCTCGCCTACGGCCTCGACAAGGGCAAAGAAGACGAGCTCATCCTGGTCTTCGACCTCGGTGGCGGTACCTTCGACGTCTCCCTGCTCGAAGTGGGCAAAGACGAAGACTTCTCCACGATCCAGGTGCGCGCCACCTCCGGTGACAACCGCCTCGGTGGCGACGACTGGGACAACCGCATCGTCGAGCACCTCATCAAGAAGTTCAAAGACGCCAACGGCGTCGACCTCTCGAACGACAAGATCGCCAAGCAGCGCCTCAAGGAGGCCGCCGAGCAGGCCAAGAAAGAGCTGTCGTCCTCGACGAGCACCAGCATCCAGCTCCCGTACCTCACGCTGACCGCCGACGGCCCGCTCAACCTCGACGAGACCATCTCGCGCTCGCAGTTCGAGCAGTGGACCTCCGACCTGCTCGACCGCACCAAGAAGCCGTTCAACGATGTCATCAAGGAGGCCGGCGTCAAGGTCGCCGACATCGCGCACGTCGTGCTCGTCGGCGGATCGACGCGTATGCCCGCCGTCTCCGAGGTCGTCAAGCAGCTGACCGGCGGCCAGGAGGCCAACAAGGGTGTCAACCCCGATGAGGTCGTCGCCGTCGGCGCCGCTCTCCAGGCCGGTGTCCTCAAGGGCGAGCGCAAGGACGTCCTGCTCATCGACGTCACGCCGCTCTCGCTCGGTATCGAGACCAAGGGTGGCGCGATGACCAAGCTCATCGAGCGCAACACGGCCATCCCGACCAAGCGCAGCGAGACCTTCACGACCGCCGACGACAACCAGCCGTCGGTCGCAATCCAGGTCTTCCAGGGCGAGCGCGAGTTCACCCGCGACAACAAGAACCTCGGTACCTTCGAGCTGACCGGTATCGCCCCGGCTCCGCGCGGGATCCCGCAGATCGAGGTCACCTTCGACATCGACGCCAACGGCATCGTCCACGTGTCCGCGAAAGACAAGGGCACCGGCAAAGAGCAGTCGATGGTCATCTCGGGCGGCTCGTCGCTCTCGAAGGACGACATCGAGCGCATGGTCCGCGAGGCCGAGGAGCACGCCGCAGAAGACAAGGCACGCCGCGAGGCAAACGAGCTCCGCAACACCGGCGAGCAGCTGGTCTACTCGATCGAGAAGCTCCTCAAGGAGAACGACGAGAAGCTCCCCGCCGACGTCAAGAGCGAGGTGCAGGGCGACGTCGACTCGCTGAAGTCCGCGCTCGCCGGCGACGACGAGGCGGCCATCAAGCCGGCCGTCGACAAGCTCACCGAGAGCCAGCAGAAGATCGGTCAGGCGCTCTACGCGGCCGACCAGGCTTCCGCTTCCGCTCCTACCGAGGAGGCTCCCGAGGGCGCGCCCGCGGCGGACGACGAAGACATCGTCGACGCCGAGGTCGTGGACGACGAAGACGACAAGAAGTAGTCGATGGCTGACGAAACGAACGGCACCCCCGAAGAAGAGCCGATCGAACCTCGCGGTGCTGGTGACGAATCCCCTGCGGCCACTCCCTCCGAAGACGGCGGCACCGCCGACGTCGACGGAGCGGAGGAGCTCGTCGAGGCCGAAGGCCCCGATGTCGAGTTGAGCCCAGAAGACGAGGCCATCCTCGACCAGGCCTCCGTCGACCTCGTCGCCGACATGCGCCAGGACATGCTCCGGGCGCAGGCCGAGCTGGTCAACTTCCGCAAGCGTGTCGAACGCGACCGGGAGGCCAACCGCGAGGTCGTCGTGGCCGAGGTGATCCGCGCGATCCTGCCGGCCCTCGACGACCTGAGTCGCGCCGAGCAGCACGGCGACCTCCAGGAGGGGCCGATGGTCGTCATCGCGCAGAAGCTCCGCAGCGGTTTCGACCGCTTCGGGCTGACGCAGATCGGGGCCAAGGGCGACGTGTTCGACCCGAAGTTCCACGAGGCGATCGTGCAGCTGCCTTCGCCCGACGTCACCGTCAACACGGTGGCCGACGTGATCGAGCCCGGCTACGTCCTCGGCGAGCGGGTTCTCCGCGCGGCCAAGGTCGCGGTCTCGGTCCCGGCCTAGAAACACCAGCGTCATCGGCGGCGGGCTCCTTCCGGGGCCCGCCGCCCCTTACTTACTAAGCTTCAGAAACACAAGGAATGAGGCGCCACTTGGCAAGCCAGGACTGGTTCGACAAGGACTTCTACGCCGTCCTCGGCGTCTCGAAAGACGTCACGCCGGCCGAGCTCAAGAAGGTCTATCGCAAGCTCGCGCGTAAGTACCACCCCGATTCCAACCCCGGCGATGCCGCGGCCGAGTCGAAGTTCAAAGAGATCAGCGAGGCCAACTCGGTGCTCTCCGACCCGGAGCAGCGCAAAGAGTACGACCAGATCCGCGCCATGGGCAACGGTGCCCGGTTCACGGCGGGTGCCGGCGGTCAGGGCGGCGGGGGCGGCTTCGAAGACGTCTTCGGCGGCATGTTCGGGCAGCAGCCCGGTGGTCGCCGCAGCGGCGGGTTCTCGTCGGGCGGCGGCTTCGAAGACATCTTCAGCGGCATGTTCGGTGGCGGCGGCTTCGGCCAGACCTCCGGCGGCTTCCGTGGCAACGGCGGCCCGACGAAGGGGCGCGACATCATCGCCTCGACCACGCTCGACTTCCACACGGCGATCGTCGGCGACACGATCACGCTCACCCAGTCGCAGGGCAAACCCATCAAGGTCAGGATCCCGCAGGGGGTCCACGACGGCCAGAAGATCCGCCTGCGCGGGCGCGGCGAGTCGAGCCTCGACGGTGGCGAGGCCGGCGACATCGTGCTCACGATCGCGGTCCGACCGCACCCCGTCTTCGAGCGCGACGGCCTGAACCTCCGCCTCGACGTGCCGGTGACCTTCACCGAGGCGGCGCTCGGCGCGACCATCGAGGTTCCCACGCTCGGTGGCGACCCCGTGCGACTCCGCGTCGCCCCCGGCACGCCCTCCGGTCGCGTGCTGCGCGTCAAGGGGCGCGGCGTCGAGACGAAGGAGGGCAAGGGCGACCTGCTCGCCACCGTCCAGGTGGCCGTCCCGTCGCACCTCAGCGACAAGGCGAAGGAGGCCGTCGAGGCGCTCGCCGCGGCGCTTCCCGCCGAGAACCCCCGTGCCGATCTCATCGATCGGGCGCGTCGCAACTAGATTCGCATCACGCGCATCGCGTGATCCTGCCGGTTAGGAGGCCGACCATGGACGAGTTCTCACCGATCTTCGCGATCGCGGTCGCCTCCGAGCTGGCCGACATGCACCCCCAGACGCTCCGCCAGTACGACCGCCTCGGGCTCGTCGTGCCGACTCGCACGGCGGGCAAGTCGCGCCGCTACTCGATGCGCGACGTCAACCAGCTCCGCGAGATCGGCCGGCTGTCGGGCGAGGGCGTGAGCCTCGAGGGCATCAAGCGCATCCTCGAGCTCGAGAACCACGTGGCGGCGCTGCAGTCACGCGTCCGCGAGCTCGAGTCGGCGCTCGCCGACGAGCTGCTCAACCGCCCGGGCTCTCGCGTCTTCGCGGCCGGCGCGACCGGCGCCGTCGTCCCGCTGCGGCACGGGACGAGGCCGCGTCGCGAGACCTCGATCGTGCTCTGGAAGCCGTCCCGCTAGCTCCGATGGAGACCGTTCAGATCCCCGACGAGGACGACGTCATCCCGGTCCCGGCTGCGGTGACGGCCATCGCCGCGGGCGACGCGATCCGTCCGGTCTGGCTCAACGAACTGGGCGGGATCACGTTCGAGCTCGGCGAGGGAGACGTCCGGCGGTTCGCCAAGTGGGCGCCTCCCGACGTCGAACTCGACCTCACCGGTGAGGCCGAGCGCCTGCGGTGGGCCGCCGCCTACTCGCCCGTCCCACGCGTCCTGGCCGAGGGCGCCGACGCGGAAGGGCGCTGGCTCGTCACGGCCGGCCTCCCCGGGCGAAGCGCCGTCGCCCGTCGCTGGCGGTCGTCGCCGCGCCTGGCCGTGCAGGCCGCCGGCTCGGGGCTGCGCCGCCTGCACGAGGCTCTGCCGGTCGACGAGTGCCCCTTCGACTGGTCGGTCGCGTCGCGGAAGGCGCGCTCGTCTCGCTGGTCGTCGACCCCCGATCCTGCTCTCGGCCCCGAGCCCCCGATCGACCGCCTGGTGGTCTGCCACGGCGACCCCTGCGTGCCCAACACCCTCCTCCTCGACGACGGCACCTGGTCGGGCCACGTCGACTTCGACGCCCTCGGCGTCGCCGACCGCTGGGCCGACCTCGCCGTCGCCTCGATGAGCCTCGGCTGGAACTACGGCGACGGCTGGGAGGGCGTCTTCTTCGAGGCCTACGGCATCGCCCCCGACCCCGCCCGCATCGCCTTCTACCGTCGTCTCTGGGACGCCACCTGATCGACGCGGCCCGTGCCGCCGCTGCGTCCGGCACGCTCCTGATGTACTGTACATAAATCCCCAGGGTGCTGACCCGTGCCGTCGGGTCGTCCTGACGGCGGGGTCACTGTCCGTCGGCGCCGTACCGCCGAGATCCGCTCCGACCAGGAAGCAGCGATCCCGTGCGCCTCCCCACCAGACCGACATCCCCCTCGAGCGGTCTCTCGCCGAGGCGCGCCGACATCCAGGGCCTTCGAGCCCTGGCCGTGGTCGGCGTGCTCATCGGCCACGTCTTCGGCTGGCCTCGGGGCGGCTTCCTCGGCGTCGACGTGTTCTTCGTCATCTCGGGCTTTCTCATCACGGGACTCCTGCTCCGCGAGTACGAGCGCACGGGCCGCGTCTCCCTCGCCGACTTCTACCGTCGCCGAGTGAAGCGGATCCTTCCCGCGGCAGTCCTGGTCGTGGGGGTCACGCTCGTCGCAGCGCGCTTGGTGTTCAACCCCGCTCGCTTCGCCGACGTGGTCGGGGACGCGCTCTGGTCGGGCGTGTTCGCGTCGAACTGGCACTTCGCCGCGACGGGGACCGACTACTTCACGGCGAACGGCCCCGAGTCTCCGCTCCAGCACTTCTGGTCGCTGTCGGTCGAGGAGCAGTTCTACCTCGCGTGGCCGCTCCTGCTTCTCGTCACGATCGCCGCGATGGGGGCGGGGCGAGAGGCGGCGTCTCGTCGGCTCGTCGTGGCCGTCGTCGGCGTCCTCATCACGGCGTCGTACGTGTGGGCGACGGTTGACACGGCGTCAAATCCCACCGCCAGCTACTTCTCGACGTTCACGCGCGCCTGGGAGCTGGGGGTCGGCGCGCTGCTCGCCGCGTGCGAGCCGCTCTGCCGGCGCCTGCCGCGCGCCGTTCGGCTCGTCGCGGCCTGGGTGGGGCTCGCGGTCGTCGTGTCCTCCTTCGTCGTCGTCGACGAGTCGTCGGGCGTGCCGGCGCCCATGGCGCTCGCTCCCGTGCTCGGTGCAGCGTTGGTGATCGCGGCCGGTTGCGGGAGCACGCGGATCACCCTCCCGCCCCTGACGAACCGGTTCAGCGTCGCGCTGGGGAGCGTGTCGTACTCGCTGTACCTCTGGCACTTCCCGGTCCTGATCCTGCTCGCCGGCGGCACGGTTCGAGCACCCGTTCTCGGAGTCGTCATCGTCGTCGTCTCGGTGCTGCTGGCGGCCGTCACGTACCACCTGGTCGAGAAGCCGGTCATCGCTTCGCCTCTTCTGGCCAAGCAGAGTCAGAAGGACAGGTCGACCGCGTGGCAGACCTGGTGGACCGACTACGGTCGCTCTCTTCGGCGGTGGGGAGTCGGCTCGCTGGTCGGCGTGACGACGGTCGTGACCGCCGCGGCCGTGATCGATTCGCGCGCGCATCCGACGCCCGCGCCCCTGTCCCTCGAGGCCGGGCCGACCCGAGGAACGGGGCCGACCCCGGGAGGTCCGTCGACGACGCCGGAGGGGATGCCCTCTCCGGCGAGATCCGAGCGGCTCTCGCGGCGGCCGCGTGGCCGGCGACGACACCGACGATGGACGACGCGATCGGCTCTCCGCAGGCGACGGCCGCGGTGGGGGCGTGTGCGTCGCCGACGGGCTACTCCGCGGCGTCCTGCACCTTCGGCCGGGGCTCTGCGACGAAGACCGTGGCGCTCGTCGGAGACTCGATGGCCGTCACCTACCTGGAGGCCTTCCGGACGCTCGCCGACAGGCCGGGATCGCCCTGGAGGGTTCAATCGCGCGGCGTCTTCGGCTGCCCGTTCGTCGACATCGACTTCGCCCCGGACGAGTCCGAGCGACGGGCGTGCGCGGCCAACCGCACGGCGACCATCGCCGATCTGACGGCGTCCAAGCCCGACGTCGTCGTGATCGCCAACACGTACCGGCCGGTGACCGCGGTCGGCGAAGCATCGAGCGTCATTTCCGACGCGTGGGCCGAGGGCCTCTCTGCACTCGTCTCGCGCTTCTCGGGATCGGTGGGAGAGGTGATCCTGCTCGCCGCCCCTCCCTCCGGCACCGACGTCACCGAGTGCTACACGCCCCGCAGCACCCCGACATCGTGCGCGTTCCGGCTGCCCGGCTCGTGGACGACGCGACTGGCCGCCGAGCGCTCCGTGGCGCAGAAGCTCGACCTCGCCCTCGTCGACTCGCGCTCGCTCGTCTGCGCCAGCGGAGCCTGTCCGGCGTTCGTCGGCACGACGCCGGTCCGAACGGATCGCAGCCACCTCACGCTCGAGTACGCGCGCAAGATCGCTCCCTCCCTCGGCGAGCTGTTGGCGGCCACCGGCCGGTTCTCGGTCGGTGTCGGGTGATGCGCGCACCTCGTCGTCGACACGGGGCTGCCCTGGGCCTATGGTCGAGCCATGAAGAAGCTGTCAGGGGCTCTCTCTCATCCTCTGGTCGTCGAGGAGCCAACCGTTCTCACCGGCACCGCCCAGCGCGGCGTCGTCGTCTGCGAGGGCGGGTCGCTCGACCTTCGCGGGGTCGTGGCCGACCGCCTCACCATCGAACCCGGCGGGTACGTGCTGCTGAGTGGCACCTGCACGGCCAGAATCTCCGTGCACGAGGGTGGCCTGCTCGAGATCGCCGGCACGCTCGACGGGTCGGTGTCGACGAACGACGGAGAGATCTGGGCCATGGCAGGATCCGTGATCCACGGCAGGGCGCTCAGCTCGGCCGGGTTCTTCGTCCCACCGTCGCCGGAGACGACGGTCGTCACCGAATCGCCGCGCTTCCGCCTCACCGGCACCGGCGAGCTGCTCGACATCGTCACCTGACGCGTGCCCGTAGGGTTGTCGCATGCCTTTCGACTTCGCCGACCTCCGCCGCCGGCCCGATTTCGAGGCTCCGAACCTCGTCGCCGTCGACGCCACCGACCGCCTCCTCCTCGATGAGGCCGCGACGTCGCTCGCGGGTCTGGCGCCCGGCGAGCTCGTCACCGTCGGCGACCACTACGGGGCGCTGACCCTCGGCGCCGCCCACCTGCACGGCCTGACGGGTATCCGAGTCTTCCAAGATCCTCTCGTCGGCGAGCTGGCCCTGGCCGCCAATGCCGCCGAAGCAGGACTGTCCGACGTCTCCAGGTCGCTGCCGCTCTCCCCGGAGCTCTTCGCGGGCGCGCGGGTCGTCCTCCTGCAGCTGCCGAGGTCGCTGGCCGCCCTCGACGAGATCGTCGGGCTGATCGCCACGCACGCGCACCCCGAGGTCGTCGTCTACGCCGGGGGCCGCCTCAAGCACATGACGATCGGCATGAACGACGTGCTGCGGGAGCACTTCTCCGTGGTGTACGCGGGGCTGGCCCGCCAGAAGTCGCGGGTGCTCACGGCGTCCGAGCCGGTCGACCCGCCCGTCGAGTCTCCGTGGCCCCGCACGCAGCGGCACGACGAGCTCGGTGTCGGCCTCGCCGTCGCGGCCTTCGGCGGAACGTTCGCCGGATCGAAGATCGACATCGGCACGCGCGCCCTCCTCGAGGTACTGCCGCAGGCTTCGCCGGCCGCCGAGGTCATCGTCGACCTCGGCTGCGGGTCGGGCGTGCTCGCCGTCAGCGCGGCACTCGCTCGCCCGGCGGCGCGCGTCATCGCGTCCGACCAGTCCGCTTCCGCGGTCGCCTCCACCGCTGCCACGGCCGAGCTGAACGGGGTCGCCGACCGGGTGACCGTGGTTCGCGACGACGCGCTGTCGTCGCAGGCGCCGGGATCCTGCGATCTGGTGCTCTTGAACCCGCCGTTCCACGTCGATGCCGCGGTCGAGCCGGGTGTCGCCCTGAAGTTGTTCGAGGCCGCTTCGCGCGTGCTCCGACCGGGCGGCGAACTCTGGACTGTCTACAACTCGCACCTGAAGCACCGCGACACGCTCGCGGCGGTCGTGGGCGAGACGCGGCAGGTGACGCGCAACCCGAAGTTCACCGTGACCGTGTCGGTCAAGGCGTAGCGCGCTCGATTCAGTCGCGCGGGTCGCGGTCGTGCAGCAGCGCGATGCCCGGCTCGCCGAGTTGCTCGAACAGCCAGGCGGTGTTGCGCTCGCTCGCATCCCCGAGAAGGGCCTCGCGGACCTCTTCTTCTTCGCGCTCGTGGCGCGTTGCGTCGTCTGTGGTCGATTCCGACATGGTCGCCTCCCGATAGCGTTACGTCTTCGTCACGCACGGCCCCTGATCCGAGGTTCCGTTAGTTTTCTCCTGCTTTTCGCAGAGTGCAAGCTTTCCCGTGAATGTTCACGGGGCGTTCTCACAGAGCGAGATTCGTCTCAGCTTGCTGGAGCCGCCGTTGCGAACCGTTGCGAGGGTGAACGCGAGGCCTGCGCCGTCGCTCGACGCCCCCTCCACCGCGCTCACTCGAGCCGCTCTTCGATGCGGAGCGACGCGTCGATGTAGGCGAGGAGCGCGCTGGCGTAGGCGTTCTCGGCGTCCGGTGCCGTGAACAGCTGGATCTCGCCGCCGATGGTGGTGCTGACCTCGTAGTCGCCGGATTCGGTTCGGGTCAGCGCGTGGAACGTCGGGCCGAGCAGGTCGCGCAGTTGGTCTTCGCGGGGGAGCCACAGCGAGTCGTCGGTCGAGACCGAGTCGAGCGCCCACTCGGTGGTGCCGTTGAAGCCGAGCTCGGTTCCGGTCGGGTAGGTGTGCGCCTCGATCGTCATCTCGCTGATCGTGAAGATCTGGGCGTCGCCGTCGTCGTCTTCGAAGGCCGCACTGTCGATGAGGAACCGGTCTCCCGTGGCCGGACGCCACCGGAGTCCTGCGTCGTGGAGGTTTCGGGCGAGAGCGACGTCGATCATCCGACCAGTATCGGCGAGGATTGCTGTGAGCGCTCTCATCGTCGTCGGTTCGCGCAGTATCATCTCGCCCGAGCACGAAGGGCGCCTCGCGTGGAGGCGCCCTTCGGCTGTCGTCTGGCCACCCGTCTGAGGTGGTGAGCGCTACTTCGCGGTGACGGTGTTCTTCTCGCCGCCGACGATCTCGGGCTTCTCGCCGGTGTGCGTGACTTTGTTGCCCGTGCCCTCGAAGACGAGCTTCTTGGTCGGGCCGAGGTCGATCGTGGCGTCGTTCATCAGGACGTAGACGGTGTCGCAACCGCTGGCGAGATCGTTCGACGTGGCGGTGCCCGTGAGGAGGGCCTGGCCGTCGACGCACTTGTTGACGACGGGAGCGGCGGCGTCGGTGGTGGCGCTGCTCGTGGGAGTCGGCTTGGGGGTCTTGTCGGCGGTCGTCGTGGCGGAGCTGGTGCAGCCGGCGAGAGCGGCGATGACGGTCGCGCCGAGGACGGCGGCGAGGAGCGGGGTCTTCTTCATGGGTTGTGTCTTTCCAGGAGTCGTGGTTCTGGCGGGGAAGTGGGTGGGGTGGCGGGGCCCCTCGCGGGGGCCCCGCCGGTGGTGCTTGGTGGTGCTTGGTGGTGCTTGGTGTTACTTGGTGGGGGTGGTGGTGATGGTGAACGTGCCGTCGGCTTGCGCGCCACCGTTCGCGCCCGGGGTGTGCGAGTACCAGAGCGGGTAGGTCTGGTTCGGGTTGAGGCCGCCGGTCGCGCTCCAGGTGCCGTCGGTCTGGACGGTGCCGGATGCGACGACTCGCTCGAATGCGCCGCCGAGGTCGTTGATGATCTCGACCTTGGCGCCGGCTGCGCCGACGCCCTTGAAGGTGACCATGCCGTTCGGGGTGACGACGGTGTCGCCATCCCTCGGGTTGGTGAGGGCGAACGGCTGGATGACGTTCGCGCTGGCCTTCACGGTGATGCTGAACGGAGTCAGCGTCGGCTGGCCGCCGTTGATGCTGTAGCGCGCCTGGAGGTTGTAGCCCTGGTGGCTGAGGAAGCCCTTGCCCGTGGTCCAGGTGCCGTTCTCGCCGACGGTCGCGGCGGCGACGACGCGGGAGGCGCCGCCGTTCACGGTCCAGATCTCGACCTTCGCACCGGTGGTGCCCTCGCCGGAGAACGTGACCTCGTTGTTCGGGGCGATGACGGTGTCGCCGTTCTTCGGCGTGGTCAGGGCGAACGGCTTGCTGACGCCCTGGGTCGCGTTGACGGTGATCGTCAGCGGCAGTTCGCTCTGGCTTCCGCTCGGGAGGGTCGTGACGGCCTTGAGGTTCTGCACGCCGAAGCCGACGCCGCCGGTGACCTTCCAGGTGCCGTTGTCGGCGACCTTGGTCGTGGCGACGACTCGCCCGTTGTACGTGTTGATGATCTCGACAGTCGAGTCGGTGGTGCCCTTGCCGGCGAAGTCGACGAGGTTGGTCGGGGCGACCACGGTCGAGTTGTGGCTGGGGCTGCTCACCTCGAACGGCTGGGTGACACCCTCTGCAGCCTTCACGGTGACGGCGAAGTAGGTGTTCTCGATTCCGTTGCCGGGCAGGGTGACCTTGGCGCGGAGCTTCTGCTCGCCGAAGCCGAGGACGCCGGAGGACTTCCAGGTGCCGTCGGAGCCGACGGTGCTCGAGGCGACGACGCGGCTGTTGTAGGTGTTCATGATCTCGACGGTGGAGCCCGTCGTACCGAGACCGGTGAACTCGACGGAGTTGTCAGGCGAGACGATCGTCGCGCCGTCCTTCGGGGTCGTCAGCTGGAACGGCTGGGTGACGCCGGTCTCGCCCGCGTTCAGGGTGACCTTGGCGGTCGTGGTGTTGTTGCCCTTGGAGACCTGCGTGACGACGAGCTTGTGCTCCTTGTCGTCGAGGGTCACGCCGTTGATCGACCAGTTGCCGTTGGCGATGACGGTGCCGGTGGCGACGACGCCCTGCTTGCCGTCCTCGGTGATCTTGATGGAACCGCCACCCTCGCCCGTGCCGCCGAAGTCGATCGGACCACCAGGGTGGATCAGGTCGTCGATCGGCTTGGTGACGGTGACGGCGGTGCCGTAGTGGAACGGCGCCTGCTTGGTGCCGGCATCGACTCCTTGATGGACTGCGTCACCTGGAACTTGTGCTCGCCGCCGGCGTTCGGGGCTGCGACGGTCGCGCTGTAGCGGCCGGTCGACGCATTGATCGTCGTCGTGGCGACGGGTTTGCCCGACTCGTCCTTGATCGTGACGTCGGCACCGGCCTGGCCGGCGCCGCTGATGGTGACGTTGTCGGCGTTGTTGTTCGTGGCGCTGGCGACGGCCGACAGGTCAGTGACCTTCAGCTCGACCTTGAGATCCAGCTCGGAGTCGGCCTTGGTGCTACCGGGGAGCCAGTTCTCGAGGTGGATCGTGTTGACGCCGAAGTTCAGGTTCTCGAGCTTGGCACTCCATTTGCCGTCGCTGCCGACCGGCGTGTCTCGGTCGTCGCCGATGACCACGGACGAGTTCGGCTTCCCCGTGCCCGAGATCTGAGCCGTTCGGTTGACGACATCGACGCTGTCGACGGAGGCCATCACTCCTGCATTCACGCCGGTGAATTGGGCAGCCGTGCCGCTGGCGCTGATGACCAGGCTCTTCGTTTCGCCGAAGACAGTGGAGGTGACGTACTGCCCGTAAAGTTTCGACACCATGCGCGCCTGCGAGTCGAGTCGGAAGAGACCGCTTTCGTTAGAACACGACGCCCCGCCGGCACCGAGGAGACGGGTCTTGTCGTACATACCGGTGTATGCAGTAAGGCAGACTTCGCTCCCTGAATAATCGTCGATCTTCGCTCGGAAATGGTCACCCTCGGTCACGATTCGGGCGGTCATCGACGCCGCTTCCGCTTCGGCCCGCGTGTTGTACGTGTTCCACCGTGCCGATTCTGAGGTTTTCGTGTAGCCGACGAATTTTGCGGCTGACGGGACAACGAGCTTGAACTTCGTGCCGTTTACAGGAACGGACGCAGGAGACGTTGCGAGAGACGATGATGGTGCGGCAGTGGCCGCAGGACCGAAGCTGAGCCCGGTCACGACGGTGGCGGCGGCCAGAGCCGACGCGCCAGCGCCCTTGAGGATTTTTCGCATGAGTGTGAGGTGCTTTCTTGTACGGAGCGCAGCGTGTGGCTGGGCTAGGTAATGGATACAAAAATATTACACGTTAGACAAGAAATGAGCAACCCTGTCACCCGAGGGTCTGGCATTGACGGGCGCAGACGCGTAAACTTGAGTCTGGTCAACTCAAGTTTCTTCGAGGCACGTAGCACGAAAGGCACCACCGAATGGCGAACATGCAGGGCGCACCGGCTTCCGACGAGAAGCAGAAGAGCGCCCTCGAGCAGTACGGCGTCGACCTCACCGCGATCGCGGCGAGCGGCAAGCTCGATCCCGTGATCGGTCGCGACACCGAGATCCGGCGGGTGAGTCAGGTCCTCACCCGCCGCACGAAGAACAACCCCGTCTTGATCGGTGAGCCCGGCGTCGGCAAGACGGCCGTCGTCGAGGGCTCGCGCAGCGCATCGTGGCCGGCGACGTCGCCGACTCGCTCAAGGGCAAGCGGCTGATCTCGCTCGACATCTCCGCGCTCGTCGCGGGGGCGATGTACCGCGGGCAGTTCGAAGAGCGGCTCAAAGACGTGCTGAAAGAGATCACCGCCTCCGACGGCCAGGTCATCACCTTCATCGACGAGCTCCACACCCTGATGGGCGCGGGCGGTGGCGAAGGCTCCGTCGCGGCAGCCAACATGCTCAAGCCCATGCTGGCGCGCGGCGAGCTGCGACTCATCGGGGCGACCACGCTCGACGAGTACCGCCAGTTCATCGAGAAAGACGCCGCGCTCGAGCGTCGGTTCCAGCAGGTCTACGTGGGCGAGCCGTCCGTCGAAGACACCGTCGCGATCCTGCGCGGTCTCAAAGAGCGGTACGAGGCGCACCACGGCATCACGATCGCCGACTCCGCGCTCGTCGCCGCCGCCAGCCTGAGCAATCGTTACATCTCGGGTCGGCAGCTCCCCGACAAGGCCATCGACCTCGTCGACGAGGCCGGCTCCCGCCTCAAGATGGAGATCGACTCGTCTCCCGTCGAGCTCGACCAGCTCTACCGCGGCCTCGTGCGGCTGCAGGTCGAAGAGCTCGCGCTCCAGAAGGAGAAGGACGACGCCTCCAAGCAGCGCCTCGAAGCGCTCCGCACCGAGATCACGCAGCGCCAGGCCGAATACGACCAGCTCAACGCCCGCTGGCAGGCCGAGAAGGCGGCGCTCCAGGGCGTCGGCGACCTCAAGGGCAAGCTGAACGACGCCCGCATCGACCTCGACCGCGCCATGCGCGAGGGCCGCTACCAAGACGCCTCCAAGATCAACTACGAGACGATCCCCGCGATCGAGAAGTCGCTGGCCGACGCCGAGAACCTCGAGGCCGGCGGCGAGCGGATGGTGAACGACCAGGTCACCGACGCCGACATCGCCGAGGTCGTCGCAGCCTGGACGGGCATCCCCGTCGGGCGCCTGATGGCCGGCGAGACCGAGAAGCTGCTGCACCTCGAGTCGGAGCTGGGGCAGAGAATCATCGGGCAGCGCGACGCGGTCAAGGCCGTGAGCGAAGCCGTGCGGCGCACCCGAGCGGGCATCAGCGATCCTGATCGCCCCACCGGCTCGTTCCTCTTCCTCGGGCCGACCGGCGTCGGCAAGACCGAGCTCGCCAAGGCGCTGGCGTCGTTCCTCTTCGACGACGAGAAGGCGATGATCCGCATCGACATGTCGGAGTACAGCGAGAAGCACACCGTCTCGCGGCTCGTCGGCGCCCCTCCCGGCTACATCGGCTACGAGGCCGGCGGTCAGCTCACCGAGGCCGTGCGCCGTCGCCCCTACAGCGTCGTGCTGATGGACGAGGTGGAGAAGGCGCACCCCGAGGTCTTCGACATCCTGCTGCAGGTGCTCGACGACGGGCGTCTGACCGACGGTCAGGGCCGAACGGTCGACTTCCGCAACACGATCCTGATCCTGACGTCCAACCTCGGCTCGCAGTTCCTCAGCGACCAGTCGCTCACGCAGGCCCAGAAAGAAGAAGCCGTCGACGCCATGGTGCGCCAGGCCTTCAAGCCCGAGTTCATCAACCGGCTCGACGACATCGTGCTCTTCTCGACGCTCTCGCAAGACGACCTCGGCCAGATCGTCTCGCTCTACGTCGATCGTCTCGCTCGGCGGCTGTCCGACCGGCGGCTCGAACTCGCCGTCACGCCCGACGCCCGCGCCTGGCTGGCCGATCGCGGCTACGACCCGGTCTACGGCGCGCGCCCGCTGCGCCGCCTGATGCAGCGCCAGATCGACGACAACCTCGCCCGGGCCCTGCTCGGCGGCGCGATCTCCGACGGAGACACCGTGCTCGTCGACGTCGCCCCCGACGGGCAGTCGCTCGTGGTCTCGCAGTCGGCGCTCGCCGAGCCCGACCCGGCCGACCTCGACGACCTGCCCGCGTAGGCGGCCGGGCGGTCTGCTGTCGGGGCGCCGGCGCCGGCGCCGCCCTGCCCCGCCCTCGTGGGCGGGTTGCGGGAGGCGGGGGCGGGTGGGCGCCGGGGCGCCCGCGCCTGCGGGGGCCCGCCCGCACCGCGCGGAGGCTGCCGGTGGCCCGTCGAGCCGTGTGCTGGCCCGCGTGGGCGGGTTGCGGGAGGCGCGGGCGGGTGGGCGCCGGGGCGCCCGCGCCTGCGGGGGCCCGCCCGCAGTGCACGCGCGCACACGCACGCACGCCGCACGCCGCGCACGCCCCCTCCGCTCAGGCGCGGCCGGTGGCCCGTCGAGCCGTGCGCTGGCCTCGTGTGGGCGGGTTGCGGGCGGCGTGGGCGGCGTGGGCGCCAGGGCGCCCGCGCCTGCGGGGGCCCGCCCGCAGTGCACGCGCGCACACGCACGCGCGCACACGCCGCGCACACGCACGCGTACGCCGCACGCCGCGCACGCCCCCTCCGCTCAGGCGCGGCCGGTGGCCCGTCGAGCCGTGCGCTGGCCCCGCGTGGGCGGGTTGCGGGAGGCGTGGGCGGGTGGGCGTCGACCCGCCCGCACCTGCGAGCGCCCGCCCGCACCGCGCGCGCACGCGCAGCACGCGAGACTAGACCCATGTGGATCAAGATCTGCGGCCTCTCGACGCCGGAAACCCTCGACGCGGCGGTCACGGCAGGGGCCGACGCGACCGGGTTCGTGTTCGCGCCGGGCAGCCCGCGGCTCGTCGACGCGGCGCACGCCCGCGAGTTGGTGGCCCGCGTGCCGGAGGGCGTCGAGACCGTCGGGGTGTTCCGCGACCAGCCGCTCGACGACGTCCTGCGCCTGGCCCGAGCGGCCGGTGTCAGAACGGTGCAACTCCACGGCCACGAAGACCCCGCGTACTTCGAGGCGGTGCGCCGGGCCGGGTTCCCCGTGATTCGCGCGATCTCGGCCGACACCTTCGTCAGGGAATCGCAGGATCACGCCGGCTCCTTCGGCGAGGCGCGCCTGCTTCTCGACGCCCCAGACCCCGGGGCCGGCGCGACGTTTGCCGAGAGCACGTTGGCGGGGTCGCCGCTGCCATTGGGGTGGATCCTTGCGGGCGGGCTCACGCCCGAGAACGTCGTCCGCCTCACGAAGACCCTCGCGCCGTCGGGCGTCGATGTGTCGAGCGGCGTCGAATCGTCTCGCGGGGTGAAGAGCCCCGACGCGATCCGCGCCTTCGTGTCGGCCGCCCGCTCCTAGGGCGTGTCTCTCACTTCGCCGCGGGTCGTGTGTACCCTCGATGGAGCGATCTGCGGCGGCGGATTCCGTGAAGGCCGCGGGCGGCCTCCTGCGTCACCCGCCCTGCAGCTCACGAGACCAGACCACACACGACCTCCGACCACGTGGGAGACACACTCTAGGCGCTGCGGGTCGCCCGCCCGTCGTCGCGTGCCGCCCCGACTCGGCTGCGCCGGAGGCGCGACCCGCGCCGCCAGCAGGCCCCGCCGCTCAGCGGCCGCGGCCGCAGCCGCCGCCGCAGCCGCGCAATCCAAGCCGCAGCTCAGTCGCGCGCGATAACCAGCTCGTCGATCGGGAGGCGCGTGCGGGGGAGCGTCTCGCGCTCGGCCAGCTTCTCGGGCAGCTTGTCGGCGGAGTCGACGACGCCGATCGCGGTGACGGTGACCGGCACGAGGCGCTCCGGCAGGTCGAACGCGGCGCGCAGGCCGTCGACTTCGATGCCGCCCATCTGGTGCGTGTGGAGGCCCTCGGCGTGCGCCTGGACGGAGAGGGCCGACATGGCGGCGCCGAGGTCGTACTCGGCCCAGCGGCGGACGTCGCCCTCCTCGGTCGTGGTCTCGGCGACGGCGACGACGAGCGCCGCGGCGTTGCCGGCCCAGACGGTGTTGAAGCCCATCAGATTGGCGAGGATGGTGGCGAACGTCGGGGTTCCGCGCCGGCCGACGATGAAGCGGCGCGGCTGCAGGTTGGCGGCGGACGGCGCCCAGCGGGCGGCCTCGAGGAGCGCGGTGAGCTGCTCGTCCGAGAGGGTGGCGGTGACGTCGTACGAGCGGGGGCTCCAGCGCTCGTCGAGCAGGTCGACGATCGGCACGGCGGTGTCGGAGGTGCGGGTGGTGTTCTGATCCGTGATGGTCATGGTGTCTCCTATAGACGTGGACAAAGGCGTGGATCTCCGCGTCGCTGGGGAGTCGAGTACCGAAACAGCCTACGCCGCTCGCTCATTCCCGATACGAACGCATACAAAAGGCTCAGCCGAGGAAGGTCGACACGATCGCGTGGTCGAGCATGTCCTGCGTCACCGAGTAGAGCGCGACGATCAGGATCCCCGCCACGATCGGCAACCACAGCGCGTAGATCCGGCGCAGGACGAACAGCGCCGAGAAGACCAGCGAGAACACCGTCAGCACGATCGGCGCGAGGAACGCCAGGATGTTCGCCAGCTGCGTGCCGTCGACGAGGCGCGCGTCGGTGTGGGCCCGGTCGACGGCCGAGCGGACGTAGATGACGGCGATGACGAGCAGGATCACGGAGAACAGGATCGTCACGACGAGGTCGCCCGTGCGCGGGTGATGCCGCCCCGGGTACCGGCCCACCGGCTTGGCCGTCGAGAAGACATCGGCCGGCAGCGGGCCCCGCGGGGCCTGCGGCGTCGGGATCGGTGCCTGGTCGGGCGCGCCGCTCACGCGGCGGCCTCGAGTTCGCGGCGCACCGAGGCCACGAGCGCGTCGACGTGCTCCGGCTGCGTGTCGAACGAGCACATCAGGCGTACCTCGCCGGTGTCGCGGTTCCAGTCGTAGAAGCGGTGCTGGGCCCGGACCGCCTCGATGAGGTGCCGGGGCAGGATCGCGAACACCGCGTTGGCCTGGACCTCTTGCGTCACCGTCACCCCGGGCAGCTCCGACAGGGCACCGGCGAGGCGCGTCGCCATCGCGTTCGCGTGCGTCGCCGAGCGCAGCCAGAGGTCGCCCTCGAGCAGCGGGATGAACTGCGCCGAGATGAAGCGCATCTTCGACGCGAGCTGGGCGTCCATCTTGCGGATGTAGGTGACGCCGGGCAGTTCGTCCTCGGTGAGGACGACGATCGACTCGCCGAGAAGGAGCCCGTTCTTCGTTCCGCCGAACGAGACGACGTCGACGCCGGCGTCGCGGGTGAGCTCGCGGAGGAGGCTCCCGTGGTCGCCGCGGCGTTCGCGATCCTGGCCCCGTCGAGGTGGACCTTCATGCCGAGGGAGTGTGCGTGCTGCGTGATGGCGCGGATCTCCTGCGTCGAGTAGGCGGTGCCCAACTCGGTCGTCTGCGTGATCGAGACGGCGAGCGGCTGGGGACGCTGCTGGTCGCCCCAGCCGTAGGCCTGGCGGTCGATGAGCTCGGGCGTGAGCTTTCCGTCGGGCGTCGGGACGCTGAGCAGCTTCAGCCCGCCGAGGCGCTCGGGCGCACCGCCCTCGTCGGTGTAGATGTGGGCCGTCGCGGCACAGATGACGGCGCCCCAGCGCGGCACGAGCGCCTGGAGCGAGCCGACGTTCGAGCCGGTTCCGGTCAGAACCGGGTGGACCGTCGATCCTTCGCCGAAGTGCTGGACGACCAGCTCCTGGAACCTGGCCGTGTAGGGGTCTGCCCCGTACGAGCCGACGTGCCCGAGGTTCGCCTCGGCGATGGCCTGCATCACCTCGGGGTGGACGCCCGAGTAGTTGTCGGAGGCGAAAGAGTGGAGGGAGGGGTCGTGAAGTGTCGTCACGCCTCAATTCTCGCTCATGCCGGCGAGGCGGGCGTCCCGGCGCGAGCTCGACCGGTCAGAGGGAGTGCGCCGTCAGCCACCCGGTCAGCACGCGCACGAACTCCTCCGGACGCTCGACGCTCGGCAGGTGCGCCGAGTCGGGGAACCGGGCGCCGTCCGAGTCGGGAACCGTCGACAGCAGGTACTCGGTGGCCGCCAGTTCGCTCGACAGGTCGTGCTCGCCGACCGCGAAGAGCGCCGGCACCTCGATGTCGACGGTGCGGTAGTAGGCGGGCGACTCGAGCGGAACGGGGGTCGCCGCGTCGTCGATGTGGCGCACGTTCGCGGCGTTGAGCTCGTAGGCGAGAGACAGGAACGCAGGATCGAGCTCGATCACGTCGCGCGTCGGGCCCGCCGCCCAGAGCTCGGTCTCGAGCCGATTGAGCTTCTCGTGCTCGCCCGCGGCCAGCAGGGCGTCGAGCTCGTCGAAGAGGTCGTTCTCCCGCTCGGTCAGCTCGACCTCCGGGAAGCCGCTGGGGTTCGAGCCGATCGTGACCAGCCCCGCGACCCGCTCGGGGTGCTCGACGGTCGCGTCGATCGCGATCCTGCCGCCTCTCGACGCCCCGATCAGGGTCGCGCGCTCCACGCCGGCCTGGTCCATCACGGCGAGCAGGTCGTCGACCTCGGAGAAGTGGACGTCGCCGGTCTCGGTGCGGCCGAAGCCGCGGGTGTCGTAGCGCAGGATCCGGTGGTCGGTGGCGAGCTCGGGAACGATGCGATCCCACATGCGGAGGTTCGCGACCCCCGCGTGGATCAGCACGATCGCCGGGTGCGCGGGGTCGCCGTCGACCTCGTAGTAGAAGGAGCCGCCGTTGTAGTCCGTCTCAGCCATGGTCCGAGGCTAGGGCATGTCTCCTGATTCACCGAGACCCACCAGACTGGGGGCATGGGTGGAGTTCTGATCGGGTTCGGCATCATCGGCGTCGTGATCCTGATCGGGTACGTCGTCGGCCGGATCGACCTGCTCGGCCCGCACGGACACCGCGTTCTCAGCCAGCTGGTGTTCTTCGTCCTGACGCCGTGCCTGCTCTTCGTGAACATCTCGAAGGCCGACGTGCACGTGCTGTTCTCGCCGATCCTGGTGGTGTCGACGATCGCCGCCCTGAGTGCCGCGCTGGTCTCGGTGATCGTGCTCCGCTTCGTCCTCGGCCGCTCGGTCGCCGAGACGACCATGGGGACGATGGCCGGCGCGTACGTCAACGCCAACAACATCGGACTGCCGGTCGCCGTCTACGTGCTCGGGAGCGCGACCTATGTCGCTCCCGTGCTGCTGTTCCAGCTGCTGATCCTGACCCCGGTCGTGCTGACGATCATGGACATCTCGACGAATCGGGGCTCCGGGGCGTCGCTCGGGCGCACGATCTCGCGGCCGTTCACGAACCCGCTGCTCATCGCGTCGCTGCTCGGCGTGCTGTGCTCGGTGTTCGGCGTGCGAATCCCCACCGACGTGCTCGAGCCGTTCTCGCTCATCGGAGCCGCAGCGGTGCCCGTCGTGTTGATCTCGTTCGGGATGTCGCTGCACGGGCAGAAGCCGCTGCAGGCGGGGACGGCACGCGCCGACGTGCTCCTGGAGAGCTCGCTCAAGATCGTGCTGATGCCGGTCGTGGCCTGGCTGTTCGGGGCGTTCGTCTTCGGGTTCTCGCACGAGGAGCTCTTCGTGACGGTGGTGCTCGCCGGGCTGCCGTCTGCGCAGAACGCGTTCAACTACGCCCAGCGATACCAGGTCGGGGTGGCAGTCGCCCGCGACACCGTGCTGCTCACGACGATCGCCGCGGTGCCGGCGCTGGTGCTGGTGGCGGCGCTGTTGAAGTAGGGGTGCGGGTGCGGGTGCGGGTGCGTGCTGCGCGGATGCGCGGGCGTGCGCTGCCTTGCGCTGCGCGGGTGCGTGCGCTGCGCGTGCGCGGGCGCGTGCCCTGCCCGGGTGCGTGCGCCGCGCGGGTGCGTGCGCCGCGCGGGGGCCGACCTGACGGCGATCGGACGACCTGACGCGCCGCGGCGGCGTCAGGTCGTCCGGTCGGAGTCGGTTCACCGGGAGCGCGGGCCTCAGTCGACGCTGAGCACCGAGCGGTCGTGGAGGGGCTGGAGGGGCCGAGCGTTGTCGTCGTGCGCGCTGCGGAGGCCGGCGAGCTGGTCGGCGCTGAGCTCGACGGCCGTCTCGAGCACTCGCCACTGCACGCCCTCGGTGCACGGCGGCGTCGTGAGGCTGCCCTCGTACGAGTAGTGGTCGAGCGACTTCGGCAGGAGCGCGGCGAGGTCGATCGTGCCGTCGTCGGAGTCGTTCTCGCCGTCACCGTCGTGCTCGTGCTCGAACCCGTGGCCGTCGGGGTCGTGATCGTCGGGCTCGACGTCGTCGTCGCCGTCGTGGTCGGTGTCGGTCTCGGCGTGGATCGCTGCTTCGACGAACGGTGCCCACGCAGCGGACCGGGCGCCCTCGTGCGCGAGCACACCGACGACGAGAAGGTCGTCGTCGGCGTTCGCGTGGACGAAGTGGAACTCGGCGTCGGCCTTCTTGCCGTCGACCTCGTGCTCGGACGGGGCGTGGAAGTGCACCTGGACGAGCTCGAAGCGCTCGCCGGCGGAGGTGACCGTCGCGTCACCGGTGGGGGCGACCTGCACGGTGTGACCGTTGTTGTCGGCCTCGAATGCGACTTTGCCCGGGTAGTGGACGTCGAGATCCTGCGCGCTCTTCGTGGTCGTGCCCGCGAGCCGGATCGGCGACTGCTCGGTGCCCGCGGAGCAGGCCTTCCACTCGGGGCTGAGGTCGCCCCAGTGGGAGGGGCCGTCGGCTCCGGAGTAGGTGAAGTGCGGCTCGGAGGCGCTCGGCGTCGTCGTGGAGCCGGCGTCGTCGCGGTCGGAGGTCGAGCAGCCGGCGAGAGTGCCGACGAGAAGGAGCGGAAGGACGGTCAGGGGAGGAGGCGTGCTTTTGGCATGCCCCAAGAGTATTTCACATGTCTGAACGTGAAATGTTAAGAACTCGCTAGAAGATCATGGGCCGATCGTCGTCGTCGCCCGGGTCGACATCGAGGTCGACGACGACCGGCACGTGGTCGCTCGGGGCATCGCCCTTGCGCTCGTTGCGGTCGATCCTGGCGCTCGTGACGAGACCCGCGAACGCTTCGCTGCCCAGGATGAAGTCGATGCGCATGCCCTCGTTGCGGGGAAAGCGGAGCTGCTTGTAGTCCCAGTAGGTGTAGCCCTCGGGAAGCCGCGGTCGCACGACGTCGGTCAGCAGGCCGGGCTCCTGGAAGGCGGCGAACGCGGCGCGCTCGGGCGGGCTGGTGTGGGTGTGCCCTTCGAAGACGGCAGGATCCCACACGTCGGTGTCGAGAGGAGCCACGTTCCAGTCACCCATCAGCGCCAGCGGCTGCTTCGGGTCTGCCTTCAGCCACGCGGCCGTCTCGGCCTGCAGCTTCTCCAGCCAGTCGAGCTTGTACGTGTAGTGCGGGTCGTCGAGTTCGCGCCCGTTCGGAACGTAGAGGCTCCAGAGCCGCACCCCGTCGACCGTGACGCCGATGGCCCTGGCCTCTTTCGGGGCATCCTGCGCTTCGACGCCTTTGGCGAAGCCGGGCTGGCTCGGGAACGTGATCTCGACGTCCTCCATCGGGAGCCGGCTGGCGAAGGCGACGCCGTTCCACTGGCTCAGGCCGTGGAGCTCGATCTCGTACCCCGCGTCGTGGAACAGGTCGTACGGGAACTGCTCGGGCTTGCACTTGATCTCTTGCATGCCGAGGACGTCGACGTCTTCGCGGACCAGCCAGTCGACGACTCGCCCTGCCCGGGCTCGGATGGAGTTGACGTTCCAGGTGGCGACACGCATGCCTCAACGGTAGCGGTTTGGTGCCGTGGTGGGCTGGTGCGAGTGGGCTGGTGCGAGTGGGCGGGTGCGAGTGGGCGGGCTGGTGCGGCAGTGGGCGGGTGCGCGCGCACCCGCCCAAGCGCGCTCAGACCCGCCGACGTCGTGCCGCGGCCGGGCAGAGGCCTGCGCGGGTGGCCGATCTGGGTGGTACGGGTAGCATGTCGGCGTGACCGACGCACGCCAGCAGCTCATCGACTACATCAGCGAGCTCGCCGTTTTCCACGGCGACTTCACCCTGACCAGCGGCAAGAAGGCGACGTACTACGTAGACCTCCGCAAGGTCAGCCTCGACCACCGGGTCGCGCCGCTGATCGGGCAGGTGATGGTCGACCTCATCGACGACGTGCCCGACGTGTTCGCCGTCGGAGGCCTCACGATGGGCGCCGACCCCATCGCGACGTCGATCCTGCACCAGGGTGCTGCTCTCGGAAGATCGATCGACGCGTTCGTCGTCCGCAAGGAGCCCAAAGACCACGGCCGCGGCCGCCAGGTCGAGGGCCCCGAACTCGAGGGCAAGCGCGTGATCGTGGTCGAGGACACCTCCACGACCGGCGGATCGCCCCTCAAAGCCATCGAGGCGCTGAAGAAGGTCGGGGCCGAGGTCGTCGGCGTCGCCGTCGTCGTCGATCGCTCGACGGGCGCTCGCGAGGTCATCGAGGCGGCCGGCTACCCCTACTTCGCGGCGATCAGCCTGGAAGACCTCGGGCTGGAACCGTGAGCGACGAGCGTCGTCCCGACGAGCCGGCGGTCCCCGAGGAGGAGAACGCGGGCCGGATGGCCGACGCGCACTCCCGGGCCGAGAGCGAGCAGGATCACGACGCGGCCGGACCCGACGCCGGCCCCGCTCCCGAAGTGCCCGACTCGGACGCGCGCGACTCGGACGCGCGCGACTCGGCGCCTGCTTCGTCCGTGGGCGAGGTCTCTTCGGGCGAGGTCGTCCCGGCTGAGTCGTCCTCGGCCGAGCCTGCTTCTGCCGGGCCTGATTCGGCCGAGCGCTCTCCGGCCACCCCCTCGCCGGCCGAGTTCGAGGCCGGCCCGGGGGCGACGGTGCCGATCGTCCCGCGGCAGCTCCCGACCGCGGCCTCGTTCTTCGGGGAGCCCCGGGCTCCTCGGCACTCCGCGCACGTCGAGCCGGGCCCGCCAGCGTCGGGTCCTGCTGCCCCGGACGGCGGCGCGGGTGGTGCCGCCCCGGGCGCTCCTGCGAGAGACGCCGCTGCCACCGTCGCCGTCGCGGGGGCAGCCGCGCCGGGCTCCGGCCCGGCGGCGTCCTCCTCCGCCACTCCCGCGTCCGCGACACCGCTTGCGCCCGTCACGCCTGCGGCGCCATCGCCTGCAGCGCCATCGCCCGCGGCGGAGCTCGCGCCTGAGACGGCAGCACGTCCCGCGCCTGCAACCCCTGCCGTGCCTGCGACCCCTGACGCGCCTGCTACCCCCGCCGCGCCCGCAACCCCAGCAACCCTCGCCGCGCCCGCAACCCCTGAGTCGCAGCAGTCTCCTCCGCCCGCCGGCGCGACACCGCAACCCCCGAGGCCGCCCGACCGGTCGCGAGCGAGTCGGCGGCGCCGCACCCGATGGCCCTCGATCTCTCGGCGCTGCGCGGGCAGCGCGACGACTCGGACGAGCCCGTCGAGCCGCTCACCCCGTGGAGCCTCACCGCCGAGCAGCCGGCCCTCGACGCCGCGGCCCTTCCGTCGCACGACGGCGACGGCGAGACGCCGACGGCTGCATTCGGCGCCGTGTTCGGGGCGGTTCCGACGGCGCCGATTCCGCACGTGCACCCGGAGTCGTCGTTCACCGAAATCATCTCCGTTCCTGCCGACGCCGTCCCCGACACGTCGGAGCCCGCGAGCTTCAACTGGGCCGATCTCCCTGCGCCCGCAGCGGACCTGCCCGAGACGCAGGCCATCAGCTTCGCCGAGGCGTCCGGTGACGCGCCGGCCACGCCCGCTGCGGCGACTCCGGCCGTGGGGGCGATCGCGCCCGAGCCCCTGGCCGAGGTTTCCGAAGAGGCGCCGTTCGATCCGTTCGCCGAGCTGCTGCAGCCGGACGAGCCCGACGAGCCCGAACCCGTCGACGCAGCGTCGGCCTGGGCCGACGTGCCGCGGGACGAGCCGGTGCCGTCGGGCGTCGCGCCGGTCGAGGCGGCGCCGGTGGAGGCCGCGCCGGTGGAGGCCGCGCCGGTCGAAGCCGCGCCGGTCGACGAGTCGCACCATGCAGACGACGAGCAGGACCCCGCCTCACCGGAACCGGCCACCGCCCTGCTGCCGGTCGGAGAACCCTCGTCGGACGAGCAGCCCCGAGCCACCGAGATCGACCCCGGCACGCAGCCCACCGGCGACGTAGCCCCGAATGGACTGCACGCCGACGCCCCCGCGACGCCGGCGCCGTGGTGGCTGACCCAGCGCCTGGCGGAGGCCGCCGCCGAACGTCAGGCCGAAGCCGACGCTGCGGATCCTGAGTCGCCCGCCGGAGCCCAACCGTCGAGCCCCGACGAGCCGCCGACGTTCACGGAGCTTCTCGGCGTCGTCTCGCCCGAGTCGCCGGCTGCCGACCCGTCGACAGCTTCGCCCGCAGGATCTGAGACTCCCGACCAGGATTCCCCGGCCCCCGGAGCGCCGTGGTCGCTCACCGGAGCCGTCGACCCCGAGCCGCCGGCTGCTGCGACGCCGCCCGCTGCGACGTCGGCTGCTGCGACGCCGCCCGCCGCTGCGACGCCGCCCGCCGCGACGACGGCTGCCGCCGCAACGCCGCCCGCCACGACACCGCCCGCCGCAACGCCGCCCGCCGCGACACCGCCCGCCGCGACACCGCCCGCCGCGACGACGGCTGCCGCCGCAACGCCGCCCACTGCGACGCCGCACCCGGAGTCCGCCCCAGCGCCCGAGCCCGCCTCGGCCCCGGAGCCGGCCCCCGAACCCGGACCTGTTCTCGACCCGGCGGACGAGCCCGACCCGGCAACCACGTCCGACGCAACCACATCCGACGCAACCACGTCCGACCCGAGCACGCCCGACCCCGACCTCGACCCGGTTTCAGCCCTCTTCGGCGACATCGTCGAGCCCATCGACCCCGACGAGACGATGACTGTCGGGCCAGCGACCGAGAACGGGGAACCCGCGGTCGAGGTGGACAGCGCGTGGGCGGATGCGCCTCGGGATCCTGCGCCCTCGTCGCGCCCCGCGGTCGACGACCTGCCGCCGACCGAGGCGCTCGCCATGCCTTCCCTGCCGGCGGACGCCCGAGACGAGCCCGAGGCGGACCGCGCCGCACAGTCCGTCGACGCCACGCAGGCGTTCCCGGTGCCGCCTGTCGAGCCGCCGACCCGAGCCTTCAGCCAGCCGACGGCGGCCGACCCGACCGAGATCCTGCAGCCGGGCGCAGGCTCGGGGTCCGCCGCCAGCGACCTCGGCCCGAGTCGTCGCCCGGTGACCCCGATCGATCCTTCCAAGGTGCCCGCGTCGTGGTCGTCGGCCGCCCCTGCCGAAGCGGCACCCGCCAAGACCCGCGGAGGCGGCGGTGGGGGCTTCGCCTCCTGGCCTCGCGAGCGCCAGATCCTGCTCGCGGTGGGAGTGGTCGTGGTGTTCCTGATCGTCCTCGCCGTGCTCTTCTTCTTCGGCCGATCCATTGCGTCCAGCGCGTCGGCGCCCGCGGCTCAGGCGCCGGTGGCGACGGCGACCCACGAGACCGCGCCGTCGCCCAAGGCCACGCCGACCCAGGCGGCGCCGGCACCGAGCCCGACCGCCGCGAACGGCCCGGCGTCCGCGGGAGTCCACCAGTGGAGCGATCTCCGCGGCGGCGAATGCCTCTCGTCGTTCACGAACGCCTGGCAGCAGACCTACACCGTCGTCAGCTGCAACGACGCCCACGCCGCCCAGCTCGTCGCGACGGGGACGGTGGCGGGGGCAGCAGGCTCCGCGTACCCGGGCCTGCCGGCGCTCGAGGCGCAGATCTCGCCCAAATGCCAGTCGGGCGACGTGATCAACGTCAGCGCCGCGCAGGCCTACACGGGCGTGCAGATCTCAGCGAGCTACCCCGCGAGCGCCGAGCAGTGGACTGCAGGATCGCGCACCTACTACTGCTTCGTGAGCCGCACGGGCGGCCAGACGTTCACCAGCAGCCTCGCGGCGAGCTAGAGCGGTCTCTCACGTCGCCGCTCCCCGCACCGGAACCGCGACGCCGCCCGGCCAGACGCGCCCGGCCCGACGCGCCCAGCCACAAAGACCGCCTAGAACCGCCCGTCGGCATCCCCGAGGTCGGCGGCCACCGGCTCGGTGCGCACCAGCTCGTGCACCCCGGCCAGCACTTCGGTGGGGCGGAACGGGTAGCGGTCGATCTCGGCCTGGTCGCTGATGCCGGTGAGCACCAGGATCGTGTGCAGCCCGGCCTCGATGCCGGCGATGATGTCGGTGTCCATGCGGTCGCCGATCATGGCGGTGTTCTCGGAGTGCGCGCCGATCCTGTTCATCGCCGATCGGAACATCATGGGGTTGGGCTTGCCGACCACGTAGGGCTCTTTGCCGGTCACCTTCGTGATCATGGCCGCGATCGCGCCGGTCGCAGGAAGGATGCCTTCGGACGACGGCCCGGTCGCGTCGGGGTTCGTCACGATGAAGCGTGCGCCGCCCATGATGAGCCGAGCCGCCTTGGTGATCGCCTCGAACGAGTAGTTGCGAGTCTCGCCGACGACGACGTAGTCGGGGGCCGTCTCGGTCATGATGAAGCCGGCCTCGTGCAGCGCCGTGGTCATTCCGGCCTCGCCGATGACGAAGGCCGAGCCGCCGGGCATCTGCGAGCGGCAGAAGTCGGCGGTCGCCAGAGCAGAGGTCCAGATGCGTTCCTCCGGCACCTCGAGGCCGGACGCGCGGAGTCGGGCCGACAGGTCACGCGGAGTGAAGATCGAGTTGTTCGTCAGCACCAGGTACGGGGTGCCCTCGTTCTGCCACTGCGCGATCAGCTCGGCGGCTCCCGGGAGGGCCTGGTTCTCGTGGACGAGGACGCCGTCCATGTCGGTCAGCCAGCATTCGACTTCTTCGCGTGTTGCCATGGCGCCCAGCGTAGTGGCCACCGACGACGGCGAACCCGCCCGCTCCTGTCAGACTGGTGGGATGCCTGACGAACCCACACCGAGCGCCGAGTGGACCACCCACGGGGTCGGTCCGTGGCCCGGTGGCGAGGCGGCCTGGCCCACCGAGCCGCGCTTCGATCCCGAGCTCCTCCGCCACGGCGACACCCGCAACGTCATCGACCGCTACCGGTACTGGACGATGGAGGCGATCGTCGCCGACCTCGACGAGCACAGGCACCCGTTCCACGTGGCCATCGAGAACTGGCAGCACGACATGAACATCGGGTCGATCGTGCGGAGCGCCAACGCCTTCGCCGCCGACACCGTCCACATCATCGGTCGTCGCCGCTGGAACAAGCGCGGCGCCATGGTCACCGACCGCTACCAGCACGTCGTCAACCACCCCGACGTCGCGACGTTCGTCGCTTGGGCGAAGGAGCGCAGGATCCCGGTGCTCGCCATCGACAACGTCGACGGGTCGGTTCCGATCGAGACGTTCGCGCTGCCCGAGGAGTGCGTCTTCCTCTTCGGCCAGGAGGGCCCGGCCTCTCGGCGGAGGCCGTCGCAGCAGCGGACGCCGTCCTTGAGATCGTGCAGTTCGGTTCGACCCGGAGCATCAACGCCTCGGCCGCGGCCGCCGTGGTGATGCACGCGTGGGTCATGCAGCACGCCTTCGCTCCGTCGACCTGACGGCCGACTCAGCAGGCCGCTCGCCGCAGCGATCTGCGGAGGTCGTCGACGGCCTCCGTGATCTCGCGGCCGGCGTACTCTGCCGCTGCACGGCCGCGCCGATACGGGTCGACGATGTCGTCGTCGCTCGGCTCCGCCGGCGGATCGACGAGACCCCGGTACGACATCGCGGTGTTCACGAACGATCGGAGCCGGTCGCCGAGCCGACTGCCCGCCGACTCACGGTCGGCATCGGCCTCGTCGTCGGTAACGGCTGACGCGAGCCTCGCGAATTCGCGGAGCGTCACCGTGGTCCGGTTGGCGCGAGGGACGAGGAGACGATCGCGCGGCGGTGGCTGCGATCGAGGGCCAGGACGAGGTCGGCCTGCCGGACCATCTCGGGTGTCAGTGCGCGCGCGCGATGCGACTCCGTCGACAGCTGGAGACCGTGGGCCAGGGCGACGAAGTCGGACGGCACGGGGGCTCCGACGGGGGCCGACGTGCCGGCGCTCTCGACGGTGATTTCGTCGAGGTCGGCGAAAGCCTCCCGCAGCGCCGCTTCTGCGAGCGGTGATCGGCAGATGTTGCCGGTGCAGACGGTGAGGATGCTGAAGTTGTCGGACGAGGAGGTCATTGCGGAACCCTTTCGTGGAGCCAGGCATCGGCGTCGATTCGCGCGTCGCGCTCAGGAAGGCTCGCCAGAACGTCGCGTCGGCGCAACGGCTCCCGGAGAGCGACCTGGGCGGCGGCTGCGAAGCGATCGACGAAATCGGCTCCGTCGACCGAGACGATGAAATGGCCGCGCTGTTCGAGCCAGGAGGCGAGGCCGGTCTGGCACGTGGTGACGACGGTCGTTCCGACCGACAGGGCCTCTTTGATCGGGAGGCCGACCTGTTCGCGCCAGCGCCCCTCGGGCAGGGACGGGGCCAGCAGGATCGACGAGCTCGCCAGCTGCTCGAGGACCTTCGACCGGGGCAGCGGACCGAGGTAGCGGCGCGACGCCGGCCGGCGCGCCGCCCAGTCGGCGACGGCTCCGGCCAGGGGCCCGGGGCCGATGACGGTCAGTCTGGCGTCCGCGTCGCCCCCTTCGATCTGTTCCCACGCGCGAAGGAGCTCGTGGACTCCCTTTCGGCCTTCGAGAACTCCGACGAAGGTCGCTCGTGTGCGGCCCGGTGCGACCTCGGCCTCGTCGTCGTCCTTCTGGCCCGTGGCGGGGGCTCCGTCGAGGGCGGCGGCGGGCAGCTCGGTGAAGACCCGCTGCGGAATTCCGCGCACGAACGGAAGAGCGCGGTACGTCGAACCGGCCGCTGGAGTGGCGAACGCCAGGCGATCGACGGCGAAGCGCGTATAGAGGCCGAGAGCGACCTTCGACACCGTTCGAGCGGGGGCGGGAAGCGGCCCGGCGGCGCCCGCCACGAGATGATCGAGGTCGTTGTTCTCCATGGCGTACGAGCAGACCGACCGGCGTCGCCCGCGAACGAGCCCGGTGACCCGGAACGCCGCGATCAGAACGGCTGCGCGGGGAGGAACCTCATCCACAGCGGCTCCGGCATTTCGAGCCGTTCGGCCGGGGAGCGCCAGAAGGCTCGGACTGCGCCGGCGAGCGTGACTCGGCGAACGCCCGCAGGGAGCGGAGCATCGCCCAGGTCGTATTTGGTCTGGAAGAAGAGCACGTCGGCCGGTGCCGTCACGGGAAGACGCTCGAGGTGCACGGCTCGGAGCTCGGGAAGCAGCCGGATGGACCGCGCGTGAGTCGGCGGCACGGGTCTCCCTTCCGTTGATAATGACATATGCAACATATTCTATTTGAGAAGTGTTCCGTCGAGCAACCCTCGTTCAGTCGATCTCGGGGATCAATCGCCCGCGAAGGAGGGGGCCAGCGCGCGTCCCAGGTCGTCCGTCAAGTGCGTTCGGTCGGCGCGGACGAGGTGCGGCCCGAGGAAGGCGGGGCACGTTCCGTCGAGGCAGAACCACACTTCGACGTCGACGAAGTGAGCGTCGATGTCGGTGCGGCGGGCAGCGGTCACCGCCCGAGACTCCGCCGTTCGCTTGATCAGGTAGCGCTCGTCCGGGGTCGTCGCGCAGGAGGCGGGTTCGAGGAACCGCGTCGGGCACGTCGCCAGAGAGGGGCCGGCCGGTGGGTTCGAGAGAACGACGAGCCGAGCGTGCGTCGATGCCAGGCGCTCGAGCGTTCGCAGCGTGCCGTCTGCCCACTCGGTCGTCGCCGCGGGGCCGGAGGAGCCGCTGTCGAGAACGTCGACCAGGTTGACGGCGTCGGACAAGACGATGAGGTCGGGGGAACGGTCGAGTGCGAACTGGATCATGGCGTCGCGGCTGGCCGCGCAGCGGGGCGCGAAGTCGGCCTCGCCGCGCGGCGTCGCCTCGACGTCGATTGACGGGCAGCCGGAGAAGGTGAGGGCTTCGACTCGCCAGTCGTCGGGTGCCAGGGCCGCGACGACGGAGCTGGTCCAGCTGGCGGCGACCGAGTCGCCGATGACGACGGCTCTCTTCTGAGCATCGCCGGGCCCCCAGGCGCAGGATCGCAGGCCTTCGGGTCGGAGCGTGGGGTCGTGGCGACAGCCCGCACGGGCGTCCATGGCGTCGGGCAACCGGTCGCCGAAGACCGTGTCGAGTTCGCCGCGAACCGGCTCGGGCCAGGTCGTCGCGACGACCGCCGCCGACAGTGCGGATTCGAGGCTGGTGGTCGTGAAGGCCGCCCCGGACTCGCGTGACGGATCGGCGGACCAGCCGGCTGCGATGGCCAGAGGGCTGGGGTCGCCGAGCCGAGCGGGGAGCGGAGCTGGGCGAACGAGCTGACGCCCACCAGACAGAGGACGAGGCCCGGTGCGATGCACGAGCGTACGCGGCGGAGCGGCGGCGGCGGGGCCGCGGGATCCGGCCTCCTCCTGCGGGTGATCGGCCACCGGCGGCTGAGGAACGGTTGCTCGATGAAGCGGAACGACGCTGCCGACAGGAGGAGTGTCGCTGCGAGTGCGAGGACGGGCGTTGCAGCGGTCTGGCCCAGGATGTCGGGTAGGAAGACGACCAGGGGGAAGTGCCAGAGGTAGATCGAATAGGAGTGTCGGCCCAGCCAGAGCGCGGGCCTCGGGGAGAGGACTCGGAGGAGCCCGCGCTCGGTTCCTGTACCGCAACCCAGGATCAGACAGGTGCCGACCACCGCGGGGATCGCGCCGGGCATCGGGAAGGCGCGAGAGGGGTCGACGGCGAGGAGTGACCAGAGGGCCAGCAGCGCTCCCGCCCCGACGATCCACGGCCGGATGCTCGGGCTGATGCGCGCGAGGAGCGGGCCGGCGAGGGCGGTGACGGCTCCTAGTCCGAGTTGCCAAGCGCGCGCTCCGGTGTCGAAGTACGCGGCGTCGATGTTTTCGTGGGTGAGGTAGAGCGAGCGGGCGAGAGAGGCGGCCGTGGCGGCGATCGCCACCCCGAGGAGGACGAGTCGGAGCCGAGGCGCTCGGCGAAGGCGGACCAGGATCGCGACGGTGACGGCGACGGCCACCGGCCAGGCGGCGTAGAACTGCTCTTCGACCGAGAGCGACCAGAAGTGCTGCAGCGGTGACACGGCCGCATCGGCCTGGAGGTAGGAGGTCTGCGCTGCGATCAGGTGCCAGTTCTCTGTGGAGGTCGCGGCCGCCAAGGCATCGAGCAGCGTCGTCAGCAGGCGCGGGCGGTACCAGACGACGGAGGCGGCGATGATCGTCGCGGCCAGGACGACCACAGCCATCGGAACGAGTCGACGAGCGCGCCGGAGGATGAAGGCCACCAGGTCGACCCGCCCCGTCGTGCGCGCCTCTCGAAAGAGGAGGTCGGTGATCAGGAAGCCGGAGATGGCGAAGAACATGTCGACGCCGGTGACGCCGCCCAGGGGGACGCCGACGAGGTGATACGCGAGGACGCCCCCGACGGCCCAGCCGCGCAGGGCCTCGACGTCGGTTCGTCGTGCCCGGGGACGGGATCGTGCTGTCGATCGATTCGTCGTGCCTTTGTGCATGAGGTATTTATACCTTTAACTCCACTTGTCGTGCCAGTGAAGCAGGGAATCGGAACTCGAGGATCGGTCATCCACAGGGGCTCGGCACCCGCGGCTCCGGGCCCGTCTCGACGATGTCGCTCGGTCTGTTCTCGCGGGCGCCTGCCGTGGCCGGAGCGAGGGCCAGGAATCCGAAGAGGAGCCCCAGCATCGACGTGAATCGGAGGTAGTCGAAGGAGAAGAGCATCACGACCATGACCAGGAGAACGGAGCGCGAGAGACGACCGGTGGTTCGAAATCCGACGATGAAGAGAGACACCAGGAGCACGAGTCCGATGACGCCCTGGGTCGCGAGGGTGGTCACGAGCTGGTTGTCGACGACGTCGAAGCCGTTCTGGAAGAGCAGTCCCTGGGCGAACAGCTGCGGCTCGGTGTCGCCCCCGCTGCCCCAGATCACTTCGCTCGCCGATCGGAGAAGAAGCCGCGGCACGTATTCGAGGTTGCCGGATCGGTTGCTGAAGGATCCGGAGCCGAGGAGGTCGTCGACGTACGACACGATGGATGAGCTGTAGGCGACGGCGGCGACCGCGCCTCCCGCGAGCAGGAGAAGGTTGCGGCCTCGAGCCGACAGTGAGCTCGACGTGAACGAGAGGTAGACGACGGCCACGGCGGCGGCCAAGAACACGCTGCGCGCTCCCGCCAGCACGAGGCAGAGGGTGAAGGCGGCGATGATCGCGACGCGAAGCGCCGGTCGATAGCGGCTCCACTCCGTGAGCAGGACCAGCAGTCCGACGGTGAGAAGCGCGGCGAACGGGATCCAGTGGCTCGTGGTGCCTTGGATGCGGAGGACGGTGTCGCCGAGGAGGGGTTCTCGTTGTAGCTCGCTCGTCCGTTCGCGTAGACCTTGTACCCCCAGAGGACGGGCGCGTGGGTGACGAAGAACTCGATGAGGCCGAAGACCGCTTGGAGACCCGCCGTAGCGACGATGCCGTCGCGGAACGCCTGCGCGTCTTTCGACGAGAACTGCGTCACGACGACGACCAGGAGGCACGAGAAGCTGCCGACGCGACCGATCAGGCCGGCGCCGTCGGGATTCGTGATGGCCGTCGTCACCAGGGTGCAGGCGAAGAAGGCCACGCAGAGCGGCAGGATCGGAGTCCGTCTCGCCGGCTGCGTGCGCGGTGACAGGGCGCTCAGGACGAGCAGCAGGAGCGACGCGACGATCACGGCATTCCGAATCGGCAGCGGTACGACGAGCGACCAGCCGACGAACTGCGCGCAGACGACGATCGAGGCGACGACGCCGCGGAGTCGCTCCCGAGGGAGGACGGCGGACAGGAGGAAGAATCCGACCAGTGACAGGACGGAGGCGGCGGCGATGAGCATTCGGGGGTTCTCTCGGAGGAAGGAGACTCAGCGGGGTGCGGTGGCCATCGACAGGAGCCACGCTCGTCGAAGGAGGAAGGCTTGGGTCAGGACGCCGACGGCTTCGGCCGCGATGACCGCGGTCACTGCTCCGGCGGCACCGCCGGCCGCGCCGAAGAGGGGAGCGTCACGACGGCGGTGCTTGCAGCGGCGACGATGGCGACCGAGATGCTCGGCGCGGCTCCGGCGGCCACCAGGGACAGGCCCAGGCCTCGTGAGGTCGACATGACGACGAGGAGCGCTGCTCCGAGTGCCACCAGAGTGAAGTCGACGTCGACCGCGCCGCTGAACAGGACCGGTACGACGAGGGGCATGACGAGCACGAAGATCGTCGCCGCCGCGATGCCGACAGCAGCGTTGACGCCGATCGCGACGATACTGCGTCGGCGCGCGACCGCCTCGTCTGCGACTCCGACGAAGCTCTGCAGGCGGGCGGGGACGGCTCCGAGGATGCCGAACCCCATGCGGAGAGGCCGGTCGAGCGCGGTGTAGGCGGCCACGCCGGCCGGTGCGACGACGCCGAGGAAGGCGGACGGCAGGGACGTGTAGACCGTGCTGACGGCTCGACCGGCGACCAGCGCGGAGTGTTCGCGGATCGTCGAGGGGGCGCGGGTGAAGTCGCGGCGTCGGGGCATCACGGGGAGGCCGCCGAGCCGCCCGGCGAGGATCACGCCGATCGCAGCGGCGGCGACCAGGGCGGCGCCGTAGAACGCGAGGCCGCCGCCGAGGGCGATCGCGGCGGCAGCGGCCACGGAGAGCCCGACCCGAGGGATCGTGTCGCAGGCGAGGGTCAGGCCGGGTCGGTGGGTGCCGACGAAGAACCACGCCGGGCTGAGTGCGGTCAGGACCGTCGCGCCGGCGAGAAGCGCCGCACTGGCCGTCTCCGTCTGGACGAGGGCGGCAGTCAGGAGGGCTGCTGCGGGCGCCAGGACTGCTGTGGCGATCAGCTTGCACGCCTGAGCGCGGCGGTAGATGCCCAGTCGGCCGCGTGGCGACTTCGCGACCCGTTGCGGGCCGACGACCCCCATCCGACCTCGGCGATGACGAGACCCGCGTTGCCGACTGCCAGAGCGATGGCGGTGGACGCCCAGCCGCGGGCGCCCAGGCTGGACGTGATCGCGGGGATGACGGCGAGCGGTGCCAGCGCGCTGAGGGTGGGCGCACCGAAGTAGAGCAGCACGGGCAGCAGGTGGCGCCGCAGGCCGGCGGCGTCGAGTCGTCGAACTTGGAGGCCCGTCGTCACTTCGTCACCGCCAGCTCGGTCAGCCGCAGGGTGAAGGCATCGAAGTGCTCGGTCACCCAGCTCTCGAGGCGCGCCGTGACGTCGCGGTCGGCGAGGGGAGCGCTTCGCTCCGTACGGCTCCGAGCGCGCGCGCGAGGCTCGAGGGATCGCCCGGGTGCGTCCGCACCAGGAGGGCGCCCGCCAAGGGGCGAGCTCGCGGGTCGCTTCCGAGTCGGCCGTGACGACGATCCTGCCGGAGGCGAGCCCCTGCCAGACCTTGTTGGCGACGACCGACGTGGCCTTGGCCGACGAGCCGAAGACCCCCAGGATCACGTCGGCTGCGGCGATCCGGCCCAGCAGCTGCGATTCGCGGATCTCGTCGACGAAGGTGCTGCGGTCTGCGAGGCCCGCGCCAGTGATTTTGCTCTCGATGCCGGCGCGCAGCGCGCCGTTGCCGATGAAGGTGACCTCGAAGTCGTGCTCGGCGACCAGCTCGTGCAGGGCGTCGACGACGAGATCGAGGCCGTGCAGGGGGATGTAGTTGCCGTAGTAGAGAAGCCGGAGGCGGTCTTGAGCCTCGCGGGGTGCCTGCGGTACAGCCCAGGCCGGTGCTCCGACGGGGAGCACGACGATCTTCTCGGCTCTCCCGTAGCGCGTCGCGAGAAGCGTCGCCCGGGCGGCGGTGTCGATGAGATAGAGGTCGGCGGCGCAGAAGGCGATGCGATCGAGGTAGGCCAGGCTGCGGGCCCTCAGGGACCGGGGCGAGGTCGACTGCCAGTCGCCGACGGCGGTCTCGTGCAGACCCACGAAGCCGTCGACGACGACGGCGCTGCCGGTGACAAGACCGGCGAACCAGACGATGGCCGCGTGCGCGAGGCGGAGCTCGGAGAGAACCAGGACGTCGGAGCGCCGGGCCCAGGAGATCAGCGTGCGGAGATCGCGGAGGATCCGGACGCTGCGTCGCGGGTGCGAGCTCAGGGGAACGACGCGCACGTCGAACGCACTGGATCGGTCGAGGTGGGCTCGGATTCGGCTGTTTCGCGGATAGTCGAGATCGTGGACGCGGTAGTACGCGACTCGGATCGGTGCGGCCGTCATGCGTGCGAGCGTTCTGCGGAGCCGCGTCCGAGAGCGGTGCTCGCGGCTTCCGGTTCGGCCGCATCGCGCCCGTAGTAGGCGTCGTACGAGCCGTAGCCGTAAGAGTTCGGGCCCTTGACGGGCATCATCGTGAGGATCGAGCCCACGGCGCGACTGCCGGTCTTCTCGAGGTTGTCCAGAGCGCTGCGCAGTTGATTCTTGGTGGTCCGCCCGACGGCCGTCACCACGATGGCCCCGCTCGCGAGAGTGCTCAGGACGGCCGCGTCGGTGACCGGCAGGACCGGGGGAGCGTCGATGAGCACGTAGTCGTGGCCGGCGGTCAGTTCGGCGATCAGCGCGTGCATGCCCATCGACCCGAGCAGTTCGCTCGGGTTGGGCGGAATGCTTCCGGCGGGCAGGACACTGAGCTTGCCTCGGCCCCACGGCTGGAGGGCGTCGGACAGCTCGACGCGCCCGATGAGGACGTCCGACAGCCCGATCGCTCCCTCCAGCCCCATGAGTTCGGCCAGGCGCGGCCGACGGAGGTCGCCGTCGACGAGCGCGACTCGAGCGCCGCTCTCAGCGAGGGCGATGGCGAGGTTCGCGGTGGTCGTCGACTTGCCCTCGGAGGGGAGCGCGGAGGTCGTGACGAAGCAGCGGTTCGTCGAGCCGAGGTTGATGAACTGGAGGTTGGTGCGGAGAGCGCGGAAGGCCTCGGCGCGGGGGCTCCGGGGTCGCTCCGGACGATGAGGGGGCGCTGCCTGATCGAGGCGTCGAAGCTGATGCCGCCGATGACCGGCACAGAGGAGATCGCCTCGACATCTGCCGTGCCGTGGATTCGCGTGTCGAGGGTGGATCGGAGCAGCGCAGCGGTGAATCCGGCTGCGAGACCGGCCAGGAGGCCGAGCCCGAGGCTCACCCCGTTCGCGGAGATGCCGGCATCGTGGCCGGGATCGCCGGTTCGACGGTGACGATCTTGACCAGGCTCGGACCGCCCGACGCGGGAGATTCAAGGGAGTCGACGACGATCGTGCTGAAGCTCTTTCCGATTGCGTTGGCGATGGTCGCCGTCTCTGCCGCACTCTCACCCGAAACCGCGATCGTGATGATCACGCTGTTGACCTGGGCCGTGGCCGTGACCCGCGAGGCGAGTTGCTGAACGCTGGTGTCGAGGTGGAGGTCTTTGATGACCGGCTCGAGCACGCCCGCGCTCGTGACGACGTCGGCGTAGGAGCGGACTTTCTGCTGGGCCGCGCTGCTGCCCTGGACGATGTCGACCGCGCTGTTCGATTCGGACGACTGGACGTTCACGAAGAGCCGCGTCGACGACACGTACGACTTGGGAGCGAGGAGTGCATAGGTGCCGGCGGCGAGGAGGCCGACCAGGGTGAAGACCACGATGGTCAGCCATCGCCGGCGGATGATGCGGATGTAGTCGCTGAGTTGCATGAGAAACCTGACTGGATCTGGCCGCAGCATCGTCGACGCGACAGGTGGGCGCAGAAGAGCACGAGTGGGGTTGGGGCGCTGCGCTGGTCATCGAGTGTGACCCGCAAACAATGTAGCATGTCACATTGGAATGGGGAAGGTCGAACTCTCGCTCTCCGTGCGGTCGTGGCACTACCGTGTGTTCATGGCCTCCACCAACCTCCTCGGCGTCCCCGAGACGCTCCTGCCCGATGAGCCAGAAGTCCGCGAAGCCCTGACCGGCGGTTCCGCGGCCGACGCTGCGAGGGCGCATCCCGGTTCGTCTCTCGCGTGGGCGCTGCTCTCCGACGAGGCCAGCGCCGATGGGCGAGAGCTGGAGGCCTACGCGTACGCGCGAGTCGGCTATCACCGCGGTCTCGACGCTCTGCGCAAAGCGGGCTGGCGCGGGCAGGGGCCCGTGCCCTGGTCTCACGAACCGAACCGAGGCGTTCTGCGCTCGCTGTACGCCCTACGTCGCGGTGCCGCCGCGATCGGTGAGGCCGCCGAGGTGGAACGGCTCTCGACGTTCCTCGACGATGCCGACCCGACCGCGGTCGCGGCGATCGAAGCCTAGGCGTGCCTCGCAAGCGGTCGGTGGCTCTTCTCGGTACGCGCGGGTACCCGAGCTATTACGGCGGGTTCGAGACGGCGGTGCGCAAGATCGCACCCTTCCTCGCGGAATCGGGCTGGGACGTCACGGTGTACGGGCGCGACGGAGCGATCCGCGACGACGACCCCGGTCGGGATCCCCGTGTGAAGACCAGGATCACTCGCGGTGTCGAGACGAAGTCGCTCAGCACGCTCTCGTACGGACTCACCGCCGTCTTCGATGCCGCCCGCCGCAAACCCGACGTCGCGCTCGTCATGAACGTCGCCCACGGTTTCTGGCTGCCTCTCTTGAAGCTGCGGGGTGTGCCGACCCTCGTCAATGTCGACGGCATCGAGTGGGAGCGGGCGAAGTGGGGAACCCTCGCCAAGCTCGTGTTCCGTGCGGGCGCGCGGACCACCGCCTGGTGGGGAAGCCGGCTGGTCTACGACGCTGTGGCCATCGCCGACTACTGGAAGGAGCGGTTCGGTGTCGATGGCGTGTTCATCCCGTACGGGGTGAAGAACCCGGCGAGCTGCCGGTGCCGGAGGAGTCGATCCATCGCGGCTACGTGCTCGTCGTCGCCCGATTCGTGCCGGAGAACACCATCGACGAGTTCGTGAAGGCGGCCGAGATCGTGGGTCGCACTCACGATGTCGTCATCGTGGGGTCGACCGGGTACGGAGGCGAACTCGACGAGCGTGTCTCGGCGCTCGCCGAGGCCAACCCTCGCGTCACCTGGCTGGGGCACCTCAGTGACGATCGCCGCCTGTTCGCCCTCTGGCAGCACGCCGGGGCCTATTTCCACGGGCACAGCGTCGGCGGTACGAATCCGGCGCTGGTCCAGGCCATGCTGTGCGGTGCTCCGACCGTGGCTCGAGACACCGTCTACAACCGCGAGGTCCTCGATGACGCCGGTGTGTTCGTGCCGCCCGATCCGGAGGCGATCGCGTCAGCCCTCATGGCTCTGCTCGACGACCCGGAGCGTCAAGAGGAGTTGTCCCGCGCCGTCGAGGCTCGTGCGCGAGCCCACTACCTGTGGGACGACATCTGCCAGCGGTACGAGAGCGAACTCCGGCGACTCTTCCCGTGAAGTGAAAGATTGAAAGTGTAGTATTTCGTTGGTAGTCTTGGGGTGCTGCGGGCGCTGATCGCCCGCGGCCGTCCAGTCGGTACCGGGCTGGGCGTCGTCGTCTCTGCGAGGAGCGCCATGCCCGTCAGCGTGCCCACTATCGTCATCAATCCCCTCGGGGGCGCCCTCAAGCACTACAGCTCGACCCTGGTCGAGACGTTGCGGTCGGGGGTGCTGCCGTGTCGCTGCGCGAGATCGACGAGCCTTCGGTCGCCGGCTCGCCCCGGGTTCTCTGGATCCTGCGCTATGTCGGGGCCCTTCTCGCCGCTCGCCGCAGTTTCGCCCGCGAGAGTCGTACGGGCATCGTGCTCGTGACGTGGCCCGTCTTGGGCTACCTCGATCTCGCGATCCTGCGCCTCACTCTCGGTCGCCGCGCCACGGGGCGAATCGTTTTGCACGACCCCACGCCGCTCGTCTCCGCCGTGGGTTACTCGCCGGTCGTCCGCCGGGCGGTCACGCCGCTGCTCCGTCGGCACCGCATGATCGTCCACTCGTCCGCCGCACACGCCGAGCTCGACGCCGGCAGCCTCGCGACAGCGACCGAGATCCTGCCCCATCCGCTGTGCGAGCGACCGCGCACCAGCTGGCCGTGCGTCGATTCGCGGCCGGTGGTTCGTGTCCTCGGGCAGTACAAGGCCGACCGCGACCTCGAACTGCTGGCAGAGATAGCCGACCTCGTCGGCGATCGGATGACGCTCGAGATCCACGGTCGAGGGTGGCCCGAGGTGCCGGGGTGGTTGGTCGACCGGCGATTCGTCTCGGAGGCCGAACTCGACTCGCTCATGTCGACCAGCGTCGCCGTGCTCATCCCCTACCGACGCTTTTATCAGAGCGGTATCGCGAATCGGTGCGTCGAGCTGGGTGTTCCGTTCATCGGGCCGCGCGACAGCACGCTCGCCGACCTGGTGCCCAGCGAATCGCCGCTCCTCGTCCCCGCGACGCCGCGGCGAGGTGCCGCGGCGGCTCGACTGTGGGTCGAGGCGGTCGGTGTCGCCTGCTCGTCCGACGCCGCTGAGCTTCGGCCTCTGACGCAGGGTGCCGTGCGTCGCAGCCACCGCGTCTGGGCCGACTGGCTGACCCGTCAGGTGGCGACCGCCTGACTCAGCCGATCAGGGAGGGCCTCAGGTCGCGCATCGTGCGGCGCCTCGTCATGCGGAACGCGGCGAGGAACGACAGGAGTAGCGCTCCGACCAGCCAGAGGGCGAGCACCCCGGCGTCGCTCCAGGCGGCGGCGATGTTGCCGCCGTACATGAGCTGCCGGATCCCGTCGACCGCATAGCTCATCGGCAGGGCGAAGTGGATCGCAGCCAACGGCCCGGGCAGCGTCTGCCAGGGGAACGTTCCGCCGGCGGTCACCAGCTGGATCAGCATGAGCACCAGGCCCAAGAACTGGCCGACGCTGCCGAGCCACACGTTCAGGGTCATGATGATCGCGGCGAACGTGACGGATGCCAGGACCATGATGCCGATCATCGGCACCGGGTTGACGACGTCGAAGCCGAGGGCGAACTTCACGATGGCGAACAGGGCGAGCATCTGGACGAGACCGAGGACGGCCGGTGTCAGCCAGCCGGCGAGCGTGATCCTGCCCGGCGCTCTGACCGCCGTGATGGCACGCTTCGAGATCGGCTTGATGATGAGGAACAGCGCGTACATGCCGATCCAGGCCGCGAGACTGATGAAGAACGGGGCGAGGCCCGCTCCGTAGGTGCCGGCGCTGGCGATCGAGGAGTCCTTGATGCTGACCGGGTCGGCGATCGCCGACGCCTGCTTGTCGCGGCTCGAGGCGGTCGTCGCGGGGATCTGCTTCACGCCGTCGTCGAGACCCTTGGTGAGCTTCGCGGTGCCGGTGACGAGCGAGGCGGCTCCCGAGTCGAGCTTCGTGATGCCCGTCGAGAGGCTGCCGGCACCGGACGACGCCGTGGCGGCTCCGGACGCGAGCGACGCGGATCCTGCTGCCGCGCTCGCGATGCCGTTCGTCAGCGCCGGCGTCTTCGCGTTCAGCGCCGCGGCGCCGGAGGCCACCTGCGCGCTTCCGCTCTTGAGCTGTTGGGCTGCGGAATTGAGCGTCTGGAGCTGGTCGTTCACGGAGGTCACCTGCTTGTTCACCGTGGCCGCCGTGGTCTTGCCGGTCGCGGTGGCGTAGTCGATGACGGCTTTCTGCTGAGCCTCGGTGAAGGGCGCCCCGTCTTCGGCAGCCTTCGTGAAGAGGTCGGTGAGGGCTTTCGTCTGGGCGACCTCGGCGGCCTTCTCCTGGGCCGGGAGGGCGGCTGCCGCGGAGGCGCTCGCCGCGGCGGCCGGGGCGATCTGGTCGGCGAGCTGCGAGTTCCCGTCGGCGACCCGCTGCGAGCCGGTGGCGAGCTGACTCGTCGCGGACGGGAGAGCCGTGGTCGACGACTTCAGGGTCTGGAGGCCGGAGTTCAGGGAGGCGGCTCCGGTGGAGAGCTGGGACGTACCGGACGCGAGCGATGCCGCGCCCGCCTTGGCGGAGTCGAGACCGGATTTGAGGGTGGTCGCGCCCGAGCCGAGGTCTCGGGATCCTGATGCCGCTGTCGTGAGGTTGCCGCGGATGTCGTCGAGACCCACGAGCAGCGTCTTGGCGGCGGTCTTCCCGACCTCCTGGGTGACGGTCGCGCGGATGGTCTTGCCCGCCTGGTCGGCGATCGTCGACGAGAGGTAGCTCGTCGTGTCGTTCGTCGTGAGGTGGATCTTCGCGGCCGTCGGGTCGGTCGTCGACGCGGACGTCAGGTCGCGCGAGAACGACGACGGGATCGAGAACACGAAGTTGTAGGTCTCGTCTTTCAGACCCTTCGATGCCGTGGCGGCGGAGACGACGTGCCAGTCGAAGTCTTTTCCGTCGACGAGCTGCTTGGTGACCTTGTCGCCGTAGTTGACGGCGTTGCCGTCGGCGTCTTTCGCGCCGGAGTCGGTGTTGACGATCGCGGCGGGGATGTGGTCGAGCTTCGCGTAGGGGTTCTGGTTGGCCCAGAGGTACATGCCGCCGTAGAGGAGCGGGACGACCATGAGCGCCACGAGCGCGAGGCGGGCGAGCGAGGTGGCGGTGAGCCGCTTCAGCTCGGAACGGATGAGGGCGACGATTTTCATTCGGGGAGGCCTTCGGGAGAGACGGCGGGAGTGGAGGAGGGTTCGTCGACGCCGTCGTCGACCGGGAGGAGCTGTCGGAGGTGGAGCGATGCGGCTACGCCCGTCACGACGAGCACCGTGAAACCGCGCGCGGAGAGGTCTTCGACGACGCGAAACCAGGCTTCGGTGTCGCCGCCGTGGCGTTCGGGCGAGGTCAGGACGATGCCCTCGACGCCCGGTCGCAGCACGGCCAGCTCGGTGAGCAGCCGGACGCGGGCCTCGGTCGGGAGCGCTCGGAGCCGCGTGTGCTCGTGGTCGCCGAGGCCGATCGCCTCGAGGAAGAGCTGGGCGTTGGCCCGATTGCCGCGCTGGTCGGCGAGGACGAGGTCTTCTTGGACCACGGTCAGCACCCTGAGATCGGCGAACGGCTCGGCGATCGTCGGGGTGTCGACCAGGGCGAACAGCTCGCGGATGCGGGCCGGGTCGGAGGCGCCGTCGAGGAGGACGCGACCGGTCTCGGGCGTCATCCTGCCCCCGGCGATCAGGGACGCCAGTGTGGGGGCGCCTTCGGTCTCGACCGCGGCGATGCCGGGGATGCGGGTCGTCGCGACGGCCGAGGTGGCGGGGAGCGCTGCGCCCGGCCCCTCTCCGATGCCGATTCGGTCGAGCGTGAGTTTCATCGGGTTGCCTCCGGAGTGCTGGGGTCGGTCGGGACGTCTGTGAAGGTCGCGTCGTCGAGACCGGGCAAATCGAGAGCGAGCAGGATCGCACCGGCTTCGCGAGCCGAGAAACCGGCGATCGAGAGCACGGACAGGACGACCAGGCGCCGACCCTCCGCCGAGGTCAGCCCGTGACGCGCGGCCTCGTCGAGCACCGAGATGGCGGCGCTCTCGACCAGGCGGGAGAGCCGGTCGACCGCGATGTCGGCGCGGAAGGCGCCGGCCTCGACGCCCCGGGCGACGATGTCGTGGACGTGGTCGCGCAGCGGCTTGAGCGCGTCGCCGACGAGCTGGACCTGTGGCCCGCGGACGGTGAGCAGGGCCATGACGCGGATGTGGTCGACCTCGTGCCAGATGCGCGCGCCGACGGCGGCCAGCTCGAGAGCAGGATCGCGCGGCTCGGTCTCGGTCTCGGCGCTCAGCATGGCGGCGTTGATGCGGGCGGCGCCGTGCACCGCGATCTCGCGGAGGAGAGCGTCGCGGGTGGCGAAGTGGCCGTAGATCGCCCGTCGCGACAGCCCGGCCTCAGCGGCGATGGCCTCGAGCGAGGCGTTCGGGTCGCGATTGAGGAGGGTTGCGGCGGCGAGAATGAGCGCCTCGCGGTTTTCGGCCGCGTCTCTGCGCGGCGCGCGGGTGCGGGTGGAGCTGGGCTCGGTCATGACTCCAGGGTACGCCTAAGTTGCACTCTTGTGTGCACTTTAGAGAAAGTACGCGGGGTGAGTGCGGCTCGGCCTTCCTTGGAAGCTGTGGCAGCATGCGCGCGGTCGGGGAACGGTCTGCACGCCCCGCAGTCGGCACCCTGATCACAGTCATTCACTGTCAGCAGCTTTGCTCCGTGGCATTGTTCTCGCCGCGGCTCGTGTCGGGTTGTACGGTGCCGATGACCAGGTCCAGGCCGACATCGGGAAGCCGGGTGATCATTCCCCGCCGGCAGAGTCGGAGATCGTCGACGACGAACTCGGCACCACAGCCACGAATCGGCCTCGGATCCCGAGCCCTACACTGGTTAGACCGGTCTATCCGATAGGTTTCCTCTAAAGCGCTAAGGGGTGTCGAGTTGTGAAGGTCGCACGATGGTACGGGCAGGGCGACATTCGGCTCGAAGATGAATCCATGCCCGTTCCCGACTCGGGCGAGGCTCTCATCCGGGTGCTGTGGGTCGGGCTGTGTGGCAGTGACCTCGAAGAGTTCGATTCGGGTCCGATCGTGGCGCGTCCCGGTGTGATCCTCGGTCATGAGATCGTGGGCGAAGTGCTGGAGCCGGCCGCAGATGGAACCGGCCCTCGGAAAGGTCAGGCCGTCATCGTTGACGTCGTGATCGGGTGTGGTCGGTGCTACTGGTGCCAGCGGCACGAGGAGGGACTCTGTCCGACTCTCGAGGTCCGTGGACAGACGCGCGACGGCGGGCTCGCGCAGTATCTGACGGCGGACGCCTCTCGATTGGTGGTGGTTCCATCCGGCGTGCCCGCGGATCGCGCCGCTCTTGCCGAGCCGGTATCCGTGGCCGTGAGAGCCCTGCGGAAAATCGGTTCCCTTCTAGGCCGGTCGGTGGTGATCTATGGAGGCGGAACCATCGGAATGCTCTGCGCCCAGCTCGCACAGCGGGGTGGCGCATCAACCGTCGTCGTGGTCGAACCGGGAGCGCTTCGCAGATCGGTGATCCAACGGTGGGGTGTCGTCACGATGTGGGCGGACGCCGAAGAGGAACGAAAGACGCTTCTGCAGGGCCTTCTTCCGGTGAGGGGCGCGGATGTCGTGGTCGAGTGCTCGGGCAGGTCGGGGGTGGCTCGCGAGGCGGCGCGCGTAACCCGCCGCGGTGGGTCGATGCTGCTCCTGGGCGTTCCCGTCGGTGAGGAAAACATGGATCTGCTCGATCTCATGCTCGCGGAGAAGTCCGTCTTCGGAAGTGCCGCACACATGTGGGACGATGATGTCGCCGTCGCCGTCGACCTTCTCAGTTCCGGAGCCCTCGACGTCGACTCGATGATCACGCACCGGGTGCCGCTGGAAGACATCGGGCACGCCTTTCGGCTCCTGCAGGAATCGGGAGAGGCCGCCATCAAGCTCCTCGTGGACTGTTCGTCGGCACCGGGTCCAGAAGACGAGGACGAAAACGCATGACATCCCATGGAATTCCGCTCGGCCGGGATCAGCTTCTTGAGCGTCTCATGCAATCCCTCGTCGGAGGCGACTTCAACCCCGGTGACAAACTGCCGTCGGAGCGGCAGCTAGCCGAGACGTACAACGTCTCCCGGCCCGTCATTCGTGAGGTCATGCAACGTTTGAAGGAGCGCGGCATTTTGCACATCGCTCCCGGCAGTGGAGCATTCCTCCGAGAATCGACCCCCTTGGATTGGGCGCGCCCTCTGGACGCCCTGGGTAGCCATAGGGCGGCGACGACACGGCAGTTGGTCGAAGCGCGAGTGATGCTTGAAGTTCGAGCAGCGTCTCTCGCGGCCGAGCGAGCCACCCCGGAAGACCTGGAAAACCTGCAGCGCGCGTTGGCGGCGTTCGCCGGGACGACGGATCTCTTCGAGCGTGCCCGGTGTGACATCGCTTTCCACTCGCTGATCGCCCGCTCGTCGCACAACCCGGTCATCGAGATGATGTTCGGCGCCATCGCGCCTTTGGTCTTCGAGGTGATGCTGCGCAGCCTGAGTGATTCGAAAGTCACCGAGCGCGGGGAGCCGTTCCACGCCCTCATCCTCGGGGCGATCCGGGCTGGTGATCCGGGTGCGGCTTCGGCGGCGATGGATGAGCACATCACCTTGGCGTCCACCCTGTTCGGCACGGACTTCGATGCGCAACTCAACACACTGGCCGGGCGGTCAGATCATGTGCTTTTCGGATCAGGAGTGGGCTTGGAAGAGGTCATCGCGAACGTGGTCGGCTGAGCCGGACCGGTCGGTAGTGCCAACCATTCCGGTCACCCGAACGTGTGTGCCGTCGCGGTTCCGGAGGCCGGGCGCCAGTTCTATGCCGAGGCCCGGGTCATCGCTCGGACGGATGCTGCCCCCGTCGATGATGGGCCCTCCGAGGGTGAGCGAGGAATACCAGCCGAGGTATCCCGCCCGGACGGTCTCCTGCAGGAGCGCATTCGGGGCGGCCACCGCGAGGTGTGTGCAGGCGCTCAGAGCCACCGGTCCGGTGCAATCGTGTGGGGCGACGGGTACGCCGTGCGCAGCGCTGAGGGCAGCTACGTGCTTCGCGGTGGTGAGTCCGCCCGACCAGGTCGTGTCGACGGTAGCGGCGCCGATGCCACCCTCGTGCAGGAGAGCCTCGAATCCAGCAAGGCCAGCCACCGTCTCTCCGGCGGCGACACGGATCGAGGTGCGTTCCGCTACTCGTGCAAGGCCACTGCGGAGATCGCTGCGCACCGGATCTTCGATCCAGAACGGGTCGTATTCTTCCAGTGCAGACGCGATCCGGCGCGCCGTGGGAACGTCCCAGAGCGAGTGCATCTCCACCATGACCGCCATCGAGTCGCCGACGGAGTCGCGAATGTGACGGATGGGCGCAAGGGCCGCGCCCATATCCCTGGCTGAGATGGAGGTCCCCCCGGACGCCTCGGCGAACCGGTCGAAGGGCCAGATCTTCATGCCGGTGATGCCCTGGGAAAGCAGCTCGGTCGCCAATTCTCCGGGCCTGTTGATAGCGGCTTCGAGATCCTCGTAGCGACCCGTCTTCAGGCCCCAATTCGATACGGCCTGTCCCGTGGCGCTGTTGACGTAGGCCGACCCTGCACAGGTGTTGTAGATGTCGATCGAATCGCGCGTGCGGCCACCCAGAAGGTTGTAGACGGGCTGCCCGCTTACCTTGCCCAGGATGTCCCACAGGGCAAGGTCGATCGCCGACCGCGCACGGGTCTCGACTCCGCTGCCGGTGTAGCCGACGTATCCCGCAAGTCGCTGCGCATGACGCTCGATCTGCAGGGGGTCTTCGCCTATGAGTGCCGGCGCGGCGATCGCGTGCAGGTGCGCCTCCACCGCCTCCGCGCCATAGAAGGTCTCGCCCAGCCCTGTGATGCCCTCGTCGGTGTGTACCTGGACGAATGTCAGGTTGGGGAAAGCGTCGACTCTGACGGTCTCTATCGCGGAGATTCTCATACTCGCAACCTACACTGGACTTACCAGTTTGACCAGCTGTACAGTGGGGCAACGATCACCGCCGATTGACCAAGGAGCCCCAAGGATGCGCCCAGAATTCCACCGTCCCTACGCCATCAGCATGTGGGACTTCTCCTGGCTGGAACGCCGTTGGCCCGGTGCCGGCTACGAGAACTGGGACACCGCCCTCAGCGAACTGGTCGAGCGCGGATACGACGCCGTTCGAATCGACGCCTATCCGCACCTGCTTTCCGCGGACCCCACGAAAGCGTGGGAACTTCTCCCAGCGTGGAATCAGACCAGCTGGGGGCTCAGTCGCCCGTCACGGTTCACGTCATGCCGGCTCTCCTCGAATTCCTCGAGACCGCTCGCCGCCACGGTGTCGGAGTCGCTCTTTCCACCTGGTACCGGCAGGACAGCGATGACGTGCGAATGAATATCCACACGCCGGAGGACCAAGCGCGAATCTGGCTCGACACGCTGAGGGTCATCGACGACGCCGGCCTTCTCGACACGATCATCTACGTCGACCTGTGCAACGAGTACCCGTTGCCGTTCTGGGCGCCCTACCTCCGGGCAGAAGACCTGGGCCCGGAACCCAGCAAGACCGAGCCGCGCCTGATCGAATGGATGCGGGACTCCATCGCGATCCTGCGGTCGCACTATCCCCACCTGGACTACACGTTCTCCTTCAATTCCGAGTTCGAGAGATGGCCGGACCTCGACGTCAGCATGCTCGACGTCCTCGAGCCGCACGTCTGGATGGCAACCACCGACAACGACCGCTTCAACGAGCGAGTGGGGTACCACTTCGAGAAATTCGACCCGATCGGTTTCGACCATCTCGTGAAAAACGGCCGTGCCGAGTACGAGAACAATCGTGCCGAGTACGACCGTCTCCTGTTCGAGCAGATCGACCGTGTGGCCGACTGGTCGCGCGCGACGGGATTGGGTCTCTACACGACCGAATGCTGGTCGATCGTCGACTACAAGGACTGGCCAGGTCTCGACTGGGACTGGGTGCTCGACCTCAATGCTCGAGCTGTCGAATACGCAGCTTCGAAGGGTCGTTGGGTCGGAATCGCGACCAGCAACTTCTGTGGACCGCAGTTCGCCGGGATGTGGCGCGAAGTCGAATGGCACCAGCGGCTGACCACTCTGATCAAGTCGGCTCCCGTCGACTCCGATCTTTCCAGGACCCGGACTTTCCGCGGCTCCGAACCCGTCAACCCCACCCCGTCGGCAACGGTGCCGACCCTTGGAAAGGATCTTCGTCATGACATCTGAACACGCTGGGCTGTCGTTCAGCCGCCGAGGTTTCCTCGCTCTCGGCGGTGGTGCCGCAGCCGTAGCTCTTCTCGCCGCCTGTACGACAGGTGGAGGTGGCGGTGCCGCAGCCGGCAAACCCCTGAAGTTCTGGAACATGCCCTGGGGCGGTACGACCTTCAACCCGCTGGACAAGAAGATCACCCTGGCCTACAAACCGGCCAAAGGCCTTTCTGCGGCGACGTACCAGGTCATCCAGTGGGATGCGTTCATCCAAACATTCGCGTCCGCCGTGGCTTCCAACACCGGCCCGGCCGTCAGCTCGGGCGGCGGTATCCAGGCGTTCCAGTTCGCCGCGCAGAACAAGATCGCCTACGCCGACGACCTGCTCGACAGTTGGAAGAAGAACGGTCTCTACGACGACTTCCTCCCCGGCCTCACTGACATCATGAAGACCAAGAAGGGAACGGTCGCCGTGCCGTACGGGCTCGACATCCGTGTCGGCTGGTACAACAAGACGCTTCTCGAACGCGCCGGCGCCACCGTCCCGACCGACTGGCAGTCCTACCTCGATGCCTGCAAAGCATTGAAAAAAGACGGCGTCTACGGGTTCGGCACCGGCGCAGGGCCCGGTTCCAACGTCGCCGGACAAATCATGACGGCGTGGATGATCAACAACGGCGGCGGCATCTTCGACGAGAACCAGCAGCCGAACCTTCTGACCGACGCCAACATCCAAGCCATCGATTTTTTGGTCGAACTGGCCCGCAAGGGCTACACCGATCCTGCCAGCACCAGTTACACGAGCGCCAATATCTATAGCCAGTGGAACGCCCACAAATTCGGCATGGGCTTCGACATCCCCGGACTCGCGGCGGGCGTCAACCAGTCCGTCCGCTCTGAGGTCGCCGTCCACTCGCCGCTCACGAGCCCTAACGGCGGCAAGGGAACCTTGCTCCTGCCCAGCAACATCATGATGTACACCAACACCCCCTCCCAGAGTGACAGCGAAGCGTTCCTGACCTATTACTACAAGAACATGGCGCCGCTCTGGACGAAGCAGACCGGCATCGGCCTTCCCCCGTTGAAGTCGATCACCGCAACGAAGGAGTTCCGATCCGACCCCAATGCGGTCAAGATCATCGACGAATGGCAACCCATCGGGAAGACGTGGGCTGCTCCCGGGAGTCAGGTGCTGTTCCCCAACGTCGCCACGGTAGACGGCACGACAATCATGTCGAACTTCGCGCAAACCATCTTGGCTGGTAAAGACGACGCGAAGTCGATCCTCAGTGCCCTCCAGGCCGGCATCAAGTCGACATCGAAGACGTACTGATCCATGTCGGTCTCTAGCGTCGCTGAGAATTTGAGGCGTGCCCGGCGTGGGGTCGGTGTTTCCGGCTCTGGGTCGGGCGCGCCTCGTCCGGTGCGTAAGTCGAAGCGGTTCACGCCGCGGACGTGGACGTTGTTGGCGTTCGCGTTGCCGTCGTTGGTCTTGTTGTTGTTGATCAATTTGTATCCGGTGATCTACGCGTTCATTCAGTCTCTGCATAACGGGACCTTGTTGGACTCGGGGCCGTTCGTGGGGTTGAAGAACTACACGGACATTTTGACTCAGGCGTCGTTCTGGAACGCGGCGTTGTTCACGTTGGTCTTCACGATCGTGGGTGTGTTCGGGTCGTGGATCGTGGGCCTGGCGTTGTCGTTGTTGTTGCGCACGCATATTCCGGCGAATGGTTTGTTCAAGGTGTTGTTGTTGTTGCCGTGGATCGTTCCGGTGGTGGTGTCGGCGACGTCGTGGAACTGGTTGGTCGCGACGCCGCAGTCGCCGTTGCCGATCCTGTTCGCGCATCTCGGTTTCGGGAACGTGTTGTTCCTCGCGGATCCGACGCTGGCGAAGATCGTCGTGTGCGTTTTCAAGGTGTGGATCTCGTTCCCGTTCATGATGATGATGATGTCGTCGGCGTTGGCGTCGGTGGATACCAATGTGTACGAGGCGGCGAAGGTCGATGGTGCCAGTAATTGGCAGGGTTTCCGGTTCATCACGATGCCGATGATCGCCCGGACCACGTTCGTGTCGTGGATCTTGATGACGATTTTCTGCGTGAATGATTTCCCGACGATCTTCTTGCTGACCGGTGGTGGTCCGGTGAACGCGACTCAGTCGTTGGTCGTGTTGGCGTATCTGACCGTGTTCCAGAACTTCCAGACCGGCCCTGGCATCGCGATCGCGTTCGTCATGACGCTCGTGTTGGTCATCATCTCGGTGGTTTTGTACCGCCAGATCCGAAAGGTGAACGTCGAATGAGCACGCTCAGTGTCCGACGCGCTCGCGTCAAAGACCAGGCCGCTGGTTCGGTCACGGCGACTCGTCGCCGTACTCAGACCGAGCAGCGCAAGCGCGGCGGGTGGTGGCGTTTCGCGCTGATCGTCGTCATCACGGCGTTGGTGTTGGTTCCGATCATCGCCGTCGTGGGGTTGTCGTTCCAGCCCTCGCTGGGGTCGACGGTGAAGGGGAACTTCACGCTGGAGAATTACTCGTCGATCTTCACGCAGACCGCGGTGGTGACCTGGTTGACGAACAGTCTCACGGTCACGGTGGTCACGGTCGTCATCGCGGTCGCTGTCGCCGCTCCGGCCGGGTATGTGTTGTCGCGGGCACGGAACAAGCTCGTGTCGGGGTATTCGCTGGTGTTGTTCGTGGTCCAGTCGTTGCCGGTCGTGTCCGCGGTGATTCCGTTGTTCATCCTGTTCGCGAAGTTCAATCTCGTCGACAACCTCGTCGGTGTCACGATCATCTATGTCGGTTCGACGATGTCGGTCGCGATCTGGATGATGGCGGCGTATTACGACTCGATCCCGATCGCTCTCGAGGAGGCGGCCTGGATGGATGGTGCTTCCTTGTTCGGGTCCTTCACCCGTATCGTGCTGCGCAACTCTCTCCCGGGTATTTTGTCGACGGCGATCTTCGCGTTCCTGCTCGCGTGGAATGATTACTTGATCGCTTTGGTGTTCTTGCGTTCCGACCCGAATTACACGCTGCCGGTCGGGCTCGAGACGTTCTTCCAGCAGAACGCGACGAACTGGGGTCTCGTCATGGCCGTCGCGGTCGTGATGATGCTGCCCCCGATCATCCTGTTCTCGTTCCTGAACCGGTACTTCTCGGTCGGCGGAATCGGCGGCTCGCTTGCCGGACGGTGAAAGCGTTGCGGACAGTGCCGTCGGTGAAATGCGGACCGGCGCCGTTATGGACTCAGTCGACTCCGACATCGTGACGAACCATTTCGACACACGAGCGGGTGGTCGAGCCACGCCGGCGAGGGCCTACTCGGTGGTCACGATCGGTCGCGTGCCAATGTTCGTTTCGAGTGTGGCCCTCGCCGTATACGTCTGCGCGGCAGCGACGCACGAGTCGGCCGTCTGAACGCCGGGCACAAGGTCCATCCTCACCTGAGTCGACGTTTCGTCGATACGAAGGTCCACGGTCCGCCCACACGCGACTGACACTGCATCGGACCAGATGATCGTGACGCTGTGGTCGCCTGGCCTGTACGGCTCGACGCTGAAGGGTGGTCCTCCCGCGGCAGTGGGTTTGACGTCGCGCAGAGTCTTCAAGGAGACCCGCGCGGACGCGCCTGCCGGCCGTGGGGATCGGGTCGGCACGATCTCGGTCGAGACGGTTGCGGTGCTCCTGGGTGGCCGTGGAGGTGTCGGGCCCGGCACGTTCGCGGTGCACGCCGAGCACACGACGACGCACGCAGCGACGAGGCAGGCATTCAGGAGCTTTTCCATGATCAGTAGTGAAGCCTGAAGTCCGTCACGTCGGCAACCTCGCGAGCCTCGGAGTCACGACTCCCGATCGTCGTCATGCTTCTCGCCCTCTCCGGTGCCGGCAAGGCGGTCATCAGTAACCTGACGAATCCGAACCAGGAGGCCCGCGTCCTTCCGGCACGGTGGCCGCCTCCGTCGCTGAGACCGGAACGACCGCACCCGTCATCGGACCGGCCGACGTCACCGTCGGCAACGGAGCCGACCTGGCACACTGGGTGAACCATGGCTAGCAGAGGAAAGCGGCGTCTACGCCGACCGAGCGCGCCCATCGAACGCCCGTGGTTCGTCATCATCGGTTCGGCCGTCTTCCTCCTCTGCATCGTCGTCCTGGCAGCCGGGGTCGACTGGCAGTGGGATGCGACCATCGGGGCTGGAGTGAAACGGGCCCCCTCTGGGTGTTGCTGGCGTCGATCCCCCTCTGGGTCGCGGGAGTGGTCGTCGGAATCAGGCAACTCGTGCTGAACCGTCGCTCCGCGGGGCAGCCGTGACCGACGGATACGGAACATCGCGTACCGTCGCCACACGGGAGGGGTCGCCATGACATCGCTCGGCTGGTCGCTGTTGGAGGTGCTGCTTCCGCTCGACATCTGGCTGCGAACCGATCTGCACGCTCTACCTCACACGTTGCTCTGGATCCTGTGTGTCGCGGCGATCGGCGCCCTGGCCCTCGCCATCGTGACGGTCGCTGCATCGACGTCGTCGAGCCGCGTGCCGTCCGCGGGCGTCCGCGGGCTCGAAGGCGGCCCACGCGGACGCGGGCGAGAACGGCGTGGAGCGCGTCGAAGTGCCCCGCCCGTGGGTGGGGCGGGTCCGCGCGCGCCGGCGCTCTCATCCCGTCTCTGACGACGCTCGAGGGATGGCGCCGGACCTTCTCGATGGATGACCCGGCTCCCGCTTCTCACCGAGAAGCGGCCATTGCGACGGCGGTCAGGACGGCTGACCCCTCACCACGTCCGTCGACCCCGTCTGGAATCGTCATGCCCTCGAACTTTCCGATGTCACAACGCGCACGCCGCGGATCCGTCCTCCCCAAGAATCAGCAGTCGAGAGCCGTGCGCGTCGCACGACTCGTCCTCAGGCGAACGAGTCGCGCGCTCGGCGCGGTGTCCGCCCGACTCACGCTGTTCAGCGGGTGGACGTGGATCGCCGCCGGCTCGTTGATCGGGTTCGAGATGCTCGAGATCGTCTTCAGCAGTTTCCTTCTCGTTCCCGAGCTCCTTCCCGTCGTCCTCCTCGTCCTCGCCGGAGTCTTCTTCTTCCGAGCCCGCATCGTGAGCATGCGGGCCAGGCTCACGATTCGTATCCGAGCCGCACGCGCGTCGCGTCACGTGGCAGCAGAAAGGCGACGAGACGGTCAGGCGAGCTGAGAGGTCGAGAGCATCGTGCCCAACGACACGTCGTCGTCCGGAGTCGGGCGAGGGGTTCGCCGCTGTCGCGATCGTGGCTCGGGCGCGAGGCCTAGCCTCGATGCATGACGACGACTGCTCCCTACGGCACCTGGACCTCCCCGATCTCGGCCGCCGCCCTGGCCGAGTCCGCCCACCCCGTGCAGGGTGGCATCTGGGTCGGCGACGACGTCTGGTGGCTCGAGCAGCGGCCGGCCGAGGGCGGGCGGCTGGCTGTGCGGAGGGCGGGCGACGACGGTGGCGACCGCGGGAGCAGCCGGGCAGAGCCGGTCGACGTGCTCCCGGCCCCGTGGAACGCGCGGACGCGGGTCCACGAGTACGGCGGCGGCTCCTGGGCCGTGACGGACGACGGCGACCTCGTGTTCGCCGAGTTCACAGATCAGCGTCTCTACGTCCTGCGCGGTGGCGAGACCGAACCCGAGCCACTGACCCCGCAGGCGGGTGGATTCCGGTTCGCCGAGCTGAGAGTGCGCGGCCACGAGGTCATCGCGGTGCGCGAGATCCACTCCGACGCAGGCCTCGACCGCGACATCGTCGCCGTTCCTCTCGACGGCTCGGCCCGGGATGATCCTGCGGCTCTTCGATCTGTCGTCGGCGGATCGCACTTCGTCGCGTTCCCGCGCTTCTCGCCCGACGGGTCGAAGCTGGCCTGGATCGCCTGGGAGCACCCGCAGATGCCGTGGGACGGGACCGAGCTGCGCGTCGGGGATGTGGGCCCGGACGGCTCGTGAACACCTGGACGGTGATCGCAGGATCCACGAGCGAGTCCGTCCTGCAGCCGACCTGGCTCGACGACGAGTCCCTCCTCATCAGCGCCGACCCGTCGGGCTGGTGGAACCTCGAGACGGTTCGCCTCGACGGTTCCCGCGTCCCGCTGCACACCGACCAGGCGGAGTACGGCGGCCCGCTCTGGATGCTGGGTGCCGGCTGGTTCACCCTGAGGGGCGACGGGACCGTGCTCGCCGTCCGGACTCTCGGCTCGGACCGGCTCGTCTCGATCGACCTGTCGACCGGCGACTCCCGGGACATCGACGTGCCGCTCTCCGCTCTTGCCATCGGCGGGATCAACGGCGATCGCCTGCTCCTCAGCGGAGGGAGTTCGACCCTGGCGTCCGGGCTGCGGATCCTCGACCTCGGCACCGGCGAGCTGACCGAGGTGCGGCTGGGCGTCGACGAGCTCCCGGCCGAGGGATACCTGCCTCTCGCCGAAGAGCACACGTTCACCGGCGTGCGGGACGTGCACGCCTTCGTCTTCCCACCGCGCAACGCCGACTTCGAGGCGCCCGAGGGGGAGCTGCCTCCGTACGTCGCCTTCGTGCACGGCGGGCCGACGGGACGGACGACCGGGATGCTCGACGTCACGAAGGCGTACTTCACCAGCCGCGGCATCGGCGTCGTCGACATCAACTACGGCGGGTCGAGCGGGTACGGGCGGGCCTACCGGGAGGCGCTCCGGGGGCAGTGGGGCGTCGTCGACGTCGAGGACACGGTCGCCGCGGTGCGCGGTCTCGCTTCGGCGGGGTTGGCGGACGGCTCGCGGCTGGCGATCCGCGGCGGTTCCGCCGGCGGCTGGACGGTGCTCGCGGCGCTGACCACGTCGGACGTCTTCGCCGCCGGAGCCTCGTACTTCGGTGTCGCGGAGTTGATCACCTTCGCGGAAGACACGCACGACTTCGAGTCGCGGTACCTCGACGGGCTGATCGGGCCGCTGCCGGAGGCGCTGGAGCTGTACACCTCGCGGGCTCCGCTCACGCACGCCGCCGAGCTCTCGACGCCGGTGCTGCTCCTGCAAGGGCTGGACGACCCGATCGTGCCGCCGTCCCAGGCCGAGATGTTCCGCGACGTGCTGGTCGAGCGCGGACTACGGCACGCCTACGTCGCGTACGAGGGGAGTCGCACGGCTTCCGCCGCGCCACCACGATCGTCCACTCGACCGAGTCGGAGCTGTCGTTCTACGGGCAGATCCTGGGCTTCGTGCCGCCGGGGGTGCCCGTGTTGCCGCTGAGCTAGCCGCCGGCGCTCGCTCCCGCTCGCGCGCTCGCGCGCTCGCGCAGGCGTCGGCGGGTGCGTGCGGCTGTGGGCGGGTGCGCGGGCACCCGCCGACACCCGCACCGACCCGCCCACCCGGCCGGAGCTCAGCCCAGGTCGGTCAGTCCGGACACGGTCGCGGCGGTCACCTGGGAAACCCACTGCGCAGGGTCGGGCGTCGGTGGCGAGACGACGACCATGCTGATGCCGAGCTTCGCGTACTCGGCCATCGCCGGCAGGAAGTCGGAGGCGAGTGGATCGCCGCCGTAGATCATCGTCTTCTCGATCTCGTCGTAGTCGCGTCCGACGGTGTCGCAGTGCCCGCGCAGGATGTCGAGCTTGCGCTGGATCTCGTCGACCGGCAGGCCGAACAGATTGCACGCGTCACCGTACTGGGCGACCAGGCGGAGCGTCTTCTTCTCGCCGCCTCCGCCGATCATGATCGGCGGATCCTTCTGGATCGGCGCCGGATGGTTGATCGTCTCGGCCAGCTGGTAGTGCTTGCCGTCGAACGGCCCCTCGTCGTCGCTCCACATCTGCTTCACGATCCGGAGAGCCTCCTCGAGTCGCTCGAAGCGCTCCGAGATCGGCGGGTAGTTCACGCCGAGGGCGAGGTGCTCCCGCTCGTACCAGGCCGCGCCGAGGCCGAGCATCGCGCGGCCGCCCGAGAGGACGTCGAGGGTGGTGACGATCTTGGCGAGGAGTCCGGGGTAGCGGTAGGTCACGCCGGTGACCAGGAGTCCGAGGCGCATCCTCTCGGTCAGAGCCGCGACGTAGCCGAGGGCGGTGTAACCCTCGAGCATGGGATCGGTGGCGGGCGCGCGCTGCTCCATCTGGAAGTAGTGGTCCATCAGCGTGAACTGGGCCACGCCACCGGCTTCGGCGGCCCTGGCGGTATCGCCGAGGTGCTTCGCGAGGGTGGTGTTGTCGCCGGACAGAGTGAAATTCGGGAAGTGGATTCCGAGCTGCATGGCCTCACCATATGCCTGGCGCGTGAACGGCGGGGGTGGTGCGTGGCCGGGCGGCCCGGCGGAGCTCAGGCCGTGGCGGTGGCCCGGACGACGATCGGGAGGTGGTCGGAGGCGCCCTGGGGCAGGACCCGCACGGGGCCGAGGTCGAAACCGGTGGTCGTCACGAGGTCGAAGCGGCCGCGGACGATCGCGTAGCCGCGGTAGGTGCCTGCCGCCGCACGCGCGAGGGTGTGGCCGGTCTTGGCCAGCGCGCGACGAAGGCGACCGGTGAAGATCGGGTAGTTGAAGTCGCCGATCATGAGCGCGGGCAGGCCGGCGCCGAGCGCCTCGAGGCCGGCGTGGGCCGACCGGATCTGCGCGCGGCGCACGGCGTTGCGCGCGGTCAGCGGTGCCGCGTGGAACGACGCGACGACGAACTGCAGCCCGGTCAGACGGTCGACCAGCCGCCCGGCGACCAGGCGCTCCGGCGTCGGGGAGAGAACGCGGTCGTGCATCGAGCGGCCGAGGCTGAACGACCGGGTCTCGTGCACGTCGAAGCGCTCCTGCCGCCCGTAGATCGCCAGGCCCAGACGATTGTTGCCGGTGGACGCGATCCTGCGGAGGCCGCCGATCACGTCGGGCATGGAGTCGGTGAAGACCTCTTGGAGGCAGAGCAGATCGGCGCCCGTCGACCGGGCGAGCGCGTCGAGCTCGTGGACGGCGTGGTTCTTCCAGAGGTTGTAGCTGACGACCGTGAACGGCGCCGTCGTCGATCCGGCCGACGCGTCTTCCGAAGAGGCGTGCGGAGCGGGTGCTGTGTGTGTCACGAGAGGGGTTCCTTCCGGTGCCGTGCCGAGGAGTGTTCGGAGCGGACGCGCGGCACGGTGGGCCGACATCGTCGGGCGCCAGGGGGCATGCTTGTCGAAGGCTTCCCAGAAAGGACGAAGACGGTGGGTCAGTCAGCAACCCTAGTGGTCGGCGTCACGTCCCATCAGCCGCGCACCGTCATCGAGCAGGCGCTGGTGTTCGCGCGTCGGTTCGATGCGTCGCTCGTCTGCGTGCAGGTGGATCCCTCCCGGTTCGTCGTCGACACGAAAGACGACGGGACGATAGTCGCCGCCCCGTTCGATCCCGACGGCGGCGACGTCGTCGACGAGGGCATCGACCCCGACATCGTCTCGTGGGCCGCACCGCTCGCGGACAGCGCCGGGATCGCGTGCAGCTTCGTGGCGACGGCCGGCGACCCCGCTCGCATGCTGGCGCAGGTGGCCGACGAGGTCGGTGCGATCCTGATCGTCGTCGGGACGCGGCGTCCGACCCTGGGCGCCACCGTCCGGCAGTTCTTCGCGGGATCGGTGTCGGCGGGCCTGACCCACCGCCAGCATCGGCCGGTCGTGGTCGTGCCGCTCGACCCGGTGTCGCCCGAGACGCCTCTGCCCTGGGACGCCACGCGGTGAGGCCGCCGCACCTGTCCGGCCGGCTCATCCTGCTCGTCGCCCTCGGTGGTGCCGTCGGCACCGGGATCCGCGAGGCCCTGGCCCTCGCGTGGCCGGCTCCTCCGACCGGATTCCCCCTCACCATCTTCCTGATCAACGTCGTCGGGGCGTTCACCCTGGGGCTCCTGCTCGAGTCGCTGTCGCGTCGCGGGGCAGACGGCGGGCGACGCAGGATCCTGCGGCTCGCCCTCGGCACGGGAGTCCTGGGCGGATTCACCACGTACAGCTCCTTCGCCACCGACGTCGCCTCGAGGCTGGGGCCGTCGACCGGGGTCGCCCTCGGGTACGCGGCCGCGTCGATCCTGCTCGGCTCGCTTGCCGCGTTCGCGGGCATCGCGCTGGCCGCGGCGCTCCACGGGCGTCGGTGGCGCGCGGCCGCTGCGGCTCCCGTCGCCGAAGAGGAGGGCGCAGGATGATCTCGCCCTGGCTGTTCCTTCTGATCTGCGTCGCCGGCGGGGTCGGCGCCTCGCTGCGCTTCGTGCTCGACGGCCTTGTCCGGTCGCGGGTCAGCGTCGCCTTCCCGCTCGCCACCGGGCTGATCAACGTCACCGGCTCGTTCGGCCTCGGGCTGCTGACCGGCCTCGGGTCGAACGCCGGACTCCCGCACGAGTGGGTGCTCGTGCTCGGCGGGGGCCTCATGGGCGGGTACACGACGTTCAGCACGGCGAGCGTCGAGACCGTGCGCCTGATCGAGCAGCGGCGGTGGGGCTCGGCCCTGCTCAACGGCATCGGCATGCTCGTCCTGTCGGTCGCGGCGGCGGCCCTCGGGCTGGCGGTGACCGGAGCCCTGTAGCGGAGGCCCGGGCTGTGGCATCCTCATGCCTATGGATCCCGTGACAGCCATCGCCTGGATCGTCGCCTTCGTCGTCGTGACGGTGGCGGTCACCGGGCTGACCGGCCGCATCGGCTGGTCCGCTCCCGTCGCGCTCGTGCTGGTCGGCGCGGTCGCCTCCTTCGTGCCCGGGGTTCCCCGCATCACCCTCGAGCCCGACCTCATCCTCTACGGCCTCCTGCCGCCGCTGCTGTTCGCCGCGGCCATCCGCACCTCGCTGATCGACGTGCGAGCGCGCAACGACAGCATCCTGCTCATGTCGGTCGCCCTGGTGGCGTTCACGGTGTTCGTGGTCGGGTTCGCGGCCGCCTGGATCATTCCCGGCGTGACCATCGCGGCGGGGCTCGCGTTCGGAGCGGTGGTCGCACCCACCGACGCGGTGGCGGTCACGGCGGTGACCGGCCGGGTGCCTCTCCCGCGTCGAGTCGTCACGATCCTGGAGGGCGAGAGCCTTCTCAACGACGCGACCGCCCTGGTCGCCCTGAACGCCGCGATCGCCGCGATCATGTCGTTCGTCACGCCGATCGAGGTGGCGGGTGACTTCGCGCTCGCCGTGCTCGTCGGAGCCGCCGTCGGTCTCGCGGTCGCGTTCGTGCTCACCGAGATCCGCCGACGCCTCCACTCGGCCGTGCTCGACACGAGCCTGTCGCTGGTGACGCCGTTCATCGCGTTCCTGCCCGCCCAGATCCTGCACGGGTCGGGGGCGCTCGCCGTGGTGATCGCGGGGCTCTACCTCGGCTACCGGTCGCCGGTGATCCTGTCGGCCGAGGCGCGGGTCGCCGAGCGGCTCAACTGGAAGACGGTGCAATTTCTTCTCGAGAACGCCGTGTTCCTCTTCATCGGGCTGAACCTCGCGGGTGTGCTGGAGGGGGTCGTCAAGACCGGTCCGGGTCTCTGGCCGACGATCGGCATCAGTGTCGCGATGCTCGCCGTCGTCATCGCGTCGCGCTTCGCCTGGGTGTTCCTCACGATGTTGCTGTACCGGATCGGACCGGCTCGGGTGCGCGAGCGAGCGTGGAGTTCCGCCGCCAGCACGGTCGTCGCCTCGGCCGGCATTCGCGGCGTCGTCACGCTCGCCGCCGTGTTCCTGCTGCCCGACCGCACCCCGGAGCGCGAGCTGCTGCAGTTCCTCGCGTTCGTGGTGGTGCTCGGCACCCTGCTCCAGGCGCTGCCGCTTCCTCGGCTCATCCGACGCGTCCACCTGCCCGCCCCGAACCTCGCGCAGGAGTGGACCGAACGTCAGATGCTCACCGTCGAGGCGAAGACCGCGGGGGTCACCCGCCTCGACGAGATCGTCACGGACGACGACGAAGAGCGGATCGTGAACCAGCTGCGCAGCTCGTCGAGTTGGCTGGCCGAGGCTCTCGAGCACCCGGCTCCGCCCGACCACGAGCCGGCGTCCAGCGCGTTCAACCGCCTGCGCAACGGCATGATCGAGGCCGAGCGCGAGGCGGTGCTGCTGGCCAGGCACGAGGGGCGCTACCAGGAGGCCGCCGTGCAGGCCGTGCTCGCGGCCATCGACGCGGAGGAGACGGCCCTGCGCGCCCGGCACCCGAAGGCGATCGGCGAATAGGCCAGCCGTGAAGCCCTGGCCTGCCCGCCGGCCCGATCGCGTTCGCGTGCTTTCTGTCAATCCAGGTTGACAGCACCCTCGTGTCAGTCTAGATTGACACCATGACCGACGACCTCACCACGCAGCTCCGCACGAGCGATCCCGCCACCGGGCTCCGCGCCGTGGGGGCCCTGCACCGCCTCGCCGAACAGGTCGAGGCCACTCACGTCGCCGCGGCTCGCGCCGCCGGCTGGTCGTGGGAGCAGATCGGCGACGCGCTCGGCGTCTCACGCCAGTCGGTGCACGCCAAGTACGGCAAATAGCAGAGGGAGAAAAGACATGTTCGAGAGATTCGCCGCCGACGCGCGCGCCACCGTGGTGCACGCCGTCGAAGAGTCCCGGCTGCGCGGCGACCGCCGCGTCGGAACGACCCACCTGCTCCTCGGAGCCCTCCACGATCCCGTCGTCAGCACGACGCTCGGGGTCGACCTCGCCTCGGCGCGAGCGGCCGAGGCCGAGCTCGACCGCGCCTCCTCCGGGCGGTCGGCCTCGACGTCGACCTGCTCGGCTGGGTGCCGATCCCGAAGCTCAAGCGCACGCCGTTCAGTTCGGGCTCCCGGGAGGTGATGGGCGCGATGCTCCGGCACGCGACCGCCGAGTCGTCCCGTGCCATCGCGCCGCGGCACATCGCCCTGGCGCTTCTCGACCGCGTCGCCCCCGATCCTGCGGCCGTTCTCCTCGACGCTCTGAAGGTCGACCGGGTCTCTGCCCGCCTGGCATTCAGCCAAGGGATAGCTGCGTGAGTCCTACTATCTCTCCATGACCCATGCCCGCTGGCGAAAGATCTCGGACTGGCCGCTCATGGCCGTGTCGTTCATCTTCCTCGCCGCGTATTCGGCCGAGGTCATCGGCAACCTGAGCGCTCGGGGCTCACGCGGGTTCGAATACATCATCTGGGGCACCTGGGTCGTCTTCGCCGTCGACTATCTGGTCAATTTCCTCCTGGTGCCGAACCGGTGGCGCTGGTTCGTCCGGCACATCCCCGAGCTGCTGATCGTGGCGCTGCCGATCCTGCGTCCGCTTCGGCTCCTGCGCCTGCTGACCCTGCTGGCGGTCCTGCAGCGCACCGCGGGGCGCACCTTCCGCGGCAGGGTGGTCACCTACGTGGTCGGATCGGCGTTCCTGCTCGTCTACGTCGCGGCCCTCGCCGTGCTCGACGTCGAGCGCCCGGCCCACGGCGCCACGATCACCACGTTCCCGGTCGCCCTCTGGTGGGCGTTCGTCACGATCACGACGGTCGGCTACGGCGACTACACCCCCGTGACGATCGAGGGCAGGATGATCGCGGTCGCCCTGATGCTCGGCGGGATCGCCCTCCTCGGTGTGGTCACCGCGACCATCGCCTCGTGGATCGTCGAGCGAGTCGCCCTCACGGAGGAGTCCGCGCAGGCGGCGACCCGGGGCGACGTGTTCGCTCTGTCGAAGCAGATCACCGAGCTCAAGGCGCAGCTCGCCGCCCATTCGGCCGCCCTGGAGGACCGGACTCCGCCGGCCGCCTCGGGCGGGCAGCCACCGCCGCTCCCCTCGGCCCTCGACGCCCGGGCGGCGCCGCCCGCCGGCCTCAGTCGCTCGGACCAGCCGGCTCGATGACTCGCGGCCGCACGTGCTCGTACACGACGCTCGTGCGGACGTCGGCCACCTCGGGCCGCTCGGTCAGTCGGTCGATGACGAAGGCGTAGAGCGCGTCGTTGTCGCTGACCGCGACGTGCACGAGGAAGTCCTCGGTCCCGGTTACGACGAACACCCCGATCGTCTCGTCGAGCTCGGCCGCCCAGGTGCGGAAGGCGTCGATGTTCTCGCGCGAGGGCGGCCGGATCCGCACGGCGACGAGCGCCTGCACCGCGCGACCGATCGAGGGCAGATCGACGTCGAGTCGCGCGCCGCGGATCACCCCGCGGCGTCGCAGGGCCCGGATGCGGTCGAGCGCGGTGGTCGGTGAGATGCCGACGGCGGCTGCGAGGTCGCGGTTGGTCCGCCGTGCGTCGCGCTGCAATTCACGCAGGAGCGCCGTATCAATGTCGTCGAGGTGCACGTGATCATCCCGTCTTCCGAATTAAGTACGGGAGGTGTCTCTACCACCCGTGCGAGCTGCGTACAGTCTTCCCGTCAGACGGACGAAAGGACAGCAGGATGCGAGAGATCACCACCCCCTTCGGCTTCGCCCCCGAGGAGGTCACCCCCGGCGAATCCACGCGGGCAGCGCCCGTGAAGTGGGTGGTCGTCGTCGACGCCGGGCTGCCGGTCGGCCGCCAGGTGAACGCGGCCGTGTGCGTTGCCGCGGCGACGGCGCCTCGCGTCGACGGGCTTCTGGGGAGAGCGGGCAGGATGCCGCCGGCGAGTCGCACGCCGGGCTCCCGTGGGCCGGATGCACGGTGCTCTCCGCAGAGCAGGCGCAGCTCGCGTCGATCGCGCAGCGCGCGGCCACCTCGACCGAGGTCCTGCTGATCGACATGCCTCTCGCCGCCCAGACGTCGCGCGTCTACGACGAGTACCTCGGGGTGCTCGCCGGTCAGAGCCCGGACGAGGTGGCGCCGCTGGCACTCAGCCTGGTGGGCCCGCGGCGCGAGGTGGACCGGCTGGTCAAGAAGCTCCCGCTGCTCTGAGGTCGTCCGTCTGCCGGGCGCCGGTCTCTCGGGGCTGTGGACAACTTCTTCGGTGGACAGGGGAGTTCCGTATCATTGCGGGGTAGCCGCAGACCCGGCCGTTCTCTCTCCAAGGACCCTCTTGACCGATCAGATCGAAGACCTCCACTTCGAGACCAAGCAGATGAAGCTGCCGTCGCCGCGGCCGTCGCGGCCGGAAGGCTCATCCGGTGGTCCTTCGGTCGCGGTCATCGTCCTGATGGCGTGCATCCCGGTCGGTGTCGTCCTGGCGCTCCTGGCGATGTTCTTCACGGGCGCCTTCGCTCAGCTGCTCTCCGATCCCGGCCTCGTCGTCACGCGAGGCTTCCCGATGGTCAGCGCGGTGTTCGACGGCTCCGCCGCGGTCACGATCGGCCTCCTCGTGCTCTCGGCGGTGGTGCTCCCCGGCCAGAAGAAAGACCCGCGCTCGGCCAGCTTCAGCCAGTGGTACGCGACCAAGTGGGCCGTCTGGTCCGGTCTCGTGTGGCTCGTCTCGGCCGTCGCGTCCCTCATGTTCCAGGCCGCCACGTCGCTCAGCGTCGGTTTCACGACGACCACGTTCCGCAGCCAGTTCTTCTTCGTCGCGTTCCAGCTCGAGATCGGGCAGACCTGGCTGGTGACCATCGGCTGCATCGCCGTGGCGCTCGTGATCCTGCTCTCCACCAAGAACGTCTCCTGGCTGGCCACGGCCGCCGTCTTCGCCCTCTTCGCGCTGCTGCCGCTCTCGCTCTCCGGGCACTCCGCGGGCACCGACGAGCACGTCAACGCGGTCAACAGCCTGGCCATGCACCTCGTCGGCGTGACGGTCTGGATGGGCGGGCTGATCGCCGTGATCCTGCTCCGCAAGAAAGCGGGCAAGCACCTCGCGACCGTGGTCTCGCGCTACTCGACCCTGGCGATCTGGGCCTTCGCCTTCGTCGCGTTCTCCGGCGTGATCAACGCGAGCCTCCGCCTCACAGGGCCGGCCGACCTGTTCACGACAAACTACGGCCTGCTCATCACGGTCAAGTCGCTCATCCTGATCGGCCTGGGCGTCGCCGGCTACCTCCAGCGTCGCAGCATCATCCCGCGGCTCGTCCGCGAACCCACCCGATCCCGCGCCTTCGTCCGGCTCGCGGTGTCCGAGGTCGTCTTCATGTCGATCGCGATGGGGCTGTCGGTGGCGCTCTCGAAGAGTGCGCCGCCGGTGCCGCAGACGGCCGACGCCGACACGCGCTCCGGCCTGATCGGCTTCCCGTACCCGAAGCCGGTCACGCTCGAGCGCTTCCTGTTCGGCTTCCACCCCGACTACATGTTCATCGCGATCGCGCTGATCATGGCGGGGCTCTACATCGTGGGCGTCGTGAAGCTCCGGCGACGTGGTGACACCTGGTCGTGGGGCCGCACGGTGCCGTGGCTGTTCGGCTGCTTCGGCCTGTTCTTCGCGACCAGCGGCGGTCCGAGCGTCTACGGGGCCGTCAACTTCTCGACGCACATGATCCAGCACATGGTGCTGATGATGTACGTGCCCCCGCTGCTGGTGCTGGGCGCACCGATCCTGCTCGCGCTGCGCACCCTGCCGAAGCGCCGCGACAACAGCCGCGGGCCGCGCGAGTGGCTCCTGATCCTCACCCACTCGCGCTACGCGACGTTCATCACGAACCCGGTCGTCGCGGCCGTCATCTTCGCCGGCAGCCTGGTCGCCTTCTACTGGACGGGTTGGTTCCAGGCGTCCCTCCAGACGCACCCCGGCCACCTCATCATGGAGATCCACTTCCTCCTCGCCGGCTACGTGTTCTTCTTCGTCCTCATCGGCGTCGACCCCGGGCCCAAGCGTCCGCCGTATCCGCTGCGGCTCATCCTGCTCATGGCGACCCTCGCGTTCCACGCCTTCTTCGGCCTGGCACTGATGTCGGGCACCGACATCCTCGCCGTCGACTGGTGGCACGCGCTCGGCAAGACGAACTACCAGGAGCTGCTCAACGACCAGCACACGGGCGGCGCCATCGCCTGGGGCGCGGGCGAGTTCCCCACCGTGCTGATCGCTCTCATGGTGGTGCGACAGTGGGTTCGCACCGACGAGCGCATCGCCAAGCGCTACGACCGCAAGGCCGACAACGACGAAGACGCCGAGCTTCGCGCCTACAACGAACACCTCCAGCAGATGGCGACGCCGAGGCGTCGCGAGCCGCTCGAGTAGGGGCGTCGTGGCCGTGCCGGTTCGCTCGAGAGGGGTCCGCGTCGTCCGCGGGCTCCTGGTGGCGTGCCTGTCGGTCCTGGTCGCAGCGTTCTCGCACGTCGCGGGCGGCGGGGTCGCGCCCGGGGCCCTCGGGACGACCCTGGCTCTCACGTTCGCGATCCTGGCCTGTATCGCCCTCAGCTCGCGGGCTCTGTCGCCCGTTCGCCTCTCGATCTCGGTCGCCCTGAGTCAGTTCGTCTTCCACGTGCTCTTCAGCCTCGGGGCGGATCTCCCGGCCGGTGCCGCCGATCACGGGTCGGTCGGAATGCTCGGCATGGTGATGTCGGGTGGGCACACGCAGGTCCTTCCCGACTTCGGCACGCCGAGCGGCATCTCGGCCCCCGCGGTGAGCGATGCGCGCATGTGGCTCGGTCACGCCTGCGCGGCGCTCGTGACCGTCGCTCTCCTCCTGCACGGCGAGCGGGCGGCCCTCACCCTCGTGCGCCTCGGCGGGGCGCGCCTGGCCCGGTTGGTCGTCGTCGTCGAAGCCCTCCCCGCCTCGCTCGGCGTCGCACGCCACGGAGTCATCACGGCCGTGGGCGATCTCCGCGGCCTCCGGCCGCTCGAAGTCCTGCTCGTGTCTCGGCCTCACCGCGGCCCGCCTCTCGGCGTCTGACCCCGCATCACCACATCAGACCTGGTCGCAGCGTCTGCGCCGTCGACGTGTCCCGTCCCTGGGGCGCGCCGCTTCTGCGCGCCGACCTGCGCCCGCAACAGAGAGACGAATCCCCATGGCTCAGAAAGCCACCCTGACGAAGACCGTCGCGCGCGTCGCGATCGTTCTTCCCCTCGCGGGCGCCCTGGCGCTCGCAGCGCCGCTCGCGGCGTCCGCCCACGTGCACGTTGTGCCGGAGCAGGCGCCCGCCGGCGACTACGCCACGCTGCAGTTCAAGGTTCCGACCGAGTCGGCCACCGCGTCGACCGTCAAGCTGGAGGTCGACTTCCCGACCGCGCAGCCGTTCACCTCGGTGTCGTACCAGCCTCTCGCGGGCTGGAAGGTCGACGTGGTCCAGGGCACCCTGCCCAAGCCGGTCGCGACCGCCGACGGAACCATCTCGAAGGCGGTCACGAAGGTGATCTGGACCGCTGACGCCGGTCAGGGCATCGCCCCGGGAGCCTTCCAGTTCTTCACCGTGTCGGCGGGCGCCGTGCCCGACACCGGCAAGGTGGAGCTGCCGGCGACGCAGACCTACAGCGACGGCAGCGTCGTGAAGTGGAACGAGGCGACGCCCGCCTCCGGTGATGAGCCGGAGCATCCTGCGCCCACGCTCTACATCAACGACGCACCCCGGCCGACGCCGATCAGGGCATCGTCGCGTCGTCGGCTTCCGCCGCACCGGCCCCCGCGGCCGACGGCTCCGGGACCACGGCATCGACCTCGTCGTCGGTGGCGCTGGGGCTGGGGATCGGCGGTCTCGGCCTCGGTGTCATCGCCCTGATCGTCGCGTTCGCGGCGTACGCGCGCGGTGGCTCGACGCGTCGAGGCACTCGCACGGCGGCGCCGGCCGAGAGCGCGGGGAGTAGCGCATGGCGGTGTCGACCCGTCGTCGCCTGGGCCGCGCCCTGTCGGGTGCGATCGCGGGTACCTCGCTGGTGCTCGCCGCCGCCGTGCTCGCTCTCGCCCCGGCGACCGGAGCCAGCGCGCACGACTACCTCGTCGCGTCGACGCCGAAGGCCGACTCGACGCAGACCACGGCGCTGCCGAAGGTCGTGCTCACGTTCGACGACCGCGTCCTCGACCTGTCGGGCGACGGGTCGTCGAACGTCGTCGAGGTCACCGGCCCCGGCGGCAAGCACTTCGAGTCGGGGTGTCCGGTCATCCGCGACACCGACGTGACCGTTCCGGTGAAGCTCGGCGATTCGGGCAGGTACACGGTGACCTGGCAGATCGTCTCGGCCGACGGGCACACCGTGTCGAGTTCGATCGGGTTCCGTTACGACCGGCCGGCGTCCGCGCAGGCCGCGGCAGGCCGTGATTCACGTCCCACCTGCGGCGACCAGAACTCCGGCAGCGGCGGTTCCACGTCGGCAGCGGGCCCCGGCTCGTCGGACTCGGCGTCGTTCTCGTCTGGCGGGCTCGGCATCGCCATCGGCGTCGGCGGCGGGATCATCGTGGTGGCTCTCGTCGCCGTGGTGATCGTGCTGGTGCGCAACCGGCCGGCGCCTCCCGAGGCGTAGGCGGCTCCGCACCCCGGTTCGGCCGCCGGCACTCCCGAAGGGGGTCCGGCGGCCGTTCCGGGCTGCGGTCGCACCACGGGCCGCCACCGGCCGCGCCGTGAGCGAGCCCGGCCGCGCCGTGAGCGAGCCCGTGTCGCGGGCGCGGCATCCCCGCCTACGGCCGGGCGAGCGAACCGAGTCCCTGCGCCGCGCGATAGCGCGCCCGCACCGCGGGTCGCGGGTCGGGCGTCAGCGTCGCCTCGATCGAGACCGGCCACTCCGGGCGTTCGCCCGAGAGCACCCAGGCCGCTTGGCGTGCCGCACCGTCGGCGACGTATTCGCCCGGCGTCGGCACGGCCACCGGGACGTCGAACACCTGACCCGCGACGGTCTGCACGGCCGGATTGAGCGCCGCACCACCCGTCAGCAGCACGCGCACGGCGGTCACGCCGAGCGACCGGACGGCGTCCATGCCCTCGGCGAGGAGCAGATGAGCCCCTCGACTCCGGCGCGGGCGAGGTTCTCACGAGTCGTCGACCCGAGGGTCAGCCCGCTGAGAGTGGCCGTGGCCTCGGGCAGGTTCGGCGTGCGCTCGCCCTCGAAGTAGGGCACGAGAGCGAGGCCGGCGGCCCCCGGGTCGGCCGCCAGAGCCAACCGGGCGAACTCGTCGTGGTCGACACCGAGCAGTGTTTCGACGCTGGAGAGGATCCGCGCGGCGTTCAACGTCGCGATGAGCGGCAGGAAGGCGCCCGTGGCGTCGGCGAATCCGGCGACCACGCCGGACGGGTCGGTGGTCGCCGACTCGGTCACGGCGAACGCCGTGCCGCTCGTGCCGATCGAGATGACCACGTCGCCCTCGCGGGCGTCGAGACCGAGCGCCGCGCCGGCGTTGTCGCCCATGCCGGGCCCGACGACGAGACCCGAAGGGATGCCCGCCTGGGCGACCGTGCGGCCCGCGGGCTCGGCCGGGCCGAGGACCCGGGGCAGGATCACGACGTTCTCGGCCTCGTCTGCCGGGCTCCGCGATCCTGCGCCCCGGGTTTCTCCGCCCGCACGGGCTTCCCGCCCCGGGCGCCCGAACGCCGCCTCGAACAGGCCGAGGTCGTACTCGCCGGTCGAAGGCGTCCAGTACGAGGTGCCGCTGGCGTCGGACCGGTCGGTGACGAGAGCGTCGAGGTCGGCGCCGAGCGGCGACTCGTCGGCGGGGCCGAAGCCCAGCAAGCGCCAGGTCAGCCAGTCGTGCGGCAGCGCGACGGCGGCGACGCGAGCCGCATTCGACGGCTCGGCGTCGCGCAACCAGCGCACCTTCGTGGCGGTGAACGACGCCACCGGGAGAGAGCCGGTGCGTCGAGCGATCTCGTCGGCGCCGAACTCCTCGAGGAGGGCCGTGGCGGCAGCCGCGCTCCGGGTGTCGTTCCAGAGGAGCGCGTCGCGGACGATCTCGCCGGACGACGAGACCGTCACCATGCCGTGCTGCTGTCCCGCGACGGAGATGGCCGCGACCCCCTCCAGCCCGCCGGCAGCGTCGACGGCCTCGAGCAGAGCCGTCCACCAGGCGTTGGGGTCGACCGCCGTTCCGGAGGGTGAGGAGCGGAGCCCGACCGGACGAGCTGACCGGTGGACGCGTCGCGCACGACCACCTTGCAGCTCTGGGTGGACGAATCGATGCCGGCGACCAACGTCACGGGGTTCCTTTCGACGTGCACGACCGAACCCTCGCTGTCGGCCACGACCTGGTCCGCGGACCAGAGCCAGGCGTCGGCAGCGAGGGTTCGGCGGCGAGGGGAGGCTAGGAGCGAGCGCCGATCAGGTGCTCGACGGCCAGCTGCTGCAGGTGCACGAAGCCGAACGACTTGCCGCCGAAGTAGGGCGCCGGGTCGAAGTCTTCGTACGCGGAGCGGTCGGCCAGCAGGTCGTCGTAGCTTTCGCCCTCGTTCAGTGTGGGCACCGACAGTTCGGCGACCTTCGACGCCTGGAGCGCCTCCTGCACCTCCGGGTCGGCGCGGAAGGCCGCTGCGCGCTCCTTGAGCAGCAGGTACATGCGCATGTTGGCCGCGGCCGACGACCAGACGCCGTCGATTCCGTCCGTGCGCGACGGCTTGTAGTCGAAGTGGCGGGGGCCGTCGTAGGCCGGTCCTCCCTGCGGGCCGCCGTTCTCGAGGAGGTCGACGAGCGCGAACGCGTTCTGCAGGTCGCCGTGGCCGAAGACGAGGTCTTGGTCGTATTTGATGCCCCGCTGCCCGTTGAGATCGATGTGGTAGAGCTTGCCGTGGTACAGCGCCTGAGCGATGCCGGCGGCGAAGTTCAGACCGGCCATCTGCTCGTGGCCGACCTCGGGGTTCACGCCGACGAGCTCGGGGCGCTCGAGCGAGTTGATGAACGCGAGAGCGTGACCGAGGGTCGGCAGGAGGATGTCGCCGCGCGGTTCGTTCGGCTTGGGCTCGATCGCGAAGCGGATGTCGTAGCCCTTGTCGGTGACGTAGTCGCCGAGCAGGTTGACGGCCTCGCGGTAGCGGTGCAGCGCCTGCTGGATGTCTTTGGCGGAGTCGTACTCGGCGCCTTCGCGGCCACCCCACATGACGAAGGTCTTGGCGCCGAGCTCGGCGGCGAGGTCGAGGTTGCGGAGTACCTTGCGCAGGGCGAAGCGGCGCACGTCGCGGTCGTTCGAGGTGAAGCCGCCGTCTTTGAAGACCGGCGCCGAGAACAGGTTCGTGGTGATCATCGGCACGATGACGCCGGTGTCGGCGAGCGCGCCCTTGAGGCGATCGATCTGGTTCTGGCGCTCGGCGTCGGTCGATCCGAACGCGAAGAGGTCGTCGTCGTGGAAGGTCAGCCCGTAAGCGCCGAGTTCGGCGAGCTTGTGCACGCCCTCGACGACGTCGAGCTGGGGTCTGGTCGGACCACCGAAGGGGTCGTTACCGTTGTAGCCGATGGTCCAGAGTCCGAACGAGAACTTGTCGGCGGGTGTGGGCGTCGTTGCCATGGTCATCCTCAGCATCTATGGTGATTTGTTGTTGCGAAAAACATATTGTCTCCCCTGCCAGAGCGCAAGGGCAGCATCCCGACGAAGGAGTCGTTATGTCCGATCCCCACCCTCCTCTCCTGCGCGTCGCCCTGGTCGGACACGGCTTCATGGGGGCGGCCCACTCGCAGGCGTTCCGCGTGGCTCCGCGATTCTTCGACCTGCCGCTGACGCCGGTCATGTCGACCCTCGTCGGGCGCAACGCCGCAGCGACCACGACGGCTGCCGAGAAGTGGGGCTGGGAGTCCACGGCCAACGACTGGCACGACGTGGTGGATGATCCTGCGATCGACCTCGTCGACATCTCGTCGCCCGGCTCGACCCACGTCGAGATCGCCGTCGCGGCGCTCGCCGCCGGCAAGCACGTGCTCTGCGAGAAGCCGCTCGCCAACACCGTCGCCGAGGCCGAGATCATGGCCGACGCTGCCGCTGCCGCAGCGAAGAAGGGCGTCTTCGCGATGGTGGGCTTCACCTACCGCCGCGTGCCGGCGATCACCTTCGCGCAGCGTCTCGTGGCTCGCGGCGCCCTGGGCGAGATCCGGCAGGTGCGTGCCCAATACCTCCAAGACTGGCTGGTCGACGAAGACGGCCCGATGACCTGGCGCCTCGACAAGGCGAAGGCAGGATCGGGGGCGCTCGGCGACATCGGCGCCCACGCCATCGACGCCGTCCAGTTCATCACCGGCCAGACGCTCGACTCCGTCTCCGGCCTGCTGCACACCTTCGTCACCGAGCGCCCGCTGCTGGACGAGAGCGCGTCGCAGACGGGCCTCGGCGGCGTGGCGTCGAGCGAGCGCGGCCGCGTCACCGTCGACGACGTCGCGCTGTTCACGGCCAAGCTCTCCGGTGGGGCGATCGGATCGTTCGAGGCCACCCGCTTCGCGACGGGCCGGAAGAACGCCTTCAGGATCGAGATCTCAGGCTCCGAGGGCGCCCTCGCCTTCGATCTCGAACGGGAGAACGAGCTCGAGTACTACGACGGCACGGCACCGGCCGACCTGCTCGGCTTCAAGCGGATCCTGGTCACCGAACCGGAGCATCCGTACTACGCCAACTGGTGGCCGACCGGCCACACCATCGGCTACGAGCACGGGTTCTCGCACCAGCTCGTCGACCTCGTGGGCGCGCTGGCCGCGGGGAGCAGCCGACGCCGTCGTTCGCCGACGGCCTCCAGGTGCAGCGGGTGCTCGACGCCGTCGAGCGCAGCGCCGGAGACGGCAGCGCCTGGACCATCACGACCGCCGCAGCGACCGAAGGAGGAAACGCATGAGCATCACCCGACCGATCACCCTGTTCACCGGCCAGTGGGCCGACCTGCCGTTCGAAGAGGTGTGCAAGCTCGCCGGCGACTGGGGGTACGACGGGCTGGAGATCGCCTGCTGGGGCGACCACCTGGATCCTGATCGCGGCGCCACCGACGACGCCTACATCGCCGATCGGAAGGCCATCCTGGCCGAGAACAACCTGCAGGTGTTCGCCATCTCGAACCACCTCAAGGGGCAGGCGGTCTGCGACGACCCGATCGACCAGCGCCACCGAGACATGCTGCCCGACAGCGTCTGGGGCGACGGCGACCCCGAGGGCGTCCGCCAGCGCGCGGCCGCCGAGCTGAAGAACACCGCTCGCACCGCGGCCCGGCTCGGCGCCGCGACCGTCACCGGGTTCACCGGGTCGTCGATCTGGAAGTACGTCGCGATGTTCCCGCCCGTGCGCGACGAGCTCGTCGAGGCCGGCTACCAGGACTTCGCAGACCGCTGGAACCCGATCCTCGACGTCTTCGAGGAGGTCGGCGTGCGGTTCGCGCTCGAGCCGCACCCGAGCGAGATCGCCTACGACTACTGGACCACCAAGAAGACCCTGGAGGCCATCGGGCACCGGAAGTCGTTCGGCATCAACTGGGATCCCAGCCACATGGTCTGGCAGGATCTCGACGCTGTCGGGTTCCTCTGGGACTTCCAGGAGCACATTTTCAACGTCCACTGCAAAGACACGAAGAAGCGACTCAACGGTCGCAACGGCCGCCTGTCGTCGCACCTGCCCTGGGCCGACCCGCGACGAGGCTGGGACTTCATCTCGACCGGTCGCGGTGACGTGCCGTGGGAGGACGCCGTCCGGATGCTGAACGCGATCGGCTACACGGGCCCGCTCTCGGTCGAGTGGGAGGATGCCGGCATGGATCGCCTCGTCGGGGCGCCCGAGGCTCTGGAGTTCGTCCGCGGCCTCTCGTTCCCGCAGCCGTCGTCGGCCTTCGACGCCGCCTTCGCCCAGGACCGCTGACCCCGGCCACCCGCCCTGCGCCGCGGTGGGGGCGGGCCGAGGGAGGTCCGGGCGGGTCTCCGCCTACCCGCCGACGCTTGCCGCAGCCCGCCCGCGCTCCGGTCAGGCGGGCGCGGGCGCGGTCGAACCGGCGACGTGCAGGAGGCACGGCAGCAGGAGGTGGGGGAGCTCGGCGTCGGGCGCGGCGGCGCCGTCCAGCTGCTCGATCAGGGCCTCGACGGCGAGCTTGCCGAGTTCGTGACCGGGCGCGTTCATGGTGCTCAGCACCGGCTCCGACTGCGCCCCCGCCTCGTCCGACGACGCGATCGACAGAACCGAGACGTCGTCGGGAACCCGGCGACCCGCGGTCGAGAGGCCGCGCACGAGGCCGAAGGCGGAGTCGTCTTTCATGACGATGACCGCCGAGATGTCGGGCTCCGTGGCGAGGAGATCGGCGGCGGCCTGCCGCCCGCCCGCGGCACCGGGCCCGCACGTGACGACGTGGGGCAGAAGACCGCGGCGCGTCATGGACTCGCGGAACGTCCGCTCGCTGCGGATGTGCGGCGCGTAGCCGGCCATCGAGGTGCCCTCGAGGTCTTCGATGACGAGACCGATCCTCCGATGCCCGAGCCCCGTGAGGTAGTCGAGGCCGTCCTCCATCGTCTTCTCGAAGTCGATGTCGACGAAGGGGAGGTGGGTCGTGTCGGCGGTGCGTCCGATCGAGATGAACGGGACTCGGAGATCGGTGAGCCTCTCGATCCTGCTGTCTTCCATCTTGACCTCCATCACGACGACGCCGTCGACGAGACCGCCCGAGAGGAGATCGCGGAGTTCGTCGGGTCCGGTGACGACCGGCCACAGGACGAGGTGGTATCCGAGCTCGGACGCGCGGTTCGCCGCGCTCATGAAGAACTTCATGGAGGTGCTGCCGAGGCGGTGCTCGAGGGCGGGGTGCAGCAGCGCGATGATCCTGGTGCGCTTGCTGGCGAGCGCGCGGGCGACGACGTTGTTGCGGAAGCCGAGCTCGGCCATCGCCGCGGTGACGCGTTCGCGCGTGGCCGGAGAGACGCGTTTCGTGCCGTTGACGACGAAGGACACGGTCGCTATGGAGACGCCCGCACGGGTGGCCACTTCTTGCATCGTCGCCACAGCGGACTCCTCCCTTCGCGCGATTAGCCACAGCGTATCCGGCAATCGTCGAGAAAAAGTCAGTTAACCGCTTTACTGGATAAGCGCTTTACTGTTAGCGTTCTGGAACTCGGGAACGCAGCGAAGCGCTCCGGCTCCGCTCGGGCACCACGACAGTGGGCTCACCCGATCGCGGCAGCCAGTGATGTCGCGTGCAGCACCCCGCACCCATCAAGAGAAGAGCTAAGCAATGAAGCCTAGATTTTTGAATCAGCGCCGATCCAAGAAGGTCGGCACCGTCATCGGTGCGGTCGCCATGATGGCCACCGTTCCCCTCGTCCTCTCGGGCTGCTCCGGCAGCTCCTCGTCGTCCGCCGGCGGCAAGGTCACCTCGATCAACGTCCTCGACTACTACAACCAGGGCAACGACAAGACCGTCATCGGCGACTACCTCGACAAGTGCGGCGCCCAGGCCGGCGTGAAGATCAACCGCACCGAGGTCCCCGGCGGATCCCTCATCCAGAAGGTCCTCCAGCAGGCCTCCTCCAAGACGCTGCCCGACGTGCTGATGCTCGACAACCCCGACATGCAGCAGATCGCAGCCACCGGCGCCCTCTCGCCGCTCTCCGACTACGGCATCAAGACCGACGGCTACGCCAAGGGCGTGCTCTCGGCCGGCACCTACAAGGGCAAGGTCTACGGGCTGGCCCCGACCGTCAACACGATCGCGCTGTTCTACAACAAGGACGTGCTCGCCAAGGCCGGGATCACTCCTCCCACGACGTGGGCGGAGCTCAAGACCGACGCGGCCAAGCTGACCAGCGGAAGCCAGTACGGCTTCGCGGTCGACGCGAACGCCACGTACGAGGGCACCTGGCAGTTCCTGCCCTTCATGTGGTCGAACGGCGGCGACGAGAAGAACATCGACACGAAGGGCACCGAGCAGGCCCTCCAGCTCTGGACCGACCTCGTGAAAGACGGGTCCATGTCGAAGAGCGTCGTCAACTGGACGCAGGCCGACGTGAACGACCAGTTCCTGGCCGGCAAGACGGCGATGATGATCAACGGCCCGTGGCAGATCCCAGCGCTCAACGCGCAGACGAAGGTCAAGTACGGCGTCGCGCAGATCCCCGTCCAGTCGGCGAGCGACACCGCCGTGGCGCCCTCGGCGGCGAGGTCTGGACCGTCCCCAACACGGGCGACTCGGCGAAGCAGAAGGTCGCCGCGAAGGTCGTCGACTGCCTGAACTCGACGAAGAACCAGCTCGCGATGGCCAAGCTGCGCTTCACGATCCCCTCGAAGACCGCGGCGGCTCAGCAGTTCGCCACCGAGGTCCCGTCGGAGAAGGTCTTCGTCGACCTCGTGGCGAACGCCCGGGCCCGCACGGGCGAGCTCGGAGCCGACTGGCCCAAGGCGGCGACGAAGATCTACACGGCCGTGCAGTCGTCCCTGACCGGGCAGTCGTCTCCGGCCGACGCCCTGAAGAACGCGCAGGCGAGCAACTAGCATGACCTCCACTGCGCAGAGCATCTCGCCGCAGCGGGCCGCCGGGAACGAGACCGCCGTCTCGTCCCGGCGGCCCGGCCGCGGCGCGGCGGACTCAAGTGGGAGCGCTTCTTCCAGTTGATGTTCCTCGTGCCGGCCGCCGTGTACCTCATCCTCTTCTTCGGCTACCCCGTCGTGAAGAACATCATCATGAGCTTCCAGGCGTACACGACGACGACCTTCTACACGGGTGTCGCCCCCTGGGTCGGCATCCAGAACTACGTCCACGTCATCACCTCCCAGATCTTCGGGACCGCACTGCTCAACACGGCCCTGTTCACGATCGGGTCGATCGTGGCCCAGTTCGTCCTCGGCCTGGCCTTCGCCCTCTTCTTCCGGCGCAACTTCCCGCTCTCGGGTCTGCTCCGCTCGCTGCTCCTGCTTCCGTGGCTCCTGCCGCTCATCGTCTCCAGCGCCGTCTGGAAGTGGATCCTCGATCAGGACTCCGGGGTGCTCAACCAGTTCCTGCACGGCTTCGGCCTCGGGTCGGTGCCGTGGCTCACCAGCACCTCCGTGGCGCTCATCACGGTGATCGGCGTCAACGTCTGGATCGGGATCCCGTTCAACACGACGATCCTCTACGGCGGACTCCAGGACATCCCGCCGGAGCTCTACGAGGCCGCGTCCCTCGACGGCGCGACCGGCTGGAAGGCGTTCACGAACGTCACCTGGCCGCTGCTGCGACCCGTCGTGAGCGTGACCCTCGTCCTCGGCGTCGTCTACACCATCAAGGTGCTCGACATCATCCTGGGCCTCACCAACGGAGGCCCGGCGAACTCGACGCAGACCATCGCCACCCAGTCGTACGAGCTGTCGTTCAAACAGTTCGACTTCGGACAGGGCGCGGCCCTCAGCAACATCCTCATCGTGATCTCGGCGCTCTTCGCGATCGTCTACCTCCGACTGAACAGGAAGGCCGTCGATGACTGACAACGCCCTGCCCCTTCGCGTCGCCACGCAACGCGAAGTCGCCACGAAGCCCCGCGTGAAGCGTCACCGGACCAAGTGGCTCTCCACGGCCATCGGGATCCTGTTGCTCTGCATCATGCTGTTCCCCGTCTACTGGATGATCAACATCTCGCTGCAGCCGGCCGGCCCGGCGATCGAGGCGGCCTGGTTCCCGATCCACGCCCAGCTCAACGGCTACGTGCAGGCCTTCCACGACCAGGCGGGCAACCTCGTCACGAGCCTCTTGATCGCCCTCGGCAGCGTGGTCATCAGCCTGGTCATCGCGACGCCGGCCGCCTACGCCCTGGCGCAGTTCAAGGTGAAGGGCGTCGGGATCGTCCTCTTCGGGATCCTGATCTCGCAGATGATCCCCGGCATCGTCGTCGCCAACGCGCTCTACGCGGCGTACAACGACCTCCACCTGCTCAACTCGATCCCCGGGCTGATCCTCGCGGACTCGACGGCCGGCATCCCGTTCGCGATCCTGATCATGCGGGCGTTCATGCTGAACATCCCCACCTCGATCATCGAAGCCGCGAAGGTCGACGGCGCGGGCAATTTCCGGGCGTTCCGCTCGATCGTGCTGCCGATCAGCTTCAATGCCCTGATCACGGCCGGGCTGTTCACGTTCCTCTTCACCTGGAGCGACTTCCTGTTCGCTCTCACCCTCACCACGACGCAGAACGTCCAACCGATCACCCTCGGCATCTACCAGTACATCGGCACGTTCACCGCCGACTGGTCGACCGTGATGGCGGCGGCCGTCATGGCGTCGATCCCCGCGATCGTCCTGCTTCTCGCCGCTCAGAAGTTCATCGCCGCCGGCGCCACCGGCGGAGCGGTCAAGTAGTCACTCCCAGAAGACACCGAAAGGCACACCATGGCTAACCCACTCCGCGTCACCGTCTGGGGCGAGAACGTCCACGAGAAGGTCGAGGCGCACGTCGCCGAGCGCTATCCGAAGGGGATGCACGGCGCGATCGCCGAGGGCATCCAGGAGAACCTCCCGGACGCCGAGATCAGGATCGCGACGATGGATCAGCCCGAGCACGGGCTCACTGAAGAGGTTCTCGCGAACACCGACGTCCTCACCTGGTGGGGTCACGCTGCCCATGGTGACGTCGACGACGTGGTCGTCGACCGGGTCCACCGTCATGTCCTCTCCGGTATGGGGCTACTGGTGCTGCACTCGGGTCACTGGTCGAAGATCTTCGGCAAGCTGATGGGGACGACCTGCACTCTGCGCTGGCGGAGCGAGCACGACCAGGAGCTCGTCTGGACGGTCGACCCGCAGCATCCGATCACGCGCGGCGTCCCGAACCCGATCGTCATCCCCGAGCAGGAGATGTACGGCGAGTACTTCGACGTCCCGACGCCCGACGAGCTGATCTTCATCTCCGGTTTCACCGGCGGTGAGGTGTTCCGCTCGGGCATGACCTATCGTCGGGGCCTCGGCAAGATCTTCTTCTTCTCGCCGGGCGATCAGGATTTCCCCGTGTATCACCACAAGGACGTCCGGCGGGTGCTCGCGAACGGCGTCGAGTGGGCGCGCCCGGAGCGTGAGCGCGAGATGCCGACGCTTCGTCGCTACGACATCCACGAGTATTTCGAGGGCCAGCACTACGCGGGGCCGTTCGACCACCCGCTCGAGGCTCCGGCTCCGGCTCCGGCTTCGGCTTCGGCTTCGGCTTCGGCTTCGGCGAGCGTGGACGCGTGAGCGCCTTCCGTCGTGCGGGTTCCCCCGGCGAGAGGCTGCGGGTGATCCAAGTGGGGGCAGGGGGATGGGCCAGGCGTGGCTCCGGAACGACCGGGCGAACGCCGACGTCGAGCTGGTCGGCATCGTCGACCTCGACCTCGACGCGGCCCGGGCGGGGGCGGCCGTCTACGGCGACGACTCGATCGCGGTCCACACCGACCTGGCTCGGCTGATCGACGAGGTCCGGCCCGACGCGATCCTGGACATCACCGTCCCCGCCGCGCACCACCCGGTCACGACCGACGCGCTCTTCGAAGGTCTGCCGGTGCTCGGCGAGAAGCCGGCCGCGCAGAATGTCGCCGAGGCGCTGTCTCTCGCGGCCGCGGCGGAGGTGACGGGGGAGCTGTTCATGGTGTCGCAGTCGCGCCGCTACAACGACCACCTCGTCGCGTTCAAGCAGCACGCCGGGCTCCTCGGCGACGTCGGCACGGTCACGACCGAGTTCTTCCGGGCGCCGCGGTTCGGAGGTTTCCGGGAGGAGATGGACAACGTCCTCCTGCTCGACATGGCGATCCACCCGTTCGACTCGGTCCGGTACCTCCTCGACCGTGACCCGGTGTCCGTGTACTGCGAGTCGTACAACCCGTCCTGGTCGTGGTATCGGGGCGACGCGGCGGCCAGCGCGGTGTTCGAGTTCGAGGGCGGCATCCGCTACGCGTACAGCGGGTCGTGGTGTGCGCCCGGGGCCGAGACGAGTTGGAACGGTGCCTGGCGGGTCTCGGGGGCGAACGGCTCGGCGCTCTGGAACGGTGACGACGCCCCGACCTCCGAGACGCCCGCCGCCGATCCTGCTGCTCTTGCGGCGCTGCCCTCGGTCGGCGCGGAGATCGCCGGCTCTCTCGCGGCGTTCGTCGCGGCCCTGCGGACGGGCGAGACGCCCGACGGCGAGGTTCACGGCAACGTCATGAGTCTCGCGATGGTCGAGGCGGCCATCGAGTCGAAGGACACGGGCACCAGGATCGCGATCGACGACGTTCTCGAGCGCGCGTACGAGTCCGCGGTGCGGTCCGAGCGCCGCGACGACGTCCGGGCTCAGCTCGAGTCGTGGTCGAGCGTCCGCGGAGCGCTCCAAGGGTCCGCGGTCACGGCCTGAGACCGGTTCGGCGGTCCTCGGAGGCGTCGGCGCGCCTGCGGGGACCCGCCGACACCGGCGAGCACCCGCCCACACCGCGGCCCACCGGCGGTGCCGCGATAGTCTCGCTGCAGAGGGAGGCACCGTGACGGATGTCCAGCAGCGCAGCACGCGCGGAAGCAACCCCGACCGCGTGCGGCAGCACAACCTCTCGACCGTGCTCGGGCTGGTCCACCGCTCGCAGGGCGTCTCCCGCTCCCAGTTGACGCTGGCCACCGGGCTCAACCGCTCGACGATCGCCGCTCTCGTCGGCGAGCTGACCGACGCCGGCCTGGTCCGCGAGAGCGAGCCCGCGGCGAGCAACCGGGTCGGCCGACCGAGCCCGGTCGTGGCGGCCGCGCCGGGCGTCGTGGCGTTCGCCGTCAACCCGGAGATCGACGCCGTGACCGTCGGCGTCGTCGGCCTCGACGGCACCGTGCAGCGCAGGATCCGCCGCGAGACCGACAGCGTCCCCACCGCTCGCGAGGCGGCAGACCTCGCCGCGAGCTCGATCCGCGACGTGCTGCGCGAACTCCCCTCGGTGCAGCGCGCCGTCGGCATCGGAGTCGCCGTGCCCGGCCTCGTGCGCCGCGGCGACGGGCTGGTGCGCCTGGCGCCGCACCTCGGCTGGGTCGACGAGCCCTTCGTCGAGCTGCTCCGCGAAGCCACCGGTCTACCCACGACGGCCGACAACGACGCCTCGCTCGGCGCCTTGGCCGAGAGTCTCTTCGGCGCCGGACGCGGGGTCGGCACCCTCGTCTTCCTGAATGGTGGCGCCTCCGGCGTCGGGGGCGGCGCGATCGTCGACGGGCGCCCGCTGCAAGGCTTCGAGGGGTACGCCGGTGAGCTCGGGCACACGCTCGTCAACTCGAACGGCGTCACCTGCCACTGCGGCGCCGTCGGCTGCCTCGAGACCGAGGTGGGCCAGGCCGAACTGCTGCACGCGCTCGGCCGTGCCCGGGGCGATGACGACGACCTCGACGCCCTGCTCGCGGCGTCGACCGACCCCGAGGTGCTGGCCGAGGTGGAGCGTCAGGCGGGCTACCTCGCGATTGCCCTGCGAAACGTCATCAACCTGTTCAACCCCGAGACGATCGTGCTGGGCGGATTCCTCGGCGCCCTGTTCGGAGTGGCAGGGCCCAGGATCGAGAGCCTCGCCACCCGGGGAGCCCTCCGCGGACCCCGCGAGACGGTCCGCCTCCGCAGGGCCGAACTGGGCAGTGGCCGCCTGATGATCGGCGCGGCCGAGCTCGCGTTCGCCGCGCTGCTCGCTGATCCTGCGGCTCTCGCTCGTTCTTGAGCTTGGGCTTGGGTCTGGGCTCGAGCCCGAGCCCGGGCGTTGGTGTTGGTTTGGACTTGGGCCTGGGCCCCTGCTTCAGGCGGCAGCCACCTCCAGCTCGTGAAGGCGGTGCAGGGTCTCGCCGGCGAGCTCGGCCGCCACGGCGTCGCCGCGGAGGACGGCCGCGCGGAGGTCGGCGAGCGGCTGCAGCATGGCCGGCCAGTCGAAGACGGCAGCGGAGTCGGGGAGCCGCAGCTTGTAGGCGAGGCCGGACGACGTCTCGCGACAGACCCGCGTGAGGTGGGCGTTGCCGCAGTGCTCGACGAACAGGTCGAAGAGCTCTTGGTAGTGCCGATTGAGCGAGAGGGCCTCCCCGCGCCCGATGTCGGCGAGGCAGACGTCGATCATCGTGACGGCCTGGTCGCGGGCGGCCTCGGGGAGCCTCGGCGTGGCGAGCAGCACGGCGCCGCCGAAGAGCACTCCGAGTGTCTGGACGACCTCGAAGGCCTCGTCGTCGCGGGGAGCTGCGACGCGGGTATAGCGGTTGGGCGAGATCTCGATGAACCCGGCGTGCTCGAGGTCGGCGAGTGCCTCGCGGATCGGGGTACGGGAGCAGCCGAGCCAGGCGACGAGATCGTCGTCGAGGAGGCGCTCGCCGGGTTGCAGGACGCCGTCGAGGATGGCCTCGCGGATCTGGTCTCGGATGCGGTCTCGCAGGAGGACCCGCGATGCGGCGGGAGCGGTTTCGGAGGGGATGGGCATCGGGGTGCTCCTCGATCGAAGGGGTTCGGATCCCTCCAGGCTCGCACCTGGTATGCAGACTGTCAAGTATCGCAGCAGAATGTCAATTCTGTTCTCACGATCGAGCGGGGCGGTGATCCTGCCCCTCCGATACAATGGGGTGGACCATCGGCCTTCGGCCCCCAGGGTCCACTCCCCTTCTGCAAAGGAGACGACCCATGCCCGCAATCGTCATCATCGGAGCCCAGTGGGGCGACGAAGGTAAAGGCAAGGCGACCGACCTGCTCGGCAGCCGCATCGACTACGTCGTCAAGTTCAACGGCGGCAACAACGCCGGTCACACGGTCGTGATCGGCAACCAGAAGTACGCCCTGCACCTGCTTCCCTCCGGCATCCTGACCGAGGGCGTCACGCCCGTCATCGGCAACGGCGTCGTCATCGACATCGAGGTGCTCTTCGACGAGCTCGACGCCCTGATCGCCCGCGGTGTCGACGTCTCGAAGCTCAAGGTCTCGGCCAACGCCCACCTCATCACGCACTACCACCGCACCCTCGACAAGGTCACCGAGCGCTTCCTCGGCAGCCGCTCCATCGGCACGACCGGTCGGGGCATCGGCCCGGCGTACGCCGACAAGATCAACCGCGTGGGGCTGCGGGTCCAAGACCTGTTCGACGAGAACATCCTGCGCCAGAAGGTCGAGGCGGCTCTCGACCAGAAGAACCACCTGCTCGTCAAGATCTACAACCGCCGCGCGATCAGCGCCGACGAGGTCGTCGACACGCTGCTGTCGTACGCCGAACGCCTGCGCCCGATGGTCACCGACACCGCCCTCGAGCTCTACAACGCGCTCGAAGACGGCAAGACCGTGCTCTTCGAGGCCGGCCAGGCGACGATGCTCGACGTCGACCACGGCACCTATCCGTTCGTGACCTCGTCCTCCTCGACGGCGGGCGGCGCCGCCACCGGCTCCGGAATCGGCCCGGGCAGGATCGAGCGCGTCATCGGCATCGTGAAGGCGTACACGACGCGCGTGGGGGCGGGGCCCTTCCCGACCGAGTTGTTCGACGCGTCGGGTGAATTCCTCCGCTCCAACGGCTTCGAGTTCGGCACCACGACCGGTCGCCCGCGTCGCTGCGGCTGGTACGACGCCCCGATCGCCCGCTACTCGGCCCGCATCAACGGCGTGACCGACTTCGTGCTCACCAAGCTCGACGTGCTGACCGGGCTCGAGACGATCCCGGTCTGCGTCGCCTACGACGTCGACGGCGTCCGCCACGACGAGATGCCCGTCTCGCAGAGCGACTTCCACCACGCCAAGCCGATCTACGAAGAGTTCCCGGGCTGGACCGAAGACATCACCGGCGCCCGCACGTTCGACGATCTGCCGGTCAACGCGCAGAACTACGTGCTCGCCGTCGAGGCCAGGAGCGGCGCGCGCATCTCGGCGATCGGCGTGGGCCCGGGTCGTGACGCCATCGTCGAGCGGCACGACCTGCTCGGCTAGTCCTGCCCGCTGCCTGTCCTGCCCCTGCCCCTGCCTGCAGCCTGCTGCCTGCCCGCCCCTGCCTGCCCCGCTGCTGCCTGCCCCGCTGCTGCCTGCAGCCTGCTGCCTGCCCCGGCCCTGCCTGTCCCTGCCAGAAATCGAAGGGGATTTTCGGCTGACGCCCCGTTCTGCCGCATGAAGCAGCTCGGGTCGGAAGAATCCCCTTCGATTTCTGGAGGGCGAGGCGTTGGCGCGGGCTGGCGGTCGGCGCGCGGGCGTCGGCGGGAGGGCGGTCAGCGCAACGCGCGGGGTGGCGGACGGGGGCGGGCGGCGGCTTGCCAGCACGGCGGAGTCGGCAGCCTGGGTAGGCGCGCAGGCAGCGGGGCAGGCGCGAGGCGCGGCGCAGGCGCAGCGGCCTAGACGATGCTGAAGCCCTCTGGCAACGGCTGGCGGCCGGTGAGGGCGAGCAGCAGTTCGTCGCCGTGGCCCCGGGCGACGGCGGTCCGTGCGCTCAGGCTCGCGGCCTCCGACATGACTGCCGCGGGCAGGCCGTGCGGCAGGCCCGTCGCGCGCGCCAGGTCGATCGTGTGGACGGTCAGCTCGAACACCCGCGTGCGGAGATATTCCGCGAGGGGAATACCCATCCCGCCGATCGACACCACCCGGTTCGAGAGCTGCGCGGCGAGGGCGGTGCGGGCCTCGGTGAGCGCCTGCCGGATCTTCGGCACCGGTTCGTCACCCAGCCAGCGTCCGGCCTCGATGCCGCGGGCCGCCACCGAGGCGTCGTCCCCGAACTGGGTCAGGGCGACGGTGTAGTAGTGCTCGGCCGTCGGCACCGTGACGTCGCCGGGTTCGTCGTGGGCGAGGTAGGTCGTCACCGTCAGGATGGCGCGCGTCGTGTGGCCGACCAGGTCGCGAACCGTCCACGATCCGAGACCAGGATCATCCCACCGACCGGGATCGATCCGGCTCACGAGATCGGCGAAGGAGTCGGCGGCCTGGCTGAAGAGTGCGACGCTGCTCATGGACACATCGTCCCATGGATCGAAGGCTCAGCAACTGTTCAGACGAAGGGTATGTGCTTGCGGGTATGACTCTTGAGATCGCCTATACCGCCATCGCCCACGCCACCGGTGGGGGCCGCGACGGCCACATCGTGAGCGAGGACGGTCGCCTCGACCTCGACACCCGCCCGCCCAAGGAGATGGGTGGCTCCGGAGAGGGCACCAACCCCGAGCAGCTCTTCGCCGCGGGCTATTCCGCCTGCTTCCTCAGCGCCCTCCACGGCACCGGAAAGGCCCTCGGTGTCGACACCAAAGACGCCTCCGTGTCGGCGAGCGTCGGCATCGGCCCGAACGGCGACGGAGGGTTCGGCCTCGCCGTCGAGCTCGACGTCTACCTGCCCAACGTTCCGGCCGAGCGTCGCCAGGAGGCAGCCGACGCCGCGCACAAGGTGTGCCCGTACTCGAACGCCACGCGCGGCAACGTCGAGGTCACCATCACGATCGTCGACTGACCACTCGCGCTCCGTGTCGAAGCCCGCTCCCGTTTCGGGGGCGGGCTTCGTCGTGCTCGAGCGCGCGCCCGACCCGGCCGCCCGAGCCCTCGCGCCCGACTCATCCGATCGAGCAGCGCGCCCGGCCGCCCGAGTAACCGCGCCCGGCCGCCCAAGCAGCCGCGCCCGACTCATCCGACCGAGCAGCGGCGTCCGACTCATCCGACCGAGCAACGGCGCCCGACTCATCCGACCGAGCAGTACGAGTCGGCCACGTCCGCGTAGGCGTCGGACGCGCTCGGCTCGGCGACGGCGACGTCGGTGAAGGTCGTGCCGGTGATCGGCAGGGAGAGCGTCTGGTAGCGGTCGGCCACCGTGGCGCTGCTCGAGGCGTAGAACTGCACGATCAGTGTCACCGAGGAACAAGACGGTGCCGCTTCGACGCGGACGACGAAGCAGTCGCCCGTGCCGACGCAGCTCGCCGCGGAGGGCGTGGCGGGGTTCAGCACCAGGGCGCTGACCGGCGGCCCGGTGTGGGCGGCCGGGGAAGGGGCCGGCCCCGGCAGACTGGCGCTCCCGCTGGCGACGGAGGTGCTGCCACCGGTGCTGTTCGCGCTGCCGAACGCCGCCGATCCTGCGCCGCTTCCGGCCTGCGACGAGCCGAACGCGTTCACGGCGATCGCGACGAGGGCGATGCCGGCCACCGCCGCGAAGATCGCAGTGCCGATGCGCCGGCCTCTGGCCTCCGTCGGGCTCTCCGGGATGCGGAACTGTTCGGTGACGCCGAGGTGGTTCTGATCGGCGGGCCACCGGCCGGTAAACGACCAGGACTCCGCGCTGCGCTGGGCCAGGAAGCGATCGAACGGCAGCGAGGCCGGCCCGGAACGTGCCAGGTGCTCTCCGTACGTCGTCGTGTCGAGGGTCTGCCGCACCAGGGCGGACCGATTGCGGACGAACGCCGTAAAGGACGCGCGTGCGCGCCGGAGGGCTCCCAGGTTGCGGGCCAGGTTGATCGGGCCGAAGATCAGCGCCCCCAGAAGAAGAAGCTGACGGTGAGGTGGAGTGTCGCCGGCAGGACCGTGAGGAGACCTCCGACGGCGAAGACCACCGCGCTGACCACGGCACCGTTGCGGAAGCGCGACGTGACACCGCCGGTCATCGCCTTCCAGCCGACCTCGTCTCGCGCCCACCAGACCCAGCCGGCCGGTGCCGGGGCGACACCGGGTGCCGGTGCCCAGCCGACGGGCGGATCCCAGCCCTGGTTCGCAGCCAGCCAGTCGACGCTCGGCTCCGGCCAGCCCTGCGGCCGATTGAACCGCAGCGGCAGGGGCGTCGCCGGGGCGGAGACGGGGATGGGCGGGGGAGATCCATGAGGGCTTTCGGTCGCGAGCGGGTGCCCTCCGAACCCTAGGGCTTCGGCTCGGGGGCTACCATTCCCCTGTTCTGGGCATGGCCGTTCGAATCCGGCGTCACACGGAAAACCGCCAGGCCCCGAACCGATAAAGTCGTGGGCATGGCTGACACGACCCCCGCGCACGCCGTCGAGCGACTCAACAGCATCCGCGAGAGCATCGACAACATCGACGCCGCCCTCGTCCACCTGCTCGCCGAGCGCTTCAAGTTCACCCAGTCGGTCGGAGTCCTGAAGGCCGACGCGGGGATGCCGCCCAGCGATCCGGAGCGCGAGAAGGTTCAGATCCGGCGGCTCAGAGCCCTGGCCGCCGAGTCGCACCTCGATCCCGCCTTCGCGGAGAAGTTCCTGAACTTCATCGTCGCCGAAGTGATCCACCACCACGAGCGCATCGCCTCGGGCGACGAGATCGTCCCGTGACCTCCACGCGGCTCTACGTCAGCGGGTACACGCCGACGAGCGGAGGCAAGGGGTCCGGCATCACGGTGTTCGACCGCGCGTCCGCCGACTCCGCCTGGCGTGCGGTCCAGGTCGTCGAGGCGGACGACCCCTCCTTTCTCGTGCTGACCGAAGGCGCGCTGCACGCGGTGTCGGAGACGACCGAGGGCCGAGTCCTGTCGTACACGGTGTCGGCGGGCGAACTCGTCGCGTCGTCGGTGGCCGCATCCGGCGGAGCGGCGCCGTGCCACATCGTTCACGACCCGGCGTCGGGCGCGCTCGTCGTGGCCAACTACACGGCCGGCACCTTCGCCGTCCTGGCGGCGGAGCCCTCCGATCCTGCCCGCGTCGCCCGCGTTCTCGCGCTTCCCGTGGGCCGCGGCCCCGTGCTCGATCGCCAGGGCGAGCCGCACGCGCACAACATCACGCCGACCCCCTGGGGCACGCTGCTGGTCAGCGACCTCGGCACCGACCGCTTCTACGAGGTGCGCGTCGACCCGGTCACGCTCGAGCCGTCGTTCGTGGCGGTCCACGCGATGCCGGCCGGCTCCGGCCCGAGGCACTTCGCCTGGTACGGATCGCAGCTGCTGCTCACGGGCGAGCTCGACGGGCGCTTGCACGTGCTCTCGCACAGCGACTCGGGCTTCGCCGTCGACTACTCGGTCGCCGCCTACGACACCGCCGTCGCCGGAGGAGGGGCGCTGCTGTCGCACGTCGTCGTCTCCGACACGCTCGTCTACGTCGGGGTCCGCGGGCGCGACACGATCACGGTTCTCGGCCCGACGTCCGCCGCCGACGGCCGACTCGGCGTCATCGCCGAGGTGCCCTGCGGCGGAAGCTGGCCGCGCCACTTCGCGTTCGACGACCGGCTGCTCTACGTCGCGAACCAGCTCTCCGACACCGTGTCGGTGCTGCCGCTCGACGCCGCGGGCGTACCCGGCGCGCCCGTCCTGCAGATCGAGCTCGGCAGCCCCGCCTGCGTCGTGTTCGCGTAGCCGGGCCGGCCGCCGGGCCGGTGTACTCGTCGAGAGGGCCGAATTGTCCGCTCGCGGCGACGCAAGCGGACAATTCGGCCCTCTCGACGACCCGAGAAGAGGGACGGGGAGAGGGCCGGGCTGCTACTCGCCGATCGTCGCGCCGAAGCGGGCCGGCAGCGTGCCGCGGTGCGCGGCGCGCAGCTCGTCGAGGCCGACGGTGAACAGCCCCTGCACTTCGAGTGAACGCGACAGCGCGTCGGTGACGCCGATGCGCGCGACCGGGTAGCCGCGACCCTCGCACAGGCCTCGGAACTTGACGTCGTCTTCGCGCGGGACGGACACGATCACGCGGCCGGTCGACTCGCTGAAGAGGGCGGTCGCGGCGTCGACGCCGTCGCGCTCGACGATCTCGTCGAGCCAGACGCGCGCACCGACGCCGAAGCGCAGCACCGCCTCGGCGAGGGCCTGGCCGAGGCCGCCGTCGCTGAGGTCGTGCGCCGACCCGATGAGCGACTCCTGGCCGCCGGCGGAGATCAGCGCCGCGAGGTCGCGCTCGGCCTGGAGGTCGACCGCGGGCGGGAGGCCACCGAGGTGGTCGTGGACGACACCGGCCCAGGCCGACCCGTCGAGCTCGAGCGAGGTCGTGCCGAGCAGGTAGAGGTTGTCTCCCTCGTCTTGCCAGCCCGAGGGGATCCTGCGCGCGACGTCGTCGATGACACCGAGAACACCGATGACGGGCGTGGGGTGAATCGGCTGCGTGCCGGTCTGGTTGTAGAACGAGACGTTGCCGCCGGTGACCGGGATCTCCATCTCGAGGCACGCGTCGCTCAGAGCCGACACGGTCTGCGAGAACTGCCACATGACCTCGGGGTTCTCGGGGAGCCGAAGTTGAGGCAGTCGGTGATGGCGACCGGGGTCGCGCCGGTGACGGCGACGTTCCGGTAGGCCTCGGCGAGGGCCAGGCGGGCACCCTGAGCAGGATCGAGCTGGCAGTAGCGTCCGTTCGCGTCGGTCGCGATCGCGAAGCCGAGACCGGACTCTTCGTCGACCCGGATCATGCCGCCGTCGTCGGGGAACGACAGGGCCGTGTTGCCGAGGACATACGTGTCGTACTGGTTGGTGATCCAGCTCTTGTCGGCGAGGTTCGGTGAGCCGAGCAGCGCGAGGAACTGCGCCCGGAGCTCGTCGCCGGTCTCGGGCCGGGGAGTCCGCGGGCCGTGTCGGCCTGGAGCTCGTCGATCCAGGTCGGGTAGGCGACCGGACGCTCGTAGACGGGCCCGTCGACGGCGACCGTGCGCGGCTCGACGTTGACGATCTCTTCGCCGTGCCAGTTGATGACGAGGCGGCCGGTGTCGGTGACCTCGCCGAGCACGCTGGTCTCGACGTCCCACTTGTCGACGACGGCCAGGAAGGCGTCGAGCTTCGACGGGTGCACGACGGCCATCATGCGCTCCTGGCTCTCGCTCATCAGGATCTCTTCGGCGGTCAGCGTGGGGTCGCGCAGCAGCACCTTGTCGAGCTCGATGAACATGCCGCCATCGCCGTTGCTGGCGAGCTCCGAGGTCGCACAGCTGATGCCGGCGGCACCCAGGTCTTGGATGCCCTCGACCAGCTCGTCGCGGAACAGCTCGAGGCAGCACTCGATGAGCACCTTCTCGGCGAACGGGTCGCCGACCTGGACGCTGGGCCGCTTCGTGGGGCCGCCGGCCGAGAACGTGTCGGAGGCCAGGATCGACGCCCCGCCGATCCCGTCACCACCCGTGCGCGCCCCGAAGAGCACGACCTTGTTGCCCGCACCCTTGGCGTTGGCCAGGTGCAGGTCTTCGTGGCGCAGGACTCCGACGCTGAGGACGTTGACCAGCGGGTTGCCCTGATACACCTTGTCGAAGACCGTCTCGCCGCCGATGTTCGGCAGGCCGAGGCAGTTGGCGTAGAAGCTGATGCCCGAGACGACGCCGTCGACGACGCGACGGGTGTCGTCGGCGTCGATGTCGCCGAACCGCAGTTGGTCCATCACGGCGACCGGGCGGGCACCCATCGAGATGATGTCGCGGACGATACCGCCGACGCCGGTCGCGGCACCCTGGAACGGCTCGATGTAGCTCGGGTGGTTGTGGCTCTCGCCCTTGAACGTGACGGCCCAGCCGCCCCCGACGTCGACGACGCCGGCGTTCTCGCCCATGCCGACCATGAGGTTCTTCTTCATGGTCGGGGAGACCTTCTCGCCGAACTGGCGGAGGTACATCTTGCTGGACTTGTAGGAGCAGTGCTCGCTCCACATGACCGAGTACATGGCGAGCTCGCCGCTGGTGGGACGACGTCCCAGGATCTCGCGGATCGAGAGGTACTCGTCCTCCTTGAGGCCGAGCGCGGCGTAGGGCTGCTCGCGGTCGGGAGTCGCGGCGGCGTTGGCGACGGTGTCGGGGACGTGCGTGCCGGGAGCCTGGGTGAGTTCGGTTTCGGTGGTCACTTGACGGGAGCCTCGATTTTCAGGGACGCAGCGATGACGGAGGTGAAGAAGGTGAGACCGTCGACGCCCGACGACATGGCGGCGGGGGTGTCGGGGCCGAAGCCGGGCTCGGTGGCGTGCTCGGGGTGCGGCATGAGACCGACCACGTTGCCGCGCTCGTTGGAGACGCCGGCGATGTCGTCGAACGACCCGTTCGGGTTGACCCCGACGTAGCGGAAGGCGACCTGGCCCTGGCCCTCGATGCGCTTGATGGTCTCGTCGTCGGCGATGAAGCGGCCGTCGGCGTTCTTCAGCGGGATCGTGATCTCCTGGCCCTGTTCGAAGCCGTTGGTCCAGTCGGTGGCCGCGTTCTCGACGCGGAGCCGCTGGTCGCGGCGGATGAACTGCTGGTGCGCGTTGCGCGTGTGGGCGCCGGGGATGAGGCGGGCCTCGGCCAGCATCTGGAAGCCGTTGCAGATGCCCAGGACGGGAACGCCCTTGTTCGCGGCGTCGACGACCTCGGTCATGATCGGCGAGAGGCTCGCGATGGCACCGGCGCGCAGATAGTCGCCGTAGCTGAAGCCGCCGGGAAGGATGATCGCCTCGACGCCTTCGAGGTCGTGCGAGCCGTGCCAGAGGGCGACGGGCGTGGCCCCGGCCAGGCGGACGGCGCGCTGGGCGTCGCGGTCGTCGAGCGACCCCGGGAAGGTGACGACCCCGATGCGCATCAGGCGGAGACCGTCGCGGCTTCGTCCTGGACCGTGATGGACACGACGTCTTCGATCACGGAGTTGGAGAACACGTCGTCGGCGAGGACCTTGACGTCTTCGAGGATCTCGTCGGTGACCTCGGCGACGGTGAGCTCGAAGCGCTTGCCGATGCGCACCTCGGAGTAGGCCTGACGACCCATGCGGGAGAGGGCGCCAGTCACGGCCTTGCCCTGGGGGTCGAGCAGTTCAGCCTTCGGCATGACTTCGACGACGATCGTGGGCACTGATTTGCTCCAATGAGTGAGGACGCGCGCGGACCGGTCAAGTCTACAAGTTCTGCCATTGGCGGCTGCCGCCAAGGCTCCTACCAGCGGGCTCTTATGCGCCGCCGCGAGAGTGGAGCTTGTTCGGAACGCATGGACCTTGTGATCGGGTCCGTTCCGGCTTCGCCCCGGAGTATCTGATCCACTCTGGTGGCGCGAAGAGGCCCGGCTATTTCCCCCGATAGCCGGGCCTCTCCCTGTTCCTCCAGCTGGTGCCGTCCCCTCCTTAAATCGAAGGGGATTTTCGCGCGAAGGCCCCGTCAGGCCGATAGAACGCGACGCCGGCGAAGAATCCCCTTCGATTTCGGGAGGGAGGGAGGGAGGGGAGGGAGGGAGGCAGGGAGGCCGGGGCGGCGGGCGGTGGCGCGCACGCACTCCAGCTGCCGACGGCGCCGAACGCGCGACGCCGACAGGGCGAGTGAACTCAGTCGCGGGCGAAGCCCCTGAGGTGCTCCTGCGTGAGACGCTCCATCTCTTCGTCGCTGAGTTCGTCGAGGACTTTCGCCTCGCTCCGGTCCGTGCGATTCCACCGGATGAACAGGTAGATCAGCACCGGGATGTCCGCCACCTCGGCGATCAGCCAGAGCAGGTCGCCCGAGAGCTGCTGATCGCGCAGCTGCGACGGGAACCACCCGGGCAGGAAGCTCGCCACGGCGTGCCCCTGGTCGAGCACGTGGGGCGTGATCCTGAGCACGATCGCCGGGATCGCGTCCAGGATCAGCTCCACGAACGCGAGCATGAACTCGGCCGTGATGTAGAGGCTCGTGTGGTGCAGCGTGTTGTCGAAGACCGGCAGGATCATCAGGAGTCCGACCAGCGGCACCAGCAGGGTGATGATCCACTCCGACCACGAGTTGTCGCGGAGGAAGAATGCCACCGGTGTGAGGAAGATCGCGAACGCGGCTAGGGCGAACAGGGGCGAGAAGATGGCGCTTCCGACCACCTTCATGAAGCGGGAGGTGAAGAACGCCTCCAGGATCGCGAGGGGCGCGGTCGACAGCGCCATCCTGGCCAAGTGCACGGGCCGGCCGAGTGCGAGCAGCGCGGGCACGACGAACAGCAGCAGTGCGATCCGGGTGGTGAACGCGAAGCGGAGGTCGTGGCTGTAAGCGCCGAGGAACCCGAACGAGATCACGGCGTACGACCCGAGCCCGAGGAGCACGAAGCCCAGGGTGGGCAGGATCTTCCAGTGGCCGCCCGAGCGGACGACGCGGACGATCCCGGCGACGTAGAGCGCGAGGGCGACGACGATCGCGACGAGGGCGACCGGGTCGAGCCGGAAGGTGAACAGGAGTGTGGTGACGGGAGGCGTGAGGAGTCCTAACCTGCGGGGGCGGAACAATTATGCGCCTGTCGCGGTGTCGTGATCCTGCGAGCATTCCTCGCTTGTTTTGAACCATTCAAAAGAGCGTGCAAGACTGGGGCGATGCAGTCGATCGACGCGAGCGAGGCCATTCGGGCCGCCGGCCTCCGGGTCACGGCACCGCGCGTCGCGGCCGTCGACGCTCTGCGGTCCGGTTCGCACGCCACCGCCGACGAGGTCTTCGAGCGGGTGGCCACATCGCTGCCCGGCACATCGCTGCAGGCCATGTACGTCGTCCTCGCAGCGTTGACCGGCGCGGGGATCCTGCGCAGGATCGAGCCCGCCGGATCGGCAGCGCGCTACGAGCTCCGTATCGGCGACAACCACCACCATGTCGTGTGCTCGCTCTGCGGAGCGATCGAAGACGTCGACTGCGTCGTCGGCGAAGCCCCTGCCTGGCCCCGTCCGACGCGGCCGGCTACCGCGTCCAGACCGCCGAGGTCATGTTCTGGGGTCTCTGTCCCGCGTGCCTGGCGGCCGAGGCTGCGGCGAGTGCCGATGATCCTGCGCCCTCCGGGGCTCTCTAGACCAACCCGTCCGATCAACAAGGAGACAAGATGACTGACGAGAACACCGACTTCACCACCACGCAGGCGGGCGCCCCCGTCGCCAGCGACGAGCACTCGCAGAGTGTCGGAGCCGACGGGCCCATCGCCCTCCACGACGCGTACCTGGTCGAGAAGCTGGCACAGTTCAACCGCGAGAAGGTGCCCGAGCGGATCGTCCACGCCAAGGGCGGCGGGGCCTTCGGAACCTTCACGACCACGGCCGACGTCTCGCAGTACACCCGCGCGGCGCTGTTCCAGCCGGGCGTCACCACCGAGATGCTCGCGCGCTTCTCGACCGTCGCCGGCGAGCAGGGCTCGCCCGACACCTGGCGCGACCCCCGCGGCTTCGCGCTGAAGTTCTACACGAGCGAGGGCAACTACGACCTCGTCGGCAACAACACGCCGGTCTTCTTCATCCGCGACGGCATCAAGTTCCCCGACTTCATCCACTCGCAGAAGCGGCTGCCGGGCTCGCACCTGCGCGATCACGACATGCAGTGGGACTTCTGGACCCTGTCGCCCGAGTCGGCCCACCAGGTCACCTGGCTGATGGGCGACCGCGGCCTTCCGGCCTCGTGGCGCATGATGGACGGCTTCGGATCCCACACCTACCAGTGGATCAACGCCCAGGGCGAGAAGTTCTGGGTCAAGTACCACTTCAAGACCGAGCAGGGCAACGAGATCCTGTCGCAGGCCGACGCCGACCGCATCGCCGGCGAAGACGCCGACTTCCACATCCGCGACCTCGCCGAGGCGATCGACCGCAACGACTTCCCGACCTGGAAGCTCAGCGTGCAGATCATGCCGTACGCCGACGCCGCCACCTACCGCTTCAACCCGTTCGACCTCACCAAGGTCTGGCCGCACAGCGACTACCCGCTGCACGAGGTCGGCACCATGGAGCTCAACCGCAACCCCGAGAACTACTTCGCGCAGATCGAGCAGGCCACCTTCGCCCCCTCGAACTTCGTGCCCGGTATTGCTGCGAGCCCCGACAAGATGCTGCTCGCCCGAATCTTCAGCTACGCCGACGCGCACCGCTACCGCGTCGGCACCAACCACGCGCAGCTACCGGTCAACCTGCCCCACACCGCGGTCAACGACTACTCCAAGGACGGCGCAGCGCGCTACCAGTTCTCGTCGGCCACGACGCCCGTCTATGCGCCGAACTCGGTCGGCGGGCCTGCCGCGTCGCCGTCGGCGCATGGAGACGACTCGGGTTGGGAGAGCGACGGCGTCCTCCAGCGCTCGGCGGCGACCCTTCACGCCGAAGACGACGACTTCGGTCAGGCCGGCACCCTCGTCCGCGACGTTCTCGACGACGCGGCCCGTGACCGCCTGGTCGGCAACATCGTCGGCCACGTCTCGAAGGTGACTCGGCCCGACCTGCTGCTCCGTGTTCTCGACTACTGGTCGAGCGTCGACGAAGAGCTCGGCCGCCGCGTCGCCGAGGGGATCAAGCCGTCGGCTCCCGGCTCGAACGAAGACCCCGCGACCGTCGGGATCCTGCAGTAGCGGTTCTGCCCCCGTCCCGGCCCCGCGGTCGTGCGCACGTGACGGCGTCTGCCGAAGGGGAGCGGCAGGTTGCGCACGACGAAGGGGTCAGACGAGCTGACCGTTCCAGTGGAGGTCTCCGGCGGGCCAGTCCGGTCGGACGACGTTGCCGGGTCGGATCAGCCAGCCGCTGTCGGACGACACGAGGGTCGAGGCGCCGTCGGCCGTGAAGTCGTTGTAGTGGCCGGTCACTCCCTCGAGGAGCTCCCAGCCGTGCTTGAGGTAGAACGGCTGCACGCGTTCGGCGGCTTCGAGTGCGCCGAACGGTACCGCCAGGTGATCGAGGGCAGCGTCGACGAGTCGCAGGAGCTGGCCGCCGAGGCCGGTGCCCTGCAGGATGGGGGACACGGCGACCATGCCGACGCAGCCGACGAGGAGGTCGGTCTCGCCGACCGTGACGAACTGGCGGCGGACGCCGGCGTGGGCGACGACGATCTCGCCGGAGCGAGCGACGACGCGCAACTCCGGTTGCATGCCCGCCCAACTGCGCGGTCCCTGGTACCAGTGCGCATAGTCGGGGAAGGCCCGGGACAGCATGGCCGCGATGGCCTCGTGGTCGTCGAGCCCGAGGGATCCCTCGGCGATGGTGGTGAAGTGGGGTTCGTAGGGCGTGCGGGTCGCCGCCGAGGCCGCCTGATCGGTCATCGCTTCACCGTACGCTCCCGTCCGGACGCGGGATGCAGGTGGCTGGCGTCTACTCCCGCGGGAGGGTGCGGCCGTAGCAGACCGCATCGGCGCTGTCGCCGGACTGCGGGACGGAGCGAAGCGCTCTATTCCCGCGGGAGGGTGCGGCCGTGGCAGACCGAATCAGCGCTGTCGCCGAACTGCGGGACGGAGCGAAGCGCTTTACTCCCGCGGGAGGGTGCGGCCGTAGCAGACCGAATCAGCGCTGCCTTTGTAGTGCCCGAACGCCGGCACGCGCACGTAACCCTCGCGCTCGTAGAAGCGAGTCGCGTCGGGTTGAGCGACGCCCGTCTCGAGCAGGAGCCTCGTCCAGCCGCGCTTCTTCGCGCGCTCCTCGAGGGCCCGAAGGACCGCCACGGCGGCACCGCTGCCACGATTCGACGATCGGACGAACATCCGCTTGATCTCGGCGTCGCCATCTTCGCCGTGAAGCTCGCGCAGACCGCCGCACCCGACGGGCTTGCCGTCGATGTACGCGACGACGAACTCGGCGATGTCGGCGGCCGTGGGCTTGACGCCCGGCTCGGAGTCGTCGGTGCCGTAGCGGATCGCGATCTCCGCCCGCTGCTCGCAGCGGAGGTGCGCACCCTGGGGGTCGGTCCACGGTCGATCCTCGATCTGGATCTCCGTCGTCAGTACGTTCGTCACTCCGTAATTGTGCATCTTCCGTCGGCCGAACGTTAATCACGCGGACACAGATTCGAGAAGAAACCTCAGCTCAGGGCGAACTGCCCAGCAACCATTCAGGCGATCGAGCACAGACGGTTCCGCCTTGATCGAATGTGCTCTTTAAGATATGAATACTCCATGTCTTCTACTGTGGGTAGAGATCTTGACGAGGAGGTAATCCTTTGGAGGCGCGAATAGGCGTGATGGGCGTTCTGGCTGTGGGCTCGACTCTCTCCGGCACCTCCGTGGCTGCGGCCGCGCCCGACGCAGGAGAGGACGATAGGTCGAGGCGGATCGGTGTGCTGGCCGCTCCTCAGGCAACCGGGGCGAACAACGGCCAGGGCGGATCGGTCAATGCCGAGGAGGTTCACTCCGCAACGTCCGCAAAGGCGACTGTCACTGCGCAGATCTCTGGTTCGCAGGGAGCGGAGGCGCCTTGGGACCACACGAATTCGGTCATGCTCGGCTACTCGGCGACGTCTGTGAGTTGGAACGCGCACGACGTGTGGGAGTGGAAATCGAAGGGTGGCAGGGTGTTCGGATCGGACGTGAAGTCTGCGCGGGTTCAGTGCGAGTGAACCGGATCGGATGCCGCGGTCTGGCTGGTGTGGTGACGACGACCCTGTGCCTGATCCTTCTCACGTCAGCATGCTCGGATCAACGACCCAAGGCGGTGTCGACGTCATCGCTCAGTGCGCTCCGAAAGAAGTATCCGGAGCAAATCGATCTGGCCCGCGCCAGAGCCGCCTGCCTGACTTCGAAGGGCTGGCCGGTCTCGGTCTCCGAGGATGCCTCGATTTCTGCAAATCTCCGACCGGGCACGGAGGAGTCCTACGACGATGACGACAGAACGTGTTTGAAAGAGTTGGGGGTCGACGTAGACGCGCCTCCATCGGACGCCCTTTTGAAAAGGGCATACAAAGAATCCAAAGCGGGCGCGGAATGCTTGCGGTCGGCTGGCTGGCAGATTTCGAGGGCGCCGACCTATGTCACGTTCAAAGACACCTACGACTCGGATGCTTGGTATCCGTGGGCGGAAGTGCCACTGGAGGACAGCGAAGATGCGATAACAGCGTGTCCAGCTCCGGAGCCGCACTATTGATGTGCTTCCGAAGCAACCGTTCAGGCGGTGAGGCGCTCCAGCAGCTCGCGGTAGCGGGCGGCGGTCTGCTCGACGACCTCGGGTGGGAGGGCCGGGGGCGTGCCCTCTTTGTTCCAGTTGGCGGAGAGCCAGTTGCGCACGATCTGCTTGTCGAAGCTGTCGGTGCGGTTGCCCGAGGCGTAGACCGAGGCGTCCCAGTAGCGGCTCGAGTCGCTGGTCAGGACCTCGTCGGCCAGCGTGATCTCGCCGGTCGCGCGATCCTGCCCGAACTCGAACTTCGTGTCGGCCAGGATCACGCCGCGTTCGGCCGCGATCGACGCCGCGGTCGTGTAGATGTGCAGCGAGAGGTCGCGGAGCGTCGCCGCGACCTCGGGACCGACCAACTCGACCGTGCGCTCGAACGTGATGTTCTCGTCGTGGTCGCCGAGATCGGCCTTGAAGGCCGGCGTGTAGATGGGCTCGGGCAGCTTGTCGCCGGACGTGAGGCCTTCGACCAGGGGATTCCGCAGACGGTGCCCGACTCCTGGTACTCGACCCAGCCGGAGCCGACCAGGTAGCCGCGCACGACGCACTCGATCGGGAACATGTCGAGCGGCTTCACGAGCATGGCCCGATCGCGGACCGCCTCCGGCACGGGCGAGGGGAGAGCGCAGGATCGAGGAGGTGGTTGGCCACATCGTGCAGCTCACCGAACCACCAGGTGCTCAGTGCCGTGAGCAGCGCGCCCTTGTCGGTGATCCCAGGCTCCAGGACGAAGTCGAACGCGCTGACCCGGTCGCTGGCGACGACCAGCACGGCCGGGGCGTCGCCGAGCCCGGTGAAGCCCTCGGGAACGTAGAGGTCGCGGACCTTGCCCGAGTAGACGTGGCTCCAGCCCGGGAGTGCGGGAGCGCTCATCGGGCGACCTTCTCGGCGATGTCGTGGCGGTACTGGCCGCCGTCGAGCCCGATCTTCGACAGGGCCTCATAGGCGCGCGAGCGGGCCTCGGCGAATCCTGCGCCGGTCGCGACGACGCTGAGGACGCGGCCGCCGGTGGCGACGAGCCCGTTGTCGCCGCGCGCGGTGGCGGCGTGCGCGATCGTGACGCCGGGCACGGTGAGGGCGTCTTCGAGGCCGGTGAGGGCGCGACCCGTGATCGGCGCCTCGGGGTAGCCCTCGCTGGCGAGGACGACGGTGACGGCGACGTCGGTGGAGAACACCGGCGCGGCGTGCGAGGAGAGGAGCCGTTGGCAGCGGCCAAAAGCAGCGTGCTGAGTGGCGACTCGAGGCGGGGCAGCACGACCTGGGTCTCGGGGTCGCCGAAGCGGGCGTTGAACTCGATGACGCGGATGCCCTGCTCGGTCAGGATGAGACCCGCGTAGAGGAGGCCGATGAACGGGGTGTTCTCTTTGGCGAGCTGGCGGACCGTCGGGAGGGCGATCGTCTCGATGACCTCTTCGACGAAGTCGCCTTCGCTGCCGAAGCGGTCGGCGAGCCAGGGCAGCGGCGAGTAGGCGCCCATGCCGCCGGTGTTCGGGCCGCCGTCGCCGTCGAGCAGGCGTTTGAAGTCTTGCGCAGGGCTGAGCGGGACGACGGTGTGGCCGTCGGAGAGCAGGAAGAGCGAGACTTCGGGGCCCTCGAGGAACTCCTCGATCAGGACCGAGCCGTGCTGCAGCCAGTACGTCGCGTGCTCGAGGGCGGCGTCGCGGTCGTCCGTGACGAGCACGCCCTTGCCCGCGGCGAGACCGTCGGCCTTGACGACGTAGGGGGCGCCGAACTCGTCGAGCGAGGCGGTGGCCTCGGCCAGGTTGCCGGTGCGGACGGCGCGGCCGGTGGGCACGCGCGCTTCGTCCATGATCCGCTTGGCGAAGGTCTTGGAGCCCTCGAGCGCCGCGGCGCGCTTGCCGGGGCCGAAGACGGGGATGCTGTGGGCGCGCAGGACGTCGGCGACGCCGGCGACGAGTGGGGCCTCGGGACCCACGACGACGAGCTCGATGTCGTTCTCGAGCGCGTACTCCGTCACGACCTTGCCGTTGGTCGCGTCGAGGTGGACCACTTCGACGTCGGCTGCCAGGCCCGCGTTGCCGGGGGCGGCGATGATGTGGTGCCCTGCGCCTTCGCGGAGGAGAGCCGTGACGATGGCGTGCTCGCGAGCACCGGAACCGAGGACGAGAATGCGCACCCGAGGATCCTATCTTCACCGCCTTAGGCTCTTGGCCATGGCAAAAGTACGGATCGACCCCGCGGCGGGCGTCGCCGCCGTTGCCGCGGCGCTCGCCGAGGGGGACGCGGCTGCCCGACCGGTGAAGGCGACGGCCGTGCGGTACCTGCTGCAGATGCTGGGCGACCGTGAGCCGGGGGCGACCGTCGAGGTGAGAGTCCCACCCTTCGGCGCCGTCCAGTTCATGGAGGGGCTCAGCCACACCCGCGGCACCCCGCCCAACGTCGTCGAGACCGACGCGCTCACCTTCGTGGCGCTCGCCGACGGGAGGCTCAGCTGGGCCGAGGCCGTCGACCGCGCTCTCGTCTCCGCGTCCGGCAGCCGTGCTGACATCAGCGCTTTCCTGCCGATCCCCTGGAGGTGACAAAGGCTGCCGTAACGCGTTTGGCAGACAATCCAACCCGCCGCGGCGGGTTGAGATGTCCGCCAAACGCGTTACGGCAGGGGGACGACCGCTCGCCGTGAAGAGGCCGGGCCGGGTGGCTCGCGGGATCCTGCGACAATGGAGCGGTGAGCACGGCACCCCAGAGTCCCCAGCAACCCGAACCGCAGGTCGAAACGACCCGCGACGAGGTGCGAGTGCGGCGGGCGCCGAAATACCCCGTCTTCATCTTCGGCGGAATCGTGCTGGGCATCGTGGCGACGTTCATCGCCGTGGCGGTTGCTCCCGGCAGCGACGAGACCCCTTTCGTACAGGCCTTCGGCTACTTCGTCCTCTACGGGATAGCGATCGGTGCCCTGTTCGGCGCGATCGTCGCGGTGATCTTCGACGCCGTCGCGAATCGGCGTGCCCGCAGCATCGAGACGGAGCGCACCGTCGTCGAGAGCCCCGAGCCGGCCGAGAACGAGGCCGACCCGGTCGACGGCGAGCTCGAGTAGTCGAAGCTACTTCTGCACGCGCAGTCGGGTCAGGAGCTCCGGGCCGCGCTGATCCAGTTCGCGCCCGCCGATCCTGATCCCCAGCAGGAGCAGTGATCCGCCGAGCCCGAGGCCGACGATGAGGGCGATCCAGCCCAGCAGAAGGCTCGAAGTCGCGCCGGCGGTGATCGCCAGGACGATCTCGGGCAGGGCCAGGATCGCGAGAATGCCCCACGTGGCCAGCGTCGTCACCGACGTCGTGAAGCCCGCGCCGGTCTTCGCCGCGAACGGGCTGTCGCCGGGTGCCGGTACGGGGAGGACGATCCGAGCGGAGGACACGCTCGACAGACCGAACCCGCTCAGCAGGAGTCCGAGCGACAGGCCCAGCAGCGCGGGGAGCGCCGACCAGGTGCCCGTGACGCCGACGGAGCCGATGGTGATCCCGATCACGATCGGCAGCGCGAACGTCGCCGCCGCGAAGACGCGGCCGGTGCGGTCGGCCCGCCCCGATACTCCGGCGGAGAGGTGGGCGGCGAACGCGGTCGAGTCGTACGACAGGTCGGTGAAGATCGACAGGGAGACGAGCACGGCGACGATCGGGCCGGACGCCGAGACGAGGCCGTCCAGCCCCGTGGTCCGACTGTTCACGAAGAGCAGGATCGGGAAGATGGGAATCAGGATCAGCTGCCGACTGTAGCGAGGATCGCGCACCCAGTAGGTGAGGGCCCGCGCGGCCACGGCCCCGGTCGGGGTCGCAGGGAACCGTGAGAACAGGCCGATCCTGCCGCTCGCGGCGGCTTTGGTCACCGGCTGGAGGGTCGAGACGAGCGCTGCGGCCAGGCTGCGGCGCCAGGCCAGGACGACCAGCGCCAACGTCGCCAGGGCGATCAGGGCTTTCAGGGCGGCTGCACCGCCGTGGCCGGTCGCGAGGTCGCCGGGAATCGACCAGGCGGCGCCGAGCGGAGACCAGGAGAGCCCCTCGGCGAGCCGGGGCAGCGCCTGCGACGCCCCCTGGAGCCCCGTCGAGAGCACCGTGATGAGCGGTCCGAGCAGGAGGAGCGGAATCAGGATCAGCACGCCCGAGATCTCGCGGTAGCGCCGCCGCGCGCTCAGGCTCGCGTTGAGCGACTCGATCAGCCGGGACCCGCAGACGCAGGTCAGCACCGCGAGGCACGCCGCGACGACGGCGACGACGGCGACCGCGGGCTGCTGCCACCAGGCGGCGGCGGTGAAGGCTCCCGCGAGGAGCGTCACGGCGCCGGGGATCCCGAGCACGCCGCACACCGCCAGCGCGACGACGAGACGGGTCGGAGCCAGCGGGAAGATCTTGAGGCGGGAGACGCTCAGGGTCTGATCGATGCCCGACGTCAACAGGGGCACGATCATCCAGCCGAGGATGGTGGCCGATCCTGCCAGGACCGTGATGGTCCGGGTGAGCTCGGCCGACGCGAAACTGAGGGCGATCAGGCCCAGCAGGATCACGAGCAGGATCCCGAGGCCGTAGACGCCCCCGATGATCACGGCGACCAGCTGCCACGGGCTCCTCGCGAGAGTGTTCCGCAGCACGAGGAGACGGAGCCTCAGGAGGTGCGCAACCACTCCGGGCCCTTCGAGTAGTGGCGGCCGCCGACGAGGTCGACGAACCGGTCTTCGAGGTCCTGGCCCGCGCGGACCTCGTCGACGGTGCCGGCGGCGAGCACTCGGCCGCCGGCGATGATCGCGACGTGGTCGCACATGCGTTGCACGAGGTCCATCGCGTGGCTCGACACGATGACGGTGCCGCCCGAGTCGACGTAGCCGTGAAGGATGTCGCGGATGTTGGCCGCCGAGACGGGGTCGACGGATTCGAACGGCTCGTCGAGGACCAGCAGCCGCGGCGCATGGATCAGAGCGGTGGCCAGGGCGATCTTCTTCGTCATTCCGGCCGAGTAGTCGACGACGAGTTTGCCGGCGGCCTCGGTGAGGTCGAGAAGCTCGAGGAGATCGCGTGTGCGAGCTCGTACGGTCTCGCGGTCCATTCCGTTGAGAAGCCCGTGGTAGGTGACGAGCTGCTCGCCGCTGAGGCGGTCGAAGAGGGCGATTCCGTCGCTGAGAACACCGACGAGGCGCTTGGCCGCGAGGGGATCCGGCCACACGTCGACACCGAGGATGCTCAGCTGCCCGGCGTCGGGGCGCAGCAGCCCGGTCGCCATCGACAGCGTGGTCGTCTTGCCGGCTCCGTTGGGTCCGACCAGCCCGTAGAACGACCCGGCGGGCACGTCGAGGTCGATCCCGCCGACCGCGATCTTGTCGCCGAAGCGCTTGAAGAGCCCGCGGATCCGCACCGCGGACACGCCATCGAGAGGACGATCCTCGACCAGTCGGGTGGCAGGATCCGGCGGGGGCGCGTCGAACATGCGGTTCAGCCTATGCAAAGCGCCGGAGGAGCGGGCCCCCATTTCTGGATGCTCACCGCCGGATGGCCGCTGCAGGATCGGATCGTGCAGCGACCAGTGCCGGGTAGGCCGCCGAGAGGATGCCGGTGATGGAGCCCGCCCCGACGCCGGTCGCGACCACGGTGAGATCGAGCGACGGCGTCCAACCCTGTGCCGCGCAGGCCACCAGGATGCCGCACAGGCCGACCGCGCCACCGGCAAGGCCCCGGCCGTGCCGATGACGAATCCCTCCAATGTGAAGATGCGCCAGATCGACAGGCGGCTCGCGCCGACGGCCCGTCTCAGCGCGATCTCCGGCGCCCGTGACTGCACCGACAGGTACATCGCGGTCGCGGCGCTGAGCGAGGCCAGGGCGAGCAGGATCCAGGAGCTGATCGCGACCAGGGTTCCGAGGTCGGTGGCCACGCCGATGCGAAGCGATCGGAGGTCGGCGACGGTTTCGACTCGGACCGACTCGGGGTTTCCGGCCGACGCCGCCACGGGGATCGCCTCTGCGAGGGGCGCGGGGAATCCGGGTTCGGTGCGCACGACGAGGTGAGGGTCTTCGACGTTCAGCCGCGCGCCGACAGAGGGCGACAGGATCACAGCGCGCTCGAGCAGCGGATCACGGCCGCCGTCGACGATGGTGCCGACGACGTCGACGGGGCTGCCGCCGATCCAGACGGCCGCGCCCGGACCGCTGCCAGCCACACCGAGGTCTTTCGCCGCCGCCCTGCCGACGAGCGCGACGTCGCCGCTCCACGAGTTGTTCAGAAGGGCGCGGCTCGTCGTCCCTGACGTCACGGCGCCCTGCGCAATGAGGTACTGCGCGTCGGCCACCCGAACAGGACCGAGGAACGACGGCTGCGACTTCACGGCCAGCGGCGAGAGGAGCGTTAGCCGGGCGTTGCTCGGAGGGACGGAGGCGACGTAGCCGACCTCGCGGACGCCTTCGAGCTCGCTGATCGCGAGGATCGGACTGGCGGGGTCCCGGCGGTCGTAGAACCCGCTCCGGAGTGCGGTGCGTTCGTCGCCAGATCGCACCACGACCTCGTCGAGACTGGCCGCCGTGAGCCGCTCGGCGACCTGTGCGGCGGCGCTCTGGCTGATGCCGAGCGAGCAGACGAGCCCGCCCGTGCCGAGCAGGAACGCGGTCAGGAGCAGCGCGGTTCGACCGGGTCGCCCGCTGTGGCTCGAGACGGCGTCGAGCAGCTCGTCCGCGAAACGGCGCAGACGACGTCGTGCGGGTCGGTCGTGTGATCCGTGAGTGGCCGCTGTGGCCGCTGGTGCTGTGGTATCCGCGCCCGAGAGTGACGGCTCGAGCGCGGCGTCGCTGATCCCGTCGTCGAGTCGGCCGTCGACGAGTCGGACCACCCGGCTCGCAGCACGCGAGACCTCCTCCTCGTGCGTGATGACCAGGACGGTGACGCCGGCTCGGTTGAGTTCGAGCAGATGGTCGATGATCCGCCGCGTGTTCTCCGAGTCGAGGGCACCCGTGGGCTCGTCGGCGAGCAGGAGTGCGGGCCGCGTGGCCATGGCACGGGCGATGGCGACGCGCTGGCGCTCGCCGCCCGAGAGGTTGGCCGCTCTTTCGGTCGCTCGGTGAAGCATGCCGAGGGAGCCGAGAGCGGCGCCGACTCGTCGTCGCCGCTCCGGCTGCGGGAGTCCCTGGATCTTCAGCGCGAGCGACGCGTTGACGGCTGCGGAGTCGTCGAGGAGCACGTGGGAGTCCTGGAAGACGAATCCGATCTGTTCCGAGCGCGCCCGGTTTCGGTCGACTTCACGGAGCGTCCGCACGTCGACTCCTGCGAGACGATGGGTGCCCCCGGTGGCGGTGTCGAGCAGCCCGATGACATTCAGCAGGGTCGACTTCCCGGCGCCGGACGGTCCGACGATGGCGACGAACTCGCCGGGCATGACAGTGAGAGAGACCCTTCTGAGCGCGAACGTCGCCGAGGATCCTGCGCCGTAGACGCGCTCGACATCTCGAAGCTGCAGGATCGGCTCGGCCGAGGATCGAGAGCTCGTCACGGCTCGACCACGAGCTTCGTGCCCACCGGAAGCTTCGGGTTCGGCTTGATCGACGCCCAGCCGTTCTGCTGCGTCAACACCTCGACGCGGACCAGGTTGTGAGCCGCGGTCGCTTTCGCGGCGTCGACGGCCGCTTTCTCGGCTTCGACGGTGACGGAGACGCCCTCGGTGCCTTGACGCAGTGCCACGACAGGTATGGCCGGACCGGCAGCGGGCTTCTCGAGGGGCGTGAGCGCGATGGTGGAATCGCCAGCGATGGCCGCATCGCTGGGCAGGCCCACGGTGATCGGATAGCCGGAGGCACCCGACTCCTCGTCTGTCGTGAAGGCACCGACCGCAAGCACGGACGACTTCGCCGGATCGGCCCCGTTCACGGACACGCCGACGGGTGTCCCGGCCAGCAGGTCGTCCTTGAGGACGGCGGTGATCCGTGCTGTCAGGACCGCGGGCGAGATCTGGAGCCGCAGCAGGGCGATGTCGCTGGAGAGCGTCGTTCCGACGGGTGCCGCCGACACCACCTTCGTGTCTGGCGTCGGAAGGCCCGCGAACTCCCGCCACGCGATGCCCGGAACGCCGGCAGCGACGAACGGAAGGCTGTAGCCGGCCTTCGCATAAAGGCGACGTGCTGCGTCGAGTGTTCCGGCGTCGAGCACTCCGGTCTTGCGCACGCCGTAGTAGCCGAGGTCGATGAGCGTGGTTTGAAGTGCGGACACGTCGTTGCCCTCCGCCGCGGGGAGCAGATCTCGATAGAGGGGCACAGAGGACGGCAGCGAGAAGACCGGTCGCCCGGAGACCTCGCCGAGCAGCCGCCCGTAGCCGATGGTGTCGCCCGGTGTGATCGCCGTCGCCGTCACCAGGACGCGATCGCCAGCTTGCTGTCTCTCATCGGATGCGCCCGTGGCGCTGCTTTCCTGCCTGCCCGCGGACGCCGGCGCCGGGATCGACGCTTCGGTGATCGTGACGTCGAGGGTCTTGCCGGCGGTCACCGAGGCCGGAATCGTGAATCCGTCGTCGACCACCCGATTCTCGACCGTGACGACCACGGGAACGACGGTCTTCGCTGCCTCGAGGGCGTCGTCGGTGGGCGCCTTCACGAAGAGCCCGGCGACGAACGCTCCCACCAGCACGACCGCCATCGCGACACCGAACCCGAACAGCCGCGCCGGGTGCCTGACTCGCTGCAGGGCGACTTCGACGCCATCCACCTCGTCTGTCTTTGCCGTCACCGGCCCGCGATCGCTTCGTCGAGCTCGTGGAGCACTTTGTCACGCTTCTTCACGAACGCCTTGACCTGGGCCGCCTGGGCGTCCAGGTACGCCGCCTCGTATCTCGCCTGCGTGTCGTACAAGGTCCGCACAGCGCCGGTGTCGACTCCGCATTTCGCCTCCAAGACCGAAACTTTGATCTCCGCCTCCTTGCTTCTCACCTGATACTGAGCGGACGGTCTGCTGTCGTCGGGGTCGAGTACGACACCGGCTTTCTCCATGCAAGCGCGCCAGTCGACAAGAGCTTTTTTGCCCGCCTTACTTGCCCGAGTCCTGTCGTGCGACTGCCACTTGATTGTGCTGTCGATATCAGGGCTGTCGGTGTAGGTGAGAATCTCTTTCAGGTCGTCCTTCGCCGAATCCATGCAATCGGCATAGGCCTTGTTGAATTCCACACCCAGGGCGAGAGTGTCGAGCTCGCGAGGGCCCCTGTTCGGAGCGAGCGAGACGCCATATTTACTCGCGTACTCCACACTCCACAGACCGTACTGGCGGTCTTCCGACTCGGGATACGGGCTCCAATCCGTCTTCGACGAGACTTCCTGAAAGCCTTGCTCGGTGAGGCACCGATCAGTCCCCACTGCAATGGCGTGAAAGATTTTTGTACTGAATCGAGGAGCGTTGCGATCGATGCGACTGAGAGGCGTCTGGGCGGTCGCGTGGTCGAAGTCCAGTGCGGCGACGACATCGCCGTATTTTTTGATGCTTACTGGCGGAAGTGGGGCGTTGGACTTGGTTCTTTCCGGCTCGGCTGCGGTGCATGCCGTCAGCCCGATAAAGCTGGCGAATGCGAGGGCGAGCGACGTGAGCGTTCGGTTATTCATAGGATTCCTCGTTTGGTGAATCAACGCGGGCGAGCGCGGATCGCCAACGTCTCCGCTGGCGATCCGCCGAGCTCAGCTGACGCTGCTCGTGGTGTTGTCGAAGCTCCAGCTCGAGAGGCTCGGGGTTCCGAGAAGGAACTTGCCGGTGCGCTTACCCACGTAGTCGCGGTGCTGGTGCAAGATGGCGTAGCCCGCTGGCGCCGACACCTTTAGCGATGACGCCTTGTCGTTGGCCTTCGTTCCGACAAATGACGTGCCCCGCCCGAAATCGCCGAGTGACGTCTTGTAATCGCTGTACTGATAAAGCACGATGCCCGCCTGTGCCGGCACGGCAGCTCCGATCGCGAGACCTGCGGCCAGAGTCGTCGCAGCGAAAGCCGCCAGAGTCTTTTTCATTGATCTTCTCTCCTTCTCTCCGAGATCCGTTGTAGATCTCGTATCCATGTGTCATCCCGAAATATTGCACTCCGGATTCCATGAAACGTACAGGTCTGTTGACGAACGGCGCAAGTCGACCTGCCGAGTCGACGGCCATTGCTCCGACCGCAACGAAAAGGCCACGGCCTGCCCGGCGCGACGAGACGCTGGGGCAGACCGCGGCCTTTCGGCGGAACGGCGTGGAGGGGAAGTGGGGCCAGGGCGTTACCGCGGGCCACGTGGCAGAAACGCCCTAGCTGAGCTGGTTGGCCTCGACCCAGGCGAGGTACTCGGGGCTGACGCTGCCGGTGACGTAGTCGCCGGTGAAGCAGCTCATCTCGAGGTCGGTGACGCCGGACCCCTCGGTGATGGCCGAGCGCATGTCTTCGACCTCCTGGTAGATGAGGTGGTCGGCGCCGAGCACCTGGGCGATCTCGGGGATCTTGCGGTCGTGAGCGATGAGCTCCTGCCGGGTCGGCATGTTGATGCCGTAGACGTGCGGGTACCGGACCGGCGGGGCGGCCGAGGTGAAGGTCACCTTGTTGGCGCCGGCGGCGCGGGCCATCTCGACGATCTCGCGCGAGGTGGTGCCGCGCACGATCGAGTCGTCGACGATGAGGATGTTCTTGCCCTTGAACTCGGAGCCCATGGCATTGAGCTTCTGGCGCACCGAGCGCTTGCGCTCGGCCTGACCGGGCATGATGAAGGTGCGTCCGACGTAGCGGTTCTTGTAGAAGCCCTCGCGGTACTCGATGCCGAGCTTCTGAGCGACCTGCGATGCGGCCGGGCGCGACGAGTCGGGGATGGGCATGACCACGTCGATGTCGCCGGTCGGGGCGTACTTCGCGATGGTGTCGGCGAGGCGGTCGCCGAGACGGAGCCGTGCGTCGTACACGGAGATGCCGTTCATGACCGAGTCGGGGCGGGCCAGGTAGACGTATTCGAAGGAGCACGGCACGAGGCGCGGGTTCGCGTGGCACTGCTTGGAGACCATCTCGCCCGAGAGGGAGATGAAGACGGCCTCGCCGGGAGCGACGTCGCGGACGACCTCGTAGCCGCCGGATTCGAGCACGAGGCTCTCGGAGGCGACGATCCACTCCTCTTTGCCGGAGCCGTTCTCGGCGAGCCGCTTGCCGAGGATGAGGGGTCGGATGCCGAAGGGGTCGCGGAAGGCGAGCAGGCCGTGCCCCGCGATCATGGCGATCGCGGCGTAGGAGCCCTCGACGCGGTCGTGGACGCGCGTGACGGCGGCGAAGATCTGCTCGGGATCGAGCTCGTGCCCGTTGACCTGCTCCTGCAGCTCGTGGGCGAGGACGTTGACCAGCAGCTCGGTGTCGCTGTTGGTGTTGAGGTGCCGGCGGTCGATGTGGAACAGCTCGCTGGTGAGCTCGCGCGTGTTGGTCAGGTTGCCGTTGTGGATGAGCACCAGGCCGTACGGGGCGTTCACGTAGAACGGCTGCGCCTCCTGCTCGTTCGATGCCGCGCCCTTGGTGGCGTAGCGGACGTGGCCGAGGCCCATGTTGCCCAGCAGAGCCCTCATGTCGCGGGTTCGGAACGACTCCCGGACCTGACCCCGCGTCTTGTGCACGTGGAAGACGCTGCCTTCAGCGGTCGCGATGCCGGTGGAATCCTGACCCCTGTGCTGGAGGAGGAGAAGCGAGTCGTAGACGAGTTGGTTTGCTGGCTCGTGCGCGACGAGACCGACGATGCCGCACATGCGCAGCTGGCTCCAGACCGTAGAGTTGGACTTACCCACACAGTCTGTCATGCCTGCGATTGGATGAAGAATTGGCGAACTCCCCCCGACCTCCTCGGTCCCGACGACGTCCTCGAGCTCCTACGCCGAGGCCGGGGTCGACACCGCAGCGGGTGATCTCGCCGTAGAGCTCATGAAATCGGCGGTCTCCGCGACGCACTCCTCGAATGTCCTGGGCGGTGTCGGAGGATTCGCCGGTCTCTTCGACGTGTCCTTCCTGAAGGCGTTCGACAGGCCCCTCCTGGCGACCAGCACCGATGGCGTCGGGACGAAGGTCGCCATCGCGCAGGCGCTCGACAAACACGACACCATCGGTCAGGATCTCGTCGGCATGGTCGTCGACGACATCGTCGTGGTCGGTGCCCGCCCGCTCTTCATGACCGACTACATCGCCTGCGGCAAAGTGGTGCCGTCGCGCATCGCCGACATCGTCGCCGGGATCGCGCGAGGCTGCTCGGCCACCGGTACCGCCCTCGTCGGCGGCGAGACGGCGGAGCACCCCGGTCTGCTCGGTCCCGACGACTACGACGTGGCCGGCGCAGCCGTCGGTGCCGTGGAAGCCACGAAGCAGCTCGGCCCGCACCTGGTCGAAGACGGCGACGTCGTGCTGGCGCTCGAGTCGTCGGGGCTGCACTCCAACGGGTTCTCGCTGGTGCGGCACATCCTGCGCTCCGCCGACCTCGGCTACACCGATGCGAACGCCGACCTGGGCGGTCCGATCGGCGAGGCGCTGCTCGAGCCCACGCGGCTCTACACGACCCCCTGCTCGACGTGCTCGACGACGTCTCGGTGGCCGGGGGCGTGCACGCGCTCAGCCACGTCACCGGTGGCGGCATCGCCGCGAACCTGGCGCGGGTCCTGCCTGTGGGTTCCTGGACGGAGCTCGACCGGGCATCCTGGTCGCCCTCGGTGGTCTTCCGCGTGCTCAGCGACATCGCGGGTTCGAGCCTCGAGTCGAGTGAGGGGACCTGGAACCTCGGTATCGGGATGATCGCCGTGGTCTCGGCGGCCCACGCGGAGACGATCACGGCGCTGCTGTCCGGGGCGGGCATTCCGACCTGGCAGGTCGGCGTCGTCTCGACCTCCGTGCGAGACCTGACCGGTTTCGAGCAGGGTGCCAAGGGAGTCGACGGCGGTGCCGTGCGCCTGGTCGGGGACTACGCCGGCTGACCCCTCGTCGCCTGCACGAAATCCGCCCACGGCCTGCGCCGTCGGGCGGATTTCGTTCATTCTGCACCGCGTGATCGGCAGGGGGACTTCCGGGGCACAGGGGGAACAGGTCTGTCCGCAGAACGCGGGACAAAACGGGCTCGATGGGCTTACTATTGAGCGCTGCTCAACGAGGAGTGGCTAGAACATCCACGAGGCCCGAATGTCACTCACCCGAACCGTCACCGTTCACGACCACGAGGTCACCGTTCGCACCGTCGAAGTGCCGGACGAGAAGACCGAGTCGTTCACCGCAATCACCGGGGGCCGTCGCACGGCGGCGCTGACCGCCGCTGCGGGAGTGTTCGTCGTCGTGCTCGCGCTCATGCCCGAGGTCGTACGCCTCTTCCACTGAGCGACGAGACGAGCGGGCACCGAGCGAGGGGGCGGACGGCTCGGAGCCGCGTCGAACCTGGCGCCATGTCGGTGCGAGTTCGCCGAAGAAAGCGCTCGAGCCGCGGTTACGCGCTCTTGTGCTGCTCGTGCTCGGCGTCGAAGTCGTCCGCGTAGCGGTCGACGTACTCGTCGGTCTCGTCGTCGACCTCGTCGGCCCACTTGTCGACATACTGTTCACCGTCGGGGTGCGGCGTGGACAGCTCTTTTTCGAGCGCACCATAGTTGGTGTCCGGGCTGAAGTATTTCAACTCACGGGCAACTTTGGTGTGCTTAGCTTTTTGACGGCCGCGCCCCATGCGAGACCCCCTCGTGATTCTGGCCCCGGGCGACGCCAGGTCAAAACGAGATTGACGAGCACGTCGAGCAACGGGAACTACCGACAGGTAAATGGTGCAAAACTAGTCGCAACCTTAGCATGTGCCTCTGGTGCCAGGCTCAGGGTTCCGTCCCGGCCAGAATGGAGTCATGGCAGTCGGTCCCGAGGTGCGCGAAGACACCGAACGCACCCGTGTCGTCGTGATCGGGGCCGGTCAGGCCGGCCTCTCGGTCGCCTATTACCTCAGGCGTCTCGGCCTCCAGCCGGGGAGTGATTTCGTCGTCCTCGACCGCGGTCCGAGCACGGGTGGGGCGTGGCAGTTCCGCTGGCGGGCCCTGCGTCTGGGCACGGCCCACAGGGTCAACGACCTCCCCGGAATGGCCGACCTCGGGCTCAGCTTCGAGACGGCAGACAGGTCCGCGCCCGCCAAAGACGTCGTGTCCGACTACTACGACCGCTACGAGCGGTTCTACGACCTCCAGGTGCGGCGACCGGTCGACGTCCGGGCCGTCGACGAGGCGCAGGATCACGCCCTCACCGTGCGGTCCCTCGACGGCGCCGGCCTTCCGCACTTCCTCGACACCGAGATCGTGGTGAACGCCACGGGAACCTGGGGGTCGCCCTTCCGCCCCTGGTACCCGGGCCGCGACTCGTTCGCGGGGAGGCAGCTGACCACGGCCGAGTACACCGACGCCGCCGAGTTCGCGGGTCAGGACGTCGTCGTCGTGGGCGGCGGCACGAGCGCGATCGGCTTCCTGCTCGAGCTCGAGAAGGTCGAGGCGCACACGACCTGGGTGACCAGGCGCCCGGTCGACTGGTTCGACCAGCAGGAGCTCGGTGTCGAGATGGGTGCCGCTGCGGTCGCCGAGCAGGACGAAGCGGCGCGGGCCGGCTTCGCCCTGCCGAGCATCGTGAGCGGCACCGGTGTGCCCCTGAGCCGCCGCAACCGCGCCGGAATCGATCGCGGCATCCTGGTCGAGCACCCGATGTTCACGTCGATCGAGCCCGACGGGGTGCGCTTCGTCGACGGGACCTTCCGGCGCGCCGACGCCATCCTCTGGGCCACCGGGTTCCGCCCCGAGCTGCGGCACCTGGCGCCGCTCAAACTGCGCAGCGGCGACGGCGGCCTGGTCGTCGCGCGAGGCGCCTCGCAGAGCGATCCGCGGCTGTTCTTCGCCGGGTATGGGCCGCAGGCCTCCACGATCGGAGCCAACCGTGCCGGCCGAGTGATCGCCCGCCAGGTGCTCCTGGCCCTGTCGACGAGGCGCTCTCCGAGCCGTCAGGCGCCGGTCCGCACACGCGACGTCGATCCGCCCGCGTGAGTGGATCGACGTCGCGTGTGCGGGCCGGCGCGGCCCGAAGGTCGACGACTCCTGGCGGTCAGGCCCTCGGCGGCGTGACGCCGTGCAGCGCCTGCCAGACGGCCACCGAGGCGGCGGCCGACCAGGCCTGGGGGCGGCACGCGGCGGGATACGGCACGGGGCGAGGGATCTCGCGGGCGTCGTCGCCGGAGTGCAGCTCGGGCATGCGGTAGTCGAACGCCGGTGCCGCGGCCAGAAGGCCCTCGGCGAGCTCGCGGGCTTCGGCGTCGAAGCCGTCGCGGGCGAGCCCGGCGATGGCGATGGCGGTGTCGTGGGTCCAGACGCTGCCGCCGTGGTAGCTGAGCGGCCAGTAGCCCGCGGAGTCCGTCGACATGGTGCGGAGGCCGAATCCGGACGACATGGCGGGCGACACGAGCCGGGCGGCGACGAGCGCGGCCTGCTCCGGAGACAGCAGCCCGGTGCCGAGGACGTGACCGAGGTTGCTGGTCACGGTATCGACCGGGCGCTTCGAGGCGTCGAGGGCGATGGCGAGGTAGGCGCCGTCGGGGTCGTCGATCCAGAAGCTCTCGTGGAACTGCTCCCGAAGGCGCGCGGCCCAGGCGCGCCACGGGGCTCCGCTCCCGGGCTCACCGAAACGGTCGAGCAGGTCGGCGCCGTGCGTCGCGGCCTCGTAGGCATAGGCCTGCACCTCGACGAGCGCGATCGGCCCCTCGGCGAGGGTTCCGTCGCGCCACTGCACGCTGTCGCCGGAGTCCTTCCAGCCCTGGTTCGAGAGGCCGTGGCCGGTCTCGTCGACGTACTCGAGAAGACCGTCGCCGTCGGAGTCGCCGTCGTCGCGCATCCACTCGAGCGCGCGCGACAGGTGCGGCAGCAGTTCGACGACGACCGAGTCGGGCAGGCCCCAGCTCCACGCGTCGTGCAGCAGGCAGACCCACAGCGCCGTGGCGTCGACGGTGCCGAAGTAGAGCGGCGGGAGGCTGATGCCGCTGTCGCCGAGGGTGAGCGTCTGCGACCTCAGCTCGTGCATGATCTTGCCCGGCTGCTCGGCCGTGTCGGCGACGGACTCGGTGCCCTGGAGTCCTGCGAGGACTTTCAGGGTGCCGGACGCCAGGGCCAGGCCATCGTCGACCGGCAGCAGGAATCGAGCCGCCCAGAGGGAGTCGCGCCCGAACAGGGTGAAGAACCAGGGGGCTCCGGCGGCCAGGAACACGTCGGTGGGGGCCGAGCTCGTCGTGAGGCGCAGCGCCTCGAGATCGTCGAGGGCGCGCTCGAGCCAGCGGGCCAGGCGGTCGTCCGAGGGTGCAGGATCCAGCGCGCTCCAGCGGGCGGGCGCGCGGACTCCCGCCACGACAGCGGTGTCGACGGTGGCCTGGAGGTCGAACCCCACGGTCACGGCCCCTCCCGCCGGGATCGTGACCGGCCAGGTGAGGGTGAGCCCGGCGGCGTCCACCTCGATCTCGGCGCCGCGGCCGTCGAGGGTGACGTGAGCCGCCTCGCCCTGCCAGCTCGCGGATCCTGCGCTCGTCGACACGGCAGGGGCTCCCGCCGGACCGCGCCCGGACTTGATCGTCTCCATGGTGGTCGTGTCGGGCACGAGCTGCATCCGCACCACCGTGGTCACCTCGCGGTCGAGCCGGGAGGTCAGCGTGAGACGTTCGTGGATGCCCGTGGTCGCCGTGATGCGCGCGAGGCTCGCCCGCACGTCCGGGTCGGCGCCCGGATCGTCGAGGCCGCGCAGGAGGGATTCGAATCGGACGGCGGAAGCACCGAGCGGCACCGTGGCGATCGGCTCCGGGACGGCGCCGCCCACCTCGAGGGTCAGGCCGGACAGCAGGCGCACGTCGCCCAGGTACACGCCGTGGATCGCAGCCGCGCCCATCGTGCCGTCCGAGGCCGACCAGGCCTGCGCCGGGGCGCGGAGCACCACGGTCTCGGCGTCGAGGAACGGCTGCAGCGCCGTCTGGGGGAGGGTGTCGGTCATGGATTCGGCTCCAAGGTCGAGTCGGGGGAAGAAGGGAGAGGTCAGGGCAGGATGCGTGGGGTGAGGGCGCGGGTCACGGTGCGCCCGTCGGTGGTCGGCTCGACGCTCTGCACGCGCCCGTCGGTGCGCTCGCTGACGACGTCCACGAGTGCGGGGCCGTCGCCGTCGTCCCGGAAGACCACCCCGGTCCCCTCGTCGAGCGCGATGCCGGGGGCGAGGACTCCCGTGGCGATGCCGTGTTCGTACGCGGGAGCCCGGGACTCGTCCGAGTCGTAGTGCACCGCCAACGAGCCCGGAACGAAGCCGAGCCCGTCGGCGACAACAGAGGCGGAGGGCCCGAACGAGGTGGTGACTCCGCCGGTGTGCCAGCAGAGCGCGCCGGCCGAGCCTCCCGCGAGGACGACGCCGTTGCGCCAGGCGTCGCGCAGGACCTCGTCGAGGCCGTGCGCCCGCCAGACGGCGAGCAGGTTGACGAGACTGCCTCCCGAGACCCAGACGACGTCGGCGTCACGGACGGTGGCCGCGAGATCCTGCGCGTTGCGCTTGGGGAAGAAGCGGAGGTGCGAGGCGTGAGCGCCCGCGATCCTGCTCGCTTCGACCTCCTGGCCCTCGACGAACCGCTGGTCGCCTCCGGCCGTGTTGACGTGCAGCACCCGCGGGGTCCGGTCGGAGGGCACGCGCGCCAGCCGGATCGCCTCGAGCACGAGCGGGCCGTACACGGAGTCGGTCCAGGTGCCGGGGTTCAGGCCGCCGCAGGTCGCGAGGATCGTCGGCGCGACGGCCGTCATTCCTTCACCGCGCCCTCGCTGGTGTTCATGATCTGCTTCTGGAAGATGAAGAACATGACGGCGACCGGGATCGTCATGATGGCGGCGGCGGCGAGTTTGAGCGGGTACTGCGTGCCTGCGCTGAGGGATCCGGAGGCCAGGCTGGCGACGCCCTTGGTCAGGGTCGTGAGGGCCGGATTCTGGGCCGAGATGATGAACTGCGCGAGCTCGTTCCACGACCCCTGGAACGACAGGATGATGATCGTGATGAGCGCCGGCCGCGCCATCGGGAGCACGATCGACCAGAAGATCCGGAATGTGCCGGCACCGTCGATGGCCGCCTGCTCCTCCACGGAGGCCGGGATCGACTCGAAGAAGTTCTTCATGATGAAGACGCCGGCCGCGTCGACCAGCAGGGGGATGATCATCCCCGCGTAGGAGTCGTAGATGCCGAGCTGGTTGATCACGAGGAACTTGGGGATCAGCAGGACGACGCTCGGAACCGCCATGACCGCGATGAGGCACGCGAAGATCACGTTGCGACCGCGGAAGGTCAATCGGGCGAGCGCGTAGCCGGCCAGGGAGTCGAAGAAGACCCTGCCCGCCGTCACGAACACGGCGACGATGGCCGAGTTCTTCGCCCAGGTCGGGAAGTCGCTGTTGATGAAGAGGGTCCGGAAAGCAGCCGTCGTCCAGGTCTGCGGGATCAGCGACAGCGGGTCGGCGGCCGCGTCCGACTCCGTCTTGAACGAGGTCGCGATGTTGATCAGGAAGGGGAAGATGTAGAGGACGGCGATCGCGACGAGGATGAGGTAGATCACGATCGACGACGCGAAGAACGCCTTGGTGCGCTTCGGCTTGAGCGGCGTGACCCGCTCGTCGGCGGTCTCGATCTCGGCGCCCGCGGCGGTGACGTCGGCGATGGACGCGTTGGTGCTCATCGGGACAGCTCCTTCGACGAGGTGGACTGGAGGCTCGGGTCGTACTGACGCATCCGGCGCTTGGAGACCCGGCGCTCGCGGAGGACGGCGCGCTGAAGGATCGTCAGCACCACGATGATGATGAACAGGATGAAGGCGATGGCCGCTCCCTGCCCCCACTCCTGATTGCCGAAGGCGGAGGTGTACGACAGGTACGAGGGGGTCAGGGTGGTGTTCTCCGGGGCGCCCTTGGTGCCGGTGTAGATCTGGTCGAAGATCTGCCAGGTGCCGATCAGGCCCAGAGTGAGAACGGTGAAGAGGGTGGGGCGCAGCTGCGGGAGCGTGATCCGCCAGAATCGCTGCCAGCCGTTCGCGCCGTCCATCATGGCGGCCTCCTGCACGTCGCCGCCGAGGTTCTGCAGCGCGGCGATGAACAGCAGCATGAAGGTGCCGCTCGTCGTGAAGACGGCCATGATGATGAAGGCCGTCATGGCGACCGAGGGGCCGGCCAGCCAGTCCCACCAGGAGACGCCGAGGGCCGTGTGCTGCGTCAAGGCCGCGGGGCCGGTGTGGACCCCGAACCAGCCGAACACGATGTGGACGAGCCCGTTCGGGTCGTTGAACCAGTTCGGCCCGTGCAGGCCGAAGTACGAGAGCGCCTTGTTGACGGCACCCGTGGTGGAGAAGAGGAACAGCCAGAGCACGGTGATCGCGACCGAGCTGGTGACCGACGGGAAGTAGAACGCCGTGCGGAAGAAGCCGCGACCGCGGAGCACGGCGCGGTTGACCAGGACCGCGAGGAACAGCGAGACGGCGGTCTGGATCGGCACCACGAGAAGCACGTACCACGCGTTGTTGCGGAGGCTGGTGCCGAGGTTCGTCTCGGCGAGCCCTCCTCCGGAGAGGAGCTGCTGGTAGTTCTTCGTGCCGATGAAATGGACGCCGGCGGAGAACGGCGAACCGTTGCCCGACCAGTCGGAGAAGCTCACCCAGAGCGCCATGAGCACGGGGATCAGCAGGAAGAGCCCGAGGATGATCAGCGTCGGCGAGACGAAGATCCAGCCGGCGATGCCCTGGCGCCTGGGCGCCCTCTTCTTCTGCGGAGCCTGGTTCGAGCGCCCTGGCGCTCTGAGTGAGATGGCCATGTCGTCCTACTTCGCGAGGACCGCTGCGAAGTTCTTCTGGAACGTCGCGAGCAGCGCCTTCGGGTCGCCTGTCTTCAGGGAGGGCAGCTGGGTGTCGAACGCCGTCACGACGTCGGCGGAGCCGTCCTGGTTGGGCACGCCGTCAGCGAAGGCGACCGAGTCGAGGAACGGCACGAGGGCCGCGTTCTGCGACTTCCACGTGGAGGCGGCCGACTGGATCGACGGGAGCACCCCGAACTGCTTCGAGAAGCTGAGCTGCTGAGAGGCGCTGGTCAGCTTCTCGACGAGCTTGAGCGCTGCGGCCTGGTTCGGGCTGTCTTTCGCGATGCCCCAGCAGTTGGTGAACTGGAGGGTGCCCTTGCCCGCAGGTCCCGCGGGCATCTCGGCGACCTTGTACTTGATGTTCGGGTAGTCGGTCTGGAGCGCACCCGTGAGCCAGTTGCCCTCGACGGTCATCGCAGCCAGACCCTTGCCGAACGACTCGCCGCCCCAGCCGGTGCCCTGGTCGGTGGAGAACTTCGCGGAGCCCGCCTTGAGCATGTCCTGCACGTACGAGAGGCCCTTGGCGTTGGCCGCGGAGTCGATCGTCGCCTTGGTGCCCTTGGCGTTCGTGATCGTGCCGCCCGCCTCGGCCATGAACGCGCCGAGGCGCTCGTACTGCGGGCTCATGGCGAGTCCGACGTGGCCGGACGTGGTCAGTTTGGCGGCGACCGTCTTGAGCTGGGCCCAGGTGGTGGGCACGTCGGCGTCGGTGAGGCCCGCCTGCTTCCACATGTCGGTGTTGATGACCAGGCCGAGGGTCGAGACGTCTTTCGGCGCGCAGTAGAACGTGCCGTTGACCGTGAAGCTCTTGACGAGCGTCGGGTAGAAGTCGCTCTTTTTCGGCAGCATCTTGCCGTAGGCCAGCAGGTCGCCGGCCTTGGCGTACCCGGCGACGGCCGAGCTCGCGACGTAGAACACGTCGGCCGGCTTGCCGGAGGCGAAGCCCTGGGCGAGCTGCTGATCGAGGCTCGAGGCGGCAGTCACCGAGGCCTTGGTGCCGCTCGACTTCGACCACGACGACACGGCGTCGGTGACGGCCTTCGTCTCGGCCGGGCCGGACGAACCGATCAGCACGCTCAGCGCGGTGTCCTTGTGGGTGAGATCTTTGGTGCTGGCTGCGGAGGTCGAGCCCGACGAGCTCGAGAATCCGGAACCGCAGGCCGTGAGGCCGAGGGCCGTCGCGGCCGCGAGCGCGCCGATGGCGAGCAGGCGGGAGGACTTGCGTCGTTGCATGGTGTTTCTCCTTGTGTGTGGTGCATCGCGGCTCTGCGAGGTGATCGTCAGCGCCTCGGCGTCTGCTCCGGCGTTGCTTCGGTGCAAGAATTTGAACGATCAAACTTTCTGAGCAAGACTGTAGGCCGCGGCGTCCCGACCTGTCAAGGCGCAGGATCCTGCGCCCTCCAGAAGAGGGAAACAGTCCGGTAACGTACGGGTCAGGTGCAGCAGGCTCACAAGGAGGTGCCCGTGTCAGCTCCAGCCAAGCGGGGTGGCGTGCTTCGCCAGCCCACGGTGTACGACGTGGCCGCCCTCGCAGGCGTCTCGCGGCAGACCGTGTCGAACGTGCTCAACGCGCCCGACATCGTGAAGGGCGCCACTCGGGAGCGCGTCGAGCACGCCATCAAAGAACTCGGCTATCGGCCCCACGCCTCGGCTCGTCGCCTCCGCACCCGCAAGAGCTCGACGATCGGCATCCGGCTCGACCCGGTGACCAACGGCATCTCGGGATCGGTGCTCGACCGGTTCCTGCACGCCGTGACCGAGCAGGCCGACGCTCGCCGCCTGCGGATCCTGCTCTTCACCGCCACCGATCCGGAAGACGAGATCCGCCAGTTCGAGCGTCTGCTCGACGGGGCCGACGTCGACGGCTTCGTGCTGACCTCCACCACCTACGACGACCCTCGGACGGAGTGGCTGATCGCGCAGGACGCCCCGTTCGTCACCTTCGGACGGCCCTGGGGTGTCGACGACATGGCCGACGGCGCGCACCGCTGGGTCGACGTCGACGGGCGGCACGGGCTCGCCGAGGCGACGCGCTCGCTGCTCGAGCTCGGCGCTCGGCGCGTGGCCTACCTGGGCTGGCCGTCGCCGTCCGGCACCGGAGACGAACGCCGCCGCGGCTGGCGCGAGGCCATGGAGGCGGCGCCGTCTCCCCTCGACTCCGCGACCCTGGACGACCTCCAGCTGGCCTGCGAGGACGGCGTCTCGCTCGCGTCCGACGCGGTCCGAGGTCTTCTGGCGCGCGGCGTCGAGTTCGACGGAATCGTCTGCGCGAGCGACTCGCTGGCTCTCGGAGCGCTCATGGTGCTCGGAGCCTCGGTCCCGATCGTCGGCTACGACAACACGCCCGTGGCCAGCGCCGTCGGCCTGCCGAGCGTGGAGCAGCCGCTCGAGCAGGTGGCCGCCGCGGCGCTGGAGCTGCTGCTGGACGACGTGGCCGACGAGCCGGTGCTGGGAGACGTCGCCTCGGCGGGCGACCCGCGGCACCGTCTGCTGCGCCCCCAGGTCGTCTGGCGCTGAGAACTGCTCGGCACCCTCGGCCATGCGCGGCTTGCCGCTCGCTTTCGCCGACGGCGGTCGGTTGCGCACGACGAACGTGGAGGGCTTGGGCGGGGGGCGGAGCCGGGTGGGAGGGGCCGTCAGCGGCCGGCGGACCCGTCGTCCTGCGACTTCTTGGAGGGCGCCGACGCGCTGTTGCGGGCTGTCGAGCGCGCGGCCGCGGCCTTGCGGCGGGCCTTCGAGGTGGAGGCCTTGCCGGCTCCGGCGAACTCCTTGTGAGCTGCCGCTGCCGCGGCGTCGGCGGCTTCCTGCGCCTGGTGGGCAGCGGCCGCGTTCGCGTGCGCGGTCCGGGGCAGCGGCTTGGCCGGACGGACCGGTTCACCGCGGCGATCCTGCCCGGGAAGGAAGCGCGAGCGCCGGCCGTAGAGGAGCTCGGAGGAGTCGAGGAGCCACGGCACCAGCGCGACCGTGACGCCGTGCGCGAGCATCAGGCGCTGGCGGATGCGGCGCGAGCGGTGGTTGTGCAGCAGCGACTCCCACCAGTGGCCGACGATGTAGATCGGGGTGTAGACGGTGACGACCTCGGCGCCGAACTCCTCGCGGTGCGCCTTGATGTACTTGATCACCGGCACGGCCACGTCGCGGTACGGCGACGGGATGATGATGAGCGGGATCTCGATGTTCATGTCGTCCCACTGCTTCTGCAGCTTCTCCGTCGCCTCCTGCTCCACGCTCACGTGGATGGCTTCGAGCGAGTCGTGGCGCGCAGCGATGGCGTAGTCGATCGCCTTGAGCACGGGCTTCTGCATCTTGCCCACGAGCACGATCGCGTGGTCGCCCGACGCGCCGAAGGTCGTCGTGGCATCGACCTCCACCTCGACGTCGACGTCGCGGTAGTACCGGTTCACACCGAGCATGAGGGTGAAGAGGATCGGCATCACGACGAAGACGATCCAGGCGCCGTGCGTGAACTTGGTGATCGTGACGACGACGAGGACCGTGAAGGTCAGGATCGCTCCGATCATGTTGATCGTCAGCGACCGCTTGATCTGCCCCCGGTCGACCGTCAACGGGTCTTTCAGCAGGCGGATCCAGTGCCGGACCATGCCCGACTGTCCGAGCGTGAACGACACGAAGACGCCGATGATGTACAGCTGGATCAGCTGGGTCACGTTGGCGCGGAAGATCAGCATGATCACGCTGGCGATGATCGCGAGCACGATGACGCCGTTGGAGTAGATGAGGCGGTCGCCGCGGCTGTTCAGGGCCTTGGGGGCGTAGGTGTCGCGAGCCAGGATGGAGCCGAGCAGCGGGAAGCCGTTGAACGCCGTGTTGGCCGCGAGGAGCAGGACCGCCGCCGTGACGGCCTGGATGATGTAGAACGGCAGGCTCCCGGCGCCGAAGACGCTCGTCGCGATCTGCGAGATGAGGCTGGGTTGCGGAGTGTTCGCGCAGTTCTTGAGGCCGATCAGGTCGCAGGAGGCCTCCGCGTAGTGCACCTTGGAGATCAGGGCGACGCTCACGAGACCGGCGAACAGGACGATCGCGATACCGCCCATCAGGGCCAGGGTCTTCTGCGCGTTCTTGACCTTGGGATACCGGAAGGCCGGCACGCCGTTGGCGATGGCCTCGACTCCGGTGAGGGCCGAGCAGCCGCTCGCGAAGGCGCGCAGCAGGAGCAGGATGAACGCGGCGTGGGCCACCTGGTCGCCGTGCACGGTGAAGTTCGCGCTCTCGGCCACGGGCGGGTTGCCGGCGGCGGTGCGGATGAGGGCGACGACGATCATCACGAACACGCTCGTGATGAAGAGGTAGGTCGGCACGGCGAAGGCCTTGCCCGACTCGCGGACCCCGCGGAGGTTGACGGCAGCGAGCAGGATCACGAAGAAGATCGCCATCTCGACGCGGATCCCGTTGAGCTCGGGGACGGCGGAGATGATGTTGTCGACGCCCGACGCGACCGACACGGCGACGGTCATGACGTAGTCGACGAGCAGGGCCGAGGCGACGATGAGGCCGGGCTTCTCGCCGAGGTTCTTGCGCGCGACCTCGTAGTCGCCGCCGCCCGAGGGGTAGGCCTTGATGAGCTGGCGGTACGACAGGACGACGACGATGAGCAGGATCACGACGGCGGCTGCGACACCCGGAGCAAGCGTGAGGAACCCGACGCCACCGATGAGCAGGATCATCAGGAGCTCCTGCGGCGCGTAGGCCACGGAGCTGAGCGGGTCGCTCGCGAAGATGGGCAGGGCGAGATGCTTCGGGAGGAGTTGCCCCTCGAGCTTCTCGGAAGACAGGGGTTCGCCGATCAGCCAACGCTTGGGAGACCGTACGTCGTTAGTCACGAGCCGCAAGCCTAATCCTGTCGAAGGGCCTGTCAACACTGGACGCCAGCAGGGTATTCCCCCAATTCCCGGGTCAGGAGACGCGCGACCTCGAGTCGGTCTTCGAGGGCGCCGGTGCTCCGGGTGATTTCGGGGCCGAGGAGGCGTCCGGCACGCGCAGCCACGGGATGGTCCTGCCCACCATCGGCCCGATGAGCGCGGCGAAGGCCACCGTGCCGACGCCGACGCTGCCGCCCAGGAGCCAGCCGACGAGGAGGACGGTCCCCTCGACCAGAGTGCGCGCCAGCCAGAGGGGCCAGCCGAGGCGCGAGTGCAGCCCCGTCATGAGACCGTCGCGTGGGCCGGGGCCGAGGCGCGCGCCGATGTACAGGCCCGACGCGAGGGCGAGGACGACGAGCCCGGCGGCGAACTCGAGGGCCTGCGGCCACCACCCGTTCGCGCTCGGGAACCAGGCCAGCCCGACGTCGATCGCGGGCCCGACGAGGGCGACGTTGAGGAGTGTGCCGAAGCCCGGGCGCTGCCGGAGCGGGATCCAGGCGAGAAGGACGAGTGCGCCGATGATCACCGTCAGCGTGCCGAAGCTGAGGCCTGTGCGTCGCGAGATCCCCTGCGTGAGGACGTCCCAGGGGTCGAGGCCGATGTCGGCCCGGATCATCAGGGCGGCGCCCAGGCCGTAGGCGAACTGGCCGACGAAGAGCTGCAGGATGCGACGGGTCCAGACGAGCGAGGAGGGCATGCCGCTACTGTCCTCGGTCGAGTGCCGCGGCCCAAGAGCCAATCGGGCCCGAGTGGACCTCGCCGCTTCAGCGAGCCTTCAGCGCCACGGGTGTTCGATAAGAGCACCGTCCCCTCTCCCTCTCCTCACTTCCGGAGCGTCCGTGCATCTCCTCTCGGTCTTCAGCCTGCGCAACCGGGCGCTCATCGCTCTCATCACGATCGTCGTCGCGATCTTCGGTGGCTACGCGCTCACCTCCCTCAAGCAGGAGCTGATCCCGAACATCACGCTCCCGCAGATCGCGATCGTGAGCGCCTACCCCGGCGCATCGCCCCAGGTGGTGAACGACAGCGTCTCGAGTCCGATCGAGAAGGCGATCCAGGTGATCCCCGGTCTCCAGTCGACCACCGCGACGTCGCAGACCTCCGAGAGCAACATCTCGGCCTCCTTCGCCTACGGCACCGACCTCGCGGCGACCGAGGAGAAGATCCAGCAGGCGATCGACACCGTCTCGCTGCCCGACAGCGTCAACACCCAGGTCGTGAGCGGCAGCCTCGACGATCTGCCCGTCGTGCAGCTGGCCGTCACGGGCGGCCCGGCCGACAAGCAGAAGCTCGTCGACGACCTCACCAATATCACCGTGCCTGCCCTCCAGAAACTCGACGGCGTCCGGCAGGCCTCCGTGTACGGCGACGCCGGCCAGCGCGTGACCATCGAGCCGGTGGCGTCCAAGCTCGCCGCCGTCGGGCTGACCACCTCGGCGATCAAAGACGCCCTCGACGACAACGGCAGCCTGGTGCCCGGCGGGCAGATCACGCAGAACGGCAAGACCCTTTCGATTCAGGCGGGTCAGAAGCTCACCGGCGTCGACCAGGTGAAGGGGCTGCCCCTGAGTGGTGCGAAGTCGCCGCTGACGGGCGCCCTCGATCCGACCACGATCGGCGACGTCGCCACGGTGAAGCTCACGAGCGCACCCGTCACCTCGATCTCGCGCGTCGACGGCAAGGACGCCCTGACCGTCGCGGTCACCAAGACGCTCGAGTCGAACACCGTCGACGTGTCGACCCTGATCCGCGATCAGATCCCCTCGCTCGAGACGAACCTGGGCGACGGTGCGAAGATCTCCGTCGTCTTCGACCAGGCCCCCTTCATCCAGCAGTCGATCGACAGCCTCTCCACCGAGGGGCTGCTCGGTCTCGTGTTCGCAGTGATCATCATCCTGATCTTCCTGCTCTCGATCCGGTCGACGCTGGTCACCGCCATCAGCATCCCGACCAGCGTGCTCATCACGTTCATCGGCCTGCTGGCCACCGGCTACACGCTCAACATCCTCACCCTGGGTGCTCTCACCATCGCCATCGGCCGCGTCGTCGACGACTCGATCGTCGTCACCGAGAACATCAAGCGGCACCTCGTGCCGGGCGCCGACCGCGTCCACGCGATCACCTCCGCCGTGCGCGAAGTCGCCGGCGCCGTCACCGCCTCGACCATCACCACGGTCGTCGTGTTCCTGCCGCTGGCATTCGTGCAGAGCGAGGTCGGCGAGCTGTTCCGGCCGTTCGCCCTGACGGTCGTCATCGCGCTGCTCGCGTCGCTCTTCGTCTCGCTGACGATCGTGCCCGTGCTCGGCTACTGGTTCATGCGCGCGCCGAAGGCCCACAAGCACGCCGATGCAGTCGCGAGCGAGGCCGAGCTCGAAGGAGACGCCCTGCCGACCTCCGCCGTCGACTACGTCAACGGGCGGGGCCGCGGCGTTGATGCCGGAGGTGCCGGTGCCCGTCGTTCTGGTCCTCGTGGTGCTTCTGCTCCGGGCTCCGGGGCTCCGGCCGACCGGCTGGATCGTCTGCGCCGCGCCTACCTGCCGATCCTCACGGGCACTCTGCGGCATCCGGTCGTCACGATCGTCGTCGCGGTCCTGGTCCTGGGCGGATCCGGTGGCGCGGCGCTGCTCCTCAAGACGAACTTCCTCGGCTCCAGCGGGCAGAACACGCTGGCCGTGTCGCAGGTGCTCCCGGCCGCATCCAGCCTCCAGACGCAGTCGGACGCCGCGAAGAAGGTCGAGAAGGTCCTCGGGTCGACCAAGGGCGTCGAGACGGTCCAGCTCACCATCGGGTCGAGCGGCAACTCCCTCGCGTCCTTCTTCGGCGGAACCGGCGGCAGCACGGTGACCTACCAGATCACCACCGACGAGAACGCCGACCAGGACGCCCTGACGGCCTCGCTGCGCACGAAGCTCGCCGCGGTGAAAGACGCGGGCGACATCACCGTCGAACCGTCGAGCGGCTTCGGGTCGAGCAACGACATCGAGGTCGACGTCACCTCGAACGACGCCGCGACGCTGCAGACGGCCTCCGAGCGTGTGCTCAAGGCCATGCAGGGCCTTCCTCGACCGCGAGCGCCACGTCGAACCTCGCGGCCGCGCAGCCGCTCATCGGTGTCGTCGTCGACCGGGCGAAAGCGGCCTCGTACGGGCTCACCGAGCTCGAGGTCGGTGGCCTCGTGTCGCAGGCCGTCCAGCCGTTCGACATCGGCTCGCTCGAGATCAGCGGATCGACGGTCGACATCTACACCATTCCGACCGCGCCGCCGACGACTCTCGACGGGCTGAAAGGCATCAAGATCCCGACGGCGACGGGCACCGTGCCGCTCTCGTCGATCGCGAGTGTCAGCCAGACCGACGGGCCCACCTCGATCACCACCGAGAACGCCGTCCGCAGTGCGACCATCACGATCACGCCGTCCTCCGACGACCTCTCGTCGGCCAACTCGCAGGTCACCAAGGCGCTCGACGGGGTCAGCCTGCCGAAGGGAGCCGACGCCACCATCGGCGGCGTCACCGCCCAGCAGGGCACGGCCTTCCAAGACCTCGGCATCGCCCTCGTCATCGCGATCCTGATCGTCTACATCGTCATGGTCGCGGCCTTCAAGAGCCTGCTCCAGCCGCTCCTCCTGCTGGTGTCGATCCCGTTCGCGGCCACCGGCGCGATCCTGCTCCAGCTCATCGCGAACATCCCCCTCGGCGTCCCGTCCCTCATCGGCGTGCTGATGCTGGTGGGAATCGTGGTGACGAACGCGATCGTCCTCATCGACCTCGTCAACCAGTACCGACGCAAGGGGCTGCGGGTGCGCGAGGCGCTCATCGAGGGCACGTCCCGGCGACTCCGCCCCATCCTGATGACCGCCCTCGCGACGATCTTCGCCCTGACGCCGCTGGCCCTCGGGCTCACGGGCCACGGCAGTTTCATCTCCCAGCCGCTCGCCATCGTCGTGATCGGCGGCCTGGTGTCGTCGACGGTGCTGACGCTGATCGTCCTGCCGATTCTTTACTACCTCTACGAGCACTCGCGCGAGAAGCGGGCTGATCGTCGGGCTACTGCTACTGCTGCTGCTTCGTCGGAGGCCGCGGACTAGCTCGCCGGGATCGCCGTTGGGTCGTGCGACGGTCGCGTCGGGCCGGTCGACGTGCGATCCCGCCGCCCCTCGGTCGTCGGCGGGCGCCCGCGGAGCGCGTCGGGCCGTGAGATGGCTGGTTCTGTCGGGTGCGGCGAGCTGTCCCGACAGAACCAGCCATCTCGCGAGATCTCCGTCGGACCAGGCACCAGGGCACGGTGCCCGACCGCACATCAGGCGACGGCGGCCGTCAGCACGTCGAGGTCGGCGGCACTGTGGGCGACCAGGGTCACGCGGCTGACGCTCGTCGCCGGGTGGGCCGCGAGCCACGCGCGGACGGCGGCTACGGCCACACCAGCTGCCTGCGTGACCGGGTAGCCGTAGACGCCGGTCGAGATCGACGGGAAGGCGACCGATTCGAACCCGCCGCCCGCCACGAGCTCGAGGGACCGGCTGTAGCAGGAGGCGAGGAGTCGCGACGCTTCGGCGGGGGAGTGGCTCCGATAGACGGGGCCGACCGTGTGGATGATCCTGCGGGCCGTCGTGATGCCGTAGGCACCGGTCATTCTGGCATCGCCGGTCGGGCAGCCTCCGATCCGGCGGCATTCGACGAGGAGCTCGGGCCCTGCCGCGCGGTGGATGGCGCCGTCCACGCCCCCGCCGCCGAGGAGACTCGAGTTGGCCGCGTTCACGATGACGTCGGTGGGATAGACGGTGATGTCGCCCTGCCGGACGAGGAGTTCGGTCATCCCTCCGTTGTAGCCCGCCCACTTGATCGGGGGACAGGCGTCGAGTAACGTAGGCAAGTCGGCTCGAGACACCGCGGGATGCCGCGGTTGGGTTTGTATGTCTCCGGGGCCGGAATCTCAGCGATCTGCTGAGACGAAATCACGCGGTGACCATTTAACTACCGCGAACGGTCCCTGGCCAATGGCTGCCCGGGTGCTTTTCATTTATTGCGTCACCTGACAGAACCCAGGAAGAACCATGTCTCCTTACGACAAGTCCGCCTCCGCGCGCCCCAAGTCCGACCGATCGGCTCCGAAATCAGGATCGAAGAGCCCCAAGCACCGCGGGTACCGCCCCGAGGCCGAGGGCGCTCCCGTCAAGAAGCGCTGGGACGCCGCCGACCGCGACGCCCGTGGCAACAACCGCTCCGGTGACGCCGGCCGCAGTGACACCCGAGGCGCCGGTCGCCCCAACTGGGAACCGCGCAAGCCCGCCGGTTCGAACCCTCGCTTCGGCGGCAACCGCGAGGACCGCGACGCCCGCAACGGCGCCCGCGGCACCGACCGCTACGAGCGTCCGGCCCGCGGCTACGACCGTGACTCGCGTCCGGCCCGCGACGACCGCGCTCCCCGCGACGACCGCTTCGACCGCCCGGCCCGTTCCATCGACCGCGCCGACCGTGCCGCCCGCGGATACGATCGTCCTGCTCGCTCGTTCGACCGTGACCGCCCGGCCCGTAACGACCGCGCCGACCGCCCGGCGCGCGGCTACGACCGCGACACGCGTCCGGCCCGCGGCGTCGACCGTGACGAGCGCGGCAACCGCCCGCCCCGCGACGACCGCCCGGCCCGCTCCTACGACCGCGACGACCGTGCGCCCCGCAACGACCGTTTCGACGGCAGCAGCCGCCCGGCTCGCACCGACCGCGACGACCGTCCCGCACGCTCGGACCGCCCGGCCCGCAGCTTCGACCGCGACGAGCGCAGCAGCCGTCCGGCTCGCGACGACCGCCCGGCCCGCTCCTACGATCGCGACGAGCGCAGCAGCCGTCCGGCTCGCGACGACCGCCCGGCCCGGTCCTACGACCGCGACGAGCGCAGCAGCCGTCCGGCTCGCGACGACCGCCCGGCCCGCTCCTTCGACCGCGAAGACCGTGCGCCCCGCAACGACCGTTTCGACGGCAGCGGCCGCGCGGCTCGCACCGACCGCGACAGCCGCAGCAGCGACTACTACCCGAAGCGCGATACGCACTTCACCCCCGAAGACGACGTGAAGCTCGAGAAGCTCCAGGCCGAGGTCATCACGGCCGGCGAGGTCGCGGGCAAGACCTGGGGCGACCTGGGCCTCGGCGACAACCTGACCCGTCAGCTGATCGCGATGGGCGCGCCGTCGCCGTTCCCGATCCAGGCGGCGACCATCCCCGACGTCATCGCAGGCAAGGACGTCCTCGGCCGCGGCCGCACCGGCTCCGGCAAGACCATCGCCTTCGGCGCACCGCTGGCCGAGAAGCTCCTCGAGCACGGCGGCGCCAAGGACCGCAAGATGGGCCGGAAGCCCCGCGCGCTGATCCTCGCGCCGACTCGTGAGCTCGCGATGCAGATCGACAACACGGTGCAGCCGATCGCTCGCTCCGTCGGTCTCTTCACGACTCAGATCTACGGCGGCGTTCCGCAGCAGCGCCAGGTCCACTCCCTCCAGCGCGGCGTCGACATCGTCATCGGGACTCCCGGGCGCATCGAAGACCTCATCGAGCAGGGCCGTCTCGACCTGAGCGAGGTCACCGTGACCGTCCTCGACGAGGCCGACCACATGTGCGACCTCGGCTTCCTCGAGCCGGTGCAGCGCATCCTCCGCGAGACCGCGACGGTCACCCGTCACGGTGCGCGCGCTCAGAAGCTCCTCTTCAGCGCCACCCTCGACAAGGGCGTGGCCAAGCTGGTCGACGAGTTCCTGACCGACCCGGCCGTCCACGAGGTCGCCGGTGAAGACCAGGCCTCCTCGACGATCGATCACCGCGTGCTCCTCATCGAGCAGCGCGACAAGAGCGCCATCATCGAGCAGCTCGCCCAGGGCAAGGGCAAGACCCTCGTCTTCGCTCGTACCCGCGCCTTCGCCGAGCAGCTCGCGGATCAGCTCGAAGACGCCGGGATCGCGTCGACCAGCCTCCACGGAGACCTGAACCAGTCGCGACGCACGCGCAACCTCCAACTGCTCACCTCGGGTCGCGTCAACGTGCTCGTCGCAACCGACGTCGCTGCCCGCGGCATCCACGTCGACGACATCGAGCTGGTCATCCAGGCCGACGCTCCCGACGAGTACAAGACCTACATGCACCGCTCCGGCCGCACCGGCCGCGCCGGCAAGGAGGGCACCGTCGTCACGCTGATCACGCGCGCTCGCCGTCGCCGGATGGAAGAGCTCCTCGACCGCGCCGAGATCAAGGCGAAGATGGTCGACGTCCGCCCCGGCGACGTGCTCCTCGACGAGCTCGCCGGCGCCTAGCCGGCGCTTCGCCTCGACGGGCGTCCCCTTCGCGAAAGCGGGGTGGGCGCCCGTTCTGCGTCTGGGCATGCCCCTGCCCCTGCCCTTCGTTTGCCTCTGCCCCTGCGGTGGCGCGGCGAAAGGGCGGAAATGCACGCTTTCTGCGCTCGGAGCGAGCAAATCAACCCACTCGTTGCGGTAGCACGGGATCCTGCGGCCCCGGCGCACGGAAATGCGGGACGCCGCTACAGCCGGTCGAGGATGCCGCGCGCGTAGCTGGCCTGGCCGGCGTGCTGCACGCAGTCGTCCACGATGCTGACGAGGCGCACGCCGCGGGTGACCGGGGGATTCCAGCCGGGGTCGACGACGTCGTCGAGATCGGCCTCGGTGAGGCCCTCCAGGTAGCCACGAGTGCGAGCGGTGACCGCGTCGAGGTAGCCCGTGAGGAGGTCGGCAGTGGCGACGACGCGCGCGACGTCGCCGGCGCTCATGCCGTAGCCCATCTCGTCGGGGCCGAACGGCAACTCGAAGCGGTCGTACCAGCCGTCGGTCGTCCAGACCTCGTCGGAACCCTGGAGGTCGGCGATCTGGACGTCTTGGCCGCGCGCAGTGTGCCAAACGAGCCACGCGATCGTGTTGGTGCCGGGGCCGGGGCGTGCGGAGAGCTGCTGAGCGTCGAGATCGGCCGTCGCGCGGTCGATGATCGAGGGGATGCGAGTGAACGATTCGATGAGGAGTTCGGCAGGCGTCATGCACCTACGCTACGACCGGCCGCCGACAGCCGTTCAGATCGCCGCCCGCGTGCGAGAGGGGGCGCCCCTCAGCTCTCTGACGGCTCGGAGGACCCCGAGCCGGCCGTCAGCGCCGCGGCCAGGTCGCGGAACAGCTGCGACATCGCGTCGAAGGACGCCTCGGGGATGACGCGGGCGAGAGCGCAGCGGTAGACGTCGGCCACGGTCGCGACAGCGGCGTGACCGCCGGGAGTGACCTGCAGGATCACGCTGCGCCGGTCGGTCGGGTGAGCCTCGCGAAAGAGCGTGCCGGCTTCGACCATGCGGTCGACGAGGCTCGTCGTGGCACCGGTGGACAGCTCGAGGAACTCGGCGACCTGTTTCGGCGTCGCGCCGTGCTCGCCGGCTTCGGCGATGAAGAACAGGGCGCGGATGTCGGTGGCTCCCATCGCGAGTTCTTCGCTCTTGTGGATGATCACGCGCCCGTGTTGCAACTGCATGAGCCGGAACGAGTGGAGGAGCTCGCCGAGCTTCTCATCGGAGGCGGACGTGGTCGACGGCACAGCGGTGGCCGGCGTGAGCTTGTGTGCCTCGCTGGTGGTCATGGCTTCTCCTGGGGCGAAAGTGCTTCGAACATCGAGATATCTTAGTCTAGCTGATTACTCGACAATCGAAATACCCCGAACGAGGGCAGCGCTCGGCCACCGGGTCGTGCCAGGATGCTGGCATGAAGCTCGCCGAAGCACTCATCAACCGGGCAGATCTGCAGAAGCGCGTCGAACAGTTGCGCCAGCGGATCGTCAGCAACGCGCGGTACCAGGAGGGCGAAGAACCCGGCGAAGACGCCGGCGCACTGCTCACCGAGATCGGCGGGGTGCTCGACGCGCTCGAGCAGCTCGTCGTCGCGGTCAATCTCACGAACGCCTCGACCATCCTCGACGACGGCCGCACCATGACCGAGGCCCTCGCGCACCGCGACGTCCTCCGCACCCGGCACGCCGTGCTCGTCGCCGCGGCAGACGCCGCCGCGGGCGCCGGAGAGTTCGGCGGCTACCGTCAGCTTCGCAGCGAGCTGCGGCAGATCTCGGCCCTGCCCACGGCAGCCGTCCGATCGCAGGCCGACGACGTCGCTCGGCGCCTCCGTGAGCTCGACGTCCTGATCCAGCAGGCGAACTGGGAGGCCGATCTGGCCGATTGAAAGCCGCCCGTCGGCAGGCGGGCAGAGCGAGCGCGGTGAGTCGGTAGACGCCACCGGAGCGAGCACGGAGCCGACGAGGCGGCGGCCAACCCGCCTCACCTGTCCCCGCGATGGGCAGCGGACCGCGTCACGCACGCACAACTCAGCCCAGCACCTCTCACAGGTGACACCGCAGGAACAACACCTCATCACCCCGTGCTGGCCGAGGGCGTCGAGGGCGGGATACGGGGATCTCACCGCCGGCGAGAGGTGCCCACTGCCGCCCGCGGTCGGCGCACTCGGCGCGGAGAGCGCCTCCTGCCCCGCCCGCGAGAGGTGCCCACTGCCGCCCGCGGTCGGCGCACTCGGCGCGGAGAGCGCCTCCTGCCCCGCCCGCGAGCGGTGCCCATTGTCGCCCGCGGTCGGCGCACTCGGCGCGGAGAGCGCCTCCTGCCCCGCCCGCGAGCGGTGCCCACTGCTCCTGTCGGGCGAGCAGCGATGTCGGCGGGGCTGGGTACAGTGACGAGCGTTCCGATCTCGAGAGGCGACCGCTTGCGCATCCTGCACACCAGCGACTGGCACCTGGGGCGCACCCTGCACGGCGTCGACCTGCTCGAGCACCAGCGAGCGTTTCTCGATCACCTCGTCGAGGTCGTGCGCGAGCGCGAGGTCGACGTCGTGCTCGTCGCGGGCGACGTCTACGATCGAGCGATTCCCGCGGTTCCGACCGTTCGGCTGCTGTCGGAGGCGCTCGGGCGCCTGAGCGAGGCGGCCACCGTCGTCGTCACGCCGGGCAACCACGACTCCGCCGTGCGACTCGGTTTCGGCGCCGGGCTCATGCGCGACGGCGTCCACCTGCTCGCGTCGGTCGAGGCGCTCGACGAACCCGTCGTCGTCTCCGATGGCGACGGCCCGGTCGCCTTCTACGGACTGCCCTACCTCGACCCCGATTCGGTGCGCGGACTGCTCGCGGCCGACGGTGACGAACCGCTGGCGCGTTCGCACGACGCCGTCGTCACGGCGGCGCTCGACCGGGTGCGGGCCGACCTCGCGACGCGTCCTGGTACGCGTTCCGTCGTCCTGGCCCACGCCTTCGTCGTGGGTGGCACCGCTAGCGAGAGCGAGCGAGACATCCGCGTGGGCGGGGTCGACTCCGTGCCGTCGTCGTCGTTCGAGGGCTTCGACTACGTGGCGCTCGGGCACCTCCACGGGGCGCAGTCGATCGGCACGGGCTCTCCCGTCATCCGGTATTCGGGCTCGCCTCTGGCCTTCTCCTTCGGAGAGAAGAACCAGGTCAAGTCGTCGGCCCTCGTCGACCTCGATTCAGACGGTCGAGTCGAGGTCGAGTTGATCCCGGCTCCGGTACCCCGGCGGCTGGCCGAAGTGACCGGCGATCTGGCGACCCTGCTCGGCGGTGAGTTCGACGACCTGCGCGACGCCTGGCTTCGGGTGTTCGTGACCGACCCCGTGCATCCTGCGAACCTCCACGCCCTCGTGCGCGACCACTTCCCCTACGCCCTCGCCATCCAGCACACCCCCGTCGGCGGGGTCTCCGTGAGCGATCGCCGAGCGGTCGCGGCCGACGCCGACCCGGTCGAGGTCGCGGTCGACTTCGTCGCCTTCGCCACGGGCGGCGCACCCACCGAGACCGAGGCGGCGGTCCTGCGCACGGCCTACGAGACGGCGCTCGCGCGCGAGACGAGCCTCTGATGGATCTCCATCGGCTCACCCTGCGCGCCGTCGGCCCCTATGCGGCCGAGTACTCCATCGACTTCGCGGCGCTCGGCGCCTCCGGCGTCTTCCTTCTCGAGGGGCCGACGGGCAGCGGCAAGTCGACCATCATCGACGCGATCGTCTTCGCCCTCTACGGCGGGCTCGCCGGCTCCTCGTCGAGCGACGACCGGCTCCACAGCCATCACGCCGCACCGACCGTCGAGCCGTACGTCGAGCTCGTCTTCGAGACGACGTCCGGCGTCCACCGCATTCGTCGCACCCCGGCATGGGACCGCCCCAAGACCCGCGGAACAGGCACGACCCGGGTCAACCAGGCCGTGACACTCGTGCGCCTCGCGAGCCCCGACGCGACAGACGGCGAACCCCTCTCGTCGCGCGCACAAGAGGTCGGAGTCGAGATCCGCAGGATCATCGGGCTCACGAAAGAGCAGTTCCTCCAGACGATCGTGCTTCCGCAGGGGAGTTCGCGCGCTTCCTCGGCGCCAGCGGTGAAGACCGACGGCTGGTGCTGCAGTCGCTGTTCGGCACCGAGATCTACGACCGCACGACCGACGAACTGGTGGCCAGGCGTCGCGCGGCCCACGCGTCCGTCGCGGCGGCCGAGGTGGCCGTCGCCGAGGCGCTCGCCGGGCTCCGCGGGGCCGCGGGCGACGACGAACTCGAGGCCGCCGAGGCCCGCGACGCCGTCCAGTCGTTCGGTGCCGCCGCTGTCGCCGCGACCGCGCTCCGCGATGAGGCGCGGGCCGCACGAGACGCCGCAGAAGTCGCGCGGTCGGCCCAGGTGAAGCTCGCCGAGGCGCTGACTCGGCGAGCCGTCCTGCTCGATCGTCGGCTCGCGCTGACCGCGATCCACGAGGATGTCGACGACGAGCGGTCCCGCCTCGAGGGCGGTCGACGCGCAGCACCGGCGCAGGGGCCCGCGGCCGCCCTCGCTGCGGCTTCGAGTGCTCTCGAACGGGCGGGTGAGGTGTTCTCGCGTGCCGAGGCGGAGCATCCTGCCCTGGCCGCCCTGGCTCTCGATCAGCTGGTCGAACGGCGCGACCGGGCTGTGGCCGATGTTGAACGCCTGCAGGCCCTCGCTGCCGTCGAGGCGACCCTCGGCGACCGGCGGGCGGCGCACGAGCGCGACGTCGCTGCCCTCGGCGTCAGGCGCGACGGCCTGGCCGCAGACGGGGAGGCGCTCGCGAGGCGCGCGCTTACTCGTGTCGAACTCGCCGAGTCGGTGGAGGCAGCGGCAACGAGCGCCGGCGCGCTCGACCCCGCCCGGACGGCGCTGCGGGAGGCGCTGGCGGCACTCGACCGAGTGCGTCGACTCGCCGAGCTGCGGGTGGCTGCCGCAGACGCCTCGGCGCGCGTGGCCGATGCGGCCGCGCACGCCCACGCGGCGGTCGACGCAGAGACCGCGCTCCGTCGACGCCGGATCACCGGCATGGCCGGCGAACTCGCTCTGGCTCTCGTCGACGGCGAACCGTGTTCGGTGTGCGGCGCGACCGCCCATCCCGCCCCGGCCCCGCTCGTCGACGACCACCCCACGTCCGACGATGTCGAGCGGGCAGAGGCCCACCGGGGCGCCGCCGAGCGGAGCCTCGGAGAAGCGCGCGACGAGGCGAGCGCCCTGGCCGGCCGTCTCGCCGACGCCGTGGCGGCCGCTCGCGAGAGCGCTGTTGTCGCCGACCGGAGCGTCGCCGACGGCAGCATCCTCGACGAGAGCGTCACTGACGCGACCCCTGGCAACGTCGTCGACGACCGGATCGCGGACACCAGGACAGCCGACGACAAGACCGCCGACGAAGCCGCCCCCGGCGATCCGGTCGCGGGCATGGCTCACGCCGCAGAAGCCGTCGACATCGCTGCCCTCGAAGCTGCGGCCGACCAGCGGCTCGCCGGCGCGCGGGCCGCGCTCGCGACGGCCGAGGATGCCGTCGAAGCGCACGACCGGCTTGTGGCCGAGGTCGCGACGTTCGACGCCGAGACGGGCCGTGCGAGCGAGATCCTGCAGGCTTCTCGGGTCGCGCTGGCTGCCGAGTCCGCTCGTCTCGACGGCGTTTGGGAGGCGATCGACGAGTCCACCGGGGCGGTTGCGGCGGCGCTCGCCGATCACCCGCCCGGCACCGACATCGTGGCTCTCGTCGACGCCGCACGCCGAGAGCGAGGGGCGTGCACGACGCTCGTCGACGCCCGTCGCGCCCTCGACCGTGCTGGCGACGATCAGCGCGAACGCGCGGCCGAACTCGCCGCTGCCGTCGAGAGGGCCGAATTCGACTCCGCCGCTGAGGCGGCCGCCGCGCTGGTCGACCCCGTCGAGCTCCGCCGCCTCGAGGCGAGCGTCGGCGAGTACGACCGCGAGTCGGCGGTCGTCGCAGCCGGGCTCGCCGCACCCGACGTGGCCGAGCTGACCGGCGACGAGCACCCCGACGTCGAGGCCGCCGCGGCGGCAGCGGCCGAGGCGTCGTCCGTCGCCTCCGTGCTGGCCGACGAGGCCGCCGTCGCCCTCGACCGCGCCGAGCGCTCCGACCGTGCTCTCCGGGCGTTCGACGCGGCTCTCACCGCCGAGCAGTCCGTCGCTGCCGAGACGCGCGCCGTGGTCCGAATGGCCGACGTCGCTGCCGCCGCCGGCCCCGAGAACCGCACCGGCGTCACGCTCGGCACCTACGTCCTCCTGCGGCGCTTCGACGACGTCGTCGCTGCCGCCAACTCCCGCTTGGGAGTCATGTCGAGCGGCCGCTACCAGCTCGAGGCCTCCGACCGCGAGACCTCTTCGCGAGCTCGCAAGACCGGACTCGCGCTCGCGATCCGCGACAACGCGACCGACACCACGCGCGATCCGAAGAGTTTCAGCGGTGGCGAGACGTTCTACGCCTCGCTCAGCCTCGCCCTCGGCCTGGCCGACGTCGTCCAGGCCGAGGCCGGTGGCATCGACCTCGGCACGCTGTTCGTCGACGAGGGCTTCGGCACGCTCGACCCCGAGACGCTCGACTCGGTCATGTCCGAGCTGGGGCGGCTCTCCGCCTCGGGTCGAGTCGTCGGAATCGTCAGCCACGTCGAAGATCTCAAACAGCGGATCGCCGACCGCATCGAGGTGCGCCGGCGCCCCGACGGTTCCTCGGTCCTGACGTCGACGGCCGGCGTCTGACGGCGACGGGATCGGGCGCCGGGAGGTCCGGCGCCGCGCTCGGCGGCTCTGCCACCAGGCAGAGCGGCTCTGCCACCGGGCAGAATGGAGCGATGCTGATCCGCCCGTTCCGTGAGGAAGACACCGAAACCGTCGTCGCGCTGTGGGAGACCTGCGGCCTCACCCGCCCGTGGAACGACCCTCGCCGAGACATCGCTCGCAAACTCCGCGTCCAGCGCGAGCTCTTCCTCGTCGGCGTCGACGGCGCAGGCGACCAGGATCCCCTCATCGCGACCGCCATGGCCGGTTACGACGGCCACCGGGGCTGGGTGTACTACGTGGCCGTCGCGCCCGACCACCAGGGCGAGCGGCTCGGTGCGCAGCTGATGGCAGAGGCCGAGCGCCTGCTGCTCGAGCTCGGCTGCCCCAAGATCAACATCCAGATCCGTTCGGGCAACGACCGGGTCATCGGCTTCTACGAGCACCTGGGCTTCACCCCCGACGGAGCCCTCGGCTTCGGCAAGCGCCTGATCGCCGACTGAGCGGCCCCGCGCCGAGCGGGCGGGACCACCCGGGCACGGGAGCCTCCCGATCCTGCGCGCTACCCTCGGTGGGTGAGTCTCGCCTACCACCGGCTGTTCCGCGCCCGGTCGACCTACCGCTGGTGGAAGCCGCTGGTCGCGTTCGTCGTGGGCATCGGGTTCTACTACGCGCTGCAGATCGTCTACCAGTGGATCGTGCTGCTGATCGTCGGTTCCGTCGGCGGCGCAGGGGCCCGCACCGAGCTTCTGAAGGCCTGGAACCACAACCAGCAAGACGCCTCGAACCCGCTCGTGATGCTGTTCACGCTCGGCTCCCTCGCGACGATGCTGCCCTCGGTGATCATCGCGGTCAGGATCCTGGGGCTCGGCTCGTTCGGAACCCTCGCTTCCGTCAGGGGCAGGATCCGCTGGCGCTGGCTCGCCCGGTGCATCGTGCCCGGGCTCGTCTACCTGGCCGTGACCTTCGGCCTGAACTACGCGGTGCCGGCGTCGTGGCAGGGCGAATCGAACAGCAGCGGGCAGGCGACGCCGCTCGTTCCCCTCCTGGTCTCGATCCTGCTGATCCTGCTCTTCGTGCCTCTTCAGTCGGCCGGCGAGGAATTCGCCTTCCGCGGCTTCGGCATGCAGACCTTCGGCTCCTGGTTCCGGTGGCCGGTCGTCGGCATCGTCGTGCCGACCGTGGGCTTCGCGTTCGCCCACAACTACAACGCGTGGGGCAAGCTCGACGTCGCCGCGCTGGGCGTGTCGTTCGCCTACCTGACCTGGCGGACCGGTGGTCTCGAGGCCGGCCTCGTCGGCCACGTGCTCAACAATCTCCTGGTCTTCATCCTCGCGGCTCCGGTCGTGGCGACGTCCCAGTCGGACGGATCGCCCGCGGGTGCGGCCATCACGGTGATCTCGTCGGCGGCCTACGTCCTGATGGTGACCTGGGTCGCCCGCAAGCACGAGCCCGAACGCGTCAGCCCTGTGGACAACCCGGGCGCCACGTCGGTGGTCTCTCCTAAACTCGCCGAGTGACTTCCACCAGTACCCTCGACGATCGGCCGGGCTCCCCGCAGCCCCTCGACGTGCTCCACAGAGTGTTCGGGTACGACGCGTTCCGCGGCAATCAGGCGGCCATCATCGACCAGGTCGTCTCGGGCGGCGACGCGCTCGTTCTCATGCCCACCGGTGGCGGCAAGTCGCTCTGCTACCAGGTGCCCGCGCTCGTCCGCGACGGCGTCGGCATCGTCGTCTCGCCGCTCATCGCCCTCATGCAAGACCAGGTCGACGCCCTCGAGGCCGTCGGCGTCCGCGCGGCCTTCCTGAACAGCACCCAAGATCCTGACGCCCGTCGCCTGGTCGAACAGGCTTTCCGCTCCGGTGAGCTCGACATGCTCTATCTCGCGCCCGAGCGCCTCAAGCTCGAGTCGACCAAGCAGCTGCTCGACCAGGGCACGATCGCCCTCTTCGCCATCGACGAGGCGCACTGCGTCGCGCAGTGGGGGCACGACTTCCGCCCCGACTACCTCGAGCTCTCGGTGCTGCACGAGCGCTGGCCCGCCGTGCCGCGCATCGCTCTCACGGCGACCGCGACCGAGCAGACTCACCGCGAGATCTCGTCGCGGCTGCAGCTCGACGGGGCTGCGCATTTCGTGGCCGACTTCGACAGGCCCAACATCCAGTACCGCATCGAGGCGAAAGACCAGCCGCTGAAGCAGGTCCTGCGCCTCATCCAGACCGAGCACGCGGGCGACGCGGGCATCGTCTACTGCCTCTCGCGCAATTCCGTCGAGAAGACGGCCCAGGCGCTCGTCGCCAACGGCATCCCGGCGCTGCCGTACCACGCGGGTCTCGACGCCGGCACCCGCCAGCGAAACCAGTCGCGGTTCCTCCGCGAAGACGGCATCGTCATGGTCGCCACGGTCGCCTTCGGCATGGGCATCGACAAGCCCGACGTGCGTTTCGTTGCTCACCTCGACCTGCCCAAGTCCGTCGAGGGGTATTACCAAGAGACCGGCCGCGCCGGCCGTGACGGCCTGCCCTCGACCGCCTGGCTCGCCTACGGCCTGCAAGACGTCATGCAGCAACGCCGGATGATCGACCAGTCCGAAGGCGACGCCGAGCACCGCCGCAAGCTCAGCGTGCACCTCGACGCGATGCTCGCCCTCTGCGAGACCGTCGAGTGCCGGCGCGTGCAGCTCCTCGGGTACTTCGGCCAGGCGTCCACCGCCTGCGGTAACTGCGACACCTGCCTCAACCCGCCGACCGCCGTCGACGGCACGGTTCCGGCGCAGAAACTCCTGTCGACCATCGTCCGCCTCAAGCGCGAGCGCAACCAGCAGTTCGGCGCCGGCCACCTCATCGACATCCTGCTGGGCAAGAACACCCCGCGCATGGAACAGAACGGCCACTCCGCCCTCTCGACCTTCGGCATCGGCACCGAACTGAGCGACGTCGAGTGGCGCGGCGTCGTCCGCCAGCTCCTCGCGCAAGAACTCCTCGCGGTGTCGCCCGACGGCTACGGCACGCTGCTCCTGACCGAGGGCTCGACGGCCGTGCTCGGCGGTTCCCGACCCGTGCGCCTCCGCAAAGAGCCGGCGCGCGCTGCGCGGTCGTCCCGCACCGGCCGCGGTCGTTCCTCGGCGCCCGTCGACCTGCCCGCCTCGGCCGTTCCCCTGTTCGAGTCGCTGAGGTCGTGGCGCTCTCTCACGGCCAAGGCCTCCGGCGTGCCGGCCTACGTCGTCTTCGGCGACGTCACCCTTCGCGGCGTCGCTGCCGCCCAGCCCACCTCCTTCGACCAGCTCGCCGCCATCTCCGGCGTCGGCCAGAAGAAGCTCGACACCTACGGCCAGCAGCTGCTCGACCTCGTGGCCGGTGGTGCGCCGGAGGCCGTTGCTGGTGGTGGTGGTGGTGGTGGTGGTGGTGGTGCTGGTGCTGGTGCTGGTGGTGGTGTTGGTGCTGGCGTTGGTGGTGCTGGTGCTGGTGCTGGTGCTGGTGCTGGTGTTGGCGGGAGCGCGGGTGCGGGTGCACGTGCTGGCGCCGGGGCGCGAAGCGGTGCTTCGGGTGGTTCGGGCGCCGGTGGCTCGCTGGCCGGTGGTTCGACGCGCGGTGGCCCGGCTCCGCGCAGCAGGCGGAACGGTGCGGCCGCGGCCGCGTCTTCTTCGCCGGTCTCGAGTTTCTCGCCCGACCCCGATCCGGCTCTCGACGACGCCGGCTGGCCCGATGCGCCACCTGACGACCCCTACGACGAGTCCGTCCCGCCCGACGACTGGCGCTGAGTCGCCGCCGCCCGCCGCGGTTCCCCGGTCCGGCTGCCCGCGTGCGCGAGATCGCGCTGCCTGTGGGCTGTCGGGCTACGGGGCTGCGGGGGTGCGGGGCGGCGGGTCGCCGCGCGCGGTGGCGCGGTAGCGAAGCCGCAGGTGGGCCGCCTGCGCTGACGCGGGGTTGGGCTCGAGGGCGATCTCGGCGGCTGGAACTGCCTGGCGCCGGGGAGCCGCACTCCCGGCTGCGCGTGAGATCGCTGTAGATGTCGGGTGCGGGCCGGCGAGGCGACAGTTGCTGCGATCTCGGGCGCGAGTGCGGGCGTCGCGCGTGGTGAGGTCACGGTTGAGCCGCCTGTGCCGGCCGAACAGACGACCGAACTGCAATCTCGGCGACACGGGGGTCGAGGCCCGAAGCAGCAGCACGGAGTCACGCGAATTGACGCGCGGCGGCGGCCCCATCTAGCGTCGGCGCATGAGTTCCACCGCGCCGCAGCCCGAAGAGCCGGCCGCCGCCGAGCCCGGCCTCGCCGGAGAGCCGGTCGGCGCCGAGCCCGGCCACCCCGGCCACGCCGGACAGCCCACCGCTACCGCCGAGCCCGGCCACCCCGGCCACGCCGGACAGCCCGCTGCCGCCGCCACCCCCGCCCAAGGCCGACGGCCCGCCGTCCCACGCGTCACCTGGACGAGCCCCGACTCCGCGCTCGCGGCGCCGCTCGTCGCGGACCTGGGGCGCGACTACGACGAGCGGTACGGATTGAACGACGGGATCCCGTCGTCCGTCGAGCTGAGCCGCTACCCCGCCGACCTCTTCACGGAGGCCAGGGGCGGCGCGTTCCTGATCCTCGAGCGCGACGGCGAGGCGCTGGCCGGAGGAGCCTTCCTGCGAGAAGACGAGACGACCGCCGAGATGAAACGCATCTGGACCCACCCCGACCATCGACGGCACGGATACGGTCGGCGCGTCATGGCCGAGCTGGAGACCGAAGCGGCCAGGCGCGGCTACACCACCATCGCCCTGACGACGGGTGCGCGCCAGCCGGAGGCCGTGGGGCTCTATCTGGCGCTGGGGTATCGACCCTTGTTCGACCTGGACGGAGATCTCGAAGAGATCAGCTATCTGCGCTTCCGGAAAAGCCTGGCCATCGACGGCTGAGTCATGTAGCATATTGGATGTCGCATTGTCGAATCCGAGGAGGCTCATGTCGACGTCACTTCAGGCCGTCCCGAGGCGGCGCCTGTCCTTCGCCTTCGTCGGAGGCGGCCTGGCCGGTCTCTTGGCTGGGCTCGACGCAATCCTCCTGGCCTTCTTGATCGTGATGCTCGGGGGTTCCGACGCCGAAGACCTCGTGCTGCAGGGCGTCGGGCACGCCGGCTGGAGCGCCGCTCGCGGCGTCGAGTTCGGCGTCGCGCCGGGCGGCTTCGCGATCCTGCTCGCTGCCATGGCGCTGGGAGCAGTCGTGGCGGGCGCGTTGTTTCGAAGTCGCGGCTCCGGGGCAGACCCGGGCGTCGCCGCGTCTGCTCGCCGACGGCCTGAGCGCTCGCCGTCGGCCAAGGCGCGCGGCGTAGCCTCCTAGGGGTTGTGGGCCGCAGGGGTCCGCGGAGGGAGATCGACAGATGAAGGTGGCAGTCCTCGGGCTCGGAATCATGGGGCAGGGCGTCGCCCGAACCCTCATTCGCGAGGGGTTCGACGTCACCGTCTGGAACCGCTCTGCCGACAAAGCCACCCCGTTCGCCGACGAAGGGGCCGCGGTCGCCGAGACTCCCGCCGAGGCGGTGACCGATGCCGAGGTGATCCTGTCGATCGTCTTCGATGCGGACTCCGTCCTGAGCGTGCTCTCCGAAGCGGCCGGCTCCGTCTCGGGCGAGGCGGTCTGGGTTCAGGCCAGCACCATCGGGCTCGACGGCACGGCTCGCGTGGTCAAGGCGGCCGAGAGCGCGGGAGTGCCGCTCATCGAGGCGATGATGCTGGGCACCAAGGCGCCGGCCGAGACCGGGAAACTCGTCATGCTCGCCGCCGGAGACACCGCACTGATCGAGAAGGCCGCTCCGGTGCTCGACGCGATCGGTCAGAAGACGGTGAACACAGGATCACGAGTCGGCAACGGCTCGGCCCTCAAACTCGCGGCGAACGCGTGGATCGCCAGCATCACCGCGGCAACCGCCCAGTCACTCGCTCTGGCGCAGGCGCTCGGCCTTGAAGGCGAGCTGTTCCTCGAGGCCATCGACGGCGGGGCATCCGATACGCCCTACGCCCACCAGAAGGGCGGCAACATGCTCGCCGGTACCTTCGAGCCGGCGTTCGCGCTCGACGGTCTGCGCAAAGACATCGGCTTGATCGCCGACGCGGCCCTCGGTGCCGGCGTCGACGGACGCCTGCTCGGCGCACTTGCAGACGTGTATGCCGATGCCTCCTCGTCCGGGCACGGTGGCGACGACATCTCGGCCGTCTACGCGGCTTTCACGACGCGAGGCTGAGGCGCCGCCGTAACCCACCGAAACGCGCGGTCCGCCGTGCCAGGCTGAAGTCATGACCGAAGACCACGACGCCCCGACCGCGGCCGCACCCGCCCAAGGCCTGACCGTGAGGGTCCACGTCGTCCGTGTCTTCACCACCGACACCGGCGAGCTCGGCAACCCCTCGGCATCGTCACCGCCGACAGCGCCTCCGTCGCCGACAGCGCCTCCGTCGCCGACAGCGCCCCCGTCGCCGACAGCGCCGCAGCCACCGTGGCTGCCGACAGCGCCGACACCGCCCGCGTCACTGACACCGACACCCCCACGCCGCCGACCGCGATCAAACCTCCGACCACCCCGACCACCCCGACCACCCCGACCACCCCGACCACCCCGCCCCCGCCTGGCACGGCCACGAGCAGGAGATCGCCCGCCGGCTCGGCTTCAGCGAGACGGTCTTCATCGACCCGACCGCCGCCGGGGCCGATACGGCGAACGAGCCCGGTGCGCGCAGCGTCGCCACGATCCGCATCTTCACTCCCGCGAAAGAGCTCCCGTTCGCCGGCCATCCGACGGTCGGCACGGCGTGGTGGCTGCGCGAGCGGGGCACTCCGGCGGATGTCCTCGTCGTGCCCGCGGGCGATATCGGTGTCCGGTTCGACGGCGACGTGGCCTGGGTCTCGGCCCGAGCCTCCTGGACGCCGGACTTCTCCTGGATCCCTCTCGACTCGCCCGCCGACGTCGACGCCCTCGACCCCGCGGGCTTCACGCACGGCCACCACTACGCGTACGCCTGGGTCGACGAGGGCCGGGGCGCTCTCCGGTCTCGCATGTTCGCTCCGGAGATGGGGATCGTCGAAGACGAAGCCACCGGTGCGGCCGCGGTGTCGATCACGGCCCGGCTCGGACGCGATCTCGACATCACCCAGGGGCGCGGTAGCAGGATCTTCACGCGGCACCTCGGCGACGAGCTGATCGAGGTCGGTGGCACGACGGTGGAAGACCTCGATGTGAGCGTTCACATCGACTAGAGTGACCGCATGACGTTCACCGCCGAACGCGAGCAGAACTGGGCCGGCACGCACGTGTTCGGAGCCTCTCGCATCATCAACCCGACCTCCGTCGCCGAGCTGCGAGAAATCGTGGCGAAAGAGCCCCGCGTGCGCGCTCTCGGCACCCGGCACTCGTTCAACGACGTCGCCGACGGCCCCGGCGTCCTGGTCAGCACCACGGAGATCCCGGCCGACATCGTCATCGCCGACGACCGCCGCTCGGTCACCGTGGGCGCGGGCACCCGGTACGCGGTCGTCGCCACCGCACTCGAGGCGGCGGGGCTGGCCCTCCACAACATGGGTTCTCTGCCGCACATCTCCGTCGGCGGCGCGACCGCCACGGGCACGCACGGCTCCGGCGTCGGCAACGGCTCGCTCTCGACGGCGGTCAACGCGCTCGAGTTCGTGACGGCCGACGGCGGTCTACGCACCGTCCGTCGCGGCGATCCGGAGTTCGACGGGAGCGTCATCCACCTCGGCGCGCTCGGCGTCGTCACACGCGTGTCGCTCGACGTCGAGCCGAGCTACCGCGTCCGCCAAGACGTCTACCTCGGGCTCCCGTGGGAGGCGATCGAGGGCGCGAAGCTGCGCGAGGTGATGAGCCTCGGCTACAGCGTGAGCCTCTTCACGGTCTACGGCGACGACATCACGCAGATGTGGGTGAAGACTCGTATCCCCGAGGGCAGAGACGACGTCGAGGTGCCCGACGAGTACTTCGGTGCGAAGCGCAGCCCGCGCCGCGCCGAGTTCGTCGGCAAAGACGACAACACGACGCCGATGGACGGCTCGGTCGGTCCGTGGCAGGAGCGCCTCCCGCACTTCCGCATCGATCGCACCCCGTCGAACGGCGACGAGATCCAGACCGAGTACTTCGTCGGCCTCGACGACGGCGCAGCCGCGGTTGCCGCCGTGCGTACCCTCGCCGATCGCATCCAGCCTCACCTCCTCGTCACCGAGCTCCGCACTGTGAAGGCCGACGACTTCTGGATGAGCGAGACGCAGGGTCGCGACACCCTCTGCATCCACTTCACCTGGGCCAAGCACACCGACGAGGTGGCGGCGATCCTGCCGGATCTCGAGGCGGTCCTGGCGCCTTTCACGCCGCGTCCGCACTGGGGCAAGGTCAGCGTCGTCACCCCCGAGCAGATCGCCGAGCGCTACCCGCGCCTCGACGACTTCCGGGCGCTGGTTGCGAAGTACGACCCCGACGGCACGTTCTCGGGCGGCTACCTCGACCGCCTGGTGCTCGGTCGGTCCTGACGGCGGGCGCTCGAACACGGCCTTCCGGCTCGGCGTAGCGTCGCCGCATGGCCGACAATCTCCAGCCCACCGATCTCGACATCGACCTGAACGAGCCCACGCCGCAGGCGCTCTACCGCTGGCTCCTGGCGAGCATCCTGTTCGGGCGGCCGGTCCAGCAGCAGGTGTCTGCCGCGACGTACAGGGTGTTGATCGAGCGCGGGTTCACGAGCCCGGCGACGTTCGCCGAGGTGGGGCGCGAAAATCTGCGCAGGATCCTCGACGAGGGCCACTACGCCCGCATCGACTACGTCATGGCGGACGAGTTGCACGACGTGATGGGCGGCATCGTCAGCGATCACGGGTCGGTCAACCGTCTCGTCCGTACGTCGAAAGACGTTGCGGCTCTGCGGCAGGCGCTCACGGCCTACAAGGGCGTCGGAGCGAAGACCGCGGACATCTTCGTCCGGCAACTCCCCGTCGGCGTCATCGGCGCCGACGCCTGACGCGCGTGCGCCTTCCGGGGACTCGGGATACTGTTCCCCCGGACCTCCTGCACGGGTGGGGTACACGAAGGGGTACAGCAGCACGATGACATCGAAGTTCGACCGGCCGCGAATCGAACGAGCCGTGGCCGAGATCCTCGCCGCGATCGGCGACGATCCCGCGCGCGCGGGCCTCGTGGACACCCCGCGCCGGGTCGCCGACGCCTACGAGGAGTTCTTCGCCGGCCTCGAGGTCGACGTGTCCGCGCTGCTGGGCGGAAGCGTCGTCGCTGCCGACGAAGGTCAGCTCGGTGAGCTCGTCATCGTGCGCGACATCGAATTCCGCTCGGTGTGCGAGCACCACCTGCTGCCGTTCCTCGGCGTCGCGCACGTCGCCTACGTGCCGGGAACGCAGATCGTCGGACTCGGGAAGATCCCCGGGCTCGTCGATGCGCTCGCGTCGCGGCCCCAGCTTCAGGAGCGGCTCGGCGAAGAGATCGCCGAGGCCCTGCAGAGCGGTGTCCGAGCGGCCGGCGTCCTCGTCGTGCTCGACGCCGTCCACGGGTGCGTCACCTCGCGCGGCTCCCGCCAGACGCACAGCTCCACCGTCACGATCGCCAGCCGCGGTGTCCTCTCCGAGCCCGCCGGTCGGGCCGAGGCGATCGCGCTGATCGCGCCGTCGGCGTCCCGGGGCGGAGCCGAAGCGTGAGCGACAGCACCCTCCCGGCCGGCTTCGTGCTGCCCGCGCTCCGGTCGCCGGTGCGCAGGATCGGCCGCCGCACCTTCGATTTCGATCGGCAGATCGCCGTCATGGCGATCGTCAACCGTACCCCCGATTCGTTCTTCGACCAGGGCGCGACCTTCGCCCTCGACCGCGCGGTCGAGGCGGCCGTGGCTGCAGCGGGTGACGGCGCCGACTGGGTCGACATCGGCGGCGTCCCGTTCGCTCCCGGGCCCGAGCTGCCCGCCGCAGAGGAGGCGGCCCGGGTCGTGCCGGTCGTCGCGGCGCTCGCGCAGCAGTCGGACGTCGTCATCTCCGTCGACACCTTCCGGCCCGAGGTGGCAGAGCGCGCCATCGCAGCCGGAGCGAGTGTCATCAACGACACCACGGGCATCCACGATCCGAGGGTGGCCGATGTCGTCGCGGCCTCCGAGGCGACGCTCGTCATCACGCACTCGCTCGCGGCGCCGCGCCAGCCGTCGCCGCGCCCCCACTACGACGACATCGCGCTCGAAGTCGCCGATTTCCTCCGAGACCGGGTCGACTTCGCGCTGTCGCGAGGTGTCCCCGAGGAGCGCCTGATCGTCGACCCGGGGCACGACCTGAACAAGAACACCGTGCAGACCCTCGAGCTCACGCGCCGCCTCGCCGAGATCGCGTCGCTCGGGCTGCCCACGCTCGCGGCCGTGTCCAACAAGGACTTCATCGGGGAGAGCCTCGAGCGCGACAAGCCCGACCGACTCGCAGGATCCCTGGCGGCCGCCACGGTCAGCGTGATGTTGGGGGCTCGGATCGTCCGCATGCACGCGGTCCGCGAGTCGGTCGATGCCATGCGCATGGTCGAGGCGATCCTCGGCTGGCGCGCGCCCGCGGATCCGAGGCACAACCTGTGAACATCGACGAGCTGTTTCCCACGGCGGCGCCGGCCCTCTCGGACGACGCCCTCCTCGCCCTCTACGCGCCGACCGACCGCAGGGTTCCTCGGCTCCGCGTCAACTTCATCGCCAGTGCCGACGGCTCTGCGACGGCATCGGGGTTGTCCGGCGCCCTCGGCGGCCCCGCCGACAAGAGGGTGTTCGACCTCCAGCGGCAGCTGGCCGACGTCGTCGTCGTCGCGGCCGGGACTCTCCGCGACGAAGGGTACGGGGCGATGCGCCTCTCCGCCGAGGCCGAGGGGTGGCGGGTCTCGGCGGGCCTGCCGCCGCAGCCGCCGTTCGCGATCGTGACGGGGAGCCTCGATCTCGATCCTGCCAGTGACGTCTTCGCGAAGGCTCCCGTCCGTCCGATCGTTCTGACGGTCGAGAGTGCGCCGACCGAGCGGCGTGCCGCGCTCGAGAAGGTGGCCGACGTCGTCGCGTGCGGCGCGGACACGGTCGAGCCCGAGCGCCTGGTCGCCGAACTCGTCGACCGGGGACTGCTGCAGATGCACTGCGAGGGGGCCCGTCGCTGCTCGGTGCGCTGATCGAAGCGGACGTGCTCGACGCCCTAGCGCTGACGATCAGCCCGAATCTCGAGGGGGTCAGGGCGGCAGGATCACGAGGCGCTCCGGAGGCGCCGCCCCGATCGACCTCCGGGCCCTTGCGCTCGATCACGTTCTGAACTCGTCGGGGATGTTGCTGCTGCACTACTCCCGCGCCCGCTGAGCGCCCGGCTGGCGGAGGTTGCCGGCGCTCACGGATCAGCGGGCCGCGACCACCCGCGGAGCGGCATCCTGCTGGAGCCGGAGCGGCCCGCGTCGCCCGACGAACCAGACGGTCAGAGCGAATCCCGAGAGGACGGCCGCGGCGACCATGATCGCCGTCCAGCCGCCGTGCTCCCAGAGGAACGACGACAGCCCCGACCCGACCGCGCCCCAGATGAAGTTGTTGGCGACGAACGCGGTGTTGAGTCGGCTGCGCGCCTGCGGATCGATCTGGAACATCCGCGACTGCACGGTGATGTTCTGCCCCTGGATGGCCACGTCCAGCACCAGGATGGCCACGATGATGACCGGCACCGATGTCGAGCCGAGACCACCGATGACGAAGGCCAGCAGGATCAGCACCCAGGCCACCCCGATCGCCGGGAGGCCGAAGCCCCGGTCGTTCAGGCGTCCGACGCGCTGAGCCGCGGCAGCGCCCGCGAGCCCGACGAGCCCGAACAGCCCGATCACGTCGACCGAGAACGAGAACGGCGGGGCGCTCAGGAGGAACGTCAGCGACGTCCAGAACATCGTGAACACCGCGAACGACGTGCCGCCGAGCACGAGGCTCCAGCGGACCGCTCGCTCGCGGCGGACGAGAGCGAACACCGAGCCGATCAGTGCCGGATAGCGCAGCGCCGCCCGGACCGGCACCCGCGGAATCGCGAAGAACAGCAGGATCGCCAGAAGGAACGCCAGCGCGGCCGCCGCGAAGTAGATCGCCCGCCAGCCCGCGGCGGCTGCAACCAGCCCGGACACGGTGCGGGAGACCAGGATCCCGATCAAAATCCCGGAGACGACCGTTCCCACGATCCTGCCCCGGTTCGAGTCGTCGGCCAGATCGCCCGCGAGCGGCACGAGGATCTGCCCCGACACCGTCGTCAGCCCGACCAGGGAGAGCGTGATCAGGAGCACGGAGAACGTCGGCGCCAGCGCGCTGGCCACGAGGGCGGTGGTCGCGCAGAGGAGCGCGATGGGGACCAGGATCCGGCGGCTCAGCACGTCTCCGAGCGGGACGAAGAGCAGGACCCCGACGGCGTATCCGATCTGGGTCGCCGTCACGAGCCACCCGGCCGACGCGGTGCCGGTCCTGAGGTCGGAGGCGATGAAGTCGAGCAGCGGCTGCGACCAGTAGAGGTTGCCGACCGCTGCTCCGCCGGCGATCGCGAAGAGGAGGGTGAGGCGGCGGTTCACACGGGTCTCCTGTCGCTGCGGTGTGTCTTCGACGCTAGTGGCTCGGCATCGCGTCGAGGGAGGCACTGGTAGGACCCCGCGGAGACCGAGCCACGGAGCGGTCAGCGCTGCAGGGCGAACCGCGCGGCGGGACGCGTCCCGGTGGTGGCGAGGTCGGCCAGGATCCTGCCCACCGCGGGGGTGAACTTGAAGCCGTGCCCGGAGAACCCGGCGCCGACGGTGATCGGCCCGACCCGGTCGAGCACGAAGTCGGCGGTGTCGGTCGAAGTGTAGGTGCAGCTGATCTCCTCGAACCGCTCGGGGTCGACCCCGGGGAGCCACTCGCGGGCGTAGCGCTGAAGCGCCGCGAGCTGCGCCGGCTCGGAGGTGAAGGTCCGGGCGTCGGGGTCGATCGGCAGACCTGTGCCGTGCCAGCCGGCCTTCACCCCGGTACCGGGCGTGAGCATGCCGTAGACGCCGCTGTACCAGTAGTCGCCCCCGGGGCCGAGGTCGCGCTGGTGGTTGAACGAGGGCCACGCGAGCGCAGGATCGCGAGGGGCGAAGTGGGCGGGCTGCTCCTGCGTCACGACCAGCCGCGGCAGGGTCAGTCGCGCGCCGAGCAGTTTCTCGGTCCAGGCGCCTGCGGTCACCACGAGGGACCGGGTGCGCACCGTGCTGAGGTCGCCGTCGCCCGACTCCAGGTCGACCTCGACGAAGTCGTCGTCGAGCACCCGGATGCCGACGGCGCGGGTGCGGTGCCGCACCTCGGCGCCGAGCCGGGCGGCGAGTCGCTGCAGCGCGGCCACCGACGCATCGGCCTTCACCCGCCCTGACTCGGGCGAGAAGAGCACCCGCGTCTCGAATCGCATGCCCGGCCATCGCTCGTGCGCCTCGGACGCGCTGAGGAACTCGCTGGCGATGCCGGCGGCGTCGAGCGCCGCGTGCACCGTGTCGAAGGTGTCGCCCCCGCTCGATCCGCTCCTCTGGTGGGCCGCCGCCTCGCCGTGATTGACCAGGCCGACCAGCTCGAGCAGGGCCTCGCCCGAGTCGGCCTCGAGCTCGCCCCAGAGTCGCCGGGCCTCGACCAGCAGCTGGACGTAGTCGGGCTCGGCGTAGGCGACGTTGAAGTTGCGGTACTCGCCGTGGGAGGCTCCCATCGCGTGGCCCGGCTCGAAGCGCTCCGCCAACAGGACCTCGCGTCCGCGACGGGCGAGCGCCCAGGCGGTGGCAGAGCCCATGGCGCCGCCGCCGACGACGAGGGTCTCGACCTCTCCGACCATGCTGTCCTCTCCCGGGGTGTGCCGTCCACGGTACGGCGAGCGGCGGCTGCGCCCGAGCGCGCTCGTCTCGATTCGTCACACTCGCGACCGACACGAACGGTCGTGACGGGGCCGATGGTCCGCGGCTGTCGGTCGCACAGGGAACAATGGTCGGGTGAGCATCGTCGACTGGCTGAACGAGTCTCGCGCGGTGCTTCCGCTCGGGCTGGTGCTCGGCGTCGCCTTCGTCCTCGCCCTGCTCGAGTCGGCCCTCGGGCTCGTCAGCTTCGTTCCCGGCGGGCCGGTCGTGATCGTGGCTGCCGCCGCGCTCGATTCTCCGCCCGCGATCCTGCTGCTCTTCGTCGTCGTGGCGGCCGGGCGCCTCCTCGGCGACGGCATCGGTTTCGCCTTCGGCCGCAGGCGCGGCGAGGCCCTCCGGGCGAGCGCGGTCGTCCAGAGACTCGGCACCGACCACTGGGACGAGTCGGTCCGCGTGCTCGGTCGCAGCGGCCCGCTGCCCGTCCTGCTGGCGCGCCTCGTGCCCGTCCCGCGCGCCCTCGCGCCGGCCGCGGCCGGCGCTTCCGGCGTCCCGACCGGCGCCTTCGTGATCGCGAGCGCCGTCGCCTCCCTCGGCTGGTCGGCGCTCTACGTCACGGTCGGGGTGCTGGTGCGCGCGTCCTTCCACATCAGCGAGCCGTACCTCGGGGTGTCCGGGTGGCTCGTCGTTGCCGTCCTCGTCGTCCTCGGCGTCGTCTACCTGCTGGTACGCGTCGCTGCCCTGCGTCTCCCCGCCGGCGATCCGCGCCGGGTGCTCGGCGATTCCTCGGTCGCGGGCATGACGCCGCACCCCGATGGCCCGGTGACCAGCCTCCGCGATCGCCTGTTCGGCGACGACGACTGGCGCACGGTGCCGAACGTCATCTCGGCCTTCCGCATCCTGTTGCTGCCCGTGTTCGGAATCCTGCTCGTCGTGCACCTGTTCTGGGCCTCGATCATCGTGCTGCTCATCGTGTTCCTCACCGACTTCGCCGACGGCTTCATCGCTCGCCGCTTCCACCAGACCTCCGCCCTCGGTGCCTGGCTCGATCCGGTGGCCGACCGGCTGACGGTCGTGTTCGTCGTCGCCGCCTTCGCCGCGTCGGCCGTGGTTCCGTGGCAGCTCGTCGTGATCCTGCTCATCCCCGACGTGCTGTCGGGGGTGTGGGCCGTCCTGTCGTTCCACGGCGCACCCGACGTGCGGGTGTCGAAGGTCGGCAAGGTGCGCACAGCCCTGCTCTTCGTCGGGCTGTTCATGATGCTGTTCGGCGAGGCCGTGCCGGCGTTCGAGCGCGGCCTCGTCGGTGTGGGCTTCGCCCTGTTCGTCCTCGGGGTCGTGGGGCACTACCTGGCGATGGCCCGCAACGCGCGCGGGCTCGTGACGCTCTGGCAGCGCTCCCCGGTCGTCGGTACGGCTCCCTCCGGTGCGGCCGGCCCGGCTCGGGCGTCGTAGCTGCCGCTGGCACGGCCGTCTGCTCGCCCCGCGTAGCTCTCGCCGGGTGACTGCCGGGGCGTGTCTCCCGGTTCACCGCGGGTCGTGTGTGCCCTGGATCGCGCGATCTGCGGCGGCTTGCGAGACACGCCCCAGCCCGCACATCGAAACTCTCCAGGCCGCCGAAAGGTGTGCGCCCGATCGTTGACGTGTCAAACGTCCGCAGTCCCGAGCGAGAGGTGGAGCGATGAACGTCCGAATCAAGGGGCTTCGGAGCGCCCGGGTCGCGACCGCGGCGGTCGGTGCCGCGGGCGTCGCGATAGCCGCCGTGAGCGGGATCGCCGTCTGGAGCGAGAGCAACTCGGCCGGCGCCTCGTCGTCGCCGAGCGGGAGCGCGAGCACCGACTCGAGCGCGGGCTCGAGCGACGGCAGCGCAAGCAACTCCGGTGCGAGCACCACGGAGGGCAGCGGGACGAGTGCCGACACCACCGCTCCGTCGTCGTCCGCGACGACCGCGCCCTCCGGCAGCGCCGTCTCGGGCGGCGCCAGTGGCACCTCGTCCGACGCGACGTCGTCCGGCTCCTGACGAGGAAACCTCCAGCGATCGTGCTGCGCCTTCATAGGCGACGTATCGAATGGTGGAAGCCGGCCGACAGGTCCGCCCGCGAGGGTAGAGCTCCCCGAAGGAAGGACGCACGATGACTCAGCATCACCCGAGCGTGGCCGTCACGCGGAACGCCGCGCAGGACTGGACCCTGTGGAGCACCTCCGCCCGACTCGTCGTGACCGACGCCGTGGCCCTCACTCGCGCTCGCCGGATCGCCGACCGGATCCTGCTCGACGTCGAACGGGCCTGCAGTCGATTCCGAACCGACTCCGAGTTGTCCGCCCTCGCGGGCCAATCCGCGGACGGCATCGAGGTGAGCGAGATGCTCGCAGCGCTGGTCGAGCGCGCGATCGATGCGGCGCGGGTGACGCAGGGCGACGTCGACCCCACGCTCGGCGGCGTCCTGGACGCTCTCGGCGGAGGCCGCGAGGTGCACCTGCTCCCTCACGGCCAGCACGGTGACGAGGCCTCGTTCTCGATGTCGGTGGCGACGCCGCGCGAACCGGGCTGGACCAGGATCTCGCTCGAGGGCAGGATCCTGCGCGTCCCGGACGATCTCCGACTCGACCTCGGCGCCACCGCCAAGGCGGTCGCCGCCGATCTCTGCGCCAGGGCGATCGCCGACGAGCTGCACTGTGGAGCGCTGGTCAGCCTCGGGGGCGACATCGCCACGGCCGGACGGTCCCGCGACGACGGCTGGCAGGTCACGGTCCGGGACCTGCCGGATGATCCGGAGACGACCATCACCCTGGCCGACGGGTTCGCGGTCGCCACGTCGAGCACGCAGAAGCGGCGCTGGATCCAGGACGGACGACAGCTCCACCACATCCTCGATCCGCGGCTCGGCCTCCCCGCGCCGCCCGTCTGGCGGAGCGTCACGGTGGCCGCCGAGAACTGCTATCGCGCGAACACCCTGTCGACCGCTGCCGTCGTCCAGGGGCGGCGTGCCGTCGACCGGCTCACTCGGGAGGGTGTTGCTGCCCGCCTCGTCGACACGCACGGCCACGTGATCCACCTCGGCGGATGGCCCGACGACGAAGTCGACCCGGCCCCGCGCCGTCGACGCCGGGTGACCACCACCACCGCCGCCCTGGCGGCGTCGGGCGCCGAGACGACGCTGAGACGCGCGGGCTGACATGGACGACGCTCTCTGGGCGATCGGCCGGGGGACCGGTATCGCCGCCCTCGTCCTGTTCACCGTCTCGGTCGTGCTCGGCATCGTCACGCGCTCCGGCCGGCCGCTACCCGGCCTGCCGCGCTTCTCGATCACGCTGGTGCATCGCAACGTGTCGTTGGCGGCGACCCTCTTCCTCCTCGTCCACCTCGTCAGCCTGTTCTTCGACCCCTACGCTCAACTCGACCTCCTCGACACGGTCGTCCCGTTCTTCGGCAGCTACCGGCCCTTCTGGCAAGGACTCGGGACCGTCGGGTTCGACCTCGTCGTCGTGCTCGTCGCCACCGGACTCCTGCGCGGTCGACTCGGCCCGCGCACCTTCAAGGCGATCCACTGGGCGTCTTACGCGCTGTGGCCGATCGCCCTCGCGCACGCCATCGGCACCGGGACGAACGGCACCGAGGGCTGGTTCCTCGCGCTGGCCGCAGCGTCCGTCCTCGTCGTGGTCGCCGCCTGCGCGTGGCGCCTCTCGGCGCGTTTCATCGAATTCCACAGCCTCCGTCTCGGGGAGACCTCATGACCATGACCCAGCCCATCCGCACCAGCGTCCCCGGCCCGACGGGCGTGCGCCGCCTGTTCGCCGCTCGCGCCGCCGACGTCCGGTCGCATCTCGAGGTCTTCGGACCGATGCCGGCCGCCTTCGACATCGGCCACCTCCTCGCCGAGCTCGACGACTCCGGCCTCGCGGGTCGCGGCGGCGCCGGCTTCCCGACCTGGCGGAAGCTGATGGCCGCGGCGCAGGCGAACGGGCTGATCGCCGGCGTCGGGCGGGAACGCACGCCGGGCCGCAGGGCCGTGGTCATCGCGAACGGCGCCGAAGGTGAGCCGCTCAGCCGCAAGGACGAGACCCTGCTCCGCTGCGCGCCTCACCTCGTGCTCGACGGTCTGCTCCTGGCCGCGGACACGATCGGCGCGCGCGACGTCGTGCTGTATTCGACGGCCGGCACGCTCGAGGGCGTGGCGAGAGCCGTGGCCGATCGGCAGGATGCCTCCCGCGTCCGGCTCGTGACCGCTTCCGACACGTTCCTCTCCGGTGAAGCGTCCGCCGTGGTGAACGCCGTTGGCGGCGGCCCGGCTCTTCCTCGCGACCACGTGCAGCGCTTGACCCAGCGGGGTCTCGGGGGTGCGCCGACCCTCGTGCAGAACGTCGAGACCCTCGCGCACCTCGCTCTTCTCGCGCGATTCGGCGCCTCCTGGTTCCGCTCCCAGGGGTCGCCGGACGATCCCGGGACCCGGCTGGTGTCGGTCAGCGGCGACCTGCCGGCACCGCGGGTGCTCGAGCTGCCGGGCGGTGCGCCGCTCAGTGACGCGCTCACGGCGTCCGGAGCCGCACCCGACTCGCTCCGCGCGGTGCTCGTCGGCGGCTATCACGGCGCTTGGGTTCCGGCTGATCGGCTCGACGTACCGCTTTCACCTGGGTCACTCGCCCCGTTCGGGGCGGCACCCGGCGCCGGAGTCCTGATGGCCCTCGGGGCGCACCGCTGCGGGCTTGAGGCATCGGCCGAGATCACGACCTACCTCGCCGGACAGTCGGCTCGGCAGTGTGGTCCCTGTGCCAACGGGCTGCCGCGGCTGGCCGAGGTGCTCCACCGCCTCGCGGCGAAGGAGCGCGTCTCGTGGCTGCCCCGCGAGATCGAACGGCTCGCAGGGATCGTGACCGGCCGCGGATCCTGCCATCACCCGGACGGGACGTCGCGACTGGTCCTGAGCGCCCTGACCGTCTTCGAGAGCGATGTCGCCGCCCACCTCGCAGGCCGCTGCGAGGCGCGCCCCGTGGCCTCCGGCCGTGCGAGATGAGTCGCCGGGAGAAGCGACCGGCGCCCGATCGGGTACTGCACATCGATTGGACGCTCTGCGACGGCCGCGGGCTGTGCACGGAACTGCTGCCGGAGCTCCTCGAGCGCGACGAGTGGGGCTATCCGCTCGCTCGCGCGGGGAGCGCAGGATCCCGCTCCGACCTCGTCGTGCCTGCGTCGCTCGCGCCCGCCGCCCAGCGGGCCGTGGCACTCTGCCCGCGCGGCGCTCTCCGCTCAGTCGCGCGCCACGAGCAGGACGCCGCTCGTCGCGACCACGCCGGCGATCAGCATGCCCAGCACTCCGCCTCCGCTCGCTCCGGCCAGCGTGCCGAAGAAGACGCTGGTCAGGATGACGCCGGTCAGCGGGTCGATGACCGTCAGCCCGGCGAGGACGAGCGTCGAACTGCCCTGTGAGTGCGCGGTCTGGACCCAGAGGGATCCGGCGATGCCGGCGGCCGCGAGGCCTGCTCCGGCCGCGATGGAGACGGGGGTGATCCCGTTCTTGATGAGGTCGGTGAGCACGATCTGCGCGAGGGTCGCCACGAAGCCGAACATCACCGCGGCCGACAGGGCCGTCGCGAGGGCGGTCTTGCGGACGCGGAGGAGCAGGAAGGCGGCCACCAGCAGGATGCCGAGCGTGATCAACACCCCGACGAGCGAGCCGGTCGTGACCTTCTCGGGGCGCCCCACCACGAGGGCGATGATGACGAAGGTGGCGATCCCGGCCATGCAGAGGGCGATGCCGAGCCGTTTGATCGGGGCCAGCGGGCGGCGCGTGCGCCTCGCCTGCAGGTACGCCGAGACGAGGAGCCCGATCGCGCCGAGCGGCTGGACCACGGCGAGGTTCGCGAGCAGGAGCGAGCTGAGCTGCAGAACGATCGAGATGCCGATGAGCAGGGCACCGAGCAACCAGACCGGCTGGGCGAGAAGAGCACGGAAACCGCGCACCGACGTGGGCGACGCGTTGCCGCCCTGCGCTCGTACGCCGCGGTGCTGCAACTCGGTGCCGACGGCCAGGCCGACGGCCGCGAGCAGTGCAAAGAGGATCCCCACGCACGCAACGCTACCGGCGAACGGCCGAACGAGCCTGAGGGCGACCGGCATAGCCTGAGGCAATGACTCGTCTCACCACTCCGTTCGGAGCCACCAGCACCGCAGCCGACGTTCTCGAAGGGGTCGACCTCTCGGGCAAACGCGCCGTCGTGACGGGTGGCGCCTCGGGCATCGGCATCGAAACGGCACGGGCCCTCGCGGGCGCGGGAGCCGAGGTCACCCTTGCCGTCCGCAACCTCGATGCCGGCGCCGAAGCGGTCGCCGACATCCGCGCCAGGACGGGCTCGGAGCGGGTCACGGCTGCGTACCTCGACCTCTCCGACCGACCCACTCTCGCCGCGTTCGCCTCGGAGTGGAACGGGCCGCTCGACATCCTCGTGAACAACGCGGGCATCATGGCGACTCCCCTCACGCGCACCCCCGAGGGGTACGAGCTCCAGTTCGCAAACAACCACCTCGGTCACTTCGCCTTGGCGCTCGCCCTGCATGACGCTCTCGCCGAAGCCGGCGGCGCCCGCATCGTCTCGCTCACGTCGACCGGGCACCTCCGCTCCGACGTGGTCTTCGACGACCTCATGTTCGAGCGTCGCGAATACGACCCCTGGCTCGGCTACGGCCAGTCGAAGACAGCCAACTCGCTCTTCGCCGTGGGCGTCGGCCAGCGCTGGGCCGCGGACGGCATCACGGCCAACGCCGTGCACCCGGGGGCATCATGACGAACCTGCAGCGTCACATGGACCCGGCCGAGTTCGTCCAGCGCGGCTGGGTCGACGAGGAAGGCAACCAGAACGCCGCCTTCAAGACGCCCGAGCAGGGCGCCGCCACCTCGACGTTGATCGCAGGATCACCGCTGGTCGACGGCGTGACCGGCCGCTACTTCGAGGACGTGAACGAGGCCGAGCCGTACGATCCGGCGTCCCCGGCGAAGGGGTCAAGGCCTACGCGCTCGACCCCGAGTCGGCCGAGCGGCTCTGGGACGTGTCGCTGGACCTGATCGCGTAACCGCCCTTCGCGAGGTCCTGGTCGAGCGGCGTTCCGGTCGCGCGGCGTTCGATCGACGGGCGCCCCGTCGAGGGCTCCTCGGTCACCGCGTCAGGCGCTCTCCGACCACTCCAGGTCGAGGATCTCCTCCGGAGGCAGAGCGCGGCCCGCCCGCCGCAGCACCGGGAACACCGGCACCGGGAACTCCCGCGTCTCGTCGGCGCGCACGTCGACGTCGACCACGTCGAGGCCCCCGGCCGGCCCGATGACGACGGTGTGCTCCCGCACGAATCCGTCGGCCTCCAGCACCGGGAGGTCGACGTTCACGGCGTCGCCGCGCGAGAAGGCCGTGGCCGCGTACCTGACCAGGGCGTCGGCGGTGTCCGAGCCCGTCACCAGGGTGAGTCCGTCGTAGCTGATCCGTTTCATCACTCAGGTCTACGCGAGATCCGGCAGGATGCAAGGTCTTGCCAGATCGTCCCATGCCGTCTAGGGCGTCGCGTCGGCGGGCCGCCGCAGGCGTCGGCGCGTCGTCGCCGACCCGCCAGAACCTCCGGAGACCCGCCCACGCGCGCGAAGGGGCGCCGCCACGGAGGTGACGGCGCCCCTTCGGTGTTGCTCGGGTGCGCGCAGGGCGCGTGGATCGCGAGCGCTACGCGCGCTTGGTGCCGCGACCCGTGATGGCGCCGTAGATGACGAGGACGATGATCGCCCCGACGACGCTCAGGATGAAGTTGGCGAGGCTCCACGTGCCGAAGTCCGCGTGGAAGATGAGGCTTCCGATGAAGCCGCCGAGGAACGCGCCGATGACGCCGAGGATCAGCGTCGCGATCCAGCCGCCGGGCTGCTTGCCCGGGAGGATGAGGCGCGCGACGATGCCGGCGACGAGGCCGAAGATGAGAAATGAGATGACGCCCATGGTGATGGGTCCAATCGTTGTGTGATCTGCCGAAACCGGGGGTGTGCTTCGAACTACCCGGGAGACGCTAGCGCACCGCTCAGTTTCACTCTCACAGTCTTCTCAGGAACGGGGTACAAAGTCACGGTCGACCCGAGCGTCGCCGGGCCCGTCACATCCCCGCCCACTGGCCGAAACACCCCCGCAACACCCCGGGCCTAGGTTCAACACATGGGAGACCTCTTCGACGGATACGCCGGCGTGACGAGCCGGAGCATCCGCCCCCGCGGCCCGGGAGCCTGGGACGAGATGTTCCAGGGGCCGGGATCGCCGCGCGACATGTATCGCGAGATCCACGCCGCGCTGGACAGCATGACGCAGGACGAACTGCGCGGCCGGACGGCGGCCCTGGCCGACTCGTATCTCGCGCAGGGGGTCACCTTCGACTTCGCCGGCGAGGAGCGCCCGTTCCCGCTCGACGCCGTCCCCCGCGTCGTCGAGCAGGCCGAGTGGGTCGACGTCGAGCGCGGCGTGAAGCAGAGGGTGAAGGCCCTCGAAGCGTTCCTCGCCGACATCTACGGGCCGCAGCGGGCCGTGGCGGACGGTGTCATCCCGGCCTCGCTGATCACCTCGTCTCATCACTTCCACCGACAGGCGGCCGGGATCGAACCGGCCAACGGCGTCCGGATCCAGGTCTCCGGAATCGACCTCGTCCGCGACGAGGTCGGCGCCTGGCGGGTGCTGGAGGACAACGTCCGAGTGCCGAGCGGTGTCAGCTACGTCATCTCGAACCGGCGCGTGATGGCGCAGACCCTGCCCGAACTGTTCGTCTCCATGCGCGTGCGGCCGGTCGGCGACTACCCGAACCGCCTCCTGCACGCGCTGCGGAAGAGCGCGCCGGTCGGCGTCGAGGATCCGACGGTCGTGGTGCTCACACCCGGTGTGTTCAACTCGGCGTACTACGAGCACACGCTCCTGGCTCGCCTGATGGGCGTCGAGCTCGTCGAGGGCCGCGACCTCTACTGCTCGGGCGGTCGCGTCTGGATGCGCACCACCGCCGGTCCGCAGCGCGTCGACGTGATCTACCGCCGCGTCGACGACGAGTTCCTCGACCCGCTGCAGTTCCGGGCCGACTCCGTGCTCGGGTCGCCCGGCCTGCTGATGGCGGCGCGCCTCGGCACGGTCACGATCGCCAACGCGGTGGGCAACGGCGTCGCCGACGACAAACTCGTCTACACCTACCTACCCGACCTGATCCGCTACTACCTCGGCGAGGACGCGATCCTGCCGAACGTCGACACCTGGCGGCTGGAGGATCCGGGAGCGCTGGAGGAGGTGCTCGACCGCCTCGACGAACTCGTCGTGAAACCCGTCGACGGCTCCGGCGGCAAAGGGCTGGTCGTCGGGCCCGCGGCCAGTGCCAAAGAGCTGGACTCCCTCCGCACCACCTTGAAGAAAGACCCTCGAGGCTGGATCGCGCAGCCCGTGATCCAGCTCTCCACCATTCCGACGCTCGTGGACGACGGGCTGCGCCCGCGGCACGCCGACCTCCGGCCGTTCGCGGTCAACGACGGCGACGAGGTCTGGGTTTTGCCCGGCGGCCTCACCCGAGTGGCGCTGCCCGAGGGGCAGCTCGTGGTGAACTCCAGCCAGGGCGGCGGATCGAAGGACACCTGGGTGGTCGGCGTCGACGCGGGAACCTGGATGGCCGGGCAGAGCGTCGGGGCCCTCGTGACCGAGCAGGCCACCCCCACCGCGTCGATCCCGATCGTCGCGGCCGACCACGTGCCGGACCACTCGCCGCAGGACGACCCGAAGCGCGACCAGCAGTCGCAGCAACAGCAACAGAAGACCCAGGGAGAATCATGCTGAGCCGGATCGCCGAGAGCCTCTTCTGGATCGGCCGGTACATCGAGCGGGCCGACGGCACCGCGCGGATCCTCGACGTGCACCTGCAGTTGCTCCTCGAGGATCCCTGGATCGAAGAGGATGCCGCCTGCCGCTCCCTCCTGTCCGTGATGGGGAGCGACGCGCCGGACGACGTCGAGCTGACCCGCGCCGACGTGCTCTCGATGCTCGCCGTCGACCGCCACAACCCGGCGTCCATCGCCTACTCGCTCGGTGCCGCCCGCGAGAACGCGCGCCGTGCCCGCGAGATCGTGTCGACCGAGCTCTGGGAGTGCCTCAACACGACGCGGGCTCGGATGCCGCGCAAGGTGTCGAGCGACAAGGTGCACGAGTTCTTCGCCTGGGTCCGCGAGCGCTCGGCGCTCGCCGTCGGCATCATCGAGTCGGCCACCAGCCGCGACGAGGTCTGGCAGTTCTTCACACTCGGCCGCAGCATCGAGCGAGCCGACATGACCGCCCGGCTCCTGGCCACGCGCACACTGACGGAGGCCTCCGGACCGTCGTGGACCACGATCCTGCGCTCCGTCGGAGCCTACGAGGCCTATCTGCGCACGTACCGGGGCGTGCCGAGCGCTCGCAACGCCGCGGAATTCCTCCTTCTCGACCGGCTGTTCCCGAGGTCGGTGCTGTTCGCGATCTCCCGGGCCGAGGCGTGCCTCCGCGAGGTCGAGCCCAACACCGCGCGGACGTTCTCGTCCGATGCCGGGGTTCGTATCCTCGGTCAGATGCGCAGCGAGCTCGAGTACAAGCCGATCGCCGAGATCCTCGACGATCTCCCGACCCACATGGACGCCGTGCAGTCGGCGACCTCGGCGGCGTCGGAGGCGATCCGGCAGCGCTACTTCCCCACCTCCGCCGCCCCGACGTGGGTGGGGGAGCGTTCATGAGCCGCCTTCGCATCCGGCACGTCACCGGCTTCCAGTACGAGGGCGAAGCCAAGGCGAGTTACAACGAGGCCCGGATGCTTCCGGCGTCGACCGAGACGCAGTTCGTGCTCTCGTCGAACCTCCGGATCGAGCCGAACTCGGGCGCGCACGAGTACCTCGACTACTGGGGCACGCGCGTGTCGTCGTTCGAGGTGCTCCAGCCGCACCAGCAGCTGTCCCTCACGTCGACCTCACTCGTCGAAGTGCGAGCCGTGAGCCACCCCGAGCACGATCTCGACTGGGACGATCTCGCCGCTGCCGCCGGTCGGCGTGCCGAGTTCGTCGAGCAGCTCGAGCAGACGCCGCTCACGGCACCGCCGGCGGAGGTCAGACACCTCGCCGAGGCGGCCGTCGCGGCGAGCACGAAACCGTGCCAGGCCGCGCTGGCCATCTGCGAGCAGATCGGCGACCAGGTGCAGTACCTGCGCGGCGTGACCAATGTGAAGTCGACGGCCGCCGACGCCTGGAAGGCCAAGGCGGGCGTCTGCCAGGACATCGCGCACATCACCGTCGGGGCACTGCGCTCCGCAGGGATCCCGGCGCGCTACGTCAGCGGCTACCTGCACCCGAAACCGTCGGCCGAGCTGCACGAGACGATCGTGGGCGAATCCCACGCCTGGGTCGAGTACTTCTGCGGCAGCTGGAACGGCTACGACCCGACCAACCTCATCGACATCGGGGAGCGCCACGTCGTCGTCGGCCACGGGCGCGACTACAACGACGTCCCGCCGCTGCGCGGGGTGTACGGCGGCAGTCGCACTTCGAAGCTGTTCGTCACGGTGGAGATCACCCGCGAGGTCTGATCCGGCGGCTCAGCACGCCTCGTACACGTAGGCCTTGCTCTTCGGCGTCACCAGGTCGCGGTCGCGCAGGATCGTGAGGGCGGGCGTGGCCTTCCGCCCGCAGACCGTCGTGAACGAGCCCCTCAGGTCGTCGGTGTACTCGATGTCGTACACGAGCTTGCCGTAGACCTTCGTGAAGCTGCCGCACTCGGAATAGCGGTCGCACTCCTCGGTGGTGACGAAGTCGAAGCCGATGTCGTTCTTACCGCGTGACGCGAGCTCCGCGGTGTTCTTCTGCGATGCGGCCAGACCGTCGGCGTGCGCTCGGGCGACCAGCAGCTTCGCGAACGCGACGGCGTCGTCCAGCGTCAACGCCGCTTTCGACCTCGAGTAGGAGTCGAGGTTGTCGAACTCGACCGCCTTGAAGCCCTTGTCTCTGCACTCGGTGATGGTCGTGCCGATCCTGCTCGCCGCCTGGTCCCGCTTGGCGGCCGTCGAGGTGTCGATGAGGTGCTCGTCAGGCCAGCCCGGGTCGACCAGGGGAGCGCCGGAAGCGGTGTGCAGGATCAGCGATCCCGGCCACGCGACGCCGGGTTGCGTCTGGAACCCGTTCACGTAGCAGATCGAGTAGACGCCCTCGGCGGGCGCGTCCGTGCTGTCGCGGGTCACGACGGTCACGCCCTCGGGCGGGGTGTAGCCGCCACCGAGCTGATAGTCGAAGCGGCCCGTCGTCGGGGGAAGGGTGACGCCGTTCGCGTCGACCCGGCCGGCCGGGGCGGTGCTCGTGCTGCTCGCCGGGCCGCCGGTGGTGATGGTCGGGGCGCCGGTGTCGTTCGACTGGCTGCCGCCGTGGCTCGCCGGGCTGCAGCCGGCGAGCACGAGCAGCCCGGCGAGGGCGACGGTGAAGACGGTGGCTCCGCGCAGGGCTCTCATGGCAGCAGCCTAAAGGGGCGAGCTCAGGTGCCCGCGTTTCCGCCTCAGTGGGCGACGCTGTGGGAGGTGTCGGGTCGGGTCTCGGCGAGGCTCGCCGCCAAGCGGTAGCGCTCGGCCTCCTGTCGCCGGCTTCGAGCTTCGAGCTGGGCGTCGCGCAGATCCTGCTTGTCGATCCAGTAGTCGGCGAGGGTCGCGAGCAGCAGGATCAGCCCGGTCAGCAGAAGAGCGAGCCCGATCAGCAGAACCGCTGCGACGGTGAAATCGAGGTGGCCCGTTGCGATCCCGTGCTCGGTCCAGATCCCCTCCGAATTGAGGGTGGACGCGGCCCAGGCGGAGACGGAGACGCCGGCGACGACCGCGAATACCGCCGTGATCCCGGCTGCTGTTGACCTGCTCATGGTGCCGCTCCTTCGCGACGATCCGTTCGCTCGGAGGAGTCGGCGCTTCGCGGCCGACCATGACGTGAGCGTTCGTCATGGGAGCAATGTAGCCCGGGTCGTCGCCCTGCGGAACCCCGAGTCGGTCACGTTTCGGCCACCTCGTCACCGTCGGCGGCGGCGACAGCGATCCCCGTCGCTTCGAGGTGCTTCGCCGGGTGCTCCGCCGGACGCCTACTTGCGGGCGAGCGTCTCTTCGGCGGCCAGCTCGGTGGCGGCGACCTGGGCCTTCTGCGCCGCGCCGGGGAGCGGGATGAGGCCGGTGGGCGGGAGTCCGTCGCCGTCGTGACGCACGCGGAAGTGAAGGCCGTCGTCGTGCCGCAGGCGCAGGTGCTGCCGCCGGACGAGCCAGACGATCGCCACGGCTGCGGCCGCGAAACCGGCCGCCGAGCCCACGCCGATCGCCTCACGAGGCCCGAACGTGTTCGCGACCCAGCCGACGATCGGTGCGCCGATCGGAGTACCGCCGGTGAAGATCGCCATGTAGAGCGCCATCACGCGGCCGCGCATCTGCGGAGCGGCCCCGAGCTGGACGGTGCCGTTCGCGGTGGTCATCAAGGTGATCGACGAGAGGCCGACCGCCACCAGGACGGCTGCGAAGGTCCAGTAGGTGGGCATCACGGCGGCGACGGCACAGGTGACGCCGAAGGAGATCGAAGCGAGCACCAGGATCCGCATCCGCGGGCGCTCGCGCCGCGCCGACAACAGGGCGCCCGCGAGCGATCCGACCGCCACGGCGCTCGTCAGGAGCCCGAACCCGTCGGCGCCGACGCCGAACGCCTGGGTCGCCATGGTCGACGTGAAGATGGGGAAGTTCATGCCGAAGGTGCCGATGATGAAGATCATCACGAAGACGACCACGAGGTCGGGCCGCCCCTTGACGTAGCGGAACCCCTCCTTGATCTGACCCTTCGCGCGGGCGACCTTCGGCTTGAACTGGAGTTCGCTGACCCGGATGAACCTCAGTGAGGTGAGGACGGCGAGGAAGGAGGCGGCGTTGATCAGGAAGACCCAGCCCGACCCGACACCGGCGATGAGCACGCCCGCGACGGCCGGGCCGATCAGACGGGCGCCGTTGAACGACGCCGAGTTGAGCGACACCGCGTTCGACAGGTGCTCCGGTGGGACGAGCTCGGAGACGAAGCTCTGCCGGATCGGAGCGTCGATCGCCTGGACGATGCCGAGGAGCAGGGCGAAGCCCCAGACCATCCACAGCTGCACGACGCCGGTCACGACGAGCAGGCCCAGCGCGAGGCCGAGGGTGCCCAGCGCGCCCTGGGTGAGCATCAGCATCCTGCGCCGGTCGTAGCGGTCGGCGATCAGGCCGGTGATGGGGATCATCAGGATCGGGGGAGGAACTGGAGCGCCATCGTCACGCCGAGAGCCGTGGCGTTGTGGTTCGTGAGCTGTGTCAGGACGACCCAGTCTTGAGCGGTCGACTGCATCCATGTGCCGGTGTTGGAGACGAGGGCGCCTCCGAACCAGAGCCGGTAGTTCGGGACGGCGAGAGAACGGAAAGTGGCGCTCACGAGCGGGCCAGTTCTCGCAGGATCACGGTCGCCTCGGCAAGCGTGCGCCTCTCGTCGGCGCTCAGCCGGGCCAGGCGTGGAACGAGCCACTGATCGCGGCGTCGGCGCGTCTCGAGGACGAAGCTCGCCCCGTCGCGCGTCGTTCGGAGCACCACCTTGCGCTTGTCGTCGGCGTCGGTGCCGCGCTCGACGAAGCCGAGCTCGACGAGGGCGTTGACGGTGCGGTTCATGGACGGGGAGTGACCCCCTCGTGCTCGCTCAGGGCGCCGATCGTGAGCGGCTCGTTCTGCAGCAGGAACCCGAGCGCGGCCATCTGCGCGTCGCTCACGCCGGTGTCGGCCTTCTGCTGGCGCAGGCGTCGTGACAGCCGGAGGACGCCCTGCCGCACATCGGTGGCGAGTTGGGCGTGGGGAACGGTGCGGACGGCGCCTGTAGTGGTCGCGGGCTCTGTTGCGTTGGTCATTGATGCTTAGCCTAACAAATTAGCTTTGCTAACTAAATGATTTGGGCGTACTCTTCTTTTTAGACAACAACTGTTGATTAAAGAAAGCTGCAGGAACACCATGAGCACGTTCGAAGGCAAGGTCGCGATCGTCACCGGCGGAGGCTCCGGGATCGGCGAGGGAATCTCGAAGGCGCTCGCCGCCGAAGGCGCCTCGGTCGTCGTGACCGACATCAAGCTCGACGCCGCCCAACGGGTCGTCGACGAGATCGTCGCCGCAGGCGGCACCGCCGCGGCGTTCTCCGGCAACACCGCCGTCGCCGCCGACAGCGACAAGGCCGTCTCGTTCGCCGTGTCGACCTACGGCGCCCTGCACCTCGCCGTCAACAACGCCGGCATCGGCGCTCCGGCCTCCGACATCGGCGATTACGAGATCGCCGCGTGGGATCGCGTCGTCGGCGTCGACCTCAGCGGCGTCTTCTACGGCCTCCGCTACCAGCTGCCCGCCATCGTCGCCGCGGGCGGCGGCGCCATCGTCAACATGAGCTCGGTGCTCGGTTCCGTCGGCATCGCGCAGAACGCCGCCTACGTGGCCTCCAAGCACGCGCTCGTCGGCCTCACCAAGGTCGCGGCGCTCGAATACACGGCCAAGGGCGTGCGCACCAACGCCGTCGGGCCCGGCTTCATCGACACGCCGCTCGTCCGCTCCTCCATGTCCGCCGACCAGCTGACCGCCCTCGAGGGGCAGCACGCCTCCGGGCGTCTCGGCACCGACGCGGAGGTCGCCGCGCTGGTGCTGTTCCTCCTCAGCGACGAGGCGTCGTTCATCACCGGCTCGTACCACCTCGTCGACGGCGGCTACTCGGCTCGCTAGGGCGCTGGCCTGCTGCTGCTCGGTGCTGCCTTGCTGCTGCCTTGCTGCTTGCCGGCGCCTTGGTGCCTTGGTCGGGCGCAACGTGCCGCTCATCGTCCCGATGGGCGGCATTGTGCGCACCATCGACGGGTTTTCCAGCCGCTTCAGCCCAGCTTCAGCGCCCAACCGCCATGATGGGCGCACGACAGCAGGTGGGAGGCAGCGTGCGAGTGCTCGTGGTCGAAGACAACGCCGGTTTCGCCGAGGGCCTCCGGCTCGGGCTCGAGGCCGAGGGCATTGCTGTCGATCACGCCGCCAACGGCCCCGACGGCCTCTGGCACACCCAAGAGAACGAGTACGACGCAGTCATCCTCGACATCATGCTGCCGGGGTTGAGCGGCTACAGCGTGTGCCGCTCCATGCGCGAGGCCGGCAACTGGACCCCTGTCATCATGCTCACCGCCAAAGACGGTGAATGGGACGAAGTCGAGGGCCTCGACACCGGCGCCGACGACTACCTCACCAAGCCGTTCTCGTTCGCGGTCCTGCTCGCTCGGCTCCGCGCTCTCGTCCGTCGCGGCGCTCGTGAACGACCGACCGTCCTCACCGCAGGCGATCTCCGTCTCGATCCTGCCTCCCGAAAAGTGTGGCGCGGCGACGTCTTCATCGAGCTGACCACTCGCGAGTACACCGTCCTCGAGTTCCTGCTGCGTAACGCGGGTGTCGTCGTGACCAAACGTCAGATGCTCGACGACATCTGGAACACCGACTTCGAAGGCGACCCCAACATCGTCGAGGTCTACGTCCGGCACCTGCGCAACAAGCTCGACCGCCCGTTCGGCCGAGACTCCATCGAAACCGTGCGCGGCGCGGGCTACCGGTTGGCGGCCGACGGTGGGTGACGAGGGGCGCCCGTCGTCGCGGTTTCGACCCCGCCGCGCTTCGTTGAGGCTCAGGATCACGCTCGCTGCGATCGCCATCGTCGGCATCACCCTGGTCGGTGCTTCGGCCGTGTTCGCAACGGTCCAGCGGATCGTGCTCGAACAGGGCATCCGCTCGACGGCCACCTCCGACGCGGAGCGCGTGCTCGCTCGTCTCGAGACGGGGGCGGCTCCCGACGCGGCGGCCGCAGTCGACGACTCGCTCGAAGACGGTTTCGTCGTCGTCGCCTCCGCGTCGACGGGGGTCGTGCTCGCCATCTCGGGCGATCCCGATTCCGTGCGGCTCTACCAGGCCTCCGCGCCCTCGCCGCAGAGCGGCACTCTCGTGCTCGACGGTCAGCGGTACCTCGTCTCGTCCTCCGATGCCACCGATCAGTCGACGCCCGCGCCCACTGTCACCATCACGCCCCCGGCCGACGACTCCGACGACCGCCGCGGGTCGTCCGGTTCGACCTCCGGCTCGACTTCGGGCGGCCGGTCGGGGGTGCCGAGCAGCGAGCCGGACGACTCCGCATCGGGAGGCTCGGGCAAGAGCTCGGGTGGTTCGGGATCCGGGGAGCCGGGTCCGGCTCCGACGACTCGACGTCGGGTGGCTCGGGCTCCGGCTCCGGCTCGGGCTCCGGTTCTGGCGATTCCGGTTCCGGTGGTTCGGGCAAGAGCTCCGGAGGTTCGGGCGACGGCGGCTCCGACGATGCGCTCTCTTTCCTTCGGCCGTCCTGGTGGGTGCCTTCGGCCGACCCCGACCGCTCAGGCCTCTCCGCGGGCGCGGTCGACCGGTCCGCGGCTGTCGGGTCCGCCGGGGACACGCCGTCATCTGGTCCTTCCGCCGCCGGTGAGGCCGCCGCGGGCCGGTCCACCGGTGGCTCGACCTCGGCTGGCCCGGCGGCAGCCGGTGCGACGCCCGCGGGTGCGTCCGTTGCTCCGGCGGCCGCCGACTCGCCGACAGCGCAGTACCTCGTCCTGGCAGCGCGATCGACCGCCGGCGCCGAGGCGACCGAGCGCGCGACGATCACCACGCTCGCCGTCGTGATCCCGATCCTGCTTCTCGTCATGGCCGCGACCACCTGGTCGGTCGTCGGTCGAGCCCTGCGGCCGGTCGAGCGGATGCGGCGCGAGGTGGCCGGGATCACCGCCTCTCAGCTCCAGACGCGACTCCCCGATCCGGGCGGGGCCGACGAGATCTCGAGACTCGCCTCGACCCTCAACGACATGCTCGACCGTCTCGACTCGTCGGCCACCGCGCAGCGCAGGTTCGTGTCCGACGCCTCCCACGAGCTCCGATCCCCCTCGCCGTGATGCGGCAGCACGCCGAGGTCGCCATGTCGTACCCCGAGCAACTGCCGCCGGGCCAGCTCGCCGATACGGTCCTCACCGAGGGCGGTCGACTCGCCGAGCTCGTGAGCGCCATGCTTCTCCTGGCGCGCGCCGACGAGGGGGCACTGGCCGGAGTCGTCCACGCCGTCGACCTCGACGACCTCGTGCTGGCCGAGGCGGCTCGCCTGAGAGCATCGGGGCAGCTGGTCGTCGAGTCGTCCGGCGTCTCCGCCGCTCGCCTGCGGGGCGATCCCGGGTTGCTGTCGCAGGTCGTCCGAAACCTCGCCGACAATGCGGCCCGGCATGCCGCCGGCACGGTCCGCTTCGAGCTGCACGACGAGGGCACTCGAGTCGTCCTCGCGGTCGAAGACGACGGCGCCGGCATCGAGCCGGACGAGCGCGAGCGCGTCTTCGAGCGTTTCGTTCGGCTCGACGAGGCTCGGGCGCGCGAGTCGGGCGGCAGCGGGCTGGGCCTCGCGATCGTACGCGGCATCGTGTCGGGCCACGGCGGAACCGTCCGAGTCACGAGTGGTGAGCTGTCCGGCGCGCGCTTCGAGGTGATCCTGCCGGTTCGCGATCTACCGGCCGTCGACCGGGCCGACGCCACCTGAACAGATCTTCAGATCGCTTCAGGATCACTTCAGCGCCGCCCTGTGAAAGTGACCTCACCCAACAAGGAGGTCACCATGAACAAGCTCCGCATCTTCTCCCGTCCCGTCGAACCTCACGCCGACGGCGCATCGGCCGAGTCCGGCTCCGCGCCGTCGCGTCCCGTTCTCGCCCGCCCCTCGACGTGGATCGTCGGCGGCGCTGCCGCCGCGGCTCTCGTCCTCGGCGGTACCGGCGTCGCCTTCGCCTCGCAGGGCGCCGACGACACCGCGCCCCACGCCTCGGCCAGCTCGACCCCGTCCTCATCCGCCGCGCCGCGCATCGACGACCACGGCCACCACGGCGCCGGCGAGACCGTCCACCACCACCGCGGCTCCGGCTCCCGTTCCCCTTCCCGTTCGGGCGACGACCGGTCCCACCACGCCGTGACCGCGGTCGTGGCCCCCTTCGCCACCCCGTCCTCCGCCAGCGCGGCTTCCTCCAGTGCGGCTTCCTCCGTGCGTACCGACGACCACGGCATTCACGCCGCCGGCACGGACGACCACGGAGTACATGCGCCCGGCACGGACGACCACGGCCACCACGCGCCTGGCGCCGACGACCACGGCGTACACGCCCCTGGTACCGACGACCACGGTCACCACGGCTCGGCGTCCAGCGGTCGCGGCGACGACGGCGCGCACCACTCGGGCTCCGGTCGCCACGGCGGCGACGCCGGCGTCGACGACCACGGCGGTGATCGCTCTGGTACTTCTGGCGGCCACGGCTCCGACGACTAGCCTCTGCCCCGCTTCCGATCCAGCAGCGCTGCTCGGCCTCCGTCGGGTGGCGCTGCTGTGCGCCCTCCCGCTCGGCCAGTTGGCCGGCCGAAGTGCGATCTCGCGGCGGGCGCGCGGAGCGCACGGCTCTGCCGCGGCGCCGACGGCCGCCCCGCCGCACGCTACCGCGTCGCCTGCGGTCGCCGCCCCGCCCGCCGCGACGTCGGCGGCCGACACGCCACCCTGCCGCAGCGCGGGTGAAGCCGCCCCGTCGCGCCGCGCCGCGTTGCGCCCCGCCCCGTCAGGCGGGGCGCCGGTTGGCTCGAGTGCGACCTCGCGACCGCCTCCCGGCGTCGTCGCGCACAGCCAAGCCGTGGGGCCCAGTCCGCGGGCCGCGAGATGGCCGGTTCTGTCGGGTGGGACGCGCCGACCCGACAGAACCGGCCATCTCGCGACCGGGGCCGGCGCTCTGGGCGGCCGAACTCGCGGACGAGCGCCAGGACGGGGCCGCGCACCGCACCCACCCCACCCCACCCACCCCACCCCACCCACCCCACCCACGCCACCCCACCCCACGCCAACCCCAACCCACCACCAAAGGGGTGACAGACTGGCGCCGTGCCTACCTTCGAGACCGCCCGCGGCGACTACGAGTTCGTCGACGGCCACGGCGTCACGATCCACTACTACGCGTGGAAGGCCGCCAAGCCTCGCGCCGTCGTGCAGATCGCGCACGGCGTCGGCGAGTACGCGCTCCGGTACGAGGAGCTGGCTCAGAATCTGGTGCGGTCCGGCTACTCGGTGTACGCCGACGATCACCGGGGGCACGGGCGCACCGGCGTGGGGCAGTGGGGTGAAGGCAGCGGGCAGCTCGGGCACCTGGGTGCCGGTGGGCTCCGCGCCACGATGGCCGCGATCCGGCACCTGACGACGATCGTCCGCGAGGAGAACGACGGGGTACCCGTGATCCTGCTCGGCCACTCGTGGGGTTCGCTCATGGCCCAGATCATCGTCGACGACCACGCCGGCGACTTCGACGGGCTTGTGCTGACCGGTACGGCGTACCGGACTCCGACGAGTATGAACGGCGGCGACCTGAACAAGCGCCACGCGCACCTCGGGAGCACGGGGTTCGAGTGGCTCAGCCGGGATCCTGCCGTCGCCGCGGCGATGGCGGTCGACCCGCTCGTGGTCGAGGCCAGCGTGCTGAAACTGTTCGGGCTGCGCGACGCCCTGCGCCTCTACGGGCGCCCGGCCAAGCAGCTCGAGCGCGACCTGCCGCTGCTCATCCAGGTGGGCAGCGACGACCCGCTGGGCGGCACGAAGAGCGCCGAGAGGCTGGCGGACGCCTACCTGAATCGCAGCCACCTGAGCGACGTCGAACTCATCGTGTACGACGGAGCCCGGCACGAGGTGTTCAACGAGACCAACCGCGACGAAGTCACCGCCGACCTCGTCGACTGGCTCGGGCAGCGATTTCCGGCGGCGTAGTCCAGCCGCCGCGCGACCAGCGCGTCACGGTTTCCAACGGCGTCGTGCCGCACCGAGACACGACCGTCGGACCCCGGTCGTAGGCTTGCCCCATGCACGGTGAGTACAAGGTCCCCGGCGGCAAGCTCGTCGTGGTCGACCTCGATGTCAAAGACGGCACGATCACGGGTTTCCGCCTCGCGGGCGACTTCTTCCTCGAACCGGACGACGCCCTCGAGGCCATCGATCGCGCGGTCAACGGGCTCGACGCCGCTTCCGACACGTCCACCATCGTCGACGCCGTCAAGCGTGGTCTGCCCGAGGGCACCACGATGCTCGGCGTCACCGCGGAGGCTATCGCCGTCGCCATCCGCCGCAGCCTGAGCCGCGCGACCGATTGGCGCGACTACGACTGGCAGATCATCCACGACGGTCCCGTTTCGCCAAATGTGCACCTCGCGCTCGATCAGGTGCTCACCGAAGAGGTCGGCGCCGGTCGCCGTGGCCCGACGCTCCGCTTCTGGGAGTGGAACGAACCCGCCGTCGTCATCGGCAGCTTCCAGTCGCTCAAGAACGAAGTCGACCCCGAGAACGCCGAGAAGTACGGCTTCCAGGTCGTCCGGCGAATCTCCGGCGGCGGCGCCATGTTCATGGACGCCGACTCGATCGTCACCTACTCGCTGTACGCCCCCGGCGACCTCGTCCAGGGCATGAGCTTCGCCGACTCGTACGCCTACCTCGACGAGTGGGTCATCACCGGCCTGCGCTCGCTCGGCATCGACGCGTTCTACCAGCCGCTCAACGACATCACGAGCGCCAAGGGCAAGATCGGCGGGGCCGCGCAGAAGCGGCTCGGCAACGGCGCCCTCCTCCACCACGCGACCATGAGCTACGACATGGACGGCGAGAAGATGGTCCAGGTGCTCCGCATCGGCCGCGAGAAGATGAGCGACAAGGGCACCACGTCGGCGGCCAAGCGCGTCGACCCGCTCCGTTCGCAGACGGGGCTTCCGCGGGCCGAGGTCATCGAGCGCTTGAAGCAGACGTTCGCGGGCCTCTACGGGGCGACCGAGGGTCACGTCACGGCCGACGAGCTCGCGCAGGCCGAAGAGCTCGTGCGCACCAAGTTCGCGACGCCGGAGTGGCTCGCACGCGTTCCGTGATCCTGCGCCCCCGGTTTTCACAGCGAGAGCAAGGTCAGGGGTCGCGCCTGCTCCCGAGAAGGCGTCGCGTCGACGCCACCCGGCGGCTCAGCGCCGCGTGAGCTCTTCGTACTCGGCGTGCTTCTCGACGAAGTGCTCGACGTACGAGCAGGCCGGGATCACCCGTCGCTGCGACGTCGCGCGGACGTCGTCGAGGGCGTACTGCACCAGGATCGCGGCGTAGCCCTTGCCCTGCTCTTTGGGGTCGACCTCGGTGTGGGTGAAGGCGATCTCGTTGCCGGTGATCTCGTAGACGGCGAAGCCCACGGGGCGGTCGTCTTCGAGGATCGTGTACTGCTTCTGGGCCTCATCGTTACGGACTTCGACGGTCATGGCAGCACCCTACGCTCGCGTGGTCCGGCCAACCCGAAAGGACGACCAGAATAGGAGCATGCCCGCGCTCTGGACCCCCGACTCCGACGACCGCGTGGCCCACGGCGAGAACCTCGAGATCCTGCCGACCCTGCCGGACGGCGCGTTCACCGTCGTCTACCTCGACCCGCCGTTCAACACCGGCCGCAGCCAGACTCGGCACGAGACGCATTCCGTTCGCGGGACGCGCACGGGCGCCGTGGCCGGCTTCAAAGGCATCCAGTACGAGCGGATCCGCGGCGACCTCATGAAGTACGACGACCGGTTCGACGACTACTGGTCGTTCCTCGAACCGCGTCTCGCCGAGGCCTGGCGACTGCTGGCCGAAGACGGCACGCTGTACCTCCACCTCGACTACCGCGAGGCGCATTACGCGAAGGTGCTGCTCGACGCGCTGTTCGGGCGCGCGTCGTTCCTGAACGAGATCATCTGGGCCTACGACTACGGCGCCAAGAGCCGCAGCCACTGGCCGACGAAGCACGACACGATCCTCGTCTACGTGAAAGATCCGGCGAAGTACCACTTCGATTCGGCGGCCGTCGATCGGGAGCCCTACATGGCGCCGGGGCTCGTCACGCCCGAGAAGGCCGCGCGCGGAAAACTGCCGACCGACGTCTGGTGGCACACGATCGTGTCGCCGACGGGCCGCGAGAAGACCGGCTACCCCACCCAGAAACCCGAGGGCGTGCTGCGCAGGATCGTGCAGGCGTCGAGTCGCGAGGGCGACTGGGTCCTCGATTTCTTCGCAGGATCCGGCACCACCGGCGCCGTTGCCAGAGCTCTCGGGCGCCGCTTCGTGCTGGTCGACTCGAACCCCGAGGCCATCGCCGTCATGCGTGGCCGCCTCCCCGGCGCGGAGTTCGTCTAGGCCCGGGCCTCTGCGCCGCAAGACGTTTTGTGGACAATTCAACCGGCCGCGGCCGGTTGAATTGTCCACAAAACGTGTTGCGGCAGGGGGTTACGCCGTCTTCAGGAGCTGCTTGAAGGCGCTGCCGTGGAAGACGAGCGGCTCGAGCGACGCGTCGGCGAACAGACCGGTGACCTCGAGCAGGATCAGCGTGTGGTCGCCGGCAGGGTATTCCGCGTAGGCCTTCGTCTCGAGCCAGACCGGAGACCCGTGCACGAAGAGGGCGCCGCCCTCGCTGGTCTCGAGTTCGAGGTTCTCGAACCGCGTGGTCTTGTCTTTCGCCGCGATCTGGCGGGCGGTCTGACCGTGGGTCTCGCCGAGGACGGAGATGCCGATGCGCTCGGCGCGCTTCAGAGTGGGCCACGTGCTGGACGTGTTCTGGACGGAGAAGAGCACGAGCGGCGGTTCCATGGAGACGCCCACGGTGAAGGAGGAGGCGACCAGCCCCTCACGGACTCCATCGACTTCGGCGGCCAGCGCCACGACGCCGGACGGGAAGTACGAGAACGTGGTTCGCAGAAGCTGCGAGTCGGGGGAGTACGGGGTCAAAGCCATGATCGGGGTGTCCTTCGCCTACGAGATGCTTCCATCGTGACACTCGATTGTTGAATCCCGATTGCGCCGTTCATGAAAAGTCCTTGTGTTTCACCGACAGCGGACGGGGCCACGTGCGCGGAGCGAACAAGCCCGGAAAATCGCGCCCCACGGGGCTTATCGCCACACCTGTCGTCGAACTCCCCAGTGCTCGGTTCGTTCATCACGCCGGAGGAGGGGCGGGCTCTCGAGGTCCGTGGGCTCCGGGGCGGGGGTGCCGGCCGACGCGGGAACGCCGTCGGCCCGGTCGCACTCCACGAGGGAGCGCGACCGGGCCGACCCGAGGCACCGCTACTTCTCCGGCGTCGGAGTGCCGGTGGAGTCGTCGCGCGTGATGACACGGATGCTGCCCGTGTCGGGAGAGACCGGTGAGCCCATCGTGTTGGCGGCGGCCTGGGCGGCCAGCGCTGCACGCTGGGTCTCGGCGTCGTTCGCGGCGGCGGCCGTGGCATCCTGGTGGGCCTGTTCGTCCATCGCGGACCGCGTGCGGAGCGGTGCGGGGCGGAGGAAGAAGCTCAGGATGAAGGCCACGACGACCACCGAGAGGGCGATCGTGAAGACGGTGACCGTCGCGTTCGCGAAGCCGTCGAGGAACGGCGCCTTGAGGGCGAGCGTCGCCTTGTTCAAGAACGAGGTGTCGCCGTTGAGCGCGTTTCCGAGGGCTGAGGCATTGCCCGATTTGACCTCCTGCAGGAGCTTCAGGATGCCGGAGTTGTTCGGATCGGCGAGCACCTTGGGATCGGCCGTCGCCTTCGCGAGGTTGGCGGCGAGCGTCTTGTCCTTGAAGCCGTTCGGGATGGTCGTCGCGAGCCGCGAGAAGAGCACCGAGAACAGCACTGCGGTCCCCAGCGTTCCACCGATCTGACGGAAGAACGTCGACGACGAGGTGGCGACACCGATGTCGCGCGGGCCGACCGAGTTCTGCGACGCCAGGGTCAGCGTCTGCATCAGCTGGCCCAGGCCGAGACCGACGAGGACCATGCCGATCGAGAGGTACCACCAGGGCTTGTCGTACGAGACCTGCGTGAACCAGGCGAAGCCCAGGATCATGAAACCGGTTCCGATCGGCGGGAACATCTTGTACTTGCCGGTGCGGGAGATGATCTGGCCGGAGGCGATCGAGGAGATCATCAGGCCCAGGATCATCGGGAGCATCTGGAAGCCGGACTCGGTGGGCGTCGAGCCGTTGACGAGCTGGAGGTAGAGCGGGACGGTCAGCAGGGCACCGAACATTCCGAAGCCGACCAGCACGCCCAGGATGGTGGCCATCGAGAAGGTGCGGCTCTTGAAGAGCTTGAGCGGGATCAGCGCCGCGTCGCCCATCATGCGCTCGGCGATGATGAAGCCGATGACGCCGAGACCGCCGATGACGTAGCAGAGCCAGGCGTTGAGCGAGCCCCAGCCCCAGGTGCGGCCCTGCTCGGCGACCAGCAGCAGCGGGGCGGCGGCGACGATGACCATGATGGCGCCCCACCAGTCGATGCGGATGTTGTCTTTCCGCTTCTGACCGGGGATATGCAGGAAGATGCCGACGATCACGAGCGCGATGACGCCGATCGGGACGTTGAGCAGGAACACCCAGCGCCAGCCGGTGATGAACAGGATCTGGTCGGCGCCGGCGAAGAGGCCGCCGATCAGCGGGCCGATGACGCTCGAGATGCCGAAGACGGCGAGGAAGTAGCCCTGGTACTTGGCGCGCTGGCGGGGAGCGAGGATGTCGCCCATGATCGTCAGCGGCAGGGCCATGAGGCCACCGGCGCCGAGGCCCTGCAGACCGCGGAAGGCGGCGAGCATGTACATCGACGTCGAGAACGACGCTGCGGCGGATCCGACCAGGAAGATCACGATCGCGATGATGAACAGCGGCCGGCGTCCGAACAGGTCGGACAGCTTGCCGTAGATCGGCGTCGCGATGGTGGAGCAGATCAGGTAGGCCGTGGTGACCCAGGCCTGGTGGTCGAGGCCGTGGAGATCGTCGCCGATCGTGCGGATCGCCGTGCCGACGATGGTCTGATCGAGCGAGGACAGGAACATTCCTGCCATGAGGCCGAAGATGACGAACAGGATCTGCCTGTGAGTCATGAGGCCCTGCTGCTCGACGGGTGCCGTTTCTGGACCGGCGGTTGCTACCCGGGACATCTGTATCTCTCTGTCTGTGTAGTGGTGTGACGCCTCGAGAGGCGGACGGTGGCGACCAGTTCGTGGCGCCGAGCCGGAAGCGTTGTCAGAGCTTCCGGTGGTCGACTCCGTGCGGTGGCGGCGGAGGGGACGCTACAGATTGTTGCGTGCGGTGCAAATTTACACGACTGTCACGGCATTTCCTAGACGGGCCGGTTCCGGATCTGGCGAGCCGGGATTCACCGTCGTTCGGAAGTGCTCCTGCTAATCTTGCGCCCGTCGGAAGAGCGGGGTTTCACTGCATGAAGAAAAGCTTGGTCGGGGTCGTCTCCGTCGCGATCGTCACGACCGCGCTTCTGGCGGGCTGCACCGCGGGTGGCGGCGGCGCCACCGCCCCGGCCACCCTGGGCGAGGCATCCCCGCTCAAATCGAGTTCTCCCGGTGGCTCCGGTACTCCCGCAGCTGCCGCCGTCGCATCCGTCAGCCCCGCCTCCGGCTCCCTGGTCAGCGGCGAGAAGGCCACCATCACCGGGACCTCTCTCACCGGCGTCGACAAGGTGACCTTCAACGGGGTGGCCGCCACCGACGTCGCCGTGGTCAACGCCCGCACGGTGACCGCCGTCGTCCCGGCCGCCGTCGACTACCAGCCGTCCGCCGGAGCCGTCGCCGTCTTCAAGGGGTCCGCGCAGGTGCCCGGTTCGGCGCTCACGTACACCTGGTCGACCCAGACGGGCGTCGACCGCGAGATGCAGTACGCGTTCGCGCACTGGAACGCGACCACCTACAACGCGTCGTACATCAACTTCAACGCGGTCGGCGGCGACTGCCAGAACTTCGTCAGCCAGTCTCTCCTCGCGCGAGGGCTCAAGCAGACCGACTCCTGGTACTACAACTCGTCCGGATCCCACAGCGAATCGTGGGGATACGCGCCGGCCTTCGACACCCTCCTCAAGTCGACGCCGTCGCTCGGCTTCACGCCCCTCGACAGCACGCAGCGCTCCCAGCTCTCGGTCGGCGACCTCGCCTACTTCGACTGGAACGACAACGGGGTCCCGGATCACGTGATGATCGTCTCTCGCGTCGCCAGCGTCGACGGTCAGACCAAGGTGTCGCTCGTCGGCCACAACCTCGACTACGACTACCGCGACCTCGACACCACCATCACGAAAGATCACCCGGGCGCGAAGGTGTGGTTCTACAAGGTGCCTGCTTCGCTCTAAGGGGTGGGGGCCCGAGACCTGGTGCGGCCTGGTCCGACGTTCGGGCCGCGCCGAGGGCCGTGCGTGGCCTGGATCTCGCGAGCTGCGGCGGCGGGTTCCGTGAAGGCCGCGGGCGGCCTCGTGCGTCGCGCGCCGTGCAGCTCACGAGACCAGACCTCGCACGACCTCCGGCCACGGGGCAGATGCCCTAGCGGGCAGGGCGCAGCAGCGCAGGCACCAGGACGACCAGCGCCAGCGCGAGGGCTGCTGCGGCGCCGACGATGCCGAGCCAGACGGCGCCGGCACCCGGACCGGCCCCGCCAGCGGGCGCGACGAACGTCACGACGACGAACGACACCGCCTGGGCGACGACCTGCACGGCGAGGTAGCGGAGGAGCGGAGCCCGGAGCAGGGTGAGTTGGACGTGCGCGCGCAGCGGAAGCCACGCGGAGAGCGAACCCACCACGAGCAGCAGGTGTACGGCAGCGAGCAGGAGGACGAAGCGGCCCGTGTAACCGTCGAAGCCGTCGATGACGAGGGCGGCCGCGAGGAGAACCGACAGGATCGCGGCGAACGGCCCCCGCGGAACGGCGGCGGCTCCGAGAACGAGGAGCAGGGCGATGACCAGCCAGCCGCTGAGCCCGATGACGAACCACGAAGCGGCGAGCCCGACGCACGCGGTCAGGGTGGTCAGCAGCGCGGCCGGGACGGTCGGCCCGATGACAGGGAAGCCCTGGGCGCGCCCGAAGCGTCGGCTCGTCGTGCGGCTGCCCGTGGCACTGCCGCCCGAGCCGCCGCCACGGGACGCGATCGGGCCTCCTGCCGCGCCGCCGCCTGCCGTGCCAGCGCCTGCAGTGCCGCCGCCTGCCGCGCCGCCGCCTGCCGTGCCGGCGCCTGCCGTGCCGGCGCCTGCCGTGCCGGCGCCTGCCGCGCCGCCGCCTGCCGCGCCAGCGCCTGCCGCGCCGCCGCCGCGACGGCCCGCCGCACTCACCGGTACCTCCGTGGGCGGCTCAGCATTCGCAGTTGCACGGCCGGCACGGCGCCCCCGTCGGCCGACTGCCAGCGGACACGTTCGACGCCGGACGCGGTCATCCCGTCGAGGCGGTCGGTCCGTTCGAGCATCAACAGGCGGAAAGCGGTCTGCTCCTCGCGGGTGGCGTGTTCGAGGCTCGGCTCGGGTAGGACGTCGACCGCGATCACCCGGTGGCCGGTGGACGCCCAGGTGACGGCCATCGTGGCGGCCTGCTCGTCGAGGAAGGTCGACAGGACGACCACGAGGGAGGACGCGGGGACGAGCGGAGTGCGTACCGACCGCACCGGTTCTCCGGTCGGCGCGGTGGTCGCGATCGTCGACTGGAGGCGATCGAGGTGGCGGCTGCCGCCTCCCGGCTCCACCGAGCGGGCGGTGCCTGCCAGATCGCGGAGCCCCACTCGGTCGCCCGCGGCGAGGTAGGCGCTGGCGAGCGAGGAAGCCGCCTCCCGGGCAAGGTCGAGGGAGGTGGACGTGGTGACGCTGCCCTTCGCGCCGGCCCAGCGTGTGACGTCGGCGCCGACCTCGTCGCGGTCGTCGATCACCAGGACGACGATGGCGTCGGCGGTCGCGAAGCTCCGACGAACGTAGAGTTCTCCGGGCCGCTGTGCTCTGCGCGCGGTGGCCTTCCAGTCGATCCGGCGCAGGCGGTCGCCCGGCGCGAAGAGGGCGACGTCGCGGAATTCGCCTCCGTCGCCGGGCGTCGCCGAACCGTGCGCGCCGGTGATTCCGACGACGCGGTGAGGCATCGGCAGGCTCGCCATGCGAAGACGGGGCGCGGGGATGAGGCGCGCACTGCTCGGCCCCTCGTCGGGAGTGGTGAGCGCGTCGCCGGCGGCACCGAGGAGCGAGTAGTGAACGGCGATGATCTCTTGCGGCCCCGAGTGAGTGATGGGAATCGTGCCTCGCAGGCGAGCGGCGCTCGACCGATCGACGGCGAACCGATGTTCGTGGTCGTCGGCCGCGACCAGCAGGACGGCGACCCCCTCGACACTGTCGGGCAGTGAGAAGGCGATCTCGTACCCGACACCACTGCCGTCGCGGTCGGGAGTGAGACGCGTCGTCGCGATCACCGGGGCTCCGCGTCGGGGCCGACGATCGACGCCGAGCGCGACGGTCAAGAACAGCGGAAGAGCGAGGAGAGCGAAGGCAGGATGCGAGGTGACGAGCGCCAGCCCCGCGAGAAGCACGGCGGCGGACGCCCCGTAGGCCACCGGAGGAGTGACCGACCAGCGCGGCGCGAGGGTCGTCGTGTCTCCGCGCGGAGCGGCCGGCTCGGTATCGCTCACCGGGACCCCTGTGCCGGACCTGTGCCGGCGCCAGAGCCCGCTGCAGGACCTGTGCCGGCAGCCGTGCCGGCGCTCGACCCTTCGGCACCGGCAGGTTCGCGCAGGCCGACGGCGGGAGGCCCGGCCACCTGGCCGACGATGCCGCCGATGACGGCTGCGGCATCGACCCCGTTCGCCCAGGCCTGGGGCGTGAGCGAGATGCGATGCGCCAGGACGGGGACGGCAGCGGCCTTGATGTCTTCGGGGGCGACGAAGTCGCGGCCGTCCATCACGGCTCGAGCGCGACCGACGAGCATCAGGCCCTGAGCCCCGCGCGGGGAGGCGCCCACCTGGACGTCGCGGTGTCCGCGGGTGGCCGTGACCAGGTCGACGCAGTAGAGGGCGATGTCGGGATCGACGTGCACGCTCTCGACGGTCGCCTGCATGGCCAGGAGGATCTGGGGGTGATGACCGGCGAGACGGCCCCGACCTCGCGGCGTCGGTCGACCCGGTTGAGGAGGACCTGCTGTTCGCTCTGGCGGCTCGGGTAGCCCACGGCGAGCCGGACCATGAAACGGTCGAGCTGCGCTTCGGGCAGCGCGTAGGTGCCCTCGTACTCGATCGGGTTGGAGGTCGCGATCACGTGGAAGGGCGACGGGAGCGGGAAGCTCTGCCCTTCGACGGTGACCTGCCCCTCGGCCATCGCCTCGAGGAGCGCCGACTGGGTCTTCGGGGAGGTGCGGTTGATCTCGTCGGCGAGGAACAGCCCGGTGAAGACGGGACCCGGGCGGAAGACGAACTCGGAGGTGGCCGGCGCGTACAGGAACGACCCGGTGATGTCGGCCGGGAGGAGGTCGGGCGTGCACTGCAGGCGCCGGAAGTCGAGCCCCGATGCCTGCGCCAGGCTGCGCGCGGCCAGCGTCTTCCCGAGGCCTGGGACGTCTTCGAACAGCACGTGGCCACCTGCCAGGATGCTGGCCAGGGCGAGCTCGAGGGGGCGCCGCATGTCGACGACGAGGTTGCCGACCTCGTCGAGGATGCGCCGGCTGAGGTCGGACACCTCGGCGATGCTGAGCGCGCTGGACGGGGTGGTGGCGGGCGAGGTGGTGGTCACGAGGGCCTCTCGGTGGGGGCTCCGAGCGCTTCGAGCGCCCCGAGCAGACGGGTGAACGACACGAGGTCGAGGTTGGAGTGCCGGGGCGTCAAGAGGACGCGCACGACGCCGGGCGCGAGAAGTCGTTCGATCTCGTCGCGGTTGGCAGGGTCGTAGAGGTCGAGACCGTAGAGGAACAGCAGTCGGTGCCTGGCAGCCTCGCGGGCGCGGGCCAGCGTCTTCTCGTGCACACCGCCGCGGGTCTTCATCGACCAGCTCAGCGTCTCGACGTCGCGCCGGGCGCCGGGCGAGCGGTGCGCCGGCTTCGTGGGCCACTCGACCGCGTCGGCCTCCTGGACGGCGATCCAGGTGCTGCCGACCGCTGCGACGGCCACGGCGACGAGGACGGCCCCCGGGACGGCCAGGCCGAAGTACCAGACGATGCCACCGATGACCGCGGCCGCGATCAGGACGAGGACGAGGAGTCGGCGAAGCGGCGGTTGGAGAAGACGCAGCACGGGCCGGAGGGGCCGCGGGCGTGGTGTCGGCAGGCCGCTCACGGGGTGCCTCCGTCGGCGGACGGCTCGGCGGACTCCCAGTGGGCCTGGAGGATCTCGAGAGCGCCGCGGGCGGCGGCGACATCGGCCGAGGTCGCCCGAGCATCGCCGAAGCGCACGGCGAGGTACAGACGCCGGAGTGTCGACAGGGCGACCGGATCGACCTCGACGCGCCGCAGGATCCTGCTCGTGAACTCTGTCGGTGTCTCGGAGTCGGCGCGTTGGAAGCCGGCGTCTTCGGCCGCTTCTTGGAGGCCGAGCCACGCCTCGATGATGGCGTCGGCCGGAGAGCGATCGCCGTCGAGAGCCGCCAGCGCCCGTCTCAGGCCTCGCCGGAGATAGGGCAGGCTCGTCTCGACCGACGGGTCGTCGGGCAGGTCGAGAAGCACGGGGAGGCCCTCGAGAGGGGCTGCGACACCCTCGACGCGGTCGCGTCGGCGGCGGATCAGCCAGCGGACGACGAAGAAGAGGACGGCCGCCAGCGCCAGCCCGGCGATCAGGAGGACGAGCCAGGTGAGGTTCGGGTAGTCGTGCGCCGTCGGAGCCGGTGGTGGCGTCTGACTGGCGACGGGCTGGGGCGAGTTGCTCTGGACGATCGGCCTGGGCGTGGTCGTGATGCCGGGGAACCAGCGCGGGCCGCTGAATCGGAGGGAGCCTCCCACGGCCGCCCCGACCGCGATGAGCACGGCCAAGGCCCCACCGATGAGCACGGCGACCGGCGCGCGGCGCGTGCGCTGCTCGGTGTCTGTGCCCGTGGGATCCATGGCTTCGACGCTACCGGAAGCGGGCTGAGCGCCGAGGCGTTCTCCACAGGCCCGGGCGGCCTTCCACAGCCTGGGTCAGGCGGCCACTCCAAGGCCGTCGAGGGCCTTCTCGAAGATCGTGAGGCCCTTCATTCCCGGCAGGCTGGCGATGTTGTTGTCGAGCTTCTTCATCTCTTTGCGGCCTTCGACACCCGACATGATCTGCCCGAACACGAACTGGACGTCTTCGCGCTCCATGATGCTGGAGCCGACCGGTGCCCAGAACTTCGACAGCAGCAGGCGCGTGAGCTTCTGCGCGCGCTTGCTCTTCTCGAGGCGGGCACGGGCCTGCGAGACGTAGAACGCGACGTGCCGCGCCTCTTGCCTGGCGATGCGCCGCAGCAGCTCGCCGAGCACGGGGTCGGTCTCGAGGTCGGCCATGCGTTTGTAGGCGCTGACGGCCGACCACTCGTTCGCTGCGCCCCATGACATGTGCACGGCCACGAAGTCGCTGCCGACGATCTTGCCCAGCATCGACTGCTTGATCGGGTCGAGCCGGTCGCGCCAGCCGAGCTTGAGGCGGGAGGCGCGCAGGGCGTCGTAGTCGACCGTGATGCCGTGGACCTCGAGGACCGCTCCGAGTGCTTCACCGTGCCAGAACTCTTCGCGGTTCCACATGGTCATGAAGGTCGAGATGTCGCCCTCCTTGTGCGAGGGCGTCGTCAGGAGGTCGCGGGTGTAGCAGACGGTGTGGTACTCGACGTCGGCCATGTACCGCAGGGTGCGCAGCGTGTCGGCCGACAGGGGCTGCTCGCGGAAGTGGTCGAGATCGAGGTCGTCCCAGCCGAGGCGCTCAGAGGTCGCGGCGTACTTGTCGATGTCGAATGCCATTACATGTCGGAAGAAGAATATGATTCTTCTTCCACTCCCTTCGGGGTTGTCTACTCGCCGACGCGTGTTGCGTTGCTCACGTACTTCGAGGTTAGCTCGTACGGCCCGCGCTTCCAATCACGGATTCTCCATTTTCTTCGGAGCGCTTCCCGCGAGAGATTGGCGTCGGGGTTCACCGCGCTCGGATTTCCCAGCAATTCCAGCCACACGAGGTCGGCGTGACTGTCACCGTAGCCGTACGAAGCTGAGAGATCGAAGCCGTTGGTCTCGGCGTACTGGGTGAGCCACGCTGCCCTGGCCTCGTCGACCAGCGGCGGCTGGGCGAGATAGCCGGTGAAGATGCCGTTCCGGGCATGCATGGTGCCGGCGACGACTTCGTCGAAGAGTCCGGCGAGGGGAGCGGTCAGTGCGCCGATCGATCCGGTGACCAGGATCGTGCGGTGGCCCGCCGCCCGGTGCGCCGCGATCCGCTCGAGCGCCGACGGCATCGTGTGGCGCAGCATCGTCTGCGCGAAGCCGCGCGCCACGACCTCGTCGAGGCGGGCGACCGGCATGCCCTCGTACCGGCGGAGGAACGCCCGGATGAACTCTCCCCGGTCTCGCTGCTCGGCGCGGAGATAGCCCGGCAGCGACGTCAGCAGGCTCGCGACCTCACCCGGCCAGGCCGCCTTGCCGAAGCCCGCGCCGCGAACCCAGAGGTACTGCTCGACGATGTTGGAGTCGACGACGGTGCCCTCGAGATCGAACACGGCGACGACGTCGCTGCGTTCGGGCAGCTCGGACTCCTTGCGGGTCGACGAGGTCGGTCGGACGCTGAAAGCGCGCGTCATCGTCGTGATCGCCGGGAAGTGGACGCCCTGGAAGTAGTCCTCCCACTGGATGTCGGTCACGTCGAAGCCGATGTCGGCGACGACCTCGGCCGGTTGCGTGGCGACGAGGGCGTCCTGCAGCGCTCGTGTCCTCCGGTCGTCGAAGATGATCTCCGACTGGATGTAGTGCCGGTACAGGTCGGTCAGGCTCTGCAACGACTCGAGGTCGCCCCGGCGCTGGTCGACGTCGGCGAGTGCCTGCCGGGTGCGATCCGTCGACGGGAGCCGGATGAGCACCTTCTCACGGGTGTCGTTGATGCGCGTGCGCAGGCGCACCGCGCGCTCGACCTTGCGACCGCCGGGGAACTGCCAGTCGGCGGCGGCGATCGACCCGCTGTCGGGTGTGGGCACGGGGTGGGCCGTGAAGAACGCGCTCAGATTGGAGAACATCCGGTGGATCGGCAGCGGGTTGCTGGCTCCCGAGCTCACGTGGAAGTACTGCGCCGCGAGGGTCGCCGGCGGCGCCGGATTGGCAGCGACGAGCAGGATCACGTTCACGACGAAGTCGACGGGAATCACGTCCAGGACGCTGTCCGGAACTCCGGGGAACTCCGGCAGCATGCCGCGGCCGTACGCCATGATCAGCGGATCGGCGACCTTGAAGCCGTCGATCCAGCCCGGGTACGGGTGACGGAGCGCGCTCTCGACGATCGCCGGGCGCACGAAGGACAGCCGGTGGCCGGCAGCGGCCCACATCTGCTCGCCCGCCCGCTCGGCGAACGCCTTCGTCAGGGTGTAGACGTCGGTCCAGCCGAGGCTCTCGGCGCGCATCCTGCCGTGGTCGACGAGCTTCGCCTTGACCCACGTCATGCGGGCGGCCTCGGCCTCGCGCGAGACGGCGAGCGGCCCCTCCTTACCGTGCTTGGCGCGCGCTTCGGCCATGAAGCGACGCAGCACCTCGGGCTGTCGGGATGACAGCTCGACCCGGGAGCGGGCGGCGCGGGCGGCCTCGAACTCGGCTCGCCAGTCGACATCGTGGGTGAGGGCCGCTTCGGGGAAGACGCCCTTGCGGAGACCGCCGACGTACGCGGTGGAGACGTGGACGACGTGCGGTGAGGTGCCGGTGGCGAGGAGGGCCTCGTAGAGCCCGACGGCGCCGCCGACGTTGGTCTCGAAGGCCTGGTCGATCGGCGGGTCGAAGGAGACGCTCGACGCCGAATGGATCACCACGTCGAGGTCGGTCGGGAGGTCCGGCACCGAGTCGAGCCCACCTTCGAGCACGCGGAGTCGCGTGGTGAGCGCTGTCTCGACGGCGTCGTCGCCGACCCGCTCGCGCCACGACTTGAAGACGGGCTTGCGCAGGAGGTGACGCAGGCGGTCGATGCCCGAGGTGCTCCCCTTCGTGCGGATGAGGAGCGACACGGTCGTGCCCGGGTGGGAGGCGAGGAGGCGCTCGAGGATGGCCTGCCCGACGAACCCGGTGCCGCCGGTGAGGAGGACGTGCGAGGTCCCGAGATCGATGGTGAGGTCGCCGAGATCGGTCACGGGTCGTCCTTTCTGTCCCCGGAGGGGGCTCTGCTCTGTCACGGGACGAGCTTTCGTGCGGTGGTCTGGCCGATGCGCGCGTCCAGGCCCGGGAGACCCGCGATCCTGCGCCCGACGGATTCGGCCCGCTCTTTGCCCTCGGCGCCACCGAAGACGAATTCCTCGAACAGGTCGCGGTCGGTGGCTGCGCGCTCGACGGCGCCGATCGGCCAGGCGGCCGTCGCCAGAGCGGCCCGAACCTGTCGGACGGCTCGAGCCGAATCTCGCAGGCGCCAGTCGGTCTCGTCGGCGAAGAATTGCTCGTGACGCTGTTTGATCCGCTGGATCCGCTCGATGGTCGACCGAAGGGGCTCGGAGGACGTCGACTCTCTGAGGCGGTTATATGCCGTTTCGAGTATCCATTCGTCGATGAGGCCCGTCGTCATGTGGACGGCCACGATCGGTGCGCCGAGACCGACTGCGGCAACGGCCCGACGGATGGGACCGCTGCGCTGGATCGCCTCGTCGGCGCTCCTCCGCGGCGTCCCCTCCGGGATCGTCTTGGTGCGCTCGAGGCCGTTCGCCTCCAGGACGGCGTCGAGAGCGTCGGCCATCCAGAACTTCTCAAAAGCCCAGGTCACGAGGAAAGCGGTGACGCGGGCGTCTTTGTGGGTGGCGGTGACGAGGAGGTTGCGCAGATGCTCCATGGTCGCTGCCTCGAGTCGCTCGAGATAGCGGACGAGCTCGAGGGTCGACGGATCGAGAGGGGCGGTCGCGTACGACTCGAGATCGAGCTCGGCACGGAAATTGCCCTGCGCCGTGCGCGTGAACTCGCGGATGTCGAAGGGTTCTTCGTTCCGCGGGTCGTGACGAGTGGTCATGAAACGTATGCCTCCGGAGCGGGCGTCAGCCGTGATCGATGCGCGAAGTTGCCCGTGAGCACCGTATCGTAAGCGGCATGGCTGTAGCGCTCGTGACCGGGGGCACATCCGGCATCGGTGCCGAATTCGCCCGCCAGCTCGCACATCGTGGATACGACCTCGTTCTCGTCGCTCGAGACGAGGCGCGACTCGACTCCACCGCGAGCGCGCTGCGGGCCCTCGGCAGATCCGTCGAGATCCTGGCTGCCGATCTCGCCGACCGTGCCGCGGTCGATCGGGTGGCGGCCAGGCTCGAAGACCCGACGCGTCCGATCGACGTCCTGGTGAACAATGCCGGATTCGGCATGCATGTTCCCCTGACGTCCGGCCGCCAGGACGAACTCGACCTCGGCTTCGACGTCATGTGCCGCGCCGTGCTCGTCCTCTCCGGTGCCGCGGCGCGAGGCATGCGCGATCGCGGGGCGGGCAGGATCATCAACGTCTCGTCGACCGCAGGGCTGCTCGCCATGGGCGCCTACTCGGCAATCAAAGCCTGGGTGACGGCGTTCTCCGAGGGCCTGTCCGTCGAGCTCAAGGGCACGGGAGTGACCGTGACCGCCGTGTTGCCCGGCTGGGTCCGCACCGAGTTCCATCAGCGGGCCGCCATCAAGACGTCGAGCATCCCAAACTCCCTGTGGCTGGACGCCGAACAACTGGTGGCCGCGTGCCTTCGCGACGTCGACAGGGGCAAAGTGATTTCCATACCTACGGTTCGGTACAAAGTGCTCGTCGGGTTGCTCCGGCACGCCCCCAAGAGCGCTGTGAGGAGCGTCTCCGGCGCCATCTCGTCGAGTCGAAAAAACCGGTGGAGGCATGATCGTGGACGATCGGCAGAGCGAACCGCCCGAGATCCCCAAGTCTTCCGCCGCTGTCGAGCCCGACGCGGACGCCCCCGACAGCGGGCAGGATCCTGCCGCCTCCCAGCACCCTCGGCTCGCCGCGGTCGCGGGCCGCGTGAGCGGCACGGCGGGCGATGTGCGCGATCGGCTCGGTGACACCGCCGTCGACGTCTCCGACCGCTTCAACTCGCGCGTGCACGCCATGGCTCGCTTCGTGGCGCAGCGCTGGGTCATGAAGCCGACCGTGTGGTCGATCACGGACGTCACCGTTCTCGGGCGAGAGCGTCTGAAGGGGCTCGAGGGAGGCTTCGTGCTCGTCGCGAACCACTCCAGCCATCTCGATGCGCCGCTGATCGTCGGGGCTCTGCCCCGCAAACTCTCGAGGTACCTCGCGACCGGAGCGGCCGCCGACTACTTCTTCGACGTCTGGTGGCGGCGCGGCCTCACCTCCCTCTTCTTCAACGCGTTCCCGATCCAGCGCGGCGGCCGGCGCGGCGGAGCGACGAAGACGCGGACCCGCTCGAACGACTCGAACGTGAGCGCGGCGTCCCTTCTTCAGCGCGGATTCCCCGTCCTCGTCTTCCCGGAGGGCACCCGCTCCAAAGACGGAGTGATGGGCCCGTTCAAACCCGGTGCGGCTCGACTCGCTGCCGCCTGCGACGTTCCGATCGTCCCGCTCGCGCTCATCGGCGCCAATATCGCACATCCGCGCGGTTCGAATTGGCCGCGGCCCGGTCGGCTCCCCGTCGGTGTCGCGTTCGGCGACCCCATGCGACCCGAAGCCGATGAAACGGCCATCGCGTTCTCGAACCGGCTCCGCACCGAGATCCTGCGACTCAGATCTCAGTATTCGGCCGATATCCTTGGGTCGTCCGCACCGTCCGAAGGAGCCCGCCCGTGACCGATCTCAAGCCGAAGACGACGGCAGGCACCGCTGACGGTCCCGACGTCAAGCACATGAAATGGTGGGGGTGGGGCGTCGACGGCGTCGCCTTCCACCACGAAGACAAGCCCGCGTTCGCGCCCTTCGTCAAGAAGATGGTCGGCGTCGACCTCTGGTCTCACGAGGTCACCGCGGCCCCCGCGTTCGACGAGCTCGACATCCCCGCGTCGCGCATCACCGCCGACGTCGCCTCCGCCCTCTCGCTCATCGTGGGCGAAGGCCACGTCGTGACCGGCGACCTCGAGCGTGTCGTCCACACGTACGGCAAGAGCATCCGCGACCTCATCCGGATCCGCGGCAACGTCTTCCCCCGCACCCCCGATGCCGTGGTGTATCCGGCCACCGAGTCCGAGATCACCAAGATCGTCACCGCCGCCGTCGAGCACGACCTCGTGCTGATCCCGTTCGGCGGCGGAAGCAACATCGTCGGCTCGCTCGAGCCGCTGCCCGGCGAAGACCGGATCGTGATCTCCTCGACATGGGGCGTCTCGATCGCGTACTCGACATCGACGAAGACTCGGGGCTGGCCCGCATCCAGGCCGGCGCCCAGGGCCCCGACATCGAGGAGCAGCTCAACGCCAAGGGCTGGACCATGGGGCACTTCCCCGACAGCTTCACGCACTCGACCCTCGGCGGCTGGGTCGCCACCCGCTCGTCCGGCATGCAGTCGGACAAGTTCGGTGACATCGCCGACATCACTCGGGGGCTGCGCATGGTCCGGCCCGACGGCGTCGTGGTGATCCGCGCCGTCCCGTCGGCCTCGACCGGCCCGTCGCTCCGCGAGATGATCATCGGATCCGAAGGACGCCTCGGCATCATCACCGAGGTCACCGTCCAGGTGCACCGGATCCCCGAGAAGCGCGAGATCCTCGCCTACCTCTTCCCGACCTGGGAGGCCGGCCTCTCGGCGATGCAGGCCATCGCCGAGAGCGACGCGACCCCGTCGGTGACCCGTGTCTCGAACGAGTTCGAGACCGAGATGTCGTTCGCGACCTCCAAGGAGAGCAAGGGCGTCTCGGCACTCGTCATGCAGGGCCTGCAGCGCTTCCTCAAGGTGAAGGGCTGGGACCTCTCGAAGATGTGCCTGTCGTTCATCGGGTACGAGGGCACTGACGAGCACGTCGATCGCAACGAGAAGCTCGTCTCGAAGATCATCAAGAAGCACGGCGGCATCGGTGTCGGCAAGGGCCCGGGCGTGCTCTACGACCAGAAGAAGTTCGACACCCCGTACCTCCGCGACTTCTTCCTCGACCACGGCGGCGCGGCCGACGTGTCGGAGACGTCCGCCCCCTGGTCGAAGCTTCTGCCGCTCTACACCGAGGTCTACGCCGCCGCCAACCGCGCGTTCGACAAGGTCGGCGTCCAGGGCCTGATCATGGCGCACCTGTCGCACTCGTACCACTCGGGTGCCTGCCTCTACTTCACGTTCGCCTTCGAACACGGCTCCGACGCGCTCGGCCAGTACGACGTGGTGAAGAAAGCCATTCAGGATGCCTTCATCGCCGAGGGAGGAACGGTCTCGCACCACCACGGCGTGGGTCTCGAGCACGCCCCCTGGCTCGGTCAGGATGTCTCGCTGCCCGGCCTCTCCCTCATGCAGGGCCTGCTCGACTCGGCCGACCCGAGGGGCAACTTCAACCCGGGCAAGGTCACCGGGAAGTAGCGGTCGGGGTGGCAGTGCTGGCACCTCTGCCGCCAGCACTGCCGGCGAGGCGGCTTGCACGGGCGTTGCCGTCCCCGCTGCATCGGCCATTATCTCTGCGCTGAATCAACCCTCGCCCGCGGCCGACGCTCCCGCCGCAGGCGGCTGACCCGCGCCGAGGGCGGCTGGCCCGCGCCGAGGGCGAGCGTTTCGCTGAGTGCGGCCCACCCAACACGCAAGACCCTCGCCGCGTGCGCTTCGCTCGAGTCCGCGGCCTCGAGCGAAGCGCCATCGGCGGGTGTTCCGCCGACCGAGGATCGCGGAACTCTAGGCGCCGAGGGCGGCGTCGACGATCGTCTTGGCCTCCTCCTGCACGCGCTTGAGGTGCTCGGGGCCCTCGAATGATTCCGCGTAAATCTTGTAGACGTCTTCGGTGCCGGACGGCCGCGCCGCGAACCAGGCCTTTTCGGTCACGACCTTGACACCGCCGACAGCAGCACCGTTGCCGGGTGCCTCGCTCAGCTTGGCGATGATCGGATCGCCTGCCAGTTCTGTCGCCGTGATGTCGTCGCCGCTCAGCTTGCCGAGTCGCGCCTTCTGTTCTTTCGATGCCGCCGCGTCGACGCGCTGGTAGACGGGAGCGCCGAACTTCTCGGTGAGTTCGCCGTAGAGCACCGACGGGGTCTTTCCCGTGACGGCCAGGATCTCGCTGGCGAGCAAGGCCAGGATGATGCCGTCTTTGTCTGTGGTCCAGACCGAACCGTCGCGGCGGAGGAACGAGGCGCCGGCGCTCTCTTCGCCACCGAAGGCGACGCTGCCGTCGACCAGCCCTGGGACGAACCACTTGAAGCCGACAGGCACCTCCCAGAGCCGCCGGCCGAGGTCTTCGGCCACGCGGTCGATGATCGACGACGACACGAGAGTCTTGCCGATCGCAGCGTCAGCCCGCCATTCGGGGCGGTGCGCGTAGAGGTAGTCGATGGCGACGGCCAGGTAGTGGTTGGGGTTCAGCAGCCCGCCGTCGGGCGTGACGATGCCGTGCCGGTCGGCGTCGGCGTCGTTGCCCGTGACGATGTCGAATTCGTCTTTGCGGGAGACGACGCTCGCCATGACGGAGGCGCTCGACGGATCCATGCGGATCTTCTCGTCCCAGTCGAGCGTCATGAACCGCCAGGTCGGGTCGACGCCGGGGTTCATCACGGTGAGGTCGAGGTCGTACGCGTCGCGGATGGCGGCCCAGTAAGCGACGCTCGCCCCTCCGAGCGGGTCGGCCCCGATGCGGATGCCTGCCTTCTTGATGGCGTCGAAGTCGATGACGTTCGCGAGATCGCCGACGTACCCGCGGAGGAAGTCGTGCCGCCCGGGGCTGCCCATGTCTTTCTTCACCTCGACGTTGCCGCCGGCGATGATCTCGTTCGCGCGAGCGGCGATCCACGCCGTCGCATCGCTGTCGGCCGGCCCCCGTGCGGCGGGTTGTACTTGAAGCCGCCGTCTCGCGGCGGGTTGTGGCTCGGGGTGACGACGATGCCGTCAGCCTGGTCGTCGTTGGCCGGATCGTTGTTGTAGACGAGGATCGCGTGGCTCACGACCGGGGTCGGCACATAGCCGCCCTCGGCGTCGGCCAGGACCGTCACGCCGTTACCGGCGAGGACTTCGAGCGCCGTGCGCTCGGCCGGCCCGGACAGGATGTGGGTGTCGCGGCCGATGAAGAGCGGCCCCGTGATGCCCTGACCGGCGCGGTACTCGACGATGGCCTGCGTGATCGCCGCGATGTGCGCCTCGTTGAACGCCGCGTCGAGCGAGGAACCGCGGTGACCGGAGGTGCCGAAGACGACCTTCTGGGCGGGGTCGGACACATCGGGGATGAGGTCGTAGTAGGCAGCGGAGACCGCTTCGGGGTCGATGAGGTCGGAGTCTTGGGCGTACGTGCCGGCACGATCGGTCATGTCTCTCATAGTGGCACTCGCCGCAGGGCTCCGCCGAGTTATCCACAGGGGTCGCGGCGGCCGCCTGGGCCTCGTGATCCTGCCCTAGGCTCTGATCCATGCCAGAGAACCACGCGACGTCCGACCCCGTGACCACCTACAGCTACCTCGGTCCGGCCGGCACGTTCACCGAGGCTGCGCTCAAGCAGGTGCCCGAAGCGGCGGGCAAGACGTGGCGCAGCGTCAACAACGTCGGCGAGGCTCTCGCCGACGTCGTCGCCGAACGGAGCATCGCCGCGATGATCGCCATCGAGAACAGCATCGACGGCGGAGTGAGCGCCACGCAAGACGCTCTCGCCAACGTGCCCGGGCTGCGAATCCTGGGCGAATACCTGGTGCCGGTCAACTTCGTGCTGGTCGCGCGGCCCGGTGTCCGGCTCGAAGACGTGAGGGTCGTCAATGCGCACGCCGTCGCCTACGCTCAGACGCGCCTCTGGCTCGAGCGCACCTTGCCCGATCACGGGCACTTGCCCGCCACCTCCAACGTCGCGGCCGCTGCGGCCTTGCTTCCGCCCGCTGACGGCGACGAGGTCGTCGGCGTCCTGGCCGACGCTGCGATCGCCCCGCCCGGCATCACCGAGCACTATCCGCTCGAGGTTCTCGCCGAGGGCGTCGGCGACAACCCCAACGCCGTCACGCGGTTCGTGCTCGTTGGGCGCACCTCAGCGGTGCCGCCGGCGACCGGCTCAGACAAGACGTCGATCATCGCCGAGCTGCCCGACGACCGAGCCGGCGGCCTCCTCGACATGCTCGAGCAGTTCGCAACCCGCGGCATCAACATGAGTCTCCTGCAGTCACGACCCATCGGCGACGCCTTGGGCCGGTACCGGTTCGTGATCGACCTCGACGGCCACATCCTCGACGAACGTGTGGCCGATGCCCTGCTCGGCCTCAAGCGGTTCAGCCCGAGAGTGATCTTCCTCGGTTCTTACCCCCGCGCCGACAAACAGCCCGTGACCGTCACGCCCCGCTACGACAACGCCGCGTTCGTCGAGGCCCGCGATTGGCTGCGCGGCCTCGTCACAGGAGAGCCGCAGTCGTTCACGCTGGGCTGAGGTCGTCGGTGCGGGCCTCCTTCGGGGGTTGCGCGGCAGTGCGATCTTGTGAGCGAGTCTCGGACGACCTGGCGGAGGGTCACCGGGGTTAGCTGAACCGTTCGTTCGGCTTGGGCCGGGCCTGGCCGCGCGGCGCCCGGCGTGGCCAGGGTCAGGCCGCCGTGCGCGACCCGCGGGTCGCAACGGGCGGCCGTCCGCCGTCGGCCCCGGGTAACCCGACGCGATCCGGACGACGTGACGTGCCGCGGCGCTGCGGCGTTGCGGCGTTGCCCGTTTCGGGGAGGCTTGTGTCCGACATGGTCGCGCGGTGAAGCAGCGGGCTTCGGCGGGCGGGTGTGGGCGGTGCCGTGTGCCCTGCCTGCGCGAGGGGGTGCGCTGCGCCCTGCGGCCTGCGCGCGGGGGTGCGTTGCGCCCTGCAGCCTGCGCGTGCACCTGGCCGACGGTCGCCTGGCCATCCGTCCGTCCCGCCCCTACCGCACCTCCTTAAATCGAAGGGGATTCTCGCGAATCGGGCCCCGATCGGCCTCAGCACCGTCGCAACTCGAAAATCCCCTTCGATTTCGGGAGGGGTTGGCGCGCGTTTCGGGTCGCCACACAGCGAGGGCGAAGCCGAGCCCCGAGCCCTACGCGGGCACCCGCACCCGCAGGGCCAAGGGGTCGACCCAGGCCTTGATCGCGACGGCCATGCCGTGGGAGTCGCCGTCGAGCTCGAAGTCTTGGGGGGCGTCGAGGCGGACGATGAGTTCGGAGCCCTTCATGTACCGGACCGTTTTGATCTCTGGCGTGTGTTCCATGATCCGGCGCCCGGTTCTGCTCCGGCGGAGCACGCCGTTCTCCCACACGATCTTGAGCCAGATGCCGAGCCAGTCGATCTTGCGCTCGGGGCGGAGCGCGACGATGTCGAAGATGCCGTCGTCGATCGCGGCGTCGGGCAGCAGCATGAGGTTGCCCGGGAGGAGGCCGCAGTTTCCGAGGATGATCGTGTTGGTCCGCATGGACTTCTTGCCGGTGCCGTCGAGGTCGTAGCGGATGTTCATGCGGTTGTCGTCTCGCAGGGACCGCACGATGGCGTCGACGTAGGCGAGCCAGCCGACTCGCTTCTTGAGCTTGTCGTTGGTGTTGGCCAGCATCTTGGCGTCGAGCCCGAGGCCGGCCATGACGACGAAGACGCGGCGGTCGCGGGAGCCGTCGGCGTTCTCGATGTCGACCACGCCGACGTCGATGGGACGGTCGACACCGTGGAACGCCGTGGCGATGGAGGAGTCGAGGTGGTCGAGGCTGAGCTTGAGGTTGCGGGCGAGGAGGTTGCCGGTGCCGGAAGGAAGAAGCCCCAGCGACGCGTCGGTACCGCGCAGGGCCTCGGCGACGTTGCGCACCGTGCCGTCGCCGCCGGCCGCGATCACCACGTCGGCTCCGGCCTCGAGGGCCTGCGCCGTGACACCCCCGCCGGGATCTTCGACGGACGTCGCGTAGTAGAGGGTCTCGTTCCAGCCGACCTCTTTCTGGTGACGTTTGACCGACTTCTTGATGTCGCGCAGGGAGACCTTGATCGGGTTGTAGACGACGGCAGCGGTCTTACGCGAGGTCTCCGCCTGCGCTCGGGCGGCTGCGGGGCTCGCCGGGGAGGACGGAGTGCTCATGGGTTCACCGTATTCGACGCCGGACCCCGTTGTGTGCCGGTTGTGTAAAAGCATCGGCAGCCGTGACTTGTCCACAGCCGGCTCGCACCCTCTGCGCGCGCCACCGCGACTCCTTAGGATGGACGGGTGATCGATCCCCAGCTCCTCCGCGACGCCCCCGACCTCCTCAAGAAGAGTCAGCTCGCGCGCGGCGACTCCGCAGAAGCGGTCGACGTCGCCCAGGCTGCCGACATCGCCCGTCGTGCCGCCATCGCCGCCTTCGAAGACCTGCGCGCCGAGCAGAACGCCTTCGGCAAGACGGTGGCCAAGGCGCCGAAAGAGGAGAAGAAAGAGCTCGTCGCTCAGGCGCAGGCGCTCGCCGGTCGCGTGAAGGAGGCCAGCGCCGCCTCGACCGTCGCCGACGAGCAGTTCGACGCCGCCATCCGCGCCATCGCGAACCCGATCATCGACGGTGTCCCGGCCGGCGGCGAAGAGAACTTCGTCACGCTGCGAACGCACGGCACACCCGTGAGTTTCGATTTCGAACCGCAGGATCACGCCGACCTCGGCGAGAAGCTCGGAGCGATCGACATCAAGCGAGGCACGAAGGTCTCCGGGTCGCGGTTCTACTTCCTCCGGGGCATCGGGGCTCGCCTCGAACTGGGCCTCATGAACATGGCGCTCGACCACGCCCTCCGCGAAGACTTCGTGCCGCTGATCACGCCGACGCTCGTGCGCCCCGAGGTCATGGCGGGCACTGGCTTCCTCGGCGCACACGCCGACGAGATCTACTACCTCCCCGCCGACGACCTCTACCTGACGGGCACGAGCGAAGTGGCGCTCGCCGGGTACCACGCCGACGAAATCCTCGACGTGTCGGAGGGGCCGATCCGCTACGCCGGGTGGTCGACCTGTTACAGGCGCGAGGCGGGTGCCGCCGGCAAAGACAACCGCGGGATCCTGCGCGTTCACCAGTTCAACAAGCTCGAGATGTTCAGCTACATCCACCCCGACCAGGCCGAGGCTGAGCACGAGAAACTCGTCGGATTCCAGGAGGCCATGCTCCAGGCCTGTGAGCTCAGCTACCGCGTGATCGACGTGGCGGCAGGCGATCTCGGCTCGAGTGCTGCGCGCAAGTTCGACATCGAGGCGTGGGTCCCGACGCAGGGTACCTACCGCGAGCTCACTTCCACCTCCAACTGCACGACCTTCCAAGCCCGTCGCCTCGACACCCGCTACCGCACCGAGAGCGGCAAGACCGCTCCCGTGGCGACGCTCAACGGCACGTTGGCGACCACGCGCTGGATCGTCGCCATTCTCGAGACGCACCAGCAGGCCGACGGGTCGGTGGTCGTTCCCGAGGCCCTCAGACCGTACCTCGGTGGGCTCGAAGTCATGGAGCCGGTGGCGTGAGCACTCCCAGCCACGCCGCGTCCGCGTCGCGTGTTGCGCCCGACGCCGCTTGGCTCGTCGCACTCGACGTCGACGGCACGATCATGACCGAGGGGGCGATATCAGCGAGGCCGTGCGCAGCGAGATCCACCGTCTTCGCGACGCCGGCCACCAGGTCATGATCGCCACGGGGCGCTCGGTCGACATGACCCTGCCCGTTCTCGAGCGTCTCGGCCTGACCTCCGACTACGTCGTCTGCTCCAACGGCGCCATCACCCTCGGCCGCGACGACACCAGCGAGACCGGTTATACGCCCGTGTACATCGAAGAATTCGACCCGCGCGACGTCCTAACCACCATCAGCGGCAGCCTCGAGGGCGCCGGCTACGCCGTCGAAGACGCGCACGGCAACATGTTCTACAAGGGCACCTTCCCGCAGGCTGCCATCACCGACACCAGCCGCGAGGTCGAGTTCGACGAGCTGCTGTCGATCTCCGCGACCCGTGTCGTCGTCCTGTCGCCCAGCCACAGCCTCGAAGAATTCCTCGAGATCGTCGAGAGCATGGGCCTCCACAAGGTCTCGTACAACGTCGGCTGGACGGCCTGGCTCGACATCGCCCCCTTCGGCGTCACGAAGGCCACGGCGATGGAGCGGGTCCGAGGTCTTCTCGAAGTTCCCCACGATCACGTCATGGCCGTCGGTGACGGCCGCAACGATATCGACATGCTCAGCTGGGCGGCTCGAGGCGGCCGGGGCGTCGCCATGGGCCAGGCTCCCGATGACGTGGTCGAGGTCGCGTCCGAGGTGACCGGACCCGACATCGAAGACGGCCTCGCCGCCGTGTTGGCCACGCTCTAGCCGTCGCTGCCTGTCGACCGCGGGGGCCTCGGTGCCCCTGCGCTCCGGCGGGCGTGCCTGCGCTCCTGCAGGCGCCTCAGGATCCTGCGTGCCTGCGTGCCTGCGTGCCTGCGTGCCCGCGTGCCCGCGTGCCCGCGTGCCCGCCGGCCTGCGCCTGCGCACCGCGGGCCGTGCGCCGCGGCCTGCGGGCCTTCGGACGCGCGAGCTCGAGTGCCGAGATCGACGTTCCGCCCGCGGACGACGCGCCTCCGCGGTCGAACTGCGATGTCGCTCGGCGCGACCACACGACATGGCCCGATCTGTCGAGACAAGCGAACCCACGCGACAGAATCGGCCATCTCACGCCGACCCGTGATCGCAGGATCGCGAGACGGCCCGTCCGATAGACTCGCAGCGGCTGCGATCCCACGGGACCGCGTGCCGGGAGGGCTGTCCGAGCGGCCGATGGAGCTTGTCTTGAAAACAAGTGGGGGTAAAACCCTCGTGGGTTCGAATCCCACGCCCTCCGCATGACCACACCCGATCGCACCGTCCAATTGCGTCGCTACGTCCTCGAGGCCGGAGTGCTCGACGAGTTCCTGGCCTGGTGGCACGAGCTGCTCGTTCCGGCCCGTCGTGCCTTCGACTTCACCGTCGAGTTCGGCTACGCGCTGCCCGAGACCAACGAGTTCGTCTGGGCGGTGAGTCTGCCGGGCGACCGAGACCACTTCCTCGCCGTGGAGGCCGACTACATCGCCTCGCCCGAGCGGGCGGCGGCCTTCGGCGACCGGGCTTCGTGGACGACGTCGCAGGTCATCAGCTTCGCCGAGCCCGCCATCTAGGTCGACGGACGAAAGAAGCACGATGACGACCACCGACCTGCGCGTTCTCGTCATCGGCTTCGATCCGCTCACGACGCCAGGAGTCGACGCCGGCGCGGTGGAGGCCGCCTTCGAGGCGTCGCGCGATGCCGCGAGCCGGGCTGGCGTGATCCTGGTCGAATGCCTCGTGGCCCCGGATGCCCAGGCGTTGGCCACCGTCGAGCAGGCTCTGGGTTCGCAGGTCTGGGATTCCGTCGTCATCGGCGGAGGCATCCGCAAGCCGGAACCCGCCCTCGAGTTCTTCGAGGCGATCGTGAATCTCGTCCACGTCTCAGCGGCGGGGGCCGCCATCGCGTTCAACACCAGCCCGGCCGACTCCGTCGCCGCCGCGCAGAGGGCTCTCCGGAACAGCCCGCCCCGCGGCTGACGACTCCAGCCAGCCGATTAGGCTGAACGTCATGGCCACAGTCCTCCTCGTCCGACACGGCCGCACCACCGCCAATGCCAGCGGCACCTGGCGGGTCGCACGCCGGGGGTGAAGCTCGACGAGGTGGGGCGCAAGCAGGCGCAGCGCACGGCCGAACGCCTCGCAGAGGTGCCGCTGGTCGGGGTCGTCTCGAGTCCGCTCGAACGGTGCCGTCAGACGGCGAAGGCGATCCTGGCACTTCAGCACGACCATCAGAATCACCCTGCGACGCCGATCGAGCGGGCCATCACCGAGTGCGACTACGGCGAGTGGCAGGGGCGTGCGCTGAAGGATCTCGCAAAGGAAGACCTCTGGAAGGTCGTGCAGAATCAGCCGTCGGCCGCGGCGTTCCCTGGTGGCGAGTCGCTGGCGGCGATGCAGGCGCGGTCGGTCGCGGCGATCCGCCGGCTCGACGCAGCCTTCGAGCAGGAGCACGGCGCCGGAGCGGTCTGGGTGGCGGTGAGCCACGGCGACATCATCAAGTCGGTCCTGGCGGACGCGTACGGGATGCACCTCGACCTCTTCCAGCGCATCAACGTCGGACCGGCATCCGTCTCGATCATCCGCTACGGGTCGAACCGACCCGACGTCGTGTCGACCAACACCGACTCGGGCGACCTCTCCTGGCTCAAGGCCGCCCCGCCCGCCGCCGAGGCACTTGTCGGCGGCGGTGCCGGCAACCCTGAACCGGCACAGGGCGACCGCTCGTAGACTGGCCTCATGCCTACCATCGTCCATGGCTTCGGCTGGCCGGATCGGGTCGTCGTCGGCACCGTCGGCCAGCCCGGGTCCCGGTCCTTCTACCTGCAGGCCCGCGCCGGCGCTCAGCTCGTCAGCATCGCCCTCGAGAAAGAGCAGTCGGCTCTGCTCGCGGAGAAGATCGAAGAGATCCTCGACGAACTGATGGCGCAAGACGGCAACCCGGTCAGCGTCCCTGCGGCGACCCCCGTCGAACTGGTCGACAACGATCCGCTCGAGCAGCCGGTCGAGCCGGAGTTCCGCACCGGTGCCCTGAGCCTCGGCTGGGACCCGACCACCGCTCAGGTCGTCATCGAGGCCTACCCGATCATCGAGGTCGACGAGGCCGACGCCGAGGCGTTCTTCGACAGCGATGAGCCCCTCGAGGTCGAGCCGCCCGAGGTCATGCTGGTGCGCATCCCCGTGGGCACGGCGCGGGCATTCGCCAAGCGCACCCTCGAGGTCGTGGGTGCGGGTCGGCCGATCTGCGACGTCTGCGGAACCCCGATCGATCCTGAAGGCCACATCCACCTCTTTCCCGACGACCTCTGATGCCACCCGAGGTCGACGTCCGGGCGCTCGACGAGCTCCCGCTGGAGATCACGGGCAGGATCACGACGGCCTCGAACGCGACCTTCCTCGCCACGATCGGCGAGACGGTCGTCGTCTACAAGCCGTCGGCGGGCGAGAAACCCCTGTGGGATTTTCCCGACGGCGACCTGGCGAACCGCGAAGCGGCCGCCTACCTCGTCTCCGAGGCCTTCGGGTGGAACGTCGTGCCGCGCACGTGGCTCCGTGACGGCCCGCTCGGCGTCGGGATGGTGCAGCTCTTCCAGGAGCAGGACGTCGAGCAGGATCCCGTGAACCTCGTCGCGCCGGAAGACGTCCCGGAAGAGGGCTGGCGCACCGTGTTCGACGGCGAGGACGAGTACGACCGCCCGGTCAGCCTGATCCACGAGGACAGCGCTGCGCTGCGGCGGATGGCGGTCTTCGACGTGGTCGTCAACAATGCCGACCGCAAGGGCGCGCACATCCTGCCCATGCCTGACGGGCACCGCCACGGGGTGGACCACGGGCTGACTTTCCACGTGGAGCACAAACTGCGCACGGTCCTGTGGGGCTGGCTCGGCGATGACCTCAACGACGACGAGCTCGCCGGGGTCCAGCGCGTCCGCGACGATCTGGCCGGCGGGCTGGGCGGGGTCCTCGGCGAGCTGCTCGACGGGGACGAGCTCGTGGCCTTCGCGGGCCGCTGCGATCGACTGCTCACGAAGCGGCGCTTCCCGGCGCCGCACGGCCACATGCCCGCGGTGCCCTGGCCGATCTTCTAGCCCGTCAGGCACGATGGCGTCACCCGCGATGGGCTCGTGCGTGAGGTGGCCACATCGCGCGGTCATGCGAGTGCGACGCAGCGGGCGTCGACGTGGATCGGAAGCGGCGGGATCGGCGCCGCGGCCGCCGCTAAACGTTGTGCGGACGTGTAGCCCTGCCGCGGCAGGTTGGGTTGTCCGTGAGACGCGTTGCGGCAGCGGCAGCGGCAGCAGCAGCGGTGGCACGGCCGGCAGCGGCGGCCGCCGCGAAACGTTGTGCGGACGTGTAGCCCTGCCGCGGCTGGTTGGGTTGTCCGTGAGACGCGTTGCGGCGCTGGCGGCGCTGGCGGCCGCGGCGGCAAAGGCGGCATAGCGGCAGCGGTGGCACGGCCAGCAGCGACGGCCGCCGCGAAACGTTGCTCGGACGTGTAGCCCTGCCGCGGCAGGTTGGGTTGTCCGTGAGACGCGTTGCGGCGGCGGCGGCGACAGCGGCGGCAGCAGCAGCGCTCAGTACCAGCCGCGCCCGAACATGCCGTCGAAGTCGGAGCCGGCCGAGAACCCGCCGCCGTCGAACCCGCCGAAGTGCCCGCCCGACCGGCGCGACCCGAGGTACGACCCGACCACCGCCGCTCCGAGGTCGTCGGCGTCCGGTGCGACGACGTTGCCGCCGACGCGTGTGGCCATCGAGTCGATGAAGCGGGCCAGCCCAGGATCGTCGCCCAGCCGGAAGAAAGTCGTGTGGGCGCCCAGCCGCATCGAGTTGTCGAGCTCGCGCACGGCGTAGGCCACGGTCAGCGGGTCGGGCGGGTAGTTGAAGTACACGTCGCCGCCGGGCTCGAGGTGGGAGGTCGGCTCACCGTCGGTGACGATCAGGAGCACCGGCTGCATGTTCGGGTGCTTCCGGAAGTGCCGGTTCGCGAGCATCAGCGCGTGGTGGAGGTTGGTGCCCTTGTCCCACTGAGCGTCGAGCCCGACGAGCTGCTCGATCTCCATGACCTCGGCGTGGCGTCCGAAGCCGATCATCTGCAGCTCGTCGCCGCGGAACCGGCTGGTGATGAGAGTGTGCAGCGCGAGGGCCGTCCGCTTCATCGGCACCCACCGGTTCTCCATGGCCATCGAGAAGGACGTGTCGACGAGCAGAGCGACGCAGGCCTGCGTGCGTGCCTCGGTCTCCTGGACCTCGACGTCGCCGATCTCGATACGGACGCGTGATCCTGCACCCGACCCGACATCGCGCGCGGACGCGGTGCGAGTCAGCGCGTTCGTGATCGTGCGCGTGACGTCCCAGGGCTCGGTGTCGCCGAAGGCCCACTCGCGCGTGGCGCCGGAGCGTTCTCCGGCGGCTCCCGCCTGGCGGATGTCGCGGTTGCCGCCGCGACCGGACAGGGTCGCCGCCACGTCGCGCAGGAGGGCTTTGCCGAGCTCGCGCATGGCCTTGGGGGTCAACTTGAGCGACCCGTCGCTGCCGCGCTTCATCGTGCCGGAGTCGCGGAGCGCCTTTTCGAGCTGCTGCAGCGTGCGCGCGTCGACCCCCGCTTCGTCGCCGAGCTGCTTGGTGAGCTTCTCCAGGTCGAGGTCGTCGAGACCCGCGCCGTTGTGGGTCTGCGCGAGCTGCTCCGCGAGCGAGTCGAGGTCGGCGAGGTCCTGGAAGACACCCGTGCCGTCACCGAGCCCCAGGCCTTGCTCGCCGTCCATCCGCTCGAGTCCGCCCCAGTTCTCGCCCGGCCGCAGGGCCTGGAGGTTGCCGTCCAACTGGGACAGAGCGTCCATCAGGTCGGGTGAGCCGAATGCCTGCTGGGCCAGGGCGTCGAGCTCGTCCCGCTGCTCCTGGGTCATGGAGTTGCGCATGCGCTGCGCGGCCGCGCCCCGCTGCGCGAGGGCGTCGAGCAATTCGTCGATGTCCTGCGGGTTCTCCGGGAAGAATTCGCCGTGCTTCTCCATGAAGTCATCGAAGTCTTCGGGGGAATCCGTGCCGGCCCGGTGGGATTCGAGGAGCTCGTTGAGATCGCCCAGCATCTCGTTGATCGCTTCTCGATCGGCGTCGGTGGCGTTCTCGAGCGCCTTCTTCATACCGGCGAATCGCTGGTCGAGCATCTCTCGTCCGAGGAGATCCTTGATCTTCTCGAAGTCGGCCCGCGCCTGGGGGCTCTGCCAGGTGTAGTCGGAGAGCTCGTCGACCGCGGCGGCCGGCCCGGGCGGGAGGTTGTCGAGCTGCATCTCGGCCAGGGCCCGGTCGCCGTCGTCCATCTCGGTGTCACGGGCGAGCTGCTTGCGCTCCTCGAGGACGGCCTTGTCGAGCAGCTCGCGGATCTCGGCGAGCGTGCCGTCGAGGTTGTGCTTCTGCGCCAGTTCGCGGCGCTTCTCCGCGACGCGTCGAGCGAGGTCGTCGAGACCGGCCTTGTCGCGGCCGCCGCGGCGCAGGAACTCGCGCATTGCTCGCTCGGGGAGTAGCCCGCCATGACGTCTTCGCCGATGGCGTCGAGGGCCTCTTTCAGATCGACCGGCGGCGCGAGGGGATCCGGCCCGCCCGTGTACTTCGTGTAGCGGGCGTCGCGCGTGAGCCGCCGGTTCGTCCTAGCCATAGATGGCCTGCCCGCCGCCGGACTCCTTGCTGAGTCGGCGAGCGAGGTAGAGACCCTCCAGAGCCAGCTCGATGGCGCCGGCCCGCTCGCCGTCGGTGGTCGCGCCGAGGCGGTCGCAGATCTCGTCGTAGAGCTCGGATTCGCCGAGCGACGGGAGCCCGGCGAGGAAGTCGCGTGCCGTCACCTGCTCGCCCGTGGTCACCATCGAACCGTTCTCGAGCGCTTCGACCAGGATGCCGAAGTCGATGCCGCGGAAGTGCGCGCGGACGGTCTCCGCCGTCGACGTCCGGAGCAGGTGGTCGAGGATCTCGTCGGCGCGGTCCTCCTCGCCCGACTCGAACTCGATCTTGCCGCCGAGGACGTCCACGGCGGTCTCGAGGTCGATGGGGCGCGCCACGGCCTGCTCCTCGCCCTGCCGTGTCGCGCGGTGGATCGCGGCGGCGGCGATGGTCTCGGCGCCGGCGATCGAGAAGCGGGCGCTGACGCCGGAGCGCTGATCGACGGCGGTGGACTCTCGAAGCGCGCGCGTGAAGCGGGCCAGGATCTCGACGAGGTAGTCGGGAACCTCCGCGACCAACTCGGCCTCCTGCCGGATGACGGCGATCTCGTCCTCGAGCTCGGTCGGGTAGTGAGTGCGGATCTCCGCGCCGAACCTGTCTTTCAGGGGCGTGATGATCCTGCCGCGGTTCGTATAGTCTTCGGGGTTCGCGCTCGCGACGACCAGGACGTCGAGCGGCAGGCGCAGCACGTAGCCGCGGATCTGGATGTCGCGCTCCTCCATCACGTTGAGCATGGCGACCTGGATGCGCTCGGCGAGGTCGGGCAGCTCGTTGATGGCGACGATGCCGCGGTGGCTGCGCGGGATCAGGCCGAAGTGGATGGTCTCGGGGTCGCCCAGGCTGCGGCCCTCGGCGACCTTCATGGGGTCGACGTCGCCGATCAGGTCGGCGACGCTCGTGTCGGGCGTGGCCAGCTTCTCGACGTAGCGCTCGTCGCGGTGGCGCCACGAGATCGGCAGGATGTCGCCCAGCTCGGCCGCGCGTCGGCGGCTCTCGGAGGTGATGGGTTCGTACGGGTGCTCGCCGAGCTCCGAGCCGTCGATGACCGGCGACCATTCGTCGAGCAGTCCGGACAGGGTGCGCAGCAGGCGGGTCTTGCCCTGGCCGCGTTCGCCCAGCAGGACCACGTCGTGGCCGGCGATCAGGGCGCGCTCCAGTTGCGGGATGACGGTCGACTCGAAACCGTGCAGCCCGGGCCACGGATCGCGGCCCTCTCGGAGGGCGCTGAGGAGGTTGTCGCGGATTTCGGCACGCAGGGTCTTCTGGACGTGCCCGGATGCCCGGAGCTCGCCGACCGTTGCCGTAGTAGGACGGGTCACCGGTGCAACGCTACGCCTGCGATTGTGGCGTCGATGTTAATTCTTGCTGTGCCCGCGGGCCTCCTCAGAGGTGGTCGCGGGCGACCGTCAGAGCGGCGATCACCAGCGCGTGATCGGACGTCGCGGGCAAGCCGGAGACGGCGGTGACCCCGACGGCGACACCGGAGCGGAGCAGGATCGGCACGGCACCTCCGTGGGCGGCGAAATCGGCGACGGGACGCCGCGACGCCGCATCGAACCCGCCGGGCTCGTCGGCGAAGTCGAGCCCGACCGCGAACGACGACTTCGAGTACCGCCACGCGACGGCGGACTTGCGCGCGGCCCAGTCGTCGTTGTCGGAGGTGGCACCGTCGACGGCGGCGTGGAACACCTGCTGCGGCCCCAGCGTGATGTTGATGGCGATGGGAAGGCGCTCCTCGCTCGCCACCGCGCGGATGCCGCTCCCGATCAGCCAGGCGAGGTCGAAGTCGACGGACGCGAAGCGGACCTCGGCGTGCTGGCGGGCGAGCTCGGCGGCCAGCTTCGGCGGGTCGGTCAGCAGACCGCCCAGCGAGGCCTCCGTGGTGCGGAACAGATCGCGGATCTCGGAAACATCGAGCACGGGCTTCACTCCTTCGTCGTGGCGTACGCCTCAGTATGTCAGGACATAGGGCGCCGGCGTGGGGCGGCCCGAGCGGGACTAGCCCTCCAGCCACTCCTCGTAGTCCGCGACGATGTCGGCCGGGTTGAGGCGAGCCAGCCACTCGCTGTCGCGTTCGTCGTGCTCGTCGTCGGACAGCCGGAACATCACGACGAGGTCGGGGTGATCCTGGAACTCCCCTTCGTCGCGCAGGCGCTCCAGGGCGTCGACGGCGGCGTCGAACATCGCCGCCCGCTCCTCGAGGGGCTCCTCCGCCTGAAAGGCCTCGAGCAGGACCTCGTTCACGCCGTCGAAGAACCACGAGCCGATGTCTTCGAGATCCCATTCCGCAGGGGTCCAGCGGACCGCGTCCGCGACCTCCGGGTCGTCCTCGTCGAGGCGCGTGAGGTTCTCGGGGGTGTTCGCCGAGCAGAGGAGCGTCATGGCCGATTCGTCGGAGTAGAGGGCGAAGCCGGCGAACGGGACCCCCGGTCGGTCGGCGCAGAGCTCGCGCCAGGTGCTGCGTGCAGCGTCGGCGATGGACGTGGCCAGTTGGTCGCGTGAGAGCCTCATGGACCCAGTATGACCAGGATCCCGGGAGCCCGCGAAGCCGGATCCTCCGGCGCCGAGCGGGCGCGTTCACCCGAGCGGCCGGCGCCGGTCAGCGGGGCGTGACCACCGCGGCCGGTGCGGGATCCGGCATCACCGGCAGCGCTGCGATCCTGCGCGTCCGCGCCCAGACGAAGAAGCCGGTCAGCGTGAACGCGCCATAGAAGATGTACATGAACGCCGAGGCGTAGTAGCCGGCGCTCAGCAGCAGAGGCACTCCGACGATGTCGACGGCCACCCAGATGAGCCAGAACTCGACCCAGCCCTTGGCCATGCCGTAGGTCGCCAGCAGCGAACCGACGAAGATCCAGGCGTCCGACCAGACCGGGGCGTAGGAGCCCAGTGCGGTGAAGATCGGTGTCAGGACCGCTGTGCCGCCGACGAAGGCCACAGCCAGCAGGATCCGCGCCCGGGCGCCGGCCCAGCGCGGTTCGACGGCGCTTCCGCCGCCGGTCTTCGCGCGCTTCCAGGCGTACCAGCCGTAGATCGACACGACGATGAACATGATCTGGCGGCCCGCCTGACCGAGGAGGTTGACCGGGTTCGGTGTGTCGAAGACCGCGCCCAGGAAGACCGTGAACAGGAGCGCGTTGCCCGCGATCCCGATGGGCCAGGCCCAGACCTTCCGGCGCATGCCGCCGAGAGCGCTCACGAGGCCGAACAGGTTCCCGATCACCTCCCGCCAGAGGACGGTCTGATGACCGATGGTGAACGTCGCGTCGAACAGCCAGGTGATGGCGTGCATGGTCTTCCTCGTGCTGCGGCTTCTTCCATCCAGACTGTCGCTGTGCAGAACACAGACACTGTCGGCACCGGAATCGCATCGCCCTGTCACGGGGTCTGCTGGCCGGTTCGGCCCCGTGATCGCACGGGGTTCGCGGGCTGTCACCGCCGGTACGGAATCTCACCGTCCCTGAAGCACTTGCAGCAACCACTGTGGCACCCGCGGCATTCCCTGTCGACGGACGGCGTCACGAGCGGTCATCCAGGGCGTGTCTCACACGACCCGCGGTGAAGTGAGACACGCTCTAGGCTGCACTCGTGCTTAACGACGAGCGTCGACGAGCCCTTGAGCTCCTGGCCTACGGGCAGACGGCGTCACCCGCCGAGAGTGCCGCCGCCCGGCACGAACTCGAGGCCGATGACGCCGCCCGTGCGACCGCCGCGCTCGACGGCGAGCGCGAGGGGCGTGCTCTCGACGCGGCCGGGCCCGACGAGGCTCCGTCCGACGGCACTCTGGCCGGTTCGGTCGGAGACGCCGCGGTGCCGGAGGGCGAGCGGCCCGGCGACGCGGGGGCGGATCCTGCGCCCTCTCGCTGGCGGCCCAGCCGCCGAGTGTTCGTGACCGGACTCGGGGCCGCTCTCGTCGTCGGCCTCATCGGCGGGGCACTCGTCGACAGAGTCCTGCTTCCCCCGGTCACCGGCTCGTCGGCCGCGCCGAGCTTCGCGCCGAGCCTCGACCCCAGCCCGTCCGTCGGCTCCGAGCTCTTCGACGGCGACCCGTCGGTCGTGGCCTCCTCGCGCGAGAAGATCCTGGCGGCCGAAGCCCTCCTGGCTCGGAGTGCCACCTCCGAGGACCGCTACGCGGCCACGCCCGGCGCGAACATCACGTACGTTCCGTCGTCGACGCGCCTCGTGGCGACGACGCCCGCCAAGACGCGGATCTGGATCGCCCGCGAGGCGGGATCGAGCGGCGGGTACTGCCTGCTCTCGCTCGACGGCTCCGAGTCGCCGAATGCCGGCCTCGGACTCTCGTCGTGCTCGCTCCCCGACGAGTTCGTGTCGTCGGGTGTCGTCCTGTCGGCGAACGGGTACGACGTCACCTGGAAGGGCGGTCGAGTCACGGTCGCGGTCGGGAACTAGCCTCGGCGAGGCGAGCCGATTCCGCAAAGCGATCGGCCGCCCCGGCCGGTTCTGCTGGGCTGCGCGGCAGGGCACGGCGCCGCCGACTGGCGAACAGCACACCGCCCACGACGAGCACCCCGCCGCCCAGCTCGACGGCGTCGGGGACCTGCCCGAACGCCAGCCACGACGCCAGCACGCCGATCACCGGCACCAGCATCGAGAACGGCGCGACGGTGCTCGACGGGTAGCGGGCGAGCAGCCCGTTCCAGAGGCCGTAGCCGACCACGGTCGCGACGACGACCACGTAGAGCAGCCCGAACAGCGACGGCAGCGCGCCCGGAGTGAAAGCGGTGCCGAGGGATCCTGCGATTCTCCGCGGCCCCTCGAAGACCCACGAGAGCACGAAGAGGGGAATCGGAGGCACCACCGACATCCAGAGGGTGAGGTGCAGGGCGTTGGGGGCGGCCGCCTTCCGGGACGCGACGTTGCCGAGCGCCCAGCCGAGGGCCGCCGCCAGCACCAGGGCGACGGGCAGGATCGCGGAGACCTGCGCGCGGTGGACGGCGATCGCGGCGAGCCCGGCAGCGGCGATCCCGATGCCGATCGCCTGCCGGCCGGAGATGCGCTCCCGCAGCGCCGCCGCCGCGATGAGCACCGTGAACGGCGCCGACGCCTGCAGCACGATCGACGCGAGTCCGCTCTCCATGCCCGCGGACATCCCGAGGTAGAGGAAGGCGAACTGCAGGATCCCGAGGCCGGTTCCGATGGCGAGGAGCCAACGGACCGGGATCGCCGGCCTCGGCACGAACAGCACGGTCGGGATCGCGAGCAGGCCGAACCGCACCGCCACCATGAGGAACGGCGGGAAGTGCTCGAGGGCCAGGGCGGTGGCCGGGAAGTTCAGCCCCCAGATGACGGCGACGAGGGCCGCCAGGAGACGATCGCGGGAGGTCATGCCTCCAGCGTGACCGGGATCGTCATGAAGAAAAAGCGCAAAGTCGTGCACTGTCTCTGTAGGCTTCCTTCATGGATGTCGCCGCGCTCTCGATCCTGCGCGACCTGGGCGAGCGCGGCAGCGTGACCGCGGTGGCCAGGGCGACCCACCGTTCGCCCAGCGCCGTCTCGCAGCAGCTCAAGACGCTGCAGAGACAGGTCGGCGCCGAACTGGTGCGGCGGGTCGGGCGAGGCGTCGAGCTCACCGACGCAGGGCGAGCGCTCGCCGCCGGATCGGCGCGCATCGAAACCGCCATCGCCGAGGCCGAGACGGCGTGGCGGGCGTTCCGGGGCGGCACGGCCGGTCGCGTCGAGGTGGCCCTGTTCGCGTCCGCCGCCGAACTGCTCGTACCGGGGCTGCTCGATCGGATGAAGCACTACCCCGACATCGAGCTCCACCTCGTCGACCTCGACGTGGGGCAGGAGGAGTTCGCCCCGCGCACGCTCGACCACGATCTCGTCGTCGGGCACCGGTCCGACGAGGTGACGTCTCCGTCGACCGCGGGCCTGACAGTCGTCCCCTGCTGCGCGAGCCGCTCGACGTGGCTCTGCCGCTCGACCATCGTCTGGCGTCCGCATCGACCGTGACGGTGGCCGACGTCATCGGCGACCCCTGGATCGGCGTGCCGGAGGGATACCCGCTCGACCGCGTGCTGACCACGATGTCGCTGGTGTCGAACGTCCGCGCCGAGGTCGTCCATCGCACCGTGCACCTGCCGCTGATCGAGAACCTCGTGGCCACCGGCCACGGCGTCGCGCTGCTGCCGCGCACGTCGTCGTCGCAGCGGGCAGCCGGGCGCTTCCTGCTGAAACCGCTCTCCGACATGAAAGCGGGGCGCAGGATCGAAGCGCTGATGCGGCCGGAGCGCGCCGCCCGCGGCGTGGTCCGCATCACCCTCGACGCGCTCGTCGCCGAGTCCGGCGCAGCTCACTGACCGGCGGCTCTCTCGACATTCGTGGAGTCTTCCCGGCTACAATTCAAAATCTTGTTCACCGGCCGGGCGTCGTGAATCCCTCGCGAGAACCTCTCGCCGAAGGGGAGCCGCGACACGATCCGGCCGGGTGCGAGCCCCTTCGACGGCACCGCGCGTGATCCTGCTCGGTGTTACCGCCCCCGGGAGGTCCGCCTTCCGAGAACGATTCGTCCGCCTGTGAAAGGACCCGTGTGAGCGACCTGAACGACCACTCCGAGAGCCCGCGCCGAGCGGCGCGCGCCGCCCGCGCGACCGACGAGCCCGGTGTCGCCCGGCACGGCAGGCTCGCGCGTCGCGGCCCGGTCGGTTTCGTCGTGAAGACGGTCGCGATCGCCGTCGCGGTGGTCCTCGTCAGTGGCGTGTCCGTCGGGGCGATCGCGCTGAAGCAGATCAGAGACGATCTCGGCTCCGGCGTCGCGCTCTCCGGCGAGAAGACCGAGCCGGCGGCGAAGCAGGGGCGGGCATCGGCGCGTACGCCGGCGGATTCAACATCCTCATCGTCGGCACCGACAACGACGCCAAGCAGAGCACGCACGAGTTCGGCCACCGCGACGCCACCCTCAACGACGTCAACATCCTCCTGCACGTGTCCGCCGACCACACGAACGCCACCGCCGTCAGCATCCCCCGCGACCTCGTCGTCCCGATCCCGTCCTGTCCTCGCGAAGACGGCAAGGGGTCGTACAGCGCGATGTCGGCGCAGCCGATCAACAACGCCTTCTCGTACGGCGGCCTCAACTGCGTCGTGCAGACCGTCAAGGGCTCACCGGCCTCGACATCCCGTTCGCCGGGCTGATCTCGTTCAACGGCGTCATCGAGATGACCAACGCCATCGGCGGGGTGCCGGTCTGCGTCAACAAGCCGATCCACGACTCCTTCACGAACCTCGACCTGCCAGCCGGATCGTCGACGCTGCAGGGCGCGGAGGCCCTCGCTTTCCTGCGGACGCGTCACGGGGTCGGCGACGGCTCCGACCTCGGTCGCATCTCGTCGCAGCAGGTGTACCTGTCGTCCATGCTGCGCACCATCAAGTCGGGCGGCGTGCTGAAGAGTCCGGCCAAGCTCTACAAGCTTGCGCGGGCGGCGGCCAGCAACATGACGCTCTCGAACAGCCTCAACAACACCAGCACGATGATCGAGATCGGCTCGGCGCTGAAAGACCTTCCGCTGCAGAACGTCAACTTCGTCCAGTACCCCGGCTCGACCGGTGGCACGGGCGTGTACTCGGGCAAGGTCCAGCCCGACGTCACCACCGCGGGGCTCCTGTTCGACGCGATCAAGGCGGACAAGCCGTTCACGATCCCGTCCGGGAGCACGGGCGTCGGGTCGGAGAGTACTGGTGCTGGTGCTGGTGCCTCGGGCGGTGGGGCGTCCGCGCCGCCGTCGGGTGGTGCGACGACTCCTGCGTCGGGTGGTGCGACGACTCCTGCGTCGGGTGGCTCGACGCCGACGGCCACGGCACCGACCTCGACGATCAGCGGGCTCACCGGCCAGACCGCCGCCGACAAGACCTGCTCGGTGGCCTACAAGTTCTAGGTGAGCGCGGTCGCACGACCCGCGAAGAAAGGCCGCCCCGGGAGTAACCATCTCCCGGGGCGGCCTCGGTATCACTCGACCGCCCAGGGGAGAACGGGAGTGAGACCCTGCGAGGCCGGGATCAGGGGTGTTCGGCCTCGCAGGGCGCTGTGTGTCGGCATCGATGCGCGACGGAATGGCTCGTTCGGCGGTGGCTCCTGGAAGATTCGGGCCCTCCAGCAGCTTCGGGTTTCACCGGGGTGGAACGGGCTGTTGGTATGACCCTACGGGTCCACATAAATGAGGACAAGGGGACAGAAGCACCCAGATCGGGGGGCATTTTGTGGGTCTTAAGGAGGACATGATGGGGGACCGATGCCCACCCGGCCTCCGGCGACGATCGCAGGACTCTCCCGAATGGGCTCCCGGCTCCGCAGCCGCTATAGTGGAGGCCGTGTGCTCGCCAGCCGGGCACTCAGGAGCTGTCGCATAGTTCGGCCTAGTGCACCACCCTGCTAAGGTGGAGTGCCCTTTTTGGGCACCGTGGGTTCAAATCCCACCGGCTCCGCTCGAGGGTCGATGACGAATCTCATCTCATTTGATGACGTATATCGACCCAAGCAAAAAGTCTTCGGTTCGCATCGGGGGCTTTCGCTTGTTTTCCGGCCGATTTCGCCCGATGGCGCTGGCGTACAGGGAGCGCTCTCGTATCGAAACGACAAAGGCCCCGCATGCCCTGTTTTTGGGCGCGAGGCCTTTCGGGGGTCGGATGGTTTTGGAAGTGTTGGGCGGAGCCAGTTTCTGGTACGCCAATCCGCCCCTAGACGGTACCGGGGACTGCGAAGTCGGGCCGTTGGCGGCTAGGACTCGATGACGGCGACCGCTTCTGGTCGCTTGTAGCCGCGCCTGTAATTTCGCCACTCCATCCGAGAACGCCGACCCGATGCTGAGGCCGTGACCGATCGGCTCTTCGCCGCCTGCCGCCGCCATGTTGGCAAACCTTTTGTCGATTTCGATTTCGATATTGACCAGTCTTGGGAGACTAGCCGCCCTGCCGCTGTGGCATGGGTGACGTAAGGGTCGTTGCCGTTGATGCCGTTTCTTGTTCTTGCGGGGCTCAACTTGTCCGGGACAGGAAAGCGGGCGGGTCAGCCGCCTTCCGCGAACCTTTCATCCCAGGGGAATGCGTGTGGCGTATTGCGATCGCACGCCACTGAATTGCTGGCGGTAGGCAGACGGAGTCTGCCCGCGGTCGGCTCGGAATTCTCGCGAAAAGTGGCTTTGGTCGTAGAAACCCGATCGTGAGGAGATTTCCGACAGGGAAAGGTCTGTCGTGGATAGGAGGTCACAGGCGGCCATTATTCTCGTGCGGCGCAGGTACTGATACGGCGTACATCCGAACCGATCCTTGAACGTTCGGGAGAACGCACCACTGGATAAATTCATCGTGGCCGCCATCTCCGCCACCGTTATTGATCGGTCATAGTGGGCGGAGATGAGCTCGACCGCTGGGGCGAAGGTGAGCAGTTTTTCTGTGGACGGATCCCGGGATGTCAACGCTCGCGTGTGTCCCACGAGTCCGACCGGTCGACCGTCACTGCCGAGAACAGGCACTTTCGTCGTCACGAACCAGTCGTAACCGCCTTCCACATTCCGGACGAGTTCGACCAGGTCCATGAGACTTTCACCGGTCTCCAGAATTTTCGTGTCATGTCGTCGGTAGTGGTCAGCGAAGTATTCGGGAGACACTTCCTCGTCTCGCATCCCGATGATCTGCTGGGCGTCTCGATACCCCAGCAGTCGTGCCAGCGGCGACGAACAGGCCACGAAGCGGCGCTGGTCATCCTTGACGAAAACGAAGACATCATCGACGTCGTCGAAGGCGCGCACCATCGTTGCCCCGAAATCCAAGACGGAACCCGTCAGTGGCAATGTCATGTCCGCACCCATCCTGTCCCTATTGTGTCCGCTCATTCTCACGCTGGAACAAGCATCCAGGCCATCGCAAAGAGCGGCGCTGTTAGGAATTTACAAATACGGGGCTGGAATCTGCAATCCGCCGAGTCGGACGGGCTTTTAGCATCGTGACTCAGCAACGACGCTGAGGAGCAGACATTGATGGACAAACACCCCGCCACTTCGACGGCGCCCCGTGTCGCGTTTGGGAGCTGGGCGTTCTCCTTCGGGCCGTATGCCTCCGACCCTTGGAGCTTCGACCGGGTGTGCCGCTACGTTGCCGACGCCGGTTACGACGGGATCGACATCAATGGATTTCGCCCTCACCCCCACGACGAGGACTACGCCACCGTGTCAGCGACCTCCGTGCTCAAAGCCGCCATTCAAAATCATGGGCTGTCGATTTCCGCCTTCGCTCCCGACTTCACGACGGCCCCACCGGCCGATGCGCCCCTGGAGGATTACCTCGCTCGGGTGGATAGTGCCCTCCGGTTCTGTCAGCGAATGGACATCAGCATCCTCCGTACCGACACCATTGCGGCACCCGGGCCTTTCGATCCGGCTCGATTCCACCGCCTCACGACCGCCTGGACCCGTGCCGCGGAACGATGCGCCGATGCCGGAGTCGATCTCGTGTGGGAGTTCGAGCCCGGATTCTGGCTCAGCAGACCTTCCGAGGTCTTCCGAGTCCTCGACGCCGTCACCAATCCTGCTTTCGGAATTCTCTTCGACACCTCCCACGCCTACATGACCGCAGTCATGAGCGCTCGACAGTTTGGGGAGCCCGAACATATCGACGGCGGCGTCGCCCGTTACGCCACCCTCCTAGCCGACCGCATCAAGCATTTCCACATCATCGACAGTGACGGCACCCTGCACGATGAAGACACCAGCGAACATGTCCCGTTCGGGCGAGGGTTGATTGATTTTGACGACCTCGTGCAAGCGGTCGCCCCCGTTCTCGGCCGGCTGCCGTGGTGGACCGTCGACTTCTGCTTCTGGCCCGACACGGAACGAGACGCCGCCTCGGCCGTGCCCTTTGTCCACGAGCTCATAAACACCACCCAGAACATCCTGGAGCGCACCGCATGAAAGCTGCCACCATCACCGCCCCCGGTGTCGTTGACATCGTCGAGCAATCTGACCCTCACTCTGGCGGCGACGTCGTCGTCGTCCAGATCCTCGTCGCACCCCTTTGCACCGAGTACCGGGACCGAGCGTCGGGAAACCTCACTGACCATGTCGGTCATGAAGCGGCCGGGATCGTCATCGACGCTGGGACGTCCACCCGAGTGACGACGGGACAACGCGTCGTCGTCATGCCGCAATTCGGTTGCGGGCGATGCCGCTATTGCCTCAGCGGCGAACACATCTACTGCCCCTTCCAGCGAGACGTCCTCACCGAGACCGGTTCCGCATTCGGAACCGGAACCGTTGCCCAATACGTCCTCAAACCGGACTGGCTCCTCGTGCCCGTCCCCGACGACATCAGCCTCGAGCATGCCGCGATGGCATGCTGCGGATTTGGCCCCACCTTTCAAGCGCATCAGCGGCTATCCACCAACGCCCTCGACACCGTCGTCATCTCCGGCTGCGGCCCCGTCGGCCTCGGCGGCATCGCCCAAGCCGTCACCCGCGGCGCCCGCGTCTATGCCCTGGAAACGCAGGAGTACCGGGCTGATCTCGCCGGACGCATGGGCGCCGCCGTCCTCGACCCGCGAGACCCCGACACCGCCAAGACGATCAAGGAAGCGACCGGCGGGTGGGGTGCCGACAAAGGCATCGAAACCAGCGGTGCACGGTCGGCCGGCGCAGGCCTCATGACCCTGCTGCGGCCTCGCGCCGACCTGGGCGTCGTCGCGTGGACCAATGAACTGACCCTCGGCCCCGTCATCCCGTCGGGCATGACCCTGCACGCCTGCTGGCACTGGAACCACCTCACCAGCAGCGACGCCATGTGGACGTCGATCCGACGCTCCCGAACGCTGATCGACACCCAAATCACGCACCGCATGCCCCTGGAAGAAGTCAGCGCGGCCATGGATCTTCAAGACGCCGGAGCTTGCGGAAAGATCATCCTCTACCCGTTCGGCGCCACTGCTGACGCTCTTGCAGCCCGGACCGCATCATGACCCTGCGCATTGTCATCCTCGCCGGGGAACCGGAATACGACTCTCACCAGACTCTCGCCCCCATCGCCACGCTTCTCTCCGAGAAGCTCGACGCCCACGTCGACCTCCTCATCCCCGACATCATTGACGACGAGCCAGATTTTCCCGAGTCGAGCTTCGACAACATCGACGCCATCGACAACGCCGACCTCCTTATCGTCTACACACGCTTCCGCGTTCTCCCCGACGATCAGATGAGGAGCATCCAGAAGTACCTGGACAGCAAACGACCCGTCATCGGCCTGCGAACTTCGACCCACGCCTTCCACTTCCCAGACTCATCCGCTTGGGCATCGTGGAACGCCGGCTTCGGCCGCGACATTCTCGGCTCGCCTTGGATAAGCCACCACGGACACTCGTCGCGAACCCGCGTCACCGTGGACGACAGCGCCCCGAGCGAGCTCATCCACGGCCTCCCGGACGCCTTCACCGTGCGCTCGTGGCTCTACGTCACGGACCCGCAGCCATGGTGCCGCCCCATCCTCGAAGGCTCGCCAATCAACCCAGAGACCGACTCCCACCCTGGACTGGTCGCCTGGTACGGCAAACCTGATAACCGAAAAACGTTCTACACCAGCCTCGGTCACCCCGACGACCTGCTCGAGACGCCCGTGCAGACGCTGCTGCTGAACGCAGCATCCTGGGCGGTCAGCACCGCCTGACCACCATCCCCTCCACCCTGTCAATCCCTCTCAAAGAAGCGACGGAACAATGCCTGACAACTTTCTTTCCTTTCCGCAGACCTCGATCTCGCGCCGCAATCTTCTGCGCGGCGCGGGAGGCCTTGGACTCCTCGCCGCCACTGGCGGACTCCTGACCGCTTGCAGTCCCGGCGGCGCATCCGGCTCCGGAACGTTGACCTTCATGAACCGTTGGTCTGACCCCACTTCCAAAGCGAACGCGGTGGCACTCTTTGCTGCGTTCAAGAAATCGACCGGTGTGAGCGTCACCAATCAGGTGCAACCCTCCAGCGGATCCACCTATCAGCCGGCCGTTCGAAACGCGTTCTCTTCGAGCCGGCCGCCGAGCCTTGCCACTGACATCTCCGGGCCCGAGGTGTACAACCTCGCCAAAGCGGGACGGCTGATGGATTTGACGGACTTCTACAACAGCAAGATCAAGAAGGTCGCCTTCGCGGGGGCGACCGCAGGCGCGGAACTCGACGGAAAAATTTGGGGCCTGTCCGACGGTGCAACCGTGGGCAACACCGTTTGGTACAACCCGAAGGTCTTGTCGAAGTACAGCATCTCGCCCTCCGACATCACCGACACCGACAGCTGGATCGCGGCGATGAAAGAGATCAAGTCAGGTGGTGGAACGCCCATCATCATCGGCGCCAAAGACCAGTGGCCAGGCGGCCACTACCTCAACGACCTTGTGCAGCGCCGACTTGGATCGACGAAGGCGACGCAGCTGTACAACCGCACCACCGTCGCTGGCGTTCCCGACACCGTCAAGTGGACCGACGACCAAGTCGTGAAGGCGTTCGAGGACTACCTGAAATTCAAGCCCCTGTTCCCGAGCGGATTCCTCGGCGAAGCCCAGGCCACCACGGACACCCAGTTCCTCGGCGGCGGCGTCGGCTTCTACGAGATGGGCTCCTGGTTCCTGTCGACCATGCGCACCACGAAGCCGTCCTTTGATCCCGGCGTGATGCTGTTTCCGGCCGTCAACGGGGGAGAAGGTAAAGCGAACGAAGTCACTTTGTCCAACGACACGATCATCGCCTCCAAAAATGCTGACCGTGAAGCGGTCGAGAAGTTCTTCGAGTACTTCACCAAGCCCAGCGTCCTCGTCGACTGGGCCGGACGGCAGTTCACCACACCGCCGTATCAGTTCGACGCCGACAAGGTCAACGTCACCGACCCGCTGCTGAAAAAGCTGTTCTCGAAGGTCAATTCGTTCAGCGCAAATGCCGGACCGACGGGCGCCGCGTTGTTCAACGACCAGGCCATCGACACCAATATCTACACCCGTTACATCTGGCAAGGCAGCGTCGGCCTCATGAGCGGATCGGTCAGCCCGGACCAGCTCGCTCAGCAACTTGAGCAGGCCACCGTCGCCGCCCAAGCGAAGCTCAGCAAGTAAAACCCTGACACCACTCCGGGCGGCCGATTCCTGTCGGCCGCCCGGATAAGAAGGAGCCTCATGGCATCGACTGGGATTGTCGCCACCATCACCCCTCGAAAGTCCACCCGCGTCGCAGGTCGGGACCGCTACCAGTTGCGGGAAACACTTGCCGGCTACGGGCTCGTGCTCCCCGCCGGGGTCCTCTACGCCGCCTTTCAAATCTTCCCCATCCTGTTCGCGTTCGTCCTCAGCTTTTTCGACTGGGACGGGTTGAACCTCTCGCAGGCGCAGTTCATAGGAATCGGCAACTACACCGAACTTTTTACCGATCCGCTGTTTTGGAGTTCGGTGCTGCACAACCTCTTCGTCGCTCTCGGCGTCGTTGTCGTGCAGTGCTTCGGATCGTTCCTTCTCGCGGCGATCATCACGGCGGGTATCAAGGGCGGCCGGTTTTTCCAACTGGTGTTTTTCGCCCCGATGGTCATCTCGACCATAGCGGTTGGCATGCTGGCGATCTTCATCTTCAGCCCCTCGCAAGGACTGCTGAACGCTATCCTCCGCGCCGTCGGCCTTGGGGCTTGGGCGCAACCCTGGCTCGGGAGTGCGACCTGGGCGCTGCCAACCGTCATCGTCACCATGATGCTTCAGGGCTTTGGGCTTTCCTTTTGATGTTCATCAGCGGCCTCGGCCAGGTGAACACCGAAATGCTCGAAGCAGCCGAAATTGATGGGGCAAGCCAATCCGCGATCCTCTGGCGGATCGTGTTCCCGGTGATCCGACCGGTGGCGTCTGTCGTGTTCCTGCTCGGCATCGTGTCCGCATTCCGCCTCTTCGACCAGGTCTACGTCATGACATCCGGTGGGCCCTATCATGCGTCCGACACCATCGTCACCTACCTGTACAGCGTCGCTTTCAGCGGCAACCGGGTCGGCTACGGCAACGCCGTCGGCATGGTGCTGTTCCTGATTCTGCTGATCATCGCCGTCGTCCAACTGAAACTCACCCGCGGAGGCGCCGCAAATGACTGACCTGCCTGCACCTCAACCACCCTTGGAGGTGTCGTGAAATTCGCCCGCTACTCCCTCTTCGCCAAGTCCGTCTCATACGTGTGGCTGTGGGCACTCGCCCTCGTCATCCTCGCCCCGTTGGCGTGGTTGACGATGAGCGTCTTCAAAAAGTCCGACGCGATCGTCGCCAAACCGTTCCAGCTGCCGACGTCGTTCTCCTGGCAGAACGTCGTCGACGCATGGCAACAAGGCGATTTCGCCACCCTGTTCGGCAACAGCGTCCTCATTACCGTCATCTCCGTTTTCGGAATCCTGATCCTCGAGGGGCTGGCCGCATACGCCTTCGCCCGACTGCGATTCCCGGGACGGAACATCCTTTTCCTGATCTTCATCGCCGGGCAGTTCGTCCCGGCGCAAATCATCGCTTTGCCGTCCTTCCTGCAGATGAACGCGCTAAACCTCAGTGACACCAAACTGTCGCTGATTCTGCAGTACCTCAGTTGGGCGCCATTCGCCGTCCTGTTCCTCCGAGCCAGCATGATGGCCGTTCCTCGAGAACTCGAAGAAGCAGCGATGATCGACGGCGCCGGACGCATCCGTATCCTCTGGAGCGTCATTCTGCCGATGACCCGTTCCGCGTTCGCCACCATCGGAACCATCTACTCCCTGTGGATCTACAATGATTTCCTCTTCCCCCTGATCTACATCCGATCCTCACAAAACTTCACCGTCCCCCTGGGGTTGGCGGAATTCCAAGGACTGTTCACCACCTTCTGGGGCTACCTCATCGGCGCGATCTTCGTCGCGATCTGGCCACCCCTCATCGTCTACGGCCTGCTCAGTCGGCAAATCCAGTCGCGATTCGCCAGCGGGGACTCAAAGGATGACCGACACCGTCCCGCTCGAGCACATCGAACGCGGAGCCGGGAACCCTCTCGTGCTCATCATGGGTCTCGGCGCGGGTGCCGATGCGTGGGAGGCGCACATCCGCTCGTGGTCGAAACGCTTCCGATGCATCGCCGTCCACAACAGGGGCGTGTCACCGTCTCCGAACCCCGCGGGGCCGTACAGCACTGCCGTCATGGCCGACGACGTCGCGGACCTCATCGAACGGATGAAGCTTGGCCGTGTCACCGTTGTAGGCATCTCCATGGGAGGCGCCATCGCGCAGCACCTAGCCCTCCGGCACCCGAACCTCGTCAACGGTCTCGTCTTGACCGCCACCTGGGCCGAAACCGGCCCCTTCTCGAAAGCGATCTTCGACGCACTCGTCGACGCTCGCCAGCATTTGTCCGAGGCGGCATTCACGCGCCTTTTGCAAACAATCGTGTGGACGCCAGCCGGCTTCGAACGCCGACTGGACGAGCTCGAGGCGGCACGCACTGATCCGCCGTCCACCACAGCCGAGTCTTTCGCCTCGCAGGTCGCTGCCTGCATCAACCACAACACCATCGACCGACTTCCAGACGTCGCAGTCCCTGTGCTCGTCACCGCTGGCGGCCAAGACCGGTTTGTTCCCCTAGCCGAAAGTTTGCGCATCCAGCGAGACATCCCTGGCGCCGACCTCGACGTGTTCGCCGACAGTGGACACGTGCACCACTGGGAAGAACTCGACCGGTACAACACCCTCGTCGAGCGCTGGATCACCTCGAAAGTCACTGAATGAACCATCTCAACACTCTCCGCTATGCCTGCCAGACCTACAGCTGGCAAATGTCCGGCGACCGCTACCGAGGCGACATCGACCACATGACTCGCGTCGCCAAGGGGGCCGGGTTCACTGGCTTCGAGGCCGAGACGCTGATGCTCGGACCGAGCTGGACAGAATCGGGCCTTCATTCGAGCCTTGACGCCGCTGGATTGGATCTTGCGGCCATCGTCCTTGTCCACAGTTGGAGGAACGACACCGAGACTCCCGCGGAGAAGGTCGAGGCAGATCAAGTCATTCGCGCCGTCGCCGGATACCCTGACTCGAAAATCGTCCTCGTCAACACCCCTGGGCCGGACAGGGACGACCTGTTCCGCCGGCAAGACACCGCCGTGTCCTGCATGGCAGCCATCGCCGACCGCGCCGCCGACGTGGGCGTCACCTGTACCGTCCACCCGAACTCACCTGCCGGTTCCGTCTTTCGCACCGCCGACGACTACGACCGGCTCGGTCATCTCATGAGCCCGACAAAGCTACGATTCACCCCCGACATCGGCCACATCACCGTCGGCGGCATGGATCCTTCCCGCATCCTCGACACCTGGTGGGACCTGATCGACCATATCCACATCAAAGATGTCGCCGTAGACGGCAGCTGGGCTGCTACAGGAACCGGGACGGTCGACATCCCTGGCATTCTCAACACTCTTGCGGAACGCTCGTTCGCCGGCTGGGTCACCTTCGAAGACGAATCACCGGAAGCGGAATCGGATCCCGACCGAGCCGTCGAAGACGCTGGCGCCTACCTGGGCACCCTCACCCGGCAAGACTTCCCCGCTGACACTCACACGAGAAGGACGAGGCGATGACCGCCACCAACGACAACCTGCCCATCGCCGTCAATACGTTCGTGTGGTACTCGCCCCTCACCGATGCCGCACTCGACCGACTCATCCCGCGACTGCCCACCTGGGGCTATGACGCCGTCGAACTCGCCTACGAAAACGCGTCCGATTGGACCGCAGGGCACGCCCGCGACCTGCTCCAGACCTATGGCATCCGCTCCGTCGTCGGAGCCGTCTTCGGCGACGGACGCAACCTGACCTGCGCTCCCGACGCCGAGATCGAGACCACGAAGGCGTACGTCCGATCCGCCATTGACCTAGCCGTCGCCCAGGGCTCGGAACTCGTCATCGGCCCCATGTACACCGCGGTCGGTCGCGTCTGGAAACTCGCCGCGGACGAAAGAGTCGCTGCCTACGACACGCTCCGAACATCCTTAACCGAACTCGGCGACTACGCGGCAACTCGCGGCGTCGCTCTCGCCGTGGAGCCGCTGAACCGGTACGAAACCAGTCTCATCAACACGGTCGAGCAGCTGATGGAGGTCATTGACACTATTCCTGCCGCCGGTGTCGGAATCAACCTCGACAGCTACCACATGAACATCGAAGAAAAATCGATGAGCCAAGCGATCCTCGACGCCGGCCCGCGGCTGCTCCACATGCAAGTCTGCGGCAACGACCGCGGCGCACCAGGAGAGGACCACCTGGACTGGGAGCAGATTCGCCGAGACCTCGCCGCCGTCGACTACCAAGGCTTCCTGGGCTTTGAATCGTTCACGGCCGACAATGCCAGCATCGCCACCGCCGCTTCCATCTGGAGATCATTCGCTCCCACCCAGGACGACCTCGCTATCCGGGCCGCCGACTTCCTCACCACCTGGCGAAACGGTTGGCCTCCGCTCGCACCTCGAGAAGGAACGCCGTGATGATGCCCTTACAAAACGCCGCGAGAACAGCAACCACAACCAAGATCTCCATGAACGTCACCACGACGTTCCACGGCAATGTCGTGACCGACATCCAGTACGCGAAGGCCGCCGGTTTCGGTGGCATCGAGTTGCAGAGCCCCAAGCTCTACCGATACCTCGACGCCGGCTACGCGGTCGAGAGCCTGCCGCCGCTGCTCGAGGGTCTGGAGGTCACCGGTCTCGGCGCGATCCTGGATCTCGAACGCCAGGGCGCCGCCCGCGAGGGGTATCTCGCCGAGGTGCGCCGCATGTGCGAGATCGCCGTGGTGGTCGGGTCGCCGATCGTGCAGATGTGCACCGGCCCCGTCGACTGGGGGATCGTCAAAGACTTCAAGGCCGGGCCGTTGGCTGACGACGACACGCGGTACCGCGCCACCCTCGGGCTCGACGAGGCCGAGGCGATCCGCGTGACCGCCGCGAATGTGCGCGACGCGGCCGACATAGCCAGTGAGTTCGGCCTCTCGCTGTACCTCGAGCCGCTCGCCTGGGCCCGCCTCAACCGCTGCCGCCAGGCCCTCGCGATCATCGAGGAGGCCGGTCGAGACAACGTCGGCATCACCCTCGACACCTGGCACTTCTGGACGACAGGCGACACCCTCGACGAGGTGCGCGCCCTGCCCGTCGAGCTGATTAAGGCCGTGCACCTCTCGGACGGCTTCGACCTCGACCGCGAGAACGACACCCCTCAGCAGAACGTCCACCGCGACGTCGTCATCGGCGGTGGTGCGATCCCGCTGCAGCAGTGGGTCGACGCGATCAAGTCGACCGGCTACGACGGCTGGTGGTGCTCGGAGATGTTCTCGACGAGGGCCAACGAGCAGGACCCGCAGGCGGTCGCCTCCGCCATGTACACCCTGATGTCGACGCTGGTCGGCTGACCCCCTTCGCCCGAGCACCACCACAGAAAGCACCATCATGCAGCGATTCGCCCTGATCGGCGCCGGGTTCATCGGCACCGTCCACGCCGCCAACCTGGCCGCCGACCCCGACGTCGACTTCGCCGTCGTCTACGACATCGACACCGCCCGCGCGACGGCGCTCGCGTCGAAGTACGGCGCCCGTGCCGTGACCTCTCTGGGAGAGGTGTTCGATCCCGCCGCCATCGACGCGGTCTTCATCGGCTCGTCGACCGACACCCACGCCGAGCACCTCCGCGCCGCCGCCGACGCCGGCCTCGCCGTGATGGTCGAGAAGCCCATCGCGCCGAGCCTTGCGGAGGCCCACGAGGTGGTCGCGTACGTCGAGAAGAGTGGCGTACCTGCCAACCTCGACTTCAACCGCCGCTACGACCGCGACCACGCCGCTCTCCAGCGCGTCGTGGCATCCGGCGGCGTCGGCGACGTCGAACTCGTGCAGATGAGCTCGCGCGGGCCGTCTCTGCCGCCCGTCGAGTACCTAAAAGTCTCGGGCGGTCAGATGCGCGACCAGACCGTGCACTTCTTCGACCTGCTGCGCTGGATCACGGCGCAGGATCCCGTGTCGGTAGCGGTCACGGGGTCGGCTCTCGTCGACCCGTCGATCGCCTCGTTCGGCGATGTCGACACCTCGGTCGCGACACTGACCCTGCCCTCCGGCGCGCTCGTGCAGATCGACAGCGTCCGACGGACGGGATACGGCTACGACGAGCGCATCGAGGTGATGGGCTCGACGGGGCTCGTGGAGTCTCGCCGGCAGCGGAGCGGCAACGTCGCCGTGTACCAGGGCGACGGCATCCTGCTCGACCCCCTGCACGCCGGGTGGTTCGAGCGCGTACAGCCGACGTATGCGGCAGCCCTCCGAGCTTTCGTCGCCGCGCTCGAGGCGGACACTCCGGTGCCGGCGCCTCTGCGCGACGGCCTTGCGGCGCAGGCAATCGCCGAGGCCGCGACGCTCGCGCTCCAGAGCGGGCTGACCGAGACAATCCGCTATCGCAACCTGGATTGGCGCCCGCCGCGTCGACCACGTGAGCCTCATCGTCAGTGACCTCCGCAATTCTCCGAAACGGATGAAGAGTTATGCCAAAAGCCATCACTATGTGGGATTTTTCCTGGCTACTACGCCGCACCGGGCAGCAACGGGAATATGAGAACGTCGCCGGGATCCTGGACGAGCTCGTCGAACGGGGCTACGACTGCGTACGTATCGACGCGTTCCCGCACCTGATCGCCGCGGACATCAACGGCGACACGAGCGAGTCTTTTCTGGTGCATCCGCAACCAGATCACTTCATGTGGGGCCCCCACGGTGACAAGGTCCCCGTAACCGCGCCCGGTGACTCCCTGGCCCAGTTCTTGAACTTGTGCCGCGACAGGAACGTCACCGTGGCCCTTTCCAGCTGGTTCAACGACGATGACGAGCATCGGCGGCTCATGATCACCACCCCGAACGATCTCGGCCGCGTGTGGCGGGAGACCCTGCAATTCCTCGAGAACCGTGGTCTTCTCGACGTCATCGAATATGTCGACCTTTGCAACGAATTCCCCCTCGCCGATTGGCTTCCCGCAGCCTACGAGCACATTTTCGGTCAACCCGAAGAGGCTGCGGCAAATGTTCCAGGCCAGGCTGTCACGGGAGGATGGACGTGGGACGAAACGCAACGTAGGGCCATCTCCCAATACTTCCTGCCGGCTGGCGAGCTCAGAGCGCGATGGCCGCACCTGCGATTCACGGTCTCGCTCGCCCCCATCAGTGAATCCGTGCACGACCTCGACTTCACGTCCCTGGATCTCATCGAGACACACGTCTGGCTGTCCAGTAATGTGACGGATTTTGCCGCCCTGACGAACTTTGCGCTGGATGATTTCGGGTTTCCCGGCGCCTGGCAAAAACAAGTCGACAGCCTCGACGAGGTGTACTGGCCTGACCCAGATCGATGGCACCGCCTACTCGGGGCTGAAATGACCCGATGGGCGGAAACCGCCCGGAGGGCCGGACGCCCGCTCTGGACGACCGAAGGGTGGTCCCACATCCTCCTTGACGATTTCACGTCCCCCGAAGGACGATCCGCGTGGGATTACGTCAAGACGGTTGCGGAGTACGCCATTCCCAAAGCGCTCGCGCTCGGCTGGGAGGGCATCTGCACGTCGAACTTCTCCGAACCGCACTTCTCCAGGCTTTGGAACGACGTTGACTGGCACCGCCGGATGACAAGCGCCATCAAGGGGACCTCCACCTAGTTCCCGCCCTCGCGGACCGGCGTCATGCTGCGTCAGGCGCCCGGCGACATCCGGGCACCACTGTCGCAGCCATTTCACCGCGCCGCAGCGTGACTTCCCACCCTCTTTTTTGACCGTACCGATGAAACGAGACGACTTTGTCCTCACCCCGTGACCAGGAACCCGCTTTCGACATTGACGATGTCATCGCACGAATGACCCTCGAAGAAAAACTCGCCCAACTCGTCGGCCTCTGGCTGCAACTGGATGACAGCTCTCACGCCGGAGGAGACATCGCCCCCATGCAGCACGAAATGCTGTCGAACGTCCCCGACTTCGACACCTTCACCCGGCATGGCCTTGGCCAGCTGACTCGGCCCCTCGGCAGCCAACGCTCCACGCCGGAGCAGATGATGACTGCCGTCGACCGTGTGCAAGAATCCGTCACTGCCCACAGCCGTTTCGACATTCCTGCCTTGGTACACGAGGAAATCCTGACCGGCCTCCAGCTCTTCGGAGCAGCCACGTACCCAACACCCCTGGCGTGGGGATCGACCTGGGACACCGAATTGATAACGCGGATGGGAGAACAGATCGGCTCGTCCATGAAGGCAATGGGCATCCACCTTGGCCTGGCGCCTGTGCTCGACGTGGTCCGGGATCCACGATGGGGGCGGGTGGAAGAATGCATCGCCGAAGACCCCTACCTCGTCGGCGTGATCGGGTCGGCATACGTGGTGGGCGTGCAGTCGCAGGGCGTCGGGGCCACCTTGAAACATTTTCTCGGATACTCCAACTCGCAAGCCGGCCGAAACCTCGCCCCAGTCCATGCCGGTCCGCGGGAAATCCTCGAAGTATTCAGTGTGCCGTTCGAGATGGCGGTGAAACTTGCCCGACCTCACGCCGTAATGCACTCCTATGCAGAAATCGACGGTGTGCCCGTCGCAGCCGACAAGACCCTGCTCACCGGCCTTCTCCGAGACCGCTGGGGTTTTGACGGCACCGTCGTCGCCGACTACTTCGGCGTCGCCTTCTTGCATACCCTTCACGATGTCGCTTCCTCCATAGGAGACGCGGCAGCGCTGGCACTCATCGCCGGAGTCGACGTGGAACTCCCCACCGGGAATGCCTACCTTGAGCCCCTGGCCGACCAAGTTCGACAAGGTCTCGTCCCCATCGACGTGGTCGATACAGCTGTCCGCCGAGTGCTTCGCCAGAAACAAGATTTGAGTGTGCGACGCGTCGCCAGAGAATCGACCAAAACTGTCGATCTTGACCCGCCGTCGGCTCGAGCCGTGGCTCAACAAATTGCGGAAAAGTCCGTAGTTCTTTTGGCCAATTCCACCGGCTTGTTACCTTTGAATGACCTGCAACGTATAGCTCTCATCGGTCCGAACGCTGATTCGGCTGAAGCGCTGATGGGGAACTACTCGTTCACGAACCACGTGGAGGCCCCTCCCGGAGCTTCCCTGGGAATCGACGTCCCCACCATTTTCGAAGCGCTGGCTGCCGAGGTGGGGGATCACCACATCCGTTACGCCATCGGCTGCGAACTGGGGGAGCCGGTGGCCCCTGAAGCGGGCGACGACCCCCTGATCGCCGAAGCTGTCGACGTCGCTCGTGCGTCGGACGTCTGCGTCGTCGTCGTCGGAGACCGGGCCGGGCTCTTCGGGCGAGGAACGGTGGGCGAGGGCAGCGACGCGGAACTTCTCGAACTTCCCGGGCGGCAGCAAGAACTGGTTGACGCCTTGATTGCAACCGGCACCCCGGTCATCCTCGTTCTCGTGACCGGCCGACCCTACCCTGTCGGCCGGTGGGAGGAACAGGCCGCCGCCATCGTGCAGTCCTTCTTTCCGGGCGAGGAAGGCGGATCCGCGATCGCCGGAGTCATCAGCGGTCGAGTCAACCCCAGTGGGAGACTGCCCGTCAGCATCCCCAAGCGCCCGGGCGGCCAACCCTACAATTACCGTCACCCCCGACTCGGTGGGCCGACACCAATCTCGAACATCGACCCCTCGCCCGCTTTCGCCTTCGGTCATGGACTGACGTACACCACGTTCCACCACGCCAACCTCGAAGTCGCCGCTGACGGAAACTCCGACACGGCTTCGACGATCACCGTGACATGCTCCGTTTACAACAAAGGCGACCGACAGGGCAGCGACGTCGTCCAGCTCTACGTACACGATGTTGCAGCGAGCGTCACCCGCCCCCTACGTCAGCTGATCGGATGGGCGCGGGTCGACCTCCCAGCCGGCGCCTCGGCCGCCGTGCGTTTCACCGTCCACACCGACCGGTTGGGCTTGGTCAACCGCGACCTGAACTGGGTTGTCGAACCGGGCGAGTTCGAGTTCACTATCGCGTCTTCCGCCACCGCGGAAGGACTCAGCCGCCGGCTCACCCTCAGGGGAAGCCGCGCCTTCTCGGTGAGGACCGACACCTCACCACCACCGCCACCATCACCCCGGAAGATCGGTGACCCCCATGCTCTACGGCGCAAGCTACTATCACGAATATCAGCCGCAGGAACGGTTAGCGGTGGACCTTGACCTCATGGTGGAGGCGGGATTCAGCCTCATCCGCGTCGGGGAATCGACCTGGTCATCCTACGAGCCGGAAGATGGCAGCATCTCGTTTGCGGCGCTGCGAGCCGTCGTCGACGCGGCTGCTGATCGGGGCCTCAAAGTCATCGTGGGAACCCCCACGTACGCCGTCCCGCCGTGGTTGGCTCGCAGGCACCCTCAAGTCATGGCTCAAACCTCGGCCACGCACACGCTGCCCTACGGTGGGCGGCAGAATGTCAACTTCACCGATCCCACTTACCTGCGCTACGCCGAGCGCATTGTGCGCGCCATCGGAACCGAGTTCGGCAAACACCCGGCCGTCATCGGGTTTCAGGTCGACAACGAGATAGGCGTCTACCAACTCACCAACCCGAACGTCGTCGATCGCTTCCGCCACGACACGTCACGCCGCCTCGGTGGGGTGGACGGCATCAACGACAAGTGGGGCCTGACGTATTGGAGTCAGCGGCTGAGCAGTATCGAGGACCTTTGGGCGCCCGACGGCAACACGAACCCCGGATACGCCCTCGAATGGTGGCGATTCCAGTCAGCGCTCACGACGGGTTTCCTTTCCTGGCAGCGTGACCTTCTTCGCCAGGTCATCGACGAGGACAAGTTCGTCTTCCACGACTCGGTGGGCGGCGACAGCCAAGGAAACACAGCCCTGCGTCCCATTGCTGAAACCTTGGATCACACCGCCACCAACATCTACCTCCCTCTGCAAGCCGCCCTGCAGCTCCCACAGCTACCTGCCGACGACCTCGCCGGCCTCGCCCCCTGGTGGCTCGTCGACGCAGGACCCTCGATTCCGCAATGGAAGGCAGATCTCGCGTTCAGCCTCAAAGGATCCCGCGGTTCAGCGTTCGCCATCACGGAAGCGCAAGCCGGATCCATCGGTGACCAGGCCACCAATACTCCGCCATTCCCCGGCCAGTTGCGTCTCCTGACGCATCTTTACGCCTCACGCGGCGCGGACCTGCTGGCCTACTGGCACTGGCACACACTACATTACGGAAACGAAATGTTCTGGGAGGGGGTGCTGGGCCACAGCCTCGGACCGGGCCGGATATACGAAGAAGTTGCGCACATCGGCCACGAGCTGAAAGAACTCCAGTCTGCGTTAGCGGGATTCATCCCCGATTCGGACGTCACCATCTTGTACTCACGAGAAAGCCTGAAAGCGCTCGAGTTCATGCCGCCGTTGCTGCAACCCGGGACAGCTCACCCAGACGCGACGAGTTACCACCGCATCTTCATGCGGCTCTACTCGAGCGCCGTGGACACCGGCGCTCAAGTGCGTGTCGTTCACCCAGATTCCGACTGGACGGGCGAGGACGTGCTCCTGGTGCCTGCTTTATACATCGCCGACGATGACCTCCTCCAGCGCCTGACACGACACGCGGAAGCCGGAGCACACGTGGTCTTCACCTTCCGATCCGGCTACGCCGACGAGTGGGCCCGAGCACGATGGGAGAAAGCCCCGGGTGCACTCCGGCCGGGCGTCGGAGCCTCCTACGATGAATCCACCACCCTCGTGCACCCAGTTCGCCTCACGGCGACGACTTCCCCGGAGATATCATCGCTTGCGCTCGGGGACGATGCCGCGGCGACGTCTTGGGCAGACCTTCTGACACCCGAATCTGCCGAAACGCTGCTCGGTTATGACGATCCGTTCCTCGGCCGGTACGCGGCCGCCACCACACAGGCCGTTGGAAGCGGCAGAATCACGTGGCTTGGCACTCTGCCCGATCCAGAATCGACGTCCCGCATCCTTCGGTGGGCTCTGACAGAACGCGGTACTCAGCCGACGGCCGATGTGTGGACACATCGGGAAGAGACCGTCCGAGTCACAAGCGGTGTCAATGCGGAAGGGTCTCGCCTGTGGTTCCTCGCGAACCACAGTTGGACACCCACCAACATACAAACACCCGATGGCATGACCTTGGCGCATGCCCACGACGGCGTCATCTGCCCGGATGAATTCACGTTGGGTGCGTGGGATAGCGTCATCCTTCAAGAACGAGAACCGTGAACAGCCTCCGGTCAGCCCCGGAACGGCACAAGAGGTGCCGGCGGGGACTCCCGAGGCGGGCCGGGCGAGGCGACGCTGTTTCCAAGAGCCGGATCGCCACACCGATGACCACATCCGAGGAGGTACGACTTTCGCGAAAGTTGCTTGCAGGTATAGCCTGATCCCTGAAAGAAGGGGGACTGGTGAGCATTGCAGACCGCACCACGATCGCCGAGATCGCGAAACTCGCTGGCGTTTCCGTTCCCACGGTGTCGAAGGTCATCAACGGCAAGCCTGGCGTCTCCAACGCCAAACGGCTGACCATCACACAGCTTCTTCACGAGCATGAGTACGAGCCTCGCCGTTCAGCTCCCACGGGCGTCATCGCGGTGGTGTTCGGGGAGTTGTCCAGCCCGTGGTCTCTGGCACTTGTCAGCGCGCTTGAGCGAGTCGCTTTCGATAACGACATGGGAATGCTTCTCACCGTGATGCGGCCAGGCACCGGCGAGTGGGTTGACATGCTTGGAGGAAAGAATGTCGACGGTGTCATTTTTGCGGCCGTAGAGGTCGCACCGTCCGATCAAGAACGGTTCCGCCAACTCGAGTTGCCGACGGTCCTCGTAGATCCCCGCACACTCCCGGATAGCGGCACGGTCACTGTGGGTGTGACCCATTGGCGCGGCGCGCGGGCAGCGACTGATCACCTGGTCGATCTCGGGCATCAGCGCATAGCGATGATCAGCGGGCCCCGCCACCTGCTCTTCAGTCAGGCGCGAGTCGACGGGTACCGGGCCGCGCTTCGCTCGGCGGACATCGTGGTGCCGGAAGACTACATCGTCGCCACCGAGTACGGGTTTGCTGCAGGCCGTGAAGCTGCCCTCGATCTTCTGAAGCGCACACCGCGACCGACGGCGATCTTCGCAGCCAGCGACGAACAGGCCCTGGGCATCTACGAGGCCGCCCGCCTGTCGGGACTGCGAATACCTGCCGACGTGAGCGTCGTCGGCTTCAATGACGTGCCCATTGCGGAATGGGCGTCCCCGCCGCTAACCACCGTGCGGGAACCGATCTTCGACACGGCCCGCGAAGCGATTCGTCTTCTGCGAGTCGAAATGGCGGAGGCCGGAGAGGCAGTTGCGGTGGAACTCGTCACGGATCTGATCATACGTGAAAGCACCGCCGCGCCTACTCTTTAGATTCGGTCAGCGCGTAGCGATCCCCAGGTAGGTTGCCGGGCGAGCCGCTCCTCCATCTTGCGAATCGCATTCCGCGACTGTTCAAAGGAGGTGTACGGGTCGCCGCCGATGCCGTAGGACTGGACTCCTAACGGTCCCGAGTAATCGTTGTCACGAAGCACAGCCAGAAAGTGGAACGCATCGAACTCCCCTTGCCCCACGGGTTCGATAGTCGCGGGGAAATAGCTCCCCTGCTGGGGCCGGCTTCCGCTGATGTTGACCATGCCGAGATAGGGCGCCGCTCGCCTAACGGTTCCGCGGAGATCTGACCGGTCGGTGGCGTACCAGTGGAACACTGACAGGGACAACCCCAGTCGCGGATCGTCATACGCGGCGGCAAGGCGGACGGCGTCGTCCACATGCTCCATCCAGCCGAATGTGTGCGGATAGAGCAACAGGGTGACTCCGTTCGTTTCCGCGGCGGCGAGAGCTTGGTCAAGGAACGCTCGGGCGGCCGCGTCGCCTTTCATGTCTGACGGCGCAAAGGTGGTTCCGGCGATGAGAGCGATCTCCACGGTACGGGTCGCTTCGATGGTCCGGATCATGTCCAAGGCCCGCTGCGTTGCTTCGTCTGTTGGGGCTTTAGAGATGTCGATCGTCACATAGACCGTCGCGACGGACAGATCATTAGCCTCCGCGACCCTGGCCAGGCGGGGCAGATCCGCCCACGCGGGCTCACTCCAAAGGGTGAGGTTTGTGGCGGCGTACCCCAACTCCGCGAGCATCTCGCATCGGGCTTCTAGGGGTAGGCGCCGATGGTGTTGTAGAAGCCGACATCCATACCAACCAGAGGGGCCGTCATCGGGCGTCCGTCCGGAGAGGCGCGGGCGTGCCGACCGCTGGGAAGGCCGGCTCGTCCCTACCTGCGAGCGGCCTGCGTTTCACCGACCGTGGCATGCCGTCGTCGCAGACGGCGGACAGAGCCCGCAACCAGAGGAAGGTGTACTCCGTCCGGTTGGTGCGAGTGCTGGCCGAGCTGCCGCCTTGCAGGAAGTGAACCAGGTCCTTCAACGGCCTGGCATGGAATCCGTCATCGTCTACCGGAAAAGTCGACTGCCTCTCGTCCGGCAACCCCTCGACGTCTATAGCAAGGGTGACCCGGTCGCCGGTCCAGTCGAGCCAATCCCAGCGGACAGCCCCGCTGCTTCCTTCGATCTCCACCAGGTTCGTCTCCAGCCCGTGCGTACTTGCCGCCCGTTCGTAGCTGACATCGACGCGGTCACCGGCCATCGTCGTGAGGCGCATGGATGCTCCGACGTGGTACGAGGCGAGTGTCGAAGCCTCCTTGAATGGACCGCCGGTACGCGGACGACCCGCCCAAGCTGAGACGATCTCCACGCAGGATGGCGCGAAAACCTCGTCCAGGACCGCCAGGTCATACGGGCCCCAGTCCATCAGCACGCCGCCGCCGCTGCGGGCAGGATCGCGGAACCACGCCGTCTCCGGCTGAAAATCGATTCCGCTGCGGGAACGACGAGCCTTATTGCGGAACGTGACGTGATAGAGGTCACCGAGCTCCTGACGTTCCACGAGTTCGCGGGCACGCTGCGTCGCGGGAACGGCGCGGAATCGCGAGTCACAACTTTCTAGGACCAGCCCCATCTCGCGTGCCCGAGCGGCCAGCTGCTCGGCCTCACGGGTATTCATGACCAAAGGCTTTTCGCAGAGGACATGGAAGCCAGCGTCCAGGGCTCGCCATGCCAACGGGAAATGGGTGAATGGCGGCGTCGCAATGACGGCGATGTCGTCGAGGAACCGTGAAGTGGACATCATCTGCTCGACGGATTCATGAACGACCGATTCCGGAAACTCTCTCGCGAACACGGCCACGGCGTCTGCGTCAGGATCGGCCACATGCACCTGTATTTCGTGCCCGTCGCGAGTCAGGGTCGCGGCGGCCAGTGCGTGCTGGCGGGCGATGAACCCCGCTCCAACAATGAAAATCCTCTGCATGGAAAATATCCTTTCGCGAAAGTTGCGTCCACAGACTGTAAGCGTGACCAGCCTTGGCCCGCAAGCATCTTCTCTACGGAGCCGCCTCGCTGCGCCGCTTTGTGATGATCAGAGCAACTTTCGCGAAAATGTCCTTGACATTGCAGGCGCGTATTTGTCACGATCTGTGAACCGGCGGCGATGCCGCTATCAACAAGGAGGTTGAGATGAAACGCAAATCCAAGGTCCTCGCGGCGCTAGCGCTAGCCGCAGCAGTGGTTGTGCCCCTGTCGTCATGCAGCTCGCCCTCGAGCGCGCAAGCAGGCAATGAGAAAGTCACCTTGAGCATGTGGGGGTTTTCACCGCTCTACAAACCTCAGGTGAAGGAGTACGAGAAACTTCATCCCAACGTCACGATCCAGCAGAAAATCGGTGACTACGACGCGTCTCACCAGGCTCTCCTGACCGCTTTGAACGCCAACAAAGGGCCCGACATTGCCCAGATCGCGATCGACTACGCGCCGGAATTCACGGCCGTACCCGCCGCTTTCCTCGACCTGCGCACTCTCGGCGCCGCGAAGATCAAAAAGGACTACCTCGACTGGCGATGGCAAGGCGGCGTCGCCTCGAATGGATCCGTGGTCGGAATCCCCACCGACGTCGGGGGCTCGCCGTCGCCTACCGTACCGATCTCTTCAAAAAAGCCGGCCTTCCGACCAGCCCCACCGCCGTCAGCAAGCTGATGGCCACCTGGCCCGAGTACATCGCCACGGGTCAGAAATACACGGCGGCGACAGGAAAACCGTTCCTCGACAGTGCCACGCAACTCTTCCAGGACGCTTCCGATCAGGGCGCCTCCAAATATGTCAGCGCCAAGGGCAAGTACATCTACGAAAACAACCCCGTCATCAAGAACGCCTGGAGTTACGCCACGCAGGCCGCGACTGACAAAATCACAGGAGGTCTCGCACCCGACTCGCCGCAGTGGTATTCCGCACTGGCGAACGGCGGGGTGGCGACTGTGCTGGCGCCCTCGTGGATGCTTGGTCAGATCGAAAGCGCAGCTCCGAAAACGAAGGGGCTGTGGAGCGTAGCTACGATGCCCGGCGGAGGCGGAAACAACGGCGGCTCCTTCCTGGCGATCCCGAAGAGTTCCCCGAATGCGGCGGCCGCGTACAAATTCATCACCTGGCTGGAAGCACCGGCCCAGCAACTCGCCGCGTTCAAAGCAACGGCGGATTTCCCGGCCATACCCTCGCTGTATTCCAACGCCGCCGTGCAGAACTACACCGCACCGTTCTTCAGCAACGCGTCCATCGGGAAGGTCTACGTCGATAGCGTGGAAAAGTACACAGAGCACCCCGTGGGAGCCAAGGACCGGATTCTCGAACAGGAGTTCCAAAACGGTGTGGGCCGCGTGGAGAAGAACGGTCAGTCCGTGTCGTCGTCCTGGGCTCAAACGCTCGCTGCTGCGAAGCGGGACCAGTGACCGGCATCACGGTCGGCTCGCTTCGCCCCCTGAGCCGATCGCGCGGGAAGGAGAGCCGGCGAGAGCGCCTGACCCCGTACCTCTACATCGCACCGTTCTTTCTCATCTTTGCCATCTTTGGGCTGTTCCCTCTCGTCTTCACCGGAGTGGTGTCTCTTTTCAACTGGGCACCCCTGCAGACAACGCACCCGTTTGTGGGTTTGCAGAACTACCGGACCATGCTGGGCGACCCGCTGTTCTGGAAAGCCATACGCAACACGTTCACCATTTTTCTGGCATCAACGATCCCGGGCATCGCCATCAGCATGTTGCTCGCGGTAGTGCTGAGCAACCGCAGTCTGCGGGCGAAAAATTTTTGGCGGATGGTTCTGCTCGTCCCGAACGTGACGCCAGTCGTCACGGTGACACTGGTGTTCGGATCGATATTCGGACAGCAATACGGCCCGATCGCCAGCGTGCTGCAGCTCCTCCACCTGCCGTCTATCGACTGGTCAGGAGGAAACGCGGTTGCCGCGCAGTTCGTAATCGCGGTCATGATCCTGTGGCGTTGGAGCGGGTACAACGCTCTGATCTACCTGGCGGCAATTCAGGCCGTCCCGGACTCGCTCTATGAATCCGCAGAACTTGACGGGGCGGGGCGTTGGCGGACATTCTCCAGCGTCACGCTGCCCATGATTCGTCCCACCATCTTGTTCAGCGTGGTCACCTCCACCATTGGTGGGCTTCAAATCTTCACCGAACCATTGCTGTTCACCACCCCACAAGGAGGCGCCAACAATCAGGCGCTCACCCTGACCCTGCTGATCTACGGTCAAGCGTTCAACTCATTCAAGTTCGGCTACGCATCCGCCATCGCGGTCGCTCTTTTGGGAGTCGTCCTTGTCCTGGCCGCCGTGAACTTCGGAATCGCCCGACTGATCAGGAGTGCGTAATGACAACAGCGAAAGTAACCGAGTCTCGTCGACCGGTGTCCCGTTCCGCGCAACGCTCGAACCGGGTGGCGCGAGATCTTCGACGCCACCACCGCACTTTGGGCCGCGGCAGGGGGTCACGCCCGCGGGTGTCCGTCATCACCTATGTCGTCCTCGTCGTGGCCGCACTTTTGGCCGTGGCACCGCTTTATTGGATGTTCGTCGTCGGCTCGAACACCAGCGCCGCGATCTCCTCCTCACCCCCGGTCCTTCTGCCCGGACCGAACTTCCTCTCCAACGTCCTCAAAGTGCAGGCGGATGTTCCCTTCGTGCACTCTCTGCTGAACAGCGCGATCGTGGCCCTGTCCGTGGCCGTCCTGCAAATCTTCTTCTGTAGCCTCGCTGGCTTCGCTTTCGCGAAACTGCGTTTCCGAGGACGGAACGGTCTTTTCGTCTTCATCATCGCGACGATGGCAATCCCGAGCCAGCTTGGACTGGTACCGCTTTACCTGATCATGTCCAAAATCGGTTGGATCGACTCGTTGCAGGCACTCATCGCGCCGGGAGCCGTCACCGCGTTCGGCGTGTTCTGGATGCGACAGGTGATCGTCGGGAGCATGCCGGACGAGCTCATCGAAGCGGCCCGCATCGACGGCTGTTCGACATTCAGAACCTTTCGCTCCATCGTGTTCCCCACAATCCGTGGCGCCGCAGCCGTTTTCGGACTATTCGCAGCGATGAGCGCGTGGAACGACTTCCTCTGGCCTCTTGTCGAACTCAGCACTCCCTCGCACTTCACCGTGCAGGTCGCAATCCAGCAACTGCGCACTAATTACCAATCCATCGACTACGCAACCACCCTGGCCGCGTCCTTCCTCGCAACCCTTCCGCTGCTCATCCTGTTCGTGGTTGCGGGCAAACAGCTGGTCGCAGGAATCATGGAGGGAGCCGTCAAAGGCTGACGCCCGGCCGACCGCTTTCTCTTGGGTCAAGTCCGGGCGACCCGCTCTCGATGACCAGCCGGAGGAAGTGCGCGCTGGTTTGCAGGCCTGGCGTCGTTCGCGACCGCTGCATGGACTTGATGCTCAACCTCGAGCGCGCGTCTCAGACGCTAATGCCCTTCGGGGCCGCACTCGCACCACATCGTCGGAGGTTGTGGGTCTGCTTTACGCGAATATCTTGCCTCACCCGGCCGAACCCGCGCCGTCGCTGGACGCTCGGGTGCGCACCACTCCACTCACACCCCACCGATGAAAATGACTTCGCGGCACGCGACGCGAGCGATCACCCAAGCTGTCGAATGTCGCATCTACGTCGTGACTGCCGACTGATTGTCAGATCGGCTGGTGTCGTCTGAATTGGCCGCCACACAGGGCTCGCTCTCTCGAAACCGAAAGCGTCCGCTGGCCAGCGCAGAAGGGGCGACGCGCGGAAGGACTCCGGCGCCCCGTGCAGGCGAGGTGAAGCCGGCATCCGGCATCATGAGGGCATGGCAATTGCAGCGGTGCTCTTCGACCTGTACGGCACACTCGCGCCCGGCGGAACGAAGGAGCTCCGCGACGCGGTGTCGCGCGAGGTCGCCGCAGACCTCGACGTCGACGTCGACCGGTTCGCCGAAGCCGTCCGTGAGAGCTTCCCGGGCCGCACCCTCGGCCAGACCGGGTCGCTCGACGAGACGTTGCGCACCCTGGCGGCCGACCTCGGCGGCGCGCCCGACTCGGTGGCCGTCGGCCGAGCTGTCGAACGCCGCGTCGAGATGACCCGTTCGCTCATCGACTCCACCTGGGCTCTCGACGTCCTCGACGAGCTTCGGCACCGCGGCTTACCGCTCGGCCTGGTCAGCGACTGTTCCGTCGAGACCGCACTCGTCTGGGACACCACGGCCCTCAGCGCCCGCTTCGACGCGCACGCCTTCTCCTGCGAGCACGGGGTGAAGAAGCCGGATCCGCGCCTGTATCGGGTGGTCACACAGGCTCTGGGCGTGGATCCTGCAGAGTGCCTCTACGTGGGCGACGGCGGCAGCAGCGAGCTCCCCGGCGCCGCCGCCCTGGGCATGCGCGCGGTCTGGCTCGATCACCCGGGCAACCAGGGCGGCACGAACGGTGTGTCCTGGGACGGCGAGACGATCGGCGAGCTGGGCGGGATCCTGCCGCTGCTGGCCCCCGCCACCACCCGCTAGGGGCGACCAGGATCATCGGTGGGTACGAGTACTCGCACCCAGACGGGGGATAGACGATCGCAAGCTCCTGAATAGACTCGAGCTCATGTACCTGGTGATCTCGGCCTTCTACTTCCTCCTGGTCATCGCGGCCCTGATCGACATCATCACCCGCGACGACTCTCGAGTGCAGCACCTTCCCAAGCTGGTGTGGGTTCTGCTCGTGGTGCTGCTGCCCCTCATCGGGAGCATCCTGTGGTTCGCCGTCGGTCGCGAGTACGCCGCGCCCCGCGAGCACGTGAGCTTCGGCGACCCGCGTCGCCATTCGCCGCAGGTGACGGTCGTCGATCCCGGACTCCAGCGGATCCGCACCACCGAGCAGGAGCTGGCCGACCTCGACCGCGAGATCGAGTTCTACGAGAAGCAGGCGAAACTCAAGCGGCTCCAGGCGGAGGTCGGTGATCCGGCCATCGGGCCCGACGGGGTCATGAAACGCGACGCCCTGGGAACGGCGGAGTGATCCGCGCCACGCCCAAACCGGCGGCGCGGCACGGACAACAGGCGACTCCGCATCCCGCGCTGTTCGTGGTGAAGTCGCTCGCGCTCGTGCTCGCCGTCGTACTCGTCAGCGGGGCGTCGGTCGGGGCGATCGCGACCTGGCAGGTGTTCCAGGAGGCGCAGCCGACCGTCGACCTCGTCGCGCCGCCCGGGAAATCGGTCGCACCGCCACCGGCCCTCACCGCGCAGTCGGGCGCCGTCAACATGCTGCTCGTCTCCACCGACACCCGGACCGGCCAGGGCGCCATGTTCGCGGACCCCGCCGACCAGAAGGCCAGCACGGGTGTCGGCAACAACGACGTCAACCTGCTGCTGCACATCGCGGCCGACCACAAGAGCATGCAGGTCGTCAGCTTCCCGCGCGACCTCGTCATCCCGATCCCCGACTGCCCGAACGACCAGGGTGGGCTGACGCCCGGCTCCCAGGCGGCCATGATCAACACCGCCATCTCGCGCGGGGGCGAGAAGCGCGGCATCTCGTGCGCGGCCGCCACGGTCTCGAAGCTGACCGGTCTGCAGATCGACTACGCGGCCAAGATCACCTTCCTCGGCACGATCGCGATGTCGGACGCCATCGGCGGAGTCCACGTCTGCCTCGCAACGGACGTCGTCGACAACATGGTCACGCCGGCCCTCGACCTGAAGGCCGGTACCCAGACCCTCGTCGGAGCGCAGGCGATGGCTTTCCTGCGCTCACGGCACGGGGTCGGCGACGCCAGCGACCTCGGTCGCGTCAGCAACCAGCAGACCTTCATGTCGGCGATGATGCGGCAGATCGTGTCGGGCGGCACGCTGGGCGACCCGGCGAAGCTGTACCGGCTGGCCACCGCCATGGCCAAGAACGTGCAACTGTCGTCGTCGCTCTCGCCGACGACGCTGGCCAAGATCGGCCTCGCAGTGAAGTCGGTCGGCATCTCGAACATCACCTTCCTCTCGTACCCGGTCATCGACGATCCGTCCGACAGCGCACACGTCATCCCGGATCCGGGCCCCGCGGCGATCCTGGACAAGGCGCTCGTGTCGAACCAGGCCGTGAAACTCTCGCCGAACAGCCTGGGGAGGGCAGCGGTGCTCGCGCCGGGGTCGGGGGCGTCGACTCCTGCCACGCCCTCCGCTCCGGCCACGGCGGGCGGCTCGTCGACCGGAACTCCGACGACCGGGACGCCGACCGGGACGCCGGTCTCGCCTTCGGGCCCTGCCGTGCTGCCCGACTCGGTCACGGGCCAGAACGCCGACCAGGTCACCTGCGCCAAGAAGGGCTAGCGCTCGCTCAAGGCCCGGGGTCGGAAGGCGTGCCGATCACTCCGGCGCGCAGACGGGTGGGCGAGCACGGGACGCCGCTCGGAGCTAGTCTTCTCGCAGGGATGTAGTCGGAAGCGGGCCGGGTGCGCAGAACGTCAGGGGTCGGAGTCGTCCCTCGGCGTGCCGCCTCGCGGCTGACGACCGCCCTCGTCGTCGGCCTCACCGTCGCCGCGGCCGCTCTCGTCGGGGCTCTGGCGCCGGCCGCACCCGCCTCCGCCATGGCGCAGGTCGGTTCGGCCACCGGTTTTCCGGGCGACACCGTCCAGGTCCAGGTGCAGAACCAGAACGTCGGGCCCGCAAACACGAACTGGAACATCACCGCCCCACCTGGCACGAGCATCCTGTCCGCGTCGGGGGCCGCGGCGTCCGGGCTCTCCCAGTTCAGCTGCTCCGGCACCGGCGCGCAGACCGCGTGCGGCCCCTCCGGCGCCGGAGGCTGGGGCACGAACAACATCGTCACGATGCAGCTCGCCATCGCACCGACAGCCGTGGCCGGTGCGGCCGCAGGGCAGTCGACGATCGCCGCCGAGACGGGGACCTTCACGGTGACGGTCCTGGCGCCGCCGACGCCGAGCGTGACGGCACCGGCCGCAGGATCCCAGACGCTCCAGACCCAGCCGACCCTCGCGGGCACCAAGCGCGCCGGCAACGCGGCAACGGCCCTCGTCGACTCGGCCGTGGCCTGCGCCGTTCCCGCCGACGCGGCGACGACCTGGACCTGCACCCCGACGAGTCCGCTCGCCCCGGGCACGCACGCGGTGTCCGCGACGCAGACGAGCCCCGGCGGCGACACCTCTCCCACCTCCGACGCGGTGACCTTCACGGTGATCGAGCCCGCCGCCCTCCGAATCGACCAGTCGGGCCCGGCCGAGGCGGTGCCGACCGTCGCCGTCACCCGCACGATCACCGTGACCGACGGCGGCCCCGGCCCCGCCCTTGCAGCCGTCGCGACGGTCGATGCGGGCGGGTTCCCGGCGACCTCGTGCACGCTCGACGCGGCCGCGGTCGCGTGCGACTCGCTCGCCGCGGGCGTCCCGCTCGATGATCTGATCGCAGGATCACCGGTGGTCATCACCCTCGACGGCACCGTTCCCGAGGGCACGGCCACCGGTACCTCCTATACGATCCACGCGACCGTGAGCTCTTCGGCCGATGCGGCCTCGCCCGTGGTCTCCGATGCCGTGGTCACGGTGGGGGTGCCCGCGCCGCCGCGGATCACGTCGCCCGCGAACGGGAGCTCGACGACCGATCGGACTCCGACGATCAGCGGGGACGACGCCGTGTCGGGGGCGACCGTCACGGTCGAGAGCGACGGGGTGAGGCTCTGCGGGGCGACCGCGACGGCGTCGGGCTCCTGGAGCTGCACCCCCGGCGAGCTCGCGCTCGGAAGCGTGCGCATCAGCGCGGTGCAGGTCGTGGGCGGGGCCGGCTCGGGTCGGTCGGCCGTCGTCGGGTTCGTCGTCACGAGAGTCGTGCCGCCGCCGACTCCTCCAGCGCCGCCGGCACCGCCCGTCGCGCCGCCGGCACCGCCCGTCCCTCCGGCGCCCGGGCCTCCCGAGGTGGTGCCCGCGCCTCCGGTCGCGCCGTCGCCGTCCGCTCCGCCGTCGTCGGTCCCCGCTCCGTCTCCTGCTCCCGCTCCGTCCTCGTCTCCGTCTCCGTCTCCGTCTCCGTCTCCGGGGAGCGGGTCGGGACGATCGGGCGGGTCGGGACGCTCCGGCTCTGGCGCCGGGGGAGCGCTTCCCCTCGACCTGCGACTCTCCGTCGGCGAGCTCCAGCCCGGCACGGTCGCAGCGTTCCGGGGCACTCTCGGCCCGAACGCACTGGCGACCTCGGTCGACCTGACGCTGGCCGGCAGGATCACGCCCGGCATCCTCTACCGGACGGCCACCGTCACGATCGCCGGCGTCACCACGCCCTGCGCCGTCGGAACCACGACCTTCAGCTGCTCCTTCACGCTGCTCCCGGGCCAGCAGGCGCAGGCCGAGATCCGCGTCTACGCCGACCCGCTCAATGCCCCGGCGCTGGCACGGCAGCAGCTGTCGCTCGACTCCTCCACCCCGTCGCAGTCGAACGCTCTGACGTCGTCGTTCGCGGTCGCCGGTGCGCCGAGCGACACGCAGCAGCTGGCCAGCGCCATCACGACGTTCAACATCACGACGTTCCCGGGCGCCTTCGTGCCGCTGCTCGCCATGCTGCTGCTGGCGCTCGCCGCGACGGTGGCCGAGGCCGGCCGTCGCCGTGGCCGGGCGTCAGGCTCGGTGCCAAGAGGGCCGACGTCCGGGCCTGCCCCGGAGGCACCACCGGTTCGGCCGTCGGCGACGAATGCGGGAGCCGCAGGGACGAAGGCGCCCACCGGCCGCCACGCGCCCGGCGCCCCGCCTGCCGCCCCGCCGCCCACGGCACCGGCCCCGCCGCCGGAACTCCCACGACCCGAAGCCTCGTCCACCACCGACTCCCCCGGGAGGGACTCATGACCACCACCGACAGCAGGAACAGCACGGTCGCCTCGACACCGGCACCCCGACGGCGGAACCCGGCGCCCGTGATCCTGATCGTCGCCGTGATCCTGCTCGCCGTGTACTACGTCGTGATCGGCATCTCGGGGGCCCTCCGCAGCACGACCGCGGTGCCCGTGCACGGGCCGAACACGGCCAGCGGCTCGTACCTCCAACTGCGCATGTCGGTGCAGGACATCGATCTGACGAACCGGGTGGTCCAGGCCAATGTGCTTCCCATCCCGCACGGCAACCTGGTCGGGACGAAGGCCGGCGAGATCTCGAAGAGCCTGCGCATCGAGGTGTCGAGCGGGGGCGTGACGACGTCGGTGGTGACCTTCCCCGGGCAGTCCGTCGTCGACGCGACGGCACTCACGCTCACGCTCGACCGCGGCGACACCGCGTACCCGTTCGACCAGCCGTTCGCGAACTTCCAGCTCAGCGTGCAGAACGACAAGACCGGCGCGGCCGTGCCGTTCGAGGTCGACCTGTCGAACTCGGCGCGGCCGTGGGTGCTCGACGCGACGCGCTCGTCTTCCGCGGTGCAGAACGGCCGAACGCTCGTACCCGTCGCCCTCGACGGGCACCGCGACGCTCTCACCATCGTGATCGTGCTGTTCTACGTGCTCGCCATCCTCTTCACCACGCTGATGGCCGTCGTGACGATCGGCAGCGCGATCATCCGGCGCAAGCTCGAATTCTCCAACGTCATCTGGCTGAGCGCGACGCTGCTGTCGTTCCCGGCGCTCCGCAGCGCCATGCCGGGCGCCCCGCCGATCGGGACGACTCTCGACTTCGTGTTCTTGTTCCCGTGCCTCTGCCTCGTCGCGATCATGTTCGTCTGGACCGGCGCTCACATCCTGTGGCGGGAGAGCACGGTGCTTCGGCAGAAGCACCTCGACGACGAGTCGAACGCCGGGGGCTCCTAGCGTGAGGCGGGCCACGGTCGACGACACGGCAGCCCTGGTCGAGCTTCGCGCCGAGATGATGCGGTCGATGGGCGAGGATCCCGACGGCGGGGCGCCGTGGCGCACGGCCGCGGCGGCCTGGTTCGAAGCGCGGCTGACCGGGCCGCAGGATCGCTTCGCGGCGTTCGTCGTCGACGACCGGGTCGACGGTGTCGTGAGCTGCGCCGTGGGAATCTGCGACCTGCACACGCCCAGCCCGCGCAACCCCACCGGGATCCACGGCCACCTCTCGAACGTCAGCACTCGGATCGAGCACCGGCGGCGCGGTCACGCGCGGACGGTCGTCGAGGCCCTGCTCGAGTGGTTCGACACCGAGGTGGGCGCGACGGTGCTGCACCTCAGCGCGACGGCTGACGGGACGGCGCTGTACGAGAGCCTCGGTTTCGCGCCGCCGCGCGACGTGGCCCTGGTGCGCAGGATCAAGCGATCGGCCCCTCGGTAGCCGCCCTGCGGCGATCGCCGAGCGGCACCCGCCCCTCGGTGGCCGCCCCGCGGCGATCATCGAGCGGTACCCGCCCCGTGATCAACGCCCGTGGTCAGCGCCGGGGGAGATGCAGCAGTGCGACGACGCCGAGCACGATCAGGATGATGCCGCCGACGGTCACGAACGCCGAGAGGGCCGCCACCGGCAGGATCATCATGACGATTCCGGCCACGATCGACACGACGCCGGCGATCACCGGCAACCACCGCGGGCCGCCGACAAAGCCGCGCCAGCCGCCCAGCACGCCGGCGGCGCCTTCGAAGATCCAGCCGAAGCCGGACACGAAGCCGAGGACCTGCAGCGACTGGAACGGGTCGGCGAGGCAGAGGATCGCCGCGACCAGGATCAGTGCTCCCAGGATGCCCGTGAGCCAGCGCGCCCCCGTGGCAAGATCGCGGGCCGAGAAGGACAGCCACAGGCGGAACAGCCCGAGCACGAGCAGGAAGATGCCGAAGACGATGGCGATCGTCAGAAGCGAGGCGGCGGGGAAGAACAGGGCGATCAGCCCGAGGACGATCGCGGCGATCGCGACGCCGAGCACCCACGATCGGTGCAACGTGAAGCGTGAGGGATCGGGTTGGACGGAACCGGTCATGACTGCCTCCCAGAGTCGATACCGCGAGCCTAGGGCTCTCGGACCGGCCTGTGCACGACTCCGTTCGTCTTGTGGAAAGTACCAACTCTCTGTGGACAGGCCACCCGGCGTTCACGCGAACGCGGTTATATCGAAGTGTCCGACTCAGGGGAGAGAACACGAATGCAACGATCACATGCAGTGTCCGGAGCGGTGCTCGCCGCTTTCGCGCTCGTCGGCGGCGCTCTGGTGGCCTCACCGGCTACGGCCGCGCCGTCGTCGGGGCTCGTCATCAACGAGGTCTACGGCGGCGGCGGCAACAGCGGCGCCACCTACACCAACGACTTCATCGAACTCAGCAACCGAGGCTCGTCGCCGGTCGATCTCTCGACCTCCTCGGTCCAATACCACTCGAAGTCGGCTACCGGCTCCTGGCAGCTGACCGCACTGACGGGCACCATCGCGCCCGGTGCGACGTACCTGGTCGGAGAAGGCAAGGGATCAGGCGGCTCGACGGCTCTGCCCTCACCCGCCGTCAGCGGCACCATCGCCCTGTCGGCCACCGACGGCACCGTCGCGCTGGTGGCCTCGCAGACGGCACTCACCTGCACCGACTCCGCGTCCTGCTCTGCTGCCTCCATCGACCTCGTCGGCTTCGGCGCCGCGGCCCTGGCCGAGTCGTCGCCGGCTACCGGCGCGAGCAACACCTCGTCCGTTCAGCGCCTGACCGCGTCCGACTCCGACGACAACGCCGTCGACTTCGCCGCCGCAGCTCCCACGCCGGGTGCCGCCAACACCGCGACGCCGCCCACCGATCCGGGCGGGCCCACCCCGACGCCGGGCGACGTGCGCATCCACGACATTCAGGGCGCCGGCTGGAAATCGCCGCTCGACGGCGACACGGTCACGAACGTTCCGGGCATCGTCACGGCGGTCCGTGGCTCAGGATCCTCGCGGGGCTACTGGATCCAAGACCCGACGGCCGACTCCGACCCGGCCACCAGCGAGGGCGTCTTCGTGTACACGGGCACCGCGCCCACGGTCGCGGCCGGCGACTCCGTGCTCGTGAGCGCCACGGTCAAAGACTTCTACCAGCTCGCCTCGGGCGACTCGACCACCACGACCTCGAACCTCTCCGTCACCGAGCTGACCAGCCCCACGGTCGCCGTGCTCTCCCACGACAACGCGCTTCCGGCCGCCGTCGTCCTCGGTCCCGACGTCGTGCCGGCCGCCTATGCCCCCGACCTGGGCGGCGCCACCATCGAGTCCACGACTCTCACACCGAGCCGCTCGGCGCTCGACTACTACGAGTCGGTCGAGGGCATGCGGGTCGAGGTCGACAACGCTCGTGTCGTCGGGCCCTCCGACGCGTACGGCGAGCAGTACATCACGACCAAGCCCGACCAGCTCCGCAGCATTCGCGGAGGCACGCTCCTGACCGCCGAGAACGCGACGCCCTCCGGTCGGCTCGAGGTCGTCCCCACCGACGGCTCGAACCCCGGCGTGAGCGTCGGCGACGTCTTCACCGGGGCGACGGTCGGTCCGATCGACTACTCGCAATTCGGCGGCTACCTCGTGGCGGCAACACGACTCGGCACCGTGACCAAGGCGAACCTGGCGCCCACCGTGGCATCGAAGGCGAAGAGCGACCAGCTCTCGGTCGCGACCTACAACGTCGAGAACCTGGCCCCCTCCGATCCTGCGACGAAGTTCGCGGCGTTGGCCAAGGGCGTCGTCACGAATCTGGCCTCGCCCGACATCCTCACCGTCGAAGAAGTGCAGGACAACACCGGCGCGACCGACGACGGCACGGTCGCGTCCGACCAGACGCTGACCAAGCTCACGGCCGCGATCGCCGCGGCCGGGGGCCCTACGTACCAGACGCGGTCGGTCGATCCGGTGAACGACGCCGACGGCGGTCAGCCCGGCGGTAACATCCGGATCGTCTTCCTCTTCAACCCCGACCGCGTCACGTTCGTCGACCGCGGCGCCGCCACGGTCAACCGGTCGACGACGGCCACGGCGGTCTCGTCCACGCACGGCAAGCCCGATCTCACGCTGTCTCCCGGTCGCATCGCGCCCACCGACTCCGCCTGGGACTCCAGTCGCAAGCCGCTCGTGGGCGAGTTCTCGTTCCGAGGCAAGACAGTGTTCGTCGTCGGCAACCACTTCGACTCCAAAGGCGGCGACCAGAGCCAAGACGGCAGATTCCAGTTCCCGGCGCAGTCGTCCGCGATCCAGCGGAAGGCTCAGGCGACGCTCGTCAACGGGTTCGTCTCGAAGCTGCTCGCGAAAGACTCCAAGGCGAACGTCGTGGTGGCCGGCGACCTGAACGACTACCAGTTCAGCCCGGCTCTGCAGACACTGACGGGGGCCGCGACCGGCAAGAAGATCCTCACCGATCTCATCACCACCCTTCCCGCCGATCAGCAGTACACCTACGACTACCAGGGCGTCAGCGAGGTGCTCGACCACATCCTCGTCACGTCCGGCGTGGGCAAGCCCGAGTACGAGGTCATCCACACCAACTCGGAGTACGCCGATCAGGTCAGCGACCACGACCCCCAGGTCGTGCGGTTGTTCGGCAAGGTCGTCCCCGAGTCGCCCGTGATCCCGCCGGCGGGCATCGCGCTCGGCTACAGCGACGCTCTGAACAAGCTGGTCTCGCACGGCGCCGAGGTGGGCGGGCTGTCGTCGCTCGCCTACGACCGTCGCTCGCACGCCTGGGTCTCGGCCGTCGACAATCACGCCGACGATCCGTCGCGCCTGTGGTTCATCTCGTCGCTGACCAAGCCCACCGTGACCAGGGCGCCGCTCGTGCTGAAGCAGCCCGACGGCACGCCCTACACGGGGCTCACCGCCGACAACGAGGGCCTCGCGGTCCTGCCGGACGGCGACTACCTGATCAGCTCCGAGACGGAGCCGTCGATTCGCGTCTTCGGCCGCGACGGCGTCCAGAAGGCGTCGCTGCCCGTGCCGAGTCGCTTCGCCGTCACCGGGACGACCCTGCCGGGGTCGACCGTGGCGGGTGAATCGACGTCGAACGCCACTCTCGAGGGGCTGACCATCTCGCCCTCCGGCCGAACCGTCGTGGCGGCCATGGAGGGTGCGCTCTCGGGCGACGTCTCGTCCGCCGGTGACGCCAACTCCCACCGGTTCCTGGTCTACGACCAGGATCGCCACGGGTCCTGGAAGCTCGCCAAGCAGGTTGCGTACCGCACGGAGACCGGCATGCGCGTTCCCGAGGTGGCGGCCGTCAGCGACGATCAGCTGGTCGTCGAAGAAGCCTCGTACGCCCCAGCGACCGGCAACGCCGTCAAGCTCTACGCGGTCTCCGGTCTCTCGCGAGCGTCCGATGTCAGTCGCGTGGCCAACCTGTCGGCCGCGCCGTCGCGCAGCGTGCTCACCAAGAAGCTCGTCGCCGATCTGGTGAAGGGCCCGACCCTCGGCGCCACCTCGCTCGAGACTCAGGCCAACCCGCTGCTCGACAACTTCGAGGGCATGGCGATCACGGGTCACGGCCCGTTCGGCACCGTTGGCGTCACCCTCGTCAGCGACGACAACTTCAGTGCGACGCAGACCACGCGCCTGCTGAACGTCGCCCTGAAGCTGCCCCGCTAGACGGCTTCGCCGCGCGCCAACGGCCCGGCCGCCTCGGGTGGCCGGGCCGCTGGGTGGCCCGGCCGCCTCGGGTGGCCGGGCCGCTTCGGGTGGCCGGGCCGCCTCGGGTGGCCGGGCCGTTGGCGCGCGCGGGCGACGACGGCGGCGAGATCGCTGATTCTGTCGGGTCGGGTAAGGAGATGCGACAGAACGGGCGATCTCGCGGCGGCCGCTACCGTGGTCGCATGATTCCTGCGACCTGGCTGCCGCACCACCGCGAAGACGACGGCGAAGTGATCGGGTACCTCGCGCCCTCGTCGACCCCGGATGAGACCGTCGAACTGTTCGTCCCGATGACCGTGTTCGGGTACGCGATGGCCGACGCGGTCGAGCTCGACGACGCTCGAGCCGCTCTCGACGCCGTGGGGCTGTCGCTGCTGGCGGAGCCCTGGATCCTGCACCGCGCTGGGATCGAGCCGACCCGGGTGCGGATCGCGGAAGTGACTCCCGCGCGCATCGTCGTCGGGGTCGACGACTTCAACGTCGGCATCGACTACGCGTCGTGCATCGTCCTCGACGTGCCGACCGGGCGAGCGTTGACGCCCGCGCGCTGACGCAGACCCGCCCGCGCCTGCTCCTGTCTGCTTGCTCCTGCGCGCTTGCGCCTGCCCGCCTACGCCCGCCTGCACACTCCTGCCCGCCCACACCTGCCCGCCCACGCCCGCCTGCACACTCCTGCCCGCCTACTCCTGCGCGCCCACGCCTACTCCTGCGCGCCCACGCCTACTCCTGCCCGCCCACACCGGCAGTCGTCCGCTCGGCGTCGGCCTCGAGCGCGGGCCGGCATCTCGGCGACCGGCGTGGGCCCGGGTCGTGACGCCGCCGTCGAGCAGTACGACCTGCTCGGCTAGTCCCTGCTGCCTGCTGCCTGCTGCCTGCTGCCTGCCTGCCTGCCGCCGCCCGCCCCCGCCATACCCCGGCCTTACCCCTGCCTTACCTCTGTCGGAAATCGAAGGGGATTTTCGGCTGACACCCCGTTCTGCCGCATGAAGGAGCTCGGGTCGGAAGAATCCCCTTCGATTTCGGGAGGAGGGCGGGCGGAGTCGGCAGGCGGGTAGGCCGGCGGGCGCGGCGCAGGCGCAGCGCCTGTTGGGGACGACCGTCGTGCACCTCTCGTGGGCGCGTCGAGTGGGCCGAAATGTCCGCTCGCGGCGACATGGGCGGGCAATTCGGCCCACTTGACGCCGGCGAGGAGGGGCGGGTGGCTCCTCGCCGATCGGCGCGGGCCGTCTGGCGACCATCCACCTCGACCCTCCTTCGTCGTGCCCTTCCGTGGCACCGGGCACTGGCAGAACGCCGCGGCTGCCGATCCGGTCGCGGACGTCCTGCGGTCCGCCCGGGTCGGACGACCCGACGGCCCCGCCGTGATCGAGCTGCGGCAGGTCCAGACCGACGTCGCCCTGCGCGACGGGGCGATGACGAGTCTGCCCGGGCCGGTCCCGGTGCACGCCGTCGGGCTGGCGGAGGGGCCCGATCGGCGAGCCGCCGTCGAAAGGGCGCTCCCGGGCGTCGACTCCGTGGTCGTGGTCGCGGTCGTGGGTCTCGGGCGCGCGGCGGTGTCGTTCCGCGAGCGAGCGTCCGCGGTGGGGGATGCGTACCCGGCGCGCCTCGCCCCAGAGGATCGCCGGGACCGCTCGGGCGCTGGATCCTGCCGGTCGTTTCGATTTCGAGCGCGTGCCTCGCGGATGCGGTGACTCGCGCTCGGCCGGGGCCCCATTGGGTCGGTCTCCGCTTCGCGTTGTCTGGGGGTCGAAGGGCGGAGGGGACGAGCCCCGAGGGCGCAGGATCCCGCCGACTAGGCTGACGAACGTGGAATCCGGAGGCGCGCGCAAGGTCGGTCGGCCCCGCGACCCCTTCGTCGAAGAGCGACTTCTGCGGGTCACGCAAGAGCTGATCGCCGAGATCGGGATCGACGCGCTCACCATGAACCGCGTGGCCGAGCGAGCAGGGGCCAGCAAGGCCACGCTCTTCCGCCGCTGGGACGACAAGCGGTCGCTGGTGCGCGATGCCGTCGCCGCTTTCGACATCGACATCACCATCCCGAACACGGGGGCGCTCCGCACCGATCTCGAAGCCCTCGTGCGCTCCTGGGTGAGTCCGATCGGCTACCCGCCGGCAGAGTTCCGTCACGTCATCGCCGCCATCTCCCGCGACCCCGACATCTGGCGAGCCTTCGACGGCGCCACGCACGCCGAGCGCACGCGGTCGCTGACCGTCGTGGTCCGCCGTGCCGTGGCGCGGGGCGATGCCGAACCCGTCCGCTACGACGCGGCCTTCGTCACGCGCGCCGTGCACTCTCTGGCCGTCGAGCACGCGGCCCAGCGCGAACTGCCCCTCGACGAGGCGTTCGTGGCGCGCGTGATCGACAGCGTGATCGAGCCGATCCTCGGCGTGGGGCGCGACCCCGAGGCCGACTCGCGCGACGTCGCGGCCGGCATCCCGCTGCACGTCCGGCGCTAGCGGAATCAGGCGGCGGTCGACGACCCGCCCGCGCTCCACCCCGACGAATGAGACCATGGGGGTATGACCGCAACCCTCGTGGCCAAGGGCCTCGCCGGTGGCTACGCCGCCCGGACCCTGTTCGACGACCTCGATCTGACCGTCGCCCCCGGCGACGTCGTCGGAGTCGTGGGGGTCAACGGCGCCGGCAAATCGACCCTCCTCCGCCTCCTCGCCGGGATCGACGAGCCCCTGGCCGGCACCGTCTCGCTCGCCCCGGCCGACGCCTTCGTCGGCTGGCTGCCCCAGGAGCACGAGCGGGTGCCCGGCGAGACCGTCAGCGCCTACATCGGGCGCCGGACGGGCTGCGCGACGGCCTCGCTCGAGCTGGACTCCGCGGCCGCCGCGCTCGGTGACGCCGAGGCTCCCGCCGACGCGGCCGACGTCTACTCCGCGGCGCTCGACCGGTGGCTGGCGTCCGGCGCGGCCGACCTCGACGAGCGGCTGCCGCAGGTCCTGGCCGACCTCGGGTTGACGCTCGCCGCGACCGGCGACGGTGCCGGGCTCACCGCCGACTCGTTGATGACGTCGCTCTCGGGCGGCCAGGCGGCTCGCGTCGGGCTCGCAGCCCTGCTGCTGTCGCGCTTCGACATCGTCCTCCTCGACGAACCCACGAACGACCTCGACCTCGACGGTCTCGCCCGCCTGGAGGAGTTCGTCCGCGGCCTTCGTGGCGGAGTCGTCCTCGTCAGCCACGATCGCGAGTTCCTGGCACGCTCCGTCACGCGCGTGCTGGAGCTCGACCTGGCCCAGTCGTCGAACCGCGTCTTCGGCGGCGGCTACGACTCGTACCTCGAAGAGCGCGAGATCGATCGCCAGCAGAAGCGCGACGCGTACGACGACTTCGCGGCGACCAAGGCCGACCTCGTCGGGCGCGCCCGCACGCAGCGCGAGTGGTCGAGCCAGGGCGTCCGCAACGCCATGAAGAAGAGCCCCGACAACGACAAGATCCGGAGGAAGGCGGCGGCGGAGTCGAGCGAGAAGCAGGCGCAGAAAGTCCGCCAGATGGAGAGCAGGATCGCCCGGCTCGACGAGGTCGACGAGCCCCGCAAGGAGTGGCAGCTCGAGTTCTCGATCGGCTCGGCGCCGCGCTCCTCCGCGGTGGTGGCCACCCTGGCCGACGCCACCTTCGCGCAGGGGTCGTTCACACTCGGTCCGCTGTCGCTCCAGGTGAACGGGGGCGAGCGCATCTCGATCACGGGCCCCAACGGTGCCGGCAAATCGACCCTGCTCCGGGCCCTTCTCGGCCAGCAGGCGCCGACCACGGGCACGGCGTCCCTCGGCGCGTCGGTAGCCGTCGGCGAGATCGACCAGGCTCGCGGACTCTTCAGCGGTCCCCGGGCGCTCGCCGACGTCTTCGAAACACTTGTGCCGTCTCTCACGCAGGCGGAGGTCCGCACGCTTCTGGCGAAGTTCGGGCTCAAGGCCGACCACGTGGCCCGCGCCGTGGGCGACCTGTCGCCGGGGAGCGCACCCGCGCCGGCCTCGCGCTGCTCCAGGCCCGCGGCGTCAACGTGCTCGTCCTCGACGAACCGACCAACCACCTCGACCTGGTAGCCATCGAGCAGTTGGAACAGGCGCTCGAGACGTACGACGGCACCCTGCTGCTCGTCACCCACGACCGTCGCATGCTCGAGGCCGTTCGCACCGACCGGCACTGGCGGGTCGAGGCGGGCGTCGTCTCCGAGCTCTAGCCGGGCCTGTCACGGCTCTCGCGTTGTGGGGCCCGTCCGCGGGGCAGGATCAGCGGCTGTGCGGCAGGATGGCGGGATGGTCGACGCGCTGCTGCTGAACGGGCCGGTCGGCGTCGGCAAGAGCGCCGCCGCGTATGAGCTCGCCCGAGCGGCGGTCGTACCCACCGCTCTCATCGATGTGGACGAGATCCGGCGTCTCTGGCCGACGCCCACGGATGATCCGTTCACCCACCGCGTGGCCGTTCAGAACCTGCGGTCGCTGGTGGCGAACTACCGGTCGGCCGGGGCTCGGCGCTTCGTTCTCGCGGGAGTCGTCGAAGACGCGGCTGCGCTCGAGGAGTACCGCGATGCCCTCGGCCCGGCGTCGCTTCTCGCGGTCCGGCTGACGGCCGACGCGGCGACGGTGCGCCGTCGACTCGAGGCGCGCCACGTCGACGACGCGTCGGGGCTCGCCTGGCACGTGGAGCGGGCGGCCGAGCTGGCAGCCATCCTCGAGAGGGCGGCGCTCGACGACGTGGTGCTCGACACGACGCACCTCGACGCCGCGTCCGTCGCCGCCGCCGTCGCGCCCGTCGCGGGCTGGGCGTGACGGGCGTCACGGGGCACGCCCGCCGGTAGCCCGCGGGTGAATCGCCAGGCGAGGGCGACCCTGCGCGCGGACGGAGTGGCGGGGCGGCGAGTAGGCAGAGGTTTTCAGCGAAGGAGTCCGACCATGTCCAGTACTTCCCAGAACACCGAAGTCGCTGTCGACCAGCCCGCCTACGGTGCCAGCCTTCCCGTCGCGTTCCGCCGTTTCTGGCGCAAGTACGCGACCTTCTCCGGCCGCGCGAGTCGAAGCGAGTACTGGTGGTGGGCCCTGGTGGCCGTGATCGTGTCGGTCGTCATCCAGATCATCGCCAGCGCGACCGGTGGTGGGCACGCGTCGACCAGCACGTCGGGCGGCATGGCCTCGTTCCAGGCGAACTACACCGGAGTGGCCGGGATCATCTCGGGTGTCTGGTTCCTCGCGACGATCGTTCCGACGCTCGCACTGACCTCGCGGCGTCTGCACGATGCGAATCTCAGCGCGCTGCTGATCCTGATCGCCATCGTGCCGTTCCTCGGTGAGCTGGTCGTCTTCGTGATCCTGCCCCTCATCTCGTCGAAGCCGGCCGGGCAGCGCTTCGATCGCGGCGGCACACGCGCGGCGAACCCGGCACGCGCCTGAGCCGCTCGGCGCCCGGTCGCTCGGCGCCTGAGTCGGTCGGCGCCCGTCCGCGTCGGGCGCGCCCACGCCGGGCGTCGGTGGAGAGCGCTAGCCTCACAGCATGAACTGGAAATCGCTGACGAAGGGCGCTGCCGCCGTCGTGACGGTCGTCAACTTCTTCCTCCGATTCGGCGGTGTCATCGCGGTGCCCCGCAACCGGCGCCCGACCACCGCGCTGGCCTGGCTGCTCGCGATCTTCGCGGCGCCGATCCCGGGCACCATGGCGCTCAACCTCTTCGGCTCGACGCGCCTGCCGCGGGGGCGTCGCGAGAAGCAGACCGAGATCAACGACTTCATCCTGCAGACGACCTCGGGCCTCGACCTCGTCACGAAGGAGGAGAGTTGGCCGCGCTGGTTCGGGTCCGTCGTCGACCTCAACCGCAAGCTGGGCGCCATGCCCCTCGTCGGTGGCAACGACGCGGTCCTCTACGACGACTTCGCCGAGACGATGCGGGCCATGACCGCCGCGCTCAAGAAGGCCGAGCGGTACATCCACGTCGAGTTCTACCTGTTCGCGTACGACAAAGCGACCATCGAGTTCTGCGAGGCGCTTCACGACGCGCACAAGCGCGGGGTGACGGTCCGCGTGCTGTACGACGACTGGACCACGCTCCGCAACCCGGCCGGCAAGAAGACGATCGCCTGGCTGAAGAAGACGGGGATCCCGTTCCGGGCGATGCTCCCGGTTCGCCCCAACACGGTGCTTCGCCGCCGCCCCGACCTCCGCAACCACCGCAAGGTCGTCGTCGTCGACGGCACGGTGGGCTTCATGGGGTCGCAGAACCTCGTCGATCCCGACTACAACAAGTCCGGCAACAAGCGACGCCACCTGCGCTGGAAAGACCTGATGCTTCGTCTCGAGGGGCCGGTCGTCGCCGGTGTCAACGCGATCTTCATCACCGACTGGTTCGCCGAGACCGACGAACTCCTCCAGCGCGAGGCCGACCCGATTCACAACGTCGAAGACCCCGACACGCTCGACTGTCAGATCGTGCCGTCCGGTCCGGGGTTCGAAGGCGAGAACAATCTGCGCCTGTTCAACGCCCTGGTCTACGGCGCTCAAGAGAAGCTGATCATCGTCAGCCCGTACTTCGTGCCCGACGACTCGATGCTCTACGCGATCACGACCGCCGCTCAGCGCGGCGTCGAGGTGCAACTGTTCGCCTGCGAGATCGGCGACCAGTTCATGGTGTACCACGCGCAGCGCTCCTACTACGAGACACTGCTGCGGGCCGGGGTCCGGATCTTCCTCTACGAGAAGCCCATCGTGCTGCACGCCAAGCACTTCACGGTCGACTCCGATGTCGCCGTCGTCGGGTCGTCCAACATGGACATGCGCTCGTTCAGCCTCGACTTCGAGGTGTCGGTCATGATCCGCGGGCGACGGTTCGTCGACAGGCTCCGCGCGATCGAAGACGACTACCGCTCGAAGTCACGCGAGCTGAGCCTCGTCGAATGGCTCGACCGGCCGCTGCTCGCGCGCGCTCTCGACAACGTCATGCGGCTGACCGCCGCCGTGCAGTAGCGCCGTCGTGCAGTAGCGCCGTCGTGCAATAACGCCGCCGTGCAGTAGCGCCGCCGCCTACGACGCGGCGGGAACGTACGTCAGCACCGCGACGCCCGTCGAGGTGATCTGCGACTTCACGAGCTCGAGAGCCGCGGTCGTGCCCTCGGCCCAGAGCTTCTTGCCCGAGCCGACCACCACCGGGAAGACCATGAAGCGGTATTCGTCGATCAGGCCCGCCGCGCTGAGAGCGTTGACGAGGTCCGCGCTGCCGTTGACGAGCAACGTGCCGGTGGCGTCGTCGGCCTTCAGCGCGGCGACGGCGTCGACCGCGGTACCCGCGAGGGCCGTCGCGTTCCACTCGAGAGCGTCCGGCGTCGAGGTCGCGACCCACTTCGGCATCGAGTTCATCTTGACGCCGAACTCACCGGTTGCCTCTTCCATGGCGGGCCACGCCTGCGAGAAGCCCTCGTAGGTGATGCGGCCGAGCAGGAGCGCATCGGCCTCCATCAGGTTGTCGTTCTGGAACGACCCCAGCTCGTCTCCGAAGTACGGGCCCGACCAGCCCGGCTCCTCGAAGACGCCGTCGAGTGTGAGGTATTCGACCGCGATGACCTTGCTCATGCGGAAGAACCTAGTGGACGGCGAGTTGCGAGCGATAGACCGCCACCAGGGCGTCGGCGGAGTGCGCCCAGCTCAGCCCGGTGGCCCGGACCCTGGCGGTGGTCGAGAGCGACGCGGCGAGGGCAGGATCCTGCAGGATCCTGCCGATCGCATCCGCCCAGACCAGGGGGTCACGCGACCTCAGCACGATCCCGGTCACCCCGTCGACCACGGCCTCGCGCAGACCGCCCGCGGCAGCCGCGACGACCGGGGTGCCGCTCGCTGCGGCTTCGAGCGCGACGAGCCCGTAGGTCTCGGAGTGCGAGGGCACCGCGACGACGGAGGCCGACCCGAGCAGCTCCGCCAGGTCGGCGCGCGACTGCGGGCCGACGAATCGGACGCCGCCGCCGATGCCTCGGCTCGTCGCGAGCGCCTGCAGCTCGGCGGGGTAGTCGCGGTAGTCGACCGACTCCTCGCCGGCGACGACCAGGGTCGGGCGACGGTCGGCGGGGAGCGCGGCGACGGCTTCGATGGCGAGGTCGAAGCCCTTGAGGGGATCGAGACGCCCGGCGACGACCACGAAGGGGACGCCGCGCGGGGCCGCGGGTGGAACATCACCGAGTCGACGCCGGGCGAGACGACGCGGACGCGCTCGGCGTCACCGCCGAGGCGCTGCACGACGGTCTCGGCTTCGGCCGCGCTGATGGCGATGACGGCGTCGGATTCTCGAGCGAGCCACGCTTCGCCGGCCAGGCGCCCGGGCGACTCCGGCCGCTCGCCGTCCGACAGCGGCGTGCTGTGGTCGGCGGCGATCGAGTGGAAGCTCTGCAGGTGCGGAAGGCCGCGCTCCCGCGCGAAGGGCAGCGCCGCCATCCCGGAGAACCAGTGGTGCGAGTGCACGATGTCGTAGGGCCCGAAGGGCTCCATCGCCGCCCGGAAGTCGTCGACGTACTCTTCGTGGGCGCCCTTGGCCTGAGGTGAGGGGGTCCTGCGTCGAGGAAGCGCAGCGTCACGTTCTCGCCGAGCTCGGTCTCGGCCGGTTGCTCGGTCGACGACCGCCTGGTCAGCACGTCGACGGTGTGGCCGAGGGCTCCGAGGGCGACCGCCTGGTTGCGCACGACGACGTTCATGCCGCCGGCGTCGCCGATGCCGGGATCGGAGGCCGGCGAGGTGTGGAGGCAGACCAGCGCGATGCGCAGCGGCGTGGGGGAAGGCACCCGTCGAGGCTATCGGGGGACAGCCTCGGGCGTGCACAGGTGACAGCCCGTAGAACTGACACATGACCACCTCGTACCCCTATCCGCTCGGTGTCCGCGTCACAGGCGACGGTGTCGCCGTCGCGGTGTACTCCGAGACCGCCACCGTCGTGTACTTCTGCTCGTTCGACGACGCAGGATCGGAGACCCGGACGGCACTCGATCAGCGAACGGGCCACGTGTTCCACGGCTTCGTCGCCGGGGTGAAAGCCGGAACCCGCTACGGCCTCCGGGTCGACGGCCCCTGGGATCCTGCGAACGGGCTCCGACACGACGTCGCCAAGCTGCTGCTCGACCCGCACGCGCGTGCGATCGAGGGCGGCTACGCGTGGGGCCAGGCGCTGTTCTCCCACGACTTCTCATCGCAGGAGACGAGCAACGAGGAGGACTCGGCTGCATCGATGCCGCGCTGCATCGTCACCGACGCCTCGTTCGACTGGGAGGGCGACGAGGCTCCGCGGGTGCCGCTCGACGAGACCGTCGTGTACGAGGTGCACGTGAAAGGGTTCACGAAGCTGCACCCGGAGGTCCCCGCGGAGATCCAGGGAACGTACGCGGGGCTCTCGCATCCTGCGGCCATCAAGCACCTGACCGATCTGGGCGTCACCAGCGTCGAGCTGCTGCCGATCCACCAGTTCGTCCAGGACGACAACCTCGAAGACAAGGGGCTCCGGAACTACTGGGGCTACAACACGATCGGCTTCTTCGCGCCGCACAACGAGTACAGCTCGTCGGGGCAGTCCGGCGAGCAGGTCGCCGAGTTCAAGACGATGGTCAAGGCGCTGCACGCAGCCGGCCTCGAGGTCATCCTCGACGTGGTGTTCAACCACACGGCGGAGGGGAACCATCAGGGGCCGACACTGTCGTTCAAGGGGATCGACAACGGTTCGTACTACCGGCTCGTCGACGGCGACCGCGGGCACTACTTCGACACCACCGGGACGGGGAACAGCGTGAACGTGGGGCACCCGGCGGCGCTGCGGCTGATCCTGGACAGTCTCAGGTACTGGGTCACCGAGATGCACGTCGACGGTTTCCGCTTCGACCTCGCGACCACGCTCACCCGCCAGGACGGCGACGCGGAGAAGCACTCGGCGTTCCTCGACCTGTGCCACCAGGATCCCGTGCTCCAGCCGGTCAAACTCATCGCCGAGCCGTGGGACACCGCCGGCTACCAGGTCGGCGGGTTCCCGGCGGACTGGTCGGAGTGGAACGGAAAGTTCCGCGACGACACCCGCGAGTACTGGGGTTCGGGAGACGTGCTGAGCACGTTCACGCAGCGCGTCATGGGCAGCCCCGACGTCTACCAGGCCGACCGGCGCTCACCGCTGGCCTCCGTCAACTTCGTCACGGCGCACGACGGCTTCACCCTTCGCGACCTCGTGTCGTACAGCGAGAAGCACAACGAGGCGAACGGCGAGGACAACAACGATGGCGAGAGCAACAACGCGTCGTTCAACGGCGGGGTCGAGGGCGCCACCGACGATCCGGCCGTGCTCGACTGGCGCGGCAGGCAGCAGCGCAACCTGCTCGCGACGGTGCTGCTCTCGGCCGGCGTGCCGATGCTGCTCGGTGGCGACGAGATCGGCCGCACCCAGGGCGGGAACAACAACGCCTACTGCCAGGACAACGAGGTCTCCTGGTTCGACTGGGCGTCGGTCGACACCGGGCTGCTGTCGTTCACGACCGCCCTGATCGAGCTGCGTCGCTCGGCGCCGGCTCTTCGGCCGCTGTGGTTCCGCACCGACCCCTCGGTGTCGTCGCTGCGGACGGTCCAGGTACTGCGCGCCGACGCACGGGCCTTCGAGGACGAGGACTGGCAGGATCCCGAGAACCGCGCCGTGCTCTTCCTCCTCGGACACGAGGGATCCGACACGTTCGCGCTCCTGATGAACGCGGCGCACAACGGCGTGGAGTTCACGGTGCCGCCCGCCCCGTTCGGCGACTGGGAGCTCGCGCTGTCGAGCGACCCCGAGCAGCAGGTGGCGCCGCCGGTGACGACGCTCATCGTGCGCGACGCGTCGTTCACGCTGTTGCGGTCGCGGGTGTCGGCCTAGCGAGCGGCCCACCTAGGCTTGGAGCATGCGCAGCAGCACCGTCACCATCCGCTCCGTCACCGAAGAAGACTGGCGCGAGGTGCGAACGCTCCGGTTCCAGATGCTCGAAGACACCCCGATCGCATACGGCGAGACCCTGGAACACGCGCTGCGCCTCGCCGAGCCCGAGTGGCGGATGCGGGGGCGTCGCGGACAGGAACCCCGCTCGGCGTCCTTCGTGGCCATCGACGACGCGACGCTCGAGTGGGTGGGCACGATGGGCGGGTACCTGCCGACCACGGGAGCGCCCCTGCTGGTGGGCGTGTTCGTCGCGCCGGCGTTCCGCGGGGCGTCGATCGGGGTGGCCGACCGGCTGCTCGCCGAGGTCGAGGGCTGGGCGCGTGGCTTCGACGGCTCGCTTGCGCTACACGTCCACGAGGAGAACCCTCGGGCCATCCGGTTCTACGAGCGCCACGGCTTCGTCGACACCGGCCGTCGCCTCGACTACGAGCTCGCTCCCGGCGGCCGCGAGTGGGAGATGTCGAAGGTGCTCTAGCCTGCGTGCTGTCGTCCTGCGCTTCTGCTCTTCCCCCGTCCCCGTCCCCTCCCGCTCCCCCTCCCCCCCCTCCCCTTCCCCCTCCCCTTCCCTCTCCCTTCCCGAAATCGAAGGGGATTTTCGGACGGCGGGCCGTTCTGCCGCCAGGATTGCCCCGCCGAGCGAGAATCCCCTTCGATTTCGGGAGGAGGGCACAGGTGGGGAGGCGCGCGCAGGCGGGGCAGGCACGTGAGCCGGCCGCAGACTACGGCAGGCGCTGGGACGCCCGCGCGGGCGCGACGATCGTGGGCGGGCGACCCGCGGCATCCCGGGGCTCTTTCCTTCCGAGGATCTGCACGCGGGCGCACCCGTGCCGCTGCCACAGAGCTGCCGTCCAGGCGCAGATGGCCGCGTCGATGAGGTCCTCGCGATGTTTGTGGGCCGGCCCGGCGAGGGGCGCGGGCGCGTCGAGCAGCTGCTGCGTGACGGGATTCGACCCGAGGAACAGCGGAGGGTCGAAGTCCTCCAAGCGTCGAAGCCGTCGCACCAGCTCGTCCGTCGCGAGCGCGCGAGCCGCTCGTGCCGCCGCCGGCGCCGCCCCGCGCGGGAGCCGCTTGTAGCGCGGGCGCTCGTCGTCGTAGCCGAGCTCCTCGACGCCCACGAGGGTCGTGTACGGATAGCACTCGAACATCACGCGATCGAGGGGCGCAGGATCATCGACCCCCGAGACGACACGGAATCCTGCGCCCTCGAGGCGGTCGCGCAGCGTCACGCCCCCGAGCCACTTCAGGGCCTGGTTGCTCGCGTTGGCGGACACCCTCCAGCGTCCGTACGCGCGACCGACCTGCTTCTCGGACTCGCGCATGCCCGTGGCGTTGGGCACGACGAGCGGGGCGTCGATGGCGACGGCGGCGCCGCCGGGGCCGGCCGCGTCGAGGATCCAAGCGGCGACGGCGTCGATGCCGCGGGCCCAGCCGGCCTCGAGGACGCTGCCGTCGGCGTCGATGACGCAGAGGCCGGTCTCATTGGCGGGTTTCGTCGGCGACCCCTCGCCCCAGGCCAGGTCGACGCCCACGAATCGCACGCCTCCAGTCTGGACCTCCCGGACGCTCGCGGTCGCGGCGCCGGCAGGCCCGAGTAGATCGGGTCGCGGTGGCGGCAAGCCGATGTAGATCGGGTCGCCGCGCCGGCAGGTCGATGTGGGTCGGGCCGCGGTGGCGGCAGGCCGATGTGGGTCGGGCCGCGGCGCCGGCAGGCCGGTGTGGATTGGGTCACGGCGGCGGCAGGCCGATGTGGATCGGGCGGTGTCGCAGGGTCGCGGTGCGGCGTCTGGGGCGAACCGCGTCAGATTGCCCGGGCGTGAAGCGGCAGCGCGGCTACTCGGGCACGAACCGGTAGCCCATGCCCTGCTCGGTGACGAGGTAGCGCGGGCTGGCGGGGACGGGCTCGAGCTTCTTGCGGAGTTGGGCGAGGTAGAGGCGGAGATAACCGGTGTCGCGGCTGTGGCCCTGGCCCCAGACCTGCGTGAGCATCGCCTCGCGGGTGATGAGCTTGCCGGGGTTCTGGACGAGGAGTTCGAGCAGCCGCCACTCGGTGGGGGTGAGCCGGATCGAGCCGCCCTCGGCCGTGGTGCGGGTGACGGTGTGCGCGGCGAAGTCGACGGCCACGTCGCCGAAGCGGACGGCGGGGGAGTCGGGGGCGGCGACGACGCGGCGGGTGAGGGCGCGGATGCGGGCGAGGAGTTCGTCCATCGCGAAAGGTTTGGTGACGTAGTCGTCGGCGCCGGCGTCGAGGGCGTCGACCTTGTCGGCGGCGCCGGTACGGCCGGAGACCACGAGGATCGGCACGTGCGACCAGCCGCGGAGGCCCTCGATCACCTCGATGCCGTTGAGCTTCGGCATGCCGAGGTCGAGCATGACGACGTCGGGGTGGTGGGCGATCGCCTCACCGAGAGCGGAGGCGCCGTCGGCCGCCGTGATGACGTCGTAGCCGGACGCCCCGAGGGTGACCTTGAGCGCGCGGATGATCTGGGGGTCGTCGTCGGCGATGAGGATCTTCACGAAGTGCCCTCCTGCGAAGTGGGGGACGTGGGCGCAGCGGGCCGAGCGGGCCGAGCGGGCCGAGCGGGCCGAGCGGGCGAAGCAGGCGTGGCAGGGGCGGCGGCCGCGCCGGGCCGAGCAGCCGCGCCGGGCCGAGCGGCCGCGCCGGGCCGAGCGGGCCGAGCGGGCCGAGCGGGCTGAGCGGGCGAAGCAGGCGTGGCAGGCGCGGCGGCCGCGCCGGGCCGAGCGGCCGCGCCGGGCCGAGCGGGCCGAGCGGCCGCGTCGGGCTGAGCGGGCGAAGCAGGCGTGGCAGGGGCGGCGGCCGCGCCGGGCCGAGCGGCCGCGCCAGGCCGAGCGGCCGCGCCAGGCGATGTGACCGGAACCGACGGCGAGGCGGCAGCAGGCAGCGACACGACCATGGTGAGGCCGCCGCCGGGGGTGTCGTCGGCTGTGAGCGTGCCGCCCATACCCTCGGTGAAGCCCTTCGACAAGGCCAGGCCGAGGCCGAGGCCGGTCGTGTTGTCGGTGTCGCCGAGCCGCTGGAAGGGGACGAAGACCTGGTCGCGTCGCTCGGCCGTGATGCCGGGGCCGTGGTCGGCCACGCGGATCTCGATGCGGTCGGCGAAGCCGGAGGCCGACACCCGGACTCGCGAGCCGAGGGGCGAGTAGCGGAGCCCGTTGTCGAGGAGGTTGACCACCACCCGCTGGAGCAGGACCACGTCGGCGAGGGCAGGCGGCAGGTCGTCGCCGAGGCCGAGCTCGACCTCGTCGGGCCCCAGGTCCAGTTCGTCGAGAGAGCCCAGGATCACGTCGTCGACGTCGACCCGGTCGATCGACACTGCGAGCACCCCGGCCTGGACGCGGCTGACGTCGAGGAGGTTCGTGACGAGCGTGGCCAGCGAGTCGAGGCTCTCCTGTGCCGTGGCGAGGAGTTCGTCTCGGTCGGCCTCGGACCGCACCATGCCGGGAGACCGGAGGCCGCTGACGGCGGCGGTGGCGCTCGCGAGCGGGCGGCGGAGGTCATGCCCGACGGCCGCCAGGAGCGCGGTGCGCATCTGGTCGGCCGCGGCCAGCGGTGCCACCTCTTCGGCCGTGCGCGCGAGCGCGCTGTGCTCGAGGGCGGCGTCGATCTGAGCGGCGATGACGGCGAAGAGGCGGCGGTCGTCGAGCGCCAGCTCGGGACCGTGCAGCTCGATGACCGAGTGCTCGCCCGACGGCACCGTGGTGACGGGATCGCCCGCGGACGCCGTGCCCGACGCCGACACGAGCTCGCCGTCTGTCGAGACCGCGACGCGGGACAGGCCGAAGGCCTCCCGCGTGCGGGCGAGCAGGGCTTCGAGGGCGTCCTGCCCGCGGAGCACGCTCCCGGCGATGGTGGCCAGCAGCTCGGATTCGGCGAGGGCCCTCGCCGCCGAGCGCGTGCGCCGGGCTGCCTGGTCGACGACGTAGCTGACCAGCAGGGCGTTCACGACGTAGAGCCCGAGGGCGAGGAGGTGCAGCGGCCTGGCGATGGTGATGCTGTGCAGGGGTTCGACGAAGAAGAAGTCGAGCGTGAAGCCGGACAGGACGGCGGCGAACAGAGCCGGCCAGATGCCACCGACGAGGGCGACGACGACGACGACGAGCTGGAACGCGAGCACGTCGCTGGTGAGGGACTCGGGGAACGCAGGCTCACCAGCAGGAGGGTGGCCAGAGGCCCGAGCGCAAGGGCGAGGATGAAGCCGACGACGCGACGCGCGAGGGTGAGCGAGCCGCCGATGCGCGGCAGCGTGAAGGTGCCTCCGGCGTGCGAGTGCGTGACGATGTGCACGTCGATGACGCCCGACTCGCGGATGACGGTGGCGCCGATGCCGGGGCCGGTGAGGGCCGCGGCGATCCGGCCTCGGCGGCTGACGCCGATGACGAGCTGCGTGGCGTTCTGGGACTTCGCGAATTCGACCAGCGTGCGGGGGATGTCGTCGCCGAGGACCTGGTGGTAGCTGCCGCCGAGCTTCTCGGCGAGGGTACGCTGGGCGGCCAGCGCACCGGGGTGCGCGTCGGCGAGGCCGTCCTGGCGGCTGACGTGCACCACGATCAGCTCGCCGCCGGACGAGCGAGCTGCGATACGGGCTCCGCGGCGGATCAGGGTCTCGCCCTCGGGGCCGCCGGTGAGGGCGACCACGACGCGCTCGCGGGCCTCCCATTTGTTGTCGATGCCGTGCTCGGCCCGGTACGCCTTGAGCGCCGAGTCGACCTCGTCGGCCAGCCACAGCAGGGCCAGCTCGCGGAGGGCTGTGAGGTTGCCCAGCCGGAAGTAGTTGGACAGGGCGGCGTCGATGCGCGCCGCCGGGTAGACGTTGCCCTCGGCGAGGCGGTCGCGGAGGGCCTGCGGGGCGAGGTCGATCACCTCGATCTGGTCGGCGCCCCGCAGCACGGCGTCAGGGATCGTCTCGCGCTGTGGAGCCCCGGTGATCTGCTCGACGACGTCGGACAGCGACTCGATGTGCTGAACGTTGACCGTCGAGATGACGTCGACACCCGCCTCGAGGAGGCTGTCGACGTCGTGCCAGCGCTTGTCGTGCCGGCTGCCGGGGGCGTTGGTGTGGGCCAGCTCGTCGACCAGGGCCACGTCGGGGTGTCGGGCCAGCACTGCGTCGAGGTCGAGCTCGTCGAGCTCGAGGCCGCGGTGCGAGTGGACGGCCCGGGGAACGACCTCGAGCCCTTCGACGAGCGCCGCGGTGGCCACGCGCCCGTGGGTCTCGACGACGGCCACGACCACGTCGCGCCCCTCGGCGGCCAGCCGCGCGCCCTCTTCGAGCATCGCGTACGTCTTGCCGACGCCGGGGGCGGCGCCGAGCAGGACCCGAAGCCGTCCCCTCTTCATGCTGTGCCTCTCAGTTCTTCGACGAATCGGTCTTTGGATGAATCAGCGCGAGAGCGAAGCGAGAGCGATGTTGAGCTCGAGCACGTTGACCGTCTGCTCCCCAAGGTAACCGGCTTCGCGGCCCTCGATCTTCGATTCCACCAGCTTGTGGACAACCGACGTCGAGAGCCCTCGGGTGTGAGCGACTCGGTCGACCTGGAGCAGCGCGTAGGCGGGGCTGATGTCGGGGTCGAGGCCGGATCCCGAGGCGGTCACGGCGTCCGCGGGCACCCGCGAGAGCGGCACGCCGTCCGAAGCCGCGACGGCAGCGCGCCGCGCCTTCACGGCGGCGACGAGGTCCGGTGAATCCGGCCCGTAGTTCGAGGCGCTCGAGGCCGTGGCGTCGTAGCCCTTGCCGGCCGCGGACGGCCTCGACTGGAACCACCCCGGCAGGGCCTTCCCCGACGGCGACGTGAACGACTGCCCGATCAGGGACGATCCGACGATTCGACCGGAGGCGGCCGAGGCCGTCGAGCCGTTCGCCTGGTGCGGAAACACCAGCTGGCCGACGCCGGTCACGGCCGCCGTGTAGGCGATGCCGAGCACGACGGTGAAGACGAGCATGGCCCGGATGGCCACCCACCACTGGCGGGCGAGGGTGCGTGTGTTCATGATTTTTGCTCCAGAAGAAGAGGGTTAGAAACCGGGGATCAGCGAGACGACGAGGTCGATGATCTTGATGCCGATGAACGGCGCGACGATGCCGCCGACGCCGTAGACCAGGAGGTTGCGCGACAGGATCGACGAGGCCGACGCCGCCCGGTACTTCACACCGCGCAGGGCGAGCGGAATCAGGAAGACGATCACGAGAGCGTTGAAGACGATCGCCGAGAGGATCGCCGACGCGGGCGAGTGCAGCTGCATGATGTTGAGCAGCCCGAGGCCGGGGAAGATGCCGGCGAACATCGCGGGGATGATCGCGAAGTACTTCGCCACGTCGTTCGCGATCGAGAACGTCGTGAGGGCGCCCCGCGTGATCAGCAACTGCTTGCCGATCCGGACGATGTCGATCAGCTTGGTCGGGTCGGAGTCGAGGTCGACCATGTTGCCGGCCTCCTTCGCCGCCGACGTGCCCGTGTTCATCGCGACACCGACGTCGGCCTGCGCGAGCGCCGGGGCGTCGTTCGTGCCGTCCCCCGTCATCGCGACGAGGTTTCCGCCGTCCTGTTCCTTGCGGATGAGGGCCAGCTTGTCCTCCGGCGTCGCCTCCGCCAGGAAGTCGTCGACGCCGGCCTCGGCCGCGATCGCGCGGGCCGTGAGGGGATTGTCGCCGGTGATCATCACGGTGCGGATGCCCATCAGGCGCAGTTCGGCGAACCGCTCGGACAGCCCCGCCTTGACGATGTCCTTCAGCTGGACGACCCCGAGGACGCGTCCGACGCCGGCCGCGCTCGTGACGGCGACGACCAGCGGCGTTCCGCCCGCGTTCGAGATGCTCGTCACGGCGTCGTCGAGCTCGTCGCGGACGCGACCGTCCAGAGGGTGGGCCTGCTCGATCCAGCCGACCACGCTCGATCCTGCGCCCTTGCGAATCTGCGACCCGTCGGCCAGGTCGAGACCCGACATGCGCGTCTGAGCCGTGAACGGCACGATCTCGCCGCGGGGTGCGTCCGGAATCGAGTAGCCGAGCGATACGGCCAGATCGACGATCGACTTGCCCTCGGGCGTCGGGTCGGCCAGTGACGAGGTCGCGGCCGCCTCCATCAGCTCGCGCTGCGTGATGCCGCCGAGCGCTTCGAACGAGGCCGCCTGCCGGTTGCCGTAGGTGATGGTGCCGGTCTTGTCGAGCAGCAGGGTCGTCACGTCGCCCGCCGCTTCGACCGCGCGGCCCGACATCGCCAGCACGTTGCGCTGGACGAGGCGGTCCATGCCGGCGATGCCGATGGCCGAGAGCAGGGCGCCGATCGTGGTCGGGATGAGGCAGACGAGCAGGGCGATGAGCACGGGGATCGAGACCGCCGCGTTCGAGTAGGACGCGATCGGGTCGAGCACGAGGCAGACGACGACGAAGATGATCGAGAGCGAGGCGAGCAGGATGTTCAGCGCGATCTCGTTCGGGGTCTTCTGGCGTGCCGCGCCCTCGACGAGCCGGATCATCCGGTCGACGAAGGTCTCGCCCGGCTTCGACGTGATCGTCACGACGATGCGGTCGGAGAGCACGCGCGTGCCGCCGGTGACGGCGCTGCGATCGCCGCCCGACTCGCGGATCACCGGGGCGGACTCGCCCGTGATGGCCGACTCGTCGACGCTCGCGATGCCCCAGACGATGTCGCCGTCGCCGGGGATCAGCTCTCCGGCTGTCACGACGACGGTGTCGCCGAGGGTGAGGTCGGCGCTCGACACGGTGTCGACGGCGGCCGAGAGGGCACCAGGATCATCGTCGCTCGAGTAGCCGCGGACGCGCGCGGCCGAGGTCGAGGTCCGCGTCTTCCGCAGGCTCTCCGCCTGCGCCTTCCCGCGGCCCTCCGCCACCGACTCGGCGAGGTTCGCGAACACCACCGTCAGCCAGAGCCAGATCGCGATGGCCCAGGTGAACGAGCCGGGCACGACGGAGCCGCCCGACGTCCCGGGACCGCCGGTGAAGGGTGCGGCGATCGCGAGCACCGTCGTGTAGGCGGCGCCGATCTCGACGATGAACATGACGGGGTTGTGCCACATGGCACGCGGACTCAGCTTGCGGAACGCGCCGGGCAGGGCCTCGACGAGCTGGCTCGCGGTGAACGCCCGGCGGGCGGGAGTGGGGGCGGGATCCTGCGCCCTGGTTTCGGTGACGGTGGACATGACTACTGGAGTCCTTCTGCGAGCGGCCCGAGCGCGAGCACGGGGAAGTAGGTGAGGGCCGTCACGATGACGGACACCCCGAAGAGGAGGCCGACGAACTGGGGTCGGTGGGTGGGCAGGGTCCCGGCGGTCGCCGGTACCTTGTCCTGCGCGGCGAGCGAGCCGGCGAGAGCGAGCACGAACACGATCGGCAGGAAGCGGCCGAGCAGCATCACGACGCCGAGGGACGTGTTCATCCACGGGGTGTTCGCGGTGATGCCCGCGAAGGCCGAGCCGTTGTTGTTCGCCGCCGAGGTGAACGCGTACAGCACCTCGGTCAGGCCGTGCAGTCCCGGATTCCAGATCGACGTGCCCGTCACCGACGCGCGAACGCCGGGGATCGCGAAGCTCAGGGCCGTGCCCGCGAGGGCGAGCGTCGGCGTGATCAGGATGTAGATCGAGGCGAGTTTGATCTCGCGCGGCCCGATCTTCTTGCCGAGGTACTCCGGCGTGCGACCGACCAGCAGCCCCGCGATGAACACGGTGATGACGGCCAGGATCAGCATGCCGTAGAGGCCGGATCCGGTGCCGCCGGGTGCCACCTCGCCGAACATCATGTTGAGGAGCGCCATCATGCCGCCGAGCGACGTGAACGAGTCGTGCGCCGAGTTGACGGCGCCCGTCGACGTGAGGGTGGTGGAGGTCGCGAACAGGGTCGATCCCCAGATGCCGAAGCGGTCCTCTTTACCCTCCATCGCCGATCCTGCGAGCTTCGTCGCCGTCCCGGCACCGCTCAGCTCGAAGGCGGTCATCGCCGCGAGCGAGAGAGCGAAGATGCTGGCCATGACCGCCACGATCGCGTTGCCCTGGCGCTTGTCGCCGACCAGGAGCCCGAACGCTCGCGGAAGGGAGAACGGGATCAGGAGCATCAAGACGATCTCGACGAGGTTGGTCCAGGCCGTCGGGTTCTCGAAGGGGTGCGCCGAGTTGGCGTTGAAGAAGCCGCCGCCGTTGGTGCCGAGCATCTTGATCGCCTCCTGCGAGGCCACCGGTCCGCCCGGGATGGCGGCCGTGCCGCCGGTGAGCGTCGAGACGTGGGTGAACCCGTTGACGTTCTGGATCACACCCCCGAGAACGAGCAGGATCGCGGCGACGAACGCCACAGGGAGGAGCAGGCGCAGGATCCCGCGGGTCAGGTCGACCCAGAAGTTGCCGAGCGCGCCCGACCGCACTCGCGCGAAGCCGCGGATCAGCGCGACCGCGACGGCGATTCCCACGGCCGCCGACACGAAGTTCTGCACCACGAGGCCGCCGAGCTGCACCGCATAGCCCATGGTGACGTCGGGGAGTACGACTGCCAGTTCGTGTTCGTGACGAACGACGCGGCCGTGTTGAAGGAGAGGCCGGCCGGGATCGCCGGGAAGCCGAGCGAATAGGGGAGGACCGCCTGCAGACGCTGGAGGACGTAGACGAACACGACGCCGACGGCCGAGAAGATCAGCACGCCGCGCAGATAGGCGCGCCAGGTCTGCTCGGCCTTCGAGTCGACGCCGATCAGGCGATAGAAGCCGCGTTCCAGCCGCCAGTCGCGCGGCGCCCGGTAGATCCACGCCAGGTAGCTGCCCACGGGGCGGTGCAGGACGACCAGGATCACGACGAGCGTCAGGATCTGGAGCAGCCCGGCGACGGTGTCGCTCACTAGAACCGCTCCGGTTTCACGAGGGCATACACGAGGTAGCCCAGGGCGGCGACAGCGAGGACCGCCGCGATCACGGTGAAGGCGATCACAGCTTCTCCACCCCCGTTGCGACGAGGGCGACGACCGCGAAGGCGGCCGCCACGACGAGCAGGTAGACGATGTCGAGCACGGAGACTCCATTCCGAGGGCTGGCTGCCCCGGCGGAGGATCTGCGCGGGGCCAGCACTGATTCGACACCTCTGCGAGGGCTCCGCACGGGCTCCTCGCGATATCCCTACGCCTGCGTGCCGAACCCTTACGGTTCCCTAACGCCTGGCGCATTTGCGCTGCCGTTCGGTCCCTGTCGCCGCCTCCGGTCCCTCCCCGCCCCCGCCCCGCCCCCTCCCCCGCCCCGCCCCCTCCCCGCCCCCTCCCGAAATCGAAGGGGATTTTGCGCAGAAACGTCCGCAGCCGCATGGCCGCACGCCCCATTCCGAAAATCCCCTTCGATTTCGGGGGTGAACCTTCGGGGGCACCTTCGGGGGTGCACGCTTCCCGGGCGCACGCGCGAGGGCCCGCCGGCGCAGCGCGCGGCGGGCCCTCCGGTGGTGCTGTGCGGCTACTCGGCGCCGTCCTCGCGACGGCGGCGGGTCGCGAAGAGCAGACCGGCGCCGAGCAGGATCGCGAGACCCCCGCTGACCACGTAGGGCGCCGCGTTCGTGCCGGTGAACGCCAGCTCCTGCTGGCCGGTCGTCGACGCCGTCACGATGGTCGGCGCGGCGAGCACGAACTCGACGTCGGCCGACGGACCCGCGAGGACCGGCAGGCCGGTGTTGTCCGACACCGGGTCGCCGGCCGCATCGACGAGACCGGCGATGGCGAAGGCCGTGTAGTCGCCCGGCTTCGGCAGGGTGACGGTGACGCTCCAGGTGCCGGCCGCGCCGACGACGATGTTCTCGTCGCTGCTGCCGGTCGGGTCCGACGCGGCTGCGCTGGGCGTCGCGGCCGCAGGAGCCTTTGCCGTCGACGAGCCGCCGCCGGCCGATGCAGCACTCGTCGCAGCCGCCTCGGCCGCCTTGAACTCACCCGTCGGGACGACGACCAGGCCGATGCTCGAGCCGGGCGTCCCGGTGCCGGTGAACGTGACCTTCGTGCCGATGAGCCTTTGTCCGGCGGTCGGCGAGGTGATCGTCGGATCGCCGAGGACGGACGCCTTCTTGCTGAGGACGAGCTTGCTGGTGGCGCCGGTCACCGTGACGACGTACTCGCCGCCGGTCGCCGTCGCGGGAAGCGTGATCAACTCGGAGAACGCCCCGTCGGCGTCCGCGACCGGAGCCGTCTCGCTCCCGGCCCAGACCGCGGCCTTGCCGTTCGGGCCGGTGACGGTGACGACGAGAGACTCGTCCGCCGCGAAGCCGGTGGTCGCCAGCCCGATGCCGATCGTGCTGGCGCCGTCGACGGTCGGGTAGTCGGGCGTGAGGACGATGCTCTCGCCCTGCGCCTGGACCGGCGGCCTCGTGAAGCTCACGAGGCGGATGACCGGCGTGGCGCCGGAGACGGGAGCCCCGGTCGCGTCGAGCTCGTCGACGGTGAGGACGGCCTTGGTGATGCCGGGGCCGAGATCGGCGAACGAGGTCGTGATCGTCCACGTGCCGTCGGTTCCGACCGTGGCGGATCCGGCCGTGAAGACCTTCTTGCCGGCTCCGATGTAGGCGATCTCGACCGTGGAGCCCGGGGTGCCGGTGCCGGAGAAGACGGGTGTCGTCGTGGTGGACGGCACGCCGTCCGGCGGGGTGCTCACGGCGAACTTCGCGGCCGCGACGGCCGTCGACGAGTCGGTGGGTGTCGACGTGGTCGAGTCGCTCGGGGCGGGAGCCGACGTGCTGGTGTCGGTCGGGGCGGGCGTGCTCGTGTCGGTCTGGGTCGGTGTCGGAGAGGTCTGCGTCGGGGTCGGGTCGGCCTGGGCTGCGGCCTTGCCGGCGACGGCGCCAGTGGCGCCGGCGCCAGAGCGCGCGGGTGCAGGCGTGGAGGGCGCCGGTGCAGCGACCGCGGGCGACGAGGCCGGGCCGCCGGCCGCAGGGGGCGCCGCGGGGGCCGACGACGGGTCGGTCGTCGCCGCGTCCGGTGCGGGTGTTGTCGACTCGGCCGCGGCGCTCGCGGGTGCCGAAGCGGTGGACTCTACCGCGGCGGGTTCCGCGGGGGTGGCCAGCGCCGGGCCGGCCGCGAGGAGCGCCCCGCCGAAAGCGAGCGAGACGACGGCGGGCACGGCGAGAGCCGTCCGCCAGGAGTGGTGCGTCACAGTGTTTCCCCTTGGTGGCGAGGCGTCTTTGCCGCGTGCTCCGCTCGTTCCCCCGGACGCACGTCCATTCAGCCATCGGGTATGGCCGTGGGCTGAACGTAACAAGACCCTGTGATCCTGCCTAGGATTTTTTGCGTCGCGTCGTTATTCGGCTGTTCGGCGTTCGGGAGCCATGGTCCGGCGCCCGGGGGCCGAAGTCGGCGGCGGCGACCCGGCGCTAGCCTGGAGACCATGACCGACACGCGCCAACCGAGTGCCGCAGCCCTGAAACGCTGGCGTCGTTACCTCGCCGACGAGAGGGCCGAGGGCGCCGTCTACCGCGACCTGGCGGCTCGCCGTGCCGGCGAGGAGCGAGACATCCTGCTGGCGCTCGCCGAAGCGGAGGGCCGGCACGAGCAGCACTGGCGCGATCTGCTGGGTGAGCGCGTCGGGCGGCCGGTCGGCACCGATCTCCGCACGCGAATCCTCGGGCTGCTCGCTCGTCGCTTCGGCTCCGTCTTCGTCCTGGCGCTGGTCCAGGGCGCCGAGGGCCGGTCGCCCTACGCCACCGACGCCGACGCCACCGATGCCATGGCGGCCGACGAGCGCATCCACGGCGAGGTCGTCCGCGGGCTCGCCGAGCGCGGACGCTCGCGCCTGTCGGGCACCTTCCGCGCGGCCGTCTTCGGAGCGAACGACGGTCTCGTCTCGAACCTCGCGCTGATCCTGGGGGTCAGTGCTTCCGGTGCTTCGCACACCGTCGTCCTCGTGACCGGACTCTCGGGTCTGCTGGCCGGGGCGCTCTCGATGGGCGCCGGAGAATACGTGTCGGTTACCTCGCAGCGCGAGCTGCTCGCCGCGTCGACCCCCGACCCGGAGGCGCAGGAGGTGCTGCCCCACCTCGACGTCGACGCCAACGAGCTCGAACTCGTCTATCGCGCTCGCGGCATGGATCCGACGGCTGCCGCAGACCACGCGAAGGAGGTGCTCGCGGCGCTGCAGGTGCGCACCGGAGCGGTGCCTCTGCCCGCCTCGCTCGCGCCGGTGCTCTCGCCGGCCGACGCCGAGGCCGCCGAGACAGTGGCTGCCGATGAGCACGAGGCCATCGGCTCCGGGCTGGGTGCGGCCGTCTCGAGCTTCCTCTTCTTCGCCTCGGGCGCGATCATCCCGCTGATCCCGATCCTCTTCGGGGCGACCGGCCTCGCGGCCATCGTCGTCGCGGCGGTCCTCGTCGGGCTGGCGCTGCTCGGCACCGGCGCCGTCGTCGGGCTGCTGTCGGGAACGTCGCCGCTCCGCCGGGCACTCCGCCAGCTCGCGATCGGGTTCGGTGCGGCCGCGGTGACGTACGGGCTCGGGCTGCTGTTCGGGGTGGAGTCGCACTAGCGGGTCGGTGCGGTGCGGTGCGGTGCCGTGCGGTGCCGTGCCGTGCCGGTGCGCGTGGCGACGCGTCAACCGACGCGGAACGGGCAACGTCGCGTCACCCCGCCCCCGGCGAACCGACGCAAAGCGGCGTGCCTAGATCGACCGGTCGAGCTTCCAGGCCAGCCAGGCGGTCGCGATGACCACTCCCGCCGAGAGAAGGCGTGCCCCCACGAGGACTCCGGGACCGGTCGACATCGTCAGCGTCATGTCGGAGCCGATGCCGATCGAGAAGATCGCCCCGGCGGCCGCGAGCGTTGCGACCATGGCGAGCCCGAGGAGCCCGGACGTGAAGCCGTGCATGCGCCGCCCCACGGTGTCGCGCGGGTCGTTCGACCAGACGGCGGCGGCGCTGCGGACGATCGCGAGCCACAGCATGACCACGGCGCACGCCCCGCAGACATCGCTGACCCGGTGCCAGCCGTACGCCACGGTCTGCTCGGCCACGAGCGCGGCGAACGCCGTGCCGACGACCATGATCAGCGGCCGGAGGTGCCGACCGAAAGCGGTCGCGAGAGCGAGGACGCCGGCCACCGCAATGGTCGCGTGCCCGCTGGGGAAGCTGTTGCTCAGCGTGAGCGTCGTCAGCTCGGGCCGCGGCGCGATGGCCTTGATGATCTGCGTCGTGGCGATCGCACCGACGATCAGCGTGGCCGACTGCAGCGCTGCACCCGGCCGACGACGAACGAAGGCGATCAGGACCACGACGCCCACCACGACGAGGATCGCGGGAATCGAGATGGCGTCGAGGGCGCGGCCCGACTTGAGGAGCGTGCCCCCGTCGACCGAGCGAAGGATCGAGTCTTCGATCTCTTGGCCGGGCTTCGTCAGCACGGCGAGCGTGTACACGCCACCCAGGGCGACCACCGAAGCCACGCTGGTCAGTACCCACCGGGTCGGCACCTGACGGCGGACCGTCGTCGAGGCGGAGACAGTGGTGGCGTTCACCGTCCAATCCAATCGCACCCCTCCTGACAAGTGGCTCAGTCCCGCCCGCCAAAGCCCGGTGAGCAGACGCATTGCCAGTTCACAGATCCCGATCGCAGGATCACGTCGCCCCGGCCCCGATTCGCGCCCCTGCCCGCCCTCGTGTAATGTTTCCTCTGGCCATTCGGCCTGTATTTCGCGCCTGTAGCTCAACGGATAGAGCATCTGACTACGGATCAGAAGGTTGGGGGTTCGAGTCCCTCCAGGCGCACAGTTCGCGAAGCGCACAGCTCGTGAAGCAAAGAACTGGTTGAGACAGTGCAGCACTCACAGTGCCGCAGTACAGCAGCACCGAAGAAGCCCCGCAGCTATGGCCGCGGGGCTTTTTCTTTCCGCGCCGTGTCCGCTTGCTGAACGCTTTGCCTCCTCGGTCGGCGTCCTGGTGGAAGTACATCATGAAGGCCGTCGAGGCCTCCCTGCGTCGCCTCGACACCGACTACATCGACCTCTATCAGGTGCACCGCCCCAGTTACACCACGGACGTCGAAGAGACGCTCGGCGCTCTCACCGATCTCGTGACCCAGGGCAAGGTCCGGGCGATCGGTTCGTCGTCGTAGTCCGGCAGCCAGATCGTGGAGGCGCAGACCGCCTCCCGTGACCGAAACCTGTCGTAGTTCATCACCGAGCAGCCGCCTTACTCGATCCTCGTCCGCGGCATCGGGGAGGACATCGTTCCCACGACCGAGCGGTACGGTATGGGCACGCTCGTCTACAGCCCGCTCTCGGGCGCGTGGCTGACGGGAAAGTGGCGGAAGGACGCCCTCGGCGCCCGGCCTCGAAGGCCCGCCCGGCCGCCCGGTTCGACATGGGAAGCCCCGCGAACCAGCGCAAGCTCGACGTCGTCGAAGAACTCGCCCTCCTCGCCGAAGCGAACGGGATGACGCTCATCGACATGGCCATCGCGTTCGTCATCAACCACCCCGGCGTCACGTCCGCGATCGTCGGCCCGCGCACCATGGAGCAGCTGCGAATCGCAGCTCATCGGCGCCGACGTCACCCTGTCGGCAGAGGTGTTCGACCGGATCGACGAGCTCGTGACTTCCGGCGTGACCCTGAACCCGGACGACACCAGCTACGGCCAGGTGTCACTCACCCCGTCAGCACGCCGCCGCTTATCCACCTTCCAGGTCGCCGTCCTCGACCGCCGCAGGGGACGGCGACTTCGAGCTTTCGCCGAGGGCGTCGCAGCGATTCACGTTGGCTGCTCGCCCTTGGCAGACCACGAGTTACGAGTCAGCGACCTTCTGCAACAGCACACAGGCCCTCGCGATCACGCTTCGATCGCGAGAGCTGAACCTGCTCAGTTCATTCTCGAGCCACGCGTCACGCTGGAGCCGCGTCGCGGCGGCAAGGTCTCTGCCCGCGGATGTCGCACGGAAAAGCACCTTGCGGCGGTCCGCTTCATCCTTGGCTCGGACGGCATAGCCGGCCGAGGTCAATCGGTTGACGCTTTGGCTCATCGTGGCGGGAGCCACTTCTCCGATCTCGCTGAGCTCGGTCAATGAGTGGGGGCCGTGCTTTTCGAGGAAGGTGAGCACCTCGAGCGCTTTGTCGCCGAGAGCGCCTTCGGGGCGTTCCGCTCGAAAGCGGCGGTAGAGGCGGCCGACGGTCGCGCGCACCTGGGCGCTGAGCGTGGCCTCCTCCGTGGCGTCTGCGCTGTCACGTCTTGTCTCTTCCATCACGATTAGTTAGTGTACCTAAAAGTAATCCCTTAGTATGCCTAATCAGATGGATCGAGGCAGACGATCACGTCAGAGGAAAAAGAGGAATCGAAACGTGCCCAACCTCATCGGACGCGCACTGCGCAACCGCCGCGCCGGACAAGACACGCTCGCCTGGGCCGATCTCGACCTGCAGGCGCCGGAGAACTTCACTCTGACGAGCCCGGCGTTCGACCAGGGAACCCCGATCCCCGAGCGGCATCGGGGCCACATCATCGGCGCGAATGTCTCGCCCGCCCTCGCGTGGTCGGCTCCTCCGATCGGTACGGCAGAACTCCTGCTGATCGTTCAGGATGCGGACGCACCGGGCAGGCGACCGGCCACGCACGCTCTCGCGAGGGGGATCGATCCTGCTGGAGCGGGTCTTCCCGAGAACGCCCTGGCCAACCCCAGCCCGATCGACGGGCTCACGCACGGGAAGGGCCCTCTCGGCCGCCTGGGGTATGCCGGCCCGGCCCCCATTCCCTCGCACGGGCCGCACTCCTACGTGTTCCAGCTCTTCGCTCTCGATCGCCGCCCGGACCTGCCCGAGAAGTTCACGGTCGCCGCGGCGGCTCGCGCCATGGCCGGGCACGTCCTCGGTCGCGCCCGGCTCGACGGCACCTACGAGATCCGGTAGTCGGCGATCCCGAGAATCACGTCCCGGAGCGAAGCCCCGCGAGGTGCACGCGGAGGAACCGCCGCCATGCGGAGTCATCGCCGTCGGCTGAGACGGCGACCACGCCTCGAAGGGCGACGATGAGCGCCTTGATGTCTTCGCCCGTCACGCCCGGCGCAAGGGCGCCCGATTCCACGGCCTTTCGCGTCAGCAGCTGAACCCTTTCCACCGTCCGCGTGCTCACGTCGTCGGTCACCTGATCGGTCAGCGCTGCAGCGTAACGACGCTTCTCGGCGTTGAACGTGCCGACGAACTCGAGGAAGCGCTCGAGCCCGACGCCGGGATCGGATTCAGCGAGGGCCGCGGCGGCGGCTTCGTCCATCTCTTCGGCAAACAGCTGTGCGATGGCCGAGAGGAGGGCCTCTTTGCCTGCGAATCGGCGATAGATCGTGCCGACCCCGAGGCTGGCCTGCGCGGCGATGGCCTCCATGCTCGCTGTCGGACCCTGCTCGCCGAAGACTTTTCGAGCTGCCGCGACGACGATCGCGTCGTTGCGCAGGGCATCCCGCCGCGGCGCGCGCGATGCCGCGGGGCTCGATTCGGATTCCATGCTCAAAGCCTATCAAAACGGAAGATCAGTTCATCTTCGGCTTATAGTGAAGCTCTATTCCGTTTTACGATTGGACGAACCATGAGAACCACGACCGGCTGGCAGAGCCTGGACCCCGAGACGAACCGACTCACCCGTGTTGTGATCGAGCGTCGAGATGTCCGCGACGACGACGTCGCCGTGCGCATCGATTTCTGCGGCGTCTGCCACAGCGACCTTCATCGCATTCACGGGATGCTCGGCGAGAAAGATCTCGTCCCCGGGCACGAGGCGACCGGCGTCGTCACCGAGATCGGCTCCGCTGTCACCGGATTCGCGATCGGGGATGCGGTCGCGATCGGCACCATCGTCGATTCCTGCGGTGAATGTGCCATGTGCCTCGTCGGACAGGAGAATTACTGCTACAACCGCCCGACCACGACCTACGGCGGAGTCGATCGAATCGACGGCACGCCCACGCTGGGCGCTTACAGCCGTGAGTACGTCGCCCGCGAGACGTTCCTCTTCCGCCTGCCCGACGGGCTCGATTCCGCCGCCGCAGCGCCGCTCCTCTGCGCAGGAATCAGCGTCTGGGAGCCGATGAGGGCGGCCGGGGTCGGCGACGGGAGCCGGATCGCGGTCGCAGGGCTGGGCGGTCTCGGCCACCTGGCCGTGAAGATCGCCGCGGCGCTCGGAGCGGAGGTCACCGTCCTCAGCCGCACCAGCGACAAGGAGCAGGATGCCCTGAGTCTGGGAGCCGCGGATCTCCTCGTCAGCAGCGACGAGACACAGGTGGCGGCAGCGCGAGGGCGCTTCGACTTCATCCTCGACACCATCTCGAGTGATCACGAACTCACGCCTCTGATCGGCATGCTCGGGCTCGACGGCACGCTCTGCGTCCTCGGCAACCCCTTCTGGTCGGACCTCGACTCGTCGAGCTCGGCGCCGGGCGCAAGACGCTCACCTCGTCGGGTACCGGTGGGCTCCGGCAGACGGCCGAGATGCTCCAGTTCTGCGCCGACCACGGCATCGCGGCAGACGTCGAGGTCGTCCCGTCGGCCGAAGTCGAGACCGCTCTCGATCGACTCGCCGTCGGAGACGTCCGCTACCGATTCGTCCTCGACCTGTCCGACCTGGATGCGCCCGTGGCGGGTGAGTGATCGGCGCGGGACGTGTCGGCGTCCCCAGCGGGCTCGCCGTGGACTTCCTGGGACTGCTTGCGGTCGGCCTCGCTTCGGCATATGTTCGCACATAACGACTAACACGTATTAGGTTCCGATGGAGCCCGGCTTGCTGACGTCCACGGAGCGGGCCAGGCCCAGGGCGACATGGATTTACGTCTCGACGCCGGGCGGCCCCACGACACATCGACGGAGAAGACCATGATTCACGAAGACGGCCTCGCACCTCTCGGCAAGAACAGCCAGCCGCTCGGAACGGTCGCTCCCGGATGGGAAGCCGTCGGCTCTCTGTTCGACGACACGCTGGCCTCGAGCGTGCGAGGCGGCGCCGCGCTCAGCATCATGCAAGGCGGTGCACAGGTGGTCGACCTCTGGGGTGGCTTCGCAGATGCCGCGACCGGTCTGCCGTGGGGCGCGGACACGACGACTGTCCTCTTCTCGATGACGAAGGGCCTCATGTCGTTGCTGGTGGCGCGGCTGGTCGACGACGGACTCCTCGATCTCGACGAGCCGGTGTCGAACTCCTGGCCGGAGTTCGCTCAGCAGGGCAAAGGAGCCATCACCCTTCGGACGGTGATGGCTCACCGGGCGGGCCTGTCGTACCCGGTTGAAGACCTGTCGATCGACGACGTCGTCGCCTGGACGCCCGTCGTCGAGAAGCTGGCGAGGCAGGCGCCGCTCTTCACTCCCGGGACGGCGCACCAGTACCACGCCTTCACCCTGGGCTGGCTCGTCGGCGAGGTGGTTCAGCGCGTCACGGGAACCGACTTCTCGACGCTTTTCCAGGAGGTCCTCGGCACTCCCGTGGGGGCGCAGGTGTGGGTCGGCCTTCCCGAGGCGGAACAGGCGCACGTGTCGACCCTGGTCCCCGAGCCCAGCTTCCGGCTCGAGCTTCCGGAGTTCGTCCCTCACGCGCGCGAACTCATGCGGACGTTCACGCTCGGCCAGGTCTTCCCTCCGGAGATCGCGACCGCGGGCACGGGGCTGAACGACCCGAGGCTTCACAGAGCCACGATCCCCGCCGGCCTCGGGATCGGTACGGCGCGCGGCGTTGCGGCTCTCTGGTCGGATGCCATCGTCGGCTCCCGCGCGCGAGGGCCCGTGACGAAGTCGACCCTCGACGACATGACACGGCCACTCTCGGTGGGGGCTCCGCTCTGGAGCCTTCCCGGCGCGGGTTTCGAGTCCTGGGGCACCGGGTTCCACGTTCCTTCCGAGCCGATGCCCCTGCTGGGAGCGTCGTCGTTCGGCCACGGCGGAGCAGGAGGTCAACTGTCGTTCGCGGACCGAGACAGCGAAGTGGCGTTCGCGTTCGTCACGACCGACCTTCAGGTGGTGGACGACGAACGGGCGAGTCGTTTGGTCGCGGGTGTCCGAGCGATCCTGGATCGACAGGGCTCCTAGCGAGCATCGTCGCCCATCGTCGCCCCCGGAATGTACTCAGTGGACTGCTGCCTCGGGACACCCCCGAGCCCGACGACATCGGAAAGGTCATTGCATTCCTCGCCTCGGACGACGGCGCGTGGGTAACCGGGCCGATGGGGACTCGCATTCGGAAGCTCGGCGACCCTCTTCACCACGGCTGTGGTGAAGAAAGCACGCGAGGTCGGCGACGTGGCTCAGTCGGTCATGATCTCCGTGTTCAGCGGCGCCATCGCCGCAGGCATCGCGACCGCCGCCAAGCGGCACGCCTTCCCGCGCGACTGACCTCGAGAGGACGCCGTCACAGACGACTCGTTCAGGACGACCCGTCGACTTCATCGGCCTCTCAGTTGTCGAGACCGTCGAAGGCGGTGACGAGGTGGTCGTGGAGGGTGGTGGGTCGGAGGTCGGCGTAGCGCTCGTTTTCGACGTTCTCCAGCGGGGAGTCTGGAGCATGGCGAAGAAGTACCACTCCATGACGGCGTTCCACGAGCCACCCTTGGCCTCGATGGCGCGGTTCAGATCGTCGAGGTTGCCCCAGCTCTCGTGGCGCAGCTTCACGCCCGAGACGGCCTCGATCTCGCGAGCGATGTCGTTGAAGCTGACGAGGGCGCCGGAGACCGTGTGGACGCCGGGGGCGGCGTCCGGGTCGGCAGCGACTCGAGCGGTGAACGTGGCGGTGTCGGGCACGGTGGTCATGTCGATTTTCTCGTCGCCGGTGCCCCAGTAGCGGATGACCTGATTGGGAATGTCGATGAGGCCGGGGTAGGCGGGGTTGACCATCTGGTCGAGGAACGCGCCCTGCAGGATGTTGATGACCTCGATGTCCAGGGCCTCGATGAGCGCGTCAGCCTCCTTGCGGATCTCGAACTGCGGGGCTCCGGCGGGGCGCGGAACAGGTCGATGGCGAAGTCGGAGGGGATGAAGCGGTGAACACCGTTGGCGACGGCGGCGGTCGCGAGGGCGACCTGGCCGTCGACGATCACGTCGCGGCCGCCCTGGAGGGCCGAGACGATGACATCGACGCCCTTCGTGGCGGCATCGAGCGACGTGGGATCGGTGACGTCACCGATGACGACCTCCGCGTCGGCAGCGACGAGCGGGTCGATGCGGGACGTCTTGGCGGGGTCGTTCTTCCAGCCGCCGCGGACGAGGAGGCGGACCTTCACGTCGTCCTGATCGACGAGGTTCGCTGCGATGCCGGAGCCGAGGAGGCCGGTTGCGCCTGCGATGAGGCTGGTGGTCATGATGTTCTCGCTTTCGAGTCTGCGGACGCCGGTTCGCGTCTGTTCGAGTATAGATACGCCCCAGTGCCGTAATTTATTCCGAGAGTCGGTAAGGTCTTTTCAGGAGGCATTGTGAGTACAGGTAGGCCGGCGGGGCGACCGCGTGATTCGGCCGTCGACGTCGCTCTGCTGAAAGCGACGCAGGATCTCTTGATCGAGGTCGGATACGACCGCCTCTCCATCGACAAGGTCGCGGCTCGCGCAGGAGCGAGCAAGCACACGCTCTATCGACGCTGGCCCGACAAGTCGCAACTGGTCGTCGCGGCCGTCGGGGCGCCACGTGGGCTTCCTCCGGTGCCCGACACCGGCTCCCTGCGGGATGACCTCCTGGCCTGTGCGCGCGCTTATGTCGATGGCGACGACCGGAGCGAAAAGCTGTTGGCGGGGCTGCTCAGCGAGATGGCCCGCAACGAGGCGGTTCGGGTGGCGGCGCGAGACGGTCTCGGCGTCCACTACACGGCTCTCTTTCTGGCTGTCCTCGAGCGAGCAGCCGACTGTGGTCAGATCTCCCCGGGGCTGGATCTCCAGCTCATCGCCGGTGCGTTTCCCGCCTTCGCTTTCCATCGCGTGGTCGTCGACGGGCAGGGAGTCGATGAAGAACTCGTGACCCGCGTGATCGACAGGATCGTCATGCCGTTGATCACTCCGCTTTCGACTGGACGCGCCTCTGACGGACGTGCACCATCGACGGGATCGTCTCCAGGTCACTTCTGATTCGTCGAATGCACTGAACTGTCGTGGGGCCCGCAGGACTCCCGGACGACCAGGTCGCCGGAGAAGGTCTCGTGGTGAGGCGTCTCCCCGCGCCAATTCAGAAGTCGGTCTACTGCGGCGCTCGCCATCGCCTGAATCGGCTGACGGACGGTCGTGAGGCTGGGCCACGTGTATTGGCCTTCCCAGGATCCGTCGAAGGAAGCGACGGCCACGTCGTCGGGAACACGGAGGGCCTGTTCATGAAACGCGCGGAGCACGCCCACAGCGGTGCGATCCGAGGCGACGAACACGGCCGTCGGTTTGTCGGAAAGTGCTGCGACGCGGCGTCCGGCGTCCAGTCCGCCGGCCTGTGTGGTGTCAGTCGCGACGAACGGGTCGGAGCGGACGCCGGCATCGGCGCAAGCCTGACGCCAGCCGAGATAACGAGGCTCATCCACATGCGCGGAGCCGATGAAACCGATTCGTCGGTGGCCATGGGCGATGAGATGGTCGACGGCGGCGCGGGCGCCCCCGTAGAGGTCTGTTCCGAGACTGTGAGTGCCGGGTTCTTCTCGCGCCGTGTTGAGTTCGATCCACGGCAGGGAAACCGCATCGAGCGATCGGCCGTCGAGGGGAGTTCGCCGGGGAGCACCAAGACTCCGTCGTACTGCCGTGCGGCGAATTCGCGGAAGTGGCCCGTCATCGTCGTCGGCTCGTACGTCGTCGTCGTGGTGGTGAGGTCGTAGCCTCGCTCGCGCGCGGCGAGATCGATGGCGTTCGCGTACTCACCGAAGAAGGAGTTCGTGAAGATCGCGTCGTCTCCGCCGGGGACGACCAGGGCCAGCGTGGCGGCGGAACCCGACTGCAACGCTCGAGCAGCTCGGTTCGGCTGGTATCCGAGGGCTGCGATGGCGTCGCGAACACGAGCGGCCGTCGCAGGGGCCACGGGAGCCCTGCCGCTGAGGGTGTAACTCACGACCGCGTCGCTGACTCCGGCTCTGAGGGCGACGTCTCGTCTCGTGGCCTTGCGTAGCGGAGAGGGATTCGCGGCATCGGTCATCGTTTCTCCCCGCTTCTCTTGTGGCCCCGAACGTGACCATCGCGATTTTACGCGCGCCTGACATTCTCACGTATTTTCGGAAAGCGCTTGCCTAAAACGGGTTTACGCGCGTAAATTCAGCCACCGACAGCCGACGGCAAAGGAGCTTCATGGTTGACGCACTCGATAGAACCGCCAGGCGGCGACCGAACGGACGGGCCATTCAGTCCGCCCGATCGTCCGAGGAAGGTCGCCCTGGTGCGCGGCAGCGCCGGCGACTCGGACCGTGGCAACGTCTTGCACGGGATCGCCCCCTCTTGGCCATGGCGCTCCCCGGCGTCCTGCTTCTCCTGCTCTTCCAGTACCTGCCGATCCTGGGCAACGTCATCGCGTTCCAGGACTACGAGCCCTACCTCGGTATCTCCGGCAGTCCCTGGGTGGGCTTCCGCAACTTCGCGGTCATCTTCAACGGCGACCCGGCCTTCCTGCACGCCCTCGGCAACACCCTGGCGGTGCTCCTGCTGCAGGTGGTCTTCGTCTTCCCGGCTCCGATCGCCCTCGCCCTTGCGCTCAACGGGCTCGTCTCCGAGAAGCTGAAGCGATTCGTGCAGAGCGTCCTCTACCTGCCGCACTTCCTTTCCTGGGTGATCGTCGTGTCGATCTCGCAGTCGATGCTGGGCGGATCCGGGCTGCTCAACAACTGGCTGCGATCGGGCGGCCACGAGGCCGTCAACATCATCGGGAACGCGTCGATCTTCAAGGAGCTGCTGACCAGTCAGGTGATCTGGAAGGACACCGGTTGGGCGACGATCCTGTTCCTCGCGGCTCTGTCGCAGATCGACGCGTCGCTCTACGAGGCCGCCTCCGTCGACGGCGCATCGCGATGGAGTCAACTGTGGCACGTGACCCTGCCCGGACTGCGGGCGATCATCATCCTGCTGTTCATCCTGCGCCTCGGCGATGCGCTCACCGTCGGCTTCGAGCAGATCATCCTGCAGCAGGGGCCGGTCGGAAACCAGGTCAGCGACGTCCTGGACACCTACGTCTACAACAACGGCGTTCTCAACGGCAACTGGGGACGGCAGCCGCCGTCGGCCTGGTGAAGGGCGTGGTCGGAATCGCGCTCGTGCTGGGCGCCAACAAGATCGCCCACCTGTTCGGCGAAGATGGGATCTACCAGCGATGAGCACTCACCGTCCGCACCTCGTCCTCGGCATGCCGCGGCCCGGCATAGCCCTCCGCTCCGTGAAGGGCGTCGTTCTCACCCTCTGCTGCCTCGTCGTCCTGGTGCCCTTCCTCGGGGTCCTCGCGACCAGCATCGCGCCGCCCAAGCAGGTGGCCGCTGCCGGCGGGTTCGTCCTGTTCCCCAAGGGGATCGACCTGTCGTCGTACAGGGCGATCTTCGCCGGGGGCGTCGTCACGCGCTCGATCGTGGTGAGCGTCCTGGTCACCGTCGTCGGCACGCTGGTCAGCGTGACCTGCACGGCTCTGCTGGCCTACGTGCTCGCCCGACCGAAGGTCTTCGGCTACCGCCCGCTCATGACGACCGTGCTCGTCGCGATCCTGTTCGGGCCCGGCATCATCCCGTCGTATCTCGTGGTCAAGCAGCTGGGGCTCCTCGACAGCTACTGGGCGTTGATCCTGCCGACTGCGGTGAGCGCCTTCAACGTCATCGTGGTGCGCTCGTTCTTCATGGGCATCCCGCCCGAGCTGATCGAGGCGGCGACGATCGACGGCGCCGGCGAGTTCCAGGTGTTCCGTCGAATCGTGATCCCCCTATCGAAGGCGTCGCTGTCGGTGATCGGCCTGTTCTACGCCGTCGGCTACTGGAACGCGTTCTTTACGGCCCTGCTTTACATCAACGACAACGCCAAGTGGCCGCTCCAGCTGATTCTGCGCACCTACGTCGTCGACCAGTCGGCGCTGACCGGCAGCGCGCTCGGGTCGGTGACGGAGGCGATCCCGCCCCAACAGTCGATCCAGATGGCGATCCTGGTCGTCTCGATCGTGCCGATCCTGATCGTGTACCCGTTCCTGCAGCGGCACTTCGCCAAGGGCGTTCTGACGGGGGCGGTGAAGGGCTGATGGCTGTCTCACGCAGAACGTTCCTCACCGGCATCGGCGCTGGGATCCTCGGCGTCGGCGCGGTCGGCTCGCTCGCGAGCTGCTCGACCACGAACGTCGGCGCAGAAGCGCAGGCGATGCTGGCACGCGAGGCTCCCGCTCTACCCGACTACGTGCCCTACACCGGGGTCACCCCCGATCTTCCGGGGAACGCCGCGGGCCTCGCGCAGGGATTCTTCGACTACCCCGAGCACCCGAAGACCGGTATTGCGGGCGCGCCGCCCGACATCGGTACCGTCAGCATTCTGAACGAGAGCCCGAGCCCGACGCCGGCGGCCCACGGCCGGAACGCCTATTGGCAGCAAGTCGAGAAAGACCTGGGCGCGCGGCTCGACGTTACCGTGATCCCGACTGCCAACTGGACGGACAAGTTCGCGACCACCGTGGCCGGAGGCGACCTCGCCGACATCTCCGAGGTGTGGACGCCTCCACAGCGCGCGGCGATGATGCCCGCCGTGTTCGAAGACGTGGCCCCGTACGTCTCGGGCGACAAGGTCCGTGAGTATCCGTTCCTCGCCAATCTGCCGACGGCGTCGTGGAAGTCCGCGGTCTTCGGCGGCGGTATCTTCGGCGTCCCGGTGCCGCGCGGGGCCATGAGCTCTCTGCTGCTGTTCCGACGCGACGACGTCATCGAGGCGAAGGGGTTGAACGGCGATCCGGGATCGTTCGACGAGTTCCTCCAGCTCTGCAAAGACCTCACCGAGACGCGCAAGAACACCTGGGCAGTCGGGGGGATGCCGTGGGAGACCCTGCAGATGATGTGGCACGTGCCGCAGAACTGGCGTCTCGACAAGGGGCGTCTGACGAGCGCTTACACGCTGCCCGAGACCAGAGAGGCTCTCGCGGCCGGAATCCGGCTCGCCAAGGCCGGGGTGCTGGATCCCGACAGCTTCTCGTCGAACGTCGGCACGCTGCGCAAAACGTGGTTCATGGCGGGAACCGTCAACATGGTCACCGACACGTTCCCCGCGTGGAACGGCTACGTCAGTGGCCAGACCGTCGGCAAGAAGTACCGGATCGGCGCGATGCCGGTGCCCGGTCATGCCGGAGGGCACGCCACCCGCTGGATCGGCAATCCGACGCACGGCCTCGCCTCGATCCGCCGCGGGCAGAAACCGGAGCGAGTCAAGCAGCTGCTCGCGCTGGTGAATCACCTCGCGTCGCCGTTCGGCACCACCGAGTACCTGCGCCTCACCTACGGCGTCGAAGGCGTCGACTGGAAGAAGCAGGGGACGAACCCGATCGCCACCGAGCGCTCGGCGCAGGAGCTCGGACTCGGGCTGATGTACATCGGGGCTCCGCCGCAAGTCTTCTACTACCCGGGGCGGCCCGACGTCGTGCGGACGCAGCACGCGGCTCAGGCTGAACTGCTCGAACACTCGGTGCAGGATCCGACGCTCGGGCTGGTCTCGACGACCAACCAGTCCGTCGGTGCGACTCTCACGCAGAACATCTCGACCGTCATGAACGACATCTGGCAGGGACGCCAGCCGCTTTCGGCCTGGGACGACGCGGTGGCGACGTGGCGGTCGGCCGGTGGCGACACCATCCGCGACGAATACGAGAAAGCGCTCGACCAACAGGGAGGCACCACCGCATGACGACTGCACGGGCTGGCAGCGAGTACGACGAGCGGGTGGCGACGTACCTGCGGGCGGCTGCCGAAGAGCCGGCCGAGGGAAGGGTCGGCGTGTTCCCCGAGATCGCGCGGGTGGCTCTCGCGCTCGCGCCCCGCGCCGATCGACTCGCGGAGGCGAGGAGATCGTCGACTCGCGCATCGACTCGTCCGACTTCACTCTCGCGGGTCTGCTCCGGCTGCTGCTGGTCACGAGCCGCTCCGAGGAGGCGACGCGGCCGCGCGTGGCTCAGTGCCCTCGCCGCTCCCTTCAGACGAGGCCGACGCCGTCCGCGCCAGCGTGCTCGGCGCGCGCTACTGGTGGGACGAACCCGGCGACCAGGGGGCACTCTGCTACCACACCGAGAACCACCAGGCCCTCTTCCACAGCGCCGAGATCGCCGCGGGCACCCTGTTTCCCGACGTCGTGTTCGCCGGCTCCGGGCTCGCCGGGCGCGCAGCCGTCGACCACGGGGCCGCGCGGTTCCGCCGCTGGGCTGCCCTGCGCGCCCGCTGGGGGTGGAGCGAGTGGCTGTCCAACACCTACACGCAGCACAACGTCCTGGCGCTCTGCAGCATCGTCGACGGCAGTGACGACGCCGACCTGCGCGAGGTCGCGACGTCTCTCCTCGACATCCTGTTCGTCGAGATCGCGGCCAACTCGTGGCGCGGGATCCTGGGCTCCACCCACGGCCGCGCCTACGTCCCCGGTCTTCTCGACGGCTCGACCGACGGCGCTACGACCCTGCTCTGGCTCACAACGGGTCTCGGTGTCATGGCGGACACGGCCAGCGTCGGGGGATCGCCCTCGCGACCAGCTCGTATCGGCCGCCGGCCGCCCTCGCCGACATCGCCCGCACGCCGGCCACGCCGACGACGACCAGGGAGCGTCAGGGCCTCGACGTCGTAGACGTGCCGTGGGCGGGATCGGACCCCGAGAAGGATCCCGCCGCGTCCGAACAGGCGGCTGCAGCATTCTGGGCGATGGGAGAGTTCATGCACCCGCTCGCGATCCCGGCCACCCGTGCTCTCCAGGAGCGCTATGGGCTGGGCCTCGATCGCGCCTGGCGTGACTTCGAGAAGGCCTACGACGCCCAGCGCGACCGCTTCGGGCATGTGGTCGATCCCGAGCGTGATCTGCATGGAATGCCGGCCGCCGACATCGTCACCCGCCGGCGATCCGGCGCCTCGCTCAGTAGCGTGCAGGCCTTCCGGCCCGGCACCCCCGGCTACCAGCACCACGTCTGGCAGGCCACCCTCGGCCCTCGCGCCGTGGTGTTCAGCACCCACCCGGGGTCGGCCGATGTGGTGTCGCGGCCCAATCACTGGGCCGGCAACGGGATCCTGCCTCTCGTCGGTCAGGTCGACGACGTCGTGATCGCTCGCTACGCGATCGAGGGTGCGCACGTCGAGGGTGCCGAGGTGCTGCCCTTCACCCACGCCTACCTGCCGCGTACGGAATTCGACGACACGAGCGAGGAGGACGGGTGGACGTTCGCGTCGACGAGCGACGGCGTCGTGGGCCTCTGGTGCTCACGGCCGACGCGACGGATCGACGACAGCGAGTTGCGTGCCGACGACGGCGACGCCGTCTGGGTCGCCGTGATCGGAGACGGCCCGCTGCAGAACTTCGCCGCGACCTGGTCGAATCGGACGCCTTCGGTCGTCGGCGACGAGGTGCACGTCGCGGCTCCCGGAGGGGACATCGCCCTCGTCGGCACCGGCCGCCCCGGCGATCCCTCGGCCCTGACGGTTGCGGGTGTGCCGGTCCCGTTCGGAAACCACCCTCGCTTCCTGGGCGCGGGACTCGACGTTCCGCAGGGCTCGTTGCGCTGGCGCCGCGAGGGGCGGGACCCGGTCGACGTCGATCTCGAGATCACCGCAGCCTGGCTCCCGGCGCGCGTGCCGGCTCACGAAACGCTCGCGTCGTGAGGTCGCTCGAGTCGGGCGTCTTCAACACGGCGCGGGTCGAGACGACCATGCCGCCCGCCGCCGTCTTCGTGCAGAGCGACGCCGATGGGCTCGTGTTGCCGGCTATCGGTTCCGGCGACGGATGGGAGCGGGCGGGTACGGTCGTCGACGTGGAGCCCGACCCCACCGGCGGGATTGCCGTGTCGCTGCGGAGCACCGGGCCGGTGGCGCGCATCGCCCTGCGCTGGTCGCGCCGGGCCGCTGCTGGAACGCGTATCCGAGGAGACGCCTGGGAGCGCTCGTACGGTGAGCTCGGGTTCGAGTCGGTTCGTCCCGAGCGCGTCCTGCCCTGGTATTGGATCTCCGTCGACGGCTCGGGGGCTGTGTCGGGCGCCGGCGTCGACGTGCGCGCGAGTGCGTTGGCCTGGTGGCAGATCGACCCGACCGGGTGGACGTTGTGGCTGGACGTCCGGAGCGGTGGGGCGCCCGTCCGCCTCGGCAACCGCCGCCTCGACCTGGTCACCGTCCGAACCGTCGCGGGCGGCGACCCCGACGACGTGCATCGTGCCCTCGCGGTGGCACTTGCCGGGGGCCGTGCTCTCCCCTCGCGCGGACCCACGGTGGGTTCCAACAACTGGTACTACGCATACGGCGAAGGTTTCGGCCCCGACGCGGTGATCGACGACGCGCGACTCGTGGTCGAGCTGGCCGACGATCACCCCGTCAAGCCCTACGGGGTCATCGACGACGGCTGGAACCCCGGCGGGCCCGGGTCGGGCGGCCCATGGGATGCTGGAACGCCGGGCCTCTTCGACGACATGAGCGATGTGGCGGGCAGGGTCATGCAGGTCGGCGCTCGGGCGGGCCTCTGGTTCCGCCCCTGCTGTCGCGCGTCGATGCGCCGGGTCTCGGCCGGCCGGGCGTGCGCGCGACGTCCGCCGGCCTGCCGCTCGACCCGTCGCTGCCGGCCGTCCTCGAGCGGGTTCGCGACGATGTGGCCCGGTTCCGCGACTGGGGCTTCGATCTCGTGAAGCACGACTTCAGTACCGTTGACGCACTCGGCCGTTTCGGCGACACCATGGGTGCAGACATCACCGATCACCACCACAGGTTCTCCGACGACACCCGGACGACGGCCGAGATCCTGATCGCCTTCTACGACGCGATCCGCGAAGCGGCCGGCGACATGGCCGTGCTCGGCTGCAACGTGATGGGACACCTCGCCGTCGGGGCCATCGACGCACAACGAATCGGCGATGACACCTCCGGTCGAACGTGGGAACGGACACGCCGGATGGGCATCAATACGCTCGCTCACCGCCTGCCACAACACGACGCGTTCTTCACACTCGATGCCGACTGCGTCCCGGCCACACCCGCGACCCCGTGGGAAGTGAACCGTCAGTGGCTCGACCTCGTCGCACGGAGCGGGACGGCTCTGTTCGTCTCCGTGGATCCTGCCGTCCGGAGTGATGCGATCGACGCCGACCTGTCCCGCGCCATCCGCACCGCTCTGGACCAGCCCGAGGCGACGCGGACCCGAGCGATGGACCTCGTCGACACGAGCACGCCGGTCCGCTGGGAGTTCGAAGACGGCTCGGCGGAATACAACTGGGACGCGCCGACCGGTGCGTGGCCCTTCTCGATATGACGCCGACGGTGATCCTGGTCGGGGTCGGCGGATTCGGTGCTGTGCACCTGGCGAACATCCGGCGCCTGCGCCACGTGGGTCGCCTGACGCTGACGGCTCTCGTCGATCCGGTCTTCTCTGGCGAGACACCGCCGGACGCGCCGCTGTTTCCATCGCTCAGGACCGCGATCGAGACCGTGGGCGCGCCCAGCGTGGTGGTCGCGGCGGTGCCCATCCCGGTCCATGCTTCCGTGGCCGCCGAAACGCTCACGGCCGGATGTGACCTCCTTCTCGAGAAGCCGCCGTTCGCGCGCATGGACGATTTCGAGGCACTTCTCGAGCTCGAACGGCAGACGGGACGCGTCGTTCAGGTCGGCTTTCAGAGCCTCGGCTCGTTGGCCATAGACGCCCTGACGGGCGCGGACGACCCGTACAGCTCGTTCGGCGCGCCCATCGCGGTGTCCGCGACCGGCACCTGGAAACGCGATCGAGCGTACTGGGCTCGATCGCCGTGGGCGGGCCGGCGGAGTCTCGACGGGGTCAGCGTGGTGGATGGCGTGGCGACGAATCCGTTCGCCCATGCGATCGCCACGGCGCTCCGCCTTGCGGGGATGCAGGACGCCGCCGATGTCGAATCCGTCGAACTGGAGATGTACCGGGCGAACGCCATCGAAGGAGACGACACCACGTCTCTGCGGATCACGTCTCGGCGAGGGCCGAGCGTGTCGGCCGCACTCACGCTCTGCGCAGCTCAGAACAGCGAACCGGTGGTCGACGTCGAGTACGAACACGACCGGATCGCGTTCCGCTATTCGATGGACGAAGTGACGATCGACGGTGACACCGGATCCGAGCGGCACTTCGGTCGCATCGACCTGCTCGAGAACATCCTGGACCACCGCGCGGGTGACGCTCCCCTTCGCGTACCGCTGGCGTCGACCGGCGCCTTCATGCGCGTCGTCGAGGCGATACGCACTGCCGACGATCCTGTTCGCATCGAACCGCAATGGATCGAGTGGCGCGGCACCGGGCAGGAAGCGCATCCCGTGCTGAAGGACGTCGAGAGGTGGTCGGGCGTCGCCGCCAGAACCGGGGCGCTCTTCTCGGAGGTCGGGGCTCCGTGGGCGTTCAGCGGTCGCCGCCCGGTCGGTGCGGTCTTCGAAGGGGAGGTGGATTCTCGTCGTCGTCGACGGCCAGGCCGGCTTCGTGGGCGATGATGGCGGCCTCGACGCGGTTGCGAACGCCCAAGCGGGCGAAGATCGTGCTGATGTAGCCCTTGATCGTGCCTTCCGTGAGATGGAGGCGGGCGGCGATTTCGGCGTTGGAGAAGCCGAGTCCGACGAGGCCGAGCACGCCGAGTTCGCGGGCGCTGAGGGCCTTCGTCGCCGACTCGGCACCGCCGGAATGAGGGCGTTTGCGCTCGTGCAGTGTCCGTAGCAGGTAGGCGGCGACCGGTGGAGAGAGGCTGGCGCCGCCGGTGGCGGCGGCTGTGACGGCGCGTATGAGGTCGTACGGGTCGCCGGACTTGATCAAAAAGCCGTTGACACCGAGCGCCACGGCGTGGTCGATGTACCGGTCGTCGCCGAAGGTGGTCAGGATCACGACGGGTTGCGACGGACGGTGCGCCCGGATCTCCTCCGTTGCCGAGAGGCCATCGGTCCCGGGCATTCGGATGTCCATGAGCACCACGTCCGGCTTCAGGGACAGGGCTGTGGCGATTGCCTGTTCGCCGTCGGTGGCCTCGGCTTGGACTTCGATGTCCGGTTGCGAGTCCAGGACGGAACGGATACCCGCCCGGATGTCCGATTCGTCGTCGACCACGAGGACCCGGATCACAGCCAGGACTCCTGGCGCAGGTCGGCTGTCGAGACCACGACTCCGTCGTGGAAGCACACCTGGAAGACCGCGAGCCCGAGCGGGAAGTTGCCGTCGGAGTAGTACGAACAGCTCCAGGCCGGATCGTGGGGTGCGGACGGAGCGAGCCGGACCGGTGCCTGCCTGGGCGGTAAGAGTGCCTGTGCCGCTGCCGTGGGCATCTCGGGCGTGATGAGTTCGAAGGTGTCGTCATCGATGGTGGCAGCGTGAACCGACCAGGAATAGAAGCCGACGACGACGGCGATCGCCGCTGCGGAGGGAATGACCGCGGAGAGAAGGGTCGCTCGCAGCGGCCGATGCGGCCGCGACGCGGGCGACACGCTGGCGGGGTGGGATGCCCCGACCTGCCGCGGGAGACGTGCGCTCATGCTGAAGGTCGTTCGCTCGCTGTGCACGGTCAGCTGACCGCCCAGGAGGGCGACGCGCCGTCGCAGTGCGTCGATTCCCGACGCTGCCGTGTCGTCTGTCTTTCTCGCCGTGCTCGCCGCGAGGGGTTTGCCACGGTGGCGACGATCTGCTGGTCCGTGTCGTCGAAAGTCACCGTGATCGGTTGACCGGGAGCGTGTCGGATCGCGTTGGTGAGTCCTTCGCGGATGACCCGGGAGAGGGTGCGTTGCACGGGATCGGCCAGAAGCTCAGGGACGTCTCCGATGAGCGTGATGTCGGATCCGGTGGCCCGAACGCGATCGATCATCGCCCCGAGCGGCTCGGTGATCGTGTCGGTCGGGGTCTCGTCCTGGCTGCTGCGAAGGACGAGGAGCGTGTGGCGGAGCTTGTCGACGGTGCGCTCGACGTCGCGGCGGATGTCGGCGGCGGCCGCCTGCGTCACGCCCGTGCTGCGCACTTGCAGGCTGCCCGCGCGCAGAGCGATGACACTGAGATCGTGGCCGAGACTGTCGTGCATCTCTTCGGCGAGCCGACTGCGTTCGGTGAGGACCGCGTTCGTCGCAATCGCTGCCTCGTACCGTCGGCGGAACCGGAAGTAGCGGAGGACGAGGCTCACGAAGGCGATGATGATCGCCACCAGGATCTCCAGGACGACGAATCCCAGCGTCGAGCCCGACGCCAGCCACCAGCCGAGCAGACAGATCTCGGCCACGGCGGCCACCAGGAGGCACACCGTGCCGGGTGTCGGGCGAAGCCGTTTCATGGCGTTCAGGTTAGGCGTCTCGGCGATGGAACAACCACCCGGCCACCGCGTAGGCCGCGGCCGCCCAGAGGGCGATGACGCCCAATCCGACGATCGACGGGTACGAGGCGTCGCTCGCCTCGACGAATTCGCCGGCGGCGCCGGCCGGCGTCCACACACTGACCGTGGCAGGCAGGGCCAGGGTGCCGACCAGGAGGACGACGCCGGCGGCAAGGGTGCCGACAGCGCTGCGGATGATCGCGCCCAGCGCGACCACGAGAACCGCGGCCAGAGCGAACAGCCCGGCAACGCGGACCACTGTCACGGCCGGATTCTCCGTGGCCGCCGCCGCGTGACCCTGCAGAGCGAGTTCACTGGCCGCCAGCCCCAGGGCGCCGACGGCAGCGCCGACGACCAGGCCGGCGACGAACCCGACAAGGGCTTTGCTGGCCAGCACGACCTGGCGGCGAGGTTCGGCCAGAAGCGTCGAGCGAATACTGCCGGTCGAGTACTCCGAGGTGATCAGCATCATCGCGAACGCAGCGAAGGTGACCAGCCCGAACTGGATCGCCGGCCCGAGGGCGTGGACGGCCGGCATGACAGCGTCCGCGGGATGCTCGCCGAGGTCGCCGCCGTGAACGAAATCGTTGCCCAGCGACGTCGCTGTGATCAGGACCAGGAGGACGGTCCCGAGAAGGCACAGGACGGGGAACGCACCGACCACGTCTTTCCCCACTCGGCCTGGAGAGCCCGGATCATCGCTCGTCCTCGTCCGCCGTCGCGTTCACCGGGCTGGCGAACTCGAACTCGTTCTCGACGAGTCGCAGATAGCCTTCCTCCAACGTCACCGGCGTCTCGGCGAGGGTGTGCACCCGCACGTCCGCGTCGAAGGCGATGTCCCCGATCCGTTCCAGGGTTCCGCCGGTGATGGAGAGTTCTCCCGGTCCGGCCGCGTCGACCGTCATCCCCTCGAGGCGCAGCGCATCGGCCAGGCCAGGTCCGTCCATGTCGGGACTGCGCAGCGTGACCGTCGGAGGTGACGTCGCGACCAGCTCCTCGGTCGTGCAGTCCGCAATCAGGCGACCTCGGGCGATCACGAGCACCCTGTCCACCGTCTGGTGCATCTCCGCCATGAGATGGCTGGAGACCAGGACGGTGCGACCTTCGGCGGCCAACTCTTTGAGGAGTGAGCGGATCCACCGCACCCCGTCCGTGTCCAGACCGTTCATCGGCTCGTCGAGCACGAGAATCGCAGGATCGCCCAGGAGCGCCGCGGCGATCCCCAGCCGCTGCGCCATCCCGAGGGAAAAGCCTCCGGCGCGACGCTGTGCAACCGAGTGGAGCCCGACGAGGTCCAGGACCTCGTCCACGCGGCGCCGGGGAGCCCCGAGTATCGCGCCAACGTCACCAGATGCATCCGAGCGCTCCTGCCCGGATGCAGAGACCGTCCGTCCAAGTGGGCCCCGACCGTCCGGAGGGGAATTTCAGGTGCCGATAATCGACGCCGTCGATCAGGGCCGTCCCCGACGTCGGCCGGTCCAGACCGAGAAGCAGGCGCATCGTGGTCGACTTCCCGGCGCCGTTCGGACCGAGGAACCCCGTCACGTGGCCCACTCGAACCTGCGCCGTGAGCCCATCCACCGCGACCCTCGAACCGTAGCTCTTGGTCAAGCCATCCAGAGTGATCATGGGTCCATCGTCCGCGTCGCCGGACGGCGGCGACACCCACCTGGGTCAGGAGTTCTGGAAAGGCTGTCGCGCGGTGCGCGGCCCGGCGGATCGGGTCGCGGGCGAGTTGACCGGTGAACGCGGAACGCCCCCGCCGGCCACACGGACGACCTCGTCGTAGGCCTTCTGCCGCGTCTCGTCGAACGACTCGGCGCTGAGATGGGCCGCGTGCGGAGACAGGAGTGCCGTGTCGATCGACCGCAGAGGGCTTGCCCCGAGGGGCTCACGCGCGAACACGTCGATGCCGGCCCCGGCCAGGTGTCCGCGGCCGAGGGCTTCGGCGAGCGCCTGCTCGTCGACGAGGCCGCCGCGGGAGACGTTCACCAGGACGGATCCCCTCGGCATGCGCGCGAGGGCGTCGGCGTCGATCATCGACCGGGTCTCCGGCGTCAGCGGGACGTGGAGCGAGAGCACGTCGGAGGTCGAGATGACGTCGTCGAGCGAGACGAGGTCGACGCCCAGCTCGGTCGCGCGTTCGGGCGTCGTGTAAGGATCGAACGCTTGGACGCGGTAGCCGATCGTCTTGGCGGCGGCGGCTACGCGGCCGCCGATCCTCCCGAGGCCGATCAGGCCGAAGACCTGGTCGTCCGGGCGGTGGATGCCCGATCCGACGGACATGTCGGCCCAACCGTCCTGCTTCACCGCACGGTCCCATGCAGGCAGCCGTCTCGTCAGAGTGAGTGCCATCGAGAGGGCGTGGACCGCCACCTCGCGATAGTTCGCATCGGGGACGTTCGAGACCTGAACCCCCAGTTCGGCCGCAGCGTCCACGTCGATGGTGTCGAAGCCGATCCCGAAACGCACGGCGGATCGGACCGTCGGCAGCTGCTCCAGGACGGAGCGCGTGATGTTCTCCATGACGACCACGAGACCGTCGGCGCCCTGCGCGCCGGCGACAAGAGACTCCTCGGTCGATCCGTCGATCACACTGAACTCAATGCCCTGTTCGCGGAACCATGCGAGCTGCTCGGGGGTCGGCTGGACGCGAGGGCTGGTCTGCACGATCTTCATCGGACAGCACCCGCAGAGGTCTTGAGCGATTCGGCGGCACTCCACGCCTCTGCCGACGCCTTGGCCAAGAAGAGCCCGTCGCCTCCCACGATCAGGAGTCGTGCACCGCGCGCGGTGAGCCGCTCGGCGTCCGCGACGCTCATGCAGAATGCGCCGGGGGCGACGTCGTTGGCCAAGGCGGCCTCGACGATGCGATCCGATGCCGCCGCGTGCTCGTCCGAGCCCATCGCGACGCCGAGGGAGGCGGCCAGGTCGGCAGGACCGATCACGACGGCGTCGATACCCGGAACAGCGAGGATCGCATCGGCGTTGTCGAGTCCGCGCCGAGTCTCGATCTGAATGGCGACGAGTACCCCGGCATTGGAGGCGACGAGGTGCTCCGGGATGGGGCCGCCCTTCCAGCCGCCCCGCCCCGGGCCGAGGCCGCGGTAGCCGTCGGGGGCGTAGCGAGCTCGAGCGACGACGTCGGCTGCATCGGCCGCGGTCTCGATTCGGGGGACCAGCACGCCTGCCGCTCCGGCGTCGAGCACGCGGCTCACGTAGGAACCGGTCTCGGGAACGCGCACGAGAGCGGGGACGTCGACAGCCTCGGCGGCGCGAAGCAGGTCGGCGATGCGTTCGATGCCGATGGGAGTGTGCTCGCCATCGATGACGAGGTAGTCGAAGCCGGAGGTTCCGACCGCCTCGACGACACTGGGAGAGTCGATTCCGACGAAGGTGCCGACGAGGATCTCGTCGCGGAGGCGAGGGCGAAGAGTGGGGGCATGGACTTCTACTTTCTGTTGGATCGAGTGGTCAGTGAGTCTTCGGGCGGGACAGGACCAGGTTCGACGCCCTGCAGAACGCCGGCAGCCCGAGCGGTGCGTTCTCGCTCGCCCATCCGGCCGGTGATCGCCGAGAGTACCGCCGCGATGACGAGCGGGACGCCGAGAAGAGCCAGCACGAGGTGGAAGCTCCCGGTCGCCTGGACGAGGAACCCCGCGATGGTGGGTCCGAAGAATCCGGCGAGATTGCCGAGCGAGTTCGCGATGGCCGTGGATGCGGCTGCTGCTGCCCCGATGGCCAGGATTCGAGGGATCGACCAGTAGGCGGAGGCGGCCATGAGCGACAGGGCCACGCCGATCGACAGGAACGTGATCGACAGGGTCGGATTCGCTGGCAGGAATGCTCCGATGGTGAAGACGACCGCCGCGGCGACGATGGGCAGGATCGCGTGCCAGTAACGCTCATCGGTGCGGCTGGAGTGGAGAGCCCAGAGAGGGATGAGGATCGCAGCGAGCGCGAACGGAACCGCGCTGAGCAGACCGGAGCCGACTGTCCCGACACCGAAGGACCCGATCACCTGGGGCAGCCAGAGGCTGACGGCGAATTGGCCGAGGGTCAGCATGAAGTACTGGACGGCGAGCAGGATCGTCTGCGGGTCACGGAGAGCGGTGACGACGCCGCTGCGGCCATGCGTCTCGACTGCGCCGTCGGCGGCGATGCCGGCCCGGAGGTCGGTCTTCTGATCCGGAGAAAGCCACTTCGCCTGTTCGATACCGTCCGGAAGGCGTCGGAGCACGACGAACGCCAGGACGATCGCGGGAACGCCTTCGAAGACGAAGAGCCACCGCCATCCAGCCACGGTCAGAAGCAGGGTTGAGATCGGCGCCGCCAGGGCGCTCGCGATCGGAATGACGGCGTAGAAGAGGCCGACGACCCGCGTGAGCGAACGGCGGTCGAACCATTGACCGAAGTAGAAGATGACGCCGGGGAAGAATCCGGCCTCGGCGGCACCGAGCAGGAATCGCACCGCGTAGAACGACCAATCGTTCCAAACGAACGCCATGAGAAGCGACACGATGCCCCAGCTGAGCATGATGCGGAAGATCCACCGGCGAGCACCGAATCGATTCAGGAACAGGTTGCTGGGCAGCTCGAAGAGGAAGTAGCTGATGAAGAAGACGCCGGCACCGAGCCCGTAGGCGGCCGTCGACAGCCCGATGTCGGGATTCATCCTCAGTGCGGCGATGGAGATGTTGCTGCGGTCGACGATGTTGATGAAGTAGCAGATGCCGAGCAGGGGTAGCAGCCGGCGGGTGGCGATGCTCACGGCTTCGTTGCGCATGACATGACTCCCAGGGGTCCTCGAGCCGGACTTCCGTAGTCCGATGAACTCGAGGAGACGTTAGCAGTCAAAGTGTCGACAGTCTACACTTTTAACATCGGCCCGATCCGCCAGCTACGCTCCTCTCATGGACAGGGCCCCTCGATCGCGGATCGATGCGTCCGCGTTCGCTCCGATCCGCCCCGGCGTCCTCTCGACGGAGGTCCTGGAGCAGATCAGGGAGAGGATCCTCGACGGATCGCTGCCGCTCGGCAGTCGCGTTCGGGACTCCGTGCTGGCTGAGGCGATGGGCGTCAGCCGATCGCCTGTCCGGGAGGCTCTTCGCACTCTCGAACAGCGCGGACTCGTACGGAAATCTCCGAATCACTCCTACGAGGTGGTCACGTTCTCAGAGCGCGACATCCACGAGATCGCTCTGCTCCGGGTGGCCTACGAGACGATGGCCGCGCGCGAACTCATCGAGCGCCGGGTCGAGCTCGCCCCGCTCCGTGCGCGGCTCGACGATCTCGTCCTGCGAGATGACGGAAAGGGTTCCCGCTCGGCCGTTGCCGGTGCCGACGGACGTTTTCACACCGAGCTGGTTCGACTGACGCACCTTCCTCGGCTCATCGCCTCGTACGGGGCCCTCCGGGATCAGATCGACCTCTTGCTGGCGAACGGCTTCCTGACCCGTGGAGAATTCATCGCAACGCAGCGCGAACGGCACGAGGATCTGATCGAAGTCGTCGCCGCCGGTGCCGTTTCAGGCAATGCGGAACCCTCTGTCATCGCGATCCGTGAGCACATCCTCGGCGGAATGCTCTTCACGGACGACTGGCACCCTCCAGGAGTGGGATGATCTCGTAGGTTCCGGCCTCCGCGGCGATCGTCGGCATGGTATCGAGTGCTCGGCGGATCGCCTCGTCGTCAGCGGCCTCTGCGAGAACGACGGCACCCGTCATGTCCGCCTTGGGCCACACGGTGAGGAAGACGCCGTCCGCCACCAGCTGGGTAGCACGCTCGCCTTCGGCGGCCAACAGGTCTGTCGCGTCTGAGGTATTCGTTGAGACGACGATGTATCGCATCGGAAAAGGTTAGCCGATCAGCGTCGAAGGTCGGGTCCCCGGGTGGCGTGCAGGAACGCCGGTACACCGGTCGCCTCCCGCGCGGCAGCCGGCACGCCTCGATGCTTCCTCGCGTCTGTGTGGGCTCAGGACGAAGGTGCGGGGTTCAGCGCAGCTAGCGCCGGGCTCCGGCCGACGAATCGAGCGCCGCACGGAACGCCGCGACGAGAGAGGCGTCGGTCGCGAAGTACGAGTCGGCGTCGGCGCCGGTCGTCGAGGAGCCGAGGGGAATCCAGGATCCCGTGGCGCGCTCGACACGGCGCTTCGCCGACGCGTGGAAGTTCCGGACGCCGGCGGCGGCCAGCGGGGCGACATCAGCGGGCGTCAGACCTCCGCCGGCCATCACGACCGGGGCACCCGTGGTCGCGGCCATTCGCAAGAGGGTCTGGGCCCCGGATCCTGCGCTCGCCGCCCCACCGGAGGTGAGGACCCGGTCGATGCCGCCGAGAGTCGCCAGGGCCTCGAGCGCGGCGACCGGATCGATCGTCTGGTCGATGGCTCGGTGGAACGTCACCTGCACCGCCGGATTCGCGCTGCGAGCGGCCTCGGCCAGCCGCGCCGTGACGTCGAGGTCGATCGTGCCCGCCGACGTCAGGGCTCCGATGACCACTCCCGCGGCGCCGGATCCGACGGCCGCGATCGTTTCGCGCTCCATCAGGGCGACCTCCGACGCGTCGAATGAGAAGTCACCCGGCCGCGGCCTGATCAGGACGTTGACGGGAAGCCCCACCTCGACGCTGCCCTCGACGAGCCCCTGCGACGGGGTCAGGCCACCGACCTCCAGGGCGACGCAGAGCTCGACCCGATCGGCCCGGCCGGCTCGGGCGACGGCGGCTCCGTCGGGTGCCGAAACCGCGATCTCGAGTGCGAGCGCCATCACTCGTCGGCGCCGTCGAGCGGCTGGTCGGAGGCGGGGATCCAGCGGGCGGAGAGGTCGGGCTCGAAGTCTCCCTCGTCGAAGGGGAACATGGGCCGTCGGATCCGGTGGTGGCCGAGCCGCACGAGATCCTGGTCGACCCCGCCCGGCGTGAGGGCCAGGATCCAGTCGGCCGACAGGTCGAAGAGCTCGGGCTCGAGGTAGCCGATCTTGACGATGACGACGGCCGCCGATCGGGGGTCGAGACCGAGGTCGGTGAAGTCGTGCTCGTGGTGGTACGGCTTACGCCGCTTGGTCAGGATCGCGTACACCCCGCCGACGCGGATCACCACTTCGGTCTCGGCGTTCCGGTCGCCCTCGAAGATGCTGTGGACGACACCGGTGAGGGTGATCGGCCCGGCGTGTGCGAAGTCGACCTCGGCGCCGGCGGTCACGGTGACGGTCGCACCGACACCGGCCGCGACCGCCGTCGCGACGGCTTCCGGCCCGGGAACGGAGGCGTACAGGACGACGGGGGAGTCGTCGTGCTGGAACTCCGGACGAGCCAGGAGCCGGGTGAGACCCCAGCTCATGTCGCCCGAGCCACCGGCCGTGGGGTTGTCGCCGGAATCGCTGATGAAGAACGGTCGAGCCGACGAGGCCAGCGCCCGATCGAGGGCGCCGTCGAGGCTGTCGGTCGGGGCGACGAACGCGAAGCCCGAGCGAGCCTCCCAGAAGCCGCGGGCGAGACGCTCCGCACCGGCCGACACCGCGTCGGCGTCGGAGCCGGTGACGAGCGCGATGGCGCGGTTGCGCGGTTCGTCGGCCCAGGCGTAGCCGACCCAGATCGCGGCGTCGAGCACCCCTCGACGGCCTCCACCTCGTGGACTCGGGCGTAGACGCTCGCCGCCGGCTCGAGCCGAGTCGAGGTCTTCTCGCCGGGGAGGAGGACCGGGATCGGCACCCAGGCCTTCAGAGGACGCGGGGCGCCGGATCGCAGGTGCTCGACCAGATTGCGGACGGCGCGCTCCCGGGTCTCCCCGGCGTCCTCGTGCGGTGCCATGCGGTAGCACGTGACGAGGTCGGTCTGATGGGCGAGCTCGCGGGAGACGTTGCCGTGGAGATCCATCGAGGCCGACACGATCGGGGTCGGGCCGATGGCCGCCCGGATGCGGGTCAGGAGATCGGCCTCGGCGTCGTCGAGCCCCTCGACGCTCATGGCGCCGTGGATGTCGAAGTAGAGCGCGTCGAGGGTCGGCAGTGCGGCGAGGCGCTCGGTCAGCTCGGTGGCCAGGGCCTCGTAGTCCGCTGCCGGTACGGCCCCGCCGGGAAGGGCCTTCCCCATGAGGGCGCCGTGCCACTCGGCCGCGTCACGAAGGGGCAGGCCGGGCTGGAGGAACGGATAGAACGCGACCACGTCGTCGCCGCGGAGGGCGTGGAACGCTTCGGCGGAGGTGTGCCCCGGCGAGAACGTCGACGACTCGGTCGAGAGGCCGGCGATGGCGATGACGGGACGATCAGCGGAGGTCAAAGGAGCTCGACTTTCTTGCGGGGCTGAGGTTTCGAGAGGTGGAGGCCGCGGCGGACAGCGACTCGAGTGCGGTGGTGAAGGCCCGCTGCAGCGCGAAGAGCCCGGCACCGAGCAGCCCGGCGTCGGCGCCGGTCTTCGCGCGCTCGATGATCAGGTGCTCGGTCGACAGCGGATGGCAGGACTCGTAGAGCTGACTTCGGGTCGCGGCGACGAACGGCTCGAGGGTCGACAGGATGCCGCCGAGGTAGACGGCGTGCGGATTGAAGAAGTTGACGTTGGCCGATAGGACCTCGCCGAGGAGTTTGCCGGCTCGGCGCACCGCGCGGGTCGCCTCGGGGTCCGCCGCGGAGGCGAGCCGGACCACGTCGGCGGTCGTGGACACGTCGACGCCGCGCTCGCGGAGCTGCCGGACGAGCGCCGCTCCCGAGGCGACGGTCTCGAGACAGCCGGTGTTGCCGCAGGAGCACGGGGTGTCGCCGCCGGCGGGCAGGCGCACGTGCGTGATGTCGCCGGAGGCACCCGTGGCGCCGCGGTAGACGTGCCCGTCGACGACGATCCCGACGCCGATGGCGGTTCCGGCCTTGACCGTGATGGACTGCGAGGCGCTGCGCGGCCGCACCGACTGCTCGCCGAGAGCCATCAGGTTGGCGTCGTTGTCGACGGCCGTCGTGATCTGAAGGCGGTCCTCGAACCACTCGCGCACCGGGAACGCGTTCCAGCCGGGCATGCGCGACGGGAGGGACACGGCTCCGGACGCCACGTCGACGGGCCCGGGGAGCGAGAGTCCGATCGCGCGCGGCGTGCCACCGGCGCGAGCGGCGATATCGGCGAGCTGATCGGCGAGCCGCGCCAGCCCCACCTCGGGCCCCTCGGACATGAGGAAGGGGACGGTCTCGACGTCGGTCAGAGTGCCGCCGGAGTGCACGACGCCGACTCGGGCGTGGGAGCCCCCGAGGTCGGCGGCCAGAGCGAACCCGTCGTCGCCGCCGAGCCGGAGCACCCGCCGAGGGCGCCCACCCGTCGACGCCTGCGTTCCCTCTTCCGCGACGAGACCCTGCGCGAGCAACTGCTGGACCGTGAGCGAGACCGTCGACGGCGCCGCGCCCAGCTGGTGAGCCAGCTCGGCTCGGGACGTCGCGCTTCCGCCCGCGATGAGCTCGAGGACGCGCGCCGACAGCGACGACGAGGTCGACTCCCGACGGGCGGCACTTATTCCAGACATGAACAAACTAACTTCGACGGTGCGGACACGAGCACCAGAGTAGGCGCGGAACCAGGGCGATTTCTTTTTCCAAATCAGCAGAAACTTAGTTTTTACACGCGGAAATGTCTTTTCCTGACGGAAGCCCGTTTACTGATCGCACAGCACCATTCGTCGCCCTGGTCATCCACAAGGAGAATCATGTTCCGTGTTCGAACGGCGAAACCTCGCCGTCGTCCGGTCTTCGCCGCCGCCGCAGCCGTCGCTGCGATCGCGGTCCTGGCCGGCTGTACGTCGTCGGGAGGCGACACCGCGTCGTCCTCCTCGAAGAGCTCGATCAACTACGCCCTGCCGGTCAACTTCACACCGAACTGGATCCTTCCGATCGGGGCGGCGGGCAAGCTCAACACGAACAACTCGGCCATCGCGGCCAGCCTGTGGGAGCCGCTCATCGCCTACGACGGCACGTCCGGGTCCATCGCCTGGGACAAGGCGGGCAGCGTCGCCACGGCCGCCGACTTCGCGAGCGACCACAAGAGCGTGACCATCACGCTGGGCGACCGGAAGTGGAGCGACGGCAAGGCCATCACCTCTCGCGACGTCGAGTTCTGGTTCAACCTCATCAAGGCGAACAAGGCCGACTGGGGCTCGTACAGCAAGGGCAAGGCACCCGACAACTGGACCTCGTTCAAGACGGTCGACGCCACGCACTTCACGATCACGTTCGACAAGGCCTACAACGACAGCTGGATGCTCGCCAACCAGCTGAGCTACATCACGCCGCTGCCGCAGCACGCCTGGGACAAGACCAGCGCCTCCGGCTCCGTCGGGAACGACGACGAGACCACGGCCGGCGCCGTGAAGGTGTGGAACTTCGTCAACGGCCAGGCCAAGAGCCTGTCGACCTACGCGTCGAACACGCTCTGGAAGACCATCTCGGGCCCCTACTCGCTGTCGTCGTTCTCGACCTCGGGCAAGGTCGTCCTCACCGCCAACTCAAAGTACGACGGCGGTGAGAAGGCGAAGATCAAGACCGTCAACCTGCTTCCCTACACGTCGAGCGACGCCGAGGAGAACGCGGTCCGCTCCGGAGCGGTCGACTACGGCTACATCGACGCGAGCAACCTCGACCAGAAAAGCTCGTTCACGAACCTCGGCTACGCGGTGAAGCCCTGGAGCGGCTGGGCCATCACCTACATGCCGTACAACTTCGACAACCCGACCATGGGCGCGGTCTTCAAGCAGCTCTACGCTCGTCAGGCCGTCCAGAGGTCGATCGATCAGGCCAGCCTCGCCAAGGTCGTCTTCAACGGCACCGCGGTTCCGACCTACGGGCCGATTCCGCAGGCGCAGGAGTCCGACTACCTCTCGAGCACGCAGAAGAGCAACCCCTACCCCTACTCGGTCAGCAAGGCGAAGGCTCTCCTGACCAGCCACGGCTGGACCGACCAGGGCGGCACGATGGTCTGCACCGACGCCGGCACGTCCAGCAGCCAGTGCGGCACCGGCGTCGCGAAGGGCACGAAGTTCGAGATGGGCGTGCTGTCGCAATCCGGCTCGACCGTGACCGACAACATGATGAGCGCGATCCAGTCCTCGCTGTCCAAGGCCGGCATCGACTTCACGATCAAGACGGCCCCGGTCAACTCGGTCCTGTCGCAGACGCCGCAGTGCACCGCGTCGCAGTCGATCTGCTCGTGGCAGCTGTCGTTCTTCGGGACAGCCGGATCCTGGTACTTCAGCGCCTTCCCGACCGGCGACCCGCTGTTCCAGACCGGAGGTGGCGCGAACTTCGGCCAGTACAGCGATGCGGCCGTCGACTCGCTCATCGACGAGAGCACAACCTCGTCGACGAACGCCGCGATCCAGAACTACTCGGCGACCCTCGCCAAGGACCTCCCCGTGATCTGGCTCCCGGCACCCGATTACCAGGTCTCCGTCATCAAGAACGGCCTCGGCGGATTCACACAGGACTCCCTCGCCTCGTTCCACCCCGCGCAGTGGTCCTGGAAGTAAGGGGACAGTAGCGAATGGCCACCACCCTCTACCTTCTGCGTCGGCTACTCCAAGCCGTCGTGGTGATCTTCATCGTGACGGTGGTGGTCTTCTGTCTGCTCCACTCCCTCCCCGGGGGTCCCGCTCGCGGGATCCTCGGGGCGCAAGCCACGCCCCAGCAGCTCGCCCAGTTCAACCGCGAGCAGGGGCTCGACAAGCCTCTCGTCGTCCAGTACGTCATCTACCTCGGGCAGCTCCTCCGAGGTGATCTGGGTGTCTCGTACACGTACAACCAGTCGGTCGCCCAGCTCATCGTCCAGCGCCTGCCGAAAACGCTCGTCCTCACGATCCTGCAGGCGGTCGTCGCCCTCGTCATCGCGATCCCGCTGGGCATGTGGCAGGCCGCGAGGCGGAACCGTCCGATCGACTACGTGATCACCACGGTCAGTTTCGTCGCCTACTCGGCGCCGGCCTTCTTCCTCGGACTGATCCTCATCATCGTGTTCAGTCAGACGATCCGGCTGTTCCCGTCCACGGCGCCGGGAGGCGACACGCTCGCCTCCGTCTTCGCGCAGCCGCAGGCGCTCGTGCTGCCGGTCGTCACCGGAGCCGCCGCGATGGTCGCCGTCTTCAGCCGGTACATGCGGTCGTCGACGCTCGAGAACCTCGGCGAGGACTACGTCCGCACGGCTCGCGCCGGTGGAGCGAGCGGGACGGGCATCCTGGTCCGTCACGTCTTCCGGAACTCGCTCACCAGCGTCGTGGCAATGCTCGGCTACTACGTTCCCGTGCTGTTCGGAGGCTCCCTCGTCGTCGAGCAGCTCTTCAACTACCCCGGTATGGGCCTGCTCTTCTGGAACGCGGCGCAGTCGTCCGACTACCCGGTGCTCCTCGGCTGCGTGCTGATCATCTCCGTCGCCACGGTCGTCGGCACGCTCCTCGCCGACGTGCTCCAGACGATCATCGACCCCCGCGTGAAAGCAGGTCGCGCATGAGCGCCGTCATCCAGAACACCGGCATCCCGGCGGACGTCGCCGGGGCGACCGGGGCCCGCCTCGCGATCCGCCGCTTCCTCGCGAACCGGATCGCCGTCGTCGGCCTCGTCGTGGTGATCCTGTTCATCCTGTTCTGCTTCGTCGGGCCGTTCGTCCACCCGACCGATCAGCTCCACACCGCCCTGTCGAGCGCCAACCGGGCACCCTCCGGCGCGCACCCCCTCGGCACCGACGCCACAGGTCACGACGAGCTCGGCCGCCTCATGTACGGCGGCAAGGTCTCGCTGCTCGTCGGCCTGGCGGCCGGGCTCCTCGCCACCGTGATCGGAACCCTCTGGGGTGCGGTCGCCGGCTACGCGGGCGGATGGGTCGACACGGTCATGATGCGCGTCGTCGACGCCGGCATCGCGATCCCGGCCCTCTTCATCCTGCTCGTCATCTCGGCGATCTCCACGCCGTCGCTGTCCGGCCTGATCCTGATCCTCGGGCTCGTCTCGTGGCTGGTGCCGTCGCGCCTGATCCGCGCCGAGACGCTGTCGCTGAAGAACCGCGACTACGTCCTGACCCTTCGGGCGATCGGCGGCGGCCACGGCCGCGCCATCACCCGCCACGTCCTGCCCAACAGCGTCTCCACGATCGTCGTCGCGGCGACGTTCCAGGTGGCGGACGCGATCCTGCTCGTCGCCTATGTCAGCTACCTCGGGCTCGGCGTCCAGGCACCGGCGACCGACTGGGGCGGCATGCTGAGCGCGGGTCTGACGGCCGCCTACTCCGGTCGCTGGTGGCTGATCCTGCCTCCCGGGCTCGCCGTGATCCTGGTGGTCTGCGCATTCAACGCCATCGGAGACGGCCTTCGCGACGTGTTCGACGTGAAGGGACGCTGAGATGACGACGACCGACGTCAGCAAGCCGATCCTGGAGATCCAGGGCCTGGGGATCGACTTCTCCACGGAGTCCGGCACGGTCCACGCGGTGCGAGGCGTCGACCTCCACGTCCGCCCTGGCGAGACGCTCGCGCTCGTCGGCGAGTCCGGCTCGGGCAAGAGCTCCGTGGCGCTCGCCGCGATGGGGCTCCTGTCGAACAACGCGACCGCTTCCGGGAGCATCGTCGTCGGTGACCTCGACATCGTGTCGGCCGACGAGGGCGCGCTTCGGGGAGTTCGCGGATCCACCGTCTCGATGGTGTTCCAGGAGCCCGCGACAGCACTCGACCCGCTGACGAGGATCGGCTGGCAGATCGCCGAGGTCGTCCGGAACCACCGGCCCGTCTCGAAGGCCGACGCGTTCGCGGAAGCCGTCGACCTGCTGCGCCGGGTCGGCATCCCCGATCCGGACTCCCGCGCGTCGGCGTTCCCGTTCCAGCTCTCCGGAGGTCAGCGTCAGCGCGTCGTGATCGCCATGGCGATCGCCAACTCGCCGCGGCTCCTGATCGCCGACGAGCCGACGACGGCGCTCGATGTCACCGTCCAGGCGGAGATCCTCGAACTCCTGCGGAAGCTGGCGGTCGACACCGGGACCGGCGTCCTGCTCGTCACCCACAACATGGGCGTGGTCGCCGACTTCGCCGATCGCGTCGCCGTGATGCTGCGCGGGGAGATCGTCGAGACCGGCTCGGTGGAGGAGGTTCTCCTCACTCCGCAGCACGAGTACACGCAAGGTCTCCTCGCCGCCGTTCCTCGACTGTCGACGGAATTCGACTCGGACGCGGGTACGGCCGCCGAGACTCCGGCCGAGCCCGTCATCTCGCTCACCGATGTCACGGTCCGCTTCGGGCGCGGAGCACACACGGTCCACGCGCTCGACTCCGTCTCGTTCGACGTCCGCGCCGGCGAGACCGTGGGGCTGGTGGGCGAGTCGGGATCCGGCAAGTCGACGGCCGCGCGAGTCGCGCTGGGGCTCATCAAGCCGACCTCCGGAGCCGTCGGGCTTTTCGGGCAGGATCTCCGGACCCTGCGCGGCCGGGCACGCCGCACGCTTCAGAGCGGAATCGGCGTCGTCCTCCAGGATCCCGTTGCCTCGCTCGACGCGCGCATGAGCGTGGGCGAGATCATCGCCGAACCCCTCCGCGTGCACCGCCGTGGAATCGGTGGAGCCGAGCGCGCCCGCCTCGTCGCCGAGGCGCTCGAAGCGGTGCGGCTGCCGGCGTCCATGGCCTGGCGCGCACCGAGGGAGCTGTCCGGCGGTCAGCGCCAGCGAGTCAGCCTCGCTCGAGCCCTCGTTCTCAAGCCCCGTCTCCTCGTGGCCGACGAGCCGACGAGCGCCCTCGACGTCAGCGTGCAGAAATCGGTCCTCGAGGTGATCGGCGAACTGCAATCGCACCTGGGCTTCGCCTGCCTCTTCGTCTCCCACGACCTCGCCGTCGTCCAAGACTTCTGCTCGCGCGTCGTCGTCATGCGCAATGGTCGGATCGAAGAACAGGGCCTCACCGGGCACACCCTCGTCGACCCCACCACCGACTACACGCGACGGCTTCTCGCGGCCGTCCCCGTCCCCGACCCGATCGTCCAGCGAGACCGACGCCAGGCCCGCCTCGCCGCGCTCGCCGCAGTCACCACCACGGAAAGCCTCGAGCAGGATCACGCATGAGCTCCACCGACCACCTCGTTTCGGGCGACCAGCGCGCCTCCCCCGACGCCCTCTTCGCCGGAGTGGACATCGGCGGGACCACCACCCAGGCGGTCCTCTGCGACGCCGACCTGACCGTGCTGGCCCGCGCCGACGCGGCGACGCCCGCACGCGTCTCCGGAGAGGCCATGGTGCGGGTCGCCGGCGACCTCGTGGCCGGCCTCGCCGACGGCCGACCGCTCAGCGGGGTCGGGGTCGGCGCCGCGGGCGTCGTCGACGCGGTGGAAGGCAGGATCCTCGTCGCCAGCGATTCGTTCACCGGCTGGTCGGGCTTCCCGGTCACCCGGATCCTCGGTGATCGTCTCGGAGCCCCGACCTACCTCGACAACGACGTCAACGCGTTCCTCCGCGGCGAGGTCAACACCGGTGCCATCGCCGGTGCGTCCGAGGCTCTCGGCATCACGCTGGGCACCGGCGTCGGCGGAGCGCTCTGGTTGGACGGCCGCCTCTGGGACGGGCCGCGCGGTGCGGCCGGAGAGATCGGCCACATCCCGGGCTTCAGCGACGATCCGTGCACCTGCGGCGGTCGCGGCCACCTCGAGACGCTGGCCTCGGGGCGATCCATCGCCCGGCGCTACGAGGAGCGCGCGGGCGCCTTCTCGGGCACCGATCCCATCACGGCCAGAGTCGTGGGCGAGCGAGCCGCCGAGGGCGATCTCGTCGCGCTGGGCGTCCTCGCCGATGCCGCTGCCGGGGTCGCGCGGGGGATCCTGATCACGGTCGGGCTCCTCGACGTCGCCACCGTGGTCGTCGGCGGCGGTGTCACGCACTCCTGGGACCTCCTCGGCCGTCTCATCCGCGAGTCGCTCGAAAGCCAGCCGCCGGTCAGCGGTGCCCCGATCCGGCTGGAGCGGGCCGGCCTCGGGGCCGACGCCGTCACGCTCGGGTCGGCCGCCCGGGCTCGCTTCGAGACGCTCCGCGTGGCGCCCTAGTTTCCGCCCTGCCCTGCCCTGCCCTGCCCCGCCCCGCCCCGCCCCGCCCCTCCGGAAATCGAAGGGCATTTTCGCTGGACGCCCGGTTGCGCCGCCTGGCGTGTGGCCGAGGCACGAAATCCCCTTCGATTTCCGGCAGGGGGCGGCGGAAGGCGGGCGGCGGGCGGCGGCCGAGCTACGCGAGCAGGTATGGCGACCGTCTTCGCCTGGCGCCCGGGCTCGTCGGTGTCACCCATTAGCCCAGGGGCCGACGCGTACCGTTCACCTTCCACCCCGATGAAAGGCGCGCAATGACCCCGTCCGACAGTGCCCCCGACCGACGCGACAGCGACGATCCCACCTTCGACAGCCCGCGGTCCGACACGACGACCGACGACCTCCAGGAGTCGCCGGTCGAAGAGTCAGCGGCCGTCGACGACGAGACGAATCAGGATGCCGTCGTCACTCTGCCCGGGACGGGCGGACCGGATGACGGGGGTGATATCGAAGTCGACGAGTCGGAGCTCAACCTGTCTGGCGACTCGATCCCCGGACATCCGAAACCCGACAGCGGCGCCTGACGAGGCGCAGACTCCACGACACTCTTCGCGGACTCGCGGCACCGCGAGCCGACGAAGGGGCTCGAGCATCGTCGAGGATCTCGGCGCGAGCCTCGTCGTTCCATCGAACGTCGGAGAGATCCGTCACGGCGTTGTCCCTCAGGCCTTCGGCGGGCTGTACAGCTGGAGGTCGTTGCCTTCGGAGTCCTTGAAGGGCAGGATGCGGCCCCACGGGTGCTCGCTGATCTCACCCCGGATGTCGGCGCCTCGACCAACCAGGTCGTCGCGCTCCTCTTCGATGCTCCCGTCGGGCTGGAACGTGATGACGGCTCCGCCCGATGTGGAGACCTGTGCGTCCTCGCGGGCGTTCAGCCCGATCATCAGACCGCCGACGTCCAGTTCCGACCAGTCCTCGCCTTCGCTCTTCACCTCGAGGCAGAGGGAGTCGCGGTAGAACGCGACCGCCCGTTTCATGTCGGTGACGGGTACCCAGACCGTTGCTACTCCGTGTGCCATTGCGTTCCTCACTTCTTGCGCCGGCTGATCCGGCGGATGCAGTCATGCCTACGCTCGGGAGATCCTGCGTTTCACGGTTTGTACCCGGTGGTCCGATCAGGGGTGGTCCAGAGGCCGGGCAGCCTGGTCAGGCGGGTCGGCTCCCGCGGGAGGCTTTCACCCGCAGGGCGACCGTGGCGAGAACGACGATGACGACTGCAACGATCGCGGCCACCGCAGTCGGAGTCGAGTGCAGACCGTTGCCGAGACGAGCGACGGCCACCCACGTCAGGCCCCACCCCAGCGACAGCATCGGTGCCAGGCGGCCGCGTCCAGAGGTGGCGATGACGATCCCGACGGCTGCGGCGACGGCGATGATGACGATCGTCCACACCTCAGGAGCGATGCCGGCCCCTCGGAATCCGGTGGCGGTGAGCCACGCCGTGATGTTGGCCGCCGTCGCGACGCAGACCCAGCCGAGATAGAGCCCGATCGTGCCGTCGGTCACGACACTGTCGACTGCGCCCGCGGATCGCGTCTCGACAGCACGCCGGAACGCCACGACCAGGACGACGAGCAGGGCCGCGATCACGGGAACGCTGAGCCAGAGCAGATCGAATTGGATGCTGAGAATCCACGCCGCGTTGAGGAGGAGCGACAGCGCGACGGGATAGCCGAGCCGGCGGTGCCGCCCGGCTTCTTTCTGAGCGGGCAGGAACTGCCAGACGGCGTACGCGACGAGGCCGAGATAGATGAGACCCCAGATCTGGAACGCGCCTGTCCCGGGCGCCACGAGTGTCGCGTCGGCGGCGAGTGCTCCGTCCGCGGCCCGATTGATCGGTGTGCCGAAGAGCACGCCGGATCCGACGAACGAGCCGACGATCGCGATGAGAGCCGAGGCGGCGACGACGACCTGTCTCGTTCGATCCTGATGTCTCAAGTTGTCCACGCCGTTGCACCCCGCACATTCGTCAGCTGGCCGATGTCGCCGTGGACGCTACACCTCCGGCTGTGCGAGAACCCCCGGGCTCTCCGTCCTGCCCCTCCCGAAATCGAAGGGGATTCTCGCTGGACGCCCCGTTGCGCCGCCAGGCGTGCGGTCGCAGCGGAGAATCCCCTTCGATTTCTGCCAGGGCAGCAAGCGGGCAGGCGAGGGCAGCAAGCGGGGCAGCAAGCGGGCTGGGGAGGGGCGCCGGCGACGAGGCAGGAGCGGAGCCTCCGCGAGCAGGTAATGTCGGCAGGGCAAGTGCACGGACGCGACGAAGCGGATTGGGGCGGTGTGGCCAAGCGAACCGGCCCATTCTGGGCCCGCAGCGTTCGTGCGCGGCCGGCGCCGTTCGTGGTCCTCGCCGTTCTGTCGGCGGCGGCGGTCGCCGTCTCGATCCTCGCCCCGCTGCTCTTCCGCGCCGTCGAGCAGGCGACCCTGGCCGATGCGGTGGTAGCGGCCGGCCGCGACGACACGTCGCTCATCGGACTCGCGGACGTCCACGGCGGGCTTCTCGAGGTCCCCGAGAAAGCGCTCGGCGGCATCGAGCGCGCCGTGCCCGGGCGGGGGCTCTGGCGCCCTCCGATCCGTTCGGCCGAGTCGTCGAAGAGCTTCTCCTGGAACATCGACGGGTCGAGTGACCAGAAGATCGAGTCGGCGGTGTCCGTGGTGACCGCAGGATGCCACGGCGTGCGGATCGTCGCGGGGGCTGCGTGTCGGCCGAGGGGAAGGTCCTGCTGGCCGAGAGCGCAGCCAAGACGCTTCACGCGGGGCCGGGATCGGTCGTCGCCGTCGAGCTCGACTCGACTCGGACGATCCTGCTCACGGTGTCCGGCACCTACGACAGCGCCCGGGGCGCGGGGTCGATCATCGCGAGCCCCGGCGGCGTCGACGGCGAGCGCGTGACCGCTCAGCCCGACCTCGTCGTCACCGGCCCGCAGTTCGAGGCGCTGCAGCTCGACGGAACCGCGTACTCGATCCGCTCTCTGGCCCGTCCCGTCCGGTTGGAGGACGTCGCCCCGATCCAGTCGGACGTGGCGGCCGCACGCGCCGCTTCGCTCAGCGTGGCGGGGGCGCAATCGGACGGAAGGGTCGACTCGGGCCTGCCCGGCGTCCTCGGCGACATCGCGCCCCAGCACACGGCCGCGGGCGTCCTCCTGATCGTCGTCGGTCTGGAGGCGCTCGGACTCGCCTGGTTCGCCGAGGCGCTCGTCATCCAGCGGGTCGGGCGCGTCCGGGCTGCGGAGTGGGGCGTCGGCCGTCTCCGCGGACTCGACCGGAGGACGTGGCTCGAGTCGATCTTCGTCGAGCCGGGCATCGCGCTGATCGCGGGGTCGCTGGCCGGCTTCGGCGTCGGAATCGCGGCGGCGGCCGGCGCCGCCTCGTGGGCGCTCGGTCCGTCCGCCCTGATCCAGCCGGTGCAGCCGCTGGTCTTCGCCGCCGCAGCGCTGGCCCTGTTCGGCTCGCTGGTCGCTCTGGTCGCGGCCAGCGTGCGAAGCGCCCGTCTGCCCCTGGCGTCTCTGCTTCGCGAGACGACGGAGCCGAGGAGCTGTCGCGAGGAGCCCTGGTGGCGCAGGCCGGAGTCGCGCTCGTCACGGTCGTGGTGGTCGGCTCGCTGTTCATCGGCTCCACGATCAGCGGTCCGCAGGTGGCTCTGCTCGCGCCCGCTCTCGTCGCGGTCCTCGCGGGTGTCATCGGTCTGCGCGTCGCTGTGGTGGTGGTTCGCCGCGCGGCTCGCCGGGCACCTCGCTCCCTGTCGGGCCTCGTCGTCGGGCGTCTCCTCGCCCGCGCCCCATCGGCGCTGCAGGTCGCCGTGATGATCACCGTGGCGGTCGCGATCGGGGTGTACGTCGGACAGGTGGGAGTCGTCGCGGTCCGGCTGCAGAACACGCGGGCCGCCGCGCAGGTCGGTGCCGCGACGGTCCTGCACGTCGAAGTGCCCGGCGACGTCTCCTTCGTCGGGGTCGTGCGGCGCGCCGATCCGAGTGGACGGTCGGCCATGGCGGTCGACGAGTTGACGGGAGCGGGGGATCGGCCCGGATCGTGGCGGTCGACACCGGGCGTCTGGCGGCCGTGACGACCTGGGATCCGGCCTGGAGCGGACTCGACGCCGCTTCGCTTCGCGATCGGCTGGATCCTGCGACGCAGAAACCGATCGAGATCCGGGGTTCCCGGATCTCGCTCGGGCTGGAGGACGTCCGGCCTGACCCGAATCTCGGCATGCCGTCCACCGTCGAGCTCGAGATGGTCGTGCAGAACGACGCCGGGTGGCACACCGTCTACTTCGGGCGCCCCCGCAACGGGACCGTCACGAGTTCCAGCCGCGAGGTGCCGTGCCGGTCGACCTGTCGCATCGTCTGGCTGGGCGCGGTCGACCAGCACGCCGAAGACGAACCCTACGGATTCGCGGCCACGATCGCGTCGATCGCGACGGACGTCGAGCCGGCCACCCTGCTGCAGTCCTCTCTTCGCGCGGACCGGTGGCGGAACCGCATCGGCGACCAGACGGACTCGAGCCAACCGGCCAAGGCCAGCGTCTCGGACACCGACGGTGGTCTCCGCCTCGGCGTCACCGATTACGACGGGGGCAGCGTCACGAGCATCGCACCGCGAGACGCGCCCGAACCGCTCCCGGCGCTCGCGGGCCCGTCGACGAGGCTCACCCCGTTCGCCGGGATCGACGGCGCCTATCTCGGCACCGGCCTCGACGACTCGTCGCGCCTGATCCACCTGATCGGCCGCGCGGACATCCTGCCGAGGAGTCTGGGTGACGGCGTGCTCGTCGATCTCGGCTTGATGGACAGGATCACCGATCCGGCGGGCAGCGATGCGAAACACGAGGTCTGGTTGACGCCGGGCCCCCACGCCGCTGTGCTCGCGGCCCTCAAGAAAGAAGGAGTGATCGTCACCGGTCGGCAGTCGCTCACCGCGACAGCCGCCGCCTTCCGTCGCGCGCCGGCCACTCGCGCCGCCGTTCTCGGCATCGCGATCGGCGGAGCCGCGGTGGTCCTGGCACTCTTCGCCGTCGTAGCCACCAGGATCGTCGGTGCTCCCGGTCGTCGACGCGACTGGTTCTCGCTGCGGACAGCGGGCGTCGACGACCGTCGGCTGCGGCGCCTCGTCTTTCTCGATGTGCTCGCCCCGCTCGCGGTCGCCGTCGTACTCGGTTCCGCCGCCGGAGTCGCCGCCTTCGCCATGACGGTCTCCCATCTCCCGCTGCTGGCCGGGGCGGGAGCGACCCCGCCGGCCAGTTACGTCCCCCTCTCGCGCCCCTCGTCGTCGTGCTCGTCGGCACTCTGCTCGTCAGCGCGGCCATCGCCGCCGCCGGTGCCCGCCTCGAGATTCGGCGCGACGACGGCCGGAACCCGCACGCAGCGAGGAAGTCGTGAGCGGCCGGCACGGGAGTTCTGCGCCGACGGTCCTCTCCGCCGAGGCGCCGGCCTTCTCCTGTTCGAGTCTCGTGCACGTCTACCGGGTGGCCGGGACGGATGTCGCCGCCCTGCGCGGCGTCGACCTCGTCGTCCAGCCGGGTCAGAGGGTCGCCCTGCTGGGGCCGTCCGGCTCGGGGAAGTCGACGCTGCTGACCATCGTCGCCGGCATCGTGCGCCCCTCGGCCGGGCGGGCGGAGATCTTCGGCACCGATCTGTCGCGCGCATCGGCGCGGAGTCTTCACGAGCTCCGGAGGTCGACGCTCGGCCTGATGCTCCAGGGCGCCTCGACGAACCTTCTCCTGCACGAGACGGCAACCGGCAACATCCTCTGGGCTCTCCGGGGAAGCCCGAGGGGCAGCGCGGCTGTCGGCCGCGAGGTTCTCGAGGCCGGCGGTCTGAGCATCGACGCGCGACCGGTCGGCGCCATGTCGCCCTCCGAGCAGCAGGTCGTCGCGCTCGCCGTCGCCATGGCCGGCCTGCCCCGGCTGCTCCTGGCCGACGAGCCGACGAGCCAGCTCGACGACGTCGCCCGCGATCGGCTCCTCGACGTGATGGTCGATGTCGCAGCGGCGCAGGGGACGGCGATCCTGCTGGTCACCCACGACGAGACCGTGGCGGGCAGGATGCAGCGCATGATCCACCTTCGCGACGGTCGCGTCGGCGAGGAGGAGACCGAGACGGGTCGCTACGCCGTCGTCGGAGCGGACGGCTCCATCCAGCTTCCCGAAGCGCTCCGGGCCGCCTGGCCCGCGGGGTCTCTCGTGTCCGTCGAGTCGTCCGGCCCGGACGAGCTCCGCATCAGATCGGCCGACAGCGCGCGCGAGCCTCGATCCGGTCTGCCGGGTGGCTCCTCGTGAGCGGGGCGATGGGGCTCGACGGGCTGCGGCTGTCGCACGTGAGGCTGAGCGCGACTGCCTCGACGGGGCGACGGGTCCTCGTCGACGACCTCACGCGGGCCGTGGGGCCGGGAAGCGTGGTCGGCATCACCGGCCGGACGGGCAGCGGCAAATCGACTCTGCTCCGCGCGATCGCGGGAACGACGCCCGTCGAGAGCGGAAGTATCCTGCTCGACGGGCGCCCCATCGATCCTGCTTCCGTCGGAGTCCTGACTCAGAGCCATGACCTGATCGGAGGGCTCACGGCCGTCGAGAACGTCGCTGCTCGGCTCCTGGCCCGCGGGTCGATGCGGACCGCGGACTGGACTGGAATCGAGGAGAGTCTCGGCCGGCTGCTGCTTCCGCCCGCGAGTTGGCACAATCTCGTGGAACAGCTCTCGGGCGGCCAGCAGCAGCGCGTCGCCGTGGCCCGGGCGCTGGCCGGTGGGCCCGGGCTGGTCTGCCTCGACGATCCGACGAGCGAACTCGACGAGGCGACGGGCACTGCCGTGTGGGCCGAGGTGAGGGCGGCCGCCGACCGCGGGGCCGTCGTCGTCGTGACCGTGCCGGAACCGGGAAACGCCGAACGATGCGACGCCCTTCTCGACCTCGGTCCGCGCACGGCGTGACCCGGCGCGCGTCTCGCGGACTCCGCTCGATCAGCCGACGCGACTGTCCTGTGCGTCGCGCCAGATGGCTTCCGCTCGCGGCCGGTCGAGGCGCATCCCGTGCGTCATCAGGTCGTGGACGACGTCGCCCTTCGTGGCACCGCACCACGCCGGCGTGCGGCAGGTGCAGCGTTCGTCGTCTCCGGGCAGGAAGTCGTCGACCGGCTGACGCCCGAGGCCCGGGTGCGGCGGCGGGGCCGGCCGCTGCGGCTCGAGGGCGACCGGCGGTGTGGCGACGGCCTCGGTGAACGCCGCTCGGCCGACGCGACGGAAGAACGAGATGTTCTCGCGCAGCTGTTTGGCGAGCGGCGTCTTCGAGGCCGCGCGCACGGTTCGGGCAGAGATCCTGGCTGCAGCGTCGAGTCGTTCTCCCACGGGGGATTCCTCTCGGGGTCGGTTCACACAGAATACGGAAGGCGGCGCCTCTCGCGGCCGAATTCGTCGATTCCCCAGGTTCGGCCGGCGGTCTTCCCGATCGGAGCCGCTCGACGTACCGTGAGGAGGCCGCCGCCGACCGAGCGCCGGCGACGAGGAGCAGCCCGATGCCGACCGAACCGCGCGCACGCCCGAGCCTCGTGAGGGCGGTCGCGACTACTGCCGCGGTCCTGGGGGCCGTCGCTCTCGCCGGCTGCACCTCCGACGACGAACCGACCGGGGCCAGGTCCTCCGCCTCGGCCCCGACCGATCTCGCGGCGAGCGAGACGGCGCCCGTCGGCACGCCGACCGATGTCGTCACCGACCTGGACGCCCCGTGGTCGGTCGTGTTCGTCGGCGACACGCCTCTTATCAGCGAGCGCGATTCGGCACGCGTCCTCGAACTCTCGAAGAGCGGCTCGACCCGAGTCGTCGGCACCGTGCCCGGCGTCTCGGCCTCGGGTGAGTCGGGTCTGCTCGGGCTCGCCGTGGGGCCGGACGGCGGCCTCTACGTCTACTCCACGGGCGCCGACGGGAACAGGATCCAGCGTTTCGACCTCGATGGCAGTGCGGGCTCGTTCGCGCTCGGGTCGCCCGTGACCGTCCTCGACGCTCTGCCGTCCAACACCTTCCACGACGGCGGCCGGATCGCGTTCGGCCCCGACGGCATGCTCTACGCCACCGTGGGCGATGCCGGATCGAGCCCGGATGCTCAGGATCGCGACTCGCTCGCTGGCAAGATCCTCCGCATGACGCCCGAGGGCGACGTGCCGTCCGACAATCCGTTCCGGGGCTCGCTGGTGTACAGCCTCGGCCACCGCAACGTGCAGGGTCTGGGCTGGGCGTCCGACGGCACTCTCTTCGCCGCCGAGTTCGGCGAGAACACGTGGGACGAGCTCAACGTCATCGAGGCCGGCGGCAACTACGGCTGGCCGAAGGTCGAGGGGAAGGGCGGCGGTTCCGAGTTCGTCGACCCGGTTCAGCAGTGGCACACCGACGACGCGAGCCCCAGCGGTCTGGCCGTCGTCGACGACACGGTCTTCATCGCCAACCTGCGGGGCGAGGTCCTGCGCGGTGTCCCTGTTTCCGACCCGTCGACGTCGCACGAGTACTTCGCCGGTGAGTACGGGCGCCTGCGCACGGTGCTGCCGTCACCGGACGGCGGCCTCTGGATCGTCACCAACAACACCGACGGCCGAGGCACCCCGGCATCGGGCGACGACCGCATCCTGTCGGTCGATCTCTCCTGACCGCGGGACGGCGGGCCGCAGGATCAGCTTTCGGCGACCGCGAGCTCCGCGGCGGCGCCGAGGATCCAGTTGCGGTATTCGACGGCGAAGTGCTGCAGGTGCTGCTCGATCACGTCGGGGGCGCAGGTGGCAGGCAGGGTCACCGTGAGGCGCACCGAGAACCCGTCCTCTTCGTCCTCGAACTCGTTGGAGATCCAGCCGACGACGGTCCCGTCCTCGAGTGCGAGGCGGGAGCGGCGGTCGGTCGGGGGCTCCTGGGGGCCGGCCGTGGCTGCGTCCTCGATGACGCTCTCGTCCCAACCGCCCATGTAGAAGGAGCAGACCTTGTCGCCGAGGGTCTCGACGATGTTGACGCGGCCCTTTTCGGCGTGGATCGAGTAGTGCTCCGGGTGCGCGGCGAGCATGACGTCGAGTCGGCCGAACGCGCGTGAGAGCCACTCGGTGTACTGCGCGGCGGTGATGCCGTGGGCTCGCACGACTGTGACGCCGGTCGTCTCCTGTCCGCCGGATCGGGCCAGGTGGTCGCGGAGGAAGTCGTCGCCGGCGCGGATCTCGTCGCCGAGGAGGTCGAGGAGCCGCTCTCGTCCGAGCGTCGTCTTGAGCAGGGCCAGGGCGCGCCGGGCGGAGAAGAGTTCGAACCCGTCGATGTCGCGGTCGTCTTCCCGTCCGACGACGTGAACCCGGTGCTGGGTTCCGGTGAGGGGTGTGCTGTTCGTGTCGATGGTCATGGTCCTGCCGTCTTCCTGCTGATCGGAGAGGGTGAGTCGCCCCGTCGAGAGAGTACGACTGTTCGTCGCAAAACTCAACGCCCGTTGAGATCACGAGATGCGAGCACTACTCTGAGGGGCGTGAACGAATCCCGTACCCCCGCGAGTCCGGCGCGACTCGGGCGACGCCCCGGCGCGGGCAACACGCGCTCCACGGTGTTGGAAGCCGCTCGCGCCCGCTTCGCTCGCGACGGCTTCACGGCCACCACCATCCGACTGGTCGCCGCCGACGCCGGGGTCGACGCGTCCCAGGTGATGCAGTTCTTCCGCTCGAAAGACGCCCTCTTCGCCGAGGTCATGAGCGTCCCGGCATCCGCACTCGCGCGCTTCGACACCGCCTTCGAGGGCCCGGACGAGCACCTCGGCGAGCGAGTCGTGCGAGCGTACGTCGAAGCCTGGGAGGGGCCGGCCGAGGAATCCGATCCGCTCATGGCGATGCTGCGCGGTGCGATCGTCAACGAATCCGCAGCCGAAGAGCTGCGCGCCTTCCTCCAGTCGCGCCTCCTGGCCGGCACCCTGGCCGACTCGAGACCCGATGCCGCCCTCCGAGCCGGCCTGGCGTCCTCGATGCTCGTCGGCGTCGTCACGAGCCGGCGCGTCATCGGAGTGCCTCTGCTCGCCGAGGCGACGAAGGACGAGCTGATCCGGATCCTCGCGCCCGCGATCCAGCGCATCCTCGTGTAGATCCGCGCGAGCGGCGCGGTGGGGATCCGCGCGACCGGCACGCCTGGCTCTCCTCCGGTCGGCGCATACTCGATGCCATGACTGCGTACGACACTGTGATCATCGACGACAGCGGCCCGGTGCGTGTTCTCACGCTGGACCGCCCGACCGTGATGAATGCCGTGAACGATGCGCTGGGGGCCGAGCTCGAGATCGCCGTCGACGAGTTCGAGGCGCGGGACGACCTGCGCGTGATGGTCGTGACGGGCGCCGGAGGGAACTTCTGCACCGGGTTGGATCTCACAGCGTTCGCGGCGACCGGTTCGGTTCCGCGCGGCAGGCGCGGCTTCGGGGGATGACCGAGGTCCGCCCGTCGAAACCCGTCATCGCCGCCGTCGAAGGGTATGCGGTCGCCGGCGGATTCGAACTCGCCCTGGCCTGCGACCTCGTCGTGGCCGCGCGCGACGCGACGTTCGGGCTCCCCGAAGTTAAGTCGGGTCTCGTCGCGATCGGTGGCGGAGCTCAGCTGTTGCCGCGTCGTATCCCGTACGCGCGGGCCGTGGAGGTGCTGCTGACGGGGCGGCTCTTCTCGGCGACGGAGGCCGACGAGTGGGGTCTCGTCGCCGAGCTGACCGACCCGGGTCGGGCGCTGGAGCGCGCTCACCGGCTCGCCGAGGTCGTGGCTGCGAACTCGCCGCACGCCGTCGCGGTCACGCGTCGCATCGTCGCCGACACCGAGCGGGCGGGTGGCGCAGGACTCTTCCCTCCGAGCGACGAGCTGGCGCGAGCCGTCGCCCAGGCGGCCGACGCGCGAGAGGGCGCCGCCGCGTTCAGCGAGAAGCGCGCTCCGCGGTGGGGGTGACGCTCGACGCCGTCGCCGTCGGGGTGCCCCTCAGCGTGTGACGGAGCCGGTCAGGGAGGCGAGGGAGCGAAGCACGATCGGGCGGGCCGCCATCCACCCGGCGACCATGATCACCAGGGAGCCGGCGAAGAACGCGAATCCCACCCAGCTGTCGTCGTTGCGTCCCGCGTACATGTGGTTCAGGTTGTTCAGCGCCCCGGTGGCGAACACGAGCGTCACGTGCACGATGACGAACACCACGAAGAAGATCATCGTGGGCAGGTGCGTGGCCCGAGCCCAGGAGAGCGGCAGCGCCTTGGAGAGGCGCGGCGCGTTCTTCGGCCACGCGGGGACATCCGCAAGCCGCTCGCGAGGGCGACCGGCGCCGCGATGAACACGACCAGGAAGTAGCTCAGCACCTGCAGCGAGTTGTAGTTGGACCAGCCGTTCTCCGTCGGCCACTGCAGCGATGCGTACTGCAGGAGAGCCGACGCCGCGTTGGGGAAGACGCTCCACGACGTGGGGACGATGCGGGTCCACTGACCGGTGCAGAAGACCAGCACCCAGAAGACGATGCCGTTGAGCACCCAGAGCACGTCGAGGCTGAGGTGGAGCCAGAGGTTGATGCTGATTCGCGTCGGCGCGCCTTTCGTGCGGATGCGTCCGCGGTTGTTGCGCGTCCAGTACATGCCCGGGCGTTGAACCGTCCGCACCATCCAGCCCGATCTCACGATGAACACCAGGAAGAACACGTTCAGCCCGTGCTGCCACTCGACCCACGCCGGGAAGCCCACGGGAGCGAAGGACGGCAGCCTGCTCTGGCCGGGATAGCTCGCCAGGAAGGACTGTCCGCCCGAGCTCGCCCGGATGCCGCGCGCGGCGAGCACGAGGAGCGCGAGCCCGACGAGGATCGCAGGCACGATCCAGGCGAGCTTGAACCAGCGGTTCGACGTGGTCCGGCTGACGCTCGTCATGCGCGGACGGCCGAGATTTCGTCGATGATGCTCGGCACGATGGTGAAGAGGTCGCCGACGATGCCGAAGTCGGCGATCTCGAAGATGGGTGCGTCCGGATCGCTGTTGATGGCGACGATCGTCTTGGCCGTCTGCATGCCGGCCTTGTGCTGGATGGCCCCGGAGATGCCGAGCGCCACGTACAGGTCGGGCGACACCGTCACGCCCGTCTGCCCGACCTGCGAGCTCTGCGGCACGAAGCCCGCGTCGACGGCTGCGCGGGAGGCGCCGACGGCAGCGCCCAGCGCGTCGGCCAGCCGCTCGACCAGCTCGAAGCGCTCTCGGGACTGCAGCCCCCGACCGCCCGAGACGATCCGAGTGGCGCCACGGAGGTCGGGTCGCGACGAGGTCTGGACGATCTCGTGCACGCTGTCGATCACGGCGGCCGGCTCACCGCCGACGTCGAGGGTGCCGCGGGTGATCGTCGGTTCGACGGGCGCAGGATCACCTTCGGTTGCTCCGCGACGGACGGTCGCGACGAGCGGGCCGCCGACGACGCTGCTCTCGACGCCGAAGGCCCCGCCGAACGCCGACGTCGTCGCGACTGCACGGTCGGAATCCAGTCGGACGTCGACCGCGTCGACCACGAGGGCTCCGCCGAGACGGATCGCTGCGCGCGCCGCGATCTCGCGTCCCACGATCGAGTTGGCCACGAGCACGACGTCCGCGGAGACGTCGCGAGCGACGTCGACGAGCGCGGCGACCTCGGGGGTCGTCAGGCGTTCGCCGACCGCGTCGCTCTCGAGAAGCCGCACGTCCGCGACTCCGAGGCCGCCCAGCGCCGCGGCCAGGTCGGCAGGCGCCGGCCCTCGGGTGAGGGCGACCGCGACGGGGTCTCCCAGGCGGGCGGCCGCAGCGGCGAGAGGAGCGACGGTGTCCGAGAGCTGCCCGTCGGTCGTGGTGTCGGCGAGGAAGAGGATGGATGACATCGGTGCTCCTAGATGAGGTGGGCGTCGGAGAGGAAGGCGGCGAGCTCGTGGGCGGCCGAGCCGTCGTCGACGATCGTGCGTCCGGCCGTCCGGGCGGGGCGTTCGGTTGCCGTGAGGACGACCGAGCGGGCCGCCGGCGCCTCGAAAGCGCCGAGGTCGGCGAGGGACCAGGTCTCGAGCGGCTTCTTCTTGGCGCGCATCGAGCCCTTGAACCCTGGGAAGCGTGGTTCGGGTGACCGCTCGGTGACGGAGGCGATCGCCGGAAGCGAGGCGTGGACGTCCTGCGTTCCGGCTTCCGTTCCCCGCTCACCGGAGATTCCTTCGGTCGTGATGGCGAGCGAGTTGAGGTAGGTGACCTGGGGGAGGCCGAGGATCTCGGCCAGCATCGGTGCGATGGCGCCTCCTCGGCCGTCGGTCGACTCGTTGCCCGTGATGACCAGGTCGAAGCCGGTGCGGCGGAGCGCCGCCGCGAGCACAGTGGCTGTTCGGACCATGTCGGAGCCGGCGAGAGCATCGTCGAGGACGTGCACGGCGGTGTCGGCCCCCATCGCGAGGCCCTTGCGGAGGACGTCCGTCGCACCGGACGGGCCCATCGTCATCACGACGACGTCGGCGTCGTGAGAGTCCTTGTAGGCGAGAGCCGCCTCGAGGGCCCGTTCGCCCACTTCGTCGATGATGAGGTCGCTCGACGAGCGGTCGAGAAGACCCGTCGAGAGGTCGAGGCGGCGTTCGCCCCAGGTGTCGGGAACCTGTTTCACGAGGACGACGATTTTCACAGTGTGCTGCCTTTCTGGGTTCCGGTCGAGGCGGTGCCGATCGGGTCGGACACGGCGTCGACGAGTCGCGTGCGGATGACGGTCTCGGCGTCGTGGACGATGCGGTCGACGAGGTCGGCGCAGGTGGGCACGTCGTCGATGAGGGCCTGCGAGAGGCCGGCCCACCAGATGCCCGCCTCGAGGTCGCCCGTCTCGTAGACGGTTCGACCGCGGCGGCCGGCGACGAGATCGCGGACGGCGGCGAAGTCTCCGCCCGAGGCCAGGATCTCGACGACCTCGTCCGAGACGGAGTTGCGGGACACCCGGGCCGTGTTGCGCAGCGGCCGGAAGATCAGGTTGGTCTGGAGTTCGTCGCGAGCGACGAGCTCGTTCTTCACGTTCTCGTGGATCGGCGTCTCCGCCGTGGCCATGAAGCGGGTCGCCATGAGCACTCCCTCGGCTCCCAGGGCGAGGGCTGCTGCGAGCCCGGATCCCGTCGCGATGCCGCCCGCGGCCAGGAGGGGGACGTCGACCTGCCTGGCGACGGCTGCCAGCAGCACCAGCAGGGGCACGTCGAGTTCGCCCGGGTGTCCGGCCGCCTCGAATCCGATCACCGCGACGGCGTCCGCTCCGGCTTCGGCTGCCTTCACCGCGTGGCGGACGCTGGTCGCCTTGTGGACGACCTTGAGCCCGGCCTCGTGATAGGTGTCGACGAACAGCGCGGGGTTGGAGCCGGACGTCTCGACGGCGGCGACGCGACCTTCCAGGATCACCCGCTGGTACTCGGCGTACGGCGGAGGGCTGATGGACGGCAGCGTCGTGAGGTTGACGGCGAACGGCCGATCGGTCAGGTCGTGGCAGCGGGCGATCTCGTCGGCGAGGAGCTCGGGGGTCGCGAAGGTGAGTGCTGTGATCGTCCCCAGGCCACCCGCGTTCGACACGGCGGCTGCGAGATCGGCGTTGCCGATCCACTGCATGCCCCCTGCATGATCGGCGCGCTGACGCCGAAGCCGTCGGTGAATCTCGTCTTCAACATCGAAGAATCCCCTCCTTGTGAACGGGGTGCCTCGTTGCACTCCCGGGAAGATCGTTCATCGGGAATCTTGACTTACGAGCGTTCGTAAGTCAATCTGTCCCCGTGATGAACGACGAAGTTCCCGATTACGACGAGCTGCCCCGGCTCGAGCGCTTGGACCTGCCCTACTCGTGGGAGTTCTTCGGCGCGGGCGACCAGCTGGGCACGCTGAACCACCTGACCCCGGAGGTCGTCGCCGCGGCCGCACGCAGCATCGTCTCGGGCGTGACGGTGGGGCTCAGCCTCCCCGTCGACGAGCCGAATCCTCCGCTGTTCGGCCGAGAGCCCATCCGGCACGACCACTTCGAGGTCGATCGCAACACCTGGGACGACAAGATCGACAACTACTTCCCGCAGGGCTCGACGCAGTGGGACGGCTTCGGCCACGTTCGCGCTCGCGAGTTCGGCTTCTACGGCGGAGTGCTCGACACGAACGACCCGGAGCAGACGGCGCTCGGCATCGAGGTCTGGGCCAGGCGCGGCATCGCGGGACGCGGCGTCCTGCTGGACGTGGCCGCGCATCTCGGAGCGCGGGGCTCGAGCGTCCCGGTGGACGAGGAGTTCGTCGTGACGCCTGAGCTACTCGAGGAGATCGCTGCGGCAGAGGGCGTCGAGGTGCGGCGCGGCGACATCCTGCTCGTCCGCACCGGATGGCCGGCGGCACATGCCGGCCGAGCGTCGGACGCTCCACCGGTCACGAGGATCCCGGGCATCCACGCCGGCGAGGCGACTGCGCGTCTGCTCTGGAACTGGGGCATCGCCGCCATCGCGACGGACACTCCGGCCGTCGAACCCGTGCCGGGAGACCCCGCGGTCGGATCGCTGCATCGCCGTCTCCTGCCCCTGCTTGGAATCCCCCTCGGCGAGCTGTTCGACCTGGAGCGGCTCTCCGTCGCCTGCCGGGACACCGGCCGATACGACTTCTTCGTCGCCGCAGCACCGCTGAACCTCAGCGGCGCCGCCGGCTCCCCAGGGAACGCGATCGCGATTCTCTGATCCACCACGAACACAGTGAGGAATCAATTCAATGAAGAATTTTCCAGCCAAGCCGGTTCTGGCACTGGGCGCCATCATCGCCTGCGTCGTCGCTCTGAGCGGGTGCTCCAGCAACTCGGGGGCGGATCGAAATCGGGTCCGATCACGATCGGCGTCGTCGGCCCGCAGACGGGGCCGCTGGCCGAGATCGGCCAGAACCAGGTCGCGGGCGCCGAGGTCGCCGCCGCCGAGATCAACAAAGCGGGCGGTGTGCTCGGTCGCAAGATCAAGATCGTCAACAAAGACGAGCAGTCCACTCCGCAGACCGCGTCGACCGCCGTCCGTGACCTCTCGAACAGCGGCGTCCACCTCGTCGTCGGCATGCTCAACAGCGCCGGCTGCCTCGCCGTCGGTCCGACCCTGCCGAGCCTCAACGTCGTGCTCGTCGACACCGGCTGCACCAACGACGGCCTCACCGGTCAGAACGGCAAGCCGGCCCCGTTCTCCAACCTCTTCCGCACGAGCACCGACGACGACGACCTGGTGATCAACCTCGCCAAGACCATCGCGAAGAAGTTCCCCGACGTCACGGACTACTCGGCCTTCGGCTACAACTACGTCACCGGCACGTCGCAGTGGGCGCTCTACCAGAGCTCCATCAAGAAGGCGGGCGTGCCGCTGAAGGTGAAGAGCAGCACGTTCGTGCCGATCGCCCAGTCCGACTTCAGCCTCCAGGTGCAGTCGCTCGTCGGCAAGGTCGGCGATCCGAAGACGAGCGCCCTCTACCTGGGCACGTTCGGCAGCGGCACCGGCACGTTCCTGAAGCAGTCGCAGTCGTACGACATCTCGAAGAAGTTCGCGGTGATCCTGCAGCCCGGCGGCTACTACCCGGTCGCCCGTACGCTGAACGGCCTCGCACCCAACGTGTGGAACGCCTACGACTACAACTACGCCGCGTTCACGTCGAGCGCCAACACGAAGTTCGTGAACGACTACAAGGCGAAGACCGGGAAGCTCCCCATCGACTGGAGCTACGACGCCTGGGTCGGGGTCAAGGCCATGGCCGCCGCCATCAAGAAGGCCGGCACCGACGACTACTCGAAGGTGCTCGCGACGATGCCCGGCCTCAGCTTCACCACGCTCTCGGGGAAGCTGACCATCGACAAGACGACCCACCAGGCGAACGCACCCGTGGTCGTGTCCAACACCGTCGGAGACACCAAGAGCCCGGAGAACGTCAAGATCCTCAGCACGACAGTCGTCAAGACGGGGAAATGACATGACCGAACTCATTTCGACCCTGGTGAGCGGGATCGCCTTCGGCGTCCTCTCTTCCTGGTCGCGAGTGGACTCACGCTGATCTACGGGGTGCTCGGAGTGCTGAACTTCGCCCACGGCTCGCTGTTCGCCGTCGGTGCGCTCGTCGCCACGTCGGTGATCGGCACGGTCTTCCCGTCGATTCCCGTCTTCATCGGCGCGGCGCTCGTCGGAGCGGTCGTCGTCGGGGTGCTGGGTCTCGTCGTCGAGCGCACGGTGGTGCGGCGCCTGTACCGGGGCGACCACATCACGATGCTGCTCGCGACGTTCGCGATCCTGCTCATCGTCGAAGGCGCCTCCGAGCTCCTCTGGGGCGACAGCCCGGCGACGGTCAATCAGCCGAAGGTCCTGAGCGGCAACGTCCACGTGCTCGGAGCAGCGCTGCCGGCGTACTCGATCCTCCTCGTCGTCATCGGCGCGGTCTTCGCCGTCGGGCTGTTCCTGCTGCTGAACCGGAGTCGCTTCGGGCGCGACATCAAGGCCATCGCCCAGGACCAGGTCATGGGCGAGGCCGTGGGCCTCAACACCAAGCGCGTCATGTTCCTGGTGTTCGGCCTCGGCAGCGCCCTCGCCGGTCTCGCCGGGGTGCTCATCGCACCCACGGTCTCCGTCTCGGCGAATCTCGGCGACTCGTACATCCTCGAGAGCTTCGCGGTCGTCATCATCGGCGGGCTGGGATCCATCACCGGCTCGCTCATCTCGTCGATCCTGGTCGGGGTCACCGAGGCCCTGGCCGTGGCGTACTTCCCCTTCCTCAGCGGTTTCACCTTCTACATCCTCGTGGCCGTGGTGCTTCTCGTCCGCCCGCGTGGTCTGCTCGGGAACGCCAGGATCGGAGCCGCCGCGTGACGACCAAGACCGCTCCGGGCACCGTCCTCCCTCGGCGTCCGGCACCCAAAGCCCTGGTCGGGCGACGCGCCTGGGACGTCCGGCCCCTCTACGAACCCGCGATCTTCGCGGTCGTCCTGTCGATCGGCTACTTCGTCCTCCCGTCGAGCTGGCAGTACACCCTGACCATCGGCGTCATCTACTCCCTGCTGGCCACGAGCCTCGGCATCCTGTTCGGCTGGACCGGCACCTACACCTTCGGCCACGCCGCGTTCTTCGGAATGGGGGCGTACGCCACGGCGCTCCTCCGGACGGAGTCGTGGAACGCCCTCCTCTTCCTGGGCCTGTCGGCGGTGGTCGCCGCCATCGCGGCCGTCGTCATCGGCCTGCTCGGCGGACGCCTCGTCAAGGTCGAATTCGCGATGCTGACGATGATCGTGGGGCAGATCGCCTACCTCCTCACGTTCAAGATCGGGCCCCTCGGAGGCGACAACGGACTGGTCGGGATCACTCGAGGGTCGGTGTTCGGGTTCGACGTGACCTCGAACAACTCGTTCTGGATCTACACGATCGTGGTCATCGCCGTCGTGATGGGCATCCTGCGCCGCATCAACCTCTCGTCGTTCGGGGCGAGTCTCAACGCCATCCGCGACGATCCGGTGAAAGCGGCCTCGATCGGCCTGCCGGTGAAAGGTCTGCGACTCGCCGCGTTCACACTCTCCGGCGCCGTCGCGGGCCTGGCCGGCGCGCTGTTCGCGCAGCAGGGCGGCATCGTCACCCCCGACACCCTGTCGTTCACGTTCAGCGGTCAGATCATCATCATGGCCCTGCTCGGCGGCATGTACCGATTCTGGGGCCCTGCGATCGGTGCGCTGATCTTCCAGCTGCTGAGCACGGCGGTCTTCGGCAACTCGTCGAACGGGACGCTCTATCTGGGAGTCATCCTCCTCGTCGTGGTCCTGGTCTTCCCGAAGGGCGTCCTCGGCCTCCTCGAACGCCTCAGCAACCGGTTCCCCGTTCTCGGCCGTCTTCGCCGCGGGAGGAAAGCATGATCGCTCTCGACCTCGTCGGTGTCGACAAGAACTACGGCGGCCCGCCCGTCGTGCAGGACGTCTCCCTCTCGATCGAGGTGGGGGAGACCGTCGCCATCATCGGGCCGAACGGCGCGGGCAAGACGACCCTCTTCGGCGTCATGGCGGGGGAGACGCGGGCGACGAAGGGCCGCGTCTCCCTGTTCGGCAAGGACGTGACCCGCGCCGGCGCCCGGCACCTCGCCGAGCAGGGCGTCGCGCGCACCTTCCAGGTCGCCCGGTACTTCCTCGAGAAGACGGTGGAGGAGAACGTCGTCATCGCGCGTCTCGCCCACCAGTCGCGCTACCGCAACCTCGTCTCGAAGTCGCCGCGATCCGACGACACCGTCGACCTCGCGCTCGACGCCGTCGGCCTGAGCTCGGCGCGCCGCCGGCCGTCCGCCACACTCTCGCACGGTGACCGGAAGAGCCTCGAGATCGCCATGGCGCTCGCGCAGGATCCCTCCGTCCTCCTCCTCGACGAACCCACGGCGGGCATGGGAGCGGAAGACATCCCCGGCACGATCGAACTGCTGAAGGGCCTCCGGGCGTCTCGACCCGAGATGACCTGCGTGATCACGGCGCACGACATGAACGTCGTCTTCGCGCTCGCCGACAAGGTCGTGCTCCTGGCGAACGGCCGGATCGCTCTCCAGGGTCTGCCGGACGAGGTGCGGGACGCTCCGCTGACCCGAGAGATCTATCTCGGCAACTCGTATCGGGAGGACCGATGACCTCGACACTCACGGTCACGGGGCTGTCCGCCTCGTACGGCCTCGCCTCGGCGCTCAAGAGCATCGACCTGCGGGTGGAGAAGGGCCGGTGCGTCGGTCTCCTCGGCCGGAACGGCGCCGGAAAGACGACTCTGCTGAAGTCGATCGTCGCCGACCCCGAGATCACGGTGCGCGGTGACGTGGCGATCGACGGCCGCTCGCTGCGCAAGCTCGCGACGTACAAGGTCGCGCGTCTCGGTGTGGCCTGGGTGCCCGACACGCGACGGATCTTCACGCGCCTGACGGTCGCCGAGAATCTCGACATCGCACGGCGCCGCGGCGTCGCGTCCGACCAGCTCGAGCGCGTACTCGAGGCGGTTCCGCTCGTGCGCGGTCTGCTCAAGCGGGCCGGTTACGAGCTGAGCGGCGGAGAGCAGCAGGCGGTCACCATCGCCCGCGCTCTGATGAGCGCGCCCGACTTCCTGTTGCTCGATGAGCCGACGGAGGGCCTCTCGCCCCTCATCGTCGAACAGCTGCAGGCCTCCATCGCCCGACTTCCCGAGATCTTCGATCTCGGCGTGGTCGTGGCCGAGCAGAACTTTCGCTTCGTGACCGATCTCGCCGACGAGGTGCACGTCCTGGAGACTGGGGAGATGGTCTGGTCGGGCACCCCGGAACTCCTGGTGTCCGATCCGGATCTCGTCGACCGTCACCTGTCAGTTGGAGAGAAATAGTGCTGCTCGAAAAGAACGAAACCGAGACCCGGATTCTGAACGAAGCCCGAAAGCTCTTCAATCGCAAGGGCTATGTCGGGATGACCCTGCGGCAGATCGCGAGCGCGGTCGGCATGGAGGCGCAGAGCATCTACAACTACACGCCGTCGAAACAAGCGCTCGTCGAGAAGATGATGCGCAACGGCACGGAGATCCTGCGCGACAAGGTCGAGACGGCACTCGCCACGGCCGGCCCGACGCAGACCGACCGTCTCTACGCCGCGGTGGGAGCGCACACGGCGCACTACTGCAGTTCCGACGACCTCGTCATGGTCCGCGAGGGGCTGGTCCACCTCGATCCGGAGATCCGGACCGGGCTCGTCACGATGCTGAAGTCGTACGAGCAGATCTTCCGGGACATCCTGCGCGCGGGCATCGACGGGGGCGAATTCCGAGACGTCGACGTGACGCGGGTGACCTTCGCGATCCTCGGCATGGGCGAGTCCGTCATCAACTGGTACCGCCCCGGCGGCCGCCTCACCCCCACCCAGATCGGCGACGAGTACGCCGACCTGGCCCTTCACCTGGTCGGAGCTCGCTACGACCACCCTGAGATCACCTGACAGAAGGAGAGATCGACGTCATGACCATGACACGATTCGACGATCCCGCGGCCGACCGCTTTCGAGCGGACGTCAGCGCCTGGGTCGCCGAGGCAATTCCCGCAGAGTGGCGGGACGGCAGACAGGCCCTCGGACCCGACGACGTGCAGCGCATCCAACGTTCGTGGGACGAAGCGCTGTTCGAGGGAGGCTTCGCCGGCCTGTCCTGGCCCGAGGAGTACGGCGGGCGGGGCTTCGGCCCGATCGAGGAGCTGATCTACTACGAGGAGTCGTCGAAGGCGAACGCCCCGGACGGCTTCGGCAGGATCGGGCGCGTCCTCGCCGGACCGACGATCATCGCGGCGGGCACGGAGCAGCAGAAGAAGAAGTACCTCCCCCGCATCCTCGACGCGTCGGAGATCTGGTGCCAGGGGTTCTCGGAGCCCGGCGCAGGATCCGACCTGGCGGCCGTGACGACCCGCGCCGTCAAGGTCGACGGCGGCTACCGCATCACCGGGCAGAAGATCTGGACGAGCTTCGCGCAGTACTCCACGCGCTGTCTGATGCTGGCGAAGAGCTCGACCGAGCTGCCGCGACACCACAACCTCAGCTTCTTCCTCCTCGACATGGAGCAGGACGGCATCGACGTCCGCCCCATCCGCCAGATCAATGGCGAGCAGGAGTTCAACGAGGTCTTCTTCACGGACGTCTTCGTCCCCGACGAAGACCTGATCGGTGGCGAGCACGAAGGCTGGGCGGTCGCGATGACCGTCCTGAGCAACGAGCGGGGCACCACCGAGGCCGCGACGCGGCTCGTCGAGGCGACCACCGAGATCGACCTGCTCAGTTCCTGTTGCTCCCTGGACAAGCCGCACGACGCCGTGCGGCTGCAGGATCGCAAGGAGCTTCTGCGGTGGCACATCCTGCGGGCGACCGAAGAGAAAGCGGCGGGCGAGGACTGGTTCACGGCCGGCTCGGTGCTCAAGGTCCAGTGGAGCGAGCTGATCCAGGACGCGACACGCCTCGGCATCGACACCCGCTGCCCGATCCACCGCGACTACTGGCGGCACAGCTATCTGGCGTCGAAGGCGATGTCCATCTACTCGGGCACGAACGAGATCCAGCGCAACATCATCACCGACCGGGTTCTGAAAGTGGCGAGGTAATCATGGCAACGATCGTGGGAGAAGTCGGGACGATGGCGTCCGAGAACGTGGCGGAGATCCTGCAGGATCGCGGGGAGGGCGTCCAGGCCGGACCGAGCCCCGCCGCGTGGGCCGTTCTGGCCGAGGGGGCTGGGCGAGCATCTCGGCCGACGACGAGAACGGCATGGAGCTGCGGGAGATCCAGGAGGTCGCCCGCACGGCCGGACGATTCGCCGTGTCCACTCCGCTCGTGGCCACGCTCCTGGCGGGCCGCTGGTTCGAGCTCGACCAGGACGTGCTCGATCGCGGCGCGGTGCCGATCGTCCGGCGCGACGATCGACTCGTGGCGCCCTACTACGCGGACGGTGTCGCGATCGTCGACGGCGCGGGGGCGGTCGTCGAGTCATCCGGCGTCGAGGCCGCGGTGTTCGCGGATCTCGTCCCGCTCGCACTCGTTCCGGGTGAGCATCCTGCCCTCGACGGGGAGCGACTCGCCGAGGCGCGCGCGGTGTTTGCGGCCGTCGCAGTGGGCTGCGCCGACATCGTCCTGACCCGCTCGATCGCCTGGGCCCAGACGCGGCAACAGTTCGGTCAGCCCATCAAAGGCTTTCAGGCCGTGCGGCACATGCTCGCGGATGCCCACATCGCGCGTGAGCAGGCATGGACGGCAGCCATCGCGGCCGGACACGAGGCATTCCGCGCCGATGTCTGGGCGGCGCAGGCGTTCACGCTCGCCCGCCGGAGCATCGAGTTCGGAATCCAGGTGCACGGCGGAGTCGGCTACACGTGGGAGGTCGGGTTGCAGCACCATCTCGATCAGGTCCTCGAACTCGACTCCCTCTTCGGAGGAGACCGGTGACCCGCCTCGATGTCGACCGGCCGGCCGCCGGTGTGCTCCGTCTGCGAATGAACGGACCAGACACCCTCAACGCGCTCGACGAGGGCGTCAAGAGCGAACTCGTCGCCGCGCTTCAGGATGCTGCGACCGATAAGCAGGATCGCATCGTCCTGCTCACCGGCACCGGGCGCGCGTTCTCGGCAGGCGGCGACATCCGCGCCATGGGGACTCGCAGCGCGACCGGCACGATAGACGTCCTCACCTTCGGGCGCGAGATCACCGAGGGCATCACCGGGCTGCAGAAACCCGTCGTCGCCGCGGTCAACGGGCTCGCTTCGGGCGCGGGATTCAACCTCGCGCTGTCGTCGGACATCGTCGTCGCGAGTCCGACCGCGTGGTTCCAGCAGTCGTTCATCCGGATGGGGCTGATGCCCGACATGGGCGGGACCTATCTGCTCGCGCAGGCGATCGGGCTCCACCGGGCGAAGGCTGCTCTTTTGACGGCGCATCGGTTCACGGCCGAGGAGGCGACGGGGCTCGGCTTCGTCACCGAGATCTTCGACGGAGACTTCGACGCCGAGGCCGTCGCCTACTGCGCCGAGCTCGCCAAGCGACCGCCCGTGGCCGCGGGGCTGACCAAGCTCCTCGCGAACCGGTCTGTCGACGGCACGCTCGGCGACGCCCTCGACCGCGAGACGCTCGCCCAAGCCGTTCTGTCTTCCACATCCGACCACAAATCGGCCGTCGACGCCTTCCTCGCGAAGCGCGACCTCGACGACCTCGTCTTCACAGGAGAATGACCGTGCCCGAATTCGTGACCACCACCGTCGATGGTCGAATCGCCCAAGTGATCCTGGATCGCCCCAAGAAGCTCAACGCTCTGAACGATCCGATGCTCGTCGAGTTCTCGGAGGCCCTGGCCACTCTCGGCCGTGACGCGTCCGTCTCGGTCATCGTCGTCTCCGGCGCCGGCCAGAACTTCAGCGTCGGCTACGACGTGGAGCCCTCGAACGGCTACTCCGAGGCGGCCGCGGGCCTCTCGCCCTACGCCGACTGGGAGTCGCTGCGGCGCAACATCGACCGCTGGCTGGCCGTCTGGGACACCCCGAAGCCGGTGATCAGCGCGATCGAGGGCTACTGCATGGGAGGAGCCACGATGCTGTCCGTCTGCACCGACATCACCGTCGTGAGCGAGACGGCGGTGATCGGCTGGCCCTCGATCCCTCTGGGGGAGGCCTTCTCAGCCCTCCCACCGCCTGGCTGATCGGTCCGAAGAAGGCCAAGGAGCTGTCGTTCATCGCCGGCAGCCGGTTGTCGGGAGCCGAAGCGGCATCCCTCGGCTGGGCGAACCACGCGGTGTCGGCCGGCACCGCCCTCGACAAGGCGCTGGAGATCGCCGCGGGGATCTCCAAGATGCCCCTCGAGCTGCTGCGCATGAAGAAGCTGGCGCTCAATCGAGTGATGGACCAGCAAGGCTTCCGCGACTCGATCCTCATGGGAGCGGAATGGGACGCCCTCGCCCACACCTCGGCCTCGACGCACGTCATGACCGACATGATCAAGGAGCGCGGCCTGAAAGGCGCCATCGCCTGGTTCAACTCCGAGGAGAACCACTGATGAATCGCGCCCTCCCGCTCTTCGACTGGGCCTTCTCGCAGTCCGACAAAGCGTGCATCGTCACCGACTCGGAGACCTACACCTACGGCGACATGACCGAGGCCATCCGAACCACGGCGGCGGCCCTGTCGAGCATCGTGCACCGCGGCACCCCGGTCGGCCTCTACATCGACAGCACCCCGAACTTCCTCGTCCACCAGTACGCGGTGTTCTACCTCGGCGGAGTCGTCATGCCGCTCAACCGGTCGATGAAGCCGAACGAGATCGACGACATCGTGCGGAACATCGGGCTCGAGGTCGTCGTCGCCGACACCCACCTCGAGCTGGAGTCGGCGCCGGCGCTCTACGAGGTGTCGGGAGAGTTCTCGAGCCCGCCTCTGACCGGCGCCGTACCGACGATGGAACAGCTCGACGCGGACGACGGCGCGATGATCCTGCAGACCTCGGGATCGACCGGTCGGCCCAAGGGCGTCCGTCTTTCGCTTCGCAACCTCGCCGCCAACTACGACGCGACCTATCGATGGATGAACGTCGGCAACCACGACCGCATCCTGCTGCCCCTCCCCATCTTCAACACTTATGGGCTCAATCAGGGCATCAACCTGATGGCCATGACCGGTGCGACCCTGCGCCTGCTCCGACGGTTCACTCCCGAAGGGTTCCAGAGGGCGCTCGACGACACGTCGCCCACCTTCATCCCGATGGTGCCGACGATGGTGACCCGGTTGTTCCAGGCGGGGGTGCGCTACGACGAGGTCGCCACGGTCGGCATCGGCGCGGCGGCGTCGCCGACCCAGATCGCTGCCGATGCCTGGGCGGTGTTCCCCAACGCGTTCCTCATCTTCGGGTACGGACTGACCGAGGGCACGGCCATCGCGTCGCAGAACCGCGTCGGAACGTTCGAGCACAACACGGGCGAGTTCGCGTCGGCCGGACGAATCATGCCGGGTGTCGACGTCCGCCTCGACGACTCGACGGCCGACGACGGCCGCGGCGAGATCCTCATCCACGGCGAGTCCGTCTTCTCGGCCTACATCGGTACCGAGGAGGCCCGTCCGGTCGTCGACGGCTGGCTGCACACCGGCGACATCGGGACCTTCACCGACGGTCGACTCAGCATCGTCGACCGCAGACGCGAGCTCATCATCCGCGGCGGTCAGAACATCTACCCCGGCGAGGTGGAACGACTGATCTCGGCCCATCCCGCTGTCCTCGAGGCGGCCGTCGTCGGCGCACCCGACGCGGATCTCGGCGAGCTGCCGGTGGGCTTCGTGGTGCTCCGGAACGGTTCGAAGACGTCACCCGACGAGATCATCGAGTGGCTCCGGCCGCAGGCGGCGTCCTTCAAGATCCCGGCGGCTTTGACGGTGCTCGACTCCATGCCGAAGACGCCCACCGGGAAGATCCGCAAGCTCGACCTCCGCGACCTGGTCTCCGGCGGGCTCACGAATTGAGCGCCGCGTGCTGACGCTCACCGGCGTGGACCAGGTCGTCGACGCCGTCGGTCGCGAGCTGGGTGCGGGATCGTGGTTCGACCTCGACCAGCCCGTGATCGACGGGTTCGCCGAGGTCACGGGCGATGACCAGTGGATCCACGTCGACCTCGATGCCGCCCGGGAGGGCCGTTCGGCCAGACGATCGCCCACGGGTATCTGACCCTGTCCTTGATCCCGCTGCTCGCCCGTGACGCATACTCGCTGGCCGGCTTCCGGATGCTGGTCAACTACGGCCTCGACCGTGTCCGGTTCCCAGCCATCGTGCCCTCCGGATCTCGGGTCCGCGACCGCGCGACCCTGATCTCGGCCGAGCCCGGCGAGCGAGGAACTCGTGTCGTGATCCGGCACACCGTCGAGATCGAGGGCGCCTCCGTCCCGGGTTGCGTCGCCGACGCCATCACCCTCCTCGTGCCGGAGCGTCTCGAAGGGCGAGCGCATGACTGAACCTGCAACAGGTCTGCTGGACGGCAGGATCGCGGTCGTCACCGGCGCCGCGCAGGGCCTCGGCTACGCGATCGCCGAGCTGTTCGTCGAGAACGGGGCGTCGATCGTCATCGGCGACCTCGACGGCGACGCGGCGGCGGCTGCCGCAGCCCGACTCGGTGACCGGGCCGTCGGAGTGGCCTGCGACGTGACCGTGCCCGCCGACGTGGACGCTCTGCTCGACACCGCGACGAAGACGTTCGGCCGCCTCGACATCATGGTGAACAACGCCGGAGTCACTCGCGACCTCACGATGCGGAAGATGACCGTCGACGACTTCCAGTTCGTGATCGACGTGCACCTGCGCGGAACCTGGCTGGGCACGAAAGCGGCCAGCGCACTCCTGCGGGAGCAGGGGACGGGCGGCGCCATCATCAACATGTCGTCGATCTCGGGCAAGGTGGGCAACGCCGGCCAGACGAACTACAGCGCCGCCAAGGCGGGGATCGTCGGTCTGACCAAAGCCGCGGCGAAAGAGGTCGGCTTCGCCGGGATCAGGGTGAACGCTCTCCAGCCCGGCATCATCGAGACCGCCATGACGCAGAAGCTCAGCGACGAGATCCGTGCGCAACGGCTCGCCGACGTGCCGCTCGGGCGGTTCGGCGAACCGGCGGAGGTCGCAAAGGTCGCGCTCTTCCTCGCCAGCGATCTGGCCAGCTACGTGACCGGAGTCGTCGTCGAGATCGCCGGCGGCCGCAACATCTGAGGCTCGACGAGCCGTGACACGTGCCGGGAGCCCGGCGCGGGAAGGATTTCCGCATGACAGGAAGCTTCGTCTACGACGGACTGAGGACGCCGTTCGGTCGCTTCGGCAAGGCGCTGTCCGGGGTGCGGCCCGACGATCTCGCGGCGACGGTGCTGCGCGATCTGATGGCGCGGCATCCTGACCTGGATCCCGCCCGACTCGACGACGTCATCCTCGGGGATGCGAACCAGGCCGGGGAGGACAACCGCAACGTCGCTCGCATGGCCGCCCTGCTCGCCGGCTTCCCGACCAGCGTTCCGGGGGTCACCGTCAACCGCCTCTGCGGGTCGAGCCTCGAGGCCGCGATCCAGGCGAGCCGGGCCATCGAAGCCGGCGACGCGTCGCTGATCCTGGCCGGCGGCGTCGAGTCGATGTCTCGCGCCCCGTGGGTCCAATTGAAGCCCGAGCGGGCCTTCCCGGCCACGAACGCGACGCTGCACTCGTCCACGCTCGGGTGGCGCATGGTCAACCCCGCCATGTCGTCGCAGTGGACCATCTCGAACGGCGAGTCGGCCGAGATCCTGGCGGAGCGCTACGACATCTCCCGCGAGGCGCAGGATGCATTCGCGCTGCGCAGCCACCGGCTGGCGGACGCAGCGTGGAACGACGGGATCTTCGACCGCGAGGTCACCACCAGCTTCTCGTCTCGCCTGATTCGAGACGAGGGGATCCGGCCGGAGACGTCGCCGGAGGCGCTCGCAGCGCTCCCGGCGGCGTTCCGGCCGGATGGAACGGTGACGGCGGGCAACTCGTCACCTCTCAACGACGGGGCATCGGCCGTGTTGATCGGTGAGGAGGACGCGCTGGGCATCGAGCCGCTCGCCCGGATCGTCTCGCGAGGAGTCGCCGGGAACGATCCGGACGTGTTCGGCGTCGCCCCCGTCGAGGCGGCCAACCGCGCACTCGCCCGCGCCGGTCTGGCCTGGGGCGACGTCGACGTCGTCGAACTCAACGAGGCGTTCGCCTCGCAGAGCCTTGCCTGCCTGTCGCTCTGGCCCGAGCTGGATCCCGCCAAGCTCAATCGCCACGGCGGGGCGATCGCGATCGGGCATCCCCTCGGGGCTTCCGGCGCGCGCGTCCTGCTGCACGTGGCGCTCGAACTCGAGCGGCTCGGCGGCGGCGTCGGGGTCGCGGCGATCTGCATCGGGGTCGGCCAGGGCCTCGCCGTCGTCCTCCAGCGATGACTTCGATTCCTCGCGAGGCGGACTCGCGGCTCTTCGACCTGCTCAACCTCAAGTTCGTCGCGCACCACCTCTTCGAGGGCTCGTCGTACCCGGGGCGCGGCGGGCGGCTCTTCGGCGGGCAGATCCTCGGTCAGGCCGCGGTCGCGGCTTCCGCGACGGTGCCGACGGAGCGAGTGCTCCACTCGGTCCACGCGTACTTCCTCGCCGTGGGTGACTCGCGCCGACCGGTCCTCTACCGCGTCGAGAGCCTCCGAGACGGTGGATCGTTCTCCAGTCGGCGCATCACTGCGACGCAGGAGGACGAGGTGATCTTCACGATGGAGGCGTCGTTCCAGGCGGAGGCGTCGGGTGTGGAGCATCAGCCGTCGCTGGTCGCGGAGTATCCGGACCCGGAGACCCTGCCGCGCGAGCTGCCCGCGGCCGGCGTCTCGATGTCGCACCGGAGCATCTTCGACATCAGGCGGATCCCGAACGCGCGGCGCGACGCGGATACTCGGCAGGCCGTCTGGCTCCGTGCTCCCGCACCCCTGCTCAGGTCTCCGTCGAACGGAACGGCGGGCCTGCACCGCGCTGCTCTCGCCTTCGGCAGCGACTTCACCCTGATGGAGCTGCCCGTCCGCCATCACGGCCTCACGTTCGACGAGCCGCGTCTGCGCGTCGCCAGTCTCGACCACTCCATGTGGTGGCACGCCGACGCGCCCGTCGACGACTGGCTGCTCTACGTGCAGGAGAACCCCTGGGCCGGGAGCGGGCGAGCCCTCGTCTTCGGGTCGATCTACGACCGCGAGCGTCGACTCATCGCCACCGTCGTCCAGGAGGGCATGGTGCGACTCAAGCCGCTCGCGGACGATCGGCCCTGACCGCGAGGGAGACGATGCCGACGTACTGACAGGCGGCAGCGGCGACTACCCGGAAGGGTTCTCCACCGGGGTGCCCTCCTCGGTGGTGCCCTCGTCGGGATCCACCTCGCTCGGCTTCGGGGTGGACGGGTCGGCGGGCTTGGGGTCGCTCATCAGGAGTCCTCGGGGTCGCCGCCGGAGGCGAAGTCGGTGTCTTCGCTGGAGTCGCCCGACTTCGACCCGTCCGGGAGGGACTCGGTGTACTCCTTCTCGGACTTCGTCACGTCCGTCGATCCGTCGGAGCTCTCGTGATGCTCGGTCGTTTCGTGCTCTTTATCGGTGGTCATGGGCGGGACGCTACGCTCCGCCCGATCAATGGGGTACAGACGGGGGACGAGGCTGCCCGGCTCACACCCCGGCCGGGGTGCAGCGGATGACGCGGACGGGCCCGTCCACGACGGTGCTGCCCGCGGAGTGGGGCACCAGGATCACGTCGCCCCGCGAGAGACTCATGGTTCCGCCGCCGTCTCCGGCCCAGGCCAACGAACCGGTCCCGTCGATCACGACCGCGACGGCGAACCCGGGTTCCAGGGTCACGGGAAGCGTCGGCGCGACGAGTTCCGCGTGAAAGAACCGGTCGGCCGCTCCGGGGAGCAGGCGCGCTCGCGGGCTGGACTCCGGGTGCCCGTGCAGGGCGGACAGCTCGGTGCCGGTGAGAGGCGTGAGGTCGAGGGCGTCCAGGGCCGTGTCCAGGTCGAGGCCGAGGAACGCGGCCTCGGGGTCGAGGGCCGGGAAGGGGGCGTACTCGAGGATGATCGAGAGGTCGCTGGGCTCCTGCAGCTCGACGAGGGTGATCCCCGACCCGATGGAGTGGGGCGTTCCGGCCGGGACGTAGAGCCAGTCGCCGGCCTCGACGGTGACCTCGTTCAGCGTCGCCAGCAGGGCGGCTGTGTCCTGCTCCGTCACCCACTTCCTGATGTCTCTCCGGTCGACCGGCTCGCGAAACCCGAGCCAGACGGTTCCGCGATCCGCCCCTCCGGTGTCGGTGATCAGCCACGCCTCGGTCTTGCCGCGAGGCGAGTCGAGGTGGGCGCGTGCGAAGTCGCCTCCCGGATGGAAGTGGTTGAACAGCCGCTCGCCGGTGCTGAGGATCTTGACGAGGAGTCCGGTGTCGACGCCGTGTCGGGTGACGTGGTCCTCGCCCAGATAGCCGATCGGGTCGAGGGCGATGGCGTCTCTGAGCGTTCGGCCGTCGTCGAGCACGGTCAGCCCGACCGTGTCGCTGCCGTGCACGGTCGTCGTCGACGCGACGAAGTCTTCCGGGACGTGATCGTCGGTCGAGCCGATCCCGCGGAGAGCCAGGATTCCGGCGCCACCGCGGTAGGGGCGATCGGCGGGTTGATTCGGGGGCAGGGCGATGGGGCGCATGGTGAGCTTTCTCGTGGATCAGGGGAGAGGGTCGGGGTGGCCGCGCACGGTGCGGCCGAGCTCACGACGTCGAGCGCTCGTTCTTCTCCTTGGCCTTCGGGTCGGGGTCGTGGCCCGCGCCGGTGATCTCGTCGGGATCGTGATGGTAGGCCGCGACGATCATCGCGTTCACGGTGGCGATGAAGGGGACGGCGAAGAACGCACCGGCGACTCCGGCGATCGTGCTGCCGGCGGTGACACCGAGAACCACTCCGAGAGGGTGGACTTTCACCGCGGAGCCGGTGAGAAGCGGGTGCAGCACGTGGCTCTCGATCTGCTGGACCAGGAGGACGATGCCCAGCATGATCAGCGCGTGGACCCACCCGTTGAAGACCAGTGCGATCCCGACGGCCGCGATTCCACCGACGATCGCACCGACGACCGGCACGAACGCGCCGAAGAACACGATGACGGCGATCGGAACGGCGAGGGGCACGCCGAGGATGAACGCGCCGAGGCCGATGCCGACGGCATCGGTCGCCGCGACGACCAGCTGGACTCGGATGAAGGAGGTCAGCGTGCGCCAGCCGGCGTCGCCGGCGGCGTGGATCCGGCCGCGCGCCCGTCGGGGGAAGAGCCCGGCGACCCAGTCGAAGATCCGTCCACCGTCGATCAGCGTGAACAGGGTGACGAAGATGACGATGAAGACGCCCTCGAGCAGGTGAATGGCGGAGCTGCCGGCCGCGGCGGCGCCCGCCCCCAGCTTGGACGCGTTCTTCTGCAACCACGATTCCGCGTCGGTGATGTAGCCGTTCACCTTGGCCTCGGTCAGGCCGAAGGGGTGCGTCGCGAGCAAGGACTCACCGGATTTCAGAGCCTTCGTGATCTGCTTCTCCAGCGCGGGCAATTCGGAGGTGACCTGCTGGGTGACCAGGAGGCCCAGCCCGGCGATGACGCCGAACACCACCACGAACGCGACGACGATCGACAGCCACTTCGGGACGTGGCGTCGCCGAAGCACGGACTCCAGGGGAGGAGTAGCGCGGACAGGATCAGCCCGATCAGGAAGGGGATGACGATCTCGGAGAGTTCGTAGACCAGCACGCCGACGAGCGCGAGCCCCGCCGCGATGATGAGGATGCGTGCCGTGAAGCCGGCGCCGATCTTCAGACCGGCGGGGATGGGATCCACAGGTGGCACAGGTGGCGGGGACGTTCGTTCTTTTCTGAGTGATCTCATGCTCGGAACGTAGTCGTTGGCGACCGGCGCGGCCCGAAGCCACTCGGGTGACGACGACACGACGGTCGAGGCGCCGATGTCGGTGACGACCAGCTCGGCCTCGGGCGGCGTAGGCGCGGCTACGCCTCGCCGATCAGAACGATGGCGACCGTCTGCGTGTCATCGGGTCGCGCATTCTCGAGGAAAGCCATCAACGACGAGCGGGACGGGATCAGGCTCTCGATGCGAACGAGGGAACCGTTGCCTCGCCGGTAGAGGCCGAAGCCGTTCACGGCCATGAGGGTCGGTCCGCAGCGTAGGAGTCCAGGTCGAGCGAGGCCCACGATCCTGCCGGAGCAGGATGGGCCGGCGTCGATCCCGTGGCGCGGGGGAACCCGTGACGGTGCAGGAGATCGCCGGCCATCGATTTCGCGCGAAGGGACGCGTCGTGATCACCGCGAAGCGACTTGAGGATGGCGCCGTTGACCAGCAGACGGAACGAGAGTGCGAGGTCGTCCCCCTCGCCGAGATCCGTGTCTCGAGTGAGCGTCTCCACGAGCAGCCGGAAATCGTCTTCGATGACTCGGTCCGCCGCCGCGACGGCCTGGCCGCGCCCGATGGTGCCGAGCGCCTCGACGAAGATCCGGGCGTTCCGATCGCCCCGCCGGAAGAGGTCGTCGAGCACGTCGAAGATCGCGAGGAGTTGCAGCGCGGCCGTGTCCTCCCGCGATCGGGCGCTCCTCTCCACGAGAGCGACGGACCACCGCCCGCGTGTCTCGGAGGAAGCGGTGGTCGGTCGGGCGTCGTGCAGAGTCAATGCGTTCTCTCGGTTGGTGGCCCGGCTGACCGTGGCGGTCCCGTGGCTTTGCGTCGCCGGCTTGCGCCGGGTTTGCCGTTTCGATGAGGTGGTGCGGTCACGTCTGAGTGGCTTCGTCGGTGGCGTAAACGTAGGCGTGCCGCCGCTCGTCTGCAAGGGCTGGCGGGATACCCACGGAAACCCCTCCTGAGGCGTACTATCTGGCGGCACGGTCTCGTCCTCGGCTCTTCGCCCGGTACATGGCCTCGTCCGCCTGCCGGAGGAGTTCGGCCGCACTCCGGGTGAAGTTCGCGGACGCGATACCGACGGATGCCGTGACGGTCACCCACGTCCCGGCGAGCAGGACCGGGATCCGGAGCGCGGCCAGGACGCGTTCGGCGACGCTGTCCGCCTCCTCCGCCGTCGTGTTCTCGCACAGGATGACGAACTCGTCGCCACCGAGGCGGGCGACCGTGTCCTGGTCGCGAGTGGCCAGACGAAGCTGCCCCGCGACGTGGATGAGCAAAAGATCCCCGGTGTCGTGTCCAAGTTCGTCGTTGACGCTCTTGAACCCGTCCAGGTCGAGGAACAGCAGCGACAGGTCTTCGCCGCGCGCGTATTTCGTCAGACCGTGTTCGAGGCGATCGACCAGGAGCCGACGATTGGGAAGTCCGGTCAGCACGTCCGTGACGGCGAGGTCGGCGAGCTTCGACTCGGCTTCCTGAAGCAGGAAGCCGTCGAGGTCGCGCGACAGCTCGGCGGCTTCGCGATCGAGGCCGGCCCAGGGAAGCGACCTCCCCGAGACGCTCTGGGTCCAGGAGGAGAACGAGTTGCGGGGCGACAGGGGCGTCTGCCTGTTGCCGAGGGCCGTGTCCCCGAGCCAGTCCACGCTCTGCGCGACTTCACCCCGGAACCAGGCGATGAAGTCGTCCCCGCGGCCGATCGGAACGATCACGATTCCCGCGACATCGGGCAACAGCGCCGCCAGCGCGGGCGCCTCCACGCCGAGCGCCTCGGTCGCCAGACGCCTGTCCGGACTCAGCTCCTGCAGAGCTCGGCTCGCTCGGACGAGGCCCGCGTCGTCCGGTACTCGGCCGAGCGACGACGCCTCGCCATCGATGACGAGCGTGACACCGTCCGCAGGGACGAGGGTCAGCAGCGTCGTGCTGCCGCCGAGGAGAGCGTCGGCCATTCCGACCCCCGTCGACAGGCCCTCGATCAGGCGAGTCCGGATGCCCTGGAACCGCACCTGCGTGCGAAGCTTCTCGATCTCCGCCATGGAGCTCAGTTGCAGAGCCACCTGTCCGGCGAGCACCTCGATACCCTGCCGGACGAAGTAGGGGACCCGGTGCGGCGTGCGGTGGGCGCAGGTGATCATGCCGATGAGGACTCCGTCGTGGATCAAAGAGAACGACAGAGTCGAGGCTTGTCCCATGTTGCGCATGAACTCAAGATGATGTGGCGACACGCTCCGGAGCTCCGCTTGACCGAGATCGACCGTCGATGCGCCGGCGCCCTCGTCCGGAGAGACGAGGGCCGAGCCGTTCTCCGCGCTCGAGACGATGGAGCGCGACAGCTTCGTGAGGTACAGCTCACGCGCCTGCGCGGGGATGTCGGAGGCGGGAAAATGCAGGCCGAGATACGGATCCATGCCCGTCTGGGCCGCTTCGCCGACGACCTGCCCGTGGTCGTCCTCATGGAAGTGGTAGACCATGACCCGGTCGAAACCGGTGAGTTGGCTGACGGTGTCGGCGGTCTCCGCCCACAGCGCTTCGGGCGTCGTCAGCCGCGCCAGACGGTGTACCGCGGCGAACACCGCAGAGGTTTCCGCTCGGCCGACCCCGGGGAGCGACGGCTCGAGCTCGACGATGACGTTCGCGCCGCTCCGGTGGACGATCGCGTCGAAGTCCTGCTCTCCGACGCGGATCGGCACGGGATTGCTCGAGCCCGGAGCCGCGTCGGCCACCTCGACGATCGCCTGAAGCGCGTCGTCACCGACCAGGGCGGCAAGGGGTCGGGAGAGCACGTCGAGCACCGGCACGTGCAGGGTCTCCGCGATGCTGTCGCTCACTTCGAGAACGAGTCGGCCCTGCCTGTCCAGGACGAACAGGATCCCGTGCGGCTGAACGGCGCCAGGGCGTCGGAGCGGTTCCAGGACACATTCTGCGAGGCGGGTGTCCTCGCCGTCGGGGCGGAGGATCTCGGTGTCTTTCATCGGAGCGACGACCAGAGCGTCGAGTCCAGACGGGATCCGAACAGGTCGAAGGCGAGACGCGCGCCCCCAACGACCTCGCGCTGATCGCCGCCACGATCGTCGAATCCAGTCAGCGCCGCCTGCAGTGACCGCCACGGTCGCGGATGGTCGCGTCCGTCTCCGTCGTAGAAGCGCGTCGGCACGTCTCCGAGGCGAGCGCGAATGAGCGGACCGAGGACTCGACCGCCCAGCGAAGACCCCTCGATGACGTAGAGGAGACCGAGCACTTCGCCGAAGGAGGCGAAGCCCGCCAATCGGACGGTCTCGCGCACCGCCGGAGAGGACGAATCGAGGGATCGAAGATCGTCCTCGAGGAGAGGGGATCGGACGTGATCGGACAGGACGATTCCGGCACCGACCCAGTCGTCGCGCCACCGAGGTTCCGCCAAGATCGCCTCGACAGCCAGGTGGAACGAGATCAGACGATCGACGAGTCGCGCGTAGTCGGTCCGGGAGAGGAGCGAGGCGGGCAGCCCCAGAGCCGACTCGGCCCGCAGGTGGTCGTCGGCAGTGTCGAGTCGCAGACGTTGGGCCAGGGTGGTCGTGAGCATGGGCATCGCCTCAGCCGCTTGGTGGGCCGGCTGACCGCGTGGGTCCCGTGCCTTTGCGTCGCGGGTTCGCACCCGGTTTGCCATTGTCGATGAGCAGATGCTCACGCCAGCGCTTACCCTATCCCGCCTTCGGACGTGTGCGATTTGTCGGTGACGGGCGAACCTTCGGACGGCGACGAATGGTGCAGAAGCGATTGCGCCCGTAGTCTCAGGGGACAGCGAGACGGAGACAGCTCTCATGGGCACGCTCATGTACGGAAATCCAGGCATCACGGCGACGTTCGACGACCGAGCGCTCGTCCACCTCCAGATCGTGATCACCGCCAAGCTCCGTCGCCGCGAGAGTTTTCTGTTCAGTTGGTCCGACTCGGCCGCGGAAGGAAGCGGACACAGCTCGATCTGGCTCGATCCGACGAGCGTCCTGTACTTCCGTTTCCTCGGTGGACGGTCACCCAGCATCAACCGGTCGTGGCTCGCCGTCCTCGAGGCGTCTGCCAACGCCGGGACGGGTCTCGTCTACTCGGCCGAACCGAGGGGCCCCGAGCTTTCGTCAGCGGGTTAGGGCGGGTCTCTCACTTCGCCGCGGGTCGTGTGTGCCCTGGATCGCGCGATCTGCGGCGGCGTTCCCGAAGCAACCGATGCCGCGGGGGAGAACGGGCTCGACATCGCAGGCCCCCGCACAACCTCGGAGAGCAGACTCGGTCGATGAGCGAGTCGACGGAAGGCGCACCAGGCGCGGAAGAGACGCACGCACGCTTCGTGGGGCGGCAGGACGTCACCGCGTGGACGACTCCGGCCGGCCGCGGGCTGGCGCACCAGCATCGCCGGCTCAGCGAGGTCATCGGTGCCCACGGTGCCCTGATCGCCTCGCTGGCCGTCGGCGGCGCCATCTCCGTCGCCACCGCGTATTCGGCGTCTCGAATCTTCGACTCCGTGTCGGGCAGCACCGGCATTCAGACTCTCGACAAGCCCATCCTGGCGGCCGCGAAACGTCTCCGATCACCCGGGCTCGACCAGGCAGCGTCGAGCATCGCCCGGGTGTTCGGGCCGATCGGAATGCCGATCCTGACCCTGACGGCAGCCGCCGTCCTCGCGCGACGGCGCCGAACGCGGACTCCGCTGACCCTGCTGGTCGCGGCCGGCAGCGGCTCACTCCTGATGACCCTCAGCGGAAAGGGGATGATCCGCCGCAATCGACCTGCTCGGCACGACGCCATCGCTCCCTTCGAGTCGTCGCCGTCCTTCCCGTCCGGCCACACTCTGAACGCCACGACGATCGCCGGCACACTCGCGTACCTTCTCGTCCTCGGCCGACGGAAGCAGCTCCCGCAGGCCGCCATCATCGCCGCGGGTGCCGGCACCGCCGCCGCGGTCGGTCTCAGCCGGGTGCTGCTCGGCGCCCACTGGTTCACGGACGTCCTCGTCGGCTGGACCACGGGCACCGGCTGGCTCGGCCTCGTCGTCACGAGCCACCGCCTTTACCTCACGAGCAAGAGAGCTCCCGAAGCGTCGTCGAAGGCATGATGAGCCGCGGTGCGCAAGGGGCGGCGTCGAGCCGCCGGCGCCCCTACGCTGGAGCCAATGACCGATCCCAAGACCGCTGCGGTCATCTACAACCCCGTCAAGATCGACCTCGAGTCGCTGCAAGCGACTGTGGCCCGCGAAGCCTCCGAGGCCGGGTGGGCCGAGACCCTCTGGTTCGAGACCTCGGTCGACGACGTCGGTCAGGAGGCGACCGGTCGAGCGCTCGATCGCGGGGTGGACCTGGTGATCGTGGCGGGAGGCGACGGAACCGTCCGCGCCGTCGTCGAGGCCGTGCGGGGCCACGACGTTCCCGTCGCCCTTCTCCCGTCGGGCACGGGTAACCTTCTCGCCCGTAACCTCGGGATGTCCCTCGACGATGTACCCGGGAGCATCCGGGCCGCGTTCACGGGTGAAGAACGCAGGATCGACCTCGGCATGATCCGCATCGAACGGCACGACAAAACCCGGGACAGTCACGCCTTCGTCGTCATGGCCGGTCTGGGTCTGGACGCCAAGATGATCGCCAATACCGACGAGGGCCTCAAGAAGAAAGCGGGGTGGGCGGCCTACCTGAAAGCGATGGCCGCGTCCCTCCGTGACAAGCGCGAGCTCCACGTCCAGTTCCGGCTCGACGACGACACACCGTTTCACGCGACGGTTCACACTCTGATCCTGGCCAACTGCGGTTCCCTTCCCGGGAACGTCCTGCTCCTGCCCGATGCCGTGCTGGACGACGGCCTTCTCGATTTGCTGATGGCCCGCCCCGGCGGCTTCTTCGGGTGGGTCCGCACTCTCGCGAAGGTCGCCTGGACGAACCAGGTGGTGCGGCGCACCAAGACGGGCCGAGAACTCGCGGGTGAACAGAAGAGCGACCGCGATCTTCACTACGACACGGCGACGGCCTTCACGGCTCGTTTCTCTCGCCCCGAAGAGATCGAGCTCGACGGCGACGGGTTCGGCCGAGCCGTGGCCTTCAGGGCCTGGGTCGAGCCGGGCGCGCTGCGCGTTCGGACCGCCGCCGGCGCGATCCACTAGGGGCCCGGACCACCGTCGAACGGGGGACGACGTGATGTCACCACCGGCCCGACGGCTGCCCGCGGCACCGCACCGCTCGCAGGTCGCGATCGGAGTCCGCCGCGCCTAGGTGGCAAGGAACTCCAGGACGGCACGGTTCCATTCGTCGGCGTGGCTGACGGTGACGCCGTGCGGGGCTCCTCGACGACGTAGAGCTGGGAGCCGGCGATCGCCGCGTGCGTGCGGGCACCGGAGCCTTCGAGGGCACGACGCCGTCTCCGTCGCCGTGGATGACGAGGGTCGGCACGGTGACCTTCGTGAGGTCGTCGCGGAAGTCGGTGTTCGCGAACGACGCCATCGCCCCGAGGGCCGCGATCTTGGACGCCTGCCTGGCGAGGGCCAGGGCTTCCTGGCGATCCGCCTCGCTGACTTTCAGCTCGCCGTCGACCGAGAAGAACTGCGTGATGAAGTCGTCGTAGAAGGCGTCTTCGTCTTTCGTGAGCCCCGCGGTCATCTCCGCAGCCTGCGTCTTCGGCAGGGGTCCGTCCGGGTTGTCCGAGCCCTGGAGCAGGTACGGCGGCACGGCCGACGCGAACACGACGCTGTGGAGCCGCTCGGCGCCGTACTTCGAGAACCAGCGTGCGACTTCGCCGCCGCCCATGGAGAAGCCGACGAGGGTCACGTCGTCGAGGTCGAGCTCGGTGACGATCGTGTGCAGGTCTTCTGCGAGGTGGTCGTAGTCGTAACCGGTCTTGGGCTTGTCACTGCGGCCGAAGCCGCGGCGGTCGTAGGTGATGACCCGGTAGCCGGCGTCGACGAGAGCCGGGACCTGGTGGTTCCACGACGCTCCCGACAGCGGCCAGCCGTGGATCAGGACGATCGGGCGACCGGAACCACCGGTGTCGTCCACGTGCAGCTTGGTGTCTTTGAACAGTCCGTGGTGAGCAGTGATCTCGGGCATGGTGCTCCTTTCGTCCGCCGCGTCCGCGGCGATACCCCGTGCTTACCCGCCGCCACCTGAGAGCACTCCTGCTTTCGTGTCACCCGGACCCGCCGAGCTACGGAATCAGCACAACCTTCCCGTGCGGCGCCCCGGACAGGCTGAGCTCGGCGGCGGTGCGCCACTCGGCGAGCGGGAACGTCTTCGCCACGGGGATCGTGAACTCGCCCACGGCGCTCAGGGCCGCGTAGTCGGCCAGGAAGTCGGAGGTCGGAAACCCGCCCACGGCCATGAGCTCGTCGATGTTGACGCGGGCGCCCCGGCTGCGTGCCTCGTCATGGTTGCTGATGGTGACCACGCGTTTCGGGTCATCCGCGATCTCGACGAGGGCAGCGATCGCGCCGGCGTTGGGACGGGACACGTCGAGCACGTGATCGATCGGCCCGTCGGAGAGCGCCCGGACCCGCTCGACCATGCCGTCGCCGTAGGGCGTCACCATGGCGCCGAAGGCCTCGAGGTCGGCGGCGAACGTCGTGCCCGCCGTGGCAATCACTCGGGCGCCGGCGCGCAGGGCGATCTGCACGGCCGCGTAGCCGACCATGCCGCCCGCCCCGTGGATGAGCACGGTCTCGCCCGGCTTCACACTCACCAGGTGGAGGGTCCAGGCCGCGGTCTGCAGCACCATCGGCAGAACCGCCGCATGAACGGCGTCGAGCCCGACCGGGACGGCGAACCACAGGTCCAGGATCGCGAAGTCGGCGGCACCCGCACTCGGCTCCGCCGCGAAGTCCGACGATCCGAACACGAGCTCTCCGACGGCCACGTCGTCGACTCCCTCTCCGATGGCGTCGACGGTTCCCGCGACGTCGAATCCGATGCCGCGCGGAAGGGCACCGGGCATGAAGCCCCGGCAGAGCTCCCAGTCGGCCGGGTTGAGACCGACGGCTGCCACGTGGACCCGAATCCTCCCCGGGCCCGGGCCCGGGTCGGGGATCGAGGTCCGCTCCTCGCGCAGGACGTCGAGGGGTTCGCCGACCTCGTGGAATCGGATGGTTCGTGACTCGACTGCGCTCATGACGCTCTCCTTCGTGACGTGCTGGGGTGCTCTTCGTAGTGTCAGTCGCAGACGCTACCACGTTGCGACAGTCGCTGTCACTACGTGCGCTACACTCGACGCATGCCGAGAAGCGGGAAGGAAGCACGCGAGCGCCTGGAGAAGGCGGCCCTCGAACTCTTCACCGAGCGCGGCTTCGATGCCGTGACCACGGCGGAGATCGCCGCTCGGGCGGGCGTGACCGAGCGCACCTACTTCCGGCACTTCCCCGACAAACGCGAAGTGCTTTTCGACGGCGAGCGGCGCCTCGCCGAATGGGTGGCCGAGGCTCTGGCGTCGGTGCCCGCCGACGAGCCGCTCTGGCCAGCGATGCGCCGCACGGTCGACCTCATCGTTCCGCCGCTCGAGGCCAACCGGCAGGCGGGCGACCGTCTCGCCGTCATTGCCGCGGCGACGCCCGCCGTACGCGAGCGCGCTGCCTCGAAGGAGTCCACCCTCATCGCCCTGATCACCGAGCTTCTGGTCGCCCGCGGTGCGTCCCCCGACGACGCGGCGCTCGCCGCCCGAACGGCCTGGGGTGTTCTCGCCCACGCGATCGGCGCCTGGCGCGCCGCTCCCGGCACTCCGCTGCAGCCACACGTCGACCGCGGCTTCGCGCGGCTCGGCGGGCTCGTCGTCGGCTGAAGCTCACCGCGAGTCGTCCGGAGCGGCGCCGTCGATCAGATCTGGTCGGCGTGCTTCTCCAGGAAGCTGAAGACCTCGGAGTCGTCGATGCCCGGGAAGGTGCCGGTGGGCAGCGGCGACAGGATGTGGGCGTGCAGACGTGCGCTCGGCCAGGCGCTGTCGCTCCACCGGTCGGCGAGCTCGGCGGGCGCCTGGCGGCAGCACGACTCGTCGGGGCAGGTCGAGACGCCGCGCGAGGTCGTTTCGCGCCCCGGAACCACTTCGACTCGGCGAACGGAACACCGGTCGTGATAGAGAAGCTTCCCGATGACGTCGTGCCGGTCTGGGTGGCGCACCAGTAGGTGCCGGTCGGCAGATCGTTGTACTGGTAGAACTCAGTGGTGCGGTTCTCGTGGTCGAACGCGGTGCGAGCGCTCCACTTCCGGCAGACGATCTGACCCTCGATGGCGCCGGTGGCGTCGACGGGCAGCGGGAGGCCGTCGTTCTCGTAGCCCTTCTGGACGGCTCCGTCGTCGCTGATGCGCAGAAAGTGCATGGTCATGTCGAGGTGCGAGGTCGCGAGATTCGTCAGGCGGAGCGCCGCCGACTCGTGAGTCGTTCCGAACGCGTCGCGGAAGTCTTCGACCGACAGGTTCCGTTCGCGCTTGGCCTGCTGCAAGAACTCGACCGCCGCCCCGCGCGGCATCAGGCACGCCGCGGCGAAGTAGTTGATCTCGAGTCGCTGCTGGAGGAACTCGGCGTAGTCGAGCGGCCGGCGGTGCTCCAGGATGCGGTGCCCCATGGCCTGGAGCGCCATCGAGCGCAGACCGTGACCGCCCGGGATCGACGCCGGCGGAAGGTAGATCCTGCCGTTCGCGAGGTCGGTGACGGACCTGGCGGAGTGCGGGAGGTCGTTCACGTAGATGAGGGTGAAGCCCAGCTGCTCGGCCATGACGCTGACCTCGCGGTGCGACAGCGCTCCGATGGTGTGACCGGCCGCCTTGACGCGCTCCTCCGCGATGGCCTCGATCTCGGGGATGTAGTTGTTCTGGCCGCGCATTCGCAGGCGGATCTCGTTGTTGGCCCGCCTCGCCTCCTCGGGCGTCGCGATGGCCAGACGCGCTCGCCGGTCGAGCTCCCGGTAGAGCCCGGCGATGGTCTCGAGCGTGGCCGAGGGCGTGCCGGCACTGGGTCGCACCGGCTCCAGGCCGAGGGAGGCGAAGAGAGGACCGCCCTGGAAACGGGAGATCTCGACCTCGAGGGCCGACCGGGGATCCGGCGCCTCGTTCTTGAGCAGATCGGTCAGGGGAACCGACAGGGCCTCGGCGATGACGCCGAGGAGGGAGAGACGCGGTTCGCGCTTGCCGGTCTCGACGAGGGACAGCTGGCTGGTCGAGATTCCGCTCGCTCCGGCGAGGTCGGACAGCGTCATTCCCTTCTCGGTGCGGAAGTGGCGGATGCGGTGCCCCAACGTGATGACGTCGATGTCTGCGCTCATTCTTTGACGATATCGGGAAAAGGGCGATTTTCCCCACGATCAGTTTCGAAATTCACGCTGATCTCCACCAAGAATCGAGACAGGACAAGGCCTCGACCCAAGGAGATCGCTGATGATCACGAACCCGAACCACCCGGCTCGCCTGGAGCACAACGTCGTTCCGGGATCACCGCGCGTCCGGCTGGACGCGTGGGTCGCCGACGTCGCACGCCTGACCCAGCCCGACGACATCGTGTGGTGCGACGGTTCGGCCGAGGAGAGCCGGCGTCTGACCCGGCAGCTCGTCGCCGAGGGAAAGCTCGTCGAGTTGAACCCGGATCTCCGACCGGGAAGCTACCTGGCGCGAACCAGTGCGAACGATGTCGCGCGGGTCGAGGGCAGGACGTTCACCTGCTCCGTCGACGAGGACGACGCCGGACCGACGAACCAGTGGCGGGATCCGGTCGAGATGCGGGCCGAGCTCGACGGCGTCTTCGCGGGGAGCATGCGCGGGCGCACGATGTACGTCGTCCCCTTCTCGTTGGGCCCCGTCGGAGGTCCGCTCTCGCAGCTCGGCGTCGAGATCACCGATTCCGCCTACGTCGTGCTCAGCATGGGGCTGATGACCCGGCTCGGCGACCGCGTGCTCCGCGAGATCAACGCGGGGACGCCGTGGGTCGCCACGGTCCACAGTCTCGGACACCCGCTCCGCGGTGACGACGGTGCCCTTCAGGAGGACGTCGCCTGGCCGTCCAACGACACCAAGTACATCGTGCAGTTCCCGGAGACGAGAGAGATCTGGTCGTACGGCTCCGGCTACGGTGGCAACGCTCTCCTCGCCAAGAAGTGCTTCGCGCTCCGGATCGCGTCGGTGATGGCGCGCGACGAGGGCTGGCTCGCCGAGCACATGCTGCTCATCAAGGTCACCTCGCCCGAGAACCACACCTTCCACGTGGCGGCGGCGTTCCCATCGGCCTGCGGCAAGACGAATCTGGCGATGCTCCAGCCGACGATCCCGGGCTGGACGGTGGAGACGATCGGAGACGACATCGCCTGGCTCAAGCAGGGCTCCGACGGGCGCCTCCACGCCATCAATCCGGAGGCGGGCTTCTTCGGGGTGGCTCCCGGGACGGGCACGCTGACCAACCCGATCGCCGTCGAGACGGTTCGGGCGAACACGATCTTCACGAACGTCGCGCTCACCGACGACGGTGACGTCTGGTGGGAGGGCCTCACTCCCGAGGCTCCGGCGCATCTGATCGACTGGACGGGCGCCGACTGGACGCCCTCGTCGGGCACTCCGGCCGCGCACCCGAACTCGCGGTTCACGGTGTCCATCGACCAGTGCCCCACGCTCGCCGAGGACGCCCACGAGAGCTTCCCCCTCGACGCGATCCTGTTCGGTGGCCGACGTGCCACGAACGTGCCCCTCGTCGTTCAAGCGAGAGACTGGAAGCACGGCGTCTTCCTGGGCGCCACGATCTCGTCCGAGCAGACCGCCGCGGCCGAGGGCTCTGTCGGGTCGCTCCGGCGCGACCCCTTCGCGATGCTCCCGTTCTGCGGGTACAACATGGCCGACTACTGGTCGCACTGGCTCGACGTCGGCGATCGGCTCGGAAGCCGCGCGCCGAAGATCTTCCAGGTGAACTGGTTCCGCAAGGGCGACGACGGCAGCTACCTCTGGCCCGGTTTCGGAGACAACTCCCGCGTTCTCGAGTGGATCCTGCGCAGGGTCGAGAACAGGATCCCGGCGGTCCGGGTTCCCATCGGCGAGGTTCCCCGGCTCCGCGACCTCGACGTCAGCGGGCTGGACGTGACGCGAGACCGGCTCGAGCAGCTGTTCGACGTCGATCCGGATTCCTGGCTGGCCGAGTGCGACCTCACGGAGGAGTTCTTCGCCCAGTTCGGCGACCGGGTTCCTCCGGAGTTCGCGGACGTCCTGCGGTCGACGCGCTACAGCCTCCACAGCGCGCGGTTCGTCGAGAAGGTGGCCTGATGTCGATCGTCTCGAACCTGCCGCGGATCGGGCCCGGCGAGAAGAACGCCGTGCCGATGCTCTCGGACGGAGAACGCGTCGGAACGGGCGACGGGCCGGCCTGCGTCATCGCCGACCACCGCGGATCCACGTGGCACACGGGTGGTGCGGAATGACCGACCCCGCTCTTCGCGAAGCCCTTCAACTCACCTGGACGGACAAACTGGCAGCGGCCGAGGCGATGATCCCGCTCATCGGTCGTCTCTACCGGCACAAGGACGTCGTGGCGTCCCTGTACGGTCGTCCTCTCCTCGGGCAGTCGCCCATCGGCATCCTGAAGGCGCACCGTTTCACTCGCAGGATCGAGGAGGCCGAGTTGCCCGCGACGGAGAGCCTGGCGATCCTGACCGAACTCGACCGCATCGACCTGTCCCCGGCGTCGGTCGACATCGCCGAGCTCGCCCTGCGGTTCCGCGAGGACACCACGAGTGCGACCCTGGCCGAATTCCTGGCGGATGAGCTCTTCCTGGCGCGCGGGTCGGGCGACGGCCGCCGAGGATCCCGTCGCGTGACGTCGTCCTGTACGGTTTCGGCCGAATCGGCCGGATGCTGGCCAGGATCCTGCTCGAGCGCGCCGGTGAGGCGGCGCCCTCACCCTCCGCGCGGTCGTCGTGAAGCGGCGGGGCGCCAACGACCTCGTGAAGCGCGCCAGCCTCCTCCGTCGCGATTCCATCCACGGGCCTTTCGAGGGCACGATCTCGGTCGACGTCGAGAGCGACACCATCCTCGCCAACGGCACCCTGATCCAGGTCGTCTACTCCGACTCGCCTTCCGCGATCGACTACGAGGAGTACGGGATCCACGACGCCATCGTCGTCGACACCACCGGCCGCTGGCGCGACTCCGACGGACTCGAGCAGCACCTGGTCAGCCGCGGCGCGTCTCGGGTGCTGCTCACCGCTCCCGGCGCGGGCGCGATCAAGAACATCGTCCACGGCATCAACCACGACTCCCTCGGCGACGACCGGATCGTGAGCGCCGCATCGTGTACGACGAATGCGATCGTCCCCGTCCTCAAGGTGATCGCCGACCGGTTCGGCGTCGCGCACGGGCACGTCGAGACGGTCCACTCCTTCACGAACGACCAGAACCTCGTCGACAACTTCCACTCGGCCGACCGTCGTGGCCGGGCCGCCGGCCTCAACATGGTGATCACGGCGACCGGGGCGGCGCGGGCGGCGGAGAAGGCCCTGCCCGAACTGGCGGGAAGGCTGTCGGGGAACGCGGTGAGGGTTCCGACCCCCAACGTGTCGCTGGCGATCCTGCACCTGACCCTCGAGCGGCCCGCCACCCGAGACGAGGTCAACGCGTATCTGCGCGACGTGTCGCTGGCGTCAGAGCTGCGCCGTCAGATCGACTACATCGAGTCTCCGGAGGTCGTCTCCACCGACTTCCTCGGAACCCGTCGCGCGGGCGTCGTCGACGGCCTGGCCACGATCGCGGACGGCTCCGAGCACGTCGTCCTCTACGTCTGGTACGACAACGAGTCGGGCTACAGCCGCCAGGTCTTCCGCATCCTCCAGGAGATGACGGGCGGCCACCCGATGTCGCTGCCGGTGTCGTCGTCCGTTGCGGCGGCCGTCGGGCGGGGGTGAGGTCGCTCGGCTCGTCGCCATGCCGGCGTCCGCGGATCCGGAAGCCCGATGGCGTCGACCTGGCCGGGACCATCAGTCTCACGATCGCTCCGGAGACGTGGGGCTGAGGCGATTTCAAGTCCATCGGTCTTCTGGCCGTCGGCGCCGTCGCACTCGTGGCGATCACCCTGGTCGAGCTTCGCGGGAAGGAGCCGCTGATCGGCGACACCTTCGCCATCGTGTTCTGGGTCTGATCGGCGGTCGGTGTTTTCGCGATCGTCACCGCGCTGGCTGCGCCTGGACTCCGAGGCGACTCCAGGATGCCAGGCCGATCGGAGTCGACGAAGTCGATGCAGTGACCGGCGGCCGCTGACCGATCGCCCGTCCCCACGACGTCGCGGCGCGGTCGATGCGATCAGGCTCAGGCGCGATCCGACCTCTCTAGCCAGGCGGTCGTCTCCGAGGCCAGCAGGCCGCCCTGGAGTGGTCCGCTCGTGAGGCGGATTTCGCCTTCGGGCAGCTGAACGGGATCGCTGCCGAAGTTGGTGACCGAGGTCCATCCGCCGGGTCGGCGGAACGCGACGACGTCCGGGCCGAGGTCGATCCATTCGAGCTCTTCACCCGACTGCAAGCGTCTCCGCAGCGCGAGAGCCGATCGGTAGAGCGACAGTGTCGATGCAGGGCTTGCCGACTCGGATTCGACCGAGACGTCTGCGAACCAGTCGGGTTGCGGTAGGTGCGAGCCGCCCGTGCTGAAGCCGAAAAAGGGCTTCGAAGACGTCCAGGGCAGGGGGACTCGGCTGCCATCGCGCGTGGCGAAGATGCCGTCGATGCTTCGGCCCTGCGGGTCTTGTCGCGCATCGTCTGGGATGTCCGTCACTTCGTGCAGGCCGAGTTCTTCGCCCTGGTAGAGGTAGGCGCTTCCCGGGAGGGCCAGTGCGAGCAGGGTGGCGGCCGTCGCTCGCCGAAGGCCGTGCTCACGTGCTCCTGGCGGGAGCGGCACTGCGCTGGTGCTTCGTCTCGACTGGGGCAAAGGACTTGGCGCGAATCGCGTCGCGTGGCGGATGATGTCGTGATTGGAGAGGACCCAGGTGCTCGATGTCCCTGAAGCATGTGCGCGGTCCAGGCTGTCGTGAACGACGTCGCGGAAGCTGCGGGCATCCCACGGATTCCAGAGGAAATCGAAGTTGAAGGCTTGACCAAGGCTGTCCGGGCTCGAATATCGGATCAGGCGATGCGGCTCGACCCAGGTCTCGCCCACTGCGAAGAGCGGCGGGTCGTAAGAATCGAAGAGGTGGCGCCACGACGAGTAGATATCGACGAGTTCGTCTCGATCGACAAGCGGATGATTACCGTCCGCGAACCTGCTGCGGCCGCCGGACCCCATCGGTTCGGGAAGGTTCGCGCTGACCGTCTCCCAGGCGGGATATGGCTCGTGAAGGTCTTTCGCGAGGGCCATGGCGACATCCACCCGGAAGCCATCGACCCCTCGGTCGCCCCAGAATCGCAGGGTTTGGAGGAAGTCCTCTCGAACGTCCGGGTTGTCCCAGTTCCAATCGGGCTGCTGCGGGGTGAAGAGATGGAAGTACCACTGGCCGTCAGGAACGCGCGTCCACGCGGGGCCGCCGAAGAAGGACTGCCAATCATTGGGCGGGAGCTCACCGGAGAGCCCCTTGCCGTCTCGGAAGATGTATCGCCTGCGAGCCGGTGCGCCGGGCTCCGCCGAGAGGGCTTCGCGAAATCGAGCGTGCCGATTCGAACTGTGATTCGGCACGATATCGATGATGACCTTCAGATTCCGAGCGTGGAGCTCGGCGATCACGGCATCGAACTCGTCGAGAGTGCCAATCGCCGGATCGACGTCGCGGTAGTCGTCGACGTCGTAGCCTCCGTCGGCTAAAGCGGACGGATAGAACGGGCTGAACCAGACTGCATCGACTCCGAGAGATCCCAGGTAGTCCACGCGGTTCAGGACGCCGGTCAAGTCGCCGATGCCGTCACCGTTCCCGTCGGCAAAGCTCCGGGGGTAGATCTGGTAGATCGCGGCCTGCCGCCACCAGGCGGAGTTGTCGATGGTGGGTGTGCTGTCGGTCATCTAGTACCTCTTCGTCACTCTTGGGCCTCGTCCTGTCCCATCAAGACGAGCCAGCCGACTTTAGCATAAAGCTCCATGTGGAGGTTTTCGACGAACCGGCAGACCTAGACTGGCTTGATCGCCGCGCCGGGCGAAGCAATCAAGGTCAATCGCAGGAGATGAGAATGTCCAATTCGGAGCTCGAGTCGCGAGTCTCACGCGAAGACACCGGCAGGCGGGGCCCGTATCCGAAAGGTGTCCAGCGTCGTCAGCAGATCCTCGACCGCGCGCTTGCCGTGTTCAATGAGCGAGGCTTCGAGGGGACGTCCCTGAGGGCGCTGGGAGAGGCGATCGGTGTTTCCCATGCGGCTCTGAGGCACTATTTCGATTCGAGGGATCAACTCCTTCTCGAAGTGCTTCGCGAGGCCGACCGGCGCGCTATGGATTTCGCTGAAGAGTCGGGGCAAGGCGCAGTGGATTTCGTCCTCCGCGGGGCCGACTACAACATGCGGATTCCCGGACTCATGGCTCTGTACAACACGATGTCCGCCCACGCTCTCGAGTCCCACGACGAGCACTCGCGAGCCTTTTTCGTCGAGCGCTACGAGCGAGTTCGGGGAGCGCTGGCCGCCATCTTCGAAGTGGGTCGCAAGGAGGGCACGATTCGTGAGGACATCCCCCTGGAGGTGGCTGCTTCCCTCGTCATCGCTGCCTGCGATGGTCTGGCAACCCAGTGGCTGATCGATCCCACTGTCGACATGCGCGGGGCGATGCACCTCCTGGATCGGTTGCTGGGCACGAGTTCGATCGACTGAGGCCGACTGCCCGTCTCCTGAAGGCGTCGGCTTCGCGTGGCGGCCGCTGACGGGTCGGTGGTTCGGTACGCCCGCGCGCTGTCAAAGAAGTTCCACGCGGAGGTTCCGGGTGGAGGTTTTTAGTGATAGCGTCCTGGGCGACCCCCGCCACCAGCACGAAGGAGTGTGCCCATGACCGTTCTTCCCGGAGAGCAAGCGAATCCCGACCTCGGGGACCTGATCGATTCGCCCCGTCCGACGCTCAAGTCGCTGAACCTCAGGATGCTGTTCGTGACGCTTCCCCTCGCCATCCTGAGCTTCAGTGTGTTCTGGGGTGGAGTGCAGGGGATCCTGCTCCCGCTGCAGGTCCAGGGAATCGATCGTGTCGGCCAGAACGGCTCGCTGGCGCTCATCGTCGGGATCGGCGCGATCGCTTCGATGGTGGCTGCTCCGATCGCTGGAACAGTGACCGACCGCACTCGTTCCCGCCTCGGCGGCCGAGCCCCTGGATGATCGTGGGCGCCGTCGGCACCTTCGGCTTGGCCGTCGCGCTTTCGTTCGCGAACTCGATCGCGCTCATGATCGTCCTCCTGGTCGCGATCCAGTTCACGACGGCGCTCATCCTCACTCCGGTCAGCGCCTATATCCCGGATCGTGTCCCAGCGGTCAAGCGTGGAATGTTCTCCGCGGCGTTCGGACTTGCTCAGCTGATCGGAAGCGTCGTCGGACAGACCATCGGTGCGACGTTCTCGACGAGCATCACCATCGCCTACCTGGTGCTCGGTGGATTACTCGCGGTTCTCGTCATCGTGTTCTCGCTGGTCAACGTCAAATCGAACGTGGGCGAAACGCGGCTGCCGCTCGACGTGCGGGCGATCCTGTCGACATTCTGGGTGAATCCCATGACCCATCCGAATTTCGCGTGGGCGTTCTTCGGCCGCTTTCTTCTGTTCACCGGCTACTTCCCGATCCAGACGTTCATGCTCTACCTGCTGCAGAACTTCATCGGCCTTGGTGACGCGGCCGTGGCCGCGATCCCCACCATCGGTCTTGCCAACCTCGTCGGGTCGATCGTCGGCACGTTGGCTGCGGGGCTGGCGGTTCAGAAGTTCCAGCGGACCAAGCCGATCATCTACGTGGCCTCGGCCGTGATAATCGTGGGGCTGATCGTGCCTCTGGTCGCGCCGACTCTGGCGTCGATGCTGGTCTATTCAGCTCTGGCTGGCTTCGGAATGGGCGGATACATCTCGGTGGACTTCACACTGATCACGCTGGTGCTTCCCGAGGGTGGGAACACGGGCAAAGACCTCGGCATCATCAACATCACGACCACTCTTCCGCAGACGATCGGGGTGACTGTGGGGGTGCGGCAATCGCGCTCTTCGGCGGCTACGTGGCCCTCCTGCCCTTCGCGATCATTGCGACTGCCCTCGGGGCGACACTCCTGATGTTCATCCGCGGAGTCAAGTGACCCGGCAATCCGGCGCCGGGTTGGCCCCGGCCAACGCCCGCACCTGGTGACTCCACTGGTCCTGACGCACCCGCTTGACCACATGCATAACTGGTTTATATAATCGGACTATGGGTGCGACGCGAGAGACCGTTCAGAACGTCGACGTCGCCCACGCGCTCGAGGCGCTCGTGACCTGGCTGCGCGATTCGCGCGAGCCCGCCGACCTGTCGAAGAGCGCGCTCAGCGCGCTGTCTCGGCTCGACGCGCTCGGTCCGCTCCGCATCACCGATCTCGCCGAGCGCGAGGGGCTGACCCAGCCCGGCATGACCACCCTCGTCAACCGACTGGTCGACGGTGGGCTCGCCGAGCGTCGCGCCGACCCCGGCGACGGGCGGGCCGTCCTGGTCGCGCTGACCCAGGACGGCCTGGCTCGGCTGACCGACTATCGCGTCACGCGAACGCGGTTCATCTCCGCGCGTCTCGAGCAATTGGATCCTGAATCGCGAAGCGCGCTGGCGGATGCCGTCCCCGCGCTCCGGCGGTTCGTCGAAGAGGAGCACTGATCACATGAGTTCACACCACACCACCGACGGGTCGAAGCCGCCGAGTCCGTTCAAACAGCCACGCGCCGTGTGGGCGGTCGCGTTCGCCTGCGTCGTCTCGTTCATGGGCATCGGCCTGGTCGACCCGATCCTGAAGTCGCTGGCCGGCCAACTGCACGCCACCCCGTCGCAGGTCGAGCTGCTGTTCACCAGCTACCTCGTCGTCACGGCAGTGGCCATGCTCGGCACCGGGTGGGTCTCGAGCCGGATCGGCCCGAAGCGCACCCTCATCGCAGGTCTCTCCGTCATCGTCGTGTTCGCGGCTCTCGCCGGGTCGAGCAATTCGATCGGTGAGATCGTCGGGTTCCGCGCCGGATGGGGCCTCGGAAACGCGCTCTTCATCGCGACGTCCCTCTCGGTGATCGTCGGATCGGCTTCCGGCGGATTCGCGGGGGCCATCGTCCTCTACGAGAGCGCCCTCGGGGTCGGCATCGCGCTCGGGCCGTTGATCGGCGGGGTCCTGGGCAACATCAGCTGGCGCGGCCCGTTCTACGGCGTCTCGGTCCTGATGTTCATCGCGCTTCTCGCGACGATCTTCCTCCTGCCGAAGATGCCGAAACCGGCGCGAAAGCAGAAGCTCTCCGAGCCGCTGACCGCGCTGAAGCACAAGTCGCTGCGCACCACGAGCATCGTCGGATTCCTTTACAACTGGGGCTTCTTCACGGTCCTCGGCTACTCGCCGTTCCTGATGGGAATCGACAGCCCGATCAAGCTGGGGCTCGTCTTCTGCGGCTGGGGCGTCCTCGTCGCCGTGTTCGCGGTGTGGGGTGCCCCGTGGCTGCAGCGTCGCTTCGGCACGCCGCGCACCCTCTACGTCAACTTCGTCCTGATGGCCATCGACCTGGCCGTGATCGGCGTCTTCCCCTACAACCACGTCGCCGTCATCGTCGCCGTGATCATCGCGGGCGCCTTCATCGGCGTGAACAACACGCTCGTGACGACGGCGGTCATGAGCATCGCCCCGGTCGAGCGCCCGGTCGCCTCCGCGACGTACGGCTTCGTCCGCTTCATCGGCGGCGGCATGGCGCCGTTCGTCGCGGGTCTGCTGGTCACGGCGTTCAACGCGCACGTGCCGTTCCTGCTCGGGACGGCCACGCTGCTCGCCGCGGCGATCGTGCTGAGCACCGCACACAAGGCGCTGACCGCGGCCGACCGCGGCGAGGTCGCCCAACCCGAGCGCGATGAACTCGACCGCGTCGAAGACGCCGACGTGTTCCCCGAGGCCGAGACGATCGGCAACGCCGACTGACGAGGGTCTGCCGGGCGGCGCGCAGTGCGCGCCGCCCGGGTCAGTCGCGCAGGCGCAACCCGTCCATGCCGCCGTCGACCGCGAGCGAGGTTCCCGTGGTCGACGACGCGGCCGGGCTGACGAGGTAGGCGACGGCGCCGGCGACCTCGGCGGCCGAGACGAGTCGCCCGTGGGGTTGGCGCGCTTCGAGGGCGGCGCGCTCGGCCGCAGGGTCGGCGGCGGCGTCGAGCAGACGCCCGACCCACGGGGTGTCCGCCGTTCCGGGGTTGACGCAGTTCACCCGGATTCCCTCGGCGAGGTGGTCGGCCGCCATCGCCCGGGTGAGAGCGAGAACGGCGCCCTTCGTCGCGCTGTAGAGCGCCCGCTGAGGAAGGCCGACCGTGGCGGCGATCGAGCAGGTGTTGACGATCGAGGCGCGCCCGGCCGAGCGGAGATGGGGGAGCGCGGCCCGGGTGACGCGGACGAGGCCGACGACGTTGACGTCGTAGACCCGGTGCCACTCGTCGTCGGGGTTGTCGGCGATGGTGCCCTGGGCACCGATCCCGGCGTTGTTGACGAGCGTGTCGATCCCGCCGAACTCCGTCGCCGCCTCGTCGATCGCGACGCGGACGGACTCGTCGTTCGAGATGTCGGCCAGGATCCCGAGAGCTCGACCGTCAGCGCCGGTCAGGTCGCGATCCAGCACGGCGACTCGAGCGCCTCCCTCGAGCAGAGCGTCGACGATGGCTGCGCCGATCCCGGACGCACCGCCGGTCACCACGGCTCGCAGGCCGTCCAGGGCGCCGCTCATGCTGCGACCTCCGCCCCGGCGGACGCCCCGGCGGACGGGCCGGTGGACGGGCCTGCTGACGGGTCGGTGGAAGCCCGCACGAGCGTGCTCCGCTGCCGGCCGAGGCCCTCGATCGACAGCTCGACGACGTCGCCGGGTCGCAGGTAGGGGTGCTCGGGAAGACCCAGGGCGACTCCGGCCGGGGTGCCGGTGTTGATGACGTCTCCCGGCTCGAGCACCATGAACTGACTGAGGTACCAGACGACGTGGTTCACGTCGAAGATGAGGTCTCGCGTCGTGCCGTTCTGACGGCTGACGCCGTTGACCGACAGGGTGAGTCGGAGGTTCGACGGGTCGATCTCGTCCGCCGTGACGAACTCCGGGCCGAGCGGGTTGAACGTCTCGCACGACTTGCCCTTGTCCCACTGGCCACCCCGTTCGAGCTGGTACTCGCGTTCGGAGACGTCGTGCGAGAGGACGTAGCCGGCGATCACGGATCCTGCGCTCGCCGTGTCGGGCAGGTAGCGGGCTCGCTCGCCGATGACGACCCCCAGCTCCACCTCCCAGTCGGTCTTCTCGCTCGTCGGAGGTATCAGGATGTCGTCGTTCGGGCCGACCACGGTCGACGGGTCCTTCATGAAGACGATGGGCTCGCTCGGGATCTCGGCGTGCGTCTCGGCTGCGTGGTCGCGGTAGTTCAGCCCGATGCAGACGATCTTGCCGGGCCGGGCGAGGGGCGAGCCGACTCGGTCGCCGTCGATCGTCGCGGCGGGCAGGACGCCCGCGGAGAGCGCGTCGGAGGTGCGCAGGATCCCGCCGACCTCGAAGAATCGCGGGCCGATGTCGGGCACTCCGAGCTCGTCCAACAGAGGGGCGAGGTCGAATGTCCCGTCGGCGGTCGTGACCGCCGGCCGTTCGTCGCCCACGGGGCCCGTCCTGAGAAATCGCATCACGTCTCCATTCCTGAATCGACGCGAAGCATCCGAACTCTGCGCCTTTGCCTTCCCCAAAGTAGCTCAAAAAGGCGCCGAAATCTCTACTTGACGATCTAGACATCAGATGTTTAGAGTTGCCCCCACCTCGTCAAAGGAGTCCAGGTGAGCCGAATCTCATATCTCGAAACGCACGACCTGCGTTTTCCGACCTCCCGCGATCTCGACGGGTCCGACGCGATGAACGCCGACCCCGACTACTCCGCCGCCTACGTCCACCTCCACACGGACGCGGCAGACGGACACGTGGGCTCCGGCTTCGTCTTCACGATCGGCCGCGGCAACGACGTCGAGGTCGCGGCCTATGCGGTCCTGGCCCCGTTCCTCGTGGGTCGAGACGTCGAGGCGACCCTGAACGACCTCGGCGGCTTCTGGCGCGAACTCGTGCACGACTCGCAGCTCCGCTGGCTCGGCCCGGAGAAGGGCGTCATGCACATGGCGATCGGGGCGGTCGTCAATGCTCTGTGGGATCTCAAGGCGAAGCGCGCGGGCCTTCCTCTCTGGCAGGTGCTCGCTCGGCTGTCGCCGGAGGAGATCGTCGATCTCGTGGACTTCCGCTATCTCTCGGATGCGCTGACGCGCGAGGAGGCCCTCGAGATCCTGAAGAGCGCGGAGCCGGGGCGAGCCGACCGCGAAGCGCGGCTGCTGGCCGAGGGATACCCCGCCTACACGACCACGCCCGGCTGGCTCGGCTACTCGGACGAGAAGCTCGTCCGACTCTCTCGCGAGGCCCTCGAGGAGGGGTTCACGCAGATCAAGCTCAAGGTCGGCGGCTCCGTCGAGGACGACATCCGGCGCCTTCGCCTGGCCCGCGAGACCGTCGGTCCGGACATCAGGATCGCGATCGATGCGAACCAGCGCTGGGACGTCGACGAGGCGGTCGCCTGGATCGGAGAGCTCGCCGAGTTCGACCTCGCCTGGGTCGAAGAGCCCACGAGCCCGGACGACATCCTCGGCCACGCCGAGATCGCTCGTAGGATCGCGCCGGTACCGGTCGCCACCGGGGAGCACATCGCGAACCGGGTCGTCTTCAAACAGCTGCTCCAGGCCCGGTCGCTGTCGTACCTGCAGATCGATGCCACCCGCGTGGCGGGTGTGAACGAGAACATCGCGATCCTGCTCCTCGCCGCCAAGTTCGGCGTCCCGGTGTGCCCGCACGCCGGCGGCGTCGGCCTCTGCGAGGCGGTCCAGCACCTGTCGATGTTCGATTTCGTCGCCGTCTCCGGCACGCTCGCCTACCGGCGCATCGAGTACGTCGATCACCTGCACGAGCACTTCGTCACGCCGGTCGAGATCCGGGGCGGCAACTACGTGGCGCCGCTCGCCCCGGGGGCCGGCGTCGACGTCTGGGACGACACCTTCGTGAACTTCGAGTACCCGCAGGGCTCCGCCTGGCGAGCCGACGACGACTCCGTCGTCGCGGCTGCCGGCTGACCCCGGCCAGCTTCACCCGTCAACACCGATCACCTCCTCATCCGACACAACGAAGTGGAATCACCATGAAGAGAAAAATCCTCGCCGGGGCGGCGGTGGCCATGTCGATGACCATCGCCCTCACCGCTTGCTCGGGCTCCAGCGGCTCGTCCGGCTCGCAGAGCGCCAAGGCGCTCACCTGGGGCATGTGGATCGCTGGCAACGCCGACCAGGCCGCCTGGCAGAAGGTCGCCGACGCGGCCGACGCCGACCAGTCCGGCCTGAAGGTCACCATTCAGGGCGCCCCGTTCAACGACTACTGGACGAAGCTCCGCACGCAGCTGAGCACCGGAAGCGCGCCCTGCATCGTCTCGCTCCAGAGCCTCCGCGCCGCGAACTACACCGACCAGCTCGTCGCGATCGATTCACTCGCCAAGAAGAACGACACCGACCTCAGCGCGTACGACACCACCGCGCTCAACGGGATGAAGGTCGACGGCAAGCTCTACGCGCTGCCCTACGACACCGGCCCCTACCTCATGTTCTACAACAAGGACATGTTCGAGGCGGCGGGCGTCGCCGAGCCGAAGCCGGGCTGGACCGTCTCGCAGTTCGAGGCGGCCGGTGCCGCGCTCAAGGCCAAGGGCAAGACGCTTTTCGCCTCGACGGCCGAAGACCTCGGCCTCGAGTCGTCGATCCTGGCCTACAACGACGGCCGCGTCATCTCCGAGGACGGCACGCTGAACGCCACCGACCCGAAGTTCGAGAAGGGTCTCGACTGGCTGGCCAGCCTCGTCAAGAAGGGCTACGCGCTGCCCGCCAGCGCCGACGGCTCCAACGACGACAACGAGTTCGTCAGCGGCCAGGCCGCCACCTACACCGACGGCCCGTGGTCCCTGATCACGCAGAAGGCGAAGGCGAAGTTCGACCTCGGCGTGACGACCCTCCCGGTCGGCGACTCGACCCAGACGACCTTCTCGGCGGGCTCCGGGTTCGGCATCTCGAAGCAGTGCAAGTACCCCGACCAGGCGTACAAGGCCATCGTCTCGATGACCAGTGAGAAGACCCTCGGCGAGCTGGCAGCCAAGGGGCGCGCGTTCCCCGGTCGCACGGCCGTCCAGAAGGACTGGTTCGACAACGCCAAGATCGATGGTGCGCAGGACGTCTTCGCGACGGCTCTCAAGGGAGCTGTGCCGCTGCCGGGCAACAAGAACAGCGATCAACTGGGTCAGCTCTTCGCTCAGTACGGCATCCAGGCCGTCAACGGTCAGCAGAGCGGCTCGCAGGTCATGACGCAGATCTCGAGCCAGCTGCCCAAGTAGTCCCGCGGGGGCGGGCCGCGCACGCGACCCGCCCCCGACGACCCGATCGAGGAGGCACCACGCAATGACGACGACATCAGTGGCCCCGCCGACGCCCGCGGCTCCCGCGGCCGCGACGGCCATCTCCGAGAGGAAGCAGGATCGCGACGGCGACGGCCAGGGGCGGAGATCCTGGTGGGGCTTCGCCTTCGCCGGCCCCCACACGATCGGACTGGCCCTGTTCACGGTCGTGCCCATCGTCGCGTCCCTCGTGATCAGCTTCAACAACTGGCCGCTGCTCGGCGCGCACACCTTCGTGGGATTCGGCAACTACGCCCAGCTCCTCGCCGATCCGATCTTCCGCACCGTGATCCTGAACACGTTCCTGTTCACGATCCTCTACGTGCCGCTCAACCTCATCGTCTCGCTCGGCCTGGCGGCCTGGCTGACGCCGAAGATCCGGCACCGCCACATCTTCCGGGTCCTGTTCTTCATCCCGACGGTCACCCCGATCGTCGCGAACGTGGTCGTCTGGCGCATGCTCTACCAGCCGGGCGGCGCCATCGACGCGAGCGTCCAGACGGTGTTCGGCTTCCACGCGCCGAACTTCCTGGCAGACGCCAACTGGGCCATGATCGCCGTCGTGCTGATGAGCGTGTGGCAGGGCTTCGGGTACAACATGCTCATCTTCTCGGCCGCTCTCGACTCCGTCCCCGAGAACCTCGTCGAGGCGTCCGAGCTCGACGGCGCCGGGGCCTGGACGACGTTCTGGCGGATCAAGTTCCCGCTCATCTCCCCGTCGGTGTTCTTCGCCACGATGATGACCCTGATCACGTCGTTCCAGGTCTTCGTCCAGCCGTTCATCCTGACCAAGGGCGGCCCGGGCAGCTCGACCCTGACTCTCGTACAGTTCATCTACAACCAGGGCTTCCAGTACCAGCAACTCGGACTCGCTTCGGCCGGCGCCTGGGTGCTGTTCATCATCATCCTCGGGATCACCGCCGTGCAGTTCATCGGCCAGAAGAAGTGGGTGCACTATGAGTAGCGGCATCGGCGTCCGTCCGAGAACGGCGGCGGCGCCCACCCGCCCGGTGAAGAAGCGGGTCGTCCAGCGGACCACGGGGCAGCGGGTCAAGAGCACGATCGGCTACGTGATCCTGTGCCTGATCGCTCTCGCCTTCATCTCGCCGCTCATCTACATGGTGGCCACGTCGCTCAAGCCCGCGGCGGAGACCTTCACCACACCGCCGACGCTCTGGGGTTCGGCGATCGTCTGGCAGAACTACGTCGACGCGTTCACCTACCTTCCATTCGCGCGATTCCTGGTCAACGGGCTGTTCGTCGCCATCGCGGGAACGGCCATCAACATGGCCGTCGCCGTCCTCAGCGGCTACGCGTTCTCCCGACTCCGCTGGCGCGGACGCAACACGGTGTTCGTGCTGTTCCTGGCGACCCTGATGATCCCGCAGGACGTCCTGGTCATCCCGATGTACGTGATGATGCAGGGCTTCGGCTGGGTCGACACCTTCCAGGCGCTGATCATCCCCTGGGCCTTCACCGCTCTCGGGGCCTTCCTCCTCCGCCAGTTCTTCCTGACGGTGCCGCAGGAGCTGGACGACGCCGCGCGCGTCGACGGCGCGGGCACCGTCCGGACCTTCTTCCTGGTGATGCTGCCGCTGGCCAGACCGACCCTCGCCGTCCTGGCCGTGTTCTCCTTCATCACCTACTGGAACTCGTTCCTCTGGCCGCTCATCGTCGTCAACGACGTGAACGCCCACGGAACGATCCCTCTGGGGCTCCAGCAGTTCTTCGGTCAGCAGGGCAGCCAGTGGAACCTCGTCATGGCGGCCAGCGTCATCTCGATGGTGCCGACCGTGATCCTGCTCATCCTGCTTCAGCGTCACCTGGTCAAGGGGATCGTCACCAGCGGTCTCGGCGGCCGCTGAACACCCGCCCTCGACAGTTCGACGTCTTCGACCTCCTCGAAAGGAACACAGCATGACCACCACTCCGACCCCCACCGACACGGACGCCGAAGCGGTCGCCGGCGAGATCGCGCCCTGGTTCACGCACGACCGGTTCGGCATGTTCATCCACTGGGGCCTCTACGCCCTGCCGGCCCGCCACGAGTGGGTGATGAACTACGAGAAGATCCAGCAGGAGGAGTACGAGAAGTACGCGAAGTACTTCGATCCCGACCTCTACGACCCGCGCGCGTGGGCTCGAGCGGCCAAGGCCGCCGGCATGAAGTACGTGGTGCTGACGACGAAGCACCACGAGGGCTTCTGTCTGTGGGACACGGCGCTGACCGACTACAAGGCGCCCAACACGCCCGCCGGCCGCGACCTCGTGCGCGAGTTCGTCGACGCCGTGCGGGCCGAGGGCCTGAGGGTCGGCTTTTACCACTCCCTGCTCGACTGGCATCACCCGGACTTCACGATCGACGGTCGGCACCCGCGCCGGGACGACTCGCCGGAGGAGATCGAGCGCCTCAACGCGGGGCGCGACATGGCCACGTACCGCGAGTACCTCCACGGCCAGATCCGCGAGCTGCTCACCGACTACGGCCGGATCGACTACCTCTTCTACGACTTCTCCTACGAGTACGAGCCGCACAACCCCGTCTGGGGAGGAAAGGGCGCGAAAGACTGGGGAGCAGAAGAGCTGCTCGCTCTCACCCGCGAACTGCAGCCCGGCATCGTCGTCAACGATCGGCTCGGGATCCCCGGCGACATCGTCACACCGGAGCAGTACCAGCCGTCGGAGCCGATGAAGGTCGACGGCGTCGAGGTCCCGTGGGAAGCCTGCCAGACGATCAACGGCAGCTGGGGATACTTCCGCGACAACCACAACCACAAGGCGCCGGAGCTGATGATCCGGATGCTGGTCGACGGCGTCTCGAAGAACGGCAACATGCTGCTCAACGTCGGGCCGACGGCGCGCGGAGAGCTCGACTCCGTGGCGACCGAGGCCCTCGAGGCGTTCGCCGAGTGGATGCACCTGCACTCGCGCTCGATCTACGGCGCGGGGGCCTCGGCCTTCGAGACTCCGGTGGACGCGCGCTACACGCAGCGCGGCAATCGCCTCTACCTCCACCTGTTCTCCTGGCCCTTCGAGCACATCCACCTCCCCGGCCTCGCCGGCAAGGTCGAGTACGCGCAACTCCTGGGCGACGCCTCGGAGTTGAGTTTCCGCGAGATCGATCCCGACACTCCGGCGCTCACCACCGGGATGGGCGGACAACCCGCTGGGACCCTGACGCTGCAGCTGCCGGTGGTGCGCCCGGACGTCGCCATCCCCGTCGTCGAGCTCTTCCTCAAGGACGAGGCGTGACCGAACGGATCGCGCTCCACACGCGCCTGAAGTCGGGGAAGGAGGCGGACTACGACCGGATCCACGCGCGCATCCCCGACGACCTCGACCCGAAACTGCGAGCCGCCGGCGTCGTGTCCTGGAGTATCTGGCGGAGCGGCCTGGACCTCTTCCACCTCGTCGAGGTCGACGACTATCGCGCCATGCGCCTGGCACTCGCCGACGACCCCGTCAACGTCCGCTGGCAGGGGACGATGTCCGAGCTCCTGGACGTCGAGGACGACTACTCCGGCGACGACAGCGGCATCCCGCTGGTGTGGTCCCTGCCGGCGACCGGGCCGTGACGCCCCTGACGCGCGCCGTTCTGGGGCCGGGACGATCGCGCCTGGGGCTGCCGAGCCTCGGCTTCGGGGCCGCGGCCCTCGGGAACCTCTTCGTTCCACTCGATGACGACACGGCCCGCGGCGCGGTCGATGCCGCGTGGGCTTCGGGGTGCGCCACTTCGACGTGGCGCCGCACTACGGGCTGGGTCTCGCCGAGCGGCGGCTGGGCGCGGCGCTCGTCGGCCGTCCGCGCGACGAGTACGTCCTTTCGACGAAGGTCGGGCGGATCCTGCGTCCGAGCCCCGAGACGGCGGGCCGCTCCGACGACATGGGCTTCGCGGTCGCAGCCGACACCGCGCGGATCTGGGACGCCTCCGAGCGCGGCATCCGTGTCTCCCTCGAGGACAGCTTGGAACGCCTCGGTGTCGACCGCATCGACATCCTCTACCTCCACGACCCGGAGGAGCACGGCCTCGAGGAGTCGCTCGCGACGGCCCTGCCGGCCCTGACGCGACTCCGGGAAGAGGGTCTGGTCACGGCCGTCGGCGTCGGGTCGAAGTCCGTCGAGGCGCTTCGGGCCTCGGTCGCGACCGGCCTGATCGACGTCGTGATGGTCGCCGGGCGGTACACACTGCTGGAGCAGCCCGCGCTGCCGCTGCTCCTGCCCGAATGCTCGGCCGCGGGAGTCGAGGTCGTCGACGTCGGGGTGTACAACTCGGGTGCGCTCTCCCGGCGCGTGCCCCGCTCCGACCTCACCTACGAGTACGCGGCGATGCCGGAAGCCGTGTTCGATCGGCTGCGACACCTCGCGGAGGTCTGCTCGAACCACGGCGTCGAGCTGCCGGCGGCCGCCCTGCAGTTCCCTCTGCGCCACGAAGCGGTCACCAGCATCGTCATCGGTGCGCGGACCGCGGACGAGGTGGCTCAGAACGTCGAGCGCTTCGTCACGGACATCCCCGAGGGGCTCTGGGCGGATCTCCGTGATCGCGGCCTGATCCCGTGATCGTCGATTCGCACCTGCACCTCTGGGATCTCTCGACGGGCGACTACGCCTGGAACACGCCCGCGCTCGGCGCGGCCCATGCCAGCTTCGGCGCGGACGACGCCGCGCGGGTACTCGCCGCGGCGCGGGTGGATCGCGCGATCCTGGTGCAGGCGGCCGACACCGATCGCGACACGGCTGCCCTGCTCGACGTGGCCGCGCGGAACGCCTGGGCGGCCGGGGTCGTCGCGTGGATTCCGCTCGAGGACACCTCCGCGGCGACCGCGCGGATCGGCGCCTGGCAGGACGAGGGCGCAGCGGTCGTCGGGATCCGGCAACTCGTCCACGACGATCCTCGACCGGATGTCCTCGACCTGGCGACCGTCCGCCGGACGCTCGGCGAACTCGCCGGAGCCGGCCTGCCGCTCGACGTGCCGGACGCGTGGCCCCGCCTGTGGCCGGCCCTCACCCGACTCGTCGACGACGTCCCCGAGCTCGTGGTGGTCGTGGACCATCTCGGGAAGCCGGCCCTCGCCGACGCGGAGCCCGAGGCCCGCGACCGCTGGCGCCGCGACCTCGCCGACCTGGCGGGGCGGCCCAACGTCGTCGCCAAGCTCTCCGGACTGGGCGGACTCGTCCCCCGGAAGAGCACGCGGCGTCCGCCCTCCGGGCCGAGATCGACGCGGCGCTCGCCACCTTCGGGGTCGACCGCCTGCTCTTCGGAGGCGACTGGCCGGTGTCGCTCGCGCACGCCTCCTACGGGGCCACGGTCGGCACGGTGCGCGACGCCCTGGCCGAGCTGTCGGCGGACGAGCAGGACGCCGTCCTCCGTCGCACGGCGTCGCGCGTCTACGGGCTCGACGACGTGGTCACTCGAGCGAACGCCGCAACCAGTTCTCGACGCCGCTGACGTGCACCGTCACCAGGGCGCGCACCAGCTCGGTGTCGTGCCGGGCGAGCGCATCCACGATGGCGTGGTGTTCGTCGAGCGTCCTGGCCACGGAGCGCTCCTCGGTGAGTCCGCGCCAGATGCGCGCTCGGACGGTCCGGCTGCTGAGGGCCTCCAGCATGCTGGACAGGTAGGAGTTGCCGCTCGCGGTGATGATCCTGGCGTGGAACTCGAGGTCGTGGGCGACCAGATCCTCGACTGTCGTGGCCTCGTCGACCTCGTCTACCATGGTGCGGAGCGACGCGATCGCCGCTTCGTCGAGGTTCAGCGCCGCGATGGCCGCTGCTGCGGGCTCCAGGATTCTGCGCACCTCGAAGAGCTCGACGAGCGAGTTGTCCTGGTGCATGTCGACGATGAACGAGACCGCCTCGAGAAGGAGTCCGGGATCGAGCGTGGTCACGTAGGTGCCGTCGCCCCGCCGGACGTCGAGCACTCGGATGAGTTCGAGGGCCTTCACCGCTTCTCGCAGCGAACTCCGAGACAGGCCGAGGCTCTCGCTGAGCTCTTTCTCGGGAGGAGGCGCTGGCCCGGTTTGAGGTCGCCTGCAACGATCATCGCCTGGATCTTGCTGATCGCTTCATCCGTGACGGCCACACGCGCCTCGCTTTCTCGTCCTGACACCATACATCCGATGTTTGTGCCGAGACACGACGCCCGAGCACGGTGCGTTCCACCGTCCGGCGCACCGCGCGGATCACCCGACCGCCGGAACGACCCGCCGAGGCAGTCCGACGGCCGCCGCCGCCAGAGCCACGACGACGAGGCCGATGACGGTCACCGCCGTACCGGTCCAGCCTCCGGCATCGAAAGCCAGGCCGCCGAGCCAGCCGAAGGCGCTCGACCCGGCGTAATAGCAGAGGTTGTAGAGACCGGACGCCTGGGCTCGCGCTCCTCCGGCGTCGCGGGCGGCCCAGCCGGATGCGACGGCGTGCGCCCCGAAGAAGCCGCCGGTCGCGAGGATCAGCCCGATGACGACCGGCACGAGCTCGGTCGTCACCGTCAGGGCGACTCCACCGAGCATGACCAGCCCCGATGCGAGGAGCACGCGGCGCTCACCGAATCGGGAGGCGAGGGCGCCGGCCCGGGACGACGTGACGGTGCCGGCGAGGTAGGCCACGAACGCGAACTCGGCGACGGCGGGAGGCACCGAGAGAGGCGCTGCCGTGAGACGGAAGCCGAAGAAGTTGTAGAGGGCCACGAAGCCGCCCATCAGAAGGAAACCCTGCGCGTAGAGCACGAGCTGTCGGGGCGAACGGAGGTTCTGCCCGAGGCGGGCCGAGACCCGAGCGGCCCGGTCGCCGCGGTCGGCCCGGACGAAGCGGCGCGGCCGAGGAGCGAGCCGGACGAAGGCGATCGCCGCTGCGCCGCAGACCAGGGCGACGACGAAGACTCCGAGGCGCCAGCCGGCGACGTTCGCGACGGACCCCGCGATGATCCTGCCGGCGAGTCCGCCCACCGTCGTGCCCGCGACGTAGGTCCCCGCGGCCCGCGCGGTGTCTTTCGCGTGGACCTCCTCGCCCAGGTAGGCCAGCGCGACGGCCGGTGCGCCACCGATCATCAGCCCCTCGAAGAACCGGCCCGTGAGCAGCAGCGGAAACGACGGCGACCAGGGGACGAGCAGACCCAGGATCGTCGCGCCGAGCACGGCGATCGACATGACGCGCAGGCGCCCCCACCGGTCGGACGCGGCCGCCCAGGGCAGGACTCCGATCGCGAGCCCGACGGTGGAGGCCGAGATCACGAGGGCGGAGCTCGACGCGGTCACTCCGAAGCCACGCCCGATCGACGCCAGGACGGCCTGGGGCGAGTAGAGCTGCGCGAACGTGGCGACGCCGACGCAGAACAGGGACGCCAGGAGGAGGCGATAGCGAACCGACCCGCGCTCGTGGCCCAGCCACTCGCCGGACCCGTCGATCACCTCGGCGCGCGTCACGGGGCGTCGGCTCGCTTCATCTCTCCACTGTACGACCGGTGTCCTGGGCCGTTTGCGGTGCGTGCACGGGCCCCGAAGAGGTCGCGATGGCAGGATGAGCCCAGCCGTCTCTGCCGACGGCCGATCTGGAGTGTGCGCGCGTGACAGAGACCCGTTCCCCAGAACCCGCTGTCGAGACGACGGGCGATCATCACCACGGCGGCGGCGCGAGTACCACGGCACTCGCTCTCGCGGCTCTCGGGGTCGTCTTCGGTGACATCGGAACGAGTCCCCTCTACGCGCTGCGCACGGTGTTCACGATCGACGACGGTGCGGTGAACGCGTCGCGCGAAGACGTCTTCGGTGTCATCTCGATGATGTTCTGGAGCATCACCATCGTCGTGTCCGTGAAGTACGTCCTCGTCCTCATGCGGGCCGACAACAACGGCGAGGGCGGGGTCATGGCGCTGGCCGCCCTGGCCAGGCGCCTCTACTCGAAGCGGCGAGGCGGCGCGGCCATCTTCCTCGTGATCGGCATCGTGGGGTCTCTCTCTTCTACGGCGACTCCGTGATCACCCCCGCCGTGTCGGTGCTCTCCGCGGTCGAGGGCCTCGGGACGGCCGCTCCCTCCGTCGGACACCTGGTCGTGCCGATCGCAGCGGTGATCCTCGTCCTCCTGTTCCTCGTCCAGCGTTTCGGCACGAGCCGCGTGGGCGCGGCCTTCGGCCCGATCATGCTGCTGTGGTTCGTCGTCATCGCCGTCGCCGGCGTCCCGATGATCGTCAAGCATCCGGACGTGCTCCAGGGGCTCTCGCCCACCTGGGCCATCCTCTTCGTCTTCGCTCACCCGTACATCACGTTCGTCGCGATCGGCGCGGTGGTGCTCGTCATCACCGGCGCCGAGGCGCTCTACGCGGACATGGGCCACTTCGGTCGGATCCCCATCCGCCGCGCCTGGTTCTTCGTCGTCTTCCCGGCCCTCGTCATCAACTACCTCGGACAGGCGGGGCTCGTCCTCAATCAGCCGTCGGCCACGAAAGACCCGTTCTTCCTGCTCTTCCCGGCCCAGCTCCAGCTCCCGGTGGTCGTGCTCGCCACGGCGGCCACGGTGATCGCCAGCCAGGCCGTCATCTCGGGCGCGTTCTCCCTGACGCGCCAGGCGGTGCAGCTCGGTCTCCTGCCGCCACTGACGATCCGTCAGACCTCGAAGAACGAGGAGGCCAGATCTATCTGCCGGCGGTCAACCTCCTGCTGTTCATCGGCGTCATGGCGATCATGCTGGCCTTCCGATCGTCCGCCGCGCTGACCACCGCGTACGGGGTGTCGGTGACCGGCGCGCTGGTCGTCGACACGCTGCTCCTGCTGCTGGTCGCACGACAGCTCTGGCACTGGCAGACCTGGAAGCTGGTCCTCGCCGCGGTCGTCTTCGGTGGTCTCGAATTGACGTTCCTGGCCGGGAACCTCTCGAAGATCATCCACGGCGGGTGGGTGCCGCTCCTCATCGCGCTGTCCGTCGTCACGGTCATGACGACCTGGCGGCGCGGACGACAGCTCGTCCAGGAGCAGCGCCAGGAGCTCGAGGGATCCCTCGACGACTTCATCGAGCAGGTCAACACGACGCACGTCCCGCGAGTGCAGGGTGTCGCGATCTTCCCGCACCCCAACAAAGACACCACCCCGCTCGCGCTCCGGGCGAACGTCGAGCACAATCACGTGATGCACGACCGCGTGATCATCGTCTCCGTGCTCACGGCGAGCGTGCCCCACGTGCCCCACTCCAAGGCGTTCACCCGCGACGACCTCGGCTACACCGACGACGGCATCGAGCACATCACCGTGAAGTTCGGTTTCTCCGATGACCAGGACCTCCCGCACGCCCTCCACGCGGCTTGCCTGAACGAGATCCTGGATCTGGATCCGAAGGACATCGAGGGGGCGTCGTACTTCATCTCGCGGGGCGGCCTGCGATTCCGGCCCGACAGCAAGGGCATGGTGGCGTGGCGCAAGAAGCTCTTCGTCAGCCTCGCCCACAACGCCGCCGACCCGGCCGCGCTCTTCATGCTGCCGCCGCAGCAGACGGTCACGATGGGCAGCGACGTCGAGATCTGACCGTCAGACGGGACGCACGGTTGCTGCGTCACTGCTCCCGCACGAGGGGCCGGGCGAGCCCGCTGACGGTGAGGGTCGGCCAGTCCGCGGCGACCGACAGGACCTCGGGGTCGCCATTCCCGACCAGCACCGTGTCTTCGACCTTGGCACCGGGAACGTTGGGGTTCCACGCGAAAGCCTGGTGACTCACCACGAGGCCGTCCGCCGAGGCGCCGGCTCGAGGATCGCGGCCGTTGTAGCCGGTCGGTCCGCCCTGGTGGTGTCTGGTCCATTCGTCGGCTGCGAATCCCTGTTCGGCGTAGGCGGCCGTCCCCGCCGCGAACACGTCCGAAAGGACGGCGCCCGGACGCGTCGCCGCGAAGAAGGCGTGCTCGACCTCGAAGAGGCGGCGCTGGACATCCTCCTCTTCTGCGGTGGCCGGCGTGAATCGGATCCAGCGCGTGACGTTGGCGATGAGCCCCTGCCGTCGAGCACAGACGACGACCATGGCCACGGCGCCGATCGGCCCCGTCGTCGGCAGCGGGTGGCGGTACGAGAGGCGGTCTCGACCAGCCGCGAGAACGACGAGGGGATCGGCCCCGAGGGCAACCAGACCACCGGCCAGCCGGGCGGCGACCTGGCGTTCGGTGTCGTCCGGTCGAACACCGGCGAGCACCGTCGACATCAGCGCCGCGACCTCCCGGCACAGGCGGCGGTAGCGATCCACCTCGGCCGGAACGAGGGCCGCGCGCGCCGCCTGCAACTCTCCGGCCACCTCGTTTTCGCGCAGGATCTCGTCTCCGAAGGTCGAGCGGAGCGGTGCCAACAGCGGGGCGTCCCACGGAACGGACACCAGGGGAGGCCGAGCGGCAGTTCTTCGTCTTCGAAGCGGGCGCGTTCGTTCATGAAGATCGGAACCGTGTCGTTCCCGTCGCGGCGGACGACGGCTGCAAGAACGGGCTCGCCGACGAGCGAGACCTGCACCCGCGCGCCGCCGAACAGCCAGCCGAGGACACCGGGTGACGTGAGGACCAGCGTCGAGGTGTTGCGTGCCTCGAGGATCGCTTGGAGCCGAGCGCGCTTGAGCGCGTACTCGCCGGTATCGGGGGTGGTGGTCATGTTCTGCTCCTCGGGGTGGCCGGTGGTGCCGTGCTCCGTCGCACTTCGAGATGAGGGCGATAGTCCACATCGTCGGCCGGCGTCTCGTTCACGATCAGCGAGTGAAGCCGCCTCCACGCCTGTTCGCCGAGCTCGAGAACCGGCACGGAGGCGGTGGTCAGCGGCGGTGTCGTGTAGCGAGCGAGCGGGATGTCGTCGAATCCGGTGACCGAGAGATCCTCCGGAACTCGGACGCCCAGTTCGGCCAGCCCGCTCAGCAGCCCCATCGCCACGAGGTCGTTGAACGCGAGCACCGCGGTGAATCGAGATCCGGCCAGGTCGGCGGCGGCTCGATGTCCGTCTTCGAACGCGGTTCCTCCGTCGACGGTCAGCAGCTCGGCATCAGGGTGGGCCTCGCAGAACGCTGCCAGGCCTCGCAGGCGCGCCGCGTTCGACGCGCTCTCGGGTTTGCCCTGGAGGTATGCCAGCGTGCGATGCCCGAGAGCGTAGAGATGCTCGACGAGGGGGCGGATTCCGGCTTCGTAGTCGGCGGTCACGGTCGGCGCCAGACCGACCGCAGCGGGGCGATTGATCAGGACTGCGGGCATCAACTCGGGCAGGAGATCGGCCAGAAGGGCGGCCGGCATGCGGGGTGCACAGAGGACGATGGCGTCGCAGCGCCGCCGCATCTCCACCGCGAGAATGCCTTCCTCGCTGATCGTCTCGGCGGAGTCCGCGACGAGGATCCGGTAGCCGTCTCTCGCCGCCGCACGGCTCACTCCCTGAAGCATGCTCTGGAAGGTGGGGTTGCCCAGGTCGGGAACGAGGACCGCCACCGTCGTGGTCCTCCCCATCACGAGCGATCGCGCGAGCGGGTTGGGGGCGTAGTTGAGGGCGGCGGCTGCAGCACGGACGCGGTCGGCGATGGCACGGTCCACCGTCGCGTGACCGTTCATCACCCGCGACACCGTCGAGACGGAGACCCCGGCCCGTTCCGCCACGGCGGAGATGGGGGAGGCCTTGCCGGTCGTTCGCGTCATGCGGTCCCTTCGGGCTGTCAGGAAACCCTTCCTCATCATGCAGCATGCTAGCCGCCCCGAGGGCTTGACCCTCCCGAGATGACCTGGTTCACTGACTGAAACAAAGTGAGAAAACGCTTTCTCACACGACCAGGCGACTGGAAGGGTCTCGATGACGACTCGATATGCGCTCATCGGCGCAGGATCACGGGCACGCATGTACGTGGGCGCGCTCACGGGAGAACACGCGAACGCGGGCGACCTCGTCGCTCTGTTCGACGTCAACCCGGGACGGCTCGCGCTGCACGCCGACGCCGTCGAAAAGGCTGGAGCTCCCCGGCCGCTGCTGTCCGGCCCGGATGATCTCGAGCGCGTCATCCGCGAGCAGAACATCGACCGCGTGATCGTCACGTCTCCCGACCGCACCCACGCCGAGATGATCGTGCGGGCGCACGCCGCCGGCGCGGACGTCGTCGTCGAGAAGCCCCTCACGATCGATGTGACCGGAGCCCGCTCGATCGTCGACTCCGTCCAGACGACTGGGCGAGACGTCGTCGTCACCTTCAACTACCGCTACTCGCCGCGCAACACGGCGCTGAAAGAGGTCGTCGCCTCGGGGCGCATCGGCGAGGTCACGAGCGTCCACTTCGAATGGGTGCTCGACACCAATCACGGCGCCGACTACTTCCGCCGCTGGCACAGCGACAAGGCGAACTCGGGCGGCCTCCTGATCCACAAGGCGTCGCACCACTTCGACCTGGTCAACTGGTGGATCGACGACGTGCCGACGCGCGTGTTCGCCAGCGGAGGGCTCCGGTTCTACGGGGCGGAGCAGGCCAGGCGTCGCGGCCTGGGCGATCGACCCGAGCGAGGCACCGTCGACGGCAGCGACCGCGACCCGTTCCTCCTCGACCTTCGGACAGACCCCGATCTCGAGGCGCTCTACCTCGACAACGAGCACTTCGACGGCTACCGGCGCGACCAGGACGTCTTCCGCGACGGCATCACGATCGAAGACAACCTGTCGCTCGTCGTCGACTACGAGAAGGGCGCCAGCATGTCGTACTCGCTGAACGCCCACTCGCCGTGGGAGGGCTACGTCGTGTCGATCAACGGGACGAAGGGACGGGCCGAACTGACGGTCGTCGAGCGGGGATCGGTGCTCGATGCCGACGCCATCGACCCCAGTGCCCGCCCGGAGGGCGACCGAGCCGAGAGCGTCCGACCCCAGCGCGAACGCCTCGTCGTGCAGAACCACTGGGGAGTGGCCGAAGAGATCCCGATCCCGAACGACGGCGGTGCGCACGGCGGCGGCGACGCGCTCCTGCTCCGAGACGTGTTCGACGGCCCGGAGGACGACCCGCTCGGCCGTCCGGCCGGTTGGCTCGACGGACTCCGCTCGGTCGCCGTGGGCATCGCCGGCAACGAGTCGCTCCGTACCGGCCAGGCCGTCCGGGTCGAAGACCTCGGGCTGGGCGTCGACCTGACGAAGTCGCTCGCCGCGGACCGCGTCGCGGTTACGGAAAAGGCATGAGCAGGATCATCGTCACGGGCGGGTCGGGTCGCCTCGGTCGCAGCGTCGCCGACGTGCTCGTCTCCGCCGGCCACGACGTCGTCTCGCTCGACCGTGCTCCCATCGGCACCGACCGCTTCCGCGAGGTGACCGTCGATCTCACCGATCACGCCGCGACGATCGAAGCCTTCGAGGCGATCCGGCCGGAGTCGGTGGTGCACCTCGCTGCGATCGCCGTCCCGTTCAGTGCGCCGGAGGACGTCATCTTCCGCACGAACACGGCCATCGCCTACAACGTCGTCGAGGCCGCCGGTGTCGTCGGAGCCACGCGGCTGCTCGCTGCGAGCTCGCCCACCGTCGTCGGCTACGGCGCCCCGCACGGCTGGCGGCCCGAGTACCTCCCGCTCGACGAAGACCACCCGCTCGCCCCGTGGAACGCCTACTCGCTCTCGAAGCGCGTGATCGAGGAGATCATCGCCATGGCGGTCGTGCGCGACGGGGACGCCGTGCGGTACGGCGTGTTCCGGCCCTGCTTCGTGATCTCCCCCGAGGAGTGGGAGGGCGCACCCACGCAGCAGGGTCACACGGTGCGCGAGCGACTCGATCACCCCGAGCACGCCGCCGTCTCGCTCTTCAACTACGTCGATGCCCGTGACGCGGGCGACTTCGTGGTGGCCTGGCTGCGCGGGGCCGACCGGATTCCCAACGGCTCGACGTTCTTCGTGGGTGCCGCCGACGCCCTCGCGCGGGAGTCGCTCGACACCCTCGTGCCCCGCTACCTGCCCGGGACCGAGTCGCAGGCCGCTTCCCTCGCCTCGTTCGCGCCGGCCTTCTCCTCGAAGCGTGCGGCCGACCTCCTCGGCTGGCGGCCGGTCCGCAGCTGGCGGACCGAATTGTCCGCCGGCGCGCCCTCCGCCCCCTCCGTCTCCGCCGCCCCTCCCGCACCCGCAGAATCGAGTCACGCGTGACCACCGACATCCGTTTCGACGGCATCCTGTTCTTCCCCGTCACCCCGTTCGACCACTCGGGCGCCGTCGACCTCGACCTGCTCGCCGAGCACGTCGCGTCGCGGCTGCCCTTCGGTCCGGGCGGTGTCTTCCCCGCCTGCGGCACCGGTGAGATCCACGCGCTGTCGGTCACCGAAGCCGCAGCCGTCGTCGCGACGACGGTCGACGTCGTCCGCCGCGACACGGATCGCAGGATCCCGGTCGTGGCCGGGGCGGGCGGCTCGCTCGGCACCGCGCTCGAGCTCGCCCGCGCCGCGCAGTCCGCCGGGGCCGACGCCCTCCTCGTGCTCCCGCCCTACCTGGTCACCGGTCCGATCGCCGGCACGATCGCCTACGTCGAGGCCATCGCAGCGGCCACCGAGCTGCCGGTCATCGTCTATCACCGCGGCGGCGCCCGGTTCACGGCCGCTGCCATGGCACACCTCGCGCAGAATCCCAAGGTGATCGGCTTCAAAGACGGAACCGGCGACATCGGACTGGCGCAGGAGATCGCGCTCGCCGTCCGCGCGACCGGCCGCACCGACTTCCAGTTCTTCAACGGGCTCCTCACGGCCGAGCTCACGCAGGGGGCCTACCGCGCTCTCGGCATGCCGCTCTACTCCTCCGCCGCCTTCGCCATGGCTCCGGAGATCGCGAGAGAGCACTACCGCGCGTACAGCGCGGGCGACGAGGATCGCCGTCTGGCCCTCCTCGACGCGTTCTACTCCCCGCTGGTCCGGCTGCGCGACGAGACGCCGGGCTTCGGGGTCTCGCTGATCAAGGCCGGTCTGCGGCTCGGCGGCCTGCCCGTCGGTTCGGTCCGGCCTCCTCTCGTCGACCCGACGGAGGCTCAGCTCGCCGAACTCGAGCGCATCCTGGCCGCGGGTCGGGCGTTCGTCACCGACCACGAGCCGATCCTGCAGCGCCCGTGACGACTCCGCACCCGACCGCGCCGGCGATCACCGGCCTGACCGCCCGGCCGCTCACGCGCGAGCTGGTGCGGCCGTGGGGCGACACCGTCCGCGAGATGCACGTCGTCGAAGTGATCGTGACCGCGGCCGACGGCACGTCGGGCACCGGATTCTCCTGGACGCCGACCATCGGCGCCACGGCGATCATCGCTCTCCTGGAGAACGACATCCGCGACTTCGTGCTCGGCCGGCCCGCCGAGGCGTCGACCCTCTGGCCCGACCTGTGGGCACACCTCCACGAGGCAGGATCGGGCGGACTCACCACGATCGCGATGGCCGGCGTCGATCTCGCGCTCTGGGATCGGGCTGCGACACTCGCCGATCGCCCCCTCGCCGACGCCCTCGGCCGACGACGCGAGTCGGCGCCCGTCTACGGGAGCGGCGTCAACCTGCACTATCCCCTCGACGAGCTGGTCGCGCAGGCCCAGCGGTGGGTCCGCAGCGGCTACACGGGCGCCAAGATCAAAGTGGGCCGGCCGGATCTCGCCGAGGACGTCGACCGCGTCGCCGCCGTCCGCGAGGTCCTCGGGCCCGACCGGCGGCTCATGGTCGACGCGAATCAGCGCTGGGATCTCCCGACCGCGCGGCGGGCCGCGGCCGCCCTGTCGCCGTTCGGGATCGACTGGCTCGAGGAGCCGCTCCGAGCGGACGACACCTGGGGTTACGCGAACCTGCGGGCCTCGATCGACATCCCCGTCGCCCTGGGCGAGAACTGCCACACCGTGCACCGCTTCCGCGATCTCATCGCCGCGTCCGCTGTCGACGTCGTCCAGCCGAACGTGGTCCGGGTCGGCGGGATCACCCCTATCTCGCGATCGCCGACCTCGCCAGAACCCACTCGCTCACCGTGGCGCCCCACCTCCTGCCGGAGCTCTCGGGGCATCTCGCGCTGGCCGCGCCCGTCGAGACCTGGGTGGAAGACGTCGAGGACGCGTCGTTCGAGCGACTCGGGTTCCTCGCCGAGCCCACCGGCGTCACCCTCGCGGGCGGCCGGCTCCGTGTCGGCGACCGGCCAGGGCTGGGCTTCCGCTTCCACCCCGACAGCATCCCGCGCACCGTCCACTCCTCCGCGCACGAAAGGGCCATCTCATGAGCACGCTCCTCCACGAGACCAGCACCACCGAACTCGAGCGCCTCGTCGCGCTGTCCACGGCAGCCGCCGAGGTGGCCGCCGAGACACCGGACACCGTGCGGGCCGCCTGGCTCGAGGCCGCGGCCGACCGGCTCGACGAGAACGCGCGCGAGCTCGTCCCGCTGGCCGACGAGGAGAGCCACCTCGGCACCCCGCGACTCACCGGAGAGCTGGCACGGACCACTGCGCAGTTGCGCCTCTTCGCGGCCGTACTGCGGGAGGGGTCCTATCTCGAGGCGACCATCGACCACGCCGACGCGGCGGCCGTGCCCCCGCACGGCGACCTCCGCCGCCTTCTCGTCCCGCTCGGGCCCGTCGCCGTGTTCGCCGCGTCGAACTTCCCGTTCGCCTTCTCCGTGGCGGGCGGAGACACGGCCTCGGCGCTCGCCGTCGGCTGCTCGGCCGTCGTGAAGGCCCACCCCGGTCACCCCCGTCTCTCCCGCCGGATCGCCGACCTGGTGAGTGCGGCTCTCGACGCCCAGGGCGCGCCGGCCGGGCTGCTCACCCTGATCGAGGGGCAGGACGCCGGGATCGCCCTGGTCGAGCACCCCGACATCGCCGCGGTCGGTTTCACCGGGTCCGTCACAGGAGGTCGCGCCCTCTTCGACCGCGCCGTGCGACGCAGCGTCCCGATCCCGTTCTACGGCGAACTCGGAAGCGTCAACCCCGTCGTCGTCACGCCCTCCGCGGCAGCGTCTCGCGGCCGCGAACTGGCCGAAGGACTGGCCGGGTCGTTCACGATGGGCGCGGGGCAGTTCTGCACCAAACCCGGCGTCGTCTTCGTGCCCGCCGAGTCGGCGGAGGCGTTCCGCCGCGACCTCGCCGCCGCGGTCCCGTCGCTCGAGGCGCCGCTGCTCACCGAGTCGATCCGCACCGGCTTCCCCGCGGGCTCGCGGCTCTCGCCGCCGACTCCGGGGTGGACGTCGTGTCCGGCGATCCTGCGCAGTCGACCCAGCCCGACTCGGCGACGCCGGTGGTCCTCGAGACCGACGTGGCGTCGATCCTGCTCCGCCCCGACGTCCTGCTCGAAGAGTGCTTCGGGCCGGTCACGCTGCTGGTGCGCTACGGTGACCGCTCCGAGCTGCTGGCCGGTCTCGCCGCCGTCCCGGGGAGCCTCACGGGAACCCTCCACGCCGACGCCGGAGAGATCGTCGACGATCTCGTGGCCGCCCTTCGCGCGAAGGCGGGCCGTCTCCTCTTCGCCGGTTGGCCGACCGGGGTGGCGGTGACCTGGTCGCAGCAGCACGGCGGCCCGTATCCCGCGACGACCTCGATCCACACGTCGGTCGGGACGACGGCCGCGCGCCGGTTCCAGCGGCCGATCGCCTATCAGGACGCCCCGGAGTCGGTGCTTCCGCAGGCTCTCCGAGAGGGCAACCCGCTCGGGATCGTGCGCCGCGTCGACGGTGTCCTCGGGCGCGCCTGAGCATGGCGACAGCACCGGTCGCCGAGGCCGTCTCGCTCGATCACCGGCTCGGTGACGTCGTCGTCCGCCTGGAGTTCGCGGACGACGGTCCGGTTCGGTTGGTCGGCCTCGTGTCGGCCGACGCCTTCGACGCGTCGCGCCCACCCCGGCCCCGCGTCACCCCGCTGGTCGAGCTCTCGTTCGCGGGGGAGTCGCACGTGCGTCACAGCCACGGAACCCGCCACCGGAACTACGCGGCGACCTCACGACTGCGCCTCGTGGAGCGCGTCGCCGACGCCCGGAGGCTCTCGGTCACCCAGCGCGATCCTGAGACCGGACTGGTCGTGGTCACCACGATCGAGTCGACAACCCCCACAACCGTCGCCATCGCGAGCCACGTCACCAACGAGGGCGCCGGGCCGGTGGCGGTCGAGTATCTCAGCTCGCTCGTTCTGGGCGGCTTCGCCGAAGCCGTCGAGGCCGACGTCTTCCGGAGACTGCGCGTGCACACCTGTCTGATGGCCTGGACGGCCGAGTACCGCTGGCGCGACGAGTCGCTGGCCGACGTCGGACTCGTCGACGCGGGGATCCCGCACCCCACCAGCTCGACCCGTACCTCGTACTCCTTCGGTGCTCTCGGAAGCTGGTCCACCGGCACCCACTTCCCGCAGGGGGCGGTGCAGGATCGCGAGTCGAGACAGCTCTGGATGTGGCAGCTCGAGCACAACGGGCCGTGGAACGCCGAGCTCGACGACGTGGGACGCGACGTCGCCCTCTCCCTCAGCGGTCCGACCTTCCGCCAGCACCACTGGTCGCAGCAGCTCCTCCCGGGCGAGTCGTTCTCGTCGGTGCGCGCAGTCGTCGCCCCGGTGGTCGGCGACGTCGACGACGGGATCGCCGCGCTGACCGGGCACCGGCGAGCGGCACGCGCGGCCGGGGCGGTCGAGCTGCCGGTGATCGCGAACGACTACATGAACTGTTTGATGGGCGATCCGTCGACCGAGGCCCTCCTGCCGATCATCGAGCGCGCCGCCGCCGTCGGCGCGCGGATCTTCGTCGTCGACGCCGGCTGGTACGCCGACGACGCCGGTTGGTGGTCGACCGTCGGCGAGTGGCGCGAGTCGCGCGCGCGGTTCCCGAACGGTCTCGTCGAGGTGACCCGTCGGATCCGCGATCTCGGCATGATCCCCGGTCTCTGGCTCGAGCCCGAGGTGATGGGTGTCGACTCGTCGGCGCTGGGCGATCTCCCCGACGAGGCGTTCTTCCGCCGCGCGGGCCGGCCGGTCGCCGAACAGGGCCGCTACCACCTCGACTTCCGGCACCCGGCCGTCCGATCGCGCCTCGACGCCGTCGTCGACCGGCTGGTGGCCGAGCACGGCATCGGCTATTTCAAACTCGACTACAACGTCAACATCGGCGAGGGCACGGACGTCGACGCGTCCAGCCTCGGCGCAGGGCTGATCGGCCACGAGCGGGCGTATCTCGCCTGGCTCGAGGCCGTGCGCGAACGCCACCCCGGGCTGCTCCTCGAGAACTGTGCGTCGGGCGGGATGCGGGCCGATCCCGCTCAGCTCGGAGTCACCGACCTGCAGTCGACGAGCGATCAAGAGGACCCGGTCCTGAACGCGATGATCGCGTGCGCCGCCCCGTCGGTCATCGTGCCGGAGCAGGCGGCGGTGTGGTCGTACCCGCAGCCGCACTACTCGGACGACCTCAACGACTTCACGATGATCCAGTCCGTCCTGACGCGAGTGCACCTCGGCGGCCGCCTCGACCTGCTCTCGCCGGCCCAGCTGGCGCGCGTGAAGGCGGCGTTGAGCGTCCACGCGAGCCTCGAGTCGTTCATCCCCGCGGCCGTGCCGTTCTGGCCCCTCGGGCTTCCCGGCTGGCAGGACGAATGGCTCGCGCTCGGCCTGCGCTCCGGGCAGCGGAGCGTGGTCGCGGTGTTCCGACGGGGCGGCACGGCGACGGTGCTCCTGCCGCTCGAGGGCCGAGCGACGATCCTGCACCCGATCGATCGGGGCGCGCGAGTGTCCGAGGAGCCGAACGGCCTCGCCGTGACGGTCCCCGCGACGCCCGGCGCCGTCGTCCTGGACCTCATCGGCTAGGCCGTAGCGCTCGGCCGGCCAGCGGGGCTCGGCCGGCCCGCGGGGCACGGCCGGCCCGCGGCGCTCGGCCGGCGCTCCGCGCTGATCAGCGCGGCGGGCGAAGAAGCCGGAAGGCCCGATCCAAGTGGCCGAGGGCGATGGCCGAGTCGTGTGTCATTCGTGGCGCCGCTTCCCGCGCGGGGCTGCCATCGATGACGGCGCGGCCGATGGCGTCGGTGACGCTCTGGATCACCGAGACGAGAGCCGCGGCGTGCACTCGAGCGACGATGCCGGGAATGCCCGGGTCGGTTTCGGCCAGGGCGTCGGCCAACTCCTCGCCCTGCTGCTCGCGCAGCTCGAGGGCGAAGCGGCGGAGGCCAGCGCTCTGGAGGCACAGGGCCGGGAACTCGCCCTTCGCCAGGGCGGGATCTTCGCCGAGGTAGATGTCGACGTCGATCGACACGAGCGGCCCGAGGGCCTCGGCGGGGCTCTGATCGTCGGATCGCTCGCGGACGGCTCGCGCATAGCGCTCCCGGTAGTCGTCGGCACGGTCCAGCACGAGGTCGGGCTTCGTGGGGAAGTAGTTGTAGACCGTCTGATCGGAGACATTCGAGGCACGGGCCACGTCGGCCATCGACACGGCGTCGAACCCGCGCTCCCCGAAGAGGGCCGCAGCCGTGTCGGCGATGAGTTCGCGCTGCTGCGCCTTCTTCCTCTCGCGAAGCCCCTGCACTTTCGTCATGCACAGAAGCTAGTACAGCCATTTGGGTCGAACAAATGTTAGAGTCACTAAAAGATTTGTTCGGCTCATCATGACGGAGGAAGAGAATGACATCGACACCTGAATCCACGAGATCGGCCGCCCCCAGGGCGTTGATCTCCGGGGCGAGCTTCGCGGGGCTGACGGCCGCCTTCTGGATGCGCCGGCTGGGCTATCGGGTCACCGTCGTCGAAGTGGGCTCCGAGCTGAAGAAGGGCGGCACGCCGGTCGACATCCGCGACGAGACGATCGACATCGTCGATCGGATGGGTCTCCTGGAGGCGATCCGAGACAGGAGTCTGCCGCCGCGGACGGTCGAGTTCACGAACATCGACGGAGGGGTCGACGCGCGCCTCGAGCCCGAACCGGCCGATGCTGGTCGGCCGGTCGACGGGTACGAGATCCCTCGCGACGATCTCCTCGCGATCCTGTTCGCAGCCCTCGAAGACGACGTCGAGGTTCTCTTCGGGAAGTCGATCCACGAGCTCACCGATCTTCCGCAGGCGGTTCGGGCATCGTTCCGGGACGGGTCCGAAGGCGACTTCGAGATCGTGCTGGGCTGCGACGGCAACCACTCCACGGTGCGGAGGCTGCGTTTCGGGCCCGAGGCCGAGTTCAGCACCTTCCTGAACAACTACTTCACCGTCGCGATCGTCGACGAGACGCTCATCGAGCAGGACACCACGCGCATCCTCAGCACGCCCGGCAGGACGCTGATGCTGAACGCGTACGAGAACAAGACCGACATCTCGTTCCTGTTCCACTCGGACGACGAGCTCTCGTACGACTACCGCGACGCTCAGCAGCAGAAGGGCATCGTCCGCGCACGGTTCGCCGATGCCGGCGCCCCGTTCACCGACTTCCTCGACAAAGCGCTGGACGCCGACACCTTCTACTTCGACAAACTCAGTCAGACGAAAATGCCGCACTGGACCTCGGGCCGTGTGGCGTTGGTCGGCGATGCCGGCTACTGCGCGTCTCCTGCCGCGGGGATGGGTGGATCGCTGGCGATCATCGGCGCGACCGCCCTCTTCGACGCCTTCCAGACGGCGGGTGGCGACATCGACGGCGCCTTCCACGAGTACGAACTGAGCCTTCGTCCCGTCGTCGAGCAGATCCAGGCCGCCGCTGTCGATTTCGGGCTGGCCTCGTTCTTCCCCGAGACCGACGCGGCGATCCGCGCCCGCAACGACAGCCTCGCCGCCGGCTAGGCCCGCCCGCCCCCTCTCCTGCCGCCCCCTCCCTCCAGAAATCGAAGGGGATTTTCGCTGGACGCCTGATCCTCCCGCCTGGCGCGCTGCCGCCAGCGAAAATCCCCTTCGATTTCCGGAGGGGCGTTCGACGCGGAACGACCGTCTGCGGGGACGGTCCGCGGCCGCTTGTCAGTCGCGGAGACCGCATGGTCTACTGAGTGCCGAACGGGGAGGTGCGACATGAGCGACATGAGCGACGGGGCGGGCGGATCCCGGTGGAAGTCCTTCTGGAACCACGGGCGCTGGTGGAAGGCGATCGTCCTCGCGGTCGGATATCTGGTGCTCTACGAGGCCGCCTCGTTGTTGATGGGGCCGTTCGTGAAATCCATCGGCGGCCCCGACTCGGTCAGTTACGTGCTCGTCCTTCTGACCGTCCCCATTCTTTTCGGCGGCATCATCCTGGTCGTCTTCGGCGCCACCGTCGGCTGGCTGCGGGGCCTGTTCGCCCGTCAACGCATCGGCGGACGCGGTTGGATGTGGATCGCGGTCATCGTCGTGCTCCTGTTCAACATCCTGCGCCTCGCGAGCATCGACTACTCCACGACCACGGCCGCTTGGGTGCTCACCTGGTTGTTGACCGGTTTGTTGATCGGTTTCGCCGAAGAGGTCCTGACCCGCGGCTACGTCGTGCGGATCATGCGTGAGAGCGGGCATTCCGAGGTGGCGGTCGCGCTGGTGTCAGCGGCCCTGTTCGCCCTGTTGCACTCGGTCAACCTGTTCACCGGGCAGGCGTTCGGGCCCACCCTCGTGCAGGTGGTCTACACGTTCTTCTTCGGCGTCTGCATGTACCTGGCCCTCCGCGTGACGCGCACCCTGATCGCGCCGATCCTGCTGCATGCCAGCACCGACCCGACCATCTTCATGCAGTCGAGGCATCCCGCACCCGGCGCGCTGGCGTCGGTCGCAAGTCTCGGCAACATCGTCGTGATCTTCGTCGGCGTGATCCTGCTCGTCGTCTTCCTCGTGTCGCGGGGGAGCGTGACGCGCGCCGTCGCCGACCCGCCGACGGTCTGACGCCCTTCTGCGCACTCCGCTGCCGTCCCTCCCTCCTTCCTTCCCGAAATCGAAGGGGATTCTCGCTGGCGGCAGCGCTCCAGGCGGCAGGATCGAGCGTCCAGCGAAAATCCCCTTCGATTTCCGGCGGGGCGAGACGGGGCGAGACGGGGAAGGGGGCGGGGCGAGACGGGGCGAGACGGGGCGAGGCGGGGCGGGGGCGGGGAGGGCAGGATCAGCGACCCTCGAGCTGCCGGAGGAGCGCGCGCAGCGTGGCCCGGTCGGCGGCGCCGAGGTGCATGAGGAAACTCTCGTTGACGACGGTCGCCTGACCCCTCGCGGTGGCGAGGAGCGCCGTGCCGGCCGGGGTGAGTTCGACGTACCGCTTGCGCCGGTCGACCTGGTCGGTGCGGCGTCGGATGAGTTCGGTCGACTCGAGACGCCCCAGGATCTCGGTGAGGGTCGCCTTCGTCGTGGAAGACGCGGCGCCGATCGCCGATTGCTCCGAGCCGGGAGACTCGTCGATGGCCCGCAGCACCGCGTACTGCGGTTTCGTGACCGGGATGCCGGCCTCCTGCCACCGGGAGGTGTGCTCTTGGACGATGCGTCGCATCATGTGGAAGAACTCGTCGTGGAGCATCGTGCGCCCTTGCCTTTCGGTGATCCTGCGCCTAGTCTAGTTCGTACACGAACGATTTGAGAAGAGGGCTGCTGTGACCGAGGCGACGACCGGGGTCATCGGAGTCGTCTCTCCGTTCGGCTCCTGGGTTCGTGAGACGGTTCGCGTCGGGGCCCACAACCGGGCGCACTGGGTCGCCCTGCGAGCGGCCCTGTCGATGGGCGTGCCGCTCGTCATCGCCTGGCAGCTCGGGCACCTCGACTGGGTGCTCTTCCTCGCGTTCGGGGCGTTCTCCTCGGTCTTCGGGCGGCACCAGGGCTACCGCGATCGCGCGCGCATGCAGCTCGGCTCGGGCGCCACGATCGTCGCGACCATCACACTCGGCACGGCCGTCGGCGCCGTCGCAGCGGGGTCGCTGCTCGCCGTCGCCGCCATGACGGTCTCGTCGGGCATCGGGCTCCTGCTCTCCCGCAAGAACGGCTGGCTACCGCTCGGCTCGCTGTTCTTCGTCTTCGCCTCGGGCGCCACCTCGTCGATCGCGCAGCCGGTGTCGAACATCCCCGTGGCGTTCGTGCTCTGCGCTCTCGCCGTCCTGTTCTCTGTCGGCCTCGGGCAGCTCGGTCGCTTCACGCCCGCCGGCCGCGCGGGCACCAAGACACCCGGGCCACCCGTTCTGACCTGGCGCGCGCTGCTCGGCGCGCCCGGCGTCCGCGCCGACGCGATCCGGTTCGCCGCCGGGCCGCTCGTCGCCGGAGGCATCGCCACGCTGGTCGGCATCGGGCACCCCTACTGGGCGGCGGTGTCGGCGACCGTTCCCCTGGTCGGCGTCACGCTCGGGGCGCAGCTCACCCGGGCCACGCACCGATTCGTCGGCACGCTCATCGGCGTCGCGGTCGCGCTGCTCATCCTCGAGGCGAATCCGTCGGACGGCGTGATGCTCGCGATCGTCGTCGTGCTGCAGGCGTTCGCCGAACTCTTCGTCCTCCGCAACTACGGCCTCACGGTGATCGGGCTGACACCCCTGGCCCTCCTGCTGTCGCACCTGGCCTCGCCCGTTCCGGTCGCGCAGCTCGCCGGCGACCGCGCGCTCGAGACGACGATCGGCGTGCTCGTGGCCGTCGGCATCGTTCTCGTCACGCGTCTTGCGCACCGCCGTCGGCCGGTCGCCGCGGGCCCCGCGGCCTGACGGCGTCCACCCGGCCCGGCGGCCTGGCGCCCCTCCGACGCCGCGGCCCGACGGCTCCCACTCGACACCGCGGCCTGACGGCTCCCACCCGACGCCGCGGTCTGACGCCTCCCGGCCCCGCGGCCTGACGCCTCTCCGCCGGCCCCGCGGCCCGACGCCAACCGCCGCCCAGACGGCTCGTCAGCGCGCGCTGCGCCGTCGGGGCAGAGGCTGCCCGGCGAACGGGCCCGGAGCGGCGGACTCCCGGTCGACGAGCCGGTTGACGGTCTTCCGGCTCGGCTCCTCGAGCGGTTCGGGTTCGCCTCGCACGGCCGCAACCAGCCGGCGCATCGCGAAGCGGCCTTCCAGCTCCCTGTCGACGGTGACCGTCGAGATGGCGGGGACGGCGAACCTCGAGAGCTCCTGGTCGTCCCAGCCCCACACGCTGAGGTCGTCCGGTACCTTCCAGCCGCGACGCCAGGCCGCGCGGACGACGCCGACGGCGACCTGGTCGCTCGCCGCGAAGATGGCGGTGACGCCGGAGCCGACGGGCAGACCCATGACGGCGTCGAAGCCCGACTGGGCCGACCAGTCGCCGTCGACGATCCCGTACGACGTGAGGCCGAGGCGGTCGATGGTCTCCTGGTAGACGCGTCGGCGATTGCGCGCCGACGTCCAGCGCAGGTCTCCGGCGATGTGGAGGAACGTGCGGTGGCCGAGGCCGGCCAGATGCTCGATGATCTCGGCGGCCGTGTCGCCGTCGGCGAGGTTTCGGAGGGCGCGCATGTCGTCGTCGTACTCGGGGGCGACGACGATCGGCACCGAGCTCGCGCGGCGATCGACCCCGTCGAGCGGCGAGATCGAGAGCACCCCTTCGACCTGGCCCCAGTCGGCGAGTTCGAGCACACGGCCGAGGCGTTCGGCGGCGTCGCCGTCGTAGCCGACCATCTCGACGGTGAATCCTTCTTCGCGCGCCAGCTCGGCGGCGGCGTTGAGGAACTCGGTGGGGTGGAGAGCTCGCCCGCCGGGCAGGACGATGGCGAGGCGCCCGGTGCGCCGGGTGCGCATCGAGCGCGCGATGAGGTTGGGTCGGTAGTCGAGCTCGGCGATGGCGCTCTCGATGCGCGTCTTCGTCGCGGCCTTCAGACCCTCCCCGTTGTCGCGGTAGTACCGCGAGACGGTCTGGTGCGACAGGCCGGCTCTCCGCGCGACGTCGAGGAGGGTCGACCGTTTCGGCGTTCTCCCCGGTGCTCCCTGGGACTCGACGCTCACCTGACCTCCTGCTCGCCCTCCGTATCCTACGGACAGAAAGCGCTTTCCAAAAGTTCTTGACCAAAATAGTGATCGTTCACTATGTTGACGGCAACGGATTCGAAGGAGCATCTCGTGACACAGTCGTCCCCACCCGTCCGCGTCGCCATCGTCGGCGCGGGAGGCATCGCGTCCGGCGCGCATCTGCCGGCGCTCGAGAGCCTCGGAGGGCGCACGACGGTCGTCGCGATCGCCGATCTCGATCAGGATCGCGCCCGCACCGTCGCCGCGAACTGGGGCATCCCCGCGGTCTACGGTGACATCGACGAGATGCTCGAGGGCGTCCACCCCGAGCTGGTCCTCGTCTGCACGCCGCCCGTTGCCCACCGCGACGCCGTCGTCAAGGCGCTCGACGCCGGGGCGTGGGTGCTCTGCGAGAAGCCCCCGACCCTCTCGCTCGCCGAGTACGACGACATCGCCGCGCACGAGGGCGACGCCGGTCCCTACGCCTCCTACGTGTTCCAGCACCGCTTCGGTTCCGCAGCCCAGCGCCTGCGCCGTCAGATCGGCACCGGCGAACTCGGCTCACCGCTGGTCGCCGTCTGCCACACCCTCTGGTACCGCGCGCCGTCGTACTTCGAGGTGCCCTGGCGAGGCAAGTGGGCCACGGAAGGCGGCGGCCCGACGATGGGCCACGGCATCCACCAGATGGATCTCCTGCTCTCGCTGCTCGGCGACTGGACCAGCGTGATCGCGCAGACCGCGACGCTCGAGCGCGACGTCGAGACGGAGGACGTCTCGTTCGCGATCGTCACCTTCGAGTCGGGCGCTGTCGCATCGGTCGTCAACAGCCTGCTCTCGCCCCGGGAGACGAGCTATCTCCGCTTCGACTTCACCGACGCGACGGTCGAGGTCGAGCACCTCTACGGGTACGACAACTCCGACTGGACCTGGACGCCGGCGCCCTCGATCGATCGGGCGGTCAGCGACGCGTGGCCGCCGACCGACGACATCCGCTCGTCGCACGCCGCTCAGTTGACCGCGCTTCTCGACGCCATGGCCGAGGGGAGGCGTCCGCCGTCGAGCGGCGCGGACGGCCGTCGCGTCCTGGAGCTCATCGCGGGCATCTACCGATCGGCAGCGACGGCGGCGCCGGTCGCGCGAACAGACCTCGACGCGAGTGACCCGTTCTACTCGACGATGAGCGGCGCCAGGGAGGAGCGAGCCCATGTCTGAGCGCGGCCTCGCTCGTCGCAACGCCGTCACGGTTCGGCACACGGGCGTGAGTGTCGAGATCGTGGTCGGCGACGTCGCGATCGCCCGGTACGTCTTCGAGCCCGACGCCCCGGCCGCAGAGGCGCCCAAGCCCTACCTGCACCCTCTCCGCACCCTGTCCGGCGCCCCGCTGTCGGTGCATCGGCCCTGGGACCACCGCTGGCACAAGGGCCTCCAGATGACGCTCTCCGAGGTGTCGGGCGAGAACTTCTGGGGTGGGCCGACCTACACGCCGGGGGCCGGCTACGTCTGGAAGGAGAACCTGGGCAGGATCCTGCACACCGGGTTCGACGACGGCGTCACCGCGGCGGACGCGCAGGATCACGACGAGGTCGCCCTCGCGGAGACGCTCGACTGGGTCGCCTCCTCCGGAGAACGCTGGTTCGCCGAGCACCGGCGACAGCGCTTCCACGGCGTCGACGTCGCGCGAGGGCTGTGGGCCTTCGACTTCGACACCTCCCTCGAGAACGTCTCGGGTCGGCGGCTCGACCTCGGAAGCCCCACCACGCTCGGCCGCGAGGCGGCCGGCTACACCGGGCTGTTCTGGCGTGGTCCCCGCTCGTGGACCGGAGCCCGGGTCACGGCGGCCGGAGTGCCGGACGGCGACGACCCGATGGGCGTCGAGTCCGACTGGCTGGCCCTGTCGTCGCAGAACGACGACCGCGACGGCGGCGCGACCGTCCTGGCCATCGCCGGATCGTCGTCGGCCGACGTGCCTCTCGCCTGGTTCGTCCGAGCGGAGCCTTTCGCCGCGATCGCCCCGTCGCCCGCGTTCGGTCGCGAGGTCGCGCTGGAGCCGGGGAGAGGGTGATGCTGCGCCACCGCTTCGTCTTCGTCGATCACGTGTGCGAGCGCACCGAGCTCGACGCCCTCGGACAGGAGTTCGCCCTGTGACCGGCGTCGTGCACTTCCCCGGCTCGACCGCGGTGAGCGATCTCGCGGTCTACGACTGGGAGACCCCCGACGGTCTGCACGGCGGTTCGCCGCACCTCCACACGGTCTCGACCGAGGCGTACGTCGTCCTCGAGGGGGCGGGCGAGCTTCGGACGCTGACGCCGGAGGGCCCGGAGCGCCACGACCTCCGGCCGGGCGTCGTGCTCTGGTTCGCGCCCGGGACGATCCATCGCCTCGTGAACGTCGAAGGGCTGCGGATCCTGACGGTCATGGAGAATGCCGGCCTGCCGGAGGCGGGCGACGCGGTGCTGACCTTCCCGCGGCGCATCGTCGCCGACCCGGAGGCCTACCGGCGCGAAGCCGCTCTGCCCTCCGACGACACGGAGGCGGTCGTCGGCCGAGCGGCCCGAGCCCGCCGCGACCTGGCGCTCGAAGGCTTCGCCGAGTTGGAGGCCGATTTCGACCGGCGCGGATCCGTTGCCCTCGCGGAGTTCTACGACCTCGCCGGTCGACTGGTCGCCCCCGGGTCGCCGACTGGCAGCGCCTCTGGTCGAGTTCGGTCGAGCACGACGCAGAAGCCACCCGCACCCGACTCGACGCCCTCTCGCGCGGCACGGCCGGCCACCTCTCGAGTGCCCGCGTGGTCGTGGCCGACCGCCGCCAAGGACCCGCGCTGTTCGGCATGTGCGGCCGGCTCGGCGTGTGGAAGCACCCCGCCTGAACCACCGAAGAACCGCAGGATCACGACTCAAAGGAGAGCAGATCATGACATCTCGCCATCGACACGCAGCACCCTGCGCGGTGCCGCCCGATCGCCGGGGCAGGCTGAGGTGAGCGCGCTCGGTGAGCTCCGCAACGTGCGGAAGGCTCGCGGCGACGCTGCCGACCGGAAGGCCGACACCCGGGACAACAAGGTCGCGATCCTGTTCCTCGCGCCGTGGCTCGTGGGGCTCATCGGCATCACGCTCGGGCCGGTCCTCGTGTCGCTCTACCTCGCGTTCACGAACTACAACCTCCTCCAGGCGCCGAAGTTCACCGGCCTGGCCAACATCCAGCGGATGCTCGGCGACGAGAGGCTCGCGCACTCGCTGGGCGTGACGTTCGTGTACGTGGCGGTCGGGGTGCCGCTGCAGCTGATGGCGGCGCTCGCTCTCGCGATCCTGCTCGATCGCGGCGTCCGAGGGCTCCCCGTCTACCGCTCGCTCCTCTACCTGCCCTCCCTGCTCGGCGCGAGCGTCGCGATCGCCGTGCTGTGGCGCATCATCTTCGGCTCGAACGGACTCGTCAACGTGGTGCTCGCCCGCTTCGGGATCGACGGGCCGGCGTGGATCGCGGATCCGAAGACGGCGCTCTCGACGCTGATCCTGCTGCACGTCTGGACGTTCGGGGCGCCGATGGTGATCTTCCTCGCGGGCCTCCGCCAGATCCCTCGGGAGTTCTACGAGGCCGCCTCGACCGACGGGGCGTCGCGCTGGCGGCAGTTCCGGTCGATCACACTGCCGCTGCTCAGCCCGATCATCTTCTTCAACCTCGTACTTGGGATCATCGGGGCGTTCCAGTCGTTCACGCAGGCGTTCGTCGTCTCGGGCGGAACGGGAGGGCCGAGCGACTCGACCCTCTTCTACACGCTCTACCTCTACCAACAGGGCTTCGGCAACTTCCAGATGGGCTACGCCTCTGCACTCGCGTGGTTCCTGCTGGTGATCGTCGGAGTGTTCACCGCGCTCAACTTCTGGGCCTCGAAGTTCTGGGTTTTCTACGATGACTGACACCACGACCCGCATCGCCGACATCGTCCCCGAGACCGCGCCGCCGTCGTCCGGGCGAAAGCCCAAGCGACTGCCGGGCACCTCTCGCCGCATCAGCAGCATCCTCAAGCACGCCCTGCTCGTCGTGGTCGCGCTGCTGATGCTCTATCCGGTTCTCTGGATGGTCGTGTCGTCGATCCGGCCGAACTCCGACATCTTCACGCACTCGGGCCTGCTCATCGACACCTTCGACCTGACGCACTATCCCAAGGGCTGGAACGCGCTCAGCATGCAGTTCGGCGGGTACCTGCTGAACTCGCTCATCGTCGTGATCGGCGCGGTCGTCGGCAACCTCGTCTCGTGCTCCCTGGCCGCCTACGCGTTCGCGCGGCTGCGGTTCCGGCTGCGGACGCTGGCCTTCGTCGTGATGCTCGTAACGATCATGCTGCCGATCCACGTGCTGATCGTGCCGCAGTACGTCTTCTACTCGCACCTCGGCTGGCTCAACACCTTCCTGCCCCTGATCGTGCCGAAGTTCCTCGCGACCGACGCGTTCTTCGTGTTCCTGATGGTCCAGTTCATCCGCGGCATCCCGAAGGAGCTCGACGAGGCGGCCAGGATCGACGGTGCCGGCCACGCGCGGATCTTCTTCCAGGTCATGCTCCCGCTGATGGTGCCCGCTCTCGCGACGACGGCGATCTTCACCTTCATCTGGACCTGGAACGACTTCTTCTCCCAGCTCATCTTCGTGACGAAGCCGAGCCTCTACACCGTGCCGGTCGCCCTGCGCTCGTTCGTCGATTCGCAGTCGGCGTCGGACTACGGCGCCCTCTTCGCCATGAGCATCGTCTCGCTCATTCCCGTCTTCCTGGTCTTCCTGTTCGGTCAGCGGTTCCTCCTCCGGGGATCGCCACGACCGGCGGCAAATGACGCACCCGCCCCACCCATCCACCTCACGCAAAGGAACACGATGAGATCCAGAATGCAACGGCGCATCGCAGCGATCACCGCCACCGCCGCCGCCCTCACCCTGCTCGCGACCGGCTGCAGCGGCAGCTCGAACGGCGGCGGCGATCAGCCGGCGCTCTCGAAGGACAAGGTCACCATCAGCCTCAACTGGTGGGGCAATCCCGCTCGCAACTCGAACACCACCAAGGCGATCGCCCTGTTCGAGAAGAAGTACCCGAACATCACGGTCGACCAGTCGAACACCGACTGGAGCGGCTACTGGGACAAACTGGCGACCTCGACAGCGGCCAGCGAGATGCCCGACGTCAACCAGTTCGACCAGCTCTACGTCGCCTCGTACGCCCAGCGCGGTGCGCTCCTCGACCTCTCGACGGTGTCGAACACCCTGAAGTCGAGCGCGCTGCCGAAGAGCGTCGTCGGGACGGGCGAGGTCGGCGGAAAGCTCTACGCCATGCCGGTCGGAGTCACGCCCAACGGCGTGATCATCAACCGGGCGGCGCTCAAGAAGGAGGGCATCGCGATGCCCGACACGGACACCTGGACCTGGAAGCAGTTCGACGATCTCGCGACCGAGGTCACCCAGAAGTCCGGCGGATCCGTCCACGGCCTCGGGCCGTTCGGATCCGACTCGTTCTCGCTCGGCATCTGGGCGCGGCAGCACGGCAACAACGTCTTCGACAGCGCGGGCAAGGTGACGCTGAAGCCGAGCGTGCTCACCTCCTACTGGCAGCAGGAGCTCGACTGGATCGCCGACAAGGCGTCGCCGTCGGCCTCCCACATCGCCGAGGGCGCGAGCTTCACCCTCGAGCAGAACGACCTCTCGACCGGCAAGACCGCCATGGGCTTCATCCCGGCCGGTCAGTTCACGGCCTACAACGCCGCGAACCCCGACGCCGACTTCACCATGGCGAATTGGCCGTCCGGCAGCTCCACCGACAGCGGATTCCAGTACCCGAAGCCGTCGATGTACTGGGCGATCTCGTCGAAGAGCGAGCACCCGGCCGAAGCGGCGCTCCTGGTCAACTTCCTGCTGACGAACAAGGACGCCGGCAAGATCCTCGGCGTCGAGCGCGGTGTGCCGTCGAACCCGGCGATCCAGACCGCCATCACGCCGCAGCTGTCGACCGCAGACAAGTTCAGTCTCGACTTCACCGCCGCCATGGTGAAGAAGTCGGGCAAGGCCCCGGCGATCACTCCGAACGGCGCCAGCGACATCGAGACGATGATGGCCCGCTACAACCAGCAGGTCATCTTCGGCCAGAAGACACCGAAGGCCGCGGCAGCCGCCTTCATCAAGGAGTTGCAGGACAACATCACCAACGCGGGCTGAGCCGGGGCGGAGCGGCCCGCGCCACGACCGCGGGCCGCTCCGCAACTGTCTCGACGTCGAGATACACTGGCGTCGATGGTCACCCCGACGAGCAGCGACTTCTCTCTCCGCAGCATCGCTTTCGCCGCTTACGCCCCCTCGGTCCTGTTCGGGCTGTCGCAGGGCGCCATGCTGCCGGTGATCGCCATCAGCTCGATCGAGCGCGGCGCCGACGAGGCCGTCGCGTCGCTCGTCGTCGCGATGATCGGCATCGGCTCCCTGGTCACGAACATCCCCGCGGGTGCCGTCACGACCCGCTTCGGCGAGCGCCGCTCGATGGTCGGTGCCGCGGCGCTCAGCGCGGTGGGGTTGGCGCTCTGCCTCCTGCCGCTCGGTTTGATCGTCTTCACCCTGGGCGTCCTGCTCGTCGGCGCGGCCTCGAGCGTCTTCCTGCTGGCGCGGCAGTCGTACCTCACCGAAGCGGTTCCGGCCGAGCAGCGGGCGCGAGCTCTGTCCACGCTGGGCGGCGTCCAGCGCATCGGTGTCTTCATCGGCCCGTTCGCGAGCGCGGGGCTGATCCGGCTGGCCGGCATCGACGGGGCCTACCTGCTGGCGCTGGTCGCCATCGCGGGCGCAGGCGTCATCGCCTACACGGTGCCCGATCTGGTGCAGGATCCCCCGCTCCCGGCGAGCGGGCGCCTCGCGTCACGACCCTCACGATGCTCCGCGACCACTGGCGCACCTTCGCCTTCCTGGGTACGGGCATCCTGCTGCTCTCCGCGATCCGCGCGACCCGGCAGGTGGTCGTCCCGCTCTGGGCGCACCACATCGGGCTCGACCCGAGCCAGTCGTCGCTCATCTACGGCATCTCGGGCGCTGTCGACGCCGCCGTGTTCTACCCGGCGGGCTACGTGATGGACCGCTGGGGTCGCAAGTGGATCGCGCTGCCCTGCACCATCGTGATGGGCCTGTCATTCCTGCTCATGCCGCTGACGCACACCTTCCTGGTGCTCACGCTCGTCGCCGTCGTCATGGGTTTCGGGAACGGGATCGGCTCGGGCATTGTCAACACGCTCGGCTCGGATGCGTCCCCCGCGGTCGGGCGTCCCACGTTCCTGGGGCTCTGGCGCGAACTCGCCGACGGCGGAAGCTCTCTCGGTCCGGTGCTGCTGTCGGTCGTGACCGGTGTGGCCGGGCTCGCCCTCGGAATCGTCGTGTCCGGGTTCGTCGGTTTCGCGGCCGCCGCCGCGCTGGGGCGCTGGATTCCGAAACGGCCCCGCGACGCGAGTGGCAGGAGCGGGCGAGGCGCTGCCGGGACGTGATTCGAGATACCCCGAGCGCCTCCGGACGGTAGAGGTGTCGCTTCACCGACGGTCGGCGGCACGTCCATCTCTCGACGCGCCTCGAAAATCGTGGAAAAAATCAGTTTGAGGCTTGACAGTTCGAGTTCTAATGATTAGCTTTCTAATCATGAACGAACCGGAGATCACCTTCACCAGCAATCTCGAGCTGCTCCGGTGGATCGGCTGGGCTCAGCAGCAGGCCGGAATGGACTGGATCCGCGAACGCGGGCTCAGTCACCAGCAGAGCTTCGCCCTGGGCTTCCTCGTCCAGAATCCCGGTTCGATCCAGCGCGACATCGCCGAGATGACCAGGACGACGCCGGCCAGCGTCTCGAGCCTCCTGCAGGGGCTCGAGGCTCGCGGTCTCATCGAACGCCGCACCGAAGGCGGCAACGAGCGCAGCAAGCGCGTCTACGCCACCGAAGCGGGCGTCGAGCTCATCGCGGGCTTCGACACCGCAATGCACGGAGCCGAGGAGACGATCCTCGCCCCCTGAACGAGTCGGAGCGGGCAGCCCTTCACGAGTTGCTCCTCAAGATCACCTCGGTTCTCCCGCAGCCGACCCGCTCGTAACGCCCGCGGCCCAGCCGCCGCCCTTCACCCACCTCTTCCTCGCCGCGCCGGCGTTCGTCGGCGCGCCCTGAAACTCGTCCGGCATCGCCCGGAAAGGAGCACCTCATGAGCACCGCAATCCCCCAGGCCGACACCGTCGGCTCCAACCGCTGGTACCTCGCCTCCGCACCGATGGTGCGCGCTCTCATTCACCTCTGCATCCCGATGGCCGCCGCCATGATCGTCGGCGCGGTCTACAACGTCATCAACGCGGGCTTCATCGGCTCGTTGCACGACCCGATCCTGCTGGCTGCCGTCACCTTCGGTTCTCCGATCCTCGGCCTCGTCATGGCCGTCGGCGGTGTCTTCGGCGTCGGTGGCAGCGCGCTGATCTCCCGCCTCCTCGGAGCTGCCGAGAACGACCCGGCCAAGGCGGCGGAGATCAAACACGTCTCGTCGTTCGCCGTCTGGGGTGCCGTCATCGCGGGGGCCATCGTCGGCGCTGCCGGCCTGATCTTTCTGAGCCCGCTCGTGGCCCTGCTCGGCGCGCACGGCGCCGCGGTGCCCGCGACGAGCGCCTTCGTCGGCGTCATGCTCGCCTTCGTGCCCGTCCTGGCCGCGGCCTTCTGCCTCGAGCAGATCGTCCGAGCCGAAGGAGCGGCACGCCAGGTCATGATCGGACTGATCGCCTCGACCGTCGCCAACCTCGTCTTCGACGTCCTCTTCATCCTGGTGCTCCACTGGGGTGTCGCCGGTGCCGCGCTCGCCGTCGGTCTCTCGAACGTCGTCACGATCGTGTACTTCGTCACCTACCTGACCCGGCACAGCGAGAACGTGAGCCTGGCTCCGAAGTGGTTCACCCTCTCGCCCGCCGTTCTGAAGCCCGTCTTCGGCGTCGGAGTCGGCGAGCTGCTGCAGTCCGCCTTCCTCATCGTCACCTCGCTCGTGCTCAACAATCTGGCCGCGAACTACGGCGACGGTCCGCTCGCGGCCATGGGTGTCGCCGTCCGGATCGCCCAGGTTCCGGAGTTTCTCATCATGGGCGTGACCCTCGGCATCCTGCCGCTGCTCGCCTACTCGTTCGGCAAGGGTGACGCGGCGCGCCTCTCGGCTTCCATCCGCTCGTCCGCGGTGACCGTCGGCGCCATCGCGCTGCTGTTCTCGATCATCGTGTTCGTCTTCCGCGACCAGGTGTTCTCGCTCTTCGTCTCCGACCGGTCGCTCCTCGGCCTCGGCGCGATCATCATCACAGCGCAGCTCGTCTCCATGATCTTCAACGGTTTCACAGGGCTCATCACCTCGCTGTTCCAGGCGACCGGGCGGGCCTTGCCGGCGACCGTCATGTCGGTGACGCAGGGAGTCCTGTTCATCCCGATCGTCATCCTCGCCAACCTCTGGTTCGGGCTCGACGGCATCATCTGGGCCCTGACGGTCAGCGAAGGCCTCGTGCTCGTCGCCGGTCTCGTGATGTGGTTCGCCTCGCGCGGAGCGATCGCCCGCGGCCTCGCCGAGGGCAGCCCGGAGCGCGCCGACGAGGTGCTCGAGGGCGCCGACGCCTGAGCTGCGCCGCCTGTCGTTCCGACGATCCTCCCGAAATCGAAGGGGATTTTCGCCCTCCACCCGCTTCTCGCGCAGAAAACGGGCCGGAGGGCGAAAATCCCCTTCGATTTGTGGGTGGCAGCACCGGCAGCGGCATTCCCCCGCGCTCATCGAGCTCGCCGGCATTCACGGTCTGATCGAGTCGGGCGGCCGCCCGGGCACGGCCGGCGGAAACGGAACCGGCCCGCTTCCGCGTCGTTGCGAAAGTGGGCCGGTCGGCGGGAGAGTGATCATCAGCGGCCCGTTTTGCAGAGCCACCGGTCATGCTCGCCCTGGTGGATTTGATCCCCTGCTAGACCCTAATCCCGACGGAACGGTTTGGTCCATCATCCGGCGGGATGATCCTGCCAGACACGTCAGGGTGAGCGACCGTCAGGTCAGCAGGTGCACGGAGTTGGCGTCTTCCCCGCAGAACACGGCGAGGTGCCGGGGATCCGCCACGGCCAGGATGCCCGGGCCGTCGTTGGCGCGCGCCACCAATTCGGATGCATCGATCACTCGATCGTCGAGCTGGGACGAGTCGGAGAGAATCTCGAAGCGCTGAGGGTCGCCGTGATCTCGGAGAACAGCGGCGAGATCGTCCGACCCGGCCAGGCGGAGGGCCCGGGAGGGCTTCAGGGCCGTGAAGTGGGGCAGCATCAGAACCAGCTTCCGGTGGGATTTCGGCGTGCCCGACTCGATCAGCGTGAGCATGCGCGCTGCGACTCGAGGCTCGACGAATTCGCGGATCGCCTCGGCGATGGTGGGCTGCACGTCGGTCACGCGCCCACGCTAGCCCGGCCGCGGGCGGGCGGGCGGGCTACATGCGGACCAGAACCTTCAGGGCCTCGCGGTCGGCCATGGCCCGGTAGCCGGCGGGGACCTCGTCGATGCCGATCGTGCGGTCGAAGACCCGGCCCGGCTCGATGGTGCCGTCGAGCACGAGCGGGAGGAGCTCGTCGATGTACGCGCGAGCCGGAGCGACGCCGCCCGTCAGGGTGAGGTTGCGCAGGAACTCGTTGCGACCGAACGAGATCATGGGGTCTTGCGGGACCCCGACGCGGCTGATCGCACCACCGTCGCGGACGACGGCGATGGCCGTCTCGACGGCGGCCGGGAGCCCCACGGCCTCCAGGACGACGTGCGCACCGTCACCGCCGGTCAGTTCGAGAACGCGCGCGACGCCCTCCTCGCCGCGTTCCGCGACGACGTGCGTGGCGCCGAACTCGACGCCCAGGTCGGTGCGGTCGGTGTGGCGGCCCAGGAGGATGATCGTGGTCGCGCCGAGCAGCTTGGCCGCGATGACGGCGCTGAGGCCCACCGCGCCGTCGCCGATCACGGCCACCGTCTGACCGCTTTCGACGCGGCCCATCCTGGCGGCGTGGTATCCGGTCGACATGACGTCGGAGAGGCTCAGCAGCGACGGGATCAGGTTCTCGTCGAAGCCGGCCGGCACGACGACGAGCGTGCCGTCGGCGAACGGAACGCGAACGCGCTCGCCCTGCCCGCCGTCGCCGCCGTGGGCGCCACCCCAGTTCGAGCCGTGTCGGCAGGAAGTCTGGAGGCCTTCGCGGCAGAAGTCGCAGACGCCGTCCGACACCACGAACGGCGCGATGACGAAGTCGCCGACCGCGACGTCGGACACCGACGAGCCGACCTCTTCGACGACACCGACGAACTCGTGGCCCATCCGCGATCCGTGGTCGGTGGCCAGCTTCGACGCGTACGGCCAGAGGTCGCTGCCGCAGATGCAGCCGGCGACGACGCGGACGAGGGCGTCGGTGGGCTCGTGGAGGGCAGGATCGGCGACGGTCTCGACGCGCACATCGCCCGCCCCGTACATCAGTGTTGCTCGCATGAAGTGAATGTCCCTTTCGGTCTCGTGACCACCCAACCGGCTCCCGCGGGCGCGTGACAGACCCTACCGTTCGGGGTACTGGGAGAACCTCCCTGTCGGGGGCCCGGTGACGTACGGTGCATCTGTGGACAACAAGAGCGACATTCACGACTTCTTGGCGACGCGACGGGCCCGTCTCACGCCGACGCAGGCGGGGTTGCCGGACTTCGGCGGCAAGAGGCGGGTCCCGGGCCTGCGCCGCGAAGAAGTCGCCATGCTCGCCGGGGTCAGCGTCGACTACTACGTGCGGCTCGAGCGCGGCAACCTCGGCGGGGTGTCGGAGAGCGTGCTGGAGGCGCTCGTCCGTGCCCTTCAGCTCGACGACACCGAGCGGTCCCACCTGTTCGACCTCGCGCGCACGGCCAACGCCACGGTCGGGACCCGCCGCCGTCCGGTGGCCAACCGGGTGCGCCCCGGGGTCCTGCGCCTGCTCGACTCGATCAACGCGCCCGCCTGGGTGAGGAACGGCCGCATGGACGTCCTGGCCGCGAACGCGATGGGCCGTGCGCTCTACTCGCAGGTCTTCGACAGCCCTGTGACGCCGCCGAACACGGCGCGCTTCGCCTTCCTCGACCCGCGCGCACCCGAGTTCTGGCCGGACTGGGACAAGATCGCCGGCGACACGGTTGCGACCCTTCGCAACGAGGCGGGTCGGACCCCGTACGACAAGGGCCTCACGGATCTGATCGGCGAGCTGTCGACGCGCAGCGAGGAGTTCCGGACGCGCTGGGCGGCCCACGACGTCCATCAGCACCGCTCCGGCTGGAAGCGACTGCACCACCCGGTCGTCGGCGACCTCGAGTTGAGCTACGAGGCTCTGCAGCTCGTCACCGACGAGGGGCTCATCCTGCTGTCGTACAGCGCGGAACCCGGCTCGAAGTCTGCCGAGGGCCTCGGTCTCCTGGCCAGCTGGGTCGCCACCGAGGCGCGCGAGCCGCTCGAGCTCGACGCCTGACCGTCGGGCTGCCGGGTTCGTCCCGCCTGCCCGCACACCCGTCCCGTCCCGCCCCGTGCCGCCCCCGCCTCGCCTCGCCCCGCCCCGCCCCGCCTCGCCCCGCTGCGCCCGAAATCGAAGGGGATTCGTGCCGCCGACCGAACATGAGGCCGATCGGGGCGGGTCGGGGCGAAAATCCCCTTCGATTTCGGGAGGCGGGAGGCGGGAGGCGGACGGCGGAGGCGGACGGCGGACGGCGGAGGCGGGGGGGGAGAGGCTAGTCGCGGGGAGCGGCGGACGTCGCCTTGCCGGAGGCCTGGGCCCGCAGCTCGGCTTCGGCCCGCTCGGCCTCCTCGCCGCTGATGGCCTCGCCTCGCGCGACCATGCCCGACACGTCGGACAGCGGGATGTTCTTCAGGAACAGCGACAGGACGAACGCGATCGCGATGAGCGGGATCAGGTACCAGAACACGGGCGCCAGCGAGTCGGCGTAGGCCGCGACCACGAGGTCGTGGATGGCCGTCGGCAGCTTGTTGAGGGCCGCAGGATCGAGGCTGGACGTCGACGAGGCGGCATCCGACGCTGAGGCTCCCGACTGCGTGAACACGTCGGTCAGCTTGTCGGTCAGGCGCGACGTGAAGATCGCTCCGAACACGGCCACGCCGAGGGCCGAACCGACCTCGCGGAAGTAGTTGTTCGTGCTGGTCGCGGTGCCGACGTCTTTCGGCGGGACGGAGTTCTGGACGACCAGGACGACGACCTGCATGATCGAGCCGAGGCCGGCGCCGAAGACGAACAGGAAGACGCAGATCAGCCAGATCGGGGTGTCGGCCGTCAGGGTCGTCATGAGGAACATGGCGACGCCCACGAGGACCGTGCCGAGGATGGGGAACATCTTGTAGCGACTGGTGCGAGTGATCACCTGACCGGAGATGATCGACATGCCGATCAGTCCGACCATCATCGGGAGCAGCAGGAGACCCGAGGCGGCAGCCGAAGCACCGGACGCCATCTGGAGGAACGTCGGAACGAACGCGAGCGCCGCGAACATGGCGATTCCGAGGACGAAACCGATCGCGGTCGCGATCACGAAGACGCGGTTCTTGAAGAAGGCCAGCGGGATGATGGGGTCCTGTGCCTTGTTCTCGACGAGCACGAAGAGGGTTCCGGCCACCAGGAGAGCGGCGCCGAACATCCATGTCTCGGGCGCACCCCAGCCGTGCTTGGCGTTGCCGCCGAACTCGGTGAAGAAGATGAGGCTCGCCGTCGAGACGGAGAGCAGGATCACGCCGGGGACGTCGATCTTCTTGGTCGCCTTCTTGCTCGGCAGCGTCAGAGTGAACCACGCGATGACGAAGGCGGCGACACCGACCGGGATGTTGATGTAGAAGGCCCAGTTCCAGGTGAGGTGGTCGACGAAGAAGCCGCCGAGGAGGGCCGCCGACGGCGGCGAGACCGAAGATCCCGCCCAGCGGGCCGAGGTACTTGCCGCGCTCGGAGGCAGGCACGATGTCGGCGATGATGGCCTGCGACAGGATCATTAAGCCGCCGCCGCCGAGGCCCTGGAGGGCGCGGAAGACGACGAAGGTCCAGAAGTCGGTGGAGAAGGCACAGCCGATCGAGGCGAGCGTGAACAGCGCGATCGCCAGGAGGAAGAGGTTGCGGCGGCCGAGGACGTCACCGAACTTGCCGTAGATGGGCATGACGATGGTCGTCGCCAGGAGGTAGGCCGTGGTGATCCAGGCCTGGTTCTCGACGCCGCCGAGCTGGCCGACGATCGTCGGCATGGCGGTCGAGACGATGGTCTGGTCGAGGCTGGAGAGCAGCATGCCGGCGATGAGTGCGGCGAAGATGATCCAGATGCGGCGCTGGGTGAGGATCAGCTGCCCGTCGGCGTTGGACCCGCGCCGGTTGGGGCGGGCCGCCGACGGGGCGGTCTTCTCGGTGGTCATTCGGTGGGCTCCTGGGTGATCGGCGGGACGGGGGTGGGTGCGGGGGTGAACAGGCCGCGTGCCAGGTCGACACGATGGCGGAGGATATCCGCGAAGGGGATCGGGACGCGCCCCTCGGCGCGGAGCGATTCGCGGAGCAGGTCAGGGGCGGAGCCCGCGAAGGGGATCGGGACGCGCCCCTCGGCGCGGAGCGATTCGCGGAGCGGGTCAGGGGCGGAGCCCGCGAAGGGGATCGGGACGCGCCCCTCGGCGCGGAGCGATTCGCGGAGCGGATCAGGGGCAGAGCCCGCGAAGGGGATCGGGACATCCGCCTGGCGGAGGTAGGAGTCGATGCTGACCCGCACGAGGGCTTCGAACAGGACCAGTGCGACCTCGGCGGAGACGTGATCCTGAGAGCTGTCGTTCGCCACGACGAGGTCGACGAATCGCTGCTGCTCGGCGCGGCCGGACTGGATCATCGTCGTGATGAGTTTCGGCTCGCGCTGGAGGGCGGTGACGAGATCGTCGATGTCGGACGCGGACGGGCTCATGGCGGCGAAGTGGCCGATGGCGAGGTCGATGAGGTCGTCGGCGAGATCGCGCCGCTCGCCGGGCGCCGCGCGTCTGGCGACGACGAATCGGTCGAGCAGGACCTCGTCGAGGCCGTTCTCGATGCCGAGCACGGCCGACTCTTTCGACGGGAAGTAGTTGAAGAAGGTGCGGCGCGAGATGCCGACCTCGTCGCAGAGCTGCTGCACGGTGAAACCGGCGAGACCCGAGGCTGCGGTGAGTCGCCGCGCGAGGGAGGTCAATGCAGCCCTCGTCCGCAGCTGCTTCGTGATCATGGACTCAGAATTGCACTTTTGCGTCGATGGTGCATCGGACCCTGGTACTACTCGTAACCTGCGCCGTAAATGTTAGGACAAAGGGCTAACGTAGGATTCATGACCGACACGGACCAGAAGACACTGCAGGCTCACACGCTCAACGACGGGCACCGCATCCCGTCGATCGGGTTCGGCAGTTTCCCGCACCACGGCGAGAACTCGACCGAGATGGTGGGCAACGCCCTCGACCTGGGCTATCGCCTCATCGACACCGCCCTCAGCTACAAGAACGAGGGGAGGTCGGCGCCGCCGTCCGCGAGACCAGCGTGCCTCGCGACGAGATCGTCCTCACCTCGAAGCTCGCGGGGCGCCACCACGGTCGCGACGAGGCTCGCGTCGGTGTGACGGAATCGCTGACGAACCTCGGTCTCGCGAAGATCGACCTGTTCCTCATCCATTGGCCGCTCCCCAAGATCGACAAGTACGTCGACAGCTGGAAGACGCTGATCGACCTCCGCGACGAGGGCCTCCTCGGCTCGATCGGCGTCTCGAACTTCACCCCCGAGCACCTGCGCCGCCTGGTCGACGAGACCGGGGTCGTGCCGGCGGTCAACCAGGTCGAGTTGCACCCGTTCTTTCCCCAGGTCGAGCTTCGCGCCGTCCACCAGGAGCTCGGCATCGTGACCGAGGCCTGGAGCCCACTCGGGCGAGGCACCGGTCTGCTCGACGACCCGATCATCGTCGCGGCGTCCGAGAAGCACGCTGTCTCGACCGGTCAGATCGTGCTGCGCTGGCACTACCAGAACGGCGTCGTGCCGATCCCGATGTCGTCGAGCCCCGCTCGCCGCGCGCAGAACCTGGAACTCGGCGGCTTCGAGCTCGACGAGTCGGAGGTCGCAGCGATCTCGAGCCTCGGGCGCGGGCGCATCTGGGGTCAGGACCCGAACGAGCACGAAGAGTTCTAGGGCGTTCTGGGCCGCCATCAGCAGCGCTGACGCAGACGGGCCCGCTCGCCGGACGGCGAACGGGCCCGATCTCGTCGTCGCGCTCTACGCGCGACGCGTGAAGGTCACGTGCGTCACACCCGACGGCGACGAGACCGCCTCGATGTCGAACCGCTCTTCGAGCCCTTCGAGGCCGTCCCACAGGCGCTCGCCACGACCCAGGACGATGGGCACGACGACGACGTGCAGGTGGTCGATCAGGTCGGCGGCCAGGAACTCGCGGACGGTCTCGACGCCGCCGCCGATCCTGATGTCGCTCCCGGGTGCCGCCTCGCGCGCCTTCGCCAGTGCCTCGGCGGGTGACGCGTCGATGAAGTGGAAGGTCGTGCCGCCGTTCATCTCCAGCGATTCGCGCGGGTGGTGCGTCAGGACGAAGACGGGGGTGTGGAAGGGCGGGTCGTCATCCCACCAGCCCTTCCACTCGCTGTTCGCCCACGGGCCGCGTTCGGGGCCGAACTTGTTGCGGCCCATGATCTCGGCGCCGATGCCCTCGGCCCACGAGCCGGCGAACTCTTCGTCGACACCCGAGTCGCCGCCGGGCTGACCCTGCATGCTGCGGAAGGTCGGAGTGCGCATGAACCACTGCATGAGTCGACCGTCGGCGTGGCCGAACGGCGCCTCGAGCGATTGATCGGCGCCCGCTCCGAAACCGTCGAGTGAGACGGCGAAGTTGTGAACTCTGACTTTCGACACGACAGCCTCCCGGGCCTCGTCTCCGATGCGCTACTTGCGCAGCGCGAGGTATTTCTCGATGAGCGACTTGGTCGACGCGTCTTGCGAGTCGATGGCCGCTTGGTCGCCGGCGACGGCCGGGGTGACCTGGAGAGCGAGCTGCTTGCCGAGCTCGACACCCCACTGGTCGAAGGAGTCGATGCCCCAGATGGTGCCTTCGGTGAACACGATGTGCTCGTAGAGCGCGATGAGCTGACCGACGACGCTCGGCGTGAGGGCGGGCGCCAGGATCGACGACGTGGGCCGGTTTCCGCTGAACACACGGGCCGGAACGACGGACTCTTTCGTGCCCTCCGCGCGCACCTCGTCGGCCGTCTTGCCGAATGCGAGCGCTTTGGTCTGGGCGAAGAAGTTGGCCATGAACAGTTCGTGCACGTCTTGGCCGGGTTCGACCGCTGCCCCGTCGCCGGTCTCGTCTTTCAGCGCGTGCGCGGGGTTCGCGACGGCGATGAAGTCGGCCGGAATGAGGCGGGTGCCCTGGTGGATGAGCTGGTAGAACGCGTGCTGGCCATTGGTGCCGGGCTCGCCCCAGAAGATCTCGCCGGTGTCGGTCGTGACCGGCGAGCCGTCCCAGCGGACGCTCTTGCCGTTCGACTCCATCGTGAGCTGCTGGAGGTAGGCGGGGAACCGGTGCAGATACTGCGCGTACGGCAGGACCGCGTGGCTCTGGGCCCCGAGGAAGTTGGAGTACCAGACGTTCAGGAGACCCATGAGGACCGGGACGTTCTGCTCGAGCGGCGCGGTGCGCATGTGCTCGTCGATGGCGTGGAAGCCTGCGAGGAACTCGCGCCAGTTGTCGGGACCGATCGCGATGACGACCGAGGTACCGATGGCGGAGTCGACGGAGTAGCGGCCGCCCACCCAGTCCCAGAAGCCGAACGCGTTCTCGGGGTCGATGCCGAAGGCCTCGACCTTGTCGAGCGCGGTCGACACGGCGACGAAGTGCTTCGCGACCGCGTCTTTGCGGGCGGCGTCGGTGTCGGCGATCGCACCCGAGCCGGCGAGCCGGGCCCAGAGCCACTCGCGTGCGAGGCGCGCGTTGGTGAGGGTCTCGAGCGTGCCGAAGGTCTTGGACGCGACGATGAAGAGCGTGGTCTCAGGATCGAGGTCGGCCGTCTTCTCGTAGACGTCGGTCGGGTCGATGTTGGAGACGAAGCGGGCCTCGAGGCCCGGCTGGACGTAGGGCTTCAGGGCTTCGTAGACCATCACGGGCCCGAGGTCGGAGCCGCCGATGCCGATGTTGACGACGGTCTCGATGCGCTTGCCGGTCACACCGGTCCAGGCGCCGGACCGGACCTGCTCGGCGAAGGCGTAGACCTTGTCGAGGGTCTTGTGGACCTCGGCGTCGACGTCTTCTCCGTCGACGACGAACCCGGTCGGAGGCACGAGACCCTCGGTGCCTTCGGGGCGGCGCAGGGCGGTGTGAAGCACGGCACGATCTTCGGTGACGTTGATGTGCTCGCCCGTGATCATGGCCTGGTAGCGACCCGAGACGTCGGCGTCTTTCGCGACCTGCAGGAGGTGGCCCAGGATCTCTTCGGTCACCAGCCCCTTGGAGAGGTCGACGGTGAGGTCCGCGGCCTGGAACGTGTACCGCTCGGCCCGGTCGGCGTCGGAGGCGAACCAGCCGCGCAGGTCGGGGGAGAAGCCGTCGGCGATGCCGGCGAGCGCCTTCCAGGCGTCGGTCGAGGTGGGGTCAACGGGGGTGGATTCGGTCAAGGGGTCCTCCAGAACGCCTGAACAGTGCAGGGCTCGCGGCTCACGCAACGCTGCGAGGCGGGCCGCCTTCACTCTATTGCTGCGCCCGCGACTGCGGATAATCCTGTCCACAGGTTCGGCGGTGCTCCCGGACCGTCGGCGGCATCCACCCCGCGGCTGCGGGGGCGCCGACCGGGACGACCACGGCCCGGGCGCTCAATCGTCGGTGTCGACGGCGTTCGTCACGACGTCGCCGGTGCCGGCGTCGAGGCGGATGCTGTGCTTGGTCCCGGCGGAGTCGATGACGTCGCCCTCCCAGACGGTCTTGCCGAGGTGGTCGTCGAGCCCGAGCTCGGCGACGGAGCCGTCGACCGTCTCGGTCAACGTCGCGGCGGCCTCCCGCGCGGTGACCGTGGCATCGCCGAGGAAGCGCTTGTTCTCGGCCAGGTCGTCGGCGTCGGTCGACTTCGAGGTCGGCCCGGCCGTCACGGTCGTGCCCGCCGCGTCGGTGTGGACCTCGTGCTCCGTGCCGTCGGCGCTGGCGACCAGGATCTCCCACGCGGAGCCGCCGCGTTCGCGTTCGATGGAAAGCAGTCGGCTCGACGGAACGGCGTCGAGAGCGGTGGCCGCCGCGGCGGTGAGAGCCGTGGCGTCGTCGCCCACGGCGCCGGCCGTCGGCCCGGCGGCCGAGGACGCCGAAGAGCTCGAGCCCGCACCCTGACCGTCTGACGGGGAGGAGCAGCCGGCGACCAGGAAGGCGCCCGACAGGGGAAGGAGGAGGGCGAGAGCGGTGCGGCGGACACGGGCGATGTTCGTGGTTTTCGTCATGGAAGAAGGGTGCCCCGCGGGTGCAACCCACCCTGAAGCGATCAGGCGGCCGCCGGGAGCGTGACCGCGAACGACGCACCGCCCGACTCGGCGGATGTCACGCTGATGGTTCCACCGTGAGCGCGCGCGACGGCTCGCGCGATCGCGAGGCCGAGGCCGGAGCCGCCACTGTCGCGATCGCGCCCCTCGTCGAGGCGGACGAAGCGGTCGAAGACGCGTTCGCGGTCGGCCGGGGCGATGCCGGGCCCGTCGTCGTCGACCGCGAGAGTCACCGCGGCGTCGGTCGAAGAGAGGTGGAGGTCGACGGTGTGCTCGGCGTGCCGGGCGGCGTTGTCGACGAGGTTCCTGATCAGCGTCGTGAGGAGCCGCTCGTCGCCCGACACCCGGGCCGGCCCGATGCCGGTCGTCGTGACGACGACGCCACCGAGGGCGCGCACCCTGGCAGCCTGGGCGAGGAGGAGGTCGTCGAGATCGACGGGCGCGAGACTGCCGGGGCCGTTCTCGTCGAGGCGGGTCAGTACCAGCAGGGACTCGACGAGGTCGTTCTGCCGGTCGCTTTCTGACAGGACGACGTCGGACAGCTCGGCCAGGCTCGTCGTCTGTGGGTGCAGCCGCGCGAGCTCGGCGTGCTGGCGGATCGTGGCCAGGGGCGACCGCAGCTCGTGCGAGGCGTCGGACACGAACTGCTGCTGCGCGCGCTGCGAGTCTTCGAGCCGCGCCAGCATGCCGTTGAGCGTGCGCGCCAGCCGATCGATCTCGTCGCCGGTGCCCGGCTCGTCGATGCGGGCGTGAAGGTTCGTCGCCCGAACGGATTCGGCATCGACCCGCATCCGTTCGACCGGACGGAGAGCTCTCCCGACGACGATCCAGGCGAGGACGCCCATCAGGACGACGAGGATCGGCAGCGCGCCGAGGAGGAGGCTCCGCACGGTCGCGACGGCGTCGTCGGCGTCGTCGAGCGATCCGCCGACGACCAGCACGGCCTCCCGGTCGGACCCGCCGATCTCGTCGAGGTCGTCGGAGACGAGCAGCCAACGCTCGTCGTCGCGGGTGACGATCGAGCCGTCGTGCTGGGGGAGCGGCGCACCGCCGGCGTCGTCGCCGTGGGCGACGACGGCGCCGTCGTCGTCCTGGAGCTGGACGAGGATGTCGTCGTCGTGCGCGTCGACGACGGAATCGCCCTCGGCTTCGACGCGGCCCGCGAGGGTCTCGAGCGACGTCTCGGCGTTGTTCTGCACGCCGTCGACGAGCGAATGCTCGAGCACGGCGATGAACGCGACGGACCCGGCGCCGCCGAGGACCAGCGCGATGACGACCACCGCCGCCGTCGCACGGAAGCGGATGGAACGACGCCTGGCGTCACGCATCGCCGGCTCTCAGGCGGTACCCGGCCCCGCGCACCGTCTCGATGGTGACGACGCCGAACGCTCGATCGACTTTCTGACGGAGGCGGACGAGGTAGACCTCGACGATGTTCGCGTCGCCGTCGAAATCGTCGTTCCAGACGTTGGCGATCACGTCGCGCTTGGAGACGACCTGGCCGGCGTTTCGAGCGAGGAACTCGAGCACCGAGAACTCGCGGCTGGTGAGGCTGATCTCGGTCTCGCCGCGCCAGGCCCGCCTGCTGCCGGGATCGACGCGCAGATCGCCGACCAGGAGCGAGACGGGGCGCTCGGGTGACCCGCGGCGGACGAGCGCCCGGATCCGCGCGACGAGGACGGGGAACGAGAACGGCTTCGTCACGTAATCGTCGGCACCCGTCTCGAGCGCCTCGACCTGGTCCCATTCGCCGTCTTTGGCGGTGAGCATCAGCACCGGGGTCCAGTTCTTCTCGCTGCGGAGCGTCTGGCAGACCGCCCACCCGCTCATCCCCGGCATCATGAGGTCGAGCAGGATCACGTCGTAGTCGTTCTCGCGAGCCCTCCACAGGCCGTCGACGCCGTCGTTCGCGACGTCGACGGCGAATCCCTCGGCTTCGAGCCCGCGCCGGACGCCCTCGGCCAGGCGCTTCTCGTCGTCGACCACCAGAACCCGCATGGGGTCAGCCTGCCCGAAAAGTGCTGAATCAGGGCTGAAGTCGCTCCACCGGACCGAGGGGTGAGACGCCGAGGCGCCGGCGAATCACGAGGTGATCGGCTCGGAGACGCCGGTGTGGAGCGACGTGGTCGCGGCTTCGGCGATGACCTGCGCCGTGAGGCCGTCGCGCAGGCTCGGAAGGCCCGACTGCAGGGCTCCACCCTTCTCGAGCGACTCGACGAAGGCTCCCAGGGCGGAAGCGTAGGTCGGACGGATCCGCTCGAACCAGCCCGGATGGAGGCCGTCCTCGACGACGCGGCCGTGCGAGTAGCGCGAGACGTGGCCGTCGCGCCGGCGTCGGGCCTCGGCCATGCCGGTCGATCCGACGACCTCGATGCGCTCGTCGTAGCCGTACCCGGTGCGGCGGATGCTGTCGATCTGCACCAGCGCGCCCGACGACAGCGTCAGCGTGACGACCGACGTGTCGACGTCGTCGTGCTCGCGCAGCCGCGGGTCCGACAGGGCCGAACCCGCGGCGAACACCGACACCGGCTCGAGGTCGGCGATCCACCGCGCCAGATCGAAGAAGTGCACCGTCTGGTCGCGCATCTGGCCGCCCGAGACGGCGATGTACTCGAGCGGGGGAGGGACGGACCGCGGGTCGACATCTGTACGAGCTCGACGTCGCCGATCTCGCCCGCCGCGACGATCCTGCGCAGTTCGGCGTAGTCACGGTCGTACCGGCGATTGAAGTCGACCATCACGCGCGCGCCGCGCTCCTCGGCGTAGGCGACGGTCTCGGCCGCGCGGGACAGGTCGAGGTCGATCGGCTTCTCGCAGAGGGCGGCGATGCCTTCTTCGGCGGCACGCCGGACGTGCTCGGCGTGGGTGTCGGTCGACGACGCGATGAACACGGCGTCGATGAGCTCAGGATCGAAGACCTCGTCGAGGAACGCGCCACCCCGGCCCCGAAGCGGCCGGCCAGAGCCGCGGCCCGGGTCGTGTCGACGTCGTAGATCAGGGCGAGGTCGACGCGAGGATCGGCTGCGAGGTTCTCAGCGTGGACGGTGCCGATGAAACCGGCGCCGAGGAGGGCGAAGCGCTGCATGTCGGTGGTCCTTCGTAGAGGAACGGGGCCCACCAGGTTCCCACGAGTCGCGAGCTCGGCGCGCGGCGCGCACGACTCTCTCAGTCGAGCAGGATCGCCTCGATCTGCCCCATCGCGAGAGCCATGCCCTCGCGCATGCCCATCTCGAGCAGTTTCTCGAGCTGATCGAGGCTCTCGAACCGGGTGACGGTGGTCATCCGGGTCTTGGTCGGGTCTCCGTTCAGAGGCTCGAGCGCGACCGAGCTGTGCGTCGTCGGCATCGACTCGTTCGGGACGCCGTCGGGGCCGAGAAGCCGTCGTCGAACGTGAGCCCGTCTTTCGGTGTGACCGAGGTGAACTGCCACCAGCCACCGGATCGTTCGCCCTCCGGCCCGGTCATGTAGTAGTTCGAGCGCCCGCCGGGCACGGGGTCGTGGTCGACGAAGGTGGCCGGCCAGGTCGGCGGTCCCCACCAGCGCTCGAGCTGCCGCGGGTCGACCCAGAGCTCCCAGACGCGGGTGGGGCTCGCGTCGAACTCGGCCACGAAGGTCAGGGTGAGTTCGTCGGTGTCGATCGTCGAATCGATGGTGGTCATGGTGTCGGTCCTTTCGATGGGGGTCGTTCTGAGTGGTGGTCTCGTCGTCTTCGGCGAGGAGGGCGTCCATCCTGCTGGCCCTGCCCGCCCAGAGATCTTGGTACTGCCGCAGCAGACGTTCGGCTCGGCCGAGGGTGCCCATGTCGCTGTGCACGATCTGCTCCCGCCCGTGTCGCTGCTTCGTGATGAGGTGCGCGCGCTCGAGCACGGCGACGTGCTTCTGCACCGCGGCGAAGCTCACGTCGTAGGCGCGGGCGAGCGTCGAGACCGATTGCTCTTCGTGGATCACGCGCTGCACGATGTCGCGCCGCGTGGCATCGGCCAGCGCGTGGAAGATCCGATCGATCTCGTCGTTCGTCAGTGTTTCTACAACCATTTGGTTGTACGTTAGCGCTCCGTTTCCGGCGGCGCAAGACCCCTGTCGAAGATCTCCGATCCCCGGCGCTGTGTGTCGCGTATCGGCACCGGCGAGACGACGTCGGCTGAGCCGGAGGCGAGGAGGGGCAGGATTGCGGGAGGACGATCCGAGAGACGAGGGCGCAATGACGGCAACGGGACGGAACACCGCACTGGACGAGGTCGAGACACGGGAGTTCGCCACACCGGGCGGCGTCGTCGTGGGACGAGTCGACGGCGACGTGGTCCGGATGGTCGGGGTGCCGTATGCGCGGGCCGGTCGATTCGAAGCGCCGGAGTCGTTGGCCGGGCCCGCAGGTGCTCCCGGGGATCCTGCGCCCTTCGAGGCTCTCGTCCGGGCGCCGGCGTGCCCGCAGCTGCCGTCCGCGGTGCTCGACGAGCTGCTGCCGGGCGCGGCCGACGGGCTCCTCGGGTCGGAGGACTGCCAGACGCTCACGATCACGGTCCCGTCCGATCTCGGTGCGGACGAGACGGTGCCCGTCATGGTGTGGATCCACGGCGGGTCGTACGTCACGGGTGCCGGCGACGTGCCGCTCTACGACTCCGGGTCGCTCGTGCGAGAGCAGCGGGTCATCGTCGTGAGCGTCACGCACCGTCTCGGTGTACTCGGGTTCTACGGCGACGGGAAGACGGTGCCCGCCAACCTGGGGCTGCTCGACATCGTGGCAGCGCTCGAGTGGGTGCAGCGATCGATCGCAGCCTTCGGAGGGGATCCTGCCCTCGTGACGCTCTTCGGGCAGTCGGCCGGCGGAGACGCTATCTCGCACCTGATGATCAGTGACGGCGCTCGCGGGCTGTTCCGCAGGGTCATCGTGCAGAGCGACCCGCTCGGGCTGATGAGAGGTCGAGGCCCCATGGTCGACGCCATGCTCGCGGCGACCGGAGTGCCTCGAAGCGATGCGACGGTCGACGAACTGCTGGCGTTGCAGCCGGTGGCCGAGAAGGCGGCGCTGCGGTTCGGGCTCAAGGGCGGGATGCCGTTCGGCGTGCAGTACGGGCACGCGCCGTTGCCGCCGGAGGACGAGGCCGCGACTGCCTGGCAGCAGGTCGCGCCCGAGATCGACGTGCTCATCGGAACCATGCGGGAGGAGACGGGCATGTACCTCGCCGTCCTGCCGCCGCTGCGCATCGCGACCGAGCTCCCGATCGTCGGGCGGGCGCTCCGGTGGCTCATCCTTCGCCCGACGACCGACAGGATCTACACCACCGACGCCAAGCGCTTCGCCGCGCGGCACCGGGCAGCCGGGGGCGCGCGACCCGGTACGAGATCCGGTGGTCACCCGCGGGCAGCAGGATCGGCGCGGGGCACGTGGGCGACCTCCCCTGCTGTTCGGCACCGAGGCGGCCTGGACGAAGACGGCGCTCGTGGGGCCGTCGGATTGGCCCGCGGTCGAGCAGCGCGGTCGAGCCCTGCGGAAGGCGTGGGCCGACTTCGCCCGGACCGGCCGGGTCGGCGCGACGAGCTTGCCGGCCTCGGAGGTCGAGTTCTTCCGCGACTGACCGGGACGGCCGCGCCCCGACGGCGAGGTCAGACGAGGGTGATGGTGGCGCCGGCGGCCTCGGCGAGGTCCGCACCGAACAGCGCGCCCGGCGTGAAGGCGCCCGGCTTGCCCTCGCCCCGCAGAAGCCGGAGGGCGACCTCCGCGAAGACGTCGGCCGTGAAGACCCCGGCGTCACCGGTCCGGAGCCAGGCCTCGCTCGTGGTGCCATCTGGCCACTCGGCTTCGGCGTGACCCCAGGTCGCGGTCCGTGCCATCGATCCCTCTTTGAGCTTGATCTTCGCGATCCTGCCCGACAGGAAAGCCGGTGCGCCGGGGATGCGGATCAGCACCCCGAGAATCGGCAGGATCACGCGGCGCACGACGGGGTTGGAGGGCGCGGCCATCGACGCTGCCACGACGGCCTCTGCCCCGCTGGCGCGCCAGGCGGCGAACAGGTCGCCGCTGGCGCCGCCGCCCGTGAAGAGCGAGTCGCCCTCGGGAGTGACGATCGTTCTCGGGTGCGACGCCGTGGCGGAACGGACCAGCGACCCGCCTCGCACCTCTCGTCCGCCGAAGCGAATCACCTCGACGACGCTTCCGGCGAGTGCTGCCCCCAGCGGCCCGGCCGCCAGTGCGAGCGTCGGCAGCGAATCGACTCGCACGCGCGCCGGCCGGGGGCGGCCTTCGCAGAGGCGCAGGATCGCGGCCTCCGTCCCCATCACTCCGTAGCCCGCGCCCTTCACGAGGGTCTGCCCCTTCCGCTTGGCTCGCTCGTCGAGGCCGAAGACGTCTTCGAACCCCGAGAACTCGTTCGAGATGTCGACGTAGTGCGTGCCGTCGGGGAGCGCCTCGGAGACCTGTCGGCTCGTGGTCGCGAAGGGGCCGACGGTGTTGACCACGACCCGCGGGGGATCCTGCGCCAGGCGCCTGAGGTTCTCGTCGAGGGAACCGACGCTGACGCGCGGCCGACCGCCGAGCTCTCCCGCGAGGGCGTCGAGGGTCGAGCGGGACCGCCCCGCGAGAACCAGGTCGACGCCTTCCCGGTCGAGGCGGGCGGCGACGTCGCGACCGGTGCGACCGGTTGCTCCGAGAATCCAGATGTCGTTGGTCATGCGTTCTCACTTCTTCAGCTTGATGACATTGCGTGTCATCACAGTAGTCCTGATGGCACGCAATGTCATCATCTAGACTCGAACCATGGCGCGATGGGAACCCGGGGCTCACGAGCGGCTGCGTCGCGCGGCCCTCGAGCTCTTCGTCGAGCAGGGCTTCGCCGCGACGACGGTCCCGCAGATCACCGCCCGCGCCGGGCTGACCACGCGCACGTTCTTCCGGCACTTCGCCGACAAGCGCGAGGTGCTGTTCGGCGGCGAGGCCGACGTGCCGCAGCTTGCGGCGCGAATGATCGCCGAGGCGCCCGACTTCGAGAACCCGCTCGACGTCATCGCGGCCGCCCTCGACGGCGTCGCCTCTGCCCAGTTCTCCATCGGGCCGGCCGCAGTGCGGCTGCGCAGGACGGTCATCGAGTCCGACGAGGGTCTCCGGGAACGAGAGCTCCGCAAGATGTCGACCCTGTCGACTGCCATCCGCGAGGGATTCGAGGCGCGCGGTGTCGACTCCTCACCGCCGCTCTGACCGCGGAGGTCACCACCACCGTCTTCAGCGTCTCCCTCGAGCGCTGGCTGGCCGGCCCCGACGACGTCGCGCTGGCCGGGCTCCTGCGTGAGACGCTGGCCGCACTCCGGGCGCTCCTCGCCGCCTGACGTCCGGCTGGCGCGCGCCCTGGCGCGCGGCTCGGTCGCGGCGTCGAGGTCGCGGTTGGGCCGCCCGCCCCGTGCTAGCGCCGGGCGGAGCGGCGGTCTCGCGCACCGTTCCGAGATGCGCACGGCGCCCCGATTCGCGGCTCAGGGGGCGCTCTCCGCGCCGAGTGGGCCGCGGAGCGGGTATGTCACCGCCGCTCTCCGCGCCGAGTGAGCCGCGAAGCGCGGTACGTCGCCGCCGCTCTCCGCGCCGAGCCCGCGCTCGGGCCGGGCGAACGGCACGCCTCCGCGATGCGCACGGCGCCCCGATTCGCGGCTCAGGAGGCGCTCTCTGCGCCGAGTGGGCTGCGGAGCGGGTATGTCACAGCCTCGGATCCACCGGCTCCGACTCCAGTGCCAGTACTCCGAACACGGCCTGGTGCACGCGCCACAGGGGCTCGCCGGCGACGAACCGCTCGACGGCTTCGACGCCGAGCGCGTACTCGCGCAGTGCCATCGAGCGTTTGTGTCCGACGTCGCGGTCGCGGAGTCTCGCCAGGTTCTCGGGTTCGAGGTAGTCGGGTCCGTAGATGATCCGCAGGTACTCCGCGCCGCGCACCTTGATCCCGGGCTGAGCCAGCGATTTCGTACCCCGCGTCAGTCCGGCGAGGGGCTTCACGACCATGCCTTCGCCGCCGGCGGCGGTCAGTTGCTCCCACCAGGTCACCGCGGCGGCTTCCGAGTCGGTGGAGGCCAGATCGACCTCGAGACGCCTCGTCGCCCGGACGAACGCGGGATCGGCGGCGACCAGGCGGTCCGCGATCGACAGGTGCCAGGCGTGATCCTGCCCCAGATGGCTCTTCCCCTCGGAGGCGAGCAGTTGGAACGGGGCGAGCTGCACCCCGTCGAGGCCGGACGAAGGTGCGCTGTAGCGGCGGTAGGCGTCGCGGTAGGCGAAGGCGTCGGCGGACCGTCGGCGCGTGCGATCGAGGACCTCCCCGACGTCGGAGCCCCGAGCGGCGGCCCGCTCGAGCACCCGCACGGCCGCCGGTAGGGCGGCCGTGGCGGCGGCTCCGACGCTGGCGTACTGGTCGCGGATCATCGAGCCCGCCTTGAGCGACCACGGCAGCAGCTCGGCGTCGAACAGCAGCCACGACGTCTCGAGTTCGTCCCACAGGCCGGCGGTCGACGCGGCAGCGTCGAGCCGCGCGAGGAACGCGTCGGTCGTCGCCTCGTCGAAGAAGGCTCGGCCGGTGCGCGTGTGGACGGCTCCGCGCCAGCCCTCGGGGGCTCCGAAGGGCGCAGGATCCCGGGTCAGCAGCACGACGGCACGCGACCCCATGTGCTTCTCTTCGCAGATGACGCCGGGCAGGCCGTCTTTGCGGTACGACGCGAACGCCTCCGCGGGATGCTCGAGCAGGGCGCCGGAGGCTGCGGTGTGCGGCGGACTCATCGTCGGCGGCAGGTAGACGAGCCGCCGAGGATCGGTGGCGAAACGGCTCATGACCTCGAGCGCGCCGGCCGCGTTGTCCTCTCGAATCCCGACCTTGCCGAAGACCCGCGTTTCGACGATCTGCTTTCCGAGGACGTCGTCGATCCGGAGCAGCGAGTCGTCCCGCTCGGACCCCGACGAACCACGGAACCCGCGCCCGAGCGGCGCCACCGGCTCGTACCAGACCTGTTCGGCCGGCACGTCGACGACCTCGCGCTCGGGGTAGCGCAGCGCCGACAGCTTGCCGCCGAACACACAGCCGGTGTCGAGGCACATCGTGTTGTTGATCCACTCGGCGTCGAGCGTGGGCGTGTGGCCGTAGAGGACGGTCGCGGTGCCGCGGTACTCGTCGGCCCAGGGCAGCCGCACGGGCAGGCCGTACTCGTCGGTCTCGCCGGTGGTGTCTCCGTAGAGCGCGAACGACCGCACGCGGCCGGAGGCCCGGCCCTGGTACTTCTCGATGAGCCCGGCGTGCACGACGACGAGCTTGCCGTCGTCGAGCACGAGGTGCGACACGAGGTCGTGGCCGAACGTCTCGACCTCGCGGCGGAACTCGTCGGTCTCGCCGGCGAGTTGGGCGAGCGTCTCGGCGAGACCGTGGCTGGTCTGCACCTTCTTGCCCTGCAGCGCGCGGACGAGCTTCGACTCGTGGTTGCCGGGCACCGCGAAGGCGTGCCCGGCGCCGACCATGCCCATCACCAGGCGCAGCACCCCCGGGGTGTCCGGCCCGCGGTCGACGAGGTCGCCGAGGAAGATCGCGCGGCGGCCCTCGGGGTGCGCGGCGTCGATCGGTCGCCCCAGCTCGTCGCGGGTCAGCGAGTACCCGAGCTTCTCGAGCAGTGCTTCGAGCTCGGAGCGGCAGCCGTGCACGTCGCCGATGGCGTCGAACGGCCCGCGCTCTTCGCGTCTGTCGTTGAGGAGCGGTTCGCGGACGAACGAGGCCGAGGCGATCTCGTCGAGCCCGCGCAGCACGTGCACGCGCCGGAATCCCTCCTTGCCGAGGAACTTGAGCGACCGGCGCAGCTGGTCGTGCTGCCGCTTGACGACAGCCGCGCCGAAGTTCCGGTCGGGACGTGCGGCGTTCCGAGCGACGCAGACGCTTTCGGGCACGTCGAGCACCACCGCGACCGGCAGGACGTCGTGCTCCCGAGCCAGCGCGACGAACGAGCGTCGAGCCTCGGCCTGGACGTTCGTGGCGTCGACGACGGTCAGCAGCCCGGCGTCGAGCCGCTTGCCGGCCACGAAGCGGAGCGATTCGAAGGCCGCGGCCGTGGCCGCCTGATCGTTCTCGTCGTTCGACACGAGACCCCGGAAGAAATCGCTCGACAGCGTCTCGAACGGCCCGAAGTGCTCGGCCGCGAAGGTCGACTTGCCCGAGCCGGAGACGCCGACGAGCACGACGAGCGACATGTCGGGGAGGGTGAGGCGAGTCATCGGGCGATCTTTCGGAAGAGGGCGAGCTGGGTGGGGGAGCCGAGGGCAGGATCCACGTCGCCCACGGTCCGGTACTCGACGACGTAGCCCGTGCGCTCCGCCACGCCCGAAGCCCAGGCGGCGAACTCGGCGCGCGACCATTCGAAGCGGTGGTCGGGGTGGCGGAAGGCCCCGGCGGGAAGCGACTCGAAGAGGGCGTTGTAGTCGCCGTTCGGCGTCGTGACGACGACGGACCCCGGCGCGGCCGTCGCGAAGACCGACGCCTCGAGGGCCGGCAGCCGCTCGGGGTCGACGTGTTCGATGACCTCCATCAGCACGATGGCGTCGAGCCCGGCGAGCCGGTCGTCGGTGTAGGTGACCGACGACTGTACGAGACGGATCCTGTCGCGCTGGCGGTCACTCGCCTCGCGGAGGTTCAGGCGGCGCTCGGCCTTCGCGAGGACCCGCGCCGACACGTCGGTGCCGATGAGGGACGTGATCGCAGGATCCGCGGCGAGTCTCGTCAGCAGAGCTCCTTCGCCGCAGCCGACGTCGGCGACGGTGTGTGCGCCGACGTCCGAGAGCGCCTGGAGAACCGCTTCGGCGCGCTGGGGTGCCAGCGGCCGGGGGCGGGAGGCGGTTTCGTCGAGGGGAGTCTCCCCGGATCCTGCGCCCTCGTCCGCTGTGTCGAGGAGCCGTGCCGTCGCGTCGAGCCGGTCGGCGGCATCGTTCACGAGTGACCGCTGGTGCGCGAGGTAGCGTCGCGTGATCAGGTCACGCTCGGGATGGTCGGGCAGCCAGCCCTCGCCCGCGCGCAGCAGCTTGCCGACCTCGTCGTCGGACACCCAGTAGTGCTTCGAGTCGTCGAGCACGGGGAGGAGCACGTAGAGGTGCCGCAGGGCCTCGCTGAGGCGCACCTCGCCGGTGAGCACCAGGTCGACATAGGGGGAGTCGCCCCACTGCGGGAAGGCCGGGTCGAGCGGGATCGGCGTCTCGGTCACTCGCCAGCCGAGCGGCGCGAACAGGCGTGTCACGAGCCCCGCCCGGTCGGAGCCTCGCGCGGGCAGAGCCGCCACGGTGATCTCGAGGGGCAGCGGAGCGGCGGCGAGCTCCGGCAACGTCTCGCTCTTTCCGCCCATGGCCGTGCGGAACACCTGCCCGAGGGCGACGGCGACCATCGACGACGACGCGTACGGGCGATCGTTGACGTAGCGTGCGAGGCTGCCGTCGTCGCTGCCGCGGAACCGCTTGTCGCGCACGAGACCGATCGCGTCGACTTCGAGGAGAAGAGCGACGGTGCAGCGCTCGTCGCTCACCTCCGGGTAGAAGACGTGCGCCGTTCCGACGCTGAGGTCGAACGACTGGGCCCTGTCGGGGTGTTTGCGCAGCAGGTGGCTGAGGTCGGAGGCCTGCGGCGCGGTCGAGGTGACGGTGGCGAGCACGGGTTCCTTTTCGTGTCGGGTGGGCGTTCTTCCCACTCTAGGTGCGTGACGTCCTGTGACGCGGCCCCGCGAACGGACCGCCCGGGAGTGACACGATCGACGCTATGAGCGACTACTTCGACCGTGAGAAAGACAAGACCTACACGAAGGTCTACAAGAAGACGACGCCGGACATCCTGGAGAAGTTCGCCGCTTTCGACGCCGCGGTGTTCCAGGAGCAGGGTCGCGAGATCCCGCTGAAGTACCGCGAGCTCATCGCGCTCGCCGTCGGGATCACGACCCAGTGCGTCTACTGCATCGACGCGCACAGCCAGAACGCCGTCAAGGCCGGAGCCTCCGAAGCGGAGCTCTCCGAGGCGGCCTGGGTGGCGACTGCGATTCGGGCGGGCGGCGGCTACGCACATGGACGACTCGCCTTCAAGCTCGGCGGCGCGTCCGAGCACGGCGCCGAGGGCCACTCGCACTGACACCGCCGTCGTCGGGCTCCGCGGCGGGCCCTGACCGGGCTCGGGACGCTCGTGGACGGCACCGCTAGGATCGCGCCATGGCTGCTCTCTTCTTCGTCATCGGTGCCGTGATCGTCACCATCATCGCGTCGCTGATCTTCGCGCGAGTGCCCGGGCGCTCCGGTGCGGTCACCCGCTCGGACGCCGCCGGCGTCGACGGCGTCGATGGGGGCGAAGACGAGGCCGAGGTCGAAGCCGAAACGGAAGCCGAGGAGGCCGACGTGGCGGACGACGACGACGCCGACGAGCTCCGCGCCGACGACCTGGCACGCGACGACCTGGCGCGCGACGAGGCCGACGCGCAGGTGTCGGCCGACGCCGAAGCGGGCCGCGCCGCCGCCCCCGACAGCCGGCGTCGCAACTCGCCGCACTCGCCGCTCTGAGCGGGCGAGCGGCGCGCGGGCGACGAGTGAGCGGGCGAGGGGTTCGCGGCCGAGGAGGCCGCCCGACCGGCCGACCCGGCAGTCCGCGTCGCCCAGGCCCGTCAAAGCTCGCTCGGTAGACTCGCAGGATGCCCTCCGCCCCGCGCCTGTACGAGATCGACGTGGTCCGGATCCTGACCTTCGCCTGCGTCATCGGCGTCCACACGACGAGTCACACGGCCGCTGCCGACGACGTCGGTCTGTACGGGCTGCTGGCACTGCTGCACTTCACTCGCGAGGTCTTCTTCGCCCTGACGGCGTTCGTTCTCGCCTACAGCTACTTCAGCAGGCCCCGCCCGTTCGTGCGGACCGTTCCGCGACGCCTGCTGCTCGTGGCGGTGCCGTACGTCGCGTGGTCGCTCATCTACTTCGTCTCGAGCAACCTCCGGTCGCCGCACTACACGTTCGGCGAAGCGGTCGTCTCGTTCCTGCAGCACCTGGTCGAGGGCACCGCCTGGTACCACCTCTACTTCCTGCTGGTGACGATGCAGGTCTACGTCCTGTTCCCCGTCTTCCTCTGGATCATCGAGAAGACCAAGGGCCGACACGTCCTGCTGCTGGCGGTCACCGGCGCCTACCAGCTCGTGTTCACCTGGTTCCTCCGCTACTCGCCCGACAGTCTCGGCTGGGTCTCGGAGAACCCGAAGAGCCTCTTCGTCACCTACCTGTTCTTCGTCTTCCTCGGCGCGATCTGCGCCTACCACGCCCGAGACTTCCTCCTCTGGGTGCGAGCGCACCGCCCGCTCATCGGCGTCCTGACCGCGGCGTGCGGGGTGGCGCTGCTCGTGTTCTTCGGTGTCTCCGTGGCGTCGGGCGTCAGCCTGTACCGCTCCGGCACTCCGCTCCAGCCCGTCCTGATGGTGTGGTCGGTGTTCGTCGGTCTGGGCTTCCTGGCCCTGGGCACCTGGTGGTCCGACCGGAGGAACCCCGAGAGCAGGATCGCCCGCGCCGTCACGGTCGTCTCCGACCGCTCGTTCGGCATCTTCCTCGCCCACCCCATGGTCCTCTGGCTTCTCCTGTGGGTCGGCGGCGGCTGGGTTCCCGCCCACGTCCCGAAACCGTGGCTCACGCTCGTGGCGTACGTGGTCGTGGTCCTGCTGGCCTACGTCATCTCGACGGTGGCGCGCCGCACCCCCGCCAGCCTCGCGCTGGCCGGGCGGCCGTTCAAGCGGGCGCCGAAACCTGCTGTCGAACCCGTCTCCGGGTGACCCGCGGCCCCTAACGGATGGCACCTGAAAGTGGACGCGCGGCCGCCGGCCGACGCTCCATAACCTGAGGACGTGCGCAGGATCCTGCGCTCCCGACCTCCGAAGGGCACGTCCATGCAGCAGAGCACCCGCCTCGTCTCCGGCGTCCCGGCGTATACCTGGGCGCTGGCCACCGTGCTGGCGGCGGTCCTCGCCGCTGTCGGCTTCGTCTCGCTCATCGGCACCCTGCTCGCCCTGGCCTCGGGTGCGACGACCGGTCTCGACGCTGCGATCCTGCCCGTCGTCGTGCTCTTCCTCGGCCTGGTCGGCCTTCCGCTCTGCCGGGTGGCGCTGCCGCGCGTCATGGCTCGCGAGACGGCTGCGGGCTACACGACGGTGCCCTTCTTCTCGGGCGAGCTGCCTCTCGTCGACCCGCGCGACGGCCGCGAGCTCATCGCCGCGGGGGCGCTCGTGCCCCGCAGCTACCGCGTCAGCCTGCGCCCGGCGCGCCGTCACGCGCTGGTCTGAACCGGGCCCGCCGCCCGCCCGACCCGCCCGCCCTGCCCGACCCGCCCGCCCCTCCCGCCCCTCCTTAAATCGAAGGGGATTCTCGCGATTCGGGCTCCGAGCCGCTCGAGGGCTGCCGCAACTCGAGAATCCCCTTCGATTTCGGGAGGGGCTCCCGGGGCGCAGGCGGCGCCCACCTCAGCGGGCGCAGGCGGCGCGCACCACACCACCCGCAGAACCACGTCCTAGGCTCGACGGGTGAGTCAGAACGAAGAAGTCCTAATCCCCGCTCCCGCCTGGTGGACCAAGGCCGTCGTCTACCAGATCTACCCCCGCAGCTTCGCCGACTCCAACGGCGACGGAATCGGCGACCTCGGCGGCATCCGCGCCCACCTCGACCATCTGCAGCAGCTCGGCGTCGACGTCGTCTGGCTGTCGCCGATCTACCGGTCGCCGCAGGCCGACAACGGCTACGACATCAGCGACTACCAAGACATCGACCCCCTGTTCGGCACCCTGGACGAGTTCGACCTCCTGCTCGCCGAGATGCACGAGCGCGGCATCAAGCTCGTGATGGACCTCGTCGTGAACCACACGAGCGACGAGCACGCCTGGTTCGTGGAGGCGAAGCGGGGGCCGGACAGCCCGAAGCGCGACTGGTACGTCTGGCGCGACGGGACCGCTCGCCCGGCGCTGGCCGACGGCACGCCCGCGCCGGTGGAGCCCAATCTCTGGCGCAGCGCCTTCTCCGGTCCGGCCTGGACGAAGCCGGCGGGTGACGACCAGTACTACCTGCACCTCTTCGCCGCCAAGCAGCCCGACCTCAACTGGGAGAACCCGGACGTCCGCGACGCCGTCTTCGACATGATGAACTGGTGGCTCGACCGCGGCGTCGACGGCTTCCGGATGGACGTCATCAACCACATCGCCAAGATCCAGCAGGATCTCCGCGGCGACAGCACCGGCTTCCAGATGGGGCCGCAGATCCACGACTACCTCCAGGAGATGAACCGCCGCGTCTTCGCCGGCCGCGATGCCGACCTCATCACCGTCGGCGAGATGCCCGGCGTCACGGTCGACGACGCGCGCCTCTTCACCGGGGTCGATCGCCTGGAGCTCGACATGGTGTTCCAGTTCGAGCACGTCGGCCTCGACCACGGCCCTGCCTCCAAGTTCGACAACGTCGAGCTGGACCTCCGCGACCTCAAGCGTTCGCTCTCCCGCTGGCAGACCGGCCTCGCCGACCAGGGCTGGAACAGCCTCTACCTCGGCAATCACGACCAGCCGCGCTCGCTCTCGCGCTTCGGGGACGACGGGCAAGCCGACGACGACCGAGCCGACGACGGGCAAGCCGACGACGACCGTTACCGCTACGAGTCCGCGACTCTCCTGGCGACGATCCTGCATCTTCATCGGGGCACGCCGTACGTCTATCAGGGCGACGAGATCGGGATGACCAACGCCGGCTTCCAGCGGATCGACCAGTACCAGGACATCGAGACGCTCAACTGGTTCGCCGAGCAGAAGGCTTCGGGTCGCGACGAAGCCGACCTGCTGGAGATCCTGCGGTTCCGATCCCGCGACAACGCGCGTACGCCCGTCCAGTGGACGCCCGGCGCGCAAGCCGGTTTCACCGAGGGCACCCCGTGGCTCGAGGTGAACCCGAATCACGACACGATCAACGTCGAGACCGACCGTTCCCGGGGCGACAGCTCGGTCTTCGAGTACTACCGTCGGCTGATCGCCCTCCGGCACGAGTCGCCGCTCGTCGCGCTGGGCGAGTTCGCTCTGCTCGAGCCGGAGCACCCGACCCTGTACGCCTTCACCCGCTCCGACGACGACGGTCGTCTGCTCGTCGCGGGCAATTTCTCGGGGTCGGAGCTCGAGGCGCCGCTGCTCCTCGAGGGCCCGTGGGGCGCAGGATCACTGCTGATCGGCAACTACGCGGAGGCGGGCGCCGCAGCCGTGCTCCGCCCGTGGGAAGTGCGCGTCGTTCTCGCCTGACCCGCTCGGCCGATCCACCCGGTCAGCGTCGGTCCAGTCGCGCGAGTGGATCGACGTCGATCGCCTGGACCCGCTCGGCGAGGTCAGGAGTCCGGGCCGCCGCGCAGCGTGATCGCGATCTGGTCGGCGTCGAGCACGGTGAGCGCGCTGCCGAGGACCTCCGCGTCGAAGGTTCCGTCGTCGCGGGCGTCGAGGAGGGCGTTGCGCTGAGCGTCGATCACCGCCATCCGCGTCGCCTTGTCGAAGTGGCCCTCGGCGCCCCGCTCGCTGATCACCTTCTCGCTCGCGGTCCGGAGCACGTCCATCATCTTCGTGCGTTCCTCGAACTCCTCGGACGGGTCGGCGACCGCCGGCTTGAGGAGCTTCACGAACCAGCCGATCGTGCCGCCCTGGATCAACAGGGAGCCTGCCGCCACGGCGAAGGCGATGAAGATCAGCAGGTTGCGGTGAGGGACGCCCTGCGCGGGGAGAGTCTGCGCCGCGGCCAGCGTGACCGCACCGCGCATGCCGGCCCAGATCAGCACGGTGCCTTCCTTCCAGCCGAGGGGGCCTTCAGGTAGTACTCGATGTCGGCCAGCCCGCGGACGAGACGCGTCGTGAACTGGCTGAGTCGCCCGGGATCCTGCTCGGCCCGCTCGAATCGGTCGCGGCCGCCCGGCGGACCTTTCTCGTCGCCCTGGATCATCGGCTCGCCCTTGTCGAGGCGATCCTTCATCGTCGCGAAGCGGTCCTTCGCTTCGGTGTACCGGCGCGCCCGTGCCGTGAGACCGCGCATGAGGAGCCCCACGTAGACGGCGCGGACCAGCAGCGTCACGACGAAGGCGCCCGCGGCGATGACGGCCGCGGCGACGATGCCGATCGAGTCGTGCTGGAGATCCTGCACGATCCCGGACATCTGCAGCCCCATCATGAGGAACAGGGCGCCCTCCAGGACCAGCTCGACCGTGCGCCAGTTCTGCGCGTCGGAGAGTCGGTGCTCGGGGGTCAGGACGCGAGGCGCACCGCGCCCGGTGACCAGGCCGGCGACGACGGCGGCGACCAGACCGCTGGCCTGCAGGGCCTCAGCCGGGAGGGACGCCACGAAGGGGACGGCGAAGCCGATGACGGTGTTGACCGTCGCGTCGCTGACCCGGGCCCGGACCCAGAGGTTGACCTTGCCGACCAGGAAGCCGATACCGACGGCGATGAGGACCGAGTAGACGAAGTTGCCCGCCGCACCCCAGAACGAGAACGACAGGGCGGCCGCCGAGATGGCGGCCTTGAGCAGCACGAGGGCCGTCGCGTCGTTGAGCAGCGATTCCCCCTCGAGGATCGACACGGCCCGCGGTGAGACGCCGATCTTCTTGATGATCGACGTCGCCACCGCGTCGGTCGGGCTGATGACGGCGCCGAGGGCGATTCCCCAGGGCAGCGGCAGCCCTGGAATCGCCCAGGAGAAGAACAGCCCCAGGATCACGGCGCTCGCGATCACGAGGACGACCGAGAGCCCGCCGATGGCTGCGAACTCGCGGCGGAAGTTCATCGCCGGCATCGACACCGACGACGAGTAGAGCAGGGAGGCAGGACGCCGAGGAGCAGGAGTTCGGGATTCGACTGGAAATTCGGGATCATCGGGATCAGACCGACCCCGATGCCGATCACGACGAGGAGGAGTGGTGTCGCCACGCCCACCTTCGGACCGAACGCCGTCGCGGCGGCGATGGCCAGGACGGCGATCACCAGGACGGCGATCACCTCGATCATCAGCTCTGTCATGTGCCACCCCTTCCGGCAGGCCTGCCCGACCGACCCAGGCTAGCGACAGCGACCGGTCCGGCGCAGGCGGCTCCGCCCTCAGGCGCTGAGGTCGTCGATCACGTCGGCTCCGGCGGCGCGCGTGCGGGCCGCGAAGCCGTCGGCGGCAGCCGTGGGGACGCGGGCCAGCGTGCCGTCCTCCTGCTCGTCGAGCCGGATCAGCCCCATGCGCCGGAGGTAGGGCGACTTCGACGCGGTGCTCGACGAGCGCGCCTCGACCAGGCCGTCGTCGACCTGGAACTCCTCGACGTTGCGGCCTCCGGAGGCGAAGGACCAGTCGACGAAGTCGAAGACCGGCCACCAGGTGTAGCCGCGCACGTCGACCCCTCCGCCACGAGCGCCCGGACCGCGTCGATCGACGCGTCGACCCATGCCGCTCGCACGTCGTCGTCGCCTTCGATGCTCGTCTCGGTGACGACGAGCGGCAGCCGGTAGCGCTCGGCGAACGTGCGCAGCGTCGCCGCGAGCCCCTCCGCCCAGCGGTTCGTCGCGACCTGCGACACCTGGCCCTCGGCGTCGACGAGAGTGCGCGGCGAGAGGTCCGGGTAGTAGTTGACGCCCATCAGATCGATTCGCGCAGGATCCCGGGTCAGTCGGTCCAGGCGCTCGGCGGTGGCTCCTGGCTGACCAGCCAGTCGTAGAGCTCGTGTTCGGGAGTAACCCGTCCGAGCAGCAGGTCGGTCGGCAGAGTGCCGATCGACTCGAGGTGGGTGGCGAGGTCGCCCAGGTGCGGGGCCCCTGCGGCGTACAGGGCCGATGCCTCGACGTGCACGACGACCGCCTCCGGGTTCGCCGCGCGGATGGCTTCGATCGAGCGCGCCATTCCTTCGACGATCCCCAGGACGACGGTGGCCCAGCCGTCCCAGCCCGTGAGGGCAGGCGGCCAGACTCCGCGGAGACCGCAGAACGAGGCCGTGGTCACCGGCTCGTTGAGGGGCGTGATGTGGTCGACCAGGCCGCGGTAGCGCTCGGCGAAGGCTCCGGCGAACTCCGCGACGGCGTCGGGATAGCGCGGGTCGGCGAACGAGTCGTCGAGCCAGGTCGGGGTGCCGTAGTGCACCAGGTCGGCTATCACGGTCAGCCCGAGGTCTTCGGTCGCGTACGCGAGGCGTTCGTCGAGGACCGCCCAGTCGAACTCGTGCGGTGCCGTGTGGACGCGTGGCCAATTGACGCC